>NZ_JABBGK010000001.1:0-862550 GCF_012927355.1 Rhizobium terricola
CGATGGAACGGCGGACGGAGACCCTTGCTCTCCCACGGGCTTGCTGTCCCAAAGGGAATTCGGTCTCCCATCCGCCACCGCAACCGGCATTACATAGCCGAATGCGCCATTTGGGAAGTTACAAGGGACAAGTGGCACTGCCGCGGCCGTCCCCTCTCTCCGTAAGCGGGGAGAGGGTCAGGGTGAGGGGCAAACTCCAATCTTTCCTGAACTACCGTCCCCGGCCGCTCCTCAGCGCCTCGGCGATGCCGACGAAGTCGCGGGCGGATTGCGGCAGGCTCGAGCCCTTGCGCCAGACCATGCCGACCTGAACGACGGGGAGGGCGCCGGAGACGTCGCGGCTTTCGATGCGGTCGCCTTCCAGCGACCACGGGCGGTAGACCAGATCCGGGAGAAGGGCGACCCCGGCACCGGTTGCCACGAGACTGCGGACCGCTTCCACCGAGCGGGTTCGAAAGGCGACATGGGGGCGGGCGCCGAGTGCCGAGAGCAGCTTGCCGGTGTTCTCCTCGATTTCGTCGACCGTCAGCATGATCAGCGGTTCGCGGGCAATGTCGGCGACCGAGATGATGTCTGCGGAGACCAGCGGGTGACCCATGGGCAGCCACAGGCGATAGGGAGAGGTTTCAAGGATCTCTGCCTGCAGCGCCAGGCGGTCGCGCAGGTTGGAAATGACCATGACCGCGACATCGAGCTCGCCGCCGATCAAGAGGTGTTCGAGATAGGAGCCATTATCCTCGATGGCCGAGACCTCGACGCCCGGGCAGGCGCGGCGGTAGCGGGCGAGCAGATCGGACAGGACGTAGCCGGCGACCAGCGAGGTGACGCCGATATTGAGGGTGCCGCCGGTGTTCTCCTGGGTTTCGGAGAAGGCGTTGCGGGCGTCGGAAACGGTCGCCAGGATCTTCGTCGCATGGCGAAGAAACTGGTGGCCGTTGTGAGTGATCGACAGGCCGCGCGGGTGGCGGTCGAAAAGTTCGACGCCGAGATCGCCCTCTAGTTCCTTGATCGCTTCGGTCACCGAGGACTGCGAGATCGACAGGTTCTGTGCGGCGCGCGTGACCGATCCCTGTTCGGCGACGGCGACGAAATACTGCAATTGGCGAAGCGTGAAAGCCATGGCCGGTTAGAGCATGGCCGGGGGCGGAAGGGCAAGCGGCGCCCGCACTGCCGGACAGGTCGGTGCGGAGGTTTCAATCCTCCCGCCCGCCGCACGGCAGATGTGCAAAGTTCCGACTTTGCAAATGACAAGAGACGTATACGATCGATTCGTGTCTTTGTGCCCGGAGCAGGGCGCTTCTCCGCTCTCTTCCACGGTCTGCCGGTTTCATGAAATCCACGCCGCTCGGCTATGCCTTCGCCATCCTCGCCTTCATCATCTTCTCGGTGCAGGACGCGGTTTCGAAACATCTCGGCATGGCCTATCCGCCGGTGCTGGTGGCGATGTTCCGTTACTGGGCCTTCGCGGCCTTCGCGATCCTCCTGGCCATGCGGGCGCGCGGCGGGCTGAAGGCGGCGGCTGCAACGCAGCGTCCGCTGTTGCAGATCGCGCGCGGCATGCTGCTCGCCACCCAGATCCCGATCGCCATTTCGGCCTTCGCCCTGGTCGGTCTTGCCCAGTCCCAGGCGATCTTCGCCTCCGGTCCGCTGATCGTCGCACTGCTCTCGGTGCCTATCCTCGGCGAGAAGGTCGGTTGGCGCCGGTGGACGGCGATCGGCGTCGGCCTCTGCGGCGTGCTGCTGATCCTGTCTCCCAGCGGCGGTGATTTCAGCCCCTATGTCATCCTGCCCATCGCGACGGCGGTGATCGGTGCGATCTACGGATTGCTGACCCGGCTGGTGAGCCGGGCCGACGGCCCCATGACCAGCTTCTTCTATATCGGGATCGTCGGTGCCATCGCGCTTTCGATCGCCGGACCGTTCTTCTGGACGCCGCTTGCGCCCTCCGACTGGAAGTGGATGATCCTCCTCTGTTGCACGGGGATCGCCGGCCATTTCCTGCTGATCAAGGCCTATGACAATCTCCACGCCGTCGCGGTCCAGCCGATCACCTACCTGCAGCTCGTTCTCGCTTCCGGCATCGCCGTCGTCGTCTTCGGGGAGACGCTGAAGGCCAACATGGTGATCGGCGCGGTCATCGTCGTGGGTGCGGGGCTTTTTACAGTATGGCGCGAGAATGTGCTGGCACGGCGAAACTCAGCAACTGCTCCCACCGACAAGTGAAACCGGCGCATCGCCGAAATCCCTTACGGCCAATTTAGGTCATAGTTTAGTTTTCACTCACGGCTTCGTTGACCCGGTGCGAGGCGCTGTCCAGAAAGAGTTGTAAGATTCTGTTTATATATTCGAAGTTGTTGATTTAGGCGGATATTCTCTTTCCCCGCGGATTGACTCTTCGGGGAGGTTTGCCTGTGAAGTCCGCCCGTCATGCCCGCCTGCGCCGGCTATCTTCGACCAGTGTTCTGGCCCTGTGTGTGGCCGCCGGGATCTCGGGAGTGGCACGTGCCGACACTGTGAATTGGACTGGGGCGGTCAGCTCTGACTGGTTCAATGACGGCAACTGGGAGTGGTATAACCATACTCCCACTGCCGCTGACGAGGGACGGATCGACAAGACCGGGGTCGTTCTCGACAACGCCGCCGGAAATGTGGGCAATCTTCTGATCGGCCTGGGTTCGACCGGGGACCTTACCGTCAACGACGATCTCAATTCGACCACCGCGACGTTCGGTTGGAGCACGGGCTCGAGCGGGACGCTGACCATCAACGGCGCGGGAAATGCATGGATCAATTCCGGTGACATCTACGTCGGTAATGCCGGTGAGGGTTTGATCAGCATTCTCGGCGGCGCTTCCGTCAACACGGGTGCGCTTTACATCGGCAGCGGACCCACCTCGACCGGTACGGTCAGGCTGGAGAACAATTCCCAGCTCATCTCTTCCGGCTATCTCTATGTCGGTTTCGGCGGCGATGGCGTATCCGGGGCGACCGGTTATCTGAACGTTCTTTCCGGCTCGGATGTCACCAGCGCCAACAGCGTGATTTCCAACGGTACCAACACCCACGGCAACGCTGTTGTCGACGGGGTCGGTTCGACCTGGACCACGACCAATCATCTTCTCGTCGGTGGCGGCAGCCTCGGCACTCTCGAGATCACCAATGGTGGTTATGTCGAGGCCGGCAGTGCAGCGGTGGCCAACTCTGCGGCTGCTTCGGGCAGCTTTGTCACGGTGAGCGGAAGTGCCAGCGGAACCGCGAGCCGATGGAATGTCCTTGGCGATCTCCTTCTTGGCACGATCGGGGAGGGCACGCTGGAGATCCTCGACGGCGGCGATGTCGATGTTGGGGCCGCCTATCTCGGCAGCTCCGGCACGGGACACGGGTCGATCATTGTCGACGACGCGACGCTCGACATCGTCGATCGCATTGGTGTCGGTTACGATGGTGAGGGTGAGTTGACCATCCGCAACGGCGGCACGGTCGATTCGGACGGAGCCATCCTCGGCTGGAATGCGTCGGCGAGCGGAACGGCCACGGTCACCGGTTCCGGCAGCCGCTGGGACAACACCGACACGCTCTATGTCGGCAATCTCGGCGACGGATTCCTCACCATCGCAGACGGCGGCGTCGTGACGAGCACACTCGGCTATGTGGGTACCGAGAACGGTTCCGACAGCGAGGCGACAGTGACCGGTGCGGGATCGTCGTGGGAAATGAGCGACGCGTTCATAGCCGGTCACAATACCGGTTCCGAAGGCACGGTCACGATTTCCGCCGGCGGTTCGATCAGCGCGCTGCAGGGGATCCTGGGGGACCTCAGCGGCTCGATCGGCACCATGACTGTGACCGGGACAGGGTCCACGTGGTCGGCGATCGTCGATCCGATGGTCCTCTACTCCGGCGACCTTAATGTCGGACGCTTCGGTACCGGCTATCTATCGGTTCTGGCCGGGGGATCCGTGGTCGGCAATCGCCTGAACATCGGTAATGAGGTCGGATCCGACGGAACAGTGCTCGTATCCGGTGCCGGCTCCAGCCTGACGATCGCCGATCGGCTCTCAATCGGCAACGAGGGTGACGGCAGCCTGACGGTGGCCAATGGTGCAACGATCTCGGCGGGCAGCATCGTCATCGCAGACGAAGCCACATCAAGTGGTGTCCTGAACATCGGCGCGGTCGCAGCAAGCAGCGCGGCGACGGCCGGCGCGATCGACACATCAACAGTGATCTTCGGTGACGGCACCGGCGAGATCGTCTTCAATCATACAGCCAGCGACTATGTCTTCGGCGCCGATGTCGAAGGAGACGGGACGCTCTCCTTCCTGTCCGGCACGACCAACCTGACCGGCGACTACACGGATTTCACCGGAGCGCTGTCGATCGCTGGCGGTTATGTCTCGGTCAACACGTCGACCCTTTCCGTCGTCGCCGACGTCCTGAGCGGTGCGACGTTGGGCGGCAACGGCACGCTCGGCAATGTCGCCGTCGCGAGCGGCGGTACGGTCGCGCCGGGCAATTCCATCGGCACGATTAATGTGGCGAATATCACCTTCGCCGCCGGGTCGGTCTATTCGGTGGAAGTCAACGATGCGGGCGCGAGCGACCTGATCAATGCATCCGGCACCGCCACGATCGACAGCGGCGCAAGCGTCAGCGTCGGACCGGTCAACGGCATCGACGACGGGACGTCCTACACGTCCGGTACCGTCTACACCATCTTGACCGCGGCAGGCGGGGTCACCGGTACGTTCGGAACCCTGACCGATAGTTTCGCCTTCCTCGATGCGACCTTGAGCTACGGTGCAAATGACGTCTATCTGACGCTTCTGCGCAACGGCGTGAGCTTTACGAGCTTTGCCGAAACGGACAACCAGTTTGCCGTCGCTGGTGCACTGGAGACACTTTCGACGTCGGATGCGCTCTACAATGCCGTCTCCGGACTGGGAGCTGCCGCTGTACCTGGCGCTTTCGACGATCTTGCCGGCGATGTTCATGCCTCGGCCAAAGCGATGCTGGTCGACGACAGCCATTTCGTCCGCGATGCCTTCAATGCACGACTGCTTGACGGCGATCACCAGGGCTACGGCTTCTGGACCTCCGCTTATGGTGCGTGGGCACGTTCGGAGAGCGATGGAAATGCCGGTTCGCTGGCCTATGCGACGGGCGGCTTTGCCGGCGGTGTCGACGGGATCTTCGCCGACGACTGGCGCATCGGCCTTGCCGCAAGCTACAGCCGCACCGCCTTCGACGTCGATTCGCGCTCCTCCTCCGGGACATCGGACAACAACACGCTGGGCGCCTACGGTGGCCGTGCCTTCGGTCCGGTCGATCTTCGTTTCGGCGCAGCCTATACTTGGCATCGGTTGAATACCGAGCGGACCGTCGATTTCGGCAGCCTGGCCGACGTCAACGAGGCGGGCTATGACGCCGCGACCGCACAGTTGTTTGGAGAGGCAAGCTACGACGTCGAAACCGGCTTCGGGCGGATCTCGCCGTTTGCCGGACTGGCCTATGTCCATCTGCAGAGCGACGGTTATTCCGAGAGCGGCGGCGTATCCGCGCTTTCGGGCGGGGCGAGTAGCTATGCGACGACTTACGGCACGCTCGGCCTGCGCGGCGAAAGGGCCGTGGAGATCGGTGGGGCCGCGGCCATGTTCCAGGGCATGCTCGGCTGGCGTCATGATTTCGGCGACGGGACGGCGAGCGTTCGTCATGCCTTTGCCGGAAGCGACAGTTTCACGGTCGAGGGCGTTCCGATCGCTTCCGACGTCGCGGTGATGGAGGCGGGTCTTTCCTTCGCCATTCGGGAAAACGCGACTGTCGGGCTTTCCTATGCCGGCCAGGCCGGTGCCGGCGACTGGCAGCAGCAGCTCAGGGGACGGCTGGATATCCGCTTCTGAACCTGCGGCCCCGCCCGGCGATGTCGCCGGCGGGGGCAGGTTTGCCTAACTGCGGGTGGCGATGGCGCGCAGTTCGTCGAGGCCGACCGGGGCAATGGCACGAAAATCCAGCCCGTAGACCCGGCTGGCGAAATCATGTTTCACACGTTCGATCTGGATCGCCTCGCCCCTGATGCGGGCGGCGAGAAGCGGATCGGTGGTGCCGGTGATCGCCATCGACTTGTTGATCACCCAGCCATAGGGCTCGATACCGGCCCGGCGAAGATCGTCCTGAAGGGCGCCGGCTTCGGAGACCGGTGTCGTCTCCGGCAGGGTCACGAGCACGACGCGCGTATAGGCCGGATCCTGCAGGCGAATAAGTGGCGTGACCATCCGGCCCGGTGCGCTTTCATCGAGGTGGCGGGTCATCTGGCGGTGGTAGGCGCCGGTCGCATCGAGCAACAGCAGCGTGTGGCCGGTCGGGGCCGTGTCGATGACGACGAAGCTGCTTCGCGCCTCGCCGACCACGCGAGAAAAGGCGTGGAAGACGGCGACCTCCTCGGTGCAGGGCGAGGCGAGGTCCTCGCGCAGCAAAGCCTTGCCGTCCTCATCGAGATCGCGGCCCTTGGTCGTCATGATCTTTTCGATATAGCGGGCAGTCTCGGCTTCGGGATCGATGCGGTCGACGGTCAGGCCCGGCATGGCCTCCGACCCGACAACGAAGGACAGGTGGGCCGCCGGATCGGTGGTGGTCAGGTGGACCGAGTGGCCGCGGGAGGCGAGCCCGACCGCAACGGCGGCTGCGATGGTCGTCTTGCCGACGCCGCCCTTGCCCATCACCATGACGAGGCCCTTGCCGCCGGCCTCGACATCATCGACGAGCGCCGAAAGATGCGGCAGGTCCGGGATGGCAGGATCGGCGTCCACGACCGTTTCCGCCGCGGTCGTGGACGGTGCAAGAAGGGCGCGCAATGGCTCGAGGCCGACCATGTCGAAGGGCTGCAGCGCCACCTCGTCGCGCGGGAGGCTGGCAAGCTCGGCGGGGAGTGCGGCGAGCGCCAGCGTCTGTTCGGCGGCAAAGGCGGCCGCGACCCGATCCGAGGTGTCGGACGGCGTGAAGCGGCCGTTGACCACCAGCATCTGGTTGGAGAGGCGGAGTTCTTTCAGTTCGCCGGCGGTGCGGGCGGCTTCGCGGATCGCGCCACGTTCGGCGCGGGTCACCAGCACGATGGTTGTGCGGGCCGGGTCGCCCAGGCATTCCAACGCCTCGCGGAAACGCTCTTCCTGCATCTTCAGTCCGGAATGCGGTCCGAGGCAGGAGGCGCCGCGTTCGTTGGCCTCCAGGAAGCCGGTCCAGGCCTCTGGCAGGCTGAGCAGGCGCAAGGTGTGGCCGGTCGGTGCGGTGTCGAAGATGATATGGTCGAATTGCGGATTTTCGTCCGCAAGCAGTCCGACGAACTCGTCGAAGGCGGCGATCTCCGTCGTGCAGGCGCCGGACAACTGTTCGCGGACCGTCGCCTTCTCCTTGTCGGTGGCTGACGGGTCCATCTGGTCGAGCACGCGCCGACGATAGTCTTCCGCCGCGGTCTCCGGATCGATGTTCATGGCAAAGAGGCCCGAGACGCCCGGGATCGGCTTCGGATCACTGCCGAGCGGCACGCCGAGCATTTCGTCGAGATTGGAGGCCGGGTCGGTACTGACCAGAAGAACCGACAGTCCCTTGTCGGCGAGCGCGATCGCGGTAGCGCAACTGATCGAGGTCTTGCCGACACCGCCCTTGCCGGTGAAAAACAGGTGGCGGTTCGGGTTCGCCAGAAGTTTCAGTGCGGTCACGTCCTGCTCCTCATCGCCAATTCCTGAACGCGACCCTACAGGAAGCGCCACGATTGTGAATTGACTTAAGGCAAGTCCATTTCAGCTGCCGGTGGCGGGTGCGGACGTGTCACTGGTCCGGCGGGATTTCACAACGGTGCGCAGGAAGGCAAGGACGAACATGCCGGTCATCAAAAGCACGATGGTCGGGGCCGGAGCGCTGTCGATCAGGAAGCTCAGATAGATGCCGGCGACCGTCGCGGTCACTGCGACGCCGACGGCGGTCAGGAGCATGGTCTGGAACCGCCGGGTGATCAGGAAGGCGATCGAGCCTGGCGCCACCAGCATCGCGACCGAGAGAATGATGCCGACCGCCTTGAGCGCACCGACCACCGTCAGCGACAACACGGCGAGCTGGCCGTAGTGCAGCAGGCGGACCGGAAGGCCGATGGCGCGGGCGTGCTGAGGATCGAAGGCATGGGCAAGCAGATCCTTGCGCAGGACGATGAGAAAGGCGGTGGCCGCAAGCGCGATCAGCCCGGTCTCGAGCAGGTCGAGCGGCAGGATGCCGAGCATGTCGCCGAACAGGATATGGTCGAGATGAACGTCCGCCTGGACCTTCACATAGAGCACGAGGCCGAGACCGAACATGCCGGAAAAGACGATGCCGAGCACCGTGTCTTCCTTGATGCGGCTGTTTTCCTTCACGTAGCCGGTCGCCAGAGCACAGATCATGCCGGCGACGAAGGCGCCGACGGCGAGCGGCAGGCCGAGCATGTAGGCGACGACGACGCCCGGCAGCACGGCATGGGAGACCGCGTCGCCCATCAGCGACCAGCCTTTCAGCACGAGGAAGCAGGATAGCAGCGCCATCGGCACGGCGATCATCAGCGTGACCGCGAAAGCGGACTGCATGAAAGGCAGCTGGAAGGGGAGTAACAGGAGTTCGATCGTCTCGCTCACGGGGCTGCCTCCAGGGCTGCGGCCGCGCGGCGACGAGCCGCCAGTATCCCGTGCTTCGGTGCGAAGACGAAAGCGGCGAGGAAGAGGGCGGTCTGCAGCACGACGATCACGCCGCCGGTCGCGCCGTCGAGGAAATAGCTCAGATAGGCGCCGACGAAGCTCGTTGCCGCACCGATCAGGAAGGCCATGACGATCAGGCGCTGGAAGCGGTCGGTGAGCAGATACGCGGTGGCGCCGGGCGTTACCACCATGGCGACGACGAGAAAGGCGCCGACGGTCTGGAGGGCGGCCACGGTCGAGCCGGCGAGCAGGGTGAAGAAGATCACCTTCAGGAGATCGGGTCTGAGACCGATCGAGCGGGCATGGTTCTCGTCGAAGAAGGCGACCATGAAATCCTTCCACTTGGCCGTCAGCACGACGAGGCTGACGCCGCCGATGATGACCAGCTGCAGGGTGTCTGCGGGCGTGATCGCGAGGATGTTGCCGAGCACGATGGTCTGGATGTTGACCGAGACCGGAGACAGCGAAACCATGAAAAGGCCGAGACCGAAGAAGGACGTGAAGATGAGCCCGATGATGGCGTCTTCCTTGAGCCGGGTGCGCTGATTGAGGAAGAGCATGGCCCCGGCGGCCAGTCCACCGGAGATGAAGGCGCCGAACGCGAAGGGCAGGCCGATCATGTAGGCGCCGGCGACGCCGGGGACGATCGCATGCGAGAGCGCGTCGCCGATCAGCGACCAGCCCTTCAGCATCAGGTAGGATGACAGGAAGCCGCAAACGCCGCCGACAAGGGCGCTCACCAGGATGGCGTTGCGCATGTAGTCGTAGGTAAAGGGCTCAAGCAGGAGACTGATCATCGGCCTTTTCCGGTTGCGGCTTGCAGTAGATGACGAAGGGGCGCTCGTCGTCGGTGATGACCTTGAGCTGGCGGGCGTCGGCATCGTCGTGCAGGTCTGCGCCGCCTAGAACGAAATGGCGCAGCGCGCCGCCGAAGGCGGTCTTCAGGTTTTCCTCCGTGAAGGTGTCTTCCGTCGGGCCCGAGGCGATCACCGTTCCCTTGACGAAAATCGTGCGGTCGCAGAAATCCGGCACGCTGCCGAGATTGTGGGTCGAGACCAGCATGACGCGACCCTCGTCGCGCAGATCTTTCATCAGCGAGATGATCTGTTCCTCGGTCGTCACGTCGACCCCGGTGAAGGGTTCGTCGAGCAGGATGACCTGACCTTCCTGGGCGAGCGCTCGGGCGAGGAAGACGCGCTTGCGCTGGCCGCCGGAGAGTTCGCCGATCTGGCGCTTTCGGTAGTCGCGCATGCCGACGCGGGCAAGCGCCTCCTCGACCTTTTCATGGTCGCGGCGCGTCGGGATGCGCAGGAAGTTCATGTGCCCGTAGCGGCCCATCATCACCACGTCCTCGACCAGGACGGGGAAGTTCCAGTCGACCTCCTCGGCCTGAGGCACGTAGGCGATCAGGTTCTGTCGCAGCGCCTGATGAACACTCATGCCAAGCACCGAGATCTCGCCGTCTGCGAGGGGCACGAAGCCCATGATCGCCTTGAAGAGGGTCGACTTGCCGGCGCCGTTTACGCCGACCAGCGCAGTAATGGTTCCCTTCGGGATGGCGAAGCTGGCATGGCGCAGCGCCGTCAGGCCGTTGCGATAGGTAACCGTCACGTCGCGGGCGGAAAGCCCGTCTGTCTTCGGTTTTCCGGAAGAGCCCATGATCATTTTGCCAGTCCTTGCGCGACGGTCGAAACCGTCGTCTTCAGAAGCTCCAGATAAGTCGGCACGGGACCATCCGCCTCGCTCAGGCTGTCGACATAGAGCACACCGCCATAGGCCGCGCCGGTTTCCTCGGCGACCTGCCGGGCCGGTTTGTCGGACACGGTGCTCTCGGAAAAGATCACGTGGACCTGGTGCTCACGCATGGCGTCGATGACCGCGCGCACCTGCTGGGGCGTGCCCTGGGCATCGGCATTGACCGGCCAGAGGAACAGCTCCTTCAGCCCGAGATCGCGAGCGAGATAGGAAAAGGCGCCTTCGCTGGTGACGAGCCAGCGTTTCTCGGCGGGGAGTGCCGCAATCTGTGCCTTCATGGGCTCGATCTCGGCGCGGATCTTGTCGGAATAGGCCTTGGCATTCGCTGCATAGGCCTCGGCGTTTTCCGGATCGATGTCGGTCAGGGCCTTGCGGATGTTCTCGACATAGATGAGCGCGTTGTCGGGCGACATCCACGCATGCGGGTTGGGCTTGCCGTCATAGCCGCCCCCGGAGATGCTGATCGGCTGAACCCCGTCGCTGATGACCGCGCTCGGCACCGAACCCAGATTGGCGAGGAACTTTTCGAACCAGCGTTCCAGGTTGAGGCCGTTCCACAGGACGAGGTCGGCATCGCTTGCCTTCAGGATGTCGCGCGGCGTCGGCTGGTAGTTATGGATCTCGGCGCCGGGTTTGGTGATGCTGTTGACCTCGGCGCGGTCGCCGGCAACGTTGGCCGCAATATCGGCGATCACGGTGAAGGTGGTGATGACCTTCGGTTTCTCTGCCGCTGCGAGCGGAAAGGGCAAAAACACCAGCGCGGCGGTCAGGACGCCTGCAATACGCATCAGCATGGATGGCTCCAAAAGGACTTCTTGCGAATAATTCTCATTAAAAGCTAAAGCGGAAATCACACTTGTCAATCTTTTTGCGAACCATTCGCAAAAAGATTGTTCGCCGAGGGCTTTTTTGTCGTCGGACGCCGATGGTGGATCGGATTGTTGCGAGTGGATTAAACCTTCCTCAAGAACGATATGACAAGTATCGGCTCCAGTATTGCGTAAAACTGCGGGGCGTGAGCATGGCGGAGTTGTTGGCGTGAAGGGTCTTTTGAGCAAGATCCATCTGTCGCGTAAGATCGTGCTTGCCTTCGGCGGTGTGCTCGTGTTGTGCGGTGCGACCGGAGCGGCGGCCGTGTTCATCGGCGCCGACAAGATCCTCGGACCGTCCTTTGCCGAGTTGAACGGTCTCTCCTGCACCGAGGTGCAGGTCACCAAGATCAAGAAGAAGGACCGGTTCTGGGTCCGCAAGTACATAACGACCGATGAGCCGGGCGATGGCCTGGCGCGCGTCAGGACGGCACTGCGCGTCGCGGGGGCCGTCTACGAGGCCGAAAAGCCGGATCTGGTCCAGGTCGTCGTGCTCGACAAGAGCGGGCCGAAGGACCGCTCCGCCATGCGCGGCCGCGCCATCGGCGCCGACGTCATCTTCGTTCCCGATCCGAGCCGCGTTCCCGAAGAGGCGAACGGAACGAAGCTCACCGCACGCTATGTCGACAAGCCGGCCAATGCGGAAGGGCTGTTCTACGGCGAGAAGATCGTGCTGCAGGACGCAGACATCGCAAATCTCGTCGCGCGCCTCGACGACAAGACGGATTGCATCAAGCCCGAGGTTGTTGTGCCGGAGGGCCATGGCGCCCCGGCCGGCCACGGGGAAGCAAAGGGGCATGGAGAAGCCAAGGGTCACGGAGACGCCAGTGGCCATGGCGAGGCGGCTCCGGCCGGCGAACACGGTGCGGAAGCCCCGGCCGACGCCCATGGCGAGGCTGCACCCGCCGAAGGGCACGGCGACCCGACCGCCGCTGAAGGCCATGGCGAAGGTGAAGCGGCTGCCGATCACGGCGCGGCCGAGAGCAAGGGCTGGTTTGCGTCGCTGACGGGCATGGTGTTCGGTAGCGAGGAAGCTCCGGCGGCAGCCGAGGGGCACGCCCCGGATGCCGGTCATGATGCAGCGGCTCCTGCCGAGGAGCCTGGTGCTGCGCCGGCCGAGGGCCATGGCGAGGTGCCGGCAGGCGAACAGCCGGCGGATGACCATGCGGCGGCTCCTTCCGAAGGTCATGGCGAAGCGTCCGAGCCGGCGGCAGAGGCTGCTCATGCACCGGAAGCGCCGACGGCCGACGCTATAGCGCATGAAGCCGTCAAGGCCGAAACGCACGAACCTGCCGCTGCGGAAGCTGCACAGGGCGGCTGGTTCTCCTCGCTGAAGGGTATGGTACTCGGGGCCGAAGAAGATCCGGCGGCCAAGTCTCCGCTCGCGGCCGCAACGGCCGATCATGAGGCCGCGCCCGCCAAGGCCGAAGTTCATGCGGCGCCAGAGGACCATAAGGCGGCGCCGGTCGCACACCAGGCCGCTCCCGTCTCGGCGGACGATCATCCGGCACCGGATGCGCATGATGCGACGCCCGTCGCACAGGAGGCCGCTCCGGCCGAGGCCGAGGGGCATGCTGCGACCGAAGCGGACGCTTCCGCCGAAGGGCACGCTGCCGCACCCGCTCCGGCCCAGGAGGGCACCAAGGCTAGCGCCGCCGGTGCTGCCTGGTTGAAGAAGCTGCGCGAGAAGCCGCTCGAAAGCGGTCACGACGGTGCGGCTGCCGCGGCGCCGGCTGCCGATGCCCACGCGGCCGAAGGACATGACGGTGCTTCCGCCGGGGAAATCCCGGCCGAAGACAGCCTCATCCTGCCGCCGAAGGCGAGTGACAAGCCCGAGGGCGAGCAGAAGGCAGAGGCCGGCCACTGACCGTCGGCGAAGGGATGACGCGGGCGGCCTGACGCCGCCGCGTCCCTCATTTTCAGGCGATTTTCCGATTGTCTTCGCGCAGCCGGCGAAAGCCGGCAGTTGCGCATAACTCTCGACCGTTTCTCATAGCTTTTAGGTTCCCTCCGGGCATTGGCGCAAAAATCGCGGGTCGCTATCACAGGATGCCAGCGATTGAACGAGGGAAGTTGCCGTGCGCGTCGCCATTGTTTTTGCAAGCCTGTTCCTGACCACAACAACAGTCGCCTGGGCGGAAGACCCGTTCGAGGGCAGCCAGCGCGGCATGCTCAGCGTGACGCTGGAGCTTTCCGGCACCAACCGTGTCGATCTGCCGAATGGCGTCGAGTGGGCGGCAATCGAGGCCAGACGGTCGATGGCCGTCGAGTTCGAGCTCGTCGACGTGGGCAATGACGGGCTGCCGATCGTCGCGGCGAAGCGGGACGGTCCCGTGCTTTCTCCGGAGATGGACGGCCTGAAAGGCAAGATCGAGGCGTGCGGGGATGATCAGGCCTGTCTGGCGCGGACGATGATGGAGTTCGCGGCGGCCGGCGGCGGTGGTGCCAATGTCTTCCAGCAGATGACCGGACAGCAGCCCGGGCGTTACCGGAATTTTGCCGGAGACAGGTCCGGAACCTGCGCCAAGGGCACCTTGGTGGTGAAGGATGTCCTGACCGGCGTCTATATTCCGCCGCCGGAGCCGGCCAGGGCGTACAGGTTCACGCGGAACGGGAGCCGCGAGCTGCCCGCGACGGACGCAGCGTTCACCGACGCCGTCTGCGGCATCGAGATGACGCTCGATACGGTGGCGAACACGATCAGCCTGCGCCTGCCGGCCTCGCTGGCGGTCGGGGTTTCGCTAGGCGCCGGCGCCTTCACCGACGAACGCGCTGTAAAGCTGGTCGAGGGCGATCGGTTCATCGCCATTCATGACCAGCCTGCCGGTGGCCCCGGCGCCTGGGGCGGCAGCGCCGAAATCGCGAATGCCGGCTCGGCCTCGCACAATTCCGGCCAGGTCGTGGCGCCGTTGAAGGGTCGGCTGGAATGGCACTTTTCCGAACGTTGAACAATCCAGGCGCAAGGCCGAGTCGGGCGGAAGACAAAAAAGAAGGCGGCGCCGAAGCACCGCCTTCTAGAAATGTCCTGCTGGAATAGATCGATCAGTCGGCCTTGTTGCGGCGGGCCGGAAACAGGATGACGTCACGGATCGACGGTGCGTTGGTCAGCACCATGACCAGACGGTCGACGCCGATGCCGAGGCCACCGGCCGGCGGCATGCCCTGGTCCATCGCATCGAGGAATTCCTCGTCGAGGGCCTTTTCCTTTTCGCCACGGGCGTGGGCCTGGGTCAGCTGCTCGACCATGCGGCCGCGCTGCTCTTCCGGGTCGTTGAGTTCGGAGAAGGCGTTGCCGAGTTCCCAGCCGTTGACATAGGTCTCGAAGCGCTCGACGAGGCGCGGTTCGCCCGGCACTTCCTTGGCGAAGGGCGAAATGTCCTTCGGGAAGTGGATGACGTGTGCCGGCTGGATCAGGTCGCCCTCGACCGTTTCCTCGAAGACGAAAGCGAGGCATTCGCCCCAGGTCGCATCCTTCTCGACTTCGAAGCCTGCATGGCGGGCGGCGGCGCGCGCCTCCTCGTCGGTCTTGATCGCGAGGAAGTCGATACCTGTCTTCTCCTTGACGGCGCCCGGCATGGAGATGCGGCGGAACGGACCCTTGAAGGAGAGAACCTTGTCGCCGTAGGGCACCTCGGTCGTGCCATGGAGGCTCATCGCTAGTTCCGAGAACATGCGTTCGACGAGGTCCATGATGTCCTCGTAGTCTGCATAAGCCCAGTAGCACTCCATCATGGTGAATTCCGGATTGTGCCGGGTGGAGACGCCTTCGTTGCGGAAGTTGCGGTTGATCTCGAACACCTTGTCGGACAGGCCGGAGACCAGCGTGCGCTTGAGGAACAGTTCCGGCGCGATGCGCAGGTACATGTCCATCTTCAGCGTGTTGTGATGGGTCTTGAACGGCTCGGCGGTCGCGCCGCCATAGACAGTCTGCAGCATCGGCGTTTCGACTTCCATGAAGCCGTCGCCTTCCATGAAGCGGCGGACGCCGGAGATGATCCTGGAGCGCTGCTGGAAGCGCAGCTTCGAGTCCTCGTTGGTGAGGAGGTCGAGATGGCGCTTGCGGTAGCGAAGCTCGATGTCGGCGAGACCGTGATACTTCTCCGGCATCGGGAGCAGCGTCTTGGTGAGCATGATGATCTCATGCGCGTTGATCGTCAGCTCGCCGCGCTTGGTGCGACGCACCTGGCCCTTGACGCCGATGATGTCGCCGAGGTCGATCATCGGCAGCAGCGCGCGGGCTTCTTCAGGGGTCATGTCCTTGTGGCTGAAGATCTGGATCTTGCCCGAGGCGTCATGGATGTCCATGAACATGCCGGAATTGCGCGAAGAATAGACGCGGCCGGCCACCGTGATGATATCGTCCGACTCCTGATCCGGCTCCAGCCCTGCATATTTCTCGGCGAATTCCGCATTGGTCATCGTGCGGTGGAAATGGGCCGGATAGACGTCGCCGACGGTCTTGCGCAGCTGGTCAAGCTTCTGGCGACGGACCTCGGTCGGGTCGGAGGAGAGGGCGGTTTCGGTCTTCTGTTCGGTCATCGTGTGTTTGCCTTCGGCGGCTGTCGTCGTTTCGGTCACCCCCCTCTGCCCTGCCGGGCATCTCCCCCTCAAGGGGGGAGATCGGATGGGGGTACGCTATTCGCTCCCCTCTGACGGTGCTGCCGACATGTCATGAGTTTGAGGCACTGGGCCGGCCACTCGATAATCTCCCCCCTCGAGGGGGAGATGCCCGGCAGGGCAGAGGGGGGTATTATCTGCACCGCCCGTTGAGGCGGCACTCAATCAAATCAGTTCTGCGCGCCCGCCATCGCGGTCAGCACCTGGATCGCGACCTTCAGGCGCTGGCGCACGACCGACCGGCCGAGCAGCGCCATGCTGTCGAACAGCGGCAGCGAGCGCTGGCTGCCGGAGACGGCGACGAAGAGCGGCGGGGTGACGACGCGGAGCTTCTTGCCCATGCGGTCGGAGATCGCGCGCAGCTCTTCCTCGATCGTCGCGACGTTCCATTCGAGGATCTTTTCGAGATCTGCCTGGACGGTGGTGACGATTTCAAGGGTTTCTGCCGGGCTGGTCTTCAGGCCGCCGAAGGAAGCGGGCGTCAGGCCGACATCGTTCGCCAGCAGGAAGCCGGCGAGCGGCGGCAGTTCACCGAGCTTGGTGACTCGGCTCTGGGCGAGCTTCAGGCCTTCGACCAGTCTGTCGTTTTCCATCGACCAGTCGAGCACGCGGGCGATGAAGTCTTCCGGCGAAAGCTTCTCGCGCAGCCAGCGGCCGTTCAGCCAGTCGAGCTTCTGGATGTCGAAGATCGCGCCGGCCTTGTTGAGGTGGTCGGGGTCGAACTTTTCGATCAGATCCGCCATGTCCAGCAGTTCCTCGCCTTCGGCGATCTGGATGAAGAACAGGCCGAGGAAGTTCATCAGCGCTTCCGGCAGGTAGCCGAGGGCCGAGTAGTAAGAGATCGAGGTCGGGTTCTTGCGCTTGGAGAGCTTGGACTTGTCGTGATTGCGCATCAACGACAGGTGCAAAAACTTCGGCGGCTCAAGGCCAAGATGACGGTAGATCAGGATGTGCTTCGGCACCGACGCCAGCCATTCCTCGCCGCGGGCGACGTGGGTGATCTTCATCAGGTGATCGTCGACGACGTTCGCCATGTGATAGGTCGGCATGCCGTCGGCCTTCAGCAGGACCTGCATGTCGACGCTTTCCCACGGGATGGACACGTCGCCATAGACGCCGTCGTGGAAATCGCAGGAGCCTTCGGTCGGGACCTTGAGGCGCACGACATGCGGCTCGCCGGCTTCAACGCGGGCGGTCACTTCCTCGGCCTTCAGGTTGAGGCAAAGGCCGTCATAGCCCGGGGGCTTGCCGGCGGCGCGCTGGGCCTCGCGCATCTGCTCCAGCCGCTCGGGCGTGCAGAAGCAGCGGAAGGCGCCGCCGTCCTTGACCATCTTCTCGACGAACGGGCGATAGATGTCCTTGCGCTCGGACTGGCGATAGGGACCGTAGGGGCCGCCGACGTCGGGACCTTCCGACCAGGTCAGCCCGGTCCATTTGAGCGCGTCCAGAACCTTCTGCTCGAACTCGGCGGTCGAGCGGGTCGCGTCGGTATCCTCGATGCGCAGGATGAACTCGCCACCAAATTTCTTGGCGAAGAGGTAGTTGAACAGCGCGATATAGGCGGTGCCCACATGGGGCTCGCCAGTCGGGGAGGGTGCGATGCGGACGCGAACGCCGGAAGTGCTCATGGGAATCTTGCTCGTGGTGACGTGCGGTGTGATCGAGCGGTGGCCCGCCGGATCCTCGAAAAAGGGAAAACAATCGGCGGACGACGGGAAAACGCCTGAACTGCGCGTCAATCCTATCCTTTCCGCTGCGTGGCCTTAGGCCATATTCAGCCGCGGGCGTCAAGGAAAACTGCGGTGCGGACAGGGCATGGCTGCGATGCCGGAAATGGAAATTCGTCATTTCGTAAAAAAATACGAAAGAGGGGGAACCACTCGTCCCTGTGCGCGTTCTTCCGCCAGAACGCCGGCCGTGCCAACCGGACGCGACGGGTAAAGGGGAACACGGGGATTTTTCCGGTTTCTCTCCGTGGCCAACGAAATGGCAGACGAGCCCCTCACCAGTCCGGCCGCGTTCGCCCCTAGTCCCCGCCCTGAAAAGCCTGCATCCCGCCGATGCAGGCTTTTCTCCTTTTCGATGGAGCGTATCGGTTTCAGGCAACCGGCCATACGAGCAGCAACATCGGGATCGACACGGCGATGATGAGAAACGAAAGCGGTAGTCCGAGGCGCGGATAGTCGCTGAAACGATACCCGCCCGGACCCATCACCAGCGTGTTGCACTGATGCCCGATCGGGGTGAGGAAGTCGCAGCCGGCCCCAATCGCGACCGCCATCAGGAAGGCATCCGGCCGGTAGCCCAGGCCGGCGGCGAAGCTTGCGGCAATCGGGGCCATGACGAGAACGGTGGCGGCGTTGTTGAGGAAGGGTGTCACGGCCATCGCGGTCACAAGAATTAGGGCGAGAGCGCCATAGGCGGGCAGGCCATCGGCGGCGGCGCCCAGCCAGGCGGCAATCACGTCGCTCGCGCCCGTCGTGCGCAGGGTGTCGCTCACAGGGATCAGGGCTGCGAGCATCACAAGGATCGGGCCGTCGACGGCGCGGTAGATCTCGCTGAGCGGAATGACTTTGAAAAGCACCATGGCGAGTGCCGCTGCAAAGAAGGCCACGGCGACCGGGGCGAGGCCGAACGCCGTCGCGCCCATCGCCGCGACGAGGATGACGAGCGGGACGACCGCGTTGCGCGTGGTGCCGAGCAGGATCTCGCGTTCGGCGAGCGGCAGGCAGCCGAGTTCGAGCATCAGGCCGGGCAGCGACTGTCTTTGTCCCTGCAGCACCACCACATCGCCGGGGCGCAGCACCAGCTCCCCGAGACGCTCGCGGATGCGCTTACCCTTGCGGCTGACGGCGAGCAGGTTGACGCCATAGGTGTTGTGGAGCGATAGCTCGCGGGCCGAGAGCCCGATTAACGCCGACTCGTGGCTGACCACGGCTTCGATCGCGGTGATCTCGCCCGGCGGCATGTCGGACTTCTCAAGTGCCTTGCCGGAGAGCGCGAGCTTTGCCTGGGAGACGATCTGGTCGAGGGCTTCGGACGGGCCTTCGAGCATGATGGCATCGTTTTCCTTCAGGACGACGTCGGGAAAGGGAGAGATGCGGGTGTGGCCGCGCAGGATCGTGGTCGCGATCACCTCGCCGGCCGCCAATCCGAGCAGTTCGTTCAGAGTCTTGCCGATGAAAGGCGATTGTCTGGCGATCGTCGCCTCTGTGGCAAAGGCCGAGTTTTCGAGCGCTTCCTGCAGCGAGGGGTTCTGGTTCTCGCGTCGGGGTACAAGCCAGTAGAAGAATATCAGGAACAGAATGCCCGTGACGGCCAGTGCTGCGCCCACCGGGGTGAAGTCGAACATCGTGAAGGCCTCACCGGTGATCTCCTCGCGCAGTCGCGACACGACGATGTTGGGCGAGGTGCCGATCTGGGTGACGAGGCCGCCGAGCAAGGCTCCGAATGCCATGGGCATCAGGAAGACGGAGGGGGAGGTGTTCGAGCGGCGAGCGAACTGGAAGGCGACCGGCATCATGATCGCGAGCGCCCCGATGTTCTTGATGAAGCCGGAGAGCACGGTGACCGTGACGAGCAGAAGCAGCATCTGGGCGCGCAGGGATTTCAGCGACGGGAAGAACCGTTTGATCGCCATGTCGACGATGCCGGATCGGGCGACGCCGGCGCTGACCACCAGGGCGCTGCCGACGATGATGACGATGTCGTCGCTGAATCCGGAAAAGGCCTTTTCCGGCGGTACGAGGCCGAGCACGACGGCGAGGACCAGCGTCAGGCAAGCGACCACATCGTAGCGCAGCCGGTCCCAGAGAAAGCCGATCATCATCGCGGCGATGACGGCGAAGGCGAGGAGCTGCTCGGTGGTCATGGAACTCCGGTCATGTGAAGAGGGCAGGAAGACATGCGGGAAGGCGGGCAATCGCCAGTCAATGCTTGATGCGGGTGATTGTTCCCTTGTTTGCGGTCACGCCTCAAATGGAAAGGCCCGCGACGATGCGCGGGCCTTCCTGAACGAACGGCGGGATCCTGCCGATCAGTGCTTTGTCGCCTTCGCGGCTCTTTCGGCCTGCTTCTTGCGTCGGGCCATCATGTTCAATACCTCGACGAGGCCCGAGAAGGCCATTGCCGCATAGACGTATCCCTTGGGAACGTGGAAGCCCATGCCGTCGGCGATCAGCGTCGTACCGATCATCAGAAGGAAGCCGAGCGCCAGCATGACGATCGTCGGGTTCTTCTCGATGAAGTTGGCGAGCGGGGTCGCGGCAACCAGCATGACGGTGACCGCGATGACCACGGCGGCGACCATGATCGGCAGGTGCTCGGTCATGCCGACGGCGGTGATGATGCTGTCGACGGAAAAAACGAGGTCGAGCAACAGGATCTGGCCGATCGCGGCGGTCATCGTGCCCGACTTGGAGGATGCGATGAAGTCTTCCTCATGATCGATCGGGTCGACGTTGTGGTGAATCTCCTTGGTTGCCTTCCAGACGAGGAAAAGGCCACCGGCAATGAGGATCAGGTCCTTCCACGAGAAGCCGTGCCCGAAGGCTTCGAAAAGCGGCGTGGTGAGCTTGACGATCCAGGCGATGGTGCCGAGCAGGGCAAGGCGCATGACGAGCGCAAGGCCGATACCGACGCGACGCGCCGTCTGGCGTTGCTCTGGCGGCAGCTTGTTGGTCAGGATGGAGATGAAGACCAGGTTGTCGATACCGAGGACGACTTCCATGACCACGAGGGTGATCAGGGCGATCCAGGCGGCGGGATCCTGTAGGAGAGCAGTGATTTCCTGCATGAGCTCTTTCCGGTTAGCAGTGTCGGGCCGAAGCCAACAAATGGAGCAAGCTCTGCGCCGCGGCAAGGCCCCGGCGCTTTCAGGGAACAAAAAGTTGGTTTCCGGTCGCTATTGGCCGTTCGCAGGTGCCTTCGCACCATAGGCTGCCATGAAGACGCGCACCGCGCTCGCGGTTACCCGGTCGATTTCCGACTGGGGCGGGCTGATGCGCATCTCGCCGAACAGGCGCTGCTTGAAGAAAGTTCCGGTCGACAGATCTATGAACTGGCGGGCGGCGAGATCGGGGTCGTCTGTGACGAGTGCGCCACTGTCGATCTGGCGGCGGATGAAATCCTCAAGGACGCTGCGCGCATTGGCAGGCGTGCTGGCCAGGAAGCGGTGACAGAGGCCCGGCATGCGGTCGACGACGCCGAGCACCGTGCGCATGGCGGGGATCATGTCCGTCTCGATGATCTGGTGGACGAAAGCGTCGGCAAAGCTCTGCAGGCCCTCGGCCGCATCGTTGCATTCGGCAAGCAGGCCGCGCAGCGCTTCGGTGAAGAGGCCCTTCTCTCGCTCGATCAGCGCGGCGAACAAGTCTTCCTTGCTGTCGAAGTACACATAGATGGTTCCCTTCGAGACGCCGGCTTCCCGCGTCACGTCGTTCATGCTCGCCGCGTCGAAGCCCATCTTCATGAAGACAGTCTTGGCGCCATCGAGGATCTGCCCGCGCTTGACGGGATCTCCGCCGGCCGGGAACCGGCTCGGCAAGACCGGGTAGGGGAAATCTGGAACCGGTGGTCGCTCGACCTTTTTGGGTTGTCGGGTCATACACTATCCGAAAATTAACTTCAGTTGCCCACTTGATACACACTCGGGGCTTTCTCCCCCTTGATATGTGTTAAGAGAGGCTCTAAGTCAATCGAACCGAACGGTTCAGTTCGATTTCTGTCATCCGCCACCGAATGGTTTGAATATGTCTTCATCTCAAAGGACAAGCGCAGTTCGCGCCGTCAACGTCGACGACCAGCAGACGACCGAGCGCGAAGGCGCCGCTCTCGAAGCGCGTGCCGACGCTGCACAGAGCCATGCCACCACCGAGGCCCCGGCCGCTCCGGCCGCAAAGAAGCGCCGCAATCCGGTCTTGCCGGTGATCCTTGCCGCGCTCGTCGCCGGTGCGGGCTGGTACGGCTATGGCTGGTGGACCGAGGGCCGGTTCATGGTGTCGACCGAAGATGCCTATATCGAAGGTGACATCGCCATCGTTTCGCCGAAGGTCGGCGGCTATGTGAAATCGGTTGACGTAAAGAGCAACCAGCTGGTCAAGGCGGGCGACCGCCTCGTCACGCTGGACGACGGCGACTACCGGATCGCCGTCGACCAGGCCAAGGCACAGATTGCCGTCCAGCACCTGACGCTCGATCGCATCGATGCCCAGACCAAGGGTGCCGAAGCCACGCTTGCCCAGGCCAATGCCCAGAAGCAGGCCGCGGCCGCCAGCCTCGACCTTGCCGAGCTGTCCTTCAAGCGCGTCAGCGGCCTGCAGGCGCAGAGCGTCGCCTCGACCGCCGATCTCGACAGCGCCAAGACGCAGCTTGACCAGGCGCGGGCCAATCTCATCGGTGCGGACGCCAACATCGCGGCTGCAGAAGCCAATATTGCCGTGCTTCGCGCGCAGCGCGCCGAAGCGGATGCTGGGATCCGTACGTCAGAACTTGCTCTCGAGAAGGCTGAACGCGATCTCGGTTTCACGGTCCTGAAGGCACCTTACGACGGCGTCGTCGGCAACCTCGCCGTGCAGACTGGCGATCTCGTCTCTGCCGGAAAGCGGCTCGCCGCGTTGGTTCCGGTGCAGGAGCTCTACATCGAGGCCAATTTCAAGGAAACGCAGATCGCCAAGCTGGTTCCCGGCTCCAAGGTCGGCATTCATGTCGACGCCTATGGCGACAAGACGATCGAAGGCACGGTAACCTCCATCTCGCCGGCTTCGGGTGCAGTCTTCTCGATGCTGCCGGCGGAGAACGCCACGGGCAACTTCACCAAGGTCGTACAGCGCGTGCCGGTTCGCATCGCGATCCCCGACGAGGTGCTGAAGGAAGGCCACCTGCGCGCCGGTCTCAGCGTCATCGTCGACGTCGACACGCGCACGGCGCCTGAGGGTGCCGCGTTGGCGGCGAAGTAAGCGAAGGCCAGAGGACAGGACAATGGCGGCAGCGGGAACGACGGCAGCCGGATCGATGGCGTTGCCGGCCGCCGAAGAGCGGATGGATCCGAAGCGCATCATCGCCTTTTTCGCGATGGTGTTCGGCATGTTCATGTCGATCCTCGACATCCAGATCGTTTCGGCTTCGCTCGCGGAAATCCAGGCCGGCCTCGGCGCCGGCTCGGACGAAATCGCCTGGGTCCAGACGTCTTATCTGATCGCCGAAGTCATCATGATCCCGCTGTCGGGGGCGCTCGCGCGCATCCTCTCGACGCGCGTGCTGTTCGCCTTCTCGGCCGCCGGTTTCACCATCGCCAGCGCCCTTGCTGCGACGGCCACGAACATCGAGCAGATGATCATCTACCGCGCGATCCAGGGCTTCATCGGCGGCGGTATGATCCCTTCGGTCTTCGCGGCCGCGTTCACCATTTTCCCGCCGTCGAAGCGCAACATCGTCTCGCCGATCGTCGGCCTTGTGGCGACGCTTGCGCCGACCATCGGTCCGACCATCGGCGGCTATATCAGCCATGCCATGTCCTGGCACTGGCTGTTCCTGATCAACGTCGTGCCGGGGATCATCGTGACGGCCGTCACCTGGAGCCTGATCGACTTCGACAAGCCGAACCTGCACCTGCTCAGGAAGTTCGACTGGTGGGGGCTTTTGTGGATGGCGCTCTTCCTCGGCACGATGGAATACGTGCTGGAAGAGGGCAACAACAAGGACTGGTTCAACGACGGGCACATCGTCGTCGGCACCGTGATCATGGTCGTCGGCGGTTTCTTCTTCTTTCTCAGGGCCTTCAAGGTGGAGTTCCCGGTCGTCGACCTCAGGGCGTTTTCCAACGCCAATTTCGCCTTCGGCTCGCTGTTCTCCTTCGTCATGGGCGTCGGCCTCTATGGCCTGACCTATCTCTATCCGGTCTATCTCGGCCGGATCCGCGGCTATGACTCGATGATGATCGGCGAGACCATGTTCGTCTCGGGGGCGGCCATGTTCCTCACAGCGCCGGTGGCAGGTGCGCTGTCGAACAAGCTCGATCCGCGGGTCATGATGATGATCGGCTTTGCCGGATTTGCCGCCGGTACCTACACGATGACCTACATGACGGCGGACTGGGATTTCTACGAGCTCCTCCTGCCGCAGATCCTGCGCGGTTGCTCGCTGATGCTGTGCATGGTGCCGATCAACAACATCGCGCTCGGTACCCTGCCGCCGGACCGCATCAAGAACGCCTCGGGCCTCTTCAACCTGACCCGCAATCTCGGCGGTGCCGTCGGTCTGGCGATCATCAACACGATGCTGACACAGCGTTCCGACGAGCACTATGCGCGGCTTTCCGAGCATGCCGACTGGGGCAACCGCGCAGCGCTCGACTGGCTCGCCAGTGTCGGCGCAAATTACGACAGCTACGGTCTCGACGGCACGGCGGTCGCGATCAAGAAACTGTCCGGCGTGATCACCCAGCAGTCCTGGATGCTCTCCTTCATGGACGTGTTCATGGGGCTCACTCTGCTCTTCTCCTCGCTGGTGTTCCTGACCTTGCTGATCAAGAAACCTGCCGGAGCGGCGCCTGCAGGCTCCGGCCACTAGCCCCGTAAGATCTTTCCGAAATCCACCGCAGCGCCGAGGACCGCCTTCCCCCCACGGAAGACGGTCCTCTTCGTTCGGGGAAATCTGAGGTACGTACATCGAAAAATGATTTACGTACCTCAAAATCTCCGCTACGAGGATGCGCGGAGGAAGAATGAAGCCCACAGTCCATGATATTGCCGCCGTCGCCGGCGTCAGCCTGGCGACCGTAGACCGGGTGTTGAACCGCCGGCCGGGGGTCAGCGCGCGCACCCGCGACAAGGTCGAGGCGGCGGTCAGCACGCTCGGTTTCGTGCGCGACGTCGCTGCGGCCAACCTCGCCAAGGGCCGGGTCTATCCGCTGACCTTCGTGCTGCCGGCCAATGACAATTCCTTCATGCGCGATCTCGAGGCCGAGGTCCGCGAGGCAATAGCCCGGGCGCCGGTCGAGCGTACGGCGATCAGCATCGTCAAGGTGCCGCCCTTCGACGCGGATGCTCTGGTGCGGGCGCTCGACGCATTGATCGACGAGAAGCCGGCCGGCGTCGCGCTGGTGGCTGTCGACGCACCGGACGTGGTTGCTGCCGTGGACCGGCTGGTCGAGGCGGGTATCCCCGTGGTGACGCTGGTGTCGGATCTGCCGACGTCGCGCCGCAGTCACTTTGCCGGGATCGACAATCTTGCCGCAGGACGGACCGCAGCGAGCCTTCTCGGTCGCTTCGTCGGCCGAGAGCCGAGTTCGATTGCGGTGGTCGCCGGTTCGCTTCTGGTGCGGGATCACCGGGAACGTCTCGAGGGGTTTCGGGCAGTGATGGCTAAGGACTATCCGCATCTGACCGTGCTCGATGCGATCGAGGGGCGCGACGATCCGGCGGTGGTGGAACGGCTGCTTGGCGCCGAACTCGATCGAAGAGGCGATATTTCCGGAATCTACAGCCTCGGGGCCGGCAATCGCGGCCTTCTCGCAGCGCTCAGGTCGGCGCCACGGCGCGACCGGATTGCGGTGGTCGCCCACGAGCTGACGGGCACGACCCGGGAAGCGCTCGACGTAGGCCTGATCGACGCCGTGCTCAACCAGGATGCGGGGCACGAGGTGCGCAGCGCCATCCGGGTGCTGAAGGCGAAGGCCGACGGGGCGCCGCTGCTCGCCGGCCAGGAGCGCATCCGCATCGACATCTTTCTGAAGGACAATCTGCCGTGAGGCAGCAGCAAGGAGACGGACATGTATCTCGGGCTTGATCTCGGCACCTCGGGTGTCAAGGCGATGCTGATCGACGCCGACCAGCGGGTGATCGGCGTCGGTCACGGCGCGCTCGACGTTTCGCGGCCGCATCCCGGCTGGTCGGAGCAGGATCCGCTCGACTGGATACGCGCGACGCGTGAGGCGGTCTCCGGCCTCAAAGCTTCGCACGGACGTGAACTCGCGGCGGTCCGCGGCATCGGGCTTTCCGGCCACATGCATGGAGCGACGCTGATCGATTCCGCCGATCAGGTGCTCCGGCCCTGCATTCTGTGGAACGACACGCGCAGCCATGTCGAGGCCGCCGCGCTTGATGCCGACCCGCGTTTCCGGGCTCTCACCGGCAATATCGTCTTTCCCGGCTTCACGGCGCCGAAGCTCGCCTGGGTGGCGAAGCACGAGCCGGACGTTTTTGCGCGGGTCGCCAAAGTTCTGCTTCCGAAGGACTTTCTGCGGCTCTGGCTGACCGGTGAATATCTCTCCGATATGTCGGACTCGGCAGGCACGTCCTGGCTCGATACCGGAGCCCGCCGCTGGTCGTCGGAACTTCTGGCGGCAACCGGCCTCAGCGAGGCGCAGATGCCGGGGCTGGTCGAGGGCACCGATGTTGCCGGCAGCCTGCGGGACGCACTCGCCGCCGAATGGGGCATGGGGTCGGGCGTTGTCGTTGCCGGCGGGGCAGGGGACAATGCGGCGTCCGCCTGCGGCATGGGCACCGTTGCCGAAGGCCAGGCCTTCGTTTCGCTCGGCACCTCGGGCGTCTTGTTTGCCGCGAATGCCACCTATTTGCCGAAGCCGGAAAGCGCGGTGCATGCCTTCTGCCATGCGCTGCCCGACACCTGGCACCAGATGGGCGTCATCCTCTCGGCGACCGACGCGCTCAACTGGCATAGCGGCGTCACCGGCCGGTCGGCCGGCGAACTGACGTCAGAACTCGGCGACGAACTGAAGGCGCCCGGCAGCGTGACCTTCCTGCCTTATCTTTCCGGCGAACGCACGCCGCACAACGACGCGAAGATCCGCGGCGCCTTCATCGGTCTTGGCCACGAGAGTTCGCGCGCCGTGCTGACGCAGGCTGTGCTCGAAGGGGTGAGCTTTGCCATTCGCGACAATCTCGAGGCGCTGAAATCGGCGGGAACGACGATCGAGCGGGTGACCGCGATCGGCGGCGGTTCGCGCTCGCGCTACTGGCTTGCCTCGATCGCAACGGCACTCGGTGTGCCCGTCGACATCCCCGCCGACGGAGATTTCGGCGCCGCCTTCGGTGCCGCGCGGCTCGGGCTGATCGCGGCGAGCGGAGCGGATCCGCTTTCGGTCTGCACGGCGCCGGCGACTGCGGAGACGGTGGAGCCGGTGAGTGCCCTGACCTCGGCCTATGAGGCGGCTTACTGGCGCTACCGGGCGCTTTATCCGGCGATCCGCTCCCTCGGCAGCTGACGCCCCCTCATCCGCCTGCCGGCACCTTCTCCCCGCCGGGGAGAAGAGACAAGCGGCACGCGCCGACATTCTCCTCTCCCCAGCGGGGAGAGGGCAGGGTGAGGGGGAACCCCACCCGGTGCCATTACAATTCAGCGAATACACACCAAGGAGGAGACACCCCATGTCGACTGGCTTTTTCGGCAATACCCAGAAGATCAAGTATGAAGGCCCGGACAGCACCAATCCGCTGGCCTTCCGCCACTACAACCCGGACGAATTGGTCATGGGCAAGCGGATGGAAGACCATCTGCGCTTTGCGATTGCCTACTGGCACACCTTCACCTGGCCGGGCACCGATCCGTTCGGCGGCAATACCTTCGAGCGTCCCTGGTTCAAGGACACGATGGACGCAGCCAAGCTGAAGGCCGACGTCGCTTTCGAATTCTTTCAGTTGCTCGGCACGCCCTACTACTGCTTCCATGATGCGGATGTGCGTCCGGAGGGCCGGAACTTCGCGGAGAACACGCGAAACCTCGAGGAGATCGTCGACTACTTCGCCGAGAAGCAGGCGGCGACCGGCGTCAAGCTGCTATGGGGTACGGCCAATCTCTTCTCGCATCGCCGCTACATGTCGGGTGCCGCCACCAATCCCGACCCGGACGTCTTTGCCTTTGCCGCCGCAACCGTGAAGACCTGCATCGACGCGACCCAGAAGCTCGGCGGCGAGAACTACGTGCTGTGGGGTGGCCGCGAAGGCTACGAGACGCTGCTCAACACGGATCTCAAGAAGGAAATGGACCAGATGGGCCGCTTCCTCAACCTCGTGGTCGAGTACAAGCACAAGATCGGCTTCAAGGGCACGATCCTGATCGAGCCGAAGCCGCAGGAGCCGTCGAAGCATCAGTACGACTACGACGTCGCCACCGTCTACGGCTTCCTGAAGAACTACGGCCTTGAGAAGGAAGTGAAGGTCAATATCGAGCAGGGCCACGCGATCCTTGCCGGCCACTCCTTCGAGCACGAACTGGCGCTCGCCAACGCGCTCGGCATCTTCGGCTCGATCGACATGAACCGCAACGACTATCAGTCGGGCTGGGATACCGACCAGTTCCCCAACAACGTGCCGGAAATGGCGCTGGCCTATTACCAGGTCCTCGCCGGCGGCGGCTTCTCGACGGGCGGCACGAATTTCGACGCCAAGCTGCGCCGCCAGTCGCTCGATCCGGAAGACCTGCTGATCGGCCATATCGGTGGCATGGATTGCTGCGCCCGGGGTCTGAAGGCTGCAGCGAAGATGATCGAGGACAAGGCGCTGTCGGCGCCGCTCGACGCTCGCTATGCCGGCTGGGGGAGTGCGGAAAACCAGAAGATGCTGCGCGGCGAGGAAAGCCTCGACGCAATCGCCTCCCGGGTTTCGGCGGGGGACATCAATCCGCAGCCGAAGTCGGGCAAGCAGGAACTGCTGGAGAACGTCGTCAATCGGTATGTGTAAGGCATCCGTCGATTGCAGGAAGGTGGCCGGGGCATGGAAGTGCTCCGGCTTTCTTGCGTTTGTGCCGTGAGTAGGGGTCTCTACGAGACTGCAGTGATCTCGCCTTCGTGGCCACCCTTCCTACCATCTGCCGGAACCCCGGGCTCACCAAGGTCCCAATAAAGTCCCGCCATCAACGCCAGTCCCTGGCGGACAATCGCGAGGGGAATATGCTCGTTTGGCGCATGTTGCGAGCACTTGGGATAAGAATGCGGAACCCAGATGGTAGGAAGTCCCAGAACCTCCATGAATACGTCGTTCGGCAAAGATCCGCCGAGATTCGGCAGTATTGCCGGCTTCTCGCCGGTCGTCCGTTCGATCGAGTTCACGGTCCAATGAACCCATGGATGATCAGGGTCCAGCCTTGTTGCTGGGAAGACCTCGTCGCTCGCCTGGACGATCTCGACATTGGTAAAGCCATTGCGGTCGAGGTGTCTTCGAAGGGCGGGGAGGATGTCGTCGGGGTCCACTCCGACGACGAACCGCAACTGGCACCGCGACCATGCTCGGGGGGCAATCGCCCCAACCGGCGTTTTCGGATTGCCAGCTTCGAAAGCCAGAACCGCGAATGAACTCCAGGCGAACAATTTTTCGGCCGCCGTCAGGTCCGGCTCTCCCCAAAGGGGATCGATCTTCGGCTCTTCGCCACTGTCGTCAATTTCGCAGTCCGCCAGGACGCGGCGCACATTTGCGGGAATTCCACCTGATGGCAGCCATTCCGGAACTTGAATTTGCCCTGTCGGTCCAGCAATGGTCGCAATCGCATGGGCAAGCTGGATGGCGGGGTCGGAAAGCAGGCCGCCCCAGTTGCCTGAGTGATGACCACCACTGCGGGCGTCAATCCACATATTGAAGCTGACGGCTCCGCGCGAGCCAAGAAAGATGGTCGGGCGCCCCGCTGTCAGTCGTGGCCCGTCCGACGCAATAAGGACGTCCGCCCGCAACAGCGCCTTGTGTCTGACAGCGAGCTCCCGAAGCCCTGGCGAAATTCTCTCTTCGCCCATTTCAATCAGGTATTTGGCATTGAAGCCAAGTCTGCCGCGGGTCTCGAGCACCGCTGCAAGTGCACCGATATTGATCGAATGCTGGCCCTTGTTGTCTGCAACGCCGCGACCGTACCACCGGCCGTCGCGTTCAGCCATCTGCCAGGGAGAAAGGCCGTCGTCCCAGGCGTCGTCAAGCCCGCGAATGACATCTCCATGCCCGTAGCCGAGCACCGTGGGAAGGCTTTCGTCCTCTAGGCGTTCTGCCAGAAGGAAAGGCCAATCGCCCTCGTGGAGGGTATGGCAGACGAAGCCCAGTGCTTCAAAGGTCGGCTTCAACTCGGTTTCGATATAGTCAACAAGCGCTGCAGCCCTTTCAGGGTTCTGGCTCTCGCTCGGTATCCCCACCCGGCGAGCCAAGTCACTGCGCAAAGCGCCTGAATCGAAATAGTCCTCTGCTCTCGCTATAGCTGTGGTGCGCGACATGCCACACCATAGCATATGAATGGGTTCTTCGGAACAGAGACGGGCATACTGATGCCGTCATTGCCGATCCGCGTCGCTCGCCCTTTACTTCTTCCCAGGTGCCATGACCGATCCCCGCACGATCAGGTCCGGCATGATCAGGATCTCGCGTTTTTCCGCCCGCGGCGTGGCGAGCGTTTCGAGAAGCAGGGCCATGGCCTGTTTGCCGATCGCGGTCCGGGGCTGGCGGACGGTGGTGAGCGCCGGGTTCATGTAGGTCGCCTGCGGCACGTCATCGAAGCCGATGACGGAGAAGTCGCGCGGCAGGTCGTAGCCGCGTGCGGCAAGACCGTTCATCACGCCGACGGCGGTAGCGTCGTTGACGCACATGAAAGCGGTCGGCAGGGTGTCGCGCATGAAGAGCTGCTCGACCGCCAGGCGACCGCTTTCGATCGAGCCTTCGCCGTCGATGATCATGCGGTGTTCCGGCGGGATGCGGGCGGCATCGAGCGCCATGTCGTATCCCTTGCGCCGGCGGACATGGCCAAGCCTGGTCTTCGATTCGCCGACGAAGGCGATCGAGCGGTGGCCGGAGGCGAGCAGGTATTCGGCGGCCTTGCGGGCGCCTGCGGTGTCGTCGACGCCGACATAGGAAATGGTGCTGCCGAAGACCGGCTCGAAGACGGCGACGGAGGGCGGCAGGCGCTGGGTCATCGCCTGATGGCCGAAGGGTTCGTGGCCGGTGAAAAGCACCATGCCGGCGGCCTGGCTGGAACTGAGGAACTTCAGATATTCAAGCCCGCGTTCCGGGTCGTTCTGGGTATGCCCGATCAGCACGCCGTAGCCATGGGCACGGGCTTCATTTTCAAGGCCGACGAGGATGCTGGAAAAGTTCGGATCGCCGATGTCGGGCGCGAGCACCAGGATCATGTTGGAGCGGCCCATGCGCAGCGAGCGGGCCATGGCGTTGGTGGTGTAGCCGGTGATGGCGATCGCCTGGTTGACGCGCTGGCGGGTGGTCTTCGCCACCTTTTCCGGCGTGTGGATGGCACGGCTGACCGTCGCGATGGACACTTCCGCGAGGCGGGCGACATCTTCGATCGTGGCAGGCGTGGAATTCGACACGGCTGAAAGGCCCCGTTCCCTTGGGTTTTGAATGGCTTGCGGCCAATTCGGCAGCCCCGCAACCGCGAAAGCGGAACGGGATGGAACAATCCCCAATAAAGCTCGATGTAAACCTTTACATGAATGATGTAAAGGTTTACACAAAACGACATAAGCGGTTGAGGAGCCGCGGGAGGACAGCATGACACTGGGTGGTGACGCGCCGCGCACGGCTGTGCTTGCGGCCGAGCGAATCTCGAAGTCTTTCGGCGAAGTGCAGGTGCTCTTCAGCGTGGATTTCGACGTGCTGCCGGGCGAGGTTCATGCGCTGGTGGGCGAAAACGGAGCCGGCAAGTCGACGCTGGTCAAGATCCTGTCCGGCTTTGAAAACCCAACCTCGGGGAGGCTGCTGCTCGACGGCCAGCCGGTGACGCTTCCCGCCAATGGTGCAGCCGAAGCGCTCGGGATCGTCCTGATCCACCAGGAATTTAATCTTGCCGAGAATCTGACCGTCACCGAGAGCCTGTACCTCGGTCGCGAAGTCACGCGTTTCGGCGTGCTCGACCGACGTTTCATGCGCGCGGAGACGCGCCGGGTTCTCGACCAGCTCGGCTCGCATATCGACGAGGACGCGCTGATCAGCTCGCTCGCCGTTGCCGACAAGCAGATGGTGGAAATCGCCAAGGCGATCAGCCGCGATGCGCGCGTCGTTTTCATGGACGAGCCGACAGCCGTGCTGTCGCGCGAGGAGACGGACATCCTTTTCGACCAGGTGCGCAAGCTGCGCGACGCAGGCACGAGCTTCGTCTTCGTGTCGCACAAGCTCGACGAGGTGATGGAGCTGACCGACCGGGTCACCGTGCTGCGCGACGGCCAGTGGATCAAGACGGCGCCGACATCGCTGCTCGATGGCGAAGCGATTGCCCAGCTGATGGTCGGTCGCGAGCTTTCGAGCCTCTATCCGACGAAGCACGAGCCGAATGTCGACGAGGAGGTCGTTATGTCGGTTGCGGGGCTTTCCACCGGCTATGTGCGCGATGCGAGCTTCGAGCTGCGCAAGGGCGAGGTGCTCGGCTTTTCGGGGCTGATCGGGTCGGGGCGCAGCGAGCTGATGGAAGCGGTCGCGGGTTTGCGTCCGCGCCTTGCGGGCGAAGTGCGCGTCAAGGGGCAGGTCCTGCCGCCCGGTGATTTCCGCGAGGCCAACCGGCGTGGGCTCGCCTACATGACCAAGGATCGCAAGGGCAAGGGACTGTTGCTCGGCGAGGGCATGACGGCGAACCTGACACTGCAGTCGATCGAGCGCCATGTGCGGCACGGCTATCTCGATCCAGCGAGCGAGGCCAATGCCATGGCGCGCGCCAAGCGTCGCTTCGACATCCGGGTGCGCGACGAAAAGGTGCGGGTCGGGCGCATGTCCGGCGGCAACCAGCAGAAGCTTCTGCTGGCCAAGATCATGGAAACCGAGCCCGAGATCATCATCATCGACGAACCGACACGCGGCATCGACGTCGGGACCAAGCAGCAGATCTACCATTTCATCGCAGCGCTGGCCCGCGAGGGCCGCTCGATCATCGTGGTGTCCTCCGAGATGCCGGAGGTCATCGGCCTCTGCACGCGCGTCGCCGTGATGAGGGAGGGCCGCATGGTCGGGATGCTGGAGGGAGAGGAGATCTCCGAACAGATGATCATGCGCTATGCGGCAGGGTTGCGGCGGCAGGCAAGCGCCTGAGGCGCGACTGCGGCACGGGAAGAAGAAGGAGGGCGATCCGCGACCGGATCGCCGGGAGGTCGAGATTGAACATGTCTGTCAACGGTAGCCCCGAACCCCAGGTCCAGCGGCACAGGCTGTGGCGGGACGTCGATCTGAGAGCCGTCGCGCCGTTCGCGGCGCTTGCGCTGCTGCTCGTCATCGGCGCGCTGGTCAATCCGAACTTCATCGGGCTCACCAATCTTGCCAATGTCGCGACGCGCTCGGCCTTCATTGCCATCATCGCCGTCGGCGCGACCTTCGTGATCTCGTCGGGCGATCTCGACCTTTCCGTCGGCTCGATGGTCGCCTTCGTTGCGAGCCTGATGATCCTGTTCATGAACTCGGGCGCGATCGCCGATCCGTCGCTGATGCTGACGGCGGCCGTCGTGCTTGCGGTGGTGATCGGCGGGGCCTGCGGACTGGCCAATGGCCTCATCACCACGGTCGGGCGGATCGAGCCCTTTATCGCCACGCTCGGCACGATGGGCATCTATCGCGGGCTGACCACCTGGCTGAGCCAGGGCGGCGCGATCACGCTCAGCTCTCCGGATCTGCAAACGCTCTACCGGCCGGCCTATTTCGGCTCCGTGCTCGGCCTGCCGGTGCCGATCCTGGTGATCCTGATCGTCACGGCAATCGCCGCCTTCATCCTCTATCGCACCCGCTATGGCCGGCATGTAGTGGCGGTCGGTTCGAACCGGGACGTGGCGCGCTATTCGGGCATCGCGGTCGACCGGGTCCGTACCATCGCCTTCGTCATCCAGGGGCTCTGCGTCGCCATCGCCGTCCTCCTCTACGTGCCGCGGCTGGGCTCCACCTCGGCGACCACCGGCATTCTCTGGGAGCTGCAGGCCATCACCGCGGTCGTGGTCGGCGGCACGGCGCTGAAAGGCGGGGCAGGGCGCGTCTGGGGAACGATCTGCGGCGCCTTCATCCTCGAACTTGTCGGCAACATCATGCTGCTTTCCAACTTCATCAGCGAATACCTGATCGGCGCCATCCAGGGCTCGATCATCATCATCGCGATGCTCGTCCAGCGCTCGCTGACGCGCAGGTCGTGAACGGGCCGGGCTCAAGGGGTCGCCCGGTCTGATGCCGAAGGACCCCGGCATTATGGGAGGAAGAAACATGCACAAGAGACTGATGGGCATCGCGCTTGCGATGACGGCGCTGATCGGGGTCGCCCAGGCGCAGGAAGAAAAGACGATCGGGGTTTCGATCCCGGCGGCCGACCACGGCTGGACCGCAGGCGTGGTCTATCATGCCAACCGCGTGGCCGAACTGCTGATGAAGGAGCATCCGGGCCTCAAGGTTGTGGTCAAGACCTCGCCCGATCCGGCGACCCAGGCCAATGCGCTGCAGGATCTCGAGGTGCAGGGCATCGACGCGCTCGTCATCCTGCCGACCGATCCGGACCCGCTGGTCAACGCCATCAAGGAAGTGAAGGGCAAGGGGACCTTCGTGTCGATCGTCGACCGCGCGCCGTCCGTCAACGACAGCACCGTGCGCGACCTCTATGTGGCCGGCAACAACCCGGCGCTCGGCGAGGTGGCCGGCCAGTACATCAAGGAGAACACGCCCGACGCCGAGGTCGTGGTGATCCGCGGCCTGCCGATCCCGATCGACCAGCAGCGCCAGGATGGTTTCGACAAGGCGATCGCCGGTTCGAACGTCAAGGTGCTCGACCGCCAGTTCGGCAACTGGAACCGCGACGACGCCTTCAAGGTCATGCAGGACTACCTGACCAAGTACCAGAAGATCGACGTGGTCTGGTGCCAGGACGACGACATGGCCGTCGGCGTGCTGCAGGCGATCGAGCAGGCCAAGCGCACCGACATCAAGTATGTCGTCGGCGGCGCCGGTTCGAAGGACATGATCAAGAAGGTCATGGATGGCGACAAGATGATCCCGGTCGACGTGCTCTATCCGCCGTCGATGGTCGGCACCGCCATGGAACTGACCGCCGCGGCGATCTACGACCAGGTTCCGGTTCATGGTACCTACACGCTCGATGCGACGCTGGTGACCAAGGACAACGCGCAGAACTACTACTTCCCCGACTCGCCGTTCTGAGCCCTCAGGCCAGACCAGGTTCAGCAGAACGATCGCCGGTCCTTCCTTGAGGGGCCGGCGACAGGCGGCGGCGAATGCTGCCGCGGCGAGCCATTTTCAATCTCTGCCGATCTCCGGCTTTTCACGTTGTGCGATGGTTTTGTCGTGCTAAAACGCCTACGGCAACGTTACAGTTTTCTTTGGGAGGAGAATACATGAAGACGATCAAGGGCCCCGGCATCTTCCTCGGGCAGTTTGCAGGCGATGCCGCTCCCTTCAATTCCTGGGATGCAATCACGAAATGGGCCGCCGAAAAGGGCTATGTCGGCGTGCAGGTGCCGAGCTGGGCCGGGCAGCTGATCGATCTCAAGAAGGCAGCAGAATCCAAGGACTATTGCGACGAGCTCGCCGGCGTGGCGCGGGCGAACGGTGTCGAGATCACCGAGCTTTCCACCCATCTGCAGGGCCAGCTGGTGGCGGTTCATCCGGCCTATGACGAGGCCTTCGACGGTTTTGCCGCTCCTGAGGTGCGTGGCAATCCGAAGGCCCGGCAGGAATGGGCCGTTCAGCAGGTCAAGTACGCGCTGAAGGCGTCGCGCAATCTCGGCATCAAGGCGCATGCGACCTTCTCCGGCGCGCTCGCCTGGCCGTTCGTCTATCCCTGGCCGCAGCGCCCGGCGGGCCTGGTCGAGACCGCGTTTGATGAACTCGCTCGCCGCTGGCTGCCGATCCTCGATTATGCCGAGGAGCAGGGCGTCGATGTTTGCTACGAAATCCATCCGGGGGAGGATCTGCATGACGGCGTGACCTTCGAGATGTTCCTCGAGCTGGTGAAGAACCATCCCCGCGCCAACATGCTCTACGATCCCTCGCACTATGTGCTGCAGTGCCTCGACTATCTGGACAACATCGACATCTACAAGGACCGGATCAAGATGTTCCACGTCAAGGATGCCGAGTTCAATCCGACCGGCCGGCAGGGCGTTTATGGCGGCTATCAGGGCTGGGTCAATCGCGCCGGCCGCTTCCGCTCGCTCGGCGACGGCCAGGTCGATTTCGGCGCGATCTTCTCCAAGATGGCAGCCAATGATTTTGACGGCTGGGCCGTGGTCGAATGGGAGTGCGCGCTGAAGCACCCGGAAGACGGCGCGCGCGAGGGCGCAGAATTCGTCAAGGCGCATATCATCCGCGTCACGGAACACGCCTTCGACGATTTCGCCTCGAGCGGCACCGACGATGCGGCAAACCGGCGGATGCTGGGGATTTGAAGCCTTCGTCCGTCCGGCAACCTGGCACCCCCCTCTGCCCTGCCGGGCATCTCCCCCTCAAGGGGGGAGATCGGCTCCCGAGATGTCGGCGGCAGTTCAATCGAGGCGAAACGTCTTCGGGCAATCTCCCCCCTTGAGGGGGAGATGTCACGAGAGTGACAGTGGGGGGTAACCCCGCACAACAAACATTTCAGGGAGAAAAACATCATGGCGATCGAAGGAAGCAAAGCCGGGGAACGGAGCCCGAAAATCAGGCTCGGCATGGTGGGGGGCGGTTCGGGTGCCTTCATCGGGGGCGTGCATCGCATGGCGGTGCGGCTCGACGATCATTTCGAGCTGGTGGCCGGCGCGCTGTCCTCGACGGCGGAGAAGTCGCTGGCCTCGGGCCGCGAACTCGGCCTCGACCCCGATCGGTGCTACTGCTCGTTCGAGGAAATGGCGGAAAAGGAGGCGGCTCGGGCCGACGGCATCGAGGCCGTGTCGATCGTGACGCCGAACCACGTGCACTATCCGGCGGCGAAAGCCTTTCTCGAACGCGGTATCCACGTCATCTGCGACAAGCCGCTGACCTCCAATCTCGAGGATGCGAAGAAGCTCAAGGCCGTCGCCGACGCCTCGAAGGCACTCTTCGTGCTCACCCACAACTACACCGGCTATCCGATGGTGCGCCATGCGCGGGAGCTGGTGCAGTCAGGTGAACTTGGCGAGATCCGGCTGGTGCAGATGGAATATCCCCAGGACTGGCTGGCCGAACCGATCGAGCAGACTGGCCAGAAGCAGGCGGCCTGGCGGACCGATCCCAAGCAGTCGGGTGCCGGCGGATCGACCGGCGACATCGGCACGCATGCCTACAATCTCGGCTGCTTCATCTCCGGGCTCGAGATCGAGGAACTTGCCGCCGACGTGCACACCTTCGTCGCCGGCCGGCAGCTCGACGACAACGCCCATGTGATGATGCGGTTCAAGGCCAAGGGGGGCGGAATGCCTGCCAAGGGTCTTCTGTGGTGCAGCCAGGTCGCGGTCGGGCATGAGAACGGGCTCAAGGTTCGCGTCTACGGCACCAAGGCCGGCATCGAATGGGTTCAGGCCGACCCGACCTATCTGTGGTTCACCCGGCTCGGGGAGCCCAAGCAGCTGATCACCCGTGGCGGCGCGGGTGCCGGTGCCGCCGCCCAGCGCGTGACGCGCATCCCGAGCGGTCATCCGGAAGGGTATCTCGAGGCTTTCGCGACGATCTATTCGGAAGCGGCGGCTGCGATCAACGCGGCAAGAACCGGCGCGCCGGTCGATCCGGCGGTCACCTATCCGACCATCGACGACGGCGTGAAGGGTGTCGCCTTCGTCGAGGCCTGTGTGGCGTCGTCGCGCCAGAACGGGGCCTGGGTAAAGCCCTGACGACAGGCGCCGCGGCGATTTTACTTGCCGCGGCACCTTTCATTGATGTTTTGTTGATCGCGAATTCTGAAACGTTGCAGAAAACGGCGGTCCGGCCTGTACCTTCGGGCTTGATTGGTCTAAACCGCGCGCGGCCAAATCCGTCGCCGGGCTGGAGCCTGACAAGGCCGGCGTGGCGCATCAGCAAAGACGAGTAGTTCCCATGATCGATCCGAAGAGCCTTGCCGCCCGTTTTCCCGGCGATTTCACCTTTGGCGTCGCGACCGCCTCGTTCCAGATCGAAGGGGCGTCGAAGGCCGATGGCCGCAAGCCGTCGATCTGGGATGCGTTCTCCAACATGCCGGGGCGGGTCTATGGCCGGCACAATGGCGACGTCGCCTGCGATCACTACAATCGCTGGGAGGCTGATCTCGATCTCATCAAGGAGATGGGCGTTTCGGCCTACCGCTTCTCGATCGCCTGGCCGCGCATCATCCCGGACGGCACCGGACGGATCAACGAGAAGGGCCTCGATTTCTACGACAAGCTCATCGACGGGCTGAAGGACCGCGGCATCAAGGCATTCGCCACGCTCTACCACTGGGACCTGCCTCTGACCCTGATGGGCGAAGGCGGATGGACGGCGCGCTCGACGGCCTATGCGTTCCAGCGCTATGCCAAGGTGGTGATGGCCCGCCTCGGCGACCGGCTCGATGCGGTGGCGACCTTCAACGAGCCGTGGTGTTCGGTCTGGCTTTCCCATCTCTACGGCATCCACGCTCCCGGCGAGAGGAACATGGACGCGGCGTTGCATGCGCTGCACTACACCAATCTGGCCCACGGTCTCGGCATCGACGCGATTCGGCAGGTGGCGCCGCAGGTGCCGGCGGGCCTGGTGCTCAATGCGCATTCGGTCATTGCTGCCTCCGAAAGCGCGGCCGATACGGCGGCGGCCGAGCGGGCCTTCCAGTTCCACAACGGCGTGTTCTTCGATCCGGTGTTCAAGGGCGAGTATCCGGTCGACTTCCTCTCGGCGCTGGGCGACCGCATGCCGAAGATCGAGGACGGCGACATGGCCATCATCGGCCAGAAACTCGACTGGTGGGGGCTCAACTATTACACGCCGATGCGCGTCGCCGACGATCCGACGCCGGGCGCCGAATTTCCGGCGACGGCCGATGCGCCGCCGGTCTCCAAGGTGAAGACCGACATCGGCTGGGAGGTCTATGCTCCGGCGCTGAAGTCGCTCGTCGAAGGTCTCTACAATCGCTACGAACTGCCGGTCTGCTACATCACCGAGAACGGGGCCTGCTACAACATGGGCGTCGAGAACGGCGAGGTCGACGACCAGCCGCGCCTCGACTACTACGCCGAGCATCTCGGCGTGGTCGCCGACCTGATCAAGGACGGTTTTCCGATGCGGGGCTATTTCGCCTGGAGCCTGATGGACAATTTCGAATGGGCGGAAGGTTACCGGATGCGTTTCGGTCTCGTCCATGTCGACTACGATACCCAGGTCCGTACCGTGAAGAAGAGCGGCAAGTGGTACAGCGAATTGTCGCGGGAATTCCCGAAGGGCAACTATCGGGCGGAGTGAAGCCGGCTCTTCGTGAAAGACAGTTATGCTGCTGTCCTAGGCGTGAGGTTCTCGGTGTAGCCTGATGACGTCGTTGTCGGGAGCGGCTGGCTGGCGCGCAGCTTTACCGGCAGGCAGTTGTTGGTATTGCTGACGTCCCGGTTAAGGCTGCGCCGTGGCAGCCCGACAGTGTGTCAATGGAAAACCAATGTCAGCGGCGCCGATGCCCAGAAAGGTAGAGTAGCGCTAGAGCCGTAGCCAGTACCACACCGAGAATTCCTGAGCCGGATATTTCGATCAGGCCGAATAGTTTGAGAGATATTGTTGGATCTTGCATGTCGGTCCTTTCAGCAAAAAAACATTGCTCAAAGGGGATGATTGATGAGACTCTCCGGCAACGGGCTTGTCAACAGCGCTCAGGCTCAACTCTGCTCTCAGCCGTCCTCAGCGGCGGAAATGGGGACTTATCCCTCTTGTCCACAGGCCAGGCGAGCATTGCTGCCGCCGGCGGGCGTCGTGCCTCACCCCAGGCGTGCGACTTTCGGGTCGGCTCGTTCCCCGGCATGCCGCGCGTCGAACTCGGCGCGAGCGTCCTTGATCTGGTCATGATTGCGAAACACCCAGCCGCCCATGGCCTGAATCGGCTCGCGAAGGGACTGGCCGAGTTCGGTCAACTCGTATTCCACCCGCGGCGGGACGGTCGGATAGACGGTCCGGCGGACCAATCCGTCTCTCTCCAGCGCGCGCAGGGTCAGGGTCAGCATCCGCTGCGAGATGCCGACAACCGCGCGCTTGAGGTCGCTGAAACGGGTCGGTCCGTCGCCGAGGATCATGATGACGAGCACGCTCCATTTGTCGCCGATGCGTGACAGCATCTCGCAGACCGTCTGGCACTTGGCCGGATCATAGTGTTTCGGCATTCCTCTTCTCCCGCTGGTTGGTAACAAAAATGTGCCTTCTTGCGCGGTTTTTCAAGTTACCTATTTGATCCTGGTTACCAAACGATACCACGCGTTGCCTCCGCTCAGTCCGACCTCCCAAGGGGCCGTTGCGAGGCGCGCGGAAACCAGGAAAGGTCAAGCCGTGCTTCTCGAAAAACTCAACTGGCGCTACGCCACCAAGAAGATGGACCCCGCGAAGGTCGTTTCCGACGACAAGGTCGAACGCATTCTGGAGGCGGCCCGGCTGGCGCCGACGTCCAGCGGTCTGCAGCCTTACGAAATCATCGTCGTCACCAACCCGGAAACGCGTGCCAAGATTCGCGAAATTGCCTGGAACCAGGCGCAGGTCACCGATGGTTCGCATCTGCTGGTCTTCGCGGCCTGGGACAACTACACGCCCGAGCGCATCAACATGATGTTCGATCTCGTCAACAAGGAACGCGACTTCACCAACGAGGGTTGGGAAAACTACCGGAAGATGCTGCTCGACACCTATGTTCCGCGCGACCCGCAGGTGAACTTCGAGCATGCGGCGCGCCAGGCCTATATCGGTTTCGGCCTGGCACTTACGGCGGCCGCCTTCGAAGGCGTGGATGCAACCCCGATGGAAGGGTTCGACGCCGCGAAACTGGACGAGATCCTGGGGCTGCGCGAGCGCGGCCTGCGCTCCGTCACCATCATGCCGATAGGCTATCGTGAGGAAGAGGGCGATTGGCTGGTGAACCTCAAGAAGGTTCGCCGGGCGAAGGACAGCTTCATCAGCGTCGTGAAGTAATTTGTCGATGTGCCGGGTCGCCTGATCCGGCACATATACGTTTGCGGCCGCCCGGCTAGGCTGTCGCCTCCTATTGCGTGCCCTGCGCCTTCCGGCGTGCGAGGAGGCGCTTCTTCTCCGTCATCTTCAGGCCATCGCGAAAATTCAGGCCGAGCAGACAGAACTGCAGCGCCCCGCCGGCGATTTCGACGGCCTGGACTATGTAGAAAACCTGATCGAAGGCGCCTGCCGATGCCTTGCCGGACAGGAAGACGGCGGCCGGCAGCATGATGAGAATGCCGTTTGCGGCGATGAAGCGCATGCGGCGCTTCTTGGCGTAGATCAGCGGACCCTGCCGCCCCGACGCAAGCGAGAAACCGCTGCCGCCGGTCGCCGCCATCAACGGGATCAACAGACAGACACCGTAGAGGATCGCGGTCTTCACCGCGGCCACCGCTTCATGGCCTAGGGCGAGTTCAGAAACCAGGGTCGAGACGAGGAAGGTTGCAACGGTGACCAGCGCGAGGGTCCCTGCGATTGCGTGAATGCGGGCTTTCATGGGGCGGATCCTTTGACATGTGTATCGGTTTCGAGCCGGTGCTCGACATTGGAAAGGAGTGCGAGGGCCGATTCCAGTTGCTCCATCTGCAATCCGTCCGCCAGCACATTGGCCCAGGCGCTGTAGAGCGTGTCGACGGCGCGATAGGCGGAGGCGCCTTTGTCGGTCAGCGCATAGAAGGGCGACCGTTTGTGCCGGGGATTGGGCCGGCATTCGAGGAAGCCATCTTCCTCCAGCTTGTTCACCTGTTTCTGGGCGCCCTGTCGGGTCATGCCCATGGCTTCGCCGACTTGTGGAACGGTGCGCGGCTCGCCGGCCAACGCAATGGCGCCGAGCACCTGCCATCGGGCACTGGTCAGGTCGAGCGGAGCGACCAGCCGGTCGCCGCCTTCGAGCAGCCGTCCGTTGATGCGGAAGACGGCAAGCATGATCTCTGTCAGGGCCTGGGCTTCTGCGGTTCTTTCGGTCATCTGTATCTCCATCAATGACAACCAGTTTCCATTAATGGTAACTGGTTGTCAATATGCATACCAGAACCGATTTGGGCAAATATTCTCCACGATCCGATTTAAGGCGGAAAAACATCCCTGTGCGGACCCGCCAACGGGTGCGATAAGCGCATCAGATTTCCGCAGTGCATAGCTGACTTGCGTCCCGCGGGTTTGAAAGGGTGAAACCAAAGATGTTAGAGCGACGCCGAACCGTCCGAATGTGTATGTCGCACTAAGCCGACATCCACGCATCTTTGCCGCAATCCTGCGGTTTTCACCGAAGAGAATTCCATGACCGACCGACCTGTTTCTCGCGCTGCCTCGCCGGGGGGTGTCCGATGATTGCGACTGCCGACTATACTGTCGGGACGGGGCGTCCCATGGTCGCCTTCGAAGGCGTCACCAAGCATTTCGGCGGCGCGAACGGCCAGACAGCCTTCACCGCGCTGGCCGGCATCGACTACTCGGTCCCGAAGGGCGCGATCAGCGGCATCATCGGCCGCTCGGGCGCCGGCAAGTCGACCCTGATCCGGCTCGTCAACGGACTTGAGCTGCCGTCCACCGGTAAGGTTCTGGTCGACGGCGTCGACGTCGGGGTGCTGGACGAAGCAGGCCTTCGAGGGCTGCGCCGCGAAGTCGGCATGATCTTCCAGCACTTCAACCTGCTGTCCTCGCGCACGGTTCATGACAACATCGCCCTGCCGCTCGAGATTGCCGGTCTCGACCGCCAGGCGATCGATCGCCGCGTCAAGCCGCTGATGGAACTCGTCGGTCTTTCCGACAAGTCCGGACGCTATCCGGCGGAGCTTTCCGGCGGGCAGAAGCAGCGCGTCGGGATCGCCCGTGCACTCGCCACCGAGCCGAAGCTGCTGCTCTCGGACGAAGCGACCTCGGCGCTCGATCCCGAGACGACGCAGTCGATCCTGGAACTCCTGAAGACGATCAACCGCGACCTCGACCTCACCGTGCTGCTGATTACCCACGAGATGGAGGTGGTGAAGACCATCGCCTCGCATGTTGCGGTGATCGACCGGGGACTGATCGTCGAAAGCGGACGCACCTTCGACGTCTTCACGGCGCCGAAGCACGAGACCACCCGTGTGCTCCTCTCCGCGACGGTGGGGGCGAAGCTGCCCGAATGGATCCGCTCCGACCTGAAGCCGGTGCCGGCTTCCGGCGACCGGGCGCTCGTGCGCCTCGTCTTCTTCGGCGACACGGCCTTCCAGCCGCTGACGGCCCGGCTGGTCGCGGAGATCGGCACCGACCTCAACATTCTGGCCGGCGCGATCGATGAGATTGCGGGTGAGCCCTTCGGCTCGCTCGTCGTCTCCTATCCCGCCGATCCGGCAACACTCGAGCGGGCCAACCGCTTCTACCAGGAAACCGGTCTCGCCACGGAGGTGCTCGGCTATGGCGCCTGAAATGCTTCTAAACCTGCTCGTCAAGGCTCTCTGGCAGACCCTGCAGATGGTCGCCGCGGCCGGTCTGCTCGGTACGCTGGTCGGTCTGCCGATCGGTGTCTTTCTGGCAACGAGCGCGCGCGGCGAGCTTTTTGCCGCGCCGGCGGTCAACCGGATCGTCGGTCTGGTGGTCAATGCTCTGCGCTCGACACCCTTCATCATCCTCGTCGTCGCGATCATTCCGTTTACCCGTCTGGTCACCGGCACCTCGATCGGCACGATCGCAGCGATCGTGCCGCTGACCATCTCGACCATTCCCTTCGTGGCGCGCCTGATCGAGGCGGCGATCCGCGAGGTCGACAAGGGCCTGATCGAGGCTGCGCGTGCCATGGGGGCCACGCCGTTCCAAATCGTCACCAAGGTTCTGCTTGCCGAGGCAAAGCCCGGCATCACGCTGGCGCTCACCCTGACGCTCGTCAGTCTGATCGGCTATTCGGCCATGGTCGGGGCGGTCGGTGGCGGCGGTCTCGGCGACCTCGGCATCCGTTATGGATACCAGCGCTTCATGCCGGAAGTGATGCTGACCGTGGTGGTTGTGCTGATCGTCCTGGTGCAGGCCGTGCAGAGCGCCGGCGACCATCTCGCCCGCCGCTTCGACAAGCGCAGCCGTCGCAACTGAATTCCCATCATCAGAAAACTCAAGGAGCAAACACAATGAGGAAACTGATCGTAGCAGCCGCCGTCGCGGCACTCTTCTCCACTGCTGCCCTCGCCGAGGACATCAAGGTCGGCGTGACCGCCGGCGAACACGCCCAGATCATGGAAAAGGTGAAGGAAATCGCCGCCAAGAAGGGCCTCAACATCGATATCATCGAGTTCTCCGACTATGTCGTGCCGAACCAGGCACTGGCCGACGGCGACCTCAACGCCAACTCGTTCCAGCACCAGCCCTATCTTGACAACCAGATCGCCGATCGCGGTTTCGATCTCGTCAGCGTCGGCACGACCATCACCACCCCGATGGGCGTCTACTCCAAGAAGGTGAAGAGCCTCGAGGAGCTGAAGGATGGCGCGACCGTGGCGATCCCGAACGACCCGACCAATGGCGGCCGCGCGCTGCTCGTGCTGGCCTCGAAAGGCCTGATCAAGGTCGATGAAGCCAAGGGCCTCAAGGTCGGCCCGGCCGACGTCACCGAGAACCCGAAGAACATCCAGTTCGCCGAACTCGACGCGGCCCAGCTGCCGCGCTCGCTGGACGACGTCGACGCAGCGGTGATCAACACCAACTACGCGCTCGAAGCCGGCCTGCACCCGAAGACGGATGCGATCGCCATCGAGGGTGAAAAGTCGCCTTACGCGAACGTTATCGCCGTGCGTTCCGCAGACAAGGATGCTCCCTGGGTCAAGACGCTGGTCGAGTCCTATCACGACGACAGCATCCGGGCCTTCATCAACGAGGAGTTCAAGGGCGCGCTGATCCCGTCCTGGTAAGCGGATCGCATTTCTGCCTGCGGCCTGGCCGTGCCTTGTCTCGACCTCTCCCGGCCCCGGGGGAGGTTTTTCTTTTTGTTTCCGCCTTTTAGCCGCGAGGCTATGGGTTTCGGGCACTTGCGTTAAATCAAATTGAACACATTCTGCCGCAGGCTGATCTTTCACTCCAAGGTCTGTCCATGCGTTTCAAGACGTTCAACCTCAGGAGGCGGCCAGCCTCCCTCGATCGCCGCTTCGCGGTGATGTTCATGCTGCTCGTCTTTGCCGCCGTCGCCGTCGTGGTGACGACGATCGTGTTTACTGCCCTCGACCGCGTTGCAGGCTATGCGAACCATCTCGACGAGGAACGGTCACGCGAGACGGTCACCGGCGCCATCCGCACGTTCAAGCACCAGTTGGGCGCGACACTCAACGACTATGCGGCCTGGGACGATGCTGCCGACTACGTCTACAACAAGCAGGACGCCGACTGGATCGTGCGCAATTTCGGCGACATGACCTTCGAAAGCGACCTGTTCGACGTCGCGATCCTGCTCGACAGCCAGGGCGCGAGCCTGATGGCCTATTCGGACGGCGCCCCGATCGAAGGCCAGCTCGAAGCCTTCGTCAATGCCGACGTCAAGGCGATGTTCGCGCAGGTGAGGAACACGGCGGTCGGCGAGCGGCCGCAGGTGCTCGGTTTTACCCGCACCACGAAGGGTATCGGTGCCGCAGGCATCGCACTCATCCGAATGAAGTCTGCCGATCTCATCGCCGAGCCCCCGCGCAATCCGGCCTATCTGATCTTCATACGTCATCTGCGCGCCGATACGGTCACGCGGCTCGGCGAGGCTTACGTGTTGCCCGAGTTGCGACTGACACCCGCCTATGCCACGGCCTCTCACCAGGTCAACATCCTGTCGCCTTCGGGTTATGCCCTCGGCGCCCTCGGCTGGGATCCGCGCGCGCCGGGTGATGTCAGCCGCCAGCAGGTGCGGCCGCTGGTGACCAGTGCATCGGTCATTGTCGGGCTCTACTGCCTGCTGCTGGTCGTGGTCGGCGCCAAGGAGCTGCGACGCGTCCGGGCCGATGAGGCGACGGCAATCCGGATGTCCCGCATCGATCGGCTGAGCGGGCTTGCCAATCGCGAGGGCCTGTTCGTCGGACTTGCGGCGAGGGTCGAGGCGGCGGGCCGGACGGGCGAGGACGTGGCACTGCTCTATCTCGACCTCGACGGGTTCAAGGAGGTCAACGACGCCTATGGCCACGCCACTGGCGACCGGCTGATCCGGGGCGTCGCCGCGGGCCTGACCATTCTCGTCGGCGAGGGGGCAATCCTCGCGCGGGTCGGCGGTGACGAGTTTGCCATCGCGATCAGCGGAAGGGATGCCGGGACAAGGGCTGTCGAACTGTGCGAAAGCATCCTTGAGTTCGTCGCGGAGCCCTTCGAGATCGGCGAGCGGGTGGCCGTGATCGGCTGCAGCATCGGGCTCTGCGTGTCGACTGCCGGAACGACCGAGGGCGAGGAGCTGGTGCGGCGTGCCGACATGGCGATGTACCGGTCCAAGGACAACGGGCGCGGTTGCTGGACCCCGTACGATCCGCAGATGGATATTGAGCGGGAGGAGCGCCATCAGCTGGAACTCGACCTCAGGACGGCGATCCAGAGCGGCGAGATCACGGTCGTCTATCAGCCGGTGGTGAATGCGAACAGCTTCGAGATCGTCAGCGTCGAGGCGTTGGCGCGGTGGAACCGCAAGGGGCACGGACCGGTGGCGCCCGACGTGTTCATTCCGATCGCGGAGGCGAGCGGCCTGATCGACGAACTCGGTATCTGCGTCCTGCACCACGCCTGCCGCCAGATGCATGACTGGCCCGATCTGCGGCTTTCGGTCAACATATCTCCCGGCCAATTCCGGGATCCGGCCTTTGTCGGTCATGTCGAAACGGTGTTCCGCGAGACGGGCATGGACCCGCGACGTGTGGTGCTGGAAATGACCGAGACCTATTTCATTCACAGTCCGGAACGCGCCGCCCAGGCTCTGAAACGACTGCGCCGGCTCGGTGTCAGGATCGCGCTCGACGATTTCGGCGCCGGGTTCTCGAGTGTCGGTTACCTGCGGCAGTTCGGCTTCGACCGCATGAAGATCGACCGTTCCATGGTCACCGCGCTCGACGGAGGTCCAAAGGCGGTGGAGATGCTGCAGGCAACGGTGGCGCTGGCGCGGTCACTTGATATTCCGGTGACGGCCGAAGGCGTGGAGACCGAGGCGCAGGCGGTGGCGCTTCGGCTTGCCGGCTGCGACGAATTGCAGGGCTATCTGTTCGGACGGCCCTGCGAGCCCGCGGAAATCGACCGCCTGCGCTGTCGTGGGCAGGTGCCGGCCAGGCGGCCGGCTTGAGCGTCAGGCCGGCTCAGCTGCCGATGTGCTTCTCGCCGCGCTTCTTGGCGAGCGCGATCTGCATCTGGCGCTGGCGATAACGATCGCGGTCCACTTCGGTGCGGCTGTCGTAGCAATGCGGGCAGGAAACGCCTTCCTCAAACTTCGGCGACTTAACCTCTTCCGTCGTCAGCGGATAGCGGCAGGCATGGCAGAGCGTGTGCTCGCCTTCCTTCAGTCCATGGGTGATCGATACCCGCTCGTCGAAGACGAAGCAGGCGCCGTCCCAGAGGCTCTCTTCCGCCGGCACTTCCTCGAGATATTTCAGGATGCCGCCCTTGAGGTGGTAGACCTCATCGAAACCCATTTCCTTGGCAAGGGCCGTGGATTTCTCGCAACGGATGCCGCCGGTGCAGTACATCGCGAGCTTGGGCTTGTTGTGCAGGCCGGGATTGTTGCGCAACCAGTCGGGGAACTCGCGGAAGGTCTTGATGTTCGGGTCGATCGCGCCCTTGAAGATACCGATCGCCGTTTCATAGTCGTTGCGCGTATCGACCACGATGGTCTCGGGGTCCGAGATCAGGGCATTCCAGTCCTTCGGGTCGATATAGGTCCCGACGATCTTGTTGGGGTCGATGTTCTCGACGCCCATGGTGACGATCTCCTTCTTCAGCCGCACCTTCATGCGCAGGAATGGCATCTTGGATGCCCGGCTTTCCTTGTGCACGAGGTTCTTGAATTCCGGCTGCGAACGGATGAAGGCGAGAATGTTGGCGATGCCTTCATCGGTGCCGGCGATCGTGCCGTTGATGCCTTCGGCGGCGAGCAGCAGCGTGCCCTTGATGCCGTTCTCACGGGCGACGGCATCGAGTTCCGCTCGAAAGCTCTCGAAGCGCGGGAAACGGGCAAAGTGGTAGAGCGCGGCCACGCAGAACGCGCCGCCCTCTTCGTGGCGAGGGGTCTGAAGATCTTCGGTCATGGCCCGGGAAATACTGCCTCAGCCTTTGCGGCGCAACGATTTTCGCGCAGCGCGATGCACTTTGAATTTTGTCAACTGCGGCGGCGTTGGGCGTCGTGGGCAACCGCGAGGATGTCTTCGCGGTCGCCCTCAAGCGGTTCTTATCGGGCCGGCGGGTTATAGAAGCGGATGCGATGGCCGTCCGGATCGGTGATGACGAAGGTCCGGCCGAACTCCATGTCTGTCGGCGTCTGAAGGGTCGGGTGACCGTCGGTCGACAGCTGGTCATAGGCGGCGTCGACGGTGCTCGGGTCGGCGAGGGGGATCGCAAGCTCGAAGAGGCCGGGCGTCCCCGTTGCTGCCGGCACTACGGTGTGGCGCGACCACAGGCCGAGCTTCAGGCCGCCGGGGAAGATGAACATGGCGAAGGTCGGCGAGCGCTCGACGGGGCTTGTGCCGAGCAGCTTTTCGTAGAAGGCGGCGCTCTGTTCCGGGCTGTCGACATAAAGGATGGTGAGGTTCGGTGTCATGATGGCTCTCCTGTGTTGAGGGCCTGATCATGACGGATGATGCTGCCAAAAAATGGCAGTATTCTCATAGGTCCCGGTCGGGAATTCCCTTTTGCATGCGCCAGGCCTTGAGCAGCTGCAGGCGACGCTTCGGATAGCGGGCCGTCTCCGTCTGGTGGACAAGCTCCATCCGGTCTGTACGAAAGTGGCGGAAATCGCTTCTGAGCGTGCACCAGGCCACGAGCACGCGGGCGCCGTCGAAGAAGGCGAGGGCGAAAGGCCAGATCACCCGCTCGCTCGTTTGTCCGTGTTCGTCGCGATAGGCGATCTTCAGGGACTGTTCGGAGCGGATCGCCTGGCGCAGACGGGGAAGATCGGCCGTGTCTTCAGGAATGTTGGGCATCGGACCGGCAAGCAGCGTGCTGTTCCTGAGGTTCTCTCGCAGTTCGTCGGGCAGGACCTCCGTGATCTTGGAGAGGGCATCCCGGGCCGAAAGCGCCAGATCACGATCCGCGCGACTTGCGACGAGGCGTGCGCCCAGAACCAGTGCCTCGATCTCCTCTGCCGAAAACATCAGCGGCGGCAGCATGTAGCCAGGCCGAAGGAGATAGCCGACACCCGGCTCGCCCTCGATGTCGGCGCCCTGGGCCTGCAGCGTGGCGATGTCACGGTAAAGCGTGCGCAGCGATATGCCGACTTCGTCGGCGAGCGTCTTGCCAGACACCGCCCGACGGTGGCGACGCAACACCTGCAGCAATTGAAGAAGTCGTTCCGAGCGGCTCATGGTGGAAGGATAATAGGGCTGCCGCCAAAAACTGTCAGTAGCCGATCAGGCCAGTGCGGCCTCGATCCACAGCGCCTCGATAACGGCGGCCTCGCGGCCCGGCTTGTCGGCGAAGACCCGGTCGGCGATTTCCAGTGCATCTCGCCGCAACTGCTGCTGCTGGCGGATGATCGCGCCAAGCAGATGGGAGAAGGTCTCGCTGCCGTCGGCGAGCGCCGGTTCGCTGTCCAGGAGGTCGGTGAGCAGGGCGAGATCGTGTTCGTGGCCGAGGATTTCGGTGAGGCTGCGGGCTTCCGCGCGCTTGGCCCGCATGGCCGACGGCCAGATGTCGCGAAGCAGCGACAGGGCGCGCCAATAGGTCTGGGATGCCTTGCGCAGGTCGTGGAACACTTCCTCATGGGCGTTGTCGTGGCATTCCCTCAGGGCGATGCGCGCGTTCTGCAGAATGCGTTTCCAGCCTTTGGCCAGAAGTCGCGCGGTCTTGTGCTGACGGTTGGGAAAGCGGAGGGTCGCGATCGCGGCAATCGCCTCCTGGCAGCTTTCGACGGCTCCTCCCGCTTTTTCCGCGAGATCGATTTCTTGCCGTGCGATCACATCACGCCGTGCGGTCAGCGTGCCGCGGGCATGTGCGCAGGCCCGGGCCTCGTCCTCGTTCAGGGCATGGCCTTCGAGATAGGCGACGGTCTCCACCATTGCTGTCGCGTCGCGGACCAGCGACAAGGTCCGGGCGGTGTCGCGCAGCCGGGCGTTTTCGTCGGCGAAGAGTTCCGCGTCGTCCGCAAGGACGAGCTGATAGAGGGCGCGAAGCCGCTTGAAGTTTTTCCGCGCATCGTGAACGGCCTCGTGGAGGCCCCGGGGCTGCTGTTCCAGAGACGCAATCGCCGAGCGGAGCTGCTCGGTCGCGACACGCCGCACTTCCTCGTCGAAAGGGTGTGCGGGGTCAATTCGGTAGGGCATGAACGAGCTCGGGCTTGAGGCGCTCGGTTGCCAGAACCTGATTGGAATAGCGGCGGTCGCCCGTGACCTCGCGACCGAGCCAGTCCGGCAGCTCGGGATCGTCCTGTTCCGACTGCAGCTCGACCTCGGCGATCACCAGTCCGCGATAGGCACCTTCGAAGACGTCGACTTCCCAGGTGAAGCCGCCGACGTCGACCGTGTAGCGGACCTTCTCGATGACGTTGCCAACGGCGAAGGTAATCATCTCCTCGGCTTCGGCAAGGGGGATCGGATATTCGAACTCGTCGCGCACCAGCGCCGTCTTGCCGAACTTGATCGTCAGCTTGGCGCTTTCGTCGTTGCTGGTGCGGACCCGTACGGAGCGGTCGTGATTGACGGAAAGATAGGCCTGCCGCATGGGGGTGGCCGACGTTGCATGCTGTCGCCAGCTGTCGTTCGTCACCAGGAACTTGCGCTCGATTTCCTTGGCCATCTCGCTCGTCCGTCGTGAAAGTCGTCATCGCAACGTAGCGCAAGTGGGGCACAAGGCAAATGGAGTCTTGCGTGCCCGCGCGCATTTGTCTCGACAATGACATCTTCTCCGGCTAATCCTTGGCGCAATTTCAATCGTTTTAAAGAGGCGTGCGGCGATGAGCGCGAAGAACGAAAAGCTCCTTTCCACCCTGAAGCTCCAGCCGGTCGTGCCGGTCCTCATCATCGAGGACGCAGAGAGCGCCGTGCCACTCGCGAAGGCCCTCGTTGCCGGCGGCCTGAAGGCGATCGAGATCACGCTGCGCACCGATGCCGCGCTTGAAGCCGTCCGGCGTGTCGCGGCGGAAGTCGAGGGCGCGGTGGTCGGCGCCGGCACCATCCTCAATCCGGCCCATTTCGACGCGGCGGTGAAAGCCGGCTCGCAGTTCATCGTAAGCCCGGGCACCACGCGGGAGCTGATCCATGCGGCGCGGGGCTCGGATATTCCGCTGCTTCCGGGCGCGGCGACGGCAAGCGAGGTCATGCAGCTTCGCGAGGAGGGCTACCAGATCCTCAAGTTCTTCCCCGCCGAGCAGGCCGGGGGAGCCGCCTATCTGAAATCACTCTCGTCGCCGCTTGCCGGTACGATGTTCTGCCCGACCGGCGGTATCTCGCTCAAGAATGCCAAGGACTATCTCTCGCTGCCGAACATCGTCTGCGTCGGTGGATCGTGGGTGGCGCCGAAGGAAATGGTGGTCGCGGGCGATTGGGCCGGGATCACCAAACTCGCCGCGGAGGCAGCCGCGCTCGCTGGGTGAGCAAGGCTGCCATGAAAGTGCGGGCGGCGTCTTTGTAATTTCATGATCGCCTTCTTATCTAGCAGTCGAGAATGAAACCCACGGAGATTTCGATGTTCGACGCGAAGAAGCTGCTTGATCAATTTCTCGGCTCCCAGGTGCCGGGCACGAACGGAAGTGTGAAGCAGAAGGCCGGCGACGTCGTCCAGCTCGCGAAGGACAATCCGCTTGCGACCGGCGCCATCGCGGCGGTCCTGCTCGGCACGAAGACCGGGCGGTCGCTGACCGGCAGCGCCCTGCAGCTGGGCGGCCTCGCTGCTATCGCGGGTCTCGGATACCAGGCCTACAAAAACTATCAGGCCGGCAAGGCGCCGCAGCCCGAAACCGCAAATGAACCGGTTCTGCTGCCGCCGCCCGCGGATTCCGCCTTCAGCACCGAGCCCGCCAAGGTGTCGAATGATTTCGCGCTGACATTGGTGCGCGCGATGATCGCTGCTGCCAAGGCCGACGGTCACATCGATGCAGCCGAGCGTGGTCGGATCATGGACAAGATCCATCTGTCCGGTCTCGGTGCGGAAGCGGAAGCCTTCCTCGAAGGCGAGCTGTCGGCCCCGACCGATCTCGACGCGCTGGTGGCGGCCGCCCTCACCGAAGAGCAGAAGGTCGAACTCTATACGGCCTCGCGGCTCGCGATCGAGCCGGACAGCCGCGCGGAACGCGGTTATCTCGATCTGCTCGCCGGGCGGCTTGGCCTTGCCGACGGGCTTGTCGATCACATCGAGGCAACGGTTTCGGCCGCCAAGGTCTGAGGACGCGCCTTCCGCTGCGATTTCGGCCAGTTGCCTTTGCCGGGCGGCTGGCCTAATCGTTTGCCGACTTAAGCGAGAGGCAAACATGCGCGATCTTTCCACTTTCAAGGGCTGCCCGGCACCGAAGCCTGTCCGGCTCGAAGGCCGTTTCGTCACCGCCGAGCCATATGACAAGGCGCAGCATCTCGAGGCCCTCTGGGACGGTCTCGGTGGCATGGCCATCAATCCGCTGCTCACCTATTTCACCCAGCCGGATTTCGCCGGCATTGCGGATTTTGATGCCTGGCTCGACAGCGTCCAGACCAAGGGTGGCTGGGTCACGGAAGTCTTTCGCGACAACAAGACCGGCAAGGTCGTCGGCATGGCCAACTACATGCGCGCCGACCCGGCCAACGGCGTCGTCGAAGTTGGCGGCGTCGCGCACGGTCCGGCCATGAGCCGCACGCCGCTCGCGACCGAGGCGCACTACCTGATGGCGCGCCACGTCTTCGACGATCTCGGCTATCGCCGCTACGAGTGGAAATGCCACAACGAGAACGAACCCAGCAAGGCGACCGCCAACCGCTACGGCTTCACGTTCGAGGGCGTCTTCCGGCAGCACATGCTGTCGAAGGGCAAGAACCGCGATACCGCCTGGTTCTCGATGATCGACGGCGAATGGCCGCTGATCAAGGCTGCCTTCGAAGCTTGGCTCGCGCCGGAGAATTTCGATGCCGAGGGCCGGCAGGTTCGCAAGCTCGAAGACATCCGTGCAGACCTCTCCAAGGGAGCCGGCGAATGAGCGACGACAAGAGCAACCGGTCGTCGGCGATTGCTGCAGGGGTGATCGTGCTCGGTTTCGGCGCCTTGCTGCTCGGCCTGCCGAAGCTCGTGCTCTGGATCGGCGACTATTCGCCGGTCCTGGCGGCGCTGGTCGGCACGGTGGCGATCATGTCGTTCTTCATCGTGCTGTGGCTGAGGGCCCGCTACCAGCGTCGACGCGACAAGCAGTGAGGCTTTCCTTCAACGCCTGATCTGCGCTCAGGCCTGCAGGGCGGCGGCGAGAAGAAGTGCGCCGAGGGCAATCACCATAAGGGCGCCGAGGATTTCGATCGCGCTTGCCACGCGCCCGGCCGCTTTCGAGCCCGGGCCTGACAGGCGCACCGCCAGCGATTTTGCCGATACGGCGATCGCCGCGAGCGCCGAGACGGTGATGGCGGTGCCGAGAGCCATGGCGAAGACCGACAGGATGCCGCCGAGATAGAGCCCGTTCAGAAGCGCGAAGGTCATCACCAGGATCGCTCCCGAGCAAGGGCGTAGGCCGACCGCTATGATGGCAGACCATGCTTCCTTGAGACTGAAATCCTGCGCGGAGAGCATGCGCGGATCGGGAAGGTGGGTGATGCCGCAGTCGGGGCAGATCGAGCCGGGGGCCAGGGCATCATGTCCGTGTTCGACGGCGGTCGCGCGAAAGGAAAGCCCGGTTCCCGTCGGAGCGGATACGGGAACCGGCGTGTCAAACAGGCTCGCGCTGATCGGGGCACTGCGCGCGATCCAGATCCCCTTGAGCTTGCGCATCAGCAGCCAGGTGCCGAAGGCGACGATCAGGGCGTAACTGGCGATTTCGAGCGCCCGGGTCGCGTCGGTCATCGAGATCGCCGTGCCACGCAGGGCCGCATAGGTTATTCCAACGAGCGCAATCGCGACGGCGCCTTGCAGGAAGGCCGAGACGAAGGAGATCGCGATGCCACGGCGCAGTTCTATTTCGTTGGCGATCATGTAGGACGAGATGACCGCCTTGCCGTGGCCGGGGCCGGCGGCGTGAAAGACACCATAGGCAAAGGAAAGGCCGACCAGCGTCCAGAGATGGGTCTGGTCCTCGCGCATGGCCTTAAGCGCGCCGGTGAGCGCGCGGTAGAAGGCTTGCTGGTTTTCGTTGATGAAGGCCAGCCAGCCGGCAAAGGGGCCTGTCGCCTGGAATGACGGTTCGGCGGTTCCGATCCCGAGCGGCGAGGCGGCGTGGGCGATCAGGGCCGTGAAAAGCAGGACCGCGGCGGCAGCGGCGACCGACCGGAGGGTGCCCCGGATCAGCATGTCACCTCGAGCCGCGTTGCAAACAGCTTGCTCATGTCGGTCCCTGCCGGATCGTTGAAGAAGGCTTCGGTGAGGCTCGCCTGGTTCTGGGCGAGAACCTCGTCCGGATCCGGCCGCACGACGGTGCGCTTGCAGGTCTTGAAGCCATCGCCTTCCGTCTGCATGTCGTCGTCCCGGGCGAAGTCGATCGCCGTATACATCGTCGGATCGTAGACGCCGATGCTCAGCTTGCCCTTGAGGGGCAGCGACTTCTCCGGCTTGACGACGAAGAAGACCAGAAGCTGGTTTTCCTTGAAGTCGACGTGAAAGGTCTCCGGTTTCGCGACGGTAACCGGCGCGCCGTCGCGGCTGATCGAGGTGAAGTAGCTGTAGTCGGCGAGCGAGGTGCGGATCGTGTTGGCGATCTCGTTCAGCTCGCTGTGATCGAGCTTCAGGTCGCTGTTCTTGTCGAAGTCCATGAGGACGCTCGAGGAGAAGACGTCGTCGAAGCGCCAGACATTGCGCAATTCCGAGACCGTGCCGTCGGTGCCGGAAATCACCTCGAGGCGCGCTTCTGCAAAGACATGCGGATGCGCAAGGGCCGGCAGCGGCGTGCCCAGCAATGCCGCGATCAATGCAAACCGTCTCTTCATGCCGTCTTCGCCCTTGCGCCCGATTCCCAGCATCTTCCTCCTCGATAAATTCGACGGAAATGGGACCTCGCCGCGTCGATCACACTCACGTGTGCTGGCGGAACCAGCCATGCAGGTAATCGACGAAGGCGCGCACCTTGGCGGGCAGGTAGCGGCGATGGGGATAGACGGCGTAGATCCCGCGGTCCTTCGGCAGGTAGTCGTCGAAGAGCGAGACCAGTTCGCCGTTCTCGATATAGGGCCGAGCGATGAAGTCGGGAATCATCGCGACGCCGAGGCCGGCGCGGGCGGCGCGCAGGGTCGCTTGCGGGCTGTTGACCTCGATCGGGCCGCTGACGGCGATCGAGATCGCGCCGCCATCCGGATCGACGAATCGCACGGTGTTGTGGGATCGGGTATTGGTGTCGATCAGCACCGGGACGCGGGACAGTTCCTGCGGATGCTTCAACGGTCCGTGCTTGGCGACGAAGTCGGGCGTGGCGCAGGCGTAGACGCGAAAATCCGAGAGCTTCTTGGCGATCAGACCCGAATCATCGAGCCTGGTGATGCGGATGGCGAGATCGAAACCCTCTTCGACGAGGTCGACGAAGCGGTCTTCGGCGACTATCTCCAGCGAAAGATCCGGATGCTCGCGCGAAAAATCGATCAGCGACTGGCCGACCTCGGCATCGATGAAGGTGCGCGGCACCGTGACCTTCAGCTTGCCCTTGAGGTCCGTGGTGTTTTCCCGCACGAGATCGGCCAGGCTGTCGATCTCTTTGAGGATTTCGGTCGCGCTGCGGTAGTAGGTATGGCCCGCCTCGGTCAGGGAGAACTGGCGTGTGGTCCGGTTCAAGAGCAGGGCGCCGAGCTCGTCTTCCAGTTCGCGGACATATTTGGACAGCAAGGCCTTCGAGCGGCCGGTCTTGCGGGCGGCTGCCGAAAAGCCCTCCGCTTCGACCACATCGATAAAGGCGCGGATGCGCGTCAGCGTGTCCATTGTCGGGTATCCTCCAAAGCTGTGCGCGAATTGTGAACATAGCTGCCGGATTGTTCAATCATTTTTCTGTCGCAGGGGTCAAAAAACGCTTGATTATGACCGCGAACATTCTTATCTCCCTCTCTGCCCAAAGTCGCACGTGCCTGTGGGTGTCCGCCGACCCTCGAACTGGGATTCGTCCCTAAGGTGAGGTCATCGGTAAGGTACCTGGAACTAACCCCTCCAGTCGCTATTCCGGCCAACCGGGAAATGCGAGGACATCTTGAAGCAACGACGGTGCGGGCCTTTCTGGTTCTCTGCCGGCTTTCCATCAGCCGGGGTACTGAAGAGGCACACCATCATTGCCGGAAGTGCGGTCGGGTTTCCCACCAATCCATGGCAGACAAAGCCGAATCTATCGTCCTTGGCAGGGCGTTGATTCACTATTTGCGCGTCGAGCGTCGTTCAAGGTTCCGGGGTCTCCACCGGCTGGTTCCTGATCGTACGCCCGTATGCCCTTTGTCCTCCAGCGTTTCGCCGGAGCTTTGGAACTATAGGGAATTCGATCATGACCACTGCTCGCATCCTCGACTTCATCAACACCCGACGTCCGGAAGGTCCCTGCCTCGTGGTCGACCTCGACGTGGTGCGTGAAAATTACGGTGCTTTCCGTCACGCCCTGCCGGACAGCTCGATCTACTACGCCGTCAAGGCCAACCCGGCTCCGGAAATCCTGAAGCTGCTCGCCTCGCTGGGCTCGAGCTTCGACTGCGCATCGGTCGCCGAAATCCAGATGGCGCTTGATGCCGGTGCGACCGCGGAGCGCATCTCCTACGGCAACACGATCAAGAAGGAACGGGACATTGCCCGTGCGCACGCACTCGGCATCAACCTGTTCGCCGTCGACAGCCACGAGGAAGTCGAGAAGGTTGCCCGTGCGGCTCCCGGCGCCCGAGTGTTCTGCCGCGTGCTGACCGACGGCGAAGGTGCGGAATGGCCGCTGTCGCGCAAGTTCGGCTGCGTGCCGCAGATGGCCGTCGACGTGCTCGTCTACGCCCACCAGCTCGGCCTCGACTCGTTCGGCGTGTCGTTCCATGTCGGTTCGCAGATGACCAAGGTCGATGCCTGGGATTCAGCGCTCGCCGATGCCAAGCGCGTCTTCACCTCGCTCGCCAAGCAGGGCATCCACCTGCAGATGGTCAACATGGGCGGCGGTTTCCCGACCAAGTATCTGCGCGACATCCCGTCGGCGGAAGCCTATGGCCGTGCGATCTCCGGTGCGCTGAAAAAGCATTTCGGCAATCACATCCCGCAGACGATCATCGAGCCGGGCCGCGGCATGGTCGGCAATGCCGGCGTGATCAAGGCCGAAGTCGTGCTGGTCTCGAAGAAGTCGGACAATGACGAACATCGTTGGGTCTTCCTCGACATCGGCAAGTTCGGCGGTCTGGCTGAAACGATGGACGAGGCGATCCGCTATCCGATCCGCACCGCGCGTGACGCGGACGAGATGGAGCCCTGCGTGCTCGCCGGTCCGACCTGCGATTCGGCCGACGTGCTCTACGAGAAGAACATGTATCCGCTGCCGGTCTCGCTGACGATCGGCGACGAGGTTCTGATCGAGGGAACGGGCGCCTACACGACGACCTATTCGGCAGTCGCCTTCAACGGTTTCGAACCGCTCAAGGCCTACGTCATCTAAGGTTCGACCAGACCTTTCGACGACCGCGCCGGCTCGACCGGCGCGGCGCAACACACCATCATCGGAAACACTTCTTGGTACGGGAGGCCGCCATGGCCGCTGTTCTGGACGTCGTGCGCGCATTTTTTGCGCCTACACCTACCTTTGTCATCGATGTTGAAACGCCGGCCGACGTCGTCGCCCGGGAGGCCCTGCTCGATCGCGCCATGGGCCCCGAGCGAAAGATGAAATCGTCGGAGAAGATCCGTCAGGGGCGCCTGCCGGCCGTAGGCCTGGCACTGGTCGCTCGGGACCGTTCGGGTCGCGTGATCGGGACCGTCCGCCTGTGGAATGTCGAGGCCGGCGTGTCGCGCGAGGGCCAGACAATCGATGCGCTGCTGCTTGGGCCATTGGCGGTCGATCCTTCCCACGAAGGCAAGGGCATCGGTTCGGCGCTGATGCGCGCGGCCCTCATCGAGGCGCGCAAGCGCGAGCACGGCGCCGTCCTGCTGGTCGGTGATGCCGCCTATTACGAGCGGTTCGGCTTTTTCGCGGAAAAGGCACAGCATCTGGTCATGCCGGGCCCCTTCTCCCGCGAACGCTTCCTGGCGCTCGAGCTCAAGGCGGGCTGGCTCGACGGGGCGGCGGGCATGATCGTCGCGTCCGGTCGCAAGCTGTCGCAGCCGGGGCGTCGTCGCGCTGCCTGAGGCGTCCTGATGGACTGATGTCGGGATTTGGCGGCGCCCGTCGGGCGCCGTTCGGTGCTATTGTTAGCTGGTCCGTCTTCGCTCCGCGGGGAGACTTTGCGGGCAAGTGCTCCGCCCCGGTAGTGTGGGGGCATCCTTCTGTTTTTATTGGTAAACCCTCCCGTTTTCGCCCGTGTCACCTGTGCATCACCGCAGAAAAATCGACATTCGGTCGGAACAAATCCCCCTCTCGCGCTTGTTAGGGCTTCGTGATGTGTACGTCACGATCAAGCTTTTGCCGGATCCTGCTCAGGGCGGGCCTGCATGAAAGGGAGTTCATACCATGATGAAGAAGCTAGGATTGAGTGCGGCGGCACTCGTCGTTTCGGCCGTAGCAGCCTTCTCCGCGGATGCCGTCTACGAGGCGCCGCCTGCTCCGCCGCAGGCTGTCGAAGCCACCCCGGTCTTCAGCTGGGATGGTGCCTATATCGGTCTCCATGGCGGCTATGCCTGGGGCAATGGCGACTTCTTTGACGGAACGGGTGAGGCCTCGGACGATTTCGACGGTGGCCGCTTCGGTGGTTTCGTCGGCTATAACTGGGGCTTCGGCAGCAATGCCGTTGTCGGTCTCGAAGGCGACCTGAACTATGACTGGAACAAGAACGGCTATGGGGCGGTCGATGTCGGCACGGGCTTCAGTGGCTCGGTTCGCGCGCGCGCTGGCTATGCAATGGACCGTGCGCTGCTCTACGCAGCCGGTGGCTGGACCGCGACGAACTTCTCGGTTGACGGTGGCGGTTTCGACGAAAGCGAAACCCTGCATGGCTGGACGATCGGCGCCGGCGTCGACTATGCCGTCACCGACCGGGTCTTCACTCGCCTCGAATATCGTTACAACGACTATTTCGAGAAGGACATCGGCGGGGTCGACACCGACTTCAACCAGCATGTCGTGAATGTCGGCCTCGGCGTAAAATTCTGACCGAAGGCTACAACTGCCGAAATACCGTGATCGCCCGACTTTGCCTGCCAGGCAAAGCCGGGCGTTTCATTTGCCGGGATACCTGCCGGTCAGAAGCGTTCCTCGTTTTCCTTCGCGAGGGCTTCGAGCGCCTGGGAATCAGGCATGTAGGTGCCGGTCTGATCGTTCCACCGATAGGTGACGGAGACCAGGCGTTCTGGTGCCGGTACGGGCAGGGGTTCGTCGCAGGCCTCATCCACCTTCTCCTCCGTGACCCTGACCGACACGTGGATGGCTGCCCGCTTGCCGTCCGTGCCCGGTTCGACGGCAGTCGCCGGCGTCTGGGTGCGGTTGAGGCCGCAAAAGCGCTCCGAAAGCGTCAGCACTTCGTCGACCGTCGTCAGCTTGTCCGCCTCCGCCAGGACGAGGTTGGTGATCCGGTAGCTCTGGCTGGAATTCCAGTGGCTGCTTTCTGTGGCAATGAGGACGGCACCGTCACTGAGCGTTTGGATGGCCGGCTCGGCAAAACCGTTGTCGCGGTCAAGGCCGACATCGATGGCGTCGATGAGGCGAGGCGTGTCCTCCAGCGCATATACGGCGAGGATTGTAGGGGTCTCGGCCGTGTCCGTGGCGGGCGCGAGGCCGAAGAGGACGGCCAGCCGTTGCTTGCCGTCCCGTTCGAAAGCGACGGTTTCGACACCGTCCATGCCGATGCCGTCCGGCCAATCGGTTTCCAGCTCCCAGTCCTGGGCATAGGCTTCGTCGAGTGTGTGGCCGGTCCATGCCATGCCATCGGGCTGCAGGTCGGGGACAAAGCGCCTCGCAAGGTCGAAATAGGTCATGCCCGGTGCGCCTGTCACCGGATCACTTAGGCTGGCCATCGTGCCACTTTCTGCCCGGGCGGTCTGCGGGGGCAGGTTGAGAAGCAGGAGAATCGAGAAGACGTTGAGAAGGGAGCGCATCGGGCCGATCGTTCGAAGCGGACAATTGTGGTCATGCTAGCGCAGAATCGGAACGGCGGAAATGCATGGATTTAGCCACGGGTGCTCCCCCCAGATCCGGAGGCCCCATCATTTCCCGGCGGCTTGACATGTGACAAAAGAGTCACCTATTTTGCTCGCCATGGACGATGATGTTTTTGCGGCCCTGAGCCATCCGGTGCGACGCTCGCTGCTCGACCTCCTGAAGGAACGGGACGGCCGGACGCTCGGCGAGTTGGAAAGCCATTTCCCGCTCACCCGGTTTGGAGTGATGAAGCATCTGAAAGTCCTGGAGTCCGCCCATCTCGTCAGTTGCCGGAAAGTCGGACGCGAGAAGCTGCACTTCCTCAATACTGTGCCCATTCAGGAGATCAGCGATCGGTGGATATCGCGCTACACGGCGCCGTTTGCCCGCTCGCTGCTCGACATCAAGTCCATTGCCGAGTCATTCGAGAGGGAAAAGACCATGACCAAGGCTGTTTCACCGAGACATGTTTACGAGCTCTATATCCGCGCATCCGCCGAGACCGTCTGGCAGATAATAACCGACGACGAGAAGACGCCACTCTGGCAGCACTTCAACATGACGTCCCACACCGATTGGAGTGTCGGTGGCGAGTATGCCTGGATGATGGGCGACAAGGTGGCGATCGGCGGCCGGATCGTCGAGATGCAGCAGCCCGGCAAACTGGTTCTGACCTTCAGTGCGCAATGGGCGCCGGACGTGGCGGCGGATCAGCCGTCGCGCGTAACCTTCGAGATCGTGCCGATCTCCGAGGACGCGTGCAAGCTTACGCTGGTCCATGATGATTTCGCCGGCGAGACGGCGACGAGCAAGGCCGTGGTCGGCGGGTGGCCGGAGTCGCTGTCCCGGCTCAAGACGCTCGCCGAAACCGGCGAGCCTTTCATGTTGGACCGCGCGGGCTAAGCCCGCGCTTGTCTGCGGGCGGCGATCAGGCCGCCCGTCCGGACGCGATCTGCTGATCGGGCTCGCCAGAGCGGATCGACGTGCGGCGGTTGAGCTTGAAGCGGCCGACCAGTGTCGTGAGGTGAGCCGCACCTTCTGCCAGCGTGTGGCTGATTGCGGTCGTTTCTTCGACCATCGCGGCGTTTTGCTGGGTCATCTGGTCGATGTTGTTGATCGCGGAGCTGATCTCCTGCAGGCCGACGGACTGTTCGCGCGCCGCCGTGGCGATGGCATCGATGTTGGAATCGACGCGAGCGACGAAACCCTGGATCTGGTCGAGTGCCTGGCCGGTCTCGCCGACGAGCTTCACGCCTGAGGCGACCTCGACGGTGGAATTGACGATCAATCCCTTGATCTCGCGAGCGGCCGTGGCCGAACGCTGGGCGAGTTCGCGCACTTCCTGAGCGACGACGGCAAAGCCCTTGCCGGCTTCACCCGCACGGGCGGCCTCGACGCCGGCATTCAGCGCCAGCAGGTTGGTCTGGAAGGCGATTTCGTCGATGACCGAGATGATCTGGCTGATTTCGGAGGAAGCCTTCTCGATGCGCTGCATGGCGCTGATCGCGTCACGCACAACTTCGCCTGAGGACGCGGCGCATTCCTTGGCGTCGCGCACCAGGTTGCGGGTGTCGAGGGTTCGTTCGGCAGACGAGCGCACCGTCGCGGTGACCTGTTCCAGGGCGGCCGAGGTCTCTTCAAGCGCGGCGGCCTGCTGCTCCGTGCGCTGGGACAGGTTGTCTGCGGCTGCGCGCATCTCCTGGCCGTTGTCGTAGAGGCTGCGGGTCTCGTCGAGCACTTGCTCGAGCGTGGCCTGGAACGTGGCGATCGAATTGTTGAAGTCCCGGCGCAGCGGTTCGAAATGCGGCTCGAAGGGCTCGTCGATGGTCAGGCGGATGTTGCATTCGGCGAGGCGATTGAGGCCGGCGCCGAGCGCTTCGACGACCATCTGCAATGACTCCGCCTCCTTCACGCGCCGTTCTTCGCGCGCTGCACGTTCGCTCTCGGTGAGCGCTCGGGCGTGCGTTGCCTGTGCTTCCAGCCGCTGCTTCTCGAGACCGGCAAGGCGGAAGACCTCTACGGCGTTTGCTATATCGCCGATCTCGTCCTTGCGGTTCGAGTAGGGGACGGCACGGTCATATTCGCCGCCCGCCATGTCGGTCATGAAGCTGCTGATGCCGCCGAGCGGATTGAGCGCGCGCTGCCGGATGAAAAAGACGGCGCCGAGCGCCATTAGGATCAGCGCCGAACCGCCCGCGAGTGCGAGCATCTCCATCATCGCGGTCTGGCCGGCAGCATAGTCTTCCCGGGTCTTCAGGTAGGCGTTGGACATGTCGACGAGTTCGTTGACCGCTTTTTCGTGGGTGTGGAAGCTTTCCTTGAGCGCAGGAAGAGAGGCCGCCACAGCGGTTGCGTTGCCTTTGCTCGCTGCGGGAATGTAAGCGTTGTTGACTTCGTTCCAGAAGATGTCGCCCTTGGTCAAAACATCCGAGTAGAGCTTCGAGGAAAGCTCGGCGGGAAGCGTCGAATTCTTCCAGTATTCACGCCGTTCGGCGTACAGCCCCTTCAGAACCTCGAGCCGTGCGAGGTTGGCTTGGGCGGTATCCGGATGCAGCGCTGTTTCGCTGGTCAGCGAGTAGGCTTCGGTGAGGTAGAGCGGCGGCGGCAGGATATCCGCGATCAGGTCTTTTCCGTCGACGATCTCATGATAGATCGGGCCGTTGATCTTCAGCGTCTGCAGGGTCTGCATGCCGATCCCGACGGTGGCGACAAGACCGGCGGCCAGCGCCAGCCCTGCGGAAGTGACCATGAAAGAGATATTGAAGCGCATGAGCTTGCTTTCCGTGGCACGCCAAGCGTCAAGGGCAGCGGGAAACGCGGAACATACGCAATTCGCTGACAACCGGGCCGGTTGGCTGGATCTTTGAAAGGTGACGCCGGCGTCCGACCGCATGTTTGGCTGGCCACGCGGCAAGAGTGCCGGACAAAGCAAAAACTAGTCGGCATGAATTACCGATGCGTTAAGGTATATGTTCCGTGAAGAAAAATAACGTCGTAAACATCCTAAAAAGCAAAAGAGCCCCGGTTGAGGGGCTCTCTTCTTATCTATACATCGGATTTTAGAGAATTATAATTCAACTAGGCAGATATATCGACGACACCGCAATCGCCTGCCTCTGATGCAAAGGCAAGCAGCTTGCCGTTGGCGCTCCACCCCATGGAGGTGATCGCACCCTTGCCGGGACGGCGCAGCAGCGCTTCCTTGCCGTCGGCAGTGCGAACAGCGAGGATCATGCCGTCGACGAAGCCGATCGCCAGTACATCTTCCGCCGGATGGAAGGCAACATTGGTGACCATGATGTTGGCGCGGGTGCCGAGTTCGAGCGGTGCCTTGCCCATCGGACCGTCCTTGCCGGCGAAGGGCCAGACGATTGCGGCCGGAGCGCCCGACGAGGCAAGCCACTTGCCCTTGGCGGACCAGGAGAGCGACTTCACCTTCGCCGGATAGCCGGTCATGCGCATATGGCGGGTCTCGTTCGACTTGCTGTCGAGCTTCCAGCCGTGAAGGGCGCTTTCCTGCATGGTGGTCACGACGAAACGGCCGTCGGGAGAGAAGGTGACACCGGTATGGGCGCCCTTCCAGTCGAGATCGACCGGCGCACCCGTCGTGCCGATCCAATGCAGCGTCACGCCGTTGTAGCGTGCCGCGGCAACGCGCAGGCCCTTCGGCGCGAAGTCCAGGGCCTCGATGGTGCGCTCCTCGGCGAATTCCTTCACCGTGCCGTCGGCGAGCCGGACGTAGCCGGTCTTTCCAACTGCATAGGCAACAGCGCCCTGCGGGCCGGCGGCCACGACCGAGATCCACTTGCGTGGCACATGGGCGAGTTCCGTAACCGTGCCGTCATGGGCGATGCGCAGGACCTTACCGTCCTCGCCGCCGGTGACCAGGGTCTGGTTGGAACTGTCCTTGACGCAGGCGAGCAGGCCCTGGTGGGCCTCCGTCACCTTCTCGCCGCCGTCGAGCCGATGGATCGAACCCGAGGCGGCGACGAAGACCGGGATGTCGCCGAGGAAGTTGGCGGCCAGCACGTGACCTTCAATGTCGAGGGGAGCGACCGTCGGCATCAGGCATTCTTTCCAACAGGCATGACTTCATCCGAAAAGGGCATGGTGGCGAAGCGCATCAGGCGGTCGCCTCGCAGGCGTGGAAGCTTTTCTCGATCTTCTCGCGGTCGAGGTTGCGGCCGATGAAGACCAGACGGCTCTCGCGCTTCTCGCCGTCCTTCCACGGACGCTGATGGTCGCCTTCGATGATCATGTGCACGCCCTGCACGACGTAACGCTCCTCGTCACCCTTGAAGGCGATAATGCCCTTCAGGCGCAGAATGTTCGGGCCGTCGGTCTGGGTGATCTTCTGGATCCACGGGAAGAAGCGGTCCGGGTTCATCTCGCCGCCGCGCAGCGAGATCGACATGACCGTCACGTCATGGATCGGAGACGGCCCGTGGTCATGGTGATGGCCGTGATGATCGTGGTCGTGATGGTGGTCATGATCATGGTCGTGATGATGATGGTGGCCATGATCGTGATCATGATCGCAGTTAGGGCCGCAGACATGGTCCGGGTGATCATGGTCGAGGAAGCTCGGATCGTTTTCGAGGGCACGCTCGAGGTTGAAGGCGCCCTGATCGAGCACCTTCGCGAGATCGACGCCGGAACGCGACGTGGAGTAAATGCGCGCCGACGGGTTGATGGCGCGAACGATGTCCTCGATGCGGTGCAGTTCGTCATGGGTGACGAGATCGGACTTGTTGATCACGACGACATCGGCAAAGGCGATCTGGTCCTCGGCCTCGCGGCTGTCCTTGAGCCGCAGCGGCAGGTGCTTGGCATCGACGAGGGCGACCACGGCGTCGAGCTCGGTCTTGGCGCGCACGTCGTCATCCATGAAGAAGGTCTGGGCGACCGGGACCGGATCGGCCAGGCCGGTGGTCTCGACAATGATGCCGTCGAAGCGGCCGGGGCGGCGCATCAGGCCCTCGACCACGCGGATCAGGTCGCCGCGAACGGTGCAGCAGACGCAGCCGTTGTTCATTTCGTAGATTTCCTCGTCGGACTCCACGATCAGGTCGTTGTCGATGCCGATCTCGCCGAATTCGTTGACGATGACCGCATATTTCTTGCCGTGGTTCTCCGACAGGATGCGGTTGAGCAGCGTCGTCTTGCCGGCGCCGAGGTAGCCGGTCAGCACGGTAACGGGGATGGGTTTTGCGGCAGCTTCGGTCATGGAAACCTCGATCGGATGGGCGACGCGGACGGTGCGTCTGTAATGGTGTTACCCCATATAGGCGCTGGCCCGGACGAGTTCAAAGGCTTTGTTGAGGGCGGCTCAATCCTTTGCGCAGACAAAAGTATCGATGTCGAACATCTGTACATCCCGCAGAAGCTCGATGAGCCCTGTCACGGCATGGTCGATCAGTTTCTCGCCCTTTTCCGCCGTTGCGGCGGCGGCGTTGCCGGTCACTCCGCGAGGGTTGAGGTCCGCCATCTTCCAGCCGAAGGCGTGCGGACCATAAGCGCGCAGGTGTTTGAAGCGGGCGGCAAATTCGGACTGGTTCGAGGAAAAGTCTTCTGCTCTGTCCATCGCGACGCGGTCGGGGTGCAGCGCCAGCATGACGGATGTCTCGATTTCCCCGCCATGGATGCCGATTGCCTTCTCCTGAGGATCGATCACGCCTTCCGGCAGGCCGAAGCGCGTCCAGCTGGTGGCGACGGCCAGCATGCCGAAACGCACCCGTGCCTCGGTTGCGACGATCGTCATCAGGGGAGAATTGCCGCCATGCGCGTTCAGCATGACGAACTTGCGGATGCCGTTCTCTGAAAGGTCTTCAGCAATGCCGAGCCAGCGTTGGACCGCTTCCTGATAGCCGAGCGTCCGGGTGCCTGCCACGTCCATGTGCTCGATCGAGTAGCCGACCGGCTCGGCGGGCAGGACGGTAACCGGCAGGTCCGCGGGGCGCCGCGCGACAAGCCGGTCGATGATGCCCTCGACGATCAGCCTGTCCGTTTCGAAGGGCAGGTGGGGGCCGTGCTGTTCATGGGCGCCGAGCGGCAGGAGCGCGATCCAGTCGCGGCGGGCCTCGGGGGCAAGCCCGGGATCGTTGTCGGCGAAGCGGGGAGCGGGGTAGGGCATCTGGCGTCGGTCTTCGTAATTGGCTATGGGTTGGCACGCCGAATGTTAGCCGGCACAGCAACAAGAGCGGATCGCGCTCGGCGACAGGGGGGACAATGGCGAAAAAGGACAAGTCCGACAAGAAGAACAAGTCGGCGAAGAAGAAGGATGCGGCCGACCGCAGTGCGTCGATCGCAGCCGCAGTCACCCAGGCGGCGCGGGCCATGCGCACGGAACTGTCGCGCAGGCTCTCTGACAGCGGCCTCTATGCCGGGCAGGACACCGTGGTTCAGCTCCTTGCGGACGAGGACGGGCTGACACCGGGCTTCCTGGCGCAGAGGCTCGGCGTCAAGGCGCCGACCATGACCCGCACGATCGGGCGCATGGAAGTACAGGGCTTCGTCGAGCGTCGATCCGACGACAAGGACGGCCGTCTCACCACAGTCCATCTCACTGCCACCGGGCGGGACCGGCTCGATCAGATTGTCGCAGCCGCGGTCGAGACGGAGGAACGGGCAACGAAGGGACTGTCCGGCAAGGAGGTCAGGCAACTGGTGAAGCTGCTGGCCGTGGTCGAGGCGAACCTTGTCACCGATACGCCGAAAGACTGAGGGCGGCGGGCATTTTCCGTCCCGGCGGGAATTGAAAAACGAACTTAAATTGTTTAATTAAACTATTTAAGTTCGTATTGGCATGCCGGCCGGGGAGAGTTTGGCCGGAGGGGAGGGGCAGTGGCTCAGAAGGTAAAGCTATCAACGATCGCCGAGACGCTCGGCCTCTCGACGGCGACAATCTCACTTGCGTTGCGCGACAGCCCGCTGGTCGCGGCCGAGACGCGGGACAAGATCAAGGAACAGGCACGGGTTCTCGGCTACATCTACAATCGCCGGGCCGCCAGCCTGCGGACGTCGCGCTCCGGCATCATCGGGGTCGTCGTGCACGACATCATGAACCCCTTCTACGGAGAAATCCTCAAGGCCATCGAGAGCGAACTCGACCGCAGCCGCCATACCTTCATCCTGTCGAACCACTACGACTCCGTCGAGAAGCAGCGGATGTTCATAGAAACGCTTCTTCAGCTCGGCGGCGACGGCGTGATCATGTCGCCGGCCATCGGGACACCGGTCGAAGACATCAAGCTCGCCGAGGACAACGGGATGCCGGCGATCCTGATCGCGCGCCAGATGGACGGGCTCGACGTTCCGACCTATCGCGGTGACGACAGCTATGGCATTTCGCTCGCCACCAATCATCTGATCGGGCTCGGTCACCGCACCATCGCGATGATCGGCGGTACAGACCAGACATCGACCGGCCGCGACCGCTATCAGGGCTATGTGAATGCCTTGCGCAAGGCCGGCATCGAAGTCGATCCGGAGCTGCGCATTCCAGGACCGCGCACCAAGCAGGGCGGTTTCGAGGCGGCGGTGCATTTCCTGTCGCTGCCGCAAAAGCCGACGGCGGCCGTCTGCTGGAACGATCTCGTGGCGATCGGCCTGATGAACGGCATCGCCCGCGCGGGGCTCATTCCCGGCCGGGATATCTCTGTTACCGGCTATGATGATCTCGAGGAGGCCTCGATCGCCACGCCTGCGCTCACCACCGTCTGGAACGGCCAGGCGGAGGTCGGGCGGCTGGCCGCCCGCGCGCTGCTCGACAGACTGGCCGGCAGCCACGAGCCGGATGGCATCCATCTGATCAAGCCGGAGATGCGCATTCGCCAGTCGACCGGTCCGATCCATCGCCGGTAGGCCTTATCGCCCCACAGACCAAAGACAGAGGAGGACGAGCATGTCGAACGCGCGCGTCACGATCCTGGTGCCCGGCCGGATCAATTCCCGGGTGCCGGAGCGGCTGAAGGAACACTTCGACATCCTTGCCGTGCCGCACGGCGCGGAGCTTGAGCTTTCGGAGGCCGAGGCGGCAAGGGTCCGCGGGATTGCTGTATCGGGTGCCCTGCCGCGCAGCTGGATTGCCCGCCTGCCCGCCCTGGAGATGGTCGCGAGCTTCGGTGTCGGCTATGACGGCGTCGACGTGGCCGCGGCGGCAGAGCGCGGCATCGTCGTCTCCAACACGCCGGATGTCCTGAACGACGAGGTCGCCGATACGGCCGTCGCGCTGCTGATCAACACCATCCGGCGCCTGCCCCAGGCCGAGGCATGGCTGCGGCAGGGGCGCTGGCCCGAAGAGGGGCCTTTTCCCCTCACGCCGCTGTCGCTCAAGGGGCGGCATGTCGGGATCCACGGCCTCGGCCGGATCGGCATCGAGATCGCGCGGCGCCTCGAACCGTTCAAGGTGCGGATCAGTTACCATACGCGGCGCCCGCGTTCGGATGTCGGTTACACGCATTTCCCGACGCTTGCAGGGCTCGCCGAGGCCGTCGATACGCTCATCTCGATCGTGCCGAACACGCCGCAGACGCTGAAGGCGATCAATGCCGATGTGCTGAAGGCGCTCGGACCGGACGGCGTGCTGATCAATGTCGGCCGCGGCACGACAGTGGACGAGGCGGCCTTGATCGCGGCGCTGACGGACGGAACGATCGCGGCGGCAGGTCTCGACGTGTTCGAGAAGGAGCCGCATGTTCCCCAGGCGCTTCTCGATTTGCCGAATGTCTCTGTCCTGCCGCATGTGGCATCGGCGTCGGTTCCGACCCGCAATGCCATGGCCGATCTGGTCGTCGACAATCTCGTGTCGTGGTTCACCACGGGTCGGGCGCTCACGCCTGTGCCGGAAACGCCACAAGGGGCCCGAGGCCCCTTGTGAAAGTCATTTCGCGATGCCCGCCGCTCAGGCCTTGGTCTTGACGTAGTCGCGAACGGCGTCGCCGAAGGCTTCGAAGAGCGCGCGAGACGGGCGGTCGGTTTCAGCCCAGTATTCCGGATGCCACTGGACGCCGATGGCAAAGCCCTTGGCGCCGATCACCGAAACGGCCTCGATGGTCCCGTCCTCTGCCAGGGCCTCGACCTGCAGGCCGGGCGCCGTCTTGGAAATCGCCTGGCGATGCAGCGAATTGACGGGGATCGATCCGGCGCCGAGATAACGGGCGATGCAGGAGCCCTCGGCGATGATGACATCCTGACGGATGCTGTACATGACGTCGCGATCCGGATGCTGCGGCTTGCGGTGGTCCCAGACCCCTTCCTGTTCCTGGATCTCGGTGGCAAGCGTTCCGCCGAGCGCGACGTTGAGTTCCTGAATGCCGCGACAGATGGCCAGCAGCGGAATGCCGCGTTCGATCGCGCGGCGGATCAGCGGAAGGGTGGTGGCGTCGCGGGCCGGATCGAAGGGGCCGTCGCTCTCTCGGACCTCTCCGCCGTAGAGGGAGGGATGCACGTTGGTCGCGGAGCCGGAGACGATCAGGCCGTCGACGCGATCCAGAAGAGCATCGGTGTCGTTGCCATCCACGAAGGCCGGGATGATGAAGGACATGACGTCGGCGACCTTGAGCGCCGCGTGGACATACTGGTTCTGGGCGGCGTGCCAATGCGTTCCGTCGAACTCGCGAATATCGGCGGGAACGGCAATAATCGGTCTGGGCATGAAAGACTCCGGAAAAGCCTGTGCGGGGCAGAGCAATTTCATGAAGTGAGCCGGGGCCTCAAGTCAATATCCGAATTTCACTTGCCCTGTGCTGGCTGGCAGTTCGGCACGTGTCCCGTTGCCGCCGTAACCTGTCCGAAGCGGTTGCGGCCGTCGCCCGTTTCGGACGGTGAAGTTCGTTCGGTTTTCGTCGGTCCGGCGGGTGTCGGAAGTCCGGATGGTCCTGCCGAAAAACCAAATATTACAATCGCAAGAACGAATAGGATCACAAGGGGAGTGTGAAATTTCTCTAAGCCGAAAGAATATTGCCCCGGCGCTTGAAACGCTTTGGACAACATGCTTTTCTCGCCGGCATTGCCATCGGGAGGGGGCGCTAAGAATTCTCGCGGTGGCGCAAACCATGATGGGAGGTCAATTCATGGATCGTCGTTCATTTATCAAGAAGGCGGGTGTCGCCGGTGCGGGCGTTGCTGCGTCCACGGTGCTGGCAGCGCCTGCCATTGCCCAGGAGAACCCCAAGATCACCTGGCGCCTGACGTCTTCATTCCCGAAGTCGCTCGACACGATCTTCGGTGGTGCTACCGATATCGCCGAGCGCGTTTCGGCCGCAACCGACGGCAACTTCAGCATTCAGGTCTTCGCTGCCGGTGAAATCGTCCCCGGCCTGCAGGCACTCGATGCCGTTGCCGGTGGCACGGTCGAAGCGGCCCACACCACGTCCTATTACTTCTGGGGCAAGGAACCGACTTTTGCCTTCGGTACAGCCATTCCGTTCGGTCTCAACGCGCGCATGCAGAATGCCTGGTTCTACCAGGGCAACGGCAACACGCTGATGAACGAATTCTACGCAACACAGGGCGTGTATGGCCTGCCGGCCGGCAACACCGGCGTTCAGATGGGTGGCTGGTTCCGCAAGGAAATCAACACCGTCGACGACCTCAAGGGCCTGAAGATGCGCATTGCCGGTATCGCCGGCAAGGTGCTCGAAAAGGTCGGCGTCGTGCCGCAGCAGCTCGCCGGCGGCGACATCTATCCGGCGCTGGAAAAGGGCACGATCGACGCCGCTGAATTCGTCGGTCCCTACGACGATTCCAAGCTCGGCTTCCACAAGGTTGCCAAGTACTACTACTACCCGGGCTTCTGGGAAGGTGGTCCGGTCGTCCATGGCTTCTTCAACCTCGAGAAGTACAACGCCCTGCCGAAACACTACCAGGCCATCCTTCAGGACGCCTGCGCTTTCGCCAACACCAACATGACCGCGAAGTATGACGCAAAGAATCCGCAGGCGCTGAAACAGCTGGTCGCCGAGGGTACGGTGCTGCGTCCGTTCAGCCAGGAGATCATGGAAGCCTGCTACCAGGCGGCCATCGAGATCTATGCCGAACTCAGCGCGCAGAGCCCGCACTTCAAGAAGATCTATGACGACCAGCTGGCCTTCAAGAAGGACGCCTATCTCTGGGCCCAGCTCGGCGAATACACCTTCGATACCTTCATGATGATCCAGCAGCGCGCCGGCAAGCTCTGAGCTATCGACGCCAAGGAATGAAAGACGGAAGCCCCGGGTACGCCCCGGGGCTTTTCTTTTGCCCGTCGGTCCTCGTGGCGCAGGCCATCGGGATCCCGTGTGCTTGCCCCACGCCCAAAAAGAAAAGCCCCGAACCGTGCGGTCGGGGCTTTCTTGTTTTGTAAGGTCAGGAAGAGCGGCTGGGCCGGTCTTACTTGATGACCGGCGGCTGGCTCAAGTCGAGCGCCGGATTGGTGGCCGGGGCGGCCGGTGCCGCCGCAGGCGGTTCTCCGCCCAGATTGAGCGGCGGCAGGCCGAGCCCGGGCGCCTGAGCGCCGCTGCCATTGTCGGAACCGAGCGGAGGTAGGCCAAGATTGGGGGCTCCGTTGTCTGAGCCGAGAGGCGGTAGCGTCATGCCTCCACCCTGTCCAAACCCGGGCACCTCAATTTTCACATCGTTCGGATTGATTGTTTCGACGTCGCCCTTGTAGCGCATCACGAGGCTCGGGAAGGCGATTACCACAATGATCATCGCAAACTGGATGATGATGTAGGGGAGGACGCCCTTGTAGATATCAAGCGTCTTGACGCCATCCATCGACCGTCCCGTCACCTCGTCCTTCCACCTTCCAGCCGGTGCAATAGAGCGCAGGTAAAAGAGCGAGAAACCGAAGGGAGGGGTTAGGAAGGACGTCTGGAGGTTGATGCCGAGAATGACGCCGAACCAGACAAGGTCGATGCCGAGCTTCTCTGCCACCGGGGCCAGCAAAGGCACCATGATGAAAGCGATCTCGAAGAAGTCGATGAAGCAGCCGAGGATGAACACGATGATCGTGACGACGATCAGGAAGCCGTATTCACCGCCCGGCAAAGCCGTCAGCAGTTCTTCGATCCAGACGTTGCCGTTGATACCGTAGAAGGTCAGGCCGAAGACGCGAGCGCCGATCAGGATCATCATGACGAAAGCAGAGAGCTTTGTCGTTGCGTCGAGGGCGTGCTTCATGGTCGCCATCGACATGCGACCCTTCATCGTCGCCATGATGATCGCGCCGGCTGCACCCATGGCGCCGCCTTCGGTCGGCGTCGCGATGCCGAGGAAGATGGTGCCGAGCACGAGGAAGATGAGGGCCAGCGGCGGGATCAGGACGATGATGACCTGCTGCGTAAGCCGCGAGATGATGTTGAGGCCAAAATTGCGATTGGCCAGTGCAATCAGGTAGACGCTGAATACACCGAACGCCAGCGCGGCAACCAGGCGCCATTCGGGGCTTGCGATGCCCGTGAACAGCACCTCGTGGCCGAGGAAATAGAGGGCAACGCTGATCGCCAGCATGACGAGAAGTGACGTGACGCCACCGCCGAGGGTGCGCGCCTCAAGCGGAAGGGCCGGCGCCCACTGCGGTTTGATCATCGACACGATGAAGATGTAGAGGCAGTAGACGCTAACGATCAGGATCGCCGGATAAAGGGCGCCTACATACATGTCGCCGACGGAGCGACCGAGCTGGTCCGCCATGACGATCAGAACGAGCGATGGCGGCACGATCTGTGCAAGGGTGCCTGATGCTGCAATCGTCCCGGCGACGAGTGGACGGTTGTAGTTGTAGCGCAGCATGATCGGCAGAGAGATCAGGCCCATGGCCATGACCGAGGCTGCCACGACGCCGGTGGTGGCTCCGAGCAGGGCGCCGACCAGGATGACGGCATAGGCCAGACCGCCGCGGATCGGGCCGAACAGCTGGCCGATGGTGTCGAGCAGGTCCTCCGCCATTCGGGAGCGTTCCAGGATCAAACCCATCAGCGTGAAGAAGGGGATCGACAACAAAGTGTCGTTGTACATGATCCCGTAGATGCGATCCGGATGCGACTGCAGAAGTGGCCAGAACAGTTTGATCTCCGGAGAGATCGAGGAAAGCTCAACGCCGAGGGCGAAATAGATCAGGCCGCCGGCCGCCAGGGTAAATGCTACGGGATAGCCGAGCAGAAGCATCAGCATCACCGTGGTGAACATGATCGGAGCGAGATTGTGCGCGATGAAGTCGATCATGTCAGTGCCCCGTCATTTCGCTGGCATCTTTGTCGTGGTTTTCTTCTTCGAGGTAGCCGAAGATGATCGCCGCGCGCTTGACGATTTCGGAGATTGCCTGGGCGCTCAGCATCAGGAAGCCGAAGAAGACCGCAGCCTTGGCCGGCCACACGATAAGGCCCCCAGCGCTCGAGGAAATCTCGCCAATCTTGTACGAGTTCCAGAACCACGGCCAAGCAAGCCAGGTGATCAGGAAGCTGAACGGAACGAGGAAGATGATGTGCAGGATCAGGTCGATCCAGTCGCGGGTCCTCTTGCTCCATGAACTCGAGACGATGTCGATCCGGATGTGTTCATTCTTGAGCAGTGCATAGGCGGCTGCCAGCATGAACACGGTGCCGTAAAGGTACCACTGCAGCTCGAGCCATGCATTGGATGAGATATCGAACATCTTGCGAACAACGGCGTTGCCCGCACTGATCAAGACCGCCGCGAGCAGCAGCCAGGAGACCCAGCGTCCGATCGCGCCGTTGATCGCATCGATCAACCGGCTGATTGCCAATAACACTTTCATGGTTTTCTCCCCATATATCGAGGTCGTGCTTAGAGCATGGCCAACAGTCGTGCAACGGGGCTAAGTGCCGGTTTTCCGGCCTTTTCACAATATGTGCCCCGGCTCGGGCATAGCCTTTCGTCTAATGGTTTTCGTCAATTCTGCGCCTGGCCGCCGCAAGGGGCAAGCGACCGCAGCATGCGGCCCTGCCCCCCAGAGGGCGGTGTCCCGAAACGGTACATGTCTCAGACCGGGATTCAGTCGACTTTTACCGCCGGACCTATCGCCGATTGCCAACGGCGTCCATTTATCGCAATCATGGTATCGGGCCGGAAAGACGGTATTGCCAGACCCATCGTCGCCCGTGAGAAACCCCGGTCGGCTATGGATTTTCCGATGGTCTAGCAATCGATTTTTAAATCGTTTTGCATAGGTTGCTCGGATGAGGAGGCCATCGGATGAAGGCTAAAAGCAAGGAAGCTGTGCCGACGGACGTCTACCTGTCCTTCGTCAGCTCGCTTTTTGGCAACCGACAGACGCTGTTCACCGGCATGCTGGTGCACATCCTCACTTATGTGGCCGTCTACCATAAGACAGGGGATTCCGTTTTTGTCCTGCTCTGCGTCGCTTTCGGCGTAGTTTTTGCCAACCGCATCTTCCTGTTTGCCCGCTTCAGCCAGGCCGACAAGTCGAATTGGGGCTTCAAGGAAATCCGGGGCTGGGAGCTCCGCTACATCGTTGGCGCCGCGTCGACGGCGGCCATCCTCGGCATTGGCTGCGGCTATTCCATCCTTGCCTTTGAAGACACGTTCGTGGAACTTGCCTGCATTTCCGTTACGATGGCGTCGATGGTTTCCGTCGTCGGCCGTAACTACGGATCACGGCTGGCGGTGAACCTGCAAAGTTCCGCTTGCTGCCTACCGATCATCGTCTGCGCGCTGTTCGCGAATGATCCTTATAAGCTTCTGCTGTCCGTCATGCTCATCCCCTTCGTCCTGACGACGCAAGCAATGGCGACCGGCGTTCGCGAGTTTCTCTACGAAAACGTCATTGCCTCACGCGAAATGAGAAAGTTGGTCGGCAGCTTCGATACCGCGCTCAACAACATGACGCACGGCCTCCTGATGCTCGATCCGCAGAACCGTATCGAGGTGATCAATCGCAAGGCATGTGAACTGCTCAATCTCGGCGACCGCTATCGCCTGAAGAACTGCGACCTGGACGTGGTCCTGCGCTACGGCGTGCGGCACACCTTCGTCGACGGCTCCATGCCTAACCTCATTCAGCGCCAGCTCGCGCAATTGATGGACGGCACGATTTCGCGCGCCGTCATGCAGTTTTCCGAGGACCTGGTGCTGGAATTCTCGGCCAGCCGCCGCCCGGAAGGCGGCGTCGTCCTGATCTTCGAAGACGTCACGGCGCGCGTGCGTGCCGACCGCAAGATCCTGCACATGGTTCGCTTCGATTCTCTGACGGGTCTTCCACAGCGCGGCTACTTCGCCGATCTCGTCCTGGAAAACGTCGCCGCCCGCACGAAGAGCGGCGAAATCGGCTTCATGGTCCTCGACATCGACGAGTTCAAGCACGTGAACGACATGAAGGGGCACGTGACGGGCGACCGGCTGCTTGCCGCCGTGGCCAACCGGCTGCTGAAGCTCGCCGCCGGCGAGGCGATCGTCGGCCATCTGGTCGGCGACCAGTACGCGCTGTTCTTCCCGAATGCCGAAGGTCGTGCGGACCTCGAGCAGCGGATGCGCGACATCCACGCGGCGATCGCCGGCAACTACGACGTCGACGGCACCAGCTTCACCATCACCTTCTCCGCCGGCGCCGTGCTGATCGAGAGCTCGGAACTGCGCATGGAGGAGTGGCAGATCAAGGCCGACCTCGCGGTGTTCGAATCGAAGTCGCGGGGCAAGGGCAGCTTCACCGCCTTCGCCGACGAGATGGATGCCCGCTATATCGAGCGCCAGCGCCTGAAGACGGATCTCCAAGCGGCGGTCGAGAACGACGGACTGCAGGTCGTCTACCAGCCGATGTTCGCGCCGGACGGTTCGCGAATCGATTGCTGCGAGGCTCTGTCGCGCTGGACGCATCCGGAGAAGGGCAGCATTCCGCCGAACATCTTCATCCAGATCGCCGAAGAGATGGGCATCGTTTCCGGTCTGACCCGCTTCATGATCCGTCAGGCGTGCCGGGACTGCGTGACCTGGCCCGACGAGATCGCCGTTTCGGTCAATCTGTCGGTGCAGGACCTGCGCAGTGACGATATCGTCCAGACGGTTCTGGACGCTCTTGCCGACACCGGCCTCGATCCGAAGCGGCTTCATCTCGAAGTCACCGAATCGAGCCTGATCGAGGAGATGGCAGCGGTTCGCCTCATTCTCGAACAGCTGCGCAAGCACGGCATCACCATCGCCATCGATGACTTCGGCACGGGCTTCTCCAGCCTCAGCTACCTCGACGCACTCCCGGTCGACCAGGTGAAGATCGATCGCTCCTTCGTCCGCAACATCGGCGAGGACGCGCGGCGGCTCAAACTCCTGCGCGGCATCGTCACGCTGTCGCGCCAGCTTGAGCTCGGCATCATCGTCGAGGGCGTGGAGACCCAGGACCAGCTGGCCTTGATCACCAAGTACAACTGTGCCGATTTGATCCAGGGTTACGTCTTCTCGACGCCGATCGCGTCGAGCCGGGTCGCCGACATGGCGGAACGGGCTCGGAAGAAGTTGATCCTTGCTGGCACAGCCAATGTCGCCTGACACTGGCCCAAACGCCTGAAATTTCCAAAACCAGCAGATTCTCAGGGTGCATTTAGCGCCGTGACCTCGCGTTAACCATTTCCTTTAACCGAATGTTAACCTTAACAAAAGGTAAATTGCCGCACTACTAGATTTCGGAACTGCACAATCGCACGTTGGCTGCTAGGGTTGGTTAACGAAACGTAAACGGCGGGACCGGAATGAACGCGCACACGCAGATGCCGGAAGGCTTTGCTGCCAAGATGATGGCGCTTCTCGATCACATCGAGTACCGGCGAATACAGACCGGCGAGGACTTCGGCGAGATCGAGCGACTGCGTTACAGGGCTTACAAGGCTGCGGATGTGCTGCCTGTCGGGGCGGCCAGTTTGATTGACGATATCGACTTCGATGATCACGCCTATGTTTTCGGGGTCTATTACTTCGAGCAGTTGGTCAGCACCATCCGCCTGCACTATGTTACCCCCGATCATCCCGTGGCCCAATCGTCTGGTGTCTTTCCGGATGCCATCGATGATTTTCTCGAGGCCGGCCTCACATTGATTGATCCTGCGCGTTTCGCGGTGGAACCCCAGGTCGCGGCGGAGCTTCCCGTTCTTCCCTATATCACCCTTAGACCGAGCATTGTGGCGGCGGCCTACTTCAAGGCAGACCGGGTATTGCAGCATGTGCGGCCGCATCACGCGGCATTCTACAAGCGCGTGTTCTATGCCGATACGATCGTCGATCGCCGCATGACCGAGATCTATGGTCTCGAACTAACGCTGCTCGCCACCAACACGCATACAGTCGGGCGAAAGCTCCTGCAGCGCTATCCGTTCTTTGATTCGGGATTGCATGAACGACGCCTCATGTTCGGTCAAGAGAGCCAGCACATGCTGCCGTCGCTGACGGTGTTGCCGTCGGCGCGGCTGGTTGCTGCTGGGCATATCCCCGGTGCCGTCGCCGGCGTGGACTACTGACCACTTCGATCTGCCGCTCTGATCCATTGCGTATCGCCGGACCTTTGTGTAATCGAAGGTGGGGGAGGCGTCGTAGACGCCGCCTGTACCTGACGAAATTCAAGTCGGCGGCCGACCTCAGGCGTGATGCGGTTGGTCCAAGGGGAGACAGAGCATGAGCGAACACCACAGCGGTCCGGTCGAAACCGGTGCTCCGATGAATTATCCCGAGCATGAGAAGACCTATGGTCTCTTCATCGCCGGCACCAAGTATGGCACGGCCATTCTCGTTGCGCTCATGCTTGCGATGGCTGCCGGCTTCTTCGGTGGCGCTGGCTTCATCGGCGGCCTGATCGCCTTTGTCGTTCTGAGCATCGCCGGCATCTTCCTCCTGCGCTGATCACGTCGCGGCCGGACGACTTTTGCCATGTTCTCTGCCGCGCATGATCCATTCCTGTTTCGCATCGGCGTTTTCGTGCTCGCGCTCGCCGCGGGCTGGTTCCTGGCATCGCGAACCGCCCGAAGCGCGCGTCAGCCTCTCGTCCTGATCGGCGGCCTCGTGGCCGCCGTCATCGCGAGTGGCGCCGTCTATGCCGTTGCCCGGTTTCCGGCGGGCGAGGCGCGCAGCTCCGCTTTCATTGCCCTCCTTCTCGCGTCGACCGGCCTTTTTGCCGCGCTCGGCATCGCGCGCGGCCTATTCCGGCCTGAGTCGCGCGATAGGCGCTAGGCATCGCCATGGAAGGGTTCGTCGTCATAGGAGACATGGTCGCGACAGGGCTCCTGGCGCTCGGTATCACCCGTGGTGCCAGGGGGCGGGCGCTTGCTTCCGTCGTTCCGCTTCTCATCTGGGGCATGATGGCGGCGGCGCTTGCAGCCGCGCTGTCGGCGATCCCGACCTTCGGTGGCTTCCTGCTTCTTGCTCTCGGGGCAGGCTTCGGCGCAACCTTCGGCGCGCTGATCGCCTTCTCTGCGCGGGCCGAGCGGATGCCACTCTATCTCACCGGCCTTCTCGTCCTCTACGGCGTCACCGGGGTCTTCTTGTCCCTTTCGGTGATGGAAACCAGCGCAATCTTCTGGCAGAGCCGCATGGGTTCCAGCAATGCGGAGCGGCTGGCGAGCGGTGCGGTGGCGCTGCTCAGCGGTTCGCTGGTGGCTGGCGGAGGCTGCGCGATGTTCATCCGGCGCCTGCCTGCCGGCCCGGTCGCCATGCTGTTGCGAACGACGCCGCTGTATCGCCTGCTGCTTGCCGCGCTCATCCTGGTGCTGCTTGGCCGGCTCATGGCGTCGGGGGGCGGTTTGGTCCTGTTCTCCATGGTGTCCTGCCTGTCCATGGTGCTCGGCGCCCTTGTCGTGCTTCCGGCGCGGGAGGCCGATCTCTGGCCATTTGCCATCCTGCTGACGGCCCTCAGCGGCCTTGCCACGGCGGCAATCGGCTTTGCCCTGGCCAGCCTTCTGCTGATCATCGCCGGCGGCCTGGCCAGCGCATCGATGGCGCAGCTTCTCAACAGCGTCTGCCGGGAGAGCGGCCGGCGTCCTCGCGATCTTCTCCTCGGCAATCCCCGATAGGAACGGCAGCCGAAACGCTGCTCGGAAACGAAAAATGCCGGCGCGAGGCCGGCATTTTCGATGGGATCCGTCTTCTTCTGTCGCCGATCAGGCGCCGCCGCCGCGGGTGCGGGCAAGACCTTGCTGGGCCGGCAGATATTTGGGATCGAGACCGAGTGCGTGGGAATAGGACTTGGCGGCACGCGCCTTGTCGCCGCGACGCTCGTAGATGAGCGCCTGGTTCGCCCAGGATTCCGCGTTCTTGCCGTCCAGCTCGATGGCGTGATTGAAGTCGGCGAAAGCGTTCTCGTCGTCGTTCAGAGCGACATAGGAGACACCGCGGCCGTTATAGGGCTCAGGCGAGCTCGGCGACAGCGAGATCGCCTTCGAGAAGTCGTCGATCGCCTTGTCGTGCTGGCCGCGCAGCTGATAGATCAGGCCGCGGTTGTGATAGGCGCGACCGTCCGTGGTGTCGAGTTCGATGGCGCGGTTGAAGTCGCCGAAGGCTTCGTCGATTCGGCCGGCCTGGCGATAGATGTTGCCGCGGCCGATATAGGCGACGTCATAGTTCGGGTTGAGCTTGAGCGCCGTGTTGTAGTCCTGCGCGGCTTCGACCGGCTTGCCCATGTTGCGGTAGACGAGGCCGCGGTTGGCATAGGCCTGATAGAAGTTCGGGTTGAGCTGAAGGGCGACGTTGAAGTCATTCAGCGCCTTGCTGAACTGACCGGCGCGGCCATAGGCGGAACCGCGCACGTTGTAGCCTTCAGGTGCGCGCGGATTGGCATCGATCACAGCCGAAAGCGACGAGATGTTTTCTTCCGACCCCTGGGCTCGGTCAATGCGAATCACGTCTGAGGATTCGGTCGTCTGGCAACCGGCGAGGCCGATGAGCGCAAGGAACGCCACCGTCGTTGCAAGGCGGCTCTTGGTTTCGCCGGCGATGCGGGAACGGCGGGAAAGCGGGTATTCGATCATGGCGGGCCAATGTCCGGCGAGCTGTTCGCCGCCGATCGGTCATCGGATGGCAGCGAGTTGAACTTCAAATGAAAAGAGCGGGGGCGAACCGATCGCCTCCGCCCTTAGAACATCGGAAAACGTCGAAAAGACGGCCAATCAGCGGGCCGGACGACCCGCGCTGACCAGACCTTCGCGCTGTGCACGCTTGCGTGCCAGCTTGCGGACGCGGCGGACGGCTTCAGCCTTCTCGCGTGCACGCTTCTGCGACGGCTTTTCATAATAGTCGCGCATCTTCATTTCGCGGAAGATGCCTTCGCGCTGCATCTTCTTCTTGAGGGCGCGGAGCGCCTGATCAACGTTGTTGTCGCGGACAAGTACCTGCACGTCTATCCCGTTCCTTTGGTTTTGAGTTGTTTTCCGCCAAAGTCAGGTCGTTAGCGGAACAAAAAACAATCGTTTCGCTTGGCCGTGAGGTCAGCGATTAGGGAGGGCAGATAACAGATCGCCTCAAGGAAGTCCATATGGCGCGGGCCTTTGCTCCGAGAAAATTCGCTTCCGGGAACGTATGCGGCTATCGTGTCGAAAGACGCATGTCGTGGCGTCGCAAAAGGAGCGTCGTGACGCATATGTATTTGTCACTGATGTCATCCTACCCAAAAGCCTTGCCTACAGGAGTTTGAGGCGAATGCGCAAATATTCGGTTTTTGCCGTGGCACGCGAGGCGCTGCGCGCCCATAAAGGCTGGGAGGCCCAGTGGGTTTCTCCCGAGCCGCGCCAGTCCTACGACGTCATCATCATCGGTGCCGGCGGGCACGGTCTCGGTGCCGCCTACTATCTGGCCAAGGAGCACGGCATCACCAATGTCGCGGTGCTCGAGCGCGGATGGCTGGGTGGCGGCAATACCGGCCGCAACACGACCATCATTCGGTCCAACTATCTCTACGAAGAGAGCATGGACATCTACGAGCATTCGCTCAAGCTGTGGGAAGGCCTGTCGCAGGACCTCAACTACAACGTCATGTACTCGCCGCGCGGCGTCATGATGCTGTCGCACAATATTCACGACCAGCAGTCGTTCAAGCGCCACATCAATGCCAACAACCTTTATGGCATCGACAACGAATGGCTGACGCCCGAGCAGGCCAGGGCCTATTGCCCGCCGCTCGACATCTCGAAGACGGCCCGCTACCCGATCAACGGCGCGGCCCTGCAGCGCCGCGGCGGCACGGCTCGCCATGACGCGGTTGCATGGGGCTTTGCCCGTGCGGCCTCCGATCGCGGTGTCCACATCATCCAGAACTGCGAAGTCACCGGCATCCGCCGTGGTCCGAACGGTGAGGTCACCGGCGTCGATACGAATCGCGGCTTCATCGGTGCGAAGAAGATCGGCGTTTCTGCTGCCGGCCATTCGTCGGTCGTCATGGGCATGGCCGGCGTTCGCCTGCCGGTTCACTCGACGCCGCTCCAGGCGCTCGTTTCCGAGCCGATGAAACCGATCTTCCCGTGCGTTGTCATGTCGAACACGGTGCATGCCTATATCTCGCAGTCGGACAAGGGTGAGTTCGTCATCGGCGCCGGTACCGACCAGTACAATTCGTACTCGCAGACCGGCGGCCTGCAGATCATCACCCACACGCTGGATGCGATCTGCGAGCTGTTCCCGATGTTCCGTCGCGTCAAGATGATGCGCCAGTGGGGCGGGATCACCGACAACACCGCCGACCGCTCGCCGATCCAGAGCGTGACGCCGGTCCAGAACCTGTTCGTCAATGCAGGCTGGGGAACCGGCGGCTTCAAGGCGACTCCGGGTTCGGCCAACCTGTTCGCGCACCTGATCGCCAAGGGCGAGCCGCACCGCCTGGCGGCCGGCCTCACCCTCGACCGGTTCCGCACCGGCCGTCTGATCGACGAGGCGGCTGCCGCCGCCGTGGCGCACTGATTACGAGGGAACGCACAGATGCTGCTGATCAAATGCCCCTATTGCGAGGAAGAGCGCTCCGAGCTCGAATTCCGCGCCGCCGGCGAGGCGCATATCGCCCGCCCGACAAACATTGCCGAGATCTCCGATGAAGCCTTCGCGGAGTATTTCTTCCTGCGCGACAACCCGAAGGGCCTCATCTTCGAACGCTGGCGCCACATCAGTGGTTGCGGACGCTTCTTCAATGCAGTCCGCGACACCGTCAGCGACAAGATCCATCTGACCTACAAGGCGGGAGAGCCGAAGGCCGACGTGTCTGCCTTCCTCCCGAACGCAGTTGAGAAGGGAGCGTCGAAATGAGCGGCGCCAATCGTATCCCGGGCAAGGGTCGCCTCACGCCGGCCCGCACCGCCCGCTTCACCATCGACGGCAAGAGCCTGACGGCCTACGAGGGCGACACTGTCGCCTCAGCCATGCTCGCCAACGGCATGCATCTCGCCGGCCGCTCGTTCAAGTATCACCGTCCGCGCGGCATCCTGACGGCCGGTCCGGAAGAGCCGAATGCGCTGCTCGACGTATCGCGCGATGCGGCCCGCCGCCAGCCGAACGTCCGCGCCACGGTGCAGGAAGTGTTCGACGGCATGAAGGTCGAGACGCAGAATCGCTGGCCGTCGCTGTCGCTCGACATCGGCGAGATCAACGACTTCTTCTCGCCCTTCTTCGCCGCCGGCTTCTACTACAAGACCTTCATGTGGCCGAAGTCCTTCTGGCACTCGGTCTACGAACCCTTCATCCGTCGCGCTGCCGGCCTCGGCGTCGCGCCGAAGGAAGAGGATCCGGATCACTATTCGAGCCGCTATGCGCATTGCGACGTTCTCGTCGTCGGCGGTGGCGTGGCCGGCCTCTCAGCAGCGCTTGCCGCAGCCGAAACCGGTGCTCAGGTCATCATCTGCGATGAGCAGCCGGAAATGGGTGGTGCGTTCCACTTCGACACCGGTGCGACCATCGACGGCCAGAACGGCTACGACTGGGCGCAGGCAACCGCAGCCAAGCTCGCCAGCCTGCCGAACGTCCGCGTCATGACCCGCACGACCGCCTTCGGCTACTACAACCACAATTTCGTGGCGCTTGCCGAACGCGTTACCGACCATGTCGCGAAGCCTGCCAAGAGCAGCCCGCGCGAGCGGCTGTGGCAGGTCCGCACCAAAAAGGTGGTGATCGCCACCGGTTCGATCGAACGCCACATGGTGTTCGCCAACAACGACCGTCCGGGCATCATGCTGGCGTCCGCCGGCCGCACCTATCTCAACCACTTCGGCGTCGCCGTCGGTGCCAAGGTCGGTGTCTACACGGCACATGATTCGGCCTATGAAGCCGCCTTCGACCTGAAGCGGGCCGGCGTCACGGTCGCCGCGATCGTCGATTGCCGCGAAAAGCCGGGCGAAAAGGTGCTGGCGGAAGCCCGCAATCTCGGCATCGAAGTGCTGGCCGGCCATTCTGTCACCGACACGTCGGGCCGCCTGCGCATCCGTTCGATGACGGTCAAGCGCAACGGTAACGGTAGTGCCCGCAAGATCGAGGTCGACGCACTTCTCGTCTCGGCCGGCTGGACGCCGTCGGTGCACCTGTTCTCGCAGTCGCGCGGCAAGCTGAAGTTCGATGCGGCCAACGACCGGTTCCTGCCGGACGTCTATGCCCAGGAATGCATCTGCGTCGGTACCTGCAACGGTACGGACGACATCCAGACGATCATCGACGAGGCCTCTGCGGCTGGTGCCGACATGGCAAAGGCCGCCGGTGCGGCCGGTTCGTCCTCGACCCGCCTTGCCGGCGTCAATGCCTTCGGCTGGACCGGCGGCATGATCGGTGCGGCTGAAGGGGCAGGGCGCGATACGAGCGTCAAGGCCTTCATCGACTTCCAGCACGACGTCTGCGCCAAGGACATCCGCCTTGCCGTGCGCGAAGGCATGCATTCGATCGAGCACATCAAGCGCTTCACGACGAACGGCATGGCCTCCGACCAGGGCAAGCTGTCCAACATGCATGGCCTTGCGATCGCCGCCGAAGTGCTGGGCAAGGAAATCCCGAAGGTCGGTCTCACGACCTTCCGCGCGCCCTACACGCCGGTCACCTTCGGCACGCTGATCAACCACTCGCGCGGCGAGCTGTTCGATCCGACCCGCAAGACGCCGATGCATGCCTACGAAGTCAGCCAGGGTGCTGAATACGAGGATGTCGGCAACTGGAAGCGTGCCTGGTACTACCCGAAGCCGGGTGAGGACATGCACCAGGCCGTCAATCGCGAATGCAAGACGGTGCGCGACGTCGCCGGCGTCTTCAACGCATCGACGCTCGGCAAGATCGAGGTGGTCGGTCCGGATGCGGCCGAGTTCCTCAACCTGATGTACACCAATGCCTGGGACACGCTGAAGCCGGGCAAGTGCCGCTACGGCATCATGACCCGCGACGACGGCTTCGTGTATGACGACGGTGTCGTCGGACGACTCGCCGAAGACCGCTTCCACGTGACGACGACGACCGGCGGTGCGCCGCGCGTCCTCAACCACATGGAAGACTACCTGCAGACGGAATTCCCGCATTTGAAGGTCTGGCTGACGTCGACCTCCGAGCAGTGGGCGGTCATCGCCGTTCAGGGTCCGAAGGCGCGCGACATCATCGCTCCGTTCGTCGAAGGCATCGACATCTCGAACGAAGCCTTCCCGCACATGAGCATCGCCGAAGGCAAGTTCTGCGGCGTTCCGACCCGTCTGTTCCGCGTCTCCTTCACCGGTGAACTCGGCTTTGAAGTCAACGTGCCGGCCGATTTCGGCGCCTCGGTCTTCCAGGCGATCTGGGAGCGGGCGCAGAGCCTCGGCGCCTGCCTCTACGGCACCGAGACCATGCACGTGCTGCGCGCCGAGAAGGGCTACATCATCGTCGGCCAGGACACGGACGGCACGCTGACGCCGGACGACGCCGGCTATGGCTGGGCGGTCTCCAAGAAGAAGACCGACTTCGTCGGCATTCGCGGCCTGAAGCGTCCGGATCTGGTCAAGGAAGGCCGCAAGCAGCTGGTCGGCCTGTTCACCAAGAACCCGAACGAGGTTCTCGAAGAAGGTGGTCAGATCGTCGCCGATCCGAACCAGCCGAAGCCGATGACCATGCTCGGTCATGTGACGTCGTCCTACTGGTCCGAAAACCTCGGCCGGTCGATCGCGATCGCCACGTTGGTCGGCGGACGGGCGCGCATGGGCGAAACGCTCTACGTGCCGATGAAGGACAAGACCATCGCGGTCGAAGTGACCGACACGGTATTCTTTGACAAGGAAGGGGGACGCATCCATGGCTGATGCTATCGTCGCTCAACGCAATCCCGTACTCACCGGCGCCCATGGCGGATCGCCGATCGTGCGGCTGACACCGGCCGATCCGGCAACCCGCGTCTCCTTGCGTGCCCACGCCGACGGCGTTGCCGCCCTGTCGAAGGCGCTCGGCGTGAAGCTGCCGACCACCCCGAAGGGCACGGCCGCGGCAAAGGGACGGCTGGCCTGCTGGCTCGGGCCCGACGAATGGCTGCTCATCGACGAGAAGGGCGGCGACCTGATGGCCGACTGCGCCGCTTCCGGTGCCGTCCACTCGGCGACCGACGTGTCGCACCGGAACACGGCAATCATCGTCTCTGGTCCGGGGGCTGCGAACGCCATCAATGCCGGCTGCGCGCTCAACCTGTCGCTCGCGACCTTCCCGATCGGCGCTGCCACCCGTACGGTGTTCGGCAAGGCAGAGATCGTGCTTTACCGCGTCGACGAGGAAACCTTCCGCGTCGAGTGCTGGCGCTCGTTCGCGGAATATGTCTTCGGCCTGTTGGACGAAGGCGCGCAGGACGCTGCTGCCTGATGTCGAATTTGCTGGTCGGGGTTGTTCTCCGGCCGGCCCATCCTGACAGAGGCCGTGAAGATAGACGGCCCGGCCGCGCACGCATCCGTCGCGTCGCTCATGCAGACGCCCGAAACCGGGCGCCGCTTGCTTCCAATTCTCAGACGCCTTCCGGTCGGTCCTTCGGGTCGAACTGGATGATGGTCATCCAGATGGCGGTCAGCGCCGGCTTGCGCTCGCCTTCAATCTCGATCGAGACGTCGTAATTGGTCATCATCATGCCCGCGCCGCGGAAACGCGCCTCGGTCAGCACGAAATGCCCGCGCACGCGTTTGCCGCATTTGACCGGCGACAGGAAGCGCACCTTCTCGAAGCCATAGTTGATGCCCATCTGCTGTTCGCGGATCTTCGGCAGGCAGTCGTAGTTCATCGCCGACAGCAGGGAAAGCGTCAGGAAACCGTGGGCGATCGTGCCGCCGAACGGGGTTTCTGCCGCGCGAACCGGATCGACATGGATGAACTGATGATCGTCGGTGGCGCCGGCAAAGGCGTCGATCATTGTCTGGTCGACGGTAATCCAGTTCGAAAGGCCGACCTCCTGGCCGACCAGCGACTGAACTTCGGACAGCGAAATTTCACGCGGCATGGAACCTCACCGATCGTTGTGTTCTGCAATTACCTACAGGGGCTTGGACCAACAGTGAATAGCCGGTGCATGCCTCGGAATGATGAAAAAGTCAGTGTTCTATAAAAAACTCAACCGAGCGTGGTCTTACATGAATTTTCGCGGAGCAGCGATCGGTCCGGAGGGAATACCACTGGCGGTCGGGTGACGTCGGTAGTGTGAAGTCATGCGCCGTCCGGGAGCGGTTGAACAGAACGGCAAGGCGGACTTCGCGACCGAGCCTGGTGTCGAAAGTATCGAGCAGCATTGCAAGCGTGGCGGCCTCGTCCTCCTCCCAGTCCGCGACCTCCATCGGCGTGCCGTCGGTCGTGTGCCAGGCCACGTCGCCGCCGCCGTTGAAGAAGTCCAGCCGACTGAACACAGAAAAGCGCCGGCGCATGGCGGCCAGCATCGCGGTGTGCCCGATCAGGTCCTGATCGGCGTTCTCCCAGTCGAGCCATGTCAGCTCGTTATCCTGGCAGTAGGCGTTGTTGTTGCCGTGCTGGGTGCGGCCGAATTCGTCGCCGGCGGTCAGCATGATGGCACCACGGGTGGCAAACAGCGTCGACAGCAGTGCCGAGACGTCCTGAAGGCGCTGCTGGCGAATAGCGGCACTGTCGGTATCGCCCTCCACGCCGTTGTTCCAGGAATAGTTCTCGTCATGGCCGTCGCGGTTGTTCTCGCCGTTCCTGCCGTTGCGCTTATGGCTGTGCGACACGAGATCGAGCAGGGTGAAACCGTCATGGGCGGCGATGAAGTTGACGCTCCGGGTTTCCCGGATGCCGTTGCCGCCGAAGGCTCCGGACGAGCCGGCAAGCGCCGTCGCTAGCGCGCCCGCCATGTGGCCGTCGCCACGCCAGTAGCGGCGCATGTCGTCGCGCGCGCGGTCGTTCCATTCGAGGAAGGGGGCGGGAAAGTTGCCGAGCTGATAGCCGCCGGGACCTACATCCCAAGGCTCGGCGATCATGATGCGATCCTCGAGCACCTCGTCGGTCAGAATGGCGTGCAGCGTCCGCGAGGTCGAGTGAAAGCCGTGGAAGGTGCGTCCGAGGATGGGGGCAAGGTCGAAGCGGAAGCCGTCGACGCCGGCATGCACGACGAAATGGCGCAGGCTGTCGATGATCAGGCGCCGGACGAAGAGGTGGTCGCAGGCAAGGGTGTTGCCGCAGCCCGTGTCGTTGACCAGCACGGCCGGATTGTCGGGCAGGTGGCGATAGCATGAAAGATTGTCGAGGCCACGCAGCGACAGCGTCGTACCTTTCTGGTCGCTCTCACCGGTATGGTTGAAGACGAGGTCGAGGATGACCCCTATGCCTTCCTTGTGCAGGGCGGCGACCGTGTCGCGCAGTTCCGTCATGCCGCCGGGCACGATGCGGGGATCGAGCGCCATCAGGGCAATCGGATTGTAGCCCCAGCCATTGGTCAGCCCGAGCGGCGGCAGATGGCGTTCATCGATCCAGGCGACGATCGGCATCAGTTCGACCGCATCGACCCCGATGGTCTTCAGGTGGCTGATGATCGCGGGATGGGCAAGGGCCGCGACCGTGCCACGCAGTTCGGCCGGCACTTCCGGATGGCGCATGGTGAAGGCCTTGACCGACAGCTCGTAGATGAAGCCGCCGGGCTGGAAATGCGGTCGTTCGAGACGCGCCAGCCGATCGTCGGTGACGATCGCCTTCGGCACGATGGCCGCCGTGTCCGTGCCGAAGATCGACAGCTTCGGGTCATGGACGAAGGGCCTGTCGAGTTCCTTGGCATAGGGATCGACGAGCAGCTTGGAGGGATCGAACCAATAGCCGTGGTCCGGCGCATAGCGGCCATAGGCGCGGTAGCCGTAGCGCGCACCGGGAACGACGCCATCGACATGCAGCCTGTGTACGCTTTCCGCGTTGCGCGTCATCGGCAGGCGGCAGATCTCGGCGCGGCCGATTGGATCGAACAGGCAGAGCTCGACCCTTTCGGCATGATGCGACCAGACGGCGAAATCCGCACCCCTGTCGGTCAGTGCGACGCCGCCCATCCGTGTTTCGATGCGGTTCATCCGCGCGCGATCAGGTGATGACCGTCGGGGCGTCGCGGCCCGTGCGGGCGCCGATGCCGGCCAGTTCCTCGGCCGCGGCGATCAGATCAGCAAGAGCCGACTGCGTCTCCAGATCATGGCGGTTGGCGTCCGGCTCGTAGCGCTCGATGTAGACGCGCAGCGTTGCACCAGAGGTGCCGGTGCCGGAGAGGCGGAAGACGACGCGGGAGCCGCCTTCGAACAGGATGCGGATGCCCTGGTTCCGGCTGATCGACTGGTCGACCGGATCGAGATAGGCGAAATCATCGGCCTCGGTCACCGTCAGGTCGCCAACCTTGGTGCCGGGAAGGCTCTCCAGTCGCACACGCAGCGCGTCCATCAGGCCGTTGGCGGCATCGGTGTCGACGGCCTCGTAGTCGTGGCGGGAATAGTAGTTGCGACCATAGGTGGCCCAATGCTGGGTGACGATGTCCTTCACGCTTTCGCCGCGCACGGCGAGGATGTTGAGCCAGAGGAGCACGGCCCAGAGCCCATCCTTTTCGCGGACATGGTTCGAACCGGTACCGGCGGACTCCTCGCCGCAGATCGTCACCTTGCCGGCATCGAGCAGGTTGCCGAAGAATTTCCAGCCGGTCGGGGTCTCGTAAATGCCGATGCCGCGCTTTTCGGCCACCCGGTCGGCGGCGGCGCTGGTCGGCATCGAGCGGGCAATGCCGGCGATGCCCTTGGAATAGCCGGGTGCGAGATCGGCATTGGCCGCAAGGATGGCGAGGCTGTCGGAAGGCGTGACGAAGATGCCCTTGCCGATGACGAGGTTGCGGTCGCCGTCTCCGTCGGAGGCAGCGCCGAAATCCGGCGCATGCGTCCCCGACATCATCTCGTCATAGAGTTCCTTGGCATGCACCAGATTGGGGTCGGGGTGATGGCCGCCGAAATCGGGAAGGGGCGTGAAGTTGCGCACCGTACCGACGGGTGCGCCCAACCGGCGCTCGATGATTTCCTTGGCGTAGGGGCCGGTGACCGCGCTCATCGCGTCGAAGACCATGCGAAAGCCGAGGCCGAACATGTTGCGGATCGCAGAAAAGTCGAAGAGCTGTTCCATCAGCTCGGCATAGTCGGCCACGGGATCGATGACCTCGACAGTCATGCTGCCGACCTCCACGGCGCCGATCCGGTCGAGATCGATGCCGGGCGTATCGACGGTCTTGTAGGCGCTGATGACCTTGGAGCGGGCAAAGATCGCGTCCGTGATCTTTTCCGGCGCCGGGCCGCCGTTGCCGATATTGTACTTGATGCCGAAATCCTCGGTGGGGCCGCCGGGATTGTGGCTTGCCGAGAGGATGATGCCACCGAATGCCTTGTACTTGCGGATCACGTGCGAGGCGGCCGGCGTCGATAGAATGCCGCCCTGGCCGACCAGCACCTTGCCGAAACCGTTGGCCGCGGCCATGCGGATCGCCTTCTGGATGACTTCACGGTTGTAGAAGCGGCCGTCGCCGCCGATCACCAGCGTCTTGCCGGCAAAACCCTCCAGCGAATCGAAAATGGACTGGATGAAGTTTTCGGCATAGTTCGGCTGCTGGAAGACCGGGACCTTCTTGCGCAGACCGGACGTGCCGGGTTTCTGGTCGCCAAAAGGCTTGGTGGCAACGGTCGAAATCATGGACTTACTGGCCTTTCGAAACGAGGCGTTTATAGAGTTCGGCATAGCGCTCGGCGCTTCTGCCCCAGGAGACATCGCACTTCATCCCCTGCTTCTGCAACTGACCCCAGGTCTTGGCGGAATTGTGGAGCCGTACCGTGCGACGGATGGCGGAGCGCAGGGCATCGGCCGTGCCGGAGGCGAACTTGATGCCGGTCGCCACCTGCGCTGCGAGTGCTGCCTCGTTGGCGTCGATGACGGTGTCGGCCAGTCCCCCGGTGCGGGCGACGACGGGCACGCATCCGTAACGCAGGCCATAAAGCTGGGTGAGCCCGCAGGGTTCGAAGCGCGACGGGATCAGGATGGCATCGGCGCCGGCCTGCATCAGATGCGAAAGCGGTTCGTCATAGCCGACGATCATGCCGATCCGGCCCTTGTGCCGGGCGGCGGCGTTCATCAGGCTCGATTCGAGCGCGTGGTCGCCTGAGCCGAGGACCGCGAGCTTTGCCCCCGAGGTAACGATGGTGTCGGCGACCTCGGCAAGCAGGTCCATGCCCTTCTGCCAGGTGAGCCGCGAGATGACGCAGAAAATCGGACCGGGATCATTGTCGAGTGCGAAGCGTGCGGAGAGGGCATCCCGGTTGGCCAGCCGTTTCTTCAGCGAGGCCGAGGTATAGGTCGCGGCGATGTGTTCGTCGGTCGCGGGGTTCCACACGGTCGCGTCGATCCCGTTGACGATGCCGTAGAGGTCGTCGGCCCGGCTGGCGATCAGACCCTCGAGACCCATGCCGAATTCCGGCGTCAGGATCTCCTCCGCATAGGAGGGGCTGACGGTGCTGATCGCATGGGAGGCGACGAGACCGCCCTTCAGGAAACTCAGCGTGCCGTAGTATTCGAGTGCCTCCCAGAAGGCATGCGGCGGAAGGCCGAGGCCGGGGAAGAGGTCGGCGGAAAACTGCCCCTGGAAGGCAATGTTGTGGATGGTGATCAGGCTCGGGCGCTCGGCCGCCTGGCTGTAGCGCATGTAGACCGGGGTGAGCGCCGCCTGCCAGTCATGGCAGTGCACGAGGTCGGGCTGCCAGCCGGGCAAGGCGCCGGCGGCGATTTCGGCACCCGCCTTCGAAAGCACGGCGAAGCGCTTCCAGTTGTCGACATAGTCGCGGGCATTGGGATCGACATAGGGGCCGCCGACGCGGTCAAACAGTGCGGGGGCGTCCAGGACGAGGATGTCGACGCCTTCATGCTTCACCGCAAGCAGGCTCGCCCGTTCTCCGAGCAGATCGTCGAATTCGGCGCATTTTACGGCATTCCGGATCGCCTTCATCACGGCGGGATAGCCGGGAAGCAGGGTCCGGGTCTCTATCCCGTGGCTCGAGAGCGCAAGCGGCAGCGCGCCGGCGACGTCGGCGAGACCGCCTGTCTTCACGAGCGGATAGAGCTCGGATGTAACCGACAGGACTTTCATCAGCCGGCCTGGTCCAGTTTGTCGATCATCGACTGGGTTATGAGGCAGATCCCGTTCTCCGAGCGCCGGAAGCGCCGGGCATCCATTTCCGGATCCTCGCCGACGATCAGTCCCTCGGGAATGACGACGCCGTGGTCGATGACCACGTTGGTCAGCCGTGCGTGGCGGCCGATCTGCACCTTCGGCAGGATGACCGCGCCTTCGAGGCGGGAGTAGGAGTTGGCGCGCACGCCGGTGAAGAGCAGGCTCTTGTAGAGCGCGGAGCCGGAAATGATGCAATCACCCGAGACGAGCGAGGAGATCGCCGAGCCGCGGCGGCCCTCGTCGTCGTGGACGAACTTGGCAGGCGGTGTGATCTCGGAATAGGTCCAGACCGGCCACGACTTGTCGTAGATGTCCAGCTCCGGAACGATGTCGGTCAGGTCGATATTGGCTTGCCAATAGGCATCGATCGTGCCGACGTCGCGCCAGTAGGGGGTCTTCTCGAAGTCGGAACGCACGCAGGAGCGGGCGAAGCGGTGGGCGACTGCTTTACCGTTCGAGACGATATAGGGGATGATGTCCTTGCCGAAGTCGCGGCTCGAATGCGGATCGGCGGCATCCCGGCGCAGGATGTCCATCAGGAACTTGGTGTGGAAGACATAGATGCCCATCGAGGCGAGCGCGAAGTCCTCGTTGCCGGGAATGCCCGGCGGGTCGGCGGGCTTTTCAACGAAGGCAATGATCTCGTCCTTGCTGTCGACGTGCATCACACCGAAGCCCGAGGCTTCCATGCGCGGCACCTCCATGCAGCCGATGGTGACGTCGGCGCCGGAATCGACGTGCTGCTGAAGCATCAGCTCGTAGTCCATCTTGTAGATGTGGTCGCCGGCAAGGATGACCATGTATTCCGGGCCGTAAGGCTCGATGATGTCGATGTTCTGGTAGACGGCGTCCGCAGTGCCTTCGTACCACTGGGTCTCCGAGACGCGCTGGCTGGCGGGCAGCACGTCGAAGCTCTCATTGCGTTCGGGACGGAAGAAGTTCCAGCCATGCTGGAGGTGGCGGATCAGCGAATGCGCCTTGTATTGGGTAGCGACCCCGATGCGGCGAATACCGGAATTCAAGGCGTTGGAAAGGGCGAAGTCGATAATGCGTGCCTTGCCGCCGAAGTAGACGGCGGGCTTGGCACGTCGGTCGGTGAGCTCCTTCAGGCGGCTTCCGCGACCGCCTGCCAGCACATAGGCCATGGCATCGCGCGCCAGAGGCTGGATTCTCTTTTCCTTCATGTTTCCCTCCCGCATCAATTTTCTTGTTCGAGCATGATGACCGCAAGCGGTGGCAATGTCAGCGCGGCGGTGGCGCGGCCGTCCGGGCCGCCCTTTGCCTCGACGCGCCCGCCATTACCCTTGCCGCTGCCGCCATAAATCTCCGCATCGGTGTTCAGGATCTCGCGCCAGCGTCCGGCCGAAGGGAGCGGCACGACGTAGCGTTCATGGTAGACGGGCGTCAGATTGCAGATGACGGCCACAGGTTTATCGCCCGGTGCCTTGCGCAACCAGGCGAAGACCGAGTTGTCGTGATCGTCGGCGATCAGCCACTCGAAGCCTTCGCCCTCGCAGTCGCGGGCATGGAGCGCCGGCTTCGAGCGATAGGTGAAGTTCAGGTCGCGCACGAGGCGCCGCATTCCCTCGTGCAGGGCATATTGCAGGAGATTCCAGTCGAGGCTGCGCTCCTCGCTCCATTCGCTCCACTGGGCGAACTCCTGCCCCATGAAGAGAAGCTTCTTGCCGGGATAGCCCCACTGGAAGGCGTAGTAGCTCCGGAGATTGGCGAATTTCTGCCAGTCGTCGCCAGGCATCTTGGCGATCATCGAGCCTTTGCCGTGCACGACCTCGTCATGGGAAATCGGCAGGACGAAGTTCTCCGAGAAGGCATAGAGCAGGCCGAAGGTTATCTCCTGGTGGTGATACCTGCGATGCACGGGGTCGCGGGAGAAGTAGCTCAAAGTGTCGTGCATGAAGCCCATGTTCCACTTGAAGCCGAAGCCGAGGCCGCCTTCGTGAACGGGCTGGGATACCTTGGGCCAGGAGGTCGACTCCTCGGCGATGGTCATGATGCCGGGATGCGAACCATAGACCAGGCGGTTCATCTGCTGCAGGAAACGCACCGCCTCCAGGTTCTCGCGGCCGCCGTATTCGTTGGGGATCCACTCGCCCTCCTTGCGGGAGTAGTCGAGGTAGAGCATGGACGCGACCGCATCGACGCGCAGCCCGTCGAGGTGGAATTTTTCCGCCCAGTAGAGCGCGTTGTTGATCAGGTAGGAGAGGACCTCCACCCGGCCGAAATTGTAGATCGCCGTGTTCCAGTCGGGGTGGAAGCCCTTGCGCGGATCCGCGTGTTCGTAGAGCGCGGTGCCATCGAACCAGCGCAGGCCGTGGGCGTCGGTCGGGAAGTGCGCCGGCACCCAATCGAGGATCACGCCGAGGCCGACCTTGTGGCAGCCGTTGACGAAGCGAGCAAAGCCCTCCGGCTCGCCGAAGCGGGCGGTCGGGGCATAGAGGCCGGTCGTCTGGTAGCCCCAGGACGGGTCGTAGGGATGCTCGGTGACGGGCAGGAATTCGATGTGGGTGAAGCCCATGTCGACGCAGTAGGGGATCAGGCGCTTGGCCATCTCGTCCCAGGTGAGCATCGAACCGTCGTCACGGCGCTGCCACGAGCCGGGGTGGACCTCGTAGATCGAGACCGGCTGGCGGCGCTGGTCGACGCTTGCCCAGTGCTTGCGATGGGCCTCGTCGTCCCAGGTCTGCTCTAGCTCGGCTGCGGTGACGGAGGCGTTCTTCGGGCGCAGTTCCGCGCGGCGGGCATAGGGATCGGCCTTCAGCGGCAGGAGTTCGCCGTTCTTGCCGATGACCTCGAACTTGTAAGCCGCGCCGGGGCGGACATCGGGTGCGAAGATTTCCCAGATCCCTGTGTCGCGCCGCAACCGCATGACATGGCGCCGGCCATCCCAGTCGTTGAAGTCGCCGACGACCGAAACACGACGGGCATTGGGGGCCCAGACGGCGAAGTGGAAGCCTTCGACGCCCTGGTGCTTCAGCGGATGGGCGCCCATCTTGTCGAACAGGCGCAGATGCGACCCTTCGCGGACGAAATAGTCGTCCATCGGTCCCAGAACGGGTCCGAAGCTGTAGGGATCGGTCACAGTCCATTCGGCATCGGCGCGGGCCGCCCGATAGCGCAGCGGCTGCTGGCTCTCGAGCTTGACCGGACCGGCGAAGACGCCGGCCGGATGGACGGACTTCAACTCACCGACCACCGTGCCGGAGAGCGTGCAGGCGGTCACCGCCTCCGCGCCGGGGATGAAACAGCGGGCGACGAAGCCGTTCTCGCCCCGGTGAAGACCGAGAACGGCGAAGGGATCGTTATGGGTGCCCTCGACAATGGCCTGGATTTCATCGGCCGGCGGAACCTCCGGCCGTGCAGTATCACCGATCTTCTTCGGTGACTTCGCCATCAGGCTCTCCAGATATCGTTGGTGTATTGACGGATGGTGCGGTCGGACGAGAACCAGCCCATGCGGGCGGTGTTGCGGATCGTCTTCGAATACCAGTTCACGTCGTCGCTCCAGAGCGCGTCGACCTTGCGCTGGGCTTCCGCATAGGCCTTGAAGTCGGCCGCGACCATGAACCAGTCATGGGTGTAGAGCCCGTTGACGAGGCCTGCATAACGGCCCGGATCATCCGGCGAGAACACGCCGGAGGCAATGGCCGACAGGGCCTGAGAGAGGGAGCGGGAACTTTCGATGACGGCGCGGGGATTGTGGCCCTCCGCCCTTACCCTGCCGACCTCGGAGGCGGTCATGCCAAAGATCACGATATTCTCCTCGCCCACATGGTCGCGCATTTCGACATTGGCGCCATCGAGCGTTCCGATGGTCAGCGCACCGTTCAACGCAAACTTCATGTTCCCGGTTCCCGACGCTTCCATGCCGGCCGTCGAAATCTGTTCGGAGAGGTCGGCAGCCGGCACCATGACCTCAGCCAGCGACACGTTGTAGTTCGGGATGAAGACCACCTTCAGCAGATTGCGGACTGAGGGGTCGTTGTTGACGACGCGGGCAACGTCGTTGGCCAGCTTGATGATGAGCTTGGCGTTGTGATAGCTCGGCGCGGCTTTGCCGGCGAAGAGTTTTACACGCGGAACCCAGTCGCGTTCCGGGTGGGAGCGGATCTCGTCGAACAGGGCGACCGTCTCGATGATGTTCAGGAGCTGGCGCTTGTATTCGTGGATGCGCTTGATCTGGATGTCGAACATCGCCGAGGGATCGAGACGGATGCCCATGCGGCTGGCGACCAGATTGGCGAGCTGTTCCTTGTTGGCGCGCTTCACGGCGGCGAACTTCTTGCGGAACCCTGCGTCGTCCGCATAGGCGTCGAGCGCCTGCAGCTTTTCGGCGTCGTCGAGGAATTCGGGGCCGACGGTGTCGCGGATCAGCGCGGTGAGGCGCGGATTGCACTGCATCAGCCAGCGTCGCGGGGTGATCCCGTTGGTCTTGTTGTTGATACGGTCCGGGTAGAGCTTGTGCAGGTCGGCGAAGACCGTTTCCTTCATCAGTTCCGTATGCAGCGCCGAAACGCCGTTGATCGAGTGGGATCCCATGAAGGCGAGGTTGCCCATGCGGACGCGACGGTCGCCGCTTTCCTCGATCAGCGAGATGTGGCTGATCTCGCTGTCGGAGAAATTGCGGTTCTTGCGCGCATCGAGCAGGATCTTGGCGTTGATCGCATAGACCAGCTGCATGTGGCGCGGCAGAAGCCGCTCGAACAGCGCCACCGGCCAGCTTTCCAGCGCCTCCGGCAGGAGCGTGTGGTTGGTGTACGAAAACGTCCGCCAGGTGATCTCCCAGGCATCGTCGAAGTCCAGCCCGTGCACGTCGCACAGGAGACGCATCAGTTCGGCGACCGATACGGCCGGATGGGTGTCGTTCAGCTGGATCGCCACCTTGTCGGGCAGGGCGGACAGGTCGTTGCCCTGCTGCAGATGACGCCTGAGGATGTCCTGCAGGGAGGCCGAACAGAAGAAGTATTCCTGGCGCAGGCGCAGTTCCTGGCCGGCGGCCGTGGCGTCGGCGGGGTAGAGGACCCGGGTCAGCGTCTCGGCCTTGTTGCTTTCGCGAAGCGCGCCGATGTGGTCGCCGGCGTTGAAGGCATCGAGCAGGATAGGATCGATCGGCTGAGCTGACCACAGGCGCAGGGTGTTGACGCGCTCGCCGCGCCAGCCGACCACCGGCGTGTCGTAGGCGGTGGCGATCACCCGTTCGCCGGGCTTCCACACGAAGCGGGGTTCGTCATTGTTGCCCGGTACCGTCTCGACTCCGCCGCCGAAGCCCACTTCGTAGGAGCTTTCCCGGCGTTCGAACTCCCAGGGATTGCCGTGGGCGAGCCAGCTCTCGGGCAGTTCGACCTGCCAACCGTCCGCCATCTGCTGGCGGAACAGGCCGTGGACATAGCGGATGCCGTAGCCGTAGGCCGGAATGTTGACGGTTGCCATCGATTCCATGAAGCAGGCGGCGAGGCGTCCGAGGCCGCCATTGCCGAGGGCTGCATCCGGCTCGAGGCCGGCGATCACGTCGAGGTCGACGCTGAGCGAGGCGAGCGCTTGGCGGATCTCGTCGACCAGCCCGAGGTTGGACATGGCGTCGCGCATCAGGCGGCCGATCAGGAATTCCAGCGAAAGGTAATAGACGCGCTTGGCGTTGTTCGCATAGGTGGCGCGGGTCGATTCCATCCAGCGATCGATGATGCGGTCGCGCACGACGAGAATGGTCGCGGTCAGCCAGTCGTGGGGCGTCGCAACCTTGGCATCCTTGCCAATTCCATAGGTCAGTCGCTCGATGATTTCGGCTGCCAGCACTTCAGGATCGGAAACGCGGGGCTTCGGCAGGGGCAGGTCGGCTTTGCTAACGCTCTTGATCATGTGGTCGCCACTCGGTTGCTCGCCAATCGGGATCTGGCGCCGATTCTCCCCTAACGGCACGCGATCAATACGCATAGTTTACGCATCGTTGCGAAGCTCTTGCAACACAGGAAATCGGCATTTGCTAAAATCGTTTTAATTGATGGATGCGGCTTCCAAGTGACTGAAATCTATATCCTTGGGCAATGCCCCGCCACGTGACAAAAAAGGCCGCGTTTCCGTTCGAAACGCGGCCCCAAAAGTGGGTATTTCCCCTGTCCTCGCGCGGCTGGCGCGTGCTTTACTGGGTCAGGCGGGTCGCCGCCGTGGCGGCCTTCTCGCCGATCTCCTTGAACGCCGCCATCAGGTCCGTGGCGTTCTTGGCGTCGTAGTAGTGCGACGTATCTGTGGCGCAGTATTTCAGCAGTTCCTGGCCGCGTGTCGGCGCCATGAAGGCAACCGTGTAGACCTCGACACTGGCGGTTCTGGCAGAGTCGCACCAGCTTTTGGTCGTGGTGTCGGCGCTCGTGTAGTTGTTGTCGCCGTCGGTCATGAAGACGATGAATTTGCCCGGCGTCTTCTGGCCGTTCTTGGCGATGTGCGCGTTCACTTCCGACGCCGCCGTGACCTTCTGGTAGGCAGTCTTGAAGGCGTTGGACGAGTCAGTGCCCCCGGTCGCGGTCAGTGCCTTGACATAGTTCAGGGCGGTCGTGGTGCCCCACGCGAATGTCGTCGGTGTCTGGCTGGACGAGTTGTACGAGATGGCGGCTGTGCGGACATACTTCTTTTCGGGATCCGCGGTATCCAGCGTCGTCGTAAGGTCCGCGACTGCGAGCTTCAGCGCATCGATCTTGATGACGTAGTTGGTGACCTCGCGGGTGCAGGTCTTGCTAACCCACTTCCAGCCACTCTGGTAGCTGCAGTCATAGCTCTCGGACTTGGTCGGCTGGGCGGCGTTCACGGTGTCCGTGTCCTCAGCCATCGAACCCGAGCGGTCGAGGACGAGGTACATCGACAGGGCATTCTTGCTCTCGGTCGTGCTTTCCGAAGTGCTCGAGACGCTGACGCGAACCTTGTCGTAGCCCAGCAGCTGGGTGAAGCTGCTCATCGCCACGTCATACTGGCCGGTGATGGTGACCTCGTAGGTCTTGCTCGAACCACCGGTGCCCGTCGTGCGCTCGACGCTTGCCAGCGCGGTATCGCCGACTTTCTCGTATTCGAGCTGTTCCTCTTCGGGAAGCGTGTCTGAGCCGGCGGAGCTGATGTTCTTGAACTGTGCCGCCAGGAACTGTTTGGCAAGCTCGATGGCTTCTTCGTCGGTGATGCCCTTGCCGGCAAGTGCTGAGGCGGCGGAAAGCGCCGCGGAGTCCGCCGCGTCCTGCAGGGCAGATCGGGTCTGGACCAGCTTTGCAAGGTCCAGGGCAACGCCCGTGCTGGCCAGCAGCACAGGAAGTAGAATTGCGGTCATCATCCCGAAATTACCGCCGCGATCCTTCATGAATCCGCGGTAGAGGGAGTGCCTTTTTCTGGTGTCGATCATCATGGTCATCCGTCCAAAAGGTACACTTTGGATAATGGATACCCGGAAACTCTGATTTTCGACTTAAGGGATTCGCTAAACTTGTAGTGAAGTCGTCAATTCAATATGGTGAAATGCTATTTTACCGGAATGACATCTACGGCCTGGGCGGTCTTGTGGCTGCCGTAGCTCTTGAGGACCCCGATCACCGGCGCCACGTCGGAATAGTCGCGCCCGTAGGAGGTGACGATGTGGTCGCTGCTGACGGCGATGTTGTTGGTGGGGTCGAGCTCAATCCATCCGGCGGTTTCCCCGCACCAGACGCGCACCCAGGCATGCATCGCGTCGGCGCCTTCCAGACGTTCCTTGCCCGGCGGCGGAATCGTTCTGAGGAAGCCGCTGACATAGCCGGCGGGGATGCCGAGGCTCCGCAGTGCGATGATCATGACGTGAGCGAAGTCCTGGCAGACGCCACGCTTCAGCGAAAAGGATTCGATCGGGAGTGTGTCCACTGTCGTGGCGTCCGGGTCGTATTTGAAGTCCGCATGGATGCGCGCGCAGATGAGCTCGGCAATTTGGCGAACCGTAAGGCCAGACCTCAAGCCGGAACGGGCATAGTCGGCAATCAGCGGTTCCGCACCGAGCCGAGGGCTTGCGCCGAGAAAGTGGTGCGGCGAGTCGGGGCCGAGCGACCAGCAGTCGGCCAGTTCCTCCGGCATCCTGGAAAGGATCGGCGAGAAGTCGGCAGTAAGGGCCTGCGGTTGTACCGACACGCGCGCCTGCATGCGGATGTCGAGCTTCTCGTGGGACGAGCGATAGGTCACGTACGTTGCCGGATGGCGGAAGAAGTCGGTGAAGTTCGCGGTTTCGTCCGGCTTCGGATCGACGGTGACGGTGCCGGCGACCAGGCGCTGGCGGTCGGGCAGGGACAGCGGCAGCAGCCGCAGGATGTGATGCGCGCCGAAAGCCGGGACCTCGTAGAGATAGCCGATATGCAGCGAGAGGTCGTAGAGCATCCGGTTATCCGAGATAGGTGTTGGCGAGCAGGTCGGAGAGCTTTTCCAGGTCACGCTCGAGGCCTGCGTAAACCTCGGGCGTCATGGTCTCCGGGGTCATCACCGCCAGGCCGGAATGGAGGCGCATGGTTTCGCGGTAGAAGGGCGACATCTGTCCGTTGGTGAAGGCGTTCGGCAGTTGTTCCACCTCGGTGCGGATCTCGTTGAGCTGGAACAGGATGGAACGCGGGTTCAACGGATCGAGCGCCAGAAGGTCCGTCACCGTCAGCTTGGCCGTGCTGACATTGTAGCGGCGGCGGTGCGTCATGACGTTGTCGCCGATCTCCAGCAGCATGTCGAGCGCGCCATCGGGGGCGGCATCGGCCGTCATATGGCCGAGCAGTCGGGTCATGTGCAGGCCGCGCTCGAGGAATCGGCCAACCGTCAGGAAGCGCCAGCCGGTGAAACGGTACATGTTTTCGTGCACGAGGCCGGCAAAGCCCGCGAGCTTGCGCAGCAGAACCGTCATCGCGTGCGAGGCGTCGTCGCCGCGGGTGACCGCATCGTGGAAGCGGCGGGCCGTCTTGGCGAGATCATTGAGCGCCAGCCAGCCGTCGGGTGAGAAGCGGTCGCGGATGTTGCTGGCCGAATAGACGGCGCTGTCGATGTTGCGCAGCAGGCTTTCCGGCACGCCGCGTTCCATGTCGATGTCGAGGGCCGTCATGTAGCGCGTCACATAGGCGAGCAGCGGCTGCTTGGGGTCGGCCGATTCGGCAAAGCGGCCATGCCAGGCGCGCAGGATGCGCAGCGCCCCTTCCGCACGCTCGATGTAGCGGCCAAGCCAGTAGAGATTGTCCGCCGCGCGGCTCGGCAGGCTGCCGGGCATGTTGCGGGTGAAATTTTCCTCGGCGGGCAGGAGGGAGGTCCGGTCGACGGGCTTTTCCGAGACGATCCAGACGTCCGCAGCACTTCCGCCCGACTGCATGGCGATCGCGGTGACGTCGTTGCCGGAGCCGATGCGGGCGAAACCGCCCGGCATGATCTGCCAGCCGTCGCGGGTACGGGCCGCATAGACGCGCAGCGACATGGGGCGCGGCGTGAGCTTGCCGTCGACCAGCGCGGGCGTCGTCGAAAGGGTGACGACCTCCTGGCCGACGAGATTGCTGCCCTCGGTGTCCAGCCACTCGGCGGTCGAGAGCTTGGAATTGCCCTGAAGCCGTGAGCCCAGCACGGAACGACCGTTGTCGTCGAAGAAGGGTAGGCGGGAATAGGCGGGGCCGATGACCATGCGGTCCAGATTGCGCGCGACATGCTCGCGTTCCGATTTCTGCCCGCACCACCAGGTGGCGATCGAGGGCAGTTTCAGGTCCTCGCTTAACAGATGGCGACAGATGGTCGGCATGAAGGCGAGGAAGGCCCGGGTTTCGAGAATGCCGGAGCCCAGCGCATTGACGAATGTGACCGAGCCGTTGCGCAGCGCCTGGACCATGGCCGGCGTGCCGATATGCGAATTCTGGTTGAGTTCGAGCGGATCGGCATAGGCTGCGTCGAGGCGCCGCCACAGAACGCTGATCGGTTTCAGTCCGGCGACGGTGCGCACCATGACGCGCCCGTTGACGACGGCGAGATCCTCGCCTTCGAGCAGCATGATGCCGAGATAGCGGGCGATGTAGGCGTGCTCGAAATAGGTTTCGTTCGCCGGGCCGGGCGAAAGGACGGCGATACGGTCGTCGCGGTTCTGCTTGTGGGCCTGCAGGGCCTCGCGGAAGGCGCCGAAGAAGGAGGCCAGCCGGTGGACATGGCTTTCACCGTAGACGTCGGAAAAGGCACGCGTCGTGGCCACGCGGTTTTCCAGCGCGAAGCCGGCGCCCGAGGGGGCCTGCGTGCGGTCGGCGAGCACCCACCAGTTGCCGTCGGGGCCGCGGCCGATCTCGAAGGAGCAGAAATGCAGGTAGTGGCCGCCGGCCGGCTTGACGCCGACCAGAGGACGCAGGAATTCCGGGTTGGAGGCCACGAGCGCGGGCGGCAGGAAACCCTGTTCGACAAGCCTGTTGTCGCTGTAGATGTCCGCGACGACGGCCTCGAGCAGGTCGGCGCGCTGCACCAGACCCTCGGCGAGCACGTTCCATTCCTTCTCATCGATCAGGACGGGAATGTGGGAGAACGGCCAGACGCGCTCGCTGGAGCCGGCCGCGCCATAGGCCCGATAGAAGACACCGGCATCGCGCAGATAGCGGTCAGCGCGGGCGAAGCGTTCGTGCAGGTCGTGCTCCGACATGCGGTCGAGGGCCGCAACGAAGGACTGCCAGACCGGCCGGATCTTGCCCTCCGCATCGAGCATCTCGTCGGCGGCGCCCAGAAGCGCGCGATAACCTGCGGTCCGCGCCTCTGTCATCTCTTCGTCTGCCGGGCCTCTTTCCGCTGCCGGTTGGTTCGCCATCTAGTCAAATACCCTGAGGTCGCCGCAAGTCCAGTGTGTGGGGAAATTCCGGCGATACCGTTTCCGGCCACAGCGGATAATTGCTCGCTGTATGGCCCCAAGGTTCGAAACGCGCAAGCCGCCTTGCCTCCGCTTCATTCCCATTCACAGGGAATGTGTCGTAGTTCCGCCCGCCCGGATGCGCGACATGGTAGACGCAGCCACCGATCGAACGGCCCGACCAGAGATCATAGACGTCAAATGTTAGCGGTGTGTTGACCGGCAGGACGGGGTGCAGGCCGGAGGCCGGCTGCCAGGCCTTGTAGCGCACGCCGCCGACCGAGACGCCGTTGGTGCCTGTCTTCGTCAAGGGGACGCGGCGTCCGTTGCAAGCGATGGCGTAGCGCTCCGGATTGCCGGTCTCCAGCCGCACCTGAAGGCGCTCGACGGACGAATCGACGTAGCGGACCGTGCCGCCGATCGCGCCTTGTTCGCCCATGACGTGCCACGGTTCGAGCGCCTGCCTGAGTTCCAGGCGCGACTCGCCGTATTCGACCTCGCCGAAGAAGGGGAAGCGGAATTCGAGCTGGGCGGCAAACCATTCCGGCTTGAAGTCGAAGCCGTTGTCGCGCAGGTCCGCCAGCACTTCGAGGAAATCCTGCCAGATGTAGTGCGGCAGCATGAAGCGGTCGTGCAGCGCCGTGCCCCAGCGGACAAAGGTGCCGCCGGTCGGGTTCTTCCAGAAGCGCGCGATGAGGGCGCGTACCAGAAGCTGCTGGGCGAGCGACATGCGGGCGTTCGGCGGCATTTCGAATCCACGGAACTCGACGAGCCCGAGGCGGCCGGTGGGGCCATCGGGTGAAAACAGCTTGTCGATGCAGATCTCGGAGCGATGGGTATTTCCGGTCACGTCGATCAGCAGGTTGCGGAACAGCCGGTCGACCAGCCAGGGCAGCGGCGGAGCCTCGCCCGATCCGGGCATCGGGATCTGCGCCATGGCGATCTCGAGTTCGTAGAGGCTGTCGTGGCGGGCCTCGTCGATGCGCGGCGCCTGGCTGGTGGGGCCGATAAAGAGGCCCGAGAACAGATAGGAGAGCGACGGGTGGCGCTGCCAGTGGAGCACCAGGCTCTTCAGCAGGTCGGGCCGGCGCAGGAAGGGGCTGTCGTTCGGATTGGCGCCGCCCACGACGACGTGGTTGCCGCCGCCGGTGCCGGTGTGGCGACCGTCGATCATGAACTTGTCGGCGCCGAGGCGTGACTGCCTTGCCTCCTCGTAGACGGCGGTGGTGATCGATACGCAGTCGTCCCAGTTTGCGGCTGGATGGATGTTGACCTCGATGACGCCCGGATCGGGGGCGACGCGGATGACGTTGATGCGTTCGTCATGCGGCGGCGCATAGCCTTCGATATGAACGGGAAGGCCGAGGGTGGCTGCCGCGTGTTCGGCGGCGGCGACCAGTTCGAGATAGTCCTCGACCCGTTCCACCGGCGGCATGAATATGCTCAGGCGCCCGTCACGGACCTCGACCGACATGGCGGTGCGTACCGCGCCGCCGATCTCGCCGAGCACCTGCTCGACGCGGCCCTGCTGGATCGTGTCGTCCACCTGGAAGGAGGCTTCGGGCATGGCGCGGCCGGCGGCCTCGACGACTTCGGGCAACGGCCCCCGCGGCTCGCTCGGATCGGCGGGGTGGATATAGGGAAATTGCGACGGCGGGACGTAGGGCAGGGCGCCGAGCGGCAGGCGGTAGCCGACGGGGCTGTCGCCGGGTACGAGGAAGATCCTGCCGCGACGGGTCTTCCATTTTTCGCTGACCCAGCGCTTGCCGGTGGCCTTGCTGTTCCAGGTCTGGACGGGCAGCACGTAGCCGCTCGGCTCCGTCAGCCCGCGCTCGAAGACCCTGGCGATACGGCTGCGTTCTTCCGGGTCCTTCAGCTTGGAATTGGCCGGGTCGACATTGTCGGGAAGATTGGCTTCCTTGAGGATCCATTCGCCGGGATCCTCATAGGCTGGCACCACCATTTCGGATTCGATGCCGAGAGCTTCTGCGATCTCGCCGAGCAGCCGGCCGGCATCGTCGGCGGTGACCTCGTAGCGCTTGCCTTCCTCGGCCACCAGTTCCGGGTTCTGCCAGATCGGCTTGCCGTCCTTGCGCCAGTAGAGCGAGAAGGTCCAGCGGGGCAGGCTCTCGCCCGGGTACCATTTGCCCTGGCCGTAATGCAGGAAACCGCCGGGCGCGAAGCGTTCGCGCAGGCGGCGGATCAGGTCGTCGGCCTTATCGCGCTTGGTGGGGCCGACCGCGTCGGTATTCCATTCTCCCGATTCGAAGTCGTCGATCGACACGAAGGTTGGCTCGCCGCCCATCGTGAGGCGGACGTCTCGCGCCTTCAGTTCCGCATCGACGCGATGGCCGAGATCGTTGAGGGCGTCCCAGCTCTCATCGGAGAAAGGCTTGGTGATACGCGGATGCTCGGCGACCCGCTTCACCGTCATGTCGAAATGGAATTCGGTGTTGGCGTGGCCATAGTATCCGCCGGAAATCGGGGCGGCGTTTCGGTAATGCGGCGTGGCGGAAAGCGGAATGTGGCTCTCGCCGGTCAGGAGGCCCGAAGTCGGGTCGAGGCCGACCCAGCCGGCGCCGGGAAGATAGACTTCCGCCCAGGCGTGGAGGTCGGTGAAATCGACTTCGGTGCCGGACGGACCGTCGAGTGCCTTGAGGTCGGGTTTCAGCTGGATCAAGTAGCCGGAGACGAAACGGGCGGCGAGGCCGAGGCGGCGGAGCACCTGGACGAGCAGCCAGCTGGTATCGCGGCAGGAACCCTGGCCGATGGTCAGCGTGTCCTCCGGCGTCTGGACCCCGGGCTCCATGCGAATGACGTAGCCGATCTTCTGCTGAAGGGCGGCGTTGAGGCCGACGACCATGTCGACGGTGCCCTGGCCAGGCGTCTTGTCGAGCGTTTCCATGAAGGCGGCCAGCGCCGGGGTGTCCGGTTCCGGTGTCATGTAGATCTTCAGGTCGTCGCGGATGTCGGCCGGATAGTCGAAGGGCCACTTGGTCGCCTCTTCCTCGACGAAGAAGTCGAAGGGATTGTAGACGGTCATGTCGGCGACGAGATCGACCTCGATCTTGAATTCGGTCACCGGGTCGGGGAAGACGAAGCGGGCCTGGTAGTTGCCGTAGGGATCCTGCTGCAGGTTCACGAAGTGATTGGCGGGCGTGACCTTGAGCGAATGGCTCAGCACCTTGGTCCGGGAATGGGGGGCCGGTTTCAGCCGGATGATCTGTGGCCCGAGCCGGACCGGCTTGTCGTATTTGTAGTGGGTGAGATGATAGATGCTCGCCTTGATCGACATATGCGCTGTTCGCCCTCTTTGCCCGTTGTTTTTCTTGCCGGGCTAAAGTGCGATCTTGTGCAATGCAGCGTCATAAAGCAAGGCCGTCGATCCGCCGACGTGCCGCCTCCTGCCCCACCCGCCCGGCTCAATCGAGCGTGCGGCGGAAGCGCCGTACGGCGACGGTCATCGCGACCATGGTGAGGAAGACAAGCGCCAGCGTGTCATAGGCGAGTACGTCGATCGACGCGCCCTTCAGCATGATGGCCCGCACCACGCGGATGTAATGGGTGAGCGGCAGCGCCTCGCCGATCCACTGGCCCCAGTTGGGCATGCCGGCAAAGGGGAACATGAAGCCCGACAGGAGGATGTTCGGCAGGAAGAACATCATGGCCATCTGCACCGCCTGCAGCTGGTTGGTGGCGATCGTCGAGAAGGTGTAGCCGATCGACAGGTTGGAGACGACGAAGAGGGCCGTGACACCTGCGAGCGCGAGCGGGCTGCCGAGAATGGGCACCCGAAAGACGAAATAGCCGGCTGCGATGATGATGATGGCCTGCACGAGCCCGATGACGACGTAAGGGGCGATCTTGCCGAGCATGATCTCGATCGGCTTGATCGGCATGGAGAGCAGGTTTTCCATGGTGCCCCGTTCGAGCTCCCGGGTGACGGAAAGCGCGGTGAAGATCAGCAGCGTCATGGTCAGGATCGTGCCGAGCAGGCCGGGGACGATGTTGAGCGTCGAGGATCCCGCCGGGTTGTAGCGGCGGTGCTGGACGATGGTGAAAGGCGGCTTGCTCGCCTCGGCAATCGATATCATGCGGTCGTGTTCGAGCGCGCTGGCTATGATGCCGGACAGGGCACCGAGCGCGGAACTTGCTGCAACAGGGTCGGTGGCATCGGCCGCAACCAGCAGGGCCGGGCTCTCACCGCGCCTGACGGCTCGCTCGAAACCGTCCGGGATCTCCACGACGAAGAGTGCGCGGCCGGATTCGAGCAGGCGATCCATGTCCTCGGCGCGGGTCACGATACCGCGAATGTCGAAGAAGTCGGTGTTTTCGAGGGCGGCGAGGATGGAGCGGCCGAGATCGCTGTTCTCGCGCATCAGGACGGCGGTCGGCAGATGGTGCGGTGTGGTGTTGATGGCGAAGCCGAACAGGAAGAGCTGCATGACCGGGATCATCACCATGGTGGCGAGCGTGATCCGGTCGCGCGTCATCTGGATGAATTCCTTGATGGTCATCGCCCAGAAGCGGCGAAGAAAGCCGTCCTCGAACCGTCGTGTCGTCATTGGAAATTGTCCTCCGAACGGTTCATCAGCTCGATGAAGGTGTCTTCGAGCGTGGGTTCGCTCGGCGCCCATTGCAGGTCGGAACGCGCCCGGAAAGGCGCGATCGCGGCGAGCAGGGCGGCCTCGTCGCGGCCGCAGACATGCAGGCTGGTGCCGAACGGGGCGACCATGTCGATGCCGCCGATCGCCTCCAGCTCCGACTGGAGCCGGTGTACGCCCGGACCGGACACGGTCCAGGTGTGCAATCCCGTCGAGGCGATCACCTCGTCAACGGTCCCTCGGACCAGAAGCTTGCCATAGGCCATGTAGGCGATCTCGTGACAGCGTTCCGCCTCGTCCATGTAGTGGGTGGAAACGAGCACGGACAGGCCTTCGGCGGCGAGCGCGTGGATCTCGCTCCAGAACTCGCGCCGGGCCTTCGGATCGACGCCGGCGGTTGGCTCGTCGAGCAGCAGGAGGTCCGGTTCGGGCAGAATGCAGGCGCCGAGTGCCAGCCGCTGCTTCCAGCCGCCGGACAGATTGCCGGCGAGCTGGTTCTCGCGGCCCGACAGGCCAAGCCGTTCGATGGCGTCGCGGGCCTTTCGCTTCGGGTCGTCGAGATTGTAGACACGGGCGACGAATTCGAGATTTTCTCGGATCGACAGGTCCTGGTAGAGCGAAAATTTCTGGGTCATGTAGCCGACCCTGCGGCGGATCGCTTCCGACTGGGTGAGGATGTCGTAGCCGAGGCAGGTGCCGCTGCCGCCGTCCGGGGTGAGAAGGCCGCAGAGCATCCGGATCGTCGTCGTCTTGCCGGAGCCGTTCGGTCCAAGGAAGCCGTGAATGGAACCCTTGCGCACCTTGAGCGAGAGCTTGTCGACGACGACGCGGTCACCAAAGCTCTTGGTCAGGTCGGTGACGTCGATGACAGGCTCAGATGGGGCGGCCGCCTCGGTCATTTCGCCGTGCCCGCCATCATGACGTCGACGGGCATGCCGATCCGCAGCTTTTCGGGATGCTCGGGGATCGCCTCGACCCGGTAGACGAGCTTTGCCCGTTCTTCGAGGCTGTAGATTTCCGGCGGCGTGTACTCCGCTTCACCGGAGATGAAACTGACCTTTGCAGCCGTGGTGGCGCAGCCGTCGCAGGAGATATTCACCGTTTGCCCGAGGGCGAAGCGGGCGACGTCGGTTTCCGCGACGAAGAAGCGGATGCGCACGGCGTCCGGTGCCAGAAGGGCGACGACGGGACGGCCGGCGGGCACGACTTCGCCCGCCTTGTAGTATAGGGTCTGGACGCTGCCTCCGGCCGGCCCCTCGACGGAGAGCCGTTCCAGTGCATCGCGGGCGGAGGCGAGGTCTGCCTTTGCCGCTTCCATCGTCCGTTCAGTCTGGCGGATCGTTTCGGAGCGGGCGGGCAGGCCTGCGAGTGCGATCTGCCCGCGAATGTTGTCGAGGGCGGCGCGATTTGCCGCCTCGGCCGCAATCGCCGCATCGAGATTGGCGCGGGTGGCCGTGCCGCTGTCGGCAAGCGCGCGCATGCGGTTCAATTCCTGCTGGGAGAGGGACAGCTGGGCCTCGGCCTGACGTTCGGAGGCCTTCAGGATCGTGATTTCCTCCGGCCGTTTCTGCGCGGCAATGGCGAGATCGTGCTGGGCCTGAAGCGCCTCATAGCTTGCTTCCTTCGCCGCGATCAGGGCGCGGGCGGCGGTGTCCTCGGTCGCGAACAGCAGCGCGCCCTTCTCGACCGCATCGCCTTCCGCGACGGTGACCTTCGCCAGCCGCCCGGCACTTTCCGGGCCGATGAACAGGAGGTCCGCCTCGATCCATCCCTGGTAAGGCCGTTCGCGATGGTTGCCCAGGTAGAGCGGAACGGCAAGGAGCGCGAGGACGACGAGGGCGGCGAGCAGAATGACGCGTTTCATGACGCCTCTCCTTCGGAGGGCAGGAACAGGGTTTCGAGGAAGGTCGCGAACACGGTTTTGGTGTCGAGATGCTCGTAGGGTTCGAACAGCGATTTCCAGATGATCGACATGAGAACCGGAGCGAAGACCAGTTGCGGTACCTCGGCGACCTTCGGGTTGCGCAGCTCTCCGCGCTCGGCAGCCCGTTCGAGCACACGGCGCAGGAGGGCAAGTCCGACGGACAGGACGTTGCGATGGTAGAATTCCGCGACAACGGGGAAGAACTGCCCCTCCGAGATCAGGAGGCGAAGCATGTGCCGGCGGTCGGTACCGAGGATCTCGCTGTCGGCCATGGCATAGAGGCCGGCGATCACGCTTTTTGGCGGGATCCTGTCGTTGTTGGCCATCTCGGCCATGCGGGCGAGGAGAGGCGAGGCCATGCCGGAGGCGAGCGAGGTGAAGAGCGCCTCCTTGTCCGGAAAGTGCAGGTAGACGGTCCCCTTGGCGATGCCGGCGCGGGCGGCAACGTCTTCGATGCGTGTGGCGGCGAAACCGCGCTCGGAAAACAGCGCGAAGGCTGCTGCAAGGATCTCGGCGCGCCGTTCCTCCGGATCGCGCCGTCTGCGGGTCTTCTCGGTCATCTTCTCGTTCGATCGTTAATGACTGTCCGGTCAGTCATTAACATATCTTGCTGGACGCGGCAAGCGCGGTGGACGGGCGAGAACGCGGTCAAAAGGACGCAGGATAACAGCGCTGAAAACGAAAAGACCCGCGGAACATGGTTCCGCGGGTCCCGAATGAAAGGCTGGTCGCCTCCGATCTTTCGAACGCTCAGCTCCGGCCGAACTCGTCGACGAGACGGATGATGTCGTCCTCGCCGAGATAGGAGCCGGTCTGGATTTCGATCAGTTCGAGGAGGATCTTGCCGGGATTGCCGAGGCGGTGCACGGCACCCTGCGGGATGTAGACCGACTGGTTCTCGTGCAGCATCATCACCTTGTCATCGATGGTGACTTCGGCGGCTCCCTTGACGCAGATCCAGTGCTCCGAGCGGTGGTGGTGCTTCTGCAGCGACAGTTTCTTGCCCGGATGGACGAAGAGGCGCTTCACCTGGAAGCGTTCGCCGTTGAGGATCGAGGTGTAACCGCCCCAGGGACGCAGCGACGTCGGATGGTTCTCCGTCAGCGCCGCGGTCTTCCTGTCGGCGGCGAGCAGCTTGACGAGATTGCCGACCTGCTGGCTGTCGTCGAGGCGGCCGACATAGACGGCGTCCTCGCTCGCAATGACGGCCACGCCCTCCATGCCCTGCACGGCCAAGTGATTGTCGCGGGACATGACCAGGGAGTTTCGGGTGTTCACCAGGGTAGCGTTGCCGCTCACCACGTTGCCGTCGGCATCGGCTTCACCGATCTTCCAGACCGCATCCCAGCTGCCGAGGTCGGACCAGGTGATCGGCGAGGGGACGACTGCGGCGTTCGGCGTCTTTTCCATGACGGCATAGTCGATGGAGATGTTGGGGTTCTCGGCGAAGGCGGCGGCGTCGAGGCGGATGAAATCGAGATCCTTCGTCGATTTCTCCACCGATTTTTCCGAGGCTGCCACGACTTCCGGGGCCAGCGTACGCAGTTCGGCGAGCATGTGCTCGGCACTGAAGACGAACATGCCCGAATTCCAGAAGAAGTTGCCGGACGCCAGCATCTTTTCGGCGTCTTCGAGCTTCGGCTTCTCGACGAAGCGCTTGACGGCATGGGCGCCGCCGGGCAGCGCGTCGCCCAGCTCGATGTAGCCGTAGCCGGTCGCCGGTTCGTTCGGGGTGATGCCGAAGGTGACGATCTTGCCGGTGCGGGCCGCCGCTGCCGCGGTCGCCACGCAATTGCGATAGGTGTCGTCGGCGATGATGTCGTGGTCGGAGGGCAGGATCTGCACCACGGCATCCTTGCCGTAGAGATCGGCAGCGATCAGCGCTGCCACGGCAACGGCTGCCGCAGTGTTGCGGGCTTCCGGTTCCAGCACGATCCCTGAGAGCTTGATGCCTTCTTCGCGGGCCTGTTCGGCGACGAGGAAGCGGAACTCCTCGTTGGTGACGACAAGCGGTGGTTCGTAGAGTTCGGGGTCGGATACCCGGTCGAGCGTCCCCTGGAAGAGGGTCTTGTCACCGATGAAGCGGATGAACTGTTTGGCAGCAGTGGCGCGCGACAGCGGCCAGAGGCGGGTTCCTTTTCCTCCCGCCATGATGACGGGTACAATCTTCACGGTCATGTCGAGCTTTACCTTTCGGTTTCGCGTATGAAGGGGTTTCGGCACTGTGTTGCCGGAGAAAGGACACGATGGCCGGCAAAGACAGCGTTGCCTTCCCGGCCTTCCGATCCCGAGCCTCAACTCCCCAATATTGCCTTTTGTTGCATTTTTTGGTGACGACTCCAAGCCTTACGCGGAACGGACCAAAGTCGCCGCAGCCCGGCGCCTTTGGTCCGTCGCGGCAGACAAGTCGATTGTCGCGGACCCTACCTCGCGCGGGATTAACGTCCCGTTTCACACGGTGCCGACACGGCGCGTGGGTTTCGCCGCGCGACGCCGGCGTGGGTGCTGGCGAGTAGTTCTGCGCGCGTGCTCATGGGTGAAGAACCAGTGCTTGGCGACTTCGGAGGCGATCAGGTAGAGCAGCGTGATGATCGCAAGGCCGGCGAGCACGCCCGGCGGCAGCGGCACGAAACCGAACCAGTCGGCGCCGGGCAGGTAGGGGACCGACAGGGCGAGCACGATCACAGCGATCGTGGAGATCAGCAGCCAGCGTCCCGGTCGGCTCTTCCAGGCCGGCTTGGCGGTGCGGATGACCAGCACGATGGCAAGCTCGGTGATCAGCGACTCCACGAACCATCCCGTCTGGAAGATCGCCGCCGTCTCCTTCGTCATCACCATCAGGAAGCCGAAGGTCAGCATGTCGAACACCGTGCTGATCAGACCGAAGACGATCATGAAACGCTGTACGTAGTCGATGTTCCAGCGTTGCGGGAGCATGACGGCCTGTTCGTCGACATTGTCACTGGCGATCGTCAGCGACGGGATGTCGGAGAGGAAGTTGTTGAGCAGGATCTGCTTGGCGAGCAGGGGCTGGAAGGGCAGCACGAAGGAGGCGACCGACATGCTGATCATGTTGCCGAAGTTGGCGCTGGTTGTGGTCGATACGTATTTGAGCGTGTTGGCGAAGGTTTTTCGTCCGTTGTCGACTCCGTCGAGTAGCACGTCGAGGTTCTTGTCGACGAGCACCATGTCGGCGGCCTGCTGGGCGACATCGGCGGCACCTTCGACCGAAATGCCGATATCGGCCTCGTGGAGCGCGGGCGCGTCGTTGATGCCGTCGCCGAGATAGCCGACGACATGGCCGCGCCCGCGCAGGGCGGCGACGATGCGCTGTTTCTGGTTGGGATCGATCTCGACGAACAGGTCCGTCTTCGAGGCAAGGGCCGCCAGCGCTTCGTCCGCGGTGCGGGAAAGCTCCTCGCCGGTCAGGATGTGGTCGGCCGAAAGGCCGACCGAGCGGGCGAGGTGGGCGGCGACGTAGCGGTTGTCGCCGGTGATGACCTTGACGGCGATGCCGCGTCTGGCAAGGGCGGCCAGGGTCTCGACGATTCCCTGTTTCGGCGGGTCGCTGAACAGCAGGAAACCGGCGAAGGTCACCTCGGTCTCGCTGTCGCGGTGATAGGTTTCGGGTGGCGTGTCGAAGTGGCGGACGGCAAGGCCGAGGACGCGAAAACCTTCCGCGCTCCAGTCCGAGAAGCGCTTCTCGAGTGTCTGGCGGGTTTCGGCATCCAGCGGACGGCTTTCGCCACCCTCGAGATAGGTCGTCGAGATTTCGAGGATGTTGGCGAGCGCGCCCTTGGTGATCAGCCGCTGGCCGGGCTTGCCAGGTTCCTCGACGATCACGGAGAGGCGCTTGCGAAGGAAGTCGTAGGGGATTTCCCCGACCTTGCGGAACTTTGAAGTGTCCGTGCCTGCCCCGGTCGCCGCGGTGTCGATCGCGTCGTCGAGCGGGTTCGCCATGCCGTTCTGCAGGCGGGCGTTGAGGGCGGCGAATGTCAGCAAGGCGTTGTCGGCGGTGCCGAGCGGGCCTTCGAGGCGGTCCAGCCGCACGACGCCCTCGGTCAGCGTGCCGGTCTTGTCCGTGCAGAGCAGGTTCATGCTGCCGAGGTTCTCGATCGAGGCGAGACGGCGGACGATCACGCCACCGGCGGCCATCCGACGGGCACCGTTCGACAGCGTGACGCTGACGATGGCCGGCAGGAGTTCCGGGGTCAGCCCGACTGCGATGGCAAGCGCAAAGAGCAGGGAGTCGATCAGCGGGCGTTCGAGAAGCAGGTTGCCGGCGAAGATCACCACCACGATGATCAGCGTGACCCGCGTCATCAGGTAGCCGAAATGGCGGATGCCGCGGGCGAAATCCGTCTCCGGAGGCTCGACCTGCAGGTGACCGGCGATCGTGCCGTATTCGGTGGCGGAACCGGTTTCGACGATCACGGCACGGCCGATGCCGCTGCGGACCGACGAACCGGTGAAGACGACGTTCGAGCGGTTGGCGAGCACCGCCTCCTTCGACACCTCGCCGGGACGCTTCTCGACGGGGAAGGTTTCTCCGGTCAGCGCCGACTGGCTGACGAACAGGTCGGTCGCCGAGAGGATGACGGCGTCGGCGGGAATGAGGTCGCCCGCCGCAAGCTCGATGACGTCACCGGGAACGAGGAGGTTCGCCGGGAGCGCGCCAAGCGTCCCGTCGCGCCAGACCTTTGCCTTGAAGCCGATCCGCGCCTTGAGTTCTTCCACGGCGCGAGAGGCGGAGTATTCCTGGTAGAAGCTGAGCAGCGAACTGGCGAGGACGATGATGGTGATGATGATGGCTTCCCGCCATTCGCCGACCGCGATCGAGATCGCGGCGGCCACGACGAGGATGAGGACGAGCGGGCTCTTGAACTGGCCGAAGAAGATCCGGAGCCCCAGCCAGCGGCTTTCGTCGCGAAAGACATTGGCGCCGACCTGCTTCAGCCGCGCTTGGGCGGTGTCCGTCGACAAGCCCTTTTCGCCGGTGCCGAGATCGGCCAGCAGATCGCTTTGCGGAAGGCTCCAATAGGCATGCAACTCGGTAGGGTCGACGGAAACAGGCGTGGCAACGGATGACATGGGATTGTCCGGGCTGAAGGGATGGACGTCGAAAAGAACTTGATTCCGATCACAGCGTCATGAAGGCTTTTCCAGCATAGACGATCGCGAGCCGCGATGTCATGCGCGATGCGTCAGGGAGATATGCCATGAAAGCGATGGTGCTTCACCGGCCGGGCGAGGCGTTGAAGCTGGAAGAGCGGCCCGATCCGGTGGCCGGGCCGGGAGAAATCGTCGTGCGGGTCGAGGCCTGTGCTGTCTGCCGGACCGACCTGCATGTGGTCGACGGGGACCTCACCGAGCCAAAACTTCCGCTGGTGCCTGGCCACGAGATCGTCGGAATCGTCGAGAGCTGCGGAGAGGAGACCTCGCTTGCCCCCGGTCGGCGGGTCGGCATCCCCTGGCTCGGTCATACATGCGGCTGCTGCAGCTATTGCGAAAGCGGTCGGGAGAACCTTTGCGACCATCCGGGCTTCACCGGCTACACGCGCGACGGAGGGTTCGCCACGCATGTGGTGGCGGACGAAGCCTTTGCCTTTCCGCTCGACGGCTTTGCTGATCCGATCGCGGCCGCGCCCCTGATGTGCGCCGGACTGATCGGCTGGCGGTCGCTCAAGATGGCAGGTGAGGGCCGGCGGGTCGGGATCTACGGTTTCGGGGCCGCGGCCCACATCATCGCGCAGGTCTGCGGCTATCAGGGACGTGAAGTCTATGCCTTCACCCGTCCCGGCGACGCGGCGGCGCAGGCGATGGCACGATCACTTGGCGCGACATGGGCGGGAAGCTCGGACGAGACGCCGCCGGCCATGCTCGACGCGGCGATGATCTTTGCCCCAGTCGGCGACCTGGTTCCGGCGGCCTTGCGGGCGGTGGCCAAGGGTGGGCGGGTCGTCTGCGGCGGCATTCACATGAGCGACATCCCGCAGTTTCCCTATTCCATCCTCTGGGGCGAGCGTCAGATCCTGTCGGTGGCCAATCTCACCCGTGCCGATGCGATCGAGTTCCTGGAACTGGCGCCCCGTGCCGGCGTCGTGACGACGACCACCGTCTACCCGTTGGACCGCGCCAACGAGGCGCTGGACGATCTGCGGCACGGGCGTTTCCAGGGGGCGGCGGTTCTCGTTCCCTGACGCAGGTCGGGGCGGAGCGGTACCTCAGTCGAGGCGCAGCGGCGCCCGGCTGCGATCGTTGACGGCGTCGCTTGCCTTGCGCAGCAGGCGAACCAGTTCCTGGCGTTCGCCGTCGGTCAGCCCCTCGAGAAGGATAGTCTGGCTCTCCCTGACGACCGGGCGGATCTCGGCGAGCGTCTCGGCACCCTTCTCGGTCAGGAAAAGGTTGCGGGCGCGGCGGTCCTTCGGGTTGGTCTCCCGCCGCACCAGTTCCTTCTGCACGAGACGATCGACCACGCCACCGATGGTGACGCGGTCGTAGGCGATGTGGTTGGCAACGGTTGCCTGGTCGAGGCCCGGCGTGGCGTCGATCGCGCTCAGCGCGGCATACTGGACTGGCGTGAGGTCGAAGCCCTTCTTCGCCGTCTCGTCCATGAAGATTGATACGGAAGCCTGGTTGAGGCGCCTCACCAGATGTCCGGGCAGATCATAGATTTCCAGTTTCACGATTGCGTTCCCCCCGCTAATACACGCTTTCTCTAGCGCTTATTAGCACAACAAAAAAGGGTAGGGTCGTTTCGAGGTGTGACTTGAAGCGTGGTCAGCGCATTTTTCCGGCGCCTCCGACCCGTCGATACTGGCGAGACGACGGCGTTCCTGATTTATGTCGATGCGGATAATTGCGGTACGAGGCAAGACATGAAGACGCTTTTCGAAATTCCGGCTATTCCCGTGGTCCCCGTCCGGGGCGAGACGGCCGGTTATCCGGTTCATCGTGTTTTCGGGGTCGGCCGCAACTATGCCGAACACGCCGCCGAAATGGGGTACGAGGTGGACCGCGAGGCGCCGTTCTACTTCACCAAGCCGGCCTCGGCGATCGTCGCGAGCGGCGCCGCCATTCCCTATCCGCCGGGGACTTCGAATTTTCACTACGAGATGGAGCTTGTCGTTGCCATCGGCGCACCGGCCTTCCGGGTCGACGTCGAAGAGGCCGCGGACGCGATCTTTGGCTATGCCGCCGGTCTCGATTTGACGCGACGCGACCTGCAGCTTGCTGAGCGCGCCAAGCAGCGCCCGTGGTCGCTCGGCAAGGCATTCGAGAATTCGGCACCGATCGCCGAGATCGTAAGGGCTGCGGAGTTCGCCGACATCGGCCCGCAGCGCATACGGCTGACGGTGAACGGCGAAACCCGCCAGGACGCGCATCTGAGCGACCTCGTCTGGTCGGTTCCTGAACTCATCAGCCATCTGTCGCGCTTCTATCATCTCGTTCCGGGGGATCTCATCTTCACCGGTACGCCGGCCGGGGTCGGCCCGCTTTCGCCCGGCGACCGGGTGCTGGGCGAGATCGACGGTCTCCAGCCGGTCGACATCACCATCGGTCCGGCCGAGTAAGGCCGTCCAGGCAGGAGCCGCGCATGGGCGAACTCGGCAAATTCGAACGCAAGCTTCCGGAGGAGCGCCGCCGCGCCCTCATCACGGCGACGCTTGCCTGCCTCGCCCGCGAGGGTCATGCCGGTCTTTCGATCCGCAAGATCAGTGCGGAGGCCGGGATCTCGGTCGGGCTGATCAATCATCACTATGCCAGCAAGGACGAACTGGTGGGGCATGCCTACGAGGCGTTGTCGCTCGGCCTGCTCGACAATATCCGTGAGAAGGTCGAAGCGGCCGGAAGCGATGCGCGCGCGCGGCTCAGCGCCTATTTCCGTGCCTCGCTGTCGGCGCCGGTGCTGGAGCGCAGCACGCTTCGCACCTGGGTGGTGTTCTGGGGGATGATCGATCACTCGACGATCATGACCGACGTGCACGACCGGACCTATGCCGAATACCGCCGGCTGCTCGAGGATCTGCTCGCCGCAGTGTGGGAGGCGTCCGGCAGGCCGCTTCCCGATCTGCGGCTTGCGGCCATCGGCCTCGTCGCGATCCATGACGGGCTGTGGCTCGAATGGTGCCTTAACCCCGAGACCTTCACGTCCGAGGAGGCGATCGGGCTTTGCGAACAATGGACGGATGCGATGCTCGCGACCACGTCTGGCTGAGCCGTCAATCTAGAAACTGAACACTCGTTTAATTTCTCTTGCGTACGGCAACGAGGCCTGTATCATCAGCCCCGAAAGCCGACCCGCCCCCGCGCCTTGTCATGGCGCGCCAGCCCAGAGAAGAACGATGTCCAACGCCAAGATTACCAGCACCGGCAGCAGCTACGGTGTGCAGGCCCTGCCGAAAATCGCCTACGGGAAGGGAAGCTACCTCTATGACGTAAACGGCAAGCGATATCTCGACGGGTCGGGTGGGCCGGCGGTCTACTGCCTCGGGCATGCGCATCCGGAAGTGACGGAAGCGGTAAAGGAACAGCTCGACCGGATCGCGCACGCCTATCGCTATCTCTTCACCTCCGACGCGGTCGAGGAGCTGACCGAAATCATCACCCGCAACACGGGCGGACACTTTCCCAACATCGTCTATGTGTGCAGCGGCTCCGAAGCGGTGGAGTCCTGCATGAAGATCGCCCTCCAGTATCATACGGCCCGGGGCGAAAAGAGCCGCCGGCGGTTCATCTCGCGCCGGCGCTCCTGGCACGGAAACACGCTCGGCGCGCTCTCCGTCTCCGATTTCAAGACGCGCCGCGATGCCTTCGAGGGCAGCCTGCTCGACGTTACCTTCGTCTCCAGCGCCAATGCCTATCGCCGGCCGGAAGGTGTCTCCGCCGAAGGCCTCGTCGCCTATCTCGCGCAGGAACTGGAGGACGAGATCCTGAAGATCGGACCGGACAAGGTTGCGGCCTTCATCTTCGAGCCCGTCGTCGGGGCTGCCGGCGGCGTCGTGCCGGCGCCGGAAGGCTATGCCCGGGCGGTGCGCGATGTCTGTGATCGATATGGCGTCCTGCTGATCGGCGACGAGGTCATGTGCGGTTCGGGACGGACCGGTACGTGGCGGGCGCTGGAGCATGACGGCGTCGTGCCGGACATCATGAGCATCGCCAAGGGACTTGCCGCCGGTTACCAGCCACTCGGCGCCGCACTCTACAGCGACAAGGTCCACGAGACGCTGATGGCCGCTCATGGCGGGGCGATGACCGGCCACACCTTCACCGGCCATACCGCCGCCTGTGCGGCCGGGGTCGCCGTCCAGAAGATCGTCACTCGGGATCGGCTCATGGAACGGGTGACCGCGCGCGGTGCGCAATTGCAGGCCGAACTACGCGCGGCGCTCGCCGATGTGGCGGAAGTCGGCGACGTGCGCGGCAGGGGCTTCTTCATCGGTCTCGAGATGGTCGCCGATCCGGAGACGAAGGAACCGTTCCCCGCCTATGCCAGCCTGCACGCGGCGATCGGCCGGCGTGCCTTCGAGGCAGGGCTGATCTGCTATCCCTGCACAGGCAATGTCGGCGGCGTCGCCGGCGACACGGTCATCCTCGCGCCGCCCTACAATGCCCGCGAGGAAGAACTTGCCGAGATGGTGGCGACGCTTTCGTCGGCGATTCGCGAGTCTGTCGCCGAGGCGCACCGTACCGTCGCCAATCGCTGAGGCGATCCGACGGGGCGGCCCACCGCTATATTTCATCAATCAAAAGTCGCATTTTGATACAGGCGGCCGGTCTCCGGCCGTCGCGAAACCGTCATGCGGGTAAGAAAGTTGTTGGAATCGTGGCAGGGCTGTCCGATGCGCCGAAACTTTGCTTTGACGCAGGTCAAAACATGCTCAATCTTCCCATCATGGGTAGCTGATGTGGACGACGTGACCTGAAAAGTCATTTCTAAACAATTAATTAGAAATATACGAAATAGTTGTTGGGACCTGATTGGGGGACAAGATGGTCATGAGCTTTTTTCGCCGTACCGATGAGCAGCACAAGGTTTCTGCCGGGACCGGACCGTCGGCCGGACGCCCGGTCGGGGCAATGACGTCTTCGTCGTCCGTGATGTCGCAGCAACCCAGGGGCGAACTTGGCGACTGCGAGGCCTTCGGTTCCGTGGTCGAGGAAAGCCATCTTTCCTCGGAGCAACTGCTGTCCGGTCTCGGCTTCTTGCAGGAGCGGGTATCTTCACTGCTGACGTCGCATGGCGATGCGCTCGCCGAACTCGGGACGCTTCGCACCGAGCGGGCGCGTATCGCAACGCTGCTCGACTACGAGAGCAATGCGCGGCGCAAGCTGGACGCCGAAAGCGCGCGGCTGGCCGGCGAAAACAAGGAGCTCAAGGCGGAAAATACCCAACTCCGGTCCGATGCCGATGAGGCGCGCGAAAAGCTCGTGCGGCTCGAGGCGCTCTACGAGGCCAATGCCCATGACTTGGCAGTGGTCGAAGCGCGCCTTCGTGACGCGGCCCGCGAACTCGACGAGCGGATCGGCCAGTACGACGAGACGGCGGCCCTTCTAAAGCGCGCCCATCACGATCTCGAGCAGCGCAATCGCGACTTCGCCGCCATGCGCGAGAAATACGAGACCGAGCGCACCCAGCACCAGGTGCTGATCGAGACGTCGCGCCGCGAGGCCGATGCGCAGGCGCGCGAGATCGAGCGCCTGGCCGAGGACAAGCGACAGCTGAAGGCCGGCCTGGTGCATCAGGAGAACCTGTCGCGCAATCTGGTCGGCGAGGTTACCACGCTGAAGCAGGAATTGAACTTCACGGACGAGAAGCTCAAGCGGCTGCAGGCGGAACTGGACACCAAGCAGAGCGCGATGACCGTCGAGATGTCGCAGCTCGTGACCCGCAACGAGGCGGTCAGTTCGAAGGCCGAACTGGTCGAGAAGCTGCTGGTGACCGCACGTGGCCGCGTCAAGCTGGTCGAGGACGAGCTTCAGGCGACGCGTTCGGAACTCAAGCAGGTGAAGGCGGAGTTCGCCACGTCGTCGCTCAGGGCCGATCGTCTGGCACAGGAGCTGTCGGACGCCCGTTCCACGCATTCCGACAACGAGGCGCAGCGCCGCGACCTGTCGCTGCAGGTGAGCGAACTCACGATGCGCCTGCGCGATTCGGAAAACATGCGCGGCAAGCGGGATCGCGACGCGGAAACGTTGAAGCGAGACTTCGACCAGCGCAGCCATGCCGACCAGGAAGAGATCCGCCAGTATCGTTCGAGTGCCGAAGTCGCCAAGGCGGAGATCCGCCAGCTGCGCTCCGAGATCGCCATCCTGACCGGCCAGTTGGAAGTGGCTCGCAACGACCGCCAGTCGCAGCCATCTGTGCCGATGCCCGCCGCGTCGCTCGGGCCGCTCGAAAACTGGAGCCTGCCGAGCGAAACGGCGGCCCCCAAGCCGATCATCGAGATCTCGGAGAAATCGCTGCGCAGCCCCTGGCCGCCGGCGGAGACCTGATCCCGACCTGCTCGTCACGCTGTGGCGTGGCGGACCAGCCGCCCGAAGGGGCGTATCTGAAAGCCGCCGGTTCATGAGGAGCCGGCGGCTTTTCCCGTTATGGGGTGATCTGCTCCCCGGCGCGGCGTTGGGCGACCCTTGATGGACTAGGACGGCATGGATCGGATAGTCGCGGGGCGCGCGGGCATGCTAGGAACGCGCGCCAATGGAAATGAGGATCGATGACGGAGCCCGCCACGATAACAGTGCCTGGACGCGCCTGCGGGGGGTGCACGCTCTGTTGCGACCTGCCGGACATCGACGAGCTCGACAAGCCCGCCAATACGCTCTGTCGCCATTGCGTGCGCGATCAGGGCTGTCTCGCCTATGAGGCGCGGCCCAGGACGTGCCGCAGCTTCTATTGTTCCTGGATGACCGACCCGCAGATGGCGGCGGAGTGGGAGCCTGCACACAGTCACATGATGGTCTACCGGCAGGGGCAGCAGCTCACCGTGCTGGTCGACCCGCGTCGTCCCGATGTCTGGCGCGGCGAGAGATATCTTGCGACGCTGAAGCGTTGGGCGGGCGAGGCGGAGGCAATGGGCGGTTATGTCATCGTCTTTGTCGGGGACGAAGTGATGAAGATCGCCCCTTGAGTCGGTACCTGAGGGCCTGGTCCCGAATGCGACAAGGGCTCGCCGATTTCTCGGCAAGCCCTTGTTTGAATTAGGATGGTGGGCGTGACAGGGATTGAACCTGTGACCCCTACGATGTCAACGTAGTGCTCTCCCGCTGAGCTACACGCCCATCCGATGGCGGCTTAAGACCACAAAACCTGTTCGCCCGTCAATAGGCTTTTTGGGGTTTTGTGAAGAGTTTTTTACAGCCGCCGCGAAACCCCTTACGCAGCAAGGAGTTTGTTGACTTCGTCGACGAGGTCGCGAAGGTGGAAAGGCTTGGAAAGGACCTTGGCATCCTTCGGAGCCTTCGAATCGGCGTTGAGCGCGACGGCCGCGAAGCCGGTGATGAACATCACCTTGAGGTCCGGATCGAGCTCGGTGGCGCGGCGCGCGAGCTCGATGCCGTCCATTTCCGGCATGACGATGTCGGTCAAAAGCAGCGAGAAGGGTTCTTCCCGGAGGCGGTCATAGGCGCTAGCGCCGTTGTCGAAGGAGGACACCTTGTAGCCCGCCTTTTCCAGTGCCTTCACCAGGAACCGGCGCATGTCGTTGTCGTCTTCGGCGAGAAGGATTTTCTGTGTCATGTGGGGACCGCTATTCACTCATTTCGGGTAGGGCTTTCAGCCCCCAAAGCTAGCTCTTCGCGAGTAAAGATCCCGTGAATAACCGGAAAAGGGGCGCCGACCGCCATTTCTGGCAGTATGGACTTCCGCGGGGCCAGCTGGCAACATGATGTTAAGAAGAAGATTGTGACTTGGTAAAGAAGGGGCACCGTGGACGGGATGGCAGTCGATTTCCAGCTGTTCGAGGTGCGCGAGCCGGAAACGCAGTCCATTCCCTTCGTCTACAACTCGCCGCATAGCGGCCGGCGCTACCCTTTGAGTTTTCTCGAGCAGTCCCGTCTTGACGGAACGGCGATCCGCCGGTCCGAGGACCACTATGTCGACGAACTCTTCGGTGCTGCACCCGAACTCGGCGCGCCGATGCTGCTCGCCCATTTCCCGCGCGCCTTCGTCGACGTCAATCGCGAACCCTACGAACTCGATCCGAAGATGTTTTCCGATCCGGTTCCGCCCTTTGCCAACATCAATTCGGTGCGTGTGGCCGGTGGCCTCGGGACGATCCCGAAGATCGTCGCGGAGAACATGGAGATCTACGCACGGCGGTTGCCGGTCGCCGAAGCGCTGGAGCGGATCGAGGAAATCTACAAGCCGTACCATCATTGCCTGCGCAAGCTGATCGCCCGGACCCATGCGCGTTTCGGGTTCGGCGTGCTGATCGACTGCCACTCGATGCCCGGCAATATCCGGATCGCCGGCAGCGGCATCCGTCCGGATTTCATCATCGGCGACCGCTATGGCACCAGCGCCTCGGCCGAACTCTCCGAGGCGGCGCTGGAATTCCTCGGCAGTCTTGGCTTCACGGCCGTGCGGAACAAGCCCTATGCCGGCGGCTTCATCACCGAACACTACGGCCGGCCGGCGCGAGGCCTGCATGCGCTGCAGATCGAGGTGAACCGGGCGATCTACGTCAACGAGACGACGCTGGCAAAGCGGGACGACTTTTGCGCGCTCGCCGGCTCCATCGCGGTGTTCATGCAGCAGATGTCTGAATTTGTTGCCGATTTTTCCGGCGATGCCGCGCTCGCGGCCGAGTGATTTCCCCGACAGGTCAAAAAAAACCGCGCCATTGGCGCGGCTAAGTCTAGGGAGGAAACACCCAAGGAGGGTATTTACAGTCCAAGGACTGTAAGGAAGACACTATTGCTGCATCGCACAATTGTCAAGTTTCAAAAGTCACTTTTTTGAGCAAGCCGCTTTTTTGCGCATTTTTGGTTCGAGGGCGCTCGATGCGCAGAGATTGCAAATCGCCAAAACTGCTTTAAGAGACTGGCATCTCGTCCTCACCATCAAGCGGAACAGCCGATGCGCCCCGATCGCTCCTTCTTCAATCGTCTTGCCGATGCCGCCAAAGCCGAAACCCTGCCGCGCTTTCGTTCGGGGCTCAGCGTGGTCAACAAGCAGCAGGGCGGCTTCGACCCGGTCACCGAGGGCGACCAGGCGGCGGAGGCCGTCATCCGCGCGTTGATCGAGGCCGAGTTTCCGGAGCACGGCATTCTCGGCGAGGAGCATGAAGACGTCGGGACCGACCGCGACCATGTCTGGGTGATCGATCCGATCGACGGCACGCGCGCCTTCATCTCCGGCGTTCCGGTATGGGGCACGCTGATCGGCTTCCAGGAGAAGGGGCGCTCGGTCATGGGGCTGATGGACCAGCCGTTCACCGGTGAACGCTATTTCGCCGACGGCGAGCGGTCCTGGTACAGCGGTCCCGACGGTGAGCGACAGATCCGCACGCGCGATTGCGGCGGGCTCGACAACGCGATCCTTTTCTCCACTTCGCCGCATCTCTTCAAGGGCCCCGAGGTTGCCAGGTTCCAGGCCGTGCAGGACCGGGTGAAGCTCTTCCGCTATGGCATCGACTGCTACGCCTATGCGCTGCTTGCGGCCGGCCATGTCGACCTGGTCATCGAGACTGTGCTGAAGCCCTATGACGTCGGCGCGCTGATCCCGCTGATCGAGCAGGCCGGCGGCGTCGTCACCACCTGGGACGGCGGGCGTCCGGAGGGCGGCGGTTCGATCATCGCGGCCGGCAGTGCAGCGCTTCATGCCGAAGCGCTGGCGATGCTCAACAGCAATTGAGGGCGATCAGTCCTCGGTGAGAGCCGGCGCGGCGTCTGTCGCGCCGTTTTCGTTTTCGGGTTCGCCGCCGGGAATGAAGGCGTCGAAGGCCGCAAGCGCCTGGGCGCGGAAACGGTCCCGCTCTTGCAGGATCTCGTGCCGGCTGCCCGGCACCGGCACCAGCTGGCCGGCGCGGAAATATTGCGACAGCTTTTCCTGATAGGCATAGGGCACGATCGGGTCTTTGCCGGGCGCGACGATCACCGTCGGCACGGTGATCGAGGCGAGGTGGCGCGCCGACGAGACGCGCTTCATCGTCTTCTGCGCCTCATAGAGCCAGCGCGCCGTCGGCGGCCCGAGCGCCAGATGCGGGAAGCGGCGGATGATCTCGTTGTTGCGCTCGAAGCGCAGCTGGTCGGAGGTCAGCGGATTGTCGTCGAAGGGTTTCAGAGGTTCATCTGAGGTCAGGCAGATGCGTCCGAAGCCGGTGAAGGTCGCGAGCGTCGAGATCCGGTGAATGTTCGTCGGCGAGAGCTTCTGGCCGCCGAGCCCGACAAAGGGCGCCATCAGCACCATCCGGTCGATGCGGTTGGCGAGGCGGGGCGCCGCCGACAGGGCGATCAGCCCGCCGGTCGAGTGGGCGAGCAGGAAGAAGGGCAGGCGGGTGTCCGGCAGGACGATCTGCTCGAGAAAGATCTCGAGGTCGCGCACATAGTCGGAAAAGCGGTAGACGTGGCCCTTGCGGACATTCTTCAGCAGTCGCTCGGAACCGCCCTGACCCCGGAAGTCATAGGTGGCGACCCAGAGGCCCCGCGCATTCAGGTCGCGGATCGTCTCGAAATACTTCTCGATGGATTCGTTGCGGCCATGCAGGAGGACGACGGTGCCCTTGGAGACGGGCCGGTCCGACTTGAAGACCGCATAGCGCAGCCTGACGCCCCGATGCCCCTTGAAGAAGCCGGTGATCGGGTTGCCAGGGATGGGATTGCCCGGGGTCGGGTGAAGGATGGTGTCCATGCTCGCATTCGCCGAATCGTACATGGGCGCAATTGCCCCCTCTTCAGACTCGGATAGGACGAAGGTCCGGCAAGGTCAAAGAAAAAAGCCGGAACCGCTAGTTCGGGGACACGGGCGCGGTTCCGGCGAAAGCTGACCGGAAGAGGAAGGGACGATATCTTCCGGTCATCGGGTTTGAGACATCCGATAGATGCGGTTCTACAAGGAGCGCACTGAACTCGGACTGAACCGCCTGTTCATTTGAAATTCATCGCTTGAGGCGCCTGCCGTGCCGAGCCTTCCTGCCGGGTTCTTGAATTCGCGATCGGGCGTTCCCATCTCATTTTCGTGGTTGCCAGAACGGGACCGCTTTCCATTCCGTCGCCGCCTGAACAGGGGTGCCGGACGCGAAAACCGCTAACAGTCGCTTCAAGGAGGACCTTATGCGTCACGTCGATTTTTCCCCCCTCTACCGTTCCACCGTCGGCTTCGACCGCCTGTTCACCATGCTGGACAGCCTCGGGCAGCCCGACCAGGCCCAGACCTATCCGCCCTACAACATCGAGCGCACCGGCGAGACGACCTACCGCATCACCATGGCGGTCGCCGGTTTCGATGAAACTGAGCTCAGCATCGAGGCGCATGCCCATGTGCTGACCGTCAAGGGCGAGAAGGCCGAAGAAGAAAAGGCCGAGCAGAGCGAATTCCTCTATCGCGGCATTGCCAAGCGCGCCTTCGAGCGCCGCTTCCAGCTTGCCGACCACGTCGAAGTGACCAGCGCCTCGCTGAAGAATGGCCTGCTGCACATCGACCTTCTTCGTAATATTCCGGAGGCAATGAAGCCGCGCAAGATTTCGATCAGCGCCGAGGCCATCAACGCACCGAAGGCGATCGAAGCTCGCGTCGCCTGATCGGGCTATCCGTCAGTTCGGTGAAATGAGAAAGGGCGGTCCCGCGGGGCCGCCCTTTTCCTTTGTCCGGCACAGTTCCGGATGCAATCAGGCCAGGACCTCGAGGAAGCGGTCGACCTCGTCGGCGGTTGTCGAGAAGCTGGTGACCAGCCGGATCAGGACTTCGTTCTCGCCGAGCAGGTCCGGCGTTTCGGCCGGCACCGGCCAGTCGTAGAACTTCGCGCCCCTGTCCTCGGCGAGTGTGGCCGCATCCTTGGCGAGTACGGCGAAGATCTCGTTGGTCGTGGTGTTCCAGGCGAGCCGGCTTTTCGACGAGGCGGCAATTCCGGCACGCAGCCGGTCGGCCATGCCGTTGGCGTTTCGCGCGAGATCGAGCCACAGGCCTCCGTCGAGATAGGCTTCGAACTGGGCCGAGATGAAGCGGGTCTTGGAGAACAGCTGGGCCGAGCGCTTGCGGATGAAGGGCATTTCGGTCGCCAGTTCCGGCTTCAGGAAGATGATCGCCTCGGCGCACCAGCAACCATTCTTTGTGGCGCCGAAGGAGAGGATGTCGACGCCGCGCTTCCAGGTCATGTCGGCCGGGGTGGCGCCGAGGGCGACCAGCGCGTTGGCAAAGCGGGCACCGTCCATGTGCAGCGGCAGGCCGTGGCTACGGGCGACGGCGCCGATCGCCTCGATCTCGTCCAGGGAATAGACCGTGCCCATCTCGGTTGCCTGGGTCAGCGTCACCGCCATCGGGCGTCCCTGGTGGACGGCGCCCGGCGGAAAGCGGCCGATCGCCGCCGACAGGGCCTGGGCATCCATCTTGCCGTTCGGGCCCGGTACCGGGAAGAGCCGGCAAGCGCCGGTCAGGAATTCCGGGGCGCCGCACTCGTCGGCCGTGACATGGGCTTCGGAATGGCAGAAGGTAACGCCGCCCGGCTTGGCTACGGCCGCAAGCGACAGCGAATTGGCCGCCGTGCCGGTGCCGACGAAGAAGACCGCGACCTCGCGCTGGAAGAGGTCGTTGAAGCGCTCTTCCATGCGCCGGTCGAGATCGCTGGTGCCGTAGGCCGCGGCGTAGCCCGCCGCTTCGCGGGCGAGGCTCTCGGCGATCCTTGGGTGGGCACCGGCCCAATTGTCTGAGGCGAAAAACATGACAATAATTCCGTTTGAAAGAGGTGGGTTCGGCTAGAGGCAGATTAGGGATTTCCCCGTGCCGATCAATCCAATCCGCGGCGGACCGATGTCGCTTTATACGCTTGCGCAATAAGCGGTGGGTATCGCGCTGGGTTGCGCAATAAAATTACGCGAATGCCTTTCATCTCGTAATAAAGCGGCTTTTCGGTCGTTAATTTTTTGTCGGAGCGCCTTGCGTCTCCATTCGGTTTCTGTCATAGAAAGCTAGAAAATAGGTCAGAACAATTGACCTAATTCGAGAATTTTGAGCCGGTTCGGTTCGTCTGTCATGATGGTGAGAGCGTTTCTCGCCAGAATGGGACGGCTGCGCCGGCATCGGCGCCAGCGGTTCTGGCGGGTATGGCCCGGGTTTACGGGCGCAATTTGGAGGGAAGGCAATGACCAAGATGACGCCATCCGAAGAGATCATGCAGGCATCCACCGCAGCCGGCGAAGAGCGCGCGGTGCGAACGCTCGTTCATGGTCTTCCCGCCAAACAGGGTCTCTATGATCCGCAGAACGAACACGACGCCTGCGGCGTCGGCTTCATTGCCCATATGAAGGGCGAGAAGTCGCACCAGATCGTCAAGGACGGCCTGTTCATCCTGGAAAACCTCACCCATCGCGGCGCCGTCGGCGCCGATCCGCTGATGGGCGACGGCGCCGGCATTCTGGTGCAGATCCCCGACCGCTTCTTCCGCGAGGAGATGGCGAAGCAGGGCATCACCCTGCCGAAGGCCGGTGAATATGCGGTCGGCCACTTTTTCTTCCCGCAGGACGAGAAGCAGATCGCCCATTTCAAGAAGATTATCGCCGACGTCTGTCATGCCGAGGGGCAGAACCTGATCGGCTACCGTGACGTGCCGGTCGACAATGCCTCGCTGTCGAAGGCTCCGGACATTGCGGCGACCGAGCCGCGCCACATCCAGGTCTTCATCGGCGCCGGTCGCGACGCCGCGACCCAGGAGCAGTTCGAGCGCCGCCTGTTCCTGCTGCGCAAGGTGATCTCCAACCGCATCTATGACGAGTTCAAGGGTGAAGATACCGGTTTCTATCCGGTGTCGCTGTCGTCCTCGACCATCGTCTACAAGGGCATGTTCCTCGCCTTCCAGGTCGGCGCCTACTACAAGGATCTTGCCGATCCGCGCTTCGAGTCGGCGGTCGCCCTCGTGCACCAGCGCTTCTCGACCAATACCTTCCCGTCGTGGAAGCTCGCCCACCCGTACCGCATGGTCGCCCATAACGGTGAAATCAACACGCTGCGCGGCAACGTCAACTGGATGGCGGCGCGCCAGGCGTCTGTCTCCTCGCCGCTGTTCGGTTCGGACATCTCCAAGCTCTGGCCGATTTCCTATGAAGGCCAGTCCGACACCGCCTGCTTCGACAACGCGCTCGAATTCCTGCAGCGCGGCGGCTATTCGCTGGCCCATGCGGTGATGATGCTGATCCCGGAAGCCTGGGCCGGCAACCAGCTGATGAGCCCCGAGCGGAAGGCCTTCTACGAGTATCACGCCGCCCTGATGGAACCGTGGGACGGGCCGGCTGCGGTCTGCTTCACCGACGGCCGCCAGATCGGCGCGACGCTCGACCGCAATGGTCTGCGTCCGGCCCGCTATCTCGTCACCGACGACGACCGCGTTATCCTTGCTTCCGAAGCAGGCACGCTGCCGGTTCCGGAAGAGCGGATCGTCAAGAAGTGGCGCCTGCAGCCGGGCAAGATGCTGCTCATCGACATGGAAAAGGGCCGCATCATTTCCGACCAGGAAGTGAAGTCAGACCTCGCCAAGAGCCACCCCTATCGCGACTGGCTCGACCGCACCCAGCTCATCCTCGAGGACCTGAAGCCGGTCGAACCCCGGGCGCTGCGCCGCGACGTGTCGCTGCTCGATCGCCAGCAGGCCTTCGGCTACACGACCGAGGACACCAAGCTCCTGATGTCGCCGATGGCGACCACCGGCCAGGAAGCGATCGGTTCGATGGGCACCGATACGCCGATCTCGGCGATGTCGGTGAAGTCGAAGCTGCTCTACACCTATTTCAAGCAGAACTTCGCCCAGGTCACCAACCCGCCGATCGACCCGATCCGCGAGGAACTCGTCATGAGCCTCGTATCGTTCATCGGCCCGCGCCCGAACATTCTCGACCATGCCGGCATGGCTCATGCCAAGCGTCTTGAAGTGCGCCAGCCGATCCTGACCAACGGCGATCTCGAAAAGATCCGGTCGATCGGTCACACCGAGGACCGCTTCGACACCAAGACGCTCGACTTCACCTACGATGCCGAGCGCGGTGCCGAGGGCATGCCGGAAATGCTCGATCGTCTCTGCGAGCGCGCCGAAGCTGCCGTTCGCGGCGGCTACAACATCATCGTGCTCTCCGACCGCCAGATCGGCCCGGACCGCGTCGCGATCCCGGCGCTGCTTGCGACGGCCGCAGTGCACCATCACCTGATCCGCAAGGGGCTCAGAACCTCGGTTGGTCTCGTGGTGGAATCGGGCGAGCCGCGCGAAGTGCATCACTTCTGCTGTCTCGCCGGCTACGGCGCCGAGGCGATCAACCCCTACCTCGCCTTCGACACCCTGCTCGACATGCACAAGCACGGCGAGTTTCCGAAGGAAGTCTCCGAGGACGAGGTCGTCTATCGCTACATCAAGGCCGTCGGCAAGGGCATCCTCAAGGTCATGTCCAAGATGGGCATCTCGACCTACCAGTCCTATTGCGGCGCGCAGATCTTCGATGCGGTCGGTCTCTCTTCGGAGCTGGTCGAGAAGTACTTCTTCGGTACCGCCACGACCATCGAAGGCATCGGCCTTTCGGAAATCTCCGAAGAGACGGTGAGCCGTCACCGCGCGGCCTTCGGCAAGGATCCGGTGTTGGCCAACACGCTCGATATCGGCGGCGAATATGCCTACCGCATGCGCGGCGAAAACCATGCCTGGAGCCCGGATTCGATCGCTGCCCTGCAGCATGCCGTCCGTGGCAACAGCCAGGACCGTTACCGCGAGTTCGCGGAGATGGTGAACGAGAGCTCGCTCAGGATGAACACCATTCGCGGCCTGTTCAAGATCAAGGGTGCCGAGGCGCTCGGCCGCAAACCGATCCCGGTCGAGGAAGTCGAGCCGGCTGTCGAGATCGTCAAGCGTTTCTCGACCGGCGCGATGTCGTTCGGCTCGATCAGCCGCGAGGCGCATACGACGCTGGCGATCGCGATGAACAAGATCGGCGGCAAGTCGAACACGGGTGAGGGCGGTGAGGAGAGCGATCGTTATCTGCCGTTGCTCAACGGTTCGGCGAACCCCGAGCGTTCCGCGATCAAGCAGGTTGCCTCGGGCCGCTTCGGCGTGACCACGGAATACCTGGTCAATGCCGACGTGCTGCAGATCAAGGTGGCGCAGGGCGCCAAGCCCGGCGAAGGCGGTCAGCTGCCCGGCCACAAGGTCGATGCGACGATCGCCAAGACCCGTCACTCGACCCAGGGCGTCGGCCTGATCTCGCCGCCGCCGCATCACGACATTTATTCGATCGAAGACTTGGCACAGCTGATCTTCGACCTGAAGAACGTCAACCCGGTGGCCGACATCTCGGTCAAGCTCGTCTCGGAAGTCGGCGTCGGCACAGTTGCCGCCGGCGTTGCCAAGGCGCGCGCTGACCACATCACCATCGCCGGCTTCGACGGCGGCACCGGCGCCTCGCCGCTGACCTCGCTGAAGCATGCCGGCTCCCCTTGGGAAATCGGTCTCGCCGAAACCCAGCAGACGCTGGTGCTCAACGGCCTTCGCTCGCGCATCGCGCTGCAGGTCGACGGCGGCCTCAAGACCGGACGTGACGTCATCATCGGTGCACTGCTCGGTGCGGACGAATTCGGCTTTGCCACGGCACCGCTGATCGCCGCCGGCTGCATCATGATGCGCAAGTGCCACCTCAACACGTGTCCCGTAGGCGTCGCGACCCAGGACCCGGTCCTGCGCAAGCGCTTCAAGGGCACGCCGGAGCATGTCATCAACTACTTCTTCTTCGTGGCGGAAGAAGTGCGCGAAATCCTCGCTTCTCTGGGCGTTGCCCGGCTCGACGAGATCATCGGCGCTTCCGAACTTCTGGAGAAGGAAGACATGTTGGCGCACTGGAAGGCCGAAGGGCTCGATTTCTCCAAGATCTTCCACAAGGTCCCTGCCGCCAAGGAAGCCACCTACTGGACCGAGCGCCAGAAGCACCCGATCGACGACGTGCTCGACCGCAAGCTGATCGAGAAGGCGATGCCGGCTCTCGATGCCAAGCAGCCCGTCGTGTTCGACGTCGACATCAAGAACGTCGACCGCTCGGCTGGTGCGATGCTGTCGGGCGAGCTTGCCAAGCGCTACGGCCACAAGGGTCTGAAGGACGACACGATCCACGTCACGCTTAACGGCACGGCGGGCCAGTCCTTCGGCGCCTTCCTTGCCCGCGGCATCACCTTCGATCTCGTGGGTGACGGCAACGACTATGTCGGCAAGGGCCTGTCGGGTGGTCGCATCATCGTCCGTCCGCCGGAAAACACGAGGATCGTCGCGGAAGAGTCGATCATCGTCGGCAACACGGTTCTCTACGGCGCGATCGCCGGCGAATGCTACTTCCGCGGCGTGGCCGGCGAACGTTTCGCCGTGCGCAACTCCGGCGCGGTTGCGGTCGTCGAGGGCGTGGGTGACCATGGCTGCGAATACATGACCGGCGGCGTGGTCGTCGTGCTCGGCGGCACGGGCCGCAACTTTGCGGCCGGTATGTCGGGCGGCGTCGCCTATGTGCTGGACGAGAGCGGCGATTTCGCCTCGCGCTGCAATATGGCGATGGTCGAACTCGAGCCGGTTCCGGAAGAGGACGACATGCTCGAGAAGCTGCACCACCATGGCGGTGACCTGATGCACAAGGGCCGTGTCGACGTGTCGGGCGACATGACCCGCCACGACGAGGAGCGCCTGTACCAGCTGATCTCGAACCATCTGCATTACACGGGTTCGGCCCGCGCCAAGCAGATCCTCGACAACTGGGCCGGCTTCCGTCCGAAGTTCCGCAAGGTCATGCCGGTCGAATACCGCCGTGCGCTCGAGGAAATGGAACGCATGCGCATGGGAGTCGCGGCGGAATAACCGCCTTTCGAAGCCGTTCCGCCGGTCGATCGGCGGGGCACCCTTCGGGCACGGGAGCGTGCCGTCCACGAGATATTGAGCAGGATCAGAACTATGGGCAAGGTTACAGGTTTCATGGAAATCGACCGGAGCGTGGCCAAGTATCAGCCGGCGTCCGACCGCATCCGCCATTTCCGCGAATTCACCATCCCGATGTCGGATGCCGAGGTCACCAAACAGGCCGCGCGCTGCATGGATTGCGGCATTCCCTATTGCCACGGTCCGACGGGCTGCCCGGTTCACAACCAGATCCCGGACTGGAACGACCTCGTCTACAACAACAAGTGGGAAGAGGCGATCCGCAACCTCCACTCGACGAACAACTTCCCGGAATTCACCGGCCGCGTCTGTCCGGCACCGTGCGAGGAAGCCTGCACGCTGAACCTCGAGGACACCCCGGTTGCGATCAAGACGGTCGAGCAGGCGCTCGCCGACAAGGCCTATGAGTTGGGCTTCATCGTGCCGCAGCCGGCGACCGTGCATACCGGCAAGAAGGTCGCCATCATCGGCTCGGGCCCGTCCGGTCTGGCCGCTGCCCAGCAGCTCGGCCGTGCCGGCCACGAGGTGCATGTCTACGAGCGTGAATCCAAGCCCGGCGGCCTGCTGCGCTACGGCATTCCGGACTTCAAGATGGAGAAGAACTTCATCGACCGCCGCGTCGAGCAGCTTAAGGGCGAAAACGTCACCTTCCACTGCGGCGTCAATGTCGGCGTTGACGTGAAGATCGAAACCTTGCTCGCCGATTATGACGCAGTGCTCTATTGCGGTGGTTCGGAAACCCCGCGCGAGGCCGGCATCCCCGGCGTCGAGTTGCATGGCGTGCATGACGCCATGCCCTATCTCGTCCAACAGAACCGCCGCGTCGGCCGCGAGAACATCGACAGCGCCGGCTGGCCGTCGGATCCGATCCTTGCCGGGGGCAAGCATATCGTGGTCGTCGGCGGCGGGGACACGGCGTCGGACTGCGTCGGCACGGCGTTCCGCCAGGGCGCGGTGAAGGTCACCCAGCTCGACATCCGCCCGCGTCCGCCGGAAACCGAGGACAAGCTCGCGGTGTGGCCGTTCTGGGCCACCAAGATGCGCACCTCCTCGTCGCAGGCCGAAGGCGCGATCCGTGAATTCCAGGTCGGCACCCTCGAATTCGTCGGGGAAGATGGTGTCCTGACCGGCGTGAAGTGCTGCCAGGTCGACGAGAAGCGCAAGCCGATCGCCGGTTCGGAGTTCATCATCAAGGCTGATCTCGCCTTCATCGCCATCGGCTTCCGCGGTCCCTTCACGGACAGCGTGCTGAAGGAACTCGACGGCAAGCTGACCCTCAACACCGACCGCCGCGGCTCGACGAACGTTGTCGCCAACGATCGCGACTACAAGACCTCGGTGGACAAGCTGTGGACGGCCGGCGACGTGCGCCGCGGCCAGTCGCTGGTCGTCTGGGCCATCCGCGAAGGCCGCCAGGCTGCGCGCGCGATCGACGAAGCCCTCATGGGGGCGAGCGTCCTGCCGCGCTGATCGCGGGCATCGGATAAAACTGGATCGGGCCGCTCTCTAGCGGCCCTTTTCATTTCTGGGTGGAGCCGGTGTTGAGCAGACGCACGTCGTCGACACGGCCGGTGGGGGGCGGCGGAAGCGCACCGTTCTTGACGAGCTGGTCGCGGGGCGAGGGGAGCGTCGAAACCGGCAGCGGCTTGGCGCCGAGCAATTCGGTCGCTCCGTCCAGGTCCGGATCGAAGAGGTCGATCGGCTGGGTGGTCACGACGTTCTTCATCTCGGACGGCGGCAGGCTCAGCAGTTCCGGCAGGTTGCTCGCGTCAAGGCGCACGAGATCCGGGCTGGTCATGTCGCCGAGCAGACGGCGTGCGGATTTCTCGACGTAGAAGGCGAGCTTGCGCTTGCCGGCGGCGGTGAGGTTGATACCGTCGGTGCCGCGCAGGCGGACCTGCTGGCCATTGATGTCGGAGCCGGTGACGATGAAGCGACCATCCTGATCGACGAAGCCGTCCCAGACGTCGATGAACTCGCCGCCGACCCGTTCCACGGAGCGGCGATAGACGGCGTTCAGCGTCAGCGCGTCGGCGGTCATGTTTTGCGGACGGAAGGCGGGCAGGCCAACCCAGAGAAGGGGCACCTTGGCATCTGTGGCGACCTTGGCGAGGGCCGTGACGCGGCGCTCATATTCCTGGAACCACGCATCGGTGCGGAATTCGAGCTTGCCGCCGGCCGTTACCATCTGCTGGCGATCGTTGGCGCCGATGTCGATGATGACGACCGCCGGCTTGGCCTCGACGATCATCTTCGGCAATTCGGTTTGCCAGTCGAAATAGTCCGCGCGCACAAGGCCGGACGAACCGTTGCTCTTCTCCTCGACGACCACACCCGGAGACGCGGCGAAGGCCTCCTCGAGACCGTCTGCAAGGCCGCTTGCGACGAAGTCGCCGATGACGAGCACCTTGCGGGCGTTTTCGATCTTCGGGGCCGGCTCCGGCGGCTTCGGGGCGGTGGTAATGCTGGTGATGCTGGTCGTGGTCTTCTTCACCGAGCGCGGCGTCTTGACCTTGCGCGGCGGTGGGGCCGGCTCTGGAGCACGCCGTTCCCGCGGTCCGAACAGCAGCTCCAGAAGGTTCCGGGGCTTGCGAACCTCCTGGGCGATTGCCGGAGATTCGAGCACGGTCACGCCGGTGAAGGCGAGCGTGAAAAGGCAAGCCAGCCAACCTCGAACGCCGATCTTCCGCCTTGTCACGCGCATGCGCCTGCTGCCTCCCAAGCGCCCCGCATCAGGAACGGAGCGTTACCGGATATGTGCGGCGGGTGCCGACGATTGTCAATTGCGCAGCTTGTCGAGCAGGATGCGCGAAGGCTGGCCGTCCACCGACATGCCGAGCCGGCTCTGGATGGCGGAAATCGCCGCCTTGGAACCGGAGCCGAAATTGCCGTCGATCTCGCCTTCATAGTAGCCGAGCGCCTGCATCCGGCTCTGCAGCTCGAACTTTTCCTTGATGTCGAGTGCGTTCTCCGGGCGCGGCCAGCGTTGCTGCATGCCGTTGTAGCCGGCGATCTCGTCGGCGAGCAAGCCGACGGCGAGCGCATAGCTGTCGGCCGCGTTGTAGTTCTTGATGGTGAAGAAGTTCTTCGTCATCAGGAAGCCCGGACCGTTGGCGCCGCCCATCATCTTCAGCTGGGCGCGCTCGGCGCCGTTCTTGAAGCCCTTGCCGCTCGGGCGCACGAAGCCGAGGGCCGCCCACTGGGCGAGCGTCTTGGTCTTGCCGGCATGCGCGCTGCCACCGGCCGGAACGACGATCTCGTAGCCCCAGGTCCTGCCTGTCTGCCAGCCGTTCTTGGCGAGCAGGTTGGCCGAGGTTGCGAGCGCATCCGGAATGGAGTGCCAGATGTCCTTCTTGCCGTTGCCGTCGGCATCGATCGAATAGAGCAGATAGCTCGACGGGATAAACTGGGTGTGGCCCATCGCGCCCGCCCAGGACCCCATCAGGTTCTTGGAGGCGACGTCGCCGTTCTGCAGCATCTTGAGGGCTGCGATCAGCTGGGTCCGCGCATATTTCGAGCGCTTGGCGTCGGCATAGGCGAGCGTCGCCAGAGCGCGCGGCACGTGGTGCAGCCGGTCCGGCCTTTCGAGCGCTGCGCCATAGTTCGATTCCATCGACCAGATGGCCAGCAGGATGTTCTTGTCCACGCCGAAATGGCGTTCCAGGGCATTGAGCGTGGAGCCGTATTGTGCCGCCATCTCCCTGCCGATCTTGACGGTGTAGGGATTGACGCGCGAATCGAGATAATCCCAGATCTGGGACTTGAATTCGGGCTGGTAGGCGGCCTTTTCCAGGACGAAGGGATCGGGCTCGCTGACGCCTGCGAAGGCCTGATTATAGGTCCGTTCGCTGATCCCTGCCTTGGCGGCGGTGGCATAGAAGCCGTTGATCCATTTCTTGAAGCCAGCGTCTGCCGATGCCGTGCCGGGTAGCAGGCTGGCGGCGAGGGAAATGGCAAGGGCTCCGAGAAGCTTGCGATTTTGTCTGGTCATGGGAACTTCCCCGTTGTCCTACGGTTCTTTTCCAGCCGATCTGGAGGCTGTTCAGCCTACGTTAAGGCAGCAGCCGTCAACAAAGTCTTTACCATGGCGCGGCGGCCTTCGAAACCTTTGCGAAATGGTAGTAAATATATACTAGAGGGCAAGCGCGTAATGAAGACGCCTTGGCAGAATCCTCGAGGAGGAATGTGTGGTCCAACGTAATAAACTCCGTAAAGCCGTATTTCCTGTCGCCGGTCTCGGCACCCGTTTTCTTCCGGCCACGAAGGCCGTTCCGAAGGAGATGCTGACCGTCGTCGACAAGCCCGTCATCCAGTACGTGGTGGATGAAGCGGCCGAGGCGGGCATTGAGCATTTCGTCTTCGTGACGGGCCGCGGAAAAGGCGTCATCGAAGACTATTTCGATATCCAGTTCGAACTCGAGCAGACTCTCAAGGCCCGCAACAAGAATGCGGAGCTGACGCTCCTGGAGGACCTGCTGCCGACCGCCGGTTCCGCGAGCTTCACTCGCCAGCAGGAGCCGCTCGGCCTCGGTCACGCGGTCTGGTGCGCCCGCGACATCGTCGGCAACGAGCCCTTCGCGCTTCTTCTGCCCGACATGATCATGCGCGGCGAAAAGGGCTGCCTGAAGGGCATGGTCGAGCTTTACGAGAAGGCCGGCGGAAACGTCATCGCTGTCGAGGAATGCGATCCGTCGCAGGCCCATAAATACGGCATCGTCGGTGTCGGTGAGGCGCTTGAAGGCGGCTTCCGCATCACGGAAATGGTCGAGAAGCCTGCCAAGGGCACCGCACCTTCAAACTTCTTCATCAATGGCCGCTACATCCTGCAGCCGGAAATCTTCTCGATCCTGGAAACCCAGGAGCGTGGCGCGGGCAACGAGATCCAGCTGACCGACGGCATGCTCAAGCTTGCCAAGCAGCAGGCCTTCGCCGGCTATCACTTCAAGGGCCAGACCTTCGACTGCGGCGCCAAGGATGGCTTCATCCTCGCCAACGTCGCCTTCGCCATCGAGCGCGCCGATATCCGGCCGTCGATCGAAGAGCCCCTGAAGGCGCTTCTGGCGGCTCTCAAATAAGCCGACTGTCCCGACAAATACGACAAAGGCCGCGTCCGGTTCGGGCGCGGCCTTTGTCGTTTTCTCCATTCTCGTCCGGCTTCAGCGTTTCGCGGTCAGGCCGATCGAGGTGCGCAGCGCGTTGCTGTCGGCCGCGGCGTCGTAAAGTGTGCGCTCGTATTCGACGTCGGCAGTCAGGTCGAGATAGCGGTTGATGCTCCAGGTGAGGCCGGCGCCCGTGGTGTAGGACGTCGCGTCGCTCGCGCCGGCACCGCCGGGATAGTTGGTCCATTCGACCGAGTTCGACAATCGGGCGACAAGATTGCTGCGGAGCTGATGGGTGACTTCGCTGTTGAGCGCATAGATCACCGAACCGCTGAGCCCTGGCGTGGTGGAGGGGTCGATCGTCGTTGAAAGGCCGAGGTCGACATCGGTGCCCTGCTGCGGCGACCAGGTGACATTGCCGTCGACCGTCAAGGCCGAGAGATCACCGAGCCGGTCGTCCTCGAAGCGCTGACGTTCATAGCCGAGGCCCAGCTCACCCTTCAGCTTGTCGCCGAAATCGGCGGCAATGCCGCCGCGTGCCGAATAGGTGTCGGCGGAGCGGGCATAGCCATCCGAGTCGGTCGTCTCGTCGTAGCGAATCCTGCCGATGGCCACCTCGACGAAGGGGGTGAGGGCGGGGGAGATCTCATAGCCGATGCGGCCGCGCAATTCGCCGCCCAGTCGGTTGCGGTCCGTCAGGCCGAGGCTCGTGCCGTCCGCGAGTTCCGCGTCCGAATACTGCCAGCGGTTCAGGTCTGCAGCGATCGTGCCGCGCAGCCTGCCGAAATCATGTTCGACGGAAACGCCGCCCGAATACTGGTGGACGCCCGACTGCACGGTTGCCCCGGAAATGGCGTTCGGGTCGTCGTTGTCCTCGCGGCTGAAATTGTAGCCGCCCTTCACATGGGCGATCGTGTCGTCGGCGAGATCGAGGCGGAGATCGGCGTTGATGCCGGCGCGCGGGTTTTCCGCGCCTTCGCCCGCCAGGTTCTTCTGCCAGTAGCCTTCACCGCCGATCGTCAGCTCGTGGCGCGACCAGTCGGACGTCAGCGTGCCCTTCAGCCCCGTTTCCGAAAAGGTCCGGCTCTCTTCCGTGCCGCCGCTGGTGGTTCTCTCGTGCCCGATCTTTTCGCTCAGCGAAGGGCGCAGCACCATCGTGCCGAGACGAATGCCGTCGGGCTCGTTCCCCGCGTCGCGGCGGGTGCGGAAGGCCGTCGGATCGTCGAGGGTCGTCTCGCGCAGGTTCTGCCGTCCGAAATCTTCGGGCTGCGCGTCCAGATCCGCTTCTGGATCCGAGAGCGCGCCGGTCTGGGCGGTGCCGGTCGACTGGGTCGTGAGATTGTCGGCGGGCGCGGTGGCCCCCGCAGTTGTCGTGCCGGTGGCGGCGGTTGTCGTCGCGCCGTTGGTCGCGGTGCTGCCAGTGGTTCCGGTCTGCGTAGCTGACGGCGGCGTCCAGGTGGTGGAGGTCGAAGTGCTCTGGGCGACGGCCGGATCGGCAAGGCCGAACAGGCCGCAGGCCAGGAGACCGGCCGATGCCGCGGACAGGCGGCGGCGCGCGCCCTCCGCTTCGGTCTTTTCTGTCTGAACCATTTGGATTTTGCCCGGCAATTCTTAAATGCTTACCCAAACGTAAAGCCATGTGGTTAACGTTTGGTTTCGATCGCCGGGTTGGAACGTGCGTCTTCGTCGGGCGACCGGGGATGCGGCGGAATGCCTGCTTTTCCCCACGCGTCCGATGGGAAAGAGTGCGGTTCCGGCGGGGATCTCGGTCTTCGAGTGGACAGCCATGGGCAAAAGCAGTAAGGGTCCGCCATGATCAAGCGCGCTGTAAATCTCGTCGAAGCCGGTGCCATCGAATCGGCTCTGAGGGTCGTCACGACCGAACGCAACGGCCTTGTGGCCCTCGAAGAGGCCCTGACCAACGGACTGGCCGGCCCCTTCTGCAACGCCGTCAATATCATCGGCGGGATTTCGGGCCGGTTGATCGTCACGGGCGTCGGCAAGAGCGGTCACATCGGCACCAAGCTCGCCGCGACCTTTGCCTCGACCGGGACCCCGGCCTTCTTCGTCCATCCGGCGGAAGCCAATCACGGCGATCTGGGCATGATCGGCCGCGACGACGCGATCCTCGCGATGTCATGGAGCGGCGAAAGCCAGGAACTGCAGGGTATCCTTTCCTATTCGCGGCGCTTCTCGATCCCGCTGATCGCCATGACGGCCGGCGAGAACTCGACACTGGCGCGCGAGGCCGACGTGGTGCTGCTTCTGCCGAAGGTGCAGGAAGCCTGCCCGCACGGCCTGGCGCCGACCACCTCGACCGTGCTGCAGCTTGCCATGGGCGATGCGATCGCGATCTCGCTGCTCGAGGCGCGCGGCTTCACCCCCAACGATTTCCGCGTCTTCCATCCGGGCGGCAAGCTGGGTGCGAGCCTGACCCATGTGCGCGACATCATGCACACCGGCGACCGCCTGCCGCTCGTCAGGCAGGGAACCCCGATGCCGGAGGCGATCGTCACCCTGTCGCACAAGCATTTCGGCTGCGTCGCCGTTCTCGACGATGACGGCAAGCTGGCCGGGATCGTCACCGAGGGCGACATGGCGCGCAACCTGTCGCGCAATCTCGCGGAACTCTCGGTCGACGACGTGATGACCCGGACGCCGAAGACGATCAAGCCGAGCACGCTCGCGACCGCGGCACTGGCGATCCTCAACCAGCACAGCATCGGCGCGCTCCTCGTCGTCGACGAGGACAACCGGCCGATCGGGCTGGTGCACTTCCACGATCTCTTGCGGATCGGCGTGGCCTGATCAGGCCGGCTCGACCGTCAGATCGCGGCCGTTGGACGAGATTATCTTCACCTTTGTGCCGACCGGCAGGTCAGGTCCCATGACGGGCCAGTAGGTATCATCGAGGCGAACCCGGCCGCGACCTTCGGCGATCGGTTCGGCAAGCGTCGCGGTCCGTCCGACGAGGCTCGCGCCGCGCTGGTTGAGCAGGGGTTCGTCGGTGACGAGATCGGGCTTCGACAGGAACCGCCGCCCGAGCAGGGTGGCGACGACGGCGAGTGCCGCGAAGACCAGAAGCTGGACCTGCCAGCCCCAGGCGGCACTTTCCCAGAAAAGCAGCGACAGGATCCCGGTCGCCAGCGCCCCGATGCCGATCCAGACCAGGAAGACGCCGGGCATCAGGAGTTCGGCGGCAAGCAGCAGGAGGCCGAGCAGCCACCAGCTCCATGGTCCGAGTTCTGCGATGACGCGGGCGAACATGCCTCAGTTCTCCTGGTTCGGCGCGAAGGGATTGACGGTCGGCGTGGTGCGAGTCGGTGCAGCAGCGGGCGCGGGTGGAGCGACGGGGCGTGGCTTTGCGGCGGGCTGGTCGCCGAAGACTTCGCGTGCAATCGCGCCGATGCCGCCGAGCGAGCCGATCAGGCTGGAGGCTTCCATTGGCATCAGCACGATTTTTGAATTCGGCGCGGACCCGATCGCGGCCATCGCTTCGGTGTATTTCTGGGCAACAAAGTAGTTGATCGCATTGACGTCGCCGGCGGCGATCGCGTCTGAGACGAAGCGCGTGGCTTTGGCCTCGGCCTCTGCCAGGCGTTCGCGGGCTTCGGCTTCGCGGTAGGCGGCCTCACGCTGACCCTCGGCCTGCAGGATTGCCGATTGCTTGGCGCCCTCGGCGCGCAGGATCTGGGCGTTGCGGAAGCCTTCGGCCTCGAGCACCTGGGCGCGTTTCTCGCGCTCGGCCTTCATCTGCCGGGCCATGGCGTCGACTAGGTCCTTCGGCGGCTGAATGTCCTTGATCTCGACGCGCGTCACCTTGATGCCCCAGGGGCCGACCGCTTCATCGACCACCTTCAGCAGACGGTCATTGATCGCCTCGCGGTTGGAGAGCAGTTCATCGAGGTCCATCGAGCCCATGACCGAACGGATGTTGGTCATGGTGAGGTTGAGGATCGCGTTTTCGAGATTGGCAACCTGATAGGCGGCCTGGGCGGCGTTGAGGATCTGGTAGAAGGCGACCGCGTCAGCCGAGACGCTGGCATTGTCCTTGGTGATGACTTCCTGGGTCGGGACGTCAAGCACCTGTTCCATCACGTTGAGCTTGGAGCCGATCCGCTCGATGAAGGGGATAATCAGGTTGAGGCCTGGTTCCAGCGTGCGGGTATAACGTCCGAAAAGCTCGATCGTATAGCGATAGCCCTGCGGCACTGTCTTGATGCCGGCGAAGAGAGCAAGAATGACCAGCGCAACGAGCGCGATGACGACAATATCGGGACCGGCAAAAGGCATGAAACACTCCCCTCAAAAATAGCGCGAAAGGCTTCGCTAGACTTACAAGTGGGCGATGTCTCTTTCCTTGGCAAGATGAGCGAGCGGCAAAAGAGAAGAAGTGGAGGTGGGGGCGCCGTGCCGCGAGCCGCCTCTCGGCCTGGAGGTCGGGCGAGGGTGTCGCACCGGACGTGAAAAAGGCCGCGCAACATGGCTGCGCGGCCTCCTTCTATTCTGTCCTTGAGTGCCTTTGTGAAAGGCTCAGAACTCTTCCCAGTTATCTGCCGCGACCGCCGCATTGCCATGGCTTCGCATGGCCGGGGCGCTCATGCGGGCCGGCTGGACGGGGCGGGAGACCGTTGCAGGCTGGCTCGGCCGGGCCATGGTGCGGGCCGTCTGGCGAAGCGCTGCGGCCTGGGTCGAGGCAACGCCGTTGATAGTAAACTGCGAGATGAGTTCGCGGAGCTTTGCGGCCTCGGAGGCGAGTGCGGCGGAGGCGGCGTTCGACTCCTCGACCATCGCGGCGTTCTGCTGCGTGGTCTGGTCCATCGCGTTGACGGCCTGGTTGACTTCAGAAAGGCCGGTCGACTGTTCCTTCGCCGAGATGGCGATCGCATCCATGTGGGTGTTCATGTCGGAGATGAAGACGCCGATGGTGCGGAGAGCTTCGCTTGCCTGGCGGACCAGATCCACGCCGCTCGAGACTTCGGTCGTCGAGTTGTGGATGAGAGACTTGATTTCCTTTGCCGCGTTTGCCGAACGCTGGGCAAGCTCACGTACCTCCTGGGCGACAACGGCAAAACCCTTGCCGGCTTCACCGGCGCGGGCAGCTTCGACGCCGGCATTGAGCGCCAGCAGGTTGGTCTGGAAGGCAATCTCGTCGATTACGCCGATGATGTTGGAGATCTGACGCGAGCTCTCCTCGATCTTGCGCATGGCCTCTTCGGCCCGTGCCACGACCTCGGACGACTGGTTGGCCGAGGAATTGGCCTGGGAGGCGACAGAGCGGGCCTCTTCCGTCCGCTTCGTCGAATTCTGGACGTTGGCCGTGATCTCCTCGACGGCAGCGGCGGTCTCCTCAAGGGCGGCTGCCTGCTGTTCCGTGCGCTTCGACAGGTGATCGGTGCCGGAGGCGATTTCCTGGGTGCCGGTCTCGATCGTCGCGACGCTGTTGGTGATCGCGGAGAGGGTCTGGTTGAGCTGGCTGATCGACTGGTTGAAGTCGTGGCGGAGCGCCTCGAAATCCGGGGCGAAGGCTTCTTCGAGCTGGAAGGAGAGCTCGCCCTTCGCCAGTCGCTTCAAGCCGGCAGCAAGGCCGGAGGTCGCAATGCGCAGGCGTTCGGCAGCTTCGGCCTCGGCCCGTTCCTGGGCGGCCAGGCGGTCGGCTTCGGCATGGCCGCGCGCCTCTTCTGCTTCCGCCTGCAGGCGCTGGTTGGCGATGGCCGCTTCGCGGAAGACCTGCATGGATTCGGCCATCTGGCCGATCTCATCCTTGCCGCCCTTGTCGATCGAGACGTCCAGGTCGCCGTTGGCGAGACGCGACGTCACGTCGGCAAGGCGGGCAAGCGGCCGGGATACGAGCTGGAAGTTCAGGAGGCCCATCAGCGCCGCGACGAGCCCGACGATCACGGATGCGGCAAGGCTGATCAGTTCCACCGTAGCCAGAGCCGATTTCTGATCGGCCGAGGCGACATCGGCGCGCTGTTGAAGGTCGCTGGTGACGGTCTTGAGCTTCTCGTTGAAGGCCGAGACCAGTCTGGAGCCGTCGCCGGTCAGTTCGATCGCACGGGCGAGTTCGACCGTCATCGGGTCGCGCATCAGACTGATCTGCCGCTCCACGACGGTCGAACGCCATTCCCCGATCTTGCCGATGGCCTCGCGCAGGGCGGGAAGCTCGCTCTGGGCTTCAGCCTCGAACAGTTTTTCCAGTGCGGGCACTTCGCCGTCGATCTTCTTGGTCGACTGCTCCAGGGTTGCCACGAAGTCGCGGTTACCGGTGAGGAGGAAATTCTTCAGCGCCAGATCGGCCTGCACCATGTCGTCGGTGAGCTCCGCGGTTTTGGTCAACAGCTGGTCGATGACCTGCTTGTTTTCGACCAGCGTCCCGGCAGTGTCGACACGGGTGTAGATGAACCCGGATGCTCCGATGGCGATGACCGCCAGGATGCCGAATGCTGCGAAGCCCTTGGCGCTGACGGATATGTTCTTGATCATGGTCTTACCTATCTGGTTTCGCTGATGGCGCCGGTCCCACGGGAACGTTTCAAGTTCCTGGCCGCCACTGGCCGCTGTTTCGCTGGGGTTCAGAGGCCGACTGCAGCGCGCCGCTCGAGTTCGGTGAGATTGAGTTCGACGGTAACGGCACCGATCGGCTTCTCTTCCGCACCTTTCGTGACGGTGAAGCTGACCTGGCCGCGCCAGATCTTGGCTTCGTCATCCCATTCGGGGGCATCGATGAAGACGGCATCGCCTGCGACATTGAAGGTCTTCTGGAACTTGTCCTCGTCGCCCTGCCAGAAGTCGCTCGTCACCGAACTTTGGCCGACGTTCAGGCCGTTCTGGTCCATCACGAAGATTTCGGCATAAAGGCCGAGGGAGCGTCCCTGGATGCGGGCGAGATACACCGAAAGCGGATTGGACAGCGTTGCTGCGATCAGGGGCTTGTCCTCCTTTTCGCGCTCGGCGCGCCACTGGGCGTCCAGCGTGTCGATCTCCGCCTGGGTGAGCTTCTGCTGCTTCTCGTTCTGCGCGTCGATCGAAATCTGGACGATTTCGGAATCGATGAACTTTCGCATGTCTTCGAGGACCGCGGGGGTGACCAGAGCCTTGGCGTTCGGCTCTGCCGTCTGTGCCAGGGCATGGGACATTGACAGCGCAAACATGGTTGCTGCCAGAACTGCCTTACGTGTTGCCATTTGTCTCTCCTTCGTGAGGTCAAATCTAGGATTGACGATTTAAATTAGCGTTAATACAAGATTTTACCTGTTATATTTGGCAATGAAAATCAATGACTTAGGCCAATTGAAGAGAGAGCTTCATGAGTAAATGTGCAACTAAAGGCTGATGGCGTTTGGGCCTGTAATCTTTCGAATGTTGCTTAAGTTTATGAAATTTGGCTATTTTTTGAGCAGGTCAGCTTTCCAGAGAGCTCAGGGAAAGGCGCGGCGCAGGCGTGGCGATTCTTCCTGGTTGTATTTCTTGAACCGTATTGGTTGAGGGGCTGGGGCTGTTTCTCAGCGCTCCAGCGCTCCCTTGCCGGCGAGGATCTTGTCGCGGTTCTTCAGGATGCGGGCGCGGCGCGTGTCGGTCTGTTTGGCTCCGTTGAGGAGTATGACGTAGCTCTTCTGCCGTCCGGGTGTGAGACGATGAAACGCCTCTGCGAGCACCGGATCGTCATCCATCGCGGTAACCAGTTCTTCCGGCAGATCGAGCGGTACGTCTTCCTTCTCTCCCTTGAGACCCGATTCCGCATAGTTCATCGCTTCCCTGAGATAGGCCTGGATCACTGGCGTCATCCGGGCGACGTCCTCGTTCTTCACGAAGCGGATCATATCCGGGTGGCGCGAGTTCGGCCCCTGGCGTTCGAGTACGCCATCTGGATCCTTCATCAGCGATGCATTGAAGAACGTGATCCGGTAGTCGTTGCGGAAGGCACCGATGATCACGATATTCCGGCCGGCGTGCATGTAGCACGGATGGCCCCATTTCACCGTTTCGGTAAGGCCACAATCGAGGCAGATGCGACGGAGTTGCTCAAGTCCTGCTATCCACGACCGCGTCGAGCAATCGGGTGTGGCAAAACGCTCGCAGCGCCCGCATCCCTTGGCGAAATAGTCATCGATCGCGGTAATCATCATCGGCTGTTACCTCCAGATCGATCCTGCTTGCCTTCGCAACCGCCTTCGCCCGCGGGCGGCGCTGTCGGCCAACGCTCGGTCTACGGATGCCCGGACCGGACAGCTCAAAGCTGCACGGTCAGCCCGAAGCTCGCGCGTTTTCAATCAGCGAGACTATACACCTAGCCCGGGTCCCCGTCTCGCATCCAACTCGGGTCAAACCGCATTTCCGCGGCGGTTGTTTCGCGGGGACCGTTGACGTCGGAGTTCCTGCCGATCCCGCGCGACGCTTACTCGCTGCTTAGCTCCGGTTGGTGCCGCGCAAGACCCTAAATCCAGCCCTGCAGTTCGCGACGCACGACCGTCTCAAGCACGTTCATGCCTTCCGGGCTGTCGTTCAGGCAGGGGATGTGAACGAACTTCTCGCCACCGTTATGATGGAAGATCTCGCCAGCCTCTCCGGCGATTTCCTCCAGTGTCTCCAGGCAATCCGAAACGAAGCCGGGGTTCATGATGGCGATGCGCTTCACGCCATCCTTTCCAAGCTTCTCCATCGTCTTGTCGGTGTAGGGCTGCAGCCATTCCTCAGGCCCGAAGCGGGACTGGAAGGTCACCATGAACTTTTCCTTCGGCAGGCCAAGGCGTTCGCGCAGGAGGCGTCCGGTCTTCATGCAGTGGCAGTGATAGGGGTCGCCCTGCTTGAAGTAGGATTGCGGAATGCCGTGGAACGAGGTGATGAGCAGTTCGGGTTCCCAGTCGAGCGTGGCGAGCTTCTTCTCCACGGAGACGGCCAGCGCGTCGATATAGGCCGGGTCGTCGTGATAGGGCGGAACCGTGCGGACAGCCGGCTGCCAGCGCAACTTCATCAGGTGCTCGAATGCCTTGTCGTTGACGGTGGCCGTGGTCGAGGCGGCATATTGCGGGTAGAGCGGGAAGAGCAGGATCTTCTCGCAGCCGGCGGCCTGGAGCGCGTCGATCTTCGAGGCGATCGACGGCTGGCCGTAGCGCATCGCCCAGTCGGCCACGACGTTCGGGTGGCCCTTGAGGGCCTCGGCCATCAGTTCCGCCTGGCTGCGGGTATAGGTCCGCAGATAGCTCTCGTCCTTTTCCTTGTTCCAGATCTCCTCATAGGCCTTGCCGACCTTCTGGGGGCGCGTGTTCAGAACGATGCCGAACAGGATCGGGTACCACTTCCAGGGCGACCACTCGATGACGCGCTTGTCCATCAGGAATTCCTTCAGGTAGCGCCGCATCGACTTGTAGTCCGTGCCATCCGGCGTGCCGAGATTGACGAGAAGCACGCCGACCTTGCCGAAACGAACGGACGGGTGGCCGGGGGGAAGGTGAGACTGGTCTGCGGTCATTTCGAAATCCTGATTGCGTCGCTCGGACCCACTACGAAGGAGAGCGTCTTCGGGATCATCTCTTAAAAGCAAAAACCGGTCCGGGAAAGCCCGGACCGGTCTTGAGCCTTCGGCAAACCGCGCCTTACTTGGCCGGCAGTTCGAGTTCCTTGCCGACACCGATCAGGTCCGGGTTCTTCAGCTTGTTGGCCTCGGCGATCTTCTTCCAGGCCAGGCCATCGCCGTAGGTCGCGACGGCGATCTTCCAGAGGCTGTCACCGAGCGCGACCGTGTATTTCGTGGCCGCCGTAGCCACGGCTTCGGCTGCCGCCGGGGCTGCAGGGGCCGCCGCCGGGGCTTCGGTCGTCGCCGCAGGTGCAGCGGGCGCCGCCCCGACAACTTCGGTGATACGGCCGTCAGTATAGGGCTTGTAGGGGCTGTTCTTGGCAATGTAGTCGGCCAGAACGGTCTCGAGGCCAGGGCCGAAGTCATAGGCGTTCTGGCCGGCCGAGGTGAAGATCTTGTAGCCGTCGCCGCCGGCGCGCATGTAGTTGTTGGTCGCGACGCCGTAGAGCTTGGCCGGGTCGAGGGCCACGAACGCGTCCCCTTCCTTCACTTCCACCGAGACGACGCGGCTACCGGCCGGCTTCGACTTGTCGAAGGTGTATTTCATCCCGGAGACCTGCGGGAAGCGGCCGGCGCCATCCTCGATCTGGCTCAGGCCATTCTCCAGTGCCGCGACGATATCGGAGCCCTTCAGCTTGAAGGTGGCCAGCGTGTTCTGGAAGGGCAGGACGGTCAGGGCTTCGCCCATCGTCACCGTTCCGGCATCGATCGAGGCACGCAGGCCGCCACCGTTCTGGATGGCAATCGTTACACCCTGATCCTTGACCCGATCGACCATGGCATCGGCGACGAGGTTGCCCATCGTGCATTCGGCGGCGCGGCAGACTTCGCGCGAGCCGTCGATAACCGCTGCCGTCTCGCCGATTTCCTTCTTCTTCAGTTCCTCGATCGGAGCGCCGAGTTCTGCGACCCTGGCGGCGTAGGCGGTATCTTCAGCCACCGAAGCGTCGAGGAGTTTCGGCGCGCCCTCGGCGGACTTCACGGCGCCGGCGTCATCGAAGACGACCTTCAAGTCACCCAGATATTTCGAATAAGCGTAGGCCGTGACGATCGGCACGTCCTTGCCCGACGGGTTCTTGACCAGCGTCGGGTAGGGGCCGGCCGCCTTCTCGTCGGTGGAGGAGAGCAGCGTGTGGCTGTGGCCGCCGACGATCACGTCGATGCCGTCGACCGCCGCGGCGATCCGCTGGTCCACCGTGTAGCCGACATGCGAGAGCAGGACGATCTTGTTGACGCCGGCGGCCTCGATTTCCTTCACGGCATCCTTGAGATAGGAAATCTCGTCGATGAACAGCACGTCGTCACCGGGCGAAGAGGTTTCGTCCGTATCGGTCGCGAGGACCGAAACGACCGCAACCTTGTCGGCTCCGAACTCCTTGATGATGTAGGGCTTGTACTTGTCGGCGATCGGGGTGTTGAGGCCGGCCAGAACGTTGCCGGAGATCATCGGGAATTTCAGCGCATCGATGAAGCGGGCGAGTTCCTCGGGGCCGTCGTCGAATTCGTGGTTGCCGATCGCCATGGCGTCAAAGCCGATGCCGTTCATGAATTCAGCGATCGGGGCGCTCTTGTAGGTGGTGTAGAAAAGCGAGCCCTGGAACTGGTCGCCGGCATCGAGCACGAGCAGGTTGGTGTCCTTCAGTTCGCCCCTGCGGGCGTCGATCGCGGTCTTCATGCGGGCAACGCCGCCAAAGCACTCGTTCTTGCCTGCTTCCTCCGGCGAGCATGTCGAGTCAAACTTGTTGATCGCCTCGATGCGCGAATGAAAATCGTTGATATGCAGGATGTTCAGCTCGAAATCGGCCAGGGCGGCAGAGGTGGACAGGGCGAGCACAGACGCGCTCAGAAGGCCAAATCGCAGGTGTCTCAACATAGCTTTTCTCCTGTTATCAAAGGCAGCCGCGAGACGCCGCAAGGCGCGCCCGGGGCGTTCAAAAGGGCTTTGCCGGGCGGGATGTTTTCATCAAGCGGGCGAGACTGCAAGCGAAATTGCGCAGTGCACGGCGGGTCGGAAGGCGGGCCAGAATACCAAAACGGCCGACGTTTCCGCCGGCCGCTCTGATCAATGAAGGCTTGAAGATCGGCTCAGCCGCGGCGGGCGAGCGAGAACTGCGCACCGCTCTCGGAGGTGCAGTTCAGCTGGTTCGGCGTAACCATGGCGCAGTTCGCTTGCGTCGTAGTTTGCTTGATGTTCGAGAACAGGGTGATGGAAACTAGGTTGTTCGCCTGTTGAGTATAGGTGCCTGTCGCCATCACCTTATTGCTTCCATCGGAAGTGCGGGTTTCGAGACGTCCGCCCCCAAAAGTAGATACCAAACCGTTTGCGTCAACCCAGGCACCATCTACGGTCGGGCCTTGGCTGATCGGCGGCAGCGGGCGAGGGCCGCTTGACGTGCAGGCGGAAAGGGCCGCCGCGCATGCCACAAGAGTAAAAATGGACCTGATCTTCATCACCGTCTCCGCAGGGTCGTTCTTGTCCGGGTGACCTCGGACCACCCGATCGATTTTTCCGAACCATGACGCGAAGGCATGGTGAAAGCAAGGCCAGAGCCTCAGGGAGAGGCCGTTATCCCGGTTTCGACGTATCCTATTGATATTTGGCAACAGAAAGCCCGCCGCTTGATGCGGCGGGCTCCTTCAATTCACGGTGTCCAGGCGAATCAGCGAACGAGGATGTTCTTGAACTGCCAAGGGTCCTTGGTGTCGATGTCTTCCGGGAAGAGGCCCGGGCGGCCATCGAGCGGGGTCCAGTCGGTGTAGTGACCTTCGACCGGGCCGAGATACTGCGACTGCACTTCGAGGCAGCGCTTGTAGTCGACTTCGTCGGCTTCGACGATGCCGGCCTTCGGGTTCTCGATGGCCCAGACCATGCCTGCGAGTACGGCCGAGCTGACCTGCAGGCCGGTGGCGTTCTGGTAGGGCGCGATGCGGCGGGTTTCTTCCAGCGACAGGCGCGAGCCGTACCAGTAGGCATTCTTCTCGTGGCCGTAGAGCAGCACGCCGAGTTCGTCGACGCCGTCGACCAGCTCGTTCTCGTCGAGGACATGCAGCACCGGCTGGGCCGTGCCACCATTGCCGAACATCTCGTGCAGCGAGAGCACGGCGTCATTGGCCGGATGATAGGCATAGTGGCAAGTCGGGCGATAGGTCACTTCGCCGTCCTTGTCGCGGACCGTGTAGTAATCGGCGATCGAGATCGACTCGTTGTGGGTGACGAGGAAGCCGTATTGCGGGCCCGGCGTCGGGCACCAGGTGCGAACGCGGGTGTTGGCGCCCGGCTGCTCCAGATAGATCGCGGCCTTGCAGCCCTTCTTGTGCTTCTTGGCGTTCTTCGGCATCCAGTTCTCGTGGGTGCCCCAGCCGAGTTCGGCGGGCTGAAGGCCTTCCGAGATGAAGCCTTCGACCGACCAGGTGTTCCAGAAGACGTTGAGCGGCTTCGGGTTCTTGGTGAGCTGGGTATCGCGCTCGGCGATGTGCACGCCCTTGACGCCCAGCTTCTTCATCAGCTTGGCCCAGCCTTCGCGATCTTCGGCGGTCGGTTCTTCGAACTTCAGGCCGGTTTCATGGGCGAGGTTGACGAGCGCCTGCTTGACGAACCAGGAGACCATGCCCGGGTTTGCGCCGCAGGTGGACACGGCGGTGGTGCCGCCCGGGTTCTTCTTCTTTTCGGCGCGAAGCGTTTCGCGGAGCGCATAGTTGGTGCGCTCGGAATTCTTCATGTTCTTGTCGAAATAGAAGCCGAGCCACGGTTCGACCACGGTGTCGATGTAGAGGACGTCGAGCTTGCGGCAGAATTTCATCAGGTCGACCGAGCCGGTATCGACCGACAGGTTGACCAGGAAGCCCTGGCCGGCGCCTTCGGTCAGGAGCGGCTTCAGCAGTTCCTTGTAGTTTTCCTTGGTGACGTGCGCCTGGACGTGCTTGACGCCATGCTTGGCGAGCAGTTCGGCTTCGTCATTGCGCGGATCGATGACCACCATCCGGCTCTTGTCGAACTTGAAGTGACGTTCGATCAGGGGCAGGGTTCCGCGACCGATCGAACCGAAGCCGATCATGACGATCGGGCCGGTGATCTCGCCGTAAACCGGATAGGTTTGCTTGGTCATTTCTTTCTCCTTGAAATGCGGGCGGGGCTCGCTGGTATCAGCGGCTCTAGACCACAAATCCCTGACATAATAAAGGGCGCTTTTCGCCGCCGGGCGGCCGGCGGAGTGGAATTTCAGGCAAAAACGGTGGCCCGCAGCGCGCGCACCAGTTCATCGCGCTTGTCGGCCAGCCCCTTGTATTCGATCTGCTCCTTGGTCATCGCCTCGAGCTGGCTTGCCATCCCTTCTGCCATCCGGGCGCCGTCGGGGTGCCTGGCGAAGACGGCGACGGGATCGAGATAGATGCGGATCGTAAAGGCGAGATCGCCGGTCTTCGGCATCTTGCGCAACGTCTGGCGCTCGACGCGGACGAAGGCGCCGGCTGCATCCACGCCGCGGGACGAGGGTTCGATCGCCGTCTTCTGCGGGCGCGGATGGTAAAGCGCGTAGGTCCAGTTGACCGACCAGTTGAAGCGCTCCGCCGGCTGCTCCGGCAGCAGATTGTCGAAGACGCGGTTGACGATCGCCGCGTTTCGGGTGCCGGCCTGGAAACCCGGGACATCGGCGTGGACCTGGTCCATCGGTTTCATGAACTTTTCAGCCAGCGACCACGACGAGGGGAAGGCGAGATGGGCGGCGACGATCGTCCAGCCGTCGGGCATCTTGCGCAGGATGACGAGGTCGTCCTCGATCATCGATCCGGCCCTCAGCAGCGGCGGAATATTATCGTCTGCCAGGTCAACCGCATGCCCGGCCATCCGCATCACCGAGCCCTCCCGCTGATAGACCTCTCCGTGACAGTCGACGAGATGGGCGGCGAGCATGTCGAGACATTCCTGCTGGGCGTCCAGGCTTTCCGGTGCCGCGCGGAAGATGTCCTCGTAGTGCTCCTTGGCAAGCCGGCGTTTCTCGTCGAGATAGCGGCCGAGATCGGCATCCGGCTCGATCCAGCGCGCCGGGTCAAGGGCAGAAAGGCCGATGGTGAAGGGTTTGCTCGGGCCAGTATAGGGCGTGTAGGTGAGGGAGGTCATTGAAGTGCAAGGGTTCCCGCTTGTCGTGTTTGCCACAAACGTGACAACTCGATCGCGTTTTTGCAACAGGGAGCTTGGGGCGGCGCCAAGATGGGACGCCTTGCCTATTTGAGGCGGGATGAAGCGGGTATCGAGATCCTCGAGATCTTTGACGGCAGGCAGGATGCGCCGCGCAGCTTGAAAGACGACGTCTAGGAACGCGGATTAGATTCGTCAGCCCTTCAATCCGTCCAGCCCTTCAGCGGTCCTCGTGAGCGCGAGTTCCACGATCTCGTAGTCGGCGACGCCATGGATGGTGAACGGGTCGGCGGCAACGAAGCTTTCGATCGCCGTCCGGTCGCCTTTCGCGAGAATGACGCCGCCGGTGCGCGGCACCTTGCGGCCGGAGGCGAGGAACATGCCGCTGTCATAGCCTTCGTTCACCCAGGCCATGTGCGGTTCCATGTGCCGGTCCGCCTCTTCGTTGCTCTTGCGGTAGGTGAGGGAGAGAATGAACATCAGGCGTCTCCATCGACGAGTTCGGCGCGGATTAGTCCCCGCAGCGAATTGCCGACGAAGAGCTTGCGAAACTTCAGGTCTTCGGGCCGGAGGACTTCGCTCCTCGCTTTGCGTTCGCGGATCATTTCGGAGCGAAAGATGCCGGGCAGCAGGCCGCTCGAAAGGGCCGGCGTGACATACTGGCCGTCCTCGGCCTCGGCGAAGAGATTGGTGATGGTACCCTCGCAGACTTCGCCTCGCTCGTTGAGCAGCAGGACCTCGTCTGCTTCTTCCTTGGCGAACTCGGCACGCGCTGCTTCGTAAGGCTCGCGTCGCGAGGTCTTGTGGCGGTAGAGCGGATCGTCCGATTTCAGCCGGGTCTTGCCGATGCGCAGCCGCCAGACCGTGTCCTCGGGCTGCGGTTCGAAGGGCGTGGTGGTTACCTCGATCTTGCCGCGGAAGCTCATGACCAGGCGGACGCGAAGCGGCGTGTCGCCCTTCACCTCGGCGTCGAGCTTTGCGACCGCATCCTGCGGCTGGCGGAAGCCCAGCGCATCGGCGGAGCGGCTCAGGCGCCGCATATGCTGGTCGAGCCGGAGGAAGCCTTCCCCTGGTTGCCAGCGCATGGTTTCGATCAGCGAGAAATCCATTGATCCCCTACCGCAAAGCGCGCCTTCAAAAGGCATTCGTCATATTCCGCTTGCGGCTTCGAATCGAAGACGATGCCGCCGCCGACATTGAAGACCGCGCGTTCGTCTTTGAAAAGTGTCAGTGTGCGGATCGCTACGGAAAAACGCATGGGGCCGGAGGGGTCGCAATATCCGATCGCGCCACAATAGACATCGCGTGGGCCGGCCTCGAGTTCGGCAAGGATGCGCATCGCCCACATCTTCGGGGCGCCGGTGACCGAGCCGCAGGGAAAGAGCGCCTGAAAGATCTCCGGCAGGCCGATATCCGGGCTGAGCCTCGCCCGGACATGGCTGACCATCTGGTGCACGGTCGGGTAGGTCTCGATTTCGAAGAGCTTGGGCACCGAGAGGGTTCCGACCTCGGAGATCACCGAGATGTCGTTGCGCAGCAGGTCGACGATCATGCGATTTTCGGCCTGCGTCTTCTCGTCGGCCAGCATGGCGGTGATGATCGCCCTGTCCTCGTCGGGTGTCGCACCGCGTGGCGCTGTTCCCTTCATCGGGTGGGTTTCGATCCAGCCCTTGCGATCGACCTTGAAGAACAGTTCGGGGGAGCGTGACAGGACGACCGGACCACCGAGGTTGATCAGGGCGCCGTAGCGAACCGGCTGGCGGGCAACCAGCGACCAGAACACCTCGCGCGGATCGCCGTGCCAGCGCGCCTCGATCGGCATGGTGAGATTGGCCTGGTAGCAGTCGCCCTTGCGCAAGTGCTCGTGCAGCCGTTCGAAGCGGTCGCGATAGGTGTCGAAATCCCAGCCTGCGCTTGGTTCTGTAACGAAGGGGACGTTTTCGGGCTCCAGCCTCGCGGCCAGTGGATGGCTGCCGGGCGCTGGTTGATCGAAAATGCCCATGGCGACCAGCGGGGTCTCCCGACTTTCGGCAATCAGAGGCTTGAGCTTTTCCTCGAAGACATAGCCTGCCTCGTAGGAGACGTAACCCGCGAGCCACCGGCCGTTGCGGCGAGCCTCCTCCAGCCGCTCGAAGGCCGGCAGCACTTCGCCGGCCGTGCGCGCGACGACGATCTCGCTCGGCTCGGCAAAAAGCAGGCTCTTCCCGCGACGATCGTCGCGGAACAGGGCATAAGGGGAAAGGTCAGCCATGGGGCCGAGCGGTCTCCGGTTCAGGACGCGCTATCAAGCGCCTCAAGCTCGTCGATCAGCCCTTCTATCATCGACAGGCCCTTGGCCCAAAACGACGGATCGGTGGCATCAAGGCCGAAGGGGGCGAGAAGCTCCGAATGGTGCTTCGTGCCGCCAGCCTTCAGCAGTTCGAAATACTTCTGCTGGAAGCCCTGGTCAGCCTGTTGGTAGACCGCATAGAGCGAGTTCACCAGACAGTCGCCGAAGGCATAGGCATAGACGTAGAAGGGCGAATGGATGAAGTGGGGGATATAGGCCCACCACGTCTCGTAGCCTTCCGAGATCTTGATTGCCGGCCCGAGGCTATCGGTCTGGACCGACAGCCAGAGTTCGCCGATCTTCTCCGCCGTCAGTTCGCCTTCCTTGCGGGCAGTGTGCACCTTGCGCTCGAACTCGTAGAAGGCGATCTGGCGCACGACCGTGTTGATCATGTCCTCGACCTTCTGGGCGAGCATGGCCTTGCGTTCACGCCTGTCGGTCGTGCGGTCGAGAAGGGTCCGGAAGGTCAGCATTTCGCCGAAGACGGATGCCGTTTCGGCAAGCGTGAGCGGCGTCTGGCACATCAACGGCCCTTGCGCGCCGGCCAACACCTGGTGGACGCCGTGGCCGAGTTCATGGGCGAGCGTCATCACATCGCGCGGCTTGCCGAGATAGTTGAGCAGTACATAGGGGTGTGCCGAGGGAACCGTCGGGTGCGCGAAGGCGCCGGGCGCCTTGCCGGGCCGGGCGGGCGCATCGATCCAGCCGCCGTCGAAGAAGCGGCCGGCGATTTCGGCCATTTCGGGTGCGAAGGCGCCGTAGGCGGAGAGCACGGTATCCTTGGCCTCGTTCCAGGGAATGAGGCGGTCGGAGGTTTCGGGCAGCGGCGCGTTGCGGTCCCAGGAGTTCATCTGCTCCATGCCGAGCCACTTCGCCTTCATCGCGTAATAGCGGTGCGAAAGGCGGGGATAGGCTTCGCGCACGGCGGCGGCCAGCGCGTCCACCACGTCGCGCTCCACGCGATTGGCGAGGTGACGGCTGTCGGCGATGTCTTCGAAACCGCGCCAGCGGTCGGAGATTTCCTTGTCCTTGGCCAGCGTGTTGGTGACGAGGACGAAGATGCGGATATTGTCCTTGAACGTCTGCGACAGCGCCTTTGCCGCCCCTTCACGGACGGTCGGGTCGGAATCCTGCAGCATGTTGAGGGTGGCTTCGAGCGGCAGCTCCTGTTCGCCGACCTTGAAGCGCAGCGAGGCAAGCGTCTCGTCGAACAGGCGGTTGAGCGCGGCGGCGCCCGTCATCGACTTTTCGAGGAACAGCTGCTCGATTTTGTCTTCGAGCTGGAAGGGCTTGTCCTTCCTGAGGTCGACCAGCCAGGGGCGGTAGTGGGCAAGCGCTGCATCCTTGTCCATGGCGGCGTCGATCAGCGCATCATCGATGCGGTTGAGTTCGAGCGAGAAGAACAGGAGATGCGCCGACAGGTCGGTGAGCTTGGCCTGCACATCGCCGAAGAACTTGCCGTTCGCCGGATCGGTCATGTCCGAGTAATAAGTCAGGCCGGCATAGGAGGCGATGCGGCCGAGCAGGTCTTCCAGCGCCTCGAATTCCGCAAGGGCCGCCGCCAGTCCCTGTGTGCCCGATACGGCAGTCGATGCTTCCAGCTTGCCCTTCCATCGCGTCTCGAAGGCAAGCGCGTCGGCGGCAGCCTTTTCAAGGTCGCCGAGGAACGCGGCCGAGGTCGGGGAGGGGTACAGATCCTCCAGTTTCCACAGCGGAAGATCACCAAGCTCCGGCGACGGCGCGGACGCGGCGGGAGACGCTGCGGCGAGGGCGCGGGCGGGCTGCAAATCTCTGAGCATGACGATCTTTCCTTTTCCGAAACAACGAGAGGGAGATGTAGTCAGTCGCGCCGGACTGGGCAAGCGCCGGACGAAAAGGGGACCGCGCAAGCATTGCTCGCAACTCCTTATGCGATTGATAAAATGCGACCTTTTCTCAAAAGAGGATGTTCAGTCCTTTCTGGCAGGCTCGCCGGACTTTGAATTGCAAGTCCGCACTCCGCATGACGCGCAGTGAATCCGGGAGCTCGAATTTTGACCGCTCATATCCTCGTTATCGATGAAGATCCGGCCCAGCGCCGTGCCCTCAAGGCAGCGATCGAAGCTCAAGGCCATGTCGTTCATGTCGCAGACAGCGATCAGGCCGGTCTGGAAATCTTCCGCAGGCATCGCTCGGCCATCGGCGCCGTGCTTGTCGATCTTTCCGCGCCGGAGCGGGCAGGCAGCGCATTCCTCAATGCCATCGGCGATCTCCATGCCAGCGCCCCGGTGATCGTCCAGACGGTCGAGGGCGCAACCCAGCACGCGGTCGAGGCCATGCGTGCCGGAGCCTTCGACTTCCTGGTGAAACCCTGCTCGGCCGAGCGTATCGCTGCCGCGATCGAAAGCGCGCTGAAGTTCAACCGCAGCGGCTCGCAGGGCAAGCCCGTGCGCCGCTCGCGCAGCGGTGCCGTCGGATTCGGCGACATTGTCGCCGCCAGTGCCGCGATGTCGCGCGCGGTCGAGCTCGGCCGCCGCGCTGCCCAGTCGACGATCCCCGTGATGCTCGAAGGCGAGGCGGGGGTTGGCAAGGAACTGATCGCGCGTGCCATCCACGCGACCAGCGAGCGGTCTGCCCGTCCCTTCGTCAGTGTCAATTGTTCCGCCGTTCCGCACAGTCTGATCGAGGGGGTGCTTTTCGGCCAGGAAGCCGGCGCGCCAAGCGAACCCGGTGCTGCCCCGGGCAAGTTTGCCGAGGCCGAGGCCGGTACGCTGTTCATCGAGGAGATCAGCGAACTCCCCGCGAACGTCCAGGTCCGGTTGCTTTCGGTCGTGCAGTCCGGAGAGATTGAGACCACGCCGGGCCGCCGTCCGCGCAAGGTCAATGTCCGGCTCATTCTCGCCACCAACAAGGACCTGATCGAAGAGGTCAAGGCCGGGCGGTTCCGCGAGGATCTCTATTATCGCCTCAATGTCTTCCCGATCACGATCGCGGCGCTTCGGCGGCGGAAGGAAGACATCCCGCATCTCGCCCGGTCTTTTGCAGAGCGCTTCTCCGTGGAACAACGGCTTGCCAAGCCGCTCGGGATCGATGCGGGGGCGCTGGCCCTGCTCACCGGCTTCGATTGGCCCGGCAATACGAGGCAGCTTGAGAATGCGGTGTTCAGGGCGGTCGTGCTCGCCGATGGGCCGGTGCTGACGGAAGCCGACTTCCCGCAGATCAGCGTGCAGATGACGGATCGCATGCCGTCCCTTTTTCCGGCGCCCCGTGGCGAGACAGAGGTGTCGCGCGGCAGTGTCTCTCATCATCCCGAGCTTGGCGGTACGCCCCGCGCTGCTGCCCCGAGTGGCGAATCGGTCGTCGCACCGCGGTCGGCCTCGGGTGGTGACGTCGGCGGAAATGTGATCATCAGCACCGACGAGGCGGGCAATGTCCGCAAGCTCGCCGAGATCGAAGAGGAATTGATCCGCTTCGCCCTGAAGTTCTACAGGGGGCAGATGAGCCAGGTGGCGCGCAAGCTCGGCATCGGCCGTTCGACGCTCTATCGCAAGCTCAAGGACTATGGAATCGACCCCGACGACCCGCAAAAGCATGCGGCATAAGGCCCCTGCAAGGTCCCATTGTTAACTGTTGGGTAAAGTTGTTATCTTACCAACGGCTAATCACTTGTTAGACAAACGTTCACTATATATGGAATGCTTGTGTGCGTGTGGCAGATTTGCCATGGTGTTACCGCATTTGGCAGTCATTTGAGTTGACGTGGGACGTAGTCTTTCGGACGGGGATTGAATTGCTGGTTACGCATGATCTAAGAGCGCCTCTCGGCAGACTCGGGCGCAGTCCTTGGGCTGTGCATGTTCTGCCCGTTGTCAGGCTGGTTCTGTCGGTCGTCGCCGTCGTCCTCGTCAGCTGCTTCGTCCTGTTCAGCACCGCCGCCAAGGCCTCTGCCGAAACCCGCACCCTCAAGATCCATTTCGTCCATACCGGCGAGAAAGCCGCAATCGTCTTCAAGCGCAACGGTCGCTATGACGCCAAGGGCCTCAAGCAACTCAGCTACATCGTGCGCGACTGGCGCCGCAACGAGCCGACGAAGATGAACCCGCGTCTCTTCGACCTCGTCTGGGAAGTCTATCAACGCTCCGGCGCCACGGGCTACATCAACGTCGTGTCCGGCTATCGCTCGCCCCAGACCAATGCGATGCTGCGTTCGCGCTCCAAGGGTGTCGCGAAGGAAAGCCAGCACATGCGCGGCACCGCCATGGACTTCTACATTCCGGGCGTGCCGCTCAAGAAGCTACGAGAACTCGGCATGAAGGCCCAGGCCGGCGGCGTCGGCTACTATCCCAATTCCGGTTCGCCCTTCGTCCACATGGACGTCGCAGGCGTTCGCGCATGGCCGCGCATGTCGCGCCAGGAACTTGTCCGTCTCTTCCCCGACGGCAAGACGGTCCACATTCCGTCGGACGGCAAGCCGTTGCCGGGTTACCAGCAGGCGCTCGCCGAATACAAGAAGCGGCTCGGCTCCAACGAGATCATGATCGCCGAGGAGAAGTCCGGCGGCAAGCGCAAGAACCTGCTCGCCTTCCTGTTCGGGGGCGGCGACGAGGACGAGGAAGAGGATGTCGGCGTACCGGCCGAGCGTCCGTCCGCTCCGGCTGAAACGATCGTGACGGCCACAGAGCCGGTGATGGTCGCATCTGCCGCGCCGCAGCCGTCGACTTTGCCGGGTGTCAACGGTGCCGCACAGGCCGATCCTGACGCCGCACCGGCCGCTGTCGCAGTCAATGCGCCGGTTCCGCAGGCAAGGCCGTCGCTGGCGCCTGCCGACACCAGCCTTGCTGTCGCCCTTTACTCGCCGGCGCGTAATGCTGCCGAAGACGCCCTGACACAAGTCGCCGCCGGCCAGCCGGCCGAAGGCGAAGCCTATGCCGACCTTCAGTCGATGAAGATCCCGGTTCCGACCCTGCTCGGTCCGCGCGGCATGAAGGGTGATGCCGAAGCTCAGAACATCATGACCGCGTCGGTCGCTCCCGGCATGACCGGTGAAGATCCAGAACTTGCAGCCGTTCCGGTGCCTGTCGCCCGTCCGGCCGTTGCCGAGGCGTTGCTGGCTAGCGCTCAGAGCGAACCGGAAGCCGAAATGGACGAAGTTGAGCAGGCGATCCTGTCGCCCGAGGCTGCCGCCGCGCTCGAACAGGGCAGCATGCCGACGCCGTCCGAACGTCCCGCTTCTCAGGCGGAACTGACTGCTGCACCGTCCGAGGAGCCCGCGCCTGCGGTGGAGGTTGCCTCCGTTGCGCCGCAACCGAAGCCCAAAGCTGTTTCATCCGAATTCGGCGACGGCTTCGATGTTCCTAAGGTCGAGGGCAATACCGGCATCGAGGCCGGTTTGCCGACCAAGGGCAAGCGTCCGAGCCAGGCCGAGGCAGAAGCTGCGCGCGTCGCCATGAGCGGCGGCACGCTCACCAAGGACATGATTTCGTACTGGGCGCTGAACCAGGGCGGTCTGGAGAAGGCGGAAAAGCCGAACAAGGCGCCGCGCATCGTCAGCCGTTCGCTGAGCGCACCGGCCGCCGTACTTCCCGTCGGCTTCCAGCAGGGCACCGTTCCGATCGACCCGAGCCGCTTCGGCGCTCCGTGACCCAAGACGTTCCAGATATGTCGTTCCAATGAAAAACCCGCCGGATCGCTCCGGCGGGTTTTTTCATTCATCAGGCCGAAGGACGATTTATTCTTCCGGCGGGTTCTCGATCATGCCGAGGGCGTGCAGGTAGGTGTCGAGGATCAGGTCTTCTTCCATGCGTTCCTGATCGTCCTTCTTGCGCAGCGCGATCACCTTCTTGAGGATCTTGGTGTCGAAGCCCATGGCTTTGGCTTCGCCGTAGACGTCCTTGATATCGTCGGCGATCGTCTTCTTTTCTTCCTCGAGGCGTTCGATACGCTCGACAAATGCGCGGAGCTGGTCGCGGGCGACGCCGTGGGCATCAGACATGGGCATTCTCCTTGGATAGGGGCAAATTCATCGGTGGGGCTGACCTGCCGCGAAGCGGCGTCCGCGTCAAGACCTAACCTTCGGGATCGCGCTACTCGCGTGGCCGGTTGACGTCGAAAGCGGCCTTCTGGGTCTCGGTCGCTTCGGTCTGGTGGAGGGCTTTCCATTCTTCGTAGGGCATGCCGTAGACGATCTCGCGGGATTCTTCACGGGTCAGCTCGACACCGGCCTCGCGGGCGGCGTCGAGATACCAATTGGACAGGCAATTGCGGCAAAATCCCGCCAGGTTCATCAGGTCTATGTTCTGGACGTCCGCCCGTTTCCTCAGATGCGAGAGAAGCCGGCGAAAGGCCGCCGCCTCGAATTCGGTCTGCTGTTCGCTGGTCGGCATGCTCATGGCGAATTCCTCCGGCTATCAGGCGGGATAGGGACCGGTACGCGACGGGTGCCGCTCGTAGCGATGGAGCGCCGGATCGGCATTGAGGCTTTCGAAGATCGGCTCCAGCCGGTCGGCCCAGGCGGCAATGCCGGCAGTGTCGCCGATCAGGTCCTGGCGAACTTCCAGCAGGGCATGCGGTATCCCCGTCATCATGCAGTGACGGTACATGGTATCGCCCTTCAACGCACCGTCATAGGGCTCGTTGTCGCCGACGACGATGTCGCCCGGTGCTCGCAGGGCGCCAAGCAGCGGGGCCACCGCCCGGTAATCGCTGTCCCAGAGGACGGCCGCGTGCCAGGGGCGCGGAACACCCTTCCAGGCAGGGGTGTAGGAATGGAGCGAGAGGACCAGCGGCGCCTTGCCCGACGCTTCCGCGACCGCCTCGATCGTCCGGCTGACGGCCTGGTGATAGGGGCGGTGATAGGCCTCGACGCGGTGGTTCCATTCCTCGGCGGTGATCGGGTGGTTGCCCGGCACGATCGCGCCGTCGGAGATCTTCATGACGAGCGTGGGATCGTCCTCACCGCGGTTCGGGTCGATCAGCAGTCGCGAGAAGCAGCTCAGCACGGCAGGCACGCCGAGACGGGCGGAGAGAGCCCGGGTCAGCGGCTCGATACCGATATCGTAGGCGATGTGCCGGCCAAAGGCGGTCTCCGGCAGGCCGAGCCGGGCATAGCGGTTCGGCAGGCGGTTGGTGGCATGGTCGGCGAGCAGCACCAAGCCCCTGTCATAGTGGCCGGATAGGATCTCGAAGGGGGTGAAGTCTTGCATGGATTTTCGCCGGAAATAACGTCGCGGGCTTGATGACATGGGGGAAAGACCAGCGCAAGCTTTCGCCGTGGTCACGATTGTGCCAAGATCGCTGACGATGGTTCACGATAAAAATATAATCGATTAGAGTTGCGTTGACTTTCTTGATCCATCATCGCAAGAAGGCAGTCGACGCACAAACATGGAGTTCCGGCGGAAACCGTGCTTAAGCAAATCAGAATTCCTGGCGCCCGACGCGGCGCGCGTCACCTCAGACATTTTCTCATTGCCGGCGCGCTGCTTGCGCCGTTCTTCGCGGCGGCTTCCGCCCATGCCGAATTCCGGGTGTGCAACGGCACACCGAACCTCGTCGGCGTGGCGATCGGCTACCGGGCGTCGGAAGGCTGGATCACCGAGGGCTGGTGGCAGGTTCCTGCCTCGACCTGCGCGACCCTGATCGAGGGCGAGCTCCAGTCACGCTACTACTACCTCTATGCCGAGGACGCCGCGCGCGGCGGCCGCTGGACGGGCGACATCAACATGTGCGTCGCCGAGAACGAGTTCAAGATCGTCGGTGTCCAGGACTGTTTCGCGCGCGGTTACCAGCAGATGGGTTTCAAGGAATATGACACGGGACGTCAGGGCAGCTGGATGGTCCAGCTTTCCGACACGCCCGGTACGCAGGAAAGCCAGAACTGATGAAACGCAATCGCAAAGTGAAGATCCTCGCAACGCTGGGCCCGGCCTCGTCCGACGAAGCGATGATCCGCAAGCTCCATGAGGCGGGCGCAGACCTGTTCCGCATCAACATGAGCCATGCGAGTCACGATGTGATGCGCGACCTGATTGCCAAGATCCGCTCGGTCGAGGCCGCCTGCGGGCGCCCGATCGGCATCCTGGCCGACCTGCAGGGGCCGAAGCTGCGCGTCGGCAAGTTCGCCGCAACGACGGTCGAACTGAAGCCGGGCCAGACGTTCACCCTCGACAACAAGGACGAGCCGGGCGACAACACCCGCGTTTTCCTGCCCCATCCTGAAATCCTTCAATCCGTAAAGCCGGGTCACCGCCTGCTGATCGATGACGGCAAGCTGCACCTGCGCGCCGAGAAGTGCGACGGCAAGTCGATCGTCACGACCGTCGTTTCGGGCACGAAGATCTCCGACCGCAAGGGCGTCAGCCTTCCCGACACGCTGCTCGCGACCGGCGTGCTGACCGACAAGGACCGCGCCGACCTCGATGCAGTGCTGGCCACCAATGACGTCGACTGGGTGGCGCTCTCCTTCATCCAGCGTCCGGAAGATCTGGCGGAAGTCCGCAAGGTCGCCCGCGGCCGCGTCGGGCTGATGTCGAAGATCGAGAAGCCGCAGGCGATCGAGCGTATCGACGAGATCATCGAGCTGTCCGACGCGCTGATGGTGGCGCGTGGCGACCTCGGCGTCGAAATGCCGCTCGAGGCCGTTCCCGGGTTGCAGAAGCAGTTGATCCGCGCCTGCCGCCGCGCCGGCAAGCCGGTCGTCGTTGCCACCCAGATGCTGGAATCGATGATTTCGGCTCCGGTCCCGACCCGCGCCGAGGTGTCCGACGTGGCGACCGCCGTCTTCGAGGGCGCCGATGCGGTGATGCTGTCGGCCGAATCCGCCTCCGGCCAGTATCCGGTCGAGGCGGTCGCGACGATGGCGTCGATCGCCCGCACCGTCGAGCGCGAGCCGCATTATCCGGGCATCATCTACGCCCAGCGCGCCCAGCCGGAAGCGACCGGCGCCGACGCGATCTCGCTGGCCGCCCGCCAGATTGCCGAGACGCTGAAGCTGACGGCGATCGTGTGCTACACCTCTTCCGGCAATACGGGCCTGCGCGCGTCGCGCGAGCGTCCGGAGGTGCCGATCCTTGCGCTTTCTCCGGTCATCCAGACGGCGCGCCGCCTGTCGGTGGTCTGGGGCCTGCATTGCGTGGTGTCCGAAGAGCCGACCGATCTCGACGACATGGTGAACCGCGCCTGCCGGATCGTTGTCGAGGAAGAGTTCGGCAAGCCCGGCGACCGGGTGATCATTTCCGCCGGCGTGCCGCTCGGTACGCCCGGCTCCACCAACATGCTGCGCATCGCCTATATCGGCTCCGACGGCCTGTCCGGTATCTGACGTTTCCCCGTTGAAACACGACGCGAACCAAGCCGCCTCCGGGCGGCTTTTTCGTGGGCTTTCGCTCGCCTGTCGGAAGGCTCAGTTGCCGCCCTGGAGGCCGACATGGGTTTTGGGACCGGAGACCCGGCTGGCGGTGAGTTGCGGCTCCAGCGCGCGCGCCATGGCCTGCAGGTCACGTGGTTTTCCGGCAATCTTTTCCAGCGCCGCGACGGCCAGGGCATTTGCCAGGTAATCCGGCTTGTGACCGAGCCCGGCGATCCAGACGAGTTCCGAATCCTGAATGTCGCGCGCCAGGCCGCGGGAATGGATCTCTTCCAGCACGACGTCATCGCTGTCGCCGGTGACGATCACGGTTGGCGCCGCGATCTCCCGGTAGCGTGAGGCGAAACGCTCGACATAGCCGTGCAGGTTGGCGACGTCGATGGCGTTGGCCCGGAAGGTCGCCGGACGCAGGACGAGTGCCGGGGCGGTCTCCTCGACATAGCTCTGCGGGCGGGGATTGGGGGCGAAGACGCTTTGTGTCGCCGCGTCCAGCCGGGCGAGGCCGGCATGCAGGGCAACGGTGTTGCAGAAGAGCGGACCTAGGAGGGGCGTCGCGGCGAGCGTGTAATACCAGTCGACGCCGCCGGGCCAGGGATGGCTCGCCGGCGCGAGGAAGAGCAGGCCGGCGGTCTTGTCCGGATGGAGTACGGCAAAGCTTGCGGCGATCGCGCCGCCGAAGGAGTGGCCGACGATGATCGCACGGGAGATGCCACGCTTCTCCATCAGGCGGGCGATCGCGTCGGCCTGACCGTCGGGCGTGTCGTTCTCCGGTCCGCCCCGTTCCGAATAGCCATGGCCGGGTCGGTCGACGAAGAGCAGTTCGGCTCGTCCTTCCAGGGGGGCGCGGAAGGCAGTTGCCTGGTCGCGGAGATTGCCGCTGGCGCCATGGATGAAGACGATAGGCGGCAGATCGGCCGCGGGACCGGCCGGCAGGTGCAGCGCGTTCATCGCGTAGCCGCCGACGTCGTTCAGCGTGCCGAGATTGGGTGCTGCCGCCTCGATGGCGCGCGAGCGGACCGCCGTGGCGATCACGGAGGTCGACAATAAGGCGGCGGCGAGAGAGGTCAGCAGCATGGCGTGGCGGCGGCGCATTTCGAGGGGGCTATGGGCGGAGCGCCGGCATGCGGCCGCGGGGTGTGGTCACGTGCGGCTGCCCGCGAGCTTTTCGGAAAGCTTGTCCACGATGCCCTGTGCTTCCCGATCGGCGGGGTAGATGTCGAGATAGCCTTCCCACGCCTTCAGCGCCATCTCTTCGCGGCCCCGTTCTCCGAGGATGGCGGCAAGACCCGCGAGCGCGCCGAAATGGCGAGGCTCGAGTTCCAGGACATGATTGATGTCGGCGACGGCTTTGCGGTACTGGCCCATTGTGAAGTGCAGCGTCGCGCGCTGGTTCCAGGCGCCGACGAATTCAGGCTTCAGGACGATCGCCTGGTCGAGGAAATCGAGCGCAGCCGCATTGCGTTTCTCGGCGATCGCGTTGTTGGCCCATTCCATCAGCAGGTCGACCGTCGGGCTGTCGGAGCGGTTCCAGTTTGCCATGATCTCGTCGGCAATCTTGTCGGCCGCTTCCGGATCGCGCTCGCGCTTCAGTTCGGTGATGAGGGCCTCGACCGTCTTCGGCGATTCGGCTGTCGTCGCATTATTGTCGAGTGCAGCCTTTTCCGCGGCCGGGGCTTCTTCGGCCCGAGCAGGCCCCTCGACCGAAGTCGCGATCAGCAGGACGGCAATCGCTGGGGCGTAAACGAAAAAACGGCGCATGTGGATAAGGTAATCCCCTTGCGCCGTCTTTCAAACTCAAATTTTCGCCATCGACTGTTTGGGCCCTTGAGCCTCAACGCCGGTGGCAAGCCACGCCGCGCGAACGCGGCGCCGTCGCATCAGCCCTGACGAGCCTTGAAGCGCGGGTTCTGCTTGTTGATGATGTAAACGCGGCCCTTGCGGCGAACCAGACGGTTGTCGCGATGACGGGCCTTGAGCGCTTTCAGCGAGTTCTTGATCTTCATTTTACTGGTCCGCAAAGGTTGTCGGCGAACGATGAAATCCGCCACTTGTCTCTATCAATCAAAAGCGCGCTACGGGGCGCGCTCCTAAAGGGTTGGTGGCAATTACTCCGTCCGGACCCTTCGTGTCAACCGGTCCGGCCGGGATTCCGTGCCGAAGCGCCGGATTTTTCCCGCGTTTTCAGCCTTCGCGGCGCTTCAGTTCGGTGACGTGGCCCATCTTGCGGCCTGCCCGGGCCTCGGTCTTGCCGTAGAGATGGACAAGCGCGTCCGGGCGGGCAAGCCAGGCCGGCACGTCGTTGATGTCGTCGCCGATAAGGTTGGTCATCACGCAATCGGAATGGCGGGCCGGCGAGCCGAGCGGCAGGCCGGCAATCGCGCGGATATGCTGTTCGAACTGCGATACGACGCAGGCGGCTTCCGTCCAGTGCCCGGAATTGTGGACGCGCGGGGCGATTTCGTTGGCGATCAGCGCGCCATCCGGCAGGACGAAGAACTCTATCCCGACGACGCCGACATAGTCGAGCGCGGCAAGCAGCTTCTCGGCCGATTCGCAGGCTGCCTTCGCGGTTGCGTCACCGATTCGCGCCGGAAGCGTCGAGGTGTCGAGGATGCCGTTGCGGTGAACGTTCTCCGCGGGGTCGTAGGTCTCCACGGTTCCGTCGATTGCACGGGCGGCGATGATCGAGATCTCGCGCTCGAAGGGAACGAAGCTTTCGAGGATCAGGGGAACGCTGCCGAGAGCGGCATAGGCGCCATCTGTGCTGTCGGCTACAGAGGCGAAGACCCGCTGGCCCTTGCCGTCGTAACCGAGCCTGCGGGTTTTGAGCACGCCCTTGCCGCCGAAATCGGCAAGCGCCGCTTCGAGGTCTGCCTGGCTGTCGACGGCATGGAAGCGGGCGGTCGGGATGCCGCAGTCGTTGAGGAAGCGTTTTTCGGTCAGGCGGTCCTGGGCTACTTCCAGTGCGCGCGGCGGCGGATAGACCGGTACGTTGCGGGCAAGGATCGCGGCTGCCTCGACGGGGACGTTCTCGAATTCATAGGTCACGAGTTCGCAGGCGGCGGCAAGTTCCGCCAGGGCCACCGGATCACCATAGGGCGCGGTGATCTGGCTGTTGGCCACCTGTGCTGCCGGGCAATCGGCCTGCGGTTCGAGGATCACGGTGCGGAAGTTCAGTCGTGCCGCGGCCATGGCCAGCATGCGGCCGAGCTGGCCGCCGCCGATGATGCCGATCGTGCGTGCGCTCATATCTGGTCGTCCATGGGGTATTCGGCAACTGCCGCGGTCTGGCGCGCGCGCCATTCGTCGAGCCGGTCGGCGAGGTCCTCGTCGTGAAGGGCGAGCACGGCTGCGGCGAGCAGCGCCGCATTGACGGCACCCGCCTTGCCGATGGCAAGCGTGCCGACGGGAATGCCGGCCGGCATCTGGACGATTGAGAGCAGGCTGTCCTGACCGGACAGGGCCTTGGACTGCACCGGCACGCCGAAGACCGGAAGCGGTGTCATGGCGGCGGCCATGCCCGGCAGGTGGGCAGCACCGCCGGCTCCGGCAATGATCACCTGGAAACCTTCGTCGCGGGCACCCTTGGCAAAGGAGACAAGCCTGTCGGGCGTACGGTGGGCGGAGACGATCCGCGCTTCATAGCCGACGCCCAGTATGTCCAGCGTATCGGCGGCGTTCTTCATGGTCTCCCAGTCGGACTGGCTTCCCATGATGATGGCGACAGGCGGGCGTTCATCGGTCATTGTCGGCGCTCCTTGCCTCTCAAGCGATGATATCAGGGACGATCTGGTCCTCGATCGAGCTCATCTTGTCCTTGATGGCCAGCTTCTTCTTCTTCATTCGCTGGATTCTCAAAGCGTCGCAGCCAGTCGTGATCATGGCATTGATGGCGGCGTCGTAATCTTCATGTTCCTGACGAAGTCTCGCCAGCGCGAGCCGGATGTCCGCCTGTTCCTGATCGGCCATATTCCTGTCCCCATTCTCGCATTTCCTACCCGTCCGTTTGTCGGACGCGGCGAAGATTCGCGCAAGCTCCTATCACCAAATACTGGTAACGGGAAGTTATCCTTCTCAGCGAATTTGCCGCGCCAAAACCCTCATTTCGCCTTCGACAAAACGCATTCTTCGTGTCACATTACTTTCGTAAAGCCTGAAACTCCAGCGTTCTGAGGGCTGGAGGTAGGCGAAAGGAAGGACGTGTCAAATGACCATGCAGGCTCATCTTGAATCGCTCGAAAAGAAGCACGGCGCTCTTGAGGAAAAGCTCCACACTGCTCTTACGTCTCCCTCCATCGACGACCAGAAAATCGCCGAGCTGAAGAGGCTCAAGCTGCGTCTCAAGGATGAAATGGAACGCCTGAGGGCATCGACCCGGCACTGATTTATCTGACAAGGCCACCGGCCGGGGATCGCCTCAAGCGCAGATCCGGGCCGGGCGGCCAGCAAATCAAGGACAACATGCCCCGGAAGCCAACGCGGTTTTCGGGGCTTTTATTTTTTCCGAATGCCAAGGGCGAGACTAGGACCAGAACTGATCGAGCCAGAGGTTCAGGCGGTCGAAACCGAGGCGGTTGACGGAGTAGATCCGGCGCGTGCCCTCGGACGTGACGCTGACGAGGTTGCAGTCGAGCAGCGCCTTCAGATGCTGGGAGACGGCCGGGCGGCTGATCGGCAGGCCGCTTGCCAGATCGTTCACGGTCTTCGGCGCGCGCCGCAACTCCTCCAGCAGATGGCGGCGGTGCGGGTCTGCAATCGCGGTAAACGGGTCCGGGTTCGTCATCCCGCGGAGGTTACGTCAATCGCTGAGACCCGGCAAGCGTGCAACTGCGCCGCAGCATGGCGTTTCCGGCTGGAAATGCTGACTTTTAAAGGCCACTGACGCCGTCGTAGAGCAGTTTCGCGCCGGCGATCAGGACCATTCCGTACATCAGTGGGTAAAAGACGCTCGGCTTCAGGTAACGCACGAGCCTTGCACCGATCAGGGTCGAGACCAGCGCGACCGGCAGGAGGGTTGCCGACAGCCCGAGATTGGTGGTGCCGAGTTCGCCGAGCGCGAAATAGGGCAGGACCTTGATCGCGTTCATGATGGCAAAGAAGCGCGTGCTGGTGCCGGTATAGGATAAGGGGTCGAGCCTGAGCGGCAGGGTGTAGATCTGGAAGGGTGGTCCGCCGGCATGAGCGACGAAGCTGCCATAGCCGGAAAGTGTGCCCCAGACGGTTGCGGCGACCGGGCGTTCAGGGGTTGCCGTGGGCTCGACAGAGGACGACTGGCGGGCGGCCTCGATGAAATAGCGCAGCGCGAAGATCACAGAGATGGAGCCCAGCACGAGGCGCATGGCGCTGACCGAGACATAGGTCGACGTCGCCCAGCCCAAGGCGATGCCCATAATGCCGCCGGGCAGCAGCGCCAGCAGCGTCGAGCGGCTGTTGTGCTTGCGCCAGGCGACGAGCGCGACGATGTCCATGACGATGAGGATCGGAAGGAAGATCGCGGCGGCCTGCATCGGTGGAACGACCATGGCCAGCAGCGGTACGCCGATCAGCGCGAAGGCGCCACCGAGCCCGCCCTTGGAAAGGCCGACAAGTGCCACAGCGGGAATGGCCGCCGCATAGAACAGGGGATCCGGTGACATTTGTTTCTGTTGATCCTTTCGAAGGACCGGTCTATCGGATTTGGGATGACAAAACGAGGGAGGGTCGCGCAGATTTCGGCGCCCTTCAAGAACATGGATACAATCATGACCGCTCCCGAAGACCGCTGCCGCCTCGTCCTGATCGTGCCCGACATCGCCGATGCCACAGAGAAGGCGCGGGTCGTCGGCGATGCGCTGAAGGGCGGCGATGTCGCATCGGTTATCCTGCCGCAATACGGGCTCGACGACTCGGTGTTCCAGAAGCATGCGGAACTGGTGGTTCCGGTGATCCAGGACGCCGGGGCGGCCGCCCTCGTCGCCGATAACAGCCGGATCGCCGGCCGCGCCAAGGCCGATGGTCTGCATGTCAGCGGCAATGCGGCCACACTTGCCGAGGCGATCGAGAAGCATGTTCCGAAGATGATCGTCGGCGGCGGCAATGCGATGGATCGCCACCATGCGCTGGAGATCGGCGAGCTGCAGCCGGACTACATCTTCTTCGGCAAGCTCGACGGCGACATCAAGCCGGAAGCCCACAACAAGAACCTCGCACTCGGCGAATGGTGGTCGGCGATGATCGACATTCCCTGCATCGTCATGGGTGGTCAGGATCCGGCCTCCGCACTTGTCGTCGCGGCGACCGGCGTCGAATTCGTGGCACTGCGCGAGGCCGTCTTTGCCGACCCGGCAATGGCCGCCACGATCGTGGCGCGGATCAATGCCGAACTTGACGAAAAAGCGCCACGGTTTGAAGATTGATACGCATCATGCGCTCAAGTCCTTTCAACCGGTCACTCCTGTCAGCCCTGCTTGCCACCGTTGCGGCCGGCGGCCTCCCGTTCGCGGTCTTCGCCCAGCAGGGGCTCGAACAGCCGACGATGCGGCCGCTCGCTCCGTCCGACGTACGGGTGCTCCAGCGTGCAGCCCCTGCGGAGGCCGATGCCGGCAAGCTTGATCGCAGCGACCGGCCGACCGCCAAGGACAGCGTGGCCGGCCAGGCCGACCCGGACCAGGGCATCAACATCTTTGCCCGCATGGGCGCACCGTTGCCGGATCTTCCTCCGGAACCCGAATACAAAGGCAAGGTCGACGAGGCCTACGGCGCCTTCCAGCGCGGTTTCTTCCTGACTGCCGTCGACAAGGCATTGCCACGCGCCCAGCTTGGCGATCCGGCCGCGCAGACCCTGCTTGCCGAACTGATGGATCGTGGCCTTGGCATCAAGAAGGACGCCAAGGGGGCGGCCTTCTGGTACGGGCAGGCGGCTGCGGCCGGCGATCCCGCGGCGATGTTCAAGTACGCCATGCTGCTGATGGAAGGAAAGCTCGTCGCGCAGGACAAGGCCAAGGCCGACGAATACATGCGCAAGGCGGCGGATGCCGGCAACAGTTCGGCCCAGTTCAACTGGGCGCAGATCCTCGTTTCGGACAATCCGGGGCAGAAGGGCCTCCATCTCGCGCTTCCCTATTATGAGAAGGCGGCCGAGCAGGGTATTGCCGACGCACAGTATTCCGTGGCGCAGATCTATGACGCGTTGAAGGACTTGCCCGAGGAAAAGCGGAAACAGGCACGCTCCTGGCTGGCACGCGCTGCAAAGGCGGGCTTCGATACAGCGCAGCTCGACATGGGCATCTGGCTGATCAACGGCATCGGTGGCGATAAAAACCTCGAAGAAGGCTTTCGATGGCTGAAGATTGCCGCGATGCGCGGCAACGTCGTGGCCCAGAACCGGCTCTCGCATCTCTATATCAACGCGCTGGGCACTCGCCCGGATCCGGTCGAGGCGGCTAAGTGGTATGTGCTGTCGCGGCGTGCCGGTCTTAAAGATCCGGCGCTTGAGGATTTCTATCTCGGGCTGAACGACGACGAGCAGAAGAAGGCTATCGACGCGGCGAACAAGTTCCGCCGCATCTGATCGCGGCCCGGGGGCGGGCTGCAAGGGGGCAGGGCGTGGACAGTTTCGAACTCTTTCAGCGGCTGGGCCTGGCGATCGCCATCGGTGCGGCCGTCGGCGTCGAGCGTCACTGGCGCGAGCGCGACGAGCCGGAAGGCGCGCGCACTGCCGGGATCCGCACCTTCACCATGATCGGCATGGTCGGGGGCGTGGCCGGCCTGATCGAGCGGAGCTTCGGCCTCGCCTCCGGCTATCCGGGGATCGCATTGGCCGGCTTCCTGATCGCCGTCGCCACCGTCATGGCCGTCTTCGAGATGCGCGAGGCTATCGCCCAGCAGTCCTACAGCGTGACCTCGGTGATCGCCGCGATTCTCACCTTCGGTCTCGGGGCGCTTGCCGCACTCGGCGACATGACCATCGCCTCGGCCGGTGGAGCGGCACTGATCGCCATTCTTGCCAGCCGCGAATTCCTGCACGAGGGCATTCGCCGGCTGAAATGGATCGAGCTTCGCTCGGCGGTGATCCTGCTTGCGATGACCTTCGTGCTCCTGCCGATCATCCCCGAGGCGCCGGTCGGGCCGTTCGGCGGGGTCTCGCCGAAGAGCATCGTGCTTCTCGCCATCACGCTGGCGTCCATCTCCTTTGCCGGTTATGTCGCGGTGCGTCTCTTCGGCGCCACGCGCGGTGACGTGCTTGCCGGCGCGATCGGCGGCCTGGTTTCGTCCACCGGCACAACCGTCGCCTTCGCACGGCGCAGTGCGGCGGGCGAAGGCGAACTAACGCTCGCCGCCGGCGCGATCGGCGCCGGTGCCGTCTCGCTGCTGCGCACCGCCTTTCTCGTCGGCACACTCGCCGCGGCCCTGCTGCCCTCACTTCTCGCCCCGCTTGCTGCGGGAACCGTGGTCCTCGTATTCTATGCCCTGTTGCTGGCGCGGCACGGCCACCCCTCAGGCGACCGGCAGCTGCCGGGCAATCCGTTCGAGCTGATGGCCGTCGCGAAGATGGCGCTCCTGCTTGCGGTCGTTGCCTTTCTCGCCCGCGCGGCAACCGTGACCTTCGGCGACGCAGGGCTCATTCTCGCCTCGGCGCTTTCGGCGCTCGCCGATGTCGATGCGGCGACCGTGACGGTCGCGGGCATGCTCAAGACCGTCGCGGTGCCGATGGCCGTCAAGGCGATCGGCGTCGCGGTGCTGAGCAACATGCTCGCCAAGGCGGTCTATGCGACGATCTTCGGCAACGGGCGCTTTGCGCTTCACCTCTGGGGCGCGACACTGCTTTCGGTCGCCGCGGGTATCGCCGGATGGGTGGTCGCCGGGCCAACCTGAAACCTTCATGGCCTGGCGGAATGGTGGTTGCCCCTTGAAATCCGGCTGTTTTTGTGGTCTTGAACCGGCCCAACCGCCGCCGCGACACGTCGCGCCGCTTCTGCCGCCGTTCCCGGCGCCATGCTGCAATTTCAAGGAAACCACCAATGGCTCGTTCAGCTCTCCTCAATGTCATGGTTCAGGCCGCCCTCAAGGCGGGCAAGTCCTTGTCGCGCGACTTCGGCGAGGTGCAGAACCTGCAGGTTTCCGTCAAGGGACCGAGCGACTTCGTTTCCCAGGCCGATCTCAAGGCCGAGAAGCTGGTGCGCGACGAGCTTCTGAAGGCGCGCCCGACCTATGGCTTCCTCGGAGAGGAAAGTGAAGAGATCAAGGGCACCGACGGCGCGCATCGCTGGATCGTCGATCCGCTCGACGGCACGACCAACTTCCTGCACGGCATTCCGCAGTTCGCGGTATCCATCGCGCTCGAGCGCAATGGTGAGATCGTCGCCGGCGTCATCTTCAATCCGGCGACCGACGAGCTTTACACGGCGGAGAAGGGCGGCGGTGCCTTCCTCAACGATCGCCGCATCCGTGTCGCCGCGCGCAAGGTTCTCTCCGATTGCGTCATCGGCTGCGGCGTGCCGCATCTCGGCCGCGGCGCGCACGGCAAGTTCCTCATCGAACTGCGCCATGTCATGGGTGAAGTGGCCGGCATCCGCCGCATGGGCGCTGCGGCACTCGACCTCGCCTATGTCGCGGCCGGTCGCCTCGACGGTTTCTGGGAAGCCGAGCTCAATGCCTGGGACATGGCGGCAGGTCTCTTGCTGATCCGGGAAGCCGGTGGTTTCGTCAGTGACATGCATGGTGGCCAGGACATGTTCCACACCGGAGGCGTGGTCGCCGGCAACGAATATATCCGCAATGCGCTGACCGAGGTCATCGCGCGGCCGATCCCCAAGGCCTGAGCCTTTTCAGCCGTCGCAACCGCCGGCGGCTTTTAGCTTCAATTCGTCGCAATTTTCCACTAGCCTCCGGCACACAGATTCCCGGAGGCTGAGTACGACATGGCGAAAGTAAAGCTGGCGGATTTGGAGGCGGTCGATGCCGTCCCCGGAGAATACGGTCACAAGCTCTCGAGCCCGATGCCGTTCTTCAGCACCATGTTGATCTTCCTGATCATCGTCGGCTTCATCGCTGCAATCCTCTACCGGCAGGCCCATGCGGCCTTCGTCACCAACCCGGGGCTGAATGGCCTGATTCTCGGGGTTCTGGCGGTCGGCATCGTGCTGGTCTTCAACCACGTGCTTGCGCTTCGCCCCGAGGTCCGCTGGTTCAATTCGTTCCGCGCGGCGGGCAATGCCGACAAGGTCGGGCGCGAGCCGCGGCTACTCGCGCCGATGCGGGCGCTGATCGGCGGTCGACGCTCGCCGGCGATCTCGACCACCGCGCTGCGCTCGATCCTCGATTCGATCGCCACCCGTCTCGACGAATCACGCGACACGTCACGCTACCTGATCGGCCTTCTCGTCTTCCTCGGCCTGCTCGGCACCTTCTGGGGCCTGCTGGGAACCATCGCCTCGATCAGCGAGGTCATCCAGTCGCTCGATCCTTCCTCCGGCGACAGCAGTGATGTGTTGCAGGCGCTGAAGACCGGGCTCACCGGTCCGCTCTCCGGCATGGGTACGGCGTTTTCGTCCTCGCTGCTCGGCCTGTCCGGCTCGCTCATCCTGGGCTTCCTCGATCTGCAGGCCGGCCGTGCGCAGAACCGTTTCTATACCGAGCTGGAAAACTGGCTCTCGTCCGTGACCGACGTCGATTCGGAGATTGCTGCCGGCAATGGTCTGACCGGCATTCCGGCGGACGACATCAAGCGTCTCGTCGACCAGCTCGCCAGGATTGCCAGCAAGGAGAGCGCCGGCACCGGCGGCAGTGATCGCTCGGTCGCCGCCATCGCCGGGCTTGCCGAGGGCATACAGGGGCTCGTCAAGAACATGCGCAACGAACAGCAGATGCTGCGTGACTGGATCGAGGCGCAGCAGGAAGACGCTCGCGCCATGCGCAAGACGCTGGAAGGCCTGAACGAGAAGTTCGGCGGGGGCAAGTAGCCATGGCGCTTGGCCGCAACCGCCGCCGCGAACGGGGCGTGGACTACTGGCCGGGCTTCGTCGATGCCCTGTCGACGCTGCTACTCGCCATCATGTTCCTGCTCACCGTCTTCGTGCTCGCGCAATTCATCCTGAGCCGGGAAATCACCGGCAAGGACGAGGTGCTGACCAGGCTGAACAGCCAGATTGCCGAACTGACGCAGCTGCTCGCCCTGGAGAAGAGCGGAAAGCAGGATCTCGAAGACACGCTTGCAGCGCTTCAGTCGTCGCTCGCGTCTTCGGAAAGCGAGCGCAGCCGCCTGCAGCAGCTGCTCGATGCCGGAAGCGGCTCGACGGACGTGGCCAACGAAAAGGTCGGCCGGCTGACCGAACAACTCGACGCGGAAAAGCAGGTGAGCGAACGGGCGATGAGCCAGATCGAACTGCTCAACCAGCAGATCGCTGCCTTGCGTGCCCAGATTGCCGCTGTCGAGGAGGCGCTTCAGGCATCCGAGGCGCGCGACCAGAACTCGCAGGCCAAGATCGCCGACCTCGGCCGCCGGCTGAACGTGGCGCTCGCCCAACGCGTCCAGGAACTTAACCGCTATCGGTCCGACTTCTTCGGACGGCTCAGGGAAATCCTGTCCGACCGGGAAAACATCCGCATCGTCGGCGACCGCTTCGTCTTTCAGTCCGAAGTGCTCTTCCCCTCCGGTGGAAACGAGTTGAACCCGGCCGGCGAGGCGGAAATGGCAAAGCTCGCGACCGCGCTTCTCGACCTTGCCAAGGAGATCCCGCCGGAGATCAACTGGGTTCTGCGCGTTGACGGCCACACCGACAATGTCCAGCTGACCGGTGCCGGTCGTTTTGCCGACAACTGGGAGCTTTCGGCTGCCCGCGCGATCTCGGTGGTCAAGTATCTGATTGCGAAGGGCGTGCCGTCCAACCGTCTGGTCGCTGCCGGCTTCGGCGAATACCAGCCGATCGCCGAGGGCGACAGCGTCGAGGCGAGAGCCCAGAATCGCCGAATCGAGCTCAAGCTCACCGAACGTTGACATTCCCGGAGACCTAGCAGAACTGCTGGGTTGTCTCACAGCTTACGTGCCCGTAAAAGTAAGACGAGCATGTGGGAGTGCGAGGGGGAGGCTGCGGATGAAATTCGATGTTCTGGTGATCGGCGGGGGACTTGCGGGACTGGTGGCGGCGACAGAGGCCGCGGATCGCGGACTGAAGGTCTGCGTGCTCGACCAGGAAGGCATCCAGAATCTCGGCGGGCAGGCCTTCTGGTCTCTCGGCGGTCTCTTCTTCATCGACAGTCCGGAACAGCGCCGGCTCGGCATTCGCGACAGTTTCGAACTGGCGCGGCAGGACTGGTACGGTTCGGCAGGGTTCGATCGGATCGAGGATTACTGGCCGCGCCATTGGGCTGACGCCTATCTCGAATTCGCCGCCGGCGAGAAGCGCGACTGGCTCCACCGGCAGGGTGTCCGCTGGTTTCCGGTGGTCGGCTGGGCCGAGCGCGGCGGGTCGCTCGCGAGCGGACACGGCAATTCGGTGCCGCGCTTCCATATTACCTGGGGAACCGGGCCGGCCGTCGTGGAGCCCTTCATCCGCCGTGCCAGGGCGGCCGAGGAAAATGGCCGGCTGACATTCCGCTTCCGCCATCAGGTCGATGATCTTGTCGTCACCAACGGCGCTGTCACAGGCGTGCGGGGAACCGTGCTGGCGAGCGATGCCGCACCGCGCGGGGCTGCTACGTCGCGCGAACCGATCGGGGAATTCGAGATCACCGCCGGCGCCGTCATCGTCGCCTCGGGCGGCATCGGCGGCAATCACGATCTGGTGCGCAAGAGCTGGCCGGTCGATCGGCTGGGACCGGCGCCGCGGTCGATGGTCGCCGGCGTTCCGCAATATGTGGACGGCCGGATGCTGGCGATTGCGCGTGCCGCCGGCGGGGAGGTCATCAATGGCGACCGCATGTGGCACTATACGGAGGGGCTGCGGAACTTCGACCCGATCTGGCCGAACCACGGCATCCGCATCCTGCCCGGTCCAAGCTCTTTCTGGTGTGACGCGGATGGCAACCGCTTCCAGGCGCCGGCCATGCCGGGTTTCGACACGCTGGCGACGCTGAAGGCGATCCGGGCACGGGGCGACGAATATAGCTGGTTCGTGCTCAACAAGGCGATCATCAAGAAGGAATTCGCCCTGTCCGGATCGGAGCAGAATCCCGATCTCACCGGCAAGAACATCCGCCTTCTCCTGAAGCGCCTCGGTAAGAACCCGCCCGGTCCCGTGCAGGCTTTCATGGACAAGGGCGAGGATTTCGTAGTGCGCGACACGCTGGAGGACCTGGTGCTGGCCATGAATACCCTGACCGGTGAGCACAGGATCGGCATTCATCACCTGAGAGCCCAGATCGAGGCGCGGGATCGCGAGATCGAAAACAGCTTCAGCAAGGATGCCCAGGTGACCGCCATCCGGGGCGCGCGGAACTTCATCGGCGACAAGCTGATGCGCACGGCCCGGCCGCACCGCCTGCTCGACGCCAAGGCCGGTCCGCTGATCGCGGTCAGGCTGCACGTGCTGACGCGCAAGACGCTCGGCGGCCTGCATACGGATCTCTCGGCCCGCGTGCTCGACAGCACCAACAAGCCGGTGCCGGGTCTCTATGCGGCTGGAGAGGTGTCCGGCTTCGGCGGCGGCGGCGTGCATGGCTACAATGCGCTGGAAGGGACCTTCCTTGGCGGCTGCCTGTTCTCCGGACGCATCGCGGGCCGTTCGGTCGGAGCCTGACGGCTCCGACTGCAATAGCCCCAGTTACTCGGCTGCCGGAGCGGTGAAGTCCCGCCCGCCGGTCTCGAACTGCAGCCGCGCCAGCTTGGCATAGAGGCCGCCCTGCTGGATCAGGCTGTGGTGGGTGCCTTCCTCGACGATGCGACCGTCATCCAGCACCAGGATGCGATCTGCCTTCAGAACCGTTGCGAGACGATGGGCGATGACGATCGTGGTGCGATCCTTCATCAGGCCGTCAAGCGCCTTCTGAACGAGCGTTTCGCTTTCCGCGTCGAGGGCGGAGGTCGCCTCGTCGAGCAGCAGCAGCGGAGCATTGCGCAGCAAGGCCCGGGCGATCGCGATACGCTGGCGCTGGCCGCCGGAAAGGGTGATGCCGCGTTCACCGACCTGCGTGTCGAAACCGTGTTCCAGACGCTGGATGAATTCTGTCGCCTGGGCGGCGTCGGCGGCGGCCTCGACCATCTGGCGGGTCGCGTTCGGCGAGCCGAAGGCGATGTTGTCGTGGATGGAGGCGGCGAAGACGGTTACGTCCTGCGGCACGATGGCGATGCGGGCGCGGACGCTTTCCGGATCGGCGTTGCGGATGTCGATGCCGTCGAGGGCGACTGCCCCCTTCAACGGGTCATAGAAACGCAGGATCAGCGAGAAGACGGTGCTCTTGCCGGCGCCGGAAGGCCCGACGATTGCTACGGTCTCTCCGGGTTGGACGGCGAAGGAAAGTCCCTTCAGCGCCGATTTTGCCGCGCTTGAGGGATAGGCGAAGTGCACGTCGGAGAAGGCGACGCCGCCCTGGGCCGGAACCGGCAGCGCCTTCGGATGGGGCGGCGCCGACACCTGGGAGACTTCCTGCAACAGCTCGGTCAGGCGTTCGGCGGCACCGGAGGCCTGGGCGAGTTCGCCCCAGACCTCGGACAGCGTGCCCATCGAGCCGGCGGCGATGACGGAGTAGAGCAGGAACTGGCCGAGCGTGCCTGCGGACAGCGTGCCGGCCAGTACGCCCTGCGCGCCGAACCAGAGCACCGCAACGATGCTGCCGAAGACGAGGGTGATGGCGACGCCGGTCAGCAGTGCACGCGACTTGATGGCGGCGCGGGCGGCCTCATAGGCGCCCTCGACGGCGTCCCCATAGCGCTGGTTGGCGATGCCTTCGGCGTTGAAGGCCTGGACGGTGCGGGCAGCGCCGATCGTTTCCCCCGCAAACGCCGATGCCTGAGCTAGCGTGTCCTGGGCGGCGCGGGAGCGGCGTCTCACGGAGCGGCCGAAGGCGACGAGGGGGAAAACGATGATCGGGATCGCGGCGAGCACCAGGACCGAAAGGCGCGGGCTCGTATAGATCATCATCGCCATCGCGCCGAGACAGAGGATCGAGTTGCGCAGGGCCAGCGAGGCGGTGGCCCCGACGGCCGACTTGATCTGAGTGGTGTCGGCGGTCAGGCGCGAGACGATCTCGCCTGACTGGTTCACGTCGAAGAAGGCAGGCGAAAGCCGCGTGACATGCGCAAACACATCGCGCCGGAGGTCGGAAACGACGCGTTCGCCGATCGTGATGACGTAGTAGTAGCGCATCGCGCTGGCGAGCGCGAGGACGATGGCCATGACGATCATCATGCCGAAATAGTTGTTGATGAAACCGCTGTCGGCAGCGCTGAAGCCGTGGTCGACCATGCGGCGGACCGCAAGCGGCAGGGCCAGTGTCGTGGCGGCCGCAAGACCGAGGAAAAACAGGGCTCCGGCGACGAGTTTCCGGTAGCGCATCACGTAGGGCAACAAGCCCGCCAGGGGTTTCAGGGAACGGCGTTTCGGCTGGTCGACATCGGTGACTGCGGACACTTTACTCTTCTCCGGCCCGGTTTGCGGGCTTTCGTGCCATGGCACTTGTTATCCTTGCGCCCTTCATGTATAGGCACCGCATCGAATTGGGAAGCCGTGGCCTGTTCGGACATCGGCTTGATTTATTGAATAGGTCTCCATGACGCAATTGCGGCATTTGGACCCTCCGGCACAGCAGGAAGATCGCAATGAAGGCTGATATCCATCCCGACTACCACACCATCAAGGTGGTCATGACCGACGGCACCGAATACGAAACCCGTTCTACCTGGGGTTCGGAAGGCGCCGTCATGAACCTCGAAATCGACCCCAAGTCCCATCCGGCTTGGACCGGCGGTAACCAGCAGCTGATGGACCGCGGCGGCCGCGTTTCGAAGTTCAACAAGCGTTTCGGTGGCCTCGGCCTCTGATCGATCGACGATCGACGTTTTTCGGAAAAGCCCGGTTTCGACCGGGCTTTTTTGTTGCCTGCATTTCGGGAACTGGCGCCCGTTGCGCAATGAAAAGCCCGGCGCTGCGATGCAGGCCGGGCGTTTTGTTTTGGCGATGCCTGGCGCAAGACGCCGATCAGTTCGCGTTGAAGGCGGTCCGCAGCAGATCGAGCTGAGCCTGGACGCTGTTTTCGTTGTCCGGGACGATCGGCGCGTCGGAGGGGCGATAGATCTCGCGGTCGAGAAGGGCGATGCGGTTCTGGAGGCGCAGCGAACGCTCGACGAGGTCGCGGAAGGATTCCGGCAGATCGTTCCAGCCGGGGGCCTGACGGTCGACGTTGAAGCCGTCGAGGCGGACCTTGCTCTTTTCCGAGATAACCTGGTCGCGGCTCATTTCGCCGTTGTTGACGGCGCGCTGCAGGAGCAGCCAGGAGGCCATCTGCATAAGACGGGTGGTGAGGCGCATCGATTCCGCGGCGTAGAGGACAGATGCCATGCGGGGCAGAACCTTGGCGGCGGCGCGGCCCGGGCCATCGAGATAGGCGGCGGTTTCTTCGACCAGGCCCATGCCCTCGGCATAGGTCGCCTTGAACTGCGTCGATGCAGCGGCGCGTCCGGCAAAGCTCACAGTGTTCAATCCGAGTTCAGACATCGGTTCACCCCTGAATTACGCATCACTTTTACTGGGTAACGACATGGACGCTTGACTTGTTCCTGCCGCTTTTCATGGCCGTACGATGCTACCAATACCCCAAATGCGCAAGCCGTTTATTAAAGAAGGGTTAATTCCCACAATTTTCAATATAGGGCCGACCCGAACGCAAAAAAAGAGCCGCAAAAGCGGCTCTCAAGGTAAAACAGGGAGAAAAATCAGACGATCGCCATAAGGAGAAACGAACTGAATCCAGCATGGCCGGATGAAGCTATATTCGCTCAAAAGGCTTAACGGATAGTAAATGCAAAGCCGAAAATTCTGATCTTCCGGGATATCAACCGCCGGATATGTACTCTTTCGAGACTATACTTTGGGCTTGAAGAAGCTGTCGGCCGCGCGCTTGCCCGCTTCCTTGCGCTGACGCTCCTCAGTGAGTCGCGCAATCTCAGCCTCGAGGAGGCTGATCCGAGCGTTAAGTTCGTCGGCCGAGAGGAAGGAAAGGTCGCTGCCGATCTCGTGCGAAACGGGCTTCTTCGGCTTGTCCTCGTCGAAAATCATGGTCTCGCCTCCCCTGATGCCCTCGGGTGATTCGCCTGCTGGTCGGCCTCATGCGGCGGCAAGGGTGCCGCGCGGGGGTCGAGGGTCAGGCTTTCCGGCGTGCTCATCGGCGAGGCGGTGACCGGAATGTTCGGTACATGCTCGCGATCACCGACCGGAACCGCGGCGCGCAGGCGGCTGCGGTAGATGGCATAACCGGTCAGCAACACGTGGGCGATGGCGGTCACGGCGAAGAGAGCATAGGGACCGAGCTCGGTCATGACCGGGCCGCCGATCGTCGGGCCGATGATGGTGCCGATGCCGAAGAGCAGCAGAAGGCCGCCGGACACCTTCACGAACTCGTCGGAGCTGGCGAAGTCGTTCGCGTGGGCGACGGCGATCGGGTAGAGCGAGTTGGCGGCTGCACCATAGAGCGTCACGAAGACGATCATCACGACATGGTTGTGCGGCTGCAGCAGGACGAGCACGAGGGCGGCGACAGCGGCGATGGCCGAGAGGGCTGCAAGTACGTAGCGGCGGTCGGTCCGGTCAGACGCCTTGCCGGCGGGAAACTGCATCAGGGCGCCGACGAAGATGGTCACCGACAGCATGATGGCGATCATGTTGGGCGAAAGGCCGGCGCGGGCACCGAAGACAGCGCCGAGCGTGCCATAGGCGCCGTTGGCAATGCCGATCAACAGGATGCCGACGAAGGAGACCGGAGAGTTGCGGTAGAGGCTCGGGAGGTCGAGCTTGACCGATTTCAGCGGCTGCGGCGAGGCGGCCGTCGACATCGTGGTCGGCAGCATGGCGAGGCAATAGAGAATGCCGCAGATCATGAAGAGGATTGTGGTCGAGGGATCGACTACGCCGACCAGCATCTGTCCGCCGACCACGCCGATCAGGGTGATGGAGATATAGAAGGAGAAGATCGTGCCGCGGCTCTCGTTGGTGGCGCGCTCGTTCAGCCAGCTCTCGATGATCATCGAGGTTCCGGCGATGCAGAAGCCGGTCAACGCGCGCAGGCCGACCCACCAGTACTGGTCGACAAGAATGCCGGTCATCAGCGCGATGACCGCGATCAGCGAGATGAAGCTTGAGAAGGCCCGTACATGGCCGATGCGCATGACGAGTTTCGGCGCCAGGAAGCAGCCGAGAACGAAGCCGGTTGCCCAGGACGTCCCGAGAAGGCCGAGGATTTCGTTCGAATAGCCCTCTGCCGAACCTCGTACCGGCAGCAACAGGCCATGCAGGCCGTTCCCCAGGAAAAGGAAGAGGGTTCCAAGCAGGAGCGCCATGACTGGCAGAAGATTTCGTCGCATGGCTTCGCTATCGAACGGGGTTGGCCGGAGGTGGAGACAAGCGGGGTACTGAAACGTCACAGATTAGGGCAAGGTTCCTACCGAGAGCTGAACACAGATCGGCGCTTGCGGGAAATTCTTCTGGCGGGCAAAAGTGTCGGCGTTGTGACATTGCCGGAATCGGCGCGCTGGGAAATTTCCATGACCAAGGTGATCGGCCTTCTCCTCATCCTCGCCATGGCGATCCAGGTCATCAAGCCGCTCGGCCTGCCGGGATTGCGCCGCCGCAGCGACTTCTGGAAGATTGCAATCGTCGCCTTCGTGATCTGGTCGATCACGCTTTTGATCCGCCCCTAGGGCATTCCTGCCGGCCCCGGTGATTAGCGGCTTATCGTGCCGCGCATGACCTCGACGCAGCTGCCGGCCACGGAGACCTGTTCGAAAATGCCGCCGCGGGTCGAGACATTCACCCGGATGACGCTCCGCCTGCCCATCTCCACCCCCTGTTCCACGACCAGGTGCCGGCTTGGCGTTGCCGTCTCCAGCGTGGTCAGGTAGGCGCCGAGGGCCGCCGATGCGCTACCGGTCGCGGGGTCTTCGGGAACGTTGTCGAACGGTGCGAACATGCGGGCGCGGACATGATCCTCGCCGACCCATGTGTAAAGGAAGATGGCGCAGTCGCTCTCTTCATGGGCATAGGCGTCGTGGAGCGTGCCGAGAGGCTCGATCCGCGGTGTTGCACGTCCGAGGGCTTCCAGGCCCGCCACCTCGGCGAAGATGAACTTCAGGCCCACCGAGGCGAAAACCGGCTCGTGACGGGTCGTCACGATATCCGCCTCTGCGAGCGAAACGCAGGGGGCAAGTTCTGCCGGCGGAACCCGGCTGCCGACGAACAGGGGGCCGGGCGCGCGGATGGAGGCGCCGGTGACAGTGCCGTCGGCTTCGACCAGTTCGACCTCGACCAGGCCGGCTTTCTCCTCGACGCGCATGAGGGGGTTCGTGGGGCGGTCGAAGACCTGACCGAGGCGGCCGAGCACGAAGCCTGTCCCGACATTCGGATGTCCGGCAAAGGGAACTTCCGTCACCGGCGTGAAGATGCGGACCTCCGCAGTATTGGCAGGATCGCGTGGCGGAAGCACGAAGGTGGTTTCGGAATAGCCGAATTCCGCGGCGATCTCCTGCATTTGGCCGTCCGTCAGGTCGCGCCCGTCGAGGATGACGGCCAGCGGGTTGCCGGCATAGCGGGTGTCGGTGAAGACGTCGACGGTAACGAACGGGATGTCGCGCATGATTTCTCCGCTGGGTTCAGGCTGTTTCTTCCCGTGTCAGCCGGCCGCCTCATCCTGGGTCTGCCATTCCGGGATCGGGAAGACGCGATCATAGCTCCAGTTGAAGACGAAGGCGTAGACCAGATAGAAGAGCGAGAACGACACGTCCATCACCACCGCGTGCCAGAGCCCGACCTGGAGATACCAGGCGATGAAGGGGGCGAGGACGAAGAGAAGGCCCCCTTCGAACAGGACTGCATGGGCGACGCGGATCGGCACCGTCTTGGCGGTGGTTCCGACGAGCCGCTGCATCGCATGGTCGAAGCCGATATTGTAGATGTAGTTCCAGAGCATTGCGATGGTGGCGCTGCCCACGCTGACGACGCCGATGTCCGTGAACGGCAGGTCGTAGACCCAGGCGCCGAGCGGCGTGACGAGCCCGAGGGCAATGACTTCGAAACTGATGGCGTGACGGATCCGGTCGCCGGTTTTACGCATATTCTGTCTCCCACACGAGGGTCGGGTCGTCCCGGTCAAATGCCCATTGTGGGGAGAGGTCGTCCTCAGCGGTCTCAATTATAGTTTCGCCGGCCGGGAAGGCAAGCGGCGGCGAAGGGTGTCTCATCCCTGAAACGAAGAAGCCCCGCCGGTGGCGGGGCTCTGTTGCTGTCTCTCAGGTTCTCTAGGATCTTGCCCACGGCGGCGTTTTCCGCTCTGCCGCAAGGCAAGCCTTCAGAACCGGATCAAGCCTTGTTCACGCTCGCGGCGTAGATCGCATCGATCGTCTTGGCCAGGCTGGCGTTGAATTCGGCGTCGCTCATCGAGACGCGCAGGTTTTCTGCCAGGGCGCGCGAGAAGCTGGCGATCATGCCGTGGTTATGGCTGAGCTTTTCGCAGGCATCCACGGTGCTGTAGCCGCCGGACAGGGCGACGACGCGCACAACCGACTTGTGAGCAACGAGAGGTGCATAGAAGTCGGCGACCGTCGGGATCGTCAGCTTGAGCATGACGGATTCGCCGGCGGGAAGCTTGTCGAGCTCATTGGCGATCTCGTCGCGCAGGATGGCTTCGGCTTCAACCTTGGTCGGGCTCTTGATGGAGACTTCCGGCTCGACGATCGGCATCAGGCCCTGGCCGATGATCTGACGGGCCACTTCGAACTGCTGCTTCACGACGGCGGCAATGCCGGCCTTGTCGGCATGGGCGATGACCGAGCGCATCTTGGTGCCGAACATGCCCTTTTCGCGACCGCGGATCAGGAGAGCGTCGAGATCGGGCATGGCCTTCATCAGCTGTACGCCGTTCTGTTCGGCTTCGAGGCCCTTGTCGACCTTCAGGAAGGGCACGACGCCGCGCTTTTCCCAGAGGTAGGTCGGAACGGCTTCACCATTGACGTCGCCGTCCATGGTCCGCTCGAACAGGATGGCGCCGATGACCTTGTCGCCGGAGAAAGCCGGAGCGCTCATGATGCGGACGCGCATGGCATGCACCAGGCGGAACATTTCCTCGTCGCCGTTGTAGTCGGACTCGGAAACGCCATAGAGACGCAATGCACCGGGGGTCGAACCGCCGCTCTGGTCCAGCGCGGCAATGAAACCGGGCGCCGAGCTGATCTTGTCCAACATCTTCGCGTCTACCATAGCTCACTCCTATCCCTAAACATGGCGCGTCGCGCGCTCACGTGTGTTCTGTGTTTCTGCAACTAGGTGGCAAAGCCGATTTGACCAGTCTCGGGATCGATTTCCTCGAGACATTCCGTCATTTCAGCCTCGCAAGACCAAGATGCCACCGCCGATAACAGAACTTCCATGGTAGGAAAATGGCAGCCTAACCTATTGAAACGATTGAAATCACTTCAATCGTTTTAAAATTCAATAAATAATGGCTAAAGTTAATGGCGGCAGATTCAAAAAATCCGCCGCCATCCAACATGCGCTTATTTGGAGGAAGAGAGAACCGCCACGCCGGGCAGTTCCTTGCCTTCCATCCATTCGAGGAAGGCGCCGCCGGCCGTGGAAACATAGCTGAAATCGTCCGCCACGCCGGCATGGTTGAGCGCCGATACCGTGTCTCCGCCACCGGCGACCGAGACGAGCTTGCCGGCCCGGGTTTCTTCCGCCGCGTGCTTGGCGGCCGAGACGGTGGCGGTGTCGAACGGGGTGATTTCGAAGGCGCCGAGCGGACCGTTCCAGACGAGGGTTGAAGCCTTGGAGATCCAGGCGTTGATCGCAGCGACTGACTTCGGTCCGACGTCGAGCACCATGGCATCGGACGGAATGGCCTTGATGTCGACCGTCTCGTTGGCGGCGCCTGCCTTGAATTCGCGGGCGACGACGCCGTCTTCCGGAAGGACGATGGCGCAGCCGGCGGTCTTGGCCGTTGCGAGGATCTCTTTCGCGGTCTCGGCGAGGTCATGCTCGCAGAGCGACTTGCCGACATCGATCCCCTGGGCGGCGAGGAAGGTGTTGGCCATGCCGCCGCCGATCACCAGTGCGTCGACCTTCTTCACGAGGTTGGAGAGCAGGTCGATCTTGGTCGAAACCTTGGCGCCGCCGACGATCGCGACGACCGGACGGGCAGGCTGACCGAGACCCTTTTCGAGTGCCTCGAGCTCGGCCTGCATGGTGCGGCCGGCATAGGCGGGCATGTGGTGGGCGAGGCCCTCGGTGGAAGCGTGGGCGCGGTGGGCGGCCGAGAAGGCGTCGTTGACGAAGATGTCACCGTTCTTCGCGAGTTCCGCGACGAATTCAGGGGTGTTCTTTTCTTCGCCCTTGTGGAAGCGGGTGTTTTCCAGAAGCAGGATGTCGCCGTTCTGCATGGCGGCGATCGCGTCGGCTGCCGGAGCGCCGATGCAGTCGGAGGCGAAGGCGACCTTCTGGTCGAGAACTTCCTCGACGGCCGGCGCAATCAGCGACAGGGACTGGTCGGCGACCGGTTCGCCCTTGGGGCGGCCGAAATGGGCGAGCAGGATGACCTTGGCGCCTTTGGCCGACAATTCCTTGATCGTCGGAGCGACGCGTTCGATGCGGGTGGCGTCGCTGACCTTGCCGTCGGCGACCGGAACGTTGAGATCGACGCGCACAAGCACGCGCTTGCCCGCAATGTCGGTGAGATCGTCAAGAGTCTTGAAAGCCGGCATGGTGATACCCGTCGTTTAACTGTTGCAGGATGGGGGGCTGACGCGCCGGACCTTACACCGCCCGTCGAGCGGCGCAAGGCGACGGGATGTCATTTTTCACCAGCTGCGACTTTTGTACGCTCCGCGCGCTTGCGGCGGAGGTAGTCGCGGATCGCGTGGGCCAGCTCCCGGATGTTGAGGAAAATCGGCAAGTTGGTGGCGGGCGCCACGGGCTCGAGCGACACGCCGACCGAAGAGACGTGTCCCGTCTCGTCGAGGTCACGGACGATCAGCACGATGGTGCCGAGGCGCACGCGGTCCGCATAGTCGGCCTGGCCGCCGAGGCGATGGGAGATGAGCTCGGCGATCGTCTTGGCGCGCTCGCTTTCGGTGACCGTCAACGGCCCGTAGGCCTGGTCGAGATCGTCGACGCGGGTGCCGGGTGAAATCGCGAACATGCCGAAGAATTCGCTGTCGTCCTCTTCCACCGGCGCCTTGCTGGCGAACAGGCGGTCGAGCAGCTTCGAGTAGCCCGGCGCGATGAAGAGATAGACCTGATCGTTCTCCCTCAGACGTCCGGCATACTGGTAGCGCATCGACTTGCCGTCGCGGATGACCAGCGAAGGCATGGCCCAGCGCGGGATGCGTTCGCCGCGAAGGACGGGGCTTTCGGCGACGACGCGGTAGGCGAGGAGTTCGTGATTGGCGGAACCGGGCAGGTCGAGTTCCAGCTTGTCGATCGCGCCGATGCGCGGCGGGATGATCAGGCCGAGCTTGCGGGCTACCGGCTTGATGGTCCAGCCCTGCAGCACGAGCGAGATCATCACGACGATGAAGGCGACGTTGAAGTAGGTCTGGCCGTCTTCGAGATTGCCGAGGATCGGCAGGATGGCGAGCAGGATGGAGACGGCACCACGCAGGCCGACCCAGGCGATGAAGCCGGTCTCGCGCTGCGTGAAGTCGAAGGGCAGAAGGCAGACCCAGACGGCGAGGGGACGCGCGACGAAGACCAGGAAGAAGCCGAGCAGCACGGCCGGCAACAGGATCGACGGAAACTGCGACGGCGTGGCGAGCAGGCCGAGCACGAGGAACATGACGATCTGGGCAAGCCAGGTCATGCCGTCCTGGAATCGGGTTATCGACGCCCGGGCGGGGATCTTCTGGCTGCCGGCATAGATACCGGCCACATAGACGGCGAGGAAGCCGCTGCCACCGACCGCGCCGGTGTAGGAGAACACCAGCAGTGCCATGGCCAGCATGAAGATCGGCGCGAGACCCCGCTCGACGGCGATGCGCTTCAGCACGAAGACGATGAGCGCGCCGCCGATCAGGCCGAGCGCAAGGCCGATGCCCATCTGCTCGACGAACAGGCGCACGAGATCGAGGTCGAGGCCGCCATAGCTCTCACCGGCGGAGAGAACCTGCACCAGCGCCATGGTGAGGAAGATGGCCATCGGATCGTTGGTGCCGGATTCCACCTCGAGCGAGGAGCGAACCCGGTCGCGGATGTTGATCCCGCCGATGCGCAGCAGGAAGAAAACGGCCGCCGCGTCGGTCGAGGCGACGATCGAGCCGAGGAGCACGCCTTCGAGGTAGCTGAAGTCGAGCAGGAAATAGGCAAGCGCCCCGAAGAGCGTCGCGGTCATCAGCACGCCGACGGTTGCCAGGGTGAGGGCGGGAATGGCCGAGAGCTTGAAGGATTGCAGCGACGTGCCGTAGCCGGAATCGAAGAGGATGATCGCCAGCGCGATGGAGCCGAGCACATAGGCGAGCGAATTGTTGGAGAACTCGATGCCGAGGCCGTCGACACCGGCGACGAGGCCGATCAGCAGGAAGAGCAAAAGCAGCGGTGCGCCGAAGCGGAAGGCAATCAGGCTGGAGAATGCGGCCAGCAGAACCAGGGCCGTCGCCACCAGCGTCATCGCATAGAATTCGTCCACCCCTCGTCCCTCTCATCGACCGCGCCGTCTTCCGCCGGTCGAGACAGGTCACACCTCAGGCGCTGCTCGACCGCGTCGGCAAGGCTTTGCGTCCCGGACCAGGGCCGGTGACGAGGATGGAGTGATCTGGCAGGACTGCCGGAAGACGAGATGAAAAACCTATCGTCTTCAATCGTGATCAGAGTAGGGCGGAAGTTTAAAATTTGAAAGGCGGACCGGGGTTTCCGATCCGCCTTTTTTAAAGCGAGCGCTAATTTTTATGCGATCAGATCAGCTTGGCGAGAGCCACTGCCGTGTCCGACATGCGGTTCGAGAAGCCCCACTCGTTGTCGTACCAGGTCAGGATGCGGACGAAGTTGCCTTCGAGAACCTTGGTCTGGTCGATGGCGAAGATCGACGAGTGGCTGTCGTGGTTGAAGTCGCGCGAAACGAGCGGCTCTTCGGTGTAGCCGAGGATACCCTTCAGGGCGCCGTTCGAAGCAGCCTTGATGGCTTCGTTGATTTCCTGCGCGGTGGTGTTCTTCTTGGCGACGAACTTGAAGTCGACGACCGAGACGTTCGGGGTGGGAACGCGGATCGAGGTGCCGTCGAGCTTGCCCTTGAGATGCGGCAGGACGAGGCCAACAGCCTTTGCGGCGCCGGTCGAGGTCGGGATCATGGACAGGGCTGCAGCGCGGGCGCGGTACAGGTCCTTGTGCATGGTGTCGAGCGTCGGCTGGTCACCGGTGTAGGAGTGGATCGTGGTCATGAAGCCGTGGTCGATGCCGACGGCGTCATCCAGCGTCTTGACGACCGGAACCAGGCAGTTCGTCGTGCAGGAGGCGTTGGAGATGACCATGTGGTCCTTGGTCAGCTTGTCGTGGTTGACGCCGAAGACGACGGTCAGGTCTGCGCCGTCGGCCGGAGCCGAGACGATGACGCGCTTTGCGCCGGCCTGGAGGTGGAGAGCTGCCTTGTCACGCGACGTGAAGATGCCGGTGCATTCCATCGCGATGTCGACGCCGAGTTCCTTGTGCGGGAGCGTTGCCGGGTCCTTGATCGCGGTGACCTTGATCGGCTTGCCGCCGCCCACGATGATGGTGTCGCCCTCGACCTTCACATCGGCCGGGAACTTGCCGTGGATCGAGTCGTAGCGCAGCAGGTGCGCGTTGGTTTCAACCGGGCCGAGGTCGTTGATGGCGACGACTTCGATGTCGGTGCGGCCGGATTCGACGATGGCGCGCAGTACGTTACGGCCGATGCGGCCAAAGCCGTTGATGGCAACTTTTACAGTCATTGCGTTTCACTCCCGCTTTTTAATTCAGAACTTCAGACTATGGGAAGAAAGGGCGTTCGAAAACGCCCTTGCGACAATTTGACCCTCAGCCGAGCTTGGCTTCGGCGGCGGCGACCACGGCTTCAGCCGTGATGCCGAAATGCTTGTAGAGTTCCTTGTAGGGGCCGGAGGCGCCGAAGGAGGACATGCCGATGAAGGCGCCGTCCGAACCGATGAAAGCGTCCCAGCCCTGCCGGATGCCGGCTTCGACCGCGATCTTGACCGGCGCGTTGCCGATGATGGCGTCGCGGTAGGCCTTGGGCTGTTCGGCGAACAGTTCGAAGCACGGAACCGAGACGACGCGGGCGGAGACGCCCTTCTGGGCAAGCGTCTGCTGGGCCTTGAGGGCGATCTCGACTTCCGAGCCCGACGCGAAGATCGAGACCTTGGCGTCGCTGGCGGAAACCAGCTCATAAGCGCCGTAGGCCGAGAGGTTCTTTTCTTCGTAGTCGGTGCGGGCGGCGATCAGGTTCTGGCGGGTCAGCGCCAGCCCCGAAGGACGGTGCTTCTGCTCGAGCGCGATCTGCCAGCATTCCGCCGTTTCGGTCGCATCGGCCGGGCGGAACATCAGCAGGTTCGGGATGGCGCGGAGCGCTGCCATGTGCTCGACCGGCTGGTGGGTCGGGCCGTCTTCACCGAGGCCGATCGAGTCATGCGTCAGCACGTGGATGACGCGGATGCCCATCAGAGCAGCGAGACGGATCGACGGACGGCAATAGTCCGAGAAGATCAGGAAGCCGCCGGAATAGGGGATCAGGCCGCCGTGCAGCGCGATCCCGTTCATGGCGGCTGCCATGCCGTGTTCGCGGATGCCGTAGTGAATGTAGCGGCCGGAGAAGTCGTCGGGCGTGATCGACTTGGTCTGGCTGGTCTTGGTGTTGTTCGAGCCGGTCAGGTCGGCGGAACCGCCGAGGGTCTCGCTCAGCACGCCGTTGATGACCTCAAGCGCATCCTCGGAAGCCTTGCGGGTGGCGACCGTCGGCTTGGCCTCGGCGAGCTTCTTCTTGTAGGCGTCGATGGCGGCGTCGAAATTGCCCGGCAGGTCGCCGGCGAAGCGGCGGTTGAACTCGGACTTCTTGTCCGCATCGGTCGCGGCGAGACGGGCTTCCCAGTCCTTGCGGGTCTTGGTCGACCGCAGGCCGGCGAGGCGCCAGGCGTCGAGAACGTCGGCGGGAACGACGAAGGCTTCCTCTTCCCAGCCGAGCGCCTTGCGGGTGGCGGCGATTTCCTCGGCGCCGAGCGGCGAACCGTGAACCTTGTGGGTACCGGCCTTGTTCGGAGCGCCGAAGCCGATCACGGTCTTGGCCGCGATCATGGTCGGCTTGTCCGACTTTTTCGCGGTCTCGATCGCAGCGGCGATCGCTTCCGGATCATGGCCGTCGACGCTGAGCGTGTTCCAGCCGGAAGCGCGGAAGCGCGCATGCTGGTCGGTCGAGTCGGCGAGCGAGATCGCGCCGTCGATCGAGATGCCGTTGTCGTCCCAGAGAACGATCAGCTTGTTCAGTTTCAGGTGGCCGGCAAGCGAGATCGCTTCCTGGCTGATGCCTTCCATGAGGCAGCCGTCGCCGACCAGCGCATAGGTGTAGTGGCTCATCAGGTCGGAGCCGAACTCATTGGCGAGCTTCTTTTCGGCAATCGCCATGCCGACGGCGTTGGCAATACCCTGGCCGAGCGGGCCGGTCGTCGTTTCAATGCCCGAGGCGTGGCCGTATTCCGGGTGGCCGGCGGTCTTGGCGCCCATCTGGCGGAACGCCTTGATGTCCTCGATGGTCATGTCCTCGTAGCCGGTGAGATAGAGCAGGCTGTAGAGGAGCATCGAGCCGTGGCCGGCCGACAGGACGAAACGGTCGCGGTCGGGCCACAGCGGATTCTTCGGGTCGAAGCTCAGGAAACGGGTGAAGAGAACGGTAGCGATGTCGGCGCAGCCCATCGGCATGCCGGGGTGGCCAGAATTGGCTTTTTCCACCGCGTCCATGGCGAGGAATCGGATCGCATTTGCCATCCGGTTGTGTTTTTCGGGAGAGATCATGGCTGTTCCGCTTGTTCCGGGTCTTGAGGGACGACCGTACGGCAGCACGGTCCGTCTGAAAGCGGCTGATCCATAGCAGGTGAATCGCACGAGTCAACAAATGCCCGGTATTCTGGCCTTTTGTCGTACAGATATTCATGCTTTTGTCTGTTTTTCGGGCAGCTCACTCGGGCGCCCTTGATGCGGCACTCGTCCACAGGAATGGCATTGTCGAACCCCCTTGCATTTATTGACGGGTGGCAATCGAGAAGCTTACTGTCCGCCTTCATCAAAGCGGGTCTTCTGGGTCGATTCGAACGGCCTCTTCTGGAAAGCCGGGACAAGACTATGCCGACAGGAAATTCGGTCGAAGCGGCGCTTGGCGCGCTCAGGCAGGCGGTGGCCGGCCTTGAGAACGCCATAGACATGCGTATTGAAGCCCAGCGCGAGAGCGGCGAGGTCGAGGGCGAAGTGCGGCGCGTGCATGCCGATCGCGCGCGGCTCGCCCAGGAACTGGATCAATCGGAGTTCCGCGCGAACCGACTCGAGGAAGTCAACCGCGAGGTCTCGCGGCGGCTGGTGACTGCCATGGAAACGATCCGGGCGGTCCTCGACCGCTAGGATCCGACGAAATGCGAAGCCGGCGAGACGGCTGCAACTGGGATAGTTCATGGCACAGGTGACGGTCACGATCGATGGAAAAGCCTACCGGATGGCCTGTGAAGAGGGCCAGGAAGGGCATTTGATCGACCTTGCCACCCAGTTCGACCGCTATGTCAGCCACCTGAAATCACAGTTCGGCGAGATCGGCGACCTCAGGCTGACGGTCATGTCCGGCATCATGGTGATGGACGAGCTTTCGGAAGTGAACCGCCGCATGGCGGCAATGGAGGCGGAGCTTTCCTCCTTCCGTGCAGGCCGTGACGGCGCGCTCGAAGACGCCCAGCGCCGCGAGGAAATGCTGACGACGGCGCTTGGCGAGCTGACCGAACGGCTGAACGGGATTACCCGCAAGCTGACGGCGCGGCCGGCCGCGACCCGGCAGGACAGCTGACCGGCAGCAAAGAACCAACCTTAAATTTGGGAGCAATGCGTTCCGGCTCTGGCGCCGGGACGAAATTGGACCTATATCTCGACTGCGGTCTGCGCCTCACGACAGGAACCACAATCCCTGGGGCCATACTCGATCCAAAGGGAGCTGTCCCTGGCCAGGCCCGTGGGCTTGGACATATGGCGCCCACCTACGTTTGTAGGCACCCAGGATCGTAAACATCCACCGGTTGCCGTGGATCGCACTTTCCCTTTTCGTTTCGGTCCGGCTTGTCTCACGATGGCGGCGCAGCGGTTCCCCTTTGGGCTCCGCTCGTCTCAGGCGGGGCGGCGGGCGAGTGCCAGCATGGCGCCGAACGCAATCATCAGGCCACCGCTTGCCTTGTTCATCCAGGCAAAGACACTCGGCCGGCCGGCGAAGCGGCCAAGATGGCTGCCGATGTAGGTATAGACGGCGATGGCCGCGAGTTCGAGCACGAGGAAGATCGCGCCGAGCACCGCGAAGCTCGTCGCGTAGTCGCCGCGGTCGAGGAACTGCGGGAAGAAGGCGGTGAAGATCAGGATCGCCTTGGGATTGCCGATCGCCACCCAGAATTCCTGACGGGCGAGGCTCTGCGTGCTGCGTACGGGTAGCACTTCATCGATGCCTCCGATCGTCGGCGCACGCGAGCGCAGGAGCTTGATGCCGAGCCAGACGAGATAGGCGGCGCCTGCCCACTTGATGGCGGAGAAGGCAACTTCCGAGGCAATCAGCAGGGCGCCCAGCCCGAGAGCGGTGATCACGATCATGATGGCGAATGCGACGATGCGGCCGAGCGAGGCGATCAGCGCCTTGCCGATGCCGACGCGCATCGCGTTGGTCAGCGCAAGCAGGTTGTTCGGCCCGAAGGCCATGTTGAGCGCGAAGCAGGCGGGTATGAACCAGAGAATGGTGTTGAGCGTCATGGCAGGGCACCGCATGGATGAGCAATCGTCACCGTTCTAATCCAGCAAGCGGGAAAGGGCAAAGGGCTGCCGGGATTGACGCATGGATTTCTCGATGGTCGAGATGGCAAACAGCCGAAGAATCAAAGGGACTCCTCTCATGTACCAGCCACCTCATTTCCGCGAGGAGCGCCTCGACGTCCAGCACGACCTCATCCGCAATCATCCGCTCGGGTTGCTGATCTCCTCGGGGGAGGGCGGGCTTCTCGCCAATCCAATCCCCTTTAGGCTGGCGAAGGTGGAGCAGGGGTTGGGTACGCTCCAGGCGCATATGGCGAAAGCCAATCCGCAATGGCGGGCGCTGGGCAAAGGCGCGGAGGCGCTGATCGTCTTCCAAGGCGCCGATCACTACATCACCCCGTCCTGGTACGAGACGAAGCGTGAGACCGGCAAGGTCGTGCCCACCTGGAACTATGCCATCGTCCAGGTGCGGGGCACAGTCCGGGTGATCGAGGACAGCCAGTGGTTAAGGGCGCAGGTGGACAGGCTGACCGACGGTCATGAGAGCAAACGGATGATCCCGTGGGCCGTCGGCGACGCGCCCGACGAGTTCATCACCGCGCAATTGAAGGGCATCGTCGGCATCGAGGTCGAGATCACCGCGATCGATGGTAAGTGGAAAGTCAGCCAGAACCGGGGCGAGCCCGACCGGCGGGGCGTCGCGGCGGGCTTGGCGGGCATGGGGACCGTCGAGGCCGGCGCGATGGAGGAACTGGTCAAGACCTATGGCGGGCTCGACTAGTGATATGCCTCAGACGGCAAGTCCAAGTTCCCTTTCCCGCTCGATATAGGCCCGCTGCCGGTCGGTCACGTAGTCGCGCACGATCGGGGCGCCGTCCCGTTTGCGGGAAAGCTGCAGGTGGAATACCATCTGGCTTCCCGCCCGGAAGGTCATCTCTGCGCTGATCAGATAGAATTCCCACATGCGGGCGAAGCGTTCGTCATACATGGCGACGACCTTGTCGCGATTGGCGTCGAAGCGCTGATACCAGTGGGCCAGCGTCATGGCGTAGTGCAGTCGCAGAACTTCGATGTCAGTGACCCACAGGCTGTTGCGCTCGGTGACGGAGACGACTTCCGAGAGGGCCGGCGAATATCCGCCGGGGAAGATGTACTTGCGGATCCAGGGGCTGGTCATACCGGGCGGGCTCATGTGCCCGATCGAATGGATGACGGCGAGGCCGTCGTCGGGCATCAGGGCGTTCAGCTTCTTGAAGAATTCGTCATAGTGCTGCACGCCGACATGCTCGAACATGCCGACCGAGACGATGCGGTCGAAGCTTTCCGTCACGTCGCGGTAGTCCTTGAGTTCGAAGCGGACGCGGTCCGCAAGGCCGGCGTCCGCCGCACGCTTCGTGGCGAGGGCATGCTGTTCCTTCGAGAGGGTCACGCCGACGACCTCGACGTCTTCCAGCGCCGCAAGATAGAGCGCGAGGTCGCCCCAGCCGCAACCGATGTCGAGCACCTTCATGCCCGGCTTCAGGTCGAGCTTGGCGGCAAGCAATCGCAGCTTGTTGCGCTGGGCCTGTTCGAGTGTCTCGTTCTCCTCGCGGAAATAGGCGCAGGAGTAGAGCATGTTCTCGTCGAGAAAGAGCCGGTAGAAATCGTTACCGAGGTCGTAGTGATGGGCGACGTGCTGCTGGGCCTCCCCCTTGCGGTTCGACTGCAGGCGCTTGCGGAACGGCATCTTCACCGCACGCAGGATCTTCTGGATCGGATATTTGCCGAGCGACAGGCGGTTGATCGAGAAGAGCATCAGGAAGTCGCGGAGGGACGATCCCTCCTCGAAACGCATGGTGCCGTCCATATAGGCTTCGCCGGCGACCAGTTCGGCCTTGAAGACCAGGCTGCGGTAGAGCCGGGGATCGGTGAGCCGCATCGTGACCTGCGGGCCTGGCTCGCCCTGTCCGAAGACGTGCCGCCTGCCTTCGGCGTCGATGATCGTCAGTTGGCCCTTGCGGATGAATGATTTCAGCATGTGCGACAGTAGAAACATCTGCACCTCAAAAATCGGATTGGCCTCAACGACCACATGTTATCGCAAAAGTCCGCGATGGCACGTCGAAATTCGAGGGCCATCGACGGGGCGGACCTTTGACATTCCGCGCTTCTTCGATATGGCCCGGACCGTCACTCCCTGCCGCACGGACGGCTTTGAATTGGCTGTCATCTCGGATATCGTCCGCCGGCTTTCGGGGACCGAACACGACATGACCATCAAAGATCTCAAGGCCACCTTCCGCAAAGAAAGGCTGGCGGCACGCGACCTCATTTCCGAAGAGACCCGCACCGAATTCAGTCTCGCCATAGCAGAGCATGGTGGCGACGCGTTCGATTTCGAGCCGGGTACGATCATCTCCGGTTTCCTGCCGATCCGCTCGGAGGCGGACATCCGGCCGCTGATGGCGCGATTGAAGGCACGAGGCGCACGGCTCTGCCTGCCGGTCGTTCTCGACAAGATGACCATCGTCTTCCGTGAACTTGCGACCGGCGTCGAACTCGTCGACACAGGCTTTGGAACGCGTGGCCCCGGACCGGAGGCCGCCGTGCTCGACCCCGAGATCCTGCTGGTGCCGCTGTCGGCGTTCGACCGGAACGGGCATCGGATCGGCTACGGTGCCGGTCATTATGACCGCGCGATCGCCCGGCTGATGCAAAAAGGCCGGGAACCCAGGCTTGTCGGCATTGCATTCGACTGCCAGGAGGTGGCAGAAGTGCCGACGGAACCGCATGACGTCCGGCTGCAGGCCATCCTGACGGAAAGCGGCTACAGGCAATTCTGACGGAGACTGGACGAGCGAATGAGACTTCTTTTTCTCGGGGACATGGTTGGCAAGACCGGACGCACTGCAGTGTGGGAGCGTTTGCCGGGGCTGATCGCGGACCTGAAGCTCGATTTCGTCATCGTCAACGGAGAAAATGCCGCCGGCGGCTTCGGCATCACCGAGGACATCTATCTCGAGACGATCAATGCGGGCGCCGACGTCGTCACGACCGGCAACCATGTCTGGGACCAGAAGGAAGCCGTGACCTTCTGCGAGCGCCACGACCAGTTCCTTCGTCCGGCCAACTATCCGGCGGGGACCCCGGGTCGCGGTTCCGGGCTCTATTACGCCCGCAACGGTGCGCGCGTGCTGGTGGCCAACATCATGGGCCGGGTCTTCATGCATCCGGAACTCGACGATCCCTTCAAGTCCGCCGAGGCGATCCTGTCCGTCTGCCCATTGAAGGAACAGGCGGATGCCATCGTCTTCGACTTCCACGCCGAGGCGACCAGCGAAAAGCAATGCTTCGGCCATTTCGTCGACGGGCGCGCCAGCTTCGTCGTCGGAACGCATACCCATGTGCCGACGGCCGACCATCAGATCCTCAACGGCGGCACCGCCTACATGTCGGATGCCGGCATGTGCGGCGACTACGATTCCTCGCTCGGCATGGAGAAGGAAGAGCCGCTCAACCGCTTCATCTCGAAGATGCCCAAAGGGCGTTTCGAGGCGGCGCACGGCCCGGCGACCATCTGCGGCGTGGGCGTTGACATTTCCGACCGCACCGGCCTTGCGGAAAAGATCGCGCCGGTCCGCATCGGGCCGCGCTTGACTGAGACGCTGCCGGAGTTCTGGCGCTGAAGATCACCCCAAATTCTTTAGCTGGAACTCATTCTTAAAAGAATAATTAACCTCGCTCCGTAATAAATAGCATCCCATATGGGGTGGTGGTTGAGTGCCTAAATCCCAAAGAACAAACAGTTTTTGGGAGTACACCTTGAGTTCCGCCGCCCATGCCCTCTTTAACCAGAACGATGTCGAAGCCGATGACCTGCTGACTTGCGTCGAGGCGGCGCTCAGCGACGATTTCACACGTATTCCGACGGGGACGGACAGTCTGTCGCGCGCGATCGCCGGATTGATCGAACGCTGCCGCAGCCAGACGTCGGCGCAGCTCGACGACGTGGTTTCGATCTCGGTGAGCGTCAACGAAACGGCTGGAATGTCCGCACACCTGCTCTACGACCTGCGCCAGGTCGACGAGGAGGCGCAGGGTATTGCCGCCGCCGCCGAGGAAATGGCCGAGACGGTCAACGAGGTCGCCCAGCACGGCGACGAGATCTTCCGCAACGCGCAGCGCGCCGGCGAGACCTGCAAGGCGAGCGGGCAGGCGCTGCAGGAAACCAGCGAACGGATGAACGCCATCAACAGTTCGCTGATCGAGACCGGTGAGCGGATCGGCGCCATCCACGATCTCGGCAAGAGCATTTCCACGATCGCCGCGAACATCAAGAAGATTGCCTCGCAGACCAACATGCTGGCCATCAATGCCGCGGTCGAAGCTGCGCGTGCCGGCGAGGCGGGCCGCGGCTTTGCAGTCGTCGCCGCCGAGGTCAAGGCGCTGTCCGACCGCACGGCCAATGCGACGCTCGAAATCGGCAACATTATCAGCAAGCTCGACAGCGGGCTGACGGCCATGGTCAATGCGATGACGTCCAGCCGCCAATCCGCCGAACAGGGTGGGCAGGCCCTTGATGTGCTTCAAAACTCGCTCACTGCTGCGGCAAAGGAACTCGACAGCGTCATCGTCAATGCCGGTCATATCTCGACCGCGCTCAACCAGCAGCGTGAAGCCTCGCAGAACGTAGCTCGCGGCGTGGGAACGGTGGCGGCCAGCTCGGGCAAGGCGACCGCACAGCTGGACGGCATCATCTCGGCGATGGAGCAGGCGCAGGGCGGATTGAATTCGCGACTCCAGACCCTCGGCAGCGCCAATGTTCCAGGCAAGGTCGTTAAGCTCGCCCAGTCCGACCATGTCATCTGGAAGCGCAGGCTCGCCAACATGATCATCGGTCGCGAAGGATTGAAGCCGAACGAACTGGCGGATCATCACAATTGCCGGCTCGGCAAGTGGTACGACGGCTGCCGCCATACCGCGATTGGATCAAGTCCCGATTTCGTGGCGATCGACGAGCCCCACGCCAAGGTCCACAGCCACGGCATCGAGGCGGTGCGCCGCTACAATGCCGGCGATATCCGCGGTGCGCTGAATGAACTGCGCTGCGTTGAGGTTGCCTCCAGCCAGGTCCTCGACGGTCTCAAGCGGCTTGAGCGGCGCTCGATCGGCTAAAGCGCGGCGGCATGGTAACACCATTGTGAGGCCGGGGGCGTGGCTCCCGGCTTTACCATGTCCGCTCTCTGCCGCATCCTTTGCCCGTCGGAACGAGGCACGGGAGCGGCCTGATGCTGCTGAGACTGTTCCTTGCATTTTGCGCCATCACAGGCCTTGCGGCGCCGGTCGCCGCGGAGGACGAGCGTCCACCGGTCAGCCAGTGCCAGCTGGTAGCCGAAGGGCTTCCAAAAGCGCGCTTCGCGACGTTCGAGCCGGAACCGCTGCCGCTCATCTACGCGGCGCTCGAAGAGGAGGTGACGATCCGCTTCCTCGGCCACTCGACCTTCCAGATCGAGACGCCCGGCGGCATCTCGATTGCCACGGACTTCAACGGCTGGCTGCGCACTGCAGATCTGCCTGATGTCGTGACGATGAACAAGGCGCATTCAAGCCATTACACGTTGTCGCCGGATCCCGGCATCGCCACGGTGCTGCATGGCTGGAACGATGAGCGCCCCGGCGAGAAGGCCGAGCATCGCCTGGTCGTCGGCGATGCCTATATCCGCAATGTCCCGACCGATATCCGCAGTTGGGGCGGCGCTTTCGAGCCCAACGGCAATTCGATCTTCATCTTCGAGGTCGCCGGCTTGTGTATAGGCCACCTCGGCCACCTGCATCACGAGCTCACCGATGCCCATTTCGCGGAGATCGGCCGGCTCGACATCGTGATGGTCCCGGTCGACGGCGGGCTGACCATGGGAGCCGACAGCATGAGCCGTACGATCAAGCGGTTGCGCTCGGCGCTCATTTTGCCGATGCATCGGCGAGGTCCGCCGATCGAGACTTTCCTCGGCATGTTCGATCAGAGCTTCGATTTCAAGATCGCCGACAGCGACGCGATCACGGTGACGGCGCGAACCCTGCCGCGCAAGCCGTTGATCCTCGTTCTCAGCGGGGTCTGACCGAACGCCCGGCCGAAGGGCCGGGCGCCTGGCAGGAACTGAATGTATCGATCAGGCAAAGGCAATGCGGCGGTGGACGCCGACGTCCGGCTGTTTCTCGTCCTTCAGATTGGCCTTGGCGATTTCCCAGCCGAACTTGAGCGGATTGCCGGTCGAGGCCCAGATCTCGCCGTCGTCGAGATGAAGGGCGAGCATGGTGAGCTTCGGATCGGCCTTGCCGCCGTCGTACCAGGCTTCGACGACGGAGTTCCAGTGCTCGTCGATCTTTGCCGGATCCTTGCGTTCGGTGAGCACGCCACCAAGGCAGGCGTGATAGTCGTGGTTCTTGCCGATGACGCAGAAGTGGGCCCGCGTGCCCGGACGCAGCGACTGGACCAGATGGGAATCCGTTTTGGTGAAGAACCAGATGGTATTCGTGGTCGGGTCGGCGAAGGGCGCCATCGGCTGCATATGCATGCCTGCTCCCTCGATGCCCAGCATCCCGGCATGAATGTCGTCGATCTCGTCCCACAGCTGTTTGGCCGGGGTCTCGCGGGCCTCGGTGAAGCTTGCCATCGTGTATCTCCTTCGATTGATGTCGTCAGACGATCAACGGGCGGAGGAGGGAGATGTTCCCGGTGCTCATGGCTCGAGGCGGTGTCCGCAAGCACAGTGTCGGGACCCGTTCAATGCCACGGTAATGCGGTGCGTCCCCTTGAACCGGTCGTGTTTCGCTCGTATAAGGCGCCATTCCTCACAATTAGACCTGATCAGGGGTGCCATGGCTGGCCATTCACAGTTTAAAAACATCATGCACCGCAAGGGCAAGCAGGACGGCATCCGTTCGAAGATGTTCTCCAAGCTTGCGCGCGAAATCACGGTTGCGGCGAAGACCGGTCTGCCCGACCCGACCATGAACGCTGCTCTGCGCCTTGCGGTACAGAACGCCAAGGCGCAGTCGATGCCGAAGGATAACATCGACCGCGCCATCAAGAAGGCATCGGGTGCCGATGCCGAGACCTATGATGCGATCCGTTACGAAGGTTATGGTCCGGGCGGTACGGCGATCATCGTCGAGGCGCTGACCGACAACCGCAACCGCACCGCCTCCAGCGTGCGCTCGATCTTCTCGAAGGCTGGCGGCGCACTCGGCGAAACCGGCTCGGTCTCCTTCTCCTTCGACCACGTCGGCGAAATCACCTACAAAGCCTCCGTCGGCGACGCCGACAAGGTCATGGAAGCCGCGATCGAAGCCGGCGCAGAAGACGTGGTGTCGGATGAAGAAGGCCACACCATCTATTGCGCCTTCGAAGACATGAACGAAGTGTCGAAGGCCCTCGAAGCCGTGCTCGGCGAAGCAACCTCCGTCAAGGCGATCTGGAAGCCGCAAAACACGATCGAAGTCGATGAAGAAAAGGCGACGTCGCTGATGAAGCTCATCGACACGCTGGAAGACGACGACGACGTCCAGAACGTCTATTCGAACTTCGAAGTCTCCGACGAGGTCATGGCCAAGCTTTCCGCCTGATTTTACGTCGCATCAATGGAAAAGGCCCGGTTGCGGATCGCAACCGGGCCTTTTTGTCTGGGACCATGGTGGTTGGAAGTTGCCCCTCATCCGGCTGCCGCCACCTTCTCCCCGTGAACGGGGAGAAGGTCGATGGTGTTGCCGCTCTGCTCCTTCGCCCCGCTTGCGGGGAGACGGTCCCGGCAGGGGGATGAGGGACAACCAGATTCGTGCTTACGCCGCCGCGCTCTTCACGCTGCCGATCACGCTGACCAGCTCGTTGACGATGCGTTCGACCTGCTCGCGGTCGTCGCCTTCCGCCATGACGCGGATCAGCGGCTCGGTTCCGGACGGACGGATCACGAGGCGGCCGTTTCGGGCCAGTTCGTTCTCGGCATCGGCGATCGCCTGCTTGACGGTCTTGTCTTCGAGCGGCTTGCCGCCGGAGAAGCGTACATTGCGCAGAAGCTGCGGCACGGGCTCGAAGCGGTGGCAGATCTCGCTCACGGTGCGGCCGGTCCGCTTGACGCAGGCGAGGATCTGAAGGGCCGCGACGAGGCCGTCGCCGGTCGTGCCGAAGTCGGACAGCACGATATGGCCGGACTGCTCGCCACCGACGTTGAAGTTGTGGTTCCGCATGTGTTCGACGACGTAACGGTCGCCGACCTTGGTGCGGGCGAGCGACAGGCCCTTGTCGGAGAGGAAGCGCTCGAGGCCGAGATTGGACATGACCGTTGCCACGATGCCGTCGCCGCGCAGGATCTGGTCCTGCGCCCAGGTCTCGGCGATGACGGCCATCAGCTGGTCGCCGTCGACCACTGTGCCGTTCTCGTCGACGATGATGACGCGGTCGGCGTCGCCGTCGAGCGCGATGCCGATATCGGCGCGCACTTCATGTACCTTTTTCTGCAGTGCCGCCGGATGGGTCGAGCCGCAGTCGAGGTTGATGTTGGTGCCGTTCGGCTCGTTACCGATCGTCACCACTTCGGCGCCGAGTTCCCAAAGTGCCAGCGGCGCGACCTTGTAGGCGGCACCGTTGGCGCAGTCGATCGCGACCCTCAGGCCATGCAAGGTGACGTCACGGGGCAGCGTGCGCTTGACGAATTCGATGTAGCGATAGATGTCGCCCTCGACGCGCTTGGCACGACCGATCTCGTGAGCCGGGGCAAGCTGGGCGTAGATGTCCTGTTCGAGAAGGTCCTCGATCTGCTTCTCGATCTCGTCCGACAGCTTGTAGCCGTCCGGGCCGAACAGCTTGATGCCGTTGTCGGCGAAGGGGTTGTGCGAGGCGGAGATCATGACGCCGATATCGGCGCGCAGCGACCGGGTCAGCATGGCGACGGCCGGCGTCGGGATCGGGCCGAGCAGGAAGACGTCGAGGCCGGCTGCGGTGAAGCCGGCGACCAGCGCGTTTTCCAGCATGTAGCCGGAGAGGCGGGTGTCCTTGCCGATCACGACGCGATGACGATGATGACCGCGGCGGAAGATGGTGCCGACGGCAATGCCGACCCGCATGGCGAGGTCGGGCGTCATGGGAAACTTGTTGGACTGCCCGCGAATGCCGTCCGTACCGAAATAGCGACGTGTCATTAGTGCTCCTGCATGACCGGGGGCCGGCGCGGGGACGCGCGGCGGATGTGCAAGGCCTTGCGGCAGAACGCGGCAAGGCGGCTTCAATTGGCGTGCTCATGCCACAAAACGTGCCCAAGGGCACGTAAATTACCGTCAAAGGCCATTACATCTTGTGAGTAACAAAGAAAAAGGCCACCCGCCGCTTCCGGGGGTGGCCTCATGGTGTCGTCTGTCGACGATCAGTGCGGCTGGGGCTCGAGGCCGCTTTCCGGCTCGCCGCCCTTCGGGGCGTCCTTCTTGGAGCCAGTCGAGGGGACGGCAGAACCGCGGTTGGTCGGGCTGTCGTCGCCGAGATCGCGGGCCGGCTTGTCGCCGCGCAACAGCGCCTTGATTTCTTCGCCGGACAGCGTCTCGTATTCGAGCAGGCCTTCGGCCAGCGCGACGAAGTCGTCGTGCTTTTCGGTGATGATGCGACGGGCTTCGGTATAGGCCTCGTCGATCAGGCGGCGCACTTCGGTGTCGATCTTTTGGGCGGTCGATTCGGAAACATTCTTTGACTGCGACACCGAATGGCCGAGGAAAACTTCCTGCTGGTTCTCACCATAGGCGACCTGGCCGAGCACGTCGGAAAAGCCCCATTGCGTGACCATGGCGCGGGCAAGCTTGGTGGCCTGCTCGATGTCGGAGGAGGCGCCGGAGGTGATGTTCTCCTTGCCAAAGGTGATTTCCTCGGCGACGCGGCCGCCCATCATGATGACGAGGCGGGAGACCATCCACTTGTAGCTCATCGAGTAGCGGTCGCCCTCGGGGAGCTGCATGACCATGCCGAGCGCGCGGCCGCGCGGGATGATGGTCGCCTTGTGAAGCGGGTCGGCGACCGGCACGTTGAGCGCGGTGATCGCATGTCCTGCCTCGTGATAGGCGGTCAGCTTCTTCTCGGCTTCGGTCATGGCGGACGAGCGACGTTCGGCGCCCATCATGATCTTGTCCTTGGCGTCTTCGAATTCCTGCATGGTGACGACGCGCTTGTTGCGGCGGGCGGCCATCAGGGCGGCTTCGTTGACGAGGTTCATCAGGTCCGCGCCGGAGAAACCGGGCGTACCGCGGGCGAGAACCTTGAGGTCGACATTCGGCGCCAGCGGAACGTTGCGGGCATGGACCTTGAGGATGCGCTCGCGGCCGACGATGTCCGGGTTGGGCACGACGACCTGGCGGTCGAAACGGCCGGGACGCAGCAGCGCCGGATCAAGAACGTCGGGACGGTTGGTCGCGGCGATCAGAATGATGCCTTCATTGGCCTCGAAGCCGTCCATCTCGACCAGCAGCTGGTTGAGCGTCTGTTCGCGTTCGTCATTGCCACCGCCGAGACCCGCGCCACGATGGCGACCGACGGCGTCGATTTCGTCGATGAAGATGATGCAGGGCGCGTTCTTCTTGGCCTGCTCGAACATGTCGCGCACACGGGATGCACCGACACCGACGAACATTTCGACGAAGTCAGAACCCGAAATGGTGAAGAAGGGTACATTGGCTTCGCCGGCGACGGAGCGGGCGAGCAAGGTCTTGCCGGTACCCGGGGGGCCGACGAGCAGCACGCCGCGCGGGATCTTGCCGCCGAGACGCTGGAACTTCTGCGGGTCGCGCAGGAATTCGACGATTTCCTCAAGGTCCTGCTTGGCTTCGTCGACGCCAGCCACATCATCAAAGGTGACGCGGCCGTGCGCTTCGGTCAGCAGCTTGGCCTTGGACTTGCCGAAGCCCATGGCGCCGCGCGAGCCGCCCTGCATCTGGCGCATGAAGAACAGCCAGACGCCGAGGATCAGGAGCATCGGCAGGAGCGTGCCGAGATAGCTCAGGAAGCCGGACGAGCCGTCGGTCTCGGGGCGAGCGACGATCATCACGTTCTTCGACTGGAGCTTTTCGAGCAGGCTGCCGTCGACCACCGGAGAATAGGTCTGGAAGGCGGTGCCGTTCTCGACATAGGTGCCGAGGACGCGGTTGCCGGTGACGGTGACGTCACGGACGCGGCCGGCATCCACTTCGCGAAGGAACTGCGAATACGGTATTTCGCGCGAGCTGGTCTGCGACGGCGACGTCTGGAACATGCTGAACAAGGCGATCAACAGCAAAGCTATGATCGCCCACAGCGCGAAATTCCGAAAATTTGGGTTCATCGAACTCCCCGAACATGTGTCGCGGACCGAAGCCCGCTGGATTATCGACTAACATAGGATTGCAGTGGGGCCTTGCCAAGGCAAAGCGGCCTTCACAATGCGTTTTCCGTCAATAACCCTTAAACGGGGGTGGGCATATAGGCCTTCCGTCCGAAAAGCCTTGCGACAGCATTCGCCAGTTGCAGGTCGAAGTCGGGAAGGAAGCGGTCGAAGAGCGGAAAGGCCGGTTCCACGCTGCATCGATGGGCCGCCTCCGAAGCCTCGCTCTCCTTTGATCCCGGTGCCGTGATCTGCGGCAGGACACGTGCCAAGTGGCGTATTTGCCCGGCGGTCAGCCGCATCTGCCGGTCGGCCGGCGGCGGCGAGGCCCCGGCCTCAATGACCCGGGCTTCGTCGTTCTGATTGGTGACCAGAAAACGGCCGTCCCAGATGCCGACGCTGTGCGGTTCGACCGTCAGCGGCAAAATATCGCGGGCCTCGCGGGTCAGGTAGATCCCGTCAGTCCGCGATACGACCAGTGCGCGTGACAGGGTCATGCGTCCTGGCAGATCGGTGACAGTGAGTGTCATCAGTCGGTCCATCGCGTCGGACGCGGGACGATGGGAGCGGCCACCGGCGATCGCCACTAGGGTTGCAAGCGCATGGCGGAGCACGGCGGGATCGGCTTTGCGCACGTCCGGTGCGAGCCGGAGGAGGGCGCCGGCATGGCATGTGGCGCAGCTATCGATCAGGGCTGCTGCTGCGTCGGAGAGGGCGCGACGTCCCGCACCTTCGACGTGCGGGGCGAAATCGACGCTGGCGGCGAGGCGATGCCGAACACGCACCCGCTCGTAGTGTGGGTCGGTATTGCTCGGGTCGTCGATCCAGCCGACCTGCTGTCCGGACAGCCAGGCGCGAATGGCGCTGCGGGAGACGCCGAGTAACGGGCGCAGGATCCACAACCGCCGGTCGTAAAGCGTGGCCTCGGCCATGCCCGCGAGGCCGAGATTGTCGCTCTGTGCCCGGGCAGCGCGCATGGCGATCGTTTCCTGCTGGTCATCGGCCGTGTGGCCGGTGACGAGGACATCCGCGCCTGATGCGGCAACTGCGTCGGCGAGCAGACGGTAGCGCGCGTCGCGCGCAGCAGAGGAAAGGCCAGTCGCCGGCTTCTCGCCCGTCCAGACCAGCGTTCGATGGGGAATGCCGAGGCGGTCGCACATCTCGGCCACTGCCTGTGCCTCTGCGGCGGATTCGGCGCGTAGCGCGTGGTCGATCGTGGCGGCTGTCAGGCTGTGGGAATATTTGCCGGTGTCGAGCGCCTGTTTCAGCGCGAGCAGGAGGCCGGTCGAGTCGCTTCCACCGGAGACGGCGGCGAGGAGGCGGGTTGGGCAGAGCAGGGAACTCAGGAATCGCTCAGCGGCGTCAAAGGGCGCAAATTCGCGCATCTCATCGACGGGCGAGCCGGGCTGCGACAAATCAGCAGCGCAGGCGTTTCTGTTCGCCGGCAACCTTGGCGACCACGGCACGCGAGGCCTTGGGATAACGTTTCGTCACTTCGCGCAGCGTCGCGCAGGCGGTTTCGGTATTGTCGAGGGCTGCAAGCGACATGCCGAGCTTCAGGAGCATTTCCGGCGCCTTGGGAGAGGAGCTGTAGGTCTGGTGGGCGTTCAGGAAGGTCTTGGCGGCTTCGTTGTAGTTGCCCTGCGAATACTGCGCTTCACCCAGCCAGAAGTTGGCGTCGGCGATCTTGCCGCTCGTCGGGTAGCTCGTGATGAACTCGCGCAGTTCGCCCTCCGCCATGCCGTAGTCGCCGGAAAGGACATGACCGTAGGCGATCTGGTAGGCGTCCGCTTCCGAGCCGAGCGAGGCCGTCTGGGCGGGCTGCTGGGCCGGCTCCTGCTGCGGGGGCGTGATGGTCTCGACGCCGGGCAGGGGCGTGGAGCCGTTGTCGACGGCGCCATCGTTCAGCGATGCGGATTGCGGCAGGCCGTCCGCGTCGAGTTCGATCGAGCCGAGCGTCTGTTCGGGTTGGCCGAGCGAGGGGTCGGTCCCGGCATCGCTGCCGGGTGCCGGGTCCTGGGTGATGATCTCGGCGACGGAATCCGTCTGGCCGCCGTTCTGGACAGGCTTGTCCAGCGCACCGCTCTTCTTCGCGCCGCCCTTCTCGAGATCCTGGAAGCGGAACTCGTTGTCTTCCTGGGTCTTGCGCATCTGTTCCTGCATCTGCAGGATCTGGAAGCTCATTTCCTCGATGCGGCCGTTGAGGTTGCGGATTTCCTCTTCGAGCTGCTGGACGCGGATCGACGGATCGGCGCTCTGGGCGAGCTGGACCTGAGCCCGGTCACCGCCCGCATCGGCGGAGCGCACCTGCGGCACGACGGGCGGAGCGAGCAGTTGCATCGAACTTGCACTTCCGTGCAGGCCGGCCACAGACGCCGCTCCGAGCACTGCGGCCATGACAAGTCTTTTCATGTCATCTTTCCTGTTTTCATGAATCGCGGCGCCGGGTTTGGCGCAACCAGGAGATTTTTTCCAATTGCCGGTAAAAAGCAACCGAAGTTCGGCCAAAGTGTGGAGAAAACGAAAAGGCGGCCCCGAAGGACCGCCTCTCGAATTTCCAGCGCTCGAAGACGCCTGTTACATGCCGGCGCCGCCGAGAACGGTGACGGCGCGACGGTTCTGCGACCAGCAGGAGATGTCGTCGCAGACGGCGACCGGACGTTCCTTGCCGTAGGAGATCGTCTTCATGCGGCTTGCCGGGACGCCACGCGAAGCGAGGTAGTCGCGGGTGACTGCAGCGCGGCGGGCGCCGAGAGCCAGGTTGTATTCGCGGGTGCCGCGTTCGTCGGCGTGGCCTTCGACCGTGATCGCATAGTTCGGGTACTTGGCGAGCCACTGGGCCTGACGGTCGAGCGTCTGCTGGGCGTCGGCGCGGATCGAGGTCGAGTCGGTGTCGAAGAAGATGCGGTCGCCGACATTGACGGTGAAGTCCTGGGTCGAGCCCGGGGTGGCGGCGGAACCGTTGGCGCCGAGGCCGAGGTCCGATGCACTGTTCGGCAGGTTCTTCTTCGAGGCGCAGCCTGCCAGAGCGAGTGCCATCGTCAGGGCGAGGACAGCGGGGTTGCTGGCGATCTGCTGCATGCGGCTCTTGGCCGGAGTGTGAATGCGGCTCATAGCCGGTCTCCTTGATGTCTTTCCGTTAGGGTTGCCGGACTTTAACCATTCGAGGTTAACCAGCGTCCAACGAACATAGTTAATGAAGTGTCAAAACACGGCCGGAACGCGCTTCCTTGCCGCGCTTTACGGCAAGAAAGCGGCGCGATTGCGGCCTATTCCAGCAGCGGCGACCAGGCCGGGTCGGAAGCGAAGGCCGGGGTGCGGACCAGCTGCTCGTTGTAGCCGCTGAGATCGATCGAGTAGAGCTGCGGCCCGCCTGCACCCGCCGACTGGCGGAAGAACATCAGAACGCGGCCGTTCGGCGCCCAGGTCGGGCCTTCGTTGTGGAAGCCGGTGGTCAGGATGCGTTCGCCCGAACCGTCGGTCTTCATCACGCCGATCGAAAACTTGCCGCCCGACTGCTTGGTGAAGGCGATCAGGTCGCCGCGCGGAGACCAGACGGGGGTCGAGTAGGAGCCTTCGCCGAAGGAAATGCGCTGCTGGCCCGAACCGTCGGCGCCCATCACGTAAAGCTGCTGGCGGCCGCCGCGGTCGGATTCGAAAACGATCCGGCTGCCGTCCGGCGAGTAGGACGGCGAGGTATCGATCGCCGCCGTCGAGGTGAGGCGGGTCGTGGTGCGCGAACGCAGGTCCATCGTGTAGATGTTGGCGTTGCCATCCTGCTGAAGGCTCATGATGACGCGCTGGCCATCAGGCGAGAAGCGCGGCGAAAACGTCATGCCGGGGAAATTGCCGACGACTTCGCGCTGTCCGGTTTCCAGCTGCAGCAGGTAGACGCGCGGCTGCTGGCCTTCGAAGGACATGTAGGTGACTTCCTGGCGGCTCGGCGAGAAGCGCGGCGTAAGCACGATGTCCTTGGAACCGGTCAGCATGCGGACGTTCTCGCCGTCCTGGTCCATGATGGCCAGCTGACGCTTGCGATCGGTCTTGGGGCCGCTTTCCGAAACGAAGACGACGCGGGTGTCGAAATAGCCCTTTTCGCCGGTGATGCGCTCATAGATGGCGTCGGCGATGATATGGGCCACGCGACGCCAGTTCTCCGGCTGGGTGAAGAACTGCTGGCCGGTCATCTGCTGGCCGGCGAAGGTGTCCCAGAGGCGGAACTCGGCGCGCAGGCGGCCGTCGGCCTCCTTGCTGATGCGGCCGACCACCAGCGCCTGGGCGTTGACGACCTTCCAGTCCTCGAAGCGCGGTGCTTGGTCCGGGTTGGAGATCTTCTCGATGAAAGCGGCCCGATTGACCGGCGCGAACAGGCCCGAGCGCTTGAGGTCGGCTTCTACGACGGCCGAAATCTTGGCGCCGATGCCGTCGCCGGAGATGAAGTCGGTGATCGCGATCGGCAAGGGTTCGACATTGCCCTTGTTGATGTTGATCTCGACGACGGCGCTTGCCGGGGTGGCGAAGGCGCCGGCCATGCCGACGACCACCATCAGGGTACGAAAGAAGTTCAGTTTCATCATGAGTTCCAAGCCTTTTTAGCTTTTACATCATCTCGCTGGGGTCGAAGTTCACGACGACCTCGGACCAGGCGTCATATTTGTCGGGTGGAAGATTGGTGAAAGGGGCCGAGCGCAGGATCGCGCGTCGGGCACTGCCCATCATGACTTGCTGGGTGGACGCTTCGCCGCCGCTGGCGCTCACCTCCGGCTCGCCGATCAGGTTGCCGGATTCATCGAGCTTGAAGCGAACGGTGATCACCATGCCGTCCATGCCGGCAAGGCCCGGGATGAAGGACCAGTTGTTCTGAATGGCGCCCTTCAGGGCATCCATCTCGCTCTGGCTGAGCTTCGAGCCGCCGGTCGTCTTCTTGCCGCCGAAGGCCGCCTTGTCCTGCGAGGCCTTGGCACCGCCGGCAGTCGGATCGTTCTTGTTCAACAGGGCCGCAACCTCGTCCGCGTTGAAATCGCTCTCCTTGGTGGATTTCGACTTCGCGGTTTCCTGGGTCTTGGTGTCCTTCTTCTTGTCCGGCGACTTCGGCGCTTCGGCCTCGGTCGGCTTGCTCTCAGCGGGCTTCGTTTCGGCGGGCTTCGGCTTTTCGGGCTTCGGCTTGGCCGTCGGGACCGGCACGCTGTCGGGCAGGGGGATCTCTTCGGCCTGAGCCTCTTCCGGCTTCGGCTCGCTTTCGGCCGGCGGCTTGGGCTCTGGCGTCACCTCGGGCTTCGGCGGCTCGGCCTTGGCGACCTCGGTCGGCTTCGGCGTGTCGGCGACCGTCTCTTCCTTGATGATGTCCTTGATGTCGTTGCTCTGGTCGTCCTGGGTCGGCTGGACCTTCTCGACCTTCTCCGGCGCTGCGGAGGACTCGGCATTGGTCGGCTTTTCGGCCGGCTTGGGGACGGACTTCAGGTCGACCTTGTTCTCGCCGACGTTCTCGGCGTCGGGAACCGACGTCGGCTTCTTGGTCGGGACGGGAGCGGATTTCTCGGCGACCGGCGCGGTCTTGTCGCCCTGCTGGATCTGGGTGATCTCTTCGATCGGGACGATGTCGACCGGCAAGGCCTCGACGTCGGCGACGTCGAAGGATTCGGGCGCACTGATGCTGACCAGCGCCCAGGTGAGCGCCAGTACATGCAGAACAGCCGAAGAAATGAGACTGCCTCTCATTTTAGCCGATCACTTGTCCTGTTCTTGCAGCGTCACGAGGCCGATGTTCTTGAAACCGGCCGCGGAAATGCGTGCCATCACCTTCATCACGGTGCCGTAGGCGGCGGCGGTGTCGCCGCGCACATAGATGCGTTCGTTGTAACCGGTGGTGGCGATGGCTTCGAGCTTGGCGACAACCTCGTCGATCGCGATCGGCGTTTCCTGCAGGTAGATCTCGCCTGCGGGATTGACCGAGATCGTGATCGGCTGGGTGTCGGAATTCATCGCCTTGGCCTGCGTTTCCGGCAGGTCGATCGGCACGCCGACAGTCATCATCGGTGCCGCGACCATGAAGATGATCAGCAGCACGAGCATGACGTCGACGAGCGGCGTGACGTTGATCTCACTGACGGGCGCGCGCTTGCCGCCGCGCCTTCCACGACGGCCGCCGCCGCCACCGCCCGATCCAACTGACATTCCCATTTATGCGTCTCCGTAAGCGAAGCGGTTACTGCGCCGCCTGGCGAGGCTGAAGCTTCTCATCGATCTGGCGCGAAAGGATGGCGGAGAATTCGTCGGCAAACCCTTCCATGCGGGCGGTCAGCTTGCCTGCCTCGCCGGAGAACTTGTTGTAGGCGATAACGGCCGGGATAGCGGCAACGAGGCCGATCGCGGTGGCGAGCAGCGCTTCGGCGATACCGGGGGCAACGACGGCGAGGTTGGTCGACTTGGAGCCGGCGATCGCCTGGAAGGAGGTCATGATACCGACGACGGTACCGAACAGGCCGACGAAGGGAGCGGCCGAACCGATGGTGGCGAGCGAGGCGAGGCGGGCTTCGAGCGTTTCCGACTCACGTGCGAGCGTCACGTCCATGGCGCGGTCGATACGCATCTGCAGGCCGATCGGCGAGCGGGCGCCGCGTTCGAAGCTCTTCTTCCACTCGCGCATGGCGGCGACAAACATGGCGGCAAGGCCTGTGTTGTTCCGCTCGGCCAGTGTCCGGTAGAGTTCCTCGAGCGACTGGCCGGACCAGAAGACCTGTTCAAACTGGTCAAACTGCCGGCGCGCCCGCGAATAGCTCATGAACTTGTCGATGACGATCGCCCAGGTCCAGACGGATGCGGCAAGCAGGCCGAGCATGACCAACTTGACGATGAAGCCTGCCTGCATGAACAGAGCCCAGAGGCTCACGTCATGCGTTGCCGCTGCCAAACCAACTTCTTCCATCGCTCTCAAATCCCCGAAATCCAAACGCCCGGCGCATGACCGGGCGGTGAAATAGCTCTATTGCCGGATTGTGCGGTGCTCTAGCCGAACGCCCTTATCCCGCTTCAAGCTCCCTGTTTGCCTTCTTGCCCCGAAATTTGGTCAAACGAAGGCGTGCGTTGCACAAATCTGCACGGGGGCAGTAAGGCATCATTATGGTTAAAAGAGAGTTAGCATTTGATAAACTGCCCCGGCGCCTCAGCCGAGGAAGCGCTGGGCGAGACCTTCGGGCAGCCGGCGGGGGCGGCCGACCCGGTTGACCACGGCGATCACGACCTTGGCGGCGATCAAGAGCTGATCGTCGCGGCGGATCTCCTGTTCCAGGACCATCTTGGCACCACCGGCCTTGGTCGTCGTCGTGCTGATTTCGAGCACGTCATCCATACGGGCCGGTGCCTTGAAGTCGATTTCCATGCGATGCACGACGAAAACCAAGCCCTCCTCATCGATGCCTATGAGTGCGCTCTGTTCCACGCCGAGACAGCGCAGATAGTCGGTGCGGCCACGCTCGAGGAAATGCAAATAGCGGGCATGATAGACGAGGCCGGAGAAGTCGGTATCTTCATAATAGACCCGCTGGGTGAGCCGATGACCCTGTTCGCCGAGTTCTCCACAAAGTGAAATTCTCATTTCTTTCATTCTCTTACCTGGTTCTGCACACGCTGTGCATCTTGACGGAGCCGGCGTTTCCGGTGTCGATTGTAGTTCTGTCACAAACTGGCATTATCAGATTTCCGACCTAACCGGCACAGGAGACTCTCTGATGAAGATTGCAGTCATGGGCGGAGACGGGTTCGTCGGCTGGCCGACGTCCCTCCATCTTTCGGACGCCGGTCACGACGTTCATATTCTCGACAACCTGTCGCGGCGCTGGATCGACACCGAACTCGGCGTCCAGTCGCTGACGCCGATGGACTCGATCCAGGAGCGCACCCGCATCTGGCACGCCGAGACCGGGAGGCGCATCCATTTCCATTTGATCGACCTTGCACGGGACTACGAGCTTCTCAAGAACTGGCTGGCGGAAGAACGTCCCGACGCCATCATCCATTTCGCCGAACAGCGTGCCGCGCCCTATTCGATGAAGAGCGACCGGCACAAGAACTACACCGTCAACAACAATGTGAGCGCCACGCACAATCTGCTCAATGCGCTGACCGAGCTCAATCTCGATTCGCACCTCGTGCATCTGGGCACCATGGGCGTCTATGGCTATTCGACGGTCGGTGCGGCGATCCCCGAAGGATACCTGCCGGTCGGCATCGAGACCACCACGGGCGACACCGTCTCGCAGGAAATCCTCTATCCGTCCAATCCCGGCTCGATCTACCACATGACCAAGTGCCTGGATCAGCTGCTGTTCCAGTTTTATGCCAAGAACGACGGTCTCAGGATCACCGACCTGCACCAGGGCATCGTCTGGGGGACGCATACCGAACAGACGCGCCGGCATCCGCAGCTCGTCAACCGCTTCGACTATGACGGCGACTACGGCACGGTGCTCAACCGCTTCCTGATCCAGGCGGCAATCGGTTATCCGCTCACGGTTCATGGGACAGGCGGGCAGACCCGTGCCTTCATCCATATCCAGGATTCGGTGCGCTGCATCGAGATCGCGCTCAACAACCCGCCGGCGCGCGGCGCGCGGGTCGAGATCTTCAACCAGATGACCGAGACACATCGGGTGCGTGACCTGGCCGAAATGATCTCCAAGATGACCGGCGCCGAGATCGCCTGGCTGCCCAATCCGCGCAAGGAAGCCCCGGAAAACGACCTGATCGTCAAGAACGAGAAGTTCTTGGGCCTCGGGCTCGAGCCGACGACGCTGAAGGGCGGTCTTCTCGAGGAAATCGTCGACGTGGCGAAGAAGTTCGCCTATCGCGTCGATCGTTCGCGTGTACCGGCGGTCTCGGCATGGACCAAGGATATAGCCCGGACGATCAATCGCGACCCGGAAGGCAAGAAGCTGAAATCCGTGTCATGATGATGGGGAGCGAGATGCTTCGCGGGATCGCCCCCCTGACGACGGCGACGTCCCGCCACGCCTTCGTGACCCTGGTCACCAACGGCGACTATGCCATGGGCGCAACGGCGCTCGCCCGTTCGATCCGGTTGACCGGCAGCAGTGCGGATATCGTGGTGCTGTTCACGGGCGGTGTGGACGTCGATGCACTCGCGCCGCTGAAGGCGTTCGGCTGCCGCCTTGTGGAGGTCGAGCATCTGCCGCTCTCGGAGGGGTTCAACCAGCGCCACGCCCGCGGCAACCTGCATGCGAATGCGCCTTTCACCAAGGGGCGCAAACCCGCCTTTCACTCGCCGCTCGACAATTTCTGCAAGCTCCGGCTCTGGCAGCTCATCGACTATTCCAGTTGCGTGTTCATCGATGCTGATGCGCTGGTGCTTCGGAACGTCGACAAGCTGTTCGACTATCCGGAATTCTCGGCCGCGCCGAATGTCTATGAGAGCCTTGCCGATTTCCACCGGCTGAATTCCGGCGTCTTCGTCGCCAGGCCGTCGCTTGCGACCTTTCAGGCCATGCTAAAGCGGCTGGACGAGCCGGAGGTGTTCTGGCGCCGGACCGACCAGACCTTCCTCGAACACTTCTTTCCCGACTGGCAGGGCCTGCCGGTGTTCATGAACATGCTGCAATATGTCTGGTTCAACCTGCCGGAGCTCTGGGACTGGAAACAGATCGGCGTGCTGCACTACCAGTATGAGAAGCCATGGGAAGCCGACCATCCGCGGGCGGCGCAGCTACGGCCGCTGATCGACCTGTGGCACGCATTCCACACGGGAGACGGCATCCCGGACCTTGCCACACTCGCCAATCCGGTCCGGGCGGAAGCCGCATGAAAGTCCTGGTCTCCGGCGGAACCGGGCTGGTCGGACGGTATGTCGTCGAGGATCTGTTGACAGCGGGATACGCAGTTGTGGTCGGCGGACGCAATCCGCCGCAAGCGGGCCTGTTCTCGCGACCGGTGGAGTTCAGGCCCCTTTCTCTCGATCCTGATCTCGACCAGACCGCTGCCTTCGATGACGCCTATTTCTTCGTGCATGCGGCCTTCGATCATGTGGCCGGCCGATACCGTGGCGGGGAGGGGGATGATCCGGCCCGCTTCCGCCGGCTCAATCTCGACGGGACCGCGCGCCTCTTGGAGACTGCCAAACGTTCGGGCGTCCGTCGCACAGTTTTTCTGTCGAGTCGTGCCGTCTATGACGGGCTTGTCGACGGGTTGCCGCTTGTCGAGACGGCGTCCTTGCGTCCGGACAGCCTCTACGGCGAAATCAAGATGCTTGGCGAGCAGGTGCTCTCCGAGATGTCCGCGCCGGGATTTGTCGGCGCGAGCCTCAGGTTGACGGGCGTCTATGGGGCGCTGCGCCCCAACAAGTGGGACCGCCTTGTCGCGGATTACCTCGCCGGCATTCCGGTGGCGCCGCGTGCGGGGTCCGAGGTCCATGGTCGGGATGTCGGCCAGGCCGCGCGGCTGATGCTCGAAACGGAGACTGCACGGGTGTCCGGCGAAGTCTTCAATGTGTCCGATATGGTCATCGACAGTCATGATCTGCTCGATGTGGTGCGCGCTGCGACCCGATGTCCGCACGCCTTGCCGTCTCCCGCTGACAAAGCGGTGGTTCGCGCGATGGCGACCGACAAGATCAGGGCCCTCGGATGGAAGCCGGGCGGCGAAAGCCTGTTCGAAAGCACCGTTCACTGTCTGGCCGACAGCCTCTGACGTTTGTCACTCAGCCCATCAACTCCGCCTCCGTCCACCCGAACCGTGCCATCTCGGCTGCCCGGGCGGCCGCGTCGTCGCCGACGATGAACTCGTCGAGCTGGGGCGGTGTCACGCTCGTGCCGGCAAGCATGGCGTGAACCTGGCCGCGATGATGGGTCTGGTGCTGGAACAGGTGGCTGAGGATGTCATCGCGCCGGTCCGTCTGGATGCGGCTGCCGCGATGGACGGCGACGGTGCTTGAAAGCTCTTCCGGCTTCAGCGCCTCGCAGAGGGTGAGCAGCCGGCGATCGACGGCCGCCTGCGCCGCATGGAGAGATGCCGCGTCCCCATAGGGTTCCGGGTTTTGCCAGGCCGCGGGGCCGAGCGAGCCGCCTTCAAGGGCGTCCACATAGAACCAGTCGACGATGAGGATGTGGTTGAGGGTTGCCTTGATCGAGGGAAAGAAGCTCGTCCGGCTTTCCTCGAACTCGCCGGGCTGAAGGCGGGCCACCGCGGTGTGCAGACGCAGATTGGCGAGCGCATTGTTGCGCGCGAGTTTGCGGAAGACGCGCGTCGGGTCGTAAGCATCGGTCATCGGCTATCCCTTCTTTCGTCTTGCGCCGGCCGGTCTGCCTGTGTGGTGTGGACCGACGGCATTGCTCTAGCCGATTTCCACGACGACGATCTCGGGCGGAGCACCCAGGCGCACCGGCAGGTTGGACAGCCCGAAACCGGCGGACACGATCAGATGACGATTGTTCTCGGCCACGTGTCCATAGGCATAACGGTTGCCAAAACGCGACGGCACGAGGGGCGAATAACCGAAGATGCGGATCTGTCCGCCATGGGTATGTCCCGAAAGCGTGAGACTCACCCGGTCGGGTACTTCGGCGAAAATATCGGGTTCGTGCGCCATCAGGACGACGGGTGCGTGGTCATCGTCGATCTGGGCGATGGTGGCAGGCAGGTCGTCGAGCCCTGGGATCCAGCCCGAACCGTCCGGCGCGAGGTGTCCCGGCTGAAGCTGGTCGGCGAGGCCGGCCAGCCAGAAGGGCTGCCCGTCCTTTTCGAGGCGGACGGCGAGATTGTCGTAGACGGGGATGCCCACATCGCCGAGCGCCTTGTGCGCGAGCGTCGGGCCGTGTCCCGCCGCCAGCGCCACGGGGTCGTTCAGCCAGTCGTGATTGCCGAGGATCGCGTGGACGCCGAGCGGTGCCTTCAGCCGCATCAGGGCCTCGGCCCAGCGCGCCGGCTCTACATCGCGGGTCTTGAAACGCATGCTGGTCATGTAATCGCCGAGCAGGACAACGATGTCGCCGCCGAGATCGTTTGCCTGGTCGCAGATCGCCGCGATGCGGTTCGCCGGCATCCAGGGTTCGCAGGCATGGAAATCGGCCAGCGCGACGATCCTCAGCCGGAGGCCTTCCGGCCACCCCGCCGGCTTGAGTGCGTAACGCGTGACGCGGGGCAGCGACATGGGCTCGACCCCGACGGCATAGGCGCTTGGTCCGAGGCCACCCGCAAAGAGGCCGGCGAGAAGCTTGAGGAAGCCGCGCCGGCCGATCATTCAGTCCTCCTCGAGGGTGAGCCGGAACTGGGCGGCTTCCAGATCCTTGGGCGGCTGGAGGCCGAGATGCTTCCAGGCGGTCTGCGTCAGCACCCGCCCACGGGGTGTGCGCTGGATGAAACCCTGCTGGATCATGTAGGGCTCGATGATGTCCTCGATCGCGTCGCGCGGCTCGGACAGGCCGGCGGCGATGGTTTCGATGCCCACCGGCCCGCCGCCGAAGTTGACGGCGATCATGTTGAGGTAGCGCTTGTCGAGCTGGTCGAGGCCCATGTTGTCGACAAGGAGACGGGTCAGCGCCTCGTCGGCGATCTCGTGGGTGACGGCTTCGGCGCGGGCGACTTCCGCGAAGTCCCGGACGCGACGCAGGAGGCGGCCGGCGATGCGAGGCGTGCCGCGCGCCCGGCGGGCGATTTCGCGGGCGCCTTCGTCGGTCATGCCGAGGCCCATCAGCCGGGCGCCGCGGCGCACGATCAGTTCGAGTTCCTCGACGGTGTAGAAGTTGAGGCGCACCGGAATGCCGAAACGGTCGCGCAACGGCGTGGTCAGCAAGCCGAGACGCGTGGTCGCGGCGACCAGGGTGAACTTCGAGAGGTCGATCTTGACCGAGCGGGCGGCCGGGCCTTCGCCGATGATGAGGTCGAGCTGGAAATCCTCCATCGCCGGATAGAGGATTTCCTCGACCGCGGGGTTGAGCCGGTGGATTTCGTCGATGAAGAGCACGTCGCGCTCTTCCAGATTTGTCAGAAGGGCGGCGAGATCGCCGGCCTTGGCGATGACCGGTCCGGACGTGGAGCGGAAATTCACCCCGAGTTCCTTGGCCATGATCTGGGCGAGCGTCGTCTTGCCGAGGCCGGGCGGGCCGACGAACAGCACGTGGTCGAGCGCATCGCCGCGGTTCTTGGCCGCTTCGATGAAGATCTTCAGATTGGCGCGCGCTTCCGCCTGGCCGGTGAATTCGTCGAGCGACTGCGGACGGAGCGTCGCGTCGAGATCCTCGCCACGCTTTTCAGGGGACAGGACGGGATTGGGAGTAATCATGCGAGCAGTTCCATGCCGGGTACGCGGGAGGCGGCGCGTTTGTCAAAGGTCAGGGTAGTTGGAGCTCCTGGGCGCTTCGCAGCCCATGCGATCAGGTGGTCCGCTAGGTCGGCCAGGGGCTGGCCGGTGCTCAGCAGGGCGTCGAGCTCTTCAGTATATTCGATGACGAGGCCGTCCGCCGCCAGGAGATTCTGAAAAAGCTCTGCTACGGTGGACATCGGGTATTGCAGCCTGTTGTGCAGGATCCAGACGGTTTCTGCGATGACGATCGCACTGATATATGCCGGTTCCTCGGCCGTTCTCGCCGAAAGAAACGTGCGCGCCAAGGCGTTCTGGGCGGGGTCGTCATCGACGAGAAACCGCACCAGAACATTGGTGTCGATGCCGATCACCGCTCAGCCTCCGACCATTCGCGCCTGATGCGTTGGTCATCCTCGGACACGTGTTGCGCTATAGCTTCGTCCATTTCCTCGACGGTGAGGCTGATACCGACAGGCGGGTTGCCCAGGATTCCGGCGAATTCCGACAGCTTTCTGTTCTTCGGGATTGCCACGACCTGACCGTTGCGCGCCGACACATAGAAGCGTGTTCCGGGTTCGAGTTTCAACGCTTCACGCACTTCACTCGGGATCGTAATCTGACCCTTGGAGGTCATAACGGTAAAGGCACCCATGTCTTACCTCCTCAAGGAATTCTTACGAGAAGCATATCAGCATTTCGTTTGCGCACCAATTCCTACCGCGACAGTTCCTTCAACCCCAGACGGATCAGCTTGGCGCTGTCTGCGCCTTCGCCGCCGTTCTTCAGGGCGGCGGCGATGGCATTGGCGGCCTGCTCGCGCGAATAGCCGAGATTGGTGAGCGCGGAGACGGCATCGGCGACTGGGGCGGGCGCCACGCCTTCGCCGAGTTCCTGCTTGAGGCCGATATTGGCGCCTGCCTCTCCGGCAAAGGCCGGGGCCTTGTTCTTCAGTTCGGTGATGATGCGTACCGCAACCTTGGGGCCGACACCGGGTGCGCGCGAAACCGCCGTCTTGTCCTGCAGGGCGATCGCGTTGGCGAGCTCGGACGGCGTGAGCGTCGAGAGGAGGGCAAGCGCCACCTTGGCGCCGACGCCCTGCACGCTCTGCAGAATGTTGAACCACTCGCGCTCGAGCGCCGTCATGAAGCCGAAGAGCTTCAGCTGGTCCTCGCGGACATAGGTCTCGATGAACAGGACCGCGGCCTCGCCGGGCGAGCCGAGGCGCGACAGCGTGCGGGCGGAGCAGAAGGCGACGTAGCACACGCCATGCACATCGATCAGCGCGTAGTCGTCGCCGATTTCGTCAATGGTGCCTTTGAGCTTGCCGATCATGAGGTGCGTCCGTCAGGGATGGGTTTCGGGGGAGATGAGTGGAACCATCGGGAAATAGGTGCCATAGCCTTTGGTGTCCCGGGTGAGAATCGAGTAGCCGCGAATTGCCGCATGGGCGCCGATCAGAAAGTCGGGCAGGACGCGCTCCCGTTTTCCACCGCCGGCGCGATAGCGCTTGAACGCCACCCCGGCTGCGAAGGCTGCCGTCCATGGCAGGCTTTCCCGATGGAAATCCGCTCGCGGCAGCAGTCTGTCGACCGTTTCAAGATCATCATAGCGGACCGAGAATTCGGCGTAGATGACCGGATTGATGACGAGCGGCTGGGTTTGGGCCAAGCGCAGCAGCGTGTTGCGAGACCATTGAAGCCAGACCGGATCGCGAACGGCCAGATCCACGAGCACGTTGGTATCGACGAGCGTCGTCATGGATCAGCGGTCCCGGGTCATGGCCATGAGGGCGTCCGCGTCGATTGCCTGGTCACCGGTGTCTTCCAGAGCGTCGAGCGAGTGCAGGAAGGCCTGCAGGCGTTCGCGTTCGACACTTTCACGTACCTCCTTCTTAGGAGATACGATCAGCCTGCCATCCTCGATCGTGAAGACGACTTCGCTATTCGGGGTGATGCCGACAAGCTCCCGCAGATCGCGCGGGATGGTGACCTGTCCCTTGGATGTGACGCGCATTGCCCTGCTCCTTCGTTGAGTAAGAAAATATCTTACCGAGGGAACAAGTCAAGAACAAATCAAGCGGAGGCCAGCACCTTGCGCAGGCGGTCGCCGCCGCGGTTGTGCGCGTGGCAGATAGCGATCGCCAGCGCGTCGGCGGCGTCATTGCCCTTGAACTCGGCCTTGGGCATCAGGATCTTCAGCATCATATGGATCTGCTGCTTCTCGCCGTGGCCGACGCCGATCACCGATTTCTTCACGGCGTTCGGGGCGTATTCGGCGACCGGCAGGCCGGCGCGGGCCGGCACCAGCATGGCGATGCCGCGCGCCTGACCAAGCTTAAGCGTGGCGACAGCGTCCTTGTTGACGAAGGTCTGCTCGACCGCGGCCTCGTGCGGCTGGTAGGCGTGCACCACCTCGGCGAGGCCGTCATGCAGCTGGCACAGACGGGAGGCAAGATCCATGTCGCCGTCGGAGGTAACCGTGCCGGAGGCGACGAAGCGCAGGGAGTTGCCGAGCGTCTCGATGACGCCCCAGCCGCAGCGCCGCAGGCCCGGGTCAATGCCGATAATTCGAATCGTGTCACGCATGATCTCACCCTAGCCGGACATGCCCCCGGTCTGCCAGCGAAAAGTGAACAAAACAAAAACATGAGATCAAGAAGCGCGAAACCTCCGTTCAAAAACTTTGTGGTGACGATCCGGCCAAATCGTCATTTTCGGTCTGGTATCGGCACGCCGGCTGTCTACATATGGACAAGACGTTTGATGCAGCATGGACCACCGCGATGATACCCTTTTCCATCCTCGACCTTTCTCCCATCGCGGAGGGACACACTGTTTCCGAAGCCCTCGATGCGTCCCGCCGGATGGCGATCAAGGCGGAGGAATGCGGATACGAGCGTTTCTGGCTCGCCGAGCATCACGGAATGCCGGGCATCGCCAGCGCGGCGACGTCGCTGGTGATCGGCCATGTGGGGGCTGCGACCAGCCGCATCCGCGTCGGTTCGGGCGGCATCATGCTACCCAACCACTCGCCGCTGGTGATCGCCGAACAGTTCGGCACGCTGGAGGCGCTGTTTCCGGGCCGGGTGGATCTCGGCCTCGGCCGTGCGCCGGGTACCGACATGCGCACGGCCCGCGCGTTGCGTCGCAATCTCGAGGCCGGGGCCGAGAGCTTTCCGCATGACATCATCGAACTGCAGCGCCTGCTTGGCGATCCCGGCGAGGACCAGGCCCTGCTTGCGGTTCCCGGCATGCGCAGCCATGTGCCGATCTGGCTGCTCGGCTCCAGTCTCTACAGCGCCCATCTCGCGGCGGCACTTGGTCTGCCTTACGCGTTTGCTTCACATTTTGCCCCGGATGCGCTCCTTGAGGCGATCTCCATCTATCGCGAACGTTTCCAGCCCTCCGCAGAGCTCGACAAGCCCTATGTCATGGTAGGGGTGATGGGCGTGGCGGCAGAGACGGATGCGGAGGCGCGCTATCTCTTCACCTCATCGCAGCAGCAGTTCGTCAATTTGCGCCGGAACGTACGGCGCCCGTTTCCGCGCCCCGTCGACAGCATGGACGGCATCTGGACGGAGATCGAGCGCTACGGTGTCGAACACACGCTGCAATATGCGATGGTTGGTTCGTCGGCGAAGATCGGGGAGCAGCTTTCCGATTTCCTGCGCGTCACAGGCGCCGACGAACTCATCGTCTCGATGCCGATCCACGACCTCCAGGCGCGTTTGCGGTCCGTCGAGATTTTTGCTGCGGTGCGCGCGCAGATGGCATGACGGCGCAGTATTCGCGTTTTTTACCTGTGGTGATCAGAAATCGCCGCACGTCTTAACTGCCGCTTAAAAAAGAATCCCGACTTTAGGTAGTGATGGGCGAGGAGGGCACTCCTCTGCCCTCTATCGCATTGCCAATGACAAGAGCGCGCAAAGTGGGGCGCGGAAAACGGGAACCATGATGTATAGTCGTTTCAACTCCCTGTCCTCCAAGGTTATCGGGATCTTCCTGCTGCTGACGGTCCTGTCGGTCGGGCTTCTCAACGTGCTCGCCTATTCGACGTCCAGCGCTGTGTTCGAGGATCAGGCCTATCAATCGATGAGCACCACGCTCACCTTCCGTGGCGACATCCTGAACGAACAGCTCGCGCAGCTCGAGAACCAGGCGACCTCGATCGCCAAGATCGAGAGCCTGCAGCAGGCGATCAGCTCGATGAAGAGCGGCTGGAACACGATCGTGAAGAATTCGGGCGACGCTCGGAAGGAACTGCGCGACGTCTTCATCACCAAGAACCCCAACCCGAACGAACTTGAGAAGCTGTTGAAGCCGGAAGGGCCGAGCGGCTTCTACTATTCGAGCCATGAAACCGTTCAGGGGCAGGTTGCCGGCTTCCTCAAGGACACGCAGTTCCGCGATCTGCTGATCGTCGATCAGACCGGCAATGTCATCTATTCCTACAAGAAGGGTGCGACCTTCGGTGAGAATGTCGCGGCCGGTCCGCTGGCCGAAACCGGTCTCGGTCGTGCCTTTGCCCGCAGTGTCGAAGAGGCGGGCAAGGCGGTCGAAGACGTGGCTCCAACGCGCTTCTCGGGCTTGCGCGCCGGCAGCGATCCCGCGTCCCCCGACATCTACTTCGCCGTGCCGGTCGTCAAGTTCGGTGCGTTCAAGGGGGCCTTCCTGTTCCAGCTCAAGGACAGTGCCGTCGCCAACATCCTGTCGAAGGGCATCGCCAAGGGCAGCGGCGAGCAGGTCGCAATCCTTTCACAGGACGGCTCCGGCATCAGCCTTTCTGCGGACGGAAAGCTGACGGACATCTCGGCTGCTCCCTTCGGCTTTGCTGCGGACGCCATTAATGGCACGGATGTGGTCATGACGGATTTCGACCGCGCTGACGGCACCGCAAAGGCCTATGGGCGACCGGTTTCGTACGGGGGCGAGAAGTATCTCGTCGTCGAGAGCCTGACCCATGCCGAACTGGGCGCCGGCTCATGGCATATCGCCTCGACGCTTGCCATCACGGCGCTGGTCGTGCTTACGGTCATGGCTATTGCGACCGGCTACCTGACGGGGCGTCTCTTTGCACCGCTCGCACGGCTTGCCACTGTGACCGGCGACGTGGCCAACGGCAAGCTGGACACGCCCGTGGCCAACCAGGAGCGCCGCGACGAGATCGGGACGATGGCGAAATCGCTGGAGCGCTTCCGTCTCGGCCTGATCGAACAGAAGGATCTCGAAGCCGAAACGCGCAGCGAGCGCGAGCGCGCCGATGTCGAGCGTCGCCAGCGCATGTCCGAGCGGGAGGCCGAGGCGCAGAGCCTGCAGCAGGTGGTCTCGGCACTCGACGAGGGTCTCGAACGGCTCGCCCGCGGGGATCTCGCTTTCAATATCCGCCAGCCTTTCCCGGCAGAACTCGAAACGCTGCGCCAGAACTTCAACAAGGCACTTTTGACGCTCGGCAATACCCTGTCGGGTATCGGCGGCAACTCCGTCGCGGTGCGTGAAGGGGCGGAAGAAATGCGTTCCGGTGCCGACCAGCTCGCCGAGCGGACCGAGCGCCAGGCGGCAGCCCTCACCGAGACGGCCAGCGCGATCAAGGCCATCACGGACGGCGTTCGGACCCAGATCGCCCGTGCCGAGGATGCCGAAAAGATCGCCCGCAATGCCAAGAACGACACCGAACAGTCGGGTCACATCATGCGCGAGACGATCGCCGCGATGGAAGCCATCCAGGGGTCGTCGCAGGAGATCAACCAGATCATCGGCGTGATCGACGAGATCGCCTTCCAGACCAATCTTCTGGCGCTCAATGCCGGTGTCGAAGCGGCCCGTGCGGGTGAAAGCGGCAAGGGCTTTGCCGTGGTCGCCCAGGAAGTGCGCGAACTCGCCCAGCGTTCGGCAGCGGCCGCCAAGCAGATCGCCGGTCTTCTCGCCAAATCGACCACCGAGGTCGAACATGGCGTGACGCTGGTCGAAAAGGCTGGTGCCGCCCTCCAGGGAATCGGCTCGCATGTGCTGGCGATCAACGGTCGGATCAGCGAAATCATGACCTCGACCCGCGACGAGGCCCAGACGCTTTCCGAGATCAACGGTTCGGTCAACCAGCTCGACGCGATGACCCAGCAGAACGCGGCCATGGTGGAAGAGACGACGGCGGCGATCCATCGTCTCGCCCAGGAGGCGACCGAAATGGACCAGCGCCTCGGCCAGTTCTCGCTCGGTGGCGCGTCTGCGACCTTCGCCGCAGGGCAGGGGGCGGTCGACTTGCGACGCGCAGGCTGACGTCAACCGCCTCAAGCGGTCATATTGTCGATCGAGGGCCGGCGTGCGGACTGCACGCCGGCCCTTTTCGTCGGTCGATGGTCATACAGAGAATCGGCCACGCAAGTAAGATTTCCCGCGATGACTGAACCGTCGCGCGCAGGGTGAGCAACTCGTCCGTCGTTTGTGGAATTCGTCCCGCAAAACAAGGTAAACAGACGTAGTTAAGCGCGGCTTAACCTTTCTCCTTCATTATCCATGCCGATAGGAACATCGGCCGCGTCCGGCCCGTGCATCAACGATGGATTTTTGGAGTATCTTGCCATGAAGACGAGCCTTATCGCCGTGGCTGCCGTCCTGCTCGCCGGCACAGCAGCCTATTCTGCAGACATGTACCAGCCTGAGCCCGCACCGATCGAAGCGCCCGAAGTCGAAGTCGCAGAAGCCTCCGGCTGGTACCTGCGCGGCGACGCTGGCTATTCCTTCAACAAACTGCGCGGCGCCGAGTTCTTCCAGGGCTCCAATGCCGACCTCGTGGACTTCGACGACGCTGACCTGAAGAACAGCTTCACGCTCGGCGCCGGTGTCGGCTACCAGGTCAACAACTACCTGCGCACCGACCTGACCTTCGACTACATGTTCAAGTCGGATTTCGATGGTTCGACCTCCGGTTCGTGCGGTGTCTCCACGGCTTGTACGTCGTCCGACGTTGCTGCCATGCGCGCCTACACCCTGATGGCGAACGCTTATGTCGACATCGGTAGCTACGGCATGGTCACGCCTTATGTCGGCGCCGGCATCGGCGGCTCGTACGTAAAGTGGGACAACCTGCGCAACACCTCCTGCGCCGACGACGGCAGCGGTTGCGACCCGACCGTCGAACACGGCGGTGACGGCAGCTGGCGTTTCGCGTATCAGTTGATGGCCGGTGCGTCGATCGACGTGACCTGCAACGTCAAGGCCGACGTCGGCTATCGCTTCCGCCACACGCTCGGCGGCGACATGTTCGGCTACAACTCGAACGGCGGCCCGGGCTATGACAAGGGCTTCTACAGCCACGAAGCCCATGTCGGCGCACGCTACCTGTTCGGCGGTTGCGCCCAGCCGGTCGCCGCTTACGAGCCTCCGCCGCAGCCGCTCGTCTACAAATAATACTGTCCCGGATCGCAATGGAAGCCGCCCCATCAACGGGCGGCTTTTTCGCGTTATGGGTGTATTTCACGGCGGGCTTGGAATTCCGTGCGCGTCAAAAGATTTTCTGCCAGCGACATTTGATTTCTCTTGACGGCGGATTTGGACAGGCGTAGTTCCAGCGGCGGGACACCTCTCCCCAACGAGAGGCTAATTACCTGGAAGGGTATCTATATGGCTGATATCGTCGCCCCCGCCGCGCGTCCGGCAAATGCTCACTTTTCTTCTGGCCCTTGCTCGAAGCGCCCCGGTTGGTCGCTCGACGCTCTTGCCGATGCCCCGCTCGGTCGCTCGCACCGCGCCAAGGTTGGCAAGGCCAAGCTCAAGCAGGCCATCGACCTCACCCGCGAAATTCTGAACGTCCCGGCGGATTACCGCATCGGCATCGTTCCGGCTTCCGACACTGGCGCCGTTGAAATGGCCATGTGGTCGCTGCTCGGCGAGCGCGGCATCGACATGCTCGCCTGGGAAAGCTTCGGCGCCGGCTGGGTCACCGACGTCGTCAAGCAGCTCAAGCTCAAGGACGTCCGCAAGTTCGAAGCGCCTTACGGCGAACTTCCGGATCTGGCCCAGGTCGATTTCGACCGTGACGTCGTCTTCACCTGGAACGGCACCACCTCGGGAGTCCGCGTTCCCAACGCCGACTTCATCCCGGCGGACCGCAAGGGCCTGACGATCTGCGACGCCACCTCGGCGGCGTTCGCGCAGGACATGGACTTTTCCAAGCTCGACGTCGTCACCTTCTCCTGGCAGAAAGTGCTGGGCGGCGAGGGCGGCCATGGCATGCTGATCCTTTCCCCGCGCGCCGTCGAGCGCCTGGAGAGCTACGTTCCGGCCTGGCCGCTGCCGAAGATCTTCCGCATGACCAAGGGCGGCAAGCTGATCGAAGGTATTTTCACCGGCGAAACCATCAACACCCCGTCGATGCTCTGCGTCGAGGACTATATCGACGCGCTGCTCTGGGCCAAGTCGATCGGCGGCCTTACCGGCCTGATGGCGCGGGCCGATGCCAATGCCAAGGTGATCTTCGACTTCGTCGCGAAGAACGACTGGATCGCCAACCTGGCCAAGGTCGAGGCGACCCGTTCGAACACGTCGGTTTGCCTGACGATCGTCGACCCGGCCGTGCTCGCCCTCGATGCGGATGCGCAGGCCGCCTTCGCCAAGGGCATGGTCAACGCGCTCGACAAGGAAGGCATCGCCTTCGACATCGGCGCCTATCGCGATGCCCCGTCGGGCCTGCGCATCTGGGCCGGCGCGACGATCGAGACGGCCGACATGGAAGCCCTGATGCCGTGGCTGACCTACGCGTTCGAGAAGCAGAAGGCGTCTCTCGCCAAGGCCGCGGCCTGACAGCGAATTCCGGCTCCGCCGGCCTTCGGCGGAGCCCCATGCATTCCCATCATTCTCATTGAAACGAACTCTTTGAAGGAGGCCTCGTCATGGCACCTCGCGTTCTCGTATCCGACGAACTGTCGGAAACCGCCGTCCAGATTTTTCGCGATCGCGGCGTTGAAGTTGATTTCCAGCCGAAGCTCGGCAAGGACAAGGAAAAGCTAGCCGAGATCATCGGCAACTATGATGGTCTCGCCATCCGCTCGGCGACCAAGGCAACCGAAAAGCTGATCGCCGCCGCGACCAATCTCAAGGTCATCGGCCGCGCCGGCATCGGCGTCGACAATGTCGACATTCCGGCCGCCTCCAAGCGTGGTATCATCGTGATGAACACGCCGTTCGGCAACTCGATCACCACCGCCGAGCACGCCATCGCCCTGATGTTCGCCGTTGCCCGCCAGATCCCGGCTGCCGATGCCTCGACCCAGGCCGGCAAGTGGGAGAAGTCGAAGTTCATGGGTGTCGAGATCACCGGCAAGACGCTGGGCGTCATCGGCGCCGGCAATATCGGCTCGATCGTCTGCGCCCGCGCCCTCGGCCTCAAGATGCACGTCCTTGCCTTTGACCCGTTCCTGTCGAAGGAGCGCGCCGAGGAAATGGGCGTCACGAAGGTCGAGCTCGACGAACTGCTCGCCAAGGCCGACTTCATCACGCTTCACGTGCCGATGACCGACAAGACCCGCGGCATCCTCAGCAGGGAAGCGCTCGCCAAGACGAAGCCGGGCGTACGCATCATCAACTGCGCCCGCGGTGGCCTCGTCGACGAGGCAGCCCTTGCCGATGCGATCAAGTCCGGTCATGTCGCCGGTGCCGGCTTCGACGTGTTCGAAGTCGAGCCGGCGACCGAAAGCCCGCTCTTCGGCCTGCCGAACGTCGTCTGCACCCCGCATCTCGGCGCGTCGACCACGGAAGCCCAGGAAAACGTCGCGCTGCAGGTTGCCGAGCAGATGTCGGACTACCTGATCAAGGGTGCCGTCTCGAACGCCATAAACATGCCGTCGATCACGGCTGAAGAAGCGCCGATCCTGAAGCCGTTCATCAAGCTTGCCGACGTGCTCGGCGCCTTCGTGGGCCAGGTCACGGAAAGCGCGATCAAGGAAATCGAGATCCTCTATGACGGCCAGACCGCGACGATGAACACCAAGGCGCTGACATCGGCGCTGCTCGCCGGCCTGATCCGCCCGCAGGTCTCCGACGTCAACATGGTTTCGGCACCCGTGATGATCAAGGAAAAGGGGATCGTGCTGTCGGAAGTCAAGCGCGACAAGACCGGCGTCTATGACGGCTACATCAAGCTGACGGTCACGACGGAGAACCAGACGCGTTCGATCGCCGGTACCGTCTTCTCCGACGGCAAGCCGCGCTTCATCCAGATCAAGGGCATCAACATGGATGCCGACGTCGGTCAGAACATGATCTACATCTCGAACACCGACGTTCCGGGCATGATCGGCTTCATGGGCACCACCCTCGGCGAAGGTGGCGTCAACATCGCGAACTTCCAGCTCGGCCGTGACAAGCAGGGTGGCGACGCGATCGCGCTCCTCTATGTCGACGAGCCGATCAAGCAGGAAGTTCTCGACAAGCTGATCGCCCATTCGGCGATCCGCCACGCGAAGCCGCTGGTCTTCGCCGTCGACTAAGCAACCACTCTCCTCCCGAGAGAAGACTGAAAAGACCCGGCGAAGGCATCTTCGCCGGGTCTTTTGCATGCAGCACCACCCGACGGATGGGCTGCGATTGATCAGTTTGCCAGGCCGATCTGCTTCATGAAGTTCTGGTTGTCCCAGAACAGGTATTCCTCATCCATGACGCCGTCCTTGGTCCAGTGGCCGAGCGTCGACATGCCGAGCTGGAAGGGCTTGCCGGTCGGCTCGATGAACTTGCCGTTGCCGATCGGCATGGGCTTGGTGAAGGTGCCCTCGAGGTAACCGATGACTCCCGTCCATTCGCCGGAGCCGAACTTGACCGGATGCTGCTCGATGCGGGTGTCGGGCGCGAAGACGAACATCGGCTTCAGGGCTTCGATGTGGTCGTGGAGGCCCTTGGTGGTCGAACCGTCGGGATAGTGCACCAGGATGTCCTTGGCATGGCTCTCGCCCAGGCGGTCCCACTTCTGGTGCGTATAGACGTCGAAGTCGAGGGTGTCGAAGGTCTCGAGGTTCTTCGCGACCGTCGCTTCGTTCTGCTGGTACTTGGCGAGTTCTTCCATCAAGGCGGGGACGGCCTTGGCGGCATCCTCTGCCTGTGCGGAGGCGACGCCGGCGAAAAGAGCGGTGCCGGCAAGGGCGATGGCGATCAGGTTTTTCATTTCAATGTCTCCTTGGCGTTTGGGATTTGGGAGGGTCGTGATCAGGCCGAAAACGGGAGCCAGGCCGGGGCAATCGCGGTGCCGAGGCCGGCGCCGTAGCCGAGGTAGATGTTGAGGCCGGCGAGCGGCTCGAGGTAACGGGCATTCTTCAGCGGGCCGGCATCGACGACTGCAAAGCCGATCGAACGGGCAAGGTCGCCGACTATCTGCTTGGCGGCAGCGTCGTCCGAAGCGAGGAAGACCGGGACCTTATCGTCGCCGAGGCGCGGACCGGCGGCCAGCAGCGGGGCGAAGAGGGTGTTGAAGCCCTTGACCAGCGTCACACCAGGAACGGCGGCGGCGATCTGTTCGGCCGCCGAGGTCGAGTGACCGATGGTCAGGCCCATGTAATCGGCGGTCAGCGGATTGGTGACGTCGACGACGATCTTGCCGGAGAGGTCGCCGAGCGACTTCAGGGCATCCGCGGCGGTGTCGAAACCGGTCGCCAGGATGATGACGTCGGCGACCGCCGCACTGGCGGCATTGCCGATGCCGGCGCCGCTTGCAGCGGCGAGTGCCGCGGCCTTGGCGGCATCGCGGCCGCTGACGGTGACGGAATGGCCGGCCTTGACCAGCTGGTTTGCGAAGCCGGAACCCATGTTGCCGGTGCCGATGATGGATACTTTCATGATCTTGTCCTCGTTGGTGGTTTCAATCTCGCCGGCCGCTTCGGCATCAGCGTTGGATTGATACGTATTCCGCTATCTCGACTTGAAAAATGGCCCAACATGAAAGAGATTATTGCGTGTTTCGTAACAATCGGGTGAGATATGGACATCGTCAGGGCCATGCAGGTGTTCAACGCGCTGGTCGATGGCGGAAGCTTCGTTGCAGCGGCGGAGCGGCTCGACACGTCGACGGCTGCGGTTTCCCGCCAGATCGCGGCGCTGGAGGAGCATCTCGGCGCCCGACTGCTTAACCGCACCACGCGACGAACCTCGTTGACCGAGGCCGGGCTGGCCTTTCACGAAAGGTCGGGGCAGATCCTCGCCGACATCGAGGAGGCGGAGGCGATCGCGGGCGAGCATGCCGTCAATCCGTCGGGGCTGCTGCGCATCAGCGCGCCGCTGTCCTTCGGGGTTCGGGCGCTTGGCACGGTTCTCCCGGAATTCCGGAGGCGCCATCCTGATCTGCGGCTCGATGTCGATCTCACCGACCGGGTGGTGGATCTGGCCCATGATGGGATCGACGTGGCGATCCGCATTGCCCAGCAGCCAAGCCCTAACCTGATCGCCCGGCGGATCGCGCCGGTGCGTATGCTGGTCTGCGCTTCTCCGGCCTATTTCCGGACGCATGGGGTCCCGCAACGGCCGGGCGATCTCGCCGGCCATTCGGCGCTCAGCTATTCCTACCTGTCGTCAGGCGACAACTGGGCCTTCAAGAATGGCGCGGGCCAGGAGGAGGTCGTGAGGATGCAGCCCTGCGTGCATGCCAACAATGGCGACCTGCTCCGGCTTCTGGCGCTTTCGGATGGCGGGATCATCGTTCAGCCGGCCTTCATCGTCGCCGAGGACATTGCCGCCGGCAGGCTCCAGCAGATCCTGCCGGACTGGACGCTCGGCACCTTCAACCTCTACGCCGTCTATCTCAGCCGGCGGTTTCTCTCGGCCAAGGTGCGGGTGTTCATCGATTTCCTGGCGGCGGAAATCGGCAAGGCGGAGATCTGAGCGTTTCAGGACCGTGAAGCGAGCCTTGCACCGCGGCCGTCGAGAAAGGTGGCGATGGCCGTCGCGATCAGGTGGTCGACCTGTGCGGCGGCGGGCTTCCGGCCGATGAGCGACAGATAGATCGCGTCGCTGACGACCATGTCGTGAAACTGCACCGCCAGTAGCCGGGGATCTTCCTCCGCCAGCTCGCCCGACAACTGCTTGGCCCGGATAAAGGCGGCGAGCGCCTGGCGGGAGCGCCCAGGTCCGCTTTCGTACCAGACGGCGGCGAGTTCCGGAAAGCGCCCCGATATGGCGAACATCAGGCGCTGGAAGGCGATGTGGCGGTCTTCCAGCAGCGTTCGCAGCAAGGTGGTTGCCAAAATCCTCAGACCATCGGCCGGGCCCAGCGTGGAGACGTCCAGCGCGGTGAGCGACAGCAGGAAGCCCTCGCACATCTCTTTCACGACCAAGGCCAGCAATCCTTCCTTGCCGCCGAAATGCTTGTAGAGATTGGTCTTGGAACCGCCGACGACTCGTATGATCTCGTCGAGGCTGACGGCCTCGTAGCCCTGTTCCAGGAAGAGGTCCGTCGCCGTCGCCATGATCAGGTCGTGGCGGGCGGCGCCGCGGAGCCTCGGTATTGCGGAGCCGTCGCCGGCTGAGGCCTTCGTCATGTCTGCCTTTCACCCCTCAGGGTTTGTTCGCCGGATGCACGTGGTGTGCCGGGCGGAAGCCGCGGCGGTCGACATGCTGGCTGTAGAGCAGGCTGCCGATGACCAGGGCGACACCGGCGATCTGCACGGGATTCGGAACGAAGCCACGGAAGATCGCATCCAGAACGAAGGCGGTGATCGGTGTCAACAGGAAGAAGGGTGCGACATGCGCGGCACCCGCCCCCTCGATGGCACGGAACCACAGCGCGAAGGCCAGCGCGGTGACGAAGAGAGCAAGGACGGTGAAGCCGAGGAGGTTAAGCGGCGATAGCGTGGCCGGGATGTCTCCCACAACTGCCGTGACGAGGCTCAGTTCCACGCCGGCGACCAGCAACTGCCAGGCGGTGAAGCCAAGCAGCGATCGGGGGCGGCCCCACTTGTGGACGAGGATGCCGCCAAGCGCCACCGAGAGCGCGCTGCCAAGGGCTGCGGCAAGGCCGATCATGTCGATCGCTGCATTGCTCTTGAGCACGACCATCGCCACACCGACCGCGCCGACAAGGACGGCGGCCACTTTGGCGCGGGCCGGTATGGCGCCCAGCATGGGCCAGGCGAGCAGAACCATGAAGAGCGGCCCGAGGGCCTGGAAGGTCGCGGCGACGCCGCCGGGCAGGCGAATGGCGGCGACGAACAGCAGGCCGAAGAACAAGCCGCTGTTGAGCGTGCCGAGCACGACGATGCGTCCCCACCAGGCGCGTGGCGGGATTTCCCGGGCGAGCAGGAGGAGCGGCAGTGCGCCGCCCAGGGCCCTGACCGCGGCGATGAAGAGCGGATTGTGGGGCAGCATGGTGGTGGTGATGATGTAGGTGAAGCCCCATAGAATGGTGGCAATGGCGGCGGACAGTTTGGGATGCATGGTTTGCCTCGCGATCGGATGTCGTCGACGCCTACCACATGATACGTCATCGTATCAATATCGTACGGATACGTATTGATTGAACGCTGTGTTCGCGAAGAGCGCGGGGCGCGGCGGCTTTTCGGGCCGGTAGGGCCGGGGTCAGGGGGCTGCCGAAACTTGATGCTTGCCAACTTGACGCAGGGGCGGGTTGTCGCATTGCCGGATTGGTCGCAAGGCCTATTTGTCTTGTGTCAGTTCCAGATTGGCGATTTCAGAAAGCAAGCGACATGTTCGAAACCTTCGATGCTCAATTGCTGGCGCGTATCCAGTTCGCGTTCACGGTTTCCTTCCACATCATCTTTCCGGCCTTCTCGATCGGGCTTGCCAGCTACCTCGCGGTGCTGGAGGGCCTCTGGCTCTGGAAGAAGGACAAGGTCTATCTGGAGCTCTTCAATTTCTGGAAGACGATCTTCGCCGTCGCCTTCGGCATGGGGGTCGTCTCGGGCATCGTGATGTCCTACCAGTTCGGCACCAACTGGAGCGTCTTTTCCGACAAGGCGGGACCGGTGATCGGTCCGCTGATGGGTTACGAGGTGCTGACGGCCTTCTTTCTGGAAGCCGGCTTTCTCGGCGTCATGCTGTTCGGCTTGAAGCGGGTCGGCCCCGGCCTCCACTACCTCGCCACCTGCATGGTGGCACTCGGCACGCTGATCTCTGCGACCTGGATCCTGGCGGTCAATTCGTGGATGCAGACGCCGGCCGGCTTTGCGATGAACGATGTCGGGCAGTTCGTGCCCGTCGACTGGTGGGCGATCGTCTTCAATCCGTCGTTTCCCTATCGGCTGACGCACATGGTCATCGCCGCCTATCTGACGACCGCCTTCGTCGTCGGCGGGGTGGGCGCATGGCACCTCCTGCGCAGGACGGCGCCGCGCCGGGCGGGGGTGATGTTCTCGATGGCGATGTGGATGGCGGCGATCGTCGCGCCGATCCAGATCCTTGCCGGCGACGCCCACGGCCTCAATACGCTGGAACACCAGCCGGCCAAGGTCATGGCGATGGAGGGCCATTTCGACAGCCATGCCGACGGCGCGCCGCTGATCCTGTTCGGCCTGCCCAACCAGGCCGAGAAGCGGGTCGACTATGCGATCGAAATCCCAAAACTCTCCAGCCTGATCCTGAAGCACAGTCTCAATGCCCCGCTTGCCGGGCTCGACACGATCGACGACGACAAGGAGCCGCCGGTCGCGGTGGTGTTCTGGTCGTTCCGGGTCATGGTGGGGCTCGGCTTCGCCATGCTCGGCGTTGGATTGTGGAGCCTGTGGTGCCGTTACCGCGGCAGGCTGCATGACTGTTCCGCCCTGCACCGGGTGGCCGTGCTGATGGCGCCGTCGGGTTTCGTCGCGGTGCTTGCCGGGTGGATCACCACCGAGGTCGGGCGCCAGCCCTACACGATCTATGGCCATCTGCTGACGGCGGATTCGATCTCGCCGATCGCCGCGCCTGCGGTCGCCGCCTCGCTGATCGCCTTCATCATCGTCTATTTCTTCGTCTTCGGGGCGGGCACCTTCTACATCCTGCGGCTGATGGCGCGGCTGCCGCGCGATCCGATGCCCGACCTCGACGATGGCCCCGTCCGCGCATCCGGCATCACGCCGGTGGCCCAGGCCGCCGAAGGAGGCAAGCATGGCCATTGATCTCGCTTTCATCTGGGCTGCCATCATCGCCTTTGCGGTGCTTGCCTATGTCATCCTCGACGGTTTCGACCTCGGTGTCGGCATCCTCTTTCCGTTCTTTCCGGAAAAGCATGACCGCGACCAGATGATGAACTCGGTGGCGCCGGTCTGGGACGGCAACGAAACCTGGCTGGTGCTCGGCGGCGGAGGACTGATGGCGGTCTTTCCGCTCGCCTATGCGACGATCCTGCCGGCCCTTTATGCACCGCTGATCGCCATGTTGCTCGGCCTGATCTTCCGTGGCGTCGCCTTCGAATACCGCTGGCGGACGCGGCGCGCGGAGCACCTTTGGAACTTTGCCTTTGCCGGGGGCTCGATCCTTGCCGCCTTTTCGCAAGGCGTGGCGCTCGGCGCACTCGTTCAGGGCATCCCGGTCGAAGACCGAGCCTATGCCGGCGGCTGGTGGGACTGGCTGACGCCGTTTTCGATTGCCACCGGTTTTGCGCTGCTGATCGGCTACGGCCTGCTCGGTGCGACCTGGCTGGTGATGAAGACGACGGGGCCGCTCGCCGAAAAGGCGCGGCGCATGGCGTCAGGTGCGGCGGTCGCAACGGTTGCCGCGATGGGGGCCTTCAGCCTGTGGACGCCGTGGCTGGAGCCGCTCTATCTCGAGCGCTGGTTCGGCTATCCGACAGCGATCTTCTCGTTCGTCGTGCCTCTCCTGGTGCTCGGCTGCCTGCTCGTCATCCTCAACGGCCTGCGAGCCGGTCGGGACGTCCTGCCCTTCGTCGCCTCGCTCGGGCTGTTCGTGCTCGGCTATGCGGGCATCGGCATCAGCTTCTATCCCTATATCGTGCCGGGTTCGCTGACGATCTGGGATGCCGCGGCGCCGCCGGAAAGCCTTGCCTTCCTGCTGGTCGGCGCTGCCGTGCTGGTGCCGATCATTCTCTGCTACACGGCCTATGCCTACTGGGTGTTCCGCGGCAAGGTCGATCCGGAGGAGGGGTATCACTGATGGCTGAGAAACTTGCAAAGCGCCTCGGCTGGTTCGCCGGCCTGTGGCTCTTGGGCGTCCTTTCGGTCGGTGCGGTCGCGATGGTCATCAAGCTGTCGCTCGGCGCCTGAGCACGACGGATGGCGCGATTGTGATCGCGAAATCGGCACTCGTGACTTCAAAACTTCGCGAGCCGTCGCCATATGAGAGCGCAACGGACGTTTCGTCCGACGGCAGTCACGCAGCGAGGAGATGAAATGCGGCGCTACGGCAAGTTTCTTGGAATTCTGGCAATCGGTCTGGCGACCATGCTGACGGTTGCGGATTTCGCCGAGGCCCGGCGGGCGAGCGGCGGCTTCGGCAGCCGCGGCACGCGCACCTTCTCGACGCCGTCCACTACCCGGACCGCGCCGGCGCCGGCAGCGCCGATCGAGCGCAGCATGACGCCACGCACGAACGGCACGCAGCAGCCGGGCACGACCCAGACCAATACCGGCTTCAACCGGCCGGGCGGCCTGTTCGGCGGGCTTGCCGGCGGCCTGATGGGCGGCCTTCTGATGGGCGGCCTGTTCGGCATGCTGATGGGCTCCGGCTTCGGCGGCGGTTTCGGCTTCCTCGGAATGCTCCTGCAGATCGTGCTGGTCGTGGTTCTGGTCCGTTTCGCCATGCGCATGTTCGGCAATCGTCAGACGGCGATGTCCGGCGCGGGCGCCGGCCCGTCGGCCCGCAACGATGCCGGCTCCGGTCCGGGCTTCGAAATCCCGCGCATGGGAAGCGGCTTTCCGCTCGGCGGCGCATCGGCATCGGCTGCGAAGCCGTCGGCCATGAAGGCCGGCGATGAAATCGGCGTCGGCCAGGTCGATCTCGACCGTTTCGAAGGTCTTCTCAAGGACATGCAGGCGGCCTATGCGGCCGAGGACTATTCGGCCCTTCGCCGCATCACCACGCCGGAGGCGATGTCCTATCTCGCCGAGGAACTGAGCGAAAACGCCACGAAGGGCGTGAAGAACGAGGTGCGTGACGTACATCTGGTTCAGGGCGATGTCGCCGAAGCTTGGCGCGAGGGCAATGTCGACTATGCGACGGTGGCGATGCGCTACGAGAGCATCGACTATCTGCGCGATCGCACGACCGGCGCCGTCGTCAGCGGCGATGCCGAGAACCTGTCCGAATCCACCGAGGTCTGGACTTTCGTTCGCCGGCCGGGAACCGACTGGCAGATCTCGGCAATCCAGGCGGTCGGATCGCCCGAGTAAGGGCAAGCGCCCCAGTCATTTGGACAGAACGAAGAAGGCAGAACGCTCGCGTTCTGCCTTCTTCGATTCGAGGATACGCGTATTAGGACGAATGCCCGGAGGTCAGTTCGGGCACTCCTTCAACTGGCGGGCATAGGTATAGGTTATGTCGGTGAAGCGCTTCGCACCCTGCAGCGCCTCCCGATTGTTCCGCCAGCTGCCGCGGGTATAGCCGGCATGGCCGGAGTGGTAGGCGAGATAAAGCTGGTAGGGCTCGTTGAGCGGAATGCCGTTCTTCTCCGCCGTCTGGCGATGATACCAGCCGATGAACTGCATCGCGTCGGCAAAGTCGGTGCGGCGGGCGGCGTAACGGCCGGTCTCTCGCTGGTAGCGGTCCCAGGTGCCGTCGAGCGCCTGCGAATAGCCGTAGGCGGTGGACTTCCTCTTCCAGGGGATGAAGCCGAGCAGCTTGGTGCGCGGCGGCTTGGCGTCGTGGCGGAAGCCGGATTCCGTGTAGATCGTCGCCATCAGGATCGGCACCGGAACGCCGTATTCCCGCTCTGTCTTCTCGGCCGCGCGCCGCCAGTTGTTGAACAGGCCGTCGCGTTGCTCGAAGATCGCGCAGGCGTTCTTCGTCTGGCTTGGCGGCTTGGCGCAAGCGGTCAGCAACAGCATGACGCTGAGGGTGGAGACAAGGGCGGTACGCATGACAAAGACCTCGCTTGGAGCGCCCAGTCTATTCCTTAAAATTTAATGAAAAGTTGCCGGACCTTTATGGGTGCAGGCAGGGGCGGCGCTCGCATCGTCATGAGGACGCCGACCTGTACGATTTGGTTGATCGCCGTCGTCGAACTGGCGCGCACTTCACTGAACCAGACGTACGGTCCGACGACAGCGAGTGCGAGCAGTTCGAGGAATGGTCCATCGTCGTCCAGGTAGCACGCCGACGCTCATCAGAAGGTGCCGAAAACAAACCACTGTCTTAGCCTATTCAGGCACGGGGGAGACGGGTAATACTAAGAAAGCGGGAAATGCAGATCGCACTATGAAATCGAGAATTCGCAGGACTGGAATGCAACCATCAATCAAATCGAGGTGAAGAGTCGCAAAATTGGCAAGCGGGTTCACGGAGCCGAGCAAGAACAGTGGGCGGCAGAGGCTGCTACGCATCTTCGGTTCATTAAAAACGCCTGGCGAAACCATGCGATGCATCCGCTTGAAAAGTACGATACAGAGCGTGCGGTGGCCATTTTTGATCGCACACGACCGTTCATGCAGCAGCTCAGTAAGCAATTTTCGGAATAAGGGCCGGGAATCGCTACCTGGGCATCATGCGCCTTGAGGAGCCAATCCTCGAATCGGCGCTGAAAGGTCTTCAACTGAGGTTTGAGGAATGCAACTGCGTCACTAGGCTTCGCGCTATCAAATGGCTCAAGGTGGGGGTGGGAGGACGTCACCTAAAGTGTCCTCAAGGAGTACCGTGAACGCCGTTATCTGCTGCAGGTCAGGGAATTCACTCTTGTTCCGGCCCCACCATCCCTTCACATCACTGTAGAGCATCCATACGAATTTGTGGTTCTCGCGGTAAAAGGCAGTGAGGTCGAGCGTTGCGCGCTCATATTTGACATGCGTACTTGCCGTGTTTCGGACGGCTCGAAACCTTTTCGCAAAGTCGATTGGAGCTGCGTCTGGGTAATGACTGATGTGATTTTCCAGGTAGGTGGACATGCCTCGAAGTATGGCTTCTCGCTTGTTGGTAAGTAATCTTTGGACGTGGGATGTAATGTAGTTGTCAGCGTCCGTATGCGATTTCCCGGGGAAGCCTGTGTCCCGGAAATCGCGTCTCGCTGCCCCCATTAGAAACTCGTATAGGTGAAGAACAAATCTCGCGTACGCGTTGTATGTTTTGTAGGCCAGTCGGCGGTCATGGCCAGTCAGGATTAGCCGTTTTGCTGATTGGGAGAATTCCTCGAAAGCATCGTCGCAGCGAAGAAACTCGTGCTGCAATGCTATGACCAGTGCCAGATCTGTTTGATCTCCAACCGTAAATTTCACTGCCCGTTTCCCTTTCAATCACGTCAATCGCGCAACTGCTGGGATGCACAGCAAGGTGCCCCCTTCCGCGCAGAGGTGAGTCATCTTATCTATTGTTGATGTAAGCAAGCTAGGGAGGACAGAAAATGACTGTAGTTAAAGAGTTCGATCATGACGGAAGTCATTTTAGGATCGCGAAGTCGAGCATTGGTGAAAACTGGGAGTACAAGATATTTTGCGATAGCGCTCAAATCGGGAGCATTATTACAGCCAGCGTTGAGGTCGTCGCTGATGCATCTCGCCAAGGATACAACGTGGATGAAATAGTCGGTACAGAGTTGGAAGGAGCCGTCAAAAACATCTTCGGCTTCCAAACGAAACTCAAGCGCCCGTCAGGAACGTAACCGGTACTGTTCTAAGGGTCTGAATGGGACCGTTTCTGACAGCGGCCGGAATTCACCAAATTCCGGTTCTCTATGTCAAAATTCTGATATCGCGCGGCAAGCTAAACAGGAAGAGATTAATGGTAGCGGGAGGCGGACTTGAACCGCCGACCTTGGGGTTATGAATCCCACGCTCTAACCACCTGAGCTACCCCGCCACACATCGCGAAGGCCTGCTGAAAAGCGGAGCCGTCCGAAGCGATGGGCGGCTTATAAGGCGATGATCCTGCCAGTGTCAAGCGCGAGATCAGCAAAAACCCAAGCCCTTCTGTGGACTTGGCCGATCGCCGCCGATCAGGCCGCAACCGGGCTTGCAAGCAGGGCCTTCAGCTGGCTTTCCGCATCGGCTGCGCGCTCGGACCGATCGATGAAACCGCCGCCATAGACGCGGGCGTCCGCACCGGGCGCGGAGTAGAGCACGCAGGCCTGGCCGGGTGCGATGCCGGCTTCGCCGATTTCCAGATCGACATAGACGCCGTTTTCGTCGGCGTGCAGCATGGCGGGCGCCGGCGGGCGCGTGGAGCGGACCTTGGCGAAGCAGGCAAAGCCGTCGCGGGCCATGTCATCGAGCGACGCGTCGCCGAGCCAGTTGATGTCGCGCAGATAGACGCGGTGGGTCTCCAGCGCCTCGCGCGGGCCGACGATCACGCGGCGCGAGCGGGCGTCGAGATAGACGACGTAGAGCGGTTCGCCGGTGGCGACGCCGAGGCCCTTCCGCTGGCCGATCGTGTAGTGAAGGATGCCTTCATGGGTTCCGAGCACGCGGCCGTCGAGATGGACGATCTCGCCGCCGAGCGCCGAATCCGGGCGGAGCTTGGTGATGATGTCGGCATACTTGCCCTGCGGCACGAAGCAGATGTCCTGGCTGTCGGCCTTCTGGGCGACGACGAGGCCCATCTCCTCGGCCAGCACCCTGACCTCGGCCTTGGACATGGCGCCGAGCGGGAAGCGCAGGTAGTCGATCTGTTCCTGCGTGGTGGCGAAGAGGAAGTAGCTCTGGTCGCGTTCGCTGTCGATCGGACGGAAGAGGGCGCGGTGGCCCGGATCGTCCGGCAGGGGCACGGACTTCGAGCGGATGTAGTGGCCGGTCGCCAGCGCGTCGGCGCCGAGTTCGCGGGCTGTCGCCAGAAGATCGGCGAACTTGACCGTCTGGTTGCAGGCGACGCAGGGGATCGGCGTCTCGCCCGCGACATAGCTTTCCATGAAGGGATTGATGACGGTGTCGCGAAAACGCTGTTCGTAGTCGAGCACGTAATGGGGAATGCCGAGTGTCTCGCAGACGCGGCGGGCATCATCGATGTCCTGTCCGGCGCAGCAGGAACCGGCGCGGTGGACGGCGGCGCCGTGGTCATAAAGCTGCAGCGTGATGCCGAGGACGTCGTAACCTTCGCGTTTCAGCAGGCCGGCGACGACCGAGGAGTCGACCCCGCCCGACATGGCGACGACGACGCGCGTATCTTCCGGCTTCTTGTCAAAATCCAGCGTGTTCACGGGCTTTTCCGTCAATCTGATGCGTTTGCGAGGCGAGGTACGGAGCGCCGTTCCACCATTGACGGCATGCCGGCATGGGATTTGGGCAAATTGCAGTCCGTCGACCAGTCAGGCCTCGACCTTATTGTTGACGGATATAGAAAGGATTGCCGTTCCACGCAAGGGGCGCCGATTCGCGGTGCTGTCATGGCGGGTATGAAGGAGGCGCACGCAAGATGGCGAATGGTCTGAAGCTCACGGCTGTCGAGGATGTCTTTCCGGTCGCCGGCACGTTCACGATCTCGCGTGGGTCGCGCACCGAGATCCGGGTGGTGACGGTGACACTTTCGGACGGCGCGCACGAGGGGCGGGGCGAGTGCGTGCCCTATGCGCGCTACGGCGAAACCGTCGACGGGGTGATCGACACCATTCTCGGAACCGCGAAGGATCTTGAAAACGGTCTCGACCGGCTGGCGCTTCAGACAAGGCTGCCCGGTGGCGCGGCGCGCAACGCGCTCGACTGCGCCTTCTGGGATCTCGAGGCCAAACGCGCCGGAAAGCCGGTCTGGCAAATCGCCGGCCTTGCCGCGCCCCGGTCCATCGAGACGGCATTCACGCTCTCGCTCGGCGCACCGGAGAGCATGCGGGAGGCCGCGGCGAAGAATGCGCATCGGCCGCTTCTCAAGGTCAAGCTCGGGACCGATGACGACCTCGGCCGCATCGAGGCGGTGCGGTCCGGCGCGCCGGACGCCCGCATCATCGTCGATGCCAACGAAGGGTGGACCGTCGAGCAGTATCAGGCGCTGGCGCCGACGCTCGTCCGGCTCGGCGTTGCGCTGGTGGAACAGCCGCTGCCGGCTGGCCAGGACGATGCCCTGAGCCGGATCGAACGCGTCCTGCCGATCTGCGCCGACGAAAGCTGTCATGATCGGGCGTCTCTCGCCAAGCTCGCCGGCAAGTACGACGCGATCAACATCAAGCTCGACAAGACCGGCGGGCTCACCGAGGCTCTCCTGATGCGCGACGCGGCGGTGGCCGCCGGTTTCGACATCATGGTCGGCTGCATGCTCGGCACTTCGCTTGCCATGGCCCCGGCTTTCCTGGTGGCGCAAGGGGCGAGCTTCGCCGATCTCGACGGGCCGCTGCTGCTTGCCGCCGACCGCGAGCCGCCGATCCGCTACGACGGATCGATCATGCACGCACCGGAACCGGCACTCTGGGGATGAGTTCAGCCGCGCGGTCTCGGCGGCCGCGTGTTCGCTTTCGGCTGTGAGGTTGTCTTCGCCGCGGCCGGACCATTGGTTGCCAGCCAGATCACATGCCGTGCGCCGCGTTTGCGGCCGGCGCGGATATGCTCTTCCTTGACGTCAAAGCCGATCGTCGACAGCCTCCGCGTGAAGCCCTGGTCGGGTCCCTGGGACCAGACGGCGAGCACGCCCTTCGGGCGTAGCGCGGCTTTTGCGGCGCGCAGGCCGGCATAATCGTAGAGCCCGTCATTGGATTCGCGCGTCAGCCCTTCCGGGCCGTTGTCGACGTCGAGCAGGATGGCGTCGAAAGCGGCGCGCGAGCGCTCGATCAGTGCGGCGACATCGCCCACATGCACTGTGACGCGCGGGTCGTCGAGGCTGCCCTTGTAGACCTCGGCCATCGGACCGCGCGCCCAATCGACGACCGCCGGCACCAGCTCGGCCACCGTGATCCTGGCGTCTGCCGGAAGGACGGAGAGCGCGGCGCGCAAGGTGAAGCCCATGCCGAGGCCGCCGATCAGGACATGCGGCCGCTGCCGCTCCTTGATGCGCTCCCAGGACAGGGTCGCAAGCGCCTCCTCCGAGCCGCTGAGGCGGCTGTTCATCAGCTCGTTGGTGCCGAGCATGATGGAAAACTCGGTGCCGCGCTGCTTGAGGCGCAATTCGCCGCCCCCACCGGGAATGCTGGCGGCATCAAGCTGGATCCAGGGGAGCATGGCGATCTTCCGGAGGTCGTGAATGAAGCGCCCTCGTATCACGACGAAGACGGCGAGTTCAATCTGCGCCTCCGGCGACATGTTCGGCCGGGACAATGCGCCTTCCGGTCTTGCTGCGCTCATATATCTGTCGTTAGTGTTGTCAGACAACTGCGTCGGCTCAAGGCGCCCAGTCAATTTTTCGGAGAGAGAGTTTTTTCCATGCCCGCACCGATCAACAGCTTCAAGCAGGCCATCCAGACGGGTGACCGGACCCTTTTCGGCCTGTGGGTCGCCTTTGCGAGCCCACATGCGGCGGAAGTTTCGGCGGGGTCGGGCTTCGACTGGATCCTGATCGATGCGGAGCACGGCCCGAACGACATCCCGCTGCTGGCCGCCCAGCTTGCGGCCGTTTCCCGCCACCCGGCCCATCCGATGGTCCGGCTTCCGGTCGGCGAGACCTGGATGATCAAGCAGGCGCTCGACATCGGCGCGCAGTCGCTCCTGATCCCGATGGTGGAAACCGGGGAGGAAGCGCTTCGGCTTTCGCGCGCATGCCGCTATCCCCCCTTCGGCATTCGCGGCATGGGGGCAGGGCTCGGACGCGCCTCCGATTTCGGCCGCATCGGCGACTATGTCGCGACGGCCGACGAGCAGATCTGCCTGATCGTGCAGATCGAAAGCCAGCTCGGGATCGCCAATGCCGAGGCGATCGTCACGACGGAAGGGGTCGACGGGGTGCTGATCGGCCCGGCCGATCTGGCTGCCGACATGGGCCATACCGGCAATTCCGGCCATCCCGACGTCATGGCGGCGGTCGACGGCCTCATCCGCAAGATCGTCGGGCTCGGGAAGCCGGCCGGGATCATGACCACCGATGCCGCCATGATCCGGCTGGCGCGCGATGCCGGCGCCTGCTTCATCGCGGTCGGCAGCGACGTCGGCCTGCTGGCGAAGGGGGCGGCGAACCTGCTCGCCGAATCGAAGGCGCTCTGAGGCGCCCCGGGCGCTCCATCTAGCCGTCGTTCTCGTAGTCGGCACGGCTGATGCCGTGCCGCTGCAGCTTGTCGTAGAAGGTCTTGCGGGGAATGCCGAGCGCCTCGATCGTCCGCCGGACGTCGCCGCCGGCCTCCCGCAGCGCCTCGCGGATGAGGTCTGCCTCGTGGCTCTCCATGCGTTCGGGCAGAGACTGCCGGCCGCCGGGCGGGCAAATTGCTGCGGGTGAGCCGGCCGGCTGAGGGTCCGAAAGCCCAAGCGCGACGCGTTCGGCGTAGTGGGCCAGTTCACGCACATTTCCTGGCCAGTCATGGGTGGCGAGGTGCCGGTGGGTCTCGTTCGTCACGACGGGTGTCTCGCGCTTGAATCGTTCGGCGGCGCGGGCGAGGAAGTGCGAGAAAAGCAGGGGAATGTCGGCGCGCCGTTCGCGTAGCGGTGGGATCGACAGCGTCACGACGTTGAGGCGATAGTAGAGGTCCTCGCGGAAGTCACCGCGCTCGGCCGGGTTGCCGAGGTCGAGCTTTGCGGCGGCGACGACGCGCAGGTCCACCGGACGCACCTCGTTGGTTCCGAGCGGGCTCACCTCCCGCATCTCCAGCACGCGCAGCATCTTGACCTGCGTGGCCGGCGGCATGCTCTCGATCTCGTCGAGGAAGAGTGTTCCGCCGCTCGAATGCTCGATGCGGCCAATCCGCTTCTTCTGGGCGCCGGTGAAGGCCCCCGCCTCGTGACCGAAGAGCTCGCTTTCGATCACGGTTTCCGGCAGGGCGCCGCAGTTCAGCGCGACGAAGTTTCCGGACCGCCTCCTGCCCCAGCGGTGGAGCAGCGTTGCCACGACCTCTTTGCCGCTGCCGGTCTCGCCCGCGACGAGCACGTCGACATCGGTATCGGCAATCTGTCTCAGCATGTGCCGCAGGCGTTCCATCGCCGGCGTCTGGCCGATCAGCGGAAGATCGTCCCGGCTCTCCTCCATCGCCTGCCGCAGTCTGCGGTTGTCGATGACGAGGCGCCGCTTTTCCGCCGCGCGGGCGACGCTCTGCGAAAGCCGGTCGGCGGGGAAGGGTTTGGCGATGAAGTCGTAGGCGCCGTCATGCATGGCCTTGACCGCCATGGCGATGTCGCCGTGACCGGTGATCAGGATGACCGGCAGGTCCGCGTCGATCGCCTTCGCCCTGGCGAAGAGTTCGAGGCCGTCCATGCCGGCCATGCGGATGTCGCTGACGATGACGGCATCGGCGTCGGCCGTAAGCGCCCCAAGGGCGGAGCGCGCATCGGCGAAGTCGCGGACCTTGAAACCGGCAAGCTCGAGCGTCTGGCGCGTGGCGCGGCGCAGGTCGGTGTCGTCGTCGACGAGGAAGACTTCTGTGGTCGTCGCCGCTGTCATCGCTCGGCCTTCTTCAGGGTGACGGTGAATGTTGTACCGGCAGGCCCGCTCTCGACCGTCAAGGTGCCGCCATAGTCGTCTACGATGTCTTTGGAGATCACGAGGCCGAGCCCGAGGCCGCCTTCCTTCGAGGTGTTGAACGGGGTGAAAAGGTTTTCCAGGATTTCCGGAGTGATGCCCGGCCCGTTATCGGAGACGCTGACAACCGCCCTGCCATCCTGTGTTTCGCTCCATCGCACGTCGATGCGGCCGTCGGGTCTGTCGGCCATCGCTTCGAGCGCATTCTGCAGGAGGTTGATCAGGACCTGCTCCAGTCGCACTCGGTTGCCCAGCACCTTAACGTTGCGAGGGATGGCGGCCACATGCAGCATGTCGAGGCGGCCGGAAAAGCGGCTGCGCAACAGGAGCAGGGCCCCCTCGACGACGGTTGCCAGCTCGACCGGCTCGGCGGCCGCGCGGCCCTTGCGGGCGAAGGTTCGAAGCTCGTCGGTGATGGCGCCGATCCGTTCGGTGAGGCCGGCGATGAAGGACAGGTTTTCCGCGGCCGGTGCGCTCTGGCCGCGAGAGAGGAAGGTCGCGGCATTGTCGGCATAAGCGCGGATGGTCGCGACCGGCTGATTGATCTCGTGGGCGACGCCGGCTGCGACCTGGCCGAGGATCGCCAGCCGGTTTGCCTGGACGAGTTCCTGCTGGACCGTCTGCAGGCGCGTCTCCGTCGCGTGGTGCTCGGCGATCTCCGTCTGCAGGCGGTCGCGGGCGCGGCTCAGTTCCTCGGTGCGCTCGGCGACCTTGCGCTCAAGCTGGTCACGGGCGGCCCGTTCGGATGCCTGGCGTCGGACGGCGCGTTGCCAGCGATAGAGGAGCAGGGCGGCGCCCCCCACGAGCGGGGTCAAACCCGCCAGTGCCTGCAGGCGCCCCTGCCAGGCGGCCGCGTTCAGGGTTGTCTCGGCGGGCGTCAGAAGGTGGAGCTGCCACGGCGTGTCGGCCACCGGCGTGACAGTGGAGAGGAATTCGGCGGCGCTCTTGCCGCCGGTCGGGACGATTGAGACGAGCGTTCCGTCGCGCGCCAGATCGCCTGCCGTGACCGGCACTGGTTCGAGCGGGGCCTCGCCGAATTGCAGGCTTTCGCGGATGCGCCCGCGTTCCGCTTCGTCGAGCGTGTGGATCGCCAGGAAACGCCACTCCGGACGGCTGGTTACCAGCACGATGCCATGACGATCCGTGACGAAGGTGGGTTTGCCCGAACGGCCCCAATCCTGTTCCAGGCCGTCGAACTCGACCTTGACCACCACGACGCCGAGCAGTTTTCCGTCTGCTCCCTCGACGCGACGCGAGATGTAGAGGCCGGGCCGCTTGCTGACGGTGCCGAGAGCGTAATGTTCGGCGCCGCCCTCCGCGACCGCACGCTGGAAGTATTCACGGAAGCCGTAGTCGCGTCCGACGAAGCTGTCGGGCTCATTCCAGTTGCTGGCCGCCATGGCGATCCCGTCCGGCCGGATGACGTAGATGACCGCAACCTTCGTCACCTCGACCAGCTGCTGAAGCTTGCGGTCAAGGCGTGCAACCGCCCCGTCGCTACCTTCGAACAGGGCGCTGCGCAGCTCTGCGTCGTCAGCCAGCACGAGGGGAAGCGCGCGGGGGCGTTCGAGCACAGCTCGCAACAACGCGCCCTTGAGGCCTGCGTCGTTCAAGGCGTCTTCTCTGAGCGTGGAGAACGCGCGTTCGCGGAAGACCTCGCCCGACAGATAGAGGCCGCCCGCCAGCAATGCGCCGGCGACGAGAGCGAAGACGATCCAGGCGCGCCGCACGGTGCCGGCCGGCGATCGCTGCTGCACTTCTTTCCGGGACGAGCTCTTTTCAAACATCGGCATATTGTCTGTGATTTCGCACTGGATTGAAAGGCGGATGTGCGAATAATCGCACAGATGCATGCATTGTCCGGTACGCCTCTAAATTTATCCGTTGATTATCAATGTCTTGATTGGATTTCGCCGGTTTGGCACGGCGATTGCTCAGTGGTCTGGATAACGGATTTCCGTTGGACTTGCTCACACGACTGGGCCCGGGAGGCGGAACATGTTCCGACAGGGCTCGAAACGGAGGACATCATGCAGATCGCATCCGCGGGCGACATGACGCGCGCCCATCAGCCTTTCTACAAGCATCTCTACGTTCAGGTTCTCGCCGCGATCTTCGCCGGCATCCTGCTCGGTCACTTCTATCCGGACCTCGGCACCCAGCTGAAGCCGCTCGGCGACGCCTTCATCAAGCTCGTCAAGATGATCATCGCGCCGGTCATCTTCCTCACCGTGTCGACCGGCATTGCCGGCATGAGCGACATGAAGAAGGTCGGCCGGGTCGCCGGCAAGGCCATGCTCTATTTCCTGACCTTCTCGACGCTGGCGCTGGTCGTCGGCCTGATCGTCGCCAATGTCATCCAGCCTGGCGCCGGCATGCATATCGACCCGGCCTCGCTCGATGCGAAGGCGGTCGCGACTTATACCGAGAAGGCCCATGAGGCGACGATCGTCGGCTTCCTGATGAACATCATCCCGACCACCATCGTCGGCGCCTTCGCGGACGGGGACATTCTCCAGGTGCTGTTCTTCTCGGTGCTGTTCGGCATCTCTCTGGCGCTCGTCGGCGAACGCGGACAGCCGGTCACCGACTTCCTGCACGCGGTCATCAACCCGATCTTCAAGCTGGTCGCCATCCTGATGAAGGCTGCCCCGATCGGCGCCTTCGGTGCGATGGCGTTTACCATCGGCAAATACGGCATCGCCTCGGTCGCCAATCTCGCGATGCTGATCGGCACCTTCTACCTGACCGCCTTCCTGTTCGTGATCGTGGTGCTCGGTGCGGTCGCCCGCTACAACGGCTTCTCGATCATCGCGCTCATTCGTTACATCAAGGAAGAACTGCTGCTGGTTCTCGGCACGTCTTCGTCGGAGGCCGCGCTTCCGGGCCTGATGAGCAAGATGGAGAAAGCCGGCTGCAAGCGTTCCGTCGTCGGGCTCGTCATTCCGACAGGCTATTCCTTCAACCTCGACGGAACCAACATCTACATGACGCTTGCCGCGCTGTTCATCGCCCAGGCGACGGACATCCATCTGTCGCTCGGCGACCAGATCCTGCTGCTCGCCGTTGCGATGCTGAGCTCCAAGGGGGCCGCCGGCATCACGGGTGCAGGCTTCATCACGCTTGCGGCAACGCTTTCCGTGGTTCCTTCCGTGCCGGTCGCGGGCATGGCCCTCATCCTCGGTATCGACCGCTTCATGTCGGAATGCCGTGCGCTGACCAACTTCATCGGCAATGCGGTTGCGACCGTCGTCGTCGCCCGTTGGGAAGGGGAATTGGACGAGCATCTACTGCATGCCGCGCTTGGCGGTCTCGTCTACGAGGAAGAGGCAAAGACGGCCGAGCTTCAGCCGGCGGAATAAACCCGACACATTCGGCGCCGACCCAAGACGGTGACCGAAACGCAAGCGCGGCCCGACAGAAATGCGGGCCGCGCTTTATTCTTGCGGCGTCACTCGGCCGCCATGATGTGGAATTCGTGGTGGGCCTCAGGATGCTGCGCCTTGCCCATCAGATAGATCAGACAGCTGGTGCGCAGAAGCGAGGCGAAGTTGGAAACGGCGCCGTTGATCTCCAGCGCTTCGTCGTAGAGCGTCGACAGGAAGCGGGAGGTCGACAGGGACTGGCTTGCGGCGATCTCGTCGATCAGCACCCAGAAGGCCGCCTCGATCTGGATGCTGGTGGAATGGCCGCCGATCCTCACCGAGCGGTTGACGGCACGGTAGCGGGCTGGGTCCTGTCCTGCGAAGACTTCACACATGGCATGCTCCTCCGGCAATTCTTGTTTTGTCCGGCATTATGCTGTGCGGCGTGACCTCGGTCAATTTCGCAAATTGCCGTGACATCTTCTCCCGCCGGGAAAGAATCGCCAAAAAATCCCGCCAAAAATAGGGATGCGGTAGCCCGCTGCTACCCGATTTGCTGGCGTCATAGGAAACTCGGATCATTCGATGATTTGCCTGTCAGAGGAGTACCCCTTGGCGAAGATGATCCATTCGATGATCCGGGTGATGGAAGAAGCCCGCTCCGTCGATTTCTATGAAATGGCTTTCGGGCTGAATGTGGCGGAACGGCTCGACTTCGAGACCTTCACGCTGATCTACCTCAGCAATGCCGAATGCGAGTTCGAGCTCGAGCTCACGGTCAACAAGGGGCGCGAGGAAGCCTATGACCTCGGCACCGGCTACGGCCATCTCGCCGTCACTGTTTCGGAGCTGGACAGCGAGCACAAGCGGCTGACCGATGCCGGCCTCAACCCGGGCAAGATCGTCGAGTTCAATCGCGAAAGCGCGCTTCTCGCCCGCTTCTTCTTCATCACGGATCCCGACGGCTACAAGATCGAGGTCCTGCAGCGCCACGGGCGCTTCAAGTAAGGGCTGCGGCCGACGGGTTGGAGGACCCGGCGGCCGATGCCGACAAGAAGGGGAAGGCGCGATCGTCGCGCCGCCCCACATCGGCCCGGGAGGAACGGGGCCGTCATCCATGCCACACCATCCTGGGAGGAGACTGACGTGGTCACGCTTTACGAAAAGACGAATGGGATGTCCCGCCGCGAGCTGTTGAAGCGCGGCGGTGTCGGCGCGCTGCTGGTGATCAGCGGCTCGGCGGTCATCTGTCCAGAGGCCGCCTGGGCGGTCGAGGCCAAGGCGCTGAAGCCGGAAACCATGGCGACGCTCATCAAGCTCGCCCGCGACATCTATCCGCACGACCAGCTTGCCGATCGCTTCTATGCCATCGCCGTCAAGGGGCAGGACGACCGGGCAGGCAAGGACGAGGCGCACAAGACGCTGATCGAAGACGGCATCGCCGATCTCGACAAGCGTGCCGGAGCTGGCGGCTATCGCGGTCTGGGCTGGGAAGACGACCGCGTCGCGATCCTGCGCGAGATCGAGAGCACCCCTTTCTTTCAGGCCGTCCGCGGCGATCTGGTGGTCAGCCTCTATAACCAGAAGGAGCTCTGGCCGATCTTCGGTTACGAGGGCGAGTCCTTCTCGAAGGGCGGCTATATCGAGCGCGGTTTCGACGATCTCGAGTGGCTCTGAGGCCACGCGCAAGACATCAGCATCGCCGCCCGAGGAGGCCCATCGCGGATGGGAACGGCGGCGCATTCTCCAAATTGCCGATTTGACATTCCTGGGAGGAAATCATGGCAGCGCCTTATGATCTCAACGACGACAGCGTGGTCGTCATCATCGGTTCGGGTGCGGGCGGCGGAACGCTCGGCAACGAACTCGCGCAGAAGGGTATCGACGTCGTCATTCTCGAGGCCGGCAACCGGATCGAGCACGAAGAATTCATCAACGACGAATGGGAAAGCTTTTCCCAGCTCGCCTGGCTCGACAATCGCACGACCGGCGGCGGCTGGCGCGTGTCGAAGGATTTTCCCAACCTGCCGGCCTGGATCGTCAAGGCGGTCGGCGGCACGACCACCCACTGGGCCGGCGCATCGCTGCGCTTCCAGGAGCATGAATTCAAGACGCTGACGAATTACGGCAAGGTCGAGGGTGCGAACCTGCTCGACTGGCCGATCACCCTTGCCGATCTCGAGCCCTATTATGCCAAGGCCGAGGACAAGATGGGTGTTACCCGCACCAACGGGATCGAGGGCCTGCCGGGTAACAACAACTTCAAGATCCTCAAGGCCGGCGCCGACAAGCTCGGCTACAAGGAATGCCATACCGGCAACATGGCGATCAATTCGAAGGAACGCGACGGCCGCATCGGCTGTCAGCAGACCGGCTTCTGCTTCCAGGGCTGCAAGTGGGGCGCCAAGTGGTCGACGCTCTACACTGAAATCCCGAAGGGCGAGGCGACCGGCAAGCTGGAGGTTCGGCCGAATTCGCATGTCGTGAAGATCGAGCACGATGCGTCGGGCAAGGTGAACGCCGTCGTCTATGCCGACAAGGACGGCAATCTGAAGAGCCAGAAGGCGCGCATCGTCTGCGTCGCCGGCAATTCGATCGAAAGCCCGCGCCTGCTTCTCAACTCGCATTCGTCGATGTTCCCGGACGGTCTTGCCAATTCTTCCGGCCAGGTCGGCAAGAACTACATGCGCCACACCACCGGCTCGGTCTATGCGGTGTTCGAAAAGCCGGTGCACTTCTACCGCGGCACGACGATGGCCGGCATCATCCGCGACGAGGCCAAGCATGATCCGTCGCGGGGCTTCGTTGGCGGCTATGAACTCGAAACGCTGGCGCTCGGTGTGCCGTTCATGGCGGCGTTCCTCGATCCGGGCGGCTGGGGCCGGTCGTTTGCCTCGGCCATGGACCAGTATGCCAACATGGCAGGGCTGTGGATCGTCGGCGAAGACATGCCGCAGGAGCAGAACGCGGTGAAACTGCATGGCGAGCTGAAGGACAAATACGGGATGCCGATCCCGGACGTCTGGTTCACCGATCATCCGAACGACGAGGCGATGCGCAATCACGCCTACAAGCAGGGCGTGGCGCTCTACGAGGCCGTCGGGGCGACCCGCGCCTTCCCGACACCGCCCTATCCGTCGACCCACAACCTCGGCACCAACCGGATGAGCGAGAAGGCTCAGGACGGCGTGGTCAACAAGCACGGCCAGACGCACGACATCAAGAACCTGTTCGTGTCGGACGGCAGCCAGTTCACCACGGGCGCTGCGGAAAACCCGACGCTGACGATCGTCACGCTGGCGATCCGCCAGGCGGATTACATCGCCGAGCAGATGGGTGCCGGCTCGATCTGACGAACCTCCCCGGTGGGGCGGGGGCGGCGTTTCGGCGCCGTTCCCGCTCTGCTATCTCTCCCAGTCGAACAAAAGCAATCTAGTGACGGAGCGTGGCCAGTGCCTTGGCCCGCTCCTTCGTCTTTTCCACCGCACGGCGAAGCCGGCCCGCGGCTCCTGCCTTGCGCGGGTCGTCCGGGGCGACCGACATGGCATTACCCCGCCAGTCGAAGCTGTCGCCGAACCAGGCGGCGAGCCAGAGCGCCGGTAGCGCCAGGTCGCGCAGGATCATGGCAGCCAGCGTCCGGCGGCCGAGATGCCAGTCGTATCCGCGCGCCAGAAGCATTTCACCGCCATACCAGGCCAGGCCGTAAAGCGCGAAGGTCGACGGGGCGCAGGTGCCGGACAGGGCGAGCGCCGCCATCAGGGCCATCGGAACGAGACCGCCGGCGAGTAGTTCGGGCACGAAGAACAGCGGGAATGAGGAGCGGCGCAGCCTTGCCCAGCGCAGCTGGCGCTTCCAGACCGAAGAGAAGGAACGCCGGCCGAGCGGCTGTTCGAACGGTTCGTGCACCAGGCGGACCTTCAATCCCGCCGCGCGGATGATGTGGGTTGCGGCTGCATCCTCCGCGACTTCGGCGCCAAGCCGCTCGAAACCGCCGGCCCGGGCCATTACCTGCCGATTGAGAAGCATCGACTTGCCCTGGGCAAAGCCGAGGCCCGCCGCATCGGCGAGCAGCTGCCAGCGTGCCTGGAAACTGTTGAGCCAGGCGCATTCGAGTTCTGCTGCAAAACCCGAAGGCGCCGAGCCGATCGGGGGCGAGCAGACGAGGCCGGTTCCCGGAACCCAGCGGGCGAAGAGCCGCTGCAGGTAGTCTTCGGGCATCAGCACATTGCTGTCGGCGATCACGATCCAGTCGTGCGTCGCACTGCGCCAGCCCTTGATCACGTTGTTCATCTTCGGGTTGACGCTGAAGACATCCTCGCCGATCAGCAGGCGAGAGCGGATGCCGGGATGATCGGCCATGCACTTGCGGGCCACTGCGATTGCCGGATCGCCGGGCGATGCGACGCAGAAGATCACTTCATAGTCGGGCCAGTCGAGGCGGAAGGCGGATTGAAGCGTCTCGTCCAGATGGTTTTCGCGGCCGCAGATCGGGCGGAGGATGGTGACGGGTGGTCGGACCGCGGCGCCGTCCGATCCTTGTCCTCGCTTCTTTCGCACCAGGACCAGCAGGATGCTGAGCAGGTGAATGGAGAGGGCGGTGGCGCAGATCCAGGTCAAGACAGTCATGGCTCGTCCTCGTGTCGGGGGATTCCCGCATAGCATCCGGGTATGACAGTCAGGCAAAGGTATCTGTGGTTGCGTCCGGGGCCAATTGGATCCCACTTCTTTTCGTGCCCTGCGGCGCGTCAGTCCTTGTGGAGCAGGATACTGACGATCCGCCAGCCGAGAAGCGCGGCTATGGCTGCGGCGGCGAGGAAGCCGCTGAGGCTGCCGGCGATCTCGGCGATCTCCATGATATTGTCGCTGAAGGTGACGCCGAGGCCGGTATAGCCGCCGACCCAGAAGACTTCGCCGGCGACGCCGAAGACCGTGAAGCGGTGCCAGGGATAGGCGGTCGCACCGGCGATCAGGTTGACATAGGGGCCGAGCGGCGCGAGCACCCATCGGGTGAGGAAGACGGCGATCGCGCCGCGGCTGGCGATGCGTTCCTCGGCGCGGGCAAGAGCCGCCTTTCGGGCCGGTGTGCCGGACAGTCGCCGGATCACGGCGGAGCCCCCGAACCGGCCGATCAGGAAGCCGGCCTGGTCGCCGAGGACGGCGGCGGCAAGGGCGGTCGAAAATACGCCGGCGAGATTGAAATCCCCGGCAGCGGCGAAGGCCCCCATCAGCATCATCACGATCGATGCCGGCAGGGGCAGGCCGAGGCAGCTCAGTGCTGTGACTGCGGCAAGCAGGGGCAGGCCGTAGAGTGGCAGGAGGGCCAGCAGCTGTTCGGTCATCGATGCGGATCTTCCGCGCGCAGCCGCGCGATCGCCGCCGCGATCTCGTCTTCAAAGGCAGCGAGCGTCTGGCCACGCCCCTGGGCAAGCCTGTCGAGCGTCGGTCTTTCTCCCTTGCCCGGCGGCGGGAGGCGCAGCGCGTCGATCAAGAGATCGCGCGGGACGTCATAGGAATGCGCGACATAGCCGATGGTCATCCAGCCTTCGAGCGGCTGATCGCGGTGGGCGGGGTCGTGCCAGTAGAGCACGAAGAGCAGGAAGCGCACGGCGAAGACACCGGCAACGAGCAGGGAGCCGAGAAAGGCGAGGGTGAGCAGCCGGTGCCGCCGCCACAGGAGTGCAAGAGCCTTCACGCATATCCCCATCGAAACGCGAGGCCGGCCGTCGTCAGGCTTGACAGCCTCGACCGCAGGCCTTCAATCAGCCCGATGGGTGTAACCGGAAAAGGCATGTCACGGCAATGAGCGGTTCGGATGTTCGCCTCGAAGAGAGCTGGAAGAAGGCGCTCGGCTCGGAGTTCTCAAGTCCCTACATGCAGCAGCTCAGGGACTTCCTGATTGCCGAAAAGGCCGACGGCAAACGGATCTTCCCGAAGGGTATCGAGTATTTCCGAGCGCTCGACCTGACGCCACTCGGGCGGGTGCGGGTGGTGATCCTCGGCCAGGACCCCTATCACGGCGCCGGCCAGGCCCATGGCCTGTGCTTCAGCGTGCAGCCGGGCGTGCGCATTCCGCCGTCGCTGGTGAACATCTACAAGGAACTCGTAACCGATCTCGGCATTCCTCCCGCCTCCCACGGCTTCCTCGAAAGCTGGGCGCGGCAGGGCGTGCTGCTCTTGAACAGCGTCCTCACCGTCGAGGAGGCGCGGGCCGGCGCGCATCAGGGTCGTGGCTGGGAACGATTCACCGACGCCGTCATCCGCGCCGTCAACGATGAATGCGAGAACGTCGTCTTCATGCTGTGGGGTTCCTACGCCCAGAAGAAGGCCGCCTTTGTCGACGGTCGGCGCCACCTTGTGCTGAAGGCGCCCCACCCGTCGCCGCTCTCGGCGCATAACGGCTTCTTCGGCTGCCGGCATTTCTCCAAGGCCAATGATTTCCTCGTTTCGCGCGGGCTCGATCCGATCGACTGGCGGCTGCCCGAAACGCCCCTGAGGTCCGATCCGGCTTCTTAAGCGGACGAGCCGCATACTCCCTAAAAATCTATTGATTTTCGCATTGTCCGCGTCCAGCATGCGTGCGATTTTAGAACGCCTTTTCAGGACCTATTTGCATGAATCCGTCGCATTTCACGAGGCCCGTCTGGCGTCGACCGGCAGCCATGCCGTTTGTCGATGAGCCGCTCGCTGCTTCCGAGCGGGTCGACCTTGCCGTGATCGGTGGCGGGTTTCAGGGGTTGTCGACGGCGCTTGCGGCCGCGCGCAGAGGCCTGTCCGTCCGCGTGATCGAGGCGTGTGCCATCGGCGAGGGCGCGTCCGGCCTCAACGGCGGGCAGGTCATCCCGGGGCTCAAGCAGACCCCGGAATGGCTGATCCAGCATTTCGGCAACGCGCGTGGCGAGGCGCTGATCGATTTCGGTACGCATGCCGCCGATGCGGTCTTCGGCCTGATCGAGAACGAGCGGCTCGACGTCGAATACAGCCGCGCCGGCTGGATCCACGCCGCGCATACGGCGACGGCGCTTGCCGCATTGGAAGACAAGAACCGCCAGTGGCGCGAGCGCGGCGCCGACGTGGTGCTGCTGAACGGTGCCGAGGTCGCGCTGCTGACCGGGGCGGAGGGTTATCTCGGCGGCTGGCTGGACCGGCGGGCCGGTACCATCAACCCGCTGGCCTTCGCCGTCGAACTGGCACGGGTCGCGGCGGCGGCGGGTGCCCGGATCGCCACCGGCCAGACGGTCCGGAAGCTGAGGCGCGAGGGCAATGCCTGGCAGCTCGAAACGGGCGCGGGCGGGACGATCAGTGCCGGATCGGTCGTCGTTGCGACCAATGCCTATTCCGACCGCCTCGTGCCGGGCCTCGCAAGAAGCCTTGTTCCGCTTCATTCCTTCCAGATCGCGACCGCACCGCTTTCACCGGCCCTGCAGGAGAGGATCCTGCCGCACGGGCATGCGGTGTCCGACAGTCGCCGGATCGTGACCTATTACCGGCGCAGCCCGGACGGGAGGCTCGTGCTGGGGGGGCGGGGTCGGATGGCGAAACCGCGCAGCGAGAAGGACTGGGCGCATCTCCAGCACGCGGCGCTCAGGCTTTTTCCGATGCTCGAGGGCGTGGCGATCGAGCATCGCTGGTTCGGCCGCGTGGCAATGACGCTCGATCATCTGCCGCATATCCACGAGCCGGAGAAAGGACTTCTGGCCGTGGGGGGCTGTCAGGGCAGGGGTGTCGCGTTGATGACGGCGATCGGGCCAAGGCTTGTCGATTACATCGTCGGCGGCGACCCGGCGGTCCTGCCGTTTCCGCTTACACCGATCGAGCCCATTCCCTTCCATGCGTTCCGGCAGATCGGTGTCGGCGCGCTGGTCACCTGGTATCGCATCCTCGACGGCATGGAAGGCTGAGTTGCCCAAAACGTGAGCGAAATGTCGTTGGGACGCGCTTGCCGACCTGGCGTCGACACGATACTTCTCGCTACGTTTCATCAGCTCGGCATTTTTTCATGACATTCGACGACCAGCGACAATACCGCCTCGGGGTGGTCTATGCGGCGATCTCGGCACTGGCCTGGTCCTCGTCCGGGCTATTCATCCGTTCCATCACCACCGATCTGATGACCATGCTGTTCTGGCGTGGTCTGGTGTCCGGCGGCTGCGTGTTTCTGCTGTTCCTCTGGCTGGAGCGTGGACACGCGCTCGTCATCCTGCGTCGCATGCGCGGGCCGTCGGTGGCCGCGATGGTGCTGTCGGCGATCAGCATGGTGACCGGCATCGGCTCGATGTATTACACCTCGATCGCCGATGCGATGGTGATCTACGCGACGGTTCCCTTCATGACGGCGGGTCTCGCCTATCTGATGATCGGCGAGCGGCCGAGCCGGGCGACGCTGATCGCCAGCGTGATTGCCGTGCTCGGCGTTCTCGTCATGCTCTCCGATCACCAGAGCGAGCCGGGCGGGCTTTTCGGCAAGGGGCTCGCCCTGGTGATGACGGTCTCCGTCGCCGGGCTTGCGACCGTCATGCGCAAGCACCGCACCGTACCCATGCTGCCGGCGATGGCGGGTTCTGCCTGGCTTTGCTCGCTGACGACCTTCTGGTTTGCCGTGCCACTGACGGTGTCGGCTTCGGACATGAGCCTGATCGTGGCGTTCGGGATTGTCCAGAATGCGCTGGGTCTGATCCTCTATACGGCGGCATCGAAGCGCCTGCCGGCGGCGGATGCGAGCCTGCTCACCGCGCTCGAGGTGCCGCTGACGCCGCTCTGGGTCTGGCTGATCCTCGGTGAAGTGCCGTCCCAGGCGACGCTGCTCGGCGGGCCGATCGTGCTTGCCGCGCTCTTCGGCCATATCGCGCACGAGGTCCGCCGCAACCGTACGGCGCCTGCGGCAGCCAGCTCCTGAGCGATCCGACGTCTGGCCGGTGGAAAGCCGTCGGTGGCAGGTGTGGACGTCTTGAAAGCCTGGCAGGGACGCGGTTCAATCGGCTCCTCCCGAGCCAACAGGACCCATCATGAAACGCGTCTTCAATCCACCGTCCGTCCGTCCGCCCTTCGGCCAGTACAATCACGGCCTGCTGGTGCCGCCGGGCGCCAGTCTACTCGTCACCTCCGGCCAACTGGGCATCCGGCCCGACGAAAGCATCCCGCCGGATGTCACCGGACAGGCCGAACTGTGCTTCGAGGCGATCAAGGCAATCCTGGAAGAGGCCGGGATGAGTTTTGCCGACGTCATCCGGATTTCGGGTTTTGTGACAAGACGTGAGGATTTCCCCGCCTACATGGCGGTTCGCGACCGCTACACGCTGGAACCGAAGCCTGTCTCGACGCTGATCGTCGTCGGCGGCTTCACCCGCGCGGACTTTCTCGTCGAGGTCGAAGTGACTGCGGCCAAGGTTGTGTAACAGTCCCGCTTTCCAGCCCTTTGAAGTCGATTTCCGCGCTATTTCCACCCGCCTCCCGGGGTGAGAGGTAGAACATTGCCCTGGGCGTGAGCATGTCCTTGCCGGAACAAAACGGAGGCCCGCAAGTTTCTACGGTCAATGGCAGACTTACAGGAAAGGAAATCGCCATGAAGACGAAGATTCTTGCAGTTACGGCCATCGTACTGGGTTCGGTTGCCGCTCCGGCCCTCGCTCAGGAAGGCACGGTCACAGGCGCAGCCGGCGGTGCGGTGACCGGTGCGATCGTCGGTGGTCCCGTGGGCGCGGCCGTCGGCGGTGTCGTCGGCGCCATCGCCGGGACCGCGGTGGCTCCGCCGCCGGTCGAGGTGGTCACGTATGTCCGTGAGCAGCCCGTTCCGGTCGAACCGGTCATGATCGAACAGCCGATCGTCATCGGCAAGCCGGTGCCGCAGACCGTGGTCCTTACTCCGGTTCCCGAAAACCCGACCTATGCCTATGCGGTCGTGAACAACCAGCGCGTGATCGTCGATCCGCAGACCCATGTGGTCGTCCAGGTCGTTGAATAAGACCTGACCTTTCCGGGCGGGCGACAGGCCCAAGGCCCGGGACATCGAGACTATCGGACATCTGGAACGCGAAACGGTGGGAGAGGGCGATGAACAAGCCGATCCTTGCAGTGAATACTGTTGTCATTGGACTTGCCCTCGCCCTTTCGGCGAAAGCCGCCCACCAGATGATCGATCGGCCCGAACAACTGATCGATCAGCCTCCAGCCACCGAAAGTGTCGAATGGATGGAGGCCGCGGCCCTCGAACAGGATGCCCAATCGGACCTTGAAGGCGTGTCGAAGAATGTCTTCGACGCGCGTCCAATCCCCGCAGACAGACTGAACATTCGTCATGTCGGGCCGCGGTTCTTCCCGGATCCGGCCAACGCGCTCGACCTCGGGCGCACCAATTGAGGAGATGTGAAATGACTGACTATTCTCACACCAACGGTACCCGTCCCGTCCATCCGCAGGATGCTCGCACACCTGCAGATCTGGGTGGGCCGACCGTCATCAATAACGACCGCACCAGCAGCGGTGCCGGCTGGATCGTCGCCCTGCTCGTCGCGATCGCGCTCGGTGTCGGCGCCGTGTTCTTCTTCACGGATACGGCGACCACGACCTCGGGCTCGACCCCAGCTGAAACGACGGCTCCGATGTCTGCCCCGGCTGAACCGGCTCCGGCCGCCCCGTCGGTCGCTCCGGCCGAACCGGCTGCCCCTGCTGCCCCGACCGATGCAGCCCCGGCCCCGGCCGCTCCGTCGGCAAACCCGGCTCCGGCTGGTCAGTAATCCCTCACAGTTACGGCTTCGCCGAGAACCGGCCTTCCGAGAGGAAGGCCGGTTCTATATGTGATGTTCAGTTGTCTTCGCTTCGCCCGTGGTGAGGTCCGCCGAGGACATCAGCCATGCCCGTGCCACTGCACAGAGTGCGGCTGTGGCCGCTACGCCCTCGAGGCCCAATCCTGTCAGCGGTGCGATCAGTGCCAGTAGGGCGAAGAAAGGCAGGACAGCCATTGCGAGGCCGGTGCAGGCATAGCGGTCTCGCACGATCCACAGAGAGGTGAAATAGACCGCGACCGGCACAGCAACTGCATAGTCTCCGGCGATGAGAGGGATTTCGGAATGACGGGTGATAATGTCGACAAGAACGGCGAAGCCTGCGCCGACTGCGGCGCCCGACGCGAAGATGAAGAAGTGGCCGTAACCCCAGATGAGGGCCCTTCGCAAGTGACGCGTGGGCAGATGGTCGTCCGTCGAAAAATAGACCCACCAGAGAGAAAAGACGATTGCCAGCGCGGAGAGCGCCGTATGCACGAGCATGATGTCAAAATGCTCGACGGTCTCGCGCAGCGCCATAGTTCCGGCAAGAAGGGTTTCCCCCAGAACGATGATGTTGAGCAGACCGTAGCGCTCTATGATGTGATGGCGATGCCAGGGGGTGTTGGATGTCAGTGATTCCGCGACCGCGGGCACGGCAATCTCAAGAAGCGCGCCGATGACCCACATCCCATAGGCGGTCGCAGTCGAAAGGGGCTGCACCAGAAGAAAGGTGACCCAGTACACCTGCACGACCGTGATGCCGACCGCATAGGCGACGGCCGTCTTCCTGTGGGGCGTATCGGCGCAGGCGGCGCGCAGCCAAAGAACGACCATCGCGACGCGCATCAGCACGTAGCCGATGATTACGGCGGTGAAATCGGGCTGGTTGGTGAAGAGTACGGGAATGCCGGCCGCGATGACGAGCGAGCCGGCCATGATCACCATGGTCAGGAGCCGATGGAGGACATCGTCATTGTCGTAGGCCGAAGCGAACCAGGTGAAGTTCATCCAAGCCCACCAGATGGCGAAGAAGGCCATGCCGAACATAGGGAGCGCTTGAAGCGCATGGCCTTCCGCAATGCCGTGGTGAAGGCCTGCCGCGGCTGAGGCAATCGCAATCACCGTTACCAGGTCGAATAGCAATTCCAGAGGTGTGGCCACGCGATGATGTTCGTCAGGGTCGCGTGGCCGCAGCGGAGCAATGATGCGATGGAAAAACGGGCGCCCGGCGGTCATGTCGGCCTCTTCTTTGTCTCTTGCTACTTTTTCGCAGGAAATGGAGTGCGCAACAAGCCGGGCAGCAGGTCAGAACCGTTCCATGTGGTTCTTCACCTTGTCCAGAAAGGCGGCCCGCGTCTCGTCGGTGCAGTTGTTCATGTCGTAGTGGGCAAGATACTTCACCGGCGCGCCGATCTTGATCTGGGCGCGCAGCACGCGCGTGACGATCTTCTTCGGCGGATTGCCGACGAGGAAGGCACGCCAGGGGGTGGCGCCATAGGTCATGACGGCCGCGAGTTTCTTGATGTGCCGGAGCGTCGGCGTCAGCTTGCCGTCTTCGAGATCGAACGATACGCCCTTGACCCAGACGCGGTCGAAATAGCCCTTGAGCATGGCCGGGAAACCGAAGTTCCAGACCGGCGTGACGATCACCAGTCCTTCTGCTTTCTGCAGCCGGTCGACATAGTCCTTCACCAGCACGGTGTTTTCCGGATAGTCGTGATAGACGGTCCGGTCGTGGGCCGAGAGCACCGGGTCGAAACCCTCTTCATAGAGATTGCAGCCGTCGACCTCGTGGCCGGCCTTGGTCAGGCTCTCACAGGTCTGGCGATAAAGCGCCCGGCCATAGCTTTCGTCGAGAGGGTGGGAGTGCAGAACGAGTACGCGCATGGTGTTGAAAAGCTCCATATCGTCGCCGGGCCGCGCATGGCGTCCCGGCGTTGAGTTGAAAGTTTTCCGCGCCGTTTGTCCCGATGAGCGAGAGGCCCGCCGCCATAGCCGGGCCTTTGATCACCATGGTCGTTTCCATGAATCACGACCGGCGGACCGGTCAGGATCGGGAGTACCTTCGGAAGTTCTCAGTCTGTCTGGCGGTATCAAGCCTCCTGAAATGCCTGGAGGCCGGGGAAAAGGTAGTTCTTGCCGGCGGCAAAGTCGAAATCGGGATTGTCCCAGGCGATCATCTTGCCGGGATTGAGCAAGCCCTTCGGGTCGGTTTCCTTCTTGAAGTCGAGCTGGACGGTGTCCGTCTGCTTCATGCCGCCTTCTTCCAGCGTGTAGCGGTGCGGGTTGAAGATCGGGCAGCCGTTTTCCTCGTGCAGACGGATGATTTCTTCCAGCCGTTCCTCGGTGGTGTAGCGCACCAGCGGCAGGCCGGCGCATTGGATCGCGCCGTCGAACTTGATGAATTCGAGGTGGCCGAACACTTCGCCCGGGAACATCTCCGACATCTGGCGGACCTTCTCGACATGGTCGGGGCCTGGATACTGCACCTGGAGATAGGTGAAGCCCGTGTCGAGCTTCAGCGCGCGCAAAGTCGTGTGGTTCCAGGCAAGCTCGTAGGCATGCGGGATACCCTTCATGCTTTCCACCGTGTCGGAGCGGAAGCGGATGTCGCCCTTCATCTTCTCGGCATAGGCGACGAAGGGTTCCATCGAATGCGGGGCCACCATCAGCACCACGACCGACTGGCCTTCCTTCAGCCACGGCTTGTGGCGGGTGAAGTAGTCGTAGGGGATCGGCGCGGCGATCGGCGCGACTTCCTTCAAGAGGATGCCATTGCGGTGGGTGAGGTTGTCGGCGAACTTCACCGCGTCCATGAAGTCGTCATAGCCGACGATCACGTCGACCCAGTCATAGGCCGGCGCGAGCGGCATCTCGACCTCGGTGATGATGCCGTTGGTGCCGTAGGCGTGGGACACCTTCTGCAGGTCCCAGGCCGAAAGCTCGAGCACACGCGGCTCTGCCTCCATGGTGACGACGCGCAGGCGCAGGATGTTGCCGAGATCGCGCAAGCCGCCCCAGGTGATCGAGCCGACGCCGCCCGAACCGCCGGCGATGAAGCCGGCGAGCGTCGCGGTGCCCGTCGTCGAGGGATGGAAGCGCAGTTCCTGGCCGGAATGTTCCTTGGTCAGGCGGTCGAGCTCGGCGGTGATGATGCCCGGTTCGGCGATGACGCGGCCGGGATGGATCGCCTTGATCTTGTTCATGTTCATCATGTTCAGCACGATGCCGCCGGAGAGCGGCATGGCCTGGCCGTAATTGCCGGTGCCGCCGCCGCGCGGGGTAACAGGGACGCCGTGGGCGTAAGCGACTTTCAGCGTGCGGATCACCTCTTCCTCGGTCTTCGGCGAGACGACGAGGTCGCCGACGACATTGTCGAGCTGGGCCTTGAGGATCGGCGAGTACCAGTAGAAGTCGCGGCTCTTCTGCTTAACGAGCGCGGGATTGTCCTCGACCGCGATGCCGTCGAGTTCCTTTATGATCGCTGCGTAATCGGGCATGGCCTTTAAACTTTCATGATCGGGTCAAGGTCACGATAATCCGGCAGGCTACGGTCGATGCCCATGCCATTCCGCATCACGATGCGGTCAGCCTGCGGACGGGAAAGGAATTCGCTCCAGCGCCGTGCCGAAAACAGCACGAGGTCAGCGGGAAGGCCGACGGCGATGCGGCCGCGGTCGGCGCGACCGAGAATGTCTGCCGGCGAGCGGGTGACGACGCGCGCCGCCTCGTCGAGCGGGTGGTCGAGATGAAGGATGCGCACACCTTCGCGGAAGACCTCGACGGGGTCGAGATCTCCATAGGCGTAGAAGGGGTCGCGGGTGTTGTCGGAGGAGATCGCGGTCGCAACGCCGGCGGCGGCCAGTTCGTGAAGCAGGGTGACGCCGCGATAACGGGGCGTGCGGCCGGCAACGCGGTCCTGGAGATACATGTTGCACATCGGCAGGGACACGACGGAGACGCCGGCTTCGGCCACCTTGTCGATGGTCGCTGCGGCGACGTCATCGTCCTGGCGGGCCAGCGAGCAGCAATGTCCGACGGTGACGGAACCCTCGAAGCGGTTTCTGAGCTTCGCCTCGGCGATCGCCTTCAGGGTCAGCACTTCGCGGTCCTGCGTCTCGTCGACATGCAGGTCGATGTCGAGGCCGTTGTCGGATGCGGTGCGGAACAGAAGGTCCAGACGCTCATCGAGGTCCGGCCACATCTGGGTGACACCGCCGAGCAGACCGCCGTGGCCGGCGACCACTTCGGTGAGATCCTTGAAGAAGGGCTCGTCCGTGATCATGTCGAGCGGGAAGAGGGCGACCGCCTGAAGGTCGATGCGGTCCTTCCAGTCGTCGCGCAGCTCGGAGAATACCTCAAACGAGATCCGGTGCTGCGGCGGCAGGCTGTCGAGATGGGTGCGGATCAGGCTGGTGCCATGGGCATAGGCGGTCTTCAGCGAGAATTCCATGCGTGCACGCACGTCGGCTGCACTCCAGTGCGCCTCGCGGTCGGTGCGGACCGCGTCGAGGGCGCCCACGAAGTCGCCGGTCGGGTTGGGCTTGCGGTCCCAGATATGACCCTTGTCGAGATGGGTATGCATGTCGGCGAAGCAGGGCCAAGCCATGCCGCCGGCGAGATCGGTTGCCGGGATGCCGGTCGGGGCGGAACCTGCGGGGCCGATCGCCTCGATCCGGCCGTCGGCGATAACGATGTCCGCCGCCACGAGGCCCTCTCTTGCTGCCGGTCCCACGTAGCCGTCGACGGTCACTTCCGGGAGCGTCGCGTTGACGAGAGCGAAGCGGGGGGCGTCGGGCAGAGCAAATGCGGATTTCGGCATCAGTTCTCTCGCTTGAGGCTGCTTTCGTGCCAGCGATGCAAGGCGAGCCACGAAATGAATGAGGTAATGGCAAAAATCAGGACGCCGAGGCAGGACAGAAGGAAGAGCGCGGCGAAAAGGCGCGGAATATTGAGGCGATATTGCGCTTCGAGCAGGCGGAAGGCGAGACCGGAACCGGCACCCGCAGATCCTGCGGCAAATTCCGCCACTACGGCGGCGATCAGCGCCAGTCCGCCGCCGATCCTGAGGCCCGTCATGAAATAGGGAAGGGAAGCGGGAAGCTTGAGATAGAGCAGCGTCTGCCAGCGCGAGGCGCCGTAAAGGTCGAAAAGGTTCAAGAGATTATGATCGACGCTCTTCAGGCCCTGCACCATGTTGGACAGGATCGGGAAGAAGGCGACAAGGAAGGCACAGATCAGAAGGGCGACCTGCGTCGAGGGCGCATAGATCAGGATCAGCGGGGCGATCGCGACGATCGGCGTGACCTGAAGGATGACGGTGATCGGATAGAAGGCGAGCTCGATCCAGCGCGACTGGACGAGGAAGACGGCGATGCCGACGCCGCCGATCAGGGCCAGCGCCAGCGAGGCCATCGTGATCTGCGTCGTGACCCAGAGAGCCGGCGCCAGCGTGCCCCAGTCCTTGACCAGGGAGGCGGCGACCGCGGCCGGGCTCGGCAGGATGTATTGCGGCACACCGGAAACGATCACGGCGATGTGCCAGAGGCTGATCAAAACGACGACGACGATGACCGGAACGAGCACCTTCAGGAGGAGCTCGCCGTGGCGGTCGAGGAGGCTGGCATTCGGCGATGGGTTGTTTCTGGTCATCAGTGCGCGTCCTCTCCGCCCATGGCTTCAAGCAGCGTTTCCGATACCGTCTCGCAGGCCTGGCGGTATTCTTCGGAGGTGCGGTAGTGGGCGTCGCGCTCCAGGCTGGTGTGGAGCGGGAAATCGGCATGGACCCGGCCGGGCCGCGCCTTCATCACGACGATGCGGTTCGACAGATAGGCGCTTTCGAAGACCGAGTGGGTGACGAAGACGACCGTGATGCCGGTTTCCTTCCAGAGTCTCAGAACGTCGTCGTTGAGCTTCTGGCGGGTGATTTCGTCGAGGGCGGCAAAGGGCTCGTCCATCAGGAGCAGTTTGGGCTTCGTGACGAGGGCGCGGGCGATCGAGACACGCATCTTCATCCCGCCGGACAGTTCGCGCGGATAGGCGTCGGCGAACTTCTCGAGGCCGACGGTGGCAAGCGTCGCCATGATGTCGGCGCGGGCAGCTTGCATCGAAACGCCCTTGAGTTTCAGCGGCAGGTAGACGTTGCCGAACACCGTCTGCCACGGCATCAGCGTCGGCTCCTGGAAGACGAAGGAAATGTCACCCTCCGGCAGGCCCTTGGAATTGATGCGCGAGCTCGGCCAGTCGATCGTGCCGGTCGAGACGTCGCCGAGGCCGGAAATGATGCGCAGTGCCGTCGACTTGCCGCAGCCGGAAGGGCCGAGCAGGCTGACGAACTCGCCGCCATTGACCGTCAGCGACATGCCGATGAGGGCCACCGTGCCGCTGGAAAAGGTCTTCGAAACGTCCTTCATGACCACCAGCGCCCGGCGCTTCTCGGGGGGAGACAAGGGGATGGTGGCTTCGGAAAAAGACATGGGTGGCCTTGGTCTGTGAATGAAGAAGAGTGACCGGAGATTGCCCCTCACCCTAACCCTCTCCCCGCGAGCGGGGAGAGGGGATTTCGGCGCGGGCGCCAGCCCGGAAACTCCTTCGCCCCGCTTGCGGGGCGAAGGTGGCGGCAGCCGGATGAGGGGCAGCCCCCTTACTTCTTCAGCGCCATGCCGACACCCTTGCAGACGAACTGCGTGGTGAAGGCCTTCTTGTAGTCGAGTTCGGCCGGTTCGACACCGATCGATACCATGTCGTCGAAGAATTTCTTGTAGCGGTCCTCGGTCATGCAGCCGATGCCTTTTTCGAGGGATTCGCCGGATTCGAGGATGCCGTATTCCTTCATCTTCTTGATGGAATACTCGATCTGGCCATCCGTCATTTCCGGATTGTCCTTCTTGATCAGGTCGTTGGCGGCCTTGTTGTCGCCATAGAGATAGTTGTACCATCCCTCGATCGAGGCATCGACGAAGCGCTGGACGACGTCCGACTTGGTGTCGACCATGGTGGCGGTCGTGGTGATCATGGTCGAGTAGGGGTTGTAACCGTTGTCGGCGAGCAGGAAGACCTTCGGCGCCCAGCCGGCCTGCTTCTCGATCTCATAGGGTTCCGAGGTCAGGTAACCCTGCTGGGCCGACTTCGGATCGGCGATGAACGGAGCGGGGTTGAAGGTGTAGGGCTTGTACTGCTCGTCCTTGAAGCCTTCGTAGTGCTTCTTCATCCACTCGAAATAGGTGACGTAGCCGTCCTTGCCCATGAAGATCGAGTCGAGCTTGGCGAGGTCGCCGAACTTCTCGATACCCTGGTCGGGATGGGCGAGCAGAACCTGCGGGTCCTTCTGGAAGATTGCGGCGACATCGACCAGCGGAATGCCTTCCTTGACCGCATCCATCTCGCCGAGCGGGCTGCCCATGTAGAAATCGACCTTGCCGGCGATCAGCAGCGCGCGGTTGGCGGCATTCGGGCCACCCTGGACGATGGTGACCTTCAGGCCGTGCTTTTCATAGGTGCCGTCGGCGACCGCCTGGTAGAAGCCGCCGTGTTCGGCCTGGGCGAGCCAGTTGGTGCCGTAGCTGACTTCGTCGAGGGCGTAGGCCTGAGAGCCGACAAGCGCCGTTCCGAGGCCGAGGATGGCGAGAAAAGTGGTCTTGGTGAGAGTGTCGCGCATGTCGATCCGGTTCCCCTGTCCATGTCTGGAGCTCCGCCATTGGGCCCCATTTTCTTCATTTGAGCCATTGCGTTGCGCTTTGAAAAGCATCAAAATTCGTCCGCATTGATGCCTTTTTTGCACCGCACGCACGGTTGGTGCCCAAATTGTGCTTCGTGAGCATTTTTTATGCAATGGTGTCGCCTTGCTGCATTCTAGAAAACTCCAGTACATCAACGAAATCGTCCGTTGCGGATCGATCCGGAAGGCGGCGGCACGGCTCAACGTCGCCTCGTCGGCGGTCAACCGGCAGATCCTGGCGCTCGAGGAAGAGCTCGGTGCGCCGATCTTCGAACGGCTTCCGCGCGGGCTCAGGCTGACGGCGGCCGGAGAGCTGTGCGTCGAGCATATCCGCGACGTTCTCAAGAACTACGAGAAGCTCGAATCGCGTATTCGCGGCCTGAAAATGCCGCAGGCGGGCAAGGTCACGCTGGTGACGACGGTCGGGCTCGCTTCCGGGCCGCTGCCGCAGATTCTTGCGCGGTTCCTCGAGGCCCATCCTCGCGTGCGCATCCAGTTGCGCAATGACGGCGGCTCGACCACCATCAATCCGGTGCTGACGGGCGAGGTGGATATCGGGCTCGGCTTCAACATTCCGGCGACGCCGGGCATCCGCACGCTCGCCAATTTCGACATACCGGTCGGGGTGGTGCTGCCGCCCGGCCATCCGCTCTCCCACGAGGCGGGACCGATCGACCTGGTCGACGTGGTTCAGGAACGGCTGGTGCTGGCGCAGTCGGGCACCAGCCTGCGCAACATCATCGATCTGGCGCTCGCGCCGGTACCGCTGCCGGTCGAGCCGGTGCTGGAAACCAATTCGTCAGAACTGATGAAGCAGCTGGTGAAATGCGGGGCGGCGCTGACGTTGCTCAATCCGCTCGACGTCATTGCCGAGTGCCGCGCCGGTGAACTGGTGTTCCGGCCGCTGCTGGAGGGCCAGCTCCGGCACCAGCCGATGAAGCTTTTCGCCCGCGCCCGCGCGCCGCTCGATGCGGCGACGAGCCTCTTCGTCGAATACCTGATGCAGGAATTGCTGGTTCTCGTTCAGGATCTGCAGTCGAAAGGGCATATCCCGGCCGGGGAGAAGCCGGGCGAGCGCGGTTTCGGGCTGCGCGAGGATGATCAGCGCGAATAGAGATTGGCGAGCGGATAGGCGGCGAGATCGCGCAGAAGCTCGATGAAGCCGGCGACCTGGTGCCGGCAGATCGCTTCGCCCTTTGCCGCCGTGCCCTTGGATGCGTCGCCGACCACGCCGTTCGGGTTGAGGTCGTGGGCGATCCAGGCCAGCGAATGCGGCGGCAGCGGTGTCAGGTATTTCGAGTTCGCCTTCATCTCCTCGGCACGGGAGACGAAATTCTGCGCCTTTTCCATGCGCACGAGGTCCGGGCGGAAATGGAGCATCAGCGAGGTCTCGACCTCGCCGCCATGAATGCCGTAGCGGCTCTCATGCTCGGAAATCATGCCGTCCGGATTGCCGAAGCGGCCCCACTGCGTCGAGACGACCGCCATCTGGTGGCGTACGCGCAGTTCGCGGGCGACGATGCTCATCACATCGACATTGCCGCCATGCGAATTGACGATCACTATCTTGCGGATGCCGGCTTCGGCGACCTTGGTGCCGATGGCGGTCCAGGCCGGAATGAGGATCTCAGGGCCGAAGGAGAGGGTGCCCGGGCCGTAGATGTGTTCGTTGGCCTTGCCGATCTCCTGGGTCGGGAGAACGAGGAAATCGAGGTCGTCCGGACGCTGGGTCTTCAGTTCGGCGAGCATGCCATTGGCGATCGTCACGTCGGTCGCGATCGGCAGGTGTGGCCCATGCTGCTCGGTCGAGGCGATCGGCAGAATGGCGATCGTCTTTTCCGGATCGAGGCCGGCGAAATCGCCCGTGTTCAGTTCGTTCCAGAAGAATGGCTTGACCATGGCTTAACCCTCGCAAGTGCCTTACCCAATCGCTTAGGCAATTCTGCAGGCTTCGAAAAGCATCATATTGTGCGCAGGCCGCTGCCTTTTGGTGTGCGGTCCCGTCCATGCGATATGACTGTGTCGCGCATTCGACAATCCGCCGCTTGCCTCTCCGGTTCCGGATGCCGCCTTGTCAGGCCCGGGTGCGCGCACTAGCTTGTGACTTCTTTCCACCGGCCGGCCCTGGCCGGGATGCGTCCTTCCCGAGGTCCTGATGGAGCGCCATTTCGACAGGTTCTTCCCTGCCAGCCGCCACGCGACGGTGACCGGCCACGGCCGTCCGCGGCTCGAATTCGCCCCCGATCTCTATGCGGCGATCTATGCGGTCGGCGACGTGCACGGTTGCCTGGCGGAGCTGCTCGCGCTGGAGGCGCGCATCAGCGAGGACGGCCGTTTCATCGACGGGCCGAAGCTCATCATCATGCTCGGCGACTATGTCGATCGCGGCCCGACGTCGCGACAGGTGCTCGACTACCTGCTGAGCCCGCCGCCGGAAGGCTTCGACCGCATCCTGCTCTGCGGCAACCACGAGGATCTCTTTCTGCAGTTCATGGCGCAGCCGGAGGACAATCTCGACTGGCTCAGGTTCGGTGGCGTGGAGACGCTGATGTCCTACGGCATCGATGTCACCCGAATCATGGAGGAGGGCGGCGGAATGGCGGCGCTGGCGACATCCATGCAGGCCGAGGTTCCGGCGCTCCATCGCGCCCTGCTCCAGGCGCTGCCGATCGCGGTGAAGGTCGGCGACTTCGTGTTCGTCCATGCGGGTCTCAGGCCGGGTGTGGCGCTCGACGCCCAAAAGGACGAGGACCTGATCTGGATCCGCGAGCCTTTCCTCGCCCGCGGTCCGGAAACAGCCGTCACGGTCGTTCACGGCCATACGCCCTCATCCATGCCGAGTTTTGGCCCGGGCCGGATCGGCATCGATACCGCCTGCTATTCGACCGGCCGGCTGACAGCGGCGCGTATCGTCGGGAACGAGGCTGTCATCCTCTAGGGGGCGGTCCGTTCTTCGACTGTGTTTGCTTCCCGATAGTAGGTGGCGAAGCGTTCCTCATAATAATCGGTCGATCCGTAGGCGCGGTAAAGCTTCATCTTTTCCGGATCGAGCTTGTTCAGCACCACCCCGAGGCATTTGCGCGCGATGTCCTCGTTGTCGAACAAGGCGTCCTTGACCGTGCGGATTGGCGTCACGCCCCATTCGACCACCGCGAGAAAACCGTCGAGCTGGTCGGCCACGACGCGGGCGTCGATCACTGGCGCCAGTGGCGGAAGATCGAGGATCACATAGTCGAAATGGTCGCGGGCCGTGTCGAGGAGCGACTGCATTGCGGGGGAGGCGAGGAGTTCCGACGATCGGGCGGCGCGACGGCCGGGTACGGCTGCGAGGAAGGCGAGCCTCGATCTCCGGTCGAGAAACAACAGGTCGCGCAGCGGCCGCTCGCCGGTCAGCGCTTCGACGAGGCCGGCCGAGGCGTGGCGGGCGACGGCCCGGGTGGCCCCGGGGTTACGCAGGTCCGCATCGATCAGCAGCGTTCTTTCTCCTTGCAGGGCCAGCAGTTGCGCGAGGTTGATCGCGATGGTCGACTTGCCCTCGCCGGGCAGAGCGGAAACGACGCCGATCACCTTCGCTCCACCGCCGGCAGGCAACAGGTCGACGGCAAGCTTCGCCCGTCGCAGCGTCTCAGCGAAGGGGGATAGCGGATGGTCTGCGACATGGGTGGTCAGGGTGTCGGCGTGGAAGAGGCTGCGGGGATGCTGCTCCGTGGTCGAACAGGCTTCATTGGCGAGCAGCGGAGCACTGCCGAGGAAGGCAAGACCGAGTTCGTCGCGGACCTGGTCGCCGATGCGCAACGTCCGGTCCGAGAGTTCACGATAGGCGCCGACCCCGCCGCCGGCCAGCAGGCCCATCAGCGTGCCGAGCGCCAACACCAGCCGCGGTGGCGGAAAACTCTGACTGTCCGGCGTGGTCGCCGGCGAGATGATCCGGGCTTCGGCCAGCGGAAAACCCTGTTGCTGGGCGGCCTCCTGAAGGCGCTGGAGGAAGGTCTGGTGCAGGCTGCGATAGGTCTCGGCGGTGCGTTCCAGTTCACGCAGCCGTACCTGGCTTTCGCCCGCAAGTGCATTTTCTCCCTTGGCGGTGGCCACGCTGTCGCGCAAGGACTGTTCGCGCGACTGGGCGACCTTCACCTCGCTCCGGTAGCTTTCGGCGATCCGGCCCAACTCCTCGAACATCAGGCGCTCGAGTTCCTTCATGTCGGATCGCAGGCGTGCCGCCTGCGCGTGGTTCGCGCCGAGGCGCCGCGATATGTCGGCCTCCTGTTTGGAGGCTTCGAGATAGCGGCGGCGCAGTTCGTTGGAGATCGAGCTGTCGAGCACGTCGGTGACGATGGCGTCGGTGCGGCCGGCATCAATGATCGCCTGCAGCCGTTCCTGCCGGGCTTTCGCCTTGGCGACATCGGCCTGCGCGACGATCAGGGCACTGTTGAGTTCGGTCAGTTGCTGGTCGCTGACAAGCCGGCCGTTCGCCGTCAGCAGACCGTTTTCCGCCTTGAACTTCTGGACGGCGAGATCGGATTCACCGGCCTTTCGCTTGAGTTCGGCAACGCGGGCCTCAAGCCAGGTGCCGGCGCGCCGCGTGGCGTCGTATTTGGCGGCGAGCGCGTCGGCGAGATAGGCTTCGGCAATGGCGTTGGCGATCCGGGCGGCCTGCCGGGGATCTGCTGCGGTGTAGCGAATGTCGACGACGCGGCTGCGGCCGATGCGCTCGACCCAGAGATTGTCGAGAAGACGACGGGCGGCCACGCGGTCGTTCTCGGTCGATGCCTCGTGCGCGTCCGCCGCACCGGCGAGCCACGGGCGGATCGCGGCGAGCGTCGCTGCCAGCAAGATGGGCCGTTTCGGCTCGGCAAAGGCCGGGTCGCCGCCCAGTTCGAGATCGCTGACGACCTTGCGCGCGATCGTATCGGACCGAAGAAGCTCGACCTCGCTCAGCATGGCCGCGTCGTCGGCTTCGCGGTCCGCAGAGGCAGAGAGACGGTCGAGAAGGACGTCCGCGCCACGGTCGACCAGTATGCTCGCCTGGGCGGTATAGCGATGCTCGGCGGTGGCGAGCACGCAGATCGCCAGGCCGAGGCCCACCGTGAGACCGATCGCGGCAGTGCGCCACTGGCGGCGGACCATCCCGAACATTCTTTCCATGTCGGCGGCGAAATCCGGAGCGGCGGCCGGTTGGCCGTCGTCGGCAGGGTGAAGGAGAGACTTATCCGGTGACAACAACGCAGTACCTCACGCAATACAAGGAACTTACGGGCAGGTCCGGCGGGCCTTGGCTGCCGCCGCGTCAATTCGTCAGGGACCTCCCGGCAGGTCGTGCACGGACGTCGATCGGCCGCGAGCGTGAGGGAGGTGGCACCACATGCGATGAAACTACAATACGGACCGGCTACCGGACGGTCCCGGCCATTTGCCACAGTCCGGTCTGCGCGCGATCCCGGAAATATTCGGGATTGCAATCGCGACCACTATTTAAGATTGTATTTTAGTTCGCTGTCAACAGCCGATGCGTGGACGGCTGTTACACGGCCTGCCGGGGCTTGCCCCATTCGGCGATGGCGATGCCGCCGAGCACCAAAGCGAGGGCCAGCACATGCAGGAATTGCAGGGCTTCGCCGAGCAGGGCGATGGAGAGCAGCGTGCCGAAGACCGGGACCAGGTTGATGAACAGGCCCGCCCGGTTGGCGCCGATGCCTTCGACACCCATGATGTAGAAGACCTGCGAGATCAGCGAGGGGAGCAGGGCCGCATAGGCGATGATGCCCCAGCCGAGCGCGTCGGGCAGGATGAGGCTGCCATTGGCCTCTTCCCAGATGACGAGCGGAATCGCGGAGAGTGCCGCGCCGAGGGCCGAGCCTGCCATCATGCTCTTCCAGTGAATGGCGGGGCGCCAGCGCAGGCCTATGGTGTAGACCGCATAGGCGACGACAGCGAGCAACAGCAGCGCGTCACCGAAATTGAGCGAGAGCGACAGAAGGGCGTACAGGTCGCCGTGGCTCGCGGTCAGTGCAACACCGACGAAGCTGATGGCGAAGCCGACGATCTGCACGAACGAGACCGGAATGCGGAAAAGGAGGTAATTGAGGATGAAGATCAGCACCGGAATGCCGCCCTGCTCGATCGCGCCGTTGACCGCGCTCGTATATTTCAGGGCCGAATAGAGGAAGCCGTTGAAGGCTGTGTAGCCGATCGCACCGAAGGCGAGCAGGAGCAGCCAGTTGCGCTTCAGTTCCGGCCAGTCCTTCTTCAGCTGCGGTACCGAGATCGCCGTGATCACGCAAAAGGCGATCGCCCAGCGGGAAACATTGAGCACCATGGGGCTGACATGGCCAACCGCCAGCTTGCCGACGATGGTGTTTCCGCCCCAGAACAACGTCGCAACGGTCAGAAAGAAATAGGCTCTGAGAAGCAATGGATTTCACCGGAAACTGGGAGTGAGGGCGCGAAAGGCCGGAATGTTTCGGCGCATGGGATAGGCGAGGGGGCGCTTTTTGTCACGCAAAAAGCCGAATCCCCTCGCATAAACGGGTCGATTTCATAAAAACAACACAGTATAGATGCGCGGGTTTGGATTGAGCGCAGAGCATGCGCAGTGAACAGGATTTCGAAATGACGAATGTCGTGGTTGTGGGTTCGCAATGGGGTGACGAGGGCAAGGGCAAGATCGTCGACTGGCTCTCCGAGCGGGCGGATATCGTTGTCCGTTTCCAGGGCGGCCATAACGCCGGTCATACCCTTGTGATCGATGGTGTCAGCTACAAGCTGTCGCTGTTGCCGTCCGGCGTTGTCCGTCCTGGCAAGAAGGCCGTGATCGGCAACGGCGTCGTCGTCGATCCGCATGCGCTGATCGCCGAGATCGGCCGGCTGAAGGACCAGGGCGTCGAAGTGACGCCGGAGAACCTGCGAATCGCCGAGAACGCGACGCTGATCCTGTCGCTGCACCGTGAACTCGACGGCATGCGCGAAGACGCGGCCTCCAACAGCGGCACCAAGATCGGCACGACCCGCCGCGGCATCGGCCCGGCCTATGAGGACAAGGTCGGCCGCCGCGCGATTCGCGTCATGGACCTCGCCGACCTCGAAGCGCTCGAAGGCAAGGTCGAGCGCATCCTGACCCATCACAACGCGCTGCGCCGCGGTTTCGGCGCTGCCGAAGTCGAACACAAGACGATCATGGAAGAGCTGACCTCGATCGCCGACCGCGTGCTGCCCTTCATGGACTCGGTCTGGGTGCTGCTCGACAAGGAGCGCCGCAAGGGTTCGCGCATCCTGTTCGAAGGCGCTCAAGGGTCGCTCCTCGACATCGACCACGGCACCTATCCCTTCGTCACCTCGTCGAACACGGTCGCCGGCCAGGCCGCTGCCGGTTCGGGCATGGGACCGGGTGCGCTCGGCTACATCCTCGGCATCACCAAGGCCTATACGACCCGCGTCGGCGAAGGCCCGTTCCCGACCGAACTGACCGATGAGATCGGCCAGTTCCTCGGCGAGAAGGGCCATGAATTCGGTACGGTCACGGGCCGCAAGCGTCGCTGCGGCTGGTTCGATGCCGCGCTGGTGCGCCAGTCGGTCGCGACCAACGGCATCACCGGTATCGCGCTCACCAAGCTCGACGTTCTCGACGGTCTCGACGAGCTGAAGATCTGCGTCGGCTACAAGCTCGACGGCCAGGAGATCGATTACCTGCCGGCCGCTCAGGCGGCCCAGGCACGCGTCGAGCCGATCTACATCACGCTCGAAGGCTGGAAAGAATCGACGGTCGGTGCCCGCAAGTGGGCGGACCTTCCTGCCCAGGCGATCAAGTATGTTCGCCAGGTCGAGGAACTGATCGGCGCGCCGGTGGCGCTGCTGTCGACCAGCCCGGAGCGCGACGACACCATACTTGTGACGGACCCATTTGAGGATTAATGGTAGAAATCGTTAACGTTTTGTCAGTCGGAATCAGTCCGGCGACCAAGAGAAAGTGCTGATGGCTGACTTTATCGCAGTTATTCGACGGGCTGTGGACGGGCTGTCGAACAATACACCGGAGATGCGCGCGAAGGTCTACGAGAAGGCCCGCGCAGCCGTGCTCCGGCAACTCGAGAACATGTCGCCGCGTCCGCCGGAGCAGATGCTGCAGCGCCAGCTGGAAAAGCTGGACGCAGCCATTCGCGAGGTCGAGGCCGAACACGCCGAGGCATTGCCCGAAGAGGAGGCCATCGCCAGCTTCGAAGAGGCCGTGGCACCACGGCCGACCGACGAGTGGCATGCGCCCGAGCCGCAGCCGGTCGCCGAACCTGAGCCCGTTGCCGAACCGACCGCCGTCGCGGAACCGGAACCGGAACCGGAGGCCGAGCCGGCCCATGTCGCTCCGGAGGCTGAACCCGTCCACGCCGAGGAACCGACCTATACCGAGGTTGCGGTCGAGCCGACCTACCGTCCGGTCGAGCATGAACCGGAACCGGTCGTCGTCGAGACCTATGAGCCGCCTTATCAGGATGAGCCGACGGTCGAGGTGGAAGTTCACGCCGAGCCGGTCCGCGAAGACGTCGTGCAGTGGGCCGAGGAGCCCGTGCAGGCCGCCGAAGAGCCGGTGGCGCCCGCACCGGTCACCGCCGCCGTCGCCTATCCCGACGTCGATGACTACATTTCCGGCTATGTGGAACCCGAAGCCCGCTATGCCGAGCCGGTTGCCACGGAGGAGCCGGAGGAGCATCGCGAGAGTGTGCGGGCAGAGGAAGCCGAAGACCTGCTGTCCGAGACCGTCGCAGCGCCGGTGCCGACTCCGCCGTCCTCCAACCGCGTCATGGAAATTCCGTTTGCCAGCGACGACGACTGGGTTCGCCGTCCGTCGACCGACTACGCGCCGGAGCCCGTGGCGCCTGCGGTCGAAGAGGTGAGGGCCGAGCCCGCTGCCGCGACCGAATACGAACCCTGGGAGTTCCCGGCCGAAGCGCCGCAGTGGCAGCAGCAGGCCACCGAGCCGGTCGCCGCACCCCAGTCAACAGCACAGTCAGCGCCGACGCCTGCCGTGCACGATGACGCCCATGACCTGCTCGACGATTTCGGCCCGATGGTGCCTGCAGCTGCTCCAGCCGCTCCGGTTCCGTCGCGTGCGGAGCCGGCCATTCCGGCGTCGGTCGACCTGCTCGAATGGGACAGCGCCGCCTATGCCCAGCCTGCGGCCAAGAGCGGCACGGCGGCGAACGAGCTTCCTGCTTCGGACGACTTTTCCGACTGGTTTACCGAGCACGAGGCGCCGAAGGCAGCTTCCGAGCCGGACACGCTTGCCTTCGACCCGAAGGCCGATCTGGCGGCAGCGCAGGGCGGCAACGGTGGCAAGGGAACCGACGACGTCGATTCCTTCCTGGCCAGCAACCCGCAGCGCGCCTATCGCATCGAACCGAAGAAGGGGCGCAATTATGCGCCGGTCGTTCTCGGCCTGCTCGGCGTGGCGCTCGTCGCCGGCGGCGGCTATGCAGCCTGGACGTATCGCGATGCCGTTACGAAGCTGGTCAGCGACCTGACCGGCGGCGGCACCGCTCCCGCTACCGATCCGGCGAAGCCGGAAGCGGATGCCGGTGCGACGCCTGCACCGCAGGGCACCGCCGAAGAGCCGAAGCCGACGGTCGAAACCGGTGCTGCCCAACCGGCGGCGAAGCCCGACGACGGGTCTGTCAGCGGACAGAAATTCACCCAGCGCCTGCTGGCCAATGGAACGGAAGTCGACGACGGCGCGGGCGTAACGGCACCGGGCGGCCCGACGACCGAGGGCAAGTCTGTCGCGCAGCAGAATGTCGCCTCGACCGTCGAGCCGACCGACCAGCCTGCCGTCGGAACCAATGCCGGCGTTCCACAGCCGGCGACGCCGGCCGCGGCTCCTGACACTGCGGCGCCGATCGCCAATGGCGAAAAGGTCTTCCTCTACGAGGAAAAGCTCGGCCAGACCTCGCCGACGGCCATCCCCGGCACGGTCGCCTGGACGGCGCTGCGCGAAACGGGTGAGGACGGCAAGCCCAATCCCGAGATCCAGGGCAAGATCACCATTCCGGATCGCGGCCTTTCCGCGCTCATCACGATCAAGCGCAACACCGACAGCTCGCTGCCGGCAAGCCATCTGATCGAGGTCGTCTTCTCCGTGCCCGCCGATTTCGAGGGCGGGGCGATCGACAACCTGCAGCGCATCGCGATGAAGCGCACCGAACAGGACCGCGGCGATCCGCTGGTCGCCGTTTCGGCCAAGGTCACCGACGACACCTATCTGGTGGCGCTCAACGACTTCCAGGACGTGATGAAGGCCAATCTCGACCTTCTGGCGACCCGTGGCTGGATCGACATTCCGGTCAGCTACCGCAACGGCCGGCGCGCGCTTCTGACCCTCGACAAGGGCGCTGCGGGTGCGGCTGTCTTCGACCAGGTGCTCAAGGAGTGGGCGGCGCTCGGCAAGCCGACCAACTGACCTGAGCGGTCATTATCGCAAAAGAAAACCCGGGTCCTTGCGGCCCGGGTTTCTTGTTTCAAGCGGCTCGCGAAAGGCCGATCAGGCTTCGACGACCCGCAGGGCCGAGGCCCTTTCGAGCGCTTCCTTCTGGACGGCTTCCTGAACCTTTTCGAAGGCGCGCACCTCGATCTGGCGGACGCGTTCGCGGCTGATGTCGAATTCGGCCGACAGCTCTTCGAGCGTGACCGGGTCTTCGGCCAGACGGCGGGCCTGGAAGATGCGCTTTTCGCGATCGTTCAGCACGCTCATGGCCTTGGCCAGCATGCGGCGGCGGGTTTCGAGCTCGTCCTGTTCGATGAGCACTTCTTCCTGGCTGTCGTGATCGTCGACCAGCCAATCCTGCCACTGGCCGGATTCGCCTTCGGTGGCGCGGATCGGTGCATTCAACGAAGCGTCGCCCGAGAGGCGGCGGTTCATCGAGATCACTTCCTCCTCGGACACGTTCAGCTTGGTGGCGATCTCGCTCACCTGTTCCGGCTTCAGGTCGCCTTCCTCGATCGCCTGGATCTTGCCCTTGAGGCGACGCAGGTTGAAGAACAGACGCTTCTGGTTCGCGGTGGTGCCCATCTTCACGAGCGACCAAGAGCGCAGGATGTATTCCTGGATCGAGGCCTTGATCCACCACATGGCATAGGTCGCCAGACGGAAGCCGCGCTCCGGGTCGAATTTCTTGACCGCCTGCATCAGGCCGACATTGCCCTCGGACACGACTTCGCCGATCGGCAGGCCGTAGCCGCGATAACCCATGGCGATCTTCGCGACGAGGCGCAGGTGGCTGGTGACGAGCTTGTGGGCCGCGTCGCGATCGCCATGCTCGGCATAGCGCTTCGCGAGCATGTATTCCTGCTGCGGTTCCAGCATCGGGAACTTGCGAATCTCGTCGAGGTAACGGTTTAGTCCGCCTTCGCCGGCGGTAATGGTAGGCAGATTGTTGCGGGCCATAAAGCACCCCCTTCTCGAAACTGTGGCTCCCCGTGGCAAGTGGGCAAGCCTGATCCCTGCGGATTTCCAAAAATCCCACAGAAACCCAGCTAACAGATAAGTGTGGCCAAACGGGGATTCAAGCGCCCGGCGAAATCACGAGGCCGTGAAGCGACTGCATCAATCAGTCAAGACGCGGAAGTAATCATTTAACATTGTACCGCATGTGGATGCTTCAAAGAAATGTGAGTGAAGAAGTGGCGTTTTGCCAACCTTCATGTCTCTCGCCAAATGCTGGGTGATTACCTCAAGGTTGGCACGCGATATTCCGTGCGCCGTGCCATACAGTTTTTTTGGTGGGCCCATTTCGCTAATCTTCATAAGCTCCATATTCATGGCCCCGAACGAAAAACCAAGATAAATTACTTGTTCCGCATCTGTGATCAGCCTCCTCATAAGCTCAGGGACCGTCTCGTCTTCTACCTGCTCTGTGAACGTCCGGATATTGCTGGCAACCTCAAAAAGAGAAGTAGGTTGAACGTTCTCGCCGTAACCTACTGATACCATACCCATGGTTTGCCATCCCAGCTTCCCGATCTGACCATATGGATGGACAATGGTTAACTCGTTGACGATTGACTGGGCCTCGTTGGCGGGCAGGCGCATGTAATTCTCTAGCCAGATGGCCAAGTACTGCTCAATGCAGCGGTCGTAGTTGAAGGAAATGAACGATACGTTCTCGAAAAGAGAGGGTAATGTAGACCTTTGGATGCCCTCTGTGAGCATCTTGCAGAATATGTTGTGCCATACACCGGACGCAGTGTTGAAATCGTGACGGTTACCTTGACGTTCGTCCGCAAAGATAAGCGACCTACGTTCGGCCTCCAAAATGCTCGCGGCAATGGCTAATTTGCCCATCAGAACGATTTTGTCGTCGTCGTAATGAGTGTGCATGAAATTGTCGATCGAGATTGCTTGGGGCATGGCCGATGCAATGGACCGCCCGGCGGACCAATATGGATTTCCATCGGACTGCCCTTTCGACCTAAGGTACAATTTGACCGCATTGTAAATGTCTCGGTCGCCGGTTCCGAGGTTAAATCCATCGGGGAATGTGATGTGTAGTTTCCGGGCTATTTGATCCTTGAGTTCATTGCCTATAGGCAATCCCAATTCTTTACTTGCTCCTGCGCCGACCACGAAGACGGTTTTCTTGAAAAACATTACAGCTCCGTCTTATCGCATCCGGCAAATTTCGAACTCGAACATAACACAATTCCAAGTTTTATCCAATTTGGACGTGCTGCTGCGAACAGACGCAACTAAAGTCACCGGGCGGGCGCCGATGCGCTAATTGCTCTCCTAAAATGCTGTCCCTGATTTTGAGTACCGGAAGAGCTCCTCGTCGGCGTCCGGCTTGCGCGCCAATCGCCCGGCAATCAGCTCGGCCGCGATGGTCGAGAAGGTGATGCCGTTGCCGCCGAAGCCCATGACGGCATGGGTGTGTTCGTGGCCGGGCGCCCGATCGATGATCGGCAGGCCGGTGGTCGTCGTGCCGAAGGGGGCCGACCAACCATAGGCCGGTCTGCCGACGTCGATGCCGGCCAGTTTCTTCAGTTTTGCGGCGATTTTGGCAAACTTGCGCTCTGCCTTTGCCGGATCCGTGTGGGCGAGCGGATCGGCCTCATCCTCGCCGCCGGCGATGATCCGGCCGTCCGGCGTGGAACGGAAATAGAGGTAGGGATCGGAGGCTTCCCAGACGAGGAAGTCCTTGAGCCATGGCGGGCGGGGCGTTGCAGGTTCCGAGGCGATCGCCCAGGTGGAAATGACCTGATGCTCAGGGCTCTCCATCATGGAGAGATATTCGTAACCCGTACAGGCCACGACATTGGCTGCGGTGAGCAGGCGGCCGTCGGCGGTCGATACGACAACGCCGTCCCGCGTTTCGACAAGATCGGCGATCGCCAGCGGGGCGACGATCTCGACCCCGCGCCCGGCGGCGACACCGAGCAATCCGGCGGTCAACTGGCCGGGGTTGGCGCTTGCCGAGCAGTGCGAGACGATGGCGGCGGTGCGATCGATGTCGAAGCGTTCGGCAAGTTCGGCCTTGTCGATATATTCGGCATCCAGTCCGGCGCCGCGCCGCAGATCGGCCTCCTCACGCAAGGCCCGCGAGCCATGTTCGTCGCCGGCGAGGTAGAGTGTGCTGCGGCGCTCGAAACTGCAGTCGAGCTTCAACTCCTCCACCAGCCCGGCAAGGCGGGTGACGGACGCGGCCGAGCGGCGCCAGGCCCGGGCGGCACGATCGGAGCCGATCATTCGCGACAGATCCCTGAGGGGCGTGTCGATCTCGTGCTGGATCATCGCCGTACTGGCGAGTGTGCTGCCGCGCACCGGATCGCGACGATCGACCATCAGGATCCGGCGGCCGGCGACGCGCGACAGGGCTTCGGCGGCGAGGGCGCCGCTGATGCCGGTTCCCATGATGATGACATCATAGTCGCGATGTTGTGGTGCCGAGGACGCCGTGACCGAGATTCGCGGCGTGGCGGCCCAAAGCGGGCGATCGCTGCGCAGGTCGCGCCGCTTGTTCAGAACAGGTTTGCGGTTGCTCATCGGGACCCCCGGCCGGCGAAGCGACATGCCTCGCGCTCTGGTGAGCCCGATCAACGCGCGAGGCGCTGCGAAGTTTCCGCGGGTGCCCGATTTCTCCGGTTACTTCGCGGGCACTTCCACGGCCCGCAGGGCGTCGATGATCTTCTGCATGTCGTCCGGGATCGGGGCGGTGAAATGCATCGTCTCCCCGGTGGTCGGGTGCTCGAAGGCGAGCAAGTACGCATGAAGCGCCTGACGCGGGAAATCCCGCACTTCTGAGCGTGCCGGCTCGGGCAGAAGGTTGGCCTTGGTCTTGAAGGCCTGGCCATAGTCCTGGTCGCCAATCAGCGGATGGCCGATATGGGCCATGTGGACGCGGATCTGGTGGGTGCGCCCCGTCTCCAGGCGGCATTCGACCAGCGAGGCGAGGCAGGTCGCGTCCGGCTTCTCTCCATAGCGCTCCAGCACCTCGTAGTGGGTGATCGCCTCGCGGGCGTCGTCGGTGTCTTCCTTCTTCACCGCCCGCTTGGTGCGGTCGCCGGCGCGCCCGAGCGGCGCGTCGATGGTGCCGTGCAGGGTGCGGGGCCGGCCCCAGACCACCGCCTGATAGGCGCGCTCCAGCGGGCCTGTGCGGCCGTGGTCGGCAAACTGGTCGGCGAGGTGGCGATGGGCGAGGTCATTCTTCGCCACGACCATGACGCCGGAGGTGTCCTTGTCGAGCCGGTGGACGATACCCGGGCGCTTCACGCCGCCGATCCCCGACAGGCTGTCGCCGCAGTGATGGATCAGCGCATTGACCAGCGTGCCGGTCCAGTTTCCGGCGCCCGGATGCACGACCAGGCCCGGAGGCTTCGCAATGACGATCAGGTCGTCGTCCTCGTAGAGCACTTCGAGCGGGATGTCCTCGCCCTTGGGCTCGGGGTCCTCCGGCTCGGGCATGACGATCGACACCCGGTCGCCCGGACGGATCTTGCGCTTCGGCTCGGTGATCACGGTATCGTTGACCTGGACCGCGCCCTGCTCGATCAGCGCCTTCACCCGGTTGCGCGAAAACTCGCCCTCGAGGGCCGCGGCCAGCCATGCATCGAGCCGTCCTTCCGCGTCATCCCCGGCAATCAGGTCTTTTCTTGCCGCGTCGGCTTGTTTAAAGGGGTCGGTCATACTGTCATCCCGCGTGAGAACCACCGGCGTTGCGGCCGATGTTTCGATGCCTTTGGCACAGACTGAGGCCTTCCACAATCGACAGCCATGGTCCTGGCTGGTTTTTCCCGGACGGTTCGCGCCGGGAAAGATGTGTCATCGGTCGCGAACATCAGGAACAGAGACACCCACCATGGCAAATGTCGACCTCGACGAACAGGAAGAAAAGCCGCTCGATCCGGCGATGGAAAACGTTCGCCGCAAGATGGTGAAGCTCCAGCTCGTTTCCGGTGGCATCATGCTCCTGATGTTCATGGCCGTGCTGGCGGCGATCGTCTACAAGGTGACGCGCAAGGACGGCGCTGCGCAGCCGACCGTCAGCGCGTCGGGGCTCTCCGTGCCCGCCGACCAGCCGATCAGCCTGACGGCCGCACTGCCCGCCGGCTTCCGAGTGCTTTCGACCTCGCTTTCCGGCCAGCAGGTGCTGTTCTACGGCGAGATGGCCGACGGCGTTCGCAAGGCGCTTGTACTCGATCTCGCCGTCGGGCGCATCGTCGCGGACGTGACGCTTTCCGCCAACTGAGCGAGAACGCACGTGTCCGGTCGAAGCCTCGTCGAGATCACCGATCCGCACGATCCGCGGATCGCGGAGTTCTCGCAGATCCGCGAGCGTGATCTCACCGGGCGCGGCGGGCGGTTCATCGCCGAAGGCACGGTGGTGCTGCGCATGCTTGCCGCGGCCCATCGCGCCGGCAGGGGGATTGCCGCCGAAAAGCTCCTGCTTCTCAAGAACCGTGTCGAGGGTGTCGCCGACCTGATCGACGCCTTTCCCGCGGACGTGCCCGTCTATGTCGCCGATGGCGCGGTGCTCGACGCGATCGCCGGCTTCCACCTTCATCGCGGCGTGCTGGCGCTCGGCCGGCGCGATGCCGGTCTGGCCGCCGCCGATCTGATCGACAACCTGTCCGACGATTGCCTGGTGCTGGTCGGCTGCGGCATCTCCAACCACGACAATATCGGCGCGCTGTTCCGCAATGCGGCGGGCTTCTTCGCCGATGCGGTGCTGCTCGACGAGACGTGCTGCGATCCGCTCTACCGCAAGGCGCTCAGGGTGTCCGTCGGCTCGGTGCTGACGATGCCCTATGCGCGGGAGAGTTTGGCCGAGGACCTGCTCGGAAAACTCGCCGACGCCGGCTTCGAGATCTGGGCGCTGTCGCCGGCCGGCAAGATCGAGATCGGCGATATCGCCCCGGCGCGGCGTATGGCACTCGTCATGGGCACGGAAGGCGAGGGGCTGCCTGCGCATATCCTCAAGCGCTTCCGCAGCGCGCGCATCGCCCAGTCGCCGGGGCTCGACAGCCTCAATGTCGGGACGGCCAGCGGGATCGCGCTCTACAGCATGGCGCGGGCCATGGGGCGCCTTGTGGGACCCCTCGGGCGCTGACGGCGCAAGATTTCGAAATCAGGGAAAAAGGGTGGCTCCCGGCCAGCCGTGGCTCATTCGCCCGCGGGTGGCTGGGCGTTCGCGCCCCTAGACAGAGACGGATCGATCGCAAGGACACGCTCGGCCAGCGACAATCCCTTGCCTGCACTCTTCTGAGACTTGGCCCGCAGCAGGTCCGGGATGGGGGATGTCTCTCCCTCGCGGGCTGCCGTCAGGACGACCATCTTCGCCGCGATGTCGGCAATCTCCTCGCGCAGTGCCTTGTCGTTGGTCGAGGCCTTGGCCTTCAGCAGGCGCTCGGTCAGGGCGATGTGGCGATTGCGCAGTTCGTCGGAAAGCGCTTCGACATTCTGGCGGCCTGGGGTGTTGTTCGTCACGGCTTCGGCGACCGGTTCCTCGTCCGCCACCTCGATCTCCTCGAAGGCCGGCACCGGCACGTTGGCGGCACGAAGAGCACGGACGGCGGTGCGCACCTGGCCGTTTGCCGTCTTCAGGCTCTGCTTCAGGCGGGCGATTTCCTTCAAGCGGCGCTCGAGCATGGCTTCCTTGTCGACATTCTCCGCCATTTCCCGGCCAAGCCGGTCATCAAGCCTGAGAAGCTTGTGCTCTTCCTGGGACAGCCGGATTTCGGCGTCCTTGGCGCGCTTCGTCACGAGCTTGGCCTCGCGGCGCAGATCCTCGCGTTCGTCCCGCAGCGACTGGACGCGCATCTTGAGGTTCTCGATCTCGGTCTCTCGCGTCGTCCGCTCGATCTTGAGGTTGTCGATGTCGGCCATCATGCGGTCGACGCGGCGGGCGAGGTTCGCGAGCTCGACATCCTTGGCCGCCGAGGTTTCCTCGGTGCGGCGCAGCGCCTCGCGCAGGTTGTCGGCCTCGAATTCGGCGCGGCGCACCTTGGAGCGGAAATCGGCCGCCTCGACGCTCATGTCATTGATCTGGACATGCAGTTCCTGCGCGTCCGCCAGGAGGCGACTGGCCTCCTTGCCGAGCGTCTCGTTTGCGAGCTTCAGGCTCGAGGCCTTTTCCCGTTCGCGGATCAGTTCCTGGGTGGTGCGGGCGTTCTCGGCGGCATAGACGGCCCGGACCATGTCCTTCTGGGCACGGATCTCCTGGGGGCTCAGCGGCATCGTCGCCTTCAGGCGGTTCTCCGTGTAAAGAACGATCCGGTGATGAATCGACGGTGCTATCAGCATGGCGAGCAGGGCTGCCGCCAGGAAACCCAATCCAAAGAGCAGGGCGTATTCGATCACGGGTGTGCCACACTTGTGTTTATTCGGAGGTGCTTGATCATTAAACATGCGCCGCTCGTGGAGACAAGCGGCGCAGGCCTATGCGGACCGGTAAAGTATTGCGAGGCGACTAGACTGGATCGAGCTTGCGCGGACCCTGTGGCAATCCCGGCTCAGAAGGGGTTCCAGGTCGGCTGGCGGGTGAGCTTCAGGTAGCCGACATTGACGCCGAGACGGGCACCGATGCCGGTGCGGATCGGGACGAGCACCACGTTGCGGCTCTTCAGCACCGTCATGCCGACGCCGGCGACGACATAGGCGGAACCGCTGACGCCGCCGTAGCGGGCGTAGAGGCTCTCGACGGCGGGCAGGTCGTAGACCAGCATCATCACGCGGGTGCCGTTGCCGCCGTAGTCGATGCCGAGCGAGGGACCCTGCCAGAAGACGTCGTGCTGGCCGGCATTCTTGGTGTTGAGCTGGCCTTCGCCATAGGTCAGGCCGGCAACGAAGGCCCCGGAGCCCTCTTGGCCGAGGATATAGCCGTTGGGCAGGCCGTGCTGCTGGAAGGCCTCCTCGATGACCTTGGCGAGCGCGCCGCTGGTCTCGCCGAAGAAGCCGTGGCCGGCGTCGATGATTTCCTGGGCGGTGTATTCGCCGGCGGCGATCGCCGGCCGGGCGGAGATGCCGACGCCTGCAGCGAGGAGAAGTGCGGCCGCAAGGCATGCACGGAAGGCGGCAAGGGCTTGGGTCGTCACGAAGCGCATGGGGTCTCCTCCATCCAGAATTGATGCAAACGGCATCGCCAATGCGGGTAAAGCTATTTACCGATGATCATCTTAATAATCGGTTTACCAAATATGGTGTCATTATGGCCGTAGGAATCCGACCACACCGGGCGCCCGTATCCGCGCATCCGGCCCTTTCGTGGGGATTGATCTTCAGGAGAGAGCGATGCCGAAGAATGTAAACCTCACCCTTGCCGGTCCCGACCTCGCGGCGCTGCTGTGCAGCCGCGTCTGCCACGACGTCATCTCGCCGGTCGGCGCCATCAACAACGGCCTCGAACTGCTCGACGAAGGCGGTGCCGACGCCGATGCCATGGACCTCATCCGCACCAGCGCGCTCAACGCCTCGGTCCGTCTGAAATTCGCCCGCCTTGCCTTCGGCGCCTCGGGTTCCGTCGGCGCGTCGATCGATACCGGCGAGGCCGAGAAGGCCGCCAAGGACTTTGCCGCTGCCGAAAAGAAGACCGAAGTCAGCTGGAACGGCCCGCGGGCGATCATCGCCAAGAACCGGGTCAAGCTGCTCCTCAACCTCTTTCTCGTCGCCTATGGTTCCATTCCGCGCGGCGGCCAGCTGGACGTCACGCTCGAGAACCCGGAATACGAGGCGAAGTTCACGATCACCACGAAGGGCCGCATGATGCGCGTGCCGTCAAAATTCGCCGAGATCTGCAATGGCCAGATCGAGGAGGCGATCGACGCTCACTCGATCCAGCCCTACTACACGGTGCTGCTCGCCGAGGAATGCGGCATGGAGCTGAAGTACGTGCAGACCGACGAGGAAATCGTCTTCACCGCCGAGATGGCAGCCGCCTGAGCGGTTCGTCTCGTCCCACCGAATACAGTAGCGGCACGCTTTGGGCGTGCCGTTTCATTTTGGGGCCGAGAGAAGTGATTCGCGGTAACGTTTCCTTAGTTGAAGGCGCCTACATTCGGTTGCATGCGCGGTAATCCCCATTACGGGGACGATGGTGGCATGGGAGTGTGTGATGCAGCGTTTGATGATCGCAGATAGTTCCGACGTGGTGCGCAAGGTCGGCCGCAAGATCCTGTCGGAGCTCGGTTTCCTCGTGCTCGAAGCCGGGTCCGCCCGCGAGGCACTGATGCGCTGCGAGACCGATCTCCCGAACATCGTCATCGTCGATGCAGGTCTTGAAGGGGCCCTTGACCTGATCGCCAACATCCGCGCGCTGCCGGAAGGCAAGGGCGTGCGGATCTACTACTGCGTGATCGAGGCAGACCTCAAGACGATGATGGCTGGCAAGCGTGCCGGCGCGAACGACTTCCTGCTGAAGCCCTTCGACCGCAAGATTTTGACCCAGATGTTCACGGACAAGGCGATCGCCGCCTGAGATCCTTTTTGCGAATCACATGACCGCCGAACGCCCTGGCACGCCCGGGGCGTTTTTCGTTTGCCGAACCGGGAGGCGGGTGAGGTAACCAGCCCTGCCGCCCGAGGTAAAGACAACAAAAAACCTGCCCGGTGAGGGGCAGGTCGAGTGCTTTGCGGGTCTTCGCCTGAAAGGGATCAGGCGGTTTCCATGTATTCGGCGCCATCCGGCTCGCGCAGCACGTAGCCGCGGCCCCAGACAGTCTCGATGTAGTTCGCGCCGCCTGCGGCGTTTGCGAGCTTCTTGCGCAGCTTGCAGATGAACACGTCGATGATCTTGAGTTCCGGCTCGTCCATGCCGCCGTAAAGGTGGTTCAGGAACATTTCCTTGGTGAGGGTCGTACCCTTGCGGAGCGAAAGCAGCTCCAGCATCTGGTATTCCTTGCCGGTGAGGTGAACACGCTGGCCGCCGACTTCAACGGTCTTGGCGTCGAGGTTCACGATCAGTTCGCCGGTGATGATGATCGACTGGGCGTGGCCCTTGGAACGGCGGACGATGGCGTGGATGCGCGCAACCAGCTCGTCCTTGTGGAACGGCTTGGTCATGTAGTCGTCGGCGCCGAAGCCGAGGCCGCGAACCTTGTCTTCGATGCCTGCCATGCCCGAAAGAATGAGGATCGGCGTCTTGACCTTGGAAAGCCGCAGCGTGCGCAGCACTTCATAGCCAGACATATCCGGCAGGTTCAGGTCGAGCAGAATGATGTCGTAGTCGTAGAGCTTTCCGAGATCCACGCCTTCTTCGCCGAGATCGGTCGTGTAGACGTTGAAACTCTCCGATTTGAGCATCAGTTCGATGCTCTGCGCCGTGGCGCTATCGTCTTCAATGAGTAGAACCCGCATAATTATCCCCTTTACCGCCGCCGAAAGGTCGTACTTGGCCCCCTACGCGATACGGATCCAGTCGTTGCCTGATTTGAAGGCTGCCACCAAATGGTTAACAAATTCTGATTCCTTCTGGCAAGGTGTATCGAATTTATTAAACAAAGATACCAGTCTTCTGATTTCTCATGTGTTTCCGGCATCGCCACACTTGAATCAGAACGTGAAGATCTACCCGCAACCGATTCATTTGACTCATCATTGTCATGGGCTTTTTCAGGCCCTGGCATTTACTGACCCTTAAATGATCTCCCCTATCATTAACGATGCCCGTAAACGAAAGGTTACCAACGGTAGTTTTTTGTTAACGCCGCCGTTTTTTTTCGAGAATGATTCGTCGAAAAACCGGCTTGGCTTTTTGTCGGTAAGTGTGGCGGGGGGTCTCGCATCACGGGAGTATTGCGTATGAAGTCGCGTGAGAGCCTAGTGCGCCTGAAAGGATTTCAGGTCACAGAAAAGCGTCGGCAATTGCAACAGTTGCAATCGATGATGGCGGAGTTCGACAGGATGGCGAAGGAGCTGGAAAACCAGATCGCCATCGAGGAAAAGAAGTCCGGGATCAGCGATCCAAACCATTTCGCCTATCCAACCTTCGCGAAGGCGGCCCGGCAGCGGGCCGACAATCTCCAGGTGTCGATCCGTGAACTGAAGGTTCAGCAGGAAGCGGCCGAGCTCGCGCTCGAGGAGGCGGAGGCTGAACATGCCAAGGCGGCTGCGCTCGAAGAGCGTGACGGCCAGATGCGCATCCGGGCCTGACTGCGGATCGCAGATCCATGAACAGGCTGAAAGGCGGCGCGGTCTAGACCCGCGACCGCCTCAAGCCGGTTCAGGCAACAAGCGTCCGGCCGATCTATCGTCGGCCGGACGAAAATCTCACTTGATCACATCGCGCCAGTCGGCGTGACGGTCGACCTGAGCCCGGAAGAACGGGCACAGCGGAATGATCTTCCAGCCGCCCCGGCGGGCATCCTCCACGACGAATTCAGCCAGCGCGACGCCGGCACCCTTGCCGCGCATGCTGTCCGGCACCTCGGTATGGTCGACGATGATCAGCGTCGGCGACGTGCGTGAGTAGGTGATGACTGCCGGTTCCCCGATATCCGGGAAGCGCCCGACATAACGACCGCCGGACTTTCCTTCCTCATGCGTGATTTCCATATCCTGTGTCTCCCGTCGCTGATCGTCCTGGCGGCTTAACATTGCCGCGAATCCCGGGCAATGATGCCGCCGGGCGTGCTCCACGCATATAGGTTGCCGTCGACGGGGGTAAAGGCATGATCTGGGTGAAGGCCGCGCTGCTGGTGACGGCGCCGTTGTTACTGGCACTCGGCATCGTGCTGCCGCTGGTCCGGTTTGAAACACTCTATGTGTTCAGCGACAATCCGTCTCTCCTTGAAATTGTTGTCTCGCTTTGGGACGAGGGCAATCCGGCGCTCGGCGTGCTGGTGGCGCTGCTGTCGATCGTGTTTCCGGTCGTGAAGATGACCGGCATCGCCGCAGAGGCAATCGGGGCGGGGCAGGGGAGCTCGTCGCAGGTTTTGCTGGACCGGCTGGTTCCGCTTCTGTCCCGATGGTCGATGATGGATGTGCTGCTGGTGGCGCTGGTCATCTTCGCCGCCAAGACCAGCGGGCTCGCACAGGCATTTACCCAGCCGGGGCTCTGGTTCTATGCCGGATCGTCGATCCTGGCCGGCGTGCTGCACGGTTTGCCCAAGCGCAGGGTCGCCTGAAACGAAACCGTGCGCGCAAGGTGATTTGCGCGCACGGTTCTGAAAAGACGTGGTTTTTGCCGCTTTCGGCGGCCGGGATCGTTAGTGGCGATACTGCTGGATGCGTGTGGTGCGCAGGCCCGGCAGGCCGTGGTCATTGATCGAGGACTGCCAGGAGAGAAACTCCTCGACGGTCAGTGTATAGCGTTCGCACGCTTCTTCCAGGCTCAACAGGCCACCGCGTACCGCAGCGACAACCTCGGCTTTCCGGCGGATCACCCAGCGGCGCGTATTGGCCGGCGGTAGATCGGCGATGGTCAGCGGGCTGCCATCGGGACCGATGACATATTTCACTCGGGGGCGGATCATTTCGGTCATTGGACTCTCTATACATACTCAAGACCACACGCAGGCATCCTAGCCGCGCACCTTTAAAATTTGGCTAAGCGTGTTGTAAGCATTTGATAATAATTCTCGCGACCGGAAATCCCGTGGATAAGGGGTGATTTGCGGGCGCGATTCGAGCCTTCCGTTGCGTAAACTTGCGGCATCTGCATAGGAGTTATGCTGAATTAGAAATTTTTTGCGGGGGAAAACAGTGTATGAGCTGCTGTCAATGACGGTGCATTGATGTTTTCCCGGCGCCGACAGGTCGATCCGTAAAAAAATTCGTATCCGACCTAATACCGATAGACCGGCGCCAGTTCCGTTCTTTACGGTCGATGACAGATTTGTTCGATTCATACCAATGAGATGCGGTCTAGTTTCGACCGAAAAGGAGCGCGATGTTCAGGGTCACCGAGTCAATTTGCCGCGAGGGCGATGGCGAAGGCAGCGGCGTGGCGACGGTTCCCGTCGACGATGCCGGACTTTGCGCACTCGGCCGGCAATTCGCTCAGATCGGACGGCGCAACGGCTTCGACTATTTCCTGGTCAGCACCTTTCCCAAGGCCGACAAGCCGGAATTCGCGGCGAATTCAGTATTCTGCAATTGGCCGAGCGCGTTGCGGGACCGCTATGATGCGAGCGAGAGCTTCGCGGCCAGCCGTCTCGTGACACGCTTGAAGCAGAAGATCCTGCCCTTCCTGACGAAGGACTGTGTTTTCGCATCGGGTCAGGAGCGCGCGGCCGACATGGAGCTCGCCGCCGACTTCCAGGAGTGCGGCCTGGTCAACAATCTCGCCTTTGCGCTCCATGATGCCGAGCTTGCCCACTATCTGATCGTCTTCTCGGGGGAGCGCGGGGCGCTCGACCGCCAGGAGACGGCCAGTCTCTATTTCGACTGCCTGGAGGCGCTGGACATCTGCTCCGGCCGGATCGGACACAAGGACGGTCCGCGCGAGAAGCTCTCCGCCCGCGAGCTCGAATGTCTGCGTTGGTCGGCCGCTGGCAAGAGCAGCGACGAGATCGCCATCATCCTGTCGATCTCCAGCCATACGGTCGTCAGCTACCTCAAGAGCGCGATGCGCAAGCTCGATTCGGTCAACCGCATGCAGGCCGTCGCACGGGCCTGTCGTTTCCGCCTGCTCTAAACGCAGGTCTGCTGGCTGGGGACCCTTAAAATCCGCTTCCCCCGCGGATTTCGGCAAGCAACGTGCCGACAAGGATGCGCAGGTCGAGCCAGATCGAGAAGTTCTCCACATAGTGCAGATCGCAGGCGATGCGTGCCCGTGCCTTGGCGCGCCGGCCGGTCGGTCCTCGCAGGCCGCGCATCTGCGCGAGCCCGGTGATGCCCGGCCGCATGACGTGGCGGCGGTGATATTCCGGCACCAGCACTTCATAGGGCAGGCCGCCTGCGAGCATGCCGATCGCGTGACAGCGCGGACCAACCAGCGACATGTCGCCTCTGAGCACATTGAAAAGCTGCGGAAGCTCGTCGATGTTCGTGCGCCTGAGGATCGCGCCCAGCCGCGTCACGCGGGGGTCCTGCTCCGTCGTTTGCCGGATGCCGCTCTTGTCGCAGAGGTCGCTCCGCATCGAGCGGAACTTGAAAATGCGGATACGCCGACAGCCTTCACCCCAGCGATCCTGCGTGAAGAGGGCGGGGCCTGGGCTGTCGAGCCGGACGAGCACCGCGACGAACAGCAGGAAAGGCATGAGGAACACAAGCGCGGTCGCGGAAACGACGATGTCCATCAGCCGCTTGAGGACATGGTGAAGAGGCGGGTGCGGATGGCGATCCGCCATCTCGCGTGCGTAGTCGGTCAGAAGGACCGGCAGGGCGCTTACCGAGAAGGACGGGGCGACGGAATCGTGATGGGAGTGCGGGATACTCAAAATAACAACCCACGAATACAGGTTACTCTTACTTACTCGCCGCACACCATCAGTAATTCAGCTTTTGTCCGAAGTCATTAGCAATTGTTAGGTATTCGTTAACCATGTTCTACATGATTGCTTTCCTGCAACACTCAGGGCTCTCGGTGCTCCCGGTGTCGAATACTGGCCAGGTCGTGTTCAGAGCATCGCGGCGGACAATTCGGTCGCGGTGCGGCCGAAAACGAGCGTGGCGCTGCCGGCGTGCAGGAGGGTGAGAGTGTCTCCGGCATCGAGCTGCGCCAGTGCCGTCGAGGCATGCGTGCCGGTTCCCCCGCGGACGGCGAGGAGGTCTTCCGTGCCGTTGCGGCGCAGGAGAACGGCATGCCCGGACGAGGACGAGGCCTCGACGGTGAGGTGAAGCTGGTAGACGCCGGACACCGGCACGAGCAGTCCGCTGCCATGGCCGGAGGACAAGGGCGCACCAAGTGTGAAGCCGCGGGCGGCCGGAATGAGGTCGTCGAAGCCGGTTTCCGTGCCGGCCGCCGGGGCGAAGGTGGCTGCGGCAAGCGACGCACGGGCCAGCGGGCGATGGTCGGCACGCACGATGCCGTCGGGGGAAATGACGAGCGCTGTTGTCCAGGTGCTGCCGTCCGGACTTACCTTGATAGACAGGCGGTCCTCGCCGGCAAGTCCGATCTCGGCCTTGCCCTGCCAGCCGGACTGGAGGAGCAGAGATGCCGTGTCGTCGGTCGCCGCCTTGTTGAGCTTCATGCGATGATCGCTGCCGTCATGGGTGAAGAGGCTTGCCGGAGACCTGACGGCAAGCCGGTTCATGGCATCGGCGGTTGTCGAGAGGCCGAGGGTGGAAACTTCGAGATCGGCCGCGGTCGGCAGATCGAGCCAGTCGGTCCCGGAAAAGACCTTCAGCCGGCCGTCGGTCTGCTCGAAGCCTCGCCAGCCGGCGCGCGGCGTGACGAAGATCCATGCATCGTCCTGGCGGAAGGCGAGGCGCTGCTCCTTTCCCGACCAGTCGCCGGATGCCGGAGGCGTCACCCAGTAGCATCGGCCTTCGACAGGTGCCTCGGGCGGGGCGGTGCGCCGCTCGGCGATCGTCAGTTGCACGATCGCGTCGAGCGCCTGGAGCGCCTCGTTGTGGGTCACGTGCTTCTGCGCCTGCGACGGCAGGATGTAGGGCAGGGCGAGGTTGATGGTGGTGTCCGACATGGGGCGCAATCTCCGCTTCGATGCGGATATGCTGCGATGCTCCTGATCGGTGGGGACAATTTGAACGCGGGTGCTTTGAAAAGACAGATTTTTCCGTCCTCTTCTTCCCCGCCCTGTCTGCTCAGTCCGGTCGGCGACCCCAGGCGACGAAGTCGCCATTGGCGAAGTCCGCCTGTCCGTCGATCCCACGTTTGCCGTAAATGAGCGGGCTGCCGTCGAGGCGGAGCGTGATGCCGCCGGCGGCTCTGAGAACCGCATCGCCGGCCGCCGTGTCCCATTCCATCGTGCGGCCGCCGCAACGCGGGTAGATGTCGGCCAGTCCTTCGGCAAGCAGGCAGAACTTCAGCGACGAGCCGACCGCATGATGATCGGTGATCGCATGCGCCTTGAGATAGCTGTCGGTCGCGGGGGCGTTGTGCGAGCGGCTGACCAGCGCCTTGACGCAGGCATCCGGTTCACGGGTCGCGATCGGATGGCGCTTGGTGACGGCGAAGTCCGCGCCGACCTCGAACTTTTCCGCATGTCCGGGCCGGCCGTTATAGGCGACCCCAAGCGCCGGTGCATAGACGACACCGATCACCGGCACGCCGTTTTCGACGAGGGCGATGTTGACGGTAAAATCGTCGTGGCCGCCGATGAATTCGCGGGTGCCGTCGAGCGGGTCGACCAGGATGAAGCGGTCGGCGACTTCCGGGATCCGGCCGGCGGCAACGGATTCTTCCGCGACGACCGGAATGCCCTGCAGCGCGGTTTCGAGGGCCGCAAGGATGATGCGTTCCGCCCGCTCGTCAGCTTCCGTCACGGGCGTCTGGTCGCCCTTGATGCGCACATGCGGCCCGGCCCGGTAGACCTCCAGGATCGCCTTGCCGGCGGCCAGCGCCGCGCTCTCGAAAATGTCCAGCACTCTATGCTCCGTCGGGATCCGTCTCGGGGGCGGCGAATCCTCCGCCATCATCTCTCCGTTTGCCGGCCGCTTGTAAAGAGCCGTGCGGCCTCAAGGCTCTTCCGTACCGGCCTATGTGGCATATTTTGCACGCGTCCGAGACAATGCGCCTCATGTCTCAGAGAGGACAATTTTTGTCCTGATTGCGCTTGCTCTTTATGACGCCTGTGCGAAGGTGCGGCGATATTTCCAGAGGATGCTTGATGCGTTATTCCGCTTTCTCGATTTTCCGGCAGGCTCTCTCCGGCAACAGGAACTGGGCGCCCATGTGGCGTGAGCCGCAGCCCAAGCTGCATTATGACGTCATTATCGTCGGCGGCGGCGGCCATGGTCTTTCTACCGCCTACTACCTCGCCAAGGAACACGGCATCACCAATGTCGCGGTGCTCGAGAAGGGCTATCTGGGCTCCGGAAACGTCGGCCGCAACACGACGATTGTACGCTCCAACTACATGCTCGAGGGCAACGAGCCCTTCTACGAGTTGTCGATGCAGCTCTGGGAAGGGCTGGAGCAGGATTTCAACTACAATGCCATGATGAGCCAGCGCGGCATCATCAACCTGTTCCATTCCGACGGCCAACGCGACGCCTATGCCCGGCGCGGCAATGCGATGAAGATCCACGGCGTCGAGGCCGAACTGCTCGATCGCGAGCAGGTCCGCAAGATGATGCCGTATCTCAACTATGACCACGCGCGCTTCCCGATCCTCGGCGGGCTCCTGCAGCGGCGGGCCGGCACCGCCCGGCACGATGCGGTGGCGTGGGGCTATGGTCGTGGTGCCGACAGCCGCGGCGTCGATCTCATCCAGCATTGCGAGGTGACGGGGATCCGCCGCGACGAGACCGGCAAGGTCGTCGGCGTCGAGACTACCAAGGGCTTCATCGGCTGCAACAAGCTGGCGCTGGCGACCGCCGGCCACACCTCGGTGACCGGCAAGATGGCCGGCCTCGACCTGCCGATCGAGACCCATGTGCTGCAGGCCTTCGTCTCGGAGGGCATCAAGCCGGTGATCGACAACGTGATCACCTATGGCGCCGGCCATTTCTACATCTCGCAGTCCGACAAGGGCGGCTTGGTGTTCGGTGCCAGTATCGACTACTATTCCTCCTATGCGCAGCGCGGCAATCTCGCCGCCGTCGAGCATACGATCGAGGAAGGGGTGTCGCTGATCCCCGGGCTTTCGCGCCTCAGGGTCCTGCGTGCCTGGGGCGGCGCGATGGACATGTCGATGGACGGCTCGCCGATCATCGACAAGACGCCGATCGACAATCTCTACCTCAACTGCGGCTGGTGCTACGGCGGGTTCAAGGCGACGCCGGCCTCCGGCTTCTGCTTCGCTCACCTGATTGCCCGGAACGAGTCGCATCCGGTTGCGCGGTTCCTCCGCCTCGACCGCTTCCGTCGGGGCTTTGCCGTCGACGAACTCGGCGCCGGCCCGCAACCCAATCTGTATTGAGACAAGACCATGGCCAGCCTGATCTCCTGTCCGCATTGCGGAACCCGCCCGACGGAAGAGTTCACCATTCGCGGTGACGCCACGGTCGTTCGCCCGGCACCCGCCGCCTCCGACGACGACTGGTACCGATATGTCTATGTCCGCGACAACCCGAAGGGCCGGATCGCCGAATACTGGCACCACACCGCCGGTTGCCGGCGCTGGCTGGTGGTCGAGCGCGACAACGCCTCGAGCCATCAGGTCTATGCGGTGACCGACGCCGCCATCAAGGCGCGGGAGGCCGGCCGATGAGCGGGTATCGTCTTTCGAGCGGCGGCATCGTCAATCGCAGCCGCGCCATCACCTTTACCTTCGACGGTCGCGAGATGAAGGGCTTCGAAGGCGACACGCTCGCCTCGGCGCTGATCGCCAACGACCAGCTTCTGGTCGGCCGCAGCTTCAAGTATCACCGCCCGCGCGGCATCGTGACGGCCGGCTCGGCTGAGCCGAACGCGCTCGTGACGATCGGATCGGGCGCGCGCACCGAACCCAATACGCGGGCAACCGTCGCGGAGCTCTATCACGGGCTGACGGCGGCGAGCCAGAACCGCTGGCCTTCGCTCACCTACGACATCGGCTCGGTCAATTCACTGCTGTCGCCGTTCCTCGGCGCGGGCTTCTACTACAAGACCTTCATGTGGCCGAAGAGCTTCTGGGAGAAGGTCTACGAGCCGATCATCCGCAGGGCTGCCGGGCTCGGTAAGGCGGTCATGGAGGCCGATCCGGACCGCTACGAAAAGGCCTGGGCGCATTGCGACCTCCTGGTGATCGGCGCAGGGCCGACCGGTCTGGTCGCCGCCCTTGCCGCCGCGCGCGCCGGCCTTCGCGTCATCCTCGCCGACGAGGGCTTTCGCATGGGCGGGTCGCTGCTTTCCGAGAATGTCTCGGTCGGCGGACAGGCGGCCGGCGACTATGCCCAGTCGGTGGTCGAGGAGCTGAAGAGCTTTGCCAATGTCACGCTGATGGCGCGCACGACGGTGTTCGGCTGGTATGACGACAACGTGTTCGGGGCGGTCGAGAAGGTGCAGAAGCATGTGGCCCAGCCATCGGCGGAACTGCCGGTCGAGCGGGTCTGGCGCATCGTCGCGCAACAGGCGATCCTCGCTTCGGGTTCGGAGGAACGCCCGCTGGTGTTCGGCGGCAACGACCGTCCGGGCGTGATGACTTCCGGTGCGGTGCGCAGCTATCTCAACCGCTACGGCGTGGCGGTCGGCCAGCAGGTGGCGATCTTCACCAATGGCGGCGCCGGTTATCGCACGGCCCGCGACCTGATGGCCGCCGGGATCGGCGTGCCGGTGATCGTCGACGGGCGGAGCGACGCGACGGACGAGGCGCCCGAAGGCGTGCGTGTCGTGCGCGGCGGCGGCATCGTCGGGACCAGGGGGCGTCTCAGGATCGGCGGCGTCATCGTCGACCGCTTCGGCCATCAGGAAGAGATCGCCTGCGACGCGCTGGCGATGTCGGGCGGCTACAGCCCGGTGATCCATCTTGCCTGCCAGCGCGGGGCAAAGCCGGTCTGGTCGGACGAGCGCCAGGCCTTCCTTGCGCCGGATGTCGGCGGCCGTTTTGCCGTCGCGGGATCGGCGGCCGGGCTTTCGTCGCTTTCCGAATGCCTGAAGGACGGTGCCGCCAAGGCGCATGCGGCAATCGCCGCCCTCGGCCGGCTGGTCGGCGACGTCTCCGTGCCCGAAGTCGAGGGCGAGTATGACGCCGCCTTCGCGCCGCTCTGGTATGTGCCGGGGGCGAAAGACAAGGCCTTCGTCGATTTCCAGAACGATGTGCATGTCAAGGATCTCAGCCTTGCCCAGCGCGAGGCGATGGGCCATGTCGAACACACCAAGCGCTACACCACCGGCGGCATGGCGACCGACCAGGGCAAGCTCGGCAACGTCGCCACGATCGGCATCATGGCCGGCATGCGGGGCGTGTCGCCGGCCGAAATCGGCACCACCACCTTCCGGCCCTTCTATACGCCGGTTTCCTTCGGCGCGCTGACCGGCACCAGCCGGGCGGAACATTCGCGCCCCACCCGCCAGTCGCCGCTCGCCGGCTGGGCCCGCCGCAACGGCGCGGTCCTCGTCGAGGCCGGACCGTGGATGCGCTCGTCCTATTTCTCGCGCGAGGGCGAAAAGACCTGGCGCGACACCGTCAACCGCGAGGTGCTGAACGTCCGGCAGAATGCCGGGCTGTGCGACGTCTCGACGCTCGGCAAGATCGAGGTATTTGGCGCCGATGCGGCCGAGTTCCTCAACCGGCTCTATTCGAACGCCTTCCTCAAGCTGCCCGTCGGCAAGGCGCGCTACGGGCTGATGCTGCGCGAGGACGGCATGGTGTTCGACGACGGCACCACCAGCCGGCTGTCGGACGACCACTACCTCGTCACGACCACCACCGCCTTTGCCGGCGAGGTGCTGGCGCATATGGAATTTTCGGCCCAGGCGCTCTGGCCTGATCTCGACGTGCGGTTCGTCTCGGTCAGCGACCAGTGGGCGCAGATGTCGCTGGTCGGGCCGAAGGCGCGGCTGATCCTCGAGCAGATCGTCGAGGACGACGTCTCGAACGAGGCGTTTCCCTTCCTCGCCGCCCGCGAAGTCATGCTGCGCGGCGGGCTGAAGGCGCGGCTCTTCCGCATCTCGTTCTCCGGCGAACTCGCCTATGAAATCGCGGTGCCGGCCGGCTATGGCGAGGCGGTCGCCGACGCGATCATGGAAGCGGGCAAGGCCCACGGCATCTGTGCCTACGGCCTCGAAGCGCTCAACGTGATGCGCATCGAGAAGGGGCATGTCACCCACGCCGAGCTCGACGGACGCACCACGCCGGACGATGTCGGGCTGGGCAAGATGTTCTCCAGCCAGAAGCCGGACTTCATCGGCAAGCGCATGTCGAGCCGCTTCGGGCTGACGGCGGCCGACCGCGCCCAGATGGTGGGCCTCAGGCCCGTCGAGGCGGACAAGGAAATCCGGGCCGGCGCACATCTCCTGAAGGAAGGCGCCAAGCCGTCGATGGCGAACGACCAGGGCCATGTGTCGTCGGTCTGCTTCTCGCCGGTTCTCGGCTCCTACATCGCGCTCGCCTTCCTGAAGTCGGGCCGGGAACGGATCGGCGAGAAGATCGTCGTCTGGGACGGGCTCCATCATTCGGAGGTGCTGGCCGAGGTCGTGAGCCCGGTCTTCGTCGATCCCGACAACAAGAAGCTCCATCTCTAAAGGGATGCCAAGTATGCCCAAGCAATATGTCGCCCGTCACGTGCTGGAGGACCACATCGCCGGTTTCGAGGCCGAGGCGAACCCGCACCACCTGTCCATCCTGCGCCGGCCGACGGTGTTTTCGGTGCTCGCGCATGCGGGCGCGGAAAGCGATGTCGGCGAGGCGCTGTTCGAGATGGCCGAGGTCGAGGTCCGCGTCGTCGGCCCGGGCGAGTGGCTGCTCGTCTCCGACATCATCGGCGCCGACATGCTGGCGCGCGATCTTGTCGCCTTCGGTTCCGGCCGCGTCTCGTTTGCCGACCAGAGCGACGGCAAGGTGGTGCTGAAGATCCACGGGCCGGAGGTCCGCCGGGTCCTCGCCAAATGCCTCGCCGTCGACCTTCATCCGGACGTTTTTGCGCTCGGGGCGTCCGCGAATGCGCAATGCGCCCATGTGCCGGTCAACCTGGCCCGCATCGGCATGGATGCGTTCGAACTGATCGTTCCGCGCTCCTATGCGGGCCATGTCTTCGAGGAAATCCGCGAGATGGGCCGGGAGTTCGCCCTCTCGGCCTCCTTCGCGGACAACTGATCTCAGATTTCGGGCTCGTGCGCGACATGCGAGGGGCCGAAGGTCAGGTGGGCGACGACGGCCGTGGCGATCCCGCCGATCGCGATGATCGACAGCATCGGCAGGGCCGTTCCGTCGTCGAGGACACCGATCGCGAATGAGCCGAGCGCGCCGGCGCCGAAGCCGAGCGCGCCCATGAGGGCGGCGGCCGTTCCGGAGATCGCGCCATGCGCCTCCATCGCCAGCACGTTGCAGGAGGGCATGATGCCGCCCACTCCCACCACCATGACGAAGAGCAGGGCGCAGACGGAATAGACCGTGCCGAGGCCCGAAAGCTCCATGCCGACGAGCGCAAGGCCGGCGGCCGCATAGAGAAGCGAGGAAACCTTGACCACGCCGCGAATTCCGAGCTGCTGCGCCAGCCGCGGAGCGATCTGGGTGCCGATGCCGATGCCGACCGAGTTCAGCGCGAAGACCAGCGAATAGGTGATCGGGGAGAGCCCGTAGACATTGATGAGCGCGAAGGAGGAGCCGGCGATATAGGCGAAGAAGCCGCCCTGGGCGAGCGCCAGCGCACCGGCATAGGGAATGAAGCTGCGGCTCACCAGCAGGCGGCCGTACCAGTGAAGGGCGGCCCCCGGCTTGACGGTGGCGCGCAGCTCAGACATGCGGGTCTCCGGCAAAAGCGTCGCGACGATCAGGGCGACGGCGACGGAGAGCGCCGCCATGACGACGAAGATCGCCCGCCATTCGGCAAAGGTGAGGATCAGGCTGCCGGCGAGCGGGGCGATCACCGGGGCGAGGCCGAGCACCAGGACCACCATCGACATCAGCTTTGCCGCGGCATGACCGCTGAACAGGTCGCGGATGGCGGCGCTGGCGATCACCATGCCGATCGAGCCGCCGATCCCCTGCAGGAAGCGGAAGGCGAGCATCTGGTTCGCGGTTGCCGAGAGGATGCAGCCGAGCGAGGCGGCGAGGAAGATGGCGAGCGCCAGGTAGATCACCGGCTTGCGGCCGAGCCGGTCGGAGGCCGGGCCATAAAACAGCTGGCCGAGGGTGAAGCCGACGAAATAGGTCATCATGCTCATCTGGATCGTCGCGTCGGTGGTGGCAAGGTCGCCGGCCATGCGCGGCATGGCGGCGACATGCATGTCGGTGGCAAAGGGGCCGAGCGCGCAGAGCGAGCCGAGGGCGACCGCGATCGGCAGGGTTTTGGGGGATGTCTTCTTGTCCATGAAGGGCTTCCGTGAAAGATGGGAGGAGCTTGAAACGGCAATTGAGAAACGGTATCGTTTCCATAATGCTCGTCAGGAAACGTATTCGTTTCCTTTTGTCAATTGATTTCTTCCAGGGAGTGTCACCATGAGCACCGGCCCCTTAACCGTCGGACGCCCGCCGAGCCTCGCGGAGGAGGAGCGCAAGGCGCTGATCCTGCAGGCGGCGGAGCGCGTCTTCGATGCGCTCGGCTATGGCGATGCGACGATGGAGGAGGTGGCGCGCGCCTGCGGCATGGCGAAGAAGACGCTCTACAAGTTCTTCCCCGACAAGGCGGCCCTTTTCGGCGCGCTGATCGACAGCCACGACATTTTGACCGTCAGCGAAGCCCGCCCTGCCGGCGAGGTCCGGGGGCAGGGCGAGGCTGGTAACCGGGCAAGCCGCCTGCGCCGCCTGCTCGAAGAACTCGCCGCCTTCATCCTCTCGCCGCGCCAGCTGACGCTGACCCGCCTCGTCATCGCCGAGGCGACCAAATCACCGGAGCTTGCCGAGCGCTTTTACCGCGAATGTGTGGAAAAGACCCAGGGCTATGTGGTGCGCGAACTCGAAGCCGACTTCCCCGGCTTTGCCGACAACATCGACCAGGCCCGCGTGATCGCCGACGTCTTCGTCGGCTCGACGCTCGGCACCGTCCACATCCGCGCCCTGATGCTCAATGCCGACCACGCGGCGCTGAAGGAGGAACTGTCTGTGCGGCTGGATATGGCGACGGGGATGATGGAGCGGTTTCTGGCGGGGTGAGGGGGCATTCAGGTATATGCGCCTCCCTTGAGCTTCATACCGGTCGTGAAGAGGTCGGCAAGTGGTGCAAAATTGTGTCGCTTGAACAGCCTTCCGATGCTGCTTCGTCGTTGGTGAAGGTGACGGACAATGTGGGGGGCAGGGGGGCCGGCATCAGAAAAGAACAGGGGGCGTAGTTGTTCCTCCACCAAAACTCGTTCTTGGGCGGCCAAGGTACACTTTCTCAGCTAACGTGCCTTTGATGCCTTTCCTAGTTTTGGATAAGAGAATGGCTCCCGAGGAATGAGGTTAATCTCAGATATTCCAAGAAGCGTTAAGTGGCTACATTCATCCGTGCTCTTTCTTACGTTTGTGTACTCTCCCAAATAACGACGAACAAGTTCCGTTATTTTCTTGTCAATTATTTCGAATGTTTGTTTGTCATTGCAGAACCAATAGTGCTTGGCCCATCCATCAATCATTCCATCCACCCGCTTCAGTGTAGCTACCAAAGAAGACGATCGGTCTAATTTCTGACCGTTCTGCGCCTTGCGCATAGCCTTGATGCTATCGCCAAATGCCGCCTGAACAGACGCAACAATTTTCGCTTGTGCTTGGCCGCCGGGCCGGATCGCCCCTGGACTAATGTTTATTCCTAGAAAGTCGAAGCCGTGTTCAATAGAAATCCCGCCTTTCGAGCTCTTCTCTGGTGAGAGCTCCATGTCAAGCGAGGCTAGGAGTTGAATTGCTTTCCGCAATCGGGCCTCAGCTGCCTTTTTTGTGGGCGCGAGAATTATGAAATCGTCTATGTAACGTATACATCTGCAATCGCCTTCATTCATCACGCTGTCGAAATGAGCGAGAATTATATTCCCAAGTAGCGGCGAAAGTGAATTTCCTTGGGCCACTCCGATATCTTGGATGGGGAAATCTTTCGCTTTTTCTCTCAGCTGCGCTAAATTCTCAAGCTCTACATTTATGGCGGCTCTGAATAATTTGACGAATTCGTCGTCTTTTACTGCCGATGATATTATTTCTGTGACTGCATCTTTCGAGATGCGGGTAAAAAACGACCGAATGTCTGCGCTTGCTACAAAGCGCGCGCCTTCGGCGATTTCATCCAATATGGCTTTGATTGCCGCTGGGACAGCGGCCACAGAAAGGCTTCGTGCTTTCCGGTCCGACTGTGGTCCGCGCTCTCCCTTGATGCCACCGAAGCTGTAGGGAGTTTTCACGTAGGGCTTAAGACTAGGGACTTCGAGCAAAACGTTTAGAATTGCCCTCTGAACTATACGGCTTTCAACCGAGGAGAGAACTATTGGCCTAAATTTTCCCGTCCGCTTACCATGTGAATCAGTCTTTGGGATCGGTATGCCGCGCGCGGCAGCGAACTCGAACGAATTGCTGCCGAGCTTCCCCTTAATTGACCTGAGTCTGGTGGGGGCGTCCTCAGCGAACTTCTCCAACTCTAGTCTGACATTTTCAGACTGAGACGCGCGTCCATTACTCTGAACCACGCTCCATGCGCTCTCAAGATTGTCTAGGCGTCTAACCGCTTTCAGAAGCTCAGATGTCAATCGTCTTCGGGGTCCTGTTGGTTCACCTCACCCGCCTGACGGTGTGCTGAACTCAGCAGCGGAACCTTTCGGCCCTTGCCGCACAATCGGGGCTCCGACTTGCGCCATCGCCTCGCCGTAGCAGGTCCGCTCGATCTCGACGGTCATCCCGCCAGCCGCGCTACCCGCTAGAGTCAGTCCGACCACTCCTCCGACGAATCGGAGGCGGCCATCCCGTGCCGGGTTGGCACGTTTTTGCATGGCTTCTGCATCACATTCTCCTCTTGGTTAGCGTAACGTTTTTAAGGCGTTAGGCAAGAGGCGAAGTGCAGCTCGGCCCTCCCACCCCCAGGTGAAACTAAAGCGAGCAGCCGTCCAACAGGTACCCCTCGTGGGAAAGGTTACGGCGATCACAGCGTCATCAGGCAAGCGGGTGCTGAACTCAGCAGCGGAACCTTTCGGCCCTTGCCGCACAATCGGGGCTCCGACTTGCGCCATCGCCTCGCCGTAGCAGGTCCGCTCGATCTCGACGGTCATCCCGCCAGCCGCGCTACCCGCCAAAAGTTCGCTGGAACAATATAGGAACGTCGTCCCGCTAGGTCAAGTTGTTCGCTTCGATATGAACAGCTTCGGCTAAAGAGCTTCATGGATACTCGCTTGCACGAATTTGAGGCTGCCACGCCGCCCACAGAACAATTCTTTTTCCCGAAGCGACATCTTTCGTCGCAGCATGGGCTTCTCGGTTTTCGCTCGGCCCTCTAGCTTTCTGAGAAATTCGCCAGCCAGAAAGCTCAGGGGAGCGTCTATCCATGAAAAGTCATGCGCGGGTCGTCGTCATCGGTGGGGGTGTCGTCGGCTGTTCGGTCCTTTATCACCTGACCAAGTTCGGCTGGACGGATGTCGTCCTGCTCGAGCGTTCCGAGCTCACCTCCGGGTCGACCTGGCACGCCGCCGGCGGCATGCACACGATCAACGGCGACCCGAACGTCGCCAAGCTGCAGAAATACACGGTCGAGCTCTACAAGGAGATCGAGGAATATTCCGGCCAGGACATCGGCCTGCACATGACCTCCGGCCTGATGCTGGCCGCCACCACGGAGCGGTTCGACTGGTTCAAGTCGCTGCTCGCCAAGGGCAAGTATGCCGGCGGCGAGGCGCGGCTCGTCTCGGTGGAAGAGGCGCATGCGATGATGCCGCTGCTCGATCCGAGCCAGTTCGTCGGCGCGGTCTTCGATCCGCATGAAGGCCATCTCGACCCCTATGGCACGACGCATGCCTATGCGAAGTCGGCGAAGAAGAACGGTGCGGAAATCTATCTGCACACCAAGGTCGAGGACCTCGAGCAGCTTGCCGACGGCACCTGGCGGGTGATCACCGACAAGGGCGAGATCTTCTGCGAGCATGTCGTCAACGCCGCCGGTCTCTGGGCCCGCGAGGTCGGCCGCATGGTCGGGCTCGAACTGCCGGTGCTCGCCATGGAGCACATGTATCTCATCACCGAGGACATGCCGGAGGTCATCGAGTTCAACAAGGCCGCCGGCCGCGAACTCATGCACTGCGTCGACTTCGACGGCGAGATCTATATCCGCCAGGAACGCAACGGCATGCTGATGGGCACCTATGAAAAGGACTGCCGCCCGTGGTCGCCGATCCAGACGCCGTGGGATTTCGGCCATGAACTGCTGGCCGAGGACCTGGAGCGCATCACCGGCGAGCTGGAAGTCGGCTTCCGCCACTTCCCGGCCTTCAACAAGGCGGGCATCCGCAAGATCATCAACGGGCCCTTCACCTTCTCGCCGGACGGCAATCCGCTGGTCGGGCCGGTGCGCGGCATGACCAATTACTGGTCGGCCTGCGCGGTCATGGCCGGCTTTTCCCAGGGCGGCGGCGTCGGGCTGGCGCTCGCCCAGTGGATCATCGAGGGCGATCCGGGCTTCGACGTGTTCGCCATGGATGTCTGCCGCTACGGCGACTATGCGACGCTCGCCTATACCAATGCGCGGGTGCGCGAAAACTATTCGCGCCGCTTCTCGATCCGTTATCCGAACGAGGAGCTGCCGGGCGCACGTCCGCTGCTGACCACGCCGATCTACGACAGGCTGAAGGCGGCCGGTGCCGTGTTCGGCGCCTATTACGGGCTCGAGACGCCGCTGTGGTTCGCGCCGGAAGGCGTCGAGGACAAGTTCTCCTGGCGTCGCTCGACCGATTTCGAGGCCGTCGGCCGCGAAGCCAAGGCCGTGCGCGAGAGCGTCGGGCTGATGGAGACGTCCGGTTTTGCCAAATACAGCATCGGGGGCGAGGGCGCCCGCGAATGGCTCGACCACCTGCTCGCCTGCAAGATCCCGCCGGCCGGCCGCATGACGCTCGCGCCGATGCTCAACGAGGCCGGCAAGCTGATCGGCGACTTCACGCTCGCCAATCTCGACGACGAGGAATTCTTGCTGATCGGTTCCGGCATCGCCGAGGACTACCACATGCGCTGGTTCGAGAGCCTGCTGCCGGAGGACGGTTCGGTGACCGTCAATGCGCTCAACCTCGGCCTGGTCGGCCTGTCGATCGCCGGTCCGAAGGCCCGCGACGTGCTGGCAAAGCTCACCCATCTCGACGTGTCGAACGAGGCCTTCCCGTTCATGGACATCCGCGAGATGGATCTCGGCATGGCGCCGGCGATCGTCGGGCGCGTCTCCTATACCGGCGATCTCGGCTACGAGATCTGGATGAAGCCGGAATACCAGCGCTACCTGTTCGAGGCGATCATGGCGGCAGGGGCCGAGTTCGGCATCTCGCTGTTCGGGCTTCGCGCCCTCAATTCGCTGCGCCTCGAAAAGGGGTTCGGCAGCTGGTCGCGGGAATACCGCCCGCTCTACGGACCGCTGGAGGCCGGGCTTTCGCGCTTCGTCGCGCTCTCCAAGAATGTCGACTTCATCGGCAAGGAGGGTGCAGCCCGCGAGAAGGCCGAGGGCGGAGCGATGCGGCTCTGCACCTTCATTATCGACGCCCGCGACGCCGACGTGATCGGCGACGAGCCGATCTTTTACGGCGGCGAGGCGAGGGGATGGGTCACCTCCGGCGGCTATGCCCATGCCAGCGGCAAGTCGGTCGCCGTCGGCTACGTGCCGAAGGAAATCGCCGACAAAGAAGACGGCTGGTCTATCGAACTGCTTGGCGATATGCTCAACGCACGCCTGCAATCGCGTCCGCTCTTCGATGCCGACGGCGAGAGGATGCGCGGCTGATCTTCCGGGCGGCTGCCGTTCCCCCGCGGCAGCCGCTTAGACTAAAGTCGAACAGTGAAACTCCCTAGCCAATCCAAAAGTTCGGCATGTGATGGCGTTTTTTTGGCGGAATTGCCGTGAAAAGCACCAAACTGTGAGCAAATGACGGTAAAATGCGCGCTGCCTAGTTTTTGGACTTCACATTTTTGCCGAAAACGCTATCAAATCCGAGCATGTTAAGAACCCGCAAGGGACAACATAAAAAGGGACGCGCATGAAGCCGCGCCCGGGGGATTGGTAATGGAGTACTTCATCCAGCAGCTCATCAACGGGCTGACTCTTGGATCCATCTATGGCTTGGTGGCAATCGGCTATACGATGGTTTACGGCATCATCGGGATGATCAATTTCGCCCATGGTGACATTTTCATGCTCGGCGGCTTTGCCGCTCTCATCGTCTTCCTGATCCTGACATCGTTCTTCGCCGGTCTGCCGGTGGCTCTGCTGCTGCTGGTCATGCTGGTGGTCGCGATGCTGATGACGGGTCTTTGGAACTGGACCATCGAACGGGTCGCCTACCGGCCGCTGCGCGGATCGTTCCGCCTGGCCCCGCTGATCACCGCGATCGGCATGTCGATCGCGCTGTCCAACTTCATCCAGGTCACGCAGGGTCCGCGCAACAAGCCGATCCCGTCCCTGGTGAGCGACGTCTATCATTTCGGCGCCATCACGATCTCGCTGAAGCAGCTGATCATCGTGGCCATCACTTCGGTCCTGTTGTTCGCCTTCTGGTACATCGTCAACAAGACGCCGCTCGGTCGCGCACAGCGTGCCACCGAACAGGACCGCAAGATGGCGGCTCTTCTCGGCGTCGACGTCGACCGGACCATCTCCATCACCTTCGTCATGGGCGCGGCACTCGCTGCGGTCGCCGGCACCATGTACCTGATGTATTATGGCGTGGCGTCCTTCGGTGACGGTTTCGTTCCCGGCGTCAAGGCGTTCACCGCTGCCGTTCTCGGCGGTATCGGCTCGTTGCCCGGCGCCGTTCTTGGCGGTCTTCTGATCGGTCTCATCGAGTCGCTCTGGTCCGCTTACTTCAGCATTGCCTACAAGGACGTCGCGACCTTCGCGATCCTGGCATTCGTGCTGATCTTCAAGCCGACCGGTATCCTCGGACGGCCGGAAGTCGAGAAGGTCTGATCCAATGACAAATCCTGCAAACGTGACCGGCACGTCTCAATCCGGAACCCTTGCGCGTGCGCTCAAGGAAGGCCTTTTCGCGGGCGTTCTCGCCTTCGGCCTGTTCATCCTCTATGTCGGCATCAAGACCGACCAGGATATCAGCAACGCGCTGATCTGGTATCCGCGCTGGGGCCTGCTGGCCATCTTCGTGGCCATCGCAGCGGTCGGCCGCTTCCTGATCGTCGGCTTCCTGCAGCCTTGGATCCATATCCGCAAGGAACGCCGCTCGCAGATGCCGGTGCATGACATCGAGGCCAAGCCCTCGTTCTTCCACCAGCATTTCCTCAAGATCGCGCTGCTTGCCCTCGTTCTCTATCCGGTCGTGGTCGTCTGGCTCGCCGGTACGCAGGGCGCGCTGAAATATGTCGACAACTTCGGCATCCAGATCCTCATCTACGTCATGCTGGCCTGGGGTCTGAACATCGTCGTCGGCCTCGCCGGCCTGCTCGACCTCGGTTATGTCGCCTTCTACGCGGTCGGCGCCTATTCCTACGCGCTCCTGTCGCAGCATTTCGGCCTGTCGTTCTGGGTCCTGCTGCCGCTGTCGGGTATCCTTGCCGCTTTCTGGGGCATCATCCTCGGCTTCCCGGTGCTGCGTCTGCGCGGCGACTACCTGGCGATCGTCACGCTCGCCTTCGGGGAAATCATCCGCCTCGTGCTGATCAACTGGACCGATGTCACCAAGGGCACCTTCGGCATCTCCAGCATTCCGAAGGCCACGCTGTTCGGCATCAAGTTCGACGCGTCGCCGACCGGCTTTGCCAAGATGTTCGGTCTGCCGATGTCGGCCGGCTACTACAAGATCTTCCTCTTCTATTTGATCCTGGCACTCTGCCTGCTGACCGCCTACGTCACGATCCGCCTGCGTCGCATGCCGATCGGCCGTGCCTGGGAAGCGCTTCGTGAAGACGAGATCGCCTGCCGTTCGCTCGGCATCAACACGGTGACGACCAAGCTGACGGCCTTTGCCATCGGCGCGATGTTCGGCGGCTTCGCCGGCTCGTTCTTCGCCGCCCGCCAGGGTTTCGTGTCTCCGGAAAGCTTCGTCTTCCTGGAATCGGCCGTCATCCTCGCCATCGTCGTTCTCGGCGGCATGGGCTCGCTGACCGGTATCGCCGTCGCGGCGGTCGTGATGGTCGGCGGTACCGAGCTGCTGCGCGAAATGGAGTTCCTGAAGCATGTCTTCGGGCCTGACTTCACGCCGGAACTCTATCGCATGCTGCTGTTCGGCCTCGCCATGATCGTGGTCATGCTGTTCAAGCCGCGCGGTTTCGTCGGCTCGCGTCAACCGACCGCCTTCCTCAAGGAGAGCAAGGCTGTCTCGGGAAGCTTTACCAAGGAAGGTCACGGCTGATGACTTCCGGAAACACAACGATGACGAACGACACCCTCCTCAAGGTCGAACATCTCTCGATGAAGTTCGGCGGCCTGATGGCCATCAACGACTTCTCCTTCGAGGCCAAGCGCGGCGAGATCACCGCGCTGATCGGCCCGAACGGGGCAGGCAAGACCACCGTGTTCAACTGCATCACCGGCTTCTACAAGCCGACGATGGGCATGATCACGATGAACCAGAAGGACGGCACCCAGCATCTGCTGGAACGTCTGCCCGACTTCGAGATCACCAAGAAGGCGAAGGTCGCACGTACCTTCCAGAACATCCGCCTGTTCTCGGGCCTTACCGTTCTGGAAAACCTGCTGGTCGCCCAGCACAACGCGCTGATGAAGGCCTCCGGCTACACGATCCTCGGTCTGCTCGGACTGCCCGCCTACAAGCGTGCTGCCGCAGAGGCGATCGAAAAGGCCAAGTACTGGCTGGAAAAGGCCGATCTCATCGATCGTGCCGACGATCCGGCGGGTGATCTTCCCTACGGCGCCCAGCGCCGTCTCGAAATCTGCCGTGCCATGTGCACCGGACCCGAGCTGCTTTGCCTCGACGAACCGGCTGCCGGCCTGAACCCGAAGGAATCGCTCGCGCTCAACACGTTGTTGCGCAGCATTCGCGACGAGGGCACCTCGCTGCTCCTGATCGAGCACGACATGTCCGTCGTCATGGAAATCTCGGATCACGTCGTCGTGCTCGAATACGGGCAGAAGATCTCCGACGGTACGCCGGACCACGTAAAGAACGACCCGAAGGTGATCGCCGCCTATCTGGGTGTCGAGGACGAAGAATTGGATGAAGCAATCCACGAAGTCGAAGTCGTTCAGGGAGGGCAGAACTGATGTCCGCTGAACCGCTTCTCAAGGTACAGGGTGTCGAAACCTACTACGGCAACATCCGCGCGCTTGGCGGCGTGGACGTGGAAGTCCACCAGGGGGAAATCGTCAGCCTGATCGGCGCCAACGGTGCCGGCAAGTCGACGCTGATGATGACCATCTGCGGCAGCCCGCAGGCACGCACCGGCACGGTGACCTTCGACGGCACCGACATCACCAAGATGCCGACGCACCTGATCGCCCGTCGCCGTATCGCCCAGTCGCCGGAAGGTCGCCGTATCTTCCCGCGCATGACCGTCATGGAAAACCTCCAGATGGGCGCCGGGCTCGACAACCTGAAATACTTCCATGAGGACGTCGAGAAGATCTTCGCGCTCTTCCCGCGCCTCAAGGAACGCCAGAGCCAGCGCGGCGGTACGCTGTCGGGTGGCGAGCAGCAGATGCTTTCCATTGGCCGCGCGCTGATGGCACGTCCGAAGCTGCTGCTTCTCGACGAGCCGTCGCTCGGCCTTGCGCCGCTGATCGTCAAGGGCATCTTCGAGGCGATCAAGAAGCTCAACAAGGAAGAGGGGCTCACCGTGTTCCTCGTCGAGCAGAACGCCTTCGCGGCGCTCAAGCTCTCCGACCGTGGCTATGTCATGGTCAACGGGAAGGTCACCATGAGCGGAACCGGCAAGGAATTGCTCGCCGATCCTTCCGTTCGGGCGGCCTATCTCGAAGGCGGCCACCACTGAGCGCGCGAGGGGATTAAGAATATGCAAGGCTTGTTTTTCGAAACCGACACCGGCGTCCGCTACGTCCTGCGCTTCCTCGTCCTGCTGCTCGGTTTCTGGACCGCGTGGCGTACCGGCAAGGCAGTGGCGGAGGGCTGGCACGGCTTTCCGACCGTTGTGATCTACACGCTGCTGCTCGGCGTCGTGTTGCGTTTCCTGCACTTCGCGCTGTTCCAGGGGCCGATGATCAGCCCGCTGCTCTACGGCATCGACGTGTTGATTTTGCTCGTGTTTTCGACTGCCGGCTTCCGGACTCGGCGCACGGCCCAGATGGTCAATAACTACTATTGGCTTTACGAGAAGACCTCGGCCTTCTCGTGGAAGAAGAAAGATTGACAGCCGCGTTTTTCTTGTCGCAGATTGGCGTCAAGAGCGTGAGCTTTCAAAAGAGTGGAACAGCTTTTCCGGCGCAGTCATGGTGGGTATTGCGCAGGGTTTTCGAAACCTAACCCACTTAAAAAATTGGGAGTAACAATATGAAGAAGTCTCTTCTTTCGGCCGTGGCGCTGACGGCAATGGTTGCCTTCAGCGGCACCGCTTGGGCTGACCTGCTGGTCGGCGTCGGCGGCCCGATGACCGGCCCGAACGCCGCTTTCGGCGCGCAGCTCCAGAAGGGTGCTGAACAGGCTGCTGCCGACATCAACGCAGCTGGCGGCATCAACGGCGAACAGGTCAAGATCGTCCTCGGCGACGACGTTTCCGACGCCAAGCAGGGCGTTTCGGTTGCCAACAAGTTCGCTGCTGACGGCGTCAAGTTCGTCGTCGGTCACTTCAACTCGGGCGTTTCGATCCCGGCTTCGGAAATCTATGCCGAAAACGGCATCCTCGAAGTCACCCCGGCCGCTACCAACCCGACCTTCACCGAGCGCGGCATGTGGAACACCTTCCGCGTCTGCGGTCGTGACGACCAGCAGGGCGAAGTTGCCGGCAAGTACATCTCCGACAACTTCAAGGACGGCAAGGTTGCTGTCGTTCACGACAAGACCCCCTATGGTCAGGGTCTCGCCGACGAAACCAAGAAGGCTATGAACGCCCTCGGCGTAACCGAAGTCATGTACGAAGGCATCACCGCCGGCGACAAGGACTACTCGGCTCTGATCGCCAAGATGAAGGAAGCCGGCGTTACGCTCGTTTACTTCGGCGGTCTGCACACCGAAGCTGGCCTGATCATGCGTCAGATGGCCGACCAGGGCCTGAAGGCTGTCATGATGTCGGGCGACGGCATCACCTCGAACGAACTTGCTTCGATCGCTGGCGACGCAGTCAACGGCACGCTCATGACCTTCCCGCCGGATCCGCGCCTGAACCCGAACGCTGCTGATGCCGTCAAGAAGTTCCGCGACGCTGGCTTCGAGCCGGAAGCCTACACGCTGTACTCCTACGCTGCCCTCCAGGTCATCGCCGACGCCGCCAAGAAGGCCGGCTCGAACGATCCGGAAGCCGTTGCTGCCGCTCTCAAGGAAAAGGGTCCGTACACGACCGTTATCGGCGAGCTGAGCTTCAACGAAAAGGGCGACATCACCCGTCCGGACTATGTCATGTACACCTGGCAGAAGGGTGCCGACGGCAAGTACACCTACCTGCAGAACAAGTAATCGTCTCGGCCGTTCATCGGCCGGAATGCAGACTTGCATCGGATGGCCCGGCTCTCAGCCGGGCCATCTGCGTTTTGGGGTCTTTCCCAAGCCGTCTTCGTCCTTCGTCGCATGCACGGCAATTTGCGATTGCGATGCGGATGGTTTCGGTAATACTGCCTCCCGCTTTACGAACTGGGAGGATCGATCATCATGCAAGGTTTCGTCACTGCGGCCGGCGAGGGCATTTACGACCGCGAACTCGACAAGAACACCGCGAACTATTCCCAGATGACGCCGCTCAGCTTCATCGAGCGGGCCGCGTTCGTCTATCCGGGGCGCACCGCCGTGGTCTACGGCGAGGTCCGGCGCAACTGGGCGCAGACCTATGATCGTGTTCGAAGGCTAGCCAGCGCTCTGTCCGCCCGTGGCATCGGCAAGGGCGATACCGTCGCCGTCATCGCGGCCAACATCCCGGAAATGTTCGAGCTGCATTTTGCGGTTCCGATGGTCGGCGCGGTGCTCAATGCGATCAACACCCGCCTCGATGCCGAGGCGATCGGCTTCATCCTGAACCATGGCGAAGCCCGTATGCTGATCGTCGATCCGGAATTTTCCGACGTCGCGGAGCGGGCCGTGCATATCGCCGGGCGCCCGATCGAGATGATCGACATCCTCGACCCCGAATTCGAAGGTGGTCACCGCGTGGGCGCGTCCACCTATGACGACCTTTTGGAGGAGGGCACGCCCGATTTCCGCTGGGAACGGCCGGCCGACGAATGGGACGCGATCAGCCTCAACTATACCTCCGGCACCACCGGCGACCCGAAGGGTGTCGTCTACCATCACCGCGGCGCCTATCTCAACGCGATCGGCAACATCCTGACGTGGAACATGGCGAACCACCCGGTCTATCTCTGGACCCTGCCGATGTTCCATTGCAACGGCTGGTGCTTCCCCTGGACGATCGCGGCGGCCGCCGGCATCTCCGTTTGTCTGCGCGCCGTGCGCGTCGAGCCGATCTATGACCTGATCAAGCGCGAGAAGGTCACGCATTTCTGCGGCGCGCCGATCGTGCTCAACCTGCTTGCCCATGCGCCGGACGACGTCAAGGCCGGGATCGAGCACAAGGTGAGCGTCATGACCGCGGGTGCGGCCCCGCCGGCGGCCGTCATCGAATCGATGGAGGCGATGGGTTTCGACGTGACACACGCCTACGGCCTCACCGAAACCTACGGGCCGGCGGTTGTTTGTGCCTGGCATGACGAGTGGAACGATCTCGACATTTCCGAGAAGGCGCGCCTCAAGGCCCGCCAGGGCGTACGTTATTCGGTGCTCGACGGCCTGATGGTCGCCGATCCGGAGACGCTGGAGCCGGTTCCGAGCGACGGGGAGACGATGGGGGAGATTTTCTTCCGCGGCAACAACGTCATGCGCGGCTATCTCAAGAACCCGTCCTCCTCGGCCAAGGCCTTTGCCGGCGGCTGGTTCCATTCCGGTGACCTCGCCGTCTGCCATGCCGACGGCTATATCGAGATCAAGGACCGGTCGAAGGACATCATCATCTCCGGCGGCGAGAACATCTCGTCGATCGAGGTCGAGGGTGTTCTCTATCGCCACCCGGCCGTGATGGAAGCGGCGATCGTGGCGCGGCCCGACGAGAAATGGGGCGAGACACCCTGTGCCTTCGTCGGGCTGAAGCCGGGATCAACGGTGACCGAGCAGGAGTTGATCACATTTTGCCGCGCCAACATGGCGCATTTCAAGGCACCGAAGACGGTGGTGTTCGGCCCGCTGCCTAAGACCTCGACCGGCAAGATCCAGAAATACGTACTGCGCGAGAAGGCCAAGGCGCTCTAGGCCGAGAGCGCCAGTGCTTCAGCGCGGGGGCGGAACGTCAGACGTGCCCCTCATCCGCCTGCCGGCACCTTCTCCCCGTTGAACGGGGAGAAGGGCCAAGCGGCACCGCGTCGGCCCGCCCTCTCCCCGCGTGCGGGGAGAGGGTTGGGGTGAGGGGCAAATCCGTGCTCGACGCTCAATCCACATGAAGCACATTCGCCGCCATGACCGCGGCGGAGGCGCGGTTTTCGACGCCGAGCTTTACGTAGATCTGTTCCAGGTGCTTGTTCACCGTGCGCGCCGACAGGCCGAGAATGTCGGCGATGTCGCGATTGGCCTTGCCCTTGGCGATCCACAGCAGAACCTCGGCCTCGCGCTGGGTGAGCCCGAAATGGCCGCGCAGTGCCTCGTCTGCACTGCGGCGGTCGGCCACCGTCAGGCGGAACAGGAACTCGTCCGGCCCGATCGTGCCGAGAAAGGCGAGATGCAGCTCCGCACCGCCTGCATGGGTGAAGGAGAACCCGGCGTCGGTTGCCCCAGCGATCGTGTCGCGCCGGGCAAGCCACGCGCCGACTTCGCCGGCAACGAGGTCGAGGCCCTCGAAGGTGCCGGTGGCGCTGTCGGCGAGGCGCACGGCCTGGGGCGTCGACCAGTGGATCGCCCCGTCGCCCCGGACGGCCAACAGATGGCGGCCTGCGGCATCGAGCGCAACGCGGGCGCTCTGGGCGGAACGCGCATTCGACAGATGCACGCGGATGCGGGCGCGCAGTTCGTCGATGTTGATCGGCTTGGTCAGGTAGTCGACGCCGCCCGAATCGAGCGCATGAACGACGTGCTCGGTCTCGGTCAGTCCCGTCATGAAGATGACCGGGACCTGGGCGACGGCGGGGTTGGCCTTCAGCCGGCGGCAGGTCTCGAAGCCATCCATGCCAGGCATCACCGCGTCGAGCAGGATGAGGTCCGGGCTGACGCGATCGACGATCGACAGCGCGACCTGGCCTGAGGTGGCGATCAGCACCGAGAGGCCGGACTGCTCGAGCGCATCGGTCAGGAAGCCGAGCGTCTCGGGACTGTCGTCGACGAGCAGCACGATGTCGCGCGGGCGGTTGGCGTCAGCCACGGCTCTCTTCCCCCAAGGTATCGAACTCTTTCAAGAAGGCCGCAAAGCCGGTCATGTCGAAGGCCTGGACATAGCCGCGCGAGGTTTCGACGAAGGCGCTGTTCTCCCCCTGTCTCTCAAGATCGGCAAGCTTGGCCTCGATGCCGCGCACATAGCCGATTTCGCTCAGCCGCGATAGCTCGGCGACATGCGTGGCACCGGGCGAGGCCGGAGCCTCCCGGCGCGACGGGGAGGGCGGGGCCGCGGTTATCTGCTCGTCGGCATAGACCCAGTCGAGGCCGAGATACATGGCGAGCTTGTCGCGCAGCCGCTTGACGTTGACCGGCTTGGCGATCGCGTCGTCGTGACCTTCCCCACCCGGGCCGGGTGCGTCGCCGATATTGGCCGAGAGCATGATGATCGGCGCTGTCTGGCCCGCGTCGCGCAGCTTCTCCACCAGTTGCCAGCCGTTCATTCCGGGCATGGAAATATCGACGAGGAAGAGGTCCGGTCGCACGCCCTCGATGAGCGTCAGGCATTCCGGCCCGCCGGCGGCGGTCAGCACGACGAAATCGAGTGGCGCCAGCACCTCGCGCATCAGGTCGCGGTGATCCTCGTTGTCGTCGACGACGACGATGGTCCGGCGCGGCCCGGTGTAAGAGACGATCCGCCGTTCGGCCGCGGGTGCCGTGTTCGGCCGGTCGATTGCCGACAGCATCAGCCGGACCTTGAAGGTCGAGCCCCGGTCGCGTTCGCTCGTCACGGAGATTTCGCCGCCGAGCGTGTTGGTGAGCAGCTTGGTGATCGTGAGCCCGAGGCCGAGGCCCGGGCGAGGGCGGATATTGTCGGCCTCTCCGCGCTGGAAGGGTTCATAGATGCGCTTCAGGTCCTTTTCCGCGATGCCGGCTCCCGTGTCTGAAACGGTAAAGGTCGCCACCTGGCTGCGATAGCCGACATCGAAGCGAACGGTGCCTTCCTCGGTGAACTTCACGGCATTGGACAGCAGGTTGACGAGGATCTGTCGCAGGCGCTTTTCGTCGGTGCGGACATATTGCGGCAGGCTGCGCGACCGGTCGTGCTCGAAGGTAAGCCCTTTGGCGGCCGCCTGGGGGGTGAACATGTCGATAAGCTGGTCGAGAAAGTCCTGGATGTTCAGCTCGTTGGAGAAGACCTGAAGACGGCCTGCCTCGATTTTCGAGATGTCGAGCAGCCCGTCGATCAGGCCGGACAGATGGTCGGCCGAACGGCGGATCACCTTGATCGCCGACTGACGCTGGGGCGGGATCGTCTCGTCGCGCTCGAGGATCTGCGCATAGCCGAGCACGGCGTTGAGCGGGGTGCGCAGTTCGTGGGAGAGGCCGACGACATAGCGGCTCTTGGCCCGGTTGGCGGCCTCCGCCGTCTCCTTGGCCGTCTGCAGGGCCGCGTCGGTCTTGCGGTGGGCGGCGATCTCCTTGAGCAGCAGCGTGTTCTGGCGGGAGGATTCCTCCTCCGCCACGACGCGGCTGTCATGGGCAAGCACGTAGAACCAGCTTGCGACGCCCGAGATCACCGAGAAGACGAAGAAGACGATCAGCACGGTGCGGTTCACCACTTCCGCCGTTTCCGGCGAGGCGGTCGCGACCTGGTGGGCGATGAGCGCGAGGATCGCCCCGATCAGCGAGACGGCGACGACTGCCGTGATCGCATAGCGGCCAAGGCGGGTGGAGAGCCAGGCCAGCGCGGGTTCGGGCAGGAAGCGGGCGGCGACGAAGGTCGCCTGGGCGTTGAGCTTGGCGTGCGGCTTGCACATGTCGTGGCAGCGGCTGTCGAGCGAGCAGCAAAGCGAGCAGATCGGCGCGGCATAGGCGGGGCACCAGGCCATGTCTTCCGGCTCGAACGGATGTTCGCAGATCGAGCAGGTGATCGCGGTGAGGTTCTTCCAGCTGTGGCGCGGCTTGCGGGCGAGATAGTATTTGCCCTTCGTGCCCCAGGCGATCAGCGGCGAGATCACGAAGGCGATCAGCGTCACATAGGTGGCGAGCGAGGCCATCAGCGGCCCGAACAGGCCGAAATGGGCGGCAAGCGCGATGCCGGCCGACAGCACCAGCGTGCCGCAGCCCACCGGGTTGATGTCGTAAAGATGGGCGCGCTTGAACTCTATGCCGGGCGGCGCAAGGCCGAGCGTCTTGTTGACGAAGAGGTCCGCCGAAATGGTGCAAAGCCAGGCCATGGCGATGATCGAGAAGATGCCGAGCGTCTCCTCGAGAAGTCGGTAGATGCCGAGCTCCATCAGCAAAAGGGCGATCGCCACGTTGAAGACCAGCCAGACGACGCGGCCCGGATGGCTGTGGGTGAGGCGCGAGAAGAAGTTCGACCAGGCGAGCGATCCCGCATAGGCGTTCATCACGTTGATCTTGAGCTGCGAGATGACGACGAAGCACGCCATCAGCAGCATGGCCGCCGTCTCGTTCGGGATCATGTAGCCGAAGGCGGCGAGATACATGTGGGCGGGATCGGCCGCCTCGCGGGCGGGCACGCCGGTCGACAGCGTCAGCACGGCAAGGAAGGAGCCGGCCAGCAGTTTCGGCACGCCGAGCACCACCCAGCCGGAGCCGGCGAGGAAGACCGCGAGGCGATGGCGCAGCTTGCGCCCGCCTTCCGGCGGCAGGAAGCGCAGGAAGTCGACCTGTTCGCCGATCTGCGGCATCAGGGCAAGGATGACGGCGGACGCCGCGCCGAACTCGATGAGGTCGAAGGGGGCGGCACCGCCCGGGACTGCATTGGAGTGGTTGATGCCGGCAAAGGCGCGCCACAGGTCGATCTTTTCCCAGTCGAGCATCGCGATGAAGACGAAGGGCAGGATGTTGAGCACGATCCAGAAGGGCTGGGTCAGCAGCTGGAATTTCGAGATCAGTCGGACACCGTAGGTGACCAGCGGGATCACCACCAGGGCGGAGATGATGTAGCCGATCCACAGCGGAATGCCGAAGGCGAGTTCCAGCGCGCCGGTCATGATCGAGGCCTCGATCGCGAACAGCATGAAGGTGAAACTCGCATAGATCAGCGAGGTGATGGTGGAGCCGATATAGCCGAAGCCGGCGCCGCGGGTCAGCAGGTCGATGTCGACGCCGTGGCGGATGGCATAGCGGCTGATCGGCAGGCCGACCAGCAGCATCAGGACGGCCGCGGCGACAATGGCGAAGAAGGCATTGGTCGTGCCGTAGGAGAGCGTGATCGTGCCGCCGATCGCCTCCAGCGCGAGAAAGGAGATGGCGCCGATCGCCGTCTGCGAGATGCGGCTCGACGAGAACTGGCGGGCGCCCTTGGCGGTGAAGCGGAGCGCGTAGTCCTCGAGCGTCTGGTTGGCGACCCAGCGATTGTATTCGCGCCGAACCGGGATGATGCGTTGCCGTGCGGCCATGCCTAATTTCTAGCACCCTGGACAAAGTGATTGCAGAATAGGCATCTTCGCGGGAATGGCGGGAAATGCAAGGGGGCGTGTGGTTTTCGAAGATCGTGCCGCAAAGTCGCATTCAGGTCTTTCGGCCAATCCGCGAAGGCCGAAACTTCATTTCCTCCGCGAGGAAAATGCGGAAAGGAACCTACTCGCCACGTTTTTCCTTTTGCGTCCGGGCACCCAGACTGTAACGAGTGACCCTATTCTGTTGAAACGTGGGGACGGACCAACTGTCATGATGGAAATCTTTACCGCCGCGGGCCTCGTGGCGCTCTTTCAGGTGATCGCGATCGATCTGGTTCTTGCCGGCGACAATGCGATCGTCATCGGCATGGCGGCTGCCGGTCTGCCGGACGCCCAGCGCCGCAAGGCCATCCTGGTCGGCATCCTGGCCGCGACCGTTCTGCGCATCGGCTTTGCCACGATCACGGCCTATCTTTTGAACATGGTGGGGCTGCAGCTGCTCGGCGGCCTGCTGCTTGCCTGGGTGTGCTGGAAGATGTGGAGCGAACTGCGCGTCGTCGCCCACGAGCCGCACAAGCAGGGCGAGACCGACGACACCGAATTCACCGTGAAGGAAAAGACCTTCGTGCAGGCCGCGATCCAGATCGTGGTGGCGGACGTGTCGATGTCGCTCGACAACGTGCTGGCCGTTGCCGGTGCGGCCAAGGAACACACGAGCATCCTCGCCGTTGGCCTCGTCCTGTCGATCGCGCTGATGGGCCTCGCTGCGAACCTCGTCGCCCGGTTGCTCCATCGTCACCGCTGGATCGCCTATGTCGGCCTCGGTGTCATCGCCTATGTGACGGTCATGATGATCTATCACGGCTTCGTCGAGGTCTGGCCGCATCTTCTCGGCATTGCTGCCTGAACCGGCCGATTGAGCCGGCAGCGCAGAACCTCCGACACCTGAACATCCTGAAACGCCGGACTTCCCGCCGAAATCCGACGTTTTTTTCATGGGAAGGACCGGCGGCCAGGCGCCCGCCTTGTGTGCCTTTCGCCCTTTTGACCCCCGGGACTACGTTAAACGACGTATACGGTTTTGCGCCGCAGCATCGGATAGTCCCTCCCAGCAACGGTTAAAGTTTTCTTTACCCACCGGTTGCGGGAACAAGAAGAGGGGTTCAACCAGATGACAATGAAGGCAAAACTCACCGGCGCGCTGCTCGGCGCCATGCTGTCCACGACGGCATTCAGCGGCGCGTTTGCCGCCGACGACACGATCAAGATCGGCGTGCTCCATTCGCTGTCCGGCACCATGGCGATCTCGGAAACGACGCTCAAGGACGCCATGCTGATGCTCGTCGAGGAGCAGAACAAGAAGGGTGGCGTTCTCGGCAAGAAGCTCGAGGCGGTCGTCGTCGACCCGGCCTCCGACTGGCCGCTGTTCGCCGAAAAGGCCCGCCAGCTGATTTCCCAGGACAAGGTCGCTGCCGTGTTCGGCTGCTGGACGTCCTCGTCGCGCAAGTCGGTCCTGCCGGTGTTCGAAGAGCTCAATTCGATCCTCTTCTACCCGGTCCAGTACGAGGGTGAGGAATCCTCGCGCAACATCTTCTACACCGGTGCCGCGCCGAACCAGCAGGCGATCCCGGCCGTCGACTATCTCGCCGCCGAGGAAGGCGTCGAGCGTTGGGTGCTTGCCGGCACCGACTACGTCTATCCGCAGACGACCAACAAGATCCTGAAGGCCTACCTGATGTCCAAGGGCGTCAAGGAAGAGGACATCATGATCAACTACACGCCGTTCGGTCATTCCGACTGGCAGACGATCGTCTCCGACATCAAGAAGTTCGGCTCGGCCGGCAAGAAGACCGCCGTCGTCTCGACCATCAACGGTGACGCCAACGTTCCCTTCTACAAGGAACTCGGCAACCAGGGCATCAAGGCCGAAGACATTCCGGTCGTCGCCTTCTCCGTGGGTGAAGAAGAACTCGCCGGTCTCGACACCGCGCCGCTGGTCGGCCATCTCGCCGCCTGGAATTACTTCCAGTCCGTCGACGCCGACGTCAATGCCGAGTTCATCAAGACCTGGCACGGCTTCACCAAGAACGACAAGCGCGTGACCAACGACCCGATGGAAGCCGCCTATATCGGCTTCAACGCCTGGGTAAAGGCCGTCGAGGCCGCCGGCACCACCGACACCGATGCAGTCCTCGATAGCATCATCGGCGTTGCCGTTCCGAACCTGTCGGGCGGCACCTCGACCGTCATGCCGAACCACCACATCACCAAGCCGGTGCTGATCGGTGAAATCCAGGCCGACGGCCAGTTCGAGATCGTCCAGGAAACGCCGGCCGTCGTCGGCGACGAATGGTCCGACTACCTGCCGGATTCGAAGGACCTGATCTCCGATTGGCGCAAGCCGATGGAATGCGGCAACTTCAACGTCGCCACCGGCAAGTGCGGCGGCAAGGGCAGCTGATCATCCCCTCTCCCTTCGGGGAGAAGGTGGTCCGAAGGACCGGATGAGGGGGAGCCTTCCCCCTCACCAACAAAATCTGCGACTTAGCGAACGCTAAGATCGCGATTTTGTATCCTCTCCCACAAGGGGGAGAGGCGGGGCGCCGCGTCTGCCGCTTTCACCTCTCCCCTTGTGGGAGAGGAAGCGATTTCAACATCTTGGCGTAGCTAAGTGTTAGAAATTGCAGGTGAGGGGGTAGACGGCGACGCGCACGAACGAGGGGCTGCGTGACGACGATGCGATTTTTTCTAAAACTCATGTTGATGGTGTTGGTAACAGCTTTCGCCGCGCCCTCCCTGGCGCAGAGCGATCCGAAGGACCTCATCAACGCGCTGGGCAAGGCCAATTTCAAGCAGGCCGAGGAACTGCTGACGCAGATCGCGGCGACCGGTGATGCTCGTGTCGTTCCGGCGCTCGAGGCCTTCGCCGAGGGCGATCTCTATGTTCGCAAGTCCGATGGCGCGGTCGTCATCACCAAGGCCGCCGGTTCCAATCTGGTCGCCATCGATCCGCTTTCCGGCGAGACCCTCGGCGAGGCGCCGAAGGCTGCCTTCACGAAGATCAAGGTCAACAACAATCTGCGTCGCGCCATCCGCTCGGCGCTGGGCGGGCTGACGCTCATGAGCCCCGACAGGGCGGTGCGCCTGCAGGCGGCGCAACAGGTGCTGCAATCGCCGAGCGCGGAAAATCTCGATCTCGTCGAGGCGGCGCTCGCCAAGGAAGCCGACAGCGAGGTCAAGGCCCGCATGGAAGAGGCGCGCGCCGTGTCGCTGCTGGCCTCCGACCGTTCCGTCGAGGAAAAGCGCGCCGCGATCGACAGGGTCGCCTCGCTCGGCGGGCGCGAGGCGATCGGCATCCTGATGACCGTGTCCTCGACGATCGACGAAAGCCTGAAACCCGATCTCGACAAGGCGATCGCCGGCATCGAGGGTGATCTGGCGCTGTGGGATGCGGGCCAGAACGTCTGGTACGGCATTTCGCTCGGCTCGGTGCTGCTGCTGGCCGCCATCGGCCTTGCCATCACCTTCGGCGTCATGGGCATCATCAACATGGCGCATGGCGAGATGGTGATGATCGGCGCCTATTCCACCTTCATGGTCCAGCAGGTGATCCGCACCTCCTATCCGGGGCTGTTCGACTGGTCGCTGGCCATCGCCCTGCCTGTGGCCTTCCTCGTCACCGCCGTGATCGGCCTCGTCATCGAGCGCGGCGTCATCCGTTTTCTCTATGGCCGGCCGCTCGAGACGCTGCTCGCCACCTGGGGCATTTCGCTGATCCTGCAGCAGTTGATCCGCACGATCTTCGGCCCGACCAATCAGGAGGTCGGCAATCCGTCGTGGATGTCCGGCTCGTTCGCGCTGGGTGGGCTGACGATCACCTGGAACCGGTTGTGGATCGTGCTCTTTTCGCTGACCATCTTCTTTGCCCTGCTTGCACTGATGAAACGGTCCGCCTTCGGGTTGCAGATGCGCGCCGTCACGCAGAACCGCCGCATGGCGTCGTCGATGGGCATTCGCACCCCGTGGGTCGACGCCTTCACCTTCGCGCTCGGCTCCGGCATCGCCGGTATCGCCGGTGTGGCCCTTTCCCAGATTGACAACGTTTCGCCCAACCTCGGCCAAGCCTACATCATCGACAGTTTCATGGTCGTGGTGTTCGGCGGGGTCGGCAATCTCTGGGGCACGTTTGTCGGCGCGCTGTTGCTTGGCGTGCTCAACAAGTTCCTCGAACCCTCGGTCGGCGCGGTCCTCGGCAAGATCCTCGTGCTCGTGCTGATCATCCTCTTCATCCAGAAACGACCGCGCGGCCTCTTCGCGCTCAAGGGAAGGGCGGTGGAAGCATGATCACCGGTTTCATCTTCAGGGCACTCGAAGGCAGGATCGTCATTGCCGTCGGCGTTCTTCTCGGCGTGGCGCTCATCGTCCCGGCGCTCAATCTGCTCACCCCGGTGGACAGCTTTCTTCATATCCCGACCTATGCCGTGTCGCTGATGGGCAAATATCTCTGCTATGCGCTGCTGGCGCTGGCACTCGACCTGGTCTGGGGCTATTGCGGCATCCTGTCTCTCGGTCACGGCGCCTTCTTCGCGCTCGGCGGCTATGCCATGGGCATGTATCTGATGCGCCAGATCGGCAGCCGCGGCGTCTACGGCAATCCGATCCTGCCCGACTTCATGGTCTTCCTCAACTGGAAGGAACTGCCGTGGTTCTGGCACGGCATGGACATGTTCTGGTTCGCCATGCTGATGGTGCTCGTCGTGCCGGGGCTGCTCGCTTTCGTCTTTGGCTGGTTCGCCTTCCGCTCCAGAGTGAACGGCGTCTATCTGTCGATCATCACCCAGGCGATGACCTATGCGCTGCTCTTGGCCTTCTTCCGCAACGACATGGGTTTCGGCGGCAATAACGGCCTTACCGACTTCAAGGAAATCATCGGCTTCAACGTGCAGGCGGACGGCACGCGCGCGGTGCTGTTCGCGCTCTCGGCGCTCATGCTGTCGCTCTGCCTGGTGATATCCTCGGCGATCGTGCGTTCCAAGTTCGGAAAGGTGCTGGTCGGCGTGCGCGATGCCGAAAGCCGCGTGCGCTTCCTCGGCTACCGGGTGGAAAACATCAAGCTGTTCACCTTTGTGGTTTCGGCGATGATGGCGGGGATCGCAGGCGCCCTGTTCGTGCCGCAGGTCGGCATCATCAATCCGGGCGAGTTCGCGCCGGCAAACTCCATCGAGGTGGTGGTCTGGACCGCGGTCGGCGGGCGCGGCACGCTGATCGGGCCGATCATCGGCGCGCTGATGGTCAATGCGGGCAAGAGCTATTTCACCGGCGCATTCCCGGAACTCTGGCTGTTCGCGCTGGGCGGGCTCTTCATCGGCGTGACGCTGTTTCTGCCCAAGGGCGTGGTCGGCACGATCCAGCAGCGGCTGGCGACGCGGCGCGAGCGCGAGGCGGCGGGCGACGCCGCCAACACTGACACGGTAACCGACGCGGCGCTGCCGGTCGGCCAGGCGGCGGAGTAAGCGTCATGAACGACAAGAAGCCCACGAGCATCCTCTATCTCGACGGCGTGTCCGTCTCCTTCGACGGCTTCAAGGCGCTGAACTCGCTGTCCTTCGTCGTCGAGCCGGGCGAGCTTCGCGCGATCATCGGCCCGAACGGTGCCGGAAAGACGACGATGATGGACATCATTACGGGCAAGACCCGGCCTGACGAAGGCGAGGTTTTCTTCAACGGTGACGTCGACCTGACGAAGAGGGACGAGGCCGAGATCGCCCAGCTCGGCATCGGCCGCAAGTTCCAGAAGCCGACCGTGTTCGAGAGCCATACCGTCTGGGACAATCTCGAACTCGCACTCAACCGTGACCGCGGCGTGTTCGGCACGTTGTTCTATCGCCTTTCGGCGGAAGACAAGGCGCGCATCGAGGAGATCCTCGAGACGGTGCGGCTGACCGCTCGCGCCCAGGACCTCGCCGCCAATCTCAGCCATGGCCAGAAGCAATGGCTGGAGATCGGCATGCTGCTCGCGCAGGAACCCAAGCTGCTTCTGGTCGACGAGCCGGTGGCCGGCATGACCGACGCGGAGACGGCGGAGACGGCGATCCTGCTCAAGGAAATCGCCCGGACCCGTTCGGTGGTCGTCGTCGAACACGACATGGGCTTCATCCGCGATCTCGGGGTCAAGGTCACGTGTCTCGCCGAAGGCTCGGTACTGGCCGAGGGCTCGATCGATTTCGTCTCGGCCGATCCCAAGGTGATCGAGAACTATCTGGGGCGGTGATCAGATGATGTCGGACGCTGCGGCGCGCATACCCCCCTCTGCCCTGCCGGGCATCTTCCCCTCAAGGGGGGAGATCGGATCTTGGCAATCCGCCGGCCCAATATCCAAGCGAAGGTTCGGGGGGTACGGGCGGTATCGTCCCGCGAGGATAGTTTGCAGGCGAGAGGCCGGCTCCGCGCCGATCTCCCCCCTTGAGGGGAAGATGCCCGGCAGGGCAGAGGGGGGTGTCGTACCCCGTAAACATTTCGGGGAACACGCATCATGCTGACAGTCGACAACATCAACCTTCACTACGGCGCCGCCCAGGCCCTGCGCGGGGTCTCGATCAAGGCCGAGATGGGCAAGATCACCTGTGTGCTCGGTCGAAACGGGGTCGGCAAGTCGTCGCTGCTACGGGCCGTCACCGGCCAGCACGGCGTTTCCTCCGGCACGATCGCTTTTTCGGGCACGACGCTTGACGGGATGGCGCCGTTCAACCGGGCCAAGCTCGGCCTCGGCTATGTGCCGCAGGGGCGGGAAATCTTCCCGCTTCTGACCGTCCGGGAAAACCTCGAGACCGGTTATGCGCCGCTGCCGCGCAAGGACCGTTTCATTCCCGACGAGATCTTCAGCCTGTTTCCGGTTCTGGAAAGCATGCTGGGGCGACGCGGCGGCGATCTCTCGGGTGGTCAGCAGCAGCAGCTGGCGATCGGCCGGGCCATGGTGACGCGGCCGAAGATCCTCGTGCTCGACGAACCGACGGAGGGCATCCAGCCGTCGATCATCAAGGATATCGGCCGGGCGATCAAATATCTGCGCGATTCTACCGGCATGGCGATCCTGCTGGTCGAGCAGTATCTCGATTTCTGCCGCGAGCTTGCCGACCAAGTCTACATCATGGATCGCGGCGAGATCGTCCATGAAGGCAGGGCGGAAACGCTCGACACGCCCGAGGCGCGGCGGCATCTGACGGTCTGATCTTGTCTCACATGGTTGATGATTTATTAGTGATCTATGCTTGAAGCTGAGGGGACGCGTGGTATCAACGCGCATCTGCTAACAGAAGGCACAGCCATGACATCCAGCACGGTTCGAAACCGGTTGCGGGCGCGCGACCTCGTTGGTCTTCTCGCGACGGGCTATCTTTTCTTCGGGGCCACGACCGGTGATGCAGCGGCAGCCACGGGCTGCGGCATGCCGATGGACCCCGGCCGGCACGACATGGTGATCCGCTCCGAGGGCGAGGAGCGCAGTGCGGTCTACTACATCCCGTCGGGCTATACCGGCGGCCGCAAGGTTCCGCTGGTCTTCGACTTCCACGGTTCCAACAGCCATCCTCGCGGCCAGCTTAACCGCAGCCATTGGGATCAGGTTGCGGAGCAGGAAGGATTCATCGTGATGGCGCTGGAAGGCAGCCTCGACGGTGCGTTGCCCGGAACCCATGCGTGGAACGTGCCGGGCGTCAACCCGCTGCCCGGGGTCAGCCGCGAGGGACGTCTCGACGAGGGCAAGTTCATCCGCGACGCGGTGGCTGCGGCGAAGGAGACGTTCTGCGTCGACCCCGCCCGCATCTATGCGTCGGGCTATTCGGGCGGCGGACGCATGCTGTCGCAATATGTCTGCGACGGGCATGGCGACTTTGCCGCCGCCGGTTTCGTCATGGGCCTGCGCGCCGGCTATCCCGAGCAGGAGGACGGTGTGTGGCGCCCGCGCAAGGAAAGCTGCAACCCGGCGCGTCCGATCTCGATCATCGCGTTTTCCGGCCTCAAGGATCACGTCAACCCGTTTGCCGGTGGCGGAAAGCCCTACTGGCAGTATGGCGGCGAGGTGGCGGTCAAGCGCTGGGCGGAGCTTAACGGCTGCGAGGAGCGGGCGCTCACCGACAAGGGCGACACGGTGACCGTCACGACCTATCCCGGCTGCCGGGGCGGGACGAGCGTGATGTCGCATGTGATTGCCGATGCCGATCACGACTGGCCGTCGCAGGCCATCCGCTTCCGGCTTGCCGCCGCCAGTGGGGACGACACAATCCGGGAGGTTGATGCGACGGGAAGAATGTGGGAGTTTTTCCGCACTGCGGGAGGCGAGCTGATGGCCGGAACGGCGACCACGGCTGCCTGCGCCGACGACAAGACAACCGCCAAGACGAAAAAAGGCGGTCAGGGGATCAAGTGCAGCCAGCAAGTGACATCAGACCTCAGCGCGCCCGGGGCGTCGGAAGGCTTGTGACGAAGCCGTTCGGCGGCCGGACCCGGATCGCCGAGCTCTATCAGGAAGGCGCGGCGAAGATCCGTCTTCCGGAGACCTTCACTTCCGAGATGGAGGCGGTGATCATCAATACCGCCGGCGGGCTCACGGGAGGCGACCGGATGGACTGGTCGTTTTCCGCAGGACCCGACACCTTCGTCACGGCGACGACGCAGGCCTGCGAAAAGATTTACAAGGCTTCGGCCGGTACGGCCGAGGTGGTGACGTCGATCGATGTGGCGGCGGGCGCCCGGCTTCACTGGTTGCCGCAGGAGAGCATCCTTTTCGATAACGCCTCGCTGACGCGCCGGCTCGAGGTCGATCTCGACGAGACCGCCGAATTTGTCGCTGTGGAGGCGATCCTGCTCGGCCGCAAGGCAATGGGCGAGGCGATGGCGCAGGGCATGGTACGCGACCGCTGGCGCATCCGTCGGGCGGGCCGGCTGATCCATGCGGAAGAGTTGATGATGCGGGGCGACATCGCCACGCTGACGCAAGAGGCCCCGGTGCTCGGCGGCAAGGTGGCCTTCGCCACGGTCCTCTATACGGGGCCAAGCTGTGAGGCCCTGCTGCCGAAGGTGCGCGGGGTGCTCGGCCCATGGGGTGGTGCAAGCCACTGGAAGGACAAGCTTGTGGTGCGGCTATCGGCCGAAGATGGGTTCATCTTGAGAAAATCCCTGATCCCGGTGATTTCCATCTTGCGTGGCGGTGCGTCAGTGCCGAAAGTCTGGAATCTATGACAGTGATCAAGAACGTGGAGCGGTCATGAACCTGAGCCCGAGGGAAAAAGACAAACTGCTGATCGCCATGGCGGCCATGGTCGCGCGCCGGCGGCTGGAGCGGGGTGTCAAGCTCAACTATCCGGAAGCGATCGCCTTGATCACCGACTTCGTCGTCGAGGGCGCCCGTGACGGCCGCCCGGTCGCCGAGCTCATGGAGGCGGGTGCCCATGTGGTTACCCGCGGCCAGGTCATGGAGGGCATCGCCGAGATGATCCATGACGTGCAGGTCGAAGCGACCTTCCCGGACGGAACCAAGCTGGTGACCGTTCACGAACCGATCCGCTGAGGGTGCTTTCATGGCGCTGGAGCTTCGACCGAATTGCGAGTGCTGCGACCGCGACCTGCCGCCCGAGAGCCGGGATGCGCTGATCTGCAGTTTCGAATGCACGTTCTGCAGTGACTGCGCGAGCGCCGTGCTTGGCGGCGTCTGCCCCAATTGTGGTGGCGAACTGGTGCGCCGACCGATCCGGCCGGCTGCGCGACTCGTAAACAATCCTGCGTCTGACAAACGCGTCCTCAAGGCCGAGGGCTGCAAGCCGGTCAAGGCCGCCTGAACAACGGAGAGGGACTGTCCATGATCCCGGGTGAAATCATTGCCGCAAGCGGCGACATCGAACTCAATGCCGGTCAACCGACCGTGACGATCGAGGTGTCGAATACCGGCGATCGGCCGGTGCAGGTCGGCAGCCACTACCATTTCTTCGAGGCCAATGCCGGGCTTTCCTTCGACCGGGAAAAGGTTCGCGGCATGCGTCTCGACATTCCGGCAGGAACGGCAGTGCGGTTCGAGCCGGGACAGACGCGGCAGGTGACGCTGATCCCGCTTTCGGGCAAGCGCGCGGTCTACGGTTTCCGCCAACAGGTGATGGGGGCGCTCTGATGGCCGTCCAGCATTATCACGGCAGCTGCCAGTGCGGCGCAGTCGACTTCGACGTCGACCTCGACCTCTCGCATACGGCGACCTGCAATTGCTCGCGCTGCCGCCGGCTTGGCTCCGTGCTGGCGTTTGCGGCCCGGGAAGCCTTCACGCTGAATTCCGGCAGCGAGAACCTCACCGAATACCAGTTCAACAAGCACCTGATCCATCACCAGTTCTGCAAGACCTGCGGTATGCAGGGCTTTTCCTACGGCGCGACGCCGGACGGGCGCCAGATGGTCGCCGTCAATGTCAATTGCCTCGACGGGGTGGACGCACGTTCGCTGCCCTCCGAGGCGTTCGACGGCGCGGCCCTTTAACGAATCTCATACAGGAACCAACAGCCATGCGCCTGCCCGCCACGTCCATTGCCGCCATCGCCTTTCTTACCCTTGTCGCCGTGCCGCCGGCCTTCGCCGAGGATGAGCCCGATGTCGACTGCAAGAACCCGATGACGCAGTACGACATGAATGTCTGCTCCGACCGCGACTACAAGGAGGCGGACAAGGCGCTCAATGCGCAATGGGCCGCGCTGAAGCCGATCGTCAAGGAATGGGACGAGAGCCTGAAGTCGCTCGGCATGATTGCCTCGGCGGAAGCCTCGCTCTTGAAGTCGCAGCGCGCTTGGATCGACTATCGTGACGGCCAGTGCGACACCGAGGAAGCATCGGTGCAGGGCGGGACCATGGCGCCGACGATCTACTCGTCCTGCATGGCGGAGCTGACGCGCAAGCGCACGGAAGAGCTGAAATCGCTCGCCGAAGGTTTCTGAGGAAGGCACCAGAGCGGATGGGACGACGCATCATGATCGTGGGAAACGGACCGGTGGAGGAAGGGGCTGGCGACAGGATCGACCAGTCCGACCTCGTCATCCGTTTCAACGCGGTGCGCAATTTCCCTTCCGCCGGACGCCGCACCGACGTGGTGGCGGTGTGCAATACCGGCCGTCCGGCCCAGGCCATGCTCGGTTCCGAGGATTGGCTGAACGGGTCGGCGGTGGCGGCCTGCCGGGAAATCTGGTCGGTGCGCGACCCGGAGAAGTTTCTTGACCTGCGCCCGCGGCTCGCCCTGTCGCATCCCGAACTCGACGATTTCTGCGATGACCGCACCGAGGACTTCGCCGCCTTCGCCGCCAGCCGGGCCAAGCGCCATCGCGTGATCGCGCGGTCCGTGCACGAGGGGGTGGACGAGGCCCTGGCAGCCTATCGTCCCGAGCCCTATGTCGTGCCGAGCAGCGGCCTGATCGTGGTGGTCCATGTGCTGTCCAGCGAGGCGCGGTCGGACGACGAGGTCGTCGTCGCCGGCTTCACCCATCAGGGGTGGGCTGGGCATCCGTTCTCCGCCGAAAAACGCCTCATCGATGACTTCGTCGCCGCCGGCCGGCTGTCGCGTCTGTCGTCCGATCCCTCGTCCTCCCCCTCCCAAGGAGTCTGAAACCATGCCCTACAAGATGTCCCGCAAGGCCTATGCCTCGATGTTCGGACCGACCACCGGCGACAAGGTCAGGCTCGCTGACACCGAGCTCTTCATCGAGGTCGAGAAGGACTACACGACCTATGGCGATGAGGTGAAGTTCGGCGGCGGCAAGGTCATCCGCGACGGCATGGGGCAGAGCCAGGTGCGCCGCGCCGACGGGGCCGTCGATACGGTCATCACCAATGCGCTGATCCTCGACCACTGGGGGATCGTCAAGGCCGATATCGGCCTGAAGGACGGGCGGATCGTGGCGATCGGCAAGGCCGGCAATCCCGATACCCAACCGGGCGTCGACATCATCGTCGGTCCGGGCACCGAGGCGATCGCCGGGGAGGGCAAGATCGTCACCGCCGGCGGCATGGACAGCCACATCCACTTCATCTGCCCGCAGCAGATCGAAGAAGCGCTGATGAGCGGCCTCACCACCATGCTCGGCGGCGGCACGGGGCCCGCACACGGGACGCTGGCCACCACCTGCACGCCCGGTCCCTGGCACCTTGCCCGCATGATCGAGGCGGCGGACGCCTTTCCGATGAACCTTGCCTTTGCGGGCAAGGGCAATGCCTCGCTGCCCGGCGCGCTCGAGGAAATGGTGCTGGCCGGCGCCACCTCGCTGAAGCTGCACGAGGACTGGGGCACGACGCCCGGCGCCATCGACTGCTGCCTCACGGTGGCCGACCAGTATGACGTTCAGGTGATGATCCATACCGACACGCTGAACGAGTCGGGTTTCGTCGAGGATTCGATCGGTGCCATCAAGGGGCGCACCATCCATGCTTTCCACACGGAAGGGGCCGGCGGCGGTCATGCGCCCGACATCATCAAGATCTGCGGTCAGATGAACGTGATCCCGTCGTCGACCAATCCGACGCGGCCCTACACGGTCAACACGATCGCCGAGCATCTCGACATGCTGATGGTCTGCCATCATCTGTCCTCGTCGATCCCGGAGGACATCGCGTTTGCCGAAAGCCGCATCCGCAAGGAGACGATCGCGGCCGAAGATATCCTCCACGATATCGGCGCCTTTTCGATCATCTCGTCGGACAGCCAGGCCATGGGCCGCGTCGGCGAGGTGGCGATCCGCACCTGGCAGACCGCCGACAAGATGAAGCGCCAGCGCGGGCGCCTTGCCCAGGAAACCGGTGACAACGACAATTTCCGCGTTCGCCGCTACATCGCCAAATACACGATCAACCCGGCGATCGCCCACGGGCTCAGCCACGAGATCGGCTCGGTCGAGGTCGGCAAGCGTGCGGATCTCGTCATTTGGAACCCGGCCTTCTTTGGGGTGAAGCCGGACATGGTGTTGCTCGGCGGCATGATCGCGGCGGCGCCGATGGGCGATCCGAACGCCTCGATCCCGACGCCGCAGCCGGTGCACTACCGACCGATGTTCGGCGCCTTCGGCAAGGCCCGCACCAATTCCTCCGTTACCTTCGTGTCCCAGGCCTCGCTCGACGCCGGTCTCGCAAGCCGGCTCGGTGTCGCCAAGCAGCTGGTGGCGGTGAAGAACACCCGCGGCGGGATTTCCAAGAAGTCGATGATCCTCAACGATCTGACGCCGCATGTGGAGGTCGATCCGGAGACCTATGAGGTGCGCGCCGACGGCGAACTGCTCACCTGCGAGCCGGCCAAGGTTCTGCCAATGGCGCAGCGCTACTTCCTCTTCTGATCGGGCGAAAGTCTTCGCCGGTCATGCGCGTAGCGCAATGCAGCTATGCGGCCGCTTCGCGGCGGTTTAATGCTGCACTGCACTCCGTTTTGGGTTAGTTCTAATTCTTAGAAAGCCGGTCCTGTTGCGAAAGGAGCGGCACGTTTTTTCATTCCAAGGAGATTTCCATGCTGATCGGCAGAAAAGTACCTGACGTGACCTTCCGCACGCGCGTTCGCGACGAATCCGTCGGAGGTCCGAACCCCTTCCGTTGGCAGGACATGACCTCCGACGACTACTTCAAGGGCAAGCGCGTCATCCTCTTCTCGCTGCCGGGCGCATTCACCCCGACCTGCTCGACCTACCAGCTGCCGGACTTCGAGAAGATGTATCCGGAATTCCAGGCCGAGGGCATCGACGAGATCTACTGCATGTCGGTCAACGACGCCTTCGTCATGAACGCCTGGGCCAAGGGCCAGAACCTGCAGAACGTCAAGGTGATCCCGGACGGTTCCGGCGAGTTCACCCGCAAGATGGGCATGCTGGTCGCCAAGGACAACCTCGGTTTCGGCATGCGTTCGTGGCGTTATGCCGCGATCATCAATGACGGCGTCGTCGAGCAGTGGTTCGAGGAAGAAGGTTATTCCGACAACTGCGAGAGCGATCCCTACGGTGTATCATCGCCGCAGAACATCATGGAAAAGCTGAAGGAAAAGAAGGCCGCCTGACGGTCTTTCCGACGGTTCGGAACAAGAAGAGGGCCCGGCAAACGCCGGGCCCTTTGTCGTTAACGGCTTTACTTTAGGAATCGCACATGGAGGGTTGGAAAAAGTTAACGCGCTGCGGACGTTTTTCCGGAGCCGACCGGGTGTTCCATTTCGAGCCGAAGCTGCGGCAGACGAAGAAGGCGCTTGCGGATTTTCTAAAGAAACCCGCGCTTTTCTCGCAATAAACGCTGGAAACAGGCGTTTTTTCGTTCAGGCGAATATTGAATTTAGTGCAATCTAAAGTTATGAGGGATTTCCTGTGGATCAATGTAAATCTATTTTCGTAATAACTCGGATTTTAGTCATCGAATTAGGAATTGGCCAATAAAAGCCTCCTATTCCGGTCAGTGCTGCAATAAAGGGGAGCGGCGCGATGGAAGCACTTAGACGATGGATGTCGCTTCAGGTCGATCTCGGCAATTTCGATAGTCGGGAGGCCGTCTATGGATTTGCGTTGAAAATGGCGTTTCGCGCCGTTATTCTCGCGTTCTTGTTCAATATTGCCGTTCTTCCCATCTGCTATGCTTTGGGCATCATGCCGCTTGAGGTTGCAGATGCCATAAAGCTTTCGGTTGCTTTCTCGTGGCTGTTTGGCGGGGCGGTATCGGGGGCGCTGGCGATCGTCACCGGCCATGTGATCCACGAACTGACCGTTTCGCGCGCCGAGTTCGAGCGCCTCAGCCGCACCGACATGCTGTCTGGCCTGCTCAACCGACGTGCCTTCAATGCCGCTCTCGCCGAGACGGGCCCGGGGTCGTCGCTGGCAATCCTCGACCTCGACCGTTTCAAGTCCATCAATGACGGTCACGGCCATTGCGCCGGCGACGAGGTGATCAAGGCGGTGGCCGACATCCTTCGGGAGGTTTTTGGCGAGCAGCATCTGATGGCCCGCCTCGGGGGCGAGGAATTCGGCGTCATCATCCGCGGCGGCGGCATCGGGCAGCGTATGGGGCTGGTCGAGCGTGCGCGGGGGCTGATCGAAGCGCGCGCCGTCGTCTGCGAAAACACGGCGATCAGCACGACGGTGTCGGCCGGCATGGCCGAGTTCGAGGCCGGACGTCGTCCGGAAAGCGTCTATTCCGCGGCGGATCGCGCGCTCTACTGCGCGAAGGCAAATGGCCGTAACCGGGTTGTGCATGAGGGTGAGGAGGCCGTTTTGCGCTTCGCGCCGGGGGGAGACATCCCGCCTGCAACCCGGCCGCTCGGGCTCGGGGATGAACCTGCGCCGCTTGTCGGTTGAAACTTCCGCCTTGCCGGCTGCCTCATATTTTTGCATGGTTGAAAAGTAACCAGTTCGGAAAAGCCATGCGCCGCGCTACGTCCTATCTCGCCGCCGGAACGTCGGATGAAACCGTCGTCGGTTCTGTCACGCTTGCCCATGATGCGCGCCATCTCAGGCGCAAGTTGCTGCATCTCGAAGACGGCGACATGGTGATGCTCGACCTCAAGGAGCCGGTGCTTTTCGCCGACGGCGACCTCCTCCTGCTTGACGATGGGAACGCCGTCGAGATCAGGGCGGCGGAAGAGCGCCTCTTCGCCGTTACGCCCCGCGACGCACGGCATCTCGTCGAACTCGCCTGGCATCTCGGCAATCGGCATCTGGCGGCACAGTTCGAGGCGGATCGCATTCTGATCCTGCGCGATCATGTCATCCGCGACATGCTTGTCGGGCTTGGTGCGACGGTTACCGAGGTGATCGAACCCTTCCAGCCCCTGCGGGGCGCCTATCACGGTCATGGCGGGCACGGCCACGGCGGCCACGCGCATGGCGGCCATGATGATCATGCCTGAGGCAAGCGCGACGGCGGGCGGGCAGCAGAGCCTGCTCCGCCTGATGACCTGGCTTTCGCCAGCCTTCCCTGTCGGCGGCTTCGTCTATTCCGGCGGGCTGGAGGCGGCGGTCGAGGGTGGTCACCTGGCCGACGGGAACGCGCTTGCGCCCTGGCTCTCGACGCTTCTGTCTTCCGGATCCCTGCGCAATGATGCCATCCTGCTTGGCGAGGCCCATCGGGTCTTCGACGATCCTGAGCGGCTCCTGGGCGTGGCCGAACTCGCTGCGGCGCTTGCCGGTTCGGCGGAACGCTACAGCGAGTCGGTCCGGCAGGGCGACGCATTCCTCGCGGCTGCTTCGGCCTGGCCGCATGCGGTTCTCGACGTCTTTTCCGGCGGCACCGCCTACAGCGTCGCCGTCGGCGCGGTCGCGGCCGCGCATGGCGTGACAGTCTGCGACACGCTCGCGGCCTATCTGCACGCGCAGTGCGCGCAGCTCGTCTCGGCGGCGATCCGTCTCGGCCTGATCGGGCAGCGGCAGGGCGTGGCAGTGCTGGCCGGGCTGGAGCCGCTGATCCTGCGCCAGTCGGAGGCGGTTGCCGGATTGACGCTCGACGACCTCGGTTCCGCGACGGTGATCGCCGACATGCTGTCGATGCGGCACGAGACCCAGTATTCGCGGCTCTTCCAGTCCTGACGAGCCGCCTCCAACCCTTAAGACGAAGACAGGAAAAGCGGCATGAAATCCTTGAATGGTCCCTTGCGGGTCGGTATCGGCGGGCCGGTCGGTTCGGGCAAGACGGCGCTGACGGAGAAGCTCTGCAAGGCGATGCGCGACGACTATTCGGTCGCGGTCGTCACCAACGATATCTATACGCGCGAAGATGCCGATGCACTGATCCGCATGCAGGCGCTCTCGTCCGACCGCGTGGTCGGCGTCGAAACCGGTGGCTGTCCACACACGGCGATCCGCGAGGATGCCTCGATCAACCTTCAGGCGATCGCTGATCTCAACGCCCGCATTCCCGACCTCGACGTGGTCTTCATCGAATCGGGGGGCGACAATCTGGCGGCGACCTTCTCGCCGGATCTCGCCGACGTGACGATCTACGTGATCTCAGTCTGTCAGGGAGAGGAAATCCCGCGTAAGGGCGGCCCGGGCATCACGCGCTCGGATCTGCTCGTCATCAACAAGAAGGACCTGGCGCCTTATGTCGGCGTCGATCTCGACGTGATGAACGGCGATGCGGATCGCATGCGCGCCTCGCGGCCCTTCGTCTTTTCCGACATGAAGCGCGGCGAGGGGGTCGACGAGGTTGTCCGATTCCTCAAGGAAACGGGCGGGCTCTGAGAGCCCGCCCGTCGACAAGTTTCAGTAAACGGATCGTGGTCAGATCTGTTTCAGCGCGCTGATGTCGGCGATCTGGATGATGCGGCCACGCACCGTCACGCCGGCGCGGCGGAGCGAGGAGAAGGCGCGGGAAAGCGCCTCGGGTGCCAGACCCAGCTTGCCGGCCAGAAGGCTCTTCTGGAAGGGCAGGCGGATCGAGGCGGAGCTGCCGTCCTGCGGGCAGTTGTCCAGGAGATAGTGCGCGACGCGCTGGGGCGCCGTCTGCAGGCGGTCGTTGGCGATGCAGTCCATGGTGTTGCGCAGGTGGCTCGACAGGCACTGGATCACGGCCTTCGCCACGTCCTTTTCCTGTTCGGCAAGCGCTCGCACCTTGGCGAGTTCGAACCGCGCGACGGTCACGTTCTCGGCGGCCTGCGAATTGTAGAGATAGTGGTCGCCCATGGAGAGCAGGCATTCGGCGAAGGTGTCGCCGGGGCCACAGATGCGGATGTCGGCTTCACGGCCGTCCTTGTTCAGCCGGAAAAGGCGAACATAGCCGCTGAGGACACAGTAGAAATACTCTGCGCCCTCGCCCTCGCGGAACAGGAGATCGCGCGCCTCATAGTTCATCACGGTGGCGATCTCGAGCATGCGAGAAAGCGCTGTCGCACCGAGAGAAGCCATGAAGGGCGTCTTGAGCAGGGTGTTCTTGTCGCGTGTGTTCAATTTCAAAATCTTGTTCACGGTTTTCACGGCTCCGGATTGCGTTCCGGATGGAGCGCGGTGGCCAGTCTCTTCGAAGATCGGTTATGTGTGGCCCGGCAAGGCAGCCTCCGGAACCAATATCCCGCCATCGGTCATCCCGATTGCATGACATTCGACCCGTCACCCAACCCCGGTGCTCCGTGGCCTGAAAGGTGGGACTACGCTGCCGTCTTCCCGTCTCGCTCCCTGACCAAGAAACAGCCCTCACACGTCACTCGTTCCTCAGCGAGTAAAGGATAGGCAAGGGCGAAGTGAGGTGAATTGATTTCGATCAATCACTTTGCGCAGATCATGATTTTTTGGGGGAAATATCGTTGCAGGCAAAGAAAAAGCCGGGCAGAGCGCCCGGCTTTACATGGATGAACGATCCGCTCATTCCGCCGCGAGCGGCGGCAGCGGGATGACCTTGCCACCTTCGCCGGTCTTGCGCTGCTGGTCGGGCAGGCGCTTCTCCACGGCGGCCAGGCGTTCCTCGAGCGTCGAGATCGTGTCCTTGTTGTGCTGGGCGATCTCGGTGAGCAATTCGGGCGACAGGGCCAGCTGTTCCTTTTCCTTCTTGCCGACCATGCGACTGAAGAGCCAGCCGAGCAGGCGCGACAGGTCGTCCATGATCAGGAAGAAGGCCGGCACGACCAGCAGGCTGAGCACCGTCGAGACGATGATGCCGCCGATCACGGCGATCGCCATCGGCGCGCGGAAGGATCCGCCTTCGCCGACCCCGAGCGCCGAGGGCAGCATACCGGCCGACATGGCGATCGAGGTCATGATGATCGGGCGGGCGCGCTTGCGCCCGGCCTCGACCATGGCTTCGACCCGCGCCATGCCCTGGTGGCGCATCTCGATCGCGAAGTCGACAAGCAGGATGGCGTTCTTCGTCACGATGCCCATCAGCATCAGGATACCGATCAGCACGGGCATGGAGAGCGGGTTGTTGGTGATCAAGAGGGCCACCGCGACGCCGCCGATGGCGAGCGGGAGAGACAGCAAGATGGTGAAGGGCTGGATCACGTCCTTGAAGAGCAGGATCAGCACGGTCAGCACCAGCATCAGGCCAAGCAGCATCGCATTGACGAAGCTTTGCTGCATTTCCTTCTGCACCTTGGTGTCGCCGCTTTCCACCAGCTTGACAGAGGCCGGTATCTTGGCCGCATCCACCGCCGCGCGGAAGTCTGCGGATGCTGTGTCGAGCGCCACTCCCTGCGGGAGGTCGGCGCCGATCGACACGACGCGATTGCGGTTGTTGCGGCTGATCGAGGAAACACCTTCCGAATAGTCGATGTCGGCGACGCTCGACAGCGGAACCGTCGCACCGGAGGCTGTCTGGATCTTCAGGGCGCGGATCGCCGCAAGGTCGCTACGCAGGTCGAGCGAGGCCTGGACGCGGATCGGGATCTGCCGGTTGTCGAGCGAGATCTTGGTGAGCGCCGCGTCGACATCGCCGATGGTGGCGACACGCACGGTTTCGGCGATCTGCTGCGGGGTGATGCCGAGCCGGGCAGCCTCGTCCTTGCGCGGACGGATCTGCAGTTCGGGACGGGGCAGGGCGCCGTCTGCGCTGACGTTCGCGAGCGTCGGCACGGTCCGCAGCTTGGCTTCCAGGATGGCGGCCGCCTCGTTCAGGTCGTCCTCGTTCTTGGAGAGGAAGTTGAACGACAGGTCGCGCTCGCCGCGGTCGTTGAGCTTGAGCACGCGGATGTCGGCGATCGGCTTGAGCTTGGCGAAGACTTCCTGCTCGATCTCCCATTGCGGGCGGGTACGACCCTCGACCGGCAGCTTGGGCAGGAACTGGCCGATGAGCGGCACGCCACCGATGCCCTTGTTGACCACGGTCTTCAGCAGCGAATGCTCGATGTTGACGAGGTTGAGGGTCACGCTCGCGCGGCGAAGCTCCATGTCGCCCTTGGGCGAGGCCCCGCCGAGCACGAAGACGCTCTCGACGCCGTCGAGATCCTTGACGGCGGCGTAGATGGCGTCGGTCTTGCGTTCGGTCTCATCGAGCGTCGCATTCGGCGGAAGCTCGATCGACAGCGTGATGCGGCCGGCGTCTTCCGGCGGCAGGAAGCTGCCTGGAACCTGCGACAGCAGGGCGAGGGAAGCCGCCAGGAAGACGAAGGCGCCGACGAGCGTGGCGTAGCGGGCCGCCCAGTGGGTGGTCGTGGTGCGCACCAGGCGCGTGTAGCCCTTCATGAAGGCGCTGTCGTTGTCGTGATGGTCGTCCATGCCGTCTTCGGCACGCATCAGGTAGGCGGCCATCAGCGGTGTGATGAAGCGTGCGACCATCAGCGAGAAGAAGACCGAGAAGGCAACCGTCAGGCCGAACTGGATGAAGTACTGGCCCGGAATGCCCGGCATGAAGGAGACCGGCACGAAAACCGCGATGATGGTGAAGGTCGTCGCGATAACGGCGAGACCGATTTCATCGGCTGCCTCGATCGCCGCGCGGTAGGGCGACTTGCCCATCTTGATGTGGCGGGCGATGTTCTCGATCTCGACGATCGCGTCATCGACCAGAATGCCGGTCGCCAGCGTCAGCGCCAGGAAACTGACGAGGTTCAGCGAGAAGCCCATCATATCCATGATCCAGAAGGTCGGGATCGCGGAAAGCGGAAGGGCGATGGCGGAGATCAGCGTGGCGCGCCAGTTGCGCAGGAACAGGAAGACCACGATGACCGCGAGGATGGCGCCTTCGAGCAGCGTGTGCATCGCCGCTTCGTAGTTGCCATAGGTGAAGTAGACGGCATCGTTGATCAGCTTGATCGACACGTGGGGGTTCTCGGCGCGCACCTGGTCCAGGCTGTGGGCGACGGTTTCCGCGACGGTCACTTCGCTCGCACCCTTGGCGCGATAGACGGCGAAGGTGACGACCGGTTCGCCGTCGTAGCGCGAGAAGGACTTCTGCTCCTCGTAGGTATCCTTGACGGTGCCGAGGTCGCCAAGCTTGACGAAGCGGTTGCCCGGAAGCGCGATGGTGGTGTTGGCGAGGCTCTCGACGTCGCGGGCATCGCCGAGCGTGCGGATCGCCTGTTCGGCGCCGGCCACCTGGCCGCGGCCCGAACCGAGGTCGAGGTTGGTGCCGCGCAGCTGACGGTTCAGGTCGGCGGCGGTGATGCCGTAGGCATCGAGGCGGTTGGTGTCGAGTTCGACACGGATCTCGCGCTCGGCGCCGCCGTAACGGTCGATGCGGCCGATGCCGGCCTGGCCCTGAAGGGCGCGCTTGATCGTGTCGTCGACGAACCAGGAAAGCTCCTCGATGTTCATGTTGGGGGCGGTGACCGCGAAGGTCTGGATGGCGGCCCCCTCGACGTCGATCTTCGAGACGATCGGCTCCTCGACGGAGGCAGGAAGGTCGCCGCGGATGCGGTCGATCGCGTCCTTGACGTCCTGGACCGCCTCGTCGGTCGAAACCTCCATGCGGAACATCACGACCGTTTGCGACTGGCCGTCGGTCACGGTCGAGGAGAGTTCGTCCACGCCGGTGATGCTGGCGACCGCGTCCTCGATCTCCTTGGTGACCTGGGTCTCGAGCTCGGAAGGCGATGCGCCGCTCTGGCTGACGGTGATGGCGACCAGCGGCACGTCGATGTTGGGGAAACGGGTGATCGGCAGCGCGAAGAAAGACTGCAGGCCGACCACCATCAGGAGGAAGAAGGCCAGGATCGGGGCAACCGGATTGCGGATGGACCAGGCGGAGAAATTCATGACGTCATCCCCCTCAGTTCGACGCTGCCGTCTCGTCGCGGACCGGGTTGATCCGGTCGCCGTCGCGCACGAAGGCACCGGCCTTGGCGACTACGACATCGCCGGACTTCAGGCCGCTCTTCACCTCGATGAAGGCGCCGTCCTGGATGCCGGTCTCGATGGCGACCTGCTTCACGACGTTGCCTTCGACCAGACGCGTCGTCGTGCCGTGCTTGTCGGTCGTGATCGCCGACAGGGGCAAGGCGACGCCTTCGGTCTCGGTCACGATGATCTCGGCATTGGCATACATGCCGACGCGCGCACCTTCGTCATCGTCGATCGCGATATGCACGGCGCCGAGGCGCGTCTGTGGATCGATCACCGGGGAAATGAGGCGGACGGAGCCGGTGAGCGGAGCTGCGCCGCCGGCAACCGTGATCCGGGCCTTCTGGCCATTTCGCATCTTGAGAATGTCCGTCTCGGACACATCGGCGACGAGTTCGAGCTCGCCGTCGCGGATGACGGTGAACATCGGCTCGCCCGCGCCGGTGGCAATTGCGCCGACCTTGGCGTTGCGGGCGGCGACCACTCCGGCGACCGGGCTCTTCACGTCGGTGCGGGCAAGTTTCAGGTCGATTTCGGCCAGCTGGCTCTCGACGACCTTGATGTCGGCCTCGGCGATGGCGATTGCCTGCACGGTGCTCTCGACCTTGGCATTGGCGCTGGTCGCTGCGGTCTCGGCCTGGTCGGCGGAGGCCGTCGACAGCGTGCCGTTCTTGGCAAGCGTTTCGGCCCGCTTGAACTGGCGATCGGCCTCACCGGCGCCCGCCTTGGCGTCCTCAAGCTGGACCTTGTATTGCGCAAGGCCGGCCTCCGCCTTGGCCTTTGTGGCATCGAGCTGGCCCTTCTGCAAAAGCAGGGTGTCGACGTTCAGGCGTGCAACCACGGCCTCGGCACCGATGCGATCGCCGACATCGGCCTGAAGCGAGCTGATCGACAGGCCCTCGACCTGCGGCTGGACATAGATTTCCTCGACGGCCTTGATCGTGCCGGTGGCGACGATCCTGTCCACCAGGGGGCGCATGGTTGCTTCGGTCACCACAATGGCAGGCAGGGCCGGCTTTTCCGGTGTCGCCGGCGCATCCTCTGCGGCTGCGGCGAAGGCAACGATCGAAACGGACAATGCGAGCAATGCGGCAGTAATGTTCGTAGCGCGAACCATGTGTCCCTTCCGAGCTTCTGGACAGAATATCAATTACAATAATAACAGGTGTCGCCGGACGGAAGGGCCTCCTGCATACCGGTAGGTCGCAGAAGCCACTTTGGGTCGAACGACGAATTCCATCGACCAGTCTGGTCGAAACTTAGTTGGTATCGCCGTCGCCGCTTGCAAGTCCCAAGGGCGATTTAAGCACCTTCGCCCTTTTAAGCTGCTGCGATGCACAAGGCAATGCGTCATTCCTGCAACAATTGTTGCCGTTTGTTGCAAATGCAAAGACGCCCGGAGTTTAGGTCCGGGCGTCTCTTTTTTGATCCGACGAACGGCTCTTACTTGAGCGCTTCGTTGGTGATGTCGAGCGTGTAGGCGCCTTCCGGCTCCTTGGTGATGACCGGGTCCGAACCGCCGCCCAGCAGGGTTGCGACGGTGCGCTTGTAGTCGGCCTCGTCGAGCGCGCCCTTGGAACCGGCGGTCAGCTTGGCGACTTCGCCCATCATGCGCTTCTGGTGCACTTCGGTCTGGGCGCCCGATGCGTCGTTTTCGAGAACGATGCCGGCGGCGTCATCCGGGTTTTCCTCGGCCCACTTCCAGCCCTTCATCGAAGCGCGGACGAACTTGACCATCTTTTCCTTGAAGGCCGGGTCCTTGAGCTTGTCTTCGAGGACATAGAGGCCATCCTCGAGGGTGGCCACGCCTTCCTTCTCGTACTGGAAGGTGATGAGGTCGTCGGCCTTGATGCCGGCGTCGATGACCTGCCAGTATTCGTTGTAGGTCATGGTCGAGATGCAGGCGGCCTGCTTCTGCAGGAGCGGGTCGACGTTGAAGCCCTGCTTGAGAACGGTCACGCCGTCGGCGCCGCCGGTGGTCGGGATCTTCAGGTGGGCCATCCAGGACAGGAACGGATATTCGTTGCCGAAGAACCAGACGCCCAGCGTCTTGCCCTTGAAGTCTTCCGGCTTGGTGATGCCGGTTTCCTTGAGGCAGGTCAGCATCATGCCCGACGACTTGAAGGGCTGGGCGATGTTGACCAGCGGAACGCCCTTTTCGCGGGTCGCGAGAGCCGACGGCATCCAGTCGACGATGACGTCGGCGCCACCGCCTGCGAGAACCTGCGGCGGAGCGATATCCGGGCCGCCCGGCTTGATTTCGACGTCAAGGCCTTCTTCCTCGTAGAAGCCCTTGTCCTTGGCGACGTAGTAGCCGGCGAACTGGGCCTGGGTGACCCATTTCAGCTGCAGCGTCACCTTTTCGGCAGCGGCCGCCTGCATGGCCGTCAGCGACACGGCGCCGGCGAGGAGCAGGGATGCGAGTTTCAGTTTCATTTGGTTCCCTCTTTCTTTTTTAAGCCTGTCCACCACGGACAGACGGATGCCAGAAGGTGACGGCGCGCTCAGCGAGCGCCACCACCCCATAAAAGACCGAGCCCGCGACCGCGGCAACCGCAATCTCGGCCCAGACCATGTCGACATTGCTTCGCCCCACTTCCGTGGAAATCCGGAACCCCATGCCGACGATCGGGGTGCCGAAGAACTCCGCCACGATGGCGCCGATCAGGGCCAGCGTGGAATTGATCTTGAGCGCATTGAAGATGAACGGCCAGGCGGCCGGCAGGCGCAGCTTGGTGAGCGTCTGCCACCACGAGGCCGCGTAGGTGCGCATCAGGTCGCGTTCCATGTGGCTTGCAGCAGACAGGCCCTGCACGGTGTTCACCAGCATGGGGAAGAAGGTCATGATGACGACGACGGCGACCTTGGACTGCCAGTCGAAGCCGAACCACATGACCATGATCGGCGCGACGCCGACCATCGGCAGGGCGGACACGAAATTGCCGATCGGCAGCAGCCCCTTCTGCAGGAAGGGTGAGCGGTCGACGAGGATCGCCACCACGAAGCCGAGGCCGCAGCCGGCGACGTAGCCGGTCAGCACCGACTTCATGAAGGTCTGCTGGAAGTCGGCCCACAGCGTCGGCACCGAGCTTGTCAGCCTGGCCCAGATCATCGAGGGGGCCGGCAGCAGGATCGAGGGAATGGCGAAGCCGTGCACCACGCATTCCCAGATCACCAGAAGCGTGACGCCAAAAATGAGCGGCACGGCGATGTTGGCGAGCCGGCGCAGCGTCGGGTCGGCAAAACGGCGGCGCACCAGCCACTCGTTGAAGGCCCAGGCCGCGAGCCAGAAGACGAGGGCGAAGACGAGATAGCCGTTCATGGTTTGACCCCCATGCGCTGCAGAACCTTGACGTGGGCGATCCCGACCAGCGTGACCAGCACGGCAGCCAGCGCCGCCGCCATGAAGAGGGCTGCCCAGATCTGGATCGTCTGGCCGTAATAGGAGCCGGACAGCAGGCGCGCGCCGAGGCCAGCGACCGCGCCGGTCGGCAGTTCGGCGACGATGGCGCCGAGCAGCGAGATGGCGATCGCCACCTTCAGCGAGGTGAACAGATAGGGCATCGAGGCCGGCCAGCGCAGTTTCCAGAAGGTCTGGCCGGGGCTGGCATTATAGGTGTGCATCAGGTCGAGCAGGATGGTGTCCGGGCTTCTCAGACCCTTCACCATGCCGACGACGATCGGGAAGAAGGAGAGATAGGTCGAGATCAGCGCCTTGGGCAGGATGCCAGAGATACCGACCGAATTCAGAACGACGATGATCATCGGCGCGATGGCGAGGATCGGGATCGTCTGGCTGGCGATCACCCAGGGCATCAGCGAGCGATCCATGGCCCGGTTATGGACGATGCCGATGGCAAGAAGAATGCCGAGCGCCGTGCCGATCGCGAAGCCGAGCAGCGTCGCCGAGAGCGTGACGCCGGCGTGATAGACGAGGCTGCGCTTGGATGTGATGGCCTTGTTGACGGTCGTGTCCCACAATTCGGCGATGACCTGATGGGGCGCCGGCAGAACCGGCCGTTCCTGGGCAAAGGTGCGCTCGACCAGCTGGCCGAAGGATACCGTCTCATTGGCACGCGCCGCCTGGTCGCGCACGAAGGGCGCGTTCAGGTAGACGACGAAGACGTGCCAGACGACGAGGATGGCGAAGACGACGGTCAGGACGGGCAGCACGCGATCCCGGAAGAGGGAAGGGGCGGTCATGGGCGGCCTCCCATCTCGAGGTTTGCACCCCTCTCTGCCCTGCCGGGCATCTCCCCCTCAAGGGGGGAGATCGGCAGGCGGAGGACGCTCGCCTTTCCTCTGGCGTGGTTGATGATGGTCGAACGGAAACGGTCCGCTCCCGATCTCCCCCCTTGAGGGGGAGATGTCACGAAGTGACAGAGGGGGGTAACCCTCTCACTGACGCGACAGTTTCCATTGCCCCTCATCCGCCTGCCGGCACCTTCTCCCCGTTCTGACGCAGAGAAGGGACGAGTGGCTCCGCCGTGGCCGTCCCCTCGCCCCGCGTGCGGGGAGAGGGTCAGGGTGAGGGGCATTTCATTTGCGGCGTGCACGGCGACGGACAGTGGCAGCGGCCGAGGCATGATCGCACTATTCCTCATAGCTGTGCCCCGCCTTCAGGCCCTCGCGGACGCGGTGGGCGATTTCGAGGAATTCCGCGGACTCGCGAATTTCCAGCGGACGTTCCCTCGGAAGCGTCGATTCGATGATGTCGGTGACGCGGCCCGGCCGCGGGCTCATCACGACGATCTTGGTGGACAGGTAAACGGCTTCCGGTATCGAATGGGTGACGAAGCAGATCGTCTTGTTGGTGCGGTCCCAGAGCTTCAAGAGTTCGGAGTTCAGGTGGTCGCGGACGATCTCGTCCAGTGCGCCGAAGGGCTCGTCCATGAGGAGCAGGTCGGCGTCGAAGGCGAGCGCGCGGGCGATAGAGGCGCGCTGCTGCATGCCGCCCGACAGCTGCCAGGGAAACTTCTTGCCGAAGCCCGTCAGGTTGACGAGTTCGAGCGTCTGGTCGATCCGCTTGCGCTGTTCCTCCTTCGAGAAGCCCATGATCTCCAGCGGGAGTGCGATGTTCTTCTCGATGGTGCGCCAGGGATAGAGTGCCGCAGCCTGGAAGACATAACCGTATGAGCGATCCCGCCTGGCGTTTTCCGGCGACATGCCGTTGACGGTGATCTCGCCCGCGGTGTGTTTCTCCAGATCGGCGATGACGCGCAGGAAGGTTGTCTTGCCGCAGCCGGAGGGGCCGATGAAGGAGACGAAGTCACCCTTCTTCACCTCCAGGTTGACGTTGGACAGAGCGTGGACCGGCCCGTCTCCCGTCTGGAAGGTGAGACAGAGATCCTTGGCGGAGACGACGGAGAAAGGAGCGGTCATCAGATTGAACCCATGGGCTTTCTTGCAAAGGCATCAAGCCTCTTGCATGCTATCATTACATGGCGGGCCGGAGCTGGCCTACCAGACTTTGCGGGCATGTCGAATGTTGCGGAGGCGTGTGAAAATGGATGCTTCATCAAAACCCACTTGCCGGATCGTCCGGCCCGAAAACACCTATGACGGGAAGCAGGGGCTGAGCTACTTCACCGGCATCGCCGCGGAAACGGTCGGCGCGAAGGGCATCTGCATGCATCTGCTCACCATGCCGCCTGGCGCAAGGGCCAAGGCCCATCTGCACGAGAACCACGAAACGGCGATCTACGTGCTGTCGGGTTCGGCGCATACCTGGTACGGCGACCGGCTGGAGAACCACGTGGTGCTGCATGCCGGGGAGCTGATGTACATCCCGGCCGGCGTGCCGCATCTGCCGGCCAATCTCTCCAATGCGCCGTGCACGGCGGTCATTGCGCGGACAGATCCGAACGAGCAGGAGAGCGTCGTTCTGCTGCCCGAACTGGATGCGCTGGTGGAGGTCTGAGCCTAGTTGCATTCGGCCAATGGCCCCCATTTCATGTCCGGGTTGTCGGGGAAGCTGATGGTATAGCCCTCCGCGCCGAGGACAATGTCCGCTTCGAGAGACGTGGCGTTTTCCTCGCCCTCGGCCTCGCATTTCAGCTGGGCCATATACGACCTGTCTTTGGTCTCCTGGATGCGCCCAAACACGCAATAGGAGGCTGCGGTGGTGACAGCCTCCCGCGTCAGCAGGAAGAAGTTGTCGGAACCGGTCGATTCTCCCGTCTTGGCATAGGAACAGCCATCGAGGTTGCCGTAGCTCTTGTCGATCGGCAGCGTTTCGGCCGATGCGGCGTTGCCGACCATGAAGAGCAGAAGCGTGAAGATGACCCGGCCGGCAAGCGCCATCTCACACTCCCGTCGCCGGAATGCCTGACCGTTCGACCTTGCGCGGCGCGACCAGTTCCTTCCAGGTGGAGAGCGCCTTGTTGACGGCGGTGAACGGCTCTCGGCTGACGAACTGGCCGTGGCCTTCCTCGGTCTTCACGGTGGTTTCCTCGATCACGACCTTGCCACGCGACAGCGTGAAGCGCGGCAGGCCGGTCACCTGCTTGCCTTCGAACACGTTGTAGTCGATTGCCGACTGCTGGCTCTTGGCGGAGATGGTCTTGGAACGCTTCGGATCCCAGACCACGAGGTCGGCGTCGGCGCCGACCAGGACCGCGCCCTTCTTCGGATACATGTTGAGGATCTTGGCGATGTTGGTCGAGGTGACGGCGACGAACTCGTTTATCGTCAGGCGGCCAGTCGCGACACCATAGGTCCACAGCATCGGCATGCGGTCTTCCAAGCCGCCGGTGCCGTTCGGGATTTTTGCGAAGTTGCCGACTCCGTAGCGCTTCTGCTCGGTGGTGAAGGCGCAATGGTCGGTCGCCACACAGGAGAGCGAACCCGACTGCAGGCCGGCCCAGAGACTGTCCTGATGCTGCTTGTTGCGGAAGGGGGGTGACATGACGCGGCGGGCGGCGTGGTCCCAGTCCTTGTTGAAATATTCGCTCTCATCGAGCGTCAGGTGCTGGATCAGCGGCTCGCCATAGACGCGCATGCCCTTCTGGCGGGCGCGGCGGATCGCCTCATGCGCCTGTTCGCAGGAGGTGTGCACGACATAGAGCGGAACGCCGGCCATGTCGGCCAGCATGATGGCGCGGTTGGTCGCCTCGCCCTCGACTTCCGGCGGGCGCGAATAGGCGTGGCCTTCCGGCCCGTCATTGCCCTCGGCGAGCAGCTTGGCGGTCATCGAGGCGACGACGTCGCCGTTTTCGGCATGGACGAGCGGCAGCGCGCCGAGTTCGGCGCAGCGCTGGAAGGAGGCGAACATTTCGTCGTCGTTCACCATCAAGGCACCCTTGTAGGCCATGAAGTGCTTGAAGGTGTTGATGCCCTTGTCCTCAACGATCGCCTTCATCTCGTCGAAGATGCGTTCGTTCCAGCCGGTGATGGCCATGTGGAAGGAGTAGTCGGCGTTGGCGCGGCTGGTCTTGTTGTGCCACATCTGCAGCGCGTCGAGCAGCGACTGATCCGGCGCCGGAAGGCAGAAATCGACCACCATCGTGGTACCGCCGGCAAGGCCGGCGCGCGTGCCGCTTTCGAAGTCGTCGGCGGAATAGGTGCCCATGAACGGCATTTCGAGGTGGACATGCGGGTCGATACCGCCCGGCATGACATAGCAGCCTGTCGCATCGAGGACCATGTCGCCCTTGAGGTCAGGCCCGATCTCGACGATCACGCCGCCGTCGACCTTGACGTCCGCCTTGTAGGTGAGATCGGCGGTGACGATGGTGCCGCCCTTGATGACTGTGCTGCTCATATGGTCTCTCCCCGTGTTTTGGTCACGTTTGTCTGTTCCCCGGGCCGCGCAGTGCGACTGGCTTGGCAGGGGCTGCGGAGCGCGGGCGTGCTCACGCCACAATCTCCGCGGTCTCGAGCACGGCCTGCAGCAGGACATCGCAGCCGGCGGCTGCCCAGTCCTTGGAGATATCTTCCGCCTCGTTGTGCGAAAGGCCGCCGACGCAGGGGCACATGATCATCGTGGCGGGTGCGACCTTGGCCGCCCAGCAGGCGTCGTGGCCGGCGCCGGAGATGATGTTCATGTGGCTGTAGCCGAGGCGCTCGGCGGCATTGCGGACACTTGCCACCAGCTTCGGGTCGAAGGTCACCGGGTCGAAGTGGCCGACCGCCTCGACGGAACAGCCGACACCGAGCGCTTCGCAGATCTTCGCGGCCTCGGCTTCGATTTTCGCGCGCATGCGGTCGAGCTTGGCTTGGTCGGGGGTGCGGATGTCGACGGTGAAGATAACCGTTCCCGGCAGCACGTTGCGGGAATTGGGCGAGAACTTCACCTGGCCGACGCCACCCACGGCGCCCGGCTGGTTCTCCATGGCAACCGCCTGGACCATCTCCATGATGCGGGCCATGGCAAGACCGGCATTGACGCGCAGGTTCATCGGCGTAGAGCCGGTATGGGCTTCGCGTCCGGTCAGCGTGAATTCGAGCCACCACAGGCCCTGACAGTGGGTGACCACGCCGATCTGCTTTTCTTCGGCTTCGAGGATCGGACCCTGCTCGATGTGGTATTCGTAGTAGGCGTGCATCTTGCGGGCGCCGACCTCTTCGTTGCCCAACCAGCCGATGCGCTTCAGCTCGTCGCCATAGGTCTTGCCGTCGAGGTCCTGGCGGCCATAGGCATAGTCCAGCGAATGGACGCCGGCAAAGACGCCGGAGGCGAGCATGGCGGGCGCGAAGCGTGCGCCTTCCTCGTTGGCCCAGTTGGTGACGACGATCGGATGCTTCGTCCTGATGCCGAGATCGTTCATCGAGCGGACGATTTCGAGCGCGGCGAGAACGCCGAGGACGCCGTCATACTTGCCGCCGGTCGGCTGGGTGTCGAGGTGGGAGCCGACATAGACCGGCAGCGCGTCCGGATCGGTGCCGGGCCGGGTCATGAACATGGTGCCCATCTTGTCGACGCCCATGGTCATGCCGGCGTCTTCGCACCACTTCTGGAAGAGGGCGCGGCCCTCGGCGTCCGCATCGGTCAGCGTCTGGCGATTGTTGCCGCCGGCAATGCCGGGGCCGATCTTGGCCATGTCCATCAGCGAATCCCAAAGGCGATCGCCGTTCACGCGCAAGTTCACGCCGGTTTGAACCGTCATTGCAGTCATCCTCACCTGTTCTTCGAGGGGTCATGCAAGTCACATGCCCCGTTATTCCCCTGGTCATCGACAGCCAATATTCTTTTGTTTGTTTGGCTGGCGAAAAGGCCGGTTGCCTTTGTCTGGCAACTGTCCAATAATTTGACCGACTGGTAAACATTACAACTTCCATCGCGGCACTCAAGACGGAAAACGCGAAAAATCACGACAAAATAGCGGGCAATTGCCCGAAAAAAGTGCACGAATAAAGTTGATGAAGATCAAGCCTTTAGGCTTGGGACAGAAGGCAGGAACGGGCGGCTGATGGCGATACCGAGGGCGGCGAAAACACAAAGGCGGACGCGCATCCAGGAGGAAAAGGAAGAGATCATTCTCGGGGCGGCGCTCGACGTGTTCTCGCTTCGAGGGTTCAGGGGCTCGACCATCGACCAGATCGCCGAAGTGGCCGGCATGTCCAAGCCCAACCTTCTCTACTATTTCCGTACCAAGGAGGCCATGCACCGGGCACTGATCGACCGGGTGCTGGAGAACTGGCTGGAGCCGCTCAAGGCCTTCGATGCCGAAGGTGATCCGGAAGAGGAAGTGCGCTCCTATATTCGCCGCAAGCTGGAAATGGCGCGCGATTTTCCGCGCGAGAGCCGGCTCTTCGCCAACGAGATCCTGCAGGGCGCGCCGCATATCGAGGATGTCCTCAAAGGGCCGCTCAAGGCGCTCGTGGACGAGAAGGCCGACGTGATCCGCTCCTGGATCAAGGCCGGCAAGGTGCGCGACTGCGATCCCTATCACCTGATCTTCTCGATCTGGTCGACGACGCAGCATTATGCGGATTTCGACGTGCAGGTGCGCGCCGTACTCGGCGAGGGGCCGCGAAGCGACAGCCGTTTCGAGGATGCCGCCCGCTTTCTCGAGGCGATGTTCGTGCGCGGCCTGAAACCCGAGCCGCGTCCGACCTGATCAATCCGGCAGGAAGGCCATGACCAGCAGGCCGCAGGCGGTGACCAGCGCGCCGAGGAAGATCGGGGCGGGTGCCCAGCCGTGGCCGAGCAAGCCTTCCATGACGATGATGAAGGTCGGCGTCAGATAGCCATAGGCCAGCACTTTCGGCGCCGGCAGCCGCATCGAGGCATATTGCAGCAGGAAGAAGGTCACCGCCGTGGTCATGATCGCGAGATAGAAGACGGCAAACCAGACAACCGGCGGAATGGCGAGATAGTCCACCTCGACGAGGCGCGGCGCTGCGGGTACGAGAATGAAGACGAGGGTGGCGAGGGCTGCCCACAGGACGAAGATCAGCGGCGCTTCCTTGCGGTTAAAGAGCCTCAGCAGCGGCACATAGATCGCGTGGCAGACGACGCCGACGAAATAGATCATCTCGCCGCGGCCGACGTCGAAGCGGGCCAAGGCGGCAAGATCGCCGCGGAAGATCACCCAGATCGCACCGCTCGCGGCAATCAGGAGGCTGGCGAAGACGCCGGGGCGTGTGCGCTGGCGCATCAGCAGCCAGGCAAAGCCCGCGCTCATCAAGGGCATCAGGGTGAAGACAGCCCCCGTCGCCACGGGCTGGGTGAACTCGAGCGCGATGAACATGGTCGTCATGTAGACGGCCATCAGCAACCCGAGCACGGCGAAACGCCAAGGTTCACGCGGCAGTCTCAGCGACAGGCCGGCCTTCAGGCAGAGAAGCGCGAGGACCGCGACGGTGACGATGTAGCGCAGGCCCTGGAGTGCGATCGGGTCGATCCGGCGGGCGGCCAGCCCGCCGAAGGAGAAGGAGCCGGCGATCAGCATCGAGAAGAGCAGAACCGCGAGATGCGCCTTCAGCTTTTCCGTTCCCTGGGCATGGGTATTGTGTCGGCTCCTCGCCGTCTGGGAATCTGTCACTGGGCACTTCGTCGGATTGTGTTGGGCGGCAAATCGATGCCACGTGCCTAGCATGCTGGTGCAGGCAATGGAAAGGTCGCGAGAGCTTGCGGGAAGCTCCGGTCAGACCGCCTCGGCGGCGTCCGCCGGGAACCAGGCGCGGTTGCGGGCGAAGTCGAGGAAGGCGTTGGCATCCATCGGACGGGCCAGTGCATAGCCCTGGAGGGTCTGGCAGCCGAGGTCGCGCAGAATTGCGGCATGCTGCATGGTTTCGACCCCTTCGGCGACGATCTCGATGCCGAGCGAGCGGCCGATGTCAACGATCGAACTGATCAGCCGCCGCTGGGCAGACGAGACGATGATCGGGGCGGTGAGCTGGCGGTCGATCTTGAGACGGCGCGGCGAGAGCTTCAAAAGGCTGAGGATCGAAGCGTAGCCGGTGCCGAAATCGTCGATCTCGATGTCGATGCCATGGGCCTTGATGCGCTCGATGCTTCTGGTGACGGCCGCCCCCTTGTCGTCGAACGAGATCGATTCCAGAAGCTCGAAGGAGAGACTGCCGGGCACCAGGTCGAGGGTCTCCAGACGCTGGACAAGGCTCTCGTCGAACAGCCGCTGGGCGGAGATATTGACCGACACCTTGTTGATTGGCAGATCGTTGGCGAGCCAACGGGCGCGCTGCAGCAGGGCCTGGTCGAGGATGGCCGCATCGATCTGCGAGACGACATTCAAGCTTTCGGCGATCTTCAGGAAGGTGTCCGGTCCGAGAATGCCGCGTTCCGGATGGTCCCAGCGGGCCAGGGCCTCGACGCCGGTGATTTCCAGCGTGTGGGCGTCGAACTGTGGCTGGAAGAACGCGATGAAGTCGTTCTGCTCCAGCGACCGGAGAATGGCGTCGGCCGTCTTCTTGGTGTTTACCGTCAGCGAGCGCAACCGGTCGGTATAGCGCTCGACGCGGTTGCGGCCGTGGCGCTTGGCCTCGTAGAGGGCGATGTCGGCATTGACCAGCAGTTGCTCCGCCTGGACGTCGGCGGTGTCGCGGGTGGCAATGCCAACCGAGGCGCCGACGCGGCATTCGTGTCCTGCATAGGTGATCGGCGTGGAAACCGCGTCGATCAGGCGGCGGGCGAGATCGCTGTAGTCATTGTCGTCCGGCTTGTTGCCGCAGACGACGACGAATTCATCGCCTCCGATGCGGGCGACGAAATCGTCGTTGCGGGTGTTTTCCTTGAGCTTCTGCGCAACGTGCCTGAGAATAGCATCGCCGGCGCCATGGCCGAGCGTGTCGTTGATGTCCTTGAAGCGGTCGAGGTCGATATGCAGGACCGTCGCACTGCCGTTGTCGCCAAGCCCGGTATTCAGTGTCATCAGGTACTGGTCGAGATAGCGGCGGTTCGGAAGGTTGGTCAGAGCGTCATGGAGCGAGTTGTGCTCCATGTGCTGGCGTGCCTGCTCCAGTTCCCGATTCTGCAGTTCGGCATGCTGCTTGGCCTCGCGCAGTTCCTGCTGCAGGCGAAGGTCGGCGGTGACATTCCAGTTGACGCCGACCAGTTTCTTGCGGAAGCGGGAGTCGCGATAGGTCGTGCCGAAGGCGCGGATGTGGCGTATCTCGCCTGTGCCCGTGATGATGCGGAATTCCGTCACATAGTCCTTGCCGCTTTCCAGCGCGACCCGGAACACCCGTTCCGCTTCCTCGATGTCGTCCGGGTGGAGGGCGTTGCGCCAGGTGGTGTAAGTGTTGTCCGGCGGAACCTCGAGGCCGTAGAGCTGCGCCATACGGGCGTCCCAGTGCAGCCGGCCGCTGCCGATGTCGAGTTCCCAAACACCGATGCGCGAAGCTTCCAGGGCGATCTCGAGGCGGTGCGAAATGGCGCGCAGTTCTTCCTCGCGCTGGCGTAGCGCCGCGATGTTGGCCTGGCGCTCGCGCAACAGCCGGGCGACCCAGAGAACCGGTGCGACGATCATCGAGCCGACCAGCAGCATCAGCGCGCGTGTCATCCAGAGGTCGGGCGCCGGCTGGTTCCAGCCGCCCTTGGGGGTTGCGACGATCACCCAGCTCTCGCTGCCGAAGCTGATCGGCATGGCGACGGGGCTGGCGGCAAAGATGGCCGGATCGCCGAAGAATACCTTATCGTGGCTCCCGTCGGCGGTCTTGCTGGCGATCGCGACGTCGATGCCCAGTTTCCCGGAGGTAAGTCCGCCATAGGCATAGAGCTTGTCGATGTCGATGACGGCGGACATCAGCCCCCAGAAGGTCCGTCCGCCATGGCCGTTACCGACGACGACCGGGTAGCGCACGATCAGGCCGCGGCCGCCCTGAACAAGGTCGACAGGTCCGGTGATGACGTATTTGCCGGTCTCCTGTGCCCGAAGGGCCGCGTCGCGTTGCACCTCGTTCTTGCGGTAGTCGAAGCCGAGGATGCGCTCGTTGCCGACCGTTGGATATACGTGTTTGACGACGAGGCCGGGAGCGAGCGCTATGTTGCGCAACTGATGCGGCGCATCAAAGATTCGTCCTGCGAGACCGGCGAAGCGGTCCCGGCTCATGTCCGGCTCCGTCTCGATGACGGCCACCAGCCCCTGCACGAGCTGGATGTTGGCGTTGATCCCGCCTTCCAAACGCGCACGCACGAGGCCGAGTTCTTCGGCCGCGCGATTTCGGAGGTTGTCCTGATAGATGCGCTGTTTTTGCTGATCTGCGTAGAAGAGCGCGATGGAGACGGCCGCCACGACGACGAGGGCAGGGAGATAGTATTGGAGCGTGGCGCCTAAGGCCCCCCAACCATTCCTCCTGATCCGTTTGCCCATGCCCCGGTAGCTCCCCTTTGACGGACCTGGCAACCAAGGGGCGTGCTTCGGTCCGTGCTAAAAAAGCACATTTTCACGAAACCCTTGAAGATGTGTTGAATTGAAAGCGTAAAATGTCGCCGCAATTGGCGGTTGGGCCTGTCTCGTCCGCCACAGACGAAAAGAGCTCCCCGTTGCCGGGGAGCTCGATAGCGAAAGCAGGGTCCGAGCCGTTACTCGGCAGCCTGGACGGCCGTCGGATTGTTCGGGTGCGTGGTCCAGTTTGCGTAGTTCGGGTCGACCGGCTTTCCGGTGCGCTGGTCCAGCGTTCCCGGTTCGAGGCCGACCATGGTGATGCAGTTCTCGACCGGGCAGACGTTGACGCAGAGATTGCAGCCGACGCATTCCTCTTCCTTGACCTCGAAATGGCGCACACCGTCGACCATCGCGGTGATCGCCTGGTGCGAGGTGTCCTCGCAGGCGATGTGGCAGCGGCCGCATTTGATGCAGGCGTCCTGGTCGATATGCGCCTTGGCGATGTAGTTGAGGTTGAGATACTTCCAGTCGGTGACGTTCGGCACGGCGCGGCCGGTGATGTCGTCGAGGTTGCGATGGCCCTTGGCATCCATCCAGTCGGACAGGCCGGAGATCATTTCCTCGACGATCTTGAAACCGTAGGTCATGGCCGCCGTGCAGACCTGCACGTTGCCTGCCCCAAGGACCAGGAATTCGGCCGCGTCGCGCCAGGTGGTGACGCCGCCGATACCGGAGATCGGCAGGCCGTAGGTTTCCGGGTCACGGGCGATTTCGGCGACCATGTTGAGCGCGATCGGCTTGACCGCCGGGCCGCAATAGCCGCCATGGGTGCCCTTGCCACCGACCGTCGGGTTCGGGGCAAAGTTGTCGAGGTCGACCGAGACGATGGAATTGATCGTGTTGATCAGCGAGACGGCGTCCGTGCCGCCAGCTTTCGCCGCGCGGGCCGGCTTGCGAATGTCGGCGATGTTGGGCGTCAGCTTGGTGATGACAGGCATGCGGGAATACTGCTTGCACCAGCGCACGACCATTTCGATATATTCCGGCACCTGTCCGACGGCGGCACCCATGCCGCGTTCGGACATGCCGTGGGGACAGCCGAAGTTCAGTTCGATACCGTCGGCGCCGGTTTCCTCGACGAGCGGGAGGATGGCCTTCCACTCTTCCTCGACGCAAGGAACCATGATCGAGGCAATGAGCGCCCGGTCCGGCCAGTTCTTCTTCACCATCTTCATTTCCTGCAGGTTGATCTGCAGGGGGCGGTCGGTGATGAGTTCGATATTGTTCAAGCCGAGAAGACGGCGGTCGGCGCCCCAGATCGCGCCGTAGCGCGGGCCGTTGACGTTGACGACTGGCGGGCCTTCCGAGCCGAGGGTCTTCCAGACTACGCCGCCCCAGCCGGCCTTGAAGGCACGTTCGACGTTGTAGGCCTTGTCGGTCGGCGGTGCAGACGCGAGCCAGAAGGGGTTCGGCGATTTGATGCCGACGAAATTGTTGCGGAGATCAGCCATTGTTCGTTCCTCTCAATGTTCTTCGGATCAAGCGACAGCACTTGCTCCCGCCGAGGAGACGGCGAGAGAACGATTGATGGATTCGGCCGCGTCGCGGCCCATGGCGACGGCGGAAACCGTCAGGTCCTGGCCACCGAAGGCGCAGTCACCGCCGGCCCAGACGCCGGGGATGGAGGTGCGGCCTTCCGCGTCGATGGCGATCTTGCCGCCTTCGATCTTCAGGTTGTCCAGGCCGAGAGCATCGAGCTTCTGGCCGATCGCGACGAGGATCTGGTCCGCCTTGATCTCGACCGTGTGGCCGGTGCCCTTCATCAGCCCGCTTTCGACGTGGGTGTATTCCAGCGTGATGGCCGAGACATGGCCATGATGATGGGCCACGTCCTTCGGCTGCAGCCAGTGGCGGATGTGGACACCCTTCGAGGCGGCGAGATCCTGCTCGAATTCGGAGGCGTTCATGTGTTCCTTGCCGCGGCGATAGCAGATCGTCACGTTTTCGGCGCCCAGTAGCTTCGCCTGCACGGCGGCGTCGATGGCGGTCATGCCGCCGCCGATGACGACGACATCGCGGCCGACCGGAACGTCACCCTTGCTCGTCGCTTCGCGCAGGTTGGCGATGAACTCGACGGCATCCGTGACGCCGTTGATATGGGCGCCTGGAATGTTGAGTGCGTTGACGTTGCCGAGGCCGGCTCCGAGGAAGACCGCGTCGAACTTCGACTGCAGGTCGGCCAGCGTGAAGTCGCGGCCGATCATCTCGCCGTTGACGACGTCTATGTTGCCGATCGACAGGACGTAGTCGACTTCCCTCTGGGCGAAGTCGTTGGTCGTCTTGTAGGCGGCGATGCCGTATTCGTTGAGGCCGCCGGCCTTCTCCTTGTGATCGTAGATCGTCACGTAGTGGCCGTTCATCGCCAGGCGGTGGGCGCAGGCGAGACCTGCCGGGCCGGCGCCGACAACGGCGACCTTCTTCCCGCTTGCCGCGGCCGGCGTGTAGAACTGCCGGCCTTCATCGATCGCGACATCGGTCGCGTAGCGCTGCAGGCGGCCGATCTCGACTGGACGCTCCTCGGCGGTGTTGCGGACGCAGGCTTCCTCGCACAGCGTCTCGGTGGGACAGACGCGGGCGCACATGCCGCCGAGAATGTTCTGGTCGAAGATGGTCTTGGCCGAGCCCATCGGATTGCCGGTGGCGATCTGGCGAATGAACAGCGGGATGTCGATCGACGTCGGACAGGCCGTCATGCAGGGAGCGTCATGACAGAAGTAGCAACGGTCGGAGGCAACCAGCGCCTCATGATCGCCGAGGCGCGGGTGGAGGTCGGAAAAATTCTTCGCATAATCGGCAGCATCAAGCCGCCCGGCCTTCAGGCCCGGTTCCAGTCGTCGCATCGAAGTTCCCTCTTTTTTATGGTGCGATTGCAGACAGGCTAACTCAGGAAAAAAAATTTATCAAACGGTAAAAGTTTCAAATTTGAGCACGGTCAAAGCCATGTGGGGCAGGGGATCTCGTCCCATCCTGCGCGTGCGGTCCGGCGGCTTTCCTCCCGCCGACCATTCGAGCGGATATCATCATTGGCGATAAATATGAGGAAAATTATCAAGTATATACTTTACTCGTTTTGTCATGTTTTGTAGGGTCCGACTCCAAGGCTGCCGGTAGGACGGCGAAAGGAGCATTTCGGGCATGGCAAAGAAGAAGAAGCGTGACGAACAGAAGGGTGGAGCAAGGCCGGCGGCGGGCTCGGCAGACGGTCGGCAGGGCGTCGACGTCAGGAGCTTCCTCTATGTCGGCGGACGCGACTGCCAGGTCGCCCATCTGCGCCAGATCGCCAGCAATTTCGGGGCCGAACTCATCCATCACGACGGTGGCCTGAGGGAGGCCGTGTCGCGCATCGACACTGTCCTTCCCTCCGTCGACTGCGTCTTCTGCCCCATCGACTGTATCAGCCACGATGCGTGTCTGCGGGTGAAGAGCGGCTGCAAGAAATTCGGCAAGACCTTCATCCCGTTGCGCAACGGTTCGAAATCCAGTCTCGAGCGGGCGCTGCAGACGCTGAATGAAAGGAATGACAATCCATGATTGACGACGACATTGATCCGGCACTGCTGGTCGGCCTGCACAAACTCGCCCAGCAGAACGGCGACGGGCTGATCCCGGCGCTTCACGAACGTTTGAACGATGTTGCGGCGGTTCGCGCAAAGAGTGCCGAAATCATCCGCCTGCCGGGCTTGCACGAACGTCACAATCGCCCCATTTACGCCGGGGCCTCGCGATGCGATGCTAAAATAATCGATTTCCCTTTGCCGCGGTGGCAGCGGAACGCATCGCGTCAGCGCGGTTGAGTCTCCGTAACCTGCCCCGGCGGCAGGAAGCGGAGAGGAGAGCGCGGGATGAATGTGGAGAGCGGGGTCGACATAGGACGTGTCGAAGTGCTGCCAATATTGCCGTCACTCGATTTCCAGCAGACGCGCGACTTCTATGCCGGACGGCTGGGATTCGAGGTCAGCGACAAGGGCGGCGAATATCTCGTTGTTCGTCGTGGACGGCTCGAACTGCATTTCTGGCAGTGCGAGGATCCGACTCTCTGCGAGAACAGTTCCGTCTTCTTCCGCCTCGATGCCTTCCACGCTCTCTTCGATGATTTCCGTCGCCGCGGCGTCGAGCCTGTCAGTGGCTTCGACGCGGACGAGGACGACGTTACGCGCTTTCATATCCGTGACCCGCACGGCAATGTTCTGCTCTTCGGCCGCAGGCTGCGCCCGCTCGCTTGAGCCGCTGAGGAACGTGGGTCAGGCCCGAACGGGAAGAAATGCGCCGAGGGCCACGATGATCCATCCGCCGATCATCAGCATGCCGCCGCTTGGTGCCGCCATTGGAAAGAGGCTCGCGCCGAGAAACTGGCGGGATGCGAGATCGCCGGCGAAGAGCACGGTGCCGAGCGCCATGGTCAGCGCCGCGAGGCTTGCCGTGCGAACCTTGTCATTGGCCAGATAGAGCGCCAGGATCGCCGGCGCATGGGCCAGGCACATGGCCGAGGCGGGGCCGAGAAAACTCTCCGCGCCGAGATGGGTGGAGGCGGCAGTGAGCGCCACGCCGGCCGCGCCGATCAATCCCGCCAGCAAAAGGAGCAGCGGCCGAGCCCGGTCGAAGAAAGCCATCGGGGCTATTCCTTGTTCTGCATGTGGTGGGCCAGCTTTTCGACCGGATCCCAGATGATGGCGCGCAGTTTCTCGTGTTCGACGGTTTCGTCCAGTGCGCGGCGGAAGCAGAGCAGCCATTCATCGCGCTCCTCCGGACCGATCTCGGCGACGAAATGGCGACGGCGCAGCATCGGATGCCCACGCTTTTCGATATAGAGCTGGGGGCCCCCGAGGTAACCCGTCAGATATTCGTAGAGCTTTTCCTCGCTGCCGGTCAGGTCCGGCGGATGGATGGCGCGGCAGCGCTGCGCTTCCGGCAGCGTATCCATGAGTTCGTAGAAGCGCCGGCACAGCGCGCGAACGGTCGCGTCGCCGCCGATGGCCTCGTAGAGGGTGATCGTTTCTTCCGTCACGGGTTCGTCCTGAAATCGTTCAGGACGTCTTAGCCGCAACCGCGTCACCGGCGCAACCGCGGAGCGGCCGCTGCGGCAATCGGCGCACCGGCCCGGCCGCCGTAGTCGGTTGGATGCGACGATCCGGAACCTTGCCGGATCAGTTGGTCAGGCGGGTGCTCAGCAGCCGCGTCTTGATCTGGGCGAAGGCCTGCTGCAGTCCGGAGCGGTCCGGGACATTGATGAAGTATTCCGGTTTGGAGGCGCATTGCTGGAGCAGGGTGCTCGTGGTCGCGTTGTTCTCCTCGAGCAGGATCGTGTAGATCACCACGCCGGTGCTCTTGGCATTGGTGCAGGCCGCGAGCGTCATCGCGTTCATCTTCGGCGTCGCCGTCGCCTCGCTGCCGGAGGTCATGCCGTCGAGACGTCCGTCGACCAGATAACCGAAACTCGAATAGCTCGAGTTCAGCTTGTTGTTCAGGACGCCGAAGAAGTTCGTTCCGTCAGTCAGCAGGACGAGAATCTTCGTGAGGTTCGGATCGCTTTCCGGGCCGCCCTCGGCGAAGGGAAGGCCGGACGACAGAACGCGCCAGCCCCAGGCCACGCCTTCCAGAATATTGGTGTTGCCGGCAGCGACGAGGCTGTCCACCGCAGCCTTGGCCTTGACGTAATCAGAGGTCAGCGGCATCAGCGGCTGTGTCTCGCAGAGGAAGTTCGGCCCCTTGTGGGCTTTGTAGTTCGAATAGAGCGTGGTCGAGCTGTTGTCCTGCGTCGGCTTGGTCCAGGTGGGGAAGCCCTTCTTCCACTGCGTGACCTGGTTGGTCGTGTTGTCGACCGGCACGCCGTAACGAACGCGACGCTCGGTCCAGGTGTGGGTGCGGATCGCGGCGCCGCCGTCGCTGATATAGTCGTTGCCATGCAGGTCCCAGGAGGAGCCGTTCCAGGCGAACGGCGGCTCGTCCTGGGCAAAGGCCGGAACAAAGAGTGTCGCCGGTATGTTGGGATCCGGCGCCGTGTCCAGCACACCGTAGTTCTTGCCGCCATAGGTCGGCCGGGTCTCGACGCAGCCTTTCCAGCTGTGGCCGAGATGGGTGTAGAGCATGAAACGGCTGACGTTCGGGCCGAAGTCCGACTGCGATATGGGCGAGGCGCCGTAGGTGTCGAGCCAGGAGGTGCCGGCGGAGAAGGAAACATTCGGTACGACCTGCGGGCCGTAGCTCGGGCCGACATTGACAAAGGTGCTGAACGGCACGAGCGCGAATTTGAGGTTTTCCGGCTTTGTGACCTGCGCATCGAGTTCGTCGATCAGCGTCGTCGCCGCAGCCTTCATCGCACTCAGCTTTCCCCCTTCCATCGAGCCGGTGGTGTCGAGGGCGAGCGCAACCTCGTATTTCGTTTCGGCGATGCCGGCGGTCGCTTCGCGAACGAGGTTCATTTCCTTCACGCCGACGATCTGCATGAAGGTGGTCGGCAGGGCGCTGTTGGCGACGACACGAGTCGTCTGATTGGTGCCGCGCTGGATCTCGACCTTGAGCACGAGTTCCTTGAAGTTGGCCTTGATCATGTTCTCGGCGAAGGTCTTTGCGTCCGCGTCGGAAAGATCCGGCTGCGCAGCGAGCGCCAGTGCAGCGGCATCGATCGATTGTTGGAGATGAATGGCCCGCAGCTGCAGCTGGGTCACGTCGAGCGCCATGCCGGCCGCGAGGGTCAGGGGAACGGCAAGAAGCGCCGTCATGATGCCGAAGTTTCCATTCTTCGAGCGAACGAGGTGGCAGACGGTGCTTATCATGGGGAAGGGCATTTCCGAATTGTATTACATATGTAAATCCGAATATGCGCAAATTCCTAAGTGACATTTAAGGAGCACAGGATTACTGCCCGCAATTTGGGCTTTTGCCCGAATATGTCGCAGGTATGCGTCACTTGTCCCGGGACAATAAAATACCGCTCTGTGTCCTGGCCCCGTGTCACTCGCCAGATTCAGTCTCAGTCAAGGCGAGGGGGAGGGCTCTCCTTCAACTTCGAGCACGAGTCGGCTATGGCTGATCCATGGACGCCGGCGCATGGAAAACTACTGAGCCCCATGGCCTTGCCCGAACCGCCGGGCGGGAAGGCTTTCTGGTGCGTGGCGTCGTGCCGGCGGCAGCCCTCTATAACGGTCTGCTCGCGATCATCAACGCGCATGTCATGCCACTCGGCTTTGCCCATGTGGCGCTGGCCGAAATCGGCCTGCTCGGCATTTCGCTGCTCTACCTGCTCTATCGCGGTTTCACCCAGCAGGCTCTGTCGATCGTCTTCCTGGTCGGCTTCTTCAGCATCGTCACCGTCTATATGTCGGTGGCGAACGGCATGCTGTTCGTCGATTTCCTGCGCAACGTGCTGATCATCGCGGTCTTCTGCCAACTCGGACGCATGACCGACGAGGCGACGGTCGCCTTTGTCTTCCGCTTCGTCTGCTTGGTCGTGCTTGCCGTTCTGGTCGTCGAGATCTTCTTCACCAAGATCTACGAGGACCTGTTTTATCCGGCACTTTATTTTTCCAACACGCGTGGCCTGGAGCAGATCTCGTTCGGCGGATCGAAGATCTTCCAGAACGCGGTCAAGATTCCGGGGCGTTTCTCGTTCGGTCTCAGCGATCACCGCACGGCTTCTGTCTTTCTCGAGCAGGTGTCGCTCGCCAATTTTTCCGGCGTCCTCGACATCTATCTGGTCAGCCGGTTCAAGCAGCTTCGCCGATCCGACATCGTCCTGATGCTCTCGACCATCGTGCTGATCCTGCTCACCAACGATTCGCGGAGCATGCTGTTTTTCTCGCTGCTCTGCCTTGCCGGTTTCTTCGTCTTCCCGAAGCTCAGCAACCTATTTCGCCCGCTGATCATGCCGGCTGTGATCCTGGCCGGAGCGCTCGTCTATTTCCTCAGGCCGGATGCCTCCGGTGACACGCTCGACGGGCGTATCGTCCTGACGATGAAGGGTTTTTTCGAACTCGACTTCGTTTCGCTTCTCGCGCTTCAGGTGCGCGAGGTCGGCAGCTTCGCCGATAGCGGTTATATCTACATCATCAATGCCAGCACGGTTTTCGGCCTCGTCGTGTTCTGGGCCTTCGTGACATTCTACCCGGCGGGCTTGACCGACGACCAGAAGCGCTGCGCCTATGCGGTCGCCATCTTCATCTTCATGAACATGATGATCGGCGGAAACGCGATTTTCTCCATCAAGGTCGGCGCCCTGCTGTGGCTTCTCGTCGGCTTCATGAAGTCGTCGGAGGGTGAGACTAAATTAACTCCGCCCGGCGATCATTGAAGACCTCGCTGCGGGTGTCGGACTATTGTCCGCCAAAGACCCGGCGCCTCGTAGATCTTACGGTCAGACGATCCATATGCTTGTTCAACTGCAATATACCAGGGCGATCGCCGCCCTTCTCGTCGTCTATTTCCATGCGATCCTGCAGCTCCAGAAGCTTGCGCCGGACGCGTGGCTGAACGACTATCTGTTCGGCAAGAGCGGGGTCGACTTGTTCTTCGTGCTCTCCGGCTTCGTCATGTGGATCACCACCTGCGACAAGCCGATGAGCGTCGGGGACTTCTGGTGGCGCCGCATCCGGCGCATCGTGCCGCTCTACTGGGCGATGACGCTGTTTGCCGCGACGGTCGCCTTCGTCATGCCGCAGATCCTGAAGTCGACCCAGTTCGACGTGCCGCATATCCTCGCCTCGCTCTTCTTCCTGCCGTGGATCAACCCCGCCGATCCCGAAGGCCGGATGATCGCGCCGGTCATCGTTCCGGGCTGGACGCTGAATTTCGAGATGTTCTTCTACCTGCTGTTCGGCTTCTGCCTTCTGCTGCCGCGACAGCTCCGGCTTGCCGGCCTGGTTGCGCTGATCGCCACGATCTTTCTCGTCTGCACGCTGGTCCTGCCGGATCTGACGGTCGGCCGGTTCTACGGCGATTCGGTCATCTTCGAATTCGTCGCAGGCGCCGTCCTCGGCCATCTCTACAAGGCCGGACATCGTCTGCCGATCACGGTGGCCGGCGCCATGGCGCTTCTTGGTTTCGCTGCGCTGCTCTATCTCGATTTTCTCGAGGTCGACCTTCCGCGGTTCTTCACCATCGGTATACCCTCGATCCTGATCGTCTATGCGGCCACCTCGGTCGAGGTCCGCGATCACCGGTCGCTCCACTGGCTGCAGGTGCTGGGTGATGCTTCCTATTCGATTTACCTCACCCACGCCTTCACGCTGGCCGGCATGCGGATGATCTATCCGCTGGTGATGCCCATTCTGCAGAGCGACGTGCTCTTCGTCGTCGCGATGATGGTCGCGTCCTCGCTGATCGGGCTTGCGAGCTATTATCTGTTCGAGCTTCCGGTCGGCAGGCTGCTCGCTTCGGTCCGCTTCAGCCGCGGCACCCGCCCGGTGCCGGCGCGGTCCGTCTGACGGGACGATCGCGATGAACCGGACCCTGAAGCCTTCACTCCAAAGCGCCGGTGCCATCGCCGTGATGCTTGGCCTCGGATTTGGCGCTGCGGCCCAGGCCGGAAGCGGCGACCTCTGTTTTCGCGGGGTGAACCTTTCCGGGGCCGAATACGGCGATGCCAACGGGCAGGAGGGGGTGAACTTCACCTATCCCTCCGAGCGCACTCGCGGTTATTTCGCGGCCAAGGGGTTCGATACGGTCCGGCTTCCGTTCCGCTGGGAGCGGTTGCAGCCCAGCCTTGGCCAGCCGTTCGACGCAATCGAACTCGAGCGGCTGAAGGCAAGCGTGGCGAGCTTTCGCGGGCTCGGCCAGACGGTGATCCTCGATCCGCACAATTTCGGCTATTATGGCGACCTCAAGGTGGGGTCGACGGACCTGCCCCCCCGGCTGTTTGCCGATTTCTGGATCCGGCTTGCGGCAGAGTTCGCCAACGAGGAGGGCATCGTCTTCGGCCTGATGAACGAGCCCCACGACATCGCCCCGCGCGACTGGCTTGAGGCCGCCAATCTGGCGATCGCCGGCATCCGGGCGGTGAAGGCGGGCAATCTCGTCCTCGTTCCGGGCACCTACTGGAGTGGTGTGGCGAGCTGGCAGTCGGATCTCGGCCAGGGCGCGAACAGCGAGGTCATGCTCGGCGTCAAGGATCCGGGCGGCAACTTTGCCTTCGAGGTCCATCAGTACATGGACGCCGATTTCTCCGGTACGCACGAGGCCTGCGTCAACGCCGACAAGGCGGTCGCGGCCATCGGCGACCTTTCCGCCTGGCTGCGCAAACACGGGAAGAAGGCTTTCCTCGGCGAGTTTGGCGGTTCGTCGGAGGCTGCCTGCCTCGCCGGAATCGAGAAGATGGCGGATCAGGTCGGTGCGGATTCCGACGTCTGGCTCGGCTGGACCTACTGGGCGGGCGGCGACTGGTGGCCGCCGACCGAGGGTAACAACATCCAGCCGACTGCCAAGGGCGACCGCAAGCAGCTCTCGGCGCTCAAGCCGGCGCTCTCGGCAAAGGGGTCCGGGGCAGGGGCCTGCGCGGTCATTCCGGGTCCGGGCTAAGACTTCATTAACGATAAAGTTTCAAGGTTTGTTCAGGAGCCGATCTCTCGCGATCGATTCGGCGAAGTGCCGTGCCATGTCGTCATGGGGCTGCGGTTGCCGAAGGAGCGGGAGCTGACGACCAACTCGGCCGGATATCGGCCAGACATCGGATTGTAGACGCGTGGGCGATTATTTCTCAGAGCCGGAGGACAGGAAGAACTGCGGTGTGCGTCGCTATCTCGGCGCGCCCAGGGATGACGCTGCCGCACAGCGTGCTTCTTCCGCGCCTTCGGGAACCGGGTCGTCGGGCGACCCGTCGCGACCGTCTGAACGATGCCATCCAGAGGGGCCGGTCGACTGCCCGCCGCCTGGCGCCGCCAATACCATCCGCCGTGAAGAACCTTTCGTCTTCGACCTCGCCTTCGTGCTTTCGTCCGCCTGGCGCTACCGGACGCCCGTTCTTGCCGGTGCGGTGGTCTTCGCGCTGGTCGGCGGCGCGCTGAACTCGCTGCTGCCCAAGGTCTACAGTGCCGCCGCGACGCTCTACTTCGATCCGCAGAAGTTCGCGGTCGACGTCGTCAGCGAGGAGAAGGTGATCTCGTCGGAGGTGTTCAATGCGACCATCGACAGCCAGACACGCATCATCACCTCCTATTCGGTGCTGGAGGACGTTGCCAAGAACCTGAAGCTCGGGACCGATCCGGAATTCCTCGGAAAGCTCTCCGGAGATCCGGCCGTCGACTTCAACACGGTGCTCGCAACGCTGGTGAAGCGTATCGAGGTGAGCCGTCAGGACGGCACCTTCATCTTCCAGATCAAGGTGAAGGCCGGCGAGCCGCACAAGGCGGCCGATATCGCCAATGCGCTGGTGGCGGCCTATCTCAAGGACGCCCGCTTCAACGCCGAAAGCAGCTACGAGACGGCCAATGAAGGGCTGACGCAGCGGCTCGGCGCGCTTCGGCAGGCGGTCATCGATGCGGAAGCCGCTGCCCGCGACTATCGCGCCAAGAACGATCTCTATTCGGTGGGCGGCGACATGATCGCCGACACGCGCCTCCAGTCGCTCGACGAGTTGCTCGTCGCGGCGCAACACAAGACGATTGCGGCCAAGGCCCAGCTCGACACCGTATCCAAGCTCGACATCGGTAACGTGCTGGTCGCCGATCCGAGCAACGTCAATGCCTCGCGCACACTGGCCGATCTCAGGAACCAGTATGCCACCCAGTCTGCCAATGTGAGCAGCCTCACCCAGCGTCTCGGATCGCGTCATCCGCAGCTCCAGGCCGCCCAGGCCTCGCTCGGCGACATCAAGAACCAGATCAGTGGGGAGCTCGGCCGCATGGTGGCCGCCTCCCGCAGCGCCTATCAGGCGGCGCAGAGGGAAGAGGCGGACCTCCTGAAGCAGATCAATATCCAGAAGGCGAGCCAGGCGACGAGTTCGAGCAGCCTGATCGAGCTCAGCGAACTGGAACGCAAGGCCAAGGCGGCGCGCGATATTTACGAGGCCGTGCTGAAGCGGACGGAAGAGACAGCGGCGCAGAAGAACCTTTACGAGAGCAACGTCCGGATCGTCTCGCAGGCAGTCCCCGCCCAGGCGCCGGACGGTCCGAGCCGCAAGATCCTGTTCCTGGCCGGCGTCTTCGGCGGTGCCGTGTTCGGCTTCGGCCTTGCGGTGCTCGCTGCGGTCGGACGGGCACTCTATCTGCGGACGCGGTGATGGTTTCCGCCTGACGGCGCGGAAGATCGCACGATCCGGGTCTTGTCTGGGACCGTGCTTATCGCGACGGTCGTCACGCGTGTCCGTTGAAACGTGAATGCCAGTTCCAGGCAGAACGGATGATGTCGTCGATGCCGTGTTTCGGCTCCCAGCCCAGAACGCTGCGCGCCTTCTCGTTGTTGGCGACCAGCATCGGCGGATCGCCCGGGCGACGTTCTGTCCGCGCGACTGGTAGCGGGCGGCCGGAGACGTTTTCAATCGCCCCGATCAGCTCGTTGACGCTGGTGCCTGTCCCTGTGCCGAGATTGATCGCGACGGTCTCGCCGCCATCCATCAGGTATTCGAGAGCGCGGACATGGGCGTCGGCGAGATCGTTGACGTGAATGTAGTCGCGGATGCAGGTACCGTCACGGGTGTCGTAGTCCTCGCCGAACACCGAGAAGACCGCGCGGCGGCCGAGTGCCGCGTCGATGGCCAGCGGGATCGCGTGCGTCTCGGGCGTGTGCCATTCACCGATCCGCCCTTCGAAATCGGCCCCGGCGGCGTTGAAGTAGCGCAGCATGACGGAGCGCATCCGGCCGCAGAGGTCGAAATCGTGGAGGGCCTGCTCGACGATGTGCTTGGTGCGTCCGTAGGGATTGATCGGGCTCTGCGGGTGGCGCTCGTCGAGCGGCAGGTATTCGGGCTTGCCGTAGGTGGCGCAGGTCGAGGAGAAGACGAAGGACCGGATGTCGGCTTCCATCAGGGCCTGCAGAAGGGTCAGCGAGCCGCCGACATTGGCGTCGTAGAAGGCTTCCGGCTCCTTGAAAGACTGGCCGACCTCGATCAGGCCGGCGAAATGCAGGGCGGCAACCGGCTTGTGCTTCGCCAGTACCTCGCGCAGCCGTTCGCGGTCGCGGATGTCGCCGTCCTCGGACGGCCCCCATTTGACGAATTCGCGGTGGCCGCTGGAGAAGTTGTCGTAGACGAGCGGCTGATAGCCTTTATCGGCGAGCGCGAGGCAGGTGTGGGAGCCGATATAGCCGGCACCGCCGACGACAAGGATGGTCTCATTGCTCATGGGTCACCTTGGGCGAGCGTTGGTCGGGCAGGGCCGGCACCGGCGGAAGACGAGCCTCAAGGGTCGAATCGTCCGTCCGGGCGGCCATGGTTGCCTTACACAGGTGCATGCAAGAATGTCGGCATGGTGGCGCCTTCGGCGGCTTTCGCCAGATAGAGCCGTGCCGTGTCGATCGCTTCGCGGATCGTCACGTCCATGTCGAGGTAGCGGTAAGTGCCGAGGCGGCCGACAAAGGTGATCGCGTCCTCCTTCTCGGCGCGGGCGACGTATTCGGCGAGCTGTTCCTTCTCCTTCACCAGACGGATCGGGTAATAGGGAATGTCTTCGCGCCCGCATTCGCGCGAGAATTCGCGGTAGCAGACCGAGCCCTTATGCTCCTCCCAGGGGGAGAAATGCTTGTGCTCGGTGATGCGGGTATAGGGGACGGAAACGTCGCCGTAATTCATCACCGCGCAACCCTGGTAGTCGCCCTCATAGGTGAAGCGTTCGAAGTCGAGCGTGCGATAGCCGAGCTGGCCGCTCTCATAGTCGAAATAGCCGTCCAGCGGTCCGGAATAGAATACGTGGTCGAATTCCCCGTTCCGGTCGCGGTTAAAGCGGGTCTCGAGATGAACCTTGATCGAGGGATGATCGAGGATACGGCCGATCATGTCGGTGTAGCCGTTTTCCGGCATGCCCTGGAACTTGTGGAAGAAATAGTTGTCGTCGTAGTTGAAGCGGACGGGAAGGCGCTTGAGGATCGAGGCCGGCAGATCGGTCGGCGAGCAACCCCACTGCTTCTGCGTATAGCCCTTGAAGAAGGCCTCGTAGAGATCCTTGCCGACGAAACGCAGTGCCTGCTCCTCGAAGGTCTGGGGATCGGCGATCGTCTTGTCGGACTGCTCCTCGATAAAAGCCTTCGCCTCGTCCGGCCGAAATGTCTTGCCGAAGAACTGGTTGATGGTGTGGAGATTGACCGGCAGCGAGAAGACCTGACCCTTGCTCGTCGTCTTCACCCGGTTCTTGTAGGGTAGGAAGGTCTCGAAGCGGTTGACGTAGTCCCAGACTTCCGCGTCGTCCGTGTGGAAGATGTGCGGTCCATAGACATGGACCATCACGCCCGTTTCCGTGTCCCGTTCGGTGTGGCAGTTGCCGGCTATGTGGCTTCTCGTGTCGAAAACCTCGATACGGTAGCCGTCTTCCGCAAGCTCGCGCCCGATCACCGCCCCCGAAAGGCCGGCCCCCACCACTGCAATCGTTCCCTTGGCGTGCATTCCAGATTTATCCTGTCCGTCGTTACGTCGTCATTTCCCGAAAGACCGGCCTGCGGCGCATGCCGGCCTTTCGGCTCCCGTCGTCCGGTCTCAGGCGCCTTCCTTGGTCCAGAGGCGCTTGTCGAAGGGGAGGGGCGAATGGTCGTTCCACCGGGCAAGCTTTTCGCGATAGCGACGGCGATAGGTGGCGTCGTCCTCGAACTCCTGATTCTCCAGCATCAGTTCGGCGCCGATCTCGTAATAGACGTCGAGGTTGGTGAGATCCGGGACCGGCATCTCGCCGCGCTCGCATTCGCCCTGGATCTGCCAGAACACCTCCTCAAGGCGCCGGACCAGCGCAGGGATGTCACGCAGAACGCTGGTCTCGCGCTGGCTCTGGAGGCTGGCGCGGACGGCTGCGAGGCTCGGGCGATCCTTGGCGAAGGCGATCGCCTTCTCCCGGTATTCTTCCGGCGTTTCGCAGATCAGCTCGGGGATTCCGGCTGCGGCCACGATGCTGCTGCAGAAGCGCGAGGCGAAGGTCTTGCCCGGCACGGTCAGGACCGGCAGTCCCATGGTGATCGCGTCCGCGGCGGTCGAGTGCGCGCCGTAGGGGAAGGTGTCGAGGAAGAGGTCGGCGAGGCCTATCCGTGCGAGGTGATGGGCGTTTGCGGCCTTGGGCGCGAAGATCAGGCGCTCGGGCTCGACGCCGTAGCGAGCGGCCGTGTCGCGCAGGCGCTGGTTGACGGCATCGGCGCCGGCGAGCAGCCACAGCACGCTGCCCGGCGTTGCGGCGAGGATTTCCATCCAGCGGGCGAAGCTGGCGGCGGTCGTCTTCTGCATGCCGTTGAAGCAGGCGAAGACGAAGGCATTCTCCGGCAGGCCGGCTTCCGTCCGGGACGGCGGGGCGGCGATGACGCGCTTGCGGTCGATCGGCTGGTTGCAGGGGATGCGCAGGACGCGTTCCGAATAGTAGAGCTCGGTCTCCGGCGGGACGATCTGTTCGTCGGCGATCAGGTACTGGTGGAAGGGGCTGCCCATGGAGCCCGGATAACCGCAGAAGCTGACATTCACCGGCGCCGGCCGGTAGGCGAAGATCTTGGTGCGGGCGTGCTTGGTGAAGCCGTTGACGTCGACCAGGATATCGATCTCGTCGGCGGCGATCTGTCGGGCTGCGGCAACGTCGTCGATCGTCGCGATGTCGCGCCAGCAATCCACGGCCTGCTTGATACGTTCCTGCGTGGCATCGTTCACGCGCGGTTCGCCGCAATAATAGGCGTAGATCTCGACGCTTTCCTTGTCATGAAGCTCGAGCACCTCGCGGAGGGCAAAGCCGACGGCATGGTCGCGCAGGTCGGACGAGACATAGCCGATGCGCAGCCGCTCGCCGGTGCCGGTCTTCTGGCGCGGGGCCTTGCGGGGGAATTCGCTGAGGTCGGGCCGGCCGACCAGGGTCTTGATGTAGCGGCTCGCCTTGGCCAGCTGGAAGAGCGGGTCGTCCGAGTAGCAGCCGAGGGGCAGCGGAGACATGGCGTCCACCAGTTGCCGGCCGGTTACGTGTTCCGAAGTGACGATGATCGGCCACTTGCACTGGTGCTGGCGAAGCGACAGCCAATGCTGGCCGGATTCGGGCTTGTCGGGACGCAACTCGATCGCCTGCCAGAGAGCGGTCTCGGCTTCTTCGAGCAGGCCTGCGCCTTCCATGACGCGGCCGATATGCTGGAGGGTCATCAGACGGTGGCTGGTCCGATCCGGGGTGATGTCGCCGGTTGCATCCACATAGGTGCGCCACTGCTGGATCGCCTGGAGATTGAGGCCGCAATCCTCGTAGGCGCGGCCGAGATTGATGTGCGCCTGGGCAAAATCGGGATTGAGCTTCAGGCAGGCGCGCAGCGCGTGGATCGATCCGGGGATGTCGTCCATCTGCCGGAGCGTCACCGAATAGTTGAAGTAGACGATGTGCAGGAAGGGGCTCGCCTCGTTGAAGGCGATCCAGACCTTGTAGAGCTCGGCCGCAAGCGCCTTCTGGCCTGAGGCGCTTAGCGTCTCGGCAACCTGAAACAGCTCGGTGAGGGGCAATTGCTGGTTTCGCGCCCTTTCCAGCAGGGAGGCGAACAGCGCAATGCTGTCTGAGGCGAACATATTATTCATGACCAAGGACATTCCACGACTTGGGGCCTGACGGCTCGAGTTGAAACGAACGCAACTACGCTATCGCACTCCCTAAAGGTGCTAGCTTGCTTTGGGCTTGCCTCATTGCGCGCATCGGGCTGTTGGTCGCGAAGCCCGCCGCTGCCCACCGGCCATGGAGCGGGAGGGCGTGGTCGGTGCCGTCCATTCCCTGGGAGGGGCGGGGCTGCTGGCGTCGGATGAAGACGCAAAACGTCGCAAACCTTAACCTGCGGTTAATGCGGTTTGGCTGCCTCCCCAGAAATTGTGGGGTTTCTGCTTGGCCTTGCAATGCCTTTACTTTGCCGGGACAGATTGACTGTGCACCGGTCTTGTCCTCGACGCATAATTCTTGCGATTGCACATCTCAATTTACAACTCTCGGGACCCGCCGTTAACCAAAAATTAGAACCTTCCAGACAAACATCAGCGCAAGTCATCTGCCGAAGTTGCGACATCTGAATGTGTCGGGGCAGATATTGGTGATCACGTCTTGCTGTGGCAGGATATTCATCGCCGCAAGCGTAGGAATCAGAGCCTGTTCGCGCTCTGAATGCATGATGCCTTCCCGCGTTCGGCTCTCGCGAGCCATGTTCCACCTCATGTTATTTGTGTCCGCCAGGACGCCCGAATGGTCGAAGCCAATGATGGCATGTCCGACGGGTAAATACCGCCAGCAGGTGCAGGATGCACCTGAGGTCGCGGGGGAAGGCCCTGGAGCCTTTCGTTTCGCGCCGGCAGGGGAATGACATCTGCAATTCGCAAACGTTAAAGGCGCGCGTTTATGGTCTCGATCATTTCTTCACTGACCGCCAACCAGGTCAAAGCTCTTTCCACGGCATCCATCGTTGCTCTCGACACCGAAGACATGGCGGCGCTTTCGTCCGACCAGATCAAGGTGCTCTCCTCCACGCAGGTCGCCGCTCTTGAGACGGTCGATCTCGCTGCGCTCAGCTCCACCCAGTTCAGCGCCGTCTCCGCAAGCGCGGTTGTCGGTCTGAGCGCAACCCAGCTCGCTGTCCTCGACGCCACCAAGATTGGCGCAATGGGCACCTCGCAGGTCGCAGCCCTCTCGTCTACCCAGATCGGCACCCTGACGACCACGCAGATTGCAGCCCTCACCACGACCCAGCTCGCCGCTCTCGGCTCCTCGGCCCTCTCGGCCCTCGGCACCGATGATATCGCGACCTTCTCGTCGACGGACCTTGCAGCGATCAGCTCGAAGGCCCTTTCCGGCCTTTCGACCGCGAACGTCGCGGCTCTGACCACCGCTCAGCTCGCCGGCCTGACCTCGACGCAGGTCGCCGGCCTCACCTCGACCCAGCTTGGCGCCATGACGACCACCCAGGTCGCCGCCCTTTCGACCGCCCAGGTCGCAGCGCTCAGCTCGGCCCAGGTTGCTGGTCTCTCCACCGCCAATGTCGCCGTCCTGACGACGGCCCAGATCGGCGCTCTCAGCTCCAAGGCAGTCGCTGCTCTGACGACCGCCCAGATCGGCGCCCTGTCGACGACGCAGGTTGCCGGGTTCACGACGGCCCAGATCGGCACGCTCGGCTCTGCCGCTATCGGTGCCCTCGGCACGGACGACATCGCCACCTTCGATGCAACCGAGATTGCTGCCATCGGCGCGAAGGCTGTTGCTGGTCTCGCAACCGCCACTGTTGCAGCACTCAGCACGGCCCAGGTCGGCGGTCTGACCTCCGCGCAGCTCGGTGCCCTGACCTCGACGCAGCTCGGCGCCATGACCACGACGCAGGTCGCGGCTCTCAGCACGACCCAGGTCGCTGCTCTCAGCTCCACCCAGGTTGCCGGCCTCAGCACCGCTGCCGTCGCCGCTCTCACCACCGGTCAGGTTGGTGCACTGAGCTCCAAGGCAGTCGCAGCACTGACCTCCGCCCAGGTCGGCGCACTGTCGACGACCCAGGTTGCAGCCCTGACCACCGGTCAGCTCGCAACCCTCAGCTCGACTTCGCTCGCTGCTCTCGGCACGGACGATATCGCCACCTTCGATTCGGCCGATATCGCGGCGATCAATGCCAAGTCGCTTGCCGGTCTCACGACCACTGCCGTTGCCGCCCTCTCCACCGCTCAGCTCGGTGGCCTGAGCTCGGCACAGGTCGCGGCTCTCAGCTCTGCGCAGATCGGTGCGCTGACGACCACGCAGGCTGCTGCACTTAGCACCACCCAGGTCGCCGCGCTCAGCTCCACCCAGGTCGCTGCCATCAGCACGGCCAACGTCGCAGTCCTGACGACTGCCCAGGTTGCCGCTCTCAGCTCCAAGGCTGTCGGCGCCCTGACCACCGCGCAGTTCGGTGCCCTGACAACGGCCCAGGCCCAGGCTCTGAGCCCGGCCCAAGTCGCAGCACTCGGTTCCGAAGACCTTGCCGCTCTCGGCACGGACGACATCGCCCTCTTCTCGACGGACGATATCGCCGCGATCAATTCCAAGGCGGTTGCCGGTCTCTCGACCGCAGCCGTGGCAGCTCTAACCACCGCGCAGGTTGCCGTCCTGACCACCAGCCAGGTCTCCGCCCTGACGTCGGCCCAGTTCGGAGCCCTGACCTCCACGCAGTTCGCGGCCTTCAGCTCCACACAGATCGGTGCGCTGAGCTCTGCGGCAATCGCAAGCCTCGGCACGGACGACGTCGCTACGTTGTCGTCGACAGATCTCGCCGCGATCAGCGCCAAGGCAATCGTCGGTCTCTCGACCGCCAACGTGGCAACGCTGACGTCCACCCAGCTCGCGGGCCTTGGCTCCGCGCAGGTTGCCGCTTTGACCTCCGGCCAGATCCAGGCACTCACCACCACTGCGGTGGCTGCTCTGACGACCACGCAGGTCGCGGCCCTGACCTCGACCCAGGCTGCTGCGCTCACGACCACGCAGCTCCAGAACATGACGACGACGCAGCTCGGAAGCCTGACCGCCAAGGCGATCTCCGGTTTCACCTCGACCCAGATCGATACCTTCAATACCGGACAGATCAATGGTTTCGGCACCACGCAGCTCGCCGCACTGACCTCCGTTCAGCTCGGCGCCCTGATGGCTGACGATATCGACACGTTCTCGTCGACCGATATCGCCGCCCTCAACGCCAAGGCGATTGCTGGCCTCACCACCGCAGCCATCGGTTCCTTCGATGCGACCCAGGTTGCGGCCCTGACTTCGGCACAGGTTGCTGCCCTGACATCGACCCAGGTTGCCGCTCTCACGACGACCCAGGTCGCCGCGTTCACCACGACGCAGGTCGCTGCCCTGACCTCGACCCAGGTTGCCGCATTCAGCACTGCTGCAGTTGCGGCTCTGACCACCGGTCAGGTCGCAGCACTGAGCTCCAAGGCCTTGGGCGCCATGACTTCTGCACAGGTCGGTGCGCTTTCGACGACCCAGGTTGCCGCATTGACCACCGGTCAGCTTGCAACCCTGAGCTCGACCTCGCTCGCCGCTCTCGGCACGGATGACATCGCGACCTTCGACTCGGCCGATATCGCCGCGATCAACTCCAAAGCTCTTGCCGGTCTTTCGACCGCCGCTGTTGCAGCGCTCACCACTGCCCAGCTTGGTGGCCTGACCTCGGCACAGGTCGCAGCTCTGAGCTCGACCCAGATCGGCGCACTCACGACCACGCTGGCCGCGGCCCTCAGCACGACGCAGGTCGCAGCCCTCAGCTCGACCCAGATTGCCGCTCTGAGCACCGCCAATGTCGCCGTCCTGACGACTGCACAGGTTGCTGCTCTCAGCTCCAAGGCTGTCGGCGCCCTGACCACCGCGCAGTTCACGGCTCTGACCACGGCTCAGGCCCAGGCGCTGACCCCGGCACAGGTTGCCGCGCTCGGTTCCGAAGACCTGGCCGCGCTCGGCACGGACGATCTGGCCCTGTTCTCGACCGCGGACATCGCTGCGATCAATGCCAAGGCGATCGCCGGTCTTTCGACCACTGCCGTCGCAGCTCTGAGCACCGCACAGGTCGCGGCCCTGACGACCGCACAGGTCGCCGGTCTGTCCTCGACCCAGTTCGCTGCCCTCGGCACGGCTCAGATCGACGCGATGAGCACGACCCAGATTGCGGCCCTCGGTTCGGCAGCGATCTCGCAGCTCGGCACCGATGATCTGGCAACCTTCAGCTCGACGGATATCGCCGCGATCAGCGCCAAGGCACTTGCTGCCCTGTCGACCACGAACGTCGCTGCCCTGACGACGGCGCAGATCGGCGGCCTGACCTCGACGCAGATCGGTGCTCTGACCTCGACCCAGATCGGTGCCCTGACGACGACCCAGTTCGGCGCACTGACCTCGACCCAGATCGGTCTCCTGACGACGAGCCAGGTTGCTGCTCTCAGCACCGCGAATGTCGCAGCGCTCACCACTGCGCAGATGGCGGGTCTCACCTCCGCTCAGGTTGGCGTCCTCAACTCGGCCCAGGTCGGCGCTCTGACGACCACCCAGGTTGGTGCGCTCACGACGGCTCAGATCGGCGCCATGGGTTCGGCGGCAATCGCCGCCCTCGGCACGGATGACCTGGCAACCTTCGCCTCGACGGATATCGCGGCGATCAGCACAAAGGCCATCGCCGGTCTGTCGACCGCGAACGTCGCAGCCCTGACGACGGCACAGCTGGCAGGTCTGAGTTCCGCTCAGGTTGCCCTGCTGAGCTCGACCCAGGTCGGCGCACTGACGACCACGCTGGTCGCAGGCCTCAGCACGGCCCAGGCTGCCGCGCTGACCTCGACCCAGGTCGCATCGCTGAGCACCGCAAACGTCGCGGTCCTGACCACCGCCCAGGTTGCTTCGCTCTCCGTCAAGGCGGTCGGTGCGATGACCACGGCCCAGATCGATGCGATGAGCACCGGTCAGGTCGAGGCTCTGACCTCGCTGCAGGTCGCGGCTCTCAACTCGGATGCGATCGCCGCACTGGCAACGACGGATCTGGTACTGTTCTCGACGGCCGACATCGCGGCGATCAGCTCGAAGGCGATCGGTGGTCTGGCTAGCGGTGACATCGCGGCTCTGACGACCGCGCAGATCCAGGCTTTCACGACCTCGCAGGTCCAGGCGATGAACGACGAGCAGACCGCCGCCATCATCGCCCGCTACTCGGCGATCTGATGCCGGTGGCGGGGTAACCCGCCGCCGCGTCACCTGACGTCGACACCAGAAATCGCGGCGCCCCTTTCGAGGGGCGCCGTTTTCATATGGGCAAGCCTCCTCATCGCGGCCAAGGGAACGGATGCGATCTCCCGGCTGGGAAACCACCTCGGCGGGGGAGGCTTTGGTCGCGTGAAGGGCCATCTGCGTCGTGCGCCATGGCCATGGACCAATCCGGCTTGGCGGTGGCGCTGCGCGTGAAGCTACTTGGCCGCCAATACGACCGGTCCCGAAACGGCGTCGGTGACGCCGAGCCCGTCGCCGAGATCCATCAGCGCATCCCGAAAAGTGTCGAGCGTGGCGATCATCAGGGGGCGTGCGGCGGCGAGCACGTCCATGTCGTCCCATTCCGCGACGATGCAGTATCGGCCTTCGCCGGTCCTGATGATGTTGGCATGGCGCAGGCCGGCCCAATCGCCGGCGATGTTTTTGTGGGCGGCGAGAAAGGTTTCCTCCATGCCCGGCTTGATCTTGAAGCGGACGATGTTGAACGCGGTCATTATTGCCTCCGGCCCGTGGGGTGGTGACTTGAATTCATACGATCGGCAGCCCCAAGAGTCGGGCAGTGAACCATGAGTATGGCTGCTTAAGGGCTCTGCATTGTGCTAATTTAGCACAATGCAGAATTCAGCAGAAGTGAAGTCTGCAAAGCGGGCGGCCGCGTCGGGATGCTAGGACGGGGTCGGATTCTACGCCGCCCTGGCCAGCGCGACGGCATCGGCGCCAGCCGGGAAATGGAGCTTTCCTGTCAGGTCGTTCGCCGCGGCCCAGACCGCCTCCGCGACGTCGGTCTCGCGGGTGGTCAGCGCCGGTTCCGCGAACGCCGTGAAGATGGGAGCAGCAAAGTCGGCGTATGCTTCGGGGATGAGATCTTCGACGCGCACCGAGGTGTTTTGGGCAAACCGGGTCGTTGGAGCGTATCCGGGCTCTACCAGCTTCACACCGATGTTGAAGTGGGCGAGTTCGTGGGAGAGGGAGCCCGTGAAGCCTTCGATCGCCTGCTTGCTCGCGGTGTAGGCGGCAGCGAGCGGCATGGGGGCCAGCGTAACGCTTGACGTGACGTTGAGAATCACGCCCGAGCGACGCTCGCGCATGCCGGGGATCACGGCCTGTGCCATGGCCATGGTGCCGAAGGTATTGGTTTCAAAGATCTTCCGTACATGGGCCATCGGCGTTGCTTCGAAAGCGCCGACGACGCCGATGCCGGCATTGTTGACCAGCACGTCGATCGGACCCGCTGCCTCGACGGCGGCGGCGATGCTGTCTTCGTCCGTGACGTCGAGCGCAAGCAGGCGCAGGTTCGGCGCGGCCGGCAGAAGGCCTTCCCTCGGGTTCCGCATGGTCGCAATGACATTCCACTGGCGGGCGAGGAAGTGGCGTGCGGTTTCCAGGCCGTAGCCCGACGAGGTGCCGGTAATCAAGATGGTCTTCATGGTTCGTCTCCTTTGACGTGTGTCTATGGGCCGAAACTAACGGTTGACTGTCGGACGTTCTACGATTGAACGTCCGCAATTGATTTGTTATCGTCCGAACATGATTGATCCTCTTTCGGATGTTATCGGTCTCCTGCGCCCGCAGACCGTGTTTACCAAGGGCATCAGCGGGGCGGGGCGCTGGGGCGTGCGCTATGGTGAGTTCGGCCATCCGAGCTTTGCCGTGGTGATCGAGGGGGGCTGTCGTCTGGCGGTCGACGGTCAGGCGGAACTGACCCTTGAGGCGGGGGACTTCGTGCTTCTGCCGAAAACGCCCGGGTTCACGATGTCCGGCTTCGAGAAGGTGGTCCCGGACTTCATCGATCCGCATGTCGCCGCACGCGCCACGGGTGAGGTACGCCACGGCCGGCAGGACGGGCCGCCGAGCGTCCGGTTGCTCGGCGGCTACTTCGTGTTCGGCAGCGAGGACGCCGATCTCCTGGTGTCACTGCTGCCGGAACAGGTTCATGTGCGTGGTGTCTCGCGCCTGTCGACGTTCGTCGCGTTCCTGATAGAGGAGGCGGCACTCGAGCGTCCGGGACGTGACCTCGTGTTGTCGCGCCTCGTCGAGATCCTGCTCGTCGAGGCGCTCAGGCTCAACCAGACGCCGCATGCTTCGGCGGGATTGCTGCGTGGACTGGCGGATCATCGGCTTGCGGAAGCGATCCGGCAGATGCATGCCGACCCCGCTCGCGCCTGGACGATGGCCGAGCTCGCCAAGGAGGCGGCTCTCTCGCGATCGACCTTCTTCGAACGCTTCACCCGCCATGTCGGCATGCCGCCGATGGAGTATCTGCTGGCATGGCGCATGGCGCTGGCAAAGGACCTGCTGCGCCGGGAGAATGTCGACATCGCGGAAGTGGCAGAAAGGGTCGGATACGGATCGGCCAGCACCTTCAGCACCGCCTTCAGCCGCCATGTCGGCCAACCGCCCGGCCGCTACGTTCGCGGGACGGGGGAGGCTTCGGCGGCCGGCTGACTTCGTGCCTCCATCGGCGTCATCAGGCAGACCTAGAGGCCGGGTTCTGATGACGCTGGGCCAGCCACCAGTCGGCAGTACGTCTGACGCCTTCCTGGTTCGATATGCGGCTCGGTCCGCAAATCTTCTCGATCGGCGTGGTATCGAAGACGTATTCCGTCAGCATGTTGTCGAGGCGAGTGCTGTTGAGGGGCATCTTCCTCATCCCGAGGAACGCCGCGATGTCGCCGACCTTGGCAAGGGAAACTGCGATCGCCCTGGGCAACGTGGGTATCGATGCGCCGAGCCGTTGTGCGAAACCGTCGCACCATTCCCTCAGTTCTATGGGCTGGCTGTCGGCGGCATAGAGGGTTCTTCGGTGCAAAAGTGCCGGGTCTGCCGTGCCCAGGCCCTCCAATTGGTGGGTCAGGTTGTCGATATACGAATACGACTTGTAGACAGGATTGCGCCCGACGTGAAAATAGAGACCTCTCTGGATCATCGACAGCAGCCTGAGATAGTGGGGGCTCATGCCGGGTCCCCAGACCGTGGTGGGGCGGATGACAACCCACTCTTTCCCGCCTCCGTCATTGGCGCGGACGATGTTCTCACCTTCCATCTTGCTCATTCCGTATTCGCCGACCGGGTCGTAGTCGTCATCGCTGGTGGGGATGTAACCCGGACGGTTGACGAGTTGCGATGACAGCCAGACGACCCGCCTGACGCTACCGCTCTGCGCCACGGCGTGTACCAGGTTCGAGACCCCGACGGTGTTCGCGTCGTAGGTCGCGCCTGGGGCGAAGGCGGCAAGATCGGTCTGTGACGCAAGATTGTAGACAAGCTCGGGTTGGAATTCCTCGATTGCTTGCGAGATGCTGGCGGGGTTGGTGATGTCGCCGACGATTCCGTTCGACGTCCGTCTGCGGCTGAAGCCGATTGCGACATGACCTTTTTCTTGCAGTCTGCGGATCAGAGCAGACCCCAGGAATCCTGAGCCGCCAGTGACGAGAACGCGCATAGAGAGCCTCCATTTCCAGATGCTGGAAAACGCAGGCGGGCACGGTTGGTTCCCGTGCTATTTCTGATTGTCTTCGGCTGGCCTCGGCGTGGAAGGAAGCTGGAAGGCTTGCAGGCCGCTCCCGGTTACCAGCGAGACGGGAACTGTGGTTTCGCTCCCAGCCGGGTGCGCTTCACGTCGAAGTTCACACATCGACAAAAGATCCCGGTGGATCTTCCGGGCGGTCAGGTTGGTTTGAAGACGCACCACAGGCGAGCAGCGCCGAGGCTACCTTCGCGCCGCACCAACGCTCGCAAATGTTTCCTCGACATATGGAAAATGGCGCACCGGGCATGCGTGATAGGCGCAATTCCATCCCAAGAATAAGTCTAAAAATATCAATTTCAATAATTTAATCTAGCCTCCGTCCGTCCATGCGTTTGGCGATGTGGACTCCAAGCGGCCCAAATGTGGACCTAATCAAACCTTATCACGATGGAGTCTTCACGCAGCACGGTTAGTCGATGCCTATAGCTCTGCATCAAGTTCGATCGATCTAATGTATGGGCGGAGGTCCGTAGCTCGAATTAAGTTGCCTTTCCCGTGAATTCGAAACGTCAGCTTGTGTGGCCGCTGGTTGTCGATGAGTTCGAATCGAAGGCGTTCATTCGTCAAGGTTACATTGACACGGGGCGCAGCCCTCATAACCGCTGCGAAGTACATTGTGTACACACCAAGTCTATTTGGGCCGACGACCACGATCTGATTGCCGCCATCTCCTTGTACATATGCCAGCTCTGCTTCGTGTTTGCCGATCCGCTGTCGTGGAAAGAGCGAGGGCGGAGCAGCATATACAAAATGATCTGGTGAGGGGGCTGGCACATTAAGTGTCACCGGGTGGATGAACAGCGCGAAACCGGAGAAGTCGTAGCGAACCCCTTCTGCGGCATCGAAGTTATTGGGCGTGAACGTTACGCCTACTTCGAAACGGTCTGAACCCTCTACTGGGACAAGGCAATCGACAGCAGGATCAATTGTTTGCTCAAACGTGTCCAACAGAGAGCAGGATGGAACTGAAACGACTAACACGCTATTCGGCGCCGTAATGTCCACAAGAGGCTCAAAGAAGCTTGGGGGAACTGAGATTAGCCCATGGTAGTTAACTCTACCGGTGGTGTGGTACGAAAGCTTTCTAGGTGCCTTTGGCTGCACTATTGGCGAATATGAGGTTTCGCCGGATCTTCGAGTTAGTTTAGTGACTTGTTCCGGAGGGCTCCTGTCGACGGAGACATAAACAGATCCGTCATATTCTTGCTGGATATCTAAAAAGCGATAAATTTTGTTTTTGTGCTCTAGAAGTAATTTCATCGTTCATTTTCCGTTCAAATCGTCTCCTAGAATAAAATCATACCAAGAAAGAGCGTCGTCTCTGCATGAAGCTCAATCGCCCCATCAGTGTGACACCTTCGTGCGGAACACATGTGTAGCAAACGGATACCGCTAAGGTCTTCGAACCCTAGAGCTTTTCTTTGATCTTGAACGCAAAAATGAAAGCTTGGCGCACCCGACAGGATTCGAACCTGTGACCTTTGGAATCGGAATCCAACACTCTATCCAGCTGAGCTACGGGTGCATCCGGCGGCGCGTTCTGTGACTCGCCTGCGAGCTGTTCGGCGGTCATAGCGCAGACTTTGATCCGCATCAATGCGGAAAATGTGCAATCGGCGAGACTAGGCTTGCGGGCTGCTTTTGTCTGTCCGTCCGCGCATCAACGATCTGTGCGGACAGGCTCGGCGATGTCTCTTGTGCACCTGCGAAGGCAAGGTTGGAGTTTTCCGTGGGCGACGAGCGTCGAAATGGTCGACTTTCGTCGTTGTTGGTGCCCGGATCCCTTGTATGGCAGGGGCAATGGTATAATAGGATGCGCGAAATTCGGTGATTTCGCACTGCAAAACTAGAGGCGGCGCGCCGATTCGGGGGAAACGGAAACATGAACAGCCATAACATGCCGACGGACAGCATCGCGGAGCCGGCGGAGGCATCGGACGGCCTCGATCATTCGATGATCGAGGATGCGGTCGGCTATCGTCTGCGGCGGGCGCAGCTTTCGGTGTTCCAGGCGTTCAACGAGGCCTTTTCCTCCAAGGGGCTCAGGCCGACCGACTTTGCCGTGCTGCTGCTGCTCACCCGCAACCAGGGCGCCAAGCAGAGCGAAGTGGCCGAGGCGCTCGGCATCCAGCGCGCCAACTTCGTCGCCATCGTCGACGGCCTGGAGGCCAAGGGCTTCGTCGAGCGGCGAAAGTCCGAACTCGACCGTCGCGTCCAGTCGCTCCACATCACCGATGCCGGACTGACCTATCTCAACGAACTGATGCCGATCTGGCAGGAACACGAGGAGCGGCTTCTTGCCCGCCTTGGCGGCCGTCAGGCTCGCGACCAGCTGATTACGCTGCTCGACCGTCTCTACGACTGAGCGCGGCTATCCGAGCCGCTTGAGGGCTTCGTCGATCAGCAGGTTGGCGATTTTCATGCGCGCGGTCGCCTTGTCGCGGAAATCCGCAGGATGACGGTCCGGGTGATTGTCGCGGGCAAAGGCGCGGCGCCTTTCGGCAAGGCTCTGCCGGTCGTCGCTTTCGGTGATGCCGAGGTCTTCAGCGATTTCCTCGATCGTCAGGCGCAGCAGATGGGTGGGGATCACCGGCGGTTCGTTCACCGCGGCGCGCTCGTCCGGCATCAGGGCGAGATAGGCGTCCATGAGAGTGGCGGAGACCGGTGCTTGGTCGATGCTCTCCGCGACGAAGCCGGCGGAGAGGCCGGAGACCCGATAGACCGGCGGTCCGGGCTCCTCCACTTCATCCTCGGCCTCTTCGGCAAGACGCTCGACGACCGACTGAAAGATTGATTTCCCGAAAAGCATCCGCCGCTCCGTGCATCGAGGGGCGACAAGAGCACGGCAACGTGGTGCCGGGCTTGCGGGGCCCTATTCGTCCGGTCGGAGAGGGTAGCAGGCAGCAAGGGGTACCGGCCGGGGCCGACGTGGTCAACTCTGGCTCTGCGACTGGCTCTGGCTGCGGGATTCGACCACCACGCTGACCCGGAGGTCCTCACCGGCGGCGCCGATCCGCATGCCGGAAACGGGGGCTGCGTCAGCATAGCAGAGGCCGGTCGCAATCCGCACGTAGCGCGCGTCGGGGCAGTGGTTGTTGGCCGCGTCGAAGCCGACCCAGCCGAGGCCGGGCAGGTGGACTTCGGCCCAGGCATGGCTTGCCGACTGCTCGACCGCGTCGTCCATCTTGAGATAGCCGGAGACGTAGCGGGCCGGGATCGCCATGGTCCGGGCGGCCGCGATCATCGCATGGGCATGGTCCTGGCAGACGCCGTGGCCGGCTTCCAGCGCCTGTTCGGCGGTGGTCTCGCTGTCGGTCTTGCCCGGGCGATAGGCGATCGCCTTGTGGAGCGTCTCCATCAGGTCGTGCATGCGCGACAGCGGGTCCTCGCCGGAAAGGTCTTTCACGACGTCTCGGACGAGCTTGCCCGCGCGGGTCCGCGGCGTGTCGCGCAGGAAGAGCCAGAGCGGCGTGAAGCCGACATGCGGACCGTAGACGCCGGCGAGATCCTCGGTCACGACCTCGCCGCAGGCCTGGATGCAGACCTCGTGGCTTTCGCCTTCGGTCGAGACGAGGTGTATGTGATTGCCGAAATGGTCGTTGAAGCCGGCCTCGACGGTTGCCCCGTCGACCGTGATGTTCCAGCTGACCACGTGCTGGCCGGGGCCGCTTCGCGGCGTCAGCCTCAGCCGCTGCAGCGAATAGAGGACCGGCGCCTCGTAGCGATAGTGGGTGGTATGGGTGATCTTCAGCCGCATGATCTTCTGTCCGTGCTCGCCCGCCTCAGCTGTAGAAGCGATAGCCCTCGGTGATTTCCTGGCCCAGCTTGTTGTTGCGGGCGATGAAGGTGTCGAGGAATTCGTGCAGTCCCTGGTCCATGATCTGGCCGACCGTGGTCGAATGCAGCGACTTCTGCACGGCTTCCGCCGTGTCGTGGGCCGCCAGCCGTTCGCCATAGTCCTTGGCGATGTAGCCGAGATTGCTGACGATCTTCTCGTAGGAATAGGCGAGCGAGCGCGGCATCTGGCCGTTGAGGATCAGGAAGTCGGCGATGTTGGCGGCGCGGTATTCGCCGTCATACATCCAGCGGTAGGAGCGGTGCGCGGAGACCGAGCGCAGGATCGATTCCCACTGCATGTTGTCGAGCGAGGAGCCGACATGGGTGATCGCCGGCAGCAGCACATAGTATTTCACGTCGAGGATGCGACTGGTGTTGTCGGCGCGCTCGATGAAGGTGCCGATGCGGGCGAAGTTGTAGATCTCGTTGCGGAGCATCGAGCCGTGGAAGGCGCCGCGGATCAGGGCGGCGCGGCGCTTGACCGTCTCGATCACCTCCGGCAGGTCGGCCGATTTCAGCTTGCGGGCGAGCATCTGCTTGAGCTCGATCCAGCATTCGTTGGTGGCTTCCCAGGTTTCCCGGGTGAGAGCGGTCCTCACCATGCGGGCATTGTTGCGCGCCGATTCGATGCAGGACATCACACTCGACGGATTGGCGAGGTCGCGCAGCAGGAAGTCGATGGCGTCCGAGGCGGTCACCTTGGAATGGGTTGCGAGAAACGGCTCGCGCACGTCGGCGCTCATCAGCACGGCGCCCCAGTCGTCGTCATTGGCGGCGCTGCGGGTCAGCTGCATGCGCAGTCCCGCATCGACGAGGCGGGCAATGTTTTCGGCCCGCTCGATGTAGCGGAACATCCAGTAGAGGCCGTTGGCAGTTCTTCCGAGCATGACCATCCGTCAGTCCTCCAGTACCCATGTGTCCTTGGTGCCGCCACCCTGGCTGGAATTGACCACAAGCGAGCCCTGTTTCAGGGCGACGCGGGTCAGCCCGCCGGGGATGATCTGCACCTTGTCGGAGACGAGGACGTAAGGGCGAAGGTCGACGTGGCGCGGCGCGATGCCCTTGTTGACCAGGATCGGCACGGTCGAGAGCGAGAGCGTCGGCTGGGCGATGTAGTTGTTCGGCCGGGCTTTCAGCTTTTCGGCGAAGGTGGCGCGCTCCTTCTTCGAGGCGGTCGGGCCGACCAGCATGCCGTAGCCGCCGGAACCGTGGACTTCCTTGACCACCAGTTCTTCCAGATGCTCCAGCACGTATTTCAGGCTGTCGGCCTCGGAACAGCGCCAGGTCGGCACGTTTTCGAGAAGCGCCTTGCGGCCGGTGTAGAATTCGACGATCTCTGGCATGTAGGAATAGATCGCCTTGTCGTCGGAAATGCCGGTGCCGGGGGCATTGGCGATGGTGATGTTGCCGGCGCGATAGACGTCCATGATGCCGGGCACGCCGAGGCAGCTGTCGGGGCGGAAGGTCAGCGGGTCGAGGAAGTCGTCGTCGACGCGGCGATACAGCACGTCGATCGCCTCGTAGCCGCGGGTGGTGCGCATCTTGACCTTGCCGTCGATGACGCGGAGGTCCGAACCCTCGACCAGTTCCACGCCCATCATGTCGGCGAGGAAGGAGTGTTCGTAATAGGCGGAGTTGTAGATGCCGGGGGTCAGGACCGCGACGCGCGGCTTGCCCTTGCAGCCGGGAGGGGCGAGCGAGGCGAGCGACTGGCGCAGCAGATAGGGGTAGTCCTCGACGCGCTGCACCTTGTTGAGCTGGAACAGCTCCGGGAACATCTGCATCATGGTTTCCCGGTTTTCCAGCATGTAGCTGACGCCGGAGGGCGTGCGGGCATTGTCTTCCAGCACGTAGAACTGGTCTTCGCCGGTGCGCACGATGTCGGTGCCGACGATGTGGGTATAGACGCCGCCCGGTGGGCGAAAACCGATCATTTCCGGCAGGAAGGCGACGTTCTTCTCGATCAGTTCGCGCGGAATGCGGCCGGCCTTGATGATCTCCTGCTTGTGGTAGATGTCATCGAGGAAGGCGTTGAGCGCGAGAACGCGCTGTTCGATCCCCTGGGCGAGGCGGCGCCACTCCCGGCCGGAGATGATTCTCGGAATGATGTCGAAGGGAATGAGCTTTTCGGAGGAGTCCTCGTGGCCATAGACCGCGAAGGTGATGCCGGTCTTTCTGAAGATGTTTTCCGCGTCTCTGGACTTTGCAATCAGTCGGGCCGGATCCTGATGGGAGTACCAGTCGTGGTAGTTCTGGTAGGGCACGCGCGGACTGCTGTCCGCGTTCATCATTTCATCAAATGCCAACGGCGCCATCCCCTGTTTTTTGCCATTTGAATACAATGCATTTACCAATGCAAGAAGCGTGCACGCCGCCGTGTGCAGATTTTCGACCCATCGATACAGCGCGAAAAAGCGGCAATAGCTCAGAAATACGGCATGTCTTCTTGGGGCGAGGCCGTCAGCCGCTGGTTCGGCGCGGCAGGTCTTGACGAATGTTTCCTCGCTGATGGCATCGGGTTCATTCAGGATGCCTAAAATTTAGACTTTCACTGCGATGAAAAAAATCTTCTCGCGCCACGGCTCAGCGGAATTGATCCTCGGTTGCAGGAAAAGTCCTTTGACGCGCGCTTTTGTCGCGACTAACGAGAGGCACCGGGCGGACGGCAGGTGTTCCGACAGCCTTGCTTATTGGGAAAACCGTCATGCTGCTCAATCGCCTTGCGCCCGCGCTTTTCGTCGTCCTGTGGTCAACGGGCTGGGTGGTCGCCAAGTATGCCGACCTCTTCGCCGATCCGCTGACCTTCCTGGTGCTCCGCTACAGCGTCGCGGTCGTGCTCTTCTACCTGGTCTGTCGTTTCAGCGGGGTCAGCTGGCCGAGAAGCCGCGAGGCTGTCATCCATGCGGTGGTGTCCGGGATGTTCCTGCACGGCCTTTACCTCGGCATGGTGTGGTGGGCGATCGGGCAGGGCGTTCCCGCCGCGCTCTCGGGCATCATCGCCGGCCTGCAGCCGCTGATGACCGGCATCGCCGCGGCCTTCCTGATCGGCGAGGCCCTGTCGGGCACGCAGCGGTTCGGCTTGGTGCTCGGCTTTGCCGGCATCGCCATTGCCGTGTTGCCGAACGTGCTTGCCCTCGACGCCGGCGCGATCCCGCTCTACGCGGTGGCGATCAATGTGCTCGCCATGGCCTGCGTCACCATCGGGACGATCTACCAGAAGCGTTTCCTCAAGGAGGGGGACCTGCGGGCTGTCGCGACGCTGCAATATGTCGGCGCGCTGATCGTCACCGTGCCGGCGGCCGTGGCGTTCGAGAACCTGCATGTGGAATGGGTCTTCGGCCTGTTCGCCGCGCTTGCGTGGTCCGTGCTCGGTATCTCGATGGGGGCGATCGCCCTGCTGCTCTACCTGATCCGGCGTGGCGACGTGTCGAAAGCGGCGTCGCTGATCTATCTCGTCCCGCCTCTCGCAGCCCTCGAGGCGGCGCTATTCTTCGGCGAAAAGCTGACGCTGTCGATGATCCTCGGAACTGCCGTGGTTGTGGTTGGTGTCTATCTGACGAACCGGAAGGCTGACCGAACATCACGGTAAGGGGTGTCCGAGCGAAGGCATGATCCTGTCTTTCTCCGCCGACCGCCACGCAGACCGGCCAGCCAGAACTAGTTGCTCTTCGAATTGGCGAAGAGGTTCATTTCGGCCTGGACGTCGAAGCGCTTTCGCGCTTCTTTGATCTGGGGGGCATCGCAGCCTTCCTTGGCAATGACGTCCGAAATCGCCTTGTCGATCCTCCGGTAGCGTTCGACGGCGGCCTTGTCGATCGTCTTCTCGGTCGCGTCCTTGGACATTTGCATCAGTTTTTTCGTGGCGAAAATTCGCACGGTATTCATGTTGGCAAGAAACTTTGCTGCCTTTTGCTCATCCGGTTTCTCGCATCTTGATGCGACGGCGTTCGAGATCATGAACTGGTCGAAGATCTCAAGGATGTCGATCTTCGATTCTGCGGCCGCCGGCGATATCAGTCCGAGAACCACCAGGACAACGACGGGCAATGGCAAGCTTCTCATCGCTGACCTCTTTCGCGGATGAATCGGTGTCTGCACCCATAGGATGCGTTTCAGTGGCTAACACTAACCCGATCGCAGGGGCGAGTCACTTGAAGCCCGTCCCGACCTCCATCCGCAGAAAAAGAAGAAGGCGCGGCCGGGGCCGCGCCTTCTTGCATCGAACTGGACTGTGCGCGGGCCTGAAGGCTCAGGCTTCGCGGCGACGGTTGCTGCGCTGCTGGTTGCCGCCGGGGCGACCCGAAGGCTTGCCGTGGGCGTTGGCCGGACGGCCTGCGCCGCCGTTGCCACCCTTGCGGTGGCCGGGCTTGCCTGCGGGACGACCTTCACCGGCCGGGCGGCCTTCGCCGTCATGCTTCTTGCGGCCGTCGGGACGGCCCTGGGCCTGGCCCTGATGGTTGCGGTTGTTGCCGCCACCGCCACCGCCGCCACGACGCTGCGGGCGGGCCGGGCGTGCGAGATTGGACGGGGCCTCGCCGGAGGCGACCGGGATGTCGATGCCCATCAGGCGTTCGACGTCGCGCAGGAGGCGGCCTTCGTCGGGACCGCAGAACGCGATCGCGATGCCGTCGCGGCCGGCGCGGGCGGTACGACCGATGCGGTGGACATAGGCGTCCGGCACTTCCGGGAGGTCGTAGTTGAAGACGTGGCTGACGGCCGGGATGTCGATGCCGCGGGCGGCGACGTCGGTGGCGATCAGCGTACGGATCTCGCCGTCACGGAAGCCCTTGAGCGCGCGCTCGCGCTGGCCCTGGCTCTTGTTGCCGTGAATGGAGGCGACGGAGAAGCCGGTGATGTCGAGATGCTTCATCAGCTTCTCGGCGCCGTGCTTGGTGCGCAGGAAGACGATCGAGCGGCCGTCCGGATTGTCGGTGAGGATCTTCTTCAGCATTTCCGTCTTGGCGTTCTGGCCGGCGACGAAGTGCACATACTGCTCGACCTTGTCGGCGGCCTTGCCCGGAGGCGAGACTTCCACCTTGACCGGATCGGTCAGGAAGCTTGCAGCGAGATCGGCGATCGCCTTCGGCATGGTGGCCGAGAACAGCAGGGTCTGGCGCTTGGCCGGAACCATCTTCGAGATCTTGCGCAGGTCGTGGATGAAGCCGAGATCGAGCATCTGGTCGGCTTCGTCGAGCACCAGATAGGTGACGGCGCGCAGCGAAATCGCGTTACGGGCGATCAGGTCGAGCAGGCGGCCCGGGGTGGCGACGAGGATGTCGGTGCCCTTTTCGAGCTGCAGCTGCTGCTTGCCGATCGAGGCGCCGCCGACGACCTGGTTGACCCGGAGCGGGGTCTTCTTGATGAAGGCGCGCAGGTTGTCGCCGATCTGGTTCACCAGTTCGCGGGTCGGGGCGAGGATCAGGGTGCGGGTGGTGCGGTTGTCGGGACGCGTCGGGTTGGCGAGCAGCATCTCGATCAGCGGCAGGCCGAAGGCTGCCGTCTTGCCGGTGCCGGTCTGGGCAAGACCGATCAGGTCGCGGCCGGACAGCACAACCGGGATACCCTTCACCTGGATCGGGGTCGGGGTTTCGTAACCGATGGCTGCAACGGTGGCGACAATGTTCTTGGACAGGCCAAGCTCATGAAAGTTGGTCAATTCTAATACCTTTTCGGGGCGCCACGCGGCATTGGGCCAAATCGCGTCCTGCGATCTGCCTGCCTCGTAGCGTCAAGAACCCCGCGTGAATTGGGAACTTGTAAGTTGGAAAAAGCTTTCCAGCGCGTCGGCTGTGATAACAGCCATTTCTTCGTGCGCTTTGTATCCTTCTTCGCGTCATGTTCGATCGCGGGCACGCTCACGCGGCGTCCGGAAGGTGAAAGCTGACCTGCAGATGGGCCTTTCGCGCTGGAAAGTCAAGGAAATGTTTTTGCGTTGCGGCAATTGACGGTGTCGGGCGCCGCATTCGCCTTCCGTTCAGGACGGCTCAGATGCCGAGGTCGCGGCTGTAGAGAAGGGCCGCCTTGTCGTCGAAAAATGATGCGGTGCCGTCCTTCGCCTTGAGCTCGACAAGAAGAAAGCCCGGTCCGGGGGAGGCGAACAGGCTCTTTTCGTGCCAGCGCATCGGACGTGTACGGCTGCCACTGCCCGAGACGAAATAGGCGACCATTTCCGACTGGAGTGCCTCGAGGTCGTGATCGTGACCGCAGAGATACATGGCGACGCCGTAGCGGTCGAGAAGCGGTTTCAGCTTGCGGATCATCTCGTCGTTGTCGCCGTGCTCTCCGCCGGAAAAGACCGGGTGGTGACCGACGACGATCTTCCACCGGGCGGTGCTCGCCGCAAGCTCGGCTTCCAGCCACGTCAGCTGTTCGTCGGGCTTTTCCGAGAAGAGACGTCCGAACCAATCGTCCCGCTTCAGGTGCTGCGTGTCGAGGAAGAAGAAGTCTGCCGCAGAGCCGGGCAGCGCCTTGCTGATCTTGTAGTAGCGCGCCGGCATGGTCCAACGCTTGTTCTTGCGGGTATAGGCGAGCTGGGCGTCGGTATTGCCGCTGTAGTCGTGATTGCCGAGCACCACATACCACGGAACCTGCAGGGCGGGGGCGGTGTAGATGTCCTCGAAGGCCTTTTGCCAGAGAGGATCCGTCACACTCGATACGCCCCTTTCGTAGAAGTTGTCTCCGGTCGAGACAACGAAGGAGACGGCATGCTTCTCGCCGATCTTTCCCATGGCGGTGGCGACATCCGAAGCGGTCTCACGGGATCCGGCATCCCCCCAGTCGCCGATGACGAGAAAGGAAAGCGGTGCCGACCCAGCGGCACTCGCCGGGGCCGCCACGCCGAGTGCCAGTGAAGCCAGGATGCCCTCCAGGAAATCGCGGCGGGTGTGATGCATGATCTGTCGTCCTTCCCGGATGCGCGGTCCTTTCCGCATCCTGTCCTTCGTTCCGGCATGGGCCGGGCTAAAATGTAACTGTAAACCTCAAACCGTCGCCATCGCGATTCTCGATGGCCACCCGAAGGTCGTAGACGGAGGCGATGTCCCTGACGATCGACAGGCCGAGCCCGGTGCCGGGCTTCTGGCTGTCGAGGCGGATGCCGCGCTCCATGATCTGTTCGATGCCGTCCGGATCGGCGCCCGGGCCATCGTCCTCGATGACCAGCACGGGCCGTTCGCCGTGACGGCGAAGCACGATGCCGATCGCCGAATGGCTCCACTTTACGGCATTGTCGATGACGTTTCCGAGCAGTTCCTCGAGGTCGTTGGGATCGACGCCGACGATAACGCCCGGCGGCACCTCCACCGTCCAGGCGAGCTCCTCGCCGCGCGGGGTCCGCTTCAGCGTCCGCACGATCCGGTCGACCGCCGTCGCGACGTCTGCATCGGAGCCGCGCAGTTCCGCTGTTGCGGCGATCCGGCTGCGGGTCAGTTCTCGCTCGACATGAGCCTGCATGACGGAAGCAAGGTGGGTGAGTTCGTCGGCAATGTCGGTCTGGCCGCGCTCGCGCAGGGTCTCCGCGTCGTTTGCCACCACGGTCAGGGGCGTCTTCAGGCCGTGGGCGAGGTCGGCGGAGCGGGCGCGCGCCTTGGCGATGATCTCGGACTGGGCGTCGAGCAGCTTGTTCACCGCGTCGACCACGCCCTGCATCTCCCGCGGATAACGGCCGGTCATGCGCTCGGCCTTGCGCTCGCGGATACGGTTCAGGCCTTCGCTGAGCGAGGAGATTGGCTTCAGCCCGAAGGTCAGCTGGGCGAGCGAGGCGGCAATCAGGAACACCGCGAGCGCGGCCATGTAGGGAATGACGTCGAGGGTGAAGGCGCGCTGGGCCTCGGTCACGACGCTTTCGTCGATCGCGACGGCAACCCTGACCGGGCGCGCGCCTCCAGGAGACGCGAAGATGAACTTGCGCTCCTGGACGATCAGTGGTGCGCCTTCCGGGCCGGGCAGGCGGTACCGGTGGACTATGCCCTGTTCCTGCGCATCGTCGGGCAGGGGAAGAACATAATCCCAGAGCGAGGGCGAGCGTAGCTGCCGACGCTTAACGTCGTCCTCAACCTGCCAGTAGAGGCCGCCATAAGGCTGCTCGAAGCGCCGGTCCGTGGGGCCGGCAGGCTTTTCCAGCGTACCATCCGCCGCAAACTGCAGGGTGCCGGCGAAGAGGTTGATGTGGGCGGCCAGTTCCTCGTCGATGCGGCGTTCGAGGCTGCGGGTGAACAGCGAGACGAAGACGAAGGCGGCGAGCGTCATCGCGAGCAACACGCTTGCAGCGGAAACGATCAGGAAGCGGTCGCGGATCGAGTGTCTCAAGCCTCGTCTCCGCCGATCCGGTAGCCATAGCCGCGGCGGGTCGAGATCGTGTCCTTGCCGAGCTTCTTGCGCAGGCGTCCGATCAGGACCTCGACCGAATTGCTGTCGCGCTCGAAGTCCTGGGCGTAGAGCTGTTCGGTCAGTTCCATCTGCGAGACGTTGCGGTCGCGGTTGTGGGCGAGGTGGGCGAGGCAGCGGTATTCGAGCGGGGTGAGGTCGACCGGACGGCCGGCACGGCTGACTGTGCGGTTGCGCGTGTCGATGCTGATCTCACCTAGCTCCAGGACGGGACTGGCCTGGCCGACGCTGCGGCGGATGATGGCCCTGAGGCGGGCGAGAAGTTCGGCCATCTGGAAGGGTTTCGTCAGGTAGTCGTCGGCGCCGGCGTCGATGCCCTCGACCCGTTCCTGCCAGTTGCCGCGGGCGGTGAGGATCAGGACCGGCATCTGGCGGCCGGCGGCACGCCAGCGTTTCAGGACCGTCAGGCCGTCCATGCCGGGCAGGCCGAGGTCGAGCACGACCGCGGCAAAATCCTCTTCGTCTCCGGTAAACCAACCTGCTTCGCCGTCGCTCTCGTGCACGACGACAAAGCCGGCACGTTCGAGGTGCAGGGTCACGTCACGCGCGATCAGCGGGTCGTCCTCGATCAGCAGCAGCCGCATTATTCGTTCTCGATCTCCAGGATTTCGCCGGTGGCAGCCTGGACCTCCACCTCAAGCACGTGGCCGTCGCCGCGCAAGACGCGGAATTCGTAGATCAGCTGCTTCTTCTCGCGGTCCAGCTTCACGGACACGATTTCTCCGGTGAAGCGCTTGAGGACGATGCGCCGCAACTCCGCGAGTGGTTTCGCCTCGCCCCGGTCGACGGCCGCCCGTATGGCCTCGTGGGTGTCTTCGTCGTTGTCGTCGGCGCGTGCCGCTGCGGGCTGGGCGAGCGACAGGGCGAGAATTGCCGGCAAGATGCTTGCCTGCATGATCCGTCGATACCCCTTTGCCGCCCCGAAAGTCATCCACGTTCATTAGCATGGCGAAGCTGAAATTTCGCTGACATTCCTCGTCAGTTATCTCTCAGCCCGGGGCGGCTAGCTTCTGCGTCAACAGTCGACGGCAATCCTGCTGCGACCGCAACGACGAAGGAAACGTCTCATGAAGAAGCTCATTCTCGCCTCCCTCCTGGCAACCGTCGCATTCGGCGCGGCAGCACGCGCAGAGAGCGAACAGTCCTGCGGTGACGTGCCGAAGGACAAGTGGATGACCGAAGAGGCCATGAAGGCCAAGGCCGCCGGCATGGGTTTCGACGTCCGCCAGGTGAAGGTCGAGGGCGGCTGCTACGAAGTCTACGGTATCAAGGACGGCAAGAAGGTCGAAGCCATCTTCAATCCGGAAACCGGTGAGCAGGTCGGCGCCGAAGGGGACGAATGATGGCTGATGCCTCGCAGGAACTGCAAGGCGCCCATTCCGCCCGCGTTGCGCGGGCGGAATGGATCAGGGTCTGGGATCCGTTCGTCAGGCTGTTTCACTGGTCGCTGGTGGGGCTCTTTGCCTTTTCCTATGCCACCGGTGACGAGTGGAAGTCGGCGCATGTCGTCTCGGGCTATCTGATCGGCGGCCTGATCGCCATGCGGGTGCTGTGGGGGCTTTTCGGCTCCGAGCACGCCCGTTTCGTCAACTTCATCTATCGTCCGGCAACCGTCCTGTCGTTCCTGGCAGACACCGCGCGGATGCGTGCCAAGCGCTATATCGGCCATAATCCGGCCGGCGGAGCGATGGTGATCGCCCTTCTCCTGACCGTCGGCGGCATTGCCACGACCGGCTACATGATGACGACCGATGCCTATTGGGGCATCGAATGGGTCGAGGACACCCACAAGATCCTGGTGAATGTGGCGCTGGGCCTGATCGCCCTGCATGTCGCGGGCGTAGTGCTGGCCAGCGTCGAGCACGGCGAGAACCTCGTGCGTGCCATGGTGACCGGCCGCAAGCGCAGCCAGTGAGCGCTGGTTTTCGGCCGGGGAGAGTAGCTTCCGTGTGAACACGGCCGAGAAAAGGGCCCTGGTCGGCACCCCCGACCGGGGCTTTTCGCGTCAGGCGTGGCGCAGGCCCGTCGTCAGGTTCAGCGCGACCCGGTCGCCCTCCTTCACGCCCTCCCTCAGCCTGACCGCCGACTTGAGCGGGAGCATGTAGGTCGCCCGCCCGCTGTCGGAGAAGAGCGATGTCTTCCATTCGGTTCCGCCGAGCCGTGCCCATACGGTGATGGCACCGAGTGCATTGGCCCGGTCTGCCCAGAAGAAGCGGATCTCGGCAGCTGCGTCGGACGGCAGAAAGATCGCGTGCCAGCCGCCCGGTCCGTCGAACCGGACGATCTCGGCGGTCAACTGAATCTTATGATCCGACATCGGTCTCTCACGCCTCTCCCCGTTGCGCCCCACAGGCCAGGACGAAGGCGCCGCCGGCGAGGACCGCACCGTTGATGGCGATTTCCAGTCGATGTTCGCCGGGGTAATAGGTTCGCGTCGTGATCGGGCGCAGAGCATGGCGCTTGCCGAAGACCTTTCGTTCGCCGGCCTCGAGCGCCAGGCTGGTCCCCTTGAACACCTTTGGCGACAGGGTGCCGTCCTTGCGGCGGTGATGAATGGCATAGTCGAGCATCACCGTTTCACGCGCCGTGCCCTTGTTTTCAAGCGCGACCTCGAATTCCAGCGTGCCGGGGAAGGGGATGGTCGTTTGCGTGATTGCCAGGATCGCCGTAACGGTTTCGAGCCGCGCGAAGCCGAAATTGGCAAGCGCCTTCGGATGGCCCTTCTTGATCAGCGTGCGCGAGGCATGCTTCAGCAGCCATCGCCGGTTCGCCGAAGCATCGCCGATGTGGCGTTCGACGAAATCGGCGACGAGATCGGGGTGATCCTTGGCGATGTCGTTCAGGCTGTTGGCGACCGAGCGACGGACATAGTCCTCGCCGTCGTCGATCAGGGCCTCGATGATCGGCAGGATCGGCGCGGGATCGCGGACGAGCGACGGAAGCCGCATCGCCCAGGGCAGGCGTGGGCGGGTGCCTTCGCTGGCGAGGCGACGGACATGCGGATCGGGGCTTTTCGTCCAGCCGGAGATCACGGCGAGCGCGCGTGCCTGTTCGCCATGGATGAAGGGCCGAATGCCGAATTCGGCGGTGAAATGCGGCGTCAGCCGCTTCAGGAGGTCGAGCGCCAGGTCGAGGTGGCCGAGGCCGTTTGCCGCGATGTACTGGTTGAACGACAGCAAGGCCCAGCCGCGCAGACCGTTGCCGGTTCCGTCCGGCAGGCAGGCGGCGAGGATCGGCTGCGCCTGCGAGAAGTCTTCCGGCAGGTGGAGGCGAAGCCCGTCGGCAATCAGCTGCCCGCGCTGCATGAGTTCGAGCGCGTCGATGCGGGGCAGGACGTGATCGAGAAAGGCCGTGGCCGAAAAGGCCGGCCAGGCCCGCGCCATGGCCTCCGCCGTGTCGCGGGCGGTCGCCTCATTGATCAGATGCTTGAGCTGTTCGGCCATCGTCGTTTCAGATCGCTTTCGTCGTCTCGAAATGTCCCACTACCGATACCGAGGCAATCTGCTGCATGTAAGGGGCAAAGGCCGGATCGGTGCGGACTTTCTCTGCGGCCGCCATGGCGGCCTGGTGGGTCTGCCACTCGACGATGTCGGCAATGGTGCCCGGCAGGTCGAGGGCGGTGAGCGCCTGCCAGGAGATGAAGCCCGGATAGCGGCGCACGGCCTGCATCGCCGCGGTTCGCGCGGCTTCGGCGGCGGGATCGTCCTTTACCGTGCAGATGACGACTTCGAGAATGGTGGAAGGGGTCATGGGATGGTCTCCTGTCTGATGAACGGGCTTGACCTATCACAGGGCTACTGACAGCCTTGTGGCCACTATAAATCTCGGGAGCATGCCATGCGGCCGGCCGACCGTCTGTTCAGGATCATCCAGGTGATGCGCGCCACGGGGCGGGCGATGACTGCGGCCGAGATTGCGGCGCTGATGGAGGTCGCGCCGCGCACGATCTACCGCGACATGGAGCATCTGATCGCGTCCGGGGCGCCGATCGAGGGCGAACGCGGCGTCGGCTACATGCTGCGCGAGGCCTTGGACGCGCCGCCGCTGACGTTCACCTTCGAGCAGCTGGAGGCGCTCGCCTTCGGGCTCAGGGCCGTCGAGATGCTGGGGGATCCGACGCTCGGCCAGGCGGCACGCGAAGCGCGCGACAAGATGCTTGCCATCCTGCCGCCCGGCCATGGCCGCCGGCTCGTCGACGCACCGATCCACGCCTTCCGCTCTGCAGCACAACCGGTGCCGCCGGAGTGCCTCGGCGACATCCGTACCGCGCTGTCGGCACGGCGAAAGGTTTGGATCGCCTATCATTCCCTCAAGGACGAACGCAGCCGCCGCGTCGTCTGGCCGCTTGGCCTCAGTGCCTTCGGGGCGCTCTGGGTGATGACGGCCTGGTGCGAAATGCGCGACGGCTTTCGCGACTTCCGCCTCGACCGGGTCGAGGACTGGAAGGTGCTCGCCGACCGGTTCGAGCCGGACGAGCAGCAGACCTATCAGGCTTATATCGCCGGCCTTCGAAGCTGACGGATCAGAAATCCGTCGCTACGCCGCCTTCCGCCTTGCGCCGGGCGACGAAGGCGTCGAGCTCTTCTTCGACCGCGGGATCGATCGCCGGGCGCTCGTAGCGCGCCAGCGTTTCCTTGAAGATGCGGTTGGCGTGGTCGTAGGTGGTCGGGCGACCGGCCTCGGTCCAGGTCTCGAAGTTGCGCCAGTCCGACAGGATCGGGTTGTAGAAGGCGTTTTCGTAGCGGGCGAGCGTGTGGGCCGTGCCGAAATAGTGACCGCCCGGGCCGACGTCGCGCACGGCGTCGAGCGCCAGCGCATCGGGGCTGACGTCGAGCGGCTTCAGGAACTCGGCGACCATCTGCAGCATGTCGACGTCGAGGATGAACTTTTCGAAGGAGGCGGTGAGGCCGCCCTCGCTCCAGCCGGCGGCGTGCATGATGAAATTGCCGCCGCCTTGCGTCAGCGCCCAGAGCGACATGGCGGATTCATAGGCCGCCTGTGCGTCGATCGTGTTGGAGGCGTTGGTGTTCGAGGTGCGGTAGGGGATGCCGTAGCGGCGGGCGAGCTGGCCGCCGGCGATCACCGCCTTCATGTATTCCGGCGTCCCGAAGGCGGGCGCACCGGTCTTCATGTCGACGTTGGAGGTGAAGCCGCCATACATCACCGGCGCGCCCTTGCGCACCATCTGGGTGAAGGCGATGCCGCACAGCGCCTCGGCATTCTGCTGGACGAGAGCGCCGGCAATGGTCACCGGCGCCATGGCACCGGCCAGGGTGAAGGGTGTCATCACCACGACCTGGTTGCGCGACGACATCTCGATGATCCCCTGCAGCATCGGTCCGTCGAGCCGGAGCGGCGAAGAGGAATTGATGACGGTGAACAGCGACGGCTCGGCGTCCAGCTGGTCATGCGAGATGCCGCGGCCGATGCGAGCGATCTCGAGCGCGTCGAGATTGCGCTGGCGGCCGAGCGAATAGCAATGGAAGACCTTGTCGGTCAGCTTGACCATGTCGGAGAGGCAGTCGAGGTGGCGAACCGAGGCATGGATGTCGATCGGCTCGACCGGATAGCCGCCGGTGAGATGAATGACGTCGTAGGACTGGGCGAGCTTCACGAGCTTGCGGTAGTCCTCCTGGTTGCCGGCCCGGCGGCCGCCCTCGCGGTCGGCGACGAAGGGGGCGCTCGCCACCTGGGCGAAGACCAGGTTCTTGCCGCCGATCCGGACGTTGCGGGCCGGGTTTCGGGCATGCATGGTGAACTCGCCGGGCGCCGAGGCGATCATCTCCTCGATCAGCCCGCGGTCGAAGCGCACGCGCTCGGTGCCTTCCGTCACGTCGGCGCCGGCCGCCCGCATGCGCTCGCGTGCCTCCGGCAGCATGACGTCCATGCCGATTTCTTCCAGAACCGTCAGCGACGTCTGGTGGATGTCTTCGAGCGCTTCCGGATCGAGCAGCTCGGTGCGGGCCAGGCGATTGACCAGGTTCAGGTATTTTGATCCATCGGAGGAACGGACACGCTCGGCGCCACGTCCGCCGCTGCGGCGTCTGCGTTCCGCAGGCGCGCCGGTGCTGTCAGTCTCGGGCAAGGCAGAAGACGTAATGTCGCTCATGGTCGATCCATTGTTTCAACTTCGACATCGAATTCTACGCAGGTTTCCGGTGTCGGTGTCCTAGCCAATTGCGACGAAAGCCCGGCTCAACTGGAACATCGGCAGATCCGGTGGCGCGATATGGGGCGCGATTCGCCGGAAGCGCGGACGACCGGGACACCGCCGGTCCGATGCAATTTGAAGCGGCTGCGGGACCCGCGGTTACCTTGCGTTTACCATTCGAGAGCATTTTCGGGGGTGGAATATATTTTATTGGATACGGGTGGGAATTTGCTCAACTTAGCCTGCGAGAAGATCGCTGATCTGGAGGTGCCCGCCTTCATCAAGGACAGCGAGCTGCGGTACATCGCCGTCAACGACGCCTATGCGCGCTTCTTCCGGCAGGAGCGGCAGGCGTTTTCCGGCAAGACCGACCGCGAGCTTTCCGGCAGGTTCGACAGCGACATGCGCGACGATCGCGAGCGCCAGGTCGTTGTTTTCGGTGACGACCAGACCACGCTTGTCTTTGATCCCTTCGGCACGGACCGCTATCCGCTGCGCGTCGAGCGTTTCTTCGGCGACGACGATTCCATCTATCTGTTCGGCATGTTCGAGGAGGTGCCGCGCCGCGCGTCGGGTGGTCGGAGCCGAGATCCCGGCCGTGCCGCGCAGGCCGCCGTCGAGGCGAGCGAAGGGAAGTCGGACGTAGACGCCGGCGACGAGGGCACCAACGAACTCTTCCGGGCGACGCTCGAGGACCTGCCCGTCGCCACCTATGTCCGCGACGCCTCGCACAGGATGGTGTTCGCCAACAGCGCCTATTCGCAGATCGTCGGCCTTTCGCGCGAGCGGCTGATCGGCAAGGACGAACGCGAGGCCTTCCCGGAACGGGGCGAACAGTATCATGCGGAGAACCGCAGGATCTTCGAAAGCGGTCGCACCGTCGAATCGGAGGACCTGTTTCGCCGCGAGGACGGGAGCAGCATCCCGGTCATCACCCGCGCCAGCCGGATCGCCACGCCGAGCGGCGAACCCTTTCTCGTCGGTTCCGTTACCGACATCTCGACCTTGAAGTCGCGCGAGGCGCAGCTGATCGCGGCCCAGGCCGAGGCAGAGCAACTGCATGCGCATGTCGAGAGCCTGCTCCGCTCGCTTCCGGTCGGTGTTCTCATCCTGGACGAAAACCTCGTGATCGAGGATGCCAACGAAGCCTTCTATGCCATGCTGGAAGCGGACGAGCCGATCGACATGACCGGCTGGCACTATCGCGACTTCCTGGCCTTCATTGTTTCTCGCAGTGGTTCTGCCAATGTCGAGCAGGACGTCGATACGCTTTTCCAGCATCGTTTCGCTTCCCTCGAACATGGTGACAACATCACCACAACGCGGGCCGAGACCCGCTGCGGCAAGGTGCTCGCCATCCGCGGCAAGCGCCTCGCCACCGGCAAGATCCTGATCACCTATTCCGATATCACCGACCTGCACCAGCGCGAGCAGGAGAGCGTGCTTTACCGGGCGGCAATTGAACAGTTGCCGGTGCCCGTGTTCATCCGTGACAACGACCGCCGGCTGATCTTTGCCAATGCGGCCTATGAAGCCTTGCAGGGCGAGGACAGAACCAAGTTCTACGGCATGCGCGAGGACGAAATGTTCCCGCGCTCGGGACCGCAGCTGCGTGAGGACAATCTGAGGCTCCTGGAGGATGGCCAACCGATTGAGCGGGCTCAAGATCTGCTGATGGCGGAGGATGTGACCCGTTCGGTGATCACCCGCATCAACCGCATCGTCACGCCGGACAGCCAGCGCTACATCGTCGGGTCAATCACCGACGTGTCACTGCTGAAGGCGCGCGAGCGCGAGCTGATGGCCGCGCAGGCGCATGCCGAAGAACTCTATGGCGATCTCGAGAGCATGCTGCGCATCATGCCGGTCGGCGTGGTGATCCTGTCCAGCGATCTCCGTATCGAGTTCGCCAACCAGAAATGCCGTGAAATCTGGTGCTGGTCGGACGACCAGCAGATGGAGGGCCTGAGCTTCTACGACTATGCCAAGGTCAACGACCGGCGCGGCTGGGCCTGGCAGGGCATGGAGTTCGAGGCGGGCTATGAAAAGCGCGTCGCCGAATTCCGCTCGCTGAAAGGCACGAGCACGCGCGATTTTGCCTATGAAGACGGCAAGCATGTGTTGTCCACCATCACCCGGCTGCATGACGACAAGATCCTGCTCACCTATTCCGACCTCACCGAGATCCACCAGCGCGAGCGGGAGATCAACGAGGCGCGCGTGCAGCTGGAGCGGCTCGGCCAGTTCATGCAGGACGCCACGCGGGTCATGTCACAGGGGCTCGTCGTCATCGAGGACGGCGTCATCATCCAGTGCAACGATTCCTTTGCCCGCATGCTCGGCGTGCCGCAGCCGATGCTGGCTGCCGGCCAGAGCTGGCATGCCGGCTTCGCCTATTGCGCCAAGCGTGGCGATTTCGGCGACGAGCCGATGGCCGTGCTGCGCGACTGGCAGGAGAAGGTCCGCTCGGGCAAGGGCTTTTCGGCCACCTTCCTCAGCGACGGCAAGACCTGGATCCAGATTGAGGCGACGGCGAGCGGCCGGGGCCACTGGATGGTCGTCTGCACCGACATCACCGACATCAAGAGCCGCGAGGAAGAGCTGAAGGTGCTGCTCGCCCGCAGCGAGGCGGCGGACAAGGCGAAGTCGGAATTCCTCGCCAACATGAGCCACGAGATCCGCACGCCGATGAACGGTGTGCTCGGCATGGCCGAACTTCTCGCCAAGTCTCTCCTCGACACCCGCCAGAAGACCTTCGTCGACATCATCGTCAAGTCGGGCAACGCGCTGCTCACCATCATCAACGACATCCTCGACTTCTCGAAGATCGATGCCGGCCAGCTCAGGCTGCGCAAGGCCGCCTTCGATCCGGTCGAGGCGATCGAGGATGTCGCGACGCTGCTCTCGGCCTCGGCGGCGGAAAAGGATATCGAACTCATCGTCCGTGGCGACGCAACGGTCCGTCACATGGTGTCCGGCGACCCGGGCCGCTTCCGGCAGATCGTCACCAATCTGGTCGGCAATGCGATCAAGTTCACCGAAAAGGGCCATGTGCTGATCGATCTTTCCAGCACGCCGTCCGACGGTTCGGAAGTCATGCTGACCATGCGGATCGAGGATACCGGCATCGGCATTCCGGAAGAAAAGCGTGCTGCGATCTTCGACAAGTTCTCGCAGGTCGACACGTCCTCGACCCGGCGCCACGAGGGAACGGGGCTGGGGCTTGCGATCACTGCCGGTCTCGTCGACCTGTTCGGTGGCTATATCGAGGTTGAGAGCACACTCGGCCAGGGTTCGGTATTCACCGTCCGCCTGCCGTTCACGGTCGTCAACGAGCGCAACAAGCTCCAGCCGCTGCCGATCAACGTCAAGGGGGCCCGGATCCTCGTCATCGACGACAACGACATCAATCGGCGGATCCTGACCGAGCAGCTTGCGCTCTGGGGCTTCGACGGTCTTGCCGTCGAGAGCGGCCATGCGGCCATGGCGATCCTCGAAGAGGCCGACCGGGTTGGACTGTCCGTCGACGCGCTGATCATCGACTACCAGATGCCCGAGATGAACGGCATCGACGTCGCGCGCATGATCCGCGCCGACCGTCGTTTCGAAAAGATCGCCATGGTGTTCCTGACGTCGATGGACATGGTCGGCGACGAGCGCATCTTCCAGCAGCTGAACGTCCAGGCCCACCTGATGAAGCCGGCGCGCGCCAACCTGTTGCGCAGCGCCGTCGTCGAGGTGGTGAGGGCGGCGCGCCTCGGCGTTTCCGCGGTGACGGGAAGCCAGCCGCCGGTCGCCGCGGAGCCGCAGCGCAGTTTCGTCGCGCCAGCCAATGCAAAGGTCGCCGAGCCCAGCCCCGTCGTCCGCCGACCATCTGCGGCGACGGACGGCTGCGACGTGCTGGTGGCAGAGGACAACGAGGTCAACCAGATCGTCTTCCGGCAGATCCTGCAGTCGAGCGACCTGACCTATCGCATCGTCGCCAACGGCCGGGAGGCCGTCGACGCCTGGCGGTCGCTCAATCCGCGACTGATCCTGATGGATGTGTCGATGCCGGTGCTGAACGGCCATCAGGCGGCGCGCACGATCCGCGAGGCGGAACGGTCGGAAGGCGAGGGCTGGCACGTGCCGATCATCGGCGTGACTGCCCATGCACTTGATCTCGACCGCGAACTCTGCCTGGCCGCCGGCATGGACGACTACCTGTCGAAGCCGATCAGCCCGGAACAGCTCGAGGAGAAGATCGCCCGCTGGCTGGGTCGTCCGGTTCGGGACGGATCAGCCTTCGGCGGCACCGGGGCCTGAGGGGCGCAGCCCACACAGCATTTCCCGCTTGCCGGCAAAGCCCTTGCGGCGCTCCACCGCAAAGCCGGTGGCCATCAGGTTGCGGCGGACGAAACCGGCGGCGGCGTAGGTGGCGAAGCTGCCGCCCGGCACCGTGTGGTCAAACACCTGCTGCATCAGCTCCGGCGACCACATGGCGGCATTGCGGGCCGGGGCGAAACCATCCAGATACCAGGCGTCGAATTCCAGCGCCGAACGGCCGAGGCTTTCGAGCGCGTCACCACAGCAGACGGTGAGGCGGGTTTGCGCGTCGAGCTCGACGTCGACGAAGCCGGAAGGTGCTTCCGGCCACCGGGCGGTCAGCACTTGCCGTTCCGCATCGATCTCGCTCCAGCGGGAAAGCGCCCGCGACAGTTCTTCCGCCTTCATCGGATAGAGTTCGAAGGAGACGAAATGCAGCAGGGAGCCCGGTATCCGCGTTTCCTTCCATTGCCGCCACGTCTCGCAGGCATTGAGCCCGGTGCCGAAGCCGAGTTCGCCGATCCGAAACGTTCCGGCTCTCTGCCAGCGCTCCGGCAGCCCGTTACCGGAAAGGAAGACGTGGCCGCATTCCAGCCGCCCATCTGTCTGGCAATAAAAGTGGTCGTCAAAGGCGGTCGAATAGGGCATATCGCCGTCGCGCCAAGTGAGTTCCCGGTTGTCCGGGCTGGCCGGTGATGTCGAATTGGAATTTGCCATGACGAAAGCGGATACTGCCAGCCGGCTTGCCGGTCAATCACGCGTCGAGCTTCTGGTCGTCGGCGGCGGCGTGATGGGGCTGTGGGCGGCGCTGACCGCGGAACGCCTGGGGATAGAAACGCTGCTGATCGACGAGGGCGCGCTTGCCCGGGGAGCGAGCGGCGGGTTGCTCGGGGCGCTGATGCCGCACATGCCGGACAAATGGAATGACAAGAAGCAGCTGCAGTTCGACGCGCTTCTTTCGCTGGAAGACGAGGTCGCCGCTCTCGAGGCCGAGACCGGGCTTTCCGCCGGTTACCGCCGTTCCGGCCGGATCATCCCGCTGCCGAAACCGCATCTTCGCAAGATTGCCGCGCGCCACGAGCTGGAAGCCGAGGTCAACTGGCGGGTCGGGGAGCGCCGTTTCGCCTGGAAGGTGCTCGACGCCACGCCGGCAGGCGAAGGCTGGCCGGTCAGTGAGGTTTGCGGTTCCGGTCTCGTCCACGACACGTTTGCCGCCCGCGTTTCGCCCCGCGGCCTGACGGGCATGCTGGTGAGCCGCTTGCGCACGGCGCGGCATGTACGGATCGCGGAGGGCAAGGGGCTCGCCTCGCTTTCCGGAACGACGGCCCGGCTTGCCGACGGCGAGACCATCTCCTTCGGCCATTGCATCCTCGCCGCCGGCCACGGGGCCTTCCCGCTGCTGCAGTCGCTCGGGGCGCCGCTTGCGCAGCCGCTCGGCCAGCCGGTCAAGGGGCAGGCGGCTCTCCTCAAGGGTGATATCGATCCCGACCTGCCGCTTCTCTATCTCGACGGTCTTTACGTCGTGCCGCATGAGGGCGGCTATGCTGCGATCGGCAGCACCAGCGAGGACCGCTTCGACGCGCCGTTCGCCACCGACGAACAACTTGAGGACCTGATCAGACGGGCAAGGGATCTCGCCCCGGCGCTGCTTTCAGCCGAAGTTGTCGAGCGTTGGGCAGGGCTCAGGCCCAAGGCGATCGACCGCGATCCGATGGTCGGTCCTCATCCCGACAATCCTCGCGTCATCGCGCTCACCGGCGGCTTCAAGGTCAGCTTCGGGATCGCCCATCGCCTCGCCGCGGAGGCCCTGGGCGTGGTTGCAGGCCGTGCCATGGCATTGCCTGCCGGTTTCCACCTCGACAACCATATTGCGGTTGCTGCACGCAGCGCGTGAGGTCTTTCCTCTTCTCCCTTCGTCATATTGTCACGCAAATCACCTAACTGCTTCGCATAACGGCAATTGCTAAAATTGCCTTGCCCCAGAAAGCGAGGTGCGGAATGCGTTATGCCATCTATTTCACGCCCCCGTCCGGGGACGCGCTGACGCTGGCCGCGGCGAGCTGGCTCGGCCGCAGCGTCTATTCCGGCGAGCCGGTGGAACATCCGGCTGTCAGGGGTCTCGGCATTCACGAGATCGCCTTTCACACCGCGCTGCCGCGCCGCTACGGTTTTCATGCGACGCTCAAAGCGCCGTTTCATCTCAATCATGATTGCAGCGAGGCGGCGTTGCTGCGCGAGCTGATGCGCTTTGCCGGCACGCTCGAACCCTTCGAGATCCCGCGCCTGGAAGTCGGGCGCCTCGGCGATTTCTACGGACTGACGCCGGCAACGAGTTGCCCGGCGCTCGACTACCTCGCCGCGGCCGTGGTGCAGGAGTTCGACGGCTACCGCGCGCCACTGACGGAGGCGGAGATCGAGCGCCGCAATCCCGACGGGTTGTCGGCGTCGCAATTCGCCAACCTGCACCGCTGGGGCCATCCCTATGTGATGGACGAGTTCCGCTTTCACATGACGCTGACGGGGCCTCTGCTGGCCCGCGATTTCGGTCGTGTGGAGGCCGCGCTCGGTGCCCATTTCGCGCCGCTGCTCGAAGAACCTGTCGAGGTCGCCAACCTGGCGCTGTTCGTCGAGCGCGAACCCGGGGCTCCGTTCCAGGTCCATTCGCTGCATCCAATGGGACGCGTCGCCGCCCGCAAGATCGCCTGAGGCCCGGGCCGACGAAGAGGCAGGGTCGCATCCGGGTTTTCCATCTCGACATCGGACGCCGGCCTGCTTACCGTCGGGCGTCCGATTTCAAGGTGATTTGATGCAGCAGACTTCCTATCCGCGTGACCTCGTCGGCTATGGCCGTACGCCTCCCGATCCGAAATGGCCGGGCGACGCGCATGTCGCCGTGCAGTTCGTCGTCAACTACGAGGAGGGCGGCGAGAGCTGCATTCTCGACGGTGACAAGGCCTCGGAATGCCTGCTCTCCGAGATCGTCGGGGCGCAACCCTGGCCGGGGCAGCGCAATCTCAACATGGAATCGATCTACGAATATGGCTCGCGCGCCGGCTTCTGGCGGCTGTGGCGGATGTTCACCGAGCGCAAGGTGCCGGTCACCGTCTACGGCGTGACGCTTGCCATGGCGCGCAATCCGGAAGCCGTCGCGGCGATGAAGGAGGCGGGCTGGGAGATTGCCAGCCACGGCTATCGGTGGCTCGAATACAAGGATTGCCCGGAAGAAGAGGAAAGAAAGCACATCCTCGAGGCGGTCCGGCTGCACAAGGAGCTGACCGGCTCCCATCCGCTCGGCATGTATCAGGGCAAGCCCTCCGACAACACGCTGCGGCTGGTGATGGAGGAGGGCGGTTTCCTTTACTCGTCAGACTCCTATGCGGATGATCTGCCCTATTGGGTGAAGGGTGTCGACGGCATGCCGTTCCTGATCATTCCCTACACGCTCGAGACCAACGACATGCGGTTTGCCACGCCGCAGGGCTTCAATTCCGGCGACCAGTTCTTCACCTATCTGAAGGACGCCTTCGACGTGCTATATGCCGAAGGCAAGGCCGGCAGCCCGAAGATGATGTCGGTCGGGCTGCATTGCCGCCTTGTCGGCCGTCCGGGCCGGGCCGCGGCACTCGCGCGCTTCATCGACTACGTGACCAGCCACGAGAAGGTGTGGATCCCGAAACGCATCGAGATCGCCGAACACTGGCACAGGCATCACAAGCCGGAGGCGATCTGATGCTGGATCGCAGTGATTTCATCTCGCGGTTCGGCGGCGTCTTCGAACACTCGCCCTTCATCGCCGAGCGTGCCTTCGACGCCGGCCTGGTGGCGGAGCCGTTGACGGCCTCCGGTGTCCATGCGGCGCTCACGGAAAAATTCCGGGCGGCTTCGCCCGCAGAGCGGCTCGGTGTCCTGAGGGCGCATCCCGATCTCGCCGGCAAGTTGGCGATCGCCGGGGAGCTGACCGAGGACAGCCGCAAGGAACAGGCGGGTGCCGGTCTCGACCGGCTTTCGCCCGAGGAGCATCAGCGCTTCACCGCGCTCAATTCCGCCTATACCGAGAAGTTCGGCTTTCCCTTCATCATCGCGGTGAAGGGGCTGACGAAGAACGACATTCTATCCGCTTTCGAGACGCGCATCGGCAATGGCCGCGAGCAGGAGTTCGACACCGCCTGCGCCCAGGTCGAGAAGATCGCCCGGCTTCGCCTCGAAAGCCTGCTACCGGAGACGAACTGACATGCCCGAGATTTCCACCGTGACCCTGCCGGATTTCGCCGCCGGCGCCGTCAACCTCGCTTCCGCCCGGCTGGGCGCGAAAGGCCTTTTCTCGACGGACGAATTCTTTGCGCCGCTGGAGCGCATGCTCAACGATGCGCCCGCCGAATTCGATCCCGACCTCTACGACGACAACGGCAAGTACATGGACGGCTGGGAAAGTCGCCGCAAGCGCGTGCCCGGCCATGACTGGTCGGTGATCCGCCTTGCCATGCCGGGCCGCATCTTCGGCTTCGACGTCGACACCCGCTTCTTCACCGGCAACTATCCGCCGCACTGCTCGATCGAGGCGGCGTCCATCGAGGACGGCGATCCGACGGAGGCGACCGTCTGGACCGAACTCGTCGCCAAGGCGCCGCTCGGTCCGAGCGCCCAGCACTTCTTCGCCAATGCCGACCGTTCGAAGGTCTGGACGCATCTGCGCCTGCACATCTATCCGGACGGCGGCATCGCCCGCCTGCGGGTGTATGGCGCCGCCCATTTCGACTGGTCGAAGATCGGTGCGGATGAAGAGATCGACCTTGCCTATGTCTTCCATGGCGCCAAGGCGCTCGCCTGGTCGGATGCGCATTACGGCCATCCTGACAAGATCCTGTCGCCGGGGCGTGGCATCAACATGGGCGACGGATGGGAAACCAAGCGTCGGCGCGGACCCGGTCACGACTGGGCGATCATCCGCCTCGGCCATGCTGGCCGGATCGACCGCATCCTGATCGACACGCATTTCTTCAAGGGGAATTTCCCGGATACCTGCGAGATCCTCGGCGCCTATCTGCCGGGCGCGGGTGACGTTTTCAGCGAGGCGGAGATCGCGGCTTCGGAGGGGTGGAAGCCTATCCTTTCGCGCCAGAAGATGCAGATGGACGCGGAACATCTCTATGAGGGCGACAAGATCGCCGATATCGGCCCGGTCACCCATGTCAGGCTCGCCATGCATCCGGATGGCGGCGTCATGCGTCTTCGCCTCTATGGCCGCAAGGCCTGAGGGCAAAGAATGGGAGGCGCGCAGCTTACTGCTTGCGCGCTTCTTCAGCCTCGCGAATGGCTTCCTCGTGATACCAGCTGCCGCAGCCGCTTTCCATGATCACGGGGTGCATGCGGGCATCGCGCTCGCGCATTTCTCTCAGCTTCTGAATGTTGCGAACCGGGAACTCTAAGATCTTCGCCGATTCCCGAACCATGTTCGTCGTCATGCTACTGCCTCTCTTTGTTCATCGTGCCAAAGGCGCGATTTACCTTTCGTACCAGAAGTTAAAGTGATTTGCACATGAAAAGTGCACAATGCCTAAAATATGAGCACTAATATTACAGTTTTTTGTCTGCGTGTGATTTCATCATTTGCACAAGCAGGGTGCTCCGCCCGAAAACACGGCATAGGGGCGTCATGTTCCCCCATTGTCAGCGAAATCCGTTAAATAAATTCCCGTCCTTACCGGCGCGCGCACGCTCCGGCTGCGCCAAAATGTCTCGCTCCCGGCAGGCGGTCGCGAAGTTGGCACGCTTCATGCTTCTTTAACGGGGACTCGCCGGCGACCCGGAGATTCACCCCTCTGTTGCGCCCAGGTTGTGGCGCTGGACTGAAGAGAGACAAATATGACCAAGTACAAGCTCGAGTATATCTGGCTCGATGGCTACAAGCCGGTAGCGAACCTGCGTGGCAAGACGCAGATCAAGGAATTCGACAGCTTCCCGACCCTCGAACAGCTCCCGCTCTGGGGTTTCGACGGTTCGTCGACGATGCAGGCCGAAGGCCACTCTTCGGATTGTGTGCTGAAGCCGGTCGCTGTCTACCCTGACCCGGCTCGCACCAATGGCGTTCTCGTCATGTGCGAAGTCATGATGCCGGATGGCGTCACGCCGCATGCATCGAACACCCGCGCTACGATCCTTGACGACGAGGACGCATGGTTCGGTTTCGAGCAGGAATACTTCTTCTACGAAAACGGTCGCCCGCTCGGCTTCCCGGAACAGGGCTTCCCGGCTCCGCAGGGTCCGTACTACACCGGCGTCGGCTACAAGAACGTCGGCGCGGTCGCCCGCGAGATCGTCGAAGAGCACCTCGATCTCTGCCTCGAGGCCGGCATCAACCACGAAGGCATCAACGCCGAAGTGGCCAAGGGTCAGTGGGAATTCCAGGTGTTCGGCAAGGGCTCCAAGAAGGCCGCCGACCAGATCTGGATGGCTCGCTACCTGCTGCTCCGTCTCTGCGAAACCTACGGCATCGACGTCGAATTCCATTGCAAGCCGCTCGGCGACACCGACTGGAACGGCTCGGGCATGCACTGCAACTTCTCGACCAAGTTCATGCGCGAAACCGGTGGCAAGGAATACTTCGAAGCCCTCATGGCCGCCTTCGCGAAGAACTGGAAAGAGCACATCGACGTCTACGGTCCGGATAACCACTTGCGCCTGACCGGCAAGCATGAGACGGCTCCGTGGAACAAGTTCTCCTACGGCGTTGCCGACCGTGGCGCCTCGATCCGCGTTCCGCATTCCTTCGTCAACAATGGCTACCGCGGTTACCTCGAAGACCGTCGTCCGAACTCCCAGGGTGACCCCTATGCGATCGCTTCGCAGGTTCTGAAGACTATCTCGGAAGTGCCCACCGCCGATTACGCGAAGAGCGCCGCCTGATTGCCACGATCTCCCAAGGTCTGAAGACGACGCCGGCGAAAGCCGGCGTCGTTTTCGTTTGGGCTGGGGATGCTGCAGTCCTGGCGCGACTTTCGTTCACAGACGCCTTGTTCTATATTGCTGCCGAGGAGATCGGTGATGCGACCGTCAGAAGTCTTGGACAGGAAGAGGCAAGCCATTCGTGAGGCGACAGCGCGTCACAATGCAGCCAATCCGCGCGTGTTCGGGTCGGTTGCCCGTGGCGAAGACCGCGCCACCAGCGATCTTGATATCCTCGTGGATGCTCTTCCCGGTTCATCCCTCATGACGCTTGGCGGGCTACAATCTGCGCTTGAGGAACTGGCGGAAGGCGTGTCGGTTCATTTGGTGACGTCGAGCGAGATCCCGGAAAGGCACCGGGGTAGAATCCTGGCCGAGGCGCGCCCCATATGAACCGCGAAGAGCGCATTCGCTCATTGCTTGACCGTATCCGCAGTGCATCGCTCGATGCCCATGGATTTGTCACCGAGCTAGAGTTGCAGGATTTTCGGAAGAACCTCCTTGTGCAACGCGGCGTCGGCATGAGCCTGCTCATGGCGAGCGAGTGCGTCGTCCAGCTCGAGGCCTTCTCTCCGGACTTTGTTGCCGAGCATCCCGAGATTCCCTGGGCGATGATCCGGGGTATGCGCAACCGCATGGCACACGGATACTTTGACATTGATCTGAACTATGTCTTTCAGACCGCGAAACATGAAGTGCCTGATCTGGTGCGGATCGTAGAGACGCTCTTGCACATCCATCCCCAGGGAGAATGACCCCGCTTGTCCGACCTGCTTACCGTTAAGCACCTCACGGCGTCCGCCTTCGCGCCCTTCGGCGAGGTGATCGAGGCCGATCCTTCCACCATGCGTCTGATCAACGGCGGCACGACCGAGCGGTTCCACGCGCTCTTTTCTCCCGACGCCGTGGGCGAGGGGGCGCGGGTGATCGTCAACATCTTCCGCGGACAGCCGCGCGCCTTCCCTTACGAGATCGGCATGATGGAACGTCACCCGCTTGGCAGTCAGAGTTTTTCGCCGCTCTCGGGACGTCCCTTTCTCGTCGCGGTGGCTGAGGACGAGGGCGGCAAACCCGCCCGTCCGCAGGTCTTTCTCGCCCGGCCTGACCAGGGCGTGAACTATCGGCGCAATGTCTGGCATCATCCGCTAATGGCAATCGGTGAAGTGTCGGATTTTCTGGTTGTCGATCGCGACGGGCCGGGCAACAATCTCGAAGAACATTTCTTCGCAAGCCCCTACCTTATCCTGGAGCCCCATCTATGACCGGCCTCACCACCCATGTCCTCGACACCGCGCTCGGCAAGCCCGCCGAAGGCATGAAGATCCAGCTGATGCGGATGAGCGGGGAGGAGGCGGAACTGATCGTCACGGTGTTCACGAATGCGGACGGGCGGGTCGACGGCGGGCCGATCCTCAAGGATGCGGATTTCCAGATCGGCCAGTACGAGCTGCTGTTCCACGCCGGCGACTATCTGAAGGAGAAGGGCGCGCCGCTGACCGAGCCGCCGTTCCTCGACGTGATCCCGATCCGTTTCGGCATCGCCGACACCGACGCCCACTATCACGTTCCGCTGCTGCTCTCGCCCTACGGCTACTCGACCTATCGGGGCAGCTGATGGCAGAGATGTTTGCAGCCATCGCCGACGTGCACGGGAACTATCTTGCACTGGAGGCGGTCCTTGCCGACATCCGCGCGCAGGGCATTTCGGAGATCGTCAATCTGGGCGACAGCTTCTCCGGCCCGCTCGATGCCGGCAGGACGGCCGATCTGCTGATCCCGCTCGACGCGGTGACGGTCAAGGGCAATCATGACCGGGCGCTGATTGATCGCCCGCCCGAGGAGATGGGGGACTGGGAGCGACCCTCCTATGCGCAGCTGACCGCCGACCAGCTCGACTGGATCCGCGGCCTGCCGTTCAGCGCTGTCCATCGCGGCGAGGTCTATCTCTGCCACGCCACGCCTCAGGACGACAACACCTACTGGATGGAGACGCTCAACGAGCAGGGCATCTTCCATCTGAAGCCGCTCGAGGAGATCGAGGCGCTGGCCAAGGGCATCGAGCAGCCGCTGATCCTGTGCGGCCACAGCCATATTGCCCGATCCGTGCAGCTTTCCGACGGAAGGCTGATCGTCAATCCGGGCAGCGTCGGCTGCCCGGGCTTCGACTACGACGTGCCCTTCTACCACAAGGCCCAGGCCGGCACGCCGTTTGCGGCCTATGCGACCCTGGAAAAGACGGCGCTCGGCTGGCAGCCGACCTTCCGTCAGGTCCGCTACGACAATCTCGCTATGGCCGAACTCGCCCGCCGGCACGGCATGGCCGACTGGGTGGGCGCGCTTTCGACGGGCTGGATCGGCTGAGAAGAAGAGGCACGGCTGTCCGCGCCTCTTCGGTTGCGAGACCTCAAACCCGGAACGGGTTCTCCGCAATGATATCGCCGGTGATGTCCGAGATGCTGCGCTTGCCGCAAAGCGCCATGGTGGTGTCCATCTCCCTGGCGATGATCTCCAGCGCCTTCGTCACGCCCGGCTTGCCCATGGCGCCGAGGCCGTAGAGGAAGGGGCGGCCGATATAGGTGCCCCTGGCGCCGAGCGCCACGGCTTTCAGCACGTCCTGGCCCGAGCGGATGCCGCCGTCGAGATGGACTTCGATCTTGTCGCCGACGGCATCGACGATCCTCGGCAGCATGGCGATCGAGGAATGGGCGCCGTCGAGCTGGCGGCCGCCGTGGTTGGAAACGACGATCGCGTCCGCGCCGGTCGCGGCCGCCATCTTCGCATCCTCGGTGTCGAGAATGCCCTTGATGATCAGCTTGCCGCCCCAACGCTCCTTGATCCACTCGACGTCCTTCCACGACAGCTGCGGATCGAACTGCTCGACCGTCCAGGCATTGAGCGAGGCGAGGTCGGTGACGCTCTTTGCGTGGCCGTGAATGTTGCGGAAGGTCCGGCGGTTGGTCTGGAGCATGTTCCAGCACCAGCGCGGCCGGGTCGCCATCTGGTAGAGGTGTTTTGGCGTCAGCTTCGGCGGCGCGGACAGGCCGTTGCGTAGGTCCTTGTGGCGCTGGCCGAGGATCTGCAGGTCGGCGGTGAGCACCAGGGCCGAGCATTTCGCCGCCTTGGCGCGCTCGATCAGGTTCAATACGAAATCGCGATCGCGCATGACATAGAGCTGAAACCAGAAGGGCTTGCGGGTGACGGAGGCCACGTCCTCGATCGAGCATATGCTCATGGTGGAGAGCGTGAAGGGGACGCCGAACTCTTCCGCGGCTTTTGCCGCCAGCATCTCGCCGTCGGCGTGCTGCATGCCGGTGAGGCCTGTCGGTGCGAGCGCCACCGGCATCTTGACCTTCTCGCCGATCATCGTCGTTTCGAGCGAGCGGCCGCTCATGTCGACGAGCACGCGCTGGCGCAGCTTGATGCGGGCGTAATCGCTCTCGTTGGCGCGGTACGTGCTCTCGGTATAGGAGCCGCTATCGGCATAATCGAAGAACAGTTTCGGCACGCGGCGCTTCGCCAGCCGCTTCAGGTCGGCGATTTCAAGAATGGGGGACACGGTTAAAGACCTCTTTGAAAATTAACGACAGAGCGTCATCAGAAATGCTCACCGGAACGGAAGGGGCCGACGCGCATGCCGGCGGCGACGAGATAGGCGGTGGACCAGCCGATCAGCACGAAGCCGTTGATCCCCTCGAGTGCGGCCAGCATGCGCCATTCCGGGTGCGGAATGACGTCGCCATAGCCGACGGTGGAAAAGGTGATGGTGGCGAAGTAGAGCGCGGTCGGGAAATCCTCGATGAAGCCGATGGCCCGATAGCAGATCGCCCACAGCCAGACCTCGGCGGTCAGCACGGCAAAGACGCCAATCACCACCGTGTTCATCGCCAGGATGCGGCTTCGGTGACCGTGCAGGCGGACATGCGAGGTGATCCAGCCCATCGTATGGGTCACGCCCATCAGTCCGAACGTGTGGATGACGACGGTCATCGAGATCAGAAGGATGCCGAGAATAAGGTTCAGCAGGAGTTGCCACACAGTGTGTTCGGGTCCGGACCGTCTTTCGTCACCCCGTAGACTTCATGGCCCGCCCGGCGACATAGGTTTCAACGACCGACCGGTCGTCGCCTAAGGTTTGCAGCAGAAACAGTTCGTCTGCAAGGGATTTGACGGTTTCCATTCGCAGCCGCATGGCCGGGGTGGCGGCGGCGTTCAGCACGACGAAATCGGCGTCGGTGCCGGGCTCCAGCGTGCCGATCCGGTCTACGAGAGAAAGCGCCTCGGCGTTGCCGCGGGTCATCAGGTGGAAGCTCTCCAGCGGGTTCAGCCGCTCGCCGAGCAATTGCTGGATCTTGTAGGCCTCGTCCAAGGTCTTCAGCATGGAATAGCTAGAGCCGCCGCCGATGTCGGTGGCGACCGCGATCCGCAACGGTTTTTCCCGACGCTGATAGGACTTCATCGGGAAGAGGCCGGAACCGAGAAACAGGTTGGAGGTCGGGCAGTGCACGGCGACCGCGCCCGCTTCGCTCATGGCGTCGGCCTCGCGGTCCGACAGGTGGATCGCATGGCCGAACAGGCTCTTGGCTCCGAGCAGGCCATAGCGGGCGTAGATGTCGGTATAGTCCTTGGCTTCCGGATAGAGCGAGCAGGTGAAGTCGATCTCGTCGCGGTTCTCCGACAGGTGCGTCTGAATGTGCAGGTCGGGGAATTCCTCCGCCAGTGCCTGCGTCATCGCCATCTGTTCCGGCGTCGAGGTGATGGCAAAGCGGGGTGTGATGGCGACGTGGTTGCGGCCCTTTCCGTGCCAGTCGGCGATGACCTGGCGGGTTTCGTCGTAACCCGTCTCAGGCGTGTCCAGCAGGCCTTGCGGGGCATTGCGGTCCATCATCACCTTGCCGCCGATCATCAGGCTGCCGCGGCGCAAGCTCTCGGCGAAGAAGGCGTCGGCGGACGTCTTGTGCACAGAGCAATAGGCGACCGCGGTCGTCGTGCCGTTGCGGAAGAACTCGTCGAAGAAATGGCCGGCGATGCGCTCCGCATGGGCGCTCTCGACGAAGCGGCATTCCTCGGGGAAGGTGTAGGTGTTCAGCCATTCGAGCAGGTTGGCCGCATAGGAGCCGATCACCTGCATCTGGGGGAAATGCACGTGCGTGTCGATCAGGCCTGGCAGGATCAGGTGCGGGCGATGGTCGATCTCGACCGTGCCCTGCGGCGCGGCGGCGCTCACGTCGTCATGCGTGCCCATCGCCGCGATGCGACCGTCGGCGACGAGCAGGGCGCCGTCGGCGAGATAGGTATAGCTTCCCGTGTCGTCGATCGCCTCCGGCGCACGAAGGAAGGAGAGCAGCCGGCCGCGGATGAGGGTCGCGGTCATTGGGACGCCTTACCGGATACCGCGCTTTCGAACCAGGCGACCAGCATGGCGCGCTCCTCCGGCCCGACCTCGGTCACGTTGCCGGGGGGCATGGCATGGCTGCGGCCCGCCTGGATGTAGATCTCGCGGGCGTGCGCAGCGATCTCGGCATCGGTTTCGAGCCGGACATTCTTCGGCGGGCGGACGATGCCCTCCCAGACGGGTTCCGCCGCATGGCACATCGAGCAGCGCGACATGACGATGTCGCGGGCCGCCTCGAAATGGGCATTCTCGACGAAGCGGAGGTTGGCGGGCGCCACGGAAACCTCGTCCTCGACCGGCGCCTTCTGGACCGTCGAGAGCCACATGATGACGATGAAGATGACCGTCGTCGCGATCCAGGTCCAGAGCGGGCGGCCCTTGCGGGCATGGGTGGTGTTGAACCAGTGGCGGATGGTGACGCCCATCAGGAAGACGAGCGCCGCGATCACCCAGTTATAGGCGGTGGCAAAAGCCAGCGGATAGTGGTTCGACAGCATGAAGAAGATGACGGGCAGCGTCAGGTAGTTGTTGTGCAGCGAGCGCTGCTTGGCAATGACACCGTATTTCGGGTCGGGCGTGCGGCCGGCAATCAGGTCGGCGACGACGATCTTCTGGTTCGGGATGATGATCAGGAAGACGTTTGCCGACATGATCGTGGCGGTGAAGGCACCGAGATGCAGGAAGGCGGCGCGGCCGGTGAAGACCTGCGTATAGCCCCAGGCCATGGCGATCAGCGCCAGATAGAGCACGCCCATCAGCGCCCAGATGTTCTTGCCGAGCGGCGATTTGCACAGCTGGTCGTAGATCAGCCAGCCGAGTGCCAGCGAGGCGAGCGAAAGGCCGATGGCCTGCCACTGGGTGAGGTCCAGAACCTGGCGGTCGATCAGGAAGAGGTCGGCGCCGCCGTAATAGACCACGCAGAGCATGGCGAAACCGGAGAGCCACGTGGCGTAGCTTTCCCACTTGAACCAGGTCAGATGCTCCGGCATCTGGGCCGGCGCCACGAGATATTTCTGGATGTGGTAGAAGCCGCCGCCATGCACCTGCCACTCCTCGCCATAGGCGCCGACCGGCAGATGGTCGCGCTTCACCAGACCGAGGTCGAGCGCGATGAAATAGAACGACGAGCCGATCCAGGCGATGGCGGTCACCACATGCAGCCAGCGAACCGCAAAGGAGAGCCATTCCCAGGCAATGGCGTATTCGTACATCAGAAAAATCCCTTTCTTCCCCCCGGCCTGCCAGTCTTAAAAATAATCTTCGTCAAGGGAAGCCCCGGACGGCGGATGATCGGCCAATCCAGAGAAATTCTCGATGTTTCCGCCAGCCATGGCGCTACTGCGCCTGAAGCCCTTGAGCGAGCCGTTCCGGTGCCAGCGTAGCTTCGAGCCATTCCCGGAACTTGCGCACCTTCGGCAGGGTCCTACGGCTCTCGGGATAGACGAGCCAGTAGCTGTTCTCGTCGAGCCAGCTCAGGGCAAAGGGCTGGATCAGGCGGCCGGTTGCCAGTTCCTCCTGCAGATAGAAGGGGCTGAGCATCGCGACGCCATGGCCGGCAAGGGCAGCGCCAGCTTCGAGGTCGAGCGCGCCGAGCGCGTTCAGCCGGCGGGCACCGGTCGGGGCAACGCCGACGCCGGCGGCCTCGAACCAGAGTTTCCACCGACCGTCGTCATCGCTGATCCAGGCCAGTTTCAGAAGGTCGGCGGGTTCCTTCACCCCGCCGATACTCTCGGCCAGTTTCGGGCTCAGCATCGGCGTGTAGGTGAGCCTGACCAGCGGATGGGCCGCCAGTCCGGGCCAGGGGCCGATGCCGATCCGGATCGCGACGTCCGCCGGCTCGCGGCTGAAATCCGTCAGCTTGCTGCCGCGCAGGAGCCGGACGGCGATCTGGGGATGGGCAAGCTGGAAAGTGCCGAGCGTGCGGGCGAGCCAGTGCGAGGCGAAGGTCGGGACCGAGTGGATCTCGAGCACCTCGTCGGCACTTCGGACAGCCTGGGCCATGGTATCGCGCAGCAGCGCGAAACCCTCCGTGACCTTCGGCAGCATGCGCTCGCCGACTTCCGTGAGGGCGATCTGGCGAGCCTGGCGGGTGAAAAGCAGTTCGCCGATCATCTCCTCGAGCAGCTTGATCTGGTAGCTCACGGCGGTCTGAGTCATGCCCAGTTCCTCTCCGGCACGGGTGAAGCTGCCGAGACGGCCGACCGCCTCGAAGACGCGCAGCGCATTGAGAGGAAACTGTTTCGACAGCTTCAAGGATAAGCCCTCTTTATCGATCGCCAGCGTAATTGAATTGGATTCGGCCGGCAACCGTAGGCATTGTTATCTCATCAACGATCAAGTCGAATTGGGCAGTGGAGACGCAACATGGTGTCCGCGATCAGATATCTGTGGCCTGCACCAGGCCTTTCCCTGCGGGGCATCAACCGGTTCCTCGTCCGGCTGCTGGGCCGCGACGACATGTGGTCGGAAACGCTTCCTGATGGTGTGAAGGAGGATCTGGGTCTCGTCGACGGTCGCCCTTCGCTAAACCGAAACGACGCCTACTGGTCCGCGGCAAGGCGCCACGGCGACTGGATGCGCTCCGGTCCGCTGTAAGGAAAGTCAAATAAAGACAGTCGGTTGACGTGTGATTCTGACGCTTTGATTCCGGCGCTTCACACGGAGATTCAATTTGGGCCACATGCACGTGCCCGGCGCGTGCGGCTGGGCGCCCGGCGGTCAGCCTTGCGGCTTGGCCCGAAAGGCAGCCTTGGCGGATTCGACGCGCTGGCCGGTCAGCCGCGTTGCCGCGGCTTCCGAATAGCGGCTTTTGCGCAGGCTTTGCCTCGACGGCCTCGGCCTGCGGCTGCCGTCGGGTGAATTCGTCCCTGCAGGAGACCTTAACAGGCCAGTATCGATTTTGAGGACTGCCCGCTGGTCGCGTTTCTCATGCCTCGCCGCTCCTCGCGAGTTCAGAATTGAGAACGTTGACGCAGATCTCCGCCGCGGCCATCGCGGCGATCACCGGCGGGCGCTTGTCGCGCAGGGTGCTGCCGCCGATCGGCAGGGTGAGCCGGTCGAGCAGGCTTGCGTCTTCGCCCTCGCGCTTCAGCCAGCTTGCGAAGGTGGCGCGCTTGGTGGCGGAACCGATCATGCCGACATAGGCGAGATCGGGGCGGGCGAGGGCCGCGCGGGTGATGAGGAAATCGAGCGCATGGTCGTGAGTGAGGACGACGGCGGCTCCGCCCGGCCGGATCGCCGCAATTTCGGCTTCGGGCATGGCGACGCGGCGGAATTTCACGCCGTCGGGCAGCGCAGCGTCGAGCGCCTCGCGGGTCTCGACGACGGTGACGCTGACCGGCAAAGGATGAAGGGCGGAGGCGAGCGCCAGACCGACATGGCCGGCGCCGAAGACGAAGACGTCGGGATAGGCGCATTCCATGGCCGTCTGCCGGTCGATCAGGGCCTGACGGGCGGCCGGATCGAGGCGGTTGAAGGCAAGCCCGGTGCGGCCGCCGCAGCATTGGCCGATCTCCGGCCCGAGCGGCACGTCGAGGAAGCCCCGCCGTTCGCCGGAGGCCAGCATGTGCCGCGCCTGGTCGATCGCCATGAATTCCAAATGGCCGCCGCCAATCGTGCCGAAAAGGGCGTTCGCCGCAACAAGCATGAAGGCCCCCGCCTCGCGCGGCGTCGAGCCTTTCGCCTCGGCGACCTCGACCAGCACGGCGTCGGGATGGGCGGCGAGGAAGTGGGGAAGGGAGGGGGGCGTCATCGGAAGCTGCCCCTCATCCGCCTGCCGGCACCTTCTCCCCGTCCCGACGGGGAGAAGGGACGATCCGGACGCCTCGGCACTTCGCAGCCGATGTCGCGAACCTGTTCATGAGCCCTTTTGGCCCAGCGAGACACCGCCAAACGAGTCACCGACTTTACCGTTGGGTAGGCCCGGAAGCACGGCGTCTCAAAAAGGATTTCCGTGGCGGTCGGCCGGCGGCAATCGACCTTCTCCCCGTTTACGGGGAGAAGGTGCCGGCAGGCGGATGAGGGGCAATCTGCAGCGGCGGCCATGAACAACGGCGCTGCCGAATCCCGGAGGGGCAGCATGTCGTGATCCGCCGGGGACTCCATCACATCCCCTTCAACCGTTCGACCGCCATCAACACGCGTTCCGGTGTCGCCGGCGCGTCGAGGCGGGGGCAATGGCGGTAGTCGGCGACCGAGGCGACGGCCATGGACAGCGCTTCCAGGACCGAGATCGCCAGCATGAAAGGTGGTTCGCCGACGGCCTTGGACCGGCCGATGGTCGGCTCGGCGTTTTGCGACCACTCGGCGAGCTTCGTGTTGAAGATCTTCGGCCGGTCGGAGGCAAGCGGGATCTTGTAGGTCGACGGCGCGTGGGTCCTCAGCCGCCCCTTGGCGTCCCACCACAGTTCCTCGGTCGTCAGCCAGCCCATGCCCTGGACGAAGGCGCCCTCGATCTGGCCGATGTCGATCGCAGGATTGAGCGAGCGGCCGACGTCGTGGAGAATGTCGGTGCGCTCCATCAGGTATTCGCCGGTCAGCGTGTCGATCGAGACCTCGGAGCAGGCGGCGCCATAGGCGAAGTAATAGAACGGCGTGCCGCGGCCGGCGGCACGGTCCCAATGGATCTTCGGCGTCTTGTAGAAACCGGCGGCCGAGAGCTGGACGCGGGCGAAATAGGCCTTGCGGACGAAGTCGGGGAAGGGGATTTCTTCCGCGCCGACGCGCACCCGGTTGGGCAGGAAGACGACCTCGTCCGGCAATACCTTGAAGTGTTCGACCGCAAACGCGACGAGGCGCTCCTTGATCTGGCGGGCCGCATCAAAGGCCGCCATGCCGTTCAGGTCGGTGCCGGAGGAGGCGGCTGTCGCCGAGGTGTTCGGCACCTTGGCCGTCGTCGTTGCGGTGATCTTCACCCGCTCGACGTCGACCTGGAAGCTGTCGGCAATCACCTGGGCGACCTTGGTGTAGAGGCCCTGGCCCATCTCGGTGCCGCCGTGATTGAGGTGGATCGAGCCGTCCTGATAGACATGGACCAGCGCACCGGCTTGGTTGAAGGCGGTCATGGTGAAGGAGATGCCGAATTTCACCGGGGTCAGCGCGATGCCCTTGCGGATCACCGGGCTCGTCTTGTTGAATTCTATGATGGCGCGGCGGCGCGCCTGGTAGTCGCAGGAGGTTTCCAGTTCCTCGACGACGCGGGTGATGATGTTGTCCTCGATCGTCTGGTGATAGGGCGTGACATTGCGGCCGGAGCCGATATCGCCATAGAAATTCGCCTTGCGGATATCGAGCGGGTCCTTGCCCAGCTGGTAGGCGATCTCCTCGATGATGCGCTCGCCGCCGAGCATGCCCTGCGGGCCGCCGAAGCCGCGAAACGCGGTGTTGGAAACCGTATGCGTCTTCAAGGGCTGCGAGGTCAGCTTCACATGCGGGTAGAAGTAGCTCGAGTCGGCATGGAAGAGGGCGCGGTCGGTCACCGGTCCGGAAAGGTCGGCCGAATAGCCGCAGCGCGCGGCAAAATTCGCGGTCAGCGCGTGGATGCGGCCGTCACCGTCGTAGGCGACGTCGAAGTCCATGCGGAAGTCGTGGCGCTTGCCGGTCAGCGCCATGTCCTCGTCCCGGTCGGGGCGGAACTTGACGGCCCGGTTGAGCTTCTTGGCGGCAAGCGCGGCGAGCGCCGCAAACTGGTTGCCCTGGGTCTCCTTGCCGCCGAAGCCGCCGCCCATGCGCCGTACATTGACGGTGATCGCGTTGGACGAAATGTCGAGCACGTGGCCGACGATATGCTGGATCTCGGAGGGATGCTGGGTCGAGGACCAAACGGTCACCTCGTCGTCTTCGCCGGGGATGGCGAGCGCGATGTGGCTTTCCAGGTAGAAATGCTCCTGGCCGCCGATCTGCATCGTGCCCTTGAGGCGATGCTCGGCCTTGTCGAGTTCGGTCTCCGGCTCGCCGCGTTTGAGCACCATGCCGGGCGTGACGAGCGGGGCGTCGTTTTCGAGGGCGGCATCGACGTCGGTCCAGAAGGGCAGGTCGCGATATTCGATCTTCGCCATCCGGGCGGCGCGGCGGGCAGCGTCGCGGGTTTCGGCAATCACGGCAAAGACCGGCTGGCCGTTAAACTCCACCTTGTCCTTTGCGAGCAGCGGTTCGTCATGGCGACCGCCGGAGGAGACGTCGTTGACCCCCGGCACGTCGTCGGCCGTCAACACCGCAACGACGCCGGGATAGGTTTTCACGGCCGACAGGTCGACCGAAAGGATTTCCGCGTGCGCCCGGTCCGACATGCCGAGCGCGCCGTGGAGAAGGCCTGCGGGTTCAGGAATGTCGTCGATATATTCGGCACTTCCGGCGACATGCTTGTGTGCCGAATCATGCTTGAGCGGCTGGTGCATCGGGCCGCTGACATATTTGTAGGTCTCGTAGGTCGGCTTATGCATGGGAGAGGTCTCCGTGCGGGGCTACCCCCCTCTGCCCTGCCGGGCATCTCCCCCTCAAGGGGGGAGATCGATGCGCGGCCGGCGCCCCGACAATCACTTGATGTCGAGAATTCGTTTTGTGGTTTTCAGCGAACGGTCTGCGCTTCCTGATCACCAAAGCTGCGATATTCATGTCGAAGCTGGCACCGAGGGCGGCGGTCGATCTCCCCCCTTGAGGGGGAGATGTCGGCGTAGCCGACAGAGGGGGGTATCCCTGCATCATCACGCCTCCTCCGTCGCAAAGCGGTGCAGTTCCTGCGGGGTCCCGGTGGTTTCCAGGAAGAATCGGGTGAGCAGGTTCCTGGCGGTCAGGCTGCGATATTCCGCCGTGGCGCGCCAGTCGGTGAGGGGCTTGTAGGCCTCGTCGAATGCGCCGCGGGCGGTGGCGATGGTCGCCTCGGTCCAGGGCTTGCCGATGAGTGCCGCCTCGACGGCACGGGCGCGCTTCGGCGTGCCGGCCATGCCGCCGAAGGCGATGCGGATGCGGGCAACCGTGTTGTCGTCGCCGAGCGTCAGATGGAAGGCGCCGCAAAGCGCCGAGATGTCCTCGTCGCGGCGCTTGGAGATCTTGTAGACGGCAAAATGACTGCCGGGCTCCGGCCTTGGAATACGGATCGATTCGACGAATTCGCCGGCGCGGCGGTCCTGCTTGCCGTAATCGATGAAGAAATCCTCGAGCGCGATCTCCCGGCCGCCGGCGGTGGAGCGAAGGCGGATCGTCGCGTCCAGCGCGATCAGCGCCGGCGGCGTGTCGCCGATCGGCGAGCCGTTGGCGATGTTGCCGCCGATCGTGCCCATGTTGCGCACCTGCTGGCCGCCGATCCGCTCGATCAGCCGGCCGAAGGCGGGGATTTCAGAGCGCAGCGTGTCGAAGGCCCTGGAATAGCTCACCCCGGCGCCGAGCGTGATCGCCCGTTCGTCGGTGACGACATGCTGCAGATCCGTGAGGTGGTTGATGAAGACGACCGGATCGAGTTCGCGCATCTGTTTGGTGACCCACAGCCCGACATCGGTGGCGCCGGCGACGATCGTGGCGCCGGGTTCGCTCGCGAGGACGTCGGCAAGGGCGGTCAGCGAGGCCGGCACGACGAGGCGACGCCCGCCTTTCGAGACGGTGATCGTCTCGGTGGGCTGCAGGTTCCACAGCCTTGCCATGATGTTGGCGCGGTCGCGTTCGAGCGGATCGAAAAGTGCGCTCGGACGGGTGCGGGACACCTGTTCGGCCGCCTTGACGATCGGCTCGTAGCCGGTGCAGCGACAGAGATTGCCCTGAAGCGCCCGTTCGATCTCGGCGCGGGACGGATGGTCGTTGGAGAGCCACAGGCCGTAGAGCGACATCACGAAACCCGGCGTGCAGAAACCGCATTGCGAGCCGTGACAGTCGACCATGGCCTGCTGGACCGGATGAAGATTGCCGCCTTCACCGGCGAGGTGTTCGACCGTCACGACATGGGTGGCGTTGAGCGAGCCGAGGAAACGGATGCAGGCATTGACCGTCTCGTAGGTCAGGTGGCCGGCGTCGAGCCGCCCGACGAGCACGGTGCAGGCGCCGCAATCGCCTTCGGCGCAGCCTTCCTTGGTGCCGGTCAGCCGACGTTTCAGCCTGAGGAAATCCAGAAGCGTTTCCGTGGGATCCACGCTTTGGAGGGCGATGTCCTCGCCGTTCAGGACGAAACGGATGCAATCGGTCATGGATCGTCTTCTCTTAGGCCTGCGGGCCGGTTTTATTGAGCGGTCCAGCCGCCGTCGATCGAGATGTGCGTGCCGGTGATCTGCTTGGCCGCGTCGCTGGCGAGGAAGATCGCCACTGCAGCCACTTCCTCCACGGCGACGAATTCCTTGGTCGGCTGGAACTTCAGCATGACCTCGGATTTCACCTGCGCCTCGGTGATCCCGCGCGCCCTGGCGGTGTCGGGGATCTGCTTCTCGACGAGCGGTGTCAGCACATAACCCGGGCAGATCGCATTCACCGTCACGCCCGATTCGGCAAGTTCGAGCGCGACGCTCTTGGTCAGCCCCATGATGCCGTGCTTGGCCGCCACATAGGCGCTCTTGAAGGGGGAGGCGATCAGGCCGTGGGCCGAGGCGACGTTGATGATGCGACCCGCCTTCTTTTCCTTCATCGCGGGGACGGCATGGCGAATGGTATGGAAGGAACTGGACAGATTGATGGCGATGATCTGGTCCCACTTTTCCGGCGGGAAGTCCTCGACCGCCGAAACATGCTGGATACCGGCATTGTTGACGAGAACGTCGACCATGCCGAATTCGCGGGCGGCGGTCGTCATCAGGTCCTCGATCTCGTCCGGCTTCGACATGTCGGCGCCGTGATAGATCGCGCGGCTGCCGGTCACTTCCAGGCTCTGGCGGATCGCCTCGATCTCGCCGGCATCGCCGAAACCGTTGATCACGACATTGTCGCCATGGGCGGCAAACGCCCTGGCAATCGCCAGTCCGATGCCGCTGGTCGATCCGGTGACGACGACGGTTCTGTTCATCCTGAAATCTCTCCCGAAAGACGCCGGCGTTCTGTTGCGCCGCAATAGATCGTCGAAGGTTATGCGCAAACTGCGGATGCTGGCAATCCGGTTTTTGGCGAGCAGGGTGTTGCCATTTCGGCATTGTCGGACTCCGACGCCGCTTGCGTGGAGAATGCCGAACACTGCGTCATCGTTTCCGGTATTTGCCGCCGGTGCTTTGCATCGCTATCTGTTTGCAACGTTTCAGGGAGACAAGACAGATATGGAACTCGGGCTTTACACTTTTGCGGATGTCGATCCGAATGCTGCCGACAAGGGGGCCGAGGCGAAGCGCCGGCTCGACGACTTGCTCGAAGAAATCCAGCTGGCCGACGAGGTCGGGCTCGAAGTGTTCGGGCTCGGTGAACATCACCGGCCCGACTACATGGCGTCCTCGCCCGCGACCATTCTTGCCGCGGCGGCGGTGAAGACGAAGAACATCCGTCTGTCGAGCGCGGTGACGGTTCTCTCCTCCGACGATCCTGTCCGGGTCTTCCAGCAGTTCGCGACCGTCGACCTCCTGTCCAACGGCCGCGTCGAGATCATGGCCGGGCGCGGTTCCTTCATCGAGAGTTTTCCGCTGTTCGGCTACGACCTCGACGACTACGATCTACTGTTTGCGGAAAAGCTGCAGCTGCTCATGGAGATCCGCGAGAACGAGGTGGTGACCTGGGAAGGCGAGACGCGCAAGGCCATCGCCGGGCGCGGCGTCTATCCGCGACCGTTGCAGGATCCGCTGCCCTTGTGGATCGCGATCGGTGGCACGCCGCAGTCGGCGGCGCGTGCCGGCTATCTCGGCCTGCCGCTGGCGCTTGCCATCATCGGCGGCGAGCCGCACCGTTTCGCCCCGCTCTTCGATCTCTACCGCCAGAGCGGCGCCAAGGCGGGCGTCGACCCCAAGCTGCTGAAAACCTCGATCAACGTGCACGGCTTCATTGCCGACACGAACGAGAGCGCGGCCGACATCTTCTACGAGCCGCAGGCGACCGTGATGAACCGGATCGGCCGCGAGCGTGGCTGGGGACCGACCAATCGCGGCCATTTCGACGCGTCGCGCGGTCCGCGCGGAGCGCTCTTCGTCGGCGATCCGGAAACGGTCGCTGAGAAGATCGTCGCCAGCCACAAGATCTTCGGCAATGACCGTTTCCTGCTGCAGATGGCGATCGGGCCGATGCCACATCGCGACATCATGCGCGGCATCGAGCTCTACGGCACAAAAGTGGCGCCGCTGGTCAGAAAGGCGTTGACCCCGTCGGAAGCGGGGGCGTAAGCACCGCATCCGAAAAGACCAAACTGGAAGCGGGCGCAAGGCCCGGCGGGCGGCAGATGATTGTTTCGAGCGAAGATGACCTCAACGGGCTGAAGGAGATCGGCCGGCTTTGTGCGACGGCGGTCAAGGTCATGGGGGCGGCGCTCGAACCGGGGATTACCACGCGCGAGCTCGACCTGATCGGCCGCAAGGTGCTGGAAGACGCCGGCGCGCAATCGGCGCCGGAGTTCTGCTATCAGTTCCCCGGTGCCACCTGCATCAGCGTCAACGAGGAAGTGGCGCACGGCATTCCCGGCGACCGCAAAATCGCGGCCGGCGATCTCGTCAATATCGACGTCTCGGGCGTGAAGAACGGCCTGTTCGGCGATACGGGTGCCTCGTTCATCGTGCCCCCGGTCAAGCCGAAGATCGAGAAGCTCTGCCGCGACGGCAAGCGGGCGCTGTGGGTGGGTTTGAACCAGGTGCGCACCGGCCAGCCGATGGCCAATATCGGCAATGCGATCGGCACCTTTGCCAAGAAGAACCGCTACACGCTGATCCAGAATCTCGCGAGCCACGGCATCGGCCACTCGCTGCACGAGGAGCCGAAGGAGCTTTCCACCTGGCCGGATCCCGACGAGACGCGGATCATGGAGGAGGGGCTGGTTTTCACCATCGAACCCTTCCTCTCGCTCGGCGGCCTGTGGGCCGAGGACGGCGACGACCCGTGGACGCTCTACAGCGAGCCCAAGGCGCCGACCGTGCAGTTCGAACACACCATCGTCGTCACGAAGAACGGCCCGATCGTCCTGACGCTCATCGACTGAGGCTGCGAGACAGCGGCGCCCGATGGGGCGCCGGCCGGTCTCAGGCGGAGAAGGCCACCGTCACGCCGCGCTTCTTGAAATAGGACTGCATGATCTTGCGGCCCTGGCGGTTGGACTGGAAGAGCTTCGAAGGCTCGAACATCGCTTCCTTCACGCCTTCGCGGGCCATCGCCGCCTTGAGAGCCGCGATGTGGAGGTCGATCTCTTCGTTGTCGTTGTTGAGCGAGGCATAGACGTTGTCGATGGCCTGGCTCAGGGTGAGGTCGCTCATGAGGTACTCCTTCAAATCGTTTGCCCTCCACTAGCGATTTTTGCGGCCGGGGCAAGCTGCAGCTTGCCATGGGGGTGTTACGACGGCGCGGCGTGATCCATTTCAGTCCGTGAAACCGGCGATCAGATTTTGTGGTTTGCCGGTTTGATGCTGCGATGCGATAAGCGCCGCCATGCCAGCACCGATACGCTCCGACCCTCATCTCCTGTCCACCGCGATTGCCGGAGGCCTTGCCATGGCGGCCGCGATGGGGTTCGGCCGCTTCTCCTTCACGCCCATCCTGCCCGGCATGATGGGCGATCTCGGTCTTTCCTCGGCCGATGCAGGGCTGATCGCGGCGGCGAATTTTGCCGGTTATCTGGCCGGTGCGATCGTCGGCGGTCATGGCTGGGCGGCGGGCCGCGAACGGGGCGTCGGGCTCCTGTCGCTGTTCCTCAGCGCCGTACTTCTCGCCGGCATGGGGTTTGCCGGCTCGGTGACGGGCTTCGTCATCCTGCGTTTCCTCGCCGGGCTGGCGAGCGCCTTCTCTATGATCTTCATCACCTCGATCGTGCTCGGCCATGCCGCGCGCGCCGGCAGCGAGGCGGTGCAGTCGGCGCATTTCTCCGGTGTCGGCATCGGGATTGCCGCCTCTTCGCTGATGGTGCTCGTGGTCGGCGCCGCCGGGCTCGGCTGGCGCATGGACTGGTTCGTCGGCGCCGGCGTGAGCCTCTTTTCCTTCGCGGTCGTCGCCTGGCTGCTGCCGGCGGCGCCGGCGCATCAAAACCCGTCGTCGAGCGAGCCGCCGCTGGTCTTCCGCCTGCCGGTGGTGCTCGTCACGGCGTCCTACGGCCTCTTCGGTCTCGGCTATGTGGTGACTGCGACCTTCATCGTCACCATGGCGCGCATGAGTTCGGCGGGCGCGGCGATCGAGTTCCTCACCTGGTTCGTCGCCGGCTCTGCGGCCGCCGCCTCGCTCTTCCTGTGGCGGCCGGTGATGCACCGTCTGGGCCTCGGCGGTGCCTATCTCGCCGCGCTCACGATCGAGGCCGCCGGGGTGCTGGCCTCCGTCGTCCTTCCGTCACCGGCGGCGCCGCTTGTCGGCGGCGCGCTGCTCGGGCTGACCTTCATGATCATCACGGCCTACGGCTTGCGGTTGGGACGGGCCCTGTCGCCTGAGAGCCCGCGCCGGGCGCTGGCCTTCATGACGGCCGCCTTCGGAATCGGCCAGAGCCTCGGGCCGCTGATTGCCGGCGTGCTGGCCGAACGCACGGGCGGCTTCACCGTGCCGAGCCTGGTCGCGGCGGCCGTACTGTTTTCCGGCGCGCTCCTCATCCTGCCGGTCGCCCGACGGCTGCCCTGAGGTCGGACAGAGCCTCATGGTTTCATTCGAACCTGTGAATTGACACGGACCAAAACCGTCACAATCGGTTGATGGCATTGCTGGGTGCTTTTTTCTGCCCTAGTTTCGGCCCAAAGACCGGGTTTCCAAGGCCCTTCCGTCCCCCGCCGAGAAAGTAGCTATCCCCGTGTTCAAGTCTTTCTTCCCCAAGCCGCGACTGTTCTTCACGTCCGCAGCTCTCTGGTCCCTTGCCGCGATTCTGATCTGGTATGCCGGCGCCGCCAATTGGGGCGCGCTGATTGGCCTGCCGCCGCTCGCAGAAGGCCAGGAGCCGCCGATCGGCGTGTCGATCTTCTGGTCGACGCCGTTTCTGTGGTTCTACATCTTCTACACCATCGTCGTGCTGGCCTTCAGTGCGTTCTGGTTCATCGTCAGCCCGCATCGCTGGCAGATGTGGTCGGTGCTGGGCAGCGCGCTGATCATCTTCACCACCTATTTCAACGTCCAGGTCTCGGTGGCGATCAATGCCTGGTACGGTCCCTTCTACGACATGATCCAGAAGGCCCTTTCGGAAAAAGGGTCGGTCACCGCGGCCCAGCTCTATATGGGCATGCTGGGTTTTGCCGGGATCGCCTTCGTCGCCATCACCATCGGCGTGCTCAGCCGCTTCTTCGTCAGCCACTGGATCTTCCGCTGGCGGACCGCGATGAACGAATACTACATGGAGCACTGGCCGAAGCTGCGCTTCATCGAAGGTGCCTCGCAGCGTGTGCAGGAAGACACGATGCGCTTCTCGTCCACGGTCGAGGCGCTCGGGGTCAATCTCGTCTCGTCGGTGATGACGCTGATCGCCTTCCTGCCGGTTCTGTTCAAGCTCGGCGCCACCATCACCGAGCTGCCGCTGATCGGCGACGTTCCCCATGCGCTCGTGTGGGCGGCGATCTTCTGGTCGGTGTTCGGCACCGTGTTCCTGGCGGTCGTCGGGATCAAGCTGCCGGGGCTGGAGTTCCGCAACCAGCGGGTCGAGGCCTCCTACCGCAAGGAACTGGTCTACGGCGAGGACGACCCCAACCGGGCCAAGCCGCTGACGGTTGCCGAACTCTACGACAATGTCCGCCGCAACTATTTCCGGCTCTACTTCCACTACATGTATTTCAACGTCGCGCGCATCTTCTACCTTCAGGCGGACAACCTGTTCAGCCTGATCGTGCTGGTGCCGTCGATCGTTGCCGGCAAGCTGACGCTCGGCCTGATGACGCAGATCAACAACGTGTTCGACCAGGTGCGCAGTTCCTTCCAGTATCTCGTCAATTCGTGGACGACGATCGTCGAGCTGTTGTCGATCTACAAGCGTCTGCGCGCCTTCGAGGCGGCGATCGACGACGAGCCGCTGCCGGAAATCGACCAGGAATACCTGGCCGAGCATGGCGAGCTGGTCAGCCAGGACTGATCCCGCCGGCCGTCAGGCAGCATTTCGAGCCGCGCCGGAGAAATCCGGCGCGGTTTTTCATTCTGAAGGAGCGGGGCAGGCGGGTTGCGTTCAATGGGTGGTATCAGGCATTCGCCTGCCCCGGTCGTTGCGGGAGCCTTTGCGGCCTGCGGAGGATCGTCGGTTTTCCGCAAGACCTGTCCCGCCACGACCGTCACCGGCACCGGGCCTCGAAGCGGAGGAGGAAGCCGGTTCGCGACCCGGTGTCCTGTCCGATGACCCGTTCAGGATAGGTCGAAGGCCGCCTGCGGGGATGTTGCGGTCGATCGCTTTCGGCCAAGTTGCTGATCGGGCGACGGGAAAAATCCGGGGCGGGCGAAAAATGTCCCCGCGCCGCTTTTCCGGGTTTTGTCGTCTCAGGAGCGCTGCCCGGCCGATTGCTCTGCGAGGAGGGCATTCGCCTCCGCATAGCCGACGCAAGCGACGTCCGGGCGTTGGCAGACATCCGTCACCAGCCGTTCCATCGCCCGCCAGTAGGCGCCGGCATTCATCTCGACGAAATGCAGGCCGATCTGGAGCGGGATCCGGTCGCCGTTGTACTCGGCCTCGAAGGCAGCCCGGAAGGCGGCATAGGTGCGGGCCTCGAATTCCCTGGTGCGCGACGGATTGTCGATGCCGGCGGAATGGCGGATGAAGAGATTGTAGTCCATGCCGATGATCCGCCGGTTTTGCGGTCCTTCCGGGATCAGCGGCAGGCCGAAGCGCACGAGCTTGCCGTCCTGTTCCGGCAGCATCGGGCCGCGCGTGACGAGGCTCGCGTCATAGGCAAAACCATGGGCCTTTTCCGCCTCGACGAGGCTGTCGGGCGCCGAGAGATAGGGCGCGCGAAAACCGGTCACGCCGTTTGCGGCAAAGTCCGCCCAGCCGGCCGGTTCCCGGTCCTGAAGACCGTTCGCCTTCCATGCATCGGCAAGCACGCTGTCGAAGGTGGTGAACTCGGCGAGCCAGTCGGCCTTCGACCAGTCCTTGCCGTCAAAATGGCCGCAGGCATGGCTGGCGATCTCGTGGCCCTCCTGGTGGGCCGCCCAGATGTTGTCGAGGCGGGTGGCCACGTCCTCCACGGTCGGGGGAAAGCCGATGTTCGAGCGGCCGGCCTTCATCCCGGGCGCCTTGTAACCCTTGGCGGCGGCCTTGGGGATCAGCGTCGTGCAGGAGAGGAAATAGGTGAAACGGGCGCCGGTTCGCCGGGCGATGTCGCGGCTCTTCGTCCACAGCGCGTTGTCGGCGGCGCCGTCGAAGGAGACGATCAGCAACTGCTTCGGCTTGACCTCGTGCGGGCGCGGCGGGTCGGCCAGCGCCGGCTGGGTCAGAAGGAGGGAAAGGGCGGCAAGGAGAAGCGGACGCGTCATCGGAAAACCTGGAAAAAATCAAGCGGGTTTTCTGTCAGCGAAATGCGGCGAAGCTTTGAACGGACTGGAATTTCCGTTCCGGGGCCATTATGCCAGAAGACCACAGTCTCAATCGGGGTCCCGCCGCATGACAATTCTTCTCCTAGGCATCGTGCTCTTCATCGGTACGCACATGATCCGCGTCGTTGCACCGGGTTTCCGCAGTTCGATGGTCGCGCGTTTCGGCGAAAACGGTTGGAAGGGCGTCCACAGCGTTGCGAGCATCGTGTCGCTGGTGGTCCTGATCTATGGCTGGCGTCAGGCGCCGGTCGTCGATATCTGGTTCCCGCCGGCCGGCATGGCGCATCTCACGGTGACGTTGATGCTCATCGCGTCGATCTGTCTGGTGGCGGGCCTTCTTCCGGCGGGCCACATCGCGACGAAGACCAAGCACCCGATGGTGCTTTCGGTGAAGATCTGGGCGCTGTCGCATCTTCTCGCCAATGGCGACCTGGCATCGATCCTGCTGTTCGGCTCGTTCCTCGCATGGGGCGTCATCGTGCGCATCGCGCTGAAACGTCGCCAGCGTGCGGGTGCGCTTGTTGCCCGACCCTTCGTTTCGGCGAAATACGACCTCATGGCCGTCGTCGGCGGTGCGGTGGTCTGGGCGCTCTTCATCTTCAAGCTGCACACGCTTTTGATCGGCGTGGCGCCGCTCGCCATGTAAACCAACGCGTCTTCTCGCGGTTTTCCCCTTACAAGCGGGGAAAAATCGGGTAGAAGGCCGCTCACGCATCAAAGACGCATCGAAAGGCCGGCCGGTCCGGAAGCATTCATGGTTGACAACAACGACAGCTTTATTCGCGAAGTCAATGAGGAGTTGCGCTCCGACCAGTTCCGCAATGCGTGGAAGCGTTACGGCCGCGTCGTCATCGCGGTTGCCGTGCTGATCGTGTTCGGCACCGCCGGCTATCGCGGCTATGAATACTGGCACGAAGGGCAGTCGTCGAGTGCCGGCGACAAGTTCCTCGCTGCGCTGACGCTCGCCAACGAGGGCAAGGCCGACGAGGCGAAGGCCGCGCTCGCAGCCCTCGAAAAGGACGGTTATGGCGCCTATTCGGTGCTGGCGCGCATGCGCTCGGCGACCGTCGAAGCCGAAAAGGGCGATCCGGCCGCCGCGATCAAGGCCTTCACCGAGGTCGGCAAGGACAATTCCGTTCCGGCCGTGATCCGTGACCTTGCCCGCATGCGGGCCGCCTGGTTGCTGATCGACCACGGTACCTACGAGCAGGTTTCGGCCGAGGTCGAAGCCATGGCGACGCCGCGCGACGCGATGCGTCATGCCGCCCGCGAGGCGCTCGGCCTTGCCGCCTACAAGGCCGGCGACATGGCAAAGGCGCGCGAATGGTTCGAGCAGATCGCAGAAGACGCCGAGACGCCGCGCAATGTCGCGAGCCGTGCCCGCATGATGCTCGACAATATCACGGCGTCCGGCAAGGCGTCTTAAGCAGCACGGCGGCAACGCCAGAAGGAAACGGAACCCCATGAGCTTCACCGTCGCCATCGTCGGTCGTCCGAACGTCGGCAAGTCCACCTTGTTCAACCGCCTGGTTGGCAAGAAGCTGGCGCTCGTCGACGACACGCCGGGGGTCACCCGCGACCGCCGCCCGGGCGAGGCGAAGCTCATCGATCTGAGGTTCACGATCATCGACACCGCCGGTCTCGAAGTGGCGGCCCCCGACACGCTTGAGGGCCGGATGCGCGCGCAGACCGAGGCGGCGATCGACGACGCGGACCTGTCGCTCTTCATCGTCGATGCAAAGATGGGTTTGACGCCGGTCGACAAGGAACTCGCCGAAATGCTGCGCCGGCGCGGCAAGCCGGTGGTACTCGTCGCCAACAAGTCCGAAGCGCGCGGTTCCGACAGCGGCTTCTACGACGCCTACACGCTCGGCCTTGGCGAACCGGTTCCGGTTTCGGCCGAACACGGCCAGGGCATGATCGACCTGCGCGATGCGATCGTCGCGGCGATCGGCGAGGAACGCGCCTTTCCTGAAGAGGATGACGAGGCCGAGACGGACGTCCGGGTCTCCGAGGCAGAAGTCGGCGGCGAGGGGGACGAGGAAATCGAGCCCGAATACGACGAGACCAAGCCGCTGCGGGTTGCGATCGTCGGGCGGCCGAATGCCGGCAAGTCGACGCTCATCAACCGCTTTCTCGGCGAAGACCGTCTGTTGACCGGCCCGGAAGCCGGCATCACCCGCGACAGCATTTCGGTCGAATGGGACTGGCGCGGCCGCACCATCAAGATGTTCGACACCGCCGGCATGCGGCGCAAGGCGCGCGTGCAGGAGAAGCTCGAAAAGCTCTCGGTCGCCGATGCGCTGCGCGCCATCCGTTTCGCCGAGACCGTGGTCATCGTGTTCGACGCGACCATTCCGTTCGAGAAGCAGGACCTGCAGATCGTCGACCTGGTGATCCGCGAAGGCCGCGCCGCGGTGCTTGCCTTCAACAAGTGGGACCTGGTCGAAGAGCCGCAGGCGGTGCTTGCCGACCTACGTGAAAAGACCGAGCGCCTGCTGCCGCAGGCCCGTGGCATCCGCGCCGTGCCGATTTCCGGCCAGACCGGCTACGGCCTCGACAAGCTGATGCAGTCGATCATCGACACCGACCGGGTGTGGAACCGCCGAATCTCGACCGCCAAGCTCAACCGCTGGCTCGAACACACGCAGGTCCAGCATCCGCCACCGGCTGTCTCCGGCCGCCGCATCAAGCTCAAGTACATGACGCAGGTGAAGGCCCGTCCGCCCGCCTTCATGATATCCTGCACGCGTGCCGACGCCTTGCCGGAAAGCTATGTGCGCTATCTGACCAACGGCCTGCGCGCCGATTTCCAGATGCCGGGCGTACCGATCCGCATCCATTTCAAGGCGGCCGACAACCCGTTCGAGAACCGGAAGAAAAAGCGCTGACCAACCGCGCTCAGGCGTCTGCCGGCCGGGTCGGCTGACGCAAGGACAGGCGCCGGCGTCTCGCCTGGGCCTTCGCCTCCATGACATTGTCGAGGAACTGCCGCGTCGCGGCCTGCCAGGAATAAGTCTCGGCGACCGCGCGGGCTTCGTCACGCGACGCGTCGAGACTGGCGATGCAGGCCTTGCGCAGATCCTCATCGAGCACGCCGGCCTTGCCGCCGGGCGGCACGATGTCGACCGGACCCGTCACCGGATAGGCGGCGACCGGTACGCCCGATGCCAATGCCTCGAGGATCGTATTGCCGAAGGTGTCGGTGATCGAAGGGAAGACGAAGACGTCGGCCTCGGCATAGGCCTGGGCGAGATCCTCTCCGAACTTCACGCCGGTGAAGAGTACGCCCGGATAGCGGGCCTCGAGCTCGGCGCGGGCCGGGCCGTCGCCGACCACCACCTTGGAACCCGGAAGATCGAGATCGAGAAAGGCCGGCAGGTTCTTCTCGATCGCCACGCGACCAACGGTCATGAAGATCGGGCGGGCAAGGCCGAACGGGTTTTCGGCGCGGGGACGGGGGTGGAAGAGGGCGGTGTCGATGCCGCGGCTCCACAGGCACAGATTGTTGAGGCCGCGACCGGCCAGTTCCCGCTTCAGGCTCTCGGTCGCCACCATGCAGGCGCCGCCGCGGTTGTGGAACCAGCGCACATAGGCATAAAGCCAGGAGAGCGGAACGGGAATACGGCTCCGGACATATTCCGGAAAGCGGGTGTGGTAGCTGGTCGAGAACGGCATGCCGTGCTTCAGGCACCAGCGCCGCGCCATCAGGCCAAGCGGGCCTTCGGTCGCGATGTGGAGATAGTCCGGCTTCTCGCGCTCGATCATGCGGGCGACCCGTCCGTAGCGGGCGAGCGACAGGCGGATTTCCGGATAGGTGGGCATCGGGATGCTCGGGAAGGGCTGCGGCGTGATCATCGCCACGTCGATCCCCATCGCCGCGAGTTCACGGTTGGTGGTCTCGATGGAGCGCACCACGCCGTTAACCTGCGGGTGCCAGGCATCGGTGACGATGACGATCTTGGGCATGGGCGTTGTCGCTATTCTTCCCGGTGTCGCCGAGGAAAGCCCCTCGGCCGTTCGCGGCCCGACCCGGTCGGTTGGTTCATCATGCCGGGATACGGGCGCCGTCGTTGTCCTGTGCGGGTTATGGGCGGGCAATGTTACAGCCTTATGTCAGGGCCGTGACGGCGCAGGCGCGCGCGGTTCTTGGTGATTTAATCGCTCGCCAGCGGCGACGGGGCGCCTATATTCTGCTGCGCACCCTGCCGATCCACGATTCCCGTTGAGGACGCCCATGACGAAAGCCCCGACCAAGGCCAGCCATCCCAAGACGACATCCGACTGGTGGCGCGGGGCGGTCATCTACCAAGTCTATCCGCGCTCGTTTCTCGACACCAATGGCGACGGTGTCGGCGACCTGAAGGGCGTCACCGAGAAGTTGCCCTATATCGCAGCCCTCGGGGTCGATGCGATCTGGCTGTCGCCCTTCTTCACCTCGCCGATGGCGGACATGGGTTATGACGTCTCGGATTATTGCGACGTCGATCCGATGTTCGGAACGCTTGCCGATTTCGACGCGATGATGACCGAGGCACACCGGCTGGGGCTCAAGGTCATCATCGACCAGGTCCTGTCGCATACCTCCGACCAGCACCCGTGGTTCAAGGAAAGCCGGGCGAGCCGCGACAATCCCAAGGCGGACTGGTTCGTCTGGGCCGCCGCCAAGCCCGACGGCACGGCGCCCAACAACTGGCTGTCGGTGTTCGGCGGGCCGGCCTGGGAATGGGACGGGGTGCGCAAGCAGTATTACATGCACAACTTTTTGACCTCGCAACCCGACCTCAACTTCCACAATCGCGAGGTTCAGGAGGCGCTGTTGGCGACGGTCAAGTTCTGGCTCGACCGCGGCGTCGACGGTTTCCGGCTCGATACCGTGAACTACTTTTTCCACGACAAGGAACTGCGCAACAATCCGCCGCACGCCCCCGACAGCGACGAGGCGGGGCTCGATGCGCCGGACGTCAACCCTTACGGCATGCAGAGCCATCTCTACGACAAGACCCAGCCGGAAAACATCGAGTTCCTCAAGCGGTTCCGGGCACTGCTCGACCGCTATGACGGCCGAACCACGGTGGGCGAGGTGGGCGACGGTGCGCGTTCGCTGAAGACGGTCGCGGCCTATACCGCCGGCGGCGACAAGCTGCACATGTGCTACACGTTCGACCTTCTCGGGCCGGACTTCACGCCGAACCACATCCGCCATTGCGTCGATGCCTTCCATGGCTCGGTGAGCGAAGGCTGGGTGTGCTGGGCCTTTTCCAATCATGACGTGAACCGGCATGTCAGCCGTTTCGCGCAGAATGCCGAAGAGCGGGAGGCGGTGGCGAAGCTTGCGATCAGCGTGCTTGCCACGCTGCGCGGGTCGATCTGCCTCTACCAGGGCGAGGAACTGGGATTGCCCGAGGCGGAGCTGCAGTTCGAGGAGCTAACCGACCCCTATGGCATCCGCTTCTGGCCGGCCTTCAAGGGTAGGGACGGGTGCCGCACGCCGATGCCGTGGAGCGTGGCAAAGGAGCACGCCGCCTTCAGCACTGCGAAGAAGAGCTGGCTTCCGGTTCCGCCCGAGCACCGGGCGCTTGCCGTCGACAGGCAGGAGAAGACGTCCGGCTCCGTTCTCGACCATTACCGCACGACGCTCGCCTTCCGAAAGGCACATGCGGCGCTCCGGGACGGGGAAATGGAGTTCCTGAAGACCGAAGAGGATGTGCTCGCCTTCACTCGCAAGAAGGGCGATGACCGGCTGCTCTTCGTCTTCAATCTCCGACGCGGACCGCAAGCGGTGAAGCTGCCGTCGCGGATCACGATCAAGGAGCCCGTCGTCATGCCGGGGCTTTCAGGGGCGGTGGTCGACGGCGAGATCAGGCTCGGTGCGCTCGACGGTTTTTGCGCGAAGATCTGAGAATCAGGCGGCGGGGCGCTTGAGGCTTCGATCGCCGCGACCGGCAATCAGGCCGGCGATCGAGATGTCCTCGTCGAGCGCATCCCAATGGATGCCACCCGCGCTAAGTTCGTAGGCAAGGCGTTGTTCCGGCGTTGCCAATAGCAGCCTCGGGAACCAGGCGAGCGGCACACCGAGCACGCGTCCGTCGTCGAGGGACACCCACATCGTGTCCTCGTCGAACCGAATGTCATTCGCCGAAATAATCACGCCATGCCTTTTCGATCAGAATGCGGTGAACGATAACAATCCGCAGGATAGCAGACTGCTCCCTGCTGTTGAAGCCTTTGCTCTCGGCGACACCGATGGTGGGCTCCAGCCAGATCTTCGCTTCAGCGCCCCCTCGTCGAACATGCACGTGGATCGGTTCACGGGGATCTCCTTCGTTCGAATAGAAGAAGAAGGTGTAGCCGTCTCGTCGAAGGATCACCGGCATTCGCCCCTCCCTACAGTCCCTCGTCGGGAATGTTCAGCACGTGGCCGCAGGCCTTGCAGTGGACCGCATCCGCGTCGTGGCGTTGCAGCCCGCATTGCGGGCAGGGGAAGGTCACCTTGTAGGGCCGGACGATCGCCTGGGCGAGACGGACGAAGAGCGAGATGCCGATGATCATCGTCACGATCGAGGTCAGTTTTCCAAAAGTGCCCGGCAGCGTGATGTCGCCGAAACCGGTGGTCGTCACCGTCGCCACGGTGAAATAGAAGGCATCGACGAAACCTTCGCCGCCATCCTCCCGGTAGAAAAAGAAGGTGTAGACGAAGCCGGTCACCGTGAAGAGGAAGACGATGAAGTTGACGACCGCCGTTGCGACTTCCGTCAGGTGCCCCCAGCCGAAGCGTCGGAGCATGACCTTGAAGATCGGTCGCTGGGCGATCGCCCAGATGCGCAATGCGCGCAGGAAGGCGAAGTTGAACAGCAGTTGGGGAAAGAGCAGCGTGCCGAGCACGATGAGATCGACCCAGGTCATCGGACGCGAGAGCCAGCGGAGAATGCTGCGCGACGTCAGTACCTGCGCCACCAGCTCGGCGGCGATCCACAGCGCAATCGCGTAGTCGATGATCAGGTAGCTCGGCCGGTCTCTCAGATAGGGGCCGAGCAGGAAGAAGGCGATGATCACGAGATCGACGACGGCGAGCATCAGCTGGAAGCGGACCGCCGAAAGGCTTTCGCCGAAATAGAGGCCACGCAGGCGGCCGCGAAGGGTGGTCTCGTCTGTCTTCGAGGTCATGCTCGGCCTTCTGATTGGCGGATCGCGCCCGGGGTGATCTTCCCGGGTTCCGGGGTCGACCGGTTGGTTATCCCCTGCCGCCCCGTCTCCGTCAATTGCAGCCTCAACCCTTTGCCGGAACTCAACTTTCCGCGCCTCTCCGGGCGCTTCGACTTTTGTCTCACGCCTTAAGTCTGGCTTGAGACGCACGCTGCCTTTCTTCATCGAGGAAACATGATGCACTGCCGCATGACGGCAGTCGGATACGCAGAATTGGAGGATGTGCGTGAAGATAGCCTATGACAGGATTGCCAACGACCCGCGTTTTGCCGAGCTGGTGCGTCGCCGCAACCGCTTTTCCCTGATGTTGTCGATCATCGTTCTCGGCGTCTACATCACCTTCGTGTCGATCGCGATCTTCAATCCCGACCTGTTCTCGATGCCGGTGATCGGCGGTTCGAAATGGGCCTTCGGGCTTCTCGCAGGCTTTGCCATCCAGGCCTTCGCCTTCGTCATGACCGGCATCTACACGCGCCGGGCCAATGGCGAATTCGATGCCATCGCGAAGTCCGTCATCGCGGGAGCCGAAGCATGATCCGGCGCTTTTCGCTCATCCTTTCCGCCGGGCTTGCCGGCCTCGTCGTCGCGACCTCGGCGCTTGCCGCGGGCGATGCCATTGCCGGCGCCGTCCAAAAGCAGCCGGTCAACGTCATCGCGATCGCGATGTTCATCCTGTTCGTGCTGGGCACGCTCGGCATCACCTACTGGGCGGCGCGCCAGACGCGCTCGGCCTCGGACTTCTACACCGCCGGCGGCGGCATCACCGGTTTCCAGAACGGCCTTGCGATTGCCGGCGACTACATGTCGGCGGCCGCCTTCCTCGGCGTCTCCGGCATGGTGTTCGGCAAGGGCGTCGACGGCGTGTTCTATACCGTCGGCTGGACGGTCGGCTGGCCGCTGATCCTGTTCATGATCGCCGAGCGCCTGCGCAATCTCGGTCGCTACACCTTTGCCGACGTCGCCTCCTACCGTTTCGAGCAGACGAAGATCCGCTCGCTCTCGGCCATGGGCTCGCTCACCGTCGTGATCTTCTACCTGATCGCCCAGATGGTCGGCGCCGGCAAACTGATCCAGCTCCTGTTCGGCCTCGACTATGCCTATGCGGTGGTGCTCGTCGGGGTGCTGATGGTGATGTACGTGACCTTCGGCGGCATGCTCGCCACCACCTGGGTGCAGATCATCAAGGCGGTGCTGCTCCTGTCCGGCTGCACCATCCTCGTGCTGCTGTCGCTCGCCCATTTCGGCTTCGATCCGAGCGCGCTGATGACGGCGGCGATCGACAACCATGCGGCCAAGGAGGCGATCCTGCGTCCCTCGAGCTCGATTTCCGACCCGCTGACGGCGATCTCGCTCGGTCTTGCGCTAATGTGCGGTCCGGCCGGCCTGCCGCATATCCTGATGCGCTTCTTCACCGTTCCGGATGCCAAGGCGGCGCGCAAGTCGGTATTCTATGCCACCGGCTTCATCGGCTACTTCTTCATCCTCGCGGTGATGATCGGCTTTTCGGCGATCACCATCGTCGGCGCCAATCCGGCCTATCTGGATGCGGCCGGCAAGATCCTCGGCGGCGGCAACATGGCGGCGATCCACCTGTCGAAGGCGGTCGGCGGCGACGTGTTCCTCGGCTTCATCTCGGCGGTGGCCTTCGCGACCATCCTCGCGGTGGTCTCGGGCCTCGCGCTCGCCGGCGCATCGGCCGTCTCGCACGATCTCTATGCCCGCGTCCTGAAGAAGGGCAAGGCGACGGGACGCGAGGAGATGCTGGTATCGCGTCTTGCGACCCTGGTGCTCGGTGTGCTCGCGATCGGCCTCGGTCTCGTCTTCGAGAACCAGAACATCGCCTTCATGGTCGGCCTCGCGTTTGGCCTTGCCGCGAGCGTCAACTTCCCGGTGCTCTTCATGTCGATCTTCTGGCGCAACATGACGACCCGTGGCGCCTTTGTCGGCGGCTTCCTCGGGCTGATCAGCGCGGTCACCTGCGTGGTGCTCGGGCCGGCGGTCTGGGTGGCGGTGCTCGGTTTCGAAAAGCCGATCTTCCCCTATGAACAATATGCGCTGTTCTCGATGACGATCGCGTTTTCCAGCATCTGGTTCTTCTCGGTCACCGACAAGAGCCCGCGCGCAGCCCTCGACAAGGCCGGCTTCCGCGACCAGTTCATCCGCTCGGAAACGGGGCTCGGCGCTGCGGCTGCGGCCAGCCACTGAGGTAGGCGCAGGATGGAATACTGTCGGCGGGGAGGGAGCCTCCCCCGCCGTTTCTCATTTGGGCGCTGTCTTCAGAAGACGGTCGTAATCGGCGTGGCTACCGATCCAGAACCAAATGATGTCGCCGTTGTCATCGACGCCGAGGGCGCGCCAAGACGCGCCAGCTCGTACGGACCAGATACGGCCGATCTGCTTAAGATGCAGGGAAGGATGGTGGGGATTCGCCTTGAGGAGGCGAAAGTTGCGATCAGCAACACGTTGAACCGCCGACGGAAGATTTTTATAGCAGTGCCAGAACGCTTCCGTCGTGTGGTGGTTCACAACGGGCGGGTCCTGTGCTGGCGATGTTCGCCAAGGGCGGCGCCGGCAAGGCCATCGAGATGACCGGCCTTTGCATCTTCAGCGATCCGGCGGTCAAAGCGGGCGGCCTGCTGGGCTTCAAACCACGCGGAGAAGCTTGCGAACTCTTCCGCATCCAAGGCGCTTACGGCCTGCTCAAGCTTTTCCAGTTTCGACACTTAATCTCTCCGTGACTTGGCGACAGAATAAGCTGCAGCAGACGGAATTCCAAGTCGATCGCTGGTCAATAGTGATAACGGCATTGGGCGCCCTGGGTTGGGCCGAATATTGTCTGATCAACGATCTAGCCCTGAGGCTCACCCGATCAGCCGGAACTGGTCGACGTCCACCATGCCCTTGTCGGAAATCTTCAGGTGCGGGATGACCGGCAGCGGCAGGAAGGCGACCTGCAGGAAGGGTTCCTGCAAGGTGGTGCCGAGCGCGTAGGCCGCCTGCCGCAGATGATGCAGCGTATCGCGGACCGTCTCGAAGGGTTCGAGGCTCATCAGGCCGGCGACGGGAAGGGCGATCTCGCCAGTCACCTTGCCGTCCTCGACCACGACGAAGCCGCCCTTGATTTCCGAGAGACGATTGGCGGCGAGCGCCATGTCGTCCTCGGAGACGCCGACCACGCAGATGTTGTGACTGTCATGACCGACGGTCGAGGCGATCGCGCCCTTCTTCAGGCCGAAACCCTGAACGAAACCATTGGCATGGTTGCCGTTCTTGCCATGGCGCTCGATGACGGCGACCTTGATGATGTCGTTTGTCAGATCGACGGCGGTCTGGTTGCCGATGGAGGGCAAGCGATAGCGGCGGTGCTCGGTGATGATCTTGCCGGGCATGACGCCGATCACCGGTGTCTCGCTCTCGGTGACCGGCACACCGAAATCCGCCGCCTTGACGATGCGTGCCCTGACACTGTCGAGGCCGACGGGGGCGACGGGCTTGCGGGTGGCGAAGAGGTCGTTCGTCACGCGGCGGCCGGCGGAAAAGACCATCTCCGCCTTGCAGTTTTCCAGGCTGTCGATCACCACGAGATCGGCGCGCCAGCCGGGGGCGACGAGACCGCGGTCCTTCAGCCCGAAGGCGCGCGCGGCCGAGATCGAAGCGGCGCGGTAGACGGCGATCGGCTCGACGCCGTTGCTGATCGCCTCTCGGATCATGTAGTCGAGATGGCCTTCCTCGGCGATGTCGAGCGGATTGCGGTCGTCGGTGCAGAGCGCGAGGAAGGGAGACAGCCGCTCGGTGAGGATCGGCATCAGGGCGTGAAGATCCTTCGAGACGGACCCCTCGCGTACCAGGATATGCATGCCCTTGCGGATCTTCTCCATGGCTTCCGGCACATTGGTGCATTCGTGGTCGGTACGGATGCGGGCCGAGAGATAGCCGTTCAGGTCACGGCCGGACAGCAGCGGCGAATGGCCGTCGATGTGGCCGTGCTGGAAGGCCTCGAGCTTGGCCATCGCGACCGGATCCTTGTGGATCACGCCGGGGAAATTCATGAATTCGGCGAGCCCGATCACCTTCGGATGGTTCCGGAAGGGCAAAAGCCGCTCGATCGGCAGGTCTGCGCCGGAGGTTTCGAGATGGGTGGCCGGCACGCAGGAGGAGAGCTGAACGCGGATGTCCATGATCGTCTGTTCGGACGAGTCGAGGAAGAACTGGATGCCTTCGGTGCCGAGCACGTTGGCGATTTCGTGGGGATCGCAGATGACCGTCGTCACGCCATGGGGCAGGACGCAGCGGTCGAATTCGTGGGGCGTGACCAGCGAGCTTTCGATGTGGAGATGGGTGTCGATGAAGCCCGGCACGACGATGCGGCCGGAAAGGTCGATCACCTCGTGGCCTTCGTAGCTTTCGCCGGTGCCGACGATGGTGTCGCCGCAGATCGCGATGTCGGAGGCGACGAGTTCGCCGGTGACGAGATCGAAGAAGCGGCCGTTCTTCAGCACGATGTCGGCAGGCTTGCGGCCAACGCCCTGGTCGATGCGGTCTTCCAAACTGCTCATGCGATCACTCCGATTCCGGTTGACGGGGAGTGTAGCTTTCCACGGCGGTGCGGGGGAAGGGGGATCAGGAGTTCGCCATCTTTATCCTCCGGACGCGCGGCGCATCGAATTGGAGATCGTGAATATCAGCAGGGAGAGTACGATCCAGCCGAGCAGCCGATAGAAGGCGAGGCCATACTGCCAGACGGTTGGCCGGAATGCGAGATCTCCAAGCCAATTCGCCGTTTCTTTGGCAAAGTCTTGAAGTATTGCCAGGGGTTGTGTCTGGATCACAGGAAGCGCCGGAGCGGAAAAACGGAAATTCGCTTCGGAGCGTATGCCGCAGCGGGTCTCCTGTCCCAGATCGATCAGCGGGAGGAGGGTATCCAGCGCGTAAATTGGCGAGTTTATCTCTCCGCGGCAGGAGACGTCGAGCTTCGACCTGTCGGCAGGCTCGCCGGGATGTGCATCGGCGACCGCTGCGACGTATATGTCGGGTGACGCCGCCAGGACCAGAAGCTCCTCTTCCAGCGCTTTCTCGGTCGCCCATATCCCGAAGAGAAGAAGCAGGCCGAATGTCGTGAAGGCCCTGAAAGTCGAGAAGCCATAGCCGAAACCGAGGCGATAGAGGGCGGTGAACGGTCGCCATATGAAGGCCGTTTCGACCTTGTCTTTCCAGGCCAGCTTCAGACGCGAAATCCTGCGAAAGTCTTCTTCCTGTCCCTGCTTGCGGAACACGCCGGCAAGCTGTTCGAAGGGTTGGGGCGTGAACTCCTCTCGCGATGGCCGCAGATCCTCGTATTGCAGCCGAAGCCAGCGTTTCCTCGCCTGCCAGGGGCGGGAGTATTTCTCTGCCTTGCTGTTTACCGCCTGCTTCCTTATCCACAAGGTGAGCCAGATGGCCGCCGCCGCGACAAGCGCGAACAGTGCGTATGGTGAAGACGATAACTCCCAGGCCATGTAAGCCGCGAGCAGCACGACGGCGAGCTTCAACAACGCCCGTCCTGCATATCTGGCAGGCTTCCGCCACAGGTCCTGCATGATTGGAAGCCTATGCGCTCGGCCGCGCTCTTCGCGAATGTCGTCGCCACCATCGGTAATTCTCAGAGCGTCGTAGGTGAAGCCGGCCAAGGTCAGGCGTACACCGTCCGGCCATGCCTTCCCGTCCTTGTCGTGGAGTTCACAAACGTGGGCGTTCTGGAGATTGATCTCGGGTCGAGTGCGATATTTTTCCGACAAGGACCGCGATGCCGCGAGGAGCCGCCGCCGCCTGGACTTGTCTAGTGATCCGTAGGTTGGTGTCGCCGCCAGAGTGGGGCAGAGCGGCCATTCGCCCGGGCAGGCCACACCCGTGGTGTCGAGATATTTCAGCGGCTTCAACTGGGCAATCTGCAACGACAGGCCGTCGTACCGGCTTTCGTCATCCGTCATCTCTACCATCAGATCCTTTCGGAGAGCCAGCGTCGAGCGGAATATCGCAGGCCCGTACCAGATCGAAACCCGCGCAGCGCAGACATACTCGGCCGGGTGCGTCACGCCTACAGCGTCTGACGGCACTATCTCGATGTCCTCCACCGTCTGCTTGGCGCTTTCAGGGAGGATCGAGTAGAGCCAGCCACTACGCTCGATGATCATGAAGGGGCCGAGGTCCCCGCAAATGTTGTGGCAAAAGAGGCGCAGGTACTCCTTGATATTGTCTTCGGAGTCGAAGTTTACCTGGGCCTTCCGCAAAACGGAAATGATGGAAGGACCAGTTCCGTCGAGAATTGCAAGCTGTCCGTCGGTTTCAAGAATGCCCGCGCTGAACCGGCGCTTCTTGCCATTGATCTGGAGTTCGTGAAACAGGACGCCCGGGGCAAAAGCTAACGGGTAGCTACGCATCTTCAGATCATGGTCTGAGCCGAGGTTATTCTTCAGCCGGTCAAGGCCTGTCACGGCTTCGACCTTCAGGTTCGATACCGCCAACGTGCTCTCGATCTGCGCGCCGTTCATGTCGATCAGCCTGATGTTCTCCGGAGTGCAGACGAACTCCAGGGGCTCGGCATTGTTGCCGAGGTACACGGACCGGATAATTCTCGTGTCACTGAGATCAATTCCGCCTCGGAACCCGCCGGAAATCAGCAGTCGGCCGTTGACAGTCAAGGCGATCAAATGAAGGACGGCTGCCTGGGTTTGCATCTCGGGAGCGGTCATCGCCTTGGACGGCGAACTTTGCTTGTGGCTGATGTCCAGATCGGAGAGTTGCAGGTCTCCCTGGAACCCGCAGCCAACCATTCGCATATCGCCCACTACGGTCGTCCTGACCATCTGATCCGCGGCGCCAAGCGCTCCTGTTATCAGGCTGCCTATGCTCTCGCAGCCTGAGACGTAGATCGCGATCGTGTCATTCGGCGCGGCCTCGAAGAGACCGGCGGTGAGGTCGATGACGCTGGCGATTCGGGCATTCATCATCACGATCATGCCTAGGCTCTCGAAGCGGGCCACCATGCCGTTCTGCACGGTCTTGCCTCGGAGACCGACGAAGCCGGACACGGAAAGTAACTGGCCGTTGAATGCTGCACCTTCGCCGGAAACCAGGCGGGCGCCGGCCATGTACACATCGCCCTGTATATCTGCACCGCTGAGGCTTACCCCTCCCAGGGCCGCCGCGCCGTCTATCAGATAGACTGAACCTTTGATTTTTGCGCTGGCCAGATTGAGGGCGAAGTTCAGGATCTCGTTGTTCCTGTCGATGTCGTCTCGGAGCGCCGGGCCGACAAGCAGGCTCTGCTTGATGAGAACAGACCGACCGATTTCAGAGTGGCGCAGATGAATATGGCACAGCCCCTGAGGCCTGCTCACCTCGACTGCGTGACCGTGCTGTGCTTCTGATTGCGGTTCGCCTTGGGGGGGCTGCGGGCCTCTTGAGCCGAACCAGTTGTCTGCGGCCTCCTGACCACTCCTTCGGTCGACCGGCTCAGATGACCGAACTTCATCGAGTTCGACCGAACCATGGACGAAGACACGTTCGCCGTCGATCTTCTTCAGGGCGCATTGCTTGAAGCGAATGTTTGTGATGGCCGAGCGTGCAATCGATATGTCGTCGTGAAAGATGCAATCGATGAAGACCAGCGAGATCAGAGCATCTTCCCGGGTGGGATAAAGATCAGCAAGGTCAAGTTTTCCGGTGATGTTTGCGTGCGAAAGACTGTAGGCGCTGTCTCGGTGTCGAGTATCGTGGGTCTTGAGATCAGCAGCCAGGATTGCATCGCGTAAGGCCGATGACGAAATTGGCTGGTGTTGTTTCATCGCATCGAAAACGATGGCGTTACCGGAAAAAAGCTGCTTTTCGACTTCGGTATATTCCATTGTCGCGGCTCTCCAGGTTGAGGACGCGATAATTGCATTAATGATTAGTTAATGCAATGTATGGCTGTATTTTCAACTTTGGTCCTGGAGTAAGAAAAGCGGCCGTTTCCGGCCGCTTTCCCGTGTCTTTGCGATTGTCTCGGTCGACTTACTCGGCGGCGACGATCTTGCCGGCGTCCCACTTGAAGAGCGAGAAGCTCTGCGAGGTCAGGTCGCCGGTCTCGCCGTAGGTGACCTTGCCGATGGCGGTGGCGATCGGTTCGCCCGACTTCAGCGCGGTCGTGACGGCCTCTGCATCCTCGGCGCTGCCGGCCTTCTCGATGCCGGCCTTGATCACTTCAACGGCGGCATAGGCATTGAGCGTGAAGGCTTCGGCCGGGATGTTCCGTGCGGCGAGCGCGTCGGCGGCGGCCTTCGAATCCGGGTTCTTCAACGCGTCGGAGGCGTTGGTGAAGACCGTGCCGTTGGCGGAGTCGCCACCGATCGAGGCGTATTCGCTGTTCGACAGGCCGTCGCCGCCGACGATCAGCGCCTTGATGCCGAGATCGGCGAGCTGACGGGCCAGCAGGCCGCCTTCGGGATGATAGCCGCCGAAATAGACCACCTCGGCGCCGTCCGCCTTGAGGCGGGTCGTCAGCGCGCTGAAGTCCTTGTCGCCCGCGGTCAGCGCATCGTTGAAGACTTCGGTCACGCCGCCCTCGTTGAGGGTCTTCTTGAAGGCGTCGGCCAGACCCTTGCCGTACTGGCCCTTGTCATTGATGATCGCGACCTTCTTGTCCTTGAAGTTGGCGAGCACATATTTCGCCGCAACTTCGGCCTGCTGGTCGTCGCGGCCGCAGGTGCGCAGGACATTGGTGAGGCCACGATTGGTAAGGTCCGGCGCGGTTGCCGTCGGCGTGACCATCAGGATGCCGTTTTCGGCAAAGACGTCGGAAGCCGGGATGGCGACGCCCGAGGTGACAGGGCCGACCACGAAACGGATGCCTTCGCCGACCAGCTGGTTGGCGGCGGATACGCCCTGCTTCGGCTCGCCCGCGTCGTCGGCAAGTTTCAGCACGACCTTTTCGCCGTTGATGCCGCCGGCCTTGTTGATTTCCTCGACGGCGACTTCGGCGCCGTGCTTGACCTGTTCGCCATAGGCGGCGACCGGACCGGTCAGCGGCGCGATCAGGCCGATGACGATGTCGGCGCGTGCGCCGGCTGTCGATGCGAGAAGTGCGGCGAGCGCCGCGCCGGCGAGAAGTTGAAACTTCATGTCTGTCTCCTTGGGAGCAACGTTCCGATCTGTGCCGGTTTGTCGCTGCTCGGGTTCGATTGTTTCGTCCCAGTCATTCTTCTTTAACGAAAGTTCAAGCATGAAAAAAGGCCGCGCGGGACGCGGCCTTCGGTCGCTGCACCGGAAACCGGCAAACTCAGATGTTCGCCACCAGCACCTTGCGGAGCTTGTCGAACAGTTCGTCGATCTCGTCCTTGGTGATGATCAGCGGCGGCGAGAGCGCGATGATGTCACCGGTGGTGCGGATCAGCAGGCCCGATTCATAGGCCTTGAGGAAGGCGTTGAAGGCGCGCTTGGTCGGTTCGCCGGCGATCGGGGCAAGCTCGATCGCGCCGATCAGGCCGATATTGCGGATGTCGATGACGTTCGGGCAATCGGCGAGCGAATGCAGCTTTTCTTCCCAGTAGGGGGCGAGCTCGGCGGCGCGGGTCAGGAGACCCTCTTCCTTGTAAGTGTCGAGCGTGCCGAGACCGGCGGCCGAGGCGATCGGGTTGCCGGAATAGGTGTAGCCGTGCATGAACTCGATCATGTGCTCGGGACCGGTCATGAAGGCATCATGGATCTCGGAGGTGACGAAGACGGCGCCCATCGGGATGACGCCGTTGGTGAGACCCTTGGCGGTGGTGATGATGTCCGGCTTGACGTCGAAGAACTGGGTGGCGAAGGGCGCGCCGAGGCGGCCGAAACCGGTGATGACTTCATCGAAGATCAACAGGATGCCGTGCTTGGTGCAGATCTCGCGCAGGCGCTGGAGATAGCCCTTCGGCGGGATGAGAACGCCGGTCGAGCCCGAGACCGGCTCGACGATGACGGCGGCAATGGTCGAGGCGTCGTGCAGGGCGACGATGCGCTCCAGCTCGTCGGCGAGCTCGGCGCCGTATTCCGGCTGGCCCTTGGTGAAGGCATTCTTGCCCGGCAGGTGAGTGTGCGGCATGTGGTCGACGCCGGTCAGAAGCGTGCCGAACATCTTGCGGTTGGAGACGATGCCGCCGACTGACATGCCGCCGAAGTTGATGCCGTGATAGCCGCGTTCGCGGCCGATCAGACGGAAGCGGGAACCTTCACCCTTCACGCGCTGGTAAGCGAGCGCGATCTTGAGCGCGGTGTCGACCGATTCCGAACCGGAATTGGTGTAGAAGACGTGGTTCATGCCTTCCGGAGCGATGTCGACCAGGCGGTTGGCAAGCTCGAAGGCCTTGGGGTGGCCGAGCTGGAAGGCCGGGGCATAGTCGAGTTCTCCGGCCTGCTCGCGGATCGCCTCGGTAATCTTCGGGCGGCAGTGGCCGGCATTGACGCACCAGAGACCGGCGGTGCCATCGAGCACCTGGCGGCCGTCATGGGTCGTGTAATACATATCCTTGGCGCCGACGAAGAGGCGCGGTTCCTTCTTGAACTGGCGGTTGGCCGTGAACGGCATCCAGAAGGCGCGCAGATCGTTCGGCGTGGTATTCAGGCGGTTGGACATCAAAGCTCTCCATGGCCGTTTTCGTGCGGGCGGCCATTTCCCGGTTGGCGGCGCAGGGCCGGATATTCCAGAAAAACCACGTCAAATTAACAGGGCACCCAAGGTCGTCAACCGTCATCAACAAACATCATGGATGCCCGAGGTTCCGGTTATGATTGCGCGTGACACGGCACGGTCGGCGGGCCCGGGTCCGGAGCTCCAAGTATTTTCCCTCAAAACCCGTCATCAAGACTTCGTGTGATCGACCTATGGTCGGTCCTGCAAAGCATCCGGACATCGGTCCGCCAGATCTATTTCAGCCAAACAATCATTTTTACCCGGGAGAACTTATGTCTGATCGTCGCAAGACAAGGGCGCGGCCGAATCCGCGTCGCGTATTCGCAGAGACCTATGGTGAAGTCCTCGCAGAAGGGATTGCGCGCCGCAGCGTCCTCAAGGGCCTGTTTGCGCTTGCCGGCAGCGCGGTCATCCTGCCAGTGCTCGGCGAGACGGCGCGTGCTGCAGCGGCACCGACCTCGACCTTCACCGAACTTGCGCGGGTTCGCGACAAGGACGATCACTGGCCGACGGGCTACAGCCGCCAGATCCTGGCGCGCTGGGGTGACGGCCTGTTTGCCGACAGCCCGGACTTCGATCCGGCGAAGCTGGACGGCAAGGCGGCGGAGCGCCAGTTCGGCTACAACAACGACTTTACGCATTACATGCCGCTGCCGCCGGGTTCGACCGGCTCCGAGCACGGGCTGATGCTGGTCAGCCACGAATATGCGACGCCGTTCCTGATGTTTCCGGAGCTGACGGCCGACGACTATCGCGAGAAGATGACCGAGGACCAGATCCGTGCGGTGATGGCGTCGGTCGGACTGTCGATCTTCGAGGTGAAGAAGGCCAATCGCCGGTGGGAGATCGTCCGTGACGGCCAGTACAACCGCCGCATCCACATGGGCACCGAGATGGCGATCTCAGGTCCGGCCGCGGGCGACGATCGCCTCAAGACCAAGGCGGATCCCGTGGGCAGGACGGTGTTCGGCACCATCTCCAACTGCAATGGTGGCATCACGCCCTGGGGCACGCTGCTTTCGGGCGAGGAAGGCTCGATGGACGTCTTTGCCGGCGACTTCACCACGCTGCCGAATCAGGAGCTGGTCGAACGTCAGGGCTGGGACGAGGAGGACAACGACATCTACGGCGCCGGGCGGATCGAGCCGCGCTTCCGCTTCGAGGAAGAGCCGAACGAGTGGATGCGTTTCGACTGGGTGGTGGAGATTGATCCCCTCGATCCGGCGTCGAAGCCGGTGAAGCGCACCGCGCTCGGCCGTTTCACCCATGAGGGTGCGCAATGCGCCGTGGCGCCGGACGGCCGCGTCGTGGTGTTCATGGGCGACGACGACGATTTCGAATATCTCTATCGTTTTGTCACCCGCGACCCATGGAACCCGAACGACCGTGCCGCCAATCGCGACCTGCTCGACAACGGCACGCTGTCGGTCGCCAAGTTCGAGAGCGATGGCACCATGTCCTGGCTGCCGCTCATCGCCGGAGAAGGGCCGCTGACGGCGGAGGCGGGCTTTGCCAGCCAGGCGGACGTGGTGCTGAACACCCGCGCCGCTGCGGATCTGCTCGGGGCGACGCCGATGGACGCGCCGGAGGGCTTCGTGGTTCATCCGAAAACGGGCAAGCTCTATGTCGCGATGACGGAGAACGAAGACCGGTTGCCGGCGGGTGAGGGGGATGCGGAAGAGCAGGTGAACCCGGCCAATCCGCGCGGTCCCAATCCGCATGGTCACCTCCTCGAACTGGTGCCGCCGGGCGGGCCGGACAAGGCCGATTTTGCCGCCGCAAGTTTCCGCTGGGACGTTTTCGTCCTGTGCGGCAATCCGGCGGTGGCGGAGGACGGCGCCCTGTTCCATCCGGCGACTTCGGTCAACGGCTGGTTCACCGATCCCGACAACCTGTCGGTCGACCCGGCCGGGCGGCTGTGGGTGGCGACCGACGGCCCGCCGCCGGAGGGCATTGCCGATGCCCTGTTCGTCGTGGACACGGAGGGCGAGGGACGGGCGCTGCCGAGGCTGTTCTACGTGGCGCCGGTCGGATCGGAATGCTGTTCGCCGACCTTCACGCCGGACGGCCGTTCGGTGTTCGTATCGATCCAGCATCCGGGGGAACTGCGCTTCGAAGACGACGAGGATGCAAGTTCGATCGCCGATGCCGGCACGAACTGGCCGGACTTCAAGGAGGCTCAGCCGGCGCGTCCGTCTCTGATCGTGCTGAGCCGCGACGACAGCGCGGCGGTCGGGAGCTGAACCCCGTTCGCCTTGGTTCAACCTCACCAAATAGTCCGGCCGGCAGATCGGGGATCTGCCGGCCGGACAATCTGGTCTTCGTGATCAAAAACGTCGCTCGCAAGACAACCGGACCGGAAACCGGCCGAGCCCTCGTCACCGCCCGGAGGCGGTTACCATCAGGCGGCTGCGGTCTTGTTTGCGGTGTTCGCGCAATAAATATCTTCCAGCGTGCCGAGGATCTTGATGACCGATTCGGAGGTGCTGGAATAATAAATCGTCTGCGCGTCGCGGCGGGTCTTCACCAGCTTCTGGGCGCGCAATTTGGAGAGGTGCTGGGACAGTGCCGACTGGCTCAGTCCCACCTGGTTGGCGAGAACGCCGACCGGAACTTCGCCTTCGACGAGGCTGCACAGGATCATGAGACGCTTGGGATTGGCCATGGCGGAAAGAAGGCCTGCTGCTGCAATGGACTGTTCGGATAATGCCTTGGTTTTCATAACTTCAACTTTCGTTTCTCGGACACCATCGGGGGAAGGCGCCGGCTGCAATCCGTCAATTTACCTATTACGTAAGTGTAACAACGCGAAGATAATTGTATATGCCTAAATTTAAGGTACCGGGTATGCTGTATTAGGGATTTCTTAAGGGAGTTCGGCCCGTGTCGCTATAAGATGCCCAAATTCGTATCTAACGAGTAAATCGCCGCAAATTAGGTCAATTCCGGCCCGGTCGACCCCGCAGATGGCCCATTTCCCGGGCTTCTGTCCACAATGCGTCGTGGCGATAGAGAGGGCATATTGCGGGCCGCGGGCCACTAAATCTTGCAGTGCCTGCTCCTCGCATCCCGAAAAATCACCCCCCATTGCCGGGGGGATGAGGAAGTCCTCGGCGCCGAGGATGTAGGCCCGGCCGAAGCCGCCATTGAGGCTGGCGGACTGCGGAACAAGGCGGAAGAAGCGGAAATCGGGGAAGTCGATGTAGAGCTTCGACTTCGGATGGCGGGCGATGAAGCGGGTGCGCAGGCGAGCGTGATCGGCGCTGTCGCGCTCCACTGATTCGGCCAGGCAGTGGAGCGTCAGCCGCGCATAGGCGAGGGGGTCCCCCTTGCCCGGCTCGCCGGCCAGGAGGGAAGCCCGCCGGTCGGCGCTCAGCGCTTTGGTATGGGCGGAGAGCCCCGACACCAGGATGACGGCGGAGCCGTCGGTGTCGGTGCCCAGCAGGACCCGGCTGACCGAGGGAAACCCGGTCTGCGGGTCGAGCACGGCCAGGGAGACATAGCGCGCCGATCGAAGGAGCCGACGGGCAAGCGCGCGGGCCTCCTCGTCGGTTTCCCGGATGACCGATGGCTTATCCGTCATGGCATGCTCCTTCCTGCGTCCGGCCCTGAGCGGATGTCCGCTCAGGCCTTGCGACGGTGCAGGGTCAGGCCGGAAACGACATCCTGGGCCGAAATCGTCCCGATGACGTTACCGTTGTCGACGACGCCGATTGTGCCAGGCTGACGTGACAGCGCGTCGAGAATGTCGACGAGCGGTGTCTCCGGCCGGGCCGTTCCGGCGACAGAGCCGGCGCCGGAGGCGTTCTCGACGCCGGGATGCATAACGTCGCGCGCGGTGAGCATGTTGATCGGATTCATGTTCTGCACGAAGTCGGCAACATACTGGTCGGCCGGGTTCTGCACGATCTCCTGCGGCGTGCCGCACTGGATGATCCGGCCGCTTTCCATGATGGCAATGCGGTTGCCGATCCGGAAGGCCTCGTCGAGGTCGTGACTGACGAAGAGGATCGTCTTCTTCAGGCGCGACTGGAACTCGAGCAATTCGTCCTGGAGACGCGTGCGAATCAGCGGGTCGAGTGCCGAGAACGGCTCGTCCATCAGGAGGATCGGCGCGCCGGTGGCGAAGGCGCGGGCAAGGCCGACGCGCTGCTGCATGCCGCCCGAGAGCTCGTTGACCTTGCGGTTCGCCCATTTCGACAGGTTGACCAGCTCGAGCTGTTCTTCCACCTGCTTGCGGCGCTCGGCTTCCGGCACGCCGGCAAGCTCGAGGCCGAAGCCGACATTCTCGGCGACCGTGCGCCAGGGCAGCAGACCGAACTGCTGGAACACCATCGACACGGTGTGCATGCGCAGGTCGCGCAGGGCCTTGGGGCTGGCGCGGTAGGGGTCGACCGCGCCGTTCGAGGTCTTGACGCTGACATTGCCGCGCACCACGGGTGCGAGGCCGTTGACGGCGCGCAGCAGGGTCGACTTGCCGGAGCCGGACAGGCCCATCAGCACAAGGATCTCGCCTTCCTTGACCGCGAGCGAGGCCCCGGCCACGCCGAGCACCAGCCCGGTCTCGGTGCCGATCTCGTCGCGGGTCTTGCCCTGGTCGACGAGGGCCAGCGCCTTCTCCGGATGATCGCCGAAGACGATATCGACATTTCCAAAAATGACGGCGTCGGTCATGCGTCGTCTCCCGATTCAGAACTGCGGAACATGCGATCGAGGATGATCGCCAGGATGACGATGCAAAGGCCTGCTTCGAAGCCCTTGGCGACATTCACGGTGTTGAGCGCGCGCACGACCGGAACGCCGAGGCCGCTTGCACCGACGAGGGCGGCAATGACGACCATCGACAGCGACAGCATGATGGTCTGGGTGAGGCCGGCCATGATCTGCGGCATGGCGAAGGGCAGTTCGACCTTGCGGAGCACCTGGCTCGGCGTCGCCCCGAAGGCCTGGGCGGCTTCCACCAGCGACGGCGGGGTGGAAATGATGCCGAGGCGCGTCAGGCGGATCGGGGCGGGGATCGCGAAGATCACCGTGGCGATCAGGCCCGGGACCATGCCGAGGCCGAAGAGGATGAGGGCCGGGATCAGGTAGACGAAGGTGGGGATCGTCTGCATGAGGTCGAGCACCGGGCGCATGCCGGCATAGATCCAGGCGCGGCGGGCGGCGAGGATGCCGAGCGGCACGCCGACCAGCATGCTGACGGTGGTGGCGGCAAGCACCAGAGCCAGCGTCTCGGTGGTTTCCTTCCAGTAGCCCTGGTTCATGATGAGAAGCAGGCCAAGAAAGGTGAAGAGCGCCGTGCCCAGCGAGCGGTGCAGCCACCAACCGAGGCCGGTGGCAAAGGCGACGATCACCAGCGGATGCGGCGCCTGCAGAACGAACAGGAGTCCGTTGATGATGTGGGAAAGGAGAAAGGAGAGCTGGTCAAAGAGCCACTCGCCATTGGTGGTGAGCCAGTCCACGAAGGACTTAGCCCAAGCCCCGATCGGAATCCGGTTTTCGGTGAGCCAATTCACGTTGTTCGCACCCGTCGCAAATTAAGAGCTGAAGATCGACGATATGACACATCTTCGCCGAAGCAAAGCCGCGGCAGAATTCATGTGCATACAGCTGGTGATAGTGCGCGCCACACCCCTTTCCTCCATGTGCGCGGCGCAGGTATCGAAAGGGGCGGCCGAGCCGCCCCTCCGACGATCGTTCAGAGGCCGAGCGAGGCCTTGACGGCCGGAAGTGCTTCCTTGCCGTCCTTGGTGGTCACGCCGGCGAGCCACGGCTCGATCGCAGCGCCGTTGGCCTTGAGCCATTCGGTCGCAGCCTTTTCCGGATCCTCACCGTCGTTCAGGATCTTGCCCATGATCTGGTTTTCCATGTCGAGCGAGAACTTGAGGTTGGTGATGAACTTGCCGACGTTCGGGCATTCCTGGACATAGCCGGCGCGGGTGTTGGTGTAGACGGTCGCGCCACCGAAGTTCGGGCCGAAGGTCGAGTCGCCGCCGGTCAGGTAGGTGACGTCGAAGGTGGAGTTCATCGGGTGCGGTGCCCAGCCGAGGAAGACGACCGGTTCGCCGGCCTTGTCGGCGCGTGCGACCTGGGCAAGCATGCCCTGTTCGGAGGATTCGACCAGCTCGAGGCCGCCCATGCCCATCTCGTTCTTCTCGATGAGGGTCATGACGAGGCGGTTGCCGTCGTTGCCCGGCTCGATGCCGTAGATCTTGCCGCCGAGAGCGTCCTTGTGCTTGCCGATGTCGGAGAAGTCCTTGATGCCGAGTTCAGCGCCCTTGGCGTTGGTGGCGAGCGTGTACTTGGCGCCTTCGAGGTTCACGCCGGTCGAATCGACCGACTTTTCGTCGAGGTAGGGCTTAACGTCCTTTTCCTGGGCCGGCATCCAGTTGCCGAGGAAGACGTCGATGTCCTTGTTCTTCAGGGACTGGTAGGTGACCGGAACCGACAGAACGGTCACGACCGGCTCGTAGCCCATGCCCTTGAGGATGACGGAAGCCGTCGCGGTGGTGGCGGTGATGTCGGTCCAGCCGACGTCGGAGAAGCGTACGGTGGAGCAGCTTTCGGGCTCGGCTGCCATGGCCGGAGCGGCTGCGAGGGCGACGGCCGAAACCGCCGAGGAAAGGATAATGCGGTAAAATACAGATGCGTTCATTGGAGGCTCCCTTTTTTTTGAGTTCCCAGTCAACAATCTATAACGGACAAATTCAACCCTGCCCGTTGCATTTGCGCCTCATTCCCCTCCCTGTTTGCGACTCGTCAAATCTTTCTGCGAACCGATCCTTAAGTCGAGGTTGGGGTAAGGAAGTCCCTGATATCGTTGAAGTCGCTTGACAGATGTCAATGGCGCGGCAAGTCGCCCCGTGGCAAAGGACGCGAGAATGGTCTATTCTGTCCAATTGACGGGCCGCACGCGCGGCGCGCGACGAATTCCAAAGGAGCGTTCATGAAACTTCACTGTCTGATCCTTGCCGCCTCGATGATGATCCCGGCCGGCGTTGCCTTCGCCGACGGCGATCCGGTGGCCGGTGCCAAGGTGTTCAAGCAATGCATGGCCTGCCACACGGCGACGGAAGCCAAGAACAAGGTCGGTCCGACCCTGCAGGGCATCGTCGGTCGTCCGGTCGCTTCGGTTGCCGACTACAAGTATTCGCCGGCCATGACCAAGTTCGGCGAAGGCAAGGTCTGGAGCGAGGAAGAACTGGCCGCCTACCTGCCGAAGCCGAAGGATCTGGTTCCGGGTACCAAGATGGCGTTTGCCGGCCTCAAGAAGCCGGAAGATATTGCGAATATCATTGCCTACCTGAAGGACCCGGCTGCCGGCGGCAACTGATCGATCTTCCTTATGAGCTGTTCTTGACGGGCAGCGGCGCAAGGTGCGTCGCTGCCCGTTTTTTATTTGCGCCATCTTGCAGGGGCGTGGCGATCCTCCATATCAGGTCTGTATTTTTCTTCCCGGCGCGCCTCTCGCCGGTTCTAAATTTGTTCATTTGTTATAAGGTCGCGGCGACCTGACCGATCGACGGCGATCGGTGACCCGCGACAGCACAGGGAGAAGACCGCATGGCCTCGCTTCAGTCCTTCGACAGCGAAATCGAGAAGACCCGCACGATCGTCAACGACATGAAAAGCAAGCTGGACCAGTCCGGCGGGGTGCTCGACCAGTTCGCCAAGGCTGACACCAAACTCGGCGACGTGAACTTCGACATCGAGAACGCCCGGATCGAGGACGTCATCAAGCAGCAGAAGGTGATGGAGGCGAACATCGCCGACCTGATCATCGGGCTCGAGGATGCGACCAACGTGTTCGGCTCCGAATTCGAGAGCATGAAGAGCTATACCGGCTATGAAAAGTTCATCGGCATCTTCTCCAAGCAGAAGGCGCAGCGCCTGCGCACCGACCGCGTGCGCAACATGTCGCTGGCCGGCAACCTGCAGGAACTTCTCTCCAAGTCCGACAGCATCGTCGGCATCCTGAAGGACCAGCGCTCGGTGCTCGACCAGCGCTACAAGACCTCCGAGGCGAGCCTGATCCAGGTGATCGAGCGCCGCAAGATGACGATTGCCGGCCTCGAGACCACGCAGAAGCGCATCGAGGAGCTGAACCCGATGCTGCTCGACCTGGAAAACAAGATTGCCGCCTCGACCGACCAGTCGGCCCGCACCGAGCTTGAAGGCGAGCGCTCGAAGCTGGCGACCGAATACAATCAGGCGCAGGCCAAGGAGCAGGAGCTGCTGGCCGAGAGCCAGACGCTCGAGCGCTATACCTCGATGTTCCAAACCTTCGTCGATTCGCTCAACAACCAGATCGCCGCGCAGAACACGCTCATCAACAAGCTCACCATCGATACCGAGCAGCGCATCGTGCTCTACAAGGCGCTCGAAGACTCGCTGAAGACGGCGGCGCAGCAGGACGTGGCGCACAAGATCAACACGCTCGGCAGCCAGGTCGATACCGCGGCGGAGGAAACGATGGCCGGCGTCGGTGCCGCCGCGCAGAAGCATATCGGCGACCTGCTCGAGCTGCACGAGAAGAACATGCTGGCGACGCAGGACATCCAGCGCCGCAAGAAGCTGGCCGACGAGGCCTTCGCGCGGCGTTTCCAGACGGTGCTCGACAAGCACAACTCCGCCAATTACGTGAAGCCCTGACGCCACGGCGCGGTTTCTTCCGGCCGGAAACGGCAACTTGCCGTACCCGGCCGGCCGGAGTGCCGAGCCTTCGCTGACGGTCCTGCGGGCGCCGCGGCCTTACGTCTTTCATCGGGGGAATGAATGTCCAAATTCATCTTGAACGCCGCAACGGGCGGAGACGGTGCATCGGGAGCCGGCGGCCGGCTCGGCCGGCTGCTGCTGGTCGCGGCCGTCATCGTTGTTCTCGCCATGTTCGGCCTGAAATCCTTTTACACCGTGGATCAGGGCGAGCGCGGGGTCATTCTCCGGACCGGGGCGGTGGTCGGTACGGCCGAGCCGGGGCTCGGTTTCAAGATCCCGTTCCTCGACCGTGTGGTGAAGATCAGCGTGCAGAGCCGTGCGCAGATCTACGATTCGGTGCCGGCCTATTCGCGTGACCAGCAGGCGGCGGTGATCACGCTTTCGGTCAACTACCGGCTGCCTGCCGCCGAGGTCGAGCGGATCTATGCCGATTACGGCAGCGAAGAGGGGCTGGTCGAGCGGTTGATCGACCGGCGGGTGTTCGAGCAGGCGAAGAACGTGTTCGGCCAGTTCAATGCGGTGACCGCGATCCAGGAGCGGGTGCGGCTCAATGCCGAGACCGAGGCCGCCATTCGCGATTCCGTCAAGGGGCCGGTGCTGATCGACAGCGTGCAGATCGAAAACATCGATTTCTCCGACGCCTACGAGCAGTCGATCGAAAACCGCATGCTGGCGGAGGTCGAGGTGCAGAAGCTGCGCCAGAATGCCGAACGCGAGAAGGTCCAGGCGCAGATCACGGTCACGCAGGCCAATGCCCAGGCGGACGCCGTGCGTGCCCAGGCCGAAGCACAGGCCGCAGCAACCCGGCTGGCCGGGGACGCGGAGGCCGATGCGATCCGGGCGAAGGGTGCCGCACTTCGCGACAATCCTTCGCTGATCGAGCTCACGGCGGCGGAGCGGTGGAACGGACAGCTGCCGACGACAATGATCCCGGGTTCGGCGGTGCCGTTCATCGGAACGAAGTGAGCGCGCGAAAGCGGGCCGGTGAAGACCAAGGGGAAGAAGCCAGACGATGCTCGATGAGAAGGGTGGCCCCGTTGCCCAATATTTCAAGTCGATCGGGGCAGCGCTCGGGGGACTTGAGACTTATCTTTCCAACCCGGACCTGGCGCTGCCGGGCAGCGGCTTCGCCGGGCAACTGCTGTTGCCCTATATCCAGAGGCTGAAGAATTCCTTTGCCTGCTGGGAGAACCGCATCGGGTTTACCGAGCAATTCCGCATCTCGCGCGCAGAGAGCGGCTTTCCGGTGTTCCAGAACGTGCTCGAACTGGAGAACGACCGGTTGAACGCCGGCCAGCGGCTCGCAGCCCTTCCGGACGCCCAGGCGATCCGCGCGGAGATGGCGGATTTCATCCTCAGGACGAAGTCCTTTCCGTCGGCGCTGCAGTCGCAGATGGCCGAGCGGATCTATCTCGAACAGATCGGCAAGGGCGACATCTTCTCGCCCTTCGTCCTGCCGGAAACGGTTCGCGTCAGCGTCAGCGAGAAATCGGGCCGGCCGTATTGCGTCGTCACCTGGGCGGTGTTCGACGGAACCAATACCCTGCCGATGATCTATGTCGCCGGTATCGAGGACAGTTCGGAGAACATCGTCGAGCTCCTCGTCGGCAAGGACGGAAAGATCAACCCGGACCTCGACATTCCGCTGCCGGTGGGTGGGCTGCTCAATCCGCAGCTTGCCGCGAAGTTCGACGATTTCGCCGGCAAGAACGGCGCCTATTCGCTGACCCCGGCGACGATCGCGACGAACATGGACAAGGATTTTCCGACGCTGCATCCGAAGCAGCTCCGGCGAATCGTGCTCGGGCCGTTCTATTCGGCGGGCATCACCGAGAACAATGCGAAGATCAACGAGATCCTGTCGCGGGTGCGAAAGCCGGAAAATGCCTGGCTTCTGACCTGGACGATGCAGGAGGTCTTCTCCAAGGCGGAGCGCCCGGCGACCAAGGGCTTCTTCTCCTCGACGCCGGCGACCCAGGAATTCCACATCGACACCAACGACCTGGAGGCGGCGCGGATGGGGGTGTCGGCCTACGAGAAGCATGCGCTTGTGCCGCACGACGCCTACCAGGCGCTCTACGCCTCGGGTGAGGCCAATGCGATCTTCGGCGACTACAAGGTCCACGTCATTTCCGGCAATCAGGTCGTGAGCGAGGTTTGAGGTCATGAGCAACGGATTGAATGCAGGCCTGACGACCATTCGCGAGGACGAGATCGCCAAGCACCTGGCCGTGGCGCAGGGTCTGGTGACGCGCTTCGTGGCGCTCGATCCGGGCGAGGGGGCGGGCGGCACGGCACTGGCCGGCACCGGGCGGCGCTTCGTGCCGACGGTCTCGACCGGCGGCGTCCGGCGCACGCGTGAGGTCGAGCTTTCGAAGACCGTGCAGTCGACCGGCAGCGGCGATCCGCTGATGACGCCTGCCCAGCACACCGTTCTCTACCGGGTGCGGCGCGGCGTCCAGGTGGCGCTGGCGATCGGCGAGGTCTTTGCTCGGCAGACGGATCTCGAACAGCTCCAGGCGCGCAACATCTCGGCGCCGCTGCAGGGCGAGGAGGCGACGCGCTTCAAGGCGCTGCTATCGGCTTCCGCCTATGTCGCTGCCTTTTCTCTCTCTGCCTACCTGCTGTCGACCCTGCCCGGGGAGGGCGAGCCGGCCGAGGACACGGCAGAGCCCGACTTCCTGTTCGACACGCCGCAGGATGCGCTGAAAAGCATGATCGCGGGGCTCGACGCGGTTCTGAAGGGGGCCGCGGACGATGCCGCGCTGACGGCGCGTTGCCGTGCCTTCGCGCGGGGTTCGATCGACGGTCTGGTGGCGCGCAAGGCCCGCTTTACCGGGCTTTCCGCCTTCGAGGCGAACCATATCCGCATCGACCAGGACGATTTCACGCTGGACGGTTTCGATGTCGCACCCGGCCAGCGGCGCAAGCCGCTGGTGATGACCTTCAAGAAACCCGAAGAGATCATTGGCAACCACATCGCCAAGTTCCAGGCGATGAAACTGGCCAAGATGATGATGGCCTACGACTTCGACCGGCAGATGAATCCGTTCGTCGAACTCGGTGGTTTCCTTTTCACCTTCATCGGCGACGGCATGCCGGGAACGGGCAAGACGATCCTCATCCAGATGATCGCCGGCCTGCTCAACGACTACTGCCAGGTCGCCGGCTACGCCTTCCACTACGAGAATTTTGGCGTCGACCAGATCTCGTCCTATCAGGGCAAGTCTGGGCAGAACGCCAAGGCCTTCATCAACAACGTCATCAATCCGCGAGTGATCGGCTTCGGCACGATCGACGACGTCGACCAGGTGGCGGCCAAGCGTTCGGACGATCGGGCATCCGCCGGTCAGCACGAGGTGACGGCGGTACTGATGGAGAGCTTTGCCGGCGCCTCGACGGTGGTCAGGGGCAACGCCACCTTCGGCATGTTTTCCAACTATCCGGAGAATGTCGACGATGCGCTGCGGCAACGGGCCGGGGCGCGCTGGCTGATCGACGGACCGCAGAGCGAGGAAGACTATATCGACATCTTCGCGCTGCTGATCGGCAAGAACCATTCGATCCCGCTCGGCGAGCATCAGCTTTTTGCCAACCAGGAGATCAAGCGGGCCGTCGGGGTTTCCTACGACAAGCACAACCGGCCCGAGGAAGACGGACTGGTCGCCGTCTGGGAGCGCTACGAGAAGGCAAACGGCAAGATCGAGACGATCGCCGACATCGGCGGCTACCTGCACGAGATCAAGCTCGCCGAGCCGCGCTTCACGGGCCGGGCGATCAAGAACATCACCGACGCGGTCAAGATGCGGGCGATGGACGTCGAGCTGCCGGACGACTGGTTCGCTGCGCCCGAGGTGTTCATGCACAAGAGCTACGACGAGAAGAAGGCGATGATTTCCGAGCTTCGCGGGCCGGTCACCATGGAGATGATCCTCCAGGAGGTGAACCGTTATGCCGACAGCGAGTTCCGCTATGCCGACAAGTCGGACGAGGCGGCGGTGAACGAGATCATCCGTCGTGAGCGGCAGCGCGAGCGGGCGATCGGCGAGATCGAGGCAATGAAGCGCGAGGGCAGGTGGTCGGCATGAACCGTCTCCTCGAAGCTGAACTGATCTATGGCCGGCTGCTCGCCGTCACCGAGCCGCATCTCGTGGCGCGCTACAACAAGGCGCTGTCCGGGTTCGGGCTCAAAGCCACGGCGCTCACCGAATTCGACATCGACATGACCGGCTTTTCGCCGCAGATCGCGGCAGAGCTCGGCGACAAGGACTATCTCGACCCGAACCGGGTCAACCGGCGCTTCGTCATCCTGACGCCCGAGCAGGAGAGCCTTCCGGTCGTACACACCAGCTTTTCCAACACTGCCGGTCTGATGCACGAGTTTTTCACCGCCAATGCGCGGGCGATCAACGCGGTGACGATCAAGGACGCGCTCTACGGGGAGATCGAGGATTCGGTCGCGACGGTGGAGAGCCTCGAGGATCTGCTGTCGATCAACGAGGTGCAGTTCCGGGTGCTCTCGGCGGAGGATCTCTTGGGCAAGGCGGGGGAGCTCCGGCAGCTTGCCGACCGGCTTCAGAGCGAGCCGAACGCCTGGCGCGACGATGCTTTGTTGAACCGGATGGTGGAACTCGCCAAGCTCACCGGCGACATCCGGCAGAACGTGCTGGTACCGGACAAGCTGGTCTTCCGCCACGATGCCTTCTGGGCCAACCATTTCGGCGGAACCTATGTGTTCGTCGACGACAAGGCGACCACGGTGATCTGCGATCCGTCGGCGCCGGGCTTCCGCAGGTCCCGGCCGTGGCAGGTCAGCTACGTCTCGATCAAGGACCCCGCTCAGATCTTCGACTTCCTCGCCAAGACCGGGCGGATCGAGCTGCCGCGGGCGAGCTGGGTCGCAGACTCCGGGCTTTATGCCCTGCGCGCCGAAATGGCGGCCATCGGGCTTGCCTATGGGAGCGACCCGACCATGGATTTTTCCAAGGTCGACGCGGTGTGGCTGCAGACTTTCCTGCATCGCAATGCGGAGAGCGTGGCAAAGGACGGGACCTATCCCTTCCTTCAGGAGATGACCCGCGCGATTGCCGCCACCGGCAGCCTGCGCATCGCCGAGGTCGCGCCGGCGCTCCGGTTCCTCCTCATCCGCGCCCGGCCCGACCATCCCGACCAGTGGCTGACGAACCGGCTGATCTCGCAGATGACGCCCTTCGACTTCGTGTCGCGTTTCATTTTCGACAAGCAGGGCTTTTATGATGCCTACGAAGGGTTTAGCGATGGGTTCCGGGAATTCGTTGTATCGCGCCTGTCGCAGACCTATCTGCAGGACAAGGCGGGTTTCCGCAAACGCCTCTACGGCATAGGAGAAGACGACAATGCTTGATCCGATCATCGCGTTCTTCCAGCGCATCTTTGCGGCGATCGGCCGGGGTGTCGGGCTGGCCGTGGCCGCCGTGCTGTGGCCGTTCCTGGCCGCGCATGGCTGGTACCAGCGGCGCAACTGGCTGATCAAGGGACCGATCCTCCTCCTGGTCCTTGTGCTGATCGCGCTCTACGGCCAGTTCTTCTGGCGCACGCAATTCTGGTACGGCTTCAATACCGAATTCGCCCAGCCCTACAAGTTCAACGACCGCAAGGTGGCCGCGGGCCAGCAGGACAGCGCCAAGCCGGGCGTGTGTCAGAATTCGGCGATCGTCACTGTCGTCGCCGATCTGACGGATGCGAATGTCAACCAGAATGCCTGGGTGTCTTCGACGCTGCTCTACAAGATAGGTCTGTTCGGGGTCGACTGGGATCACACGCCGTTCTTCGACAACAAGGCCTCGTTCCAGCGCGGCGTCAACCAGGTGGCGCGGCGCGTGGCGATCGAGCTTGCCGACAATCTCGGCCGCGTGCGCGGCACCTCGGGCATGAACAATGACCTCCAGGATGCACGCGGCAACATCCAGTTCGACGAGGGGACCTGGTATTTCGGCACCAATCCGATCGGCATCAAGACGCCGACCCCGAGCTATTATCGGTCGGCGGTCGAAAGCTGGCGCAAGTTCAATTCGTCGCTCGAAACCTGCGCGGCCGTCTTCGACGCGCGCGCCGACAACCTCGTGCAGCTACTCGACCGCCTGGCGAGCGATCTCGGCAATACGTCGGACATCCTTCGTCGCCGTTCGGAAGAATTCAACGCCGGCTGGTTCGACACGCGTGCCGACGACCGCTTCTGGTTCGCCTACGGGCAACTCTATGCCCAGTATGCGCTGCTGCAGGCCGTGCGCGCCGACTTCGTCGACGTGATCCGCGAGCGCAACCTGACTGCCGTCTGGGCAGAGATGGAGAAGCAGCTGCAGGGCTCCCTGCGCATCCAGCCGGCGATCATCTCGAACGGTTCGGAAGATGGCTGGATCATGCCGACCCATCTTGCGACGATGGGTTTCTACATCCTGCGCGTCCGCTCCAACATGGTGGAACTGCGGTCGGTGCTCGACCGCTGAGCCATCGCGCTCTCGTCGGCCCGCTCAGGCGGGCCGATCTGGGCTTATTCCTCTTCGTCGGAAAAGGCTGCGGTGCGTAGCCGCTCGAAGAACTCGTAGGTGACGCCGACGAGTTCGCCGGAGGTGCCGGGTCTGGCGCGGAACTTGCCGACGGTGCGGGCGAATTTCCAACAGTCGACACCGCGCTTGACGCGGTAGATGTTGTGATAGCTCTGCTTCTGAGAACAGGCCCGCTCGAAGCTCTCCATCAGCATCGGCAGATCTTCCGGATGGATGCGGGAGCGGAACTCGACCATGTTGACCCGGCCGTCAGTGCTCTCCATGTCGAAGATGCGAAAGACATCCGGAGTGGCATAGAACAGACCGCTGTCGAGATCGATCCGCCAGAAACCGTAGAGCCGGAAGGACTGGGCCAGTTCGACCACCTCGTGTTCGGTCATTCCGACCGAGGTGCAGTCCTGGAATTCCTTGTGATCCAGCTGGTCGAAGCGGAGGGGCAATGTGGTGTCTCTTTCCGCCCTGGCGCGCGGATGGACGAACCGATGCCGCTTCAGGACCTAGTTGATTAGCTTCAGACGAATTGCCTTCGCTACCAACTGTGTTCGATTTACGCAATCCAGCTTTTTGATGGCATTCGTCATATAGGCGTTCACGGTGTGGTCGGACAGCGCGAGGATCTGGCCGATTTCCACCGATGTCTTGCCCTGGGCGGTCCAGCGCAGCACTTCGAGTTCGCGGGCGGACAGGACGTTGGGCGCGACGCTCTCGGCTCTCCGCATCCGGTCGAACATGTCAAAGCCGTGCAGCGAGATCATGCCGAGTTCGTTCATTTCCGACTGATGAAGCGGTGCACGCGCACCGTCGTAGCGCATGAAATAGCGGCCGGAATCCACCGAGTTCATCGGGAAGATCATGCCCATCAGCAAATTGTGGCGGCGCAGCAACTCGTTCATCTTGGCCGGGCATTCGAAATTGTCCGGCTCGCCTTCGGCATCGAGGCGCCAGGTCTGCGGCAGGATCGAATTGCTGAAGCGCGGAAGAATGGGGCAGTTGCGGAGAAAGTGGTTCTTGTCGAACTCGCGGGCGAATTGCGCGGGAAGGGTGCTTTCCAGAACGAGCGGGGAAATCAGAATGTCATTCGGGTTCGGAGCGACCATGATCGTGACATGGTCCAGTCCGAATTCCCGGGCGACCCTCGCCATGATCGCCATGAGCTGGGCGCGTGTCTGGCTGCTCGCTAGTTCTTCGCTCAGCAGCGATTGACGTTCCGCGATTATCATTGAAATTTCGAAAGTTGACAGCTGTTGGTATGTTATTGTTAACAAATATATCAGTCGGACTTAAAAGCCAGAACTTTTTTACTGGTCGAACGACCAAAATTCACTCGAATTCGAAAAAATGCACGCAGCGTGGTAAATAAAACGTGGTTCGACAACTCATGCGTGATCAAACCGGCAGGGCAGCTCCGGTCTTCACTTCCTCCATCACCGCATAGGTATGGGTTTCGCGTACGCCCGGCAACGGCAGTATAACCTCGGAAAGGAACTGGCGGTAGGCCTCCATTCCAGCGACGCGTGCCTTCACCAGATAATCGAAACCGCCCGCCACCATGTGGCACTCCATAACGTCGTCGGAGCGTTTGACGGCATCGGCAAAAGCGTCGAAGACGTCGGGGGTGGTGCGGTCGAGTTTGACCTCGATGAAGACCAGAAGGTTGCGACCGAGCTTCTCCGGCGACAAAATCGCCATGTAGCCGGTGATGAAGCCGTCACGGGTCAGACGTCGGACCCGCTCGGCCGTCGCCGTGGGTGACAGGCTGACACGTTCGGCGAGTTCGATGTTGCTGAGGCGCCCCTCCTGCTGCAGCGTGCGGAGGATCTTGCGGTCAAGCCTGTCCAGTTCTTTCATTGCAAACTACCAGATCAAGAATTTTCAGCGATAGTCACGCAGCATACACCCCGAGACAACGATTTGAACGGTTGCCAAGGCGGGCTTTGTGCCGGGTCAGATCTCGCGTTCGGGCTTGTCGGCCGTCTTGGGCTTGGCCATCAGTTTCTCGAGGAAGCCGAGCATGACGGCAGAGACGACGAAGGCGAGGTGCATCAGCGTCAGCCACATGATCTTGCCGTCGGTGAACTGGTTCACGTTCAGGAAGACCTGGAGCAGGTGGATCGAGGAGATGGCGACGATCGAGGAGGCGACCTTGATCTTGAGGCTGCCGGCGTCGAGCTTGCCGAGGAAGGAGACCTCGTCGTCGGCTTCGTCGAAACGGCTGACGAAGTTCTCGTAGCCGGAGATCATCACCATGACGATGAGGCTGGCGACGAGCGCGGCGTCGATCAGGCCGAGCATGGCGAGGATCATCTCCGCTTCGCCGTAATTGAACACGTTGCCAGCGACCTTCAGGAACTTGTAGCCGAAGGAGACGGCGTAGACCGCAAGAGCCGCGACGAGGCCGAGATAGAAGGCGACGAGGATCCAGCGGCTCGACAGGATGATCCGTTCAACCAGCAATTCGAGGGATTTCATTCGAGGGCTCCAGAGGCAATTCGACGATCGGGGCCAGACATAAGCGGGGGCTCGCCGCTCGGCAAGCCCGTTTGCCGGGCTTTGCCGTTCGCTTCCGGCACCTCATGCGGTGCCGACCGATCTCCAGGTCTTGCCCGGCGCGCGGCCCGTCGTGATCAGGCGACCGTCAGCCGGACGCTGCCGCGATTGTTTTCATAGGCGTGCCAGGCATCGTTGGCGAAGCAGTAAAGATAACCACTGGCCTTCGGCTTGACGTCACCTCTTCACCGATGCGGAAGACTTCGTGCGGCAGGCGTTCGACCGCGCGGCTCCTGCTGCTCTTCTTCGGCGGCGGCTCGTTGTTGGCGATCAGGCCGATCAGGCAGAACCAGTCCTCGTCCTCCTCGCGCTTGGTCCACCAGAAGTCGACCTGCTCGTTCTTCAGGATGGTCTTGGTGAGGTTTTCGAGCTTGCCGAAAAGCGAGGAGGCGACCTGGACGATCTCGGCGGGTTCGAACTTGCCGTCGGCGGTGCCGCCGGGGCCACACTTGATCGAGGCGTCCATCCATTGGCCGGCGGCGGTGAGCTTGTAGGTCTTGCCCTTTTCCAGAAAGATCCCGGTGGCGTTCCAGTGCTGGCGCGCGAAGATGTCGACGGTCGCCGGCAGTGGCTTCAGCGTCCAGTAGTCGCCGGCGTCGAGCGGCGGATCCTGGTGGCGATCGAGCGCGGAGGCGTGGATGTCCGCCGACCGCGGCCGGGTGGTGATCAAAGGCACGGCGCGGGGTCTCGTCTTCAATGCCTTGAACAGACCGGTGACGGAATCGTGCAGGACGTCGTTGGGATTGGGGGCGAGCTGTGACAGCGCCTTTCCGCGGATGGCGAGGCCCGCGGCTTGCGCCTCCTCGATCATCCATTTCAGCGCTCCGTCCGACAATCCCGTCTGGGCATAGCCGCCGCCGACATCGCCGTGGACCCCGGGGAACCACAGCTGCTTCAAGTCGGCGCCGGGCTTCGGGTCCCAGAGCGTCGGAAGGAAGTTCTGGCGCTGCTCGTCGATGGCGACCGCATGGCGGGCATTGGCGACGATGTCGCTCAGCGCCGTATTGTGGAAGCGGTGGCCGTCCGGGTCGTCGATCAGGTTGAGGAAGGCCATGTCGTCGGGGATGCCGAGCGAGCCGACGGTGTCCCAGACGCCGATGAAATGGATGGGCGTCTTTTTGGTCGGGAGTTCTCCGGCCGCCGTGTTGTGGAAGGGGCGGGCCTTCGATGCCTTGATCGGGCTCGGTTCCTCGGCGCGGTAGGCGGCAAACACCTCCTCGATCGACTGCCAGAGCTTGTCGTCGTCAACGGCAGCCGACAGGTCGAGCAGGCCGCATTTCGAGATCATGCCGCCGAGGCTGCGCACCGTGTAGGCGCCGCGGCTGAAGCCGATGAGGAAGATGCGGTCGCCGGGCTTGTAGAGGCCGGCCAACCAGCGATAGGCGCTCATGATGTTGCGATCGAGGCCGCGGCCGGTGCCGCCGCCGACGAGCTTGTCCCACCAGGTGCCGTCGGTGCCGACACCCGGATGGTAGTAGCGTTCCTGGCGCGTGCCGTTTGCTTCCTCCGGGGCGACCGCGTTGTAGAACTTCCAGACATTCGTTGGCGTGGGGACGCCCTGCTCCACCATGTCGGGGGTGTTCCAGGTGCCGTCGCAGCAGACTACAAAATTCATCTTGCTTCTCCCTTCTCCTCTGGATTGCATTATCATCTCATATTTCAACCTATGCACAATGGCTGCGTCGCCATGTCCCACGAGCGGATTTGCGGTGTGCCAAAAATAACCAGTTGGCCACCTTGCCATCCTTTCGAGGCGCGGGGATGCTCGGAAAAAAGAGCGACGGGGAGGGACTATCGAAATGGCATTGTCCGATATCGAGATCGCAAGAGGGGCAACCAAGAAGCCGATCCAGGAGATCGGCGCGCGGCTCGGCATTCCCGCTGAACAGCTGGTGCCCTATGGCCACGACAAGGCGAAGGTTTCGGCCGAGTTCATCCGTTCGCTGGAAGGGCGGCCCGACGGCAAGCTGATCCTCGTCACCGCGATCAATCCGACGCCGGCCGGCGAGGGCAAGACGACCACGACGGTCGGGCTGGTCGACGGGCTGAACCGGATCGGCCGCAAGGCGATGGTCTGCATCCGCGAGCCGTCGCTCGGGCCCTGCTTCGGCGTCAAGGGTGGTGCTGCGGGCGGCGGCTATGCGCAGGTGGTGCCGATGGAGGACATCAACCTCCATTTCACCGGCGATTTCCATGCGATCACCTCGGCCCACAACCTGCTTACCGCCATGGTGGACAACCACATCTACTGGGGCAATGCACTCGACATCGACGTGCGCCGCATCACCTGGCGCCGGGCAATGGACATGAACGACCGGGCGTTGCGCCAGATGATCGGCTCGCTGGGCGGGGTGTCGAACGGCTTTCCGCGCGAATGCGGCTTCGACATCACGGTTGCCTCTGAAGTCATGGCGATCCTCTGTCTCGCGTCCGATCTCGCCGACCTCGAGCGGCGGCTGGGTGACATCATCATCGGTTACCGGCGCGACAAGAGCCCGGTCTTCGCCCGCGACATCAAGGCCGACGGGGCGATGACCGTGCTCCTGAAGGACGCGATGCAGCCGAACCTCGTGCAAACGCTCGAAAACAATCCGGCCTTCGTGCATGGCGGCCCCTTCGCGAATATCGCCCATGGCTGCAATTCGGTGATCGCGACGCGCACGGCACTCAAGCTTGCGGATTACGTGGTCACGGAAGCCGGTTTCGGTGCCGACCTCGGGGCGGAGAAATTCTTCGACATCAAGTGCCGCAAGGCAGGCCTCGAACCCGCAGCGGCGGTGGTCGTCGCCACGGTGCGGGCGCTCAAGATGAATGGCGGGGTGAAGAAGGAAGAACTCGGCCAGGAGAATGTCGAGGCGCTGACACGCGGCTGCGCCAATCTCGGGCGACACGTGGCCAATGTACGCCGCTTCGGCGTGCCGGTCATCGTGGCGATCAACCACTTCACCTCCGACACCGAGGCGGAGCTTGCGGCCGTCAGGGAATATGTGTCGCGGCTCGGGGCCGACGCGATCGTCTGCCGGCACTGGGCGGACGGTTCAGCCGGGATCGAGGCGCTGGCGCAGCGGGCCGCCGAACTTGCGGACTCAGGCCAGGGGGCCTTCCGGCCCCTCTATCCCGACAGCCTGTCGCTCTTCGAGAAGGTCGAGACCGTCGCGTCGAAGATCTATCACGCGGCGGAAGTCACCGCGGCGAAGAGCGTGCGCGACCAGCTCGCCTCCTGGGAGGCGCAGGGCTATGGCCACCTGCCGGTCTGCATCGCGAAGACGCAATATTCCTTCTCCACCGACCCGGCGCTGCGCGGCGCGCCGGAGGGTCATGTTGTGCATGTGAGGGAGGTCCGGCTTTCGGCCGGCGCGGGCTTCGTCGTGGCGATCACCGGGGACATCATGACGATGCCGGGCCTGCCGAGTTCGCCCTCGGCCGAGCGGATCTTCCTCAACGACCACGGCTTCATCGAAGGCTTGTTCTGATTACTGGCCAGGCTTTCCCGTCAGCGGCGGACGGTGCCAAGGCGCCGACCGCATGCCTGACTGTGTCTTTCGCGCAATCGTGATCGGCTCTCTCGAATACATGATTATAAAAATCATGTTTATTATGTTGACTCCTTTAATCATGTTTTATAGAGGGCAATAAGAGGGCACCAAACGCCCTTCGCCTCGGTTTTGACACATTTGGATACGGCCTCCCGCCGCGAGCTTCTGCGCGTGGCAACGGTTTCGTGCGGCCGTCGAAAGGAAATATTGCATGGCCTCCCGCCATTTCAGACCCCTGTTGCTCGCATGCTCGGCACTCGTCGCCTGCTCTCCGTCGTGGAGCGCCTTTGCGCAGAGCGCCACCGCCACCAGCCAGGCCGCCACGGGCGATACCGAGCTCGCACCCATCGTCCTCAAGGGCAAGCGGGTGCAGAAGACGGTCGTCTCCGACAGCCCGCTGGTGTCGCAGACCACGGCCGAGGACCTGCAGGAAAAGCAGGTCGACAGCTTCCAGGATCTCGGGCGTTCGCTGGAACCCGGTGTCGACTTCCTGAAGAGCCAGGGCGGGGTGACGATTCGCGGCCTCGGCGGCCCGCGCGTCGTCACGACGATCGACGGCATTCCGATCCCCTACCTTTCGAATGATGCGCGCAGCGGCGGTCCCTCGACGACGACGAACGCCAATGGCGGCAGCGACAGCTTCGACTTCTCGTCGATCTCCGCCCTCGACGTCTTGCGCGGCGCCGATTCCAGCCGCCTCGGATCCGGTGCGCTCGCCGGCGGCATCGTGCTGCGGACGCTGGAACCAGACGACCTGATCGCGGAAGGCCGCGACTGGGGTGGCATGGCCAAGCTCACCTATGACAGCGAGGACAACAGCTTCGGCGGCGCGGCTGCGGTCGCCAAGCGGGTCGGCAACAGCTCCGTGCTCTTCCAGGGCGCCTACAAGAAGGGCCACGAGGTCCAGAACCAGGGCGACGTCGACACGATCGGGCCGACCCGGACGGAAGCCAATCCCGGCGACTACGACCAGTCGAACGTGCTCCTCAAGGCGCGCCACGAGCTGGAGGGTGGGCACACGATCGGCTTTACCGCCGAGCGGTACCGCCGCAATTTTGAGAACGACCTGAAGACGCTGCAGGGCGCCACGACGGGGTCGAGCCGCGTCTATGCCGTCGGCAACTACGACGGCTTCGACGACACCGCCCGTGACCGCGTCTCGCTCGACTACAGCTTCCTGTCCCCCGACGAGGCTTCGGTCATCGATTCCGCCCAGTTCTCGGTCTACTGGCAGCGGCTGGTCAAGAATGCCGGCGCGGAGGGCGCCCGTGTCGGGACCTTCAGTGGTCCGTGGTATCGCGACAACGAGGTCGAGGATAACGCGGTCGGCGTCACCGGTTCCATGACCGGCAGCTTCGAGACCGGGACGCTTCGTCACGAGGTTACCGTCGGTGGCGACTTCTCCGTGTTCGGCGCTTCTCAGTACCTGACGGGCCTTGATGCCTGCGTGCTCGGCACGGTGACGGCGGGTTGCGGCAGCCTGCATTCCAACCAGTCCGACATGCCCGACGTCGACGGCAAGCGCCTCGGCATCTATGTCGACGACAAGATCTCGTTCGGCGACAGCGGTTTCGCCCTGACGCCGGGGATCCGCTTCGACTGGTACAGCTACGAGCCCAAGCTCACCGACGCTTACATGGCAAATCCGGGCTATGCCGTCACCGGCCTGCCGGATAGCAGCGAAGGAAATCGCTTCTCGCCGAAGCTTCTCGCGACGTACGAGCTAACGCCGGCCGTCGAACTGTTTGCCCAGTGGTCGATGTCCTATCGTGCCCCGACCGTCAACGAACTCTATCTCGACTTCGCCAACCCGGCCTCCGGCTATGCGGTGCTCGGCAATCCCGACCTGAAGCCTGAGACGGCGAACGGCTTCGAGATCGGCGCCAACTTCGACACCGGCGACTTCACCGGCCGCGTCGCGGCTTTCCACAACCGCTACAAGAACTTCATCGATACCCAGACGACCTACGGCGATCCGACGTACCCGGCCTTCGTGCAAACGAACGTCAACATCGACAAGGTGCAGATCTCGGGTGTCGAATTCAACGCACAGAAGGAATTCGACAACGGTCTCGTTCTGCACGGCGCGCTCGCCTATGCCTATGGCGAGGACATGGAAACCGGCGACTACGTACGGTCGGTCGCGCCGTTCAAGGGCGTGGTCGGTGTAGGTTACCAGCAGGAGACCTGGGGTACGGATCTCAGCCTGATCGCCTCGGCCGGCATGCGTGACGACAACAAGGCCAACACCTTCGACGCGCCCGGCTACGGCATCGTCGACCTCACCGCGTGGTGGGAGCCGGAACAGGTCAAGGGGCTGCGCATCCAGGCTGGCGTCTACAACCTGTTCGACAAGAAGTATTGGAACGCGGTGGCCAACAAGGACGTCAATCCGAATACGGTGCCGAGCAATTCGAACACCGTGCAGTCGCTGGACTACTATTCGGAAGCGGGACGCACGTTCAAGATCTCGCTCATCCAGAAGTTCTGATCGGCTTCGGACCGCAACAGGACAGGGCGGCGCAGCGATGCGCCGCCCTTCTTCGTCTGTCAGCGGCAGTAGCGGTAGCCGTCCCGGCGTTCAAGCACGTCGAGATGAAGATGGTCCTTGTGGGCCTCGTCGCTGCCGGGGGAAAGGACGGTCGAGAAATAGAGGCAGGCGGCGGCGTTGAGGCTGCGCTGGAAGGCGGCTGCAAGCGTACTGTCTTCCGCTTTGGCAATCACCATCGGCACGGTCTCCTTGCCGAATTGCAGCGACGCGACGTCGACGGCACTGCCGCGGGCGTGCTCCGAGATCTTGCCGGTCTCGGCGCTGTTGCGGTTGCGGCAGACATAGGCCGAGGCCTGGTTGATGGCGGTGAGATCGCCCTTTTCCGGGAACGCGATGCGGGCGGCGGGCAAAATCACGTCGCGCGTCAGGCGGGCAAGCTCAAGGGCCGTCTCGCATCGCATGGTGGCCTCGGGCTCGATCTCGACGCCTGCGAGCAGCCGTGTCACGCGGATGGGTCTGTCGATGCCGCAACCTTTCTCGTCATCGATCCGCGGCAGTTCCTCGAACCGTGTGCCCATCGCACCGAGATCGGCGATGCAGCCGAGATGGGCCGTCGGGTCCTCAATTTCCGGTGGCGGGTCCTCCAGCCCGCCGGAGGGGTCGGTCCCGGCACGTGTCGACCCGCCAAGGTCACGATCCTTTGCCGGATGTCGCGGTCTTGGTGGCGTTCCGGATTTCCCGGCCGAGGGCCGGGCTTCTGTGTCATCCGGGGCGCTTGGATCACGGGTCTCCGGTTTTGGCTCGGGGATAGGCGGTTTATCGGGTGGCTTCGTTTGTCCGGCTGATCGGTCGGCTGATTGGCTTGCCGCCTTTGTCGGCGCGGGCGGCGGCAGCGGTCCGATTTCGGGCAGGCTTGCCCCCGTGAGGACCAGGAGGCTTGCGGCGAGCGTGAGTGGTCGATGCATTCATCCGTTCCCGTTCCAACGGGTACGGAACGAACGAAGGGGGTGTTTGGTTCGCCATCTTGCTTTTCGACCTGCGTGGCTCGCACTCAGCCGGTGCGCAGTCGTGACGGAGGGGCATCGCCGCGCTTCGCCTCTGTCATGCGGTTGTCCTCGCCGCTGTCGCGCACCTTGTGACGGCGATTGAAGACGAACTGGCCGACGAGCCTGACAAGCTCCGTGACCTCGTCGGCCAGGGCATGGGTTGCCGCCGAGGTCTCTTCCACCATTGCGGCATTCTGCTGTGTCAATTGGTCCATTTCGTTGACGGCGCTGGTGATCTCCGACAGTCCGGTGGCCTGTTCCTGGGCGGCATAGGTCACGGCCTCGATGTCCTGATTGATGGTGTTGATGCTCGCCTCGATCGCGCGCAGGGCGGAGCCAGTATCGTTGACAAGCGCGACCCCTGCCGAAACCTCGCGGGTCGACTGGGCGATCAGGGCGCTGATTTCCTTGGCTGCGCTTGCCGAACGCTGCGCCAGTTCACGCACTTCCTGGGCGACCACGGCAAACCCCTTGCCTGCCTCTCCGGCACGCGCAGCCTCGACGCCGGCATTGAGGGCAAGAAGATTCGTCTGAAAGGCGATCTGGTCGATCACGCCGGTAATGTTGCCGATGCTGGCTGATGCCGCCTCAATCCTCTGCATGGCCTCGATTGCGTCAGAGACGACATAGGCGGATTTCTCGACGTTGCTCTTGGCTTCCCGCGTGAGGTCACGGGTTCCGGCCAGGCGTGAAGAGGATGTCTTGACCGTGCCGGAGACCTCTTCGAGTGCGGCGGCCGTTTCCTCGAGGGTCGCCGCCTGCTTCTCCGTGCGTTTGGCCATTTGGTCGGCTGCCTGCTGCAGGGCATTCGAGCTGTCGTCGATCTCATTGGATTTTTCGAGGACGAGGCTCATCGTGTCCTGGAACACGCCGAGCGATTTGTTGAAGTCATGGCGGAGTTGTTCGAATTCCGGCTGGAACGGGTCGTCCAGCGTGTAGCGAATGTTGAATTTCGACAGGCGATCCAGTCCGGCGCCGAGTTCGTCGACCACCTTCTGGAGGTTGCGCGCCTGGTTTTCCTGTTCGTTCAGGCGCTCTGCGCGCTCGCGTTCTATATGCTGCTGCTGCCGGCGATTGTCATTCTCGATCGCGATCTTGTCGATCCCGGCCTGGCGGAAGACGGCGACGGAACGCGCCATGTCGCCAACCTCGTCGTTTCTGCCGACGAAGGGCACTTCTGTCTCCAGACTGCCGCTCGCCAGGGTCTGCATGTAATCGGAAAGGCCTTCGAGCGGCGTGATGGCGAGCCGACGGAAGACAAGAAGGCCCCCTACCAGCGAAAGCAAGGCTGCCGCCCCGGCGGCAATGGCCAGGCCGGCATAGAACCTCGTCAGATCGCGGGCATGTCCTTCGCTCGCCGAGAGAAATGTCGTGGCGGCGCCCACGAGCTGCTGGACCGCGCTCTTCTGCGCCTGGAAATGCTGGCGCAGTTCGGTGATGGCCTGCGTCGTCCTTGCCGCATCGCCGGAGGAAAGGGCAGGCAGATAGGCCTCGTCGATGGTCTTCCAGAAGGCGTCGCTGGCGGGGGCGACCCCGTCATCGATCAGGGCACGAATGTCCTTCGGCAGATCCGTCTCGTGCCAGACCTTCATCCTTTCGCTGTACTGAGCGCGCAGTTTCTCGATCTCGACGGCATTCTCCTTTCCGAGTTTGCTGTCGAAGGCCGTTTCACTCTCCAGGAGATAGGCTTCCACCAGGAACATCGGTGGTGGCAGAATATCGGCCACGAGATCCTTCCCATGGATGATCTGGGTATAGGCCGGACCCTCGATGCGCACCGTCTGCAATGTCCAGCCCATGATCGCCAGAGCGCTCAGGAAGGCGGTGGCGACGAAAAGGCCGAAGGCGAGCAAGCCGCGCGAAAGTGTGAGTCTCATGATCGTATCCCCCGCTGTACCGCTCAAACTCTCGCAGGGTGAGCGCCGTCAGGTCATATTCGTCATAGGTTTGTTAGATAATGCTTAATAACCGTGTGTTCGGCCCTGCGATTTTTCGGGGGCGAGCCGTGAGTGTCGGCACAAAACCCGCTTGCGCATGCCGGAACCTCGGGTTATCAAAACAGCCATGATGATCGTTTCGAAGACCTTTGCTTGGTGGTGGGCACGCTAACGCGGCCTTGACCAGTCATGTCTTGAGACGATTGACCCCAAAGCCGCCCGGAAAATCCTGAGGCGGCTTTTTTGTATTCAGGCGCCTCGGACAAGGGCCTTGAAGAACGGAGAAACGGAAGCATGGCGACGATCATTCGGGACGATGGTGGCGAGACCTACGAGACGCGCGGGGGCATCACCGTCACCCGGCAGCGGCGGCCCACCCCTTACGCCGACGCCATCAACGGCTATGTCGACCGGCTCGACGAGCGCCGCGGCGCGGTCTTTTCGTCCAATTACGAATATCCGGGCCGCTACACGCGCTGGGACACGGCGATCATCGATCCGCCGCTCGGCATTTCCTCCTTCGGTCGCAAGGTGTGGATAGAGGCCTATAACGAGCGCGGCGAGGTGCTGCTCTCCATCATTGCCGAGAAGCTGAAGACCGTTGCCGACCTGACGCTCGGGGCTTCGACCGCCACCCGCCTCGATCTCGTCGTCAACGAGCCGGACCGGGTGTTCACCGAGGAAGAGCGCTCGAAGATCCCGACCGTGTTCACGGTGCTGAGGGCCGTCACCGACCTCTTCCACTCGGAGGCGGATTCCTCGATCGGCCTGTTCGGCGCCTTCGGTTACGATCTCGCCTTCCAGTTCGATGCGATCAAGCTGTCGCTCGCACGCCCCGAGGATCAGCGTGACATGGTGCTCTTCCTGCCGGACGAGATCCTGGTCGTCGACCACTATTCGGCCAAGGCCTGGATCGATCGTTACGACTTTTCCAAGGGCGGGCTTTCGACCGAAGGCAAGTCGGGCGAGATCGCGCCGGAACCCTTCAAGCATACCGATGCCATCCCGCCGCGCGGCGATCACCGTCCGGGCGAGTATGCCGAGCTGGTCGTCAAGGCCAAGGAGAGTTTCCGCCGCGGCGACCTGTTCGAGGTGGTGCCGGGGCAGAAATTCATGGAGCGCTGTGACAGCAAGCCGTCGCAGATCTCCAAGCGGCTGAAGGAAATCAACCCGTCGCCCTATTCCTTCTTCATCAATCTGGGGCAGCAGGAATATCTGGTCGGCGCCTCGCCGGAAATGTTCGTGCGCGTGTCCGGCCGCCGCATCGAGACCTGCCCGATCTCGGGCACGATCAAGCGCGGCGACGACCCGATCGCCGATAGCGAACAGATCCTCAAGCTGCTCAATTCCAAGAAGGACGAGAGCGAGCTGACGATGTGCTCGGACGTCGACCGCAACGACAAGTCGCGCGTCTGCGAGCCGGGCTCGGTCAAGGTCATTGGCCGCCGCCAGATCGAAATGTATTCGCGGCTCATCCACACGGTAGACCACATCGAGGGACGCTTACGCGACGGCATGGACGCCTTTGACGGCTTCCTCTCCCACGCTTGGGCGGTCACCGTGACCGGTGCGCCAAAACTCTGGGCGATGCGCTTCATCGAGGCGCACGAGAAGAGCCCGCGCGCCTGGTATGGCGGGGCGATCGGCATGGTCGGCTTCAACGGCGACATGAACACGGGCCTGACGCTCCGCACCGTGCGCATCAAGGACGGCATTGCCGAGGTGCGCGCCGGCGCGACGCTGCTCAATGACTCGATCCCCGAAGAGGAAGAGGCCGAAACCGAACTGAAGGCATCCGCCATGATCGCAGCCATTCGCGACGCCAAGACCGGCAATGACAGCAAGGCCAAGCGCGGGGTCGCCGCGGTGGGGCAGGGGGTGAAAATCCTGCTGGTCGACCACGAGGACTCCTTTGTCCACACGCTCGCCAACTACTTCCGCCAGACCGGAGCTACCGTCTCGACGGTGCGCACGCCGGTGCCGGAAGAAGTGTTCGACACGATGAAGCCCGATCTGGTGGTGCTGTCGCCCGGACCCGGCTCGCCGTCGGACTTCGACTGCAAGGCCACGATCAAGAAGGCGCGGGCGCGTAACCTGCCGATCTTCGGCGTCTGCCTCGGGCTGCAGGCGCTGGCAGAAGCCTATGGCGGCGAGCTTCGCCAGCTTGCGGTGCCGATGCACGGCAAGCCGTCGCGCATCCGCGTGCTCGAACCGGGCATCGTCTTCTCCGGCCTCGGCAAGGAAGTGACGGTCGGCCGCTACCACTCGATCTTCGCCGATCCCTCGACGCTTCACCGCGACTTCATGATCACGGCGGAGAGCGAGGACGGCACGATCATGGGCATCGAGCACACCAAGGAGCCGGTCGCTGCCGTTCAGTTCCACCCGGAATCGATCATGACGCTCGGCCAGGACGCCGGCATGCGGATGATCGAGAACGTGGTCGCGCATCTCGCACGGCGGGCGAAGGAAAAGGCGGCCTGATAGCCGAACGATTGGAAGCCCGCCTCTTGGCGGGCTTCTTTTTTTGAGCTGCGTGGCCGATCGTTACCCTGCGGATCCTTTCGCCCATCCGGCCGCGATCAATACCCGCCCAGCCGCCTGGCGATGATGCTGAAATGGTCGCCGAAGAGGCGGACGACCAGGTTGAGGACCTTGGCGTCGAGGCCGATGCGCCACATCAGCTTGCGGCCGTGGGCGGCGCGCCAGACCGTCCTTGCGACGCGGTCGGGGGTGATCTTGACGCCGAGCTTCTGCAGCGAGCGCGACTTGACCTTGGCGTCGTGGACCATTGGCGTCGCGACATAGGCGACCGTGATGGCGCTGACCGTGATGCCGTGCTGGGCAAATTCGATCGCCAGGCCCTCGGTCAGGCTGCGGACGAAGGCCTTTGAGGCGGCATAGACGGCAAGCTCCGGCACGCCATATTCGGCCGAGGCCGAACTCATGCTGATCAGATGGGCATCCGGCGTCTTCTTCAGCGCTTCGAACGTGGCGCCGATCATGGTCAGGATGCCGTCGATGTTGACCCTGTTGATCAGGGCGTGGTCCTCCGGGGTGATCTCGACGAAGGGACCCATGCGCAGGATGCCCGCCGAGAGAAAAGCGACGTCGAGATAGCCGAGGGTATGCTCCAGGAATGTGTCGGTCATGCGGGTCGCGGCGGCGCGGTCGGTGACGTCGCCGACGAGCGGCACGATCGAGCCGGCCGGTGCGCGGGCGGCAAGCCGCTCGACGCTTGCGGCATCGATGTCCGCGGCGCCGACGAGCCAGCCCTTGCCGGCAAAAAGCAGGGCGGTTTCAAGCCCGATGCCGGAGCCGGCTCCGGTGATGAGTATCGATTTCCTGCGCATGTCACTCACTCCTCATCCAGTTTGTGTCATCGGTGGCCGGCGGAAGATCCGGGGCGAGCCGCCGGCACCTCCCGTTCCAGCCAGTGGAGCAGGGCGTCCGCCGCATCCTGCCAGCGGTGTTCGACCGTCAGCATGTGTGAGGCTTCAGCCACGATCTGCGGCTCGACGCCGAGACGGCGGGCAGTGGCGCGAACGGTCTTTTCCGGGAAGAGCCTGTCACGTTCGGCGCCGAGCACCAAGCGCGGAAGTCCGGCGGGCAGCCGTGGCGGATGGCGGAACAGCATGCCCAGGAAGGCGAGGTAAGACTCCGATCCGAGGTGCCGCAGGAACGCGTCCATATCCTTGTCCGCCGGAGAGCGGGAATAAAGAATCCGCCTTGCGAGGCCGGCGTCGGCGACGATCGGCTTCAGGTCGAAGGCGAGGGTGCAGGCCAGAAGTTTTGCCGGGTCTTCGCGGACGACGCGCCACAGCGCCGACCAGGCGCCCCAGGGCGGGACGGAGGCGAGGAGCGCAAGGCCGGCGACCGGACGGCGCGCCGCAAGATGCTGGGCGACGAGGCCGCCCATGGAATGGCCGACGACGACCGGATCTTCGAGCGTCGCGGCGACGGCCGCGGCATCTGCCACATAGCCGTCGATCGTCGCCCAGCGGATCTTTCCGTCGCTCCTGCCGTGGCCCCTGAGGTCGAGCGCCACCACGTCGAACCCCGAGGCGGCGAAGAACGGCATGAAGTGGGGTTCCCAGTACCAGGTGGACGACCAGGCGCCGTGAACGAAGAGCAGGGTGCCCCGCCGCTTCCCCTCGGCATCCATGCGACGGATGGCGAGGGAGCCGGCGGGACCGCGAAGCGTCTCGCTGCGGATGCCGTTCATTCTGCCGCTTCGACCCGGGTGGCCGCGAGGCCGAGGCGTGCCGGAACCGGCCTTGCGCGGGCGAGATCCGCCTTCAGCCGCTTGCGGAACGCCATGTCGTTGACGGTCACGGTGTGGCGGGGCGAATTGACCTGATCGACATCCGGGTGGGCGAGCTCATGGTTGATGAGCTGCGACAACGGAGCGCTGGGCTGCCAGAGGCCGGCGAGGTGGCGCGCCGCAAGCTTGGCCTGCAGTTCTGCGCCGGGCCATATGCAGCCGAGCGGTTGGAACAGGCCGATGAAGTAGATGTTCTTGAGCTTTTCCGGCAGCATCTTCTGGTAGAGTCTCACCGGGGCCTTCGACAGGTCGATTACGGCCTTGTCGAGGAAGGGATGGGTGATCTGGTAGCCGGTGCAGGCGACGATCACGTCGAACTCTTCCGAGGTGCCGTCGACGAAATGCACGCGCTTGCCGTCGAGGCGCTGGATGTCGCGCTTCGGCTGGACCTTGCCGTGGCGGATGGCGAGATAGAGATCCGAATTCAGCGTCGGATGGGTCGCCATGATGCGGTGATCGGGGTCCGGCAGGCCGATATCGCGATTCTTTCCCTGGAGCAGGTTGAGCAGGAATTCCAGGCCCATCAGCTGCAGCCGCTTGGGCAGCCAGGTGAAGCGGTAGAACAGCTTGTCGACCGGCTGGCCGAGCATGAACTTCGGAATGAGGTAGTAGCCACGGCGCCAGCTGATCGCGGTCTTTGCCGAGACGCGCGACGTTTCGACCGCCACATCACAGGCCGAATTGCCGCCGCCGATGACCAGCACGCGCTGGTCGGCGAAGGGGGCGGCGCGCTTGTATTCGTGGGAATGCATCATCTTGCCGGTGAAGGTTCCGGGATACTCCGGCATGCGCGGCGTGTGGTGGTGGCCGTTGCAGACGCAGAGCGCGTCGAAGACCTCGGTCGTTGCCCCGTCATCCCCGGTCTTGCGCCAGGTGACCGACCAGCGATCGCCGGGGGCGGGCTCGCACTTGACCACTTCCGTTTCGAAGCGGATCCGGTCGGTGACGCCGAAATTCCTTGCGTAGTCCTGGAAATAGCGCGCCAGCACGCGATGCGACGGATAGTCGGCCGCATCGGCGGGAAGCGGGAAGTCCTCGTAGGATGAGGTGTATTTCGAACTGATGATGTGGGTCGTCTCGAACACGCTCGAATGGCCCGTCGGATCGTCGAAGCGCCAGTTGCCGCCGACGCCCTGGCAGCGGTCGAAGCCGACGACATCGAAGCCGAGATCGGTAAAATTCTTGATGGCCGCGATACCGGCCGGTCCGGCGCCGATCACGGCGACACGCTTTGCAGTCATGGGGTTCCTCCTCCCAAAGTGCCCTTGCGATTGACGTTCGACAAAAATGACGCCTGTGTCAAATTAAAAAATGACACAGGTGTCAATTTTTGCGAAAGACAGAGTGTGAATTAGCTTTCGCTTCACGAGGCAGGGGCTTTGTGGGAGAACGTCCGGGTGAACGAATCGAAGCGGGACCAGAACAAGAAGGCCAACCGCGACGCCCTTCTGGCGTCGGCGCGGACCGTGCTGTCGCAGCTCGGCTACGGGGCCGCGACGGTCAGAGACATCGTACGCGGCAGCGGACTGGCGCCGGGCTCGTTCTACAACTACTTCCACGACAAGGAGGCGGTTTTCGAGGCGCTGGTCGCGGAGATCATGGAGCCACTGGCCGAGAAGCTGCGCACCAGCCGGCGCGAGGCGACGACGGTCGAAGCCTTTATCGGAGCACCCTTCGAACTTGCGGCGAAGGTCGCACTCGAGGATCCGGAAAACGCGCTGCTGATTGCCCGCAACCAGACCATCTTCCGGCGGATCTTCTATCTTGCCGATCGCAAGACCGACATCCAGAAGGATCTCGAAAGGGACCTGCTCGACTGGACGGCGCGCGGCCGGCTGAAGCCCCATGACGCGGCGCTGATGGCCGAGACGATGATCGCGCTCGGCGTCGATCTGGTCGTGCATGTCTCGCTGACGCCCGAGATCGCCGAGCAGCGCGTCGCCTTTCTCGTGGGGCTTTTCCGGGCATCGATCGAGGTCGAAACGCCGCGCTGACCCGACCGGTGGACAGGGTGGTTTCGGGCGTTCGCTTGCTTTGACAAAGGGCGCGTTGTCGTCCATATACCGGCCGAAGGAAACCGCCGGGCGCTTGTGAGAGCGCCGGCGGTTTCGCGTTTTCGGGCTCGAATTTCTGCAATTCGTTCGCATCTGCAAGGAATGTCTAAATGTCGGAACATGGCAACGGCATCGTCGCGCGGCTGGCCTTCTGGGGCATCCCGCTCTCGTTCGGGGTTATGGGGCTCAAGCTCGTGGCCTGGTGGGTAACGGGATCAGTCGCCCTGCTGTCGGACGGACTGGAATCGACGGTCAACGTGATCGCGGCTTTCGTCGCCTATTTCGTCATCCGCTATGCTCAGAAACCGGCCGACCAGGACCATCCCTACGGGCATCACAAGGCCGAATACCTGTCGGCCGTTCTCGAAGGCGTGCTGATCGTCGTTGCCGCGCTGTTGATCGTCAACGAGGCCTATCACGGTCTCTTCGCGCCGAAGATGCCGGATGCGCCGGTGCTCGGCCTTGCCATCAATGCGGCAGCGGGCGCGATCAACGCCGCCTGGGCGATCACGCTCATCCGGGTCGGCAAGTCCCATCGTTCACCGGCGCTTTCGGCCGACGGCCAGCACATCATGTCGGACGTCGTGACCTCGGGCGGCGTGCTGGTCGGCCTCGTCCTGGCGCTCATCACGGGTTATGCGATCCTCGATCCGGTGCTCGCCATCCTGGTGGCGCTCAACATCATCTTCCAGGGCTGGAAGGTGATTTCGCACTCGGTCGACGGGCTGATGGACAAGGCGGTCGAACCGGCGGAGGACGCAGCGATCAAGGCGGCGATCGGCGCCAACCTCGCGGGCTCGATCAACGTGCATTACCTGCGCACCCGCCGGGCCGGCGCGGTCACCTTCGTCGCCTTCGACCTGGTGGTCCCGACCGACATGCCGGTGGGCAAGGCGCACGAGATCTGCGATCGGCTCGAAGCCGCGGTGAAGGGTGCGCTGCCCGGCGCGCGCGTGACCATTCATGTCGAGCCGGAAAGCGAAAAGGCCCATGGCGTGGCCGTCACGGTGAAGGGATAGAACGATGAGCAAGACCGACGTATCGGGACTTTCGCAGCTGGGGCATGCCGTCGAGGCGCCGACCAGCCCGGAGACCGCCGTGCTCGAGCGCGTGCCGAACGGCAATGCCGGGACGGACTATGTGGTGCGCTTCACCGCGCCGGAATTCACCTCGCTCTGCCCGATGACCGGCCAGCCGGACTTCGCCCATATCGTCATCGACTACATCCCCGGCGATTGGCTGGTGGAATCGAAGTCGTTGAAGCTCTTCCTGTTCTCGTTCCGCAATCACGGCGCCTTCCACGAGGACTGCTCGATCTACATCGCCAAGCGCATCATCGAGCTCCTCGAGCCGAAGTGGCTGAGAATCGGCGCCTACTGGTATCCGCGCGGTGGTATTCCAATCGACGTCTTCTGGCAGACGGGCGAGCCGCCGGCGGGCGTCTGGCTTCCGGAACAGGGCGTGGCGACCTATCGCGGGCGGGGCTGAACGGCTGCATCCCGCGACACCGAGGCGGATGCCGAAAGGCGAGTCGCATCAGCGGTTTGGCATGCGATACTGAGGAAATGATTCCGCTTTTTGTTGGCCGGCGGCCCTTGAAAGGCTCCGGGCTGAGGGATGGAAGGTTCACGTCGGGAAACGCTTTCCAAACAATGCCTTGGCCTCGCCTTCGGAAGGCGCGGAACAAGCGACGGATGCAGATGAATATCCTTCATTAGTAAAACTTAAACCTTAAGGCGAAGCGCAGCGTTAATGCCTCTGTGACATTGCTTAAGCACTTGAACAGAGGCTTACGAAACATGGCGCTACATGCCTTTCGCCGATCGACCGACTTTCTCATCCTGAAGGTGGTCGTGGCCGCATTTCTCGGCCTTCTGGTGCTGACGGCGGGGACCTTCGGTTTCCTCGTCTGGTCGACCTGGAACATCGACGAAGTGGCGTCTGCCCGCCAGAAGGACATGGCGCGCCATGTCATCGGCCGCTTCCGCTACCAGATCGCCCATGATCAGGAGAGCGTGACCGTCTGGGACGATGCGATCAGCAATGCGCGCGAACTTCCCGGGGTTGAAGCGGAGGAATGGACGAACGCCAATCTCGGCGAATGGATGTCCACCTATTTCCGCCACGACGCGGCCTATGTCCTGTCGCCGGGCAATGAGCCGGTCTATGCCTATTCGCGCCACCATCAGGCACCGATAACGGAGTATGCGCAGATCCGTCTGACGATCACGCCGATGCTGGGTGCCCTGCGCGACGGCCTACGGCGCAGCGACGTCGCGGTCGAGGAGGGGTTGCAGACGTTCGGCGTTGCCGATTTCCGCATCCTCAACGGGCGACCGGCGGTCATCAGCCTGAAGCCGATCGTCAGCGACAGCGGGGAGATCGAGCAGGTCGCGGGACAGGAGTACGTGCACGTCGCGATCCGCTATCTGGACGGCCAGTTCCTGAAGGAGCTGCAGAGCAAGTATGATTTCGACAGCATGCACTTCGCGCCGGTCTTCCGCGATGAAGGCCGAAGCGTCGGGTTGCCGCTGCTGGCAAGCGGCGGCGGGGTGATCGGATATCTCGTCTGGGAGCCTTACCGTCCCGGGCTGGACTTCCTCGTTTCGATCACGCCGGCGCTGCTTCTGATCCTGGCGATTGCGATCGGCGCGGTCTCCATCCTCATCGTCATGCTCTCCCGCCGCATCAAGGCCAATCGCGACCAGGAAGCGAAGATCCGCCATCTCGCGACACATGATCCGCTGACGGGCCTGCTCAACCGCGCGGCGTTCGAAGCGATCCTCGATCGCCGGCTCGCGGACGCCGGTGGACAAGCCAACCAGATCGCGGTGCTCTATCTCGACCTCGATCGCTTCAAGCCGATCAATGACACGCTTGGCCACCAGGCCGGCGACCGGGTAATCTGCGGCGTCGGCGAGCGCATCAAGGCGCTTTTGCCGCCCCATTCGGCGCTCTGCCGCATCGGCGGCGACGAGTTCAACGTGCTGATCCCCTATGACGACTTTGCCGACGTGGAACGTCTCGCCACGGCCATCGTTGAGGCGATCCAGGCGCCCTTCGACATCGATGGTCAGACGGCCTTCGTCGGCATTTCTGTCGGCGTCGCCATCGCGCCGCAGCACGGCCGGGAGCGCACCGAGCTCACCCGCAAGGCCGACGTCGCGCTCTACAGCGCCAAGGCGAGCGGCCGCGGCTGCTACTCGATCTTCGGACCGCACATGGATGCGCTGGTGCGCGAGCGGGCGGAAATCGAACGCGACCTGCGCAAGGCGCTTTCCGACCTCAGCCAGTTCAAGGTCTTCTACCAGCCGAAATACCTCGCGGAGAGCGGGGAGATGGGCAGTGTCGAGGCGCTGGCACGCTGGCAACATCCGACGCGGGGGATGATCTCACCCGTCTACTTCGTGCCGATCGCGGAGGAGGCAGGCCTGATCCGCGAACTTGGCCGCTACGTCCTGGAGCAGGCCTGCCGCGATGCAGCCCGCTGGCCCTTCGAGACGGTTGCCGTGAATGTTTCTCCGGTGCAATTGCGCGACCCGGGTTTTGCCGTTGACGTGATGGGCATTCTTTCACGCACCGGGCTCCTGCCGAACCGGCTCGAGCTGGAGGTGACCGAGACCGCCTGGATGGAGGAGTGCGAGGAGTGCTCGACCAACTTCCGCGCACTTAGGGCCGCCGGGATCGGGATCGCGCTCGATGACTTCGGCACCGGGTTCTCGACGTTCGGCCGCCTGCACGAGACCGAGGTGGACCATATCAAGATCGACAAGTCCTTCGTCGAGGGGTTGGGGGCCGATCGCGGTGACGAGGCGATCATTCAGGCGATCGTCGAGCTTGCGCGCGCCAAGGGGCTGAAGACCACGGCCGAAGGCGTGGAGACCGAAGCGCAGATGGAGTTCCTCAAGCGCGTCGGCTGCGACGAGCTGCAGGGCTTCCTCTACTCCGAACCGCTGTCGGGCGAGGAGGTCGACCGCCTCCTGGCCGGCCGGCCTGACCGGCGGTTGCCGCGTCTCTCCATCGTTTAGACTGCTCTTCCATCCGGCAAAAAGAAATCGGCGGGTCGCGAGACCCGCCGATCGTCGTTGGATGATGTTGTCTTCCGGCGGATCAGCCGAAAGCGATTGCTGCGCCACCGAAGACGGTCGCCACGCCGAGAAGGCGGGTAACCTGCGGGCCGAGGCGCGACAGAGCGACGCCGAGGCCGACGCCGGCAGCGTGCAGCAGCGCGGTCGACAGCACGAAGCCGAGGCCGAACTGAAGCGCGCCGGCCGAGCCGAGCTCGCCGCCGTGGGCGTGGCCGTGGAAGAGGGCGAAGAGGCCGACCACGGCGGCGGAGGCTGCGACCGGGAGGCGGACCGCGGCGGCGACCAGAAGGCCAAGGCCGATGACCGAGGCGAGAATGGCCGGCTCTACGAAGGGCAGGCCGACTCCGCCTACCGCGAGCGCGAAGCCGAGCGCCATGGTGGCGACGAAGGCGGCCGGAACGGCAAGAAGGGCGCGGCCGCCGATCTGCGAGGCCCAGAGGCCTACGGCGACCATGGCCAGGATGTGGTCTGCCCCGAACAGCGGATGGGAGACGCCTGCCATCAGCGAGCCGTGTTCCTCGGGATTGAGGTGGGCGAAGGCAGGGGCGGTGGCTGCGGCGAAGATGGCAGCCGTCATGGAAAGTCTCTTGAGCATATTTGTCCCTCTCTTTGGTCGACACGGCGCCTGGAAATCAGTCGCGCCGGCCCTCTCTATATCGGATGGAAAGAACTATCGTAAGGCGAATGTCGCTGTCCACGGCAAAACTCGTATTGCCCGGACTATGGCCTTTTGCCGGGGCCGCTGACTAACGTGTCCGCGTCACGGCAAGGGACACATGCGACACGGTCGGACCTCGTGCCTTGGGAGAGGTCGTGGCAATTCTTCCCTCCGCACCGGCATGCGGAAGGAAGAAATCAGGCATGGGCAGGACTATTTCTGCGGATGGGCGTTCAGAACCTCGGCGCAGCGCGAGAAGCTCAGGCCTTCGCCGTCCGTGTCGTTCGTCGCGCGGATGGCGACGATCGTCTGGCGCGGATCGGCGGTGATCTGCAGCTCGCAGAACAGGTCCTCGTAGCGCGGCGGCGAGATCATCTGCGGCTGAGGCTGGTACGTGCCGTAGGTCGTCGTCTTGGTGACGGTGACGCCCGGCTTGGTTTCCTTCGTCTCGGTGCGGGTCGTGGTCTGCGCCGGGGTCGGGCTCGTATAGGTCGGGGCGATGTAGCGGGTCGTGTCGCCGCCGCGCCAGCTGTAGATGACATTGCCGCTGGCCATCTGGAACTGCGAGATCGGCGGGCCGTACTGGCTGAAGAAGAGTTCGACCGGCTGTCCGACCCAGCGTGACTGGATGACCGTGTTGGCTTCTTCGGTGGTCGTGCAACCGGCGAGCACGACGGCGACGGCCGCCAGGGCGGCAAGGCGAATTTTCATCTCGGTTCTACCCCTCAAGAACAGCGTGACGCTGCGATGTTTCGTTCAACCCCGTAGGCCTTGAGCCTCGACCGGACCGAAGGCAGCCGACTGGCGCCCGGACCGTGTGCTCCGCGGTTTCGCGCGGCACGTTAGAAGCGTGCTCGCGCGCTCCGCAAGGCGAAGTCGGCGATACACCCATATTTGGCCGGCATCGTCCCCGGCGATCCTGTCCTTCGTCAATTTTCCTTGCTCGGCGCGGCACATGCCCCATATTTGGTCATGAGATATCCGCTTATCGCCAAGCGGCCGACAACCGGGAGCGTCGAGCCATGTTTGCCTTCGACAACAGCTATCAGAAACTGCCCGAGCGGTTTTACCGACCGGTCACGCCGACCGGAGCGAAGGCGCCGAAGCTTATCCGGTTCAACACCGCGCTCGCCGAGGCCTTGAACCTCGATTTCAGCGGTACGGACGATGACGGGCTTGCGGCAATCTTCTCCGGAAACAGCCTGCCGGAGGGGGCAGCGGCGATCGCGATGGCCTATGCCGGGCACCAGTTTGGAAACTTCGTGCCGCAGCTCGGCGACGGGCGGGCGATGCTGATCGGCGAGGTGGTCGACAGGAACGGCGAGCGCCGGGACATCCAGCTCAAGGGTGCCGGCGCCACGCCGTTCTCGCGCAATGGTGACGGCCGGGCCGCGCTCGGCCCGGTGCTTCGCGAATACATCGTCTCGGAAGCGATGGCGGCGCTTGGAATTCCGACCACGCGGGCGCTTGCGGCCGTGCTGACCGGCGAGCAGGTCTATCGCGAGACCGCACTTCCCGGCGCCGTTCTCACTCGGGTGGCGGCGAGCCATATCCGCATCGGCACCTTCCAGTTCTTCGCCGCACGCGGCGATGCCGAGGGCATCCGGGCGCTGGCCGACCACGTCATCGAGCGGCACTATCCCGAGCTCAAGGGGGCCGAACAGCCCTATCTCGCGCTGCTCCGGGCGGTCGCCGCGCGCCAGGCCGATCTCGTCGCTCGCTGGCTCTCGGTCGGCTTCATCCATGGGGTGATGAACACCGACAACATGGCGGTGTCGGGCGAGACGATCGATTTCGGCCCGTGCGCCTTTCTAGACGAATATGACCCGCGCAAGGTCTTCTCCTCGATCGACCAGCGGGGGCGCTATGCCTATGCCAACCAGCCCGGGATCGCCCAATGGAATCTCGCCCGTTTCGCCGAGACGCTGCTGCCGCTCGTGTCGGCGCGGGAGGAGGAGAGCGTCGAGACCGCCAATGCCGCGCTTGTGGTATTCGGCGAGCTGTTCCAGGAACGCTGGCTCGCGCTTTTCCGGGCAAAGCTCGGTCTTGCGGACGCCCGCGAAGGCGATCTCGATCTGGTGAACAGCCTGCTGCAGTCGATGCATGACGGTGAAGCGGATTTCACGCTGACGTTCAGGGCACTCGGCAAGCTTGCGGGCGGCGCGGACGAGGCGAACTTCCTCCGTCATTTCAAGGAACAATGGGGCGTTTCCGACTGGCTGGCGCGCTGGCGCACACGGTTCGGTTCGGACGCGCGCACGGCGGCGGAACGGCAGGCGGCGATGGAGGCGGTGAACCCGGCGCTCATCCCGCGCAACCACCGCATCGAGGAGGCCATCCAGGCCGCCACCTACGGCGACTTTTCCTTGTTCGACCGGCTCAACGCGGCGCTCGAGAAACCCTATGCCGAAATCGCGGAATTCTCCGACTACCAGACGCCGCCCAAACCGGACGAGCGGGTGGAGCGGACTTTCTGCGGGACCTGACGGCGAAAAAAGTCAAGTTGCAACAACAGGTTTGCGCATTGCCTTGTGCGTCAACCTCAGGAAGAGGCCGCGCGCCTATTCATCATCCGGTTCCGCCTTCGACGACCCGTTCCCCCAAAAATAGCACGGGGTTCCCTGCCTTTCCTGGCCAAATTGACCTTTCGCAAGCGCCAATGATCACCACATTGGCAATCCCACAAACAGAAGGCGTGACCATGCAATCGATCAAGAAACCCATTTTTGCCCTCGTCCTGGCACTGGCTGCCGCAACAGGCGGTACTTCGGCCTGGGCCGGCGGGTTCGAAAACATCGTTCTTTCCTCGGAACAGGATGCGGAGGAAACCAAGGACAGCTTTGCCGCGGACACGGCCCAGATCTTCATCTCCGCCGATATCACGGACGAGGTTTCCTCGGGCTCGAAGATCACGGTTGCCTGGGTGGCGTTGGATACGGCCGGCGTTGCGCCCGCCAACTACAAGATTGACGAGGCGACGTTCGACGTCGGCGCAATCGACAATCAGCTCGATGCGTCGCTCAGCAAGCCGAACAACGGTTTCCCGGTCGGTAGCTATCAGGTGCAGATCTCAGTCGACGGCAAGCCGGCGGAAAACGTGAACTTCACCGTGAAGTGAGGGTGCGATCGGGCAGCAATGCCCCTATGCAACGGTAAGATGGCGTGTCGGCAAGACGGCGGGTTCGTCGTCTTGCTGGCGCTGTCTGTGACTTGAACATGTCTGCCGGTTCAGGAACGGTTGGTCGATCAACGCTTGTAGAAACGCTGGCGCCATTTGTCGCCGACGATCTGGTCGTATTCGGGGGGATCGAAGCGTTCGAAGCCGCCGCCGGGATAAAGCGTGATCTCGCCGACATAGATCTCACCGCCGCCGGCATAGAGATCGATGCGGGCGAAATCCAGGTCGCGACCGAGCGCCTCGGCAAGCGCCACCATGCGTTCGAGGCTGGCCGGGCGCGGCACGTCGCCGGGATAGAGCGGGTAATAGTCCGGGTCGTAGAAGGGTAGCTTCTGCCAGTCGGCGGAATAGGTGGCGGAGTAGCCTTTTTCACCCTCGCGGATGTCGATCATGATGTGGGAGACGACCCCGTCGAAGGTGAAGAGACGATAGTCCCACGGCACCGCGCCGTCGATCAGCAGCATCTTCTCGATGACGATCCGCGGCGGGACCTGACTGTAGGCCCATTCGCGGTTGTAGCGGGCGTGATCGACCGCGAGCCAGGCCGGACCGGGATCGTCTGCGAGCAGCCGGTCGGCATCGGCGCGGGAATAGAGAAAGCGGCCGAGGCCGCTGGCATGGGTCGGCTTCACCACGACGGGATAAGCAATGGCGTCCCAGTCGACGGACTTCAGATCCGTGCCGACCCAGACGGCGGGCAGGACATGGTCGTCGCCGACACGCTCGGCGATATGGTGTTTTGCCTCGAACTTGTCGACCAGTGTCGCATAGAGCGGGTTGCGGTCGAAAAGCTTGCGGGCCTGAACCTTCTCGCTGAAGGTCTTCGGTTCGGAAAGGTTCGGCCATTCGCCCTTGATGACCCGATACTTGAGCGTCAGGTAGGGCCGGTCGGGAAGCGGCGACAGGATACGCCACAGCAGATTGCGCAGCCGGGTGACCAGCGGGCTTTTCAGGCTGCCGGGGATGATGAAGCTTTCTCGCTGTGCGCTTTCCGTCACGTTTGCGTCAGTCCTTTCCGTTTGCGCCGAAGATGCCCCAATGCGTTTAAGGTGAAGTTACCTTTTGCCCTCTAAATTTCCCGCATGCCCAGCACCGTGCGTCACTCCCTTCTCAATGCCGCCTCGACCGTCGTTTCGATGGCGGCCGGGCTCGTAGTGACCGTGCTGGTGGCGCGCATCCTCGGTCCGTCGGGCTCCGGTCTGGTCGCCTTTGCGCTCTGGGCGGCGATGTCGCTGTCGGCCTTGACCGATCGCGGCGTGCCGCAGACGGTCCTGCGCTACGCGTCGGCGCTTTCGGGCGAAGAGGAGAAGCGGCTGCTGATCGGGGCCGCCTACCGCCATTTCCTCACACTGCCGCTCGTCGCCTTCGTGGTGGTGGCCGGTATCGCGCTCTGGTTTCCGCACGCTGCTTTGCTCGGCTCGCCGCTCGATACCGGCCTTGGCTTCGCCGGGGCCGTGCTCTTCATGTTCTATGCGTTCTCGGCCTTTTCAATCGCGGCAGCGCGGGGGCGGGGCGATTTCGTCACGCCCGCCGTCAATTCGGCGATCGGCAGTCTCCTTCAGCTGCCGCTGGTGGTGATCGGCGCCGTGTCTTTCGGTGTGACCGGGGCGGTCGTCGCCGTTGCGATGCGCTACCTGCCGCAGGTCTTGCAACTGCCGCGGCTGGTCGATCGACGGGCCGCGCGGTCCACGGCTGCCCTGACGCCGGAGATGCGGGCCTATGGCCGCGACATGTGGATCAGCGACCTCGTCAACATCGTCGCCCTGACGCGTATCGAATATCTGGTGCTGGGCATATTCCTCACCAGCGCGGACATGGGTCTTTTTGCCGTTGCGATCGTCTTTGCCGGGCTGGTCGAGCAACTGGCCATGCAGCTTTCCTCGCCGCTGGTCGTGGCCTTTTCGCGGGCATCGGAGGGTGAGCCGCAGAAGGAGGTTTCCGGAGACAAGGCGAATGCGCCGTGGCAGCCGCTGATCGTGTTCTCGGTTCTGGTTCTGCCGGTCGCCTTTGGCGGGGCGGCGCTGATGCCGGAGCTCCTGCCGCTGGTCTTCGGGGAGGCGTTTTACGAGGCGCGCCTGCCGGCGATGGTCCTGCTCGCCGCCTCTGCAAGTACGGGGCTGGCGGTCGTGCCCTGGGCCTACCTTGCGGCGATCGGCGAGGGCCGATTGCTGATGCGTATCACGCTGGGGCTGGGGGCCTTCACGGTGGTCATGCTGTGTGCGGCGGTTGCGCTAGCAGGAGTCGGGGGTGCGGCGTGGTCGCGCTTTTTCACCGAGACCGCGAGCCTCTTCGTCCTTCTCATCGCCGCGTGGCGGCATCACAGGCTCTCCGCGATGGTATCAGCGCTCAGCCGCGTGGTCGTCGCGGCGCTCGTCTGCGGGATGTCGGCCTATGCGGTGATCGCGGTGATTGCCTCGCCTGTCGGGATCGCACCGGCCGTCGTTGTCGGTGCCCTGTGCTACGGAGTGGCGCTACGACTTCTGAGAGCGCTGCCTGCCGATGACATTCTGCCTGGCGCTGAAGCGCTTTCGGAGCGGCTGCCGGGGCTCGCGGAACGGCTACTGCTTTCGACGGTTCGGCTGATCACCCACCGCTGACGGTGGTCAGGGGAAAACGCTGACGAGGGTCCGTTCGGCGACCGTGCGCCAGCTGGGAATTTCCTCGCTGCCGCCGAACGGGTGGCGGACCGCAAGGGCGCGTTCGACGACGCCCCTCCAGTCACTTTCTCCCGATGCTCGGTAATAGACTTCGTTACCGCGGCTGGTGGCAATCGTGTCGGGCTGGATGATCGGCAGGCCGCAATAGCTGTATTGCAGGAGCTTGAGGCTCGATTCCGCGAGATAGGCATTGCCGTCGGAATAGCAGTAGGGGGCGATGCCGAAATCGGCGTGACGGATATAGGGGGCCAGCACCTCAAAACCCTGTTCGCCGTGCAGGCGGACGTTGCCGGGTGCGGCACCATTCCAGCGAACGCCGAAGAGATGGAACGTCACCTCGGTGGCTGCCTGGGAGAGCGCGAGGATCACGCTCTGGTCGAAGAGCATGTCGCCGGCGACGACGGCGTTGCGGCTTCCGGCGGGATAAGGCGAGACGTCAGCTGCGTCGAAGGCGGTTCCGTCGACGCCCTGTGGCACATAGACCACCTTGCCACCGGGCGGCAGCAGCGTTCCCAGCCGGCGCGACGGCACGCAGATCGCATCGAAGGTACCGACATGACGCCGCTCGATGTTGCGCAGGACGTCCGAGGCGCCGACGCTCGACAAAAGGTCGCGGCAAAAATATAGCATGCGGGCCGACGGGTTGACGCGGCGGACCAGCTCGACGAAGGCGAGCGGCGTGCCGCTCTCGATCACCACGAGGTCGGCCTCCCTGATCCTCTCCACGACAAAGCCGGGCAAGTGGCGGCCGTAGCGCCGCATCAACTGGTGGCCGAGCTCCCTGAGCAGCGCGTTGGAACTGCTGAACCCGTGGATCAGCGGAAGGTAGCAGCCGGCGTGGAGGTTTTCCCGGTAACGGGTGAAGCGGTTGTTCTGTTGTTTGCGAAGCGCGTGGAAACGGTGCGACCGCTTGAAAGCACTGAGCCAACTATATCCGACGGTCGCGAAGTGGATCCGGTGGCCCATGGCCGCCCAGTTCTCGGCAACGAAGTGTACGCTGGCCTTGCGGGCAGTCGGCAGATAGGCATGTGACGACAGGATCACGATGCGCTTGCTGTCTGTGGAGCCCCCCGGCAAATCCTGCGACCTCTCTGTTCGTTCCGGCGAAACAGTCTCTACTGCAGGTCTATCACTGTTTCTTTAACGCAGTGGGGCCGAAACATGCCGCCGGACTTTCTCGCCCGTAAGAAGGCCTGTTTTCCAGGGGTGAGCGGCGTTTCGAGATGCCGCGGGCGGATAGGACGAGCACCGGATTTTGTTGAACATCGAGTGTCAAGCTTATGATTATGCGGCAACTTAAGGGGTATGTCGCTCGCACTTTGTGCCGTTGCCCAGTGTTCCGCGCCTCATCTGCGCGCGGAACACATTTTCGTGAATCACCTGTGGAAGCCTTTGGTCAGCCGACCTTGGCGAGGCGCGCGACTTCCGGATCGTAGACGCGGCCGAAGCGGTTGGCGAGGAAATCGGACAGGCGCACTTCCTCCTGGCGGACGAAGCCCCTGGCCGGCAGCTTGCCGTCGGCGAGCAGGTCGAGAACCGTGCAGATGCCGGCTGCCGTGGTGATCTGGATAGCGCTCATCAGGCGGCCGCCGACCACGCCGGCATAGACCTTGTTGGCATAGGTCTCCTGCAGGAAGCGACCGTCCTTGGTGCCGCAGACCGTGACGAAGACGACAACGACGTCCTGCATGGTGGCGGGAAGGGCGTTTTCGAACAGGTCCTTCAGGACATCGCGGCGGTTCTTGAGGTTGAGGTCGTTGAGGAGGGCCTTCACGATCGCCTGGTGGCCCGGATAGCGAATGGTCCGGTAGTTCATGGTGCGCACCTTGCCTTCAAGCGTCTTGGCGAGTGTGCCGAGGCCGCCGGAGGTGTTGAAGGCCTCGTAGGTGACGCCGTCGAGCGAGAATTCCTCGCGCTCTTCCATGGCCGGGACGTTGATCAGCTTGCCTTCTACGATGGCCTCGCAGGGCTCGATATACTCGTTGATGAGACCGTCGGTGCTCCAGGTCAGATTGTAGTTGAGCGCGTTCGACGGATATTGCGGCAGCGCGCCGACGCGCATGCGCACGCTGTCGAGCGTGTCGAAGCGGGTGGAGAGGTCGTTGGCGACGATCGAGATGAAGCCGGGAGCGAGGCCGCACTGGGGGATGAAGGCGGCGTGGGCATTCTTCGCCAGGGCTTCGACCTTGCGGGTGGTGGCAACGTCTTCGGTGAGGTCGAGATAGTGGGTGCCGGTGCGGGCAGCCGATTCGGCGATCGCGCCGGTCAGGTGGAAGGGCGCGGCCGAGAGGACGGCGAACTTGCCGGCGAGGACTGCATCGAGGGCATTGGCATTGCCGATGTCGACCGCGGCCGTCGATATGGCCGGATGGTGCTCGACGGCGGCGAGCTGGCTCTCCGAGCGATCGGCCACCGTGATCTTGTAGGAGCCGCTGTCTGCAAGCATGAGCGCGATGGCGCTGCCGATCTTGCCGGCGCCGATGATGACGATGTCCTTCATGGAAATATCCCCTCTTGAAATTTGTCAGATTTGTTCAGGATGCCGACGGGGATGGACGATTCCAAGTGGCGTTATGTTCAAAATGATCTATGATATTGGGCAAATTGCCGAACGGATTGATCACAATGCAATTGAGCGACAAGGACCGCGAACTGATTTCCCTGCTGGGCGAGAACGCCCGCATGCCCGTCGCCACGCTGGCGCGGCGGCTGTCGCTGTCGCGCACGACGGTACAGGCGCGGCTCGAGCGGCTGGAGCGGGAAGGGGTGATCGCCGGTTACGGCGTCCGCCTGTCGGACAGTTATCTGCGCGACCTGATTCGCGCCCATGTGCTGATCACCATCGCTCCGAAGTCGCTTTCGGCGGTGACGGGCGAGCTTGCGGCGATCCGCGAGGTGACGGCACTGCATTCGGTCAACGGCCCTTACGACCTGATCGCCATCATTGCCGCCCCCTCGATCGCCGAACTCGACCGACTGATCGACCGCATTGGCGAACTGGCGGGCGTGGAGCGAACCTTGTCGTCGATCATCCTGTCGACGCGGATCTCCCGGTAGCCGCGCTGAGCTCCGCCGCGCTAACCCCCTGTTCACCGGTTCGGAGCCTTCCCCTTTCCCCCGCATTGTTTTAGGACATGAGTCGCACTATGTGCGGGAGACCGAATCGAAGTGGAGACCATCCGGATGAACGAAGACGAAGACGACAAGAGCAAGGAACTGCCGCTCGGCAAGGAAACGGAAGCGAACCTTTTCAAGTCGCGTTCGATCTTCATCTATGGTGGGATCACCCAGGAACTGGCGCAGAAGGTCTGCACCCAGCTCGTGGCGCTTGCCGCGGCATCCGACGAAGACATCCGCGTCTACGTCAACTCGCCGGGTGGCCATGTGGAATCGGGCGATTCCATCCACGACATGATCAAGTTCATCAAGCCGAAGGTCTGGATCATCGGCACGGGCTGGGTCGCCTCCGCCGGCGCGCTGATCTATGTGTCGGTGCCGAAGGAACGCCGGATCTGCCTGCCGAACACGCGCTTCCTGCTGCACCAACCGTCGGGCGGCACCCGCGGCATGGCATCCGACATCGAGATCCAGGCCCGCGAAATCATCAAGATGAACCAGCGCCTGATCAAGATCTTCTCGAAGGCCACCGGCCAGTCGGAAGACAAGATCGCCAAGGACATCGACCGCGACTACTGGCTGTCGGCCGAAGAGGCCAAGGACTACGGCCTGGTCTCCAAGATCGTGACGAGCCAGTCGGACATCTGAGACCCTGTATCTCTGGACGAATTTCGAAAACCCGCCGGCTTTCCGGCGGGTTTTTTCGTGGCTCAGTAGGAGCGGGTGAAGCCTCCGTCATGCATGATGTTGAGGCCCGTCATGTGGTCGGAAAAGGCGGAAAGCAGCCCCTCGACCGCGACGGCAACCTCGGAGGGTTCGCCGTACTTGCCGAGCGGCACGTTGGCGGTCTCCTCGGCGAGGCGCTGCTCGTAGGAGATGCCGGCTGCCGCGGCGCGTTTCTCGATCCCCTCGCGGTACCAGGGGGAGAGCGTTCCGCCGAGCGACAGCGTGTTGACATGGATGCCGCGGGCGCCGAGCGCGAAGGCGAGGGTCTTTGCTTCGCCGACCCAGGCGCAGCGCAGGACGTTCGACGTCGCGTAGTGGCCGAGCACCTGGGCCGACGAAATGCCGGAAATGATGACGATCTTGGCACGCCGGCCGGCCTCGGGGTCCGGTCTCATGCGGGCGACGGCCGTCTTCAGAAGTTCGAGCGGGCCGATGAAGCAGTCCTGGAAAAGCGTCCGCCAGGCGGCACTCTCAGGCAAGGCATCGTTGGTGCTGTGGGCCTGCGGCGGCATCAGCACGAGGCCGTCCAGGACGATGCCCTGCGCGTCCAGCGCTCCGCCGAACCGGGCGATCGAGCTTTCGTCCGTCATGTCGACCGCGAGCGGGATGTGCCGGGGGTGATGGTTTGCGAGTTCCCGGGCGAGGGCGTCCAGCCGCTCCTGGTTCCGCGCGGCGAGGATCAGTCGCTGTCCGCCCGCCGCCAGCCGCCTGCAGACCGCTCGGCCGATGCCCCCTGTCGCGCCGGTGATCAAGATCGTCTTCACGTCACCTGTCATTGGCCGTCCCTCGCTTTCGGGTCCGAATGCGCGACTATACGCCTTGCGGCGGCCTCTGCGAAGGCGTGTCGTGGCTGCCTGCGGGGGGTGTCTGTCGGCTTTGCGCGTTCGTTGGCCGTCGTGCTCCAGCGCCTGAAGCCCACTTCGCCGGCCTCCCGCGCCGTGATCTTGTCACGGTGGCAATTCTGATCTTGCTGTTGTTGTATGTGTGTATAATTTCTCCCTCATTGATCTATCTCTTTTGAAGGCGCTCACACGTATGGCGGCACCCAAGACCGGAACCGGCATTGGCCTTGCCATCGTCTGCCTCGCCATTCTCGGCATCATGCCGGTCCTGTCGAACAGCCGGCCGGCGGATTTCTCTGCCCTCGGTTTCGCCTTCTGGCTCTCTGTCTGGGAGACCGTCTTTGCCATTCCCCTCGTCGCGCATGAAAGGCGAAACGGGACATCGCGGCTGCTTTCGGTCGAGGCCGGCACGGCGTCCCGACGCCGGGCGCTGGCCGTGGTGGTGGTCACCGGGGCGATGTTCGGGCTCTCGACCTTCCTCTACGTCTTCGGCATCGAAAGGGCGGGTGCGGTCAGTGCGGCGATTGCCATGCAGGCCTACCCGGTCTTTGCCATCCTGTGGGAAAGCCTCTTCCTCAAGCGGCGAAAGTCCATGGTCGAGCTGTTGCTTACGGCTGTCCTGATGGTCGCACTCTATTATCTGGGGACAGGCGGCACCTGGCGGATCGACGGTTTCTCTCCGTGGTTTCTGCTTGCACTCGGCGTCCCGTTCCTGTGGAGCGTCGCCCACGTGATCATCCGGGAAGAGCTGGGCCGCACGCCCGTGACGCCGGCCGAGGTAACGCTGCTGCGCGTCGCCGTCTCGACCGTCTTCCTCGGCGGCGTAGTCGCAATCGTCGACCCGCAGCAGTTTGCCGCCGGTCTCGTGCGCGGCGATTTTCTGCTCTTCGGTATGGCGATGGGGCTCGTCTATTACCTTGAGCTGATCGTCTGGTTCTACGCCATCCGCCATATCGACGTGTCGCTCGCAAGCTCGATCACGACGCCCTGGCCGGCGTTGACCATGGTCCTGTCGGCGATCTTCCTCGGCGACAGGGTCGAACCCTATCAGATCGCCGCCTTCATTCTGATCGCCGGATGTATCTATGGGTTGATGATTGCCGGATTGCGGAAATCGAGCATGGGGAAGCTGCCGGCCTAGCCTGGCGTACCCGACCGGGCCCGGACGGCCTTGCCAAACTTACGCGGCCTGTTGAAGGTGCCGCTTCCCATTCATCGATTGCCGAGTCCTGCGATGTTCAAAGACCTTTCCGCTCAAAGCCTTTTCATGGGCGTGCTCACCGCCTTCGTCGGCTTCGCCAGTTCCTTCGCCGTCGTGCTGCAAGGCTTGAAGGGGGTCGGGGCGACCGATTATGAGGCAGCCTCGGGCCTTATGGCGCTGTCGGTGTCGATGGGGCTGTGTGCCATCGTGCTGAGTGCCTGGACGAAATTGCCGGTGTCGATCGCCTGGTCGACGCCCGGCGCGGCGCTGCTGGCGACGGCCGGCACGGTGGAGGGCGGCTTTGCCGCGGCCGTCGGCGCCTTTCTCGTCTGCGCCGTGCTGATCGTGATCGCCGGTCTCTTCAAGCCGCTCGGTAGGGCGGTCGCGGCCATCCCGGCGCCGCTCGCCAATGCCATGCTGTCGGGCGTGATCCTCGGCCTGTGTTTCGCCCCGTTCAAGGCGATCGCCTTCGATCCGAAGCTTGGCCTGCCGATCCTCGTCGCCTGGGCGGCGGTGCTGGCGTTCAAGCGGCTCTATGCGGTTCCGGCGGCGCTTGCCGCCTTCGTGATCGTGATGGTGTTCGGCGTCAAACTGCCGGACGGGGCAATGGCAAGCTGGGCCGCGTCGCTCGCGCCGCCGATGGAACTGGTCGCGCCGACCTTCACGCTGCCGGCGCTTGTGTCGATCGCGCTGCCGCTCTTCATCGTCACCATGGCATCGCAGAACATTCCCGGCATCGCGGTCCTGAAGGTCAACCATTACGATCCCAATCCCGGCCCGCTGTTTGCCGTGACGGGTGTCTTTTCGCTCCTGTCGGCGCCGTTCGGCGGCCATGCCGTCAACCTTGCGGCGATTACGGCGGCGATGTGCGCGGGCGAGGACGCCCATCCCGACCGCAACAAGCGCTATTGGGCGGCGATCATCGCCGGCGTCGGCTATGTCATCCTCGGTCTTGCCGCAGGCGCCGTCACCGCCTTCGTGTCGCTCGCGCCGCCGATCCTCATCCAGGCCGTGGCGGGACTTGCGCTGATCGGCGCCTTTTCCGGCTCGGCCGTCGCCGCCTTCAAGGAGCCCGAGACGCGTGAGGCCGCCGCCGTCACCTTCCTGATCACGGCCTCCGGCGTCTCCTTCGCCGGAATTTCCGGCGCCTTCTGGGGGCTGGTCGCCGGCGGATTGATGCTTGGATTGTTGCGGCTCTCACGCAGGGGGTGAGCTCTCGATTTTTGCGCGTCTCCGTGCTTTGATCGGGCATGGAGTTCGAATTCGATCCGGCCAAGAGCGAGGCGAACAGAGCGAAACACGGAATCGATTTCGTGGCGGCGCAGGAATTGTGGCGTGCGGGAAACGGGTTGACTGTCGACGCCCGCTCGCAGGACGAGGTCCGATATGGTATTGTCGGTCTCATCAAAGGCAAATTCTGGATGGGATACTTCACGCTCCGGCATAACAAGATCCGGATCATTTCCGTTCGCAGGGCCAGGAAGGCGGAGAGTCAGTATTATGAAGACCATAACAGCGGCTGAGCTCGACGAAAAATTCGACAACGGGGAAGACGTCAGCGAATATTTCGATTGGGCCAATGCGCGGCGTATCAATTGGGAGCACGAACTGGTCGAGCTCGAATTGCAGAAAGAGGAGCTGTCTGCGCTCGACGCGGAGGCCGTTCGTTTGAACACCTCGCGGCATAAGCTGGTATCCCTATGGATTCGCGAACGCCTCAAACAGTCTCCGAAGTCCGCCGCCGAATAACGGACTTGCGCGATCGGTCGTCGCGCGTTATCTGTTTGCCATCATGACACGTTTCGGCTCGACCATTGCTGCGACCCTGAAGACCGCCCGCCCGGCGGCCGGTGTTGTCGCGTCGGTGCCAAACTCGCTTCTTCTTAGCCTTATCCGCGGTTGCCGGGTCCTTTGAGGAGCGCCCGGCGGCCGGATAGCCGCATGGCTCAGCTCCTCGAAGCAAATCCCGTAGACTGATACTATTTGGCCGACCGAAGGCCAGCATTTGCCGTCGCCATGGCGCCATTGATGCGCTAAGAGCCGGGCAGGTGCGGAAGAGGAAGAGATGAACGACATGAGCATGAAATCCGGAACCGGCATTGTGGGCATGCCCGAGGCGGCGATGAAGTATCGCCCCTATCCGCAAATCGACATCAAGGACCGCACCTGGCCGTCGAAGACCATCACCAAGGCGCCGATCTGGTGTTCGGTCGACCTGCGCGACGGCAACCAGTCGCTGGTCAATCCGATGGGCCACGACCGCAAGGCCCGCATGTTTCAGCTGCTGCTCGACATGGGCTTCAAGGAAATCGAGATCGGTTTCCCGTCCGCTTCGCAGACCGATTTCGACTTCGCGCGCTGGTGCGTGGAGGAGGGCGGCGTGCCCGCCGACGTGTCGCTGCAGGTTCTGGTCCAGTGCCGGCCTGAGCTGATCACCCGTACCTTCGAGGCACTGGAAGGCGCACACCGTCCGATCATCCATTTCTACAATTCCACCAGTGAATTGCAGCGCCGCGTCGTGTTCGGCAAGGATGTACCGGGCATCAAGCAGATCGCCGTCGATGCGGCCAAGATGATCACCGACATGGCGGCCAAGGCCGGCGGCGGTTTCCGCTTCGAGTATTCGCCGGAAAGCTTCACCGGTACGGAGCTGGAGGTGGCGCTGGAGATTTCCAACGCGGTCATCGACATCATCAAGCCGACGCCGGACAACAAGCTGATCCTCAACCTGCCGTCGACGGTCGAGATGGCGACGCCGAACATCTATGCCGACCAGATCGAATGGATGTGCCGCAACATCAACAACCGTGAGAACGTCATCGTCTCCTTGCATCCGCACAACGACCGCGGTACCGGCATCGCCGCGACCGAGCTCGGCCTGATGGCCGGCGCCGACCGCGTCGAGGGTACGTTGTTCGGCAACGGCGAGCGCACCGGCAATGTCGACATCGTCACGCTGGCCCTCAACATGTTCACGCAAGGCGTTGATCCGGAACTGGATTGCTCCGACATCGAGCGGATCAAGGCGGTCTACGAATATTCCAACGAGATGACCATTCCGGAGCGCCATCCTTACGTCGGCGAACTGGTGTACACGGCGTTTTCCGGCTCGCACCAGGACGCGATCAACAAGGGTATGAAGGCGATCCGCAAGGCGAATTCCCCGGTTTGGGAAGTGCCGTACCTGCCGATCGATCCGCAGGACGTCGGCCGGACCTACGAGGCGATCATCCGCATCAACTCGCAGTCGGGCAAGGGCGGCATTGCCTACATCCTGCAGGAGGATTACGGCATCAACCTGCCGCGCAACCTGCAGGTCGAGTTCCGCGAGGACATCCAGCGGATCACCGACGAGGAAGGCGTGGAGCTGCCGTCGAAGCGCATCTATGAGCGCTTCATCGAGCGCTACGTGACCCAGCCCGGCGCACGGCTGAAGTTCGTCGATCACCACACCTATCCGGCCGGCTCGGACCAGAAGGGCGTGCGGATCGTGGCGGCCGAGATCACCGATGGCGGCGAACTCAAGCGTATCGAGGGCAAGGGCACCGGCCCGATCGACGGCTTCATCAACGCGTTGTCGACCTATCTCGGCACCGAGCTGTCGGTCGCCGACTACTCCGAGCATTCGCTGCAGCACGGTTCGAACGCGTCGGCGATCGCCTATGTCGAGGTCGAGCACAAGGGTGGCAAGCTGTTCGGCGCCGGGATCAACAGCAACATCGTCTCGGCTTCGCTGGAGGCGATCGTCTCCGCCGCGAACCGGGTGCTCGAAGACCGCGCGAAGAAGGCCTGAACCATGGCGCTCCACGCGGTCGCGATCGGAGATGTGAGAAAGACACCACCGCTCGTGCTCCTGCACGGCTTCGGCGGCGGGGCCTTCATTTGGCAGAAGGTCATGGCGGGGCTGGGCGCCGGCCGCCCGGTCATCGCCTATGACATGCCGGGGCATGCGGGTTCGCTCGATGCCGACGGTATCGGCAGCGCCAGCAAGATGGCGAAGGCGATCCGCAACGATCTCGACCTGCGTGGGGTCACGGCCTTCCACGTCGCCGGCCATTCGCTCGGCGGCGCGACGGCCGCGCTTCTTGCACTCAAGGATCCAAGGCGGGTTCTCAGCGCAACGCTGCTTGCCCCCGGGGGTATCGGATCGGCGATCAACCACCGGGTGCTTGCCCATTATGCCCGGGCGGAGACGCATATCGACCTTGTCCGGGCGCTCGAGGTCATGAGCGGGTTCAATGCCAGGCTGCCGGAGGAGATGGTCGAGGAGATGCTGCGGCTTCGGCAGATGCCGGGATCGCGCGATGCGCTCGACAGGATCTTCGATGCGATCACCTATGTCGCTTCGACCGGCGAGCGGCTGCAGGGCGAACTGCCGCTCAAGGCGCTGGCCAACCTGACCATGCCGATCCGCGTCGTCTGGGGGATGGAGGACTGCGTGTTGCCGGCGGGACAGGCAGACCGGCTTCCGGCCAACATGGCACTGACCCGGATCGCCAATGCCGGCCACATGCTGGTGGACGAATGCCCCGAGGCGGTCGCGAGCCTGCTCCGCGAAATGACGGCCTAGACGGCTGGACCAAGGGTCGCCAAAGGCATTCAAAATGCTTCGGCCGGCGGGTGCGTCATGCATCCGCCGGCCTTCTTCATGGCAGAATCTTCAGTTCGTTCCGAAGACGTATTCGCCGCGTTCGTGGATGGTGTTGGCTCGACCGACCAGGAGGCTGTCGACCCTTCCGATCCGCTCGGGATCCTTGCCGGTATAGGGCAGGGAGTGGAGCACGTAGCGCATGGCGTTCAGCCGGGCCCGCTTCTTGTCGTCCGATTTGATGACCAGCCAGGGCGAATCCGCCGTATCGGTGTGGAAGAACATGGCTTCCTTGGCCCGCGTATAGTCGTCCCACTTGTCGAGCGACGCGAGGTCGACGGGCGAGAGCTTCCATTGCTTGAGCGGGTGTACCTTGCGCTCCTTGAAACGGCGGCGCTGTTCGTCCTGGCTCACCGAGAACCAGAACTTGATGAGATGGATGCCGCTGCGCACGAGATTGCGCTCGAACTCAGGCGCCTGTCGCAGGAATTCCCGGTACTCCTCGTCGGAGCAGAAACCCATGACCCGTTCGACGCCGGCGCGGTTGTACCAGCTGCGATCGAAGAGCACGATCTCGCCCCGCGTCGGCAGGTGTTCGACATAGCGCTGGAAATACCACTGGCCGCGCTCGACTTCACTCGGCTTTTCGAGCGCGACGACACGGGCGCCACGGGGATTGAGATGTTCCATGAAACGCTTGATGGCGCCGCCCTTGCCGGCCGCATCGCGTCCCTCGAACAGGATGATGATGCGCTGGTTCGCTTCCTTCACCCAGGACTGAAGCTTGAGCAATTCGGTCTGGAGAACGAACTTCTCGTGTTCGTAGTCGCGCCGAAGCATCTTGTACTTGAACGGATAGCCGCCGTCCCGCCAATCATCGGCGAGCTCGTCGCTGCTGATGCGGGGGTGGCCCGACGGCTTGGGCAGGCCGAGCTGCTTGCGCAGGCGGCTCGCGTCGTCCGGGGAGGCGCCGTCTATGATCGCCTCGATCCCGGCCTTGATTTCACCGTCGCCGCCGGCTCCCAAAGCGATCTCCGTCATGGCGGACAGCTCGGCTTCCTGGGCGGCCGCGCTGCGTTCCTCGGCAAGGCCGGATTCCACGGCCGGGGGGAGGGCAGTGACGACATTTCCGTCGATCGGGGTTGCGTTCTTTTCTGCGTCCTGGTGCGCCATGGTTCTCCTCTCGCATTGTCCTGATATCTGTTGGTCCTGTCCGGCGCTCGTCACAGAAGACAAGGGCCGGCAAAACGAAGCCGCTCGCACCGACGTTCCGCCTGCGAACTGCATCTCGACGAACATTAGGCGCTTCGAATGACCACGCGGCATTGACTTGGATCAAGATTTTCAAGGCTTGCCGGCGGGGTGTCCGGCGGGTCTCACGCTAACCCGGCGGTGGGGGCAAACCCTCGAAAAGGCTAGTTGAATTTCCTCGGGCGTGCTTTTAATCAATCGACTGATCAGGGTTCGGGAGGGTGGTTTCATGGCCAGGCAGGTATCGGGTGCTGCGGCGACGCGGGCGTCGCTGGTCTCTGCCGCGCTCGAGCTCTTCGGCAACCATGGCTATGACGCGGTCTCGACCCGCCAGATCGCCGACCATGCGGCCGCCAATATCGGCAGCATTGCCTATCACTTCGGTGGCAAACCGGGCCTGCGCAATGCCTGCGTCGAATATGTGATCGAGGTCATCGTCGAGGCGCTGGGACCCGGTTTCAGCCAGCCCCTGCCACCCCATCTCAAGCCCGACGAAGCGTTGAACCTTCTCGAGGGCATGATCGGCACCCTGATCCGCATCGGTTCGACCCGGCCCGACGCCGACCAGATCTCCAATTTCATGACGCGGGAACTGGTGATGCCGGGCGAGGTCGACGGGCTGCTCTATGACCGCATGGCGCAACCCCTGCATGACCGCTTCTGCCAGCTGTTCGCCATAGCCGTCGGCCGGCCGGACAACGTCGCCGGGCTGGAGCTGACGGTGTTTTCGCTGCTCGGCCAGTCGGTGTTCTTCCGGATCTGCAAGCCGGTCGTGGTCAAACGGATGGGGTGGAAGGGCTTTGGGCTCTGCGAGGCGCAGGCGGCGATCGCGGTGTTTTCCGACAATCTGAGGGCGATCGTCGCCTATCACCGGTCGCGAAATGGGCCTGGCGGCTAGCCGATCAGCATCTGGTGATGTTCGTGGCGCAGCTTGGTCACGGCGTCGAACAGGCCGTAACGGTCCCACTTCATCTGCCACTCGCCCGGCTTGCCGCTGATCGAGAAGAGATTGAAACCCGCAGCCGGTTTATGGGCGCCCGGGCCTTGCGAGGCCGAAGATATGCCAACGACGGGGACCCGTTTGCCGTGGCTGTCGAGCCAGTAGAGTGTGTTGAGGTGGGTGTGGCCGTGCAAGACGAGCTCGGCGCCGCCCATCGAGATCGCGGCCGCGAAACGGCGAATGCCGATCATGCGCTTGTGGGACGCCGCGGCACCCCGGATCGGCGGGTGGTGGATCATCACGACGCGGAACAGGCCTTCCTCGCCGGCTGCCTTCAGCAACTCGACGGTCTCGCGCGCCTGGCGCGCACTGAAATAGCCCGTTGCCGAAAAAGGAGGCGTGGCGATCGAGGTGGAACAGCCGATCATCGCCACCGGGCCGCGCCGACGAATATAGGGAAAGAGCTTGTAGCCTTCCTTCCAGATCAGCGGATCGTCGTCGCCGCGCAGATAGTCGTACCAGGCCTGCACCGCCTTGTCGTGGGCACCGGGCACATAGGCGTCGTGATTGCCGGGCACGACGGAGGTGTCGAGGGGCGCGCCCGTGCGGCGCAGCCATTCGGCGGCAAGCCGGATCTCGATGCCGGAGGCGAGGTTGACGAGGTCGCCGGTGATGGCGAGATGGTCGGGCGCCTGTTCGCGGATGCCTTCGATGACGAGGTCCAGCGCGTTGGCGAAAAGGTGCTTGCGCCGGTTGCGGTGCCAGTTCACATATCCGGTGATGCGTTTGGAGGCGAGTTCGCGGAACGTCAGATTCGGCAATGGGCCCAGATGGACGTCGGATATATGCGCGAGCTTGAACATGGCGCTTGTCTTAAAGGCGCGGTGCGACAGGAGCAAGAAGAATGAGCCAGTCGAGCGACAGGGATGAGAGGCTGACGGGTGGACGCAGCCTGCTGGTCCGGCTTCTGCACGGCTATTTTGCCGTGTCGCGTGGCATGACGCTCGGCGTGCGGGCCGCCTGTTTCAACGAGGAGGGCAAGGTCTTCCTCGTGCGCCATTCCTATGTTCCGGGCTGGTACATGCCGGGCGGCGGGGTGGAGCGGCGCGAAACCGCGCTTCAGGCGCTCGAAAAGGAGTTGCGCGAGGAGGGGAACCTGATGCTGACCGCCCGGCCCGAACTCTTCCATGTCTATTTCAACAGTCGCATCAGCCAGCGCGACCATGTGCTCTTCTACAAGGCTCAGGTCGTGCAGACGGCGCCGCGCCTTGCCGATCGCGAGATCGTCGAATGCGGCTTCTTCGATCCCGCCGATCTGCCGGACGAGGTGACCGCCGCCACGCGGCGACGGCTTCTCGAACTGAGCGGGACGGTTACGCCTGCCGATATCTGGTGACGTCCGCCTGCGCTGATAGACCTTCCCGTCCGTGCGGCCGGTCGAGATCGAGCTCTGGCCCGACGGGTACGATGCCGGTCGGATTGATCGTCTTGTGGCTGCGATAGTAGTGATGCTTGATGTGGTGGAAGTCGACCGTTCCGGCCACGCCCGGCGTCTGGTAGAGGTCGCGCACATAGGCCGAAAGGGTCGGATAGTCTGCGATGCGGCGGATGTTGCACTTGAAATGGCCGACATAGACCGGGTCGAAACGGATGAGCGTGGTGAACAGCCGCCAGTCGGCCTCGGTCATCGCGTCGCCGAACAGGTAGCGCTGGCCGGACAGCCGCTCTTCCAGTTCGTCGAGCATGGCGAAGAGCGGATAGACCGCACTTTCATAGGCTTCCTGGGTCGTGGCAAAACCGGCCTTGTATACGCCGTTGTTGACCCGGTCGTAGACGCGGGCATTGAGGGCGTCGATTTCCTCGCGCAGCGTGAGCGGCGACAGGTCGAGGGTGGAACCGGTCAGGCCGTCGAAGGTGCTGTTGAACATCCGGATGATGTCGGCGGATTCGTTCGAGACGATCGTACCCGCCTGCTTGTCCCAAAGCACCGGTACCGTGACGCGGCCGGAATAGGCCGGATCGGCCTTCAGGTAGATCTGGTAGAGGTAGTCCGAGCCGAACAGATGATCGACGGTGGCGCCGTCGCGGTCGTGGAACTCCCAGCCGTTTTCCACCATCAGCGGATCGACGATCGACAGCGAGATCAGGTCCTCGAGGCCCTTCAGCTTACGGAAGATCAGCGTGCGATGGGCCCAGGGACAGGCCAGCGAAACGTAGAGATGATAGCGGCCCGCCTCGGCCCTGAAGCCTCTGCGGCCGGTCGGTCCGGCGGCGCCGTCGGCGGTCACCCAGTTGCGGAACTGCGCCTGCGAACGCTTGAAATGGCCGGCGGTCGATTTCGTGTCATACCAGACGTCGTGCCAGACGCCTTCAACGAGCATGCCCATCGGCATTCTCCCAGTTGGTGTTCATTTTCTGCCTAATCACATACGCCTCGCGGCCCAGATTGGGAGATGCGAATGATTGAACAGTGCGTTTTTCCATTGGACGGGCCGAAAAAATGCTGCTATCCGGAATCCCGCTCAACAAGGATAACCCTTTTTCATGACCGCACCACGGACCCTGCGACGACGCTGATGCTTCCCGAACGCCCTTTCGGCGTCATCGAGAACCCATATCTACGTCTGTCTTCCGGTTCGGTCATTCCATGAAAAATCACGACCTTGTCTACCTCACCGAGGATGCGTCGCACGACGCGGTCATCGAGCATATCAACGAAGAAGCTTTCGGCCCCGGCCGGTTCACCCGTGCCGCTGCGCGGATCCGCGAGCAGGGGCCGCATGACCGGCACCTCTCCTTCATCTGCGCCGATGACGGCGAGACGATCGCTTCCGTCCGCATGACCCCGGTGATCGCCGGTTCGGTCAAGGGCCATCTGCTCGGACCGCTGGCGGTCCGGCCGTCGCACAAGAACCGGGGCATTGGCCGCGAGCTGGTGAGGATTGCCATCGACGCCGCCCGGCGGGCCGGCTCCGAAGCCGTCATCCTGATCGGCGATCCGCCCTATTACATGCCGCTCGGCTTCGAGAAGGTGGCCTGGAAGGCGCTGGAGTTCCCCGGCCCGGTCGATCCCGCCCGGGTTCTGGTCGTGCCGCTCGGCGCGGACGTGCACGAACGTCTCAACGGCGTGATCGCCTGGCGGGACGATGTCGCAGAGGCGGAAGCGCTCAGAAAAGCTTCTTGAGCCAGGTGATCGCGTAGTCGCCGGTGAATTTGTCGATCGCGCCGCAGATCTCGTAGCCCTGCCGCTGATAGGCGCGGCGGGCGGCGGGATTGATCGTGTCGATATAGGCGCCGACGCAGCCGCGCAGCTTCGCCTCGTCCTCCGCCGCCTGCAACAGTCGCCCGGCGGTGCCCGTCCCCCGCAGGCGCTCGGGCACGAACAGCATTTCCGTATAGAGCCAGCCACGGCCCGTGTAACCGATCAGCCCGCCATCGACCTTCCCGTCCTCGTCCGTCAGGGGGATGAAGAGGTTCTTGCGGTCGGTCGGGCCGAGCATGTCGGTATTGTAGTCGAGGATGCCCTTGCGGATCACATCGCGGGCGTCATCGGGGACGGTGTCGGAGAGGGGGAGGGAGTCGATCATGGGCGGGAATTGTCGGCCAGCGTTGGAGTCTTGTCCAGCGGCTGGACGGAAAGGCGAAGGCCCATACTGCGCAGAAGGGCGTTCAGGCTGCGGAGCTCCGGGTTACCCTTTTCGGAGAGCGTGCGGTAAAGCTGGGTCGGGTTCAGATCCGCAGACTTCGCCACGGCCGAGACGCCGCCGAAGGCCTTTGCCATCTGGCGAAGGGTCACCAAAAGCTCGCCCTGGTCTCCATCGGCGAGGATTGCATCGAGCGTGGCAGCGGCGAGCTCGGGGTCCTCACGGAAAAGGGTCGCCATGGCGTCGTCATGGGATTGATCCTTCATCTGATGTTCCTTCAATCCTTCCGGCCCAACCAATCCAACCAGTATGTGCAGGCGCGGTCGATGTCCGCCTCTTGCGTCCGCTTTGTTCCAGCGCATAGAAGCAGCACCACGGTGTCGCCTGATCTCGCATAGTAAATCCGGTAACCGGGGCCCACGTCGACACGCAGCTCGCAGACACCCCGCCGCACCGCTTTGAAATCCCCGAAATTTCCTTGCTCCAGACGATTGAGGCGCCTGACGATAGCGGTCTTCGCCAACGGATCGCGGAGGTCGCGAAGCCATTCAACGAAGAGATTTCGGCCATCTTGATTCAGGTAGTGGCGAACTTCTAACATAGAATTGATTTCGTTTAAAGACGAATATTTTCGGCTCTGCTTCAATTCGTGACTGTGTCCGAGGGGAGCAAGGGAAGAGTCCACGAATTTGCGGCCCCAAAAGCCAAGAGAGATTAGCACTCGACTTGGATCGAGCGCAAACCAGGGTTGTATTCTCTTGTATGTTTCGTGCAGATGACGACGCGTGGCTTCGCTTCCTTCGGGCCACGGTATGGCCAGGAGCCGCGCTATCGGCCCTATAACGACCGCAAGGATTTCACCCCGCGCATTGAACGTTCATCAGCTTTCGATCATGTTGCCGCCATGGAAACACTGATCGACTATTTCACTTCGGCGGCCAGCGGCATCGGCTTCGTTGTCGTGACCATCGGCATCGTCCTCGCAAGTTACTTCGTGGCGCGAAAGCTGCTTCATCCGGGCGGCGAAGCGGATCGTACGCTGGAGGTCGCCGGGAACGTTGCCGTGCGGGTGGCGACGCTGCACAGCCTGATCCTCGGCCTCGTCTATGCCCAGGAACTCGACGACTACAAGGCGGTCCGATCCAATCTGATCGACGAGGCCGTGGCGATCTCGGATGTCTTCAACGACGTTCGGCGCTATGGTGGGCCGGTCACGCTCGAGGTTCAGCAGGGCCTTGCGAGATATGTCGCGGTCGTCGTCGATGACGAGTGGGGACGTCTGGCGCGGCATGAGGGGCTTTCGCCTAAAGCATGGCAGGAGTGGGAGGCGGTATATGACACCATCCTGGATCTCACGCCGGTCTCTGAACGGGAGCGCTATCTCAGCGCGCGGTTGAAGGACAGGGTTTCGGCGATCGCGAAATACAGGCAATTGCGCGAGGCGCCGTCCTTGAACCACTTCTTCTGGCTCTTCTGGGCTCCGGCCCTCATAGGCCTCGTGATCGTCTCCGCTGCCTTCTACGTCTACCGGCCATCGCGAACGCATCTCGTTCTGTTCAGCCTCTTCGGCGCCTATTCCGGCGTGATTCTCTTCTTCATCTTCGCCTTCGGAAATCCGTATGCCAATCCGGGCAAACTGCAGCCGCGTCCCTTCCAGCACCTGCTCGAAGGCGACTTCCGGTCGGTATTGCCGCCAAAGTCAGGCTGACACGGAGCAACGGCAAAAACCGTCGGAAATCTGTCGGCCCCCGGCTGGGAGGGGGCGGGTTCCCTAACGTCCCTCGCGCCACCACGTGGCCGATATTGCGAGTAGCAGCACGGCAAGCCCGGCGAAGCCGGCAAACAGCGGCAGGGTGTTGACGCCCTTCAGTACGGTTTCGTCGGTCAGGCGGACGAGGAGCCGGCTGTCGTCGGCGAGGCGGACGGCGCCGCGCACGGGCAGGATGTCGGGCAGGCGGATGCCGCCATTGCCGTCGTCGAGGCGGGCGAGGTGTCCCTTCGTCTCCGCGGCAAGCGGTTTCAGCGTGTCGAGCGTCGAGACCATGGCCTTGAATTCCGGCGCATCGACCGCGCCGACATGGACGAGCGTGGAAAACTCGCCATTGGAGATGGTGAAGAGCCCGGTCTCGTCCATGCGCTTTTCGGCGCGATAGAGGCCGGGGGCGGTTTCGGCGAGCGGCAGTGGCTCGGTCTTGCCTGAGGGATAGCGCACGGTGGCGGCACCCGGATCGCCGCCGATGGTCTGGCGGGTCACCTCAAGCGTGCGGCCGGAGGCGCGGGCCTTCAAGGCCTCTTCCTCGAGTTCCGGTTCCTTCATCAGCCAGTGGGCGATGCGGCGATAGAGCGAGACATGCGGGCCGCCGCCTTCGAAGCCGCGGGCCCAGAGCCAGCCCTGATCGGAGAGCAGCATGGCGACGCGGCCTTCCTCGGCGCGGTCGAGGACCAGAAGCGGGCGGCCGTCGGCGGCGGTCATCACGGTCTCGCCGCGCGGCGGGTCGACGTCGACGCTGCGGAACCAGCGACCCCAATGCGGCGGCTCGTCGGTCGAGCCGTCGAGGCCGCGGGTGACGGGGTGGCGCTTGCCCTGGTCGGACAGGCGCGGATAGAAGGCCGCCTGGTGCACCTCGCCTGTCGGCGCGGCCGGCAGGACGGCGGAGAGCGGCGTGATCGCGATCGAATCCTCGCTCGCATGTTCGGGGCCGGCGGCGATCAGCAGCGCGCCGCCTTTCTTCACGTATTCGGCGATGTAGTCGTAATAGAGGATCGGCAGCACGCCGCGGTGCTGGTAGCGGTCGAAGATGATCAGGTCGAAATCGTTGATCTTCTCGACGAAGAGCTCGCGGGTCGGGAAGGCGATCAGCGACAGTTCGTTGATCGGCGTGCCGTCCTGCTTTTCCGGTGGCCTGAGAATGGTGAAATGCACGAGGTCGACGGCGGCGTCCGACTTCAACAGGTTGCGCCAGGCGCGTTCGCCGGCATGGGGCTCGCCGGAGACGAGCAGGACGCGCAGGTTCTCGCGGATGCCCTCGATCAGGTGGATCGCCTTGTTGTTGACCTCGGTCACTTCGCCGGGCGTCGCGGCGACCTCGAACTCCAGCACATTGGCGCCGCCGCGCGGAACCTTGAAGCTGAACGGCGTCTCGGCACCCGGGACGGCGTTCAGAGTCGCAATCTCCTCGCCGTTCATGCGCACGGTGACGGTTGCCGGCGTGTCGGTGCGACGGCCGTCGTCGAAGACACGGAGCGCCAGTTCCTGTTCCTCGTCGGCGATCCCGAAGCGGGGCGCGCGCAGCACCTCGATCCGCCGGTCGAACTCGTCGGCCCGACCGGTGATCAGGGAATGGACGGGGGCGTCGAAGCCGAGGGCTGCAGCACCCTGCGGAATGTCGTGGACCTGGCCGTCGGTCAGGAAGATCGCGCCGCCGATCCGGGCGGGCGGGACGTCGGCGACGGCCGAGGCGAGCGCTTCGAAAAGGCGGGTGGAGGGGGCGTCGGAGGTCGCCGGATCCTTCACCTCGACGATGCGCGGCTCGATGCGACCGAAACGCGAAAGCCGATCCTTCAGCCCGGCAAGCGCGGCATCGGTCATCGCCACGCGCTCCGGCGTTTCCTGGCTCTGGCTGCGGTCGACGACCACCGGCACGACGGTGGAGAGCGGCTCGCGGTCTTCCTGCATCAGCAGGGGATTGGCAAGCGCTGCGAGCACGGCCGCCGAGGCGGCGAGGCGGACCGCAGTGCCCCGGATGCGGCGGGCAAAGCCCGCGGTCGCCAGGATCAGCGCGACGAGTGCCAGGCCGAGAAGCACGAACCACGGGACGAAGGGGGCGAATTCGAGCGTCATGTCACTGCCCCAACCGTTCGAGCAGGGCCGGCACATGCACCTGGTCGGCCTTATAGTTGCCGGTCAGCATGTACATCATGATGTTGACGCCGGAGCGGAAGGACATTTCCCGCTGCATCTCGTCCGGTGGCACGGTCGGCATCAGGGGCGCGCCATTGCCATCGACCGCCCAGGCGCCGAGCATGTCGTTGCCGGTGATCAGGATCGGCGAAACCCCGTCGCCGGAAGAAACGACACCGCTGTTGGTGGTCTTGGCTTCCTGGCGGGCCTCGACCCAGAGCGGGCTTCCGGTATAGCGGCCGGGGAAATTGCTCAGCAGATAGAAGGAGCGGGTCAGCACGTGGTCGGCAGGCACCGGCTCCAGCGGCGGAATGTCGATATTGGCAAGAATCGCCTGCAGGCGCTCGCCGTTGGCGCTCGGCCCGTCGGTGTCACCAAGCGCCGAGAACTGGTCGCGGGTGTCGAACAGGACGGTGCCGCCGGCGCGCATATAGGCGTCGATGCGGCTGATCGCGGCGGCTGACGGCATCGGCGCGGTCGCCGAGATCGGCCAGAAGATGATCGGGTAGAAGGACAGTTCGTCCTTGGTGATGTCGAGCCCGACCGGCGGCGCGGGTTCCAGCGTGGTGCGGTAGGTGAGGAAATCGGTGAGGCCGCGCAGGCCGTTTTCGGAGAGGCGGTCGACCTCGTCCTCGCCGGTCACGACATAGGCGAGATGGGTGTTGTCGAGGCGTTCGAAGATCACCTCGTCACCGGGCTTTGCGTCGTCGGCCACGGCGCGGTCGGCGGGAAAGCCGAGGCTGAGGGGCGCCAGGGCGAGAACGACGGCCGCGGCGGTCCGGCGCGGCAGCCGCGCGAAGGCGCCGCCCATGAAGAGCACGACGAGGCTGTCGACGACGAGCAACAGGAAGGCAAGGCTCAGGAGCGCCGGTTTGAGCGGGGTGGCGGCGGTACCGACGAGCGGTTCACGGGCAATCGCCATCGAGGCCTCGGTGTTGAGGGGTTTGAGCTCCGCGCCGGCCGGCAGCAGGTTGAGCGCGGCAAACCCGTCCTCGGTGCCATAGAGGCCGGGCGGATTTTCGAAGGTGGCAGCCGAGGGCCTTGCCGGACCGATGTCGAGCGGCCGCGCATTGCCCGGATCGGCAATCAGGGCGCCGCGTTCGTCGAGCAGCCGGAAGGGGGCAAGCGTCGCGCGGGCTGAGGCATCCGGCGAGGATGCGGCCGTGCCGACGCGGGAAAGCTGGACGATCCGGCGCAGCATCTCGACGAATTCGCCCGAGATCGGCAGGTCCGACCACGTCGCCTCGGCGCTGACATGGAAGAGCACGACGCGGCCCGCGCCGTTTTCCTTGACGGTCACGAGCGGGGTTCCGTCGGCGAGGCTCGCCCAGGTGCGTTCGGCGAGATCGGGTGTCGGCTCGGCCAGGACCTGGCGCTTGATCAGCACGCCTTCGGGGCGGGCCATGCCGGCGAAGGGGCCGAACTTGGGGAAGTCGGCGAGCGGCTGCGGTTCTGCCCAGGAGAGCGCGCCGCCCAGTTCGCGTTCGCCCTGGCGCAGGATCACGGGCACCAGCGGATCGTTGACGGGAGCTGCGGCGAGGCGCGGGCCGGCAAAGCGGATCAGCGTTCCGCCCTGGTTGATCCAGCGCTGCAGCGGCTCGTAGACGTCGGCCGGAAGGCGGCCGATATCGGCCATGACGATGGCGGACGGTTTTTGCGCGAGGATCTCGGGGATCGAGACGGCGAGATCGGGCACGCCCGGCTTCAAGAGGTCGGCGTAAGGGGCGATCGCCCGCTCGATGTAGTAGAGCGGCGAGAGCAGCGGCTGGAAGGCATCGCCGACATCGCCGGAAAGCAAGGCCACGCGGCGGCGGCGGAAACCGTCGTCGAGCAGGTGGGTGGAACCGGCGCTGGCTAGGCCGGCAATCGAGAGCCGCGCGAAGTCGTTGCGCAGCTCGAAGGGAGCGGCGACCTCGCCGGTCGCCAGGGTCTTGCCGGCGGGGAAATTCACGGTGCCGGAGGCGATGACGCGGCCCTGCCGGTCCTGGGCGTCGACGATAAGGCTGCGGGCCTCGTCGCCATCCAGTCGCGAGACCGTGACGGTCAAGGCGTCAGCGCCGTTGGCCGCCGCCGTGATGGCGGTCGCGGCGGTCTTGTCTCCCTCGATCAGCCGGAGTTGGGCCGGCGAAAGGGCTGCAAGGTCGGACAGCAGCCGTTCCTTGTCGTCGGCGGCAATGCCATCGGAGAGATAGACGAGCGTGCCGGGACGGGTTCCGCCGAGGGCGGCGGAGGTCGCCTCTATGGCCCGGGCACGATCCGGACGCAGCGGTTTCGGCCGGGCCGCATGCAGGCGTTCGAGCGCCTGGGCCGCGCCGGCCGGCACTGCGTCGTGGGCGGCATCGGCGGTGAAGACGATCGACACCGGCAGGTCGCGATCGCTCGCGTCACCGATCAGCGCCTCGGCGGTCGCCACCCGTCGGTCCCAGTCGGAGACGGTGGCCCAGCCGTTGTCGACGACCAGCACCAGCGGGCCATCGGCGGAAAGCGAGGCATTGCGCGGGTTGAGAACCGGATCGGCGAGGGCGAAGATCACCAGCGCGGCCAAAAGCATGCGCAGCAGGGTCAGCCACCACGGGCTCTTCGACGGCGTCTCGTCGCGCTTCAACACGCCGGCCAGGATGCGTAGCGGCGGGAAGACTTCGCTCTTCGGCCTGGGCGGGGTGAGCTTCAGCAGCCACCAGATCAGCGGCAGCGCGGCCAGGGCGATCAGAACGGCGGGGGCGGCGAAGGCGATCGGGAGCGCGTTCATGCCGGCATGCTCCGGCTCACGAGCGGCGGCGTGCCGGAGAGATACATGTGGACCGCAACCAGCGCCTCGGAGGCGAGCCGGTCCGTGCCGTGGTGGACGAAGCTCCAGCCGAGACGGCGCAGTTGTTCGCCGAGGTTTTCGCGACGGGCGAGATAGGCGCGGCGGTAGTCGTCGCGCAGTCCCTCGGCGCGGCCGGAGACAAGCTTTTCACCGGTTTCCGGATCGGTGAACTCGGTGCGTCCGGCATAGGGAAAGGTCTCTTCCGCGGGGTCGGCGATCTCGACGACATGGCCGCGCAGGCCCCGGCGGGCGAGTGGCGCGATCTTCTCCATGATGCGGTCGGCGTCATCGAGGAAGTCGCCGATCAGCACGATGTCGCTCGTGCCGCGGATCATGGTGGTGTCCGGCAGCCCGTCGGACAGCGGCGCATGCATGATCGCGGTGGCCAGCCGTTCGGCGGCGTTGCGGGCAGCCACCGGCTCCATCACGCCCGGGCAGCCGATGCGTTCGCCGGATCGCGCCAGGATTTCGGCGAGCGCCAGCATCAGCACCAGCGCACGGCTTTCCTTCGACACCATTCCGAGCGTCGACTTGTACATCATCGACGGGGACATGTCGGCCCAGAGCCAGACGGTGTGGGCGGCTTCCCATTCGCGGTCGCGGATATAGGTGTGGTCGTCGCGGGCCGAACGACGCCAGTCGATGCGGGCGAAACTTTCACCCTCGGCATAGGGGCGGAACTGCCAGAAATTCTCGCCGATGCCGCGCTTGCGGCGTCCATGCCAGCCGGCGATCACCGTGTTGGCGATGCGGCGGGCCTCGACCATGCAGTCGGGCACCAGCACCGCACGCTGGCGGGCGCGCGTGAGCGCGTCGCTGGCGGAGGTCTGTTCGACGATCTGGCCTATGCTTGCCACGGATGCATCGCCTTTCCGGTCATCAGCCGCGCGCCTGCCTGACGAGGTTGGCGATCACGTCGCGCACCGACATGCCTTCGGCGCGGGCGGCGAAGGTGAGCGCCATGCGGTGTTCGAGCACGGGTTCGGCGAGCGCATGCACGTCGTCGAGCGAGGGGGCAAGGCGGCCTTCATAGAGGGCGCGGGCGCGGGCGCAGAGCATCAGCGCCTGACCGGCGCGGGGACCCGGACCCCAGGCGACCGACTTGTCGGTGTCGGCGTTGCCGTGGCCGGGACGGGCGGAGCGGACGAGGGAGAGGATGGCGTCGACCACGCTGTCGGAAACCGGCATCTGGCGGATGAGCTTCTGGATCTCCAGGAGGCGGGCCGCATCGACGACGCTCACGGCCTTCTGTTCGCTGACACCGGTGGTCTCGAGCAGGATCTGTCGTTCGGCGGCGAGCTCGGGATAACCGACGTCGACCTGCAGCAGGAAGCGGTCGAGCTGGGCTTCCGGCAGCGGATAGGTGCCTTCCTGTTCTAGCGGATTCTGGGTCGCCAGCACGTGGAAGGGGGCCGGAAGGTCATAGGGCCGGCCGGCGATCGTCACGTGGTATTCCTGCATCGACTGCAAGAGCGCCGACTGCGTGCGCGGGCTGGCGCGGTTGATTTCGTCGGCCATCAGAAGCTGGGCGAAGACGGGGCCCTTGACGAAGCGGAAGGAACGCCGGCCGCTTTCGTCCTGGTCCATGACCTCGGTGCCGAGAATGTCGGAGGGCATCAGGTCGGGCGTGAACTGGATGCGGTTGGCATCGAGACCGAGCACGGTGCCGAGCGTGGTAACGAGCTTGGTCTTGGCGAGGCCCGGCACGCCGACCAGCAGCGCATGGCCGCCGGACAGGATGGCGAGAAGAGTGTTCTCGACGACCTTTTCCTGGCCGAAGATGACGCGCGAAACGGCCTGCCTGACGGCGGCGATGTCGGCCAGGGCCTTTTCGGCGGCCTCGACGATCGCCTTTTCGTCGAGCGCGGCATCCGGGGTCGGCATCATGCCCATGGTCTTCTCCATCTGGTTTGGCCATCGCTGCCGAATCGGAAGCTCTTTCCGACCACGGCACTCAGGACTAACTTATTCCCCAAAGGGCGGCTGACAAGCGCGTTTCAAATGACTATCTCGTGACACGATACCGAATAGGGACCAACCGGGACGCAAAGATGGCAGGCGAGACGCTGAAGGCGACGACGGATGCGGCCGGACTGGCGGCGATGATTTCGCGCGCGGCGGCCCAGACGGCCGGCGGCAAGCCGACGCTGCCGCCCGTCGATCGCTGGGAACCCCCGTTCTGCGGGGATCTGGACATGGAAATCCGCGCCGACGGCACGTGGTTCTACATGGGCACGCCGATCGGGCGTGCGCCGCTGGTCCGGCTGTTCTCGACGGTGCTGCGCAAGGATGCCGACGGCAAGACCTACCTCGTCACACCTGTGGAGAAAGTCGGAATCCGCGTCGAGGACGCTCCCTTTCTCGCCGTGGAGATGAGTGTCACGGCGCGGGACGGCGAACAGGTCCTCACCTTCCGCACCAATGTCGGCGATCTCGTCGAGGCGGGAGCGGAGCATGCGCTGCGTTTCGTGATCCACGGAGAGAACCACGAGCTGAAACCGTACCTGCATGTTCGCGGGCGGCTGGAGGCGCTGGTGACGCGCGCCGTGATGTATGATCTCGTGGAACTCGGCGAGACGGTCGATATCGATGGAACCGAGATGTTCGCCGTGCGCTCCGGCGGCGCGCTCTTCCCGGTCATGCCGGCGGCCGAGCTGGACCGGCTGTCGCAATGAATTTCACCGATTTCTCAGCCGCGGATTTCCGCCACCGGGCGCTGAACCAGATCGGCGCGCCGATCGAACATGCCTGGCGCGACCATGGCGACCATGTGCTGAATCCGGAAAGCCTCGTCGAGGTCGAGGGGCTGAAGCTGAAGGACGCCGCCGTGCTGGTCCCGGTGGTGGACGATCCGGACGGGGCCAAGGTGATCCTCACCCAGCGCACCGCGAAGCTCCGGAAGCATTCCGGCCAGGTCGCCTTTCCCGGCGGCGGGATCGACGAGGGCGATCCTTCGCCCGAGGTTGCCGCACTCCGCGAGGCGCAGGAGGAGATCGGCCTTCATCCGGATTTCGTCGAAACCGTCGGCCGGCTGCCGCAATATCTGGCGGGGACGGGTTTCCGCATCGTCCCGGTGCTCTCGGTGGTGCGGCGCGGCTTCACCATCACGCCCAACCCGGAAGAGGTCGATGCGGTGTTCGAGGTGCCGCTCTCCTTCCTGATGAACCCGGAGAACCACCAGCGCGACAGCCGCACCTGGCAGGGGATCGTCCGGCATTTCTACGTGATGCCCTATGGCGAACGCTATATCTGGGGCATTACCGCCGGGATCATCCGGACGCTTTATGAAAGGCTCTATGCATGACCGACCTGTCGAACGAGAGCTGGTTCCGCGAACCGGGGCTGCAGCGGCTCTTCGCGCTGCTCAACGCCGACGGCGGAGAGGTGCGGGTGGTTGGAGGCGCGGTGCGCAACAGCCTGATGGGGCTGCCGGTCGGCGACATCGACCTCGCGACGACGCTCGAGCCCGAAGCGGTCGTCGAACGGGCAAAGGCTGCCGGCATCAAGGCCGTGCCGACCGGTATCGACCACGGCACGGTGACGCTGGTGATCGACGGCAAGGGCTATGAGGTGACGACGCTTCGCCGCGACGTCGAAACCGACGGGCGGCGCGCCAAGGTGGCCTTCGGGCAGGACTGGCAGGAGGATGCCGAGCGGCGCGACCTGACGATCAACGCACTCTATGCCGGCGCGGACGGGCAGGTGATCGACCTCGTCGACGGTCTGCCCGACATCGAGACGAAGACCGTTCGCTTCATCGGCGACGCCGAAATGCGGATCGCCGAGGATTATCTGCGCGTCCTGCGCTTCTTCCGCTTCTTCGCCCACTACGGCGGCGGCCGACCGGATGCGGCAGGCCTGAAGGCCTGTGCGCGGGCGGTTTCCAAGCTCTCGACGCTGTCGGCCGAGCGGGTCTGGGCGGAAACCAAGAAGCTGCTCTCGGCACGCGATCCCGGCCGGGCGCTTCTGTGGATGCGTCAGTCGGGCGTGCTCTCCGCGATCCTGCCGGAAACCGAAAAATGGGGCATCGACGCGATCCCGACGCTGGTGGCGGCCGAGCAGGCGCTCGGCTGGCGGCCTGAACCGCTGCTCAGGCTGGCGTCGATCGTGCCGAAGGATGCCGAGCGGCTGGCGGCGCTCGCGCAACGGCTGCGTATGTCGAATGCGGAGGCTGCCTATCTCGATCGCTATGCGAAGGCCCCGAAGGCCAATCCGGACGGCTCCGACATCGCCTTCGACCGCGAGCTCTATCGAAGCGGCAAGGAGGGCATCGTTGCCGCGCTGAAGATCGATCTGGCCTATGCGCGAGCGGCGGCCGAGGCCGACCCGAAGGCCATGGCGAAGGCGGGCCGGCTGTCGGTGCTGCTTCAGCGGGCCGAACGGTTTGAACGCCCGGTCTTCCCGCTGAGCGGGGCGGACGTGCTGGCGGGCGGCGTCGAGCCGGGTCCCGCCGTCGGCGAGACGCTCAAGGCGCTCGAACAGGAATGGGTCAACTCGAACTTTTCCTTCGACCGGGCGAAGCTCCTCGCCCGGCTCCAGGATCTCGTCAGAAACTGATTCAAGTGCTTGCGAAACTGATTCATCCGGTCGCTACAAGTCCTTGCGCCGAATGAGCAATTCGTTTGATGTTCCCGCAAAGCGGCGGTCTTCGGTCGTGCCGGAGCGCCGCCGAATATCAGGCGGCGTTTGCCTGTTCGGTGATCCGGGCCTTGATGTTGTCGACCATGTTTTCGCGGATGACCGTTTCGCCGTGGGCTGTGCGCATGTGCTCGACGGCACGGCGGACGACTTCGGCTTCCTCCTCGGCCCGCGTGTGCCAAGAGCAGCCGGGGACCAGTGAACCACATTCGAACTGTTTCATGTCGTTCTCCTCTTCGACTTGTTACAGCGCCAGCGAGACTATCACGAAAGCCGAAAACAGCCAAACTCAGGAGCGTTCGGGACCGGCCTTGAGGCCGGTCCTTGATGCTGCTTTTAGGCGATGCGGATTGCGTTACTCGGGCATGGCCCAGGCACGGAAGACCGTACCGTTGGCTTGCGGCGGCAATTTGCGGGAAAGGCCTTCGATGTCGTTGGCCGCAGCCAGATCTGTCAGGTCGTGACCGGCAAGGCCGAGCCGGACCTGTTCGACGAAATAGCTGTGGGGCAGGTCGACGTCGCTCGATGCCCTCAGTTCCTCTGCCAGACGGTCAATGAATTCGGGGGTGTTGAGAACGCGCTCGGTCGAAGCGGGAGTGTGGGGTGGAATGCTGCTCGGGTATGCCATCGCAATCTCCTCCATTCGTAACGGACGAGACGATAACACGGCAAAACCACATTCCAAATGCAATTTGATGTCGCACCTGGGCTGCGACGCTTTGGGGCGATTTGCCGCCCAGGTGACGCTTCTGGCTGTGGATATCGATGCGCGGTTCGCGGGACGGGAACGCCGTCAGGGCCAGCGCACCACCGGCGGCAAGGAGGAGAGAATGGACTCGACGTTTCCGCCCGTCTTCAGGCCGAAGATCGTGCCGCGGTCGTAGAGCAGGTTGAACTCGACATAACGGCCGCGCCGCACGAGCTGTTCGTCCCGGTCTTCCTCGGTCCAGGGCAGGTTGAAGTTCGACCGCACGATCTTCGGATAGACGAGGTTGAAGGCGCGGCCGACATCCTGAACAAGCGCGAAGTCGGCATTCCAGCCGCCAATCTCTTCCGGAGAATGCAGCCAGTCGAAGAAGATGCCGCCGATGCCGCGAGGCTCGTTGCGGTGCGGCAGGAAGAAGTATTCGTCGCACCAGGCCTTGAATCTCGGATAATCCGCGACGGCGGCGTGACGACCGCAGGTGATCTCCATCGCGCGGTGGAACAGGCGGGTGTCGGGATCGTCCTGCGTGCGCCGGCGATCGAGCATCGGGGTGAGGTCTGCACCGCCGCCGAACCATTGGCTGGTGGTTACGACCATGCGGGTGTTCATGTGCACGGTCGGCACGTTCGGATTGACCGGATGAGCGATCAGCGAAATGCCGGAAGCCCAGAAGCGGGGATCTTCTTCCGCGCCGGGCATGGTCTTGCGGAATTCGGGCGAAAATTCGCCGTGGACCGTCGAGGTATGGACGCCGACCTTCTCGAAGACGCGGCCTTCCATCATCGACATCCGCCCGCCGCCGCCGGCTCCGCCGTCGCGAAGCCAGTCCTTGCCGACGAAGCGGCCGGGCTTCTGGTCGGCCAGCGGGCCGGTCAGCTCGTCTTCCAGCGCTTCGAAGGAGGCACAGATGGTGTCGCGCAGGCCCTCGAACCAGGCGCGGGCGGCCAGCTTCTTGTCCTCGATGTCAAACGGCAGGCCTTTCGGCAGATCAGGTCTTTGCATCCTTCCCCCGGGGCTTAAGCCCATGGACGGCGACTCGGCGCCTCTTTCAAATTCTGCAATTAGCAGGTCGATCCCGCCTCAACCAGACGAAGGGCAGGGCCGTCCCCCAGATTCGACTCGCAAATCCGCGGCTGCGCCCCTATTTTGAGGGCATCGAGGTGTTTCATGACGAAGATACCGGGTCCGCCGCCGCTGGACGGCCTCAAGAGACGGATCGCCCAGCAGCGTCAGGCGAAGGGCGCGCGCGACGGTGCGCATTTTGTTCGAGAAACCTTCTGCCTCACACGGGACGAAGCGCGTGCCAAGGCGCGCGAGTGGTTCGACAGTTTTCCGAAGGCCGCCTACTGGACGGAAGTGGAAAGCTGGCGCCAGCTCGATGGCGACCGGATCGAGTTCACCATGCGCCGGCTGCCGACGGCTGACTAAATCGCCACAACTCCTGCTTTCAAGCGATCACCCCCCGCAGGGCCGTCGCGGTCAGCGACGGCCGGAGCCTTTCGGTCGGGACGGTCCGCGCGGTGCGATGCCCGACTTCTTCGGCGCGGGGCGGATCGGCGCGCTGGGGGCGAGGATTTCGCTCGGCGGCGGCACTTCTGCGGTTTCCACGGGTGCTGAAGTTGCCACCGGGGCGGCGGCGAGGACGCCCGCCTCTTCCGGCACGACTTCCGGGATTGTTGCCTCAGCTTCGGCCACCGGAGCTTCCGGCTCGGGTGATGCCGCAAGCTCGGGCGTGCTGGCAACTTCGGGCAGCGGCGCGGCTGCGGCCGGTTCCGTCAATTCCTCGCTGACGTCTGTGGGGGCTGGGACGGGGAGGGTAGTCACCACGGCTTCCACCGGCGCCGGGACGGCTGCGGGCGAAGACGGTTCGGCGGCGGTTGCGCCCCGGGCCAGGATCTCCTTGATGATGCGGGTGACCTGGAGCGATGCGGCAAAGTCGGTGTTGGTCGAGTGACCGGCCAGCGGCACGCGGATATCGCTTTCGATCTGCGGCCGGGAGTTCATTTCGCCGAACCAGTCGAGCTCGCCGATGACATCCACCACGTCGCGGCAATCCGGCGGCATGGTGATGCGACCGCCGAAGGTGACAATCTTCAGGTCGGGTGCCAAGGCACGTATGCGCTTCGGCGCCTCTTCCTTGATCGAATAGAGAGCCTCGGACAGAACGCGATTGCCGCGGGAATGGCCGGCGAGCAGGGTGAAGGAGAAATCCGGGTCGGCGAGCAGGGTCTCGACCGTGTCGGTGTCGAGGCAGCTCGGATGGGGCTTCAGCGCCAGCTTGTGGCGGTCCTCGTAGGCGCCGAGGCGCGGGCGGCCGACGACGTCGTCGATCACCTCGAGGTCGTTGCGCATGTGGCCGAGCCAGCCGAAGAAGAAGGAACCGCCCATGGTCTCGTTGATGATGTCGCCAAGGCCGTAGCCGGACACGACGGCGGCGACGGGCGCGCCGATCGCGTCGGCGACGTTTCGGGCGAAGGCGGCGGCACCGATCGCCGAACCGCCGACGCCGGCGACCGCCATGGCATGCACGTCGCGGCCGCCGCGCAGCTTGTATTCGTCGACACTGTCGCACAGCGTCAGCATCGGGCCGCCGCTCGGCGGGACGATCATGATCAGGCCTTCCGAGGCCAGCGCGTCGCTGACGTAGAAGGTTTCTTCGGCGGTCAGGGCCCGCACGTCATAAAAGAGGGCATCGAGACCCGTATTGCGCAGGCGCCACGGCTCGAGTGCGGCATTGCGCGCGGGACGGTGCTGAAGCCTCTCGGGGAAGCTGAGCGTCCTGGCAAACTGGGTCAAACTCAGGGCGAATGCGGTCTCGAACATCGATCGTCTCCCGGTTTTTGCTGCGTTGCAACATAGCATCCGTCGGTAGAATTAGCAAATGCGGAGAGAGGCCGGGGGCATCATGCCGCAGTTGCAGATGTAACCAACAGGTGTAGGCGGCGGACCGCTGCACTGTAGCCCGGTTTGACGACGTTCAGGTGATGGAGGGCCGCCACAGGAGAGAAAGACCGTCGGCCGTCTGTCCCGTCAGGTGGTCTGCCGCAGGGCCTCGCCGGCGATCATTGCCGCCGACATCGCAACATTGATGGAGCGCTGGCCCTCGACCATCGGGATGAGGACGCGGGCATCGGCGCGATCGTGGACATGGTCCGGCACTCCGGCGCTTTCTCGACCGAAAAGCAGGATGTCGTCGGGGCGGTAGGCGAATTCGGTGTAGCGCGTGGCCGCCCGGGTCGAGGCCAGGATCAGTCTCCGGCCGGATTCTGCCCGCCATTCCTCGAAGCGCTCGAAATTGACGTGGCGCTGTAGCGTTACGCTTGCGAGATAGTCCATGCCAGCGCGCTTGAGGTTGCGGTCGGAAATGTCGAAGCCGGCCGGTTCGATGATGTCGACGCCGAGGCCAAGGCAGGCGGCGAGCCTGAGGATCGTGCCGGTATTACCGGGAATGTCGGGCTGGTAAAGGGCGATGCGAAGCGCGGTCATCGCCCTTCCTAGCGCGGGGTGGCGGCCCGGCTCAAGGGGTGGAAACCATCCCGGGCGTTGTTGTCTTCGGGCAACAGAGGCGTTCGATCACGGAAATTTGCCGGTTTGACGCTTTTCAAGGCAGAAATGTCGGTCTAGAAGACGAACATCTTCAACACGCAACAAGGGAGGCTTCGATGACATCAAACGGTATGACGCGCCTTCCGGTCCCGCATTTTCTGCAGGCTGCGTGAAGGCGACTTCGCCTCTCTTCCCAAACTGACTTTCTTGAATCGCCCTGCGGCCGGATTGCGGCCTTAGATCTGATCTTTCGCCCGCCGGGATCCGCGTCGCGGTTCCAGCATTTGGAGCGGGTCACGTTTTATCCGGAGTCTTTCCATGTTTTCGTGGTTCGAAAGCCGCCTCAATCCCTTTCCGGCCGAAGACCCGGCACTGCCGCCGAAGGGGCTTGTCGCGTTCTGCTGGCATTATACCCGGTCCGCCGCGCCATGGCTGCTGCTGCTCGGCCTGTGCTCGGGCCTGATCGCGGTCGGCGAGGTGGTGCTCTACCAGTTTCTCGGCAATATCGTCGACTGGCTGTCCAAGACCGACCCGACCACCTTCCTCGCGACGGAGGGGGGACGGCTGGTCTGGATGGGCGCGCTGGTGCTGATTGGCCTGCCGGTGGTCGGCGTCGTGCACAGCGTGGTCATGCACCAGGTGCTGGCCGGCAGTTTCCCGATGATCGCCCGCTGGCAGATGCACCGCTTCCTGCTGCGCCATTCGATGACCTTCTTTGCCAACGAGTTTGCCGGACGCGTGGCCACCAAGGTCATGCAGACCTCGCTTGCCGTGCGCGAAACGGCAATGAAGCTTATCGACGTCTTCGTCTATGCCGTCACCTTCTTCATCTCCATGGTGACGCTGGTGGCATCCGTCGACTGGCGGCTTGCCGTGCCGCTCGTCCTGTGGATCTTGCTCTACATCACGATCCTCGCGAGTTTCCTGCCGAGGCTGCGCAAACTGTCCAGCGAGCAGGCGGACGCACGCTCGCTGATGACCGGCCGCGTCGTCGACAGCTACACCAACATCGCGACGGTGAAGCTGTTTTCCCATTCCGGCCGTGAGGAGGTCTATGCGCGCGAGGGCATGGACACCTTCCTCGATTCCGTCCGCCGGCAGATGCGGCAGTTCACGCTGCTCAACATCGCCGTCGACGTGAACAATGCGGTTGCGCTTTTTGCCATCGCAGGCCTCAGCATCGCCTTCTGGCTCGGCGGTTCCATCTCGGTCGGCGCGATCGCCGTCGCCATCGGCCTTGCGATGCGCATCAGCGGCATGTCCCACTGGATCATGTGGGAGGTCGCGGCCCTCTTCGAGCAGATCGGTACCGTCTATGACGGCATGGGCATGATGACCAAGCCGCACGACATCGTCGATGCCGAGGCATCCAAGGCGCTGAAGGTGGAAAACGGCGAGATCGTCTACGATCGCGTGCGCTTCCACTACGGCAAGTCGAAGGGTGTGATCGAAGACTTCTCGCTAACCATCAAGGCGGGAGAAAAGGTCGGCCTGGTGGGGCGCTCAGGCGCCGGCAAGACGACGCTGATGAACCTTCTGCTGCGCTTCTACGACCTGGAAACCGGTCGCATCTCGATCGATGGCCAGGACATTTCGGCGGTCACGCAGGACAGCCTGCGCCATTCGATCGGCGTGGTGACGCAGGACACCTCGCTCCTGCACCGCTCGATCCGCGACAACATCGCCTATGGCCGGCCGGAGGCGAGCGATGCGGAGGTGATCGAGGCGGCGAAGCGGGCGAATGCCTGGGACTTCATCGAAGGGCTCGCCGACATGCAGGGGCGCTCCGGTCTCGACGCGCAGGTCGGCGAACGCGGCGTCAAGCTTTCCGGCGGCCAGCGGCAGCGGATCGCGATCGCCCGCGTGTTCCTCAAGAACGCGCCGATCCTGATCCTCGACGAGGCGACGTCGGCGCTCGACTCGGAAGTCGAGGCGGCGATCCAGGAAAGCCTGTTCTCCCTGATGGAAGGCAAGACGGTGATCGCGATCGCGCACCGGTTGTCGACGCTGACCCAGATGGACCGGCTCGTCGTCCTCGACAAGGGGCGGATCATCGAGACCGGGACGCATGGCGAACTGGTCGCCAAGGGCGGCGTTTATGCCGACCTCTGGAACCGCCAATCGGGCGGTTTCCTGGCCGATCAGATCGAACAACCCACTGAAGAAGCAGCAGAATAAGACTTTCGTTTAATGCTGAAGCAGCGTTGGCCGGGACTGCATCAAGTCCCGGCCTTCGCAACTGCGAAAGCTTGCCCGTAAGAATCAACGTGTCAAAACGACACAGTGGGCAAGGTTTCGTTCACTTGTTCCAATTTAGCTTAATTAGTACCCGACCTAATTTTTGGAAGATGATCTTCCGAGGGCATTTCTGCCCGTGTTCGTTGGGATGCCGATTCTCCTTCCCGGAACAAATGTTATGTCCAACATCAAAATCAAAGTCATGTTGCCGCTGCTGTTTGCGGTCGTCGTGACGCTCGGCATCGTGCAGGGCGTGATGGCCATCAAGTTCATCTCCGACGTCAAGCAGCAGGTCGATGTCATCGGCCACGAACGCATGCCGCGCACCCTGGCGGTGGCGAAAATGAACGCCCAGTTCGCCGAAGTCCGCCGCAATTATGCGATCATTCTCAGCGCCGCCGATGCCGACGAACTGGCAAGGCTTACCGAGGGGCTCAACCGTGCGGTTGCCGCCCGCGGCGAAGCGTTCGACGCTTTCGGCGCCATGATCGCCGGCAACGGCACACGCACCCAGGCGGTCGAGCTGTTCGACCGGTTGAAGGCAGCGCTGGACGATTACGACAAGCTCGGTGCGGAACTGCTCGAACACAAGGCTGCCGCGGACATCGCCGGCGCCAAGGCCTTGTTCACCGGCAAGATGACGGACGTCGCCAAGACTGCCTCGGCGCGGATGAACGACATCGTCGAACTCAACCGGAGCACGACGGACGCGGCGATGGCGCATGCCGACTCGGTCTCGCTCTTTTCCATCTATGCGACGATCGGTTCCGTGCTTCTTGCCGCGCTGGTTGCGGCGGCCGCAGCGCTCCTGAGCTTCTTCCGTGTCGCCCGTCCGATCACCGACATCACCCACGCGATGAACAATCTGGCGGCCGGCGACACCTCGGCCGAAATCCCCTTCGACGGCCGCAAGGACGAAATCGGCGAGATGGCGGCAGCCGTCGCCGTGTTCCGCCACAATGCCATCGAGCGCGCCAATCTCGAACGGCAGGCCGAGCAGAACCGCAGCCTCACCGAACAGGAACGGATTGCGCGCGAAGAGCAGAAGGCACGCGAGGCGGCCGAGGTCCAGTTTGCCGTCGACCAGCTGGCAGGCGGGCTTGCGCGCCTCTCCGATGGCGATCTCGCAGTCAAGATCGACGCGGCCTTTGCCGGTCACCTCGACGGGCTCCGCGTCAATTTCAACCATTCGGTCTCCAAGCTGCAGGACGCCATGCGCGCGGTCGGCGACAACGCCCGCGCGATCGATGCCGGTGCCCGTGAGATGCTTTCGGCTGCGGACGATCTGTCGAAACGCACCGAACAGCAGGCCGCTTCCGTCGAGGAGACGGCGGCAGCGCTCGAGCAGGTGACGACGGCGGTCAAGGATTCCTCCGTTCGCGCCGAGGAAGCGGGCCAACTCGTCGCCCGGACCCGGGAAGGGGCCGAGACCTCCGGCGAGATCGTGCGCCGGGCCGTTTCCGCCATGCAGGAGATCGAAAAGTCCTCCGGCGAGATCTCGAACATCATCGGCGTGATCGACGACATCGCGTTCCAGACCAACCTCTTGGCGCTCAATGCCGGCGTCGAAGCCGCTCGCGCCGGTGAAGCCGGCAAGGGTTTTGCCGTCGTCGCCCAGGAGGTTCGCGAACTCGCCCAGCGTTCGGCAAACGCGGCGAAGGAGATCAAGGCGCTGATCACGACGTCGGGCGAACAGGTCCGCAACGGCGTGTCGCTCGTCGACGAGACCGGCAAGGCGCTGGAGAAGATCGTCGCCGAAGTGCAGGAGATCAACCGCAATGTCGGCGCGATCGTCACCTCGGCACGCGAGCAGTCGACCGGCCTCATGGAGATCAACACCGCGGTCAACACGATGGACCAGGGCACGCAGCAAAATGCCGCCATGGTCGAGCAGTCGACGGCGGCGAGCCACGGCCTTGCCCAGCAGGCCGCGGCCCTCACCGAACTTCTCGCGCAGTTCAAGCTTGGCGAAGGGGCTGCCCAGGCCTACCAGCCGCCGGTCCGTGCCGCGAGCGCGGCTTCGCGTCCGGCCGTTTCTCCGGCCCGCGCGCTCGGGCGCAAGCTGGTCAACGCCTTCAACGGCAATGCCGCCGTGGCGAACGAGGGCTGGTCGGAGTTCTGATCCGGTCCAACGTATTCGTGAGAACAGGGGAATGGGGCCGCGCGGCCCCATTTTTCGTTTGCTCAGCCGGAAATGCCTCGGCGGCCATCCGTCCGGTGAGGGGGTGTAGAAAACCTGAAGGGGTGTCGCGGACAAATCGATTGCCGCGTCATCGCTGCGGGGCTATGCAGCGCCTTCGCCGTCCGACCGGACGGACACCGGCTGAGCGAGGCTTCATGCGACACTATCTCGATTGGATCTGGGCGGCGCTCGCCGGTTGCCTGCTGGCGATCATGATCACCATCAACAGCGGGCTGGCGGGCTATTCGACGCCCTTCGTCGCATCCTGGGTGGTGCATGGGGTCGGCGCCGTCGCCGCCTTCTTCCTGCTGCGCCTCAACCTGATGCTCTTCGGTCGCGGCTCGATCGCCGGGCCGGCGGGCGGGCGTCCGCCTCTGTGGTCCTATCTGGGCGGCGCGCCCGGCGCCTTCGCGGTCGCGCTGTCGTCGATTGCCGTCAATTCAGAACTCGCGCTTGCCGGCGGTTTGTCGCTGCTTCTGGTCGGGCAGATCCTGTTCGGCCTCCTGTCCGATCTCGGAGGTCTTTTCGGCACGCCGAAGCGGGCGCTCAACCGTTTCGACATCGCGGCAGCGCTCTGCGTCGTCGCGGGCAGTGCGCTGATCATCTATTCGGGAGGGGCGTGATAATGCTCGGATCTGTGCTCATCGCCCTGGCCGGTGGTGCCGCCGTCGGCATGAGCCGGTCGATCAACGGCCGGCTGACGATGGACCGCGGCGCGTTCCGGGCCTCGTTCTGGAACCACTTCATCGGCTTCCTCCTGCTTAGCGTGTTCGTCGTCTTCTTCGAGCGGGAAGGGCTGGCGCTTCTTGGGCAGGTGCCGGTCTGGGCCTTTACCGGCGGCATGGTCGGGGCTGTGTTCGTCGCCATTTCATCCTACGTCTTTCCGCGCGTCGGGGCGGCGCGATCGGCGCTGCTGATCATCGGCAGCCAGATGATCGCGGGGCTTGCGATCGACTACCTGCGGGGCACGGCGGTCTTTCACCTCGGCCAGCCGGCCGGCGTCGCGCTCATTCTCTTCGGCATCTATCTCACGCGCTTCTCCAAGCAATAGACCGCGCCTGCCACCCGGAAGCATGACGCAAATGTAATGTCGAGCGCTCGGCATTCGCTTTGCCGTGCGGCAGAATCCGCCTATATCCGGTGGCATGATCTTTCGTTCCGTCGCCCGCCTTTTCGAAAACTGGATCGATCCCTATTCGCGGACGGACGACCTTCGTCCGCCGGCCGGAACCTGGGCCTTCGTGTGGTTCTATGTTCGCCAGGCCAAGGTGCCGTTCCTGATGATGGCGGCCTTCGGCGGTGCCGTCGCCATGCTGGAGGCCGGGCTGTTTTGGTTCGTCGGCCGGCTCGTCGACCTGCTCGACACCGTGCCGAAGGAGGGCGGCTGGGATGGTCTGATCGCCGCCCACGGTTACGAACTGCTGGTGATGGCGTTGATCGTCTTCGCCGGGCGCTTCCTGGTGGTCACGATCGGCGCGCTCGTCGAGGAACAGGTGATCGTCCTCAACTTCTTCAACCTGGTGCGCTGGCAGGCGCATGCGCATGTGGCGCGCCAGTCGCTCACCTTCTTCCAGAACGACTTTTCCGGACGCATCGTCACCAAGGTCTGGTCGGCCGGCCAGTCGACCGGGGATCTCCTGACCTCGCTGCTGCAGGTCGTCTGGTTCATGGTGATCTACACCGTCTCGACGATGGCGCTCGTGGCGCAGCTCGACTGGCGGCTTGCGGCGATCATCGCGTCATGGATCGTCATCTTCCTCATCCTGGCCCGGATCTTCGTGCCGCGCATCCGTTATCACGCCCGGGAAACGGCGGAAGCCGCCTCCATGCTGAACGGACGGCTGGTCGATTCGTATTCGAACATCCAGACGCTCAAGCTGTTTGGCCGCGAAAAGCAGAACGACCACTACATCCGGGCCGGTTTCGACCGGTTCCAGGCGACGCTGATGCCGTTCGCGCGTCTGCTGACCGGTGTCAGGGCGTCGCTCGCGATCCTGTCGGGCGTGATGATCCTGATGATCGCGGTGCTTTCGGTCGATCTGTGGTTCGCCGGCGCGATCACGGCAGGGGGCGTCGCCTTCACGCTCGGCCTGGTGCTGCGCCTCAACATGCTGCTCGGCCGCATGATGACCCAGCTCAACGGCATCATGCGCAATATCGGAACGATCCAGAACTCGGCCGAGCTGATCTCCAAGCCGATCGGCCTCGTCGACGAGCCGGGCGCGAGCGCGCTCAAGGTGTCCAGCCCTGAAATCCGTTTCGAGGACGTGTCGTTCCACTACGGGCGCAAGAGGGGAGCGATCGACCACCTGACGCTGACGATCCGGCCGGGCGAGAAGGTGGGCATCGTCGGGCGGTCCGGCGCCGGCAAGTCGACGCTCGTCAACCTTCTCCTGCGCTTCTACGACGTCGAGGGCGGACGGATCCTGATCGACGGGCAGGACATATCGAAGGTCACGCAGGAAAGCCTCCGGTCGCAGATCGGCATGGTGACCCAGGACACCGCCCTCCTGCATCGCTCGATCCGCGACAACATCGTGTTCGGCCGGGAAGACGCGACTGAAGATATGCTCGACAAGGCCGCCGACCGGGCCGAGGCGCTCGACTTCATCGAGCGCCTCGAGGACCAGCGCGGGCGCAAGGGGTATGACGCCCATGTCGGGGAGCGTGGCGTCAAGCTGTCCGGCGGACAGCGCCAGCGCATCGCGATCGCCCGCGTCATGCTGAAGGATGCCCCGATCCTCGTCCTCGACGAAGCGACCTCGGCGCTCGATTCGGAAGTCGAGGCGGCGATCCAGTCGAACCTCGACCGGCTGATGCAGGGCAAGACGGTGCTGGCGATCGCCCACCGCCTTTCGACGATCGCCGCCCTCGACCGCCTCGTGGTGATGGACAAGGGCCGGATCATCGAGGAAGGCACCCATGCCGAACTCGTCGAGAGGGGCGGGCTCTATGCCGAGCTCTGGGCCCGTCAGTCGGGCGGTTTCCTCGCCGTACACGAGGACAGCGACGACAAGGCGGCGGAATAGGGACGGCGCGACCGGTCGACGCTCAGGGGCCGACTGCGAGGTCCGCGATCAGGCCGTAGTGGTTCGAGCCGTAGCTGTCGGCAATGCGTGTCAGCGATACCGGCACGATGTCCGCCGACGTATAGATGTGGTCGATCGGAATGCCGAAGACGCCGGCCTCGACCGGCCAGGTGGCAGGTTCGGTGCCGGTGGCCCACAGCGCATTGCGCCGCAGGAAACGCTGCATGTCGGGCGCGATGGTGTCGGAGTTGAAGTCACCGGCGATGATCGTCGGACCGCCCCGTTTGCGCAGTTCGATGCCGGCGCGGCGCAGTTCCTCGGTGTGATAGTCGTCGAAATAGGGCTTGGTCACGTGGATCGCCGCGAGCTGTACGCGCTCGCCGCCGATGCGGATGCCCGCCATGGCAAAGCGGTCGGAGCGCAGGTCGCTGAGGCTCATGAATTCCGGTTGTTCGAAGGGGTGCTTCGAGAGGATCATCAGGTCGCAGCCATCGACGAGCGCGCCGCAGCCCATGCGGTAGGGAAAGGCCGCCGACAGCTCCTCCAGGTGGTGCTCGAGGGGAGCCGCCTCGAGGACGAAGGCGACATCCGCATCCGAACCGTTCAGCATCTCGACGATGCGGCTGACATTGGCGAAATTGTCGCCGAGAATGTTGAAGCTCAGCATCCGGAAGGATGCGCTGCCGGAGGGGGCGACGGTCGCCGGAGGCAGGAATTCTCGCTGCATCCAGATGGCATGCCCGCACAGGAACAGCGCGAGGCTCAGCAGCAGCCAGCCGAAGACATTGCGCCGGAGCACGAGGCAGAAGAGGGCGCCGAGCACGGCGGCGACGCCGATATGCGGCTGGAGGCTGAAGAAGAAGGACAGCAGCCAGAAGTCCGTGACGTATCGGAGGCTGACGATCGCCAGTCCGAGAGACAACAGGACGCAAAATACGAGGGAAAGCCTGTCTCTCATGCAAACGCGATTCCATGGGGCGGGGCGGTGCCCGGAAGGCGGGACCATGCCGCAATTATACTTGCGTTGCAACAAGTCCGCAGGGCACTGCAAAATCAGGCGAAGAGGCGTGAATAAATCCGCGACATTGTGCCCTCATCCCCCTGTGAAGACTGGACATAATTCAATATCAAGCTTAGAACGCGCCAAATTGGCGGGGAATCTGTGGCGCAATCGTGTCCGCGCATGCAATCCTCGTCGCCTTGAAATGCGGTGTGTCGCAGAATTCGCGAAGAGGATGGTTTGACCGTGAGCGAGCACGAGATGAATAGCGAAACCTTGGGCGAGCCTACTCGCCGCGATTTCCTTTACCTGGCGACCGGCATGGCCGGTGTCGTCGGTGCAGCTGCGGTTGCCTGGCCGTTCATCGACCAGATGCGCCCTGACGCCTCGACGCTGGCTCTCGGCGCGATCGAAGTCGACGTCGCTGCAGTCGAGCCGGGCATGTCGCTCACCGTCAAGTGGCGCGGCAAGCCGGTCTTCATCCGCAACCGTACCGAAAAGGAAGTGGAAGAAGCCAAGGCGGTCGCGATCGCTGACCTCAAGGACCCGGTTGCCCGCAACGCCAACGGCGATGCCACTGCCGAAGCGACCGACCTCGCTCGCTCGGCCGGCGAAGGTAAGGAAAACTGGCTCGTCATGATCGGCGTCTGCACCCATCTCGGCTGTGTGCCGCTCGGCCAGGCTGGCGACTTCGGTGGCTGGTTCTGTCCCTGCCACGGTTCGCACTACGACACCGCGGGCCGCATTCGCAAAGGTCCGGCGCCGCAGAACCTGCCCGTTCCGACATTTGCATTCGTTTCCGATTCTGTGATCAAGATCGGTTGAGGGGATAAGAGAATATGAGTGGTCATTCCAGTTACCAGCCGTCGACCGGCCTTGAGAAGTGGATCGACGCGCGGCTGCCGCTGCCGCGCATGATCTATGACAGCTTCGTTGCCTATCCGGTTCCCCGCAACCTGAACTACGCCTACACCTTCGGCGCCATGCTGTCGGTCATGCTGATCGTTCAGATCCTGTCGGGCGTCGTGCTTGCCATGCACTATGCGGCCGACACCACCGTCGCCTTCGTTTCGGTCGAGAAGATCATGCGCGACGTGAACCACGGCTGGCTGCTGCGCTACATGCACGCCAACGGTGCGTCGTTCTTCTTCATCGCCGTCTATCTGCACATTGCCCGTGGCCTCTACTACGGCTCGTACAAGGCGCCGCGCGAAATCCTCTGGATCCTCGGCGTGGTCATCTACCTGCTGATGATGGCGACCGGCTTCATGGGCTACGTTCTGCCCTGGGGTCAGATGTCCTTCTGGGGCGCAACCGTTATCACCGGCTTCTTCACCGCCTTCCCGTTGGTCGGCGAATGGATCCAGCAGTTCCTGCTCGGCGGCTTCGCCGTTGACCAGCCGACGCTGAACCGCTTCTTCGCGCTTCACTACCTGCTGCCCTTCATGATCGCAGGCGTCGTCATCCTGCACGTCTGGGCCCTGCACGTCACCGGCCAGACCAACCCGACCGGCGTCGAAGTGAAGTCGAAGACGGACACCGTTCCGTTCACGCCTTACGCAACGCTCAAGGATGCCTTCGGCGTATCGGTCTTCCTGATCGTCTTCGCCTGGTTCATCTTCTACATGCCGAACTTCCTCGGCCACCCCGACAACTACACGATGGCCAACCCGCTGAAGACGCCGGCCCATATCGTTCCGGAATGGTACTACCTGCCGTTCTACGCGATGCTCCGCGCGATCACCTTCAACGTCGGCCCGATCGACTCGAAGCTCGGCGGCGTTCTGGTGATGTTCGGCTCGATCATCATCCTGTTCTTCCTGCCCTGGCTCGACACCTCGAAGGTCCGTTCGGCGGTCTACCGTCCGTGGTTCAAGCTGTTCTTCTGGGTCTTCGTCGCCAACGCCGTCATGCTCGGCTGGCTCGGCTCGCGCCCGGCAGAAGGCCTCTACGTCATCCTGTCGCAGATCGGCACGGCCTATTACTTCGGCTTCTTCCTGGTGATCATGCCGCTGCTGGGTCTCTTCGAAACCCCGCGCCGCATTCCGAACTCGATCACCGAGGCGGTTCTCGAAAAGAGCGGCAAGTCTGCCGCAACCCAGGCCTGAGTGCGCGAGAGAGGGATCAACACTATGAAAAAGCTTGTTACAAGCATCGCGCTGATCGCTGCCATGGCGGGTCTCGGTGCCTCTTCCGCAGCTGCGGAAGAGGGTCATGACCTCGCTGCCGCCGTCGAGCATGCCGCTGCTGCCAGCCACTATCCGATCTTCAAGCCGCACAATGTCGAATGGTCGTTTGCCGGCCCGTTCGGCAAGTACGACAAGGGCCAGCTGCAGCGCGGCCTGAAGGTCTTCAAGGAAGTCTGCTCGGCCTGTCACTCGATGAACCTGGTTGCCTTCCGCACGCTGGAAGACCTCGGTTACTCCGAAGAGCAGGTGAAGGCTTTCGCGGCCGAATACGAAGTTCAGGACGGTCCGAACGCCGATGGTGAAATGTTCACCCGCAAGGCCGTTCCGTCCGATCACTTCCCGGCACCGTTCGCCAATGCCGAGGCCGCTGCCGCTGCCAATGGCGGCGCTGCTCCGCCGGACATGTCGCTGCTGGCCAAGGCCCGCGGTGTCGAGCGTGGTTTCCCGACCTTCGTCTTCGACATTTTCACGCAGTACCAGGAAGGCGGCCCGGACTATATCTACTCGCTGCTGACCGGTTACCAGGAGCCGCCGGAAGGCGTCACCGTCGCCGAAGGTACGCACTTCAACCCGTACTTCGCCGGTGCCGCCGCTCTCGCCATGGCACCGCCGATCGCCGACGATCAGGTCACCTATGACGACGGCACGCCGCAGACGCTGGACCAGTATGCCAAGGACGTTTCGGCCTTCCTGATGTGGGCTGCCGAGCCGCACCTCGAAGAGCGCAAGCGCACCGGCTTCATGGTCATGGTGTTCCTGGCGATCTTCACCGCGCTCGTCTACCTGACGAAGAAGTCGGTCTACGCCAACAAGGAGCATTGATCCTTCGCGGATCGATGCATCCAGACGAAAGAAGGCGGCCCACGGGTCGCCTTTTTTTGTTGGTCTCGATTTGCCGGACTTGATAGTGTCGGCCAATTCCTCCCTTACCAATCGATTGTGGACTGAACATGAGTAACTTTGCGCTGGAGCTCGCATCCTCGATCCGCTCCATTCCCGACTATCCGAAGCCGGGCATCATCTTCCGAGATATCACGACGCTGCTCGGCAATCCGCGGGCCTTCCGCCGCGCCGTCGATGAACTGGTGCAGCCCTATGCAGGTCTGAAGGTCGGCAAGGTCGCCGGCATGGAGGCGCGTGGCTTCATTCTGGGAGGTGCGCTCGCGCACCAGCTCTCTGCCGGCTTCGTGCCGATCCGCAAGAAGGGCAAGCTGCCGCACGAGACCGTCAGCATCGCCTACAGCCTGGAATACGGCGTCGACGAGATGGAGATGCATATCGATGCCGTCGAGCCGGGCGAGAAGGTGATCCTGTGCGACGACCTGATCGCCACCGGCGGCACGGCGGTCGGCGCGGTGCAACTGCTCCGCAAGATCGGCGCGAACGTCGTGTCGGCCTGTTTCGTCATCGACCTGCCGGACCTCGGCGGGCGCCAGAAGCTCGAGGCCCTTGGCGTCGAGGTCCGCACCCTCGTCGAATTCTCCGGACACTGATGGTTCTGTGGGTCGCCGGTGCGAGTCGGCGGCCCTGTTCGATGGTTGCCGCAGATAGTGCGAGATTATCCAGGTCCGATCACCGGCCTATTTGCCGGATTGGGTGTTTTCGCCACCGTTCCTGACGACGGTCTTTGACGGTTGCGGATCCTTCTTGCCGCTCTCCCGGGCGCGGGTCTCCGGCCCGGCCACGATGATGCGATGATCGAGATCGCCCTTTACGGCCTGTTCTTCCTGTCTTTTGTCCTTGTGCATCTTGTTCTCCTCTGTTCGACGCACAGGGAGAACACAGGAGAGCGCGGACTGTTCCGTGATGTCTTTCCCCTTTACGCGCCCCGCCTTCATCTGCCGGCAAGGGCAAGGCGGATACCAAGCGCCAGAAAGCCGGCCGCGAACACGCGCCTAATGAGGTTGGTGAGACGGGCACTGGAGAGTACCCGATCACGAGTCATGGCGGCAAAGATCCCGTAGAGGGCGAAGACCGCAAAGGTCATAGCCATGAAGGCGAGGCCGTAGCCCGCCATTGCGGGCAGGGCGCCGGGATCGTCCGGATGGACGAATTGCGGCAGCAGCGCCAGAAAGAAGATCGACAGTTTCGGATTGAGCAGGTTGATCAGGATCGCGTGCCGGATGGTTTCCAAGCTGCCGCGTCTTTGCGCTTCGCCGGACGGGGCCAGAAGCGACCTGTCGCGCCATATGCTGATGGCCATCCAGATCAGGTAGAGCGCACCGGCGAATTTGAGGATGTTGAAGGCGGTCTCATTGGTCGCGAGCACGGCAGCCAGCCCGGCCATCGCGGCTGCCATATGGGGCAGGATACCGAGCGTGCAGCCGAAAGCGGCGACCATTGCGGCGGCGCGGCCGTTGGCCAGTCCGGTGGCGATGGTGTAGAGCGCCCCGGTTCCCGGCGTTGCGATGACGATCAGCGATGTGATGATGAATTCGGTGAGCATGGGCCTGTCCGGTTGTTGATGACCGGCGGAAGTTAGCGCCGGGCCGGCTCAGGCGTCTTGAATGGAATTGCAGGACAGGCAAGCCGCTCTGTAGGCGGCCGGTGTCACGCCGTAGCGCCGGCGGAACTCGCGGGTCATGTGGCTCTGGTCGGCAAAGCCGCTTTCTGCGGCGGCAAGGGCGAGCGAGGCTCCGGCCGCGATGCGGCGACGGGCATCGGCAACCCGCCGCTGCAGCAGATAGGCGTGGGGCGTCAGTCCGGTGAGGGCGCGGAAGGCGCGAAGCGTCTGGAACCGGCTGAGGCCGGTTTCCCTCGCGAGATCCGCCAGCGAGGTGTCGCGGGAGGGATCGTCGTCGATCAGCGCGCGGGCGCGGCCAAGGCCGGGAGAGGGGCCATGGACCGGTCTCCTGTCCTTCCCGCTTGCGAGCGGCGCGAATAGGCGGAGGAGGGCCTGTTCGATCGCCATGTCGCGGGCCGTCTCATCCCGGGTCGTCGCGCGTTCGAAGGTGGAGAGGAAGCCCGCGGTGTCCGGACGGCCGCTCAGCACCGGCTGCGCGAATTCGAACGTCCCGTTTTCCTCGCCGAGGCCGCCTTGAATGGCGACAAGCAGGTTTGGGTCGAGGTACAGCATGGACCAGCTTCGCGCTTCGCCGCGGATCGGCAGGCCGTCATGCACCTCGCCCGGATTGACCGTGATGAGGTCTCCCGCACCGGCCGTGACCTGGCCCCGGCCGGATGCGGAGAGCTGGCCGCCCGCGGTGATGACACCGATGCCGAATTCGTCATGGGTGTGGCGCGGGAAGCTGTGGCTGCTGGTGGCGGCGACGGCATGCAGGCCCGCATAGCGGGTCGGCAGCATGCGGAAACCGTCGCGCGCCATTGTCATGTCAGCCTGCGATCGCCTTGCGGATGTCGCCGGCGATGTCTTCCGGTTTGGTGCCGGGGGCGTACCGGGCGATCGGCTGACCGTCCCGGCCGATGAGGAACTTGGTGAAGTTCCACTTGATCGACTCGGTGCCGAGAATGCCGGGCACCTCGTGGGTCAGGTACTTGAACAGCGGATGGGCGCCCGATCCGTTGACCTCGACCTTGGAGAACAGCGGAAAGCCGACCTTGAAGTTGATGTCGCAGAAGGCCTTGATCTCGTCCTCACTGCCGGGTTCCTGGCCGCCGAACTGGTTGCAGGGGAAGCCGAGCACCACGAGGTCTGGTGCGAAGGTCTCCTGCAGGTGCTGGAGGCCGGTATATTGGGGCGTATAACCGCAGGCGCTCGCCGTGTTGACGACGAGCACCACCTTGCCGGCGAACTCCGAGAGAGCACGGTCTTTCCCGTCGATGTCGACGGCGTGGAAATCATAGATGCTCACGGGTGCGTCTCCTATTCGAATTCGAGGATCTTGGTCCTGAAGCGCAGAACCGTCTCGCCATCCTGGTTCACGCCTTCGCCGATCCCGGTGTTCAGGATGAGGCCGGGCCGCGAGGCGAGCGGACGGCTTTCGACGCTGGTCAGGCTGTAGGTGATGGTATCACCTGCATAGACAGGCTTCAGCCACTGCAACTGTTCGAAACCGGGCGAGGGGCCGAGCTTCGGCGGCATGATATTTTCCGCGGCAAGGCGTTTCACCTTCTTGCCCCAGAAGTCGATGAAGCAACGCATCCAACCGGCGCAGGTGTGCCAGCCGGAGGCGCAGAGCGCGCCGAAGACGTAGGCCTTTGCCGCCTCCGGATCGGTATGGAACGGTTGCGGGTCGAATTTTTCGGCAAAGCGGATGATGTCGTCGGCCGTAAACGTGCGCGTGCCGGTCTCGACCCTGTGGCCGGCCGGATAGAGTTCGATCATCTTCACGCGGCATTCTCCTGCGGACGCAGGCGAAACATCACCGAATTGACCGAGCGCATCACGGTTTCGCCGCGCTGGTTCTCCAGCCGGTGTTCGAAGGTGACGATGCCGATATGGGGCCGCGAGCGCATCGGCCGCGCGGCGGTGACGGTGGAGCTTCCGGTCAGCGTGTCGCCCGCGAGCACGGGCTTCTTCCATTCCATGGTGTCGATCCCCGGTGCGCCTTCCGAATGGGCATCGAGCAGATAGGAATCGATCATCATGCGCATGAACATCGCGCTGGTGTGCCAGCCCGACGCCGAGAGGCCGCCGAGGATGCTGGCCTTGCCTGCGGCTTCCGACAAATGCATCGGCTGCGGGTCGAATTCTCTCGCAAATTCAATGATTTCTTCAGGGGTCGTGGTTTTCGGTCCGAGTTCGAAAACCCTTCCGACCGTGAAATCCTCAAAATAGAGTCCTGGCAATGGCATGCAGCATTTCCTTGTGGGCGTTTCCGTGCAGAATGGCGCCCGACAACGGCAAATACAAGGAGGAGCCATGGGCGGGTGGATCGATCACACACCTTTCCTGTCGATCCTCGATGCAGAGGCGCGGGCGGCTCTCGAAGGGCTGAAGCCGCAGCACGTGCCCGATCGGACCACTCTGTTCCGGCCGGGCGACGAGGCGCAGGCCTTCGTCATCCTGATTTCCGGCAGGATCGGCGTCTATCTCAGCGGGCGGGGCGGGCGCGAACTGCTGCTCTATGCCGTCACCCCGGGAGAGACCTGCGTGCAGACCACGCTCGGCGTTCTGGGTGGTGCGCTCTACACCGGCGAGGCGATCGCCGAGACGGACCTGGTGGCGGTCATGGTGCCGCCAGCGATGTTCGAAACGCTGATCGCGCGGTCCGCGAGTTTCCGTGCCTTCGTCTTCCGCGCCTTTGCCGCGCGTCTCGGCGACCTGATGTTCGTGCTGGAGCAAGTGGCCTTCGTCAAGGTCGAGCAGAGGCTTGCCCGCGCGCTGCTTGATCGGGCAGGGGCAGGCAATGTGGTCGAAGCGACGCATCAGGAGCTGGCGGTGATGATCGGATCGGCCCGCGAGGTGGTGTCGCGACGGCTTGAGGCACTCGCGTCCAAGGGGGTGATCGCCAACGAGCGCGGCCAGGTGCATGTGCTGGAGCGGAGCGAACTGCAGCGCATGGCGAGCGCAGACTAATTCTTACGGCCGGTGACTAAGTCACTGAACGCGACGGGCCATTTGTTATGTTTTGGCATCGCAACCGTTTTCACCCGAAAGGAAAAGTCATGTTCGCCAAGAATGTCGGATCCGTCGATCGCATCCTGCGCATCGTCGTCGGTCTCATCGTGCTGTCACTGTTCTTCATCTATCCGGGTGCGCCGTGGCGCTACTTCACGTTGATCGGCATCGTGCCGCTCTTGACCGGTGTGTTCTCGACCTGCCCGCTCTACTCGATCCTCGGCATCTCGACCTGCCCGATGAAGAAGGTCTGACTACCGCTTCAGAGCATGCCTGACACGGCCCGCCGGCGACCAACCGGCGGGTCTTTTCTGTTGGACGAACGGATTCCCCGTTGCCCTGAGGCTATTTCGTCCCGGACCTCTGGCCGGGTCGGGTCCCGCCGAGTATCAATCGTCCATTGATGGCTGACGAGGGCATGTTTCGTGGATTCCGATTTGAAGGGGCTTCTTTCCGGTGCCAGCCGGGAGGGTATCATCACCGAGGCACAGGCGGAGAAACTGCTGGCCTACATCGATCGCGGCCGATCGGCGGCTGCCGATGGCATTCGCGAGCCCGTCGGCGACACCGAGACCCCGCGTTTCGTGCGCGGCTTCCACGACGTGCTCATCACGATCGGCATTGTCATCGTGCTCGCCGGCATCTGGGGCGTCGGCACCTTCTATGCGGCGCTGCCGGCCATCGTCATCCTCGCCGAGGTACTGGTGCGCCGCCAGCGTCTCGCGCTACCTGCGGTCGCGCTCACCATCGCCTTCGTCCAGTGGATTGCGGTCGTCACGGCCTTCGTCCTCGACGTCGACAGCGAGGGTTTCAGTCCGATCGGTTATGCCTTGTTCTACGTGCTGCCTTTCCCGGTGCTTCTCGCGGCATTCCATTGGCGCTACCGCGTTCCGCTGTCGCTGGCGCTGTTCTTCGTGTCGGCCTGCTCGCTCGGCCTCATCCTGATCTTCTATCTGATCCAGATGGCGACAGGGGATGTGAACTTCGTCGTCAACCATCGGACGACGACCTCGGTGATCCTTCTGGCGGCGGCGCTTGCACTGTTCGCCCTCGCACTCAGTTTCGATCTCAAGGATCCCGCGCGGCGGACGCGCAGTTCGGATGTGGCGTTCTGGCTGCATCTTGGGGCGGCACCGGCGCTTCTCTATGCCATGCTTTCATTCGTCTTCATGGACGGTATCAGCGATCTCGGTGCCTTCCCGGAAAGCGCAGGTAACGGCGAGGCCTTCATGGTGGTGGTGATCGTGACGCTGTTCATGGGTGTCGGCCTGGTGATCGACCGGCGGGCGTTCGTGACGTCGGGCCTGCTGTCGCTCGGTTTCGCGATCTACAAGCTCTTCGAGACGGCCGACATGAAGCTTGACGTCTACATCTTCGTGACGCTGCTGATCGTCGGGCTGGTGGTGCTGACCATCGGCGTCGGCTGGCCGTGGTTCCGGCGGATTGTCGTGTCGGGACTTCCGCAGCCGCTCAAAGAAAAACTGCCGCCTCTTCGGTGAAGGGCGGCAGTCGCTGTTCGTGTCCGATGTCCGGCCCGGCCGGTATCAGGTGTTGAAACGGAAGTGGATGACGTCGCCGTCGTGGACGACGTATTCCTTGCCTTCGTCACGGCCCTTGCCAGCTTCCTTGGCGCCGACTTCGCCCTTGTAGGCGATGTAGTCGTCGTAGGAGATGGTGAAGGCGCGGATGAAGCCGCGTTCGAAGTCGGTGTGGATGACGCCGGCGGCGGCAGGCGCCTTGGTGCCGCGGACGATCGTCCAGGCGCGGCATTCCTTCGGCCCGACGGTGAAGTAGGTGATGAGGTCGAGCAGGTGGTAGCCGGCGCGGATCAGCCGGTCGAGGCCGGCTTCGTCGAGGCCAAGGGCTGAGAGGAACTCGGCGGCTTCCTCTTCCGGCAGCTGGGCGACTTCCGCCTCGATCGCGGCCGAGATGATGACGCATTCGGCGCCCTGTTCGGCGGCCATTTTTGCCACCGCTTCGGTATGCTTGTTGCCGGTCGCGGCGTCGGCCTCGGCGACGTTGCAGACGTAGAGCACCGGATGCGAGGTCAGGAGGTTCAGACCCTTGAGGATTTCGATCTCTTCGGGCGCCAGCGTCTTCAGGAGGACGCGGGCCGGCTTGCCTTCGTTCAGGAGCTTGATGACGGCTTCCATGACCGGCAGCTGGGCGGTTGCATCCTTGTCCTTGCCGGTGGCGCGCTTGCGGGTCTGCTCGACGCGGCGCTCGAGGCTTTCGAGGTCTGCGAGCATCAGCTCGGTCTCGATCGTGTCGGCGTCGCCGACCGGATTGATCTTGCCTTCGACATGGGTGATGTCGTCGTCCTCGAAGCAGCGCAGCACATGCACGACGGCATCGACTTCGCGGATGTTGGCGAGGAACTTGTTGCCGAGGCCTTCGCCCTTGGACGCGCCGCGCACCAGGCCGGCGATGTCGACGAAGGAGATGCGGGTCGGGATGATTTCCTTCGAGCCGGCGATGTCGGCGAGCTTCTTCATGCGCGGATCGGGAACCGCCACTTCACCGGTGTTCGGCTCGATCGTGCAGAACGGATAGTTGGCGGCCTGGGCCGCCGCCGTCTTGGTCAGCGCGTTGAAGAGTGTGGACTTGCCGACATTCGGCAGACCGACGATACCGCATTTGAAGCCCATGGCTCTGATACCTGCTCAGCTTGGAATTTTCGTTGACCACGCGTATGGGATAAAGGAGCCATGCGGTCAAGGTCTTCGGCGGAGACCGGCCGGTTCCGGACCCGGTCGACGGACGAAGGGTCCGGGTTTATCATGACGAAAGGCCGGTCTTCGCGACTGCCGGCCCGGGTCATCGACGGACGAGGTTTCCGATGACGGACAGCGATACCGCTCTCAAGCCGAAGACAGTGACCAAGCCGAAGCCGGAACGGCCCCGGCTCTACAAGGTGCTGCTGCTCAACGACGACTATACGCCGCGGGAGTTCGTGACGATGGTGCTCAAAGCCGTCTTCCGGATGAGCGAGGAGACCGGCTACCGGGTGATGATGACCGCCCACAAGTTCGGCACGGCCGTCGTGGTGGTCTGCACCCGCGACATCGCCGAAACCAAGGCGAAGGAGGCGACCGATCTCGGCAAGGAGGCGGGCTTTCCGCTGATGTTCACCGCGGAGCCGGAAGAATGAGCCGTCACGCGTCAGGGCGGCGGCGGTAGAGATAGGCGTCGGGCAGCCCGAGGCGCCTGCAGGCCTGAACCGGCGCCGAGGACGGCAACAGGATGCGCTCGGCCGCAAAGGCGGCTCCCCTGACCATGGCGCGCTGTGCCGGCGTCAGCTGAAAGGCGTGTTGCAGGCCGAGCCGGTCACGCACCCAGCCCGGAAGCAGTTCCACGGCGGCCTTGATGAGCAGCGTCTGGAAGGGACGGAACAGGCGTGGCAGGACCTGGACCTTGCCGACGATGTCGAGAAACTCGAAAACCACGTCCGATCTCACCAGCCGCGCCCGCATCACCTCGAACAGCATGTTCATTTCCGCGACCGAGCTAGGCGCGTTGGTCGCGCCGTAGAGCAGGGCGGCGGGCTTTCCCTCTGCAAGGAAACGGTTGCGGGCTGCGTCGGAGAGAGGCCGTGCGTAGCGGTGATAGGCCTCCATGAAACCGAAGGCCGCGGTCGCCTGGACCCAGTCGAGCAGGATCGGATCATCTGCCCTGTAGCTTCGTCCGTCGCTGGTCGTGCCCGCCACCGTGCCATGCCGGCGGTTGACGCCGGCGATCATCGCTTCGGCCTTGCTGCGGGCGCCGTAGACGGTGACCATCGCGGCAAGCCCGGTGCGCTGCATGCGGGTCAGGGCATCTGTCCGGAAGCTGCTGTGCTGCCAGACGCCATCGCGCACATGCGGCTCGGCGAGCGCGAGCAGCACGGCGGTGATCCCACCGATGAAGACGGTCACGGGATTCTTGAATACCTGCCACGAGATCGAATCGGCGGGCGCCAGAGCTTCTTCCCCCGTCGGCGTGGCGAAGTCGAAGGTCATGCCCTGCGGCTGGGAGAGCTTGAGGACCAGTCCATCGAGCCTGCGGCTCAAGGGGCGGGGCAGGGGCAAGGGCGAAAGGGCAAGTTGCATCAGGGACCTCCAGGGCATTTCAATGCAGAAGCGCCCTTCGTTGTTCCGCATCGTTCGGTGTGCCTTGCCTAGCGGGGCGGGATCCGGCGCACTTCCAGCCCGTGTTTCGTCATGTCGAAGCCGCAGCTCCGGTAGAAGTCGAGAGTGCCGGGCTGCTTTGCGCCGGTCATCAGGCGTACGGCGTAGCAGTCGGCCGCGAGCGCGGCGTCAATGGCAGCCTGGACGGTTCGACGCCCAAGTCCCGTGCGCCGGTGCCCGGCGTCAGTGACCACATTCTCGATGAAGGCATAGGACATGCCGCCGCGCGTCAGGTTTGGCACAACGATCAGCGTGCAGGTGCTGGCGAGAACGGTGCCGGCGAAACCGCCGAACACCGTCATCCCGTCACGGCGGAGTATTTCAGCGAATTGTGTCTCGGCCAAGACCGGAGAAAGGGGTAGATCGTTCGCGACGAGCTGGCGATAGAGCGACAGCAGGCCGGTAAGATCGTCCTGCTTTAAAGCGCGGACCGAGATTTCCTCCGCCATCGGATCGCTCCCCTTCGTGGCCTCACTTGCCCTTCTTCGCCTTCACGCCCAGCGCCTCGGCGCTGATCCAGAAGACCGCGTCGGCTTCCTCGGTGGTCTCGACCCAGAGGAAGTCGAGATCCGGGAACTCGGCCTCGAGGATGTCGCGGCCGCGGCCGATTTCGCAGAGCATGCCGCCGCCGGGATTGAGATGTTTGGGGGCTTCGGCAAGGAGCGTGCGGACGAGGTCGAGGCCGTCCTCGCCGCCGTCATGGGCCATCACCGGTTCGGCGCGGTATTCGGCGGGGAAGGCGTCGAGCGCCTCGTGGTCGACATAGGGCGGATTGGTGATGATGACGTCGAACTTGCGGCCGGCGAGGGGGGCAAACAGGTCGCCCTGGTGCAGGGTCAGCTGATCCTTGAGGCCATAGGCCTCCACGTTCTTTTCCGCGACGGCAAGCGCATCCGCCGACAGGTCGACGGCATCGACGCTTGCCATGGGGAAGAAGCGGGTCGCGAGAATGGCGAGGCATCCCGAACCGGTGCAGATGTCGACGACGCTTTCCACGGCATAGGGATCGGGCAGGAAGGTCGAATCGAGCTCGCTGGCATATTCGTTGAACAGGATCTCGCCGATATGGGAGCGGGGAACGATCACCCGTTCGTCGACGAAGAAGCGCATGCCCTGGATGTAGGAGCGCCCGGTCAGGTAGGCCGACGGCTTGCGGGTCGTGATGCGGGCCTCGATGCGTTCGGCGAGAAGGCGACGTTCTTCGGGCAGGAGCCTGGCGTCGAGGAAGGGGTCGAGCGTGTCGATCGGCAGGTCGAGGCTGTCGAGCACGAGGAACGCGGCGTCATCGACGGCATTGGTCGTGCCGTGGCCGTAGCTCAGTCCGGCGGCGTTGAAGCGCGAGATCGCGTAACGCCAGTAGTCGCGCAGGGTGGCGAGGTCGGTGGTGATGTCTTGGGTCGCCATGATGGGCTCCTGCTTTCGGTTCATTCTGTTGGTGCCGGCCGAGCGGCGGCTCGCGCCTGCCGAAGCCGGGTTCTCGTCGGATTTAGGTGTCTCAGTCGGATTTCGGGCCGAACATTCTCTTGAGCATCTCGGCCATCGGACCCGTCTCGGGCAGCTTCTTCGGCTGTGCGGAGTTGCGGGCCTGACGGATGTGCGACTGGCCTGTCTTCTGGGGCGCGTCACCGGCCTTCTTCGGAGCCGGCTTTTCCGGTTCTTCCTTGCCGCCGGTCGCAAGAGCCAGCTTGTTCATCAGCTTCCCGTCATCGCCCTTGACCAGCATGTCGGCATTGTCGGCGATGGCGTCGAGCAGCGGGTCGAGCCAGGTCCGGTCGACCTTGGCGAAATCGCCGAGCACATGGGCGTGCACCCGGTCCTTGTCGCCCGGATGGCCGATGCCGAGGCGCAGGCGGCGATAATCCTTGCCGCAATGGGCGTCGAGGGATTTCAGGCCGTTGTGGCCGCCGTGCCCGCCGCCGGTCTTGAGGCGAACCTTGCCCGGCGGCAGATCGAGTTCGTCGTGCACGGCGACGATGTCGGCCGGGCCGAGCTTGTAGAAGCGCATGGCCTCACCGACCGAATCGCCGGACAGGTTCATGAAGGTCTGCGGCTTCATCAGCAGCACCTTCTCGCCGGCGATCTCGCCCTCGGCGATCTCCGCCTTGAACTTCTTCGACCAGGGCGAGAAGGAATGGCGCCGATGGATGGCATCGACCGCCATGAAGCCGATGTTATGGCGGTTGTCCTGGTACTTCGCCCCGGGATTGCCGAGTCCCGCTATGATGATCATGAGCCCGTGTCCGTCGATTTCTACGCGTGACCCTCTCAGCACAGCGAAACGGGCGCGTTGTCAACCCGCCCGGACGACGGAAGCCTCACTGACCGAGCGGCATGCCGTATTTGACGAAGATTTCGCGCTGGGTTCCGTCGGCGATCAGCTTGTCGAGGCCGGCCTGCATTTCGGCCAGCAGCGCATCGGGGAAGTTGCTGTTGCAGGCAACCGAGAACTTCTGTTCCGAAAGCACGAACAGCGCCTCGATCGCATTGCCTTCGGCCCGCAGATCCTCGTAGTACTTCTCCGAGATCGGCATGAGGTCGATGCGGCCGCTCATCAGCTTCTTGAAGGTGAGCTTCAGGTCGGCCGCGAGGTCGATCTTGGGGAAACCGTTCCGCTCCAGGAGGTCCTGCGTGTAGTCGTTGCGCTGGGTGCCGACCACGTATTGGCGGGCTTCCTCGACGGTGTGCGGCTTGAGGCCCGACGCCTTGTTGGCGATCATCACGTTGCGGTCGATGGCGAGCGGCTCTACCCATTTGAACCGCTTGTCGCGCTCGGCGATGTGAGCGGTCGTGAAGACGCAATACATCGTCTCGCTCTCTGCCAGCGAAAGCGCCCGCGCCCAAGGCATCATCTCGACCGTGTAGTCAGCCTTGACGGACTTCATCAGCGCGACGACCTGGTCATAGCCGACGCCGTGATAGGCGCCACCTTCACGAAAATTGTAGGGTGGATAGTCTTCGGTGGTGAAATGGATGGTGGTGTCGGCGGCGGTGGCGGCGCTGGCCAGCCCGATCGACAGGAGAAATGCGATGACTCTCATATGCACTTTCCTTCCTGATGCTGACTTGGGGTTCAGGCGACCGAGCTCTCGCGATCCTGTTCACCTGCTGCTTCGATGAGGCGTGCGACAGGCTGGGGTCGGGCAAAGAGATAGCCCTGGCCCTTGTCGACGCCGAACTGTTCGAGGATGTCGCGCTGCTCCGCCGTCTCGATGCCCTCGGCGACCACCGTGCATTCCATCTTGTGGGAGATTGCGGTGATGCCTTCCACCAGCATGCGGCTCTTGTGGCGCAGTTCGGGTTCGCCGCCGGTGAGCGAGCGGACGAACGACTGGTCGATCTTGACGATGTCGACCGGGAAGCGGTTGAGGTAGCTGAGCGAGGAATAGCCGGTGCCGAAATCATCGAGGGCGATCCGGCAGCCGAAGCGGTTGAATTCGTCGAGAATGGTGCGGATCTGCGGGTTGTCGTGCAGCAGCGTCGCCTCGGTGATCTCGATGACGAGGCGATGCGGCGCAATGCCGTAGCGCGTGGTGAGCGCGGCAAGCCGGATCGGCAGTGTCGGCTCGAACTGCAGGGGTGAGAAGTTGATTGCCAGATAGGCTTCGTTGTCGCCTGTCGCCTTCGAGACGCGGACCAGGTTGGCGAGCGCCTTGTCCAGCATGCAGTTGCCGATGCGGATAATCGCGCCGGTCTCTTCGGCGACCGTGATGATATCGCTTGGCGGGATCGTGCCCTTTTCCGGATGCTCGAGGCGCATCAGCGCCTCGTAGCCGACAACCCTTTCGCTGGCGAGATCGACGATCGGCTGGAAATAGGCGTCGAACCAGTCGTCGGCAAGCGCAGCCTCGATGTCACGCTCGATTTCGGCGCGCTGGCGGGTGGTGTCCTGGATCAGCGGATCGTAGAGCACCGCGCCGTTCTTGCCGTCCCGCTTCTTGCTGTACATCGCCATGTCCGACTTCTGGAGCAATTCGGCGGCATTGCTCGCATGGCGAGGATAGAGCGCGACGCCAACGCTGGCGCTAAGGCGAACGGTTGCGCCGTTCACCTGAAGTGCCTCGTCGAAGATGCCGCACAAACGGTGGCTGAGCTCGAGGGCGTCGTGCTCGACGTTCGGCGAGCGCAGCAGGATGGCGAATTCGTCGCCGCCGAGGCGGGCGGCGATGGCGTCGGGGGGCAGCAGCGGTTCGATGAGGTCGACCAGCAGGCGCAGCACGGTATCGCCGGCCTGATGGCCGAGATTGTCGTTGATCCACTTGAAGCGGTCGAGGTCGATGAAAATGCAGGCAAGTTCCCCGCCGGCCGCATCGGTCTTGCGGATCTCGGCGTCGAGCGCATTCTCGAAACCCTGGCGGTTCATCAGGCCGGTCAAGTGGTCGGTGATGGCCTGGCGATGGTTGCGGGCTTCGGACTGCTTGAGCGCCGTGACATCGGTCATGACGCTGAGAGACAGCGCATTTTCGCCGCCAGCGCCCTGCTTGCTCGCCTCCATGATGAGCACATCCATCAGGCTGCCGTCGGCGCAGACGAACTTGGTGGTGCTTTCGACCACGGACCGGCCGTGGCTGCGGCGGTGCTTGCGCTCGAGATAGGCCGTACGTGCCTCCTCGTCGAGAAGGTCGGCGAAGCGGCGGCCGAGCACTCGGTCGCGTTCGTAACCCGTCGCGAGCAGCCAGTAGTCGCTGACGCCGGTGATGCAGTCGTGCTCGTCGAGCGAGAACAGCATTGCGGGCGTGAGGTTGTAGATGTCGGTGGTGCGGCGGTGGGCAAGCTTCAGCTCGCGCTCTTCCTGCTCCAGCTGGATCTGCATGGCGTTGAAGCTCTTCGCCAGCCTGCCGATTTCGTCGTTGGAATTCCAGTCCACATGATGCCGCGAACCGAGCTGGCGGGTCGCCTCGATGGCGGCGGTCAGCTTCATCAGCGGCTGGATGATCATGATACGGTTGCCGAAGATCGCGCCGGCGACCACGCCGAGAACGGCGACGATGAAGATGCCGATGAGGATCAGTTCGGCATGGCGCAGCGATGAGAAGGCGTCGAAGCGGCCGTAATAAATGGTGATCGTGCCGACCGACTTCGGGCCGTCGAGGCCTTCGTAGAAGATCTCGCGCGACATCGACTGGACGCCGTTCTTCGGCCAGTTCGGCAGCGGCGGCATGGAAACATTGATGCCGCCGGAGGCGTCGCGCACCTGGACCTTGCTGACGGCATTCGCAGAGACGATGGTGGCGGCAATCTGCTCGACGCTTTCGCGGTCGAAGTCCCACATCGGCTTGGCAAGGGCCTGAGAATTGGCGGCAAGCAGGATCTCGACATGGTCCTGCAGTTCCTTGGCCGCGCGTTCGGACGACAGTGTCAGGAACAAGGCAAAGAGCGGCACCACCAGAATGAAGACGATGATCGCGACAATGGCCAGGAATCGGCTTTCGATCGACCGAGTCATGCCGCCAAGGCTCCATCAATTTTCTGACGGCCCGTGATACCTGCCAAGTCTCTAAGCTCCCCGACGCCCAACAAATCGAGGATCAAGGCTGTCACATATTTATTAAATCTGGCTAAAGCGCAGGCGGAAAGTTTTCGCGCTGTGGTAGGCGCCCTTGCTGCAAACGAAAAATCCCGCCTCCGGGGAGGCGGGATCCTCAATCGACTGTGATCCAGTCGAATTCGATCAGGCTTCTTCGGCCGTTTCAGTTACGCCGCCAGCCGGAGCAACGATCGTGGCGATCGTGAAGTCGCGGTCGGCGATAACCGGGGTAACACCAGCCGGCAGCTTGACATGCGAGATGTGCAGGCTGTCGCCGATCTTGTGGCCGGCGAGGTCGACGGTGATGAATTCCGGAATGTCGTTGGCCGGGCAGTGCAGCTCGACTTCGTGACGAACGACGTTCAGAACGCCACCGATCTTGATGGCCGACTTGTCTTCGTTGATGAAGTGAACCGGAACTTCGACGGTGACCTTGCTGTCAGCGGAAACGCGCAGGAAGTCGACGTGCATGGTGAAGTCACGGACCGGATCAAGCTGGTAGTCCTTCGGGAGGACGTTGATCTTCTCGCCGTTGACGTTGATCACGGCGACGGTGGTCATGAAACCGCCAGCGTGGATACGCTTCGTCACTTCGTTGGTGTCGATCGAGATGGCAATGGGGGCCTGCTTGTCACCGTAGATGACAGCGGGAATCAAACCGTTGCGGCGAAGTTCACGGGAGGACCCCTTACCTACCCGTTCGCGCGCCTCGGCCTTGAGCTCGTAAGAAGCGTGGCTCATGGCTTTTCCTTTCGAGGTTGTTTGGAGAGTCTCGTCGGCGCAGTCTTGGCGCCCGTCGAAACCGGAGGTTCTTTTGGGGAACCCCATCCGCGTTGCCTCCAAGGGTGTCTACACGGACGGGCGCGCTATAGAACAGAAGGGCCGGAAAGGCAAGCTTTGCCGGCAATATTCCGTACATCCGCCCCGGACCCCGTTGTGGTACAGGCCGACGCCCATACCATTCCTGGTCAGGATTGCGCGAGAGGCAAAGTGGTAACCATTCGCCGCAAGCCTTTTGAAATTGATGTTCGTTATATGGGAACTCCTTAATATACGCCGGCCGGAGCCAATGCTGAACATCCTTACCTGTATCGCGATCGATCACGATCCGGTCTTTCTCGTTTCTGCCGTCGCGATCTGTGTCTTCGGCTCCCTGCTGACCATGCGATTGTTCGGCCGGGTGCGAAGCAATCGCGGCGTTGCGCGGTTGAGCTGGCTGGCTTTGACCAGCGTGATTGGCGGCTGCTCGATCTGGACCACGCATTTTGTCGCGATGATGGGTTATGAAACCGGAGTCGCGGTCGGCTTCGAACCGACGGTGACGCTGGTTTCGCTGGCAAGCGCCGTGTTCGTGACGGCGGCGGGTTTCGCGATCGCGGGATTTACGGCTCGCGGTCCGCTGATCGAGACCGGCGGGGCGTTGGTCGGTCTCGGCATAGCGCTGATGCACTATCTCGGCATGTCGGCCTATCAGGTTCAGGGGCATCTGGAGTGGGACCAGACCTATGTGGCGGTCTCGCTGGTGCTCGCCGCCTTCTTCGGTGCGGTGGCCACGAACAGGGTCGCCCGGCCGGTGACGCGGTTCTGCCGCTACGGTGGCGCGGCGGGTTTCATCCTGGCGATCGCGGCGACGCATTTCACCGGCATGACCGCGGTCACCGTCGTTGCCGATCCGGGCGCTGCGCTGCCTTCCCACATCCTGAACGAAGGGATCATGACCGTCGTGGTGGTGGCGATCACCGTCGTCATCCTGACACTCGGCGCGACCACCTATGTCATCGACATGCAGGCCACGCAGGCGAGCCTGGCGCGCTATCGGCATCTTTCGCTTCACGATGCGCTCACCGGCTTGCCGAACCGCACCGGCTTCCTCGAACATGTCACCCAGTTGCTGGTCCGCCCCGACGGCCAGGTCGCGAAGCTGGCGATCCTCACCTTCGACCTCGACCGGTTCAAGGAGATCAACGACGTCCACGGGCATGCCGCCGGCGACCATGTGCTCCGCACGGTTGCGCAGCGATTGTCGGCCAAGCTACGAGACGGTGAATTCCTGGCGCGTACCGGCGGCGACGAATTCGTCGCGGTCTCCACACGCTACTTCAATCGCGGCGATGCGATGCAGCTCGCCCAGCGCCTCATTCGCGAGATCACCCAGCCGATCGTCTGGAAGGGCGTCACCGTCAGCGTCGGATCGAGCTTCGGCATTTCGGTCTATCCCGACAACGGCGAGACGCTCGACGACCTGCTCGCCCAGGCGGACGTCGCGATGTATCGCGCCAAGGCGACCGGAACGAACGAGATCTGCTTCTACGACATGTCGATGGACCGCCAGGCTCGCGAGCGCAATGCGCTTGCGATGGAGATGCGCAGCGGCCTGGAGCGCGGTGAGTTCGAACTGGTCTATCAGCAGCAGAACAACGTGAAGTCCGGCGAGATCATCGGTTTCGAGGCGCTGTTGCGCTGGAACCATCCGAGCCGTGGCAGGGTCCCGCCGAGCGAGTTCATCCCGATTGCGGAGAAGACCGGCTTCATCCTGAAGCTCGGTGCGTGGGTGATCGAGGAGGCCTGCCGGGAGGCCGCGAGCTGGACGCGACCGCTCCGGCTTGCCGTGAACGTTGCGCCGCAGCAGCTTGCCAAGGATAATCTTCCGGGACTGGTTGGAGAGATCCTCGAGCGGACCGGCCTGCCGCCGCAACGGCTGGAGCTTGAAATTACCGAATCCGGCATCGTCGCCGACCAGCAGCATGCGCTTCAGATCATCCGACAGTTGAAGGCGCTCGGGGTTAAGATCGCGATGGACGACTATGGGACCGGTTACTCTTCGCTCTCGACCCTGCAGCTCTTCCCCTTCGACAAGATCAAGATCGACCGTGCCTTCATCGACGAGGTGGTGACCAGCCGCCAGTCCGCCGCCATCGTGCATTCCACGCTGATCCTTGCGGCGAGCCTCGACATTCCGGTGCTCGCGGAGGGCGTGGAGAATGCCGAACAGCTCGACTTCCTGCTCGATGCCGGGTGCGAAGGGGTGCAGGGCTTCTACTATGGCAAGCCGCTGGCGAGGGCAGAGGTTGACGCGCTCGTTCGCGGGCCGCGGCCGGTGACCGCGACGGTTCCGGTGGGCGAAAGCGAAGGTTCCGGGCCACCGGAGATGAGAGCGGCCTGAGGCGGGGACGTTGCTGCAGACGATGTGTCGCAGAAGTGCGACATATGGCGTGATGGATGTGGCTGGCCGGTTGTCTTAGATAATCGTGATTGAAAGATTTCTCCTTCGCATGCATGATCGCTTTGGGAGGAGCAGATGCGTCAGCAATCCAGCCATTCGGACTTGGTCTATGCGACCGCGTCTCAGAATTCCGCGGCCGCGAGTTCGCCGATTGCGGCGTCGTGGCGGCGCTGCCTCAATGTCCACCAGCTTGCGCCCGAGGAAGGCCGCAAGCCCGTGATTGCCGACGAATCCATGTTTCGCTCGGCCCGCGAGCGCATGGAGCACGTCGTCATGGCATGTTCTGACGAGGTGGACCGTCTCTACCAGACCGTCGGCCGTTCCGGTTGCTGCATCGTGCTTTCCGACCGCGACGGGGTGGTGCTGGACCGGCGGGGTGCTGCAGGCGACGATGCGGAGTTCCGCGCGCTGGGCCTGTGGCAACAGAATGTGTGGAGCGAGGCGAGCGTCGGTACCAACGGCATCGGCACTGCCCTTGCCGACGAGCGGACCGTCATCATCCACCGCGACCAGCATTTCCTTAGCTCCAATATCGAGCTTTCCTGTGCCACGGCACCGATCCGCGACCATCTGGGCCGGGTGACGGCGGCGCTCGACATCTCGACCTGCCGCAACGACGTGAACGATATGACGCTGACGATCCTTTCCCAGGCGGTGCGGGACGTCGCCGCGCGCGTCGAGGCGACCTTGTTCCGCCAGGCCTTTCCCAGCGCACGCATCATCATGGTGCCGACCGCCAGCGCCGCAACCGCGGCGCTCATTGCCGTCGACTACGACGATCTCATCCTCGGCGCCACCAGGGCGGCCCGCGCCGCCCTGAAGCTCGACGACCAGCGCATCGCGCAGGGCCTCCCTGCTGCCGACGCGCTGCGCGAGGGAAGGGGAGAGCCGGGGTCGGATCTGGATGACGCGGAACGCGCCGCCCTGCGCCGCGCGCTCTCGCGCACCAATGGCAATGTCTCGCAGGCGGCCCAGTTCCTCGGCATCAGCCGCGCGACCCTCCACCGCAAGATGAAGCGCTTTTCCCTGCAATAGGCCGCGCTTTTTTATATGTCGCATAACTGAAACAGTGTGCGCTGCGGTATGAGAACGGGTGTCTATCGCCCAGGCCGAAAGCCCGCAATCATTCTCTCACCGGTCCGTTGGAGGGACCTTCACCAGGGAGGATGACATCATGAACATTCAAGTGCAGGCGATCGCGAGTTCGCCGTTCAGGCTGAAATACGGCAACTTCATCGGTGGCGAATGGCGCGATCCGGTCAATGGCCGCTACTTCGAAAACACCACGCCGGTCACCGGCGGAAAGCTCTGCGACGTCGCCCGTTCCGACGAACACGACATCAACCTCGCCCTCGATGCCGCCCATGCCGCCAAGGACAAGTGGGGCCGCACCTCGACCACCGAGCGCGCCAACATTCTCAACAAGATCGCCGACCGCATGGAAGCCAATCTCGAGCTTCTGGCGCGCGCCGAGACCTGGGACAACGGCAAGCCGCTGCGCGAAACCATGGCGGCCGACATTCCGCTGGCAATCGACCACTTCCGTTATTTCGCCGCTTGCGTCCGTTCTCAGGAAGGCACGATCGGCGAAGTCGACCACGACACCGTCGCTTATCACTTCCATGAGCCGCTGGGCGTCGTCGGCCAGATCATTCCGTGGAACTTCCCGATCCTGATGGCCGCCTGGAAGGTGGCTCCGGCCCTTGCTGCCGGCAACTGCGTGGTGCTGAAGCCGGCCGAGCAGACCCCGGCATCGATCCTGGTGCTGGCCGACCTGATCGGCGATCTCCTGCCGGCAGGCGTCCTCAACATCGTCAACGGTTTCGGCCTCGAAGCCGGCAAGCCGCTCGCCACCAGCCCACGGATCGCCAAGATCGCGTTTACCGGCGAAACCTCGACCGGCCGCCTGATCATGCAGTATGCCAGCCAGAACCTGATCCCGGTCACGCTTGAGCTCGGTGGCAAGTCGCCGAACATCTTCTTCGAAGACGTCATGCGCGAAGACGACGACTATCTCGACAAGGCGCTCGAAGGTTTTGCGATGTTCGCGCTCAACCAGGGCGAGGTCTGCACTTGCCCGAGCCGTGCGCTCGTGCACGAGAAGATCTATGACCGCTTCATGGAAAAGGCGATCAAGCGCGTCGAAGCCGTCATCCAGGGCGACCCGCTCGCCATGTCGACGATGATCGGTGCACAGGCGTCCTCGGAACAGCTCGAGAAGATCCTGTCCTACATCGACATCGGCAAGCAGGAAGGCGCGGAAGTGCTGACCGGCGGCTATCGCAACGAACTTCCGGGCGAGCTTTCGGGCGGTTTCTACGTCAAGCCGACCGTCTTCCGCGGCCACAACAAGATGCGCATCTTCCAGGAGGAAATCTTTGGGCCGGTCGTGTCGGTGACCACGTTCAAGGACGAGGCAGAAGCGCTCGAGATCGCCAATGACACGCTCTACGGCCTCGGTGCCGGCGTGTGGAGCCGCGATGCGAACACCTGCTACCACTTCGGCCGCAACATCCAGGCCGGGCGCGTGTGGACCAACTGCTACCATGCCTATCCGGCGCACGCCGCCTTCGGTGGTTACAAGCAGTCCGGCATCGGTCGCGAAACCCACAAGATGATGCTCGACCACTACCAGCAGACCAAGAACATGCTGGTTTCCTACAGCCCGAAGGCGCTCGGTTTCTTCTGATCCTGGCCTCTCCACAGGGAAGAGCGATGCCCCCGCTTCGTTTCTTCCCCGCCCTCTCCCTGCTTCGTGCGGGGGGAGGGATCGTCATTTGGATGGAGGGAAACATGAAGGACGAAAGCCAGTCATTGGAACCGCGCGTCACCGCCACGCCGGCAGCGCTTGAATTCCTGGATGAAATCCGGGCCGACCATCCCGACATCCTGTTCCACCAGTCCGGCGGCTGCTGCGACGGTTCCTCGCCGATGTGCTATCCGGCGAGCGAGTACCGGGTCGGCGAGACCGACGTCAAACTCGGCGAGATCGGCGGTGTGCCGTTCTACATCAGCGGTTCGCAGTTCGACGTGTGGAAGCATACCCAGCTGATCATCGACGTCGTGCCGGGGCGAGGGGGCATGTTCTCGCTCGACAACGGACGGGAGCGCCGCTTCCTCACGCGTTCACGGCTGTTTGCCGGCGGCGAGGCCTGCCCGTTGCCAGGCCGTTGAGCAATCGGGTTCAGCGCAGGCCGAGCGCCTCGCAGGCCGCATCGATGATGGCGAGCTTGGCCGACTGCGCGCAGGCATATTCCCTGCGGAATTCCTTCGATACCCACATCACCGAACGGCCGCGCGGCCCTTCCCAGCCGATGCTGCCGATGGCCTCGGCCTCACGCAGCTTGCGGGTCAGATGGGTCCGCGACAGGCGGAAGTATTCGGCCATCTGCGGCACGGACTTCACCTGTGTCGGGACGCGCTCGACGGAGGGATCGGCGGGCTCGATGCCGGCGAGCAACCAGTCCATGACGATGCCGCCATTGTTCAGCCAAGTGAAGAGCGTGAAGGTTTCCGGAGGGGTGCGGATTTCCGGCGCGTTGAGGAATATTTCGGTGATAGCGGGATGCAGGCGGGCCAGGAGCGTAGGATCTGCTTCGTAGGTTTCCAGCCGGCGCCCCTGGTCGAGGCGGTCGAGTGTCCGCAGGTGGATCTTCATCCACTCTCCGACGGCGATGATTGTCTTCTGTGCTGGCCTGATGGGGCGGCTACGCTTGTCCTTGGTGACGATCGGCTCGACGATGCCGTAGACCAGCATTTCCTTGACGAAGGCGTCCGCGGTGTTGGCGCTGGAGATGCGGTGGCGCGTGGCCAGCTCGTAGAAGCTGGCCATCACTATGCAGGGTTCTGCCTCATTCCGAGCCAGCCCCGAAAAGTAGATCGACATGCCGAGATGACCGAGCAGCCAGCGCTGGTGAGTGCCGAATACCGCGGCGAGACGCGGGGCCGTGTCGTGGATATACAGCAGGGCCCGCGACTGATCGCGGATTGCCTCGTGAAGGTCGGGATTGGTGAGAAGCGTGTCGACGGTCAGGGACATGGGGCGCGCGGCTGCCTGAAGGGTTGGGGAGGCGATACTACACCCCGACGTCGCCGTGGTAGCAGCATTGCCAAAGCTTCTCATGGAGCCGTGCGCAGGCCCGGCCAAGGATGTCGGGGAAAGCCGCCGCGCCTCCCAACACGTTCCGCCACAAGGCGGGCAACGGGCGACCAGGCCGCCCGCCGAATTGTCTTAGTCGAACAGGCTCGAAACGGATTCTTCCGCGCTGGTGCGGTTGATCGCTTCGCCGAGCAGGTTCGCGGTGGTCAGCACGCGGATGTTGTGCGCCGACTGCACAGCCGTGGTCGGCTGAATGGAGTCGGTGATCACGAGTTCGCGCAGCTTGGACGAGGTGACGCGGGTCACTGCGCCGCCCGACAGCACGCCGTGCGTGATATAGGCCGTCACGCTGGTCGCGCCGTGCTTCAGAAGCGCTTCGGCCGCGTTGCAGAGCGTGCCCCCGGAATCGACGATGTCGTCGATCAGGATGCAGTCCTTGCCGGTGACGTCGCCGATGACGTTCATGACTTCGGATTCACCCGGACGGTCACGGCGCTTGTCGACGATCGCCAGCAGACAGTCGAGACGCTTGGCGAGCGAGCGGGCGCGAACCACGCCGCCGACGTCCGGCGAAACGACCATGACGTTCTTGGTGTCGTAGCGTTCCTTGACGTCGCGGGCGAGAAGCGGCACGGCGTAGAGGTTGTCGGTCGGGATGTCGAAGAAGCCCTGGATCTGGCCTGCATGCAGGTCGAGGGTGAGAACGCGGTCGGCGCCGGCCTCGGTGATCAGGTTTGCCACCAGTTTGGCCGAGATCGGGGTGCGCGGGCCGGGCTTGCGGTCCTGTCGGGCATAGCCGAAGTAGGGAAGAACTGCCGTGATGCGCCGGGCCGACGAGCGACGGAAGGCGTCGATCATGATCAACAGTTCCATCAGGTGATCGTTGGCCGGGAAGGCCGTCGACTGGACGACGAAGACGTCCTCGCCGCGTACATTTTCCTGGATTTCTACGAAGATTTCCTGGTCTGCGAACCGCCTGACGCTGGCTTTTCCGAGTGGTACGTTGAGATAATTGCAGATTGCCTCGGCGAGCTGCCGGTTCGAATTACCTGCGAAAACCTTCATGTTGGTCCGCCTGTTGTCATGCTGAGATGGGCGCTTTTTAGCGCCCTTCCCCTCGAATGCAAGAGGTTTGGCGAGAATGCTGACCTTTTTCGCGAAAAGAATGTAAACGCGGTGGATCAGGCGCCGTGGGCCTGGCGCCAGCTCATGTATTCCGCAATCGTTTTCGTGCCGATCTGCTGCATGAGCGAGGCCGGTACGCCGGCCCACGGATCGCTGGCGGCGGAGGGGACCTTTTCCTCGCCCTGGATGCGGTGCAGGCGGTTGCCGGTGGCGTCGAGAACGTCCCAGACATAGACGACGGTGATCGCGCTGCCGTCGCCGAAGGCGGAGAGGTAGCCCTTGAGAATGTGTTCGCTTGAGGGATCGCCCGAGCCCTTGATCGTCAGGCCCTTGGCGCGGGCCTCTGCGCCGAGCTGGCGCGACAGCGGCGTGATCGACTGGACCGGTGCGCCGATGATCGGCAGGAAGCGGAGCGTGCCTGATGCGGCAGGCGGCAGTGCCGCGACCTGCCGGGTTTCGGCCGTCTGTGCTGTCGGTGCCGGTTGCACACCAAGTGTTTCCTCGGTCTGGGCCGGGGCCTGCGCCGTCATCCGCGGCTGCTCTGCTGCGAGCGAAGACGGTGGCGCGCCGCCGACGAGCGCGCCATCGAGCGGAGCCGATGCGACCGGGTTCTGGCCGCTTTCGAGTGCGGCGGCCTGGGCTTCGAGGGTATTCTGAGGTGCGGAGGGATAGTAGCCCTGCTCGCCGAGGGGTGCGCTCTGGACCGGGGAGGACTGGGCATAGCTCGCCTGGGGACCGCGGGCCAGCGACAGGTCGTTGTCGCTCACGGCCTGGCCGCCGTCACCGATTTCCATCGGCGGCACCATGCTGGTCTCGGGCGTGTTGCAGGCAGTCAACACGGCCGTCGCGAGCAGGCCAGCCGTCGCAGTTCGGGTTAGTCTCATCGTCCTGCCGTCCTCGTGCCACCTCCCGTGGATTTGATGAGGATAACCTTAAAATCCTATCAATTCCTTAGAGCCCCGGGCATTGAGGACGGACACCTGCCCGGGGAAAAACACGGTCGACCTAGCGGGCCAGCAGTTCGAGCGGGTGGCGGGAGAGGGGGCGGGGGGCCTCGGCGGTCGTCAGATAGGTGTGACCGAGCGTCATCGCCGTATCCCGTTCGCTGTCCATGATGATCATGTGCACGAAGAGGGACATGTCGGGCAGGATCGGCTGCGCGTTTCCGGTGTGGAACATCTGGTGCTCCATCCAGGAGGGCGAGAAGCGGGCGCCGAGCGAGTAGCCGCAGGCGTTCAGGCGATGACGGGCCAATCCGCGCTCGTCCATGATGCGGGCATGGGTCTCGAAGACGTCGCCGAAGGTGTTGCCGGGCCGGAGCACGGTTTCGATCGCCTTGATCGTCTCGTGGCAGGCGGCGTAGAGCTCGCGGTGGCGGGTGGACGGCTCGCCGACGATGATGGTGCGCATCATGGCTGCATGATAATGCGCGCTGGCGCCGGCCCATTCGAGGGTCAGCTGGTCCTTGTCCGAGAGCGTGCGGCGGCCAGCCTTATAGCGGCACAAAAGGGCGTCAGAGCCCGAGCCGATGATGAACTCGTTGGCCGGATAATCGCCGCCGCCGGCCAGGATTGCGCCTTGCATGGCCGCGAGGATCGCGGCCTCGTCGCCGCCGGCACGGATCAGCGGCAGGGCCGCATCGAGCGCGTCGTCGGCGAGGGCCGCCGCCCGCTCGACATAGGCGATTTCCGCCGGGCTCTTCACCAGGCGCAGTTCGCTGACGAGGTAGGATGCGTCGATGATCTCGCAGAAATTGGTAAGCTGGTTGTCCAGCAGCCGGGCGACGCGGCCGGTCATGCCGTGCGTGTCGTATTCGATGCCGATCTTCGCGCCGAGCAGGTCCATCTCGCTCAGCAGGTTGCGCAGGTCCATCGTCGGATCGGCGTTCACCCGGTCGACCCAGATAACGATGTTCTCGATGTTGGAGGTGTGCTTGGCCTGGCGCAGGTCCGCCGAGCGGGTCAGAAGCGTCATCGAGCCGTCGGCCTTGACGATCAGCGTCTGGAAGAAGCAGTAGCCGAAGGTATCGTAGCCGGTCAGCCAGTACATGCTCTCCTGGGCGAAGAGCAGCATGGCGTCGAGCTTTTCCTCCGCCATCCGGGCGGTCAGCCGCTCGAGACGCGTGGCGTATTCGCTGGCATCAAAATGCAGCGCCATGTCAGTCCTCCATAATGGCTATCGCGGAAATCTGTCGTCCGTAGTCGGGTTCGCCGGCATGGGTGGTGCGGCGATAGGAGAAGAAGGTGGCCGGATCGGCATAGGTGCAGATGCCGAGGCTGTCGGCCCGCACGCCCGCGTCGAGGAGCCGTTTCACCGTCAGGCCCTGCAGGTCGAACATGGCGTGCCCGGTCTTGGCCGAGGGCGAGAAGAACCGTTCGAAATCGGGGTTCTCCTTGAGGAAGCGTTCGACGAATTCGGGGCCGACCTCGTAGTTGGCGCCGCTGATGGAGGGACCGAGGGTGGCGGTGATCGCTTCGCGGCGGGCACCGAGCGACTGCATGGCGAGAATGGTGTTTTCCAGCACGCCGCCGAGCGCGCCTTTCCAACCGGCATGGGCGGCGCCGATAATGCCTGCTTCCGCATCGGCGAACAGCACCGGACCGCAATCGGCCGACAGCACGCCGAGAATGACGCCGGGCGTGGCGGTGACGAGCGCGTCTGCGGTCGGGCGGTTGCCGTCATAGGTGGCATCGACCACCACGACGTCCGGGGAATGGACCTGGTGAACCGTGGCCAGCTTCTCCGGGCCAAGGCCGAACCAGCCGCTGACGCGGCGACGGTTCTCATGCACGCTGTCCCTGTCGTCGTTCGAACCGAGCCCGACGTTCAGGCCCCGGTAGATGCCTTCGGAGACGCCGCCTTTGCGGGTGAAGAAACCATGACGGATGCCGTCGCCGGTGGCATTGGCCAGAAGCGGGCTCGTGATTGGTTCGGGCGTGGGATGATCTTGCATTCGCTGCCTCCGAAGCGGCGGGCCGCCGGTCGAGTCGACCGTGTCAGAATTGAAAACACTCTGGAAAAACGAATTCTTCCGCGATTTCAGCCGCGGCGATGTTGGCGCATCGCCGCCGGGGCTGTCAATTGGGCGCCTTGAACGGCGGGAGCGCCACGGTGGGGCTCGAGAATGCCATGACCTTGAAGAGCTCGCCCATGCGGCCCTCTCCGGCGCCGGCGAGGCGCTCGACCGCCTGAATGATGTCGGCCTGCGTCTTATCGTCCTTGCCGCGACCGAGCGAGGCGGCACGGTCCTCGATGCCGAGGCCGACGAGGAAATCGCCCTGATGCATGCAGCCATTGACCTGCACCCCGGTCGCCATGGCGGTGCGGGCGAGGTTCTCGAAGTCGACATGGCTCGTCAGGTCGGCCATGCCGGGATGGGCAAGTGGCGGATCGAACTGGTGGGCGAGCACGGCCTGCAGCGTGTCGCCGTAGCCTGTGACCATGTGGCCGTAATCGATTACCAGTGCACTGCCGCCGCATTTGAGCAGGCGTTGGCAGAGCGTCACCAGCACGGACTGGCGGGCGGGAGATACCTCGAAGATCGTTCCTTCCGGCGGCAGTTCCTGACGCTGGGGCAGGAGGGCGGGGTCGAGGGTGGCGACGCCGGCCGCAAAGCAGAGTTCGCCATCGGAGTCGAGGCCGACCATGCGCTCACGGAAACCGGTCGCGGTGCGGATGAACTGGCGGATCGGGATCGCGTCGAACAGTTCGTTCGCGGCGATCAGCGTGAAACCCTCCGGCACTTCGTCGAAGCTCTCGTGCCAATGGATCTTGTCGCCATGGGCGGACAACGTCTCGCGCTGGACGTTCTGCAGGAAGGCGCTGGTCTCGACCAGATGAAGGCTGGCCGTTTCGTAAAGGGCCGGTGCAATGCGGGCGACGACGCGCAGCATGTCGGCCATCATCGTGCCGCGGCCGGGGCCGATCTCGACCAGCCGCACGTTCTTCGGCTCGCCATGGCGCTGCCAGGCGACGACCATGAAGACGCCGATCATCTCGCCGAACAACTGGCTGATCTCCGGCGCGGTGACGAAGTCGCCGGCGCGGCCGAAGGGATTGCGTGTCTTGTAGTACCCGTGTTCTGGATCGGCGAGGCACAGGGCGAAGAAATCCGTCACGCTGATCGGACCGTTGGTGAGGATCAGGGACTTGATCTTGCGGGCGAGGGCAGTCGTCATCGCGGGCGCCTCCTCATTCTCGTCCGGTGGGCTGCGCGGCGGCGCGGCGTGCCCGCACCAGCGCCCACAGGCCGACGGCCAGCATCGGCAATGACAGGACCATTCCCATGGTCAGCCAGCCGCCGGCCAGGTAGCCGAGCTGCGGATCGGGTTCGCGGAAAAATTCGACCGTGATGCGCGCCAGGGCATAGAGGCTGACGAAGCAGCCCGTGACCAGGCCCGGGGAGCGGAAACCGCGGAAGACCCGGCCGACGATCTGCAGCACGACGAAGATCACCAGGCCTTCGAGCAGGGCTTCATAGAGCTGGCTCGGATGGCGCGGAAAGGGACCCCCGGTCGGGAATGCCATGGCCCACGGCACATCCGAGGGGCGGCCCCAGAGTTCACCATTGATGAAGTTGGCGATGCGCCCGAACAGGAGACCGAGCGGGGCGACGCTCGCGACGATGTCGAACAGGCTCCACAGCGGGATCGCATGACGGCGGGCGAAGAAGACCATTGCCAGCGTGGCGCCGAGGAAACCGCCATGGAAGGACATGCCGCCGTTCCAGATCTCGATCGCGCGCAGCGGGTTCGCGGCGACGGAGGCGAAATCGTAGAACAGGATGTAGCCGATGCGGCCGCCGAGCACGATGCCGAGCGCCACCCAGAGAAGGAAGTCATCGAGATGGGCGGCGGTGCAGGGCGGGGTGTCGTTCGGCCAGAGGCCCGGTTTCAGCAGCATGCGGCGGGCGATGAACCAGCCCAGCATGATGCCGGCGACATAGGCGAGGCCATACCAGTGAATCGCCAGGGGGCCGATGGAAACGGCCACCGGATCGATCGCCGGAAACGTCAGGATGGAAAGGAATTCGGCGGCAGTCGGCAAGGTTGCTCTTTCTTTGATGCAGCCGGAAAATGGCGTTCCGAAAAGGCACGGTCAAGATGGAATCGTCTCGCGCGCTGCCGCGTGCGAAAAGATGCCGCGTGAAAATCGCTTGCAACGACCGGGCCGAATGCCTACCTCAAATTCCAGCACCGAGGACGCCGTCCAGGGATCGAACGCAAGAGGAGTCAAAGCCATGTCGACGGGCCCGAACCGTATAATGGACGAATTTGCCAAGCTGATGACCGATGCGGCCGGCGCGGCTCAGGGCGTGCGCAAGGAAATGGAAACGGCCTTCCATTCGCAGGCGGAACGCTGGCTGAACAGCATGGACGTCGTGAAGCGCGAAGAGTTCGAAGCCGTGCGCGAAATGGCGATCAAGGCCCGCGACGAGAACGACGCGCTGCTGAAGCGCATCGAGGCGCTCGAAGCGAAGCTCGCAGCCAAGGGCAAGTCCGCCTGAACCGATGCGGCGGATCCGCCGATCCGCCTGCCAAGGTTCGCGGTCGCGAATCCACGGATTTTTGATGGCCCGGTGCGGTGTTCCGTATCGGGCCATTTTCGTCGGTGCCGATGACGGTGGCTGGGACTTGGCCGCCGTTCATACATGTTATTTTTCCACATGCCGGCCACGCGAAAAAAGCCAATCGGCAGAGTCGCTTATGAGCTTGTGCACAGGTGCTGCCGCAACTGCTGTCCACAGACGTGTCGGCCAAAACGCGGGCCGGGGGCTGGTACTTGGTCTTCGCCATTATACACTGATTTTAAATGATGATTCGAAACGGACCTACGCAAGTTTCGGGCAGGGTGAGTGTTGTACCCTGGGGTCCAAAGGGAATCATTCCCAGTGTTGTTCCCGGTAAATTTGTCTGTGTTTTTCGGTGTCTCCACTCGAATATCGCATTCATCCCGGTCAAGAAGGTGCCGCATGAGCCTGATGCAATTGGAATTCGAACGACAGTCCAACCCGGTCGACATGATCGAATTCGTGGCCTCGAACAATGACTGGTCGTTCGAACGTTCCGGCGAAGACGAACTCGCCATGACGGTCGAGGGCCGCTGGGCGGACTACCAGGTGTCCTTCTCGTGGATGGAAGAGTTCGAAGCGCTGCATCTTGCATCGGCTTTCGACCTGAAGATCCCGGAAAGCCGCGTCAACGAAGTCATTCGGCTGCTTTCGTTCATCAACGGCCAGGTGCTGATGGGGCATTTCGACCTGTGGCGCAACGAGGACGTGGTGATCTTCCGGCAGTCCCTGCTGCTTGCCGGCGGGGCCGAACCGACCAACCGTCAGGTCGAGGTTCTGCTTTCGAGCGCGGTCGATGCCTGCGAAGCCTATTTCCAGGCCTTCCAATTCGTGGTTTGGTCGGGGATGGACGCCAAGAGCGCAATGGACGCCGTCCTTTTCGAAACGGCCGGAGAAGCTTGAGCATGAGCAGTACGACGATGGGGCATGTGGTGCTCGTCGGAGCGGGGAACATGGGCGGTGCCATGCTCTCCGGTTGGTTGAAGAGCGGCGTGCCTGGATCGTCGGTGACCGTGATCGATCCGGGTCCCTCGGCATCGATGATGGCGCAGATCAACGAGGCGGGAGCAACCTATTCGAAGGAGGTCCCGGCCGACCTGAAGGCCGGCATCTTGTTCCTCGCGGTCAAGCCGCAGGTGATGGAAGCCGTTCTGCCGCCGCTGAAGCCGCTCGTCGGGCCCGATACCGTCGTGGTCTCCGTTGCCGCCGGCAAGACGCTTTCCTTCATGGAGACCCATCTCGGCAAGGCAGCCATGGTGCGCGCCATGCCGAACACGCCGGCGATGATCGGCCGCGGCGTGACCGGGGCCTTCGCCAACCCGGCGGTCAATGCCGATCAGCGCGATATCGTCCATCGTCTTCTCAAGGTTTCGGGACCGGTCGAATGGCTGGACAGCGAAGACCAGATCAATGCTGTGACGGCCGTCTCTGGAAGTGGGCCGGCATATGTTTTCTATCTCGTGGAGTGCATGGCTGAGGCGGGCCGTAAAGCGGGCCTGCAGGCGGACCTGGCCATGCGCCTCGCACGGGAAACTGTCGCGGGGGCTGGTGAATTGCTTCACCAGTCCCCCGACGCTGCCTCCAGGCTTCGCCAGAACGTGACATCGCCGGCCGGTACGACGGCTGCGGCACTTTCGGTGCTGATGGCGGATGACGGAATGCAGCCGCTGTTCGACAAGGCGATCGAGGCGGCTCGTGTGCGCGCCGAGGAACTGGCCGGATGAGCGGGCAGGACGCGCTTCAGCCAGAAATCAGCTATGCGGATTTCGAGAAGGTGGACATCCGGGTCGGCACGGTGATCGAGGCCGAGCCTTTTCCCGAGGCCCGCAAGCCGGCCATCAAGATCAAGATCGACTTCGGGCCGGATATCGGCGTGAAGAAATCTTCGGCGCAGATCACGGTGCACTATAGCCCGGAGAGCCTCGTCGGCCGGCAGGTGCTCGGCGTGGTCAATTTTCCGCCGCGCCAGATCGGTCCCTTCCGGTCAGAGGTTCTGACACTCGGCTTTGCCGATGCCGAGGGTGCCATCGTGCTCGCTGCCGTCGAGCAGGCCGTTCCGAACGGCCGGAAGATGATGTGACCGCTTCGCCGCGGCGTCAGTGGATGTCGCGGCTTTCCGGATCGCCCAGCGTGAAATGATGGAACACCGCCTCGAAGCCGGCGCGCTGCGGGGAGCAGGCCATCACGCCGACATCCAGATGATCGAACTCCGCCGGGAAGCCGGCGAGGCGGGCCATTTGCCAGGGCAGGGCCGGCTCCGTGCGATATTGCACGAAGAGCGCATCGCCGAGCCGGCTTGCCTTCAGGTCCAGGGTCGAGATCGGCGCCGGCAGGGCGAAGGCTGACCAGTCGGAACGGCCCTCTACCGTCACGACCGTGCTGAGGTGGCACCGCCCGTCGGTGTATTCGATGCCGCACTTCATCCAGTTTCGCGCGTCGCGCCGTATCATCAGGCCGGCTTGGTCGTAGAGCGTCTCATAGCGGCCGGAAAAGCGGGTCTCGGCGGTGAAGTCGCCGGCGCGGGATCTGTGCAGGAAATGACCGTTGTCGCGGTGGAAGCCGTAATAGGTCTGCTGCCAGAAATCGGTTTCGCTGCCGGTGACAAGGCGCAGGCCGTCCGTCGTGCTCTCGCTGAGCGGCGGCGGATTGAGCCAGGAAAGCGCGTTCCAGTCGGTGGACATCTGTAACCTTTCCCGTCGTTCGTGGTCAGGCGGGGACGCGGATGGTGGCCCGCAGTCCGCCGAGCGGGCTGTCGCTCAGGGTGACATTGCCGCCGTGGCTGCGGGCGATGTCGCGGGCGATCGCCAGGCCGAGGCCGGTGCCGGAGGCATCAAGGTTGCGCGCCTCGTCCAGGCGGAAGAACGGCTTGAAGACGTCGTCGCGGTAATCGGGCGGGATGCCCGGGCCGTCATCGTCGAGAACGATGGTCAGCCACTTGGCACTGTGCTTCGCCTCGATCTCCAGCCGGTCGGCATAGCGGCGGCTGTTGGAGGCGAGGTTGGTGACGAGGCGGGTGAAGGCGTTCGGCCGCACCGCGATCTCCTCGTCACCCTCGATGCTGTAGGTGAGCGATTTGCCATGCAGGTCGAAATCGGCCTTGAGCTTGTCGAAGAGTTCGCCAAGCCTGAGCTTGCCGAGATCTTCTTCCGCCTCGCCACGGGCAAAGGCCATGTAGCCCTCGAGCATGCTCTGCATGTCATCGACGTCCTGGTTCAGCACTTCAAGATCCGGGATGTCGCCGGCGAGCGCCAGCTGCAGCTTGAAACGGGTCAGGATGGTGCGCAGGTCATGGCTGACGCCGGTCAGCATGGCGGTGCGCTGTTCCATCTGCCGTTCGATGCGCTCGCGCATCAGGATGAAGGCAAGACCGGCGCGTCGGACTTCGTCGGCCCCGCGCGGGCTGAAATCCTCTGGCGGCTTCTGGCCCTTGCCGAAGCTCTCTGCCGCCCGGGCGAGCGACAGGATCGGTCGGATCTGGCCGCGCAGGAAGAGGATCGAGATGACGATCAGGACGAGAGAGGTGCCCACCATCCACAACAGGAAGATATGGGTATTCGAGGCGTAGGCCGAATTGCGCTGGGCGTAGATGCGCAGCACGCCCTCACCAAGGGCGATGCGGATTTCGACCAGCCGGGAATCGCCGACGGTGTCGATCCAGAAGGGTTTGCCGATCTGGGCCTCGATCTGGTCGCTGAGGATCTGGTCGAGGATGGAGAAGAAGGGTTTGGGCCTTGCTGCGGGAAGTTCGCCGCCCGGGTCCATCGAGATCGTCATGTTCAGCTTTTCGCGGGCGATGCGCACGACGTTCTGGAGGTCCTTCTCTCCGGGATAGGCCTCGATCAATGCGATGATGGCGGCAATGTCGCGCGTGACTGCGCCCGACATACGTTGCGTCACCATCTGCCAGTGCCGCTCCATGAATACCGAGGCGAGAACCGTCTGGAGGATCAGCATGGGGAGGATGATGATGAGCAGCGAGCGGGCGTAGAGGCCGGTCGGCAGCCGATGCCGGATCCAGCGCGGCAGGCTGCGGAGGCCCGCGAAGGAGCGATCCTGGTCCCTGCGTATGCTGTCGAACAGCGTCATCGTCGCTCGCTTCCCTTCCGTGCCGGCGGGTCAGTCCATGCTCAGGCGGTAGCCGATGCCGCGGACCGTCTGAAGCCACACTGGATTGGCCGGATCGTCCTCGATCTTGCGGCGCAGACGGTTGATCTGCACGTCGATGGTCCGCTCGCCGACCTCGGTGTCGTTACCGATCAGTTCGTGCCGCGGAATGGTTTCGCCCGCCCGCGTCGCGAACAGCATCATGATCTCCTGTTCGCGGTCGGTGAGCTTGATGACCTCCGGCCCGCGCTTCAGTTCCTTGCGCAGTATGGAGAAGCTATACGGCCCGAACATGACCTGCTCGATCTTCGGCTGATCGGTGTTCAGGTTGCGCTTCAGGATGTTGTTGATCCGCAGCACCAGTTCGCGGGGATCGAAGGGCTTGGCGAGATAGTCATCGGCACCGGCTTCGAGACCGGCAATGCGCGATTCCGCTTCGGACCGGGCCGTCAGCAGGATGACGGGGATCGCCTTATCGGCTGCAAGGCTCCGCGTCAGCGACAGGCCGGATTCGCCCGGCATCATCACGTCGAGCACGAGAAGGTCGAAATGCAGGCCCTCGAGCTTGCGCCGGGCCTCGGCCGCGTCCGCGGCGACGGTCACGCGAAAACCCTGTTCGGTCAGGTAGCGGTGAAGCAGGTCGCGGATGCGGGTGTCGTCATCGACGACGAGAAGGTGGGGTGCGTCGTCGGGGATGAAGATCTTCCTCGCCATCTCAGTCGCCTCCGACCTGTTCGGCGGCCGCACTCGGATCGGGGCGGCTCATACCTTCGAGAAACCTGCGGACCCCCTCGCGCATTTCCGGCGTGAAGCCGTCGAGCGCTCTTTCGATGCGCCGGGACTGGGGCTCGGACAGAGCCAGCGCCAGTTCGCGCCCGGCCAGTGTGGGATAGAGGCGGCGCTGGCGGCGATCGGCGGGGCCGGCCATCTGGCGGATATAGCCGGAATCGATCAGTTCCTTGAGAACGCGCGCCAGGCTCTGCTTGGTGATCTGCAGGATGTTGAGAAGATCGGCGACCGTCATGCCTGGGCGCCGGCTGACGAAATAGACCACGCGGTGATGGGCACGGCCGTAACCGATCTTGGCAAGGATCGCATCGGGGTCCGAAACGAAATCGCGATAGGCGAAGAACAGCAGTTCGATCGTTTCGAAATCGATGGTCTTGTCGTCGACGACCGGCATTTCCGGCATGTCTTTCCTGGCAGCCTTACCCGCCGACTGTCGAGCCACGTGCAAATTCCTCGTCCCTTCGGCGCCATGCCGCGGCGGCCATCTCGGCCTGCCGCGGCCAAGGCTGCCGCAAATCCTGAACCCTGGGCGCGACACGGCTTTCGAACCGGCGCCCGTTTTGCGGCAAAACTAAGCGCAGACGGGGAAAAACTCCAACGAAATTACCGGGATCGCACAGTTTCGCGCGGGTTCTACCGCGATTTGAGTTTGGATCGGGACATGGTATGCGCAGATCACGTGAAAACGAGGAAAGCTTCCATGGGACAGTTGCAGGCCGGGATCATTCCGGTGACCCCCTTCCAGCAGAATTGCACGATCCTGTTCGACACCGAAACCCGCGAAGGCGTGATCGTCGATCCGGGTGGCGATGTCGAAGTGATCCTGCAGACGCTCAAGGAAAACGGCATCACCCTGAAGGAAATCTGGCTCACGCATGGACATCTCGACCATGCCGGGGGTGCCGAAGAACTCAAGGAGGCCCTGGGCCTTGAAATCGTCGGCCCGCACAAGGACGACCTGCCGCTATTGCAGGGCCTGGAACAGCAGGCGAAGATGTTCAACGTGCCGATGAAGGTTCGCAATGCCATGCCGGATCGCTGGCTGGAGGAGGGGGACACGGTGTCCTTCGGCGAGCATGCCTTCGAGGTGCTGCATTGCCCCGGCCACGCACCCGGTCATGTGATCTACTTCAACCGTGCGCAGAACTTCGCCCATGTCGGCGACGTGCTGTTCAACGGTTCGATCGGTCGAACGGACCTGCCCGGCGGCGACCACCAGACACTGCTCGATTCGATCCGGGACAAGGTCCTGCCGCTCGGCGACGACGTCGGCTTCATCTGCGGGCACGGACCGGGCGGGCGGATCGGCGAGGAGCGCCGCAACAACCCCTTCCTGCGCGGTCTCTGATTCCACCATAGCGGGACACAAACGAAAAATGCGCCGGCTTGCGGCGCATTTTCCGGGATCGTTGAACTGGGTCTGGTTCAGCCTGCGGTGCAGAAATGTGCGCGGCCGTCATAACCGACATAGGTGCCGTTGCGGGCATTGAAGCTCCGGTAGCGGGCGGCGCAGTAGTCATACCATTCGGCAGTCCACGGCTCGACGCCGACGGAGCGGTAGACCTGGCGCGGTGCCGGCGGATATTCGTCGACATAGACGGGCTCCGGCTCGACATACATCGGCTCGGGTTCCGGTTCCACATAGACGGTGCGGGGCTGGCTGGCGATCACGGCGCCGGTAACGAGGCCGGCCGCGAGGCCGATCGCACCTGCTGCGAGGGCATCGTCGTTGTGGTGACGGCGATAGTAGTCACCTGCCTGGGCCTGCGTCGACGCACCGAGCGGTGCTGCTACGAGCGCTGCCGCGAGCAGGGAATATTTCGCGAAGTTCATCATGGCTCTGCCTTCCTGTGACCTGCAATTGTCTTTGACGTTTGTTAACGATCAATAGCGGCAGGATATGGGCCACAGGCTGAACCGAAGCTGAACGAAAAAACCCGGCATATCTGCCGGGCCGCAATGCGTATGCCGAAGCAAATTGCGAAGATCAGCCGGCGATCTGCAGGTTGACGGCCTTCGGGCCCTTGCCGCGACGATCCGGTTCCGTGTCGTAGCTAACCTTCTGGTTTTCAGAGAGGCCCTGCAGTCCGGAAGCCTGGACGGCAGAGATGTGTACGAAGATGTCAGCGCCGCCATTGTCGGGCTTGATGAAGCCAAAGCCCTTGTCGGTATTGAAGAATTTTACAGTGCCAGTCTCGGCCATGCGTCAGGTCCTTTTCTCTCTGCCCAGTGTCGGCGGGGCAGCATTGCAATGTTACCCGTTCCCGGGTGCTCGACAGGCATTTCGACTTTTGAGGAAAGGGTCCCAGTTGCCGCAGGTCAACGTTCTACAAGCGATGTACTTGCCAATGTTCCCGCTGAGCTGCCCGGAACTTCTAGCGTCTCCGGTGCGCTGTATTATAAGGTCTTCCCGTGCTCGCAAATTGCCCGAACGCGCGAAGATTGCTAGGTTTATTAAGAATTGGCAAGCGAAAGTTTTCTAAGGGCCGCCAGCTGCGCCGCTTCGAGAATGGCGCAAATGACCGGTAAAAGTGCCGGTTGCGAAATATTTTGCTTTTTCAGATGAAACTTGCATCGCCAGCGATATAGTTTTTTGGTCGCAGCCTTCCCCCTTTAGGAAAAGTTGGCGTATTTTCGATATTTCGGAAATACACTCTCAGGCGGTCGCGACCCGCCGCCTGGTCAGTTCCGGTACCACTTCGACGAGCAGCATGGCCGAAAATATCAGGCCGCAGCCGACATAGCCGATGGCCGGCAGCGTCTCGGCGAGCAGGACCGCGCCGAAAAGCGCACCGAAAAGCGCCTCGGAGGACAGGAAGATCGCCGCCTGCGGCGCGGTCGTGTAGCGCTGGCCGATGATCTGCAGGACGAAGGCGACGCCGGAGGAGAAGAGGCCGGCATAGAGAATTTCCGGCAGTGCGGCGCTAACTGCGGTGGCGCTGATCGGCTCCAGGGCGACTGCGGCCAGACCTGCGCCCCCGGCGCAGACGGCAAACTGCACGGCCGCAAGGGCGAGAGGACGCCCGCTGGCCCGGACCGCGATCGGGGTGACGGTGATCTGGACCGCGAGGAAGACAGCACAGACGATGATGAGGACATCGCCTTTGCTTAGCGCGGAGAGCGAACCGCCGTTCAGCAGCAGGATGCCGAAGACCGTCAGGAATGCCGTCGGCCAGATGATCCAGTGCGGGCGGCGGCGCAGCACCACGACGGCGATGACCGGGACGAGGACGACGTAGAGGCCGGTCAGGAAGCTGGCATTGGTCACCGTCGTCGACTGGATGCCGATCTGCTGCATGGTCTGGCCGAGCAGCAGCGAGGCACCGACGAGCACGAACCATGCGTAGTCGCGGATGGTGAGGGCGCGTGCGGCCTTCCGGCTCTCGCGGAGCGCAAAGGGAACGACGGCGACCATCGCGAGCGCGAATCTAAGGGCGTTGAACCAGTTCGGGCCGATCCATTCCATCGCTTCCGATTGTGCGACGAAGCCGCCGCCCCAGATCGCGGCCGCGAGGAGCAGCAGGAGATTGGCCTGGATGCGGCTCATGGTCTGTCGGTTCCCCCCAACGGTCGAAAAGAGGAGGGAGCGGTATCAGGTCGCATCATCGGCGACAAGCCGGGGAGGAGCGGCGACGGTACGCTCCGCGGCGTCAGGGGGCGGCGGTGGCGCGCGTGATGCGGAGAAGGGCGCCGTCTTCCTCGTCGGTGAGGAGCAGGACCGAGCCGTCGGGTGCGACCTTGACGTCGCGCAGGCGGCCATAGGCGCCGTCGAAAAGCCGTTCTTCGCCGGTGATCGCGCCAGCCTCGTCCCGGTCGATCCGCGCGAGAAGTTCATATTTCAGCGCCGCGACGAGGAAATCGCCCTCCCATTCGGGGAACATGGCGCCGTGATAGACATCGATGGCGCCGGGTGCGATCGACGGGTCCCAGTAATGGAGCGGCTGTTCGAAGCCTTCGGCGGACTGGCCGACGCCGATTTCCGCACCGCTGTAATGCTTGCCATAGGATATGGTCGGCCAGCCATAGTTGGCGCCAGCCTTGGGCGCGTTGATCTCGTCGCCGCCGCGTGCACCGTGCTCGACCGTGTAGAGCGTGCCGTCTGCGCTGTCGATCACGATGCCTTGCGGGTTACGATGGCCGATCGACCAGATTTCCGGTGCGCCGCGGGTACCATCGGCAAAGGGATTGCCGGCTGCGGGCTTTCCCTCCGGTGTCACATGCAGGATCGAACCGGCATGGTCCTTGGGATCCTGGGCGCGTTCCATCTCGCCGCGTTCTCCGATGCCGAAAAACAGGCTGCCATCGCCGGCGATGGCGATGCGCGAACCGAAATGCTGACCGGTGCCGGTGAAGCGGTTCATGGCGAACAGGCGGGTGACGTCTTCGAGTTTGCTTTCGTCGGACGAAAGCCTGGCGGCGAAGAGGGCCGTGCCCTGTCCTCCCTCTCCGGGGACAGAGGCGGTGAAATAGAACCGGCGGTCCTTGGCAAAGCCCGGCGACAGGGCGACGTCGAGCAGGCCGCCCTGCCCACCGACGAAGAGCTCCGGCAGGCCGGTCACCGGCTCGCCGACCTTGCCGTCGCGGATGATCCGCAGGCGACCCGGACGCTCGGTGACGATATAGGCGCCGTCGGGCAGGACCTCGACGGACCAGGGATGCTCGAGGCCACTGGCAACGGGGGCAACTTCCAGTTCGACCTTCTTGGAGGGGACACGATCGGCTGCCCCTGCCTGCGGTGCGGCAAGGGCAAGCGCGAGGAGCCCCAGCACCGGGATGCCGAGACGCCTTCTGTCTTGCCTGCCGGTCGAACTCTCCATGTCATGCCTCCCTTGCTATCTCCGGACTATTTGGGAGCGCGGTCCGGAATGACAAGGGCGCGTCTCCGGCAATGCCGAAGACGTTATCGGGCGTCAGTTGATGCGGGTCGAACCAAGCGTGCCCGCTGCAACCTCACTGTCCGGAACGAGGCTTGCCTCCACGATATAACGGAGAGGGCCGCGTTCCTTTGCGTCGAAGGGCCAGCAGGTGGAAAGTGCCAGGTTGTGACCGAAGGCGTGCGGATCGATGCCGCTTTCGTCCCACCGGGCGATGCGGGCGTTGCCGGCGATGAAGGTCAGTCGCTTGCCGTCGCGCCTCAGGACCTCGATGCGGTCTCCGGCCTTGACGTCCTTCAGCCAGGCGAAATGGGTGTCGCGGTGTGCGGCGATCACGGCCGTGCCCTCTTCACCCGGGCGCGGCGTGCCGGAGAGCAGGGCCGGGCCGAAGGCCAGCGTCTCGCCGCTGGCGCCGGACAGGACCACGGCCGAGCGCTTCAGCCTCGGTGCGCTGATTTCGGCCTCGGTGACGAAGTCGGCCCAGGGCCAGGGGCGGACATTCTCCGCCCCCGCCAGTTCCGCGGCGAAGCTCCGCTCGAGCAGCACCTGCGAGAGTTCGGCCTTCGCCTTGATGTAGAGGCCGTCGGCGATCAGAAAGAAACCGCCGGCCGCAATCGCCGCGATACCGGCGGCGATTGCCTTTTCCATCGGGCCGAGCCGCTTCCAGAGCGGTCGGCGCACGTCGATCCTTCGATCCTCAGCCACGACGTGTCCCCGCGGCGTTCATGAGGTCCTTCAGGCTGCGGCGCCAGAGGGCGAGCCCGCCCGCCGCCATCGCGGCGAAGCACAGCATCATCAGCCCGAGCAGGATGCGCTGCTCGGCCAGCGTTGCGGTCTGGGGCAGGGCGACCTGCGGAGCCGCCTTCTTGGCCAGAAGCTGGGCGACGGCCGGCGTGGGGGCGGCAGCCATCTCGCTTTCGACGGCGGCTGCAGCTTCCGGCAATACCGTCGGGCTCATCGCGCGATCGCCGGCGGGGGAGCCGACAGGCTGGGGCTGCGCCTCGCCGAAGACCTTGTCGAAGTCCCAGCCGGCGGGCAGGTTGAGCGGCAGCCTGGTCTGGTCGAGCGGCTGGTCCTTCGGGCGCGACGGCGTCACGTCGACCGCGACGAGGCTGGTCATGCGGGACACGAGGTGATGGGCGAGTGCGACCTTCTCGATCGCCTTGTCGGTCGCGGCGGGATCGGCGCTGTTGTAGCCGGTCGCCTCGATGTCGTCGATCTTGCGGCGGGCCCAGAGTTTTGAGATGCCTGCGCTTTCGGCGGCATTGGCGATGTCCATCTCGACTCGCCAGGGCTGCGCTCCGGTCTTGCCGACGATCTGGAGTTTTCCGGTCGGGTGCGTACCGGCGAGTTCGGCTGTCAGAACGACCGGCTCGCCGGCATAAAGGTCGGGAACCGGATCGGGCGTGATGTCCTGGGCGCCGGCTCCGTCGAAGATCGCGGCAATGTCGGTCATCACCGGGTTCTCCAGCTTGCCGAACAGTTCGCCCATGCGTTCGGCGACCTGCGTCTCCGAGCCGATATGGGTGAAGGTGCCGCGGCCGAGTTCGGCGGCGCGGGTCATCAGGAAGGAGTTCGGGGCGGAACCGATGCCGACGGTGAAGACGCGGGCATCACCGCGGTTCGCGGTGATCTCCTCGAACAGCTGCTGTTCGTTGCCGATGGCGCCGTCGGTCAGGAATATCACCTGGCGCAGGCTATCGGCAGCGCGCGGACCCTGGTTGCGCAGGGCCTGCTCGAGGGCCGGCAGCATTTCCGTGCCGCCGTCGGCGGTCAGTCCGCGTACATAGGCGATCGCCTTCTCGCGGTTGTCGGGGCTTGCCGGAACAAGGCCGCCAAAAAAGTCGGTCATGGTGTCGTCGAAGCGGATGACGTTGAAGCGATCGGTGCTCTTGAGCTTCGATAGGGCGAGGGCAAGGCTTTCCTTGGCCTGCTCCATCGACGGGCCGGACATGGAGCCGGAATTGTCGATGACGAAGACGGCTTCGCGGTTCGCGGCCGGCGCCTCGGACTGGGCCTGGGGCGGAGTGACGAAGGCGAGAAGGTAGGTCTTGCCGTCGACCACCTGGCGGAACAGGCCGGCGCTCGGCTGCTTGCCGGGCATGGCTTTCCAGGTGAGTTCGAAATCGCGATCGGCGGGCACGCTTTCGGTCTTCAATGCGATCCTGCGGTGTTCGGCACCGTCTTCGGTGATCGCAACTTCGTGGAAGGCGGACTTCACCTCGCCGAGCGGAAAGCCCGCCTTGAGATCGACGGTCAGGGCGACCGGATTGATCTTGGCATTTTCCCGCGGGTCGAGCACGGGCGCCTCGATCTTCTCGCGGTTTTCGACCGGGTCCTGCGGCACGGCGAAGCCGGCATTGCCGTTGAACTCGACCGTCTCGACGATCGGCATCGGATTGTAGCGGGGTGCGACCACCATGGGGAAGCGCAGGGAGTATTCGCCGCCGGACTGGCGAATGGTCTGCTGGTATTCGATCTGGACGACGATGGTTTCGCCCGGACCGATATTGGCGACCTCGTTGGTGAAGATGTTCGGGCGCTGCTGCTCGAGCAGGGCGGCCTTCTTGCCCTCTTCCTTGGCCTGCTCGTAGATCTGGCGGGCTTCCTGGCGCGGCTTGATCTTGCCTTCGATGAAGCGGTCGCCGATCTGCATGCGCAGCTCGTCGACGGCCGAGTTCTCCGGAAGCGGGAAGACGTAGGTGCCCTCCACCCAACCCTTGGACGGGTTGAGGAAGCGCTGGGTGACCTTTACGCGGGCAACCGGGCCGGACACCTCGATCGCGACGTCCGTCTTGAGGCGCGGCGCCTCGACGAAGAAGCCGGGTTCCTTGGCCGGGAACAGCAGTCCGCCCATGTTCATGTCGTTGGGTCGGACAAGGGCGGGTGACTTGACGTCCTGCGGTGGCGGCGTCTCGGCATGGGCCGTGACGGCAAGGCCGATCAGCATGGCGACACAGGCGATGATGGCTGCCAGTGCCACCAGGCCATGTCGGGCGACCCGGTGCAGGCACTTCAGCGTTGCGGCATTCTCGTCTTCCAGAAACATCGGATACCCCTCGCAATAAAATAGTTCAATGCGAGAAGAAGAAGCCTGCTTGTAGACTTCTCGGGGACCGAATTGCGGCGCCACACTGTATTTATCGTGGCGTTATTGTGAAAATCGAAGTCTTTTCGGGTATTCGCGCTGCCGGTTGTTCCGGAATGGCGCTTCAGCGTCGTTTGCCGAAGACGCGAACCGGGCGCAGCGCCGGTTCCGCGCGGGCCATGATCGGCGGCTGATAGACCGGCGCCGTCTCCGCCTGCGGGGTGAAGGGCGCGGCCGGCGGCAACAGCATTTCCGGGAATTCGTCGTTAAACGCGGTCGGGGCGATCTGCGGGCGGGCGAGCGCATAGCCCTGCAGCAGGGTCACGCCGAGCTCGGCGCAAAGGTCGACCTGCCAGGTGTCCTCCAGCCGTTCGAAGATCGGTTCGATGCCTTCTTCCTGCAATTGACGGACGATGACGCGCAGCAGCGCGAAGCCGGCCGAGTTGTGCAGATAGTCGCGAACCCAGTCGCCGTCGAATCGGACAAAGTCCGGCCGGAGTGCCAGGATGTCCTGGATGTCGTGTTCGCTCGCCTCGTAATTGGACATCGAGACGCGCAGGCCGGCGAAGCGCAACTGCTCGATCGCGCGGGCGGTGATCTTCACATTGCCGTTGGCCGCCGAGATGTCGCAGATGATGCGGTCGGGCGTGATGCCGGCTTCGTGGGCGGCGAGGCGCATGCGGTCGAGTTCGTGGCGAAGTTCCGGGGCGCCGGTGTAGAGCATCGGCTGGAAGCTGACGAGCACCGAGGCACGGTCGCGGCCGAGCAGGCCGACGTTCAGGATGTGGATGCTGCGCAGCAGGCTGTCGATGCCGGGCAGGTCCTGCGGTTCGACGAGCGGGAAGAACTGTGAGGGCGGATAGGCTTCGCCATTGCGTTCGGCACGAACCAGGCCCTGGAAGCAGTGAATATCGTAGTGTCCCTCGGGCAGCCGGCGGAAGATCGGCTGGAGGGCGGAACGCAGCACAAATGGGCCATAGGCCGTCGACCAGGCGCCTTCGTGCTTCACGAGCTGGGAGTAGATGCTGTTCGTGGTCATCGGTTCGCGTCTCGATTGCCCATCATGGGCGTTGCGATCGAGTTTAGCGCGCAACAATTACCCCGGAATTAAGAAAACCTTAAAAGATGAAATGATCGCGATTGTTGCGGTGCCGCGCTTTCCGCTTGAAACGGGGAGGCGATTTCGCCATAGAACTTGAACCTGGGGCCTTGGCCGATCGAGGTTCCGCCGATCAACAGCTTCAGGACAATCACAATGGCATTCATCGCCGACGCTCTTTCCCGTGTAAAGCCCTCCGCAACCATCGCAGTTTCGCAGAAAGCCCGCGAGCTGAAGGCCAAGGGCCGTGACGTGATCGGCCTCGGCGCCGGCGAGCCTGATTTCGATACGCCGGACAACATCAAGAAGGCCGCCATCGACGCGATCAACCGCGGCGAGACGAAGTACACGCCGGTTTCGGGCATTCCGGAACTGCGCAAGGCGATTGCCGAGAAGTTCAAGCGCGAGAACGGCCTCGACTACAAGCCCGAGCAGACGATCGTCGGCACCGGCGGAAAGCAGATTCTTTTCAACGCCTTCATGGCGACGCTCAATCCGGGCGATGAAGTCGTGATCCCGACCCCCTACTGGGTTTCCTATCCGGAAATGGTGGCGCTGTGCGGCGGCACGCCGGTCTTCGTCGCGACCACGCAGGACAACAACTTCAAGCTGACCGCCGCCGACCTGGAAAAGGCGATCACGCCGAAGGCCAAGTGGTTCATCTTCAACTCGCCGTCCAACCCGTCGGGTGCCGCCTACAGCCATGCCGAACTGAAGGCTCTCACCGACGTTCTGGTCAAGTATCCGAATGTCTGGATCCTGACGGACGACATGTATGAGCACCTGACCTATGGCGACTTCAAGTTCGCGACCCCGGTCGAGGTCGAGCCGAAGCTCTATGATCGCACCCTGACGATGAACGGCGTCTCCAAGGCCTATGCCATGACCGGCTGGCGCATCGGTTACGCGGCCGGCCCGATCGAGCTGATCAAGGCCATGGACATGGTGCAGGGCCAGCAGACCTCGGGCGCCTGCTCGATCGCGCAGTGGGCAGCCGTCGAGGCCCTCAACGGTCCGCAGGACTTCATTCCGGCCAACAAGAAGATCTTCGAAGGCCGTCGCGACCTCGTCGTTTCGATGCTGAACCAGGCCAAGGGCATTTCCTGCCCATCACCGGAAGGTGCCTTCTACGTCTACCCGTCCTGTGCCGGCCTGATCGGCAAGACCGCGCCCTCGGGCAAGGTGATCGAGACGGACGAGGACTTCGTCACCGAGCTTCTGGAAACCGAAGGCGTTGCCGTCGTTCACGGTTCGGCCTTCGGTCTCGGCCCGAACTTCCGCATCTCCTATGCGACCTCGGAAGAGCTGCTCGAAGAAGCCTGCAAGCGCATCCAGCGCTTCTGCGCGGCCTGCAAGTAAGCAATCGCCGCATCACCGCGGTACAAGAAAGGGCGGGGCCTCGCGGTCCCGCCCTTTTCGTTTCAGGATTCGATCGGTCGATCAGGTGGCCGCAGGCTTCATGACCGGCGGCAGCTTGGCAGCTGCTGCCTTTGGCGGCGTCGCGGTGCGGTTGCGTTCGCGCCAGAGCGCCGGAAGGCTCAACAGCGCCAGCGAGCCGAAGGCAATCACCGTCTTGGTCGCCTGCGAAAACTCCCCGAAGCGGCCGTCGAGATAGAAGACCGCGTAGACGATCAGCACGTGCCAGACATAGATCTGCAGCGAATGGCGACCGAGAAGCTGGAGGAAGCCCAGCGAGAACAGGTTCGTCAGACCGCCGGCGATCCGGCGGATCGTCCGGTTTTCGTGGCGGGGGCCGGCAATCAGGAGCCAGGCGAGGCCATAGGCGACGGCGGCAAAGTTCAAGAGATAGACCGGGCCGAAATCGGCGCGCACTTCCATCAGGCCGAATTTCTCCAGCACGATGCCCGGCATCAGCTGGTGCGCGGTCATGATGCGGAGCGGCAGGAAGAAGACGCAGACGGCGAGGGCCGCCTTGGCGAGAAAATCCTTCTGGGGATCGAAGACGCGGGTCCACTCGATCTTCTTCATCGAGGTCAGCGTGCCGGCGATCAGGCCTGCATAGAAAACCACCTGCCAGCCGAGCAGGTTGAAAGAGGCGCGGACACCCTCCTTGTCCGAGGCCCCGGCGAGCCAGTCGCTCACCGGGTAGGTGAGGGCGCGCTGGAGGCCGAGCTGGGCTGCCATCCACAACAGGGCCGAGACAATCGCGACGGTCGTCCAGCGACCCTGCAGGCAGAGCCAGATGATGGCCGGGGCGAAGAACATGTAGACGATGTATTGCGGAAGGATGTCCATGAAGGTCGGCTGGAACAGGAAGCCGGCAATCGCCGCCAGGCGCAGCGGATCGTCGAGCCGCGTGCCGCCGAGCCAGTTCGTCCAGATGGCGGATGCGCCGGGCAGGACGAGCTGCAGGGCGAGGATCACCAGGACTATGCCCATGGCGTAGCGATAGAGCTCGAACACCCGAGACCAGATCCGGTCACGCGCGACCGCATAGCCGTCCTTCAGCATCTTGCGGGCATAGACCATGCCGGTGAGCAGGCCGGAGAGAAACACGAAGCCCTGCGCATCCTCGACGAAGGCCAGATTGCGGTGGTTGATCTGGACGAGCCAGAGGCCGCCGGCGAAGACCAGGTGATTGATCAGCATGAAGACGAGGAAATAGCCCCGCATGCCATCGATAACGTCCAATCTCTTCAAGATTCGGCTCCCGAGTTTGCCCCCCGGTGACCGGGAGGATGTCTGGTCCGTCATCTTGTTGAGAATGCGGCGATGCACCCGACAAGATGTGGATCGGCACCCGGGGAATGGAGCGAAGGTGGAAAAGGTTCCGTGGCCGAAGGCGACCGGAGGTCTCAGAGGCCGATCAGCGACAGCATGATGAAGGTGGCGAAGAGAATGAAATGGGTCATGCCCTCGATGGCATTCGTCTCGCCGTCGTTGAGATTGATGGCAGCCGCGATCAGCGTGATGGCAACCATGACCGTCTGGACCGGCGTCATCGCCATGACGAAGGGCTGGCCGGTATAGAGCGCGATCGCCTCCATGGCGGGGACCGTGAGGATGACGGTGGAGAGCGAGGCGCCCATGGCAATATTGACGGTTGCCTGCATGCGGTTGGCAAGCGCGGCGCGCAACGCCGTCAGGATCTCGGGTCCGGCGGAGATCGCGGCGACGAGGATGGCGGTGAGGGCGATCGGCGCGCTGGTGTCCTTGAGGCCTACATTGATGAAGCTCGACATGAACTCGGCAAGGATGCCGATCAGCACGACGCCGAAGAGAATGACGCCGATCGAGCGGGCTGCCGGTTCCGTCGCCTCGGCGTGACCGGGTTCCTCGGCGTCCTGGCGTTTGCCGCGCGGATAGCTGTAGCTGAAGAAGTAGCTGTGGGTGCCGACCTGCATGCGCAGGAACAGGCCATAAAGGGCGATCATCGCGCCGATGGTGAAGACGGAATAGAACTGCCAGCGGTCGCGCGGCACGAACTCGGGCACGACCATCGATATGCCCATGGCGGTCAGGATCATCACGCCATAAGTCTTTCCCGAATCGTCGTTGTAGGGCTGCTCGCCGTGCTTCAGTCCCCCGAGCAGGGCGGCGAGCCCGAGGATGCCGTTGATGTCCAGCATCACCGCAGCGTAGATCGTGTCGCGCGCCAGGGTGGGAGACGAGCTCGCGTCGCTCATCATGATCGCCAGGATCAGGACCTCGACCGCGACGGCGGACAAGGTGAGGATCATCGTACCGTAGGGGTCACCGACCTTCACGGCGAGCACTTCGGCATGATGGGCGACGCGGAGCGAGGCGGCAAGGATCGCGGCGATCAGGACGGCCGCGGCGATGAGTGAAACCGTCGCACCCATCTCCAGGATCTGATGTTCGAAACTGAATCCGCCGATTGCCAGAAGAATCGGAAACAAAAGGATCTTTTCTTCTTTGAACACTGACGTTCCCCTGGCTGCCTCGTGGAATTCTTAGTCCGAAGGCGGCCAAACGGGCAAGGGCCCGGAACAGTTCCCGGACCGATCGTGTTTGCGGTTTTGGGGACTTGGTGCGATACTTCGCGCGTACTGATGAAAGGAGGACATCATGATCAAGGTTGCCTACGAGATCGTTCCCCACGACGGGGGATGGGCCTACAGGCTCGGCAACGTCTATTCCGAAAGCTTCGCCAGCCACGACGAGGCCCTGGAGGCAGCACGGATCGTGATGCAGGAGCAGCAGGTCGGCGACGAGCCCGTCAAGATCAGCTATCAGGACGAAAAGGGCAAATGGCACTACGAGTACAGTGACGGCGGCGACCGGCCCGAGGTCGAGATCGTCGATCACTATGAAGCGGGCGACCGACCGGCCTAGGATACGATGCGGCTGCCGATCGACTGGGAAAACCGGATCAGGTAGCCGTCAGGATCCTGGACAAGGAATTCCCGCGAACCGGTCTCCTCGGTGTCGCCAACGCGATACCAGCTTTCGGCGGGCTCTTCGAAGAGTGGCCAATCCAGTTTGTGAAGTGCTTCAAGAATTGGATCAAGATTGTCCGTGGCGATCTGGAAGTTGACGCCACGTCCGAACGGCTGCTGAAGCGGGGCCGTCTGCCAGTTGCCGTTGATTTCACACAGCATGACCTGCGCACCCTGCCTCTCGAGATAGGCGAACCTTGCTTCCCGTCGTTGATAGGCGATGCGAAAGCCCAGGGCGCCGCACCAGAAGGCGAGGCTCGCCTCGATGCTGGAGACGTCGAGTTCCGGCACCAGAGGCGCAAAGCCGCCGGTGGGGCGGTTGCCGCTTCCTTCAGAGGCGTCGCGTTCCGCGCGTGTCCGTTCGTTCATCGATTGCTCCTTATCGCATCATGTAGTCGCGCAAGCCGGCCACCAGCGCGTCGAAGGTCGCACGACAACGCGGTGCCGTCCTCAGGCTCTCGTGCATCACGACATAAGTGTCGAGCGACAGCGCCAGGGCTCCGGGCAGGACGGCGACGAGTTCGGGATGGCGCCGCGCAAGGCCGTCCTGGCACATGCCGATGCCGCCGCCGGCGCGAATGGCGGCGAACTGGGCAAGATTGCTGTCGCTACGGAAGGCGAAGCGTATATCCGCAAGGTCGGGCCTGGTGGCGAGGATGGCGCGCACGTAGGCGAGCTGCCGGTCGAAGCCGATAAGGCGATGGCCGGCAAGATCCTGGAGGTGTTGCGGAGCTCCATGCCTCTCGAGATAGCTGAAGTGGGCGTAGAAGCCGAGCGGGATGCGGCCGACGCGCTGTGAGATCAGTGCATCCTGCGCCGGCTCGACCATGCGGATGGCGATATCGGCCGCCTGGTTGAGCAGATCCTCCACAGCGTCGGAGGGCGAGAGTTCGATCACCAGGTCGGGATATCGCTCTTGCAGATCGGCGAGGATCGGCGGCAGGACCTCGATGCCGATCACCTCGCTTGCGCTGATGCGGACCGTGCCGGAAATGCGATCGACACTGCCGGAGGCTGCGCGCTCGAGCGCGGCTGCGGTCGCCGCCATCGCCTCGGCGTGCGGCCTCATTTGCAAGGCGATCTCGGTGGGCAGGAGACCCTTCGGCGTGCGCAGGAAAAGCGGCTCGCCGCTCGCCTCCTCAAGCGCATCGACATGCCGGCCGACCGTCGGCTGGGTGAGGCCAAGGCTGCGGGCGGCAGCCGAAAGCGAACCCTCGCGCAAGACGGCGAGAAAGGTCCGATAGTAGTCCCAGTTCATTTCCATGTTCATGTAAATATGTATAGCAGGAAGAAAAATTTCGGCAATTTCGTATAGCAACACAATCGCCGACAATCTCGCCATCGAAACCTGATGGAGCGATCAAAGTGATGCAGACGGAAGAAATCCACGAAAGGCCCGTGGCACTCGTGCTCGGCGCAACTGGCGGTATCGGCGGCGCTGTGGCGGAAAAGCTTGCCGGGCGCGGATACGAGGTGCGGGCGCTGCACCGCCGCGCGGACGTGATGCAGGCCAAGCTACCGCAATATCGCTGGGTGCAGGGCGACGCCATGAACCGCGCCGACGTGATCGATGCGGCGCAAGGCGTCCAGTTGATCGTCCACGGGGTCAACCCGCCGGGCTATCGTAACTGGGCCGAACTGGTTCTGCCGATGATCGACAATACGATCGCCGCCGCCAAGGCGTCGGGTGCCAGGATCGTCATGCCCGGCACCGTCTACAATTTCGGCCCGGATGCCTTCCCTGTCCTTGACGAGGATAGCCCGCAGAACCCGGTGACGCGGAAGGGAAAGATCCGCGTCCAGCTGGAGCGGCGTCTGGAGGCGGCGGCAGGCGAAGGTGTGCCGGTGCTGATCGTTCGGGCCGGGGACTTCTTCGGCCCGGGCGCCGGCAACAATTGGTTTGCCCAGGGCATCGTGAAGCCCGGCAAGCCTCTGTCGTCGATCGGCAATCCGGGAGCCAAGGGCGTCGGACATCAATGGGCCTACCTGCCGGACGTGGCGGAGACAATGGTCCAGCTGATTGCGCAGGCGGACCGTTTGCCGATGTTCGCCCGCTTCCACATGGACGGCTTCTTCGACCAGGACGGCGGCCAGATGGCCGAAGCGATCCGGCGGGTGAGCGGCAAGCCTGACCTGAAGCTCAAGGCCTTTCCGTGGTGGCTGGTACGTCTTGCTTCGCCCTTCGTAGCGCTGTTTCGAGAACTGCTGGAGATGCGCTATCTGTGGCGTGAGACGATCCGGATGGACAATGCGCGGCTCGTCGGATTCCTCGGCGCAGAGCCGAGGACGCCGATCGACGAGGCGATCCGCGTGACGCTCGAAAGCCTGGGCTGCCTGGAGGGGGCGGAGAAACGTAAGGCCGCCAGTTCGCCTCGTTTGCGTTCCGCGAGCGCCGCGTAGAAGGGTGCCTGACGGCAAGAAGCCCCGCCGTTTCCGGCGGGCTTTCCAATGTCTCAATGCGCCTCGGTTCGGCTCATGCCATTTTCGGGTAGTTCGTGTAACCCTCGGCACCGCCGCCATAGAAGGTCGCACGGTCCGCCTCGTTGAGAGGCGCATTTTCCTTCAGCCGGCGGACGAGGTCTGGATTCGAGATGAACGGCTTGCCGAAGGAGACGATGTCGGCACGGCCGCTGGCGACCGCCTCGATCGCCATCTCGCGGTCGTAGCCGTTGTTGACCATCCATGCGGCCTTGCCACCGGCAGCATGGTAAGCGGCTTTCAGGCCGGCCCAGTCGAAGGGGAGGTTGTCGCGCGGTCCGCCGGTCGCACCCTCGATCACGTGGATGAAGGCGAGATCGTAGGCCGCAAGCTTCTCCACCAGTAGATTGAAGAGCGGCTGGGGATCCGGGTCGGAAATGTCGTTGGCGGGGGTGACCGGCGAGATGCGGATGCCGGTGCGCCCGGCGCCGATCTCCTTGACGATGGTATCCACCACCTCGACGGCGAAGCGGGTGCGGTTCTCGATGGAGCCGCCATAGGCGTCGGTGCGGGCATTGGCGCTCGAGCGCAGGAACTGGTCGATCAGATAGCCGTTGGCGGCATGAATCTCAACGGCGTCGAAGCCGGCATCGATGGCGGCGCGGGCGGCGCGGCGATAGTCCTCGAGAATCCCGGGGATCTCCTCGATTGCGAGCGCGCGCGGTTCCGACGTGTCGGCGAATGCCCCGGTGCCGTCATCGTTGATGATGAAGGTTTTGGACTTGGCGCGGATCGCCGAAGGGGCGACGGGCTGGGCGCCGTTCGGCTGGAGCGAGGTGTGGGACACGCGTCCGACATGCCAGAGCTGGACGGCGATCTTGCCGCCGGCGTGATGAACGGCCGAGGTCACGCGCTTCCAGCCTTCGATCGATTCCGGAAGATAGAGACCGGGCACCTGGGCATAGCCCTGGCCCTGCTGAGAGATCGGCGTGCCTTCCGAGATCAGCAGGCCTGCCGTGGCACGCTGTTCGTAATAGGTGACGTTGAGGTCGTTGGGGACTGCGCCCGGCGACCGGTTGCGGGTGAGCGGCGCCATGGCGATGCGATTGGCAAGGGTAATCTGTCCGAGGGAGATCGGATCGAAGAGGCTGGTCATTGCAAATCTCCTTTCCGGCGCCAAGTGGGAGGAGCGCGCCGGGAGACTGCATCTGGGGTCTCAGAGCACCTTGTTCAAGGCGTTGAGAAAGGCGCCGATCACATCTTCGTTGCGGCGATAGAGAACCCACTGGCCGACCCGGGTCGATGAGATGAGGCCGGCGCGTTGAAGCGTCGCGAGGTGGGCCGAGACTGTCGACTGGGAAAGTCCGCAGCGTTCGAACTGCCCGGCGCTCACGCCCATTTCCAGAGGTTGCGGCTGGTGGTCAAAGTGCTGGGCCGGATCCTTGAGCCATACGAGCATTTCGATCCGGGCAGGGTGCGCAAGCGCTTTGAGGGTTTCGTCGAGATTCATCTGCAATTGTCCAAAACGGCATTTCCCGTTTCACATATGGCCGTAACGGCGAACGTCAACTCGCCGCATCGTTAAGGGAAACCGAAAAGTGTTCATTTTTGATACACCATGCTGAACTTTTTTCGGCGGAGTTTCAGGCCGACCGTTCATCGTCGGAATTGATGCAAAGCAAAAAAAGAGGGCCGCCGGATTGCTCCAGGGCCCTTTGAATTGTGAAGGTCAAAAACCTCCAGAGGGGAACAGCTGCTGCGGTGGAACTGGGAGGAAAAAGCCACCATGTGCATCAGCTGTGTGCGATATGGTGGTTTTTTGTGCAGTGAACAATGCTTTTTTATGCATGTCAGACATGCAGTGACCGCAGGCCTTAACGATTTGCCCTGCTTTTCGAACTAAAAGTTCCAGTTTCGCGCCTTGGCGACAATAAAATCGCGGAAAGCTTTCAATTTGGCGGCGTTTTTCATCTCGTCCGGATAGCAGAAATAGGTGTCGAACGAGGGGACGTCGGCGCTGGTCACCAGCTGCAGGAGCCCCGGATCGCGGCCGACGATGTAATCGGGCAGCATGGCAATGCCAATTCCGAGCAGGCAGGCGCGCTTGATCGAGGTCAGACTGTTGATCTGCAGATGGGGAACACGCGGATTGTCGGAGGTGCGACCGGCGACTTCCAGCCAGTTGACGTCGAGAAGGTAACCCGGCGCGGGTTCGCCGAAGGTGATGATCCGGTGGTTGTCGAGATCCTCGATCGACTGCGGCTCGCCATAGCGGTTGATGTAGGAGGGGGCGGCATAGACGTGCATGTGCACGGTGAACAGCTTGCGCTGGATGAGGTCCGACTGCTGGGGCTGGCGGAGGCGGATGGCGCAGTCGGCATGGCGCATGTTAACGTCGAGCTCCTCGTTATCGAGGATCAGCTGGATCGACATGTCCGGATAGAGCTGCAGAAATTCCTGCACCTTGTCGGTGAGCCAGCCCTGGCCGAGGCCGACGGTCGTCGTGACGCGCAGCTTTCCGCTCGGCTTCTCCGTCGTCTCGGTGAGCTGCATCTTGACCGTTTCGAGCTTCAGAAGCACGTCATGGGCGGTGCGGTAGAGCAGTTCGCCCTGCTCGGTCAGGATCAGGCCACGCGCGTGGCGGTGGAACAGCTTGACGCCGATATCCTGTTCCAGCGCGCTGACCTGGCGGCTGATCGCCGATTGGGACAGATGCAACTTGTCGGCCGCGTGGGTAAAAGACCCGGCTTCGGCGGCCGCATGGAAAATGCGCAACTTGTCCCAATCCAACGGCATGCCGCCCCCTCTCATGTCGTTACTCCGCGGCTTCGGCCCGGACCGGTGCGGCAGACAGGAAGCGCTCGGCCTCGAGCGCTGCCATGCAGCCCATGCCGGCCGCGGTGATGGCCTGTCGGTAGACGTCGTCGGTGACGTCGCCGGCGGCATAGACGCCCTCGACGTCCGTCGCGGTCGAATCGGGCGCGGTCCACAGATAGCCGTTCGGCTTGAGCTTCAGCTTGCCCTTGAACAGTTCGACCGCCGGCGCGTGGCCGATCGCAACGAAAACGCCGTCGATCGGCATCTCGGTGATGGCACCGTTCTGGGTGTCGCGCAGCTTGACGCCGGAAACCGACGGCGGCATCGGCGGCTTTGCCGGTGCACCGGTGATCTCGGCAACCTCGGTGTTCCACATCACCTTGATGTTTTCCTTGGCGAACAGGCGTTCCTGCAGGATCTTCTCCGAACGGAAGCTGTCGCGGCGATGAACGACCGTCACCGACTTCGCGATATGCGAGAGGTAAAGGGCCTCCTCGACGGCCGAGTTGCCGCCGCCGACGACGATGACGTCCTTGTTGCGATAGAAGAATCCGTCACAGGTCGCGCAGGCCGATACGCCGAAGCCCTGGAAATGCTGTTCGCTCTCGATGCCGAGCCACTTGGCCTTCGCACCGGTAGCGATGATCAGCGTGTCGGCGGTCCAGACCTGGCCGGAATCGGTCCGGGCGGTGAAGGGACGACGCGACAGGTCGACTTCTGTCACCAGGTCGTTGACGATCTCGGCGCCGACATGGGTCGCCTGGTTGAGCATCTGCTCCATCAGCCACGGGCCCTGGATCGGATCGGCGAAACCCGGATAGTTCTCCACGTCCGTGGTGATCATCAGCTGGCCGCCCTGTTCCATGCCGGCGATCAGAACAGGTTTCAGCATCGCGCGGGCGGCATAGATCGCGGCAGTATATCCGGCGGGGCCGGACCCGATGATCAGCACCTTGGTGTGGCGGGCGGTCATGGTGGTTCCTTTCAAAGCGGGCAAGGGAGGGGGCGATATAAGATCGCGCGCCGCTTCTTTGTAGCCTCATTTATGATTGGTCCATGCATTTATTCAAGGTCAGCATTGCAATACCAACAAGGCAATCCGTCGCACGGTAATTTTTATGCTCGCCGCGGACAGATTATTGCCAAATCCGGCGATTCAGCTAGAAGTCTGGAACATCCGCCACGAAAGGTCTGAGCGTGTTGAGAGCCGAGCTGGACGCCATCGATCTCAAAATCCTTCGAGAATTGCAGCGCGACGGTCGTATGACCAATGTCGAGCTGTCCGAGCGGGTCGGCATTTCCGCGCCGCCCTGCCTGAGGCGCGTGCGCAAGCTGGAAGAGGCGGGCATCATCGAGGGCTACCATGCGATGCTGAACGCGCCGAAGCTGGGCTTCGACCTGGTGGCATTCTGCATGATCGGGCTCAAGCACCAGTCCGAAGCCAATCTCAAGGCGTTCGCCGCGGCGACCGAGGGCTGGCCGATGGTGAGGCAGGCCTGGATGGTCAACGGCGACAGCGACTTTCTGCTGCATTGCGTTGCAGAAAACCTGACGCGCTTCCAGGATTTCGTGATTGAGGTCCTGACCGCCAACGAGCATGTCCACACCGTGCGCACCATGCTGACGATCCGTCAGGTCAAGAAGGTCGGGCTGGTCGAGATCTGATCGGGACGCGGGCACTGCCGTTTCCGCTCAGGGGGCGGTCGCCCCCTACTGTTCCCTAGCGGCTCGAGGCGGCGAATTCTTCGATGAGACGGGAATGCAGATCCGTCCCGTACGCCCGCATCCTCACCTTTTCCATCATGTCCGGATCGATCTCCTCCAGCTTTCCAGGGATCAGAAAGACGTTGTAGACGTAGCGGAGAAAGAGCCCGCGCAGGCGTTCGTCGGGATTCCAGTCGTCGAGAGCCTCGAGCGCCCGGCCGAGTTGCGGCATGGATGGAGCAAGGAGCACGAGGTCGGCGATGCCGTAGGGGGCTTCGCCGAGGACGATGACCTTCTTCGCCAGGACCAGGCTTTCCATGCCGACCGTCGAGTTGATGGTGACGACGGCTTCGGCGTTCTCGATCAGCTTGCGGGTTTCGTTGTGATTGGCAAAGTGGATGCGCGGATGGGCCTTCACCTTGTCACGGATCGTCAGCGGGAAGCTCGGATGTTCCTTGATGACGAATTCGCGCTCCGGATATCGTTCCGCCAGTTCGAACAGGACCTCGTAGAAATGCCGCATGTCGCGGATCCACGGAGAGTGTTCGAGGATCTGCATGTCGCTCGGGACCTGGAAGGGCACGAAGATGTAGCGGCCGGGCAGGGCGGTCGCCTCCTCTCCCTTCTGCTTCGTGTCGCGCCGGGTAAGGCTCTGCGGCAGTTCGCCGCCGATGCGGTCGGCGGCCCAGAGATAGAAGGCCGCTTCGCGAGGCAGGGTGCTTCCGAAGTTGATGCCCTTGCGATCACATTGGGAGGTGTTTGGGAAGAAGCCGTTTTCCATGACGAGCATGGATCGTCCCCGCTGGCGTGCACCCGCGGCAAGCAAGGATGCCGGGATCATGAAACCGTTGAAGACGAGAACCGTGGCGTCGGGATGCTCTTCGAGCCGCGCCTCAATCAGGATCGCCGATAGCCGGGCGCGGAGCGTCATCAGCGCACGGTATGTCATGGCGGCGATCGGGTTGCCGAATACCGCGGGGAAGCGGATCTGGCGGCGCAGGAGATTGTGTTCGATGCTGTCGCGAAGGGGGATATCGGTTGCCGTGGCGCTGAACAGCTTGATGAGGCCGGCAGGCCCCTTGCGGCGCAGCAGTTCCTTCAGGCCCGCCATCAGCTTGAACGGCGCGCAATCCATCCGCTCGCCAAGAACCCTCTGCAGCGGCTTCAGGACATTGCGCTGAGAATAGATGAATTCAACCTTGTCCATCGGATGCCTCAGCCTTTCGCGAGCAGCCCGTCATAGATCGCCTCGAGCGCGGAGGCTTCGCGTTCGAGACCGAAGGACGAAAGCACATGCGTGCGCGATGTCTTGCCCCAGTTCGCCGTCCGCTCGGGATTGTCCATGCAGTCGCCGATCGCGTCGCGCAGCCGCTCATAGTTGCCGGCCGGCACGACCTTGCCCGTCTCGTCCTCGACTATCATCTCGGCATAGGCACCGGCATCGCTGGCCACGACCGGCGTGCCGGAGGCCATGGCTTCTAGCGGGGTAAGGCCGAAGCCTTCGTTGCGCGAGGGGGCTACATAGAGGCTGAGGCGGCGGTACCACGGCTTGATGTCGTCGACCTCGCCGAGAAAGACGATGCGCGAGTAAAGGCCGGCAGCCGCGATGTCTGCCTTGAGGCCGTCTGCGAACCCCTGGTGCTCGGCCGTCACCCGTCCGCTGATCACGGCGGTCCAGTCCGGATGACGTGGCAGGAGTTCGATCATGGCGCGGACGAAGAGATCGGTGCCCTTCTGGTGGCGGACGCGGCCGAAGCAGCCGACGAGGTGACGTCCGGGCAGACCGGTTGCCGCGATCGTGTCGGACGGTCCTGCTGCCGGTTGGAACAGCGTCGTGTCGATCCCGTGGCGGATGACGGTGTGCGGCACCTTGAGGAAGGAACCGGAACGGGCGCTCGTCGCGACGACGGCATCCATCCTGGAGATCAGCCAGCGGGTGTAGCCCGTGTGATGCCGCTGGGCAGCGGAGGTAAAGAGCAGCTTCAGCGGCATGCGCAACACGTCGCGCAGCAGGATGCCGAACAGCATCTCGTTGTTGCGCCGGGCGTGCCAGACGCGCACGGGCGCGCCCGACGGCCGGCGCCAGAGGCCCGGCAGCTGGCGCCAGTGCATCTTCGGAAGTCCTGCGGGAAGGCCCGGGCCGAGCGTCACGATACCGCGCCCCATCTGCCGCTGCTGCGGGATCAGCTGGATCACGGTCGAGGTCACGCCGGAAAGGCGCCGCTTGAAATGCGGCGCGATCACCGTGATATCGGCAAGCGAGAGCAAGGGAAGGCCTTCCGGTTGGGTATCAGCCCCAGTGGATCGCGAGGATCTCGTAGGCCTTCGAGCCGCCGGGGGCGACGACTTCGATGTTGTCGCCGACTTCTTTGCCGATCAGGGCGCGGGCGATCGGCGACGAGATCGAGATGCGGCCGGCCTTCACGTCGGCTTCCTGGTCGCCGACGATCTGGTAGGTCTTTTCCTCTTCGGTGTCCTCGTCGACCAGCTTGACGGTCGCGCCAAACTTGATGGTCGAACCGGACATCTTCGACAGGTCGATGACCTCGGCGCGGGCGGTCAGGTCTTCCAGTTCGCTGATTCGGCCTTCGTTGTGGCTCTGGGCTTCCTTGGCGGCGTGGTATTCGGCGTTTTCGGAAAGGTCGCCATGGGCGCGGGCTTCGGCAATCGCCTCGATGATGCGCGGCCGCTCTTCCTGCTGGCGCCAACGCAGTTCCTCCTGCAGCTTGTTGAAGCCGTTCTGCGTCATCGGTACCTTTTCAACCATTTCCTCTTCCTTCGCATTCATGCCCGCTTGGCGCTGGACATAAAAGAAAACAGGTCCCGAAGCGAAGCCACGGAACCAGTTCAAATCAACGATTGGCAGACTATAGCAGAATGGTTCGCGCAATATCCAGACATTTCGACAGAGGTGCTTTTCCGACTGTCCGGGCGTCCGTTCGGGTGCGACGCTAGAGCGCCTGCGGGATGAGCCTGAATTCGACGCGGGCTGGCACTGTCGCGGCGAAGCGAGACAGTGCCTGTTCGACCGCCGCGCGATCGGCCTCCGGCATGATGTAGAAGGTGACCGTGTCCTCTGCCGCGGTATAATTGTCGACCGTGCGCAGCGTTGCGACCCGCGTCCAGTCGGCAGGAATTTCCCTGAACCATTTGTCATAGATCATCGCAAGCCCGACCCCGTTGTCCCGCGTCAGGCGTGACATGGCCGTGGTGTCGAAGCTCTTCGCGGCCCTCAGCTGGCGGACGGGTTCGGAGCCGAGGCCCCAGAGGTCGAGGACGTAGGCGTCGTTGCCGTAGCTGACGAGACCGAGATCGTTCACTGCCACCGGTCCGCCGTGGAACTGCTGCGCGAAGCGGCGCATCTGGAACTGCTGTTCGTAGATGTTCCTTGCCGCGAGCGGCGTTCGCACGGCCGCGACGGCGTAGTTGAACGACATGGTCGAAAGCAGAAGGAACAGGAGGACCGAGCCGGCCTTCCTCAGTGTGCTGGTTCCGCGCAGGCGGCGCCAGGCATCGAGCAGGAGCAGGCCGGCCAGGGCGACCGCGTAGACTTCATAGCGGAAGAACCAGCCGATCTTGCCGACCAGCAGGTGGGCGCCAATTGCCGCCACCGCCACGGCATAGACGACGGCAATGCGCCGGTTGCTGTCGCGGAAGACGTAGGCCGCGAGGCTGAGCAGCATCGCCGACAGGACCAGGCAAAAACCTGCCCGCAGCCGAAGGTTCGCCTTGATCTCCAGAAGGATCGCGCGGAGCGGCTGCACGTCGCCCGAAGCAGTCGAGGCCGCGCTTGATTTCAGCAGGACCGAACTCGGGAAGAACGGCAGGTCGCGAAGAAGGACAAAGGCTGCATAGGCGGCGACACCGGCAAGGATCGCGAGTGACGCCCGAACGGCAATGAGGCGCTTGCCGAAGTACCAAAGTGCGATGATGGAAAGGCCGGAAAGAGCTGCGCCTTCGAAGCGCAGAAGGGGCATCAGGACAATGGCCGGGGTCAGGTACCAGGGGATGGTTCGTTCCTCCGCTGCATCGACGAGGCCATCGATGGTTGCGACTACGGCAAGGACATGCGGCGAGTGTTCCATGCCGGTCAACGGGAGGGCGATGCTGCTCGTCAACAGGATGAGGAGAAGTCCGCAAACGGCCATGCCGAGGTAGCCGGCTCCGGTGACGATGCCGTTCTTGACGAGAAAGCGCACCGAGAGGAAGACCGTTGCCATGGCGGCGGCGACATTGATCACCAGCGGGCCCGCCATGCCGAGCCCAAGCCATTCGGATACCGCCAGGAGCCAAGGCCAGAGGATGGAGGACGAGGGCGAGGAGAATTCGGTGGCGTTGACGCCGTAACCGCCGAGCAGGATGTTTCGCGCGACCGCCAGATGGATGTAGGGATCGTCGAGCGTGTAGATCAGATGGCCCTCGGCCAGATCTATCGAAATAGCGAGAACGATGCAGAACAGGGCAGCCCAGGCGAACGTCACCATCATCGGGAAACGTCGAAGAGAAACATGCTCCATCACCGGTCCGAAATCCCTCTTGCCCTGGAAAAGTGTTCCACCTTCTTTGCCCACAGACCACTGGTTGGGCAGTTGAGACCGCTTATTGCGCGATCGCGTTAAAATTGCAGAAAGGAAGAGGGGTGGATTCTAACCTCCTCGCACCAGCCGTGGCGGTATGGCTTCAGCCCTGGCGAAGGACCGTTTCCAGCCGCTCGAAGTTCTGCTCATTGGCGGCGGCGATGAATTTTTCGAGGAAGAGGGTCTCGTCGTTCCGCTCCATGCGCATGCACCAGTCGAGGCGACTGCCGCTTCCCTCGGCGGAGAAGGTCATCTCAAGCGTGTAGACGTGCAGCGGTTCGTGATGGCGGAAGACGATACGGCGCAGCGGTTCGACAGTCTGGAATGTCGAGCGGTTGAGAAAATCCGTGCCGTCGGAGGCCTGCATGGTGATCAGCCAGGTTCCGCCGGGTTGCAGGTCGAAAGCGTGGATCGTGTTGGTGAAGCCGTGTGGTCCCCACCACAGGGCGAGTTTGCCGGGATCCGCGAAGGCGTCGTAGAGCGTTTCGACGGTTGCCTCGAAGAGGCGGCTGTTGCTGATTTCGACGGTTTCCTGGTCGCTCATGCCGAGATCGTTCCGTGCGGTTTCGCCTGTGTCGCTGCAATCGTGGATAACAAAGAACCGGCCAACGAGCGCGTCATTGGCCGGTTCCGAATTCAGTCCGTCAAGCCGACGATCAGAAGTAGCTCTGCAGCGGCCGGACCTCGAGCTGGCCACTCTTCAGTGCCCGGATCGCTTCGGCAGCGGCAAGCGCACCGGCCATGGTCGTGTAGTAGGGCACCTTCTGCATCAGGGCTGCGCGGCGCAGCGATTTCGAATCCGAGATCGCCTTGTTGCCGTCGGTCGTGTTGACGACCAGCTGGACCTGACGGTTGCGGATCGCGTCCTCGATATGCGGGCGGCCTTCGAGCACCTTGTTGATCTTGATCGCGTCGATGCCCTGTTCGGCGAGGAAACGCTGGGTGCCGCCGGTCGCCATGACCTTGAAGCCGATCTCGGCAAGGATCTTGATCGCCGGCAGGACACGGACCTTGTCCTCGTCGCGGACGGAGACGAACACCGTTCCGCCGCGCGGCAGTTCGACGCCGGCGCCGAGCTGGCTCTTGGCGAAGGCGAGCGCGAAGTCGGTGTCGAGGCCGATGACCTCGCCGGTCGAGCGCATTTCCGGCCCGAGCAGGGTGTCGACGCCGGGGAAGCGGGCGAACGGGAAGACGGCTTCCTTGACGGCAATGTGCTTCAGGTTGCGCGGGTCCGGCTTGGCGCCATAGGCGGCAATCGCGGCGTCGAGCTTCTCGCCCGTCATGATGCGCGCGGCGATCTTGGCGATCGGCGCGCCGATCGTCTTGGCGACGAAGGGTACGGTACGCGAGGCACGCGGGTTGACTTCGAGCACGTAGATCGTGCCGTCCTTGATGGCATACTGCACGTTCATCAGGCCGCCGACGTTCAGTGCCTTGGCCATGGCCTTGGTCTGGCGCTCCAGTTCGTCCAGCAGCTCCGGCGAGAACGAGCGGGAGGGCAGCGAGCAGGCCGAGTCGCCCGAGTGAATGCCGGCTTCCTCGATGTGTTCCATGATGCCGGAAACGAAGACGTTCTCGCCGTCGCAGAGCGCGTCGACGTCGACTTCCACGGCGTTGGTCAGGTAGCTGTCGAACAGAAGCGGGTTCTTGCCCAGCAGCGTGTTGATCTGGCCGGTCTTGTCGTTCGGGTAGCGCTGCTTGATGTCTTCCGGGACGAGGCCCGGAACGGTGTCGAGCAGGTAGGACTGCAGCATGCTCTCATTGTGGATGATCTGCATGGCGCGGCCGCCGAGCACGTAGGACGGGCGAACGACCAACGGGAAGCCGATCTCGGTGGCGACGAGGCGGGCCTGCTCGACCGAATAGGCGATGCCGTTGTTCGGCTGGGTGAGGTCGAGCTTCATCAGGAGCTTCTGGAAGCGGTCGCGGTCTTCGGCAAGGTCGATCATGTCCGGTGCTGTGCCGAGGATCGGGATGCCGTTCTTTTCGAGCGCCTCGGCGAGCTTCAGCGGGGTCTGGCCGCCGAACTGGACGATGACGCCGACCAGTTCGCCCTTTTCCTGCTCTGCGCGCATGATCTCGATCACGTCCTCGGCCGTCAGCGGCTCGAAATAGAGGCGATCGGAAGTGTCGTAGTCGGTCGAGACGGTTTCCGGGTTGCAGTTGATCATGATGGCTTCGAAGCCGGCATCCTTCAGCGCGAAGGCGGCGTGGCAGCAGCAGTAGTCGAACTCGATGCCCTGGCCGATGCGGTTCGGGCCGCCGCCGAGGATGACGACCTTCTTGCGGTCGGAAACTTGCGCTTCCGAGCGTGCGGCGCCGACGAAGGGCGTCTCATAGGTCGAATACATGTAGGCGGTCGGCGAGGCGAACTCGGCGGCGCAGGTGTCGATGCGCTTGAAGACCGGGCGGACCTGGAGGCTGTTGCGCAGCTCGGCGACTTCCTTCGGGCGCTTGCCGGTGATGGAGGCGAGGCGCGCGTCGGAGAAGCCCATGGCTTTCAGCATGCGCAGGTTCTCGGCATCGGCCGGCAGACCGTGCTCGCGGACGCGGGCTTCCATGTCGGTGATCGCCTTGAACTGGGCGATGAACCACGGGTCGATCTTGCAGCCTTCGTGCACTTCCTCGGGCGACATGCCGAGGCGCAGCGCCTGGGCAACCATGCGCAGGCGATCCGGGGTCGGCGTGCCGATCGCGGCGCGGATGGCGTTCTTGTCGTCGCCCTGGCCAAGGCCGGGGATCTCAATCTCGTCGAGGCCGGTGAGGCCGGTCTCGAGGCCGCGCAGCGCCTTCTGCAGCGATTCGGCGAAGGTGCGGCCGATCGCCATGACTTCACCGACCGACTTCATCGCGGTGGTCAGCGTCGGCTCGGCGCCCGGGAATTTCTCGAAGGCGAAACGCGGGATCTTGGTGACCACGTAGTCGATCGACGGTTCGAACGAGGCGGGCGTCGCGCCGCCGGTGATGTCGTTTTCCAGTTCGTCGAGCGTGTAGCCGATGGCGAGCTTGGCGGCGACCTTGGCGATCGGGAAGCCGGTCGCCTTGGATGCCAGCGCCGACGAGCGCGAGACGCGCGGGTTCATTTCGATGACGACGAGACGACCATCCTTCGGGTTGACGGCGAACTGCACGTTCGAGCCACCGGTTTCCACCCCGATCTCGCGCAGCACCGCGATCGAGGCGTTGCGCATCATCTGGTATTCCTTGTCGGTGAGCGTCAGTGCCGGGGCGACGGTGATACTATCGCCGGTGTGCACGCCCATCGGATCGATGTTCTCGATCGAGCAGATGATGATGCAGTTGTCCGCCTTGTCGCGGACGACTTCCATTTCATATTCCTTCCAGCCGAGCACCGATTCCTCGATCAGCACTTCGGTGGTCGGGGAAGCGTCGAGACCGGAGCCGATGATCTCGAAGAACTCGGAGCGGTTGTAGGCGATGCCGCCGCCGGTACCGCCCATGGTGAAGGACGGACGGATGATGGCCGGCAGGCCGACGACGTCGAGCGCCTGGGCGGCAATCGCCATGGCATGGCTCATATAGCGCTGCTTGCGGTCGCTCTCGCCGAGGTTCCACTGGTTTTCCAGCGTGTCCAGCGCCTTGTCGAGATCGGCGCCCGAGAGCCTTGCCTTGAGTTCGGCGCGGGCGGCCTCGTGGGTCTTGCGGTCGGCTTCCTTGATGTCGGTGGCGTTGGCGAGCATCGACTTCGGCGTCTCGAGGCCGATCTTGGCCATGGCCTCGCGGAAGAGGGCGCGATCCTCGGCCTTGTCGATGGCGGCGGGCTTTGCGCCGATCATCTCGACATTGTAACGGTCGAGCACGCCCATGCGTTTCAGGGAAAGGGCCGTGTTGAGCGCCGTCTGGCCACCCATGGTCGGGAGCAACGCGTCCGGGCGTTCCTTGGCGATGATCTTGGCGACGACTTCCGGGGTGATCGGCTCGACATAGGTCGCGTCGGCAAGGCCCGGATCGGTCATAATGGTCGCCGGGTTGGAGTTGACCAGGATGACCCGGTAGCCTTCTTCCTTCAGCGCCTTGCATGCCTGGGTGCCGGAATAGTCGAACTCGCATGCCTGGCCGATGACGATCGGCCCAGCGCCGATGATGAGGATGGACTTGATATCTTGGCGCTTCGGCATGGTTCTATCCGTTCTTCGGCCTGCGCGAAAAGCCGGCTCGGGGCTTGTAGCTCCGGTCGGGGCGCAGGTTATGGCGTAATTTCAGGCTAGAAGCGGCTTATAGGGAAATCTTCTGCGGAGCGGAACCCCATAAATGAGCGCTTCGCAGGAAAGTTGGGGAGCATGTGAGCGAAGTCACGAACGCCGTTGCGCGAGGGGCTTCCGATTCCACCGGAAACAAGAAATGGCGGACACGAGGCCCGCCATTCCAATGTATGACGCGGAGCGTCGGTTCCGATCAGAACTCTTCCCAATCGCTGGTCGCAGGGGCCGGCTTCGCGCCGATCGCCGCCGCAAGGCGGGTGCCGAGTGCACGGGCAGGCGAGGCGACAGGAGCTGCCTTGGCCACCACCGCCACTGCCGGGCGAGACGGAGCCGATGCGACCGCCGAGAGTGTGGGGCGCGCGGCGGCGGCATGGCCGTGGCCGAGGTTGAACTGGGCGAGGCGGGCCGACAGCGCGGAGACTTCCGACACCAGGGTGTGCGAGGCGGCATTTGTCTCCTCGACCATCGCGGCGTTCTTCTGGGTTCCCTGGTCCATGACGTTGACCGCGGAGTTGATCTCGCTGAGGCCCGTCGACTGATCGCGGGCGGCCAGCACGATCGCCTGCACGTTGGTGTTGATCAGCTTTACCTCCGCGACGATCGACTGCAGGGCGTCGCCGGTCTGGCCGACAAGCTGGACGCCGTGCTTGACCTGGTCCCCTGAGGCGGTGATCAGGGCCTTGATCTCCTTCGCCGCATTGGCAGAGCGCTGGGCAAGCTCACGGACCTCCTGGGCGACGACGGCAAAGCCCTTGCCGGCTTCACCGGCACGGGCAGCCTCGACCCCGGCGTTGAGAGCCAGCAGGTTGGTCTGGAAGGCGATCTCGTCGATGACGCCGATGATGTTGGAGATCGATTGCGACGACTGTTCGATGGCGCTCATCGCGTCGACCGCGGTGCGGACGACCTCGCCCGAGCGCTCGGCGCCTTCCTTCGTTCGGCTGACCTGCACCCCGGCTTCCTCGGCGCGCTGGGTCGATTCCTTGACGGAACGGGTGATCTCCGCAAGGGCAGCCGCGGTTTCCTCGACGGATGCCGCCTGCTGCTCGGTCCGGCGCGCCAGGTCGTCGGCGGCGGAGCGGATCTCGTTCGAGCCGTTCTCGATGGTCGAAGCGTTCTCGCGGAAGGAGAGCATTGCGGCCTGGAGCTTCTCGATCGATTCGTTGAAGTTCGAACGGATCGAGTCGAGTGCAGCGCTGAACGGGCGCTCGAGGCGAACCGTCATGTCGCCGTCGGAGAGGCGCGCGAGACCGGCGCCCAGTTCGGAGACCACGAAGCGGATTTCCTCCTCGCGGGCGGCGTGGCCCTTGGAACGCTCGGTCCGTTCGTGCTCTTCGTGTACGCGATGGGCTTCGGCTTCATGCTCGAGCTCGACCTTGCGGCGGTTGCTTTCGAGAAGCACCTGAAGCGAACGGGAGAGATCGCCGAGTTCGTCGGTCTTCTCGCGATCCGTCAGTTCGACGTCGAGACTGCCGTTGGCAATCTGTGTCGTCTGGCCGATGACCCGGCTGATACGGCCGATGAAGCGGCGGGCGAGCAGCCAGCCGGCGAGCACCAGCAGAAGCGTGGCAAAGCCGATGACCACGGCCGAGTTCCACACGACCTGGCTGACGGCGGCGAAGACGGTGGCGCGCGGTACGGAGACCACGACATTCCAGACGGCGCCTTCGAAGGGTTCGATCGGGATCGCGACGGCAAGGTTTTCCTCGCCGTTCGGCTCGATGATCGTCTGCGCGGTGCCGGGCGCCTTCAGCGCGGCCTCCCAGGCGCTCGCGTCGACACCGCTGTCCTTCAGAGCCTTGCCCATGACGGCCTTGTCGGGATGGCTGACAAAGGCATTGGCCGACGACAGGAGGGCGATGTATCCGGTGCCGAGGGGATGTTTGGCGGCGAGGTCGGCGGCGGACTTGTCGAGGTCGATATCGGCGCCGACATAGGCGACGGTCTTGTCGCCTTCCTTCACCGGCACCGAAAGGGTGGTCATCAGCACGTCCTTGCCGTTGACCGGATAGACATAGGGTTCCATCAGGACCGGTTTGCCGGTCTTGACGGGGATCTGATAGTAATCGCCGGCCCCGGGCTTGTCGTAGTCGACGAGGACCTCGTTCTTGATCTCGTCACCTGCGCGGAAAGAATAAGGAACGAAGCGGCCTGTTCCGTCATGGGTCGGCTTGCCCACGTATTCGGCGTCCTTGCCGTCAAAAGTATTCGGTTCCCAGCCGGTCGAAAGGCCAATCGCACTGGGGTAACCCGCAAGCGTGGTGTTCATCAGGGCGATGACGTTTTCGCGCGTCGCCGAGCCCGACTGGCGGAGCGACACGATCGACATCTTCACGCCCTCGACCATCTGATGGCCGTCGCCGAGGCTGGCTTCGATCTCTGCCGCCGCCTCCGTGGCTGCCGCGCGCATCTCGTTGAGGCTGGCGGTGCGAATGTTCTCATAGGAAATCGTGGCCAGCGTTGCTGCCACGCCGATCGTGGTCACGACGCCAAGCGCAACCGTCGAAAAGATATTGCGGCCGGTGGCCGATTTGAAAAGCATGTGTCCTCCTCCCGGGAAACGCCCGCATCCGCCGAATGCGGACGCGACCACGCAGCGGCGGCGTGGTATGCAATACGCGGGAATCTTATCCTTTGGGTGGTTAAGCAGGTGTTTAAATGCGGTGTTCCAATGTGCCGCGAGACAGTATTACTTCGCGTTTTGGCGAGATGTGCGCCGTGATGATTGAATATTCAAATCCCTGGACAAGGAATTGCGATGTATTCTTCCTATTTTGAGCAGGATGGACTTGGACTGGCCGACTTTGTGCGCCGTGGCGAAGTCAGTGCAGCCGAACTGGTGGAAACGGCCATCGCCGCAATCGAAAGGCTCAACCCGCAACTCAACGCCGTGATCCGGCCGATGTTCGACGACGCGCGGCGCGCCGCTGCGGAACCGCTCGGGGAGGGGCCGTTTGCCGGCGTGCCTTTTCTGCTCAAGGACCTGCTGTCCCAGGTCGACGGTGTTCCGACGTCGCAGGGCAACCGGCTGTGGGCCAATATCCCGGCCAAGGGCGACAGCGAACTGGTGAAGCGCTGGAAGCGGGCCGGGCTCATCGTCGTTGGCAAGACCAATACGCCGGAATTCGGTCTGACGCCCTATACGGAACCGGATGCGTTCGGCCCGACCCGCAATCCGTGGGACCTGAGCCTGACACCGGGCGGATCGTCCGGTGGCTCGGCGGCCGCGGTCGCCTCCGGCATGGTGCCGCTCGCCTCTGGAGGAGACGGCGGGGGCTCGATCCGCATTCCCGCCTCGGCCTGCGGCCTGTTCGGCATGAAGCCGACGCGTGGCCGCACTCCGGTCGGGCCGTTCATCGGCGAGGCGTGGTCCGGATTCGCCGGCGAGCATGTGCTGACCCGCTCCGTTCGCGATTCCGCGGCCATCCTCGATGCGACCCATGGCCCGGATATCGGCAATCCGCATCCGCTGCCGGTCTTCTCCGGATCCTGGCTCGAAGCGTCCGGGCGGGCTCCGCGCCGGTTGAGGATTGCCGTTTCCTGTGAGCCCATGCTCGGCAAGACCGTCGCGCCCGAGGTACGGCAGGCCTTTGCCGACAGCGTCCGACTGCTCACCGACCTCGGCCATGAGGTGGTCGAGGCGGCACCTGCCGTCGAGCGCGAGAGGTTCGCTCTTGCCTTCCTGACAGTTCTGGCCGCCGAATTGCGGGCCGACATCGACTATACGGCGCAGGTCACCGGCCACAAGGTGCGGCCGGAGGACTTCGATGCCTCGTCCTTCGGTCTCGGACTGTTGGGTCAGGCCTTCTCGGCGGCCGAACTCGCCGCCGCGCTTCGTTACCTGAAGCTCTCGGCCCGTGCGATCCTCGGCTTCTTCGAGGCGCATGACGTGCTGATGACCCCGGTGCTCTCCAGCCTGCCCGTGAAGATCGGGGCCCTTCAGCCGAAGCCGATTGAAAAGACGTTGATCCGCTTCATGGGGCGTATCCGCGGTGGCTCGCTCCTGAAGAAACTCGGCATCGCCGACCAGCTCGCGGCGCAAACCTTCGAGTTCATCCCGTGGACGCCAGTCTTCAACGTCACCGGGCAGCCGGCGATGTCGGTGCCGCTCGGCTGGTCGCCGGAGGGGCTGCCGATCGGCATGCATTTCGTCGGGCGGTTTGCCGACGAGGAGATCCTGTTCAACCTCGCGGGGGAACTGGAGCAGGCAAGGCCGTGGAGGCAGAAACGTCCCGTTATTTCCTGAGGCGGTGAACCTGAAGCAGGCGTCATGCGTATCGGCAAGCGGCTCGCCAATCGGACGGGTCGTTCCTTGCCAATCCGGATTTGCCGCATGATCGTCGTTCATTATCTCGAAAATTCCCGCGCCCATCGCATCCTTTGGCTTCTGGAGGAGCTCGGCCTTTCCTACGAGGTGGTGGAATACCGCCGGGGAGCGGACATGCGCGCCCCAAAAAGCCTCAAGGCGATCCATCCGCTCGGCAAGTCACCGGTTATCGTCGACGATGACACGGTGATCGCCGAGAGTGGCGCGATCATCGAATATCTTCTCGATACCTATGGCGGGGACTTCCTGCGGCCGGAGGCCGGCACCGAGGCACGGCGGAGATATACATACTTCCTTCACTACGCAGAAGGATCGGCCATGCCCCTGCTGGTGATGAAGGTGGTGTTTTCCAAGCTGCCCGGCCAGGTGCCGTTTCTCATCAGGCCTTTCGCGAGCCTCATTTCTGCTGCTGCGGCAAAACGCTTCATCGACCCACAGCTCAAGGATCATGTGGCATTGTGGGAGACGACGCTTGCCTCCGGCGGGTATTTTGCCGGGCCGGCATTTTCCGCCGCTGACATCGCCATGAGCTTTCCCGTCGAGGCGGCACTGTCGGGAGCGCAGGCGGGGGAAGCCGGCTCTGATGCCGGGATCCGGCGCTTTCTGAACGCCATTCGCGCCCGGCCCGCCTATCAGCGTGCCCTTGCCCGGGGCGGTGCCTACAGTTACGCATCGAGTTGACGGCCTTCAGCCTTTCCTTATTTGCGTGGCCGACGGGAACGCTTTGCCTTATAAGGTGTTGACGGGCGAACATACGCGACGGAGAGGAAGTGCATCATGGAATGGAAGGGTCGGCGTCAGTCGGACAACATCGAGGACCGTCGCGGGACATCGGCAGGGCCGGGCGGCATGGGCCGCAACCCGTTCGGACGTTCCGGCATCCAGATCCCGATGGGCAGCGGTCGTCGTGGCGGCGGGCTGAGCATCGGGACGATCATCTTTCTCGTCGTCGTCTACTTCGTGCTGAAGATGATGGGCATCGACATGCTCCAGCTGCTCGGCGAAGGCCAGATGCAGCAGCAGTCGGGCTACGAGCAATCGACAGGCACGCGCCCGTCGTCGCCCGCTGCCGACGAGATGACCGCCTTCGTGCGGACCGTGCTCGCCGAGACGGAGGACACCTGGAACGGCATCTTCCAGGCGGAAGGCGAGACCTACGAGGAGCCGACGCTCGTGCTCTTCTCCGGTCAGGTCAGTTCCGCCTGCGGCATGGCGAGTTCGGCGAGCGGACCGTTCTATTGCCCGGGTGACCGCAAGGTCTATCTCGACACCGACTTCTTCCAGCAGCTGGACCAGCAGTTCGGAGCGTCGGGCGATTTCGCCGAAGCCTATGTGATCGCGCACGAGGTCGGCCACCACGTTCAGAACCTGACCGGCGTGCTGCCCAAGTTCAACCAGATGCGCCAGTCGATGAGCGAGGCCGAGGCCAACCAGATGTCGGTTCGCGTCGAGCTGCAGGCCGACTGCTTTGCCGGCATCTGGGGCAAGTACACCGAGCAGAAGGGGCTTCTGGAAGCCGGCGACCTAGAAGAAGCGCTGAACGCAGCGCACCAGATCGGCGACGACACGCTGCAGAAGCGCAGTCAGGGCTATGTGGTGCCCGACAGCTTCAACCACGGTACGTCGGCGCAGCGCGCCAAGTGGTTCAAGCGTGGCTTCGACAGTGGAAAGTTCTCATCCTGCGATACTTTTTCCGGGGCAATCTGAGCGGCCCGGCCCTCTGGGTTCATCCTCGGTAGAATTGGAAAGGCCCGGGCAATGCGCCGGGCCTTTTGCGTATCCGCGTCACTTTTCACTGTCGAGGTGGGCCATCTGGGCCTCGGCGTAACGCGTACCGGCCGCCGCTCCCTTTGGCACTGCCGCCTCGATCTCGGCGAGGTCTTCGGCGGAGAGCTTGGCTTCCATGGCTTTAAGCGATTCCGCCAGCCGGTCGCGGCGGCGTGCACCGATCACCGGTACGATATCCTCGCCCTGGGCCGCGACCCAGGCGATCGCAGCTTGTGCCGTCGTCAAGCCTCTGGCGCTTGCGACCCTGCCGAGGGCGGCTGCAAGGGCAAGGTTGCGGGCCTCGTTGTCTCCCTGGAAGCGGGGCGCATGGCCGCGGAAGTCGCCGGCGCCGGCCTTGCCGCTCTGCCAGTGGCCGGAGATGAGGCCACGGGAGAGGACGCCATAGGCGGTGATGCCGATGCCGAGTTCGCGGGTGACGGGCAGGATCTTTTCCTCGATCCCGCGCGAAACGAGGGAATATTCGATCTGCAGATCGACGATCGGGTGGACCGCCGCGGCCCGGCGAATCGTCTCCGGCCCGACTTCGGACAGCCCGATATGGCGGACATAGCCGGCCTTCACCATGTCGACGATCGCGCCGATCGTCTCCTCGATGGGCACGTTGGGATCAAGGCGGGCGGGCCGGTAGATGTCGATGTAATCGGTGCCAAGCCGCTGCAGCGAATAGGCAAGCGCCGTCTTCACGGCGGCGGGCCGGGCATCGAAGCCGATCCAGCCGGCCGAGGGGTCGCGCTGGGCGCCGAACTTCACGCTCAGCTGGACGTCTTCGCGGCGGCGTCCTTTCAGGGCTTCGGCGATCAGCATTTCATTATGTCCCATGCCGTAGAAATCGCCGGTGTCGAGCAGCGTCACGCCCGCGTCGAGCGCTGCGTGGATCGTGGCGATACCCTCCGCGCGGTCGCTCTCGCCGTACATGCCGGACATGCCCATGCAGCCGAGGCCGAAACGGGAAACGGAGGGGCCGGTCTTTCCGAGCTTCACAGTCTGCATTGTCGTCTCCTTTCAGACATTGCGGCGAGCCACTCGCCTCGGGGGACTATCTAGGACGTCAGCGTTTGTGCGATAATCCGCCTTAAACGAAACGAGCTGTTTGGATTTTCGAACAATGTCGACCTTGCCACTTTCCGACCTCGACGCCTTTGCGACGATTGCGCGGCTGCGCAGCTTTCGTGCCGCCGGGAAACTGCGTGGGGTTTCCGCCTCCTCGCTCAGTGAGGCGATGCGCCGTCTCGAGACCCATCTCGGCGTCCGTCTGTTCAACCGCACGACCCGGAGCGTCACGCTGACCGATGCCGGTGAACGGCTCCTCGAACGGTTGCGGCCGAGCCTTGCTGAGATCGAGACGGCGATCGACGCGATCAACAATCTGCGCGACCGGCCGGTCGGGCGGTTGCGCCTCAACGTTCCGGGCATCGTCGCCCGCTGCATCCTGCCCGATATCGCGGGCCGGTTCCTGGCCGCCTATCCGGAAATCACCATGGAGGTGTCGGTGAACGATGCCTTCGTCGATGTGCTCGCCGAGGGACACGATGCCGGCGTGCGCTACGAGGAGGCGTTGCATCAGGACATGATCGCCATCCCGATCGGGCCGCGGCGCCAGCGTTATGTCGGCGCGGCGGCGCCGTCCTATGTTGCGCGGAAGGGTGTTCCCGCCCATCCGCGCGATCTGATGGACCATGACGCCGTGCTGCATCGTTTCTCGAGCGGCCGTGTCCTCACCTGGAGCTTCGAGCGTGATGGCGAGACCGTCACAGTTCATCCGACGCCGCGTCTCGTGGCGGAATCCATCGATCTGGAGCTTGCCGCCGCCCGCAGCGGGCTCGGCATCATCTTCACATTCGAGGACTTCCTGAAGGACGATCTCGACCGCGGCACTCTGGTGCCGGTGCTTGCCGACTGGACCCAGGAGTTTTCGGGGCCATTTCTCTATTATCCGAGCCGCCGGTTGATGCCGGCACCGCTCAGGGCCTTCGTGGATTTTGTCCGGCAGGACCGGTCCGGGGAAGATAAAACGCGTGCGCATCAATTAATGTGAAGCTTTGACGATATTTATTTCTTGATGCTGATCCCGCCTTGCGACCACCGGACGATTCTCCTATGCAGGGTTGCACGCCGCTTGCCAGTCTTCCCTGGAAGCGGCTTTTTTCGTCTCGGATAGTCGTCATGTCTACTTATGCATCTCACGATCGGGCAGGGCAGGTGGCCGCAAGCTGGGCTTCGCATATCCGCGCCACGCTCGCGCTCGGGATTCCGCTGATCGGCGCCCAGCTCGCACAGCTGGGCATCCACACGACGGATGTGGTGATCGTCGGGCAGCTCGGCGCGCAGGCGCTCGCAGCCATGGTGCTGGCCGGCCAGTTCTTCTTCACCATCTTCATCTTCGGATCGGGTTTTTCGATCGCCGTGGTGCCGATGGTCGCGCAGGCCTACGGCCGTCAGGATGCGGTGTCGGTGCGCCGCTCTATCCGCATGGGGATCTGGGTCTCGATCGCCTATACGCTGCTGACGGCGCCGCTGTTCTACAATGCCGAGACGATCCTGCTGGCTCTCGGCCAGAAGCCGGAAGTGGCAAGGCTCGCGGCAAACTATGTGCAGATCGTCCAGTTCGGCCTGTTGCCCGCGCTGCTCTTTGCGGTGCTGCGCGCTCTGGTCAGCGCGACCGGTCGCGCCGGGATCATTCTCTATGTAACGCTGGTCGTACTGGTGATGAACGGCGTGCTGGCCTATGCGTTGGTTCTCGGTCACTTCGGGTTTCCGGCGCTCGGCATGACCGGTGCCGCGATCGTCGCCGTGATGGTTCAATGGGCGAGCTTCCTGTTCATGGTGGCCTATATCCAGACGCGGGAGGAGACGCGCCGGTACGAGCTGTTCGTGCGTTTCTGGCGGCCGGACTGGCACGCGTTGTGGGAGGTCGTGCATCTCGGCTTGCCGATCGGAATCACGGTTCTCGCCGAGGTGAGCCTGTTTGCGGCGGCATCCCTGCTGATGGGCAAGATCGGCACGATCGAGCTTGCCGCCCACGGGATCGCGTTGCAACTCGCCTCGATCGCCTTCATGTTTCCGCTCGGGCTTTCACAGGCCGCGACGGTCCGGATCGGCCTGGCCCATGGCCGCGGTCATTACGCGGATCTGATGCGCGCGGCGATCTCGGTGCTTGCGATCGCCAGCCTGATCGCGATGACCGGCGGGCTGCTCTTCTATTTCATGCCGATCACGCTGAGCAGCGCCTTCATCAACCCCCACACACCGGATGCCGAGGCGGTGCTCGCCTTCGCCGGTCCGCTGGTGGTCATCGCCGGCATCTTCCAACTGGTCGACGGCCTGCAGGCGATTGCCTCGGGCCTGCTGCGCGGGCTCAAGGATGCACGCATTCCGATGGTTCTGGCGCTGATCGCCTATTGGCCGATCGGCTTCCTGCTGGCCTGGCTGCTCGCCTTTCCGCTCGGTTTCGGCGGTATCGGCATCTGGCTCGGTTTCCTCATCGGACTGATTGCCGCAGCGGCCATGCTGTGCCTGCGGTTCTTCCATCGGATCCGCTTCGAAATGCGAACGGCCCGGGTTTGACCGGGCCGTTCTTAAAGTCCTGAAGTACGAGTCGGATCAGCGCTCTGCCAGCGCCGGCTCACCCTTGTTCTCGCGCACCATGTTGATGAAGCGGCGGAAGAGATAGTGGCTGTCCTGCGGGCCGGGCGAGGCTTCCGGGTGGTGCTGGACCGAGAAGACCGGCTTGCCGGCGAGGCGCAGACCGCAATTGGTGCCGTCGAACAGCGAAATGTGAGTCTCCTCAACACCTTCCGGCAGCGACTTCGAGGCGACCGCGAAGCCGTGGTTCATGGAGACGATCTCGACCTTGCCGGTGGTGAAGTCCTTGACCGGGTGGTTGGCGCCGTGGTGGCCCTGATGCATCTTCTCCGTCGTCGCGCCGAGCGCGAGACCGAGCATCTGATGGCCGAGGCAGATGCCGAACAGCGGCTTGTCCGACTTGATCAGGTCCTTGATCACCGGAACGGCATATTCACCGGTTGCGGCCGGATCGCCAGGGCCGTTCGACAGGAAAATGCCATCCGGCGAAAGCGCCAGGATGTCCTCGGCACTGGTGCTGGCCGGAACCACCGTCACCTTGCAGTCGAGGCCGGCAAACAGGCGCAGGATGTTGCGCTTCACGCCGAAATCGACGCAGACGACATGGTACTTCGCGTCGGCCGGGCCGAGCGTCGAATAGCCTTCGTTCCAGACCCACGGCTTTTCGTCCCACAGGGACGACTGGCCGGAGGAGGCGACCTTGGCGAGGTCGAGGCCGACGAGGCCGCTCCAGGCCTTGGCTTCTGCCTTCAGCTGATCGACGTCGAAGACGCCGTTCGGGTCGTGGGCGATGACGGCGTTCGGCGCGCCATGCTCGCGGATCCAGGCGGTGAGCGCGCGGGTGTCGATGCCGCAGAGGCCGATGATGCCGCGTGCCTTCAGCCACGCGTCGAGATGCTTCACGGCGCGATAGTTCGACGGGTCGGTGATGTCCGCCTTGAAGATCACGCCGACCGCGCCGTGGCGGGCCGCAGGCGTCAGGTCTTCGATGTCTTCCTCGTTGGTGCCGACATTGCCGATATGCGGGAAGGTGAAGGTGACGATCTGGCCGAGATAGGAGGGGTCGGTGAGGATTTCCTCGTAGCCGGTCAGTGCGGTGTTGAAGCAGACCTCCGCCTGAACCTTGCCGGTCGCGCCGATGCCGTGGCCTTCGATTACCGTGCCGTCGGCGAGAACGAGGAGGGCGGTCGGCTTGCGGGTGGTCCAGGGGGCTGTCGCGGTCATGTTCGTTCCTTCTTTGGCCGTAAGCCGCCGAGCCCTTGAAGGATCGGGGCCGTAGGGCCATTTATGTCGCAGTTCGAGGCCGCGCGAGGTTGCGCGCTTTTCCCCTGATGACAATTTTCGTGCAGGTGCCGGAAAATAGACGGATCGATCTCGCAGGTCAATTCGCCACTGTGGAAAGCGCGGAATTTAGCTCCATGTATTTCAATGGGTTGCCTAATTGATTTGCGCGGAACTCAGGAGCTCGTTATTAGTTCGCCCGAAATGACAAGGAAAAGCCACAATTGACCGAGCCCGAAAACGGCTTTTCCGAGGAGAAAGAGACATGATGCGCGACAGGTTTGCCGACGTTCTGAAGGAATCCCTCAAGGCAAAGGATGTCCGTCGCACCTCGACCGTGCGCCTCATCCAGGCTGCGATCAAGGATCGCGACATCGCCAATCGCGGCCTGGGCAAGGATCCGGTCAGCGACGACGAAATCATGCAGATCCTGATGAAGATGATCAAGCAGCGCGAGGAGTCGGCGAAGATCTATGCCGACAACGGCCGGCCGGAGCTTGCCGAGCAGGAGCGCGAGGAAATCGTCATCATCAAGAGCTTCATGCCGGAACAGCTTTCCGAGGAGAAGGTGCGCGAGCTATGTGCCTCGGTGATCAATGAGACCGGCGCCCAAGGCTTGCGCGACATGGGCAAGTGCATGAATACGCTCAAGGAGCGTTATCCGGGCCAGATCGACTTCGCCAAGGCCTCCGGCTTGGTGAAGGATCTGCTGAAGTAGGCTCGCTAGGCCGGTCGCAGACCGATCAACTGTCGAAACTCCGCCTTCGGGCGGAGTTTTGCGTTTCAGCCCTTCGAGCGCTTCTGCTCGGTGATGAAATGGCGCAGCACCGCATAGATGCGGGCTGTGAATAGCGGGTGCTTGCGATGAAATCCGTGGCGCTTCGATCCGGGCCTGCCTATATGAAAATGACAATCCAGGGACCGACATGCGCTTTTCCAACGACTTTCTCGACGAGATACGCGATCGCGTGCCGATTTCGGCGGTGATCGGTCGACGCGTGTCGTGGGACCGCAAGAAGACCAATGCGTCGCGGGGCGACTATTGGGCCTGCTGCCCCTTTCATGGCGAGAAAAGCCCGAGCTTCCACTGCGAGGATCGCAAGGGGCGCTACCATTGCTTCGGCTGCGGGGTGTCCGGCGATCACTTCCGATTCCTGACGGATCTCGAGGGCCTGAGTTTTCCCGAGGCCGTGCAGCAGATTGCCGACATGGCCGGCGTTTCGATGCCGCAGCCGGACGTTCAGGCCGAACGGCGGGAGCGGGAACGCACCACGCTGCAGGACGTCATGGAACTGGCGACGCAGTTCTTCCAGGACCAGTTGCAGACGGCAAACGGTGCGCGGGCGCGGGCCTATCTGCGCGAGCGCGGGCTGACCGGACGAACGATCGAGACCTTTCGTCTCGGATATGCGCCGGAGAGCCGAAATGCGCTCAAGGAACATCTGGCGGGCAAGGGCGTGCCCAAGGAGCAGATCGAGGCCTGCGGCCTCGTCGTGCACGGGCCGGACATCCCCGTCTCCTACGACCGCTTCCGCGATCGCATCATGTTTCCAATTCTTTCGTCGCGCGACAAGGTGATCGCCTTCGGCGGGCGCGCTATGTCGCCCGACGCGATGGCCAAGTATCTGAACTCCAACGAGACGGAGCTCTTCCACAAGGGCAGCGTGCTCTACAACTTTTCCCGGGCGCGGCGCGCGCTCCAGGGCGCCGGAGGTGCGGACACCATCATTGCCGTCGAGGGCTACATGGACGTGATCGCGCTCCACCAGGCGGGCGTCGAGAACGCGGTCGCACCGCTCGGCACGGCGTTGACGGAAAACCAGCTCGACCTGATGTGGAAGCTCACGCCCGTTCCGGTGCTCTGCTTCGACGGCGACGGCGCCGGTCAGCGCGCCGCCTTCCGGGCGGTCGACCTTGCCCTGCCGCATTTGAAACCAGGGCGTTCGGTGCGCTTCGCCATGCTGCCCGACGGCAAGGATCCGGACGACCTCGTCAAACAGGACGGCCGCGCGCCGTTCGACAAGGTGCTGTCCGAGGCGCGACCGCTTGCCGAAATGGTGTGGCTGCGCGAGCTCGGCGGTGGCACGTTCGACACGCCGGAGAAGCGCGCCGAACTCGAGGCGCGGATGAAGCAGGTGGTCACCGTGATCGCCGACGAAAACGTGCGCCGGCACTACCAGCAGGATGTCCGCGACCGGTTGAATGCCTTCTTCCAGCCCAGTCAGGGCGGTCGCGGCGAACGCCGCGGCGGCTTCGAGCCCGGCAACCGCGGTGGCCGCGGCGGGCAGTCCGGCCAGGGGCGGTTCGGCGGGCGCGCGCCCGGTCCGTCCGCCGGAGGCGGCGGTGCGATTTCGGACCGCCTTGCACGCTCCGGACTCGTCAAAGGTCACCAGGACCAGCCGGCGCTGCGCGAAAGCGTTCTGGCGCTGACGGTCGTCAATCATCCGCAGCTGCTGCAGGACGAGTATGACGAGATCGCCGCGATCGACTACGAGCATCGCGACCTGCAGAAGCTTTGGTCGTCGCTTCTGACCGCCGCCGCCGGCGCCGGGGCCGGGCTTTCCCGCGAGATCCTGCTCCAGCGTCTCGAGGAGCAGGGCCATGGCGGCGTGATCAAGGCGCTCGACCAGCAGATCCGCAATGCGCGGCTTTGGACGGCAACCGAGATCGCCGCGGCCGAGGATGCGCGCGAAGGCTATCGCCAGGCCCTGTCGCTGCACAAGCGCTCGAAGGCGCTTCGCCGCCAGCGGATCGAGCTCGAGCGGGAGGTCGCGGAGGCGACTGAAAGCGACGACGCCGAACGCATCGGCCAGCTGATCGGCGCGCTTCATCAGGTGCAGCTCGAGATCACGCGGATGGAGAACCAGGAAGCGATCATCGACGGCTTCGGCGTCATGTCGGGGCGCGTCAAGGGAGCTGCCACAGGTCACAGCTCGTAGCGTTCATCGAAATATTTCGATTGCCGCCGGCCACCGAATGTTCCATTCAGCAAGGCCAACCGCTCATCGGAACCAGCCGTGTCGTCGCAGGATATCGAAATTTTGCCGAAGCGCGACCGCCAGGCGAGATCGCCGTGGCGTCTGCCGCCGTTCCTCTGGTGGGTGGCGAGAATCGGGACTTCGGGCTATCCGCCGCATATTCGCCGGCGACTTGCCGTGACGAACGTCATTTCGATCATGGTCAGCCTGATGACCGTGCCGTACATCCTGCTTTACGCGCTTTACGACAAAGAGGCCCTGTGGCCGGCGATCATCGCGTTTTCGCCGCAGATCATCGTCTATGCCCTCACTCCGGCCCTGCACCGGTTCGGTCCACAGGTCGCGGCCGTGTTCTTCTGCTTCGAATGGCTGACCTTCGGCCTCGGCTATTGCTTCTTCTTCGGACGGGAGTCCGGACTGCATTTCTATTTCCTGCCGGGGGCGGCGGCCTCGATGCTGATCTTCGGCTCGGACCGCCTGCTTTTGTCGGCGCTGGTGGCCGTGGTCGCGCTCTGTGCCTTCATGACCACCGAACTGCTTTTCACCGGTCCGGCCTGGTTTCTCCATGTCGATCCGGCCTTCCTCGATATCCTCTTCTATCTTACCGTGCCCTTCGTCTTCCTGCTGATCTTCACGACTGTCTACTTCGCCTTCCAGGAGGCGACGCAGGCTGAGGTCGCGCTGGAGCGGGAATACCGCTTCTCGGAAAAGCTGCTGGAAAACATCCTGCCGCGTGCGGTCGCCACCCGCCTCAAGCATCGCGACAGCGTTCTGCTTGCCGATCACATCGAGGCGGCGACCATCCTCTTCGCCGATATCGTCAACTTCACCCCGCGGGCCGCGAAATGGACGCCCGGCGAGGTGGTCACCTTCCTCAGCCGCGTGTTCCACCGGTTCGACGAGTTGGCGGTGGCGCATGGCCTGGAGAAGATCAAGACCATCGGTGACGCCTACATGGTGGCGGGCGGGCTGCCGGAGCCGCGCAGAGATCATGCGGAGGCCGTGGCGGCGATGGCGCTCGACATCCTCGACAGCTGTCGGAAGATTTCGGAGGAATGCGGGGAGACCGTCGAAGTGCGCATCGGTCTCGACAGCGGGCCGGTGGTGGCGGGCGTCATCGGCATCAACAAGATCCTCTACGACGTGTGGGGCGACACGGTGAATACGGCAGCCCGGATGGAATCACACGGCGTCGCCGGTCGCATCCAGGTGGCGGATTGCCTGAAGCATGCTCTGGAGGACCGTTTCGACTTCGAACTGCGTGGCGAGATCGAGGTGAAGGGCAAGGGGTCGATGCGGGTCTGGTTCCTGACCGGGCGAAAGCTGGGGGGCGAGCCTGCCGTTGTCGCAGAAGCGGTCACCGGCTGAAAGCGTCCTGTCGGCCGGCGGTTGCTCTCGTGGGCGATTGCCCCTTGTTTCCGGCGGTTGCGCTCCTACATTTGCCAACAGCGGCCAGACAGGCATCCGCGTTAAGAATTTTCCCATTTTCCCGGGCAATCGTGCCGGAAGAGCTTGACGCCAGGGAAAATTGTGGGAATCACCAGTACAGACACACAAGGGTGAAGTGCGTTCAGGCGAAACTCTAATACCATGACCGGTCATTCTGAAAGACGAGGGTTTTGCGCGGCGGCGATGCGGCCCTTGGTTAATCGGGAATTAAGCACCATTCCGTTAGGTCATTGACATCATAGCGGGCAGGGGCCCTTGGGGCCGCTCTCCGCTTCGCATCGTGCGGACAAGATCAGACGTCAGGAAAGCGACGAATTAAATGGCATCCAAAGTCAAAGAAAACGAAGAAGCAGACAGCGAACGCGATGGCGCATCCGACGGTCCGCTTCTCGACCTTTCGGATGACGCGGTCAAAAAGATGATCAAGGCCGCCAAGAAGCGCGGCTACGTCACCATGGATGAGCTGAATTCGGTTCTGCCGTCGGAGGAAGTGACCTCCGAGCAGATCGAAGACACCATGGCCATGCTCTCCGACATGGGCATCAACGTCATCGAGGACGAGGATGCCGAGGAAGCGGCTCCGGCCGAGGACAGCGACGACGACAGCGACGGCGACAGCGAAGGCGGCGAACTTGCGCCTTCCTCCGGCACGCAGCTTGCGACCGCCAAGAAGAAGGAACCGACCGACCGCACGGACGACCCGGTGCGCATGTACCTGCGCGAAATGGGTTCGGTCGAGCTTCTGTCGCGCGAAGGCGAAATCGCCATTGCCAAGCGTATCGAGGCCGGCCGCGAGACGATGATCTCCGGCCTCTGCGAGAGCCCGCTGACCTTCCAGGCGCTGATCATCTGGCGTGACGAACTCAACGAAGGCACCACGCTGCTGCGCGAGATCATCGATCTCGAAACCACCTATTCCGGCCCCGAGGCGAAGGCTGCACCGCAGTTCCAGAGCCCGGAAAAGATCGAGGCCGACCGCAAAGCGGCGGAAGAGAAGGAAAAGGAACGCGCCAAGCGCCGTCCGGCTCCGTCCGGCGACGACGACATCACCGATGTCGGCGGCGACGGTGCTCCGCCGGAGGAAGAGGAAGAAGACGAGGACGAATCCAACCTGTCGCTCGCGGCCATGGAAGCCGAACTCCGGCCGCAGGTCATGGAAACCCTCGACACGATCGCCGACACCTACAAGAAGCTCAGAAAGCTGCAGGACCAGCAGGTGGAAGCCCGCCTTGCCTGCACCGGCACGCTGTCTTCGGGCCAGGAGCGCCGCTATAAGGAGCTCAAGGACCAGCTGATCACCGCGGTCAAGTCGCTTTCGCTCAACCAGAACCGCATCGACAGCCTCGTCGAGCAGCTCTACGACATCAACAAGCGCCTCGTTCAGAACGAAGGCCGCCTGCTGCGTCTGGCCGAATCCTACGGCGTGAAGCGTGATTCGTTCCTCGAGCAGTATCAGGGCGCAGAACTCGACCCGAACTGGATGAAGTCGATCGGCAACCTTTCGGCCCGTGGCTGGAAGGACTTTGCCCGCGAGGAGAACCAGACGATCCGCGACATCCGCGGCGAGATCCAGAATCTGGCGACCGAGACCGGCATTTCGATCTCGGAATTCCGCCGGATCGTCCACATGGTGCAGAAGGGCGAGCGCGAAGCGCGCATCGCCAAGAAGGAAATGGTCGAGGCGAACCTGCGTCTCGTCATCTCGATCGCCAAGAAGTACACCAACCGCGGCCTGCAGTTCCTCGACCTCATCCAGGAAGGCAATATCGGCCTGATGAAGGCGGTCGACAAGTTCGAGTATCGCCGCGGCTACAAGTTCTCGACCTATGCGACCTGGTGGATCAGGCAGGCGATCACCCGTTCGATCGCCGACCAGGCCCGCACGATCCGTATTCCGGTGCACATGATCGAGACGATCAACAAGATCGTCCGTACCTCGCGCCAGATGCTGCACGAGATCGGCCGCGAGCCGACGCCGGAAGAACTGGCCGAGAAGCTCGCGATGCCGCTCGAAAAGGTCCGCAAGGTCCTGAAGATCGCCAAGGAGCCGATCTCGCTCGAAACCCCGGTAGGCGACGAAGAAGATTCGCATCTCGGCGATTTCATCGAGGACAAGAACGCGCTTCTGCCGATCGACGCCGCCATCCAGGCGAACCTGCGCGAGACGACGACCCGCGTTCTCGCCTCGCTGACGCCGCGCGAAGAGCGCGTGCTACGCATGCGCTTCGGCATCGGCATGAACACCGACCACACGCTCGAAGAAGTCGGCCAGCAGTTCTCGGTCACCCGCGAACGTATCCGCCAGATCGAAGCAAAGGCGCTGCGCAAGCTGAAGCACCCGAGCCGCTCGCGCAAGCTGCGGAGCTTCCTGGACAGCTGAGGCTTTGGTCCGGTCGGGAAATATGAAGGCGGCCCCAAAAGGGCCGCCTCTATTTTTTGGTGTGTTTTCGAGACTTCGCTATAGACTTCGAAGATCTTCGATTCGTTCGGTAGTCTGATGATGTTTGGCCCCGCAATTCTCGCACGCACTCTGTCCATCCCATCACGAATCGATGAATTCGGTCGAAGCTGGCAATATCATTCGCGAAGTGACCATCATTCGAAGGTTGCCTGCTGGGGGATCATTTTCGACTTGATGACGACATGTCCCCTGTTGCGTCGACATGTCGAGAACGGTTCCGTATTCTTTGGCATCAATCATGAGATGCGAGACTTCGTCCATGATCGCAAAAAGAATCTTGATCTGGTACTTTGCACGGCAGGTCGGGAGGAGAAGAAGAACAAGCCGCTGTCGCTGAATTCCATGACGGCCGATTTAGGGATCTTGCTCGATGAAGTTGAGGCAGGCCAGCTAGAAAGTCTTCCTTTGCTCAGCAGAGCGCCCGTCGGGAGTGTGCTGATGGCGCTCGAGGCGAAGGCCTGCATGACTGCTCATCAAAAGGCTCTTCCTCGTCTGTATGACGAATTGAACTCGTCGCATGCCACCGTGCACGGCTCGAACGATCAGGCGATCGCAGCGGGATTTGCGATGGTGAACATGTCGACCGAATATCTGAGTCCAGATCGCAACAAGGGCGCGAACATCGACCTCCGGCCGAGCAGTCACGCACAACCAAAAAGCGCTCAGATAACCGTCGATAAGTTGCGTCAGTTGCCCAAGCGTAGTCGTCCGGGAGAGGTGGGATATGACGCGTTCGCCATTGTCGTCGTCGACTGTAAGAACGATGGCTCCGCCATCAAAGTCGTGACCGGCGAACCAGCACCGCAAGCAGGCGATATATTCAATTATGAGGCTATGATCGAGCGTTTAGCGCATATCTATGCCACGCGTTTCAAAGACATCGACTAGCCGTCTCTTGAGACGTTCTTGGTCGGCGGTCTCGCACTCCCACACGATGATTGCACAGAATCCCAATCTGCGTATCGACAGGACTGCGGTCGCGTCCCTTTTGCGGTTCTTCGCGAACTTCTCGAGCCAGAATTGTTGGTTGGACTTCGGAATGGTCGCTCGCGTGCAGGCGGTATGTCTATGCCAGAAGCAACCGTTGACGAATATTGCCCATTTGCGCGATTTGTTGGCGAAGTCCGGTGAGCCAGGCAAGCTCTTCACGTTTTTGCGGTACCGCTGACCCAGACCATACAGAAGTCTTCCCACGACAAGCTCCGCGGAGGTTCCCTCGCGACGGATTGCCCGCATCTGAGCGCTCTTCCGATCGGTCGTGTTACACACTCATTCAGCCGCAACTGCGAAAGCGGGCGCATTCGTGTCCGATTTCGTTTCCATATGACTGAGATGGGTTCGGAGAAGATCAAGGAAACCCGGCGCGAACCTGAGTTTGGCACGCGCAGCACGCGATAGAAAGCCTCTCGTTGCTCTCGCAGAGAGCGGTTTTCCAGGGAATTGGAGAAACGCATGCAGAGGCTCTCGCTCTTGCCACACGGGGTAAGAACCGATGTCCACGCAGTGACGCTTCTTTCCATCAGACCGGGCAGCTCTAGGCCACCGTCGGAGTTCTTCGAAAGATCGGTCTCTGTCCGTCTCATATTGACCTGGTCGGAGCAACGAGGCGCCGAGCCACTTTGCCACCGGAACCGTCACAGCATTGCCCACCAAGGACCAACGCAGCGATGCCTTGCCTGCGCCCTCGGCCGGCAGTGTCCAATCCACATCGAAGCCTTGCAGGCGCTCCGCATCTCGGATCTCCGGCGTGACGACAGCACCATTGGGAAGCAGAATTGCGGGAGGGGAGGCGATTCCGACGGTCGAACCATTCTTCAGCGTTGGAATTGCATTCTCAGCCCAGCCAAGTCCACGAATCCCTTCGGTCCAATAAAATCCGTGAGCCGCTGCCGAGAGCGGTTCTACACCCAGGTCCGGCGCGGCATCATCGGACAAGAGAATATCGGCGGGATCCGTATCTGTGTTTGTTGCAACAAAGATCACTCTCTCGCGTCGTTGGGGCAGAAACGAAAGTGAATTTACGATCCGATAGGCCCAGCGATAGCCTCGTACTTCAAATTCCTCTACGAGCGTGCGCATGGCGGAGCCCGAGTCGAGCTGCAACATGAAGGGCACGTTTTCAAGAACGACCCACTTTTTTCTGTCGCGATCCAGCAGCCGGAAGACATGTCCCACTAGGCCTGATCGTTTGCCCGAGATTCCAGCCGTGCGTCCTGCTTGGCTGAGGTCTTGGCAGGGGAAACCCGCGACCAACACTTCTGCATCGGCCGGGAGGGATGCCAGCGTTTCCACATCGTCATGAAGGTCGGTGTCGGGAAATCTTGCGTTGAGAACGGTCTTTGCGGGCCCCCAAATCTCGCAGAGAAGGCTTGTCTCCAAGCCGGACGATTGAAGACCAGCTTCCAAACCTCCAATGCCCGCAAAAAGTCCGACTGTCTTCATTCTCTTTTTCCAAGGCATATGACTGGACTGGCTTGTTCACCGTCCTCGATCGACTCGATGAACGTTCTCACATTGTTCTTGCCAATGGAAGGTGTATGCTCCGGGAATTGTCGTTATTCAGCTGCTTTTTGCTCTTGAAACAAAAGAGGGGGCCGCACGGGTTTATCGGTTTTCGCCCTTGATGCGGCCTCCTTTTGGCGCCACATGAGCCGGGACGTCACGGGGTTCCGTTCATCCGCATGCGAGACATTTTCACGAAAATCTGGAAGAGGCTGAACAAGGGGCTTGCGGTTTCGCTGCTGCTGCACCTCGTCGTCTTTGCCGCCTTCTTCGTGAATCTGCCGGAAACGATCGAACAGCCGGAACCGGAAGAGAGCGTCGCGGTGGAGATCGTTCCGCCGCCCGAGGAAAAGCCGCCCGAGCCGCCGCCGGAGGAAAAGCCGGCGGAGGAGGCGAAGGCCGAGCCACCTCCGCCGCCGCCGCCACCGCTACCGCTACCGCTACCGCCGGAAAAGGTTCCCACGCCGCAGGAGCGTCCACCGGAGCAGCCGCCCGCCGAGGAGCAGGCGAAGACGCAGCCCTTGCCCGGCATGAGTCCGGTCTTCGAATTCGGCGACAAGAACAGCGGTCCGCGCGAGGACAGAAGCGGCGACGCTGCGCGCGAGGCGGCGGAAGCGCCGGTCGAGACGCCGACTGAGGCCGACAACCCGCCCGTGACGACCGAGGCGGCGAAGACCGAGGCACCGGAGACTGCCGAGACGAAGGCGCCGGAGGGCCAGCCGCTGCCGGACGACATCGCGCTGCCTGAAGTCGATACCGGGGCGAATGGTCCGGCCGGAGACGGCGTCGCCCTCAAGGACAAGCCGGCCGAAACGTCGATCGCGCTGACCGAAGCGACGCCGGCGCAAAAGCCGGCTGCCGCGGCTGCCCAAGCTTCGGCGGCGAAACCGACCGACGCCAAGGCGCAGAGCCCGCTGAAGGAGGTGAAGACCCTCTATTCGGAAAACCTCTCCGGCGACCAGGCCGCGATGACGGCGATGGCCGACATCCCGCGTCCGGAGCGCGCCGACCAGCTTTGCGTGACGGAGCTCAGGGAACAGTTGCGCCATTCGGCGCGGCCCTACGGGCTCGAACTCCTGCCGTCGTTCCAGCTCAAGCAGGGCACCGTGCTCGACGTCCAACGGGCCGCGTTCCGCGCCGACGGCCAATGGTACGAATTGCGGTTCCGCTGCGAGCTCGACCAGGATGTCACGCGCGTTGTCAACTTCGCCTTCGAGGTTGGCAGGCCGGTGCCGAAAAGCGAATGGAAGCGCCGCGGTTTTCCCGAATTCTGATCCTGACAGCCTATCCGAGCCTGACGGCCTATCCGAGAATGTCGCGCGTCACGCGCATGAAAATCCGGGCGCCGACGGCGATCAGCTCGTCGGGGAAATCATAGTCGGGATTGTGCAGGGCCGGGTGGCTTTCGCCCGAGCCGAGGAAGAACATCGCCGATGGGGCGATCGCGCGGAAACGGCCGAAATCTTCCGAGCCGCGCATCGGGAGCGTGCCGGCATCGTGGACGGCCCCTTCGGCATCGAGCGCACGAACCAGGTGATCGACCGCTTCCGGGGCGTTCTCGCAATGCAGGAATATGTCCTCATAGCCGATCGCAAGCCCGAGATTGGTCTCGGCGGCCGCCGCACGGGCGAGATTCTCGGCTTCCGCGCACAGGGCGGCCATGTGATCGTCGACGAGCGTGCGCAGCGTCACCCAGATCTCGCCGTCGCCGGGGGCAATGCCGAAGGCTTCCTCGCCGAGCCAGGCATGGGTGACGGTCGCCAGTCGGAAATCAAGCGCGGGTGGGGCGCTGCGGGAGAGGGCGGTCAGCGCCGGCATCAGCCTTGCAATGGCCGACATCGGCGAAATCCCGGTTTCCGGAAGCGAGGCGTGGGCGGTCTTGCCGGTGAGGTGCAGGCGCATGCCGCGCGAGGCGCAGTTGACGGGGCCTTCCTTCAGCGCGACGTGTCCCAGCGGCAGGCCGGGCAGGTTGTGGAGCGAGAAGGCGAGATCCGGCGTGATCTCGCCGAAACGAGGATCGGCGATCACCGCGGCAGCACCGGCGCCGTTTTCCTCGGACGGCTGGAAAAGCAGGACGACGCGGCCGCGCTCAGGCGGCTGGCGCGACAGGCCGAGCCCGAGGGCGAGGAGGGTGGTGGAGTGTCCGTCATGGCCGCAAAGATGGCCCTTGCCGGCGACCGTCGAGGCATAGGGCGCGCCCGTCTTCTCCTCGATCGGCAGGGCGTCCAGTTCGGAGCGGAAGAGCAGCGTCGGTCCGGGTTCTGCGCCTTCGAAGACGGCGGCGACGCCATGGCCGCCCAGCCCGGTCAACACCTTCTGCGGCTTCAGCTGCGCGAGGAAAGCGACGACACGGCGGGCCGTCTCTTCCTCCTCGCCGGAGATTTCCGGATGCCGGTGAAGGTCGTGGCGGAAGTCGATCAGATCGACCATGTCGTGATTGGTGAGAAACATCGGCGGCATCCGGCTGGGGCGGGCGGCCAGAATTGCACTGACGGGTGCCCGACGCCATGGCGGATGTGGTTGTTCGTCAGCCGATCCACACGAGATTGGTGGCAATCGAAGCCATTACCAGGGCGATGAGGGCGTCGAGGATGCGCCAGGATGCGGGGCGGGCAAAGAGCGGGCGCAGCAGACGGGCACCATAGGCGAGCGAGAAGAAGAAGAGGAAGGATGCGGTGGCCGCTCCGGTGCCGAAGGCGAGGCCTTGGCCGGGATACTGGGTCGAGATGGAGCCGAGAAGGACGACGGTGTCGAGATAGACGTGCGGATTGAGCCATGTCAGCGCCAGGCAGGTGACGAGGGCCGTCGCGAGGCTTTCCTCCGCCTCGCCGTGGGTGGTCAGCGTCTCGCCGCCGCGGATCGCCGCGCGGAGTGCCCTGAAACCATAATAGAATAGGAAGGCCGCGCCGCCATAACGCAGGATCGGCATCAGCCAGGGCAGGTTGCCGATCGCCCGGCCGAGGCCGCCGACGCCGGCTGCGATCAGCAGGGCGTCGGAGACCGCGCAGGTGAGTGCGATGGCGAAGACGTGCCGCCGACGCAGTCCCTGGCGCAGGACGAAGGCGTTCTGGGCGCCGATCGCGACGATCAGGCTGAGGCCGAGCAGAAAGCCGGCAATGGCTGCGGTGAATGGTGGGGCGGCGATGGGCATGACGTCTCCTGGTCCGGTCGCCGTTTGACTAGCTGGTGGCATGAGATTAGAAAATCTAAAAATTCTTTATCTGCATAAGGAGTTCTAATTCGTGTTCGACTATGCCCATCTGGAAGCTCTCGTCGCGGTTCTGCGCACGGGCAGTTTCGAACAGGCGGCCCGCGCCATCGGCGTGACGCCATCGGCGATCTCTCAACGGATCAGGCTTCTGGAAGAACGGGTCGGTTCGGTTCTCGTGGTGCGAGGCCAGCCTTGCACCGCGACGGAGACGGGGCAGCGGCTTGCGCGCCACGCCGAGGAAGTGGCCCTCCTCGAACGGTCCCTCGGAGACGATCTCGCGCCGACGGCGGGAAGGGGCGCCAATCCGACGATCCGCATCGCCGTCAATGCGGACAGCCTTGCGACCTGGTTCATTCCGGCTATGGCGGCGGTCCCAGACCGGCTTTTCGACCTCGTGCTCGACGACCAGGAGCACAGCGCGGAATGGCTGCGCCGCGGAGAGGTTCGCGCCGCGGTGAGCGGGTCAGCCCAGCCCGTGCAGGGGTGCGACGGACGGCCGCTCGGCCGCCTGCGCTACATCGCGACCGCGAGCCCCGCCTTCATGCGCCGCTGGTTCCCCGATGGCGTCACGGCGCAGGCACTCTCGCTTGCGCCGGCGCTCACCTTCAATGCCAAGGATACGCTTCAGGCGCGCTGGAGTGCTGCCTATGTCGGCGACGGGATCGTGCCGCCGACCCACTGGCTGCCCTCCTCGCAAGCCTTCGTCGATGCGGCTCTTGCCGGCATCGGCTGGGGCCTCAATCCGGAACATCTGGCCGCGGGTGCGATCGCGGACGGCAGGCTCGTGCCGCTTCTCCCTGATGCTCCTTACGACGTTCCGCTCCACTGGCACTGGAGCCGCTCGGTCGCCGCCGCGCTCGGTTCGCTCAATCGGGCGGTCCTGGAGGCTGCACGTCAGGTCCTGCTGCCGATCGGGGAGGCGTGACGAAGGGCGCGCGCCGCCATTGCCGGATGAAGCGGGCCGCTCTAAGTGCTTGAGATAAGGCAATGAGACAGGGAGAAGACGGATGGCGATAGAGGTTCAGATCTCACGGGTGATCGACGTGCTCAACCAGCGGGACTTCGATGCCCTGGAGGCGCTTTTCGATGACGATGCGGCGCTCGACATGCCGGACGGCCAGCGCGTGATCGGCGTGTCCTCGCTGCGGGATACCTTGTCGGCCTTCCTGCTGCGTCACGGCATCACGTTCGCCAATGGTGTGGTGATGACCGAGACGTCGGGGTCGCGGGGAGCGGTCGACGCCACGATCGAAGGGCGGGACGGGGGAGCCGCCGGAGAGGGAAAGGATTTCTCGCTGCCCTGCGTGCTCGTCTTCGAACATGAAAACGGCCGGTTCACCCGGCTCAGCCTCTACCTCTCCACTCCGCTCTGACCGGACGCGCGGAGGCGGCGATCTCAGTCGCCGCCGAGATAGTCCTCCAGCACCTTGACGATCATGGCGTGATCGTCCTCGGAGGCGAGGCCCGACACCGTAATCGCGGCCACCACGCCGGTGCCGTCAACCCGCACCGGAAAGCTGCCGCCGTGGCTGGCGTAGTCGAGCGGATCCATGCCGAGTTCGGCGCAGATCTCGCGGCCCTTCAGCCGGTAGTTTTCGCCGACGCGCATCGAGGACTTGTGGAAGCGCAGCGTGACATTGCTCTTGCGCCGCGCCCAGTGGTCGTTGTCGGGCGACGAGCCCGGCAAGGCGGCATGGAAGAGCACCCGGTCGGGCGTGCGGATGTTGATGACGACCGGGCATTCGCCGGAACGTGCAAGCCGGGTCAGCCGTTCGCCGATCGCGAAGGCAACGGTCTCGTCAAACGCCTTGAATGTCAGGGCGGCCTCCTGGCCGGCCAGGGTTTCGAGCAGGTCTCTGTCGTGGCTCATGGGGGTCTCCTCATCCTTCGGCGGGCAGACTATCGCCTCCCGCCGGTCCGGCAAAGACGGTCCGTCCACTATTCCCCGGGTTCGGGCAGACGAGACGGGATTCAGCTGGCCGATCGGGTGGCGAAATCCCGGAACGAGAGTTCGTCGATAGGAGCCGGTCGTGCCAGGAGGAAGCCCTGGCCGCAGTCATAACCGAGTGCCTTCACATGAGCGAACTGTGCCTCGGTCTCGATACCCTCGGCGATGGTCGTCAGGTGGAGTGCGGCGGCAAGCGCTGCGATCGCCTGCAGGATGGCCGCGCAATCGGGGTTGGTATCGGCCTCCCGGACAAAGCTGCGATCGATCTTGATCGTGTCGAAGGGGAAGCTGTGCAGGTAGCTCAGTGAGGAATAGCCGGTGCCGAAGTCGTCGAGTGCGATGCCGACGCCGAGAGCCTTCAGCGCCTTCAGTGCGTCAAGGGTGCCCGCATCCTTCTCCATCAGCAGCGATTCGGTGATCTCGATCTCCAGGCAGTTGCCCGGCAGGCCTGATCGGTCGAGCGCGTCGCGGACCAGGGTCACGATGTCGGCGCGCCGGAACTGCGCCGGCGAGAGGTTCACCGCCAGCCGAAGACCGGGTGCCGCGGCGGCGAAATCGCGGCAGGCCTTGTGCATGGCCCAGCTGCCGATGGCGATCATCAGCCCCGTCGTCTCGGCGATCGGTATGAAATCGGCCGGGCTCACATAGCCGTGGACCGGGTGGTTCCAGCGGAGCAGCGCTTCGGCTCCGATTGCCCGACCGGTCTTGATGTCGTATTGCGGCTGATAATGGATCTCCAGCTCGCCGCGCTTCAGCGCACCGCGCAGGTCACGCTCGAGGCCGCGCTTGGCGAGCGTCTGCCCGTCCATGTCCGGTTCGAAGAAGTGGTAGCCGCTGCGGCCCTCGAGCTTTGTGCGGTAGGTCGCAAGATCGGCGTGATTGAGCAGCGTGTCGCAATCCCGCCCGTCCCGGGGGAAGCGGGCGATGCCGAGGCTGGCGCTGGTCGAAATGAGATGTCCCTCGACCTCGAACGTCTCCGCAATGGCCGCGAGGATGGTCTCGGCAAAGAGAGCAAGGGTGAGCTCGTTGTGTCCGCCGCGGCGGACGATGGCGAATTCGTCTCCGCCGAGGCGCGCGACGAGGTCGTCGGCTCCGGCAATCGCGCGCAAACGTTCACCGGTCTGCCGCAGCAGGCCGTCGCCCACCCTGTGGCCGAGGGTCTCGTTGGTCAGCTTGAAGCGATCGAGATCGATGCAGATGACGGCGAGACCTTCCTTCTCCATGGTCTCGCGCTTCAGCAGCGTTTCCATCTGGTCGAGCAGGCTGTTGCGGTTGGCGAGCCCCGTCAGCTCGTCATGATGGGCGAGAAAGGCGATGCGACGGTCGGCCATGCGCTGGCGGGTCACGTCGCGGACAATGACGCCGAGGCCGGACAGCCGCAGGCGTTCGTCCTGCCAGGCGGTTGCCGACACTTCGACGATGATGTCGTGGCCGCGCTTGTGGCTGGCCGTCAGTTCGACGCGGTGATCCCGGGGCAGGCCGTCGCCACCGGCGGCATAGTGTTCGGGGTCGGTGACGATGCCGCCGATGATCTCGTTGATCGGCCGGCCGATCATCTCCTCGTCGGTGAAGCCGAACACCGACTGGGCCGCCGGGTTCCACACTGCGATATTGCCGGACTGATCGGTGACGATGACCGCGTCGGAGGTCGCCGACATCAGCTTCGAGGCAATGACCTCGAGCCGCGAAAGGCGCCGCTGATCGAGCTTGTCCATGACGAGCTGGGCGAGATCCTTCAGCCGGCGTTCCTGCTTTTCGCTCAGTGCGGGGCGGCTCGCAGTGTCGAGGATGCAGAGCGTGCCGATGCCGTGGCCCTTGGGCGAGGTGAGGGGAGCGCCAGCATAGAACCGGAAGCCCGCCTCGCCGGTGACCAGCGGGTTGGAGGAAAAGCGCTCGTCGGTGCTGAGGTCTGTCACCACCAGCGGCTCGGTGCCGAGGACCGTGTGGCTGCAGAAAGCCAGTTCGCAAGGCACGGTCTGGACATCGATGCCGACCCGGGCCTTGACCCATACCTCGGTGCCGCCAACCAGGTTGATCAGGGCAATCGGTGCTTCAAAAAGTTCTGCGGTAAGGCGGACGATGTGATCGTAGTCGTCTTCACTCGGCGTTCCAAAAACACTGTAGGCGTCGAGTTCGCTCAACCTGTCGGTTTCCTGAAGTCTTTCCAAAATGGTTTTCATGAAACGGCCTGTCCAATGTTCTGCAATATATATACATAGGAAACATGCTCTTCTTTCTATCGGGTTAAACTAGTTCTTTGGGCGAATAGAATATCGGCTCGCTCGTTTGGTGACGTGGGTCACTTTTCTACGGGTTTTCTTTTACCCATGGTCGTGGGATGTCCGAGGGCCTTCTTCACGGTTGTGCTCGTGCGCGAATTGCTTGAATATTGTCAAGTTCAAGGCCGTTCCGCTCAGGCTGACCGGCCCAATCCCGCGGGGGAGGTGCACGTGCTGCGACGATTGACGATCGAGACCCGGGGGCAGGGTATCTACGAATTCACGCAGGAGGCGGCGGCATTTGTCGAAGAGGGGCAGTCCCGCGAGGGGTTGCTTACTGTCTTCGTGCGGCACACCTCCTGTTCGTTGCTCGTCCAGGAAAATGCCGATCCGTCCGTTCGGCGCGATCTCGATACCTTCCTCCGCCGCCTGGTGCCGCCGGCGAGTGATGCGCAGATGGGCTGGATCACCCATCGCGAAGAAGGCCCGGACGACATGCCGGCCCATATCAAGGCGGCCCTCATGCAGGTCTCGATCGGCATTCCGGTCGCCGACGGGCGCCTGATGCTCGGGACATGGCAAGGGATCTATCTGTTCGAGCACCGGGACCGGCCGCATCGTCGCGAGGTCGTGCTGCATCTTGCCGGCTGACAGGCCTTTTCGCCGCCGGAACGCGGCAGTCTCCATGAATGATCGGTGAATGGCCGGTTCTGATCCCATTCAGGCCGGCCGATGCATTCTCCTCCCAATCGCTGAGGACAGCGGGAAGTGTTCCCGGCGAATGCCGAACCATCCTAGAGGAGAAGATCCATGACCGCATTGTTCAAGAAGCTTGGCCTCGCAGCCCTCGTCACCGTCGCCGCCGCCGTCGGCGGCATGTCCACCGCCAATGCCGGTGGCGACTTCGGCTGGGGCGTCTATATCGGCGGCGGTCCCGGCCCCGGCTATGACAGGGACTATCGCCATGGCGACCGCGAATGGGGTCATGGCCGCCGCCATCACCGCCCCGAATTCTGCGCGCCGGGCCATGCCGTCGAAAAGGCCCGCTGGAACGGCCTTCGCCGCGCCCATGTGCAGGATGTGACGCCGCGGCGCGTGGTCGTCGGGGGCTTCCGTCACGGCGGCTTCGACCGCATGGTGTTTGCCAATGTGCGTGGCTGCCCGGTCATCCGCTACTGATCGGCAGCGTGTAATCGCGACGACAAAAGAAAAGGGGCGCCATCCGGCGCCCCTTTTTCGCGTCTCCCCGCAGGGAATATCGCCGGCGGCCCTTCGGGTCCGCCGGCGATATTCCTTCACTGATCGATGGCGTAGGTGATGTTGACTGTCACCGTATAGGTGTTTTCGCCGCCGGCGATCGGCGGTGCCGCGTCCGACATCTCCTTGGCCATGGTCGTGCGATACATCGGCTGGGCCATCGGGCGGGCGAAGTTCTCGCTGATCTCCACGACGCGACCGAGTTTGACGCCGGCGCTTTCGGTGAGCAGTTTCGCCTTGTCGATCGCTTCCTTGACCGCGGCCTTGCGGGCCTCGGCGACGGCGGCGTCCGGCTTGTCGTTGGTGAAGACGATGTTGCCGCCCTCGTTGACGCCGAGCTTGACGGCGGCATCGATCAGGGTGCCGAGTTGGTCAAGGTCGCGGACCTTGAGGGTCAGGCCGTTGGTGACCCGGTAGCCGACGATCTCCGGCGCCTCGTAATTGCCGTCGCCGGTCTTGTCCTGGCGGTAGAGTGGATCGACCGAGAAGTTCGAGGTCTGGATGTCGCGCTCGGCGATCGACTTCTTCCGAAGGTCGGCGATGACATCGGCCATGGCGGCGCTGTTGGCCTTCAGGGCCGCCTCGGCGGTTTCCGCCTCGCGCACGACGCTCAAGGACAGGATCGCCATGTCGGGGGCGATTGCGACTTCGCCTTCGCCCGAAACGATGATGGTTGCCTCGCGCTTTTCCTGCTCGGCGGAGAGGGCCGGCAGCGGCAGGGCGGCGGCGGAAAGGAGGGCGGCAGCGAGGACGAGCCTCGGGGTCTTCAGGTGGCGCATGTGTTTTTCCTAGATTGGCGTCCCTTACACATGCCTTGATGACCGGTGATTGTGAAGCCATTGCGGCAGAGGCTTGTCGCTGCCGGCGATTTGGGCTAGAGCGGTCCGCACCGGTGCGGGGACCATTGCCCGCCCCGAACGGCAATGCGCCGGGCGGGCCTGTAGCTCAATGGTTAGAGCCGGCGGCTCATAACCGCTTGGTTGGGGGTTCGAGTCCCTCCGGGCCCACCAAAAATCCATAAATAACAATGTCTTAAATATCGGTTAGCCTAAGGGGTTAGCCAGCCGGTTAGCCACGCTTCTTCTTGCCCTGCACTAGGCGCGTCACCTTGCTCATGGCGTCCCTCGCCAGAATCGCCTGCGATGCTTCCCGGCTGTAAAGCTCGGCATGCTCGATATCGTCGTGCCCGAGCGTGTCCATCAACTGCCGAGTGCTCGCGCCACCTTCCGCCAGAAGCTTGCCGAGCGTCTTCCTGAGGCCATGGAGGGTGAGACCACAGGGCAGGCCGGCGCTTTCGGTCCAGTCGGCCATGCGGCCGGTCAGCGACTTCTCCGAGAACGGTTTGCCGTAGGCAGTCACCAGGACGGTATCGCCTCGGCGGGGCATGGTCTCAAGCGTGGCTCGAAGCATGGGCGTGATGGGCAGCACCAGGCGCTTGCCGCCCTTCGTCTGCTCGATGGTGACGACGTTCCGCCGGAAGTCGAACATGTCCCACGTGACCTTCGCCACGTCGGAACGACGGTTGCCCAGCCACAGGGCGAGCGCATAGCACGTCCTCGGCGTGGTGCCGATCGCCCACCGGGCTTCGAAAGCTTCACGCTCGGCTTCCGTCCAGGCGCGCCAGCCCTTGTACTCCGGCCGGTAGGAGAGTTTGTAGGTCGGATCGATCTCGATCCACTCTTCATCGAGCGCGACGTGCAGCATCTTCCGGATCGCCACCAGCAGATGTTTTGCTTTGTGCGGAGTGCTCGAGAAGTGGGCGAGAATTTCCTTCATATGCCGGCGCTTGAGATCCTCGACGAGCATCTCTCCCCAAACGGCCGGATCGTCGGCCACAATCGGCAGCTTCAGGAACTCTTCTGCAAGCCGGACATTCTTCGCCTTCGTCGCGTCGTCGTGCCGGATCCACTCCGGTGTGCGCAGAACGCGCTTCCACGCGTCACGGAACGATTTCGGAACCGTGGCGCCGGGATGGGCGACGACGGACGCCTTTCGCGCCTGACGGCCTTCGATCGCCGCCTGATAGGCTTCCTCGAAACCGGGCTCACCCGGCTCTCCGGCAATGGAGATTGTCTTGCCGGCGCGCCTATAGCGCCAGCGCGTGCGGCCGTGCCGATCCTGGAAGCTCGATAGATACGGGCGGCGCTCCTCAGTCATTCACCGTCCTCGTGATCCATCGTGGAATCGGAACGCTGTTTCCGGATTGCTTGCCCTCTGGCTGCGGAACTCTCGCTCTGGGCGTGGTAGTGTTCCTCGAGGGCGAGGAGTTGGTCGAGCTTGGCCTCAATGCTGGAGAGGCGCTTTTCTACTGACGAGGTCTCAGCACCACGGAAAAGATGCTGCAGTTCCACCGAGTAGCGTTCCAACGTCTCGTCGTATCCCACTTCACCGAAAGCGTCTTCGAGCAGTCGAATAATCTCAGAGTTCATGGAACGACCACTCGCTTCCGCCGCGGCCTTGATGCGAGCGCGCAAGCCGTCCGGCAGGCGCAGGACATATTTGTCTTGAGGTTGGATAACTTTTTTCTCTGTCATAATGGCTACTAGCCACAAAATATAGATTGACACAATAGCGGCTAGTAGCCATGGTTAATCAATGGTGGCTACCAGCCATTAATCTATAGGAGCCGAGCATGAACCATGAGAAGTTGGGCACACCCGTTGCAGTCAGGCTGCCGGAAAGCCTCAGCAGCCAAATTCGTCGCCAAGCGGCAGCTAACCGCCGCTCCCTCAACTCTGAAATCATCGTGTGCCTGGAGAAGGCAGTCGCCAGCACGACGGAAGGAGAGAGTAATGGCACGCGGGCATGACGGCATCGCTTACGCGCCTCGAGGCCTCTGCCGCGAGGAGGCCGCCCGCTATGTCGGCGTCGGCACGACGAAATTTGACGAGCTCGTCGCAGCCCGTCGGATGCCCAAACCAAAGCGCATCGATGGTCGCACAGTCTGGGACCGTGTCGCCCTCGATGCCGCCTTCAGCGATCTGCCCGACGACGGCGTGAACCGCATCGACCAGCTCCTCGCGCGGAGGACATCATGACGCTCCAGACAGTTACCGAGAAGGTTGTGATTCGGATGCTCAACGCGGCGGCCTTGATCTATGGCGACCTGCCGATCGAGCGGCACGGCGAGCCCGCTGAGTTCCGCGCGGTGCTCGACCTCGCGATCGGCATTATCCGAGCCCGGGCCGCCCACCGGGCGGCTGCCGAACAGCACGTGAAATTGAAGCTCGTCGCGGGCGGCGCTCGCCCGCGGAAACAGAAAGGCCCGGCAGCGACGGCAATCGCTCCGGACCATGGTTCAATCGTATCTCCTGAGAGGAAAATCGCATGAACACCACCACCAATATCACGGCGCCTGCCGCCTCGGCAACCGCGCGCGTCGAGCAGCTCGTCGCCGACCACATCAATGCCGTCACCGAGCACTATCGGCGGTTCCAGCTACGGGGACGCGGCCTCGCCGGCCAAGAGGAGGTCAATGCAGCACTGAAGAACGTCGAGCAGACGCTTGTCGCCCTCTGTGCGGCCCGGGCGGACACGCCGGCGGATGCTGAGCTGAAGGCCGGCTACCTGAGGGACAACCTCGCTGAGGCCGCGTGTGAAAACACCGATCTCTTGAACGCGGCCATCGGCGCGCTCATCGATGCCGGTCGACCTGCAGCAGTCGGTCCTGCCGACGATGGTGCAGAGCGTCCGTGCCGGTTGAAAGCGCTCATGGCGGAGATGAGTGTCGAGCTGATGCGCTGGCGGGGTGGTGGTCACCGCGCGATTGTCTATCCCGCCGACTGCCGTCAACCGTCCAACCTGCAGGATCTGCTGCTGATCCCCGATGAACCCGCGCCGCCGGTGCGTGTTGCCGGCTGCAGGGCGGTGAATGGTGAGAGTTCCGTCGCAGTCGCGCGGTTGAAGGATGCCATTTCCGAGGCCGTCATGGCCTCCGGCATCGCCGAGACTGTCCTCGAAACCTGTTTCTCCGGAGCGCCGGTAGCGACCGAGGACGGCCGCTTCTACATGGTCGAATACGCCGCGGCGAACCGCCTCCAGTTCGCCATCGTCCAGGCCGAGCGGCTCCTTCACGTCATCGACGACATTGCGGAGGAACTGTGACCAGCGCTCATAACAGCGCGCCGGCGGCGGAATTCGCCGGCGCCGTTCAGGACCCACGCAAAACTGCTGGGGCCCAAGATTGCGGAAAATCCGCGGAAAAGAACGGGAAAACCCGTGGAAATTCTCGGACACCTCATTCTCACAGCCGTGAAGCATCACGGGTAGATCAAGGAATTCACTCGTGATCGCGAGCAACAGACGAAGAGTTGAAACTCAGCCTGGTCGAACGGATCCGCCAATGAGCGACCCGTCGAACGTGCGGCAGGTCAACATTCGGACGGACGAACGATATCGCTGGATGAACTTGATAAACAAGACACCCGGGTTGCCGGCCACAGCTTACCGCATTGCATTTTACTTTGTCGACGAGTGCGCCGGGCCCAAATCGCTGGGCATTTTCCCACGGCAGTCGACCATAGCAAGCGAGCTGGAAGTGAAAATCGACGTCGTGAAGCGCGCACTCAGACGGATGGAACAACTCGGTTTTATCAGGCGCGATACCAGGGCCGTCGAGCGCGATAGGCGATCGACCTACTACCTCCTGATGTGGCCAGAAAAGGGGGCTGAAACGCACCCTATTTACGGGTCAAAATTGCCCCCTAAATCAGCCGAAAAGGGTGTGATTTCGTCCCGAAATAGGGGGCAAAAACGCCCTATAGAACCCGTCAATGAACCCATCTCTCCGCCTGAAGGCGGAGAGGAGAATATAGGGCAGTGTGGGTTTGTTATAGGGGACGAGTCATACGACGCGTCGAACTATGACCCCAATTGGCATCTGGACCGTTCCGAAATCGACCGTGGGTTTCCCGATGCCAGTGGCGCGCATGAAGCGCGCCCTGGCGAGGCGTTCTGTGACAGCCTCGATGAGGATCTTCTGGGTGTCTATCGAAACCTCGAGGAACGCGAACAGCGGCATCTTCTACGCCTTCCCGACGACAACGCCCGGCTCCGCTTCCTGCAATCACTCGCTGAATGCCCCTTTTGAGGAGATGATGATGCGCAATCCCGATCTGCCCCTCTTCACCTGGAAGCCCAGATCCTGCGTCGTGATGCCCTTTCCTCAGGCAAGGCGTATCGGCAAGGCGCGGAAATACGCCGCCACCGCCTATCGCCTTGAGGATGAGCCCAGGAGGCTGGCCTCCTACCGCGTCCGAGTGCGAAACGAGTTGATCCGGATGCTCGTCGAGGGCGGTGTCGACGAAATCACCGCAGCGGCCGAAGCCGTCGCATTCGATCTGATCATAGACCGCGAGATTGAGCGCCTGCGTGTCATGGACCGTCTCGGTCTCCTCGACGACACCCAGCTCGGCCCGTCCGGTGCCGCATGACCGACGGTGACGACGATCCGGACGGCTCCGGCGCGTCTGCGCGCGCGCCGGCCTACCTGCCGCCGCTGTCCCAGGTGATCGTCGAAAAGGTTTGCGAGCTCCATGAACTCGCGGACCTTTATGACAGTCCGGAGCTTCGGCGCATGGCGAGAGCCGGAATGCGCCAGCGGAGCGGCCCGCGTCCCATCAACGACGACTCCAAGCTTGCGGATATCGCTGCCCTGCTCGCCGACGGAAAGGCCGGATGTTTTCACGCGGCGGCAAAGACGGTCGTGCGGGCAGACGGGAAAATTCCCGTAGGGAAGCGCAAGAAAGTCATCGAGCGCCTTCGAAGAAAATGGAACAAGATCCAAAAAACCGTCCACGCATTTGTTTAAGTGGACGGCTGAGATCGGCAGACTGACCGCGAATCAAAAACGGGTCCGCCAATGCTGCTCAAGCTCAACCACTCCCAGACACCGACACCGCCGGCTATCCCCAAGCTCACCGATGTCTCGGCCACATACCAGGGGCTGCTCGATCGGAAGACCGCGCTCGAGGCGCGTCAGCGCGAACTACAGGCCGAAATCCGGAACTTCAAACCGATCAAGGCATCCGAGCGCGCTGAGCGAGCCGCGGCCCTGGCCAACCTCGGATCAGCCCCGCCAGTGAATGCGCAGCGCGACCTTGCGGAGATCTTCCAGGATCTCGAGGACACCAAGCAAGCGGTCGAGATCGTCGAAGCCATGATCCAGGCCGAGCGGGGAGCGGCATCGGCCGCGATCTGCGATCAGGTCGAGTCCGAGGTTCGGCGCTTGGTTGCCGACCTCGCTGCGGCCTTCATCGCGGTCAACCAGGCAGACCTGGCCTATCGCGCCTTCGCCTACGAGCTGACCGCCCAGGATATCTCATGGGTCAGCCGGTTCCGCCCGCTCCACGCCAACTGGCTTGGTGCCCCGGAGGGCAATCAGTCGAAGATCGCCGACTGGCTGCATGAGGCGGCGAACTACGGCATGCTCCCCAAGTCCGCCATTCCGGAGCACCTTCGCCGATGACCAAACGCCTCGCAATCCAGGGCTTTGCTACCCGCTACCGCAAGGCCTATATCGACGAAAATGGCATTTGCGCGCTCATGCCCGGCTGTTTTTCCTCTTCGATCAGGAGCGGTCAGGAGATCCATTTCCTGCGCGATCACGACGGCGCCCGCCGCGTCGGCTCCACTATGAGTGGACTCACCCTCTACGACTGCGAAGACGGCCTGGCCTTCCGCCTGGAAGCCCCCCCGAACTCAGTACTGGACGCGGTCCGAAGCGGCCATCGCCGCTCGATGAGCATCGGGATCACCATCGGTAAGCATGAGAAGGTTCGCGCAGACGGCGTCGAGTTCAACCTGATCCGCAAGGCCGACCTCGGCGAGATCAGCCTCGTTCACCGTCCTGCCATCAGAAACACCTGTGTCTCTGTCGTCGATCTCGACGAGACCGGCACCCTGCAGCACTGCGTTGATAGCGGCGCGCTCGCACTGCGTGGGGCTAGCACCGCCCTCAGCAACGCCGTCGACGATCTCTGCGATATGGCTTCCAAGAAGCTCGACGAGGACGCTGCTCTCATCAAAGACTTCGTCGCTTACGCCCGCGCATCGAGCCGGTCCGCATCGCGCGGCCAGCGCCGCGTCAACAAGCGGCGCGCGATGCCGATCGTCGACCTGTCTTTCGCCGAAAACTCCTATGCGCGACAGCCTGGTGCGTGGGAAACCTACGAGTTCTTCGCCGGCGACGGCGCCTTTGCCAACTTCATCAACGGCTACGCAAGGAGATCCGCACAATGAGCCACGAAGACATCCAGGCATGCGTAAAGCATATTGAAAAATTGAGAGCCAAACGTCTCCATCAGGAGCGCCTCGCCAGAGCCCGTGCCGATGCTGCAGTGAAGGCCGCGGCCGACGAGGCCGCCCGTGCTGACGCCCTCTCCTTCGAGGCGGAGCAATTGCTGGTTGGAATCGACTTCTTCAAGGGCAAACTGTCGTCGCTCGTCGACACCGCGGAAAAACCCGAGGTGGCCGCCCGATGAAAACCGCAATCGAACACCTGGAGCATGCCAGCAAGGTCAAGTTCAGTGAGGCACGCCAGGAGCGGGCACGCGCCACGCAACTGCAAAAGCAGGTCGACGAGGCGACTGCCCGAGCCGCATTCCTGGAGAGTGAGGCGCGGTCCTTGCTGGCCGGTGCCGACAAGCTCGAAGAGCGCGGCTGATGACCAAGCACCGGCGGCCGCCCGAGGTGAAGGGCAAGGGGGTATGGGAGGGTAAATCTCTCCCACCTCATGGGTCTATACCAGTCCGGGCCTTCGTTCGCGCAACGAGCAAAATAGACGCCCCCCCTTTCCTGAGGGGCTGTTGAATGCCCAACATCGCATTTTTGTCGGTCGCGCGGCCCTCGGATTCCGCCGAAAATGACATCGGCCTAGCGCCGATCCTCATGCGTCGGGATGAGGTAATCAATCTGAAGAGCGCGGTCCACCTCACCGGCCGGAGCGAGAAGACAATCCGAAATTGGTGCCATGAGTTCGGTATCGGCGTGCAGGCCTGCCCGGGCGCGCCCCTGGAAATATCAGCGCCCGCCCTGGAAATGCTCCGCCACGGTGATCTGGTTGCCTTGGATCTGTTGCGTCATGGGAGACGCGACCATGACCGGGTACGTCGATATTTCGACCATTTGGGCCTTCCAATCTGACCGCCGAAGGCTTCCAACCGCTTCCAATCCTGCGAGAAGCCGATCCGTGGTCTGCTGGGCCATCGCCCACAGCACCTCCGAGGCCTGCTCAATGAACGTCGTTAAGCCCCGACCAAAAGACCCCACCGTCAATCTCATGCTGAACGGCGGTCGGGTGACTTCAAGTTTCCGAGCCGCGCTATTCGCGGCAGCCAGCTGTGCCGGCGTGAGCGTCAATGAGTTCGTCTTGCTGGCCTGTGGTGAGAAACTTCGCCGTTCTGGCAGCCGGTTCGTTGGGGTATTCGAGTCCGGCGATCTCCCCGTTTCTTCGGACGCCCGGGCAGCAGGCGACCTTCGATCGCGCGTCACCCCACTCACTAACGACGGTTTGGTCCATGCACCGGTCGACTGACAGTGAATGGACAAGCCCTGACCGCATGCCTCGCAATGCCAGCCATCTTTCTCAGGGTTCGACCGACCTGAAGCGTTTCGCGACTACAGGAACCGGTCAAGAAAACTTCGGTACCGTTGCTTCAGTGCATGCAAACGGGATGCCGCCTCGTCAGGGGTTAGCTTTCCCTGATCGTGCAGACGGCGAATTTCGGCCGCTTCCGTCCTCAACTCCTCGAGGCGCTGAGAGTGCTTCGAACCGGTGTCACTTGGCGGACTTGATTGCTCTTTGACGGCTGCGACCATCTCTAGCCTCCTGAACGAGTTCCCCGATGTGGTTCAGTATTGGTTCACATGTAACTACTATAGCACTCGACCTGTTCCCATAGAAGGCGTATGGGCGCCTGCAATCTATCGAAACAAAGCCCCGGACCAGTTTCTCCTGATCGGCCTCGATGACAAGTGGGTAAAAGAAGATTGATCTATACTCCACCTTCGATTGCGTGGGGCTGGAGACGACTTTCCCGAATTCCTTCGTGTCGTGGACCACGCGGGGCAGCCCTCCACTGATGCAGGCATAATGGCCCAACAGCTTGTCGGCATCCACTTCGCGGTTCACCGGCCGCAAGTTACCAGGATTGCGATGCCGAACCTTCATTTTGGTCCGGCTGTTACCAGAGTAAAGCAGCAACGAAACCGATATGTCACCACTCTGCGACTTGGTGATTTGGCGAGAGAAGATCTCCAGAATTCCCAAGCATGCGCGTATCGCGTCATCCCTTTCTCTGTCGCCCAAGGTGAGTTCCACTTTGTGCGCCGCCAAGAGATCGCCGAACCGGATCACGATGTCGCTCTCGTTGTCGCCAGCGCTGGTTGCCTTGTCTTTCGACAGGTTGTCCAAGAACGACACAGTGCTGTGCCCGACGAAAATGGCGGCGCCGACGGCTGTGGCAAGAACACCGGAAATCGTTCCGTAGACCCAGGCTACGGCCGGGGCCGAAGAGGCCATCCCCGTCTTCGCCGACCAATGGAGCAGTCCATAGAAACGGAAGCGCTTTGGAACTCGATTGTGGATATAGCCCTTGAACCATCGGACAGTCTTCCGAGCAAATGACGGATCGTCTTGAATCCATGATTGAATTTTGTCCGAGAACTTGTCGGGATTTGCCACTTCAACTCGCTTAGCGTGTTAGCGTTTTGTTTTTCAATTCTGTGGCCTGTTTTTCTTGGCTTTCCAGCCCCCAGCAGAGTTTTCCTCAGAAAAAACGAGCAAACGCTGCCGGACGCTTCCAATCAACAACCAACTGAGTCCATGGTCTTCTTCGGTCATATCTCTCCGAGAGGACCATCATGACGCAGTCGATCCCGCCGCATCTCTCGCCTCTGGGCGCTTCTTTCGCGGCGGCTTACGTCGCGCTCAACTCGACCAAGGTGCTGGTCGACCTCCTAGTGTCCAAGGGGATCATCTCCGGCGATGACGCTCACAATGTGATGACGACGATCGCGGAGCAAACCCGGGATGACACCGGTGGAAGCTCTGCCGACGAGGCTGCCGATGCCTTCATTCATTTTCTGGAGCAGCAGGCCAAGCGATACCGCAGTTCCAAGGGCTGATCACGCGCCTAAGGCAGGCGCGTGCCCACCCGTCGCCAGAAGCGGCAGGGCTTTTGATTAAGCCTATGTTCCGACAGGGTCATTTGCAGTTTTTTGAGAGGAAACATGGTGGAGCGTGCAAACACGATCTGGGCTGACGGCCCCTCCGGCTCCCCTGAACAGCCCGAAAAATCCCGAATCCGAGCGTGGGGAACCTGGCTGGAATCTGCCGTAGCCATTGGCCGATGGTTTGCAACGCGGGCGGAGGCGGCCGCTGAGGCCGCATTCCTTGGCGATGGCGCCGTAGTGGCGGTTTATGCGGATCCGACCGGAACAAACAATGGCCTTTACAAGATAGCCAGCCATGCACTGGTCAAAATCTCAGATTTTCTGCCAGGATGGCAGGTTGTGCGCCTTGCACCCTCGGTCGGAAGCACGGCCAATGCCTGGCGCTTTACGGCGACGCCATTTGCTCCAGTGACTGACGCGGCCGTGCTCTTCTTCGGCATCGCGCCCGTCACGAACACAAGCTCCAGCGTGACGGTTTCCTTCGATGGTGGCGTGACGACCCATGCAATAAAGACTGCAGCGGGCAACAACCCACCAGTTGGTGCGCTTGTCGCTGGCTTGCCATTCATCGCCGAAGTGGCGGAATCGGGCACCCAATTCAGGCTGCTTTCGGACTTTGCTTCACCCGCGGTGCAGGCGGCTTCCGAAGCAGCGCTTTCGACGATGCTCGCCCGCGTCGTGGGCAATTTCGCGTCGGATGCTGCCTGTGACAGTTACCTGACCGGCAGTGGTCTGACAAAGATCGCAGGCACCATCTATTTCAACACGACATCGTCGGCCTGGAAATACTGGGATAGCAGCTCGTGGCAGACGATCCCTTACGCGACGGTCGCGGACGGCTCGGTGACCGAAATCAAGCTGTCGTCCGGGGTGCTGAGTTCTCCGGCTGGCATGCCGATCAACGGTTTGCTGCTTTCCAACAATGCAGGTGCGCCAAATAGCGCTATTGATATCTCAAGCGGCAAGGCACGTGCCGTCGATCGCACTCTTGATATTGTCCACAACTCGGGCTGGACCAAGACAACGGGTCTTTTTTCGATTGGAAGCGGCAACGGCATGATGGATGCAGCCGTCCAAGCATCGAAGGTCTACCATGTCCATCTGATTTGGAACCCGACGACTGGAGCGCGTGACTTTCTCGCATCAACCTCTCCCACTGCGCCGACCATGCCGAGCGGATATACCAAGCGCCGACGCATAAGCACCTTCATGACTGATGGCAGCGGCAACATTCGAGCCGGCCAATGGAGACAGGACGGAAGCTTTCAGCTTGCGCAACCCCTTGTGGTTGCGCTGACCAGGGCGCTTGACGTTTTGTCTTTGTTGACGTTGCCCGTTCCGCTCGGGATCAAGATCGAAGCGCATGTTCAAATCGTGCTTTTCAATGGTGGCGGAACCGACGCGGGATTCTACGGAATTGTGCGCGATCCTGATACGGGCGCACCGGTCAATGACGCCAATCTGGGCCAGTATGGTCTGGGTTGGCGCAACGCGGGAAATACCTATGCAGGTCGCATTGCCGAATGGACCAGTGCGGCCGGACAGGTTTACACCGGCAGCTATCCAGCGTCCGCCAACAATAAGATGCATGTCTACCTGCAAGGTTGGCGTGATCTTCGGGATGAATTCGTATGAGTAGGCCTGTTTTTACAGTAGGTATTCACGGGGATAGCTTGACCGTGGATCGCTCGTCGCGCAACTGGCCGTTCATCATGGAGAAGAAGCTGCAGATCGGCCGTAGCGTGCGGGTGCGGACTATCACAACGGGAAGAGAGGGGCAGGCTTCGGGATGGGGACTTGCCAACATTGGACCGATTGCCGATGTTCGACCAGACATGACGATAATCGGCTTCATCAACGACGCGAATCCTGTGCAGTTGACGATTTCGCAAGCGGAGAGCAACTACCGCGCCATGATCGCGGCAGTGCGAGCAAAGGCCCCCGCTTCGGTGATCTACCTTGCCACGTTTTCTCAGGTCATGCCGGCTGCAAGAACATCCCCATTTAGCAATCTGACTGCGCTCGACAGTATGTTGCCGAACGTTGCATCAAGCGAGGGGGTGGGATTTATCAACGTGCGCGGAGCATGGGGCGATCCAACGGCCCATGCCGATGAGTTCACTGAAGCCGACCCTATCCATTGTCTCTTGTCCGGTCATCTTCGCGTTACGGTACCGGTCGTTTCGGCTGCCGTTGCCGCACTTTTGGATGCTTGATGAACTTGGACTAAGGACCGGTGGTGACTTCGCGTGCCCGGCCGAAGCACAGCGGATCACCGGCCAATGGCGGAACGCTGCCGAAGGCTTCCAGTTCTCATTTCTTGCCCGGACTGTTTCCCTACGGGAGAACCGGAGGTAACAATGGCCATTCGCAAGAGACACAAAGAGCGGACGCAATACATCGCCTGCGTTCTCTGGCTGATCGGCTATAGCTACACCACCATCAGCAAGGTGCTGAATCTGAAGCGAAGCCAGGTCGGCGGCATCATCGGTCGCAGCGAATACTCTGGCCGCTCCTCAATGACCATCGCCGACCGGAGAGCCAAGCTCAGCGAGCTTGAGGCGATCAGGTTCGACGATGGCATCTCGCTGGACGGCGGCATCCTTGATCGCGTCCCGTTCGAGGTCCTCTGAGGTCGGTGGAGGAGATTGGGCATGTCCACACTCAAAGCCCGCCTGCAGGCGGCACGGCAGGAGAAGAGGGGCCTCGCCAGCCGCGTGCTGCCACTCGTCGCGTTCTATGGCCGCGAGCCGACGTTGGAGCGTCGCCGCGGCGAATTCTACGCAGCGATGGCTAAAGCCTACGGCTGGGCCGAATGGAAGCAGCGCCCAGGCAAGAAGGAGCGCGAGATCGGCGGCGAGCCGGGTCGAGAGGGCCGACCGGCCCACATTACCCGGATCGGGATCGATCAGGCCTTCCCCGTGGACACGAACGCAGCGCCGCTTGAATTCCTCTATACGAAGGGCCTGCTGCAGACCAGGAACGACGCCCACGGCTCCGCCTATCGACGGCTCTCTGCCGGGCTCCGCTTTCGAAACCTCCTCGAAGGCTCGGAGATCTGCGGGCTCCGCGCGGCGAGCTTCGAGGGCGCTGGCGGCGGCAGCTCAACAGGGCTCCAGCCCGGAGAGTACAAGATGGAGTGCATTCGCTTCCTCAGTGTCATGCGTGGACCTGAAAGCGCCGGCGGGATGCCGGCGGATCTTCTGTCACTCCTCGAGGACGTGGTCTATTTCGACCGCTGGACATGGGAAGGCCGCAAGGGAAAGCAGCGGGACATCATGTTTGACGAGATCCGCAAAGCCCTCGACCGGGTTTCCGTCCCCCTCAGGCTGATGACCAGGTCAGGCTTCGACCAGCGCTGGCACCGCCCTGCGCCTAGAGCTTGAGGTCTCCGATCGGGCCTGGCACGGACAGTGCGCTAGCGCCCTTATAATCTTGTCCTAGCAGAGCCCGGCCTGCGGGTGCTGGTCCAATTCGCGGCTGTTGTCCATGGCCACGTCCACCAAGAGGTGCGATCGAATGATGCCGGCCGGAAGGCCGCAAATTACAGACTTGCATGCCGCGGGACACCTGGTTCTCGCCTCCCGCGCCGCGGCCAAATAGCGCTTCCACGCCGCCTCAAGCTCCAACGCCTCGGTCTGCCCGGTCCGACTCAGCGAGTAATTCGTCGTGCGTGACCTCCCCTTAGCCTCGCCGTATACGACACTTGCCGATGATCGCGGGAATATCCTTCAAATTGGACTTATTTTCTGTGCGCTGATGGGTGGTCTTGAGATTTTTAACCAGGCCCCACTCGCCTTTTACGCGAATATGTTGTTCAAAATGTTTCAAAGAGGGGCGATATGATACGCGTTGACATACATACACGAGAAATTTCACCGGATACACGTGTCTATGTGGCGCGGCCGGGACCCAACTATAAGTTCTTCGAGATTTTCATTGACCGCAATTTTGTCGGGCCTGACTTGCCTGGCCTTGATCTTCCGGAGTTCGGCGAGCTGTCAGAGGTTCATGATTTGGTTGAACGCGTAAAGCGTTCGGTTGAGATACGCCGGTATGCCCTGCGAGGCGAAAGAGACATAGAGCCTCCTGCGGCCGCTCTCGAAGACTACGTCAACACGCCTACAAGTCGTTCGATTTCACAGTTTCTTCGCGTGGCCAGGGCGTACTTTTCCCACATGAAGGCGGGCGATCTCGTCATTGTCCCCCCTGCCAATTTTCGCGGTCTAGCCCACATTGGTGAGCTAACCGGCCCCCCGAATCAGCTCAAGCCGGTCTACCCGGCGCTCTATACAGAAGCGCCCCTCTTGGGCCGCAACGTTGCTTGGCGTGGCGTCGTGGAGAAGGCGAAGCTCCCGGCGCAAACCCTTGATGCGCTCCAGAAGCCATCGCCCCTATTTCTCTTGGCTCGTGAGGCTTGGCCGAGTATCTTTCGTCGCTCCTATGGGTCCTACTCGATGCCGGGGGAATATGGAGCACGGTTCGAAATCACTTCGGAAAAATTTCAGACAACCGACGACTTCCGCATCCAGGCGTTTTTTAATTTCGTATCGAAGAATACCGAGTTGGTGGGAGTCGGTTCAAAGGACCTGCTTTCGCTCAAAGATGGCGCGTTTGCCACAACGGGAGCCGCACCCGACCTTTACACCAATGTTAACTCTCCCGGTGGTCTTTCATTGAAATCCGCGGTGGTGACCCCTATTGTTATTGCCGTCATGCTGGCGCTGGCGGTCACTGTTGGACCAGATGCGTTTGCTGCGGCCGAAGCTGGTACATTGGTGTTCGGAAATTCACAGGCTCCTGCCGGTGACCAGTGCACCGTCGAAGTAAGCGCTCAAGTAGTCACACAGCTTAAATTGTTGGGTTTCGATCGGTGGACGGAAGCTTGCGAGGTGGCAAGGGCGGCTGCCGCCAAAACCGGGATAACAACTACGGTGGGTATCGGAAACTGATGTTCGTGCAATTTGCAAAACTCCCCGACTGGCTTCGGAACGGCATCCTTGTCGTTGCGAGTGGCCTAATCGGCTGGTTTGCAAGTCAGTACATGGATTATAGGACTTCCTACAAAGACGGGCTGGGCCAAAACTACGAACGATTTGATGCCGCCGCTACGACTTTGCAGGAGTCCCTAATCCGGTTTGCTGACATCGCCCGCGGCCAAAAGTCAAAGTCAGACGAGGATGTAGCCAGTATTCAGACGCGGCTTTTGACTGCTGTCAGCGCCGCCGAGGACCTGCAGAGACGGATGAAGGCCGATCCTGAGATCATTGAGCGATACCGATCGGCGACGGTCGATCTGAAGCACGCATCTGATACAATAACGGGACCGCTTGATGCGAAGGATCTGCTAGAAGCGGTGAACCTCTACCTCGTCGCCGAGAAAGAGTTGCGCGACGAAGTGCTCCAGCAGCAGAACGCTTTCCTGTTCTAATCTATTGTCAGCGCCTGACCGGAGCTACCTGCCTCCTGTCCGCCCTTTGCGACCGGATGCCCTGTGCACCCGGCGGCCGGTCTTTCAAAGCGGATTGTGACAATAGCGGCAGATCTTCGCTTCCGATTTGATCAACTCCGCACAGTGAGGGCACTTTTTCATTCCGTTCGCCAACGCGGAGGCTTCGATCGCGCGAGCGTCGGATTTCATAATCAGTGCGTGTGGCAATGCGACGATGAAAAGCAACGCCCCGTATACCCACCATGCGACAAAGGACCTGCCTTTCGACCGGGCGATCGCCGCGGGAAACAGTCCAATAATCACAGCAATCACTAAAACTTCCATCTCACTCCCCACCAGCCATAGTTGTGACCCTCAGCATGCCACGGGGCACGTAGGAGTCAATCGACGGTGGTCTGACAGCGGTGGCGCTTCGCGCCTGCAGCCGCCTTAGACGTTACAGAGCTGGATAGCGCTCGTAGTATCCCCCCAGCGCCTTCCAGTCCTGCAGGCCCTTCCCGGTCAGCGCGACGCGCTCGCCTGACGAGCGCCCGGTTTCGTTGACCAGGATCTCTACATATCCCCGTCCAGCCAGCCTCTGGCATGTAAAGGGCCCAACGCAGTGCATCGTGTCGACGCGGACAGGAATACCCACCCCGGCGGCGACAAGCTGCTCCATGGCCGCCCGTTCGCGGTGGTCGAAGCCCGAATCGATCGGCGGTGCTGGATGGTCGAGAACTGGCCCTGCCACTTCATCCCGCGGCGGCTCAAGGGCTGGCGCCACCGGGCAAGGGGCGATGGCGATTTTGGTGCCGTCTCGCTCGAGTGAGATCGCGACGCCCTGTTCCTTGGCGATGCTCGCCAGGCGGAGAAGCTCAGCCTTGGTAAAAGTGGGCTTCTTCGTCAACGGCTCAAGGCCCTCACCAATCCTTGGGGCCTCCACTCTTCTTCGGCTGGGTCGCTTCCTCAACGCCGGCCGCGATGATTTCGACCTGACCACCGGTAATGCAGATCTTGCCGACGGCGATCCCGTTGGCCGTCATGGCCCTCAGAACGGCCGAAACGGCGCTCTCGCTGGCACGGATGCGCTTGCCGGAATGATCTGGTGTCTTACTGCCTTCGGGGATCATGAAGCTTTCCCATTTTTCTCAAACAACCGGCAAGAACCAGCAACTCTCAGCGGCGGTCTAAACGGTCTTTTTGTTTTCTTGCTGCAGACCGGGGGGCTGACAACCCGCGCATGTCAATTCACAAAATCGCGGTCGCTTTGATCGCGGCGGCGATAAACAGAACGAGCGATACAGTTGCAACCAATGGAGTGATCCAGAACGTCGCGCCTACGAGTAGCCGTTGCAGCTTCGTCGGCCTCGGATCACGACCCTTTGCTAGTTCGACCATCGATGTCGCGTATGCCCTGGCCACTACAGAGAAGTTGATCCAAGCGAGACCACCGGCGATCAGTGTGATTGCCACGCCGTAGATAAGCAGCGGGCCACAGGCCTGGTAAAGTCGCTTGGCCGCATCACCCGCTTGCGAGATTGCGAGGAGAGAACCGGCATGCACCGTCAGCAAAGAAGCCAGCAACCATTTTCCGTAGGCGTACTGTCTCTCCGCGACCGCGAAGTACATTTCCTTTGCGGTTGCATAGCGTGCCTCAAGCGAAATGCCGCTTCGTTCCACTGTTTCGCCAGGCAAGTGATTGACACTCCTCCGTCCTTGCGCGCTCGGCGAGCTATCTCGCACGCGTGAGAATGGTAAGATGACAGGGCATCCGCCGGTGTCAAGCTGCGGAGCGCCGGGGACAAGGCTTAGGAAGACGTCCCCATCTGGCGTCGAATGGAAGAATGGTGACGGTTAGCCAACGGGTCGGAACAGATCGCGAAATGTGCTGGCTAACCGCTCGGGTAGCACATTGGAAACGTTGCGAAAGTTTTGACCCTCCGGGCCCACCATTTCTTTTCTCGTTCTTCTCGGTCTATCTACGGTTCATTGCATTCGTTCGAGGGCGGAAAAGGAAAAATGGCGAGCGAAGAGGTCAGCGTCGAAGAACAGGTCCGTGCGCTCGCGCTTGCGGAAGATCTCCGCGCCACGCTGGGCAGATTCGTTCGCGGCGTGAGAACGCAGGCAAATACACCGACAACATCGCAGTCGGAGACGCTGTCGCTTCTCGATCGGTCAGGGCCATTGACCGTCGCCGAACTGGCAGAGCGCCGCAACGTCAGGCATCAGAGCATGCGGCTGGTGGCCGGTCAGCTGGAGGCTGAAGGCCTGATCAGCAAGATGGCCAATCCGGCAGACGGGCGCAGCCAGCTTCTTTCCATTACCGATCACGGGCGGGCGGAACTGTCCCGGGGCCGCGACGCCCGAACATCGCAAATTGCCAGTCTGATCGAGGAGCGCCTGTCCGAAGAGGACAGACGAACGCTTGGTGCGGCAATTCGGATCATCGAACGGCTGTGTTAGCGCGCCGGATCAAGCCCTCGACAGGGACGCGAGCACATTCGTCAGGGTGTTCAAGCCCCAATGCTCGGCATATCTGCCGTCTTGAACGCGCACGATATCGATCACGCTGATCGCAACGTCCCGTCCCGTCGCCGGAACGCCCAGCAGGGTGCCGGTATGAACTCCGCGTATCGTTTTTCGGGTCGTGACCTTGTCCCCCTCGGCGATCTGATCGTGGATCGTTACCACCAGGTTCGACAGAGCGGGGCGAAGGACATTCTGGAAGGTGTGCCACATGCTGTCCGGACCGTTCGGCATTCCCTGGGGGGCGGCATGATTGACAAAATCCGGAGCCATCAAGGCGTGAAAATCCGCCTCGCGCCCATTTTGAATGACCTCGATATTGAAGCGGCGAACCACCTCTTTGTTATCGGCCGACATGATCAATCCTTCACCTTGGTGTTGTCGATATATACAGTGTGACTGTATATATCGACATAGTCGCATCATGGTCGTTCTGCAAGTCGTCTCTGCTCGAGTGAACGGTGGCCACCGGGCCAGTCCGCCGGCATCAGGCCACGTCAGGGTTCCCTGGCGAGAAGCGACTGCGCCTCCTCGAAGCGGCGGCGGTGTTCGGGGTTCTTTTCGTCGGCCGAATAGCAGGTGGTGCCGAGGCAGAAGCGGACGAGCGTCAACGGGGCTGTCGCTTCCTTGAACTGGCATTCGATCATGTCGCCGATATCCTCGTCCTTGGCGTCGAGCCGGGTCGAGTAGGTGAGGCGGGCACCCGGTGGCTTGAGTTCGGGAAAGGACTGGACGATGCCGACCTTCACCGCTTTCACCATCTCGAAATTGCGGGCGACGGCCTCGCAGGTTCGGGCGATGTCTGGAGATTGGGCAAGGGCGACGGACGACGTCAGGACGGGGGCTGCGAAGAGGATGGCGGCTGCGAGGTAAGGCTTCATGGTCCCTCCGGGAAAAGGTTGAGATCCGACAAAGGCTTGGAGGCGGGGCAAAGTTCCCGCCGATGGGCAATGTAGCGCCGATTGCCACCTCTGTCGCGATCTGAAATAATTCGCGGACAAGATGTGGAGCGCGGCGGTATGGCTTATCGGGATGCGAATGAAGCCTGGCCTGTGCCGGGGCAAGAGGCCGCGTCCGAGGATTTTCTTGCCGGCGGTGGGGATGCGGCGGACGCCATCCGGGCGTTCGATTGGCGGGCGGCGGGGATCGGGCCGATCGAAGACTGGCCGATCTCGCTTAAAACCACCGTCCGGCTCGTGCTGAATTCCCGCCAGCCCATGTGCTTCTGGTGGGGCCCCGATCTCGTGAAGTTCTATAACGACGCCTATGTTCCGATGCTCGGGCAGAGGCTGGCAAATGCGCTCGGCCGGCCATTCCGCGAGGTGTGGGCGGATGTGTGGGATCATGTTCTGCCCTATGTGCGCAGCGCTCTTTCGGGCGAGCCGACCTGGGCAGAAGACCTGCCGCTCGTCATGCACCGGAACGGATATCCGGAGCAGACCTACTGGACCTTTTCCTACAGTCCGATCTTCGGCGATGACGGCCGGGTGCACGGTCTGCTCAATATCGTCACCGAAACCACGCAGGCCGTTGCCGACCGCAAGGCGCTGGAGGCGGCCTATGCCACCGCCCAGGAGCACCTGCGCGAGAAGGAGCATCTCGAAGGCCAGCTGCGCCTCCTCAACCGGGAACTCGTGCACCGGATGAAGAACACGCTGGCGATGACCCAGTCCATCGTTTCGCAGAGCCTGCGCGGTGCCGCCTCTCCCGCAGACGCGCTCGCGTCCGTATCGGCGCGCATCGGTGCCCTTGCCAAGGCCCAGGACATGCTGACCTCGGTCAGCGGAAGGCCGGCCGGGCTGGAGGAGGTGGTCCGCGCTGCGCTGGTGCCGCTCAGCGACCGGACCGATCGTTTTCGCGTCGAAGGTCCGGCAGTGCTGCTGACCGCACAGCAGGCCCTCGGCCTGTCTCTCGCCATTCATGAGCTGGGCACCAATGCCATGAAATATGGGGCACTCTCGACGCCTGAAGGCCGCGTCGCTGTCGCGTGGTCGCTGGACGCTGAAGGACGCCTTGCCTTTTCCTGGGTGGAGGCGGGTGGTCCGCCCGTTGTCGCGCCGACGCGGCGCGGTTTTGGTTCGCGGCTCACGGAACGGGTCGTCGCCGACATTTTCTACGGAGTCGCCCGAATGTCGTTCGAGCCGGAGGGGCTGTCGTTCCGGATCGACGGCAGACTTGAACGGTAGATCGACGCCGGTCGCCTGAACGGCTGATCGGGTTTCGCGGTCTTCTGCCTGGTCGGACGTTTGACAACGGTCAAGGCCCGGATGCGTGCGGCAATCTATCGTTGCTTCGATCCTACGGAATGAACCATGACCGAACCGTTGTTCAAGATCGATGGCGTGACGAAGACATACCAGACGGGTGACGTCGAGGTTTGGGCGCTGCGCGGTGTCGATCTCGACCTGCAGCAGGGCGAAATGGCGGTTCTTCTCGGGCCGTCGGGCAGCGGCAAGTCGACGCTTCTCAACATCATGGGCGGGCTCGACCGGGCGACGTCCGGAACGGTGCGTTTCGCCGACCATGAACTGACGGGATACAGCGAACGTCAGCTGACCAAGTTCCGTCGCGACCATGTCGGCTTCGTCTTCCAGTTTTACAACCTGATCCCGAGCCTGACGGCTTACGAGAACGTGGCGCTGGTGACCGAGATCGCCAGGAACCCGATGGATCCGGCCGAGGCGCTCGAAATGGTGGGGCTCAAGGAGCGCATGGACCATTTTCCCGCGCAGCTGTCGGGGGGCGAGCAGCAGCGGGTGGCGATCGCTCGCGCCATCGTCAAGCGTCCCGACGTGCTTCTCTGCGACGAGCCGACCGGGGCACTCGATTCGAAGACGGGCGTGCTTGTGCTCGATGTGCTTTGCCGGGTGAATGCCGAATTCAACACGACGATGGCGGTCATCACCCACAATGCGGCGATCCGGCAGATTGCCCATCGGGTGTTTTCCTTCCGCGACGGGCGGATCGAGGAGGCCTCGACGAACACCGTGCGTCTGTCTCCTTCCGCGGTGAGCTGGTAGCCATGTCGATGCTCGACCGCAAACTCTATCGCGACGTCATCCGGCTCTGGGCACAGGTGCTGGCGGTGGCGCTGGTGATGGCCTGCGGCGTCATGACGATCATCATCGCGATCGGTTCCTATCGCTCGCTCGAGGAAACCCGCAGCGTCTTCTACGACCGCTATCGCTTCGCCAATCTCTTCGTCGAGGCCAATCGCGCGCCGCTTCATCTGCGCGACAGGATCGCCGCGATCGAAGGGGTCGGCGGATTGGAACTGAGGATCGTCGAATATGTGCTGCTCGACATGCAGGGCATGGCCGAGCCGGCGACGGGTGTCGCGGTCTCGCTGCCGGACGAGGGCCAACCCTCCGTCAACCGCCTCTACATCCGCAGCGGTCGCCTGCCGGAGCCCGGACGACCGCAGGAAGCGGCCGTGCTCGAAAGCTTCGCCAAGGCGCATCGCCTGACCGAGGGCAGCCGGTTCTCGGCGGTCATGAACGGGCGCAAGCAGGTGCTGACGGTCACCGGTATCGTTCTGTCGCCGGAATACATCTACACGATCGGTCCGGGCGACATGGTGCCGGATCCGCGCCGTTTCGGCGTGTTCTACATGTCGCGGGATGCGCTGGAAGGCATCTTCGACATGGGCGACAGCTTCAACAACGCGGTGCTGATGACGCTCCGGGGAAGTCAGCCGGAGAGCGTCAAGACCGCGCTCGACGGGCTCCTCGACCCCTATGGCGGGCGGGGGGCCTATCTGCGCAAGGACCAGATCTCGCACACCTTCCTCGACAACGAGCTCGACGAACTCAGATCCATGGCGGCGATCATTCCGCCGATCTTCCTGTTCGTCGCCGCCTTCCTGGTCAACATGATCCTGACGCGGCTGATCACGCTGGAGCGCGAACAGATCGGTCTGCTCAAGGCGCTCGGCTTCAGCGAGACGGAGGTGGCGCTCCACTATATCAAGCTGACCGTGGTGATCGCGCTGATCGGCGTGGCGATCGGCTTTGTTGCGGGCAACTGGACGGGCAGGGAGATGACGCAGCTCTATGCCCGGTTCTTCTCCTTTCCCTTCCTGATCTTTCGCGAGAGCTTCGACCTCTATGCGATCTCGGCGGGCATCTGCGTCGCGGCGGCCTTCGTCGGTGCCATCCGGGCGATCTGGTCGGTTGTCGCGCTGCCGGCCGCAGTCGCCATGCTGCCGCCGGCACCGCTACGTTTCCGTGCACTGTTCGGTCGGGCGCGCGGTTCCGTCTTCGTGTCGCAGCTCACCATCATGGCCTTCCGGCAGATCATCCGTGCGCCGGTCCGATCACTGCTGACGTCGGTGGGCATCGCCTTTTCGGTGGCGCTGCTGGTGGTCTCGATGTTCTCCGCCGATTCCGTGCACTACATGGTCGAGGAGATCTTCTTCCGCATGGAGCGGCAGGACGCGAGCCTCTATTTCGACCGCGAGCGGCCGATGGCGGCGCTCGATTCCGTCCGGCAGTTCCCGGGCGTCTTGCGGGCCGAGCCATTCCGGGCGCTGACGGTCACGCTGCATGCCGGGCATCGCAGCAAGGACCTGACCATTTTCGGGGTCGAGGAAAAGACCGATCTCGGGCGGATCATGGATGCGGACATGCGGCCGATGCCGCCGCCGCCGAACGGTCTCTTGCTGATCGGACGGGTTGCGGACACCCTCGGTGTCCGGGTGGGCGACACGGTCGAGGTAGAGCTCGTCGAAAAGGATCACCGCCGGATCGTCGTGCCGGTCACCGGGATCAGCCAGAGCCTGGTCGGCATCGATGCCTACATGCACATCGACGCGCTCAATCGGCTGGTCGGCGACGGTCGGCGCATTTCCGGCGCACGCGTGTCGCTCGACATGCTGCAGAAGGAGGCGCTCTATGCCGAGATCAAGAAGACCCCGGCGATCGCCTTTGCCATGCTGATCGGGCTGTCGCGCGACCGATTTCGTGCGACCATCGAGCAGAATATCGCGATGATCCAGGTGGTCTATACGACGCTTGCGGTCATCGTCGCCTTCGGGCTCGTCTACAATTCGGCGCGCATCCAGCTCTCGGAGAGGGCGCGCGAACTCGCCAGCCTTCGCGTGTTGGGCTTCACGCCTGCCGAAGTGTCGAACGTCCTGATGACTGAGCTCGCAGTCGTGGTGTTCGCCGCGCAGCCGCTCGGGCTTCTGCTCGGCATCGGTTTTTCCAGGCTCGTCATCGACGGGATATCGAGCGATCTGTTCCGCATTCCATTCGTCATCAATTCATCGACTTTGGCCATTTCGAGCCTCGTCGTCCTCGGTGCCTCGCTCATGTCCGCGCTGATCGTCAGGCGGCGGATCGACCGGCTGGACCTCGTCGCCGTGCTGAAATCAAGGGAGTAGACCTCATGCAGGGGAAATGGGTGAAACGGGCAACTTTGCTGGCGGCGGCGGGCGTGCTGGTCGGCGGCTTTGCCTATGCGCTCCGGGAAAAGCCGCAGCCCGTCGATGTGGGGACCGTCTCGCGCGGACCGATGCGGGTGACGGTTTCGCAGGAAGGGGTGACCCGGGTGCGCGACGTTTATGCCGTCTCCTCGCCGATTGCCGGGCATCTTGCCCGCACGGTTCTGGAGGAGGGCGACCGGGTCAAGGCGAACGTCACCGTGGTCGCCGCGATCCATCCGCTCGATCCACCCCTGATCGACAGCCGCAGCCAGGCCGAGCTGGTCGCCGCGCGCGATGCGGCACGCGCTGCCGTTGCGATGGCGGAGATCGACCTGAAGCGGCTGCAGTCGGACATCGCGCTCGCCCGCGACAACCTGCAGAGAGCGGAGCGTCTGGCAACGACCGCGTTCCTGGCGGAAAGCGCATTGCAGAAAGCGCGCACCGATGTGGAGGTGCTCGACGCGCAGCTCGCATCTGCCAGGGCGGCGATCGAACTGCGCAAGGCGGAGCTTGCCAGCGCCGATGCGCGGCTGATCCAGCCGAGCGACAAGGCCGCCCGCCAGAGCGGCGACTGCTGCGTCTATCTGACAGCGCCGGTCGACGGCGTCGTCCTCTCTGTGCTTGCCCGCAGCGAACAGCCGGTCGCGATCGGCACCAGGATCGCCGAGATCGGCGATCCGGCCGACATCGAGGTGGCCGTCGACCTTCTGTCTTCGGATGCCGTGCGGATCGCGCCGGGATCGAAGGCGGAGGTATTCGACTGGGGTGGGGACCGGGTGCTGCCCGCGCGGGTGCGCCGCATTGATCCGGCCGGCTTCACCAAGGTGTCCGCGCTCGGCATCGAGGAGCAGCGCGTCAATCTCGTGCTGGATCTGGAGGACAAGGATGCGCGGTTGGGGCACGGCTTCCGGGTCTATGCGCGGATGATGCTGTGGCAGGGCGAAGACGTGCTTCAGGTGCCGATCAGCGCGCTTTTCCGCAATGGCCGGGAATGGGCGCTTTTTGCCATTCGCGACGGGCGGGCGCGGCAAATGCGGGTCGAGATCGGACATATGAACGACGAGACCGCGGAACTCATGAACGGGCTGTCCGTGGGGGATGCACTGATCCTGCATCCGAGCGATACGGTGAGCGAGGGCACCCTGGTCGAGGCGAGAACCGAGTGAGCGGAGCGCGGATCGGGTTCTTGAAGTTTTGCCTGCAAGCCGACAGTCTGGCGCCGGAATAGACGGAGATGCGGATGAGACGGATGTTGGTTGCGGTGGCGGGTCTTGCCTTTCTGCTTGGCGTGGCGGCACCGGGGCAGGCCGGCGAGAGGCCGGCGCTCATAGGATTCAAAGCCCTGTCGGGCAAGTGCCTGAGGGTCAGCGTCGGAGAGCGGGATTTCACCGGCGGCTGCGGGGCGAAGCTCGGCATCCTCAGCTATTCCGACGGCCGCACCGGTTTCTATTTCATGCTTGCCGACAACCAGATCCTGACCTTTTCCGGCAAGGGCAAGGGAGAGGGCGGCGATCGCAGCAGTTACGTGCTCGACCGGGTGATCTTCAACACAGGCGTGGCGAACGCCGAGCCGACCGTTTCGGCGGCCGGCGGGTCCTGCGCTTTCGGCGATCCCGACCGGGGACCCGTCACGGTTCGCTGCAAGGGCAAGACGGCCGGCGGCACCGCCTTTTCGGCGAGCTTTCGATCCGACGGGCGGCCGCCGAAGCAATGATCCGGCGACCGATCGGGGGTTCGAACAGGGTCAGAGCGCTTCGAGGAAAGACACGAGTGCCTGGCGTTCGCGTGCCGTCAACGTGAACGGCGTGATGAGCTCCGACGTCTTGCCGGCATGGGCCATCAGCGGATCTGCCGCTTCCTCCTCCGAGCGCGGCTGCGTCTTGCCGGCCCCGACCTCGTAGAAGCGGACAACGAGAGGCAGTTCGCGGATGAGCCCGTTGTGCATGTAGGGACGGGTTTCCCGCACATGGCGCAGGCTCGGCGTGCGGAACCGGCCGACGTCTTCCATATCCTGCGAGATGGCATAGCGGCCGGTGTCTGCCAGCGGGCGGCCGAGCAGCGAGAGGCCGAGATTGTGGTACTTGTCGTCCGTCAGCAGGGGGCCGCTGTGACAGTTCATGCAGCCGGCCTTGGTGCGGAAGAGGTGAAGGCCCCAGACCTGTTCGTCGCTCAAGGCTGCGCTGTTGCCGGCGAGGAAGCGGTCGAAGACTGTGCGTTCCTCGAGCGTCGACTGGAAGGCGGCGAGCGCCTCGGTGACCCGCTCGAGACTGATCGCTTCGTCGCCGAACGCGTCGCGGAAGCGATTGCGGTAGACTGTGTCGCCGGCCATGCGGCCGACCACCTGGTCGAGGTCCTCGACGGCCATCTCCTTGGGATCGGTCATCGGCATCACGGCCTGTTGCGCGAGCGTTTCCGCGCGGCCGTCCCAGAAGAGTTCGGGCCGCCAGGCCGCGTTGAACAGCGCGGGTGTGTTGCGCTTGCCCTTCTGGCGCCCATGGCCGAACGCGGTGCGCAGGCCGTCACCCCAGCCGAGTTCGCGGTTGTGGCAACTCTGGCAGGCGATCTGGCCCGAGGCGGAGAGAGCCGGATCCTCGAACAGCTGCCGGCCCAGTTCCACCTTCAGCAATTGCGTGCCTTCGGGTTTTGCCGGCAGCGGCAGGGCTTCCATCTCCTTCACCACCGCGTTTGCATGGACCACCGGTTTCGGCCAGTCGGAACGGTCGCCCGCATAGCGCTCCTTGAGTGCGGCGAGCGCCGAAGCATCCGGATCGGCCGGAAAGACGGATACGACGGCCGCCTTGTACTGCCGGTCGACGAAGGCCTCGGCCTGCCAGATGAGGAGCGCGCCGAGGAGGGCGAAGCCCGCGATTTTTGCCGGGCGGGTTTTGAGGACGTCGGGGAGGCGGGGCATCAGAAGGTCGCCTTTGCGCCGAGCCAGACGGTGCGGCCGACGATCCACGGATTGTCGTAGCTGGCACGGCGGTCGCCGGTTTCATTGAAGAGGTTATAGACGCTCAATTCGACGTCGAATGAGGTGTTTTCCGTCTTCGCGAGCTGGTAGCTGGCCTTGAGGTCGACGGTCACCGTCGTGCCGTAGCGGAACTCCTCGTATATGTCGTGGGTCTTGCCGATCGCTTCGGAACCGGCCGGTACCGAGCATGTGGCGGTGGCCGATGCGCTGGCGGTGCATTCCGTGTCGGTGGAGCGCAACCCGTCGAAGGGGAAGTTGATGTTTGCCGTGACGGCTGTCGTCAGACGTTCGTCGAACCATTTGGCGCTGACATCGATCCTGCTGCGCAGGGGGATGTCGAGGTTTCCAAGCACGCGGTCGAATTCTGCCGGGGAGTAGGATGTGTCGTTGTACCAGACCCAGTTCACGTCATCGCTGTAGTATGGGCTGACTGTAGTGGTCTTCTGCTTCGACCAGGTGAGGCTGCCCAACAGGGCAACGCTGTCGAGGTTGTCGTGGCCAATCTCCCAGCCCTTTTCATACTCTGCGGTCAGGGAGCGATACTCGCTTTCGCCGCCGTTGGTGAGCGTCACGTTCGTCGATGTCCCACCGTCCCCGGCAATAAACTCGTCGCGCCCATATCTCTGCAGATACCGCAGTCGGAACTCACCCTCGATCCATGGGTCCTGGGCTTTCAGAGAGCCGGTGAATTCGTCCTTGTAGGGTGTATCCACGTCCGCGCCGCTGAAGGCGTAGTAGCGCTGAGTTCCCAAGGCGGTCCAGTCGCCAACCACGCCGGTCGTGGCGTTGTGCGTGCGGGAATAGGCGCGCGCCAAAGGCTGGCCGTCCCGCAGCGCATAGGAAAGGCTGTCGGCGGAGTAGTAACGGTTGTAGCCGGCCGAGACCGACAGCCAGTCCAGCGGTGAAATGGTTGCGACGGTGCGCGGCGCAATGTTCAGATTGTCGAAGAAATCTTCGTAATCCATCCGCAGACCGGCGCGGATGTTGAGCCAATCCCAGGTCTGATCGACTTCACTATAGGCGCCGAGATGCGCGACTTCAGCCTGATTGTCGTAGGTTGGTGTCACCGTCTTGGTTCGGGCGTATTGCTGGGCCGAGCAAGACTCGTCACCGTCAGCGCAGACATAGGGGATCGCCGTCGTGTTGTAGCGGGTGACCGAGTTCAGCGTGTATTCCTCGGCGCGACGATAGGCATCGGTCTCCCGGTACTCGACACCTGCGCCGAAGGTGCCGGCGAGAAGGTCACCGGTCATGTCACTCTTGAAGCCGCGCTCCTCCTGTCCAGTCTCCTTGTATCCGTAACCACCGGACCGGCAATACTCTGCCGTCCCCCATGAGGTCAGCGTCGGAACCTGGCACCAGGAAAGAACGTCCGGGTCGGTGCTGTAGAACCAGCTGGCAGGATTGGTCACCGATATCGAAGACCTCGCGACGATCGCCGTGTAATAGGTTTCATTTTCGCCGCCGTCGTTGATGGTGTCCGACTGGCTGTAGAAAAGGCTGCTATCCAGCTTCACGTTCTTGAGGTTGATGCTGTCGACAGCAATCCCCGCGACATCGGTTTCCCAACGCAGGCGGGTGGAAAGACCCTGGGTTTTCTGGTCGATCACCAGGTCATCGTAATAATATGCGTCCCACTTCTGGCTGTAGTTGTTGTAGTTTCCATCCAGGGTGAACGTGCCGTAGTCCGTTTCAAGCTTGCTGGCGAGACGGTAAAACTCGTTGTACGAGACGTCATCCGCCTTTTCGAAATAGTATCTTTCATCCTTCGTCTTGCTGCTCTTTGCGTCTGTGCGGCTGTACTGACCGACAAGGCTCCAGCTGTCGTTCACGGGCAGGTTGTATTGGAACGCGGACTTGTATTTGAGGTATCCGGGCTTTGGCAGATCCTGTGGGTTCGTGCCGTCGATCGTCCCGAGTTCGTAGGTCGTCAGTTCGTCGGCCGTCAGGCCGAAAGTGACCGATCCGCTGGCCTTCTCGGTGGACGGTGTCGTCAGCTTGTAGTCGACCACGCCGCCGAGGAACTCGCCGTATCGCGCGGAAGCATTGCTGTCGACGACGGTGGCTTCCTCGATGAAATCGGCCGGCACGAAGACCGTCTGGGGATGAAGGCCGTAGATCTTGTTGATGTTGGGCGTCTGCTCGTAGCCTTCGAGATCGGAGCCGTATCCGCTGTTGCCAAAGGGCTCCTCCGTTCCGGTCACGGTGTTGATGCCGATCCCGTCCAGCATGAAGTTGTTTTCGTAGACCTTGCCGCCCGAGATCGAAAGCAGCTGAGGCTTGGTGTTGACGAGATCCTGGCTGTCGGAACCGGCATCGTTGTCGCCGGCGTTCTGGTACTGGACGTTGGCGTTGTTCCTCAGGGCCGAGTTGGCATCGGAGCCGACGGAGAGCGCCCTTACCGCGTCGCCTTTCAAAACCGTCGTGCCCGTGTCCGCCTCCGCTTCCCCACCGAGGGTGGCCCAAAGCTTGAGAACCTTGAGCGTGATGGCCTCCAGCACGGTCGAGCCCTGGTCCGTGGTCGTTGCCTGCTGGGCGAATACCGGCAGGGCGAGGAGCGAGGAAAGGGCGGATGCGGCGAGAAGGCGCGCGATGCGGTTCGGCACCCGTCGGCGGTTGGCAAGCTGTGCTGTCATGATGGTATGGCCCCCAGGAAATCATGCGGCCGGACCCTGATCCGATGTCGGCCGCGGGGAGCGACTTACCGAAAGGTGACTAAAAGAGTCAACATAAAATGTGTCACAAATCCGGTAACCACCAGATTTCGGGAGGGAATCGAGGCGTTTGGCAACCTTATGTTTTTATGTTGTTATTTTCGCATATCGAAATGTATTGGCACGCGGTGCGGCGGCCGGTCCCCGAGCCTCGGGTGGTCTGACCGGCCGGCATGGCTCTGCGAGAGCCTCGCAATGATGCCTGTCAGAGGGCGCCGCCCGCAGCCGGAATGACCCGGGTCAGGCTACCCGTTGCCGGGTAGAGCGGGATCAGGCAGGCCTGCAGGGCATGATAGATGTCGCCCTTGCCGGGGAAGAGCGTGTTGGCGGGGCGCAGGTCCTCGGTCAGTTCCTCGTGCCAGCCGCCATGGGTGTGGTCGAGGCTGTGATTGGCGATGAAGCTCCAGATCCGGCGATAGCTTTCCTCGTGGAAGTCGCTCTCCAGGTGCTGGTTGAGGAAGTGGGCGGCGGCTGCCCCTTCGCAGAGCGGCCACCACAGCTTCATCTTCTTGTCGGGCACGTTTTCCCAGTCGAGCGTGTAGAAGAAGCCGCCCTTTTCCCTGTCCCAGCCGAGCGACATCGACTGGAAGAACAGACCGCGGGCGGCCTCGGGCATCCAGTCGTGCGTCCGGCCGCCCAGTGCCCAGAGCTGGAGGATTAGACGGGCCCATTCCAGCCAATGGCCGGGGGTGGTGCCGGCCGGGCGGAACATTTCGTTGGGGTGGTAATAGATCCGGTCGAGCGTCCAGCCCTCGTCGAAATGTTCGGGCACCCGGTATCCCTGTTCGCCGGCGCGGCGGCGGATCAGGAGATCGGCAATGCTCGTCGCCTTGTCGAGATAGTGGCGTTCGCCGGTCGCCTCGAAGGCGGCCATCAGCGCCTCGGTCAGGTGCATGTTGGAGTTCTGTCCGCGATAGCCCGGAACCGGCTGCCAGTCGGCGGAAAACTCTTCGGCGATGGCGCCGTGGCGCTCCTCCCAGAAGCGCGTCTCCAGCACTTCCGTGATGTCGGCCAGCATGCGGTCGGCGAGCGGATGGCCCACGGTCTTTGCGGAAGAGGCCGCCAGCAGGACGAAGGCGTGCCCGTAACCCTGCTTGCTGTCGTCGGCCGCAACGGTGTCATCAACCTGCCAGAAATAGCCGCCATTTGCCTGGTCGCGGTGCCGGTTCCAGAGAAACTGCATGCCGTGGTCGACGAGGTCTGCGGCACCCGGCCGGCCGAGCAGATCAGCGATCGCGAAACAATGCACCATCCGGGCGCTGGCGTGGATGCCGCGGACCGGGTTGTTGGTGGTAAGCGGTTTTCCGTCGCGGGTGAGGTCGTAGAAGCCGCCCTTCGGATTGATGCTGCGGTACTGGAAGAAGTCGAACAGGCCGTTCGCCTGGTCCAGCAGCCATTTGCGGTGATAGGGGCGGGTAGCCCATTGTTCTGCCAGGGCCGCTGACGTGGCGTCCGTCATGATCTTCCTCCCGTTTGTTATCTAATCGTTTGAAAAAAACATAGCGGGAAAGCTGCGGCTTGTCACCGCGGCATGCCGCTTCCTCCACCGCTGCACGCTGTTCGCAAGGGGTCGTTTTGATCGACATAAAGGCATGTTGACATAAAGATGTCTTTATGTGAATTCGGGTTTGTTGTGATTTGTCAGGAAAGGATCCGCCATGCTCGACCGATTGTTTGATCTCGGGAGCTCTCACCGGGACGGGGCGGAGGTGCTCGAGGCGCTGCGCCGGGCGGCCAGCGAGCGCATCCTGATCCTCGATGGCGCGATGGGAACACAGATCCAGGGCCTTGGCCTCGACGAAGACGCGTTCCGTGGCTCGCGGTTTCTCGGTTGTGCCTGCTATCAGCAGGGCAACAACGACCTTCTCATCCTCAGCCAGCCGAACGCGATCGAGGAGATCCATTTCCGCTATGCGATGGCCGGCGCCGACATCATCGAAACCAACACCTTCTCCTCGACCCGCATCGCCCAGGCGGATTATCAGATGGAGGAGGCGGTCTATGACCTCAACCGCGAGGGGGCGATCGTCGCCCGGCGCGCGGCGGCAAGGGCAGAGCGTGAGGACGGGCGGCGGCGTTTCGTGGCCGGCGCCATCGGACCGACCAACCGCACGGCGTCGATCTCGCCCGACGTGAACAATCCCGGCTTCCGGGCGGTGTCGTTCGACGATCTCAGGATCGCCTATGGCGAGCAGATCGACGGGTTGATCGACGGCGGCGCCGACATCATCCTGATCGAGACGATCTTCGACACGCTGAACGCCAAGGCCGCGATCTTCGCCTGCGAGGAACGCTTCCTGGCGAAGGGCATGCGTCTGCCGGTGATGATTTCCGGCACGATCACCGATCTCTCCGGCCGTACGCTGTCGGGCCAGACGCCCTCGGCCTTCTGGTATTCCGTGCGGCACGCCAATCCCTTCACCATCGGCCTCAACTGCGCACTTGGCGCCGATGCCATGCGGCCGCATCTGCAGGAACTGTCGAGCGTCGCCGACACGTTCATTTGCGCCTATCCCAATGCCGGTCTGCCGAACGCCTTCGGCCAGTATGACGAAACTCCTGAGGACATGGCCCGGCAGATCTCCGGCTTCGTCGAGGAGGAGCTGGTCAATGTCGTCGGCGGCTGCTGCGGTTCGACGCCCGAGCATATCCGGGCGATCGCCGATGCCGTCGCCGGAAAGTCGCCGCGCAAGCCGGCCGAGCATCGGCCGTTCATGTCGCTGTCCGGCCTCGAACCTTTCGTACTCACCAAGGACATTCCCTTCGTCAATGTCGGCGAGCGCACCAACGTCACCGGCTCGGCCAAGTTCCGCAAGCTGATCACCGCGGGCGACTATTCGGCGGCTCTGGTGGTTGCGCGCGACCAGGTCGAGAACGGTGCGCAGATCATCGACATCAACATGGACGAGGGCCTGATCGATTCGGAAAAGGCGATGGTCGAGTTCTTGAACCTGATCGCTGCCGAGCCGGACATCGCCCGCGTTCCGGTGATGATCGACAGTTCCAAGTTCCCGATCATCGAGGCAGGGCTGAAATGCGTGCAGGGCAAGGCGGTGGTGAATTCCATCTCGCTCAAGGAGGGCGAGGAGAATTTTGTCGCTCAGGGTCGGCTCATCCGCAACTACGGTGCGGCGGTCGTCGTCATGGCCTTCGACGAGACGGGGCAGGCAGACACCTATCGGCGTAAGGTGGAGATCTGCGAACGCGCCTACCGGATCCTCACCGAGCAGGTCGGCTTCCCGCCGGAAGACATCATTTTCGATCCCAACATCTTCGCGGTGGCGACCGGTATCGAGGAGCACGACAATTACGGCGTCGATTTCATCGAGGCGACGCGGACGATCCGCGAGAGGATGCCGCTGGTGCATATCTCCGGCGGTGTGTCGAACCTTTCCTTCTCGTTCCGCGGCAACGAGCCGGTGCGCGAGGCGATGCATGCGATCTTCCTCTATCACGCCATCCAGGCCGGCATGGACATGGGCATCGTCAATGCCGGCCAGCTCGCCGTCTATGAAAGCATCGATCCGGATCTGCGCGAGGCCTGCGAGGATGTCGTTCTCAACCGCCGGACGGACGCCACAGAGCGTCTCCTGGAGATCGCCGAACGCTATCGCGGCACCGGCGAGAAGCAGGCGAGGGGACAGGATCTCGCCTGGCGCGAATGGCCGGTCGAGAAGCGGCTGGAACATGCGCTGGTCAACGGCATCACGGAATTCATCGAGAACGACACGGAGGAGGCGCGCAGACAAGCCGAGCGGCCGCTTCATGTCATCGAAGGCCCGCTGATGGCCGGGATGAACGTCGTCGGCGATCTCTTCGGCGCCGGCAAGATGTTCCTGCCGCAGGTGGTGAAGTCCGCCCGCGTTATGAAGCAGGCCGTGGCGGTGCTTCTGCCGTACATGGAAGAGGAAAAGAGGGCGAACGGCGACGGCGGCGAGCGGCAGTCGGCCGGCAAGGTGCTGATGGCGACCGTCAAGGGTGACGTGCACGACATCGGCAAGAACATCGTCGGCGTCGTGCTCGCCTGCAACAATTACGAGATCATCGACCTCGGCGTCATGGTCCCGGCGACGAAGATTCTCGAGGTGGCGAAACAGGAGAAGGTCGACGTCATCGGCCTTTCCGGTCTCATCACGCCGTCCCTCGACGAGATGGTGCATGTCGCCTCGGAGATGGAGCGGCAGGGTTTTTCCGTTCCGCTCCTGATCGGCGGAGCGACGACGAGCCGGGTGCACACGGCGGTCAAGGTCGCTCCGCAATACAAGGCGGGGCAGGCGGTCTACGTGACCGATGCGAGCCGCGCCGTCGGTGTCGTGTCCGCGCTACTGTCGCCGGACGGCCGAAGGGCCTATGCCGACGGTGTGCGGGCCGAGTATCTGAAGGTCGCGGAGGCGCATGCCCGGGCGGAAGCCGAAAAGCAGCGCCTGCCTTTATCGCGCGCCCGGGAGAATGCGGTCCGGCTCGACTGGTCGGCCTACCGGCCGGTGGCGCCGAGCTTCACCGGGACTAAGGTCTTCGAGGACTACGACCTTGGCGAGCTTGCCGGCTATATCGATTGGACGCCGTTCTTCCAGACCTGGGAGCTGAAGGGGCGCTATCCGGCCATTCTGGAGGATGAGAAGCAGGGCGAGGCGGCGCGGCAGCTTTTTGCCGATGCCCAGGCGATGCTCGAGAAGATCATTTCCGAAAAATGGTTCCGGCCGCGGGCGGTGATCGGCTTCTGGCCGGCCAATGCGGTCGGCGACGACATCCGGCTTTTCAAGGACCAGACGCGCGCCGAAGAGCTTGCCACCTTCTTCACGCTCCGCCAGCAATTGTCGAAGCGCGACGGGCGGCCCAATGTGGCGCTCAGCGACTTCGTCGCGCCGAAGGAGAGCGGGGTCGCGGACTATGTCGGCGGCTTTGTGGTCACGGCCGGTTTCGAGGAAATCGCCATTGCCGAGCGCTTCGAGCGGGCGAACGACGACTATTCGTCCATCCTGGTCAAGGCGCTGGCCGACCGCTTTGCGGAAGCCTTCGCCGAGCGCATGCATGAGCGTGTGCGGCGCGAATTCTGGGGCTATGCGCCCGACGAGGCCTTCATGCCCGAGGAACTGGTCGGCGAGGCCTATGGCGGCATCCGCCCCGCACCCGGCTATCCCGCCCAGCCCGACCATACCGAAAAGACGACGCTGTTTAGGCTTCTCGACGCGGAACGGGCGACCGGTGTGAAGCTGACCGAGGGCATGGCGATGTGGCCTGGCTCGTCCGTGTCGGGCCTCTATATTGGCCATCCGGAAAGCTATTATTTCGGCGTCGCCAAGGTCGAGCGGGACCAGGTGGAGGACTATGCGGCGCGCAAGGGCATGGGGGTGCGCGAGGTGGAGCGCTGGCTGGGGCCGGTCTTGAACTATGTGCCGAAGGCTGTGGAGTAGCGGGTTGACTGACGCAATGGCCCCTCATCCCCCTGCCGGGACCTTCTCCCCGTAAACGGGGAGAAGGGGGCAAGCCGCCGACCTCCGCGTCCTTCTCCCCGCTTGGCTAAGCGGGGACTGATGGCGCTGGCGGGTTCTGCCTTCTCCCCGCTTGCGGGGAGAAGGTGCCCGAAGGGCGGATGAGGGGCCAAACAAGGTGCTCATCCTCTGCATGAGTGTGTTCGCAATCCGATTCCGAATTCGCCGATAAGTTATTGAGGCGGATTCCTAATTACCTTCAAGTTTCCAGCCGGAGCAGGATCGCCGTCGTGTCGTCGCTCTGCTTGTAGCGCGGGTATTTCAGGCCGTCCGGGTCAATCTCCCGCTCCATGTGGCGGAGTTCGGCGACCAGGGATTTCAGCCCCGATGTCGCGGCACGCTGGATCAGCGTGGCCGGGTCGTAGAGCTTGTAGAGGGCGACGAGGTCGGCGAGGCCGTCGGAGCAGAGGAGGGCGGTCGCTCCGCCGCCGTGGAGAGGCACGTCGATCATGGCGAGGTGATCGGCGGCTTCCGGGACGATGCCGAAGGTCCAGGTCGTGCCGTCAGGTGTGTTCTGGCGGGCGCGACCTTCGCGAAGATTTGCAAGGGTCGTCGGATCGCTAGTCGCGATGTTTGCGGCACCGATCCCGCCGACGCGGGCGATGTGTTGTGCTGCCTGATGTTGCTCCCATTCGTAGGCGCCGGGGATCGGGATGACGAAGTCGGAGCGTCCGTCGTCGTGCAGCAGATAAAGGCAGCTGTCGCCGAGACCGAACCAGCGGAAACCGGTGTCGGTCGTCTGAAGGGCAGTCAGGCTGCAGAGCGGCCAGGCGTAGCGGGGTTGGTCGCCGGCCGCGGCCATGAAGGCGTCGCGGGCCTCCTCGGAAACCTTTCTGAGCACGGCCTTCGGGTCGGCGCTGCGGTTCAGCCTTTCGGCAAAGTGGATGGCCGCGAATTCCGCGATCCAGGCCGCGTCGGAGCCGTAGCCCTCCATGAACTGCCGGTCGCCGAGGCCGGTCGCGCCGTCGATGACGAAGGCGGCCGAACCGTTGTGGCCCAGTCGGTCCTCGTTGGCACGCCCTGGCTTGCCGGGATCGGAGATGCTGTCGATGACGGAGATGCGCGGGGCCATGGCTTTCGGGTCCTGGAATTTTTCGTTGTTCAGGCGGAGGTATCTATGACGTCAGGCCGCCTTGAAGCGCGCCATCAGTTCGGCGCGGCCGGGATCGGTCAGGGTCACCGCGGCGCCGAATTCCAGCGGGCTGAGTGCCACTTCGTCCGGATAGATGATTCGGTTTGCGATGATTTCGTGCGGCAGTTGCGTCATGACGCGGCCGTCTGTCGTTGCGGCACCGGTCGCCAGGTGTTCGCGGAGTGCGATCTCCGGTCGCATGAGGAAGTCGAGCAGCGCATAGGCTGCCGGCTTGTTGGGCGCGCTGGCGGGGATCGCATAATAGTCGGTCCAGATCTCGCCGCCGTCGGAGCCGAGGGTGAACTCGATGTCGGGAATGTCGCGGTTCAGTTGCAGGCCGTCCACCGTCCAGCTCATGGTGAGCCACGCGTCGCCGGCGCGCATGGCCGGCTGGTAATCGCTGTCGATGGCGAAAAGATGCGGCTTGACCTCGAGGAGGAGCACTTCGGCCCGGGCGAGCTCGGCCGGGTCGACCGAGTTGAAGGAATGGCCGAGCGATACCAGGGCGTTGCCGATCGTCGTCAGCTGATAGTCGTGGACGATGGTCCGGCCGCTGGCATCGGTCATGGCGAGGTCGAAGAACTCCCGCCAGCTGGTCGGCATGACGTCCAGCTCGTCGGTATGGGTCGCCATGCCGGTGGTGCCCCAGTTCTTCGGTACGGCAAAAGTCTTGCCATCGATCTCGGCGGCGGAGATGAAGCGCGGGTTCTGGGTCTTTCGATCATAGTTCGGCAGCCGGGAAAGATCGATCGGCTCGATCAGGCCGCGGGCCGCATAGGTCGAAATGGCGTAGTTCGTCGGGACGATCAGGTCCCATGCGGCGCTGCCCGTCTGCAGACGGGTCAGGACTTCCTCGTTCGAGCCGGTGACGGTCAGCAGTACCTCGACACCTGTCAGCCGGGTGAATTCCTCGAAGGTGGCCGGGTCGTGGTAATTGGGCCAGCTGTTGACGGAGACCTGGCCGCCGAGTTCCGAGGCGAAGACCGGCCGGTTCCACGGTCCGCCAGTGCCGCCCATCACGGCGGAAGCAAGACCGAGGCCGGTCACGCCGAGAAAATGCCGCCGGGTGACCGAGCCCCGTTTCAGCCGCATGAACTCGTCCATGAACCGCCGCGGTGTCATCAGCAGATCGTCTCTGTCGCGGGTCCCCATTCCGTCATTCCCGACTGTTGTTTCCGGCCGGATGCTCCCACGACTTGGTAAAGAAAATGGATCGTTTCGGAGCAGTTCCTGCCGGGGCAAAATTCAAAGAAAAGGGGGACCGCTAAAGGCGCCCCCCCGATGATCAAGAACCCGGAAATGCTGGGTTTGTCTCAGGCCTGAAGGACCAGAAGATCGTCCGCGTCGATCCGCAAATTGACGGTTTCGCCGACGGCCGGAGGTGTGATGCTCGGGTCGTTGAACATGTCGAAGGAAACGATATTGCCGGCGACGTTCATGCGCGTCCGGATGACCGAGCCGAGGAAGTGGCTGGAAACGACCGGACCGCTCAGCGTCGTATCGCCCTTCGCGCTCCCGTTCAGCGAGCCTGCTTCCGGACGCATGGCAAGCTGAACCGTGCTGCCGGCGGCAGCCTCGACCTTGTCCTTCAGGCGCACGACGAGGTCGCCGATCGCCACTGAATTCGCTGCCGGATCGACGACCTTGGCCTCGATCAGGTTCAGCGTGCCGACGAAGGAGGCGACGAAGCGCGTCGCCGGCTTGTTGTAGATCTCGAAGGGCGTGCCGATCTGGTCGGCGCGCCCGGCATTCATGACGACGACCCGGTCGGAGATCGACAGCGCTTCTTCCTGGTCGTGGGTGACGAAGACGGTGGTGATGCCGAGCTGTTGCTGGATCTGGCGGATTTCCTCGCGCAGCGAGACGCGGATCTTGGCGTCGAGTGCCGAGAGCGGCTCGTCGAGCAGGAGCACCTGCGGCTTCGGCGCCAATGCGCGGGCGAGCGCCACCCGCTGCTGCTGGCCACCCGACAGCTGGTAGGGATAGCGGTCGCCCAGGTGTTCGAGATGGATCAGTGCCAGCATCTCCTTCACCCGCTTCTCGATTTCGGCCTTGCCGATACCGGCGATCTTCAGGCCGAAGGCGACATTGTCGAAGACGTTCATGTTGGGGAAGAGCGCATAGGCCTGGAACACCATGCCGATGTTGCGCTGGTTGGGCTTCAGGCTAGACTGGTCACGGTCATTGATGACGATGGTGCCGCCGCTCGGTGTCTCGAAGCCGGCGACCATGCGCAGGATGGTGGTCTTGCCGCAGCCGGACGGTCCGAGGAACGAGATGAACTCGCCCTTGTTGATCGCCATGTTGAAGTCGTGGACGACTTTGACCGGCCCGAAGGACTTCTGGATGTTGGTCAGGGTCAGGAATGTCATTGCTGTCGTCCTCAGGCCGGGCGTTGAGTTGTTTTCTGGAAACGGGAGACCAACTGGATCAGGCCGAGGCATCCCCAGGTGATGCCGAAGGCGATGACGGCGAGTGCTGCCGGTTCGTAGGCACGGTTGGCACCGAGCAACTGCATGTAAGGGCCGAAGGCCGGACGGTTGAGCAGCGCCGCCATGGTGAACTCACCGATGACGATGGCGAAGGTCAGGAAGGCGCCGGAGAGAACCGCGATCAGCACGTTGGGCAGGATGATGCGGAACAGGATGCGCGCCCAGCCGGCGCCGAGGCTCTGGGCGGCTTCCGTCAGCGTGCGCACGTCGATCGAGGACAGGCCCGTGTCGACGGCACGATACATGTAGGGCAGGGCGAGTGTCGCATAGCCGAACATCAGGAGCAGGTTGGTGCCGGTCAGCGTGCCGGTCAGTGGCAGCCAGCTCGAGGTGTTGTAGAGGCGGATATAGCCGAAGACGATGACGATCGCCGGGATGACCAGCGGCAGAAGCGTCACGAATTCGATATAGGGGCGCAGGCCGGGCATGCGCAGCCGCACCCAGTAGGCGGTCGGCACGACGAGCACGATGCCGAAGACGATCGTCACCAGCGCCATCGTGACCGAATAGCTGAAGGTCTGCTGGAACTGCGCATCGCCGAGAACCTTGGCATAGGCGTCGAAGGAATATTCGCCGCGCCGCATCTTCAGCGAGAAGTTGGTCATGCCGATCAGCGGCAGGAAGAAGTAGAGGAGGCCGAACGCCAGCGCTCCCCAGGCCCAGATCTTTTTCATCGCAGCCACCTTTCACTGCGGGCGCGCAGCCAAATGTAAAGGGCATTGGCAACACCGGTCACGACGATCATGCCGAAGGCAAGGGCGTAGCCGAGATGCGGATTGCCGAGCACGTCGCCGCGGATCTGGGCGAAGAGCAGGATCGGCACGATGTTCAGCGACGATCCCGTCAGCGCGATCGCGGTGGCGACGGCGCCGAAGGCATTGGCGAACAGCAGCGCCATGGTGCCGAGCAGCGAAGGCAGCAGGATCGGGAAGGCGACCATGCGCCAGTATTGCACGTTGGTTGCCCCGAGGATCGAGGCGGCTTCCTTCCATTCGCGCTTCAGGCCGTCGATGGCCGGGGTGATGATGAGAATCATCAGCGGGATCTGGAAGAACAGATAGGTGACCGTCAGTCCCCAGAAGGAAAGCAGGTTGAAGCCGAGATGGGCGCGCAGGTCGAAGCCGAAATTGCTGCGCAGAAAGACGGTGACCAGACCCATCGGGCCGAGCGTCGCGAGAAAGGCGAAGGCCAGCGGCACGCCGGCGAAATTCGAGGCGACACCCGAAAAGGTCAGGAGCGGCCCGCGGATCCATTGCGGCAGTCCGCCGAGGATCACGGCGGTCGCCATGGCGAAGCCGATCAGGCAGCCGAGCAGGGCCGAGGCGAGGCTGATCTTGATCGAGATCCAGTAGGCCGCGAGGATCGAAGGCGTGAACAGGCCCCCGATGTTTTCGAGCGTGAAGGCGCCGTCGGCGTTCTGAAACGCGCCCAGCACGATCTTCATCGTCGGCAGGATCAGGAAAAGAAGTGTGAAGGCCGCGAAGGGGGCCACGCCGATCCAGTGGAGCGGCAGCCGTTTCGCGAGGCCTGCGGTCTGTGCGGTGGTGGTGCTGTCAGACGCCATCCAGTTTGTCCCCTCGTCCACGCTTTGGTGCGCGGATCCCATTGAAGAGAAAAGCCGCCCCGGCCTCAAGACCGGGGCGGCATTTCACAGCATTTTAATTACTGTACGTTGGCGCCGACGACGCTGTCCCAACCGCCGGTGACGGCAGCCTTGTTGGCATCGACTTCCTCGAGCGTCGGGAAGTAGGCCTTTTCATAGGCAGCGGCCGGCGGCAGCTTGTCGAGCAGGGCCTGCGGGATCTTGCCGGCCTTGGACATGGCGTTGAAGCGGGCCGGGTGGCAGTAGCCGGCGAGCCATGCGGTCTGGCCTTCGTCGGAATAGAGATATTCCATCCAGAGCTTGGCAGCGTTCGGGTGCGGGGCGTAGGCCGAGATACCCTGAACGTAGACACCTGCGAGAACGCCAGATTCCGGAACGATGACGTCAACCGGCGGGTTGCCGGCCAGCGTGTCCTTCCAGGACAGGGCGTTGTAGTCCCAGGCGACGACGATCGGGGTCGAGCCCTGAGCCAGCGTGCCGGACTTGCCGATGACCGGAACGAAGTTGCCAGCCTTGTTGAGTTCGGCGAAGTACTTCAGACCGGCTTCGCCGGCTTCCTTGCCAGCCTTGGCACCGGAAGCGAGGCCGGCGGCGAGAACGCCGAGGATGGCCTGGTTCGAAGCGCGCGGGTCACCGGCGAGAGCAACCTGGCCGGCATAGTCAGCCTTCAGGAGGTCAGCCCAGTCCTTCGGGGTTTCCTTGACGAGATCCTTGTTCACGATCATCGACATGACGCCGTAGTAGTCGCCGTACCAGTAGCCTTCGGCGTCCTTGACGTTTTCCGGAATTTCGTCCCAGGTCGAGACCTTGTACGGCATCAGGAGGCCTTCGGCCTTCATCTGCGGACCGAAGGCCAGACCGACGTCGACAACGTCCGGAGCCTGCGGGCCCTTGTTGTCCTTGTTGGCCTTGACGGCTTCGACTTCGTCAGCCGAGCCGGCATCCGGGTTCAGTTCGTTGACGCTGATTTCCGGGTACTTCTTCTTGAAGCCGTCGATCACGGCGCCGTAGCCGCACCAGTCGTGGGGCAGAGCGATCGTGGTCAGCATGCCTTCCTTCTTGGCGGCTTCGACCAGTTCGGCGCTCGGCTCGGCGAATGCGAGCGAGGTGGACGCGACGACCATTGCGGTCGACAGCGAGAGCATGCGGCGGAAATTCGTAATCACTGAAGTTCTCCTTGTTGGTTTTGCAGCGATGCGGGACTGATATTCAGCTTGCATGATAGTTATGTGACGGTTCCTGCTCAGTGCCTTTCAGGCGTCAAGCACGTCCCTTTTTCTGTTCTCTTTTCCTTCTTACCTCCCGATGCGATGGCATTCAGCGCGGCTTGCGAAACAGCCGCGCCTTTTCGAACAGACCTTCGAGCGTATTCATGCGCTCTCGGGTCTCATCCCAGGCCGAGCTTTGGACGGCTTCGATCAGGGCTTCGACGACGAACAGCGTGACGACCGAGGAATCCCATGCGGAGGGTGCCTCGATATCGACCTTGAAACAGTGTCTTGCATGCTTGGCGACCGGCGAACTCCACGGGTCGGTGAACAGGATGATCTCGACGCCGCTCGCTTTCGCGACCGCGGCGAGCGTCTCCATGTCCGCCTCGTAGCGGCGGATGTCGAAGATCACCAGAACGTCACCCTCGCTCATGTTGAGCACGTTTTGCGGCCACGAACTGGTGTTCGCCGTCATCAACGCCGTCTTGGGGCGGATGACCTGCATGTGGGTGAAAAAGTATTCGGCAAGCGCCCCGGTGATGCGCCCGCCGACGAAATAGACATTGCGGCGGCGGTCGGAGAGCAGGCGGGCGGCATCGTCGAAAGAGACGGTGTCCAGCCCGCTCAGGGTCTGCCGCATGTTGTTCATCACCGCTTCTGCGAAGCGGTTGAGGATATGGGTGCCCGGTGCGTTCGATGCCCAGCGGTCGTGCTTGGCGATCGGGCCGGACAGCGTCGCCTCGAGCTCCTGATGCAGATGCGCCTGGAATTCCGGGTAGCCCTTGTAGCCGAGCTTCTGGACCATGCGGGCGACGGTCGGCGTCGAGACGCCGGCATTGTCGGCGACCGTGGTGATCGAGCCGAGGCCGGATACCGGATAGTTGTCGAGCAGGCTTTCCGCGAGCTGACGCTCAGCGCGCGTCAACCCATCGAAATGGGTGCGGATTACGTCCGACACTGTTTTCGGCGCCTGTTTCAACGTCTGTTTTCCCCTTGGGCCGATCTTCTGCCGGCCTGTCACAAAGTTAAACTTGGCTGTCACAATCCTGTCAACGCGAAAATTGAAGAGAAATTTTCAAGGCATGGTTGACACTGTCGCAATCGTGAAGAATTCTCTTCGTCAAGAAAATAAGCCGGAAGGCGCGGGGGAAAATACCGCATGCTCTTGAGGACGGACATCCTGACAGAGGCAGACGGCGAAGCCGTCGCCGTTGAGAATGCCGACGGGGCAGGGGCCTGCCTCTTCGTCTGCGAGCACGCGTCCCGCCGCATGCCGGAGCGTGCCGGAAATCTCGGCCTCGACGATGATGCTCTGGTCAGCCACATCGCATGGGATCCGGGCGCACTGGCGGTTGCCAAGCGGCTTTCCGCCAAACTCGACGGCCCACTCGTCCACCAGCGGTTTTCCCGCCTCGTCTACGATTGCAACCGCCCGCCGGAAGCGCCGGGGGCGATGCCGGAAAAGAGCGAGATCTACGAGATCCCGGGCAATTGCGGCCTGTCGCCGGCGGAGCGCTATGCCCGCACCGCGGCCCTCTACATTCCCTTTCACGACCGCATTTCGGACCTTCTGGCCGCGCGCATGGCGCGGGGCCAGGAAACCGTTCTGGTCACGGTCCACAGCTTCACGCCGGTCTATATGGGCCGGAAGCGGGAGGTCGAAATCGGCATCCTGCACGACAGCGACAGCCGGCTCGCGGACGGCATGCTCGATGCGGCCAAGGCAGGCTCGTACAATGTCGGGCGCAACGAGCCCTATGGGCCGGAAGACGGCGTAACGCATAGCCTGCGGCTGCATGCCCTGCCGCACGGGTTGTTGAATGTCATGATCGAGGTCAGAAACGACCTGATACGAGATGAGGTCGGCCAAGGGGTCATGGCCGACTATCTGGCGGAGTTGATCGTGAAGGCGATCGCCCACCGCTAGGAAAAGAAAAAAAGACCCCGGGGATCAGTTGATCTGCGTAACGGCTGCCGGTTCTGTCGGCAGCGCTGCACACGAAATTGTCCGCAATCCCGCGGACGATCGGTTAATTGGGGGACGTCATGTCAGATTATACCGAAGCAGACAAAAAACACGACGTGCATATCCTGCACTCCATGGGCTATGCCCAGGAACTCGAACGTAGCATGAGCTCGTTCTCGAATTTCGCGATTTCATTTTCCATCATATGCATCATGTCCGGCGGTATCAACTCGCTCGCACAGGCGACGTCCGGCGCAGGCGGTATCGCGATCGGGCTAGGCTGGCCGCTCGGCTGCCTGATGTCCGGTTTCTTTGCGCTGGCGCTGGCGCAGATCTCGTCGGCCTATCCGACGGCCGGTGGGCTCTATCACTGGGGTTCGATCCTCGGCAACCGCTTCACCGGCTGGCTGTCGGCCTGGCTCAACCTGCTCGGCCTGATCACCGTTCTGGGCGCCATCAATGTCGGCACCTACTACTTCTTCTTCGGCGCATTCGGTGCCTATTTCGGCATGGAAGACACGCTTATGGTGCGTGTTCTTTTCGTCGGTGCGATCACCGGTCTGATGGCTCTGATCAATCATGTCGGTATCGGTCTGACGGCAAAGCTCACGGACATGTCGGGCTATCTCATCCTGGCGGCCGCCATCGGTCTGACAGTCGTTTGCCTGGTATCGGCGCCGTCCTACGAGTTCGCACGGCTTTTCACGCTCAGCAACTATTCGGGTGAAGCCGGCGGCAATGTCTGGCCGTCGGTGTCGAGCGGCTGGGTCTTCGCGCTCGGTCTGCTGCTGCCGGTCTATACGATCACCGGCTACGATGCCTCGGCCCATACCTCTGAAGAGACCGTGCGCGCCCAGCATTCCGTGCCGCGTGGAATGGTGTCCTCGGTTCTTTGGGCATCGGTCTTCGGTTACATTATGCTGTGCTCCTTCGTTCTGATGATCCCGAACATGGACGACGCCGCCAAGCAGGGCTGGAACGTGTTCTTCTGGGCGATGGACAGCCAGGTCAACCCGACGGTAAAGTTCGTGCTCTATCTCGCGATCTTCATCTCGCAATTCCTGTGCGGTCTGGCGACGGTCACCTCGGCATCGCGCATGATTTTTGCCTTTTCGCGCGACAAAGGCCTGCCGGGCTCCAGCGCGCTGGCCAAGGTCAGCCCGAAATTCCGTACACCGGTCGCCGCCATCTGGACCGCTGCCGTGCTCTCGGTGCTGTTCGTCTGGGGCACGTCGGAGGTCACCATCGGTGAGGCGTCCGCCTATGCGATCGTCGTCTCGTGCACGGTCATCTTCCTGTTCCTGTCCTTTGCCCTGCCGATCGGTCTGGGGCTTTTTGCTCACGGCACGCCGAAATGGCATGCCATGGGTCCCTGGGATCTGGGGGCAGCACGCTTCAAGATCGTCGCCATACTGTCGCTTGTGTCCATGGCGGTGATTTTCGTCATCGGCATCCAGCCGCCGAACGACTGGGCGCTCTACATCACGCTCGGCTTCTTCGTGCTGACCGCGATCGTCTGGCTCGTTTTCGAAAACAAGCGCTTCAAAGGCCCGCCGATCGGTGCGGAAGTGGCCAAGCGCCAGGCCGAGATTGCGGCGGCCGAGAAGGCTGTCGGCGAGGTGTAAGCCTCGAGAGCCGTGAGACTATCCCCGGCCGTCAGTCGGCCGGGGCATCAAAAAACAAAGGGAAAACAGGCCGGCGCGCCTGAAACAACCATAATCAGCGGGCTTACTCAAATGACGTACACATTCGACGAACTGAAAAAGGATGTCGCCGAGGGGCGCATCGATACCGTTCTGGCCTGCCAGGTCGACATGCAGGGGCGGCTCATGGGCAAGCGCTTCCAGGCGGAGTATTTCGTCGAGAGCGCCTATGAAGAGACGCACAGCTGCAATTACCTGCTGGCCACCGACATGGAGATGGAAACCGTCTCCGGCTACAAGGCGACGAGCTGGGAAAAGGGCTATGGCGACTACACCATGAAGCCCGATCTTTCGACGCTGCGGCGGGTCCCCTGGCTGGAAGGCACGGCGCTGGTTCTCTGCGACGTGCAGGATCACCATACCCATGCGGACGTACCGCATTCGCCGCGCGCGATCCTGAAGAAGCAGGTCGCCCGGCTCGAGGCCATGGGTCTCAAGGCCTTCATGGCGACCGAACTCGAATTTTTCCTCTTCGACCAGACCTATGACGACGCGCGCGCCTCGGGCTATCGCGACCTGCAGCTCGTCAGCGGCTACAACGAGGACTATCACATCTTCCAGACCACCAAGGAAGAAGACGTGATGCGGGCGATCCGCAAGGGACTGCAGGGCGCCGGCATTCCGGTCGAGAACTCCAAGGGCGAGGCATCGGCCGGCCAGGAGGAAATCAACGTCCGCTACGCCGATGCGCTGACCATGGCCGACCGGCACGTGATCATCAAGAACGCCTGCAAGGAGATCGCCTGGACGCGCGGCAAGGCGATCACCTTCCTCGCCAAGTGGCACTACAACGCCGCCGGCTCCTCGTCGCATATCCACCAGTCACTGTGGTCCGCCGACGGCAAGACGCCGCTGTTCTTCGATCCGAAGGACAAGTACGGCATGTCGGAAACGATGAAGCACTACATGGCGGGCCTGCTCGCGCATGCGAGCGAGATCACCTATTTCCTGGCGCCCTACATCAATTCCTACAAGCGCTTCATGGCCGGCACCTTCGCCCCGACCAAGGCGATCTGGTCGAAGGACAACCGCACCGCCGGCTACCGTCTGTGCGGCGAGGGCACCAAGGGCATCCGCGTCGAATGCCGCGTCGGCGGTTCCGACCTCAATCCCTATCTCGCCATGGCAGCCCTGATCGCGGCCGGCATCGACGGGATCGAGAAGAAGATGGCGCTGGAGCCTGCCTTCACCGGTGACGCCTATGGTGCGCAGGACGTGCGGGAGATCCCGCGCACGCTCCGAGCCGCCACCGAGGCGTTGACCGGTTCGGCCATGCTGCGCTCCGCCCTCGGCGACGATGTCGTCGACCACTATGTGCGTGCGGCCGAGTGGGAGCAGGAAGAGTATGACCGCAAGATCACCGATTGGGAGGTGGCCCGCGGTTTCGAACGCGCCTGAGGCATGATCGCTGGCGGCGTCTGGCCTTCCGGCGGTCTATCCCTTTCGGGTGATATTCCTGTCATGCGATTGACGGTAAGAGAGATTCAAGGCCCTTCGCGGTTCGACCGGGGAGGGCGTTCGTGCCAGCAAGGGCCGGACCGCGCCGAGGCGTCGTCCGGTCGGGCTGGGGCGGTTGCGCCATCTTGGCAGATGGTGCCGCGCCCCGCTTCGCGCTACTGGCAAGCAAGGCTTTCAAGGAGCAACTGAGAATGACCATGATCAAATGCATTTCGCCGATCGACCAGTCGGTCTACGCCGAGCGTCCCGCGATGTCGCTCGAAGCCGCCAGCGAGGCGGTGGCGCGCGCCCGCAAGGCCCAGAAGGCCTGGGCCCGCCGTCCGCTCGAAGAGCGCGTCCAGCTCGTCCTCAAGGGCGTCGCCCGCCTCAACGAGATGTCGGACGAAGTCGTGCCCGAACTCGCCCACATGATGGGCCGCCCGGTCCGCTACGGCGGTGAATACAAGGGCTTCAACGAGCGTTCCAACTATGTCGCCTCGATCGCAGCCGACGCACTGAAGCCGCTCGTCATCGAGGAAAGTGCCGCCTTCGAACGCCGTATCGAGCGCGAGGCCCAGGGCGTCGTGTTCGTCATCGCGCCGTGGAACTATCCTTACATGACGGCGATCAACACGGTCGCCCCGGCGCTGATGGCCGGCAACACGGTCGTCATCAAGCATGCCACGCAGACCCTGCTGGTTGGCGAGCGCATGGTGCGCGCCTTCGTCGAGGCCGGCGTTCCGGATGACGTCTTCGTCAACGTCTTCCTCGACCACGCCACCACCTCGGCGCTGATCGCCACCGGCAAGTTCAACTTCATCAACTTCACCGGTTCCGTCGAGGGCGGCCGTTCGATCGAGCGCGCCGCTGCCGGCACGTTTGCCGGTCTCGGCCTCGAACTCGGCGGCAAGGATCCGGCCTATGTCATGGAAGACGCCGATCTGGATGCTGCCGTCGACACGCTGATGGACGGCGCCACCTACAATTCCGGACAGTGCTGCTGCGGCATCGAGCGCATCTACGTGCATGAGAGCCTCTACGACAGCTTCGTCGAGAAGTCCGTCGCATGGGTGTCCAACTACAAGCTCGGCAACCCGCTCGATCCGGAAACGACGCTCGGCCCCATGGCCCATCGCCGCTTCGCCGCGCATGTGCGCGAACAGATCGCCGCTGCCGTCGCCAAGGGCGCCAAGACCCATGTCGATCCGAAGCTCTTCCCGCAGGATGACGGCCACGCTTACCTCATGCCGCAGATCCTGACCAACGTCGATCACTCGATGTCCTTCATGAAGGACGAGACCTTCGGTCCGGCCGTCGGCATCATGAAGGTCAAGACCGATGACGAAGCGCTCGCCCTGATGAACGACAGCCAGTATGGCCTCACCGCATCGCTCTGGACGCAGGATCCCGAGCGCGCCGGCCGCATCGGCCGTGAAATCGAGACTGGTACGGTCTTCATGAACCGTGCGGACTATCTCGACCCGGCGCTCTGCTGGACCGGCGTCAAGGAAACCGGCAAGGGCGGCTCGCTCTCGGTCATCGGCTTCCAGAACCTCACCCGCCCGAAATCCTACCACCTCAAGAAGGTCACGAAATGAATATCGTCGCAAACTGGAGCTATCCCACCGCCGTCAAGATGGGACGCGGTCGCATCAAGGAACTGGCCGACGCCTGCAAGTCGCTCGGCATGAAGAAGCCGCTGCTGATCACCGATCGCGGCCTGGCTCCGATGCAGATCACCCAGACGGCGCTCGACGTGCTTGCCGAAGCCGGCCTTGGCCGCGCGCTCTTCGCCGACGTCGATCCGAACCCCAACGACGTCAACCTCGAAGCCGGCATTAAGGCGTTCCGTGACGGCGGCCATGACGGCGTCGTCGCCTTCGGCGGCGGCTCGGGCCTCGACCTTGCCAAGTGCGTCGCCTTCATGGTCGGCCAGACTCGTCCGGTCTGGGATTTCGAAGACATCGGCGACTGGTGGACCCGTGCCAGCGTCGAGGGCATCGCGCCGATCGTCGCCGTGCCGACCACGGCCGGCACCGGCTCGGAGGTGGGACGCGCATCGGTCATCACCAATTCGCAGACCCACGTCAAAAAGATCATCTACCATCCGAAGTTCCTGCCGGGCGTCGTCATCTGCGATCCGGAACTGACCGTCGGCATGCCGAAGTCGATCACAGCGGGTACCGGCATGGATGCGTTTGCCCATTGCCTGGAAGCCTATTCATCGCCCTTCTACCATCCGATGAGCCAGGGCATCGCGCTCGAAGGCATGCGTCTGGTCAAGGAATTCCTGCCGCGCGCCTACAAGGACGGAACCGACATCGAGGCCCGTGCCAACATGATGTCGGCTGCTGCCATGGGCGCCGTCGCCTTCCAGAAGGGTCTCGGCGCGATCCATTCGCTGTCGCACCCGATCGGCGCGATCTACAACACCCACCACGGCATGACCAATGCCGTCGTCATGCCGGCGGTGCTTCGCTTCAACCGTCCGGCGATCGAGGACAAGATCGCCCGTGCGGCCGCCTATCTCGGGATTTCCGGCGGCTTCGACGGCTTCTACAACTATGTGCTCGAACTGCGCACCGAACTCGGCGTTCCGGAAAACCTCACGGCCTTCGGCGTCAAGTCGGACCGAATCGACGAAATGGCCGCCATGGCCATCGTTGATCCGACCGCCGGCGGCAACCCGGTCGAGCTCACGCTGGAAAACACCAAGAAGCTGTTCTACGACTGCTTCTGAGGCGTCCAGTCTTCAATGCGAATCGGAAAGGCCCGGAATGTTCCGGGCCTTTTTGTATTTTGCGTGTATTGTCTGGGCGATATACGCAGAGATTGTATTTCAGGTCGATTCGAAAGGTATTTCACATGCGATTTCATTTCCTCAGTATTGCTGCCGTGCTTCTTGGCGCCGTGGTGCTTCCGGCAGCCGCGAATGCCGAGAGTTTTTCCAAGCTCGCCGGTCAGGGTTACGCGGTCGGTCCTCTGGGGCAGGGGCGTTCGGGAGGGCTCGGCTGGGTGCTCTCTAAAGGCGACAAGAAGTTCTTTTGCCGTATGCGGGTCTCTGCAGCCTATCGCGGTCGTGACGGCATGGTGAGTTTTACCTCATCGGGTCGGATGATAGCGGTTGATCGCGCCACGTTCGAAGCTGCGATCGGGGGGCCTGATCCGACCATTCCGAGGCTCGAAGACCTCAAGGCCGGGCGTGTCAAGCCGGCAAATGTCGGGTCATGCGCGCCGGTCCGGAAGTAGTCCGCCGACGTCGGAAGCCGGTGTAGAGTTAACAAACGTCAAGGCCCGCGGTGATTTTCGCCGCGGGCCTTTTCTCTTTTGGTGTCAGCGGGATGCGCGGCTCGCCTACCAAATTTTAGGGAGGCGGTTGCCTCGCTGTCTTTCCGGTTTGTTAACCATGATTAGTAATACTGCATTTACTGACACCATGAGCAAGGGGTGCCTGCGAGAGCGATGATCGGCTCGGTTCTACCCTTCGAGGAAATTGCATGCCAGTCATCTCATTTGCCAATGCCAAAGGCGGTGCCGGCAAGACCACTGCCGCTCTCCTGCTTGCGACCGAACTTGCCCACCAGGGCTATCGCGTCGCCATCCTCGATGCCGATCCGCAGCGCTGGATTTCCCAGTGGCACGACATTTCCGGTCCGCAGCACAACATCGAAGTGATCTCGGAAGTCTCCGTTGCTTCGCTGCAGGGCCATATCCGCGAACTCTCCCGTTCCGCCGACTACACGATCATCGACCTTGCCGGCGCCCGCGACGCCATCGTCACGACTGCCATCGGGCTTTCCGATCATGTCATGATCCCGGTCCAGGGCTGTGCGATGGACGCGCGCGGCGGTGCGCAGATTCTCGACCTCATCAAGCTGATGGAAGATACCGGCAAGCTGAAGATCGCCCACTCGGTCGTGCTGACCCGCGTCACCTCGATGGTGACGACCCGCGCGCTCCTCACGATCAAGGGGCTGCTTGCGGCTCGCGGCGTCAATGTCATCGACACGCCGATCGTCGAGCGCACCGCCTTCCGCGAGATCTTCGACTGTGGCGGCACCCTCTACACCATGGACGCGGCGAAGGTCAGCAATCTCGACCGCGCCCGCGAAAATGCCCAGGCCTTTGCCGGCGAAGTCATGCGCCTCTTGCCGGTCAAGGTCATTCGTAGCCAGGAGCCGCGCCGGTTCCTGCGCATCGTTCGTAACGCTGCCTGATCCTCCCGTTCCTCCCAAGCAGCGAAACGAAAGAGCCGCCGGATCGAGATCCGGCGGCTCTTTCGTGTTTGGAGATGACAAACGTGCGCTACGCGGCGCCCTGACGCGGTCGCGTCAGTCGATGAACTCGACGGTGACGCCCGGCTTGACCATCTTGGCGAGTTCGGTGGCGTCCCAGTTGGTCAGGCGGATGCAGCCATGGCTCTGGGTGCGGCCGATCTTCGACGGCTCCGGAGTGCCGTGGATGCCGTAGGTCGGCCTGGAAAGCGCCATCCAGACGGTACCGACAGGACCGTTCGGGCCGGGCGGGATGCTGAGCACCTTGTCGTTGGCGCCCTGCTGGAAGTTGATCTTCGGATTGTAGGTGTAGCCCGGATTAAGGGCGACGCGCTCGACGGTCACCGTGCCCGACGGCGACGGCGTGTCGGCGGAGCCGATACTGGCGGGGTAGGCAGCGATCAGCGAGCCATCCTCGGCGTAGGCGAAGACCTGCTTCAGTCCCTTGTTGGCGATGATGCGGGCAACCGAGCCGGTCTTGGTCTGGCCGGGTTCAACCACCTTGATGATGGTGCCCGGGATGGTGAAGTCGACGCCTGGGTTGAGCTGGCGCAGATAGGCTTCGTCCATGTGGAATTTCTCGGCCAGCATTTCGGTGGTCGAGGTGTAGGCCAGCGACGGCAGCAAGGCCTTCTGGCTGTAGTCTTCCGGGATCTCGGCAACGTACGGACCGGCGGCATCACCGGGCGTGATGGTATAGGAGGTGATCGCAAGCCCGCCGGACAGGCGAAGGCGCTCGAGGATATCCTCTGCATTGTTCGGGTCGATGGTTTCGCCGGTCATCTGCTGCCAGGCGACGAGCGCCTTGTTGACGTTCTGGCCCATCTTGCCGTCGATCACGCCCGGCGAAACACCTTCGCGGTCGAGGAAGACCTGCAGTGCGGTGATTTCGAGCTGCGACAGGTTGCTCTTCACCGGGATGTCCGGCGTGACCGTGCGCATCGGCGCCTGGTCGGTCGGCGGAGCGAGGTCGGGGCCGCCGGTCGGCATGTCGGGCAGGGGTTCGTCGAGCGGCTGGCGATCGATCGCGTCGGGCGAAGGGATGGCGCCTGTCACAATGCCGTCGTCCTCCCAGCCCGGGGCGGGCGCGCCGTAGTCGTCATAGGCCGGCGCGCGTGCTTCGCGCTGGCGGGGGAAGTAGGTCTCTGCAGGGACTTCGATCGCCACGACGTTGCCGTAGCGGTCGATGAGAACGCGCCGGCCCATCTGGTCGCGGCTGATGACGACTTCGCCTTGCTCGGGCGTGTAGTCGAGCAGGTCGCCGTCGGGGGTGACGAGAAGCGTGGAGCCTCCGCGATTCCCGTAGCTCTGGGCAAGGGCAGGTGTCGACACGCCGGCCTGCAATGCAGCAAGCGACGCGACAATCAATCCAGCTCTCAACATATCGACCACGGCCCGAATCCCCTTTTTGGTCCACGCGAGAAACGCGATAAATTTGACACTAATGTGGAAAAGGTGAATTCATGGTGAATATTGTCTTAAGGCCGTCTCTGGGGAGCGAGGCGCTGCACAATTTTCATGGGGAGCAGACCGGTGGGCGATTTTCCGCCGGATCGTCTGAGGGGGGACGATGGGACATCGATTTGAGATTGACGATTTTTTGCCGTATCGGCTGAACCGCGCCGCCGAGAGGCTGAGCGCTCATTTCATGCGTTTCAGCGGCGACGGCGACGAAATTTCCTGGGCGGAGTGGCAGGTGCTGTGGTCGCTCGGCGAAAAGGTCCATTCCACGGCGAAGGCGATTTCCGGACACTCCGGCCTGACGAAGACGAAGATCAGCCGGGCGGTGAAGGCGCTCGAGGAGCGGCGCTGGCTGGAGCGCAGCCGCGACAGCCATGACCGGCGCTTCGAACAACTCTCCCTGACCCGGTCCGGCGCGGAGCATTACGCGATCCTCAAGGCGCGCGCCGGCGACTACCAGACATGGCTTGATGGCACGCTCGATTTGCCATACCTCAAGGCACTCGACGACGGATTGTCCGGCGTCGAGACGCTGATGGCGGCACGCGTCCCGCCGGAGCGGGATTGATAGCGAGGGGAAGCCGGGCAGATGATGGAGTTTTCCGCGGGGAAGGGGCCGGCGCTCACGCTCGACGAGAGTTCCGTCATGGATATCGGCGCCTGCATTGTCGGCGGCATCGACCTCGCGCCCGGACGGGCCATCCCCGATGACGGCGATCCGCGAATCGACCATTCGCTCGAGGGCTTTCTCTTCACCTGCGGCCCGGATCACATCCGCCATCCCGAGCCGATCGGCGACGGCAAGGCGGGCCGCTATCCGCTTCACGGCTCGTTCTCGTCCCATCCTGCACGCGACATCGCCTTCAGCAGCAGCGGCGAGGCGATCGAATGCCGGGCGACTGTCGATGTCCGTCTCGCCGACGGCGGCGCGGCGCGGCTCGATCGGCGCTGGCGGATCGACGGGGGGACCGGCGAGACGCTTCTCTCCGATACGGTTACCAATACCGGCGCGACGCCGTTCCCGGCGATGCTGATGTATCACATGAACCTTGGCGCCCGGCATTTCGACGACGGCATGCGGCTCGAAGGGGCGATGTTCGAGGGCGGCGGCATGCCCTGGGCCTTCGGTGAGGGCGACGGCGGGGTCTTCTGCGTTCCGGCCGGCCAGGGCGGCTGGGCCGAAGCGCGGCTCGGTCCGATCGCCGCGATCGGTGGCAAGACGCTGAAGGTCCGTTTCCGCACCGATACGCTTCCCTTCCTGCAGATCTGGCGCAATCAGGCGGCGCCTGCCCACGTGCTCGGCATCGAGCCGGTTTCCCATCGCTGGGAGCCACGCGCCAAGCTTGCCGAGCGGGGCGAACTCGTCGATCTGGCGCCGGGCGAGAGCCGGGAATACGCGCTGGCCTTCGCCTTCGTCTGATCTGTTCCCCGAAGGGGAAGGCGCTTTCCGGTCATTGACGCCCGACTGCACGCATCGTAGATGTTTGGCCCTCGAAAGCAGGGAGCGACCCATGAACATCTCGCAGATCGACGACGACTATTCCGTAAGCGGCCAGATCCAGGTTGCCGATCTCGACACCATCAAGGCGCTCGGCTTCAAGTCCATCGTCTGCCACCGTCCCGACGGTGAAGAGGCCGGTCAGCCGACTTTTGCCGAAATCGCCGCGCGTGCCGAGGAACTCGGCCTCAAGATCGCCCATGTGCCGGTCGGCCCGATGGGCGTGACGCCCGAGGCCGTGACCGGCATGGTGGACGCGCTCGACGATTTCGAGCGGCCGATGCTCGGCTACTGCCGTTCCGGTGCGCGTTCGACCGCGACCTACCAGAAGAGCCTGCATCTTCGCGGCTGAGCGCTCCGCTCGCCGCCATCGACATTTCGCCTTTCCATGAAACAGGAGTATTTTCCATGACCATCAAGCGTATCGAGCCGGGCGCCCGCATGAGCGGCGCTGTCGTTCACGGCAACACCGTCTATCTCGCGGGCCAGGTCGGCGACGGCGTTTCCGTCACCGAACAGTCGAAGTCGGCTCTGGCTGAAGTCGAGCGCCTGCTGGCTCTCGCCGGCTCGGACAAGTCGAAGATCCTGCAGACGATCATCTACCTCTCCGACATGTCGACCTTCGGCGAAATGAACGCCGTCTGGGAAGCCTGGATCGACCCGAAGAATCCGCCGGCTCGCGCCACCAGCGAAGCCGCGCTGGCGACCCCGGACTACAAGGTCGAGTTCATCGTCACTGCGGCGATCTGAAGTCTGCCAATCCGATTCCGAAAGCCGGTGCATCTTGTTGATGCGCCGGCTTTTTTGTTGGATTCAGGCGAAGTGCGAACGCATGAAGTCGACATAGTTCTGGTCGGCCATTTCGCTGCGCGCCTGAACGAAGCCGCGTGCGTCGTCGCCGACGAAGTAGCGCAACCGGCTGGTTCCATCGGTCGCCGCTTCATGCACCACGTTGGCCACATCCCGGGACGTCATGGTCAACGCGCCGCCCATTCTGGCGAAGGCCGCGGTGGAGCGGTCGAGGAACGGGCGGTAATCAGTTGGCATATTCTCTTGGGCGAAATCCGCGGCTGAGCGCAGCTGAAAGCTTGTCTCGGCAACGCCGCCATGCGGGACAACCAGCTTCACCCCGATCTGTAGAGCCAGCAGCTCATAGGAAAGCGCTTCCGTAAAGCCCTCCAGCGCGAACTTGCTGGCGCAGTAAAGCGAGATCATCGGCAATGTGAAGTGGCCAGCGCCTGAGCTCACATTGATGATGGTGCCGGCCCTGGTGGCACGGAAGTGCGGGAGCAGGGCGCGTGTGACATCCATGACGCCAAATACATTGACGTCGAACTGCTGCTGGATGCTCTCTCGCGGTACCGCTTCGAACACGCCGTAGAGGCCATAACCGGCATTGTTGACCAGCACGTCGATGCGGCCGAACCGCGCGATCGCGGCTTCGACGGTGGTCTCGATGCTCTGCGGGTCCTGGACGTCAAGGCGCGCCACCAGAACACCGTCGAGTAGGTTGAGTTCGGATTCCTTCTCTGGAGTGCGCATGGTTGCAACCACGTTCCAGCCCTTCTCCTGAAAGAGCTTGGCCGATGCTTTGCCGATGCCGGAGGATGCGCCGGTGATGAAGACCGTCTTGGTCATGATGTGCCTCGTTCATTTGGTTCAGTGACGAACCCTCAGATATGCCGCTGGCATTGTTCTGATAACCGGCATATTTGTGTATGATATGATGCAGGATTTGAGACAATGAAGAAGTCGGGACTGGTTGAACTGCATGCGGTCGCGGCCGTGGCCGCGGCGCGGAGCTTCCGGGCGGCGGCTGCGGAGCTTGGCTTGTCGGCTTCCGCGCTCAGCCACGCGGTTGCGGCGATCGAGACCCGCATGGGCGTCAAGCTGTTCAACCGCACCACGCGCAGCGTCTCGCTGACGCAAGCCGGCGAGCAGTTTCTCGGCAAGGTGGGGCCGGCGCTGAAGGAGATCGAAGCGGCGATGGAGGCGGCCACGCAGTCGCGCGCCACGCCGGCGGGGCGGTTGCGCATCAATACGTCGGAGGGTGCAGCACGGGGCCTGCTGATGCCGATCGTTCTCGAATTCCTCCGGCGTTATCGGGATGTCGATGTCGATATCGTCAGTGAAGGACGCATGGTCGACATCGTCGCCGAGGGCTTCGACATCGGCATCCGGCTGATCGATACGGTGCCGCAGGACATGATCGCCATTCCCCTGACCGAGCACGAGCGTTTCGTCGTCGTCGGATCACCGCAGTATATCGAACGACACGGCAAACCGCTGGTTCCAGCCGATCTGACACGGCATGCCTGCTTGCGGCTGCGCCTGCCGAGCGGGACGATCTATCGCTGGGAGTTCGAGCGCCATGGGGAAGAGATCCGAGTCGATGTCGAGGGTCCGCTGACGCTGCAGGACATGCAGTTGATGCGCGAGGCCGCCGTTGGTGGTGCGGGGCTTGCCTATATGACCGAACGAAACGTTGCGGCCGACCTTGCGGCCGGCCGTCTGGTCACGGTGCTGGAGGAATGGACGCCGCCATTTCCGGGACTGTGCCTCTATTATTCGGGCCATCGGCATCTGCCGCCGGCCCTGCGCGCCTTTGCCGACCTGGCCCGGCAGATGTCGCGGAAGACCTAGGTCTTCTCGCGAATCTGAGTCAGCGTCTTCATCGGCGTGATCGCCTCCGGATCGAGCTTGATCTCGATGATCGACGGCTTGCCGGAAGCGCGGGCGCGCTCGAAGGCGCCGGCGAAGTCTTCCGTCGTCTCGACCGTTTCGCCATGACCGCCATAGGCGCGGGCGAAGGCGGCGAAGTCGGGGTTGGTGAGGTCGGTGGCGCTGACGCGGCCGGGATATTCGCGCTCCTGATGCATGCGGATCGTACCGTAGATACCGTTGTTCACCAGGCAGACGATGATCGGCAGGTCGTAGCGGATCGCGGTGGCGAATTCCTGGCCGTGCATCATGAAGCAACCGTCACCGGCAAAGCAGATGACTTCACGGTCCGGATGCAGCGCCTTGGCCGCCACTGCGGCCGGCAGGCCGTAACCCATCGAGCCGGAGGTCGGAGCGGCCTGGGTTGCGAAGTCACGGAAGCGATGGAAGCGGTGCACCCAGGTGGCGTAGTTGCCGGCGCCGTTGGTGAAGATGGTGTCCTTGGCGGTATTGGCTTCGATCCAATCCATGATCGGACCCATGCGGACTGGTCCGGGTCCCTGGGTCGGCGGCGTCGACCAGGCGAGATAGGCGGCGTGCATGGCCTCCGTGCGGGTCGCCCAGGCCGGATCCTTCGGTGCCGCAAGCGTCTTCAGCGCCGAGGTGAACTCGACCGGCGCGGCGCAGATGGCGAGATCCGGGCGATAGACGCGGCCGAGTTCGGACGGGTCCGGGAAGACGTGCACGAGCGTCTGCGACGGGTAGGGGACGTCGAGCAGCGTATAGCTCGAGGACGGCATCTCGGAGAAACGGCCGCCGATCAGCAGCACGAGGTCGGCGTCCTTGATCTCTCTCGAGAGAGCCGGGTTGATGCCGATGCCGACGTCGCCTGCGTAGGACGGGTTCAGGTGGTCGAACAGCATCTGCCGGCGGAAGGAGCAGCCGATCGGCAGCTTCCAGCAGTTGGCGAAGTCCTGGAAATCGGCAACTGCCTCCTTCGTCCAGCGCGTGCCGCCGAGGATGGCGATGGGGCGCTTGGCGGCGCTCAGCATTTCACCGAGTTTCTCGATCTGCGACGGGCCCGGATGGGCTTCGACCGCCATGGCGGGCTTGGCGGCCGGCGCCTCGACCTCGTCGACCAGCATGTCTTCCGGCAGCGACAGCACGACCGGGCCGGGGCGGCCGGAGGTGGCAATGGCGAAGGCACGGGTGACGAATTCGGGGATGCGGCGCGCGTCGTCGATCTCACCGACCCACTTGGCGAACTCGGTGAAGGCGCGGCGATACTCCACTTCCTGAAAAGCCTCGCGCTCACGCATGTCGCGCCCGACCTGACCGATGAAGAGGATCATCGGGATCGAATCCTGCCTGGCGATGTGCAGGCCGGCGGTGGCGTTGGTCGCACCCGGGCCGCGGGTCACCATGCAGATGCCGGGCTTGCCGGTCAGCCGGCCCCAGGCGTCTGCCATCATCGCGGCGCCGCCTTCCTGTCGGCAGACGAGAGTTTCGATGCCGCTGTCGCGCAGCGCATCGAGGACCGCGAGATAGCTTTCCCCCGGCACGCAGGAGACGCGTTCCACGCCGTTGGCCTTCAGGGCTTCGACGATCAGTTCCCCGCCAGTCTTCTTCATTGGTTTCTCTCCCTTTCGATCTCTGCCAGTTCGGCGAGGATTTCTTGTTGGTGTTCGCCGACCCGCGGGCTGGGGCGCTCGTAGCGCAGCGGGGTCTCCGACAGCACGATCGGGGTGCGTACGCCCGGAATGACGGTGCCGTCGGCATCTTCGAGTTCGATGCGCAGTTCGCGTGCCTTGACCTGCGGATCGTCGAACATTTCGGCGATCGAATTGATCGGTCCGGCCGGCACGGAATTCGTCTCGCAGGCGGTCAGGAGGTCGCGCTTGGCCCATTTCTGCGTTTCCGCGATCACGATCCGGCGGACTTCGACCTTGTTGGCGACGCGCGCCTTGTTGGTGGCGAAGCGTTCGTCCTCGGCGACGGGATCGATGCCGAGAATGGTGCAGAGGCGCTTGAACTGGCCGTCGTTGCCGACCGCGAGGATCAGGTGGCCATCCGCCGTCGGAACGACCTCGTAGGGGCTGATGTTCGGATGGGCATTGCCGAGGCGGACTGGCGCCTTGCCGGAGATCAGGTAGTTCATGTTCTGGTTGGCGAGCACGCCGGACATCACGTCGAGCAGCGCCATGTCGACCAGCTGGCCTTCACCGGTCTTCATCGCATGGATCAGCGCGGCCTGGATGGCGGTGACCGCATAGATGCCGGTGAAGATGTCGGCGATCGCGACGCCGGCCTTCATCGGCTGGCCGTCCGGCTCGCCGGTGATCGACATGAAGCCCGACATGCCCTGGACGATGTAGTCGTAGCCGGCGAACTCGGCGTAAGGACCGTTCTGGCCGAAGCCGGTGATCGAGCAATAGACGAGCTTCGGATTGATCGCCTTCAGGCTCTCGTAGTCGAGGCCGTATTTCTTCAGGCCCCCGAGCTTGAAGTTCTCGATGACCACGTCGGCGGTGGCGACCAGCCTTCTGACGATTTCCTGGCCTTCGCCGGAGCGGAAGTCGAGGGCGATCGAGCGCTTGTTGCGGTTGGTCGAGTGGTAATAGGCGGCCGACAGGTTTTCGCCGTCCTTGCCTTCGACGAAGGGCGGTCCCCAGGCGCGGGTGTCGTCGCCGCCTTCCGGGTTTTCCACCTTGATGACGTCGGCGCCGAGGTCGGCGAGCATCTGGCCGGCCCAGGGTCCTGCCAGAACGCGGGCAAGCTCAATCACGCGGATTCCGGCAAGCGGCGGCTTTTTCTTCGGCTTTTCTGTCATGGGTGATCCTGTCATGGGGCGATCGGCTCGCTGTCGGAAACCGGCTTGGAGGAGAAGCGGCGCTCCCGCCAGACGATGTAGAGGCCCGAGCCGATGATGATGGCGATGCCCAGCCATTTGATCGGATCGGGGAAGTCGCCGAACACCAGCCAGCCGAACAGCGTCGCGGAGACGATCTCGAGATATTGCAGCGGTGCGAGCACCGAGGCGGGCGCCACCCGGTAGGCGTAGACGGCGAGGATGCCGGAAAGGGCTGCGGCGAGGCCGACGCAGGCGATCCAGGTCAGCGTCATTGCGCTTGGCAAGGACGGTTCGAGGAAATCGATGCCGCTGACACTGCCGACGGCGAGCAGCAGGCCGCAGATCGGCAAACCCCAGAGCGACATCTGGAACTGCATGGCCCAGGGGTTTTCCCGCTGCGAGAGCGCGCGTGTCATCAGCGCGAAGACGGCGATGCAGAAGGCGGTGACCACCGGGAGCACGGCGATGGGGCCGACCATTTCGAAGCTCGGGCGGATGACGATCATCGCGCCGAGGAAGCCGACGGCGCAGGCCGTGTAGCGACGCCAGCCGATCGTCTCCTTGAGGAAGACGCTGGCCAGAACCGTCAGTATGATCGGCTCGACGAAGAAGATGGCGACAGCATCGGCAACCTGCATGACGGCAAGCGTTGCGACGAAGCAGATCATCGAGACCGTGATGATGCCGGCGCGGATGGCGTGATAGCCGCTCAGCTTCCAGGAGAACTCCCGCCATGTGCCGTTCATGATCACGAAAGGCAGCATGAAGATCGCCTGGAACAGGAAGCGTCCCGTGGTGATCAGGGTCGGCGAAGCGCTCGATGTGGCGAGCTTCGAAAACACGTCGATGAAGGGAGCGACGAGCATCGCGATCACCATCAGGCCGAGGCCGTTCAGGATCCGGGTCTTGGGCTCAGTCGTGGCGGGGCTCGCGGAGGATGGATTCATGGTCTTTGTATAGCGGGCTATCCCCTCGGAGACACTTGAATTTCTCTCATGGGATCATTCCGTTTCGGCATCGCCAAGCGAATGTCCAGCCCGCATGCCGGGCCGAACCGGCAGGCGGGCGAGGCACGCATCAGGCGGCAGGAAAGACCTTGTCGCACCAGCCGGAGAAGTCGCCGATCGCCTTTTCGCGGTCGATCTCGTTCAGCGTCTCGTGGCGCATGTCGTCGTAGATCACGGTCGTGACATTGCCGAAGGCGAGGCGTTTCAGATGATAGGACAGCCAGAGCACATCGCGGCCGCCGCGGGTGGCAGGATCCTTGCCGCCGCCAACGAGATGTATGGGCAACGAGCGGGGAAGATCGTCGAGCAGCGCGGACCGGCTGCCCCGGAAGGCGAGCGCCAGCACGTCGCTCCACATCGAGACGCTCGCCGGAAAACGGCACAGCGGATCGGCAGCGTAGCGATCCACCTCCTCGGGGTCGCGTGACAGCCAGTCGAACGGGGTCCGGTGTCCCGGAATGCTGCGGCCCCAGGCGTCGAAGGTGGCGCGGGGCAGAATGGCGCTCGGCACGTCGGAGCCCTTCAGCATCCGTTCGATCGAGAGGACCGCCTGGGCGAGGCGGCCGGTCAGCCCCGGGTTGAAGTTGGAGTTCCACACCGCGACGGCCTGGAAGGCCTCGGGATGGCTGATCGCGGTGTTGAGGGCGACGAGCCCGCCCATGGAGTGGCCGAACAGCAGGACCGGCAGGCCGGGATATTCCTCGACCGTCATGTCGCGCATCGCCTTGACGTCGCGGACCGTCTTGACGTCGCCCCGGCGCTCGGAAAAGCGGCCGATCGGTGCGTCTGCCGCAAGCGTCTCGCCGTGGCCCCGATGGTCGTGGGCGAAGACGTGAAAGCCCCGCTCGGCCATCGCCCGGGCAAAGCCGCGGTAGCGCTTGGAGTGTTCGATCAGGCCATGACAGACGAGCAGGATGCCGCGGGCATTTCCTTCCGCCCGCTGGTGATGATAGGCGATCAAGGCGCCGCTCGGGCTCGAAAATCGTCTGGTCTCGGCAAACATGATTTCCCCCTTTGCCACGCCCGTGCGGACACCCACCGCCGGCCGTGGTCTTCCCCATTTATGCGGCGTTAAGCCGCCCGAGGCTAGTTTCCTGTTCGACCCTGCCTCTTCAGGGGCATAGAACGGGGGCCTTGATGGTTTTGCAAGTCGGCAATCGCAAAGGTCTCGGGCTTTCCCGCGGATTGCCGCTGATCGTCCTGCTTTTGGTCGGCTTTCTCCAGATGGCGCTCGACGGTCTTGACGGCCGGTTCGAGAAGATCGACGTGGACGATGCCCTGCGGGGTATCGAGGTCCGGCAGTTGTTGCAGGACGGCCGCTGGTTCGACCGCACGCTTGCCGGGATCCAGATGCCGGACCCCTATGTTTCGCCCTGGTCGCGGCTTGTGGATCTTCCCTATGTCATTCTCGCGCGGCTCGGCGAGCTGTTCACTGGGCCGGCAGAGGCCGTTCGGCTTGCCTTCGCGGTCTGGCCGCCCATGCTCTTCGCCGTGTTCTGCGGACTGGCCGCCGCCATTCTGCATCGCCTGGCGCGGGAGGGCCTTGGTCCTCTGCGCGTGGTGCATCTCCCGCTCATCCTGATCCTTGCCGCACCGGCGGTCCTCGAATTCGTGCCTGGACGGATCGATCACCACAATGCGCAGATCCTCGCCCTGGCCTTTTTCACCTACGGGGCCGTCAGGGCCGACCGGCTCGGAGGCGGGCTCGCCGGGCTTGCAGCCGCCGCTTCCGTAGTGATCGGGCTCGAGAGCCTGCCGCTCGTGGCGATCGGCTGTGCGGCGGTCGTGCTCGATTGGTGCGTCCGTGGTCGGCCGGCGAGGGATTTCACGCTTTCCTTCCTTATCGCCTGCGCTGCGGCGACCGTCGTGCTCGGTGGCACCTTCGTCGGCGTGAAAGGGCTTCTCGATACCGCCTGCGACAGCTTCTCGGCACCGTTCGCCTTCATCCTGACGGTCCTGCCGCTCCTGGCCGCATCCGTGATCCTCTTCCTGCCGGCCCGGGTCGGCCCGGGCTTGCGTCTCGGCGCGGTCGTGGGCCTCTCACTGCCGGCCGTTGCGAGCCTTCCGTATCTCTTCGGGGCGTGCCTCGGCGGGCCGTACCAGATGATCGACCCGGTCTCCGCGCATTTCTGGTTCGAGCGTGTCCTGCAGGAGGGCGGTATCGTCGCCCTGACAAAGGCCGGGCATCCGCTCGAGGTCTTGCGGCTCACCGCGCTTGCGGCGGTGCTCGGGCTTGCCGGGCTTCGCCTCGTGCGTCGAGCGAGTGGTGAGGGGCGGGCCGCCTGGGTCGCCTATGGCCTCGCGCTCCCTGCGCTTGTCCTAGCGCTGTCGATGTTCCGCTATGCGCCGATCGCGGTGGCGCTCGGGACCTTGTTCCTGCCGGCCGCTGCCGTCGAGGCGGGGAGGCTTTGGGGCATCGGGGGGAAGGGGCGACGAGCCCTGCTGGCCGGTGTCTTGCTGGCGATTGCCCCCGCTGCGGTTGCCGTGATGCAGGGTGCGTCCCGGCCTGCGGACGGGCCTGACGTCGTCGACTTCATGAACAATGACCGTTGCGAGGGGGCGGATCTTTCCGCGCTCGAAGGGCTCGCTTCCGCCCGGATTCTGGCGCCGCCGGGGCTCGGGATCGCGATTGCCGAGCGTATGCAGCCCGGGATTTCGGTTTCGGGCATCCTGTTTCACCGGGCGTCGCCGGGGCTGCGCCGCACCTACGAGGCGCTCACCAGCGGCGACGGCGAGATCAGGCGCAATGCCCTATCTCCCTTCGACCATGTCGCCGTCTGTGCCCGTGTTCTGCCGGGTGCAGGCGAGGCGGCGCCGCTCTTCCGGGCGCTTGCGGGTGGTGGGGGCTGGCCGGGCCTGAGACCGGTCGGCGAAGGGCGTTCGGCGTTCCGCCTGTTCGCCATCGATCACGCGACCGTCGAATAACGCTGTCACGCCCCGTCGGAGGGGGCCACCTCACAAAAACCGGTAGGCCGCATTGCCCCTGTCGCCGCTTTCTTCTACATAGCGGGCAAATTCCCTTCACGCCCGCGGAGCAATTCAACGATGGCACGCCAGTTCATCTATCACATGTCGGGACTGAACAAGTCCTACGGCGCCAAGAAGATCCTTGAGAACGTCAACCTGTCCTTCTACCCGGATGCCAAGATCGGTATTCTCGGTCCGAACGGCGCGGGTAAGTCGACCGTTCTGCGCATCATTGCCGGGCAGGACAAGGAATACACCGGCGAGGCTTGGCTCGCCGAAGGTGCGACCGTTGGCTACCTTGAGCAGGAGCCGCATCTCGATCCTACCAAGACCGCATTCGAAAACGTCATGGAAGGCGTGGCCGACAAGCAGGCCGTGCTCGACCGTTACAACGAACTGATGATGAACTATTCCGACGAGACCGCCGATGAAGGCGCCAAGCTCCAGGACATCATCGACAGCCAGAACCTCTGGGACCTCGAACAGCAGGTCGAGATGGCGATGGAAGCGCTGCGCTGCCCGCCGAAGGATGCTGACGTCACCGTGCTTTCGGGTGGTGAACGCCGCCGTATCGCGCTCTGCCGCCTGCTGCTCTCGCAGCCGGACCTGCTGCTGCTTGACGAACCGACCAACCACCTGGACGCCGAGACGATCGCCTGGCTGGAAAAGCACCTGCGCGACTATCCCGGCGCCGTGATGATGATCACCCACGACCGCTACTTCCTCGACAACGTCACCGGCTGGATCCTCGAGCTCGACCGTGGCCGCGGCATCCCCTACGAAGGCAACTATTCCGCATACCTCGCCGCCAAGGCCAAGCGCATGCAGCAGGAAAGCCGCGAAGAAGCCGGTCGCCAGAAGGCCCTGTCGCGCGAACAGGAATGGATCGCCTCCAGCCCGAAGGCTCGTCAGGCCAAGTCGAAGGCTCGTATCAAGGCCTACGAACAGCTGGTGGATGCCGCCGAGAACATCCGGCCCGGCGACGCGCAGATCATCATCCCGGTCTCCGAGCGCCTCGGCAACGTGGTCATCGAGTTGGAAGGCATCACCAAGGGCTTCGAAGGCCGCACGCTGATCAAGGACCTGTCGATCAAGCTGCCGCCGGGCGGCATCGTAGGCGTCATCGGCCCGAACGGCGCCGGCAAGTCGACGCTGTTCAAGATGATCACCGGCCAGGAAAAGCCGGATGCTGGCACGATCCGCATCGGTGACACCGTGCATCTCGGCTATGTCGACCAGAGCCGCGACGCGCTCGACGGCAACAAGACCGTTTGGGAAGAAATCTCCGGCGGCGCCGAAGTCATCAAGCTCGGCAAGTTCGACATGAACTCCCGTGCTTATTGCGGCGCCTTCAACTTCAAGGGTGGCGACCAGCAGCAGAAGGTCGGCAATCTCTCGGGTGGTCAGCGCAACCGCGTTCACCTCGCCAAGATGCTGAAGGCCGGCGGCAACGTCCTGCTGCTCGACGAACCGACCAACGACCTTGATACCGAAACGCTGGGTGCACTTGAAAGCGCACTGGAAGCCTTTGCCGGCTGCGCCATCATCATCAGCCACGATCGCATGTTCCTCGACCGCCTGGCGACGCATATTCTCGCCTTCGAAGGCGACGGCCATGTCGAATGGTTCGAAGGCAACTTCGAAGACTATGAGCAGGACAAGGTCCGCCGCCTCGGTCCCGATGCGCTGAACCCGGGCAGCCAGGCCTACAAGCGCCTGACGCGCTAAGGCGAAGGACTTCCAGAACCCCGGCTTCGGCCGGGGTCTTTTGTGACCCGGCTCGCCACCCCGCCGTTCTGCATGCGGCTCCGTCGGCGAAGGTTTTCCGCAACGCCGGCCAAATTGCACTTGCACAAGAATTCGAACCGACATAAAGATATCTTTATATCTTGATTGGGTTCGAAATGACGACAAACATGAAATTCGGCGTCGATGCCCTCGTTGAGCTGCTGAAGGCCGCGGGCGAGCCGACGCGTCTTCGCCTGCTTGCCCTTCTTTCGGCCGGCGACCTGACGGTCACCGACCTGACCGACATCCTCGGCCAGTCACAGCCGCGGATCTCGCGCCATCTGAAGCTGCTCACCGAAGCCGGAATGGTCGATCGCTACCAGGAAGGTGCCTGGGCCTATTTCCGGCTGAAGCAGGACGGCGACGCGGCAGGGCTCGCCCGCACGCTTCTGTCGGCCACCTGCGACAACGACGCCGTGCTGCTGCGCGACGGCGAGCGCCTTGCCGCGGTCAAGCGCGCACGGGCCGAGCGTGCCCAGGAATATTTCAAGCGCAACGCCTCCGGCTGGGACGAGCTCCGGCGCCTCCATGTCGATGACGCGGCGGTCGAGGCCAAGCTCATCGAGCTGATCGGGCCGGAACAGGTCGAGACGCTTCTCGATCTCGGCACCGGCACGGGCCGCATCCTGCAACTGCTGCAGAACAGCTATCGCCGCGCGACCGGCATCGACGCGAGCCGCGACATGCTCTCCGTCGCCCGCGCCAATCTCGACAAGGCCGGCGTGCTGAAGGCATCCGTCCGCCACGGTGACATCCTGAACCTGCCGCTCGACGGCAATGAATATGACATCGTCATCATCCATCAGGTGCTGCACTTCCTGGTCCATCCGGAACTGGCTTTGGCCGAGGCTGCCCGCATGCTGAAGCCCGGCGGGCGACTGGCGATCGTCGATCTTGCTCCGCATTCGCTCGAGTTCCTCAGGGACGAGCATGCCCACCTTCGCCTCGGCTTCTCCCATCAGACGATGGAGGAGTGGCTGGCGAAATACGGCCTGACGGTCGAGCGGACCGTCGACCTTCCGCCCGGCGGCTCGGCGAGCCAGGGGCTGACCGTGACCATCTGGCTGGCGCGCCTTCAATCCGCGCCGGCCGCTTCGGAAGACCGCGCTCCGGCGCTCGTGACTGGGAGCATCTGAATGGCCATCGACAATCGGAAAGAAGCGCGTGGCGAACGACTGCGCTACTCCTTCGAATTCTTCCCGCCGAAGTCCGAGGATATGTCGGACCAGCTCTGGAAGACCGTCGAAGACCTGCTGCCCTGGAGCCCGGATTTTGTTTCGGTGACCTATGGGGCCGGTGGCACGACCCGCGAACCGACCCTTTCGACGGTCCGGCGGCTGATCGCCGAGACACCGTTGCGCACGGCTGCGCATCTGACCTGCGTCGGCGCGACCAAGGAAGAGGTTCACCGGGTTGTCGAGGAGTTCCGCGCCGTCGGCGTCCGGCATTTCGTCGCCCTTCGGGGCGATCCGCAAGGGGGGATCGGCAATCGCTACGAGCCCCATCCCGGCGGCTATGCCAATGCGGCCGAACTGGTCGCGGGGCTGCGCGAACTGGGCGATTTCGAAATCTCGGTATCCGCTTACCCAGAGAAGCACCCGGAAAGCCCGGACGATGCCGCCGACATCGACATGCTGAAGCGCAAGGTGGACAACGGCGCCTGCCGGGCTCTCACCCAGTTCTTCTTCGACAACGACGTTTACGAGCGCTATCTGGAGCGGGTGCGGGCGGCCGGGATCTCCATTCCGATCGTTCCGGGCATCATGCCGATCCAGAACCTCACGCAGCTCAAGCGCTTTGCCTCGATGTGCGGTGCGAGCATTCCGTCCTTCCTCGACGAGCGTTTTGCCGGTCTCGACGACCAGCCGCGGGCGCGTGCCGCGGTGGCGGCGGAGGTGGCGGCCGAACAGATCGAGGATCTTGTCCGTCGCGGCATCTCGGACTTCCACATCTATTCGATGAACCGTTCGGCACTGACGATCGCCACGCTTGCCAATCTCGGCCTCCAGCCGAACGCGATCAGTTCCAAGGGGGCTGCTGCCTGAGGCAGAGCTTCGGCCCGGACAACGAAAGAGGCGCATGTCCGGACCGGATCATGCGCCTCTTTCATTAAAACTGGAAAGCTCAACTGGCTTGGGCCTGACCACTTACGGTTCCTTATGGCCTCTTGTTCAACTCATCTTGTTCAGATGAACAGCATCGTTGCAATAAACACAAACGCCGCACCGACGATCAGGACATTGAGAGAGTTCGTAAGTCCCATGTCTGCCTCCTTGTGTTGACCGTTAGATAATATGTCGGTTTTGTGTCGCAAGGAAAGCGATTAATGTGCTGCAATGCAGCGCCGGGCAGTGGATAAGTTGTCGCACCGTTATGCGAATGTAGAAAAATCAACCGCTTGCCGAATATCAGCGGATATTAATGTTGATTAACAAAAGTGAGTTGCAGGGGTAGGTCGCCGTTGCTCCCTGCAGCGGTTTGGGTCATGTCCGGTGCCTCAAGCGACGGCCTTTTGCCGGGTGAAAAGCCGTCCGTCGAGGATGACGAGGCCGGTTCCAATCAGCGCCATTCCGGCGATATCCGTGAGCTGCAGGCTCTCGCCGAGGAAGAGCACGCCGAGCAGGATCGCGCTCGGCGGCACGAGCAGCGTGACCAGTGACGTGTTGGTGGCGCCGGCAAGCGCCATGATGCGGAAGAACAGAATATAGGCGAATGCGGTCGAGATCAGCGCGAGACCCAGAATGGCCGCGACCGCGGTGAGCGGCGGGAAGGGAACCTGCCAGGCGTGATCGAAAAACAGCGCTGCGGGCAGCATGATGAGCGACGAGGCGGTCAGCTGGCCGGTGGCCGTGACCGGTGAGGGCAGGTCGCGGAAGCGCTTGCCGTAGGTGGCGGCGAAGCCATAGGAGATCGCCGCCAGAATCGGCAGCATCATCGCCCATAGCGGCGCACCGCTGGCCTGCAACGCGCTCGGGCCGATCATGACCGCCGTGCCGGCGAGGCCAGTCAAGGTGCCGGCCAGCTTGGCGGGCGTGAGCTTCTCGTCCGCGGTCAGACGGTTGGCGATCAGCACCGTCCAGATCGGCGTGGTGGCATTGAGGATCGAGGCGAGGCCTGCGCCGATCTCGGTCTGCCCGAGAAAGATCAATGTGTGGGGGATGGCGTTGTTGATCAGGCCAAGCACCAGGAAGGCCGGCCAACGGGCTTTGAGGGCCGCGTAGAGACCGAGATTGCCGCGCAGGTAGAGATGAAGCGCGAGTGCGGCGATCGACAGCCTGAGGAAAGCAAGCGTCACGGGCGGCACATGGGGGACGGCAATGCGGCCGAAGAAGAAGGAGCCACCCCAGATCAGGCCGAGCAGGGCCAGGAGCGACCAGGTCTTCAGGGAGAGGCGGGGAGACGTGGTGGTCGACATCGGGCACTCCGTGGCTGGCAGGTCCGAGGCTTAAGCCTTCGTTGCCTTTCGTGCCACCCGAAACTTGCCGTCCGCCGTTTGGGGCACACCGACGGAAGAAGGCGGCACGCGGGTGCCGCCTTCGCTAGCCCGATCAGAACGCGGCGACGAAGGCCGGGGTCGGCCAGCCGTCGGCCGGCATGCCGAGACGCTGCTGTTCCTTCTGAATGGCCATGCGGGTTCCGCCGCCGAGAATGCCGTCGATCTTGCCGACGTCGTAGCCCTTGGACTGGAGCTTGGTCTGCAGCGCCTTCATCTCGACGTCGCTGATTCCCGGTTCCGGATTACCCTTCAGGTAGGGCTCGGCGCCCGACAGGCGGGTGGCGAAATAGGCGGCCGACGTCGTGTAGATGAAGGACTGGTTCCATTCGAGATAGATGTTGAAGTTCGGGTAAGCCATGAAGGCCGGTCCCTTGCGGCCCTGCGGCAGCAGAAGCTCGCCCTCGAGCCCGGCATTTGCGGTATTGCCGTCGCGCGGCTTGACGCCGAGTGCAAACCAGTCGCCGGCCTTCATGCCGCTGTCGAAGCCGGTCTTTTCCCAGGGCAGGTTGTCGGGAACGGTGACTTCCTGGATCCACGGTTCGCCCTTGCGGAAGCCGAGATGGGCAATGAACTTGGCGGCGGTCAGGATGGCGTCGGGCGAGCTCTTCTTGACGTTGACATGGCCGTCGCCGTCGCCGTCGACGCCGAAGGCGACGATGTCCTTCGGCAGCATCTGGACCTGGCCGATCTCGCCGGCCCAGGCGCCGGTGTTGGTCGCCGGATCGAGGTCCCCGTGCTGGACCATGGTGATGAGGTTCAGGAGCTGCGGCCGGAAGAGTTCCGGACGGCGGCAGTCATGGGCGAGTGTGACGAGCGCATTGCGCGTGTTGAAGTCGCCCTGGACGGCGCCGAAATCGGTCTCCATCGCCCAGAAGGCGGTGATCACCCCGGCCGGCACGCCGAATTCCTGTTCGGCACGGGCAAAAACGTCGGCAAGCTGCTTCATCTTCTGGCGGCCGATGTCGAGGCGTGCCTGGCTCACGGTGCGCTGGGAGAATTCGAGGAAAGTCTGCTTGAAGACGCCCTGCGAACGGTCGCGGGAGAGAACCTTCTGGTCGATCTGGGCGCCGGCCAGCGCCGCATCAGCGGCGTCCGCCGGAGCCCCGGCAGCAACCGCCTCGGCCTTCACGCCCTCGAGAAAGGCATTGAAATCGCCGCCGCATTCGGCCGCGGAGGCGAGTGAGGTGGCAGACAGCAGGCAGGTGAAGGCTATGGCGAGGCGCGAGACGGATTTCATTGGGTCTTCCTTGCGGTTCTTGTGCTGCATCCGGGCGTCTCAGGCATAGGCGCCGGATGCGTCGGCATCGTGAATGGCTTGACGAAAACCGTCCCCGGCGGGCGATGCCGGGAACGATACGTGAGAGGAGTGATATCGGCCGACTTTTTGGCCAAAGCGAGATCGGATCGCGAAATTTGTCGCCGGTGTCCGCAAGATGCGGGAGCACGCCGCGCCGGACGCTGGCGTCACTTCCTGGAGACCGCGGCCACCCAGTTCTTCCAGTTCTTCTCCGTGCCGGCGAAGACGTTGATGTCGGTTTCGCCCTTGATGCCCGGAATGACGCCGGTCGAGGTGTATTGCCAGAAGGCCCAGCGGCGATCCGGATAGATCTCGCCCGGATGCTGGGCCACGGCGCGGACCCAGAAGTGATAGTCCTGGAAGGCGCCCGCGAGATTGTCGCGGTGGAAATCGACGGAGGTGTAGATGATCGGTCGCTTGCCGTAATAGGCCTCGATGCGGTCCATGAAGCGCTTCATCTCGGCCTGTACCGTCATCGCACTCGGGCGGTAGGTGCAGGTCTTCGAGGTGTGGTTCCATTCGACGTCGAGGACCGGCGGCAGATGCATGGATGCCTTCGGCACGTTGCGGATGAACCAGTCGGCCTGTTCGTCGGCGGTCGAGCAGAAATAGTAGAAGTGATAGGGCGCGTGCGGGATACCGGCCGCGGCCGCGCGGCGCCAGTATTCATCGAAGCGAGGATCGACGATGTCCTTGCCCTCGGTCGCCTTGATGAAGGCGAAGGAGACGCCCGATTTCCGCACCTTGTACCAGTCGACGTCACCGTTCCACTTGGACACGTCGATGCCGTGCACCTTGTGGCGATTCGGGTTGTTGGCGCCGAAATCCTGCGGATCGGTATCCTGGAAGCGCGGCTGCGAAATGGAGGCGGTCTCCATCAGGTCATAGCTGGCCGAGGTGCAGCCGCTGAAGGACAGCGTTATCGGCAGGAGCGCAAGGAGAAGCCACCGCATGGGTAATCCATCAGATCGAAGTCGACACTATGCCCCTGTGACGGTGCGCAACACGCAAGTACAAAAGAGGCGCAAACCTCCTTTTGCCTCCATCATCCTTAAATATCGGTTATTTTCAACTGTGCCGGTGGGATTCAGGTGCGAATTATCGCATGCCAGGCATAGCCGCGCCCGATCGCCTCGAATTCGAGGCGTGCATTGATGGCATTCGCTTGAGCCTCAAGGGCTTCGCGAAGCGTCGCGCGCGGCGTGACGTGGAAGCGGGCGAGCCAGGATTGGAGCAGGCGCCGGAACCAGCCGGGAAGCTCTTCCTGCTGGCCAAAATCGACGACATGGAGCGAACCGCCGGGCTTCAAGGCTGCGACCGCGGCCTCGACAGCCTTCTCCCATTGCGGGATCATCGACAGGGCGTAGGAGATCATGATCCGGTCGAAGCCCTGGACACCGAAGGCATCCGCCGTGAAGGCGGTGGCATCGGCGACCACAAGCTCAGGCTTGACCGGCTTGCCGCGAAAATTCTCGCGTGCCGAGATCAGCATTTCGGCGGAAATGTCCAGGCCGTAGAGGCGGGCGGTCGGGTAGATGTGATGCGCGAGCAGCAGGTTGCGGCCGGTGCCGCAGCCGACTTCCAGGAGCGTGCCGTCACGCGGCACGTCGAGCCTGCCGATCATGCGGTCGCGCCCGAACAGGTAGTATTTGCGGGTCAGGTCGTAGATGTGCCGCTGGTAGCGGTACATGCTGTCCATGCGCTCCGCATGTCCCGCGTCGACCGCCTGCCGGCCCACCTGTCCGCTCGCCTCGGCGTCCATCAGGCCGTCTTCTCGTAGATGTGGAAGCCGCCATAGATGGCCGAGCGGTCGAGCTTGTTCAGTTCGGCCGAGCGCTCGGCGTGATAGACCCACTGGCCTGCAAGCGCCTCGGGCAGGCGACCTTCGATCACGCTCTTCTCGGCTGCGGTGCGGAAGATCACGCGGGCGCCGGGCGTGGCGGTGCGGGTGATCTCACTCCACAACTCGTTGAGCTGGCCGTCGTTCATCCAGTCCTGCGCATCGAGCAGCACGAAACGGTCGACGCTGAGCGCCGGCTTGCCAGCCAGGAGCTCGGTGAGGTTTGCGTGGTGGACCGTGACGCGCTCGGCATTGGCGCGGATCGCCGCGTAGTTCTCGGCCTTGAGATAGGTCGGCAGCGTTCCTTCATGGGCCTCGGGATAACGGCGCGCAAAGGCCTGCCAGGCGAAGTAGTTTTCCTTCAGCGGAAAATGGCAGGCGAGCTTTTCCAGGCGGTGGCGCAGCACCGGGGCAATCGTGCCGCCTTCGGAGAGGCTCGCCAGTTCGTCATACTGCTGCGGCGGAATGCCGAGGCCGAAGAGCGAGCTCTTGCGGCTGGTCATCCAGCGGATCAGCGGCTTTTCGAACAGCGGGGCGATGCGATCGTCGAAGAACTGGCGCTGCTCGCGCAGCGTCCGGGCTTGAGTAATCTCGTCGAGGCGCACGCCATGCAGGCGGGCGATCGCGTGGCCGGCGCCGATGAAACGGCCGAGCAGGCCGGTACGGCAGAAGTTCCGGTTGAAGGCGGCGATGCGGCGCTTGCCGGTGAGCCCGCGATGCGTCCAGTAGGCGCGCGTCTGCGCATCGAGATAAGGTGCAATGTAGCGGTCGAAGTTGCGGCTGTTCGTCCGGCTGTTGTCGGCGGCAAAATGACGGACGACGGTCGCGTGATCCGGCAAATGGCGGAAGGCGGCGAGCTTCAGCCGGTTCAGCGCCACGTGGTTCGGATTGAGGTCGACGACGTCGATGCGCGAGGGGTGGCGGGACAGGTAGGCCAGCGCGTTGCAGCCGCCGGAACCGATGGTAACGATCGAATGGCCTTCAGCGAGTTCCATCGCCTGCATGTCGACTTCCGGGTCTTCCCAGATCTGGGCATAGACGAGGCCGGAGAAGAGAAGTTCGAACAGGCGCTCGGAGAGACCGTCCCGGGTCAACGGCTTGTGCTGGAGCAGCGCGTCCTTGAGTTTGCGGTTCCTGCGAAAGCCGGCATCGGGTGCAAGGTCGGTCATCTTTGTCCGTCATCCGTTGAGCGTTGCCGGGATTTAGCCGGGCACTGCTACAGTTTGATGACGCGGCCTGTGAGCTTGCGATAACCGAACGTTAATCGGTTTCGCCCTAATTCTCTTAGAAGTTTACGGGGACGATTAACATGATGTTAAGTACGTTGCTGTCGGGCTCCATCGGGCGATATGTTTTCGCCGGCTCGGCTTTCGGTGCGCTGGCGCCGATGACATACATTCTATCCGCCGCCCGCTCGCCCGAGCCGGCGTCAATCTTCACCGACCTCCTCCTTGATCCTTTCGGCCTGACCATGCTGGCGCTGCCGCTGGCGGCCGGCCTGTTCGCGCTTCGGATCGAGCGACATCATGCCCGCCTGCAGCGGCAGATCCGTGAACTGGAGGAGGGGCGTCGGGCGCTGCAGATGGCCGCGCGGCGCGACGGACTGACCGGGCTCGGCAACCGGATTGCCTTGGAGGACGATTTCTCGGGTTCTGCCCGCCGTGCGCTGCTCGTCCTCGATCTCGACCGCTTCAAGTTCGTCAACGACACCATGGGGCAGGCGGCCGGAGACGAGCTGCTCAAGACCCTTGCCGCACGCGTCGCGACGACGGCGGGGGTGCGCGGAAAACTCTACAGGCTTGGCGGTGACGAATTCGTGCTGCTGGTTGGGACAAGCCTGGATCACGCCGGTGTCGCCGCGCTCTGCCGCGATCTGGAGGCTGCGGCTGCAGCACCCTACGAACTCGCCAGGGGTCGGGTTGTGAGCGGCGTGAGCATCGGGGTTACTCTGGTCGCGCCGGAGGACCGGGCGCTTTCCGACGTCCTGCTGCGCGCCCGGCTTGCGCTCTACCGGGCCAAGGAAGTGTTCGGGGCAAGCCATTGCTTCTACGACGAGAGTCTGGCTGAGGCCGCGCTGGTCCAAAGCGAGATCGAACGGGATCTGGCGCGCGCGCTCCGAGACGACGAGTTCTACCTCGAATACCAGCCGATCATCGGCGTCGAAAGCGGCCGGCTTCGCTCCTTCGAGGCGCTGCTCCGCTGGCGTCATCCGGTGCGCGGCACGATCTCGCCCGAGGTCTTCATTCCGATCGCGGAAAGGACCGGGATGATCCATTCCATCGGGGAATGGGTGGTCGAGCATGCTTGCCGGGAAGCGGCGCGCTGGCCGTCGCCGACGGGCGTCGGTGTCAACGTTTCGGGCGACCAGTTCAAGGATCGCGGTTTCGTCGACCACGTGAAGTCCTGCCTTATGCGAACGGGGCTGGCGCCCGGCCGGCTGACGATCGAGGTGACGGAGGCGGTGTTCTCCATCGACATCAATCTCGTCTGCCGCAGCCTCGAAGAACTGCGCGCCTTCGGGGTCAGGGTCGCGCTCGACGATTTCGGCACGGGCTTTTCGTCGATCAACAATCTCAGGCTGTTTCCGCTGGACCAGCTCAAGATCGACCGGTCGTTTGCGCGGGAAATGCTGGAAAGCAACCGTGACGCCCGGCTGATCGACCTGATCCACCGGCTGTCGGAAACCTTCCAGATCGGCACGACCATCGAGGGAATCGAGACGGAAGGCCAGCTCGACTTCGTCCGCAAGCTCGGCATATCGGAGGCGCAGGGCTTTCTGATTTCACGGCCCGTCAGTCCGGCGAAGGTCAGCGAGATGCTGCTTCCGGATCATCAGCTCCTCGCCGTCGCCAGCTAAAAAAACGTGTGAAAGCGTCGAGTGCGCCCTTTCATGGGCTTCCGGGCTGTCGAAAATCCTGATTGCATGGGCGGGCAGGACAACCGGGGGAGGCTTGGATGCGGCTGTTCGTCAAATTGGTTCGCGGGTTCGTGATGCTGCTGGTGATGGCTGTCGCCGGCGTGTTTCTGTGGCTGACCGCGGCCCCTCCGGAACTGCTGCGGGTCGGCACGGGTTATGCCGCCAAGATCGTCTGCTCCAACGTCTTCATCGCCGGGCGCGATGCGGAGGCGGTGTTGGCCCAGGACGTCCAGGCGCCCGGCCACCCGCTGCTCAAGCTGGTGAATGTGGACGTCGATCCGGAACGCAGGATCGTCACGGCCCGCATGCTTGGCGCTTTTGCCGCAGGAACCGCGGTCTACCGCGACGGCCTCGGTTGCGCGAGCGTTCCGGACGGCGACGTGGAGAAGGCGCTCGCCATCTCGGAGCCGGCCGCGGCCGCAACGCTGCCGGCCAATGCCACCCGGACCTGGCCGGAAGGCGAGGGGGTTGATGTCGGCGACCGCCGGCTTCACGCCGTGCTTTCCGATCCGGCGCTCGGCGGCCCCGGGATGCGCGCGATCGTCGTGGTCAAGGACGGCCGGATCGTTGGTGAGGTCTATGGCGACGGCTTCGACATCTCGACCCCACTGCTTGGCTGGTCGATGGCGAAGACGGTCAATGCGGCTGTGATCGGTCGCCTCGTGCAGGAGGGCCGCATCGGGCTCGATGACCAGGCACTTTTCGCGGGCTGGACCGATTCGGCGCACAAGGCGATCAGGCTTCGGGATCTGATGGCGATGGAAAGCGGGCTCGCCTTCAACGAAGACTATGGCGACGTCGCCGACGTCACGCGCATGCTTTACCTCGAACCTGACATGGCAGCCTTCGCCGCGGCCCAACCTGTCATCCACGAGATCGGAAAACAGTTCTCCTATTCGTCCGGATCGAGCGTGCTTCTCGCCCGTATCTGGATGGACCGGCTCGGCGACCGCGCGACGGCGCTCGGCTATCCGCGGGCCGCACTGTTCGGACCGCTCGGCATGTCGAGTGCGGTGCTGGAAGCCGACGCGGCCGGGACCTTCGTCGGCAGTTCCTATCTCTACGCGACGGCGCGGGACTGGGCGCGCTTCGGCCTTCTTTTGGCCGATGGCGGGATGTGGAACGGCACGCGCCTGTTGCCGGAGGACTTCGTCGCGGCGATGCGGCGGCCGACCTCGGTCTCAGGCGGTCTCTATACGGAGATCCAGGCCTGGAATGTCGGACCGGGAGACGAGGCTGACGAGAGATTTGGCCTGAAGCCGGAAACCTTTTGGCTGCAGGGGCATGACGGCCAGTTTATCGCCATCGTTCCTTCGGAACGGCTGGTCGTCGTCCGGCTCGGGCTTACGCCGTCAAAGCTGAACTATCGCCCGCAAAGGCTGGTGAAGTCGGTCTCCGAAGCCCTGCAGAACTGATGCTGCGTGCTCAGGGCTGCAGGACGTGCAGCATGCCCTTGCGCTTGGCGTCGTAGTAGTAGCCGCGCGCATAGAGGTTGACGGCCTGGTCATGGCTGTTGTCGGCAACGAGCCATGCGCCCTTCAGGTACTTGATCGCGTATTTGAGGTTGGTTTCCGCGTCGAAGAGACCGGAGGCCGGGCCTTCGTAGCCCATCGACTTGGCGGTCGAATACTTGATCTGCATGAGGCCGTAATGACCGTTGTTGTAGGCAGACGGCTTGTAGGTGCTCTCGCGCTTGACGACGCGGTGGATCAGCGCTTCCGGCATCTGATAGATTGCCGCATATTTCTTGATCAGCGCATTGATGACGGTGGGGCCCGTCGTTTCCGGCTTGTCCGCCTCGAGTTCGAGCGTCTGCACGGCAGCAGGCGCCGACACATCAAACTGGTTGTCGAGGGCCGCAAGAGAGGTCGTGGCCGAAGGGGCCGCATAGGCAAGGGCCGCGCCCGCAGGCTTGGCTGTCGGCACGATGGTCTGGGCGACGGTTACTTCCGGCGGCAGGATGGCCGGGTCGGCGGTGTCGGTCGACATCGGCAGCGAGGTCACGGCATCCGGGGAGGCGGGCATGGCCGCAGTCTGCATCGCCACCTTTTCCTCGCCCGCTGCCATGGCCATCGCAGTCGGAGTGGTCGCGGCCGTGCCGAGTGCCACGATCTTGAAGGTCGGGATCGGAGCGGGTGTCGCAGTGCCCGGAACGATCGGAGCCGGCTCGGTCGGGACATTGGGATCCACCGGTGCCGGAAGCGTGGCGTTCGCGGCAGCGGCGGCCGCCTGCTGTTGCTGCTGCATCTGGGCTGCGGGCGTGCCTGCGACCGGATTGGCCTTGAGCTCCTGCTTGGCCGCATCTTCCATGCCGCTGGTGCAGGCACTCAGGCCGGCGAGCAGAATGGAGGCGAGGCCCAGCTCAAGTCTCCGGTCTCTTTTGACGATCATGCCGACATCCCAAATAATATCCCCGTCGGCGGAAGCTGTTGCCTGTCGCCGTTAATGTCCTGTTGTCATAATGGATAGGCTAAATTGCGGCAAGCTTACCTTGGTTCAAGCCGCGATCTTGCGGTAACCGGCCGTTACTGCGCCGGCGGCGATCAATAGCGTGCCACCGCTGCGATTGACGACACGGCGGACGGAACGCTTGCGAATGAAGCGCCGCGCGCGATCGGCGGCGAAGACATAGCAGAGGCTGAGGCAGGCCGAGAGCGCCACGAACGTCCCCTCGAAGATCACCACCTGTTCGAGGAGGGGCAGCTTCGGCGACATGAATTGCGGCAGGAATGCGACGAAAAAGACGATGCTCTTGGGATTGAGCGCCGTCACAGCGAAGGCGTGACCCATGATTCGCAACGGCTTCTCTTCCGGCAGGTTGTCATTGTCGGCGAACGGTCCTTCACCGACCGGCGCCCGCCAAAGGCGGATGCCGAGGAGGACCAAATAGGCGGCGCCGATCAGCTTGAGGGTGGTGAAGGCGCCTGCCGAAGCCGCGAGCAGCGCGCCGAGACCGAGAATCGATGCCGTCATCGCGACGATGTCGCCGAGCACCACGCCGCTGACCGTCGCGAGCGCGGTGCGGCGGCCATGACCGAGAGCATAGGACACGACCAGCAGGACGGTCGGGCCCGGTATTGCCAGAAGGACAGCCGAGGCGGCGGCGAAAGCCAGCCAATGTTCGAATGACATGAGTCTCACTCCTCCATTCGACGAGCAAGCCAGCTTTCGCCCGATCCGTCAATGAGCCGGATGGAATTTCTGGCCCAGGTGATCCATCACGTCCTTGAACCACGGCGTGTTGAGGTCGAAGGCCTTTCCGCCCTTGATGCGGGGGAATTCGATGGTCCGAAGCTTGCCGCCCTGATCCTCGTCATGGCCGGTCACGCCCGACACCTTGTTGAGGGCGCTGTCGACGGCGAGGTCCACCATGCTCTGGATCAGGCGCAGGTCCTCGTAGTTGGCCGGGGCCGAGCGGGCATAGTAGCCGGACTTCTGAACCATCGAGCGCTCGGCATCGAGCAGCTTGGCGAAATGCTTCTGGAACCAGTTGCCGACATTGATGGTGTCGATCTTCACGTGACCGAAGGCGTCGCGCTTGATTTCCTCGCCGGCGGCTTCGCGATCCGCGACGATCTCGTCGAGGCAGGCACCTTCCGAAACGAACAGCGTGACGAAGCCGGTGCGGTCCATGGTCTCGCGCAGGCGCGCGGCTTCCTCTTCCATGTTGAAGTGCGTCTCGGGCAGATAGAGGCCGTCGATGTTCTTCAGCTCGGTGTTCATCATCATACCCTCGATATACTCGTTGTTGCGGGTACGATTGATGTAGGCGTGCGCGGTGGCGGCGGTCAGCCAGCCGCAGTGACGGCCCATCACCTCATGGATGACGAGGCTGCGGGGCGCCGCGCTCTGTTCATTGGAAACGTGGTCGAAGAAGCGGGCGCCGACTTCGGCCGCCGTCCAGGCGCCGAGCGACTGCCGGATCGGTACGACGTCGTTGTCGACGGTCTTCGGCAGGCCGACCACGGTCAGGTCGTAGCCGTTGGCGCCGAGATAGGCTGCAAGGTCGGCTGCCGTCGTGTTGGTGTCGTCGCCGCCTATGGTATGGAGGATGGTGACGCCGTCGGCCGCCAGGCGCTCGGCTGCGACCCTGAGCGGGGTCTCGCCTTCCTTCACCAGGCCCCGCTTGACGCAGTCGGCGACGTTGGTCAGCTTGACGCGGCTGTTGCCGATCGGCGAGCCACCATAGCGATGCAGGACATGGGCCTTCTCGCGCATCTCCTTGGTGATCTCGATCTTGTAGTCCATGAGAAGGCCGCGATAGCCGGACTTGTAGGCGATGATCTCCACCTCGGGCGCGATGTCCGTGTAGCGCTCGATCAGTCCGCCGACGGCGGAGGAGAGGCAGGGCGCGAGCCCGCCGGCGGTCAGCATTGCAACTTTCTGTTTGGCCATCGATCCTCCTTCGGCGACCGCTCTGGGTGCCGTTGACTTGACGTTTTCCGCGCGAATGGATGCGACAGTCCAAGGGGCCTGTAAAGCGAAAAGTTCAGGAAATACGGGCCTTTCGGCCCAGCCAGACGACGAATGCGACGGCAATCGCGAATATAATCGTTTCAATGCCGATGTGCTCGCCGAGCAGGATTGTGGAAAACAGCAGGGTGACGAAAGTCTGCATCAACTGGACCTGCGCGACGCGCGAAATCCCGCCGATGGCAAGGCCTGCATTCCAGAAGATGAAGCCGCCGAACATCGACAGCAGGCCATGGTAGAGGAGTGCGCCGATCGCGGCTGCATCAGGTGAGGTGACGCCGGTCGAGAAGGTGGCGAGCGCCCCGGCGAGCGACAGCGGCAGCATGACGACCAGCGCCCAGGAAATGACTTCCCAGCCCGAAAGTCGCCGGGCGAGCCGGGCCGATAGCACGTAGCCGAGCGAGGCCGAAACGGCGGAGGCCAGCAGCCACAGGTCGCCGACCTCGAGGTGAAAGCCGCTCTGGCGGGCCGAGAAGGCGACCACGAGTGCGGCGCCGGCAATGCCGCAGAGCCAGAACAGCGGGCTCGGCCGCTCGCCGTCGACGATGACGGCGAAGATCGAGGTCAGGAGCGGCAGGAGACCGAGCACGACGCCGCCATGGGCGGCCGGCAGGCTCTGCATGGCGATCGACGAAAAGATCGGGAAGCCGAAGACCAGGCACAGCCCGGCAAGGAAGAGCGTCGGAAGTGCGCCTCTCGGCCAGCGCTTGCCGAGTGAATAGAGAACGATCGCGGCGGCGGTCGAGGCGATCACGGCGCGGCCGAAGGTGATGAAGAGCGGCGAAAAGCCGTGCAAGGCGATCCTCGTCATCGGCAGGGTCAACCCGAAGATGGTAACGCCGATTGCGCCAAGGACGAGGCCAAGCGCGGGCGAGGGGATTGCCGATTTCATTGATGCTCCGCTTCAAAAGGACGCGGGCGTGGTCGCATGACGGTTGCGAATAGTCCAATCAATCCCTGAGATACCGGCCTGCGGTTCAGCTTTTCGCAATCGAACGTGAATAAAGTTTAATGTGCCGCAGTCCCTGCTTCTCTTGCTTTTTCCGGCGTTTTTTGGTCAATCTCGCTCATGATCTTCGATTTCGCCTGCGAACAAATAGCATCGTTGTGGGACCGGCTGCTGGGCGCCATCGGCGATGCGGCGGGCAGCGTGCTGTCGGGCATGGTCGAGGCGGTGCGGACCGTCTTCGAAGGCGATCCGGAGACGCGCCGGCGCGTTTCCTTCTCCGTCGCCATCATTGCGCTGTCGGCGAAGATGGCCAAGGCCGACGGCATTGTCACGACGGCAGAGGTCGACGCCTTCCGCAGCATTTTCGATTTTCCCGAGGAAGAGGCGAAGAACGTCGCGCGGCTCTACAATCTGGCGCGCCAGGACGTCGCCGGCTACGAGGCCTATGCCGAGAAGCTCGCCAACATGTGCCGGACCTGTGACAACTTCTGCCCGGTCCTCGAGGACATCGTCGACGCGCTGTTTCACATCGCGACCGCCGACGGCCTGATCCACGAGAAGGAAATGGCCTTCCTGTCGCGCATCGCCGAGATCTTCGGCATGAGCGAGGAGCGGTTCGAGATGATCGTCGAGCGGCATGTCCAGCTCGACGGCGATCCCTACGGCGTGCTCGGGGTCAAGCGTTCCGACGATTTCGCGACGATCCGCAAGCGGTATCGGGCGCTGGCGGCGGAGCATCATCCGGACCGGCTGCATGCCCGCGGCGTGCCGACGGAATTCCATGCCGTGGCGCATCACCGCATGGCCAAGCTGAATGCCGCCTATTCGGCGATCGAGAAAGAACGCCGCGCCGCATGACTTCGTTCATCGCCGATTTTCCCGGCGCCATCGTGATGCCTTCCCCCAACCACGGCGAACGTGCGGGCGGCATTCGTCCGGACATGATCATCCTGCATTATACCGGCATGCCCGAGCATGACGGTGCGCTGTCGTGGCTGTGCAATCCCGAGAGCCAGGTATCGAGCCACTATTTCGTTCACGAGGATGGACGCGTGGTGCAGATGGTGCCGGAGACGCGTCGAGCCTGGCATGCGGGCCGCAGCTTCTGGGCCGGCGAAACCGACATCAATTCGCGTTCGATCGGCATCGAGATCGCCAATGCCGGGCATCCGGCGGGCTTGCCGGACTTTCCGGACGCGCAGATCGCCGCCGTCATCGAATTGTGTCTCGATTGCGGCCGCAGGCTCGGAATCGCCCCTGAACGGGTCCTGGCGCACTCCGATGTGGCGCCGGTTCGCAAGGTCGATCCGGGTGAAAATTTCCCCTGGGGACATCTTCATGCCGCGGGCGTCGGACACTGGGTCGAGCCGGTGCCGGTCTCGGGCGGGCGCTTTTTCCAGAAGGGCGATCACGGCCAGCCGGTCGAGGCTCTGCAATCGATGTTGTCGCTCTACGGCTACGATGTTGAAATTTCCGGCGAATATTCCGACAAGACGGAAGGCGCGGTCGCCGCTTTCCAGCGCCATTTCCGGCCCGAACGGGTCGACGGGATCGCGGACATGTCGACGATCGAGACCCTGCACAGACTGCTGTCTTCGCTGCCGCGCTACGCCTGAAATGTCGTCGCCAGGCGCTGCGTTTTTGACGCCGCCTTGAACGCGCGAACGGCCAATTTGTTGCACCGCCACACGAATTCCCCATTTCGTCGTTCTAAAGGACGGGCTGAACGGCGACGCGGGCTCACCACTTTTGCGGAACGCGATCGCGAATATCAACGATGAGGGCCTGTGCGGCGCCTTGCCTTAGCGGCAAGGCGAACGAGGAAGATTTGCGTCCGACAGGAAGGACGACCGCCAGCCCCTCTGGTTCGGAGACTTACCTTTCACATGATGAGAAGAACTGTTGCTGCTGCGGCATGCCTCGCTATGCTTTTGTCCACGTCGGTCTCGGCTCTTGCCGGCGACGGCGAATCCAGCTTCAAGGTGCCCCTGAAGACCGTGAAGCGCGATGCGGGTTTCCCGGCTCCGTCCTTCTCCAAGAGCCCCTATTCGGGCCTGATCTCCAAATACGCGAGTACCTACGGTGTTCCGGTCGCTCTCGCCCATGCGGTGGTGCGCGTTGAGAGCAACTTCAACCCGAAGGCCCGCGGCAGCGCCGGTGAGATCGGCCTGATGCAGATCAAGCCGGCGACGGCACGGATGATGGGCTATTCCGGTTCGGCCAAGGGCCTCTACGATCCCGAAACGAATATCCGCTACGGCATGAAGTATCTGGCGGCTGCCCACGAACTCGGCGACGGACAGACCTGCTCGACGATCCTCAAATACAATGCCGGCCATGGTGCCAAGCGCATGAACCCGGTTTCCAAGCGCTATTGCGGCAAGGTCCTGGCGCTGATCGCCTCCTGACGGGTCTCCCGGCGGGGGGCGCGACACCGGGCCGCGTGCAAGCGCCCGGTTGCCATGATATCCAGACGCCCGAGAATCGAGGGCAGGCATGGCAGCGGATTTTGAGTATATCGTCATCGGTCGAGGCATGATGGGGGCGGCGGCGGCCCGCCACCTCACGCTCGAGGGCAAGCGGGTCGGGCTGATCGGACCCGACGAGCCGGCAGACAGGGTCGCCCACCAGGGTGTCTTCGCAAGCCATTACGACGAGGCGCGGATTACCCGGACCTTTGACGACAACATGGTCTGGAGCCAGCTCGCATCGCGTTCGATCGAACGCTATGCGGCACTCGAAGGCGAAAGCGGCATCTCCTTCTTCACCGAGGCCGGCTGCCTGTTTTCCACGCTACGCCCGGGCGCCGAAGGTTACATGGCGCGCGCCGTCGCGGTCTCGGACAGGCGGGGCCTCGACGTCGAAGTGATCGCACCGGAGGCACTGCCGGCCCGGTTTCCGCATATGCGTTTCCCCAAGGACCACTACGGCTACTACGAAAAGCGCAATGCCGGCCACGTCAACCCGCGTGCGCTGGTGAAGGCGCAGGCGTTGATGGCCGAGCGTCAGGGTGCTGCGATCATTGCCGAGACGGCCGTCTCCGTCATGGAGGCTGACGGGCGGGTCGAAGTCCGGACCGCCGAGGGGCGTTGCCACACGGCCGCGCGGGTCCTCGTCGCCGCCGGCGGCTTCACCAATATCTGCTCGCTCCTGCCCGCGCCCGTCGACATGCGGGCGACGGCGCGCACGATCGTCTTCTTCGAACTCGACGCGGCCCGCCAGGCGATTTTTTCGGCGATGCCGTCGACGGTGGTCTTTGCCGAGCGTGACGAGGATCTCGTCTACATCCTGCCGCCGGTGCGTTATCCGGACGGCAAGACCTATCTCAAGATCGGCGGCGATAGCGAGAAGGCAGCCTTCGACGCGCTCGGTGCGATCGGCGACTGGTTCCGCTCCGACGGCGACCTCGACGAGGCCGCCAAGCTTCAGCGGATCGCAGTGTCGCTGATGCCGGACCTTGACGGCGTTCCGACCACCAGCGGGGCCTGCATCGCCTCCTTCACCCGGACCACCTATCCCTATGTCGGCTTCACCCGCTCTCCCAATGTTGCGGTGCTGACCGGCGGCAACTTCGTCGCGGCGAAGTGTTCGGACGAACTCGGGCGACTGGGTGCGCGCCTGCTGGTGGACGGCGGCCTGTCGGACGGCGATTTCGCCGCGGAACTGGCGCCGCAGTACCTCTCGTCCTGATTCCGCACTTGCCGGCAAGGCCTTGATCGGGAATCGCTATTGCCGAGCGCTTCGACGGGGAAAACGGCATGGCCGAGACTTTCAGATACATCATCATCGGCCGCGGCATGATGGGTGCTGCGGCGGCGCGCCATCTGGCCGCGGTCACCGACGGCGTGGCCCTGATCGGCCCGGACGAGCCGAAGGATCCGGCCGGCCACGAGGGCGTTTTCGCCAGCCATTATGACGAGGCGCGGATCACCCGGACGATAGATCCCGATCCGGTCTGGGCGCTGCTGGCGAAGCGCTCGATCGCGCGTTATCCGCAGATCGCCGCAGAGAGTGGCGTCGAGTTTTTCCACGAGGCGGGCTGCCTGATGGTCGGGCCCGAGCGGGGCGGGCGCGATCCTTACGTGGCGAACATCTGCGCGGCGGCCGAGCGGGTCGGGGCACGGACCGAGATCCTCGCCGCGGATGGTCTGGCGGCACGGTTCCCGTATTTCAGCTTCGGCACGACCTGCGAAGGCGTCTTCGAGGCAGCCGATGCGGGCTATGTCAATCCGCGCCGGCTGGTCGAGGCGCAGTCGATCCTGGCGAAGAAGGTGGGTGCGATGCTCATCCCGGAGACCGCGGTCACCGTTCGCGAGGCGTCGGGCGGTGCCGTCGTCACGACGGCCGAGGGTCGCGAGTTCAGGGCGGACAAGGTGCTGGTTGCCGCGGGCGGTTTTTCCATTGCGGAGAATCTCTTGCCGCGGCCGGTTGATCTGAAGGTTTATGCCCGCACCGTCGCCTTCTTCGAGATCCCCGACGCCGATCTCGGCCGCTTCGGCGGAATGCCGTCGCTCATCCATCAGCCCGACGATCCGGCGGATCACATCTACCTGCTTCCGCCGGTCCGCTATCCCGACGGCAAGACCTACCTGAAGATCGGCGGCGACCCCGACGACCTGCTGCTGCCGAGCGAGCCGGAGGTCCGTTCATGGTTCCGCAGCGGCGGCCGGGTCAGCACCCGCGACCATCTGTGGCGGATCGTCGAAGGACTGGTCCCGGACCTCGCCGGCACGGCTCCCACGATGGCCGCCTGCGTCACCTCGTTCACGCCGGGCAACTATCCGGCGATCGGCGCGGTCAGTAATTGCATTTCGGTTCTGACCGGTGGCTGTGGCGCGGCGGCGAAGAGTTCCGACGAAATCGGTCGGCTCGGTGCGGAATTGCTGATCGAGGGGCGGATCCTGGACGAGACCTATGGGGCGGTTTTTGCCCCTTCCTTCCGCTGACTGTTCACCATCCGGGGACGACGTCCGGTCGGGTGGTCGTTTTTGGTGGCTTTCGCCGATCCGCTCGTTTAAGGACGCGGTGCCAGTTGGCCGGGCAGCCGCGCTCTACCAATGCCGAAAGGCGGTAGGGTGAGGAAAGTCCGGGCTCCACGGAGACACGGTGCCGGATAACGTCCGGCGGGGGCGACCTCAGGGAAAGTGCCACAGAAAGCAAACCGCCCTGCATGCAGGGTAAGGGTGAAAGGGTGGGGTAAGAGCCCACCGCGTCGCTGGCAACAGGGACGGCACGGTAAACCCCACCGGGAGCAAGACCGAATAGGGATGACGCGGGTGTCGCGCAAGCGGTGCCACAGCCTGTTTCCGGGCCAGTCATCCGGGTGGGTTGCGTGAGGCAGCGTGCAAACGCTGTCCCAGATGAATGGCTGCCACGTTCCGGGAAACCGGAGCCATACAGAACCCGGCTTACAGGCCAACTGGCGATTTTCCCCGACCTTCGACGAGAGCTGATCGGCGCGATTCAGCCGACGAATCCAACATGCTGAAAAACTGCGTGAAATTCTGTTTCCGGGAGTCCAGCCTCGGTCAAGCTACAGGGTGAAAAAGCGCTGCTGAGACAGGCGTTTCTAACCATTTGTTAAGCTTAACCGCTTATCAATATTTGAATCCCGAAGGGGTGTGCAGAAGCCTCTGTCCCATTGACGCCCATGTAGTCCCATGTTATCCCATAATCGTACCGTTGAGGGGCCGATCGAGGCTCCGGAAATCACAGTCGGAAGCGGATCGGTCGCAGCGAAACATGCGACGGTTCCGGAGCTTTTCGAGGGTGCTGCGGTTCGGTTGATTTCCAGTTTCCGGGGGCGGGGTTTCCGCTCTCCGTCAGAAAGGGGCGCGGTTGGTTGGCGTGAACCGCTTCCTGTCCAATGCGACAAACAGGATCGATGCGAAGGGGCGGGTTTCCGTGCCGGCGGCCTTTCGTTCCGTGCTTGCGCAGCGGGATATTCAGGAGCTCTACTGCATTCAGGACTTCGTGTTTCCGGCGATCACCATCGGCGGGCCCGATCTCTTGGAGCGCTACGAGAGGCAGATTTCAGCCGGAGATCCTTTCGCGATCGACGGGAACGAGATGTCGCTGCTGGTTCATGGTGGGGGCGTCTTCATGAAACTCGACGCCGAAGGGCGTCTGATGGTCACGGATTTCATTCGGGACTTCACCGGGATTTCGACGGAGGTCTGCTTCGTCGGGCGTTCGGATCATTTTCAGCTTTGGCAGCCGCAGGCCTTTCACGAGGCGCAGGCGGCGGCGAGGGAAGGGCGCAGGCTGCGAGGACTGCAACCTTCATAAGACGGGGAAACGGAATGGCGGCGAATCCAGGCGGAGGTTCAACTGAAGCCGATGGCGGACCGGTTCGTCACATTCCGGTCCTCCTGTCCGAGGTGGTCGAGGCTTTGGAGCCCCGGTCCGGCAAGGTGATCCTGGACGGCACCTTTGGTGCGGGCGGCTATACGTCCGCCATTCTTGGCGCCGGCGCCGAGGTGATCGCGCTCGACCGTGATCCGACGGCGATTGCTGCCGGTCAGGCGCTCGTTGATGCGAGCGGTGGTCGGCTCAAGCTTCATCATACGCAGTTTTCGCATCTGGCCGATTTTGCCCCTGAAGGTGGCCTGGACGGTGTCGTGCTCGACATCGGCGTCTCGTCGATGCAGATCGACGAGGCCGATCGCGGCTTTTCCTTCCAGAGGAACGGCCCGCTCGACATGCGCATGTCGGCTTCAGGCGTATCGGCGGCCGATGTGGTCAATCGCGCCAAGGTCGGTGACCTGATCCGCATCTTCGGCTTTCTCGGTGAGGAAAAGCAGGCGGGCCGCATCGCGCGGGCAATCGAGAAGCAGCGCGCCAAGGAACCGTTCCGCACGACGCGCGATCTTGCCGGCCTCATCGAAGTCGTCACCCCGCGCAAGGCCAAGGACAAGATCCATCCGGCGACCCGCGTCTTTCAGGCGCTTCGCATCTTCGTCAACGACGAACTCGGCGAGCTCGCCCAGGCGCTCTTTGCCGCCGAGCGTGCGCTGAAGCCGGGCGGGCGGCTGGTCGTGGTCACCTTCCATTCGCTGGAAGACCGCATCGTCAAGAAGTTCTTCTCCGAGCGCTCCGGCAAGGCTTCGGGCTCGCGCCACCTGCCGATGGCGGTGACGCGCCCGGCAACCTTCGAGCCGATCGGCAAGGGCATGGTTGCGGCAAGCGAAGCCGAGGCGGAGGTCAATCCGCGCGCCCGCTCCGCCAAGCTCAGAGCCGGGCTGCGCACGGATGCGCCGGCGGAAAAGGCCGATATGTCGATCTTCGACCTTCCGGATCTCGCCAGCCTTGAGAAGATCGGAGTCTGACCGATGCTGAGAACCATCGACATCATCATGATCGGTGCCATGGCGGCGGCGGCGGCCGTCACCTACCAGATCAAGCATCACACCGACAACAAGCTGGAAGAGGTTCGCCGTATCGAGGCCGAGATCAAGCTTGAGAAGGACACGATCGAGCTGCTCAGGGCGGACTGGGCGCTGCTCACCCAGCCGAACCGCCTGGAGCGGCTCACCAAGGTCTATGCGGCGGAGCTGAAGCTCGAGCCGACGGCGCCGGAACAGCTGGCGCGCCCGGTCGAACTGCCCATGCCCAAGGACCAGGTGCCGAAGCCCGAAGTGGCCGAAGGTGAAAAGTCGAAGGATCCGGTTTCGGATCTCATCACAACCGGATCGGTGAAACCCTGATGACGTTTCTCTCACGAATCATGTTGTTGAAGAGCCGGGCGCATTTTTCGACCGACGTGCAGCGCGGCGGAACGACCATGAACGGCGTAGCGTTCAAGGGGACCGGCAAGCGCAAGACCGAAATGGCGCGCCGGCGTGTCGGCCTGATGATCGCCGGCTTCACCGCCGTCTATGCCGTCATCGGCGGTCGTCTCGTCCAGTACGGCTATGCCCAGCCGGAGGTGACGTCGAGCATCCTGCCCGCCGACCGTCTGATGGCGTCGCGTCCGGATATCCTCGACCGCAACGGCGAGGTACTGGCGACCGACATCCGTACCGTGTCCCTGTTTGCCGAGCCTCACAAGATCGTCGATCCGGATGAAGCGGTCGAGAAGCTCGCGACGGTGCTGACCGATCTCGACATCAAGGGCACCTACAAGAAGCTTTCCAATCCGCAGTCGCATTTCCAGTGGCTGCGCCGCCAGCTGACGCCGAAGCAGCAGAGCCAGATCCTGGCACTCGGCATCCCGGGCATCGGCTTCCGTCCGGAGAAGCGACGCTTCTATCCGGGCGGCTCGACCGCGTCGCATATCGTCGGTTACGTCAATATCGACAACCACGGCATGAGCGGGATGGAGAAGTATATCGACAACCAGGGGCTGGCCGATCTCCGCGACCTCGGTATGACGAGCGACGGGCCGCTCGAACCGGTCAAGCTGTCGATCGATCTCCGCGTGCAGAACATTCTTCACGACGTGGTTTCCGAGGCGATCACGAAGTTCGAGGCGCTGGGTGCCGGTGGCGTGGTCCTCGACACCCATACCGGCGAAGTTCTCGCCATGGTGTCGATGCCGGATTTCGATCCGAACAATCCGGCCGCCAGCGCCCAGGAAGGCTGGCTCAACCGCATGTCGAACGGCACGTTCGAAATGGGTTCGACCTTCAAGTCCTTCACGCTGGCCATGGGGCTCGACGAGGGCAAGGTGACGCTCAACGATACGGTCGATGCGCGCTATCCCATCCGTATCGGCGGCTTCACCATCCAGGACTTCCACGGCAAGCACCGGGTGCTGACTGTGCCGGAAATCTTCCAGTACTCCTCCAACATCGGCACCGCGAAGATCGCCGACATGGTGGGAACGGAAGCGCACAAGGCGTTTCTGGCGAAGCTCGGCCTGACGACGCGCATGAAGACGGAACTGCCTGAGGTCGCCATGCCCAGCCAGCCGCGCGAATGGAAGAAGATCAGCTCCATCACCATCTCTTTCGGCCACGGCGTCTCCACCACGCCGCTGCAGACCGCGGTCGCGGGCGTCGCGCTGGTCAATGGCGGCAAGCTCGTGCCCCCGACATTCCTGCCGCGGACGCAGGAAGAGGCGGATCAGGTCGCGACCCAGGTCATCCAGCCGTCGACCAGCAAGGACATGCGCTATCTCTTCCTGGTGAACGGGGTGAAGGGCTCCGGCAGGAACGCACGTGTCGACGGCTTCAACGTCGGCGGCAAGACCGGTACGGCCGACAAGGTGGTCAACGGCCGCTATGTCGGCGACAAGAACTTCAACGCCTTTCTTGCCGCGTTCCCGATCGACAATCCCCGCTATGTCGTCCTGACCGTCATCGACGAGCCGAAGACGGACAAGGGCAACGGTGCGGCACTTGCCGGTACCTCGGCCGCTCCGATGGCCGGCGACGTCATCCGCAGAAGCGCCGCAATTCTCGGTGTAGAACCGAAATTCGGGGAAGACGGTTCTGCCTTGCTCGTCTCTTATTAAAGCAAACCTCAATTCAGGAGGCGATTCGCCGTAGTCGCCTCCCAGCAGTGGACGAATGAACGATGTTGGTGCGGGATCTGGCGGGCGTTGAGTTTCAGGAGCAGGTGGGCAGGGCCGGGGAGACGGTCGGCGCCATCGAGATCTCCGGTCTTTCCGCCGACAGCCGCAAGATCGTGCCCGGCATGATGTTCGTCGCCCTGTCCGGCTCCAAGGCCGACGGTGCCGCCTTCGTTGCCGACGCCGTCGGTCGCGGCGCCGCAGTGGTGGTGGCCAGCCATTCGGTCGAGGCGTCCGTACCGGTGATCGTCGTCGACAATCCGCGCCGCTTCCTTGCACTTGCCTCCGCCAATTTCCACGGCCGCCAGCCCGCGACGATGGTTGCCGTGACCGGCACCGCCGGCAAGACATCGGTTGCCTCCTTCACACGGCAGATCTGGGCGCATGCCGGCCTCTTGGCAGCGCAGATCGGTACCACCGGCGTCGTGTCGCCGACGCGCAACGACTACGGGTCGCTGACCACGCCGGATCCGATCGCCCTTCATGCGCTGCTTGCCGAGCTTGCCGACGAGGGCGTGACCCATGCGGCTATGGAAGCCTCCAGCCACGGACTCGACCAGAGCCGCCTCGACGGCGTGAAGCTTTCAGCCGCCGCCTTCACCAATCTCGGCCGTGATCACATGGATTATCATCCGACGGTCGAAGACTACATGGCCGCCAAGATGCGGCTCTTCGATACGCTTCTGCCCAAGGGGTCCCCGGCCGTCATCTTCGCCGACGATGCCTGGTCGGCCGAGGCGATCCGCGTCGCCACCGAGTCCGGTCACGAGGTCCTGACGGTAGGTCGGCAGGGAACGTTCCTCGCGCTCAAACGGGTCGAGCATTTCCGCCACAAGCAGGTCGCCGAGGTCCATCACGACGGCGAGATCTACGAGGTGCATATTCCGCTCGCCGGCGATTTCCAGGTCGCCAATGCGCTGGTCGCCGCCGGTCTTGCAATCGCGACCGGTGTTCCGGCCGCCGTTGCGATGAAGGCGCTCGAAAAACTGGTCGGCGCGTCCGGCCGTCTCGAACTGGTCGGCCAGACCAGGGACGGCGCGCTCGCCTATGTCGACTACGCCCACAAGCCGGATGCGCTTGAAAACGTGCTGACATCGGTCCGGCCGTTTACCACCGGCCGCGTGATCACGGTGTTCGGTTGCGGCGGCGACCGCGACAAGGGCAAGCGCCCGATCATGGGCGAGATCGCCTGCCGGCTCGCCGATATCGTCATCGTCACCGACGACAATCCTCGCTCGGAGGTGCCGGCGGTGATCCGCTCGGAAATCATGGCGGCGGCGCCGAAGGGCATCGAGATCGGCGACCGGGCGCAGGCGATCCGCGCCGGTGTGGCGATGCTCGCCGCCGGCGACACGCTGATCGTTGCAGGCAAGGGGCATGAGGAGGGCCAGACGGTCGGCGAGGTGACGCTGCCGTTCTCGGATCATGCCGAATTGCGCAAGGCATTGGAGGAGTTTGCACATTGACCTTTCTTTGGACGTCGCGGGAGATGATCGAAGCCATGTCGGGCCGCCCCTTCGGGGCGCTGCCCGAGGGCATCACAGGCATATCCATCGACAGCCGGACGATCACGCAGGGCGAAGCCTTCTTCGCGATCAAGGGTGATCGGGTCGATGGCCACGACTTTGCGAGCCTGGCGATCGCCAACGGCGCGTCGCTGCTGGTGGTGTCCGAAGCCAAGCTGCCCGCCCTCGGGCGTCTCACCGTGCCGATGATCGTCGTCGACGATGTGCTCGGCGCGCTGGAGAAACTCGGGATCGCCGCACGCGAGCGCAGCTCGGCCACTATCGTTGCCGTCACAGGTTCGGTCGGCAAGACCACGACGAAGGAGATGCTGCGGCTGGCGCTGTCGCCGTCCGGCAAGGTGCATGCCGCCGTCGCCTCGTTCAACAATCACTGGGGCGTGCCCCTGACGCTTGCCCGCATGCCGGTCGACACGCGCTACGGCGTCTTCGAGATCGGCATGAACCATCCGGGCGAGATCGGCCCGCTGTCGCGCATGGTGCGTCCGGACGTGGCGATCATCACCACGATCGCGCCGGCCCATCTCGGCAATTTCAAGAACCTAGAAGAAATCGCCGCGGCCAAGGCGGAAATCTTCGAAGGGATCGTGCCGGGCGGCGACGTCATCCTCAACCGCGACAACGGCCAGTACGAATTCCTCGAGCAGGCCGCGCTTGCCGCGGGGATCGAGAACATCCACAGCTTCGGGCAGCATGCCAAGGCCGAGTTCCGGCTGGCCGAGTTCGACGGTGCCGCAGAGCTGTCGACCGTGTGGTTCTGCCGTGATGACGACATCCGCGAAGTGGTCGTCGGGGCGCCCGGCCGGCACATCGCCGAAAATGCCATGGCCGTGCTTGCGGCTGTCTCGCTCGTCGGCGCCGACCTCGATGCGGCGATCGAGGCATTGGCGACGCTTTCGGCCGTCAAGGGTCGCGGTGCGCGTCATCGCCTGGCGATCTCGGGCGGCAGCTTCACGCTGATCGACGAAAGCTACAACGCCAATCCGGCTTCCATGCGTGCCGCGATCGCGGTCCTTGCCGCCGCCCAGCCGGAAGGGACGGGGCGCCGGATCGCGGTGCTCGGCGACATGCTGGAAATGGGCGAATTCTCGCCGAGCGTCCATGCCGAACTTTCCGGCCCGCTGCTTGCCGCCGGCATCGAACATGTCTGGCTCGCCGGTCCCGAAATGGCGGCACTGCGTGATTCCCTGCCCGACAGCGTGCAGGTCGAATACCGCCCGACCACCGCGGAACTGGCCGAATTTGCGGCAGATTCGGTGGCTGCGGGCGATGTCGTGATGGTCAAATCGTCTCTCGGGCTCGGTTTCGGCAAGATCGTGTCAGCTCTTCTTGACAAGTATCCGGCATTCCCTGACACGGGGCGCCACAACTAAATCGGGCTTTTGGAAAGGGCTCCCATGCTGATCTGGCTTGTGGAACTGGCGGACCACTTTCAATTCTTCAACCTCTTCCGTTACATCACGTTCCGCACGGGGGCCGCGCTGCTGACCTCGGCACTGGTCGTCTTCCTGTTCGGGCCGGCGATGATCACATCGCTGCGCGTACGCCAGGGCAAGGGCCAGCCGATCCGCGCCGACGGCCCGCAGACCCATTTCAAGAAAGCCGGTACGCCGACCATGGGCGGGCTGATGATCCTCGCCGGCATCGTCGTGTCGTCGCTGCTCTGGGCCGACCTTTCCAGCGTCTACGTGGTCTCGACGTTGCTCGTCACCCTCGGTTTTGGCGCGATCGGCTTCTATGACGACTACCTCAAGGTGACGAAGCAGACGGAGAAGGGCTTTTCCGGCAAGGCGCGCCTCGGCATCGAATTCGTGATCGCCGGCATCGCCGTCTATTTCATGATGCACACGGCGCTGACGTCCGGTCCGCAGGGCTCCACCTTCGGCTCGTCGATCGCCTTTCCGTTCCTCAAGGACTTCAGCATCGACCTCGGCCTGTTCTTCGTCGTGTTCGGCGGTTTCGTCATCGTCTCGGCCGGCAATGCGGTCAACCTGACCGACGGCCTCGACGGTCTCGCCATCGTGCCGGTGATGATCGCGGCCGCCTCGTTCGGCATCATCGCCTACCTGGCCGGTAACGCCGTGTTCTCGAACTATCTGCAGATCAACTTCGTGCCCGGAACCGGCGAGCTCGCCGTCGTCCTCGGGGCTGTGATCGGCGCCGGCCTCGGCTTCCTGTGGTTCAACGCGCCGCCGGCGGCGATCTTCATGGGCGACACCGGCTCGCTCGCGCTCGGCGGCCTGATCGGCTCGGTTGCTGTCGCCACCAAGCACGAGATCGTCATGGCGATCATCGGCGGCCTGTTCGTGATGGAAACGCTTTCCGTCATCATCCAGGTCGGCTACTTCAAGATGACCGGCCGGCGCGTCTTCCTGATGGCGCCGATCCATCACCATTTCGAAAAGCTCGGTTGGACCGAGAGCCAGGTGGTGATCCGCTTCTGGATCATCGCCGTCGGTCTCGCCATGCTCGGCCTTTCGACGCTCAAGCTGCGGTGAGGGCGAGATGATCCCGGCCACCACCTTCAAGGCAAAGAAGGTCGCTCTTTTCGGATTGGGCGGGTCAGGCCTTGCCACGGTCCGTTCGCTGGTTGCGGGCGGCGCGGAGGTGTTCGCCTGGGACGACAATCCCGACAGCGTCGCCAAGGCGAGTGCCGAAGGCATCACCACGGCCGACCTCCGCGCGATCGACTGGAAGAGCGTTTCGACGCTTGTCCTCTCGCCGGGCGTGCCGCTGACCCATCCGAAGCCGCACTGGTCCGTCGACCTTGCGCGGGCCGAGGGCGTCGAGGTGATCGGCGACGTCGAGATCTTCGTGCGCGAGCGCCGGGCGGCTGCGCCCAACTGCCCGTTCATCGCGATCACCGGTACCAACGGCAAGTCGACGACGACGGCGCTGATCGCCCATATCCTTGCCTCCTCGGGCCGCGACACGCAGCTCGGCGGCAATATCGGCCGCGCCGTGCTGACGCTCGATCCGCCGAAGGACTGCCGCTTCTTCGTGGTCGAGTGCTCGTCCTACCAGATCGATCTTGCGCCGACGCTCAACCCGACGGCGGGCATCCTGCTGAACGTGACGCCCGATCATCTCGACCGCCATGGGACCATCCAGCACTATGCGGACGTCAAGGAACGGCTGGTCGCCGGAAGCGGCACGGCCGTGGTCGGCATGGACGACAGCTATTGTGAATTGATCGCCGACCGCGTCGAGCGGGCCGGGACCAGGGTCGTGCGCATTTCCAAGCGCCAGCCGCTGGCCGATGGGTTCTATAACGACGGACACAGGATCATCGAGGCCCATGGCGGCGCGACATCGGTGCTTGCCGATCTGAACGGCATCCAGACGCTGCGCGGCAGCCACAACGCCCAGAATGCAGCTGCGGCCATCGCGGCATGCCTCGCGGTCGGCGTGACGCCCGACGAGGTGAGGGCGGGGCTTGCCTCGTTTGCCGGCCTGAAGCACCGCATGCAGCCGGTCGGCCGCCGCGGCAATGTCGTCTTCGTCAACGACAGCAAGGCGACCAATGCGGAGGCGGCTGCGCCTGCGCTGTCGAGCTACGACCGGATCTACTGGATCGCCGGCGGGCTTCCGAAGGAAGGCGGCATCTCCAGCCTCGGGCCGCTCTTTCCGCGCATTGCAAAGGCCTACCTGATCGGCGAGGCCGCGTCCGCCTTTGCCGCGACGCTCGGCAATGCGGTGCCTTACGAAATCTCCGGTACGCTCGCTCAGGCGGTCATCCATGCGGCGACAGATGCCGCGACTGAGAATAGTCCGGTTGCCGTGATGCTATCACCGGCTTGCGCAAGCTTCGACCAGTACAAGAACTTCGAGGTGCGCGGTGACGCCTTCGTCGGCCACGTTGCGGACCTTGATGGGGTGACGATGCTGGTCGACGTGCCAACAGGAGGCAAATGACATGGTAAGCCGCGTGGAGAGAGGCCCGGTCGCCGACTGGTTCTGGACGATCGATCGCCTGTTCATGATCACCTTCATCCTCCTGATGGGGATCGGTTTCATGCTCTCCTTCGCGGCATCGCCCGCGGTCGCCGAACGGCTCAACCTCGACAGCTTCCACTTCGTCAAGCGTCATGCGGCCTTCATGCTGCCGGCGCTCGGCGTGATGATCGGCCTGTCCTTCCTGTCGCCGCGCCAGGTTCGGCGCACCGCGATGGTCATCCTTGCCGTTTCGCTGCTGATGATGATCGCGGCGCTGTTCTTCGGCATCGAAGTGAAGGGCGCGCGGCGCTGGATCACGCTCGCGGGGATCTCCATCCAGCCGTCCGAATTCATGAAGCCCGCCTTCGTGGTCATCTGCGCCTGGCTGTTCGCCGAGCATGCGCGCCAGCCGGAAATCCCGGGCAATCTCTTCGCCATCATCCTGTTCGGCATCGTCGCCTCCCTGCTGATCGCGCAGCCCGACCTCGGGCAGACCATCCTCACCTCCGTCGTCTGGGGCGGCATGTTCTTCATGGCCGGCATGCCCTGGCTGTGGATCACGGTGCTCGGCGGTATCGGCATTGCCGGCGTGTTCGGCGCCTATGTGACGCTGCCGCACGTGGCGGGCCGTATCGACCGATTCCTGACCGGCGAAGGCGACACCTTCCAGGTCGACACCGCGCGTCAGGCGATCATCCGCGGGGACTGGTTCGGTCAGGGACCGGGTGAGGGCGTCGTCAAGCGGATCATTCCCGACAGCCACACCGACTTCATCTTCTCGGTCGCCGCCGAGGAATTCGGCATCATCTTCTGCATGGTGCTGGTCGCGATCTTCGCGTTTCTCGTGCTGCGCGGTCTCAATCACGCCTTCCGGGAACGCAACGACTTCAACCGTTTCGCCGTCGCTGGCCTCGTCCTGCAGATCGGCGTGCAGTCGATGATCAACATCGGCGTCAATCTCGAACTGCTGCCGGCGAAGGGCATGACCCTGCCGCTGATCTCCTACGGCGGTTCGTCGATGATCGCGATCTGCGTGACGGCGGGATTCATTCTGGCGCTGACGCGTCGTCGCCCGGAGAAACGCGCGCAGGAGCGCAGACTGTTTCGCGCCGCCCACGGCGTTCCGGCGGAGTAAGCCATCATGAGCAAAGGCATCATCCTGCTTGCCGCCGGCGGTACCGGCGGCCACCTGTTTCCGGCGGAAGCACTCGGCCACCTCTTGGCCGAACGCGGTTATTCGGTCCATCTCGTCACCGACAGCCGGGCGGAGCGCTATGCCGGCATGTTCCCGGCCGAGGCGATCCACACCGTTGCCTCAGCCACGATCGGCTCGAAAAACCCGGTGGCGCTCGCCCGGGCGCTTTGGGCGCTGTGGAAGGGGTTTCGCCAGGCAAAGCAGCTGGTGCGCAGCCTGAAACCGAAGGCCGTGATCGGCTTCGGCGGTTATCCGACCGTGCCGCCCGTTCTGGCCGCAGCCGGGCTCGGCGTGCCGACGCTTCTTCACGAACAGAATGCGGTGATGGGGCGTGCCAACAAGGCGCTCGCCTCCCGCGTCAAGGCGATTGCCGGCGGCTTCCTTCCGGAAGGCGGCACGTTTTCGGCCAAGACCGTGGTCACCGGCAATCCGGTGCGTCCCGCGGTGATCGCCGCGTCGTCGGTGCCCTATTCGCCGTCTGAGCCCAGTCATCCGTTCCGCCTCGTCATTTTCGGCGGCAGCCAGGGCGCACAGTTCTTTTCGTCCGCGCTGCCGAATGCGATCAGCCTGCTCGACGAAGGGCTGCGCCGGCGCCTGACGGTCACGCAGCAGGCGCGTCCGGAAGACTTGGAGCGGGTCAAATCCTGCTATCAGAAGCTTGCCGTCCCGGCCGAGGTTTCGCCCTTCTTCACCGACATGGCGGCCCGCATCGCCGCCGCCCATCTGGTCATCTGCCGGTCCGGCGCCTCGACCGTGTCGGAGCTCTCGGTGATCGGCCGTCCGTCCATCCTCGTTCCCTATCCCTATGCGCTTGATCACGACCAGGCCGCCAATGCCGCGGCGCTGGCAGCGGCCGGCGGCGCGAGCGTCATCGCACAGTCCGAGCTTTCGCCGGAGCGGCTCGCTAAGCTGCTCGCCCACGCCATGGAGGAACCGGAACGGCTCGCAAGGGAAGCGGAGGCGGCGCGCACGGCCGGCAAGCCGGATGCAACGCGCTTGCTCGCGGACCTCGTTGAGTCTATTGCCGCGGGCAAGGACATTGCTCACGTGAAGGGAGCCAATCAATGAAAATGCCGAAGTCGATCGGGCTGGTCCATTTCATCGGGATCGGTGGGATCGGGATGAGCGGTATCGCCGAGGTGCTGCACAATCTCGGCCATCGGGTCCAGGGTTCGGACCAGGCCGACGGTGCCAACGTCCAGCGGCTGCGCGCCAAGGGCATCGAGGTGTTTGTCGGCCACAAGGCCGAAAACCTCGGTGACGCGGAAGTCGTGGTCGTGTCGACAGCCATCAAGAAGGACAATCCCGAGCTGGTTGCCGCCCGCGAGAAGCTGTTGCCGATCGTGCGCCGCGCCGAGATGCTCGCCGAGCTGATGCGCTTCCGCAATGCGATCGCCATCGGCGGCACGCACGGCAAGACGACGACGACCTCGATGGTGGCGGCGCTGCTCGAAGCCGGCAATCTCGACCCGACGGTCATCAATGGCGGCATCATCAACGCCTACGGGACCAATGCCCGCATGGGTGAAGGCGAGTGGATGGTGGTCGAGGCCGACGAATCGGACGGCACCTTCCTGAAGCTGCCGGCCGAGGTGGCGATCGTCACCAATATCGACCCCGAGCATCTTGACCACTACGGCAATTTCGACGCCGTTCGGGCCGCCTTCCGCCAGTTCGTCGAGAACGTGCCCTTCTACGGCTTCGGCGTTATGTGCCTCGACCATCCGGAAGTGCAGGCGCTGGTCAGCCGGATCGAGGACCGCAAGGTCATCACCTATGGCGAGAACCCGCAGGCCGACGTGCGCTATTCGAACGTCCGCCTCGAGGGCACCCATTCGATCTTCGACGTCGAGATCCGCCGCCGCCGGACCGGCCGGGTGTTCAGCTTCAAGGATCTCCGGCTGCCGATGCCGGGCCGCCACAACGTGGCGAATGCCTGCGCCGCGATCGCGGTGGCGAACCGGCTGGAGATCTCCGAGGAGGCGATCCGCAAGGGCCTGTCGTCCTTCGGCGGCGTCAAGCGCCGCTTCACGCTCACCGGAACCTGGAACGGTGTTCAGGTGTTCGACGACTACGGCCATCATCCGGTCGAGATCAAGGCCGTGCTGAAGGCGGCACGCGAGGCCTGCAAGGGCCGCATCATCGCGGTCCACCAGCCGCACCGCTATTCGCGCCTGGCGAGCCTTTTCGAGGATTTCGCCAACTGCTTCAACGATGCCGACACGCTGATGCTGGCGCCGGTCTACGCGGCGGGCGAGGATCCGATCGAGGGTGCGAATTCGGAAGCACTGGTCGAGCGCATCCGCTCCGGCGGCCACCGCGACGCCCGCTATCTGGCATCGCCCGACCAGCTCGCCTCGATCGTCTCGGGCATTGCGCAGCCGGGTGATTTCGTGATTCTGTTGGGTGCAGGTAACATTACCCAGTGGGCGGCAGCCCTGCCGCGCGAACTGGAAGCTTTTTCGGGAAAGTCTTGATGAAACAGGTTGATGGGGAAAAGCTGCTGGCCTCTCTGGGGCCCGGTGTCAACGAGTTGCGGGGGCGGCTGACGCCGGACGCGCCGATGGACCGCGTGACGTGGTTCCAGGCGGGTGGTCTTGCTGAGCTGATGTTCCAGCCGCACGACACCGACGATCTCGTCGCCTTCCTCAAGCTTCTGCCGGAAAGCGTGCCGCTGACCGTGGTCGGCGTCGGCTCCAATCTGCTGGTCCGCGACGGCGGCATTCCCGGCGTGGTGATCCGCCTGTCGGCCAAGGGTTTCGGCCAGGTCGAGCTGGACGGCGAGAACCGCATCCGTGCGGGAACGATCTGCCCCGACAAGCACATCGCCGCGATGGCGATGGACCACAACATCGGCGGCTTCCACTTCTACTACGGCATCCCCGGCTCGATCGGCGGCGCGGTCTTCATGAATGCGGGCGCCAATGGCGGCGACACGTCGGAGCGGCTGGTCGAGGTCGAGGCGGTCGACCGCAAGGGCAACCGCCATGTGCTGTCCAAGGCCGACATGGGCTACAGCTACCGCCATTCGAACGCGCCCGAGGGGATGATCTTCACCAGTGCTCTCTTCGAGGGCTACCCCGAAGAGAAGGCCAAGATCCGCGCCGACATGGATGCGGTGCGCCATCACCGCGAGACGGTGCAGCCGGTCAAGGAAAAGACCGGCGGCTCGACCTTCAAGAACCCGGAAGGCCACTCGGCCTGGGAACTGATCGACGAGGCGGGATGCCGCGGCCTGATGATCGGTGGTGCGCAGATGTCGTCGCTGCACTGCAACTTCATGATCAATATCGGCCATGCGACGGCCTATGACCTCGAATACCTCGGCGAGACGGTGCGCCAGCGCGTGTTCGAGAATTCCGGCATCAAGCTGGAATGGGAGATCAAGCGCCTCGGCATCTTCATGCCCGGCCGCGAGGTCAAGCCTTTCCTCGGAACGACGGTCGAGTGATCGTCGCCTGAGGGTTCAGCCCAACGGCTTGGCGTGGGCGGCGAGAAACCTGATGCCGCCCTTGTCGTCCGACGCCTCGGCCAGCACGACGTCCATGAACCGGTCGGTGATCCGGACGATGCCGAAGCCGCCCTTGTAGGCGGCCGTCGGTTTGACGATGTCGAGGCCGTCCGCCTGGTAGATCATCGGCGTGTCGTGCTCGTGGCCGTGGAAAAGCGCTACGACGTTATGGCCGGCGATCACGTCCCTGAAGGCCTGCCGCTCCGCGTCGCTCCACCAATGGGGCGCGCCGCTGCCCGCGTCATCGAACTGCCGGTTTGCCGGATCCCACCGTTCGCGTGAGAATGCGTCCCAGCCGTAATGCTGAAAAAGTACGACCGGGCGCCCGTCGGCGGCATAGGTCTCAAGATCGTGTTTCAGCCAGGGCAGGCCGCTCGCCGCTCCCTTTGTTGTGTCTCCGGCAAAGCGCTGCAACTGCACGAGATGAAGCGTCTCCCAGTTCCAGGAATAGCTGTCGGAGGCCTCGTCATAGTTGTCGGCGGGGTAGGGCGGCCTGAAGAAGACGCTGGGCTTGTGGTTCATCCGCACATAATCGCGCAGTTCGTCGCGATACCAGTTGACCTCCGGCGGTTTGCCGTCCTGGTCGAGGTCATGATTGCCGAGGCCGACATAGACGGGATACCTCACTCGTCCAGGACCGGGGCCCTCCTCGTAGCGTTGGGCGAACTGCCTGAGCTGGGCGCCTTCGCGGAGCAGCGCTGTCTGCCCGCCGCCATCGTCGGTGATGTCGCCGCAGGCGACGACACCGCGTGGGCTGGTGATCGGCTCGCCACCGCCGGTGAGCCCCGTCTGCCGGCCGTCGATCTCGGTCGGCCAGCGGAGCGTATGCACGTTGTTGAGTGCGGCGACGTGTTTCAGCAGGCTGGCATCGGTCTTTCCCTCGGTCGCGCAACCGGGGCTCAGCGCGTCGCCGATCCGGCAGGCATGCACGTCGTTGATGACGAGGAAGGTCACGTCGGTTCGCTTGCCGGCGGCGCTTGCCGGATGGCTCGCTTCGCCCGCAATGCCCAGAGCGGCAAAGGCGCCGGCACCCAAAATCTGTCGTCTCGTGATCACGCCTGCCTGCCTCCCGCATCCATGACGTGATCCTAGGGAGGATTGCGGGGAAAGGACAGATGTCGGCCGTTTGCAGATTCGAACGGCCGGTCGACGAAATGTTAAGCGGCCATGCTTATCCTGCGCCGGGACAAGGAGTGGCTTCATGGGTAATGCGACCAGAAACTGGATCGTCGGACAGCTTTCGCTCGGCGAGTTCGCGAGCCGGCGGGCCGTGGTGTCGCGTTCGATCTGGATGGCGGCAAAGATCGCCATGCTGGCCTATGCGATGAACATCTGCGCCCATTTTGCGCTCGTCGCGCTCGACCTGTTGCCCTACGCCCTCTTTCCGGCCCTGGTGATCGCCACGGTGCTTACGCCGCCCGTCTCCTTCATCGTCGCCGTCATCGCCTACAGCGTCGTCGGCTTTGCGATCTACGATCTCGGCGTCTCGCGGGCCGAGTTCGAGCGCATCAGCCGGACCGACATGCTGTCCGGCCTGCTCAATCGCCGCGCATTTCAGTCCGCCTTCGAGGCGAGTGGAGGCGAAGCCTCGCTCGTGCTCTTCGACATCGACCGCTTCAAGGCGGTGAACGATACCTTCGGCCATTCTGCCGGGGATGACGTCATCGTCGCCGTGGCGGACGTGATGCGCCGCAGCTTCTCACGCGGCGAGATCTGCGCCCGCATCGGCGGCGAGGAGTTCGCCGTGCTCTCCGAGGAGCCGCCGTGCGATCTCCTGTTGCGCGTCGAGCATGTTCGCGAGAGCATCATGGCTCTCAAGGTTCCCGCAGGAGAACGGCAGGTACGGGTCACCATTTCGGGTGGCATCGCCGATGTGGTCGCCGGACGGGCGTTCGGCGAGATCTTCTCCGAAGCCGATCGGGCGCTCTATGTGGCCAAGGCGAGCGGGCGCAATCGAATCGTGCGCTATCGTGACATCGACTCGCTTTCTCCGGGTGCGCTCTCCTTTCCCCAGGCGCTGAACGACGCGATCCCGGCGCTGCGCCGCGCCTGAGCAACGTTCCGCGAACTGCGCGCGAAGTCTTCACTTTTTCAATTCGTTAGAGCTGATTTAGCCGCGCGAAAAGCACCGGTTTTTCGTCTGCCGGGACGGTCCGGTTAACGAAAGTAAACACTTCATTAACCTTAATGTCGTTTAACTTAAGGAAAGGACGGGATCGGCCGAATGTGAACTCGCTGCCCGAAACGTCCGGTGTTTGATCTGGTGATTTTTGGGGACGTTGATGAGTGACAAGCATGTGGCCGTACTGATGGGTGGTCTTTCGTCCGAGCGGCCGGTCAGCCTCTCTTCGGGCAATGCTTGTGCCGAAGCCCTGGAAGGTGTGGGCTACCGGGTCACGCGTGTCGACGTGGATCGCAATGTCGGTCAGGTGCTGTCGGAGCTGCGGCCGGACGTCGCCTTCAATGCGCTGCACGGCCCGTTCGGCGAAGACGGCACCATTCAGGGCGTTCTGGAGTATCTTCAGATCCCCTATACGCACTCCGGCGTGCTCGCTTCGGCGCTCGCCATGGACAAGGGGCAGGCGAAGATCGTTGCCGCGAATGCCGGAATTCCGGTTGCGGAAGCGCGCGTCCTTTCGCGTTTCGACATCGGCAACGAGCATCCGATCGCGCCGCCTTACGTCGTCAAGCCGGTTCGCGAAGGGTCGAGCTTCGGCGTGGTCATCGTGCGGGAAGACATGGCGCATCCGCCGCAGTCCCTGACGTCCAGCGAATGGCGCTATGGCGATCGCGTGATGGTCGAGCACTACGTGGCCGGTCGCGAGCTGACCTGCGGCGTCATGGGCGACACGGTGCTCGGCGTGACCGAGATCGTTCCTCAGGGGCACAGCTTCTACGACTATGATTCCAAATATGTCGCCGGTGGTTCCCGGCACGTACTTCCTGCGGAAATTTCACCGAAAATTTACCAAAAAATACAATCATTGGCCCTTAAGGCGCATCAAGCGATCGGTTGTCGCGGAGTGAGTCGTTCGGACTTCCGTTACGACGATCGCTTCTCCGAAGACGGCGAGCTCATCTGGCTGGAAATCAATACCCAGCCCGGCATGACCCCGACCTCGCTGGTGCCCGAAATGGCCGCTCACATCGGTCTTGGTTTTGGTGAATTTGTCCGGTGGATGGTGGAGGACGCGTCTTGTTTGCGGTGAACGGCGAGAGATCAGCGGATATGGGTGGGCGCATCGACGCTGCCGCCATGTCTGTCGGGGAGGGACGTGTTCTTCCCCGTCCGATGCGCCGCGTCGTGCGGTTCGTCGTCAGTCTCTGCTCGGGCCGTATCGCCATTCCGGCGCATACGGGCAAGGTTTCGCTTGCCGGTTACTGCTCGGCCGTCGTTCTCTACGGCATCGTCGCCGGCGGTCATGGTCAGGCAGTCATGCAGTCGCTGACCACGGGTGCGGGTTTCGCGATCGAGGATGTCCGCGTCTCCGGCAATCAGCACACGTCGGAAATCGATATCCTTCAGCTGCTCGGCCTCGATGGATCGAGCAGTCTGCTCGGTCTCGACATCGTTGCTGCCCGTCAGGCTCTGGCTGAGCTTCCCTGGGTCGAATCGGCCGAGGTTCGTAAGGTCTATCCGCGTACCGTCGAAGTGGTCCTGCGTGAGCGTGAGGCCTACGGCATCTGGCAGCACGGCACCGAGCTGTCGCTCATCGAGCGTTCGGGCAGCGTGATTGCTCCGCTGCGCGACAACAAGTTTGCCAGCCTTCCCCTGTTCGTCGGGCGCGATGCGGAAACTGCCGCCGCCGCCGTCGAGGGTGAGTTCGAGAAGTTTCCGGGAATTGCCTCCCGCGTGAAGGCTTTCGTCCGCGTGGCGGGTCGTCGCTGGGATATCCACCTCGACAACGGCGTCATCGTCAAACTGCCGGAAGACAATGTCGGTCAGGCGCTGGCGCAGCTTTCGCGCCTCGATGCCGAGCAGCAGGTTCTCTCGCGCGATATCGCTGCCGTCGACCTGCGTCTTCCCGACCGCACCACGATCCAGCTGACGCCGGAAGCCCAGGAGCGCCGGATGGCGGCTGTCGAGGAGCGCCGCAAGATGCTCAAGAAGGTGGGGCAGAACATATGAGCCTGTTTGGTAGCTCCCACTTCGGTCTGCCGCGCATGAAGCCGCTGTCTTCGAAGCGCAGCCACGTCGTCTCCGTGCTCGACATCGGTTCGACCAAGGTCGTCTGCATGATCGGCCGCCTGACGCCGCGCAAGGAAAGCTCCGTGCTTCCGGGCCGCACTCACAATGTCGAAGTGATTGGCATCGGCCATCAGCGTTCGCGCGGCATCAAGTCCGGCGTGATCGCCGATCTCGATGCGGTCGAGAGTGTTGTCCGTCTCGCCGTCGATGCGGCCGAGCGCATGGCGGGTCTCACCGTCGAGAGCCTGATCGTCAATGTTTCCGCAGGTCGCATCGGTTCCGACGTCTATACCGCGACGATTGATCTCGGTGGTCAGGAAGTCGAATCGGGCGATCTCAAGAAGGTCCTCGTCGCCGCCGGCCAGCAGTCCCAGGGCAACGAGCGCGCCGTACTGCACTCGCTGCCGACCGGTTTCTCGCTCGACGGCGAACGCGGCATCCGCGACCCGCTCGGCATGTATGGCGACGTTCTCGGCGTCGACATGCACGTGGTGACCGCAGAGCGCGCCGCACTTCGCAATCTCGAACTCTGCATCAACCGGGCGCACCTGACCGTCGAGGGCGTCGTCGCGACGCCTTATGCGAGCGGGCTTGCCGCCCTGGTCGACGACGAGGTCGAACTCGGCTGCGCCGCGATCGACATGGGCGGCGGCATGACCACCATCTCTGTCTTCGCCGAGGGCAAGCTCATCCACACCGACGCCATCAGCATCGGCGGCCATCATGTGACGACCGACCTGGCCCGCGGCCTGTCGACCCGCATCGAGGATGCCGAGCGCCTGAAGGTCGTTCACGGATCGGCCCTCGCAAACGGTGCCGACGAGCGCGACATCGTCGCCGTTCCGCCGATCGGCGAGGACGACCGGGATCAGCCGGTGCAGGTGCCGAAGGCGCTGCTGACGAGAATTATTCGCGCCCGGATCGAGGAGACTCTTGAACTGTTGCGCGATCGGATTCAGAAGTCGGGTTTCTCGCCCGTCGTCGGCAAGCGAGTCGTCCTCACGGGCGGCGCCAGCCAGCTGACCGGTATGCCCGAAGCGGCTCGCCGCGTTCTGGCCCGTAACGTGCGAATCGGGCGCCCGATGGGGGTCGCCGGCCTTCCCGCCGCGGCCAAGGGTCCCGCATTTTCGACCGCAGTCGGATTGATGATTTATCCGCAGGTTGCCGATCAGGAAACGCATGCCGGCCAGGGTGGTCTGTTTTCCCCCTTCGGCAACGGAAACAGCCGTTTTGCCCGCATGGGTCAATGGCTGAAGGAAAGTTTTTGAGTTCAGTCCCGTCCCTCAATGAAGAGCGGTCGGGAGCGAAGAGTTGAAATGAAAATGGCCGGCGTGGCGATGCGGCCGGAGAAAAGAAGGAAGACTGACAATGACCATCAAGCTGCAGAAGCCAGATATCACCGAGCTGAAGCCTCGGATCACCGTGTTCGGCGTCGGGGGCGGCGGCGGTAACGCCGTCAACAACATGATCACCGCAGGTCTCCAGGGCGTCGACTTCGTCGTCGCCAACACGGACGCCCAGGCGCTGACCATGACCAAGGCAGAGCGAATCATCCAGCTCGGGGTCAACGTCACCGAGGGTCTCGGCGCCGGTTCCCAGCCGGAAGTCGGCCGCGCTGCGGCGGAAGAATGCATCGACGAGATCATCGATCACCTGAACGGCACGCACATGTGCTTCGTCACCGCCGGCATGGGCGGCGGCACGGGTACCGGTGCTGCTCCGGTCGTGGCTCAGGCCGCCCGCAACAAGGGCATCCTGACCGTCGGCGTCGTCACCAAGCCGTTCCACTTCGAAGGTCAGCGCCGCATGCGTCTCGCTGAGGCCGGCATCGAGGAACTGCAGAAGTCGGTCGACACGCTGATCGTCATCCCGAACCAGAACCTCTTCCGTATCGCCAACGACAAGACGACCTTCGCGGACGCCTTTGCCATGGCCGACCAGGTTCTCTACTCGGGCGTTGCCTGCATCACCGACCTGATGGTCAAGGAAGGCCTGATCAACCTCGACTTCGCCGACGTCCGTTCGGTGATGCGCGAGATGGGCCGTGCGATGATGGGTACCGGCGAGGCTTCGGGCCAGGGCCGCGCAATGCAGGCCGCAGAGGCCGCAATTGCCAACCCGCTGCTCGACGAGACCTCGATGAAGGGTGCACAGGGCCTCCTGATCTCGATCACCGGTGGTCGCGACATGACGCTCTTCGAAGTCGACGAAGCGGCAACCCGCATTCGCGAAGAAGTCGATCCGGATGCAAACATCATCCTCGGCGCGACCTTCGACGAAGCGCTGGAAGGCCTCATCCGCGTGTCGGTCGTCGCGACCGGCATCGACCGTGCCGCCGGCATGGTTGCCGGCCGTGGCTTCGACGCAGCTCCGGCTGCAAAGCCCCTTATCCGTCCTTCGGCGGCCGTTGCTTCGGCTCCGGCCGCAGTTCAGCCTGCAATGGCGCAGGCACCCAAGTCCATCGATCCGGTGGCAGAAACCATCCGTTCGGCGGAAGCCGAAATGGAACGTGAACTCGAAATCGCCATCGCTCGTCAGGCTGTTGCTACCGCACAGCCGGTCGCCGAGCCGGAATTCCGCCCGCAGAGCAAGCTGTTTGCAACTCCGGCGGTTGCCGAAGCACAGCCAGCCGTCCGCATGCCGGTCGAGCCGGTCGCCGCTCCGGCGCCGGTCATGAGCCGCCCGGCACCGGCCATGCAGGCACCGGTCGCTCCGGCTCCGGTTCGTCATGAACCGGTCGCCCCGGCCGTTCGCCAGACCGTCGAGCCGGTCCGCATGCCGAAGGTGGAAGACTTCCCGCCGGTTCTGCGCGCCGAGATGGACCACCGCGCTCATGCTGCAGCCCCGGCTGCCCAGGATGAACGCGGTCCGATGGGTCTCCTGAAGCGGATCACCAACTCGCTTGGCCGCCATCAGGAAGAAGAACCCGCCGCCGATATGAACGCCTCTGCACCGGCTCCGGCCGCCCCGCAGCGTCGCGCTCTTTCGCCGGAAGCCAGCCTCTATGCGCCGCGTCGCGGCCAGCTTGACGACCAGGGTCGCGCCACGCCCCCGTCGCGTTCGAGTCACGAGGACGACCAGCTGGAAATCCCGGCCTTCCTTCGCCGCCAGTCCAACTGATCGTAGGCTTTCTGTGATCAAGAGCCCGGGCCTGAAAAGCCCGGGCTCTTTGCGTTTCGGCAAGTCTCGCACAAGCTTCGTTTCGCGTGCATTTTCAACGCGGTGGTTTCGTTACAATGCGAAAGAAACAGTGATTTGGAATGTCCCCGGCCGGTCCGTATGTATGGAATCGGAATTGGGTTCGGATGCGTCGCGTCCGGTCCCCTTCAGCAGAGACAAAGGCGGTTCGAGCCTTGATGCCCCAGGGTATCGGAAGAACCGCATCCGAAAAGGCGCATTTCATGGCAATCGCATTGCTGGGTTTTCAGACCACCATCGCAGCACCGCTTAGCATCACGGGCATCGGCGTCCATTCCGGCCGTCCGGTCACGATCAACCTGCAGCCGGCGGAAGCGGGCACGGGCATCGTCTTCGTCCGCATGCACGAGGATGGCAGCTCGACGGAGTTCAAGGCGGTTTCCTCGCAGGTCGGCAACACCGATCTCTGCACGGTTCTCGGTTTCACGCCGGCCCGTTCGATTGCGACCATCGAGCATGTGATGGCGGCGGTCTATGCGCTCGGCCTGGACAATCTGGTGATCGAGGTGGATGGCGCCGAAATGCCGATCATGGACGGCAGTTCGGAAGCCTTCATCGATGCGATCGAACAGGTCGGCATCACCAATCTCGGCGTCAAGCGCCGCTACATCCGCGTCACCAAGCCGGTGCGCATCGAGGCCGGTGCCTCCTGGGCCGAGTTCCGCCCGTATGACGGCACCCGCTTCGAGGTTGAGATCGATTTCGAAACCCCGCTGATCGGTCGCCAGTCCTGGGCCGGCGACCTGACCGCCGAAAGCTTCAAGACCGAGCTTTCGCGGGCCCGCACCTTCGGCTTCATGCGCGACGTCGAGCGCCTCTGGGCCGCCGGTTTCGCGCTCGGCTCCTCGCTCGAGAATTCGGTCGTCATTTCCGACGATCACACCGTCATCAATGTCGAGGGCCTGCGCTACGAGAAGGACGAGTTCGTCCGCCACAAGACGCTCGATGCGGTCGGCGACCTGGCGCTTGCCGGTGCCCAGTTCATCGGTTGCTACCGTTCCTATCGCGGCGGGCACAAGCTCAACGCAAACGCCTTGAAGGCGCTTCTCGAAAACCGGGATGCCTATGAAGTCGTCGAGGCGCCGGCCCGCAGCCTGAAGGCGAGGGCACGCGAGTTCGTTGCGGTCAACGTCCCGGAATTCGCGCCCTGGTCGGCCTGATCGGTCCAATTACCTCCAGACTGGTGCCGGGAAGCGATTCCCGGCACTTTTTTTGATCTCCGGGCCTTTCGGAGGTGACGGGCGCTGGTCGACCGGGCGATCGACCATTTCAGGCTTTTCCTTCCGGCTTGCCACAAAAATGCGTTAAATCACGATCATTGCGTTGCTCTCCTGCCGCTTTTATGGCTAGAAACGCGTGTTGAAAGCGACTGTTTTTCAAGCGGCGCTGCTATCGGGAACTGTTGAATGAGTCATCTAGGGTCGGTCGTTGTGAATAAAGCCGCGCGTATTGCCAGTATATGTGTGATGATGACGGTGTCCGGTGCGCTGCTTGCGGCCTGCCAGTCCGATCCCGATATCGATATTACCAAGCTCGGCGTCGAAACCGATCCGCCGGACGTCCTCTACAACCAGGGCCTCGCCAACATCAAGGCGGGCAACATGGTCGAGGCGTCGCGCAAGTTCGACGCCGTCGACCGCCAGCACCCGTTCTCCGAATCGTCGCGCAAGGCGCTCGTGATGAGCACCTTCGTGAAGTACCGCATGGCGCGCTATACCGATGCGATCGCCACCGGCAACCGCTACATGAACCTCTATCCGCGTTCGGATGATTCTGCCTATGTGCAGTATCTCGTCGGTCTTTCCCACTGGAAGCAGATCGTCAACGTGACGCAGGACCAGAAGAGCTCGCTGCAGACGATCGACGCGATGCAGAAGGTCGTCGACAACTATCCGGACTCCGAATACGTCGAGGACGCCCAGGCCAAGATCCGCTTCGCCCGCGACCAGCTCGCCGGCAAGGAGATGCAGGTCGGTCGTTACTATCTCGAGCGCAAGGAATACCTTGCCGCCGTGTCGCGCTTCCGCGTCGTGATCGAGAAGTATCCGAACACCAACCAGATCGAAGAAGCGCTCGCGCGCCTGGTCGAGGCCTATTACGCGATGGGCGTCGCCCAGGAAGCGCAGACGGCCGCTGCGGTGCTCGGTCACAATTATCCCGACAGCCAGTGGTATGCAGATTCCTACAAGCTTCTGCAGACGGGCGGCCTCCAGCCGCGTGAAAACCCGGGTTCGTGGATCGCAAGGGCCGGCAAGTCGCTTCTTCTTGGTGGCTGACCCTTCTTTCCTGGTCATGAGATGAGTGTCCCATGCTGGTCCAGCTGTCGATCCGCGATATCGTCTTGATCGAGCGGCTGGATCTTGCCTTCGAGGCGGGTCTCTCGGTGCTGACCGGCGAGACCGGCGCGGGCAAATCCATCCTGCTCGACAGCCTGTCGCTCGCCCTCGGGGGGCGGGGCGACGGTTCGCTGGTGCGCCATGGCGAGGACAAGGGGCAGGTGACGGCCGTGTTCGACGTCGGCATGGACCATGCCGCCCGGACCCTGCTGCGCGGCAACGGCGTCGATGACGACGGCGATCTTATCTTCCGTCGCATCCAGTCTTCCGACGGGCGCACCCGCGCCTATATCAACGACCAGCCGGTCTCGGTGCAGCTGATGCGCCAGGCGGGGCAGATGCTGGTCGAAATCCACGGCCAGCACGACGACCGGGCGCTCGTCGATACCGACGCCCATCGCATGCTGCTCGATGCCTTTGCCGGCCTTTCCGACGAGGCCGTCACGCTCGGCGAGCGCTATCGCCGCTGGCGCGAGGCGGACCGCGTGCTCAAGGCCCATCGCGCCCGCGTCGAGGCCGCCGCCCGCGAGGCCGATTATCTGAGGGCCTCGGTCGAGGAGCTGGAACGGCTCAGCCCGCGCGACGGCGAAGAGGACGAACTGGCCGAGCGCCGCGCCGTCATGCAGAAGTCCGAGCGCATCGCCGGCGACATCGCCGAGGCGTCCGAGTTCCTCAACGGCAACGCCTCGCCGGTGCCGCTGATCGCCTCGCTGGTGCGTCGGCTGGAGCGGAAGAGCCACGAGGCGCCCGGCCTGCTCGAAGACACCGTGCAGCTGCTCGATACAGCGCTCGACAATCTCTCCAACGCCCAGATGGAAGTGGAGAACGCGCTTCGCCGCACGGAGTTCGATCCGAACGAGCTCGAACGTGTCGAGGAACGCCTCTTTGCGCTTCGTGCCGCCGGCCGCAAATATGCGGTGCCGGTCACCGGCCTTCCGGCGCTGGCCGAGAAGATGATCGCCGATCTCGCCGAGCTCGATGCCGGCGAGGAAAAGCTCGGCGCGCTGGAGGCGGCTGTCGTCGAGGCCAAGGCCCATTACGATCATCTCGCCCTTGCGCTTTCGGCCAAGCGGCAGAATGCGGCCTCCGCGCTTTCCGAGGCGGTCATGGCGGAACTGCCGGCACTCAAGCTGGAGCGGGCACGCTTCATGGTCGAGGTGGCTGCCGATCCCTCTGCTGCGACGGCCGAAGGCATCGACACCGTCGAATTCCACGTGCAGACCAATCCGGGCACGCGTCCGGGGCCGATCATGAAGGTTGCCTCCGGGGGCGAGCTTTCCCGCTTCCTGCTGGCGCTCAAGGTGGCCCTGGCCGACCGCGGTTCTGCGCCGACGCTGGTCTTCGACGAGATCGACACGGGCGTCGGCGGTGCGGTTGCCGATGCGATCGGCCAGCGGCTGAAGCGTCTGTCTGCCAAGGTGCAGGTGCTGTCCGTCACCCACGCGCCGCAGGTCGCCGCGCGCGCTGCGACCCATCTCCTGATCTCGAAGGGGCCGAGCGGCGAGGGCGGCGAGAAGATCGCCACCCGGGTCGCGACCATGGAGCCCGAACACCGGCGCGAGGAGATCGCCCGCATGCTCGCCGGTGCGTCGATCACCGACGAGGCGCGCGCCGCGGCAGCCCGGCTTCTCGCCGGAGAAAACTGAGGCCGGGGACCTTTTGGCCGGCGGTCGCGTTCATCGAGGCCGGCAATTGCTTTCCCTTCCGAAACCTGTTTCCCTCGGTGCGCGATGTACGAAACCCTGACCGCCTACTGGCCCGTCATCCTTGCCGTCCTGTCGGTCACGCTGGGCGCGATTGCCGCCGTTCATGCGGCGATGACGAAGCGCGAGGTGCGCTCTGCGGTCGGCTGGGTCGGCATCATCGTGCTGTCGCCGCTGGTCGGTGCCCTGATCTATGCGGTCGTCGGGATCAACCGCATCCGCCGCGCCTCGATGATCTCGCGGCGTGCGCTCAGGCTCGACGAGCTCTGGCGTACGCTCTCCCATTTCGGTGTGTCGCGTGACGAGATCGAAATGCGCTTCGGGCGCCGCATGGCGGGGCTGAAGACGCTCGGCGACCGCGTGGCCAAGCATGCGCTCTCTTCGGGAAACCGGCTCGACATGCTGTCCTCCGGAGCAGAGACCTATGCCGCCTTCTGCGAGGCGATCGACGCGGCCGAGCGCAGCATCATTCTGGAAACCTACATCTTCGATCGCGACCCGGCGGGCCAGCGCGTTGCCGACCGGCTGATCGCAGCCCACCAGAGAGGGGTCGCCGTTCGGGTGCTGATCGATGCCGTCGGCGCGCGCTACAGCGTTCCGAGCATCATGGGCTATCTCGCGGACGGCGGCGTGAAGGTCGTCGCCTTCAATGGCAAGGTCATCATGGGGCTGAGGCTCCCTTACGCAAACCTCCGCACCCACCGCAAGATCCTCGTGGTCGACGGCGGCACGGCCTTTGTCGGCGGAATGAACATCCGCTCGGCCTTCGAGGGCGAGGCGGCGGCGCGCGACACCCATTTCCGGGTGAGCGGCCCGGCGGTCGCCGACATCTTCGCGGTGGCGGCCGAGGACTGGCATTTCGAGACGGGAGAGGTGCTGAACGGGGCGGCCTGGAGCCTGGCGCCGATCGCGTCGGAACCCGGCGCGCCGAGCTTCGTGCGCACCGTCGTCTCGGGCCCGGATACCAATCTCGAGACGAACCACAAGATGCTGATGGGGGCGTTTTCCGTTGCGGAGAGTTCGATCCGCATCATGTCGCCCTACTTCCTGCCCGACAACATCCTGCTCGGCGCGCTGGCGACCGCTGCACGGCGCGGCGTCGCCGTCGACATCGTCACACCGGCGGAGAACAATCTCGCGATCGTCAGCCATGCCATGACGGCGCAGTTCGACCAGATCATCAAGGACGGCAGCCGGATCTTTCGGGCGCCCGGCGTGTTCGACCATTCGAAGCTCATTACCGTCGATGGCCAATGGGCCTTCGTCGGCTCGTCCAATCTCGATTCCCGGTCGCTGCGGCTGAATTTCGAGATCGACATCGAGGTGTTCGATCCCGCTTTCGTCTCGATCATCGACAGGCGGATCGACGCAGCCCTTGAGGGCGCCTCGGCGGTCACGCTCGAGGAACTTCGGCGGCGCCCCTTCGTTTTGCGTCTGTTCGACCGTGTCCTCTGGCTCGGTTCGCCCTATTTGTGAAAGATATCTGTTGCGATGCAGCAGATCCTTGATCTCGGTCGATGAAACACGGCGGGCACGGGCGTATGCTTCGAATCGTCAAGGCATTCGCGACGTCCGCATGGAAGTGAAATGACGAAGACCAACGGTAACCTCGCCTCGGCGGTTCTCGCCTCGTTCAAGAACAGGGCCAACCGTGCCATAGAGAAAAGGCCGATCCGGCTAGACGGGCATGGCTCGATGCTGGTGGCGTCCTACAACGTGCACAAGTGCGTCGGCACGGACGGGCGTTTCGATCCCGAACGGATCATCGAGGTGATCCGCGAGATCGGCCCCGACGTGATTGCCCTGCAGGAAGCCGACCAGCGGTTCGGTGAACGATCCGGCCTGCTCGACCTTCCACGGCTCAGGCTCGAGACCGGGCTGATGCCGGTGCCGGTGCCGGTCGCCTCCAAGCCGAAGTCGCATGGCTGGCGCGGCAATGTGCTCTTGTTCCGCGAGGGCATCGTGCGCGACGTGCACCAGGTGGCGCTGCCGGGGCTTGAGCCGCGCGGCGCGCTGGTTGCCGAAATCGACCTGGAATCGCGCGAGGGGCTCCGGGTGATCGCGGCCCATCTCGGCCTCCTGCGCTGGGCGCGGCGCCAGCAGGCCGACATGATCCTCGATATCATCGGCCGGCGCGAGGAGCGCCCGACGCTTCTCATGGGCGATTTCAACGAATGGCGTCTCGGACCCGGCTCGGCGCTCACCCGGCTCGAATCGGTGTTCGGCCCGCTGCCGCCGCCGATCCCGAGTTTTCCGGCCCGGATGCCGGTTCTTTCGCTGGACCGGATCATGGCGAACCGCTCCGACCTGATCGCCGAAATGGCGGTCCATGACACGCCGCTGGCGCGCAAGGCCTCCGACCACCTGCCGCTGATCGCCCGCGTCGATCTCGGCGCCCGCAGTCTCGACTGAACCGGTCCCCGGTCCGGGTTTTGCGCCGCGTCAATTTCGGCTAAGACCGACGAGTCGAATGCGGAGTAGGGCGATGGCAGAGAGCATGATTGCAGTCGAGGATCTGACCGAGGAGCAGGCGAGAGCCGAGCTCGAACGGCTGGCACGCGAGATCGCCCGCCACGACACGCTCTATCACGGCAAGGACCGGCCGGAGATCTCGGATGCCGACTATGATGCGCTGAAGCAGCGCAACGATGCGATCGAGGCCCGCTTCCCCGGCCTCATCCGCGCCGACAGCCCGTCGCAGCGGGTCGGAGCCGCACCGTCCGGCACGTTTGCCCAGGTCGTCCATGCCCGGCCGATGCTGTCGCTCGACAACACCTTTTCCGACGAGGACGTCGCCGACTTCGTCGCCTCGGTCTATCGCTTCCTCGGCTTGATGCCGGACAATTCCATCGCCTTTACCGCCGAACCGAAGATCGACGGGCTGTCGATGTCGATCCGCTACGAGAACGGGCGGCTCGTCAGCGCCGCGACGCGCGGCGATGGGACGACGGGTGAAAACGTCACCGCCAACATCCTCACTATCAAAGAAATCCCGCGCACGCTTCCGGCCGGTGCGCCGGCTGTCGTCGAGGTGCGCGGCGAGGTCTACATGTCGAAGAGCGCCTTCATGGCGCTCAATGCCCAGATGGAAGCCGAGGGCAAGCCGACCTATGTCAATCCGCGCAACACCGCGTCGGGGTCGCTGCGCCAGCTCGATCCCAAGGTGACGGCGAGCCGCAACCTCAAATTCTTCGCCTATGCCTGGGGCGAGATGTCGGAAATGCCGGCCGATACGCAGATGGGCATGGTGGAGGCATTCCGCGACTGGGGTTTCCCGGTCAATCCGCTGATGAAGCGCCTGACCTCGACGGCGGACGTGCTCGACCACTATCGCGAGATCGGCCTGATGCGCGCCGACCTCGACTATGACATCGACGGGGTCGTCTACAAGGTCGACCGGCTCGACCTGCAGGAGCGTCTCGGCTTCCGCTCGCGCTCGCCCCGCTGGGCGACGGCGCACAAGTTCCCGGCCGAACAGGCCTTCACCACCGTCGAGGCGATCGACATCCAGGTTGGCCGTACCGGTGCGCTGACACCGGTCGCGCGGCTGGAGCCGATCACCGTCGGTGGCGTCGTGGTGACCAATGCCACGCTGCACAATGCCGACTACATCGAGGGCATCGGCAATTCCGGCGAGCGCATCCGCCCGGAGGGCCACGACATCCGGGTCGGCGACACCGTGATCTTGCAACGGGCCGGCGACGTCATCCCGCAGGTGCTCGACGTGGTGCTGGAGAAGCGTCCCGAGGGTGCGGAGAAATATGTCTTCCCGACGAAATGCCCGGTCTGCGGCAGCCATGCGGTGCGGGAGAAGAACGAGAAGACCGGCAAGCTCGATTCGGTGACGCGCTGCACCGGCGGCTTCGTCTGCTCGGCGCAGGCCAAGGAGCACATCAAGCATTTCGTCTCGCGCAATGCCTTCGACATCGAGGGGCTCGGCACCAAGCAGGTCGACTTCTTCTTCGACAGCGAGGACGAGGCGATCCGCATCCGCACGGCGCCCGACATCTTCACCCTCAAGCGGCGTCAGGAAGCCTCGCCGTTCACCAAGCTGGAAAACATCGAGGGTTTTGGCCGTGTCAGCGTGCGCAAGCTGTTCGACGCCATCGATGCCCGCCGCGAGATCGCGCTCAACCGGCTGATCTTCGCGCTCGGCATCCGGCACGTCGGGGAAACCACGGCCAAGCTGCTGGCGCGCTCCTACGGTTCGTACCAGGCCTTCGCCGAGGCGATGAAGGCGGCCGGCCCCTTGCACGGCGAGGCATGGAACGACCTCAACGCCGTCGAAGGCATCGGCGAGGTGGTCGCCACCTCGATCGTCGAATTCTTCAAGGAGCCGCGCAACCTTGCGGTCGTCGAGAAGCTGCTGGAGGAGGTGACGCCGCTTGATGCAGAGGTGCCCGCCGCGACCGGCAGTCCGGTCGCCGGCAAGACGGTCGTCTTCACCGGATCGCTGGAAAAATTCACCCGCGACGAGGCGAAGGCCCGGGCCGAAAGCCTCGGCGCCAAGGTCGCAGGCTCGGTCTCGAAGAAGACCGATTACGTCGTCGCCGGGGCCGATGCCGGGTCCAAGCTTGCCAAGGCGCAGGAACTCGGCGTCACGGTGCTCAGCGAGGACGACTGGCTGGCGCTGATCGGCGGTTGAGCGCGCCCGCGGACATTCTTGAACAACCCAAGCCGTTGGGTTATTCTTTGCCATGGTCACCGTCCTTCGAGCGCACGGCCTCCGTTTCGTGATCTATACGGCTGACCACGAGCCGCCGCACGCGCATGTCTACGGCGATGGCGAAGCGCGCATCGACATCATGTCGTTGAAGGTCATCACGCAGGGCGGGCTTTCGGACCGGGATGTACGGCGTGCGGTTGACGTGATCCACGAAAACCAGGCGCTCTTTCTCGAAACATGGAGACGGTATCATGGCTGAGGTGACGGATCAGGAATTGGCCGAAGCCAAGCAACGGTGGAACGAAGAGCGGACCGAACGTCCGGTTCCCGTGGCCGTCCGGTTCGATCCCGGCTCGGAGCGGGTCGTCGTCGAGTTCGCCAACGGAGCGGCCTTTCTTTTTCCGGCGCGATCGCTGGAAGGACTGGAGACGGCCACCGTATCCCAGTTGTCGGAGGTCGAGCTGCTCGGCGAGACGGGGCTGCACTGGGAGACCCTCGACGTGGATTTCACGATCAGCGGCCTGATGGCCGGCATATTCGGCTCGAAGGTCTTCATGGACGCCCAGCGGCGCGGCGGCCAGTCGCGCAGTCCGGCCAAGGTTGCGGCCAGCCGCGCGAACGGTGCGAAAGGCGGTCGCCCGCGAAAGGCGGGCACATTGTCCTGAGCGACGCTCGTCCAACACCTCCAAGCTTGCCAAGGCCCAGGAGCTTGGCGTCGCGGTGCTCAGCGAGGACGACTGGCTGGCGCTGATCAGCGGTTGAGGCGCCTGTCGCCCGCCCCCGGTCTGGTGGAAAACTGGCCGGAAAGTCGTGCCGAATAGTGCAAAAGGACAGGTTGATCTAACCCTCAAAATGACAGTGAATTTGATGTGACAACGGGGGACTTGCGGCCGGCTTCGAGAGCGGTCGATGCGCCTCCGTCGTTGGTTCTCCCATTCACCGGACGACGGCACATGCGGCTTTTAGTGATCAACGATGTGTCTGTTGTGCTCGGTGGGGCGACCAAGGTGGCGATGCAGTGCATCGATGCGGCGACGGCCGCGGGAATGGACTGTACCGTGCTCGTCGGCGACGACGGGGAGGAGGTTCGCAGGAACTTTCCGCAGGCCAAGGTCGAGGCGCTCTGCGAGCGGCCGCTGCGCGACGGGGTGCAGGCGGGCGACGTCGTGGAGCGCAACTACAATCGCCGTGCCTATGCCGCGCTCGACAATCTGCTGGCCGCGAGCGACGAGGAGACGGTCGTTCACGTGCACGGCTGGTCGCAGATCCTCTCTCCTTCCATTTTTCACGCTCTTTCGCGGCACGGCGCGCGCGTCATCGTCACCGCTCACGACTTCTTCCTGACCTGCCCGAACGGCGGTTATCTCAATTTCCGCTCGGGCGAGGTGTGCGGCCACCGGCCGATGTCGCTCGGCTGCCTCACCAGCAACTGCGACAAGCGCAACTACCTGCACAAGCTCTGGCGCGTCGGCCGGATGCTGACCCAGCAATCGGCGGGCGACGAATTCTGGAGCCGGGTCGAGGTGATCCTCGCGCATGAGAACATGGAGCCCTATCTGAGCGGCGGGGCGCTCCGGCATTTCCTCACCCTGCGCTCGCCCTGCAAGCCGCTGACCCGCGGCCCGGCGAAGGCCTGGCGCAACGACCGCATGCTGTTCCTCGGCCGGATGACCTGGGAGAAGGGGGTCCGTACGCTGGCGGAAGCGCTCAACAAGACCGGCCGCCCGGCAACGCTGATCGGGCGGGGACCGCTGCTCAAGGAGATGCAGAGCGCACTTCCGCACTGCCATGTGCCGGGCTGGCTCGACGACAGCGAGGTGGACCGTCTGGCGTCGGAATCCCGTTTCTTCGTCATGCCGTCGCGCATGCCGGAGCCCTATGGGCTGGTCGCCGCCGAAGCGGTGATGAGCGGTATCCCGGTGATCGTCAGCAGCAATGCGCTGATCGCCGAGGAGGTGGCGCGCAACGATGCCGGACTGGTCTTCGAGAGCGGCAATGCGGATTCGCTCGCGGAGAAGATCGCGCTGATGGACAATGATGACCTCGTCCGCCACCTCAGCGAAGGCGCCTACGAATACGGCAAGCGGATCGCGCCGTCGAACGACGAGTGGCGGCAGCGCATTCTCGACATCTACAGGGGGCACACCGGCGCGTCGCTGCACTAGAGCAATTCCAGCAAAAGTGTGAAGCGGTTTTGCGTCCGGAATTGCGTGAGAACAGAGAGAGCATAGAAGGCGACGACATCTTTGCCGGACATGCACCCAGACAGGCGCCAGGACGCAAACCGGGGAGGCGAAGCATGGCAAGGGCATTGGTGACCGGCGGTGCCGGCTTCGTGGGTCGCCACGTCTGCGCCCGGCTTTTGGCCGAGGGTCTGGACGTCGTCTGCATCGACAGCCTCGTCGAGGGAACGGGCGCCCTGCCGCCCGACCGGTGGCCCGTGCCGCCCCAGGGGAATTTCACCTTCGTCGCCTCCGACTGCCGCGACTATTTCGCCCGTTCCGGCGAGCGGTTCGACTATGTCTACCACCTCGCGGCAATGGTCGGCGGCCGCGTCATGCTGGAGACGCAGGCGCTCTGCGTCGCGGAGGATCTGGCCGTCGATGCGCTGATGTGGAAATGGGCGGCCGAGACACGGCCGGGAACGGTGGTGTTCTTCAGTTCGAGCGCCGCCTATCCGATCGCGCTGCAAGGCCCCGTCGGCCACCGGATGCTTTCGGAGGACATGATCTCCTTCGAGGACGGGCTCGGCGTTCCCGATCTCAGCTACGGCTGGGCGAAGCTCACCGGCGAGTTCCTGATGAAGCTCTATGTCGAGCGTTATGGCGGCCGGGCCGTCGCCTATCGGCCGTTCAGCGGCTATGGCGAGGACCAGGATCTCGCCTATCCCTTTCCGGCGATCTGCAAGCGGCTGATGGCGGAGGTCGGCCGCGACGAGGTCGTCGTCTGGGGTTCTGGCCGCCAGTGCCGCGACTTCATCCATATCGACGACTGCGTCGATTTCGTCTGGCGCACGGTCGATCGCCTGCCGGCGGGTGAGAGCCTCAATCTGTCGACCGGGAACGCCACCTCCTTCATCGCGCTGGCCGGGGAAGTCGCCCGCCAGATCGGCTGGGAGCCGAGGATTGCCGGCCTTTCCGACAAGCCGGAAGGGGTGTTCTTCCGCTGCGGTGACACCGCACTTCAGGCGGCCCACGGTCTGCAGCCGTCGATCAGCCTTGCCGACGGCATTGCCCGCATGCTCGACCGTCTCCGGTTCGCCGCCGGCCGGGCGGCCTGATCCCGACCGGGTCCGGCTCAAGCGTCACGGATCGGTCCAGCCGATGGCGCGTAGCCGGACCTCGGCGGCGGACGGATCGTTGACGAAGATGATCGCGCCGCTTGCGGTCGATTCCGCCGGCACATAGTCGAAGGTGATTTCGCCCGTTTCGACCACGTCTCCGTCACGCAGCAGTTCGCCGCGGACGGTCACCGAGGATGCGGTGGTGTTGGCGCCGTTCTCGATGTCGAACGTGACGCGAAAGGCATTGCCGGCCGGCTCCATGGTGGTGGCCTTGATCGCGAGCTCCGGCGGTTCGGTGACCTCGCTTGCGGCCTTCCAGCCCAGCCAGCCGATGAGGAGAACGATCAGGGCCGCGGAGAGCAGGCCGATCAGCCATTCGGACCAGTGCGGCTCGGCCGCTTCGGTATGCCTGCCGTGCGAGGATTGAGTCATGCGTTCACCTCAGAGGATCAGCCGTGCCGCGGCGGCGCCGACGGCGGCGGGGAAGGCCAGGACGATGACGCCGAAGAGCGTCGGGGTGAGGGCCGCACCACCCAGCCGTTCGAAGATCCACAGCGAGAACAGCGCGATCAACAGGGCGATTAGGTAGCCGGGCAGGGTGAAGCGGATCAGCGCATGCCACCACGGCGTCTGCGGCGACAATTCATGACCGCCCTCGAAGGACACCGCATAGACGAAGCCGTGCATCACGAGGATCGACACGAAGACGGTCGCCAGCGCGTGGCCGGCGGTCATCTTGTAGGAGAGCAGGATCATCTCCTCGGTCGGGGCAACGTTGAGCGAGAGGAACAGGGCGCCGACGGCCATCAGGAACAGTTCTCCGCCATAAGACGTCTTCAGTTCCCGCGGATCCGGGCTTTCACAGTCGCCGTCTTCCTCGCGGGTTAGCTGGCTGCGGCCGAGCATCGCGCCGATGCTGGCCGGCACGGACTGGATGGCGATCTTGCCGATCATCTCGTTCGCCGGCATGTCTGGCACCAGAATCCTGAAGAGAAACAGGATTGCCGCACTGGCGGTGATGCCGATGCCGTAGGCGACGATCGCGTCGCGAAGGTCCTCGCGCCAGCCGAAGGTTTCCTCGAAGCCGATGCGATGCGACAGCATGACGAGCAAGGGGAGGTTCAGGAGCATCAGGAGCAGCAGCTTTTCCCGCGCGATGTAGAAGCCGAGTTCCCACATCTCCATGGTCATCAGCATGGGCAGGGCAAACAGCAACGCGCCGGCGATGCCGCGGCCGATCCCGGTGAGGAAGGTGCTCGCCGCTTCCGTCTGCCGCAAGTCGGGCTCCTTGCCCTCTGCCGTCCATGTCATGAAACCGCACTCCCCAATCGCGGCTCGACAACGCGGTTCAGGGGCAATTGTTCCATCGGGGGTGATCGGCCGGTGCCGGATGGCCCGTTTGCGGGTCCTAAAGCAAAAAGGCCGGCCCGCAGATCGCGGGCCGGCCTTTTATGGGAACGGGGTGTCCGTCAGCCCTTGGGCTTGAAGCTCTTCTTCTTCGGACCCGTCGACGGGCCGCGATCATCGAACTTGCCTTTTGGCTTGCCGGCATAGGCGGGCCTGTCACCGGACTTGTCGCCGGGCCTGTCACCCTTGGCGCCATATCCCGACTTCTCGCCCTTCGGCTTGCCGGTCCATTCCTGCTTCGCGGGCTTGTCCCAGCTTCTGGCATTGTCCGCGCCGGCGGCCTTCGGCTTCTTCTTGAACGGCTTGTCGAAGTCGCGATTGCCGTCCGCGGGCTTTGCCGGCGCATCGCCCCAGACCTCGGCATCGGCCCGTTTCAGGTCGTCGGCATAGGGGCGCTTTTCGGCATACGGCTTCTTGTCACCATACGGCGCCTTGTCGGCGTAAGGCTTCTTTTCGCCGTAGGCCTTCTTGTCCCCGTAAGGCTTCTTGTCGCCATAGGATTTCTTTTCGCCAAACGCCTTCTTCTCGCCGAACGGCTTGCGCTCCGCATCGTCGCGCGGCGGCCGGGCGGCGCGTTCCTTCGGCGGAGCGGAAAAGTCCGGCTGACCGTCGAGCCGGCTGACGGTGATGCCGCGTTCGAGCTGGCTGTTGGGGCCAAGGGCGCCGAGGAACTGGTCGAGATTGCTGGCGGCGATCTCGACGAAGGTTTCCTCCGGCTGCATCTTGATGGCGCCGATCTCGTTCTTGGTGATGTTGCCGTTGCGGCAGAGCATCGGGATCAGCCAGCGCGGCTCGGCATTCTGCCGGCGACCGACGGAGAGCGAGAACCAGACGCTCGGGCCGAAATCCTGGCGCGGTTTGGTGACCGGCGAGGAGGGATCGGCATAGGCGGGCTCACGCTGCTTGCGCGCCGCATCGAGCCGGATGGGCATCAGGTCTTCCGGCGCCGAGCGGTTGCCGCGCTGCAGACGCAGGAAGGCGGCCGCGACCTGTTCCGCACCATGGGTGGCGAGCAGGGTCGCGATGAAGGGGGCTTCGTCCTCGTTGATGGCTTCCGAGAGAGCCGGGTCGGCGAGCAGGCGCTCGTCGTCACGGGCGAGAACCTCGTCGGCCGAGGGCGGCAGCGCCCAGGTCGGCTGGACATTGGCGCCCGCGAGCAGGCGTTCGGCCTTGCGCCGCGCGCTCATCGGCACGATGAGCGCCGAAACGCCCTTGTTGCCGGCGCGGCCGGTGCGACCCGAACGGTGCAGCAGCGTTTCCGAATTGGTCGGCAGGTCGGCATGGACGACGAGCTCGAGGCCCGGAAGGTCGATACCGCGGGCTGCAACGTCGGTCGCGATGCAGACGCGGGCACGACCGTCGCGCATGGCCTGCAGGGCGTGCGTCCGTTCGTTCTGGCTGAGTTCGCCCGACAGGGCGACGACGGAGAAGCCGCGATTGTTGAAGCGTGCGGTCAGATGGTTGACCGCCGCGCGGGTCGAACAGAAGACAATCGTATTGCGCGCCTCGTAGTAGCGCAGCACGTTGATGATCGCGTTCTCGCGGTCGGCGGGTGCGACCATCAGCGCGCGGTATTCGATGTCGACATGCTGCTTCTGCTCGGAAGCGGTGGCGATGCGACGGGCGTTGCGCTGGTAGTTGCGGGCCAGTTCGGCGATCGACTTCGGCACGGTGGCCGAAAACATCAGCGTGCGCCGCTCGTCGGGGGCAGCCTCGAGAATGAATTCGAGATCCTCGCGGAAGCCGAGGTCGAGCATTTCGTCGGCCTCGTCGAGAACGACCGCAGCGAGGTTCGAGAGGTCAAGCGAACGGCGGGTGATGTGGTCGCGCAGGCGGCCCGGCGTGCCGACGACGATATGGGCACCGCGCTCAAGCGCGCGCCGCTCGTTGCGCATGTCCATGCCGCCGACGCAGGAGGCGATGGTGGCGCCGGTTTCCGCATAGAGCCATTCCAGTTCGCGCTTGACCTGCAGGGCGAGTTCGCGGGTCGGGGCAATGGCGAGGGCAAGTGGTGCTTCGGCCGGACCGAACCGGTCTTCGCCGGAAAGCAGCGTCGGCGCGATCGCCAGGCCAAAGGCGACCGTCTTGCCGGAACCGGTCTGGGCGGACACCAGGGCGTCGGCGCCTGCGAGGTCCGGGTCGAGCATGGCCTGCTGGACCGGAGTCAGCGTGGTATAGCCGCGCTTGGACAATGCCTCGGCGATCGGCGCTGCGATGCCGTCAAATTCTGTCATGGATCAGTCTTTCGAATGTGATGGTGATGCGGGCTCAGGCGCCGCCCCCGCCGATTGCGGGTATGTTGGCGCCGTTCCTATCCTCGAAAGCTCCGAAAGTACAGGGGGCGCGGCCGAAAAGGCGGCATATGGTGAAGGCGGGGCGGATCAGGGGATTGCGCGACCGGCGATCCGGCGGTCAGGTCCGGGATGTTTCGGCCGCAGCCCGTTTCGGCGGCCGGTGTTGCAGCCACGCGGCTATGATGGCGAATTCGGCGCCGTTCGCCTGCCATTCGTGGCCGCAGGGCAGAACGTGATGCTCTACGGTCGCGCCTGCCTGATGAAACTGCGCCGCCAGAACCGCGCCATCGCCGGGCGCCCGGCGGTTGTCCTTGGCCCCTGTCAGGATCAGGACCGGATAATTCGGCAAGGGAGGAAAGGCCGATGACGGGTCGGGCGACAGCGAACGCAGCAGGATCGCGCCCGCCGTCAATTCAGGTCTGTGGCGCACGAGCGCGGCCGCGGCGATGGCTCCGTTGGAATAGCCCACCAGCACCGGAAGCCGTCCGGTAAACAGGCTGCCGAGGTTTTCGAGCAAGACTGCCAGTTTGTCGACCTGGTGTTTCAGGTTGGCGAGATCGAGGCTGCGATCCGGCTTGCGGCGGAAGAAGGCAAATCCACCTTCCCAGGCGATGGAGCCGCGTAGTCGCACGGTCGGTGCTTCAGCCGAGACGTGCCCGCCGAGGTCCTTCAACGCTGTTTCGTCCTGGCCGCTGCCGTGCAGGAGGACGAGCGGCGTTCCCGGTGCGTCCGGATTGTCTATCTCGCAATGGAAGCCCGCAATCTTCGGCATTCATCCGTCCCAGCATTGCCCGAATCTGCCTGGAAGCTTATTGGCAGTTCATGTCTAGCGGATATCAGCGTTCCGGACGCACCATCGCCATCGATTTCGAAACCGCCAGCGAAGAGCGCGGCAGCGCCTGCTCGGTCGGTCTCGCCTGGATCGAGGGCGGCGAAGTCGTCCGCGTCGAGGAGCGGCTGATCCGGCCGCAGACCATGCGCTTTTCGCCGTTCAACATCCAGATCCATGGCATCCGCCCGGAGCATGTCGAGGACGCGCCCGAATTTCCGGAGGTGATGGACGAATTCGCCGACGAGTTTGCCGGTGCGACGATGATCGCCCACAACGCGGCCTTCGACTTTTCCGTCTGGCGCTCCGCCCTCGACAACTACCGCCAGCCCTATCCGGAGCTTTCCTATCTGTGCAGCGTGAAGATGGCGCAGCGCCTGTGGCCCGATCTCGGCTCCCATCGGCTGAACAGCCTGGCCGCCCATCTCGGCATTTCCTTCATGCACCACAATGCGGCCGACGACGCCCGGGTCTGCGCGCTTGCGACGATCGCCATGGCGCGGGACGCCGGAGTGGATGACATTGCCGACCTGCCGGCGCGAATCGGGCTGACCCCGGGCCGTCTCTATCGCGGCGGTTACGACGCCTGTTCGATCCGGCGTATCCGCAGAAACGTCCCGGCCTTGTAAGGTCGCGGGCCGCGCTTATTTCTAGTGCAGTCGTCCTTTGGAGATTTCGCCATGTCGTTTCGTGCCACGCTGATCACCGCCGCCGTCGCCCTTTCGGCTCTCGTCCTGCCGGCCCGTGCCGAGGTGGTGGGGGAGGTTGGGGTCGACTGGGTCGGCAACGACATCATCGTCGAGGCGGTCACCGATCCGAAGATCAAGGGGATCACCTGCCACGTCACCTATTTCGACCGGTCGATCATCGATCGTCTGTCGAAGGGCAACTGGTTCGAGGATCCGTCCAACAACTCGATCGCCTGCCGCCAGACCGGCCCGATCGAGATCGGCGACATCGATCTCTCCAAGGAAGGCGAGGAAGTGTTCCGCGAGGGCATGTCGCTGATCTGGAAGCAGCTCGTCGTCAACCGCATCTACGACAAGGCCAATGACACGCTGATCTATCTGATCCATTCCCGCCAGGTGGTCGATGGTTCGGCGAAGATGGCGATCTCGACCGTTCCGCTGTTCAACCAGCCGGTTACCTGGACCGAGGGCAAACCTTGATCCCCTAAGAAGTGACGGGATTTTGCAGAGGCGTTTTGCGCCTCGCCTTTGGTGAATAGGGAAACACCCAATTTTGGTCAGGCTCGACACGGTTTTGTGACGCGGAATGTGCGAGGGGTCACTTTCGCACGGCTTTCAAATTTGGCACATTGACCCAGACATCAGGCTTCGAGCGGCTTTCACCCCAAATTCGTCCGAACCTGTCGATGTCCTGTCAAGAGGGGCTCGGCCCCGCAGTCCAATACCAGTTGCGCTCCGGTCTCTTGCGAGGCCGGAGCGCAATGCGTTTCGGGGTTGCGCGAGCTTAGCGCACATAGACGACCTTGCCGCCGTTGGCCGCGGTCTGAACGTGAACCACATTGGTCAACTGAACGTTCTGGGCCTCAAGGGCCGCGACCAGCATCGGATCGGCCGACACTGCCGTCTGCGCCTCGCTCATGGCTGCCTGGTCGGTCGCGAGATTGGAGAGCCGGGTGAATTCATCCCGGTCTTTGCCGTTGTCGAGGCTGTCGATGCGGACGACGGTGACATTGTCTTCTGCAACGACGGCAGACTGCGCCATCGCGACGCCGCCGGAGACGGTGCCGAGCGCAAGGACGGAGGCGAGGGCAATCCTGATCGCGTTGTTCATGGTCTTCTCCTGTTCGTTTTGGGGCTGCTCAATCACTCTTGATGAGCACTCTTGACGAGCCCAGGCAAAACGCAGGGAAGTCGAAACGGTTCCTGATTTTCGAAAAAAATATAATTATTACAATTATTTAATGAAGGCGTATCTGTGTCCGTGGTGCGGCGACGGCGAGGCGACGAATATTGGCCAGGCACGACCACGCGATCCGAAACCCCGGCTTGCCGGGGCTTCGGTCACAGGGAAGAGTACCGCTCGTATGAAGCGTCAGGCGGCCTGAGCGAGCTCGTCGGCGATGACGGTGTCGAGGTTCAGGAAGCAGACCATCGACTTCTCCAGGGCGACGATGCCGCGGCAGAAGGCGCGCTGGGCTTCCGGAATGATTTCCGGGGCCGGCTGCAGGTCTTCGCCCTTGATGGTCATCATGTCGGAAACCTGTTCGACCAGCAGGCCGACCAGCTTGCCGGCGATGTCGGTGACGATGATGGCGGCACGCTCCGACGGTTCGGTCATCTTCATGCCGAGACGGCAGGCCATGTCGATGACCGGGATCACCGCGCCGCGCAGGTTGATGAGGCCGAGCACGTAGGGCGGCGTATGCGGCATCGGGGTCACCGGGGCCCAGCCGCGGATTTCGCGGATCGCCATGATGTCGATGCAGAATTCCTGGTCGCCCAGATGGAACGACACGATTTCGAGGTATGCGCCGGACTGCTTGATTGCGTTGGACATGTCTTAAAACTCTTCCCAGTTTTCGGCTGCCGCGCCCTGGCTTGCGCCACGGGCGGCAACATTGCGGTTGAAGGTCCCCGCGACCTTGTCGATGAGCGTCTTCGCGGGGGACGGTTTTGGCAGCGAGGCGGCGGTCGCCACCTGCGGCTGACGGGGGGCGAAGTCACCCCCGGTCATCTTGAACTGGCCGACCAGGCGGGAGAGGTTCTCCGCATCGGTGGCCAGGGTATGGCTTGCCGCGTTGGTCTGCTCGACCATGGCGGCGTTCTGCTGGGTGACCTGGTCCATCTGACCGACGGCCGAATTGATCTCGCTGAGACCGACCGACTGTTCGCGGGCAGAGGTGAAGATCGCCTTGACGTGTTCGTTGATGTGCAGGACGTCGTCGCCGATGCGCTGCAGCGCCTCGCCGGCGGCGGTGACCAGCTCGACGCCGGTCTTCACTTCGTCGCTCGAGCGGCCGACCAGGGTCTTGATGTCGCGGGCGGCTTCGGCGGCGCGGCCGGCGAGTGCACGCACTTCCTGCGCGACGACGGCAAAACCCTTGCCGGCATCACCGGCGCGGGCGGCCTCGACGCCAGCGTTCAGCGCCAGCAGGTTGGTCTGGAAGGCGATCTCGTCGACCACGTTGATGATCTTGCCGATCTCGCCGGTGGCGTCCTCGATGCGTTCCATCGCGGCCATCGCATTGTTGACCACGGAACCGGACTTTTCGGCATAGACCTTGGCGCTGTCGACCATGTGGCTCGCCTCTTCGGCGCGCTCGGTGGCGTTGCGGACCGTGGCGGTGATCTCGTCGAGTGCGGCGGAGGTTTCCTCGAGGGAAGCGGCCTGCTGTTCGGTGCGGCGGGCGAGGTCGTCGGCGGCCGAGCGCATCTGCAGGCCATTGGCGCGGATCGAGCTGCTGTTCTGGGTAATCTCGCGCATCACCTGGTTCAGGTTCGCCGTCGTCTGGTTGAAATCGACGCGCAGGCGGTCGAGGTCGCCGTGGAAGGGTTCTGCGATCGAAACCGATAGATCGCCGTCGGACAGGCGGTTGAGGCCGAGGGCAAGCTGGTCGACGGCGTGCTTGACGGCGGCACTGTCGGCGGCGATGGCAGCGGCGCGCTCTTCGCGTTCCTGTTCGTTGCGGCGCGTTGCGGCACTGGTGGAGGCTTCGAGGTTCTGCTTTTCGATCGCCGCGTTGCGGAAGATCTCGACCGAGCGGGCCATGTCGCCGATCTCGTCGCTGCGTTCGACGGCATCGGTTCCGGCGTCATAGTTGCCGTCGACGATCCGTTGCATGGCGGTGCGGACGGCACGAATGCCGTTGACGATGGCATTGCCATGGATCGACTGGAGAAGCAGAACGGTCGCAAAGGCGAGTATGCCGAGGGCGAGCTGGATGTAGAGCGACTGCCGTGTGCGGGCCGTTGCTTCCTGGACGCGCTCTTCCAGCATGTTGCCGGCGAGCGCCGAGGATTGGTCGAGCATGCCCGACAGCCGTTCGCCGGCACCGTCGATGATGTCGTCGATCCGCGCATAGTCCGCGTCTGCCGCGCCCGTCTCGATGAGGGCCTTGAGATCGACTTGGATCGCCTTCAGCGTCTCCGCGAGGTCGGCGTCGTAGCTTCCAACCAGGGCCGCATTGCCGGAATCGCTTGCGATCCCCTTGAGCACGCTCGCCCCGTCGGTCAGGATCTTGGCGGCCGCCGTGATGACCTCGACGCGCTCCGGCTGGATACTGCCTTCGGTCCGGTCGATGATGCTGTCCATGGCGGCCAGCACCAGCCGTGAATTGGCAAGCCGCATTTCATTGAGTTGCTCGACGTCCTGCTGCAGGACCAGGGTGCGCTTGAGGGCCGCATCCACCTGGACGTTCTCGTACCAGCCGACCGCAAGCATGGAGCCGATGCCGAACATGGTCGCCGCACCAAGCGTCATGAGACGCTGGCGTACCGACAGTTTGCTGCCCGATATGAAATGTAGCATGCGCCTCCCCGATGGCCCAGCAGTGCGGCCGACGCGATGCGTCGACGCTTCCAGTGTGCATGCAGAGGCCCGAGGAAAGAGTTAATGCGTCCCGGCGGACGTTATGTCCGGCTGACCAATGGGGTCATCTCGCGTGTAAATGATCGCAAACAGTGGTTAAGCAACGGATAATATGGCTAACAGAGTCGATTTCCACGGGGAAGGCCGGGCGGCGGGATCAGCGCCGAGCGGCCTTCGGTTCCCCGTGCGATCAGGCAACGGCAATGGCGCGGCGATAGAGGTGCCACGTCGCGTGGCCGAGAATGGGCAGGGCGACGAACAGCCCGAGGAAACCCGGGATCAGGGCGAGAATGGCGATCACGGCGACAATGACCCCGAAGGTGAGCATCGGCAGCATGTTTTCGCTCACCGTCCGGATGCTGGTGAGCATCGCCGTAACGAAATCGAGATCGTGGTCGAGCAGCAGTGGCATCGATATGACAGTCAGCGAAAAGAGGATCGTCGCGATCACTGCGCCGACGATTGTTCCGACGACGAGGAAGAGCATGCCCTGCGGGGTGGTCGTTACGACGGTCACGAAGGCGGCGAGCGTCGCGGGGATCTTGAAGCCGAGGAACAGCGCCAGCAACAGGCGTACCTGGTAGATCCAGATCCAGAAGATGAAGAGGACGGCGAAGGCCATCCAGGACAACTGGCGTTCCCGCTGGCGGAACACCTCGGTCAGGACGCTGCGCCACGTGATCGGATCGCCGCGTTCGTGGCGACGGCTCACCTCATAGAGGCCGACCGCGACGAAGGGGCCGATGAGCGGAAAGCCGATCGCGACAGGAATGATCATCCAGGGCTGGTGGTAGAGGCTGAGCGCCACCAAAATGAAGAGGCCGCCCAGCGCATAGATGCCTCCGAAGAACAGACCGAAGGCGGGAAAGCGCCGGAAGTCTGCAAGCCCTTCCTTCAGCGCGGCGGTGACGTCGTTCATGCCGAGCGGATTGATCCGCAACTTGGCCTGCGGGGCTCCTTGAACTGTCTGCTCTCCCATTCGTCCCTCCCAAGACTGCCGGTCACTCACTCACAATGCTTCCAAGCTCGCAGAAGAATCATTGAAATTCATCAAATTTCTTGAGGGTATCTGAAAAACTTCTCCCTTCCGCTGAAGCGCGGGCGCTATTATAAAGAGGCCATGGAACAGATCGCCGGAAAATCAACGAACCATCTTCTTGTCGCGGGCTTCGTCGCGGCAGGCGTTCTCTTGTCCGGTCTCGTTTTTGCCGGTTGGCTGCGCTTTGCCTCGGACATCGTTCTGACCTTTGCCGAGAACGGGCTTTCCTCCTGTCTCTGAGGGGCGGGCGGCTGAGACAAATCCGCGCGCTTCTGGCGGATGACAGGCTGTTGATTTGCACTTTCTCGCGGAACGGCCTAACGGCTCTCGACTGAGCGCCAGGCGGCTTCGTCTCGCCGGCACGCGATGAGGATTTGACGACTGATGAAGACCTTGCGGATTATTCTTTGGGCGGCGGTGATTGTGCTTGCCGGTGTGCTGGGCTGGCTGACGTTTGCCGTGACGGACAGCAAGGACAAGATGGCGGAAGCACCGTTCGGCGTGCCGTTTGAGCTTGTCGACCAGAACGGCAAGCCGATCACGGAAAAGGCCTTCCGTGGCAAGCCGACGGCGCTGTTCTTCGGCTTCACGCATTGCCCCGAAGTCTGCCCGACCACGCTGTTCGAGCTCAATGGCTGGCTGACCCAGGTCGATCCGGACAAGTCGAAACTTCAGGCCTACTTCGTCACCGTGGATCCGGAGCGCGACACGCCCGAGCTGCTCGGCGCCTATATCTCCAACGTCACCGACCGCGTGATCGGCATCGCCGGCGATCCGCAGAAGGTGGGCGAGGTGGTCAAGGGCTTCCGTGTGTATGCCAAGAAGATCCCGCTCGACGAGAAGGATCCGAACGGCGATTACACGATGGACCACACGGCTTCGATCTTCCTGCTCGATGCGGAAGGTCGTTTCGTCGGCACGATCTCCTATGGCGAGAACCCGGATGTCGCCGTCAAGAAGCTCGAGAACCTGATGAAGGGGTGATCACGCCCCCGGCGGCGCCGGAGGCTGTTGCCTTCCGGGCCGCGCCATTGTACCGCAGGCTCTTGCGAAAGGGCGGCCGCAGAGGCCTTGCCCGGCTTTTCCATTTCGACAGGATGACCGACCGTGAGTGAAATCCGCCTCTATGTGACGACCACCGAAGCGAAGGCGTCGGACGTTCTCGATCTGATGACGATCTGCTTCGGCGAAGAGGACTTTGCGATCGCCACCACCGAGATCGACGAGAAGAACGACGTCTGGGAGGCTTCGGTCTATCTGATGACGAACGAGGAGGACGAGGTTCGCGGTCGTCTCGAAGAGCTTCTGGCCGAGCCTTATCCCGACCTGCCGATCGAGAGGGAAGTGATCCCCGACGTCGACTGGATCGCCAAGTCGCTCGAGGGGCTGAAGCCGGTCAGGGCAGGACGCTTCATCGTCCATGGTTCACACGATCGCGACAAGGTCCGCGTCAACGACCTCGCCATCGAGATCGAGGCTGGACAGGCCTTCGGCACCGGCCATCACGGGACGACGGCCGGATGCCTGGAAATGATCGGCGATGTGGTCCGCTCCCGTCCGGTCACGAGGGCGCTCGACCTCGGCACCGGCAGCGGCGTTCTCGCCATCGCCGTGCGCAAGCTGAAGCGCATTCCGGTCCTCGCCACCGACATAGATCCGGTCGCGACCCGGGTCGCGGAAAACAATGCGCGGGACAACGGCATCATCGACGGGATCGAGTTCCGCACGGCGCCCGGCTTCCATTCGACGGCCTTCTCCGAATTCGGCCCCTTCGATCTGATCATCGCCAACATCCTGGCGCGGCCGCTGATGAAGATGGCGCCGCAGCTGGTCGCTCATCTGCAGCCCGGCGGTTCGGTCATTCTGTCGGGCATTCTGGCCAGTCAGCGCTGGAAGGTCATCGCGGCCTATAACGGTGCCGGGCTCGGCCATGTGAAGACCATCTGGCGAAACGGCTGGGTCACCATCCACCTGCGGCACGGCTGAAGCAGGGCAAAAAAGATCGATGCAATGATGCGTCGCACAATTGCATTGAGCGCATAACGCCCGGAAAATCCAGACAACGAAAAAGGCGGCATCGCGAGATGCCGCCTTTTTCGGATCAGTTGCCTGATCGGGAGCCTGCGAGCTTTGGGAGGAGAGCGTCGAGCAGGCGTAACGGATCGGGTGCTTGGCCCCTTCCGATCGTCGTTTGACGGATCAGAAGATGCTCGTGCGGGCACCCTTGCTGCGCAGTTCGTCACGCGTGGTGCCGAGGGTTGCGAGGGTCTTGTCGTCAAGGCTCAGAAGCGCGCCGTTGACATAGCGGCTTGCCTGACGTTCGCGGGCGGCGATCAGGTTCTGATAGGCGGTGCGAAAGAAGGAGTTTGCCATCGTCTTGTTCCTTGTCCGGTCCGAAATGGGCCGTTCGATGGTTCGAATATAGGGGCCGCAAACGCTTTGAGGCAGAGGGGGTGCTACATGGGTGTTATGCGCATAATGCAAGGCTTGGCGATTTCCTTCCTGTTTTCCTGCTGATGTGCGCAAAATTTGGGCGCTGTGCCGCTTAAATGGTGCAGTGCGAAGGAGGGCCCGTAGCGTTTGAGTTGGTGCGCCCTTCGACAGACTTGCTATAACGGCGTCCGTGAGATTCCAGCTTCGAAAGCGCGCCCATGTTCCAGTCCTTCGACGTCACTTCCACTCCTGAGTTCGGCCGCGAGCGGGTCGAGGCGCTGAGGGCCCGGTTCGCCGCGCTCGGCATCGACGGTTTCCTCGTGCCGCGCGCCGACGAATACCAGGGCGAGTACGTCCCGGCGTCTGCCGAGCGGTTGTCGTGGCTGACCGGTTTCACCGGGTCCGCCGGCATGGCGCTGGTCACTGCGGACAAGGCCGTTGTCTTCGTTGACGGGCGTTACGTGACGCAGCTTGCCGAGCAGGTCGATCCGGCGGTCTTCACCGCGGGCGATCTGGTCAACGAGCCGCCGCACAAGTGGATCGCCAGGAACGTCCACCGGGGTTTCCGCCTCGGCATCGATCCATGGCTGCACACCGGTCAGGAAGTCACGCGCCTCGAAAAGGCATTGACCGATCTCGACGGCACCCTGGTCATTCTGCCGTCGAACCCGCTCGATGCGCTGTGGAGCGACCGCCCGGAGGAGCCGCTTGGTGCGGTTTCGATCCAGTCGATCGCCTATTCCGGCGTGCTGGCCAAGGACAAGATCGCCCGAATCGCGGCCGACCTCGCCGAGGCGAAGACCGACGCCGCGCTGATCACCGATCCCTCGTCGATCGCCTGGATCTTCAACATCCGCGGCGCCGACGTGCCGCACACGCCGCATCCGCTGGCGCGCGCGATCATCCGGGCCGACGGTTCGGCCGAGCTCTTCCTCGACAAGCGCAAGACCGGCATCGAGGCCGAGGCCTATCTCGGCCAGCTCTGCAGGCAGATCGATCCGCGCCTGCTGGTCGCGCATCTGGAGAAGCTCGCGGTCGAGCAGAAGCGTGTTCTGGTCGACCCGGAACTCGCCCCCTTTGCCCTCGTCGAACTCATCCGTGGTCACGGCGGCACCGTGGTCAACGGCGCCGACCCGGCCAAGATCCCCCGTGCCGTGAAGAACAGCGTCGAGCTCAACGGCTCGGCTGTGGCGCATCTGCAGGACGGGGTCGCAGTCGTCGAGTTCCTCTCCTGGCTCGATGACCAGCATCCGGGAACGATCACCGAGATCGAAGCGGCCAAGGCGCTCGAGGCGGCGCGGATGCGGGTCGGCGAGCGCATGCAGAACCCGCTGAAGGACATCTCCTTCGACACCATCGCCGGTGCCGGCGAACACGGGGCGGTCATCCACTATCGCGCCACGACCACAACCGACCGGCCGCTCAATTCCGGCGAGATCTTCCTGATCGATTCCGGGGCGCAATATGTCAACGGCACCACCGACATCACGCGCTCGGTGGCGATCGGGGCGGTTTCCGACGAGCACAAGCGGTTCTTCACGCTGGTCCTGAAGGGCATGATCGCGATCAGCATGGCGCGCTTCCCGAAGGGCACCCGCGGCTGCGACCTTGATCCGCTGGCGCGCGTGGCGCTGTGGAAGGCCGGCGCAGACTACGCACACGGGACAGGCCATGGGGTCGGCTCCTATCTTTCCGTCCATGAGGGACCCCAGCGTATTTCGCGGCTCGCCACGCAGGAACTGCTGCCCGGCATGATCCTGTCGAACGAGCCGGGCTATTATCGCCCCGGCGCCTTCGGCATCCGCATCGAGAACCTCGTCTATGTCCGCGAGGCCGAAGCGATCGAGGGCGGCGACATGCCGATGCTGGGTTTCGAGACGCTGACCTATGTGCCGATCGACAAGTATCTGGTGGTCACCGAACTCCTGACCCGCGAGGAACTGCGCTGGCTCGACGACTATCATGGCCGCACCCGCGACGAGCTGATGCCGCTGATGCATGACGAGAAGGCGAAGGCCTGGCTTGCGCGGGCGACCGAGCCGTTCAGCCGATCAGCTGGCGCATGAGCATCACGGCGACCCAGCCGCCGACGAGCATCGGGATCGCGCTGAAACGCAGGCCGATCAGCAGCGAAAGCGCCATCGCGACCTTGACGTCGGGCCCGCCGGAGAAGAAGGCGGGTGCGACGAGGGTGGTGAGAACGGCGGCGGGAACGGCGTTGAGGGCAGCGTCGAGGCGCGGCGACACGGTCTTCATCCGGCTGATCAGCAGGTAGCCGCCGATCCGGGTCAGATAGGTTGCCGCGGCCCCGGCGAGGATCAGCAGCGTCATGTGGGGCGTGAAGAGCTCGCTCATGCCTTTGTCTCCCCGGCAACGACTGAGGATCCGGACGGTTTGGCCGGCGGAAGCAGGGCGGCGAGGATGACGCCGGCCAGCGCGCCGATGCTGACATGCCAGGGCGAGCCGACCAGTTGCTGGGCGATCACCGAGACGACCGCGCTGACAAAGACGACGCCGAGGAAGTTGGCGCGCTTGCGGAAGCCGAAGACCAGACCCATGAAATAGATCGGCAGCAACACGTCGAAGCCGAGCGCCTTGGGGTCGCCGATCAGGCTGCCGAAGCCGGCGCCGATCGCGCTGATACCGACCCATCCGATGTAGATCGTCGTGGCAAATCCCATGTACCAGGCGAAACTCACCTTCTGCCCGGTCTCGCCGCGCACCAGCGTCTGGGCGAATTGCGGATCGGTCAAAAGGAAGAAGGAAAGCGCCTTCTGCAGCGGCGAAAAGTGCTGGATGAAGGGCGTGATTGCCGCAGAATAGAGGACGTGGCGGAAGTTGACGGCGAAGATCGACATCACCACGAGCCAGAGCGGTACCGAATGGCCGAAGAGCTCGATGCCGACGAGCTGGCTTGCACCGGCAAACAGGGTGGCGCTCATCAGCGTGGCCTCGGCGACGGTCTGGCCGTTGCTGACGGCAATCGCCCCGAAAAGGGCGGCAAAGGGGATGGTCGATACCAGGATCGGCGTGCTGCCGCGCAGGCCATCGGTAAATTCGCTGTTCATCAGTCCGTCTCTGTTGTGGTTCGGCCCTCACTGCCGCAAACGGCCCTGATAGACAAACCAATTAGCGTGATGCTTGATCGCACCCTGTTGATCATCATCATAACCTCGCCGAAGAGGGCGGGGATTTCTTGAACGAAAGGAGCGGCGGCGATGGCCAGCCCGGAATTTTCTCCCGAACAACTGGCGTTCCTGGTCTCATCCGTCCAGAAGCACGTCGCGGCGGAACATGATCTGGAACTCGGCCGGTTCGAGGCCGAGGAACTGCTGGCTTTCTTTGCCCGACAGATCGGTCCGCACTTCTACAATCGCGGCCTCACCGACGCGCAGGCCGTCGTCGCCAAGCAGTTCGACGCGATCAACGACGCGATCTACCAGCTGGAGCGGCCGGTCGAGCGCTGAAGCCGGACTCAGGCAGGAATCTCGACCGCAAACGCGAAACGGGACGTCTCGCCGGGTGCGAGCGTCGTGGTGAAGGGGCGCGCGGCCAGATCGTTCGATGCGCCGATTTCCGCCGCCGTGCCATGCCAGGGCTCGATGCAGAGGAAGGGCGCGCCGGGCTTGGTCCAGAGCGCAAGGTTCGGCAGGTTGTCGAAACGGAAACGGAGCTTCTCGCCGCCGTCGACGCCGTAGGTCAAACCGGTGCCGGCGCCTTCGGGAAAGATCATGGCGTCCTGTGCGAAGAGTTCGGGCGAGACCGTGAGGCGACCGCCCGAGAAGGGCGAGGGCAGGCGCTCGGGGCCGAGAAGCCCGTTTGCAAGCCTGGCAAGCCGGGGCTCGGCGTCATTGTCGAGCGCGACGACATGCGGCTTGCCGTCGGCACCCGGCAGCGGCCACCGGAAGGCCGGATGGAAGCCGATGCCGAAGGGCATCGGCCTGTCGTCCCGGTTCTCGACCTCGGCTGCGATGGTGAGCGTGTCGCCGTCGAGCGCATGGGTCAGCGTCAGGGCAAATTCGAACGGGTAGACCGCGCGCGTCGCGTCCGTTGCCGCAAGCCGGTGGGAGCAGCGTGCCGCGCCCTGTTCGACGAGCGAAAACGTCGCGCGGCGGGCAAAGCCGTGCTGGGCCATCTCGACCTGCCGGCCGTCGACCGTAAGCCTGTCGCCGGGCGCCTTGCCGACGATCGGAAAGAGGATCGGCGAGCGACCGGACCACCAGGCCGCATCGCCGTTCCACAGCCACGAGCGGCCGTCCGACGAGGCAAGCGACTGCATTTCCGCGCCGAGGGCGGAAACCTCGACCAAGAGGCGGTCATTGGCGATCCTGACGATTTCCGGCATGGCGGGTCCCTTCGATTGCTGTCTGAGCCGTTGTCTATACAGTTTGCCGGTCAGACATGACACCTGCTCCATGTCCGGCGTGCAACGGCCCCCTCATCTGCCTTTCGGGCCTTTTCTCCCGAGGGGGGAAGAGGGAATGGCGAACCGTTTCATCCCGAACCTCATCCGAGCACAGGGATTATGCCGCAGGTTTGGCCGGCGGGGACATTCAACGGCAGAAACGGCCGGAGCAATCAGCGCTTGGGGCGGACCTGGAAGGTGTGTTCCGGCCCGGGGAAGGTGCGGGCGCGGACTTCCGCGGCATAGTCGCCTGCGGCGCCGGAGATCACCGCGGCGAGTTCGGCGAAGTGCTTGACGAAGCGCGGCTTGAAGTCGTTGAACAGGCCGAGCATGTCGTCCGACACGAGGATCTGGCCGTCGCAGGCGGGCGAGGCGCCGATGCCGATGGTGGCGGCGGCAACCGTGCCGGTGATCTCGCGGGCGAGCGGTTCGACCGTTCCCTCGATCACCATGGCAAAGGCGCCGGCCGCATCGACGGCCCGGGCGTCGCGGCGGATCTTCTCGGCTTCCTTGTCGCTGTGACCCTTGGAGCGATAGCCGCCCGAGGTATTGACCTGTTGCGGCATCAGGCCGACATGGCCGAAGACCGGCACGCCGCGCGAGACGAGGAAGGCGATGGTCTCTGCCATCTCCTCGCCACCCTCCAGCTTGACGCCGTCGCAGCCGGTTTCCTTCATGATCCGGGCCGCGGTGCGGAAGGCCTGTTCCTTGGATTCCTGGTAGGAGCCGAAGGGCAGGTCGACGATGACGCAGGCGCGGCTCACGCCCCGCATGACGGCCTGGCCGTGGGCGATCATCATCTCGACAGTGACGCCGACCGTGGTGTCCATGCCGTAGAGCACCATGCCGAGGCTGTCGCCGACGAGCAGCAGGTCGCAATGGGCGTCGAGAAGGCGTGCCATCGGCGTCGTGTAGGCGGTCAGCGAGACGACCGGGCGCTCGCCCTTCAGGGCGGTGATGTCGGCCGGGGTGAGGCGTTTCTGGCGGGGCGGGGTGCTCATGGTCAGGCGGCCTCCATGCCGGTTTCGGAAGAGATGTCGATGACGCGATTGTCGAGGAGCCGGGTCCGGCCGAAGCGCACGAAGAGGAGCAGCAGGACCGGGCCGGAAACGGTTTCGATCGCCTCGAGCGTATCGGGATGACGGAGCGCCACGACCTCCGGCTCGGCCAGCGGCTCGCGGCGGAGGAAGGCCGTGATCCGGGCTTCGAGGTCCGATATCGACGTGACGCCGGTGCGGATCAGCCTTGCGGCCTCGTCAAGCGCGTTCGGCACGATCACGGCGGCGGCGCGTTCGGCCGGGGTCAGGTAGACATTGCGCGAGGAACAGGCGAGACCGTCGGCCTCGCGCACCGTCGGGACCGGGACGACGCGCACCGGCTGGGCGAGATCCTCGACCATGCGGCGGATGATCGTCACCTGCTGGTAGTCCTTCTCGCCGAAATAGGCGGCGTCCGGCTGGACGATGTTGAAGAGCTTGGTGACCACGGTGGCGACGCCGGCGAAATGCCCCGGACGGGCGGCACCCTCGAGCTCGGAACCGAGTTTCGGCACGTCGACGACGGTTTCCATCGGACGCGGATACATGTCGGCGACCGAGGGCGCGAAGAGGAAATCGACGCCGGCCGCTTCGAGAAGGGCCTGATCACGGGCGAGGTCGCGGGGGTAGCGGGCAAGGTCCTCGTTGGCGCCGAACTGCAGCGGATTGACGAAGATGGAGACGACGCTCACCGCGTTTTCGGCCTTGGCGCGGGCGACCAGCGTCAGGTGGCCCTCGTGCAGGTAACCCATGGTCGGCACGAAACCGATCGATCGGCCGGCCCGGCGCAAGGGGCCGAGCTTCTCCCGCAGCTCGGCGATGGTGGTGACGGTCTCCATATCGGTCCTCCGCAATACCTTATGGCGCGCCGGTCCCCTAGCGTGGATGGGACGGGAAATCAATTGGCCAGAGGAGGGGGTGTGCGCGGTGCGGGAGGATGCCTCCGGCCCGCGGCGGATCAGCCGCCGAGCACATCCCTGCTGGAGATCACGGCGACGCCGGCGGATTTCATTTCGGCGATCGCCGCCCTGACGCCGTACGGATCGATGCCGCGCGAGCCGTCCTCGATGAAGCGCACGGTCACCCCCGGCAGCATCTCGACCGCATCGAGCGCCGAAAACTTGACGCAATAGTCGGTCGCGAGGCCCATCAGGTCGAGTTCGGTGACATGCGCCTCCTTCAGATAGGCGGCGAGGCCGGTCAGTGCCGTGCGGTCGTTGTCGCGGAAGGCCGAATAGCTGTCGACGGCCGGGTTTTCGCCCTTGCGCTGGACATAGGCAAAGCCGGCGGTCAGCAGTTCCGGATGGAAGGCCGCATCGACCGTGCCCTGCACGCAGTGATCGGGCCACATCACCTGCGGCTTGCCGGAAAGTTCACCCATTTCGAAGGGCTGCTTGCCAGGATGCTGCGATGCGAAGCTTCCGTGGTCGGCGGGATGCCAGTCCTGCGAGGCGACCACCAGATCATAACCGCCGCTTTCGATCAGCGCGTTGGCGACAGGCACCACCGCATCGCCGTGGGCGACGGGCAGGTTGCCGCCCGGGCAGAAGCCGTTCTGAATGTCGATCAGCAGCAAGGCTCGGGTCATGGTCGCGTCCTCATCGTCGGTGTGCGCTGCAAGATGGCAAGGCGAGAGAACCGGATCAAGGGGCTTGATACGGCTTCGCCTTCACGCGAGCGGTTTCGCCCCGTGGTGTGCCAAATCTTACTGTCCTCTCCCTTTTCGGGAGGTGTTCGGCCGGGACACGATCGCGTGCCGCGACAAATTCAAAATACATGACACCCGATCGTGTCCCGTTCGGTGTCTTTTGCCGGGCAAACTTCGTCTCTCTGCGCGGATGACGGCACCTTTTCCAGGGTTGCGCTCGCGGTTCTTTGTCATTTTTATCCCGCGACGCCACGAAAGCCGGGGAGATCCCCGCCAGTCGCCGGTCCAATCATGTGTGCCCCACAGGCACGTCCCACCCATCCGGTGAGATGGAGACTTTTCATGCCCGGCCCCCGGGGAACGATCCGCGTTTCGACCGCGACGCCAGGGCACCGGTCCCGCCTCGCCGGCAACGCAACCGGTGTAACCGATGGCGGGACGAGGCAAGTGTGACGCTGTTTGCAGGGGCGGGGATGAAAAACAGGGCGAGCGCTGATTTTGCTCGGTTTTCGACATTCGTCTTCCCCATCCATTCTCCGGTGGGGCCGTGATGCTTCGAGGCTTCGCCTTCGGCGAAGCACCTCAGCATGAGGGGGCGGGTTGCTGGCCGGGCGTCAGGGGGGCTCAGGTCTGCACCGATGGGCGGCGAGGCGGTTGACGACCGCTTCAAGGCCTGCCGCCAGCGGAACAAATCCATTTTTCGGACGTTTGCCGGACTACCGGCCGCCGTCGACGGCCGGGCTCCCGCCCTTCACATCGAATGGATTCCGAACATGATAAATTTGCTCACGGCCCTCGTTTTCGGGGCGATCGGGCTGGTGCTCGCCATAGGTGGCGCGCAACTGATCGCCCTGTCGGGCAGCCCCTATTTCCTCGCAGCCGGCATTTCACTGATCCTGACGGCGCTGCTGGTACTCCTTCGCCGGGTGGAGGCCTTATGGCTCCACGGGCTGCTCATTCTTGTCAGTCTTGCCTGGGCCTATAGCGAAGTGGGCTTCGACTGGTGGCAGCTCGGCAGCCGGGGAGGGCTGATCGTGGTGCTCGGCCTGTGGCTGATGCTGCCCGCCGTGCGCCGGGGCCTTGGGCGCCCCGAGACGCCGGCGAGAGCCGAAAAGCCGGCAAGCGTGTTGCCCGTCGGCCTGCCGGTGCTCGCGGCGATCGCCGTGGCCGGCTATTCGCTGTCCGTCGATCCGCTCGACAAGGCGGGCTCGCTGCCCGAGGACAAGGTGGTCTCGGCGCCGGCCTATGGTGGGCAGGTGCCCGACGGCGAGTGGCATCAGTATGGCCGGACCCCGTTCGGCCAGCGCTATTCGCCACTCGACCAGATCACCCCGGAGAATGTCGACACGCTCAAGGTTGCCTGGACCTACCAGACCGGCGACGTCAAGCAGCCCGGAGACGTGAGCGAGACGACCTATCAGGTGACTCCGCTCAAGATCGGCGACACGCTCTATGTCTGCACCCCGCACAACTGGGCGATTGCCATCGACGCCGAGACCGGCAGGGAGAAATGGAAATATGACCCGAATGTCGGGCTGAACCCCGACCGGCAGCACCAGACCTGCCGCGGCGTGACCTATTACGCCGATCCGCAGGCAACCGCGGGTGCGACCTGCGCCGCGCGCGTCTACCTGCCGACCTCGGATGCCCGGCTGATCGCGCTCGATGCGGCGACCGGCGCGGTCTGCGAGAGTTTTGCCGACAAGGGCGTACTGCATCTCGAGCAGGGCATGCCCTACAATCCGGCCGGCTACTATTACTCGACCTCGCCGCCGGTCGTCGCTGGCGGCAAGATCATCATCGGCGGGGCGGTCAACGACAACTATTCCACCCAGGAACAGTCCGGCGTCATCCGGGCCTTCGACGTCAAGACCGGAGCGCTGATCTGGAACTGGGACAGCGGCAATCCGGGCCAGACGGCGCCGATCGCCGCCGGGCAGACCTATACGGCAAACTCGCCGAACAGCTGGTCGGTGTTCTCCGTCGACGAACAGCTCGGCCTCGTCTACGTGCCGCTCGGCAACCAGGTGCCGGACCAGATCGGCATCGGCCGCAGCGAAAACGTCGAGAAATATTCCTCCTCCATCGTGGCGCTCGACATCAATACCGGTGCCGATCGCTGGGTGCGCCAGACGGTGCATCACGACCTGTGGGACATGGACGTGCCGGCCCAGCCGGTGCTGCTCGACATCACCAAGGACGGTTCGACCGTGCCGGCGCTGGTCGGCCCGACCAAGCAGGGCGACATCTATGTTCTCGACCGGCGCACCGGCCAGCCGATCGTGCCGGTCAAGGAGATCGCCGCGCCGGGTGGCGCGATCGAGGACGATTTTACCGCGCCCACCCAGCCGATCTCGGATCTGACCTTCCGGCCCGACCGGCTGGAGGAAAAGAACATGTGGGGTGTGACGCTGATCGACCAGATGATGTGCCGCATCGCCTTTCACAAGCTGAAATATGACGGTCAGTACACCCCGCCGTCGCTGGAAGGCACGCTGGTCTATCCCGGCAATTTCGGCACCTTCAACTGGGGTTCGGTCGCGGTCGATCCGGAACGGCAGGTGATGTTCGGCATGCCGACCTATCTCGCCTTCACCTCGCGGCTCGTCCCGCGCGACCAGGTCCCGCCGAAGGAGCAGTCGGAAAAGGGATCCGAGCAGGGGCTCAACCGCAATGACGGGGCGGCCTACGGCGTTTATATGGGGCCGTTCCTGTCGCCGCTCGGCATTCCCTGCCAGGCGCCGCCGTGGGGCTATGTCGCAGGTGCCGACCTCAGGACCGGCGAGATCGCCTACAAGCACCGCAACGGCACCGTGATGGACATGACGCCGCTTCCGCTGCCGTTCAAGGTCGGCGTGCCCGGCATCGGCGGGCCGACGATCACCAAGGGGGGCGTCGCCTTCCTCGGCGCTGCGGTCGACGACTATCTTCGTGCCTATGACCTCACCACCGGCCGGGAGCTCTGGAAGGCCCGGCTGCCGGCCGGCGGGCAGGCCACCCCGATGACCTACAGCCTCGGCGACAGGCAGTATGTGGTCATGGTCGCCGGCGGCCATGGTTCGGTCGGCACCAAGCCCGGCGACTATGTGATCGCCTATACGCTGGCGGAGTAACGCTCCGCCACGGGACAGGAAAAACCCTCCGGATGCTTCGTCCGGAGGGTTTATTTCGGCCGGTCCGGCCGCATCGCCGGCGGGCGAAACCAAACGTTAACCATGTTGATTCTAAACACGTTTTGTAACGTGAGGATGTTTCGCATGAAGAATGACGCCATGACCGGCCAGGCTGCCCCTTCCATCGCCTTTTTTCCGCTCGCCAGCCGCCGCGACCTCGTTCGCCGCTCCGCCGTCGAGCTCGATCAATGCCATGGCCCGGCCGCCGTCGATTACTGGCGTACCACATGCCGTGCGCTCGGCAACGAACTCCTGGCGCTCGGCTGCCCCGAAGAGGAGATGCGGGCCGAAATCATGGATTTCCAGGCTGCCGTGCAGATGGAACTGATGTGGCTGCATCGCGGGGAAGAAGCGCTGGGGTGAGGGGCGTGGTCGCCCGCCGCTTTCGGCAGCGACCGTTCTGATCAATCAGAGTTTGCCCGTTCGATTGCCCGCAAGATGTGGGTGCATACGTCATCGAGGTGACGGGTCGCCTCCTCGTTGGTTACGCGGATGACATGCCAGCCCAACCGCGACAGCCTTTCGTCGCGCAGCACGTCGCGGGTGATCTGCTGGCCATGGCCATGCGTGCTTCCGTCGATCTCTATCACCAGCTTGTACTCCGGGCAGGCGAAATCGACGATGTAGCCGTCGATCGGCAACTGGCGACGAAAACTCAATCCCATCAGCCGGTGCGCCCGCACAGCATTCCAGAATTTCAATTCGGCATCCGTCATCGTCTTTCGCATTTGTCGCGCATGGCGTCTGTTGGTCTGCGGGACTGCGTGGTGCGGCATGGCTAGGCTCCGGACGGTTGCGCCCAGTGTGGCAAAGCTTTTGTCCCGGGATAATCGGAAAATTCTAGGGGATTTGCCCGCTTTTTCGGTCGTCGAGGCTGCGGAGACACCCCCTCTGTCACTTCGTGACATCTCCCCCTCAAGGGGGGAGATTGGTGCGGACACGTTGCACCCGTCTTTATCCAGTCCAGTTGTGTTCCGCGAAGAGCGAGCGAGGTTGGTTATGATCGATCTCCCCCCTTGAGGGGGAGATGCCCGGCAGGGCAGAGGGGGGTGATTCCGCGTTCGATTGTTCCGATTGCCTGTTGAACAATGATCGGCTCCCCGCTTCACGCGCTTTGGTGCTGCGGCCTGACACCCCCCTCTGTCACTTCGTGACATCTCCCCCTCAAGGGGGGAGATTGGCGCGGATACGTTGAGGTCGCCCTCATCCAGTCCGGTTGTGTTCCGCGAAGAGCAAGCAAGGTTGGTTATGATCGATCTCCCCCCCTTGAGGGGGGAGATGCCCGGCAGGGCAGAGGGGGGTGATCCTCCGCTCGGCGGCAGCAATCATCTGCTTAACGCGGTCAGCTCCCGACGGCGGCGGACAGGGTGAGGTGGCGCGAGACACCCCCCTCTGTCACTTCGTGACATCTCCCCCTCAAGGGGGGAGATTGGGAAGCCGCCGCTCACACCTTCTCGACAAACCCGTCGAGCACGCGCTTTTCGCCGGCGCGGTCGAAGGTGATGGTGAGTTTGTTGCCTTCGATCGCGGAAATGTTGCCGTTGCCGAACTTGATGTGGAAGACGCGGTCGCCGACCGAGAAACGCGAGGGTTCCTGGCTTGTCGACCTGGCGACCAGTTCCCCGTCGATGGTCTTTCCACGCGGGCCGCTTTCGCCGTAGCCGATGCGTTCGACCGCGTGGCCGGAGCGAGTGCCCCAGTTGTCGCGGGTGGCGTCCGACTTGTTGGCCTGGGCGCGTTTCCAGCCGGGGGTTTCGTAGGAATTGGCGAAGGGATCGGCCTTGTCGAAACGGGACTGTCCATAGCCGCCGCGACCGTAGCCGCCATAGGACTGTTCGCTTTCGGCGACCTCCACATGGGTGATCGGCAGTTCGTCGAGGAAGCGTGACGGCATCGTCGACTGCCAGAGCCCATGGATGCGGCGGTTGGAGACGAACCAGATGTGGCAGCGGCGTTTCGCGCGGGTGATGCCGACATAGGCGAGGCGGCGTTCCTCCTCCAGCCCCGAGCGGCCGCCCTCGTCCAGCGCGCGCTGGTGGGGGAAGAGGCCTTCCTCCCAGCCGGGCAGGAAGACGGTTTCGAATTCCAGGCCCTTGGCCGAATGCAGCGTCATGATCGACACGGCGTCCATGTCGGCATTCTGTTCGGCATCCATGACCAGCGAGACGTGTTCGAGGAAGCCGCGCATCGATTCGAAGGCCTCCATCGAGCGGATGAGTTCCTTGAGGTTTTCCAGCCGTCCGGGCGCTTCGGCCGACTTGTCGTTCTTCCACATGTCGGTGTAGCCGGATTCCTCGAGGATCTGTTCGGCGAGCTCGATATGCGGAGTCGTTTCAAGCAGTTCCGACCATCGCCTGAAGTATTGAATCACGTCGAACAGCGCCTTGCGGGCCTTCGGCTTGATCTCGTCGGTCTCGATGAGGTCGCTCGCCGCGGCGAGCATGGGGATGTCGCGGGCGCGGGCATAGTCGTGCAGCGCGCGGATCGTCGTGTCGCCAAGGCCCCGCTTCGGCGTGTTGACGATGCGCTCGAAGGCGAGGTCGTCGGCCGGCTGGCAGACGAGGCGGAAGTAAGCCATGGCATCGCGGATTTCGAGGCGCTCGTAGAAGCGCGGGCCGCCGATGACGCGGTAATTGAGGCCAAGCGTGACAAAGCGGTCTTCGAATTCGCGCATCTGGAAGGAGGCGCGCACCAGGATCGCCATGTCGTTCAGCGCATGCTTCTTGCCGTCGGCATCGCCGCGCTGCAGCCGCTCGATCTCCTCGCCGACGGCGCGGGCTTCCTCTTCACTGTCCCAGGCGGCATGGACCACCACCTTCTCGTCGTCGGGATTGACCCGGTCGGTGAACAGCGTCTTGCCGAGGCGGCCCTCGTTATGGGCGATCAGATGGCCGGCGGCGCCGAGAATGTGTTCGGTCGAGCGATAGTTGCGTTCGAGCTTGATGACCTTGGCGCCGGGAAAGTCCTTTTCGAAGCGCAGGATGTTGTCCACCTCGGCGCCGCGCCAGCCATAGATCGACTGGTCGTCGTCGCCGACGCAGCAGATGTTGACGAGGCCGTTGATCTCCCCCCTTGAGGGGGAGATGTCGGCGGAGCCGACAGAGGGGGGTGCACTTGCGCCGGCATTCGAGGGGATACCCCCCTCTGCCCTGCCGGGCATCTCCCCCTCAAGGGGGGAGATCGGCATGCGGCCCGACCGCTGTGCCAAGAGCCGCAGCCACATGTATTGCGCGGTGTTGGTATCCTGGTATTCGTCGACGAGGATGTATTTGAACCGCTGGTGATAGTCCTTCAGGATGTCCGGATTGGCGCGGAACATGCGGATCGGGTGCAGCAGCAGGTCGCCGAAGTCGCAGGCGTTGAGCGATTTCAGGCGGTTCTGGTAGGCGGCGTAGAGTTCGCGGCCCTTGCCGTTGGCAAAGGCCCGGGCGTCGCCTTCCGGGATCTGCGAGGGATCGAGGCCCTTGTTCTTCCAGCCGTCGATCATCGCGGCGAACTGCTTGGCCGGCCAGCGCTTGTCGTCGATGCCCTCGGCCTGGATCAACTGCTTGATGAGGCGGATGACGTCGTCGGTGTCGAGAATGGTGAAATCGGAGCGCAGGCCTACCATTTCGGCATGGCGGCGCAGGATCTTCACGCCGATCGAGTGAAAGGTGCCGAGCCAGGGCATGCCCTCGACGGCGCCGCCGACGAGCAAGCCGATGCGCTCCTTCATCTCGCGGGCGGCCTTGTTGGTGAAGGTGACGGCGAGGATCTGGCTGGGGAAGGCGCGGCCGGTCGCGAGAATATGGGCGATGCGGGTGGTGAGAACGCGGGTCTTGCCGGTGCCGGCGCCGGCGAGCACCAGCACCGGGCCGTCCAGCGTTTCGACGGCTTCGCGCTGTTCCGGGTTGAGGCCGGAGAGATAGTCGGGCACGCGGGCCTGGTCGCGGGCGGCCATGGCGCGCGCGGCGATGCCGAGGCCACCGGGCGCCGGGGCGGATGACGCAGCATTGCCCCTTGCGGCGCGCTCAGCCGGCTTGCGGGGGGCGGGCTCTTCGTCGTCGAAGAAGGGAATGTCGTCGAAACCGTTACTCATGCGGCTCAATGTAGTGATTCGAGTCCGAAAGGCGAGTCAAGATGTTCTCCTTTCATTCCGACACGGGCGCTATCCGCAGGAAGCTTGCGGGGCGCACGGGACGGGACAGCGGAAGTGCTGCGGTCCGCCAAAGGGAGGAACGGCGGCGAAAAGCGGTGCGGGATGACATTTTCGTAATGTTGTTCTTTCCGCCTTGCCGTTTGTGCCCTGCGGCGAAATATTGCCCGCGATAACGACAGAGATTTTGTCCGAAGCCGTTTGAAGGCCGCGTTTCCTCCCTGACGCGGCCGTCGCGGCCCTACCGGAGTTTTTCATGGCATTCTGGAAGCAGTTGACCCTCAGCCTGGCGGCCCTCGTCGCCGGTGTCTTTCTCTGGACCTGGCTGGTGCCGGGGGCGGACGGCGTGCTGCGCCGGATCGGCGTTCCGGAGGGCATCGTGGCGCTCGTCTCGCCCGCCAAGCCGGAAGGCGCCGCCACCGCCACGAACGGGCAGGGCGGAAGCCAGCCGCCGGGGCAAGCGCAGGGGCAAGGCCAGACGCAAGGGCAGGGACAGGGCGGCAATCGTCGCGGCGCCGTCCAGGCGCTGGTGGTGGTGCAGCCGGTTGTGACCGGCACGGTCAACGACCGGCTTTCGGCGCTCGGCACCGGTGACGCGATCCAGTCGGTGACGATCATGCCGCAGGTTTCCGGCACGCTGTCGCAGATCGCTATCCGCTCCGGCGACCGGATCACCAAGGGCCAGGTGATCGCCCGGCTGGAGAACGAGGAACAGCGGATCGCTCGCGACCAGGCGCAGGTCGCGCTGAAGAGTGCCGAAGAGAAGAACCAGCTCTACGAGAACCTGAAATCGGCCGCCTCGCGGATCGACGCCTTCGATGCGGCGATCGTGCTCGAGGGCGCCAAGCTGGCGCTGTCCTCGGCCGAGCTCGAACTGAAACGGCGCGACATCGTATCCCCGATCGACGGGATCGCCGGTATCGTCACGGTCAATCCGGGCGACAACGTCACCACGGCGACGGCGATCGCGACCGTCGACGACCGCTCCGAACTGCTGGTGGATTTCTGGGTGCCCGAGCGTTTTGCCCCGATCATCGAGGTGGGCCAGCCGCTGACGGCAACCGCCGTCGCCCGGCCCGGAAAGCTCTATTCCGGCAATGTCGAGGCGGTCGACAACCGCATCGACGAGGCGAGCCGTACGCTGCGCATCCGTGCCCGGATCGCCAACGAGAACGACGACCTGCGCGCCGGCATGGCGTTCAACGTGACGATGGCCTTCGAGGGCGAGCGCCATCCGGCGGTCGATCCGCTGTCCGTGCAGTGGGACAGCAACGGCTCGTTCGTGTGGCGGGTTGCCGGCGGCAAGGCGGAAAAGGTTCCGGTCCGCATCATCCAGCGCAATCCGGACGCGGTGCTGGTCGAGGCCGATCTCGCCGAGGGCGACCGCGTGGTCACCGAAGGCGTGCAGCGTGTCAGGGCAGGGCGACCGGTCCAGGTGGTGGGCGACGAGGCGGGTGCCAAGCCCGCCGACGGCGAAAAACCGGTGGCAAGCCGATGAGCGGAATTTCAGAGCAAGAGGGCGAGGTGCTCGCCGACGAAAAGGACGTGGCGAAGGCCGCCCCCGACGGGCAGACTGGCTTCACGGCTCTCTTCATCCGCCGGCCGATCTTCGCGGCCGTGACCAATGCGCTGATGGTGGTCGCCGGACTTGCCGCCTTCTACGGCGTCGAAGTGCGCGAACTGCCGGACGTCGACCGGCCGGTGATCACGGTGAGGACCACCTTCGACGGTGCCGCGCCGCAGACGATCGACCAGCAGCTGACGACCGTGATCGAGGGGGCCGTGGCGCGTGTCGCCGGGCTCAAATCAATGTCCTCGACCTCTTCCTTCGGCAACAGCCGGGTGACGCTCGAATTCTCCGATGCGACGGACCTCAACGTCGCGGCGAGCGACGTGCGCGATGCGATCTCGCGCGTCTCGAACAGCCTGCCGGACGATGCCGACGAACCGCGCATCGTGAAAGCCGATTCCGACAGCGACCCGATCATGCGGCTCGCGGTCACCTCCGACCGGATGAATCTCGAAGACCTGACGCTCTTGGTCGATAACGAGATCTCCGACCGCCTCGCCTCCGTCGACGGGGTGGCGGACATCGAGCTCTATGGCGACCAGGACAAGATCTTCCGGGTCGACGTCGACCAGTCGGCGCTGGCGAGCCGCGGGCTGACGGTCGCATCGCTGGCCTCCGCGCTGTCCAACATCGCGTTCGACGTGCCGGCCGGTTCGATCACCAGCTCGACGCAGGACATCGTGGTCCGGGCGACCGCCGACCTCAAGACGCCGGAAGACTTTACCCGGCTGATCATCGGGCCGAACGTGCGGCTCGGCGACGTGGCAACCGTGACCTTCGGGCCGGACCTTTCCAGCACCGCACTGCGCTCGAACGGCAAGGCCGGCATCGGCCTCGGCATCATCCGGCAGGCGCAATCGAACACGCTGAGCATTTCGAACGGCGTCAAGGCGATGGTCGAGCGGCTGCAGGCCGAACTGCCGGAGGGGACAGAAATCCGCATCACCAGCGACGACGCGGTGTTCATCCGCGGTTCGATCGACGAGGTGGTGAATGCGCTGGCGCTCGCCGCGGTGATCGTCATCGGCATCATCTATCTCTTCCTGCGCGACTGGCGCGCCACCATCATTCCGGCAGTGACCATGCCGGTGTCGCTGATCGGCACGCTGGCGGCGGTCTACCTGGTCGGGTTCTCCATCAACATCCTGACGCTGCTCGCCATCGTTCTGGCGACCGGCCTCGTGGTCGACGATGCGATCGTGGTTCTCGAAAACATCGTGCGCCGGCGGGGCCAAGGGCTCGGGCCGCGGGCCGCTGCCGTGCTCGGCACCCGCGAGGTGTTCTTCGCCGTCATCGCCACGACGGCGACGCTTGCCGCGGTCTTCATCCCGCTTTCCTTCCTGCCCGGGCAGGTGGGCGGCCTGTTCCGCGAATTCGGCTTCGTGCTCGCCTTTTCGGTGACGCTGTCGTCGATCGTTGCGCTGACCCTCTGCCCGATGCTCGCCTCGCGGATGCTGACCGCGCACGCGATCGAGCACCACAGCGGGCCGCTGGCGCGGTTCGGCGACGCCTTCGCCGCCTTCTATCGCCGCTCGCTCAGCGCCTGCCTCAATGCACCGCTGGTGGTGGTTTCGATTGCCGTCGCCTTCTCGCTGATCGCACTTGCCGCCTTCTCGCTGATCACCAACGAGCTGACGCCGCGCGAGGACCGTTCGGCGGTCATGGTGCGCGTCTCGGCGCCCCAGGGGGTCAGCCTCGACTACATGCAGGACCAGATGCGCCGGATCGAGGAGGCCATGCAGCCGCTGCGCGACAGCGGCGAGGTGGCAAACCTGTTCTCGATCTCCGGCTTCGGCAGCAACAAGAACAGCGGCTTCATGGTCCTGACGCTCGCCCCCTGGGGCGAACGGGAACGCAGCCAGGACCAGATCGTGCAGGACGTCAGCCGCATCACGCAGGGCATCCCCGGCGTCAACGCGACTGCCATGCAGCCGAACAGCCTGCGTATCCGCGGCGGCGGCAGCGGCCTGCAGTTCGCGCTCGTCGGGGCAAGCCACGAGCAGCTGACGGAAGCCGCGATCAAGGTCGTGGCCGATCTTGAAGCCGACGGCAGCTTCGACAATCCGCGGCTGTCGAACGACATCAGCCAGGCGCAGCTCGGGGTCTCGATCGACCGCGAGCGGGCAGCCGATCTCGGGATCGACATCACCGGTCTTGCCCAGGCGCTCCAGTCGCTGCTCGACGGGCGCTCGATCGGCGACGTCTTTGTCGACGGCGAGGCCTATCCGGTCAAACTCACCTCGACCACCCGGCCGATCGATGACCCGACCGATCTCGAAAACACCTTCCTCAAGACAACCGACGGCAAGACCGTGCCGATGTCGGTGATCGCGCGGCTCGAAGAAAAGGCGGTCGCGCCGTCGCTCGGCCGCGAACAGCAGCTCGCCGCGGTGCAGATCACGGCCGGGCTCGGGCCGGGGCTTTCGCTCGGTTCGGCGCTGGAAAAGGCGAACGCGATCGCCGGCCCGCATCTGCCGGCCGGCGCCCGGCTGCTGCCGCTTGCCGAGGCCGCGACGCTCAACGAGAACAGCAGCGGCATGGGGTCGACCTTCGGTTTTGCGATCGTGATCATCTTCCTCGTGCTGGCGGCCCAGTTCGAAAGCGTGCTGTCGTCGATCATCATCATGGCGACCGTGCCGCTCGGCCTTGCCTGCGCGGTCTTCGCGCTGCTGTTGACCGGCACCAGCCTCAACGTCTACAGCCAGATCGGGCTGGTCATGCTGGTCGGGATCATGGCGAAGAACGGCATCCTGATCGTCGAGTTCGCCAACCAATTGCGCGATCGCGGTCAGGGCGTGCGCGAGGCGATCGAGAATGCCGCGAACCTGCGTCTTCGGCCGGTGATGATGACGATGATCGCCACCATTCTCGGCGGCGTGCCGCTGGTGCTGGCGCATGGTGCCGGTGCGGAGGCCCGCATCGCGCTCGGCTGGGTGATCGTCGGCGGCCTCGGCTTTGCGACCGTGGTGACGCTTTATGTGACGCCGCTCGCCTATCTGGGGCTGGCGCGCTTCGCCAAGCCGCATGCGGACGAAGAGGCGCGGCTGCAGAAGGAAATGGAGGTTGCGGCGGCCATCGAAGCGGGCGAATAATGGCTTGTTCCCGAAGGGGCGAGGCAGGGAGGCGGACGATGACCACGACAAGGCGCGACATCAGGATCGAGATGCCGGACGGTTCCGCCGAAGCCGGCCTTTTCACCCCGCAGGCCGGGGCGAAGGACAAGCTTCCCGGCGTCATCCTCTACATGGATGCCTTCGGGCCGCGGCCGGCGCTCGAGGGCATGGCCGCGCGGCTCGCCGCGGAGGGCTATGCCGTGTTGCTGCCCGACCTCTTCTATCGCTTTGCCCCCTATGGCCCCTTCGATGCGCCCACCGCCTTCAAGGTCGATGCCTCCGCCAAGCAGTTGCGGGCGATGATGACCGGGACGACGCAGGCAATGACCGCGAAGGACGGGGCCGCCTTCATCGCCACGCTGGACGAGATCGGCGTCAGGCGATCGATCGGCGTGGTCGGCTACTGCATGGGCGGTGCCCGCGCGCTCAATGCGGCGGCGGCCTATAGCGACCGGATTGTCGCGGCGGCGAGCTTTCACGGCGGCAATCTCGCAAGCGACCAGCCGGACAGCCCGCATCTGAAAGCCGGGTCGATCAAGGCAAAGGTGTATGTCGGCACGGCGGGGCAGGACGGATCTTTCCCGCCGGAGCAGTCGGCCCGCTTCGTCGAGGCCTTCCGCAAGGCGGAGGTCGACTTCGTTCTGGAGAATTATGTCGGCATGGCACATGGCTGGTGCGTGCCGGATCACAGCGTTTACGACGAGGCCGGGGCCGAGCGGCACTGGCGCCGGCTGACGACGTTCCTGGCCGAAACGCTGAAGGCCGACTGAGGGGCGGGGGTGCCCGTTGCCATGTCAGGTCTCGTACTGGACAAAGCCCGAACCATATCTCATAGCTTCCACCCGAAGCGGGCCGGCCGTCAGCCGGGACGCGATTTCGCACGGCATTTTGGACTGCATTTTGGACTGCATGGAGACTGGTTGAATGGCCTTGAAGGATGTGGTTGCGGGTACCCGCAACGAAGAGGGGATCGCGGCCGTTGTCGGCATCCTCAAGCAGAGATTCGGCGAACGTTTCCAGACCGGCCAGTCCTTCCGCGAGCAGCATAGCCACACGACCTCGTATCTTCCGGCGCAACTGCCGGACGGCGTGGTCTTCGTCGAGACGGCGGAGGACGTGAAGGCGGTGGTCAAGGTCTGCGCGGCGCACAGGGTGCCGATGATCCCGTTCGGCACCGGCTCGTCGCTGGAGGGCCATGTCAACGCGCCGTCCGGCGGCATCTCGCTCGATTTCAGCCGGATGAACAAGGTGATCTCGGTCAATGCCGAGGACCTCGACTGCACGGTGGAGCCGGGCGTCACCCGCGAGGACCTCAACACCTATCTGCGCGACACCGGCCTGTTCTTCCCGATCGATCCCGGCGCCAATGCCTCGATCGGCGGCATGGCCTCGACGCGGGCGTCCGGCACCAATGCGGTGCGCTACGGGACGATGAAGGACAATGTGCTGGCGCTGACGGTGGTGACGGCGGACGGCGAGGAGATCCGCACGGCGCAGCGGGCGCGCAAGTCGTCGGCCGGCTACGATCTCACCCGACTGTTCGTCGGTGCGGAGGGCACGCTCGGCATCATCACCTCGGTGACGCTGCGGCTGCAGGGTATCCCGGCGAAGATCGGCAGCGGCGTCTGCGCCTTTCCGAGCCTCAAGGCGGCCTGCGACGCGGTCATCATGACCATCCAGCTCGGCATTCCGGTGGCGCGCATCGAACTGCTCGACGAGATGCAGATGAAGGCGGTCAACGCCTATTCGCAGCTCTCCTATGCGGAAAAGCCGACGCTGTTCGTCGAATTTCACGGCACCGAGGAGACGGTGGCGCTGCAGGCCGAGCAGTTCAAGGAGATCGCCGCCGAATTCGGCGCGGACGAATTCCAGTATACCGCCAATGCCGAGGAGCGGGCGCAGCTGTGGAAGGCGCGCCACAATGCCTATTGGGCCGGCCGGGCGTTGGCACCCGAGCTGAACGGCCTGTCGACCGACGTCTGCGTGCCGATCTCGCGGCTTGCCGAATGCGTGGCCGAAACACAGGCAGACATCCGCGACAGCGGTATCCTGGCGACGATCGTCGGCCATGCCGGCGACGGCAATTTCCACGTCCTGCTTCTCTTCAACGACAAGGACCCCGCCGAGATCGCCCGCACCGAGGCCTTCATGGCGCGGCTCAATGCCCGGGCTCTCGCCATGGAAGGGACCTGCACCGGGGAGCACGGGGTGGGGCAGGGCAAGATGAGCTATCTCGAGCAGGAACTGGGATCTGCGCTGCCGGTGATGCGGTCGATCAAAAAAAGCCTCGATCCGGACAATATCTTCAACCCCGGCAAGATCTTCCGCCTGTGAACCGCTCAACCGGCGGCTTGCCCCCGCCGGGAATTGCATTACCTTTGCGGCGGAAGTGAACGGAGTCGCAGGACGTGCTCGGACGCATACTGGTTTTCCTCGGCGGGCTCATCGTCGTAGCGCTGTTCGGGGCGCTGCTGGCGCCGCTTTTCGTCGACTGGACCGACTTCCGCAAGGATTTCGAAAGTCAGGCGAGCCGTATCCTCGGCAAGAAGGTGACCGTGCAGGGCGCGGTCAATGCGCGGCTCCTGCCGTTCCCCTCCGTCACCCTGCATGACGTCACCGTCGGCACCGACAAGGACGGCCAGCCGCTGGTCAGGGTCGCCCGCTTCTCGATGGATGTCGAGCTTGCTCCCTTCCTTTCCGGCGAGGCGCGCATCTTCGACATGCGGCTGGAGGAGCCGAGGGCGCGGATCCGGCTGCTCAAGGACGGGACGCTCGACTGGCTGCGCGGCAGCAGCGCCGAGATCCCGGCGCGCACCGTCGTGCTGGAAAAGGTCAGCGTGATCGGCGGCGAGATCGAGTTCATCGACGAGCAGACCGGCCGGGAGCGCAAGATCACCGGCCTCGACGCCGACATGTCGGCGCGGTCGCTGGCCGGACCCTGGGCCGTCGACGGCCGCGCGGTGCTCGACGGGGAGGCCGGACGTTTCGGCCTCAACAGCCTGCAGCCGGAAGACGGGCGCAAGGGCATTCCGCTGAGGCTGCGGCTGCTGCCGGAAAAGCGCCCGTTCGAGGTGGAACTCGACGGTACACTTGCACTCAAGGACGGCCGGCCGAGCTATGACGGCCATTTCAGCGCGCTGTGGAAGAGCCCCAAGCCGGCGAAGGGCGAGGCCGCCAAGACGCCGCCGCCGCGCGCCAAGGGTGAGTTCCAGCTGACCAACGAGCGGATCGGGGTGAAGTCCTACCGGTTCGAACTCGGCGAGGTTGCCGACCCTTACGTGGTGACTGGCGAGGCCAAGCTGGACACCGGCGCCAATCCGGAATTCCTGCTGACCGCCGAAGGCCAGCAGGTCGACGTCAACCGGCTCGCCAACAACACCCAGCAGGGCAAGACCGGGCGCAATGCGGCCGGGTCGGTGCGCCAGCGGCTCGACCTGCTGATCGCGATGGCGGCCGAGATCCCGATCCCCAACGTACCAGGGCTCGCGACACTGAGGCTCCCCGCGGTGGTGGCCGGCGACACCGTGCTGCGCGATATTACGCTCGACGTTCGTCCCGATGGCGGCGCCTGGAAGGTCGATCGCGCGGTCGTCGTGTTGCCGGGCCGCACGCAGGTCGAGGCGAAGGGACGTCTGGTGCTGACCGAAGCGCCGTCCTTCAGCGGCGACCTGCTGGTCGCCTCGACGCAGCCGTCGGGGCTCTCCACATGGATTTCAGGCAGTGTCGATCCGGCGATCCGCCAGCTGAAGTCGATGGGCTTTTCCGCTTCCGTCAACCTGACCCGGCAGATCCAGCGGTTCGAGAAGCTGGAAATGGCGATCGGCCCGGCGCAGCTCAACGGGCGCCTCGAGCGCCAGCAGATCGATGAAAAGGCTGCGGCGCTGTCGATCGATCTTTCCGGCAACGAGATCGACCTCGACGCGGCGCGCGCGATTGCCGGGCTGGTGGCCGGCGAGGATACCGCACAGGCGATGCTTGCCCAGCGCATTGCGACGCGGCTCAAGGTCGAGAAGCTGACCGGTTACGGCATGGAGGCGCGCGGGGTCGAGACCATCTTCACCTTCGACGAGGGCGGGTTCGTCGTCGACCGGCTGAACGTGGCGAACCTCGCGGGTACGGCGCTCAAGGCGAGCGGCACCGTCAAGGGAGCACTGCCGGCGCTCTCCGGCAAGGCGCAGGTGGCGCTGTCGGCGACCGATCCGGTACCCTTCCTCGCCATGCTCGCCGAGCGTTTGCCGAAGCATCCGCTGATCGCGCGTTTCGTCAACAGCGCCTCCTGGTATCGCGACAGCAACCTCACCACCAGCCTTGTCTTCGGCGAGGCGGCGGGCGGCGGCATGGCAGCCAAGGTCGCCGGCACGGCGAACGGCAGCCGGGTCAGTCTCGACTACGGCATCAGCAATCTCGCCAAGCGCGACGACGCAAAGATGACGCTTTCGGCGACACTGGAAAATCCGGATTCGCAGATCCTGCTCGGCCAGGCGGGCCTCGATCCGCTGCCGATCGGCAGCGGCGAGCCGGGACGCATCCAGCTCAGCGTGAATACCGCCGGTGCGGCGCCGGCGGATACCGTCGTCAATTTCGCGGCCGGCCAGACGTCCTTTTCGGCGCGCGGCAAGATCGACCTTGCGGCTGGGACCTTCCCCAAGGGCAGTGGCGCGATCAAGCTCGAAAGCGCGGATCTCGAGCCTTATCTGGTGATGACCGGGATCGTTCTGCCTCAGGGCGGCACCGGTCTTCCCGCCAAGCTTTCGGGCGACCTCACGGTCGGCGACGGCAAGGCGGATCTCTCGGGGATCGACGCGGAGGCTGCCGGAAACCACATGGCGGGTGCGCTCTCGCTGACCTGGACGGGTGTGGTGCCGAAGTTCGGCGGCCAGCTGTCGATGGATCATGCCGAACTTGCCTGGCTCGCCGAGAACGTTCTTGGGCCTGTCAGCGATCCGGCGACGGGTTCGTTGTCCGCTTCGCCGTTGCCGAAACGCGGCAGTGACTTCGATCTCGACGTGGCGCTTACCGTGCGCAGTTTCTCGCCGGGTGCGCTCGGCTCGATTGCCGACTTCACGACGCGGCTGAACGGCGCGGGCGGGCAGCTGACCTTCGAGGACATGGCTGGCAAGTGGCTGGGCGGACAGATGAGCGGGCGCCTGATGTTTGCCAACACTGACGGCAACGGGTTCTATCAGGGCCGGCTCGCGTTGCGTCAGGCGGATCTGGCAACGACAGCCAAGCAGCTCGGCGACACCGCGCGACTGCCGGCGCTCTCGGGCGCCTTCGACGCGGACCTGGTGGCAGAGGCCAGCGGGGCGAGCGTTGCGGAGCTTCTCAAGGGCACCAACGGTTCCGGCACGATCAAGATCGGGGCGCTTGCGGTCAACCAGTTCGACACCGGGCTCCTGCCGCGGCTGATCGCCAAGGCGGACGAGATCAAGGGCGAGATCACCGGCGCCCGCGTCGAGGAACTCGTCGAAACCCTGCTGGCCGAAGCGCCGAGCACGTTCACCAATGTGGAGCTGCCGTTCAACATCACCGACGGACTGCTCCGCGCAACCAATGTTTCGGCGGCCAATGACGCCGCCAAGCTCGACGGTGCGCTGCGTGTCGATCTCGGCAAGCGCGCGACCGATGGCGAGATCCGCGTCGGTTTCAAGGCGGGCGACGAGGCACTGGCCGGAGCCGATCCGGCCATGCGCATCCTGCTGTCCGGCGATGTCGGCGCGCCCGAGCGCAGGCTCGATGTCGGCGATCTCACCAATTTCCTTTCGCTCCGGGCCTTCGAACGGGAGCGCCGGCGCGTCGAGACCCTGCAGTCCAACGTTCTGGAAAAGCAGCGGCTCAGGCGGGAGGCGGCGCTCTACCGGTTCAATGCCGAGCAGCGGGCCATTGCTGCGGCACAGGAGAGGGCGGCGCGCGCCGAAGAAGAACGGCTGAGGGCGGAAGCCTTGCGCCGCGCGGCGGAAGAGGAGGCCCGGCGGAAGGCCGAGGCAGAGGCGGCGGCGCGGGCGAGAGCCGCCGAGGATGCTGGGCAGCCGGCGCCCGAGACGCCCGAGGAACGGGCCACCACCACCGACAGCATCCCGGCGACGCCACTTCTTCCCGTCTCGCCGTCCGAAGGTGTGACGCGCGGCGAGGCCCTGCCGCCGTTGACGTTCGAAGGCGTGCCGGGCGTCAACTGAGACGGGTCTGCCGAACGCGCATAAGAAAAGCGGCCGTTTCCGGCCGCCCCTGGCATCAAGAAGACGATCCGGCGATCAGACGTAGGCGTAGCGCTCGCCGAAGGGTGTTTCCTCGTCGAACTTGCCGGTGCCGATGGTTTCGCTTTCGCCGGACAACAGGGCGGCCGCACCCTCTTCCGGCGTCTCGGACTTTCCGGATGCCTTTTCTGCGGCCTGGGCCTCGGTAAGAGCGGCCTGGGCCTTGGCGAGTTCGGCGCGAAGCGAGGTCAATTCCTCGGAGATTTCACTCTTCTCGTCGGCGGTTTCGGCGCTGGAGAGCGATTCTTCCTTGGTGGAGATCTGCTTTTCGAGCTTGGCGACGGAAGACTTGAGAGCGGCAATGCTTGACCCGCTCGAAGACGTGTCGATCGAAGTCGTGGAAGAGGTGGATGAAACTGCGCTGACCATAACAGGATCCCTATAAAAAGAGCTTTTCGTGCCAAGGCGCGCGTTTCGAAGGGCAGTTACGCGCTACATCGCCTCAATTAAAAGATGGACATCGAAACAATTATCGTCCGGCATCTGTAGCGTACTGCCTAATCCGTTAATAATTGATTGCGTCCGTCATGTTTCGGGTCAGCTTTTGGCGGCTGCCTTGAGGTGCGCCAGGACGTAAAGGCGAATGGCGGAAGAGAGGTTGGTGCGGGGATCGCGTGCTTCGTCGACTTCGGTGACGAGGGCGGCGAGCGGCATCGTGCGGGCCGCTGCGATGACGGTCAGTTCCTGCCAGAAGGGCTCCTCCAGCGAGAAGCTGGTGCGGTGGCCATGCAGCGTGATCGAATGCTTTCGGATCATCGTGAAGCTCCGCTTTCAAGAAGCGAACCGGGTTCCTGCCAAACTGATTCCGAAAACGCCTGCAGATCCTTGATCGGGAATCGCTTTTGCCCGTCCGGTCATTCGCCCTCGGGCTTGTCGAGGCGTCCCTGGTCGAGCGACTTCTCAGCCTTTTCGTTGAGTGCGCGCGTCAATTCCTTCTCCGCCTTGGTGCGGCCGAAGGTGATGCGATTCTGATCGGCCTGCTTTTCCTTTTCCGAGCGGGCCTTCGACTTGCGGAACTGGCGGAGATTGACGACGTCTGCGCTCATGGCCTTGTCCTCGATGCCTGTCTCCCCCGATACCCGGAGGCGCGCCGATGGCGGCGCGCGAAAAGTCCGGGATCAGTGCTTCTTGCGGAATGCGTCGAGCGAAACCACCGAGCCCGGCTTCTTTTCCTCGTCGCCGGCCTTGGCTTCTGTCTGTTCCTCGCCGCGCTCGACGGCCGAAACCGGGTAGGCGGTGATCTCGGCACCTTCCTCGTCCTCGTCCGCCAGCGGAACGTCGAATTCCAGCTCGAAATTGACGGACGGATCGTAGAAGCCGCGGATGGCGTTGAACGGGATGACCAGCTTTTCCGGGGTGTCGGAGAAGGAAAGGCCGATCTCGAACTGGCTGTCGGTGATCTTGAGGTCCCAGAACTGGTGCTGGATGACGATGGTCATCTGCTCGGCATACTTGGCCTTGAGGTGCTGCGAGATGCGCACGCCCGGCGCGCCGGTCAGGAAGGTGATGAAGAAGTGGTGTTCACCCGGAAGACGACCGGTGGCAGCGACTTCGGTCAAAACCTTGCGGATAACACCGCGCAGCGCGTCCTGAGCCAGAATGTCGTAGCGAATATGGTCCTGCCCCATATGATCCTGTCTTTCTCTTGCTTCATGTCTTGCCGCGGCTATATGCCATGGCGACCGACACGGGGAAAGCCCCCCGGCCACGAGTCATGACCGGCATATTACATGATTTTCAGATAGGTGGGTAGGCAAAGGAGGGAAGGTGAAGGCTTCTGTTGCCAGGTGCCTTCGGACCCCGCCTCAAGGGGCTAACCTAGAGGACTTGGTTCGGATTTCCCGCACCGCCATTAGGCAGCGAGAGCATAACCCTTAGCGTTGTTGTCGTTTGCAACTACACTTGTGACCCGATAACGGCGGTATCATGCCGAGCAAAAGTACGATCTTTACGCCCTTGTCGATCCTATTTCGCCCCCATCAAAAGCCGGCCTTCCGAGACCGACCGGTTTTTGGTGGAGGCGCCGGGTACCGCCCCCGGGTCCAATAGGTTTATTACACCGACCATTTATTGCCATAGCCGACCCGAAGACCGGCAAGAGACATATAGGTGTTTCGTATCGCGATGAAAAGGGGTGTCATCGTTCCGTCATCGAAGAGATTTCGTCGCTCCGTTCTTGCCCAAATCCGACCGCCGCATGACGAGGAGAGAGCCGTCCGCCAGCCGGCCCGCCATCAGGCCGCGGGCGGGTGTGAGGCTGACGACCGGTCGGCCGGCGCCGTCGAACAGCACGAAGCCATTGCGGTCGGGCGCCCAACCGCGCACGGTCGCCAGAGGGCCGTGGCACCTTGCCGCCCGTGCGGCGAAGAGGCCGGCGCGGGAGACGCCTTCGAGTTCCACGCGGCAGGCGGTCTCCTGGCCGTCTCCGGCCTGGCGCCAAGTCCCGAGGAGATGGGCCGGGGCGGGCGATTGCGCGCGGGCTTCGGGAAGCGCCATCATCAGCAGCGTCATCACGAACGCCGACATCATCCATCTGGAGGCCATTTCGACTGTCTTCCGCGTTCGGGCCGGACGCCGGACGGTCCGGCATCCCACTTTCTTCTCCGGTCCCTTGCGAAAAGGCAATTGGCGACGGTATTTTCTCGCCCGCAGGTCTTTCCGCGTGATCCCTGCCGCTTGACGGTCCCGGCGGCCTCTCACATTCTGCTTATCAAGCGGGCGCGCATGAGACGCCCGTAACCGAGCGAAAGGACAGGCCATGACGGACTATCTCGCAGATGTGAAGCTTTACGATGCCGGCGCCGACGAGGCGGTGGTCAACAAGATCGTGCGTCACCTGGGCATCGCCCTTCGCAACCGGGATTCCTCCCTGGTTTCTGCCTCAGATCCGGCGGAACTCGACCGCGTCAAGGAAAAATGGTGCGGCAAGAAGCTCGGCGTGACCGGCGAGGCGGCCGACAAGGCCGTCGATGCGGTCTGCGCCGCGATGAAGGCTGACAAGAGCAAGTCGCGCGTGACCTTCTATTATCTCGTGGCCAAGGAGCTCGGCAAGCTCGGCGACCTCTGACGCCACCTTGGAAAACCACCCGGGCGGCTTGGTTCTGCCGTCCCGGGACGCTACATTGCCGCCGAACAGGAATCGGCGGCACCTTCATGAAGCAATATCTCGACCTCTTGCGTCACGTGATGGAGACGGGCTCGGACCGGGGCGATCGCACCGGGACGGGGACGCGCTCGATCTTCGGCTACCAGATGCGCTTCGACCTTTCGCAAGGGTTTCCGGTCACCACGACCAAGAAGCTGCATCTCAAGTCGATCATCCACGAGCTGTTGTGGTTCCTGAAGGGCGAGACCAACATCGCCTATCTCAAGCAGAACGGCGTGACCATCTGGGACGAATGGGCAGACGAGAACGGCGATCTCGGGCCGGTCTACGGTGCGCAATGGCGGTCCTGGCCGGACGGCAAGGGCGGCCATATCGACCAGATCGCCAAGCTCATCGAGAGCATCACCAAGAACCCGAATTCGCGCCGCCACATCGTATCCGCCTGGAACCCGGCGGAAGTCGACGAGATGGCGCTGCCGCCCTGCCACTGCCTGTTCCAGTTCTACGTGGCGGACGGCCGGCTGTCGTGCCAGCTCTACCAACGTTCGGCCGACATCTTCCTTGGCGTGCCGTTCAACATCGCCTCCTATGCCCTGCTGACGCTGATGGTGGCGCAGGTGACGGGGTTGAAGCCCGGCGACTTTATCCACACGCTGGGCGACGCGCATCTCTATGCCAACCACTTCGAGCAGGCCGAGCTGCAGCTGTCGCGCAGCCCGAAGGTGCTTCCGGTGATGCGGCTCAATCCCGAGGTCAAGGACCTGTTCGCCTTTACTTTCGAGGACTTTAGCCTCGAAGGCTACGAGGCGGATGCGAGCATCAAGGCGCCGATCGCGGTCTGAGGCGACGGGGCAGGGGGAAGAGCAGGCATGGCCGATCCGAAAATCGTCATCGTCGTCGCCATGGCGGCGAACCGGGTCATCGGCCGGGACGGCGACATGCCGTGGAAGCTCTCCACCGATCTCAAGCGGTTCAAGGCGCTGACGCTCGGCAAGCCGCTCGTCATGGGCCGCAAGACCTTCGAGTCGGTCGGCGGCAAGCCCCTGCCGGGACGGCCGCATGTGATCGTCAGTCGCAGTGCAAAGATCGAGGCCGAGGGCGTCGAAGTGGTCGACAGCCTCGAGGCGGGTCTCGAGCGCGCCAGAGCGATCGCCAGAGAGCTCAATGTCGGCGAAGTCTGCGTCGCCGGCGGCGGCGAGATCTACCGTCAGGCGATGGCCTTCGCCGACACGCTCTACGTCACGCATGTCGAGGCAGAGCCCGAGGGTGACACGGTTTTTCCGGAAATCGACCCGGCGGTGTTCGAAAAGGTCGAGGAGACGGCGGTCCCCGCCGGCGAGAAGGACAATTATCCGACCCGCTACGCGATCTATCGCCGCCGCGCCGCGACATAACGTATTATTTCCCAGAACTCTCGAAGAAGTTAAGTGCTTTCCGTTGAAAGCCCTTCTGCCGATACCTATAACGGATCAGACGTCCGGGCAGGGCCCTTGCCGGCATTGCAAACGGATCGGGAGAGACAACAGTCAAAGAGGTATGAATGCCCTGGAGCAATCAGAACGGCGGCGGCCCATGGGGCGGCGGCGGCGGTGGAAATAATCAGGGCCCCTGGGGGCAGGGGCCGAACCGGCCGCGCGGCGGCGGTGGCGGCAACACGCCCCCCGATCTCGAGGACCTGATCCGTCGCGGACAGGACCGGCTGAAGAACATCGTTCCCGGCGGCTTCAACGGCGGCGTGATCGCGCTGCTTGCGATCGTGCTCGTCGGCTTCTGGGCCATCCAGGCCATCTACACCGTCCAACCGGACGAACGCGGCGTCGAGCTGCGCTTCGGCAAGCCGAAGGACGAGGTCTCGCTGCCGGGCCTGCATTTCCACCTGTGGCCGCTCGAAACCGTCGAGATCGTCAAGGTGACGGAACAGCAGCAGAATGTCGGCGCCAAGGCGTCGTCGTCGTCGAGCGCCGGCCTGATGCTTTCGGGCGACCAGAACATCGTCAATGTGCAGTTCTCGGTGCTCTTCACGGTCAGCGACCCGAAGGCCTTCCTGTTCAACATCGAGTCGCCGCAGCTCACCCTGCAGCAGGTCGCCGAAAGCGCCATGCGCGAAGTGGTCGGCCGCCGTCCTGCCCAGGACATCTTCCGTGACGCCCGCCAGCAGATCGCGGCGGACGTGAAGGGTATCATCCAGGGCACCATGGACGCATACGGCGCCGGCATCTCGATCAATGCGGTCGCCATCGAGGATGCCGCACCGCCGCGCGAAGTGGCCGACGCCTTCGACGAGGTCCAGCGCGCCGAGCAGGACGAGGACCGTTTCGTCGAGGAAGCCAACAAATACGCCAACCAGCAGCTCGGTCAGGCTCGAGGCCAGGCGGCGCAGATCCGCGAAGAGGCAGCCGCCTACAAGGATCGTGTCGTCAAGGAGGCCGAAGGTGAGGCGCAGCGCTTCATCAGCATCTACGACCAGTACAGCAAGGCGCCGGACGTGACCCGCAAGCGCCTCTATCTCGAAACCATGGAGCAGGTCCTGAAGAATTCGAACAAGGTCATCATCGACGAGAAGCAGGGCGTCGTGCCCTATCTCCCGCTGAATGAGATCGGCCGCATGGGCCAGACCCAGCAGGGAGGCAACTGACCATGTCGAACCGTCTCGCTGCTTCCCTGATCGGCTTTGCCGCGCTGCTGCTGCTGATCTACTCCTCGATCTTCGTCGTCAACGAGCGCCAGCAGGCGATCGTCGTGCGCTTCGGCCAGATCCAGGCGGTCCACACCGAACCCGGCCTCTACTTCAAGCTGCCGTTCGCCTTTGCCGATGCAGACCGCGTCCAGTATGTCGAGGACCAGGCGCTTCGCTTCGACCTCGACAACATCCGCGTCCAGGTCTCGGGCGGCAAGTTCTACGAGGTCGACGCCTTCGTGGTCTACCGCATCACCGACGCCCGCAAGTTCCGCGAGACCGTTTCGGGTGACCGGGATTCCGCGGAAGCGCGTCTCACCACCCGTCTCGATGCATCGCTGCGCCGGGTCTACGGTCTGCGTGGCTTCGAGGCCGCGCTTTCGGATGCCCGCGCTTCGATGATGCAGGAGGTCCGCGACGATCTGCGCACCGACGCGGAATCGCTCGGCATCACCATCTCGGACGTCCGCATCCGCCGGACCGACCTGACGCAGGAAGTCTCGCAGCAGACCTTCGACCGCATGAAGGCCGAGCGTCTGGCAGAAGCCGAACTGATCCGCGCACGCGGTAACGAAGAAGGCCAGCGCCGCCGGGCGATCGCCGACCGCCAGGTCGTCGAGCTGCAGGCGGAAGCGCAGCGCGATTCGGAAATCCTGCGCGGTCAGGGCGACGCCGAACGCAACCGCATCTTCGGCGAGGCCTTTGCCCGGGACGAAGCCTTCTTCGAGTTCTACCGCTCCATGCGGGCCTATACGGGCGCGCTGAGCGAGAAGGGGACCACCATGGTTCTCTCGCCGGACTCGGAATTCTTCCGCTTCTTCAAGAACGCCGAAGGCGCACCGCCGGCCACCGCACCGGTTGCTCCGGCAACCGGGAACTGACGCGCGACATGGCGGATCTGCTCGCAGGTTTTGCCGTCTTCCTGATCATCGAGGGGCTGGTCTATGCACTGGCCCCTCGTTTTCTTGTCCAGATGGCGCGGCTTCTGCCCGGCATTCCGCCGGAACAGCTGCGTCTTGTGGGGCTCGTCGCGGTTACCTTCGGCGTCGGGCTGTTCTGGCTGGTGCGCGGCTGATTTCCGGCTTGCTGCTCCTGCGAAATTGATTTCCGCTTTCATCATTCCGCCTTATGCTTCGGCGAAAAAGCATGCCTGTTCGCGAGAGGAAGACCGCATGACCCTGACCACCGCCCAGTCCCGCAGGCTCCTTCCAGCGCTTCTGATCGGCACGGCCCTGGCATTCGGAACACTGGCGCAGCCGGTGCCCGCTCTGGCGCAGGGACCCGAATCGGTCGCCGATCTCGCGCAGGGCCTGCTCGGCGCCGTGGTCAACATTTCCACCTCGCAGAGCGTCAAGGAAGAAGGCGAAGGGCCGGTGCCGAAGGTGCCGGAGGGATCGCCCTTCCAGGAGCTGTTCGAAGACTTCTTCAAGAACCGCGGCGACGACGGCGGCAACAACAAGGTCAACTCGCTGGGTTCGGGCTTCGTCATCGACCCGAAGGGTTTCATCGTCACCAACAATCACGTGATCGAGAATGCCGACGACATCGAGGCGATCTTTCCGGACGGCTCGAAGCTGAAGGCGAAGCTGATCGGCACGGATCCCAAGACCGACCTTTCGGTGCTCAAGGTCGAGCCGCCGGCGCCGCTCACGGCGGTGAAATTCGGCGATTCCCGCAAGATGCGCATCGGCGACTGGGTCATGGCGATCGGCAACCCGTTCGGTCTTGGCGGTTCGGTGACCGTCGGCATCATCTCGGCGAGCGGCCGCAACATCAATGCCGGCCCGTACGACAATTTCATCCAGACCGATGCCGCGATCAACAAGGGCAATTCCGGCGGTCCGCTGTTCAACATGAAGGGTGAGGTGATCGGCATCAACACGGCCATCATCTCGCCGAGCGGCGGCTCGATCGGCATCGGTTTCTCCGTGCCGACGGAACTCGCCGAAAACGTCATCAAGCAGCTGATCGAGTTCGGCGAGACGCGCCGGGGCTGGCTCGGCGTGCGCATCCAGCCGGTGACCGACGAGGTGGCCGGCGGGCTCAAGATCGGCAAGGCGCGCGGGGCGCTGGTGAGCGGCATCGTCAAGGGCGGTCCCGTTGAGAACGGGCCGATCAAGGTCGGCGACGTCATCGTCACCTTCGACGGCAAGGCGGTCCACGAGACTCGCGATCTGATGCGCGTGGTCGCCGAGAGCGCGGTCGGCTCGGAGGTCGAGGTCAAGATCCTGCGCGACGGCAAGGAAGAGACGGTCAAGGTCAAGCTCGGCCGGCTCGAGGACGACAAGGCTGCCGAGGTCGCGGCAAGCGAGGGCAGCGACGTACTGCCGCCCGAGGACGGCGAGGAAGCGGTTCCCGAGGATGACGGTGGCGAGCAGCAGTCGCCGGTCGATCCGCAGGAAGGGGTTCGGGCCGTCGAAGCGGTTGGTCTGGGCATCGGCGTGCTCGATGATGCCGCCCGCAAGACCTATTCGATTGCCGAGAGCGTCGAGGGCGTGGTGATCACCTCGGTGAAGCCGGGGTCGGCGGCGGCGGAGAAGGGCCTGAAGCCCGGTCAGGTGATCGTCGAGGTGGCGCAGGAGTTCATGGAAGCGCCGGAAGATGTCGGTGAGACCATCGCGTCACTGAAAAGCCAGGGGCGCCGCAGCGCGCATGTGATGATCGCCGATGCCGAGGGCAACCTGCGCCACGTGGCGATCCCCCTCGAATAGGATGCGTGCCGATCAGGCGGTGATGCGGTCGTCGTCCCATGCCTGGTGGGAATCCATCAGCCGTTCCAGTTCTGCAGCCGGCATGGGCTTGCCGACAAGGTAACCCTGGATTTCTCCGCAGCCGAGGCGGCGCAGCAGTTCATATTGACCCGAGGTTTCAACTCCCTCCGCCGCCAGGGAGACGCCGAGATCGCGGCCGAGCCGGATGACGGCATCGACGATTGCCCTGCTGTCGGCATTGGTCTCGATGTCCGAGATGAAGGACTGGTCGATCTTGAGCTTGTCGAAACGGTAGCGTCGCAGGTAGCTCAGCGACGAGTAACCGGTGCCGAAATCATCGAGTGCGATGCGCACGCCTAGCCCCTTGATGGCGGCGAGGGTGGATTCGACTGCGCTGTCCGAGTTGAGCAGCAGGGATTCGGTGACTTCGAGTTCGAGCCGGCGCGGCGGCAATCCGCATTCGCGCAAGGTGGATTCGATCATCGTGAAGAGGCCCGGCGTGCCGAACTGGCGCGGCGACAGGTTGACGGCGAGCCGTACGGTCTCTGGCCAGGCAGTGGCGGTCTCGCAGCCCTTGCGGATGACCCAGGTGCCGATCCTGCCGATCAGACCGATATCCTCGGCAATCGGGATGAACTCGGCCGGGCTGACGGACCCCAGCGAGGGATGGTTCCAGCGGAGCAAGGCCTCGGCGCAGACGATCTCGCCGGAGCGGCTGTCGACCAGAGGCTGGAAGTGAAGCGAAAGGGCGTCGGCGGCAACGGCGGCGCGCAGTTCCTGCTCAAGCGCGTTGCGACGGCGGGCGGCCGCATCCAGCGAGGTATCGAAGAACCGGTAACGGTTGCGCCCGTCGCCCTTCGCCCGGTAGAGCGCAAGGTCGGCATGACGAATGAGCGTGTCGGCGTTCCGGCCGTCGATCGGGGCGCAGGCGATGCCGACGCTGACGCCGATGCGCGCGGTGCCCGAGGCGAGAACGAAGGGTTGGGAAAGAGCGTTGACGACGCGGTCGGCGAGTTCGGCTGCGGCGCGAGGATCATCCCTGACGGCCCGGATGATGGCGAACTCGTCGCCGCCGAGGCGGGCGATTGTGTCGCCTTCGCCGCAGAGTGCCTTCAAGGTCGTGGCCACCTCGCGCAGCAACTCATCGCCGGCGCCGTGACCATGGGTGTCGTTGACTTGCTTGAAGCGATCGAGATCGAGCAGGAGGACGGCAAAGCCCTCGTTGAAACGCTCCAGACGGGAAAGGGCGCGGCCGAGATCCTCGTTGAGCAGGACCCGGTTGCCGACGTCCGTCAGGCTGTCGTGACGCGCCATGTATTCGATGCGACCGCGCGCCTCGCGCGCCTGGGTCACGTCGCGGCCGACGCCGCGGAAGCCGACGAACGCACCATTGCCGTCGAAGACCGGCTTGGCACTCAGTGACCACACGCCGAGCTCGCCGTCGCGCACCACGCAGATCTCGAAATCGCGGAAAGGTGCGTGATCATGCAATATCCGGCGCAGTTCATCGGATCCGTGGACATCTGTGAGGAAGCGGCGGCCGTTGTCCATGAAGGGCATGACTTCCCAGAGAGGACGGCCATAGACCTTATCTTCGCCCGTTGCGACCTCTTCGAAGAAGCGTGGCGACGCGCGCCGGAGCAGGAGGTTGCGGTCGAGGCCCCATAGCCAGTCCGCGGCATTTTCCTCGAAGTCGTTGAGCAGCAGGCCGATCACGTCGCGCTGTTCGTCGGCGGCCAACTGGGCGCGGACACGGATCGTCAGGCTGTCGCAGAGTGCGAAGGACGAGCGGATGATGATGGCGGCGTAGACGACGTAAAGGGCGAAGAGATTCATCCCGATCAACTCGCCTGCCTCGGCAATGGCGAAGGCCGAGCCGATGCCCATGATGGCGCTGAAGGCGATGGCCGCGGGAGGAACCGTCGCGAGCGCAAACCCGCCGCCGCCGGTCATGCCGACCGTGATGGCGATGATTACGAGGCGCTGGTGTTCGGTCGCATAATAGTAGAAGAGCGCGGACAGGCAGGCCCATAATCCGCTGGTGACGACGGCGAAGACCACGGCGCGGCGGGTACCGCGTAGGGAGGCTGTCTCGCGTTCCGGGCGATCCCTGTTCTGCCACCAGCGGAGGCCGGTCAGGAGAGCGATTGCCGTGACCATGGCGGCCCAGACGAGAACCCAGACATGCATCGGATTGTCGACGAGGGCGACGATTGCAACCGCCGCATTGGCGAGGTTTGCGGCCATCATCCAGGGGGTGTTGCGCAGAACGGCTGCGAGCCGCACGGCGCGAATTCGTCCCGCCTCGAACTCCGTCTGTCCCGCCTCGCCGAGGCGTAGGAAGGCGACGCCCGCGGAACGAAGCATGTCAAAGGGCCGGGAGAGACTGGTTTTCATGCGTATTAGAATAGTCGAAGGAACTTAAGGGCCAATGAATCCGAAGATCGGCTTTTGTTGCATGAACCAACAAGATGCGGAATTTTCACGGAAAATCCGCGACGTAACTGTCGTGGATTGCAACCGCGCGACGATCTGGATGCGGTTGCTGTTCATTCAGCGCTGACGCACTTCCGCAGCGATGCGGTAGAGTACATGGCGCTTGAGGTGGGGATGGCTGTCGGGCACGCGAGGGTGGTCGAAATCACCGTCCGGTTCGCGGTGCATGCCGATCCGCTCCATCACCGCGATCGATCGTCTGTTTCCCTCGACCGCAAAGGCGACGATCTCGTCGAGCTGGAAGATCTTGAAGCCGTGGGCGAGGAGGGCGGTAGCCGCCTCGGTCACGTAGCCCTTGCCCCAGAAGCGCGTCGCAAGGCGCCAGCCGATCTCCACCGTATCCGGCGGAAACAGCGGGGCCAGCCCGGCAAGGGAGAGGCCGCAGAAGCCGATGGGTTCGGCCGTCTCCTTCAATTCCAGCGCGTAGAAACCGAGGCCGGTCTCGTCGATCATGCGGCGGACCTTGTCGAGCAGCAGATCCGCTTCCTCATGGGAGCGGCGGAACGGAAAGAACTCCATCACCTTCGCATCGCGGTTGATCTCGCGGAAGAGATCGCGATCGTCGTCGCGCCAGTTGCGCAAGGTCAGCCGGGGCGTTTCGAGGATCGTGACCATGGCGCCCGGTGCCTTTTCAGGGAGTGACGAAGTCCGTCTTGCGATAGCCCTGGAGGTAGAGAAGGGCGGTCAGGTCGGAATGGTCGATGCGGATCCGGGCCTGGGCGGCAACGGATGGTTTCGCGTGAAGCGCCACGCCTGAACCGGCGAGCTCCAGCATGCCGAGGTCGTTGGCGCCGTCGCCCACGGCGATGACGTCATCGACGTCGATGCCGAGCCGGGCGGTGATGTCGACCAGCGCATCCACCTTGGCCTGCTTGCCGAGGATGGGTTCGGCGACCTCGCCGGTGAGAAGGCCGTTCTTTTCGAGGAGGATGTTGGCGCGATTCTCGTGGAAGCCGAGACGGGCGGCGATCGGGGCAGTGAAGACGGTGAAGCCGCCGGATACCAGGGCCGTGTAGTGGCCTTTCGCCTTCATCGTGGCGATCAGTTCCGGACCGCCGGAGGTCAGCGTGATGCGCTTGGCGATCACCTCGCCGACGACGCTGATCGGCAGGCCTTTCAAAAGGGCGACGCGTTCGCGCAGGGCAGGCTCGAAGGCGATCTCGCCGTTCATCGCCCGGGCGGTGATTTCGGACACCTTGTCCTTGAGGCCGACTTCGGCGGCCAGTTCGTCGATGCATTCCTGGCCGATCATGGTCGAATCCATGTCGGCGATGAGGAATTTCTTTCGCCGGCTGTCGGCGTCCTGCACGGCGACGTCAATCTTTTCCCCGGCGACGAGGGCGCGCAGCACCGCATCGGCTTCCGCTGCGTCAGTTCCATCCCGCAAGGCGATGTCGCAGGCGATCCCATCGGCCAGCCAGTAGAGGCCGGAAGCGCCGAGGGTCTCGGTGGCGCGCTCGGCAAGCGCCGGGCGGAGGATCGGATTTGACGGATTGGCGAGAAGCGTGGCAACGAAGGCCATGATGGAAAATCCTGGAAACGAGATCGACGCGATCCTGATAACCGGGCCGACCGCCAGCGGCAAGTCCGCTCTGGCGCTCGAGCTTGCACGGCGCCACGGCGGCGAGGTGGTCAATGCCGACAGCATGCAGGTCTACGACACGCTGAGGGTCCTGACCGCACGCCCGTCGGCGGAGGAGATGGAGGGCGTGCCGCATCACCTCTACGGACATGTGCCGGCGGGAACCGCCTATTCGACCGGTGACTGGCTGCGGCAGGCCGACGACGTGATCGCCGACATGAAGCGGCGCGGCGTGATGCCGGTCGTCGTCGGCGGGACGGGCCTCTATTTCAAGGCGCTGACCGGCGGCCTCGACGACATGCCGGCCGTGCCGGCCGAAATCCGCCAGCGGCTCCGGGACCGGCTGACCGCCGAAGGGCCGGAAGGGCTTTATCGGGAATTGGAAGCGCGCGATCCTGCCATGGCCGAACGACTCGGCCCGCAGGACGGGCAACGCATCGTTCGTGCGCTGGAGGTGTTGGAGGCGACCGGGCGGTCGATTTCCGCATTCCAGGGGCGCGGCGGGCCGGTGATCGTCGATCCGCATCGGGCACGCAAGATCGTCGTGCTGCCCGACCGGGCGCTTCTTCATGCGCGGATCAACCGGCGTTTCGAGACGATGTTCGACGAAGGGGCGGTCGCGGAGGTCGAGGCCCTGCTGGCGCTCAAGCTTGCCCCGGACATGCCGGCGATGAAGGCGATCGGGGTGTCGCAGATTGCGGCGATGCTCAAGGGCGAGATGACGCCCGAGGCGGTGATCGAGCAGGCATCGGCGGCGACCCGGCAATATGCCAAGCGGCAGATGACCTGGTTTCGCAACCAGATGGACGAAAGCTGGGAGCGGATCGGCTAGCTGCCGCCCTCAGTCCTTCCGGTAGAGGCTCGACAGTGGCTTTCTCAGGATGCTCTCGCGGAGCGACGAGCCCGGTTCGCGACGGATCGAACCTGGCTGGTCCTGGCCGGCGAAGCTCGGCTGTGGCTGAGGGCGCGGTTCGTAAGAGGTCGGCGGGGTTTCGGTGCGATCGCCGAAACGGCGGCCGTAGCGGGGGTCTTCCGGAAGACCTGACGAGCGCGGCAGCATGTCCGGGCGATAGGGTTCGATCGGCGGCGTGAGGTCCTGGGTGAAGGACTGACGGGCGGTCGGGGCTGAGGGTTCCGGATCGAGCGGCTGGCGCGCGGGCGGTGGCGTCGTGCGCCACGGTTCGGCCGGCTGGCGTCGATCGGCTTCGATGGCGTTGTGGACTGCGGGCGGCGTCGCGTCGGCTTCGAAATAGGCCTCATCGTCGCCGGTCCCGTCGTCGGGAAACTCGTCGTGCGGGTCGTTGCCGTCCATGCGCTGCGCGTTCTCGAAGCTTTGCTGGAAGGCCGAGATGTCGGGACCGGCAATGGCGCGCATGCGATTGACGATGGTACGCAGGTCGACCGTGTCCGGACTTTCCTCGGAAGCCTTGACCGCCGCGCTGTTGGCCTTCGGGAGCTGGTGGGCCTCGACGCGGGCGAAGCGCATGCGCATCGGGACGGCGATTGCCTCGCCGAATGCGATCGCCTCGCCGTTGCCGATCGAGGAGATGAAGCTTGTGGTGGAGATCGACGAATCCGGGATGGCGGAACGGATGATTTCCTGGTCGCGGTCGTTGGCGAGCCGCATGGCGAACAGCGTCGAGCACTGCGACAGGATGGTCTGGTCGAGTTCGCCCGGACGCTGGGTGATGATGCCGAGCGAGACCCCGTATTTACGGCCTTCCTTGGCGATGCGGGCGATCGCCTGGCGGGTCGGGAAGAAGCCGAGATTGGGGTCGGAGGGAACGTAGCGGTGCGCTTCCTCGCAGACGACCAGCATGTGGATTGCGCCGTTCGACCACAGCGCCAGTTCGAAGGCCATGCGGCAGAGAACCGAGGCGACCGAGTTCACCACTTCCGACGGGATGCCGGCCAGCTGGAAGGTCGAGATGGGGCGATCTTCTCCCGGAATGCGGAAGATATGGGCGATCGTCTCCATGATCGTGTCGCTGATCGTGTTGTTGGAGAACATGAAGTGGTAGCGCGGGTCGTTGATCGCCGACAGGATGCGCATCTTCAGCGCCCGCAGGATCGGCTTTTCGCCGCGCCCCTCGAGGCGGCCGATGCGTTCGTCGATGAGCGCCAGAAGATCGGCCATGCGATAGGGCACCGGGGTATCGGCGGTGATCGAGCTCTTGTCGCCGGAGCGGCGCATCAGCGCGCTTTCGTTGCCGCGGAAGGCGCGCTTGGCCTCCGGCATCAGGTCGCGCAGGATGTCGAGTTCGTCCGCGATCGGCGGACGCCCGCGGAATAGCACCTCGGCGAATTCCTCTAGCCGCATCAGCCAGAAGGGCAGGTCGAGCGTGTCGGTGTCGATGACGACGGCGTGCTCGGGGAAGGCGGCAGCGAATTCGTTGTGCGGGTCGAGGATCAGGACGCGGAGGTTCGGGTCGCTTTCGATCGCCTTGCGCAGCAGCAGCGAAACGGCGGTCGACTTGCCGACGCCGGTCGAGCCGACCACGGCGAAATGCTTGGACAGCATCGAGGGAACGTGGATGGTCGCGTCGATCGACTCGTCCTGCGTCAGCTTGCCGATGACCGCGGTGTCGCCCTTGCGGATGTCATAGATGCGCAGCAGGTCGGCCGCCCGGATGCGGTGGGCGATGGCGCCGAGATAGGGATAGCGCGAGATGCCGGTCGAGAAGCGTTCCGAGCCGTCGAGATCCTTGTGGACCTCGCCGAGCAGCTCGACCTCGATGAGGATGCGGTTGTCCTCGTGTTCGCCCCAGTTTTTCGAACCGGTCTGCATGGAGTAGGCAAGCGCGACGACGCGGTTTTCGCCGACGCTGATCGAAATCAGCCGGCCGACCGACCAGAGTTCGGTCAGATCCGTGCCACCGCCTTCAGCGATAGCCGCAATCGTGGCGCGTGCGCCATTGCAGGCAACGACGCGTCCGAGGAAGCGATTGCCCGCGGCCATCCGGTCGCGGCGTTCCTGTTCGCCCGCGCTGACGGTGGGCTGAAGATCATGTTCGGCCAAAACACACTCCTTGTGTCTGCGACAGTTTAACCGGGCAGGTTTTAACAGGAGGTATAGCCGCGACGTGAATTTTGCGACGCTTGTTGATCCGGGCGGGGCAGATCGCCCGTTTTTTGGACAGGAGCGCGTTGACGCCTGCCTTATTTGTGTCTATCAATTCTCCCCATGAAAAATTCGATCGTTCTTATTGTGGTGGGAAAGCGCATGGGCAGGATGGTGTAACCATCCGGCGATAGCCACCCATGCGCTAGATGACAGGCTCCTCAAAGGAGCCTTTTTTTATGGCCAAAACCGGGCGAGCAGCCTGAACACGATCCAAAAGGCAGATGGAAAACAGCATGACGGGCAAAGACAATCAGATGACGGGCGCCGAGATCGTCCTGAAGGCGTTGAAGGACAACGGGGTCGAGCACATTTTCGGCTATCCCGGCGGTGCGGTCCTGCCGATCTATGACGAAATCTTCCAGCAGGAAGAAATCCAGCACATCCTCGTCCGCCATGAGCAGGGCGCCGGCCACGCCGCCGAAGGCTATGCCCGCTCGACCGGCAAGGTCGGCGTCGTCCTCGTCACCTCCGGCCCCGGCGCCACCAATGCGGTGACCCCGCTGCAGGATGCGCTTATGGACTCCATTCCGCTCGTCTGCATTTCCGGCCAGGTCCCGACCCCGCTGATCGGTTCGGATGCCTTCCAGGAATGCGACACGGTCGGCATCACGCGGCCCTGCACCAAGCACAACTGGCTGGTCAAGGACGTCAACGATCTCGCCCGTACCATCCATGAAGCCTTCCGTATCGCCCAGTCCGGTCGCCCGGGTCCCGTTCTGGTCGACGTGCCGAAGGATGTCCAGTTTGCCACCGGCACCTATACCCCGCCGGAAAACCACGCGATCCAGAAGAGCTACCAGCCGAAGGTCCAGGGCGACATCAACGCGATCCGGGCCGCCGTCGAGCTGATGGCGAATGCCCGCCGTCCGATCATCTATTCGGGTGGCGGCGTGGTCAATTCGGGGCTGGAAGCCTCCAAGCTGCTGCGCGAGCTGGTCGAGCTCACCGATTTCCCGATCACCTCCACGCTGATGGGCCTCGGCGCCTATCCGGCATCCGGCAAGAACTGGCTCGGCATGCTGGGCATGCACGGTTCCTACGAGGCCAACATGGCGATGCATGACTGCGACGTCATGGTCTGCATCGGCGCGCGCTTCGACGACCGCATCACCGGCCGCCTCAACGCGTTTTCGCCGAACTCGAAGAAGATCCATATCGACATCGATCCGTCGTCGATCAACAAGAACGTCCGCGTCGACATTCCGATCACCGGCGACGTCGGTCACGTGCTGGAAGACATGGTCCGCCTGTGGCGGGCACAGCCCAACAAGCCCGAGGCCGGCCAGACCGCCGAGTGGAAGGAAAGCATCACCAGGTGGCGCGCGCGCAACTCCTTCGGCTACACGCCGTCGAAGGACGTCATCATGCCGCAATATGCGATCGAGCGCCTGTCGGCGCTGACGCAGGGCCGCGACACCTACATCACCACGGAAGTCGGCCAGCACCAGATGTGGGCGGCACAGTATTTCGGTTTCGAACAGCCGAACCGCTGGATGACCTCGGGCGGCCTCGGCACCATGGGCTACGGCTTCCCGGCGGCGATCGGCGTGCAGATCGCCCATCCGGAAAGCCTCGTCATCGACATCGCCGGCGACGCCTCGATCCAGATGTGCATCCAGGAAATGTCCTGCGCGGTGCAGTACAATGCGCCGGTCAAAATCTTCATCCTCAACAACCAGTACATGGGGATGGTGCGCCAGTGGCAGCAGCTGCTGCACGGCAACCGGCTGTCGCATTCCTACACCGAGGCGCTGCCGGACTTCGTCAAGCTGGCGGATGCCTATGGTGCCGTCGGCCTGCGTTGCGAAAAGCCGGACGATCTCGACGATGCCATCATGGAGATGATCAACGTCAAGAAGCCGGTGATCTTCGACTGCCGCGTCGCCAATCTGGCCAACTGCTTCCCGATGATCCCGTCGGGCAAGGCGCACAACGAAATGCTGCTGCCGGACGAGGCCACGGACGAGGCGGTCGCAACCGCCATCGACGCCAAGGGCCGCCAGCTGGTTTGATGACAGGAACAGGAAGAGACACATGAACGCACATCAGCAGCCCACCGGTTCCGCCTATTTCATCGCGAAGGAAACCGCTGCCGTCGAAAGCCACACGCTATCGGTCCTCGTCGACAACGAACCGGGTGTCCTAGCCCGCGTCATCGGCCTGTTTTCCGGGCGCGGCTACAACATCGAAAGCCTCACCGTCTCGGAAACCGAGCACGAGGCGCATCTGTCGCGCATCACCATCGTCACGCGCGGCACGCCGAGCGTGCTCGAACAGATCAAGGCGCAGCTCGAGCGGATCATTCCGGTCCACCGGGTGGTCGATCTCACGGTGCGGGCCCGCGATCTCGGCCAGGAGCGTCCGATCGAGCGGGAAGTCGCTCTCATCAAAGTGGTATCGTCGGGCGAGACGCGGGCCGAGACGCTTCGCCTTGCCGACGCCTTCCAGGCCAAGGTGGTCGACGCGACCGTCGAGCACTTCATCTTCGAGATCACCGGCAAGTCGTCGAAGATCGACCAGTTCGTGGCGATCCTGAAGCCGCTCGGCCTCAACGAGATCTGCCGCACCGGTATCGCCGCGATGAACCGCGGTTCGCAGGGCATGTGATACCATCACCGATGGTGTGAAAAACAAACGGGCGGCTCATGGGGCCGCCCGTTTTCGTTTGCGGGACCGGGGTCGGTCCCGGCGACCGGTCCAGTTTTGTCAGAACATCGACATCTGGGTCGGCAGCGGCTTTTCCTCGGGTGCTTCGTCGGGGTCGGCAGTCGTTGCGGCTTTTGCTTTGCGCGTGGGTTTCGCTGGTTCTGAAGAGGCATCGTCCGGGGCGGGCGCCAGTTCGGGGGCAGGGGGCAGGGCGCCGACGTCACCCATGAAGCCGGTCAGCACATCCGCGAGCGTCTGCCGGACGAGGGCATAGTGGACGAACTGGCCGCGCTTCTCGCGGCTGATCAGGCCGGCGGTTTCGAGAATGGTCAGATGCTGCGAGATGGAGGGTTTGGCCATGTCGAAGCGCGACGAAATCTCGCCGGCGGTCAGGCCCGATGCGGCAAGATGCTTGAGGATCTCGCGGCGGGGTGGGGCCGCCAGGGCATGAAAGACCTGCTGTGTCGCGCGCGTCATATCGATCCGCGGGGCCTTGGGCTGGCGGCTTTTCTTCACTTTTAACGTCCTGGTCCGATTGCCGCATCGGGCGCGATGCGCAAACTCTCTAATTAGCTATCTCCCTAATTCCTCATCCGTTTAAAAAGGTAATTAGGGTTTTGCCTAAATGGCTGCGAAGCGCTTTTCTGTCAACGGGCTAGAAGACGGGATCGGGACGGATCAACATCAAATACAGGATGCCGATCATCGACAGGAACGCGGGAAAACCGAAGGCGAACCAGATGCTATAGAGCCGGTGATAGCGCGGCGGCAGCGGAAGATTCGCATCCGCGGCATTGCGGGCGAGGTTGCGCAGCTGGATCTGTATCCACACGACCGGCAGCCAGAAGAGGCCGACCACGCCATAGAGGACGAGCGAGAGGGCGATCCAGCCGGTCGTCAGTGGCCAGCCGATCCGGTGGGCCAGCCAGGCGCCGGTCAACGGCTGGAGAACGGCCGCGGTCGCGGTGAAGAGCGTGTCGGCGATGACTACCGTGCCGGCGACATGGGCGATCAGCCGCGGGTCACGGGTCCGGTCGGCCAGGACCATGAAGAAGGCGATGCCGGCGCCGGTGCCGAACAGCACCGCCGCGCCGATCACATGGGCGAGCCGCAGCAGGTCGTCCAGCATGTCAGCGGTCCTCCAGGATGGCGAGCGCACAGAGCGTCAGCAGGAGCGACGGGAAGATCTTGACCAGGGGCCCCAGGGGATCGAGCCACAGACCGGGCTGGATGACGGTACCGCCGACCAGATAGGCCACCGAGACCGCGAGCATCGCAAGCATGGCGCGGCGGGCATAGGGCTGGACGAGGACGGCCAGCCCGAGCGCGATGTCCAGCACGGAGGTGAACAGGGTGACGGTGAGCGCGAGCACGGGCGGCACATCTTCGCCGAACATGCCGGCGGCCGGCATGGGGTTCAGGAGCGGGATGGCACCGGATGCGATCCAGAAGGCTGCCAAAGTGACGATCACCAGGGGCTTCAGGAGATAGAGACGGGAGAACCACAGATCCTGCGCGGCGGCCGGTTCGCGGCGCAGCCGGGGCAGGGGATCCGGTGTCCAGAGCGTTTGCCTGCCATCCGCCGGGGAGACGCCGAAGCCGCTGATGACGGTTGCCGTCGACCGCAGCGGCGAGCGCCAGCCGAGACGGCCGGCAAGGTCCGCGATGGCGGACAGCGGGCGTGCCGCAACGGCCGGAAGGCGAAGCACCGGCGCCGGCCGAAGCCCGAGCCATTCGCGGTAGAAGCGGGCCATTTCCTCCAGCCGGCGTGTCGGCCTGCCGGCGACGACGAGATCGCTGCCGCTCGGGATGCGTCCGGCGATCGCATCCGACACCGCGGCGGCGAGGTCCGACACATGAACCGCGTTCAAGGGGCTGTCGGCATCGACGAGCGGCAGGACGAGGGGCATCGAGGCGATCGCGCGCAACAGGGCCGTGCCGCCATAGGCGTTGCGCCCGACGACCACCGTCGGGCGCAGGATCACATGCGGCAGGCCGGAGCGCGAAAGGGCGGCATCGGCCTCGAGCTTCGTGGCGATGAAGCGGGTTCCGGCGGCGGCGAGGTTTTCCGGCGCGGAGATCTGGACGATCATGGGTGGGGTGGCCTGCGCAACGCACGCGGCCTGCAGCGCCAGCATCGCGTCGCGCTGGACGGCGGCGAGATCGTCGCGCAGGCCGTCCTGCAATGCGCCGGCGCAGTTGACGACGGCGGTCACGCCGTCGAGCAGCGGCTGCCAGTCGGCGACGGTGCGCAGACGTGCGAGATCGCGGCTTGTCCATGCGACGGCGGGCATGCGGGCGCTCGCGCGGTCAATGTCTCGTCCAAGACCGGTGACGGCGTGGCCCTCGTCGCTCAAGGTCTGGGCGACGACCTGCCCGATGAAGCCCGTGGCCCCGAGAACCAGAATGGTCATGTCGTCTTTTATCCTGTGCTGGGAACGCCTGTCCCTGGTGGCGAAGCGGTCGTCGCCGCGGCTCAGATCATTTCAAGGGGGACCTTGTGGTCCGGCGGCGGGAAGGTGGCGTCGAGGGTTGCCCAATCCTCCTCGGAAATCTCGAGGTCCGCGGCGTCGCGGTTTTCGCGGACGCGCCTGAGGTTCGCCGATTTGGGGATGGCGATGACGCCGTCGCGTTCGAGGAGGAAGGCGAGCGCGACCTGGGCGGGGGTCGCCTGATAGGCCTTGGCGATGCGGATCAGCTCGGGATGGTGGACGAGGCGACCCTGTTCGATCGGGGAATAGGCCATGAGGGCGACGCCATGCGACTGGCACCAGGGGAGAAGGTCGTATTCGACGCCCCGGCGCGAGAGGTTGTAGAGCACCTGGTTGGCCGCGCAGTTTTCGCCGCCGGGCAGGGCGAAGAGCTCCTCCATGTCGGCCGTGTCGAAATTGGAGACGCCCCAGGCGCCGATCTTGCCGGCGGCGCGCAGCTCCTCGAAGGCGGCGACGGTGTCGGCGAGCGGATGGTCGCCACGCCAGTGGAGAAGGTAGAGATCGAGACGATCCGTGCCGAGCCGCTTGAGGCTGGCCTCGCAGGCGGCGATCGTTCCGGTGCGGCTGGCATTCCACGGATAGACCTTGCTGACGAGGAAGACCTCGTCGCGGCGGTCTTCGAGCGCCTTGCCGACGATCAGTTCCGCTCCGCCTTCCGCATACATTTCCGCCGTGTCGACCAGCGTCATGCCGAGATCGAGGCCGAGCCTTATGCTGTCGATCTCCTCGTTGGCGCGGGCCCGGGTTTCGCCCATCTGCCAGGTTCCAAGGCCGAGCGCGGGGACGGCGATGCCGTTCGGCAGGGTGACGGTCGGTATCGGATCGTGCATCATGGCTCCTTGTCGGTGCTGGTTTCCAAGCTTAGCCGAGCCGCCTTAGGTTTCAATCCTTTGACGATTGCCATGGTGACAAAACTCCGGTGGCCGAAGCGCGGCGTCGCCCCTATGTTGGCGCCGAATTTCTGGAGTGAGGCTTTTGGACACCGCGACCCTTTCCGCCCTCGTGACCTTCGCGTTTGCGACCTCGATCACGCCTGGACCCAACAACATGATGCTGTTCGCATCCGGGGTGAATTTCGGCTTCCGCCGGACCATCCCGCACATGTTCGGCATCGGCGTCGGTTTCCTGTCGCTGCTGATCGGCGTCGGGCTCGGGCTCGGCGCGCTGCTGGCGACCGTGCCGGTCATCTACACGACACTGAAGATCGCCGGCGGGCTCTATCTTCTCTACATCGCCTGGAAGATCGGATCGTCCCGGACGCTCGGCGAAGGCAAGACCAGCGGACGGCCGATGACCTTCCTCGGCGCGGCCGCCTTTCAGTGGGTCAATCCCAAGGCCTGGGTGATGGCGGTGACGGCCATGGCGGTCTATGTCGATCCGACGCATTACCTGTGGAGCGTCGTGGTCGTCGGGCTGGTGTTTGCCGCGGTCAACCTGCCGAGCGTGTCGACCTGGGCCGGCTTCGGCTCCGTGCTGCGCGACTGGCTGTCCGTGCCGGTGCGGCTGAAATGGTTCAACATCACGATGGCTGTGCTGCTCGTCGCCAGCCTGTGGCCAATGCTGAAATAGGTCAATTCTCCACTATTGCTAAGCGGCGGGGCGTGCATAAGACTATGCGGCAACGACGAGGAAGAGTGAATTGCCCGAGCATCGCCACGATCACCATGACCACGGCCGTCATGACCATGAGCATGACCACAGCCATGACCATGAGCACCATCACGACAACCACTATTCCGACATGCAGGCCCGGGTCCGCGCGCTCGAAACCCTTTTGACGGAAAAGGGCCTGATCGACCCGGCGGCGATCGACGCGATCGTCGAGACCTACGAGACCAAGGTTGGGCCGAGAAACGGCGCGCATGTCGTGGCGAAGGCCTGGACCAATCCCGCCTTCGCCGAATGGCTGCGCGTCGATGCGACGGCGGCGATCGAGAGCCTCGGCTATACCGGCCGGCAGGGCGAGCACATGCGGGCGGTGTTCAACACGCCCGGCACCCACAACATGGTCGTCTGCACGCTGTGCTCCTGCTATCCGTGGTCCGTGCTCGGGCTGCCGCCCGTCTGGTACAAGGCACCCGCCTATCGTTCGCGTGCGGTCATCAATCCGCGGGCGGTGCTTTCCGAATTCGGCGTGACGCTGAGCCCGGAAACGCAGATCCGGGTGTGGGATTCGACGGCCGAACTGCGTTATCTCGTGGTTCCGGAACGGCCTGCCGGCACCGAGGGCTGGGACGAGGCTGCCCTTGCGGCACTCGTCACGCGCGATTCGATGATCGGCACGGGGCTGGCGCTTGCCGTGGGGGACGGCCAGTGAACGGGCCGCACGACCTCGGCGGACAGATGGGGTTCGGGCCGGTGGCGCCCGAAATCGACGAGCCGCTGTTTCATGCCGAATGGGAAAAGCGAGCGCTCGGGCTGACGCTCTCCTGCGGTGCCTTCGGGGCCTGGAACATCGACGAGAGCCGCCACGCGCGGGAAAACATTCCGCCGGCGCAGTATCTGTCGGCAAGCTATTACGAGATCTGGATCCGGGCACTCGAGACGCTTCTGGAACGGCACCGGTTTGCCACCCGCGAGGAGATGGAAACCGGTCGCCCCATGCATCCGAGTGCGGAGCCGAAGCGGGTGCTGAAGGCGGACATGGTGGCGGGCGTGCTGGCGCGCGGCGGACCCTGCGACCGACCGCTCCACACCGAGCCGATGTTTGCCGCGGGAGACGTGGTGAGAACGAAGAACTTCCACCCCGAGACCCATACGCGGCTGCCGCGTTACGCCCGCGCCAAGCGGGGCGTGGTCGAGGCGGTGCAGGGCAGCTTCGTCTTTCCCGACGACAACGCCCATGGGCGGGGCGAAAATCCCCAATGGGTCTATACGGTGGTCTTCGACGCGGCCGAGATCTGGGGCGAGGGCGCCGATCCGACGCTGACCGTGTCGATCGACGCCTGGGAGAGTTATCTTGAGCGCGTGTGAGGTTTCCTCGCCGCTGGCCGCTTCGCCCGGGCTGCCGAAGTCGGCCGAGGGCGATCCGGTGTTCGGTGAGCCCTGGCAGGCCCAGGCCTTCGCGATGACGGTGCACCTGCATGAACGCGGGCTGTTCAGCTGGAGCGAATGGGCGGAAACGCTTTCGGGCGAGCTGCACAAGCCGGAGCGCGCCGAAGACGGTTCCGACTATTTCGACGGCTGGGTCGCGGCGCTCACCACGCTGCTCGCGGTCAAGGGGCTCGCCGATCCGGAAACGGTGCTTGCCCTGCAGGAAAGCTGGAAGCGGGCCGCCGAGGCGACGCCGCATGGCAGCCCGATCGTGCTCGATAACGACCCGCTGCGCTGACGCTCAGATCCGCGGTTTGGGATCAAGCGGGAACATCTTGAAATAGGGCTCCGCCTCGCGGAGCACCCGGGCAAAGGACGGCCTCTCCTTGAGGCGGCCGAGATAGTCCTTTAGCTTCGGTGTGGTGTCGTCGAGCGGGCAGACGGTGTCGGCGTAGAAGAGTGCGGGTGCGGCAGCGCAGTCGGCCAGCCCGAAGGCCTTGCCCACGGCCCAGCCGTCGGGCGGCAGGCGCGTTTCCATGAAGGCATAGGCGGCGGCGATGTCGGTGCGGGCCTGGACGACGCCGATCGCGTCATGGCCGTCGGCGGGGCGGAAGACGTCGAGCACGATCTTCTGCATGGGGAGCTGGAGCATGTCGTCGAACAGCCGGTCCCACATGCGGGACTGCCAGGCGAGATCGGGATCCTTCGGAACGAGCGGGGCGACAGGACCGGCAAAGGCTTCCAGATAGTCGATGACGGCGGCCGATTCGGCGATGGTGGCGTTTCGCTCGGTGTCGACGAGGACCGGAAACTTCATCGGCGGCCAGACCTTGCGGAAGTCTTCCCGGGACGTCTCGTCGCCGAGGTCGACGAGCACGGGCTCGAAGGGGATGGCGTTTTCGTAAAGCGCGATCAGGACCTTCCAGCAGAAGGACGCGAGCGGATGGTAATAGAGCCTGAGGGTCATCGTCTGTTCTCCGTCGCGGGTCCGGTATCGGCCGGTCACATATCGAACTGACGATAGCACTCATCGGCGACCTGCTGCATCCGGTCGCGCGAGATTTCCCCGGTGACTGCGTAACCGACCGCTCCGTCGATCCAGTAGAAGGTCTCCAGCCCGTCATCGCTCGCATAGCGGAAACTGGTTTCGCGGTTCTCGTCGTTGCGGCCGACCAGCACCGTTATCCTTTCCCCGGCGGTATCCTCGTACATCAGCAGGGCGCCCGGCCGGCCGCTGACGGGGACCAGGCGGCCGCCGACGAGTTTCATGCCGAGGTTCGACAGATCCGGAATGCGCATCGGGTGATCGAGGCGCTTGCCGAGCCATGTGGCAAGATGATCCTGCTGGTCGGCGCCGACCTCGACCGGGTGACGGATGTCGCTCGCGTAGATGAGGAAGGCCGAATGCGACTGGTCGGAAAGCGTCGCTTCGGTGAGTTGTGCCCGGTCCGTATCGAGGAGCGGAGGGGCGAACCGGCCAACGCCGATCCCGCCGACGAAGAGAAGGATGGCGGCGGCGGTGCGGGCAAGCGGGCCGGCGAGGAAACGGCGCGGCCGTGCCGGACGGCGGGCGCCGGAGAGGAGTGCCAAATCGGCTTCGCTTACGGTCTCGTCGCCGGGAAAAAGCGAGCGGATGGCGGCATTCTGGGCCTGCCAGTCGGCGACGCGAGCCCTGTCTTCCGGATGCGCGGCGAGCCAGGCCTCGACCTCGGCGCGGCGTGCCGCGTCCAGCCGGTCGTCGGCATAGGCGTGCAGGTCGTTCTCGTCGACGGTCTTCATGGTCTCGGTCATTTCGGTCTCCGCAGGGCAACGATGTTCTTTTCGGCGAGCACGTCGCGCAGGCGCCCGCGAGCGCGGGAAAGGCGCGACATGACGGTGCCGATCGGCACGCCGAGCATGTCGGCGACCTCCTGATAGGCATAGCCTTCGACGACGACCAGCATCAGCACGGCGCGGTGCTCGTCGGGCAGGCCGTCGAGGGCGGCGCGCAGGCGGTCGCGTTCGAGCGGGTCGTCCGAGGGCGCCGATGACGGGATGTCGGCCGCCTCGTCCAGATCGACGACGGGATGGCGCCGCTGCCGGCCGGCGCGGTTGCGGTGAAGATTGGTCATGATCGTGTAGATCCAGGCCTTCAGATTGACGCCGCGCCAGCTCGCCTGGCGGGCAAGCGCGGTTTCCACGCAATCCTGGAGCAGGTCGTCGCTTTCGGCTCGCGAGCGGGTAAGGCTGAGCGAATAGCGCCTCAGGGCCGGAAGCAGCGAGAGCATGTCCCGTTCGAACGGGCCGCCGCCGGGCGCAGATGCGCCCGACATGCGGTCCTTGTCCTCAGGGCCTTGCGGCATGCCAGACACCTTTCACGCCGTCGCCGGTCGCGTCGCCCATCTTCTTGTCGTTGATCCAGAAGTAGAGCGGCATGCCGTTCAGAGCCCATTGCTTGGATCCGTCCTTGCGGTCCACCAGCGAATATGCACCGTCCGCCTTGGCACCGGAAGTGGCGATGAAGGGCGGCCAGTTCTGGGCGCAGGCGTCGTAGCAGTTCGACATGCCCTTCTTGTCGTTCTTGAAGGTATAGAGGGTCATGCCGTTGTCGGCGGCGATGACCTTGCCCTTGGCGCTGTCGACGGTCTTGACCGGGGCGGCAAAGGCGGTGCCGGCAAGAGCGGCGAGCGCTACCAGGGCGGACGAAAGGACGAGGCGGGTTCTCATGGGAATATTCCTCCGGGTTGCGGCAGGCATCGTCTCGATCCTGCCTGCAGCTTAGACACCGAAGGGTGCCGGTTTATTCCCTGCATCGCGGAAAATTTCTCCCCGCCCAAGATCCGGCCGTCGCCTTGCCAAGGCGCGGGAATCCTGCCAAGCACCGATGCATGCAATTCGCACCCCAGCAGGACGAAGCCCTGAAGGCCGTTTCGACATGGCTGAAGGAGGGCAAGCAGCCGGTTTTTCGCCTGTTCGGTTACGCCGGAACGGGCAAGACGACGCTTGCGAAGCATTTTGCCGAGCATGTCGACGGCGACGTGCTGTTTGCCGCCTTCACCGGCAAGGCGGCGCAGGTCTTGCGCTCACGCGGCGCATCCAACGCCAAGACCATTCATTCGCTGATCTATCGGCCGCGTGGCGAGGAAGCCGTCGAGGACGAGGAGACCGGCAAGACCTCGATCGCCCCGATGTTTTCCATTAACCGGCAAAGCCCGGTGGCCAAGGCGGCGCTGATCGTCATCGACGAATGCTCTATGGTCGACGAACAGCTCGGCCGTGACCTGATGAGCTTCGGGACGCCGATCCTCGTGCTCGGCGATCCGGGGCAGCTGCCGCCGGTGTCGGGCGGCGGTTTCTTCACCGACCAGGAACCGGACTACCTGCTGACGGACATCCACCGGCAGGCGCGCGACAACCCGATCATCCAGCTCGCCATGCATGTGCGTGAGGGCAAGGAGATCATGTATGGCGATTACGGAACCGCCAAGGTGATCTCCAAGAACGAGGTGACGCAGGATCTGGTTCTGGGAGCGGACCAAGTGCTGGTCGGGACCAACAAGACGCGCCGGCGCTACAACAAGCGCCTCAGGGAACTGAAGGGCTTCACGGTCGACTACCCGCAGGCCGGCGACAAACTGGTGTGCCTCCGGAACGATCAGGTGAAGGGGCTGCTCAACGGCTCGCTCTGGCAGGTGATGACCTCGTCGCGCGAGACGGTGAAGCCGGGGATCAACCTCTTGATCAAGCCGGAAGACGACGACATGGATCGCGGCGCGGCCAAGATCAAGCTGCTGAAGGCTGCCTTCGAGGATGTCGAGACGGAAATCCCGTGGTCGACGCGCAAGCGTTACGACGAATTCGACTACGGCTATGCACTCACCGTGCACAAGGCCCAAGGTTCGCAGTGGAACGACGTCGTGCTGTTCGACGAGAGCTGGGCGTTTCGCGACACCCGCGAACGGTGGCTTTATACGGCGGTGACCCGCGCGGCGGAGACGCTCACCATCGTGCGGTGAGCGTCCGTTGCTCCGAGGCGGCTTACGGCTTCAGGGTGATCAGTGCCATGACGACGTCACGCTCACCTTTGCCGGAGGCGGTCGCAATGTCGACCAGCGACTTGCCCGGCTCTGCGGCGGTCAGACCTTTTTCCTTCAACGCGGCGATGAACACTTCTTCCGTTTGCCCGAAGAGTGGCGCGGCGGTTGCGGGCGTTGCGTGCGTCACAAGCGAGATCATTGCCATTTGCGGGTTTCCGCCGGCGCCGGCGCCGGTCAGGGCAGGCCAGGCGAAGACGAGGCCGGCGACCAGAGACACCGCAAGGGCGATCGCCATCGGCAGACGCTTGAAATACATCAGGAACGGACGCCAGTTCTTCCAGACATGCAGCACGAAGGGCAACACGAGGACCAGGCTCAGCCATTCGTGCATTTCGCGGAATGCGGCCGTGCCGACATGGAAGAAGAGGGCAATACCGGAGATCAGTGAAACGAGAAAAAGACCCGTGGTGAAGGGGGTGGCATAGCGGGAGAGGAAGGAAGGCATCGGGAGGACTATCTTTGCTTGTTGCGTTCGTCCCACAGCTAGATCCGCAACCGGGCAAAGTCCCGTTAAATCTCCGTCATCTTTGACAGAGTTCAAGTTGCCGGAACGTCACGACGCCACGATCCCGAGCAACACCGCCTTGGCCACCGCCTGGAAGCGGTTATGAGCCTCGAGCTTGCCGATAATGTCGGCCTCGAGATCGGCGACTTCCGTACTGGTCATCGACAGGGCGCGGGCGAGACGCAGGGGCGTGTAGCCCTCTGCCATCAGTTCCAGGCATCTTTTTTCGTCGCTCGTCAGATTGGTTCGATGGCGCGGGCTTGCACGGCCGTCGGCGTCATCGTCCTGCATGTCATGCGCGAGCAGCGTGGTGATCTGCTGCAATTGACGATGGATGGTGGATAGGCCGGCTGTCAGTTCGCGGCGCCGCGCCAGCAGGGCCGTCTCGAAGATGTCTTCGGCCTCCTGGGGCGAGAGTGCCGATTTCAGCGTTTCCATCAGCTCCTGGATCACCGCGACCGGCATGCCGATCTCGCGGCAGGCGTTCACAAGCGCCATTCGGGTGATGTCGGCATGGGTGTAGACGCGCATCAGGCCGATGCGTCTCGCCGCGATCAGGCCCTTCTCCTCATAGAAATGCAGGGTGCGGTGGGTGACGCCGAAGAGATCTGCCATTTCGGCGATCGCGATGGGCTCGTCCGGCAGGTCGCGGGGCAGGGGAATGTCGGGCAGGTACAAGGCCGCGGCATGCATGCCGTCGACCGGATTGCCGTCGCTCTGCAGATATTTCGATCCGTCCGCCATGACCTCCCCTTGTCCAGCGTGTCTTCAGGTCTGCGAGTCTGTCGGTCCCTTCCTTGTGGCCCTGTGCTGTCGTCCCCTCGAAGCCTGAAGCCATCCCCTTTGCGGCTCCTGCCTCGTCCCTTCTTGCTGCATGCGCCATTTGAAGTTGCGCTTGTGCTTATTCTTGGAGCCAGACTAGTCGTCTTATCCGCGTTTGGCAAATCACCGTTGGTCTAAGGTTTTCGATCAGAAAGCCCGTGTTGTCAGGGCGAGAAGGTCCGACAGGTCGGTGATGAAGACCGGTAGCCTGCGGGGGTGGGCAAGCCGCTGCTGATGCCGGCTCGCTTCGAGATACGCGTCATGCGAGTTTTCCAGCTTGTACAGGTAGGTCGCTTCCAGGCAGTCCATCAGGACGGACGACAAACCTCGGCAACGGCAGAATGCGTAGACCTCTCCATTCAGGGTCATGGTTTCGGCAATGAACTGATGCGCAAACCCCGCGATGTGGCGGCTTCCCTCGGTTCCCGCCGGACGGGTGCGGTGAAAGACGAGCTGTCCTGTCGCCGCATGCATGAGCGTTGCGCCAAGCGGCCGGCCGGTGTTGCCGGCATCGACGGTCAGATGGAAATCAAGGTGCGGATTGGAGCCGCGGCCCTTCGATTGAGCGGGGGCGATCGTGAAGCCGGGCAGCTGTTCGAACGCAAGCCGGATGGCATTTTCGAAGATCCTGGCGCGCCAGTCGCCTTCGCCCGCGCGTTCGATCTGGATGCGCGGCAGGCCGTTCAAATCCTTGTCCGGTCCGTAAGCGCCCGACGTTGCCAGTTCGGGAGCCGACTGCGTGTCGAATTCGAGATGGATCGGTTCGGCAAGCGCGGCCGGCTTCGTCCACGTCCGCGCCGCACCGGCCGAATCGGCCGGGCGCCGGACGGCGGAAACGGTCTCATAGACGGGTACATAGCTTCCGAGCGGGATGCGGATGCGCAGTGTCTCGTTGCGGCCTTCGTCTGCGTAATACATGTTGATGAGGCGGCGGAGCTTGCCTGCCTGAACCCTGACCAGCGGATCGACGCCCGGATCGAAGCTGCCATCTCGGCTGAAGACATCGACGCCGATCGTGTAGCCCTTGAGCTGGCTCGCGAGCCCGAGCTGTTCCATCTCCACGACGAACTTCAGAAAGGCGCGCAGCCGCTCGGACCGCGCGAAGGTCTGGCTTTCGAGGATGCGCGCGAGCGCCAGCCTGACCCTGTCGCCTTCAATGCGCCTGACGTCGGACATTGCAACTCCATTCGGCTCTGCTGCGACCAGTGCGGGAGGCCGGCCGGCCAGTCGGCCCGGCCGTTCATCGGCAGCGCGGATCTGGCGGCGCATCGGTTCGGATGGCGCACTCTAGCGAGCGTGACGGATCTCACAAACGAAAAGTTGTGAAAGTCACACAAGATCTGTAGCAATCCCCTCAATTTCAGGAGGGCGATTGCCAGCGGACGGCATCGCGGCCGATCCATCAAGGACGTCAATGGGATCATGCGCGATTCTCGTTGGCCTTCGCGGCGGCGATCGCCTAAATGAAGGGTCTGACCTGTTGCCCACCCATGGAAGACCGTCGATGCCCGCCAAGCTTTCCGTCAATCTCAATGCCATCGCCATGCTGCGCAATCGTCGCGAACTTCCCTGGCCGGACGTCGCGCAGTTCGGTCGGATCGCGCTCGAAGCGGGTGCCAGCGGCCTTACGGTTCATCCGCGCCCGGACCAGCGGCATATCCGCTTTACCGACCTGCCGGTGCTCAGAGCGTTGATCGACGATTCGTTTCCGCAGGCCGAGTTCAACATTGAGGGCTATCCGACCGAGGAGTTTCTGCAACTGTGCGAGGCGGCCGAGCCTGAACAGGTGACGCTGGTGCCCGACGATCCGACCCAGGCGACGTCGGACCACGGCTGGGATTTTGCCGGCAACCGGTCTTTTCTCACCGACGTGGTTTCGCGACTGAAGGCCAAGGGCATGCGGGTCTCGCTGTTTGCCGACGGTGACGGCAATGCGGAGGCGATGCACGCGGCGCGCGAGACGGGCGCCGACCGGGTCGAGCTCTATACCGGTCCCTATGGCGGCTGCTACGACGATCCGGAACGGGCCAAGGTGGAGATCGACCGGCTCGGACGGACGGCGGATGCCGCCTTTGCGGTCGGGCTCGCGGTCAATGCCGGCCATGACCTGACGGTCGCCAATCTGCCGGCATTGATGAAGCGCATCCCGAACCTTGCGGAAGTGTCTATCGGGCACGGCCTGACGGCCGATGCGCTGGAATTCGGCATGGCCGAGACGGTGCGCCGCTTCCGCCGGGCCTGCGGGCAGGCGGTCTGACGGACGTCCGGCGCCGCGAGCCGCGCCGGACGATCTTCGCTTATATCTCAGCCGAGGGCGGCCTTGTTGGCTTCGAGGAAGCTCTTCAGGTCACGCGGTGTCTTGCCCGAAAGGGATTTCACGTCATCGGTGACCGCATCGAAGCCGCCGGCGCGCGCATTGGCTTCGAAGGAGATCAGCATCGGGATCAGGAATTCCGGCACGCCTGCGCCCTTCATGCCGCCGGCGAGCTGTTCGTCGTTGAGATGCACCACGGAGAGGGGCTTTCCGGAGACCTGGCTGACGAGGGCGGCGATTTCCTCGGTCGTCAACGCGACGGTCCCGGTCAGCGTGTAGACGGCGTTTCCGGCTTCCTGCTTCACGAGACCGCCGGCGATTGCTGCGGCGATGTCAGCGCGGGCGACATAGGCGTTGCGACCGTCTGCCGCCGACGAGTACCAGTGGCCGGAGCCAAGCGCCTGCGGCACGCTCATGAACAGGTTCTCCATGTACCAGCCGTTGCGGAAGAAGGTGTAGGGGATGCCGCTGTCCTTGATCGCCTGCTCGGTTCCGGCGTGATCGGGTGCGAAGCTGACGAGGCTCGTCTCGACCTTCGGCAGCGAGGTGTAGAAGATGCGGCCGACACCGGTGGCCTTGGCGGCGGCAACAGCCACGCTGTGCTGTTCGAGGCGGCGTCCCGGGCGGTCGAGGGCGTCAGTGGAGATGATCAGCAGCCGGTCGATGCCGGCAAACGCGCTGGCGAGGCTAGAGGCATCGTCAAAATCGGCGCGGCGGGTTTCGACGCCTTTCGCTGCGAGGTCGGCAAGCTTGGCGGTATCGCGGCTGGCGGCGACGATGTCGGAGGGGCTGACCTTCTGGTCCTCCAGAAGGCTCTGGATGACGAGGCGGCCGAGATGGCCGGAAGCGCCGGTGACGAGGATCTTGCTCATGTTACTTCCCTTCAGCGATGGGGCGGGAGGTGCCGCCGAATAAATACGTGCTCTCAAAATGAGAGTAGCGCTAAAATGGGAATTGACGCAGCGCTGTAAAGAAGGCAGTTTTTGGTGCCTACCTTATCAATCGGGAACTGCCATGACCGTCGCCATCACCGGATTTGTCGCCAAGATCTCCGCCTATGGGGGTGACGGACCGTCGCTGGAAAACTGCCCGGTGCGCACGGTCATCGACCATATCGGCGGAAAATGGTCCACGCTGATCCTCCTGGCGCTTTCGGAAAAGCCCTATCGTTTCGGGGAGTTGCGCCGGCTCGTGCCGGATATTTCGCAGCGCATGCTGACGCAGACGCTGCGCGATCTGGAACGCGACGGCTATGTGCTCAGGACGGTGTTTCCGACCAAACCGCCGAGCGTGGAATATCGGCTGACCGATCTCGGCCAGTCGCTGTTCAAGGCACTGTGCGGACTGCTCGACTGGGCCGAGGCGAATTACATCGCCGTGAAGGAGGCCCGCCGGAGCTTCGACGAACGCAACGGCTGAGGTTTCACGCTCAGAGATCCAGCGTCCAGGTCTGGCCGTTCAGCTCCGGTCCGAACATCCTGTGCCGTTCCTCCGCGACGAGGCGAAAGCCGGCGGAGACGTAGATGTGGCGGGCGGCGTCGAGGACGTCGTTGGTCCACAGCGTCAGCTGGCGATAGCCGGCATTGCGGGCGAAGCGGATGCACTGCTCGACCAGGAGCCTGCCGAGGCCAAGGCCCCGGGCGGCTTCATCGACGTAAAGCATGCGCAGCTTGGCGACGCCATCGCCGCCATCCATGACCAGCACCGAGCCGATGCGGACGCCGTGGCGTTCGGCGATCCAGCAGTGATCGCGCCGGGCGTCGAAGTTTTCCAGGAAACGGGCCGCGACATCGCTGACCAGGGCTTCGAACTTGCCAGTCCAGCCGAGCACATTGGCATAGAACTCCGTCTGGGACTGGATGATCCAGCCGAGATCGCCGGGGCGATGCGGCCTGAGGAGTGGCGTCGCATTGGCGGAGGAGGGGCTGATCAGCCGGGTGATCGTCGCCATCGCTTCGACCAGGCTTGCGCGCTCCGCCGGCCCGAGCGCGGCGACCATGTCGCGCAACTGGTCGCGGGAAAGCTCGCCCAGGGCTTCGAATTCAGTCCGTCCGGCGGCAGTCAGGGCGAGCCGCTGGCTGCGCCGATCGGACGGATCGGGTTCGACCTCGACGAGGCCCCGTTCGCGGAATTTCCGGAGGATGCGGCTGAGATAGGCCGGATCGAGATGGAGGTCGCGGACGAGGTCGACGGCGGCGACCTTTCCGCGGGCGCCGACCTCGTAGACGACGCGGGCCTCGGTCAGCGTGTAATCACCCTTCAGGTAGGCGCGGTCCAGCACACCGATCCGGTCGGTGTAGAACCGGTTGAAGGCGCGCATGGCTTCGATGGTTGGAAGATCGACGGTTTCGAGCATGGACGGACCTCCTGATTGGTCCGTTCCTAGCACGAGAAGTGGCTTTCCGCAATTATATAGTTGACTAAGTCAACTATACTGCAATCCGCATCGGCTCGGCTTTCAGCGCGAAATCGACGGCGGCGCGAGCATGGATCGCGGTGGAATCAAAACCGGGCAGGGCCAGCGCATCGGGGTCGAGGAGAAGGCAGATTTCGGTGCAGCCAAGGATCACGCAATCGGCGCCGGCCGCTCTGGCCTTGTCGATGATGGCGAGGTATGCGGCCCGGGCGGTTTCGGTGACCTTGCCGGCGCAGAGTTCGTCGAAGATGACGTCGTGGACGATGGTGCGGTCATCGGCATCCGGGACCAGCGGTTCGAGGCCGAGGGCGCGCATGCGGTCGGTGTAGAAGCCGTGTTCCATCGTGTAGCGGGTGGCGAGCAGCAGGGGACGACGGAAACCGGCACCTTTGATCGCGGCTGCCGTTTCGTCGATGATGTTGAGAAGCGGGATCGACAGGGGAGCGGCCACGCCATCGGCGACGAGGTGCATGGTATTGGTGCAGATCAGGATGCAGTCGGCGCCGGACCTCTGCAGGCCGAGGGCGCAATCGGCGAGGCGCTTTTCCGCCAGATCCCAGCGGCCGGCCTTCTGCAGATCGACGATCTCGGCGAAATTCACCGAATGCAGCAGCACTTCCGCCGAGGCGATGCCGCCGAGTTCCGAACGGACCATCTCATTGATCATGCGATAATAGACTGCGGTGCTTTCAAAGCTCATGCCGCCGATCAGGCCGATTGTCTTCATCTCTGTTCCCCTTGCGAATGCGAGGATTATGGCCGAGCCACCGGACAATCGGTCGGCGTTTTTCGGAATTCGCCCCAACAATCGCGCTGCCGAATTGCGCAAAAATGATAAATTGTGCATCCATGGCGCGTCAGAGTTATTTTAAGTGGGGCTGAAATGCTGGATGATCGCGATCGGAAGATTCTGGATGCGCTGCAACGCGACGCGTCGGTGCCGGTCGCCGTGCTGGCGGAAAACGTGGCGCTGTCGGCTTCCGCCTGCTCGCGGCGTATCCAGCGGCTGGAAGAGGCCGGATATATCGAACGGCGGATCGTCGTGCTGGACCGGGAGCGGGTCGGTGTGCCCACCACGGTCTTCGCCCTCGTCAAGACGGCGCATCACTCCGACGAATGGATCGAGAGCTTCCGTCGAGCGATCAGCGATCTGCCCGAGATCGTCGAGGCACATCGGTTGACCGGTTCCTACGACTACCTGCTGAAGATCGTTCTGCCGCGCGTCGAGCATTACGACGTCGTCTACCGCCGCCTGGTGAAACGGATCGAACTGTTCGACGTCTCGGCCTTCATCTCGATGGAGACGCTGAAGTCCGGGCAAGCGGTGCCGGTCGACTATGCGGTCTGAGGTCTACTCGGGCTTGGGAAGGGACCCGTCGGCCAGGCACTTCTTGAGCGGCAGGAGCTTGACGCCGTAGATGGCGGTGATGCGGCCGGCGGCGCTGTCCTGCGGGTCGGCATTGCGCTCGGTTTCGGCCTGGATGCAGCCGCAGGTGTAGCCGTAATTGCCGTTCGAGGCGACATAGTCGCCGGTCGAGATGTCGGGGAAGTTCTCCATGCCGAGCGGCTCCTCGTCGGAGCCTTGGGTCATCAGGACCCACATGCCTTCGCTGTCGTCCAGCCAGTAGTTGCCGGGGGTCGGATTCTGGATCCAGCCGCAGCGGTTTTCCTTGGCGAAGGAAAGCTGCGGGGCGACCAGAAGCGAGAGGCTGAGGGCGATGGCAAGGCGGAGCGGCTGCATGTGGTTGATCCCCATAGGCGTTTGTCGCCCATGCATAACGCCGAACCGCGCGGCGGCCAAACGCCAAAAGTGGCACAACGGCCCGTTGCGCAAAATTAAAGCCCCGGAGCTTGCGCTTCGGGGCCTTTGGCAGAGATCGTAACCGATTACTTGTCGGTCGCGACGGCACGCGAAACAAGTTCAACCGTGTGATCGGCGTTGACCTTGTAGATCTCGCGCACTTCCTCACCGTTCGGACCGTAGAAGGTGTGGAAGAAGTTGGAGCCGACCGGGGACTTTTCGAGCTGGGCCTGATGGCCGCCATAGGTGATCGAGCCCGGGATCGGCTGGATCGCGAAGGCGGACGAGGCGCCGGCGAGCGATGCGAGGACGGCGGTTGCTGCAATGATGGTCTTCATGATGTGTTGTCCTTTATAATCCAGTTGGGGTGCGGGGCAGGTTATGCCTGCCCGCAGGTGTGATCAGGTTATTCCTGGCTGGAACGCGTGCCGACCGAGACGCCGTGGTCGCCGTCGAAGCCGTAGATGGCGTTGAGGTTCTTGCCGTCGTAGCTGCGTGCACCGTTGGCCGAGATGGAGCCGACGATGGTGTTGTCGACGTAGCCGTAGGAGGACTGGGCGCGGAGATCGGGGCCGTTGGTCGGCTCGCCTGCGAAGGCGGACGAAGCGAGAGCGGCGACGACGGCGGTTGCTGCGATGATGGTCTTCATGATGGTGTATCCTTTTCAATCAGGTTGGGGGCAGGGCAGGCAGCGCCTGCCCGCCGGTGTGATCAGGTTATTCCTGGCTGGAACGCGTGCCGACGTTGACGCTACGGTCGTTGTCGAAGCCGTAGATGGCATTGAGGTTCTTGCCGTCGTACTTGTGCGAGCCGTTGGCCGAAATCGAGCCGACGGTCGTGTTGTCGACGTAGCCGTAGGACGACTGGCTGCGGGTGTCGGGGCCATTGGTCGGCTCGCCAGCGAAGGCGGACGAGGCGAGGGCGGCGACGACTGCGGTGGTTGCGATGATGGTCTTCATGGTATGTCTCCTGGATTTTCTTGCGTTCTATGATGGCTGGGTGCGCATCAATTCATCTTAGGGTTGTGTTTGCAGGGTGAATTCATCCTGCTGGGTATGCGGCGGCTACTTGTCGACGGATACCCGCGACACTAGCTCTACGGTTCGGTCCGATTTGACCTGGTAGACTTCACGCACTTCCTCGCCGTTCGGGCCGTAGAAAGTGTGGAAGAAGTTCGAGCCGACGGGCGCCTTTTCGAGCTTGGCCTGATGGCCGTTGTAGGTAATAGAGCCCGGAATCGGCTGGAGAGCGAAAGCGGCGGGGGCAGCTGCGAGGGTTGCCATCGCTGCAATGACGGCGATCTTCATTTCAAAAGTCCTTCAGCATTTTCAGTTGTCTGCAATCGAACTGTGCGGTTCGATGATCTGTATTTGGTCCCTTTCGAATGAGAATGCAAGAGCTAATTGCGCGCAATCGAACTGTATGGTTCGACCACTTGCAATCTTGTCTCGAGCCATTACGCGCTACAAAAAACTATATAATTCAATGTGATATGAAGTATTCATCTGCGTGTATCCGACGCCGAAAAAAGTTATGAATCACTACTTTCAATAAAACGTGATGCGGGTTCGGGGGGGGGTGAACGGTCTGTCATCGAAACCGGTGAAAACCGCTTGACGCGACGAGGTTCGACCATTAAACAGAACCGTACCGTACGGTACTTGAGAGATGTCAATCGTGCAGACCGAAACCGCCACCGCCGAATTCACGCCGCGCCAGAGCGCCGTACTCGCCGAAGCCCTGAGGCTTCTCGTCGAGGGCGGTGACAAGGCGTTGACGACGGCGGGCCTTGCGCGCGCGGCCAATTGCTCCAAGGAAAGTCTCTACAAGTGGTTCGGCGATCGCGACGGCCTGCTGTCGGCGATGATCTCCTACCAGGCGAGCAAGGTGCGCACCGTCGAACGGGCGGGCGAGCGGCTCACCGCGCCGAGCCTCACCGAACATCTCGAAGTTTTCGCCCATGACCTGCTGGAGGTCCTGGCCGGCGATGTGTCGCTGGCGCTCAACCGGCTGGCGATCGGCCAGACCAATCGCGACGGCTCGAAGCTCGGCACGCTGCTTCTGGAGCGCGGCCGCCGGCAGATCGATCGTCGTGCGCGTGCCCTGCTCGATGCCGGCCAGCGCGACGGACTGCTGCGTTTTTCCGATGGCGAGGACGCCTATCGGACCCTCTACGGCCTGATCGTCTCGGACATGCATGTGCGCATGCTGCTCGGCGACAAGCCGCAGACGAAGAGTTTCTCTGCCCGGGCGGAGAAGGCGGTCAACGCCTTCCTGATCCTCCACGGCACGGAAAAAGTTCTGGCCGGCCGCGACGGGACGACCCGTTCCGGCTCGCCGGCAAACGACATTCACCACAACCGACAAGCATAGGGAAGGAACATACAATGCGCGTCTATTACGATCGTGATGCCGATCTCAATCTCATCAAGTCCAAGAACGTCGTCATCGTCGGCTACGGCTCCCAGGGCCGCGCCCATGCGCTCAACCTCAAGGATTCGGGCGCGCAGAACGTCGCGATCGCGCTGAAGGCCGGTTCGCCGACCATCAAGAAGGCCGAAGCCGACGGCTTCAAGGTCATGACGGTTGCCGACGCCGCCAAGTGGGGCGACCTCATCATGATGGCCACCCCGGACGAACTGCAGGCCGACATCTACAAGGCCGATATCGCCGGCAACATCCGTGACGGCGCAGCGATTGCGTTCGCCCACGGCCTCAACGTTCACTTCGGCCTGATCGAGCCGAAGGCGACCCTCGACGTCGTCATGATCGCGCCGAAGGGCCCGGGCCACACCGTTCGCGGCGAATACCAGAAGGGCGGCGGCGTTCCCTGCCTCGTTGCCGTTCACCAGAACGCTTCGGGCAACGCGCTGGAACTCGCGCTCTCCTACGCCTGCGGCGTCGGTGGCGGCCGTTCGGGCATCATCGAGACCAACTTCCGCGAAGAATGCGAAACCGACCTGTTCGGCGAGCAGGTCGTTCTCTGCGGCGGCCTGGTCGAACTGATCCGCGCCGGTTTCGAAACCCTGACCGAAGCCGGTTACGCTCCGGAAATGGCCTATTTCGAATGCCTGCACGAAGTGAAACTGATCGTCGACCTGATCTATGAAGGCGGTATCGCCAACATGAACTACTCGATCTCGAACACTGCAGAATGGGGCGAATACGTCACCGGCCCGCGCATCATCACCGCCGAGACCAAGGCCGAGATGAAGCGCGTCCTGCACGACATCCAGACCGGCAAGTTCACCTCGGACTGGATGCAGGAATACCGCGCCGGTGCGGCCCGCTTCAAGGGTATCCGCCGCATGAACGACAGCCACCAGATCGAGGAAGTCGGCACGAAGCTCCGCGCCATGATGCCCTGGATCGGTAAGAACAAGCTGGTCGACAAGGCTCGCAACTAATTGCGGCTTGCCGATCCCGGTCATCCGGGTCTGTGCGCCTTCGGCGTCACGGGATCGGCAAGAACAAGCCGGTCGACAAGGCTCGCAACTAAGGTCATGGCTTGCCGATCCAGGCATCTTCTTGATGCGTGCCTGCGGCGACGCGGGGGATCGGGAAGAACTCCGGGGGCAAGGCTCGCCCGGCAGGCTGTCGAGCGACATGGCAATACGAAAAGAAATCCCCGGCCCAAAGGCCGGGGATTTCTTGTTGCCGGCGGTGGATGGTCGCGTCAGGCGGGCTTCAGTCTCGCCGTGGCGACGCGGACGGTAAACAGCAGCATTCCGAGGATGGTGAGCAGCGAACCGAGGATCGCCGGGCCCTCGGTGATGTCGAGGACGGCCAAGGCAATGCCGGGGATGAAGATCCAAAGGCCGGTCGTGGCGACAGCAACGTGGGTCCTGGCCAGCCGCGTTGCAGCGACGGTCGGCACGCCATGGTAAAAGAGACCATAGATCGCCATCGATACCCAGCCGACCAAGTTGAGATGGGCGTGGACCGTCAACAGCGAGTGGTCGTGCGATGCGGCCATGAAGATGCCCATCGCCATTCCGGCGAGCGCATAGATGGTGGCCGATAGAAAACAGAAATATGCCATTCCGCGCATGGGTCTAACTTTCCTGGTTCGTATTTAAACGTTAGGCGATTTCCTAAATACCTGTCTGAATTCGCATAACGGTCCTCTGGACGAGAGCGTCGTCTGCGGGGCGAAGCGAATCCGCTCGGAAGGGACCCGCGGCGGTTTTCACTGCGGGTCATGCCAGCGGGCGATCAGTGGCCGGCGGGCGGCAGCATCTCGATGCCGTAGCGGCGTGCGGTCTCGGTCAACAGCGCCACATCGGGCTGACCCATAGGCGGGAAAACGGTCGTTCCGGACGCGACCGGCTCGCCAATCGCCAGGAAGAAGTTTTCGTGGAACCCGCCCGGCAGGTTGATGATCAGCATCTTCGAGGGTGTTTCTGCCGGATTGCGGAAGGCATGCACCTGACCGGGTTCGACATAGGCAAATTCGCCGGGTTGGCAGCGGCGCCAGGTGTCCCCGAGCAGGAAATCGAATTGCCCTTCGGTGACCAGGAAGGCCTCGGCGTCGTCCTGGCGGTGCGGCGGAGCGCCGGCGCCCGATGCGGTCAGGCACTCGACGATCGTAAAGCTGCCGGCGGTTTCGGCGGCACGCGCCCGGAAAGTCAGGAGGCTGCCGAGAAAATGCAGGGTCCGGGGTTGATCGGCGTGGTTCGCCCCGGCTGTCGATGCTCCTTCATTCATGTTGCTTCTCCTTGAGTGTTTGATACACTTAGCTCGTAATGAGATTGTTGTCTCATAATGAGGTGCGTATGAGCAGTCAAGAGAAAAGTTTCGAGCGAATCAACCAGAAGAGGAGAACGCGGGCGGAGCTGCTGCGTGCAGCCCGCGAACTGACCGAAAAAGGCGGGTCGCCATCGGTGGCCGAGGTTGCCGACCATGCCGGTATCTCGCGTGCCACCGCCTATCGATACTTCTCGACACCCGACGAGATGATCCGCGAGGCGGTGCTGGATGCGGTGGCCAATAGCATCCGTCTGGAAGATGCCGGTCCCGACACCACGCCCATGCCGGTCGATCAACGGCTGCAGGCCCTTGTCGGCCGTGTCTTCGCCATGCTCCGGGACAACGAGACGACGTTTCGGGCCTTCCTGGCCGGCACGGTGACCGGCCGAAGCCAGGTGAAACGCGGCGCCCGCCGTCTCGGCTGGCTTTCCGAGGCGCTCGATCCGCTGCGTGCCGAGATACCGGCGGCCGATTTCCAGCGGCTGGTCTACGGGCTTTCGCTGATGACCGGCATCGAAACCCTCGTGGTGCTGAAGGACGTCTGCTCGCTGGACGACGCCGAGGCCGAAGAGGTCACGCTGTGGGCGGCAAGGACGCTGCTGGCGGGCGTCCTCAGCGCAAGGTCGGAGTGACCCCCACACCTTCGTAAGCCGCGCAGGGCAGGGATCCACTCGGCCCCGAGCGAAGGTGCCGATCCCGTGACGCCTGTTCACCGGACGTGGCAACGAGACGTGACATCGAGCGGACCGCCAGGCAGGCGACCGAATTTTCCGCCTCGGCCCGTTATTCCCTAGCAGCCGCTTTCGGCCCGGATCGACTGGATGAAGTTGCGGCCGTCGCGTTCGGTCGTTCTAACCGTCGCCCGGCCGTCGCATCGACCGGCGGTGCTGGTGAAGGTGTAACGCACGGCGAACCGATCGGCCCCAAGCGCCTTCACAGACTGCAGGCGCAGCGGTTCGGGGAGGCTTCCGTAGAACCGGCGAAGCGCTTCGGGAGAGAAGGGGCCGGTCCGCGTCTTTTCCGGGATGACAAATCCGGCGGCGAGCTTGCCGTCACCGGTTTCCAGCGCACGGTAGAAGGCCTCGACCACGGTTTGAGCGGTGCCGTAGCCGGCCGTCGGATCCGCAGTCTCATCGTCTGGCTCGATCGCGGTCACCCAGGCGACGAGGGGCCGGTGGTGGTGGCCGGTCATGGCGGGCGTCGGATCGCGCAGGCTGACGGTCACGCGTTCATCGCGCAGCGCCTGCATGTCCCTGGAGGTCTCTTCCGTCTCGACAAGCTGCACTTCGTCAAAGCGATAGGAGGGATCGGCGAAGTCGGCGTCCCCGGTCAGGCAGATGTCTTCGTCGAGGGTCAGGACATAACCCGGTTCGGGCGTATCGCCCTTCTGGACGTCCTCGAAGTTCGGAGCGCCGGCAAAGATACGGTGGGTGAGAAGCCCCGTCAGGCGTTCGGGCTCGCCCTTGCTAACGTCGAAGCAGCCGGCAAGCGACGGGCCGCCGGAAGTGAGAAGGAGGAGGCCGCAGAGGAGCAGCTTGTGCATGGCGGGGCCCTGGCGTTCACGAGATCTGCGGAACACTAGCAGAATGGCATTTGCCGGCACCAGTCCCAACGCGCGACCGTTTCGACGCCCTGATGCGGTGCTGGCGCCTCGCGTCCGTTCAGGCGCGGCGACGGCCAGCGCGGTCCTTGAGGTCTACATCGTCTGCATGGCGGACGCGGTCGCGGCCCTCGGCCTTGGCGGCGTAGAGGGCAGCGTCGGCCAGCGACAGCAGGCCTTGCTCCGTCGCGACCTCGTCGTGTTTCTTGCTGGCGATGCCGAGGCTCGCGGTAATCGCAGCGGGCTTGCCAGGCAGATGCGAAAGATTGATCGTGCCGATGAGGATGCGCATGCGCTCGGCGACCAGTCTCGCCGTGCGGGCATCGGTGTTCGGCAGCAGCAGGGCGAATTCCTCGCCGCCGTAGCGGGCAATGACGTCTGTCGCGCGCACACCGCTTTCGATCATCGCCTTGCCGACCGCCGTCAGGCAGGCGTCGCCGGCGAGATGGCCGTAAGTGTCGTTGAAGCGTTTGAAGTGATCGACGTCGATCAGCACGATCGAGAAGGGCTGGCCGCTCCCGTTGGCGTTGGCGAGAAGCTCGGCGAAGCTGCGGTCGAGATGGCGGCGGTTCGGCAGGCCGGTCAGGCCGTCCGTCAGGGCGTGACGGGCGAGACGTTCGTTGGCGTTGCGAAGCTCGGTATTGGTCTTTTCGAGCTGCCCAAGAAGCTGGGTGCGTTCCATGTCGGCTTCCATCTGGCCGAGACGCAGGCCGATCAGGCGGCGGAGATAGGCGAGCTGGAAGAGCACGAACATTACGGCGATCGGCACCATCAGGTAGTCGCCCTGGGCGACCGTCATGCCGAGCAGCATCGACAGCATTAGACCGGACTGGGAGAGCGCCGGCAGCGGCGCCATGTAGGCGCGTGAGCTGGCCGACTGGATCATGACGCAGCCAACGGTCAGGATCGTCACGCGCGCCTCGGGCGACGCGTCGACGAGCAGCAGGCTGAGGCACAGGCCCCACAGGAAGCCTGAGCTTGCCGCCGCCACCCAGAAGATCGAAAGCCAACGGTCGAGCGAGGCGTTCGGACCGCGACGGACATAGGCGCGATAAAGGACGTAGCGCGACAGGAGCTGGAGTGCGAGGGCGAGGACGGAGCCGGCGAGATAGGCCGGCGGACCCATGAGATAGGTGTTGAAGATCGTCAGCAGTATAGCCACGGCGGCCATGACATGCGGCCAAATCTCGAAAAGATCATCGAGCACAGACCAGCAATAGTGATCGGCGCCGTATTCGCGGCCAATCAGGGATTGCAGAAATGGATTTTGCGGTGCTGACATAAGATCGCGTCATTGGTCTCTTGTGTTGCCCTTTGTTTATTGCGCATTTCTAAACAAATTCCTCCGATTTAAGGGTGTGCGTCAGAAAATCACAGGTGAAATCTGACCATTTTTGACACATGCGACCGAAGTATTCGTTTTGTTGCTTCCTTTTGAACTGATCTTGCGCGGATGGGTTTCTCGTCATGGAATTTGTTGCGCGTCACGATAGGTCAGTAATGTTGACATATCGAGTGCCCTGTGGTCAGCTTCACGCATCCAAAAAGACCATTCGAGGAAATGCCGATGCTGAATTGGGACCATATCTTCGCCACGCGTTCGAGCCGGATGCGGGCTTCCGAAATCCGCGAGCTGCTGAAGCTGCTCGACCGTCCGGACATCATTTCGTTCGCCGGCGGCATTCCGGACCCGGCGCTCTTTCCCGACGAGGAATTCAAGGCGGCCTATGCCGACATCTTCGGAGGCGAGCAGGGCAAGGCGGCGCTGCAATATTCGGTGAGCGAAGGCTACAAGCCGCTGCGCGAATGGCTGCAGTGCGAGATGGCCAAGATCGGCGTGCCGTGCAGCGCGGACAACATCTTCATCACCTCCGGATCGCAGCAGGCGCTCGACTATCTGGGCAAGCTCTTCCTGTCACCGCGCGACACGGCGCTGGTCAACTGGCCGACCTATCTCGGCGCCTTGCAGGCATTCAACGCCTACGAGCCGAACTATGATCAGCTGACGCTGGGCAACCGGACGCCCGAGAGCTACCGGACGGCGGCCGAGAAGCTCGGCGGCGCGGTGAAATTCGCCTATCTGTCGGCGGATTTCGCCAATCCGACCGGCGAGACGGTCGACCGGGCAGGGCGCGAGCGGCTGCTCAAGCTGGCCGAGGAGCTCGACATCGCGATCATCGAGGATGCCGCCTACCAGTCGCTGCGTTACGACGGCGAGCCGGTGCCGCCGATTCTGGCGCTCGAAATCGCCGAGAAGGGCTCGATCGAGGAGACGCGGACGATCTATTGCGGGAGTTTTTCGAAGACGCTCGCGCCGGGGCTGAGGGTCGGCTTCGTCGTCGCCGCGACGCCGGTCATCCGCAAGCTGGTGCTGATGAAGCAGGCGGCGGACCTGCATTCGTCGTCGATCAACCAGATCGCCATCGCCCATGTCGCCGAGCGTCATTTCGATGCGCAGGTGGCGAAGATCCGCAAGGCCTACAGTGCGCGGCGGAACGCCATGCTTGCGGCCCTCGAACGCTACATGCCCGCCGGCACCGTCTGGACGCGGCCGGAGGGCGGCATGTTCATCTGGGTGACGCTACCGGAGGGGATCGACGGCGCCGAGCTTCTCGCCCGTTCGGTCGAAACCGAGAAGGTCGCTTTCGTGCCGGGCCAGGCCTTCTTCGCCGACCGCTCGGGCGCCAATACGCTGAGACTGTCGTTCTCCTGCGCCAACGAGCAGATGATCGACGAAGGCATCAAGCGCCTCGGCCGGCTGGTCGGCGGGGTAGGTGCGATGGCGGCGGCCTGAACAGGGCATGGCGCGCCGGACACCCATCACCGGCGGTTATCGAGCCGCCGGGGACGGCCTGCGGGGAGCGGCGGTCCTGCCTATGACTTAAGAGGCCGGATCGCCTTCGAACGGCAGGTTCAGGTGCCGCGTGATGCCGATCGCCTGCAGGAAGGCCGTGTCGTGGCTCACCACCAACAACGCGCCGTCATAGGCCCGCAGCCCCGCCTCGACAGCTTCGATCGAGTCGATGTCGAGGTGGTTCGTCGGTTCGTCGAGGATCAGCAGTGGCGGCGGCGACATTCCGCCGACGACGCAGGCGAGGCCGGCGCGCAGGCGCTGACCGCCCGAGAGATCCGAGACCGTTTGTAGGGCGGCGTCGGCCCGGAACATGAAGCGCGCCAAAGCCGCCCGGCAGGTGTTGTCGTCGGCGCCCGGGTTGAGGCGTCGGAAGTTGGCGAGGATCGACGCCGAGGTATCTAGCAGCCCGACCTGCTGGTCGAGCATGGCGAAGCCGACCCTGACGCTCACATGGCCGGACAACGGCGCCAGCCGGCCGGTGATCAGGCCGAGAAGCGTTGTCTTGCCCACGCCGTTCGGTCCGCAGATCGCGATGCGTTCGGGGCCGGTGACGGAGAAGGAGAGGTTCTTCAGGATCGGGGCATCGGCCGCGTAGCCGGCGCTTATCTCGGAGACCTCGAGAACGGTGCGGCCGGCGGGGAGGCCGGTCGATGCGAGCGTCACCGACAGCGGCGCGAGCACTTCGATGCGGGCGCGGGCCGCGTCGGCGGCGATCCGAGCCTCGGATTGCCGGTCTTCCGCCAGCCGGGCGTTGTTGCCGCTTGTTGCCTCGCTGCGCATCTTCAGGCCGCCGGCCAGGATGCGGGGCATATCCCCCTTCAGCGCCTTTTTCCTTCCGACGCGATCCTTGCGGGCCTTGCGTTCCGCCGTCTGCCGGGCGCTGCGGGCGAGGTCGTCGAGCCGCCGCTCCGCCTCGTCGAGGTCCTTTCTCGATGCGGCGAGCTCGAGGGCCTTTCTCTCGCGGTAGAGGCTCCAGTTGCCCCCGTAGCGTGTCACGCCGAGCGACGTCAGTTCGATGATCGCGTCCATCGTGTCGAGCAGATCACGGTCATGGCTGACGACGATGGCGCCTTTGGGCCAGCTCGCGAGAAGGTCGATCACCCGCTTGCGCCCTTCGCCGTCGAGATTGTTGGTCGGCTCGTCGAGGAGGATGAAGTCGGGCTCATCGAATACGAGGGCGGCGAGGGCGGCGCGGGTCTGCTGACCGCCGGACAGCGCGGTAAGCGGTGTCCGAGGTTCGGCATCGAGCCCCATTCCGCCGAGGGCCGTTTCGATGCGGGTTTCGAGTGTCCAGTCTGCTCCGGCCAGTTCGTCGGCGGTGGCGTTCCCGGCATCGGCACGTCGAAGGAGGTCGAGGGCTTCCCGGGCGCGAAAAAGGTCGGCCACGGTTTCTTCAGGGCCGACCGCGAGCGATTGCCTGAGCCAACCGACGGTACCGCCGACGGCGACGGTTCCGGTGTGAGGGACGAGGTCCTGTGCAATCAGCCTCAGGAGCGTGGTCTTGCCCACACCGTTGCGACCGACGAGGCCGGCGCGTTCGGCGGTGAAGCTGAGATTGCAGTCGGAAAGGAGGGCGCGCCCGTCAGGCGTGGACCAGGCGAGATGGGAAAGCGTGATGGTGGCGGACATGGATATCGGGTCTCCGGAGGCAAATGCGGGCGGGCTTTGCGTTCGGGAGGAAATCCATGGCGGCACACATCCTGTGAGAGACGAGATCGACCCCAATCTAGTCATCGAGGGGCCGGGTAGCAAGGCCGGGCGTCAGAAACGAGAAAGGCCCGCGTCTAGGCGGGCCTTTCTGTCTGGATTCCAGGGACGTCCTTCAGATCAGCATCTCATTCCTGCGCCAGAACGATGACCATGTCCTTCTCGCTGTAGGTCAGCATGTCGGAACGCGACGGGTTGACGGTGACGCCGCCGAGATTGCGGTCGTCCGCGTCGTCCTGGCGCTGGCGGCGATAGCCGATGGCGATCTCTCCGCGACGGAGGGCGGCAAGCGCGATGGTGAAGAAGTTCACCGGCCGGTCGATCGAGACATAGTCGCTGACCGGGCGCATGTAGATTTCTGAACCTTCCTCGTCGAGCAGTTCGTCGAAGATCTGGGCCATGAACTCGTTTTCGGACGCCTGGGCGAGCATCAAGCTCACAAGCTTGTTGCTGACCACGAAGTCGTCGGCGCGGGTCACTTCGGCCAGTTCGCGGTTGCGGACGTCGGTCATCTCGCTGACCACGTTGATGTGCAGGCCCGCACCCTCGGCGATGCGCCGCAGATGGAGCAGCGTGATCAGCGTGCGGGTGTCGGCCGACTGCATGGTCATGTGGTCGCTGTAGCCGAGCACGAGCACGTGGTCGTAGGCGGGGATGTTGAGTGCATCGAGCGCCGCACGGCTCGACGTGTCGATGACGTGGTGCTTGACGGTCATGTTGCCGTTCGGAAGGACGAGACCGGCAATCTCGTCCTCGAATTCCGGCGTGCTCGCCGCGATGGTCAGCAGCGATCCGGGTGCAACATAGCGTGCGAGTTCGGTGGCAATGATCGTTCCGCGGCGGTTCCAGCCGAGGATGAGGGTGCGCTCCGCACCGAGCGTGCGCTTGGTCGGCGGCAGGATTGCTTCCTTGGTAAGTTGCGTGTCGCCCGCCCACGGTTTGATCGAGTCGTCGTCCTCGGCGATGATGACGGCGCGTTCGCCCTGTTCGATGATGCGGTTCGGCGGCGGGTTGAGATGAACCTTGCCGGCGCGGTCGCAGAGACCGATCAGCGTGCAGTTCTCGTAGGCCATGACACCGGCGGCAAACGGCTTGCCCTCGAGGGCCGGCTGTTCCAGCGTATAGATCTCGCAGCCGTCGAAATCGAGCAGTTCGGAATAGACGGCCGACAGACCGGACTGACGGCTGGTGTGGACGACGATGCGGGAGATCAGGTCGTCTGCCAGGATCAGCTGCATTTCCTTGCCGCCGACGATGCGGGCAACTTCGGTGTTCTGCGTGTCGCGGATCTCGGCGGCGATCATGTAGGGTTGCGGGCGACGGTTGGGGTCGTTGACCAGCGCCAGAACCGACTTGATCACCTGCGAATCCGGGTCCTCGTCTTCGGGCGAAAGCACGATGATCGACCGCGAGGAGTGCGGATTGACGATGTTGAGGTCGTAGAGGTCCGTCGGGTCGCCGCTGCGGCAGATGATCTTGGTGTTCTTGAGGTTCGCGACCTTGGTGGCGATCTCGTCTTCCATCTCCACCTTGTCCTTGTTCGCCATGATGACGATGCGCGGACGCTTGCGGCTCTGGTTGGCGATCACCAGTTCGGAGATCACATCGAAGATCGATGCCGACCAGTTGAGGATGATGGTGTGATCGGATTCGAGGACACGCGAGCGGCCCTTGCGCAGTTCATCGAGCTTGTTTTCCAGGCCCGAACTGATGACACCGATCAAGGCGGAGAAGACGAAGATGCCGGCGAGCGTGACCACCAGCGCGACGAGGCGGAAGCCCCAGCCCTGGTCGCCGCCCATGGTGCCGGCGTCGAAGGTGCGCATCAGGGATTCCCATGTGCCTTCGATGAAGCTCACCGGTTCGCCGCCCTCCGGTGCGATGCCGGTGATCGCCAGGAAGGCACCGGCAAGCGAGATGACCACGAGCGAGATCAGCGCCAGCCAGCCGATCAGGGCAACCGCGCCGCCCGCCATGCTCTTGTCGAACTCGTAGCGCAGCCGGGCGCGCCAATTTTCGGTTGTCTTCATCTTGATGCTCTTCGCTTCGTCTTTGAAAATGATGTGAACTCGCATTTGCAGGAAATCCGTGGATTTTCAATGAATCTTGCGGAACCAAATGCGGGGGCGTCCCATAAAAGTCAGCATTTCCAGTCGTTTTTCCGTGGCTGCGCAACACAGGCGTGAGCGGTCGGCCGCCTTTTCCATCCCGAAGTTGCGGCGCCCTGCTGTCACATGACTGTCAACGGCATGTGGTTATGGATCGGTCCTCATTTGAAAGACGAGGACTTTACTCATGAAAAACCTGATTTCCGCCTTTTCCGCACTCGTGGCCGTCGGCCTGATGGTGACCTCGGCCGACGCCGCGAACCTGGTGCTCTACACCAGCCAGCCGAACGAGGACGCGCAGGCGACCGTCGACGGCTTCATGGCCGCCAACCCCGACATCAAGGTCGACTGGGTGCGCGACGGTACGCCGAAGATCATGGCCAAGCTGATGGCCGAGATCGAGGCCGGCAATCCGGCCGCCGACCTGCTTCTCATCGCCGACACGGTCACCCTTCAGCGGATGAAGGAAGCCGGCCAGCTGATGGCCTACAGGTCGCCGGAAGCGGCAAACTACGATGCCAGCCTCTATGACGCCGACGGCGCCTATTATTCGACGAAGCTGATCACCACCGGCATCATGTACAACACGGCGGCGGCGATGAAGCCGACCAGCTGGGCCGATCTTGCCAAGCCGGAAGCCAAAGGCCTCGTCGCCATGCCGAGCCCGCTGACCTCGGGTGCCGCCCTCATCCACGCCCAGACGCTGGCCGGCGTGCCGAGCCTCGGCTGGGACTACTACAAGGCCCTGCAGGCCAATGGCGCTGTTGCCGCCGGCGGCAACGGTGCCGTGCTGAAGTCGGTCGCTTCGGGCGAAAAGGCCTATGGCGTGGTCGTCGACTACATGCCGATCCGCGAGAAGGCCAAGGGTGCGCCGGTCGAGTTCGTCTTCCCGACCGAGGGCGTTTCGGCCGTCACCGAGCCGGTCGCCATCTTGTCGACCTCGAAGAATGCCGAAGCCGCGAAGAAGTTCGTCGACTACGTGCTGTCGGAAAAGGGTCAGGAAGGCTTCCTCAAGCTCGGCTACATTCCGGCCCGCAACGGCATGCCGGTTCCGGAAGGCTTCCCGGCTCGCGACACCATCAAGGTCCTGCCGATCGACGCCGCTGCCGCGCTCAAGGCGACCGAAGACGATCTGAAGACCTTCTCGGGCATTTTCGGCACGAACTGATCGACCGGTTCATGGCCTATCACTCTGCGAAAGGAAACAGCCAGCCCCGCTGGCTGTTTCCCTTTATCGTCGTCACCGTCGCCTGCCTCTGCGTGCTGCCGCTGCTGCGCCTGCTTGTGGCCGGCTTCTCCTCCGTGCTGTCGGGAAGGGCGCTCGCTCTGCTCGGCGAGCCCGCGGTCTGGACGGCGGCCTATAACACGCTCACCACCTCGTTCCTCGGCATGATCGTCGCCGTCGCGATCGGCGGCCTGTTCGCGCTCGCCTTGACGCTCGCCGATGTCCGGGGCAAATGGGTTCTGAGCTTCCTCTTCATGCTGCCGACGATGATCCCGCCGCAGGTCCAGGCGCTCGCCTGGGTCGGGATGTCGGGACCGTCGAGCCCCTTGCTCAAGGCGCTTGGGCTCGCACCGCCGATCGGCAGCGCCCAGCCGCTCTATTCGATCGGCGGCATCGCACTGCTTTACGGCGTCCAGCATTCCCCGCTGGTCTACCTGTCGCTGCGCGCCGGCCTGCTTTCGCTGCCGCGTGACGGCATCGAGGCGGCGAAACTCGCCGGTGCCTCGCCGTGGCGGGTGCTGAAGGACATCATCCTGCCTCTGTCGCTGCCGGGCATCATCGCCGGTGCGGCCATCGCCTTCGTGTCCGGCGTCGGCAATTTCGGCATTCCGGCCATCCTCGGCCTGCCGGCGCAGATCTACACGCTGCCGACGCTGATCTATTCGCGGTTGGCGAGCTTCGGCGGCGGTACCTTCGGCGACATCGCGGTTCTATCGGCGATGATCGGCGTGATGGCGGTCGCCGGGCTGCAGATCCAGGAACTGGCGCTGAGGGGCCGGGACTACCGGGTCATCGGTCTATCCGGGGCGGCCGCGACCTTCCGGCTCGGACGGCTTCGGGCGCCGCTCGAACTTCTTCTGTGGGCGCTTCTCTTCGTCATGCTGATCGCCCCCTTCGTCGCGCTCGTATCGGCCTCGCTGGTGCCGGCCTACGGGGTGGTGCTCTCGTTGAAGACGGCTTCGTTTTCGGCCTACGAGGAAGTGCTGTTCCGCCAGACGGCGACGCGCACGGCCTTCGGCAATTCGATCTTCCTTGCCGGGACGACGGCGATCGGCCTGCTCATGATCGGCGTGTTGACCGGCTATGCGCTGACCCGCGGATCGCGCCGCGTCGCCGCCTGGCTCTCGGCGATGATCGAGATCCCTTACGCCCTGCCGGGGATCGTGATCTCGGTCGCCTTCGTGCTGGTGTTTGCCGCGCCCATCCCGTTGCTCGGGGTGACGATCTACGGGACGATCTGGATCATCCTCGTCGCCTATCTGTCGAGCTTCTTCGCCGTCGGGCTGAAACCGATCGTCAGTGCGCTTCGCCAGCTCGACCCGGCGCTCGAGGAGGCGGCACGGCTTTCCGGCGCGGGCTTTTACCGGCGGCTGTTCGACATCATCGTGCCACTGATCGCGCCGGCGGCCGGGGCGGCGATGATCCTGGTCTTCCTCATCTCCTGCAACGAACTGACGGTGTCGGCCCTGCTCTGGTCGGCGGGCACGCAGACGCTCGGCGTTGCGATCTACAATCTCGACGACAGCGGTTCCTACGATCTCGCCTCGGCGCTCTCGGTGCTGGTGGTGGTGATGGTGGTGGTCCTGATGCTGCTGCTCGAACTGATGGCGGCGCGCCTGCCGAAAGGGGTGGTCCCGTGGCGAAACTGATCCTTCACAAGCTCTCCAAGGATTACGGGACCGGACGGCCGGCGGTCAGCGACGTGTCGCTGACGATCCGCGAAGGGGGCTTTCTCGCCCTGCTCGGCCCGTCCGGCTGCGGCAAGACGACGGTGCTGCGCATGGTGGCCGGCTTCGAAACGCCGAGCGACGGCTCCATCCTGCTCGGCGAGCGGGTGCTGGCCGATGCGGAACGCGTGGTGCCGCCCGAGCGCCGCAACATGGCGATGGTGTTCCAGTCCTATGCGCTGTGGCCGCACATGTCGGTTGCCGACAATGTCGGCTATCCGCTGAAGGTCCGCGGGATCACCGTTGAGCGCTACCGGGAAAAGGTGGTCGAGGCGCTCAAGGCGGTGCGGCTGGAGAGCTATGCGGAGCGGCGCCCCGCGGATCTTTCCGGTGGCCAGCGCCAGCGCGTCGCCCTGGCGCGCTGCCTGGTGACCTCGCCGGACGTCGTGCTGCTCGACGAGCCGCTCGCCAATCTCGACCGGCATCTCCGGCAGGAGATGGAAGAGACGTTCCGCGAATTCCACCAGCGGTCGGGGGCGACGATGATCTACGTGACCCATGACCAGGCAGAGGCGATGGCGCTCGCCACCGACGTCGCGGTGATGTCGGAGGGGCGGCTGCTGCAGGTGGCGCCGCCGGCCGAAATCTATGCGCGACCCGAGGGGCGGCTGGTTGGCGGGCTGATCGGGCAGGGGGCGATATTGTCGCTGCCGGCCAAGGAGAGCCCGGACCGTGTGCTCGGGTGGGACGACTTGCGGGCGATGCTCGCCGGCTCTCCCACCCCATCCGGGGCCGAACCGAGAATGGACGTGCTGGTCAGGCCCCAGGACGTCGTGCTCGGCGGCGAGGGGATCGCGGCAAAGGTCGAGGGTGTGCTCTACGAGGGAGAACGCTATGCGCTCCGGCTGGCAATTGCCGACGGCCAGATACTGCGTGCATATAGCCGGGCACCCTGTTCGCCCGGCGACACCCTTTCGATCACGATCACGGCCGGCTGGCGGCTTTGATGCAGCCTATCGGGCGCCGGAGCACTGCCAGCGAATGACGCGGCAGCCGCCGGTGTACTGGTTGCAGGATCCGATCGCCTCGAGTTCCGCCCGGCGGCGGTCATTGCCCCAACCGGAGCCCCAGCCGTCCGAACCACGCGCAACGGCGCCGCAGGCATTCTTGAACCAGATGGCGACGCGGCAGTCGCGGGCGCTTTTCGAGCAGCCGCCGAGCGCCATGCGTTCGGCGCCGCTGCGGTTGGGGAAGGAATGTGCCCAGCCGGTCGCGCCGGTGGCCGGGGAGTAGGCGATTGCGCCGAAGCTGTCGGCCGAGGCGGCGGCCGGAGCAAGCGTGGCAAGGACGATGGCGATGGAGGCAAGAATGGAAGGTCTGCGGCGCATGGATATGTTGTTCCCCGTCATGCTGTTTCTGCGGCGACCATAGGCTGGCGACCGAGCATTAGGGAAGGACGATTTTTGGGTGTCGGGCAGGCTCCGCTTTTCGCCGGACTTTGACGTGAGGTGTGGCGTCGCTAGTCTCGGGGGGCGACGAACCAAGGAAGAGAATCATGGCGCTTAGGCTTGGAACCTTCAATATCGAGAACCTGATGACCCGGTTCGATTTCACCGGCTACCGCAACCAGTTGCGGCAGGACCGGGTGATGCAGCTGTTCGACGTGCGCAACGAGCAGGACTACCAGCGGCTCGAAGCCGCCCGGATCGTTTCCTCGACCGACGACACCCGCCAGCTTTCGGCGCTGGCGATCGCCGATGCAGCGGCAGACATCCTGTGCCTGCAGGAAATCGACAACATGGAGGCGCTCAAGGCCTTCGAATACGGTTATCTCTTCCGCATGGTCGGGGCCGGCTATCGTCACAAATACCTGGTCGAGGGCAATGACAGCCGCGGGATCGACGTCGGCGTGATGATGCGCGACGAAACCCGGGACGGCGAGAAGATCGAGATCGTCGACATCAAGAGCCATGCGGCGCTCACCTATCGCGACCTCGACCTCTTCACGCCGGCGCTTTCTACGACGAACAAGCCGGATGACAAAATCTTCAAGCGCGACTGCCTCGAACTGGACCTGAAGATCGGCGGGCGTCCCCTAACGCTCTATGTCCTGCATCTCAAGTCGATGACCAACGGTCGCGACGGGATCGATGGCCGCAGCTTCACGATGCCGGTGCGCGAAGCGGAGACGAAGGCGGTGCGCCACATCATCGAGGCGCGTTTCGGCAAGGGGCAGACGGCGGACAAGAATTTCGCCATCTGCGGCGACCTGAACGACTATCAGGAACGTGTCGACGTGATCGGCGATCGGCGGGATGGCTATTCCTTCGTCCATCGCGACGGGCTTCCAAGCGCCCTCGACGTCTTCTCGGCCGACGGCTTTGCGGAGAATGTCATGCGCCGCCGCGATCCGCTCGACCGCTGGACGCTCTATCACTCACGCGGCCCGGAAGAGCAGCATCTCTGCCAGCTGGACTATGTGTGGCTTTCTCCGGCCCTCGCCAGGCGCAATGCGGGTCGGGCACCGGAAATCGTCAGGAACGGCCAGCCGTTCCGCACCCCATTTCCGCCGGGGCAGGCGGTGGAGAGCTATCCGCGGATCGGTTGGGACCGGCCGAAAGCCTCGGACCATTGCCCCGTGGTCATGACGCTGGAGCTTTGATGTCCGAGTTTTCCGATCCCCGACCCGAAGGCCTGACCGTCGAGCGCCGCATGTTTCCTGTCGACGCGGTGAGGCTGCGGGTGCTGGAGGGAGACCATCCACTGCATGTCGAGCACCGTGCGAAAGCTGCAGCCAACTGGGAAGCGGAGATCGCCGCCAATCCAGCACTCTTCGACGGGCGCATGGTGTTCCAGCACAGGCTGGCCTTCCGTGACGGCGTCGTCGAGGGGGAAGGCTTCATGATGCCGTTCTCGACCTTCATGTGGTGGCGCAAGCAGAACCGCAGGGTCGGTGGTTTCCATGTCTTCGGATATCCCGTCATCGTCTCGGCGGACGGAGCGCTGATCGCCGTGAAGATGGGCGCGCATACCGCCAATCCCGGCCAGGTCTATTGCGCGGCCGGATCGCTCGACCAGAACGACGTCGTCGACGGCTATTGCGATCTCGCCGGCAACATGATGCGCGAGGTCCGCGAAGAAACCGGTCTCGATCTCGGTGAGGCCCGGGCCGATGGGCGACTGTTTGCCAGCTATGACGGCGGTCGTCTGACGGTCGCGCGGCGTTTCCACTTCGATCTCGATGCGGATGCGCTGCTCGCCCGCATTCGCGCGCACATGGCGGTCGACGAGGAAAAGGAGATCGCGGGGGCGGTCGCCATCCGCTCTGCCGATCCGTCGGCCCATCCTTACGGTCGTCCCATGCTGCCGCTGCTGGAGTGGTTCTTCGCGGACGCCGACTGATATCGCTTGCTTGCGCGATTGCTTAAGGTCGGGCAGTCTGCGGCCGAAAGCCACATGCCGGCGGAGGGATCTTTGGCGCGAAACTACTCGATCTACGACGTATTCACCGAGCGCAAGCTTGCCGGCAATCCCCTGGCGGTGATCTTCGACGGCGAAGGGCTGACCAGCGAGGCGATGCAGGCAATCGCCGCGGAGATCAATCTGTCGGAGACGGTTTTCGTGCAAGGTGCGTCCAATCCGGCCCATTCGGCCAGGATCCGCATCTTCACCCCGGCGCGTGAGCTGCCGTTCGCGGGCCATCCGACGGTCGGCACCGCGGTCGCGCTTGCGGAACGGACCTACGGCACCGAAAGCGGCGGGCTCGATCTCGTCTCGGTGCTCGAGGAAAATGTCGGGCCGGTCCGCTGTGCCGTCCGGCTGCGCGACGGGGAGGCGGGCTTTGCCGAGTTCGATCTGCCGAAAAAGTCGGTGCGCTATGATTACGCTCTCGACAGGCAGGGGATTGCCGACGCGCTTTCGCTGAAGGTCACCGACATCGGTTTCGAGAATCACGTGCCCTCCGTCTGGGGCGCCGGCGTTCCGTTTCTCATCGTGCCACTTCACAATCTGAATGCAGTCGAGAGCATCGATTTCGATCCGCAGCTCTGGGAGCGGACGGCGCCGCTCTGCGAGGGCAGCCTGACGTCCGCCTATGTCTACTGCCGCGGCGGCGTGCATCATTCCGCGAAGTTCCATGCGCGGATGTTTTCGCCCGACATGGGCATTACCGAGGATCCGGCGACGGGATCGGCGGTCGCGGCGCTTTCCGGCGCGGTCCATCATTTCGACGGACTGCCGGACGGGCATCATCCGATGATGGTGGAGCAGGGCGTCGAGATGGGGCGTCCGTCCTATATTCACCTGCATGTCGACGCCAAGGATGGGGAGATCAGCAGGGCAAGAATTGGCGGCCAGGCGGTGCGCGTCGCCTCCGGAATTCTGGACCTTTGAAAACAAACGATTTTTTGGCTTTCGCGAATTTTTTTTGAAAATGAAGCAAAGTTTTTTGGCCGCGGCGCTGGACAACCTCCGAGTTCCTGTTTATACGCCCGGTCACACCGCCAGACGGCGCTGTAACGGGTGATTAGCTCAGTTGGTAGAGCAGCTGACTCTTAATCAGCGGGTCGTAGGTTCGAGCCCTACATCACCCACCATTTCAATCTCATACGGCAATATGTTGATGTAGCGTGGCAAGTGATGCGGCGCTTCTTTGCTTGTCTTTCACTCATCTCCGGTATTCGAACTCCGACAGTTTGCGGTTGTGGGCGTTTTGTGGCACGCGTGCGAAATTTCGCACTGGCGATATTGTCATCGCGCGGGTCTGCCGGATATCAAGCAACCGCCCAATATCGGGTGAGGGAGCTCAGCATTTCGATGAAACATATTCTTTCCGCCGCCGGCCTTCTGGCCGCCACATTCTTCACCACTGCCGCGCAGGCCGAAGACCTGGTCTTCACGCTCACCAACGGCACGGGTTCCGTCCTGACGCGTTTCTTCACCTCGCCGGTCGGCGTCGATGACTGGGAAGACGATGTCTTCGGCGAACACGTCCTGCAGCCGGGCGAATCCGTGAAGCTGACGATCGCCGACGGTCGCACCCAGTGCGAATACGACATGCGCTTCGAGTTTGAAGAAGGTTCCAACCTCGACACGACGGAAGACACCCAGAACCTCTGCGAAATGGGTTCCTACACGATCCACGAATAAGTGGGCCACGAATAAGCGGGCCACGAGCAATCGGGTCACGTTCTGCACGGGTCGCCCGGCCAGCCGGCTGGGCGGCCCGTCATTATTTCTCGGAATTGCCTATCAAACGCACAATTGAGCAAGATTTGCGCGGTGAAATGCAGGCAGGAGCACCAGATTGGTGCAATCCTGTCGTATGTTTTTCTTTTGTTCCATCGACTTTGGACGAATGTTCCCCCGGTGTTCCTGTTTTTTCGCCCTGTGAGCCGTCCACAGGCTGTGGAAACCTGTGGATAAACTCGTTAGCCGGCTTTCGCCTCGCTCGAGAGCCGCGCCTGCGGCAGGACGTAAGGAACGTGCGCCGCCGGCAGGCGACCGACGGCGCCGCGAATGCCGTAGACTTCGCCGATCACCTCGTCGTTGATCGTCGCGGCCGGGCTTCCCGCCGAGACGATGCGGCCGCGGTCCATCACCACCAGATGATCAGCAAATTCGGCGGCCAGGTTGAGGTCGTGCAGGATCGCCAGAACCGCCCCACCGCGCCTTGAAAACTCGCGGGCGATCTCCAGCACGCCGATCTGGTGGCCGATGTCGAGGCTCGATGTGGGCTCGTCGAGGAACAGCGCGCGGGCACGTCCCTGATCCACCGCAACCGGAACCTGGGCGAGCGCGCGGGCGAACTGGACACGCTGCTGCTCTCCGCCGGAGAGCGCGCTGTAGGGCCGCGCCTCGAAGCCTTCGAGGCCGACCCGGACAAGGGCCTGGCGTGCGGCGCGTGTCGGATCGAGGCTGCCATGGGCGATCGCGCCCATGCGCACGACCTCGAGCGCGGTGAACGGAAAGGAAAGGGCGGTCGACTGCGGAAGCACTGCCCGATCGGCTGCAAGCTGGAGCGCCGACAACTGCCGGAGCGGCTTGCCATGGCAGCTCACCTCTCCATCATCAGGAACAATCTCCCCCGACAGGACCTTCAGAAGCGTCGACTTGCCGGCGCCGTTCGGTCCTATGATGACGGTGAAGCGGCCGGGCCGCAGGCTTATGTCTATCTCGGAGATCAGGGGGCGGCCGCCCCGGATCACGGTGACCTGGCTTGCGGTAATCATCAGAGACCCTCCATCGCGGCACGACCGTTGCGGCCGATCAGCAGCATCAGGAAGACGGGCGCGCCGAGGATGGCGGTGATGATGCCGATCGGCAGTTCGGCGGGGGCGGCAACCGTGCGGGCGATGCTGTCGGCGAGGAGCAGCAGTGCGGCGCCGCCGAGCGCGGAAGCCGGCAGCAGGAAGCGATGCGAGGGGCCGATCGCGAGACGAAGCAGGTGCGGGACGACGATGCCGACGAAGGAGATCGAGCCGGCGACCGCGACCGTCGCGCCGCAGGCGGCGGCTACGGCGACGATGGTCATGCGTTTCAGCCGCTGGACCGGGATGCCCATGTGAAAGGCGGCGGCATCGCCGAGGACGAGGGCATCGAGGCCGCGCGCGACGAAGGGAATGATGAGCGTGACGGCGAGGATGAACGGGAGGATCGCCAGGGTCTTCTCGTAGGTCGCACCGCCGAGCGAGCCGAGCGACCAGAAGGTGATGTCGCGCAGGGCGCGGTCGTCGGCGATGAAGATCAGCAGGCCGGTCGCTGCCGCGCTCATCGCCCCGATGGCGATCCCCGAGAGGATGAGGGCCGTCGTCGAGGTCTGGCCGTTGCGCGTGGCGATGGCATAGAGCAGCAGGGTGTTGAGCAGGCCGCCGGCAAAGGCCATGACCGGCAGGAACTGGTTGCCGAAGAGCGCCGCGACGGGGGCAAGGACCGTACCACCGAGCACGATCGCGCAGACGGCGGCGAAGGCGGCGCCCGAGGTAACGCCGACGATACCGGGGTCGGCAAGCGGATTGCGGAACAATCCCTGCATCATTGCGCCGGAGACGCCGAGCCCGGCGCCGACCAGAAGGCCAAGCGCGGTGCGCGGCAGTCGGACAGCCTCGAGGATGACCAGATCCTGAGCCGCAAGGCTCGCGCCGTTGCCGCGAAGATAGGCGACGAGGTCACCAAGCCCGACGCCGGTCGGGCCGCTGATCAGCGAAACAAGGGCGGCTGCGGCCAGCAGGAGAGAGAGCAGCAGGAGGACGGCAAAGCCGAGGCCCGAACGATCCCCGGCTACCGAACCGCGCCCCAGGAGCAAGGCGACCGTGTTCATGGCTTGACGGCATCCGGATAAAGCTGGGCCGCAAGGTCGAGGGCGGCCCTGGCCGTGCGCGGGCCGAGCCCCAGCAGGTAGAGGCCGTCCATGGCGATGAAGGCCTTGGCCTTGCCGGCGGGGCTCGCCTGCAGAGCGGGCAGCGCGAAGGCCTGTTCGGCGGTCATGTGCATGGCACCGCCGTTCATCACGAGGACCACCTCGGGAGCGGCGGCGATGACGGCTTCGTCGCTCAGTGGCTTGTAGCCGGATACCGATGCGGCGGCGTTGACGCCGCCGGCCAGGCGGATGATGGCGTCGGCGGAGGTATCCGCACCCGCGGCCATGACGCGGCCATTGGCGAGCGAAAGGGCGAAAAGCACGCGCTTCTTCGGGACCGTGAGGGCCGCGATCCTGGCCTTTACGGCAGCGAGTTCCCCGTCGACCGCGCGGGCGAGCGTTTCGGCTTCCTCCGCCTTACCGACGGCGGCACCCACAGCGCGAATCTTGTCAGGCACGGCTTCGGCCTGAGGTGGTGTCGGAATCGTCACGAAGGGAACGCCGCTGGCTTTCAAGATAGCGAGCGCATCGGCGGGGCCGGCGCCTGCTTCGGCAATGATGAGGTCAGGTTTCTGCGACAGCACACCCTCGGCGGACAGTTGCCGGATATAGCCGACATTCGGCTTGTTTGCCGTTGCCGCCGGAAAGACGGAGGTGGTGTCGACGGCAGCGATGCGCGGGTCCTGGCCGAGCGCGTAGAGGACTTCGGTGACCGTGCCGCCGACGGAAACGATCCGTTTGGCATCCGTTGCCGGAGACTGGGCGAATGCTGCGCCGCCGGTCAGGGCGGCGATCAGCAGCGGGGCGGCAAAATGGCGGGCGGTTGTGCCCAGCGATCTCAGAAGATCCATGCGTCGATTATCCTGTTGTTCAAATTGAAGACGCCGGCGCGCGTGCAATTCGCGGCCGGCAGAATTCCGGATGTCCTGCCACCCGTCAGAGCGACAATTAACTTGACTATAATGCACAAGTTTAATTACGAAGGCAACACGTCGTGCCGTCCATCAAGGGGCTGTCGATGGGACGCAAGGGTGCCGGGACAGGTCGGTGGTCCGGTCCGCCAATCGAAAGAAGAGGAATTTCCGATGTTTATTGCGATGAACCGATTTCGTGTCCTGCCGGGTCATGAAGAAGCCTTCGAGGCGATGTGGGCCAACCGCCAGGGCCGTCTCGCCGAGGTGCCGGGCTATGTGGAATTCCACATGCTGAAGGGCCCCAAGGCAGAAGATCACCAGCTCTACGCATCGCATGCGGTCTGGGAGACCAAGGAGCATTTCGAGGCCTGGACCAAGTCTGAACAGTTCCGCGCCGCCCATGCCCGCGCGGGCCAGTCGACGGTCAAGTATCTCTCGGGACCGCATTTCGAGGGCTTCGAGGTCATCATCCACGAAGATCGCGACGGCAAGCGCGTCGACGAAGCAGCCTGAGGAACGTGTGGTGACGGACACTCTTGTGGCAAACAGCAGCGAGCGGATCGAGCGGGCACGCGCGGCGCTGGCCGAAAAGCCGGATGGCGTCGTCGAGGCGATCGCGGCCAAGGCGGATGTGACGCCGGCGGAGATCCTTTCGATCCTGCCGGAGGGGGCTGCGGTTGTCGTGCCGGCCGACCAGTTCCTGCCGATCTGGGACGACATGTCGTCCTGGGGCGACATTCTGATGATCGTCCACACGGAGGACATCGTGCTCGAGGTCGAAGGCGCGCTGCCGTCGGGTAGCGAAGGTCATGGATGGTTCAACATCCACGGCGACAGCCCAATCGGCGGTCACATACGAAAGGAACGCTGCACGCAGATCGCCTTCGTCGACCGGGGTTTTCACGGACGCCGGTCCTGTTCCGTCTGGTTCATGAACGCTGACGGCCGGGCGATGTTCAAGGTCTTCGTTCGGCGCGATGCCGAAAAGGCGCTTCTGTCCGACCAGCTGGCGCGCTTCGAGGCGCTGCGGTCGAAACTGGCCAACGCCTGAGTTCGCCTTTGCCTTGAGAATGGTTCGGCCGTGTCCCGCGGGATGCGGCCGATGTGTTTTGACCGGTCGGGTCGCTCCGCCGTTCTTTCTTTTGACCAGAACAGCCACTATTGTCCGCGCGATTTCAAACATTGCAGGGACAGATCTTGCTTCGCACCCGCCGATTCTTCGCCTCTATCGTCCTTTCGCTTCTGGCATTTTCGCCTGCCGTGACCGGGGGCGTGACGGCCTTCGCACAGGCCCAGGAAGTGGCGCCACCGCGCGATGAGGTGGTCGAAAAGGCCTCCCAGGATATCGCCGACGCGCAGAAGCGATTCGAGCAGCTCCAGAAGGGGGTAGAGGACCGGAAGTCCGACGATGCGGCGTTGATCGACATCAAGGTCAAGACCGACCAGTTGATCCGGGATCTCCTGAAGATTTCCGTCGACCTCAGGCCGCGCTTCAACGACGTGAAGACCCGGCTTTCGCAGCTCGGCGAGAAGCCCGCGGAAGGGCAGCCCGAGGAGGCGCCGGCAATTGCGGAGGAGCGGGCGCGCCTCAATGCGACGCGGCTCGAGATCAATACGCTGACGGGGCAGGCGGAAGACCTCTCGATCCGTGCCTCCGACCTGTCCGACGATATCACCGGCCTCCGGCGGCAGCTGTTCACCGAACAACTGTTCGAACACACCGAGATTTCCGGCGACGTCATCGACGATGCGTTCGATTCGCTTTCCGCGGAGGTCGAGAAGTTCCAGCGCACGCTCGGCAGCTGGTTCTCCTTCATCTGGAAGTTCAAGCGCGTTCCGCTCGGCACGGCAGTGATGTTGTCGCTGGCGATGGCGCTGGTCCTGCTTTACGCCGAATACCGGCTGTTCGGTTCGCTCATCCGGCGCGATCCGGCCAATCGCGATCCGGCCTATATGAGCCGCTTTTCCGTCGCCTTCTGGTCGACCATCCTGCCGGCGCTCGCCCTTGGCGCCTTCCTCATCACGAGTTTCTTCTTCCTCGACACGTTCAACGTGTTGCGCCCCGATATTGCGCCGATCGCCTCCGCCCTGTTCGGCTTTGCCGGTCTCGTCTTCTTCGTGTCGATGCTGGCGCGGGCCGTTCTGGCGCCGAAGGCGCCGAGCTGGCGGCTGGTGCGGCTGTCGAACAAGGGCGCGCGCGACCTCAACTTCGCCGTCATGACCATGGCGGTGGTGAACGGGCTTGATTATGTGCTCGGGGCGGTCAGCGAGACGCTGAGTTCGCCCGTCGTGCTCACGGTGATGAAGAGCTTCGTTTCCTCGGTGGTCGTCGGCCTGACGATCTTCGTCGTGTCCTTCCTTCATCCGGTCCTGAGTGCTGGCGGCGATCCGACGGAGCGCGGCAAGGCCTGGCCGAAGGCGTTTGCCATCCTGCTCCGGCTGACGGGTGTCGGGCTTATCCTGCTCAGCGCCATCGGCTATGTCGGCCTGGCGCGGTTCCTTGCGACGCAGATCATCCTGACCGGCGCCGTGGTCGCGACGATGTATATCGGCATCCTGTCCGGCAAGGCGATCTCTGCGCCCAACCGTTTCGGCGAGACGCTGGTCGGCAAGCTGCTGGAAAAGCGGTTCAACCTCACCCCGGTGGCGCTCGACCAGTCCGGCATGGCGGCGGGCCTCTTCATCTATGCCTTCGCGCTCGTCATCGGCATTCCGCTGATCCTGATTTCCTGGGGATTCCAGCCGCGCGATCTCGAGCTCTGGCTGATCAACATCTTCACCGAGATCAATATCGGCAGCATCCGGATCTCGATTTTCGGCATCCTCGGCGGCATCCTGCTGTTCAGCCTGGGACTGGTGGTGACGCGCTGGTTCCAGAAGTGGCTGGACGGCAATGTCATGGCCCGCTCGCAGGTGGATGCCGGCGTGCGCAACTCGGTCAAGACCGGTATCGGCTATCTCGGAACGGGCATCGCGGGCCTGATCGGCATCTCGGCGGCGGGGATCGACCTGTCCAGCCTTGCGCTGGTTGCCGGTGCCCTTTCGCTCGGCATCGGTTTCGGCCTGCAGAACATCGTGTCGAACTTCGTCTCCGGCCTGATCCTACTCGCCGAGCGGCCCTTCAAGGTCGGCGACTGGGTGGCGACCGGCACGACCGAGGGCTTCGTGCGGCGGATTTCGGTTCGCGCGACCGAGATCGAGACCTTCCAGCGTCAGTCGATCATCGTGCCGAACTCCGAGCTCATCAATGCCCCGGTCGGCAACTGGACCCACCGCAACAAGCTCGGCCGCATCGAGGTTCCGGTCAGCGTGTCCTATGACAGCGACCCGCGCCGGGTGATGGAGCTCCTGATGGAGATCGCGCTTGCGCATCCTGGCCTGCTACGCAATCCGGAGCCGGTGGTGATGTTCAACGGCTTCGGCGTGTCCTCCCTGGATTTCGAGCTTCGCGGCTTCATCGGCGACGTGTTGGGCGGCCTGCCCGTCAAGAACGACCTGCGCGTGACGATCCTCGAGCGGTTCCGTTCGGAAGGCATCCAGATGCCCTATCCGCACCAGGAGGTGCATCTCCACCTCGACGAAGATGCGCGACGGATCTTTGGGGGGAAGGACGCAGAGCGCGGGCGAACGCACAAGGCGGATTTGCGCGACGAGCCGGATGATGACAAGATCCTGCCATGAACGACATGTTCAGCCCCGGTTCAGCAGGGGCATATTAGAAGAGGGGCATGCTTGAGCCGATCGACCGGAACAGGTCGACGGGGAGGGCGCAACAAGAGGACGGCGCAATCGGCGCCGCATTCACATGAAGAAGCTTCTGGCAGCGACAATCCTGGTTCTCGGTGCCGCGACCGGCGCCCTGGCAGCATCCGTTTCCAACGGCGGATCCTCGGCGGTCGTGCTGGTGGTGGTCGAAGACGGCAACCGCATGGAAGTGGCGCTCGACGCCGGCGCATCGGAGACGATATGCCCTTCGGGCTGCTTCGTGACGCTCCCCAACGGCGACCGCATCGGGCTCGAGGGTGGTGAAACCGTCGAGATCAAGGACGGCGTCGCGACGATCAAGTAAGCGGCAGTCTACCCTTCCTGCTTTTCGTGAAGCGCTCGGTTTGGCCGGGCGCTTTTGCTTTTTTGCCGTGCGGCAAAGGGCGGGTTCTGCTTGGTAGACAGATTTTTCGCAGGTATCGCGCCACAGAAGAAGCATCTGTCAAAAAGGGGCAGATATGACTGCTCGGCCTTCAGTGGCGATTAACATCTGCATGCTTCGATCCGCCCGCTGCCAATTAACGGATCTGCAAGTCATCTTGATTAAAATGCTAATAGTTATCTCAGGTTAAGGGCGTGTCATGGCATTTTTAGGCGTTTCCGGGATGCAGTATTCCGGGGAAACATTTCCCGATGTTCGTATTATTGTTGCAGAGGATTCGAACGTCTTCACATCGATGATCAGTACCCGCATGAAGGAGCTGTTCAAGATCGATGTCGAAATCTGCCGGACCTTCGAAGACTTGCAGGCGGCAAACGAACTTTCCGACGAGCCGGTGACGCTGGCAATCTCCAATATCAACCTCCCGGGCGCCGAAAACGGCGAGGCGTTGGAATACCTGGTCGACCTGAACATCCCGACCGTCGTCTTCACCGGGACCTTCCAGGACGAGACCCGTGAAAAGCTGCTCGCCAAGGACATCGTCGACTACATCCTGAAGGACAACATCTTCGCCGTGGAGATGCTCGCGGAATCGGTTTACCGGTTCCTCACCAATCATCAGCACCACGTGCTTATCGTTGACGATAGCCCGACGGCGCGCGCTCTGCTGTCCAGTCGTCTCAAGCGCTACAATTTCCGGGTCAGCACGGCCGACAGCGGCGCCAAGGCTCTGGAGATCCTCAAGGCGAATGCGGACATCGGCCTGGTGGTCACGGACTACAACATGCCCGACATCGACGGCTTCGAACTGACGCGACGCATCCGCGGCGCGCGCGGTTCCCACGAGCTGCGCATCATCGGGGTCTCGTCGTCGACGAACCGTCTGCTGTCGGCGCGGTTCCTCAAGGTCGGCGGCAACGACTTCATGCTGCGTCCGTTCATCGACGAGGAATTCTACTGCCGTGTGAACCAGAACCTGGACACCCTCGTGCAGATCAAGGCGGCGAAGCCGCGAAAGTAGCCGGCGGCATCCGACGAATACACGCAATGCCGACCGGGAGCCTGCTTCCGGTCGCTTTTTTTCGCCCAGACTTTTTCAAATTCTCTTTAACATCCGAAGGCAATTGCCATGTCAGTGCTGAGTGAACCGCAACCGATGGAAAACCCGTCGTCTCGCAAGCGGGCGCATGTGCTGGTGATCGAAGATTCCCGAACGTTCTCATCGCTGCTCTGCCACCGCTTCGAAAAGGAACATGGGCTTCGTGCGACCCACTGCGCGTCGACCAGGGCGTTCCGCGAGGCCGTGGCGCGTGCCGATCAGCCCTTCGATATCGCGGTCGTCGACCTGAACCTGCCGGACTCGCCCGATGGCCAGGTGCTCGACGAGGTGGCTGCCCTGGGAATCCCGGCCGTGGTCTTCACCGCCGACTTCAATCGCCGGATGCGTGAACGCGTCGTCGAAAGGGGCGTCGCGGACTATGTGATCAAGAATAACGAGCGTGCCGTCGACATGGTGGTCCAGACCGTCGACCGGATCCTCGCCAATCGTCATGTGCGGGTTCTCCTCGTCGACGACGTGACCTCGGCGCGCAAGATGCTGGTCGACATGCTGCAGGTGCAGCAGTTCCAGGTCTTCGAGGCGACGACCGGCAGCGAGGCGCTCGACATGCTGGTGAAACACCCGGGGATCGATCTGGTGATCACTGACTACCACATGCCCGACATGGACGGCTACGAACTCACGCGGCGCATACGTCGCGAGCACACGTCGGACAAGCTGCGCATCATCGGCATTTCGTCTTCGGCCGACCGGCTGTTGTCTGCGAGCTTCCTCAAGGCGGGGGCGAACGACTTCGTCTATCGACCCTTCGTGGTCGAGGAACTGCAATGCCGCATCGGCCACAACATCGAGACGCTGACGCAGCTCCGGCAGCTGCGCCTTGCGGCCTTCAGCGACTATCTGACGGGCCTGCGCAATCGTCGCCACTTCTTCGACGAAGGGCCGGCGCGGGTGGCGAGCTGCCTTGAGCATGGCGAGGCCTGCAGCATGGCGATGCTCGACATCGACCATTTCAAGAAGCTCAACGATACCTATGGCCACGAGATCGGCGACCGCGTGCTCAAGGCGGTGGCGACCCGGCTCTCGCATATGATCGAGGACACCGATCACCTGCTTGCCCGCCTGGGCGGCGAGGAGTTCGGGATCCTGCTGGCGGGGCTGGACAGCGAGGCGGCGAGCCGGTTTTGCGAGCAGGTCCGCCAGAGCATTGCAGAGCTGCATGTGGCCCTCGACGACACCGATCTCACGGTCACCGCGTCGATCGGCGTGGCCGAGGTCGGCGGGATCGAGAATTTCAGCAACTACCTGAACGCCGCCGACCAGTTCCTCTATCTGGCCAAGCGCTATGGCCGCAACCGGGTCTATTCCGACAACACGCTTCTGACGCTCGCGGCGGCCGCCAGCTGACGACGCACGTCGGCCCGTCGTTGCGGCCATGATCTTGTGAGGCTTGCGGCTGGCAAATGGCTGGCCGCTTCCTATATTGGCTTGGCAACCTCCTTCCATCCGGAGTTTCCCGGCCATGGCCCCCATCATTTCCGTACGCGGCCTTTCGAAGACCTATGCAAACGGCTTCAAGGCGCTCGACAACGTTTCCCTCGACATCGAAGAGGGTGAGATCATCGCGCTGCTCGGGCCGAACGGCGCCGGCAAGACGACGCTGATCTCGATCATTTGCGGCATCGCCAATCCGAGCGAGGGGACTGTGACCGTGGATGGTCACGACGTCGTCCGCGATTTCCGCAAGACCCGCGGGATGATCGGTCTGGTCCCCCAGGAACTGACGACCGACATGTTCGAGACGGTCGTCAACACGGTCAGCTTTTCGCGTGGCCTGAACGGCAAGAAGCCGGCGCCCGGCTATATCGAAAGCGTGCTGAGAGAACTGACGCTGTTCGACAAGCGCAACAATGCGCTGCGGGAGCTGTCGGGCGGCATGAAGCGGCGGGTGCTGATCGCCAAGGCGCTGTCGCACGAACCGCGGATCCTGTTCCTCGACGAGCCGACGGCGGGCGTCGACGTCGCGCTGCGCAAGGACATGTGGCAGCTCGTCGAGCGGCTGAGGGCAGGGGGCGTGACCGTCATCCTGACCACCCACTATATCGAGGAAGCGCAGGAGATCGCCGATCGCATCGGCATCATCGACCGGGGCAGGCTGATGCTCGTCGAGGAGAAGGATGCGCTGATGCGCAAGCTCGGCGGCAAGCAACTGATCATCGAGTTGCGGGAGCGGTTGCAGTCCGTGCCGGAATCTCTGGCTCCGTGGGCGCTGACGCTCAGCGAGAGCGGCGAGCAGCTGATCTATGACTATGACGAGGAGAGCAACCACGGCGGCATTCCGCGGCTCCTGGCGGCGATCGAGGCGGCAGGCATCGGCTTTGCCGACATATCGACGCGCCAGACCTCGCTTGAGGACATCTTCGTTTCACTGATCGGAGAAGGCAGATGAATTTCGAAGCGATCAAGGCGATCTACTACTACGAGATGGCGCGGACCCGCCGCACGCTGCTGCAGAGCGTCATCTCTCCGGTCATGTCGACCGCGCTCTATTTCATCGTCTTCGGGGCGGCCGTCGGGCCGCGCATGCAGGAGATTGAGGGCGTGAGCTACGGCGGCTTCATCACGCCCGGCCTGATCATGCTGACGCTCATCACCCAGTGCATCTCGAACGGATCGAGCGGCATCTATTTCCCGAAATTCACCGGCACGATCTACGAGATCCTGTCGGCGCCGGTCGCGATGGCAGAAATCCTGATCGGCTATGTCGGGGCGGCGGCGACCAAGGGCATGATGATCGGCCTGATCATCCTGGCGACGGCCGCCTTCTTCGTCGACCTGCGGATCGACCATCCGTTGATGATGTTCTTCTTCATGCTGCTGACCTCGATCACCTTCAGCATGGCAGGGTTCATCATCGGTATATGGGCGAAGAACTTCGAGCAGCTCAGCATGGTGCCGATGCTGGTCGTCCCGCCGCTCACCTTCCTCGGCGGGACCTTCTATTCGGTGAGCGTGCTGCCGCCGTTCTGGCAGACGGTCAGCCATTTCAATCCGGTTCTCTATCTGGTTAGCGGCTTCCGCTGGAGCTTCTTCGAGGTGTCGGACGTGCATCCGCTGATCAGCCTCGGCATGATCGGGCTGTTCCTGGCGATCTGCCTCGGCTTTCTCACCTTCGTCTTCCGCACGGGTTACAAGCTGCGCCCTTGAGCGGGTTCGGTCTCAGTCCCTGAGCCTGAGCTCGTCGCTCTGCATCTGCAACGAACCGAGGGTCGACAGGAAGCTCATGCCAAGCAGGCTCTGGTCGAGCTTGCCGTCCTCGATGACGGCAGCCTGAACGTCTTCGCGCAGGATCGGCCCGAGGGCGATCTGCTTCAACCGGACGGGGGCCGCCATGGCACGGCCGTTGGCTGTCATGATGGTTTGCGTAAAGGCAAGGCCGGCCGGATCGATGCCGATCCGCATCGCGTCCCGATAGCTCAGCGCGACCGAACTCGCGCCGGTATCGATCAGCACGGAAACCGGCACCGCATCGATGTCGACGGTGGTCTCGAAGTGGCCGCCGAGCGCCTTGTGGAGGATGACCTCCGCCGTGCCTTCCGATGTCGTCACGACGACGGCGCGGCCGGGGACCAAGCCGGCCAGCAGCCGATCGCCGATCGACTGCATCTCGAAGCGATAGAGGTAGCCGGTGACGAGGGCGAGGATGATGAGCAGCCAGACGGCAAGCTGACGGGCGCTCTGGCCGAGCGAGCGGCGCGAGGCAATGAGACCCACGGCCAGCATGGCGGCAAAGGGCAGGAGGCTCACCAGGCTGCCGAATTCGTCGTTCGCCATGCCGAAGCTGCGCCCGGTGTCGTGGTTGACCACCAGAACCGCGAGGCCGAAGCCCAGGATCGCAAGGACGATGAGGAGGCGCATCAGCCGGTCTCGCGCTCCCGCGCCATGCGGGTACGGCGGGTTTCCCGACGGGGCTTGCGTTCAACGGTTTCGAGCCGCTCCGGCAGGCTCTGCATGATGCTGCGCCGTTCCTGATCGGTATAGGTTGTCCAGGCGCCGATTTCGTCGCGCGTACGGCCGCAGCCGAAACAGTAACCGGTCTTCATGTCGATCGAGCAGACGAGGATGCAGGGCGATTCCATCAGGCGAACCTTGTTGACTGCCTTCTATATCGGTTGGTCACGACGCCATGGCAAGGGCGGCAAGCGCGACGATCTCCACCACCTGTTGCGTTGCGCCGATCGTGTCGCCGGTATGGCCCTCCAGTTTGCGGCGGACGTGGGCGGTGAAGGCGGCACAGGAAAGGGCGGCGGCGAGCACGACGATGAAGAAGGCGAAGAGCGACGCCGAGGGGGCGACGAGGGCCGCCGTGATCGCGATCCCCGAAACCAGCGCCACATGCAGCGAGGCGCGCAGCGGAACGCCGGCCGAAGCGGCGACGCCGCCGCTGCGGGCCGGCGGAAGAGCCGACCAGTGCCAGATCATCAGGGCGCGGCTGAGGGCCGCGATCGCCGGAAGGCAGAGTGCTGCCTCGATTGGGGGGAGGTTGCCGGCAACCTCGGCGATCGCCGCGGCCCTCAGGCCGTAACCGAGGATCAGGGCCGCCGCGCCAAACGAGCCGATCCGGCTGTCCTTCATGATCTCGAGCATATGGTCCTTGTTGCGACCACCACCGAGGCCGTCGGCGGCATCGGAGAGGCCATCCTCATGCAGTGCACCGGTGACGACGGCCTGGACCGCAAGCGCGGCGAAAGCCGCCAGAGGAGGGCTCGCGTCTAGGAGGAGCATGAGGCAAAGGGTCGCTGCCGCCGGCAGCGCCACGAGCGCGCCGGCAAGTGGGAAGGCCCGGACACCGCGGGAGAGGCTGCCGTCATGGCCTTCGAAAAAGCGGGCAGGAACCGCAATGCGGCTGAGGAACGATACGGCGCGCGCGGTATCGTTCAGGTATTCGCGCCAATCCATCGGATCAGTCACTCCATTTCAAAGACGACCGGTTCAAAGGCGGCCGGTTCAAAGACGACGGGCCGCACCGCTTTTTGGGTTGTTGCGGTCGGGCGCGGTCAGTATTAGAGGAGCCATCAAAGCCCGATTTCGACGCAGATTACAAGGAAGCCTTGCTCATGACCGTGACCGGCCTGCCATTCGATGATTTCCGCGCCCTGTTGCGCGACCTGCCCGGTCCGGATTCCGCGGCGCTGGTGGCGGCGCGTGCGCGCGACCAGCAGCTGACCAAGCCGCCGGGCGCGCTCGGCCGCCTCGAAGAGATCGCCATGTGGCTAGCCGCCTGGACCGGCCGGCCGCCGGCCGTGACGCGTCCGCTGGTCGCGATCTTCGCCGGCAATCACGGCGTGACCAAGCACGGCATCACGCCCTTTCCGTCGTCGGTGACGCGGCAGATGGTCGACAACTTCGCCGCCGGCGGTGCTGCGATCAACCAGATCTGTGCGACCTACGACCTCGGCCTGAAGATCTTCGACCTCGCGCTCGACTATCCGACCGGCGACATCACCTGCGAGGCCGCCCTTTCGGAGCGCGACTGCGCCGCGACGATGGCGTTCGGCATGGAAGCGATTGCCGGCGGCACGGACCTGCTCTGCATCGGCGAGATGGGCATCGGCAACACGACGATCGCGGCGGCCATCAACCTGGCGCTCTATGGCGGCACGGCCGAGGAGTGGGTCGGGCCCGGCACCGGCTCGGAAGGCGACGTCCTCCAGCGCAAGATCAATGCCGTGAAGACGGCCGTCGAGTTCCACAAGGACCATCTCGACGATCCGCTGGAAGTGCTGCGCCGCCTCGGCGGCCGCGAAATCGCGGCGATGGCCGGCGCGATCCTCGCCTGCCGGATGCAGAAGATCCCGGTGCTGATCGACGGCTATGTGGCAACGTCCGCCGCCGCGATCCTGAAGGCCGCCAATCCGTCGGCGCTCGACCACTGCCTGATCGGCCATGTCTCCGGGGAGCCCGGCCACCTGCGGGCGATCGAGCGGCTCGGCAAGACGCCGCTTCTGGCACTTGGCATGCGGCTCGGCGAAGGCACGGGTGCCGCCCTTGCCGCTGGCATCGTCAAGGCCGCCGCCGCCTGCCATTCCGGCATGGCGACCTTCGAAAGCGCCGGGGTTAGCAACAAGACCGATGACTGATCATCCGCGCGAAAAGACGGTCCAGGAGGCGGCTTCCGTGATCGAGAAGAAGACGGGTGTCGCCCATTTCTTCGCGGCCGGCCGCTATTCCTTCCAGGGCTTCCGGCGACTGATCGGCGAATCCGCCTTCCGTCACGAACTGCTGGCGCTCGCCGCAGGGCTGGCGCTGTTCGCCTTCGTCGGGGCGAGCCTCGCCGAGTATCTCGGATTTGTCGTGCTGATGCTGGTGCTGTTCTGTGTCGAGGCACTCAACACCGCCATAGAAGAGCTGGTCGACCGCATCTCGCCGGAGATTTCCACCGTCGGCCGCAACGCGAAGGACCTCGGTTCCTTCGCGGTCTTCTGCCTGCTGGTGGCAAACGGGCTTTACGCCGGCTCCGTGGTCTTCTTCTGAGCCGTCAGAAACGCACGCGGGCCGTGACGGCCCGGTGGTCGGAAGGCCAGGGCGTCACGACGATATCGGCTTCCGGCGCCTTTTCGCCGACGATCGAGACGCTGAGCGTCTCAAGCTTCGTTGCCCGGCCGAAGACGTAGTCGATACGGTCGTGATGGTCGTCCTTGGCCGTCGGTTCCGATGTCGGGGTCCAGGTGAAGGCCGGCTTTGCGACCGGGTCCGGATAGGCGGCGCGCAGGAGGTCTGTCATGCCCGCTTCCTGCTCGATCCGCAGGGCGGAGGGATATTTCACCGCCATCGGCTGACGTCCGGCCTTGACCGCGGCTTCGGTCCAGTCGCGCCAGGACGGCTCGTTGAAGTCGCCGAACAGAAAGACGGCATCGGCATTCTCCGCCTGCTTCACATCCTTCATCAGCAGGTCGAGCGCCGGACCGCGGGCCTTTGCCGCAGCCTGGACGGCCTCATCCGCCGTCTTCAGGAAGGGGGCGGGGCCGTAGTCTATGCCGAGCAGCTGGTAGGGCTGGTAGGGGAAGTCGGTCAGGTGGACGTTGAAGGCGAAGACCTTGCGGCCCTTGACGTCGATCTCGACGCCCAGGTCGTTCGCCGTCGGCTTGCCGATCGGATAACGGCTGAGGATGGCATTGGCCCAGAGCGCTGGATTGGTCTTTTCCTGCTCGTAGTAGAAGAAGCCGAGCGCCTTGGCGAGATCCTTCGCCACGCTCGGACCGGTCGGCACGCAGTCGTCCGCGTCGCAGACGTCGGGCTCCGGCTTGGTTTCCTGGATGCCGATAATGTCGGCGCCGGCCTTGCGGATCACCTCTGCCGTCTCCGAGACGTCCTTCTCCTCGTTCACGCCGCCGCCCCAGATGTTGTAGCTCATCACGGTGAGTTCGGTCGCGGCACCGGCTGCCATCGCCGGTGTGGCGACGAGCGAGGTGGAGATGAGCAGGGCGCCCAGATGCTTTGTCATGACGATGATCCCGAATCCGTCGATTTTCGCCGACGATATGCGGGTTCGATGACAGACGCACGAAAGAAAAGGCGACGCGGCGCCGAGGTCAGGCAAACTGGCGCTTGCGCGGCTCGACGGCGTGGGTTTCCGTGACCGCGGGCAGGCTTTCGAGAACGCGGCGCGCCGGCAGGATGGCGATCACTTCGGTGCCTTCGCGCAGCTTGGACTTCAGCTTGAACTCGCCGCCGTGCTTGGCCAGGATCGCCTGGACGATCGGCAGGCCAAGGCCGGTGCCCTGTTCGGCGCTCTTGATGGCGATGGAGCCCTGGCCGAAGGCGGAAAGAACCACCGGGATTTCGTTTTCGGGAATGCCCGGACCGTTGTCGCGGATCGAGACGTACTGGCCGCCGCCCGCCGTCCAGCCGACCTTGACGGCCACTTCGCCGCCCTGGGGCGTGAACTTCACGGCGTTGGAAAGCAGGTTGAGGATGACCTGGCGCATGGCCTTTTCGTCGGCCCAGACGGAAGGCAGGTTTGCTTCGAACTGTTCGGATATCGAGATGTTCTTCGCCTTGGCGCGCAGCTGGACCATGCCGATGCAATCCTCGGCGAGATCGAGAAGCGAAACGACTTCCTCGTTCAGCTCGTACTTGCCGGCCTCGATGCGGGAGAGGTCGAGGATCTCGTTGATGAGGTCGAGCAGGTGCTGGCCGGAGCGGTGGATGTCTCCGGAATATTCTTTGTAGAGCGGATTGTTGAGAGGTCCGAGCACCTCGGTCGCCATCACTTCGGAGAAGCCGAGAATGGCGTTCAGTGGCGTACGCAGCTCGTGCGACATCGAGGCAAGGAAGCGGGATTTCGCCAGATTGGCCTCTTCCGCGCGGCGACGGGCTTCGTCCGACAGGGATTTTGCAACCTCGAGCTCGGCGATCAGGTCATCCTTCTCGCTCTGGAAGGAGAGCAGCTTGAGATTGGCCTGGTGCAGCCGGCTGGTGATGTAGATGAAGAAGACCAAGGCGGTCGTGAAGAGCGCGGTGACGCCGATGTCGAGTATGTGGCGGCTGGATATCGCAGTAAAGAGCAGGGCGCCGACCGTCGGCAGGAAGCCGAAGAGCACCGCCTGGCGCAGCAGCATGTTCGACATGGCGGTGACCGAAAGCACGATCAGCAGTACCGCGCCCTTGTAGAACACGAAGGTGTCGCCGCAGGGATTGCAGGATTGCAGGGAGAAGAACGCCCAGCAGGCGCCCATGCTGACCTGTCCGATCAACAAAAGCCGGCGCCATCTGATGAGGTTTGCCGCGACAAGGTCCGCCCGCGACGCGCGTTTGACCAGGATGATGTTCAGCGCGTGGATGGTGAGTGTGGCAAGTGTCCACAGTAGCAGTGTCGGGTCGGGATTGATGTAGGCGCCGAATCCGCTGACCATGAGGATGATGATCGGCATCACCGCGGCGCCCTGCAGCGTGGCACCGAGATGCATGCCGAGTATTTCGCTTTCGAAAAGCAGGGAACCGGACTGATTCGACTGCAGGCGTTCACGCGTCGTGCGAACGGCTTTCGCCACGGCCTTGTTGCGATGGCCGCGGGAAAGGTCGACGATGTTCTTGTCTGTCGAGGTGGTTACGCCGTTACTCATGTCCCGGAAGATCGCTTGCCGCTGATCAGACGAGACTAGCGACCATTTGTTAAGAAGATACTCCCGAACAAGGTTTTGTTTGCCATGATCGCAAAGCTTTCATTTTCAAAATGGGCCAAATTGTGAATCGTAGTCTCCGTCTTCTGCGCGACGGCGTGGTCGCTGTGTCCGCAGTTCTTCTTGCCCTTGTCATCGCCTCCAAGCTCGACCAGGACAACCGCATTCGCCTGACGGGGCGGTTCGTCGCGGTGGACGGCGATACGCTGGCGCAGGGGAACCAGCGCTTCCGTCTCGAGGGGATCGATGCGCCGGAGATCGCTCAGACCTGCGGCGTGGAACCTGCTGTCGATCCTTGCGGTTCTTCTGCTCGGGCGCGACTGGCTGCCTTCGTCTCCGAGCCTTCGTTTTCCTGCAGCGGCGGCGGCGTTGACCGATATGGACGGCAACTGGTGCGTTGCGTCGCCGATGGTCTCGACGTCAACAGGGCGATGGTCCGCGAGGGTCTTGCCGTCGCCTATGGCGATTATGGTGGCGAGGAGGCGGCGGCGCGCGAGGAAGGGCTCGGCATCTGGTCCGGACCCTTCGACCGCCCGTCGGACTGGCGGCGTATTCATCGCGCCGGAATGGAGGAAACCGAACATGCCTCAGGTCTTTTCGCTTTGCTCCGTCGCTGGCTTGGTATCAACTGAGGGAAACGAGGGAGGTTTCATGAAGCTTTATGATGGTGGACGCGCGCCCAATCCGCGCCGGGTGACGGTGTTCCTCAAGGAAAAGGGGATCACGGTCGAAACCGTGCCGGTGGACATGGGGAAACTCGGGCACAAGTCGGCGGAGATCGCCGCGAAGAACCCGTTGCAGCGATTGCCGGTCCTCGAACTCGATGACGGCACCGTGATCTGCGAGTCGGTGGCGATCTGCCGCTATTTCGAGGAGATCCAGCCCGAGCCGTCGCTGTTTGGAATCGATGCGACCGACAAGGCGATCGTCGAGATGTGGAACCGGCGCGCCGAGCTTCACTTCTTCGCGCCGGTCGCGGCGGCCTTTCGCCACCTTCATCCGGCGATGGCCGAATGGGAGGTGCCGCAGGTGCCGGCCTGGGGCGAGGCGAACAAGCCGAAGGCGCTGGAGTTCCTGAAATTCCTCGATCAGGAACTGGCGGGTCGGGCCTTCGTCGCCGGGCCGCGCTACACGATCGCCGACATCACCGCGATGATCGCCTTCGAGTTCATGAAGCCGGCGCGGATCACCTGTCCGGAGGAGTTTGCCCATGTTTGGCGCTGGTTCAGGGACGTCCAGGCCCGGCCGAGCGCGGCACTGTGATCCGGGCGCACGGGAAGCGTGATGCCTCGGGCGAACGACACGGATGAAAGGCCGGACGATGAGCTGGACGACCTCAGGCGGGCGATCGGCGCCTGCCGAATCTGTCGGGACTGTCCGGCTGGCGGAGAGGAGAGACGTCTTCCCCACGAGCCGCGTCCGGTCGCCATCATTTCCACCCGCGCCCGCATCCTGATCGCCGGCCAGGCGCCAGGGCTCAAGGTTCATCAGACGGGGCTGCCATTCAACGATGCCTCCGGCGACAGGCTGCGCCAGTGGCTCGGGGTCGATCGGGAAACCTTCTATGATCGAAACCGCTTTGCCATCGTGCCCATGGGTTTCTGTTTTCCCGGCTATGACGCAAATGGCCACGACCTTCCGCCCCGGCGGGAATGCGCGCCCGAGTGGCGCACGACGGTGATGGCGGCCATGCCGCAGGTGGAGCTCGTATTGGCGATTGGCCAGTATGCGCAGGCCTGGCACCTCGGAAGCCGCCGGCGCCGGACGATGACCGAGACGGTCGAGCATTGGCGTGACTACTGGCAGGCCAATGTGGAGGGGCCCAAGGTGCTGCCGCTTCCACATCCGAGCTGGCGCAACACGGGCTGGCTGAAACGCAATCCCTGGTTCGAGGCGGAGGTTCTGCCGATCCTGAAAAAGGAGGTGAAAACGCTCTGCGCCTGAAACGATTTTCTTTGCTTTAAGTTATTCTGCTTTATATGTGGAAAAATATTCGAAAGGCAGTGGCATGGATCGACTCGACCGAAAAATACTCCGCATTCTTCAGGAAGACTCCACGCTTGCCGTGGCCGACCTTGCCAAGAAGGTCGGGCTTTCGACCACGCCGTGCTGGCGCCGTATCCAGAAGATGGAGGAGGACGGCGTGATCCGCCGCCGGGTGGCGCTGCTCGATCCGGTCAAAGTCAACACCAAGGTCACCGTCTTCGTTTCGATCCGCACGTCGAGCCATTCGATCGAGTGGCTGAAGCGGTTTTCCGAAGTGGTGGCGGAATTCCCGGAAGTCGTCGAATTCTACCGCATGAGTGGCGACGTCGATTATCTGCTGCGCGTCGTCGTACCGGACATTCAGGCCTATGACGCCTTCTACAAGCGGATGATCGCCAAGATCGAGATCCGCGACGTCTCCTCGGCCTTCGCCATGGAGCAGATCAAGTACACGACCGAGCTTCCGCTCGACTACATGCTCCTCGACAACCAGAAGTCTCAGGAAGACTGAGCGTCAGCGATCCTCAGGGCTTCAGGCGCTTGAGGATCTTTTCGCTGGTCAGTTCGCGGACGGCGTCCTTGCCGATCCAGCGCGCCGTCTTGTCGGTACTTCCCGCCAGTTTCTCGGCGAGCGCGAGGGCCGGGGCGTGACACGTCCTGTTGCGCTTGCCGATGTTGCGCAAGGCCCAGTTGACGGCCTTGCGGACAAAGTTGCGCGGATCGGTCGCATGGGTTTCGATCAGCGGCAGGTAGGCAATGAGGGTCGCATCCGGTTCCTTCTTGCGATGGACGGAGGCGCCGGCAATCATCGCAAAGGCGGTGCGCCGGACGAATTCCCGTTCATCGGCGGCAAACTCCGCAATGAGCTCCTGCCAGAATTCCGTGTCCGTCAGCAGGTCGGCCGCGGTATCGACGATCTCCCAGGAATTGAAGTCGTCGGCGAGGCGCCTTACTTCGTCCCTCGTCAGTGCCCTGGGATCGAAGGTCCAGATGGCGAGCATCCGGGCCTCGCGGATCCCGGTGTCCCAGAGCGCCTTGGCGCGCCGGTGGTCGACGCCCGCTTCCTTCGCCAGCTTCTGCAGCACCGGATTGCCGATGCCGATCGCCGTGTCGGTGACGATGCCATATCGGCCCATGCCGGCGATGTTGGCCTCGTTGCGCTGGGTGCGCAGGAAGGCAACAATCTCTTCGACAGAGGAGGCGGGCGTAAAGGTCATTTTTCCAGACGCGCCAGGAGCGAGGACGTATCCCAGCGATTGCCGCCGAGCTTCTGGACCTCGCCGTAGAATTGGTCGACAAGGGCGGTCACCGGCAGGCTTGCACCGTTGCGGCGGGCTTCTGTCAGCACGATGTCGAGATCCTTGCGCATCCAGTCGACGGCAAAGCCGAATTCGTAGCGGCTCTCGTTCATCGTCTTGTGGCGGTTTTCCATCTGCCAGGAGCCGGCTGCCCCCTTGGAGATGACTTCCACAACCTTTTCAATGTCCAAGCCGGCTTTCTTGCCAAAATGAATCCCCTCGGCGAGGCCCTGGACCAGGCCTGCGATGCAGATCTGGTTGATCATCTTGGTGAGCTGGCCGGCGCCGACCGGACCCATCAGGCCGACCATGCGGGCGAAGGCGTCGATCACCGGTTTCGCCCGGTCGAAGGTCGCCGGGTCGCCGCCGCACATCACGGTGAGCACGCCGTTTTCCGCGCCGGCCTGGCCGCCGGAGACCGGCGCGTCGATGAAGCCGAGACCCCGCGCAGCCGCAGCTTCGGCAAGTTCACGGGCGACTTCTGCCGAGGCAGTGGTGTTGTCGATCAGGATCGCGCCCGGCTTCATGCCCGAAAGCACGCCGTTTTCGCCGATCGTGACGGAGCGCAGGTCATCGTCGTTACCGACGCAGGTGAAGACGAAATCCGCATCGGCAGCGGCTTGGGTCGGCGTCGGGGCGGCCTTGCCGCCGAACTGGCCAACCCATTTCTCGGCCTTGGCGGCGGTGCGATTGTAAACGGTCACGTCGTGCCCGCCCTTCGTCTTCAGATGCCCGGCCATCGGGTAACCCATGACGCCCAAACCGATGAATGCGACCTTTGCCATGCCTTATGTCTCCTGCCATGTGCGTTCGAGACGGCAGGATTAGAGCATTGTGGTGATTAGGAAAAGGCTGGCATGCGAAACCTGTGGTCGAAGATGCCGAGAGTTTGGTTGATTCGTGGGGCTAGATACCGTCTCCCGCAACAAGCCCGGTGGCGGGTGTGTTCTGCCGTCTGTTTCCATAAAGCGCTGCATTGCGTGGGTGGCGCCTCGAATCTTCGAAGTAGTTGGAACCCGGTTCAAGGCTGTCGGAAATGTCCGTCCATAGCCTCCGCAACCGCCTGACGTGAAGATCGTCCGTGATCCAACACATCAGGTGCTCGGCAGCGTCCGAGAGGAGTTCCGGATTGGTGCTTATGAGTTCCCTTGCCCACTTGCAGTACTCGTCCACCGATACCTGCCGGCTGCCTTGCTTGTCCCGCATCAGAAATTGTGTCTTTCCCGCATCGGCGATCCGACGGAGGTTGTCCGTCGGCGCCATCAGGATGCTGATATAGATGTCATCGAATTGCGGTGGTGAGTAGATGCTGTCGATCGCCCGCTCAAGATCGAAGATCGTTCGGATGTTGATCTCGCGCAGCAGCATGAAACGCTCCAGCCCGACGATATGGCACAGTTGCGCCTGCCCAATCCAGTCGATGCATTGATAGATACCGTAAGGTGTTTCGACATGCAGGAGGATAGGGTTGTAAGTGGCCAGGTTCTGGACGTCGAATATCCCGCACTCTTCGAGGCGGAATCGTGTTTCGAAGTCGACGCCGTCAAGAACGTCAAGCGAGGTGATCTTCGTAACCTCGACGAAGCGGTCATCCGCC
>NZ_JABBGK010000001.1:862648-2013815 GCF_012927355.1 Rhizobium terricola
TTGTAAGTGGCCAGGTTCTGGACGTCGAATATCCCGCACTCTTCGAGGCGGAATCGTGTTTCGAAGTCGACGCCGTCAAGAACGTCAAGCGAGGTGATCTTCGTAACCTCGACGAAGCGGTCATCCGCCGTCTTGATCCATTTCACCAGAGATTGGAGCTTGACGAGGAGCAGTTTCGTCGACGTTTGCGGTGTGAGGCCCAGGACGGGAGCCAATGCGAGCCAGACAGCCGAGATCCCGTCGGGCTGAGTGTCGTCGTTGCCCGTGAGAACGCCACCGAGCACGCCGAGCGGATCGGGGAACGCCGCATAGAGCACCATGGTCAGCAGGATTGACGCCGCCATCTCCGTGGTTACCCGCAGGATACTGCTCGAAGTCAGGTCGAACACGGTGAGGCGGCTCAGAAGATAGCGCACCGATGCTATGTAGGCACCGAGGAAGGTCAGGGCAGCGATAACATATAGCCGCTGCGTCAAGGCTTGAGGCTCGGCTGGTGGGAGAGCTTCGCAGGAACCGACAGCCTTGAATCCGCAGGCGACTGCCTGCCCGAGCAGGTCAAAACCGAAATAGCTGATGAGGATAAACCCGATCGAGGAGAAAAGGAGTCTCCAGCGGAAAGCGATACGATGGGCTTCAGCCGCTTTGATATAGAGTTCAAGGCGGTGCTGTTCGGTGGCGCTCTGGAATTCCAACCAGTCGCCAGGGAGAATTTCGAGGTCGGCGGTGTATTTGGAGCGAACAAATTCGAAGGAAGGGTTGGTGGCGAGGCCGTTGTACGTTCCGTGGCGCTCGGTGAGAGGCGGACTCCTGTCCTCTAGGCGATTGCGAAGATGCTCCGGAACGGGTGCCGAAATGTCTCTGGTAACCTGGTCATGTTGAACGGCATCCGCGTCGCTGGCGCCGATCAGCGGCACGACATTCGCCCCGCTCGGCAATTTTCTGACCTGCCGTTTGGGTTTGACTTCGAAGATCTGGAAGAAATCCTGAATTTGTCTCAGCCGAGCGAGGCGTATCTCGTGGCGGGCCAGGATGATCAGCGTGGGTGCAAGCAGCGCCATGACGAGCGCGAGCCCGTTGACTGCATTCAGCAGCTTGATCGGCGCAGCCGGCGTGTACAATGCGCCGGCAAATAATGCAGACCAGGATGATACGTCCATTCCGCTGCCCTCTCACACTCAAGAGGACAGCCTAGGTTGCGGACGATTGTCCGTCTACGAACCGGAAACGCGCCCCGGTTGCGGATTATTGTCTTCCAAGGTGTAAGGTTCGAGCAGAGTGGCCCTGCCTCACCCCTTCAATCTTGCGATCACCAGGTGGCCCGGGGTCGGGTTTCCGTCCTGCATGCGGACGTTGATCTCCGAGATTTCGACGATCTCGAAGCCCGTGGCGGCGAGGCGTTCGCGGACATAGGCCTCGGAATGGGCGAAGCGCTGGTGCGGGCCGACCATGTAGGGACGTCCGGCGAGGATGTCGGCCGGCAGGGTTTCGGACGAGAAGGCGAAGATGCCGCCTTCGACCATGTTTTCGGCTGCACCGAAGAACAGCGGTTCGAGCGCGCCGAGATAGGGGAGCACGTCGGTCGCGGTGACGAGGTCGAAGGGTTCGTCGTCATTGTCTTCGAGAAAGTCCTCGACCTCGGCGACATAGAGGGTCTCGTAGAGATCCTTTTCGTGGGCGATCTCGACCATGTTCTCCGAAATGTCGATGCCGGTGATGTCGTCGACCATGTCGCGCAGCGTGCCGCCGGTGAGGCCCGTGCCGCAGCCGAGATCGAGCATGCGCTTGAAGGGGCCGAGGCCGAGCGCCTGCATGCGCTGGCGGACCATGACCGGCACCGCATAACCCAGCTGTTCGACGAGAATGTCCTCGAAGGCTTCGGCGTGCTGGTCGAACAGGGTTTCGACATAGGCGTCTGGCGCCTTCGGCGGGGCTTCGCCGCGGCCGAGCGAGGCGATGCGAACCGAGGCGCCGCCGTGGTCCTCAGGATCGATTGCCAGCACTTCCTCATAGGCCTTGACGGCGGCGTCGATGTCGCCGGCCTTTTCGAGCGCAAGTGCCCGGTTATACGCTTCCGCCAGCGCGTCTTCGTCGATCTTGGCCATGGGGAACTCCGCTTGGATTTTGCGCCGACGGCCGGCGCCCTTTACACCCGGGGTCTAAAGCCTCGGGCGGGCTTTGGCAATCGGCGGCAAAGGGAACACCCTATTGCGATCGCTCGTTAGGCGGACGTAGGCTGCGGCAACAACGGGAGGCAAACACGGCATGACGGAGACGAGCGACATCATCGAGGCCTCGGCGCGCACGCTCGGTACAGCGCCGGCACTGCCGGCAACTTCGGCCGAGAAGGCCAACATGCTCATCCATTACTATCGCGGCGAGCTTGGCCGGATGACCAGTTGGCGCGACCGGATCGACCGCACCACCAACTGGGCGATGACGGTGGTCGCGGGCCTCCTGTCGGTGTCGCTGTCGACCTCGACTTCGCATCACGGCGTTGTGCTCTTCGCCATGCTGCTCGTCTCGCTTTTCCTGATGATAGAGGCACGGCGCTATCGCTTCTTCGACGTCTACCGGGCGCGGGTACGTCAGCTGGAGCGATACTATTTCGCGCAGGCGCTCTGTCCCCAGGCCGAACTCAATCCCGATTGGGCGGCCGCGATCGCCAGGAGCCTGCGCAGCCCGGTCTTCCTGATGGATTATCGTGAGGCACTGACGCGCAGGATCCGGCGCAACTATGTCTGGATGTATCTCATCCTGCTCCTGGCCTGGGGCCTCAAGATCTCGACGCCCAAGCTCCTGCCCGAGGAGAGGGCGGTCGAGTTCGTCCACTCCTTCGGAGAGATGGCCGCCAACGCCACGCTCGGGCCACTGCCGGGCCCAGTCGTGCTGTGCGCCGTTTTCCTGGTCTATGCCCTCATCATCCTTTCAGCGCTTCACCGCGAGCCGGATGATGGCGAGTTCGCCCATGGCGAGGTGCATGTCTGAGGGGGCTCAGTGGAGGATGAATTCGCCTTTGAGCGAGCGCCACTCATTGGCACCGATCATTTTCCGGTGGACGTAGCAGACCGAGTGCAGCGGTCCGTCGAGCTTGTCCTGCCAGAACTTCAGGAAGCTCCGCATTTCGGGGAATTCCGGTGCCAGATCGTAGTGCTGCCAGACATAGGTCTGCAACAGCTGGGGATGGTCGGGCAACCGGTAGAGGATTTGCGCCGTCGTCAGGCCGTAGCCTTTCAGCATCAGTTCCATTTCGTGGTTCATGACAACCTCGTCTTCGTTCCCTTATCCAGAGGACCGGAGCCGGCGGTGTTCCGCTTCGGCGGACCGATCGGCCGCGCCACGGGAGCGGCCTGTCTGAAATGGAAACATCGCAAGGTTAACGGATGCTTAATTTTGGCTTCCGGACGGCAGAATACCCTTTTGCGGCAATGGCTTGTCAGCCGAGGGGAGAGAGTGCTGCCACGGCGGACGCAAGTCCGCCGTGCGCCTCAACGTTTCAGGTGGCGGGTGAGGCGTGCCTCAAGCCAGGCCCAGATGTGCCGCATGGTCTCGACCATGGTCAGGTAGAAGACGGCAGCCCAGAGATAGGCCTGATAGTCGAAGGTGCGCGAGAAGGTGTAGCGGGTCTGCCCCATCAGATCGAGCACGGTGACGACCGCGACCACCGCCGACCCCTTGACCATCAGGATGATCTCGTTGCCGTAGGGGCGGAGCGCCACGATCAGCGCCTGCGGCAGGATGATCTTGCGGAAGGTGACGAAGGGGCTAAGGCCGAGGGACATGGCGCCTTCGGACTGGCCGCGCGGCACGCTGAGGATTGCCCCGCGGAGAATTTCCGCCTGGTACGCCGCGGTGTTGAGCGTCATCGAGAGCAGCGCGCAATACCAGGCCTCGCGGAAGAACCACCACAGGTGAACGGACTCGATCTGCGCCTTGAACGAGCCGAAGCCGTAATAGATCAGGTAGATCTGCGCGAGCAGCGGTGTTCCGCGGAACACGTAGACATAGGCGTAGGAAATCACGTTCAGCACGCGGCTCTTCGACATGCGAGCGAAGGCGATCGGAATGGAGAGCAGGGCGCCGAACGTGATCGACACGACGACAAGGGTCAGCGTGACCCAGAGGCCCGAGAGATAGCGCGGTCCGTATTTGACGAACTTGTCGGTGTCCCAGTTGCTGATCATCATGTAGACGAGGGCAACGGCGAGCAGGATCCACAGACCGAGGCCAATGAAGCCGATGATGCGCGAGCCGCTCATGCGCGACGCGACTTTCGGCGGTGCCGGACGAGGCTCGATAAGGTTGGTCGCGTAGCTCATCGACGACCTCCGGCGCGGTTGCTCCAACGGTCGATCATACTGATGCCGATCGAGGAAAGGACGGCGAGCGCGAGGAAGAGCGCGCAGGCGAGAAGGTAAAAGAAGAAGGCCTCCTTGCTGACTTTCGCGGCGATACCGGTCTGGCGCAGGATGTCCGAGAGGCCGATAACCGAGACCAGCGCGGTGTCCTTCAGGAGGTTCATCCAGAGATTGCCGAGGCCGGGCAGGGCGATGCGGATCAACTGGGGCAGGATGATCAGGCGCATGGTGCGGCCACGATGGAGGCCGAGCGCATCGCCGGCTTCATACTGTCCCTTGGGAATGGCGCGGAAGGCCGAAAGCAGCACCTCCGAGCAATAGGAGGAAAAGACGACGGACAGCGCGATCATGCCGGCTGCGAAGGCATTGATTTCGATTCGCTGCTCGTTGCCGAACCAGGCGAGGATCGCCTGAATGCCCATCTGCACGCCGTAATAGACGATGAACAGCGTCAGGAGTTCGGGAAGGCCGCGGAAGATGGTCGTGTAGATGCCGCCGGCCATGCGCAGCGACTTTTCCTCGGACTGCATGGCAAGTGCCACGAAGAAGCCGATCATCAGGCCGATCGGCAGGGTCGCCAGCGACAGCGACACCGTCACCTTCACGCCGAAGGCGATCTCGTCACCCCAACCTGCCGCGCCGCAGGCGACCAGTGATGAGCTGCCGAGAAGGTTGAACAATCCGACCGGTCCGCACAACGGATCGAAAGCATACTGAAACCAGGCCCAGAATGAGCCGAGGGCGGAAAGTGCGCCGCTCATACTCTATGTCCCCCTGCGGTTCGTGCCGCATCTTTTATTTTCGGTCTTCTCATAAATGACAATGGCGGAAGAACGAGTCTTCCGCCATCGCTTGTCTGAAGATTTCAGGGGATCACTGACCGTACACGTCGAAATCGAAGTACTTGTCGTTGATTTCCTTGTACTTGCCGTTCGCGCGGATCGCCTTGATGGCGGCGTTGAACTTTTCGGCGAGCGCGGTTTCGCCCTTGCGGACTGCGATGCCTGCGCCCGGACCGTTGATTTCAACGTCGACCGGAAGGGCGGTTGCGATCTTGCAGCAGGCGCCGGCTTCCGACTTTACCCATTCCGACAGCACGACAACGTCGTCGATGACAGCGTCGACACGGCCGCCTTCCAGGTCGAGCTTGTACTCGTCGGTGGTCGGGTAGAGCTTCAGTTCGGCGTCGGGTGCATGCTTTTCAGCATAGTTGGCGTGGGTCGTCGAGGACTGCGCGCCGAGGACCTTGCCCTTCAGGTCGGCAATGCCGGTGATGGTGGAGTCCTTCGCCACAGCGAGCGCCGGGCCGGTGTTGTAGTACTTGTCGGTGAAGTCGACCTTTTCCTTGCGCTCCGGCGTGATAGACATCGAGGCGATGATGGCGTCGAACTTCTTGGCCTGGAGAGCCGGAATGATGCCGTCCCAATCCTGGGTGACGAATTCACAGGTAACCTTCATCTCATCGCAAAGGGCCCGTGCGATATCGATGTCGAAGCCGACGAGCGAGCCGTCCGATTCGAGGTTGTTGAAGGGCGGGTAGGCGCCTTCCGTGCCGATGATCAGCTTGTCCTCCGCCATCGCGCTGCCGGCGAAAAGCGACAGGGCGGCAATCGAAGCGGCGGCGAAGAAACGTGTCGAGATACGCATGTGATCCTCTCTGTTGGTCGTTCGCGCGGTTGTCTTGTCCCCCGCGCTGAACAGGGCAAGCGCGGCACCTCCGTGCCGTACCTGGGGCGATATTCCTACTCTTTCTTCCGGAAAATCAACACCAAACACGCGTTAGAACAAAAAAATCGCATCAATTAGCGATTGTGAATGCAAGCCATGAAAATGCAATACTGATGGGGATTGCAGAAATTCGATGAAACTTTTTCGTTCAGCCAAGGTTAATTTGCCGCTTTATACGTTCTGTGCAATGGGAGCGGCAGAACAGGGGCGGACACAAAAAAGCCGTTCCATCACCTGCTCCTAAAACGACATCGTTATGGTGCCACGCTTCGCAAGGAATTGGATATGAGATTGAGATCGAAACTGTTCGCTACCGTAGCCCTGCCGGTCCTTTCGGCAGCCGTCATGGTAGAGCCGGTCGCGGCATCTGCCGTGACTCAGACCGAAAGAAGCGTGAGCCAAAGCCGACCTTCGGAGCCGGTGGGTATCCTTGTCGCGCAGGATGCGACGGTGACCTGCAGCGATGGCAGCCAGGCGGCCGATCAGGCGACCTGCGATGCGATCGACGCCCAGCGTGCGGCTGATCAGCAGGCAGCGGAAGAGGCCCAACGTGCGGCTGAACAGCAGGCCGCTGAAGAAGCCCAGCGCGCGGCCGAGCAGCAGGCCGCGGAAGAAGCCCAGCGCGCCGCGGAACAGCAGGCCGCTGAAGAAGCCCAGCGCGCCGCGGAACAGCAAGCAGCGGAAGAAGCCCAGCGTGCAGCAGAACAGCAGGCTGCCGAAGAAGCCCAGCGCGCGGCAGAACAGCAGGCTGCCGAAGAGGCCCAACGCGCGGCTGAACAGCAGGCTGCCGAAGAGGCCCAACGCGCGGCTGAACAGCAGGCCGCTGAAGAAGCCCAGCGCGCCGCCGAGCAGCAGGCCGCTGAAGAGGCCCAGCAGGCCGCCGAGCAGCAGGCTGCCGAAGAGGCTCAGCGCGCCGCAGAACAGCAGGCCGCTGAAGAAGCCCAGCGCGCCGCCGAGCAGCAGGCTGCAGAGGAAGCACAGAAAGCAGCCGAAGAGGCTCAGCAGCCGGCCGCGGAGATGGTCACTTGCGCCGATGGTTCGCAGGCGGCTTCTGCCGATGCCTGCCCGGCGCCCGAGGCTCCCGCCGAGCAGCCTGCAGAAGAGCAGGCTCCCACAGAGCAGCCTGCCGAAGAGCAGGCCCCGGCCGAGCAACCCGCAGAGGAACAGGCGCCGGCCGAACAGCCCGCAGAAGAGCCGGCGCCCGCCGAGCAGACCGAACAGGCACCTGCCGAGGAACAGCAGCAGGATCAGGCTGCGCCTGCGGAGGAGCCGGTTACCGCGCCGACCGACGAGCAGACCCAGCAGGGCGAGGCGGCTCCGGCTGAACAGCCTGCCCAGGACGCAACGACGCCCGACGCCACGCCGGATCAGGCCACGACTGAACAGCCGGCTGACCAGCAGCCTGTCGAGGAAGTGGTGGTTCCTGCCGTAGAACCTCCGGCCGAGGCTCCGGTCGAAGAGATCGTCGATACGCGCACCGAAGAACAGAAGCAGGAGATTGCCGAGGATCCGGCGGCGACCGCAGAGACGGTTGTCCTGCCGGTCGACGGCGGTGGCGCCGTGCTCGACAGCGACAAGGATGCCGACAATACCGGTTCGGCAGATACGCGTGAGGTTCGCACGCAGCTGCGTGCCGAGACCGAGGTCCTGCCTCCGCCGGAGAGCGACGCCGCAGCGCAGGCGGACGAAGCCAAGGTCGAGCCGCAGGTGATCCAGGCGTTTGCCGCCGAGCAGGGCACCCAGCTTGATGCCGCGCCCACGTTCGAGGTGCCGACGACGGTCGTCAACAACGTGACCAATGCCACGAATGTTACGAACATCACCAATGTCACGAACGTGACCAACAACGTGACGAACATCAACCAGGTGAATCAGGTTCGTGTCATCGAGCAGGTCGATAACCGTACGGTCATCAACATCGGCAACCAGGTGGTTGTTCGTGGCGACGACCGGCCCCGCCTGCGTTGGGATTCCTCGGAGACCTATTACGAGGAACTGCCGCGCGGCCGTGTCCGCGAGACGATCGAGCGTGCCGACGGTTCGCGGCTGGTTACGATCTACAACCGCTATGGCGACATCATCCTGCGTTCGCGCTTCACCTCGGATGGCGACGAGTATGTGCTTCTCTACTCGCCGGAGGCCGATTCCGAACGGGCCCGCATCTATGTGGACGTCGGCTACAGCCTGCCGCCCATGCGCCTGACCGTGCCGGTCGATGACTACATCGTCACGACCTCCCGTGCTCCGGATCGTGACTACTACGACTTCCTTGCCCAGCCGCCGGTCGAACGTGTCGAGCGCGTCTATTCGATGGACGAAGTGAAGTCCTCGTCGCGTCTGCGCGACAAGGTGCGTCGCATCGACCTCGACACGATCACCTTCCCGTCGGGCTCGGCCGAAGTGCCGCTGGCGCAGGCCAAGACGCTGCGTAAGGTCGCCGAAGCGATGCAGAAGGTGCTCGACAAGGATCCTGGTGAAACCTTCCTGATCGAGGGCCATACCGACGCCGTCGGTTCGGACCGGTCGAACCTGATCCTGTCCGACCAGCGTGCAGAGACGGTCGCGAACCTCCTGACCGAGGTCTACGGCATCCCGCCGGAAAACCTCTCGGTCCAGGGTTATGGCGAGCGTTACCTGAAGATCCGCACGGCCGAAGCCGAGCAGCAGAACCGCCGCGTCGCGATCCGTCGCGTCACCTCGCTGGTTCGTCCGGCAACCACTGCGAACCGCTAAGCGGGTTGCCATCCAGAGAAAAGGCCGCCGGGGAAACCCGGCGGCCTTTTCGTTTGTCCCGTTTTCCTTGCCGGAATCAGCCTCTGCGCGGTGCCGGAAGGCCGGTGGTTTCGGCGATGAAGTCGGCGATGGTCGCGGTGTCGTCGAGATCGAAGACGGGTAGTTCCGTCCCCGTGACGGGATGGTCGGCGGCGATCGCGACGATGTGGGGATCGCTCGGTGCCAGCGGTTCGCGGTTGTTGGCTTCCAGGCGGCGGGCCTCGATCTTCGGCACGGGTTCGCGCTTGTAGCCCTCGATCAGCACCAGATCGCAGGGCCCGAGGCGCGACAGGATTTCCTCGAAGCTCGGCTCCTCGCGTCCGCGCAGTTCGTGCATGATCGCGTAGCGGGTGCCGGAAACGATCGCCACCTCGTGCGCGCCGGCCTGTCGGTGGCGGTAGCTGTCGGCGCCGACCTTGTCGATGTCGAAGTCGTGGTGGGCGTGCTTGATCGTCGATATGCGGTAGCCGCGTCGCGTGAATTCCTCGACGAGGCGCACGGCGAGGCCGGTCTTGCCGGAATTCTTCCAGCCGGAGATGCCGAAAATGCGCGGGCGTTCGTTCATGATGCCTTCGTTCATGCTTCAAGGGCCTCGAGGAAACGTTCGGCGGCGACGAGATCGTCGGGCGTGTTGACGTTGAAGAAGGGGTCGAGCGGTCCGGCGGCGGTCTCAATCAGCGGGAAATCCACCACGGTTGCCGCATGGCTGGCGATGAAGGACTGCAGGCGCCGGTTTGCGGGATCCGCGAGCCAGGCTTCGAGATCGGCTGCAATCGAAAGCGGCCAGAGGGCCACGACCGGGTGGGATCGGCCGGCGGACGCAGCGAGCGCGATCTCGTCGGGCCCTCTAAGGGCGGCGTGGAGCCGGTCGGCGAGATCGGCCGGCAGGAAAGGGGTGTCGGCCGGAACCGTGAGGAGATGGGAGGCGGCGGGATATTCTGTCCGTGTCCGCTTCAGCCCGGCCAGAATGCCTGCGAGCGGTCCGGCGTGTCCGGCGATGGTGTCCGGAACGAGGGGAAGGGAGAGGTCAGGGTCCGGTGGTTGCAGAGCATTGACCGCGAGTGACGCGACCTGCGGCGAGAGGCGCTCGGCGACACGGGCGATCATCGTCTTTTGACCGAGCAGCACGATCGCCTTGTCCCGGCCCATACGGCGCGACAGGCCACCTGCAAGGATCACGGCATGCAGGGGCTTGGTGCTCATCTCATCTGCCCGATTCGTCAGTTGGCGTCGCGGTCAGCGTAGCGCAGGTAGAGGATTGCGGCGACGGCCAGAACGCAGCTGACGAGCATCACCCAGATCAAGGGGAGCGCGCCACTTTCGACGGTCAGGATCGACGAGGCGAAGAGCGAGAGCACTGCGCCGCCGGCCATGGTCATCGCGCCGCCGAGGCCCGAGGCGGAGCCCGCGAGTTCCGGTTTCACGCTGACGATGCCGGCATTGGCGCTCGGAAGGGTTAGGCCGTTACCGAAACCGACGATGACCTGCGGCACGAAGAAGGCTGCTGCCGATCCGGCGCCGACGGTAAAGAGGATCGCCGGAAGGGCGATCCCGGCCAGCGACACAAGGGCGCCCGTCAGCATCATGTTGGAGATCCCGGCACGCCTCGCATAGCGACCCGAGAGAAAATTGCCGACCATGTAGCCGGCGGCGATGAAGACGAACTGCATGCCGAGCGTGCTCGGGCTCATCTTCATCAGCGTGGCGCCGACGAAGGGGGCGCCGCCAAGGAAGGCGAAGAAGGCGCCGGAGGTGAAGGTCGCCGTCGCGGTATAACCCCAGAAGGTGGGCGAGGCGAGGAGACCAGGCCAGGCCCGGAATTGCTGGGAGAAGCTCGACGAACGATTGTGGTTTGTTTCTCCGAGATCGGCCCAGGCCAGCGTGAGAACAATTGCGCCGAGAATGAAGATGGCGGCGAAGTTCGCCTGCCAGCCGAAGGTATCGTTGAGCACGCCGCCGAGCGTCGGGCCGATCATGGGTACAAGTGTCATGCCCATGGTGACATAGCCGATCATCGAGGCCGCTTCCTCCATCGGTACCATATCGCGAACAATGGCGCGCGACAGGACAAGGCCGGTGACGACGGCGGTCTGCAAGAGGCGGCCGGCAACGAGTACTCCAAAGCTGTCGGCCAGCATGCACATCGCGGTCGCGACCAGCAGCAGAACCAGCGCCGCAAGGACGGTCGGCCGACGCCCGAAGCGGTCGGACAGAGGGCCGATCACGATCTGCACAAATGCGGTCACCGCGATATAGCCGGAGATCAGGATCTGGATGGTCGCGTAGTCGACGCCGAAATGAGCCGCCATGTCCGGGAGCGACGGCAGGAAGATGTTCATCGTCAGCGCCGAGAGACCGGCCACGGCCACGAGGCTCAAGACGTGCGGCGGACTTTGCCGGTCGAGGAAACGGGCCGTTTTCATCGCGAGGCTTCTCCCCCGGACCTGGTGCACCCGATCCGCATCAGACGACGGGGCCTTTCACCTCAAGCCGGGCCGCTTCTTCCCGCCGCTTCTTCTCGCGGTAGAAGGCATAAAGGCCGGAGCCGATGACCACGCTTGCACCCGTCGCCATCCAGACGTCCGGTACCTCGCCGAAGAAAAGCATGCCGAGCGCGACCGCCCAGAGCAGGCTCGTATAGCGGAATGGGGCGATGAAGGAGATCTCGCCGGTGCGCATGGCCATGATGATCCCCTGATATCCGACAAAGATCAGCAGCGAGGTGAGCACCATGACGGCCCAGGTCGCACCGCTCAGCGGCGTCCAGCCGCCCAAGACCGGTGTCAGGATGGCGCCCGCGATGGTGACGCCGGTCGCCGTGCAGAGCGTGATCGCGAGCGAGGAGGTGGCCGGGTCGACCTTCTTGGTGACGAGGTCGCGCGCGGCGGCGAAGAAGACGCTCAGCAGCACATAAAGGGAAGAGAGGGTGAAGCCGTCGGGGCCGGGGCGGATGATGATCAGCACACCGACGAAGCCGATGCCGATCGCCAGCCAGCGGCGCCAGCCGACCGGTTCGCCGAGAAAGAGTGCGGCGCCGAGAGTGACGGCCAGCGGCAGCGACTGGAGGATCGAAGAGATATTGGCGAGCGGCATGGAGCCGAGCGCACTGAGGAAGGTGACGGCGGCAAGTGTCTCGAAAAGCACCCGCAGGCCGATCATTGGGTCCTTCAGCATGCGCACATGACCCAGCGCGCCGAGGTGCCTCGCCACGAGGAAGACCAGGATGCTGGTGAAGAGGCCGCGCACCAACATCAGCTGTCCGACATTCATCAGGGGGCTCACCGCCTTACTGAGGGCATCGTTGCAGGTGAACCCGGCCATCGACAGCGTCATCAGCAACGCGCCGCGGGTATTGTTGGACAGGGCCATCGGCAAAGAATCTCCCAGAGTGCGGGGCTCGTTCTAGCCGATGTGGGCCCCGACGCCTACTGGCTGCCGACCTTTGTTGCGTCGCATATCAGTTCTGTCTGAATAATATCAGATCCGGGATACACTTTTAACGATTGCTCAAGCTCCAGGCTGGAAGTTATCCAAACCGCATGAGGCGGCATGGATTCCCGACGGTCCTTGATGAACAGGGCGCCTTCGCCGGATTGCTTCCGAGGATCGCATGGGTTTCATCGACCGTCTTCTGCAGAGCCGCAGGATCGTCACCAAGGTGCTGCTGTTCGTGGTGCCGCTCGTCATCCTGATGGCCGGGGTCGGTTTGCTCGGCTATTACACAGCGAACATGCTGAACGGGCACATGACCGTGACGCGCGCGACCATCGGCAATATCAGCGATCTGGAGCAGGTGCAGGTGGCTCTGCAGGAGTTTAGCATCGAGCCCTCCGAGGAAACCCGCGCTCACCTCGTGAAGGCGGTCGATGCCGAAGAAAAGGGGCTCGAGGTCCTCGACGGCATCCTCGCCAAGCAGGCGGCCAAGGCCGACCTCGAAGACCTGCGTTCGCTCGGTGCCCGAATGCGCGGCGAACTCGACCGGATGTGGTCGAACAAGAACGAACGGGACGCGATCGACGCCTCGATCGGCGAGAGCCTCGCGGCGATCCGCGCTGAAGGCGGCATGCTGAGCAAGCAGATCGAGTTCGTTCGCAAGGATTTTTCCGACAAGGAAGCCTTTGCCAAGGAGCTTCTCTTCGACGCCTCGGCGTTCAAGGCGGTCGGCGAGCGGATCGTCAAGCTGCGCGATGCGATGCAGAAGTCGTTCGTGCCGGCCGACCAGATCGCGCAGGCCCGCCTCTACGGCGCCGCGCTGACCAAGGAGATCGGCAAGGCCGGCAAAATTGCTTCGAGCAAGGGGCAGAAGACGCTCGCCGAGATCTCCGCTGTTGCCGACAAGCTCGGTCCCGTTCTCGACGGCTCCCAGGCTGACATCGACAAGGCGATCGCCATCGGGCAGGTCGTCACTGAGCTGGCGACCATGGAGCAGAAGCTTGCCCAGCAGGCCGGCAAGAACAGTAATACGGCCTCCGAACGCTTCGTCGGTCTCGACAAGCTGGTGGCCGAGCAGAAGGAACTGATGAGCGAGGTTGAGGCGACCTTGGTCGCGATCGACGCGCTTAGCCTGCATGCGGAGCGGTTCCGCGGAGTGGTCGACGAGGCGTCCCGCAAACTGATGCTGGGCGACCTCGCGGCAATCACCGAACGGGCCGACGGTATCGGCAAGCTCGGAGCGAAGAACAGCACGATGCGGGATTTTGCCGGCAAGCTGAAGCCCGTTGCCACCGCCATCGACAGCCAGTCCGCCAGCCTCATGACCTCCGCCGAGGAATGGCGTCAGCTGCGCACCGTCGCCGGTGACCATGTCGGCAAGGCGATGGCGTCGCTGCGCGAATTTGTCAGCCATGCCCAGGAGATCGGCAAGGACGACAGCGAGCGTTCGGCCAGCATTTCCGTGCTGGCGATGGTGGTCGGCACGCTGCTCGCCGTGGTCGGCGGCCTGCTGCTCGTCGAGACGCTGCGCGCGCCGTTGAAGCGTATCACCGACGTCATGGGGCGTCTGGCCAGCGGCGACCTTCAGGTTCCGATCGAAGGGCGTGAACGGGGCGACGAGATCGGCGACATGGTGCGGTCCGTCACCGTCTTCCGCGACGCTGCGGTCGAGAACCGGCGGCTTGAGGACGAGGCGACCGTGGCGCGGCAGACTTCGGCGCGTGATGCCGAACAGCGGGCGGTGGAACGCGCAAGGATCGAGAATGAACAGCGTGCGGCGCTGGACGCCCTTTCCGACGTGCTGGAGGCGCTGGCCGCCGGCAATCTGGAGCGCGCCATGCGCGACGACCTGCCGGGCGATTTCGTCGCCATGGCGGAAACCTACAATCGGGCGACCGAGGCCCTAAGGGCGACGCTGGTCGATGTCCGTGCCGCAAGCGCCGACATCAATGCCGGGACCGGCAATCTCGCCGTCTCGGCCGACGACCTCGCGCGCCGCACCGAGCAGCAGGCCGCAGCGATCGAAGAGAGCGCGCGTGCCCTCAACCAGCTCGCTGATGTGGTTCGGACCACGGCGGAAGGGGCCAACCGCACGGCCCAGTCGGTGCAGCGGACCGGGGAACAGGCGCGCCAGTCGGGCGTGATCGTGACGCAGGCGGTCGAGGCCATGGGCGAGATCAGCCGGTCCTCGGAGCGGATCTCGACCATTATCGGCGTGATCGACGAGATCGCCTTCCAGACCAATCTTCTGGCACTCAATGCCGGCGTCGAGGCGGCGCGCGCAGGCGAAGCGGGCCGCGGCTTCGCGGTTGTCGCCCAGGAAGTTCGCGATCTTGCCCAGCGTTGTGCGGGGGCGGCCAAGGAAATCAAGGAGCTCATTTCCGTGAGCGGCAGCCAGGTACGTTCAGGCGTGACGTTGGTGGAGCGGACCGGCGGTGCGCTCACGGCGATCATCGAGCAGGTGGAGGAGGTCAGGCAGCTGGTCGAGACCATCTCGTCCGCGACGCATCAGCAGTCGACAGGCCTCAACGAGGTCGCACGCGCGGTCAAGGATGTCGAGCACATCACGCAGCGCAACGCCGCCATGGTCGAGGAGAACAATGCCGAGATCCATGGCCTGCGCCAGCGGGTGGAACTGCTGATGGCCAAGATCGACCAGTTCCGCATCGGTCGCGACGTGACGCGCCATCAGCCTTTGCACCGGGGTGCTGCGTAAGGATGGTGAGGGCCGGCGTCAGCCGCCGGTCACGCTCATGTGGCGTGCCACCGCCGGACGGCGGTGGGCGCGATCGATGATGAAATCGTGGCCCTTGGGCTTGCGTGCGATGGCTTCGTCGATTGCGGCGGAGAGATAGGCATCGTCGTCCGATGCCCGCAAGGCGGTTCGAAGGTCGGCCGCGTCGTCCTGGCCCAGGCACATGTAGAGCGTGCCGGTGCAGGTCAGCCGGACGCGATTGCAGCTTTCGCAGAAGTTATGCGTCATCGGCGTGATGAAGCCGAGCCTTCCGCCGGTTTCCTTCACCTCGACATAACGGGCTGGGCCGCCGGTCGAAAGCGGAATGTCGGCGAGGGTGAACGTCTGTTCAAGGCGTTCGCGGACTGTGGACAGCGGAAGATACTGGTCGGTGCGGTCCTCGCCGGTCTCACCCATCGGCATGGTCTCGATCAAGGTGAGGTCCATGCCGTTGGCATGGGCATAGCGCAGGAGTTCGGGGATCTCGTGCTCGTTGAAATCCTTGAGCGCCACGGCATTGAGCTTGACGCGGATGCCGGCGTCCTGAGCCGCGCGGATGCCTTCCATCACCTTGTCGAATTCGCCCCATCGCGTGATCGTACGGAACTTGTCGGGGTCGAGCGTGTCGAGGGAGACGTTGATCCGCCGGACCCCGCACTCGGCGAGCTCTGAGGCAAAACGCGAGAGCTGCGATCCGTTGGTCGTCAGCGTCAGTTCTTCCAGCGCTCCCGACTGAAGATGGCGCGAGAGGTTGCGCACGAGAAACATGATGTTCTTGCGCACCAGCGGTTCGCCGCCGGTAAGGCGCAGCTTCCTCACACCCTTGGCGATGAAGGCGGAACACAGGCGATCCAGTTCCTCGAGGGTAAGCAGATCCTTCTTCGGGAGGAAGGTCATGTTTTCCGCCATGCAGTAGGTGCAGCGGAAATCGCAGCGGTCGGTGACCGACACACGCAGATAGCTGACCGTGCGGCCGAACGGGTCGACCATCGGTGCGTCACTGCGTGCGAGTCTCTCGGCGTCTCGCCATGGCCCGGCGTTGAAAGTCAAAATTCAGCCTCCCACTTTCTCCTAAAATGGTCACAGTGGGCCCACGCGTCAAGCAATCGGGTGCCGGATCGCCCGGCAAAATGTCTTGCGCTGCACAAGGCGCGGGCCTAACTCTCGGCGCGTGAGACGACAGGGGTAGACGATGAGCGATTTCTGGCCGAGTGAACTGAAGGTATCGAAGGACCGCCGGACGCTGTCAGTCACCTTCAACGACGGGGTGGTTGCGGCTCTTCCGGCGGAGATGCTGCGGGTACTTTCTCCGTCAGCCGAAGTGCAGGGCCACGGGCCGGGCCAGAAGGTGACCGTGCCGGGCAAGCGCAATGTGGCAATCGCTGCCGTGGTGCCGACCGGAAACTATGCCGTCCGCATCGGCTTCGACGATGGCCATGACACCGGCATCTTTACCTGGAGCTATCTTCGGGAACTCGGGGAGACCGGCGAGGCGAAATTCGCCGGCTACGAACGGGAGCTTTCGGAAAAGGGCCTGAGCCGCGAGGTGCGGCGCTAACCTGCCGAAGACTTTCAGTCCTCCGTCGCCTCTTCGCTCTGCAGGCGGGCGATCAGCTTTTCCATGTTCGTCGCCATCAGCAGGCAATCCTCGATCGGGGTTGCCGACAGAGTGCGTTCGATCAGTTCCGTCTGGATGGCCATGGCGCGGATGGTGAGTTCGCGGCCGTTCTCGGTCAGGAACAGGCGGAGGATACGCTTGTCGCGCGCATCGGCACGGCGCTCGATCAGGCCGCGCTTTTCCATTTGCGGAAGCAGCATACTCATGTTCGAGCGGCCGACGAGCAACTTGCGGGCGAGTTCCTGCTGCGAGATCCCCTCGAAGCGGTAGAGGTTCACCAGGATGTCGAGATGCGGCGGCTTGATGTCGAGCGACGTCAGCGCACGCGAGAGCGCCTGCTGCATCAGCTGGCAGGCACGTCCGACGGAGATCCAGCTCTTGAAACGCGGATGGTCCCAGGGCAGGGCTTGATTTTTGTTCATCGTTGTACTTTATTGTTCATCATTGAACATTAAATGGGAATCCGACTATGCCATCCTTTGCCGCCAAGGTCACCCGATTCGGTTTCTCCGCCCTGACCGGCCTGTCGCCATCCGTCGCGAGCCGTGCCGCCTGGGCGCTTTTCTGCCGGACGCCCTCCCGCCGGCCGAAGGGCCGGAAGGCAAAATCCGCCTTCGCCTCGGGTGCGATGCTGCTGTCCCAGGCGGAGAAGCTCACTGTCGGGAGGGGCGCGGAGAAGGTTGGCGTGCAGCGTCTCCTGTCGCCTGATTGTTCGGCGCCGCGCATCCTTGTCATTCATGGGTGGGGTTCGCGGGCGGAGTATATGGCTGAGCTCGCGGTCGGCCTGCGGGAGGCCGGCGCCGAGGTGGTCGTTGTCGACCTGCCCGGGCACGGTCGCTCCGCCGGACGCCGTCTCGACATGCTGCTTGCCGCAAGGGCTTTCGCGCGCGTCGACGAACGGTTCGGCCCGTTCGAAGGGGCCGTCGGGCACTCCTTCGGCGGTGCCGCGCTGATGACCGCATCGGGAGGCGCCTTTCCGGGCGTTGCAGCCTTCAAGGCGGATCGCATGGCGGTCATCGGTTCGCCCTCGGAGATCGAGGACGTGTTCGATGGGTTTTCGCGGATGGTCGGCCTGTCGCCCGAGGTGCGGCGATTGATGGCCGCCCATGCCGAGCGTGTGATCGGCTGCGGTATCAAGGCGCTCGACGGGGTGCCGATCGCACGACGCCTGGCGCGGCCGCTTCTGGTCGTTCATGCCGAGGACGACAAGGAGGTCGGCGCCAAACATGCACGGCGCTATCAGGGCGTCGGCGACCATATCCGCCATCATTGGGCGAACGGGCAGGGGCATCGACGGATCGTCAGTGCGCCGGAGGTGATTGCCGAGGTGGCGGCGTTTCTGGTTTCCGAGCCCAATGCTGCCCGGGTTGACGGCCAGGACCGCCTGCGCAACGTGTCATCCTTCTGATATCGTCCTGCGGTAGAGGCGCCGCAGGCCATCAACAGGAAGGAACCGGCATGTCGATCATCCGCAGCCCCGAGCAGCTCCGGGAAATCTATCAGGGGGTGACCGAAGCCTCGCTGGTCAAGGTGACCCCGGCGCTGACGACCGAGTATCGGCTGATGATCGAGGCCTCTCCCTTCGTTGCTCTCGCCACCGTCGGCCCGGAAGGGCTGGACTGCTCGCCGCGCGGCGACCGGGGGGGCGTGGTTCGGGTCGAGGACGAGCGTACGCTCGCGCTTCCCGACTGGCGTGGCAACAATCGCATCGATTCCTTGATGAACATCGTGCGCGATCCGCGTGTCGCGCTGATGTTCCTCGTGCCCGGTTCCAACACCGCGATGCGGGTCAACGGCAAGGCGGTCGTGTCTGTGGATCCGGCACTGCTCGCGAGCTTCGAGATGGATGGCAAGCATCCGCGCAGCGTCGTGCTGGTGACGATCGATGAGGTCTATTTCCAGTGCGCCCGCGCTCTCATCCGGTCCGACCTGTGGAACCCGGACAATTTTGTCGATCCGAAGGATCTGCCGACGCCCGGGGATCTGCTGCAGGCCGCGAAGGCTGATTTCGACAAGGCCACCTATGATCGGGAATGGCCGGAGCGCGCCGCAAAGACCATGTGGTAGGCCGAAGCGTTTCGCAGCGGTGCCAAGGCCTTGCCACCGCTGAACGGCTGTGCCAGCGTTGTTCCATGGGGACGGCACGCAACACACATTTCAATGGCATCGCAGTCGCGGTCCTGACAGTCCTTTGCTCATGCGCCGGTGTGGCGCGTGGGGGAGAACTCAGCATAGACCAGAAGCTTGCGCTTCTGGTCGCCTCCTATCCGGAGACAATTGCCGGCATCGAGGATGGCCGGCTTATCTTCCGGGATGGCGGGGCCCCGCTTCTCATCGATGACGGGCGGGTGAAGGACCATTTCGCCAAGTTGGGCGCCGGAGACGTCGAGGACAGCCTGTCCCAGGATTATCCTGTCGGTGCCTGCGAGACCAAGCCGTCCGTCAATTTCGACCCTGGCCGCATACGAAGCGACCCGTTGATGATGCGTCTCTACGGCGCGTCTGCCAGGGAGGTCGAGCGTTCCCTCGTCAATGTCGATTGGTTCGGAACGGTGGTCCGGATGACACGGCGGCAAGGGGCGGATATTGCGCTCGGGCAGGTGCGCGATGCCTTGAAATCGATTCCCGGGGTAGAGAAATACGTTTCTCCGAGTGCGGGTACGTTCAACTGGCGCAAGGTGGCGAAGGCGCCGAACATGTCGGTGCACAGCTTCGGCGCGGCCATCGATCTTAATACGAAATATGCCGACTATTGGGTCTGGTCGGGCGGCAAGCCGGGACACGTTCCTGCCTACTCGAACCGCTTCCCGATGGCGATCGTGGAGACGTTCGAGCGGTTCGGCTTCATCTGGGGAGGGCGCTGGTATCACTATGACACCATGCATTTCGAGTATCGCCCCGAACTTGTCGCGATTGCCAAGGCGGCCGGTGTCTCCGCCTGCCCCTAAGACATTCTTGGAGGTGGAAATTGCCGGACCGACAGTTGCGGTCCGAAGAACCGGAGCATTTGCGGCGAAAGCGCCGTCGCCTTGAATGCTCTATCTCTCTGTCTTCACGCCGATCAGTAGACTAAACCGCTTAGCACTCTTGCTGGAACAGCTCGAGTGCCAACAGAACGCCTGTCCTGATTGAGCTTTGGCCCTAGCGCTTGTAGATCAGCCAGCTCTTGGTGAAGTCCTTCTTCATGCCGTCTTCGTATATCTTGGTGCGATTGCGGCCGGCATTCTTTGCGCAGTAGAGCGCGATATCGGACTTGGCGTAGAGTTCGCCCGGATCTTCCGCGTCGCCGGCCATGCAGAAGCCGAGCGAAAGAGTGATCGGGCCGTAGTTGACGCCGGTCTTCGAGTTCTTGAAGGGCGTCGTCTCGAGCGCGGTACGAATGCGCTCGCACATCTGGTTGACTTCCTCGGCCGTGTTTCCGTCGACGATCACCGCGAATTCCTCGCCGCCGGTGCGGGCGACGAAACAGTCCTTGCGGACGTTGGCGCGGATGACGGTCGCAACCGTCGCGAGGATCTTGTCGCCGACCGGATGGCCGTAGGTGTCGTTGATCTTCTTGAAATTGTCGATGTCGGCCAGCACGAGGCCGGTGAGCGGGGCGCTGGTGCCGGAATCATAGATGGCCGCAAGCCGCTCGTCGAAGGCGCGGCGGTTGGCGATGCGGGTCAGCGAGTCGGTGTTGGCGATGCGCTTGTATTCGTCCAGTTCCTTGCGGACCTGATCCATTTCCTGGGATTTCTGCGAGACCTTCTCGACCGTCTTCTCGCCGTGCGCCATGGTGTCGCCGGTCGCTTCGGACAGGATGTTGATGGCGCTGCGCAGGATGTCGGCGCTGGTGTGGCTCTTCGAACTGATGCGGGTGTAGGTTTCTCCGAGCAGCTTGTTGTAGCTTACGAGCGAGGTCTGCTCCTGCTGGAGAACGCGCAGGAGGCCATCAAGCTCGGCGATCAGCTTGCTGTGGGCATTCTCGATGACCTGGCTCTGGTGGTTGCCGAAATACTGGCGGCCGAGTTCGTCGAGTTCGTCCTGGGTGGCCTTGCTGCCGAGGGCGGCCAGCTCCTTGGTCAGGGTCGGATTGGAGCCGATATAGGCTTCGTAGAAGAGTTCGTAATTGCGCGGGATCGGAGCAACGCCCATGGTCCGCATGGCGTAGGTGATCTGCGCCGCGATGTCGGGGACCTGGGCTTTCGGTGTCGGTGCCGTGTTCATCGGCGAACTCCAATTGGCGTCTGGGTCCATGACCCTCTTGATTAATTAGAGCAAAATTATTTGGGAATGTTTAATGCACGCGCCCGAACAGTCGTCGGGAAATATTCTCATCTTCTGTGCGTCTGCCCTGTAACGCCATGAATGATCTATGGAATGCTGTCGCGGGAGAAAGGCGGCATTGGATTGCCGCCTTCCGCCGTTGTCGATTGGGTCGTTTTTCCGCTCAGCTCAGGTTGAATTCCTGGAAGAAGTCGTTGCCCTTGTCGTCGGTGACGATAAAGGCCGGGAAGTCTTCGACCTCGATCTTCCAGACTGCTTCCATGCCGAGTTCCGGGTATTCCAGGACCTCGACCTTCTTGATGCAGTCCTGGGCCAGGCGTGCAGCCGGGCCGCCGATGGAGCCGAGATAGAAGCCGCCGTGCTTCTTGCAGGCTTCGCGCACGGCACGCGAGCGATTGCCCTTGGCGAGCATCACCATCGAGCCGCCGAAGGACTGGAACTGGTCGACGTAACTGTCCATGCGGCCGGCCGTGGTCGGGCCGAACGAGCCTGACGCATAGCCCGCCGGGGTCTTGGCCGGACCTGCATAATAGACCGGGTGGTTCTTCAGGTATTCGGGCATGCCTTCGCCCTTTTCCAGGCGCTCGCGGATCTTGGAATGCGCAAGGTCGCGGGCGACGATGATGGTGCCGGTCAGCGACAGGCGCGTCTTGACCGGGTGCTTGGTCAGTTCGGCGAGGATCGCGCTCATCGGCTGGTTGAGGTCGATCTTGACCACCGAGGAAGACAGCGCGGTCTCGTCGATTTCCGGCATGTACTTCGACGGATCGGTTTCGAGCTGCTCGATGTAGATGCCGTCCTTGGTGATCTTGCCGAGCGCCTGGCGGTCGGCGGAACAGCTGACGCCGAGGCCGATCGGCAGCGATGCGCCGTGACGGGGCAGGCGGATGACCCGCACGTCATGACAGAAATACTTCCCGCCGAATTGGGCGCCGACGCCGAGCGACTGGGTGAGCTTGTGGATTTCCTTCTCCATCTCCAGGTCGCGGAAGGCGTGGCCGCTTTCTGAACCCTCGGTCGGCAGGCTGTCGAGATAGCGGGCGGAGGCGAGCTTGACCGTCTTCAGGTTCATCTCGGCCGAGAGGCCGCCGATGACGATCGCCAGATGGTAGGGGGGACAGGCCGAGGTGCCGAGCGTCAGGATCTTCTCCTTGAGGAAGTCGATCATGCGGTCATGCGTGAGCAGCGAGGGCGTGCCCTGGAACAGGTAGGTCTTGTTGGCCGAGCCGCCGCCCTTGGCCATGAACAGGAACTTGTAGGCGTCCTCGCCTTCCTCGTAGAGGTCGATCTGGGCCGGAAGGTTGTTGCGGGTGTTCTTTTCCTCGAACATCTTCAGCGGTGCGAGCTGGGAATAGCGCAGGTTCTTGCGCTCGTAGGCATCCATGACGCCCCTGGCCAGCGCATCCTCGTCGCCGCCTTCGGTCCAGACGCGACGGCCCTTCTTGCCCATGATGATGGCTGTGCCGGTGTCCTGGCACATGGGCAGGATGCCGCCGGCCGCGATGTTGGCGTTCTTCAAGAGGTCATAGGCGACGAAACGGTCGTTGTCGGTCGCTTCCGGGTCCTCGAGGATCGAGGCGAGCTGCTTGAGATGGCCGGGGCGGAGGAGGTGGTTGATGTCGGCGAATGCCGTCTCGGCGAGCAGGCGCAGGCCTTCGGGAGCGACGGTCAGCACTTCCTGGCCGTTGAAGTTCGTGGTCGAGACGTAGTCCGAGGTGAGCTTGCGGTAGGGTGTCTTGTCTTCGCCAAGAGGAAAAAGGTCTGCGGCCATCAGTCAAAAGCCTTTCGGAGGCACGTTTTCGGATGGCCGTGGTTTACGGCGGCGGCAGTTAAATTTCAATGAGCCTAAAGGGGAAGGAGCAAGGGGAGAAGCAGGAGCAGGGCGGGGCCGCTCAGGCCATGTCACCCATCGAGCGCAGGAAGCTCGCGGCCGTGACGTGATCGCGGCCCCTCATCGTCATGCCGGTCTCGTAGGTTTTCTTGAGCTTGAGCTCGAACTCGTGCTGGTCGCAGTTGGATCGCCATTGGGCGAGAGCCTCCTGGACGATCTGGCTGGCGTTGGCGTAGCGCCCACTCCTGACGAGCGCTTCGATCCGGCTTGCCGTGTCCGGATCGAGGTAGACCGTCAGTGGTTGTTGAGCGACCTGAAGCATGACGGGAACATTAGCTTATGCGAAGACAGCGATAAATCTGCCTCACGGCCTTAATCCACAGCTTCAGGCCGGTCATCCACAGGCACGAAGGCTAAGGAGCGTCGTCATTTCGGGCCAATCATCAGCTCCGGGCGCACATATTCATCGAACTCCTCATTGGTCAGGTACCCTCCGCCGACGGCTTCCTCGCGGAGCGTCGTGCCGTTCTTGTGGGCGGTCTTGGCGATCTTGGCGCAGAGGTCATAGCCGAGGCGCGTGTTGAGGGCGGTGACCAGCATCAGCGAGTTCTCGACGCCCTTACGGATGTTGTCCTCGCGAGCCTCGATGCCCACCACACAATTGTCGGCGAAGGAGCGGGCCGCGTCGCCGAGCAACTGCGTCGACTGCAGGAAATTGTAGGCCATCATCGGATTGTAGACGTTGAGTTCGAAATGGCCCTGGCTGCCGGCAAAGGTGATCGCTGCATTGTTGCCGAAGATGTGGGCGCAGACCTGGGTCAGGGCTTCGGACTGGGTCGGATTGACCTTGCCGGGCATGATCGACGAGCCGGGTTCGTTTTCCGGCAGGGCGAGTTCGCCGAGACCGGCACGTGGACCGGATCCCAGGAAACGGATGTCGTTGGCGATCTTGAAGAGGGCGGCCGCGGCGGCATTGATCGCGCCATGGGAAAAGACCATCGCGTCGTGAGCGGCCAGTGCCTCGAACTTGTTCGGGGCCGTGATGAAGGGCAGGCCGGTGATGGCGGCAATCTCTTCCGCCACCTTCTCCGCGAAGCCGACCGGCGCATTGAGGCCGGTTCCGACGGCCGTGCCGCCCTGGGCGAGTTCATAGAGGCCGGGCAGCGTCAGTTCGATCCGCCGGATGGCCGACGCGACCTGCGCGGCATAGCCGGAGAACTCCTGGCCAAGCGTCAGCGGTGTCGCATCCTGGGTGTGCGTGCGGCCGATCTTGATGATGTGGGCAAAGGCTTTCGCCTTCGAGTCAAGGGCTTGGTGCAGATGCTTCAGATTTGGAATCAGGTGTCGGACGATCTCTTCCGCGCAGGCGATGTGCATGGCCGTCGGATAGGTGTCGTTCGACGACTGGCTCATGTTGACGTGGTCGTTCGGGTGGACGGGCTTCTTGGATCCCATCACGCCGCCGAGCATTTCGATCGCCCGGTTGGAAATCACCTCGTTGGCGTTCATGTTCGACTGAGTGCCCGAACCGGTCTGCCACACGACCAGCGGAAAATGGTCGTCGAGCTTGCCGTCGATCACCTCCTGGGCCGCCTTGACGATCACCGCGCCAAGCGCCGCGTCGAGGCCTCCGAGAGCCATGTTGGCGCGGGCTGCAGCCTGCTTGACGATGCCGAGGGCGCGAACGACCGCGAGCGGCTGTTTTTCCCAACCGATCTTGAAATTGCCGCGCGAGCGTTCGGCCTGGGCGCCCCAGTAGCGGTCGGCTGCCACGTCGATCGGTCCGAAGGTGTCGCTTTCAGTGCGGGTACTGATCATGGTTCATGCCTTTTCTTCTGTCCTGCCCAGGGAATATTTAGTTCGCCGAAGGCGGCGCGCAACCGCAATCAATTATAAGTTTACCGATCATCTCATGTTATTTTGTGGTCAATTGGCCTCTTGAAAACTTCTATTATTCATGATTTCTGGAAATATGGATACGAAACAGACTCTCGATGCGCTTTCTGCGCTTGCCCATGACGGCCGTCTCGCCATCTTCCGGCTCCTGGTGCGTCATGCGCCGGAGGGCCTGAATGCCGGTGACATCGCGACCGCCCTCAATTTCAGAGCCAATACCCTGTCGGCCAACCTGACGGTTCTCGCCAATGCCGGACTGGTCGACAGCGAGCGGGAAGGCCGGCACATCCGCTATCGCGCCGACCTCGAGGCGATGCGGGGCCTGATGGCTTTCCTGCTGGAAGATTGCTGCGGTGGTTCGCCCGAGGTCTGCCGGCCTATTCTCGAAGAAATCACCTGTCGTTGCTGAAGGACTGACCATGGCTCAGGATCATTTCAATGTTCTCTTCCTCTGCACCGGGAATTCCGCCCGTTCGATCCTTGCGGAGGCCTGTCTCAACCGCGAAGGCAAGGGGCGTTTCACCGCCCATTCCGCCGGGTCGCATCCGAAGAGCGAGGTTCATCCCCTGGCGATCGAACTCCTGAAGCGGGCGAACTATGACACATCCGGCCTGCGCTCCAAGAGTTGGGACGAGTTTGCTGTCGCGGGTGCACCGAAAATGGATTTCGTTTTCACGGTCTGCGATTCCGCCGCGGCGGAGTCCTGTCCGGTCTGGCCCGGTCAACCGATGACGGCGCATTGGGGCGTGGCCGATCCTGCCGCCGTCGAAGGTTCGGCGACGGAAAAGGCGCTGGCGTTCGCGGATGCCTACCGCATGCTCAACAATCGCATCTCCATCTTCGTCAATCTGCCGATTGCCAGTCTCGACAAGCTGTCGCTGCAGCAGCGCCTATCCGATATCGGCCGGCAGAACTGAGCGCGAGGTGGTGGCGGACAACATGCGATCGACATTGACGGCGCGTCTCCTCGGCGAAGGGCTGGGGACCCTGCTACTCCTTGCGACGGTGATCGGCTCCGGCATCATGGGAGGAACCCTGTCGGGCGGCAATGTGGCGATCGCACTCCTCGGCAACACGGTGGCAACCGGGGCTGTCCTTGTGGTGCTGATCACCATGCTCGGGCCGATCTCGGGCGCGCATTTCAATCCGGCAGTGACGCTCGTCATGCTGATGGCGCGCGAAATCTCCGTGCGTGAGGCCGTGCTCTATGTCCTGGTCCAGGTGTTTGCCGCCGTCGCGGGCGTCTGGCTGGCGCATGCGATGTTCGATCTCGACATCTGGCAGGTCTCCGAAAAGGTGCGAAGCGGCGGCGGTCAATGGCTTTCGGAGACGGTCGCTACCTTCGGGCTGGTCACGACCATTCTGCTGACACGCCGGTTCCGTCCCGACCACGTCGCAGTGTCGGTTGGGCTCTATATCACGGCGGCCTACTGGTTCACCGCGTCGACCTCATTCGCCAATCCCGCGGTGACGTTGGCCCGCAGCGTTTCCAATACATTTGCGGGCATTCGCCCGGGCGATGTCGCACCTTTTGTCGCTGCGCAGCTTCTGGGCATGCTTCTGGCCTGGATCGTCGTTCGCGCCCTGCTGGACTCGGTGTCCGAGAAATCCTGATCGGCCGGTCCAATGGCGTGTCAAATTTGGCACGCTGCCCGGCAAAGTCGTCGGCTCAACTCTGGGGGTAATCCTCCCGGCGGGCTGCTTCCTGTTCGCGGTTAAGGAAAAATTAGCGAATATTTTCATTAAAGTCACTGAAGGCGTCCCAGGATGGGCGCCTGCGGATTCACGCAAAATTGAAATTCGTCTGTGCGTCCCGGCGAGCGGCGACAACTTTTCAATGATATGCCAATCGGCTAGTGATCCGCGCCAACAGAGGCCGCGCCGATTTGCGGCGACCGCGTCGACAGGACACATCGGGAACGAGAGCAAGAATGAAAAGCTACAACAAGATCACGGTGACGGCAGTGCTTGCCGCGGTGACGGCGCTCGGCGCCCTTCCTCAGACTGCCCAGTCCGCCACGCTGCTCGATCTCTTGAGGGGCGGCCCCGGTGCCCAGAAGAAGAAGCCCGGCATCAGCACGATTATCGAGCCGCAGGCCCAGGGCGGTCTGGAAATGGGCGACCCCGAGCCACTGCCGAAAGTCTCCGGCCCGCGCTATTACACTTATAAGGTCGAAGCCACGCGGCCGATCGTCGTTCCGGCGACCGATCCGGCGGTTGCGCCGACGGGGGACGCCTCGCCGCTGCGCCGGTTCCTCACCGTTGCCGGTGTCCGTGCTTCCGACGATATCGCGAGCGCCGTCGAAGCCTATTACAAGGACGGCAAGCCGCTCATGTGGGTGAGCGAAACCGGCGTGACCGAACGGGCCCGCCAGATGCTTGCCGCCTTCGGTTCGGTCGACGCCTCTGGGCTCTCTCCCGAAGATTACACGATTGCCCTGCCGAGCGAGACCGCCGACCCGGCCGATCCCGACAAGCTGTCGCGCGAACTGGCCCGTTTCGAGCTCCTCATGTCGGTCAAGGTCCTGACCTATGTCGGCGACACCGAGCGCGGTCGTGTCGATCCCAACAAGATCTCCGGCTATCACGACTTCAAGCGCAAGGCGGTCAATTTCAAGCCGGTGCTCAACATGGTGCGGCTCAGCCCGGATGTCGGCGCCTATCTCAGGTCGCGTGATCCGGACAATGCGCAGTTCCAGGCGATGAAGGCGGAGCTGGCGAGCCTGAGGGCTGCCGAGGCGGAAGCCGGAACGGTGATCCGCATCGCCGACGGCACGCTGCTGAAGCCGGGCCAGAGCAATCCGGAGCTTTCGAACATCATCAACGCGATCAAGGCGCAGGCCTCCGATGCGGTGAAGACCGAGCATTCCGCGGTGCTGACCGCCTATGCCGGCACGCCGGACTACACGCCGGAACTGGTCGCCGTCGTCGAGGCGTTCCAGAAGGAGAAGGGCCTGAAACCGGACGGTGTTGTCGGACGGGCCACCATCCGTGCGCTGACCGGCCACAGCAATGTGGAGAAGATCGAAAAGCTGATCGTCGCGATGGAAGAACTGCGCTGGCTGCCGAACGACCTCGGTTCGCGCTACGTCTTCATCAACCAGCCTGCCTTCACCGCCTATTACATCAACGAGGGCCGCGAGCAGCTGTCGATGCGGGTTGTGGTCGGGTCGAAGTCGAACCAGACCTACTTCTTCCAGGACCAGATCGAGACCGTCGAGTTCAATCCGTACTGGGGCGTTCCGAAGTCGATCATCGTCAACGAGATGCTGCCGAAACTGCGGGCCGATCCGACCTATCTCGATCGCCTCGGCTATGAGGTGAGCTACCAGGGCCGCAAGGTCTCGTCGAGCCAGGTCGACTGGAACACGACCCACAGCGTCGACGTGCGCCAGCCGCCGGGCAGCGACAATGCGCTCGGCGATCTGAAGATCCTGTTCCCGAACGCCCACTCGATCTACATGCACGACACGCCGTCGAAGAGCTTCTTCCAGCGCGACATGCGTGCGCTCAGCCATGGCTGCGTGCGCCTTTCGGAACCGCGCGTGATGGCAGCGGCCGTCATGGGCACCACGACGGCGGAAATCTCCAAGCAGATTGCTTCCGGCCAGAACCGTGCCGTGCAGGTGCCGCAGAAGCTTCCAGTCTATGTCGCCTACTTCACGGCGTGGCCGAACAAGGACGGGAAGCTCGAGTATTTCGACGACGTCTACGGGCGCGACGACTATACCCGCAAGGCCTTCAAGGCGATCAGCGACGCGCGTGCGCCGCGCAGCTGATCGCGGCGAACACGATAGAGACGAAGAAGGCGGACCTTGCGGCCCGCCTTTTTTCATGCCCGCAGCATGTCGCTGAGAAATGCCGGCGTCAGTTCGTCGAAGTGGGCGATCTGGCGGTCCGCGCCGAGCTCGGCGATCGGCACGTCGGAATAGCCGAAGGGAACCACGACGGAGGGGATGCCGGCATTGCGGGCGGCGAGGATGTCGTTGACACTGTCGCCGATCATCACTGCGACGCGCGGGTCGCCGCCGGCCTTTTCGATCGTCGCCGTCAGGTGGCCCGGGTCGGGTTTCTTGACCGCGAAGGTATCTCCGCCGGCGACCGCGGCGAAATGGTGCGCCAGGCCGAGCTTCTCGACCAGCGGAACGGCGAGGGATTCCATCTTGTTGGTACAGACGGCCAGGCGAAAGCCGGCGGCTTTCAACCGGTCGAGGGCTTCGACAAGGCCTGGATAAGGCCGGCTGTCGCCCGGCATGCCGGCCATGTAGTGCTCGATGAACCGGTCGAGGAGCGGCTGGATCTCGGTTTCCGCGAGCGGTGCGCCGCGCAGCGCGAAGGCGCGGGCGATCATCGCGCGGGCGCCCTGGCCGACGAGAAATGTCAGATCGTCATAGCCGACGGGTGCGAGGTCTGCCGCCGCGATCGTGTGGTTGAGGCTGGCGACGAGATCCGGCGCCGTATCAACGAGCGTGCCGTCGAGGTCGAAGACGATGGTGGGAGCGGTCAAGGGCGGTCTCCGTCGGTGGGGAAATTTGTTGCCGTCCAACGGCGGTAGGCGAAAGATTGGCAAAAGGCAACCGCTACAGGGGTATCGCAAAGGGGCTTTCGTTTGATCCGCGAGCCGTGTAAACAGGCGACGACGAAACGGACAGGAGCTTTTGGCGCATGGACGCCCGCGAAATGAAGATTAAGGCTGCAGCAGCGGCTTTGGAGCATGTCGAAGACGGGATGCGTCTCGGCATCGGCACCGGTTCTACCGCGGAGGAGTTCGTCCGGCTTCTGGCCGAAAAGGTGGCCGGAGGCCTCAGGGTCGAAGGTGTGCCAACGTCCGAGCGGACCGCGCGCCTGTGCCTCGAACTGGGTGTGCCGCTGAAGTCGCTCGACGAATTGCCGCAGCTCGACCTGACCATCGACGGCGCCGACGAAGTCGACGCCAAGCTTCGCCTGATCAAGGGCGGCGGTGGAGCACTGCTGCGCGAGAAGATCGTCGCGGCCGCCTCCGAACGCATGATCGTGATCGCTGACGAGAGCAAGGTTGTCGACCTGCTCGGCCGTTTTCCGCTGCCGATCGAGATCAATCCCTTCGGCCAGGCGGCCACGCGGATCGCCGTGGAAAAGGTCGCCGAACGGCTTGGCCTGACCGGCGAGATGAAGCTGCGTGAGTCGGGCGACGGCCTCTTCACGACAGACGGTGGACATCTCATTCTCGACGCATCTTTTGGCCGCATTCCTGATGCAGAGGCCTTGGCGATCGCGCTCAATTCAATCCCCGGTGTGGTCGAGCACGGGCTTTTCATCAACTTGGCCTCGCTCGCCATCATCGCCGGTCCGGCGGGTGCGCGTGTGATGCATGCACAGAACTAAACAGGAGCAATGGATTTCATGATCGGATTTTCGGGTTTGACGCGTCTCGCGTCTGTCACCGTCATTGCCGGTGGCCTCTTCACGGGCTTTTCCGCACAGGCGCAGGACGTGCCGCCAGAGCACGTGCAGGCTGCCCGCGCGGCGATCGCGGCCCTCGGTGTAACCGACCGTTTCGACAACATCCTGCCGAACGTTTCCGAGCGCCTGAAGGTACAGCTCATCCAGGCCTATCCGAACCTCGAGGACACCATTGCGTCCAAGGTCGATGAAGAAGCGCTGAAACTCGCGCCGCGCCGTGGCGACCTCGAGCGCGAAGCCGCGCTGGTCTACGCCAAGGCCTTCACGGTCGACGAGCTCAAGGCGATGACCGAGTTCTACACCAGCGATGCCGGCAAGAAGCTTCTGAAAGACGGCCCGATCGCCACGCGCGAGCTGGTCAAGGCTGCCGACATCTGGACCGCCGGCGTTGCCCGCGATCTCGAGAAGCAGGCCAATGACGCGCTGCTGAAGGAAGTCCAGGCAGCCCAGCCGGCTGCAACGGAGGCTCCGGCGGCGGAAGCTCCGGCGGCGGAAGCCCCGAAGCCGTAATCTTCGGCCGACTGCAATTCCCAGAGCCCGGACATCGTTCCGGGCTTTTCTTTTTGTTGCGACGCACCCTATATCAGGTTCGTTGTTCCCACCGCTGATTTGCAAGGAGAGTTTCCATGTCCGATTTCGATTATGATCTGTTCGTGATCGGCGGCGGGTCGGGTGGCGTGCGCAGCGCGCGCGTCGCGGCCTCGCTCGGCAAGAAGGTGGCGATCGCCGAGGAATACCGGTTCGGGGGAACCTGCGTCATTCGCGGCTGCGTGCCGAAGAAGCTCTTCGTCTATGCCTCGCAGTTCCATGAGCATTTCGAGGACGCTGCCGGCTATGGCTGGACCGTCGGCGAGACAAAATTCGACTGGCCGGCGCTGATTGCGGCGAAGGACAAGGAAATCACCCGTCTGGAAGGCCTCTATCGCAAGGGGCTCGAGAACAACGGCGCCGAGATCTTCGAGACCCGGGCCGAGATTGCCGGACCGAACAGCGTGCGCCTCGTCAAGAGCGGCCAGGTCGTCACCGCGGAACGGATCGTCATTGCCGTCGGCAACGGGCCGAACCCGCATGCGGCCCTGCCGGGCCATGAACTGTGCATCTCGTCCAACGAGGCCTTCGATCTCAAGGAACTGCCGCGCGCGATCGTGATCGCCGGCGGCGGCTATATCGCAGTCGAGTTCGCCAACATCTTCCACGGTCTCGGCGTTGAGACGACGCTGGTCTATCGCGGGGCCGAGATCCTCAGCCGTTTCGACCATGACATGCGCCGCGGCCTGCATGAGGCAATGGAAGCCAAGGGGATTCGGATCCTGTGCCATGAACTGATCGAGGAGGTCAGCAAGCGGGACGACGGCCGTCTCGTGGCCCGGACGAAGACCAATGGCGACCTGGTCGCCGACCAGGTAATGCTGGCGCTCGGCCGCGATCCGTTCACCAAGGGGCTTGGGCTCGAGACGGCCGGCGTGGTGACCAACGAACGGGGCGCGATCGTCGTCGACCAGTATTCGCGCACCAACGTGCCGAGCATCTTTGCGCTCGGCGACGTCACCGACCGGGTCCAGCTGACGCCGGTGGCGATCCACGAGGCGATGTGCTTCATCGAGACGGAGTACAAGGGCAACCCGACGTCACCGGATCACGACCTGATCGCGACGGCGGTCTTCTCGCAGCCGGAGATCGGCACGGTCGGCCTTTCGGAAGAGGAAGCGGCCAAGCGTTTAGGCGAACTCGAGATCTACCGCGCGCAGTTCCGTCCGATGAAGGCGACGCTTTCGGGCCGGGCGGAGAAGACGATCATGAAGCTGATCGTCAACGCCGCCGACCGGAAGGTGGTCGGCGCGCATATTCTCGGCCACGATGCGGGCGAGATGGCGCAGATCCTCGGGATTACACTGAAGGCCGGCTGCACGAAGGATGACTTCGACCGGACGATGGCCGTGCATCCCACGGCGGCGGAAGAGCTCGTTACGATGTACAGCCCGAGCTATCGGATCCGCAACGGCGAACGCGTCTGAGGCGCGGGGCAGGGCGCCTAAGAAAAGATGCCCCGTCCGGTGGACGGGGCAAATTCATGCGGAAGGAACCTCGGATCGGCACAAGGCCGCCGATCCGACACATGCGAAACGCGGGAACACCCTTGGGGTTCCGCCGTGCGTTCGACAAATTTCAGGTGAAAGCCAGAACCGGTGCGGAGAGCACCAGAAGTCCGAGACAGGACGCGACGGCAATCTTCAGCCGGCGGATACGCTTTGTCCGAACACCACTCCAATCATACGCCATAGCACGGATCCTCATGATCGTTACTGATACGCGGGAGCCGCCTCATGCCGCACCCGAGTGACGGGGATCACATCCCTCGTCCTGTCCGCAGTAGCGGTCGGGGCTGGCGCGAAGCTTGTAACAAGCATTGCGAGCACAACCTTTCGGTCGCGCTTAAAATTAGAGTATGACAATTTTCGAAGGGGCGCCAGTATCGCGACTTTCGTGCACAACAATCCACAGGCGCCGGTCGAGGGATTTTGCCTTCGCGAAAGCGGCTCAGGCGGCCGCCAGCCAGTCGATTGCCGGTTCCCACAGCGTGTCGCGGAAGGTGGGGCGGAAGAAGCCGAGATGGCCGATCGGCTGTCCGTCCGTATCCGCCGGCGAGACGCGCCGTCGCTCCACGGGGGCGCCTGTATAGGCCTTGAGGATGGCCTCCTGGGCACGTTGCGTGCCCCATCGGTCGTCTGCCACGCCGATCGAGAGGATCGGCGTCTTCACCTCCGCGAAGCGGCGCGCGGCGTCCATGTGCCTGTCGGCGAAGAAGTAGTCGGGCGAGCGGCCCCAGCGGGCCCATTGGCGGAAGACCGTGCCCGGCAGTGTCTGCCCGAGACCGATCCAGCCGGGGACGCGGCCCGTCAGGAGTGCCAGCGGCACGCCGACGAGGTTCATCGAGGCAAAGACCTTGTAAGGTTCGTCGGTATAGGCCCAGTGGCCGGACATTACCGCGACCATCAGATAGCGGTCGAACTGGTTGGCGCGGCCGCAAAGCCCGAGGGCCTGGCCGCCGAAGGATTGGCCGATCCCGACCACGCGGTGGCCGGGTGCGACCGCCTGCAGGCGGTCAAGCGCGGCCGGCAGGTCCTTTTCGGCCCAGTCGAGCATCTTCGGCTTGGTCTTCCACCCGGCCGGTGGCCGCGAGGCGGCCACGCCCCGGTAGTCGTAGGTCAGCACCGCACGGAAACCGTGACGGGCGACCAGATGTTCGGCGAAGCGGGCATAGATCCCGCGCGGCACGGCGGCGGCCGAGGAGATCAAGGCAAGCGGGCCGTCGCCGGTGCCCTGGAACAGCGTGCCGGCGAGTGGAAAACGATCGGCCGCCGCAAAATGGATGTCCCTGCGCTCTATCTCCGGCTTCGTCTCCATTGTCGAACCTCCTCCGTCCAACAGTCCTGCGAGGCCGTAATTCTTACGTTTACGTTCATGTAAATGCAAGATGGCGTTCGTCACGCCGCAGAGCGGGGTGCATCGCGGTTGTCGGTGCCTGTCCCCTCGATGCCTCCGCGGCGGCGACATTGGGGCGGCCGAGAGACAGCGGGGAAGAAAGTCGCGAATCGACGCCGGATGCTCTTCAACTTCGGCTTTGCAAGGCAAATATTAGGGTTTATAAGCCCCCATCCAAAGCGGCCGGGAGGAGGCCGCCTTTTTCGAAAAGCAGGTGACGATCATGGCACAGAATTGGACCCCGAGCAGCTGGCGACAGAAGCCGATCAAGCAGGTTCCGGCCTATCCGGATCAGGAGGCTTTGAAGACCGCGGAGCAGCAGCTCGCGTCTTATCCGCCGCTCGTCTTTGCGGGCGAGGCCCGTCGCCTGAAGAAGGCGCTTGCCAACGTGGCGGAAGGCAATGGCTTCCTGCTGCAGGGGGGTGACTGCGCGGAAAGCTTCGCCGAACACGGCGCCGACACGATCCGCGACTTCTTCCGGGCCTTCCTGCAGATGGCCGTCGTGCTGACCTTCGGCGCCCAGCTGCCGGTGGTGAAGGTCGGCCGTATCGCCGGCCAGTTCGCCAAGCCGCGTTCGTCGGATTTCGAAAAGATCGACGGCGTCGAGCTGCCGAGCTACCGCGGCGACATCATCAACGGCATCGAATTCACGCCGGAGGCCCGCATTCCGAACCCGGAACGCCAGATCATGGCGTACCGCCAGTCGGCCGCGACGCTGAACCTGCTGCGTGCCTTCGCGATGGGCGGCTATGCCAATCTCGACAATGTCCATCAATGGATGCTCGGCTTCATCAAGGATAGCCCGCAGGCCGAACGCTACCGCAAGCTGGCCGACCGGATCTCCGAGACGATGGACTTCATGAAGGCGATCGGCATCACGCCGGAGAACAATCCGAGCCTGCGCGAGACCGATTTCTTCACCAGCCACGAAGCCCTGCTTCTGGGCTATGAGGAAGCGCTGACGCGCGTCGACTCGACTTCGGGCGACTGGTACGCGACGTCCGGCCACATGATCTGGATCGGTGACCGCACCCGCCAGGCCGACCATGCGCATCTCGAATACTGCCGCGGCATCAAGAACCCGATTGGTCTGAAGTGCGGTCCGTCGCTGCAGGCGGACGACCTCCTGAACCTGATCGACATCCTGAACCCGCAGAACGAAGCCGGTCGCCTGACGCTGATCTGCCGTTTCGGTCACGACAAGGTTGCCGAGCACCTGCCGCGTCTCATCCGCGCCGTCGAGCGCGAGGGCCGCAAGGTCGTATGGTCCTGCGACCCGATGCACGGCAACACGATCACGCTCAACAACTACAAGACCCGTCCGTTCGAGCGGGTCCTGTCGGAGGTCGAGAGCTTCTTCCAGATCCACCGCGCCGAAGGCTCGCATCCGGGCGGCATCCATATCGAGATGACCGGCAAGGACGTGACCGAGTGCACCGGTGGCGCCCGCGCGGTCACCGCGGACGACCTGCAAGATCGCTACCACACCCATTGCGACCCGCGTCTCAATGCCGACCAGGCACTGGAACTCGCCTTCCTGCTCGCCGAGCGGATGAAGGGCGGTCGCGACGAAAAGCGGATGATGGTCGCGAACGGCTGATCCAAGCTGTCAGAAAAGTGCGTTTGACCAACCGGGCCGGCTTCCCCAAGCTGGCCCGGTTTTCTTTTCTGTGAAATTGGGGGATGCGACATGGATGAGACAAGGACCGGGGCATGTCAGTGTGGCGCCGTACGGTTCAAGACCAAGGGACCGCTGCGGGAGGTGGTCTTTTGCCATTGTTCGCAATGCCGGCGCCAGACGGGGCTCTACTACGCTGCGACGAACGTGACGCTCGACAGGATCGAGGTGTCCGGCGAGCAGGCGGTGTCATGGTACAGGGCCAGTCCTGAAGCCGAGCGTGGTTTCTGCCGGACCTGCGGGTCGGCGCTCTTCTGGCGCCGCAATGGTGCGGACTATGTGTCGGTCATGGCCGGTGCCTTCGACCAGCCGAGCGGCCTCGTCGGTGGCTATCATATCTATTGCGCGGACAGGGGCGATTTCTATGAAATCGCCGATGACCTGCCGCAGTATCAGGCCGGAATGCCCGCGAGCAGCGGCTGAGCGTTCGACGGACTGCTATCTTTCTCCGCATTCTTTCCAAGCTCAGCGCGAGCGTGGTGGAACGCCTGGTCGAGGCCGTAGAACTTGGCGGACTGCCAGGCGAAGTAGTCGTCGACGAAACGGCGCGACAGCCAGAGAGAGCCGCGGCGGCGCGGCTGTTGCCAGCCAAGCAGACCTTCGGTTTCCGCCTTCTTGAACATGCGTTTCAGGTTGGTCGCCGAAATCATGTAGCTTTCGCTGAGTTCGGTCAGCGACAGAGCGCCGACCTCGATCCGTTCGTCTCCACCGTTCTCGGGGGGAAGCCTCGAAATCATGTCGTGCAGCACCATGCCGCCGAGGTCTGACCAGAGAAAATGGCCGATCGTCTCGGCGGGATCGCGCCAGGTCGGATCTTCGACGAGGAGGGCGGCGGCATAGGGCTGGGCGATGCGGAAGATGCGCGGGTCGGCCGCGCATGCGGCTTCGCGGGAGCCACCGTCGAGCCGGTCGAGGCAGGCCATGTGGCCCATGAACCAGGCGTTCATCGCGTCGTAGGCAGTCTCGGTGGTTTCCAGCACGCGCACGCGACGGTCGGGCACGTCGGGGATGTCACGGAGGAACTTGTAGGCGACGAGTTCGGCGAGGAAGCCGGTCGCCGTGTTACGGCTGGCGGCGCCGAGCTTCATGACGATCTCGACGAAGCGGGTCGCGGTGAGGCCCGAAAGCGGGTCGTCGTCGCGACGCTGCAGCGAGAGTGCAAAAAGGGAATGGGTCATCAGCCACTTGCGATGGGATGCCTTCAGCCGCGACAGACGCGGTGTGCGGATGTGGATACCGATCAGATGTTCGGCGATCTGCTTCTCGATGGTCGGGAAGAGGGGATGCGCAGCAATTTCGGTGCGGGTCAGTGGCCGCATGGCTCGTTCACGCTCTGCTCAAGTGTTCAATAGCAATATTCGCCCATCAAAGGACCCGACCCCGCGAAACGACGGAGCTGGTTGCCAAGGAGAAGGCTCTCCCTCGCTAGACGGTATTCGTATCCATAGTGTGTCAATGGCGCGTTTCCGCGTCACACGCAAGTCATACATTATGGAAAGGTTAGCGCCAACGAACCATGACCGATTTGCGGTCCGCCGGCGGGGTGCCGTCAGCTTTCGGCGCCTGTCCGTTCGACCTGCTCGGGGAAGAAGCGTTCGGTGCCGAAACCGTCGCCGAACATCTGGTCATGTTGCAGGAAGCGGTAGTCGCGGATCATGGGGTCGATCGGCTCGCCATTCGTCGCCCAGTCCGGATGAGTGCGCTCGCCGCGCTCGATCAACTGGTGGCGATCGATGACCGCATAGCGCTCATTCAGCCTGCCGAGAACCCCGGTGTAGAAGGGGTGACGGTAACCGGCGAGGCGCACAACATAGTAGGGCAGCTGCGACGGGCTGACGGAACCGATATCCTTCTGGACGCCGCGCTTGGACGACCAGACGACAAGCGGGGTTTCGTGCTCGCGCTTCATGATGCTGACCGGAGCCTTTCGGGTGGCAACCACGTCGGGCATGTAGCCGGTGTCGGTATAGACGTTGCCGAGCGGCGGAAGATGGTCGCCGAAAAGCACGATGATCGTTTCGCGACGGCGCTTCTTGGCCCAGTCCATCAGCGCCTTCAGGCTGCTGTCGGCCTCGCGGACGCCCTGCGCATAGGTCGCGAGGCTGTCGCGGTTTTCCGGGGCAAGGGCCGTCGATTCGATGCCGATCGTGTTCTTCGCGTAGCGGTTCTTCTCGTAAGGGCCGTGGCCCTGCAGGGTGACGGCGAAGAAGAAGAAGGGTTCCTTGGTCTGGTCGGCAGACCGGATGATTTCCTTCGTCAGGGCGTCGTCGGATGCGAAGAGACCGCGCTTGTCCATCACCGGCATGTTTTCTTCCGAGCGGAAACTGTCGAAGCCGAGCGAGTGATAGACATTCGACCGGTTCCAGAACCAGCTCTGGAAGGGATGGAAGGCGCGGGTCGTGTAGCCCTTGGACGAGAAGAAGGTTGCCAGCGACGGCAGCGGACGGCGCACATATTGCTGGTAGGGAATGCTGCCATAGGGCAGGAAGGCGTTGGTGAAGCCGGTCAACGCCTCGAACTCGACATTGGCCGTCATGCCGCCGAATTCGGGCGAAAACAGGTTACCCGAGGACGCGGCACGGATCGTCGGCATCGGATCGGGCGACAGTTTCGCATTGGTGATGCGGGTCGGATCCCACAGGGACTCGCTCATCACCATGATGACGTCGGCATTGCGACCGCCGAAGAAGCTCGCCGGCAGGCGTTCCGGTGCGATGTCGGCGATAACCTCAGAATTGTAGCCCTGCGGCGCCTGGACATTGGCCATCGGCACGTTGAAGGCGAAGGCCAGCAGGAAGCCGTTGTGGCGATAGTTTTCCTGCTGATCCCACATCATGGGCACGATGTTGAGGCGGTCGCGCAGGTAGGAAAAGGAATTCGGATTCATCAGCGACAGGAAACCGCCGATCAGGGGAAGCGCCACGACGAGGCGGACGAGCTTCGACTGGGCCGAAAGCGACGGGAAGTGGCGGCGGCCGAGCACGAGCAGATAGGCGAGCAGCGCCAGCAGCCCGACCAAACCGAGGACGAGGCCGATCGAGGCGAAGGGGCGGGCAGCGAACATAACGGGCACCAGTTCGCCGATCTGGCGGCCGAACAGCATGTCGCTCGGATAGAGCGGGTCGGACAGGTATTGCTGCTTCTGCATCGACAGGAAGGCGGGCAGGATGGCGAGCGGCACCACAACGAGCGCCGACTGGTAGACGCGGCCGAAGACGGCATCGACGGCGATGAAGAGCAGGAACAGGACACCGACGGCCACCATGCCGGGGCGGGCAGAGGAAAGGAGATAGTCGGAGACGTCGATCAGCGTACCGCGGGCCAGCCATTCGGTGACGATGATCGTCAGCAGCGCCAGCAGCAACGAGTTGACGAGGCGGATGGAGCCGCGTAGCGCGGTCACCCTGGCCGTGGACGCGGCACCGCTCGGGGCGTCTTCAACGGACATTCGGGGCTCAGAGATGATCTCGGCCAACTCGCTCTCCAGCAGAAAAGATGGTTTCATAAAAGTTTCGCATAGCTGTCACATAACCGTTATGAACGCCAGATGAACCATGGCGCACCGGTCTTTGTTCCCCGCATTTCCTTGACAGCTGTGGCGCCGCGAACGCGGCATTTGAATACCCGCCGTTGCGAAGGCCGGACGCACGCGCTAAACGATGGACATGAGCGAGATTCAGACCCGACCCGACACCCTTCGCATCGCAATCGCGCAGCTCGATCCCACCGTGGGCGATGTTGCCGGCAATCTTGCCAAGGCAAGGGAAGCTCGGGCAGAGGCATCGGCCCACGGCGCGGATCTCGTGCTTTTCACCGAGTTGTTCATTTCGGGCTATCCGCCGGAAGATCTCGTTCTCAAGGCGGCGTTCCTCAAGGCGTGCCTTTCGGCTGTCGAACAGCTGGCGGCTGATACCGCCGACGGCGGCCCCGGCGTGATCATCGGTTTCCCGCGTCAGGACGACAAGGGCCGCTACAATTCGATCGCTGTCCTGGACAACGGCAAGATCATTGCGACGCGCGACAAGATCGATCTGCCGAACTACGGCGAGTTCGACGAGAAGCGTGTCTTCGTCGCCGGCGAGATGCCGGGACCTGTCAACTTCCGCGGCGTCCGCCTCGGCATTCCGATCTGCGAGGACATCTGGGGCGAACTCGGCGTTTGCGAGACGCTCGCGGAGTCCGGTGCCGAGATGCTGCTCGTGCCGAACGGCTCGCCCTATTATCGTAGCAAGGTGGACGTGCGCCATCAGGTCGTGCTGAAACAGGTCATCGAGACCGGCCTGCCGATGATCTATGCGAACCAGCTCGGCGGCCAGGATGAACTGGTCTTCGATGGTGCGAGCTTTGCGTTCAACGCCGACAAGACACTGGCCTTCCAGATGAGTCAGTTCGAGGCGACCGTGTCCGTGACGACCTGGAAACGGGCGCCGGACGGATGGCGGTGCGGTGACGGGCCAATGTCGCGCATTCCGGAAAAGGAGGAGGCCGACTACCGGGCCTGCGTCCTCGGATTCCGTGACTACGTCAACAAGAATGGTTTCAAGAGCGTCGTGCTGGGCCTTTCCGGCGGCATCGACTCCGCCATCTGCGCGGCAATTGCCGTCGACGCCCTGGGCGAGGAGCGGGTGCGCACGATCATGCTGCCCTATCGCTACACCTCGCAGGATTCGCTTGCCGATGCTGCGGCCTGCGCCAAGGCGCTCGGCTGCCACTACGACACCGTGCCGATCGCCGAGCCGGTCGAAGGTTTCCTCTCGGCGCTCTCCGACATGTTCGAGGGGACCGAAAGCGGCATCACGGAAGAGAACCTGCAGAGCCGCGCGCGCGGCACCATCCTGATGGCGATCTCCAACAAGTTCGGCTCGATGGTGGTGACGACCGGCAACAAGTCGGAAATGTCGGTCGGTTATGCGACTCTCTACGGCGACATGAACGGCGGCTTCAATCCGATCAAGGACCTCTACAAGATGCAGGTCTATGCGTTGGCTGCCTGGCGCAACGGCCATGTGCCGCCCGGGGCGCTCGGCCCATCGGGCGAGGTGATCCCGCAGAACATCATTTCGAAGGCGCCGTCGGCGGAACTCCGTCCGAACCAGACGGACCAGGATTCGCTGCCGCCCTATCCGGTGCTCGACGACATTCTCGAATGCCTTGTTGAGCGGGAAATGTCGGTTGACGAGATCGTCGCACGCGGTCACGACGTCGCCACCGTTCACCGGGTCGAGCATCTGCTCTATCTCGCCGAATACAAGCGCCGCCAGTCGGCACCGGGGGTGAAGATCACCCGCAAGAATTTCGGCCGGGATCGTCGCTATCCGATCACCAATCGCTTCCGCGACCGCTGAGGCGGCCGGCGGCGCGTTTCCGGGAGGGAAAATGCGCAGCTCCGTCGAAATCTACAATATCCGCACGCGCAGCCATCGCGTCGTCTGGCAGACGGAGCGTCTCGTCGAGGCGCCGAACTGGACGCCGGACGGTGCCTTCCTGATCATCAACGGCGACGGCCTACTCTATCGGCTGCCGGCGGACGGGAGCGCAGAGCCGGGGCTGATCGACACCGGATTTGCCACGCGATGCAACAACGATCACGGCCTTTCGCCGGACGGCAAGCAGATCGTGATTTCCGACAAGGTCGCCTACGGCAAGTCCTGTATCTATGTCCTTCCGGCGGCGGGCGGGGAGCCGCGCCAGGTGACGCGCAACCTGCCTTCCTACTGGCACGGCTGGTCGCCGGACGGAACGCGTCTTGCCTATTGCGGGATCCGGGACGATGTCTTCGACATCTATACGATTTCCGTCGTCGGCGGGGAGGAGACGAGGCTCACCTTCGGCGAAGGCCGCAATGATGGACCCGACTATTCGCCGGACGGGAGATGGATCTATTTCAATTCGAGCCGGACCGGGCGGATGCAGATCTGGCGAGTACCGGCGTCCGGGGGCGAGGCCGAGCGGATCACCGACAGTCCGTTCGGCGACTGGTTTCCGCATCCTTCGCCGAACGGCGACAAGGTGCTGCTGCTTTCCTACGATCCGGAGTTCTTCGACCATCCGCGGGACCTTCCTGTCCGGCTTCGTCTCATGGACCCGGACGGGCAGAACATCGAGACGCTGTTCGAGCTGTTCGGTGGCCAGGGCACCATCAATGTGCCGAACTGGTCGCCGGACGGGGAAGCGTTTGCCTATGTGCGGTATTTCCCCGTCGCCTGAACTGCCGATGTCGCATGCGTCGCCTTGTGTCGCGCGAAGATTGCGCTAAAACGATCCCGTCAGGTGCCCGGCGTGTCGAACGGCGGGAGAATCGGGAAGCCGGCGAAAATCCGGCACGTGCCCAACGCTGTGAGGTGGATGGAGCGCGCGGACGGGTCGGTTGTGGCCCGGGCCACTGGTCTTTAGGCCGGGAAGGCGGCGCGCTTCAGGCGAAACCAAGTCAGAAGACCGGCCTGGCAAGATAGGCTTTGCCCGCGCGGACGGCGGGCGGTCGTCAGCATTGTTGGGGAATAACGATGCAAGATGAACCGAACGAGCATCTCGTCCGTGCCGGCGCCTTTTCTGTCGAAGAGCGCGAGGCCGTCTACAGGGCGATCCGGACCCGCCGCGACGTCAGGGACCAGTTCCTGCCCGATCCCTTGCCCGAGGATCTGATCGCCCGCCTGCTGCAGGCCGCACACAGTGCCCCGTCGGTCGGCTTCATGCAGCCGTGGAACTTTCTCGTCGTGCGCGACCAGGCGCGGCGCGAGGCGGTGTGGCAGGCTTTTTGCCGCGCCAATGACGAAGCGGCCGAGATGTTTTCCGGCGAACGGCGCGACAGCTACATGCGGCTGAAGCTCGAAGGGATCCGCAAGGCGCCGCTCGGTATCTGCGTGACCTGCGATCCGACGCGGGGCGGGCCCGTGGTGCTGGGACGCACCCACAACCCGCGCATGGACAGCTATTCCACGGTCTGCGCCGTGCAGAACCTGTGGCTTGCCGCTCGTGCGGAAGGCGTCGGCGTCGGCTGGGTCAGCATATTTCACCAGGACGACATCCGCGCCTTGCTCGGTATTCCAGAGCATGTCGAGGTGATCGGCTGGTTCTGTGTCGGCTATGTCGATCGTCTCTACGATCAGCCCGAACTGGCGCTCAAAGGTTGGCGGCAGCGGTTGCCGATCGAGGATCTCGTCTTCGGAGAGGTCTGGGGAGCGCCTCTTTCGGCTGCCTTCGACCGAGAAACGTAAGTATAGTTACTTTATACTGATCTGGACCTCTTGTGTTTAACATAAATTAAGTGGGCGTGGCTAAATCTGGCCATGCTCAGGGTTTCCCTCGACTGCATGACGCAGGTCTCGCGCCGGATGAAGCGGCGAGCCAAACCTTTTCATTGTTGTCTTTGGGGTCTTCATGAAGCTTTTCAACATTCGTCTCGGAAAGGCGGTTCCGGCAGCGATCGGCGGTCTCGTCCTGGTCAGCGTCACCGTGCTCGCCATCTCCGACTATTTCGGACAGCACCAGCTCGAAACGGTCATCGATCTCTACGAGACCGAACGTAAGGCAGACGTCTATCTGCGCGACCTGATCGCCGCCCAGAAGGAGGTCGAGCTTGCCATCGTCAGCACGCAGGAATCGCTGACCGATATCTCCGCCACCCAGGCGAAGGATGGCCTGGACGACGGCTTCAAACTGGCCGACGACGAGGCCGCACGTCTGGCCAAGCTGATGGATCGCATCAATACACTTTCCGTCGCCCTGGAAGCGCCTGACCTCGTCCCGGCGATGAAGCTTCTTGCGGATCGCTATGCGGACTTCCACAAGGCCGGCATCGAGATGGCCAACGCCTTCATCAAGGGTGGCCCGGCCGAGGGCAACAAGTTGATGGGCAATTTCGACGGTTTCTCCGACGCACTGCAGAAGGAAATAGAGGCGACCCACTCGATCGTCTCCGCAATTGTCGACAGGGAAACCAGCAAGTCTGAGGCGGACATCGCCAATGCGCGCGCGGAGGCGGAATCCATGGCCGCGCTCCTGGCCGCGCTCGGCGCCATCCTGCTCGCCAGCGGCGCGGGCCTCGCCTTTTTCGTGATGCGCAGGCTACTTGCGCCGCTCGACCGGGCGACCGACGCGATGAACCGTCTGGCGGACGGCCACATCGATGCGCAGCTAGCCGGAGCCGAGCGCTCCGATGAAATCGGTGACCTCGCCCGGGCCTTCACGCATTTCCGCGAAAACCTTATCGCGCGCCGTGACGCCGAGCTCGAAGACAAGCGCAATCGCGAACGGCTGGCGGAGATCCAGTCGATGAACGAAGCCGACCGCATAGCCGAGCTCGACCGGACGAAAACCGCCGTCGATACGGTGGCCGAGGCGCTCGATCGTCTGGCTCATGGCGACCTGACCTCACGCATCACCAGGGTCTTCGAGGGCGAATATGATCGCCTGAGGCTGAATTTCAATCAGTCGGCCGAGAAGCTGCAGTCAGCGATGTCCGGCATCGCCAACGTCTCGCACGAGATCCGCTCCAGTTCGGCGGAAATGCGGGCGGCTTCCGACGACCTGGCACGCCGCACCGAACAGCAGGCGGCAGCCCTCGAGCAGACGGCGGCAGCGCTCAACGAGATTACCACCACCGTCAGCAACTCGGCCGCGATTGCCGACAATGCGAGCCGCAAGGTGAGCGAAGCCAACCGGCGGGCGGAACAATCGGACGAGATCGTCCGCCACGCCATTGCCGCCATGGGCCGGATCGAGGAGAGCTCGTCGCAGATCGGCAAGATCATCGGCGTGATCGACGAGATTGCTTTCCAGACCAACCTCCTTGCGCTGAACGCCGGCGTCGAGGCGGCCCGGGCGGGCGAGGCGGGCAAGGGCTTTGCCGTCGTCGCGCAGGAAGTGCGCGAGCTTGCCCAGCGTTCGGCCAATGCCGCGAAGGAAATCACCGGGCTCGTCGCACGGTCGGGCGAGGCGGTGAGCTCCGGCGTCTCCCTGGTCAACCAGTCGGGCGAGATCCTGAGCCTGATCCAGGCCAACGTCACCGAGATCAACAGCGATATCCGGGCCATCGTGACCGGCGCGCACGAGCAGGCGACCGGGCTTTCGGAAATCAACGGCGCCATCACGCAGATGGATCAGGTCACCCAGCAGAATGCCGCGATGGTCGAGCAATCGACCGCCTCGGCACACAAGCTGGCGCAGGAGGCCGACGACCTGTTCGCGCAGGTCCGGCAATTCGAGATCCGCGCGTCCGCTTACGGCACAGCCCAGACCCGCGCGGCCTGAGTCCATCGGACCACAGCAGTCTCAAGGAAAGGCCGGCCGCAAGCCGGCCTTTCTCGTTTCAAACGCTGCGGATTGGCCGACAGTCACTGCTGGACAGGCTGCGGGCCGGGCAATGCGGGGTTCTTGAGGTCGATGCTGCTGGTTTCCTTGGGCAGGAAGGTCGGTCCGACCTGGCGGACATGGGCGGCATTCGGATCGTAGACCCGATCCTCGATCGGTTTTTCCGCGGCGGTCGCAGGCGGTTTGACACCCTTCTTCGCCTGGCTTTCTGCTCCACCCATTTCGATCACGGCCTTGCCGTCGGCCGGATGTCTCTGTCCGGCCGTGCCCGTGCCGCGCATCTTCCGATAATAGGTGGTGAGATCGCAGCCGCAGGCCGGTTGCTCGCCGCTCTGGCGGTTGAGATAGGCGAAGGCATTCGGGAGGCTGCGATAAGGCTCTCCCGTTTCGGCCGAGACCATGTCGGCCGATTCTTCCGTACTGATCGCGTGAAAGAAGAGTTCGGTCTCGGTGTTCGGACACATCTGTTCGCAGACCTGCGCGTCACGGCGGAAGCTGAGCGGGGAGGTTCCCGACGAGATCGGGAAGAAGGCGCCGTCGCAGGTGCGGACGCAGAGTGTGCGAAGATTGCCCTGGCCGGCAAGGGCCATGAAGCGGGCGGTGTTTTCCGGATCAAGGGGCTGCGGTCCCTCGGCGCCGGGGGGCGTCAAGTCGGCTTCGTCGACCGGCGGTGGCTCGGCGTTGCAGCCATTGTCTTCCAGAGCCGCAAGCAGCCGAAGTCTCGCAGGATTTTCGCCAATGCTCTCGCGCCCGGCCGCATCGCGTTTTGCGGCGAGATCCTGCCTGTTTGTCTCCATGCGGGACAGAGCCTCTGAGAGCTCGCCGCATTGTGTGGTCCCGTCGGCGCGATACTGCACGACCGAACCGTCGCACCGCAGGCTTCGCATGTCCTGGCGGACCTTGCGGATCTCCAGGTTCTGTCGAGCAATGGCGCTCGAATAGCGCCGCACGGCCGCGGTGTCGACGATCACTTCCGGGACGGCAGAGAGGCGCAGCCTGAGGCCCTCGCACACGGCGGATGTCTGCGCTGCCACGGGCTGGCAGAACATCAGAGCGGCAAGCGCCAGCGGCAGTCGGCTCCTGAGATCGTGCAATTCGTATCCCCGATTGGCGTTGCGTGGCGCCGAAGCGGCGCCCGAGTGCCTGTAGGTGCTCGCATATTAGTTTGCACAGCACAATGCGCCAACCGGGAACACGAAATTGTGTTAACGGGCGGACGCCGTCGTCTTTCGGCGTCGGCGACCGTCGATACGATCAGGCGGCGCGCGCCTGTTCGACGGACAGAGGTTCGGCGAGAACGGAGCCTTCGATCCCGGCCACCGCCTTCATACGCTCCAGTAGTTGCGGGTTAACCTCCCAGGCAATCGCGACGGCGTGAACCGAGCCGATCTTGTGGGGCGCACCGATGCGTTCGCCGGGGCAACCCATGCGGCGGAACATGCGCTCAAGAAAGACGTCGGTCACCGTGACGATCCGGTCGAGGCCTGAAGCGAGGCCGAGTTCGCCGACGCCACACATCAGTTCGGCGGCGGTGATCGTCACCTGGTTCGAGGCGCGATCCTGGGAGATGTCAGGATCGATGCAGAAGCGGCTCGATTCCCAGATGCCGTGCTGCCGGATGGCGGGTTGGCCGTCCAGCAGGATCGGGAAGGTGTCGTCGAGCATGTTGGGACCGAGCGTCGGCAGCAGCCTCAGCGCCCCGCGCAACGCACCGCTGTCGGAATAGGACAGCACGTAGACCGGATTGGCATCGTCATAGTGGTCGATCTCCCAGTCTTCGACGACGTTGACGTCCCAGCGGAGCAGATCGTGAAAGACACGCTTGCGAAGCCGATGCATGGCAGAAATTTTGAGTGGTTGGCGGTGGCGCCCGGCGCCGTTGATGACCTTGATCATTCCAGTCTCCCTGTTCGAGTGGCGACTGGAAGATGGTGCAGGGCAGCAAAAATAAAACTGTCGGTAGAGACAGGTGTTGTCCATGCAATTTTTAATTATCCTGCGGGCGGCGACGCCGGTGCCGCGATCAGCGGATGTCCGGGCCGGGAAGCAGGCCGCGCCACGATGCTTCCGCGACGGCCTGCGTGTTGGAAACGACGTCAAGCTTCTGCCGGGCATTCGCCATGAAGTAGCGGACCGTGCGTTCGCTGATGCCGAGGATGACGGCGATTTCCCAGTAGCTCTTGCCGGCGGCGGACCAGTATAGCGTCTCGCGTTCGCGGCGCGTGAGGCGCGGGGTGTCGAGGTGCTCGATGCGATCGCCACCGGAGCGCAGCAGGGTGGCATGGAAGGCGATGGCGAGGGACTGGAGGTCGCGATCGTGCTGTCTGCGGAAACGGCGCCAGTCGCCGCTGTCGGTGTCCATCTGGATGGCGAAGAGGGCCTGGCGACCTTCGCGGGATTTCAAAGGATAGGAGACACCGCAAGCGGCGATGCCAAGGTTTGCTGCCAGCGCATCGAGCCCGTCGCGCTCGGGCGAGCCGTGCGCCAGATGCGACCAGTCGAGCGGCGCGACGGCGGCCAGCGCCTTGCGCAGAGGCGGTTCGATGAGGGATGCACCGAGTGCCTTTGCGTCGCGGACTGCGGCGGGGCCGAAGGTGTGGTGCAGTCGATGCGACTTGATGCCGGCGCGTGAAGACATCGCGTCGACGTAGAGGATGTGCGCGATACCGAAAGCCGCCTGCATCTTTCTGAAGAAAAGCTGCGGCTTCAACGCCTTCTGCCTTTCCATCCAGTCCAGCACGTCGAAGTAGCCGCCCTGGTTCGCCATTCCCGGAACCCTGCAAAACATGGGGTCAAGAGTGGGCGCCGGCCGACGTGCTGTCCAGCGGCTATTTCAGCGCCTGCACAACTTGACTGTCGCGCGGCGTTCGGCGGAGGGCAGGAAGTCTCGGGGGACAGGGCCCCCGCGAGGCTTAAGGGATCACTCCGATTTCTGGGCCTCGACCACGGCTAGGGCGGCCATGTTGACGACGCCGCGCGAGGTCACCGAGGTGGAGAGCACGTGGGCCGGCAGGGCGGCGCCGAGCAGGATCGGGCCGACATGCAGCGCGTCCATCATCGTGCGCACGATGCCGAGCGAAATATTGGCAGCGTCGAGATTCGGGAAGACCAGCAGATTGGCCTCGCCGGTCAGGGCGCTGTCGGGCATGGCGCGCTTGCGCAGCGATTCCGAAAGTGCCGAACCACCCTGCATTTCGCCGTCGACCTCGAGTTCGGGTGCGCGCTCGCGGAGGAGCTGGAGCGCTTCGCGCATCTTGCGGGCGCTGTCCGAATCGCGCGAGCCGAAATTCGAATGCGATACGAGGGCGGCGCGCGGGGTGATACCGAAGCGGCGGATTTCCTCGGCGGCCAGCACCGTCATCTCGGCGATCTCGGCGGCGGACGGATTATAGGTGACGAAGGTGTCGGTGAAGAAGATCGCGCCGCGCTGGGAGATCAGCAGGCTGAGGCCGGAGAACGAGCTCACGCCCGGCTTCTTGCCGATGATCTGGCGCACGTCGCGCAGGTGGCGGTCGAAACGACCCTCGACGCCGCAGATCAGGGCATCGGCGTCGCCGCGGCGCACCGCGAGCGCTCCGATCACCGTGTTGTTGGTGCGCACGATCGTGCGAGCCGCTTCCGGGTTGATGCCGGCGCGGCCGACCAGGGCGAAATAGTCATCGACATATTCGCGGTAGCGCGGATCGTCTTCCGGGTTGACCAGATCAAAATCCGTACCAGGGCGGATGCGCAGGCCGAAGCGTTCGAGGCGGCTCTGGATGATGTGCGGGCGGCCGACGAGGATCGGCTTGCCGATGCCTTCTTCCAACAGGACCTGGGCGGCGCGCAGGACGCGCTCATCTTCGCCTTCGGCGAAGATGACCCGCTTCTGGACCGCCTTCTTGGCGGCCGCGAAGATCGGCTTCATGACGAAGCCGGAGCGGAAGACGAAGCGGTTGAGCTGGTCGAGATAGGTGTCGAAGTCGGTGATAGGCCTGCGTGCGACGCCGCTCTCGGCGGCGGCTTTGGCGACCGCCGGTGCGATGCGCAGGATCAGGCGCGGGTCGAAGGGCGAGGGGATCAGGTAGTTCGGTCCGAAGGTCGGCGATTCGCCGGAATAGGCGCGAGCCGCGACCTCGGACACTTCTTCACGGGCAAGTGCCGCAATCGCACGCACCGCCGCCATCTTCATCTCTTCGTTGATCGTGGTCGCGCCGCAATCGAGCGCACCGCGGAAGATGTAGGGGAAGCAGAGGACGTTGTTGACCTGGTTGGCGAAGTCGGAGCGACCCGTGCAGATCATCGCGTCGGGACGGGCGGCGCGGGCGAGATCCGGCATGATTTCCGGCGTCGGATTGGCGAGCGCCATGATCAGCGGCTTTTCCGCCATCTTCAAGAGCAGTTCCGGCTTCAGCACGCCTGCGGCGGAAAGACCGAGGAAGACGTCGGCCCCCTCGATCGATTCCGCCAGCACCCGCTTGTCGCTGTCCTGGGCATAGATCGACTTCCAGCGGTCCATCAGGACCTCGCGGCCGACATAGACGAGACCCTCGATGTCGTGGACCCAGATGTTTTCGCGGCGCGCGCCGAGCGTTACCAGAAGGTTGAGGCAGGCGAGGGCGGCCGCGCCGGCACCAGAGGCGACGATCTTGACGTCCTCGATCTTCTTGCCGGCGAGTTCGAGGCCGTTGAGGATCGCGGCGGCGACGATGATCGCGGTGCCGTGCTGATCGTCGTGGAAGACCGGGATGTTCATCTTGTCGCGCAGCTGCTGCTCGACCTCAAAACATTCCGGAGCCTTGATGTCCTCCAGATTGATGCCGCCGAAGGTCGGTTCGAGCGCCGACACGGTGGACACCATCGAGTCGACCGTGTTGGCGTCGATCTCGATGTCGAAGACGTCGATGCCTGCGAATTTTTTGAAGAGAACGGCCTTGCCTTCCATGACCGGCTTGGAGGCGAGAGGCCCGATATTGCCGAGGCCGAGAACGGCGGTGCCGTTGGAGATGACGGCGACGAGGTTGCCGCGGGCGGTGTAATCGGCCGCGGTTTCCGGTTCGTCGCGGATCGCCAGGCAAGGCGCGGCAACGCCGGGCGAATAGGCAAGCGCGAGGTCGCGCTGGTTGCCGAGCGGCTTGGTCGCCTGGATTTCGAGTTTTCCGGGCCGCGGATAGCGGTGATAGAAAAGCGCCTGTTCATCGAGGTCCGCCATGGCGGTCGTCGGTTGCGGCTTGTTCTTGTCTTGGGAATTCATCGAGTCCACCGAACTTCTTCGTCCAAATCGAGTGTCTTGAATACACGAAAAGAAGTCGGGGGGAAGTGATTTTGACCGGTGCAAGGCGGCTATGCGCCATCGCCAAGGCTGAAGGAGCGATGTCGGCGCGGTGGGGCGCAAGTGTCGGCGGCCCGCCGAAGCCCTCGTTTTTCGAGGGCTGAATTCCGCGCCGCTCGGGAGGCGGAAGGCGCGGAATCAGGTCGTCCTGGGGCGGCGGTGCCGTCCCGACGTCAGATACCAGGCGAGATAAGCGGTGGCTGCGAGGTCGAACGCATGCTGTACTTGAAGTTGGGGCACTTCGACGAAGCGGGTGCCTTGTTCAGCTTGATTTCGCAATCGGCCTGCTTTGCTGCGGGCGCGGAGGCGGTGGTCTGCGTGGTCTGCGAGCAGCCGGCGAGGGCGGCACAAACTACTCCGATGACAACGATCTTCTTCACGGGGGGATCTCCTGAATTCCTGTCTGAACCGGCCCAGCGCCGGTGGGAGGATGTTTGCGATAGCAAATGTTGAAGCGCTGAGCTTTCGAGATCAATATTGAACACATGTGTTCAAATGTCAACGCTTGTGAGGTGCCTGCGACATTGCTACACATAGGCAGTGTCGCGGTGCATGCCGCCGCTTCAAGACGTTGCTTGGAGCCTCCGCGATTTATGGGACTGCTTTCAGAGGATTCCCGCCGATGTCGGGCGCCAAATGCCGCATTCATGAAGCTGCCATGCGCCTCTTCGCCAGGAAGGGCGCGGACCGGGTGACGGTCAGCGATCTCGCCGAAGAGGCGGGGGTGGCGCGTGGAACGGTTTACAGCACCGTTCCCGATCCGGGCGCGCTGTTCGAGGAGATCGCCGGCGATCTCGCCAACGAAATGCAGGATCGGGTGCGGGCCAGCATGGTGGACATCACCGACCCGCCGTGCCGTCTTTCCTGCGGCATCCGGCTCTTCATCCGGCGGGCCCACGAGGAGCCGCAATGGGGCCGGTTCATCGTGCATTTCGGTTTCAGCAACACGGCGCTGCGCGGCCTGCTGACCAGCGCGTCTGCGGGCGACCTGATGCAGGGCATTTCGAGCGGCCGCTACGCGATCCGCCCCGAGCAGGCGACGTCGCTGATGGCGATGATCGGCGGCGCGACGCTGTCGGGCATGATGCTGGTGCAGGAAGGCTACAAGACCTGGCGCGAGGCGAGCAGCGAAATCGCCGAACTGATCCTCACCTCGCTCGGGATCGAGCGCGAGGAAGCCCGGCGTATCGCCGGGGAGGATCTTCCTGCGCTGGTCCATTGACGCGGACTGCCTTGACAAGGAACGGTGCTGTCAGCCGGACCTTCCCCTTTTCGATCCAAATCGTTGCGACGCCTCCGGCATCGGACCATGATTCGCGCCTGTCATCATGCTGAAACACGAGTCTGATTTTAGGCACGTGGAAAACGACGGCAAAGGACGACGACCGTGACTGGTGAAACGGACATCCGGCAATTCAGGACCCTCTTCATCTCCGACGTGCATCTCGGCTCCAAGGCGGCGAAGGCGGATTTTCTCATCGACTTCCTGCGCACGCATGAGGCGGAGACCATCTTCCTGGTCGGGGACATCGTCGACGGCTGGCGCCTCAAGCGCAGCTGGTACTGGCCGCAGGACTGCAACGACGTCGTCCAGAAGCTTCTGCGCAAGGCGCGCAAGGGCACCCGGATCGTCTATATTCCGGGCAATCACGACGAGTTCCTGCGCGGCTTTCCGGGCACTCATTTCGGCGGCATCGAGGTCGCCGAGCGGATGATCCACGAGACGGCGGACGGCAAGAAATACCTGGTCCTGCACGGTGACGAATTCGACGTCGTGGTTCGCAATGCCCGTCTTGTCGCCTATCTCGGCGACTGGGCCTATGACATGGCGATCAACATCAACATCGCGCTGGCCGCGATCCGCCGCCGGCTCGGCATGCCGTACTGGTCGTTCTCCGCCTGGGCCAAGCTCCAGGTGAAGCAGGCGGTCAACTTCATCGGCGAGTTCCAGCGCGTGGTTGCGGAAGAAGCCCGCCGCAACGAGGTCGACGGCGTCATCTGCGGGCATATCCATCACGCGGTGATGGAAGACATCGACGGCATCCATTACGTCAATACCGGCGACTGGGTCGAAAGCTGCACGGCGATCGCGGAACATCATGACGGCCGTTTCGAGCTGATCTCGTGGGGGCATCTGATCGCCAAGCCGGCGAAGCCGGTTGCGGCCCTGGTGCCGCCGGTCTCGCTGCCGCTGGCCATCGAAGCTGCCAAGAAGGAAGACGTCCAGGCTGCCTGAGACGGATTTTACCGGATCGCAGACCGATAGGACCAGTTTTCGTTGTGGCTTGAGGGTGACGGCCCGGGATAAACGCCGCCCGAAGGATTTCCTTGCCGGTCTGTCTGGCTATACTGCGCCATCGAGTGATTTGCGCCGCAGCGCCGGAATGTCCGGACCTGGCACGCAAGCGTGGAAGTTGTCAGGACCTTGAAGTCGATTCACCCAGAAAGCGCTGCGATCGAGATCGACGAGCTGCCCGGCGACGGGCATCGCATCCGGCTGTCCGGCGCCTGGCGCAACAACAGCCTCGGGACGCTTCTACAGAGCAACGGCCGCCTCGTTCCCGCATCCGGCGATGCGCCGGTCGAAATCGACCTTTCCGCCGTTTCCGATATGGACCTCGCCGGTGCCTGGCTCGTGCGCCGCTACATGGCGACCCGGCAGGCCGAGGGAAGTCCCGTCAAGCTCACCGGTGCCTCGCGCAACATGCGCGAACTGATCGGCGCCCTGCCGGAGAGCGTCAAGGCACCTGCCGGCCCCGGTGCTCCGCTTCCCCTGTTCCAGCGCATATTCTCGCCGGTTGGCGAGGCCATGGTTGAACTCTGGCGCGACATGGTTGCGATGATGTTCGTGCTCGGTTCGGCCGTGCACGGCGCCCAGACGAAGCTCGGGCGCGGCAGCGGCGTGTCGCCCGCCTCGGTCGTAACCCAGCTTGATCACATGGGTGTCAGGGCGGTGCCGATCATCGTGCTGATGTCCTTCCTGATCGGTGCGATCATCGCCCAGCAGGGCGCCTTCCAGCTGCGCTATTTCGGCGCCGAGGTCTTTGTCGTCGACCTGGTCGGCATCCTGCAGCTGCGCGAGATCGGCGTGCTTTTGACCGCGATCATGGTGGCCGGCCGCTCGGGCAGTGCGATCACGGCCGAGATCGGCTCGATGAAGATGCGCGAGGAGATCGACGCGCTGAAGGTCATCGGGCTCAATCCAATCGGTGTCCTGGTCTTTCCGCGCCTCGTGGCGCTGACGGTTGCGTTGCCGCTTCTCACCATCGTTGCGAACTTCGCGGCGCTTTATGGTGCGGCGGTGGTCGCCTGGACCTATTCGGACATCACCTTCGACGTATTCACGACCCGCCTGCACGATGCGATCGACTATTCGACGGTTGCCTCGGGCATGATCAAGGCGCCGTTCATGGCGCTCATAATCGGGATCGTCTCGGCGGTCGAGGGCATGAAGGTCGGCGGCAGCGCCGAGTCGCTCGGCCGTCACGTCACGGCCTCCGTGGTGAAGTCGATCTTCGTCGTCATCCTCGTGGACGGGCTGTTTGCCATGTTCTACGCCGCCATCGATTTCTGAGGAGGACGGCTTGGAAGGCACGACCACCAATGTCCAGGGAAGCGAGCGCGAAGCGGTTCTTTCGGTGCGCGGGCTTACCGTCGGCTTCGGCAGCAAGGTTGTGCTCGACAATCTCGATCTCGACATCTATCGCGGCGAAATCCTGGGGTTTGTCGGGGCCTCCGGTGCCGGCAAATCGGTGCTGATGCGCACGGTTCTCAGGCTTCTTCCGCGCCGCTCAGGCTCGATCCAGATCCTCGGCGCCGACTATGATGCCGTCGGCGAACGGGATCGCATGGACCTCGACACGCGTCTCGGCGTTCTCTTCCAGCACGGCGCGCTCTTTTCGGCGCTGACCGTGAAGGAGAACATCCAGTTGCCGATGCGCGAATATCTTGATCTGCCAAAGTGGCTCATGGATGAGCTGGCCTATTTGAAGCTCGACCTCGTCGGTCTCGATCCGGACGCTGCGGACAAATACCCGTCCGAACTTTCGGGCGGCATGATCAAGCGCGCGGCGCTCGCCCGCGCGCTGGCGCTCGATCCGGACCTCGTCTTCCTCGACGAGCCGACCTCCGGCCTTGATCCGATCGGGGCTGCCGAGTTTGACGAACTGATCGCGCGATTGCGCGATACGCTCGGGCTGACCGTCTACATGGTCACGCACGATCTCGACAGCCTGTTCTCGGTCTGCGACCGCATCGCCGTTCTCGGGCAGAAGCGCGTCTTGGTCGAGGGAAGCTTAGACGATATGCTCGCCTGCGACGATCCGTGGGTGAAGTCCTATTTCCGGGGCAAGCGCGCCCGTTCCATTCCCCGTCCGGGCAATCCGGCGGCATCCGGTAAAGTGACTGACTGATGGAAACCAAAGCCAATTACGCGATCGTCGGATTTTTCACGATGCTGGTCATCGCGGCCGCCTTCGGCTTCGTCTACTGGATGGCGGAGTATGGACGAGGCGGACCGATGGCGCCGCTGGCGATCCGCATTCCGGGCTCGGCCAACGGTCTGAGCATCGGCTCGCCGGTGCGGTTCAACGGCATTGCGGTCGGTTCCGTCCGAAATCTCTACATCGACAAGCAGGATCCGCAATTCTCAGTGGCCTTCACCGAAGTGCGGGCGGACGCTCCCGTCACGACCTCGACCAAGGCCGTGCTGGAAATCCAGGGCTTGACCGGAGCGGCCTATATCGAGCTTTCGGGTGGCAATGCGGCGGACGAGAACATTCTCGCCAAGGCGATCTCTACGGGTGAGCCCGCAGTGCTCCTGGCCGACCAGTCGAGCGTGACGAACCTGCTCGCGACTGCCGACAAGATCCTGCAGCGCGCCGACAACGCGATCGGCGAGTTGCAGGGCTTCATCTCGGATGCGCGCCAGCCGCTGACAAACACCGTCAAGAATGCGGAGACCTTCTCGAAGTCGCTGGCCGACAACGCCGAAGGCATCGATAAGTTCCTGGAGAGCGTCAGCGCGCTCTCCGAGTCTGTCTCGGGGCTCTCTGGGCGTCTCGACACGACGCTCGCGGCGGCGGAGGACCTGTTCAAGGCGCTGAATTCCGACAAGATCGACAAGATCCTCTCGAACACCGAAGAGTTCACCGGGAATTTTGCCGATGCCTCCGACAAGATCGGCCCGGCGATCGACAATTTCCGCGAGACTGCGGCGACGTTCCAGCGCTTCGGCGAGAATGCCGACAAGACGCTGGCAAAGGTCGACGAGGTGTTCGCCGCGGTGGACAAGCAGAAGATCGGCAAGGTGATGGACGATGTCTCGGCCGCGTCCGGCGATGCGCGCGAGGCGGTCAAGAGCTTCAAGGACCTCAGCCTGAACATCAGCGAGCGGACGCAGGACATCGACCAGGCGATCACCGACTTCACGCAGCTCGCCAACAAGCTCAACAACGCCTCCGATCAGGTGGACGGCATCCTGAAGAAGGTCGATTCCTTCCTTGGTTCGGGCGAGGCTGACTCGCTCAGCGTCGAGGCGCGCAAGACCCTGCAGTCGATCCGTGGTGCGGCCGACAACCTCAATGCCAAGATCGGTCCGATCGCCGACAATCTGGCGCGGTTCTCGAACACCGGGCTGCGCGACATCCAGTCGCTCGTGACGGATACCCGCCAGACGGTGCGTGGGCTGAACGATGCGATTACCAATTTTGACCGCGATCCACAGCGGCTGCTGTTCGGTGGCGACACCGTCAAGCAGTATGACGGACGGACTAGGCGGTGAAGACCATGACGGGAAAGGGCAGGGGCAAGATGGGCGGAACCGCTATGACGGCGCGTCGCATGACAGGATTGAAGACGGCTATGGCGGTGCCTCTGGTGCTCGCGGGGCTTTCGGCCTGTGCGTCCAAGGCTCCAAACGACACCTTCGACATCACGGCCTCGCCGACGGTCGAAAGCAACGGGCCGGCGCGCAATCGTCAGCTGCTGGTCGCCGATCCCTCGGCGCTCAAGGCGCTCGACAGCGAACAGGTGCTGGTGCGTGTATCCCCGTCCGAAATCCGCTATCTGTCCAAGTCGCAGTGGAGCGACAAGCTGACCCGCATGGTGCAGGCGAAGCTCGTCGAGACCTTCGAGAACACGGGCAAGCTGGACGGCGTCGGCAAGCCCGGGCAGGGACTGGCGATCGACTTCCAGCTGATCACCGATATCCGGGCCTTCGAGGTGGATACCGTCGGTGCAGACCGTGGCGTGGTGGAGATCTCGGTGAAGCTGCTCAACGACCGCAATGGCACGGTCAAGGCGCAGAAGGTGTTCAGCGCCTCGGAGCCGGCCTCCGGCACGTCGAACGAGGCTTATATCCGTGCCATGGATCGCGCCTTCGCACGTGTCAGCGCCGAGATCGTGACCTGGACCCTGAGCCAGCTCTGATCGGCTTTCCGGGGACTGTGGTCTCCGGCCCCATTTCGTCGCCACTCAAAGAAAAACCCCGGTGCCGTGAGGCGCCGGGTTTTTTTCTTGTCTGATTGCCTCGAGCGCGGTCCTGCGGACGGCCACGCTCGTTAGCCGAGCCTGCCGTCAGCTGAACCGTCCGGCGGCGTGAGCCAGCATGGTGTAGACCTTGCCGGTGTCGGACGTCAGGTAGGACTGAGTGACCGTCTTGTCGCGGTCGGTCCGGGCGACGTCGGCCAGCAGCTTCTCGAAGTCGGCGATGTAGCGGTCGACGGCGACGCGGAATTCCGGTTCGCGGTCATACTTGCGCTTGATCTCGTCGAAGGTCTGCTGACCCTTCAGCGTGTAGAGGCGACGGGTGAAGACGTCGCGCTCGCCGCGCTGGTAACGGCGCCACAGGTCGACCGAAGCGTCGTGGTCGATGGCGCGGGCGATATCGACCGACAGCGAGTTCAGCGATTCCACCATGTGACGCGGATTGCGATTGTCGGCCGGGCGCGGAGCGGCCGCGGCTTCGGGAGCAGCACGCGGTGCGGGTGCACGCGGGGCCGGAGCGGCGGCAGGTGCCTCGTTCTCCTCGTCGCGCGAGGCGCCGCGCAGCAGATCGCTGATCCAGCCGCCGGATTCGTTGCGCTGGGTGGCGGAATGTGCCGGCGCGGGGTTCAGGCTGCCGCGAAGGCCGAGCTGTTCTGCCGGACGGGCAGGGGCCGGCTGCGGCGCCGGTGCTGCGGCGGCGACGGGTGCGGCCGGTGCCGGCGCGGGCGGAGCCTTGCGCGGTGCTTCAACCGGCTTGGCCTCGACGAGCTTGCGGGCGACAGGCTCGGAGATTTCCAGTGACTGGGTCGAACGGCCGACCAGATGGGAAATGTCCTGCAGGGCCTTGATCTGCTCGGCAACGGCGCGGCGCATGGCGGCGGCGCTTTCCTTGGCTTCTTCCGGAAGATCGAAGGCGCCACGCTTCAGTTCGCTGCGGGTCAGGTCGAGTTCCTTGCGGATGTCGTGCGCGGAGCGGCGGATCTCGTCGGTCGCGCCGGCAAAGCGGTTGACAGCCTCCTCGACCGCCTGGCGCATCGCTTCGCGCAGGTGGGCGGCGGCGCCGTCGGACTTGCGGCCGGCCTCGCCAAGCAGCTTGTCGACGTCGGAGAGCGAGGTGGAGAGACCGCCGCGCAGGCGATCGGCAAGCTCGGCCGAACGCTTTTCCGCGTCGGCAAGGGTCTTTTCGATCGAGCGGTTGGCATCCTCGCCAGCCGACATCAGCGCACCGCGCATCGTATCGGCGGTCGAAAGGGCCTGCTTCTCGGTCTCCGACAGGATCTTGCCGATATCGGCGAAGGACGTCTGGATGCCCTGGCGCAGGTTGCCGGCGACCTGGCCGGAACGCTGTTCGGCCCGTTCGAAGGCGGTCTCGACCATGTGGCCGAGACCCTTCATCGTCGTCTCGATCTCTTCGGAACGCTTGACGAGACCGACTGCAAGATCGCGCAGGGCCTGTTGGCGTTCCTCAAGCGTGCCGACGAGGTTCGACTGGGCCGCCGACAGGAGCTCGGAAGCCTGGCTGAGGACCTTGGAATGATCGCCGAAGCGCCCGACGATCGAGGTGACCTGCGACAGCGTTTCGCCGGAGACGGCGTTGAGGCGCTTGAGCTTGCTGTCGAGCAGGCGACCCGAGGTCTGCAAAAGATCGGCGGCCTTCGAGGTGGTCTCCGCGAAGCGCTCGGATGTCTGGCCGAGTTGGCCGTCGGCGGCCACGATATTCGCGGCGACCTGCTCGATCATCGAGGCAAGGCCGGCATTGCTTTCACTCAGACGGTCGATCAGGCGGCTTGCGGACTCGGTGAGGCTCGCCTCGGCATGGCCGAGCGTCTCGGCGGCCTTGTCGGCGCGGTTCGCGATTGCATCGACGATGGCGCTGTTTTCGGCGCGCAGGCGTTCGGCGCTCAGCGCAGCGGCCTCGCTGATGCGCTCGGCGGCGACACGGCCGGTTTCCGCATAGGTGTCGACCAGCGGGGCGGCCTTTTCCTCGATGAGGCGGGATAGTTCCGCGGACCGTGAGGCCAACATCGAATTGAGTTCGCGGGTCCGGTCGTCCAGCACCGAGCGGATGGTGTTGCCGCGGGCTTCGAGCGCTTTCTCCACCGCGTCCATGGTGGACGAGATTTCCTGCGTGTTGCCGGCAAGCGATTCCCGGATGGCCGATGCACGGGCCTCGAGGGCCGAACCGGCTTCCGACAGGGTTTCGGTCAGGTTCGAAATCTGGGTTCCGACGATCGCTTCGGCTTCAGCGACCTTGCTGGCGATCACGTCGCCGGCCTCGGAGAAGGTCTGGGCGACCGCGGCAGCCTGGCCGGCGAGGCGGTTCTGGGTTTCCGCGATGCGGCTGGCGAGGTCCTCCGACCGTTCCTCGACCGCACGGCTGAGCTCGGCGCTGCGCTCGCCGATCCGTTCGGCGAATTGCGTGCCGCTCTGGTTGAGAAGTTCGATCGACCGCTGGGCTTCGCCGTCGAGCTCGCGGGCGGCATCGGCGACGGCGCCACGCAGGGCTGCGGCGAGGCCGGCGGCCTTGCCCTCGATCGTGCGGTTGACGTTGTCGAGGCCGATGTTGAGCGCGCGGTCCATGGTGGACAGACGCTCGTCGATCTGGGCGGTGCGGCCTTCGAAGGTTTCCGCCACGCGGGCGGTCCCGTCTTCGAGGACGCGGGAGACGCGGTCGGCGGCTTCCGTGCCGACCCGCTCGAGGTCGGACATCTTTTCGGACAGGCGGCTGGCAAATTTCTCGCCGGCATCGCCGACGCGGATATCGACGCCATCGAGGCCGTTCTTGATCCGGTCTTCGAGCGTGCCGAGGCTGGTCTCGATGCGTGCGCTGGTCTCGTCGAGGCGGGTGGTCATGCCACCAACCGACTGCTCGATGCGGCCGGAGAAGTCCTCGGCGGATCGAGTGATTTCGGATGCAGCCTCGCTGAACTGGCCGGCAAGGGTGCCGGCCGTGCCGCGCAGGCGCTCGTCGAGCGTCTTGCCGCTTTCGTCGATGACACGACGCAGGGCTTCCTCGCGCTCTTCGAGCGACATTTCGAGCATGCCGGCGCTTGCGGCGATCGATGCGCCGATGGCGGTGCTCTGTTCGGCGAGCGTGGCGTCGAACTGGCTGTGGGCAGCGCGCAGCGTGAGGTCGATCGCGTTGCCGCGTTCTTCCAAGGTGGCGCGGATGCGCTCATGCGTGTCGGACAGCTTGCCGTCGATGTCGCCGAGACCCGCAGAGAGGGTCTGGCCGATGCGGCCGGTTCCGTCGCCAAGGGCCTTTTCAAGCTGCTCGCCGGCCTGTTCGAGGGTGGACGACAGGTAGGCGGCATGGCCGGCAAGGGCGAGATCCAGCCGGTCCTGGTTCTCGCTGTAGGCGCTGCGGATGGCTTCGGCCTTTTCGCTGAAGGTCGACTCGATGCGGCGGTCGGCGTCGGCCACCGTTTCGACGATCGCGGCAGTCCGCTGGTCGAGGACGTTTGCCAGACGGCCCTCGGTTCCCGACAACGCGTCGATGATGGCGGTTGCACGACCATCGAGCGTTTCGTCGAGGCGGCGCTGACCCTCGGCGAGGGCGTCCGCGATCTCGCGGCTCTTGCCGTCCAGGGTGGTTTCGAGGCGTTCCTGGTTACCGGCAAAGGCACCGGTGATCGCCGCAGCCCGTCCGTCCAGGGTCTCGTCGAGACGCCGCTGGCCGTCGGCGAGAGCCTCGGCAATTTCGCGGCTCTTGACGTCGAGGGTTTCGGCGAACCGTTCCTGGTTGCCCGACAGCGCGTTGACGATCGTCTCGGCGCGGGTCGACAGCGTTTCCTCGAAACGGCTCTGGTTGCCGGACAGGGCGCTGTAGAGCGCGCCGCCACGTTCTTCCATGATCGCGTCGATGCGCTTTTCTGCCTGTTCCAGGCTTTCGGTCAGCGACTGGGCGCGGGCCGCCATGGCATTGGCGATTTCCTGGGCGCGGTTCGACAGGGCGTCGTCGATCAGTTCCTGGCCCGTGCCGACGGCCGTCGCGAGAGCGAAGGACTGATCGGTGAGCGTCGAGCCGAGGCGTTCGATGCTGGAGTTGAGAATGCCGTCGATCGCTTCCGAGCCGCCGCTGACGGTCTCGTTGATGCGGGCGAGGCTCTCCATGAGCTTGCTGTCGAGCGAGCCGGCGCGCTGGTCGAAGGCGCTGGCGAATTCGGCGACGCGTTCGTCGAAAGCGGTGTTGACCTGGCCGATGGTCGCCTGCAGGCGATCCTCGAACAGGCCGGACCGGAGGTCGAGATCGACGATCGCGTCGTCTGCGCTCGACTGGAGGTTCTGGCGGAAGGTGGCGCCCTTTTCGTCGAGCGTCGCATTGAGCTTGGCGAGTACGTCGTCAAGCGAACTGGTGATGCCCTGTTCGCCGGTCGTCAGGCGTTCGGCGATCTCGCGGGTGCGCTCGACCAGCGTCTCGTTGAGCTGGCGGGCGCGTTCGCTGAGGGCGGCGTTGAGCTTTTCGGTGTTGGCATCGAGCGTCGAGGCGCGGGTCTCGAATTCGCCGAGCAGTTCGCGTCCGCGCTCGGCGAGCGTCCCGGTCAACTGCTGCAGGCGGGTATCGAATTCGCTCGCAAGCGAAATACCGGAGGCGCTGAGCGTCTGGACGAGGTTCTCGGTCTTGCTGGAGAGCAGGCTACCGATCGCGGTTGCGGCAGCATCCGACTTTTCCATGAGGGCCGCGGCGCGGGTATCGATCAGCGAGGCGAAGGCTTCGCCGGAAGTCGCAAGCCGGACGGCGATTTCTTCGGTCGCGAGAGACAGCTCTTCCTTGAGCTGGTCGTGGGCGCCGACGATCGAGGTGCGGATGCGCTCGGCATGGTTGACGATCGCATCGCGCTCCGAACCGAGTTCGTGGACAAGGCCGCGAACGCGCAGTTCGTTGTCGGTGTAGCTGCGCTCAAGCGCGGTCACTTCGGAATGGACGAGGGTTTCGAGTTCGGTCGCACGGGCGATCGTCCGCTCGATGCCTTCGTTCATCGCCGAGACTTCGCGACGCACGGCCTGGCCGACCGTCATGATGCGTTCGGAGGCGATGGTTTCGGGCTCGGAAAGGCGGAGCGCCACTTCGGCCATGGAACGGGCAGCGTTCCGGAGGTCGTGGGCGCGGGCCATCATGATGGAGAACGCGAAGAACAAGAGGACCGGGATGACTGTGCCGACAAAGATGGCGACAACGCCGGGAGTAGCGACGACGTCGGCGACGGTCGGTGACTGCCACATCTGGCTGCCATAGAGCAGCTGGGTCATGCCGATGGCGCCGAGTACCCACAGTACGGAGATGATCGATGCGTTTCGGATCGCGGTGCGCATGGATGCGCCTTCAAGCGACTTCATGATCGCGGCCGGGGTGCGGCGCGAGGCGTCGTTGGCGGGTTCGAAGGCCGGCGCGCGGGGCGCGGGCTCGGGGGCAAGCTCGCTGCCACGGGCAGGGCGCCGATCGTTGTTCTTCTTAGGCGCTGCAGGACGCTGGTTGCTGGACTCAGACACTTTGGCCTCCGATGCGTCTGACGCCTGCCTTTGCGAGGCCGGCGTCTCCTGTTCGTCGAAATCGATCCTCAGCGCGGCTTCGAGTGCCTGAAACGCGCTGTCGTCAACCGACTCGACCGTCTTCTTGTTCGCCATAGGGTTACGCCTCGCTACCACTCACTCGCACGGTCAAGTCACGGACCCGTTGCCGCCTGCAACGGAGCTCGGCCGAACCGCCTTACTCAAGAGCTCCATCCTGCCGCCACGCCAGAGGAAGCATCCCATTGGAATACAGACCCGGACCACCGCCGGACGTGCTCTATCCGGCTAAATCCTTATCATCATCCGGGTTTCGGGCAAAGGTTGCCACCCTAGCCCGATACCATCCGTACCGTAGTGACACATTCGGCATGCCGACACAATTAAGAGGGTCCTTCATTCCTAACGACCCTCATTCGTTGTTAACAGTATTTAAACTAAATTAGCCGCCGAAAATCCATACGGATTATGGTTTTAACCGACGTTAACCATGTCTCAAGGTTTTCGCCGCAAATGGGCCCGGATTTAACCGGATAGCCACGCCGCCGCGTCAAGGATGACGGCACCAAAAAACATATAAGAAGGAAATTGGCCCATGGCAGCGCTCAACATCGCATTCGAAGCCCCCGAGAACAACGGCGGACGTTGCCCTTCGAAATCCCGTCCCATCGACCTCGTCCAACTCGCCACCCAGACCAAGGGCGACAAGGCCGTCGAGATCGAGATCCTGCAGATCTTCGCCCGTCAGGCGCGCGGTTGCCTGCAGGCTCTCGCCAACCAGACGGATGGTGCCGCTCGGATCGTCATCGCCGAACGGCTGAAGAATGCCGCCGATGCGGTTGGCGCCCATGGCGTGTCGAACGCCGCCGAAGCCGCCTGGAAGAACGGTCCGGATGCGGCCCAGCTCGCTCAGGTTGCCGCAAGCGTCATCGAGGCTGAAAACTTCATCCTAAAGCTCTGCCGCTGAGGCCTCGGCCGCTGCCTTGTGCATTGCAGCAGCAAGGCGGCAAATTCGCAACGGTCAATGTTGACTGACCTTACGTTTTGGGTGATGACTTCGCCGGTTTTTCAATTGGCGAAGTCTGGATACCTCAATCATGGCACAACTCACCATCATCGCTTTCGACGGCACGCGTTACGAACTCGCGGCGGACGAAGGATCGACGGTCATGGAGAACGCGGTTCGCAATTCGGTGCCGGGCATCGAGGCGGAGTGCGGTGGTGCCTGTGCCTGTGCGACCTGTCATGTCTACGTGGACGAGGCCTGGACCGAAAAGGTCGGCGCTCCGTCGCCGATGGAAGAGGACATGCTCGATTTTGCCGTCGACGTGCGCCCGAACTCCCGACTTTCCTGTCAGATCAAGATCACGGCTGCGCTCGACGGGCTGGTGGTCAACGTACCCGAACGGCAGGGCTGACGTAGCGCACCACGCAAAAAGGCCCCGCTCTTCGACCAGCGACGAGCGAGGCAGGAGGGCGCATCGCCATATCAGGCGAGGGAGGAAACACCTGTGGCACCTGGATGCGCCAGGGAGAACTCGGGGAACCGTCAACGCTCGGTGAACTGAATGTGATGACATTTGTATTTCAGTTTGTGTGCAAGTACCACGCCGAGAAATAGCCGTTTATTCACAGGATCCGACGCAAGTTTGGCGCAAGGCAGGGGCTTTGCAGCCACACTCTCGCGCGCAATTTCACCTCAATTCTTGGGGGTGCTGCGCCTTGCGCGGTATTCCAGTATGCGAATCATCCGATTCTCGAAATTGACCGATTCGACCCGGTCGAATCCCATCTGGGCCCTGTCGTGGGCCTCGATAATCCGGGACGTCGTGCTGGCGACTTTTTCCTGCATGGCTTCGCAGGTCTTTTGAGACCGCAGAGCCTTCAAGGCCTTTTCGAGCTGCTTGGCGTGCTGGCGGGCGATCTCGGCATGGCGTTCCTCGTGGCGCTTGATGTCGCTCGACAGCGCATCCCAGATGAGCGCCAGATCGCCCTTGGCCCGTTTCCGGTTTTTCCAGCTCGGCAGGATGATGCGGATGTCGAGCGTCACGTCGGCCTCGCCGACGCGGCATCGGCCGTCCGATTGCACATAGGTGAGTTCACCGCCGAACTTGATCTGCGTTGCGCCCGGATGGCGAGATCCGCTCGACTGGGTCTGCGGTCCGCGATGCGACAGTTCGCGATCCAGATCATCCGCGGTCGTGCCACTGATCTGGAAATAGGAGATGGACTTTCGGACGATGGTTTCGGCTCGGCCATCCGTTGCCGGTGTGAGCAGAAGGGCCGCGGCAACGGAAAGGATGCCCAGGCGGCGTGCAGTCGTCATTCGTGGTATCCGCAATGTTGAATTCGCCGCGACCTTGGGGCATAGCCACTGCGAGTGCAATATCGCACCTGCAATTTTTTCGACCGGAAAGGGCGGCGCCGTGGCGACCGGGATTAACGGATACTGGCGCGTGGCCCATGGCCGCGGCCTTGCTCTGGGGGACAAGGGGCGGCTGATGGCGATCGTCAACGTCACGCCGGATTCCTTCTCGGACGGCGGACGCCACTTCAGCGTCGACAAGGCGGTCGCACACGCTCTGTCCTGCGTTGCAGACGGAGCCGACATTCTCGATGTCGGCGGGGAATCCACCCGTCCGGGCGCCGAACCGGTCAGCGCCTCGGAAGAGCAGGACCGGGTGCTTCCGGTGATCGAGCGGCTGGCGCGTGAAAGCGATGCGCTGATCTCGATCGATACATATCGCGCCGAGACGGCGCGGCTGGCGGTCGCTGCGGGTGCCCATATCATCAACGATGTCTACGGGCTGCAGAAGGAGCCCGAAATAGCCAACGTTTCGGCCAGCGCCGGCGCGGGGCTGTGTATCATGCACACAGGGCGTGGCCGTGACCGGCTCGACGACGTGATCAAGGACCAGTTCGACTATCTCGGTAAGTCTCTGGAGATTGCCGCGACGGCCGGGATCGATCGTGAGACGATCGTTCTCGACCCCGGCTTCGGCTTTGCCAAGGAGACCGTCGAGGAGAACATGGCGCTGATGGCTCGGACGCAGGAGCTGTTCGGGCTCGGCTATCCGCTGCTGGTCGGCACGTCGCGCAAGCGTTTCCTGGGGACGCTGACCGGCCGGGAGGCCGCCGACCGGGACGCCGCGACGGCGGCGGCGACCGTTCTGCTGCGGATGAAGGGCGCCTCCGTTTTCCGGGTGCACAATGTCGCGATCAACCGGGACGCGCTCGCCATCGCCGATGCTATGATTGCCGCACAAGAAGAAAGCGGCGAGGAGCCGGGCCGATGACCGACGTCTACACGATCACGCTGAAGAACTGTGCGTTCTTCGCCCGCCACGGCGTCTATCCCGAGGAGGAGTTCCTCGGGCAGCGCTTCTATGTTGATGCCGAATTCGACGTGTCTGCCGGTGCGGCGATGGAAGGGGACGACATCGAGGGAACGGTCGACTACGGGATTGCCTTCAAGGTGATCGAGGAGACGGTGACCACCAGCCGGCACCAGCTGATCGAGGCGCTCGCCCTGACGATCGCCAAGGAACTCTGCCTGCGCTTTCCACAGATCCCGTGGGCGAGAATCACCGTCCGCAAGCCGAGCGCTCCGGTGCCCGGCATTCTCGACTACGTACAGGTGAGTGTTGAACATTTCCGTTGAGGGCGCGTGGCGCCCGGCTACCCTCGGACTTGGCGGCAATATCGGGGATCCGGTTGCCGCGATGGCGCGCGCATTGCGGCGCCTCGACGAGCGTGATGATTGCCGCATCGTTTCCGTATCGCGACTTTATCGCACGCCGCCATGGGGCAAGACCGACCAGGCCGATTTCTACAATGCCTGCGCGGCGATCGAGACGCGGCTGGCGCCGCTCGTCCTGCTCGAGACCTGCCTCGACATCGAGCGGGACATGAAGCGCGTGCGCATCGAGCGCTGGGGGCCGCGGACGATCGACATCGACATCCTGACCTATGACGGACTGGCGATCGACGAGGAGCTGCTGAAGGTGCCGCATCCGCGCATGACAGAGAGGGCCTTCGTGCTGATGCCGCTTGCCGATATCGACGGTGACATACGCGTGAAGGGCAGGACGGTATCCGCATGGCTGGCGGAGAGCGACCGGGCGGGCATCGAGGTGGCAAACGAAAGCCGCGACTGGTGGCGCGGCTGAGGCATTCCGTAACAATGGGAGAATGAGCGGGAAGGTCGCCCGCTCGAAGGCACGTCAGTTCTTGACCGAACCGACCGCGTAGGCATCCGCCTGGCGGTTGAGCTTGAGGCCGATGACCGGAACCATGCGATCCTCGACCTTGACCGAGATCGTGATGTTCATCGCGCTATCGTTCTGCAGGCGGGCGACCATGGCGCCGTTCAACTTGTTGCGGTTGATGCCCATGACGGCGCGGTCGCCGGTGACGTTGCCCGATACGATATCGAGGCCCTTGCCGTCTGCGCCATCGAGGAACTTGCCCTGATAGTTGCCGCCGACCTGGGCGATCGTTGCCTTCATCGGCTGCGAGAAGACGCCGACGCGGCAGGTGCCGTCGAGGGTCAGGCCGGTTTCTCCGCCGGAGGACGGCAGGCCGGTCAGGTTGCAGGTAAACTTCGTTCCCTTGTACTTGCCGGCGACGATCTCGCCCGGACCCTTCCACACGCCTGCAACCGATTCGAAGAAGCGTTTGTCACGCGATGCGGCATCGGCGACGGGTGCAGCGGCCACGAGTGCGGCTACGGACACGGCGGCCATGCGACCGACTGGCGAAATGAAACGAAACGACATCGACTTACCCTGGTACGAGCAACCAACAAATCCGCAGACAAAGTAACGCGAGAATGGTTAATGCATCCTTGCAGTAGCCGCAAAAGCCGCGCCGGGCAACGGGGAAAAGCCTGATTTGCCCGGACTTGGCCTTAATCGGCGCGGCTGGCGGACTTGCCGGTCACACTCGGCGCAAGGTCCGAGACGAAGTCGCCGATCCCTGGGCGTTTCACCGCCCTGAATGGCAGGGGGCGGCAAAGATCCATCGCGGCAATGCCGATTCGGGCGGTCATCAGTCCGTTGATGACACCTTCACCGAGCCTTGCGGAAAGCCGGGAGGCCAAGCCGTGGCCGAGGATCTGCTGCGCGAGGCCATCGCCGACGGCAATCGAGCCGGTGACTGCGAGATGGGCGAACACGTCGCGAACGAGGCGCAGCATGCCGACCGTTCCGGGCCGACCGCCATAGAGTTCCGCCATGGCGCGGACGAGACGAAAAACTTCGAACAGCACGTAGGCGAGGTCGACCACGGCACGGGGGCTGACGGCGGTGACCACGGATACGCGTTTCGCGGCGCCGAGAATGAGCGCCCGGGCTCGGATGTCGAGGGGGCTCAGCAATTCGCGCTCTGCAAGCTCGATCAATTGCGGGGCATCGATGATGTCTTCTTCGGTTGCTTCCAGAGACGCGCGACCACGGGCGGTCTCCGGCCTGGAGGCGACAAGCTTCGTCAACTGCCGCACGACGGCGCGCGCGGCAGGCTTGCGGCCTTCGGCGACGGCAAGCTCCGCGTCCCCCTTGAGGGTCTGTACGGCTTCCAGCCGGTAGAGGCCGATCACCTCGCGCAGAAGAACGACGGCGAGCGAGGCCAGGCCGATGCCGAGGACGGCGAGCGCGGTATAACCCAGCCAGTCGGAGCGCGAGAACAGGTCGCGGATGAGGCCGTCGATCCACAGCCCGACAGCGAGCGAGAGCAGCAGTCCGAATGCCCCGAGCGCGATCCGGCCAAAGGACATTCCGCGCCGCCGAGGTCGGGCGACGGCCATCTCTTCGATTGCGGTGATATCCGCGCCGATGAAGGGATCGGCCTCGTCGGGGACCATCTCGATGCCGGCATCGAAGCTCTGCGGCGGGCGGGCCTTCGCCGGGGCGGCCTGGGTTGCCTCTTCCGGTTCGACCGTGAAGGACGCGGGACGGCGTCCCGTCGTGTGCGGAACATTCGGTGGCCTGGTCATGCGAGGCGATCTCCAAAGAGGAACTGCATGGCGCGATCGAGGCGGATATGCGGGATCGACAAGGTGATCCCGCCGCCCGTTTCCTCGATCAGCGGCGGGCGGAAGCGGACGATGTCGAGGTCCGGCAGGTCGAGTTGCGCCGCGCCCGCATCGAGAGAGCGGAAGAAGGATTCCGGGCTTTCCGGCAGGTCGCCCGGGAAGACGGCGGTCTTGCGGTTTCCATCGAAGCGCTCGGAGCCGACCTTTTCTCCCTCCATCGGCGTTCCGACGATGACCGGCAGGTCGTGGCCGTCCCGCTTGACGTTGGCCTCCCGGGTCGCCCGCACGGAAGCGATCGCCATGACGTCGATCCCGGCGCCCGACATGCCGATGGTGTGGACGGCGCGGTCGACGAGGCGCCGGGTGATCGCCTGGAGACGGTCGTGGCTCTCGTGGTGCAGATGGTCGGCCTTCGTGGCGGCAACGAGCACGCGGTCGATCCGGCGGCGGACGAGGGAGGTCAGGATGTTGTTCGAGCCGGGGCGGAAGCAGGCGAGCACGTCGGCAAGAGCGCGTTCGAGATCCTGAACCGCCTCCGGGCCGCGATTGATGGCCTGGAGGGCATCGACGAGCACGATCTGGCGGTCGAGGCGGGCGAAGTGCTCGCGGAAGAAGGGTTTGACCACAACGGTCTTGTAGGCCTCGTAGCGGCGTTCCATCATCGCCCGCAACGAGCCTTTCGGCGCGCGTGTTTCGGGCATGTCGACAAGCGGGGCGAAGGTCAGGGCGGGGGAGCCTTCGAGGTCTCCAGGCATCAGGAAACGTCCGGGCGGCAGCGTGGACAGCGAACGCTCGTCCGACTTGCAGGCCCGCAGATAGGCCGTGAAGGTCGAGGCAAGTTGACGGGCGACCATCTCGTCCGCCGGTCCGTCCATGTCGATGGCGGACGAAAGCTCCAGCCAGTCACGGGCGAGTTCGGCGCGAATGCCGGTTCGAGCAAGTTGTGTCGTCGCGTCGCTGAACTGCCGGAAATCCTGGCCGAGCAGCGGAAGGTCGAGCAGCCACTCGCCCGGATAGTCGACGATGTCGATCGACAGGCGGCCCGGCGAAAAGAGCCGGTTCCAGCCGCTGGCGCTCTTGTATTCGATTGTCAGGCGGATTTCGGAGATGGCCCGGGTCGAATCCGGCCAGATGCGGTCCTGGACCAGTGCGCGAATGTGATCTTCATATTGGAAGCGCGGAACGGCATCGTCCGGCTGTTCCTCGAGCCGGGTGGCCGTCACGCGGCCGGAGCGGACAGGTTCGAAGAGCGGAAGCCGGCCACCGTGCAGCAGATTGTGGACAAGCGACGAGATGAAGACCGTCTTGCCGGACCGCGACAGGCCCGTGACCCCGAGACGGATCGTCGGATTGACGAGGTTCGCTGCGCGGTCTGCGATGTTGTCGAAGGCGATGGCGGCTTCGTCGGTGAAGCTGGTCAAGGATGGCGGCAATTCATTCGTCCCTGCATGGTGTGCGTCCCGTCATATAGGAAGCGATCGGGTCGGGAAAAAGGAACAGGCGATGGCGCGATCGTCGCAGCGGCCCGGCGATCAGCCGATGAGAAAATCGTGAAGCAGCCATTCCGCCTCGGGGCCGTCGTGGTCCAGCACGGCGAGGCCGGACGTCGGGTAGCCCTCCGGGATGGTCCGATTGGCGACATCGGCCCCGACCAGCGACACGAAAAGCTCCTCGATCGCCGGATTGTGGCCGACGATCATCACCGACGGGAAACCGGAGAGAGTGGCAAGCGTGTCGACATAGCTATCAGCCGGAGCATTGTAGAGGTCGTCGACGAAACGGAGTTCCACTGTGCCGCCGAAAGCCCGGCGCATGGCTTCGGTCGTCTGGCGGCAGCGCGCCGCCGACGAGGACACCACAACCCCCGGGCGATAGCCGCGGTCTGCAGCTGTCGTCGCGACAAGTTCGGCCTCGGCAAAGCCGGCATCGCTCAGCGTGCGGTCGAAATCGCTGGCGCCGGGAAGCGCCCAGCCGGATTTCGCGTGCCTCATGAGGTAAATGCGTTCTGGAGGCGGGGTCAGGAGGGTCATCCGGTGATATGTCCGCGACAGGGCTTCGAGCCTTTGAACTAGCTGTTGTCGGGGATGTCCGTCAACTGGCGTATAAACCGATTAGACCACAGTCGCAGATGGCACCGCGGGACGCGTGATCGATGGCCTGATACTCATTCGAAATAATGATGAAAAAATATGCTTTTAGCCAAAAAATGTAACAGATTTAAAAATGCCTTAAAACCGGCCAGGAGGCTTGAACCGCGCCTTTCGAAAGGATATACACCCGCCCATTGAGATGTTCTTCAGGAGATTCGCGTTGAGTGAGAAGATCAATCTTAGCAATTATGTTCTCTCGGAAGACGATGAGTTCATGAACGCAAGCCAGAGGGCCTACTTCCGCGCAAAGCTGATCGCCTGGAAGAATGACATCCTCCGTGAGGCACGCGAGACCCTCGATCACCTTGCCGAAGAGAGTGCCAATCACCCTGATCTCGCCGACCGGGCGTCTTCCGAAACGGATCGTGCCATCGAACTCAGGGCACGGGATCGCCAGCGTAAGTTGATTTCCAAGATCGACGCCGCGCTGCAGCGGATCGAGGACGGCACCTACGGCTACTGCGAGGAAACCGGCGAACCGATCGGGCTGAAGCGCCTCGACGCACGGCCGATCGCTACGCTGTCGATCGAGGCGCAGGAACGGCACGAGCGTCGCGAAAAGGTCTATCGCGACGAATAGGTCCCGTTCGAGGGCCATGTGACAGAGTGAGGCGGCCGAAAGGTCGAACGAAAAATGCCGGCTTGCGCCGGCATTTTTCGTATTATGCGTAATGTCCGTCAGGACCGGGTGCGGGGCTATTGGATCCGTCCGGGACGCAAAGCGCCCCGGGCGCGTGCTTCCGGGCTCAGTGACGGTCGGCCGACATTTCCCCGAATATGCGGGCAATCTCGTTCTGCAGCGTCGGCTCTTCCGGTTCGGCTTTGGCGGCCCGCGTCGGATCGACAACGTGGGCAGGGCTTGCAACCGGCGGCACGACGGGCCGGTCCGCGCGGGTTTCCGGCAGAACGTGGTGGACAGGAGCAACCGGTGCGACGGGTTTCGCGGGTGTCTCGCTGGCTGCCAGATGGAGTGCCATCTCTTCTTCCAGCACGCGTTCGAATTCGCTCTGCTCTCCGGAGCGACGAGCCGGCGGCGCCTCGTCCAGCGGCTCGTCAAAGAGGTCATCGTCAAGAAGGTCGTCGACCATCGCCGGCTGGAGCACGCGCTGGCGCGCCGCTTCGAGAATGTCGGCGGCACTGCCGGTGGTCGCCGGTGCGACGGCAACGGCCGGTGTCTCGGATGGCGCCACGGCGATTGCCGATGCTGTTGCCGCAGCAGGCATGGCGAAGCTTGCGGTGACGGGGCTGGGCGCTGCGACCGCGGGCGCCAGCGTGGCCGCCGTCGGTTGAGCTGCCGGTGCGGCAGCAATCGGCATGGGTTGGGCAGCCGGCGCCACGTCCTTCTCCGGCTGAAGCGGAGCGACGGGCGTTGCAGCTGGGGGCTTCGGCGGCTCGGCAACAGGCCGCGGTGCTGCGACTGCAACCGGCTCGGTCGGGAGCGTCCTCATCGGGGGGGCGGCCTTGACGGGCTGTACGGCGGGTTGCGCATTTGCCGGTTCGATCGCCGCTGGCTCAGGTCGGCGGAGTTCAATATTGGGTGCTGGGGCGGGTGTCGGAGCAGGCGCCACCGGACGCGGCTGCGGGGCAGCCGATATGGCAGGCGCTTCTGCCCTTACGGGAGGCTGCACCGGCGTAGGCGCCGGGGTGGCGGCAGGAACAGTGGCCGGACGAACCGACACAGGAGCTTCGATCGGCGCTGTCGTTGCGGGTGCCGCCTCACGTTGCGGCAGGGCGCGGGCTTCGACCGGTGCCGCGACGGCGACCGGGGCGACTTCGGCGGGGACCTGGAGCGGTGCGGACTGCACGGGCGTTGCGGAGAGATAGGCGCGTTCGTCACCGATGCCGCTTTCGATGACGATGTCGGTCGGGCCGCCGATCATCACCAGGTGCTCGACATTGTCGCGGCGCACCAGCACCAGCCGGCGGCGGGCGTCGACCGCTGCCGCGTCGAGCACCTGCAGGCGCGGCTGACGGTTTCGGCCGCCGCGAACGAAGGGCGAGGGTGCGCGGTTTCTCAGGAGCCACAGGACGATGAACAGGCAAAGGAGTGCCAGGCTGACGCCGAGTGCTGCAACCAGAAAACGGCTCCCGTAGGCGGTCACCAGTTCATCAATCATATCGCGCTCTCCTTTTTCCGCTTTCTGGCAGAAGACGGTGGTTTTCGCAATCGGGCACGGGGCAGCGAGACGGGCCGAGGCCGATCCGTCATCGAAAAGACCGGATGATCGGTGTCAAATACGGCAAACCTATGGGGATTGCCGGCTCAAGGCCCCGCAATACCGCGGCTCGGAGCTTTTTGACGCTGTTGCAAATTGCTAAAGAGTATTGAAGCACCCGATTCTCTTCATTGATCGCAGGCGGCGACGAAGGGCTCAAAGGGTTCCAGCACGAGGCATAGATGACAAAGCAGCACATGGGCGCAGACGGCGAAGGACCTCTGGTGGATCGCGGAACCCGTTCCGGAACGGCTCTGCGGATCATCCTGCTGGCGCTCGTGCTGCTGGCCGCCGCGGCCGCCTTCGTCGTCTTCAAGAACCAGCTCGACAACGAGATCGTGCTTGGCCTGCTCGGAATATTGGCGATGATGGGGATCTTCTTCATCGTCTCGGCGGTGATCGGTTTCGTCGAAGTGATGCCGCAGTCGCATTCCGACACGCTGGCGCGGAGTTTTCTTGCGAACCAGCCGGAGGGGATCCTGATCACCGACGCGGAAGGCCGTGTCGTCTATGCCAATGCCGCCTATGGGCGGATGACGGGCGCCACGAAGGCGACCGAGGTTCAGACGCTCGAGGCGCTGCTGTCGCGTTATCGCGAGTCGGGCGAGGCGCTTTACCGACTGACCAACGGTCTTCTGGACGGACGCGAGGGTTATGAGGAGTTCCGGCTTCTGAAACCGCTCGGCAATCTGACGAGTAGCGGCTCGGGCGCCCATTGGTACCGCCTGAAGGCCCGGCTGCTTCCCGGGGAGCGCAGCGACGGCCGGAAACTGCATGTCTGGCAGCTCAGCGACATCACCTCCGAACGCGATGATCAGGAGCGGTTTTTCAAGGAGCTGCAGCACGCGATCGACTATCTGGACCATGCACCGGCAGGTTTCTTCTCGGCCGGTCGCAAGGGCGAGATCTACTATGTCAACGCGACGCTCGCCGAATGGCTTGGTATCGATCTCACCCAGTTTACCCCCGGGTCGTTGCGGATTGCCGATCTCGTGGCCGGCGAGGGCATGGCGCTGATCGATTCGGTTCAGGCGGAGCCGGGACTTTCGAAGACGGAGACGCTCGATCTCGATCTGCGGCGGGTCAACGGACAGAGCCTGCCGGTCCGGATCGTTCATCGCGTTCGCTCGGCACGCGACGGGGCACCGGGCGAAAGCCGGTCGATCGTGCTCGCGCGCCAGGAAGGTGGAAGCGACCAGTCGGCCTCGATCGCGTCCATGCGTTTCACCCGCTTCTTCAACAATACGCCGATGGCGATCGCTTCAGTCGACGGCGAGGGACGCATCCTGCGCACCAATGCGCCGTTCATGAAATTGTTTTCCGATATTGTCGGACGCGACTACGTGGATCGGGGCGGCAAGCTGGACGTTGTCTTCCACGAGAGCGAGCGCGAGCGCTTCCAGCAGGCGCTTTCGGCCGCCAAGGATCGACAGGTCGACATCGCGCCGATCGACAGCCGCGATCCGGAGAACGACACGCGCCATTTCCGCTTCTACGTCAATGCTGTCATCGACCAGAGCGACGAAGCGCCCGAAGAGGCGGCGATCGTCTATGCCGTCGACGTGACCGAGCAGAAGGCGCTCGAAACGCAGATGGCGCAGACCCAGAAGATGAACGCGGTCGGCACCCTGGCCGGCGGCATCGCCCATGACTTCAACAACGTGCTGACCGCGATCCTGCTGTCTTCCGATCACCTGCTGCTGCAGGCGCGGCCGTCGGATGCGAGTTTTGCCGATCTCATGGAGATCAAGCGGAACGCCAATCGCGCGGCGGTGCTGGTCCGGCAGTTGCTGGCCTTCTCGCGCAAGCAGACCATGCGGCCGAGCGTGCTGAACCTGACGGATGTCATCGGTGATCTGCGGATGCTGGTCGATCGGCTGATCTCCGGCACCAATGTCAAGCTCAAGGTTGAGTATGGCCGTGATCTCTGGCCGGTGAAGACCGACCTGTCTCAATTCGAGCAGGTTCTGATCAATCTCTGCGTCAACGCGCGCGACGCCATGCCGAACGGCGGTACCATCACGGTTGCCACCCGCAACGTTTCCGGAGCCGAGGCGGGCAGTTTCAACTATCGCGGCCTTCCGGCCGAGGAGATGGTGCTGGTCGAGGTGGAGGATACCGGCACCGGTATCGCACCGGACATCATGGACAAGATTTTCGAGCCGTTCTTCACCACCAAGGAAGTGGGCAAGGGGACCGGCCTCGGGCTCGCGATGGTCTACGGCATCGTCAAGCAATCCGGCGGCTACATCTATCCGGAATCGGAAGTCGGCAAGGGCACCGTCTTCCGCATCTTCCTGCCGCGCTTCATTCCGGAGGTCGTGCCGGTTGCCGCAGCGACTGCCTCGTCGGTTGCGACTTCCGGCGGCGCCCAGCCGCAGGCGGCGGCAGGACCGGCCGTTGCCGAGAACGCCCCGTCGGGCGAGCCGGACGATCTGACCGGCAACTCGGCCGTCGTGCTCCTGGTGGAGGATGAAGAAGCCGTGCGCCGTGGCGGAAAGCGTATGCTGGAAACGCGAGGATACACCGTTCACGAAGCGGGTTCCGGCGTCGAAGCGCTCGACATCATGGACGAGCTCGACGGCGCGGTGGACATTGTCGTCTCGGATGTGGTCATGCCGGAAATGGACGGTCCGACGCTGCTTACGGAACTGCGGAAGAAATATCCCGACCTTAAGTTCATCTTCGTTTCGGGCTATGCCGAGGACGCCTTTGCCCGCAACCTGCCGGCCGATGCGAAATTCGGATTCCTGCCCAAACCGTTCTCACTGAAGCAACTGGCTGTTGCAGTTCGCGAAATGCTCGACAGCGCAAATTGACTTTTGCAACGTTTGCGGGCGTAGTGGGGTGACGAATGTCAATTCGCGACGTGGGTCGGGGGCGCGATGGGCGACTACGGGTTGAAGCAGGAAGACGGCAAGGCGATTCTCGCTGGCATCCAGTCTGCCGACTGCCTTAACGATATTGCCGGCTCCATCAGCCGACTGCTCTGCCATTTCGGATTTCTCTACTACAAACTCTTCCTGTCGCGGCTGATCGATGCGGGAACGCTGCGCGAGCAACTGCTGCTCTACAGCGTTCCGGAGGCCTTCCTCGACGGGTTTGATGCGATTGGAGACCTGCCGCCTGCTCCGGTCGTCATCATGGCCGCCAGCGAGCGGCAGGCCTATCAGTGGGGCGTCGCCGATCTCGAGCAGAAGGCGCTGAATTTTCCTCACGTTCGGCGCTTGATGGATCTGCTGTCGCGTCACGACATGAGCCGCGGAGCCTATTTCTCTCTGCCCACGCTCGATGGTCGGAAGCACATTCTTGGCGTCTATGGAACGCGCGAACCGCTGCCGCAGGCCGAGATGGAGGAGTTGAACTTTCTCGCGATCCATCTGCTGGACCGGATGGAGGTTCTGGAAAAGCGCCGGGGTTGGCAGCGAACCGGCATTTCGACGCTGGAGATGACCTGTCTGGAGATGGCAGCTTCCGGCCATGATTCCGCGGCGATCGCGCGACGGCTATCGCTCTCTGTGCGCACGATCAACTATCTGATCGGTTCGCTGTGCCGCAAGCTCGGCACCGACCGCCTCGAACATGCCGTGATCGAGGCGGTGCGGATGGGGTACATCGGCTAGGAGCCGGTCCGCAATACGTCGAGGCCCGCGTGAAACGGCTCAGCCGTTCATCGCGACGGCGATTTCCGCAGCGAGCCGGGCGTTGTTTTCGACGAGCGCGATGTTGGTCTTGAGGCTTCGGCCGCTCGTCAGATGGAAGATGGCGTCGAGCAGGAAGGGTGTGACCGCCTTGCCGCTGATTTCCTCGCGCTCCGCACTGGCAAGGGCCCGGCCGATATAGATTTCCATTTCCTCGCGCGGAATTTCGTCTTCCATCGGGACGGGATTGGCGATCAGCATGCCGCCGTCGAGGCCGAGCTGTTCGCGCATGCGCTGGAAATTGGCGATCGCGGCGGGGCTGGGCAGGGTCAGCGGGCTCGCGAGCCCGGAACTGCGCGACCAGAAGGCCGGGAATTCTTCGCTGTCATAGGTGACGACCGGCACGCCGCGCGTCTCGAGCACTTCAAGCGTCTTCGGAATGTCGAGAATGGCCTTGGGGCCGGCCGAGACGACGATCACCGCCGTGCGGGCGAGCTCTTCGAGGTCGGCCGAGATGTCGAGCGTTTCCTCGACGCCGCGGTGCACGCCGCCGATGCCGCCGGTGGCGAACACCGAGATGCCGGCGCGGGCGGCGGCGATCATCGTCGCGGCAACCGTCGTCGCGCCGGTACGGCGCTCGGCAAGGGCGAAGGCGATGTCGGCGCGCGACAGCTTCATGACGTCACGCATCTGGGCAAGAGCGGTGATCTGGTCGGGCTCGAGGCCGATATGCAGCACGCCTTCGATCACGGCGATGGTCGCAGGTACGGCGCCTTGCTGGCGAACGATCGCCTCGACGCTGCGCGCCATTTCCAGGTTGCCGGGATAGGGCATGCCGTGGGTGATGATCGTCGATTCGAGCGCCACGATCGGGGCGTTGCGCGCCTTGGCGGCGACGACTTCGCTGGAGTAGACGATCGGGAGCAGGGGCGAAATGGATTTGGTCATGGGTGCGTCCAGAATTCTCGTGCGGATGTCATGACAGGATTTTTGCCGGCGGGACAAGAGCCAGGCGCGTGTTTAGCAGCTCTTCGGACAGGTTTTCGTCCGTCGCAAAGGGTGAGCGCAGGGTGATGCCGGCGCAGGCGGTGCCCATCCGCAGCGCTTCTGCAAGGCTTGCGCCTGCGATCGAGGCATGGAGATAGCCGGCGGCAAAGGCATCGCCGGCACCGGTGACATCGGCGATCCTCTCGACAGGCGGAGGGGCCAGGACGGCGACGTCCTTCCCGTCGAAGGCAACGGTAAGGCGTCCTCCGGCGGTCACGGTCCCGGCCCGAAGCCCGGCGCGGCGCAGGAGGTCGGGCCAGTCTGCCGGATCCTCTGCCCGCCCGCCCGCCAGTACTTCCGCTTCGGCCGCGTTCATGAAGACATGATCGATGCGGGGCAGGGCGGCTCGAAGGCGGACCGCCTTGGCCGGCGAGATGGCGATCGCGGCAATCGGTTTTGAGGCATGATTGGCCCCGGCGGCCAGCGCGGTGATGGTCTCCGCCGGCAGGTTTGCGTCGCAGAGCACGCGATCCGCCAATCCGAGACTTTCGCGCAGGGAACGGCTGCGCAGCCGGCGCGCGACGAAGAGATCGTAGAGCGCCATGTCGGCGAGCGCGATGACGAGATTGCCGTCGTTCTCCAGGATCGCGGTGTAGCTCGGCGTCGCGCGATCGAGGAAGATGAAGGGGCAGTCATCGATGCCTGCATGTTCCGCGGCTGCGGCTACGCGCTCTCCCTGGGCGTCGCCACCGCGCGGGGAAACCAGCCTGACCGTCCGCCCGAGACGAGCCAGATTCGATGCGGCATTGAAGGCGCCGCCGCCGGGCTCCTCCATCCATGCGCCGGGATTGCTGGCGCCCATGCGGGTGTCTCCCGCGATGCGCCCGCGGCGGTCGATATGGGCGCCGCCGAGGACGAGAATATCGAGGCTCATCATCACCCTTTCAAGCCGGTGTTCCGAAGCGAATCGATTACCCGGAAGAAGCCCGAGCCTGCCATTCCCGATATCGGGCGGGGAACTGCCGTCACGACGCGGACATAGCGAGAACATGCCAAGGATTCCCGTTCTATTTCATGGGTTTGCTCGGGGCTTGCCATTTGAGAACAAAACATGTACATATTCGCCATCGGCTGCTTCATTGCCTATGCGGCTTCAATAACCTAAAGGTGGACCAGATGGCACAAAATTCTTTGCGGCTCGTAGAGGACAAATCGGTGGATAAAAGCAAGGCATTGGAAGCGGCGCTCTCGCAGATCGAACGGTCGTTCGGCAAGGGCTCGATCATGAAACTCGGCGCGAACGAGAGCGTGGTCGAAATCGAGACGGTTTCGACCGGGTCGCTGAGCCTCGACATCGCGCTTGGCATCGGCGGCCTGCCGAAGGGCCGGATCATTGAAATCTACGGACCGGAAAGCTCGGGCAAGACGACGCTTGCGCTGCAGACCATCGCAGAGGCACAGAAGAAGGGCGGCATCTGCGCCTTCGTCGACGCGGAACACGCGCTCGACCCGGTCTATGCCCGCAAGCTCGGTGTCGATCTGCAAAACCTGCTGATTTCCCAGCCCGATACGGGTGAACAGGCGCTCGAGATCACCGATACGCTGGTCCGTTCGGGTGCGATCGACGTGCTCGTCGTCGACTCGGTCGCGGCTCTGACGCCGCGAGCGGAAATCGAAGGCGAGATGGGCGACAACCTGCCGGGTCTTCAGGCGCGTCTGATGAGCCAGGCGCTGCGCAAGCTGACGGCTTCGATTTCGAAGTCGCATACCATGGTCATCTTCATCAACCAGATCCGCATGAAGATCGGCGTCATGTTCGGTTCGCCGGAAACCACCACGGGCGGCAACGCCCTGAAGTTCTACGCCTCCGTGCGTCTCGACATCCGCCGCATCGGCGCGGTCAAGGAGCGCGAGGAAGTGGTCGGCAACCAGACCCGCGTCAAGGTGGTCAAGAACAAGATGGCGCCGCCCTTCAAGCAGGTCGAGTTCGACATCATGTATGGCGAAGGCGTGTCGAAGACCGGCGAACTGGTCGACCTCGGCGTCAAGGCCGGGATCGTCGAGAAATCGGGCGCCTGGTTCTCCTACAACAGCCAGCGCCTCGGTCAGGGCCGCGAAAATGCCAAGCTGTTCCTCAGGGACAATCCGTCTCTGGCGCAGGAGATCGAGATGGCGCTTCGCCAGAATGCCGGGTTGATCGCCGACCGCTTCCTGCAGAATGGCGGTCCGGACAGCGACGGCGGCGGCGACGGCGGCGACATGTAAATCCCCGGCTGCTCCTGCAGTTCGTCAGTTTTGCCGGCCATATCTCGGAAGAGGTATGGCCGGTTTTGCGTCGTGCGGCTGGACAGGGGGAATGGCGAACGATAAAAGCCATTGATTTTCGCGGATTGGCCGGATTCCGGCCTGAATGAAGGGCATGACATGAGCGGCGTGAACGACATCCGGTCGACTTTTCTCGATTACTTCAAGGCGAACGGCCACGAGACGGTGTCATCGAGCCCGCTCGTGCCGCGCAACGACCCGACGCTGATGTTCACCAATGCGGGTATGGTGCAGTTCAAGAACGTCTTCACCGGGCTTGAGCAGCGTCCCTATTCGACGGCCGCGACGGCGCAGAAATGCGTGCGCGCCGGCGGCAAGCACAACGACCTCGACAATGTCGGCTATACCGCACGCCACCACACCTTCTTCGAGATGCTCGGCAACTTCTCCTTCGGCGACTATTTCAAGGAGCGGGCGATCGAGCTTGCCTGGAACCTGATCACCAAGGAATTCGGCCTCGACCGCAAGCGCCTTCTGGTCACCGTCTACCACACCGACGACGAAGCCTTCGGACTGTGGAAGAAAATCGCCGGCCTGACGGACGACCGGATCATCCGCATCCCGACGAGCGACAACTTCTGGGCCATGGGCGATACCGGCCCCTGCGGCCCGTGCTCCGAAATCTTCTACGACCACGGCGACCATATCTGGGGCGGACCGCCCGGCTCGCCGGAAGAGGACGGTGACCGCTTCATCGAGATCTGGAACCTCGTCTTCATGCAGTACGAGCAGATCACCAAGGAAGAGCGCGTGGACCTGCCGCGTCCGTCGATCGACACGGGAATGGGCCTCGAGCGCGTCGCCGCCGTGCTGCAGGGCCGTCACGACAACTACGACATCGATCTCTTCCGCGCCCTGATCGAGGCTTCCGTCGACCTGACCGGTGTTCCGGCCGAGGGCGAGCGCCGCGCAAGCCATCGCGTCATCGCCGACCACCTGCGGTCGTCGGCCTTCCTGATCGCCGACGGCGTGCTGCCGTCGAACGAGGGCCGCGGCTACGTTCTGCGCCGCATCATGCGCCGCGCGATGCGCCATGCCGAGCTGCTCGGCGCGCGTGAGCCGGTCATCTACAAGCTCCTGCCGGTGCTCGTGCAGCAGATGGGCCGGGCCTATCCGGAACTCGTCCGTGCCGAGGCGCTGATCGCCGAGACGCTGAAGCTCGAGGAAACCCGCTTCCGCAAGACGCTGGAGCGCGGCCTGTCGCTTCTGTCGGATGCGACCGTCAATCTCCACAAGGGCGACAGCCTGGACGGGGAAACCGTCTTCAAACTCTATGACACCTACGGCTTCCCGCTCGACCTGACGCAGGACGCGCTTCGCGCACGCGGCATCGGCGTGGACATCACCGGCTTCAACGACGCGATGCAGCGCCAGAAGGCCGAGGCACGCGCGCACTGGGCAGGCTCGGGCGACAAGGCGACCGAGACCATCTGGTTCGAGCTCAAGGAAAAGCACGGTGCGACCGAGTTCCTCGGTTACAGCTCCGAGACCGCCGAGGGGCAGGTCCAGGCGATCGTGCGTGATGGCGCGAGCGTCGAGAGCGCGTCCAAGGGCGAGACCGTGCAGATCGTCGTCAACCAGACACCGTTCTACGGCGAGTCGGGCGGCCAGATGGGCGATGCGGGTCTCATCTCCAGCGATGGCGCATCGGTGAGCGTTTCCGACACGCAGAAGAAGGGCGAAGGCCTCTTCGTCCATGCCGCGACGGTTGCCGAAGGCACAATCAAGGTCGGTGACGCGGTCATTCTTGCCGTCGATCACGAGCGCCGTTCGAGGCTGCGCGCCAACCATTCCGCCACCCACCTGATCCACGAGGCACTGCGCGAAGTGCTCGGCACCCATGTGGCGCAGAAGGGCTCGCTGGTCGCGCCGGAACGCCTGCGTTTCGACGTATCGCACCCGAAGCCGATGTCGGCCGACGAACTCAAGGTCGTGGAAGAGATGGCGAACGCCATCATCGTGCAGAATTCGCCGGTGACCACGCGCCTGATGAGCGTCGACGACGCGATCGCAGAGGGCGCGATGGCGCTGTTCGGTGAAAAGTACGGCGACGAGGTTCGGGTCGTGTCCATGGGAACGGCGATCGACGGGCCGAAGGCCGGAAAGCCGTATTCGGTCGAGCTTTGCGGCGGCACGCATGTCAATGCGACCGGTGACATCGGGCTGGTGCGCATCCTCGGCGAGAGCGCCGTCGGCGCCGGCGTCCGCCGCATCGAGGCCCTGACCGGCGAGTCGGCGCGTGCCTATCTCGCCGACCAGGACGAGCGCGTGAAGCAGCTCGCCTCTGCGCTGAAGGTCCAGCCGGCCGACGTCGTTTCGCGCGTCGAGGCTCTGGTCGACGAGCGTCGCAAGCTGGAGCGCGAACTGGCGGACGCCAAGCGCAAACTCGCCATGGGCGGCGGCCAGGCAGCGTCCGACGAAGCCGTCCGCGACGTGAATGGTGTGCGGTTCATCGGCAAGGTGCTGAACGGCGTCGATCCGAAGGACCTGAAGGGGCTGGCAGACGACGGCAAGGCTTCGCTCGGCTCAGGCGTCGTCGCGTTGATCGGTGTTTCCGAGGATGGCAAGGCGAGCGCGGTCGTCGCCGTGACCGCAGATCTGGTCGGCAAGATCAGCGCGGTGGATCTCGTCCGCGTTGCCTCGGCGGCCCTCGGCGGCAAGGGTGGCGGCGGACGGCCCGACATGGCCCAGGCCGGTGGTCCGGACGGCGACAAGGCCGATGCGGCGATCGAGGCGGTCGCCGCGGCGCTGGCCGGCTAAGTCGTTCTTCGGAAATGTCGCCTTAGCCTCGGGGCTGGCGAGGCAAGAAAAAGTCCATTGGAAGCCGCGGGTCTCGCAACCGCGGCTTCTGCTTTTTCGAAGTCTTCATTCTTGCCTGCTAGTTTGTTGGGCGTTTTCATCGAGGACGACCGGCGCTTGGCAAATTTTCTCAGTCTGCCCACTCTCATGCTCTGCCTCTTCGCAGGCTGGACGACGGTGGCCGTCTTCATCACGTCGGTGTGGCTGGTCGAGCGCCGCTGTCACGAGATGGCTTCCTGGTCCGCCGGGTTCTGGTGCGGGGCGGTCGGCGTCCTGCTTCTGGCGCTGCGCGACCATGGCCCCGACGTTCTGACCTATGGGTTCGGCAATGCGCTGGTGCTGGCCTGTGTCGGGCTGCTGTGGATCGGCTTCCGCGCTTTCGATCGGCAGCCGTATTCCTTGCTGCTTGCGCTGGCGGGAGCGGTCGGCTGGATCGCGACCTATCTGTTCATTCCGCGCTTCTCCGCTGACATCAATCTCCGCGTCATTGCCATGTCGTTCCTCATCGCGGGCTATTCCCTCGAGATAGCACGGACGGCCTGGGCTGGCCGGGCTACCGAGCCGCTCCCGTCACGAGCACTGGTGGCGGGCTTCTTCGCCAGCCACGCCCTCATCTATCTCGCCCGCATCCCCATGGTGATCGTCCAGCCGCTCGCCTCGGCCTTGGATGCCGGTCGCACGTCGTGGAACGCGATCGTGACCTTCGAACTGTTCGTACATGCGATCTTTGCCGGCATGGCTGTCTTCGCGCTGATCCGCGAACGGGCCGCTTACCGCTACAAGATCGCGTCCGAGATCGATTCGCTGACGGGAGTGCTCAATCGCGGTGCCTTCCTTTCGCGGGTTCTCGATGAGACGGCCGCGAGCCGATTGGGAGGGGCGCTGGCGCTTCTCGACGTCGATCATTTCAAGCGCCTCAACGATACCCATGGCCATGGAGCCGGTGATGCAGCGCTTGCGGCACTCGGGCGCAGGGTGTCCGGAATGTTGCCCGTTGGGGCCGTCTTCGGGCGGATGGGCGGCGAGGAGTTCGCGATCTACCTGCCGCGGGTGACACGTGGGGAGGCTGAGGCCCTGGCGGAGGAAATCCGCGGTTCGGTCGGCGCCATGCGTATCGCGTGGGAGGGCAAGGAATTGTCGCTGACGGTCAGCGTTGGCCTCTGCCCGCTCGCCGGCGGTGTCCGGGACGTGAGTGCGCTGCTCGCCGTCGCCGACCGTGCGCTTTATGCGTCGAAGCGGGCCGGACGAAACCGCACAACCACCTTCGAGGCGAGCGCCGGAGAAAGCGCGCTGCCTGATGACCAACATGCAGTTCACGGCTTTGGAGTGCCCGGCTGACGATCAGGCCCTCGCGGCGGCAATTCGGCGCCGCGCCTCTTCGATGGTGGAGACGAAGTTTACGTCGGGGGCGTTTACCTCGTGGGTTTCCAGCATGCGTCGCAATTCCACGCCAGCACCGGCAATATAGACCGTGACCCCGGCGCGCCGCGCCTTGCGGATCGTGCCGGCGATGACGTTGGCGGCCGTCGAATCCATCAAGGACAGGCCGGAACAGTCCAGCACGAAGTGATGGTAGCGGTCGGCTATGCGATCGAGGACGGCGCCCACGGTCGCGGCCGCGCCGAAGAAGAAGGCCCCGCCGAGACGGTAGACGACCGTATCGGCATCGGTGTTGTCGAGCGGGCGTTCGGGCTCGTCGTCATGCTGGGCGACGGTGACGCTCTTGCCCATGCGATCGATGAAGAGCAGGGCGCCGAGCGCAAAGCCGACGATGATGCCTTCCGTCAGGTCGCGGAACACCACGAGCAGGAAGGTGACGAGCAAGACGACGGCGTCGCCGCGCGACGAGCGGATGAGCGCCGCAAACGCCGGGCGCTCGATCATGTTCCAGGAAACGATGGCCAGCACTCCGGCAAGGGCGGCGAGCGGTATGTAGCTGGCGAGCGGCGCGGCGATCGCCATGAACAGCAGGAGGAACAGGGCGTGCAGCATGCCGGAGACCGGGCTCGTGCCGCCGGCGCGGACATTGGTCGCGGTCCGGGCGATGGTGCCGGTCACGCAGATGCCGCCGAACAGTGCCGAGCCGATATTGGCAATACCTTGGGCAATCAGTTCGACGTTCGAGCGGTGGCGCCGGCCGGTCATGCCGTCGGCAACGACCGCCGAGAGCAGGGACTCGATCGCGCCAAGGAGTGCGAAGGCGATCGCATCGGGGAGAACGGCGACCGCGAGTTCCGGCGTGACATGCGGCACCTGTGGCAATGGCAGGCTGCGCGGGATGCCGCCGAAGCGCGTGCCGATCGTCGCGATGTCGAGGTCGAGGAGCGCGGTCGCCGCCGACGCGACGGTGACCGCGATCAGCATGCCGGGCCAGGTCGGGCGCAGCTTGCGAAGGAGCAGGATGAGGCCGACCGTCAACGCGGCGATCGCGGCCGCTGACGGATTGAGGGTTGGCAATGCCGCCGCCAGAACCGGTAGCTTTTCGATGAGCGGTCCCGGTTCCTTCTCTGAGAGGGTGAGGCCGAGCAATTCGCTGATCTGGCTGGCGAAGATGATGACGGCGATGCCGGCGGTGAAGCCGACGGTCACCGGATAGGGAATGAACTTGACGTAGTCGCCGAGCTTCAGGGCGCCGGCAAGCATCAGGAAGCCGCCGGCCATCATCGTCGCAAGGATGAGCCCCTCGATGCCGTGGATCGCCGCCGTGCTCGCGACGAGAACGATGAACGCACCGGCCGGACCGCCGATCTGGTGGCGGCTGCCGCCGAGAAGCGAGACGAGGAAGCCGCCGATGATTGCGGTGTAGAGGCCTCGGTCGGGCGTCACGCCGGACGCGATCGCGATCGCCATGGACAGCGGCAAAGCGACGATCGCGACGGTCAGGCCTGCAAGTGCATCCGCCCGCAGACGGGCAACGGAGTAACCTTCGGTGACGACGCTGACAGTCTTCGGGGTGAAGTCGAGGCTCATGGGCGATCGCTCTGGCGGGTTGCGGAGGATACAGTCTGAACTCGCCTCCACTCTTATCCTGAGTCTTGGCGGCGTCCAAACGGCGATCCTGCGACGGACGGCGCCCAAAGAGCGCAGGATTTGTCAAATCGATCCATGCTCCTGTACCCCTCGCATCGACGGCGACATCGAGGAAAGGAAGTTCCATGCAGAACGGCGCAATCTGGACGGCCTACGAGGCCAGGCTGCGGCGGGTGTCGTCCCATATCTACGAGCATCTGGACGAGGATCTGGACATGGATCGTCTGGCCGAGGTCGCCTGCCTTTCGCCCTATCACTGGCATCGCATCTATCGCGCGGTGCATGGTGAGACGCCCGCGGCCACCGTCAAAAGGCTCAGGCTGCACCGGGCGGCGGGCGAGCTTGCCCAGACATCGAAGCCGGTCTCCGAAGTCGCCCGTCGATGCGGCTACCCCAATCTGCAGTCGTTCAACCGGATCTTTTCTTCGGTCTACGGCATGCCGCCGGCGCGGTATCGCAGTGAAGGCAGCCATCGGCGTTTTCGGCGAAACGGGACCAAGGAGCCCACCATCATGTACGACGTTACAATCCGCAATTTTCCTTCGACCGCGTTGATCGGTATCCCGAATCGGGGATCCTACATGAATATCGGCGAGGCCTTCGGGCGGCTCTATGGCATGCTCCATGCCCGGGGTATCTTTGATCAGCAGAGCCGGATGCTCGGCATCTATCTCGATGATCCCGAAACCGTGGCGGAAGGCGATCTGCGTTCGTTCGCCTGCGTGACGTCCAATGCGCCCTCTCAGGTGGAACCGCCACTCGAGGCGCCGACCATAGAGGAGGGTGAATGCGCCGTGCTCAGGCACCAAGGTCCTTATGCGGACATGCGCTCGGCCTATCAGTGGCTCTATGGCGACTGGCTGCGACAGTCAGGCCGGGAGGTCCGGGACCAGCCTGTTTTCGAGATCTACCTCAATAATCCGCGCGACGTTCAACCGACCGAACTCCTGACGGAGATCTGGCTGCCGCTAAAGTGAAAGGCCGGTGACACTGGCCTCCCGGTGCCCCGCTTCAAGAATGTTCAGGCCTGGAGAGCCTGCATGGCCGCGTCATCCTTTTCGCGGGCACGCCGGTAGGCCGGACGGTCGGTGACGCGGGCAAGATAACTCTCGAAGGCCGGACGTTTCTCGATCGAGCCGAACTGCAGTCCCCAGCCGATATGGGAGCCCACATAGACATCCGCTGCGGTGAAGGTGCTCCCGGCGACGAAGGGGTTGGTGGATACGGCGATTTCGAGCGTATCCATCACGTCCTCGTAGGAACCATAGCCGATCATGCGGTGGCGCTCCGGCGGCACTTCGAAGCCGAGGCTGCGGTTGCTGACGGCGGCCTCGAGCGGACCGGCCGCGAAGAACAGCCACCGGTAATAGCTGCCGCGCGCCTGCTGCGACGGTGCCAGCCGTGCCTCGGGGAAAGTGTCGGCAAGATAGGCGCAGATCGCTGCACATTCGGTCACGACCACGTCGCCATGGCGGATGGCGGGAACCTTTCCCATCGGATTGACGGCCCGATAGTCGGGCGATTTCATCGGCGGACCGAAAGGGAGGATGACAGTTTCATAGGGCTGGGCGGTTTCTTCGACCATCCACCGGGCAATGCGCCCGCGCGACATGGGGTTCGTGTAAAGCGTCAGTTGCGTCATTCCGGCCTCCCATGAATGTTCTCTTTATGTTCTTTTTTAATCCCATTCTGTCGGAACCGCAAGCCGGATTCAGGCAACAAAAAACCCGGCGTGAAGCCGGGTTTCTTTGATGCGTTGACCGGATGCCTCAGGCAGTCATGGCCTTCTTGAGGTTCTCGTCGACCTTGTCGAGGAAAGCGGTGGTGGAGAGCCACGGCTGATCCGGACCGATGAGCAGCGCCAGGTCCTTGGTCATGAAGCCGCTCTCGACGGTGTCGACGCAGACCTTTTCGAGCGTCGTGGCGAAGCGGGCGAGCTCGGCGTTGTCGTCCAGCTTGGCGCGGTGGGCGAGGCCACGGGTCCAGGCGAAGATCGAGGCGATCGAGTTGGTCGAGGTTTCCTGACCCTTCTGGTGCTGGCGGTAGTGGCGCGTGACCGTGCCGTGGGCGGCTTCGGCCTCGACGGTCTTGCCATCGGGGGTCAGCAGAACGGAGGTCATCAGGCCGAGCGAGCCGAAGCCCTGGGCAACCGTGTCGGACTGGACGTCGCCGTCGTAGTTCTTGCAGGCCCAGACGTAGCCGCCGGACCACTTCAGCGCCGAGGCAACCATGTCGTCGATCAGGCGGTGTTCGTAGATGATGCCGGCTTCGTCGAACCGGGCCTTGAATTCGGTCTGGTAGACTTCCTCGAAGATATCCTTGAAGCGGCCGTCATAGGCCTTGAGGATGGTGTTCTTGGTCGACAGGTAGACCGGCCACTTGCGCATCAGGCCGTACATCATCGAGGCGCGGGCGAATTCGCGGATCGATTCGTCGAGGTTGTACATGGCAAGCGCCACGCCGGCGCCCGGAGCCTTGTAGACTTCCTTTTCGATGACTTCGCCGTCTTCGCCGACGAACTTGATGGTCAGCGTGCCCTTGCCCGGGAACTTGAAGTCGGTTGCCTTGTACTGGTCACCGAAGGCGTGACGGCCGACGACGATCGGCTTGGTCCAGCCGGGGACGAGGCGCGGAACGTTCTTGCAGATGATCGGTTCGCGGAAGATGACGCCGCCGAGGATGTTGCGGATGGTGCCGTTCGGCGACTTCCACATTTCCTTGAGGTTGAATTCCTTGACGCGGGCTTCGTCCGGCGTGATCGTCGCGCACTTGATGCCGACGCCGTGCTTCTTGATGGCGTTGGCGGCGTCGACGGTGACCTGGTCGTTGGTGGCGTCGCGGTTTTCGACCGAGAGGTCGTAGTATTCGATCTGCAGATCAAGATAGGGCAGGATCAGCTTTTCCTTGATGAACTGCCAAATGATGCGCGTCATCTCATCGCCGTCGAGATCGACGACCGGGTTGGCAACCTTGATCTTGTTCATGAGTATCCTCGCAGCTAGGGGGAGGGACGAGGGTCCCTGATTTGCGTATGGCTGGGCTATAGCATCCCGCTTCGGGAACGCAAAGCACCGAGCCCCCGCTGTAATGCCTTTTCGTTCACAAAATCATACCAACTTTGGCCGCATCCGGAACCTGCGGCCGCCTTGTGGTTTGGGCCGTCTCGGCTAGATTGCCGCCGAACGAATTCGCTTCTTTTCCAGGAACACGACCATGAAGTCTCTTGTCGCCGCCGCCGTGCTGATGCTTGCAGCGGGTACGGCCCTTGCAGCCGATCCGACCGCACCCGTCAGAGAGGTCATCGACGTGACCGCGGGCAACTGGAAATCCGAAAATCCAACCTCCGAGGATGTCTTCAGCAAGGACCGTCTGGCTCGGCTTTTCAGCGCGGATTTCGCGACGGCCTACGCCGAGGCATCGAAGCATCCCGCCTATGACCCGCCGGAAGGCGAGACGACGGGTTCTCCCTTCGACTACGACCCGATCGCCGGCGGCCAGGATGGTTGCCCGTTCGAAAATATCCGCGTCGAAGACGACGGCGACGGCCAGGTTGCGGCTCTCTTCAACAACATGGCCTGCATGGGTGACGATCCTGCCAACAAGGAAGACCGGGTGCTGCTCTTCCACGTGAAGGAAGAAGCCGGGCGCCAGGTCATCGACGATTTCTACGTGGTGGTCGACGGCAATTCAGGCGAGTCCTTCAAGGACGAACTCCGCAAGATCGCGGCGGATTGAGCGGCCTCCGCTGATAACGAGTGAAAAAGGAACCCGCCATGAAGGTGATCAAGACCCTGGCGACTGCCTGCGGGCTCTGCCTTCTCTCCGGTCCCGCGGTCCTAGCCAACGAGCCGGCCGATCCGGTCCGGGTGCTGATGGACATGGCGGGCTATAATGCCGGCGTCGAGCCGAATGCCAAGGCCGTCTACGACGACTATTTTTCGGCCGGCATGCTGCTCAACTATTTCAGCCAGGGTTTTGTCGAGGCCTATGGTGCCGCTCTTCTGGCGAGCAAGCGGGCGCATGACAACATGCTTCTCGATTATGACCCGGTGATCGGTGGTCAGGACGGTTGCCTGCCCAAGGACGTCGTCTACGGCAAGCCGCAGGTGAAGGGCGCCTCGACCGAGGTGCTCGTCGGGTTCAAGCGCAACTGGTGCTATGACGGCGAATACGAGGGCAAGGACGAGGTGACCGAGGTCATCTATCGGCTCGTCCAGGAAGACGACGAAGTCGGCGAGAAGCGTTACGTGATCGACGACATCCATTTCGTCAACGACGTGCCGTTGCGCGGCGAACTCGAAGCGCTGGCGAAATGAAAACGATCCCAACCTGCCGGAGACCATCCATGAAGCTTCCCGTCCTCGTCCTCGGCTTCGCGCTGATCGGCGGCCTGGCCCAGGCCGGTGAACCGCAGGATCCCGTGGTGACACTCATGAAGGTCGCCGACGGTATCGAGGGAAACAGCGAGGCCACCGACTATTTCGACGAGGTGCTGCTGAACTCGATCTACAGCAAGAGTTTTTCGCAGGTTTATCGCATGGCGGCGCTGTCGGATCAGCTGCTCGACCTGCAGGGCTTCATGACCGGTCAGGACGAAGTCGTGGTCAGCCAGGACCCTTGCGAAATGAAGGACCTGAAGATCGTCGCCGGCAAGGCGAAGGGCGCCGTCGTGCCGGTGGAGGTCTTCTTCGACGTTTCCTCCTGCTGGGGCAACAAGCCCGACATGACGCAGCCGGCACTGAGGTTCCATGTCGTCCAGGAAGACGGGCACTATGTCATCGACAATTTCTGGAACAGCGACTACCAGAACGGCGATCCCGCAACGTCCGTGAAGGCACGCTTCGCCTCGCTGGTGAAGGACAATGTCGACATGATGGTGAAGGGTGTCGGCGGCGAGGAATAGGCCTCTTGCCCTTTGCGTCTAAGCAATTTTGTGCGAATGGGAGCCCGCAATTCCGTTTGAGGGCGAACAATGGCAGGCACCAACAGCGAACGCGTACTTCTGGCCGAGGGACCGGCGGTCATCCTCGTCGAGCCGCAGCTCGGCGAGAATATCGGCATGGTCGCCCGGGCCATGGCCAATTTCGGCCTGTCGGAGCTGCGCCTCGTCAATCCGCGCGATGGCTGGCCGAGTGAAAAGGCGCGTTCCGCCGCCGCCAAGGCAGACCATGTGATAGACGGAACGCGCGTCTTCGAGACGCTCGAGGAGGCGATCGCCGACCTGAACTTCGTCTATGCGACCACGGCCCGCGAGCGTTACGGCTACAAGCCGGTCCGTGCCCCTGTCGTTGCCGCCCAGACGTTGCGGGCGAAGTTCACTGCGGGGGAAGGCACCGGCATCCTGTTCGGCCGCGAGCGCTGGGGGCTCACCAACGAGGAGGTGGCGCTTGCCGACGAGATCGTGACCTTTCCCGTCAATCCCGCCTTCGCGTCGCTCAACATCGCCCAGGCCGTGCTGCTGATGTCGTATGAGTGGATGAAGTCGGGGCTCAAGGACTTGACCGACGTGGCTTTCCAGCCGCTCGAACAGAGCCCGGCCACCAAGGAACAGCTGTTCGGCCTGTTCGATTTCGTCGAGGAGGCGCTCGATGCGCGCGGTTACTTTCGTCCGGAAGGCAAGAAGCCGAAGATGATCGACAATTTGCGCGCCGTGCTGACGCGTCGCGCCTTCACCGAGCAGGAAATCAGCATTCTCCGCGGGGTTTTCGCCACATTCGACCGTTACAGCCGCAAGAATCCGCGCGGCAGCGCAGGGGCTGGCGCGGGCAAGGGGGCAGACGGGGCGGACGATGGTGCAGACGGGGAATGAACTGAAGCCGGTGCTGGTTTTCGACAGCGGCATCGGCGGTCTCACGGTGTTGCGCGAGGCACGGGTGCTGATGCCGGAGCGCGGCTTCATCTATGTCGCCGACGACGCCGGCTTTCCCTATGGCGGCTGGGAAGAGGCGCCACTCCGGCAGCGTATCCTCGATCTCTTCGGTGATCTGCTTCGCACCTATCAGCCGGAGGCGGTGATCGTCGCCTGCAACACGGCCTTCACACTTGCCGGCACCGATCTTCGCCATGCCTTTCCGGACATGCGCTTCATCGGGACGGTGCCGGCCATCAAGCCGGCCGCGGAACGCACCCGCTCGGGCCTCGTCTCGGTGCTGGCGACCCCCGGAACGGTGAAGCGCGCCTATACCCGCGATCTCATCCAGTCCTTTGCCGCGAAATGCCACGTGCGGCTTGTCGGTTCGGAAAACCTGGCGCGGATGGCCGAGGCCTACATCCGGGGTGAGTCGGTGGCGGACGAGGCAGTGCTGGCCGAGATCGCCCCTTGCTTCGTCGAGAAGGACGGCGCGCGGACCGACATCGTTGTGCTTGCCTGCACGCATTACCCCTTCCTCGCCAACGTGTTTCGCAAGCTTGCGCCCTGGCCGGTCGACTGGCTCGACCCGGCGGAAGCGATTGCCCGGCAGGCGCGGCGCCTCGTCCCACTCGTCGAGGGGGCCGAACATCCGGAAGGTTTCGATTTTGCCGTCTTCACCTCCGGCAACCCGGATTTCTCGACCCGTCGACTGATGCAGGGTTTCGGTCTGACGACGACGGTCTTGCCGGACAAGGGTTTCGCCCCCTAAATCTACGCCTTCTATTTGGAAAGCGACGCACAATCATGGTAGAGGTCTTTACCCGACACCTGAACGGTGCCGGTTCACAGGAGCCCTGATCTCATTTGCTTACTGAAATTTTAATTGTTGCCTTTCTCACCGTATTGAATGGTGTTCTGGCCATGTCGGAGATGGCCGTCGTTTCCTCGCGCACGGCGCGCCTCAAGGTGCTGGCCGAACAGGGAAACCGGGGAGCCACCATCGCCATGCGGCTCGCCGAAGAGCCGGGCCGCTTCCTGTCGACAGTCCAGATCGGCATTACCCTTGTCGGCGTGCTCTCGGGCGCCTTTTCCGGCGCCACGCTCGGTGCCCGTCTTTCGTCCTGGCTGCAATTGCAGGGCCTTTCCGAGGGCATGGCGAGTGCACTCGGCGTCGGTTCGGTCGTCGTCGCCATCACCTATCTTTCGCTGATCGTCGGCGAACTCGTCCCCAAGCAGATCGCCCTTCGCAATCCCGAAGCGGTCGCCTCCCGCGTCAGCACGCCTATGCTGGTTCTTTCCAAGATCTCGGCGCCGCTGGTCTGGCTGCTCGACAATTCCGGCCGGGCACTCCTGGCGCTGCTCGGTCAGCATGGCGCCTCCGCCGGAACTGTCACCGACGAAGAGATCAAGACGGTTCTCGCCGAAGCGCAGAGTGCGGGCGTCATCGAGAACGAGGAATCGGCGATGATTTCAGGCGTCATGCGGCTTGCCGACCGCACCGCGCGTGGCCTGATGACGCCGCGCCGCGATGTCGAGGTTCTCGACGTCGACGACACGCTGGAGGAAATCCGCGTCAAACTGCGCAGCGCCGCCCATTCGCGCCTGCCGGTGCGTTCGGGCGATTCCGACGAGATCATCGGCGTGCTGTTCGCCAAGCGGATCTATGACGCGATCGCGCTCGGCTCCGACTTCGACATCCGCGAACACTTGAGCGAAGTGCCGATCGTGTCGGATCTGGCGAGCGCAGTGGACGTCATCCAGGCGATCCGCAAGACGCCGCTGCACATGGTCCTCGTCTATGACGAATACGGCCATTTCGAAGGCATCATCACCTCGGGCGACATCCTGGAGGCCATCACCGGCGTGTTCCAGGAACATGAGGACGAGGAACCTTCCGTGGTGCAGCGTGCGGACGGCTCCTACCTGGTGGCGGGCTGGACGCCGATCGACGAGTTCGTCGAACGCATCCGCATCCCGGTCGAGAACGATCCGGATTTCACCACGGTCGCCGGTTTCGTCATCGCCGAGCTCAAGCGGATCCCTGATCTCGGCGAGAGCTTCGAGACAAATGGCTGGCGCTTCGAGGTGATCGACCTCGACGGCCGGCGGATCGACAAGCTGCTGGTCTCCCGGGTGGTCGAATCGGTCGGCTGAGCCGCCAATCGCCTGTGGGTTAACGATTTCGGCTAGCGCAAAGGCCTAGCGTCTTTGCTAGGAAATCAGGTGGTTCGCGCATGTGCGGGCCGCCAGGGTCAGAAAATCGGAGAGGTTGGCAGTTGAAGGTCGGAATCGATATGGGAACGGTTTCGGGCGGTGAGCCGGCCAAGCTCGATATCGAGGAGCTTCTGGCTACGCGCCTTCTCGTCCAGGGCAATTCCGGATCCGGCAAGTCCCACCTCCTGCGGCGGCTGCTTGAGCAGTCGGCGCAATGGGTGCAGCAGGTCATCATCGACCCCGAAGGCGATTTCGTCACCCTGTCCGACCGCTATGGCCATGTCGTGGTGGATGGCGAGCGCACCGAAGCCGAACTGGCGGGCATCGCCAACCGCATTCGCCAGCATCGCGTTTCCTGCGTCCTGACCCTCGAAGGGCTGGACATCGAACAGCAGATGCGGGCGGCGGCGGCGTTCCTCAACGGCATGTTCGACGCCGAGCGCGAATACTGGTTCCCCGTCCTGGTGGTGGTCGACGAAGCGCAGATGTTTGCGCCGTCGGTCGGCGGTGACGTTTCCGAAGACGCGCGCAAGATGTCGCTCGGCGCCATGACCAACTTGATGTGCCGTGGCCGCAAACGCGGACTTGCCGGCGTGATCGCCACGCAGCGCCTTGCCAAACTTGCCAAGAACGTCGCGGCCGAGGCCTCGAACTTCCTGATGGGGCGTACCTTCCTCGACATCGACATGGCGCGCGCCGCCGACCTGCTCGGCATGGACCGGCGCCAGGCGGAGATGTTCCGCGACCTCAAGCGCGGCAATTTCGTGGCACTCGGCCCGGCGCTGTCGCGTCGACCGTTGCCGATCGTCATCGGTACGGTCGAGACCTCCGCGCGTTCATCAAGCCCGATGCTCATGCCGCTGCCGGACGCGCCGCAGGATGTCGAGGATCTGATCTTCACGCCGGATCCCGAGGAATTCACACGGCCGATCGTCAGGCGTGCACCGCCTGCACCGCGCCCGACGACGGATATCCTCTCGGAGCTGTCGCGCTCGACGCCGGTCGCGAGCCAGCCGGCAGCAGGCGAGAGCCGGGCAAGCGGACCGGAAATGTCGGCAGAGGAGCGCGAGGAGCGGCTCGCCGCGGTGCTTGCCGAAATCCTCGGCGATCCGCAGGCCGCCTACCGGACCGATTCGGTGCTCTACCAGGAATTCCTGGTGCGCGCCCGCATGCGGCGTGTCACCGGGCCGCCGATGGCCATGGGCGAGTTTCGCCGGCGGGTGGCGATCGCCCGTTCGGGCGTAGACGAGGAGACCGCCGCCGGCGAGGGGTGGCAGACCGCGCTTTCGCTCTCCGCTCGCGTTTCCGATGACCTTCAGGGCGTCTTCCTGCTGATGGCGAAGGCGGCCCTGCGCGGCGAAACCTGTCCGTCGGACCAGCGCATCGCCAAGGCCTATGGCACGCATTCGGCCCGTCGGGCCCGCCGGCTGCTCGGCTATTTCGAGGAGCAGAGCCTCATCATCGTGCATACCGATTTCGCCGGTAAGCGCATCGTCGCGTTCCCGGACCTCCAGGCCGAGACGGCGCCCGGCGATCCGAATGCGGTCGAGGACGACGGCAGCCAGCACGCGGCCGAATAGCGCCTGTCACCTTTAGGTTCCTGCCTGACCCGGACGTCTGGCGATGACGGAGAGCCATTCGGTCGGCTGTCCGTCATAGGCGCCACCCTGCCAGCTCTCGACGCGCACTTGCTGCCAGGGTCCGTTGTTCCTCCAGAGCTCCTCGAGTTCCAGCCGGCTGGGATAGTTGTAACGGCGTCCGAGCCTGTCTTCTCCTTCGGCCTCTCCCGCCTTGAAGCTTGCCCAGACATGGCCACCGGGCTTCAGTGCCTTGTAGATGCGGTTGATGATGTCAGGCAGTTCGTGGCGCGGCGCGTGGAGCAGGGAGGCATTCGCATAGACGGCGTCATAAACGCCTTCGGCATCGAGCTCCGTGAACAGCAGGATGCGCACCGGCTGGCCGATCAGGCGCTCGGCACAACGAGCGAGTTCGGGGGAGCCGTCCGTCGCATCGACGCGAAATCCGGCATGCAGCATTTCGGCAGCGTCCCTGCCACTGCCCGTGCCGAGTTCGAGGATGTGGCTTCCGGGTGCCAGCAGCCGTAGGAATGTCGCAAGGCGCGGACTTGGCCGGCTCTGCGCCGCATAGGTCTCGGCGTTGCGTGCATAGAAGTCGAGCGTCTTGTCCGTCATCGTCCGCCTTGCCCTGGTCCGCCTCGAGGAGTTCCCGCCTTAGCCCGGCGTGCGCTCCTCCCAGACCTTTACCAGTTCGATGATGGTCTGCACCGACTTTTCCATATCCTGAACGCTCACCCACTCGAGCGGCGAGTGATAGGCGTGGCCGCCGGTATAGATGTTGGGGCAGGGCAGGCCCATGAAGGACAGGCGTGAACCGTCGGTGCCGCCGCGAATGCTGTGGCGGACCGGTTCCAAGGCGACGCGACGCACTGCCTCGACGAGGTTTTCGACCACCTCGGGATGGCGATCCAGCACGACCTTCATGTTGCGGTACTGCTCCTTGACTTCGAAGGTGAAGGTGGAGCCCGGATAGTCCTTCAAGACGTCCCGGGCGATCTCGGCGAGCAGCGCTTCCTTGACGGCAAGGCCCTGATCGTCAAAGTCGCGGATGATGAAACCAAGGCTTGCACTTTCCATCGAACCGGCGATGTCGGTCGGGTGGATGAAGCCCTGCCGCCCTTCCGTCGTCTCCGGGGCGATTTCACCGGGGAGCCGGGCGACGATGGCGCCGGCGATCTTGATGGCGTTTTCCATCTTGCCCTTGGCAGTGCCGGGATGCATGGCGACGCCGGTGATGGTGATGTCCACGCCGTCGGCCGAGAAAGTCTCATCCTCGATCTCGCCGACGGTACTGCCGTCGAGCGTGTAGCCGAATTCGGCGCCAAGCTTCTTCAGGTCCACCTTGTCCGCGCCGCGACCGATCTCTTCGTCGGTGGTGAACAGCACTTTGACTGTCCCGTGAGGGATCTCGGGATGGGCCACGAGATGGGCAATGGCCGTCATGATCTCGGCGATCCCCGCCTTGTCGTCGGCGCCCAGCAGGGTCGTGCCGTCGGTGGTGACGATGTCATGGCCGACCTGATCTGCAAGCTCGGGGTGATCGGCGACACGGATCACCTGGGTCGCATCTCCGATCAGCCGGATGTCGCCGCCACCATAGTTGCGGACGATCTGCGGCTTCACGCCGGTGCCGGTGAAATCGGGCGCGGTGTCCATGTGGGAGCACAGGCAGATGACCGGCACGTCTTTCGCCACGTTGGAGGCGAGCGTCGCATAGACGTTGCCGTGCTCGTCCATATGGGCGTCGCCGAGGCCGATCGCCAGCAGTTCCTCGGCCAGCAGCCGGCCGAGATCCTTCTGCTTTTCCGTCGATGGCTGGGTGTCGGACGACGGATCCGACTGGGTGTCGATGACGACATAGCGGAGAAGGCGGTCGAGGACGGTATCGGTCATGATGACTCCGATCTGAGGGCGCGCGCCATCAGCTATACCGATCGGGGGCCATTCCGGAAATGGGTTGTCGCAGATCGTCGGTCGACGCGGAACGCGAACGGGCCAGAAACGCGCCCGGAAAGAGGGCAGGGCGACCCGGAGGCCGCCCTGCCTTTGTCGTTTCTCGTCTGTCGTTGCCTCGCCGGCCTATTCCTGCGGCAGAGCCTTCGCCGCGGCCTTGGCTTCGCCGCGGGTCGCCCAGAGCGAGCCCAGGATTCCGGCACCCAGGATACCGAGGGTAACGCCGAGCGAGATCACCGGCGGGATCTTGGCGAGACCCAGCATGTCGGCGACGAAGATCTTCGAGCCGATGAAGATCAGCACCACGGAGAGGGCATACTTCAGATAGGCAAAGCGATGGATGAGCGCCGAGAGCGCAAAATAGAGCGCGCGCAGGCCGAGGATCGCGAAGATGTTCGAGGTGTAGACGATGAAGGGGTCTGTGGTGATCGCAAAGACCGCCGGGATCGAATCGACTGCAAAGACCAGGTCGGCGAGTTCGACCATGACCAGCGCCAGGAAGAGCGGCGTCACATAGGTCTTCATCCGGCCCGTCATCAGATCCTCGCGCCTGACGAAGAAACGATGCCCGTCGAGCTTTTCCGTGACCGGCAGGTGCCGGCGCAGAAAGCCGAGGATGAGGTTGTTCGAGACGTCATATTCCTTGTCTGCCGTCAGCAGCATCTTGATGCCGGTGACAACCAGGAAGGCCGCGAAGATATAGAGAACCCAGTGATAGTTCTCGACGATCGATGCGCCCGCCGCGATCATAATGCCGCGCAGCACGATGACGCCGAGAATGCCCCACAGCAACACCCGATGCTGGTAGGCGCGGGGGATGGCGAAATAGCCGAAGATCATGGCGATGACGAAGATATTGTCCATCGCCAGACTTTTCTCGACGACGAAACCGGTCAGGTATTCAAGGCCTGCCTGCTGGCCGGACTGCCACCAGACCCAGCCGCCGAAGGCAAGGCCGAGCGACATGTAGAAGGCGGACAGGAGAAAGCTCTCACGAATGCCGATCTCGGCGCTCTTTTTATGCAGGACGCCGAGGTCGAGAGCGAGTAGTACGATGACAAGGGCCAGGAAGGAGAGCCACATCCAGACGGCGGTCCCCAGAAAGTCTGTCCAAAGAAAATCCATCAAGGGTTTCCTTTGCCGGAACGGTTGTTGATCGCAGCTCCGACATCACGGGAATCCGGCACTCGCGTCAGAGGGGCCCGGCGCTGCGTATCCCCGAAATGGTTGTTGGCTCGAATAGTTCAAGGATCCGCCGTTGACTTTCGCGTGATCTGCCGCTAATGACCCCACCAACGCCGGGCCGTAACGCCCGGTGTTTCTTTTGACATGTCCCGTGGCTCTTTCCATACGCTTTATGTGAGAGGCCTGTCAGAGCTTCCAAAATGGAGTTCAGAGGAGGGCGTGTTTCCTTGATCCAGTTTGGCAACAAACTGGTGTAACCTGTTGTAAAGGAAATGCGATGAGCAAGCGCGCTGCATCCAAGTACAAAATCGATCGCCGCATGGGCGAAAATATCTGGGGCCGTCCGAAGTCCCCGGTAAACCGTCGCGAATACGGCCCGGGCCAGCACGGCCAGCGCCGCAAGGGCAAGCTTTCGGACTTCGGCGTGCAGCTGCGCGCCAAGCAGAAGCTGAAGGGCTACTACGGCGACCTGCGCGAGAAGCAGTTCCGCGCTACCTACGACGAAGCCAACCGCCGCAAGGGCGACACCTCGGAGAACCTGATCGGTCTGCTCGAATCGCGCCTCGACGCGATCGTCTACCGCGCCAAGTTCGTTCCGACGGTCTTTGCTGCCCGTCAGTTCGTCAACCACGGCCACGTCACCGTCAACGGCGTCAAGGTCAACATCGGTTCGTACCGCTGCAAGGCCGGCGACGTTATCGAAGTTCGCCAGAAGTCGAAGCAGCTGGTCACCGTCCTCGAGTCGGTTCAGCTCGCCGAGCGTGACGTTCCGGACTACATCGAAGTCGACCACAACAAGATGGTTGCCACCTTCGTTCGCGTTCCGGGCCTGTCGGACGTTCCCTACGCCGTCGTCATGGAACCGCAGCTGGTCGTCGAATTCTACTCGCGCTAATCAGTGCGAGACCGGATTGTGGAAAGCCGCCCCTCGGGGCGGCTTTTTCTATTTGCGCCGCAATATTTCGCGGCGATTATGTCGGGCGGCATCGGGCTGCAAGAGGATGGATATGGACCTTCAGGCGATCGTTGACGACATCGTGCGCGAGCTCGAACCCCGTCTCGGCGAGGGCAAGGTCGCCGACTACATTCCCGAACTCGCCAAGGTGGATCCGAAACAGTTCGGCATCGCCATCACCACGGTGGACGGCGACGTCTTTACGGCGGGCGATGCGGCAACGCCGTTCTCCATTCAGAGCGTCTCCAAGGTGTTCATGCTGACGCTGGCGCTGGGCAAGGCCGGCGAGGCGATCTGGAAGCGTGTCGGCCGCGAACCCTCGGGCACGGCCTTCAATTCGATCGTTCAGCTCGAACACGAGCACGGCATTCCGCGCAATCCCTTCATCAATGCCGGCGCGATCGTCATCTGCGACCTGGTGCTGGCCGGATACAAGCCGAAGGAGGCGATCGGCGAGTTTCTGCGTTTTGTGCGCTATCTTGCGGACGACGAGACGATCAGCATCGACGGTGCCGTCGCGAAGTCGGAGACGAACACCGGCTACCGCAACTACGCGCTCGCCAATTTCATGCGGTCGTTCGGCAACCTGCATCACGACGTCGACCACGTGCTCGGCGTCTACTTCCACCAGTGCGCGCTGTCGATGACCTGTGCCCAGCTGTCGCGGGCCGGCCTGTTCCTGGCTGCAAAGGGTGCCGACCCGATCAGCGGCTATTCGGTGGTGTCGCCCAAGCGGGCGCGGCGCATCAATGCGCTGATGCTGACCTGTGGTCACTATGACGGTTCGGGCGACTTCGCCTTCCATGTCGGCCTGCCCGGCAAGAGCGGTGTCGGCGGCGGTATCCTGGCGATCGCACCGGGCAAGGCGTCGATCGCGGTGTGGTCGCCGGGCCTCAACAAGGTTGGCAATTCGGCGCTTGGGTCCGTTGCGCTCGAAATGCTGGCGAGCCGCACCGGCTGGTCGGTATTCGGGGCTTGATCTTGGCGGATGAACCGGGCATTGGCAGGGCGCGCGTGCGCGCGCCCGTGGAGCCTTGATGCCATGACCCTTTCGCCCGCCGAATTCGCTGCCGATCTCGCCACAGACGAGGACGACGCTTCCGCCGATGCGGCCGGCGTGCATCCGGTCTTTGCCGCCGCGCCACGGTCCGTCGGCTTCAACAAGCTGCGCAAGCGCCTGATCCGCCAGGTCCGGCAGGCGATCACCGACTTCGACATGCTGAAGGGCCAGAAACGCTGGCTGGTCGGCCTTTCCGGCGGCAAGGATTCCTACGGCCTGCTTGCCCTTCTGCTCGACCTGCAATGGCGGGGCGTGCTTCCGGTAGAGCTCGTCGCCTGCAATCTGGACCAGGGACAGCCGAATTTCCCGAAGAACGTTCTGCCCGACTATCTGGCCTCAATCGGGGTGAAGCACCGAATCGAGTATCGCGACACCTATTCGGTGGTGAAGGAGAAGGTGCCGACGGGTGGTACCTATTGCTCGCTGTGCTCGCGACTGCGCCGCGGCAACCTCTACCGGGTGGCGCGCGAGGAGGGATGCGACGCGCTGGTGCTCGGCCATCATCGCGAAGACATTCTGGAGACCTTCTTCATGAACTTCTTCCATGGCGGGCGCCTGTCTGCCATGCCGGCAAAACTGCTCAACGACGAGGGCGACCTTATGGTGCTCCGGCCGCTCGCCTATGCGGCCGAAGAGGACCTTGCCCGTTTCGCCGCCGCGATGGCGTTCCCGATCATCCCTTGCGATCTCTGTGGTTCGCAGGATGGCCTGCAGCGCAACGCAATGAAGGAGATGCTGTCGGGCATCGAGGCCCGGATGCCCGGCCGCAAGGATGCGATGCTGCGGGCCCTTGGCCATGTCGATCCGTCGCATTTGCTCGATCCCCGACTTTTCGACTTTTCCTCCCTTCTTCCGACAAAGGACGCCTGACAATGGCAGAACTCGACATCGCGGCGCTTGCCAATACGCTGCAGGAAGCAGCCGCAACGGAGATCCTGCCGCGTTTCCGCAATCTCGGTGACGGCGACGTGCGCATGAAGACGGATGCGATCGACCTCGTGACGGAGGCCGACGAGGCTGCCGAGCGACTGATCCGGGCACGGATTGCCGAGATCATGCCCGATGCCGTCTTCATCGGCGAAGAAGCGGTCGCCGCCGATCCGGCGCTGCTCGACACACTGGCCGATGCGGAGCTTGCCGTGATCGTCGACCCGATCGACGGCACCTTCAATTACGCGGCGGGCCTGCCGCTGTTCGGCGTCATGCTGAGCGTGGTGGCGAAGGGCGAGACCGTGGCCGGGATCATCTATGATCCGATGGGCAATGACTGGCTGATCGCGGAGAAGGGCTCCGGCGCCTGGCTCTGCGGTGCCAACGGTTCGCAGGTGCAGATGGCGATCGCGCCGGCGGTTCCTCTCAACCAGATGGTCGGCATTGCCGCGATGACCTACATGGACAGCGAAAGCAAGCGCAAGATCCTTGGCAACCTGGCCGATGTGCGCATGTTCACCAGCTATCGTTGCTCGGCCCATGAATACCGCACCTTTGCGGCCGGGCACCTGCATTTTCTCATGTACAAGAAGCTGATGCCCTGGGATCACCTGGCCGGCACCCTGATCTCCCAGGAGGCGGGCGCCTATGTGGCTCGTCTCGACGGGTCGCCCTACCTGCCGCACAATTTCGACGGCGGCCTGTTGCTTGCGCCGGACAAGGAGAGCTGGACGGAACTCCGCGAGAAGATCTTCACGATCTAGGAGCGAAAACCGGACATCAAAAGACCCGCGCAGCCTGAGCCGCGCGGGCTTCTTTTTGTGCGAGATGGGCCGTCAGGCCGCTCTGGAGGCGGTTCGGCCGGAGCTAAGCGGTTTGTCGATCCTGAAGCGTGACACTGCTTCGTTCAGGGTCTCGGTCTCGCTGAAGACGGAATGAACGGCCGCCGTCGTTTCCTCGACCATGGCGGCATTCTGCTGCGTCACCTGGTCCATCCGGTTGACCGCGGAATTGATCTCCTGCAGGCCCACGGACTGTTCCTGCGATGACGTGACCATGGCTCGCACATTGTCGTTGATGGTCAAGACATGCTGGCCGATTTGCTTCAAGGCTTCTCCTGTGCGGGTGACGAGGGTCACGCCGGACTGGACGTGGGCTTCGGAGCGCTCCAGCAGCGTCTTGATTTCCTTGGCGGCGGCGGCCGAGCGCTGGGCGAGCTCGCGCACTTCCTGGGCAACGACCGCAAAGCCCTTGCCCGCTTCGCCCGCGCGGGCGGCCTCGACGCCGGCGTTGAGCGCAAGCAGATTGGTCTGGAAGGCGATGTCGTTGATCACGCCGATGATCTGACCGACCTGGTTGGACGAGGATTCGATCTCGCCCATGGCCGTGACGGTGTCCCCGACGATCACTTCCGAACGGCCTGCTACTGTGGTGGCTTCGCCGACCATGCGGCTGATTTCTTCGGCGCGCCGGTGGGCTGCCTTGACTGTTGCTGTGATCTGATCGAGCGCGGCGGCGGTTTCCTCGAGGGATGCCGCCTGTTGTTCGGTGCGACGCGACAGATCGTCGGTCGAGCCGCGGATTTCAGACGTGCCCTGGCGAATGTTCTCGGAGCTGCCGGCAATCGTGCCGAGGGCGGCTGCGAGCGTTTCCATCGACCGGTTGAAATCCTGCCGCAGCGTTTCGAGCGAGCCGGAGAAGGGCACCTCGATGCGGAAGGAGAGGTCGCCCTTGGCGAGGCTGTCCAGCCCGCGCGCAAGCGCTTCGACGGTGATCTGCAACTGGCGGGCCTGCTCGGCTTTCTCCGCCTCCGTGCGGGCGCGTTCCTGTTCGCTGGCCGAACGGTTGTCGGCAGCCTCGTGTTCGAGCTCGATATTGCGCAGGGCCGACTTGCGGAAGATGTCGACGGCGTCGGCCATGGAGCCGAGTTCGTCGGCGCGACCGGCATAGGGCACCTCGGTCTTCAAGTCGCCGCGGGCCAGAAGGCCCATATAGTCGGTCATGCGCGCCAGCGGGCGATAGACCATCGGCTTGCTGATGAGCGCGATGGCGCCGGCAATCAGCAGCATCAGGGCGAAGACGGCTGCCGCTGCCCAGAAGCCTGTGGAGGCGATCTCATTGTAGCGGGCCCGATCGACCGCGACCACGGCCAGCCCGATCGTGTTGTTGGAGAAGTCGAGGACCGGGAAGGCGACGCCGGCGAGGGCGCCATCGGTTTCCGGCATTGTCTCGAAGGTCGTGCGCTTGCCGAGCAGGTCGTTCAGATTGAACACCTTGGCCGCATCCATGCCATTCGGCAGGGTGGAGCCGATCTGCTCCAGGCCGTTCTTGCCGATGGCGAAGATGGCGGCCGGGTGGCCGCTGCTCTGGGTGAATTTCTCGACGAAACCACTGTGCAGGCTCAGGCCGAACTCGACGGATCCGACATGATTGCCGTCGAGTGCGATCGGCGCCAGGCCGCGAATGCCGATGCCCGCCTCGCCGCCTTCAAGGCCGCTCAGCACTTTCTTTTCGGAATTGACCTGGACGACGGTCTTGCGGAAGCTCGACAGGTCGTCGCCGAACTGTTCCGGCTTGTGGACGCGCAGGAAGGCGATTGCCGGCGGCAGGTGGAATTGGAACTGGCGCACGTCATAGGCGCCCTTGAGCGCCTTGAAGGCACCGCCGAATTCCTTGGCGAGCGCATCGCGGTCGCCGGCTGCCATTGCCTGCTTGACGCTGGTCTGCTCCGCGGTGAGAAGCGCCAGCATGGTTGCGGCGCGCTGCGACGCCGTGAGTTCGGACTTGAACTGCATTTCCACGCTTGCCAGCTTGTCCTGCATCGCCTGGGAGACGAACCGGGTGCTAAGCGTCGCCACCGTGCCTGCGACGGCGATCGCCGAGATAAGTGCGCCGCCGAACAGCAGGGAGTTGAACTTGGTGCTAATCTTGAGTTTCAGCATAAATGGCTCCGACAAAGGGTATGACCTGCGCTGCGGGGCGAAGGAAGCAATTCTGGGCCTGGCGCGCCATGCAGTGAGCAATGTTCAACGTTCGGCAGGATCGCTAATCCGGCCGCGACGCGCTTTGGTGATTTGGGATGGCGGGGCGTCATGCCCGGATGCTGTTTGTCTGGAGGGTACAATGGCGACCGCACAGCTTATGCCTAGCTATGGCACGAATCGTCTTGCATATCGGTAAATGTCGATAAGCATTTGCGCATCAACGCGCGAGCGTAGGAATGTGGGGAGGTTCGCGCGCGCGGGATTGGCTGTTGAAAAGCCATGCCGGCCACCGCCCGGCGAATGTCCGGGCGGCGCGAAGATCTCTTTGTCAGGCGCGCGGGTTCTGCTGGCGGAAGAGGACGCCGCGTTCGCCGATCAGGACAAAAACCAGGCCGATAAGCGATACCGTGAAATAGCCGGCGACCATCGGCAGGGCCGTGCCGTCGTAGGCCTGGCCGATCGCGGCTCCGATCAGAGATCCGCCGGTCGTGCCCATGAAGCCGAGTACGGAGGATGCGGTACCCGCGACATGGCCCAGCGGTTCCATTGCCAGCGAGTTGAAGTTCGAGCCGATCCAGCCGAACTGGAACATCGCCAGTGCGAAGAAGGTGATGAACAGCGCGAACGGCATCGGCTGGGGCCCGAGCACCTGGGCCAATAGCCAGACGAAGGTGATGGCGATGAAGCCGACCAGCGATGCATGGGAGAGGCGCCGCATCCCGAAACGGCCGACCAGTCGCGCGTTCACGAAGGAAGACAGCGACATGAACAGGGCCACAGCCGCGAACGCGACGGGGAACCAGACGCCCAGGCCGTAGATGCCGACATAGATCTGCTGTGCCGAGTTGATGAAACCGAACAGCGCTCCGAAGATGAAGGTGCTGGCGATCGTGTAGCAGAGCGCGATGCGATCGGTCAGGACGATGCGGAAGCCGCCGATGATCGAGGAGACGGTGAACGGTCGCACGTCCTTCGGCGCCAAGGTTTCGGGCAAGCGAGCGAACATCCAGAGGCTCACCAATGCTGCGGCAACCGCCATGAAGACGAAGATCCAGTTCCAGTGACCCATCAGCATGATGACCTGACCGGTGCCCGGTGCGATGACCGGTATAACCATGAAGACCATCATGATGAGCGACATGACTTCGGCCATCTGACGGCCGCCGTAGACGTCGCGGACGATGGAGACGGTGATGACACGCGTCGCCGCCGAACCGAGGCCCTGGATGAAGCGGAGGACCAGAAGGGTGCCAAATGACGGCACCATGACCATCGCAAGTGCGGACACGATATAGACTGCGAGGCCGAACAGCATCGGTTTGCGGCGGCCGAAGCGGTCGGCGATCGGTCCGTAGAGAAGCTGCGCCAGACCGAAACCGATGAGATAGGCCGAAACCACGTATTGCCGGTGGTTTTCATTGGTCACGTTCAGAGCGCTACCAATTTCCTGGAGGCCCGGCAGCATGATGTCGATTGCGAGCGCGTTGAGGGACATCAGGAAAGCCATCATCGCGATGAACTCGACCCGTCCCATTCCCCGCAAACCGGCGGGTGGTGACTGTAACGTTGTAGACATTGTTCGATACCTGAAAACAGAGAGAAGGCGTTGCTCGACGCAACGCCTTTCAAAAAAATCATCGGATGAGACCCGCGGGTGCCGCGGATGATGACGGTCAGGCGGCGCCGCGAACGGCGATACCCTGATCCTGGAAATGCTTCTGCAGCTCGCCGGCCTGGAACATCTCGCGGACAATGTCGCAGCCGCCGACGAATTCGCCCTTGACGTAGAGCTGGGGAATGGTCGGCCAGTTCGAGAATTCCTTGATGCCCTGACGGATCTCGTCGTCGGCGAGCACGTTGATGCCCTTGAAGTCGACGCCTACGTAATCGAGGATCTGCACCACCTGGCCGGAGAAGCCGCACTGCGGAAACTGGGGGGTGCCCTTCATGAAGAGAACCACGTCGTTGGTCTTCACTTCATTGGCGATGAAATCTTGGGCGCTCATGGGATATCCTTTCACATGCGGATTAAAGGGCCGCTGTCTCGTTCCTGCATTCTAGATAGCAAGCATGCGCTGTCTTTGCCATAGCGCAAAAACGCGAGACGACCGGATCGTGCTTACCGGCTCCGCTGGCGGCTGCGCTTGGCCGCCGTACGCCGGCGGCTGGTCTGCTTCTTGGCCGGCTTGCGGGGCCGGCTCGTCTTCTTGACGAAGCGTCCGGTCGTCTCCGAGCGCGTCTGGCGCTTCCCGCGGCGGGTCGTGCTGCGCCCGGTCGTCTTCTTGAGGATCTCCTTGAGAACCCCTTCGACGACGTTTTCGACGACTTCCTTGATGAGGTCGGCCATGCTCGCGTCCTTACGGTCTCAATCGGGGATCGATGTCTGCAGGGCAAGTGCGTGCAGAACACCGCCCATATTACCCTTCAGTGCGTCGTAGACCATCTGGTGCTGCTGCACGCGAGACTTGCCGCGGAATGCTTCGGCCACGACTTCTGCGGCGTAGTGGTCACCGTCGCCGGCCAGGTCACGAATGACCACCTTCGCGCCGGGGATGCCCGCCTTGATCATGTCTTCGATATCGCCGGGTTTCATCGCCATGTCGGGTTCTCCTGCCTGTGCAAAGCACCGCCTCAGGCGATGCTTCCTTCCATGTAGCGAGGGAACCACGATTCATACGCCGAACGCAATTCCTCAATTGCGACCGGGCGGGCCTCGCCGAGCACGACGGCGTTACCGCCGGTGCGGCCGATGAAGGGTGCGAAGATGCCGGCCTCCTTGGCACGATCAAGCACCATGTCCAGGTCTTCTTCGCGGATCGTGACCACGTACCGGCCCTGATCCTCGCCGAAGAAGGTGGCGATCGGGTTCTCATCGTTGAGTTGCGTGAGCTTGGCGCCGATGCCGGAGGCGATCGCCATCTCGGCAATGGCAAGCCCGAGGCCGCCGGAAGAGCAGTCGTGAACGGCGGTTGCCACGCCATCGGTGATCAGGGCGCGAACGAAGTCGCCGACCTTCTTCTCATGGGCGAGATCAACGTGCGGAGCGGGACCTTCGACGCGGCCGAGAATGTCGCGGAGATAGACCGACTGACCGAGATGCGAACCCCAATTGCCCGGAGCGCCGCAAAGCAGGATCGCCTCGCCCTGGGCGGCGAAGCGGATGCGCGCCATCTTCGACCAGTCCTTCAACAGGCCGACGCCTGCGATGGTCGGCGTCGGCAGGATGGCCTGGCCGTTGGTCTCGTTGTAGAGCGACACGTTGCCCGAAACGATCGGGAAGTCGAGGGCCTTGCAGGCCTCGCCGATGCCCTTGATGGCAAAGACGAACTGACCCATGATTTCCGGGCGTTCCGGGTTGCCGAAATTGAGGTTGTCGGTGGCGGCGAGCGGCAGGGCGCCGGTCGCCGTAATGTTGCGCCAGCATTCGGCCACGGCCTGCTTGCCGCCTTCGAACGGATCGGCTTCGACATAACGCGGCGTCACGTCGGAGGAGAAGGCGAGTGCCTTCTTCGGGTGGGTGTCGACGCGGACCACGCCGGCGTCGCCGCCCGGAAGCTGCAGCGAGTTGCCCTGGATCAGCGTGTCATACTGCTCGTAAACCCAGCGACGCGAGGAGTTGTTCGGCGAGCCGACCAGCTTGACCAGCGCATCGGCGACGTCGGCTTCCGGGACGGCGTCCGCAGCAAGCGGAGCAGGGGTCTTCGGCTCGACCCAAGGACGGTCGTATTCCGGCGCCTGGTCGCCCAGTTCCTTGATCGGCAGGTTGGCGACTTCCTCGCCCTGATGAATGATGCGGAAGCGCAGGTCGTCGGTGGTGTAGCCGACGATGGCGAAGTCGAGGCCCCACTTGACGAAGATCGCCTTGGCGACGTCTTCCTTCGAGGGCTCGAGCACCATGAGCATGCGCTCCTGGCTCTCCGACAGCATCATCTCATAGGCCGTCATGCGCTCTTCGCGGACCGGCACCTTGTCGAGGTCCAGCTCGATGCCGAGGTCGCCCTTGGCGCCCATTTCGACAGCCGAGCAGGTGAGGCCGGCGGCACCCATGTCCTGGATGGCGATGACCGCGCCGGTCTGCATCAGCTCGAGGCAGGCCTCCAGCAGGCACTTTTCGGTGAAGGGGTCGCCGACCTGGACGGTCGGACGCTTTTCCTCGATCGATTCGTCGAACTCCGCCGATGCCATGGTGGCACCGCCGACGCCGTCACGGCCGGTCTTGGCGCCGAGATAGACGACCGGAAGGCCGACGCCCTTGGCTTCCGAAAGGAAGATGGCGTTGGACTTGGCGAGACCGGCGGCAAAGGCATTGACGAGGATGTTGCCGTTGTAGCGGGCATCGAATTCGACCTCGCCGCCAACCGTCGGAACACCGAAGGAGTTTCCGTAGCCGCCGACACCGGCGACGACGCCAGAGACGAGGTGACGGGTCTTCGGGTGATCCGGAGCGCCGAAGCGCAGCGCATTCATTGCCGCAACCGGACGGGCACCCATGGTGAATACGTCGCGAAGGATGCCGCCGACGCCGGTCGCAGCACCCTGATAGGGTTCGATGTAGGACGGGTGATTGTGGCTTTCCATCTTGAAGACGACGCAGTCGCCGTCATCGATGTCGACCACGCCGGCGTTCTCGCCGGGCCCCTGGATGACGCGCGGTCCCTTGGTCGGCAGCGTCTTCAGCCACTTTTTCGAGGACTTGTAGGAGCAGTGCTCGTTCCACATCGCCGAGAAGATGCCGAGTTCGGTGAAGGTCGGCTCGCGACCGATCAGTTGCAGGATCCGATCGTATTCGTCCGGCTTCAGCCCATGCGAGGCAACGAGTTCGGGGGTGATCTGGATCGTGTTGGGGATCGTCATCGCTGGTCCTGGATAGCCTGCCGGAAATCGGGGTTTCGGCGCTTCTTTAGCGCATGTGAGGCCATGGCGCGACAGGAAAATTCGGCTTGTCACAGACGGGGTAAAATCGGGTTGCGGCAGCGCCTCATGGACCCTCAGGCGACGCTGTCGTAACCGGCGCCGCCGTTTTCCAGAAGCCGGCGCAGGATCATCATGCCGTTCGCAACTTCCTCACGTCGTTCAGGTGCGGAGAAGCCGATACGGGCCCGATGATGCACCTTTTCCGACCGGCCGGCCTTGAACTCGTCCTCGTCGTCGATCAGCACGCCTTCGACCAGTGCCGCGTTCTTGAAGGTGACCGACAGCCACGGATCGGGAAGGGCCAGCCAGAGGAAGGGAATGGCCGGGTTCGAGCGGAAATCGAAGCCTGCAAGATGCCGCCGCGCCAGCTCTTCGCGTGCCGCAATCTCTTCCGCGCAGGCTTCCCGGATGCGCGCGGCGTCGCCGGACAGAACGAGGCGCGCGCAGACTTCGGCCAGGATGAAGGGAATGCCCCCGGTCATCATCTTGTGGGCAATGCGGACCCGCTGGGCGAAATGCGGCGGGCAGGCGACCCAGCCGCCGCGTATGCCGGCGGCGACCGACTTGGAGAGGCCTCCGACCATGAAGACGCGGTCCGGCGCCAGCGCCGCAAGCCTCGGCGCCGGCTCCGTCGACATAGCGCCGTAGAGATCGTCCTCGATCAGCCAGACATTGTGGCGCCGGGCAATGTCGACCAGTGCATGGCGGCGATCCAGGGGCATGGTCGCAAGCGTCGGATTCTGCGCGGAAGACATGACGAAGGCGACCTTCGGATGCTGCTGGGCACAGACCCGCTCGAAGTCCTCCGGCCGCATGCCCTGCTCGTCGCTGTCGACAAGCGTCGTGCGGCGACCGGCGAGGCCCGCGCCCCGGCTGACCTGGGAATAGGTGAGGTGCTCGAAGACCACGCGATCTCCGGGAGAGGTGACCGCACTGATGACGGCCATGATGCCGGCATGGGCGCCGAGGGTCGGTACGATGTCCTGCGGATGGGGTGCCCAGTCACCCTTGGCGAGCCAGCGCGCCCCGGCCTCGAACCAATGGTCGGGAAAGCTGCGGGTGTAGCTGGCGATCTCCACCGGGTATTCGCGCAGGATGGCGCCCATGTGACTCTGCAGGCACTCACCCTGGCCGACATCGGGCGCGGCCGTGCTGTCGAAGCGGATCTTGCCGGGTTGCGGCGAAACCGAACGCGTGCCGACGAGGGCGGCTGCGACCGGGTCGTGCTCTCCGTTCGGAGCGGCGGTCCGACCATCGCGAACAAATGTACCGCGGCCGACCTCGCCGGTCACGAGCCCGCGCTCGTGCACCAGCGCGTAGGCGCGGCTGACGGTGCCGATGGTGATCCCGAGGTCAAAGGCGAGGTTGCGCTGCGGCGGCAGCTTGGCGCCGGCAGCGAGGGTGCCGGTGGCAATCGATGCCTCGATCTGGTCGGCCAGGCGGACATAGATCGGGCCTTTGCCCATGGAAAGGTCGGGAAGCCAATTTGTCATCATGACAATTCACTACATTGTCCGGATTGATTGGTCAATGCTACGGACATTGCACCGAATTCGACCGACGATAGGGGTGCAATATGATCGATTCAGTGGCGTATCTTAGTGCAATTGATACAATCTACCCGGACGGATATCAGCGCGAGACCCTGTTCCGGAGCACTGGCGACATGCTGTCGCCCGCGGTGCGTCCCAAGGGTATATGGGCACGCTTCACCCAAGGGTTTTCGAACTGGCGGATGAAGCGGGCGGGACGGCTCGCGCTCAGCGAACTAACCGACGAGCAGTTGCGCGACATCGGCATTACCCGGGTCGCCGCTGAACAGGAGGCCCGGAAATCCTGGCTGCTGCTGCGCTGAGTGCCTAGAACTTGTAGGCGAGGGCAAGGCCCGCGTGGCTGATGCCGTCATTCGGGGCGCAGAGATTGGCGCTGGACGAATGATCGATCGTCGCGACCACGTCGAGCTTGTCGGTGAGGCGGAAGCCGGCCGCGGCATATTCATGGAACAGCAGCGAGCAGCCGAGCTTCGGGCCGCTGGTGCCGTCGTCTTCGAGGTCGCCGTTGTGCACTGTGCCGCCGAAGCCGACGTCCAGGTAGAAGCGGTCCGTCACGGGAACGGTCCAGTTCAAGCCGGCATAGACCTGGCTTGCCGCGCCAGCGGTGCTTACCGAGGCGCCGACATGCAGGCGCGGCCGCATCAGCGTGTCCTGCCAGGTCGAGGCGTTTGCCGATTCGAGGGGATCGAAAAAGAGCACCACCGTCGGAAAGAAACCGGGTTCGAAGGTGCTGCGGGCCTGAATGGATCCCGTCACGCCAGCCCTGACTTCCTTGATGGACCAGTCGGCAGCAAGCGCGCCTTGTGCAAATGTCATCGATGTCGAGACGCCCAGTACGCAAACCACGCTGCGCAGGACGGATGCAATGCGATCATCCATGGAAACTCACCCGGACTCGTTTCAGCCGGTCGCAACGCTATCACATGATTTTGACGATGGCGACCGGATCTTGCCCAGAAAAGGTCGCAAAATTCAAGCTGCGATCAGCAGTCCTTCGCGCCCTTTGCCCAGCGGCTGACATCGGCTGCGATGCGGCCGGCAACCGGTTCGCTCATCATCGGACCGAAGGCGTCGAGGCGGGCCGGGCGGCCTTCTGCCTGGACGACCAGCAGCGGCCGGATGTCGTGGCTTCCCTTGCGCACCAGAAGAATGCGCGGCTTGCCGGAGAAGGAGTTCAGTTCCGGCGCCATGGCATAGGCCTTGAAGGCCGGGTCTCCTGACTTCATCCAACAGTTGTTGGCGCCGACCGCAACGCGCTCCATCACGTCAAGGGCCGACTGGCCGTGGGCCGGCTGCGGCTTGGGCTTGGGCTGGCAGGCGGCAAGTGCAGTGAGGGCGGCGGTGGCAAGAAGGAGGGAGGGGCGCATGCAGAATCGCTTTTCGTTCATCGGGCGCCCGTCCTCTATCATCCGAACCGTTAAGCAGCGATTACGTCGAGGGCCGAGGCGAAGATGCCACGTCCGTCATTGCCGCCGTGAGCAGCCTCGATCAGGTTTTCGGGGTGTGGCATCATGCCGAGAACGTTGCCCTTCTCGTTCATCACGCCGGCGATGTCATTGATCGAGCCGTTCGGATTTGTGCCTTCTGCATAGCGGAAGACGACCTGGCCATTGCCCTCGATCGCCTTCAGGGTTTCCGCGTCAGCAAAATAGTTCCCGTCGTGATGGGCGACAGGGCAGCGGATGATCTGGCCCTTGGCATAGGCGCGGGTGAAGTCGGTGTCGGCATTGGCGACTTCAAGCTTGATTTCCTTGCAGACGAACTTCAGCGAGGAATTGCGCATCAGCGCGCCAGGAAGCAGTCCGGCCTCCAGCAGGATCTGGAAGCCGTTGCAGACGCCGAGAACCTTCGTTCCGCGCTCTGCGGCCGCCTTGACGGCCTGCATGACCGGCATGCGGGCAGCGATCGCGCCACAACGGAGATAGTCGCCATAGGAGAAGCCGCCGGGAATGACGATCAGGTCGACATCCGGAAGCGTCGTCTCTGTCTGCCAGATCGTGACCGGGGCAGTGCCTGAGATCTTGGTGAGCGCGGCGATCATGTCGCGGTCGCGGTTGAGGCCAGGGAGTTGCAGAACGGCGGATTTCATGGGTGGGGCTCAAACCTTGCTTTGTGCTTCGGCCAATTCTCGAAGTTCGAGACGATTTTCTATCCGATCGAGGCGATCCAACATCTGCGACATCGTTCCTCGCAGGTTGTTCATATCGCCTTGAATCAGATGCATGTAGTTTCGCAGGCTGTTGATTTCCTGCCGCGTTTCGCGTTGGCCGTCCTTCAAGATCGACATGTCCGATTGGAGCTTTCGCAAGATCTCGAACAGGAGTTCCTGGGATTGGTCGGCCATACCATCGCTCCTCTGCCTTCAGGCGATGGCGATAGTATAGTTCTCGATGACAGTGTTGGCGAGGAGCTTTTCGCACATGCCCTTGAGGTCGGCTTCGGCCTTGGCCTTGTCGGTGCCTTCGAGCTCAAGGTCGAAGACCTTGCCCTGGCGGACATGGCCGACGCCGTCGAAGCCGAGCGCGCCGAGCGCGCCTTCGATCGCCTTGCCCTGCGGGTCGAGGACGCCGTTCTTGAGGGTTACGGTCACGCGTGCCTTGATCACTCTCAATCTCCGTAGATCTGTTTTGTCGGTCGCTTACTTCACCAGCACCGGGCCGGTGCCGCGCAGCGGCTCGTTTTCGTTGATGATGCCCAGACGCTTGGCAACTTCCTGATAGGCCTCGAGCAGGCCGCCGAGATCCTGGCGGAACCGGTCCTTGTCAAGCTTCTCGCGGGTCTCGATGTCCCAAAGGCGGCAGCTGTCCGGCGAGATCTCGTCGGCCAGGATGATGCGCATCATGTCGCCTTCATAGAGACGACCGCACTCGATCTTGAAGTCGACCAGCTGGATGCCGATACCGAGGAAGAGGCCGGACAGGAAGTCGTTGACGCGGATCGCCAGCGCCATGATGTCGTCGAGCTCGGCGGGGTTTGCCCAGCCGAAGGCCGTGATGTGCTCTTCCGAGACCATCGGGTCGGCGAGCGCGTCGGACTTGTAATAGAATTCGATGATCGAGCGCGGCAGGACGATGCCTTCCTCGATGCCGAGGCGGGTCGCGAGCGAGCCGGCGGCGACGTTGCGCACGACGATCTCGAGCGGAATCATCTCCACTTCCTTGATCAGCTGCTCGCGCATATTGATCCGGCGGATGAAATGGGTGGGGATGCCGATCTTGTTTAGGTGCGTGAAGATGTATTCGGAAATGCGGTTGTTGAGCACGCCCTTTCCGTCGATGACTTCATGCTTCTTCTTGTTGAATGCGGTCGCATCGTCCTTGAAGAACTGGATCAGCGTGCCTGGTTCCGGACCCTCGTAGAGGATCTTGGCCTTGCCTTCGTATACACGGCGGCGACGGTTCATGGCGGGTTTTCTCTGCTTGTTGGCGTCACACGAGGGGACGCAAGTGGACTATTGAAGCGGTCCCTTAGCGGAAAAGCTCGGTTTTCACAATGCAACAGTTGTCCCCCGGATCGAAATCGTCCAAACCGTAGGCGCGCTTGGAGAATCGACCAAGTTTGCATTGCACTTTGTACCGCCTTTTGATTAATGGGTGAACGAAACCCGCACCGTGGCGGCATATTTTGGGAGACGCAGATGAGCGGCATGAGTGATCGCGAAAAGGCTTTTGAAAACAAGTTCGCGCACGACCAGGAACTCCGTTTCAAGGCGGAAGCACGACGCAACAAGCTGCTCGGCCTGTGGGCCGGTAGCCTGCTCGGCAAGGCTGATGTTGATGCCTATGCCAAGGAAGTGGTTGCTTCCGACTTCGAAGAGGCCGGCGACGCAGACGTGCTGCGCAAGCTGAGCGGCGACCTCGCTGCTGGTGGCATTGCGGTCACGGAAGAAGAGATCCGCGCCAAGATGATCGAGTTCCTCGCCCAGGCCGTGGAACAGATCCAGGGCGAGTGATCGTCCCTATGGTTTGATGCGATCGGGCGCCGTCCGGCGCCCGTCCTGACCTTTCGTCACGCCGAGAGAGCGCAGCTACGCCAGCTTTCATCGCGCAGGAAGGTGACCGTGTCCTCGAAGGGCATGGGCACGGCAAGGCCGAAGCCTTGCAAGACATCGCAGCCGAGACCCCGCAATACGCGGACGTGATCCGGCGTTTCCACCCCCTCCGCCACAACCCGAATACCAAGCGAGTGGCCGATGTCGATGATCGAGCCGACAAGATTGCGGCGCGCACGCGATCCGGGGACGGTCTGTACCAGTTCGCGGTCGATCTTGAGGGTCTTCGGGCTCAGTCTCAGCAGGCTGACGATCGAGGCGTGACCGGTTCCGAAATCATCGATTTCGAGATCGATCCCCATCTTCTTGAGGTGACGCAGGTTGTCGATCGCCTGATCATCGTTGTCGTCGAGGAAGATCGATTCAAGCAGTTCGAAAGAGACCGTTCCGGGATCGAAGTCGAGGGCGCTCAGCTTCTTCTTCAGGGAGGGATCGTGAAGGCGCCGCGAGGACACGTTGACGGAAATCTTGGGGATGCTCAACCCGAGTTTTTCCCAGCGGGTCATGTCGGCGAGCGCCCGCTCGAGGATAAGGCCGTCGATTTCTCCCACCACGCCGATATCTTCGGCGACGGCGAGGAACTTGTCCGGGGTGAGGATGCCGTGTTCCGGATGGCGCCAGCGGGCAAGTGTCTCGGCCCCGCTCACATCCAGCGTCCTGGCATCGAACTGGAACTGGTAGAAGGGCAGGAATTCGTTCTGTTCGAGGCCGCGCAGAATGTCGTCGGCGATCCTCTTGCTGTCCACCATCCGGCTGTGGCTGTCGCGGGAGAAGAAAGCGTAACGACTGCGGCCGCTGTTTTTTGCGTTGTAGAGCGCGATGTCGGCATTGAGCAGCAACTGGCGCGGTGCGACCGTGCCTGTCCGGTCGCAGGCGATGCCGATGCTGGCTCCGAACCGGCAATCCTGTCCGTCGTAGGCCACCGGCTTGCGGAGTTCGCTGATGAGGCGCTCGGCGAGGGCGGTCAGCATGCGTTGGTTACCGTCGAAGCGGGCGACAAAGACGAATTCGTCTCCACCGATGCGGGCGACGAAATCGCCGCCGCGAACGTTGTCGCGCAGGATGCGTGCCACATGCCTCAACATCGCGTCGCCGGCATTGTGACCGAGCGTATCGTTGATCTGCTTGAACCGGTCGAGGTCGATGTGAAGGATGGCCAGGCCACCCTTGTCCGCGCGTCCCTCACCATCCAGGCTCTCCAGCATCTCGTCGAGGTAGCGCCGGTTGGGAAGGTCGGTGAGATGGTCGTGCAGGGCAATGTGCTCGATGCGTGCCTTGGCCTGTTCGAGATCCCGGTTCCGGGCCTCGGCGAGCGTTTTGGCGCGCTCGAGTTCCTTGCGGAGTTCGAGGTCCGCCGTGATATCCCAGTTGGCGCCGACCATCTTGCGATGACCATCGCCATCGATGAATGGCAGGGTGCGCGAGCGAATGTAATGGGTTGAGCCATCCTTCAGGACGACGCGGTACTCGTCGGAGAACGGGATCAACTGTTCGACGTGGCGGTTCACCTTCGTCTGCACGCGCTCGGCGTCGTCGGGATGCAGCATGTCCTCCCATTCGCCGTTGATGCGGATGAGCGGATCGGTGTCGAGCCCGTAGATGGCGCGCATTCCGGAATCCCACTCGCACATTCCGGTACTGAAGTCGGCTTCGAAAACGCCGATGCCGGAGGCGTCCAAGGCGAGTTTCAGGCGGCGCGACATCCGGGCCAGTGCTTCCTCCGCTGCCTTGCGTTCGGTAATGTCGGTGTCCGTGCCGACGATGCGGACCGGCTGGCCCTCGTCGTCCCATTCGACGCAGGCGCCGCGGCATTCGATCCAAATCCAATGCCCCTTTTTGTGGCGCTCCCGATATTCGAATGTCGTGTATTCCGGGTCACCGGCGTTCTGTCTCTCAATCGAATGCAGGACACGGCTCCGATCGTCGGGATGAACCATGTCGAGCCATTCCTCCGTCGTGCCGGCGATCGGGTCATCGGGGCCGAGGCCGCGGATCGAGCGCCAGACGTCGGAATAGGACATTTCGCCCGTATCCATTCGCTGGTCCCACACGCCGGATGACGAGCCCACGAGCGCGTGGTTCCAGCGACGCTCCCGTTCGACGAGGGAAGCCTCGCTGTCGCGGATTGGCTGGATGTCGGTGCACTGGATCAGAAGGTAGGGGAGCGCCTGGTTGGACGTCGGACGAAAGGGCTTGATGGAGGCGATGACGTGTCTGCGCCGGGTGTCGTCGAGCCCGATTGCGAATTCGAGGGAGCGCGGCAAGGCCGCGTCAGCAAGAGACGCGACGTGTATCGCCTGAAAGGTCGGGCGCTCCAACCCGTCGAGAAGGCCGGCGAACGTCATTTCGCCCAGACCGGCGACTGCTCCCACGAGTTCCAGGAAGGGATCGTTGCAGCCGAGGATGCGACCGTCAGCGCCGACGACCGCACTGGCGAGGGGGAGGATCGCCAGGAGGTCGTTGAAATCGTCGCGGACAGGGTCTTTTGGGCTGGCTTGTTCAGTTGTACTCGGGTGCAACGGCTGCTCTTTCGAAAACGAATTTCGAGATCGCGCCAGAGTAGTGAGGCAGAATTAAATTGTGCTTAATTACACCGCAGAGGTTCACGCTGCGACATTGTGTGCAACCCGCTCAGAGGCGTGCGAGGAACTGGGCGAAGACCATGGTCCCCTCGGGCCACGGGCCATGGCCCGAATCTGCATTGATGTGACCGGATTCGCCCGCGTCGATCAGGAGCGAACCCCATGCATTCGCTATGTCGTCGGCGTGCTCGTAGGTGCCGAACGGGTCGTTTCGGCTGGCGATCGTGATCGACGGGAAGGGCAGCGGGTTGCGCGGATAGGGACCGAAGGTCATGAGATGCTTCGGACGGATCTCCGGGTTGGCGACATCCGGCGGTGCCACGAGGAAAGCGCCGGCGACCTTCTTGCTGATCTCGGGCACGGCATGAATGGCCGTCGGAACGCCGAGCGAATGGGCAACCAGCACGACAGGACGCGTCGAGGCGTTGACTTCCTCGACGATCCGCTTGACCCAGTCCTCGCGCACCGGCTTCGCCCACTCCGCCTGCTCGACGCGACGCGCGGTCGACAGCTTGGCCTCCCAACGGCTCTGCCAGTGGTCGGGTCCGGAATTGGTGTAGCCCGGGATGATCAGGATATCGGCGTCAGATGCTTTCATGCTGCCTTAATTGCGGTCGCGTGCGTCTGCCGTCAAGAGCCGCGTTGTGCTTTGCAGCAGTGAAACCGCGTGGCCCTTCATGTCAGGACAGTTGAGGAGGGGTGTTCCTGGCACCGGTCATGATGAAACAGGGGCTCGCGTCAGACGTCTTCTTGCCGCATAATCTGCCGGTTCGAACACCCTTGTCTGCGACGTCCTGCATCGGATTGGAACGGACGGGCGACGACAATGAACACCGGGAAGCCGCTTGTGGGCGGCGGGCCGAAAGCGGTTGAGCGCGCCCCCCGTTGGCGCCGACCGCAGGCGACCGGCAGGCGTGGCGCATGCCGGTCGCAAGTTTTGAGACGAGGATCAGCCGAAGACCCGCTTGAAGATCGTGTCGACGTGCTTGGTGTGGTAGCCAAGGTCGAATTTTTCGCGGATCTCTTCCTCGGAGAGGGCCGCGCGCACTTCCTCGTCCGCCAGCAGTTCCTCAAGGAAGTCGGCGCCCTTTTCCCAGACCTTCATGGCGTTGCGCTGGACCAGTCGATAGGCGTCCTCGCGGGAAACACCGGCCTGGGTGAGGGCCAGGAGAACCCGCTGGCTCATCACCAGGCCCTTGAACTTGTTCATGTTCTTCAACATGTTCTCAGGATAGATGACGAGCTTCTCGATAACGCCGGCAAGGCGGTTCAGCGCGAAGTCGAGGGTGATCGTGGTGTCCGGGCCGATGGCACGCTCGACGCTCGAATGGCTGATGTCGCGCTCGTGCCAGAGGGCCACGTTTTCCATGGCCGGAACGACTGACATGCGCACCAGCCGGGCGAGACCCGTCAGGTTCTCGGTGAGGACCGGGTTGCGCTTGTGCGGCATGGCGGACGAACCCTTCTGGCCCGGCGAGAAGAATTCTTCTGCCTCCAGAACTTCGGTGCGCTGCATGTGGCGGATCTCGATCGCGACGTTTTCGATCGAGGAGGCGATGACGCCGAGGGTGGCGAAGAACATGGCGTGACGGTCGCGCGGAATGACCTGGGTCGAAACCGGCTCCGGGACGAGGCCGAGCTTTTCGCAGACATGTTCCTCGACGCGCGGGTCGATATTGGCGAAGGTGCCGACGGCACCGGAGATCGCACCGGTCGCGATCTCGGCGCGGGCCGCGACGAGGCGGGCACGGTTGCGGGTCATCTCAGCATAGAAGCGGGCAAAGGTCAGGCCCATCGTCGTCGGCTCGGCGTGGATGCCGTGGCTGCGGCCGATGCGCACCGTATCCTTGTGCTCGAAGGCGCGCGTCTTGAGAGCCGCCAGAACACGGTCCATGTCGGCGATCAGGATGTCGGCGGCGCGGACCAGCTGGATGTTGAGCGTGGTGTCGAGCACGTCGGACGACGTCATGCCCTGATGGACGAAACGGCTGTCCGGTCCGATGAATTCGGCAAGGTGGGTGAGGAAGGCGATGACGTCATGCTTGGTGACGGCTTCGATCTCGTCGATGCGGGCCACGTCGAATTCGGCCGCGCCGCCTTTTTCCCAGATGGTGCGGGCGGATTCCTTCGGGATGACGCCGAGATCGGCAAGAGCGTCGCAGGCATGGGCCTCGATCTCGAACCAGATGCGGAACTTGGTTTCGGGAGACCAGATGGCGACCATTTCGGGCCGGGAATAACGCGGGATCATCGGCTTTCTTTCCTTGCGGCTGGAGTTGGCGTCGCTTTAGCAAAGACGACGGCTAATCTCAACGGCTGCGCCGCGCATGGAGGATGCTGACGGCAAGAAGTATGATCAGGCCGAAGGGCAGGTAGTGTCGGATGCCAAGCACCGCGAACTGATAGACGGCCGCTGCGGATGTGAAGACGAACTGGAACAGCCAGATCATCGTTCCGAACGGCTCGTGCCACTGGGAATAGAAAAGGCGATAATGAAGGGCGAAGATCAGGGCGGTAAAGCCGGCCGTGCTGATGCCGAGAAGCAGGAAGGCTGCCGCGAACCGGGTTTCCGCGGCCTGCCCGTGGCTGAAGAAGCGGACCAGCGGAAGAGCCGCGAGCCACCCGAGCACCGCGCCGACGAAGTATAGGGCCAAGACCAGGGCACGGTGGCTCTCGGGCAGTCGGTTCTCACCGTAGTGGGGCAGCAGGATCGATACCGCGATCGCAGCGCCCCAAAGGAGCGCGCCGAGGAGCCAGTCGCGCGTCGGCGGGCGCGATGCCGCCAGCCGGCTACGTAAGCCCGGGCGAATTGAGTGTGTCGGCCTTTTCTCGTCGGTCAAGGATGCACCGGTACGGCGATCCAGCGCCCGTTGTTGCCCTCGTAGCCGATGCTCAAAACGTTGACGAGGGCCATGTGCACGGTTTGGCCCGTCTCTGCCGCATAGGTGATGACACCGCCCAGCCGATAACCAACGACGCATTGGCGGCTCTCCGGAATCTCCGGGCCGTCGGTGTAAACAAGATCGTCTGCCGGTTTCCCGGCCTTAACTTTGAAGCGCAGACGAAAGGCCTTCAGCGTATCGACCATGTCCACGCAGTATCGGGTCGGCGGCGCGAAGAATTCCTCGATCGTCAGGGTGTAGGGTTCGCCGAAGGAAGGATCTGCCGGATGCTCGAAGTATTTGAGCTCATCATTCGACGGCCCGAGTTCGCTGATCGGATTGAAGGCGACGACCTCGCCGGGGTGATCGAGCAGATTGTTCTCTTCGATCAAGGGGGCGGCTTTCTCGAGCGCCAGCTTGCGGACCTTCGCAAGGCTGTCCGTATCCCGCTCCACGCCGACGCGGATAGGGGTACCCGGCAGGAACTTGTCCTTGACCGTGTCGATCACGAAGATGTTCGAATAGGCGAGACCGGAGCTGTCGCTGATGCCGAATTCCTCGAAGGCGTAGACGCTTCCGTCCTTCGAAAAGCCGAGCGACCGGAATTCGGAAAACTCGGCCGCCATGGCCGGCAGGGCGACGAGCATCGTCGCCAGTCCCACCGACCATGTCCGGCAATCAATCAACGGCGTCCCTCTTCTGCGGCCTTGCGCAGAGTTTCGACGGTCTTGCGGTAGTCGTCAACGCCTTCGCCCTTGTAGACGGCGGAGCCGGCAACCAGGACGTTGGCGCCTGCCGCGGTCACGAGCGGGGCCGTCTCGGCCGTCACGCCGCCGTCCACTTCCAGATCGATCGGCCGGTTGCCGATCAGCATGTTGGCCTGGGCAAGCTTGGCGGTGGCGGCGGGGATGAATTTCTGACCGCCGAAGCCGGGGTTGACGCTCATGATGAGGATCAGGTCGAGATCGTCGAGGACGTGTTCGAGAACTGAAACCGGGGTTGCGGGATTGAGCGAGACACCGGCCTTCTTGCCGAGCGAGCGGATCTTCTGCAGCGAGCGGTGCAGGTGGGGACCTGCCTCGGCATGGACGGTGATCACGTCGCAACCGGCATCGGCGAAGGCCTCGAGATAGGGATCGGCCGGCGAGATCATCAGATGGCAGTCGAACACGGCCTTGGTGTAGGGACGCAGGGCCTTGATGACGGCAGGTCCGTAGGAAATGTTCGGGACGAAATGGCCGTCCATGACATCGAGATGGATCCAGTCGGCGCCGGCTTCGACGACGTCTGCCACTTCCTGGCCGAGTTTGGCGAAATTGGCGGCGAGGATGGAAGGGGCGATGAAAAGGGGACGGTTCATGGCGGAGGCTCCGGATTACCAGCGGTTTGTGGCGCGTTCTGGCCTGCCCATAGCACCGCAACTCGATCCCGGGCAACACTGCGAAGGTCTGCAACGGATCGGTGTCGCCTTGACCGCCGGTTTATCCTTGGCCACTTCTTGACGCGGATGACATGGGAGGACGGCAATGGGACGGCATGCAATCATCACCGGCGGGAGCAGCGGCATCGGCCGGCATCTCGTCACGGCCTTCGTCGCGGCGGGATATGACGTGGCCTTCACGCATTTCCGTGAGGAGGCCGGTGCAGCCGAGACTATCGCCGAGGCTGCGGCCGCGGGCGGCCGGGCACGGGCCTTCGATTCTGACGTCGGGGAGGAAGCCGCCGTCGCGCGGCTGATGGACGAGGCTGCCGAATGGTTCGGCGATGCGCCCGACGTGCTGGTGAACAATGCCGGCATCCAGACCTGGTCGCCTCTGCTCGAATTGACGCAAGCCCGCTGGGATGCCGTCCTGCGGACCAATCTGACCGGCTGCTTCCTCAATACGCGGGAAGCCGCCAAGCGCATGGTTTCCGCCGGCAAGAGGGGCGCGATCGTCAATATCGGCTCCGGCTGCAACAAGCTGGCGTTTCCGGGACTGGTCGACTACACGGCCTCGAAGGGTGGCGTCGAGCAGTTCACCAAGGTGGCGGCGGTGGAACTTGGGCCGCACGGTATCCGCGTCAACTGTGTCGCTCCCGGGGCGATCGAAACCGAACGCACGAAGGCCGAGGCGCCGGACTACGCCGAAACCTGGGGCCGGGTCACGCCGCTTCGGCGGGTGGGTACGCCTGCCGACATTGCCGGGCCGGTGCTTTTCCTTGCGGGCGCGAATGCTGGATTTGTCACCGGCCAGACCATCTGGGTCGACGGAGGCGTCTTCACCCAGGCCTTCTGGCCATACCAATCCTGACCGGGATCACTGGCCAGCAGGCGGCACCGGCACGAAACGTCCGTCGCGCCATTCGGCGAGGCGATAGGGATTGTCCGAGAGTTCGTGGCCTTCGTTGAAGGAAACCGGTCCGATTGCGGTTGCAAAACGCGCATCGGCCAAAGCCTCGGCCAGCGGGATCTTGAGCGCGCCGGATGCACCGAGAGCCTCGGCAAAGACGGTGACCGCCGCATAGCCGGGCAGCACATAGCCTTCGGCTTGTATTCCGGCCGCCTTCAGCTCGGCCACGGCCGCCGTCGCATCGGGCTCGGCTGTCCCGTCCGGCAGGATGACGGCGAGCGTGCCGTCCGCAAGCGGCACCGGCATGTCGGCGGCGTTCATCGCTTCGCCACCGATCACCGTCAACGGGATCCCTTCGGCGGTTGCGTCCCGGGCGATGACGGCCACGTCGTTGCGGTCCCCACCGACGAAGACGTGGGTGGCGCCGGCCTTCTGCAGGCGGCGCACGAGGGAAAGCTGCTGCTCCTGGCCGGGGCGGAAGGTGTCGGTGAAAGCGGGTTTCAGGCCATGGGTCTCGATATTGCCACGGATCGCCTCGGCGAGTTCACGGCCGTGGATGGTGCCGTCGTCGATCAGGGCGAGAGCGACGTCCGGCCAGTCGCGAAGGATGACCTCTGCCAGCCGCTCGGCCTCGTCTTCCGTGGATGGCGCCATACGGAAGAGCGGCCAGCCGTTCTTCAGGGCATCCTCCATGATGCCCTTCCAACGCACGGAGAGGGTGATGGCGGGAATGCCTGGCTCCTTGAGCGGTGCGAGCGCGCCGTCGAGCGATTCGGAGCAGAGGAAACCGATCGCAGCCTTTGCGCCCGACTCGAGGATCTGATTGGCAATCGTCTGGCCGCTGCCGGGTTCGCAGGTCTCGTCGATCGGCACGATCTCAACGCCTGACTTTCCGGCGGCAAGCGTCGCCCCGTCGCGCATCTGCTTGCCAAGGGCGGCAAACGGCCCCGATTGCGGGGCGACCAGCGCGACCTTCGGCATGTCGGCCAAGGCAGGAAGCGCGAGGCCCAGGCCAAGCAGTGCGGAGAGCAGCAGGGGACGACGCATCGCGGCGGTTTCTTCCATTCCTCAAATCGGTTAGGCCATCCTAGCCGCAGGCGGATCGATCCGGCAACGTCATTCGATGTCGTCGGGCGTGGCGAAATTTGAGCCGCGTTGTGGAAAACGTAAACCTTGAAGGCCATATTGGTGCGCAATGCGCCAACTGGGCGGGTCTCGCCCCGGAGAAGAGAGTGTTGAATTCGCAGCAGATGGACCCCGTCGTCTACCGGGAAGCGATGAGCCGCTATGCCGGCCACGTACAGGTCGTGACGACCGAGTACGAAGGCGTCAGACGGGGGGTGACGATTACCGCAGCCTGCTCCGTTTCCGACCGTCCGCCGAGCCTGCTCGTCTGCCTCAACAACAACAACGCGAACAATTCGGTCTTTTTCGAAAGCGGGTTCTTCGCCCTCAATACGCTCGGGGCGCATCACCAGGCGCTCGCCAACGCCTTTGCCGGATTCGGCGGTCTTCCTGTCGAGGATCGCTTCGCGCTCGGGGAATGGCAGACGCTCTCGACCGGCGCGCCGGTTCTTTCCGATGCGATCGTGTCGTTCGATTGCAGGGTCACTGACCGGAAGGTGACGGCCACGCACACAGTCCTTTTCGGCGAGGTCAAGGCCGTGCATTTCGGCCGGCAGGAGGCTTCGCTCATCTATCTGGACCGCGGCTACCGCACCCTGTAAGCTCCTCTCCAATAAAGGGGAGGAACAATGGCGGAAACGTCAAGAACCGGTTTGCCGGCATCGATCGATGCCGTCATCGAGCTTCTCGCTCGTCACGACTATCTGGCCGGGCGGCCATTGGCGACTGTGCTTTTCCTGGCGCTTCGCATGCAGCGCCCACTCTTCCTCGAGGGCGAGGCGGGCGTCGGCAAGACCGAGGTCGCCAAGGTGCTGGCAGCGGCGCTCGACCGGCCGCTGATACGCCTGCAGTGCTACGAAGGGCTCGATGTCGCGTCCGCCGTCTACGAGTGGAACTATCCGGCGCAGATGCTGGAAATCCGCCTCGCCGAAGCGACAGGCATCTCCGACCGCGACAGGCTGGAGCACGATCTCTTTTCCGAGAAGCACCTGATCCGACGGCCCGTCCTTCAGGCCCTGCAGTCGACGCCGGGCCGAGCGCCGGTGTTCCTCATCGACGAACTCGACCGCACCGACGAGGCCTTCGAGGCCTTCCTGCTCGAGGTGCTGTCCGACTTCCAGGTGACCATCCCCGAATTTGGTACAGTGAAGGCCGCCGAGCCGCCGATCGTCATCGTCACCAGCAACCGCACCCGCGAGGTGCATGACGCCTTGAAGCGCCGCTGTCTCTACCACTGGGTCGACTATCCGAAGGCAGCGGAAGAGCTTGCCATCATCCGGAAGAAGGTGCCGGGCTGCAACGAACAGCTGTCGCGCCAGATCGTTGCCTATGTGCAGAAGATCAGGACTATCGATCTCTTCAAGAACCCCGGTATCGCAGAGACCATCGACTGGGCGACCGCTTTGACCGAGCTCGACCGGCTGGCACTCGATCCCGAGACGATCGCCGACACGCTCGGCACCCTCTTGAAATACCAGGAGGACATTGCGCGGATCCAGGGTGGCGAGGGCCACAAGGTGCTCGCCGAGGTCAAGGCCGAACTGCTGGCGGCGGGCTAGGCCATGCAGACGCCCGGGACCGGGGAAGGCATTGTCGTCGTGACGCCGCCGATCGGTGACGGAAGGCTTGCCGACAACATCGTCTATTTCGGCCGCGTGCTTCGCAAGGCGGGGCTCAAGCCGGGGCCGGGGGCCGTGGCCGATGCGATTTCCGCCGTCAGTGTCATCGGGATCGGATCGCGCGAGGAATTCCACGCGGCCCTCTCGGCGATCTTCGTCAAGCGCCACGAGGACCAGCCGGTTTTCGACGAGGCATTCCGACTGTTCTGGCGATCACGCGACCTCGTCGAGAAGATGATCGCGATGATGTCGCCGGTCGCGCTCGACAGCAGCGAGCGCGAAAAGGCGAAGGCCGGAGCTTCCAGGGTCAGCGATGCGCTGTTCGCCGCCCGTGATCGCAGCAGCCGCGAACGCGACGAGCCCGACATCGAGATCGATGCGCGGATGACGGTGTCCGGCAGCGAGGTTCTGCGCCGCACCGATTTTGCACAGATGACGGCCGACGAGTTGTCGGAGGCCCGCCGGCAGATCGAACGCATGGCGATGCCGGTCGACGACATTGCGACCCGCCGGCACCGTCCGGCGCCGCGCTCACGCCATGTCGATGCGCGTGCAATGATGCGCGCTGCGATGCGCACCGGTGGCGATCTCATCCTGCCGAGATACCGCGAACGCCGCCGCCGTCCGCCGCCGGTTGTCGTGCTCGCCGACATTTCCGGATCGATGAGCCAGTACACGCGCATCTTCCTGCATTTCCTGCACGTGCTGACCGAGCGCCGGCGACAGGTGCACACGTTTCTCTTCGGGACCCGGCTCACCAACGTGACACGGCAGATGCGCAATCGCGATCCGGACGAGGCGATCGATCAATGCACGGGGGTCGTCCGCGACTGGTCCGGCGGGACGCGGATCGGCGAGACGTTCCGGGAGTTCAACCATAAATGGGCTCGGCGCGTACTCGGGCAGGGAGCGATCGTCTTGCTGATCACGGACGGACTGGAACGCGAGGGCACGGAGCTGCTTGCGGCCGAGACGGACCGCCTGCACCGCTCCTGCCGCCGGCTGATCTGGCTCAATCCGCTCCTGCGTTTCGAGGGGTTCGAGGCGCGGGCGCGCGGCGTACGGGCAATCCTGCCGCATGTCGACGAGCTGAGACCGGTGCACAATCTGAATTCGCTCGCGGATCTGGTCGCGGCATTGTCCGGCACGGCCGACGACGGCGGCGATCGGCGGCGCCTGATCAACGATCTCAGGAGGTATCAGTGACAATCGACACGCAGGTCAGGGATCCGCTTTTCATTGCCGAGGACTGGGTGGGGCAGGGGCGGGACGTCGCCATTGCGACGGTCGTCGAAACCTGGGGCTCGGCGCCCCGCCCGGTGGGCAGCCATCTGGTGATCGACGCAGAGGGCAATTTCGAGGGCTCGGTGTCGGGTGGTTGCGTCGAGGGCGCCGTGATCACCGAGGCACTCGACGTATTGCAGTCAGGTCAGGCGAAGATGCTGGAATTCGGCGTTGCCGACGAGACGGCATGGCGGGTCGGCCTGTCATGCGGCGGCAGGATCCGCGTCTATGTCGAAAGGCTCGGCTGATGGATTTTGACAATCTCAAGCGTCTGAACGAGGCGCGGCTCGCACGGAAAGCGGCGGTCCTGGTCACGGATCTTGCCGAGGGCGGAGACCGGCTCGTGGTCGAGGGGGAGACTGTGCCGGGGCCGCTCGGCGAGGAAATTGTGGAGCGTTTCCGCTCCGGCAAGTCCGGCTCCGTCGAGATTGAGGGGCGGTCGGTCTTTCTCAACGTGCACCTGCCGCCGCCGCGGATCGTCGTGATCGGGGCGGTGCATATCAGCCAGGCGCTCTATCCGATGGCTGCGATCGCCGGATATGACATGACCATCATCGATCCGCGCACGGCCTTTGCCACCCCCGAGCGTTTCGAAGGGGTCGATCTCGTGGCAGACTGGCCGGAGGACGTGCTTTCAAGCCGTCCGCTCGACCGCTACTCGGCGCTGGTCGCCGTCACGCACGATCCCAAGATCGATGATTTCCCGATTGCAGCGGCTCTACGGGCCGGCTGCTTCTATGTCGGGGCACTGGGCAGCCGCAAGACCCACGCGAAACGGGTCGAGCGGCTGAAGGCGGAGGGGTTCTCCGACGCGGAAATCGGGCGGATTTCTGCTCCCGTCGGCATCGATATCGGGGCGGCGACACCGGCCGAAATCGCGGTCGCGGTGCTCGCCGACGTCATCCAGGCCTTCCGCCGGCGTTCGCTCGACGGCGCGGGGAGTGCTGCCGCATGATCTTCGGCGAGTTTTCCGTAGCCGATGCCGAAGGCCTCATCCTTGCCCATGCGGTGAAGCTGCCGTCGGGCAAGCTGGCCAAGGGCCATGTGCTGCAGGAAGTCGACCTCGCGCTCCTGTCAGCGGCCGGCATCGCCAGCGTGATCGCCTGCCGGATGGAGGATGACGATCTCGGTGAAGACGCCGCGGCGGACCGTTGCGCGTCCGCGATCCATCCGGCGCATCTGCGTCTCTCGCCGGCCTCGACCGGACGGGTGAATTTCTACGCGACCTGCAACGGGCTCTTCGTCGCCGACCGGTCGCTCGTCGATCGCTTCAATCGCGTCGATCCCTCGATCACGCTGGCCACGCTTGCCGACCACAGCGACGTGCGCGACGGCGACCTTGTCGCGACCGCGAAGATCATTCCGCTCGCAGCACGGCGCGACAGTGTCGAGACGGCGCGGCAGATCCTTTGCGAGGGCGACGCCTTTGCGCTGAAACCGTATCGGCCGCATGCCGTCCACCTGATCGCCACCGAACTGCCGTCGCTGAAGGTTTCGGTTATGGACAAGACGGCGCGTGTGCTGGAACACCGGCTTGCGCCATCGGGAAGCCGGCTCGTCCACGAGCAGCGGGTGGCGCATCGGGCGGATGCGGTCGCCTCCGCCATCGAGGCGGCGCTTGGACGGCGTTGCGCCGAGCCGTCGATGATCATCGTGTTCGGGGCATCGGCGATGTGCGATGCGGTCGACGTCATCCCCGAATCAATCCGGATGGCCGGGGGCGTGGTCGATCAGGTGGGGCTCCCGGTCGATCCGGGGAACCTGTTGGTGCTCGGTCATGCCGCCGACGTGCCGGTCATCGGTGCGCCGGGTTGCGCGCGCTCGCCCAAGGAAAACGGATTCGACTGGGTGCTGAACCGATTGCTGGCGGGCGAGTTCCCAGCGAGCCATGAATTGACCGGACTTGGCGTAGGGGGATTGCTGATGGAAATCCCGAGCCGGCCGCTGCCGCGCGAACTTGTCGGGTCCGAACCGCATCCGACCCGGGTCGCTGTTGTCCTGCTTGCCGCCGGACGGGCGAGCCGGATGGGTGACGACGGGCGCCACAAGCTTCTCTCCGAATTCGACGGGGAGCCGCTGGTGCGCCGCTCGGCCCGGATCGCGCGAGAGGCCGAGGCAGGCCCGGTTTTCGTGGTCACCGGACACCGTGCCACCGAAATCTCCGCCTGTCTTGAGGGGCTGGACGTCACTTGCATCGACAATCCGGACTATGCGAGCGGCATGGCAAGCTCGCTGAAGGCCGGCGTCAGTGCCGCCAATGCCGGCGGAGCCGATGGCGTGCTCGTCATGCTCGCGGACATGCCGGGCGTATCGGCTCACGATCTCGACGCCCTGGTTTCGGCCTTCCAGGCGTCCGGCGGCCGCGCGATCGTGCGTGCCGTGGCCGACGGTCAAAGGGGCAATCCCGTGATCCTACCGCGTTCGACCTTCGAGGCGGTGAAGACGCTGGAAGGCGACATTGGTGCGCGACCGATCATCGAGACGGCCGGCCTTCCGGTCATCGACATCGAGATCGGCGCCGCTGCGCGTCTCGACGTGGATACGCCGGAGGCGATTGTCGCGGCCGGGGGCGTCTTGAAGGGATAGAGGATGGACAACGTCGAAATCGAGGATCTTTTTGCCTCGCTAGGGCCGGTCACGGTGAAGCGGATGTTCGGCGGCAAGGGCATCTACTGCCAGGGCGTCATCTTTGCGCTTTATCTGTTCGACGAAATCATGCTGAAGGTAGATGAAGAGACCGCACCGCTCTTCTCGGCTGCCGGCGCGCGCCAGTGGGTCTATCAACGCGAGGGCAAGAGCCCCGTCGCTATGCCCTACTGGTCGACGCCCGAAGATGCGCTGGATGATCCCGACGAGATGGCGAAATGGGCGCGGCTTGCCTTCGAGGCGGGCCTCAGGGTCGAGGCCGGCAAGGTCAAGCCGCAGCGATCGCGGATGTCAGCGAAGAAACGGAAGGATGGCGTGGGTAAAGGCTGAGAGGGGTGTCGGCAGGGCGTCGAGATCGAACCAGCCGATTTCCGCAAGCTTGTCCGGCTCGGTCAGTTGCGGTTCGCCTTTGACGTCATCGGTCTTGTAGAGCAGGGAGACCCAGTGCTGGCGGTCGGCGTCGATGATCTGCTCGGAAGCCATGACGAAGGAGAGCCTGCCGATCGTCAGTCCGGTTTCTTCTTCCGCCTCACGGCGCGCTGCCGTCTCGGCGGGTTCGAGATGATCGACCTTGCCGCCGACAATGTTCCAGAATCCGGCTTCCGGTGCCTTGAGGCGACGGCAGAGCAGAAGCTTGCCGTCGCGCAGTATTGCCAGCCCGACGCCGACACCGGGAAAATCGATGCCGGGCTTACCCATTCAGGATTTCGCGGCGGCTGCTACGATCAGCATGAAGGCCGGAATTTCGTCGCCGAAGCCGACCGGGGTCGGGCCGTCGTCGTGATCGCGATAGTGGTTGCGGCGACGCTCGCGCTGGTCGTCGTTGGCAGGGTTCGGCCTGGTGTTGCGGTTGGCCTGGCTGGGCCGCCTGTCTGCCTTGCGCTCGCTGGTCACTGTTTCGGTCCTTGCCACTTCCACAACACTCTCTTCGACGTCCCGAGCCTTGCTATGCTCGGTCTTTGTTTCAGACTTCTGACCGCCGCGGCGTTCGCGTCCCTTGTCCTTGTCGCGCGAGCCGCGCTTGCTGCGACCTTCGTCATGGCTTTCGGCCATGGCGGGAAGCGTCGAAAGGTCGCCGTCGAGCCATTCGATCTGCTGACCGATCAGCTTCTCGATCGCGTCGAGATATTTGGTATCGGCGCGCGACACAAGCGTAAAGGCGGCGCCGGAGCGACCGGCGCGACCGGTACGACCGATGCGGTGGACATAGTCTTCCGCATGGATCGGAATGTCGAAGTTGAAAACGTGGCTGACGTCGGGAATGTCGAGGCCGCGTGCGGCGACGTCGGAGGCGACGAGCAGCGTGATCTGGTTGTCCTTGAAGCCCGCCAGCATGTTGGTGCGCGAACGCTGGTCCATGTCACCGTGAAGCGCACCGACCGAAAATCCATGACGCTCCAACGAACGGAACAGGTCCGCGACATCCTTCTTGCGGTTGCAGAAGATGATGCCGTTCTTCAGGTCGTCCTGGGCGCGGATCAGGTCGCGCAGGCGCGAACGCTTCTCGTAGTCCTTGTTGTGGACGGCGACGATGCGCTGCGTGACCGTCTTCGCGGTCGAGGACGGTGGTGCGACTTCGATGCGTTCGGGGTTCTGCAGGAAGCGATCGGCGAGCTTCTGGATCTCGGGCGGCATGGTCGCCGAGAAGAACAGCGTCTGCCGGGTGAACGGGATCATCTTGGCGATGCGCTCGATGTCCGGGATGAAACCCATGTCCAGCATGCGGTCGGCTTCGTCGATGACGAGGATCTCGACGCCGGTCATCAGCAGCTTGCCGCGTTCGCAATGGTCGAGCAGGCGGCCGGGCGTGCAGATCAGCACGTCGGCGCCACGCTCGAGCTTGCGGTTCTGTTCCTCGAAGGAAACGCCACCGATCAGGAGGGCTACGTTCAGCTTGTGGTTCTTGCCATATTTTTCGAAATTCTCGGCAACCTGCGCGGCGAGTTCGCGCGTCGGCTCAAGGATCAGGGTGCGCGGCATGCGCGCCCGGGCCCGGCCATTTTCAAGAAGCGTCAGCATCGGCAGCACGAAGGATGCCGTCTTGCCCGTTCCGGTCTGGGCTATGCCGCAAATGTCGCGACGCTGCAGGGCCGGCGGGATGGCGCCGGCCTGGATCGGCGTGGGCGTGGTGTAGCCGGCGTCGGTGACGGCTGAAAGTACTTTTTGGCTCAGGCCAAGGTCAGCAAATGTGGTCAAAGGGGAATCTGTTTCCGTTCCGGTTCTTGCGAACACTGTTGAATCGCCCTGAACGCGGGCGCTAACGTCAGCGCGGGATAGTGCCAAAAAGCTTGAAAGTCAAGGAAACCCCGGCATTTGCAGTAATAAAGGGTGAATAGACGCATCAATTGCCGCGGTGGGTGGCAATAACCGCAAGTCCGGCTGCCGCAAGGACCGTTCCGGCACCGCGGTTGACGGTTTTGATAACCCGCGGGGTGCGCAACAGACGCCGCGCCCTCCCGGCCAGCCAGACATGGGTGCCGATGACGATTGCCTCGACGGCGACGATCACTGCGGCGAGGGCGAGATAGGCCTCGTGGCCGAAGTCGGTTCCGACGAAGTTCGGCAGGAGAGCCAGATAGAAGAGGGGCATCTTGGGATTGCCGAGATTGAGGGCGACGGCCGTCAGGCAGACGGTCACGAGGTCGCCGGAACGTTCGCGCGATGTCGTTTCGGGGATGACCGGCACGGCAATCCAGAGCCTTATGCCCATGTAGATCAGATAGGCCGCCCCGCCGTAGCGCAGCACGCTCATGAGGAAGCCCATCTCCTCGGCGAGGATCGACAGGCCGAAAGCCGCAAGGGCGAGATAGATCAGGATGCCGATCACCGTTCCCGTGCCATAGGCTACGCCGGACGCTGCACCATGGGAAACCGTTCTCGCGATGATGGTCATGTTGTCGGGGCCGGGGCTGGCCGCGAAGACAAAGAATGCAAGGGCAAATCCCAGCAGAGCCTGCGGTTCCATGATTCCTCCGGCGTCGATCCGGATCGGAAGTCTAGGCTCGGAGCGGTTGCTGTCAATCGATCAGGCTGGTGAGTTTCATGCCGGCATTGAGGAAGTGCATGGGGTCGACCGCTTCGCCGTTGCGGCGGACCTCGTAGTGGATATGCGGCCCGGTCGAGCGGCCGGTGTTGCCGGAAAGGCCGATCAGGTCCCCGCTGGCGACCTCGTCTCCGACCTTCACAAGAATGCGCGACATGTGGCCGAAGCGGGTCGTGATGCCAAGCCCGTGGTCGATCTCGACCATGTTGCCATAGCCGCCGGCCGGCCCCGCCGCAATGACCTTGCCGGCGCCGGTGCTGCGGATCTCGCCCCCGACGGGAGAGCGGAAGTCGATGCCGGCATGCATGGCGAGCCCGCCGAAGAACGGATCGGGTCGGTTGCCGAAGCGGCTGGTGATGTCCTTGCCGGGAGCGGGATTTGCAAAGGGCAGGCGCTTGGCCGTGTCGCGCACGGTTTCGAGACGGCTCAGTGCCGCGTCCAGTTCGTTGAGCGATGCGTTGAAAGCTTCCGACGGCTGGGGCGCCATGTAAGGCCCGCCGATCGCGTCGCTGTCCTGAAGTGATATCTCGTCGTCGACCGCTACGCCGTTGCGGCGGAGAATACCCGAAATTTCGTCGGCGGTGGCACTGGCGCCGGTGGTCAGTCGCTGGATACGCTCGAGCTGATCCTGTTCGATGTCCTTCAGCGACAGGGTCATGTGGGAGAAAACCCGGTCGGCCCGATCGGCGACGGTGTCCTGCAACGGCACGTAGCCGAGCGCGGTGGTGCTGGATTGCGACGTGTCGGGCTTGCCGCCGAGCAGTTTCTCGATCGCCTGAACCCCGCCTGAAAGGCTTGCCTGGCGGTTGTCCGTGTTCGGCTTGACTGTAGGGAGGGGGCCGGAGGAAGGCAGTTCGCCGGCAGCCTCGGCGCGGTCGAGCAGCGCGCCCAGTCGGCCGTGGCGCGTCGTCAGCGCCATCTGCTGCTCGAGCAGCTTCTCGACCTTCTCCTCGACCACTTGCTGATCGAGCAGCTGACGGGAGGTGACGCGATCGACCTGGGCTCGGAGGGCCGCGATGCGATCCTCATATTCGTGCTGCATGCGAGCCTGACGGGCCATCGAGGCGCCAATCAGGTTGTCGCGAAAGACGAGATAGGTGGTCGCGCCGAGATAGCCGATCGCCATCATGCCGACAAAACACAGGGCAAGGCCGGCCATCCAGGGGCGGATTGTCATGTGGCGAATCTTGTCGCCGCTTGCCAGGATGACAACATGCTGTTGCCGACGCTTGCCAAAGACCTGGTTTGTTGACTTGCCCGCCACGGGTATCTCCATCACGCCTCCAGCCGAATCCGACTGAAACCTGACGCGATTACACGCGGTTAAGGTTAATATTCACTGAATTAGAGTGAATTGAAGGACTTGGGGAGGGGCTCAGCTGCTGGTCGAGGTCAGCGAGCGGTAGAAGGATGGCGTGAGGCCGGCCTCGGCGCGCGCGACGTCGTTGAATGGCGCCTTGAGGGCTCCACGGAAGTTCGCACGGACCAGGTCCTTGAAGGTCGCGGCCGGGTCCTTCTTCTCGCGGGCACAGAGGAAACGGAACCATTTCGCGCCGACGGCCACATGGCCCTTTTCATCCTCGTAGATCACCTTCAGCACGTCGGCGCTTTCGATGTCGCCGGTCTCGCGCATCTTGTCCTGCAGCGACGGCGTCACGTCGAGGCCGCGGGCCTCGAGAATGAGGGGCACGACCGCGAGCCTTGCGGTAAGGTCATTGCGGGTCGAGTGGGCGGCCTGCCAGAGACCGTCATGGGCCGGCATGTCGCCATAGTCGGCCCCAAGGGCCTTCAGGCGGTCGCGCACCATGCGGAAGTGCTTCGCCTCCTCGAAGGCGACCTGCATCCAACCGTCAAAGAAGGAATGAGGCACCGGTTCGCTGGCAAAGCGGGCGACGATGTCGAGGGCAAGGTCGACGGCGTTGAGTTCGATATGGGCGAGCGCATGCAGCATGGCGATGCGGCCGGGCAGGGTGTGCAGAGAGCGCTTCTCGGTTGCCCGCGGAGGCACGAGCTCTGGCCTTGCGGGACGGCCAGGGCGCTCGGGGAGGTCCGGGTCGAGGGGCGAACGGAGCGACAGCCGCCGTTCGTGCCATCGGCGCGCGGTTTCCTGGGCCAGTTCGATCTTCTCGTCGAGATCGGAGGAGCGGATGGCGTGTGTCGCGCCATCCCGCAGCGAACCGATCGTCAGGCCCGTAATGCTGCCGGTCATCGCAGCGCGCGAGCCGAGTTGAGGACGGTTTCCGCGTGGCCCGCCACCTTGACCTTGCGCCAGATGGCCGCGATGCGGCCGTCCGCATCGATCAGGAACGTGGTGCGCTCGACACCCATGTAGGTGCGGCCATACATGCTCTTTTCCTTCCAGACGCCATAGGCGGAGAGCATGGACTTTTCCTCGTCGGAGGCCAGCAGCACGTTGAGGCCGTGCTTGGCGGCGAACTTGTCGTGGCTTTTCACCGAATCGGGCGAGACGCCGATGACTTTCGTCCCTGCTTTTTTGAATTCTTCGGCGAGCGCGGTAAAATCGCGTGCCTCGGTCGTGCAGCCGCTCGTGTCGTCCTTCGGGTAGAAATAGACAACCACCGGGGCGCCTCGAAGGGCTGAAAGCGAGACCTCGCCGCCGCCGCCGGTCGGCAAGGTGAAGTCCGGAGCCATGTCGCCCGCTGCCAAATCTGCCATGGGATAACCTTTCTTTTGCCCGCTTTGTGGATGAATATCCGCGCCTTCGATATATAGTCCGCAACGCAGCCGTCCACCCCGGCTGTGATATCGGCATCGATCGACGGAGACAATCACCGGCAGATGGGAGAAATCCGGGGCGAAAAGATACGTTTTCGCAGGCAGGACATCGTGCCCTTGCACGAGCTACCGTCGTCTCGCGTCGATGATCCCCTGATCGTCCATTGCCCTCCGCCGTCGTCCTGGGGTCGGCGTGTCACGCGCTATCTTGTCGGCATCGTCGGGATCGCCGTGGTCGTCTCCGGGGGCGTCTTTGCCGTCATCGAGAGCGGGGCGCTCGATTCGACGCTTTCCGAAGGCGCACGCAGCGTTCTCAACGCAGCCGTCGGTCCCAAATTTCGTGCAGAGGTCGGTAGCACCGCGATCCGCTTCTCGGACAATTTCCAGCTGGCTGTCGAAGCCCGCGACGTGTCGATCGTGCCCGAGGGCGGCGCAAGCCCGCTGGCGCTGACGAAGTCGGTTGGCCTGGTACTCGATCCGATGGCGCTGTTTCGTGGCAAGTTCCAGGTTCGCGAGATCGTCACGGAAGGTGTCGCGCTCGACGCCAACCTCCTGCCATCCGGGCCGCCGATCGATCTCTCGACACTGCGGGTCGACAAGATCCCCACAGCGCTCGAGCGGGCTTTCCTCGAACTCGATACGATCCAGGCCTTCATCGCCAAGGGTGGTCTGGACCGGATGCGCGTCGGCGGGCTCTCGATCGCCGCGAAGGGCGTCGGCGGACGCCCCCTGACGATTACGGTCGATGATCTCGCCATGGAACGGGGAGCGGATGATTCCCTGTCCTTCTTCGGGGCGGTGTCCGTCAATGGCCAGCAGACAGAGATCTCCGCGCTCACTGCCAATAGCGGCGGCAAGGCCCGGTCCTTCACGCTACGGCTTGCGGATGTGCGTCTCACTCCATTCCTGTTGAAGCGGGACAAGAAGGGCAATGCGAGGCAGGGTCTCGACGGGTCCGCGGAGGTGACGATTTCCGCCAAGCGCGGTGCCGACGGCCAGGCGCCAGCCATGAGCGCCATCGTCGATACGGCCGGCGGCAAGATTTATGCCGACGGCAATGACCAGGACCTGACCCGTGCCCGGCTGAATCTATCCTACAATTTCGACAAGCACACGCTTGAACTTGCCAATTCCAAGGCCGAGTTCGGCCCGATGGTAATGCCGTTGTCCGGAGGACTGATCGACCTCGATCGGTTGCCCGGAAATGAAAAATCGGGCTCCGGGTTCGGAATCGATCTTGTCGTCAGCGAGGGCCGGGCCGCTGTTCCTGCCTCGGGTGATGAACCTTTTCCGTTTTCTCTCAAGGCGTTCGGGAAATATGTGAATGACGCACATGAGCTTCAGCTCGATACCCTGACGGTGTCGACTCCGCAGGGCAGGATGGATGCTTCTCTCGGCGTCCGTTTTGTGGGGACCGGTCCGGAGGTGCGTTTCGATGCGCTGATCGGCAACATGAAGTCGTCGGTCGTCAAGCAGCTGTGGCCCTACTGGATCGCCTCCAAGGCGCGGCGCTGGGTGCTTGCCAACATCTTCGGCGGCACGATCAGTAACGGGCAGATCTCCGTCTTCATCCCTCAGGACCGGCTGACCGTCGAGCCGCGTCCGCTGCACCTCAACCAGGACGAGCTGAGGATCAGCTTCGACATCGCCGATGCGCGGATGAACATCACTGGCGACATCCCGCCGCTGCGCGACACCAATGCCCATTTCGAGCTCTCGGGCCAGAAGGTGGTGACGACGATTCATTCGGCTGCATCCTATTTCCCGTCCGGACGCGTGGTGAAACTCGAACACGGCCAACTCGCTCTGGAGAATGTCTACGTCAAGCCGCTGATGGCCGATATCGATGTGTCAGTGTCAGGTGCGGCGGACGCCGTGGCCGAACTTGTTTCGTTCAAGCCCATCCGGGCGCTGGAGCGGATCGGATTTGCGGTCGAGGATTTCTCCGGCGCCGTCAAGGGCGATGCGTCCGTGCGGCTCGGCCTGATCTCCGACCAGAACCCGCCCGAGCCGGTGTGGAGCGCCCATCTGGATCTTGCCGACGTCGATGTCGCCAAGCCCTTCGCCAACCGAAAGGTGACCGACCTCGCGGGCAAGCTGGACGTCGATCCGAAAGCGGCACGGCTGGAAGGCAAGGCAAGCATCGACGGCGTGCCCATTGACATCCGGCTGGTCGAACCCGTCGACAAGGATGAACCGGTGGAGCGGGAGCGTGTCGTCAAGGTCAAGCTCGACAACGAGGAACGGCGGCGGCTCGTTCCGGGGCTCGACGATCTGGTCAATGGGCCAATCACCGTCGAGTTGACGCGGGTCGACGACAAGCGCCAGTCCGCGATGATCGACATGCGCGGTGCGACGCTGACCGTTCCTTGGGTCGGATGGTCGAAGGGGCAGGGCATCCCCGCCAAGGCAAGCTTCGAGGTCGTTGAAGGTGATGACCAGACCGCGATCGACAAGTTCGAGTTGACCGGCGACGGTTTCGGCGCAGTCGGCAAGCTGATTGTCGGCAAGTCCGGGCTTGTTTCAGCCGATCTGTCCCGGATGCGGCTCTCTCCGGCGGATGACTATGCGCTCGTCATACGTCAAAGCAAGGGCGGCTACGATGTCTCGGTGTCGGGCAAGTCGGCCGATGTCCGCTCGCTGATTTCGCAGCTGAAATCGCCGGGCGACGGTGCGGCCAAGAATGGCGGCAGCAAGTCTCCTGGCATCAAGCTCCAGGGACGTCTCGACCGCGTGGTGGGCTTCGGTGACCGAAGCCTGTCGGGTGTTTCGATCGTCTATGGATCGCGCGACGGCAAGACGACGGCGCTCGACTTTTCCGGTGTGACTGACAGTGGCCAGGCGGTCGTTTCGAAGCTGCGTCGCCCCGAGGGGCTGAGCGAGGTTTCCGTGACGACCAGCGATGCCGGGGCGCTCGCGCGTTTCGTCAATCTCTACAACCGTATGAATGGCGGGCTGCTCAATCTCAAGCTTTCCGAAGGCGCCAACGGCATCTGGAACGGCTCCTTCGACATCCGCAATTTTCAGGTGGAGAACGAAGAGCGTCTGCAATCGATCGTCACCACGCCGGCCGGAGCGGGCGGCCAGAGCCTGAACAGCGCGGTCAAGAAGGATATCGACGTCAGTTCTGCGCGGTTCCAGCGGGCCTTTGCACGGCTCGTGTATTCGGACGGCGCGCTTCGGGTCGACAATGGCATCGTGCGGGGAGAGCAGATCGGGGCGACGTTCCAGGGACTGGTGCGCGACAGCCGTGGCCAGATCGACATGACCGGAACCTTCATGCCGGCCTATGGCCTCAACCGGTTGTTCGGCGAGTTACCGGTCATCGGCATCCTTCTCGGCAATGGCCGGGACCGCGGGCTGCTGGGCATCACCTTCAAGCTGACGGGGGCTGCGGATCAGCCGAAACTCGTCATCAATCCGTTGTCGATCATCGCGCCGGGTGTGTTCCGGCAGATCTTCGAATTCCGGTGATGGTATTGGCTGCCGGATGACCGGCGGGCAGGCTTACAGGAATTCGGTGAGCGCTTCCCGTGACTGGAGCGTCAGGAACTCGATTGCCACGCCTTCGAGGAAGTGGCGGACGATACGGCCGCGCATGTTGCCGAGCTGTACGGCCGTGCCGATCGGTGGGCGGATGTCGATATCGACGGCGGCACCCGAAAGCGACAGGTCCATGAGGCGGCAGGGGTAGCGGCGCCCGTCTTCGAGGAGGAGCTCGGTCCGCGTGTTCCGCGGTGTCAGACGATCGTGGCGGCGATCCTCGGGGAGTCCGAGTTCATGCTTGTTGGCAATCCAGGTCAGCTGCGCGGCGAGCTTCTCGCGCTTGCGTCCCGTGGCGTTGATCGACATCACGAAACCGTCATCGACCAGCTTGAGCACGGTGCCTTCGACGCGGCCGAGATGGTCGATATAGGCGATGACCCGTTCATTGGGCAGCGGGCAGCCGGCGCAGGCGAAGCGCACGTCGCCCGGTGACATGTCGACGACCTTGCAGACATATTCCTCGTAGTTGGCCAGCATCAGGCGGCCCTGCAGATTGACGGCCACGCGTTGGAACGCCCGCCTTTGTGCAGGGGATACGAGACCGCTGTTCTGCGCTGCCTGAGTTGAATACATGAGTCAGGTTCTGAAATATTTGGCTATCGTTAAATGCTTAGCGGCAAGCCGTTAACATATGGTTTTATCAGAGGCGGACATGCCGCCGGTGGAAGTTCTTCAAGAACCGCAGTTAAGGTTAATACTTTCCAAGCGTTGCGTGGATTTTCGTGATGTGGCAAACGTTTTCATGACTTCACGAAGGTTGTCCTTCGGCACAGACTTTCGGGTACGGGTTAAAACCTGGGGGACCCGATAGCCGTCCGGTTTGCCCCGGACGGCTTTTTTTTGTTCCGTCCCTGGGATATGTCACGGGGAAGATATGCGGAAGGTCGAAGTCATGGATGAAATGCCACCCCAGTCGCCCGATGGCGACGGCCCTGCCGAAGGTGGTGCCCCTCATCCCCGCAAGGCGGAGCCGATCTTCAATCTGCCCTCCGGTATCCTGATTGTGCTCGGCGGGCTCGCACTGATCTATGCCATTCAGTCGCTCGTGCTGTCGGCGCCGCTCGCGCAGTGGCTCGCCATCACCTTCGGGTTCTCGCCGGTTCGTTATGTCTATCCACTTTCCGAGCAGGGTTTCGAGTGGCTGTGGAGCCCGGTGACGTATTCGTTCCTGCATGGTAGCATCGAACATCTCGCTTTCAACGGCCTCTGGCTCGCCGCGTTCGGAACGCCGGTCCTGCGCCGCATCGGCAACATGCGGTTCGTAATTTTCTGGATCACCTCTTCGGCTGCCGGGGCGATCTTCCATGCTGCCTTCAATTGGGGCGAACCGACCGTCATGATCGGCGCCTCGGGTGTCGTTTCGGGATTGATGGGGGCCGCCTGCCGATTTGCGATCGGCCTGTCCGGGCGCGCCTTGCCGTCCTTTACCGGCTACCAGCCGCCGCGACTGTCCATCGGTGCGGCACTTTCCCTGAAGACGGTCCGGGTGTTCATTCTCGTCTGGTTTGCCGGCAATGTGGCCATCGCGCTCGGCCTGCCGTTGTTCGGCGATTTTGCCGGAACCGTTGCCTGGGATGCCCATATCGGCGGCTTCCTGTTCGGCTTCCTGTTCTTTGCGCTGTTCGATCCGATACGCAGCGAAATTCGGCTCCGTTAGGCCGCTACAACGGCGTATTGCAATCTCCTGAGATAACAGGCACCATTTTCGTGCGTCGCGGCCGCATGGAGGGTGGGGCTTTTGACGCGAACGGGATGAATGCGAAGGAGGAGCGAAATGTCTGCGACTGTCAGAAGCATACTCGAAGTGAAGGGACGCAGCGTCGTCACGATTGGACCGAACGTGACGCTGGCCGAAGCCGCCCGCGTGCTCGAAGAACACAAGATCGGTGCGGTCGTGGTCGTGGGCATGGAAGGCCGGATCGTCGGGATCTTCACGGAACGCGACGTCGTGCGCGCGATCGGCCAGGCCGGTTCTTCGTCTCTCGATCAGCCGGTCTCATCCATGATGACCGCGAACGTCTTTCGCTGCCGCGAGGAAACGACCGTCAACGAATTGATGGAAGTGATGTCGAGCCGTCGTTTCCGCCACGTACCGGTCGAAGACAACGGCAAGCTTTGCGGCATCATCTCGATCGGGGACGTGGTGAAATCCCGCATCCACGAGATCGAGACCGAGGCCGAGCAGATCAAGGCCTACATCGCCGGCTGAGGCATCCTGCGGGGTGGATCGGCGCCGGTGACGCTTGCCTGGTCGATCGTGCCCCGCGGTTTTCATGTCAGTTGCGGCGTCGCTCGACGGGGCGCCGCTGAAGGGTTCAGCGGGCGTAAGCTTCCTGCATGCGCTTCAACTCGCCGATGCGGGCCTTCGCTTCCTCGTAGCCACGCTCGATTGCTTCTCCCGCCTTGTGGAATTCCGAAAGGCCGATCTCGTTGACACGGGGATGCAACGCCAGATCCGGAGGATCGCCGGCGAGGCGGGCGCGCGAAATCCGGTCCTGGATGATGTTGAAGGCCTGCACCATGACGCCGGTGAGGCCGATCTTGTTGGGATCCTTCGGCGCTTCGGCGCTTGACCCGTCGCGCAGTTCGCCCGCTCGGTGCTTGACGACTGCGGAACGCCCGAAGACGTCGTAATGCAGGTTCACGGCCATGACCAGCGGCTGTTCGTAGGCGCGGCAGACGGAAACCGGCACCGGATTGACGAGCGCGCCGTCGATCAGCGAGCGGTTGTTGCATTTCACCGGCTCGAAAATGCCGGGAAGGGCGTAGGATGCGCGCAGCGCCGTGATCAGGTGCCCCCCGTCGATCCAGACTTCATGGCCACTGTTCAACTCGGATGCCACTGCCACGAAGGGCTTGGGCAGATCCTCGATCATCAGACCCTGCAGGTGTTCCTGCATGCGCTTGGTAAGCCGCATGCCGCCGAGCAATCCGCCGCCGCCGATCGTCAGATCGAGCAGCGAGGCAATGCGGCGCATGGTGAGCGAGCGGGCAAAGACTTCCAGTTCGTCGAGCTTTCCGGCGAGATAACAGCCGCCGACAAGCGCGCCGATCGAGGTTCCGGCGATCATGCCGACTTCGATCTCTGCCTCGTCGAGAGCGCGCAATACACCGATATGGGCCCAGCCACGGGCGGCGCCGCCACCAAGCGCCAACGCGATCTTGGTCTTCTTCGGTTTTTCAGGTTCTTTTTCGGGCGGCAGGCCGATCACCGGCGTGTTCTCCGCAGGCTGCAACGATTTGGCCGACGCAGCATTCTTCAGACTCCAGTTCAGCATCTCCGCAACACCCTTATGGCTGAACAACTCCCAGAGCTCATTTAGCGCACTGGATGTTTACCCATTCGTTAAGTGGCCGGACGGAGATGTCCGAAAGTGGGCCGTCCTGCCTATTTGCCGTCGCCGTAAACCGTATCCGGATCAAAATGCCGGTGGTCGTCGGTGATTGCAAGCACCGCTTGGCCGTCCTTGAGTTCGACGGTTCTGTAGAAGCAGGAGCGGCGGCCGGTGTGGCAGGTTGCATCGTGGCCGGCGACCTCGACCTTCAGCCAGACGGCATCCTGGTCGCAATCGGTGCGGAACGAGCGGACGGTCTGGAGGTTGCCCGAGCTTTCGCCCTTCTTCCAGATTTTTGCGCGCGAGCGGCTGTAGTAATGGGCGATGCCGGTTTCCAGGGTGAGGGCGACGGCCTCGGCATTCATATGGGCGACCATCAGCAGTTCGCCGTCACGGGCGTCCGTCACCACGGCGGTGACGAGACCGTTGGCGTCGAACTTCGGCGTGAAGGGACCGGCGCCCTCGAGGGCGTGCTTGTCGGCAGGCGGCGGATCGAAAGCGACGGCCATCGGGTTTTCCGTTCGGTAAAGCGTCAGCGGCCGCGGACCATCGACATGAAGCGCGCCTGTTCGGCGGCGTTGTCCTTGAACCGGCCGGTGAAGGTGGTGGTGAGGGTGGTGGAGCCCGATTTCTGGACGCCGCGCATGGCCATGCACATGTGCTCGGCCTCGATGAAGACTGCGACGCCCTTCGGGCTCAGGCTCTCGTCGATCGCGGCGGCGATCTGCGCGGTCATGGCTTCCTGCGTCTGGAGACGGCGACCGAAGACTTCGACGACGCGGGCGATCTTGGACAATCCGAGCACACGGCCGTCAGGCAGATAGGCGACATGCGCCTTGCCGATGACGGGAAGCATGTGGTGTTCGCAATGGGAGAAGAACGGGATGTCGCGCACGAGGACGATGTCGTCATAGCCGGCAACCTCCTCGAAGGTGGTGCCCAGCACCTCCTCGATATCGGCGTCATAACCGGAGAAAAGTTCTCGATAGGCCTTGGCTACGCGCTTCGGAGTGTCGAGCAGGCCCTCGCGGTCCGGGTCGTCGCCGGCCCAGCGCAGAAGTACGCGGACTGCGTCTTCGGCTTCCTCGCGGCTCGGTCGCTGGTCGACGGGGGCGAGTTTGTTCACGATGGCATCCATTCTGGTGGCCTCCCGGTCCTTCGGGTCGCGGACCGACTGTTTGGCTTTTTCCGCCTGTAAATGCGTAACTTGGGTCATCTTGGCAAGCCCGTTCTTGCGATTGTCGATCCGACGAGGGGGATTGCCCTTGTTTTGTTTGGACCGAATTCTCAACTCTCATATAATAGCGTTTCACCGAGTGTGAAGGAACGACGGCGCTACACAGTGTTGCGTTTACGGCGACAATCCGGCCGCAAGATTCTGCGTATGCACCGTTTGGGAGAGTGCCAGAGCGATCATGGACGACATCTACAATTCGCGAATTCTAGAATTTGCCGGCAATATCGAGCGTAGCGGCCGGCTTGCCGATGCGGATGCGAGCGCGGAGAAGCACTCGAAGCTCTGCGGGTCGCGGGTCAAGGTCTATATCAAGATGGCCGACGGCCGCGTCAGCGATTTTGCCCATGAGGTCAAGGCCTGCGCCCTCGGCCAGGCCTCGTCCTCCATCATGGCCCGGCACGTGGTCGGAGCCACCGGGGCTGAGATCCGGCAGGCGCGTCTGGACATGCTCGCCATGCTGAAGGAGGGAGGCGAGGGGCCGACGGGTCGGTTCGAGGACATGCGGTTCCTGAAGCCGGTCAAGGACTACAAGGCGCGCCACGCGTCTACCATGCTCACCTTCGACGCGGTGGTCGATTGTCTCGACCAGATCGAGGCAAGAAGCCCGGCAGTCGCCGTGGCGGGTTGAGATGTGCGACGCGCCCGGATGCGGGCATCAGAATGATCCGCGTCGCGTTTCGCGGTCGCGCAACTGGTCGGGGCCGTTCCGCAAGACGCCCGGACGGCTCATTGGGATGGGCTTCATCCGCCTCTATCAGTTGACCTTGTCCAGTCTCATCGGCAATTCCTGCCGCCACATGCCGACCTGTTCGGAATACGGCTATGAGGCGATCGCGCGGCATGGTCTGTGGTCGGGTGGTTGGCTCACGCTGTTTCGGGTAGGCCGCTGCGGGCCGGGGGGCACCTGGGGTGTCGATCCTGTTCCGGAGACGCTGCCCGTCAGCACCCATTGGTGGGCGCCTTGGTCCTTCTGGCGGCTCGGTCGAAGGCATTAGTCGAAGGAGCGTCAATTATGCCGATGCCGATGGAGTATCGACAGGCGTCACGCGATTTTGATGCCTTCATGGAAGACCTGCGCGACACCTCGATGCTGCAGACGACGCATCAGTGCTACACGATGCTGCAGGGCGTGTTTCAGGTCTTCCGCCGGCGGCTGACGACGAAGCAGGCCCTCGCATTCGCCGATACACTGCCGCCGGTTCTACGGGCGCTGTTCGTCAGCGACTGGGATGTCGAAGAGCCGCGCCTGCCGTTCGGCACGTTTGCGGAGATGACCCGCGAAGTCAAAGCGCTGCGTCCCGACCACAACTTCTCGACGGATACCGCGCTCAGCGACGTTGCCGCTGTGATGCGCCGCCATATCGACCTCACTGCGTTCGAAGCGGTGCTTGCGGAATTGCCGCCGGGGGCGAAGCAGTTCTGGACTGCATGACGGGCCAACAAAACCTTTACTCACAGGCTGTTTCGGATTATCACGCGGCCCGTTGATAGCCGGCTGCGCCGGCCTTTTTTTACCACCCGCATTCGTTGGCGGGACTGGATAAGGAGAAAACCATGTCTGAATCCGTTTCCCTTACATTTCCCGATGGTTCCGTCCGTGCGTTTCCCGCCGGCACCACCGGTCGTGACGTCGCCGAATCGATCTCCAAGTCGCTCGCCAAGAAGGCCGTTGCCATCGCGCTCGACGGCGCATTGCGCGACCTTGCCGATCCGATCGAGAACGGCACCATCGAGATCGTCACTCGCACCGATCCGCGCGCGCTCGAACTGATCCGCCACGACGCGGCGCATGTCATGGCCGAGGCCGTGCAGGAGCTCTGGCCCGGCACGCAGGTGACCATCGGCCCGGTGATCGAGAACGGCTTTTATTACGATTTCAAGCGCGTCCATCCGGACACCCGCGAGGACTGGCCCTTCACGCCCGAAGATCTTCCGAAGATCGAAAAGAAGATGAAGGAGATCATCCAGAAGAACGCCGCCTTCACCAAGGAAGTGTGGTCGCGTGACAAGGCGCGTGACGTGTTCGCGGACAAGGGCGAGGCCTACAAGGTCGAACTGGTCGATATGATCCCTGAGGGCCAGGACCTGAAGATCTACAAGCAGGGCGACTGGTTCGACCTCTGCCGTGGCCCGCATATGGCCTCGACCGGCCAGATCGGTACCGCCTTCAAGCTGATGAAGGTGGCCGGCGCCTACTGGCGTGGCGATTCCACCCGGCCGATGCTGACCCGTATCTATGGCACCGCCTGGGCCGAGCAGGAGCAGCTCGACAACTACCTGCATGTCCTCGCCGAGGCCGAGAAGCGCGACCATCGCAAGATCGGCCGCGAAATGGACCTCTACCACTTCCAGGAGGAAGGGCCGGGCGTGGTCTTCTGGCACGGCAAGGGCTGGCGCATGTTCCAGACGCTGTCGTCCTACATGCGTCGCCGACTGTCCGGGACCTATCAGGAAGTCAACGCGCCGCAGGTGCTCGACAAGTCGCTGTGGGAAACCTCCGGTCACTGGGGCTGGTACCAGGAAAACATGTTCGCGGTGAAGTCCGCCCATGCCTTCACCCATCCCGACGACGAGGAAGCCGACCAGCGCGTCTTCGCGCTGAAGCCGATGAACTGCCCGGGTCACGTGCAGATCTTCAAGCATGGCCTGAAGTCCTATCGCGACATGCCCGTGCGTCTCGCCGAATTCGGCCTCGTACACCGCTACGAGGCATCGGGCGCGCTTCACGGCCTGATGCGCGTGCGTGGCTTCACGCAGGACGATGCGCACGTCTTCTGCACCGAAGAGCAGATGGCGGCGGAGTGCCTGCGCATCAACGACCTGATCCTTTCGGTCTACGAGGACTTCGGCTTCCAGGAAGTCGTGGTCAAGCTCTCGACCCGTCCGGACAAGCGCGTCGGTTCCGACGAGCTCTGGGATCGCGCCGAGGCCGTGATGATGGAGGTTCTGAAGACCATCGAGGAACAGTCCGGCGGGCGCATCAAGACCGGCATCCTGCCGGGCGAGGGCGCTTTCTACGGTCCGAAGTTCGAATACACCCTGAAGGATGCGATCGGCCGTGACTGGCAGTGCGGCACCACGCAGGTCGACTTCAACCTGCCCGAACGCTTCGGTGCCTTCTACATCGACCAGAATTCGGAGAAGAAGCAGCCGGTGATGATCCACCGGGCGATCTGCGGCTCGATGGAACGTTTCCTCGGCATCCTGATCGAGAACTTCGCCGGTCACATGCCGCTGTGGTTTGCGCCGACGCAGGTGGTTGTCGCGACCATTACCTCGGAGGCTGATGCCTATGGCCAGGACGTCGCCGACGCGTTGCGCGATGCGGGTCTGCAGGTCGAGACCGACTTCCGCAACGAGAAGATCAACTACAAGGTTCGCGAGCATTCGGTGACCAAGGTTCCGGTGATCATCGTCTGCGGCAAGCGGGAGGCCGAAGAGCGCACCGTCAACATTCGCCGGCTGGGTTCGCAGGACCAGGTGTCGATGACGCTCGACGAGGCGATCTCCTCGCTGAGCTTCGAGGCAACCCCTCCGGACCAGAAGCGCCGGCTTGCCGCTCGGGCAGCAAAGGCTTGATGCACATCAACGACAGGGCCGGTTCTTTCCGGCCCTGTCAGACTACTGTCATCTTGTTGTTATACGGCGATCGCCAGCGTGAAGGATGACGGCGTCGACGGCGGGGGATCAAGTGCGTTTCGAAGAACTGACCTATGCCAACGAGCGGGACCCGCGCCTCAAGCGCTGGTTCATCCGTTCGATCGAGGGATTGTCGGGCAGGGACCGTTTCGCACGCCTCTACGACATCTGGCGCAAGGACATCGTCGGCAAGACCGACCGGGTCTTTGGCAAGATGCTCGACTTGATCGACGTGACGCTGAGCGTCCAGGGCAACTGGCCTCCCTATGAACTGCCCGCGGGCCCGATCGTCATCGTTGCCAACCATCCTTTCGGCATCGGCGACGGCATTGCAGTGCTCGCCCTTGCCGAACAGCTCGGCCGACCCTTCCGCGTGCTGATCAACAACGAGCTGCTGAAGGTGCCGGAGATGGCACCCTATTCGCTTGCGGTCTCTTTCGAGGAGACCAAGGAAGCGATGGCCATCAACATGAAGACCCGCCATGAGGCAGTGCGTCTGCTGAAGGAAGGCGTGACGATCGTGGTGTTCCCCGCCGGCGGCGTTGCGACGGCCAAGAAGGGTTTCGGCCGGGCAGAAGACCTGCCGTGGAAGATCTTTCCGGCAAAACTCATCCAGTCGGCGGGAGCAAACGTCATTCCGGTGTTTTTCGAGGGGCAGAACGGCCGCCTGTTCCACATTGCCAGCAAGCTGTCGCTCACGCTGCGTATCTCGCTCCTGATTCGCGAGTTCCGGCGTCTCTCGGGCTCGACGATCACCGCGCGTCTCGGTCCCGTCATGTGCTGGGATGACCTGCGCCAGATCGGCGACCGCAAGGAACTGCTGCTCAAGCTCTATGACGCCGTCTTCGCCATGGCGCCCGTTCGCCGCCGCAAGCGGCTCAGGAAGCTCGAACCGGCGTTATGAGCCGGCTACTCACTGCGTGAGCAGCACCTCGACATCCGTATTGCGGCCCGCGGTGACGACAAAATCCTTCTGGTAGATCTTGTCCTTGTTGCGGGCGACGGCGGAATATTCGCCTTCGGCCAGCACCATGACCGGGAAGGCGCTGACGCTTTCGGCCACGATGTCGCCCGATGAGGTCAGGACAGACCAGGCGGTGTCGGCGATCGCCTCGCCGCCAGGTTCGGAGACGAGCTTCAGGTTGATCTGCGAGGCGCGGTGCTGGATCGTCGCTTCCGTCAGCTTGCCTGCCTCGACCTTGATGTTGGCGCGCACCACCGCATTCACGGAGCCATATTCGGAGACGATGTGATAGGTGCCGGTGTTCAGCCTCACGATGGTATTCGGTGCGACGTCGGCGATGACGAGGCCCCGTTCGCCGTCGTCCTGGACTTCCGAGGAATAGACGTCGAACTTCAGGTCCTTCGCCGGAATTCCGGTATCGGAGCCGGAGACGGCATTCAGCACGACACCGCCGGCATCGAGCACGAGCACCTGTTTTTCGACTTCGCCCTCGCGTGGCACCATCAGCTTCTTGGTGGCGCCGGCGCGGCCGAAGGAAACGTTGACGAAATAGTCGCCGGGTTCGAGCTGGAAGTCAGCCGAACCGCCCTCGGCGCTTGCCAGCAAGGGAAGTTTGCCGTCGTCACCGGGGATCGGGCTGAAGACGCGCCAGGACAGGCCCTGCTGCATCGGTTCGCCGTCATTGGTGAGCTTGGCCTCCAGGCTCACATTGCGCACCGTCGATTGCTCGAAGGTAGCGCCGAGATTGGGCGAGAACGCATTGAGCTTCGGCATCTTGACGGAGCTGTCGAGCTGCTTGAACGCTTTGAAGGCGTCTTCGCCGCGTGCAGGTGCAAACGCGATCACCGTCGACACCACCACGACGACGAAGCGGACAGTGTTTTTATGGCCGTTCATGAATGACACAACAGGTTGACTTCCTCACCAATGGCAGCAACTTCAATCCGAATGCGATGGCAATTTCAAGACGTCGCGACCGCAAGACCAGCCGTGAAAGTATTCGAAAATGAAAAATGATATCAAACTCGTCGACTATCTCGCCGTTCGCCGCTCGATTCCGGCCTTCCAGATGTGCGAGCCCGGTCCGTCGACCGCCGAGATCGAGGAGATTCTCACGCTTGCCGTGCGCGTGCCTGACCATGGCAAGCTGGCGCCGTGGCGCTTCGTGGTCTATCGCGGCGAGGAGCGGGTGAGGATCGGCGAGGCGCTTCTCGCCATGGCGCTGGAGAAGAACCCGGAGCTCTCCGAAGAGATGATCGGCGTGGAGCGCACGCGCTTCACCCGGGCGCCGGTGGTGATCGGCGTGATCAGCAAGGCCGGCCCGCATGTGAAGATCCCGGAATGGGAACAGCTGATGTCGGCGGGTGCGGTCTGCCTCAACCTGCTGATGGCCGCCAATGCCGTCGGCTACGTTTCGAACTGGCTCACCGAGTGGTTCTCCTATGACGAGCGTGCCTATCCGCTGCTCGGCGTCATGCCGGGCGAGAAGGTCGCGGGCTTCATCCATGTCGGTTCGACCACTTTCCCCGCCACGGAGCGCCCGCGTCCGGCGCTTGCCGACGTGGTCACCTGGGTCGGCGAGGCCTGATGTTCTACGAGACGCGCGACAATCGCCACGGGTTGGCGCATGATCCGTTCAAGGCGATCGTCGCGCCGCGTCCGATCGGATGGATCGGCACGAAGGGCAGGGACGGTTCGTTCAACCTGTCGCCCTATTCCTTCTTCAACGCCGTCAGTGATCATCCCAAGATCGTGATGTTCTCGTCGAGCGGTCGCAAGGACACGCTGCGCAATGCCGAAGAGACCGGCGCGTTCACGACGAACTTCGTCAGCGCCGATCTGCTTTTGCAGATGAACGCGTCCTCCGTGGCCGTGCCCTACGGTACCGACGAATTCGAGATTGCCGGCGTGACGCGTTTGTCCGGACGGCTGGTCGAGGCGCCCTATGTCGGGGAGGCCTGTGTGGTGCTCGAATGCCGGGTCACCGAGATCCACACGCTGAAGACCATCGAGGGAGAGCCGTCCGACAGTCACGCGGTGTTCGGGCAGGTGGTCGGCATTCACATCGACGAAAGGGTCATCCGGGAAGGTCGCTTCGACGCGGGCCTGGCACGGCCGGTCACGCGGATGGGCTACATGGACTATGCGGAGATCCAGCCGGTCTTTGAACTTCTGCGTCCCAAGGCACCCGTGCGCGATCAGGAATAGGCATCGGCGATCGATCTGAGGTGGTCGGGATTGCTTGTCAGCAGGGCCGAAAAACCGTTGACTCGGGCCTTGTTGCAGGCCTCATGCAGGTCGTCCCCGAAAAGACTCGGATCGAGCCAGTCGATGATAGGAACACCGGCGGCGGCTCCAGCCAGCGCGGTCAATCCGGCGCTCAGTGACTCGTGCGATCGATCGGCGAAGAGCGATTGGGCAAGGCTTGCCGCATTGCGCCCCAGTGCCACGAGCCGCCGCGATTTGCCTTCAAAACTGGAGGATGCGAGCAGGCCGGCGGCATTGTCCCCGCATATCCCGATGATCGCCGTCGTGCCCGGCTCGACACCGGCCACGGCTTCCGCAACCGACAGCGCGACATCGATGCGCTGCAGTTCCGATCCGTTCGAAAGATCCGTCACGATGACCCCAGCCGGCCGTGCGCCGATCGCAACCGGCAGACAGGCGTCCAGCGCTTCGTAATCGAGCGTCGCGGTGAGGAGAATCAGTCCCGCGGTATCGGGTGATTGACGGCGAAGGTCGGCCAGCCTTTCAGCTGCGCGCCGGAAGCTGTCCACATCGTCTCCCACGGGAATTGCAACGGCTTGATGGCCTTCGGCAGCCGGCAACGTTGCCGCAGTGTCCTCTATCAGCAGGATCGCGCGGATCTCTCGTCCGGAAAGGGTCGGTGCAGGCTGACGAAGCAAGGGGCGTATCCCGCGGTTAATGAATATGGTGAACCAATTCTTAAACGTTTTGCCGCTAGCGTGAAACCGTGGTCGCATGACCACGCGTGGCACTTCTCGCTCGGGTTGGGTTTTTCAAAGTGATCGTTGCGGCTTTTCTTCGTTGGGTGGAAACGGCAAAGGCGGGGGACCGTGCGCGAGCAGCCAATGCGTTGGCCCGCGCTTACCTCAGATCCGCCATGGCGCCGGCCGAACGGCAGGCGGCCCATGTGGCGATGACCTATCTGCTGGACGATCCGTCGCCGCGTGTGCGCATGGCGCTGGCCGAGGCGCTGGCTTCTTCCTCCGAAGCGCCGCGGGCCCTCATGGTGTCGCTCGCCGACGACCAGCCGGAAATCGCCTCCCTGCCGATCCTTCACTCTCCCGTTCTCGCCGATTCGGATCTCGTCGATCTCGCCGGTCGCGGCAGCGCGGTGACACGTGCGCTGATTGCCGCCCGTCCTTCGCTCTCGCGTGGCGTCGCCGCTGCCCTGGCCGAGGTCGGGGATGCCGAGGAAGTGGCCGTACTCCTTGAAAATGCCAGCGCCTCCATCGCCCGACTGACCTTGCGCCGCATTGCCGAGCGGCATGGTCGTAGCGAGCAGGTGCGCGCGCTGTTGCTCGATCGCGACGACCTGCCGGCTCCCGTTCGCCAGCTTCTCGTACAGTTCGTCACCGAAGCCCTGACGGGTTGCGGCCTGGTGCGCGCCGCGATCGGCACGCGTCGCATTGACCGGATCACGCGCGAAGCGGGCACCGCGGCGACCATGGCGATCCTCGCCACCATTTCCGCCGACGAATTGCCGGCTCTCGTCGAGCAACTGCGCGCGGACGGTCGGCTGACGCCAGCCTTCCTGATGCATGCGCTCTGCGTCGGGCGTACCGACTTTTTTGCCACGGCGCTCGTCTCCCTGTCGGGTCTCGAAGAGCGGCGGGTGCGTTCGATCCTGGCGACGGCCCGGTTCCATGCGGTCAGGGCGCTCCTCGAATCGATCGGCCTTGCCCGGGACGTCAGTGCCGTCTTCGTCGAGGCCGTGATGCTCTGGCGGAACGCTGCACATGCCTCGGTCGGTGCGGAGCTGGACAACATCGCGGCCCTGCTGGTCGAACGCCACCGCAGCCTAGGCGCGCCGTCTGCTGCAGCGGCGGAGCTCATGGAGATGGTCGAGAAGCTCTCTATCGCGGAAGAACGGCGCCGCGCCCGGGACTACGCCTCCGGATTTGCGCTCGTCGCCTGAGGCGAACGGAACCTATTGGCGCGAGATTTTCTTGGCGACCCAGGAATAGCTGTCGGAGACGACGTGCAGCGGGGTCTCGAACACCATCTTGATGTCGGCCGTATCGGGAAGCACCTTGCGGATCTTCGAGACGGCGCGCGCCGCCAGCGACTGGCGTTCTTCCTCAGGCAGGGTCGCGGCCGGGCCAGGGAGCGGTGCCGGCGTCAGGGCCGTTTCGGCAGGCAGCTGCGCGCCGGCGGGCGGTGCGGGGATTTCTGCAGCCTTATCCTCCGGCGGCTGGCAGACGGCGACGACCGTCGGATAGCTGACGCTCGAGTAACCTTCGAGGACCCGTTCGGATGCCGCGTCGCAGAGTTCGACCGAGACAAAGTGCTCCTGGGCGGTCGCGACGTAGTGGCAGTTGGTGACGGTGTCGTCGCAGCCGAGGATGGTCATTACGATAAGCGCTGTCTGCATGGGGCGGTCCGGATGATCTTGGGATGGCGGCGGGAGCCTTTTGAAACAGAGGATTGCAGCCAAAGCAAGACGGTGGAGACACCGCATCACGTCCTTGACGCAACAAAGCCGAGGCCCCCAAGATTACCGGATCCGACACCAACAAGAGGCCGAATGTCGTGTCCGTATCCGTCGCCCGTGAACTGCCGCGCCAACCCGGCGTGTTGCGGCTGCTCACGCAGTCCGATGCCTATATGGCGAGCCTCTATCCGGCCGAGAGCAATCATCTGGTCGATGTGTCCTCGCTCGAGCGACCCGAGGTCTCCTTTCTGGTCGCCCGCCATGCCGGCGAAATCGTCGGCTGCTGCGCGCTTGTTGCCAGCGGAGACGGCACGGCCGAGATCAAGCGATTGTTCGTCGATCCCGCCGCCCGTGGGCTATCGATCGGCCGGCTCCTGATGGAGGCTATCGAAGAGGAGGGGCGAAGACTGGGTTTCTCCGCTATCCGGCTGGAGACGGGGACGCTGCAGCCGGAGGCGATTGGCCTCTACCGACGATTCGGCTATCTCGAGATCGCCCCGTTCGGCAGCTATCGGCCCGATCCGCTCAGCCTGTTCATGGAGAAGCGGCTGAGCACATGAGCGCCCCGCGAACCGTGCGTCAGAACTGGCGCGAGAGGTCGAGGCTGAAGCGCTGGCTCTGCAGGCCACCCGGATCGATGGTCGCGCTGTAGCGGCCCCTGAGCGTGGCCGCGCGGCCCGATGCGACGGTCACGCCAAAGCCGACGGTCACGCGGTTGCGGCTGCTGCTCTCACCGGGGATGACGTAGTCGATCGGCCAGCCGTCTTCGGCATAGGTGACGACCGTCTCGCTGCTGTCGAGGAAGTCGTGCGAGAAATCGAGCGTCAGCTCGGGGGTGACGATCAGATCGTCGATGTCGATGTCATAACCTACCGACAACCCGAGCGTCGCGGTCAGGCTGTCGATCTCCTGGCGTCCCAGAAGCGCATTCTCCCAGTCGGCGCCGGTCTCGGTCACGCTGTCGAGCACCGAACGGGAGCCCGAGAGCCGTCCGTATGTGGAGAGAGACAGGTCGCCGCTTTTCAGGTCGTATCCGCCGGTCAGCGCGGCAAACACCTGACGGCCGGTCCTTTCGGCTTCTGCCTCGGCTCCATTTGCGGCAGTGATCCGCAACGAGTCGAAGTCGAGGAGGCCGACACCGGCCAGGCCGTCGACGAAGAACCCGCCGCCAGGTTGATACAAGGCGTATAGGGTGGCACTCATCGCGCGGTTGCGGCTGGTCGTGCCATTGCTGCCGATGTCTGTCCGGTCGCGTGAGTAACCGATGGCAACGCCGCCGATCACAGTGTCGGTCAACCGGTAGTCCAGGCCGCCGGTAAGGGCGACGGTGGCGTAGTCGAAGGCGCTCTCCCCATCCAGGCTTTCGCTGTCGCCGAGACTGACGGATCCTGCCGCCCAGAAGGCGAGATCGCCGTTGGTGATCGGCGAGCAGCCGGCATTGGCGCTGACTGGTGCTGCACCGTCACCGTCGTCGCCGAGAGCGACGGAGAGGCTGTTTTCAAGGCACACCTTGCCTCGCAGTGACTTCATGTGATCCGCGACATTGTCGATCTGGCTCTCGGCCAGCCGCTTGGCTGCGGTTGCCTGGGCGCGGACGAGGCCGACCATGTCGGCGTCGTCGTTCAGCACCGGGCGGGCGCTGACAAGGAGGGTGACCGAGGCGGGCGCGGAGGTGCCTGCGGCGCTGGTCAGCGTGTAGGTGGCGACGGCAGTGCCGGTATAGGTCGGGTTCGCCTTGAACTGGAGGCGATATCGCCCCGACGTCATAGCCGCGGCAAAGGCGGCCGGTCCGCTCGACGCCGCGGTGTCGCCGAGGGTGATGATTGCGGTGCCGGCCGATGGTGGCGACAGCGAGACCAGCGTGGCTCCGGTGAACGGACCGCCGGTCGCGCCATCGGTAAGGTCGATGGTGACGGTGCCGCCGGACGCCGTTGCCGTTGTGACGGTCGGAGCGACGGGAAGGGCCTCATCGATCGAGAGGGTCACGCTCGCCGACGTTGATGCGCCGTAGGCATCGGTCGCCGTCACCGTCAGAGAGAAGCTGCCGTTTTCGGTCGGAGTGCCGGACAGTGTTCCGGACGACGGAACGAAGGTCAACCCGTCCGGCAGGGTGCCGCTCATCGAATAGTCGTAGGGTGCGGTACCGTTGGCCGCGGAGAATGTCTGGGAAAATGCTTCGCCCGCGCGGAGCGTCAGCGTGCCGGTCGGCGAGATTGCGAGGGTGGGTTGCGTGACCGTTACGGTCACCGTGGCCGGGGTGGAGGTGCCGCTGGCATTGGTGGCGGTATAGGTGAAGCTGTCCGAACCGGAGTAGCCGGCCGTCGGGGTGTAGGTGATCGAGGTGCCGCTTGCCGTTGCCGTACCGTGGCCCGGGGCGCTTGCGATCGCAACGGTGCTGGCCGTTCCGCCGGTAAGCGAGAGGGCGACGCTGTTGCTACTGCTGTTGGCGGCAACCGTCGTCGTGACATCACCGGCGACGGGCGCCGCGATGGCGATTGCCAACGTGTAGCTCTGGTCTCCGGTTGCACCATGGTGGTCGGTGGCGGTCACGGTGAACGTCGGGTTTTCCGGAGTCGTGGGGGTGCCGGAGAGAGTACCGCCGGTGGAAAGCGTCAGACCGGCGGGCAGGGAGCCTGATGTCACGGCGAAGGTGTAGGGGGCCGTGCCGTTCGCAGCGGTGAACGTCTGGCTATAGGCGACAGCGGCGGTGCCAGCTGGAAGGCTGGAGGGTGAGATGGCGACCGTCGGGGCGGTGACCGTGACCGTCACCGTCGCGGCAGTGGAGGTGCCGCTGGCGTTCGTCGCCGTATAGGTAAAACTGTCCGAACCCGAATAGCCGGCCGTCGGCGTATAGGTGATTGTTGTGCCGCTGGCCGTTGCGGTACCGTGGCTGGCCGCGCTTGCGACGGCGACGCTGGAGGCCGCTCCTCCGGAGAGCGAGAGGGTGATGCTGTTGTTGGTGCTGTTCGCGGCAACCGTTGCGTTGACACTGCCGGCGACGGGCGGTGCGATTGCAACGACAAGATCGTAGCTCTGCGTTCCTGTCGCGCCGTAGATGTCCTGCACAATGACCGTGAAGGAACTCGTTCCGTGTTGCGTCGGGGTCCCTGAAAGTATCCCGCCATCCGTCAGGGTCAGTCCCGCCGGGAGGCTTCCGGATTGGACCGAGAATCGGTCGAGCGGTCCGCCCAGCGAGGCGCTGAGGGTCGCCGAGTAGGATTGGCCGACAACACCATCCGGCAAGGCCGATGGCGCAATCGCAAGCGTTGGCTGCGTGACGGTCACGAAGACGGTTGCCGTCGATGAAAGGCCCGACGCACTGTCCGTCACCGTGTAGGTGAAGCTGTCGGAGCCGGAATAGCCGGCGGTCGGGCTGTAGGCACCAGTGGAGCCGGAGAGGCTGGTTGTACCATGGGCAGCCGAGGACACTGCCGAGACCTGTTCGGTTCCGGATACGGTAAATGCAACGGCGTTGTTGCTGCTGTTGGCCGCGACGGTCATCGAATGGTTGGTCGCGGATGGTCCGACCTTCAACGTCATCGACTGGCTGGACGAATATCCATCGGCATTTAAGGCCTGATAGGTGAATGTCCAGCTCCCCGTCGCGGTCGGTGTACCCGAGATCGTGCCGTTCGAACCGTCGAGGCCGAGTCCTGGCGGCAGCGAGCCATCAAGGACGGAATATGTCACCACGGTCGAACTGGCGCTATAGGTGGCGGTGACTGATTGGCTGTAGACTTCGCCCTTCTTGGCGTTCGGCCAATTGCTTGCGGAAAAGGTGATTCTCGGTTTGACCGTGATGTAGTGGGTGTCCGAGCCCACCGCGGTCCACGTGACCGGATCAGTGTAGGCAGTGGTCTTTACCACATCCGTTCCGACGAAACCGGCGCTGGAGGTATAGATCAGATCGCTGCTCGCGTCAGGAGCCATCGTCAAGGTGCCATGAACGTTGCCGTTGGGGTAGTCGTATCCGATAGCGCTCTGGCCGTATGTGTTCACGACAATCCTGGTGCTCTCACCGCTGTAGACCTCATGTTGGATGTCCGCCGCTCTGGCGCTTGGCTGCCAAGAGCCGAAGAGGAAGGCAAGCGTTGCAAGCGCACTGACGGCGAAGCGCCGCAAAAGGTTGGTGATCGCAATGGACATGGATTGAGCTACTCTTGCTGGCGCGAGCCAGCGTTCAAATCAGAACTGCTGAAATCGGTTTCGGGGCAGCTCTAGCGCGGAACGCGGCCTCATCGATCGTCCAATACTGGGCGCGAGGACGCTCCGAGAGGCCAAAATTGTGTGCTTCTTGGACGTGGGATAAATAACCCGCCCATCCGCCGGGCGTCATGCATGTTGGTGCATCCCCAGAGCTTGCGGCTCGTAACCATTGCGTTCGGACCGAGCGGTGGAATGCCGCCTGAGCAGGTGGACTAATTTGTTGTCGGCGGATGGATGTAAAGGGACGAAGGACCTTCGGCCAGACCCGGCCGTCGGGCCTGCAGGCGTTCTACCGAGGTTCTGCGTGCAGGGTCTCGCTGGGGATGCCACTCCGCGCTGCCAGACACGATCGAAGGGGAGGCACCGCATGCCAAGGGTAAGCGATGCTCCCGGTGATCCGGCCACCCCTGTGCGGACGATTCGCGGACGGCGTTCAACCGAACGCCGCCTTGCTCGCGTCAGATGTCGAGGTTCTCGGCGAAAGCGGCCTGATCCTGGATGAAGCGGAAGCGGGCTTCGGGCTTCGTGCCCATCAGGGCCTCCACCGCGTCCCGCGTGCCTTCGAAATCGACCTCGTCGATTGCCACCCTGAGCAGCGTGCGCAGGGCCGGATCCATCGTGGTTTCCTTCAATTGCGCGGGCATCATCTCGCCCAGGCCTTTGAACCGGCCGATCTCGACCTTCTTGCCCTTGAAGACGGTTTCCATCAGCTCGGCACGGTGGGCGTCGTCGCGCGCATAGACGGTCTTGGCCCCCTGGCGGATGACGTAAAGGGGAGGCACGGCCAGATAGAGGTGCTGGCCGCGGATCAGCTCCGGCATTTCCTGGTAGAAGAAGGTGATCAGCAGCGAGGCGATGTGGGCGCCGTCGACGTCGGCATCGGTCATGACGATGATGCGCTCGTAGCGAAGGTCTTCCTCGCGGTATTTCGACCGCGTCCCGCAGCCGAGCGCCTGGATGAGGTCGGCGATCTGCTGGTTGGCCATCAGCTTTTCGCGGCTGGCCGAGCCGACGTTGAGGATCTTGCCGCGCAGCGGCAGGATCGCCTGGTTGGCTCGGTTGCGGGCCTGCTTCGCCGAGCCGCCTGCCGAGTCACCTTCTACGATGAAAAGTTCGGCGCCTTCGGCGGTGTTCTGGGCGCAATCGGCAAGCTTGCCGGGCAGCCGCAGCTTGCGCACGGCGGTCTTGCGATTGACTTCCTTTTCCTTGCGGCGACGCAGGCGTTCTTCGGCGCGCTCGATCACCCAGTCGAGCAGCTTGGCCGCTTCGTTGGGGTTGTCGGCAAGATAGTGGTCGAAGGGATCGCGCAGCGCGTTTTCGACGAGCCTCTGCGCTTCGCCGGTTGCGAGCTTGTCTTTGGTCTGGCCGACGAATTCCGGTTCACGGATGAACACGGAGAGCATGCCGACCGCCGAGATCATCACGTCGTCTGTGGTGATGTCCTTGGCGCGCTTGTTTTGCGTCAGTTCGGCATAGTTCTTCAGGCCCTTGAGCAGCGCGATGCGGAGCCCCGCCTCATGCGTTCCGCCTTCCGGGGTCGGGATGGTGTTGCAGTAGGAGTGGACCGCGGGATCGCCGCCATACCAGGTCACCGCCCATTCGAGCGCACCGTGACCGCCGGTCTTTTCCGTCTTGCCGGAGAAGATTTCGCGCGTGACGGTGAATTCCTTGCCGAGCGTGGCGGCGAGATAATCCTTCAACCCGCCGGGGAAATGGAAGACGGCCTTTTCCGGGATGTCGCCACCTTCCGGCACCATTCCCGGATCGCAGGACCAGCGGATTTCCACCCCGCCAAACAGGTAGGCCTTGGACCGCGCCATACGGAAGATCCGGCCCGGATCGAATTTCGCATGGTCGCCGAAGATCTGCGGATCGGGATGGAAACGCACGCGGGTGCCGCGACGATTGTGGACTTCGCCCAGTTCTTCGAGCCCGCCCTGCGGCACGCCGCGCGAGAAGGTCTGGCGGTAGAGCTTGCGATTGCGCGCAACCTCGACCTCGAGCAGGTCGGAAAGCGCGTTGACGACCGAGACGCCGACGCCGTGCAAACCGCCCGACGTCTCGTAGGCCTTGCCGTCGAACTTGCCGCCCGCATGCAGCTTGGTCATGATGACTTCGAGCGTCGACTTGCCGGGAACCTGCGGGTGCAGCTCGACCGGAATACCGCGTCCGTTGTCGGTCACCGTCAGAAAGCCGGCGGTGTCCAGGTGCACGTCGATGAAATTGGCGTGACCCGCGACGGCTTCGTCCATCGAGTTGTCGATGACTTCGGCGAACAGGTGATGCAGCGCCTTCTCGTCGGTGCCGCCGATATACATGCCGGGGCGCATCCGGACCGGTTCGAGACCTTCGAGGACGCGGATGGAGGATGCGCCGTATTCGTCGCCGCCAGAGGTCGGCGCGGCAGAAACCGGGGCTGCATTGGATGCAGTCGGAGCAGGGGATGCCGTCGGGCGTGCGGGCTCGGCTTTCGGTGTCGCGGCCGGCACGGCGCTATCGGCCGCCTTCGGTTCGAGCGGCAGTCCGGCGAAAAGATCGTTGTCGTCCATGGTGTCGTTCAATAATCTGTCCGTTGTATCGGCATGATCGCCTGGCCGGGGGCAAGTGCCTCATGCCCCCATCTCGCAGGCGATCCATTCACACTTGCGAATCGCCGGGATATTGCCAGAAAGGCGGGGCAGGCGCGACTTTGCCGGCAGGCTGCCGCGTATGGTTCGTCAAAGCTTTGCGTGTCCGTTCCGGCGATGGCAAGGCTGCGACCGGAAGGAGACCCCGCTTCGATGCAGATGTCCACAGCTCATTTCCGTGCAGCGGCGGTCCTTGCCGCCCTGATCGTGGCATCGTTGTCCGGTCGGGCCGATGCCCAGGCGCTTGCGCCGTTCAAGGACGAGCTTTTTTCCGCGCCGGCGATCCTCGAAAGCCGCGACGGGGGCGATTTCGAGATCGTTGATTACCAGGAACTGCGCGACATCAACGGCCGCGACCAGATCCCGGAGCGCAGGGTCAAGCAGAAGTATGTCGACCTCTCGGTGAAGCGTGAGCAGGTCAACGAAACGCTTCGCCTCGCCTCCGGCCCTCTCGACGTGGCGCGTGTCGGGCCGGCGGAGGAGGCTGCCTTCACGGTCATCTTCATTCACGGCCGGGGCGGTGACCGGCGTCTCGGCGTCAACGACTTCTCCTTCGGCGGCAATTTCAACCGGCTCAAGAACCTCACGGTGAAGGGCGGCGGCGTCTATTATGCACCCTCCGTCTCGTCTTTTGATGCGTCGGGTGTGGCGGCGATCTCGTCGCTGATCGCCTATGCCGCCAGCCAGGCGCCGGGCCGGCCGGTGGTGTTGTCCTGCGCGTCGATGGGCAGTTTCATCTGCTGGGGCGTGGCCCGGGACGCCGCTGCCGTCGGCCAGCTCGCCGGGCTTGCGATCCTCGGCGGCGCGACGGATCCGGATTTTACGAAGAGCGCCGCCTTCAAGGCGAAACTGCCGATTGCCTTCACCCATGGCAGCCGCGACAGCGTCTATGCGGCGACCGACCAGGTCGCGCTCTACGAGAGGCTCCACAAGACCGGCTACCCGACCCGTTTCACTCTGTTCGAGACGGGTTCGCATGGCACGCCGGTGCGCATGAGCGACTGGCGGCAGATCCTCAATTGGCTTTTCGCGCGGGGGTAGAATCGCCTAGTGCAGCAGAATTTGCTAATAAATGCTGCAAATATGAGCCTGATTTTCACCATATCGCCCGATTTGGCGGCAAATTTCCCTGCCTGCGCTTTCCATCGGCGTGCCGATTTGCTACGTCCGGCCGAACGTAAGATGGGGTGGGTTTTTACCATGACGACACCGAATGTCCGTCCGCTTGTCGCGGGAAACTGGAAGATGAACGGCACGCGCGCCTCGCTTGACCAGATCAAGGCGATGGCAGAGGGCGTCAAGGGTCCGCTGTCGGAGAAGGTCGAAACGCTGATCTGCCCGCCCGCCACGCTGCTCTATGTCGCAACCGCACTTTGCGACGACAGCCCACTGGCGATCGGTGCGCAGGATTGCCACCAGAAGGCTTCGGGTGCCCATACCGGTGACATCTCGGCGGAGATGATCGCCGATTGCTTCGGTACCCATGTCATCGTCGGCCACTCCGAGCGTCGCACCGACCATGCCGAAACCGACCATCTGATTCGGGCCAAGGCGGAGGCCGCCTATGCCGCCGAGCTGACCGCGATCATCTGCATCGGCGAGACCGCCGATGAACGCAAGGGCGGCCAGACGCTCGACATCTTGAAGCGCCAGCTTGCCGGCTCCGTGCCGGATGCCGCGACCGCGGAAAACACGGTCATCGCCTATGAGCCCGTCTGGGCGATCGGCACGGGCCTGACGCCGACGGCTGCGGATGTCGCCGAAGCGCATGCCTTCATGCGTGGCGAACTCGTCAAGCGTTTCGGTGAGGCCGGCGCGAAAATGCGCGTGCTCTACGGCGGTTCGGTAAAGCCTTCGAACGCCAAAGAACTGATGGGCGTTGCCAATGTCGACGGTGCGCTGATCGGTGGCGCCAGCTTGAAAGCCGAGGATTTCCTCGCCATATACCGCGCTTACGAAGAACTCACTGCCTGAAAAGGCGGGAAGGGGTCTTTCTTTGCCGATGCCTCTCATGTAAAGAGCGGCCAACCGATTGATTTTGCCCTCAGCGGGCAGGTGGAAATTCCATGCAGACCGTATTGATTGTCATTCATCTCATGATCGTGCTGGCGCTTGTCGGCGTGGTGCTGATCCAGCGTTCCGAAGGCGGTGGCCTTGGCATCGGCGGCGGTTCCGGCTTCATGTCGGCGCGCGGTACGGCCAATGCACTGACCCGCACCACGGCGATCCTGGCGACGCTGTTCTTCATCACGTCGCTCGGCCTCGGCCTGCTGGCTCGCTATGAGTCGAAGCCCACGGACATCCTCGACCGGATCCCGGCCGGCAACGCCGCACCTTCAGGCAATGTCCTCGACCAGCTTCCGGGCGCTGCTCCGGCCACGACGACGGCACCCGCCGCCAACGGTGCTGCCGCACCGGCGCCGGCCGCCCCCAAGGCCGATCCGAACGCCGTTCCGACCGGCAACTGATCGGGTCTTCTCTCTTCGCTCCGGCGGGCTCTCGGGTCCGCCGGTTTTCTTTTGTGCATATTCCGCCCCACTTAACAAAAAAAGTGGGATGAGCTTCTTTGGGGCTGGCGGAATCGATTTCGAAAAGGTATCCGGTGACTCCCATGGCGCGATATGTATTCATCACTGGCGGCGTGGTTTCCTCTCTTGGCAAAGGAATTGCGGCCGCGGCACTCGGAGCATTGCTGCAGGCGCGGGGTTACCGCGTTCGTCTGCGCAAGCTGGACCCCTATCTCAACGTCGATCCCGGCACGATGAGCCCGACCCAGCACGGGGAAGTCTTCGTGACCGACGATGGCGCGGAGACGGACCTCGACCTCGGTCATTACGAACGCTTCACGGGGCGTTCGGCCACCAAAACCGACAACATCACCACCGGTCGGATCTACAAGAACATCATCGACAAGGAACGCCGCGGCGACTATCTCGGCGCGACCGTCCAGGTCATTCCGCATGTCACGAACGAGATCAAGGACTTCGTCGTCGAAGGCAACGAAGATTATGACTTCGTGATCTGCGAGATCGGCGGCACGGTCGGCGACATCGAGGCAATGCCGTTCATGGAGGCGATCCGCCAGCTTGGCAACGATCTGCCGCGTGGCACGGCCGTCTATGTCCACCTGACGCTGATGCCGTATATCCCGGCCGCCGGCGAGCTGAAGACCAAGCCGACGCAGCACTCGGTCAAGGAACTGCAGGCGCTCGGCATTCATCCCGACATCCTGCTGGTCCGTGCCGACCGGGAGATCCCGGAGGCCGAGCGGCGCAAGCTGTCGCTGTTCTGCAACGTGCGCCCGACCGCGGTCATCCAGGCGCTCGACGTGGCCAACATCTATGACGTGCCGATGGCCTACCACAAGGAAGGCCTCGACAACGAGGTTCTGGCCGCCTTTGGCATCGAGCCGGCGCCCAAGCCGCGCCTCGACCAGTGGGAAGAGGTCTGCAACCGCATCCGTACACCGGAAGGCGAAGTGACCATTGCCATCGTCGGCAAGTACACGGGCCTCAAGGATGCCTACAAGTCGCTGATCGAGGCTCTGTACCACGGCGGTATCGCCAATCGGGTCAAGGTCAAGCTCGAGTGGATCGAGTCGGAGGTCTTCGAAAAGGAAGATCCAGCGCCGTATCTCGAGAAGGTCAACGGCATCCTGGTGCCCGGCGGCTTCGGCGAGCGCGGTTCCGAAGGCAAGATCCTGGCGGCCCAGTTCGCTCGCGAGCGCAAGGTGCCCTATTTCGGCATCTGCTTCGGCATGCAGATGGCGGTCGTCGAGGCGGCACGGCACCTCGCCGGCATCGAGAAGGCATCGTCGACGGAATTCGGCAAGACCGGCGAACCGGTTGTTGGCCTGATGACCGAGTGGATGAAGGGCAACCAGCTGGAGAAGCGTGCAGCTTCCGGTGATCTCGGTGGCACCATGCGGCTTGGCGCCTACAAGGCGACCCTGAAGAAGGGTACCAAGATCGCCGAGGTCTACGGCTCGACGGACATTTCCGAACGGCATCGCCATCGGTACGAGGTGAACGTCGACTACAAGGACCGGCTGGAAGCCTGTGGCCTGGTCTTCTCCGGCATGTCGCCGGACGGCCTGCTGCCGGAGACGGTCGAGTATCCCGACCATCCCTGGTTCATCGGCGTCCAGTATCACCCCGAGCTCAAGTCCCGCCCGCTCGAACCGCATCCGCTGTTCGCCAGCTTCATCGGTGCGGCCATGGAGCAGAGCCGGCTGGTGTGAGCCGATCGTGCCTGCGGGCGGCCAGGCCGCTCGCTATCCTAGCCGCTCCCGCGCGTGCTCCGGCACGTGCGCGGCATAGTTGGCGAATCCCAGATCGTTCGAGATCCTCGTCACGACCTCGCGCAGCCATTTGTGCGCGGGGTCCTTGTCGTACCGGGCGTGCCAATAGAGGTTGACCGCTCCGGCCGGGACCGGGATCGGCGGAAGGTAAAGCGTGAGCTGCAAGTCGTCGTACACGGTCAGCGCAAACTGCACGGGCAGGGCGGCAATCATGTCGCCGCCGGCGGCGGCAAGAGCCACCGCTTGGAAATGTGGCAATGCAAGCACGACGTTGCGACGCTGGCCAGACGCGGCCAGGGCCTCGTCGATCATCCCCGACATGCTGCCGTCGATGGACCGCAACACATGCGGGAGGGCGGAGAAGATCTGGATCGGCATCGGATGCCAGGGTTCGACGGAGGCGAGCGACGGATTGTCCTTTGCCGCGACAATCACGAATGGCGAGTGGAACAACTTGGTGGACGATACGTAGTCGGGTACGTCGAGAGGCCGTTCGAGTGCCAGGTCCACGGTGCTTTCGGCGAGCAGGCGCCCCACGTCGCCGCGGGCGCTGTCCAGGAGGCGCATGCGCACGCAAGGCGCTTCCTGCCGCACGGCGCGCGAGAGGGGCGGCATCAGCAGCATGGAAAAGAAGTCTGCGCCCGACAGCGAGAAGGTCCGTTCAAGCGTCGCGAGCTCCAGGCCGCGGACACCGCGGATCATGTCTTCGATTTCGGCCAGCGCCGCGCTCGCCCGCTCGCCCATCTGGCTTGCCAGCGGCGTCGGCAGCATTTCGTTTCCCTGGCGGACGAACAGGGCGTCGTTGAAGATCTGCCTGAGGCGATTCAGGGCGGCGCTCACCGCCGGCTGCGACAGGCCGATGCGCTCGCCGGCCCGGGTCACGCTGCGCTCGTGCATCAGTGCGTCGAAGACCCGGATCAGATTGAGGTCGAGTGCATTGAAATTCATCCCGTGAATTCCGCCTATACGATCATTGGATTGGAGTGAATGCACGCGAAACGTTAGTCGAACCTCGTTCCAAACTTGAGGATACGGAGGATTTCGACATGAACATACAGACAAACATCAAGGCCGAAGACAAGCTCTACTGGTTCGGCAATACCCTGATCGCCATCCGGCTCGCCTCGGCGAGCGGCGCGGACGGCCTTTCTGTCGTCGAACACTGGATGCCGTATGGCGAGGCGCCGCCGCTGCACGTGCATCACAACGAGGACGAAGTATTCCATATCCTCGACGGCGTCATGCGGTTTGAGGTCGATGGACGCGAAGTCATCGGCCGGGCGGGCGACACGCTCATCGCGCCGAAGGGCGTTCCGCATGCCTTCCGGGTGGAAAGCCTGTCGGGCGCCCGTTGCCTGACACTGATGCGCGGCGCCGATTTCGAAACCATGCTGCGCGAAGCGAGCCGCCCCGCGCCCGGCCCGGAACTGCCGCCGGCCGTTGTGCCGACGCCGGGCATGATCGACAGTCTGGTCGCCGCCTGCGCCCGAAATCACATCGCCATCATCGGTCCGCCATTGGCGTGATGGCAATCGGGGACCGGCAGCAAGGACAGAGCGCGGTCGGCCCCTCCACCCGCATATCCCTTTTGTCCTGATCTCCAGCGATCCGAAATCGTTCGCAACCGTCAAGGTCGCGGTGCCGCCGCGATTGGATCATTCTTTCGCCACGCGCGTTCACCAAGGTCCGCCTCTGCGTCGGCCAACCGGCCCGGACGGATAACGAGACGACAAGAAGGAATACAGGGATGAAGAAGACAATCACGATGGCAATTGCCGCTCTTCCGGTGCTGACATCGGCGGGCATGGCCGTGTCCGCGGATGTGGTGACGGCGCGCGAACCGGTTCCGACCTATCAGGAAAGCGACCGGGTGGGCGGTGTGAAGATCGGCTATCTGACCTGCGACATCGCGGGAGGCGTCGGCTATGTACTGGGTTCGGCCAAGCAGGCCGACTGCGTCTTCTCCTCGGCCATGGGGGGCGAGGCGCTGGACCGCTACAGCGGCGTGGTCCGCAAGATGGGCGTCGATGTCGGCTTCACCACCCGCTCGAAGCTCGTCTGGGCGGTGTTTGCACCGACGGCGGGCTATCATCATGGATCGCTGGGCGGCCTCTACCAGGGGGCCAGTGCGGAGGCGACCGTCGGCGCAGGGATCGGCGCCAATCTGCTGGTCGGTGGAACCGCCGGGTCGATCCACTTGCAGACCGTCAGCGTGACCGGCCAGCTCGGCCTCAACCTTGCCGCGACCGGGACCTCGATGACGCTCACCCCGGAAGGCTGACGGACGAACGGGCGGACCACGCCAGCCGCTCGCTTCTGTCGCGAATGAAAAAAGGGGACGGTCAAAGCGACCGTCCCCTTTCTGATGTTGATGCGGACTCGTGCCGTCAGTTGACGAGGCGCACACCTTCGGTGCCCGCAGAGCTCGAGGCACCGCCGTCATAGGGTTCGAGCAGCCAGTTGGCCGAGTTGACGATCATCTGGTTGACCACGAGCGAGATCTTGTTCACCTGGTTGGTCGTCGAGTTATAGGTGACGTTCCGGTTGGGCAGGTAGACGATCCCTTCGAGGATCTCACCCTTGGAGCCGTTGAAGATATACTGCTGCTTGTTGGCGTTGTTCGCGGCGTCGCTGGTCTTCTCGTACATCAGGATGCCCTTGTAGGTGCCGCTGGTCGGGGCCGTCCCGGTGAATTTCACGCCGCCATTGATCCGGATCTCGCTGTAGACATCGGGGAAATAGAAGGTCACACCCTCGGCGATCACCGTCGAATTGCTGTTGATGATCATCCGACCCTTGATGATGTGAAGGCCCGGCTGGAAGGTGACGGTCGGCGAACCGTTGAAGGTGACATCACAGTGCACGCCCGGTTTCAGCGACTGGGTGGTACCGTCCTTCGTGCCGCTGGTCGTGCAGGTCGAAGAGACGGTCGGTTCCGGCAGCTTTCCGGCATGCGGATCGGCATCCGGCGTGCAGCCGACCTGCATGTTCGTCAGGGTGCCGCCGTTCTTGATGTAGTTGGTACCCTTTACGCAGAACTTGGCGGTATCGATCTTCGATCCGGAATTCATGATGAAGGCCGGCGAGGCCTTGGAATGGACGTTCACGGTGCAGGCCTTGGAATAGACGTTTGCGCCTGAATTGATCAATACGTCCTGACCCGTGCTGCCGAGCACATAGATACAGCCGGTGTTCGTGGCCGTTTTTTTCGTGGCGATCGCCGTCGAACGCACTGCGATCTGGAGACTGTTCTTGCCGACAAGGCTCAGGAACGGTGTATTGATTTCGGTATCAAAATCCAGAGTCAGGCTTCCGTCCGAATTCTGGGCAATCTTCAGCAGCTTTTCGAAGTCGATCTCTTCTTCGCTGGCATTGGCCAGGAATTGCTTGATCTTCTCTATCTGGGCTTCCTCGGATGTTTCCCGGACGGCTGCGAGCGCCGCGCTGTCGAGCAGTGCCTGCAGGCGTTCCTTCTCCGCAAAGGCGCGGGCCGCATCGATCGCTCCGCCGGCAGCCAGCAGAAGAACGGGAAGGAGAAGGGCGGTGATCATGCCGAAGTTGCCACCACGTTCGCGCAGATAGCGTTTTAGAAAGCCTGAATTCAATATATTTCTAATATGACGCATGTCAAAACCGGCTGGTGCGAGAGATGGACTGTTTCGTTATCGAATAGTCCGGATGATTTAATATGAAGTTCTTGAGGCGTTTCGACTTTTAAATGATCACGCAACTAATATTACGGCCGAAGGTCGATTCGATCCATCTGGCCGTTTGGAGTATGTTTCCCACTCTGGACCGCCGCACCGTCGGCTGATACTTCCCGAATGCCTTCCGCCAACCGGCGCCGGGCGATGGTTCTGACGATGAGCGACATGGAAACCGGCGAGCGTGGGCTGCAGGTGAAGAGGCCGCGGAAAACGGCTGGCTCTCAATAGGTGTCGGGACGAAGCAGCAGGATCGGGGTCAGGCTGCCGGCAGCCATTTCCGGTGCTTGAGGCGGCCGAATGATGAGGCAGTCCGACCGGGCGAAGATCTTCATCATCGAAGAATCCTGCTTGCCATAACTCTCGGCGACCAGCGTTCCGTCGGCGGCGCGGCCGAGGCGGGCGCGCAGATAATCCTGCCGCTTGTCGTTGGCAGACAGAAAGGTCGCCGTCCTCGCGGTCCCCTGGCGTGACAGCGGCGGGCGTCGCGTGAGGACGGCGAGCAGGGGCTCAAGGAAAAGAAGGCCGCAGACCATGGACGAGACCGGATTGCCGGGAAGGCCGAGGACATGCATGCCGTCGAGTTCACCGACCATCAGCGGCTTGCCCGGGCGCATGGCGATCTTCCAGAAGTCGAGCCGCATACCGGAGGCGACGAGCGTCGACTGCACGAGGTCATGATCGCCGACGGAAGCGCCGCCGAGCGTCACCAGCACGTCGACGCCCGCATCGCGGGCCCTGCCGATCGCCGCAGTGATCGCTGCGCGGTCGTCACGGACGATGCCGAGATCGATCACCTCGGCGCCGCTCTGCCGTGCCAGTGCGGCGATCGCGAAAGTGTTCGAGCCGATGATCTGCGAAGGGCCGGGTTCGGTGCCCGGCGGAACGAGTTCGTCGCCGGTCGCGAGGATGGCGACCTTAGGCCTTTCGAAGACGTCGACCGTCGCATGGTTCGTCGCCGCAATCAGCATCAGTCGGCTGAAATCGAGGCGATCGCCGGCCTGGAGAACGACTTCGTCCTCTGCGAAATCCTGTCCACGCGGGCGGATATGTCGTCCCTTGGTCACCTCGAACGTCGTGCGGATCACGCCGTCATCGCGTTTCTCGGCGTCTTCCTGGATGAGCACGGCGTCGGCGCCGGCAGGCACCGGAGCGCCGGTAAAGATACGGACCGTTTCGCCCGGTCCGACGGTGCCGTCAAAGGCGTGGCCGGCCGCGGACACGCCGATGACCTTGAGTTCCGCTCCAGGCTGAGGTACGTCCTCGGCGCGCAGCGCATAACCGTCCATGGCGGAAGCATCGAAGGGCGGCTGGGTCAGCCGCGAGCGAATGTCGGTTGCGAGAACACGGCCGTCGGCAAGATCGAGCGCAATCGTTTCACGCCGTTCGACCGGTCTGGTGGCCCCGAGCAGCCGGGCCTGCGCGTCTTCGACCGAGAGGAGCGACATCAGCCGGCCTCCGGATGACGAAAGGTGCCCGACTTTCCGCCGGTCTTTTCGAGAAGGCGGATCCCGCCGATTTCCATCGCCTTGTCGGCGGCCTTGGCCATGTCGTAGATCGTCAGGCAGGTCACTGAAACGGCGGTCAGTGCCTCCATCTCGACACCGGTCTTGCCGGTGAGCTTTGCGGTCGCCGTGACACGCAGGCCGGGCAGGGCGTCATCCTCGGCGATATCCACCGTCACCTTCGTCAGCATCAGGGGATGGCAAAGCGGAATGAGGCTGGCGGTCTGTTTCGCCGCCATGATCCCGGCAATTCTGGCGGTGGCGATGACGTCGCCCTTCTTCGCATTGCCGGTGCGGATCAGATTCAGCGTTGCCGGTGCCATGCGGACGAAACCTTCGGCCGTCGCGCTGCGCTCCGTCTCTGCCTTTTCTCCCACATCCACCATGTGGGCTTCGCCCGAAGCGCTGATGTGGGTCAGGCCGCTCATCAGGCAACCTGTGCAGGCGTTTCACCGGTCAGCAGCAGGCGCGTCGCGGCGGTGACGTCAGCCTGTCGCATCAGGCTCTCGCCGACGAGGAAGGTCGAGATGGCGCAGGCTTCCAACCGCTTGCAGTCCGCATAGGTGAAGATGCCGCTTTCTCCGACCAGCAGACGCTCCGGCGGTACCATCGGAGCAAGGCGCTCGCTGACGGAAAGGCTGACCTCGAAGGTTCGAAGATTGCGATTGTTGATGCCGATCATCGGCGAGGAGAGTTTCAGCGCGCGCTCCATCTCCGCTTCATCATGCACCTCGATCAGCACGTCCATGCCGAGAGAAAATGCGTCGTCCTCAAGCATTTTTGCTTCGTCGTCGCTGAGCGACGCCATGATCAGCAGGATGCAATCGGCGCCGTGGGCACGGGCCTCGTAGACCTGATAGGTCTCGAACATGAAGTCCTTGCGCAAAGCCGGCAGGCTGCAGGCCTGACGCGCCTGGACGAGATAGTCGAGTTTGCCCTGAAAGCTCGGCGTGTCGGTCAGCACCGAAAGGCAGGCAGCACCACCGGCCTCATAGGCGGCGGCCAGCGCCGGCGGGTCGAAGTCGGGACGGATCAGGCCCTTGGATGGGCTTGCCTTCTTGATCTCGGCGATCAGGCCGAAGATGCCGGCGGCGCGGCGATCGGCGAGGACCTGGTAGAAGCCGCGGGGCGCCGGCTGGTCGGCAGCCGCCGCCTTGAGTTCAGCAAGAGGACGCGCGGACTTTGCCGCCGCGATTTCCTCGCGCTTGTATTCTTCGATGCGTTTGAGGATGTCGGCCATGTCTCAAGCTTTCTCCACTGCATCCTGGTTCGAGACGGCGACCAGTTTTTCGAGCGCCCGGGCGGCTCCGCCCTCGTCGAGGGACCTTGCAGCCAGAACCATGCCGTCGCGCACGTTTTCCGCCTTGCCGGCGACGACAAGGGATGCGGCCGCATTGCAGAGCGCGATGTCACGATAGGCGTTCTTCGCCCCCCCGAGAACATCCTTCAGGGCCGCAGCATTGACGGTGCCGTCTCCGCCGCGGATGGCTTCGAGCGCCACGGTCGGCACGCCGAAATCGTCCGGCGTCAGTTCGAAGGTGGTAATCTTGCCGTCCTTGAGCGCCGCAACCTGGGTCGGGCCGGTCGTGGTGATTTCATCGAGGCCGCTGCCATGGACGACCCAAGCGCTGACCAGGCCGAGGTCGCGCAGGGCTTCCGCCCCCGGCACGAGCCATTCGGGCGAATAGACGCCGAACAGCTGACGCTTGACGTTGGCGGGGCTCGAAAGGGGGCCGACGATGTTGAAGATTGTGCGGGTGCCGAGTTCGACGCGGGCAGGGCCGACATGGCGCATCGCCGGATGGTGCAATTGCGCGAACATGAAGCCGATCCCCGCCTCGCGAATGCAGCGGGCGATCGTTTCCGGATCGATGTCGAGCCGTACGCCGAGGGCCGAAAGACTGTCGGCTGCACCCGACTTCGAGCTCAGGGCACGGTTGCCGTGCTTGGCGACCGGCACGCCCGCGCCGGCGACGATCAGGGCGGCAAGGGTGGAGATGTTGTAGGTATTGGTTCCGTCACCACCCGTGCCGACGATGTCGATCGCGTCCTCCGGCGCTTCGACGGCCACCATCTTCGAGCGCATGATCGAGACAGCGCCGGCGATCTCGTCGACGGTTTCGCCGCGGACCCTGAGGCCCATCAGGAAGCCGCCGATCTGGGCCATGCTGGCTTCGCCGGACATGAGCACATCAAAGGCCTCGCTGGCCTCCTGGCGCGTCAGCGCCTGCCGCGCGGCAATCTTGGCGATATATGGCTTGAGCCCCGACATCGTTTCCCCCGGCGTTAACGGACCATGGCCTGCTCGGCGAGCGTCTGGTTGATCGACACACCGTATTCGTTCTGGAGGCGGCTGACCATCTGGTCCAGGATGTCATCGCCGGCTGCCTTGGCGATCTCGGCGACCTGTGCGTCGTCGTTGGCCAGGGCGTCAGCCGGCGGCTGGTCCTTGACGTCGACAACCTTGAGCAGGATCTGGCTTGCCGGATCGGCGCCGGGTGCGGAACCGACGGTGCCGACCGGACCACTAAAGGCGGCGACGATGGCAGCCGGACCGAGTACGGCATCGTCGGACTGGCGGCGAAGGCCAGTCTTGCTCTCGACGGCGATCCCGAGTTCTCCAGCGACGGTCTCCAGAGTCTCTCCATCCGTCAGGCGCTTCTTCAGGCTTTCCGCCTTCACACCGAGCGCCGTCTTTTGCTGCTCGGCGATCCAGTCGTCGGTCGCCTTCTCACGCACCTCGTCGAGGGTGCGGTCGTGTTCGGGAACGATGTCCTTCACTTCGAGCCAGATATAGCCGTCCGAGCCGATATTGACGGGCAATGCTTCGACACCGATATCGGTTTCGAAGACTTCGGCGATGAGGGCGGCACGTTCCGGCAGGTCCTTGACGGCCACGCCGTTCTCGTCGTTTCCGTCCCGATCGGCCGCCTTGACGGTCACGGGCTTCAGCTTGAGCTGGGTTGCAGCGTCCTCCAGCGTGGATCCACCGGCCCGCAGGTCCTCGAACTGGTCGTGAACGGCAGCGATATCCTCGATCGCGGCGTTCTCGGCAAGCGCCTCGCGGATCTCTTCCTTGACCTCGTCGAGGCTGCGGGTGTGCCCCGGCTTGATGTTGGTGACGCGCAGGATCACCGGTCCGAGGGCGCCGTCGATGACGCCTGTCGTCTCGCCGTCCTTGGCGACGGCAAAGGCGGCCGCGGCGAGGGCCGGATCCGGCAGCTTGTCCTGAGTGAAATCGCCGAGCAGCACGTCGCCGGCAGTCTTGCCCTGGTCGGTGACCAGTTGGTCGAAGCTGGTTCCCGACTTCAGTTCCGCCGCGGCGGCGTCGGCCATTTCGCGGGTTTCAAACGTCAGCTGCTCGATCGTGCGGGTGCCAGCGATCTCGTAGGTCTTCTTGTGCTTCTCGTAGTCCGCACGGATCGCCTCGTCGGTGACCGCGGCCTTGTCGGCGATATCCTTGGGCTCGAGCTTCACATAGGAGAAGCTGCGGAATTCGGGAGCGCGGTAGCGCGCCTTCACCGTTTCGAACCAAGCCTTCAGCGCGGCTTCGTCGGGTGCCTTGATCGGATCAATGTTCGCGTTGGTCAGCAGGAGGTAGTTGATGTCGCGGCTTTCGTTGCGGTAGGCCTTCAGCGCATCGACCAGGACCTTGGGAGCGATGAAGCCGTCGGAGGTTGCCTCGACGATCTGGCTGCGGATCGCAACCTTCGAACGTTCCTCGATATAGTCGTCTTCGCGCAGGCCGGCATTGCGCAGGCGGGCGGTGAAGAGCTGGCGATCGAACTGGCCGTTGTCCGACTTGAAGGCCGGATCGTCGGCGATCAGCTGGGCGAGGCGGTCTTTGGAGAGGCCGAGGTTCATGTCCTGCGACAGCTGGTCGAGGGCTGCGCCGGCTGCAAGTTGTGCATAGACCTGGCTTTGCACGCCCAGCGCCTTGGCCTGCTCGCTCGTCAACTGCGTGCCGAAGCGGCGACCGAGATCGGCGAGCTGGCGCTGGTAAGCGAGGCTGAATTCGCTGACCGAAATCTTCTGGTCACCGACGGTGATCACCGCATCCGAGTTCGACTGGAACAGGGATGCGGAAATGCCCCAAACGCCGAAGGATACGACCAGCAGGAGCAGCAGGACTTTTGCGACCACGGTGCGGGCGGCTTTTCTCAGAACTTCCAACATCGAAACTCAATTACCTCATTACGGCTCTTCGCAGGCCAGCGAAGCGGTTGACGTTCCATAAAACAAACCGCTGCGGAAATGAAGGGATGTTCGGCGAAAAGCCGGAACAGGCAGTCCCCGCCTCTCCAAAAGGTGATCGCCGGGCGCAGCGTCCGTGGCGCCGACCTGACATTTCGCAATGTCCGGTCCGTGCGCCGTGCCCTATAACCCGATGGCGGTACGTGTACCGGTTGTTCGGAAACGAGTGGGGCGGAATGGCGGACGCAGTCGAAGATTTGGGAACGGCCCGAACGGCAGAAACGGGGCTGACGCAGGCGCAGGCGCGTCAGGCGCTGGAAAAATACGGAGAGAACCGACTGCCCGTGGTCGGAACGCCCTCTTTCCTCAAGGTCCTTGCCCTGCAGTTCCTCAGCCCGCTGATTTACATCCTCATGGCGTCTGCCGCCCTCTCGACCGTGATCAGTGAAATCACCGATGCGCTGTTCATCGCGGTCGTGCTGATCGTCAACGGCATCGTCGGGGCGATCCAGGAGTTTTCGGCCGGCAAGTCGGCGGAAGCGCTCAGGGCGCTGGAGCAGCCGCATGCGACGGTTATACGGGACGGTGAGCGGCAGGTCATCGACGCGGCCGGGCTGGTGCCCGGCGATCTGGTGATGCTCGAATCCGGTGAGCGGGTCCCGGCCGACATCCGGGTGACGACGGCGGAGGGGCTGCAATGCGACGAGGCGGCCCATACCGGGGAGTCGCGGGCAGTGGCTAAACTTGCGGGCGACGCGGTCTTTGCCGGGACCGTGATCACGCGCGGCCGCGCTCGGGGAGAAGTGGTGGCAACCGGCAGCCGGACCGAACTTGGCCGCATTGCCGGGGCGATCCAGGAGCGCTCGACCGCCAAGCCACCGCTGATGATCCGGATGGAGGACTTTACCCGGCTGATTGCGGTGGCGGTCGGCGTGGCGATCGTCTTCCTCGTGGCGCTGGGCCTTTGGCGACAGATGGCGCTTGGCGAATTGCTGACGATGTCGATCGGCTTGGCGGTGAGCGCCATTCCGGAGGGGTTGCCGATCGCCATCACGGTCGCATTGGCGATCAGCATGCGGCGGATGGCGAAGGTCAATGTGGTCGTGCGTCACCTTCCCGCGGTCGAGGCGCTCGGATCCTGCACGATGATTGCGACCGACAAGACCGGAACGCTGACACTAAATGAACTGACGGTCACCGACATTCGGTTGCCCGACGATTCCCATTGGCTTTTCGACACCGGCATCGACCCTGTCGCCGGGGGAATCAGAAGCCGAGACGGCGTGGACGATCTTCCGACAGAGGCCGTGCAACTGCTGCTGCGGGCCGCGAGCCTGCCGAACGAAGGGGAACTTTCCAGGGGCAATGGTGGTGGCTTCGATCCGATGGGCGATACGGTCGACGTCGCCTTGCTGGCTGCCGCCCACAAGGGCGGGGTCAGAAAGGCGGACCTGCTGGAGAAGTATCGGCTTGAGAAGCGGATTCCCTACGAGCCGGAACTGAAATATGCGGCCTCGTTCCATCTTGACGAAGAGCATCTGCACATCTTCGTCAAGGGCGCCCCGGAGATGCTGGGGACGATGTGCGGAACAATGCGCGTGGGCGAGCATACGGTGCCGATCGACCACGATCTGCTGCGTGGCCAGATGGATGCGATGACCGGCTGCGGTTTGCGTGTTCTTGCTTTCGCCGAGGGACGGCTGGCCCGTTCCGACAATGGCGACTATGGCGACCACCTGCTGTTCGACCTGACCTTCCTCGGTCTTGCAGGGATGCAGGACCCGATCCGCCCCGAGGTGCCGGCTGCCTTGGCGGCCTGCAGGACCGCCGGCATCGATGTGGCGGTGATCACTGGTGACGACCCCCGGACAGCAACGGCGATCGCGCGCGAGGCGGGGCTGCATTTTCTACCGGAGGACGTCGCGACCGGAGAGCTTGTGGCGGAAGCGGCCGACGCGGGCGAAACCGCGCTCGATGAACTCACCCGCCATGTCCGGGTCTTCGCCCGGGTGAAGCCCGACCAGAAGCTGGCGATCGTGCGGTCGCTGGCGCGCAACGGTCACTATGTGGCGGTCACGGGCGATGGAGTGAACGACGCACCGGCACTCAAGCACGCCCATGTCGGGGTGGCGATGGGCCGGGCCGGAACGGACGTCGCCAAGGAGAGTGCCGACATCATCCTGGCCGACGACAATTTCGCCTCGATCGTCGCGGGGATCCGCGAGGGGCGCGTGGCCTACAGCAATATCCGCAAGGTTGTCTTCATGCTGGTTTCCACGGGGGCGGCGGAGGTGTTCCTCTTCCTGCTGGCGATGGTTCTGGGCACCCCAATGCCGCTTTCGGCCGTGCAGCTCTTGTGGCTCAATCTGGTGACCAATGGCGTGCAGGATATTGCGCTGGTGACCGAGGCAGCAGAGGGCGACGAGCTCAGCCGCCCGGTGCGCCAACCCGACGAATCGCTGTTCGACCGGCTGATGGTCCGGCGCATTCTCGTGGCGACGCTGCTGATGGGTGGCGGTGGCTTCGCGCTGTTCTACTGGCTGATCGAAAACGGGATGAGCCATCTGGCTGCGAGCAACCTGCTGCTGGTGCTCTTCGTGCTGTTCGAGAACTTCCAGTGCATCAACAGCCGGTCGGAGCGGCGTTCCGTGTTCCGCCAGTCGCTCGCGTCGAACCCGTTCCTCCTCATCGGGGTGCTCGGGTCACAGGCTCTGCATCTCGGGGCCATGTATGTGCCTGGTCTCAACAGCCTGCTTGGCATCAGCCCGATCACGCTCAACGAATGGCTGTTGCTGCTGCTCGCGGGCTCCAGTCTTCTCGTCGTCAGCGAGATCGAGAAGGTCATCTACCGACGCCAATTGGCAAACATGCCCTGAGCGTAATCGAGCGCCCTCTGCAGTCACGAAAAAGGCCGGCGGAATTCCGCCGGCCTTTTTCAGTATCAAGACCTGACTCTCAGGCGATCAGCGCTGACCGACCGGCACGTAGTCGCGCTTCGGTGCACCGGTGTAGAGCTGGCGCGGACGGCCGATGCGCTGCTGCGGATCCTCGATCATCTCGTTCCACTGGGCGATCCAGCCGACGGTGCGGGCGAGCGCGAAGAGAACGGTGAACATGGTGGTGGGGAAGCCGAGTGCACGCAGCGTGATGCCCGAATAGAAGTCGACGTTCGGGTAGAGCTTCTTTTCCTTGAAGTACTCGTCGCTGAGCGCGATCCGTTCCAGTTCCAGTGCGACCTGCATCAGCGGATCGTCCGAATGGCCGGTCGCTTCCAGCACTTCGTACATGGTCTTCTGCATGATCTTGGCGCGCGGGTCGTAGTTCTTGTAGACGCGGTGGCCAAAGCCCATCAGGCGGAACGGGTCGTTCTTGTCCTTGGCGCGGGCGATGTATTCCGGAATACGGTCAACCGTGCCGATTTCCTGCAGCATGTTGAGGGCCGCTTCATTGGCGCCGCCGTGGGCCGGGCCCCAGAGGCAGGCGATGCCGGCCGCGATGCAGGCGAACGGGTTGGCACCCGACGAGCCGGCGAGACGGACGGTCGAGGTCGACGCGTTCTGTTCGTGGTCTGCGTGCAGGATGAAGATGCGGTCCATGGCGCGGGCCAAAACCGGGTTCACCTTGTACTCGTCGCAGGGCACGGCGAAGCACATGTGCAGGAAGTTGGCGGCGTAGTCGAGATTGTTCTTCGGGTAAACGAAGGGCTGGCCGATGTGATACTTGTAGGCCATGGCGGCGATCGTCGGCATCTTGGCGATCATGCGCAGCGAAGCGACCATGCGCTGGTGCGGATCGGTGATGTCGGTCGAGTCGTGGTAGAAGGCCGAGAGCGCGCCGACGGTGCCGACCATGACGGCCATCGGATGGGCGTCGCGGCGGAAGCCGGTGAAGAACTTGCTCATCTGCTCATGCACCATGGTGTGGTGCGTGACGCGATAGTCGAAATCCTTCTTCTGGGCAGCCGTCGGCAGTTCACCGTAAAGCAGCAGGTAGCAGACTTCGAGGAAGTCGCCCTTTTCGGCCAGCTGCTCGATCGGATAGCCGCGGTGCAGCAAAACGCCCTCGTCGCCGTCGATATAGGTGATCTTGGATTCGCATGACGCGGTGGACGTGAAGCCCGGATCGTACGTAAAGGCGCCGGTGTGCTTGTAGAGGGCGCCGATGTCGACGACGTCAGGACCGATGGTGCCGGCCTTGACGGCCAGATCGACCGACTTATCCCCGAGTTTCAAAGAAGCGCTTTTGTCCGTCATGCTAATCCTCCGGAATTGGCGGGAGAGCGTCCGAAAGGGCGCCCTTGGGTTTAAGCGTAGGCATGTAGCTATATGATACGGAAGTTAATGCCAAGCTATCCAAAGGGCAAATTGTGCGTCGCGAAAAAGGCCGTCACGCAGGGTGTCTCAGATTTAATCGATTGAGTAATTTATGCGGGAAAACTTCTTGTCGCGCTCGTGAAAATTGCTAGATTTCCTGTTGCGAACGCGCGGACCGTGGGGCGTCAATCGGCCAGCCGGCGCGGGGCAGGGGGCAGGCAATTGGTGGAGATTGCCGAACGACGGGATGACCTCGACGGGGCGGGCGCGATGCCGCTGCAGCCGACGGCATCTTTTGGGCCGATTATTGGTTCGCCCACCACGCTCGTGCGAACCGCGGGTCGCCGTGCGCGCCTCTCCGAACGCCTGACGCAGCTTTGGTATGGCCTCGTGGCGGACTCGGCGCGCGAGGCGGAGCACGGCCATCTCTTTCATTTCGTTCCGGTCTTTCTCGGAGCCGGCGCGGTTACCTGGTTTTCGCTCGCTCGGCCGCCGCCGACCAGCGTCCTGGCGGGACTGCTGGCCGCACTCTTGTTCCTTCTTCTCGCCGTGGCGACCGCTCGGCCGGGACTGCGCAGAATGCTGGCGTGCGTGGTCCTGTCCGTTGCCGGCATGGTGCTGGCCGCCATCGAAACCGGCCGGCTGGGGACGACGATCCTCGACAGCGGCGTGACGACCATCGTCACGGGTATCGTCGAGAGGCGCGAGGCGGGTGCCAATGGCGAATGGCGCTACGAGATCCGCCTGACGGCAACGGCCGAGCCACGGTTGAAGCGGCCGCCGGAGCGGATCTCGATCCTTGCCCGCGGCGCGAATCGGCCGGCGCTTCTCGGCGAGGCGATCCGGGGGCGGGCGCGACTTTCGCCGCCCTCCGGGCCGGCGCTTCCCGGCCTCAACGATTTCGCCTTCGCCAGCTATTTCAATGAGGTCGGAGCGGTGGGCTTCTTTCTCGGGCCGCCTAAGGCCGGCGCGGCCGGTGTGGCGAGCAACGAGGGGTTCTGGGAAACGGCCGACCGCATGCTTTTTTCCTTGCGGGATCGGATCTCGACACGCATCCGCACGCAACTTGCCGGTGATCCCGGCGCCTTTGCGGCCTCGATCATCACCGGCGAGCGCCGCTCGATGTCGAACGGCGCGACGGAGGCCTTGCGGCTCTCGGGCCTCGCGCACATCACGGCGATCTCGGGGCTGAACATGGCGCTGGCCGCGGGGATCTTCTTCGTCGGCCTGCGCAAGATCCTCAGTCTCCTGCCAGGGCTTGCCCAGACGATGCCGATCAAGAAGTTCGCGGCCTTCGGCGCGCTTGCCGCCGCCTTCGCCTACCTGCTGATATCGGGCTACCAGGTCTCGGCCGTGCGTGCGTTCCTCATGACGGCAATCATGCTGGTCGCGGTGCTCTTCGATCGCCCGGCGATCAGCCTGCGCAACCTGGCCCTTGCTGCGATCGTGATCCTGGTGGTCAGCCCATCGGCCGTGATGGGGCCAAGTTTCCAGATGTCGTTTGCAGCGACTGCCGGACTGATTGCCGGCTATGCTGCGTGGCGCAACCGGCCGCGCAAGTTCTCTCTGCCATTCGCGATACCGGGTCTTTCCTTGCTTGCAGCAGGCGGGAAGATCCTTGGGGGGACTTTCGCAACCTCCCTGATCGGCGGCTTGTCGACCGCGGCCTTCGCCGTTTCCCATTTTCATCGGCTGGCGCCGCACAGCCTGGAAGCCAATCTCGTGGCAATGCCGATCATCTCGATCCTCGTCATGCCGGCAGGGCTCGTGGCGATGCTACTGATGCCTCTCGGTCTCGACGGGCCGTTTCTCTGGGTGATGGGGCAGGGGCTCGAATGGGTGATCGCCATCGCCGAGTGGATTGCCGGCTGGGACGACGCAATCCGTTTTTCGCGACTGCCAGACTGGTTCCTGCCTCTGACCTCCCTCGGTCTGCTGATGTTGACGTTGCTCCGATCGCGCCTTCGGCAGGCCGCAAGCTTTTTGCTCGGGGCGAGCCTTCTGGCGGTACTCATCGCGCCGCTTCCACCGGTCGCCGACCTCTATGTGGCGGAAGACGGTCGCCTGGTCGGGATGTGGGCGGAGCCCGGTCTGCTTGCCACCAACCGCGTTCGCCCTGCGTCCTTCATCTTCGACCAGTGGCAATCCGCACTTGGCTTTTCGAGCCATGAGCCGCCAGTGTTCCTCGATAAAGCCGGCGACAAACAACCCTCTGGACAAGCCACCCAAGAACAGGACGGGTTGAAGGCGGCGCGGGCTGTTTTAGCGCCGGCGAAGGCCCGACCGCAATTTTCGGAGGCGGATCTGGAAGACGGCGAAAGGCGAATGAAGGCCGCACTCGCAAAAGCCTCTGGCTCGCGGTTTACCTGCAACGGCAAGTCTTGGTGCGTCGCCGTTCTCAAGGACGGCTGGACCATCGCGGCGGTCGAGGAACCCGCCCTTGTCGGGGCCGCCTGTGACAGTGCGGATATCGTGATCTCGGCGAGGCGGACCGGATTTCAACGCTGCCTGTCCGGCGCCCACCTTTTTACGGCCGAAACCCTCAGACAGACCGGCGCGCTCGAAATGACGCTCGGTAATCGGCGGGACCGCGCATTGTCGGTCACCTCCGCCATCGAGCGAGGAGCCAATCGGCCATGGACCGTGCATCGCCTCTATGACTGGCGGACGGAACGTTTTGTCTTCCCGCCAACGGAGGACGAGCCGGCTCTCCGTTCCGACGAAAAAGGCGGGTTCGATGACCCGCCCTCGCTTCAGTGGTAACGTCGGATAAGGCCGACGAGCTTGCCCTGGATCTTCACCCGGTCGGGCGGGAAGATCCGCGTCTCATAGGCCGGGTTGGCCGCTTCCAACGCAATCGACGCCCCCCGGCGGCGGAAGCGCTTCAGGGTCGCCTCCTCGTCATCGACCAGCGCGACGATGATGTCGCCCGGATTGGCGTTCGAGGCATTGCGGATGATGACCGTGTCTCCGTCGAGAATGCCGGCCTCGATCATCGAATCGCCCTTGACCTCCAGGGCGTAGTGGTCACCGGAACCGATCATCTCGGCCGGAACGGTGATGTCGTGGGTGTTGTTCTGAATGGCCGAGATCGGCACGCCGGCGGCAATACGGCCCATGACCGGAACACTGACGGAATTCGATGTGTCCTCGACGGCGACCTTCGGCGGTGCGACCGGGGCGGGTTTGCCCAGGCTGCCCTCGATCACGCTCGGAGAGAAGCCGCGGCGCGGCTGCAGGCTCGGCGTATAGGCTTCGGGCAGCTTGATGACCTCCAACGCCCGGGCCCGGTTCGGGAGACGGCGAATGAAACCGCGCTCCTCGAGCGCCGTGATCAGGCGGTGAATGCCGGACTTCGAGGCCAGGTCGAGCGCATCCTTCATCTCGTCGAAGGACGGGGGAACGCCCGACTCCTTCATCCGCTCGTGGATGAACAGAAGCAGTTCCTGTTGCTTTCGCGTCAGCATGTTGCGGTGCCCCATTCGTGAAACAAATACAGAACATACACTATCTGTTCCAGTTGTGTTCCGCAAGGGGATAAAAAAACGTGAAGAAGCCGTCAGATCTTGTGTTTTATCGGGAGGTCCGGTCCGCGGAGGGGCCGCCTCAAGGCATGCGACCGTTGACAGGGGCAGTCCTCGTGTCGAATGACTGGGCCGGGGTCTGGTGCCCGCATGCGCGGCAGAGTGGAGACGGTGAGACATGTTGGGCGATATCGAGAAGAAGGTGTTCGGCAAGGCTGCGCATGAGCTCAGCGAAGCGGAACGCCGGGTCCTCAAGAAGGCCCGCGAGCGGCGGGTGCTTTCGACGAACGCAGGCGAGGATTTTCTCGCCGCCGCAACGCCGGGGCAACGACTTGCGGATTCGATCGCCCGGGTCGGCGGGTCCTGGGGCTTCATTATCGGGTTCGGTGCCTTCCTGGTCGCCTGGGTGATCCTCAATACCGTCGTGCTGGCGACGCACGCGCTCGACCCTTATCCGTTCATCTTTCTCAACCTGTTGCTCTCGATGCTGGCGGCGATCCAGGCGCCGGTCATCATGATGAGCCAGAACCGGCAGGCGGCACGGGACCGTTTCATGGCGGCCAAGGACTACGAGATAAACCTGAAGGCGGAGATCGAGGTGCTGGCCTTGCACCACAAGATCGACGAGCAGGTGCTGATCGAGCTCCAGGCTGCCCGGAGCGAGATTGCCGCATTGAAGGAGGCGGTGCTTGCCCTTTCATCGACGGGCGGGAGTGATTAGGTAGTCGCAAGAACGGTCTGTCAGGCGCAAGGAGTGCATTCCCGATGACATCCAAACAGCATGCGGTGGGAGCGGTCGACCACCTCGTCCTACCGGTTACGTCGCTCGAGGCGACGCGCGCCCGGTTTACTCAGCTCGGCTTCACGGTCGCGCCGGATGCGCGTCATCCGTTCGGGACGGAGAATGCCTGCGTCTTCTTCGGGGACGACACCTATCTCGAACCGCTGGCCGTCGGCAGCCGCGAAGAATGCGAGGCTGCAGCCAAGGCCGGCAACATGTTCGTCGCGCGGGACCAGGCGTTCCGCTTCCGCAACGGGCAGGAGGGCTTTTCCGCGATCGTGGTGAAGACGGCCGACGCGGATGCCGATCACGCGCGGTTTGCCGGCGCAGGCTTTTCCGGCGGACCGATGCTGCATTTCGAGCGCCTGTTCAAGATGGCCGACGGTTCCGAGGTTCTCGGCGGTTTCAAGCTCGCCTTTGCCGCGGATCTCAGGGCTCCCGATTTCTTCCTGTTCGCCTGCGAACGGGTGAACCCGCTGCCCGCGGACCGCGGCGCGCTGGCCCGGCATGCCAATGGCGCGCTCGGCCTCTCGGCGGTCGTGCTCGTCGAGGAAAACCCGAGCGATTTCCAGTATCTGCTCGAAGAGGTGTTCGAACAGCGCGCGGTGGAGGCGCACTCCTTCGGGATCGCGCTTCAGACAAGGAATGTGAAGGTCGAGGCGCTCACCCCTGAGGGGCTCGACGGCTATTTCGGTATCGACGCCCGAGTGGCCGGGCGTGGACTCAATGGCCGGCTGGTCATCGTGCGGGTCGGCGATATCGGCGTGACAGAGCGCCTGCTCGCTGCTAATGGCGTCGCATTCAGCCGCCGCGGCGCGCGCCTGATCGTTCCGCACGAGGCGGGGCAGGGCGTGGCCTTCGCATTCGAGGAGGTTTCATGAGCATTCCGACCAATTCCGAAGTCGTCGTCGGCGATGGTGCCGCCAAGGCGGTCTTCTCCAATTCGAAGCGTTTTGCGCTGATCGCCGGCCCCTGCCAGATGGAAAGCCGCGACCATGCCTTCATGATCGCCGGGCAGCTCTCGGAGATCTGTGGCGAACTCGGCATCGGCCTCGTCTACAAGTCGTCCTACGACAAGGCGAACCGCACCTCGCTTTCGGCCGAACGCGGCATCGGCCTGGAAAAGGCGATGGAGGTCTTTGCCGACCTCAAGAAGGAATACGGCTTCCCGGTGCTGACCGACGTGCACACCGAAGAGCACTGCCGGCTGGTCGCCCCGACGGTCGACGTGCTGCAGATCCCGGCCTTCCTGTGCCGTCAGACCGATCTTCTGGTCGCCGCCGCCCAGACCGGCCGCGTGATCAATGTGAAAAAGGGCCAGTTCCTCGCCCCCTGGGACATGAAGAACGTGCTCAACAAGCTCAATGCCAGCGGCAACCCGAATGTGCTGCTGTGCGAACGCGGCGCGTCCTTCGGCTACAACACGCTCGTCTCCGACATGCGCGCGCTGCCGATCATGGCGGCGATGGGCGCGCCGGTGGTGTTCGATGCGACGCATTCGGTCCAGCAGCCGGGTGGCCAGGGCGGCTCCTCGGGCGGCCAGCGCGAATTCGTCGAGACGCTGGCACGCGCGGCTGTTGCCGTGGGGGTTGCCGGCCTGTTCATCGAGACGCATCAGGATCCCGACAACGCGCCGTCCGACGGCCCGAACATGGTGCCGATCAGCCAGATGAAGCGCCTCCTGGAAAAACTTCTGGCCTTCGACGCGGTCGCCAAGGCTGCTTGACCTTATCTGTCAAGCCGACGATCAGACACATGAAAACGCCGGCCCTTTGGCCGGCGTTTTCAGTTCAGCGATACCGTGTCGGGTGAGCGGGCAAGGTTCAAAACTCTTCCCAGCTTTCGCCTGTCGGTGACGCCGCGATTGCCGTGTTTGTGCCACCAATGCCGAACGCCGTGGCTAGTTTCTGGCCGAGGGCGCGAGCCGGCGATCGGACAGGTGCGGTCTGCTTGCCGGTCGGTGCCAATGCCGGCAGCAGAGGCGCGCGCGCGATCTGAGTTACAGCCGCTCTGTCGCGCAGGGTGAAGCGGGACAGCAGCGTGTTGAGATGCAGCGTCTCGTCGGACAGCTCGCGGCAGGAGGCATTCGTCTCTTCGACCATGGCGGCGTTTTGCTGGGTGACCTGGTCCATGCGGTTGACGGCGGCATTGACCTCGGAGAGCGCGGTGGACTGTTCCGAGGAGAACTGTACGATCGCTCCAATCAGGCCGTGGACCTTGTTAACCTGCATGTCGATTTCACCAAGGGCCTCGCCGGTGCGGTTGACAAGCGTTACCCCGGCGGCAACCTGGCCAGAGGAGGTTTCGATCAGGGTCTTGATCTCTTTGGCGGCATTGGCGGAGCGGCCGGCAAGGTCTCGAACTTCCTGGGCGACAACGGCGAAGCCCTTGCCGGCTTCGCCGGCGCGGGCAGCCTCGACCCCGGCATTGAGTGCCAGAAGATTGGTCTGGAAAGCGATCTCATCGATGACATTGATGATCTGGCGTATCCGGTTTGCAGAATCCTCGATCTTCTCCATGGCTGCAACAGTTTCACCAACGACCACCGCGGAGCGCTCGGCGCTGACCTTGGTGCCGGCCATCATGGTACTCGCCTCGGTGGCGCGGGCGCTCGCGGTTTTTACCGTTGCGGTAATCTCATCGAGCGCGGCAGCGGCTTGTTCGAGCGAAGCGGCCTGGGTCTCCGTGCGTTTGGCGAGATCGTCGGTGCTGGCAGCGATCTCGCTTGAGCCGGTTCGGACTGCGCTGGTGGCGCCTGTAATCTCAAAAAGCGTTTCGGCGAGGATCGAGACACTGGTGTTGAATGCGCTCCGTAGCCTTTCGTAATCAGCGGCGAAAGGACGCTCGATCTGGAAGGTGAGGTCGCCCCCGGAAAGCCGCTCCAACGCCTGACTGAGTTCGCCGATGACGCGGGCGCGCTCGGCATCTTCGGCAGCCTTGGCGTCCATTTGCCGCCGCTCGGCCTCGATCTGGTCGTTGCGCGCCTCTTCCTGGCGCTTGCGGTTCGAAATGCGTTCAAGCGCCGCTTCGCGGAAGATGGTAACGGCGTTCGCCATCTCGCCGATTTCGTCGGCGCGACCATCATACGGCACCGGCATCGTATAGTCGCCGCCGGCAAGGATCGCCATATAGTCGCGCATTCCGTTGAGCGGAACGATCGCACGGCGGCGCAGGGCGTAAAGACCGCCGAATAGCAGAGCAATGGACAACGCAGCGGCGGCACCCGACACGAACTCGTAGAAGACGGTTTCTTCGGCCGCCGACCTTTCGGCTTCGGCCTGAAACGCGGTTGCCATTTCCACGAGCTGCGAGACGGCGGCATCATGCGTGTTGAAGGCATCCTTGAGGGCGTCATATGCCGGCATGTTGTCGATGTGGCCTTCGGCGTTCAACACCGGAATGACTTGCGTTTCGAGGATATTCCAGAATTTGTCGCCAGTCGTGACGACATCGCTCAGCAACTTGGCCTTCAGTCCTTCGTCGAGGTCGGAGCCTGACCAGTCGCTCCGGCGATCCAGGTATTGCGGCTTCAGCTCTTCCTCGATCGAACGGATATTGGCTGCGGCGGTGTCTGGATGTTCTGCCGACTCCAGGGCCCGCATATAGGCCTCCACGAGATAAAGCGGCGGAGGCAGAATGTCGGCGACCAGATCCTTGCCGTTGACGATCTGGTGGTAGGCGGGGCCGTTCACCCTTAGCTTGTTGAATGCATAAGCCTGCATGCCAATCGAGGCCAGCATGCCGATGCAAACGATGCAGCCGAATATTACGAGGCTGCGGGCAATATTGATTTTCATCGTCCCCCCGAGGTGTGTGGTCATGCGATATGCCGGTAATTCACGATACCGTTTGTGGCGAGACTCAAACCGTTTTCGCCGCCCGCGCATCGACAGTGTGAAATTTAGCAATGGTAATTTACTATTTACTTAATTCACCGTGTGCAGCGTCGTGTGTTTCGAGGCAGCCGTGGACAAAGCTCTGTCGGGAACTGTGCGGGACGGGCCAGGTCTGCGCCAGGCCACAGCGCGGCTGGAAATTGGGGCTCCGCTCGGGCCGAGCTTTCACATGGCTGCCATTGTATTTTCCGTGTCTTCGATTAAGACAGGCCATCCTCAATCCCCACCCAGCAGCAGGGAGGCCCTCATGACTGCAATCACCGACATCATCGGCCGTGAAATTCTCGACAGCCGCGGCAATCCGACCGTCGAAGTCGACGTCTATCTGGAAGACGGCAGCATGGGCCGCGCGGCCGTGCCGTCGGGCGCCTCGACCGGCGCCCACGAAGCGGTCGAACTGCGCGACGGCGGGAGCCGCTATCTCGGCAAGGGCGTCGAAAAGGCGGTTGAAGCGGTCAATACCGAGATCTTCGACGCGATCGGCGGCCTTGATGCCGAGAACCAGATCCAGATCGACAACATCATGATCGAGCTGGACGGCACGGCCAACAAGTCGCGCCTCGGCGCCAATGCCATCCTTGGCGTGTCGCTCGCCGTCGCCAAGGCTGCCGCGGAAGCTTCCGGCCTGCCGCTCTACCGCTATGTCGGTGGTCCGAACGCCCATGTTCTGCCGGTTCCGATGATGAACATCATCAACGGCGGCGCCCATGCCGACAACCCGATCGACTTCCAGGAATTCATGATCGTCCCGGTCGGCGCCGAAACCATTCGCGACGCGGTTCGCATGGGCTCGGAAGTCTTCCATACGCTGAAGAAGCAGCTCGCTGCCGACGGTCATAACACCAATGTCGGCGACGAAGGTGGTTTCGCACCGGGTCTGGCATCGGCTCCGGCTGCCCTCGACTTCATCATGAAGTCGATCGAAAAGGCCGGCTACCGTCCGGGCGAAGACGTCCATATCGCACTCGACTGCGCCTCGACCGAATTCTTCAAGGACGGCAAGTATGTCCTCGAGGGTGAAGGCCGCACGCTCGAGCCGGGCGCGATGGCGGAATATCTCGCCGAGCTTAGCGCCAAGTACCCGATCTTCTCGATCGAGGACGGCATGGCGGAAGACGACTGGGCCGGCTGGAAGATCCTGACCGACAAGATCGGCTCCAAGGTCCAGCTCGTCGGTGACGACCTGTTCGTCACTAACTCCTCGCGTCTGCGCGACGGCATCAAGATGGGTGTCGCCAACTCGATCCTGGTCAAGGTCAACCAGATCGGTTCGCTGTCCGAAACGCTCGACGCAGTCTCGACCGCCAACCGCGCTGCCTACACGGCGGTCATGTCGCACCGTTCGGGCGAAACCGAGGACTCGACGATCGCCGATCTCGCGGTTGCCACCAATTGCGGTCAGATCAAGACCGGCTCGCTGGCCCGCTCGGACCGTACCGCCAAGTACAACCAGCTGATCCGCATCGAGGAAGGCCTTGGTCCGCAGGCGCGCTACGCCGGCACCTCGATCCTGCGCGGCTGATCGTCGACGCAATTTTTCGTATCTTGAAGCCGCGCCCTCCGGGGCGCGGTTTTTTTGTCTGGCACACAATCAGGGTCAACGATCGGTTAAGCAATCGCCGATAATTTGAAACCATAGTTTTGCGTTTCAAGGCGTTCAGCGTATGTGGACCAGGCACCATAAGAAGAGAAAATTCGGTCGTCTCATTCTTCCGTCCGTCACCATCGCCTTTCTTTCCTATTTCGGCTATCATTCCATCCATGGCGACTACGGCCTGAGGGCCGCGCAGGAGTTCGAGCGGCAGCGCATTGCGCGAAGCGGAGAACTTGCCGAGCTTGTGAAGCATAGAAAGCAGCTTGAAAGACAGGTCGAGTTGATGAGCGACGGCTCGCTCGAGCGCGACATGATCGACGAGAAGGCGCGGTATCAGCTCAATATGTCGCGTCCGGACGAAATCGTCATCTTTAATAGCTATTTCTGATTAACCGAAATCAGGTTAATTCAAAAAAATAACGTAAAATCATATGGTTATCATGAATGCGAGCCATGCATTTATAGCATTGCCCGCGCGCCCTTTCTTGCCTATTCTGTTGCGCAATCAAGATCCGACATAACCCTAGGGAGGGATGAATGGCGCCGCGAAAATCCGCGACTGCTTCCGGCCGCAAGACCACGGCCAAGCCTGCCAAGAAGGATTTCACCGAAGGAGCGATCGTCGAGTTCGATCGCGACGCCGAGCTCAAGTCCTATCGCGAGATGCTTCTGATCCGCCGCTTCGAGGAAAAGGCCGGCCAGCTTTACGGCATGGGCTTCATCGGCGGCTTCTGTCACCTCTATATCGGTCAGGAAGCCGTCGTCGTCGGCATGCAGATGGCCCTCAAGGACGGCGACCAGGTCATCACCGGTTACCGTGACCACGGGCACATGCTGGCCTGCGGCATGAGTGCGCGCGGCGTCATGGCCGAGCTGACCGGGCGTCGTGGCGGCCTGTCCAAGGGCAAGGGCGGCTCGATGCACATGTTCTCCAAGGAGAAGAACTTCTACGGCGGTCACGGCATCGTCGGTGCCCAGGTTTCGCTCGGCACGGGTCTCGCCTTCGCCAACCGCTACCGTGACAACGGCCAGATCTCGGTTGCCTATTTCGGCGATGGCGCTGCCAACCAGGGGCAGGTCTACGAGAGCTTCAACATGGCCGAGCTGTGGAAGTTGCCGGTCATCTATGTGATCGAAAACAACCGCTACGCCATGGGTACCGCCGTTTCGCGCGCTTCGGCTCAGACCAATTTCGCCCAGCGCGGCGTGGCCTTCAACATTCCCGGCCTGCAGGTCGACGGGATGGATGTGCGCGCGGTTCGCGCCGCAGCCGAGCAGGCGGCCGAATACTGCCGCTCCGGCAAGGGTCCGGTCATCCTCGAGATGATGACCTATCGCTATCGCGGTCACTCCATGTCCGACCCGGCAAAATACCGTTCCAAGGACGAAGTGCAGAAGATGCGCTCCGAGCATGACCCGATCGAGCAGGTGCGCGCGCGCCTCCTGGAGAAGGGCTGGGCGAGCGAAGAGGAGCTGAAGGCGATCGACAAGGATGTCCGCGACATCGTCGCCGACAGTGCCGATTTTGCCCAGGCCGATCCGGAGCCGGATGTATCCGAGCTCTACACCGACATTCTGCTGTAATCGGGGAGGGAACCCATGCCGATCGAAATTTTGATGCCCGCCCTCTCTCCGACGATGGAAGAAGGCACGCTTTCCAAGTGGATCAAGAAGGAAGGCGACACCGTCAAGTCCGGCGACGTGATTGCTGAAATCGAGACCGACAAGGCGACCATGGAAGTGGAAGCCGTCGATGAAGGCGTGCTCGGCAAGCTGCTGGTTGCTGCCGGCACCGAAAACGTCAAGGTCAATACGCCAATCGCCGTGCTCCTTCAGGACGGCGAAAGCGCCGCCGACGCGGTGGCTCCGAAGGCTGCGCCCGCTCCGGCAACCGAAGCTGCGCAGGCTCCGGTTGCCCCTGCTGCGTCCGCTCCGGTGCCTGCGGCTCCGGCTGCAGCCGTCGCCGCCGATCCCGACGTGCCGGCCGGCACCGAAATGGTGACGATGACGGTGCGCGAGGCGCTTCGCGAAGCGATGGCTGAAGAGATGCGCGCCAATCCGGACGTCTTCGTCATGGGTGAGGAAGTCGCCGAGTACCAGGGCGCCTACAAGATCACGCAGGGCCTGCTGCAGGAATTCGGCGCAAGGCGCGTCGTTGATACGCCGATCACCGAACACGGCTTTGCCGGCGTCGGCGTCGGCGCGGCGATGGCTGGCCTTCGCCCGATCGTCGAGTTCATGACCTTCAACTTCGCCATGCAGGCGATCGACCAGATCATCAACTCGGCGGCCAAGACGCTGTACATGTCGGGCGGCCAGATGGGTGCTCCGATCGTGTTCCGCGGCCCGAACGGTGCAGCAGCGCGCGTCGCCGCCCAGCACAGCCAGGACTACGCCGCCTGGTACAGCCATATCCCGGGCCTCAAGGTGATCCAGCCCTATACGGCTGCCGACGCGAAGGGCCTGCTGAAGGCGGCCATCCGCGATCCGAACCCGATCATCTTCCTCGAGAACGAAATCCTCTACGGTCACTCCTTCGAGGTTCCGAAGCTCGATGATTTCGTCCTGCCGATCGGCAAGGCGCGCATCCACAAGGTCGGCAAGGACGCGACGATCGTTTCGTTCGGTATCGGCATGACCTATGCGGTCAAGGCGGCCGACGAGCTTGCCAAGGAAGGTATCGACGTCGAGATCATCGACCTGCGCACGATCCGCCCGATGGACCTGCCGACCGTCATCGAGTCGGTCAAGAAGACCGGCCGTCTGGTCACCGTCGAGGAAGGTTATCCGCAGTCTTCGGTCGGCACCGAAATCGCCACGCGCGTCATGCAGCAGGCCTTCGACTACCTCGATGCGCCGATCCTGACGATCGCCGGCAAGGACGTTCCGATGCCTTACGCGGCCAACCTTGAGAAGCTTGCTCTGCCGAATGTCGGCGAAGTGGTCGAGGCGGTCAAAACCGTCTGCTACAAGTAACGGGAGGGTCAGCACATGCCGATCAACATTACGATGCCGGCACTCTCCCCGACCATGGAAGAGGGCAATCTTTCGAAGTGGCTCGTCAAGGAAGGCGACAAGGTCAAGGCCGGCGACGTGATCGCCGAGATCGAAACCGACAAGGCGACGATGGAAGTCGAAGCCGTCGATGAAGGCACGGTCGCGAAGCTCGTCGTTCCGGCCGGGACCGAAGCGGTCAAGGTCAACGCGGTGATTGCGATCCTTGCCGCAGACGGGGAAGATCTGGCTGCGGCCGCAGCCGGTGGCGGCGCTGCCGCTGCGGCGAAGGCTGAAGCGGCACCGGTTGCTTCACCGGCACCCGCCGCCACTCCCGCGCCTGTTGCCGCTCCGGCTCCTGCCGCGGCCGCACCGGCACTTGCCAAGTCGGACGGCAACCGCGTCTTCGCATCGCCGCTGGCCCGCCGTCTGGCGAAGGAAAGCGGCCTTGATCTCTCTGCCGTTTCCGGCTCTGGTCCGAGGGGCCGGGTCGTGAAGAGCGACGTCGAGAAGGCTGTCGCAACCGGTGGCGCGAAGGCTGCTCCGGCTGCTGCCGCACCGGCCGCTGCACCCGCGCCGGTTCTGGCAAAAGGCGCATCCGACGAGGCCGTTCTCAAGAACTTCGCCGAAGGCTCCTACGAGCTCGTGCCGCACGACGGCATGCGCAAGACGATCGCCAAGCGCCTGCAGGAATCCAAGCAGACCATCCCGCACTTCTACGTTTCGGTGGATTGCGAGCTCGACGCTCTGCTTGCCCTGCGTGGTCAGATCAACAGCGCCGCGCCTGAAAGGGACGGCAAGCCGGCCTACAAGCTTTCGGTCAACGACATGGTGATCAAGGCTCTGGCACTGGCACTGCGCGACGTTCCGGACGCCAACGTCTCCTGGACCGACAGCGCGATGGTCAAGCACAAGCACGCCGATGTCGGCGTGGCGGTGTCGATCCCGGGCGGCCTGATCACCCCGATCATCCGCCAGGCAGAGACCAAGACGCTTTCGGCGATTTCCAACGAGATGAAGGACCTCGGCAAGCGCGCCAAGGACCGGAAGCTGAAGCCGGAAGAGTATCAGGGCGGCACGACTGCCGTGTCCAACATGGGCATGATGGGCGTGAAGAGCTTCTCCGCGGTCGTCAATCCGCCGCATGCCACCATCCTGGCGGTTGGTGCCGGCGAGGAGCGTGTCGTGGTCAAGAACGGCGAGATGAAGATCGCCAATGTCATGACCGTGACGCTGTCGACCGACCATCGCTGCGTCGATGGCGCGCTCGGGGCCGAACTGCTCGGTGCCTTCAAGCGCTACATCGAAAACCCGATGGGCATGCTGGTCTGAGCGGAAGGCGGGCGTGATGAAGACCGTTCTTGCCTTCGGCGACAGTCTGACCTGGGGTTACGACCCTGAGCTACTGGGCCGCCATGCCTATGAAGATCGCTGGACCAGCGTGCTGCAGGAGGCATTGGGCCACGGGGTCAGGGTGATCGCCGAGGGGTTGAACGGTCGCACGACCGCCTATGACGACCATCTCGCCGATTGCGAGCGCAACGGCGTGAAGCTGTTGCCGAGTGTGCTCGAGACCCACAAGCCGCTGGATCTCGTGATCATCATGCTCGGCACCAACGACATGAAGCGCGGTGTCGCGGGCACGGCGATCGCAGCAACCAAGGGGATGGATCGGCTGATCAAGCTGATCCGCCATCACGACTGGGGTTTCGGTTTCGAGACCCCGGAAATCCTGGTTGTTTCGCCGCCGGCGATCTCTGAGACGGCAAATGCCCATTTTGCGGCCATGTTCCGGGGTGCCCTCGACGAATCGGCGATGTTGGCGAGTTTCTACGGTGACCTCGCGGACGAAGCGGGCTGTGGTTTTTTCGATGCGGGGTCGGTTGCGGAAACCTCCCCACTCGACGGGATCCACCTCGATGCGGAAAGCACGCGGGCGATCGGGCGCGGCCTTGAGCCGATTGTCCGGATGATGCTCGGGATTTGACGTCGCGACGGCAGAAAGTTGATCAAGATCAAGGGAGTGTCGCTTTCGGGTGAATAGTCTGCAGGTATCGACCGACAACAGAGGAGATATCGAATGTCGAACACCCCGCACGAACTGGCGCAGGAGTTTCCGGAGCATGTCGGCAAGATGCACGAGCTCAAGGTGAGCAACGCGCATTTCGCCAAGCTGATGGACAGCTACCACGACGTGAACCGCGCCATTCACCGTGCTGAAACCGAAGTTGAACCGGTTGGCGACACCCAGATGGAGACCATGCGCAAGCAGCGCATGGTTCTGAAGGACGAAATCTACGGGATGCTGACCAAGGCGTAATCGCCTTCGTCTTCATCTCTCGGGAGGGGCTCTGCCGCGTGGCGGAGCCCGGACCGTTCAAACAGGGAGATGAAGACCAGTGTCGAACGCCTATGACGTCATCATTATCGGCTCCGGCCCCGGCGGCTATATTGCCGCGATCCGTGCGGCCCAATTGGGCTTCAAGACCGCGATCGTTGAGCGCGAACACCTCGCCGGCATCTGCTCCAACTGGGGCTGCATTCCCACCAAGGCGCTGCTCAGGTCGGCGGAAGTCCTGCACCTCGCCGAACATGCCAAGAACTACGGCCTGACGCTCGAAGGCAAGATCACCCCCGACCTCAAGGCGATCATCGCCCGCTCGCGCGGTATTGCCGAGCGCATGAACGGCGGCGTCGGCTTCCTGATGAAGAAGAACAAGGTCGACATCATCTGGGGCGAGGCCAAGCTGACGAAGCCGGGCGAGGTCTTGGTTTCGAAGACCACCAAGAAGATCGTCCAGCCGCAGGCGCCCTTGCCGAAGAACACGCTGGGCGAGGGCACTTATACTGCCAAGCACATCATCATCGCCACTGGTGCGCGTCCGCGCGCGCTTCCCGGCATCGAGCCGGACGGCAAGCTGATCTGGACCTATTTCGAGGCGATGAACCCGGATGCCATGCCGAAGTCGTTGCTGGTCATGGGCTCTGGCGCCATCGGTATCGAATTCGCCTCCTTCTATCGCACACTCGGCGTCGAGGTGACCGTCGTCGAGGTCATGAGCCAGGTCATGCCGGTCGAGGACGCCGAGATCTCGGCCTTCGCCAAGAAGCAGTTCGACAAGCAGGGCATGAAGATCCTGCTGGAGGCCAAGGTCGCCAAGGTCGAGAAGGGCGCCAATTCCATCACCGCCCATGTCGAGAAGAAGGACGGCTCGATCGAGAAAATCACCGCCGACCGGATGATCTCGGCCGTCGGCGTGCAGGCCAATATCGAGAACATCGGGCTGGAATCGGTCGGCGTGAAGACCGATCGCGGGTTCATCGCCATCGACGGCTACGGCAAGACGAACGTGCCGGGCATCTATGCGATTGGCGACGTCGCCGGCCCGCCGATGCTTGCTCACAAGGCCGAGCACGAAGCCGTCATCTGCATCGAGAAGATCGCCGGCCTGCCGAACGTTCACCCGATGGACAAGGCCAAGATCCCCGGCTGCACCTACTGCAACCCGCAGGTGGCTTCCGTCGGCCTGACCGAGGCCAAGGCGAAGGCGGAAGGCCGCGACATCCGCGTCGGTCGCTTCCCCTTCGTCGCCAACGGCAAGGCCATCGCGCTCGGCGAAGACCAGGGCATGGTCAAGACCGTCTTCGACAAGAAGACCGGCGAACTCCTGGGCGCGCATCTGGTCGGCGCGGAAGTGACCGAGCTGATCCAGGGTTTCGTCGTGGCGATGAACCTCGAGACGACAGAGGAAGAGCTGATGCACACGATCTTCCCGCATCCGACCATTTCCGAGACGCTGAAGGAAAGCGTGCTGGATGCCTATGGCCGGGCGCTCAACGCCTAAGGTCGAGTTGTGACACCGGGATCCGCCGCCTATATAGGGGACGGATTTCAGCGAGGGAGTTCGCGAAAGATGGCTTTCGAGATTGGTTGGTTTCTGGCGCTCGTCATTGGCGGCCTGGCGGGATGGCTCGCCGGCAAGTTCCTCGACATGCGCTTCGGCATCTTCATGAACATCGTGATCGGCATTGTCGGCGCGGTGCTTGCCGCAGCCGTGTTCCGCCGCTTCGGCATCGTCGTCGAAGGCGACTGGCTCGGCTATCTGCTGACCAGCTTCGTCGGCTCGTGTCTCTTGTTGTACGCCGTCAAGCTCATCCGGCGCTAAGTTTTCGTGAGGCCGCCGGACGGCGGCAAAGGCAGGTAAGATCATGGTCACCATCCTCGACAGGACCAATCCCGAGGACAAGCGCGTCCGCCATCCGGAAAAGGCCCATCGGCCGGACACGGAGGTGATGCGCAAGCCGGAATGGATCCGCGTCAAGGCGCCGACCTCCAAGGGCTATGCCGAGACCCGCTCGATCGTGAAGGACAACAAGCTCGTCACGGTCTGCGAGGAAGCCGGCTGCCCGAACATCGGTGAGTGCTGGGACAAGAAGCACGCTACCTTCATGATCATGGGCGAAATCTGTACGCGCGCCTGTGCCTTCTGCAACGTGGCGACCGGCAAGCCGAACGCGCTTGATCCGGACGAACCGGAAAATGTCGCCAAGGCCGTGAAGCAGATGGGCCTTTCGCACGTTGTCATCACGTCAGTCGACCGTGACGACCTCGATGACGGCGGCGCCGAGCATTTCGAGAAGGTTATCTGGGCGATCCGGGCGGCTTCGCCGGCAACCACCATCGAGATCCTGACGCCGGACTTCCTGAAGAAGCCGGGCGCGCTGGAACGCGTTGTCGCGGCAAAGCCGGACGTGTTCAACCACAACATGGAAACGGTGCCCGGCAACTATCTGACCGTTCGTCCCGGTGCGCGCTATTTCCATTCCGTGCGGCTGTTGCAGCGGGTCAAGGAACTCGACCCGACGATGTTCACCAAGTCCGGCATCATGGTCGGCCTCGGCGAGGAGCGCAACGAAGTGCTTCAGCTCATGGACGATCTCAGGACCGCCGACGTCGACTTCCTGACGATCGGCCAGTACCTGCAGCCGACCCGCAAGCACCACCAGGTGATGAGCTTCGTCACGCCGGATGAATTCAAGTCCTACGAGACCGTCGCCTATGCCAAGGGCTTCCTGATGGTGTCGTCGAGCCCGCTGACCCGCTCTTCGCATCATGCAGGCGACGACTTCGCCAGGTTGAAGGCGAACCGGGAAAAACTGCGCGGCGACCGCGCATAGCATTCCCGTCATGTTTCGGCGCTAGGCCTCTTCTCCTGCAAGGAGATCACCGAATGCCGAACTTCGTGGGAATAGAGGTTGCCGTCGAGGTGCTGAACGCGGCGCAACGGGTCATGGTCGTCGGCTGTCCGGGTGGCGGCAAGAGCACCTTGTCGCAGGCACTCTCTGCGCATTTCGGCTTGCGCTACATCTCCATGGACAAGGAGTTCTTCTGGCTGCCGGGCTGGGTCGCCCGTCCGCGCGCCGAACAGCGGGCGTTGATCACGGAGGCTGTGGCCGGCGAGCGCTGGATCATGGATGGCAGCAATCCGACAAGCTTTGATCTGCGCGTGCCTCGCAGCGATCTCGTCATATGGGCCCGCATGCGAAGACTGCTGTCGCTTTGGGGCGTGTTGACGCGGGTCGCAAAGACCTATGGTCGTACCCGTCCGGATATGGCCTCGGGCTGTCCGGAACAACTGCCAGACCGGGCGTTCCTGCGCTATATCTGGAACTTCGAGAGCGTTCACGGGCCGGTTTTCGTGCGAAACATCGATCTCCATGGTCCCGATGTCCCGGTTGTCGTGCTGAATTCACGTGCGGAAATGCGTTGCATGCTTGATCTCGCCGGTGTCCGGGCTTAATCCCGGCTTATGCCGCAGTTCGAAACCCGCCGCCCTGTCAGACACTCTCCGGAACAGATGTTCGCGCTCGTCGCCGACATTGGCCGTTATCCGGAATTCCTGCCGCTCTGCGAGGCGCTCACCATCCGGTCGCGCCGCGAGCGCGACGGCAAGGAGCTGCTCGTCGCCGACATGACGGTGGGATACAAGGCGATCCGCGAGACTTTCACGACCCAGGTCCTCCTGGTTCCGGCCGAACGGGTGATCGACGTGAAGTATATCGAGGGGCCGTTCCGCTATCTCGACAATCGCTGGCGCTTTGAGGAAACCGCGGATGGCGGTTGCCTCGTGCATTTCTTCATCGACTACGAATTCAAGAGCCGCATCCTCGGCGCCTTGATGGGCTCTATGTTCGACCGTGCCTTCCGGATGTTCGCCGAGGCCTTCGAGGCCCGCGCGGACAAGATCTACGCCGCGGCCTGAGGCCTCAGCCGGCCGCCTCTCTCAGCATTTCCAGTGCCGTCCTGACGGTCGCCAGTCTTATCCCCTCGCGGCCGAGATCGCCGTAGCGCATCTCCTTGTGCAGGAGGACGCCGCCGCGCGAGCGCGCGGCGATATGCACGAGACCGACCGGCTTCTCGTCCGAACCACCGCCCGGGCCGGCAATGCCGGTCACGGCAACGGCCAGGTCGGCCCCGGACCGGGCCAGCGCACCGGCGACCATCTGGAGCGCGGTTTCGCGCGAGACGGCGCCGAAGCCGGCGAGAGTGTCTGACGTCACGCCCAGCAGGTCCATTTTCGCCTGGTTCGAATAGGTGACGAAACTGCGGTCGACCACGGCAGACGATCCGGAAATCTCGGTCAGGGCGCCGACGATCAGCCCGCCGGTGCAGGATTCGGCCGTCGCGACGGTCAGGCCGCGTTCGGCAAAGCTCGCGATGATCCGTGCCGCCAGGGCTTCGATGTCGGGCGGGAAGAGGCTCATGCCGAGCCACCATACACGACGGTCGCCGTGGCGATCGCGGCAATGCCCTCCCGCCGCCCGACAAACCCGATCTTCTCGTTGGTCGTCGCCTTGACCGAGCAGCGGTCAAGAGAAATGCCGAGGATCTCCGACAGTTTCTCGCGCATTTCCTGGCGATGGGGGCCGATCTTCGGCGCTTCCGCGATCAGCGAGATGTCGGCGTTCATGATGGTGCCGCCGGCTTCGCGGACGATTTTTGCCGCATGTTCGAGGAAGATGCGGGACGGTGCCCCCTTCCACTGCATGTCGGACGGGGGGAAATGGTCGCCGATATCCCCGGCGCCGCAGGTGGCGAGCAAGGCGTCGGTCAGGGCGTGGAGTGCCACGTCGGCATCGGAATGGCCCTTGAGCTTCTGGTCGTGGGGTATGAAGATCCCGCAGAGCGTGACGCCGTCTCCGGGCTCCAACTGGTGAACGTCATAGCCGTTGCCCGTCCGCACGTCCGGCAAAGTGGGGGCGGAGAGCTTGGCGTCGGCCATGGCGATGTCCTTCTGCAGGGTCAGTTTCACGTTTTCCGGCAGGCCCTCGACGAGGCGGACCTCGAGCCCGGCCCATTCGGCGATCGACGCGTCGTCGGTGAAGTCGGAGCGGCCGCTGTCGGCGGCGCTCTCGTGGGCGGCAAGGATCACGGGCAGGGAGAAGGCCTGCGGCGTCTGGGCCGCGAACAGGCCGGCGCGGGAAACCGTCTCCGCTACGTGGCCGTTCTCTGTTCCACGTTTCAGCGTGTCGGTGACCGGCATGGCCGGCAGGACGCAGGTCTCGCCGTCATCGAGCGCGTCGGCGATGCGGTCCAACAGGCTTTCATCGATGAAGGGCCGCACCGCGTCGTGGATCATGACATGCGTGACGCCCGCATCCGCCATTGCGCGCAGTCCGGCGAGCACCGACGCCTGGCGGGTGCTGCCGCCTAGCGCTGTTTTCACGCCTTCGGCGCCTTCCACCTGTCCGCGAGCCGTCTCGAAGAACGCCACGTCGTCCGGGTGAATGACGGAGACGATCGTTGCCGTTCTCGGCCAGGCGAGGAAGGCTTCGAGTGTGCGGGCGATCACAGGCTTTCCGCCGATTCGTCGGTATTGTTTGGGACCTTCCACCGATGTACCGGCCCGTTCGCCGCGGCCAGCGGCGACAACAATGATGCCGATCGAGGTCCTGCCATCCTGCTGCATTTTGCCTTCCGGTCCGTGACACATGAATTTCGCAAGCGAGGTCTATCGGCTCGAACGTTGATTTTCCAGCAGTTGCTTGAAATTTGTCGGGAGGCTCAGGATACCCCCTTGGCAAGACTGGAATTAGTGTCTAAAAATCGTGCAGTTACTCAGAGTGCCCGAAAGATAGTCAATTGTATTCAAACGCGCTGAATTCGCCCTTCGAGATCGGAACGGTCGCGATCCGCAATCGCGTGATCCTCGCGCCGATGTCGGGCGTCAGCGATCTGCCGTTCCGGCAAATGGCGTGGCGCTTCGGTGCCGGTCTCGTCGTGACCGAGATGGTGGCGAGCCGCGAACTCGTCCACAACGCCGCCGAGTCGTGGTCGCGCCTGCAAGGGGCAGGGCTCACTCCGCACATGGTGCAACTCGCCGGTCGTGAGGCGCACTGGATGGCGGAAGCCGCGCGTATCGCAGAGGCCAACGGCGCCGACATTATTGACATCAACATGGGATGTCCTGCGAAAAAAGTGACGGGCGGGTATTCCGGATCTGCATTGATGCGCGATCCCGATCATGCGCTTTCGTTGGTGGAGGCGACGGTCAACGCGGTCAAGGTGCCGGTGACGCTGAAGATGCGGCTCGGCTGGGACGAGACCATGCTGAACGCCCCGGAGATCGCGGCCCGGGCGGAGGCTGCCGGCGTGAAGATGATCACCATTCACGGGCGCACCCGGATGCAGTTCTACGAAGGGCGTGCCGACTGGGATGCGATCGCGGCTGTCCGCTCTGTGATTTCGGTTCCGCTTGCGGCCAACGGCGATGTCGAAAGCCGGGAAGATGCCGGCGAAATCCGGCGGCGCTCGGGCGCCGATGCCGTGATGGTCGGGCGCGCCTGCCAAGGGCGCCCCTGGCACGCGGGCTGGATCGCCGGCGATGCCGGACCGAAAATGGACGAGATCGCCGATCTGGCCGCGGAGCACTACGACATGATGATGGCGCATTACGGTCGTGACGTCGGCGTGCGCCATGCGCGCAAGCATGTCGGATGGTATCTCGATCGTTTTGCGCCGGCGGTTCCGGCAGCTCGGAAAGTGGAAATCATGACATCGAAGGACGCGGATTTCGTGTCGCGGACGTTTTCGCGCTGTATCGCGGATGCGATACGGGACGGCGAAGGCCGGCGGGAGGCAGCATGATGGTGCAGGCAGGCGGCGGCGGACTGGCGATGGCGGTGCTCAACGCCATCCAGCATCCGGTCATCATGATCGATTCGGACGGACACGTGGCCTTCGCAAACTGGGAGGCCGAGGCCTTTTTCGGCGCGAGTGCCAGCCATCTGGCGCGACATCGGATCTCGACCTTCATTCCGTTCGGCAGCCCGCTGCTTGCACTGATCGAGCAGGTGCGCGAACGGCGGGCACCGGTGAACGAATACCGGGTCGATCTTTCCTCGCCACGGCTGGGACAGGACAAGCTCGTCGACCTCTATGTGGCGCCGGTGCTGAGCCAGCCGGGCAACGTCGTCGTGGTGCTGCAAGAGCGGTCGATGGCGGACAAGATCGACCGACAGCTCACCCATCGCACGGCGGCCCGTTCGGTCACCGGACTTGCCTCGATGCTTGCCCACGAGATCAAGAACCCGCTTTCGGGCATTCGTGGCGCGGCCCAGTTGCTCGAGACCTCCGTTCCTGACGAGGACCGGGCGCTCACCCGCCTGATCTGCGACGAGACGGATCGCATCGTGTCGCTGGTCGATCGGATGGAGGTCTTTTCCGACGAACGTCCGGTCGATCGTGTCGCGATCAACATCCACTCGGTACTCGACCATGTGAAGGCGATCGCCAAGGCGGGGTTTGCGCGCCACCTGCGCATCGTCGAGAACTACGACCCGTCGCTACCGCCGGTCTATGCCAATCGTGATCAGCTGGTGCAGGTCTTCCTAAACCTCGTTAAGAACGCCGCCGAAGCGATCGGCGATCGCCCGGACGGCGAGATCCAGCTGACGACGGCCTATCGGCCGGGTATCCGTCTTTCGGTGGCAGGTTCCAGAGAGAAGATTTCCTTGCCGCTCGAATTCTGCGTGCATGACAATGGTCCGGGCGTGCCGGCAGACCTGTTGCCGCACCTCTTCGATCCGTTCATCACCACCAAGACCAACGGATCCGGCCTCGGCCTGGCGCTGGTCGCCAAGATCATCGACGGCCATGGCGGCATCGTGGAATGCGACAGCCAGGCGAACCGAACCACCTTCCGCGTCCTGATGCCGGTGTCGAAAGACATCGCGCTCGACGATTCCATTCCGGCGAACTCCACAGGAAGCATCCGATGACTGCCACCATCCTCGTCGCTGACGACGACGCCGCCATCCGCACCGTGCTCAACCAGGCGCTGACGCGCGCCGGCTATGACGTGCGCATCACGTCCAATGCGGCAACCCTCTGGCGCTGGGTTTCCGCGGGCGAGGGGGACCTTGTGGTCACCGACGTGGTGATGCCGGACGAGAACGCCTTCGACCTGCTGCCGCGCATCAAGAAGGCCCGTCCCGACCTGCCGGTTCTGGTCATGAGCGCACAGAACACCTTCATGACCGCCATCAAGGCTTCGGAGAAGGGCGCCTACGACTATCTGCCGAAGCCGTTCGACCTGACGGAGCTCATCGCCATCATCGGCAGAGCTCTCGCCGAGCCGAAGAAGAAGCCGGCACGTCTCGACGACGACATGCAGGATGGCATGCCGCTGGTCGGCCGATCGGCAGCGATGCAGGAGATTTACCGCGTGCTGGCCCGCCTGATGCAGACGGACCTGACGTTGATGATTACGGGGGAATCCGGCACCGGCAAGGAACTGGTGGCGCGCGCGCTGCACGACTACGGCAAGCGCCGCAACGGCCCCTTTGTGGCGATCAACATGGCGGCGATCCCGCGCGACCTGATCGAGTCTGAACTTTTCGGCCATGAAAAGGGTGCGTTCACCGGTGCCCAGACACGCTCAACCGGCCGTTTCGAGCAGGCGGAAGGCGGCACGCTTTTCCTCGATGAGATCGGTGACATGCCGATGGACGCCCAGACACGCCTTCTGCGCGTGTTGCAGCAGGGCGAGTATACCACCGTTGGCGGACGCACGCCGATCCGCACCGACGTGCGCATCGTCGCTGCGACCAACAAGGACCTCAAGCACTCGATCAATCAGGGCCTCTTCCGCGAGGATCTCTATTATCGCCTCAACGTCGTGCCGCTGCGGCTGCCGCCGCTGCGCGACCGCGCCGAGGACATCCCGGACCTGGTTCGCCATTTCATCCAGCAGGGTGAAAAGGAGGGGCTCGACCTCAAGCGGTTCGATAATGAGGCGCTCGAGGTGCTGAAGGCCTATTCATGGCCCGGAAACGTGCGCGAACTCGAGAACGTGGTCCGCCGCCTCATGGCGCTCTATCCGCAGGATGTGATCTCGCGAGAGATCGTCGAGCAGGAACTGCGTTCCGACATCGCCGACAGCCCGATCGCCAAGGCCGGCGTTCCTGCCGGATCGATGACCATTTCGCAGGCGGTCGAGGAGAATATGCGGACCTATTTCGCCAGTTTCGGCGACAGTCTGCCACCGTCGGGGCTCTATGAGCGCGTGCTGACCGAGATGGAATATCCGTTGATCCTTGCAGCGCTCACCGCAACGCGTGGCAACCAGATCAAGGCGGCCGACCTGCTCGGACTGAACCGCAATACGCTTCGAAAGAAGATCCGGGAGCTCGGTGTTTCGGTCTATCGCAGTTCGCGCTCGGCTTGACACCACCTCCGGGCCGTTGCAATTTCGCCACATTGCGTTGCTCAAAAGACACGAAGCCGTGACCCGCGGACGTCGTCGTCGTCTTGATTCGGGAATTGCATGGCATGCGCGGAGCGCGGGAGTTCTTTTTGATGATCAGGCGAGCGGCGGCATCCGTTACGGATAGCGATCCTACGCCGGCGCACGACCGGCGGGCATCCTTCGCGCTTCCGGGGCTGGCGCTCGCGACAGGCGCATTGGCCTGCGCCGTGTTTACGCTGCCGGTTCTGCTCGGGCTGACGCCAATCGAGCCGACATCCAACGTCCTGATCGCCTCGGCGATCGTCAATTCGCTGTTCATCGTCGGCCTGATGTTCCTGATCGGTCGCGAGGTGACGCGTCTCGTCAAGGCTCGGACCCGCGGACGGGCCGCGGCGCGGCTCCATGTGCGCATCGTCGTGCTGTTCTCGATCGTCGCCATCACGCCGGCGATCCTCGTCGCCATCTTCGCGAGCATCACGCTGAACGTCGGTCTCGATCGCTGGTTCTCGCTGCGCACCCAGTCGATCGTTTCGTCATCGAGCAATATCGCTCAGGCCTACATGATGGAGAATGCGAGCTATCTGCAGGGGCAGACGGTCTCCATGGCGAACGATCTCGAGCGCAACCGGGCGCTCTATTTCCTCGACCGGACCGGCTTCGTCCAGCTGATGACCCGTCAGGCCAAGGGGCGCGGGCTGCTCGGGGCCTTCCTGGTCCGTCAGGACGGTTCGGCGATCACGCAGGCCGACATCCCGACGGACAAGCCCCTGCCGGCCATTCCGCGGGATGCGCTCGACAGCGCAGCGGCCGGCCAACCGACGCTGATCCCGCCGGGCGTGACCAACCTGGTCGGTGCGATCATCAAGCTCGATTCAATTTCCGGAACGTTCCTCTACACCATCCGCGCGGTTGATCCGAAGGTCATGGCCGCGATGCGGCTGATGGAGGAGAACACCGCCGAGTACAAGGCGATGGAGGCGGGACGGACCACGCTGCAGATCGCGTTTGCCGTTCTCTATCTCGGTTTTGCCCTGATTGTGCTGCTCGCGGCGATCTGGACGGCAATCGCCGTCGCCGACCGGATCGTCCGGCCGATCCGTCTGCTCATCGGCGCGGCAGACAGCATTGCGTCCGGCAACCTCAACGTGATCGTGCCGGTGCGCGCTGCCGATGGTGACGTCGGCAGCCTGTCGCGCACCTTCAACAAGATGATTTCGCAGATCCGAACCCAGCGCGATGAGATTCTCGAAGCGAAGGACGAAGTCGACGACCGGCGCCGTTTCATCGAGGCCGTGCTGTCCGGCGTGACTGCCGCCGTCATCGGCGTCGAGGACGACGGTGTCATCACCATCGTCAATCCGTCTGCCGAATACTTCCTGGCCGTGCCGGCCGAAGAACTAATGGGGCAGAAGCTCGCTTCCGTAGCGCCGGAGGTCGATCGTGTTCTCGCCGAGGCGGCCGTGCGTCACCGCGGCGAGTATCGCGAGCAGATCAACCTCATTCGCAACGGCAAGGAGCGGACGCTCAACGTGCAGGTCACACGAGAGGAAACCCGCGGTTCGGCCGACAGCTATGTGATCACCCTCGACGACATCACCGATCTCGTTATCGCGCAACGGTCCACCGCCTGGGCGGACGTTGCCCGGCGCATCGCGCATGAGATCAAGAACCCGCTTACACCGATCCAGCTTTCGGCGGAGCGACTGAAGCGTCGTTACGGCAAGCACATTGCTGAAGATGATCGGGCGGTGTTCGACCAGTGCACCGACACGATCGTCCGCCAGGTGGGCGACATCGGCCGCATGGTGGACGAGTTCTCGGCCTTCGCGCGCATGCCGAAGCCCGCCAAGCAGCGGTCCGACCTGCGCGACATCCTGCGCGATTCGGTCTTCCTGCGCGAAATGGGGCATCACGACGTGACGTTCCTGCGGGAGTTCGGCGACGAGCCGCTGGAGGGAAGCTTTGATGCCCGGATGCTCGGCCAGGCCGTCGGCAACCTCATCAAGAACGCCGTCGAGGCGATTGAGGGCGTGCCGCGCGAAGAGCTCGGGGACGGCGGGAAGGTACTGGTACGGTCCAGCTACGACCGGGACCACGACCGGTTCGTCGTGGACGTGATCGACAATGGTCGGGGACTGCCGGTGGAGAACCGCCACCGCATCCTCGAACCCTACATGACCATGCGGGACAAGGGCACGGGCCTCGGTCTCGCGATCGTAAAGAAGATTATCGAAGAACATGGCGGGCAGCTGGAATTGCACGATGCACCGGCGGAGTTCGACCGGGGCAGGGGCGCGATGATCCGCATCGTGCTTCCGCGTCTCGAGACGCCGGCCGCCATGGAGGACGAAAGCAACAAGGAAAAGGTCCATGGCCTCTGACATTCTGGTCGTTGACGACGAAGAAGACATTCGCGAAATCGTCTCCGGCATCCTCAGTGACGAAGGACACGAGACACGCACCGCGCATGACGCGGATAGCGCGCTCGCGGCGATCTCGGACCGCGTGCCGCGGCTGGTCTTCCTCGACATCTGGATGCAGGGCAGCCGCCTCGACGGGCTGTCGCTGCTGGACGAGATCAAGACCCGCCATCCCGATCTTCCGGTCGTGATGATTTCGGGACACGGCAATGTCGAAACTGCCGTCTCCGCCATCAAACGCGGCGCCTTCGACTTCATCGAGAAGCCGTTCAAGGCCGACCGTCTTATCCTCATTGCCGAACGGGCCCTGGAGAACTCCAAGCTCAAGCGCGAGGTGACGGAACTCAAGAAACGCACCGGGGATGCCGTGGAGCTGATCGGTACCTCTGTCGCGGTGTCGCAGCTTCGTCAGACGATCGACAAGGTGTCGCCGACCAATAGCCGCATCATGATCTTCGGGCCGTCCGGATCGGGCAAGGAGCTCGTCGCCCGGATGATCCACAAGCGCTCGGCGCGCTCCTCCGGTCCGTTCGTCACGCTGAATGCGGCCGCAATCACGCCGGATCGGATGGAAGTCGCCCTCTTCGGGACCGAAGGAACGCCGGGGCAGCCGCGGCGCATCGGTGCGCTCGAGGAGGCCCATCGCGGCATCCTCTATCTCGACGAGATCGGCGAGATGCCGCGTGAGACGCAGAACAAGATCCTGCGCGTTCTCGTGGAACAGCAGTTCGAACGGGTCGGAGGCTCCAAGCGGGTCAAGGTCGATGTTCGCATCATCTCGTCGTCGGCCTACAATCTCGAAAGCCTGATTGCGGAAGGGCGTTTCCGCGAGGATCTGTTCCATCGCCTTGCGGTCGTGCCGGTCAAGGTGCCGGCGCTCGCCGAACGGCGCGAGGACATTCCCTTCCTGGTCGACATGTTCATGCGGCAGATTTCGGAGCAGGCCGGCATCCGTCCGCGCCGGATCGGCGAGGACGCCATGGCGGTGCTTCAGGCGAATGACTGGCCGGGCAACATCCGGCAGCTTCGCAACAACATGGAACGGCTGATGATCCTCGCACAGAGCGACAGCGCCGATTCCCTGATCACCGCGGAAATGCTGCCGCAGGATCTCTCCGACATGCTGCCGAAGGTTTCGGCCCGCAACGACACCCACATCATGACACTTCCCTTGCGGGAGGCGCGCGAAATGTTCGAGCGGGACTATCTGATCGCGCAGATCAACCGGTTCGGCGGCAACATCTCGCGCACTGCGGAGTTTGTCGGCATGGAACGCTCCGCGCTCCATCGCAAACTGAAGTCGCTTGGCGTATAAGGACATGCGGGCGGGGGCACACCTTCCTCGCCCGTCATCAAATCGCTGAAAGAGCCATCATGAAAGTCATCATCTGCGGGGCGGGACAGGTCGGATACGGCATCGCCGAGCGCCTGTCCCAGGAGGACAACGACGTGTCGGTGATCGACACGTCGGCTTCGCTGGTCAACCACATCACCGAAACGCTCGACGTCCGCGGCTATGTGGGGCATGGCGCCCATCCGGACATGCTGGCGAGAGCGGGCGCGGACCAGGCCGATATGATCATTGCGGTGACGCTTTACGACGAGGTCAACATCGTGGCCTGCGAAGTGGCCCATGCCTTGTTCTCGGTCCCGACGAAGATCGCCCGCATCCGTGCACAGAACTATCTCAGGCCGGAATATTCCGACCTCTTCAGCCAGCAGAACATGTCGATCGACGTGACGATTTCTCCGGAAATCGAGGTCGGCAAGATGGTGCTGCGGCGCATTTCCTTCCCCGGCGCGACCGATATCGTCCGCTTCGCCGACGACCATATCGCGATGGTCGCCATCGAGTGCATGGAGGATTGCCCGGTCGTCAACACGCCGTTGCACCAGCTCAGCCAGCTCTTTCCGGACCTGATGGCGACGGTAACCGCGATCTATCGCAACGGTCGCCTCATGGTCGCCCGCTCGACGGACCAACTGCTTGTCGGTGACCTTGCCTATGTCATCTGCCAGCGCGAGCATATCCGTCGGACCCTCGGCCTCTTCGGACATGAGGAGCAGGAGGCGGGCCGGCTGATCATCGCGGGCGGCGGCAATATCGGCTACTACGTGGCGCGCCAGATCGAAAAGATGCAGCCGAAGACCAAGGTGAAGATCATCGAGAGCGATCGGGATCGTGCCATCGTGGTTTCCGACAAGCTGAAGCAGTCGATCGTGCTTCATGGTTCCGCGCTCGACCAGAATATCCTGCAGCAGGCGGACGTGCAGGATGCCGATCTGATGATCACGCTGACCAACAGCGACCAGACCAATATTCTGAGCGCGGCGATGGCGAAGCGCATGGGTTGCAGGTCGGGGATGGCGCTGATCAACAATCCGAGCTTTCAGGATCTCACCCAGGGGGTCGGGATCGACCACCACATCAATCCTCGCGCGGTCACCATTTCCCGGGTGCTCCAGCACGTCCGCAAGGGCCGTATCCGCTCGGTCTATGCGGTACAGAAGGGGGTCGCGGAAGTGATCGAGGCCGAGGCGCTCGAGACCTCGCCGCTGGTCGGCGTGCCGTTCCGCGAGCTCAAGCTGCCGCCGGGTATCCGCATCGGCGCGATCTATCGCGACAAGCATGTGCTGCGGCCCGACGGGGATCTGAAGATCAAGGCGAAGGACCGTGTTGTCCTCTTCGCCACCGCCGAAGCGGTGCGCGACGTGGAGCAGATGTTCCGGGTGTCGATCCAATATTTCTAGAATTCGCCAGCAAGGGTTTCCGATGCCGAGAATTGCCTATGTCAACGGTCGCTACCTGCCGCACGATGCGGCCGGCGTCCATATCGAGGATCGCGGCTACCAGTTTGCCGACGGCGTCTACGAAGTCTGCGAGATCCGCCATGGCGTGATCGTCGACCTGACCCGGCATCTCGACAGGCTGGACCGTTCGCTCTCGGAAATCCGCATCTCACCCCCGATGTCGAGGGCAGCTCTCGTGCAGGTGATCCGCGAGGTGGCGCGGCGTAACCATGTGCGCAACGGCCTGTTCTACATGCAGGTGACACGCGGCGTGGCGCGGCGCGATCATGTCTTTCCGAACGCCGAGACCGCGCCGTCACTGGTGATCACCGCCAAGAGCACGGATCCCAAGGTGATCGCGGCCAAGAACGCCAACGGCCTCAAGGCCATCACGCTGCCCGACAACCGCTGGGATCGCGTCGACATCAAGACCGTGGGTCTTCTGCCGAATGTCATGGCACGCCAGGCGGCCAAGGAAGCCGGTGCCCAGGAGGCGATCTATGTCGACGCACGGGGCATGGTGACCGAAGGGGCCGCGACCAATGTCTGGATGGTGGATGCAGACGGACAGTTGGTGACACGACCGGCAGAACACGGTATCTTGCGCGGCATTACGCGAACCGGGCTGATGGACGTGGCGAGGGCGCTTTCGATACCGGTCGTCGAGCGGGAGTTTTCGCGGGAGGAAATGCTGGGGGCGCGCGAGGTATTCATTACCGCCGCGACAAGCATCTGCTTCCCGATCGTGGAAATTGATGGAAAGACGATCGGAAACGGCCATCCGGGCACGTTCTCCGAGAAAATTCGGAGCGCCTTTTTCGAGATTGCGGAAAAGACGGCGATTTGATACCAACTTCACGGTGAAAGGCTTGCAAGGGACAAAGCCTTAGCTGTTTGATAAGCTTGAACAATAATTACACCGACCAATCTGTCGGCAAAAAAGAAAGAAGCGGCGCCATGGCGGAACGTTCTCAGAACCTGCAGGATCTTTTTCTCAACACCGTTCGCAAGCAGAAGATTTCGCTGACGATCTTCCTGATCAACGGTGTCAAGCTGACGGGCGTTGTTACGTCCTTCGACAATTTCTGCGTTCTGTTGCGCCGCGACGGGCACTCGCAGCTCGTCTACAAACACGCCATCTCGACCATAATGCCGGGTCAGCCGATGCAGATGTTCGAAAGCGAAGAAGCCTCTTCGTCGCAGGATTGAAGCCATAACCACGCGAGACACGAAAAACGATTCGATCATCCCGGAGGACGAAAAGCCCCGGGATGACATGCGTGCATTGGTCATCGTTCCGGTTCTGAAGCAGCTGCGCAACGCGCCGTCCGCCACGACCGACAATGTGGTCGCCGCGGTTACCCGTTCCAACGAAAGCCGGCTCGAAGAGGCCATTGGCCTTGCCCGGGCAATCGACTTGACCGTGGCCGAGGGGCTGATCGTGCCGGTGAACCAGCCGCGTCCGGCAACCTTGCTCGGCACCGGCAAGATCGCCGAGATTACCGAGAAGCTGGAAGAGCACGATGCCGGTCTGGTCATCGTCGACCACCCGCTGACGCCCGTCCAGCAGCGCAATCTCGAGAAGGCATGGAATGCGAAGGTCATCGACCGCACCGGCCTGATCCTGGAGATCTTCGGCCGCCGGGCCTCCACCAAGGAAGGCACGCTGCAGGTCGATCTCGCCCATCTCAACTATCAGAAGGGTCGGCTCGTTCGCAGTTGGACCCACCTTGAGCGCCAGCGCGGCGGTGGCGGCTTCATGGGCGGTCCGGGTGAAACCCAGATCGAAGCTGACCGTCGGCTGCTGCAGGATCGTATCGTAAAGCTCGAGCGTGAGCTGGAGCAGGTGGTGCGCACCCGCCAGCTGCATCGCGCCAAGCGCCGCAAGGTGCCGCATCCGATCGTGGCACTGGTCGGCTATACCAATGCCGGCAAGTCGACGCTGTTCAACCGGATCACCGGTGCCGGCGTTCTGGCCGAAGACATGCTGTTCGCCACCCTCGATCCGACGCTGCGGCGGATGAAGCTTCCGCACGGCCGGACCGTGATCCTGTCCGACACGGTCGGTTTCATTTCCGATCTGCCGACGCATCTGGTCGCGGCGTTCCGCGCCACGCTCGAAGAGGTTCTCGAAGCCGATCTGATCCTGCATGTGCGCGACATGTCCGATCCGGACAACGCCGCCCAGTCCGCCGATGTGCTGCGCATCCTGTCCGACCTCGGCATCGACGACAAGGAAAAGTCCGAGCGCATCATCGAGGTATGGAACAAGATCGACCGGTTGGAGAGCGAGACGCATGATGCGCTCCTGCAGAAGGCAGCGACGCGCGAAAACGTGCTGACCGTCTCGGCCATCACGGGCGAAGGCGTCGACAGGCTGCTCGACGTGATTTCGGAGCGACTTTCCGGTGTCCTGACCGAAGCGACGATCACGATCCCGGCCGACAAGCAGGCGATTGTGTCCTGGGCCTATCAGAATGCCGTCGTCGACGGGCGCGAGGATCACGAGGACGGTTCCGTCAGCCTCGACCTGCGCCTGACCGATCGCCAGGCGATTGAGCTCGAACGCAAGCTCGGCGGCGGCAAGCCGCGGGACAAGGAAGACTGGGAACGATAAGCCAGTCAGGTTGGCGTAATCTGTGTGAAAAGTCGCCCGGTTCGTGACCGACGGCCCTCCGGCCATGCATTTGCTTCGAGAATCTTTCCGCGACTTTGCCAGGGGCTCCCGTTGACGTGATTCGGTATGTGCATCGCAATCTGGTGGCGATCGGCGATTGACGTTCGGCATTTCCGTACCAAAACCCGGTTGTCAACGGCGCAGTACAGCGTTCAATTGCAGTTGCTCAGGTATATTTTTGCAATTTTCGTTTGTGGTGCGAATTCCCCAAGCAACGCCTTTGCCAAAAAAAGTGATTTGTGCATCTATATTTCTCCAACTGCACGGAGAGGTTGATGCAACAGGAATCCGTTCTGGTGGGCGCGCTGGGCTGGCGCGGAGGGGAGCCTGAGAAGCTGCGTTACGACGAGGAGGTCGAAAGCGCGCTCAAGGCTGTGCGACAGCATCTGGGCATGGAGATAGGCTTCGTCTCGGAGTTCCTGGGTGAAGAGCGCGTCTTCCGTCACGTCGACACCAGTCTCGCCGAGCCGCCGTTCCTCGCCGGGCACAGGCTATCGATGGAAGAGGGCTATTGCCGCAAGGTGGTAGCCGGCGAACTTCCCGAACTCATTCCCGACACCTCACTCGTTCCTGCCGCACTCGATATCCCGGAGACCGCGCTACTGCCGATCGGCTCGCACATGAGCGTCCCGATTCGCCTGAGCGACGGTACCGTCTACGGCACGTTCTGTTGCTTCAGTTCGTGGCCGGATACCTCGCTGAGCGTCAGGGACCTGCAGACGATGCGCGCCGTGGCCGACATGGTGGCGGCTCAGGTCGAGGCGAAGGTCACTTCGCAGAAGGTCCAGGAGAGCCTCAGGTCGCGGCTCGCCGCCGTGCTGACGGCAGGCGGGCCGCACATGATCTACCAACCGATCATCAGGTTGGATGACATGGTGGTGGTGGGCGCGGAGGCTCTGGCGCGTTTCGCCGGCTCGCCGCACCAGTCTCCCGACCGCTGGTTTGCCGATGCGGATGCGGCCGGCATGCGTAGCGAGCTGGAGTTCGCGGCAATACGAAATGCGCTCCGCGACTTCTTCGCCGTTTCGCAGGAGGACCGGTACCTTGCGCTCAACATTTCCCCGAAGATTATCGTCGGCGGCGATCTGGCGGCCGTTCTGGAGGGGTATCCGCTCGATCGGATCGTGCTGGAACTCACCGAGCACGAACATGTCGAGGACTATGAAGGCCTGTTCCGGGCTCTTGCGAGGGTCCGGGCGCGGGGCGTGCGGATTGCCGTGGACGATGCCGGCTCCGGATATGCAAGCCTTCGGCATGTTCTCAGCATCCGACCGGATATCATCAAGCTCGATATCAGCCTGACGCGTGCCATCGAGACCGATCCGGTGCGTCAGGCGCTCGCCGCGGCGATCGTCGCCTTCGGGTGTCATGTATCCTGCCGAATTGTCGCCGAAGGCATCGAGACGGAGGCGCAACTCACGGCGCTGCGGGCTCTCGGGGTGGAATACGGGCAGGGCTACCTGCTCGCCAAACCGTTGCCGGCCGCCGATCTAGGGCGAACGACGGGCGGGGTCTGAGCCCTTATCCTTCGTCCTTCTTGGCTTCCTGCCAAAGAGCCTCCATTCGTTCCAGCCCGGCCGTCTGGAGCGCCTCGCCGTTCCTCTCCAGAGATGTCTCTATGTATCTGAAACGGCGTCGGAATTTGCTGTTCGTGCCGCGCAATGCCTGTTCCGGTTCGGCGCCGACATGGCGACCGATATTGACGAGGGCGAAGATCAGGTCGCCAAGTTCGTCCTTGACCTTATCCGGTTGCCGGGCGGCGAGCGCCTCGCGCAGTTCGGCGATCTCCTCCTCGATCTTGTCGAGGATCGGAGCCGCTTCCGCCCAGTCGAAGCCGACCTTGGCCGCCTGTTCCTGGAGCTTCAGCGCTTCGGTCAGCGCCGGAAACGAGCGCTGGACGCTGCCCAGGAGGCCGACCTTCGGATCGTCGGGTGTGGATTGACCCACAGCGGCAGCGCGTGCCGCACGGCGCTCTGTCCGCTCCTGCTTTTCAAGCCGCTTGATCTCGTCCCACTGGAGCTTGACTGCCTCGGGCGTCGAGGCGTCCGACACCGCAAAGACATGCGGATGGCGGCGGATCATCTTGGCGGTGATCGCCTCGACCACGTCGCCGAAAGCGAAAAGCCTTGCTTCCTCGGCGATGCGGGCATGGAAGACCACCTGGAGGAGAAGATCGCCGAGTTCGTCGCAGAGGTCGTCGGGATCGTTGCGTTCGATCGCGTCGGCGACCTCATAGGCCTCCTCGATGGTATAGGGCTTGATGGTCTCGAAGGTCTGGACGATGTCCCAGGGGCAACCGGTTTCCGGATTACGCAGGGACGCCATGATTTCGAGAAGGCGCGAGATGTCCTTTGAGGGCTGCATGCGGAGATCCTGTCGTGGCCCGTCAGTTGAGGGGAATGTCGTTGTCGGACTTGCCGTACTGGTACTGCCCCGAGAGCCTGTCATAGACGGCGCGGATGCGGCGCGACTGCGCATCGAGCGTTTCCTGCTCGTCGCTGACCGCGACCAGATCCGCGATGGCAAACGCATTCCAGAAGGCATTCGACTTGCGGTAGCCGCCTGGCTCCAGCCCGAAGACCTCTTTCAGGATCTTCAGATCGTGCGGGATGGCGAAGGCGTCGCGGCTGTCCTGGTGGCTGAAGAAATAGTAGAAATTGTCGAAGCCGGCCCAGGTGATCGCGGACATGCACATGGTGCAGGGCTCGTGGGTCGAGAGGAAGATCAGGTCCTTCGTGGGAGGATGTTCACCAAGCTCGTAGAAGCGCTTCAGCGTGTGGACCTCGCCGTGCCACAACGGGTTTTCCAGTTCGTTGTTGGTCTCGGCAAGCACCAGCGACAGATCGGACTTCCTCAGGATCGCCGCCCCGAAAACCTTGTTGCCTGCGGCCACTCCCGTCTCGGTAAGCGGCAGGATGTCGTGTTCGATGACGTCAAGCAGGCGTCGCGTCAGCAGAGGGCTGTTCAAAGTCGGTCTCCTTCAGAGGTGGTCCGCAATCCTAGCGTCTGGCCGTTGCGAGCGGAAAGGCAAAACATGCCGGTGATGCGGTTATCCCGACGCTTTTGCAGCGCGAAACGGGCGGTTGGTGCCGGACGGTGATATTTGCTCTGTTTGGCCTTGTGGCTAGCAAAGAAATATCCATGGTGAGGCCGCTACGGATTTCTGTTTCTTCAAACGTTTGCGACTAAAGAGGATAGTGCGGCACTCCTCGGAATAGTGGAATCACGCATGGGCGCGAGCGAACAGCAACTTTCGGTCTTTCCGGCCTTCTTCAAGGTCTCGAATGCCGTTGCCGCCGTTTTCGGCAACGGACCGGAAGCGTTCGCCAAGGTGCGCCTGCTGCGCAACACCGAAGCCCGGATCGTCGCCTATACGGATGCGCCGGATGCCGACTATGCCGCCTTTCTGGCCGTGCACGGTGTCGAGACGATTGCCCGCAGCTTTGCCGCGCACCAGGTCGAGGACGCCGTCCTCGTCTTTGCGGCGACCGGTGACGCGGAACTGGATCGGACGATCGTGACGGCAGCACGGGCGCATCGCGTCCCGGCCAATGCCGTCGACCAGCCGGATTTTTGCGATTTTTACACGCCGGCACTGGTCAATCGTGCCCCGATCGCCGTTGCGATCGGCACGGAGGGTGCCGGTCCGGTGCTCGCGCAGATGATCCGTGGCGACATTGACCGACTGCTTCCGAAGTCGCTTGGCCGTCTTGCACGGCTCGCCAATGCCTACCGTTCCGCAGTGGACAGCCTGCTGCCACGCGGTGTCGTGCGCCGCCTGTTCTGGCGGGCCTTCTTCAAGGGCGACGTGGCAGATGCCGTCGAGGCTGGCGACGAGAGCGCGGCGCGTCGCCACGCGACCCGGCTCCTCAAGGTCACTCGTACCAGCGGTTCCGTCGGTCGGGTCTTCCTGGTCGGCGCCGGACCGGGGGCGGAGGATCTGCTTACGCTCCGCGCCCATCGCCTGCTGATGGAAGCAGATGTGATTGTCCATGACGCGCTCGTACCGCAGGCCGTGATCGACATGGGACGCCGTGATGCGACCCGTATCCCGGTCGGCAAGCGCAAGGGCTGCCATTCAAAGTCGCAGGACGAGATCAACCATCTGCTCGTCGAACTCGGACGCGAGGGCAAGCGCGTCGTTCGCCTCAAATCCGGCGACCCGCTGGTGTTCGGCCGCGCCGCCGAGGAAATGGCAGCGCTGCGCGAGGCGGGCATCGCTTACGAGGTTGTGCCGGGCATCACCTCCGCACTGGCGGCTGCCGCCGATTTCGAGCTGCCGCTCACGCTGCGCGGCGTTGCCTCGTCTCTGGTTTTCACCACCGGCCACGACCTTCACGGCGAAACGCTGCCCGACTGGGCGCGGCTTGCCCTTTCCGGCGCGACGGTTGCCGTCTACATGGGCCGCAGCGTCGCGGCCTCTGTCGCAACACGGCTGATGGATGCCGGTCTGGCCGAGGACACCACGGTCGCCGTCGTCGAGAATGCCGGCCGCAGCGACAGCCGGCTCCTGCACGGCACGCTCGAGGAGCTGCCGGCGCTTGAGACCCGCAATGAACTCAAGGGCCCGGTGATGGTGATCATCGGTGATGCCGTCGCAGGCGGCAACTTCGCCCGTTCCGAACCGCTGCGCGGCAAGATCGCCAGCCTTGCCCCTTTCGAGAGGACATGACATGGCAGAAAATGTATTGACCGCAAATCGTCTGGGTGACGGCATTGCCGTTTGGCTCGACGCCAACGGCCAGTGGACCGAAAAGCTGCAGGAGGCATTTGTCGCCCGCCACGCCGAAGCGGTCGCCGCGCTCGAAGAAGCAGGCCGCAAGGCCTTTGCCAGCAACATCGTTCTCGATGTCAACGTTATCGAGGTCGAGGAAAAGGACGGCAAGTTGCGTCCGCTTCGCCTTCGCGAGCGCATCCGCGCCGAAGGACCGACCATCGCCTATGCGGACGGCCACGGTTTCGCCGATCCTGACTTCATTGCCGCCTGAGGAATTCCATGTACCGCTACGATGAATTCGACCACGCCTTCGTCTCCGCTCGCGTCGAGCAGTTTCGGGACCAGGTCAACCGCCGTCTTGCCGGAGAGATCGCCGAGGACGCGTTCCGTCCGCTGCGCCTGATGAACGGCGTCTATCTGCAGTTGCATGCCTACATGCTGCGCGTCGCGATCCCCTATGGCACGCTGAACGCCAAGCAGATGCGCATGCTCGCCCATGTCGCGCGCCGCTACGACCGCGGCTATGGCCATTTCACCACACGCCAGAACATCCAGTACAACTGGCCGAAGCTTTCCGACACGCCGGATATCCTGGCGGATCTGGCCAGCGTCGAGATGCATGCGATCCAGACGTCGGGCAACTGCATCCGCAATGTCACGGCCGATCATTTCGCCGGCGCCGCCGCCGACGAGGTCGCCGACCCGCGGCCCTATGCGGAAATTCTGCGCCAGTGGTCGTCGGTCCATCCGGAATTCTCGTTCCTGCCGCGCAAGTTCAAGATCGCGGTGACCGGGGCCCCGCGGGATCGCGCCGCGATCCAGGTCCACGACATCGGTCTGCACCTGAAGAAGAACGACGCCGGCGAACTCGGCTTTGCGGTCTATGTCGGGGGAGGGCAGGGCCGCACGCCGCTGGTTGCCAAGCTGATCCGCGACTTCCTGCCGGAAGCCGATCTCCTGACCTATGTGACGGCGATCGTTCGCGTCTATAACCTGCATGGCCGCCGCGACAACAAGTACAAGGCCCGCATCAAGATCCTCGTGCACGAGACCGGCGTCGAGGAACTGACGCGTCAGGTCGAAGCCGAATTCGACCATATCCGCGACGGCGAGCTGAAGCTGCCGGAAGCGGACATCCGTGCGATCGAGGCCTATTTCGCCCCGCCCGTGCTGCCGGAACGGCCGGAGGGCTGGGAAGCGCTCGCCCGCGCCAAGAAGGCGGATGCGACCTTTGCCGCCTGGGCCTCGCAGAACGTCCAGCCGCACACCCATCCTGACTACGGCATGGTGACCATCTCGCTGAAGCCGATCGGCGGCACGCCGGGCGATGCCAGTGACGCGCAGATGGACGTCGTCGCCGACATTGCCGAGCGGCTGGCCTTCGACGAGATCCGCGTCAGCCACGAGCAAAACCTGATCCTGCCGCACGTGGCGCTCGGTGATCTCTACGCCGTCTACCAGGCGCTCGAGGCTTCGGGCCTCGCCACCGCCAATGCGGGCCTGATCACCGACATCATCGCATGCCCGGGCCTCGACTATTGCGCGCTTGCCAATGCCCGTTCCATCCCGGTCGCTCAGGAGATTTCGACCCGTTTCGGTTCGCCGGAACGCCAGGCCGAGATCGGCGAGCTGAAGATCAAGATTTCCGGCTGCATCAATGCCTGCGGCCACCACCATGTCGGCCATATCGGCCTTCTGGGGGTGGAAAAGAAGGGGGCGGAGCTCTATCAGATCACGCTCGGCGGTTCCGGCGACGAGAACACCTCGATCGGCGAGATCATCGGCCGCGGCTTCGAGCCGGATCGGGTCACCGATGCGATCGAAACGATCGTCGATACCTATCTCGGCCTGCGCCTGGACCCGAAGGAGACCTTCCTCCATGCCTATCGTCGGGTCGGCCCGAAGCCCTTCAAGGATGCCCTTTACGGCCAGGCGGCGGAAGCGGCCTAAGGAAGAGATGAAATGACCAAAATCTGGAACCAGTCCGGCTTCGTCGACAACGACGCCTGGGTCATCGAGACCGAAGACCGCAAGGCGGGCGAGGGCGAGCGGGCCGTCGTCGCTCTCGACGGTTTTCTCGCCGCGGTCGAGCAGAGCAACGAGAGCGGTTTCGGCGTTCTCGTCCAGCCCGCCGACGACGTGACGAAGCTTGCGCCCCATATCGATCGCATCGCGCTGATCGCCGTCAACTTCCCTGCCTTCAACGACGGGCGCGGCTTCAGCCATGCGTCGCTTGTCCGCGATCGTCTCGGTTATCAGGGAGATCTCCGTGCCGTCGGCGACGTGCTGATCGACCAGGTGCCGCTGATGCTGCGGACCGGCTTCACGAGCTTTGCGGTGACGAACCCGGTCGCCCTTGCGCGGCTCGCCGACGGACGTCTGCCGGGAATTGCCCAGCGCTACCAGCCGAGCGCCAAGGCATCCGCCGCGGCCGGCGGTTTCAGTTGGCGGCGCATCGGCGGTCAGGGCGCATAATACATCGCCAGAATAATATGTAATCTCCGTCGACTTGATGGAGGTCAAGGAAGGCGGATGCCATTTCAGGCATCCGATGAGCGGGGCGAAACGCCGAAGGTGGCGAATTGTCCGCTTTTTCCGGCCTCAAAGTTGCGGTATAGGCCTGCGAGCCAAACCTCTCTGGCGACCATAGGAACACAAGACGCATGAATGCTCCTGTCAAAACCGATAATGCGGAACTGATCGTACCGGAAGGCGTCTATGCCGAAACTGTGCTCGACGTCACTCACTACACCGATCGCCTGTTCCGCTTCCGCATGACCCGCCCGGCCGGCTTCCGTTTCCGCTCCGGCGAGTTCGCGATGATCGGCCTCATGGTCGAGGGCAAGCCGGTCTACCGTGCCTATTCGATCGCGAGCCCGGCCTGGGACGAGGAACTCGAGTTCTTCTCGATCAAGGTGCCGGACGGTCCGCTGACGCAGCACCTGCAGAAGATCAAGCCCGGTGACAAGGTTCTGATGCGCAAGAAGCCGACCGGGACGCTCGTGCTCGATGCGCTGACGCCCGGCAAGCGCCTCTACATGTTCTCGACCGGTACCGGCATCGCGCCGTTTGCCAGCCTCATCCGCGATCCGGAAACTTACGAAAAGTTCGAAGAGGTCATCCTCACCCATACCTGCCGTGAGGTTGCGGAACTGCAATACGGTTTCGATCTCGTCGAAGAGATCAAGAACCATGAGTTCCTCGCCGAAATCGTCGGTGACAAGCTGAAGCACTATGCGACGGTTACCCGCGAAGACTATCCTTTCAAGGGCCGGATCACCGACCTCATGGAGAACGGCAAGCTCTACAGCGATCTCGGTGTTCCGGCGCTCGATCCGGCGGTCGATCGCGGCATGATCTGCGGTTCGTCGGCCATGCTCAAGGACACCAAGGCCCTGCTGGAAAAGGCGGGCCTCAACGAAGGCGCCAACAACAAACCGGCGGAATTCGTCATCGAACGCGCCTTCGTCGGCTGACGGTCAGAGATCAGCGGAAACAGGAACGCCCGATCGTTGATCGGGCGTTTTTTTGTTTTCGCGGGCGTTTGCTGTCGGGGCTTCACGCCTCGCTGAGATAGCCGATCAAGGCCGTCATGGCGGTTTCCGCCTCATCGCCCTTGCCCTGCTGGATGGCGCGGATCACCGCGACATGCAGAGCGACCGAGCGATCCATCTTTCCGGCCGTTGCGCGCGCATACCACATGCGACGGGAATGGGACTGAAGCGGTGCCACCGCCGCGATGAGGAAGCGGTTGCTGCAGGCCTCCTCGATGGTTTCGTCGAACCGCTTGTCGGCGGCCAGGAAGGCCGCGAAATCACCGGCGGCCGCCGACGTCGTCATTGCCGTGGCACAGTCAAGCAGGGCGGCGCGTTGGCCGTTATCGGCGTTTTCGGCCGCAAGACGTGCGAGAAGCGGTTCGAGCTTCAGCCGAACTGCCATGATCGACCGGTGGTCGGCATCCTCGATCTCGGCAATCTGAAGGCCGACGCGCGGGCGAACGACGACGAGACCCTGCCAGGCCAGCTTCTGGATTGCTTCGCGAACCGGGGTGCGGCCATAGCCCGAAAGCTCGATCAACTGCCGTTCGTTCACCAGTGCGCCCGGTTTCAGTTTCAATGTGACGATAAGGCTTTCGAGCGCGAGGTAGGCGAGGTGACTTTGCGAGTCGGTAATCGTGCTCATTCTGCCCTCCGCTGATATATCTCAATTTGGCATGTCGCATCCGCGATGGCAAGGCGGAGTGATATATCAATGCAATTTGTGGTGGAAAACGCGGAAGACCATTGCGGGAGGACGGAGGGGCGACCATTGGCCGCCGCCTCTCCTTCATTCGTGGCGCAGCGCCTCGATCGGGTTGAGCTGGGCCGCCCGGCGGGCCGGGAAGTAGCCGAAGACCATGCCGATCGCTGCGGAGAAGGCAAAGGCCAGCACGATCACCGAGGGACTGGTGACGAAGGGTACGCTCATATAGCTCACTGCCGAATAGGCGAGTCCGAGACCCAGCAGAATGCCGATGATGCCGCCGGCCAGCGAGAGCGTCACCGCCTCGACGAGAAACTGGGTGAGAACCTGCTTTTCCAGCGCACCGATCGCCAGACGGATGCCGATCTCGCGGGTGCGCTCGGTGACCGACACGAGCATGATGTTCATGATGCCGATACCGCCGACGAGCAGGCTGACGGCGGCGACGGCGCCGAGAAGACCGGTCATCAGCGTGGTGGTGCCGGTCAGCGTTGAGGCCATCTGCGTCATGTCGTTGACAGAGAAATCGTCCTCGCGTCCGGCGATGATCTTGCGGCGCTCTCGCAGCAGTCGTTCGACGTTCGCCTGGATCTTGCTCGTCGATACGCCGTCCTCGGCTGACAGGATCATGCTGGACACGTCAGAGGAGCCACCGATGCGGCGCTGGAAGACCTTGAGCGGCATCACCACCATGTCGTCCTGGTCATTGCCCATGCCGCTCTGGCCCTTCTTGCCGAGCGTGCCGATCACCTGGCAGGAGACGCTGCCGACGCGGATGTTCTGTTCCAGTGCCGGGGTCGAGCCGAAGAGCTCCTTGCGCACCGTTTCGCCGATGACGCAGACGGCCTGACCGCCGCGCTCCTCGGAAACCAGGAAAGTCCGGCCGCTGGCGATCGTCCAATCCTGGGCGATGAAATAATCACCGGTCGTGCCCATGACGGTCGTCTGGTGGTTTTCGCCACCATAGATCACCACCTGGCTCGACTGGTTGAGGCCTGCCACCGCCCTCAGGCCGGAAATCTGCTCGGTGATCGCCTGAACATCGCGTTCCGTGAACTTCTTGGCCTCGGTGCTGGCGCGACCGGGGCCAAACTGACCGGGGCGGACGAAGAGGAGGTTGGTGCCGAGCTTGGAGATCTCGGCGGTCACCTGGGCGGTGGTGCCATTGCCGATCGTCACCATGGCGATGACGGCCGCAACGCCGATGACGACCCCCAGCACGGTGAGGAAGGAGCGCAGCATGTTGCGGCTGATGGCCCGCAGCGCGAGTTTGACGGTTTCAAAGAACATCGGCTGGAGCCTTTCCGTTCAGGCTGTCGGAACTCAGATGGCCGTCGACGAAACGCAGGTTACGCTTGGCATAGGCTGCGATATCGTCTTCATGGGTGACCATAATCACGGTGATGCCGTGATCCCGATTGAGGCCCGTAATGAGTTCCATGATCTCCTTGCTGGTCTTGGTGTCGAGGTTGCCGGTGGGTTCGTCGGCGAGCAGGACGGCTGGGCTGGTAACGATTGCGCGGGCGATCGCAACGCGCTGCTGCTGGCCACCGGAAAGTTCCTGCGTCGTATGGTGTTCGCGTCCTTTCAGGCCGACCTGTTCGAGCGCGATGGCCGCAAGCCGGCGTCGTTCCCGCGCTTCCATGCCTCGATAGACGAGCGGCAGTTCGACGTTTTCGATTGCCGAGGTGCGCGCGAGCAGGTTGAACCCCTGGAAGACGAAACCGAGCATGTGACGCCTCAGCATGGTGTGCTGGCTGCGATCGAGTTCGGAGGTGCGGATACCCTGGAACAGGTATTCGCCGGAGCTCGGCACGTCGAGGCAACCGAGAATGTTCATTGCCGTCGACTTGCCAGAGCCGGACGGTCCCATGATGGCTACGAATTCATTCTTCTCGATGGTGAGATCGACGCGGTCGAGGGCGCGGATCGTGGCCTCGCCACGGCCATAGACCTTGGAGACCTGCTGGAACTCGATGAGTGGAGGGCCGGACATCAGGGTCAGCCCTTCTTTTCGGCGGCGTCGGTGATCAGCAGATCGCCCTCGGCAATGTCCCCCTTGGTGACGACCGTGTTCTGGCCGTCGCTGGCGCCGATCTCGATGTTGACCGCCGTCGGCACGTTGTTGCGCATCAGCCAGACCGTGCGCTCGCTGCCCACCGGCTCGGGCGCGCTGATGGAGCCCATGCGGGGCGGACGGAAGAGGCTGAACATGCCACTGCCGGAGCTCTTCTGGGTCAGGCTTTCCGGCGGCGTGTAGCGCAATGCGGTGTTCGGGATGAGAAGGGCGCCATCGATCGACTGGACGACGATGTCGGCGGTGGCGGTCATGCCGGGGCGCAGCAGAAGCTGGTCATTCTGCACCGTCAGGATGCCCATGTAGGTCACGACGTCGTTGACGGTCTCAGAGGCATAGCGAACGGTCGTGATTTCCGCCGGAAACCGTTTGTCGGCAAAGGCATCGACGGTGAAGGTCGCCTTCTGGCCGACGGCGACCTGACCGACATCGGCTTCATCAATGTCGACCTGAAGTTCCATTTGCCGAAGGTCACCGGCAATCTTGAAGAGAGTCGGCGCTTCGAGCGAAGCCGCGACCGTCGCGCCCGGATCGACGTCGCGCGAGAGCACAATGCCGTCGATCGGCGACTGGATCGTCGCCTTGGTGAGGTTCAGCCGGGCCTGTTCCAACTCGGCCTCGGCGGAAAGCACATTGGCCTCGGCGCTCTGCTTGGTTGCGGCGGAGGCCTCGTAGGTGTAGCCGGCCGCCTCCATCTCCTGCTGGGTCGAAACCCGGCTGCTGACCAGCGACTTCAGACGGTCGTAACTGGCCTTGGCCGACTGCATGTCGGCTTCCGCCTTTGCGACACTCGCCTTGGCGGAGAGCAGGCTCGCCTCAGCGCTCTTGACCGTGGCTTCCAGTTTCGCGGTGTCGAGCCGGGCGACGACCTCGCCCTTCTTCACGGAACTGTTGTAGTCGACCAGCACTTCGCGGATAGTGCCTGACTGTTCGCTGGACACGTCGACCTGAACGGTCGGTTCGACCGAGCCGGTTGCGGTGACGATGACCGTGAGGGCGCCCTTCTTGGCCGCCGAAGTGGAATAGGTGTAGGCCGTCGTCTGGCTCGAATAGAGCCAATAGGCATAGCCGGCGACGAGAACCAGGCCCGCGGCACCGAGGCGCCATATCCAGCGGGAACGTCCGTCGCTCTTGCGGGAGGACGCAAGAAGCTTCGAGAGTTCATTCGTTTCAGTTGACGTTGACTTGTCGGCGTCGCTGGTCATGTCGTGTCCATCTTCGATCATCGGTTTCGTCTTGTATCGACCGAAACCGAGGCGTTGTTATTGACCCGTGTCAAATCCTGACCATCGGGCTCTTTGGCGCGGACCCTTCTCCACCAGCAGGATTGCGCTTGGACCTGTTTCCCACAGCAAGCGCTTTGAGCGAAGTTAAATCTTGGTAATGCCGGGACGAAGGCTCATCGGCCTTCGCTTGGCGCCTCTAGACCTGTGTCGTGGTCGATGGCCGTCGACCCAGGGTACCGCACGAGTGCCGTCAGGAGCGCCGCGAAGGCCAGGCAATTGGTGACGTGCCACAGGAAGTGCGTGCCCATGGGGACGACGTCGCAAAGCGGCATGTCGAGACTGCGGAAAACGAAGGAAAGACAGAAGAGGGCGACCGAGAGCCCGATCAGGCGGATCGACGGATGGCGTTCGCGCCAGAGCAGCCGGCCTGTGGCGATCACGACAAACAGTGCGGGCAAATATTGCGTCGAGCCGCTGACCGTGTCTCCCAGCATGTGCGTCTCGCTCATCGACAAGGCTACGCCAGTCAGGAAGACGACGGCGCCGAAAGCCAATGCGACGATGGGTCCGACGGGCGCGCGGACGGAACTGAAGATCATTGCACTGCCGTAGACCGCGACGAAACCCCAGATCGGCAGCACGTCGGCAAGTTCTGCCCAACGAGTCGCGAACGTGTGCCAGAGGAAGGAGCCGATGCCGATCGCGACCGCCATGGCCATGAGGGCGAGGATACCCGGCGCCACGCGGCGCTTGCGCAGGACATAGACGAGGGCCGTGATGCTGACGATGACTACAAGCAGGCTGGATGCCGAATTCAGCGGCTCGCCCCAGAACTCCGGCCCCGTCCGCTCGCAATAGGCACCCGTGATCGGCGCAGTCCAGTTGTCAGTCATGCCTGATCCGGGTCGGCCTCGGCCGGTTTCAAACCAAAGTATTAGATGGCGCCGAGACGTCTTGACCTAAGGCAAAATAACAACGGCCTTCCTTTTCCTTTGCGAATTAGGGGCCCCGCACATATTATGTCAAGCGCATCGGCGGGTGGGGTGCCGGACGTTTTTGGGACTTGCGGTGAGAAGGCGTTTCCGTATCCATCCGGCGGAAGGTCTTCTGGGGCATCCATGTATTTCAGACCATTTTTCTGCGGACCAAAGGGCATCGTTTCCTCCTGCGGTCGTTTCTTTGTTCTTGCTGCCCTTTGCAGCTCGCTCTTTCTCGGTTTCCAGCCCGCCATTGCCGCCAACGTGGACGGTGCGATTGCCGCTGTGGAGAAGATCCACGCGGCTACGGTCGCATCTGCGGGCGCCCCTCGGTCACGGCTCGCCGGTTTGCTCGAGCGCTATCTCGACCTTGGCGACATTGCCCGTAAGGTCGCCGGAAAAGCATGGGAAACTGCCGGCGAGGCGGAGCGGCGCGAGTTTCGCCTCGTGCTACGTGACGTGATGGCCGTCGAGCTCGGCCGGCGCATCCGCCCGGACGACCGTCTGCGCATTTCCGGTGCCAAGGCGATCGGATCAACGGACGTGGTGGTGCTTTCCTCGCAGATCCGGCGCGACGGCAGTGCCCGGCGGCTTGACTGGAAGATGCGGCCCTGCGGCGGTTCCTTCTGTCTCTTCGACATCGCCGGAAACGGCGCGTCGCTGACCGTCGCCCGCCGTGACGACTATGCTCCCCGCCTCAAGGCGCTCGGAGGATCGCTGGCCGCGCTGACCGCGAGCCTGCGCACCGAGCTTGATCGCCAGAACTGAGATTTCCCGAATGTCCCGACTGATCGAAATCCGTAATTGCCGGCGCACCTATGACAATGGCCGCATCATAGCTCTCGATGATGTATCCTTCTCGGTCGACCGAGGCGACTATATCGGGATCACAGGGCCGAGCGGCAGCGGCAAGTCGACGCTGCTCGACGTGCTCTGCGGGCTCGAAGAACCGAGCACCGGCGACGTGCTGTTCGACGGCTCGGCGGTCAGGGGCAGGGCGGCCTGGGCCAGGCTGCGGTCCGAACGCGTCGGTTTCGTCTTCCAGTCCTTCTACCTGATCCCGTCCCTGACGGTCGCGGAGAACATCGAGCTCGCAATGCTGTGGCAGGGCGTATCGGCGAAGGCACGCCGCGATCGCGTCGAAGACCTGCTTGAGCGGTTGGGGCTTTCCGGCCGAAGCAACCAGCATCCGCTGCAGCTTTCCGGCGGCGAGCGGCAGAGGGTGGCGATCGCCAGAGCCCTTGCCAACCGGCCCGAACTCATCGTCGCCGACGAGCCGACCGGCAGCCTCGACAGTCGTTCGAGCGGCGAGATCGTCAAGCTGCTGGAAGAGCTCCATCGCGATGGCGGCATCACGGTGGTGATCGTCACCCATGACCGCGACATAGCAGAGCGGTGCGATCGGCGCGTCGAACTCGTCGATGGCAAGATCGTCTCGGATACACGCCGCCCGCTGGCCGTGGAGATCAGCGCATGAACATCCTTACCCTTCCTGCCCGCAACCTCGTCTCGCAGAAACTGCGCTCGACACTTACGATCATCGGCATTGCGGTTGCCGTCGGCAGCTTCATCGCGCTCACCGGGCTGACCCGCGGGCTGCAGGACAGCTACGCCCAAGGCGTGGGTGACGTCGGCGGCGACTATGTCGCCAGCCAGCGTGGCACCTACAGCCTTGTCAGCAGCTCGATCTCAGAGGATCTGGTCGCCAGGCTGGACACGGTTGCGGGCGTCGAGGAGGCCGCCGGCATCGTGCTGTCGATCACCGAGGTCGGCGACGAGGCGAACATCTTCGTGACGGGCTGGCCGGAAGGAAGCTTCCTATGGAGGTCGCTCAGGCTCGACCAGGGAACGCCGCCGCTCGGCGATCGGGACGTCGTGCTCGGCAAGACAGTCGCCGAGGCGCTGGGGAAGACCGTCGGCGACGAGATCGAGATCCAGTACGAACCTTACCGTATCACCGGGATTTCCGTACCGGATTCCGTGTTCAACCAGAACGTGGCGGTCACGAAACTCAAAGGATTGCAAACGTTGCTGGGCCGTCCCGCCAGCGTGTCGTTGGTGCAGATCCGGCTCGAACGCCCCGTTGACCCGCAGAAGGCGGCGGCGATCAAGGCAGCGCTGTCGGCCATCTCGCCGACGATCGAAGTGAGCGACAGCGCCGAGTTCGCGGAGAACATGGACTTCGTGAAGACCGTGGACGCGATCACCTCCGCCGTCTCGCTGATCATGATCCTCGCCTCGTCGATCCTGGTCGCCAACACGCTTCTGATGTCGGTTTCGGAGCGTGGGCAGGAGTTCGGCATTCTGGCTGCGATCGGCTGGACACCGGCGCGCATCCGTATGCTGGTCGTGGTCGAGGGACTGATGATGTGCATCATCGGCAGCCTGATCGGCGTGGGCCTCGGGATCGCCGGCATGCATCTCGTTTCGTGGTTGCGCATTTCGGCCGGCCTGCTCGAGCCCTTCCTCAGCGTCGGGATCGTGGGTGAGGCTTTGTTCTGGGTTCTGTTGATCGGGCCGCTTGCCGCGCTCTATCCGGCATGGCGGGTCACGCGTGCGACACCGTCGGCCGCGCTCAGGGGAATTCGCTGATCCGGGGCGATTGTCCGGCCTCTTTCAAGTGTGCACTGGACCCGTCGGCATCCAGCAGCGTTCATGGGATGTTGTTCCACATCACGGGGAGATGCACGCTTGCGGATCGCGAAATACCTTCTTGTCGTCATCGTCCTGCTTACAGTCGTGTCGTGGCTATCCGTCTATGCCTATGGTCGATTTGCAGCGCACGCCCGGGGACGTCCCTCAGAGTCCATTCCACCGGCCGCGGATGTTACGGCGCTCGACCGTGTCTTCGGCCGGATGGCAGACGATCGCCCCGATCAGAGCGGACTTGCGCTGATCGCCGAAGATGTTGGAGCCTTCGCGGCCAGGGCGCATGCTGCCCGCGCAGCGGGGCGTAGCCTTGACCTCCAGTATTATTACTGGCGCGACGATCTGACCGGTGGCCTCCTGACGCGGGAGGTGTTGGCGGCCGCCGATCGTGGTGTGCGGGTCCGGATACTGCTCGACGATATCAATACTCGTGGCGACGATTCGCTGCTTGCCGCACTCGACAGTCATCCCCGCATCGAGGTTCGGTTGTTCAATCCGGCCATCAACCGGGAGGGAGCGCTTGGACGAGGCGCGGAGATGCTGTTGCGTTTCGTCACCGTCACGCGCCGGATGCACAACAAGGCGTGGATTGCAGACGGCCGGTTGGCCATCGTCGGAGGACGCAATATCGGCGATGCCTATTTCGGCGCCGCGCGTGACGCCAATTTTCGTGACCTCGACGTCCTGATGTTGGGCACGGTTGTTACGTCGACTGCGTCGATCTTCGACAGGTTCTGGAACAGCCCGGCAGTCCTTCCGGTGGCAAGCCTTGCGGACGGCCGTGGCGAGGGGCTGTTGCGCCTGCGCACCCGGCTTGATCGTCTTGCGCACAGCCGGCAAGCGGATGCCTATCTTTCCCAACTCGAAGATGACGAGGCTGCGGCCCGGGCCTCGGCGGAGCGATTTACTTTTCACTGGACGGCCGAGGCTGAGATCATCTCGGATCCCCCGGAAAAGGTCCTGGGCGTCGGCCAGCAGGGGTGGCTCGACACGGCCATACTGCCGACGATTGCGTCGGCGAGGCAGACGTTGGAGCTGATTTCGCCGTATTTCATCCCCGGAGACGAAGGGATAGCGATGTTGAAGGGCATGACGGAGCGACACGTTTCGGTCTCGGTCCTCACCAATTCTCTCGCGGCCACCGACGTTGCGGCAGTGCATGGCGCTTACGCCCCTTATCGACCGGATCTTCTCGCGGCCGGTGTTCACCTTTTCGAGCTCAGGCCCGATGGCGGGCCACGCCGGTTTTCGTTATTCGGATCCAGCAGTGCCAGTCTTCATACAAAGGCGTTTACGGTCGACGGCATCGCCGGGTTTGTCGGGTCGTTCAATTTCGATCCCCGATCGATTTCGCTCAATACCGAGATGGGACTGGTCTTTCGCGACCGTCCACTTGCGTCGGCGCTCGAGCAGGAGTTCGCCACCCATACGGACCCGAAGCACAGCTATCGGCTCGGCCTCGAATCGGGCCGGATCGTCTGGACGGAAGAGCATGGCAGCCAAGTTGGCAATCATGATCCCGATGCCAGTCTGTGGCGTCGGTTCGTCGCCGTCGTCACCGGTTTGCTGCCGCTCGAATCGCAGTTGTGAGGGGAGAAAATGGTGAGAGCGCAGGGATTCGAACCCTGGACCTACTGATTAAAAGTCAGTTGCTCTACCGGCTGAGCTACGCTCTCCCAGGCGGGACGTTGAGGTCCCCGCGGAAGTGAGCGTTACATAGGCAGGAGCCTTCGGCCGGTCAACCGAAAAATTCAGTGCCGCATGTCGGCGTCTGCGCATTTGTCGCAGGCTACGGAAAGGTGATTGGCAAGCATGGCTTGCAGGCGATAGAGAAGCGGCAATTCGCCGTTACAGGAGCAGACTGGTGTCGATCGCCGAGATTTCCCTGATCAGTGCGCTTCTCGCCGGGGCGCTGTCCTTCCTGTCGCCTTGCGTTCTGCCGCTGGTTCCGCCCTACCTCTGCTACATGGCGGGAATTTCGGTCGAGCAGTTCCGGGGTGGTGGGGCAGGCGCCACGCAGGACGATCGGGCCCGCCGGGCGGTGATGCTCTCGGCGCTGGCCTTCACGCTCGGATTTGCCACCGTTTTTGTCGCGCTCGGCGCCGGCGCCTCCACGATCGGCACGTTGCTGCGCCAGCATCTCGACCTGTTGTCGAAGATCGGCGGTCTGATCATCATCGTGATGGGGCTGAATTTCCTCGGCGTCTTCCGTATCGGTCTTCTCTCGCGCGAGGTGCGTATCTCCGGCGGCGGAAAGCCGGCGACGCTGTCGGGCGCCTATGTCATGGGTCTTGCCTTCGCCTTCGGCTGGACGCCCTGCATCGGCCCGGTGCTCGGCGCCATCCTAGGCGTCGCGGCTTCGCGTGACACGGTGGGCGACGGCGCCATGCTGCTTGCCGTCTATTCGCTTGGTCTTGCCGTGCCCTTCTGGATCGCCGCCGCCTTTTCCGGGGCCTTCATGCGCTTCCTCGCACGCTTCCGGCGCCATCTCGGACTGGTCGAGAAGGTGATGGGCGGCCTCCTTGTGCTCACGGGCCTTGCCTTCATGTTCGGTTTCGTCGCCGACATGGCGATTTGGTTCCAGCAGACCTTTCCAATCCTCTCCCAAATCGGCTAAGCCCGAAGGCGAAGGGTCGCATACGACCCGCCCCGCGGATCGAGGAGAGGCGGTTTGGGAGACATCATCGCTCTGGTCCTGCCGTTCTTCGGCCTGATCCTGATCGGCTATATTTCCGGGCGTATCACGCATCAGCCGGCGGGCGCGCTCGGCTGGCTCAACTTCTTCGTGATCTACGTCACACTGCCATCGCTGTTCTTCAAGCTGGTCTCCCGCACACCGATCGAGGAACTGACGCGCATCGATTTCATCGCGGCGGCGCTCGCGGCGACTTATGCGATCTTCCTGGTGGTTTTCCTGATCGGCCGGCTCATTCGCAAGAACTCGATCGCCGACTGCACGATCCAGGCGCTGGCCGGTGCCTACGGCAATATCGGCTACATGGGGCCGGGGCTTGCGCTTCTCGCTTTCGGCGAGGCTGCCGCCGTCCCGGTGGCGCTGATTTTCTGCTTCGAAAACGCCGCGCACTTCATCGCCGCGCCGGCGCTGATGGCCTTTGCCGGCGGCGACGAGCGGCCGCGCGGCCGCGTCGCGCTCGATGTGCTGAAGAAGATCGCCTATCACCCGTTCATCATCGCGACTGCGGTCGGGTTCCTCGCTGCCGGACTGCATTTCGAGCCGCCTGTCGCCCTCCAGCGTCTCATCGACTATCTCGCCCAGGCCGCGGCGCCCTGTGCGCTGTTCGCCATGGGTGTCACGCTGGCGCTCCGGCCGTTGAAGCGGATCCCGGCGGAGATCGGCTATATCGTGCCGATCAAGCTCGTGGCCCATCCGGTGCTGGTCTATGTCGTGCTGGGGTTCGTCGGCAATTTCGATCCGCTGTGGATCTATACCGCGGTGTTGCTTGCCTCACTGCCGACGGCCACCAATGTGTTCGTCATCGGCCAGCAATACGGCGTCTGGCAGGAACGCGCCTCGGCGACGATCCTGATCACCACGGTCCTTTCGGTGCTGTCGGTTTCCGGCCTGCTCTACGCGATCACCAACGGTATCCTACCGCCGGATCTTTTCCCTTAAGAAACCGGGGAAGGATTTCAGCGCCCGGCCGGGTGCAACACCCTCCTGCATGACGAGATGGCGAAGCGGCGCAACCGCGGACAGCAGTTGCAGGCCTGCGGCCCGCAGCATCTGGACCGGCAGAAGATCGGAGAGCAGCGAGCGATTGAGGAGATCGACGCTCGCGGTGCGGCTGATGATGTCGGCACGCCTCATCCGGTCGAAGCGGTCGCCGGCGTCGGCCGGGATCGGCCGGCCTTCGCGATCACACAGGATCTCCTCAAGTGTGGAAATGTCCCGTAGGCTGAGATTGAGGCCCTGGGCACCGATGGGCGGAAAGGCATGGCCTGCTTCGCCGATGAAGGCGGCGCGGCCCTTGCCGTATCGGTCGGCGGTCATGCCGGAGAGCGGCCAGGCCTGAACGCCGTCCTCGACCGTCACCTTCCCAAGCATCGACTGCATGCGGGTTTCGACCGCGGCGGAGAGTTCCTCGGTGGTGAGCGCCAGAAGGCGCTCGGCCTCTTTCGGCTCTACCACCCAGACGAGGCTTGAGCGCAGGCCGGGCAGGGGCACTTGAGTGAAGGGACCGCTTTCCCCGTGGAATTCGGTGGAGGTGTTCCGATGCGGTATGGTGTGGGAAAAATTGAGGACGACGGCAGTCTGCGGATAGGACCAGGTCTTGACGCCCACGCCGGCGCTTTCCCGGACCGACGACTTGCGCCCGTCTGCGCCGACAACGAAGCCGGCCTCTATCTCTTGCCCGTCGGCAAGCGCGACCGAGACCTGCTCTGCCGATATCGTGATCTCGCTGGCAAGCGCGGGAAAGGCCGTAATGTTCGGCTCGGCTTTGACGGCCATGGACAGGGCTTCGTTCAAGGCGCTGTTGAGGAAATTGTATCCGAAGGCCTCAAGCCCGATTTCCGCGCTGCGGAACGGTACCACAGGCGCGCGGACCAGACGGTTCGTGCCGTCGATGATCTGCATGGTCGACAGAGCGGCCGCCGAAGGCTGGATCGCCTGCCAGAGACCGAACCGCTCCATCATTCGGATCGACTGGTCCATGAGGGCCGTGGTGCGACGGTCCGTTCCGGGAAGCGGTGGCGCGACGAAGGCGACGCGCCGTCCGCCGCGCGCAAGGGCAATCGCCGCGATGGATCCTGCAAGGCCGCCGCCGATGACCGCGATGTCGAAATGTTTCATGCCAACCACCCAATGCTGTTTGGGCTCTATTTAGTTCCGTTGGCGGGCGAAATCCATAAGGCGATTTGGCGCGGGGTGGCTTGAGCCATCGCCACGATGGTTGCGGCGAAATTGCTCGGCGACCGAAGAGGCGGTTGCAAAAACCGCCGTTTCGGTCGATACGAATGCCGAGGCTGCGAATGGGGCGCGATCGGGACATGAAGATCTTCAATTATCGGCGTGTGCCTTACGCGGAAATGCGCGCCTTTTCCGTTCATATCCTGACGGCCTCGGGTTCCTTCCTGGCCTTTCTCGGCGTCGTCGCCGCCGCAGAGCGTCGATTCGTCGACATGTTCTGGTGGTTGGGGCTCGCACTCCTCGTCGACGGGATCGACGGTCCGATCGCCCGCAAGGTGCGCGTCAAGGAAGTGCTGCCGAACTGGTCCGGCGACACGCTGGACAACATCATCGACTACGTCACCTACGTTCTTCTGCCGGCCTTCGCACTCTACCAGAGCGGCATGATCGGCGAGCCCTGGTCCTTCGTCGCGGCGGGCATGATCGTTGTGTCGAGCGCGATCTATTATGCCGACATGGGCATGAAGACGGACGAGTATTTCTTCTCCGGTTTCCCGGTTGTGTGGAACATGGTCGTGTTCACGCTGTTCGTCATCGATGCGGATGCCGTGACCGCGTTGACCGTGGTGACGGTGTCGGTCGTGCTCACCTTCCTGCCGATCCATTTCCTGCATCCGGTGCGCGTGAAACGGTTGCGCCTGCTCAATCTCGCGGTCTTCTTCCTCTGGTGCGGCTTCGGCGGCTATGCGCTGCTGCTGCATTTCCAGACCCCTTTCTGGGTGATGATCGGCTTTGTCGTCACCGGCATCTACCTCTATGCGATCGGCGCTGTTCTGCAGTTCCTCCCGGCGCTCGGCCGACAGGACTGACGGCCTGCGCTTTGCTGCGCAAAACCAAAAAAAACCTCTGCCTATATATTGTGCGATGCCGCAAACGGGTTATGAATTGTGCTTTGGACCGGGCCCAAGACCCGGCCGCCTTGACGGCGATGCAAAGGGGGACCCGTGCCGAACGTGACACCAGAGAGTGACAAGCCACTCCTGTCCGTGCGTGGCCTGACCAAGCTGTTCGGCAGCTTTGCCGCCTGCGACGGGATCGATCTGGAGATCGGCCACGGCGAGATCCACGCGCTACTCGGCGAGAATGGTGCTGGCAAGTCTACCCTGGTCAAGATGCTGTTCGGGATTCTTGCACCGTCCTCCGGCGAGATCGGCTGGGAAGGCAGTGTCCGCGACATCGTATCGCCGGCCGCCGCCCGCCGCCTCGGAATCGGCATGGTGTTCCAGCACTTTTCCCTGTTCGAGGCGCTGACGGTCGCGGAGAACATCGCGCTCGCGCTCGATGAGGACATCTCCATTGACGAGATCGCCACCAAGGCGGCGGAGCTTTCGAAAGCCTATGGCCTGCCGCTCGATCCGGCGGCGCACGTGGCGGACCTCTCGGTCGGCGAGCGCCAGCGCATCGAGATCGTGCGGGCACTGTTGCAGAACCCGAAACTGATCATCCTCGACGAGCCGACCTCGGTGCTCACACCGCAGGAGGCCGACCGCCTGTTCGAGACGCTGTTCAAATTGAAGGCCGAGGGGCGCTCGGTTCTCTATATCAGCCACAGGCTGGAGGAAGTGCAGCGGATCTGCGACCGTGCCACAGTGCTCCGTCACGGCAAGGTCACCGGCGCTTGCGATCCGCGTAGCGAGACGCCGGCATCGCTCGCCCGCATGATGGTCGGCTCGGACGTCGCATCCGTCATGCGTGACGATGATACCGGCCTCGGCGACATCCAGCTCCGGGTTAGCAAGCTTGACCTCAAGGCACGCACGCCCTTCGCCATAGCGCTCAAGGACCTTTCACTTACCGTGCGAGCCGGGGAGGTGCTGGCAATCGCCGGTGTCGCCGGCAACGGGCAGGGAGAGCTCTTCGATGCGCTCTCGGGTGAGTATCCGGCCGACGACAATGAAGCGGTGCAGATCCGTGGCAAGGCGGTCGGCTCGCTCGGGATCAACGCCCGTCGGCTGCTCGGTGCCGGTTTCGTACCCGAGGAGCGCAACGGACATGGCGCGGTCGCCACATTGCCGCTCTCGGAAAACCTGCTGCTCGCGCGGAACCAGTCCGACAAGCGGGCCTTCCTGGCGGGTGGCTGGCTGAAGCTCATCCGGCACGACACCGTGCGGTCCGCGACCCAGCGGATCTGCGAGGCGATGGACGTGCGCAAGAGCGGTCTCGATCCTGCCGCGGGCTCGCTGTCCGGCGGCAATCTTCAGAAATTCATCGTCGGTCGCGAGCTCGACCGGCAGCCGACGGTGCTCGTCGTCAACCAGCCGACCTGGGGCGTGGACGCAGGCGCCGCAAGCCGCATCCGGCAGGCGCTGGTGAACCTCGCACGGGCGGGATCGGCGGTGGTGGTCATCAGCCAGGATCTCGACGAGATCTTCGAGGTTGCGACCAGCATCGCGGCGATCTCGGAAGGGCGCCTGTCGCCGAGCTATCCGGCGGCCACGATGACACGGGAAAAGATCGGGCTGCTGATGGGCGGCATGCATGGCCTGGAGACTGCCGATGCGCATTGAACTCGAACGCCGCCCGCGTATGTCGGGCCTTTTCGCGGTCGTATCTCCACTGCTCGCCCTGGCGCTGACGGTGATCTTCGGCGGCATCATGTTCGCGTTGCTGGGCAAGGATCCGGTCGAGGCCCTCTTCAGCTTCTTCATCGAGCCGCTGCTCGAGGTCTGGTCGCTGCACGAACTGGCAATCAAGGCGGCTCCGCTCATCCTGATCGGCGTCGGTCTTTCGGTCGCCTATCGGTCGAACAACTGGAACATCGGCGCCGAAGGGCAGTTCACCGTCGGAGCAATCACCGGCTCGATCCTGCCGGTCGTGTTCTACGAATGGCATTCGCCGCTGCTCCTGCCGCTGATGCTCGTCATGGGCATGCTGGGCGGCGCGCTCTATGCGGCGATCCCGGCGCTCTTGAAGACGCGCTTCAACACCAATGAGATCCTGACGAGCCTCATGCTCGTCTATATCGCCCAGCTTTTCCTCGACTGGCTGGTGCGTGGGGCGTGGCGCGACCCGGCGGGCTACAACTTTCCGCAGAGCCGATCCTTCGTGACCGAAGGCGTTCTGCCGGAAATGCTGTCATCGGGCCGGGCGCACTGGGGTTTTGCCTTCGCCATCCTCGCCGCCGTTGGCGTCTGGTTCATGATGCGCTACACGCTCAAGGGATTCCAGGTTGTCGTGCTCGGCCAGTCGGAACGGGCAGGGCGCTTCGCCGGCTTTTCGTCGCGCGGAATGGTGTGGTTCTCGATGCTGTTTTCGGGAGCGCTTGCCGGTCTCGCCGGCATTTCCGAAGTCTCCGGCTCCATCGGCCACCTGCAGCCGTCGATCTCGCCCGGCTACGGTTTCACCGCGATCATCGTCGCCTTCCTCGGCCGCCTCAACCCGCTCGGGATCATCGGTTCCGGCCTGGTGCTGGCGCTGACCTATCTCGGTGGTGAAGGCGCACAGTTGTCGATCGGGGTCTCCGACAAGGTGACGCGGGTCTTCCAGGGTCTGCTGCTGTTTTTCGTTCTCTCCTGCGACACGCTCATCCACTACAAGGTGAGGGTGCTGGTCGGGAAGGGGCGCGTTCTTTTCGGGGGAGCCGGGCGATGATCATCGAGGCGATCCTTCTCACCATCATCACGGCGTCTACGCCGCTGGTCATCGCTGCGATGGGGGAGCTCGTCACCGAGCGTTCCGGCGTGCTGAACCTCGGCGTCGAGGGCATGATGATCATCGGGGCCGTCTGTGCCTTCGCCACGTCGCAGATCACCGGATCGCCGTTCATCGGCGTTCTGGCCGGCATCCTGGCAGGTGCGGCCTTCTCCCTGCTCTTTGCCTTCCTGACGCTGACCCTGGTCGCCAACCAGGTGGCAACCGGTCTTGCGCTGACGCTCCTCGGGCTCGGCGTCTCCGGCATGATGGGCGAAAGCTTCGTGGGCGTTCCCGGCGTCAAGCTCCAGCCGATCGCGGTTCCGCTGCTCTCCGACATCCCGGTCATCGGCAAGCTCTTGTTCCACCAGGACCTCGTCTTCTACCTGTCGATCCTGCTGGTCGTCGGCGTGAACTGGTACCTGTTTCGCACCCGGTCCGGCCTGAAGCTGCGGGCGATCGGCGACAATCACGGCTCGGCCCACACGCTCGGCATCCATGTGGTGCGGACGCGTTACCTCGCAGTGCTGTTCGGCGGCGCCTGCGCAGGGCTTGCGGGTGCGCAGCTTTCGCTCGTCTATACGCCGCAATGGGTGGAGAACATGTCGGCCGGCCGCGGCTGGATCGCGCTTGCGCTCGTCGTCTTCGCCTCCTGGCGGCCGTGGCGGGTGCTGGCGGGCGGCTACCTGTTCGGCGCGGTGACGATCGGCCAGCTGCATGCGCAGGCCTTCGGTATCGGACTGCCGTCGCAATTCCTTTCGGCTTTGCCATATGCGGCAACCATTGTCGTTCTCGTGATTATTTCCCATAATCGCCGCACGACGCTCATCAATACTCCGGCCTCGCTCGGCAAGCCGTTCGTGCCTGACCGGTGAAGTCAAAAATCAGTTCAACAACCAGACAGGGGTTTCCCATGAAGAAAATGCTCATTGCACTTGCTGCAAGCGCCGCTGCCCTCGGCAGCTTCGCGGCCTCGGCGCAGGCCGAAGACAAGACGAAGGTCTGCTTCGTCTACGTCGGCACCACGACCGACGGCGGCTGGACCCAGGCTCACGACATCGGCCGCCAGCAGTTGCAGGCGCATTTCGGCGACAAGATCGAAACCCCGTATCTCGAAAGCGTTCCGGAAGGTCCGGATGCCGAACGCGCCATCGAGCGTCTGGCCCGTTCCGACTGCAAGCTGATCTTCACCACTTCGTTCGGCTTCATGGACGCCACCGTGAAGGTCGCCGCCAAGTTCCCGGACGTGAAGTTCGAACACGCAACCGGCTTCAAGGCTGCCGACAACGTCGCGACCTACAATTCGCGTTTCTATGAAGGCCGTTACATCCAGGGCGTGATCGCCGCCAAGATGTCCCAGAAGGGCGTCGCGGGCTACATCGCCTCGTTCCCGATCCCGGAAGTCGTCATGGGCATCAACGCCTTCATGCACGGCGCGCAGTCCGTCAACCCGGACTTTAAGGTCAAGGTCGTCTGGGCCAACACCTGGTTCGACCCGGGCAAGGAAGCCGACGCCGCCAAGGCGCTGATCGACCAGGGCGTCGATATCCTGACCCAGCACACCGACACCACGGCACCGATGCAGGTTGCACAGGAGCGCGGTATCAAGGCCTTCGGCCAGGCTTCCGACATGATCAAGGCCGGCCCCGAAACCCAGCTGACCGCCATCACCGACACCTGGGGCGCATATTACATCAAGCGCACCCAGGCGCTTCTCGACGGCACCTGGAAGTCCGAGCAGATCTGGGACGGCCTGAAGGACGGCATCCTGACCATGGCGCCCTATACCAACATGCCGGATGACGTGAAGGCGCTTGCGCAGGACACCGAAGCCAAGATCAAGTCGGGCGAACTGCATCCGTTCACCGGCCCGATCAAGAAGCAGGACGGTTCGGACTGGCTGAAGGACGGCGAAAAGGCCGACGACGGCACGCTGCTCGGCATGAACTTCTACGTCGCCGGCGTCGACGACAAGCTGCCGCAATAACTCCATCAGAGCTGGAGCTTCAAATTCTGCAAAGGGCGCCTCGGGCGCCCTTTCTTTTTGCCGTTTGTTTCGCGGAAACTCGCGGCAGCCGCGTTTACAAAAGTCATATAGTATGATTAATGATCTTTGTCACGGGAGGTGACGCCAAGGGAGGAAATCATGAAGTCTTTTAAAGCGCTTGCCAGCGCCACGATTCTTGCTGGCTGCATGTTTGCTACGGCCCATGCAGAGGGCCTCGTCGTCGGTTTTTCGCAGATCGGTTCAGAATCCGGGTGGCGCGCCGCTGAAACCACGCTGACCAAGCAGCAGGCCGAAAAGCGCGGCATCGATCTCAAGTTCGCCGATGCCCAGCAGAAGCAGGAAAACCAGATCAAGGCACTGCGTTCGTTCATCGCGCAGGGCGTCGATGCGATCCTGGTTGCCCCGGTGGTCGCTACCGGCTGGGATGAAGTTCTCGAAGAAGCCAAGGACGCAGAGATCCCCGTGATCCTGCTCGACCGGACTGTCGATTCCGACAAGGAACTCTACATGACGGCGGTCACCTCGGATCTCGTGCATGAAGGCAAGGTCGCCGGCGAATGGCTCGCCAAGACCGTGGGCGACAAGCCCTGCAACATCGTCGAACTCCAGGGCACGACCGGCTCCTCGCCGGCCATCGACCGCAAGAAGGGGTTTGAGGAAGGCATTGCCGGCAAGGCGAACCTCAAGATCGTCCGCAGCCAGACCGGCGACTTCACCCGTACGAAGGGCAAGGAAGTCATGGAAAGCTTCCTCAAGGCCGAGGACGGCGGCAAGAACATCTGCGCGCTCTACGCCCACAATGACGACATGGCCGTCGGCGCCATCCAGGCAATCAAGGAAGCCGGCCTGAAGCCGGGCACCGACATCCTGGTCGTCTCGATCGACGCGGTTCCGGACATCTTCCTCGCCATGGCGGCGGGCGAGGCGAACGCAACGGTCGAACTGACCCCGAACATGGCAGGCCCGGCGTTCGATGCGCTGGAGGCCTTCAAGAAGGACGGCACCATGCCGCCGAAGTGGATCCAGACTGAATCGAAGCTCTATACCCAGGCCGACGATCCTCAGAAGGTCTACGAGGAGAAGAAGGGCCTCGGCTACTGATTTGCGCCACCTCGACCCGGCTGTACTGACCGCCTCGGCGGTCGGGCGGCCGGGCTGCAGAGACCTGCCGGAGCCGCGCCTGCGGTCCCGGCAGAAGCATTGCGATGAAGGCGGGAGCGCGCATGACGGAGCAATCCAATTCCATTCTGGCCGCCTCGGGGATCTGCAAGTATTTCCCAGGCGCGACGGCACTCGACCACGTGGATTTCGATCTGAGGCGCGGTGAGATCCTGGCCTTGCTCGGCGAAAACGGTGCCGGAAAATCGACCCTCGTGAAGTGTCTGACGGGCGCCTATCGCCGGGACGGCGGCAGGATCCTTCTGGACGGACGGGAGATCGATCCTAAGGACACGGGTGCCGCACAAACGCTCGGGATTGGCACGGTCTACCAGGAGGTGAACCTGCTCGGGAACCTGACCGTGGCCGAAAACCTCTATCTCGGCCGCCAGCCGCGCCGGCTCGGCATGATCGACACGCGGCGCATGAATGCGGACGCCCGGGATCTGCTGCTCGGTTATGGCATCGACATCGATGTCCGCCAGGAACTCGCCGGCTTTTCCGTTGCGATCCAGCAGGTGGTGGCGATCGCCCGCGCGGTCGATTTGTCCGGCAAGGTTCTGATCCTCGACGAACCGACCGCGAGCCTCGACGCGCAGGAAGTGGCCATGCTCTTCGGCATCATGCGAGACCTGAAGGCCAAAGGGCTCGGGATCGTCTTCATCACGCATTTTCTCGGCCAGGTCTACGAAGTGGCCGACCGCGTCACCGTTCTGCGCAACGGTTGCCTCGTCGGTACTCGCGATACCGCGTCGCTCGATCGCAAGACCCTGATTTCGATGATGCTTGGGCGTGAGCTTGAGGCCGTTGAGAAGAACCACAGCGGCAAAGACCGGTCCGAAGGTGCGGTTCGCTACCGTTTCGACGCATTCGGCAGGCGAGGCCGCGTACAGCCCTTCGATCTGACCGTACGGGCCGGTGAGGTGGTCGGCATGGCGGGGCTGCTCGGTTCCGGCCGCACGGAGACCGCCGAGACGCTGTTCGGGGTGCACCCGTCCGACAGCGGTTCGGCTGAAGTCGACGGGAAGGCCGTCAAGATCGGCAGTCCGCGCGACGCGATCCGGCTGGGTTTCGGATTTTGCCCCGAGGATCGGAAGACCGATGGCATCGTGGGCGATCTGTCGATCCGGGAGAACATCGCGTTGGCGCTGCAGGCGCGGCGCGGCTGGCTCCGGCCGATATCGGCGCGGGAACAGGCAGAGCTCGCGGACCGCTACATCGCCGCGCTCGACATCCGAACGACAGATCGTGAAAAGCCGATACGCCTGCTTTCCGGCGGGAACCAGCAGAAGGTGATCCTCGCCCGCTGGCTCGCCACCAATCCGCAATTCCTGATCCTCGACGAACCGACGCGCGGAATCGATGTCGGTGCCCATGCCGAGATCATCCGCCTGATCGAACAGCTTTGCGCCCAGGGGCTCTCGCTCCTCATCATATCGTCCGAATTGGAAGAACTGCTGGCCTATAGCTCCAGGGTCGTGGTCCTGCGCGACCGGCGGCACGTGGCCGAACTGAGCGGCGCGGACATGACCACCGCGCATATCGTCGAGGCAATCGCCAGCCAGGGCGGCGAAGGACAGCCGGCATGATGCAGAAGATCAGATCCCTTTTCCTCCGGCTTACGCCGCAACTGATCGCGCTCGCGGTCATTCTCCTGCTTAATGTGCTCGCCTTTCCCGGCTTCTTCGACATCGAGATCCAGAACGGCCGACTCTATGGCAGCCTGATCGACGTGTTGAACCGCGGCGCCCCAGTGGCGCTGCTGGCGGTCGGCATGACGCTGGTGATTGCGACAAAGGGCATCGACCTCTCTGTCGGAGCGGTCATCGCGATCACCGGAGCGGCGGGAGCGGCGGCCATCACGGCCGGTTTTTCGCTTCCCCTCACGATCGCGCTCGTTCTCGGCGTCGGCCTTGCCTGCGGGCTGTGGAACGGTGTTCTCGTCGCCATCCTGGGCATCCAGCCGATCATCGCCACGCTGGTCCTGATGGTCGCAGGGCGCGGCATCGCGCAGTTGATCACCGAGGGGACGATTCTCACCTTCACCGATCCCGGCTTCATCTTCATCGGCAGCGGATCGCTGTTCCTTCTGCCGATGCCGGCACTGATCTTCATCGCCTTCGCCGCTCTCGTTGCGATCCTGGTCCGTGGCACGGCGCTCGGACTGCTCGTCGAGGCGGTCGGGGTCAATCGCCGGGCGGCGACGCTTTCGGGTGTCGGGACGTCGGTCCTGCTGCTCGTCGTCTACCTGCTCTGCAGCCTTTCGGCGACCATCGCCGGGCTCATCGTCGCAGCCGACATCAAGGGGGCGGACGCCAACAATGCCGGCCTGTGGCTCGAGCTCGACGCCATCCTCGCGGTGGTCGTCGGCGGCAATTCGCTGCTCGGAGGGCGCTTCAGCATCGCCGGCTCTCTGCTCGGTGCGCTGATTATCCAGTCGATCAACACCGGCATCCTGCTCTCTGGTTTCCCGCCGGAATTCAACCTGATCATCAAGGCAGCCATCATCGTGATTATCCTCGTCATCCAGTCGCCCGCCGTGCAGCAGATCGCCGGTTTCCTGCGTCGGGCGCCGGCCGGTGCGGGAGAGTAGGGCATGAGGTTCAACGCACGTTACCTGCCGGTTCTGGCGACGGTTGCGATCTTCGTCGTCGCCTATGCCATCTGCACGCTGCAGTTCCCGGCCATGCTGTCGGCCCGGGTTGTCAGCAATCTCCTGACCGACAATGCCTTCCTCGGGATAGCCGCCGTCGGTATGACCTTCGTCATCCTTTCCGGTGGCATCGACCTCTCGATCGGGGCGGTGATCGCCTTTGCCGGCGTCTTTCTTGCCGTGCTTCTCCAGAACACCGGCATCCACCCGATGGTGGCCTTCGTTCTGCTGCTCGTCATCACGACCGCCTTCGGCGCATTGATGGGCGCGGTGATCCACTATCTCGAAATGCCGTCCTTTATCGTGACCTTGGCCGGAATGTTCCTTGCCCGCGGCATGGCTTTTGTCCTGTCGATCGACAGCATTCCGATCGACCACCCGTTCTACGCGGCGATGCGCAAGACCTTCTACAAGCTGCCAGGAGGCGGTAGGCTTACACTGATCGGCGGGATCATGATCGCGGTCTTCCTGATCGGCATCCTGATTGCCCATCGGACCCGCTTCGGCGCGAATGTCTACGCGCTCGGCGGGGGCGCACAGACAGCGCGGCTGATGGGGGTGCCGGTCGGGCGCACAACCATTCAGACCTATGCCTTGTCCGGCCTTCTCGCAGGCCTCGCCGGCATCGTGTTCTCGCTCTACACCTCCGCCGGCTATCCGCTTTCGGCGGTCGGCGTCGAACTCGACGCCATCGCCGCGGTGGTGATCGGCGGCACGCTCCTGACCGGTGGTTCCGGGTTCATCGCCGGCACCTTCATCGGCATCCTCATCCAGGGATTGATCCAGACCTACATCACCTTCGACGGAACCCTTTCCAGTTGGTGGACGAAAATCCTCATCGGGCTACTGTTGTTTGCCTTCATCCTGTTGCAAAAGGGCATTCTCGCCCTGTCTCGCCGGGGCGCAGGATAACGCATTGAAGAGGAACCGATCTTGCCCAACGAACTGCTCCGACCAGTGACGATTACCGGCTCCAGGACGAGCCACGGGCAGGTCGTCGACGAGATCGGCATGGCGATCGTCTGCGGCGAATTCCCGGTCGGCAGCGTTCTTCCGGGGGACGTCGAGCTTGCCCAGCGGTTCCAGGTGTCGCGGACGGTGTTGCGCGAGGCGATGAAGACCCTGGCGGCCAAGGGTCTGGTGGTGGCAAAGGCGCGGATTGGCACCCGCGTCACCAGCCGGCAATTCTGGAACATGTTCGACGGCGATGTGCTCAGCTGGCACTTCGAATGCGGTGTGAGCGAAGACTTCCTGCTCAGCCTCTACGAGGTTCGTCTGGCTTTTGAACCGGCCGCTGCGGCACTCGCGGCGGAAAAGGCCACCCCCCAGGCAATCGCGCGGCTGCGCCATCTGGCGGAGGACCTCGGCAATCCGGATCATACGGTCGAGAGCCTGGCCATGGCCGACCTGCGCTTTCACATGGCGCTCGCCGATGCGTCTGGGAACCCCTTCATGAGCACCCTGGGCAGCCTGATCAAGGCGGCGCTGGTCGGGGCGTTCAAGCTCTCCTCGGCCCCCGTCGACATGGGCCGCGCGCGGGACGTCAAGACCACTCATCTGGCAATCGTCGAGGCGATCGAGAAACGCGATCAGCCGGCTGCACGCGCCGCCATGGAAAAGGTCATTCTGGTCGGCCGTGAAAGGGCGCGCTCCAACTTTGCCACCCAGCACAAGTAGGAACGCGGCGTCTCGTCGGCCTTTACGAGCGCGAACGGGCAAATGCCTGTTATCACAATAATTCCGCCTGCAATGTTTTTTGAAATGGAGCACCGTTCCGTGCGGTCTTTTGCTGTTGGGCGTCAATCATCTTGCTGATAAGAGACAGCGACATTTCAAGAACCACCATTTCATCTCCGGAGACTCCATGAGCCGCAGCTGTCTCGCCGTCATCCTCGCCGCTGGCGAAAGCACCCGTATGAAGTCCTCGATGTCGAAGGTCCTGCACCCGGTCGCCGGGCGCCCGATGATCGCGCATGTCATGTCGTCGCTCGCGGCATCCGACATCACCGACGTCGCACTGGTCGTCGGGCGTGATGCGGAGCGCGTGACCGAGGCCGGCAGTATCGAGGGCCTCAACGTTTCGCCCTTCGTCCAGACGGAGCGGCTCGGGACCGGCCATGCCGTGCTTGCGGCCCGTGAGGCGATCGCCCGTGGCTACGACGACATCCTCGTTGCCTATGGTGACGTTCCGCTGATCACGTCCGGTCCGTTGCTCGCCGCCCGCGCAGCGCTCGCTGAGGGCAACGACATCGTCGTCATCGGCTTTCACACCGACAAGCCGACCGGCTATGGGCGCCTGCTGGTCAAGGACGGTGAGCTTATCGCGATCCGCGAGGAAAAGGATGCGACCGACGCCGAACGCGCGGTGACATGGTGCAACAGCGGTCTGATGGCGATCGACGGCCGCAAGGCGCTCGATCTCTTGTCGCGCATCGGTAATGCCAATGCCAAGGGCGAACACTATCTGACCGACCTCGTCGAGATCGCCCGTTCGCTCGGCGGGCGGACGGTGGCGGTCGACGCACCGGAAGAAGAACTGACCGGCTGCAACAACCGCGCCGAACTCGCCTTCATCGAGCGGCTCTGGCAGGAACGGCGGCGCCACGAACTTATGGTGTCCGGCGTGTCGATGATTGCACCGGAAACCGTCTTTCTCAGCCATGACACGGTGATCGGCCAGGATGCCCTGATCGAACCCAATGTCGTGTTCGGTCCGGGCGTCACCGTCGAGGGCGGTGCGGTCATTCATGCCTTCTCCCACCTCGAAGGAGCCCATGTCGCGGCGGGTGCCACCGTCGGGCCGTTCGCGCGGCTACGCCCCGGCGCCAACCTGGCGGCAGGTGCTAAGGTCGGCAACTTCTGTGAAGTGAAGAAAGCGGAGATCGGCGAGGGCGCCAAGGTCAACCACCTGACCTATATCGGCGACGCCTTCATCGGCGCCCATGCCAATATCGGCGCGGGCACGATCACCTGCAATTACGACGGGGTGAACAAGCACGAGACGCGGATCGGCGAGGGGGCCTTCATCGGCTCCAACACCTCCCTCGTCGCGCCGGTTGCAGTCGGCGACGGTGCAATCGTCGCCTCCGGCAGCGTGATCACCGCCGACGTGCCGGACGACGCGCTCGCCTTCGGCCGGGCACGCCAGGAGGTCAAGGCCGGACGGGCGAGGGATGTTCGCGCCCGCAACCAGGCAATCAAGGCGTCCCGCAGCGCAAAGTGAAACTTGCTGCAACTGCGTAACGTTCAGAAACCGAATGTGACCGCGGTCCGGATTGCGTAACTCACGAAAACCATTAGGACTGGCGCCGAAGACCAAAGCCAGACGGAGAATTCTATGTGCGGTATTGTCGGTATTGTCGGTAATCAACCGGTGTCTGGCCGTCTGGTCGACGCCCTGAAGCGGCTCGAGTATCGGGGCTATGATTCCGCCGGCGTCGCGACGATCCACGACGGCGTGATGGATCGCCGGCGTGCCGAGGGCAAGCTGTTCAATCTCGAGAAGAAGCTCGATTCCGAACCGCTGTCCGGCACCATCGGCATCGCCCACACCCGCTGGGCGACCCACGGCGTGCCGAACGAAACAAATGCCCATCCGCATTTCGTGGAAGGTGTCGCAGTCGTTCACAACGGCATCATCGAGAACTTTTCCGAACTGCGCGACGAACTGACGGCGGAAGGCGCGGTCTTCACCACCCAGACCGACACCGAGATCGTCGCACAGCTGCTCGCCAAGTATCGCCGCCAAGGCCTCGACAACCGCGCAGCGATGCTTGCCATGCTCAACGACGTGACCGGAGCCTATGCGCTTGTCGTCATGTTCGCCGACGATCCGGACACGATCATGGCCGCCCGCTTCGGGCCGCCGCTCGCCGTCGGCTTCGGCAAGGGCGAAATGTTCCTCGGCTCGGATGCGATCGCGCTGGCTCCCTTCACCAACGAAATCGCCTATCTCGTAGACGGCGATTGCGCGATCATCCACAAGGGTGGTGCCGAGATCATGGACTATGCGGGCAACCCCGTGGAGCGTCCCCACCAGATCTCGCAGGCGACGGCCTTCATCGTCGACAAGGGCAACCACCGCCATTTCATGGAAAAGGAAATCTACGAGCAGCCGGAGGTCATCTCCCATGCGCTGTCGCACTACGTCGATTTTCATAGCCATGAGGTGAAGCCGGTCGACGCGGCCATCGATTTCAAATCCCTGCGCGGACTGGCCGTTTCCGCCTGCGGTACGGCCTATCTGTCCGGCCTCGTCGGCAAGTACTGGTTCGAGCGCTATGCGCGGCTGCCGGTCGAGATCGACGTGGCGTCAGAGTTCCGCTACCGGGAAATGCCGCTCTCCAAGGATCAGGCCGCTCTTTTCATCTCGCAGTCCGGGGAGACCGCGGACACGCTCGCCTCGCTGCGCTACTGCCATGAGGCGGGCCTGAAAATCGGCGCGATCGTCAACGTCAAGGAATCGACCATCGCCCGCGAGGCGGATGCCGTCTTCCCGATCCTTGCCGGTCCGGAGATCGGCGTCGCATCGACCAAGGCGTTCACCTGCCAGCTCGCCGTCCTCGCATCGCTGTCGATCGCTGCCGGCAAGGCGCGCGGCACGATCTCGGCGGAAGAAGAAAAGCAGCTGGTGAAGAACCTCGCCGAGATGCCGCGCATCATGAGCCAGGTGCTCAATGCGATCCAGCCGCAGATGGAAGCGCTGGCGCGCGATCTCTCGAAGTTCAAGGACGTGCTCTACCTCGGCCGCGGCACCAGCTATCCGCTCGCCATGGAAGGCGCACTGAAGCTCAAGGAAATCTCCTATATCCATGCCGAAGGTTACGCCGCCGGAGAACTGAAGCACGGGCCAATCGCGCTGATCGACGAGAACATGCCGGTCATCGTGATAGCTCCCCACGACCGCTTCTTCGACAAGACCGTGTCGAACATGCAGGAAGTGGCGGCCCGCGGCGGCAGGATCATCTTTATCACGGACGAGAAGGGGGCTGCCGCCTCCAAGCTCGAGACCATGGCGACCATCGTGCTTCCGAACGTCGCGGAGATCATTTCGCCGATGGTCTTCTCGCTGCCGATCCAGCTCTTGGCCTACCACACCGCAGTCTTCATGGGCACCGACGTCGACCAGCCGCGCAATCTGGCGAAATCGGTCACCGTGGAATGAGGATCCGGCCGGAAGCGCCCGGAGACGAAGCCGCAATCGGCGCGATCACCGCGGCCGCCTTTGCCGGCCATCCCTATAGCGACGGGTCGGAACCGCGCATCATCGAGCGGCTCCGGCAGGCCGGTGTTCTGACGCTTTCGCTGGTCGCGGAGGACGAAAACGAGATCGTCGGGCACGTCGCCTTTTCGCCGCTGACGCTCTCGGGGGGCGAAACGGGCTGGTACGGGCTCGGGCCTGTCTCGGTGAAGCCTGGGCGCCAGCGGGGCGGGATCGGTTCGTCGCTGATCCGAGAAGGCCTTTCCGTCTTGACTGCCGGTGGCGCGGCCGGGTTCGCCCTGGTCGGCGATCCGGCCTACTACAATCGCTTCGGCTTTGTGGCCGGTCCTTCGCTTTCGGTCGCTGATGTGCCGCCGGAGTTTTTCCTGGTTCTGCCCTTGCACGGCAAGGCCCCGTCCGGCATTGTCGCCTTCCATCCGGGTTTTTACGGCGACGCAACATAGACGGCGAGCGATGAACGACGATAACCCCGACCGGCTTTCCCTTGCGACGCGGCTTCGAAACAACTTCCTGACCGGACTGATCATCTGCGCGCCGATTGCCATCACGATCTGGCTGACCTGGACCTTCATCCACTGGGCCGATAGCTGGGTGAAACCCTATATCCCGAACCGCTACAACCCGGAAAGCTATCTCCAGTTCGCCATTCCGGGTTTCGGGCTGCTGATCGCGCTCGTGGTCATCACGCTGATCGGTTTTCTCGGCAAGAACCTCATTGGCCGCTCGATCGTCTCCTACAGCGAATCCATCCTGCACCGCATGCCGCTGGTGCGCACGGTCTACAAGAGCACCAAGCAGATCTTCGAAACCGTGCTCAAGGAACAGTCCAGTTCCTTCAAGAAGGTGGGTCTGATCGAGTTTCCGTCCCCCGGCACCTGGGCGCTGGTCTTCGTGTCGACCGATGCCAAGGGCGAGATCGCCGCGAGGCTCGGCGAAGACGGCGAGGAAATGGTCGCCGTTTTCCTCGCGCCGACGCCGGTCCCGACCGCGGGCTTCCTGATGTTCGTGCCGCGCAGCAAGTTGAAGCTGCTCGACATGTCGCCGGAAGAGGGCGTGAAGCTTCTGATTTCCGCGGGTCTCGTGACGCCGGAGTATAAGACGGCGGCGACCGAAGAGGCCGAAAAGGCCGTCAACCCGCCCGCAGAAACCTGATCGCCTCGTCGCGACGGTGCAAATAGAGCAGGGTGCGCACGGCCTCGCCGCGTTCGCTCGTCAGATCCGGATCACGTTCGAGAAGGTAGCCGGCATCCTTCCGGGCGATCTCCAGGAGATCTGCATGGGCCTCGAGGCTGGCGATCCTGAAACCCGGTGTGCCCGACTGGCGGGTTCCCAGCAGCTCGCCTTCACCGCGCAATTTCAGATCCTCTTCGGCGATCAGGAAGCCGTCCTCGCTGTCACGAAGGATCGAGAGACGTGCCTTTCCGGTTTCGCCGAGCGGCCCCTTGTAGAGCAGGATGCAGCTCGACGCCTCGTCACCACGGCCGACACGGCCGCGCAACTGGTGCAACTGGGCCAGGCCGAAGCGCTCGGCATGCTCGATCACCATGATCGTCGCGTCGGGAACGTCGACACCGACCTCGACCACGGTGGTGGCCACCAGCAGGCGCGTTTCGCCACTCTTGAAGGCGAGCATAGCGGCATCCTTCTCCGGGCCGCTCATGCGACCATGCACCAGCCCGATCGGCGCGCCGATCGCCTTTTCCAGGACCGCAAAGCGTTCTTCGGCCGACATCAGGTCCGACACGTCGGATTCCTCGACCAGCGGGCAGATCCAGTAGGCCTTCTTGCCCTCGGCGACAGCCGAGCGCAGACGGTCGACGATTTCGCCGGTCCGTTCGCTCGGAACCGTCACCGTCTGGATCGGTTTTCGTCCGGCCGGTTTCTCGGTGAGCTTCGAGACGTCCATGTCGCCGAAGGCGGCGAGCACCAGCGTTCGCGGAATCGGGGTAGCCGTCATCACCAGCATGTGCGGCGAAATCCCCTTGGCGGTCAGCCTCAGGCGCTGGTGTACGCCGAAGCGATGCTGTTCGTCGACGACGGCCAGCATCAGGTTGCGGTAGTTGACCGTATCCTGAAACAGGGCATGGGTGCCGATCACGATCTGCGCTTCGCCCGAAGCGATCCGCTCGGTGATCGCGTCGCGCTCCTTGCCCTTGGTGCGGCCGGTCAGCACTTCGACGCGAAGGCCGGCGGACGCGGCGAATTTCGAAATCGTCGCATGATGCTGGCGGGCCAGGATCTCGGTCGGCGCCATCAGCACGGCCTGGCCGCCGCTTTCCACCACGGCGGCCATAGCGAGCAAAGCGACGAGCGTCTTGCCGGCGCCGACGTCGCCCTGGAGCAGGCGCAGCATGCGGGTATCGGAGCCCATGTCGTTGAGGATGTCGGCAATCGCCTGCGACTGGCTCGCGGTCGGCGAGAAGGGAAGGGCGGCAAGGATTTTTTCCGAAACCTCTCCCGTGGCCCGGACCGGGGTCCCTGGTACCTTGCGCAGCTTCTGCCGGACGAGCGCCAGCGACACCTGTCCGGCCAGAAATTCGTCATAGGCGAGGCGCCGACGGGCCGGCGCCTGCGGATCGATGTCCTTTTCGTCGCGGGGATGGTGGAGGTCGAGGAAACTCTGACGGATGCTCGGGAATCCCTGGCGCGTGGCAAGCGCGGGATCGGCCCATTCGGGCAGCTCCGGCACACGCTCGACGGCATGTTCGACCGCCTTGCGCAGCACCTTGGAGGACAGCCCCGCCGTCAGGGGATAGACCGGCTCGACCAGCGGCAGGTTCTCAGCCTCGCTCGCCCTCACCATCAGATCCGGATGAACCATCGACGCGCGGCCGTTGAACCAGTCGACCTTGCCGGAGACGATGACCTCCTCGTCGATGGGAAGCGCCTTCTCCAACCAGTTGCCCTTGACGCGGAAGAAGGTCAGCGCCAGTTCGCCGGTCTCGTCGTGGATGAAGACGCGATAAGGCAGGTTGGACTTGCCGCGCGGCGGCGGCTGGTGTCGGTCGACGCGGCCGGTGATCGTGACCGTCGCCCCTTGCTGGGCAAGCGCGATCCCCGGCTGGTTGCGGCGATCGATCAGCCGGAAAGGCGCGAGGAACAGGAGATCGACGACGCGGGCATCCTCCACGTCCTCCCGGCCGAGCAGGCTCGCCAGCAACTGGGCAAGCTTCGGCCCGACGCCGGAAAGCGAAGCGACGGAGGCGAACAGGGGATCAAGAACGGTCGGCCGCATGATGGCTGGCAAAATGCGCCGAGAATTACCGCCTTGGCAAGGCTGACATTTCCCGATCGAGGGGCTATAGAGGCGCATCAACAGGAAGGTGTTTCGTCATGACCGGTTTGACCCTCAGCAGTGCAGAACTCGACCCGCGCCGCCGGCGCATCCTGTTCCGCTGCTGGCATCGCGGCATTCGCGAGATGGACCTGATCCTCGGCCAGTTCGCCGAGGCCGAAATCGGGACCATGGACGCGGAAACCCTCGACGAACTCGAGCGGATCATGAGCGAAGAGGACCAGGACCTGATCAAGTGGATCACCGGCGCGGCACCTGTTCCGGATCACCTGAAGACGCCGCTTTTCGAGCGCATCGCCGCCTGTCGTCCCGACTTTTCGCCCGTCACCGTGGAAAGCCTCGGACGTCCGGAATGATCTCGCTATTCGATGCCAGGAAGATCGGCCAATCGGCGACCGCGCTGACGCTCAGCCAGGTGCCGGACGGCATGGATGCCTTCCTGCTGGCCGAACTCGCCCGTGAGGGGCAGCCGGTTGCCTATGTGATGTCGGACGGCCAGCGCATGGCCGACATCGAGCAGATCCTGTCCTTCGCCGCACCGGAAATCCCGGTTCTCACCCTGCCGGCCTGGGACTGCCTTCCCTATGACCGCGTGTCTCCGTCGGCCGACGTTTCGGCCCGCCGGCTCGCCGCCCTTTCCGGGCTGATCGCCCATGCCCGCAAGCCGCATGCGGCGATCGTGCTCGTCACCGTCAACGCCATGCTGCAGCGCCTTGCCCCGGCGGAGGTCATCGAAAGTCTCGCCTTTTCCGCGAGACCCGGCAATCAGGTCCGCATGGACGACATTGCCGCGCGGCTGGAGCGCAACGGATTCGAACGGGTGGCGACCGTGCGCGAAGTCGGCGAGTTTGCGGTGCGCGGCGGCATCCTCGACGTCTTCGTGCCGGGCTCGGAGGAGCCGGTCCGCCTCGACTTTTTCGGCGATACGCTGGAGAGCATCCGCAGCTTCGATCCGGCCTCGCAGCGCACGACCGGCCAGGCGCGCTCGCTCGACCTCAATCCGATGAGCGAGGTGACTCTGACGCCCGAGACGATCAGCCGCTTCCGCAAGAACTACCTGTCGCTGTTCGGCGCGGCAACCCGCGACGACGCGCTCTATTCGGCCGTGTCGGAGGGCCGGCGCTATGCCGGCATGGAGCACTGGCTGCCGCTGTTCCACGATCACCTTTCGACGGCCTTCGACTATCTCGCAGGCTTTCGGATCGTCACCGACCACACGGTGCGCGAGGCCGCCGAAGAGCGGGCCAAGCTCATCCGCGACTACTACGAGGCCCGCCTCAACAGCGGAACGCCCGGCAAGGGCCATCTCGCCCAGGGCACGCCTTACAAGCCGGTCCCGCCAGAACGCCTCTATCTCGGCTCCGCCGAATTCGGCCGGGCGCTGGATGAACGCGCGCCGATCCGGCTCACCCCGTTCGCCGAGCACGAGGGCGAGAGCAGGAAGGTGATCGAAGTCTCTGCGCGACCGAGCCCGCGCTGGGCAAAGGCCGCGGTAGAGACGGGCGAGGGCAATACCCGCGTCAACGTCTTCGACCAGGCCGTCAAGTACATCGCCGACAAACGGGCTTCGGGGTCGAAGGTGCTCGTCACCGGCTGGTCCGAAGGCTCACTCGACCGGTTGCTGCAGGTTCTCGAGGAACACGGGCTTGCCAACCTCAAGGCGGTTTCCGCGCTCAAGGAACTCGACAGCCTGGAGAAGGGCGAGGCGGCGACCGCCGTACTCAGCCTCGAGGGCGGGTTCGAGGCCGGCGATCTTGTCGTCGTCGGCGAACAGGACATTCTCGGCGATCGCATGGTCCGCCGTTCGAAACGCCGCAAGCGGGCGGCCGACTTCATCTCCGAGGTCGCCGGCCTCGACGAGGGATCGATCGTCGTTCATGCCGAACACGGCATCGGCCGCTTCGTGGGCCTGCGCACCATCGAGGCCGCCGGCGCGCCGCATGCCTGCCTCGAACTGCTCTACGCGGACGATGCCAAACTTTTTCTGCCGGTCGAAAACATCGACCTGCTGTCGCGATACGGCTCGGAAGCGTCCGACGCGCAGCTCGACAAGCTGGGCGGTGGCGCCTGGCAGATGCGCAAGGCCAAGCTCAAGAAGCGCCTTCTCGACATGGCGGGCGCGCTGATCCGGGTCGCCGCCGAGCGCATGACCCGCACGGCGCCGGTGCTGACCACCCAGGAAGGGCTCTACGACGAATTCGCCGCCCGGTTCCCCTATGACGAGACCGAAGACCAGATGAATGCCATCGAGGCGGTGCGCGGCGATCTCGGCGCCGGCCGGCCGATGGACCGGCTCGTCTGCGGTGACGTCGGTTTCGGCAAGACGGAAGTTGCGCTGCGCGCCGCCTTCGTCGCGGCGATGAACGGCATCCAGGTTGCCGTGGTCGTACCGACCACGCTTCTGGCGCGCCAGCATTTCAAGACCTTCTCCGAGCGCTTCCGTGGGCTGCCGATCCGGGTCCAGCAAGCCTCACGCCTGGTCGGCACCAAGGAGCTGAACCTCGTCAAGAAGGAAGTCGCGGAAGGCAAGACCGACGTCGTGGTCGGAACCCATGCGCTTCTCGGCGCCGGTATCACCTTCGCCAATCTCGGCCTGCTCATCATCGACGAGGAGCAGCATTTCGGGGTGAAGCACAAGGAGCGCCTGAAAGAGCTGAAAAGCGACGTGCATGTGCTGACGCTCTCGGCGACGCCGATCCCGCGCACGCTGCAGCTCGCCATGACGGGCGTGCGCGAGCTGTCGCTGATCACCACGCCGCCGGTCGACCGCATGGCGGTCCGCACCTTCATCTCGCCGTTTGATCCGCTGGTCATCCGCGAAACGCTGATGCGCGAACACTATCGCGGTGGGCAGAGCTTCTATGTCTGCCCCCGGCTTGCCGACCTTGCCGACATCCAGGCCTTCCTCCAGTCGGACGTGCCCGAACTGAAGGTGGCGGTCGCCCACGGCCAGATGCCGGCGGGCGAGCTCGAGGACATCATGAATGCCTTCTATGATGGGCGCTACGACGTTCTGCTTTCCACCACGATCGTCGAATCGGGCCTCGATGTTCCGACCGCCAATACGCTGATCGTGCACCGCGCCGACATGTTCGGTCTCGCACAGCTCTATCAGCTGCGCGGCCGCGTCGGCCGATCCAAGGTGCGCGCCTTTGCGCTGCTCACTCTTCCGGTCAACAAGGTTCTCACCACCACCGCCGAACGGCGCCTCAAGGTGCTGCAGTCGCTGGATACGCTGGGCGCCGGTTTCCAGCTGGCGAGCCACGACCTCGACATCCGCGGCGCCGGCAACCTGCTCGGCGAGGAGCAGTCCGGCCACATCAAGGAAGTCGGCTTCGAGCTCTACCAGCACATGCTGGAAGAAGCGGTCGCCGAAGTGAAGGGTGTCGACGAGATCGTCGATACCGGCTGGTCGCCGCAGATTTCGGTCGGCACCTCGGTGATGATCCCGGATCAATACGTGCCGGACCTGCACCTCAGGCTCGGCCTTTATCGTCGCCTCGGCGAAATCACCGAGGTCGAGGACATCGACGGCTTTGGCGCGGAGATGATCGACCGCTTCGGCCCGCTGCCGATCGAGGTGCAGCATCTCCTCAAGGTGGTCTACATCAAGGCGCTCTGCCGCAAGGCCAATGTCGACAAGCTGGAGGCGGGACCGAAGGGTGTCGTCGTGCAGTTCCGCAACAAGGAATTCCCCAATCCCGCAGCACTCGTCGGTTACATCGCCAAGCAGGGCACGATGGCCAAGATCCGCCCGGACCAGAGCGTGTTCCTGACCCGCGACCTGCCGACCGCGGAAAAGCGCCTGCAGGGCGCTGCGGTGGTCATGACGCAGCTGGCGGAACTGGCGAAGTAGCGTCGTCCCGCTAATCGTCTTCAGGCTTGATCGCCAGTGCCGCCTCGTCCTTCCCGGCGACAGGCGGCGGGAGCGGGACACCCTTTGTCCGCTCGCGGGCAATGGTCAGCAGGCCCGAACCGATGATCAGCACGATGCCGGCGACCATCGGCAGATCGACGCGGTCGCCGAAGATCAGGTAGCCGAAGAGGATGCCCCAGAGCATCTGGCTGTACTGGATCGGCCCGACCACGGCGGCCGGTGCATAGAAGGCGGCATACATCAGCAATACGTTGCCCAACGCGCCGAGCAGGCCATAACCGGCGAGCAGCAGCCATTCCTCGCCGCTTGGCAGGCGGAAATCGCCGAGCATGAAGAGGCCACAGATGACGAGGCCTCCGAGCAGGCCGGCGCCATAGAGAGAAATGTTCTTCTCCTTCGGCCCGATGGCTCGATAGATGACGATCGAGACCGCACCACTGACCCCGGCGAAGATCGCGCCGACATGACCGATGGAGAGTTCGCGGAAACCGGGCCTGAGCACGACGAGGACGCCGAGAAAGCCGACGATCACGGCGCTCCAGCGGCGGATGCCGACCTGTTCCTCGAGGAAAACCACCGACATGATGGTGACGAAGGAGGGCAGCAGGAAGATCAGGCAGAAGGCTTCCGCCATCGACAGATGGGTGAAGGCCGTCACGCTGCCAATGATGCCGGCGCCAGCGGAGAAGAAACGGAGCAGCCAGAGCGGGCGATTGGTCGTGGCGAACATGTCCTGCCAGCGATCGCCACGCTTCATCAGGAAGGGCAGGGCGGCGATACCGAAGACGGCGCCGAAGAAGCCGGATTCATAGGGGCTGACGCGCCCCTCGATGAGTTTGACGCAGGCATCGGAGATGGCATAGGCGGCGAAGGCCGTAAAGGCGATCAGGATGCCTCGAAGAACGAGGTCGGAGCGCATGAGAAGAGAATCCCGGGAGGAAGGATCTTTCGTGCTTAGGTGCGTTGCGCCACGACGTCAATTGAGTTTCGAGCGCGCTTCCGCCTTCATGCGGGCGATGTCGCGCAGCGCGCCGGCCAGCACGTCCGGCGTCTGGGCGCCGCTTACCGCATATTGCTGGTCGAAGATGAAGAACGGCACGCCGTTCACGCCCATCTGCTTCGCCGCCTCGATTTCGGCGGTGACATGGGCCTTGTCGGCATCGCCGGTCAAAAGCGCATCCGTCAGGGCCCGGTCCAGGCCGGCTGCCTCGGCGATGTCGAGAATGACGGTGCGGTCGCCGACATTGCGCCCTTCCTCGAAATTGGCCTTGAACAACGCAGAGACCACACGGTTCTGCATTTCGCGATCCTCGACGCCGGCCCAGTGGATCAGCCGGTGGGCGTCGAGCGTGTTGGGGCCGACCTTGATCGCGTCGAAGTCGAAGGCAATGCCGACCGCGGCGCCCATCTCGCGCAACTGCGCATGGGCGCTGTCCATGTTGTCCTTGCCGCCGAGCTTTTCGGCCAACGCCTTCTGGTGGTCGACGCCTGCGGCCGGGTAGTCGGGATTGAGCTGGTAGGGGCGCCAGTTGACGTCGACACCCACCTCGTCCTGCACTTCGGCGATGGCGAGATCGAGCCGCGCCTTGCCGAGATAGCACCAGGGACAGACGACGTCCGAGACGATGTCGATGGTGATGCGTTCCATGGTACTTGTCCTTTCCGGTCGGCCGGTCGTCGAGATGCGTTGCGCTGCGAGGTAGGGCCAATCGCGGCGGATTTCAACCGGTTACGCGAAGGTAACCACCTGCCGAACAGCCACGCGACCGCCTTTACTGCGCGCGGGCATCCCACCAGACCGGGAGCTGGTAGCCATAGAGCGGCGACGTCTCCGGTCGTCCGATGTGCTTCCAGCGGGCCACCCATTGCTCACCGATATGGTAGAGCGGCACGACATAGTGGCCGTCGACGAGCAGGCGATCATAGGCGCGCACCGCGGCGCGGAAATCCTCGATGCTGCGGGCATTGGAAAGCGCATCGATCATCCGGTCGATGTCCGGATCGGCCACGCCCGCATAGTTGAAGCTGCCTTGAGCGTCGCGCGACGACGAGCCCCAGCGGTTGACCTGTTCGGCGCCCGGTGAAAGCGAGGAGGTGTAGGCCTTGATGATCATGTCGTAGTCGAAGCTGTTGGAGCGGGCCTGGTATTGGGCGTCGTCTACGGTGCGGATCGACATGTCGATGCCGATCAGGGCAAGCGCGCGCTGATAGGCGATCGCCATCTTCTCCTGGCTCTCGTTCTGCGTCATGACCTCGAAGGCAAGCGGCTTGCCCGACGCGTCGACCATCTTGCGGCCGTTGATCGTATAACCGGCAGTCTTCAACAGTGTGACGGCCTCGCGCAGAATCTTGCGGTCGGCGCCCGATCCATCCGAAACCGGCATCGCATAAGTGCCGGCAAGGATCGCCGGGTCGATCCGGTCTCTGGCCGCACCGAGCAGGGCGAGTTCGCGTTCGTCCGCGGCATTGCCGAAGGCACCGAGCGCGGAATTCTGCCAGTAGCTCTGGCTGCGCTTGAAAGCGCCGCCGTAGAGGTTCTTATTGGCCCATTCGAAATCGAAGGCGAGCGAGATCGCCTCACGGACCTTCTCGTCGGCGAACAGCGGACGGCGGGTATTGAAGACGAAGCCAAGCATGCCGGAGGGCAGACCGGGCTGGAAGACCTCCTTGACGACATCGCCGTTCTGGGCGGCCGGGAAATCATAGGCGCGTGTCCAGTGTCCGGAATCTCCCTCCGGATAGACGTCGACGTCACCCTTCTTGAAGGCCTCGAACAGGGTCGAATCCTGAAGAAAATAGGTGACCGAGATCTCGTCGTAGTTGTCGAAACCAACCTTGGCGGGAATATCCTTGCCCCAATAGTTGGGGTCGCGCTCCCAGGTGATCTTCTCGCCCGCCTTGATCGACTTGATCTTGTAGGGGCCGGAACCGACCGGGATCTTGAGCGAGGTCTGCTCGAAGGTCGACGCGTCGGTCGCATGCCGGGGCAGGATCGGCGACATGGCGATGATCAGCGGCGTTTCGCGGTTCGCCTTGTCGTTGAAGGTGAAGCGTACGCTGTGCTCCCCGACCTTCTCCATCTTGTCGACCACCGTCAGGCGGCGGTTGTAGGGCGGCCGGCCCTTTTCCTGAAGCAGGTTGAAGGAAAAGATCACGTCTTCCGGCGTGACCGGCTTGCCGTCCTGCCAACGGGCCTTCGGATTGAGGTTGAACTGGATGAAGGTGCGGTCCTCGTCCCATTCGACCGTCTCAGCCAGAAGACCGTAGAGGGAAAAAGGCTCGTCGCTCGAGCGCGTCATCAGCGATTCGTAGAGCAGGTTGCCGTATTCCGGATCCCAGACGCCGCGGGCCGTGGTGCGCATGCCCTTCAATACGAAGGAATTCAGGCTGTCGAACGTTCCGACGACGCCGTAGTTGATCTTGCCGCCCTTCTTCACCGCCGGGTTCACGTAGGGGAAATGCTTGAAATCCGCGCCAAGCGCCGGTTCTCCATGCATTGCGATGCCATGCAGCGGTTCTGCGAAGGCCAGGCCGCACTGGGCAAGGAAGAAGAGGCTGAGGGCGATACGTCGCACGGTGTTTCCTTTCCGGGGTTACCGAAGAATCTGGCGGAAACTATCATGAACACCATAAAACCAACACATCGCGAGCGGAAAAACGTAACCGTCTTCCGGCTGCGCCCAAAGAAAGACTGGATATTCCAGACTTCGCGATGTAACAGGGGATCCGGGTGACCAAGGTCATGTATTTGCCTCAATTGAACGACAGTTGACGGCCAGCACGACCGGCAAATGTCGCGGCCAGGAATTGCCTCGATATCGGTTTTCAGGAGACGGATTAGGTTATGATGTTCAAAGCAACCAAAGCTACGCGGACTGCACTGTCTGCTCTCGTTCTGACCCTTGGTGCGGCTTCGGCCCCGGTGGTCGCAAGCGCGCAGGAAGCCGCCCCGGCAGCGGGCGCTCCCGGTCCGGCAAAGTGGTTCAAGACCTGCAGCAAGCAGGAAGAGGCCGATGTCTGCGTGGTTCAGAACCAGCAGCTCGCCCAGAACGGCCAGCTGATCACCGCCGTCGGCCTGATCTCGGTCGAAGGCAAGATCAACCGCAAGATCCTGCAGGTTACCGTTCCGTCGGCTCGCCTCATTCCCCCGGGCATCATGATGCAGATCGACGGCGCCAAGGGCACCAAGCTCGACTACGCAGTCTGCCTGCCCGACCGTTGCACGGCTGAAATCCCGCTGACCGACGCCATGATCGCCAGCCTGAAGAAGGGCAACGAGGTCGTTTTCACCTCGATCAACTTCCGCCGCGCTCCGAACCCGATCAAGATCCCGCTGGAAGGCTTCACCGGCGCTTATGACGGCGAGGCGATGTCCCAGTCGCAGGCCGAAGAGCGCCAGCGCCTGCTGCAGGAAGCCATGCAGAAGAAGCAGGAAGAGCGCAACAAGGCGATCAACGACGCCCAGAACGCCGCCAAGCAGGGCAACTGATCCCTGCAGGTTCCGGAATGAAAGAAGGCCCGCGTCTGACGCGGGCCTTTTTCGTTTAGTTTGATCAGGGGCGGGACGCCGGCACGTCAGTGCGCGAAGTTGACCTTCGGCTTGTAGTGGCCGGCCTGCTCAAGCACGAAGATCTGCTGCACCTGGGGATTGCGCAGCGGCTCGTCACTTTCGTCCTTCTCCAAGTTCTGCTCCGATACGTAAGCCACGTATTCGGTTTCCGCATTTTCGGCGAGCAGATGATAGAAGGGCTGGTCCTTGGTCGGTCTCACTTCGGCCGGAATGGCGTTCCACCATTCCTCGCTGTTAGCGAATTCCGGATCCACGTCGAACACGACGCCGCGGAACGGAAAGACCTTATGTCTGACGACTTCCCCGATACCAAATTTTGCGTTGCGTTGTTTCATGGCTTCACTTCCTTTCCCTATAAATCTGGGGAGGATGGCGTGAAACATCAAGAGGTAGACACCTCACCCCGTGGAAGCGGCGGCCTTTCGGCCCGGTGCGGTGGCAAGCACCAGCCCGCCCATGACGAGTACGATCCCGACCGCGTGATAGGTCTCGAACCGTTCTCCGAGGAAGAGGACAGCCATGACAATCGACATCGGCGGCATCAGATAGAGCGTCACGCCGGCCATCGCCGGACCGAAGACACGGACCGCGTGCTGGAAGCAGTAGAAGGCTGCGAGCGAGGCGAAGGCGATGATGCCCGCGAGCTTCACCCAGTCGCCCTGTGTATCCGGCAGGAGCCCGCCGGTCAGCACTTCGTACAGCGCCGGAGGCAGCAGGACCAGCGCGCCGGAGAGGGAGAGGAGGCCGAAGAGCGGCATGGGCGGCATCGCCTTGACCGCCGGATGTCTGAGCAGCAGCGAATAGAGCGCAAAGGCAATCGCCGCCGCGAGAATGCCGAAGTCGCCGAGATTGAAGCGCAGGTGGAGGAGCGCCTGCGGCTCGCCCTTCAGCACGATCACCGTCACCCCCGCGAACGCGATCAGCATGCCGACCAGTTCGCCGGCGCCGATACGGCGTCCCTGAAACATCCATTGCAGCAGGATGATGAACAGCGAGGACGTCGTGTAGATCAGCGTGGCGTTCGAGGCGGTCGTCATGGTCAGTGCCCAGTAGACGAAACCGCCGCAGATGCCCATGCCGAGAATACCGAGCACCAGCCAGATCACCGTGTTCGCCCGCACGAAGGCGAGGCAGCGCGCGCGCTCTGCATAGACGAAGGGGAAGATCACCAGCGCCGATCCCGCCCAGCGGATGAAGGCGGTCGTGAAGGGCGCGATATCGCCGGTGATGCCGCGGCCGAAGATCAGGTTCGACGAGAAGAACACCGGCGCCAGCAGGAAGAGAACCCAGTCGAGTGTGCGTGGGGCTGCACCGGTGGCATTGCTGTCTGTCATGGAGGGATATCGACCTGCCGGATCAAGGGGTGGAGCGAGCCTATCGCGGGAATTCCGTAACCGCGACACTACAAAGCCGAGCACGTCGTGAAAAGCCGCAAAACCTCTCCCCGGTACGGCCGGGAGTAAACTTGCACGCCCCCGGAATTCACGCTACCCAACCCATGAGGTCACACGCCGGACGGGAGATGCCGTGAGCAATCAGTGGGGCAGGGATACGCAGAGCATAACACGGAGCCGGGGAGCGCCGATCGGCACCCTTATTGCGGTGCTTCTCAGCCTCGGCATCGGGGCGGCGGCGGGTTACGGCGCCTTGCAGGTTCTGACGACACCGGACGCGCAAAAGCTCGCCCGGGCCGAGGAACGCATTGCGGCACTCACCGCTGAGGTTGCCGAAAGGGACCGGCAACTGACGCAGGCCGCTGAAGCGGTCCAGCAAGCGCAGGCTGACACCGAAGGCGTCTCAAGTTCGGACAAAGTCGAACTCCGACAGACGATAGCCGCGCAACGCGCCGAACTCGATGCGATGACGGAGAAACTTGCGCAGGCAAGCACAGCGCTTGAGAGAGAAAAGCAGCGCACAGTCGAACTGGAAACCGAGATCGCGGCAGCGCGCCGCAACGCGGATGATCAAGCGCGTTCAGCCGACCAAACGAAGCGCACAGCAGACGAAGCCGTGTCTTCCAGTCTCAGCGAACTGAGGGACCTGAAGCAGACCCGGATCCCTGGGCTCGAAGCACAGATTATATCATTGCAGAAGGACCTTGCCACCTCTGCTGCTCGGATAGAAAAAGCGGCGAGCGAAGCCAAGGAGCTGCGCAGGCAAATGGCGGCGGCAAGGGACGCTCGAAGTGACTCCGAAAACGCGTTGACGCTCGAGCGCGCCCGGGCCGCCGATCTCCAGGCGCAACTGGCACGGATGCAGCAACAAACGGCTGGCGGAGAGAGCAAGAGCCCGCAGGGCGTCGTCGAGGAGACACCGGCCAGTGCCGAAACCTCATCGACCGTGAACACCGCCGGCCGCGAAGTCGATCTGGTTGCCGATGCGCTTGACCGGACACCCGGCATCGACCGATTGTCGGCGGCCGACCGCGACCGCCTGCAGGAGATGCTGGTCTCCGGCCAATGCGTGACGACGAGCCTCAAGGCAGTGTTCCGTTCGGTCCCGGTCGTGACGCTGCGGAACCTGATGCGCGACTTGAAGAGCGGCTGTTGAGCGAAAGGAAACTCGCCATGTCCACCAGACTGAAACTCCTCGCAGGTGTCCTTGGTACGCTGCTCGTGGCCGGCACCGCTGCCGCCGACAGCTTCGAGCGGAACATCATGACCGGCGGGCCGAGCGGCACCTATATCCGCATCGGGCGGGACATCGCAGCAATTGGCGCGGAATGCGGCCTCGGCCTCAATGTCGTCGAAAGCGCGGGCTCGCTCGAGAATTTCGTTGGCGTGCGCAACCGCCGCAACACCCAGTTCGGCATCGTGCAGAGCGACGTGCTCGAATATCTGAAGACCTTCGAGGCGAACGATCCCGAGGTGCAGCAGGCGGTGCGCGGGGTCCGGATCATGTTCCCGCTCTACAACGAGGAAGTCCACGTTCTTGCCGACAAGGACATCGGGGAACTCAAGGATCTGGCGGGCAAGAAGATCGCTATCGGCAAGGCCGACAGCGGGACCTATCTCACCGCCACCCTGATGCTCGACATCCTGCAGATCAAAGCTGCCGAGCGGTTGACGATCAATCCGGACGAGGCGCTGCCGAAGCTCATGGCAGGCGAGATCGACGCGTTCTTCTATGTCGCCGGCGCACCCGCGGCGCTCTTTGCCAATGCGAAGATCGACGGTTCGAAGTTCCATCTGCTGGCGATCAAGGATGCACCGCTGCTCGCGACCTATACGCCCGCAACGGTCGCCGGCACGACCTACAGCTTTCAGCAGGAACCGGTCGACCTGGTCGCCGTTAAGGCCGTGCTGATGACCTACGACTACGATCCGAAGAAGAATGCCTATCATCGCGACAGTTGCCGCTCGGTCTCCGACTTTTCCAGTCTTATCCTCAACGGCATGCCGACGCTTGAGGAGAAGGGCCATCCGAAGTGGAAGTCGGTCGACCTGACGGCCCTGCCGCCCGGCTGGCAGGTCGGCACCTGCGTCAAGGCGGGCATGGCGCTCGACTACAAGCCGTCCTGCACCGCCGCCAAGCCGCCCGCAGAAGCGGATGCGAACGAGGAATATCTCAATCTGCTTAAGCAACGCCTCAAAAAGCAGCCATAACTAATTTTGATTACTCAAAAATAGCTATTTCTAATCCATTGTAGGCAGAAAGAGAAAGCCGGCGGCACCCGAAAGGACGCCGCCGGCTTCCGTTCAGATCGTCGATCCGCGATATGCGAACCGAACCAATCCCTTAGACGGAGTAGTACATGTCGAACTCGACCGGATGCGGGGTCATTTCGAAACGCATCACTTCGGCCATCTTGAGTTCGATGAACGAGTCGATCTGGTCGTCGTCGAAGACGCCGCCGGCGGTGAGGAACTTGCGATCCTTGTCGACGCTTTCGAGCGCTTCGCGCAGCGAACCGCAGACGGTCGGGATCTTCTTCAGTTCCTTCGGCGGCAGGTCATAGAGATCCTTGTCCATGGCCTTGCCCGGATGGATCTTGTTCTTGATGCCGTCGAGGCCGGCCATCAGCATGGCAGCAAAGGCGAGGTAGGGGTTGGCGGTCGGGTCGGGGAAGCGGACTTCGACACGCTTGGCCTTCGGGTTGGAGCCGAACGGAATGCGGCACGATGCCGAGCGGTTGCGGGCCGAATAGGCCAGCAGAACCGGAGCTTCATAGCCCGGGACCAGACGCTTATAGGAGTTGGTCGACGGGTTGGTGAAGGCGTTCAGGGCCTTGGCATGCTTGATGATGCCGCCGATGAAGTAGAGGCAGTTTTCCGAAAGGCCGGCATATTCGTCACCGGCGAAGGTCGGCTTGCCGTCCTTCCAGATCGACATGTGAACGTGCATGCCCGAGCCGTTGTCGCCGAAGATCGGCTTCGGCATGAAGGTTGCGGTCTTGCCGTAGGCATTGGCGACCTGGTGCACGACGTACTTGTAGATCTGCATCTTGTCGGCGTTGCGGACGAGCGCGTCGAACTTGATACCGAGTTCGTGCTGGGCTGCCGCCACTTCGTGGTGATGCTTTTCGACCACGACGCCCATCTCGGAGAGTACGGTCAGCATTTCGGAGCGCATGTCCTGCAGGCTGTCGATCGGCGGGACCGGGAAGTAGCCGCCCTTGACGCGCGGACGGTGGCCGAGGTTGCCGGTCTCGTAGTCGGTGTCGTCGTTGGACGGCAGTTCGGAAGAGTCGAGCTTGAAGCCGGTGTTGTACGGGTCAGCCTTGTACTTCACGTCGTCGAAGACGAAGAATTCGGCTTCGGGACCGACAAAGACGGTGTCGCCGATACCGGAGGCCTTGAGGTAGGCTTCGGCCTTCTTGGCGGTGCCGCGCGGGTCGCGATTGTAGGCTTCCCCCGAGACCGGGTCGAGAATGTCGCAGATGATGACCATCGTCGACTGGGCGAAGAACGGGTCCATGTGGACCGTGTCGGTATCCGGCATCAGAACCATGTCGGACTCGTTGATCGCCTTCCAGCCACCAATCGAGGAGCCGTCGAACATCACGCCGTCGGCGAACATGTCTTCGTCGACGCAGGCGATGTCCATGGTGACGTGCTGCAGCTTGCCCTTCGGGTCGGTGAAGCGCAGGTCGACGAACTTGACGTCGTTGTCCTTGATTTGCTTGAGAATGTCGTTTGCGGTCGGCATTGTCGAATTCCTTGAGTGAGATGATGATTATAGGTCCCGGCCCTCGACGGGGGCGGGCCGATTAGATGGCGTCGACGCCGGTTTCGCCGGTACGGATGCGGACGACTTCTTCCACGTTCGACACGAAAATCTTGCCGTCGCCGATGCGGCCCGTCTGGGCGGCATTGCGGATGGCGTCGATGACGGCCTCGACGTTTTCGTCCGCCAGGACGACCTCGACCTTGACCTTGGGGAGGAAGTCCACGACGTATTCTGCGCCGCGATACAGTTCCGTGTGCCCCTTCTGCCGACCAAAACCCTTGGCTTCCGTGACCGTGATACCCTGCAGGCCGACTTCCTGAAGGGCCTCCTTCACTTCGTCGAGCTTGAAAGGCTTTATGATCGCTTCGATCTTTTTCATGAGAAAATTTCTCTCCGCTTCCCTCATTGTGGCGGTTATTCCGCTCGCTCCCCCGATGCACGTAACGTGCCAATTTCTCGCCGAACTTGGAAGAAAATCGGAAAAAATCGAGCCTCCGAGGCAAATCTTGCGCAATACCGGGCAAAACTCCAGCCCATTTCATCGATTTTGTGATTTTTTTGCTCGGTTCTTTCGTCGCAGGCAATCGGCCGGATTTGTGTGTGCCGATTATTTAATCGGCGGTAGATGGACGTAATTTGTGCAATTGCATTCTATTTGTGCGCATGCCGTTTAGGCGGGCTCCTCCGTTTCCCAACAGGGCGGAATCTGCTTTGATGCGGCCATGAACAAGGATTGCGAAAACTGGTTGCTCACACCCGCCGCGATGGGGCGGGTCGATGATGCGGCGGCCCGGTCGGGCATGAATTCCTATGGCCTGATGGAGAAGGCCGGCCAGGCCGTCAGCGCCGCCGCATTGCGGCTCTTTCCCGGTGCCCGCCGCTTCGTCGTCCTCAGCGGGCCGGGCAACAATGGCGGCGACGGTTACGTGACGGCCCGGGCGCTCAGCGAGGCGGGCGCCGCCGTTTCGATCTTCCGCCTCGGCGATCCGTCGCGACTGAAGGGCGACGCGGCAACCGCCTTTGCACACTGCCTCCTCGATGGCGACGATCTCGACGCCTATCAGCCATGGGCGGGCGACGTGGTTGTCGATGCCATCTTCGGCGCGGGCCTCGACCGCCCGGTGCCGGATACCGTCCGTCACGTGATCGAGCGGGTGAACGTGGCCTCAATCCCGGTGATCGCCGTCGACCTGCCTTCCGGCCTCGACGGGCGAACGGGCAGGGTGCTCGGGGCCGCCTTCACGGCGGTCCACACTGTGACCTTCATGACCCGCAAGCCGGCCCATGTGCTGTTGCCGGGCCGGAGACTCTGCGGTTCGGTCGAGGTATACGACATCGGCGTCCCCATGCGCATCGTCGCCGGCGAGGCTGGATGTGTCCGGGTCAACTCGCCGTCCGAATGGCAGTATGAGTTTCCGTCCGAAGGGCTGGAGAGCCACAAGTTCAGCCGGGGTCATCTGACCGTGTTTTCCGGCCCGGCGGCCGCGACCGGCGCGGCGCGACTCTCTGCCGCCGCCGGACTGCGCATCGGTGCCGGCCTCGTCACGCTCGCGTCGCCGACCGCAGCGCTCGAGACAAACGCGGCCCAATTGACCGCCGTGATGCTGAAGGCGATCGACAATCCCTCCGACCTGGCAGTCTATCTCGACGACCCCCGACACAACGCCTTCGTGATCGGTCCGGGTTTCGGCATCGGCGAGAGAACGCGCGCCTTCGCGCTTGCATTGAAGGACCGGCTGGTCGTGCTGGACGCCGATGCGATCACCTCCTTTCGCGATGAACCGAACGCCTTGTTCAACGCCTTCTCGGGCGGCGATTTCCGGCTGGTGCTGACGCCCCACGAGGGCGAGTTCGCCCGGCTCTTCCCCGATCTCGCAACGGACGAGCGTCAAAGCAAGATCGAGCGGGCCCTTGCCGCTGCGGTGCGCGCCCATGCCGTCATCGTCTACAAGGGGGCTGACACAGTCATCGCCGCGCCGGACGGTCGGGTGCTCGTCAATGACAACGCGCCCGCCTGGCTGGCCACTGCAGGATCAGGCGACGTGCTGGCGGGCATGATCGGCGGACTGCTCGCCCAGGGCATGCCGGCCTTCGAGGCCGCCGCGGCAGGGGTCTTCCTGCACGGTAAGGCAGGGACCGCCGCGGGCAGGGGACTGACGTCCGAGCATCTCATCACAAGTATTGAACGTTAGCGCATAACTATGCGTTTCCCGTAACGGGCCAGGGTGGTGTATCGCAAGGCAGCACAACGCTGGAGAGAGAGTCGTGAAGCCTGTCCATATTCTGCTTCTTGTTCTGGTGGCGGCCCTCTGGGGCTTCAACTTCGTGGTTATCAAGCTCGGCCTCGACAATTTCCCGCCTCTGCTCTTTTCGGCCCTGCGGTTTCTGTGCGCAGCCGTGCCGCTGGTCTTCTTCATCCCGAAACCCGATGTTCCCTGGCGCATCATCATCGGCATCGGGCTGGTGCTTGGCGTGGTGAAATTCTCGTTCCTGTTTATCGGCATCAAGGTCGGCGTACCGCCAGGCCTCGCTTCGCTGCTTCTGCAGTCACAGGCCTTCTTCACCGTGCTACTCGCCTTTCTGATCTTCGGCGCCCGTCCGCGCCCGCTTCAGATCGGGGGGATGGCCATCGCCTTTTCCGGGATCGCACTGATCGGCTCGTCGATCGACGGCAACTTCACGCTCACGGGGCTTGCGCTCGCCATTGCCGCGGCAATCGCCTGGGCATTCTCCAACATGCTGATGAAGAAGGCCGGCAACGTGCCGATGCTCAACCTGATGGTCTGGGTCAGCCTCGTGCCACCGATCCCGCTTCTCGTCATCTCGGTCCTGTTCGAAGGCCTGGATCGCGACCTTGCGGCGATCGCCCATATCAGTCTGACGGGGGCAGCCACCGTGCTGTTCGTCGCCTATGTCGCGACGATCTTCGGATTCGCCGTCTGGGGCGCGATGATCAGCCGCTACGGGGTCTCGACCGTCGCGCCGTTCTCGCTTCTGGTTCCGGTCTTCGGAATGTCGTCCTCGGCGCTCTTCCTCGGTGAGGCGTTCGGGCCGCTGCGCATGGTGGCCGCCGCCCTGATCGTCGCCGGTCTGGTGATGAACGTGTTCAATCCGCAATGGCTGAGCCGAAAGGCGGCGACCGCCTGACGGACCGTCAGAGGAGACGGCTGCCGCGCAGCATGCCCTCGTTCTCTAGCAGCGGATAGCCGATCGAGGCGAAGAGCGAGTTGATCTCCTTCAGATCCCGCATCGTGTCGATGTGCAGCGAACTCGACTCGAAGCTCGCCGCATTGCCGTTGCGCAGCCGCTGCAAATGCTGTTCCTCGCTCACCCGCACGAGATTGCGTACCTCCTCCTTGCAGGCCACCAGTTGGCGCGCATGCTCAACATCGCGGTTGACCAGGAGGTTGAAGGCAAGCCTCGCATTCTTGACCACCTCGTGGTGCATGGCGGTCAGTTCCGCCCAGCCCTCGGGCGAGAATGCGGTGTTGCGGTCGTGCTTCTTGCGGGCGCGCGTCAGCATGTTCTGCGAGATGATGTCGGCCGCCTGCTCGATCTTGATCGTCGTTCCAAGGAGGTTCTGGCACTGGGCCGCGGAGGCGGGATCAAGTTCGCTGCCGGAAATGCGCGCCAGGTAGAACTTGATGTCGCGGTGGATCTCGTCGATCTCGTCGTCGAGCGCGGCGATCCGCTGCATCTTCTTCGGATCCCATTTCTCGTAGAGTTCGAAGATCCAGCTCAGCATGACCTCCGTCTTCTCGCAGACGGTCAGAACCTCACGCGTCGCATTGCTGATTGCCTGGCGCGGATTGGCGAGGTCGGCGGGGTTGAGCGCGGAGAGACGGTTCCGGCTCTCCTGTTCCACGGGCGGGCCGGCGAGGATTTTCTCTAGGATCGAGGAGACGATACCGCTGAAAGGGAGGCCGAAGACCAAGACCGCGGCATTGATCGCCAAGTGGATCATCACCACGGAATCGCCGGGTCCCGCGGCGAAGAAATGAGGATCGACGGCAAACACGAACTGCAGGGCGAGCGCAATCAGCGTGCCCAGTCCACGGATCACGACATTGCCGAGCGGCACGATTCGGGCTCCGGCCTCGGCATTCTTGGTGAGGATCGCGCCGATCACGGCCGCCCCGAAATTGGCGCCAAGCACGAGCGGAATGATGAGGCTCGGTGGCAGGAGGTGACGGTCGGCCAGCGAGGCAAAAAGCAGGATCGTCGCGACGCTCGAATGGAAGGCCCAGGCGAGCAGGGCCGACAGAAGAAAGGCGGAAATCCAGTCGCGCGACAGGTAGTTGAACACGAGCGGCAGGATCTCGCTCGATCGGAGCGGGTCGGACGCCTGGCCAATCATCCTCAGCGACAAGAGCAGCAGCCCGAGGCCGAAGAAAATGCGGCCGGCCTGACGCCAGTTGCGGGATTCCGAGGCACGAAAGGCGATCGTGCCCATCAGCATGAAGACCGGAATGAGGATCGACAGATCGTAGCGCAGAATGCGGACCACGAAGGCCGAGCCGACATCCGCCCCGAGTAGTGTCGCGACGCCGATTGCCGCCGACACATAGCCGCCGGCGACGAAGGACGCGACAATCAGCGCGACGGCCGTCGCGCTCTGCAAAGCGATGGCGAAGAAGAACCCGGCGATCGCCGCCGTGAAGCGATTGCTGACCGCCGAGCGGAGCCGCTCTTTCAGGACATTGCCATAAGCGCGCTCGATTCCCGTCCGCACCATGCGCGTCGCCCACAGGAGCAGCGCGACCGCCCCGGCCAGATTGATGAAGACAGCGATCCCTGACATGACACCTCGACGACGGACGATGCGGCCGGCGCAGCTGCGCCGGTCCGGTTAAAGAGGTCGAGTTTCAATCCTTTGGCGGCGGACGTGGTCGACTCTGCGACTGAACCTAGTCCAGATTCGCCATTGTCACAATTTACCGCCGATTGGCTGTGACCAGCCCGTCAGGCGACCTTCGATTGCAGCAGCCGTGCGCCGTTCGGCGCATTGACCTTGCCGCCGGTGATGAAGAAGGCGAACACGTCGCGCGGCTTGGCCTCGATGGGCCGCTCCGCGGCGATCCGGGGCAGGTCCGGCGGCAGGCCGCCTTCGGCATAGGTCTTCAGCCGTCCCGCCCATTCCGCGACCGCTGGTTCGGGATAACAGGTCGCCACCTCATCCGACCCCTTCTGTAGCCGCGCATAGACGAAATCGGCTGTCGGGTCGGCGAACATGGGGTAGTCGTGATGATCGGCGCAGACCGCAGCCACGCCGTATCTGGAAAGCATGTCGATAAATTCGGGGACCAGGAACGACTCGTGCCGCGGCTCGACGACGTGGCGCAGCGGGCGGCCGTCAAGTTCCCGGGGCAGCAGGGCCAAAAAGGCCTCGAAATCCGCAGGGTCGAACTTCTTGGTCGCCATGAACTGCCAGAGGATCGGCCCGAGATGGTCTTTGAGCTCGACGATGCCCTGACCGAGGAACTTGTCGATCGACGGTCCCGCTTCCGCGAGCACCTTGCGGTTGGTGCAAAAACGGCTGGCCTTGAGCGAGAAGACGAAGCCCTCCGGCACGTCCGCTGCCCATTTGGCAAAGGTCTCCGGCTTCTGGCTCGAATAATAGGTGCCGTTGACCTCGATCGCCGTCAGCTCGCGGCTGGCGAATTCCAGCTGTCGCTTCTTCGCCAGCTTCTCCGGATAAAATGTCCCCTCCCAGGGATCGAAGGTCCAGCCGCCGATGCCGGTGCGGATTGTGCCTGCAGCCATCATCTCCTCCAAATAGTTGCCGCTTACTCCGCGGCCTGGGTCTTCTTCACCGGCCGGCGTTCCAGCAGCTCTTTCAGGAACTGGCCGGTATAGGAGCGTTCTTCCTTGACGATGTCCTCGGGCGTGCCGGAGGCGACGATCTCGCCGCCGCCGTCGCCGCCTTCGGGGCCAAAGTCGAGGATCCAGTCGGCGGTCTTGATGACCTCGAGATTGTGCTCGATGACCACCACCGAATTGCCCTGATTGACGAGTTCCTGGAGCATTTCCAGAAGTTTCGCCACATCGTGGAAATGCAGGCCGGTGGTCGGTTCGTCGAGGATGTAGAGGGTGCGGCCGGTCGATTTCTTCGACAGTTCCTTGGCGAGCTTGACGCGCTGCGCCTCGCCGCCGGAGAGCGTGTTGGCCTGCTGGCCGACCTTGATATAGCCGAGACCGACATCGAAGAGCGACTGCAGCTTGTCGCGCACGGCCGGCACCGCCGAGAAGAAGTCGACGCCTTCCTCGACGGTCATGTCGAGGACATCGGCGATCGACTTGCCCTTGAAGGTCACGTCGAGGGTTTCGCGGTTGTAGCGCTTGCCGTGACAGACGTCACAGGTGACGTAGACGTCCGGCAGGAAGTGCATCTCGATCTTGATGACGCCGTCGCCCTGGCAGGCCTCGCAGCGCCCACCCTTGACATTGAAGGAGAAGCGCCCCGGCTGATAGCCGCGTGCCTTCGCCTCCGGCAGGCCGGCATACCAGTCGCGGATCGGTGTGAAGGCACCGGTATAGGTCGCCGGGTTAGAGCGCGGCGTGCGGCCGATGGGGGACTGGTCGATGTCGATCACCTTGTCGATGAATTCGAAGCCGTCGATCCGCTCGTGCTCGGCCGGGTTTTCGCGCGCGCCCATGACGCGGCGGGCGGCCGCCTTGTAGAGCGTCTCGATCAGGAAGGTCGACTTGCCGCCGCCCGACACGCCGGTCACGGCGGTGAACACGCCGAGCGGGATCGCCGCCGTCACGTTTTTCAGGTTGTTGCCCCTGGCGCCAACCACCTTGATCTGCTGGCCCTTCTTGGGCTTGCGGCGTTTGTCGGGCACGCCGACACCGAGTTCGCCGGTCAGATATTTGCCGGTCAGCGAATTCGGGTTCGCCATGATGTCCTGCGGCGTGCCTTGCGCGATGACCTGGCCGCCATGAATGCCGGCCGCCGGCCCGATATCGACCACATGATCGGCAGTCAGGATCGCGTCCTCGTCGTGTTCGACGACGATCACCGTGTTGCCGATGTCACGCAGGTGTTTCAGCGTGTCGAGGAGGCGGGCATTATCGCGCTGATGCAGGCCGATCGACGGCTCGTCGAGAACGTACAGCACGCCGGTGAGGCCCGAGCCGATCTGGGACGCAAGCCGGATGCGCTGGCTCTCGCCGCCCGAAAGCGTGCCGGAATTGCGCGACATCGACAGATAGTCGAGACCGACGTCGTTGAGGAACTGCAGGCGCTCACGGATCTCCTTGAGGATGCGGACCGCGATCTCGTTCTGCTTGGAGGTGAGCTTTCCAGGCAGGTCCTTGAACCAGGCGCCGGCGACGCGGATCGACATCTCCGTCACTTCGCCGATATGCAGGCCGTTCACCTTGACCGCAAGCGCCTCCGGCTTGAGGCGGAAACCGGCGCAGGACGGGCAGGGGGCCGCCGACATGTAGCGCTCGATTTCCTCGCGGGCCCAAGCGCTGTCGGTTTCCTTCCAGCGACGTTCGAGGTTCGGCACGATGCCCTCGAAGGTCTTGGTCGTGGTGTAGGATCGCGCACCGTCGGCGTAATGGAAGTCGATCTTCTCGTCGGTCCCGTGGAGGATCGCCTTCTGGGCCGCTTCGTTGAGCTCCGACCACTTGTTCGAGAGCTTGAAGCCATAGGCCTTGCCGAGCGCCTCGAGCGTCTGGTTGTAATAGGGCGAAGCCGACTTCGCCCAGGGCGCGATCGCGCCGTCATTCAGGCGCCGATGCATCTCAGGCACGATCAGTGCCTCGTCGATCTTCTGCTGCGAGCCGAGGCCGTCACAGGTCGGGCAGGCGCCGAAAGGGTTGTTGAAGGAGAAGAGACGCGGCTCGATCTCCGGAATGGTGAAACCGGAAACCGGGCAGGCGAATTTTTCGGAAAACAGCACGCGCTCGTGGGTTTCGTTCAACGACTTGTTGGCCGAGCCACCGGCGGCGGTCTCCTCGAGCGGCAGCGGCTTGTCGGCGAATTCCGCGACGGCCAGACCGTCGGCGAGCCGCAGGCAGGTCTCGAGGCTGTCGGCGAGGCGCGAGGCGATGTCCGGGCGCACGACCACGCGGTCGACCACTACGTCGATGTCATGCTTGTACTTCTTGTCGAGCGTGGGCGCCTCGGCAATCTCGTAGAACTGCCCGTCGATCTTGACGCGCTGGAAGCCCTTCTTCATCAGCTCGGCAAGTTCCTTCTTGTACTCGCCCTTTCGTCCGCGGATCATCGGCGCCAGGATGTAGAGGCGCGTCCCCTCTTCGTAAGCAATGATGCGGTCGACCATCTGGGAGACCGTCTGGCTCTCGATCGGCAGGCCGGTCGCCGGCGAATAGGGCACGCCGACGCGGGCAAAGAGCAGGCGCATGTAGTCGTAGATCTCGGTGACCGTGCCGACCGTCGAGCGCGGGTTGCGCGAGGTCGTCTTCTGCTCGATCGAGATCGCCGGCGAAAGGCCTTCGATCTGGTCGACATCCGGCTTCTGCATCATCTCGAGGAACTGACGGGCATAGGCCGAAAGGCTCTCGACGTAACGCCGCTGACCTTCCGCATAGATCGTATCGAAGGCGAGCGACGACTTCCCCGAACCCGAAAGCCCGGTCATGACGATGAGCGCGTTGCGCGGCAGATCGAGGTCGATGCCCTTCAGATTGTGCTCGCGCGCGCCGCGGATGGAAATGGTTTTCAGTTCACTCATGGACAGGTCTCGACTGGACAAAGCTCTCAGGGAAGGGCGCTCGGGAGGAGAGCTCTCCTTATTTAGTCACGGCGACCGCCCTGTCGAGCCGCCTCAGCCGTTTCTCGGGGATGATTCCGATTCTATTGACAGCATCCTAGCGAAACACTAGAACAAATAAAGAACATTTTCGCTGTGGATGGCGTGGATAAACCGCGCACCATGGTCAAGTCTTGGTTTAAGGTGTCGCGATTGTGATTTTGGAAGTCGCCGCACCGGCGACGGCAGGGTGAGAGTTATGGCTGGCAGCGTCAACAAGGTAATTTTGATCGGCAATCTGGGCGCCGACCCGGAAATTCGCCGAACCCAGGATGGTCGACCGATCGCCAACCTGCGCATTGCCACCTCGGAGAGCTGGCGCGACCGCAACACCGGCGAGCGCAAGGAAAAGACCGAGTGGCACACCGTGGTGATCTTCAACGAAGGTCTGTGCAAGGTGGCCGAGCAGTATCTGAAGAAGGGCTCGACGGTCTATGTCGAGGGCCAGCTGCAGACCCGCAAGTGGCAGGACCAGAGCGGCCAGGACCGGTATTCGACCGAAGTGGTTCTGCAGGGCTTCAATGGCAACCTGACCATGCTGGGCGGTCGCGGCGAGGGCGGTGGTGCATCGCGCGGCAACGACTTCGGCGGCGGTTATGGCGGCGGTGACGACTATGGCGCGCCGGCCCCTTCGCGCGGCGGTTCGCAGCGCGGTGGCGCAAGCGCCCCTCCGTCGGGCGGATTTTCGCGCGATCTGGATGACGACATCCCGTTCTGAGCCTGTTTCGCCAATGAGACTATGCGGGGGCCACGGCCCCCGTTTCTTGTTGTACGAGCCTGTTTTCGGACGCTGATCACCATCACTTGATCGCGGTCAAGGAAATGCCGCGATCCGCCGCTACTGTACGGGTCGTACGGGATAACGGTAGAAGGTTCCATGCTGCGACGCTTTACGGTCATGTTGCTGGCGATGCTGTTGATGGCGACACCGTTCGCCTCGGCATCCATGGCATGTGCGATCGCCGTTCCGGGCGCATCGGCACAGCATGACATGCATCTCCGCAAGGTCGGCACTCATCATGGCAAGGACGCACCGGTCGCCCCCACCATGAAATCTTGTGCCATGCTCACCTGTGCGGTTTTCCAGGCGACCGCCCCGACCGAAATCCCCCGCTTCGTTCCGCAGGTCATGGCGGGCAGTTTCGACTGCCGCATGCCGCGGCTTGCCGGCCATTGCCCGGTCCCGCTTCTCGGTCCTCCTCGAAATCAGGCGTGACGGCCGCGGCACTGCGCCGCGCTTCTCCGCATCTCCCGATTTCTCACGGCAGGATTGCCGACATGAGGACTGAAACCATGTACAGACGCCAATTCATGACCGGCCTTCTGGCCGGGGCGGCCGCTTGCGCCGTCAAGCCCGCACCCTCGACTGCCGGCCAGACCTCCAACCCGGCCGCCGGTAGCTCTACTCCCCCGGCATCCGCCGCCCATCGTCTTGCGGTGACCAGCCGCACGATCGAGGTGAGGGGCAAGGCCGCCAAAGTCTTCGGACTGACGCGGCCCGACGGCCGCCCCGGTTTGACGCTCGACGCCGGCGCGCTTTTCGACGTGGAACTTGCCAACCAGACCGGCGAGGCGACGCTGATCCACTGGCACGGCCTGACCCCACCCTGGGAACAGGACGGCGTGCCCGACAATCCGGCGGCCTTGCTCGGGCCAGGTCAGACCCGACGCTACGGTTTTCCGGTGGGTGCCGGTGGCACCCATTGGATGCATGCCCACACGCTCCAGGAACAGGCGCTTCTCGCCGCACCGCTGATCGTGCGCACCGCCGATGACCGGCAGCGCGACGAACAGGAGGTGATCATGCTGCTGCATGACTTCTCCTTCCGCTCTGCAGAGGAACTGCTTGCCGATCTCCAGGGCGGGGGCGGGCACGCCGGCATGGGGATGAATATGGGCGGCATGTCCGGCATGACACACGATATGGGCGGCATGACGATGCCGGGAATGATGATGGGAGACCCGCGGACGGCGCCGATGATGGGCGGAGCCATGGGCATGATGGGCATGGACCTCAACGACATCGACTATGATGCCTATCTCGCCAATGACCGGAGCCTCGACGATCCTGAGATCCATCGCGTGGAGAAGGGCGGTGCCGTGCGGCTGCGCATCATCAACGGGGCTACGGCGACCGCGTTCACGATCCACACCGGCAGCGTGTCCGCCGAACTCATCGCCGTCGATGGACAGCCGGTGGCCCCGGTCCCTGGCCACCGCTTTCCGATGAGCATGGGTCAGCGCATCGACCTCAGGATGACGCTGCCGCAGGGGGATGGCGCCTACCCGATCCTGGCGTTGCGCGAGGGGGCGGTCGAACGAACTGGGATGATCCTGGCGACCGCGGGTGCCACGATCAGCAAGATCGCGCCATCGGGCGAGGCGGCCGCGCCCCTGGTCGACCTTGGTATCGAAGGAGTGTTGCGTCCCCTCGCTCCGATCTCCCGTGGTACCGTCGCCCGCCGCCATCAACTGATGCTGACCGGCAACATGCGCGGTTACACCTGGTCGATCCAGGGCGCCGCGCCGTGGGTCAGAAAGGGTGAATGGGTGGAGGTCTCGTTCATGAACCATTCGATGATGTCCCACCCGATGCACCTGCATGGTCATCACTTCCAGGTGGTCGGCATCAACGGACGGCGGTTCGAGGGTGCATGGCGCGACACGGTACTGGTGCCGAGCATGTCGAGCGTCGAGATCGCCTTCGAGGCTGGCAATGCGGGTCGCTGGCCGCTCCACTGCCACCACCTCTACCATATGGCAACCGGGATGATGACCTTCGTCGACTACGGGGCATAAGCGCCGGAGGAACGGCGCCTTCGCTTGGAAGGGTCAGATCCCGAAGGCGGATCTGACCCCGTCCACCACGAATTGCACCGACAGCGCGGAGAGAAGCACACCGAGCAGGCGGGTCAGCAGTGCCCGGCCGGTCACGCCGAGGAAACGGTTGAGCCGTTCGGCGAGCGACAGCGCCAGGAAAACCAGTGCGACGCAGGCGCCGATGACGAGGATCAACTGCACCTTGCCGACCACATCGCCCATCGTGCCGGCGATGAGCACGGTCGCCGAGATCGCACCGGGTCCGGCGATCAGCGGGATAGCCAGCGGGAAGACCGCGAGATTGTGGATATGGTCCTTGGTGATCGCCGCGTCGGTGGTCTTTTCCTTACGCTCGTTGCGCTTCTCGAAAATCATCTCGAAGGAGATGGCAAACAGCATAAGGCCGCCGGCAATGCGGAAGGCGCCCATCGATATGCCGAGCGCGCCGAGGATCGCGGCGCCGAACAGGGCGAAGACGGCGAGGATGGCGAAGGCGATCAGAGAGCCACGGACGGCGACCTGCTTGCGCTCGCCACGGGTCATTCCCTGGGTCAGCCCGAGGAAGAGCGGGGCGAGACCCGGCGGGTCGACGGTCACGAGCAGAGTCGTGAAGGCATTGATCATTACATCGGTGCCGGCCATGGCTTTCCCCCAATTCGGCCGATATTTAAATGCCAGCGGCTCCGCCTTTGCAAGTTCTTGATCTGCCTGCCTTTCCAGCGCCGCAAAAGAGCTGTTTATAACCGCTGCGCGAAGGGGCGCGAAATTGGCGCATGACGCCCCTTTCGGCTATAAACTGACGAGTGATTCCGAACCAAGATCGTGACCTGATTTGACTGAGCAAAACACTCCCGGCGGCAAGTTCCCCCAAGGCATCGAGCCGATTTCCATCATGGAGGAAATGCAGCGGTCGTATCTCGATTACGCGATGAGCGTCATCGTGAGCCGCGCGCTTCCAGACGTCCGCGACGGTCTGAAGCCTGTTCACCGACGCATTCTCTTCTCGATGAGCGAGATGGGGATCGACTGGAACAAGAAATATGTGAAGTCGGCCCGCGTGACCGGCGACGTGATGGGTAAATATCACCCGCACGGCGACGCCGCGATCTACGACGCGCTCGCCCGCATGGCCCAGGACTGGTCGCTGCGCCTGCCGCTGATCGACGGCCAGGGCAATTTCGGTTCGGTCGACGGTGACCCGCCGGCCGCCCAGCGTTACACGGAATGCCGCCTGCAGAAGGTCGCGCATTCGCTGCTCGACGACCTCGACAAGGAAACCGTCGACTTCCGCGAAAACTACGATGGCACCATGCAGGAACCGTCGGTCGTTCCGGCCCGCTTCCCCAACCTGCTGGTCAACGGCGCCGGCGGTATCGCCGTCGGCATGGCGACCAACATCCCGCCGCACAATCTCACCGAAGTCATCGACGGCTGCATCGCTCTGATCGACGATCCGGCGATCGAGCTGTCGGACCTGATGCAGATCATCCCGGGGCCCGACTTCCCGACCGGCGCGATGATCCTCGGCCGTTCCGGCATCCGGTCAGCCTACGAGACCGGCCGCGGCTCGGTCATCATGCGCGGCGTGGCCCGCATCGAGCCAATGCGTGGCGACCGCGAGCAGATCATCATCACCGAGATTCCCTATCAGGTGAACAAGGCGACGATGATCGAGAAGATGGCCGAACTGGTGCGCGAGAAGCGCATCGAGGGCATTTCCGACCTGCGCGACGAATCCGACCGCGAGGGCTATCGCGTCGTCATCGAACTGAAGCGCGACGCCAATGCCGACGTCATTCTGAACCAGCTCTACCGCTACACCCCACTGCAGACCTCGTTCGGCTGCAATATGGTGGCACTCAACGGCGGAAAGCCGGAACAGCTCAGCCTGCTCGACATGCTGCGCGCCTTCGTTTCCTTCCGCGAGGAAGTCGTCAGCCGGCGTACCAAGTACCTGCTGCGCAAGTCGCGCGAACGGGCCCATGTCTTGGTCGGCCTCGCCATCGCCGTCGCCAATATCGACGAAGTCATCAATCTGATCCGCCGCGCGCCCGATCCGGCGACCGCGCGCGAGCAGTTGATGACCCGCCGCTGGCCGGCGCATGACGTCGAGTCGCTGATCCGCCTGATCGACGACCCGCGCCACCGCATCAACGAGGACCTGACCTACAACCTCTCCGAGGAACAGGCCCGCGCCATCCTCGAACTGCGTCTGGCACGCCTGACCGCCCTTGGTCGCGACGAAATCGACGACGAACTGAACAAGATCGGCGCCGAGATCACCGACTATCTGGAAATCCTGTCGTCGCGCCTGCGCATCCAGACCATCGTCAAGGACGAGCTGACGGCCGTTCGCGACGAATTCGGCACGCCGCGCCGCACGGTGATCATCGAAGGCGGTCCAGACATGGACGACGAGGATCTGATCGCCCGCGAGGACATGGTCGTCACCGTCTCGCATGCCGGCTACATCAAGCGCGTACCGCTCGCCACCTACCGGGCCCAGCGCCGCGGCGGCAAGGGCCGGTCCGGCATGGCGATGAAGGACGAGGATTTCGCCACCCGCCTGTTCGTCGCCAATACGCACACGCCGGTGCTGTTCTTCTCCTCGCGCGGCATTGTCTACAAGGAAAAGGTCTGGCGCCTGCCGATCGGCACACCGACCTCGCGCGGCAAGGCGCTGATCAACATGCTGCCGCTGGAGCCCGGCGAACGCATCACGACGATCATGCCGCTGCCGGAGGACGAAAAGAGCTGGGACAATCTCGACGTGATGTTCGCGACGACCCGCGGCACGGTTCGACGCAACAAGCTCTCCGATTTCGTCCAGGTGAACCGCAACGGCAAGATCGCGATGAAGCTCGAGGACGAGGGTGACGAGATCCTCTCGGTCGAGACCTGTACCGATCGCGATGACGTGCTGATGACGACCGCGCTCGGCCAGGCGATCCGCTTCCCCGTCGATGACGTGCGCGTCTTTGCCGGCCGCAATTCGATCGGTGTGCGTGGCATCTCGCTCGCCGATGGCGACCGGATCATCTCCATGACCATTCTCGGCCATGTCGATGTCGAGCCCTGGCAGCGCGCCGCCTATCTCAAACGTTCGGCGGCTGAACGTCGCGCGATGGGCGTTGAGGAGGAGGATATTGCGCTGGTCGGCGAGGAAGTCGTCGAGGAAGGCGATCTCCAGGAAAGCGACTACCAGATGATGAAGGCTCGCGAGCAGTTCGTCCTCACCGTGTCGCAGAAGGGCTACGGCAAGCGGTCGTCCTCCTACGACTTCCGCATCTCGGGGCGCGGCGGGAAGGGCATCCGTGCCACCGATACGTCGAAGACCGCGGAGATCGGCGAACTGGTCGCCGCCTTCCCGGTCGAGGACAAGGACCAGCTTATGCTTGTCTCCGACGGCGGCCAGTTGATCCGTGTACCGGTCGACGGGATCCGCTTCGCCAGCCGCGCCACCAAGGGTGTCACGATCTTTTCGACCGCCAAGGACGAGAAGGTCGTGTCGGTCGAACGCATCAGCGAGCCGGAAGGCGAGGACGATGCCGAGGCTCCGGCCGACGAGGACATCCCGACCAATGGCGGCGAAAGCGCTGCCCCCTCGCAAGACTGAGGATTGGAACAAAAAAAAGCCCGCCGGAAACGGCGGGTTTTTTAATGGACGATCCTGTCGATCTTCGGGAGCATGCAGGCGTTGATCGGCGAGACGAGCAGCAGGTGGTCCGGTCAGGAGCCGGAAGACATGCCACCTCAGCGGGTCATTCGACCCGCCGCACATCAGAAGACCTTGTGGCGCTCCATCAGGGCCTTGAAATCCTCGCTCTCGCGCCGCAGCGCGCTGATCGTCGAGGCAACCGAAGCGACGAACATGCCGCTGATCAGGGCGGCGAGAACCGTCAAAGTGATGAACATGGTCTTCCTTCCTTTCTCCAGCGGTTGAACGTCTTGTAGCGTGAGAGTTTTTAAGTCCGATTAATGCCCGAAGGTGTGATAGTGGGCAGTCAGCGGAGGACCGTAGGAATTCGCTGCAGCCTTGTCGTTCATGTAGAAGGTCGCAGATGTGGCAAGCATTGCCGTCATCATCGCCACCCAAACCAGATTGATCATCGTAACCTTGTCGTGCATGGAAGTGGTCCTTTCGGAATACGGCAGGCACTGCCGTCAGAATGCGCGGAGCGAGAATTCGTTCCAGCGTCATTAAATCGTTTTTAATAGGGGCGAGCTGAAACGCGCCTTAACGTTCCGTTCATCTGGCGTTCATCTTCGCGCCGGTTCGGCTCGCCGGTTTCGATATAGGCGCGAACGAGAAGCAGCGCGAACTCGGTGAAGAGCGCGGCGGCGACGGCGAAAATGGCGAGAAGTGCGAGCATTATCATCCCCTTGCATCCGCGGGGCGGCATCTTTGTCTGCCCCGATGACACCCTTATGGAACAACGCCGCTGAAGCCGCCTTGAATGGCACATTCATTCATCGTTCATCTTCGGGGAGGGGGCGGAGAACTGCCCAAATCACTTGCGGTAGCAGCTCTTCCATGACAAAAGGCGTCGAAACAACCATCGGGCTGCCATGACGATCGCATTCTATCCCGGCTCATTCGATCCGATGACCAATGGTCATCTCGACGTGCTCGTTCAGTCGCTGAACGTCGTCTCCAAGGTGATCGTCGCGATCGGCATTCATCCGGGCAAGACGCCGATGTTCAGCTATGATGAACGGTCTGAGCTCATCCAGAAGGCGATCGCCGAAACCCTGCCTGATCGTGCCGGCGACGTTTCGGTTGTCTCCTTTGATGGCCTCGCAGTCGACGCGGCCCGGCGGAACGGCGCAACGCTCCTTGTGCGGGGGCTGCGCGACGGCACCGACCTCGACTACGAAATGCAGATGGCGGGCATGAACTACCAGATGGCACCGGACCTGCAGACCATCTTCCTGCCGGCCGGTACGGCCTCGCGGCCCATTACCGCCACATTGGTGCGCCAGATCGCCTCCATGGGCGGCGATGTCAGTGCCTTCGTGCCGCCCATCGTCTTTCAAGCGCTGAAATCCAAGCTTTCACGCTGATCATCACCGATGCCTTTGGAGCGATCATGAAACTCTTTCAAATTGCCGCTGCCTTTTTCCTTGCCGTCGCCACCGCAGGTGCGGCCAACGCCGCTTCCGACGACAACTATCTGACCATCCAGCTGAAGGACGGTCCGGTCGTCATCGAGCTCTTGCCGGATGTTGCGCCCAAGCACGTCGCCCAGATCAAGGAACTGGCCACAAAGGGCGAGTACGACAACGTCGCCTTCCATCGCGTCATCGAGGGCTTCATGGCCCAGACCGGCGACGTTCAGTATGGCGACATGGAAAACGGCTTTGATGCGAGAGCGGCCGGAACCGGCGGTTCCAGCCTGCCGGATCTTCCGGCCGAGTTTTCCAACGTGCCGTTCGAACGCGGCACGATCGGCATGGCGCGTTCGCAGGACCCGAACTCGGCCAATTCGCAGTTCTTCATCATGTTTGCCGATGGCGGCTTCCTGAACGGCCAGTACACGGTCGTCGGCAAGGTCGTCGCAGGCATGGAATATGTCGACAAGATCAAGCGTGGCGAAGGCGGCAACGGCGAGGTTTCCGACCCGGACCGCATGATCAAGGTCAGCGTCGGCAAGAAGTAAGAAACGGGCTTTTGCCCCAAAGAGGAGACAAGAACATGGCCGAGATCAAGGATCCCGAAAACACCGTCATCATGGAAACCACCAAGGGCAAGGTCGTCATCGCGCTCTTCCCGGATCTGGCCCCCGGCCATGTCGCCCGCATCAAGGAACTGTCGCGCGAAGGCGCCTATGACGGCGTCGTGTTCCACCGCGTCATTGAGGACTTCATGGCGCAGACCGGCGACGTGCAGTTCGGCAAGCAGGGTTCGGACAGCTTCAACCCGGGCCGCGCCGGCATGGGCGGTTCGCAGAAGCCGGACCTGAAGGCTGAATTCTCCGCCACTCCGCACGTGCGCGGCACCTGCTCCATGGCCCGTTCGCAGAACCCGAACTCGGCCAATTCGCAGTTCTTCATCTGCTTCACCGATGCGCCGTGGCTCAACAAGCAGTACTCGGTATGGGGCCAGGTCATCGAAGGCATGGACGTCATCGACCAGATCAAGAAGGGCGAGCCGGTTCGCGATCCCGATTCGATCGTTTCGATGAAGGTCGCAGCCGACGCCTGATCGACGGTTACGTCACCATGCCGCCGGCCCCGGCAAAGGGGCTGGCGGCTTTTTCCGTTTTTGGCCATCTGGCACAGGGACATGACCATGGCATCCTTCTTGTGGGCACTGCTCGGAATTGCAGCAGGCGCGGCGATCGCCATCCAGGCACCGATCAACACGCTGCTCGCCCGCGGCCTCGGCCTGCCGGTCGCCGCCGCCTGCATTTCCTTCCTCGCCGGCGCAGTCATCCTGGCGCTCGTCTCTGTCGTCATGGCACGCGCCGAAGGCCGGATGCCGAGTTTCGCGACACCGGCGCCCTGGCTCTACGTCGCCGGCGGCGCGCTCGGCACGCTCTATGTCACGACCGCCATCCTGCTGACCCCGCGCATCGGCGCGGCGGCCGTCATGGCGTTTGCCGTGACCGGCCAGCTGATGGCCGGGCTCCTGATCGACCGCGTCGGCTTTCTCGGCGTCGCCGTGCGCGAACTGAGCCTCGGGCGGATCGCCGGCGCGATTCTCCTCATCAGCGGCGCTGTCATGATCCGGGTGCTCTGAAGCCATGCGTGTCGACCAGTTCGATTTCGACCTTCCCGACGAGAACATCGCGCTGCGGCCGGTGAGCCCGCGCGATCATTCGCGTCTGCTCGTCGTCCGACCGGTCGGGGACCCGCAGTTCGAGCACCGTCACGTCTACGATCTTGCTTCTTTCCTGCGGCCGGGTGACGCCCTGGTGTTCAACGACACCAAGGTCATTCCCGCCCAGCTCGAGGGCGTGCGCCTGCGCGACGGTGCCGAGCGGACGCCGGTCTCGGCGACGTTGCACATGCGAGCCGACGCGAGCCGCTGGAAAGCGTTTGCCCGACCTGGCAAGCGCATCAAGGTCGGCGACCGGATCGAGTTCGGGCATTCGGGTAATGCCTGCCTGCTCGGGACGCTCGGGGCACTGGTCGAGAACAAGGGCGATGCCGGCGAAGTCACGCTGCGCTTCGACTTTTCCGGTGCGGCCCTCGACGAGGCGATCGCCACGGTCGGCCATATCCCGCTGCCGCCCTATATCGCCTCCAAGCGCGACGAGGACGAGAAGGACCGGTCCGACTACCAGACCATGTATGCACGAGAAGAGGGAGCGGTCGCCGCCCCGACCGCCGGGCTGCATTTCACCCCCGAGCTCTTCGCCCGGCTCGACGCAGCCGGTATCGAACGTCATTTCGTCACCCTGCATGTGGGCGCCGGCACCTTCCTGCCGGTCAAGGCGGAAGACACTGCCGACCACAAGATGCACCACGAGATCGGTCATGTCTCGGCCGCAACGGCCGCCGCGCTCAGCGCGGTCAGGGCGCGGGGCGGGCGCATTGTCTCGGTCGGCACGACATCGCTGCGCCTGCTCGAAAGTGCCGCCTCGGAGACGGGGGAAATCCTCGCCTGGTCGGGCGCCACCGACATCTTCATCACCCCCGGGTACCGCTTCAAGGCGGTCGACGTGTTGATGACCAATTTCCACCTGCCGAAATCGACGCTCTTCATGCTGGTGTCGGCCTTTGCCGGCCTCGACACCATGCGCGCGGCCTATCAGCATGCGATCGCCGACGGCTATCGTTTCTATTCCTATGGCGATTCCAGCCTGTTGTTCCGGAAAGACATCTGAACCGATGCACGACACGTTCCAGTTCACCCTAAAAGCCACGTCCGGCAAGGCCCGCCTCGGCGAGATTTCGATGCCGCGCGGCGTGATCCGAACCCCGGCCTTCATGCCGGTCGGCACGGTCGGCACGGTCAAGGCGATGTATCTCGACCAGGTCAGGGAAGGGGGCGCCGACATCATCCTCGGCAACACCTACCATCTGATGCTCCGTCCGGGTCCCGAGCGCGTTGCCCGCCTCGGCGGCCTGCACGAACTCATCCGCTGGCCGCATCCGATCCTGACCGACAGCGGCGGTTTCCAGGTCATGTCACTTTCCGGCCTTCGCAAGCTCGACGAGCAGGGAGTCACGTTCAAGAGCCATGTGGACGGCTCGCTGCACCACATGTCGCCGGAACGCTCGATCGAGATCCAGGGGCTGCTCGACTCGGACATCCAAATGCAGCTCGACGAATGCGTGGCGCTTCCGGCAGAAGCCAAGGAAATCGAGCGGGCGATGGAAATGTCACTGCGCTGGGCCGAGCGCTGCCGCGTCGCCTTCGGCGAGCAGCCCGGCAAGGCAATGTTCGGCATCGTCCAGGGGGGCGACATACCCGACCTGCGCATCCGTTCCGCAGAAGGGCTGAAGCAGCTGGACCTCAAGGGTTATGCGGTGGGCGGGCTCGCCGTCGGCGAACCGCAGGAGGTCATGCTGAAGATGCTGGGCGTCACGCTGCCGGTGCTTCCGACCGAAAAGCCGCGCTATCTGATGGGCGTCGGCACGCCGGACGACATTTTGAAGTCCGTCGCCGAGGGCATCGACATGTTCGACTGCGTGATGCCGACCCGCTCCGGCCGACATGGCCTGGCCTTCACCCGCCGCGGCAAGGTCAACATCCGTAACGCCCGCCACGCCGAAGACATGCGGCCGCTCGACGAGCAGTCGAACTGCCCCGCGAGCCGCGAATATTCCCGCGCCTACCTGCACCACCTCGTCCGGTCGAACGAGGCACTCGGCGGCATGCTCCTGTCGTGGAACAACCTCTCCTACTATCAGGAACTCATGCAGGGCATCCGCAAGTCGATCGAGGAAGGCCGCTTCGAGGACTTCAAGGCGGAAACCATGGAAATGTGGGCGCGCGGCGACATCGATCCCGTGTGAGGATCCGGCCACGCGCCCGGGTGGCGCGTCAGCCGACTTGGCGCGCCAGAAACTCTGCGGCGATCTGGGCGCCCTCGGCGGAAATGGTATGGCCGAGGCCAGGCAGCATGTGCTGTTCCACGACCAAACCGGCATCCTCCAGCGCGATTGATGCCTTTGCCGTCTCTGCAGCGTCAACGACCGTATCGGCCTCGCCATGCACCAGGAGCAGCGCGGTCGAGGCATGGGGTGCATAGGGCAGGGGCGAGGCGAGGCGGCCCGAAAAGCCGACGATCGCGCCGACCGGCCAGCGGCCGGAGACCAGCGCGTCGAGCGCCATGATCGTCCCTTGAGAGAACCCGACGAAAACGACCCGGTCGAGCCGGTCGGCAAAGCCATGCCCGGCGACGAGTTCGCTGATGACGCGGTCGAATTCAGGACGCGCCGCCACGATCCGTTCAGGTCGGTTTTCCTCGGTTACGCCGGCAATGCTGAACCATTGATGGTCCATGCCATAAGGGAAGGGGAAGGGCGCATCGGGGGCGGCAAAGACCGTGCCGGGCAGGGCTTCGCGCCAGAGGTCGGAGAGCGGCAGCAGGTCGGCCCCGCTGCTGCCCACGCCATGCATAAAGATGACGAGACGTGTGGCTTCGGCCATTGTCATGCCCTCTTCAGTTCGACGGGGAAGAGGCCCGGCAGATCCGGCCCGACGGGCACGATGCGGGTCGGGTTCAACGCCTTGATCGAATAATAGCCGTGCTTGATGTGCGGAATGCTGACCGTCTCGCGAACGCCCGGCAGGTCAAGGATGCGCAGCATGTAGCGCGAGAGCGCGGCATAATCGGCGAGGCGGCGCAGGTTGCACTTGAACAGCCCGTGATAGGCCGCATCGAACCGGACCAGCGTGACGAAGAGCCGGATGTCCGCCTCGGTCAGGTGGTCGCCACTCAGGTAGTTCCGGCCGTCGGAAAGCCGCGCCTCGAGCGTGTCGAGCATCCGGAACACGTCACCGAACGCTTCCTCGTAGGCGACCTGTGTCGTGGCGAAACCGGCGCGGTAGACACCGTTGTTGAGCGCCGGATAGATCTCGGCATTCAGCGCCTCGATCTCGTCGCGCAGCGCCTCGGGATAGAGGTCGATGTCGTTCCTGGCGAGGTTGCCGAAGCCCGAGTTCATCATGCGTAGAATGTCGGCAGACTCGTTGTTGACCATGGTACCGGTCTTCTTGTCCCACAGCACGGGAACCGTCGCCCGGCCGGTATAGGTCGGGTCGGCCTTGGTATAGATCTCGTGCAGGTAGGACGCGCCGTTGACGGAATCGCGATCGGCGCCGGGGAAATCGCCGAAGCTCCAGCCGAAATCGGTCAGCGCAGGTTCGACCACGGAGACCGAGATCACGTCCTCCAACCCCTTCAGCTTTCGGCCGATCAGGGTGCGCGACGCCCAGGGGCAGATCAGCGCCACGTAGAGGTGATAGCGTCCCGGTTCGGCCTTGTAGCCCGCCGCTCCGGTCGGGCCGGCCTCTCCGTCGACGGTCACCCAGTTGCGGAAACCGGAGGTCTGGCGGACGAAACCGCCCTTGGCGTCGGTCGCCTGCACCGGCTGCCAGTCGGCAGTCCATTTTCCATTGACGAGCATGTCCTGGCCTTTCCAAATCTGATGGCCAACCCATAGATCAACGCGCCGGTTTGCGAAATCCCGCAGGACGCTTACAAATCGTCATCAATTTGCGAACAATCGCGACTAGATCGTCAACGGGGCGACGGGTCGAAACGTTTTCGATTCTGACACGCCGGCACCCAATCCGACTTGTCCGACAACCAGCTTTGTGCGACGCAAGAAACGTTCACCGATTGCCGTCTCCCAGTTTTCAACGGTTCCCCGATATGCCCATCCTCGCGCCTCCGGCGCTGATTTTCTTCTGCAATTCGATCCTGTTCATTTCGCTTTTCACGCGGCTTCCTGCCATCCAGACCGCGATGCAGGTCAACAAGGCGACGCTTGGTCTCGCCTTGCTCGGCGGTGCGCTCGGAACGGTGCTGGCGCTTCCCGTCGCCGGCAAGGTCAACAACTGGCTGTCGCCGCGGCGAACGGCGGCCTTCAGCCTGATCATCCTTGCGCTCGTCACGCCGCTGCTCTCCGTGGTGCCCTATATCGGGTTCGTCGGCGGCTTCATCTTCTTCGCGTTCATCCGCACCATGCTCGAGGTCGCGCAGAACATGATCTCGACGGGGATCGAGCAATCGACCGGCGTCAAGGTGCTGTCGCGCAGCCATGGCTTCTGGTCGGTCGGCCTGTTGTTCGGCACAGTGACGTCCGGATGGGTTGCCGGGCAGGGGGCGACGCCCTTCCAGCACCTGTGCGGAGTCGGATTCTTCGTCATCGTGTCTGCTCTGGTCGTACTGCGGATCACGCCCGACGTCGCGAACGACAGCCTAGACTTGTCGGCGGCCCGCGCGCAGATCTTCGTCCGGCCGACACGCGCCATTCTGCTCGTCGCGCTGATGCTCTTCGGCCTCGCCATCATAGAGGGTGCGATCTATGACTGGGGCATTTTCCTGATCCGTGAGCGGATCACAACCGATCCGGCGCGGGCAGGGCTGCTGTTTGCCTTTTTCACCATCGGAATGGGCATCACCCGGCTGATCGGCGACTGGCTGCGCGAGCTCTTTCGACCGTCATTGCTGTTGCGGGCCTCGGCCCTTGCCGTGGCAGCCGGCCTCGCGCTGATCCTCAATTTCGAGCAGCAATGGGTCGCAGCGATCGCGCTCGCGCTGATCGGCAGCGGGGTTGCCTTCAACTATCCGCTGGCCGTGTCGACGGTCGTGTCCATGCGCAGCACCAACACGCCGGCCGAGAACCTCGCCGCACTGTCCCTGGTGATGCTTGTCGCGACGATCGGCATCCCGCCGCTGCTTGGCACCATCGCGGAGTTCCACGGGATTGCCGCAAGCTTTGTCGTCATCCTGCCGTTCACCGCACTGGCTTTCGCCATGGCGCCGGTGTCAGAGGGCAGCGGCCTGGTCGGCACCAAGCAAGACTAGCAGGAATACCTGGTCCTATGCGCCGATATCGATCCGTGGTTGCGAGAGATTCTGCTCGGGAGGCGAGGGCAACTTGGGCAGAGCCATGGCCTCGAGTAGTGAATTGCAGATCGCATTGCGGAGTTGCTTCGACGTTCTGACCGTCATTTTCTTGTCGAGCCACTGGGCCGCCTGCATCAGACCGACGCCCTCGCGCAATACTATCTCTTCAGCTCGACGCAAGGCCCATACTTCAAGTTGTTCTCGCTCGTACATGAAATCAGTTCCGCCTTTACGCGGCTCATCCGCGTCGTCGATTCGCTTAAACAGAATATCAGAATGTATAACTGTCGCTAAGCAGCACAGGTTACAAACGCGATCATATTTTCCCGCGGAAAGACTTTCCGGCCCGGGCGCCCGTACACGCCATTGGAAAGCCTGCCTTCATTCATGGTAGGTGAAGACCGATGACTCGCCGTCGAACCGAGGGCCACGACGCTTTGACCGAAGACGAACAGGACCTGCTGCCGGCCACCGACCAGCCGACGCCGCGCATGCTGAGCTGGGTCAGGAACTCCGCCGCATACCGTCTGGCTCGCAAGATGATGAGCGAGCGGGAGCTCGGCGAGGCCATCGCGAAGAAGGCGCGCGAGAAGTTCGAGGACATCAGCGAGGCACAGATTGCCGCGCTTTCCGCTGCAGCCGTCGAGTTCGGCAAGCAGATGCGAGCGCTCGACGACGTGGCCTATGCGGAGATCCGCACACGGTCGTCGGCGCGCAGCGGAAAGTCGAAGCGGGTGATCGCCCGGAAGCTGAAGGACAAGGGCATCGATCGCGAGATCATCGACGGTGCGCTGGCCGAGACGGACGATTTCGTCGCGGCGCTGATCTTTGCCCGCAAGCGGGCTTTCGGACCGTTCCGACGCCTTGACGTCGCATTCGACGAGAAACGCCACGCCAAGGAGTTTTCCGCTTTCGCGCGCAACGGATTCAGCTTCGAGATCGGCCGCAAGGTGATGGAGATGGACCGGGAGACGGCCGAGGATCTGCTCAACGATCAGAGGCTCGTCTGATGTCGTGGGGGAGCGCTGTGCGGAGGCCGAACGCAGCCGCGACCCCACGCCCATGCGGCCATCCATTTATCGCATAAGATAGATTATGGAACTAAAACATATACGGGAGGACCTGCGGATTCGCCGGTGCTCCCTGACGCTTTGTATTTCAAGCTTCCGATCAAGCGCGGACGGATGGCGTTTCAGGCTCGATATTCAGTGGCATTCGAAGGAAGCCTGCTTGGGCGTCCCAAGTGTCCGGATCAGAATGCGTGGAACGTCAGCGTTGTCAGCGTCCGGTCGACGTCCGGGATGTCGGAGAAGATTGCGTTGACGTACTTGCCGACGTCCTGGTCTTCCGGAACGTAGATCTTGGCGAGCAGATCGTATTCGCCGCTCGTGGAATAGAGCTCCGAAACCACTTCCTTTTCATAGATGCGGTCCGCGACCTCATAGGTCCGGCCAGGCCGGCAGCGTACCTGGATGAAAATGCAGTTCATGGCACTTCTCCTTGAATTTTATATAAAACAATGGCTTGCCATTGTTTCCTGATGTTTTCTTCTAACTAATTTCCGCCAACAACAACTTCGAACGACAACTGGTCGTAAGCCGGCTCGACATACGGCGGCGTCTCGGCCATCACGGTCTCGTAGTCGAGCGGAATATGCATGTGCGTCAGGATCGCGTGGCGTGGCTTCAGCCGATCGATCCAGCCGAGCGCCTGCTCGAGCGAAAGATGGCTCGGATGATGCCGGTATTGCAAGGCGTCGATCACCAGTGTGTCGAGGCCGCCGAGCCGCGCAACGGTTTCCTCGGGAAAATTGCTGACGTCGCAGCAATAGGCGACATCGCCGATCCGGAGCCCCAAAGAGATGATGTCGCCGTGCTGCTGGAGCAGGGGCTGCAGGCGGATCGTACCGCCCTTCCCCGTCACCTCGACCGGACGCGTCAGATCCTCGATCACGATGGGCTGGACGATCGGCGGATAGTTGCTGCCTTGCGGCGTTTCGAGGCAATAGGCAAAACCCTGCCGGATGCGCGCCATGGTGGCCGGTTCCGCATGGATCGGGATCCGGTGCTTCTGCATGACGAAATAGCCGCGCAGGTCATCGATCCCGTGCAGGTGGTCGGCATGGGCATGGGTATAGACGACGGCATCGACATGATCGACACGCGCCGCAATCATCTGCTCGCGAAAATCCGGTCCGGTATCAACCACGACGGTGGTCACACCGCCGCCAGGCGCGATCTGCTGCACGAGGAAGGATGCCCTGGTGCGGCGGTTGCGGGGATTGTTCGGATCGCAGTCGCCCCAGTCACCGTTGATGCGCGGCACGCCCGGGGACGATGCGCAGCCGAGGATGGTGAAGCGCTGCCGGTAGCTCATGCAGCAAGCCTCGGCATCTTGGAAAAGAGCCTGAATGCATTTTCGGTCGTGATGCGCGCCATCTCGTCGAAGCTGACCCCCATGGTCTCGGCCAGGACCTCGGCCGTGTTCACCACATAGGACGGCTCGTTGCGCTTCCCGCGCCAGCGCTTCGGCGCCAGGTAAGGCGCGTCGGTCTCGACGAGAAGCCGGTCGAGCGGCAGGCCCTTGGCGATGTCGCGCAGTTCGGTGGACTTCGGGAAGGTCAGGATGCCCGAGAAGGAGACATAACCGCCGAGTTCGACGCCGGTCTTTGCCAGCGCCTCGCCGGAAGAAAAACAATGCAGGATGAAGGGGAAGGGCCCCTTCCCTGTTTCTTCCGTCAGGATTGCCGCCATGTCCTCGTCGGCGCTGCGGCTGTGGATGACGAGCGGCAACTGGGTGCGCCGCGCCGCCTCGATGTGGCGGAGGAAGCCCGTCTTCTGGTCCTCGGGCGTCTGCGTGTCGTAGAAATAGTCGAGACCGGCCTCGCCGATCGCCACCACCTTGTCATGGGTCTCGGCCAGCCGAACAAGGTCGTCTGCGGTGACGTCCAGTTCCTCGTTGGCATTGTTCGGATGGGTACCGACCGAGCAGAAGACCGAGGGATAACGCTCCGTCAGCCCGAGCAGCGTGTCGAGCTTTCGCACCCGCGTCGAGATCGTCACCATCTGAGAAACGCCCGCCTCATGGGCTCGCGCGACCAGTTCGTCGCGCTCCGCGTCGAAGTCGGCGAAGTCGAGATGGCAATGGGTGTCGATCAGCATGCCGGTCACGCCTTGGCCGCGTCCGGAGCGACGTAGCGCGGATAGACCGGCGACGGCGCCGGGAGCTCCGTTCCGGCCTTGAGACGCCCGGCGGCACCGAGCTTGGCGAACACGCGGTCCTCCTCGGCCACGGCGACGAGATCGAGGATCTTGGCCGACGATGCGGGCATGATCGGCAGGAAGAGGGTGGCGATCTGGCGCACGACTTCCGCGGTCACGTAGAGCACCGTGCCCATGCGCGCCTCATCGGTCTTCTTCAGCACCCACGGCGCCTGCGCGGCGAAATAGCGGTCCGCCTCGTTGACGATGTTGATGATCGCGGCAACTGCCTTGTGGATCTGCTGCTTGCTCATCTCCTCGCGGCAGATGTCGATAGCTTCGTCGGCGATCTTCAGGATGGCTTCGTCTTCCGCGGTCAGCGGACCGGGTGTCGGCACCCTGCCCTCGCAGTTCTTGTTGATCATCGACAGCGAACGGCTCGCCAGGTTACCGATACCGTTGGCAAGATCGGCATTGATGCGGGTCGCGATACCCTCTTCCGAATAGCTGCCGTCATGGCCGAAGGAGACTTCGCGGAGGAAGAAGTAGCGCACCTGGTCGAGGCCGAAATGGTTGACCAGATTGACCGGGTCGACGACGTTGCCGAGCGACTTCGACATCTTCTCGCCCTTGTTGAGCAGGAAGCCGTGGGCGAAGACGCGCTTGGGCAGCGGCAGCCCAGCCGACATCAGGAAGGCCGGCCAGTAGACGGCGTGGAAGCGGATGATGTCCTTGCCGATGATGTGGACGTCGGCCGGCCAGTATTTCGCACGCGGGCCGTTCTGGTCTTCGACATAGCCGGTCGCCGTGATGTAGTTGGTCAGCGCGTCGACCCAGACATACATCACGTGCTTCGGATCATCCGGCACCTTGATGCCCCAGTCGAAGGTGGTACGCGAGATCGACAGGTCCTTGAGCCCCGACTTGACGAAGGAGATGACCTCGTTGCGGCGCTCGTTCGGACCGATGAAATCGGCCTGGTCCTCGTAGAGCTTCAGGAGCTTGTCCTCATAGGCCGAAAGCCTGAAGAAGTAGCTTTCCTCTTCGACCCATTCGACCGGCGTGCCCTGCGGCCCGTAGCGAACGCCGTCGGCGCGCAGCTCGGTTTCCTCTTCCTGGTAATAGGCCTCGTCGCGGACCGAATACCAGCCGGCATAGCTGTCCTTGTAGATGTCGCCGTTGGCCGCCATACGGCGCCAGACTTCCTGCACCGTCTGGTGGTGGCGCGGCTCGGTCGTGCGGATGAAATCGTCGTTCGACGAATTGAGCAGCCGGCCCATCTCGCGGAACTCGTCGGAATTGCGCTTGGCAAGATCCTCGACGGCAATGCCTTCGGCGCGCGCGGTCTGCTGCATCTTCTGGCCATGCTCGTCCGTTCCGGTGAGGAAGAAGACGTCCTTGCCGTCGAGCCGCTGGAAACGCGCCATGGCGTCGGTCGCGAGCAGTTCGTAGGCGTGGCCGATATGCGGCTTGCCGTTCGGATAGGCGATGGCTGTGGTGATGTAGTAGGTGTCGTTCATGGTCGGTCTTATGATCCGCGTCGATTGCGCATTTATGAAGTTCTGCCGCTCTTAGAGCATTCTTGCGTCTTTAGAAACAGCCGTTTTCTCGAAGCCTGCCTTGCACCCCGCGGATGGCGAAGACCGCCTCGAGATCCGACATGCTATGCCGTGACAGCGGTCAGGATGTCGAGGATCGTCTGCTTGCGGTCGAGATTGTAGGCGGCAGCCACCGCGAGCTGCTCGGTGATCGACGAGGAAAGCCGAGCATAGTGATCGGCGGCGCGGAGATTACCCGAAAGTGCGGCCGTCCGGGCCTGCTCCATCAGGAACTCGGCCAGATGCTCGGTGAAGAAGCCGAAGGCGACGTCGCTATCCTTGGCGCTCAACGCGTCGGCGAGCTTGTACATCGTCTTGCGCGCGGCAGGCCCGCTCTCGCCGAGCAGCTTGCCGAAGGCCTCGATGATGTCGGCGCCGCCGTAGTTCGCGAGTTTCAGCGCCTGCGCGACGCTGCCCTTCGAGAGAGACAGGATCGTTTCGGCCTGGGCCTCGGCAATCGAGAGGCCAAGCTGCGCCAGCGCTTGGCGCATTGCGTCGTCGGACAGCGCCGAAAGCTTCAGCGGCAGGCAACGCGAGCGAATGGTCGGCAGCAGCTTGCCGGGTGCATGCGAGAGCACCAGGAACATAGCGCGCTTCGGCGGTTCCTCGAGGATCTTGAGGATGGCATTCGCCGCGTTGCGGTTGAGGTCGTCGGCCGGGTCGATGATGACGATGCGCCAGTTTCCAGTGCCCGAGGTCTGCGAGAAGAAGTGGCCGGCGCGGCGGACCTCGTCGATGGTGATCGCGGTGCGCACCTTTCCGGTCTTTTCGTCGACCGGCCGGGACAGGTAGAGCAGGTTGTGACTGGCCCCGGAGGCGATCTGACGGCTGACGGCCGACGCCGGGTCGGGATCGGCGATGAAATCCGGGGCCGTCGCCGGATCCGGGTGCGAAAGCACGTGATTGGCGAAGCGGAAGGCAAGCGTCGCCTTGCCGATCCCTTCGGGTCCTTCGATCAGGACCGCGTGATGCCCCTTGCCGGACCGATAGGTGCGGGCGAGAAAATCCTCGGCCGCCCCGTGTCCGAAAAGGCGTGTGTTCAAGGCAGGCGCGATCGCGCCGTCCAGCACTCCGTGTCGCTCGTCGCTCATTCCACGCCGACCGCTTTGGGGATGCCCACCGTCTTCCGGCCGGCGATCACCGGCAGGACCGCGTCGAGGATGTCGTCGGCGATCTCGCCGACCGATCGGCGCGCGTCGATTACGTGGCAGCGCTTCGGGTCGGCAGAGGCGATATCGAGAAAGGCCTGCCGACGCTTCTCGTGGGTATCGAGCTCTTCCTTCTCGAAGCGGTCCGGAGCGCCCTGCCCGTTCGCTTCCGCGCTCAACCGACCACGGGCGCGCTCTAACCCGAGCGTCGCGGGAAGGTCGAGGATCAGGGTCAGGTCCGGCACGACGCCGTTGACCGCCACGCGCTCCAGCGCATCGATGAATTCCGGTTCGAGATTGCCAGTTGCGCCCTGGTAGACGCGCGAGGAATCCATGAAGCGGTCGCAGAGCACGACGAAGCCCTTGGTGAGCGCCGGGCGAATCACGTTCTCAACATGATCGTTGCGGGCGGCGGCAAACAGGATGGCCTCCATGCGGATACCATAGTCCTCGGCCGCACCGGAAAGCAGGACATGGCGCAGCGCCTCGGCACCCGCCGAACCGCCCGGCTCGCGGGTGGTGATCACGTCGAGGCCCTGGCGGCGCAGGCTGTCGGCGAGACGGCGAATCTGGGTGGACTTGCCTGCCCCCTCGCCTCCCTCGAAAGTCACGAACATTCCCGCACCCGTCGACACCCTGGTCTTCCCGCCTTCTCGACTGTACCCACGTCTTTCGACCTGTTTAACCTATTCACCGCGCCTGCGAAACCGCTATCGGGGTGTTCACAGCCAGAAGAACAGCAGTTCGAACAGGGCGTCGCCCGCTTTCTGGCTCAGCGTGCCCGCGCCGACCGGCGCGGCACTCTTCAGCCTGACCTCGCGCAGCAGCCGGTCCCCCGACGAGACCTGCAGGACGCCAATGTCTGAGTCGGCAGCGACCGGTGCCCGCAGCGGCCAGCGATAGACGATGCGCGCCTGGATCCTGTCGGGATTATCGATCGGAACGAAGATGTCGACGGGCCCAGCCGCGACGAGATCGACCTTAGCGGCATCACCGCCGTAGACGCTGGCTGCGCCGATCGCCTGGCCGGCATCATAAAGGTGCCGCATCTCGAAGGCGCTGAAACCCCAGTCGAGAAGCCGCACCGCCTCCTCGGCCCGCTCCTTGTCCGACGGCAGACCGCTGACCGCGAGAAACAGCCGACGGCCGTCGCGCTCCGCCGAGGTGACGAGCGAAAAGCCGCTCTCCTCTGCAAAGCCGGACCCAAGGCCATCGACACCGGCGCTGCGGCCGAGCATCGGATTGCGGTTGCGCTGGGCAATCTTGTTCCATTCGAACTCGGGAATGGCGAAAAGCCGGTAGAAGTCCGGATAGGTCGACTGAATATGCCGGGCGAGTGCAATCATGTCGGCGAGTGTCGTCCTGTTGCCGGGATCGGGGAGCCCCGTCGGATTGGCAAAGGCACTTCCGCGAAGTCCGAGCGCCCTGGCACGGTCGTTCATGCGGGCGGCAAACTTTGCCTCGCTGCCATCCATGCCCTCGGCGAGGATGATGCAGCTGTCATTGGCCATCTGCACCGCGATCCCCTTGACCAGGTCCTCAACGCGGATCTCGGAATTCAGGGCAGCGAACATGGTCGCGGTGCGCGACGGGGCGCCACCGGTCCGCCAGGCGTGCTCGCTGACGCGATAGACGGTGTCCAGGCTGACTTCCTGCCGTTTCAAGGCGTCGAAGACGATTTCCAGCGTCATCAGCTTGGCAAGCGAGGCCGGTGGAAAGGGCTTGTCCTCGCCCTTGGCGAGCAGGACCGTGCCGGTCGAGGCTTCGATCAGCAGGACCTGCGGCGCCTTCGTCTCGAAAAGGCCGGAAGGCGCCTTCTGGGCGAAGGCAGGAAGGGAAAAGAAGACGGAGAGGAACAGGACGGCAAGGGCAAGGCTATGTCGCATGGTCTATTTCGGTTCCTCGCCGCGTGACCGGCTGCCGCCGCGGGCGGATCGATCGTCCGGAATACTATCGGCGCGCGGACAGCTTGGTGGCACCGCGCGCGACCGAGGACAGAATCGACGCCTCCGTCAGGCCGTCATTGCGCACCATAATCGCATCAAAGGCAAGCGTGGCGGGAGCCTCGACCGGCTCTGCCGAAAAAGCAGAGACCGCGCTGCCGGCCGGAACGCGCAGATAGTGACCGTCGAGCGGGCGCTCGGTCGGCCAGGGGCCGAATTCCGGCAGGATCACCATGCCGTCGAAAGCGGCGACGGCAGTCGCAGCAACACCGTTGTCGGCCGAGGGATAGGCAGCGGAAGGCGTCGGACCGGCAAGGCTCGTCATCGTCGCCGGCGCATAATCTGGCGAAGCCGGCAGGCTCTTGTTGTCGGCGGAAGCCACCATCACGCCGGATGCGATCTGGCCGCCCGGATCGACGATCGGCGAACGGTCGCCCTTGCGGATGTAAGACGCCATCAGATACGGCATGTCGTGGCCGTCCATCCGGGCGGGACCGACATATTGCACGCGGACCTTGCCGGTGCCGCTGTGGGCCATGTCAAGCATGTCGGCGGTCTTGTTGGAAAGGTCGATGATGCGATCGGAATGGAACGGGCCGCGGTCGTTGACGCGAACGATGACCGAGCTGCCATTGGTCAGGTTTGTCACACGCGCATAGCTCGGCAGCGGCAAGGTCGGGTGGGCGGCGGAGAGGTAGTGCTGGTCGTAGAGTTCGCCATTGGCGGTCTGCCGACCATGGAAGGCCGAACCGTACCAGGAGGCGACGCCGACCTTGTCATAGTCCGGATTGTCCTTCGGGACGTAGACCTTGCCCTTCACGGTATAGGGCTTGCCGACCATGTAGCGGCCGCCGCCCTTCGGCACGGGACCGCTCGCCACCAGCCGCGGGCTCGCCTTCACACCGTATTCGGATTCGGCAAAATATTCCTTGGAACGCTTCTTCTTTTCCGGTTTGCCGCCGGTCGTCGCGCAGGATCCCAGGCTCGCGCACAAAATCGTCAATGCGAGCCACTTGGCTCCGTTGATCAGAGTGCTGCCGCCTGCCTTGAAAATCATAAGTCCCACTGCCGATGCTGTCGGTCACGGCTCCCCTGCCGTCGCCGGTCTAGCCCATGGCCCGACCAACCAACCGTCCTGTTACGAAGCAACAACGCGGTCACAACATGGCAGAATTGCGAACATTTGCCTCAAACTATCTGTGTTAGCTCGAAACATGGTTAACGAACAACTAAAGCCCAAAGAACGTCCGGGCCTTCAACTTGAGGCGCGAAACAAGGCAAGCACCACCAACTCGCGAGGCGGATCCAGCCACCTGCCCATTGCTCGACCAAACGAAATGCGTCTTGCAAAGCGCCGGCGCATTGCGCATAAGGCGGACAGCGGAAGAGTGTCCGAGCGGTTTAAGGAACCGGTCTTGAAATTCGGTTGCAACCGTCTCGGTTGGTGCTATCCCCTCCCCTGTTTCCCCTATTTTTCAGGCGCTTTCGATAACCGTATTCGGTCGCGTCACTCTTCGTTTCGGAACGTGCTACCGAGTAGGGTTGCAGAATGGTAGCAAGCCGTTCCCCTGCCGTTCTCACCCATCCGTGACCTTGATTTTCAACAGGCCAGAATTGTGATACGGTGCCTGACGACCATGGGTTGCCTTTTCAGCACGGCTCACTGGGAACCGAACAACGAGTGAGGAGAACTGAAAAATGATCAGGTCAGTTGCTATGGTGTCGCTTCTCCTGCTTGCTAATTCAGCAGATGCGGCAAGTGTCTCCGAAAATGCGTTCATGGAGATCACTCGCGAAGGTGCCCCCAAACTTTACAAGCAATGGGGAAAAGACGGCTTCGCAAGGATAAATCAGGCGCTCAAGAGGGCTGTGGAGATCACAGCAACCTCAGGTGAGTGCGACAACGTTTTCCTGAGCGGATATTCTTTCGACCAGAGCGTTCCGAAAGACACCATTGTCGTGTTCGCCGATTGCAACAATGGAAAGCGTTTCTTCTACACTGAAGAAGAGACGAAGAGCGTTTCCGCCGCGCCTGAATCGCTCCAGGGGGCGCTGGAAAAGATTACTAATTCCGACGCAGTCAGCGCGTGCGAAGCTCTCGCGAGAAAATCCGCCAAGCTTCCATCAACTGTCGTCCCGTCATACTTTGGTGCGAACGTCACCAGAGGGCAGATGGGAATCAGCGTCGCACTTCCATTCGAAGCGAAGAGCGCTCTTGGCGCAATGCTCCCATATGTGGCTCATTGCTCAATCACCGACAAAGAACCAACGCTGATCTCGATAAAAGAAAGATAGAGTAGCTGGCCTAAGCAGATGTGGCGCGTTAACGCCGGGGTTTCAGCCGGATTGACGCGGCTGCTTTGCGGCCTTCATGAAGCGAGCCGCTTGCTTGCGTGTAATGCCGCTTTCCTTGTCAATCCAAGGGCCGAAGTGGCCATGAGGAAGCTGCGCTTTGACTTGCAGCAGCTTTCGCCCGATCATGATCTGTCTTTCCTCGGAAACCCGCTCCCTGGGACGCGGTAGCCAGCTTGCCGGTTCTTCCCGCCTCTCAGGTGCCGGCGGCGCGGTCAATCGATTGTGAGCGTCCCATGCGGCCTTTTGCTGATCGGGCGTGAGCTGCCGGAACTGGCGAAGGGTCATGCCCAGACCGAAAGCCATGGGAGCGATCGAGCGGTTCGGTCCGCGGAGACTGGCCAAGCGCGCCGACTGCCAGTCATTGAGGTGGCGCATGATGCCGACGCCTTCGACCTCGATCTCCTTCAACATGGTCACTCCTCGATTTTGAACGAGACGGCCCCCAGAAGCTCGCCGGAATGGATCAACGGTTTCGAGCTACCTTTCTGCCGGATTGTCGACGGCGCGTTCGGAGGGCTCTGCAGGGACGCGATTTCAGCCTGGATATCGCCTTGTGCTTTGATGCCGAGCTTTGAGAGGACCCGGCGCATGACTTGACCCGGATCTTTGCCGGCTGCCGCGGCGCGGATGATCTCTTTCGCGCCCTGGATCATGCCGGCGCGATAGCTCGCCCGGTTATCGCGCATGGCGTTTTGCATGAAAGGGCGCTCAGGGATCGTAGACGTCCCGAAGTTGTTGAACGTCGCGCGATTGATCACGTCGCTGTCTGCCTCGCCTGCAGGAAACCCGACCTTCACACGAGCCGGGCGCTTCGGAATGGACCGAATGCCAGCGACACCCTTGCCGACTACTTTGGTGCGCTTGATGCGTACGATCATTGAGATCCCCGATCATTTGTAATGGAAGTCATACAGCCCATATTCCTTCGCCTCCTCCTCGTTCAGGTGGTAGATCCGGAACTCGCCAAGTGGGAGGGCATCCCGATCAGGCTCGGCGCCCTTCGTGACCGCTGCGGCGACGAGGTAGCCTATTTCGAAGTTGAACCGTTCGCGAATGTGACGGCGGAACGTTCGCAGCAGATCTACTCCCCCGACAATCCTTCGCCCGTGCAAGATCGGCTGATCGTCGATCGACATGTCGAAGCTCCAACGATCAGACGTGACGTTGTAGCGAAATCGAAACGTCACGCGCCGGCCGTTGATGATCGTCCCGAACTGCTGGTCGGCATGATCGCGGATCTCGATACGGTTCATCAGAATGCATCGTCCTTTTCAAACCGGGATGCCCGACCAGAACCGGCTGCCGCGTTGCCCACTGCCGAGCCGACAGCCGCGCCAACAGCTGACGTAGCCGCAGCCACGCCATTGACCACCACGCCGCCGACCTCGACCTTGACAGACTGGTTCCGGTTGTCGGTCAGGTTGCTTTCGACCTTGGCAGCGGCATTCCTCCCTTCCATCTTGATGCGGTTGCCTTCGAGGTTTTCCATCATGGTCTTGTAGTCGAGCGCATCCTGAGTGAACCCGGCCTGCGGGTTGACCTTCGGGCCATCAACACGCCGGTTCCCGTCCATGTAGATGAACTTGCCGTTCTCGTCGTAGCCGGCGCCCTCGACATAGCCAGGCTTGGCCTTCGGGTTGTCGACGGCCTTGATGCCGCTGATCTTGGCCTCCTGAGCGGCGAAGAAGTCGAGCGCGCCCTTGGCCAGATAGTATGCGCCTCCCAGCGCGGCCAATGCGACCGTCAAAGGCCAGATCGACGCAGAGAACGCGCCGATGGCAGTTGCAGCAGCCCCCAGCGCTGTCGCCGCTGCCAGCGTGGCAATGATCTCGTCGAGCTTGTCGGCGTCGATCCCCGTCAGTTTGCTTAGCGCTTCGGCGAACTGTCTGATCGTGCTGTCACCGCCTTCGAACCACGACAGGATGTCCTCGAAGATCAGTAGGCCGGCGATCCATGGGAATTTGACTGCGGCGATGGCAGCAAGCCCAGCCTTGATGGCATTGAACAGCGTCGGGTTCGCCGTCATCCACCCTGTCAGGAACTCGAAGTGCCGGCGAAGGCGCGACAGCGAATAGACCGCGGTATCGACTGCCCACGTCAGTCCGTTGCTTAGGCTGGTGGCCCAGCGATCGAGCGTTCCGTTCGCATCCAACTCACCGAGGTAGTCGAGCAACCCGCCGAGGTACCCCTTGACGCGATCGAAGAAGCCCTTGTCGCCGATCTTCTTCTGGAAGATGTTCCAACCGTCCGACAGGTTCGACATCATGCCGTTCCATGTCTTCGACTGGCGAAGCATGGCGCCGTTGAACGTCGAGCCGAAATGGTCCTTGAGGAACTTCTGAATTTCGGCGCCGCTCTTCTTGACGGTCTTGGTGAGTGTCTGCCCGTTCTTGGTCCACTGGAACGTGACCTGATCGCCTTTCTGTGAAGCCACAAGGCCGAATTCGCGAAGGCGTTCGAACTGGAACGACGTCGCATCGGCGAACGCCTCAACGGCCATGTTCAGCGGCTTGTTCATCGCCGATGCCGTGTCCCCGAGGATGCGAAGCGTATCGTCCATCGGGTCGATGCCGTAGCTCTTGAGCTTGATGAACGCATCCGTCACGCCGGCAAGTTCGTAGGGCGTCTTGGCCGCGAATTGGGTGATCCAATCCATCGACGCCTTGGCCTTGGTCGCAGATCCTTCAATCGTCTCAAGGCTCGCCTGGAAGCCTTCGAAGTCCGCGGAAACGCCTATCACCGACTTGCCGAGCATCGCCATGCCGCCGCCAAAGGCAGTCGCGGCCGCAGCGGCAAAGGTGGCCATCCGCGTGGCGAGTGCACTCAGTCCCTTTTCGGCATCGCTCATGCCCTTCTTGAACTTGCGAAGGTCTTCCTCGCCGGTAAGGTCCCAGCCGAGTTGCGCGATCAGTTCCTCGACGACGATGCTCATAACGCTTCCTTTTCAAGCTTGGTTGCGGCTGCCGACTTGACGAAGGCTGCCCTGATCTCCGTGTCGGTGTCGGGAATGCTGCCGGGCCGATCGAGCCGGACGGCGTAGAGAGCTGTCAGGAAGGTCGACTGACCTACCTTCGTCACGATCACGATGAACTCTTGCCCCGGCTTCAGCGGGGGCAGATGACCATGCCGCATCATGCGTTTCAGCTCGGCTCGGAACGGTTTGCGAGCCCGGTACTCCCGGCCTGGGCGCATGGCGAAGAACGCCCGATCCCGAAGAGTGAGGCTGTCGCGCGTGATGCGGTCGTTGCACTGCATCACGCGGCCTCCGGCTCGGTGCCCGTGTCATACCAGGCTTCGAACGCCTTCTTGTTGTCGATCCCGGCTTGCTTCCTCACGTCTTCCTTGAAGACGCTGGCGAACGCCGCCATCACTTCAAGGGCTTCCTCCCGAACCTGGATGTGCTCCAGAACGTCGGGGTGATTGCGCTCTGCATAGACCTCGCGAACCATTGCCGCCTGTTCTTCCGGCAAGCCAGAGACGACGGTCGGGAGTTCAAGGGCCGCGGCGGCAAAGATCGGATCTGCCTTTTCCCCGAGCACGAGGGAGAGGCGCTGAGAGGTGTCGACAGTTCGGAGAAATTCGCGGATCTCTCGACGGTGAGCCGCAGCCATCATGTCGCTCGGATCATACTTCGGCTTGCCGACGTTCACCCGAGCCTCGTCGAGCTTCTGTCGGCTGTCCTTGATGAGCGTATGCATGCGGCGGACTTCCTGCATGACGTTCTCACCCATCCGTTTCCGATAGGCAGAGGCCACGCCGGCCGGCGACAGGTGCCTGTTGCTGCCAGCCTCCACCTTCCACTTCGTGACGATCGGAACGAAGGAGTTGACGTTGTTAAATGCGCCTTCCAGATCGGCAACACGAGGATCAGAGGCCGGGAAACGCTGGCGAAGGGTTGTCAGAAGATCGACCATGGGCGTGCTCCTCAGTTCGAAAGCGCGTCGATGATCGGATTGGCCATCGTCGCGATCCGGCGATTGAACTCGGTCGTGTAGGAACCGAAATCGGGATGCCGCATGTCGACCGGGAGGAAATCGAGACCACCGCGGAAGGAGTGATGATCATAAGCAGCGCCCGCGAGCCGGTTCACGTTGCCGTTCTGCAGGACGCGGTCATAGGCGGCGAGATCGAGATAAGCCGCCTCAAGCTCGGCAACCGCCGCGGCATAGCGTTCGCCGGCAGCCTGTCGGGCTTCTTTCAGTTCGTGGATGGTGGTGGGCTGTGTCATTGCGTGGTCCTTTCTCAGTTCCTACGGGTTGCGCCGGATGCGGCAACCGGCGCGCGTCTCACAAATGCGATGCAGGTCGCCACGCCGGCCACGGCATTCGCCAGGTCATCATGGCCGCCGGGCGCATGGTCGATAGTTTCCTTGCCGCCGCGATAGACACGGCGCTCGAGGCTGATCAGTTGGTTCTGGAGTTGCAGGTGATCGAGCAGCCTGATCTGCCCGCTGTTCATGAGGGGCAGCAGATCCCGATAGAGATCCGATCGCACCTTGTCGGCGATCTTGTAGGCCACCCCGCGATTGCGGAAATGCTCGCGCGGGAACTCGCCGCCGTATCGGTCGCCCATGACTTCGCGAATGCCGTAGGCCCGGATCACCTTGCAGAACTCGTCGATCGTCTGCTCAGGACTGAAGGGCGGTTTCTTTTCGAGCAGAAGGTCCAGAATGACCGTCGGTCCTTCCTGGTGTGCGATGGCGAGCGTGAAGCTGTCATTGGAGCCGCCTGAGGGGTCCACGAATGCGAAGTACTTCTGCCGATGGTCCCAGGGCAGGAGCGTGACGCCTCGCATTACAACGCCTTCCACGACCTCTCTGCTGACGAAAGCTTCGATATCGCGGCGGAACTCTGCCCCATATTCGGCCGATGCCTTGGCCTCATCCCTCTCGGTCGCGCGATCAATGACCGATTGGCGCACCGTGGGGTTCATTTCCCGCGTTGCCGCCTTCCAGACCATGATCGGCCCGTTCTGCCCCCAATACTGCCGGTAAGCCTCCCAGAGGGCGCCGCGGCGTGCATGCGGCGAGGAAGCACACAACAGCATCGCGTTCGGAATGGTGGCCATGCCCGGTCGGATGGCGTCCAGGATCTCGAAATCAGGTTCGGCGCTGTCTTCGGAAGGCCAGAAGGCGATTTCGTCGCAGAGAACGGCGACGTAGGTGTATCCTCGGGTCGTTCGGAACGATGCCGTTCCAACCTCGATAGCAACGTTGTTATCCAGGTCGACACCTTCGGCCCGCTCGGCAAGCACCATGTCGGAAAGCATCGGGATGCCGGTCAGCAAAGCCTTGGCATACTTGATGATAGTCCTCGCCTGCCTCCGGTCGGCCGCGATGACCATGACGGTGCCCACTTCGCCAGGTGCAAGGAACGGTCGATAATCGCGGAAGCAGGCGAGGAACACGGCGACAAGCGCCATCACGAACGACTTGCCGCCTCGACGGCCAATGATCAGCCACGCCTCTTCAGAAGGCTCTCCAGGAAGCTCCTCACGTCCGGTGTGACGACGATAGATCTCTACCTGCTCTTCGGTCATCGGCAGGCCGAAGAGGGCCGCAAGGAATGCGAACCATGCCTGATACGTCTCCGGGTCCTTGAACCAGGGGCCGAACAGTTCGGGATCCTCGCAAGCCTGCAGGATGTTCATCAGGCGCGCTCCCTCAGATGGTCCTGAAGGGTGCGCTTCGGCTTGGCCTTGGTCTTGACCTTGAGGTCCCGGGCAAGGCGAGCGTGAAGGTTCGTCAGCCGGACCAAGACCTCATGATCAACGTCCTCGCCCTTGACGATCGCGCTTTGCAGCTTCTCGCATTCGACCATGACGGCCGCCAGTTGCCGGATCATGGCCTTCTGAGGTTCGGACAGGATCGAAGCCCCGCCCATGTCATCGGCCATGTTCATGCAGAGGTCACGGTATCGACGGCCGAGCGCGCTCCGATGGTCGACGCCTTCCAGCAGCCACGAACCATTGGAGATAGCCGAGCGATTACGGGTCGAATTGCCTGCAATGGGGGTCTTGAACGTATCCATAACCCGACAGATGACCGGGTTTCGTTGGTCGTTCAATGCAGGTTACAGCGTCAACGGGGAACCACGTTGAACAACGTTACGCAACGTTACACGAGAGGAGGGATGGCTGCTTTCATTCAGCTTTTTACGGGCTTCTCAATGTGACGGTCAAGGATACGCTTGACAGTCATGGCCTGCATCCCATGGGCTTCGCCGATGGCCCGGAAGCTGTCACCGTTGGCCCTCGCTGCGATCATTGCCTTGAGGGTCTTCTGCTGTTCAGGGTTCTCGACGAGCTGCTTGTCGAGGACGTCATAGCCGAATGGGACCTTGCCGCCGCCGTAGATGCCCTGGGAGGCCAGATGACGTTTCACCTCCCGGATGCGTTCCCGTATCCGATCGCGCTCATTTTCTGCCACGGCCGACAGGATGGTGAAGACCAGTTTGGAGATCCCGTTGCTGGTCACGTCACCCCCGAGATCGATCATCACAAGCCCGGTTCCTTGCTCTTTCAGCTCCTCAAGGGTGGTGAGGGCGTCGGCAGCGTTGCGGAACATTCGGTCTAGCTTGGGAGTGATGATCACGTCTCCCTTGCCAGAGGCCTCCAGGAGGGCTTTTCCCTGTGGCCGATCGGCGAGGGGTACCGAACCACTCACCCCAGCCTCGACGAAGATTTGAGGCTCCTCCCAGCCCTGCATCATGGCATAGCCGGCGATCTTCGCCTTCTGGGTTTCAAGGCTGTCGCCGTTCGCAGCCTGGTCAAGAGTGGACACGCGCACATAGCCGAATACCCGCATAGCCAGCCCCATTTGTAACTTTGCTTTAGCAGAGATACGAAAATAGCAACGTTACGCGCTGAAAACAAGGATATTCCAGGGCTTAAGAAGCAGGCGGAAATCTCAGGCCAATTCGCCGGCCGGAATTTGAGGCGGTTTCGGGCTTTGTCGTGGCTACTGTTTTTGAGCGTCTACAGCTTTACTCGCTGCATCTCGCTGTTCCTGGATCTTCTTCGCGGCCTCAGTCACTAGCTTCGTGTAATATTCAGCGTCCGCGCGCCGCTCCATTTCACAGGCTGAACACCATCCCTTCATGTCTAGGACCGCTCTTGCCGCTTCTTCCGCCTTCATTTGTCCAGTCTCGCTGGGATGAGCTTTCACCGCGTCCACTATTGCGTCAATTTGGCGATTTATTCGTTCTTCGCTGGCGAGCTGTTCATTCGCGGCTTGTATCGCATCGTTATCGAGCTTCCTCATGTCGGCAGTTGAGGGAGTGGGACGACGTTCCTCCGGCGTGTGAACTTCCTTTGTCGGCTTATCTGGAGGCCCAGGTCGATCCGCCTGACCTGCCTTCAGCCGCTCTTGGCTTTCGATGGTAATGGCCGGTCCTCGACCTTCAGCAAGAGAAACGTTCGGATTGAATGCGAGAATTGCAAGTGCACACGCGTATGCCCTCATAACACCCTCCCGAAATGAGCCGCTTGGAAGCCTCACCAAGCCCCCACCTTAATGGCAGTGAACACGCCCGGCGCTGTTGTCCATATGGCAGCATTGGCCGGGCGGCGAACTCTTGCGGCAACCACCGCCGTGAGCATATGCCGATGCGGATACACAGACCGCCAGGACAGCGGCAAGAGCAATTCTCGTGATGATCATGATTGTTCCCCCTACCGGGAAACCGTAGCAGGCGGCCGGCGGTAGTCGATCCTGAGAAATCTATGGGTTTTGGAACAATCTTCGATTGTGGTTACTCGCAGGACGCGCCGCGGACGGCGCAGGGCCATTCGAACCGGCCGGACCATAAGCCCCTCATGGCCGCCTGGGCTTGCGCCTGGTCGCTCGCGTACTTGCCTCGGCTGTACTTCGGCCAATCGATCGCCATGCCCTGCAGGACCATCCATCGGTTTACGTCGACCCCATCGGCGCGACGGCAGGCCCCCACGAGCCTATCCCAGCTTTTTCCGGTGATCAGACAAGTCGTGGGGCGGGATTTGGCGAGGAAGGCGTCGAGGGCATCCGCGGACACCTTTCCGCAGCGGTAGGGCCTCCCTGAAGCGTCTTCGCAGCGCTGGCGGGCTTCCGGCGCATCGATCCCGTCAAAGCGGATCCGCTGGCCTCTGATCTCGATCGTGTCGCCATCGACCACGGACGCCCTCCCTGCAATTTCTGCCGATACTGCCGGGGTGGCCAGACCGAGAACGACGGCTATCGCCAGGTGGAGACTAGGCAAGCAGCGCGACCACGATGATGATCCCCGTGATTGCGAGAATGGCCAAGAGGCCGCCCCTGCTGCCCGATCTCGAAGTCTTCCGTTTGCCGATCTTTTCACGTGCCGAAAGCCCTGTTCCGGGAATGCTCGCGCCTACGTGAGTGCCACGTGAGCCTTTCGAGATCCCGACGTTTCTTGTTCCGGCGCGAACACTTGCGCCGCTGTTCGACAAGGTGAACCGGATGCCCGGCGCGACCTTGAATGACTTCCTGAACCTGATCCCCATGGCGTCTCCCTCCGACAGCTTCAGATTGGAGCGGGCTGGATAGATTTGCAACCGTCAGTTTTCGTTGTTCTGGGTTCCCTTGCGCCGCTTGTCGAGAGGCCGTTGCCGCTGAAGGATCTCGACAACCCCAATTTCCCGATGCTAGCAAGTATTCGTTGCAATAGCGGGGGCGCTGATGGCTGAGGGACGAAATCTTCTCGATACTGTTGTGGGCATTGTTTCGCTGGCCGGGTTGTTGGCCGGTGGCATCTGGTACGCGACAGGACTTCAAAATCAACTCGATGCGGCGCAGCGCGAAATCACTGAGCTGCGGACCAAGCTGGAGACGGTGTCTAAGCCGTCAGGGATCGTAGGGCCGCCGGGGCCGAAGGGAGATCCAGGCCCGGAAGGACCTCCGGGTCCTCAAGGGCCGCGCGGATATCAGGGTGATGTCGGTCCTATGGGCCCTGCCGGTTCAGGTGCTGGCGGCCTTTCTGAAAGCCAGGTTCGACAGTTGATCCAACAGGCTATTCAAGGCCTTCCGGCGCCGTCGACATCGGGTGGGATCTCCGTCAGCCTGGACGGGGAGGACGTGTTCGACTCTTCAGGGTGCATCCCAGTGTCTGGCATCAAGAGCCTCACGACCCTCAAGCTTAGGGCTGGGCAGGAGTTCTGTGAAGCGGATGGTAGGCTAGTTGGGACTGTGAGCCAATTTTTCTCAAAGGGTGGTTTCGCTGTGAAACGCCCCGGTGAGCCTTCCGACAATTGCAGCTTGGGCAATCGTTGTAAGTTCAGATGGCTGGGCTCTAAAACATACATCTACGAGCGAGTGGGCGAAGACGACAAGGGGCCGGTCGCGTTGCTGCGACTGGCAGAATGACTGTCTAGCCCGCATTTCGCCGACCGATGGCTTCCTGCTCTCGTTCCTCAAACCACTGCCGGATTGTCGCCTTTCTCGCGCATACCGACCTGCCCATCTTGAATGTGGGTAGGTTACCGGTTTCATCGTGCCACGAGACAAACCGCGGGGTGACGCCAAGGAACCGGGCTATCGCCTTGTGACCGACGAGGAGTTCAGTGTCTTCACTCATGAAATACTCCCGCTGTCGATGAAAAGCTGACGGCGGGTCGGCGCGTCCCAGATGACGTCGGTTCCTTCGGCAATCAACTCGCCGGCCAGTTCAGCGCATGCCGGGGAGCTGTCCCGGGTGGCGATGACGTTCCGGCTTCCCCCTTCGACGAGTTCGAAGAGGAAAACGGGCTTGCCGGCTTCCTTCTCGGTGCACATGGATACCTCGACGCGGCGACGATCGGGGAAGTTGACGACGTTGGTCATGCGGCCGTCCTTTCCAGGCGCAGGATTTTGCCCCCGTCCTTCGGTGCCGGGATCTGGTAGATGACTTCAAAGGCAGCCTTCCGGCACAGGGCCGGGAGGAGATCGATCACTTGAGCTTTGGGCCGGCTGTCTGCCCAGGCGAAAAGATCGAGCTGTTCCTTCATGCCAATTCCCTCGCTTCGTTCTTCCAGTTTTCGATATCGCAGGGAAACAGACTTCCCCTCATCAAGCGCTGCAGAGCCTGATCGGTGAACTTCGCAGGCAAGCCGAGACGTCGGAGAAATGCCTTGCCCTCCTCGACGCTTTTCGCAGGATCGTACGGAAATTCCTGATCTTCGTTTTCTCGCGCGTGCGTATACGTATCCCTTTTACCTCCAGAGCCCATTTGTCCTTCCCCTTGTCCTAGGTCCTGCTCCTGCCCCTTGTCCTTTTCCTTCTCCTTGCTTCGAAGGGTATAGGAAGCCCCTTGGAAGCCCCTTTCGAATTCATCAAGGCTCGGCTGGTCGGCGAAGTGATATGCATCCCGGTAGGTTCGGTAAAAATCCAATGTTATCGGGCAGATAGGCAGGGCCGCAAGTTGCTTTGCGACAGACGGGACACGGTTATCCTTGGGACTCAGTCGGGGTGCGACTTGCGTTGCGGCCATTTGATGAACCCAGACGATCTCGGTGCCTTCATCATAGGACGCTATACCCGCTTCACAGACCCTTCGAAGCCCCTTCGAAGCCCCTTCAGGGTCGAGGCCAGTCTCATAGGCCAGGAAGACGACCGGCAGGTGATAAATGCCGATCATGGTCGAGAGGGAACATGTCGTGAGGTAGTAGTGGATCGTGATAGCCTCGATGTCACCGCGAAGCTTCTTCAGATCCGTCTGCCAGATCGAAGGGGGAATTGTCGCAAATTTCCTCATGCGAACGCCTTTCTGACGATCCGAAAGCGTTGCGCCATAGCCAGTGCTTCCGTCGCCTCAAGTGTTGAAAGACCGAACCGGTCACGGAGGACAGGAACCGCCGGCCGTGGCGGCTCCTTCTGATCGGCGAACCAGATGGCGGCCTCTTCGACCGCGGCGCTGTGCTCGTGACTGTGGCCCGTAGTGCCGCCGGTGGGGATGGTGATCGAGGTCAATGGACATACCCCTGTTGCTGGAGCTGCCGAAGTTCTTCGGGATCGTCGACACGGAGGGCGCATGGGTTCTCCCAGCTTTCCGTTTCGGTGTCGGAGAGGTCCAGTTCCAAATCGTATTCGCATCGGTAGGGCGTCGATCCGAGAGACGGCCCCATGTCGCCGTTGTCTTCGAGGTCGGGATCGCCATCGAGGAGGTCGAGGAGCGCAATCAACTCCTCAATCTTGGCTTCAAGCCGCTTGCGGGTGAGTTGGATCTGCTCGTTCATCGGGCGATCCTCACGTTCGGATTGCGGAAGGAGGCGACAAAGGCGAAAGCAGCCTCATAGGAGAGGCTGGAGCGCTCGTGCATGGCGGCGAGGTGCGCGCCTTTGGCCTGAATGGCCTCGATCGACGACACAGGTTCGTTGATCAGCGCCTGCAGAAGTTCGGCTTCACGCTTGTCCAGCAGTTCGACGACGGGGACCATGGCCGGATCAAATCGCTTGTCGCTCTCGTCCGCGAACGGTCCGACGTCACTCCACAGCAGCAAAGTCTGGCGGTGCTCGGCAATGAGCTTGCCGATCCGAACCAGTTCGTCCGAGGGCTCGTCATTCGTGACGACGGCGAAGCGTTCACGCGACCGTTCGTTCTGCATCCAGTCGATGACGGCCTTGAGCATCGGCTCGATCAGGGGGCTGTCGCCTGCCTCCTGTTCCTCGAATGCCAGCTTCAGCGCCTGTTCGGCTTCGTGCCAGTTGGTGGCCGGCGTCATCCATGTGCGCAACACGCTATAGCTGGCCTTGGAAAGATCAGGCGCGGCATCGTCGACGAGCGATCGGGCGAGATAGTCGTTCCATTCCGCCCTGTAACGGTAAATCGCGGTCAGGAGCGCCCATTCGTGATCCGGCTGACCTTGGGCCGGTTCGGAGATTGGCAGGGTCTGCCCATTCGTGATATGCGTTTGCATGTTCATGTTTTCATCCTTTTGCGGGGATAGAGGATTGGACCGGGCTCGGAACCGTTGGCGCGGTTGCCGGGCCGTTTTCTTGGAAATCCGCTTCGTGGAGCGGGTTTTCGAGCTTTGCTGAGGTGTAGGGGTGTTGCCCTGCACGGAATGGCCAGAGGACGCATTTCACGCTCTCACAGGCCCTTATCTCGGATTGCTGGCCGCAGCAGCAATCAAGGCATTTCTCCCTGATCGCCCGCATCGGGCTTTTCCGCTTGTGACCGGCCCGCTCTGCAATTGCTGCTGTCGGTGGCCAGACCGCTGCGAGTTCGGTGCGATCCGGCTTCATGCTGCGCTTCCGATGCTGGTCTTTAGACCGAGCCGCTGGGCGAGAGGCGCAACCGGAACAACAATCCGGCCCCCTACCCTGATGGTTTCAAAGTCGCCACGCTTGGCGGCCTCGTATGCTGCGTTTCTGCTGAGACCGAAGAACAGCGCTCCCGCATCGGGAACAGTGATCGTCGGTCGTCTCAGTGCTTCGTCGACTGTCATCGGGTTTCTCCATATGCACATATAGCGCATAAGCAACATCTCACATCTCAGGATTGATTGCAACTCAACATGCACATATGGTGCATATCGAAACCGGAAGGGACGGACATGGCGGAAGACAACGAACAAAAGAAGACCGAGCGATTGCACATGCTCATCTCTCCGGCGGAGCTTGAGGCTATCGACGAGTGGAGGTTTGCAAACCGCATAGGAACGCGCGCGGAGGCAGTCCGAAGGCTCTGCCAAATCGGATTGATAGTGGGAAGGGAATTGGAGGGTCTAGCAGACGCAGCGACGGAAGCCTCCGACGCTATGTCAGAGCTCGATAACGAGATCTTCGGTTTTTGGACTACGATCGCGAGCCCCGTCTACAAGTCGGACACTCTCAATCGAGAGGCCATAATCGAAGAAATTTCAGACCTTTCTTCGGGCGTCGAAAAAGTGAACGGGGCAGTCGACCAATTGTCTTCGATCCTTGTCGGCCTATTCGCGGCCTCGACAGCGACCTCTCGCTTGGAACTTGGGGAAGGAAAAAAGCGCGCCGAACAAGTCTTAGAAGAAATGCAACAGTCCCTCCAGAAGATCCGCGACCTGAGGGCGGAAAGCGCGAAAAACCACCGCGAGATGACGAAGTATGCTTACAGGAAATCGGACGGGGAAACGGAATGAAAGGCCATATCCGCGAACGCTCCCCAGGCAAATGGGCGATCATCCTTGACGTTCCCGACCCCGAGACGGGCAGGCGCCGGCGGAAGTGGCACACATTCCACGGCACCAAACGCGAAGCGCAGACCGAGTGCGCCAGGCTGATCACGCAGCTCAACGGCGGCCAATACGTGGAGCCGTCAAAGACCACCCTGAAGGACTATTTCGTCCGCTGGCTGGAGCATGAGAAGGCGCATGTTTCACCGAAGACGCACGAGCGTTACGAGGAACTGCTGTTGAAGAACGTGGCGCCGGTTATCGGATCGATCGCGCTGACCAAGATCGACGCGAGCAAGTTGGACCACGCATGGGCGAAGCTGCTGGCGAGCGGCCGGCGCGATGGCAAGGGAGGATTGTCGCCTAGGACGGTGCACCACTGCAGGCGCGTGATGCTGACGGCGATGGATCAGGCTGTCCGCTGGAAGATGATCCCAAGCAATCCCGTCGCCCTCACCCGGCCTCCGAAGATCGAGCGGGCTCAGATAGCCGCTTATGGTGCTCCTGAGACAGCCAAAATGCTGGTGGCACTCCGGGATAGCCGGATGTTCATCCCTGCCCTGCTTGCCGCACTTTGCGGCCTCAGGAGAGGCGAAATCCTTGCGCTGCGTTGGGAGAACGTTAACCTGAAGGCCGGCAGCGTGGCGATCCGGCAAAGTGCCGAACAGGTAGGAACGGAAGTCCGCTACAAGGAGCCCAAATCCGGCAAGGCTCGGACAGTCGCCCTGTCCTCGACCGTGGTCGACGAGATGAAGCGGCACCGCACGGCCCAGGCCGAGGAACAGTTGAAGCTCGGCATCCGTCCCGATGGTCGATCGTTCGTGGTCGCGCAGATCGACGGCAAGCCGTTAAAGCCGACTTCCCTCACACATGAATGGACGAGGCTCATCGCGAAGACCGATCTTCCGCAGATCCGGTTCCATGACCTTCGCCACAGTCACGCGACCCAACTTCTGGCGGCCGGCGTGCATCCAAAGATCGCAAGCGAGCGGCTCGGTCACTCGACGATCGGCATAACGATGGATCTCTATTCGCACGTGATGCCAGACATGCAAGCGAGTGCGGCTGAACAAGTTGACGCGGCGATCAAAGCTGCTACAAAGCCGCTCACTGAGTGAATTGGTAGCAAAGCGGTTGCAAACGGCCTCTTTGGGCGATTGACAAAAAGTCGAAAGCGAAATCAAATCAATCGGTTGGAAGAGTGTCCGAGCGGTTTAAGGAACCGGTCTTGAAAACCGGCGTGCGGGAAACCGTACCGTGGGTTCGAATCCCACCTCTTCCGCCAGTGCATCCAATGAACCATTGTTGTTGTTGGATCATTTCATCGCCAATTGTCAGCCCAACCCGGTCCCGATGGGAATCCTAGAATCCTTCCCGGGCGTGCGTGTGGCGCTAGGCGAATCGGCCGGCATCCATAACAAGCGGTGAACCTTCGGCGCGCGATCGGGCACTCAAGCCGCCGGGCGGTCAAGCCGATCGCATGCAGTCCTGGAGCGCGCGGAACTGTCGGAAACGCGTGGCGTGGGCCTCTGCTATTGCCCCACCCGCAGGTTCAAAGGTCTTCGCGACGCAAGTGAGTGCCGCCATGGCGGACGGCATGTCGGCGAAGGCACCGCCCGCGACCGCTCCGAGAATGGCCGAGCCGAGCAGAACCGGCTCGTCGGCCTCGGTCGCGACCACCGGCTTGCCGCAGGTGTCCGCAAGCACCTGGCGCACGAGATCGCTGGCGCCCGCTCCACCGCTGATGACGACGCGCTCGATGCCGGCGCCGAACTGCGCCTGGGTTTCGACGATCTGGCGCAGCCCGTAGCCGATCCCACACAGGCCGGCAATGTAGAGGGCAATCAGGCTGTCGAAATCCCGCTCCATTCCAAGTCCGGCGATCACAGCCCTGGCATGGGGATCGGCGAAGGGGGCCCGGTTGCCGAGGAATTCCGGCACGACATGCAGGCCCGCCGCCAATCCGACGACGTCCGAGAGACGCTCGACGCGTGCCGCGGCGGTCTGCGCCATCATTGCCGGGAGGGAGAGGCCACGATCCCGTGCCACGCGCGCAGCTTCCTGGGCCGCCGGATGGAAGGCGAGGAGTTGGTCGATCGCCGCGCCTGCAGCACTCTGTCCGCCCTCGTTCAGCCACATGCCCGGCACCATGGCGGAGTAGTAGGGACCCCATACGCCCGGCACGAAGACCGGCCCGGCGGTCGAGGTCATGGTGCAGGAGGAAGTTCCGAAGACATAGGCAAGGTTTTCCGAAGGTCGGCCCTCGATACCGACGGTACCGATGCCGCCGGCATGGGCGTCGATCATGCCCGCACCCACCGCGGTTCCGGCTCGCAAGCCCATGGCCTCCGCCGCAGCGGCCGTCAGCCCCTGCCCCAGTCGCGTGCCGGGTTCGACGATGGACGTGCCGATACGGGCGAACCCTTCTGCAGCGAGTTCATTGAGCCCAATCTGTCCGAAGTAACTCGGGTCCCACCGGCCTTCATGGGCCAGGTAGGTCCATTTGCAGGTCACCGTGCAGGTGGAGCGCGAGAGATCTCCGGTCGACTTCCAGGTCAGAAAATCTGCGAGATCGAAGAACTGCCAGGCCTGGGCAAAGGTCTGAGGCCGGTTCTCCTTGAGCCAGAGGAGTTTCGGCGTCTCCATCTCCGGCGAAATACGGCCGCCCACATAACGAAGGACGTCATGGCCGATCGCATTGATCCGTTCGGCCTGGCCGACGGCGCGATGGTCCATCCAGACTATGATGTCGCGGGACGGATCCTCGGAAGGACCGACGGCGAGCGGCGCGCCGCCCTCCCCGAGCACGACCAGCGAACACGTCGCGTCGAAGCCAAGGCCGATCACGGCGGCCGGGTCGCCGGCAGCCGATCCCACCACCTCGCGGACGATCGCGCACACGGCATCCCAGATCTCCGTGCTGGACTGCTCGACGATCGAGCCTGCCTCGCGATGGAGCGAGATGTCGCGCTTGGCGACCGCGAGCATCCTGCCGGCGAGGTCGAACAGGCCGGCCCGCGCGCTCCCGGTCCCGACATCGACGCCGATCACATAGCGCGGCGCTCCTGTGGCTGACATGGTGTGTGCTTGGCTCATGGTCTGGTCTCTGTCATCGGATAGGCGCAACTGCGATTGCGGAACGAAAGTCGGGCGTCAGAGGTCGACGCTGTTCGGAAGGATGACCAGGTCGCGGATCGTGACATTGCGCGGCCTCGACAGCATGAACAGGACGGCGTCGGCCACTTCCTTCGGCTGCATCAGGCTGCCATTGGCGAGCGCTTCGTCCATCTTGGCCTTCGGCCAGTCATCGAGCAGCGCCGTGACCACGGGACCGGGAAGCACTGCACCGACCCGAACGCCATGCTTTGCCATCTGCCGGCGGGTCGAATGGACGAAAGCCTGAACAGCGAACTTGGAAGCCGTGTAGATCGGCTCCCAGACGACCGGAACGACGCCTGCGATCGAGCTGGTGAACAGGATGTCGCCCGACTTTTGGGCGATCATGTGCGGCAGGACGGCATGTACCGAGCGGAAGGCCGCGTTGATGTTGAGGTTCAGCATCCGGTCCCAGGCGTCGGGATCGCCCTCCTCCACCGGACCGCCGATATAGGCACCGGCGTTGGCGTGGAAGATGTCGAGGCCACCGCCGGCTTCGAGGATGCGCGGCAGCATGCCGGAGACTTCCGCACCGTCGAGAAGATCGACGACCAGCGGACGCGCCCGGTCACCAAGGTCCTGGCACAGCGCCTCGAGCCTCTCCCTGGCGCGGTCGATCAGCACCACGGTCGCGCCCTCGGCAATCAGGGTGCGCGCGCATTCCAGTCCGATGCCGGAGGCAGCGCCCGTGATCGCGGCGACTTTGCCCTTCATGAGATCCGTCATTGTTGTTCTCCAATTATTCTATCACGCGCGGCCATGGCTGACGCGTGACCGGCGTGCAAGCGAGTCGACGATTACGGCAATCGCAAGGACGGCACCGGTGATCATGTAGCGAAGGGATGAGCTGAGGTTCAGCAGCGTCAGGCCATTCGAAATAGCCTGGATGACGATGATCCCGAGCAGCGCGGAATAGGCGCTGCCCCGGCCGCCGAAGAGGCTGGTACCGCCGATGACAGCCGCAGCGATGGCGTTGAGATTGACGTCGCCGGTTCCGGCCTGCTGGCTCGACGAGGCAAGGCGGGCGGCCGACAGCGTGCCGCCAAGGGCCGCGAGCGTCGAGCAAAGCACGAAGGCGCTCGCATAGATCCGGCGCACATTGATGCCCGAGCGGCGGGCGGCTTCGCGATTGCCGCCGACGGCGAACATCGAACGGCCCCATTTGGTCTTGGTCAAGGCATAGTTCAGCACGACGACGAGCAGGACGAAGAGACCGAACATCCACGGCACGCCACGACCGATGTTGAGATAGTAGACGGCCGTTTCGAGCGCGACGGTCAGCACGGCCGCCTTGACGACGAGGCTGCTCAAGGGTTGGGACGACAGGTTCACGGCCCGCCGGCGAGCGCGAACGACGAGGCCCACAACCACCAAGACGGCACCGGGAATGAAGGCGACGAGATGGGAGAACCAGTCGGGCATGACCATGATCTGGCCGAAGCGGACAAGCGGCGACGCATAGGGAAGATTGATGCTGCCGGTGGAGCCGAGCATGTAGAGCTGCATGCCGAGAAGCGCCAGGAGGCCGGCAAGCGTGGCGACGAAGCTCGGCATTCCGAGGCGGTTGTAGAGCAAGGCATAAACCGCGCCGACGGCAGCCCCTGTCACCAGTGCGGCAGCGATGGCGAGAGGCAGCGCGATCCCCGAATTGACCCAGAGCACCCCGATCACCGCCGAGGCGAGGCCGCTCATCGAGCCGACCGACAGGTCGATCTCCCCGAGCAGCAGCACGCAGACGATGCCGAGTGAAATAATGCCGACGGTCGCACAGTCGAACAGCAGGTTGACCAGGTTGTTCGGCGCCAGAAAGATCGGGTTCAGGATGCTGAAGACCGTCGAGATGACGATGAGGCCGACGGCGACGGGCAGCATGCCGAGGTCACCGGACCGGACCCGGTTGAAGAAGGCACGGAACATGCCCGCCAGTCCGTCGGAGTGGCGGACACGTTCATCGCTGCGGTCAAGGGCCGGCTGGGTTTGGTTGTTGCTGGACATCTGGTTGCTCATGCGGGGCTCCCGCCGGTGGTGGCCTGTTCGCCGGTCTTGCGGCCGATGCGGCGCGAGACCGCGTTTTCCGTGGCGCCGGTGATGGCGGCGACGAGTTCATGGTTCGAAGCGTCCGGGCTGAAGACACCGTTGTTCCGGCCGAGGCGCAGGACGACGATGCGGTCGGCGACCGCCCGCACGTCCTCCATGTTGTGACTGATGATGATGACGCCGAGACCGCGCTCGCGCACCCGTTCGATGAGGTTCAGGACTTCCGCCGTCTGGGCAACACCGAGGGCCGCAGTCGGCTCGTCGAGCATGATGATCTTCGGGTCCAGAAGCAGGGAGCGGGCAATCGCGACGGTCTGGCGCTGTCCGCCGGAGAGCGACGCGATGGGTTCGCGCACCGACGGGATGCGGGCGGCGAGTTCCCGCAGCAGTGTCCAGGCACGCACCTCCATCGCGACCTCGTCGAGTCCCCAGGGCGAGATTTCGTGCCCGAGAAACAGGTTCGCGACGACGTCGAGGTTTTCGCACAGCGCTAGGTCCTGGAAGACGGTGGCGATGCCGAGCTCGAGCGCCCGGCTCGGGCTGTCGAGCGATACGTCCTGGCCGCAAAATTCGATGCGACCGGACGTCGGCTGGTGAACGCCCGCCAGGATCTTGATCAAGGTGGACTTGCCCGCGCCATTGTCACCGACGAGGGCGACGACCTCTCCGGCCTTCACCTCGAGCTCGATATCGGTCAGGGCCGACACCGCGCCGAAATTCTTCGAGACATTGGATAGCTTCAGGATTGCCGTCCCCTTCTGGGGCAGACCTTTGTCGATTGTCACCATGGCGAGACGCTCTTCAGTGGGAAAGACTTCGTCCGGCCGGGATTGCCCCGGCCGGACACCTCGGGAGGTTGATTACTGGGTAATGCCGAGCTTCTTGCAACCCTCGGCATATTCGCCGGTGCAGATTTCCTCGGGCTTCTGGATGCCCTTGTCGAAAATCTCGGCCTTGATGTTCTCGGCCGTCACGACCGCCGGGACGAAGAGTTCCGAGGGGGTGTTGTAGAGGCTCGTCTTCGCCTCGGGCGTCTCGCCCTTGAGGAAGGTCACGGCCACGTTCGCGGCAGCGGCGGCAACGATTTCCGACGGCTTGGAGATCGTGTTGTACTGGTCGCCCGAGATGATCAGCTGCAGGGCCGCGATCGTCGCGTCGTTGCCGGTCACCGGCGGAACCGGATTGACGCCGGCCGCCTTGAAGGCAGCGATCGCACCGCCGCCGGTTCCGTCGTTCGCGGCGACGACACCCTTGATGTCCGCACCGAAGCGGGTGATCTGGCCGGCCGCCCATTCCTGCGCCTTCGGCGGCGCCCATTCCGGCGTGTCGAACTCAGCAAGCGTCTTGTAGCCGGAATCCTTCAAGCCACGATGAATGCCGTCGCGGATGAGGCCGGCCGCCGCGTCGGTCGGGGAGCCGTTGATCTGGAGAACGCCCGATCCCTCCGGAACGCCGCTCGCCTTCATGTGTTCGACAAGCGACTTGGCAATGGCGTGGCCGATCCCTTCGTTGTCGAAGGAGACGTAATAGTCCGCAGCCTTGTCCGGGATCGGCCGGTCATAGGCGATGACCTTGACGTCCTGAGACTGGGCGATTTCGACAAGTGCGGCGGCGGCGGCGGAATCGACCGGATCGAGGACGATGACCTTGGCGCCCTGAGCGATCACCGAGTTGAACTGCTGCTGCTGCAGGGCCACGTCGGCGTTGGCATTCTGGTAGATCACGGTGCAGCTAGCGCAGAGCTTCGCCATCTCGGCCTTGAAACCCGGATAGTCATGCTCCTCGTAACGCGTCGAAGCCTGGTCGGGCATCAGGAAGGCGACCGTGGCCGCTTCCTGAGCCATGGCGGAACCGGCAAACATTGCGGCAAGGCCGACGGTTGCCATGAGCGTGGAACGAACTTTCATTTTATTCTTCTCCTCCGTTTGTGGATGAAACCCGTGTCGAGACACCGTCCCGAGTTCCCGTCCGCATGAAGACCATCAGCCGCTCGATCCCGATCGAGACGCGCACGCACACCTCCGTCGCCGGATGCCCGACGCCGTCACTGTTGATGGAACCTGCGTGAACGCCTCCCCGGCCGACCCTCCACGATCAACCAAATTCATCGATTGAGCACGCTTGCTCAATCGATGAAGCAAGAATTGCCACTTCCGCTCATTGATGTCAAGTTGGGTTCACGAGGAGATTTACGTGAATCAGCAACGACCGACGAAGAAGACAACGATCTATGACCTCGCCGAACTGGCGGGCACCTCAGCGAGCGCCGTCAGCGCCGTGCTGAACGGAAACTGGAAGAAACGCCGGATCAGCAGCCAGCTCGCGGAAAAGATCACCCGGATCGCCGAGGAACAGGGCTATGCGATCAACATGCAGGCGAGCCTCCTGCGGCGCGACAAGTCCAAGATCATCGGCATGATCGTTCCGAAATACGACAACCGCTATTTCGGATCGATCGTCGAAACCTTCGAGATCATGGCCCGCGAACGCGGCCTGTTTCCGATCATCACCTGCACGCTCCGCGACCCGGAACTCGAGGTCGAGGCGGCACGGACGATGCTGTCCTATCAGGTGGATTGGCTGATCTCCACGGGCGCCACCAACCCCGACCGCATCACCGACATCTGCGTTGCCGCGGGCGCGAAAAGCCTCAATCTAGACCTTCCGGGTTCGAGAGCGCCATCGATCATCTCCGACAACTTCGGCGGCGCCAGGGAATTGACACGCAGGACGTTGCTGAATTGCGGTGACCGCTTCGGAGACCTGTCACCCCTGCTCTTCATCGGCGGCCGTGCGTCCGATCACAACACGTCGGAGCGCCTCCGCGGCTTCAAGGCTGCTCACGAGGAGCTCGGCGTCATCGTCGATGAAAGCCATATCCTCGCCTGCGGTTATGCGCCGGAAAAGGCGGTCAATGCGCTTCAGGCCCTTGCTGACAGGGAAGGCGCCCTGCCCCGCGGCATGTTCGTCAACTCGACGATCTCGCTGGAAGGCGTGATGCGCTGGATCAAGGGCTCGCATCACTTCAGCGACGATGCCCCGGTCATCGGCTGCTTCGACTGGGACCCATTCGTCGCGCTGCTCGCCGACAACATCGAGATGGTGCGCCAGGACGTCAGCGGAATGCTCCAGTCCGTCTTCAGGATCATCGACGATGGCGGCACGGCGCTGCCCTTGATCGAGGTCCCGCCCATCTTCGATTCCCACGCGCAATAACGCACCCGCCTTTTCACCGCTTTGGCGAAGCCGATATCGGTAGACGCCAGGCCTGGCCCGAGGAAACCCGGGGCAGGAGCACAGTCACCCGAACGCCGCCCTCGTTTCCAGGCACCGGCGACGTGATCGCGAGATGGCCTCCGGCCCGCTCGGTAATTGCCTTGACGATGGCAAGGCCAAGCCCGCTGCCTTCCGTGTTTTGCGTTCCCCGCTCGAAACGCTGCGTCAGCTTCTCGATGGTCTCCGGCGGCAGGGCGGCGCCGTCATTGCTCACGGCCAGGGTGGCATCGCGATCGAGGCTCACCTGGACCGGGCAGCCTGAACTGCCGTGACGCAAGGCGTTTTCGATCAGGTTCCGGCACAGGATACCGAAGGCATCCGGATCCAGATCCGAAAGGACCGGTTCTTGAGGCATCGAGAGATCGATGCGCCCTGCTCCGGCCTCATAACGGCAGAAATCCGCGACGATCAGTTCGAGGACGGGCCGCAAGTCGGAGGGTGCCTCGAGCCGCAAGCGGCTGCCCTCGGCCCGGGCAAGCTGCATCAGCTTTTCCGACATCCGCATCAGGCGCTTCAGCGTCGTCTCGATCTCGGTAGCGCGTCGAGCGGCGGCGGCATCCTGCGTTTCCGCCCGCAGGCGCTGTGCCTGGGCGATCGCGCCGGCCACCGGCGTGCGCAGTTCATGAGCTGCGTTGGCCGCGAAGCTACGCTCCGCCTCGAAGGCCGCCCTCAGCCGATCGAGCAGTTGGTTGATCGCACCGGTGACGGGTTCGAGCTCGCGTGGCAACCCGGTATCAGGCAAGGGCGAAAGGTCCTGCCGCCCCCGGGCTTCCAGCGCCTGCTTCAGCCGACGCACCGGCCGAAACCCGCTCCTTGTCGCGAATCCTATGGCGGCAAGGCTGATCGGAATGACCAGAGCCAGCGGCAGGGAAAGGCCGAGCATCATGTTGCGCGACACCTCGGCGCGATGGTCAAGCGGTTCCGCCACGGCAATCGTGACGTCCCCGTCATGCGCGGCATCGAAATAGAGACGATGAGTCGCCGTCTGCCGAAAGCCCGGCGCTTCATAGGCCGGGAAGCTCACGTCTTCCGCGCCCTGCGACTGTAGAAGAACATGGCCGCTTCCGTCTCGCACGACATAGGTCACCGCCTCATCATACGGGCGAAGTCGGCCGACATGCTCCTCCCGCTCGTCGTCGTCATCGCCGTGATCACCGCGGCGGAAACGAAGGTCGCGCAGCGCCAGCGGCAGGATGCGCTGCGCGGTCGCTGCCAATTCCTTGTCGAAGACCTCCTCCATCTCCCGCCCGAGACGGTTGGCCGTGATGCTGGCGGCGGCGAGCCAGAGGACGGTGACGGAAAGGCCGACCACCAGCGCCAGTCGCGCCTGGAGCGAGCGCGGCCAGCTCATAGCCGCCCCAGGCGGTAGCCGAGACCCCGCTCCGTTTCGATCACATGCGCGCCGAGTTTCTTGCGCAGGCGGCTGACATGCACCTCGATCGCATTGCTGTCGATTTCCGTGCCGAAGGAATAGAGCCTCTCCTCGAGTTGCGCCTTGGACAGCAACTGGCCGGGGCGCTGAAGGAATGCCTCGAACAACACCCATTCCCTCGCGGTCAGGACCACGGGCCGGCCATTGCTGAGGATGCTGCGCGCCGCGAGATCGACCTCCAGCGGTCCGAGCGTGACCAAGGGGTTGGGATTGCCGACATAACGCCGGGCGACCGAGCCGATGCGGGCCGAGAGTTCGTCAAGGTCGAACGGCTTCACCAGATAGTCGTCGGCGCCTGCGTTCAGCCCATCGATCCGATCCGACACCTGGTCGAGCGCCGTCAGAATGATGACGGGGGTGACGTCACCCCGGCCACGCAACGCCTTGAGAAAAGGAATGCCGCGCCCGTCGGGCAGCATCAGGTCAAGAAGCACAAGGTCATAGACCGCAGCCGCCAGCGCATCGCCGGCGCGGTCGAGCCGCGTCACCCAATCGACCGAATGTCCGTCACCGGCGATCTGGTCGCGGACGGCGGCGCCCAGCACGGTGTCGTCTTCGACCAGCAATACCCTCATCGGCTTCTCCCGGTGTTCCTTGGTCAGCATTAGTCGATCCGCCACCTTACGGGAAGCTGAAGCCACGTCGCACCGATTGTCAGGAAACGGTCAGCCTTGGGTTTTTATCTTCAAATCATCCGGAATGGAGGAATGACAATGGCGATGCGAACGGTTCTCACGGCGACGATGATCGCGCTTCTGACAGGCACGGCACTGGCCGAGGACGACTGCAACCTTCCGATGGCGACCTGGCAGCCGCGCGAGGCCGTCCGCGCCATGGCGGAAGCCCGCGGCTGGCGGCTGCAGCGCATCAAGATCGACGACGGCTGTTACGAGATTCACGCCCTCGACGCGAATGGCCAGCGCTTCGAGGCAAAGATCGATCCCGCCACGCTTCAGATCATCGAGATCGAGCACGAACGGGAACACGGCCATCGCTGAACCTGTCGTCCTCGTCAGGGCTGACGGGAAGCTGAAGCAGATCGGTGCCGACCGGCAGCAAGCGTTCAGCCAGGACCGGCATTTGACCACCACCAACACAAGGAACCAGATCATGACAAAGCATCGCAGACTTCTGCTGGCGACCCTCACCGCCGGCACCATGCTCACGGCCTTCGGAACGTGGGCCGCTCCCCTTTCAGCGCTGGTTTCTCCGGCACGGGATATCCAGGCGAACGGAACGCTCGTCCACCCGGTGGACGCCGACGAGGATGACGAGTTCGAAGGTGCGAACTACCGGAAACATCACCACGATGACGGCGACGATCATGAAGATGAAGACGACGACGAGGACGATTTCGGGATGCGTGGTGGCAAGCAGCATTCGCCGGCGCCCGCCGGCACCGTGACGCCGCCGGACAACGGCCTGATCCTGAAAGGGTCGACGCCCAAGGTCGTGGTCAACTGATCCTACTCATCCGACAAAAGGAACCAGACAATGAAATCCCTTCTCGCAGCCCTCGCCGTCACGACCGCGCTCACCCTCCCGGGCATGGCGTTTGCCCGGCAAGTCACGCTTACGACCAATCTCAAGAACTACGGGGGCGACGGCGCCTATCTCGCCTACTATGTCACGGATGCCAACGGCGCCTATGCCGGCAGCCTCTGGATGGCAGGCGGCAAGGCCAAATACTACGAGCACCTGAGCGGCTGGTATCGGGCTTCTGGCGGCAATACGTCGGACATCAGCGGGATCACCGGTGCAAGCGTCGGTGCCGGGCGCAGCCTCGCCATCACGCTTGACCTGGCCGACGCGCTGTTCGATGCCGGCTATGAACTTCACATCGACGCCGCCGTCGAGGACATGCGCGACAGTCCCTCGGAAATCGTCGTTCCCTTGACGTCCGACGGCGCGGGCAAGCCCGTTTCGGGCAGTCGCTACATCGCCGACTTCACCTACGGCCTCTAAGCAGAGAAGGGTACCAACCATGATCCGGTCGCTTCATCGTTGGCCGGGGCTGATCGGCGCAATCCTTCTTTGCGCCGTCGCCCTGAGCGGAACGGTCCTTTCGGTCTATCCCGCCTACGAGGCCATCAACGCGCCGAGCTCGGCCGGCATGAACGTGGCAGAGCTTGCCACACGCGTGCAGGCGCAGCAGCCAACGGTGGAGCAGATCCGGCGGGCGCCATCCGGCAAGATCATGGCCTATTTCTACGAGGGTGACCAGCCCACCGCGGCCGCCATCGACCCCGCGACCGGCGTCATGATCGGCAGCGCCGACACGCCGGCCCTGCAACGCTGGCTGACCAACCTGCACCGTTCGCTCTTCCTCGGCGACAGCGGGCGCATGGTGACTGCCGCGGGCGCCGCCGCGATGCTGGTGCTCTGTCTTTCCGGCCTTTCGCTTCTGGCGCGCCGCGCCGGAGGCTGGAAGCGGCTGTTCTCTCCACTTCGCGGTCAGGGCGAAGGGCGCCGTCACGCCGCCATCGCGCGGTTTTCCGTGTGGGGCCTTGCCCTTTCCTCGATAACAGCGCTCTGGATGACGGCCGGCACCTTCGGTCTCCTTCCGGAGGGTGCCGGCGCCCCCGCCTTCCCGACCAATGTGAGCGGCCGGACCGGTCAGCCGCCAGCGACCATCGCAGTCCTGCAGGAGACCCCAGTCAACGCGTTGCGCTCGCTGACCTTCCCCGTAGCCGGCGACAAGACCGACGCCTTCACGCTGAAGACAACCGGGGGCGAGGGCTATATCGATCAGGGAACCGGCGCGCTGATTGCCTGGAACGATGCGGACGCATGGCAGCGGGCGGGCGACGTGATCACTCTCCTTCATACCGGTCAGGGGGCCTCGATCCTCGGACTTGTTCTCGGACTGTCGGCCCTCGGCGTTCCGATCATGGGCTGGACCGGGATCCGCCTGTGGCTCACCGGCCGGCGCAAGCAGGCGAGCAGCCGCGTTCCCGCCGATCAGGCCGACACGATCATCCTCGTCGGCAGCGAGGGCGGCAGCACATGGGGTTTCGCCGATACGCTTCAGGCAACCCTGACCGCGAACGGCGCCAGGGTCCACAGCGCCCCCATGTCCGCCTTTGCCCCCGACCAGTGGCCGAATGCCCGCCGCATCCTCGCGCTGGCCGCGACCTATGGAGAGGGTGAGGCACCGGCTTCCGCAAGCGGCTTTGTCGATCGTCTCACCGCTCTTCCCGAGGCGCCCGCCGCCCCATTGGCGATCCTCGGCTTCGGCGATCGCAGCTTCCCCGCTTTTTGCGGCTTTGCCGCCGAGGTCGCACGGGCAGCGGAGGCCAAGGGCTGGAAGCAGTTCCTGGCGATGGACACCATCGACCGCCAGTCGCCGCAGGATTTCGCCCGCTGGGGCCGGACGCTTTCCCAAGCGCTCGGGGCAAGCTTCGAGCTCAACCATCAGCCCAAGCCACCCTCGACCTGCGAACTGAGTCTCATCTCCCGCCGCGACTACGGCGCGGAAGTCCAGGCACCGACGGCCATCCTGCGCTTCGCCCTGCCCGCGGCCTCGCTCTGGCAGCGACTGACGCGTCGGGCTTTCCCGGCTTTCGGGGCGGGCGACCTCCTCGGCATCGTGCCCGAAGGCTCCACCGTGCCGCGCTTCTACTCGCTCGCCTCCGGCAGAAGCGACGGCTTCATCGAGATCTGCGTGCGCAAGCAGCCGGGCGGATTGTGCTCGACACGGCTCGCCATGCTGGAGCCAGGTGACAGCGTTCACGCCTTCCTGCGTCCGAATCCGGGTTTCCGGCCGGTGCGGGGCAAGAGCCCAGTTCTGTTGATCGGTGCCGGGACGGGGATCGGGCCGCTGGCCGGCTTTGCGCGAAACAACCGGGCCGCCCGGCCGATGCACCTCTTCTTCGGCGTCCGCCACCCGTCGAGCGACGCGCTCTATGCCGAAGAACTGGCCAATTGGCAGAGCGAAGGTCGGCTGGCCTCCGTCACCATGGCCTATTCCCGTGGCCCAACGCCGATCTATGTGCAGGATGTGTTGCGCCGGGATGCCGCCCGCGTCGCGCGCCTTGTCTCGGAAGGCGCACAGATCATGGTGTGCGGCGGGCGCGACATGGCCGCAGGTGTCGCCGCGGCACTAACCGACATCCTGGCTGGACAAGGCCCCAACCTTGCCACCCTGAAGGCGGAGGGACGCTATGCCGAAGACGTTTACTGACCTCGTCCGCCACACGCTGAGCGGCCCGACCATGGGCACCCGCTGGTCCGCCCTCTTCCATGCATCGCCCGCGTTCGATCCCGAACCGGTAAGGGCCGCCATGGCGGCAGCCGTCGCCGAAGTCGACGCCCAGATGTCGACGTGGAAGCCGGACAGTGACCTCAACCGCCTGAGCGCAGCCGGCCCCGGCGAATGGGTTTTACTGCCGGCACCGCTGATGGAGGTGCTGTCCGCCGGACTGGACGTCGGGCGGGCAACCGGCGGCGCCTTCGACATCGGCATGGGCGATGCCGTCACCGCCTGGGGCTTCGGCGCGGATCAGGCCGACGAAGATCGCATCCGTGCCGCACGTGCAAAGCCGCGGCGGCCGGCCCACGAGTGCCTCGAACTCGACCGCGCCGGCGGCCGCGCCCGCAAGAACCAACCGATGGTTTTCGACCTGAGCGGCATTGCCAAGGGATATGGCGTCGATCGTCTTGCCCACGTCGCCAGGTCCTTCGGCGTCAACGATGCCCTCCTGGCGATCGACGGGGAATTGCGCGCGCTCGGCAGCCAGCCGGACGGCACCGCCTGGACGGTCGCGGTGGAAGCGCCGGAACCGGACCGCCGGGCGCCACACTCCATCCTCGAACTCAGCGACACCGCGGTCGCAACCTCGGGAGACTACCGCCACGGGGTCCAGGTCGGCACCCGTCGCCTCGGCCATACGATGGACCCGCGCCGCGGCATGCCGCTTGCCGCGTCGCCGGCCTCGGTGACAGTCCTTGCCGGCGACTGCATGACGGCCGATGCATGGGCGACGGCGATGATGGTTCTTGGCCAGGAACGCGGTCTCACCTTCGCCCGCACTATCGGGCTCTCGGTCCTCTTCCTCAGCGGTCGCGGAACGGAAAGCGTCGGAACCGGTTCGTTCGCTCCGATAACGCCTCTGCCGATGACAGGTGCCCGTCCCATTTCCGGCTGATACGCGAGGGTCGCGCACCGTGTCGGGCAGCGTGCGGCTTCCGCGTCAGGGGCGGGACCGACGTCGCGCCCTCCACTCCCCCGGCGGCACGGAGCTTTCTTTTGCCGCCGCCTATTGCGGCCAGCGCATCGAAATACCATCTGCTATAGCGATCATGCAACAAACGGCGGATTTTGTTCTTCGAGAGACCTCGATACGTCTTGAAGATGACAGTTCCCGGTGAAATAAAACGGGATCCGTTCAGATTTTACCGAATGATTTAGGCGAAGCGGAACCAGTTTTGCCGTAATCTCGTTCTAGCAGCGAGCTTCGGGAGCAAGAAAGCAATGCGCGCCATATTTATTCTCATCATCGCTTCGGTGCTCAGCATCCTGGCCTTCAAGTATAACGACAATTCGCTTGGCCAGAACGAACTGATGGCGTCTCCGGTCGACGTCGCGACGCAGAAGTAGGATTTCGCCAGATCGCGCCTGCCGTGCAGTTGGCGCGTCCCTTCATGTCGCCCTAGCCCAACAGCTCCTTCAGCCAATCCGCCGACAGGCGTTTCTCCAGCTCCGCCGCCACCTCGTCGAGGGCATCCTCGACACTCCGGCGATAGTCGCCTCCCCCTCCCTCGATCCCGAAGCTTTCGAGCAGTCGCCCGCGATAGGCGTCGCTGGTGAAAAGCCCGTGCAGATAGGTGCCCATCACCTTGCCGTCCAGCGATCGGGCGCCGTCCGGCCTACCGTCGATCGTCACCGGTGCCCTGTCGCAGTCAGGTCCGCTCGTCAGGCCAAGATGGATCTCGTAGCCGGAAAGCCCGGCGTCATATTCGAGGGAACGCGCCACGCTGTTGCGCACCGTCTTTTCCGGAGCCATCACGGTATCCACCTCGAGCAGGCCCAGGCCGGGCACGCTGCGGCTCTCACCCTCCAGCCCGAGCGGATCGGAAACGGTCCGGCCGAGCATCTGGTAGCCGCCGCAGATGCCGATCACCCGTCCGCCGCGGCGCACATGGGTGGAAATGTCCGAATCCCAGCCATTGGCGCGCAAATCCTGCAGATCGCCGATCGTCGACTTGGATCCGGGCAGGATCACCAGGCCCGCGTCTGGGGGCAAACGCTCTCCGGCACGCACATAGACGAGCTCCACCTGCGGCTCGGCGGCGAGCGGATCGAAATCGTCGAAGTTGGCGATCCGCGACAGGACGGGCACCGCGACCTTCAAGGCCCCCGTTCCGCCGCTCGCCAGCCGTTCGAGTACGACGGAATCTTCCGCCGGCAGTCGTCCGGCCGCCTTCAACCACGGCACGACGCCGAAGCACGGCCAGCCGGTAAAGGCGCCGATTGCGTCAATCCCGTCATTGAACAAACTGACATCGCCGCGGAACTTGTTGATGATGTAACCCACGATCTGCCGGCGGTCCTCCTCGGGAAGGATCGTATGGGTGCCGACCAGCGAAGCGATCACGCCGCCCCGGTCGATGTCGCCGACCAGCACGACCGGTACGCCGGCATGCGTGGCGAAACCCATGTTGGCGATGTCACCTGGCCTCAGGTTGATTTCCGCCGGCGATCCGGCCCCTTCGACGATGACGAGATCAGCCCCCTTCCCGACCGTCTCAAAACTTTCCAGGACCGCGGACAGCAATTCGGGCTTGAGCTTCTGGTAGTCCCGCCCCTTCGCCTGTCCGAAGACCTTGCCCTGCAGAATGATCTGGCTGCCCGTCTCGGATTGGGGCTTCAGGAGCACCGGGTTCATGTGAACGGACGACGGAACCCGACAGGCCAGCGACTGGAGCCATTGCGCCCGGCCGATCTCGCCACCGTCATCCGCCACCGCGGCATTGTTCGACATGTTTTGCGGCTTGAAGGGCCGGACGCTCAGGCCACGATTGGCCGCCAGCCGACAAAGGCCCGCAACGAGTATCGTCTTTCCGACATCGGAGCCCGTCCCCTGCAGCATCACGGCTTTCGTCATTGTCGTTCCCGCTCCAAATTCACCTGCGTCAAACCGTTGCAAGCGCGCGAATTTCGCCCCTTTTTCGCCACAAACCGGCGCCTGCGCAAGCCTGCCCGGCAACGCCTCGCACTATTTGTCCATTTGCGACACAACGTGACGACTTGCCCCATTGCAGCGGACCGCGGCCGGGTCTATTTCAACCGCCGAACGACCGGCGCAAACGGGTGTCCGGGATCAGAAGGCCAAATCCATGCTGTATATTCTTCGCAATCACAATAGGCTCGACATCGCCTGGAACGGCAATGCGCCGAAAACCGAAACCACTGCTCGCTGGGAAGTGCTCATGCCTCGCCGCGGCAGCACCGTGCTGGAGCGCCTGCGCCGCATCGGCGAATAAGGCCGGACCTTTCGTGGCGAGCCCGATGCGGCTCGCCGACCGCCGTCGACCGTTCTGGATGGATTGCCCATTCGGGCGAAAAACACAGCGCCCCGGTACGCAATACCAAACCCGGGAACGCTGACGGCAGTTACGCGCCGTTGGGGCTTTTCTAGCCCGCCAGTTCTTACCGGAGTGTTATTCCGGCTCTCCCCGTCAAAAAAAATTCATCGAAATCCGAGATTGTGACTTCGCTGTTGCGAACCGCTCCGAATGGCGCGGACGGGACAGCACTTGTCTCGTACGGGAGTGGTAATTTCCGACCGGCTCGTTCTCACCAGAGCAAACGCCCACGCTTTGGGCGCCGGCCCGGTCCATTCACGGTCCGAATGCAGCAAAATGAGGCGTTACAAAGGGTTGCGACCGCTTCCCCGCGACGCCCGACCCTGTTCCGGAGGTTGATTTCTCCGCCGGAACCCTTAGGCTGATTTTCGATCGGCACGATAAGGGGCGAGCGGCGCACAGGGATTTGCTGCTTCAATGACAAGCGTCGATCGACATTTGGAAGCTCAGTCGGAGCAAGGGCATGCGACGAGCAACCAGCGAATTTCGCCATAGGTGCGGCAGGGATCAGCAGTAACCCGGCCGTGCCCATTTCAGAACGCTGCCAAATTAAGACTGGGAGGTCTTAAAGACATGAAGAAGCTTCTCGCATCCACCATCCTCGCCGCCGGCCTTTACGCCGTCGCCGGCTCCGCCCAGGCCGCCGATTGCGGTGACGTTTCGATTGCCGAAATGAACTGGGCATCGGCCGGCGTCGCCGCCTATGTCGACAAGATCATTCTCGAAAGCGGCTACGGCTGCAAGGTGACACTGGTCACCGGCGACACCATGCCGACCTTCACCTCGATGAACGAGAAGGGCGAGCCGGACATCGCGCCCGAACTGTGGGTCAACGCCGTGCGCACGCCGCTCGACGCCGCCATCGGCGAAGGCCGCCTGATCCAGCTCGCGCCGCTGCTCAGCGACGGCGGCGTCGAAGGCTGGTGGATTCCCAAGTTCCTCTCCGACGCGCATCCGGACATCAAGACGGTGCAGGACGCCCTTTCCCATCCGGAACTGTTCCCGGCTCCGGAAGATCCGTCCAAGGCGGCCGTCACCAACTGCCCGTCGGGCTGGAACTGCCAGATCTCGACCGCCAACCTCTACAAGGCGCTCGGCGCCAAGGAAAAGGGCTTCGAACTGATCGACACCGGTTCGGCCGCAGGCCTCGACGGCTCGATCGCCAACGCCTTCGAAAAGAAGACCGGCTGGCTCGGCTACTACTGGGCACCGACCGCCATCCTCGGCAAGTACGAGATGGTCAAGCTGTCCTTCGGCGTGGAGCATGACAAGGCCGAGTGGGACAAGTGCACGGCCGTTCCGGACTGCGCAGATCCGAAGGTCAACTCCTATCCGGTCTCCGACGTCTTCACCGTCGTCACCAAGAAGTTCTCGGAAAACAACGCGGTCGCCATGGACTATCTGAAGACCCGCAAGTGGGACAACCAGACGGTCGGCAAGGTTCTCGCCTGGATGGACGAGAACCAGGGCACCAACGAAGATGCCGCCGAGCACTTCCTGAAGGACTATGCCGACATGTGGACCACCTGGGTCTCGCCGGAAGTGGCCGAAAAGGTCAAGGCAGGCCTCTGATCCCCGGACGGCGGCGGGCTGGTGCCCGCCGCCTTCTTTTTTCCGACGGACAGGCAAGACATGCCTCCGGCGAGCAAGGCTCCCGTTCAAGTGAAGCCGGCGCCGGAAGAAGGCTCAACAAAGGGGATAGAGATGGCTTCTGTCATTTGCGGTTACCTGCCGCAATTGCTGTGCGAGTTTCCGTCGATAGACGAGAATCTCATGCGCGATTTCAAGAAGACGGTGGACGCTGGCTTCAAGGCCTTCGTGCGCAGTTATGGCGACATTCTGGACACCGCGCTCCAGCCGCTGCAATGGTTCCTCAACTGGCTGCAGGACCTTTTCGTCGACACGCCCTGGATCCTCTTCCTGATCGTCCTGACGGCGATCGTCTATTTCGCCAGCCGCAACATGCGCATCACGATCGGCACGGCCGTCTCGATGGCGTTGATCGGTGCGGTCGGGCTCTGGGAAGACACCATGGTGACGCTTGCCATGGTCACCGTCTGCACGCTCATCTCCATCGTCATCGGCATTCCGATCGGCATCCTGATGGCCCGGTCGGACCGGGTCCAGGCGACAGTTAATCCGGCGCTCGACGTCATGCAGACCATGCCCAGCTTCGTCTATCTGATCCCTGTCGTGATGATCTTCGGCATCGGCAAGGTGCCGGGCCTGATCGCCGTCGTCATCTATGCCGTACCGCCGATGATCCGCCTCACCAATCTCGGCATCCGGCTGGTCGACCGCGAAGTGCTCGAAGCGGCCGATGCCTTCGGGTCCTCACCGCGGCAGAAACTCGTCAACGTGCAGATCCCGCTCGCGTTGCCCACCATCATGGCGGGCATCAACCAGACGATCATGATGTCGCTCGCCATGGTGGTCGTCGCCTCGATGATCGGCGTCGGCGGTCTTGGCAAGAACGTGCTGCAGGCGATTACCAATCAGTTCTTCACCATCGGGTTCCTGAACGGCTTCGCACTCGTGGCGATCGCGATCATCTTCGACCGGACCAGCCAGGCCTACGGCAAGCGACTTCAGAAGCATACGGAGGTGATCCATGGCTAGTCACGGGATCGAGATCAAGGAACTCTACAAGATATTCGGCCCGCGGGGCGAAGACTTCATCGACGCCGTCAAGGGCGGCATTTCGAAGTCGGAACTCAACGGCAAGTATGGCCATGTCCTCGGCCTCAAGAACATCAATATCTCGATGCCGGCCGGCGGCATCACCGTGGTCATGGGCCTGTCGGGTTCCGGCAAGTCGACACTGATCCGCCACATCAACCGGCTGATCGAGCCGACCGCCGGCCAGGTGCTCTACGACGGCGTCGATGTCTGCCGCATGTCTTCTGATGAACTGCGGGAATTCCGCCGCCACAAGACGGCGATGGTGTTCCAGAAGTTCGCGCTGCTGCCGCATCGCACGGTGCTGGAGAACACGGTCTACGGCCTCGACATCCAGGGAGTGGACCGTGCCGAGAGCGACAAGAAGGGCCGCTACTGGATCGACCGCGTCGGCCTTTCCGGGTTCGAACGGCACTATCCGAACCAGTTGTCGGGCGGCATGCAGCAGCGCGTCGGGCTTGCCCGTGCACTCACCAACGACGCCGACATCCTGCTGATGGACGAGGCCTATTCGGCGCTCGATCCGCTGATCCGCGTCGACATGCAGTCGGTGTTGCTGGAACTGCAGCAGGAACTGAAGAAGACCGTCGTGTTCATCACCCACGACCTCGACGAGGCGTTGAGGCTCGGCGACAAGATCGCGATCCTGCGGGACGGCGAAGTCATCCAGCAGGGCACGGGCCAGGAGATCGTGCTGTCGCCCGCCGACGACTACATCTCCGCCTTCGTCAAGGAGGTCAATCGCGGCCGCGTGATCCGCGTGGCCACGATCATGAAGCCGATTGGCGGAGCCCCTGAAGGCATGGCGCTGCCGGCCGACTGTGTGCTGGAACAGGCCGCACGCCTGATGACCGAAGCCCGCCAGACGGTGGCGCATGCCGTGGACGATGCAGGACGGCCGGTTGGACGGGTCGACATCGCCACGATCATCGCGGCCATGGTGACGCCCGCCAGCCATGAGGAGGCGGTGGCGGCGGCCTGACGCCCCGCCCTTCCCCCATATCTATCCATCGGCGACGCGTGTGAGCGGCGCCGATGGTCGTGTTTAACCGTTGCAGTCATATAAAGAATTCTTTATATCCCTCTTCGAAGATCATTCGAGGAAAGAACCATGGCGACTGCATCCAATCCGCTTTCCCAACTCCTGGCCGAAAAGGGCGTGCTGCTCGCCGACGGCGCAACCGGCACCAATCTCTTTGCCGTCGGGCTGGAGGCCGGCGAGGCGCCGGAGCTCTGGAACGAGAGCCAGCCGGAAAAGATCACCAAGCTCCACCAGGACTTCGTCGATGCCGGCGCCGACATCATCCTCACCAACTCGTTCGGCGGCACCCGCCACCGCCTGAAGCTGCACCAGGCGCAGGACCGGGTCTTCGCGCTCAACAAGAAGGCGGCCGAGATCGCCCGTGCCGTCGCCGACAAGGCGCCGCGCAAGGTGATCGTCGGCGGCTCGGTCGGCCCGACCGGCGAGCTTCTCCTGCCGCTCGGCGCGATGAGCTACGAGGATGCGGTTGCAGCCTTCGTCGAGCAGATGGAAGGCCTCAAGGCTGGCGGCGCCGACGTTGCCTGGATCGAGACCATGTCGTCGCCGGAGGAGATCCGCGCTGCGGCTGAAGCCGCTGTCAAGGTCGGCATGCCCTATACCTATACCGGCTCCTTCGACACCGCCGGCAAGACGATGATGGGTCTCGACCCCAAGGACATTCACGGTGTCGCGAAGGACATCGGCGACGGCCCACTCGCCGTCGGCGCCAATTGTGGCGTCGGGGCTTCCGACATTCTGGCGAGCCTGCTCGACATGACCGCTGCCGATCCGGCCGCCACGGTCATCGTCAAGGGCAATTGCGGCATCCCGGAATTCCGCGGCTCGGAAATCTACTATTCGGGCACACCGCCGCTGATGGCCGACTATGCCCGGCTAGCGCGCGATGCGGGCGCCAAGATCATCGGCGGCTGCTGCGGCACGTCCTGCGGCCACCTCGCCGCGATGCGCTCGGCGATCGACGGCTATACGCCCGGCCCGCGCCCGACCATCGAGACGATCGTCGAGCGCATCGGCCCGCTGCGCAACAAGACGGCTTCGGAATCCGGCAGCCAGGAAGGCGGTCGCCGCACGCGCCGTCGCGGCTGACATACACAAAACTGGCCGGCGCTGTCCGCAGCGCCGGTCTTCTGCCAGACGGCAAGGCTCAGGCAATCTTGTCCTGCTTTTTCGGCTTTGAGTAACGCTGCGGCCCGTTGCCGTGGCTCAAGCCTACGGGAGCATCAAAGCATGGCCGCGCCACAGACCCAATTTCCCGATCGGAATACCGTCGCCGACAATCTCTCCGCTCTCGGTCCCGCCGAGCAGAGCTTCTTCTCGCTGATGTTCGAAAATCCGATGCAGGACGACGCGCTGCTCGAAGGCCTGCACCTTTACCTCGACCGGGCATCGGAGGCGCGGTTCCTCAACTCGTTGAAGCTCGAACGCTGCGGCGAGTGGCTCGGCGGTACGGCGCCGTCGCGTCTGCAGATCCGGCTGATGGAATCCGCCCGCTCAAGCCAGCATCCCGCCTATGTGGCCTTCCGCGCCGGCCTCGCCCGTTCCGGTGGTCTCGACCGCGCCTATCCGAAGGCGGCCGTCTGAGGGTGGGTCACGGTCGAGTGCCGATCACCGCAATGATCGGTCCGAGCGGCATCCAGCGGTCGTTGCGGCCGAGTTCCGGGGCAAACATGCCGGAAATGGTGCCATCCAGATAAAGCGCGTTGGCGCATCCCAGCCGGTCGCGGAATAGCCGGGCGAACTGGTGAAAGTTCACCCAATCCCGGCTGATGACCAGATGCACCCTGCCCTCTGCATCGACGCCGACCCCGTTGCGGATCTTCAGGCTGTCGCTGTCGGGTAGGAATTTCGGGTGCAGTTTGCCGTCGATGACGAGCATCGGCCCTGATTGCGTCGCGAAGTCCGGCGCGGGATTGCGTTTCAGGTAGCGAGTGGTCTCGGCGACCGCTGCGCGGCCGTCCTTCACGTAGAACACCCCATTCGGCAGCAGGTGGAAGTTTCCCCAGCCGGCTTTCGTGCTCACCGGTGCCTGCTCGCGCCCGTATTCGATGTGAAGCCCAACGGGCGACAGGTCGTCATGATACATGCCGCCGTTCATCGCGAAGGTCAGCGTGTGGTGCTCTTTCCAGAGCTGCCGGGCGAGCGAATCGAAGCCGCCGAAAGGCTTTCCGTCCGAATCGGAATGATAGATTCTTAACGCCGGACCGGGCTCGAAACTGCAGATCGCGTAACGAGCACCGTCCACGACCTCGTCCCTGCAAGCCTCGGCCGCAACGGCCCAGGACAGTGGCAGGACACTGAAAATCAAAGAAATTAGCAAGGGAAGCAGGGGCATGGAGGCATCGCTGTGATGGGTGTCACGAAGACGGCCGGCATCACCGACCTTTGCTAAACTACCGGATTTGGACGCCGATTTATTAACGCTCGCACATCTTGTTTACCGCTCGTTAACCACGACTGCAAAGGATGCATCTCACGCGGCATGCTTCGCCGCTTTCATCTGCAGAGCGATGACTTGGCTCAAGACCTTTTTTTCATGAAGGACATGCTATGCCAGTAATTACGTTTGCAAATACCAAGGGCGGTGCCGGCAAGACGACGGCAGCCCTTATCCTCGCCGGCGAGCTTTCCCGTCGCGGCAACCGCGTCACCATCCTCGATGCCGACCCGCGCGGCTGGATCAGCCGCTGGCACGCGATTGCCGGCGCGGGCAGCCTGATTTCCGTCGTCGCGGTCAACGAGGAGACGATCGAAACCGCGACCGCCAAGGCCAAGAAGCGCGGCGGCTACATCCTGGTCGATCTCCCGTCGAGCCATGATGCGCTGCTCGCCAAGGCCGTCGGCCTTGCCGATCATGTGATGATCCCAGTCCAGGGCTGCGCCATGGACGCCCATGGCGGCGCCGAAGTGCTCGAACTGCTGAAGGAACTGGCCGACAAGTGCGACGTGCGCATCCCGCACTCGATCGTGCTCACCCGCGTCAACGCCGCCGTCACCACGCGTGCCCTGCAGGCCGCGAAGGACTTCCTCGCCGCTCGCGGCATTTCGACCCTGTCGACGGCCATTGCCGAGCGCGCCGCCTATCGCGACGTTTTCGACAAGGGCGGCCTCCTGCAGTCGATGAACCCGGCCGAAGTTTCCAATCTGTCGAAGGCTCTGGAAAATGCCGCGCGCCTCGCCGACGAGATCGTCGCGCTGATGCCGCAGAAGACGGTCCGTACGACTGCCACACGCAAGGCGCCCGTCGCCAAGGCGGCCTGAACGTCGCTATCCGGGCGGAAGGCCGAGGGCTTCCATGTGGAAGCGCAACTGGTCTTCCGGATAGCGAAAGAACGAGCCGACGGGACAGGCGGCACGGGCAAGGCATCCCTTCGCCCTGCAGCCGTCCCGCCCCTCGGTCGTCGCCAGATGGCGGCGACAGGTCACCACTTCGAATGTCTCCGCCGTCACGGCTCCGGCGGGACAGGTTTTCAGACAGGGTTTTTCGGTACAGGTTTCACATGGGTGAGACGCCGCTCGCGCTGTTCGATTGAACGGCAGCGGCTCTGGCAACCCGAGCGCGCCGCGGTAGCCGTGCCAGAGGCCATATTGCGGATGGATCAGAATTCCGAGCGGTGAGGCGCGCAAGCCCTCCGCCTTCATCGCCCAGGTCTGGAAGGGCTGGTAGGGCGGATCGGACGGAAAATAGGCCGTCGCCCCGCACGTGCCGGCAACGGCGCCGATCACCTCTTTCGACCAGGCGTCCAGCGGATGTTCGCCGCCCCCGTCTGCCTGCTTCGACCGCCATGCGCGGAAAGGCTCCCAGAGCGAGCCGCCGATATTGCCGATCAGCAGGACCTGTCGGGCCATGCCTCCGTCGGCAAGCCTCGGCCCGCCATCGCCGTCGACGAAATCGACGACACCGCGCAGATGCAGTCCGTGCCGTTCCAGTTCGGCTTCAAGCCAGTGCGCGACTTGCAAAGGGCCGCTCATCGCGGCCCCTCGTATTTGTAATGCGGTCGCCAGACCGACTCCTGGATCATGTCCGCCACCTGGTCCGCTCCGCCTTGCTCCCTGGCGGGACCGGGATGCCTTCAGGAGAAGGCGTCCGGCATGGCGTCCTTGCGCTGGGCAATGTAGGCGAGCAGCGCTTCGTCGATCGCCGGGTCGAGGGCGGGCGCTTCGTAGTTGTCGAGCCAAGAACGGCAGAGCGTGTTGGCGCGGTCCTCGATGCGCTTCTTGCCTTCGATCTCCCACTGTTCGAAGGAGTTGTTGTCGGCCAGTGCCGAACGATAGAAGGCCGTCTGGAAGTTCGCCTGGGTGTGGGCGCAACCGAGATAGTGGGCGCCCGGGCCGACTTCGCGGATCGCACTCATCGCCTGGCCGTCTTCGGTCAGGTCCACGCCCATCGCCATCTTCTGCATCATGCCGAGCTGGTCCTGGTCGATCATGAACTTCTCGTAGCAAGCTGCGAGGCCGCCTTCGAGCCAGCCTGCGGCGTGCAGCACGAAGTTGGTGCCGGCGAGCAGGGTCATGTTGAGCGTGTTGGCGCTTTCATGGGCTGCCTGGGCATCCGGAACCTTGGAGGCGCAGAGCGAGCCACCGGTACGGAACGGCAGGCCGAGACGGCGGGCGAGCTGGGCGGCGCCGTAGGACACGAGTGCGGGCTCCGGCGTGCCGAAGGTCGGGGCGCCCGACTGCATCGAGATCGAGGCGGCGAAGGTGCCGAAGAGCACCGGAGCGCCGGGGCGCACGAGCTGGGTGAAGGACGCACCGGCCAGAACTTCGGCCAGGATCTGCGTCAGCGTGCCGGCGACCGTCACCGGGCTCATCGCGCCCGACAGGATGAAGGGCGAGAGAACGCAGGCCTGGTTGTGGCGGGCATAGACCTTCGCGGCACCGAGCATGGTCTCGTCGAAGACCATCGGCGAGTTCGCGTTGATCAGGTTCAGCATCACCGTGTTGTTCTCGACGAAATCGTCACCGAAGACGATCTTGGCGAGCGCGACCGAATCCTCGGCGCGTTCCGGCGCGGTGACGGAGCCCATGAACGGCTTGTCGGAATATTTGATGTGACTGTAGACCATGTCCAGGTGACGCTTGTTCACCGGGATGTCGACCGGTTCGCAGACCGTGCCGCCCGAAGAATGGACCGAAGGCGCCATGTAGGCGAGCTTGACGAAATTGCGGAAGTCCTCGAGCGTCGCATATCGACGGTTGCCGTCGAGGTCGCGGACGAAGGGCGAACCGTAGACCGGCGCGAAGACGGTGGCGTTGCCGCCGATCCGCACGCTGCGTTCCGGGTTGCGGGCATGCCAGGTGAATTCCGAAGGCGCCGTCTTCAGGAGTTCGCGGCAAAGGCCCTTCGGGAAGTGCACGCGCTCGCCCTTGACGTCGGCGCCGGCCTTTCTCCACATGTCGAGCGCTTCGGCGTCGTCACGGAACTCGATGCCGATTTCCTCGAGCACGGTGTCGGCATTGCGCTCGATGATCTCGAGGCCTTCCTCGTCGAGGACTTCGTAGACCTTGATCTTGCGCTGGATGTAAGGCATCGACGGGCCGGCGCCGCCGCCTGTGCGCGATGCCCTGCGGGCTGCCGCGCCCCTACCCTCTCCGCGTGCCCGACGGCCTGCGCCTGCGCCCGATTCTGCTGTGATGTCGTCCATGTGCGTTTCCTCAATTTCGGCGCGTCGAGCGCTGCTTCATTCTCAATATGCTATTCGAATTCCGATGTGAAACATTCCTTAATGCGCCAACCACTTGCGCCACACAGACATTGAGCCAATCTGCGACTGTCGCAACACCGTCGCTTTTCATGACGGCAACGTCGCTTTCGAAAAGAGATTTTAGCGATATTGAGGTTTAACTGCGTATCAGGCAGTCTTTGTCGGCTGCGACATGAATCGCACAAACAGCTAGCGGGAAGCATCCAATGTCAGACGACGAAATCATTCTCTCGGAACTCTCTGACGACGAACTCGTGCAGCAGATGCACGACGACCTCTATGACGGCCTCAAGGAAGAAATCGAGGAAGCGACCCGCATCCTGCTCGACCGCGGCTGGGCCCCTTACGACGTCCTGACGCAAGCTCTCGTCGAAGGCATGCGCATCGTCGGCGTCGACTTCCGCGACGGCATCCTGTTCGTTCCGGAAGTTCTCCTCTCGGCCAATGCCATGAAGGCCGGCATGACGATCCTGCGTCCGCTGCTCGCCGCTACCGGCGCACCGAAGCAGGGCAAGATGGTGATCGGCACTGTGAAGGGCGACATCCACGATATCGGCAAGAACCTCGTCGGCATGATGATGGAAGGTGCCGGCTTCGACGTCATCGACCTCGGCATCAACAATCCGGTCGAAAACTATCTCGAAGCTATCGAGCGCGAAAAGCCGGATATCCTCGGCATGTCCGCCCTGCTGACGACGACCATGCCCTATATGAAGGTCGTGATCGATACGATGAAGGAAAAGGGCATTCGTGACGAGTATATCGTTCTCGTCGGCGGCGCGCCGCTCAACGAAGAGTTCGGCAAGGCCGTCGGCGCCGACGCCTATTGCCGCGATGCCGCCGTCGCCGTCGAAACGGCGAAGGAATACATCTCCCGCAAGCACAACAGCCTCGCGGCCCGCGCCTGAGACCTTAGACACGAAACCGCCGGTCGCTTCGAGCGACCGGCGGCGAAATTCTGAAAAGACGTCCGCCGCAAAGATTTCTGCGGAACATATGCCCTGACCGACGACCGGGCACGACGGTGGGGACAATGCCGACCGTCAGTTGGCGGCGTTCTCGACATCCTGGCCGGCCTGTTGCGTCGCATCAACCGCATTTGCGGTATCCTTGCCCATGCCGCGGATCGTGTTGCCGCAAGAGGCAAGCGCGAAGGCGCAACCGAGAACCGCGACGGCGAAGGAGAGTTTCCGGGTGGTCATGCTTGAGAACTCCGTGTTAGCGCTGGGATCAATGAACGTGTCGGGAATGCGACGATGAAACGCGTGAACAGCGAAAAGGTTCAGATCATCGCCTGCGGGGCCATCGCCCGCGAGATCCTGGCCGTCCGGGACGCGAACGGGCTCGACCATATCGATCTCGAATGTCTTCCGGCGATCTGGCATGTCTATCCGGAAAAGATCGCGCCGGCGCTACGCGAGAAGATTGCCGCTGCCCGCGCCGCCGGCTATGGCCGCATCTTCATCGGTTATGCCGAATGCGGCACCCAGGGGCAGATTGACAAGATCTGCGAGGAAGAGGGTATCGAGCGGATCGCCGGCCCGCATTGTTATGCCTTCTTCACCGGAACGGAAAAGTTTCTCGCCGAATGCGAGACCGAGTTCACCGCCTTCTACCTGACCGACCTCATCACCCGCCAGTTCGAAGCCTTCGTCATCGAGCCGCTGAAGCTCGACAAGCATCCCGAACTGCGTGACATGGTGTTCGGCAATTACACGAAGATCGTCTACCTCGCCCAAACCGAAGACAAGGCACTGCAGGACAAGGCGAAATGGGCGGCCGACTATCTCGGCCTCGACTATGAATACCGCTTTACCGGCTACGGCGATCTCGATCCCGCGTTGAAGGCACTCGGCTAGGCCGAACCCGAGCGGACTCTTTCCCGCCCTCTCCCTTAATTCACGGAATTGGCGACGCTGCGGCCAGCATCCTGCGTCGCGTCGACGGCATTGCCCATGTCGCGACCGATGCCGCGGATCGTGTTGCCGCAGGCGGTAAGCGCGATCAGGGCGAGGCCCATGGCGGCGATCGTCAGGACAGGTCTTACAGGCACGTGGAATCTCCCCGATGGAACAAATCAGACGTCTTCGTCCATTGCACCGGCTTGGGGTGAAAACAAGGCAGACGTTTCGTTCCAGCCGCCCTCTCTGCCGAACGGCGGAAAACGCCAGGCGTGGCGGCGCTACGCCGCCTTAACCCGCCATTCAGCATGCCTTCTCAATTCGGTTCGCTTGGCCATCCTCTTTAATGCCTCCGCAATGCCCAGCCTACAGGATGGGCATGAGGTCGAGGCATAAGAACAAGGTTCAAGACAATGACCGATGGGATGGGGACAATTCTCAACAATTTCGCAATTGCCGAAGAGAGGGCGCGGCCCGAGCGGCTTTCCGATCTGCTCGTTCAGCTCTCGCGTGCCGGTGACGGAAAGGTCACCATCCGCGACATCGCGATCGCGCTGCAGGACCGCTCCTTCGGGGCCTTCCTGCTGGTCTTCGCACTTCCCAACCTCGTGCCCCTGCCGCCAGGCGCGACTTTCTTCCTCGGCCTGCCGCTGATCTTCATCGCCTGGCAGATGTTCGCCTCGGCCGAGGGCCGGGTCTCCTTTCCCCGCCGTATCGGCGACTATGGGGTCGAGAACCAGACCTTCGACCTGATCGTCAAGCGTCTCGTCCCGTGGCTTCGCCGTGCGGAGCGCGTACTCCTGCCACGCTTCTGGTTCCTCGACAGCCGCTTCTCCGAACGGGTCATCGGGTTCCTCGCGCTCGTCCTCGCCTTCGTCATCTTCCTGCCGATCCCGCTCGGCAACTGGCCCCCTGCCGTGGCGCTGGCCGTCATTGGCTTTGCCCATTCCCAGCGCGACGGTCTCGGCGTGGTGCTCGGCTGCGCAATCGGGCTGCTCTCCCTCGTCGTGGCCGGTTTCGTAGTCTACACCGCGAGCGCCGTGCTGCTGATGGTTTTCTGACACCCCATGACGACCGGAGGCACTTCCCCGATGGCCGATGCGACGTCCAGCTCCGCAATCGTCGTCGTCATGACCGCGGGCGGCCCAAATCCTGCAGTCATCATCAACGCGCTTTCCCGTTGCTATCCAGGTCTCCAGGTCATCCAGGAGGAACCCGAATCGAAATCGGAGATCCTCCGTCGCCGGGCCCGCCGTCTCGGATGGGTGAACGCCTGTGGCCAACTCGCGACGATGATGGCGGCGAAGCTTCTGAGGCCGCTCGCCCGCCGGCGAACAGCAGCGATCCTTCGAACCGCCGGTCTGTCGGCGGTCGTTGACCCACGCGTGCCCGTTCATCCGGTCCCTTCCCTCAACGATCCCGACTGCGCTGCTCTCGTCGCCCGGCTCAAGCCGGCTGCCATTCTCCTTGTCAGCACCCGCCTCATGAATCGTGCCACGCTGGCGGCCATGCCCTGCCCCGTTCTCAACCTGCATGCAGGCATCAACCCGGCCTATCGCGGACAGATGGGCGGATACTGGTCGCTGATCGAGGACGATGCCGCCAATTTCGGCGCAACCGTTCATCTGGTGGACGCTGGCACCGACACGGGCGGCACGCTCTACGAGGTGCGGACACTCCCCGACCGCGGCGACTTCATTGCGACATATCCGCTGCTTCTGACCGTGTCGGCGATCGACATCACCTTGCAGGCGGTCGATGACGCCGTCCATGACCGGCTTGCCCCATATCAGCCGGAAGGCCCGTCTGCGCTGCGCTTTCCGCCTGCCGTCTGGACATGGCTCGGCAACGGCATCCGCCGCCGCATCTGGTAAAACTAGGCGACGTCGCTTTTTGCTCTGTGCGACGTCGTGACAAGCGCAGTCCGCCGCTTGCGCCATGTGCATTGTGACTAAAAAGGGAGAGCGAGCAGATGGCCGACAGGATCATCGTCTACTGGCGGGACATACCCGCCCAGGTCATCATCAAGCAGGGCCGGAAATCCGCAAAGCGCGCACTATCGCTGCGCTTCACCGAAGCAATCGACATGTGCGCGATGCGTTCTGGTGCGGCTGAGACGGACGACTATCTGGCCGAGTGGCGCAAGGGCGATCCGGAACCGGTCGGCGACGACCTGGAGGCGGAAGCCGACAAGGCGGCGTCTGAACTCGAATCCGCTTACGACAAGGCGCGACTGGTCGCGCTGGTACACGCTGGAGGTCGCGAAAATGGTTGATGGAAAGCCCGGTCCGGGCAATGCGGCTCCGGCAAAGAAGGCCGCGACCGGCGCCTTCACGCCCGCCGGCGTCTCGCCAAACCGCCGCGCCCGCCGTTCCTACACGATCCGGCTCTGGTCGGTGCGCCATTCGCGCTTTCTCGAATGGTTCTACAATCGCTTCGCCAGTGCCTTCTTGGTTCTGCATCCGCTGTGGAAGAAGCTCGGTTACAACCGCGTGGAAAAGCCGGTCACCTTCGTCGAGCGAAACGTCAAGGGCCTTCTCTTCGACTGTCGCATGTGCGGCCAGTGCGTGCTGTCTTCGACCGGCATGTCCTGCCCGATGAACTGCCCGAAGCAGCTTAGAAACGGTCCCTGCGGCGGGGTTCGCGCCAACGGCCATTGCGAGGTCGAGCCCGACATGCCCTGTGTCTGGGTGCAGGCCTGGGCTGGCTCGCGGAACATGACCAACGGCGATGCAATCCTCAAGGTGCAGAAGCCGGTCAACCAGTCGCTGCGCGAAACCTCTTCCTGGCTGCGCGTGACGGCCGAAGCCGCTGCTGCCCGTGATACTCTCTCGAAGGATGCGAAGGCATGAGCCCCGATATCAATCCCCACGATCCCGGCGCGCCCCTCGATCCGCTTCCGGGTCATTCCTCCCGCGGCCGGCTTGAGCGCGTGCTTCGCCGCGGCGAGTTCGCCGTCACCGCCGAGCTCAACCCGCCGGACAGCGCCAATCCGCATGACGTCTACGAGCGTGCAGCGATCTTCGACGGCTGGGTCGACGGGATCAATGCTGTCGATGCCTCGGGTGCCAACTGCCACATGTCGTCGGTCGGCATCTGCGCGCTGCTGACGCGCATGGGCTATGCGCCGATCATGCAGATCGCCTGCCGCGACAAGAACCGCATCGCCATCCAGGGCGACGTGCTCGGTGCCTCGGCGATGGGCGTGCAGAACATCATGTGCCTCACCGGCGACGGCGTTCAGGCCGGCGACCAGCCGGGCGCCAAGCCGGTCTTCGATCTCGACTGCATGTCGCTTCTCGAAACCGTGCGCAGCATGCGCGACGAATCGAAATTCCTGTCGGGCCGCAAGCTGACCTCGCCGCCGCAGGTCTTCCTCGGTGCAGCGATCAATCCGTTCGCACCCCCTTACGATTTCCGTCCCTATCGACTTGCCAAGAAGATCCAGGCCGGCGCGCAATTCGTCCAGAGCCAGTACTGCTTCGACGTGCCGATGTTCCGCGAATACATGAAGAAGGTGCGCGATCTCGGCCTGCACGAAAAGTGCTTCATCCTCGTCGGCGTCGGACCGCTTGCGTCTGCGAAGACGGCCAAGTGGATCCGCTCCAACGTGCCCGGTATCCATATTCCCGACGCGGTCATCAAGCGCCTCGAAGGTGCGGAGGACCAGAAGAAGGAAGGCAAGCAGCTCTGCATCGACATCATCAACGAGGTGAAGGAGATCGAGGGCGTTTCCGGCATGCACGTCATGGCCTACCGCCAGGAGGAGTATGTCGCCGAGATCGTCCACGAATCCGGCGTGCTCAAGGGCCGAAAGCCGTGGAAGCGGGAGGCGAACCCCGTCGACCAGCTGGTTGCGGAGCGTCTCGAGCAGATCCGCGAGGAAAAGGTCGAAGACCAGCAGCAGCTCGCCGGGATCGCCGCCCAGCACCCGCATTGAGACATGAGACTTGCCGACGCTGAGCTGGCGGGCTTCTGCCCGGCCGGCCCAGCGAGACTTGTAACCCATATTGCCGCGCGTTAGACCTTCTGTCCTCGCGCCCGACCGGAGACCATCCATGACCCGCACCATCGTCGCATCCGCCACCAAGGAAATCATCATCGGCTTCGACCAGCCGTTCTGCGTCATCGGCGAACGCATCAACCCGACGGGGCGCAAGAAGCTCGCCGCCGAAATGCAGGCCGGCAATTTCGACACCGTCATCAAGGATGCGCTCGAACAGGTCGCTGCAGGCGCCACCATGCTCGACATCAATGCCGGCGTCACCTCCGTCAACCCGAACGAGACCGAGCCGGGCCTGCTGGTGCAGACGCTCGAAATCGTCCAGGGCCTCGTCGACGTCCCGCTCGCCATCGACAGCTCAGTGACGGCCGCCATCGAGGCCGGCCTCAAGGTCGCCAAGGGCCGCCCGCTGATCAACTCGGTCACCGGCGAGGAAGAAAAGCTCGAAGCCATCCTGCCGCTCTGCGCCAAGTACAATGTCCCGGTCGTTGCCATCTCCAACGACGAGACCGGCATCAGCCAGGACCCGGACGTGCGCTTCGCGGTTGCCAAGAAGATCGTCGAGCGCGCTGCCGACTACGGCATCAAGCCCTACGACATCATCGTCGATCCGCTGGTCATGCCGATCGGCGCCGTCGGTTCCGCCGGCCTTCAGGTTTTTGCCCTTCTGCGTCGCCTGCGCGAAGAGCTCAAGGTCAACACCACCTGCGGCCTCTCCAACATTTCCTTCGGCCTGCCGCATCGCCACGGCATCAATGCCGGCTTCATCCCGATGGTCATCGGCGCCGGCATGACGTCCGCGATCATGAACCCCTGCCGTCCGCAGGAAATGGAGGCCGTCCGCGCAGCCAACGTGCTGAACGGCACCGACGAAAATTGCTACAACTGGATCAAGACCTATCGCGACTACAAGCCGGCTGAAGGCGGCGCCTCCGCCGCCCCCGCTCCGGCCTCGGCCGCAGCCGGTGGTGGCCGTCGTGGCGGCCGTGCGGCTCGCGTCGGCACCGGCGCTGCGACGGAGTGATGGCGACCGCCGCCCCTTGCTAGACAACGGATCACCCGCTGATTTTTCACCGGGTGATCGTTTCACGTCGGGAACAGTCATTCGTCCCGGATCCCGCCGTTGCATGGCGCCCCAAAAGGGTTCCGCCGACCTCCTTCAACATCTGGATTGCGTTCCTTGAAGACGCCGGAAAGATCGATCATGACAGACGCCTTAGAAAAAGATCCCCTCGTCCTCTTCATGCCGTCCGGCAAACGCGGCCGGTTCCCGGTCGGCACGCCGGTACTCGAGGCCGCGCGCCAGCTCGGCGTCTATGTCGAGAGCGTCTGCGGTGGCCGCGCCACCTGCGGCCGCTGCCAGATCGAGGTGCAGGAAGGCAATTTCGCCAAGCACGGCATCATCTCGTCCAATGATCATATCTCCCCGGTCGGCCCGAAGGAGAAGCGTTATGCCGAGGTGCGCACGCTGCCCGAGGGACGGCGGCTCTCCTGTTCCGCTTCGATCCAGGGTGATCTCGTCGTCGACGTGCCGCAGGATACGGTCGTCAACGCCCAGGTGGTTCGAAAGGCCGCCAGCGATCGGGTGATCGAGCGCAATCCCGCCGTCCATCTCTGCTATGTCGAGGTCGACGAACCCGACATGCACAAGCCGCTGGGCGATCTCGATCGCATGAAGGTCATGCTGGAAAAGGACTGGGGCTACAGCGACTTGCAGGTTGCGCCCTATCTCTATCCCGAGGTCCAGAAGATCCTTCGCAAGGGCAACTGGACGGTCACGGCCGCTATCCACCGCGATAGCCCGACCTCGCGTCCGACGATTGTCGCGCTCTGGCCCGGCCTGCACAACGAGGCCTATGGCCTTGCCTGCGATATCGGCTCGACCACAATCGCCATGCATCTCGTCTCTCTTCTGTCCGGCCGGGTCGTTGCATCCTCCGGCACGTCCAATCCGCAGATCCGCTTCGGCGAAGACCTGATGAGTCGCGTCTCCTATGTGATGATGAACCCCGATGGCCGGGAAGCCATGACGAAGGCGGTTCGGCAGGCTGTTTCGGAGCTGACCGACAAGGTCTGCGCCGAGGGCGGCGTTGCGCGCACGGACATTCTCGATTCTGTCTTCGTCGCCAATCCGATCATGCACCACCTGTTTCTCGGCATCGACCCGACCGAGCTTGGCCAGGCGCCGTTTGCGCTCGCCGTGTCGGGCGCGGTGTCGTGCGAGGCGAAGGATATCGACCTTGCCCTCAATCCCGGCGCGCGCACCTATCTCCTGCCCTGCATCGCCGGCCATGTCGGCGCGGATGCTGCCGGCGCCACGCTGGCCGAAGGCCCGCACCGGCAGGACCGCATGATGCTGCTCGTCGATGTCGGCACCAATGCCGAGATCGTGCTCGGCAATTCGGCCCGCACCGTCGCCGCGTCCTCCCCGACAGGCCCGGCCTTCGAAGGGGCGGAGATTTCCTGCGGCCAGCGCGCCGCACCCGGTGCGATCGAGCGCGTCCGGATCGATGCAGCCACCCTCGAGCCGCGCTTCAAGGTGATCGGGGTCGAGCCCTGGTCGGACGAGCCGGGCTTTGCCGAGGCGGCCGAGAAGACCGGCATCACTGGCATCTGCGGTTCGGCGATCATCGAGGTCGTTGCAGAAATGTATCTTTCCGGTGTCATCTCGGCCGACGGCGTGGTCGACGGCAACATGGCCGAGCGCAGCCCGCGCATCCTGCCGAATGGCCGCACCTTCTCGTACCTCCTTCATGACGGTGCCCAGAAGATCACCGTGACGCAGAACGACGTGCGGGCCATCCAGCTCGCCAAGGCGGCGCTCTATGCCGGCATCAAGCTGCTCATGGAAAAGCTCGGCGTCGACAGCGTCGACACGATCCGTTTCGCCGGCGCCTTCGGTTCGTTCATCGATCCGAAATACGCCATGGTGCTCGGCCTCATCCCGGATTGCGATCTCGCCGAGGTCAAGGCGGTCGGCAACGCGGCCGGCACGGGTGCGCTGATGGCGCTCTTGAACCGCGGCCACCGGCGGGAAATCGAGGAAACGGTCACACGCATCGAGAAGATTGAGACCGCGTTGGAGCCCCATTTCCAGCAGCTGTTCATCGACGCGATGGCGATGCCGAACAAGGTCGATCCCTTCCCGAAGCTGTCAGCCGTGGTCACGCTGCCGGAACGCAAGATCCTTGCGGATGGTGACGGCGGCGAAGGCGGCGGCCGCAGGCGCCGCAGAAGCCGGGATTAAGGGCCGCGGCTTGTCTTAGAGCCGCAGCGTCTTCACCCAACGGCCGGCCGCTCGGGCCAGTTCCTCGGCGGGAAATCCGGAAAAGCCGATGACCAGTCCGCGGCGGGGCGGGACGTCCACATACATCGGCGACAGCGCCCTCACCCCGAAACCTGCGCGCGCCGCCTCGGTGGCAACGTCCGTATCGACCATGTCCGCCGGCAAGCCGGCGACCAGATGCAGGCCCTGCTCCGGCGTCGTGACCTCCAGCCCGGAGCCGTCCAGCGCCTCGACCAACAAGTCACGGGCGCGTTTCACCCGTCGCCGGGCCCGCTTCACATGGGCAGCGAAGTGCCCCTCGCGCAGGAATTCGGCAAGCGCACCCTCGGCAAGAGTCGAGGGAAAACGGTCGGTGCGCCGGCGCACGTCGAGGACAGTGTCGCGCAGCGACCAGGGGAGCACCAAATAGCCGATCCGCAGGCCCGGCATCAGCACCTTGGAGAAGGTGCCGACATAGATCACCCGACCCTCGGCATCGATGCCCTGCATCGACGAGAGCGGCGGCCCGGCAAAGCGATATTCGCTGTCGTAGTCGTCCTCGATGATGAAGGCGTCATTGCGCTTGGCCCATTCGATGAGCGCGAGACGCCTGCGCATGGAGAGCGTCACGCCGAGCGGGAACTGATGTGACGGCGAAACGTAGACGGCGCGGGCACGTGGCTCCCGGGCAATGCCCTTTTCCGGATCGATCCCTTCCTCGTCGACCGTCACGCCGACCAGCCGCATGCCGGCGGCGGAGAAGGCGAACCGCGCCATCGGATAGCAGGGATCCTCGATCCAGACCGGGTCGCCGGGCTTCAGCACCGAGCGGATCACCAGATCGAGGGCCTGCTGGGTACCCGATGTCATGACCACCTGGTCGGCCGAGCAGTTGACTCCGCGCGCCGCGCGCAGATAGGCGGCTACCTCCTCGCGAAGCTCGCGATCCCCGGCCGGCTCGTTATAGTGGAAATGCCGGGAGGATGGCTGCATCAGATGCCGGTTGAGCAGCGACCGGAAGACCTGGATGGTTCGCTCGTCGGCGGCCGAACAGCCGAGCGCCCCGGGAAGCGGTCCCGCCTCCTCCGCCGTGTTGCGCAGCACGGGTGTGACCGGTTCGGCAAGAACCGGCACCTCGTTCGCCACATAGGTGCCGGCACCGACGCGCGCCTCGGCGAATCCGTCCGCAATCAGCATTTCGTAAGCCGCGACAGCCGCCCCGCGCGACAGGCCGAAGCGGGCGGCGAGGTCCCGTGTCGTCGGCAGCTTCGAGCCCGGCGGCATGGACCCAGCCTCGATCAACCGCCTGAGCTCGCGGTAGAGCGCCAGCCTGCGCGGCCCGGCCTTCGGCAGCACCGGGACGGAGGCCGACCAATCGGGAAAATTGGTCCGTACTTTCTTCACGGAATTGGACCTTATGAAAACCAATCGAACGGCGTAGCTCTGCCTCAACCCGTTCAAGGAGGCAAGCATGACAATTCAGACCACCGAAAAATCCTTCCCCACCACGCCCCGCAACCGGGTGAAGCGCATGCATGAGCGCGCCACCTATGACCGGGATGCCGTGTTCGACATCCTCGACAGCGCGTTTCTCTGTCACGTCTCCTACGTGATCGACGGCCAGCCTTTCTGCACGCCGACGATCCACTGGCGCGAGGGCGACTGGCTCTACTGGCACGGCTCCTCCGCGAGCCGCATGCTCCGGCAGCTGGAAAAGGGCGCACCGGTCTGCCTGACCGTTTCGCACCTGGACGGCCTCGTTCTGGCACGCTGCGGCTTCAACCACTCGGCCAACTACCGCTCGGCGATGTGCTTCGGCACCGCGCGCATCATCGACCAGCCGGAAGAAAAGGCCCGGGCGCTGAAAGCCATCGTCGACCGCTTCTATCCCGGACGCAGCGCGGAACTTCGGCCCGACAGCGCACAGGAAATCAAGGCGACCATGGTGATCGGTATGCAGATCGAGGATGCCTCGGCCAAGGCGCGCGCCAAGGGCGTCGGCGACGACGAGGAGGACTATGGGCTTCCGGTCTGGGCGGGTGTGATCCCGGTGAAGACGGTGCTCGGCCGGCCGGAGATCAGCCCGCATGTACCCGAAGGCGTCGTCCTGCCCGATCACCTCGCCGCTTATGGTGAAGGCCGGGCCCTCGACGAGGTGCTTGGCGAAACCCAGGCGCTCTACGAGACACTCGGCGAGACGGCAGCTCGCTCATGAGAGACCGGGGGCGGCCATGCCAGACAGCCGCCCCACGTTCAGGCCGGCGACATGCCGGCCCGACTGAAGCCTACCAGCTCAGCGTCTTGCCGTTATCCTGGAACAGAAGGCCGCCGGTCAATTCTGGATTGCCGACCTTCAGACCCGGTAGAAGGTCCGCTTCTGCCACACCGTAATGCTTCATGCACATCGGGCAAACGATGACATTGGCACCCTTTTCCACCAGAGCCTTGAGTGCCGCCTGCTGTTCGGCAAACGTCCCGGCATTGGCCGTAGACGCAATCACCACCGCGCGGTCGTTGAGGAAGATCGATAGCGGATGGCCGAGCTTCAGCTGATTGCCGCCAAAGCCGATCGCCATCGTGGCCCGGTGGCTTTCGTCGGTCGTAAGGTTGATAAACAGCGGATCATTGGCGCCCGCACTGGCGACGCCCGAAAATACCGGAACCGCGACCATCAGCGCCAGGGCACCTATCAGCAGACTGCGACGTGCTATACCCATTTTCCCACCCTCTCCGTTTCTTACTGGGAGGGTCAGGATAACAGGGCCGCAAAGGGGTGCCATGATCTGGATCAGGGGTGTTCTGGCCGCCTCGCGAGCCTCCCTACATCGCCATCAGGCCGCGATCCCGATCATCTCCGAAAAGGCAAAGCGCACGCTGTCGGCGACAGCCTGGATGGTGTCGCTCGTTTCGGCCCCCGTCAAAAGGCGCACCTCGAAGGAACCGAGATCCGGCAGGCCCTGCCTGGAGCCGAGTGCGGTCATGTCGTCGGTGAGGTAGCTGCGCGGCAGCGGCGCCACCGCGAGATCGGCGATCACCGCCGCGCGCTGCGCCATGGTGTGGGCGGAGAGATAGGCGATCCGATAGGGACGCTTCTCCTTGTCGAGCCGCGCCAGTGCATCCGCCCGCCAGCAGCAGCCGTCCTCCCAGATCGACACCGGAAGCGGATCGCGCAGATGGGCCGTCCCGCACTTGGCGCCGGCCCACACGAGTTGCTCGGTGTGGATCACCTCACCCTCGTGGCTCACCATACCGGGTGCACAGTTGACAAGCGTCAGGTCGAGCCGCTGTTCCTGCAGCCGGCGGCGGAGCTGGCCCGAGGTGTCGACCGTCAGATCCACCATGATCGCGGGATAAACCTCGGCGAAACGCCGCAGGATCGTCGGCATGAACCGCTCGCCGATGTCGTCGGGTGCACCGAGACGCACCACGCCCTTCATTTCCGGCATGCGGAAACGGCCGACCGCCTCGTTGGACAGCGCCAGCATCCGACGCGCATAGGGCAGCAGCGTTTCACCACTCTCGGTCAGCGAGACAGAACGCGCATCGCGCAGGAAGAGCGTGGCGTTCAATTGCTCCTCGAGCTTCTTGATCTGCATGGAAACCGCCGAGGGCGTGCGGAAGACGCGGTCGGCCGCAGTCGTGAAACTGCCCGACTCGGCAATCGCCACGAAGGTCCGCAGAATGTCGTTGTCGAGCAGCGGCAAAGGCTGGCGGATCGTCAGAGTCATTGGCGTACCTATTCAGATAAATTGAACCTAAGCACGATATCATTTCGTTTGATTGAATGTCAATGCGAGCGCACCCTGAGGACCTTGAAGCAGATCAGCCAGGGAGGTACCAATGCCGTTCACAGCGATACTGAGACCATTCCACTCCATGCGCGAGCCGCTCAGGCGGGCACGCCTCATCCGTGCCCGCATCCGGACGCAGCGTGAAATGTCCGCGCTGCCGCTTGCGCTCCAGCGCGACCTCGGCTGGCCGCAGCTCGACAGCGGCGAACATCCGCGCGCCACCCATCAATTCACAATCCTTGATGAATAGCATCATAAACATTCGTTTGAATGATGTTTTCGGGAGGCGCATATAGAAAGCGCCCCGAAGGGCAAGACAAGAGGATGAAACCATGACACTCGTTGGATTTGACACCCGGATCAGTTCGCATGCCCCCCGGATGCCGCGGGTCGCCAACCCGCTCGGCATCCTGATGACCGCGGCCCACGCGGTTAACCGGTGGCGGACCCGCCGCGCCGATGCCCGCGCCCTCGAAGCCCTTCCCTTCGACCTGCGCAAGGACCTCGGCTGGCCCTCCGCCGACAGCAATTCACATGTCCTTTGACCACGTTTGCGACACGGCCCCGCCGGCTGCGTCGCAAACCGACGAGCTACCGCATTTTAGCGGTATGTATCGATCGTTACAGAATCCTTATGGGTTTCAATCCCATGAAGGAACAATTGCGACCCCGACGTTCTCGTTCGGGTCGCAATAAGGAAAGCGCCCTCAAAACGTCGCGTTTTTGCCGTCGAAGTGTTTTTCTTGCCGTGTATGTGGAGTATCGCGTCGCATTGGGAACATCCAAGTGACGCCTGCCACGCAAGGAATAGCACAAACACGGGAACACGAGGCATCGCACATGAACAAGGCGCCGACCAAGAAACGATCGCTGGTATTCTTCCTTGTACCGCATTTCACGCTCCTGCCCTTCGCAGGTGCCATCGAAACGCTTCGCATCGCCAACCGTATGCTCGGCTACCAGGCCTATGAATGGCGCCTCGCCTCGGCTGACGGCCAGAAGGTCTATTCGTCGAGCGGCATCGGCATGGAGGTCAACTCCTCGCTGGCCGACGAGCGCCGTTACCTGTCGGGCGAAAACCGCCCCAACATGGTGATCGTCTGTTCCGGCATCTATGTGGAAGAGTTCCACAACAAGTCGGTGAATGCCTGGCTGCGCGAGGCGCATAATCGCGGCGCCGCCGTCGGCAGCCTCTGTACAGGCGCCCACGTGCTCGCCCAGGCCGGCCTGCTGAACGGCAAGCGTTGCGCCATCCACTGGGAGAACCTGCCCGGCTTCTCCGAAGCCTTCCCGCAGGCGGAGGTCTATGCCGACCTCTATGAGGTGGACGGCAATCTCTACACCTGCGCAGGCGGCACGGCCTCGCTCGACATGATGCTCAATCTCATCGGCCAGGATTTTGGCGAAGGCCTCGTCAACCGGGTCTGCGAACAGCACCTGACCGACCGCGTGCGCAGCCCGCATGATCGCCAGCGCCTGCCGCTGCGCGCCCGTCTCGGCGTACAGAACTCCAAGGTGCTGTCGATCATCGAACTCATGGAAAGCAATCTCGCCGAGCCGCTGTCGCTGCTCGAGATCGCCGACGACGCCGGCCTGTCGCGACGCCAGATCGAGCGTCTGTTCCGGCAGGAAATGGGTCGCTCGCCTGCCCGCTACTATCTTGAGATCCGTCTCGACCGCGCCCGCCACCTGCTGGTCCAGTCGTCGATGCCGGTGGTGGAGGTGGCCGTTGCCTGCGGCTTCGTCTCCGCCTCGCACTTCTCCAAGTGCTATCGCGAGCTCTACAACCGCTCGCCCCAACAGGAACGCGCCGAGCGCAAGCTGACGATGTCCACCAACCGGACCGGCGTCGTCGTCTGACGTCGATTCGTGGCCGAGAAAATGCGCTCGTGGTCTCGCTGAGGACACGAGTGGCTTTCCAGCCTGGAATATTGATTTCGGGCTGCACAACCCGAGGGCGCGAAGCGAGACGGAGGCAGGTCGCCATGCCAAAGTCCCTGCAGAGGAGCAACCCGATCGGGCCAGCCCGATGGCACATCCACGGCTTGCGGGCCGCGCGTCAGGGGAAGAGCTAGAAGTCGATCACCACCGAAGGCGCGCTGCGCCGCGCCTCGCCATGATAGACCGCCTCGATGTTGTTGCCGTCCGGGTCGAGCACGAAGGCCGCGTAGTAACCGGGATGATAAGCCCGCTCGCCGGGGGCGCCGTTGTCTCGACCACCATGCTCCATCGCCACGCGATAGAAGGCATCCACCGTCGAGCGATCCTTGGCCTGAAAGGCCAGATGGTGTCGCCCGGTCAAGACACCAAGTGCCGCAGGACTTTCTGCCGAGGAGACGACAAGTTCGTCAGCCCAGAAGAAGTCATCCGCCGTGCCGACGACAGGAATCTCCAGCACACCCAGGACAGCCGCATAGAAGTCGTGACTGGCCTTGAGGTCGCGCACCACGAGCTGGATGTGGTCGATGAGACGACCACGATGCAGTTGAGATGTTTCCATGATCGACGATCCGATGCTCGTTTGTTACCCCGTTGAAAAATCGCAATTGCGTCAACGGTTTGCGATAGATCCTCTCGCCCCTGCAGAAGCCGAGGACCTTTGGATGGTGAACGCACAGAATGCTTCACGAAGACAGTTCCGGCAACTGGCAACTCCCGAAACCCATCCCCATGCAACCCGGCATCAACCCCTGCGAGGCTTCGACAGCTCGTTTGCCGGTCCGCGGCCGGCACCCGTTCGCCGCACCCTCACCCATACAGGCTGTAGAAGAACCGCAGCGAGACAAACAGCAGGAAGAGCGAGAAACCGGTCTCCAGCTGGCGCTTGCTCATCGCGTGGGCCAGCCTGGCGCCGTAGGGGGTCACCACCATGGCGATCGGAATGATCAGTGCGAAAGCGATCCAGTTGACGAAACCGGTCGATGCGACCGGCAGGCCCTCGTCGCCCCAGCCCGCCCAGATATAGCCGAGCAGCCCGGGGATCGAGATCAGGACGCCAACGCCGGCCGACGTCGCGACCGCCTGGTGGATGGGGCGCCCGTAGAGCGTCATGAAGGTGTTGTTCAGCACCCCGCCGCCGATCCCCATCAGACCCGAAATCAGACCGAACACGGTGCCGACGACGAAGCGCGCCGGCTCGCCTGGCAGTTCGCTGCCGAGGTGAAAGCGGTTGCTGAGAAACGCCATGCGCGCGGCGAGAACGAGTGCGATCACCGCAAAGATCAGCCGCAGCATCTCGCTCGACGCGTGAGAGGCGACCACCGCCGCCAGCACGGCGCCGAGCGGCACGGCGACGATCCAGCCCTTGAGGAGATCCGTGTCGACCGCCCCTCGTTTTCGGTGCGCGGTGAACGAGCGGATCGAGGTGGGCACGATGATCGCGGTGGAGGTACCGACCGCCAGATGCATGATGACCGCCGGATCGACGCCCGCCACGCCGAAGACCTGGTAGAAGACCGGCACGAGCACCGCTCCGCCACCGATGCCGAAGACGCCGGCCAGCAACCCGGCAACAGCGCCGGCAACCACCAGCAGGCCGGCAAACATCATGAGTTCGGAAATCGGCGGCATGCTCGCTCGTCCTTGCCTTTTCGCGGTCGCGGACGCTTGTCCCGGCCGGCTGTCATCAAACCATGACGTTTCTAGACTATGGTGCCGACCAGACAAGGATGGCGGGCGCCGTTACGGTACGCTCCCGTTCGTGATCTGGCGGGTGCTTTCCCCCGTCTGCTGCAGGATCCAAGGATTTTCAGGCAGCCCTTTTTTATCATCACTTTTCCGGCCAGCGGCGACCCCCGTCCAACCGCAATACGGTCGACAAAGCCGGCGCTCGCGCCGGCTTTGTTCATTTCGGCGGCTTCTTTTCCGAGGATGCTCAGTAGGCGGAATCGGTCGCCTGGCCCGGCATCGGCAGGATCGGCACGGGATTGTCAGTGCCGATCCCATCCACCACAGGCTGGCTGGTGGCGCCTTCGGCAATCGCCATGGCGCCCTGCGGCACGAGAATCTGCGGCGCCACATGCTTGCCCGTCGGCTGCGGCGCGGTCGATCCGACGCCAAGCTCGTCTTCCGTGGAGACCCCGAGCTCCGCATCCATGTTCACGCCTTCGGGCGGGATTTCGGAGACACCGGTCGCGGCCAACGGAGCAGCGGCCATGGCCGCCTCGGTGGACGGTGCCGCGTCGCCATAGGCTACGTCCGTCTCGACCGTAGAGGGTTGCGCCGCGTCTGGATGGCTGTTCAGCCCTGCGAGATTGGGCGTGTCGAGATAATCGATCGCCGCTGCCGCTCCGCTTCTGCGGACCGGCTCGGGGGCATAGGCAACCGGCTCGCCGACCCTGCCGAGGATCTCGATCTCGTCCCCCCTAGCCTCCAGCTGGCGGCTCGAGGTGACCGCCGGACGCGCAGCCCCGACATCGGCAGGCGGGGCGAGCCCATCGCCAATGCAGGAGACGAGACTTGCCGCCGGCACGATGACCAGTGCGGAACGCTGCAGGAAGCTTGAGGACGCCATACGAAAAACTCCGCCGCGGGCACACTGCGCATAGCCCGTTCCGCGCAGACTAGAGCGAAGCCGTTAAGTCTTCGTTTGGATTTTACTGACAGGCGCACCGCTCTAAACGGCCGCAGCGCCGAGCGCCCGCATGCGGGCGAGCCAGTCCTTGCGCGGCGCCGGGTTGTTGCCTTCGACGTTACCGATGAGGCTCGCCGCGATCGGCCGGAAACCCACGAAGCCGAAGATCCCGACCTTCATCGCCTTGAGGCTGTGGGCACCGTAAACCAGACGGTAGTACCAGGCCGGCATGCCCATGGTGATGACGATCCTCAGCGACCGGCCCTTCAGGAGCTTGCCCTTGAAGGGGCCGCCGTCACTGGCATAGGCAAAGCCCGGCCGCAGCACCTGCTCAAGGAAGGCCTTGACGAGCGCCGGCGCGCCGCCGAGCCACAGCGGGAAAACGAGCACCACGTGTTCGGCCCTCAAGATGCTCTCCTGCGCCCTTGCGATATCGGGGCCTAGGGCACCGTGTTCCTGTTCCCGTTGGGAGCCCAGGAAGTCGATGTCGATCTTTGCCAGATCCAGCCGCTCGACGGAATGTCCGACCTCCTGCGCACCGGCGGCATAGGCGTCTGCCAGCGCATGACAGAAATGCGGCTCCGTGGCATCGGGATGCCCCTGAATGATCAGAATGCGGCGCATCATCTCGCTCCTGTGTTGTCCGTCACTTCACGGTTGCATGGGACTGCGTGCACCCTTGTCTAGCATGTTCGGACGCGCCTAGATTGGATCGAAGTCAAACGCCCCGAAAAAGGAGATGCTCATGCGCTTCGGGACATGCCTAGCGACAAGCCTGTTTTCCCTCCTCGCCTTGGCGCCGGCCCTTGCTGCCGAATGCGACGCCTGGAAGGCGGAGATCTGGGACGTCGAGGGCGGTAAAGCGATGACCGCACATATCTGCAATCCGGCAACCGGCGACGATCGCCAGCCGATGCTCTACCTGCAATGCCAGGACAAGGACGTGCTGGCGATGCGCTTCGACGACGGCGGGGAAGGCAATCCGCCCGACGACAATCCGGAATGGAGCGCCGATTTCACCATCAGCGGCGGCGAGACGAAGATCGTCACCCGTTTTCAATATGAGGCTATGGACGGCGTCCTCTACGCACCGGTGCCGCTCTCCGGTCCGCTCGCAACGCTGCTGAAGGGCGGCGAGCAGATCACCATCACACCGCCGATCGACATCTACAAACCCCGCACATTTCCCTTGAAAGGGTCGAGCGCAGCGATCGCGACGCTGGCAAAGACCTGCCGCTGACGGCGGTCCCCGACGACTGACCGACAGAAAAAGGGCGCCGGTGGAGATCTCCGCCGGCGCCCTTTTCATTGCTCGATAGGCGGCCCTATGCCTCAGGCGGCGCGACGGCCCGCTTGCCCGTCTGCCGCCGGCTCGACACGCAGCCGCGACAGCAGTTCGCGCAGGTGCCGGCTCTCCTCTGCCAGCGTCTGGCCGGCGGCCGAGGTCTCCTCGACCATGGCGGCGTTCTGCTGGGTCATCTGATCCATGTGATTGACCGAGGTGTTGATCTCGTGCAGGCCGGTCGCCTGTTCGCGCGCGGCGGTGGCGATCGTGTCGACGTGATCGTTGACCTGGTTGACCAGCTTCTCGATCTCGACGAGTGCCTCGCCGGTCGAACGCACCAGCGCCACGCCGTTGCCGACCTCGGCCGCGGAGTCGCTGATCAGCGTCTTGATCTCCTTGGCCGCATTGGCGGAACGCTGGGCGAGTTCGCGGACTTCCTGGGCGACGACCGCGAAACCGCGACCGGCCTCACCCGCACGAGCCGCCTCGACGCCGGCATTGAGGGCCAGAAGGTTGGTCTGGAAGGCGATTTCATCGATCACCGAGATGATCTGGTTGATGCGGTTCGACGAATTCTCGATCCGCCCCATGGCGTCCACCGCGTTGCGGACGATGTCGCCGGAACGGTTTGCGCTCTTCTTCGTCGCGGCGACCATGTCGCGGGCCTCGTTGGCACGCTCGGAAGCGGTGCGCACGGTCGCGGTGATCTCGTCGAGGGCGGCAGCCGTTTCCTCGAGGGCAGCGGCCTGCTGCTCGGTGCGCCGCGACAGGTTGTTGGTCGCCTCGCTGATATTGCCAGCGCTGTCGCTGACGACATCGCTGGTCTGGCGGATCGAGCCGATGACGCTGCTGAGGGCAGCGACTGCAGAGTTGAAGTCGCGACGGAGCTTTTCGTATTCCGCGCCGATCTCGCCGACATGGACCGTCAGGTCGCCCTGGGCAAGCCGCTCCAGCGCATCGCCGATTTCGTGGATGGCGTAGTTCTGCCGCTCGGAAGCGCTGCGCAGAACGGTCTCGTTGTTTTCGCGCTCGGCGTCGAGGCGCTGCTGCTGCTCGGCTTCGCGGCCCCGCATCGTGATGCGGTCACGCACGGAATCGCGCAGCACGATGAGGGCGTTGGCCATGCCGCCAATCTCGTCGCGGCGGCCGGCGTCGACGATCTCCGTGTCCACCTTTTCCTCGGCGATACGGCCCATGGCCGATTTCAGACGGTTGACCGGCTGCACGACGCTGCGGACGACCGCATAGGCGCAGAAGAGGATGACCACGACGCTCGCGGCGATGATCGCACCGAACCAGAGGGCATTGCTGTAGAACATGGCGGCCAGGTCATCCGCATAGACGCCGGTGCCGACGATCCAGCCCCAGGGTTCGAAACCGACGACGTGGGAGAATTTCAGGACCGGCGCCTCGAAACCAGGCTTCGGCCAGTAATAGTCGACGAAGCCCTCCTTGCTTTCCTTCACGGTCTTCACGAATTCCATGAAGATGTGCTTGCCGTTCGGATCCTTGTTGCCGCTCAGGTCCTTGCCGATCAGTTCCGGCTTGATCGGATGCATGACCATCACCGGAGTCATGTCGTTGACCCAAAGATAGCCGTCCTTGCCGTAGCGCATGGCGCCGACCACTTCGAGGGCCTTCGCCTGCGCCTCATCGCGGGTCAGCGCCCCGTCCTGCTCCATCTTGTGGTACTTGGCGAAGACTGCGAGCGCCGTCTGGTCGATCGCCGCCAACCCGGCCCTCCGCTCCTGAGCGAGGGAATTGTAGGAATAGAACAGGCTGAAAGTGAGTGTCGCCACCAGGACGCAGAGCGCGAGCGCCACCAGCAGATAGAGACGAATTGAGATGCCAAGATTTTTCACGGCGTAAGATCCCCGATAATTGTGAGGGGAATTGTCTATTTGAGACATTACGAAATCGATAAAGACCGATACACTAATTTTGGGCAGTCAGAAGTATGAGACCACCGCCTGCCGGCGCCGTTGCCTCGCCGCCTCGAATTGCCTAGCCTCGCCGGCAGACGAATCCCGATAGCCACAGCGAGCGAAATTTCAGATGAACGACAAGCCGACACCCAAGGGCGAACTGACGCTGCGAACCCTGGCAATGCCGGGCGACGCCAACGCCGCCGGAGACATTTTCGGCGGCTGGGTCATGGCGCAGATGGATCTGGCCTGCGGCATCCGCGCCGCCGAACGGGCGCGCGGCCGCGTCGTCACGGCCGCGGTCCAGGAGATGGCCTTCGCCATGCCGGTCAAGATCGGCGACACCTTGTGCGTCTATACCGACATTCCAAAGGTCGGCCGCACCTCCATGACGCTGTCCGTCGAGGTCTGGGCGCAGCGTTACCTGACGCACACCATGGAGAAGGTAACGGCAGCGACCTTCGTGATGGTGGCCCTCGATCACGACGGCAAGCCGACACCGGTCCCGGCCGAGTGACGTCGTCGCGCAACCGGCGAAATCTTTTCCTCCTGAACGGCCCGTCGCGCGCCCCAAGGTCTACCTCTTTCGGGTGGTTGGATTTTCTTAAGCTCACAACTCTAATATAGCCTTCAAGAATAGTCGAAGACCGAGCGCGCGAGACAAAGCTTGACGGAAGGCGGACCACAGAAAACAGGTGATATTGGCACGGACGCCGATGATCAACGGGTGATCTATGCCTACAAGGTCGTGTCGGTTGCCGGATTTACCATCGGAGTATTCTGGACCGGCCTTTTTGCCTGGCTTCATCTTTGGCCACTTGCCTTCGCAGAAGTGCTTTTCGCCCTGCTCGGACTGACAGGCTGGATGCTTACCCGGGCGGGCCGACTGACCGGCGCCATTCTCGTCTGCGAATTCGGTTTCCTTGCCTTCGCCGTCGGCTTTTGCGCGACCTTCGACATCCCGACCGAGGTTTCGCCGCGCGTCTCGCACCTCTATCTGCCCTCGCTGGCCATCCTGGGCTACATCAACTACATGCGACAGCGCTCCCGGGTGCACCTCGTCTTCGTCGTGGCATGCCTCGCGACCTTCGTCGCCTTTTCCAGCGCACACCTCGCCCTGCCGTTCGCCTCGCCGATCCCCGAAGAAATGCGCGGCATCGGCACCTGGATCAATGCGACCGTCGCAACCCTTCTCTGCTGCGGCAGCATCTACGTGATGCAGCGAGAGTTCGCGCGTCAGCAGGGAATGGTGCAGGATCTGCGGACCGCCTTGCGAAATCAGCAGCTCGAACTGTTCTACCAGCCGCAGGTTGGGGCCGACGGCAAGCTTCTCGGCGCGGAGGCGCTTCTGCGCTGGAAACATCCGGAACACGGCACGATCTCGCCGGCAGCCTTCATTCCCGTGGCGGAAGAAGCCGGGCTGATGCCGGAACTCGGATCATGGGTACTGAAGAGCGCCTGCCGCACGCTGGCGAGCTGGCGCGACGAGCCGTCCCTCGCCTCGCTTACTCTTGCCATCAACGTCAGCGCCAGCCAGTTCATGCTCGACGGCTTCGAACGTACCGTGCTCGACGCCATCAATCAGAACGGCATCGACGCACGTAAGCTTAAGCTCGAGCTCACGGAAAGCGTCGTGATTTCAGGACTGGAGCCGGTCATCGGCAAGATGACGGCGATCCGCGCCGCCGGTGTCGGCTTTGCGCTTGACGATTTCGGGACCGGCTACTCGTCTCTCAGCTATCTCCGGCGCCTGCCTCTGGACCAGTTGAAGGTCGACCGCAGCTTCGTTCAGGAATGCCTGGACGAGGGCCGCGGCGCATCCCTCATCAGGAGCATCATCCAGATCGGCCTGGACCTCGACCTTCGGGTCCTGGCCGAGGGCGTGGAAAACGATGATCAGTTCGCCTTTCTGCGCGAGGCGGGATGTGCCGAGTTCCAGGGCTACCTTTTCGGCAGACCGGTGCCGCTCGCCGTCTTCGAACGGCAGGCCCGGGCATCCGCTGTTGCGGCAGAAGCCGGCTGATACGCTCTGGCTGCGTGCGCGCGACTTCCGGTCATGCCCTGAAGATGAGTGCGGCACCACCGGCGATCAGGGCGAAGCCGAGGAAGTGGTTGATGGTCAGCGACTCCTTCAGCCAGAAGATCGAAAATCCGGAAAACACCAGCAGGGTGATGACCTCCTGGATCGTCTTCAGCTGCGCGGCCGAATAGACCTGCGCGCCGATGCGGTTGGCAGGCACTGCCAGGCAGTATTCGAAGAAGGCGATGCCCCAGCTCACGAGGATCGCGAGGAAGATCGCCGAGCCCTTGAACTTCAGATGCCCGTACCAGGCAAAGGTCATGAAAACGTTGGACAGGGACAGAAGCACGATCGGCCAGATCGCGGCGGGACTGAAGGTCGGCATGGGAATATCCTGGGCTCGAAGCGGTCCGACGACACCGGGACCTCATGCCCGAAGCCGCGGCGAATCCGCTGACAATGGTCGGACCATGCCGGATTCGGCCCCGCTCGTCCAATCCCGCCCGGTGGTCCGGCACCGGCTCGATACCGTTCTGCACAACCACCGGTGCAGGCAGCTGCATGGCAACGAGGCAATTTCTTGCCGTCTTCCGCGCCGTTAAATGAATTTTATCATAATCATGGCAGCCTCATGCATGGGAGTAGCCTGCACTTTCAGACAAATCAATTTTCAATCGGGTATTGCAGTTGGACCAACACGACCTGCCGATCAACTCGAAATTCCTGCCCGCGATCCGGCGTGCGCAGGCGAGCCACATCTTGCAAGGCCTCAGCTCGACCCTGGTCTTCAACGCCGCCATCTCGCTTTCCGCCTCGATCATCGTCGCCATCAGCAGGGGCCTCCAGACTGGTCTTCTCGCGTGGAGCGCAACGATCGCGCTCGTCTTGGCCTACCGCGTGTTCAGTGCGGCCCGCCTTCGACGCTTCAACTATGTCGATAGCCATCCTGACTACGCGTTGCGCCTGGTTTCCTTCGGGGCGTTTCTGACTGGCATTACTTGGGCAGCCCTGCCCTTCTGCATTCCGGATTTCGAGGCGACAGGCCGCGACGCGACGATCTCGCTGGTGATGATCGGCATTTCGGCCGGGTCGATGGTCCGCGGCATGGGCTTTGCCCAAATTTCCATGGCGTTCGCGCTGCCCGTGCTGATTTCAGTCATCTTCACACTCACGGACATGGGTGGGCCCTCGGCGGCGGTGATGGTGCTGAACGTCATCGGTCTCATGATGGTGATGGTCCGCAGCAACCTGTCCGCTGAGCGAGTCTTCGTCAGCAACGAACTTGCCAAGCTGGAAGCGACGGCCCTGGCCGATTCGCTCGCAACCGCCAATGAAGACATCCTGCAGAAGAATAGCCGCCTCGAAGTGCTCGCCAATCGCGATCCGATCACCGGGCTCGCCAACCGCATGCACTTCAACGGGCGCCTACTCGGAGAGATCGCCGGAGCGCAGGTAAATGGCGGTAACGTTGCGCTCCTCCTCCTCGACCTCGACCGCTTCAAGCAGATCAACGACGCGCTCGGTCACAGCGCAGGCGATGCAGTACTCGCAGAAGTCGGCCGGAGGCTCATCCGCATCATCGGCGACGACGGCGTGACCGCCCGCCTCGGCGGGGACGAGTTCGCCGTCATCCTGTCCGGCACCGACGCCCGCGAACGTGCCCTAGTCCATTCCGCCGCCATGCTCGAAGCCAGCCGCCAGCCGATCGCCTACGGTGGTGCACAGTCTGTCGTCGGCGTCAGCATCGGGCTGGCCACCTTCCCGGATCACGCCGGCAGCGCCGAGGACCTGCTCGCCAGCGCCGACATGGCGCTCTACGAAGCCAAGGGCAAGGGGCGTCGCCAGATCCAGGAATTCGATCCGGACCTCAAGGCAGTGGCCGAACGCCAGCGGCTGATCGAGCAGGATCTCGAAGCCGCGATCCGTAGCGGCGCGATCGAGACATGGTTCCAGCCGCAGATCGACCTCGAAAGCAACGGAATCGCTGGGTTCGAAGCCCTTGTTCGCTGGCATCACCCACGGCTCGGCTTCGTGTCGCCGCCGGAAATCGTCACCGCCGCACAGTCCCTTCATCTCGCCGAAACGCTGACGGCGCACATCGCTGCCTCCGTCTGCAAACTGCTGACCCGCCTGCCGTCGCTGGAACTGCCGGACGTCACCGTCGCGCTCAACATCTCGCCGCGCGAATTCGCCCTCTATTCGGTCGCCGACATGCTCGAACTGGTCACCTGCCAGCACGGCGTCAACCCCGCTCGTCTGGAAATCGAGATTACCGAGGAGGCCATTCTCGACTCCGATGGCGCAGGCGAACAGCTCAAACGGCTTGAAACCGCGGGCTACAAGCTCGCCGTCGACGATTTCGGCATGGGGCATTCCTCGCTCGCCTACCTGATCAGCCTGAAGATCGACCGCCTGAAGATCGACCGCAGCTTTGCCCGCAATGTCGCGGCCTCCCGCCCCAACCAGGACCTCATCGCCGCACTGGTCGGCCTCGGCTACGCCCTGTCGCTCGACATCGTCGTGGAAGGGGTGGAAACCGCAGAGGACGCGGCCATCCTCAAGATGCTCGGCTGCCGCGTCGCCCAGGGCTATTTCTTTGCCCGCCCCATGCCCGTCGAAGCCCTCATCGCCTGGATCGGCCGTCACCGCCAGGAAGCCGGCGAACGCAAGGCGGTCGCCTGAGCCCGCGCCACCTCGTCCGGCCGTCCGTCTCCTGCCACCATCCTGTCAGTTGATCCCCGGTCCGTTGCTTTTTCGTTCCGGTTTTCCGGCCGCGCCCCCTTTCCTTTGCAGAGCGGATTCTCCATATTCGCCGCATGGCCAAAGCACCGAAAAATTCATCCGCCGCCACCGGTTTCGAGGAGGCTCCCCAGGCATCGTTCGACGGCGCGCCGCTGTCGGGATCGGTGGCCGACTGGGTGAAGCAGCTCGAGGCGGAGGCCGAGGCATCGAGCGTCGAGACCCAGCGCGAGATCGCCTCCAAGGCCGGCAAGCACCGCAAGAAGATCGAGATCGAGGCCCGCAAGCACGCGGAGAAGGTCGCTGTGACGCGGTCGGCGCGCGGCACCTCGATGGGCGCCTCGAGTGACCCGAAGACCCGTGCAGCCGCCGGCCTCAACCCGGTCGCCGGCATGGACGTCTCGCTGGAGGAGGCCGCCAGTCTGGCGCCCGGCGCGGTTACCGCGACCGTCGACGCGCTGTCGAAGCTGATCGAGAGCGGCAATCCGCTGTTCAAGGACGGCAAGATCTGGACGCCCCACCGCCCGGCCCGGCCGGAAAAGTCGGAAGGCGGCATCGCCATCCGCATGCAGTCCGACTACCAGCCGGCCGGCGACCAGCCGACTGCCATCAAGGATCTCGTCGAGGGGCTGAATGCCGGCGACCGGAGCCAGGTGCTGCTCGGCGTCACCGGGTCCGGCAAGACCTTCACCATGGCCAAGGTCATCGAGGAGACGCAGCGCCCCGCCGTCATCCTCGCGCCGAACAAGACGCTCGCCGCCCAGCTCTATTCCGAGTTCAAGAACTTCTTCCCCGACAACGCGGTCGAGTATTTCGTTTCCTACTACGACTACTACCAGCCGGAAGCCTATGTGCCGCGCTCCGACACCTTCATCGAGAAGGAGAGTTCGATCAACGAACAGATCGACCGGATGCGCCACGCCGCCACCCGCGCCATCCTCGAGCGCGACGACTGCATCATCGTCGCCTCCGTCTCGTGCATCTACGGTATCGGCTCGGTCGAGACCTATACCGCCATGACCTTCCAGATGAATGTCGGCGACCGGCTCGACCAGCGCCAGCTGCTCGCCGACCTGGTCGCCCAGCAGTACAAGCGGCAGGAGATCAATTTCGTCCGCGGCTCCTTCCGGGTGCGCGGCGATACCATTGAAATCTTCCCTGCCCACCTTGAAGATGCCGCCTGGCGCATCTCGATGTTCGGCGACGAGATCGACGCGATCACCGAATTCGATCCTCTGACCGGCAAGAAGACCGGCGACATGAAGTCGGTGAAGATCTACGCCAACTCTCACTATGTCACGCCGCGCCCGACGCTGAACGGCGCGATCAAATCGATCAAGGACGAGCTGAAGGCCCGCCTCGCCGAGCTCGAGAAGGCCGGACGCCTGCTCGAGGCCCAGCGCCTCGAACAGCGCACCCGCTACGACGTCGAGATGCTGGAGGCGACCGGCTCCTGCGCCGGCATCGAGAATTATTCCCGCTACCTCACCGGCCGCAAACCGGGCGAGCCGCCGCCGACGCTGTTCGAATACATCCCGGACAACGCGCTGATTTTCATCGACGAAAGCCATGTCACCATCCCGCAGATCGGCGGCATGTATCGCGGCGACTTCCGCCGCAAGGCGACGCTCGCCGAATACGGTTTTCGCCTGCCGTCCTGCATGGACAACCGCCCCTTACGCTTCGAGGAATGGGACGCCATGCGGCCGCAGACCGTCGCCGTCTCCGCCACCCCCGGCAACTGGGAGATGGAGCAGGCCGGGGGCGTCTTCGCCGAGCAGGTCATCCGCCCGACGGGCCTGATCGATCCGCCGGTCGAGGTGCGCTCAGCCAAGACCCAGGTCGACGACGTGCTCGGCGAGATCCGCGAAACCGCGCTCAAAGGTTACCGTACGCTCGTCACGGTGCTCACCAAGCGCATGGCCGAGGACCTCACCGAATACCTGCACGAGCAGGGTGTCCGGGTCCGCTACATGCATTCCGACATCGACACGCTGGAGCGCATCGAGATCATCCGCGATCTTCGCCTCGGCGCCTTCGACGTACTGGTAGGCATCAACCTTCTGCGCGAAGGCCTCGACATTCCCGAATGCGGCTTCGTCGCCATCCTCGACGCCGACAAGGAAGGCTTCTTGCGCTCGGAGACGTCGCTCATCCAGACCATCGGGCGTGCGGCGCGAAACGTCGACGGCAAGGTCATCCTCTATGCCGACCAGATCACCGGCTCGATGCAGCGGGCGATGGACGAGACCTCGCGCCGCCGCGAAAAGCAGATGACCTACAACACCGAACACGGCATCACGCCGGAATCGGTCAAGGCCAAGATCTCCGACATCCTCGATTCGGTTTACGAGCGCGACCACGTGCGCGCCGACATTTCGGGCGTGGCCGGCAAGGGCTTTGCCGATGGCGGCCATCTGGTCGGCGGCAATCTCCAGGCCCATCTCAATGCGCTGGAAAAGCAGATGCGCGACGCCGCCGCCGACCTCGACTTCGAGGCCGCCGCACGCCTGCGCGACGAGATCAAGCGCCTGAAGGCCGTCGAGCTCGCCGCCATGGACGACCCGATGGCGCGTCAGGAGGCCAAGGCCGTCGAAGGCGGCAACGGCAAACCGACCGGACGCCGCGGGTCGGGTTCCCCGCATGAGAGCGACACGGCCGAAGATCACCCCCCTCTGTCGGCTGCGCCGACATCTCCCCCTCAAGGGGGAAGAGAGGCGGACCAGGCCTCCTACTTCGCCAAGCCCTCCCTCGACGACATGGGACCGGGCACCGACATGGTGCGCCCCTTGCGCGAGGGCGAGCCGAGGGTGTCGCTGTCGAGCCGTTCCAAGACCGGCCGGTCGCGCTTCGAGGGCCGTCCTCCCGCCCCTGTCGATGCAGAGGCAGCCGAGGCCCGCGCCTCGCTATTCCGGAAGAATAGCCTGGACGAGATGACCGTCGGCCGGACCGAAAAGCCGGTGATCGGCCGGATCCCGGAGAAGCCGCCCGGGGTCCCCGCCAGCGATGCCGGCAGGACGGAGGGGGCGGCAGTGCGCTCAGGGTCGTCCGACGAACCCCGCCCCATCATCCGCGCTCGGGTCGGCGCCGGTTCCCACGAGGATCCGGGCGACGAGAAACGCAAGGGCCGCACCAAGGGCAAGACCGGACGGCCGGGCCGCTGATGTCGGATATCGGATCGCTGTTTACCGCCGCCGACATCGCCGTGATGGTGCTGGTCGCTTCGCTTCCCGGCCTCGTGCTGGGCGCCTTCGGCGGTGCGCTGCTGCATCGCAGCCGTCGAGTTCCTGGCGCGCTCTATGGCGGGCTTGCCGGCCTCAGCCTGACACTCCTCGCCTGGTCGCTGTTCCTGACGGCGACCTGAGGACGGCGCGAAAGCGCATACCCGACGGCGCGCCGGTGCCGGATCTCCGGATCGCGGTGTTCCGGGAGCTGTCCTGTCACAGCGTCCGCCTGCTCTCGTGGAACAAGGCCGAACGTGGAAAAAGAGGCAAAAGGCACGCCCCGGCCGGACGGCAGCCGATCGCCGGTGGTCACCCCGCCCGCGCATTCCGCGCGACCGCGCCCCCTCGCCGGGCCGGCGGACGCTCCCGGTGTCGCCTTCACCGTGTGATCGCCGCCGGGAACCGACCCTGCCCGATCCGCGCCGGACCGCCGCCGCTCCTTTCGCGAGTCGCGATTCCCCCAGAAATCGCACTGGATTTTCTGTCCGCGCCGGCGCTACGGCAATCGCGCCTTAAAACTTCGCGGCTAGTCTTGCCGCCGCAGTTTCACGGCCGTTTCGGCCCCATCCAGGAGAATATCATGAAGTCCATGCTGACCGCCGCCTTTGCCGCGCTGATGCTTGCCACCGCAGCCGAAGCCGGCGAACTCAAGTTCCCGTCCGACGCGCCCGTCGCCGAGATCGCCGTTCCGGACGGCTGGGAACTCGGCGAGACCGACACCGGCATCGAGGTCACCTCGCCGGACGACGCCGTCTACTTCTTCATCGACGTCGCCGACGCCAAGACCACCGAGGCCGTCATCGAGGACGCCGCCACCTTCCTCGGCGAAAACGGGGTGACCGTCGACCAGAAGTCGCTCAAGGAAAGCCACGACACGCTGAACGGCATGGAAATGGCCAATCTCGACTGGGACGGCACCGACGCCGACGGCCCGGTCTCGATCGGCCTGTCGATCGTCCAGGCAAAGCCCGACAAGCTGCTCGTCATCACCTATTGGGGCACCAAGGGCGAACAGGAAAAACACGCCGCCGACCTCGGCGCGATCATCAGCTCGCTGAAGCCGGTGAAGTAAGGGCCGCCAAGCGTCTCCTTCTCCCCGTCAATACGGGGAGAAGGTGCCCGGCAGGGCGGATGAGGGGCAAGGCCTCAAACCCGACACCCTCCTCTCCCTTGGTGGGCTCCGAAGCGGTGGCCGAAGGCCAGAAATCGACAAAGTCGATTTCAGCGCCCGGAGGCCCGAGCGCGACGCCGCCCGAGGGCGATGGAGCCCCAAGAGGCGAAGCCAATTGGCGAGGCGAACTTGGCGAGGAGGCCTGCCGCCGCACCCAAAACCCACCCCCTCACCAACAAAATCTAACACTTAGTCCTCGGCCAAGCTGTTGATTTTGTATCCTCTCCAACAAGGGGAGAAGGTTGGGGAGAGGAAAGCCACAACCGCGACGCCCTCCTCTCCCCTTGTGGGAGAGGATAGTTCGCCCCAAGAGGCGTAGCCGATTGGCGTGGCGAACTTGGTGAGGGGGTCTGCGAACTCACCCAAGAACCAACCCATTACCAACAAAAATCTGGCGCGTGCCCTTCGGCTAATAAGTTGATTTTGTATCCTCTGACAAAGGAAGGGGTGACGCCCCGCCGGCCCCAATAGAATCCGGGCGCCCGGGAGGAGGCGCGGGTGGCGATGCGAACCAATCATTCCAGTGAAGCTACTATAGCGCCGAATGCCATAGGCGTAGGCAAGAACCGACATGGCGACCCCTGGACAACGCAGGCCACGTTTCCACGACAACATCCAAAAAGACACACAACTTATAAAACGCAGCTTCTCAGACCTCCCCCTAAGGTTTATCAATGCGGGCGTGGGGGAGTGGCAATGAAGTACAAATTATACGAATATGAGCTAGCCGATCGCAGGAATAGATTGGTTGCACCCGATCGGCACTACGAAATATTTCGAAAATCGATTGGAATTGATGATGCCGGCCGCTTCGCCCGCTATCGTGGACGCGACGATGCCGTGCTCATGAACGTAAGAAAAACAAATAGTTCTAGTTCTGATTTTATCGGGCTAATAGGTCGTCATTCTACCGAACGGGAGATTACAAAGTACGATCAAGCAAGAGATGAAGCCGACAATATAATTGTATCAGACGACGATTATCCAAACAGCCCATTCGTCTGCATGCCACGCTTAAAGATGATAGCGTGTGTGGATGGCGCCAAACTCAGGGCGGATAGCGCGATGGCTCGACTCCATGCAATCCTCCTATCTCGCCAGGACCTCTTATTCAGCTACGAATCTACAAAAGCAGCATACGACTTAAGAAGAGCCATAACAAATTTTAGAGTATTTGAGGTCGATTTCGAAATTCGACCAGTCAACCCCCACAGCGAAGAGCTTGGGTTGGAGCTAGATGAAGACAGAAAACGAGACCACATAAGAAATATACTCGGCAAGGCGAAAGCGAACAAGGGAGATAAACTTGAATTAAACGGCGGGTTCCTCACGGCTGTGCAGCAACTTCAAAAAAGCGGTCATGCGACGGCGGGATACAAAGCCGAGACGTCTAGTGGAGTTCAGATTAGCGTACCAAAACCGCGCCGAGAATCAGTCGGTAAGCTTGAGGACGAAGTATCTGACACCACAGACCAGGATCTTCAAGTCGACTTCGTGGGAATGAAACAAGAGTTCCCGATGCCACAGGAACACGTTACAGAACTGAGAACGATCGCAAAACACCTGTCACCGGGAAAAGCTGATGGCGGCTGAACCAACACTGCTAGAAGCTATGATCGCAGCTCGCAAGCTCGGCTATAAGCAGCGTGGATTTATTTCGATATTTCCGATTAGAATTATTTTGCTAATACTTATTCCATCAAGCTTCGTTTTGTATGCTACCGAGCCCGATGAGTTTATGTTGCCAGACGGGGGCACGATCTCAGTTCTCTCCGCAATGCTCGTCGTATATGGCTTCTTTGGAGCCGCGACTGTCGCCGCACTTACCCAAATTAACGAAATCGCGACTCGATTTCCGTTTTCAGACTTTCTAAAACAACAAAACGTATTTTCAATATACACTGCCTTGCCACAGTATGTTTTCATAGTTGAAATTTTTTCAATAATATTGTGCTGTGGACTCATAATAGCAACATCATTTTGTGGTGACCGCATCAATATATATGTCGTTTTAATTTCGAGCGGCACTACCGTTTATTGTTGTCTTGTTACAATAGATCTCCTGAACGTCATCAGGGGCTTATCGCACCACTTTTCCGAATACCAAAAGATATTGCACGAGGAGTCGAAAACATTGTAATAGAAGACCCTAGAATCGGCGATCTCCGACCTTCTTGGCGGCTGCAGAGACCAGAGCAAGCTCTCGCTCTTCGTTCTTGCTTCACTCTACGCTGATTCTATGCCGACCGAACGAACCTACCTGCGTCTCCGCATCAGCACCCGACGCCCCCGCCACCTCCCACGGGGAATCCCACCCACATCCCGCCCAATTCTCCCAACAAAATCAACACCACCCCGCCCGCATTCCCCGCCCTCGGCCACCCTCTTAGACTGATCGCTGTCCCGCCATCGGATACACCGGGTGAGCGTGCCCGGCGAGGCGGGATCGGTGCCGAGGGGTTCGAGCGATCGCAGACCCGGTCCTTCGGGGGCCGCGAGACATGGTCTTCCCCTGGCGACGTGGGGGCATGGGTCGGGGCCTCGGTCGGCCAAAACCCCTGCCGGCCCTGACAGCGCGCCTATTGCTTCTTGAAGGCGTCACAGGGGCGAAGACCGGAGTGTCGAGGGTGCGCGGGCGTCCGCCGGTCGGTGAGACCGGCTCCGCCTCAAGAAATCCCCGGCAGGATCGGGCGCCGCAGAGAGACCGATCGTCGCGGACAAAAACAGCCGAACGGGGCGCCGCAAGGTGCCAGATAAACTTAAACTTACGAGGCAGCTGCGGCGCTCCCGGACATCCGGCGCGGCCCTATTCGGCGGCCTCGGCTTCCGGCTTCGGCGCGGCGAGCGGTTCGAGCTCGTAGGAATAGCCTTCCAGCATGGCATAGGCGCGCTCGATCGCCTCGATCTGGATCTCGGCGGTGCGGATCGCATCGGTGATCGATTGGGCGCGGGCCCGCAGCATCGAGCCGAGCACGTCGTTGTCCGGTCGCCGGCCGATCCGGTCGGCATGTTGGCGGACCCGGGTGCGGTGGCGCTCCAGCTCGAGGATGTGGAAGCGGGCCTTCAGCACGTCGTCGGTGAGTTTCCGGCGCAGCCCCGCGACGGGGTCGAAGCTGCCGGGCTCGCGCTCGTCGAGGATCATATCGTTGACCAGCGTCTCGAGCATCATCAGGCCCTTCAGGTCGGCGGCGTCGGCGAGTGCCGGATCATAGCCGGTGTCGTCATAGACCTTGCGGCGCACCGGATCCTTGAGCAGCTCGTAGGAGGCCGTCACCCGGGCAAAGCCGTCGAGATCGCCGCCGGTGTCGGGGTGGGCGGTCTTGGCCATCCGGCGATAGGCGGCCTTGATCGCGGCGGCGTCCGCATCGCGGTCCAGCCCGAGCAGTTGATAGGGATCGATCACGGCGGCAGTCATCCTCGGCATGTCAAAACGGTCCCCCGCAACGGTCCTAGAGTGTCGCGCGGCGCGCTTCAAGTGACAAGCGGACTTGTCCAAAACATGACGGCCGCCTTGCTTTCGCCGTCGTCCACAGGAGACGCACGGAGTATACGACCCGCCAGCCGATGCTGCGCCGCAACCAAACCCCAGCCCCTAAATCTTAAGGGATTCAACCGGTTGCTTGCACGTCCAGCGCGACTCACCCGGCTTTGGCTCTTGCCTTTTTCGGAAAAAGGCTCTACCGATTCTTCCGTTCGGGCACTAATGATCCCGGAGACTGGACCGACTGTATCGACCACGCGCTGTGGTTCTGGGGGCTTACTCCCGCTTGTAGACGTTCTTTCCCCGATATCGCGACTTCCGACTGGCCCTTCCTGTGAAGGGCATGCCGCCCCCTCTTCCGGCCTGCCGGGCGTGGGGACCAAACGACAAAAGGGAAAAAGGAACTCTCCCATGGCCACCAAAGGCACCGTAAAATTCTTCAACCAGGACAAGGGCTTCGGCTTCATCACCCCGGAAGGCGGCGCAAAGGACGTATTCGTCCACATCTCCGCTCTCCAGGCTTCGGGCATCCAGACCCTGAAGGACGGCCAGCAGGTTTCCTTCGACACTGAGCCGGACCGCATGGGCAAGGGCCCGAAGGCCGTCAACATCCAGGCCTTCTGAGCCTGTTCGCCCCAAGGCGATGATTTTTCGAACGGCGTCCCTCGGGGCGCCGTTTTGCATTCCAGCCTTTTTGGCATGACGTAACGGAATGGGGCTGACGTTGGGGAGATTGATTTTCTTGTCCCCGGCCCTGAATTCTGCGGCACATGACCGCGAGCGAGAAACCCGCGCCATGTCCGGGCGGGCGTGGTTCCGGGTCCGGCTTCCTGCCCGGCCGTCAGACCGCCTCCTGGCGCGTTTCGGCCACGAGCTTCGGGCCGCCCGCGATGTCGACGGCGGCGAAGGCTTCGGCGATCACCTCAGGCCCGGCGTCGCGGCGGGTCGCGTCGGAGGAGAGGATCTGCCGGTAGCGCCGCGCCCCGGCAAAGCCCTGGAACAGGCCGACCATGTGGCGGGTGACATGGATCAGCCGTCCGCCGGCGGCGATATGGGCCTCGGCATGGGCCATCATCGCGTCGCGCACCGCATCCCAGTCGGGCTCGGCCACTGCGGCGCCGTAGATTTTTTCGTCCACCTCGGTCAGCAGCGTGGCATTGTGATAGGCGGCGCGGCCGAGCATGACACCGTCCATCACCTCGAGATGGGCAAGGGCCGCCTCGATCGTGTCGATGCCGCCGTTGATGCCGAGAAAGACGTCCGGGTTCTCCCGCTTCATCTGGTGGACAAGCCCGTAATCAAGGGGCGGAATGTCGCGGTTTTCCTTTGGGCTCAGGCCCTGGAGCCAGGCCTTGCGGGCGTGGATCCAGATCGCGTCGGCACCGGCGGCGACCATCCGGGCGAGGAAGTCCGGCAGCACGGTGTCCGGCTGCTGGTCGTCGACGCCTATCCGGCACTTGACGGTGACCGGCACAGTCGCGACCGCCTTCATCGCAGCCACGCAAGCCGCCACCGTCTCCGGCTCGCGCATCAGGCAGGCGCCAAACGTGCCGGACTGCACGCGGTCGGAGGGGCAGCCGACATTGAGGTTAATCTCGTCATAGCCATAGTCGGCGGCAATCTTCACCGCTTCGGCGAGCTTTGCCGGATCCGATCCGCCGAGCTGCAGCGCGACCGGATGCTCGGCCGCATCAAAACCCAGGAGCTTGTCGCGCTGGCCGTGGATCACCGCATTGGCAACAACCATCTCGGTATAGAGCAGCGCGCGGCCCGTCAGCTGCCGGTGAAAGAAACGGCAGTGACGATCGGTCCAGTCGATCATAGGGGCGACGGCGAAGATCTTCGTCCCCGGGGTGTAGAGCGGTGCTAGCATCATGGGCGGTCAGATAGCCGCACGGGCGGCAATCCGCAAGGGTTCGGGTTTTCCGGCTGGTTCTTTGAAATCCGTGAAGATGGAAGCAAGGTCCTCGTGCGGGCGGCTGAGGCATAATATTGCGCGCTCAATCGGGCCGGGATCCGACCCGTGCCCGACGCGGCAGAATTCAGAGTGAACGGCGACGGAATGCCCGGCAACCGTTTCGCATTGCTGCTCCATTCGGCGGCAATGACCTCTTTTCACCAAAGTGAGCCGATGCCCCCGCCAGCGCGCCACCGAGCGACTGGCCTGTGAGAACGATGTCCGCGGATCCGGGAGATGCCAGCACGCTCTGATAGAACTGCGAGGCAAAACAGATCACTGCCTCGTTGTCGTCTCCCGAGACGATCGGCAAGTCCGTCAGCACGAGTTCCCCCAAGCCTTCATCGGTGCCGCAATAGGAGATGATTGTCTGGCCATTCCACCTGTAGGCAACGGCGTAGAAGCCAGCGTTTTCAGACCCTGGTAGGAGATCTACGTCCTTGACAACAGCAGTGCCAACTTTCGATCCGGACTTCCCCAAGTCCATCTTGGTCAATGCCGTTAGCAACGTTAACTCCATCGCCTAAGCTTGCATTGTAGCCGCGATTGTAAGTGTCCATTGAAGAATGGCCATGAAAAGGTCTACGGAGATTGACATTTCTCACCTCCTGATGAAGTCGCCTTGGGCTACTTTGCGAGAAAAGGGGATATCTGACGCCTTGCCCGTTGCGGGGCTCAGCCTTGGCTCTGGATACGGTCCCAACCACTCCATCACGTTCTCTACTTTACCTTTGGTCACCGCCTCATTGGTGATGGCCATCGTGATGGAAGCCAACCGGTAGCCCGGCCCGAACGAGGCCTCGAGATCGGCGGGATCGACCAATTTCACACTGGCAGGATCATCGATGTCGCCGAAGGTGACCAGCAAAGGATACTGGTCCGGTGTCAGCGTGCGTATCTCCCCGCCGCTCCATGAACCCCGTGCCGCGGCCGGCAGAAAGGCCCGAATGGCAGCCCAACTGTGCTTGGGCATCTTGTCGGGCGCGAAGACGGACAGTGCGCGGAAGTCCGACCCTGGCAGGAGAGCGAAAAGGTAGCGGCCGCCGGGAAGCCAAACGACCGTCGCCTCGCCCCGAAACTGGTGACCGGCACCCGGCATGTCCGGCAGCAACTTCGGGCTGCTGCTCCATTCGACGGCGACGACGGAGGAACCCGTTACAGGCCCGTCGGGCGTCTCGACGGTGACCGTGAGCTTCTGATGCCACGAATAGACCGGATAGATCGCCCGCCAGCAGACCATGACCGCGGCGATTACCGCAATCACCTTCAAGAACCGATCGAACCAGAGTTTCATGGGCAACTTCCCTCGCGGCTATGTACAACCGCATCCTGAGCCTTCTTAGGTCTGAAGCTTTGCCACATTCTTTATCCTCTGCCGCTCTAGCCGCCGGGCAGGTCGGTGTCGGCTCGCCAAAGATTTGCAGCTAGTTGACAAGCGTCGCGCCTGCCTTTCGGCTGTCCACAAATTGAAGGAAATCATTACCTTTGGCGGTGATCTCAACTCTCTCGTCGATCAGCAGTACAAGACCCTGGCTTCGCAGGTATGCGCTCCACCGTTCGAAACCCCATTCCGCAAACAGCTCAGGTCTTATTGGTATGACATTGTCTTCAAAATACTTTTCCGCCTCTTCCAATGAAACGGAACCCTCTGAGAGGCGCCTCAACGCATCAACCTGAGTTTTGAATATATTCGCAAATATGAATTCGAAGTCGGCGAGAACCCTGGCTTCAGCAAGAGCTCTGACCAAGAGGGGCTCCCTGCTTTCTGCTATAATGGGTGTGAGTTCCTGCTGAATCTTCTCCACCAAGTCATTGACGGTACTGAGGCGGTGCGGGCCGGCCACAAAAGGTCCGGGAGTTGCTTGAGAAGTCGGCTGCATCTCAAAATCAGCACTGGTTGGGCTGATGTTACGCAAATGCGGTATTTTTTCTCGAATTTGCTTTCTAAAGATCCATATCAAGCAAAAAACCGCTAGCGGCCAAGCAATCCCTTTCAGCAAATCCACCAGCGTCTTCGCCCAATCCAGCCAGGAGACCTCCTGTAGCTTGATCAAAAGGCTCCAAAAGCTTGAGCAGCTCTCCATTCTTCCTCTCCATGACTTGGCTCTAATTTCAGCACGCAACACAACCTTAAGTCTTATGCCACAAACCAAGCAAATATGCAGAAGTTGTCACAATCAAACAGGTATGAGTCAACAAGGCCACCCTCGAAGACCTTGTCCTGTTACAGACGTGTTGTAGAAAGAGGAATGGCTGCGGAAGACGCCGACGTAACGGTGCGACTTTCGGTACGTACTGACCGTTGACTACGTTCTATAGGCACAAAAAGAGCCGCCCTGCACAGAGCGGGGCCACCGCCGGCCTCCGCCGCAGCCCCTACAATAGCCCCAGTTCGGCGAGTTCGCGTTTGAGGTCTTCGGGCATTTCCTCGAGATTGGCGCCGGAGGCGCCGAGGTCGCGGGGGGCGGCATCGGGTTCGAGGTAGCGCCAGCCCTGGAACGGGCGGCGCGGCGCCGGTGCCACCTCGATCACTTCCGGGCCGAGGATCAGCTCGCAGCGGGAGATCCCGTCGCCGCCGGTAAAGGTCTTGATGTCGAGAAGCTTCTGCCGGGCGGCGACCTGGCCCTTGATGATCCAGTAGAGCGAACCGCCGTCGAGCAGTTCGTCGGCCCGCTTCGGCACCATGCGGGTGACATGGCTCGACTGCGGCGGCAGGCCGGCCGCGACCGCGACCAACGCGCGTTCGGCCACCCATTCGCGAAGATCGTCGAGACTGTCGGCGCCGACGCAGAGCTTGATCAGATTGAGTGTCATGGCTCTGGTGATAGCCCGCGCGGGGCCGGCGTCAAGGGCAAAGCGCCGATGACGCCCCAGCCATCAACATTCGACGACGTTGACGGCGAGACCGCCGAGCGAGGTTTCCTTGTATTTCTCGCTCATGTCGTTGCCAGTCTGGCGCATGGTCTCGATGCAGGCGTCGAGCGGCACGAAGTGCTCGCCGTCGCCCTTCAGCGCCAGCGACGCGGCCGTGACCGCCTTGACCGCGCCGAGCGCATTGCGCTCGATGCAGGGCACCTGGACGAGGCCGGCGACCGGGTCGCAGGTCATGCCGAGGTGATGCTCCAGCGCAATCTCGGCGGCGTTCTCGATCTGCTCGGGGCTGCCGCCCATCACGGCCGCAAGGCCGGCCGCCGCCATGGCGGAGGCGGAACCGACCTCGCCCTGACAGCCGACTTCGGCGCCGGAAATCGAGGCATTGTGCTTGATGATGCCGCCGACGGCCGCAGCCGTCAGCAGGTAGTCGCGAATGCCGTCCTGATCGGCGTCGGGATGGAAATGCAGGTAGTAGCGGATGGTTGCCGGCACGACACCCGCGGCGCCGTTGGTCGGCGCGGTGACGACGCGCCCGCCGGCCGCATTCTCCTCGTTGACCGCCATGGCATAGACCGACAGCCAGTCATTGGCGAGAAGCGGGTTCTGGCGATTGGAGCGCCATTCCTCCTGCAACTGGTCATGGATGGAGCGGGCGCGGCGGCGGACATTGAGGCCGCCGGGCAGTCGGCCATCCTGCTTAAGGCCGCGATCGATGCAGCCGCTCATTGCTTCCCAGATCCGGTCGAGGCCGGCGTCGAGCGCGTCGCGATCCATCACGACCTCCTCGTTCGCCCGCTTCATCTGGGCGATCGTCAGGCCGGAGCGGCGGGCCATCTCGAGCATCTCCTTCGCCGACGAGAAGGGATAGGGCACCTTGGTGGCGCTCGCGGCCTTCTTGCTCTTCTGCATGGCGAGGAGTTCGGTGTCGGTGACGACGAAGCCGCCGCCGATCGAATAGTAGATCGTCGTCAGGAGGACACGGCCGTCCTTGTCGAGGGCAGACAGACGCATGCCGTTGGCATGGCCCTTCAACGGCTCCTTCTTGTCGAAGACGAGGTCTTCCTTCGGATTGAAATGATAGGCGGGATGACCGGGGGGTGCGACGCGGTGGGTGCGCTCCACCTCCTCGATGATGGCGTCCATCTTGTCCGGGTCGATGCGGTCCGGCGCCTCGCCGGTCAGGCCGATGATGACCGCCCTGCCCGTCCCGTGACCGATTCCGGTATAGGCGAGCGAGCCATGAAGGCTGGCCTTCAGCGCCGCGACATGGGCGCCCTGGGGACGCGGCCAGCTGTCGGAGGCAATGAGGTCGAGAAAGCGGTTCGCTGCCGTCATCGGTCCCATCGTGTGGGAGCTCGAAGGGCCTACGCCGATCTTGAATACGTCGAAAACCGAAAGGAACATGAAATCCGCCTTGTGTCGCCTGTTCGCCGCGAGGCTAAATTATCATGTATCATGAATGCGGCGGCGAACCGACATCCGCTTTCATCGCCGCGACATTCGTCGTCGCTCCCAAAACGGCGACAGCGCGGATCCCTAAAGACCCGCGCTGTCGGAAGTCAGGACTGTTCGTCCCGTATCACATGCTGCCAAAGAGGTATGCCAGGCAGAGGATGCCGGCGAAACCGATCAATGCACGAAAAGTCACGTTCCAGCAGGATTTCTGGATGCTGTCTTCCATGAAGACTCCGTTTGAGCGTTGTTGGCAGAAAGCCGTCCCCCGACCGCCTTCGTGTCATCGATCTATTAAAATCGCCGGCGGTTCGCAACTGCAAAAATGGCAAAAGAGTGACCAAATCCGGCGACCAGCCATGCAAATCACGCATACATATTCGAGATTTCAATGACTTAAGACGAGGAGGCTTCTGGGGCGCCGGAAGAGTACTGCCTCATTTTGGGCCAATCTGTTGTGTCTTGGTTAATTCGCTTGTGGGCAAACCGAGGACGCATCATAAAAATGCAGATGCAACGCCGGGACGATTCATGACCATTCTCGACTACATCGCACTCTGCCTCTTCGGTGTTCTCTGGTTCGCCTTCGCCTGGATCACCGGCCGAAGCCGCATCTTCGCACGTACCAGCCTGACCCAGGCCATGGCCGAGCGGCGGCGCCAGTGGATCATGAATTCGCTCGGCCGCGACCTGAAGATGATCGACACGCAGATCATGTCCGGCCTGCAGAATGGAACGGCCTTCTTCGCCTCCACCTCCATTCTCGCGATCGGCGGCTGTTTTGCGCTTCTGGGCGCCACCGACCAGGTGGACGCGGTGTTCAAGGACCTGCCTTTCATCGTGCAGGGCGGGCGCACGACCTTCGAGCTCAAGGTCTTCGTTCTGACCGCGATCTTCGGCTATTCCTTCTTCAAGTTCGGCTGGTCCTATCGCCTGTTCAACTACTGCACCATCCTCTTCGGTGCGCTGCCGATGGCGGACGAGGCGCGGCGCGATCCGGAAGGGGCTGCCCGGGCCGCGGAACTCGCCATCCGCATGAACATCATCGCGGCAAGCCATTTCAACTCCGGGCTACGCGCCCTCTTCATGTCGATCGGCTATCTCGGCTGGTTCGCCAGCCCTTACCTTTTCATGGCAACGTCACTGACCGTGTTCATTGTGCTGCTGCGCCGGCAGTTCTTTTCCGAGGCCCGGCTGGCGCTGATCGAATCGCCCCCGCCCGCGCCTTGAAATGGTCACCTTTGCGCGGTCTGGCACGGGGCGGAATTCAGGACCGACGACGAGACGGACAGCGGAAGGAAGAAGCGTGGCGGCGCATCCCGACAGCAGCGAGAGCACAGCAAAGATGCCCCGGATCGGGGCGCTCGACGCGGCGCGCGGCATCGCGCTCATCGCCATGGCGACCTACCATCTGACCTGGGACTTCGAGTTTTTCGGCTACCTCGACCCGGGCACCGCAACCCATGGCTGGCTGAAGCTCTATGCACGGTCGATCGCCTCGAGCTTCCTTTTCCTCGCCGGATTCAGCCTGGTGCTCGCCCATTTTCCAACGATCCGCTTCGAGTCCTTCTTCAAGCGTTTCGGGGTGATCGTCGCGGCGGCGCTGGCGATCAGCGCGGCAACCTTCTTCTTCGTCCGCGACGGGTGGATCTTCTTCGGGATCCTGCACTGCATCGCGGCCGCAAGCCTGATCGGCCTTGCCTTTCTTCGCCTGCCACCAGTATTGACACTGATCGTCGCGGCCGCCGCCGCGGCGCTGCCGAGTGTCTACCATGCGCCGCTGTTCGACCTGCCTCCGCTGCTCTTCGTCGGGTTGTCGGAAAACCTGCCGCGCTCCAACGACTACGTGCCGCTGCTGCCCTGGACAGGAGCGCTGCTGGCCGGGATCGCCGTCGCTCGCTTCGCCTTTTCGCGCGGCTGGCTGCATGCGCTGGCCCGGCTTCCCGCCGGTCCCGGCTGGCTGCGCTGGGGCGGACGCAACAGTCTTCTCGTCTATCTTGTCCACCAACCGGTGCTGATCGGCATCGTCGCGTTGATCTCGATCATCGCACCGCCACAAAAACCTGATCCTATACAGTCCTACCTGGCGAGCTGCGAAGCGGCTTGTCTGGCCGAGGGGTCGGACACGACACTCTGCAACCGGTTCTGTTCCTGCACGCTCGAACGCCTGCAGGAACAGTCGCTACTGACGCCTCTCCAGTCTGGCGCAATCTTGCCGGACAAGGATGAGCGCGTACTAGAGCTTGCGCGTGCGTGTTCGGCCACCAGTCAATGACAGGACCTGATCATGAATGCCTATCGGTTGAAACCCCTGAGTTTCCCCTGGCCGCCCGTTCTCTACGGACTGGCCATCCTCTTCGCCCTCATCGCCGGCCGCTTCGTCGGCCTTTTTCCCTCGATGATGCCGGGCAGCTACGTGTTCCTCGGCATCGGCGGCGCGATGATCGCGGCCGCGGTGCTGCTTGATCTCTGGGCAGTGAAAACGCTGATCGAGTGCCGGACGACGGTCATGCCGCATCGCGGCGCGCAGCGACTGGTCACCTGCGGGCCATTCCGCTACAGCCGCAACCCGATCTATCTGGGCTATACACTGGCGACCGCAGCCTTCGGCTTCCTGACCGGCAATGCCTGGTTCTTCGTCGCCGCGCTGGCGGCTGCAGTGGTCACCACCTACATTGCCATCCGCAACGAGGAAATGCACCTGCTGGCGCGTTTCGGGATCGATTTCGAGCAGTACTGCCAGCGCACCCGGCGCTGGCTCTGAGGCAGGGTCGGATCAGGTTCCGACGCCGATTTCCACCAGGCGGGTCAGGCAGGCCTCTTCGGCCTGGTCGAGCTCGGTCAAGGTCTCGTCGATGTCGCGACGCTTCTGGCGAAGCTCCTCGCGCTTCTCGTCGATGCGCTTCATCATCAGCTTCAGCTGACCGATCTCGCCGGGCGGTTCCTTGTAGACATGGACGATCTCACGGATTTCCGCTACCGTGAAACCAATCCTGCGGCCGCGCAGGATTTCCTGCAGCAGTCGCCGGTCGGCGGCGCGGTAAAGTCGAGTGCGGCCCCGGCGTTCAGGATGGAGCAGACCCTCGTCTTCATAGAAACGAAGCGTCCGGGTCGACACCCCAAATTCACGCGTCAGTTCCGTGATGCTGTAATATTTCTTCACAACCGTTCCGATTCATTTAGGAAACGGTATAATATTGACTTTTACGTATAAGTCAATTTTTCGCGCATCAGCCCGACATGAACCACCAGGTGGCCAGGCCGAGGAAGCTGAAAAACCCCGTCGTGTCGGTGATCGCAGTAACGAAAACGGCCGAAGATACGGCCGGGTCAGCGCCCGCTCGGTGGAGCAGCAACGGGATCATGATGCCGGCCATGGCGGCGGCGAACATGTTGATCAGCATGGCGGTGGTGATCAGGCCGCCGATCGAGACGTCGTGAAACCAGAACCCGGCGACCATGCCGACCATGCAGCCGAACAGCACGCCGTTGATCAGGCCGACGCCGGCCTCGCGCCGGGCAACGCGCCAGGCATTGTGAATGTCGAGATTGCGGGTCGCGAGCGCCCGAACGGTCACGGTCATGGTCTGCGAGCCGGCATTGCCGCCCATTCCGGCGACGATCGGCATCAGGATGGCAAGCGCCACGACCTGCTCGATGGTCGCCTCGAACAGCGAGATGACGGAGGCGGACACGAAGGCCGTGAACAGGTTGACCGCGAGCCACGGCACACGCGAGCGCGACGTTTCCACCACGCTGTCCGACAGTTCTTCGTCGCCGACGCCGCCGAGGCGCATCAGATCTTCCTCAGCCTCTTCCTGGATGACGTCGACCACGTCGTCGATGGTCAGCACGCCGACCAGACGCTCGTTCTCGTCGACGACGGCAGCGGAGAGAAGGTCGTACTGCTCGAAGAGTTGGGCGGCCTCTTCCTGGTCCATCTCGGCCGGGATCGGATGATTCATCTCGCGCATGATGGTCTCGACCTTGACCTGGCGCTTGGTGCGCAGGATGCGGTCGAGATCGACAGTGCCGAGCAGCTTGAAGGTCGGGTCGATGACGAAGATCTGGGTAAAGGTCTCCGGCAGGTCTTCCTCGTCGCGCATGTAGTCGATTGTCTGGCCGACCGTCCAGAAGGGCGGAACGGCGACGAATTCGGTCTGCATGCGGCGGCCGGCCGAGCTTTCCGGATAGTCGAGGGCGCGGCGCAGGCGGACCCGTTCGGTGAACGGCAGCTGGGCGAGAATCTCGTCCCGGTCCTCCTGGTCGAGGTCCTCGAGAATGTAGACGGCATCGTCCGAATCGAGATCACCGATGGCGGCGGCGATCCGGTCATTCGGCAGATGCTCGACGATCTGCAGACGGATCCCCTCGTCGACCTCGGTCAGCGCGGTCAGGTCGAAGTCGTCACCGAGCAGGCGGACCATCGCGATACGCTGGTCGGGCAGGATCGCCTCGATCAGGTCGCCGATTTCCGATTCGTGCAGGCGCGCCACGTTCTGGCGGAGGAAAAGCAGATCGCGGTCGGCGATCGCGGCACCGACAAGGGCAAGGAAGTCTGACCGAATCGAGCCGTCCTCGGCATAGATGTCCGCCGGGGCGTCTTCCTGGGGAGCGCGAACGCGGATGTCTTCGCCGGTCTCGGTCATACGTGCGCCCTCGCCCAAATCAAATCTCTGGCCGGCCTCTTTCGCCCAAGCGAGAATGGCGCCGGAAAACGCATTGTCAACAACCGCCTAGCGCAACGCAGCGATCGATATGCAATTGCGAACGCTTCCTGCTAACGTATCGGCGAAGCCGGGTCCAGCCTCGATTGCGCCATCGCTTCGCCTGCCCGCTCCACAATATGAAAGAGGTCTCCTTGAGCGTCCGTCCGATCGTCATCTTCCCCGACACCGCCCTCAAGGTTCCGGCAGAGCCGGTGGAACAGTTCGACGGCGCCCTGCGCGCCCTTGCCGACGACCTCCACGACACGATCAGGGCGGCACCCGGCGTCGGCATCACCGCGCCGCACATCGGGGTGCCGCTCCGTCTCGTGGTGCTCGACCTGCCCGAACTCGGAGGGCGGCGCGACTACGCCAATCCGGAAATCCTCGGTTTTTCGCAGGAGACGATGGAGCACACGGAAGGCTCCGTCTCGATGCCCGGCGCCACGGAGACAGTCACCCGGCCGCGCGCTGTCGACATTCGTTTCCGCGATCTCGACGGCGCGATCCATGAGGAAAGGCTCGAAGGCTTTGCCGCGATCTGCATGCAGCACGAGATCGACCAGTTGGACGGCATGTTCTGGCTGCAACGCCTTTCGAAGCTGAAACGCGACCGGCTGATCCGTAGATGGGAAAAGAGCCGCAAATAGGGTCGCCTCGGCAGGTTTTCGGATCCAAACCCGATCCTGCGCGTTTCCTTCGACGCAACAGTGTCAGAAGGGAGCAATGATGACCAACGGCGCACGCGACAGAGACGAGTTTTCCCGAGAGGAGGACTACCGAGATTTTGAACAGCGGGACATCGACGGCGGCTGGCCCTATGACGACGGCGCCGGCGCTGGCGCAAAGCCTGTTGCCAACGCGGCCTATGGCGAGACTGACGCCAATTTCGATCGCGAACGCAATCGCGGCTTTCGCGTGACCAAGGCCGAACCTGATGGGAGCGAGGCTCCCCTCGTCTCCCCGGTCCTGCCAGAGACCGACCATCGCGAGCTTAGCGATCAGCTCGAGGCGGACATTCACGCCGCGCTCGAGAATTTTTCCGAGACCACGCTTTCGGCGGTGGACCTCCATGTCGACGGTCATGTCGTGACCTTGAGAGGCGATGTGGATACGCCCGGAGAGCGAAGGCTGATCGAACTGAAGGTGCTGGGCGTAGCCGGGGTCACGACCGTGCGCAATCTGATCAACACCATCGGCACCGACGCACATATTCCAACGGATACGGAGTGAAGTCCAGCAACGGGGAATCCCTGAAACGACAAAGCCGGCTGCCTTTCGGCGAGCCGGCTTTCGTATTCTTCCTCTAGGGAAGAATGGTGCGGTCGAGAAGACTCGAACTTCCACGTCTTGCGACACAGCGACCTCAACGCTGCGCGTCTACCAATTCCGCCACGACCGCATCTTGGTAGCGCCGAATTGCTCCGGCGGGGCTGCATGTAGCAAAAGCATTCCGGGTGCACAAGGCCAAGATGACAGTTTTTTGAGATTTCCCGCACCGGGCTTACGGAAGGCCCTGACGCCCAAGGATTCCCGCCCCTTGAAGTGGCCCCACTTTCTTGCCAAGTAGAGGGAAAGGAAGGCTTTTCCCAATGCAGCGCAGTGATCTTACGACTGAAATGTTCGCCTCCGCCGGCTCTGCCCCTGTGCGCTGGCGGATATCCGAAGGCCTTGTTCCCTATGAGGAAGCGGTCGCCGAAATGGAACGCGAGGTGGCGGCGATTGCCGACGGCACGGCGGACGAACTGGTTTGGCTGCTCGAGCATCCGCCGCTCTATACCGCCGGCACCAGCGCGGAAGCCAAGGACCTGATCGAGCCCGATCGATTCCCGGTGTTTTCCACAGGCCGGGGCGGCGAATACACCTATCACGGCCCGGGCCAACGGGTTGCCTATGTGATGCTCGACCTGAAGCGACGGCGGCAGGACGTGCGCGCCTATGTGGCCGCGCTCGAAGAGGTGGTGATCCGCACGCTCGAGAAGATGAACGTCAAGGGCGAGCGGCGCGAAGACCGCGTCGGCGTCTGGGTGCGGCGACCGGAAAAGCCGCTGCTCGCCGACGGCTCCATGGCAGAGGACAAGATCGCCGCCCTCGGCATCCGGCTCCGGCGGTGGGTGAGCTTTCACGGTCTGTCGATCAATGTCGATCCGGACCTTTCGCATTTCTCCGGGATCGTGCCGTGCGGAATCAGTGCCTATGGCGTCACCAGCCTGGTGGATCTGGGCCTGCTGGTGATGATGGCGGATGTGGACATCCGGTTGAGGGAAGCCTTCGAGGATGTGTTCGGCCCGACGGTGGGCGACGAGGGCGCGGCGAGCCCGGAAGCCGGCGCGTGAGCGCGACGCGAGATCGCTAGCGCCGCAGCCGCACCGATTCGAAGCGTTCGATCTGGCGTGCCAGGCCGTCGATCAGGCGACCGGTCTCTCGGTGCAGTTCATTGAGGCGGGCAAGTTCGACCCGCATGGCCTCGAGCAGTAGCGACTCGTCATCGACGGCCGGACCGAGGCCGTTGCCGGTCATCAGCCACATCGGAGACACACCGAGGATACCGGCTATGTCGATGAGCCGGGAGGAGCGTGGTTCGGCGCGATCGGCCTCCCAGGCGGTCAGCGTCTCGCGCCTTACGCCGAGACGATTCGCCAGATCCGCCTGACTGATGCCGCTCGCGTCACGTGCGGCCGACAATCGTCCACCGAGCGTGTCATCGCTGGCGTCGATCATTCGACGCGCCAGATCGGGCCGCAAGGTGTGACCGCTCCTATCGCCTGTATCCATGCCGGTTGCTCCATTCTTCCGCATCGACCGCGCGAAAACCAAACCTGACAGCAGGTCCGGCGTGGCCGAGACCCTTGCGATTATGCGGATCATATGGCGAAGGCGAGGCAGTGGCTCTCCTTCGCGCGCCATGGCATGACGCCAGCGAAGCGGTAGAAACATATCGCCTTTTTCCGATTTATGACAACGCCCGGCGCGGCCTTCCGCGCCCCCGATCCGGCGTACCGTCCGGGACGCCGGGGCCCTTGATAGCTGTGATCGCCTATGCTTCATGGAGCCTCCCGTTTGAAGGCTCCCAGCATGACCCAGCACCGCGCACCGACCGCCGAAAATCCGATGCAGGGCATGGCCCTGATGGCGGGCTGCATGCTGGTCCTGCCGTTGATGGACGCGATCGCCAAATACATGGCGAACGTCGAAGGCATGTCGCCGGGCCAGGTCAACTTCTACCGATTCTTTTTCCAGGTCGCATGCATCGTGCCGTTCCTGCTCGCCATCCAGGGGCGCTCGGCACTGTCGGCGAAACGTCCGGGCCTCAACCTGTTGCGCGGGGTGCTGCACGGCGCGGCGAGCCTGATGTTCTTCACCGCCGTCAAATACATGCCGCTCGCCGACGTCTTCGCGATCTACTTCGTCGAGCCCTTCATCCTGACCGCGCTTTCCGCGATCTTTCTCGGCGAGAAGGTCGGCTGGCGGCGCTGGACGGCCATCGTCGTCGGCTTCGGAGGCGCGATGATCGTCATCCAGCCGAGCTATGAGGTGTTCGGACTCACGTCCCTCCTCCCCGTCGCCTGCGCTTTCCTCTACGCGCTCTACATGTTCCTGAATCGGGCGATCGGCGAGGCCGATTCGCCGGTTACCATGCAGACCATGTCGGGTATCGGCGGCACGTTGTTCATGGGCATCGTCCTCCTTGGCGGCAATGCCGTCGGACAGACGGATTTCGCGATCTCGCTCCCCTCGTCCTGGTTCGCGCTGATGCTGCTGATGATCCTGGGCTCGATCTCCGGCTATGCCCACCTGCTGGTCGTGCGCGCCTTCCGCCTGGCGCCGCTGTCGGTTCTGGCACCGTTCCAGTATTTCGAGATTATCGCTGCAACCATCCTCGGATATGCGCTGTTCGACGATTTCCCGACCGTGTCGAAATGGGTCGGAATCTGCATCATCGTCGGCTCTGGCCTCTTCATTCTCTGGCGCGAGCATCGTCGCGCCCAGGAACGCTAAAATGCAATGCTTTCCCGTTACACGACGCTAACCGGGAAAATTGGCACAAACGCAATCTTTGTCGGATAACACTCGTCCCAGTTTCATGATGAAACAGGGATAAAAAGATGAGCGAGTTTCGTCTCTCTTTTCCGGCATGTGTTGTCGCCGGGAAGAACAGGCTGTCCGCCGAGGACATATTCTTATTGCGCAAGTTTACCTTCCCCGAAGGTATCCAGACACCCGACGACGTCGTCACCCTCCTTGCCCTCAACAATTCCTGTCCGGAAAAGTGCCCGGAGTGGCGTGATTTCTTCGTCGAGTCGCTGACGCGTTTCATCGTCGACCGCTGTTATCCGATCGGCTCGATGGACGACCTCAACGTCGACTGGATGAAGCGGGTCTTCTCGGTCGATGGCGTGGTGCATGACGAACTCGAGCTGGCGGTGGTGCTGCATGTCATGGACGTGTCACGCCATGTGCCGCCGACGCTCAAGGTGCTGGCGCTCGACCAATTGCGCGTGGCGCTGAGCGAAGGACGGGGCGCGCTTGCAGTCGGCCGCCCGCCGCAGGGTGGGATCGGCGAGACGGAACTCGCATATGTCCATCGCATCCTGCGCAGTGCGTTCGACCGGGGGAGGATAGACCTCTATCCGATCGAGATCGCGGCGCTTGAGGAAATAGACCGGATCGCGTCCTCGCGCTCCAGTCACCCGGAATGGACCGCGCTGATGAGCGGCATCCGCCGGAGCGAGACGGACAAGGGTACGCCGGTCGAGCCGCCGCGGCGCTGGCTGCAGGTTCCGGACGCGCTCTTCCTCGACGAGAACAAGGTGGCGTAGCGACGCGAGCGGCCCGGAGAGCTGCGGCAGAAAGGAGTGCACCCGTGACGACATTCCAGGCAGCCTTCATTCTCCTCGGCATCAATCTCGGCCTGATCTGGCTGATGCTCGCCGCACCGCTCGGTCGTCGCACCATCACGGTGAGGCGCCACCTCGACATGCGGCCGGAAGAGATCTGGGACATGACCCGCCCGGGCGGCGGGCTTGCCGACTGGCATCCGTCGGTACTGTCGGTGAGCACGCTCCAGGGCACGCCCGACAGGCTGGAACTGCGCTACCGGCAGCCCGACCGGACGGGCCGACCGATCACCCGCACGATGGCCATCGACCGGACCGGCGTGAAGGCCGACGGCGAGTTCAGTTGCGAGCTTCGGATCGTTGCGGACAGCGCGCTCGACGCGAGCTTCTGGTCGAACTATCGCGAAGTTCGCACGATCGGCCCTGCCGAAGACGGATCGACCGTCGCAATCGAACAAACCGACCGTTATCACGGCCTCGGCTTCCTGCTTTTCCGCTACATCATGCTGAAGCGCGAGGTGAAGGCGCTTGAGGACCATCTCGAGGGCCGCAGTCCCTCCGCTGCCGGACGTCTCGAACATCCGCTGAGCCAGGTGGCGCTCGCCACGCTCTCAACCCTGCTGCTCTGGCCCTTCTTCGGCTTCGACCGGAACGGACTGATGATCTCGGTCTTCCTTACCCTGGTCATCGTCTTTCACGAACTCGGCCACATGGTTGCCTACCGAGCGTTCGGACACGCCCGGGCGAGGATGATCTTCGTGCCGCTGCTCGGCGGGATCGCGATCGGCGGCCGCCCTTATGCGAGCCTATTCGAAGTCGCGACCTGCGCGCTGATGGGCGCCGGCGTCTCGGCCTTCGCCGTGCCGATCCTGATTGCCGGGCACCAGGCCGCCGACGACGGCATCATGGCGCCGACGAGCAGCGGACCGCTGCTCGTCTTCCTGCTGATTCTTTCCGCCTTCAACCTGCTCAACCTCCTGCCGATGCATCGCTTCGACGGCGGCCAGGTGCTCAGGCAGCTCTTTCCAAGCCGTGCCCTGCTGACCCTTGCGAGCTTCGGGATCGCACTCGTCGTCGCGGCGACGGGATGGCGAATCGGGCTGCCCGCTCCCGCCATGCTGGGGGCGCTTGCGGTCTTCACGCTGCTGAGCCTCATCCGCACCACCAGCATCAAGCCACGCGAAAAACTAGATGCGATGAGCGGTCCCGAACGGATGATGACCGGTTTCGGGCTCTATGCCGCGCTTTCGATCCACATCTGCGGCGTGATCTATGCCTGCGACAGGCTTTTCGGGACCGCCTGAGGCGCCTTTGGCCCTTGACTAAGGCAGGCGGAACGGCTCCAAAGACCGCCATGGATACCATGAACCCGCCCCTCCCCCTCGGCTATTCGGCCGTGCCCGCCGGCAAGCTTGCCAATGTCGTCACCTGCCTTGAAATGCTGACAAAACCGGCGCCCAAGCCGGTGCGTGCGGAGGACGCCGCCCTTCGCCTCGAACGGTGGACGGATGCGGATCTTGGCGAATATCGCGCACTTTTCCGCGCGATCGGCGAGGACTGGATGTGGCTGTCGCGGCTCGTCATGCCGGACGAGGAACTGCGCGCAATCCTTCATGACCCGGCCGTCGAGGTCTACACCGTGCGGGACGGCGACCGGCGTGTCGGCCTGATGGAGCTCGATCTCCGCAAGGACGGCGAGTGCGAACTCGTATTCTTCGGCCTCGTTCCGGACGCCATCGGCCAGGGCGCCGGCCGGATCATGATGAACGCGGCGATCGACAACGCCTGGGCGAAGCCGATCCGGCGGTTCTGGGTTCACACCTGCCATTTCGACCATCCCGGCGCGGTCGGATTCTACCAGCGGTCGGGCTTCAAGCCCTATGCCTTCCTCGTCGAGGTGATCGACGATCCCAGGCTCACCGGCGAGATGCGCGCCGACGCTTCGCCGCATGTGCCGCTGATCCTGCCGCGGTGAGACCCGCGGCGCTCATCTTTTCGTGATCCAATCGACCTGTCTCGGGTGATGGCCGTCTCTTGAGGCCGCCTTGCCCCTCGTGCCACATTCCAAACGCTCAAATTACAAACCCCGGAGAAGACACCATGGACGTTCGCGCCGCCGTAGCCGTGCAGGCTGGAAAACCGCTTGAAATCATGACCGTACAGCTCGAAGGCCCGCGTGCTGGCGAGGTTCTGATCGAGGTGAAGGCGACGGGGATCTGCCATACCGACGACTTCACGCTGTCGGGGGCCGATCCGGAAGGCCTGTTCCCGGCGATCCTCGGCCATGAGGGCGCCGGCATCGTCGTCGACGTCGGCCCGGGCGTCACCTCGGTCAAGAAGGGCGACCACGTCATTCCGCTCTACACGCCCGAATGCCGCGAATGCTATTCCTGCCTGTCCCGCAAGACCAATCTCTGCACCGCGATCCGCTCGACGCAGGGCCAGGGCCTGATGCCGGACGGCACCTCGCGGTTCTCGATCGGCAAGGACAAGATCCACCACTACATGGGTTGCTCGACGTTTTCGAACTTCACCGTGCTGCCGGAGATCGCGGTTGCCAAGGTCAATCCCGACGCCCCCTTCGACAAGATCTGCTATATCGGCTGCGGTGTGACGACCGGCATCGGTGCGGTGATCAACACCGCGAAGGTGGAGATCGGCGCGACCGCGGTCGTCTTCGGTCTCGGCGGCATCGGCCTCAACGTTTTGCAGGGGCTTCGCCTTGCCGGCGCCGACATGATCATCGGCGTCGACATCAACCCGGACCGCAAGGCATGGGGCGAGAAGTTCGGCATGACCCACTTCGTCAATCCGAAGGAGGTCGAGGGCGACATCGTGCCCTATCTCGTCAACCTGACGAAGCGCAACGGCGACCTGATCGGCGGCGCCGACTACACCTTCGACTGCACCGGCAACACCAAGGTCATGCGGCAGGCGCTCGAAAGCGCCCATCGCGGCTGGGGCAAGTCGGTGATCATCGGGGTGGCGGGTGCCGGCCAGGAAATCTCGACGCGTCCCTTCCAGCTCGTCACCGGCCGCCAGTGGATGGGCACTGCGTTCGGCGGCGCGCGCGGCCGCACCGACGTGCCGAAGATCGTCGACTGGTACATGGACGGCAAGATCCAGATCGATCCGATGATCACCCACACCATGCCGCTCGAAGACATCAACAAGGGTTTCAACATGATGCACAAGGGTGAATCCATCCGCGGCGTCGTCGTCTATTGAGCGCGATCCCCCGAGGCGGCCGACCAGCGGCCGCCTCGAGATAAATCCGTTGTGCGCATCTACAAATGTAGCTACAATTATTCCCATATTTGAATGGGACGATGCGAAAGACGCCTCGAACATAGCCAAGCATGGTATTGGCTTTGCCACTGCCATCCGCATCTTCGACGGTCCTGTTGTGACAGCCATCGACGATCGTTTCGATTATGGCGAAATGCGCCACAACAGTGTCGGCATGATCGAGAGTTTGGTCTGCATCGTCGTTACGCACACGGATCGGAACGGGGTGACGCGGATCATCTCCGCCCGCCCAGCCAAACGTCGGGAAAGGGAGCGATATGCCGAAACGCTACGACAAAGAACTCACCCTTGAACAACTGGCCGTCTTGCAGGATGAGGATATCGACACAAGCGATGTTCCCGAACTGGACGTGACGTTCTGGCAACAGGCGAAGATCAGCCAACCCGAGGGAACAGAGCAGATCACGCTGCGGGTCAAGAAATCCGTCCTCCAGGCATTCCGCAACACCGGCAAAGGATATCAGACGCGCATGAATGCCGTTCTTGAAACCTACGTCCGCAGTCTGAAGAAGTAGCCTAACAGCGATCCCATGCCCCAGATCTATGTCGATGCCGATGCCTGTCCGGTGAAGCCGGAAATCCTCAAAGTCGCCGAGCGCCACGGGCTCGAGGTGACCTTCGTCGCCAATTCGGGCCTGAGGCCGTCCCGCGATCCAATGGTCAAGAACGTCATCGTGTCCGGTGCCTTCGACGCCGCCGACGACTGGATCGCCGAGCGCGCCGGTCCGGGCGACATCGTGGTGACGGCAGACGTTCCGCTCGCCGGGCGCTGCGTGGCCGCCGGCGCTTTCGTGACCGGGCCGACGGGGCGTGTCTTCGACACGACCAATATCGGCATGGCGACCGCCATGCGCGACCTCGGGGCGCATTTGCGCGAGACGGGGGAGAGCAAGGGTTACAACGCCGCCTTCTCGCCGCGCGACCGTTCCGCCTTTCTCGAGACGCTGGAGCGGCTTTGCCGCCGCTCCAAGGCGTGTTAGTCGGTTGCCTCCCCGTAACCCGCGCAGCGAAAGTCCGGACATGGCCAGTCTCTTCGACCGCACGATCGCCCACCGGCACGGGCCGTTCTATGCAGGTCTCTGGGCCGGACTGGTTGCCGCGCTCGCGGCATTCCTGATCAAGCCTCGGCTCACCCTGGACGCCGGCGCTGTCGTCTTCTTCTTCAGCTATCTCGCGCTGATCGGTCTTCGGATGCCGCAACTGACGGCCGACTACCTGAGGGACAATGCCGAGCAGGCCGACGAACCGGCGCCAGTCATCCTGGTCGTGACCCTCGGCGCCGTGGTGATTGCCGTCGTCACGCTCTTCCTCGCACTCAACCGCACCTCCGGCGGCAGCACTCTCGGACTCGTGCTCTCCTTTCTCTCCGTCGTCGGCGGCTGGGCGACCATCCACACGATGAGTGCCATCCACTACGCGCATCTCTACTGGCGTCCGGAAACGACGGCCGACGGCGCCGACAACAAGGGCGGCCTCGCCTTTCCGGAGACCGAGGCGCCGTGCGGCTGGGACTTCCTCTATTTCTCCTTCGTCGTCGGCATGACGGCACAGACCTCCGATACCGACATCACCTCCACCCGCATGCGACGGATCAATCTCTTGCACGCCGTCGTATCGTATTTCTTCAATACCGTGCTCATCGCGGCCGCCGTCAACGGCGCCGTTTCGCTGGCCGGCTAACAATCCCGGGGACCCCAAAGATGAAGATCCTTTCCCAGAACACCGCCTTCGGCGGCATGCAGGGCGTTTTCTCGCACGAATCCGAAGCGACCAAGGGCGGGATGACCTTTGCCGTCTTCGTTCCGCCGCAGGCGATCACCGAAAGGCGGCCGGTGCTCTGGTATCTCTCCGGGCTCACCTGCACCCACGCCAATGTCATGGAAAAGGGCGAGTACCGCCGCATGGCCGCCGAACTCGGCCTGATCATCGTCTGCCCCGACACCAGCCCGCGCGGCAACGACGTGCCGGACGAACTCACCAACTGGAAGATGGGCAAGGGCGCCGGCATGTATCTCAATGCCACCGAGACGCCCTGGTCGGATAACTACCAGATGTACTCCTATGTCACCGAGGAACTGCCGGCGCTGGTCGCCGAGCATTTTCGCGTGGACATGGACCGGCAGGGCATCTTCGGCCATTCCATGGGTGGCCACGGCGCCATGACGATCGCGCTGAAGAACCCCGACCGCTTCAAGAGCTGCTCGGCCTTCGCCCCGATCGTCAATCCGCTGACCGCCGACTGGACCCAGGACACCTTCGAGAAATATCTTGGGCCCGACCGGGCCAAGTGGCGTGAATACGATGCCTGTGCGCTGGTGGAGGACGGGGCACGCTTCCCGGAATTCCTCATCGACCAGGGCAAGGCCGACAGTTTCCTTGAAACCGGCCTGAAGCCCTGGCTGTTCGAAGAGGCGATCAAGGGCACCGACATCGGGCTGACGCTGCGCATACACGAGCGCTACGACCACTCCTACTACTTCATTTCGACCTTCATGGACGACCACCTGAAGTGGCATGCCGAACGGCTGGGATGAGATTCGAGACTTACGCCCTCATGCTCGGGCTTGTCCCGAGCATCCACCACCATCGAATTGACCGACACCGCGGCAGATCCTCGGGACAAGCCCGAGGATGACGACCGGAGAGGCCGGAGCCGCGGTCCGTCACACGCGCCGATAAACGAAGAAATCGAAATCGGCGCCTTTCGCCCGGCCGCTGGTGTCGAAGGCGAACATGCCGCAGAAGGCGCCGGTGAAGGAGCCGTGCTCGCCGCGGCCTCCCTCGTCGGAGATCACGCCGGCGTCGAGGACCGGGCCGACAGGCTGCCAATCGACATCCCCTGCCCCCGACACCGCATCGGTCGCGGCCGGCCGCCAGAAGAACCGGAGATCGTTGTCGATGACCTCCATGGCGAGATCGACGGGGCCATCGGGAACGGCTATGCCGGGACCGAGCGGAAAGCTTAGCCGGCTATCCGGGTAGTCTCCGGCGCAGGACAGGATGGTGATCACACGGCCGAGCTTTTCGTGCAGGGTCACGCCGAGGGCGTGAAGCTTGTGCCGATTGTAGTAGTGAGTGAGGCCGGCCACCTGCTGGTAGGTGTCGGGAGCAAAGTCGATCCGGGTTTCGGCCCGAAAGCGATGGTCTTCCTGCCGGCGGGCTACGAGCGACTGCTCGAACCAGGAACCGAGGCTTTCCCGACCATAGAGGCGCAGATGTCCCGGACGGGCGGCGAGCGAGAAGAGCCGGTCCGGCTCCGGCGTGCGAAGCCACTGGAACTCGGGCGGGAGGACGACATCGTCGAAGTGCCGGCTGATGACCGCAGGCCGCGCCACGCGGTCGACCGGCTTCGGCGGCGCAACTTCCAAGGCCGGAACGGGAGTGCCGTTCTCGAGATAGAGCCAGCCGTCGTCTCTCCAGACACATTTCTGCAAGGCCGTTTCGCGGCCCAGCGTGCAGCGGCGCTTCGGCGCCAGCGGCCGGCCGCAAAGATGGGTGTGATAGGCCTTGCCGTCGGGCGTTTCGACATACTGGCCGTGGCCGGCGCGTTGAAGTGCTGCGTCGGGCCCGTCCTTCGAGGTGATCAGATGGGTGTCGGGATGCATCTCGTAAGGGCCGTCGATCGCGCGCGAGCGCGCCATGGTGACGGCATGGTCGTAGCCGGTGCCACCCTCGGCGGTGGTGAGGTAATACCAGCCGTTCTTCTTGAAGAGATGAGGCCCCTCGACCAGGCCGAGCGGACTTCCGGCAAAGATGTTCCTGACCGGCCCTTTCAGCGCACCCGCGGCCGGGTCCCATTCCTGCAGAAGGATACCATCGAAGGCCGGGTGTTTCGGCGAGCCGCCATAGCTCTCCGTTCGGTGGTTCCACTGCATGTTGAGGAACCATTTGCGACCGTCGTCGTCATGGAACAGCGAAGGATCGAAGCCGGAGGAATTCATATAGACCGGGTCGGACCATTCGGCTTCGATCGACGGTGCGGTGACGATGTAGTTGTGCGCGTCCTTGAAGTTGCCGTCGAAGCGCTTGACGTCGGTATAGACCAGCCAGAACCGGCCGTCCGCGTGGGAAAGGCACGGCGCCCAAATCCCGCAGCTGTCGGGATTGCCGCGCATGTCGAGCTGGCTTGCCCGCTCCAGCGGCCGGCGCACCAGCGTCCAGTTCACCAGGTCGCGCGAGTGATGGATCTGCACACCGGGATACCACTCGAAGGTCGAGGTGGCGATGTAGTAGTCCTCGCCGACCCGGCAGATCGATGGGTCCGGGTTGAAGCCCGGCAGAATGGGATTGATGATCAAGTCTCTCTCCTCGCTTTTCGACTGCCCCTCGTCCGGCTGCCGCCACCTTCTCCCCGCAGGCGGGGAGAAGGAAAATTCGGCACCGCTTCGGCCATCCCCTCTCCCCGCCTGCGGGGAGAGGGTCAGAGCGAGGGGCAAATTCGGTCATTTCTTCTTGCGTGCCGGTCCCTTGCGCTCGGCGGAGGCGGCCCAAAGGTTGATGTCGGCTTCCCGTGCGTAAACGCCGATCTCGGCCAGTTCGTCGGGGGTGAAATCGCGCCGTTCGAGCGCCTTGACGCAGTCCTCGACCTGGGCTGCCTTCGAGGCGCCGATGAGGGCGGTGGTGATGCGGTCGCCGCGGAGCACCCAGGCGAGCGCCATCTGGGCCAACGTCTGGCCACGACGCTCGGCGATCGTGTTCAGCTTGCGAATGTTCTCGATGTTGCGTTCGGTAAGGAAATCGCGGTTGAGCGACTTGTCCTGCGCGGCCCGGCTCTCCTGAGGGATTCCGCCGAGATATTTGGCGGTCAGCATGCCCTGGGCGAGCGGTGAAAAGACGATGGAACCGATGCCAAGCTCTTCGAGCGTATCGATCAACCCGTCCTCCTCGATCCAGCGGTTGATCATCGAATAGCTCGGCTGGTGGATGAGGCAGGGTGTGCCGAGGCTTTTCAGGATGGCGACCGCCTCGCGGGTGCGCTTCGAATTGTAGGAAGACAGTCCGACATAGAGCGCCCTGCCCGACCGGACGATATGGTCGAGCGCGCCGCAGGTTTCTTCCAGCGGCGTATCGGGGTCGAAGCGGTGCGAATAGAAGATGTCGACATAATCGAGGCCGAGGCGCTTCAGGCTCTGGTCGCAGGAGGCGATCAGGTACTTTCGGCTGCCCCATTCGCCATAGGGGCCGGGCCACATGCCGTAACCGGCCTTGGACGAGATGATCAACTCGTCGCGATAGCCGGCGAGATCGGTCCTCAGGATCTCGCCGAAGGCCGCTTCCGAAGCGCCGCCCGGGGGCCCGTAATTGTTGGCGAGGTCGAAATGGGTGATGCCGAGGTCGAAGGCCCGGCGGACGATCGATTGCTTCACGGCATGCGGGGTGTCATTGCCGAAATTGTGCCACAGGCCGAGAGAGATCGCCGGCAGCTTCAGGCCGCTCCTGCCGCAGCGGTTGTAGGTCATCCGCTCGTAGCGGTCTTGGGCCGGGGTGTAGGTCATGGAAGTCTCCCAAATTCAGTCAACTCAGGTCGTCATTTGCCCCTCATACCCCTTGCCGGGACCTTCTCCCCGCAGGCGGGGAGAAGGGGTAGAACGGCGGCCCCATCGGCCTTCTCCCCGCGAGCGGGGAGAAGGTGGCGGCAGCCGGATGAGGGGCAAGCGAAGTCTCTGACCTTATCTAAGCAAGGCAAGCGCCTCGTCTACTTCGAGTGCCGCCGGCTGGGTACAGGTCGTCGACAACGTCACGAACTCACCCGTCTCGCCGGATCTCAGGATCGCCGTCATGACTTCGACGCCATGCAGCGCGCGGTCGAGCGAGCAGCGCGCGTCGCGGTTCTCAAGGATAGCCACGGCCATGTCGGCAAGGCCGGCGGTGCGGTAGTTGGCGCGCGGACCTTGCGGGCTCTCCTGGTTGTTGCGGCCGAAGGGGTGGTCCCAGGCGTCGAGCGGCCGGATGTCCTTGTCACGCCCCGAGGCCTCGACCAGACCGCCGAAGAAATTGGGATCGGGCACGTAGAGCGAGCCCTCGGTGCCGTAGAGTTCCATGTTGGCGTGGCGATGCGACCACACATCCCAGCTCGCCGACAACGTGATCGTGGCGCCGTTTGCGAATTCCAGAAGGGCGTGGATGTTGGTCGGGGTTTTCACCGGTATCACCTCGCCGGCCCGCGGCTGGCTGGTGATGGTGCGGGTTTCGCTCGCCATCGAGGTCAGCGCGGCGACCCGCTTCACCGGGCCGATCAGGTTGACGAGGTTGGCGATATAATAGGGTCCGAGATCGAGGATCGGGCCGCCGCCGGGCAGGAAGAAGAAGTCCGGGTTCGGATGCCACATCTCCATGCCCGGGCTCATGACATGGCAGGTGCCGGAGGTGATACGGCCGATGCCGCCCTGGTCGATGAAGGCGCGGGCAAGCTGATGCGCACCGCCGAGAAAGGTATCCGGCGCGCATCCGACGGATAGTCCCCGGCCACTTGCGATCCGGCGCAGATCCTCGCCGGCCTCGAGGCTCAAGACCAGCGGCTTTTCCGAATAGACATGCTTGCCGGCCTCGAGAATGCGCCTCGAGACAGCGTAGTGGGCGTCCGGGATGGTCAGGTTGACGATGATGTCCAACTCGTCATTGGCGAGCAGGTCTTCGATCGTCTGGGCCTTCACGCCGTATTCCTCGGCGCGCAGCTCGGCGGCGTTCATGTTGAGGTCGGTGCAGGCCAGCACCTTCAGGCCCTTGAAGAGCGGTGCGAGCGAGAAATAGGTGGTCGAGATATTGCCGCATCCGATGATGCCGACGCCGAGTTCGCGTGCCATGGATAAGTCCTGCTTTCTGAGGCCGGTAGAGTTCAATAGGTGCTGAAGGAGGCGATCGAGCGCTCAATCAGGCGCGCAAGATCCTTCGGATTGTCATGTTCGAGAATGTAGTGACGGACGCCGGACAGGCGAAGGCGGGCCATCAGGTCCTTCCACGGCACGGTGCCGTGGCCGAGATCCGCCCAGCCGTCCTCGTCGATATTGGTGCCTGCAGGCGCAATGTCCTTCACATGGACCGCGGTGATGCGCTTGCCATAGCTTTCGATCCAGGCGAAGGGATCGGCGGAACCCCGGATGATCCAGGCGATGTCGGCCTCCCAGGCAAGCTCGGGGCCGCCGGCGAAGATCTGTTCCTGCGGGGTCGATCCGTCCTCCAGCGTGGCAAATTCGAAGTCGTGATTGTGCCAGCCGAAGGTAAGCCCGGCATCACGGATCGGCTTACCGATCTCCTGCAGGCGCTGGCCGAAGGAGAACCAGCTCATCGGATCCTGGGGGCGCAGTTCCGGCAGGAGATAGGGGCAATAGATCGCCTCGATGCCGAGCGCCCGGGCGATCTTCAAGGCCCTTGCCGGGTCGCTTTCGAGGAGGTCGAGGCCAAAATGGGCTGTCGGCATGGTCAGACCATTGCGGTCGAGGTCGCCGCGCAGCCCATCGAGACCCGCGTCATCGAGGGACGCATACATGGCGCCGTAGCCCTCGACATGGGTGTATCCGGCTTCAGCAAGCAGCGGATAGACGTTGGTGAAGGGCTGGAAATTGCGGGCGCTGTAAAGCTGGAAACCGAATTTCGTCATGGTGTTTTCCTCCTCTTCCTGTGGGCGCCCGGCACGGGACCGCCGCGGCGCTTGTTCTCATGCGGTGAAGACGATCCTCAGCCGACCTGCTGGCAGCTGAAGAGGTCGTAGGTGCGAAATTGCGGAACGGCGCCGGAGCCGGCGCCATCGGCGGGGGTGAAAATGATGCGGCGTGTCTCGCCGGCCGCGAGATCGAAGGCATTGTCCGAACAGCGCCCGGGGCGATCGGCCTCGATCACGACGAAGAGCGCCAACCCCGCCGCAGTCACGGACACCTCGTAGGTGCCGTCCGGCAGGGGTGAGACATCGAGCGTCAAGCCGGGCGGCTCGAGTTCGAGCGCCTTGTAGGGCAGGACCGAGAGATGCCCCTCGCCCGCCATTCCATTTGCGGCAGTGAAGCGCCAGCCGAGCAAGGCATCTGGCGGGATCGCCGCCTGGGCGACATCGGCGAGAGCGACCGCGCGGTCCTCCGATGCGACCCCTGTCACCGTCTTCAGCGGCAGGCGGCGACCGGACGGCGCAAGGGCAAAGAGCTCGACCTCGACGGTCACGGCATCGGTCGTGTCGTTGACCAGGGACAGCGCGATGGAACTGCCGTCCTCGGACGGGATGGCGACGACGTTGACCGGCTGGAAGAAACGCCGCGCCATGTAGTGCAGCGCCTTCCAGCTGCCGCCATAGTCGAGGCTAGACCAGGATGCGACCGGCCAGGTGTCGTTCAGTTGCCAGTAAAGCGTGCCCATGCAATGGGGCTTGAGCGAGCGCCAGTAGTCGACCGCGGTCTTGATCGCGAGGCCCTGCTGGATCTGGCTCAGATAGACGAAGTTGGCAAAATCCTTCGGGAAGCGGAAATAGCGGAACATGGTGGCGGCGATCCGCTCGTTACCACCGGCATTCTTCTGGTGCAGCTCGATCACCGGCGAGGCGATGTTGAGGTCGCCCTTTTCTGCAAAGGTCTCGATCACCGGCATCGAGGTGTAGGACTGGAAGCCGAATTCCGAGCAGAAGCGCGGTTTGACAGTTCGGTAATTAGCGAAACTCTTATTTTCGTGCCAGACCGACCAGTAGTGCATGTCGCCGGATCCGTCGGCATGCCATGCGTCGCCATAGTCGAGATAACCCGAGGCCGGGCTCGACGGCCACCAGATGCCCTGCGGATGAGCCTTGCGCACCCCCTGCTCGATCACCCGGTTCAGACGGTCATAGGCGACCAGATAGCGGTCGCGATTGTCGCGGCTCTCCTTGAACCAGGTGAGCGCACCGACCAGTTCGTTGTCGCCACACCAGAGCGCGATCGAGGGATGCGAAGAGAGCCGGCGGACCTGGTAGTCGACCTCCTGCGCCACGTTGGCGAGGAAGTCTTCGGAGCACGGATAAAGATTGCAGGCGAACATGAAGTCCTGCCAGACCATCAGCCCGAGTTCATCGCAGAGGTCGTAGAACCAGTCGGCCTCGTAGAAGCCGCCACCCCAGACGCGGATCATGTTCATGTGGGCCGCGGCCGCGGAACGCAGCAGGTCCCCGGTCCGGGCCTGGCTCGTTCGGGAAAAGAGCGCATCGGCGGGAATCCAGTTGGCGCCGCGGCAGAAGATCTCACGTCCATTGACCCGGAAGGCGAAGCGCGCGCCCGCCTCGTCAGGATCGGTGATCAGCGTGACGGTCCGCAGACCGATCTGGCGCGTCAGCGTTTCGCCCGGGATCTCGGCCGACAACGTGTAGAGCGCCTGCTCCCCGCTTCCGGCCGGCCACCACAGGCGCGGCTTTTCGACGGTGAAGACATGGGAAATCACCGTCTGCCCCGCGGCGATGCCGCAATCGAGTCGCTCTCTCTGGCCGTCGAATTCGAAATGCACGGGCACCACGCTCGGTTCGAAGGCGTGGAGCGTCAGACGAACATGCAGATCGACGCTGCCGTCGTCGTGATGGACCTGCTCGGTCTCCAGGTGCTCGATCCGGGCCGGGTCGAGCTGCTTCAGCGCGATGGTGCCGTAGAGGCCGAGCGGCGCGATGGCGATGTTCCAGTCCCAGCCGAAATGGCATTGCGGCTTGCGCAGCATGTTGCCGTTGGCGATCGGCGAATTGGCCGTCGAATACGGAACGAAGAACGGCTGCCGCGCCTGGCGTTCGGCGCCGGCGACGATCGAGGAATGCAGGAGGATGCGGATGCGGTTCTCGCCCGGCTGGAGAGCCGCCGAGACGTCCGGCCGGTAGCGGCGGAAGCAGTTGTCGGCAGACAGCACCGGCACGTCGTTGACGAAGACGACGGCGACCGTGTCGAGATAGTCGACGTCGAGGTAGAAGCTTCCGTCGGCATGGTCGAGAAAGAACGACCGCTCGAGCGTCCAGTCATGCTCGGCCACCCACTGCACCGCCTCCTCGTTGCGGCCGAAATAGGGGTCGGGAATGATGCCGGCTGCCTGCAACGCCGAATGCACGTCGCCGGGGAGCCGGATGACCGTCCGGTGTTCGCCCTCGGCCGTGGCGAGGCGCCATTCGCCGGAAAGGTCGATCGTATTGGGTGTGTCGGAAGCATTCGTCATCGTTCAATCCAGGTCATTCATTTCGGAGCAAGAACGCCCCCTCTGGCCTGCCGGCCATCTCCCCCTCAAGGGGGAGATGGAATACGGTGGGCGCCTCTCTCGAGCCCTCATCCGCCTGCCGGCACCTTCTCCCCGAAAACGAGGAGAAGGACCAAACGGTGCCGCCCCGGCCGTCCCTCTCCCCGCCTGCGCGGAGAGGGTCAGGGTAAGGGGGAGGTCATGCGTCTCAAAGCCGCTCCTCCGTTTCGGCGTCGAACAGCGAGGCAACCGACATGTCGAAACCGAGGCGCAGGCGTGCGCCGGGGGGATAGCGTCGGGTGCCGGAAGTCCGCACCGACATGACGTGGCCGGCATGTTTCAGCCAGAGCAGGTTGTCGGCGCCCATCGGCTCCTCGATGTCGACGACCGCCTCGTGGGCCTCGGCCCCAGCCGGGACATCATCGTCGACCTGGATATGTTCCGGCCTTAGGCCGAGGACGACCTTGCGACCGGCGGTCAGGGCATCCGCGGCGGACGCGTAGCCCGCGAGCGAGAAGTCGACGCCGTTGGTCCTGAAGACAATGCCGCCCGGGCGATCGACCAGTTCACCATGCAGGAAATTCATCGACGGCGACCCGATGAAGCCCGCGACGAACTTGTTCTTCGGACGGTTGTAGATCGTCATCGGATCGTCGAGCTGCTGGATCACGCCGCCCTTCATGATGGCGATACGGTCAGCGAGCGTCAGCGCCTCGATCTGGTCGTGGGTGACGTAGATCATCGTGTTCTTCAGCGAATGGTGCAGGCGCTTGATCTCGACGCGCAGTTCGGAGCGCAGCTTGGCATCAAGGTTGGAAAGCGGCTCGTCGAAGAGGAAGACGTCGACGTCGCGCACCAGCGCACGGCCGATCGCCACACGCTGACGCTGGCCGCCCGACAATTCCGCCGGCTTGCGCTTAAGAAGCGGCTCGATCTGCAGAATTTCGGCGGCGCGGGCCACCTTCTCGCGGATCTTTTCGTCCGGTACCTTGGCGACCCGCAGGCCGAAGGAGAGGTTCTTCTCGACCGTCATCTGCGGATAGAGCGCATAGGACTGGAACACCATGCCGATGCCGCGATCCTTGGGCTCTTCCCAGGTGACGTTCCTGTGCTTGATGAAGATCTGCCCGTCGGTCGGTTCGAGCAGGCCGGCAATGCAGTTGAGAAGGGTCGACTTTCCGCATCCCGACGAACCGAGCAGGACGAGGAACTCGCCGTCGCGGATGTCGAGGTCGAGGTTCTGCAAGACGTTGACCGCACCGAACGACAGGGACAAATCGCGAATGGAAACGCTGTTGGACATGAATTAACCCTTCACTGCGCCGGCGGCGATGCCGCGAACAAAAAGCCGGCCGGAAACGAAATAGACGATCAGCGGAACGGCACCGGTCAGCAGCGTCGCCGCCATGTTGACGTTGTATTCCTTCACGCCCTGGACGGAGTTGACGATGTTGTTGAGCTGGACGGTCATCGGATAGGTGTCGGGCCGGGTGAACACGACGCCGAAGAGGAAGTCGTTCCAGATACCGGTGATCTGAATGATCATGGCAACCACGAAGATCGGCAGCGACATCGGCACCATGATCCTCAGATAGATCTGCCAGAAGCCTGCCCCGTCGATGCGCGCCGCCTTGAACAACTCCGCCGGCAATGCCGTGAAATAGTTGCGGAACAGCAGTGTCAGGATCGGCATGCCGAAAATCGTATGGACGATCACCAGGCCGGTGAGCGTGCCGTAGATGCCCAGTTCGCGCAGAGCGATGACCACCGGGTAGATCATCACCTGGTAGGGGATGAAGGCACCGATGATCAGAATGGAAAAGAACAGCTCCGATCCCTTGAACCGCCAGTTGGCGAGCGAATAGCCGCTGACCGAAGCGACGAAGATGGAGACGATCACCGAGGGCACGAGAATGCGCACCGAATTCCAGAAGCCGCGCGAAAGCCCGTCACAGTTGAGGCCGGTGCAGGCTTCGGCCCAGGCCTTGACCCAGGGTTCGAAGGTGATCTCCATCGGCGGCGCGAAGATGTTGCCCATGCGCACTTCCGGCATGCCCTTCAGCGACGTCACCACCATGACATAGAGTGGCAACAGGTAGTAAAGGGCAGCGACGAACAGCGTGCCATAGAGCATGATGTTGCGCCGGGAGAGAGCGCGCCGCGGGCGGCGGCCGCGCGGGCCGGAGACTTCGGGCGCGACGGCATCAAAGCCGGCGCCGACAGTATTGAGCGTCGAGACGTTAGCCACGCTTCTTCCCTCCGAATTCGAGATAGGCCCAGGGAATGATGATGATGGCGACGGTCAGCAGCATCATCGTCGAGGCGGCGAAGCCCTGGCCGAGGTTCTGGGCCTGGAACATGTAATCGTAGACATATTTCGCCGGCACTTCCGAGGCATTGCCCGGACCGCCGCTCGTCTGGGCGACGACCAGGTCGTAGACCTTGACGATGCCGCTCGCGATGATGACCAGCGTGGTGATGAAGACCGGACGCATCATCGGAATGACGATGAACAGATAGGTCCTCCACATCGGTATGCCGTCGACGCGCGCCGCCTTCCAGATATCCTCGTCGATGCCCCGCAGGCCGGCCAGCATCAGGCACATCACGAGCCCCGTCCCCTGCCAGAGGCCGGCGATCAGAATGCCATAGATGACGATGTCGGGATTGTAGAGCGGATCGAAGCGGAAGCTCTCCCATCCCAGCGAACGGACAATGGCCTCGATGCCGAATTCCGGGTTGAGGATCCACTGCCACACGAGGCCGGTGACGATGAAGGACAGCGCGAAGGGATAGAGAAAGATGGTGCGAAAGGCGTTCTCAAACCGGATCTTCTGGTCCATCAGGGCCGCCAGCAGAAAGCCGATCACCAGGCTGAAGATCAGCGTCAGAACGCCGTAGATCGCCAGATTCTGGATCGAGATGATCCAGCGCGAGGTGTTCCACAACCGCTCATACTGATCGAGCCCGGCGAAGGACAGGCGCGGCAGGAGCTTGGAATTGGTGAAGGAATAGACGACCGTCCAGATCGAGCCTCCGAGGAAGATGCCGACGGCGATCAGGATCATCGGGATTGAGGCAATCTTGGAATTCAGATTGCGGAAAAGCTGGTTGGGGCGTTTGGCAGGCGCGTGACCTGTCATTTCGGTTCCTCCTCAAGCGCATCGTCGCAGGAAACAGGCAAGGGCGGTCGGCCGGAGCCGGCGGACCTTGCGGGGCCTAGACGCTCCAGCATCCGGCCAACACCGAAGATCGGTGCCGGCCGGACGCGGTCGACCGTGTCAGTCAGCCGATGAGATGATGTCGGCGAACCGTTCCTGCGCGGCTTCCGGGCTCATCGACGTGCCAGCGAAGAATTCGATCATCAAATCTTCCTTCTGCTTCTGGCTGTCGGCCGACAGCGCCTGGTCGGTGCTGGTCAGCGCATTGCCCTTGGCGACGATGTCCAGACCTTTCTTCATGCAATCATTGGCCGCCGTGAGATCGACGTCGCCGCGCACCGGGAGCGAGCCCTTCTTGAGGTTGAAGGCCACCTGGGTCTTCGGATCCAGCATGGTCTGCGCCAGGATGTCCTGCGCCTTCGACTTTTCCTCGTCCTTCAGGACGGGGAAGTAGAAGGCGTCGCCGCCGGTGGTGATGTAGGGGCTGAGACCGAGGCCCGGCAGGCAGCTGTAGTCCTTGCCGGCGACCTGACCGGCAATCTGGAACTCGCCCTGCGCCCAGTCACCCATGACCTGACCGCCGGCCTTGCCGGTGATCACGAGATTGGTCGCCTGGTTCCAGTCCTGGACATTGCTGCCGGCGGCCATGTCGCGCGCCTGGGCGGCGGCCTGGAAGACCTTGGCCATGTCCGGACCAGCCGCAGCCTCGGCATCCTTCTTCACGTAAACCGCCTCGAAGAGATCCTTGCCGCCCAGATTGAGTACCAGCGTGTCGAACAGACCGCCCGACTGCCAGGCCTGGCCACCGAGGGCAAGCGGCTGAAGACCGGCCTCGCGGAGCTTCGGTGCTGCGGCGACGAATTCGTTCCAGTCCTTCGGCACCGGCACGCCGGCCTTCTCGAAGGCGGCATTCGACAGCCACAGCCATTGCCAGGAGTGGATGTTGATCGGCGCGCAGTAGATCTTGCCGTCGATGGTGCAGCTGTCGAGCAGCGACGAGGGCTTGATGACCTCCTTCCACTTGCCGGCTTCGGCGACCGCCGTCAGGTCACGCATGAGGCCGGCCTCGACCAGTTCCTGCGCCTGACGGCCATGGTTGAACTGGGTTGCGCCCATCGGGTCGCCGCCGGTGATGCGGCTGATCATGATCGGACGGGCAGTGCCGCCGGAGCCGGCGATCGCACCGTCGATCCATTTGTTGCCGGTGGCATCGAACGCCTTGGCGAGTTCGGCGACCGCTGCGGCCTCCCCGCCGGACGTCCACCAATGGGTCACTTCGAGATCGGTTGCCTGCGCCAGACCGAACGGCATGACGACGGTGGCGGCCAAAGCGGCCGCGACGCTACGAAAATTCATGAGTCTCCTCCCTCACTGAAACGTTGCCGGAAAAACCTATTACAATCGATTTAAGCACGCAACCTCCGCGAACATTAATTTTTCCTTCACCGCATTTTCCACCGACGGTCGAGCGTGACACAAGATCTCCAGCGCGCCGCTTCCCGGCGATTCCATCAGAATAAAACGACATTTTTCGTTCGCTTATCGTCATTTACCGCAAATATGCTCGCCATTATGGTGCAATGCGGCATCTCGCGCTCGTATGTCGTGCTTCTCCTGCTCGACAATGCGCATACCATTTATGATTGCATCCCCTTCGCAATCGCACACAAAACAGCACTCGACTTTTCATCTGTATCGTTACAGATTTTACCGCCAATAGTACGAAGAACTAGCGCCGATGCGCATTTGCAGCCGACGCTCGGGCATCTATAAGGGAAGCTCAAGGGAAGCGGTGGGGACAGCATGAAAGAAGACAATACGCGAGACCTCGGCAGTCTCGCGAAGGAAACGAAGGAGCGACCGACCCTCAAGACGATCGCCTTCATGACCGGACTCGGCATCACCACCGTTTCACGCGCACTGAAAGACGCTCCGGACATCGGCGCCGAGACGAAGGAACGGGTGCGCATGGTGGCTCGCCAGCTCGGCTACCAGCCCAATCGTGCCGGGGTTCGCCTGAGGACGGGCAAGACGAATGTGATCGCGCTGGTGCTCAGCATCGACGAGGAGATCATGGGCTTTTCCAGCCAGATGGTGTTCGGCATTTCCGAAGTGCTGTCGGGCACCCCCTATCACATCGTCGTCACGCCGCATTCGCACAGCAAGGACCCGATGCAGCCGGTGCGCTACATCCTCGACACCGGATCGGCCGACGGGGTGATCATCTCGAGGATCGAGCCCGATGATGCGCGGGTCAGGCTGCTTGCCGACCAAAACATGCCGTTTGCCACCCATGGGCGGACCAATGCGGGACTCACCCATCCGTTCCACGACTTCGACAACGAGGCCTTCGCCCGCCAGGCGGTGGAGCGGCTCGTCGCCCGCGGGCGGCGGAAACTCGCCCTGCTGCAGCCGCCGGGCAAGCTCACCTACTACACCCATACGCGAAACGGCTTCCTCGAGGGGCTGAAAGCCTGCGGCGCGACGGAAGTTCCGCTGACCGTGACGATCGACACGCCGCTCGCCGAGATCCGCGATGCCGTGGAGGCCGTGATGCGTTCCGACAATCCGCCCGACGGTATCGTCTCGTCCTCGGGAAGCTCGACGATCGCGGTCAATGCCGGCATCGAGGCGGCCGGCAAGCGGGTTGGACGCGACATCGACCTCGTGTCGAAGCAGTCAGCCCCGATCCTCAACTGGATCCGGCCCGAGATCATCACCGCCTATGAAGACGTGCGGCTTGCCGGCCGTGAGCTGGCTAAGGCCGTGATCGCCAGCATCGACGGCGTCTCGCCTGACATGCTCCAGAGCATCAGCCAGCCGATCTGGGAAGACTGAGGCGTCCCGGAAGGAGCACAAACCACTCACAAAAAAGCCGGCGCGACGCCGGCTTTTTTGTATCTGTCCAGCCCGCATTGGAGCGTCACGCACCAGCGCTCCACGGCCCGTGGTGGATGTCGAGGCCGTCGGTGCGATCGAAGCCATGGGCGCCGAAGAAGTCGCGCTGCGCCTGGATCAGATTGGCAGTGCCGCGGGCCTGGCGATAGGCGTCGAAATAGGTGAGCGCCGAGGCGAGCGCCGGAACCGGAATTCCGGCCGTGACGGCGGCGGCCACGATGCGGCGAAGGGCTGGCAGGCTTTCGCGGACCATCGCGGAAAAAGCCGGCGTGACGATCAGGTTGGCAACGTCGGGTGTCTCGGTAAAGGCCTTGGTGATCTCGTCGAGGAACTGCGAACGAATGATGCAGCCGGCCCGCCAGATCCGCGCGATCGTCGGCATGGGCAGCGACCAGCCGAACTCGCGGGAGGCCTCGGCCATCACGGCAAAGCCCTGCGCATAGGCACCGATCTTGGCGGCGAAGAGCGCCAGTTCCAGGTCCTTGAGTAGGGCGGCACCGTCCTCAAGCGGAAAGACATGGTCCGGTGCTCCGAAGATCGCCTGGGCGGCCTCGCGCTCGGCCTTGATCGACGACAGACTGCGGGCGGCAACCGCCGCCTCGATCGCGGTCGCCGGCACGCCCATCTGCTGGGCCTCGATGACCGACCACTTGCCGGTGCCCTTCTGGCCCGCACGATCGAGGATAACGTCGACGATCGGCCGGCCGGTCGAGGCGTCGCCGGCGGCCAGGACCTTTTCGGTGATCTCGATCAGGTAGGAATTGAGCCGGCCCTTGTTCCAGCCGCCAAAGATCGTACCGATCTCGCCGGCAGACTTGCCGAGGCCGTCGCGCAGGATTCCGTAGATTTCGGCGATCATCTGCATGTCGGCATATTCGATGCCGTTGTGAATGGTCTTGACGAAGTGGCCGGCACCATCTGTGCCGAGCCAGGCGCAGCACGGATCGCCTTCATAGCGGGCCGAGATCGAGGTCAGAACCTTTTCGACGCGCTGATAGGACTGCTCGGTGCCGCCGACCATGATCGACGGGCCGTGGCGGGCGCCCTCCTCGCCACCGGAAACGCCCATACCGATGAAGGTCAGGCCCGTATCCTTCAGCCGGTCGAAGCGGGCGATCGTGTCGCGGAAGTTGGCGTTGCCGGCGTCGATCACGATATCGCCACCCGACAGAAGCGGCTTCAGCGCGTCGATCTGCTGATCGACCGCCTCACCTGCCTTGATCATGATGATGATCGGTCGCGGCGGACGGATGGCGGCCACAAAGGCTTCGATGGTGTCGCAGCCGACGATGTTGCCGGCCAGCGCACCGGCCTCGGCGACGAATTCCGCGGTCCGTGACGGCGTGCGGTTGAAGACCGCGATACGGCTGCCCTTTTCGGCGATGTTGAGCGCCAGGTTGGATCCCATCACTCCAAGGCCGATCAGCCCGATTTCCGCAAGTTCCGTCATGTTGTCCCTCGTTGCCGTCTAATGCATGAGGTCCACTTTGTGACATTCTGAAACGTTGCCGACAAGCGGGGCGCGATTGACCGCGATCAAAATTCCGTTGACGAAATCAGGTGCCGGGCCGGTCGTCGTCGTCGCTGATCGCCCGCCAGGCAGCGCCTTCGAGGTCTTCGTACTGGCCACTCTTCAGCGACCAGAGAAAGGCGAAAAGTCCCAAGCCCCCCAGGAAGAGGGCGATCGGGATCAGGTAGATCAGCATGTTCATGAGACGAGGCTCGCATTAGGCCCGACATAGGCCGGCGCCGGCTGCACCTGGTCGGCATCATCCTCCAGCGCCAGCCGATTGAGGCGGAGCGCATTGACGACGACGATGATCGACGAAGTGGACATGGCCACGGCGGCGATCAGCGGGGTGGCGTAGCCAAGAATGGCAATCGGCACGGCAATGACGTTGTAGCCGATGGCGAGCACGAAGTTCTCGCGGATCAGCCGGCCGGCACGCCGGGAAGCCTCGATGGCAAAGACCACCGAATCGAGGTTCTGGCGCATGAAGACGAAGTCGGCCGCCTGGCGCCCGACATCGGCAGCCGTGGCCGGTGCTATCGACACATGGGCGGCGGCAAGCGCCGGCGCATCGTTGATCCCGTCGCCGACCATCAGCAGCCTGTGGCCTTCGGCCTGAACGGAAGCGCAGAACTCGGCCTTTTCGCGCGGGGCAAGCTCGGCCTTCCAGTTGTCGATGCCGAGGCGTCGGGCAAGGGACGCTACCACGCCGCGACGGTCACCCGACAGGATGCCGACGGCATAGCCCCTGGACTTCATCAGGTCGATCGCCCTTTCGGCGCCGGGCCGCAGGGTGTCCTCGAAACGGAAGGCCTGCAGTTCACGACCGTCGAGAGAAAGCACGACCTCGGAATTTGCGTGATCAGCCGGGTCCGTCGCGGTTTCCGCGCAGGCAAAGCGACGGCTGCCGAGCCGGTAGACGCCATCGGCCGTTACGGTTTCGATGCCGGCGCCCGGGATTTCCTTCACCGCATCGAACACCACGGTCAGCCCAGAAGCGGCACGCCACAGGGCCTGTGACAGCGGATGCCGCGAATGCGCGGCAAGGCCGGCTGCGATCGAAAAAGCATGCGCGTCGATCGATGTGGTATCGAGCAGGCGCGGCTTGCCGAGGGTGAGCGTGCCGGTCTTGTCGAAGGCGACGGTATCGATCTCGGCCAGGCGCTCCATGGCGGAACCGTCCTTGACCATGATCCCGGCCTTGAACAGGCGGCCAGCGGCCACAACCTGGACCACCGGCACGGCGAGACCGAGCGCGCATGGGCAGGTGATGATCAGCACGGCCACGGCAACCAGCATGGCGTGCTTCCAGTCGCCATCGTAGAAGCCCCAGCCGAGGAAGGTCAGAAGCGCGGTCAGATGAACGGCCGGCGAATAGAATTGCGCCGCGCGGTCGGCAATGCGGCGGTAACGGGCGCGACCGCCTTCGGCCGCTTCCATCAGGTTGATCACCTCGGCGAGGAAGGAATTGCGCGCCGTGGCCGTCGCCTCGATCACCAGCGATCCGGTGAGGCTCAGCGTACCCGCCTGAACCATATCGCCGGCGGCAACCTGAAGGGGCGCGCTTTCGCCGTTGACGATCGACACATCCATGTCGCTTGCGCCGCTGACGATGGTGCCGTCGACCGGGACGCGATCGCCGGTCGAGACGGCAACCTTGTCGCCGACCCGGATTTCCTCGAGCGCGCGATAGTCCCGCGAGCCGTCTTCCGCCACGACGAGTGCGCCGCGCGGGCTGAGGCGGGCCAGGCCGCTGATCGCCGAGCGCGCGCGGTCACGCATGATGTGGTCGAGGGTGCGCCCGATCAGCAGGAAGAAGAGCAGCGATGCGGTCGCGTCGAAATAGGCATGCTCGCCATGATGGACCGTCTCCCACAATGAGATGAAATAAGACATCGTGATACCGATGGCGATCGGCACATCCATGTTGGTACGGCCATGGCGCAGCGCGTTCCAGGCGGACTGGTAGAAGAAGCGACCGGCATAGATCAGTGCGGGCGCCGCGATCATCGCCGAGATCCAGTGGAACATGTCGCGGGTCGACGCGTCGGCGCCCGACCAGATCGAGACCGAGAGCAACATGATGTTGGTCGCTGCGAAACCGGAGACGGCAACCGCCCGAATCAGCTGGTTGCGCAACTCGTCGCCGGCTTCCTCGGCAGCCGTGAAAAGATGCGATTCGTAGCCGGTCGAGGCGATCGCTCGCGCAAGGCCGACCGGATCGGTGGACGTCTCACCGACCTTGTCCTTCCAGACGATGGAAACCCGCTTGGTCGACAGGTTGACGCGGGCGCGCTCGACTTCCGGAAGAGCTCGCAGGGCCCGTTCAATGGTGGTGATGCAGGTGCCGCAGTGGACTGCCGGAACGCTGAGATCGGTCTGCAGGAGCCCCTGCCCCAGATCCCGGCTCGCCAGACGCAGCTCTTCCGCCGTCGGAAGAGCGTGCCCGGCACGCTCCATATCGAGCGCGCCTTCCGTTCCTGCGGCACAGCAGCTCATTTTGCCTCTCCGATCACCGCAATGCGGTTCGCTTCATGCATGATGGTCTGCCCGTCCCTGACCGCCATCACCTCGACAATCCAGTGGCCGTGCAGAACCTCGTGCGGCGCCTCATAGACACCCGCGCCGACCGACTGCAACTCGGCGACAAAGTCCTGGTGTTCGCCCACCGGGCGCTTGAAGTGAGCCGTCACCTTGTCGGCAATGACCGGCTCGTCGCCCGACATGGTCAAGTGATAGCGGATGACGCCGTCCTTGACCTCGAGCTTGCCCTTGATGCCGGTCGCCAGCATGGCGCGGATGCCGGCTGCCTTGCCGTTGAACTCCTGGCTGGCGACGTAGGTGTTCTTCACCACCAGGCCGCTCCAGGTCGAGGACGCCAGATAGGCCATGGTAAAGTTGACGGTGATGATGGTGCCGAAGAACAGCACCATGATCGTCAGCATGTGCCAACCGGTGAAGACGAAGGGCCGCTTCTCGCTCTGTGTGGTCATTTCCTTGCTCCGGGGCCGAAGAATACGGCGTCGTAGGTATCCTGCTCGTCGCCACCCTGGTCCTTGACGACGAATTCGAAGTCTTCCGCCTGCGATTTCAGACCACCCTTCGGCAGGGTGACAAAGACCTTGAGCGTGGTCGCTTCGTCCGGACCGGCATCAACCGTGAAGGAGCGAACCTCCTCGTCCGAAGTGCCGTTGACCTTCATCGTCGCATCCGGCAGGCCCTCGAGCGAGACCAGAATATTGCGCGGTTGCGGGATCATGTTCAAGATGCGCACCGTGTAGCCGTTGCGGATGGAACCGTCAGATTCCAGAACGAACTGCGGGTTGCGGTCATGGAGAACGTTGACCTCAAGCCGATCGCGGCTGAGAAGCGCGACCAGCAAGCCCACACCGACCGCGGACCAGACACCCATGTAGAGCAGCGTACGGGCGCGGAAGATGATCCTCCAGTCGAAGTGCCGGATGCTGTCGATGAACTTGCCGTCGGCATCGCGCACCTTGTGCGGATCGATCGGCGTGGTGCCATCGGCGGTCGCGAGCGCCATGTTGCCCTGATATTCGTCGAGCGTCGCATAGGCGATCAGGCCACGCGGCTTGCCGACCTTGTCCATCACGCTGTCGCAGGCGTCGATGCAGAGCGCACAGGTGATGCATTCGAGCTGCTGGCCATCACGGATGTCGATGCCCATCGGACAGACGGCAACGCAGGCGTTGCAATCAACACAGTCCCCGACCGGAATCCCGGCGGCGGCGGCCTTCTTCGCACCACGAGTGCGCGGTTCGCCGCGCCAGTCGTTATAGGTGACGACCAGCGAGTTCTCGTCGAGCATCGCGGCCTGGATTCGCGGCCAGGGGCACATGTAGATGCAGACCTGCTCACGCATGATGCCGCCGAACACATAGGTGGTGGCGGTGAGCACCGCGACGGTCATGTAGGCGACCGGTTCCGCGTAGCCGGTGATGAAGTCCATCGCCAGCGTCGGCGCATCGGCAAAATAGAAAATCCAAGCACCGCCGGTCGCCACGGCGATCGCCAGCCAGATGGCATGCTTAACCACCCGCTTCGAGATCTTGTCAAAGGTCCAGGGACCGGATTCCAGCTTCATGCGCGCATTGCGGTCGCCTTCGACCGCGCGCTCGACGACGAGGAAGAGGTCCACCCACACGGTCTGCGGACAGGTGTAACCGCACCAGGCGCGGCCGACCGCCGACGTGATGAGGAAGAGGCCGAACCCTGCCATGACAAGCAGGCCCGCGACGAAGAAGAATTCCTGCGGCCAGATTTCGATGAAGAAGAAGTAGAAACGGCGATGCGCGAGGTCGATGAGCACCGCCTGGTCAGGCGCATAGGGCCCACGGTCCCACCGCAGCCAGGGTGTCAGGTAGTAGATGCCAAGCGTGACGAGCATCACCAGCCACTTGAACTGACGGAAACGCCCCTCCGCCCGCTTCGGGAAGATCTTCTTGCGTGCCTCGTAAAGGGGACGCCGGACCTTGGCCGACATGACCGGTTCGGCTTCAAGACGTTCGATTTCGGCAGGCTCGGCCGCCTTGCCTTTGTCAGCATGCAGATTCATCACAGGACCTCTTAGATTAGGGCTTCTTCTCCCATTCGGCACCATATCCCGCCTTGACTTATATCAAGCAGCGGCGAAGCGTCGCAATGCATAGAAAAAGCACTATATCGGGAAGGATGCGACGTTTTTGCACAGCAAGAGCGCAGGCCTGCGGCGCACCGCGAGAAAAACTGCCTGGAATCCGTCCCAAAGCAAGAAAAGGCCACGCCCAGAGGCGTGGCCCGGTGTCTTGAAGTGCGGCGATCGGCGGCACGTTGCCAGTGCCGCCGAGGCCTCATGCCGATCGGCTTATTCGCCGCCACCCAGCGAGTGGACGTAGATGGCGAGCTGCTTGACGGTAGAGTCACCCAGGCGTGCGCTCCAGGCCGGCATGACGCCGTGCTTGGGCTGCGCGACCTGTTCGGCGATCTGTGCCTCACCATCGACCTTCAGCCAGATGGCGTCGGTCAGGTTCGGAGCACCGAAGTCCCGGCCGCCCTTGGCGTCTTCGCCGTGGCAGGAAGCGCAGTTTTCGGCGAACACGGTTTTGCCGGGTTCAACCATGGCTGCGTCGGCCGGGGTGCCGGACAGGCTGACCACATAGGCGGCAACCTGCTTGATCTGCTCCGGCTCGAGAATGTCGGCGAAGGCCGGCATTTCGGACACGCGGGTATCAGCGTCGCTTGCGTAACGGATACCATGTGCCAGCGTGGTGTTGATGGTTTCGAGATCACCACCCCACAGCCAGTCGTCGTCGTTCAGGTTCGGATAGCCGTTGCCACCCTGCGCGCCCGAGCCGTGGCAGGGCGAGCAGTTGACCTTGAAGGCCGCAGCACCGCCGGCGATGGCGAACTGGGTAAGCTCCTTGTCAGCGACGATGTCGGCGAGCGGCAGAGCGGCGATCTTGTCGAGATACACCGCCTGGGCAGCCTTGGCGTCGGTGAGTTCGGCAGCAACCTGGGCACGGCTCGAGAAGCCGAGCATGCCCTTGGTGTTCTCCTTCAGGAGCGGCCAGGCCGGGTAAGCAATCGTGTAACCGATCGCCCACAGGATGGTCGCGTAGAAGGTCCAGACCCACCAGCGCGGCATCGGATTGTTGAGCTCGCGGATACCATCCCACTCATGGCCAGTGGTTTCGACGCCACTGATTTCATCAATATGTTTCTGTGACATCTCTTAGTCCTCCTTGAGAGGGATGCTTGCCGCCTCGTCAGCAACTCGCTTGCCGCCGGGCCGGAACGTGAAGACGACAACGCCGACAAAGAACAGGGTCATGGCGAGCAAGCCCCAGCTGTCTGCGAAGTGGCGCATGGCCGTATAGGTTTCCATGTGCCCCTCCTCAGCGATAGCCGGTGGCGTCGTCGTAGGTGGTGAAGTCGACGAGCGTGCCGAGCATCTGGAGATAGGCGACGAGTGCGTCCATCTCGGTCAGTTCAGCCGGATTGCCGTCGAAATCGCCGACCTTGGCCTTCGGGTAGCGGGCCAGCAGCGCCGTCGTATCCGCATTCGGATCAGCCTGCGCTGCAAGATCGGTCTCCGCGTTGGCGATCATGTCGTCGGTATAGGGAACGCCAACAATTTTGTTGGTTTCCAGGTTCGCCGTGACATTCGCGACCTTGAGCGGCGTCGTCTTGAGGAACGAGTAGCTCGGCATGATCGATTCCGGCACCACGTCACGCGGTTCGGTCAGGTGCTGGACATGCCATTCGTTCGAATAGCGGTCGCCCACGCGGGCCAGATCCGGACCGGTACGCTTGGAACCCCACTGGAACGGATGGTCGTACATCGACTCCGCAGCCAGCGAGTAGTGGCCATAGCGTTCGACCTCGTCACGGAACGGACGGATCATCTGGCTATGGCAGACATAACATCCCTCACGGATGTAGATGTTGCGGCCGGCAAGCTCCAGCGGCGAGTAGGGACGCATCCCCTCTACCTTCTCGATGGTGTTCTCAAGATAGAAGAGCGGTGCAATCTCGACGATGCCGCCGATGGTGACGACCAGCAGGGAGCCGAGAAGCAGAAGGCTGGAGTTCTTCTCGAGGATTGCGTGTTTATCAAGAATAGACATCTTTAGCCTTCCTTCTTATTCGGCCGGCTGGACGGCGGCAGGTGCGACAGAGCCCGGGATCGGGGCTTCCTGGCGCTCGTAGCCGAGGATCGTCATGAGCACGTTGTAGGCCATGATGATGCCACCGAGCAGGTACATGCCACCGCCGACGGCGCGCAGGACGTAGTACGGGAACATGGCTGCGACCGATTCGGCGAACGAATAGACCAGGAAGCCCTGCTCGTCGTATTCACGCCACATCAGGCCCTGCTGGATACCGGCGACCCACAGAACGGCGGCGTAGACGACGATGCCGAGGGTGGCGAGCCAGAAGTGCCAGTTGACCAGGCGCAGCGAGTAGAGGCGGTTGCGGTTCCACAGCTTCGGCGTCAGGTAGTAGACGGCACCGAAGGTGATCATGCCAACCCAGCCGAGTGCGCCGGAGTGAACGTGACCGATGGTCCAGTCGGTGTAGTGGCTGAGCGAGTTGACGGCCTTGATGGACATCATCGGGCCTTCGAAGGTCGACATGCCGTAGAAGGCGATGGCGATGACCATCATGCGGACGATCGGGTCGGTACGGATCTTGTCCCAAGCGCCCGAGAGCGTCATCAGACCGTTGATCATGCCACCCCAGGAGGGCATCCACAGCATGATGGAGAAGACCATGCCGAGGGTCTGAGCCCAGTCCGGCAGAGCGGTGTAATGCAGGTGGTGCGGGCCGGCCCAGATGTACATGAAGATCAGAGCCCAGAAGTGGATGATCGACAGACGGTAGGAATAGACCGGACGGCCGGACTGCTTCGGTACGAAGTAGTACATCATGCCGAGGAAGCCTGCGGTCAGGAAGAAGCCGACGGCGTTATGGCCGTACCACCACTGGGTGAGCGCATCCTGAACACCGGAGAAGGCCGAGTAGCTCTTCACGCCGAGGAAGGAGACTGGCATCGACAGGTTGTTGACGATGTGCAGCATCGCGATCGTGACGATGAAGGACAGGTAGAACCAGTTCGCAACATAGATGTGCGATTCCTTCCGGGTCATGATCGTGCCGAGGAAGGTAATCAGATAGGCCACCCAGACGACGGTCAGCCACAGGTCGACATACCATTCGGGTTCGGCATATTCGCGGCCTTCGGTGATGCCCAGCAGATAGCCGGTTGCGGCCATGAGGATGAACAGCTGATAGCCCCAGAACACGAACCAGCCTAGCGAACCGCCGAAAAGGCGTGCGCGCGAGGTGCGCTGGACGACATAGAAAGAGGTGGCGATCAGCGCGTTACCGCCGAAGGCGAAGATAACGGCGGAGGTGTGCAACGGACGCATGCGACCGAAGTTGAACCACGGCTCGATGTTGAGGTCCGGAAAGGCCAACTGCAGCGCCACGACGACGCCGACGAGAAAGCCGACGACGCCCCAGAACACCGTGGCGATCACGCCGTACTTGACGACTTCGTCGAAGTATTCGGACTTGATCTGCTCGGCGGTCTTGGCGTTGACCGGAGCGAACTTCATGCGGCGAAGCATGACGATCGTACCGGCTGTCAGCACGAAGAACGCGACCCACATATGGGCAGCGAACAGGCTGTCGTGGGCAAAAGCGACCCCGAGCAGCGCAGCGAAGGCCAGTACGGCCATCACTATTGTTTCTAACGTGTAATTCATTGTTGGCATCCCCCAACGGCTTGCTGATCACTCACGAAAACATACCCGTACGAGACGGAGAATCCTTTCGCGTCACGTGCAGAATTCGCATTCCGGCCCACAATCCACCTTGATCCAAATCAATGCAAGCGGGGTCTGAATTACGGAATTATGCATTCACACTACCCCTTCTGCGATTTGCCAGACCGGCGCCATGCGTCATCGGCGCGCAGTCGGAAGGGATCTTGAGGCTCGCCGGGAACTTGCGAGGGATCGGGTCCCGGCGGAGACCGATGCGGTGGAGGTGGCGGAATGCACGCAAATAAAGTGAATAACGGGCCGACCGACGGGATTGAGCAGACGGTCGCCAACGGCCAGCAGGACAGCCAGCGCTCGCTCGCCTGGCTTCGCAGGGCACACGAAGAGCAGCTCGCCCTGTGCGGCGAATTGGAAGAGATTGCCGATTCGCTGCCTGCCAGCGTCAACCGGCAGAAATGTATCTACGCGGCCAAGTCGCTCGGACCGCTGATCAAGGGCGTGCACCACTATGAGGAGACGGTGCTTTTCCCCTGGCTGGAGACGGCGAACCGGAACGTGGAAAACCTTAGGGACACCCTCGACCGGCTGAAGTTCGAGCACTGCGAGGATGAATGCTTTGCCGAGGAACTGACCGATGCACTGCTGAAGCTCGGATCGGGAACGGCGGTCAACATGGAGGCGGTGGGCTACATGCTGCGCGGCTTCTTCGAAGGCATCCGGCGGCATATCGCGTTTGAGCGCGAGCATCTGCTCTACAGCATCCCGGAAGACGCGAAGGTTTCCGGCCACAACTGAGCCAGACCCGTGAACAAATTTTTGGTGAAGAGATCGGCGGCGCTCCTTGGGGCGCCGCTTTTCGTCATGCTCTCAGGCGGCGATCTCGCCGGAGGCGACCTGATTGTCGAGCAGCATCATGACTGCGCCGATGACATCGCCCCGCCCGGTGCGTAGCGGCGTCAGGCGACAACGCAGCGGCATGCTGCGGCCGTCACCGAACGACCAGTAGGAATAGTCTCCCTGCTCTCCCGCAAAACAGCGGTCGAGCTGGACTCGCATGCCGTCGCTGACCTGGTCATCTTCAAGGAAATCGAACAGGTTGCGGCCGACAAGCTCCAGTGGCGTCGACTTCAGATAAGCCGCATGGGCGGGATTGGCGTAGAGATACCGGTAGTCGAGCGTCAGCACGGCGACGCGATCCGGCAGGCTGTTGAGGATCGACTCGTTCAGCAGACCGTCCTCGCCCTGCACACGGGCCTCCAGCGGCACTTCGCCGTGAGAGGACGGCGAACGCCCCTTGTTGGCCGTATTGTCTCCGAAATAGCGATCAAGCAACACGGACAGAACGGCGGCATGCCGCTGCACGCAGGAGCGGTCGTCGGCATCCTCCCGGATGAGATTGCTGATGAAGCGGAGCTGCAGATGAATCTCGGCGAGATCGGCCGCATGGTAGTCGATGACGGCGGCAATCAGCGGATCCAGCTCGCGATCGAGGAGACGGACCAGGTGATCGTCACCGACGCGGATCGCCTGCTGCAACTGGACATTCTTCAGCGAAACCGCTTCGAAGAGAGGCAACAAACTCGGGTAAGGGAAAACTTGAGATGCCACTTTGACAACTACCCTGAATACGCGTGGGAAAAGGTCGACATCGACGGGCGTCCAGAGCGAACGTGCACCAATGCGGCTGTATTAGGGGCAGTTAACATGAATGTTACTCACATTCAATTGCCTAACTTTTGGGGTAGAAAAGCCCTAAAATTGATGCTTGTGAAGTATTTGGGCCGTTTTACCCACTGAAACGATACCGGTGGCTCCCAAAGCGCTTGAGAGGGTGCCCGACAGGCACCCAAGACCCAATAAAAGTCAGGCCCGGCCCTTTCAGAGCTCTTTTTTGATGTTCCAGCGGTCGTGATACCAGAGCCATTGCTCGGGATATTCGCGCACCCAGGCCTCGACCTTGTCGTTCAGATACTGTGCGGTTCCCCGGACGTCGATGCGGCCATCGGCATCCTTCGGCAGATCGACACGCGGTTCGATCTCAAGCCGGTAGCGGTTGTTCGGCAGGCGGATGCAGCGAGCCGGATAGACGTCACAGCCGAACTGGCGCACGAGCTTTGCCAGCAGAGGGTTGGTGTGAACGTCGCGGCCGAAGAATTGCGTCGGCTGGCCCTTCTTGAACTTCTGGTCGACGAGCACGCCGACACCCTGCCCTGCTTCCAGCTGCCGGGCGAGCTGGAAGGAGGAACCGGCATGCGAAGGAACCAGGTTGCCCATGCGCGCGCGGCGGAAGTCGAAGACCATGTCGGCGATGTAGGGATTGTTCGGCGGACGGAAAAGCACCGTCACATAAAGGCCGAAGGCGGCCCCGGCGACCGGCAGCATCTCGAAATTGCCGGTATGCCCGGTGAAGACGATGAACGGGCGCGGATTGTTCAAGAGATCGAGGAAGATCGGTACGCCCGACACCTCGACACGCCCCTCGCCCGGCCGTTCGGGATCGAAATCGAAGAGTTCGTCGAGGAAGACATATTCGGCGAACTGTCGCCCCATGTGTCCCCAGGCGTCAGAGGCGATCGTCTGGATTTCCGCTTCGCTCTTTTCCGGAAAGGCGTTGCGAAGATTGGTCAGCATCAGCCTGTGGCGCGACAGCTTCGGTCCGATAAAGCGGACCAGCCGGTCGGCGGCATTGATCGCGGCGTCAGCCGGCAGAAGCTTTAAAACCTTGAGCAGGACGAGCACCAGCTTCGCCACCAGCCATTGCGGGAAGCGGCGAAACGCCAGGACGATCTTGGTGACGATCTGCCTCAAGCGATCAATCCATCCGCAGGATGATCTTGCCGAAGACCTGGCGGCCTTCCATGCGCAGCAGGGCACGATCGATGTCCTCGAGGCTGACCTCGGTATCGATCACCGGATGGACGAGACCGCGCGCCATCTTCTGCATGGCGTTCGCCATGTTCTCCATGCGGCAGCCGAAAGAACCGAAAAGCTTCAGCTGCTGCTGGAAGAGCATCATCAGGTTGATGTCGGTGGAGACGCCGGAGGTCGAACCGCAGGTGACCAGGCGGCCGCCACGCTTCAGCACGAACATCGAGCCCGCCCAGGTATCCTTGCCAACGTGTTCGAAGACGACGTCCACGCCCTTCTTCTTGGTGATCTTGCGCACCACGCCCTCGAAACGGTCGGTGCGGTAGTTGATGACGTGATCGGCGCCGAGCGCCTTGGCCGGCTCGATCTTGTCGTCGGAACCGACGGTGGTGATGACCGTGCACCCGATCTTCTTTGCGAGCTGGATCGCAGCCGTGCCGATGCCGGACCCGCCGGCATGGACCAGGATGGTTTCGCCGGATTCCAGCTTCGCATTGTCGAACAGCATGTGCTCGACCGTGCCGAAGGTGACGGGCGCCAGCGCCGCGCCGACCGCATCGACGCCGGGCGGTGCCGGAACCAGCAGGCGCGCCGGGAGGTTGATCTTCTCCTGGGCGAAGCCGTCGAGGTGGAAGCCGTGCACGCCGCCGACGTTTTCGCAAAGATTGTCGCGACCCTCGCGGCAGGGCTTGCAGAGACCGCAGGTGCGTGCGCCGTAAACGGCGGCAAGCTGACCCGGAAGGATGTTGCCGACACCCGGACCGATCGCCTCGACCACACCGGAGGCTTCTGCACCAATGGTCAGCGGCATCTTGCGCTTGGCAAACGCCATGCCGCGCCAGCCCCAGACATCGATGTGGTTCAGCGCCACGGCCTTGACGCGCAGGGTCACCTCACCCGGGCCGGGTGCGTCCGGCTCCGGAATGTCAACGATTTCGAGCTTGCGGTCATCGACAAGTTGAAGTGCGCGCATAAGGTCTATCCTCGCGCCCCGAGGGCGCTCAATTCTGGGTAAAGGGACTAGAGAACCGTCGCTTAAGCCGGTTCACGCGTCATGACAAGGCTGGCGTTCTGGCCGCCGAAACCGAAGGAGTTCGACAGGACGGCAGAAACCTCCGCCTCTCGCTTCACGTTCGGCACCACGTCCAGCACGATCGTCGGATCCGGATTGACGTAGTTGATGGTCGGCGGGATCGTGCCGGTCAGCATGGTCTGGATGGAAAAGACCGCTTCGACGGCGCCGGCCGCCGTCAGCGTGTGGCCGATCATCGACTTGTTGGACGAGACCGGGATCCGGTCCTTCAGCCGCTCGCCGAACACGGAAAGCATGGCGCCATATTCCATCTTGTCGTTTTCCGGCGTCGAAGTGCCATGGGCGTTGATGTAGCCGATCTGCTCTTCCGAGAGACCGGCGTCGTCGAGTGCCGCGTGGATCGTGGCGATCGCCGGCCCACCGTCCGGCGACGAACGGGTGCGGTGGAAATGGTCGGCCTTCTCGCCGCAGCCCTTCATCACGCCGAGCACACGCGCGCCACGGGCGATCGCCGATTCCAGCGATTCCAGCACGAGGGTGGCCGCACCTTCGGCGATGACGAAGCCGTCGCGGTCCTTGCTGAACGGCTTGGAGGCCTTTTCCGGCGGATCATTCTGGGTCGAGAGGGCGGACAACAGCGCAAAACGGATCAGCGCCTCGGCGCTGACCGAGCCGTCCGTCGCAACCGTCAGGGCGCGATCGGTGCGCCCCTGGCGGATCGCCTCGACGCCGAGCTGGATCGCCGTTGCCCCGGAGGCACAGGCGGTCGACAGCGTCACGGGCAGACCGCGCGTGCCGAACCTGTCCGAAAGCCGCTCGGAAATCGAACCGAACTGCACTGCCTCCATGAAAACCGGATCGGCCTTGGCGCGCATGGCGGCGAGCAGGCGATGATAGGCGTGGCCCTCGTTCTCTTCCGGCGGAATGCGTTCAGCGAGTCGGAAGCGGTCGTCCCATTCCGGTTCGACCGGCGGTGCGGCGAGGAAAAGAGGACCGTCGAAATCACCCGACAGGCCCGCCTGGGCGAGCGCCTCGATGGTGGTCTCGCGCGCCATCGCATAGGAGCGGTCGACCGCGTTGACCGCCGGCAGATCGATGAAATCGACGGTGCCGCTGATGCGGGTATTGAGGCCCTCGGTCGGGAAACGGGTGATCTTGTGGATCCCCGAGACGCCGCCGGTGAGCTTTTCCCAATTGTCGGCGAGGCCCTGGCCGAGCGAGGTTATGACGCCCATGCCGGTCACGGCGACAATCGGGCGTCCCAGATGATCCTTGAAGCGAGATTCAGTCATGGTCATGTCTCCTCACGCCTCGGCCGTCAGATGCGCAAGGCCCTCGCCGCGCACATAGCCGACCGTGGTCACCACGGCATCCGTCGCCGGTGCTGCCATGGCAGTTTCATTCTTGTCGTCAAAGGCAGGAACAACCGCCTTGCTGTCCAGCGCCAACGCCGCAAGCGCCAGGCCTAGCGGGAACTGAGCCTCGAGCGCATGGCCGGTCACGCCGCCAAAGCCGCGCACGACCGAACCGGGGAAGACCTCGCCGAGAACGACCTTTTCGCGTTCCGAAAGCGCATGCAGGCCGCTCGCGCCCGACAGGACGAGCGTGCCTTCGTGAGCCTCGCCGGCAACCGAAGCGGCCATGCGCTTCAGGCGCTTTTCGAGCCCGCCGTCGTCGCGCCGGCCGCGATCGCCCTCGATCGAATCGATCGAGGCATAGATGTGGGTGCCGCGCGCCTCGGCATGGGCGCGGGATTCAAGCATGAGGAAGGCGCCTACGGTGCCGAGCATCATGCCGCCGCCCTTGCCCGAGCCGCGCTGCCACAGAGGCTGCCAGTCGCCCGTCGCGTGGGCCTGGATGCCCTCGACGAGGAGGAAGATATCATCGCGATCGGCAACGAATGCACCGCCGACCAGCGTATGGGTGGACTGACCGGCGCGGATGCGGGCGAAAGCGGTTTCCACGGCCGAAATGCCGGCAGCTTCCTCACCCATGAAGGTGCGCGAGGAACCGGTCACCTTGTGAACGATCGAGATGTTGCCAGCCATCAGGTTGGACAACTGGGCAAGGAACAGCGTCGGGCGGAGCTCGGTGGTCAGCTTCTCGTTGACCAGCTGGGCGCGGTCGTTACGCTTCAGGCCCTCGTCGACGATGATCGTGTCGACGTTCACGTCGCGCTCGCCACCACCGGCGGCAACGATCATGTCCATGGTCGAACAGGCTTCCAGATTGTCCTTCAGCCCCGCATCGTCCAGCGCCAGACCCGCCGCATAAACGCCGAGGCGCTGCCAGTTTTCCATCTGGCGCTGATCGCCGCGCTTGGCGATCTGCTGGGACCAGTCGATCTCCGGCATCGGGTGAATCGGATAGGGCTTGAACTTCTCCACCTCGACGACGGGCGTCGGGGCCCTGGACGAAGACAAAAGAGCGAGGTGCGGTTCCTTGCCGGTCCCGTGGCACGTCACGATGCCGATACCGGTAATCACCACATCATTGGGCTTCTTGACCATCTTACATCCTCTCGCCGGAGCGTTTCCGGCGCAGCGAGCCGCGGCAGTTCGGTCGGCCCGCATCCGTCAACAACGAAAAGCCACCCGCAGGCAGGATCAGCGGGCGGCGGCAATGGCCTCGATGAGGCCGATTTCTGTGGCACGCTTGCGCACGATGTCGGCAAGCGGCACTTCGCTGAACGGCATGGTCCGCAGTTTCAACTGCGCGTCGCAGACCTTCTTGCCCGACGACGAGATCCTTGCCTTCGTCACAGCGAAGCCGGAGCCGTCGTGTTCCAGCTCGGCCTCGATGTCAAGAGCCGCACCCGGCTCCACGAAGGTTCGCATCTTCGCGCCGTCGACAGACATCAGGAACGGCATCACGGAAAAGTCCTTGACCGCGAGAAGCAGCATGCCGGAGGCCTGCGCCATCGTCTCGATCAGGAGCACGCCCGGGACGAGCGGCATTCCGGGAAAATGGCCTTCGAAGACCGGGCTCTTTTCCGGCACGACCGACCGGGCCTTGAGCGTGCCAAGGCCGAGGTCCAATGCCTCGACCCTGTCAATCATCTGGAAGTATTCGAGCAGCATTGAGACCTCCGCCCCGAGGCGGATCAGCCCTTGGCTGCCCGCAGCTCGTCGATCTTGGCGCAGAGATTCTTCAGGACGAAGTATTCCTCGGTCGAAACCTTGCCTTCGTTGACTTCCTGCGTCCACTGCTCGAGCGGGATCTTGATGCCGAATTCCTTGTCGATCGCAAAGACGATGTCGAGGAAGTCGAGGCTGTCGATGCCGAGGTCATCAATCGTATGGCTTTCCGGCGTAATCGTCTCGCGGTCGATTTCGCTGGTTTCAGCAATGATGTCGGCAACTTTGTCGAATGTAGCGGTCACGCCAATTACCTCATGTGTCTAAAATCTGAGTTCCACATAGGGAAAACTGTTTTAAAAGCCAATGGCAAGTTTGAGCGACTGCAAAATTTGGCGCCGAAGTGTTGCTCAAACAGCAATTGAGTGGCGACCCTTTCCGGTGGCGAGATAACTGTCGAAGACCGCGGCGACGCTGCGGGCAAAGGGCCTACCGGCCTCCGTAAGGCGGAACTCGTCGCCGGAAATCTCGCAAATTCCGTCCGGATTAGAGGCCGAGAACTGCCGCGCCTCGGCAATGACGGTCTCGCCGATTTGGGGATAGAGCGCCCTGACGGTCGCGAAGGAGAAGGCGAAGCGGCACATGATCTCCTCGATCACGTGGGCGCGCAGCCGGTCGTCGGCGGAAAGCTCGATACCGCGCACCGCGGTCAGTCCGCCTGCGTCAGCCATCTTCTGGTACTCGCCGGTCGCCGGCATGTTCTGCACATAGCCCTGCGGCAGCTGCCCGATGGAGGAGGCGCCGAAACCGATCAGCGCCTCGGCGGCATCGTCGGTGTAACCCTGGAAATTGCGGCGGAGACGGCCATTGCGGGCGGCAACGGCGAGACGGTCGTCGGGCTTCGCAAAATGGTCGATGCCGATCGGCTCGTAGCCAGCGGCGACAAGCATGTCGGCGGCGCGGCTCATCTGGTCGAAGCGGGTTTCGACATCCGGAAGCGCCTCTTCCGGAATCATCGTCTGGTGTTTCTTCATCCACGGAACGTGGGCATAGCCAAAGAGCGCGATGCGGTCGGGCGAAAGCGACACGATGTCGTTGACCGTCGCTTCCAGCGTTTCCATCGTCTGGTAGGGCAAACCGTAGAGAATGTCGCAATTGACCGAGTGGACACCGCGAGCCCGGACCGCATCGACGACCGACCTGGTCTGTTCGAATGTCTGGATGCGGTTGATGGTCTTTTGCACCTTCGGATCGAAATCCTGCACGCCAAGGCTCGCGCGCGTCATGCCGATCGCCGCCAGCGCATCGTAGCGCGGCTCATCGAGGTCGTTCGGATCCATCTCGACGCTGATCTCGGCATCGGGGCGGAAGTCGAAGGCGGCGCGGAACGCCTGCATCAGATCGATCATGTCCTCCGGCTTCAGCATGGTCGGCGAGCCGCCGCCGAAATGCAGGGCCGAAACCTTCGCGTCGCGGCTGACGAGACTGCCGACCTTGGCGATCTCCCGCTTCAGCGATTCGAGATAGCTGGTGATCGGCTCGTATTTCAGCGTGTGCTTCGTATGGCAGGCGCAGAACCAGCAGAGGCGATCGCAATACGGGATGTGCACGTAAAGCGACAAATCGTGCTCGGCGCCCAGTTCCCCGAGCCATTGCGTATATTTGCCGCAGTCAACGCCTTCATGAAAATGCGGCGCCGTCGGGTAGCTCGTGTATCGTGGAACAGAGCCGGAATACTTGGCCAGCAAGGGGTTTCGCATGTCATACGCCGCTTTTCAGATGGATGTTCATAGCCTTTTGAATAACCCCGCAGGCGTGGTCTTCCTTTGACTTCGATCAATTTATAGGTAGATTTGCGTGGCTGTACGCATTCGAGCGTGGAGGGAGTCGGAACCCGGCATCGGGACCTGCGAATTCCTCACTTGACCTATGGCCAGTTTGGCGTCAGACGGGATCAACATCATGGACGCGCACAAGAAACATACGGGCGAATGCGAAGCGCCCACGGTCTGCAAAGCCTGCGAAGCCCGCCACGGCGGCATCTGCGCGGCGCTCACCGCAAGTCAGTTGGTCGAGCTCAACAAGCATTCCACCCGCCGCAAGGTCGAACCCGGCAACGAGGTGATCGGCCAGGGTGAGCGCGTCGGCAGCTACAGCAACATTCTCAACGGCGTGGTGAAGCTTTCCAAGATGATGGCGGATGGCCGCCAGCAGATCGTCGGACTGCAGTTCGCCCCCGATTTCCTCGGCCGGCCCTTCCTGAGCGAAAGCTCGGTCACCGCAGAAGCCGCGACCGAGACGGAAATCTGTTCCTTCCCGCGGCCGCTGGTCGACCGCATGGTCAGCGAGGCGCGGGATCTCGAACGCAAGCTGCATTCGCAGTCGCTCAAGGAACTCGACGAAGCGCGTGACTGGATGCTGACGCTCGGCCGCAAGACGGCGCAGGAAAAGGTCGCGAGTTTCCTGTACCTGATCGCTACCCATATCGATCCGGAAAAGAGCGGCAACACGACGACCTTCGACCTGCCGCTTTCGCGTGCAGACATTGCGGACTTTCTGGGCCTCACGATCGAGACGGTAAGCCGCCAGATGACGAAGCTTCGCAAGGACGGCATCATCATCATCGAAAATAACCGGCATGTGATCGTTCCCGACGCACGCCGCCTGCGCTATGCGGCCGGCAACGATTGACGTCACCGGCCGCACGGCCCCATTCACCCCCAAGAGATAAGCGACACGGCCAGAGCGTTCCCGGTTCCCCAACAGCAGGAAACGCTCTACTTCTTTGTTTTTACACAATTCCGGCCGAAAATCGCTTCACGCTTTTCCGGGAATTGCTTCAGCGTGTCACGATGATCTTCGTATTGCCGAGGCCATTGGCGGTGGCCATGGAGAAGAACTGTGCCGCATTGTCCGGATGCAACCGCACGCAGCCGTGCGACGCCGGCCGACCAAGGCGCTTCAGATCGAAGGTCGCGTGAACGGCATAGCCACCGTTGAAGAAAATCGCGTAAGGCATCGGCGCATTGTCATACTTGCGCGACCGATGGTTCTTCGAAGCCCATTTGGCCTTGTAGTTGCCGAGCGGCGTGACATAGCCCTTGCGCGCGGTCGAAACCTTCCAGCGATACTTGACGATGCCGTTCTGCGATACGGTCATGGTCTGCTGCGAAATGCTGACCTTGGCGACGAGATTGCTGGCTTCCGCCACGAGTGGCTGGATCTGAAGGCAGAGAAAGGCCGAGGCGGCCAGAATGAACTTGCGCATGATGTCCCCTGGTTCTTGTTCGCCGCGTTGTCCGAGGCGCTTGACTGGGGACACTGTAGTATAAATCCGAATATAGGCGATTAAGCAAAAAGGAAAATATTGTTTTAACACGATCTGCTGAAGCGCCGCCTCCTAAAGGTCTAGACCAGCATGGCAAGGACCAGCAGTACGACCGTCATGACGCCGAGCGCGGCACAGGCGCCATAGAAAAGATCGACGCCGCTTTCGATGTCGCCGGCCGTTGCAACGGCCCGGCCCGATCCGTTGATCATCGGCTCGCTCACCCGCTGGCCGCCGTAAATGCGCGGGCCGGTCAGCTGGATGTCGAGCGCACCGGCCATGGCCGCCTCCGGCCAGCCGGAATTCGGCGAGCGGTGCAGGCCGGAGTCGCGCAGCGTCACCGACATTGCGCGCCGCGCCGCCTCGGCCCCGTCGAGGATAAGGGCAGCAGTACCAATCAGGAGGCTCGACAAGCGGGCCGCCGGCCAGTTGGCAAGGTCGTCCAGCCGGGCGGACGCCCAGCCGAAACGAAGATAGCGTTCGTTCTTGTGGCCGATCATCGAATCGGCGGTGTTGAGCATCTTGTAGGCAAGGATGCCCGGCAGGCCGCACAGAGCGTACCAGAAGGCCGGCGCTACCACGCCGTCGGCGAAATTTTCGGCCAGGCTTTCGATCGCCGCCCGGCAGACCGCCGGTTCATCGAGCGTTTCCGGGTCACGTCCGACGATCAGGGCAACGGCCCGTCGCCCTCCGGCGAGGCCTTCGCTCCGCAAGCCGGCCGCCACGGCGCCGACATGATCGCCGAGGCTCTTCTGCGCCAGGAAAACCGCGACGACGATCACTTCGAGAACGAAGCCTACCGGGCCGAGATGGTGGAAGATACCTGAAAGCACATCGCCGACCAGGGCAGAAGCGGCAAGCAGCGCGACAATCGCCAGCACGCCGTGGCCGCGGCGGCGGCTCGCCGACAGATCGTCGCGGTTGAGGTTGCGATCCAGAACCGAGATCGCCTTGCCGAAGATTACGACCGGATGGGGCAGCCGGGCCCACAGAGCGGGCGGGTCGCCGACGAGGCGATCGAGCACAAGGGCAATCAAAAGAACGGCAGGAATCCAGACGCTCAATTTTGCCTCCAGTCTGCAAGGGCCGCGGCGAGCCGCGCATCCCCGTCGGCCTCTGGCGCAAGGCCGAAGCGCAGCCAGGTCGGAGCATAGTCGAACTTGCGGGTCAGGATGTGCGCGCGGCAGAGATGCTCGTGCAATTCATCCGCACGGGGATCGGTCACCAGAGCGAAAAGCGGGGTCGAGCCTTCAACCGTCAGACCGGCGGCGGAGAGGGCCGAACCGAGGCCGGCGCGGCGCTCCTCTATCACGCGGCGCAGCGGACCCGGCTCCCGGCCGAAAAGATCGACGGCGACCGAAAGCGCGGGACCAGACACGGCCCAGGGCCCGAGCCAGTCGGCAAAGCGCTCGAGCATGTCCTCGGGGGCAACGACGAAGCCGAGGCGAATGCCGGCATAACCGAAGAACTTTCCGAACGATCGGAAGACGACGAGATTGGACCGCGTCTGCACCGCATCGACGATGCTTGCCGCCGGGTCGCAGTCGCCGAAGGCTTCGTCGACGACGAGAAGGCCGCCCTCGCCCGCAAGCCGGTCGGCCAGCGCGAGCAGTTCCTCGCGGGGATAGAGCCGCCCGGTCGGATTGTTGGGATTGACGACGACCACAAGGTCGCTTGCCGGAACGACAGCGTCCGGTGTCTCGGGCCGATCGACGGCGAAACCGTTGAGCGAGAGCACGCGGCCGTATTCACCATAGGTCGGCGATACCACCGCGACGCGCGCGCCGGGACGGACAAGCCGCGGCAGCAACTGGATGACCGATTGGGTGCCGGGTACCGGCAAGGGCAGGATGTTGCCGGAGCCATAGAAGCCCCGGGCAGCCTGGCGGGCGCGGGTCACCAGATCCTGGTCGGGAAGCCGGTGCCAGACGCGGTCGGCGATCACCGGCAGAGCGGGCGGGCACGGGTTGAGACCGGTCGACAGATCGAGCCAGCCTTCCGGGCGTCCGCCGTAGAGGGCAGCAGCGGCACCGATGCCGCCACCATGGGCGATCCTGCCGCTCATCAGCCTTCGCCCCTCACGTCGATCAGGTGCATGTAGGAGCCGGCGACAGTGCCGCGCCTCAGGCCCACCTCTCCGAGCGACAATCCGAGGGCATCTTCCGCGCGGAACATTCGGTCGGCTTTACCTTCGGACACGATCGAGGCGTAATGAAACTCGTGCGCGGTGAGCGGCATCGAAAAGAAACTGTCATCGACCGGCCGCAGGCGGCGGTAGCCGAGGTGACGCTTGCGGGCCGCATAGCTGGTGACGACGGGAAGCAGGCCGAGCATCGGGTGGCTGTCGCCCTCACCGTCGATGATCGCCTCGCCGAGCGTCATGTAGCCGCCGCACTCCCCGTAGATCCGGACGCCGCGCGCGGCCGCCGAGTGCATGCCGGCGCGAAAATTTCCGGACGAGGAAAGCCGGCCGGCATGGAGCTCCGGATAACCGCCCGGCAGATAGACGGCGTCCGCATCCGGCACGGGCGCCTCGTCGGCAAGCGGCGAGAAGAAGGTGATCTCGGCCCCCTCGCCGCGCCAGCCGGACAACAGGTGTTCGTAGCAGAAGGCAAACGCCACATCGTGGGCGACGGCGATCCGGCGGCCGATTGGCGGCAGGACCGCAACACGGTACTTGCTGACGGGCCGCAGATCGCCCGCGGCCGAAACCAGCGCGTCGAGATCAAAGCCTGCGGCGACGGCCGCGGCGGCACGCTCGATGAAGGCTTCCAGCTCGGCATGCTCACCGGCCTGGACGAGGCCGAGGTGGCGCTCGGGAAGATGCAGGGCGGGATCGGATCTCAGGGCCCCGAAGACCGGCATTCCGATCCTCTCCAGTGCATCCCGCAACATCGTCTCGTGGCGATCGCTGCCGACCCGATTGAGGATCACGCCGGCGACATGGGTGTCGGCGCGGAAACCGGCGAAGCCCTTTACCAGCGCCGCGACCGAATGCGAGGTCTTGGCGCAGTCGACCACCAGCACCACGGACAGGCCGAGCAGGGCCGCAAGGTCAGCCGGCGCACCGCTGCCGTCGGCAGCGCCGTCGAACAACCCCATCATCGCCTCAACGACGAGAAGACGACCGCCGGCGCAGTGACTCACGGCATTCGCGCTCAGCAGTTCGGGACGCATGGCCCAGGGATCGAGATTGATGCAAGACTCGCCGCTTGCGGCGGCATGGAAAGCGGGATCGATGTAATCAGGACCGGCCTTGCCCGGCGCAATCGCCAGCCCGCGATTGCGCAGGGCCCTCAAGAGACCGAGCGTCACGGTCGTCTTGCCGGCTCCCGAGGACGACGCCGCGATCAGCAGGCCCTTCATGCGCTGTCCTTCGTCTCGCCGGTGGCGAAGGGATCGGGCAGAAGCCTGCGGCCGGAGAGTGCTCCCAGCCAGTCGAGCGACGGCCGAAGCCTTACGACTTCGCCGACCACGACGATAGCCGGCGGTTCGAGACCGGAGGCCGCGACATCGGCCTCGGCGCGTCCAAGCGTGGTTTCCAGCACCTTCTGGGCCGCCGTTGCCGCATCGCAGACAAAGGCGACCGGTTCATCCGGCGAACGGCCGGCCGCGATCAGGTTGGCGCTGATGGTGCCGATATGCTTCATTGCCATGTACATGACGATCACTGGAGAACCGCGGCCGATCGCTTCCCAGTCGATCCGGTCCGGGACGACGCCGGAGGAATCATGACCGGTCAGGAAGGTGACGGCATGGTTGATCTCGCGGTGGGTGACGGGAATGCCGGCATAGGCCAGCCCGCCGATGCCCGCCGTGATGCCCGGCACGATGCGGAACGGGATGCCATGGTCGATGAGGGTCAGAGCTTCCTCGCCGCCGCGGCCGAAGACGAAGGGATCGCCTCCCTTGAGGCGGAGCACTTTCTGTCCGGCCTTGGCCAGCTCGACGAGACGCAGCGAAATGTCGCGCTGGCGGGCCGACGGCTTGCCGCCACGTTTGCCGGCATATTCGAGAACGGCACCCGACCGCGCGAGCTTCAGGCAATCGTCGTTGACCAGGGCATCGTGGACGATCACGTCAGCTTCGGACAGCGCCTTGGCGACCAAGAGGGTCAGAAGGCCGGGGTCGCCCGGGCCGGCACCGGCCAGCCAGACATGGCCGGGACTGATCGACGGAAGCGCGGAGAAAGGTGAAAACGTCATGATCCTGCTCTAGGCTCCGCATGGCGAAAATGCAATCGCCGAGGGCGCTCAACGCGCTTTCGGTGTGCCCCGCTCTCGCCTATAACGGGGACATGACCAAGGCGACCGCATCCGTTCCCCCCCAAGCCCCGAGCGACCGTGCCGAGAAGCCGGAAGGTACGCTCAGGACCGGCTGGACGACCGGCGCCTGCGCGACGGCGGCCACCAAGGCGGCGCTCACCGCGCTGATCACCGGAGACTTCCCCGACCCGGTCAGCATCCGCCTGCCGCGCGGCCAGGAACCGGCCTTCGCGCTGGCGCTCGAGGCCCTCGGCGACGGCTATGCGATGGCCGGCATCGTCAAGGATGCCGGCGATGATCCGGATGTGACACATGGGGCGACCGTAATCGCCTCTGTGCGACCCTTGCCGCCCGGAAGCGGTATCCGCTTTGCTGCGGGCGACGGGGTCGGCACCGTCACCCGGCCGGGCCTGCCGATCGCGGTCGGCGAACCGGCGATCAATCCCGTTCCCCGCGCCATGATGACCGGCGTGGTCGAGGAGCTTTGCGGCGCGCACGGACTGCCGGCCGACGTCGAGATCACCATCGCCATTCCCGGCGGCGAGACGATCGCGGCCCAGACCTGGAACCCGCGGCTCGGGATCGTCGGCGGGCTCTCCGTGCTCGGCACGACGGGCGTCGTCAATCCGTTCTCCTGCGCCGCCTGGATCCATTCCATCCATCGCGGCATCGACGTGGCACGGGCGGAAGCCATGCCGCATGTGCTCGGGGCGACTGGCTCGACGTCGGAAAAGGCCGCGCAAGCGTTGCATGGCCTGCCGGACGGTGCGCTGCTCGACATGGGCGATTTCGCCGGCGGGCTGCTCAAATACCTGAGGGCACACCCTGTTCCCCGCCTGACGATCGCCGGCGGTTTCGCCAAGATGGCCAAGCTCGCCCAAGGGGCGCTCGACCTGCATTCGTCGCGCAGCCAGGTCGACAACGCTTTCCTCGCCGGCCTGATCGACGACGCGGCGCTCTCCCCTAGAGTCAGGCAGCAGATGCTCGACGCGAACACTGCGTTAGAAATATATGAATTAGCAAACAAAAATGGAATCGATCTCGCCTCATCCGTCGCCACGGCGGCGCGACAGGCTGCACTCGACACCCTGCGTGGCGCCGAGGTAGCGGTCGACGTCGTCGTGACCGACCGCCAGGGGAAGATCATCGCCCATGCCGTCTGAGCATCCGGAGACGATCCTGATCCTCGGCGGTACGGCCGAGGCATTCCGGCTGGCCGAACAGATGACGGCGAACGGCGGTACGCGTGTCATCACCTCGCTCGCCGGCCGAACCCGCGAACCGGTGCTGCCGCCCGGCGACGTGCGGATCGGCGGTTTCGGCGGGGTCGAGGGCCTCATCGCCTACGTCCGCGAAAACGGCGTGACGCGGATCATCGACGCCACCCATCCCTTCGCACGGAGGATTTCCGAAAATGCGATCCGCGCGGCTGCGGAGACCGGGGTCACGCTGGAGCACGTCGTCCGGCCCGGCTGGCAGCGCCAGCGCGGTGATCGGTGGCAGGAGGTTTCGACGCTTGCGGATGCGGCCCATGCGCTGCCTTCGGGCGCGGTCGTGTTCCTGGCATTGGGGCGGCAGTATCTCGACGCATTCTCGAGCCGCGACGACTGCCGGTTCGTCATCCGCATGGTCGACGAGCCGGCCGGGCCGCTCGCCTTTGCCGACTATACCCTTATCGTCGGAAAACCCTCGGAAGATCCGGCCCGCGAGGCGGATCTCTTTTCAACCCACGGGGTCACGCATCTCGTCTGCCGCAACTCCGGTGGGGCAGCGGGCTACGGCAAGATCGCCGCGGCCCGGGAGATAGGCCTTCGGGTGGTAATGATCAGCCGCTGATCGGCAGCGTTTCAGTTTTCCACACGGTCACGCGGGCGTCCGATCTCTCGGTTCCCCGCCATTCCTGACGGAAAAAGTTTCCCCCTTCTTTCGTGAAGTCCTCAATCCTCACGGACCGCGACGATCGCGTCGTGGATCAGTTTCAGGACCCCTTCCGAATCGATCCCGGTGCAGATCTTCTGGCTCGGCAGGTTGTCCCACTCGCTGGGGCCGAAACCGATATGATCGGGCTTCTGGATGGTCTGGCCGTCGGCGATCCCGCCCGAGACGACACGGATCGATCCGGAACGCGTCGTAAAAAGATGCGGCGCCACGACATAGGCGCAGGCGCAGCTGTCGTGGACCACCATGCCGTCCGGCACACGGCTTTCGTAGAACTTGATGTAGAACTGCGAAAGATCGAACAGCAGCTTGGCGCGGCTGGAGCCGGCGGCATCGCGGATGTCGGCGAGCTGCTGGCGGGTCATCACCGTCTTGGTCGTGACGTCGAGGCCGACGACGACGACCGGCCAGGCGGCCGTGAAGACCACGTCGGCCGCCTCCGGATCGCCGTGAATGTTGGCCTCCGCCGCTGGCGTAACATTGCCGTTGACGTCGAAGGCTCCACCCATGATGACGACCTCCTTCACCAAGTCGACGATCTTGGGATCCTCCTTCAAGGCGTTGGCGAGGTTCGTCATGCGGCCGACGGCGACGAGCGTCACCTCACCCGGATTGGCCCTCACCGTCTCGACGATGAAGCGGTGGGCCGGCCGCGGATCGAGCGGCAGGTCTATCACCTCGGGCACACCGATATTGCCGAGGCCATCGTCGCCGTGGATGAACTTCGGCGGCTCATGGCTCACGCGATGAGGAATGAAGGTTTCGCCGGCGCCGCGCGAAACCGGGGCGGCGATCTTCCATTCGCGTTTCAGAAACAGCGCGTTGCGCGTGGTGGTCTCGATCGAGGCATTGCCGAACACCGTCGTGATACCGAGGAGATCGATGTCCGGATGATGATGAAGGAAAAGCAGCGCCATGGCGTCGTCGACGCCCGGATCCGTATCGAAGATGACCTTGTGCATGAAACCGCCGGAATGCTGGTTGGAACGAAAAAACGAAGCCGCCGTCTTATCGTATTTGATATGCCGTGGCCACGCTCAGAGATCGTTTGCGGCGAATTCCGCCATCAGACGCGGAAAGTCCTCCATCGGCGGGAACTGCGGGTAACTGTGGCGCGCCGGCGTCGTCACCCAGGACAGCTTTTCGGCGACGCAGGTCTCGATGAAGGGTTCGAAGGTCGCGGCATTGTCGAGCATTGTGGACCGCACGTTGACAAAGGGTCCCATGGCGTCGAAACGGGTGAACAGCCAGCTCAGGCAATGGGGGCAGAAGAAGTGGCGCAAATCCCCGTGCAGCCCGCCGATCACCGGCTCCAGGCCGGAATATCCGAAGGCGTCCTCCGGATAAAGCGAACTCAGCGAGAAGGCACTCGACGTCATCTTCTGGCAGCCGACGCAGTGGCAGGCCATGGTCATGACCGGCCGCCCCTTGACCTTCAGCCGCACCTGGCCGCAACGGCAGCCGCCTTCCGTGATGGTGTCTTCGCCCGACATCGACTCGCTCCCTTGATGCGGGACGAGCATAACTGAGGTTCGGCGGCGAGCATACCGATTGGCAGTCACCTGCAAAGGGGACGCCGTCAGGTTTCGGCGGCGCCCTTCTTCTTTTTCTTGCCGACGTTTCGCAGCACGTGGGAAAACTGCGAATTGTAGAGGTCGCTGTCGCGGAACTCGACATGGCCGAAGACCTTGCCGACCATGATGAGGGCCGTTCGGGTGATCTTCGCCTTGCGCACTTCCTCGGCCATGTCCTTCAGCGTGGTGCGGATGAAGAGCTCGTCCGGCCAGGTCGAGCGATAGGCGACGACCACCGGGCAATCCTCGCCATAGTAGGGCGTCAGCGTGTCGCGGATATGGGTGAGGTTGCGGATCGACAGGTGGATCGCAAGGGTCGCCCGCGACTTGCCCAGGATCTCCAGCGTCTCGAATTCCGGCATCGAGGATGCCTTCATCTCGGTGCGCGTGACGATGACGGTCTGGGCGATCTCGGGCAGCGTCAGCTCGGTCTTCAGCCGGGCGGCCGTCGCGGCGAAGGCCGGCACGCCGGGCACGACGTCATAAGGAATGCCGGCGGCATCGAGACGCCGCATCTGCTCGGCAATCGCGCCGTAGATCGAGGGGTCGCCGGAATGCACGCGCGCGACATCCTCGCTACGGCCATGGGCGGCGACCATGTCGGCAACGATCTCGTCGAGGTGCATCGGAGCGGTATCCTTGACGATCGCGCCTTCGGGCGCCGCCTGAACGATCTCCTCCGGCACAAGCGAACCGGCATAGAGGCAGACCGGGCAGCGCTCGATCAGCCTCAGGCCACGCACGGTGATGAGGTCGGGGGCGCCCGGTCCGGCACCGATGAAATAGACGGTCATGCTGCTCTCCTTACACCTGCGGGAGCGTTACCCCCCTCAGCCCTGCCGGGCATCTCCCTCTCAAGGGGGGAGATCGGCACGGGGCACGAGACGCGCTCTCCGGCCGATGTTGAAATCAATTGGAAGCCCTGCCCCGAAAGCCGGCTTGCGATTACAGACGGCGGCAACCGCAATCCGATCTCCCCCCTTGAGGGGGAGATGGACGGCAGGCCAGAGGGGGGTGAACTGTGCACGAGGACAGTGTTGGAAAGAGCCTTCACGCCTTCATCCCCGTGTCCGCCTTCCCCGAATAGCCGCGAGGCGTATAGACCCAGGTCTTGCCGTCACCGGTCGTCACGGTGCGGCTCTCCGACGAGCCGACCACAACCACGGTCAGCATGTCGACGTCATCGACGTTCAGTTCGCCGAGCGGCACGGTGCGCACATGCTCGCCGTCGCGGCCGAGATTGGTGGCGAGGATCACCGGGGTCGAGGCGGGACGGTATTCCAGTAGCTTGTCGCGAGCAAAGGCGAGCTGGGTGCGACGTTTCATCGAGACCGGGTTGTAGAAGGCGATGACGAAGTCGCCCTCGCCGGCCGCCTTCACGCGGCGCTGGATATGCTCCCACGGCGTCAGCAGGTCGGACAGCGAAATGGTGCAGAAATCGTGGCCGAGCGGCGCGCCGATGCGGGCGGCAGCGGCCTGGAGCGCCGAAATTCCGGGCGAGACCTGCACTTCGATCCGGCTGGCGGCATCCGAAATGCCACCCTTGTCGAAGAGCTCGAACACCAGCGTCGCCATGGCATAGATGCCGGCATCGCCGGAGCAGACGAGCGCGACGGTGCGCCCCTCGCCTGCCAGTTCCATCGCCCGCACCACGCGGGCCTCCTCCTTGCCGAGATCGAAATCGTGGCGGGTCTTGCCCTCGGCCAGCGGACCGAGCAGATCGAGATAGAGCGAATAGCCGACGAGATCGGTCGAGGCGGACACCATGGCCGAGACTTCCGGTGAGCGCCACTGGTCGGCTCCCGGGCCAATGCCGACCACGAAGAGCTTGCCACGGGCACGGCCGATCGTCATCGGGTCGATCACGTCGCTCGCCTCGGCGATTGCCGCGGTCGCGCCCTTCGACTTGATCTTCTCGACGATGAGCGCGCCGTCGGACCCGGCGGCGGCCAGCGCCGCGCCTTCCGCGACACCATGGCAGCCAACCTCGGCGAACACCACGTCGGACGGGTTCTTCAGCCGCGGCGTCTCCTCTTCCAGCCGGGCGGCAGTGAAGAAGCGCGCCGGCACGCCGAAATGCTGTGCAACCGCATGGATGGCGGTCTCGTCGGCCTTCAGATCAATCGAGCAGACGGCAGCGAGCGCCAGCGGTGAGAGGTTCGCGCCGGCCAGCGCCTGCTCGGCAAGCGCAATCGCTTCCTCCGGGCTCGCATGGCGCTCGCAGCCCATGCCCAGTACCAGCGTCTTCGGGTGATAGACGAGTTCCATCTCGCCGGCGGTCTTGTTTTCTGGGGTCACAGTTAGCGTCACGCGGGCCTCTTGATGGAATGGAAGTCTGGATTGGATGAGCCAGGCGGCTGCACTCCCTCTCCCCGCCTGCGGGGAGAGGGCTGGGGTGAGGGGCTCGTCTTGCCGCCCCTCATCCGCCCTGCGGGCACCTTCTCCCCGCAAGCGGGGAGAAGGGAAATCAAGCCGCACCCCCGCCCCTGCCACCAGCTCGGCCATGACGGCCTTGGCGGCAGGCGGATTGGCAAGGACGATGCCGGCCGGCGGCTGGTCGAGGGCGATGCCGAACTTGAGGTCGCCGGCGGTGGTGATCGCGGCATGGGCGCCAAGGACAGCGGCGATGCGGCGGGCCAGATCATTGGCGCCATGATGGCCGCCGAGAAGCGGTACCACGCTCGCGCCGTCGTCGGACACGGCAAGCACCGGCGGTTCCGAATGCTTGTCGGCCAGAAGCGGCGCCAGGATCCGGATGACCGCGCCGGATGCCATGACGGCGACGATCGGCCGGCCTTCGGCAAACAGGGCCTGCACGTGTTCCTTGACCGAGGCGAAATGCCGGTCGGCCGCCGTCACGCGCGCCGCTGCGCCGTGCACCTCGCCACCGATCTCGGCGGCAATCCGGCCGGCAAGCGGCAGGGTCGCGTCGCTGAGGATCACGACGGCTGGAACGGGCTCACTCATGACGCGCCGTCCATGGTGGTGCGCGACAGCGCGGCGTTCCAGCCCTCGCCGCCCTTGTAGATCAGGATCATCGAAAAATAGGGGGCCGCACTTTCCGGCACGGCGGAGAGCGGCATGACGCGCTGTTCGGGCAGGCTGACGCGCTCGACATAACCGGCGCAGGCCGTCAGCCCCATGGCCTCGATCAGCGCGCGGATACGGGCAGAATGACGCCCGACCTTGATGATCGCGACCGCTCCAGCGGCCTCGATGCGCGTCCGCATGGTCTCGTCGTCGAGCGGTCCCGGCACGATGGAGAGCACGTCGTTTCGCGCGGCAAGCGGGCGCCCGAGGGCGGCGGCCGCCGCCATCATGGACGACACGCCCGGCACGACCTCGGTCTCGTAGCGGCCGGACAGACGCTCGAAGAGATACATGAAGGAGCCGAAGAAGAAGGGATCGCCCTCGCACAGCACCGCTACGTCGGAACCGGCATCGAGATGGCGCGCCAGCGTTTCCGCCGCCTCGTCATAGATCTCCTGCGCGGGAAACCGCTCGACGCGCATCGGCACGACGATTGGCACCTCCAGCTGGTCGGCCCTGAGATAGGGGGCCGCGATCTGGCGGGCAAAGCTCGGACCGGTATCCGGGGCCGGATAGGCTACGACCGGCGCACCGGTCAGGATACGGTGGGCCTTGAGGGTGAGAAGCTCCGGGTCGCCGGGGCCGAGGCCGAGGCCGTAGAGTTTACCGGTCATGTGTACTGCTCCTCGCATGTACATCGCCCCTCATCCGGCTGCTGCCACCTTCTCCCCGCAGGCGGGGAGAAGGCCGAAGCGGCCGGCGTTCTGCCCCCTTCTCCCCGTTCACGGGGAGAAGGTCCCGGCAGGGGGATGAGGGGCTCGTTCGAAATGTCATTCTCCCCCACCCTTCACAACCGACCAGATCGTCACCGGCATCAGCGACTTCCAGCCGCAATAGCGGCCGACGGGCGCGGCGCGGGCGACCGAGAGGCGGATCAGCTCTCCGCCGAAAGCGCCACGGAGATCGGCGAGACGCGCCTCGCCTTCGATGGTGACGGCATTGGCGACCAACTGACCGCCCGGGGCGAGCGCATCCCAGCAGGCCTCGAACAGACCTTCGTTGTTGATGCCGCCGCCGATGAACACCACGTCCGGCGGGTCGAGCCCTTCGAGCCCCTCCGGCGCCACCGCCTCGACGATTTCGAGATCGGGCACGCCAAGCGCGTCGGCATTGGCGCGGATCATCGCGACACGGTCCGCCCTGCCCTCGACCGCGATGGCACGCGTGCCCATGCCGGCGCGCATCCATTCGATGGCGATCGAGCCGCAACCGGCGCCGACATCCCAAAGCAGCGCGTTGGGAAACGGCGAGAGCTGGGCCAGGGTCACGGCGCGGATTTCGCGCTTGGTCAGCTGGCCGTCATGGCGGAAGGCCTCGTCCGGCAGGCCCGGAACCGGCGACAGCAGCGGCGATTCCGACGCGCAATCGATCGCCAGCGTATTGAAGTCGGAAAAGGACGGCCGGGTCTCGAGGATCTCCGTGGCGGTCATCTCAATGACACGCTCCGCCTCACCTCCCATGTGCTCCAGCACCGTCAGGACGGACGCGCCGAAGCCGCGACCGACCATCAGGGCCGCAGCGCCAGCGATCGTACCCGCATCCGAGGTGAGCGCCAGCATGCGGGCACGCGGAAGCAGATGACGGTTGAGATGGGTAAGCGGGCGGCCGTGCAGCGAGATCTGCGCCACCGACTGGAGCGGCCAGCCGAGGCGGGCCGCGGCCAGCGAAAAGGCGGAGGGCGACGGCAGGATCAGCATTTCGTCCGCCGCGACATAGCGGCGGAGCGTCGCCCCGATACCGAAATGCATCGGGTCCCCGGTCGCCAGAACCGTGACCGGCGACCCGCGCAGCTTCAGCACCTGCGATAGCGTCTCGCGGAAACCCGCGCCCCAGGTCAGGATCCGTTTCAGGCCCGGCAGATGACCGCCTTCGAGCACGCCGTCGAGCCGCTCGCCCAGCACGATGGTTTCGGCCTGCCAGAGCAATGCCTGCGCCTGCGGCGTCAGGCTGGCGAGCCCGTTGTCGCCGATTCCGATGATGGTGAGCCAGGGCGCGCCGACGGGTGTGGTATCAGTCATTGGTGCCGAGCCCCCCCGCGACCGCATTGACGGCGGCCGACGCCATGGCCGAGCCGCCGCGGCGGCCGCGAACCGCGATGAACGGCACGCCGCGGCTGTCGGCGATCAGCGCATCCTTGCTTTCGGCGGCGCCGACGAAGCCGACCGGGAATCCGAGGATCAGCGCCGGCTTCGGCGCGCCGGCATCGAGCCGTTCCAGCAGGCGGAAGAGTGCGGTCGGGGCATTGCCGATCACCACCACTGCACCGGCCAGGCGGTCGTCCCACAAATCGACCTGGGCGGCCGAGCGGGTATTGCCGATCTCGACTGCCTTCGGGCGCACGCGCTCGTCATTCAGCAGGCACAGGACCTCGTTTTGCGCCGGCAGCAGGCGACGAATGATGCCGTGGCGAACCATTTCCACGTCGCAGAGCACCGGCGCACCGCCGGCCAATGCCGCGGCACCGGCCTCGAAGGCGCCACCGGAAAAGACGATGTCATCGGCGAGATCGACCATGCCGCAGGCGTGGATCAGCCGGATCGCCAGCTTTTCCATGCCACCGGCAAACCGCGACAGGTCCGCCTCGGTGCGGATCGTCTCGAAGGACTGACGGTAGATCTCGGCGGGATCGCGGATGTAGTCGAGCGGGATGGTCAAAGGTTACCCCCCTCTGCCCTGCCGGGCATCTCCCCCTCAAGGGGGGAGATCGATCCACGGAGAAGCCTCGTCATAGCTTCAAGGTTATGAGCGAAGGCGCCCGCGATTCCAGAGACAATTACCGCAAGGACCATGGCTCCCCTGCTGACCGCAAGTCGGAAACAGACCCCCATGCCGAGGCCCGCCGCACGACCGTTGCCAGGACGAGGCGCGCGCCATTTTCCGATCTCCCCCCTTGAGGGGGAGATGCCCGGCAGGGCAGAGGGGGGTGTTGTGGCCGCGTGCCCCATCACTTCTTCTTCTGCATCGACTTCGGGCCGAGCGGATGGTCAGCATGGGGGTAAGGGGCGTGATGATGATCGTGGTGTGCATGATCATGGGAATGCCCGTGCCCATGGTCGTGATCGTGCCCATGATCGTGATGGTGGTGATCGTGGGCGTCGTGGTCATGGTGGTGGTGACCATGGTCGTGGTCGTGATGATGACCACAGCCGCAATTGGGCCCATGTTCGTGACCGTGGCTCTTGCCGCTTGAGGGCGTGTTCATCACGACATCGAGGCCGGCATCGGGAGCGGCGTTCAGGAGGTGACCGTATTTGCCGCCAAGCGTGGTCGAAGCGCCGTAGTCGAAGGCCGGTTCGAGGCTGTGCGGTTCGGCATGGGAATGAACAGGTGTCCAGGGCAAGCCATGCTCCTTGCAGAAATCGGGATCGCGACAGGAGGCATCGCAATCACCCTTGCACGGACAGTTTTCCAGGCCGCCGCCGATGCCTTCCACGTGATGGTGATGGCTTTCCTGCGGCTGACCGATATCGGCCTCGAAGCCGAGCACCTGCTCGCGGTACTTGCACATCTGGCAGTTCATCACCGCCGCACCTTCGAGGATTTCCTTGACCCGGTCCTGGAAGGCGTCGAGCACCAGCGGGTGGTCGTTGAGATAGCTCGCCTTGACGAACTGGATTTCCGGATGACGCGCGGCCACCTCGTCGGTGTAGGAATAGATGCGCTTCACCAGCACGCCGGTGAAGAGGAAGTACGGGAAGACGATGATGCGCGTGTAGCCGAGCTTGGCCGCATGGGTCAGGCCCGGCTCGACGAGCGGGAACGTAACGCCCGAGTAGCAGGTTTCGCCCCAGCCGAAGCCCATGCCTTCCCAGAGCATGCGCATGACCTTGGAGGCATTGGAATTGGCGTCGGGATCGGACGAGCCGCGTCCGACGACCATCAGCAGCGTGTCGTGCTTGTCGACGAAGCCGAGTTCGGCATTGGCCTCGTCGATCGCTTCCTGGATGCGGTCGCCGGCGGCGCGGATCATCTTCAGGTCGATGCCGAGTTCGCGGCCATAGTTGATCACCATGCCCGGGTTCTGGGCCTGGTAGGTGTTGAGCACGGAAGGAATGTCGTTCTTCGCATGGCCGGCGGCAAACAACATGCCGGGCACGGCGAGAACACGCGTCACGCCTTGCGCCCTGAGACTGTCGAGACCGGCCGAGATCACCGGGTTGCAGAATTCGAGATAACCGTATTCGACCGGCATGTCGGGGTTTCGCGCCCTGAGCGCCTCTGCGATGACGGCGAATTCCTTTGCCGCGTTCTGGTTGCGGCTGCCATGGCCACACACCATGATTCCGAGTTTTTCCGACATGAATTGGCCTCCTGCTTCGTTTTCCGCATGTACGAAGCGCCGGAACCGTCACGCAACGCGCGGGGCTCCATGGCCTTTACGGACAGCTCCGGACTTGGCCCCCGGAATGGGTCGGCCGCACCGGACTATTTCCAGCCTGTCGAACAGGCGCCGTCGCACATGGACAAGAGCTTTAGCGAAGGCGACATGGGCGGTCAAATCCGTTTGCGCCGGATTGTGTGTGGGATGCGGCGAAGGTGGCAGGAAGCCACCCCTCGGGTGGGCCTGCCGTGTTGCTCCAGGCGGCGACATGGTGCAAGAGTGCCGCTCCTTGCACATCCGCCTTTCCGGGGTCATCGTGGTCGAACTCGCCTTCCAGAGCCTGCTTCTGCTCTTCCTCGCCGCCTTCATTGCCGGGTTCATCGATTCGATCGCCGGCGGCGGGGGCCTGATCACCCTGCCGGCCATGCTGATCGCCGGAATACCGCCGCTCCAGACGCTCGGGACCAACAAGCTGCAATCGATGTTCGGCGCCGGATCCGCAACGCTCGCCTATGCGCGCAAGGGCCATGTCGACCTGAGGAGCCAGCTGCCGATGGCCGCACTCGCCGGGCTCGGCGGTGCACTGGGCGCCGTTCTGGCGACCGTCGTGCCCGGCGACGTGCTGCGGGCGCTGATGCCCTTCCTGCTTGTCGCGATCGCCGCCTATTTCGCGCTGAAGCCCAATCTGTCCGATGTCGACCGCCACCAGCGCATGACGCCCTTTCTGTTCGGCATCACCTTCGTACCGCTGATCGGCTTCTACGACGGCGTGTTCGGCCCCGGCACCGGCTCATTCTTCATGCTGGCCTTCGTGTCGCTCGCCGGCTTCGGCGTGCTGAAGGCGACCGCGCATACCAAGCTCCTGAACCTCTCCTCCAACGTCGGCGCCTTCCTCGTCTTCCTGTTGAATGGAGTCGTGCTGTGGAAGGTCGGCCTGCTGATGGGGCTCGGCCAGTTCCTCGGGGCCCAGGCGGGCTCCAAGCTCGCCATGAAGAACGGCGCGAAGCTGATCAAGCCGCTCTTGATCGTCACCTGCGTGGCGCTCGCCACCAAGCTGCTGATGGACCCGACCAATCCGGTAAGGGTCTGGGCGGGGTTCTGAACCAGACTTTGCTTTTGCGCCGTTTCAACCTATATTTGGATGGCGGCGCACAACTCCTTGGAGGAGACTGGCCACGGCCAATACCAGCCTCAATCTCGGCAAGCACTGGGACGACTTCATCGAGGCCCAGGTGAATAGCGGCCGCTATGCGACAGCGAACGAAGTCGTACGCGACGCACTCGAAGGGCTCAAAGAACGCGAACGCAAGCTGGCGGAACTCCGTCGTGAGATCGACATCGGTCTGGAACAGGCGCGGCGCGGCGGATTTGCCGAGGATGATTTCCTCGAAAAGCTCCTTGACGAAGATATCGCGGACGCTACGCGGTGAAGCGCCGTGCGCGCCTCAGCAAGAGATCGGCAAACGATATGCGGTCCATCAACCGCTACACCGCGTCGACTTGGGGCAATGAGCAGCGTCGCGCCTATATCGCTTAACTCAAATCGAGGATCGAGTGGCTGGCGGACAATCCGCGCCTCGGCAAGGCGCGACCGGATATCAGAGACGGCCTCTTCTGCTTTCCCGAAGCGGAGCATGTCATCTTCTATGTTCACATTGCCGAAGGCATTCAGGTCATGGCGGCGCTACACAATCGCATGTTGCCTCAGCACCGCCTGTGACCATACTGCAGCCTAAAACTCCACGCCGATCTGCGCCTTGATGCCCGAACGGAACGGATGCTTGACCAGTTCCATCTCGGTGACGAGATCGGCGATCTCGATCAGTTCCTCCTTGGCGTTGCGCCCGGTCAGCACCACGTGCGTCATCTCCGGCTTCTCGCTTTCGAGGAACTCGACGACTTCTGCAATGTCGATGTAGTCATAGCGGATGGCGATGTTGATCTCGTCGAGCAGGACCATCGAATTCGACGGATCGCGGATCAATTCCTTGGCCTTCTCCCAGGCCGCCTGAGCCATGGCAACATCGCGGGCCTTGTCCTGCGTTTCCCAGGTAAAACCCTCGCCCATCGTGTGAAACGCGCAAAGGTCGGAGAAGTGCTTCAGGATCAGGTCGCGCTCGCCAGTCGACATGGCGCCCTTGATGAACTGGACCACGGCGCATTTCTTCCCATGGGCGATATGGCGGAAGATCATGCCGAAAGCGGCCGACGACTTGCCCTTGCCCTTGCCGGTATGAACGATGATCAGGCCCTTCTCGCCCGTCTTGGTCGCCATGATCTTCTCACGCGCGGCCTTCTTCTTCGCCATCTTTTCGGCGTGGCGGGCGAGATCAGCCTCGGACGAGGTGCCGGGAAGCTCTTCGGTCATGGTGTCATCCTCCATTGTTATTCTCGGGGCTCCCCGCCGGAGAGCCGCGTAAGATCGAACATCGCCGAATTGCTGCGCGGCGTCCACAAGCCACGGTTGATCGCCTCGATCAGACGTTCCGACATTTCCTTCAGGGCCGCCGGGTTCTTCTCCGCCATGAAGTCGCGCACGCGTTCGTCCAGCACGAAGGCCTGGTAGACGGCCTCGAAGTGATGGTCGCGCACGGCGCCGGTCGTGGCGGAAAAGGCGAACATGTAGTCGACGGTAGCGGCGATCTCGAAGGCGCCCTTGTAGCCGTGGCGCATCACGCCCTCGATCCATTTGGGGTTGACGACGCGGGCGCGTACGACGCGGCCGATCTCTTCCTCGAGCGTGCGTATCACCGGCTTCTCGGGCCGCGAATGGTCGTTGTGATAGACGGTCGGACGGCTACCCGCGACATGCTCGATGGCCGCCGTCATGCCGCCCTCGAACTGGTAGTAATCATCGCTGTCGAGAAGGTCGTGTTCGCGATTGTCCTGGTTCTGCACCACGGCCTCGACGGTCCGCAAGCGTTCCTCGAACAGACCGCGTTCGGCCTTGCCGTCCTCGCCGGCGCCATAGGCATAGCCGCCCCAGACGAGATAGGCTTCGGCGAGATCGCCGCGACGCTCCCAGCCCTTCTCGTCGATCAGCGCCTGGAGGCCGGCGCCATAGGCACCGGGCTTGGAGCCGAAGACACGGTAGCCGGCGCGGCGCAGGGCCGCCTTGTCGTCCAGCCCGCCGGACATCAGCTGCGCCGCTTCGGCCCGCACACGGGCGGCGATCGGGTTGTCGGTCTCGTCCTCGTCCAGGGCGGCCACCGCCCTCACCGCCTTGTCGTAGAGGGCGATCTGCTCGGGGAAGGCATCGCGGAAGAAGCCGGAAATCCGAAGCGTGACATCGACGCGCGGGCGTCCGAGGATCGCCTGGGGGATGATCTCGTAGCCGGTGACGCGGCGTGAGGCCATGTCCCAGAGTGGTTTCACCCCGATCAGCGCCAGTGCCTGGGCGATGTCATCGCCGCCGGTGCGCATGTTGGAGGTGCCCCAGGCGGTTAGGCCAAAGGAGGTCGGCCAATCGCCATGGTCCTGAACATAGCGCTGGATCAGCAGCTCCGCCGATTTCTTCCCGAGCTCGTAGGCCGCCGGCGTCGGCACGGCGCGACTGTCGACCGAATAGAAGTTGCGGCCGGTCGGCAGCACGTCCGGACGCCCGCGCGTCGGCGCGCCGGAGGGACCGGGGGAAACGAAGCGCCCGGAAAGGCCGGTGAGGAGCCCTTCGATTTCGGCCGGGCCGGATCGGACGATCGCGGGCTTGAGGCGCGTTTCGATCTCGTCGAGCACGGCGCGGGTGGCAGGCCAGCTTTCCGGGCATGCGACCTCGCCTGCGACCAGCCGGGAGGCCAGGAGTTCGATACGCTCGACGGTGTCGCCGGCTGTGCGCCAGGGGGTGTCGGTCAGATCGGCGAGGAGAGCCGGCTTCGGGCCGGCCCACGCGTCGGACATGACGCAGTCGAGGGGATCGAAAGTCAACATCCGCCCGGTGGCGCCTTGGTGCGCAGGATCACCCCCCTCTGCCCTGCCGGGCATCTCCCCCTCAAGGGGGGAGATCGGGGAGGACGGCGCTCGGTCGCCATGAACGCTAGCATTTGCGGAACCCAGGCCTACGCGAGGCGCTTGCGACGTTCCAATCTCCCCCCTTGAGGGGGAGATGGCCGGCAGGCCAGAGGGGGGAACTTTCGCGCACCCCGCCGTCAATCCCGCGTCCCCTGCGATCGCCCGCTGCAGGCTGGCGTCGCCGCCCTCGCCCAGGCCGCGCGGCACGCGTGCGAGCGCCACGGTGAGATCGGTCAGCAGCCGGCCCTCCGGAGCAAGGCCGAAGATGTGCAGGCCGTCGCGGATCTGCATTTCCTTGAGGTCGCAGAGATAGGCGTCGAGCTTTTCGAGGGCCGTCTCCTCTGCCTCTCCCTTGGCGATCCCGGCGTCCTGGTCGAGGCCGATATCGGCCACGAGGTCGAGGATCTGTTTCTTAAGCAATTTCAGGCGGCGTGGATCACCGCCCGACGCCTCGTAGTATTCGTCGACCAGCGCCTCGAGATCCTTCAGTGGGCCATAGCTTTCGGCGCGTGTCAGGGGGGGCGTCAGATGGTCGATGATGACGGCGGAGGTTCGGCGCTTGGCCTGGGTCCCCTCGCCCGGGTCGTTGACGATGAAGGGATAAAGATGCGGCAGCGGACCGAACACCGCTTCCGGATAGCAGGTCTCCGAAAGGGCCAGCGCCTTGCCGGGCAGCCATTCGAGATTGCCGTGCTTGCCCATGTGGATCACCGCATGGGCATCGAACCGTTGGCGCAGATAGGCGTAGAAGGCCAGATAGCCGTGCGGCGGCACGAGGTCCGGCGAATGGTAGGTTTCCTTCGGATCGATATTGTAGCCGCGCGCCGGCTGGATGCCGACCACGACATTGCCAAGACGCGACAGCGGCAGGGCGAACCGGCCGTCGAGGAAGAACGGATCGGTCTCCGGGGCACCCCAGCGCGTCGTGACTTCGTCCTGCACCTTCTTCGGAAGACTTTCGAAGAAGCTAATGTAATCGCTTGCTGATAGCGTTTCGCGGATCTCGCGCCCGTCGGCCGCCGCGTTGGTCGGTCCGGCCATCAGGTGGGTCATCAGCGCGTCGCCGTCGGCGGGCAACGTGCCGAGCGCGTAGCCCTCCCCGGCCATGGCGCGCAGCACCTCGACGGTGCCGGCCGGCGTGTCGAGGCCGACGCCATTGCCGAGGCGGCCGTCGCGGTTCGGGTAGTTGGCCATGACCAGGGCCACGCGGCGATCGGAGGCCGGTGTTGAGCGCAGACGCGCCCAGGCGACGGCAAGCCTCGCGACGAAGGCGGCACGGCCATCGTCCGGCGCATGGCTGACGATATTGGCCTCGACGCGCTCGTCGTAGCGCGCGGCGGCCTTGAACGAGACGGCGCGCGTCATCACCCGGCCGTCGACCTCCGGCAGCGCCACGCCCATGGCGAGGTCGCGGGCCGAAAGCCCTTGCGTCGAGCCTTCCCAGGCTTGCCGGGTGGAAGACGAGAACAGCGCCTGCAGGACGACCGCACCCCCTTCGTCGAGCACGGTCGAAACGCGCTCGGCGCCGGGCGCGGACACGGCGAACCCGGTGGCGTTGATCACCACGGCCGGCGGCGCCTCGGCAAAGATCGCCCGCAGTGTCTCGACCGACACGGCATCCTTGAGACTGGAGACGAACACCGGCAGCGCTAGCAGCCCTTCAGCCGTCAGAGCCTCGATCATGGCCTCGACGGGCTTGGTCTCGCCGCTCTGGACGAGGGCACGGTAGAAGCAGAGCGCGACGACGGGCACGGGCTGGCGTTCACCCCCCTCTGCCCTGCCGGGCATCTCCCCCTCGAGGGGGGAGATCGGACGCGGTAAGCCCGCCGGACCACCTCCTGAGTTGGGACTTCTGGAGAAGGTCTCAGAGGGCACGACGCCAGATGAACCCGCGGATACCTGCGGCGTGTCGATCTCCCCCCTTGAGGGGGAGATGGCCGGCAGGCCAGAGGGGGGTATCCCGGAATTCGGCCAAGCCGCCGCCGCATTTCCCTTCTCCCCGTTCGACGGTGAGAAGGTGCCGGCAGGCGGATGAGGGGCATTGTTCGAAGCCTCTCGCCACTCCGTGACCCCGATCACGCCCCTGCCCGGCCACCAGATGCCGGCCTTAAGCAGCGGTGCCGCAGGTGCGGGTCTTTCGCCATGGCCGGCAAGGGCGGAGGCATAGTCGATGAACGCCAGTGCGTTGGCGTCGCCGCCCTCGATCAGATAGGTCCAGAGCGCGGCAAGGTCATCGGAGGCGACCGTTGAAAATTCGGCGAGCCCCGGGTCCGGCTTGTCGTCACCGGGTAGTACAGCAATTGCAGCGCCGGTCCGAACGGCCACGGCGTGCAGCGCCTCGAGCGCATAATGAAAATAGCTGGCGCCCCCCAGCGCCCGCACCACGATCAGCTTGGCGTGGCGCGCGGTTCGCTCGACATAGGTGTCGACCGACATCGGATGCTTCAGGCTCATCAGGCTGGCGAGGCGGAAGCTTGGGCCGGCCGGCCGCGCGGCGACGGCCGCGGCGATCGCGGCAAGTTCCGTGTCGGCCGCCGACAGGAACAGGATGTCGCCCGGCGACTGGCCGAGATCGACCGCCTCGTCGCCATCGTTGATCGAACCTTTCTGGGCAAGGAGAAGGTGCATCAGACGGTGCCTCTCCGGCGTCGAACAGACATCCCCCTCTGCCCTGCCGGGCATCTCCCCCTCAAGGGGGGAGATCGGAATGCGGCCACGGCAATGTCGTCACCACCACCCCGCAGCCTTGTTGTTTCCTCAGAGGAAAAGGCAAGCCATCCTTTTGCCAAACGGCAACAGCCGGATCGTTCTCCCCCCTTAAGGGGGAGACGCCCGGCAGGGCAGAGGGCGGTGGACGGCAGATTCATAGGCTCAACAAACCTCAAGCCGCCTTCTCGACGGCCTCGACCACCGCACCGAAATCCCATTCGTGCAGGCCGATGACGACGAGGCGCGTTTCGCGGGTCTCTCCGGCGGCCCAGGGGCGGTCGAAATAGGTGTCGATGCGCGAGCCGACGGCCTGGATGACGAGGCGCATCGGCTTGCCGGGCACGTCGATGAAGCCCTTGAGGCGCAGGATGTCATGGGTCCCGATCACGCCCTTCAGGCGATCGACGAAACCGGCGGGATCGGCGATCGGGCCGAGCTTCATCACGAAGCTCTCGAATTCGTCGTGATCATGATGATGTTCATGCGCCTCGCCGCTCTCGTGCAGCGCCTCGTGCTCCAGTTCATGGTGGGACTTGCGATTGTCGATGTCGTCCTCCGTCGAGGCACCAAGACCGAGCAGCACCAATGCCGAGACGTCACCGTTCTTCGCCTCGATCAGCGTCGGCTTGCGGTGGATGCGCTCGGCGACCTCAGCCCTGACGGCGGCAATGCCCGCTTCGTCGAGCAGGTCGGTCTTGTTGAGGACGATGAGGTCGGCGCAGGTCAGCTGGTCCTCGAACAGTTCCTCGATCGGGCTTTCGTGGTCGAGGCTGCCATCGGCCTCGCGCAGCGCATCGACCTTGTCATGGTCGTCGGCGAAGCGGCCCGCGGCAACGGCGGCGCTGTCGACCACGGTGACGACGCCGTCGACGGTGACGCGGGTCCGGATATCCGGCCAGTTGAAGGCGGCGACCAGTGGCTGCGGCAGGGCAAGGCCGGATGTCTCAATGACGATGTGGTCGGGCTTGACGTCGCGCTCAAGCAGTTTCTGCATGGTCGGGATGAAGTCATCGGCAACCGTGCAGCAGATGCAGCCATTGGTCAGCTCGATGATGTCGTCCTCGGTGCAGTTTTCCGCGCCGCAGCCCTTGAGCACATCGCCGTCGACGCCGAGATCGCCGAACTCGTTGATTATGAGCGCGATCTTCTTGCCGCCGGCATTGGTCAGCATGTTGCGGATGATGGTGGTCTTGCCGGCGCCGAGAAAGCCGGTGATAACGGTCGCGGGGATCTTCTGTTGCAGCATTGGTTCAACCCTTCATTCTGAGCGGCAGGCCGGCCGCAACGAAATAGACCTCGGCCGCAACCTGCGCGACCAGTTGATGCAGGCGACCGGCATGGTCGCGGAATTCTCTAGCCATCCGGTTTTCGGGCACGATGCCGAGACCGACCTCGTTCGAAACCAGGACGACCTTTGCACGCAGCCCGGGCAGAGCCGCGCAGAGCTCGGACGACCGGGCGGCGACGTCTTCGTCCGCCATCATCAGATTGGTGACCCAGAGCGTCAGGCAGTCGACAAGAACGACTCGGTCCGGATCATCGATGCGCTGCAGGAGACCGACGAGATCGACCGGCTCCTCGTGGGTCGTCCAGCCGTCGCCGCGATCGACCTGATGTCGCCTGATCCTGTCGCGCATTTCATCGTCATAGGCGCGACCGGTCGCGACATAGTGGCGTTCGCGCGCGCAATCGACGACGAGACCTTCGGCGAAACGTGACTTGCCGGAACGGGCGCCACCGAGCACGAGAATGGATGTGGAGATATCAGCCGCCATGGTCAGGCATCACGCGAAAGCGCAGTATGCGGCGCCTCCATCGACTGAGGCAGCCAGCACCAAACGGTGGCTGTCGTTGCGGAATCGACGGATTCCGGCTTCTGATACGTCGCCACGACAACCTCCGTGCTGGCAACAAGGGGAGCCTCCCCTTTGCAAGGTGTGGGCATGATGCCCGGCACGGTTGGCAGGTCTCCTGGCTCGCAGGTCGCGGCGCCCAATGGCGCCTGCGGATCTTCCTCGCCTTCCCGAAAGTGAATGCGGCGCGAAAGGGGGACGATTCGTAGACATAGAGGCGTCCGGCCCTGGCTGATCGCGCAGCCCTTCAGTGGCTTTTCCGTTCCTGCCGGGATCCGGACCGTTCACACAACGCGAACCGTCGCCCCTCACCTCGCAAGTCCGGACGGAAGACCCTCGCTGCTCTACAGTCGCGGGGTCGGCTGCGATTGACGGTTCCGGACTGGATCCCCGTCGTCGCATTCCCTTTTGTTTCCCGGGTCGCCAATCGTCGAACCGAGAACCATCCGTAAGCGATCTGATTAGGCGCAAGGACCGTTCAAGTCAATCGACGCGCAGACGTGGCGACGCGCAGACGTGACGACGCGAACCTCAGGGCTTCGGCTGTTCGCAAGTCGGATCCTTGGCGGGATCGCAAGGTGCCGCCTTCTTTCCGAGCGCGACCGAACCGCTCGCGCCTTCCTCGACATTGGATTTCATGGCGGAAGCCGGTGCGACAGGAACAGCCCCAAGGTCCGGCACGGCCGGAACTTCGGCAACGGCGGGTGCCGGCACTTCTGCCGGCGCGGCTGCCACCGGCGCGGTTGGGGACGCCTGCGGGGCAACAGAGGCGCGCGGCGCCGGATCCGTCGTGAGCCGGGTCGAGGTGGTGCGCGGTGGGAGAATCACCTTGCGGATAGTCGGCGAAGCCAGCGAGAAGGCGAAGCGCACCCGGCTCGCGATCTCTTCGGCAAGGCTTTCCTCGGCCATCACCGGATCGTCGGTCGGGCTGTTGACGGTGAAGTTACCGGTCGCGACCGGATCGCCGGTCTCGACGGAGGCCGCCGTCACGGTGAATGTGGCAGACTGGAGCCTGCGTCGGGCATTGAAGCCGTAGCCAAGCTTATCGATGCGGACCACCACCACCACCCGCTCGGCGCCGGCCGGCGGGCGGGTCGCCCGGATCGCTGCGGAGACCCGGCGGTCGACGCCCTCGACGATGCGCAGGGGCACATTGGCGTTCGCGATCACGGTGGCCTCGCGCACGTTGTAGACAAGCGGCCTGGTAATCGGCCGGTTCATCCAGCTGCACGAAGCGAGGATGCCGACAACGAACAATGCTAGGGCGAGCTTGAAAGGGCGCGCGAACATGGGAAACCCCGGACGGATGATTCTGATCCGTCAAAGATTTCCATTGTTATGGTTAGCGAAGGGTTAACCTCGAGCCTGTTGCGCCTCGAACACCGCGGCGGCAGCGGCAAAGTCGATGTAGCGACGAGCGCGACGGGCCTGTGCCTCCAGGTCGACGCCCCAGTGCTCCTCAGTCCAGTCCTCGTCGAGATGGGCAAGCCCCCAGGCGTCATCGACCGAAAGGAAGCGGTCGCGGAAGGCGAGCGCCAGGATCGCCGACCCGGTGAGGTTGGTGATCACATGCAGGCATGCCAGCGCCAAGGGCGACTTGTCCACCGAAAGGGCAGCGGCGAAGGCCTCGATCGCCTCGGCCGGCTGTTCCTGATGGATCACCCCTTCGATCAGGATGAAGCGGGCTTTGTGGGCGGACGCCGCCCAGCCCAGGACCGGATCCCAGCGCAGGCGCTGGCGCTCGACGAGCGCTTCGGGGCCGTCCGCTCGGTAGCACAGCATGTCGGAGCCACTGTAGCGCACGATGTCGTCGAAGACCTCGTCGGCCTGGTCCGCCACCGCGTCGATCGCGGTATTGGCAAGGCGGGTCGCCGGCATGTTCTCCGGGTCGATGGTCTCGACCTGCGCGCGCCATTCGGCTGCGACCAGTTCCGCGGCTGCGTGGGTCGGAAGGGTCAGGGGACGCTTGCCCGGAGTCTTGACGCCCTTGCCATCGAGTTTCACCGAGAACCCTTCGCCCTCCGGCTCGACCGTGACCGTGGTGTAGAAGCGCTTCGCCTGAGGCCGTTTCATCTGGATCTGGGCCCGGCGCACCGGGTCCTCGTGGCTCGGCTCTGGCACGGAAGTGCCGAAGATGTCGCTCAGTTCGTCGCGCATGACGGTGTCCTCAGTGAATGTAGGCGAGAATGTCGGCCGGGCGATCGACGACAGCGTCGGCACCAGCCGCCCAGAGTTCCTCGACGGAGGCGTAGCCCCAGGAGACGCCGATCGCGCGGGCGCCAGCGGCCTTGGCCATCTGCATGTCGTAGATCGCATCGCCGATGACCACGGTCTCCGACGGCGCGATTCCGGTATGGTCGCAGCATTCGCTGACCATCGCCGGATGCGGCTTCGAGGGACAATCGTCCGCCGTTCGGGAAACGAAGAAATGGGAGGTGAAGCCGTGGGTTTCAAGCACCATGTCGAGGCCACGGCGCGACTTGCCGGTGACGGCGCCGATCAGCACGTCCTCGCGGGCGGCCAAGGCCGCGATCAGTTCGGCAATGCCGGGGAAAAGCGGCTCATGGAAACCGAGTTCGCTGCGGACGCCGAGGAAGATGTCCTTGTAATGCGCCATCATCGCAACGGCTTCCGCGTCCGCATGTGGCTTGCCGTCGATACGGGCGATCGCGATATCGAGGGTGAGCCCGATGATCGCCTTGGTGGCGCTAACCGTGGGCTCGGCCTTACCGAAGTGGCGGAAGGTCCGCACCATGACCGCGTGGATCAGGGCGACGCTGTCGACCAGCGTTCCGTCGCAGTCGAAGAGTACCAGCTTCATTCCTCGTCCTTGTTTCCGTCGGCCTGATCGAAACCCAGCAAGTTCCAGCTCTGCACCATGTGCGGCGGCAGAGGTGCCGTCACCTGCAGGCGGCCACCGTTCGGATGCGGGATGTCGATGTGGCGCGCATGCAGATGCAGCCGCTTCTGGATGCCGCCCGGGAAATCCCAGTTCGGATCGTCGATGAAGTATTTCGGATCACCGATGATCGGATGGCCGATATGCAGCGCATGGACGCGCAACTGGTGGGTACGGCCGGTATAGGGTTCCATCTCCAGCCATGCGAGGTTCTGCGCGGCGGTGTCGATGACGCGATAATAGGAGACGGCGTGGTCTGCTCCCTCCTCGCCATGCCTGGCAATCCGCATGCGGTCGCCTTCGTCGGTCTGGTCCTTGACCAGCCAGGTGGAGATCTTGTCCTCGTGCTTGCGCGGCACGCCCTTGACCAGCGACCAATAGGTCTTCTTGGTATCGCGTTCGCGGAAGGCGGCGGCGAGCTTTTGGGCCGCGCCGCGCGTGCGGGCAACCACCAGTACGCCGGAGGTGTCTCGGTCGAGGCGATGAACGAGACGCGGCTTCTCGCCCTTCCGGCTGGTCCAGGCCTCGAGCATCTTGTCGATATGGCGGGTCAGACCCGAGCCGCCCTGCACGGCAAGCCCGGCCGGCTTGTTGAGCACGAAAACCTTCTCGTCCTCATGCAGCAGCATGCGCGACAGCAGCTCGTGATCGTCGCCATGCTTCAGGTCATGGGTTGCGATCGGTCCGGTCTTCTTGGCGTCGACATCCATCGGCGGGATGCGGACCACCTGACCGGGTTGCACGCGGGTGTCGGTCTTGACCCGGCCGCCATCGACACGAACCTGGCCGGAGCGCAGGAGCTTCTGCAACGGTCCGAAGCCGAGGCCGGGGAAGTGCACCTTGAACCAACGGTCCAGACGCATGCCTGCCTCGTCGGACTCCACGGTGATGTGCTCGATGCCTGCCATTGCCACTCTTTCGGTCGGTCCAGCGGAAAAGCCCGCAATTCTCATCTATCGGAGCGCTTTAGAGCATTTCGATCGAAGATGGAAACAGGAAAACCGGTCAGAGCACCGAACGCATCAGGCCGATGCCGGCGACGGCGGCGGCGATCGAAGCGCCGATGCTCAGGACGAGATAGGCAAATCCGGCCACGGTCGCGCCCCGCTCGAAGAGTGTCACGGCGTCAAGGGCGAAGGCGGAGAAGGTGGTGAAGCCACCGAGAAAACCGGTGATCAGCAGGAGCCTCAGTTCGGCGGATGCACCGTAGCGGGCAACAATCAGTTCGGCGAGGACGCCGATCGCGAAGGAACCTGCCACGTTGACCACGAGCGTTCCCCACGGAAAGGACGGCCCCAGCAGCCTCAGGGCACCGACGCCGACCAGGTAGCGGCAGACAGAACCGACGGCGCCGCCGAGTGCCACGAGCAGAATCTGGTTCATCGGACGCCCCGAGCTTGTGCGGCGCGGCGCCGCGCGAAAAGGCCGCCGACCCGGTGGACCGGCGGAAGGTTCAGTTCACGCCTTGGCGGCAGCGACGAAGTCACGCGTGAAGGTTTCCAGAGCGGCCCAGTCGGTGAACTCGTGGATCTGCTTGACGTCGGTAGGAGCGCCCTCGCGCTCGGCCAGACGCTTGGCCATCCAGCGCTTGAAGAAGTCGTATTCGGTGTAGCGAAGCGCGCCGGCGGCGTGATGAACCATGCCGGGCGTCCAGCCGGTCTGGGCCATCAGCGCGTCGGGGAAGTGCATGGCCTCCTCGCGCTCCTCGGCAAACTCGCTGCGGATGAACAAGGAAACGGACACGAAGGCGCTCGGAACCGACTTCAGCCAGTCCTTCTCGCGCTCGACGAAGTCGACGAAGGGTGCAGGATAGCGGCCTGCGTGGATCGGTGCGCACAGGATGGCGGCCTGCGGATGATCGACGCCGAACTCCGCGCCGGTGACCACGTTGAACAGCACGGCACGGTCGCCGCCCTTTTCGATCTGCGCCGCGATCGTCTCGGCAATCTTGCGCGACTGACCTTCGATGCTGACGTAACCGACGAGAATAATCATGCTTTCCTCCGTCCCAGGACCAGCGACATCCCCCGTCGCCGGAGCCCAAAAAATGTTGTCTGTCAAAATGATTGCGCCGGCGGCGAATTCAGCTGGAAAATGACAGATTGCACCGCAATTGCAAGCCGAGGAGACCCCTCGAAGCCCCCCGGAACGCAAATAATTCATCATTGAACAAATCGACGGGCGACCATTCAGATTTTACTAAAACGCCATCCTCCGATTTAAAGATGCGGTCAGGCGCCTGCTGTAACATCCACCGATCTAAAGTCTATTGGTGAAGCCCAGATGACCCAGGTCCTTACAGTCTCCGCCACCACGGCGGGCTATGCGAGCGACAGCATCAAGCCGCCGCAACGCGCCTCCAAGGCCACGATGGTCGAGGAGAATACCCGCCTGCTCGCCGAGAAGGCAGCGGCCGGCGACGATTTCCAGCTCCGCGCCCTCGTGAGCGTGGTGCAGCCTCCCGCGCTCGCGCTCTATTTCCTGACGGCAAGCCAGAAGGCGCTCGGCCAGGCGAGCCTCAAGGAAACGATCGAGGCCTACAAGAGCTCGGCCACCTGATAAATTCCTCGCGTCTTACTCCCAAGACGAAGGGGCCGTGACCGATCTCCGGTCACGGCCCTTGCCGCATTCCAATCAGGCGGGCGTCACTTGCCCTTGGCCGGTCCGACCGGAAGCACGACCTCGACGGTGCCGGCCTTTGCGAAGGTCAGCTTGACCGTGACCTTGTTGCCTTCGACGAAGGGTTCCTTGACTTCCATGAACATCATGTGCAGGCCGCCCGGCTTAAGTTCGACCGTCTGACCGGCAGGGATCTGAATGCCGTCCTTGAGCGGACGCATTTTCATGACGTCGCCAACCATGGCCATCTCATGCAGTTCCATATGGCCTGCAACCGACGATTCGGCCGAAACGAGCGTGTCTTCGTGATGGCCGTTGTTGGTGATCGTGATGAAGCCGCCGCCCACGGGCTGACCCGGCAGCATCGCACGGGTAAAGCCGGCCGTCAGATCCAGATCGCCGACCTTGACCGGCTCCATGGTACCGGGATTGGCGCCAGCCATACCGGAGCCGTCCATGGCACCATGGCCCTGCATCTGGTGGCCGTCACCATGCATCGCGCCGTGCCCCATCATCATCTCACCTTCGGCGGCAGCGATCTTCAAGACCGGCGCGGGGCTCTTCAGCGAGTGCGGATCGACGCCTTCGCCGGCGATCTCGTCCCAGGCAACCTTTCCGTCAGCGCCACACAGCTGCACCGTCGGGAAAGCGAGACCGGACTGGCCGTCGACGCCCGAAATCTTACCGTAGACCGTGAACGTGTCGTAGAAGTCGTCCGGCAGCTCACCGCCCTTGAAACGGATCTCGACCGGGCCGGAGGTGATCTTCTTGCCGTGATTGTCGTAGGTCTTCTTGTAGTCGCCCTTGATGACCTCGATCTGCCAGCCGGGCTTCACCATGGGCTTTGCCGAGATGAAACCTTCCGGAAGCTTGATCTGCACTTCGTTGGTCGCCTTCCCGTCGCAGCCATGCGGCACCTGCAGGACGGCAGCGACATAGGACTCCGGCTTGGCCGGAGCATTGGCGAAAGTGGCATGGGCATGGGCCGAGCCTGCAGCGAGCGAGGCGACGGCAGCGGTCAAAAGCGAAGTGGTGATTTTCATGGGTCTTCTCCTGTCCGGTCCTCCGCCTTCGGAGGTGGCCGGCATGCGCCGCGATACGGCTGTTGATTCAATCGTCGAGAGAGGGAATCAGGAGAAGGACGGCGGCGCGCGCGAGCGCGGACGCTCGATCGATGAGACGGAGATCTGTTCGATCTTGGAGACAGCGGCGTTTTCGAGGCTGGCAAAACGGGTGACCAGCCAGCTCTCAGCCGGCGGCACCGGCAGCATAGTCGCGGACGACAGCGCGCAGGCCTCGCAGAACCGGCTCATCGACGGGTGCTTCGTCGCCATGTCGTTCAGGCAGATGTCGGCATAGGTCCCGTCGGGCAGCTGGAGCTGCGCAGTCTGATAGACAGCCGCCATCACTTGCGGCGGCTTGTGGGCGAAGGCGAGCGACAGCAGTGCGAAGGCGCAAAGCATGCGCAACAAGCCGCTTCCCTTCCATACTGCCTTCGACATACCAACCTCCGGTCCGGACGTCTGCTTATCGCCTTTCAAAGCGAAAATCAAAGCCGGTTTGAACCATGCGGCGACAATGCACCGTTCGGTCATGCCCTTCATTGATGCACCGCAAACATCGGCGGAATTGCCGCCATCGGGATCCCATTCATGGCGCGAATTGGATGACAGCGACAATTATTTGCTCGGTGGCGACGTTTGCTCTTGCCAACAGCCCCTCTTCCCCGATAATTGCCGCCGACCCTGCAGGGAGAAACCGGTTCACTCCGGTGCCGAAGGAGCAACCGCCCCGGAAACTCTCAGGCAAAAGGACCGCAGGGCGTCGACTGGAACTCTGGAGAGAAACCTTCCCCCCAAGGGAAGGGTGCGCCGAAGGGATAACAATCTCAGGCAAACGGACAGAGGGGGCTCATGACACCGGCACGACTGTGCCACGACTTGAGCCGGCGCGTTAGCGCCAAGAACCGGAGGCGCCTCTTGGACCAATCCGCTGAACTGCACAGAACTCCCCTCTACGACCTTCACGTCGCGCTTGGCGCGCGCATGGTGCCGTTCGCCGGCTACGACATGCCGGTGCAATATCCGGCCGGCGTGCTGAAGGAGCATCTCTACACCCGCACGCATTGCGGTCTGTTCGACGTCTCGCACATGGGACAGGTGACGATCCGGGCCAAGTCGGGCACTTACGAAGATGCGGCGCTGGCGCTCGAGACCCTGGTTCCGGTCGATATCCTCGGACTGAAGGAAGGCCGCCAACGCTACGGCTTCTTCACCGACGAGAACGGCGGGATCCTCGACGACCTGATGTTCGCCAATCGCGGCGACCATCTGCTCGTGGTCGTCAATGCCGGCTGCAAGCAGGCCGACATCGCCCACATGAAGAAGCACCTTTCCGACCGGGTCGAGGTGACCTACCTGGAGGATCGTGCATTGCTCGCACTCCAGGGACCGAAGGCCGAGAAGGTCCTGACCGAACTCTGGGCCGGGCTCTTCGCGATGAAGTTCATGGACGTCCGCGAGGTCGCGCTGCACGACATTCCGGCCATCGTCTCGCGCTCCGGCTATTCCGGCGAGGACGGCTTCGAGATCTCCGTGCCGGCCGCCAAGGCCGAGGAGCTTGCCCGCATCCTGATCGACCATCCGGACTGCGAACCGATCGGGCTCGGCGCCCGCGATTCGCTTCGCCTGGAAGCCGGGCTCTGTCTCTACGGCAACGACATCGACACGACGACGTCGCCGGTCGAGGCGGGTCTCGAATGGGCAATCCAGAAAGCCCGCCGCAAGGGCGGCGCACGCGAAGGCGGTTTCCCCGGGGCGGCGCGCATTCTGGGCGAACTGGAGAACGGCACGGCCCGCCGCCGGGTCGGGCTCAGGCCCGAAGGCAAGGCTCCGGTTCGTTCCCATGCCAAGCTTTATGCGGATGACGAAGGCAAGACGGAGCTCGGCGAAGTGACGTCCGGCGGTTTCGGCCCGAGCGTCGAAGCCCCTGTCGCCATGGGTTACCTGCCGACCGCCTTTTCGGAACCGGGTACCCAGGTCTTTGCCGAGGTTCGCGGCAAGTACCTTCCGGTCACCGTCGCAGCCATGCCTTTCATCACGCCGACCTACAAGCGGTAAACCGATGACCGCGATTGCCCCTCATCCGGCTGCCGCCACTTTCTCCCCGTTCTGACGGGGAGAGGAACGCATGTCGCAAATGCCCGACCGGTCCCCTCTCCCCGCCTGCGGAGAGAGGGTCAGGGTGAGGAACAATCGGCAGAGCCAACCCAGACACGATACACGAGAGGAACATCACATGCTGAAATTCACCGCTGAACACGAATGGCTGAAGCTCGAGGGCGATGTCGCGACCGTTGGCATCACCACGCATGCCGCCGAGCAGCTGGGCGACCTGGTCTTCGTCGAACTGCCGGAAGTCGGCGCGACCTTCGACAAGGGCGCCGACGCCGCGACGGTCGAATCGGTCAAGGCCGCGTCCGAGGTCTATTGCCCGCTCGACGGGGAGATCACCGAGATCAACCAGGCCATCGTCGACGATCCGTCGCTGGTCAATTCCGACCCGCAGGGCGCCGGCTGGTTCTTCAAGCTGAAGCTCAAGACCGCCTCCGATGCCGACGTCCTTCTCGACGAAGCCGCCTACAACGAGCTGATCGCATGACCACCTCCACAGAATTCCAGTTCACCGACTACCAGCCATACGATTTCGCCAACCGGCGCCACATCGGCCCCTCGCCGGCCGAAATGGAGGAGATGCTGAAGGTCGTCGGCTACAAGAGCCTCGACGCGATGATCGACGCCACCGTGCCGTCCTCGATCCGGCAGAAGGCGCCGCTCATCTGGGGCGCACCGATGACGGAACGGGAAGCGCTCGACACGCTGCGCGAAACCGCCAACAAGAACAAGGCGCTCGTCTCGCTGATCGGCCAGGGCTATTACGGGACGATCACTCCGCCGGTCATCCAGCGCAACATCCTGGAAAACCCGGCCTGGTACACGGCCTACACGCCCTACCAGCCGGAAATTTCCCAAGGGCGCCTCGAAGCGCTGCTCAACTACCAGACCATGGTCTGTGACCTGACCGGGCTCGACGTCGCCAATGCCTCGCTGCTCGACGAGGCAACCGCGGCGGCCGAGGCCATGGCGATGGCGGAGCGCACTGCGAAGTCGAAGGCCAAGGCCTTCTTCGTCGACGAAGCCTGCCATCCGCAGACCATCGCGGTGATCGAGACGCGCGCCGCGCCGCTCGGTTGGACCGTCATTGTCGGCAATCCCTTCACCGACCTCGACCCGACCGAAGTGTTCGGGGCGATCTTCCAGTATCCGGGCACGCATGGCCATTGCCATGACTTTTCCGGGCTGATCGCACGGCTTCACCAGACCGGCGCCATCGCCACCGTCGCAGCCGACATCCTGGCGCTGACGCTGCTCAAGTCGCCGGGCGACATGGGCGCCGACATCGCCATCGGCTCGACCCAGCGTTTCGGCGTGCCGGTCGGCTATGGTGGCCCGCATGCGGCCTACATGGCGGTCAAGGACGCCCACAAGCGCTCGATGCCGGGCCGCCTGGTCGGCGTCTCGGTCGATGCCAGGGGCAACCGCGCCTACCGCCTCAGCCTGCAGACCCGCGAACAGCACATCCGCCGCGAAAAGGCGACGTCGAACATCTGCACCGCCCAGGTCCTGCTCGCCGTCATGGCCTCGATGTATGCGGTCTTCCACGGACCGAAGGGCATCAAGGCTATTGCCCAGCAGGTTCACCAGAAGGCCGTCCTTATGGCCAAGGGACTGGAAAAGCTGGGATACACGGTCGAACCCGAAACCTTCTTCGACACCATCACCGTCGAGGTCGGCCACATGCAGGGGCTGATCCTGCGGGCAGCCGTCGCCGAGGGCGTCAACCTGCGCAAGGTCGGCACGACGAAGATCGGCATGTCGCTCGACGAACGCAGCCGCCCGGCGACGCTCGAAGCGGTCTGGCGGGCCTTCGGCGGCACGTTCCAGGTCTCGGATTTCGAGCCCGGCTACCGCCTACCGAAGGATCTGCTGCGTCAGACCAACTATCTGGAGCATCCGATCTTCCACATGAACCGCGCCGAAAGCGAGATGACCCGCTACATCCGCCGGCTCTCCGACCGCGACCTCGCGCTCGACCGGGCGATGATTCCACTCGGCTCGTGCACGATGAAGCTCAACGCCACTGCGGAAATGCTGCCGATCACCTGGCCGGAATTCTCCGAGATCCATCCCTTCGCGCCCGCCGACCAGGCACTCGGCTACAAGCAGATGATCGACGACCTGTCGGAGAAGCTGTGTGCCGTGACCGGCTACGACGCGATCTCGATGCAGCCGAACTCCGGTGCGCAAGGCGAGTATGCGGGGCTTCTGACGATCCGCAACTACCACCTGGCGAAGGGCGACACCCATCGCACCGTCTGCCTGATCCCGACCTCCGCGCACGGAACCAACCCCGCATCGGCACAGATGGCGGGCATGACGGTGGTGCCGGTCAAGGCCAAGGACAATGGCGACGTCGATCTCGACGACTTCCGCGCCAAGGCCGAGCAATATGCCGACACGCTTTCGTGCTGCATGGTCACCTATCCCTCGACGCATGGCGTGTTCGAGGAGACGGTGCGCGAGATCTGCGAGATCACCCACCGGCACGGCGGACAGGTCTATCTCGACGGCGCCAACATGAACGCCATGGTCGGGCTTGCCCGCCCCGGTGACATCGGCTCCGACGTTTCCCACCTCAACCTGCACAAGACCTTCTGCATTCCGCATGGCGGCGGCGGTCCGGGCATGGGGCCGATCGGGGTCAAGGCCCATCTCGCTCCCTACCTTCCCGGCCACGTCGAGACCGACGGTCGCCCGGGCGCCGTGTCGGCGGCACCCTATGGCTCGCCTTCGATCCTGCCGATCAGCTGGTCCTACTGCCTGATGATGGGCGGCGAAGGCCTGACCCAGGCGACCAAGGTGGCGATCCTCAACGCCAACTACATCGCCGCGCGGCTGAGCGGTGCCTATGACGTGCTCTACAAGTCCGAAGCCGGACGGGTCGCGCATGAATGCATCATCGACACCCGCCCGCTGGCCGAAAGCTCGGGCGTCACCGTCGACGACGTCGCCAAGCGGCTGATCGACTGCGGCTTCCATGCGCCGACCATGAGCTGGCCGGTTGCCGGTACGCTGATGATCGAGCCGACGGAATCGGAGACCAAGGCCGAGATCGACCGGTTCTGCGATGCGATGCTGGCAATCCGCGAGGAAGCCCGCGACATCGAGGAGGGCCGCATGGACAAGACCAACAACCCGCTCAAGAACGCGCCGCACACGGTGGAGGATCTCGTCGGCGAGTGGACCCGTCCCTACAGCCGCGAGCAAGCCTGCTTCCCGCCCGGCGCCTTCAGGGTCGACAAGTACTGGTCCTCGGTCAACCGCGTCGACAACGTCTATGGCGACCGCAACCTGGTCTGCACCTGCCCGCCGATGAGCGAATACGCGGAAGCGGCCGAGTAAGCGTCGCGACACCTCTCCAGGAGCCTCGAAAGCCCGCCCCACCGGCGGGCTTTTTCTTGTCCCCCTTTGTCTCGCCGGACTGATCGGGGCGCGGTGGCGCTGCGGCGAAGCGCTCGCAAGGGCCAAAAATGCCTATTCCCGATTTTCCTATTCTTCTATTTAGCTATTAAACTAATTACCTTGCCAAATTACGCAGACCGCTCCTGTAGGCTGCGATGCGTGAGGCGGCGTACTGTTTCGGGACAACTGTCCTCTCCCCGGTGAGCTCTCGTGAACCCAGCCCCTTCACCCTTCCCTAACAACGGCCGGGATAAGTTTGCGCCATTCGAACAAGCACCGAGGCAAAAGCATGGGAATTTCCGCGATCATGGGCGTTGCCGCATCCGGCATGCAGGCCCAGACAACGCGTCTGTCGGCCGCCGCGAGCAATGTAGCGAACGCGCTGACGCCAGCCTATGACCGCCGCGTCACATCGTTTTCCACCACCGAGAGCGGCGGCGTCTTCGCTTCCGTGCGCCCATCGGGCGAAGCCACGCCAGACGGCGGCTCGAATGTCGACCTCGCTTCCGAGATCATGGATGCGACGAGCGCCGAGGTCGGCTTCAAGGCCAATGCCGCCGTATGGGAAACCGGTGCAGAGATCTGGGACGTTCTCATGAGCATCAAGCGCGACTGAGCAATCGCCGATCCGACGACAAGGCGCTCTCCTGACGCGCTGCCGCCAAAACGCAAGGCGACGGCTGAACCAGCTGCCGCATTTTCTGGCGCCTGATCGCACCCTACGCCAATTTCAATGCTGACGATCAGACCGGGAGGTCGTGCCTCCCGATCCCACGCAGACGATCAACCGGCATCGCCCTCGTCGACGACTTCCTCGCCGCCGTCATCTGCTTCACCATCGTCCGCAGCGTCATCGTCGGCACCGCCGTCATCGACATCCGCGTCATCTGCACCACCGTCGTCGACCTGTTCATCCTGGCCGTCATCGACCTGGCCCTGGTCCTGGTCGTCCGCATCGTCCGGTTGGTCGGCATCGTCAACCTGCTGGTCATCGGACGTATCGACGAACCCGTCGTCGACGTCATCGACCACGTCCTCGGCAAGCTGGTCACCTGCGGCATCTTCCGCCGACCCCTCGTCAAGGTCCGCCTCGACATAGTCCTCGACCTCCTCGTAGACCACCTCCTCGGTTTCCTCGTAAGTGACCTCGACATATTCCTCGGTAACAGAGATCTCCTCGGTGGTGATGACGGTGTAGCTTTCGTAGACCGACCATTCGATCGTGTAGCCGAAGCTGTAGCTCAGGTCGACGAAGTGGCGACCGCGCGAACCACCAGTAATCGCCGTCACCCCCTTGCCGAGCTTCAGCACCACAAGACCGATGATTTCCGAACTGTAACCGTCGACGGCCATCAGCGCCTCGGTGCCGAAGCCGTCGGCAACGTGAAGGAAGTAGACCTGGGCCAAGCGGCGCATGTCGAGCACCTTGATGCCGCGATGGTCGAGAGCGTCGACGATGAAATGCGGCGAACGCAGCTTGTGGACACGATGCGTCGCGGCGGTCGCCCCATTATACGGAATGGCGACCAGCGCGCTGGCGAGTTGCAGGGCGATGGCGGTGGAGCACAAGAATTTGCGCAAGCGACTTTATCCTGGGGAGGGAGTGACGATCTAGCCCGCGTCCTCCCGAGCGCGGCCGGCTCGACGCTGCACCGGACGGAATTGGCTGTCATCGGCCAAAACCGGGCGGGTCAGGATCCTCCCGGAATTGGCCGTCAGCCGACGAGGTTGGGGAGCCCCATGGCAATCGCCAACACGCCGAAGACCAGCAGAACGACGCCCGAAACCCTCGATACCCAGAGAGAAAAGGCCGCTGGCAAACGATGATGGAGCACCGCGACCAGCCCCGACAGGAAGATCCACCACGACATGGAACCCACGAAGACACCGGCAACCAGCATCCCCACGCCTTCTCCCTCTCCCGCGAGGCCGAGGCCGGCGAAGATCGCGGCGAACGAAAGGATCGTCGCCGGGTTGGCGATGGTCAGGACGAAAGTCGCTGCGGTCGTTGCCAAAAGCCCCCGCGCGCCGGTCCTCGCCGCGGTCACCTCGCCGCGCGGGCGAAAGCTCTGGAAGCCGAGCCACAGCAGGAAGGCGCCGCCGACGAGTTGCAGCGGCAGCGCGATCGTGTCGAGGAGGACGGCAAAGGCCGCAAAGCCGGCCGCCGCCATCAGCGCATAGGCGCCGTCGGCCAGCGCCGTTCCGAGGCCGCCCGCGACACCGGCCCAGAAGCCGCGCTCAAGCGTGCGGGAAATGCAAAGGGCGCCGATCGGCCCCAGCGGAGCGGCGATGGCGAGGCCGAGCAGCATGCCCTTGCCGAAGAAAAGCAGGCTCATGACCTCTCCTCCGCCGGGGTAAAGCCGCGCTCGACCGCCGTCGAAAGCGCGATCATGGTCTCGCTGCGGGCAAGGAAGCGATGCGCCTTCAGCTCGCCGAGAAAGGCCTCGAGCGCCGCCAGGTCGGGAATCCGGACCTTGAGCATGTAGGACCAACCTCCCGTAACGTGATGGCATTCCGCAACGGAGGGATGCTGCGCCACGAAAGCCTTGAAGGCCGGCTCACCCGCCTCGTAGTCAAGCGCGACCAGCACGAAAGCGGTCACGCCGAGGCCGAGCGCCGCATGATCGGCATCGACGGTGAAACGCCGGATGACACCCGAGGTGGTCAGCCGGCGTATCCGTTCGTTGACGGCGGAAGCCGACAGCCCGACCGCTTCACCGATATCGGCGAGCGAGCGGCGGGCGTCTTCCGCAAGAAGGGCAGTGATTTTCTTGTCAATGATATCCATGACCGCAAGATATGCGTCGAACCTCGCGTAATCAACATATTTTGCTGAATATATGTAGTCAGCCACATTATTTTCTGTCGACACCCTCCGGAACCGCACAAAAAAAGCCCGGTCAAAGACCGGGCTTGTGCTTCCGATTGGGTTCGATGTGAACTAGCCGGCGAGCGCGGCGTCCTGTTTCTGGCGGGCGAGTTCCGCGAGATCGGCGGCCTTCAGCTCGACCGATTCGCCGCAGCCGCAGGCCGAGGTCTGGTTAGGATTGCTGAAGGTGAAGCCGGACCGCAGCTTGGTGGTCTCGAAATCCATCTGCGTTCCGAGCAGATAAAGGACTGCGGCCGGATCGACCCAGACGCTTGCGCCATCGCGCTCGATCAGGTCGTCCTTCGGGTTCGGCTCGGTCACCAGATCGATGGTGTACTCCATCCCGGCGCAACCACCCTTCTTGATGCCGACACGCACACCCCTGGCGTCCGGTCCGGAATTTTCAATGATCGCGCGGACGCGGGCTGCTGCCGCATCCGTCATGGTCATCACCTGAAAGCCCATTTCGTTTCTCCAATCGCCTCCGGGTTCAAGGCCCGTGGTTTCGCGAGTCTACCAAATGTAGTGGGCGACTTGTCTTCTATCAATACCAGCCGACGGCGACCTGCGCTTCTTCCGACATGCGGTCGGGGGTCCACGGCGGATCGAAGGTCATCTCGACCTCGACGCCGGAAACACCTTCGACCGCACCGACGGCATTCTGCACCCAGCCCGGCATCTCGCCGGCGACCGGGCATCCGGGGGCCGTCAGCGTCATCATGATCTTGACCATGCGATCGTCGTCGATGTCGATCTTGTAGATCAGCCCGAGCTCGAAGATGTCGGCCGGAATTTCCGGGTCGTAGACCGTCTTCAGCGCCGCTATGATGTCGTCGCTGAGGCGTGCCACCTCGTCCTGGGGAATCGCAGTGTGGACGATCCCGTCGCGGACGTCCGGCTTCATTTCGCTTTCGTTGACGCTCATCGACGTTTCCTCACGCGAAAAAGGTGCGGGCATGGTCGAGCGCATCAGCGAGCGCATCGACTTCCGCACGGGTGTTGTAGAGACCGAAGGAGGCCCGGCAGGTCGAAGTGACCCCGAAGCGGGCGAGCAGCGGCTGGGCACAATGGGTTCCGGCGCGAACGGCAACGCCGCGGCGGTCGATCAGCATCGACACGTCATGGGCGTGGATGCCGGCAAGCTCGAAGGAGAATATCGCGCCCTTGTCGGGGGCATTGCCGATGATCCGCAGGGAGTTGATCGCCGAAAGCCTTTCATGAGCATAGGCGCGCAGGCCTTCCTCATGGGCAGCGATCGTGGCACGACCCAGACCTTCCATGTAGTCTAGCGCATAGCCAAGCCCGATCGCCTGGACGATCGGCGGCGTGCCAGCCTCGAAGCGATGCGGCGGGTCGTTGTAGGTGACATTGTCTTCCGTCACCTCGACGATCATCTCGCCACCGCCCATGAAGGGCCGCATCTCAGCCAACCGTTCCTTCTTGCCGTAGAGCACGCCGATGCCGGAGGGACCGTAGAGCTTGTGGCCGGTGATCGCATACCAGTCGCAATCGAGATCCTGGACGTCGACCGGCATGTGGACGGCACCCTGCGACCCGTCGACCATCACCGGAATGCCGCGTGCATGGGCGATCCGGCAGACTTCCTTGATCGGCACGACGGTGCCGAGCGCGTTCGACATGTGGGTGATCGCGACGAGCTTGGTGCGCTCCGTCAGGCATTTCTCGAAGGCCTCGAGATCGAAGGAACCATCGTCATGAACCGGAGCCCAGACCAGCTTGGCACCCTGCCGTTCCCGGATGAAGTGCCAGGGCACGATGTTGGAGTGATGCTCCATGATGGAGAGCACGATCTCGTCGCCCTCGCCGATATGGGTCATGCCCCAGCCATAGGCGACCGTGTTGATCGCCTCGGTGGACGATTTGGTGAAGACGAGCTCGTCGAGCGAACCCGCGTTCAGGAAACGGCGCACCTTTTCGCGCGCCGCCTCATAGGCGTCCGTCGCGGCATTCGACAGGAAATGCAGGCCGCGATGAACGTTGGCATATTCGTTCGAATAGGCATGCGCCACCGCATCGATCACCAGCTTCGGCTTCTGCGCCGAGGCGGCATTGTCGAGGTAGACCAGCGGCTTGCCGTAGACTTCACGCGACAGGATCGGGAAGTCGCGGCGGACGGCCGCGACGTCATATCCAGCCTGTGCGGGCAGATGATCAGCCATGATGTTCCAGCCAGTCGGTGATGAGCGCTTCAAGTGCTTCGACCAGCGCCTCGTCTTCCAGTTCCTCGACGATCTCGGCGACGAAACCGTTGATCAGCAGGGCCCGCGCCTTCTTCTCCGGAATGCCGCGCGACATCAGGTAGTAGAGGTGGGTCTTCTGAATATCGGCAACCGTCGCGCCATGGGCGCACTGCACGTCGTCGGCGAAGATTTCCAGCTCGGGCTTGACCGAGAACTCGGCATCGTCCGACATCAGCAGCGTGTTGCAGGCCATGCGGGCATCGGTCTTCTGGGCATCGGGCGCAACCCGGATCATGCCCTGGAAGACGCCGCGGGCGCGGTCGAACACGACGCTGCGGATGATTTCCGTCGAGGTCGTGTTCGGCACGTCGTGGCCGAGCGTCATCGTCACGTCGGTGTGGCTCTCGCCGCCGAGGAGGTTGACGCCGCGGAGCGTGAAATCCGCCCCCTCGCCGACCGTCTTCACATGCACTTCCTGGCGCACCAGCTTGCCGCCGGCATTGATGACGAACAGCCGGAACTTCGCATCCGCGCCAAGATCGGCGCGGATCTGGCCGAGATGGCTGTCGGCATCGCCTTCGCCCTGGAGGATGATCCAGGTCACTTCCGCGCCGTCTTCGACCTTCAGGTCGGCAACGACGGAGGCGAGTGCGGCAGCGTCGCTCTGGCCGATGTGGCGCTCGATCACCGTCGCCTTCGAGCCCTTGCCGAACACGGTCGGGAAGCGCAGGTGGACGTGGCCGGCCGCGTGAACCGACTGCAATTCGATCGGAGCCTCGATCTCCGCATCGGCGGCGATGTCGAGAACATAGCCGTCGCGCACGAAGGCGCCGTTGATGCGGCCGATGGTGTCGTCACCGTTGAAGGCGGTCAGGCCTTCCGCCGCCTCACCACTCAACAGTGCGTCGCGGTAGAGCGAGACGCTCAGGCCTTCCGGCAGCGCGGCCGGCGCCTTGGCGACGCCCTGCAGGACCTGCAGCACGGTCGCTCCGGTAACGAGCGGGGAAACGCCGTCGGCCACGGCCTGCGGTGCGTCGGCCGGCAGAGCGCGCAGAAGCGTCTTCAGGTCGGTGTAGTGGAAGGTCTCGACGCGGCGCGTCGGCAGGCCCTGGCGCTTCAGCGCATCGAAGAGATCGTCTCGCTTCGAGATCACGGCGCCGTCGCCCGGCAGGCTGCCAATCTGGCTGGCATAGGCGTCGATGAGCTGGGTCTCGGCTGCGGTGAGCCGGTTGGCCGCTTGCAAGGTCATCGTTGCAACTCCTTCAAACTCGGCCCGAACTCAGGCGGCCTGCCCGGTGATGTCGGCATAACCATTGGCTTCCAGCTCGAGTGCCAGCGACTTGTCGCCGGTCTTGACGATCTGGCCCTTGTAGAGGACGTGGACCGTATCCGGCACAATGTAGTCGAGCAGGCGCTGGTAGTGGGTGATCACGACGGTTGCGCGATCCGGGCGCTTCAGCGCGTTGACGCCGTCGGCGACGATCTTCAGGGCGTCGATGTCGAGGCCGCTGTCGGTTTCGTCGAGGATGCAGAGCTTCGGCTCGAGCAGCGCCATCTGCAGGATCTCGGCGCGCTTCTTCTCACCGCCGGAGAAGCCGACGTTGAGCGGACGCTTCAGCATGTCCGGGTTGATCTTCAGTTCGGCAGCCGCTTCCTTGACACGACGCATGAATTCCGGCGTCGTCAGTTCGTCCTCGCCGCGGGCCTTGCGCTGCGAGTTCATCGCAACCTTCAGGAACTGCATGGTGGCGACGCCCGGGATTTCGACCGGATACTGGAAGGCGAGGAAGATGCCCTTGGCGGCGCGCTCGGCCGGATCGAGCTCGAGAATGCTCTCGCCGTTGTAGAGAATGTCGCCTTCGGTGACTTCGTAGTCCTCGCGGCCCGACAGGATGTAGGAGAGCGTCGACTTGCCGGAGCCGTTCGGCCCCATGATGGCAGCGACTTCGCCGGCCTTCACGGTCAGGTTCAGGCCGCGGATGATCTCGGTGCCGTCTTCGGCGATGCGGGCATGGAGGTTTCTGATTTCAAGCATGTCTGTGTTCCTGTTTCAGGCAGCCGGATCACTTCGACCGCGTGTAAGAATGATGAGCAGCCCCCGCCAGATCATTTCCAACCAGTTGTTGGAATAGAAGGCGACGAAGAGAATTAGGAGGACCCAAGAAATCAGGAAAACCTGCGAGGATCGCCTGCCAATGGCCTGCATCCTCTTCTTGAGATACTTATGCTCCTGCTTCTTCGTCTCGGACGTCTCCGTTTCCATCAGTGGCGTTTCAAGCCGACATCAGCCGACCGAACCTTCCAGCGAGATGCTGATCAGCTTCTGCGCTTCAACCGCAAATTCCATCGGCAACTGCTGGATGACGTCGCGGACGAAGCCGTTGACGATCAGCGCGATCGCCTCTTCTTCCGGGATGCCGCGCTGCATGGCGTAGAACTTCTGGTCCTCGGAGATCTTCGAGGTCGTCGCCTCGTGTTCCACCTTGGCGGTCGAGTTCTTCACCTCGATATAGGGCACGGTGTGGGCGCCGCAGCTATCACCGATCAGGAGCGAGTCGCAGTTGGTGAAGTTGCGGGCGTTCTCGGCCTTGCGGTGCATCGAGACCTGGCCGCGATAGGTGTTCTGCGACACACCGGCCGAGATGCCCTTCGAGATGATGCGGCTTCTGGTGTTCTTGCCGAGATGGATCATCTTGGTGCCGCTGTCGACCTGCTGATGGCCGTTGGAGACGGCAATCGAGTAGAACTCGCCCTGGGAATTGTCGCCGCGCAGGATGCAGGACGGATATTTCCAGGTGATCGCCGAGCCGGTCTCGACCTGGGTCCAGGAGATCTTCGAATTCTTGCCACGGCAATCGCCACGCTTGGTGACGAAGTTGTAGATGCCGCCCTTGCCGTCCTTGTCGCCCGGATACCAGTTCTGGACGGTCGAATACTTGATCTCGGCATCATCGAGGGTGACGAGTTCGACGACGGCTGCATGCAGCTGGTTCTCGTCGCGCTGCGGCGCCGTGCAGCCCTCGAGATAGGACACATATGCGCCCTCCTCGGCAATGATCAGCGTGCGCTCGAACTGGCCCGTGTTCTTCTCGTTTATGCGGAAATAGGTCGAAAGTTCCATCGGGCAGCGAACGCCCTTCGGAACGAAAACGAACGACCCGTCGGTGAACACCGCGGAATTCAGCGTCGCATAATAGTTGTCGGTCACCGGAACGACGGAGCCCAGATACTTCTGCACGAGTTCCGGATATTCGCGGATCGCCTCGGAAATCGACATGAAGATCACGCCGGCCTTCTTCAGCTCTTCCTTGAAGGTCGTGACGACGGAGACCGAGTCGAAGACCGCGTCGACGGCGATCTTGGAGGTCTGCACGCCGGCGAGGATTTCCTGCTCTTTCAGCGGAATGCCGAGTTTTTCATAGACCTTCAGCAGTTCCGGGTCGACCTCGTCGATCGACTTCGGGCCCTCAGTGCCCTTCGGCGCGGCATAATAATAGATGTCGTTGAAATCGATCTTCGGATAGTTCACCCGTGCCCAGGTCGGCTCTTCCATGGTGAGCCAACGCTTATAGGCATCGAGACGCCACTGCAGCATCCAGTCCGGCTCGTTCTTCTTCGCGGAAATGAAACGGATGATATCTTCCGACAGGCCCTTCGGAGCCTTGTCGACCTCGATCATCGTCTCAAAACCATACTTGTACTGGTCGACATCGATCTGGCGGACCTGATCGATCGTTTCCTGCACAGCAGCCATTCGCGTTCTCCAATCTTGCCGGGTCAAAGTCCGGCAGCTTGTCAACGTTTGAAGCGGAAACCCGCCCTTATGTAGTCGCCAAAGGCGTGTTTTTCACCCCTTATGGCAAGGAGAAAATTGGGTTTTGCCAATTTTTCCCTGTCTTTCATGCCGCCGCGCCGGAAATCTTCCGGCGTGCGGCAATCCTTGTAAATATCTCGACTGCGCGATCGATTTCCTCGACCGTGGTCGCAGCCCCCAGCGAGATGCGCAAGGCGCCGGTCTTGGCATCCTGGCCCATGGCGGTCAGCACATGGCTCGCACCGACCTTGCCCGACGAACAGGCAGCGCCCGCCGAGAGGGCGACGCCTTCCAGATCGAAGGCGATCTGCCCGGTCTCCGCCTTCAGCCCCGGCAGGGTGAAAAAACTCGTGTTTGCCACCCGCGCTACACCCGCCCCGTGGACGACAAGGTCCGGAGCCGCGTTTCGCATGCCTGCTTCGAGGCGGTCGCGCAAGGCGCCGATTGCCGCATTCCGTTCGTCGAGGCCGTCCCGCGCCCAGGCGGCGGCGGCTCCGAAACCGGCGATCGCGGCCACGTTTTCCGTTCCGGCGCGATGACCCTTTTCCTGGCCTCCGCCGCGCACCAGCGGAGACGGCATCAGGGTCTCGCCACGGGCGATCAGGGCGCCCGCCCCTTTCGGTCCGCCGATCTTGTGGGCCGACAGGATGAGGAAATCGGCGCCGAGATCGTCGATGTCGAGGGCAATCCGGCCGGCGGCCTGAACGCCGTCGACGAGAATGAGACCGCCACGGGCGTGAACGAGGCGAGCTGCCTCCCGGACCGGCTGAACGATGCCCGTCTCGTTGTTGACCGCCATGACGGCGACCATCGGAAGGCCGGCCGTGCCGTCATGGGCCGCGAGAAGCGCTTCGAGGGCCGCAAGATCGATAAGGCCCGAGGGCGTCACCGGGATCTCGCCGACCTGGCCCGGGGCGAAACGTCCACCTTCGCGAACCGCCGGATGCTCGATGGCCGATACATAAAGCCGGCCGATCGCCAGCGGCGCCTTGCCCATCCGGAACACCGGAGACAGCACCAGATTGGCCGCCTCGGTCGCGCTCGCGGTCAAGACGACATTGGGGGCCGTCGCGCCGACAAGTGCGGCGACCTCGCGCCGTGCCGCCTCGATCACCGCGCGGGCGGCGCGCCCCTCGGCATGGACGGAAGACGGATTGCCGGTCAAAGCCAGGGCGGAGATCATAGCCTGCCGCGCGCCCTCCAGAAGAGGGGCGGTCGCATTCCAGTCGAGGTAGATGCGGTCCTTGGCCATGTCACACTAGCGACGCAGTCCCCGTCGCGGGAAAGCGCATTTTCCTTGAAATTTCCGTCGGGCTTGTCCTATGACACGTTCGACCATGGATGGACAGCCAATCCAGTTTCGAACGGTTCTAAATTGCGTTTTATGAAAGTTGACTGGACTCGTCAAGTCAACGAACTGAAATGCGTTTCGAAGAACCCCAAAAACCTGCAGGGACCGGAGTTTCAATGCCCGAAGTGATTTTTAACGGCCCGGCGGGCCGCCTCGAGGGACGTTACCAGCCTTCAAAGGAAAAGAGCGCGCCGATCGCGATCATCCTGCATCCGCATCCGCAGTTCGGCGGCACGATGAACAACCAGATCGTCTACCAGCTCTTCTACATGTTCCAGAAGCGCGGCTTCACGACGCTTCGCTTCAACTTCCGCGGCATCGGCCGCAGCCAGGGTGAATTCGACCACGGTGCCGGCGAGCTTTCCGATGCCGCGTCGGCGCTCGACTGGGTGCAGAGCCTGCATCCGGATTCCAAGAGCTGCTGGGTCGCCGGCTATTCCTTCGGCGCCTGGATCGGCATGCAGCTTTTGATGCGCCGTCCGGAGATCGAAGGCTTCATGTCGATCGCGCCGCAGCCGAACACCTACGACTTCTCCTTCCTCGCCCCCTGCCCGTCGTCCGGCCTCATCATCCACGGGGATTCGGACAAGGTTGCTCCGGAAAAGGACGTCCAGGGCCTCGTCGACAAGCTCAAGACCCAGAAGGGCATCCTGATCACGCACAAGACCGTGCCGGGCGCCAACCACTTCTTCAACGGCCAGGTCGAAACGCTGATGGCCGAATGCGAAGAGTATCTCGACCGCCGCCTCGAAGGCGATCTGGTCCCGGAACCGGCCGCCAAGCGGATCCGCTGAGTGCCGTTCACCGAATGCTTGCTTAACGCCGTCCCCAAAGGACGGCGTTTCTTTTTTGGCGCTGGGCCAGCGGCTGCCCAAGACATTCCAGGCGTTGACAAAGGACGGCAGATCGTTCTGAGTTGAACAATTGATTTATTCCTTTCCGTCAGATTGTCGATCCGGTTGCCATGTCCGACACCTTTTCCTTCGATGCGATCGGCTTTGCCGGCGGCGGCAACCGCTGCTACTGGCAGAGCGGCTTCTTCAAGGCCTTTACCGAACATCATCCCCAACGACCGGGCTATTACGTTGCGGTGTCGGCGGGCGCGTATCACGGCGCGATGAACCTCGCCGGCGTGGGCGACCGGGTGCGTGAGGCCGCCTTTACCTTTGCCGAACGCAACACGCCGGACATCGACTGGTCGCAGTTGCGGCTTGGGCGTTCGCCGCTGGTCGTCGGTGGCCTTTTCCGCGCCTTTCTCACCCAGCAGTTCGGGGAGGCGGAACTCAAGGCGCTCAAGGCCGCGCCGCCGATGCTGATCCAGCTTTCCTGCCCGCCGGCGTGGATGCCCGGCGGGATCGCCGCGCTCGGGTCGATCGCGGCCTACCAGATCGAAAAGCGCCTGACCGGCGGGGCGCATTCCAAGGCCGGCCGCTATCTCGGACTGAAACCCGCCTGGGTCTCCACGCACGACCTTGCGACGGCAGAAGATCTCGTCGACGCGATCATGGCGACCTCGTCGGTCCCTCCCTTCATGCCGGTGGGCCGGCTTTCGGGGCGCACCCATCTCGACGGCGGCCTCGTCGACAACCCGCCGACGATCCGGCTCCGGCAGAGCGAAGAAGCCGGCAAGCGCACGCTGCTGATCACCACGCGGCCCGGCCGCCTGCCCCCGCCGTCACCCGGCCGGATCGTGATCGGGCCGAGCACGGACATCCCGGTCAACAAGTTCACGGTCGGCGATGCCGCCGGGCTTCGCCACGCCTACGAAACGGGCTTGCGCGACGGCGAAGCCTTCGCGAAGAAGTTGCCGGACCTGTTCGACGCTTGACGCGAACATTCAATTGGGCGTTCTGACCGGCATCCACATCGATCGGTCGATCTCAAATCGCCGGCAGGGAACGTCATCGATGACGATCGGCTCGCACTCCCGCATGCCGATCTTTTGCATCACGCGGATCGAAGCGCCGTTTTCGGCCTGGGCAAAGGCCGTGAATCGGTCGGCGAAACCCTTGTCGAAAAACCAGCCGGTGAGAGTTCTGGCAATCTCGGTCGCATAGCCCCTGCCCCAGGCCTCGCGGCAGAAGGAATAGCCAAGTTCGAAGCCTTCGGTTTCGGCAAACCAGGAGAAACCGGCCCGGCCGACAAAATCCCCGCTGTCGCGCGCGACCAGCTTGAACTTGGTGACGCCATGCTGCCGATATTCTTCGATCCAGGAAGCGAGACGGGCTTCGGCCTTTTTCAGGTCCCACGGTTTTCCGCCCGACAGGTAGCGCGACGTCTCCGCCGTGCCGTGCAACCTCTGCACCAGACCGGCATCGTCTAACCGCCAGTTCAGAACGTCGAGCCGCGCGGACAACAGGATTGGCCCGTCGGCGCTCATCGTCCCGCGTCGCCGGTCAGCCTAGGAGCCCGCGCCAGCACACCGCCGGTGACGGGTTCGCGGACGCCGGTCGTTCCCGGAAAGGTCAGCGGCAAGCGGCGAAGAGACCGCGCGGCGAGATAGGCCCAGGCCTCGGCTTCCATCGCATCGCCGTCGAAACCCGCCTGTTCGGCGGAGAGCACGACCGATCCGGAGCGAGCGGCCAGCGTTTCGAGGTCCTTCATGATTACCCGGTTGTGACGTCCCCCGCCGCAGATGACGAAGGTTTTGGGCATGTGTTCGAGATGGCCGGCGGAACGGATGATCGCGGCGGCCGTGACATAAGCGAGCGTGCGCGCGCCGTCGTGCAGTTCCGCCTCGTCGGACGCCGGCGGACGGAAGTCGTTGCGGTCCAGCGAGCGGCGCTTTTCCACGGTGAAGAAGGGATGGTCGAGATAACGTTCGGCGAGTGGCACCAGAACAGTGCCCTCCGCTGCGATCCGACCGCCCTGATCGTAGGGCACGCCGGCCTCGGCCTCGACCCACTGATCGATCAGCGTGTTGCCCGGGCCGCTGTCATAGGCCCGCAAGCCGCCCTCGTCGTCGATTGCCGTCAGATTGGAGATACCGCCGATGTTGACGAAGCAGATGCCACCCTCGCGGTCGCGAAGGGTTGCGGCAAGTGCCCGGTGATAGGCCGGCACCAGCGGCGCACCCTGGCCACCCCGGCGCATGTCTTCGGCCCTCATGTCAAAGACGACGTCGATCCCGGTTTCGCGCGCCAGCAGCGGCCCGTCGCCGATCTGGACGGTCAGGGCCTGTTCCGGCCGGTGCAACACGGTCTGGCCGTGGAAACCGACCACATCCACATCGCCGGAGGAAATGTCGAACTTCGCCAGGAATGTCTTGACCGCCTCGGCATGGCGGAGGGTCAGTTCGCGTTCCAGGTCCGCGAGGCTACCCGGCCGCTGGCTGCGCTCGGCAATCCCCCGGGCGTCCTCGAGACCCTTCTTCAGGCGATCGCGAAAGGCGGGCTCGTAGGGCACGGCGAGAAACGGCCCCCGCTCGACCAGAGCCTCCCCGTCCGTGGTCAACATCGCAACATCGATGCCGTCCATCGACGTGCCGCTCATCAGTCCGATCACTCTCATCCGCTGGCCCAAGGTCTCGCATCTCCGATTCGAATGATCCCGATGACCAACATTCATGGCCGAAACGGGTGCACTTTTCAAAAAACAATGCTAAAGCCCCGGCGATTTCCCGTTTTGCACGAGTAAGAAAGCCTGAAGGCCATGACGAAGTTCAAGTCCGATTTCCTCCGCACCATGCACGAGCGCGGCTTCATTCATCAGATCTCCGATGAAAGCGGCCTCGACGACCTGCTCGCCAAGGAAACCGTGACGGCCTATATCGGCTTCGACCCGACGGCCCCGTCGCTCCATGCCGGCGGCCTGATCCAGATCATGCTGCTGCACTGGTTCCAGGCGACCGGTCACCGGCCGATCTCGCTGATGGGCGGCGGCACCGGCATGGTCGGCGATCCGTCCTTCAAGGAAGAGGCCCGCCAGCTGATGACGGTCGATACGATCGAGAGCAACATCTCCTCGATCAAGAAGGTCTTCTCCAACTACCTCGACTACGACAAGGGCCCGAAGGGTGGCGCCCTGATGATCAACAACGCCGAGTGGCTGCGTTCGCTCAACTATCTTGAATTCTTGCGCGACGTGGGCCGTCATTTCTCCGTCAACCGGATGCTGTCCTTCGACAGCGTAAAGACGCGTCTCGACCGCGAACAGTCGCTGTCGTTCCTCGAGTTCAACTACATGATCCTGCAGGCCTATGACTTCGTCGAACTGGCCAAGCGCTACGACTGCCGGCTGCAGATGGGCGGTTCGGACCAGTGGGGCAACATCATCAACGGTATCGACCTCGGCCACCGCATGGGCACGCAGCAGCTCTACGCGATGACGTCGCCGCTGCTCACCACGTCTTCGGGCGCCAAGATGGGCAAGTCCGTCAACGGCGCCGTGTGGCTCAACCCGGACATGCTGTCGGCCTATGACTTCTGGCAGTACTGGCGCAATACGGAAGACGCGGACGTGGTGCGCTTCCTCAAGCTCTACACGACGCTGCCGATGGCGGAGATCGGCCGGCTGGCGCAGCTCGGCGGCTCCGAAATCAACGAAGTGAAGAAGATCCTCGCGACCGAGATCACCGCGATGCTGCACGGCCGCGAGGCAGCCGAGCAGGCAGCCGAGACCGCCCGCAAGACCTTCGAGGAAGGCGCGCTTTCGGAAAATCTCCCGTCGGTCGAGGTTCCCGCCGGCGAACTCGACGCCGGGATCGGTCTCCTTTCGCTGATCGTCCGCGCCGGTCTTGCCGCTTCGAACGGCGAGGCTCGCCGTCACGTCCAGGGTGGCGCGGTCAAAATCAACGATGCCGCGGTCAGCGACGAGCGCATGTCGGTCGGCACTGGGCAGATGTCCGCCGATGGCGTCATCAAGCTTTCGCTCGGCAAGAAGAAGCATATCCTGATCCGCGCGATCTGATCCCGACGGAGCGATTTTTCAAGGCGGCCCGGCTTCATCCGGGCCGCTTTTTTGTGGCCTACCGTCCACCACTGGCCCAAATTCGGACATTGCGCGTCCTTCGGCGGAAAAAAATGTACCTTCTCAAAAATTTTTTTGGCCTCGGAATCTGCAGTCTTGCGGCCGTCGGCGAGCGGAAACCAACGGCTGATCGGTTCAAGCGAGGTCTTCCGGCGGACGTATCACGCCTTGCACGCGAAGCCTGAGCGATCACAGCAGCCCATCGGGCCAGGCCTCGAATGTTCAGATAAAATTACGCGATTCCAATGACTTGAATTGCGTTTTGTCGCCTCCCCACCAGAGAACCGGAAGCTGATCGGTAAAATTCGAGACAAATTTTCCGAGAATTTTCGCCAAATACAAATCTAATTTTATACTTGTTTTATTCTTGTTTTCCGTTGTTTTTACTCGATTAAAGCGCGTTTTTTACTTCGGTATTTTGCGAGCGATAAAAAGATCGATGGCAATGTCTCTCCAACACGGGGAGACGACCAATGACAACAAGAAAAACTCTGGGGATTGGACTCTTGACCATCGCACTGACCGGCGCTCTTGCGCTGCCGGCGATGGCGGTACCGGCGAACATGCGTATCGTCGGCAAGGCCAATCCGCCCATCGGACATTATGAATTCTGCAAGACCTATAGCGGCGAATGCGCCGCGAACGGTGGCGACGCCGGCCCAGCCGCGCTGGACGAACAGAACTGGAAGGCGCTGCTCGACGTCAACTACACGGTCAACAGTTCGATCACGCCGCTCACCGACCAGGACATCTACGGCGTGGAGGAACGTTGGGCCTACCCGCGCTCCGTCGGCGACTGCGAAGACTTCGCGCTATTGAAGCGCAAGATCCTCATCGACCGCGGCTTCTCGCCTTCCGACCTGCTGATGACGGTGGTTCTGCAACCCAACGGCGAAGGACATGCCGTGCTGACCGTCCGCACCGACCATGGCGATTTCATTCTCGACAACATGCGCAACAAGGTGCTGCTGTGGTCGGATACCGAATACACCTATCTGAAGCGCCAATCGTCCGACGATCCGGGTCGATGGGTCAAGCTTCAGGACGGCCGCGCAACCGCAGTGGGTAGCGTCGGCACAAACTAGGCCTTCGCGACGTCGCGAAGACCGACAAGCTTCTGGCCCGGTCCGTCCCCCGCATACCCCGTCCCCGACCGGAGCCACCGAGCCGGTCCCGTCCAACCGGGACCGGCTCCTCTTTTTCTTCCCGCACGACCCGTCGGCATCCAGCACGCCAGAGCCACACGCCGCTTAACGCCACATTAACCATAATATCCGAGTTTCAGCCCTGTCGTGCGCGCTGGAATCGATCCGCGCGGTGCTTCGTGCCGCCGGCCGGAGCGCGGGATCTCACGGATCAACGGGAGCGGAGCGATGCGGATGACAGATCAGGCAAGCAGCCCGAACGAGCATGCGCCCCTCATCTCGAACCGTTTCATCACCATCGCCATGGCGGCCGTCGGCATGCTGGCGCTTCTTTCCGTCGGAATCAGCATCATCGGCCAGACCTTCGGCGAGCGGTGGTCGCTCGGAGGGCACACCGACAGCCCTTCCCCTCTCGACATCACCATCGGCCTCGACCGCCTGCAACTGCCGGCGAATACCGTCCGATTCGAAGAACAGCGCGCAAGCGGCCCGACGGAGCGGCTCGACCTCTCGCTCCTGTGGCCTGAGATGACCGGGTACACGAAGGAGAACCGGCGCCGGTTCGATGACGTCAGCCGCGCCGACACCCTCCTCTTCCTGCAGTTGTCGCAAAGCACCATGTCGCGCGATATGTCAGGCCGGCTCGATCCGATCTATTCGCTTCTCTTCGACGGCCCGCCGGAGCCGGGACCGCACGGCCTCAGCCTGCACCGTTTCAAGGCGGGGACCGGCTACGATGGAGAGGTCCTGCTTACCGCCACACGCGACGGAAAACCGGATTATGCCGTGCGCTGCATCCTGCCGAAATCGCCCGACGAGGCAAACGGCGGCGACTGCCAGCGTGATATTCATGTCGGACGGGACCTCACCGTGCTCTACCGCTTCTCCAGCACGCTGCTTGGCGACTGGCAGGCTATCGACGCCGCCATCGAAGCCTATGTGAACGCCCGGGTCACCGGCGCTGCGCCGTCGAAACTGAAACAAATGCCGCCCAGTTCGGCAACGAAGCATTCATCATAAACCTCTTGGTAAGGCTGTTTCCGTATCTTCGCCTGAAGTGGTCGCGTGGGGGTGCGTCCGATCCGAAATTACAGCATGTGAAGAGTCTCGCGGTGAAAAATACAATCCGACGCCTTAACCTCGCTTCCCAGATGCGCACACTGGCCGTCGCCGCTCTGGTACTGGTGACTGCATTGGGCATGAATGTCTCGACGGCCTCAGCAAAGCCGACCTACGGGGCCATCGTCGTCGACGCGAAGACCGGCAAGGTGCTCTACAGCGACAATGCCGACTCGTTGCGCTACCCCGCATCTCTCACCAAGATGATGACGCTCTACCTGACCTTCGAAGCGCTCGAGGCCGGCCGTGTCCGCCTGGACAGCAGGGTGCCGGTATCGAAGAACGCGGCGGCCGAACCTCCGTCGAAGCTCGGCGTCGGCGCCGGCCGTTCGGTCACCGTCGAACAGGCGATCCTCGCACTCGTCACGCGGTCGGCAAACGACATGGCGACGGCCCTCGGCGAATATCTCGGCGGCTCGGAAGCGCGGTTCGCGCAGATGATGACGGCAAAGGCCCGCAGCCTCGGCATGACCAAGACGACCTATCGAAATGCGCATGGCCTGCCGAACACGGCGCAGATGACGACGGCTCGTGATCAGGCCCGCCTCGGTATCGCCCTTCGCCAGCACTTCCCGCAGTATTACGGTTATTTCTCCACCCGCAGCTTCAAGTTCGGCAAGCAGGTGATCGGCAACCACAATCGCCTGCTCGGCGTCGTGCGCGGTGTCGACGGCATCAAGACCGGCTACACCCGGGCCGCCGGCTTCAACCTCGTGACTTCCGCCCAGGCCGACGGGCGTTCGATCGTCGGTGTCGTGATGGGCGCCCCGTCTGGCGCGAACCGCAATGCCAGGATGACCAAGCTGGTCGAAGCCTACCTGCCCAAGGCGTCCCGTTCGGGTGGTGGCGACCTGATTGCCAAGATGAACACCTCCGTTGCTCCCGCCGCAGCAGCAGAAGCCGCCGAGGCTCCTGAGGTCCCAGCGTCCGTCGCGTCCGTTTCCTCGCTGCCGTCGACCGGCCCGCTGCCGGAAACCCGCTACGAGACTGCCCCGCTCGCCTCCGCCTATGCTGCACCGGCCAACGACAATGCCGCCGGAGCTGCGCTTAAGTCTGCGCGGGGCGAACCGCCGCGCTTGCTGACCGCGCCCGTTCCGCAGCCGGCCCCGGCATACATGCCCGACACCGAGGCGTCAGTAGCTCCGGCTGAATCCAGCAAGAACAAGAACGTCGAGACGGCGTCGGCTGCTCCTGTCGAAGTCGACGAAACGACGACGGCCTCCACCCCCGCATCCGCTTCCGGATGGGTCATCCAGATCGGCACGTCGCCGGATCGGGACCAGGCCATGGACCTTCTGCGCAAGGCGCAGGACAAAGGCGGCAAGGTATTGCGTTCCGCCACCCCCTTCACGGTCGCCTTCAACACCGGTTCGGAGAAGCTCTACCGCGCCCGATTCGGTGGTTTCGACGACCAGAAGACCGCCGTCAATGCATGCAAGTCTCTGAAGAAAAAGGGAATCGGCTGCTGGGCTGCTTCGCAGTAAGGCTCAGAAGCCAACCTCGATTTTTATCGCGTACGAGGTAATGAACATGGCATCGAACGAGAAGCACTACGAACTCGCGCCGACGCAGGACAACGGCAGCAGCGGCGCGCCCTACGCGCTGCATCCGCTGCACGAGGCCGCCTACCGGATTGCCGATCTAGGCCTTAACCGGAAGCGCGGCTCGCGCACCAAGGATCTGATCGGCCTGCTGCTCAGCCACGGCGCGCGCGCCTGGCGCTATTCGCAGCCGGAGGCGAACATCCACCTGCACGTCTCGTCGCATGGTGGCCGTTTCCCCGTCGTCCTGCGGCTCCGCTGAAGCACTACCCGGAGCACCCGATGCCTCTCTATTCGCTCGGCAACCTGACGCCGAAGACGCCGGCCGCCGACCGGTTCTGGATCGCACCCGATGCGCATGTGATCGGCCAGGTCGAACTCGGTCTCGATGTCGGCATCTGGTTCGGCGCCGTGCTGCGCGGCGACAACGAACCGATCGTGATCGGCGAAGCCACGAACATCCAGGAAGGCGTGATGATCCATACCGATCCGCGCTTTCCGGTGACCATCGGCAAGGGCTGCACGATCGGCCACCACGCCATCGTGCACGGCTGCACGATCGGCGACAATTCGCTGGTCGGCATGGGGGCGACGATCCTCAACGGCGCCCGCATCGGCAACAACTGCCTCGTCGGGGCGAATGCGCTGATCACCGAGGGCAAGGAATTTCCCGACAATTCGCTGATCGTCGGTTCACCGGCACGCGTCGTACGCACGCTCGACGACGTTGCCGCCGCCGGCCTCGGTCGATCGGCCGAGAGCTATGTGCGCAACTGGCAGCGCTTTGCACGCGATCTCAAGGAAATCTGAGAGCGACTCGGGCAGTTCCAACCGATCGCGCGTCGATCAGGCAGCACACCCGGCGCAGAGCCCGCGGATCTCGATCGTCGTCTTTTCAGCCTTGAAGCGCCTACCCTTGGCCCAGTCGGCGAGACGGTGATCGATCGCGTGGTCGTGGAATTCCTCGACCTGACCGCACTTGTTGCAGATGGCGAAGGCGACCGTGCCATGGGCGCAGCAGTCGCTTTGCGGATGCGCGCAGGCGACAAAGGCATTGATGCTCTCCAGACGGTGCACGAGACCGAATTCCACCAGCTTGTCGAGCGCGCGATAGACCTGAAGCGGGGCGCGAAAACCCTTGTCCCGCAGTAGGTCAAGAATACCGTAGGCAGACAGCGGCGCGTGCGAGGCGGAAAGCGCGTCGAAGACGAGCGACTGGTTCTTCGTCAGTTGCGGCTGGGTCATGGCATCCTCATGCGGCAGGCTTGTCGTGCTGCTGTCGGCGCGGCGACGGCAGAAGACTGAACAGGAACAGGATCAGGGCGGCGACGACGATCGAGGGTCCGGACGGCGTGTCGTAGGTCAGAGATCCGAAAAGGCCGATCACGACGGCGACGGCGCCGATCACGGCAGCAAGCAGCGCCATGACCTCCGGCGTCGCGGAAAAGCGGCGGGCGGCGGCGGCCGGGATGATCAGCAGCGACGTGATCAGCATGATGCCGACGATCTTCATGGCGATCGCGATGACGAGCGCCATCAGCAGCATAAAGGCCAAGCGCGCCCGTTCGGGGTGCAGGCCCTCCGCCTCGGCGAGCTCGGCGTTCACTGTGGCTGCCAACAAGGGACGCCAGAGCCAGGCGATCAGGCCAAGGACCAATGCGCCGCCGCCCCAGACGACCGCGATATCGGTTGACGTAACGGCAAGAATATCACCGAACAGGAAGGCAATGAGGTCGATGCGTACCCAACTCATGAAGGCAACCAGCACGAGGCCGATAGCAAGCGTCGAATGGCTGAGGATGCCGAGCAGCGCGTCGGCGGACAGCGCCTGCCGCTTCTGAAGCACCAGCAGCAGCAGCGACACCACGGCCGCGACGACGAACACGCTGACCATGAGATTGAGCGAGAAGAGCAGCGAAAGCGCGACACCCAGCAAGGCCGAATGGGCCATCGTATCGCCGAAATAGGCCATCCGGCGCCAGATGACGAAGCAGCCCAGCGGGCCGGTGGTCAGCGCAAGGCCGATGCCGGCGAAGATGGCACGCAGGAAGAAATCGTCAAACATCGCGCTCGGCTCCTGCCCCTGTCATCACGCCTTGCGCGGCCTTCTGCGGAGTGCCGTGAGCATGGTCGCCGGGTTCATGATGGTGATCTCCGGACGCGCCCGTCGCGTGAGCGTGAGCCGCATGATCGTGCGCGCCGTGGTGATCGTGGCCACCCGCGTGGTCATGGGTCGCGTGATCATGGCCGTGGCTTCCATGATCGTGGTCGTGGTCGTGATGGTGGTGGCCGTCGTCGGGGTGACAGTGATCCGTGATGGTTCCGTCGCCGTGGCGCACACGTCCGTCGGGCAGATGGGTGTGATCATGATCATGGCTGTAGACCGCGAGGGTTCGGCCGGCATTGGCTCCGAACAACCGCATATATTCCGGACTGCGGCTGACGGATGCCGGCGTGCCGCGGCAGCAGACATGGCCATTGAGGCAGATCACGGTGTCGGTCTCGGCCATCACCACATGCAGGTCGTGCGAGATCAGCAGGATGCCGCAGCCCGTCTTGTTGCGGATCGAGGTGATGAGATCATAGAGCGCAATCTCGCCGGTGAAGTCGACACCCTGGACCGGTTCGTCGAGGACCAGCAGGTCCGGCTTGCGGGCAATGGCGCGGGCCAGAAGCGCGCGCTGGAATTCACCTCCGGAAAGATGCTGCACTTCGGCGCCTGCCAGATGAGCAATGCCCACAGAATCCAAAGCTGCGGAAATCTCTGCATCGCTCAGCCGGACTGTCAGAGTCATCAGCCGCCGGACGGTGAGCGGCATGGTCCAGTCGACCGAGAGCTTTTGCGGCACATAGCCAACGCGGAAACCGGAATGACGCTCCACCCTGCCCTCGTCCGGCGACAGCACGCCGATCGCCATCTTGGCGCTTGTCGACTTGCCGGACCCGTTCGGTCCGATCAAGGTGACGATCTCGCCACGGCGGACGGAGAAGTCGACGCCGCGCACCAGCCAGCGGCCGTTGCGCCTTATGCCAGCATTGGAAAGGGTGACGAGGGGTGGCTGTGAACTGATCATCGGTTCGGTCATCGGAGACCCGGAAATTTGGTGTTGCATGATCCTATGGCACACGTTATAGCATTACGCAATTGATGTAATATTATTACATTACGATCGCAATAGGGAGCATCACACCATGACACCACGCCGGTTCGGCCTCGCAGCCTCGACAGCCGCCCTTTTCCTTTCCCCGACACTGGCACTTGCGGCTCCGCAGGTCGTCGTGTCGATCAAACCGGTTCACTCCCTGGTGGCCGCCATCATGCAGGGCGTCGGCGACCCGTCGCTCATCGTCGAAGGCGCAGCCTCCCCGCACACCTACAGCCTCAAGCCCTCCAATGCCCGCGCGCTCGAGAACGCCGATGTCGTGTTCTGGGTCGGTCCCGGCCTCGAGGCCTTCTTGGAAAAGCCGCTCGACGCGCTCGCCGGCAAGGCGAAGGTGGTCGAACTGGAGGATGCCCCCGGTCTCGTCCGTCTGCCGTTTCGCGAGGGCGGCGCGTTCGAGGCCCACGACCATGGGGACGAGCACGCCGAAGGTGAAGATCATGCGGGACATGACGAACACGCGGCGGACGAGCATGCCGGCGAAGATCATGACCACGAGCATGGCGGCTTCGACATGCATCTCTGGCTCGATCCGATGAATGCAAAGGCGATGGCTGCGCAGATCGAGGCGACACTGGTTGCAGCCGACCCTGCCAATGCAGCCCGCTACAAGGCGAACGGTGCCGCGCTTGCGGCAGAGATCGACGCGCTCGACAAGGAGGTCGCCTCGATGGTGGCGCCGGTCCTCGACAAGCCTTTCGTCGTCTTCCACGACGCATACCAATATTTCGAAAAGCGCTACGATGTCCGGGTGGCCGGTTCGATCACGGTCAGCCCCGAGACGATGCCCGGGGCGGAGCGGATCGCCGAGATCCATGCCAAGGTGAAGGAGCTCAAGGCGGCCTGCGTGTTTGCCGAGCCGCAATTCGAACCGAAGCTGATCTCGGTCGTCACGGAGGGAACGGACGCCAAGTCCGGCGTGCTCGACCCCGAGGGGGGCGCACTTGATGCCGGCCCAGCCCTCTATCCAGCGCTGATGCGCAACCTGGCGAAGTCCCTGGCGGACTGCCTGCCGCGCTGAAATCGCGTCACCTCTGAAGGCGGGCTCCTGCGCCCGCCTTTTTCAGATCGATCAATGTAATACTATTACAACACAAAGAAAGGTTTGTTCGATGAACAAGCTTCCCGTTACCGTGCTTTCCGGATTCCTCGGCGCCGGAAAAACCACGCTGCTCAATCACGTGCTTTCCAACCGCAGCGGCCTGAAGGTCGCGGTCATCGTCAACGACATGAGCGAGGTCAACATCGACGCGGCGCTGGTGCGTGGCGGGGAAGCGGCCCTTTCCCGCACGGATGAACAGCTGGTCGAAATGAGCAACGGCTGCATCTGCTGTACGCTGCGCGACGATCTGCTGAAAGGCGTGCGCGATCTCGCCGCGCAAGGCCGCTTCGACTACCTGCTGATCGAGGCGACCGGGATCGCCGAGCCGCTACCGATCGCCACGACCTTCGATTTTCGTGACGAGGAGGGTTTCAGCCTCTCCGATGTCGCGCGACTCGACACCATGGTGACCGTGGTTGACGCGGCAAATCTGCTGGCAGACTATTCGTCGGTCGATTTTCTCTCCGACCGCGGCGAGACGGCCGGCGAAGGCGATCACCGCACGCTGGTCGATCTCCTTGTCGAGCAGATCGAATTCGCCGATGTGGTGGTGCTCAACAAGGTGGGTACTGCCACGGCAGAACAACGCGACGCAGCCCGCAAAATCATCACAGGCCTCAATCCCGATGCCCGCCTGATCGAAGCGGATTTCGGTAACGTCCAGCCACGCGACATTCTCGGCACGGGCCTGTTCGACATCGCCAAGGCCGAAACCCATCCGCTGTGGTTCAAGGAACTGCACGGCTTCAAGGATCACATTCCGGAAACCGAGGAATGCGGCATCCGCTCCTTCGTCTATCGCGCGAGGCAGCCCTTCGATCCGCAGAAATTCCAGGCATTCATCGATCGCGCCTGGCCCGGTGTCGTGCGCGCCAAGGGCTTCTTCTGGCTCGCAACGCGCCCGGACCATGTCGGCGAAATCAGCCAGGCCGGCGCGATCGTGCGTACCAGAAAGATGGGCTTGTGGTGGGCTGCGGTGCCTCGGCAGCGTTGGCCCGAAGATCCCGCTTTCCTCGACCTGATGCGTCCCTATCTCGATCCTGTGTGGGGCGACCGCCGGCAGGAGATCGTGTTCATCGGCGCCGATCCGATGGACGAGGCGCGAATTCGCGGCGAACTGGACGCTTGCCTCGTCGCGGAGGACATGTTCGTTCCGGAAAGGTGGAAAGGCATCGCGGACCCGATGGCACCGTGGCGGTGAAGGTCCAGAGCATCTCCGATTCTACATTGCCCTAAAGCCGGCCCTTTTCGCGCAGCAGGTCGAGGAGGATCGACGCGCCCTTTTCGCCTGCCGAACGCTCGGTCTGCAGGCGTTGCCAGACGAGCTCATAGCCCTCCAGCATGGCCTGACGCTGCAGCGTGTCCGACGACAGGCGCTCGGCCATGCGCAGGAGATTGCCCGGGCGGAGATAGTCGTTAAGATATTCCGGCACGATCGGATAGTCGGCGATCAGGTTGGGAAGCGCGCCCGTCCACGTCTTGATGCGATGAGCGATCATCGTCATCAGCCAGTCGGTCTTGTAGGCCGACACCACCGGGACCGTGGCGAGCGCCAGTTCGAGGATGACCGTGCCTGATGCGGCGATCGCTGCGTCCGCCTCAGCAAAGGCCTGCCACTTCGCCTCTTCGCCGATCAGTACCTCGGGCCTGAGATCCCAGCCCGCGATCATCTCGCGGACGCGGGCCTCCTGCCGCGGGACGGTCGGGAGCAGGAAGCGCGTCGCACCGTTGCGCGCGACGAATTCCTTCATCGCCTCGCCGAAGATCGGCAGCAGGGCCGAGATCTCCGCCCCCCGTGAACCGGGCAGCAGCAGGAGGGTGCGCGGCGCACCGGTCGCGGGGACGCCTCGCTCGATACGCCGACGACGGGTCTCGATGATCTTGGCATGCGAGGCCAGACGATGGCCGACGAAATGGGTCGCCGGGCCGCCGAGATCACGCATCACCTTCGGTTCGAAGGGCAGGACCGCCAGAACCGCGTCGACATAGGCAAGCATCGCCTTGGCGCGATACTCCTTCCAGGCCCAGACGCTCGGGCAGACGTAATCGATCACCGGGAGGTCGGGCAGCGCCTTGCGCACCTTCTTCGCTACGCGATGAGTGAAGTCCGGACTGTCGATGATCAGGAGCAGATCGGGCTTCGCTTCGACGATCGCCGCCGCCGTCCGACCGATCAGCCGGATGAAACGCGGCAGGCGCGCCAGCACCTGGGTCAACCCCATGACCGAGAGCTCGGAGAAATCGAAGAGCGAGCGCAGCCCCTGGCGCTCCAGCGCCTCCCCGCCGACGCCGACCAGCTCGATAGGGCCATCGTAGAGCCCCTTGAGCGCCTCGATCAGGTCGCCACCCAAAAGGTCGCCGGAGACCTCGCCGGCAATCACGGCGATCTTCAACGGCCTCGCGCTCATGAACGCCCTCCCGACAGGCCGCGATCGATGCCGATCACAAACAGACCCGCCTCGTTTGCCGCCTTGACCATTTCCTCCCGCTCGATCACCAAGGCACGACCGGCCTCGACGGCAACACCGGCAAGGCCTGCGCGCCTAGCGTTCTCGACCGTGGAGCGGCCGATGGACGGCAGGTCGGCCCGAACGTCCTGCTGAGGCTTGCAGAGCTTGACCAGCACGCCCTTGCGGCGCGCCGAAATCCGCCCCTCGGCCCTCAGATCGGCGACGCGGCCGAGCATGGCATCGGTCCCTTCCACGCCCTCAAGAGCAACAATCCGGCCCCCGACGCAGACCGCGCCCTGCCCGACGTCGAGGCGGCCAAGGGTCTCCGCGGCATCGGCTGCGCGTTCGATATCCCGCCAGTCATCCGCCGACGGCTCGATCGCGCCCATCGGGCCGGTGGTCGCCAACAGATTCGGCAGGATCTCGTGGGCCCCGATGACGTGGCAACCCTGCGCCTCGATGAGCGAGATCACCATCTTCAGAACGGTGTCGTCGCCGCCGGCGAGCAGCGTGCGCACCGCCATCGGCAGCTTGAGGATGGACTTCCAGTTGACGTGGATCTCGTTGAAAGCGGGCCGTTTCTTGACCGCCCCGGACATGACGACCCGATCGATGCGGTGTTTCTGGAAAAGGGCCGACAGCCCCGCCATGTCGCCGACGCCGATGACGGCGGATTCGAAACCGTCCCAGATCGGGTCAGCCTCGTTCTTGAGACGCAGGATGAATGGATCTTCGCCGGCAGAACGGGCCGCCTCGGCCAGGAAGAGCGGCAGCCTGCCGCTGCCGGCAATGATCGCCAGACGGCCGCCACCTGCCCCGGTCGGCACCATGGCGGTCAGCTCTTGCCACGGAACGGCGAAGACAGCGCGCGGTCGCTTTCGGCCGCGATGAAATCGAGAATTTCCATGACCTGCGGGCAGTCCAGATACTCATCGCGGATGGCCGCGGCGTTTACACGCGCCGAAGCCTCGCCCTCGAAGATCTGCTTGAAGGCGCGGCGAACCTGATGGATCACGGAGCGCTCGATGCCCGCGCGGGTCATGCCGACGACATTCAGGCCACCCAGCACGCCCGGATTGCCGTTGAGCATGCCGTAAGGAATGACGTCATAGCTCACGGCGGACAGACCACCGATGAAGGCCTGACGCCCGATGCGGGTGAACTGGTGCACCGCGCAGCCGCCACTCAGGATGACGTGATCGCCTACCCGCACATGGCCGGCCAGCATCACATTGTTGGACAGGATGATGTTGTTGCCGAGAATGCAGTCGTGCGCCACATGCGAATTGGCGAGGAATAGGCAGTTGTCGCCGACACGCGTGATGCCGCCACCGCCGACGGTGCCGCAATTCATCGTCACGCCTTCGCGAATGGTGCAGTTCGCACCAACCACGAGGCAGGACTCCTCGCCCGCCTCATGAAGGCTCTGCGAGACGCCGCCGATCACCGCCATGGGATGGATCTTGGTGCCGGGGCCGATCTCGGTGAGACCGGTGACCACCGCATTCGACAGGAGCTCGACACCGTCCTTCAACGTGACACGGGGTCCGACTCGGCAAAACGGTCCAATGCTGACGTTCTCACCGATCACCGCGCCGTCATCGATGACGGCCATGGGATGGATCACGGCAGAAGCGGCGATCTTGCTCATTTGTCTTCCTTGCGCATGATCATCGCGCCGATGTCGGCCTCGGCGACGAGCGAACCGTCGACCTTGGCATCGCAATGGAACTTCCAGATGTTGCCGCGCTGCTTCTGCTTGACAACGTGATACTCGACACGGTCGCCGGGAACGACCGGCTTGCGGAAGCGGGCGTTGTCGATCGTCATGAAGTAGACGAGATTGCCGCCCTGCCCCTGGTTGCGGGCGCAGATGGCGCCAGCGGTCTGGGCCATGCCTTCGATCAGCAAGACGCCCGGCATGATCGGTGACTCCGGGAAATGACCGGTGAAATGCGGCTCGTTGGCCGTGCAGTTCTTGATGCCGATCGCGGAATTGTCGCCATCGATCTCGATGATCCGGTCCACCAGAAGGAACGGATAACGATGCGGCAGGAACTTCATGATTTCGAGAATATCGGCTGATCCCAGCTCACTCTTGACCTGATCAGTCATTCTTTCCACCCTTCTGCTTGCGGCTCTCCGACTGGCTCAGCGCGGCCGCGACATCTTTGAGGAAGTCCTTCATCGGACGGGCAGGAACGCCGCCGTAACGCTCGCCCGGCGGGACGTCCGACAGAACGCCGCTCATGGCGGCAATCTGGGCGCCGTCGCCAATCGTGATGTGACCATTCACCCCGACCGCGCCGCCGATCATGACGCCGTCACCGACCTTGGTGCTTCCGGCGATGCCGACCTGGCTGACGATGCCACAATGGCGGCCGATCCGCACGTTGTGTCCGATCTGGACCAGGTTGTCGATCTTCGTGCCCTCGCCGATGACCGTGTCGTCCATGGTGCCGCGGTCGATCGTGGTGTTTGCGCCGATCTCCACATGGTCCTGGATGATGACACGCCCGATCTGAACGATCTTCAGCATGCCGCGCGAGCCCGGCGCATAGCCGAAGCCGTCCTGGCCGATGCGGGCACCGTTGTGAATGATGACATTGTTGCCGACGAGCGCCGACTGCAGGGTCGCGCCGGCGGAAATGGTGCAGCCACGTCCGATCCTGACGCCCTCGCCGATCACCGCCCCCGCGCAGATCCGGCTTCCCTCGCCGATCTCGACGCCTGCGCCGATCACGGCCATCGGCTCGACCAGCACGCCCGCCTCGAGCCGCGCCGTCGGATCGACATAGGCGGCCGGAGAAACGCCAGACAGAGTGGGCGAAACCGAGACAGGCTGCATCGCCTTTGGAAACAGGATCTGCCCGGCAAGGGCAAACGCAGTCGCGGGCGACGCCGCCAGCAGGACCGGGATATGATCAGGGATGAGGGATTTCAGGGCCTTGTCGCAAACGATGGCGGAAGCCTCGCAGGTCTTCAGCTCGTCCTTGCTCCGCCGGGACAGGATATAGCAGATCTCGCCCTGCTTGGCCCGGTAGACCGGCGCGACCGAGCGGATAACCCGCTCGCCCGCGCTCGCATCCAGAAGTTCCGCCCCGATTTGCGCCGCAAGCGACGCTAAGGAGACCCCGTCACGGGGCGGAAAGAAGTGGTTATGCTCCATCAGCCAAAGCTCCAGAACGTGACTAAACGAGCAGCTCTGGACTGCAGATCTTAGAACTGGTTCGCCATGCTGAAGCGGAAGTTCTGAACTTCGTCATACGATTCCTTGGCAACCGGAACAGCATAGTCGAAGCGCAGCGGACCGAACGGCGACAGCCAGACGATGCCGGCACCAACCGACGAACGCCAGGTCATGTCGGTTCCGAGAGCACCCGCGCTGTTGGCAACTTCGTTACCGTAGAGCGTGCCGGCGTCGGCAAAGACCGCACCGCGGATGTTGAGATCCTGCGGGAAGAGCGGCAGCGGGAAGCTGGCTTCCGCGGAAACCGTCATGTAGGTCGTGCCGCCGAGCGGATCGCCGTTCAGGCGCGGACCGATACCGTTGGTGTCGAAGCCGCGAAGCTCCTTGCCGCCGATCTGGAACTGGTCGAAGACGTTGAGCGAGTCACCCGTCGAGACGACGTGACCGGCGCTGGCCGCGACCGAACCAATGATGTCCATTTCATCCGACAGGGTGTGGAAGTAACGGAACTTGCCATACACCTTGTAGAACTCGGAATCGCCGCCGATGCCGGCATATTCCTGGGTGAAGGAAGCATAGATGCCGTCACGCGGCATCGTGCGATCGTCCAGCGTGTTGTAAACCAGCGAATGACCAATGATCGACTGCTTCCACGGGCTGCCGCTGATCATGTCGATATACGGCTGGGAAAGCGTGTCGTCGCCACCACCGGCAACACCATTGGCACCAAAGGCACCATCGTCGGTGTACTTCAGTTCCTTGTAGGTGTAGCGAACGGTCGTCGCCAGATCCTCGGTGATCGGCGCCGTAAAGCGGAGCGTGCCGCCCTGTTCCTCATAGTCGTAATCGCTGTTGCTGCTGGTCTGGTTCTTGAACAGATCGAAACCGGCGGCAATGCGGTAACCGAGGAAATACGGCTCCGTGAAGGAGAAGTTATAGGTGCGGCTGTCTTCCAGGCCGCCACCGGCAGCAACACGGATGAACTGGCCGCGACCGAGGAAGTTCTTTTCTTCGACCGAAGCTTCGACGACGAGGCCGTCGCCACCAACCGAGTAGCCGGCACCGATACCGAACGAACCGGTCGGCTGATCCTCGACATCGACGATCAGGACGACGCGGTCGGACGCACTGCCCGGCGCAGTCGAGATGTTGACCGTGGTAAAGTAGCCCAGAGCCTCAAGACGACGCTTGGCGCGCGAGACGACTTCCTGGTTGAAGGCATCGCCTTCGGAAATGTCGAATTCGCGGCGAATGACGTAGTCGCGCGTACGGGTGTTGCCGCGGATCTCAATGCGCTCGACATAGGCGCGCTCGCCCTGGTCGACCAGATAGGTCACGCCGATCGTGTTGTTTTCGAAGTTGCGGTCGCCGCGCGGGACGACGCGGGCGAAGGGATAGCCACCCGACGAAACGCGGCGGGAAATCGCTTCCATCGACTTCTGCACGTCACGAGCGCTGTAGGTATTGCCGGTACGGGATTCGAGCAGACGCTCAAGTTCCTTGCCATCGATACCTTCGACGGTCGATTCAACGGAAACGGCGCCGAACTTGTAGCGCTCGCCTTCGTCAACCGTGATGTTGATGGTGTATTCATTGCCGGCGTCGTTCATCGCAACATCAGAAGAGACGATGCGGAAGTCGGCGTAGCCGTGATTGTAGTAGAACTGGCGCAGCGCTTCTTCGTCAGCGCGCAGCTTGTCCTCGTTGTAGACGTCCTTGCGGGTCAGGAACGACAGCATGTTCGAACGCTTCGTCTGGATGACGGCGGCCAGGCGGCTGTCGCTGTAGGCGTTGTTACCGACGAAATTGATCTGGTCGATCTTCGTGCGCTCGCCTTCGTTGATGACGAAAGCGAGGTTGACGCGGCCTTCGGCGACCGGAACGACCTGCGTCGTGACTTCGACGTCGCTGCGACCGATGGCAGCATAGGCTTCCTTGATGCGCTCGATATCGGCTGCAACAAGGCTCTCGCTGTACGGACCCATGGCCTGGGTCTGCACGGCGCCGACGAGCTTGTCGTCCTTGATCTTGCGGTTGCCGTTGAAGACAACCTGGTTCACGAGCTGGTTTTCCGAAACGCTGACGACCAGCGTACCGCCCGAAACGGAGATACGGACATCCGAGAAGAAGCCGGTCGCGTAAAGACGCTTGACCGATTCATCGATGTCGGCATTGGAGAAGCTCTGGCCGGGCTTGATGGTGATGTTGGAGCGAACCGCCTCAACACCCACACGCTGGGCACCGCGAACGTCGATGCGTTGGATCACAGCAGCTTCGGCGACTGCGGCCGATGCGAGAACAGCAACGCCTGCGCCCGAAGAAACAACACCAGCAGACAGCGCGACCGCCGACACCGCGTTCAAAAATCTTGAACCAGCCTTCATGTGTATTCTCAACCTTCTTCCATTGCCCCGCAGTCGTCCCCGACTCCGACCCGTGTGTGGTTTTAACGGGTTTTACCCTACAAGCAAGGGCGGACGTTAATTTCTATTTACTTCATTTGCAGGAGTGGCCCAATCGCCACTATGAGTTTGAAACATCGTAAACAAATCCTTCCCAGATTATCAACCCGGGGCTCAACCTATTAACCGGCTGATGTCGTTCCATGTAGCGAACACCATCAGCGAAAGGATCATGGCGAGCCCGATCCGGAAAGCGATCTCCTGCGCGGTCTGCCCGACCGGCTTCCCACGCACTGCCTCAAGCGCGTAGAGGACCAGATGGCCGCCGTCAAGGACCGGAACTGGCATCAAATTGAGAAGCCCCAGGGAAACGGAGAGAACGGCCGCAAGATTGAGGAGCGCCACAACGCCGAGCGTCGCCATCTGGCCTGAGGCCTGCACCACGCGGACGGGCCCGCCCAGCTGGTCGGCATTCATCCGGCCGGCCACCATGTTCGACAGATAGTCAAAGGTCCCGGTGACGATATGCCAGGTCTGGCGTGCTCCCTCGCCTACCGCCTGGAGCGGCGTCAGCTCGACGATGCGGAAATTGCCGCTCTGCTGGTTGGTCACGATGCCGATCTGGCCGACTTCCATCTCGTTGCCAAAACGGTCGGTGGTGACCACACGGCGCGGCACCATGTCGAGGCCGATTTCGCTGCCCTCGCGGCGCACGGTGACGACGACCGGGATTTCCGGCCGCATGCTGATGTAACGCACCACGTCATCGAAGGTCTCGACCCGCGAGCCATCGAGCGCGACGAGCACGTCGCCCGCCCGAACGCCGGCAACTTCGGCGGCGCTTCCGGCTTTGACCTCGGAGACGACCGGATCGGCAACCGGCTTGCCCTGCGTACCGAACAGCACGGCGAAGATGACGATGGCGAGCAGGAAGTTCGCGATCGGTCCGGCTGCCACGGTGACGGCGCGCTTCCACAGCTTGGCGCCGGCGAGCGTCTGCGCCCGTTCGGCCAGCGACAGCTCGGCAAGCTCATTGCCGTCGGCCAGGCTCGAGGCATCGGCATCGCCGAAGAAGCGGACATAGCCACCGAGCGGGATCGCCGAAATCTTCCAGCGCGTACCATGGGCATCGGTGAAGCCGATCAACTCGGGGCCGAAGCCGACGGAAAAAGCAAGCACGCGGATCCCCGACAGCCGGCCGGCGAGATAGTGGCCGAGCTCATGCACGAAGACGAGCAGCGAAAGCACCACCACGTAAGGCAGGATGTAGCCGGCCAGAAATCCGAAGAAGGCGGTCACGTGTTCCATCGTCCGATCCTATAGAGGGGCGCCAGGCGGTCCTAGAAACCGAAAAGGAAGGCGCCGAGAGAGTCGACAGCCCCCATGCCGACGGCGGAGAAACCTACCGCAAGAAAGAATGCGGCGAAACAGGCAAATACCAGTGCATCGACACGGTCCATCACCCCACCATGGCCGGGGATCAGATGGCTGGAATCCTTGACGCCGAAACGGCGCTTGATGAAGGATTCGAACAGGTCACCGATCTGGCCCGCGACCGAAAGGAAGAAGGCAACGAACGGAACCCAGAGGTCGACCGTCTGAAAATAGCACAGCGACACGCCGACACCGCCCAGCACACCGGCGATCGTCCCGCCGATCGCTCCGGACCAGGTCTTGCCGGGCGAGATGCGCGGTGCGAGCTTCGGCCCGCCGATCGCGCGGCCGACGAAATAAGCGAGGATGTCCGTCGCCCACACAACTGCGAAGACGAACAGCATGGCGGCAAAGCCGAGCTGGTCCTCGCCCCGGATGGCAGAAAGAGAAATGGCGCTGAGCCCCGAATAGAAAATGCCGCTCGGCTGCCACCAGCTCCAGCGCCCGGCGAGCGCCGGGAGTACCGCAGTCAGCACCAGACCGGCGAAGAGCGGAACCGTCATGTCCGGCGAACCGAACAGCAGGTTGGCGACGATCGCCACCATCGAGACCCACCCGAAGGCATGACCGCGGATGCTCTTTTCGGCCAGCCGCGTCATCGTCGACCACTCGTAATAGACGAGCAGGCCGATGCCGCCGGCAAGGATGCGGAAGGCCATGCCACCGAGCCAGGTCGCCACCAGGACGACAGCGACCATGACGATGGCGGAATAGATGCGAAGCGTAAGTTCCCGGCTCATGATCCCGCCTTAAGCGCCGTTCGCCGCGGCCTTGGCGGACGACAGGCCGCCAAAACGCCGATCTCGCGCACGGAAGCGCTCGAGGGCCGCAAAGAAGACGTCACGGCTGAAATCCGGCCACAGGTCCGGCACGAACATCAGTTCGGAATAGGCTGCCTGCCAGAGCAGGAAATTGGACAGCCGCTCCTCCCCGCTGGTGCGGATGATCAGGTCCGGGTCCGGCATTCCGGCCGTGTCGAGGCGGTCGTTCAGTCTTTGGGCATCGATGTCGGACGGCTGCAGACGGCCGGCCGCGACATCGGCGGCGAGGCTCGCCGCCGCGCGGGCGATCTCGTCCCGCGCACCATAGTTGAAGGCGATGACAACCGTCAGCGACGTATTGTTGCGGGTGGTCTCTTCCGCTTCCTCCAGAAGGGAGCGGATGTCGTCGCGCAGGCTCGCGCGATCGCCAATGATGCGGATGCGCACATTCTCGCGGTGCAATTCCGCGAGGTCCCGGCGGATGAAGGACTTGAGCAGGCCGAAGAGATCGTTGATCTCGGCTTCCGGACGCCGCCAGTTTTCCGAGGAAAAGGCGAACAGCGTCAGGTAGCCGATGCCGGCCTCCGCGGCAGCACGCACCGTTTCGCGCACCGCCTCGACGCCCTTGCGGTGACCGAAGGTTCGCGGCAGGCCCCGCGCATTCGCCCAGCGACCATTGCCATCCATGATGATCGCAACATGCTCGGGTACGGCGCGGTTTTCAGCTGTCGACATATTCGGTCCGGTTCAAAGCGTCATCGGCGGGCAAAACGAAACGCGCGTCTTATACCTGCATGATTTCCTTTTCCTTCTCGACGAGCAAGCGGTCGACATCGGAAATCGTGTCATCGGTCATCTTTTGCACCTTGTCGGACGTCGCGCGACTGATGTCCTGACCGATTACGCCATCCTTCTCGGCCTTTTTAAGGCCGTCCATGCCGTCGCGGCGAACGTGGCGAATCGCGACCTTCGCCTTCTCCGCATATTCGTGGGCAATCTTGACCAGCGACCTGCGGCGTTCCTCGTTCAATTCGGGAAGCGGGATGCGCAGATTCTGCCCGTCGATGATCGGGTTAAGGCCGAGATTTGCCTCGCGAATGGCGCGGTCGACGGCATTGACCATCGACTTGTCCCAGACGGAAATACCGAGCATGCGGGGCTCGGGCACCGTGACGTTGGCGACCTGGTTCAGCGGCATGCGCGAACCATAGGCTTCGACCGTCACCGGGTCGAGAATGTTGGCCGATGCACGACCGGTGCGCAGCGACGCGATGTCGTGCTTGAACGCGTTGATCGCGCCGTCCATGCGGCGCTTGAGATCGTTGAGGTCGATACCTTCGCTCATGATGAACTCCCTTTGATCCGGACTGGCGGCGGAATGTCTAGGCCGCTTGTCCTCAATTGTCACTGACGATGGTCATGCGGCCACCGCCTGAAAGAATTTCGCAGAACCCGCCCTTCTCGTGGATCGAGAAGACGATGATCGGGATGGAATTTTCGCGCGCCAGTGCGACCGCGGCGACGTCCATGACGGCCAGGCCCTTTTCCAGAACCTCGCCATGGGTCAGGCGGTCGAAGCGCGTCGCGGTCGGATCCTTCTTCGGATCGGCCGAATAGATACCGTCGACCTGGGTGCCCTTGAAGATTGCCTCGGCGCCGATTTCGGCTGCGCGGAGCGCCGCGGCGGAATCGGTGGTGAAGAACGGATTGCCGGTGCCGCCGGCAAAGATCACGACCCGGCCCTGCCCGAGATGATGCAAGGTGGCGCGCTGCGAGAAGCTCTCGCAGATTTCCGGCATGGCGATCGCCGACAGGACGACCGTGTCGATGTCGAGCTTGCGCAGCGAGGTTGCGAGCGCCAGAGCGTTGATGACGGTCGCCAGCATGCCCATGTGGTCGCCGGTCACCCGGTCGCCGCCCTTGGAGGCGACAGCCACGCCGCGGAAGATGTTGCCGCCACCGACCACGACGCCGACTTCGACGCCCATCGCCCGCGCTTCGGCGATGTCGGAGGCAATCCGGTCGGCGACGGCGACGTCGATGCCGAAGCCCTGGCTGCCCATCAGGGCTTCGCCGGATGCTTTGAGAAGGACGCGCTTGTAGATGGGCTTGGAAGTCATGCTTTTTCCTCGGGATATGTCTGAAGCCGGATACACGAAGGGCATCGCGTTGTCACGCGATGCCCCGATTTTTCCCTAACAAGTCCGTGGACCGGAAAGGCGATCAGCCCTTGGCGGCAGCAGCGACTTCGGCAGCGAAATCGCTCTCTTCCTTCTCGATGCCTTCGCCGAGCAGGAGGCGTGCCATGCCGGTGACTTCGATCGGTGCGCCGGCTTCCTTTTCGGCAGCCTTGACAGCGTCGCCGACAGTCTGGTCCGGGTTGATGACGAAGGCCTGGCTCAGCAGGGCGACTTCCTCGAAGAACTTGCGCATGCGGCCTTCGACCATCTTTTCGATGATGGCGTCCGGCTTGCCGGAAGCGCGCGACTGCTCGATGAAGACGTTGCGTTCGCGTTCGGCGACGGCAGCGTCGACTTCTTCGGCGCGGATCGCGAGCGGGTTGGTCGCTGCGATGTGCATGGCGACCTGGCGGCCGATTGCCGAGAGCACGTCCTTGTTGCCGGTCGACTTCAGCGCGACGAGAACGCCGAGCTTGCCGAGACCGTCAGCAACACCGTTGTGGATGTAGGTGGCGACGACGCCGTCCTCGACCGACAGCAGCGATGCCCGGCGGAGCGTCATGTTCTCGCCGATGTGGGCGATCGCGTCCTTGATGGTGTCGGAAACCGGCTTGCCGGAAGCCGGATAGGTGGCGGCAGCGATGGCATCGACCGAGCCGTCGGTGGTGAGGGCAACCGAAGCAACGCCGCGGACGAGTTCCTGGAAGGCGTCGTTACGGGCAACGAAGTCGGTTTCCGAGTTGACTTCGACGACGACAGCCTTGGTGCCGGCGCTGGCAATGCCGATCAGGCCTTCGGCGGCGGTGCGGCCCGACTTCTTGTCGGCCTTGGCGATGCCCTTGGCGCGCAGCCAGTCGATCGCGGCTTCGATGTCACCGTTGTTCTCGGTGAGCGCCTTCTTGCAATCCATCATGCCTGCGCCGGACTTCTCGCGCAGTTCCTTAACCAGTGCTGCAGTGATTTCAGCCATTGTGTGCCTCTTGTCGGTTCAATCGGTGCGCCAGCCTGATGCAACTGAGTGCGGCCTGCGCCCTGTTTTGGGGGACGAAATGTACCCGGAAATGTGACAGCGTGATGAAGCAGTGCCATCACGGAAACGGTCGGCCCGCTTTGCAGCTCGCCGCGCGGATGCGCAGGCAGATCTTCAAAGGGGCAAGGCCGCCAGAAAGCGCGTGGCTTCCGGGCGGCCGATCCCAATCGGGAAACACCGGCAGGACCTTACGATCCCGCCGGGCGGCGCCATCAGGCGCCGGCTTCTTCTTCGAGAGCCGGCTCGATCGGAGCTTCGGCGGAAGCGCCGAGATCACGACCGGAAGCACCCTGCTGGCGCGCGATGCCGTCGATGGCAGCGCGGGCGATCAGGTCGCAGTAGAGCGAAATTGCGCGCGAAGCGTCGTCGTTACCCGGGATCGGGTAGTCGATGAGGTCCGGATCGCAGTTCGAGTCGATGATCGCGACGACCGGGATGCCGAGGCGCTTGGCTTCGTCGATCGCGATCTTTTCCTTGTTGGTGTCGATGATGAACATCAGGTCCGGGGTACCGCCCATGTCACGGATACCGCCGAGAGCCTTGTCCAGCTTTTCGCGTTCGCGCTCGAGGTTCAGGCGTTCCTTCTTCGAATAGCCCTGGGCTTCCGAGTTCAGGATCTCGTCGAGCTTGCGCAGGCGAGCGATCGAGTTCGAGATGGTCTTCCAGTTGGTCATCATGCCGCCGAGCCAGCGGGAGTTGACGTAGTACTGGGCCGAACGCTTGGCCGAATCAGCGATCAGTTCAGACGCCTGGCGCTTGGTGCCGACGAACAGAACGCGGCCACCACGTGCGACGGTGTCGGACACGACCTGAAGGGCGCGCGACAGCATCGGAACGGTCTGGGCCAGGTCGATGATGTGGATGTTGTTACGATCGCCGAAGATGTACGGCTTCATCTTCGGGTTCCAGCGGTGAGTCTGGTGGCCGAAGTGGACGCCTGCTTCGAGGAGCTGGCGCATAGAGAAATCGGGCAATGCCATGCCTTGTTATCCTTTCCGGTTGAACCCCCGCGAGACAAACAGCACCTCTTTCGAGGATGCCACCGGCGGAACCGGCCGGATTTCTCCCGGTCGCTCCCAAGCCTCGCGTGTGGAATGGTGCTGGCCTTATAGCGACTTCCTGAGGAAATCAAGGGCATTTGCCGGAAAAGGGCGATTTCTCGCCCTGCCCGCCCGATGGCGTTACCGGCAGTCGCCGGTGCCGAGTACTTCGAGCTTCGTCAGCTTGCCGCTCAGGACGAAGTCACCGTAGTCGAGCGTCAGGTCGCGGGTGATGCCGTTCTCGTAGAGCTTGAACGACTGCGTGTAGATCGGCAGCAGGTCGCCGGCGGCCTTTTCGTCATAATAGGCGATCGAGACCGGCCAATAGGACGCGCCGGCCATCGCACCGGCGGACTTATCCTCGGCGTCGGTGCCGGTGGACTTGCGCGACGGGCCCACGAAGGTGGTTGTCAGATAGCTCTTGTCACCATCTTCCGACCCGTCGAAGATACGCGCCTCGAAGAACTTCTTGCCCTTGCGGGCGTTCTCGATCACCTCGAGCATGTGTTCCGCCGGAAAGCGGCTGTCGGCGATCTCGACGGCGCGCGGCGCCGGCGCCTTGATCTCGACCTTGACCTTGCCGTTTTCGTCGGCCGCAGCCCCGCTCACGTCCTTGTCCATCTGGTCGTCGGTGAAGGACTTGGTCTCGAAGCGGAACTTGCCGCTCGCCAGATCTTCGAAGGTCATGCTCTGCTGGTCGGTGACGCGGATCTGCTCGCCGGTGTCGATGCGGGTGACGAAGCGGAAATTCGTCGTATAGCCCGCACATTGCGAACCGTTGAACTCGTAGACCATGCGGCCGCGCATGCCCTCGATGCCGGACCGTTCCGATGCCTGCTTCAACTGGATGTCGTAGACCGCACGGTGCGGCACCAGCCCTCCGGCCGCCGCGGCGTTGGCGATCGCTGCGGTCGTCAAGGACGCCCCGGCTGCGAAAACGACCACGGCCAGACTGGAACGAAACATCGACATTCTCCTGTTGCACGGAACCGCGATGTTATAAGAACAGATCCGGCAAAAGCGAGACAAGCTTTTCGCCGACACGAGATTCTCTCAACTATTTTTTGCAGACCTGGGAAACACACATGTCCGATACGATCGACAGCCGCCTGCAGGCGATGGGAATCACCCTGCCCGAGGCCGCCGCCCCCGCCGCCAACTATGTCCCCTATGTCATCAGTGGCAACCTGCTCTATCTCTCGGGCCAGCTGCCGATCGAAGGCGGCAAGGTCGCCGTCACCGGGCTGGTTGGCAGCGACGTCCAGCTCGCCGACGCCCAGCGCGCCGCCGAACTCTGCGCCATCAACATTCTCGCCCAGGCCAAGTCCGCCCTCGCCGGCGACCTTTCGCGGATCGTGCGCGTCATCAAGCTCAACGGCTTCGTCGCCTCGGCACCGGGTTTCGTCGAACAGCACCTCGTCATCAACGGCGCTTCGAACCTGATTGCCGGCGTGCTCGGCGAGGCCGGCAAGCATGCGCGCGCGGCGGTCGGCATGGCGGCCCTGCCGCTCAACGCTGCGGTGGAGATCGACGCGATCCTGGAGATCGCCCTGTGAGCGATGCCAGCTGGATCAAGGATCTGCCGGTCGCCCATCGCGGCTATCACGACATGAACAAGACGGTCTGGGAAAACACCCTCTCGGCCTTCCAGCGCGCGATCGACGCGGGTTTCGCCATCGAATGCGACATACAGCTTTCGGCCGACAGCGTGCCGATGGTGTTCCATGACCATGACCTGCAGCGCCTCTGCGGCATCGCCGGAGAGGTTCGCGAGCGCACCGCGGCCGAGCTTGGCCTGCTTTCGATCGGCGGCACGGCGGACAAGATCCCGACGCTCAAAAAGATGCTCGCCCTGGTGAAGGGACAGGTTCCGCTGGTGATCGAGCTGAAGGGCATCGACGCGGAGCAGGACGACGGTCTGGCAGAAGCCGTCCTCGAAGTCCTTGAAGGCTATCAGGGCAAGGTGGCGCTGATGAGTTTCGACTTCTGGCTGTTGCGGAACCTGAAGCAGCTTGGTTGCCCCTATCCGGTCGGACTGACCGCCGAGGGTGTCAAGCCGGAGCAGTTCTTCGCCCATGACGAAGCCATGCAGCTCGGCCTCGACTTCATCTCCTATTGCGTGCCGCATCTGCCCAACAGCTTCGTCTCGGCACAGCAGGCACGCGGCATTCCTGTGATTACCTGGACGGTCAGGGATGAAACCATGCGCGCGCATACCTATAATCATGCGGACCAGATGACCTTCGAGGGCTTCGACCCCCGCGAGGTCGCCATCGCCTGATTGGAGCCGCATGCCCGGAGATGTGACGATCCGGATCGAAAGATCCTTTTCCGCAATTGATCCCGGGCTGTGGACAAGGCTCGGCGGTGCCATGCGCGGCGCTGCCGGCTACAACCCGTTCTCATCGCATGCCTTCCTGTCCGCCCTCGAGGAATCGGGATCAGCCACCGCGGAGACCGGCTGGCTCGGACATCATCTCCTCCTTGAGGACGGTGCGGGACAGCTCATCGGCGCGGTTCCCTGCTATCTCAAGAGCCACAGCCGCGGCGAATACGTGTTCGACCAGGGCTGGGCGGATGCTTTCGAGCGGGCCGGCGGGCGATATTATCCGAAGCTGCAGAGCGCCTTTCCCTTCACCCCGGCGACCGGTCCGCGGCTGATGGTGGCCGCCGCTGGTAATCCCTCCGAGGTCCGGCCACTGCTTGCAGCGGGACTGCGCCAGGTGGCCGACGAGCTTGGCGTCTCCTCGGCGCACGCCACCTTCGTTCCGGAGGACGAATTGCCGGCCTTTTCCGCCTCCGACTACCTGCACCGTACCGACCAGCAGTTCCATTTCATCAACTCGGGATATGCCGACCACGAGGCTTTCCTCGAAACGCTCGCCTCGCGCAAGCGCAAGGCGCTTCGCAAGGAGCGGCGTTCAGCACTCGAGAACGGCATCACGATCGACTGGCTGACCGGCTCCGACCTGACCGAGGACGTCTGGGACCAGTTCTTCGCCTTCTACATGGACACCGGCAGCCGGAAATGGGGGAAACCCTATCTCACCCGGTCCTTCTATTCGCTGATCGGCGAGCGCATGGCGGATGACATCCTGCTCGTCATGGCCAAACGCGATGGCCGCTACATCGCCGGCGCCATCAACTTCATCGGCGCCGACGCCCTTTACGGGCGCCACTGGGGATGCATCGAAGACCATCCCTTCCTGCATTTCGAGGTCTGCTACCACCAGGCGATCGACTTCGCCCTGTCCAAGGGGCTGGCCCGTGTCGAGGCAGGCGCGCAGGGCGAACACAAGCTGGCCCGCGGCTACCTGCCGGTCACCACCCACTCGGTCCACTACATCGCCCATCCCGGCCTCAGGCGGGCCGTCGCCGACTATCTGGAGCACGAGCGTCGCGAGGTTGAACAGATCGGCGACTACCTTGCCGAGCACAGCCCGTTCCGCAAGGGGGAGCGGCAGGACCACGGCGAAAGCGACGAATAGCGCGCTTGCTCCCCGCGGCGCCGATGCCTTAACTACGGTTCAAACCGAGGAGATTCCCGATGACCAGCCCCGCCTATGATCCGAACAACATCTTCGCCAAGATCCTGAAGGGCGAGATCCCGTCGGTGAAGCTCTACGAAGATGACGACACACTCGCCTTCATGGACGTGATGCCACAGGCGACCGGTCATCTCCTGGTCATCCCCAAAGTCGGCTCACGCAACCTTCTCGACGCCGATCCGGCCGTGCTCGCCAAGGTGATCCCGGTGGTGCAGAAGCTTGCGGTAGCCGCCAAGGAAGCCTTCGACGCGGATGGCGTGTTCGTCGCCCAGTTCAACGAAGCGGCGGCGGGGCAGACGGTCTACCACCTGCATTTCCACGTCATTCCGCGCCACGAGGGCGTGCCCCTGAAGCCGCATTCCGGAAAGATGGAAGACATCGAGGTGCTGAAGGCCAACGCGGAAAAGATCAAGGCCGCGCTCTGAGGCGAACCCAAGGCGACGATTTACACGCGGCGCAGGTTCACGCATACTGATTGCACATTGCAATCGGCTCTCCGAGGAGCGGCCGAAGGCTCATGCGGGAGGAATGCGCGTGAACAGGCATTATGGCTGGGTCGTCGTTGCGGCCGGGGCTCTCATAACATGCGTTGCGATGGGCGCGATGTTCGCCCTGCCCGTCTATCTCCAGCCGATCGCCGCGGATACGGGCTGGAGCCGGGCCGGCATTTCGGCCAGCATGACGGCCGGTTTCGTCACAATGGGCGTCGCCGGTTTCGGTTGGGGCACGCTCAGCGACCGGATCGGTGCGATCCCTGTCCTGATCGTTGCGTCCGTCCTGCTCTGTTCCGGCCTTGTCATTGCCAGCCAGGCGACATCGCTTGGCGTATTCCAGTTCGCCTATGGAGGGTTGGTCGGGGCATCCGGCGGTGCTTTCTTTCCGCCGATCATGGCGGTGACCGTGGGGTGGTTCGACAAGCACCGCAGTCTGGCCGTCTCGCTCGTCACGGTCGGGGTCGGCGTCGCCCCCATGGTGGCAACGCCCTTCGCCAGCTATCTCACCGAACTCCATGGCTGGCGCACAGCCATGCTTTCGATCTCCATCGGCGCCCTTGTGCTGATGCTGCCGGCCTCGCTGCTCGTTCGTCGTGCACCTGCCTCTGCGGCACCGGAGACAGGAGAGACCGCCGGGGCCGAACCGTCATCGTCCTCGACGGGAACGCGCTTCGGCGTGCTGCGCACGCCGCAGTTCGCCGTGCTGGCGGGAACCTTCTTCCTCTGCTGTGCCGCCCATTCGGGGCCGATCTTCCACACGGTAAGCTACGCCGTCATCTGCGGCGCGACCCCGCTTGCGGCCGCGAGCATCTACAGCGTCGAGGGCGTGGCGGGGCTTTTCGGCCGCCTGCTCTTCGGCGTCGCCGCCGACAGGCTCGGCGTCCGGCTGGTCCTCGTCGCAGGCCTTCTTCTGCAGGCCGTCGGCATCTATACCTATGTCCATGTCCGGGAACTCACCGACTTCTACATGCTGGCCATGGCGCTCGGCATGGCCTATGGCGGTGTCATGCCTCTCTATGCCGTGCTCGCGCGTGACTATTTCGGCCCGCATGTCATGGGCACCGTCCTCGGAGCGGCGACGATGACCTCGTGCATCGGCATGGCCTTCGGTCCGGTCGGCGGAGGCTGGCTCTACGACACCTATGGCAGCTACCATTGGCTCTACATCGCCTCCGCGGCGGTCGGCCTCGCCGCTGCCGCCATGGCGCTTGCCTTCCCGCCTGCCGCCGGCAGAGAAGCTCCGCCGGCCGTGTCACCTGCCTGAGCGGTCGCTAGGCCGGGTTCACATAGGCATTCCGTTCCGGGAAGGGCCAGTCCTTCAGCGTGTCCATGTCCGGCTTGAAGATCTCCACCTTCAACGGATGGCAGACCGCCACGTCGCTCGAGTGCTTGGCGCTGCAATCACCGCCCGGGCAGGCCGAAAGGCCGCCGAGCAGGTCGATCTCGGCGAAGAACTCGATGAAGTCGCCGGGGCGGACCGGGCTCGCCTTCATGAAATACTGATGGGTGTCGGCGGTGAAGCCCGTGCACATGAAGACGTTCAGCACGTCATGGACGAAGGGCTCGGCCTCGGAGAAGCTCATGCCCTTTGCGCCGGCCAGCGCACGGGTGAGGTTGGAATGGCAGCAATGGTGATAGTCGCCACCCGACAGGAGACGGTTGGTGTAGGGATCGCAGCGGGTGCCGATGACGTCATGGACGCTACCACCGTATTCGTCGAAACCGTACCAGCCCAACGTATCATGGGTGATCGTCGCCATCGGCCGCAGATTGGGAAAGGTGCTCCACAGCCGATTGCCGGTCGTCACATGCGTTGCATGCAGCGCCCGGGTCTTGCCGGAATAGAAGCGCTCGGTGAGGTCGTCGGCGTTCCACAGGTTCAGATCGCCGACCTGCGGGCCGTCGATGCTCAGAATACGGAAGAAATGTCCCTTCGGCACCGAGAAGGTGGCGCCTTCGCGCGGAGGAACAATCACCTCGTCGACCTTGACGAGCGTCTCGCGAGCGCGGGCAAGCAGATCCATGTCCGGCACCGGCAGGGTTTCCACCGGATAGCAGACCACGGGTTTGACGGCTCGGCGTTCGGCGGCGTCGGCCGGGGCTGTGACGGTTTCTCTGGATGACATGGCGGATTCCTGTGGTCGTGTGGGGTTCAGTGAGCAGGTCGGTTGTAAGCGAGAGGCCGCAAGGCGGCACACGCGGGTCTCAGCCTCAAGACTGTCACGGCAGCGGCGCTCACAGCAAGGCCAGACCAAGCGACAGGAGGGCAAGCGATACGACGACACCGACGGCGACGCGCTGGCCCGTGACGAGGAAGGCCGCAAAACCGAGGCCGGCGGCCGCGAGCCTCAACCAGAGTGGGGACGCCTCAAGGCTTCCGGTCGGAAAGACGATCAGCTTGGCGGTAACGGCCATCACCAGGGCGGTGGCGACCGCCCTCACCCAGCTCAGCGCCTCGGATCCCTCGACCAGGCGGTTGCCCGCAATCACGCCGAGCCAGCGCCAGAGATCGGTGGCGAACCAGCCGGCAAACAGGATCACGAGATAAGGGCCGTAGTCGGTCATGCTCACAGCTCGCCCTCCGACACGGGGACCGATGCCGGCACCGTCCGGCCGCGCACGAAAAAGCGGTCGATCAGATAGGCAAGCGTTCCACCGCCGAGCCCGACGATCAAGATGTCGAAGCCGGGGGCGACCAAAGCCAGCAATGGCCCACCGACCGTGCCGATGACGAAGGCGATCTTGACCACGGAATGGCGGGCCGACGCCCAGATCGAGCCGACGAAATAGACCGGCGTCAGGAAGAAGAGGATGCCGGCAACCGCCGGCGGAAAGGTCGAGACAAGCCCGTAGCTCAAGCCCACGAGAATCGTGTTGACCGTGACCAGCGTCACTCCGAAGCCGAAGAAGTAGGCGACGCGGGCCTCGCGCGGCACGGTCTTCAGGTTGCCCATGGCGAAGACCCAGGCGGTGATCGCAACGAAATGCGAAAGGATCAGGAGCAGCCAGGTCGGAGTGCGGGATCCCCGCAATTCCGGCACCAGCGAGGCGACCATCGGCATCATCCGGATCGAGGAAAGCGTGACGGCGAGGAACATCGCCAGCACATTGGCGCCGCTCGTCATCATGCCGATGAGGATCATCTTGGCCGGCAGCGCCCAGATCAGCGCCGTCATGAAGATCGCCTCGTTGCGGCTGATGCCCGATTCGAGCGCGAAGGCGCTGAAGCCGACGAAGGATGTCATGAGAATGAAGGCCGGCAAGGTGAAGATGCCCCGGGCGCCCTGGAAAAACCAATGGAGCGTGGCGGTTTCATCGGTATTCATGGGCTTTCGGGCATCCGGCATGAAATGAGGGTGGCGCGGCGGCGACCATCCGTCGACATTCGAACACGACGTATACAGCCAATCCTCGGGCCAAGACAAAGGCTTTCGCCTGGCATCCCCGTCAATCAGCGCATGCCGTCGGGACCGCCGCTGACGGCGATCATCAACCAATCGGCTCCGCGCCGCTTGTAGACCTCGGTCCAGCGTCCGGCAATCGTCTTTGCCCCCTCGCCGTGTGCCTCCACTTCCGCCTCGTAGCCGTAGTGCACGACGCCGACCTCATGATCGAAGATCCGGACCGTGAGCGGCCGTAGCCGGTAGCGCAGGACGCGCGGCGTGTCGGGGCCGACGGAGGCGACGGCCGCCTCGTAGTCGTGCGGGCTCTCAAGCCCCGTGACCCAGCCGGTGTAGTCACGATGCAGCAGTCGTCGCACCGGGCCGGTCTCACGGCGGCGGGCGATTTCCCAGAGGTCCGACACATGTTCCCAAAGTGCGAGTTGCTCATCGTCGAAGCGCGCGGCGACCTGATCCTTCGTCTCGGTATCCATTTGCCGGCCCCATTCACCCCTTTCGATCGTTCGACCCTAACGCCGGGTCGCGCGGCGGCGCAACCGTCCAGATCAAATGGGACGACCAATCACGGCATCGTCATCGGGCAAAGAAAAACCCCTCGCAGCCGAGCCGCGAGAGGTATCCGTGGAAACGAAAGCCAAGGCCGCGGAACGGCCTAGTACCTACTTCTTCTTCGGCACCTTCGGAACGGAACTGCGCTTGGCAGGTTCCTTTTCAGCGACCGCTCCACCTTTGGCCTCGACTGCCGCATCCTTGGCCTTGGACTTGGCCTTGCGCGGTTTTGCCGGGGCATCCGCCTCGGCGGCCACAAGCTCGGCCTCGGGCTTCGGCTTGACGGGGGCCACGTCCGAAAGCGCCTCGAGATCGAGGACTTCCGCACCGCTGTCGTCCTTCTTGACGCCGACCTTGACGACGCCACCCTTCTTCAGCTTGCCGAAGAGGATCTCGTTGGCGAGCGGCTTCTTGATGTGCTCCTGGATGACGCGAGACAGCGGACGAGCCCCCATCTTTTCATCATAACCACGCGTAGCGAGCCAGGCGATTGCCGGTTCCGACAGGTCGAAGGTGACATTGCGCTCGGAGAGCTGGGCTTCGAGCTGCATGACGAACTTCTGCACGACCTGATGGATGACTTCCGTCGGCAGCGGGGCAAACGGGATCGTCGCATCGAGACGGTTGCGGAACTCCGGCGTGAACAGGCGGTTCAGCGCCTCCTCGTCCTCGCCGGTCCGCTTGGACGAGCCAAAGCCGATCGCCGACTTCGCCATTTCGGAAGCGCCCGCATTGGTCGTCATGATGAGGATCACGTTGCGGAAGTCGATCTTCTTGCCGTTGTGGTCCGTCAGCGAACCGTGGTCCATGACCTGCAACAGGATGTTGTAGATGTCCGGATGGGCCTTCTCGATTTCGTCGAGCAGCACGACGCAATGCGGATGCTGGTCGACGCCGTCGGTCAAGAGACCGCCCTGGTCGAAGCCGACATAGCCCGGAGGTGCACCGAGCAGACGCGAAACCGTGTGCCGCTCCATGTATTCCGACATGTCGAAGCGCAGCAGTTCGACGCCGAGCGAGGCAGCCAACTGCCTGGCGACCTCGGTCTTGCCGACACCGGTCGGGCCGGAGAAGACGTAGGAACCGATCGGCTTGTTGGGTTCGCGAAGGCCGGCACGGGCAAGCTTGATCGCAGTGGACAGAGCTTCGATCGCCGCGTCCTGACCGTAGACGACCGAGCGCAATTCCTTTTCGAGATTGGCGAGAACCATCTCGTCGTCCTTGGAGACGGTCTTGGCCGGGATGCGGGCCATCGTAGCGATCGTCGCCTCGATCTCACGCTCGGTGATCAGCTTGCGGCGCTTGGAAGCCGGCAGCAGCATCTGGGCCGCACCGGTCTCGTCGATCACGTCGATCGCCTTGTCCGGCAGCTTGCGGTCGGAGATGTAGCGCGCCGAGAGTTCGACGGCCGACTTGATCGCCTCGTTCGAGTATTTCAGCTTGTGATAGTCCTCGAAGTAAGGCTTCAGGCCCTTCATGATCTCGATGGCATCCTCGATCGACGGCTCGTTGACGTCGATCTTCTGGAAACGGCGGACCAGCGCCCGGTCCTTCTCGAAGAACTGGCGATACTCCTTGTAGGTGGTCGAGCCGATGCAACGGATCGCCCCGGAGGACAGCGCCGGCTTGAGGAGGTTGGATGCATCCATTGCGCCGCCCGAGGTGGCACCGGCGCCGATCACCGTGTGGATTTCGTCGATGAACAGCACGGCGCCCGGATAGTCCTCGAGCTCCTTGACGACCTGCTTCAGACGCTCCTCGAAGTCCCCGCGATAGCGGGTACCGGCGAGCAGCGTGCCCATATCGAGCGAGAAGATGGTCGCATCCTTGAGCGCGTCCGGAACCTTGCCCTCGACGATGCGCTTGGCAAGACCCTCGGCGATCGCCGTCTTACCGACGCCGGGATCGCCGACATAGAGCGGGTTGTTCTTGGAACGGCGGCACAGAACCTGGATGGTACGGTTGACCTCGCTGTGGCGACCGATCAGGGGATCGATCTTGCCGCCCTTGGCCTTCTCGTTGAGGTTCACGCAATAGGCCTTGAGGGCCTCCTGCTTGGTCTTGGCGGCACCCTCGTCCTGCTCGCGGGCCTGCTTGGCCTCGCCGTCACCGCCCTCTTCCGCTCCGCGCGCGGGTCGGGTTTGGGAGGTTCCGGGACGCTTGCCGATGCCGTGCGAGATGTAGTTCACGGCGTCATAGCGCGTCATCTCCTGCTCCTGCAGGAAGAAGGCCGCATGACTTTCGCGTTCGGCGAAGATGGCGACCAGGACATTGGCGCCCGTCACCTCCTCGCGACCCGAGGACTGGACATGAATGACGGCGCGCTGGATCACGCGCTGGAATCCGGACGTGGGCTTGGAATCCTCGTCGTATCCGGTCACCAGATTGGCGAGCTCGTTGTCGACGTAATCGATGACCGTCTTGCGCAGCGTCTCGAGATTGACGTTGCAGGCGCCCATCACCGCGGCGGCGTCGGCGTCATCGATCAGGGCAAGCAGCAGATGCTCAAGCGTGGCATATTCATGATGCCGCTCGTTGGCGTAGGTCAGTGCCTGATGCAGCGCCTTTTCGAGGCTGGGAGAAAATGTTGGCACGTCAGATCCTCACTTTTTTTCCATGACGCATTGAAGCGGATGCTCATGCTGCCGGGCAAAATCCATCACCTGGCTCACCTTGGTCTCGGCGACTTCGTAGGTGAAGACGCCACATTCCCCCACGCCATGATTATGCACATGCAACATGATGCGGGTGGCTGCTTCCCTGTCCTTCTGGAAGAAACGCTCCAGGATATGGATCACGAACTCCATCGGGGTGTAGTCGTCGTTCAGAAGCAGGACGCGATACAGATTGGGCTTCTTCGTCTTGGGCTTGGTACGCGTGATCACCGAGGTGCCGCGATTGGCGTTGTCCCCGTCCCGCTGGGCTTGCATGACAACCGGCTTGGCGATCATTTCAGTTCATTCTCCAATTGTCCGGCCGATCTGCCGAAGACGCAACGCGACGGACAAACACTCAGCTCAGTAAGGTAGTTCATAATTCGGTGATTTTAAGCCCCCCCTCGCACTGCGCAAACAGAATTGCGCAGTCGCGAGACGAAGCACCCTGAAAAATGACTTAACAGGCTATACAAGGTCCGAGAAATGGCAAGACCGGCCGCGGAAACCGCGGCCGGTCTTCAAAAGTTCCAACAATGAGAACGCGATATCAGGCGGCGGTCGACAGACCGGTGGCCTTGGCAATCGGCGCCTCGTAGGGCTTGTAGGCGGTCTTCGCCAGGTCGGCATACATTTCGCCGAGCTTGGTCGCTTCAGCGACGAAGCTCTCGTAGGACGCCTTCACGTAGCCGGACTGCAGCTCGAAGGCGGTTTCGATGCTCTTGGCACCGGACAGCGCTTCCACGAAGGATGCGGCGTCCTGGAACGACTTCTTGGAATATTCCGACGCCTCGGTGGCGATCGCCTGGAAACCCTTGGCAACTTCGGAATAGTTCTTCAGCGCTGCGTCCATGGCTTCCTTGCCCTTCTTGTTGGCCTCGTCGAAATTGATCATGCCATCACTCCTTCCTGCTCCGGTTCTTTTAGTGCCCACGTACATAGCAGATGCACAAAATCGGTCAAGTGTTTTGTGCGACGCACTATCTTCCATAGGTTGCATTCATAGCCATAAAAAAGGCCGACCTAATGCCGGTCGGCCCTGCCTTCCTTGAAAAGGAAAACATATATCAGACGCGATACAACTCTCGGATTAGAGGTCGACGTCGAGAATGGCCATGGAGAAGTTATAGGACAGATCGCCGTCCTCGTCGTCGCGGAAAACCACGCCCAGAAACTCGTCGCCGGCATAAACCTCGGCGGAGTCATCCTTGCGCGGGCGAGCCTTCACGACCATCGCCGGATTGAACATCCGCTTGAAATAGGCGTCGAGTTTCTTGATTTCTTCGGGCTTCACGATCCAGTCTCCATCGGCGATTCAAATTCGGGCCGCTTGTCGCACGGGCTGTCCGCCGGTGTAAAGACGCAAAGACCATTCTTTGCCGGACGGGCCCTCGACCTTCGAAAGTGGCAAGAGGCCGGGGCAAACCCGGCCCGCCCGCCGGTGGTCAGTCGGCGGCGAGCATCTGGTCCATGGAACGCGCCGGCTCGGCACAGCCGGCTTCGCCGACCACCCGCGCCGGAACGCCTGCCACTGTAGACCCCTTGGGCACCGGCTTCAGCACGACGGAACCGGCCGCAATGCGCGAGCAGCAGCCGACCTCGATATTGCCGAGCACCTTGGCACCGGCACCGATCAGCACGCCGTCGCCGATCTTCGGATGGCGGTCCGCGCCTTCCTTGCCGGTACCGCCGAGCGTCACGCCGTGCAGGATCGAGACATTGTCGCCGATGCGGGCCGTCTCGCCGACGACGAGGCCGGTCGCATGGTCGAGGAAGATGCCCTTGCCGATCCGGGCCGCCGGATTGATGTCGGTCTGGAAGACGCTCGACGCGCGGCTCTGGAGATAGAGCGCGAAGTCCTTGCGGCCGCGGTTGAGCAGCCAATGGGCCAGACGGTGGGTCTGGATCGCATGGAAGCCCTTGAAGTAGAGCACCGGCTCCATGAAACGCGTGCAGGCCGGGTCGCGGTCGTAGACGGCCTGGATGTCGACACGCAGGATCGTGCCCCATTCCGGCCATTCGCGCAGCATCTCGTCGAAGGTCTGACGCAGCAGGACCGCCTGGAGATCCGGATGATCAAGGCGTTCGCAGATGCGATGGATCACGCAATCCTCCAGCGAACGGTGGTTCAGCACCGTCGAATAGAGGAAAGCGGCGAGCAAAGGATCATGATCGGCTGCGGTCCGCGCTTCACTGCGCAGACTGTCCCAGATCGGATCCATCGACGGCATACGCTCCCTCTTGAGGATTTCGCTCTTTACGACCATTGCCGGTCTCCTCGTTGGCTGTTCGATGGCATTATATAATGCATCCCCGATTCAAACTAAATGGGCTCCCCTTAATGAAACGCACCCACGATTTCGCGGCCGGAAAAATCCGTACCGTGTCGCAGAACGGTACCGGCCTCCTCGTCATCGCCAACACCGAGCGCAAGAATGCCATCACCGCCGCGATGTGGCGGGCGATCCCGCAGGCGATCCATTGGCTGTGCGGCGAAGGTGGCGCCCGGGTGATCGTCCTTAAGGGCGACGGCGAAACCGATTTCAGCGCGGGCGCCGACATTTCCGAATTCCCGACCGTGCGCAAGGACACGGCGACCGCCCGCCTCTACGAGGCCGACAACAGCAAGGCGTTTTCGGCGATCCGCAACGCGTCCGTGCCGGTGATCGCGGCGATCCGCGGGATCTGTTACGGAGGCGGCTTCGGGCTCGCGGCGGCAGCGGACCTCAGGATCGCGGCCAAAGGTGCCGCCTTCGCCGTCCCTGCAGCAAGGCTCGGCCTCGCCTACCCCGCCGATGCGGTCCAGGATTTCGTCCAGTCGCTCGGCACGCAGATGGCGCGCAAGGCGCTCTTCACCGGGGCGCCGATGACGCCCGGCCAATTGCTATCCTGCGGCTTCCTGGTCGACGTGACGCCGCCCGAAACGCTCGAGATCGAGGTCATGGAGCTCGCGGAAGTGATCGCCGGCAACGCGCCGCTGTCGGTCCGGGCCTCCAAGATCGCGATCCGCGCCGCGACGCAGCAGGACGACGACCTGCTTCGCGAAGCGGAGGTGATCGGCGCGGCAACCTTCGACAGCGCCGATTATGCCGAAGGACGCGCCGCCTTCGCGGAGAAACGCAGGCCGGTCTTCACCGGACGCTGAACCTTTGCTGCTTGCCGCTATTCGGCGGCAAGCCTGCGGTAGAAATCGAGGACCGCCTTCTTGAAGACGCGGTCACCGACGGCCAGCATGTGATCGCGGTTGGGAATGTCGATCGCGGTGGCTTCCGGCATGAGTGCCGCCAGTTCCTGGGGCGATCCGGCGATATCGTCCTTGGTGCCAACCGCGATCAGCGTCGGGATATCGACCTTGGCGATGTCGGCGCGATCGACCAGGACGCGCGAAGTCCTGATGCAGGCAGCGAGCGCGAAGCGGTCGGAATGCGTCTGTTCGGCGAAGGCGCGGAACATGCGGCCCCGCGCGTGGGTGACGTCGTCGATCGACGGCGCCAGCAGCGCATCGGCAATCGGGTCCCAGTCGCCGACGCCATCGCATAGGCCGATGCCAAGCCCGCCGAAGACGAGCGACCGGACCCGGTGACCATGTTCGATGGCCAGGAAAGCCGCATTTCGCGCACCCATCGAATAGCCCATGACATGCGCCTGCTCGATGCCGAGATGGGTCAGCAAGGCTGCTGCATCCGCCGCCATAAGCGAGGGATAATAGGCCTCTGGATCATGCGGGCGGTCACTTGCACCGTGACCGCGATTGTCGAGCGCGATGACGCGGTAACCGGCGTCGCCGAGCGTCCTCAGCCATCCGGGATAGACCCAGTTGACGCAAGCCGTCGAGGCGAATCCGTGGATCAGCAGGACCGGATCGCCGGCAGGATCACCCTCGTCGAAATAGGCGATCTGCAAGCCGTCGTGAATGAATTGCGAGAATGGCGGTGCGTCGAGATTCATCGGATTGTCCTGTCGGGATCGAATTGCGGCTACAGTATTCAAAGCAAGGTACCGAACAAAGCCGCAGATCATGATTTTCTGTGGGCGGGCCGGGTGTTTGGCTCTACACTTTCTTTCCGAACGGCGATATGGTCCGCCGCGTTGAATGGCATAGCGGAGAAGAACATGGCCGGGCACAGCATTCCCCATTTCCAGAACGACGGCGGTCACCAAGTGATCGAAATCGGCGTGAAGGAATTCATGTGCACAGGCGCATCCGTTCCCTTCGACCATCCGCACATCTTCATCGACATGGGACATGACAACGAAAAGGTCTGCTCCTACTGCTCGACACTCTTCCGCTACAATCCGTCGCTCAAGGCCGAGCAGACCAATCCGCCCGGCTGCGTCTTTCACGTGAAGGCGGCGTAAGCGGCGCCTGATCGGACACGTCATGTCGATCAAGACCGCCGCCATCATCGGAGCCGGGGTGGCGGGGTTGACGACCGCGCTGTCACTCGCCCGCCACGGAATCCATTCCGAGATCTTCGAGCAGGCGCCGCAGCTCGGCGAAGTCGGCGCGGGGCTGCAGATTTCGCCGAACGCCTCGCGCATTCTCGCTGAACTCGGCGTTCTCGATGAAATCGAGAAACACTGGTTCGAACCGGACGAGATTCGTCTGGTTTCCGGCGTCACGTTGAAGTCGCTGGCAAGCGTTCCGGTCGGGCACTTTGCCCGGCGGCGCTGGGGGGCGCCCTATGGCGTCCTGCATCGCGCCACACTGCAGCAGGCACTGCTGACAAAAGTTCTGCAGAGCCCGCTCTGCCGGCTGCGCCTGGGCAACCGGATCGACGATCCCAACCCCTCGACCATCGAACATCTTATCGGCTCGAAACCGCATGTGATCATCGCTGCAGACGGCGCATGGTCATCCGCACGAAAGCTGGTCGAAGACAGCCCGATCGTCACGTTTTCAGGCAACATCGCCTGGCGCTTCACCGTCCCTGCTGCTGGGGCGCCGGGCTTCCTCGATCCGGCCAATGTGACGGCCTATCTCGGGCCGGACACCCATCTGGTCGCCTATCCGCTCAAGGAAGTCGACGGGTTCAATATCGTCGCGATCGCCGCCGGCATGGATCCCGGGGAGACATGGGCCACCGAGGGGAGCGGCGCACAGCGCGCCATGCTTCTACGCCAGTTCTCCAGATGGAATACGGAAATCACGGCACTCCTCGCCTCGATCGAGAAGGCGACGTTCTGGCCGCTTTACCAGGCTTCGTCCGGACGCTGGCAGAATGGGCGGGAAACAGTCCTGATCGGCGATGCCGCGCACGCGATGATGCCGTTTTCGGCGCAAGGCGCGGTCATGGCAATCGAGGATGCTTTCGAGCTCGGGGGCGCGATTGCGGCCCCCCTTCCCCTGCCCGAGGCGCTCGCCGGGTTCGAGGCCACGCGCCAGAAACGGGCGGCACGGGTGCGTGATCGCGGCGCCTTCAACAAGTTCGCCTACCACGCCAAGGGACCGATCCGCATCGGCCGCGACATCGTCCTGAAACTGCGCTCGCCGGAGGGCCTGGCCGCTGATTTCGACTGGCTCTACGGCTACCACGCCCGCGGCTAGCGAAAGCTTTGGCGCCGGGGTCAGACCTCGGCCGCCGCCTTGAAGCCACGCTCGAGGTCCGCGATGATGTCCTCGACATTCTCCAGACCGATCTGCAGACGCAGCACGGGCCCCTCTGACGGAGCCTTGCGGATCTTTCGGTCCTGAAGATTGACCATCACGGCGAGGCTTTCGTAGCCGCCCCAGGAATAGCCGAGACCGAAGAGCCTCAGGCTGTCGAGGAAGGCGCGTGCCTTGGGCTTGAACTGGTCCGGATCGTCGACCGCGAGCACGAAGGAGAAGATCCCGCTCGCGCCCTTGAAATCGCGCTTCCAAAGCTCATGACCCGGGAAGCTCGGCAGCGCCGGATGCAGTACCCGGGCGACGTCGTCCCGGCCCTCGAGCCAGCGTGCGACGGCAAGCGCGCTCTTCTGGTGGTGTTCGAGCCGAATTCCCATCGTCCGCAAACCACGCAGGATCTGGTAGGCGTCGTCCGACGAGACACACATGCCGAGATTGGTGTTGGCCTCCTCCAGCGTCTTCCAGTGTGCCGCATTGGCGGACACCGTGCCCATGAGCAGATCGGAATGACCCGACGGATATTTGGTGGCCGCATGGATCGTCACGTCGACACCGAAATCGAGCGCCTTGAAGTAGAGCGGCGTCGCCCAGGTATTGTCCATGGTGACCACGCAACCATGCCTGTGGGCAGCATCGGCGATCGCGCGGATATCCTGCATCTCGAAGGTGTTCGATCCCGGCGCCTCGGTATGGACAAGACGGGTGTTCGGCTTGATGAGAGCCTCGATCCCCGCCCCGATCTCGGGATCGTAGTAATCGACCTCGACGCCGAGGCGCTTCAGGATCGTGTCGCAGAAACGGCGGCACGGGAAATAGACGGAATCGACGATCAGGGCGTGATCGCCCGCCGACAGGAAAGCGAGGAACGGCACGGTGATGGCCGCGAGCCCCGACGGCACCAGGATCGTTCCGGCCGATCCTTCGAGTTCGTTGATCGCCTCGCACAGCGCGTCGGTGGTCGGCGTGCCATGCGTGCCGTAGGTGTATTTCTGCTGGCCCGTCTCCATCGTGTGGACATCCGGGAAGAGCACCGTGGAGGCACGAACGACGGGTGGATTGACGAAACCGTGGAAGCTCGACGGGTCGTGCCCGATATGGCAAAGCCGCGTATCCGTGCCGGCGCCGACCAGCATGTCCTTCCTGTCTGTCATGATCCCTGAAGCCTTTTTCAATGCGAGATGAGGGCGTGATTTTTGAAGGGCGCACGGCCCATGGTCAAGCCTCGATTTGTCACCATGGCAATGGCCGGAACGACGATCCAAAGCGCTTGCGGACGACCTATTTCTTAGCCAAAAACGCCTCCAAGGCACTGATTTATGCCTGTTTTTCAAGCTGAATTAGCAAATTGCCACTTTTCCTCGCATTTTGAGTCATCAACACTTGACCATCGAACCATTTAAGACTGTGATAGTCGGGCTCGCACCGGGAGGGCAGCGAGCCGGCCAGCATCGCCGACCTTCATGGCGCGTCGCGGCCGAAACAAAAGACAACGGAAAAGGTTGGGAAAAATGAACAAGAATCTTCTGTTGGCCGCAATCGGCGCTGCTGTCCTGGGATTGGGCGCATCGGCCGCTTATGCCGGCACGCTTGATGACGTCAAGGCAAAGGGCTTCGTGCAGTGCGGCGTCAACGGTTCGAATCTCGCTGGCTTCGGCGCTCAGGATTCCTCCGGCAACTGGACCGGCCTCGACGTCGATCTCTGCAAGGCCGTCGCAGCCGCCGTATTCGGCGATGCCACCAAGGTGAAGTACACTCCCCTTTCGGCAAAGGACCGTTTTCCGGCCCTGCAGTCCGGTGAAGTGGACATGCTCGCCCGTAACACGACCTGGAGCGCCAGCCGCGACAGCCAGCTCGGTTTCGACTTCCGCGCCATCAACTACTATGACGGCCAGGGCTTCATGGTCACCAAGGCGCTCAACGTGAAATCGGCTCTCGAGCTTTCGGGTGCTGCCGTCTGCGTGCAGTCCGGCACGACGACCGAACTGAACCTCGCCGACTACTTCAAGGCCAACGGCATGGAATACAAGCCGGTCGTCTTCGAAAAGCAGGAAGAAGTCGACGCCGCCTACCAGGCCGGCCGTTGCGACGTCTACACTACCGACCAGTCGGGCCTCTATTCGATCCGCCTGTCGCTCGCCAACCCGGACGACCACGTGATCCTGCCGGAAATCATCTCCAAGGAGCCGCTCGGCCCGGCCGTTCGCCAGAACGACTCCAAGTGGTTCGACGTCGTCTCCTTTGCCCACTATGCGATGGTCACGGCTGAAGACTTCGGCATCACCCAGGCCAACCTGGACGAAATGGTGAAGTCCGAGAACCCGGACATCAAGCGCTTCCTGGGCGAGGAAAAGGACCAGACCATCGGCAAGGACCTCGGCCTTGACGAAAAGTGGGCCTACAACATCATCAAGGCCGTCGGCAACTACGGCGAATCCTTCGAGCGCAACGTCGGTACCGGCAGCCCGCTGAAGATCCAGCGCGGCCTGAACGCTCTGTGGTCGAAGGGCGGCCTGCAGTACGCACCGCCGATCCGCTAATCGGATTGACGCATACCGGGAAGGCGCCATGCGCCTTCCCGCCCAAAGCAATAAAAAAATACGCAGCCACGACGAGGGCTGAAGTACAGGGGACAGATATATGGCCGTTGCAACCGCAGGCGGGGGCGGGACCGACCGTCCTGCCACGTCATTGCTCTATAATCCGGCGTTGCGCCAGTTCGTCTACCAGGCCCTTACGGTCGTCGGCATTGTCTGGTTGTTCTGGTTTGCCGGCTCCAATGCCGCACAGAATCTTGCCAAGGCCAACATGACGGCCGGCTTCGACTTCCTGAACAGCCGCGCAGGTTTCGACATCGCACAGACGCCGATCGCCTATACCAGCGATTCCAGTTATCTGCGCGCCCTCACCCTGGGCCTGGTCAACACGCTCATCGTCGCGGTTACGGGCATCATCACGGCCACCATCGTCGGCCTCATCGTCGGCATCGGCAGGCTGTCCCACAACTGGCTGATCTCGCGGATCTCGACCGTCTATGTCGAGGTGTTTCGCAACATTCCGCCGCTGCTCGTCATCTTCTTCTGGTACAAGGGCGTTCTTTCGCTCCTGCCGGACGTCAAGAAGTCGCTGGAGCTGCCGCTCTCGGTGTTCGTGAGCAATCGTGGCATCTACATGCCGGCGCCGATCTTCGGCGAAGGCATGTCTGTCGTGCTCGCGGCCTTCGCAATCGGCGTCGTCGGTGCGATCATCTATGCCCGATGGGCAACGAAGCAGCAGCTTGCCACCGGCAAACGCCCGCCAGTGCTGGCCGTGAACATCGGCCTGGTCGTCGGGCTTCCGGTTCTCGCCTTCATTCTGATGGGCATGCCCGTCACCTTCGACGTTCCCGAACTCGGCAAGTTCAACATGCGCGGCGGCACGGTCATCGGGCCGGAATTCCTGTCGCTCTACATGGCGCTCTCCTTCTACACCGCCGCCTTCATCGCCGAAATCGTGCGTGCCGGCATCCGGGGCGTCTCCAAGGGGCAGACGGAAGCCGCCCATGCGCTCGGCATTCGCCCGGGCCTGACGACGCGGCTGATCATCCTTCCCCAGGCGCTGCGCATCATCATTCCGCCGCTGACCTCGCAATATCTGAACCTGACGAAAAACTCGTCGCTGGCGGTGGCGATCGGCTATGCGGATCTCGTGGCCGTCGGTGGCACCATCCTCAACCAGTCCGGCCACTCGATCGAAATCATCGCGATATGGATGCTGATCTACGTGTCGATCAGCCTCGCCACATCGCTGTTCATGAACTGGTTCAACGCCAAGATGGCACTGGTGGAGCGTTGAGATGAGCGATCAAGTCTACTTCCTCCGCCGCCAGTTCCTGGCGCCCGAACCTCCCCCGGCCTCCGACAAGTCGGCTGCCGGCTGGATCCGCAAGAACCTGTTCGCCTCCCCGCTGGACAGCCTGATGACCGTGGTGTTCGGCGGCGCCATCATCTGGTTCGTGCTGTCGGTGTTCGACTGGCTGTTCATCTCGGCAGTCTGGAGCGGCGACGGCCGCGCCTTCTGCGCGACGACGGTGCAGGGCGGCAACCAGCCGGACGGCTGGAGCGGCGCGTGCTGGGCCTATGTCGGCGACTGGTTCACCCAGTTCATGGTCGGCTCTTATCCGCGTGACCAGCTCTGGCGGCCGATCACCGTCGCAGCGCTGTTCGTCTTGCTGCTGGTGCCGTTCCTGATGCCCAAGGCGCCGCGCAAGGGGCTCAACGCGTTGCTGCTGCTCGTCGCGCTGCCCATCCTCGCCTATATCCTGTTGCTGGGTGGCAGTTTCGGTCTCAGCCATGTCGAGACCTCGATGTGGGGCGGCCTGATGGTGACGCTGATCCTGTCCTTCATCGGGATCGTCGTATCGCTTCCCTTCGGCATCCTGCTGGCCCTCGGTCGCCGCTCGCAGATGCCGATCGTGCGGGCCGCATCCATCGGCTTCATCGAGCTTGTCCGCGGCGTGCCGCTGATCACCGTGCTGTTCATGGCGAGCGTGCTGCTGCCGCTGTTCCTGCCGCCGGGCGACAACATCGACAAGTTCCTGCGCGCGCTGATCGGCGTGTCGATCTTCGCGTCGGCCTATATGGCGGAAGTCATTCGCGGCGGCCTGCAGGCCATTCCGAAGGGGCAGTACGAGGGTGCGGATTCGCTCGGCCTGAGCTTCGGGCAGAAGATGGTCTTCATCATCATGCCCCAGGCCATCAAGCTGGTGATCCCGGGCATCGTGAACACCTTCATCGGCATGTTCAAGGACACCTCACTCGTCTCGATCATCAACATGTACGACCTGCTCGGCATCGTGAAGGCCAGCTTCGGCGACGCCAAGTGGATCACGCCCGTCACCCCGTTGACGGGGCTTATCTTCGCAGGTTTCATCTTCTGGATCTTCTGCTTCGGCATGTCGCGCTATTCCGCCTTCATCGAGCGGCATCTCGACACCGGACACAAACGCTAGACAGGACCACTCTCATGGCTGACGCTCCCCTCAAGACGCTCTCCGTTTCGGAAACGGAAGTCGCTGTCGAAATCATCAACATGAACAAGTGGTACGGTGATTTCCACGTGCTGCGCGACATCAACCTCAAGGTCATGCGCGGCGAGCGCATCGTCATTGCCGGACCGTCCGGTTCGGGCAAGTCGACGATGATCCGCTGCATCAACCGCCTAGAAGAACACCAGACCGGCCAGATCATCGTCGACGGCACGGAACTCACGAACGACCTCAAGAAGATCGACGAAGTGCGCCGCGAAGTCGGCATGGTGTTCCAGCACTTCAACCTCTTCCCGCATCTGACGATCCTGGAAAACTGCACGCTGGCGCCGATCTGGGTTCGCAAGATGCCGAAGAAGAAGGCCGAGGAGATCGCCATGCACTTCCTCGCCCGGGTGAAGATCCCGGAGCAGGCCCACAAGTATCCGGGCCAGCTTTCCGGCGGCCAGCAGCAGCGCGTGGCAATCGCCCGTTCGCTCTGCATGAACCCGAAGATCATGCTGTTCGACGAGCCGACCTCGGCACTCGACCCGGAAATGATCAAGGAGGTTCTCGACACCATGGTCGGACTCGCCGAAGAGGGCATGACCATGCTCTGCGTCACCCACGAAATGGGCTTTGCCCGCCAGGTCGCCAATCGGGTGATCTTCATGGACCAGGGCCAGATCGTCGAGCAGAACTCGCCGGCCGAGTTCTTCGACAACCCGCAGCACGAGCGCACGAAGCTCTTCCTCAGCCAGATCCTCCACTAGGACGATCAGGGCACGGCGACCACAAGGTCATCGGGGGGCGCGGACATCCTCCACACCTCAAGTGTGCAGAAACGAAAATGGCGGCCGACGGCCGCCATTTTGATTCGTCCACAGGGCAGGCAATCCGTTCACCGAAGCCCGTTCTTCCGGAGAGCGAGCGTGGTGTTCTTCTTGAGGTCCGCCGCAAGCTTTCGGGCCTTGGCCGGGGCGATGCCACCGGCAATCGACGCCTGTTCGAAGGCGGCCAGATGAGCGTCGCAGTTCTTCAAGCCGGCAGGAAGCTTGCCGCCCTTGGCGAGAGCGACGCGGCAGACCTGATAATCATACGAAGTCTTGGCCACGAGCTCCTGAGGCGTGAATTTCTGGGCGCCGGTCGTCTGGCAGCCACTGGCGAGGGCCGCAATGAGAAGCACGGCGGGTACAGTTTTCGAGAAGGTCATCATCCGACACATATCCGTAAGGCTGGAACATTAATTGGGATCTTGCAAAGCAACAGGATTCGACTTCAGCGAAAGCCAGCTCGAATTGCCTGCATTGCTGGCTGCATCCAGGGGGCAGATAGCCGCACATGGTGCGGCTACTCAAATTCGACCGACCGTCTTGTGCGGCGTCAGATCCCACCGTGGCGGACGACCGCGTTACGTCGTCAGGTCTGACGCGACGTCTATTGTCCGACGGAACGATCCAGGCCGCCGCCAAAGGCATTGGACTAGTTCGTCAGCCTGCCAAAAGCGCTACCAGAACCGGGACTAAAGCCGCCGCCAACCGAACCGGTAACATTCGATACAGCCTGGCTGATCCTTCCAGAGAGCAGGCCCGTTGCCTGCGTCGAGGCCTGCTGGACGACCTGCGGTGCCGTTACGGCGGGGATCGGCTGATTGACCAGTGACGTGACGACAGTGTTGACTGTTGTCGGACTCGTCACCTGGCGGACGACCGTCGCCGGAGGAGCTGAAATCGTCACGGCCTGCTGGACGACCTGCGGGACAGCATTACTGGGCGCGGCATTGGATGCGGTCGACGGCGCGGAAGCCTGTCCAGCAGGCGCCGACGATCCCGCGGAATCGCCGGAGCGATCGTTACGCGTCGAAGACTGACCGTCGTTGTCGGTGGAATCGCCGCTGTCACTGCCATCCGAACCATTGCTCGGCTGACCGGAATCAGGCGTCGACGAGCCGCCATCGGAGGGGGTGCCGCTGTCGTCAGGCGGAGTGTCGCCGCTGTTGTCTGGCGGAGTATAGCCGCCGCCATTGTCAGGCGGGGTGCTGCCGCTGTCAGGCGGGGTGCTGCCGCTGTCAGGCGGGGTGCTGCCGGGGTCGCCGCCATTGTCTTCGGGATCGAGCTCTTGCGCCACGACTGGCGCATGGATGACTGATGTAAATATCACCGTGCTCGCAAGCAGCGCGGACATCAAATAAAGCCTTTTCATCATTGAATTTCTCCCTTCAAAACAGGAAAGCAAATATTACTCTCGGGAACTGAGCCCATTTTTCCAATAAATTCAGAAAGGACAATAAACTTCATCAGTTAAAATATTCAGAACATATATTAGCGGAAAGATATGGATCTTAGACAAGATATATACATTTTTATCTATCGAATACTCGGACACACTGTCGACAACTATTGCCCGCGCAGCATCACCGTCCGACGCAATCCACCCATTCGCCGACAGAGAGCTTCCAACATGGATGATATGGAGGCGCCATTCTCTTCCCATACGGAGAGGCGACCGGCCCGACATCGTTCATCCGGAATGCCGGAGCGGATAGCTTTCCTAGGGAAGACTGAATCCCGCTTCAGGGACACCAGGATTTTTGTTGACCGAATCGCGGCTGGGCGAGGCCTTCGGAGACGAGCATGGCTCCGAGGGACCGACCGTCTCGCGTCACGACACGCATCGGGGGACCACTTTCGGGGACATTCTGCCCCTTCAGCTCGGAGAATTCGAAACGTCCGGCATTGAGCAACTGCCGCAGCCGGACCTTGGCGGCAAAGCCGCGGTCCCGCTCCTGCTGGCATTTCGCCCCCTCTGTGGCCGGCGCGACCACATCGGCGAGCGCGATGCGTCCCTTGCGGAACCAGAAGCTGTCGCCATCCACGACGCAGTTGTCGAGACCCGAGGTGCCGCAGAAATAGAAGGTCGCGGAAAACCCCTTGCCGTCGGCGGAGGGATCGCCCGGCCGTCCCGACGGCACCGGCACGGTGGCTGGCGCCTTGACAGCCTCGGCACCGATTTCGGCGGGCGGCGTCGGACCCTCTGCAGGTTTTGAAGCTGGCTTGGCCGCCGGCTTTGTCGCGGTGTTCGACGCCGCCTCGGTTTTGGCGCGCGACGCCGACGTCGGGGGCTTTTCAGCCGCCGAATGCCGGGCCGGTCCTGGCAGATAGGTGGCGATGAGACGCGGCAGATCGGCGCGATTGTCGTAGATGGCGATCGCCACGGCGACAGCCACAAGCGCAAGCAGCCAGAAGCCGAAGCCGCCGCCGGCCGAGCCCTTGCGCCGGGAACTGGCGCGCTTGCGCGGCTTGCCCTTGGATGTAGCGGTGCGTGCCATCAAAAATGCCCTTTCGGAGACCGGAACCCGGCAGGATTTCCCCAGGGGCCGCAGCGGCGACGCCCGTTGCGCGCGAATCGCAGACCACCGACCCTTTGCCGAGCGATAGCCGATTTTCCAGGCCGAAAGCCAGCGGGTGATGACGCGTAGCGGAAAGGAAGAAGTGGCGACCCCTGCAGGATTCGAACCTGCGACCACCTGCTTAGAAGGCAGGTGCTCTATCCAGCTGAGCTAAGGGGCCTTGCCTGCCCGGGCACTGGAGCGCGGGCAAGAGCGCATGCAATGGGCGCGGCCGGACAGCCGGTCAGTGCGTCCAGGGCTGCAGGCGATTGAACTTGAAATTGTCGGTGTACGAGACGACCTGACGCTTGCTTTCCTTGGGCGGGAGCACGCGGTATTCGATGCCTTCGCGCTGGGCATAGGCTTCGGCCTGCTCCTGCGTTTCGAAGGTCAGCTTGACCTGCTGGCGGGTGTCGGCCGAGGTCGTATACCCCATTACCGGATCGATCTTGCGCGCGATGGCCTGGTCGAATTCCAGAACCCAGAGATGCGCCTTGGCCTTGCCGGACTGCATTGCGGTCTTTGCGGGGCGGTAAATCTTGGCAGACATTGTCGCATCCAACTCCGAAGGAAACGGCGCCGGGATCCCTCCCCGCACCGCGTGATCGCCTCGCCTGCCGCAACCTCGCGCCGCGTCAGGCCTAGCTTCGTCGTAGCGACGATTGAAGGGATTTTCAAGCGGAAGATGGGGGCGGTTGCCGACATGGACGGACCGCACCCAACTTGGCCAATCAAGGGTTCGATCGATGCCCGATCGTGTTGATGCGAAGTACGGGGATGCGAAATACGGTCGCGGGCACGGTGACGACTACTCGACACACTCGGTCTTGGCGTCGGCCTCCGCGGCCGCCGTCTTTTCACCCTGCTGTTGAGCGGCGACGTCCTGATTCGACGTGGCGAGATTCGGATCGCTCGACAGCGGCAAGGTGCGGCCGTCCTTGGCAAGCGCCTCGCCCTTCCCGGCGGTGGTCGTCGTGCCGCCCGGTGTTTCGGTCCGATTTTCTGCCGTGGCGCCAGCCTCGAGCGGCGCGTGAGTGCCGTCCTTGGCGAGCCCGGCAGACCTGTCGCCGTTGATAGAAGAGCCCGTAACATCCGGGCAAGCGGCCCAGGCAGGCGCCGAAAGGGCGAGGCAAACTACTGTTGTCAGCGGAAAAAGAGCTTTCATCGTCTATCCTCCCATTGATCGGGGCAAAACGACGCTCAGGCTGTGATTGTTCCGAAAACGTTCGGAACACTACAATGACAGAAGAAGCGGAAACAAGGATGAGAAACCGCCTGCTGCGGCAGAATTGCCGTGGTCGGAGCGGAGAGATTCGAAATCGGCTATGCGATTGAATTTCAACGCTTATTTCGACCAATTTGTAAGCTTGTAAGGTGAGCACCTTTGTAACGAACGCTGAAGTGGTGTCGTCGCTTCGACTTCCGAAGTCAAGACCTGCCCCGTCAACTTGGCGCAATTTAGTTTTGTTGCTTTATATCCAATTGCTGAATGCATAATCTATCGTTGTGTCTCTCAGGCAAGGCGATTCGGGGTTGTAAATGAAAGTATTCATTAGTTGGTCTGGCGATCTCAGCAGGGAAGTAGCTGTAGTACTCCGGGATTGGCTGCCGTCGGTTATACAAAGCATCGAGCCATATGTCTCATCGGAGGATATCGACAAAGGCACGCGATGGAGCTCCGACATCGCCAGTGAACTTGAGACCTCTAGCTTTGGCATTCTCTGCGTTACCGGCTCCAATATTCATGCGCCCTGGATCAACTTTGAAGCGGGCGCTCTATCAAAGTCCGTTGAAAGCAGTCGCGTGTCCCCGTTTCTCTTTAACATCAAACGCTCGGACGTATCTGGCCCTCTCGTGCAGTTTCAATCAACAATAAACGAGAAGGAAGACATATTTAAGCTTTTAAACTCAATAAATGACGCAGAAGAAAAAAGCCTCCCAATCGATCGGCTCCGAACGATATTTGATGTATGGTGGCCGAAACTGGAAGAACATCTTTCAAAACTAGAATCAAAAACAAAGACCGACATAAAAGAAAAGGCATCGGAAAAGAAAAAAGAGTCTGATATACTTGAGGAGGTTCTTGAACTTGTTAGGTCTCAGACGCTTATAATTAGAGACCCAGAAAAATTACTTCCGCCCGCTTATTTGGAGTACGCCCTCAAGAACAGACGGCTTGACTCGCATGCCCCAATCTCAATTAGGCGACCTTTGCTTGATCTGGCGGAGCAAGTCGAGCGTTTGAAGCTGGCGCTTCACGACGACAATATTTCGCGTCTATCTTTGGCTGAACTTATAGCGGACATCGAGCAACCCCTCCATTACATGCTCAAACGATGGGGAACCAAAGAGCGAATTTGATGACTGAAAGGCGGCCCGATTTTCGGTCCATTTGGGGGCTTTGCCCGCCGACCTTCATCGGCGGGCTTCTGTCTCCAAGTCGTGAGGGTTACGCCTCATTCGGAACGGGAATGCCGTGGATTGTCAGTCGACTTTCGATATTCACAGCGAGCTTCGCACCGGGAAAGTACTCACTCATATACTTCACCGCGCGGGCGTTCTCGACAAGTTGCTCCAGCACGTCGGCTGGAGGAGCAGCTTGGACAAAGGTGCTTGAAATTCAATAACCATCTTGAACTTCAATCACTTACTTACAAAGAAAGTGGTCGGAGTGGAGAGATTCGAACTCCCGACCCTCTGGTCCCAAACCAGATGCGCTACCAGACTGCGCTACACTCCGTACCGGCGATGTGAGCGGCAATACACGGTTCGACACCGGCCCGCAACAGCAAAAAGCCAAAGAAGCACCGTCGCGACGGCGACGCGGGATTATTGGGAAGAGGACCTCGGCGGGACGATCTCGACCGTCGCACCCTCCGTGATGCCGAGCGCCGCGGCCCGTCCGCCGCGGATTTCCAGCACATAATGAACCGGTCCGCCGGAGGAGACGATCGTCTCGGAAAAAGGCGTCGTGCGATGGGCGATCCGGCTGACGCGGCGGTCCTCGCCGATGAACAGCATGTCGAGCGACAGTGGCGTGTTCTTCATCCACATCATCACGTCGCGGGTTACACCGAAATCGAAGAGCATGCCCTGGTCTTCACCAAGGTCCTCGCGGAACATCAGGCCGTGTTCGCGTTGTTCCGGGTTCGTCGCCCATTCGACATCGAGGATGTGCTCGGCGCCCCCGACTGTGCGGATCGTGAGCGGACCTCTGTCGAAATGCGGCCCTTCCGCACTTGCGGAAGCCGCCAGCGCGAACAAAAAAAGCGCCACGAAAGCGCTTTTCAGGATGCGAATGATCGACACCACGATGTTAGTGCGCCCGGACGGCGGGGCTCGGATTGTCCGGATGGATCTCGGCGGCCATCAGGCCCTTTTCGCCGGGTCCGAAGCGGACGAGCACGGTCTGGCCGGGGCGAAGTTCGGTGAGACCGAAGCGGCGGAGCGTCTCCATGTGCACGAAGATGTCCTCCGTGCCCTCGCCGCGCGTCAGGAAGCCAAAACCCTTGGTGCGGTTGAACCACTTGACCAGGGCGCGCTCCAGGCCGCTCGTCGCAGTGACCTGGACGTGGGTGCGAACCGGCGGCAGCTGCGAGGGATGGACGGCCGTCGACTGGTCCATGGAAAGGATGCGGAAGGCCTGGTAGCCCCGGTCACGCTTATGGATCAGGGCGACGATGCGGGTGCCCTCAAGGATGGTCTGATAACCGTCGCGGCGCAGGCAGGTCACGTGCAGGAGAACATCCTGCATTCCGTTGTCGGGGACGATGAAGCCGAAACCCTTGGCGACGTCGAACCACTTCACGACACCGGTGATCTCGATCAGATCGACGGCCTCGCCGGACAGCTCCTCGAAACCAGCGAGCTCTTTCGATGAAATCCTGTCCGCCATTTCCCAAAGCCCCTCGAAACGCGTCACATTGCAGAGTTAACTGATTCTTGAAGAAGAGATTAACATTCGAGCAATGGCGCTGTGCAAGTCCTAGTTTCACATATTCCCAGATGCTTTTTGGGCTATGATGCTTGCTCGAAGCTGTTGCCCGCTCCATATCCTGCGGGCTATCCGGAGAACCTTCATGCGCTATCTACACACCATGGTCCGCGTCAAAGACCTCGACGCCTCCCTCAACTTCTATTGTACCGTTTTTGGACTGACCGAGATACGGCGAATGGAAAACGAGAGGGGTCGTTTCACCCTCGTCTTTCTTGCGGCCCGCGACGACCTCGGCAAGGCTCAAGCGGATCTCGCGCCGTGCCTTGAGCTCACCTACAACTGGGATACCGAAGACTATACGGGAGGCCGCAACTTCGGCCACCTCGCCTATGAGGTCGATGATATCTACGCCACCTGCCAGAGGCTGATGGACAACGGCGTGACGATCAACCGCCCGCCACGCGACGGCCACATGGCTTTCGTGCGTTCACCGGACGGGATCTCGATCGAGATACTCCAGAAGGGTGAGAGCCTGGCACCGGCCGAGCCCTGGGCGTCGATGCCGAACACCGGTGCCTGGTAAGACGCCACACTTCACGCCTCGCGCAAGATTGGTCGCCTAAGACAAACCCATCGATGGCACGCCGGAACACGGCGCGCCGAAACCGGGATCGCCGCTGGTCCGCCGAAAGGGTCCGCGCGGCGTCCGCGATGTGGATGCGGGGTTCGACCAGTGTTGCGCAAGATGAAGACAGTGACCGGCGGCACGCTTGGCCGTGCCGCCCTGCCCGCCATGGCGGCGCTGATGCTCGCCTCGTGCCAGACGACGGCCCAGGAGGCCGCCCAGGGCGATGCGGCGGCCGATACGGCCGTCGCGGCCGCGACCCCGGCCAAGGCCGGCAAAACCGGCCAGAAGACGGGTGCCGGCTACTCCGACCCCTTCGTCGTCAGCATGGCCGGCCGGAAGACCGCGCAGCCGGCAACAGCACCTGCCGGCGACGGCGCGATCGCCGCCTATGCCCCTGCATCGGCTTCCACCCAGACAGCGAATGCTGCCGATCTCGGCGAGCTGACCATGCAGCCGACGGCCGTCAATGCGAGCCGCAACAGTCTCTTCTCCCAGGCACCGGCGGCGTCCGAGCCGGTGGCAGCGGATGCGCCACAGCCGACCGACATGGCAATGACCGACGGGGCAATGGCCGAGGGGGAAATGACTAACGGGGCTGCGACCGCTTCTTCGAGCATCGTGCCGTCGGACCTGCCGAGCCGGCAGATCAACCCGATGAGCAGAAGCCTTTTCAGCGCAGACCTTCGCCAGGCGGAACCGCCGGTCATGGAGACGGCAAGTGCGCCGGCCGCAAGCGCCGAGGAAGTGCCGGTTTACGAGCAGCCGGGTGCCGCGACCGCGGACGTAGCCGAAGCGCCGTCCGAAGAGGCCGTCGCCTACGCCGCCGAGCCTGCGCCGGGGGCCGTGCCGACACCAAACCCCGCCCCCGCCAAGAAGCGCAAGTGGCTGCCCACGCTTTCGGAAATTTTCGGCAAGAAGAAGAACTAACCTTTCGCCTTTTGACGCTGACGTCGACGGATTTCGCGTAGATCCACCGGAATGCCGGGCTTTCCGGCCTCCTCGGGATTCCTGCTGCACGCCGCTCTCAAGCCATGCCGGCAAGGCACTGGATTCATTGCCGGAAATCATGAGCGTCCGATTTCCCCGACCGGCTGTCATTTTTTTGCAAAAAACAGAAATTGGCGCTTGCGGGAATAAAATCACCTGACTATAAGGGCGCCACAACGAAGCGCAGGCGCCCTTCGTCTATCGGTTAGGACACCAGATTTTCATTCTGGGAAGAGGGGTTCGACTCCCCTAGGGCGTGCCACTTCTTCTCTTCTCCCGAGAAAATTCCAGATCTTTGATGACGGCTTCGGTCGCTCGATTGCGGTCTTCTTCCGCGCGATTTCGACGCCGTAACCGCGTAGATCCGCCGGTTTTCCACAGGTCGGATTTTTTGGAAATTGGGATGAAAAAACAGCAAGATTCCGCTTGCGGGTTTCGGCGACCCTGACTATAAGGGCGCCACAACGAAGCGCAGGCGCCCTTCGTCTATCGGTTAGGACACCAGATTTTCATTCTGGGAAGAGGGGTTCGACTCCCCTAGGGCGTGCCACTTCACCTTACGTTATTTCCCATTCAAAATTGCATCTGCTCAGAACGCCTTTGCGGCGTCGAGAACGCGCATCTGCACGCGACGTGTACCTTGCCAGTGGTCGGCGCTCAGCGTCCCCGCCACATGGATCTGCGACCCACGTCCATTGAGCAGGAAGTCACCGAGCGCGGTCTCGGCGGCTCGGAATGCAATGCCTTCCAGCCTGCTGCCGTCAGCCGCCTCGAGCGTGATCTTCACATGGGTGGTGCCGACGGGGCGTGCATCGCGCAGGCGATGCGCCGGGATGGCGAAGATCGGCTGGGCGTGACCGGAGCCATAAGGGCCGGCCGATTCGAGCTGGTCGATCAGGGCGATGGTCGCCCCGGAGGCACCGAGCGCACCATCGATCTTCAGCACCTGATTGGCGGTAAGCGCACTCACCTGGGTCGCGGACGCCTCGTCGAAGAAGCTGCGCAACCGGCCGAGGTTCGCGCGTTCGACGGTGAGGCCGGCTGCCATGGCGTGACCGCCACCCTTGATCAGCAGGCCGGCATCGACCGCTGCCCTGACCATCCGGCCGATGTCGAAGCCGTTGATCGAGCGGCCGGAGCCCGTGCCCTTGCCGTTCGGATCGAAGGCTATGGCAAAGGCCGGACGCTTGAACTTTTCCTTCAGCCGCGCGGCCAGCAGGCCGACGATGCCGGGGTGCCAGTTGTCGCGCGCCGTGACGATGACGGAGGCGCCCTCGCCCAATCCGTATTCGGCAAGCGCCTCGGCTTCCGCTTCGGCCAGCATCGCGGCCTCCATCGCCTGGCGCTCCCGGTTGAGCTCATCAAGCTTCACGGCAATCTGGCCGGCCTCCTCGACATCGTCCAGCGTCAGAAGACGGCTGCCAAGCGCGGCATCGCCTATCCGCCCACCGGCATTGATGCGCGGGCCGACCAGGAAACCGAAATGATAGGGCGTCACCGGCCCACCGATCCCGGCCACCCGCAACAGGGCCGCGAGCCCGGCATTGTTCTGGTGGCGGGCGGCGATCAGGCCCTTCGTCACATAGGCACGGTTCAGCCCCTTGAGCGGCACCACGTCGCAGACGGTAGCGAGCGCCACGAGGTCGAGCCAGGCAAGCAGATCGAGCGACCGGGCCTGGGGATGGCCGGCATCACGCAGCTGGCGCAGTGTCGCCACGAGGACGAGGAAAACCACGCCCGCCGCACACAGATGCCCCTGCCCCGAAAGATCGTCCTCGCGGTTCGGATTGACGAGCGCCAGACAGGGCGGCATCTCGTGGCCCATCTGGTGATGGTCTATCACCACCACGTCGATGCCGCGTTCATGGGCCACGGCCAGCGCCTCATGGCTGGTCGAGCCGCAGTCGACGGTAACGATCAGCTGGGCGCCGCGATCGATCAGTTGCCCGATCGCCGCCGGGTTCGGGCCATAACCTTCGAAGATCCGGTCGGGAATATAGATCTCCGCGTCGATGCCGAAATGATGCAGGAAGCGCGAGAGAAGCGCCGAGGAGGCCGCACCGTCGACATCGTAGTCGCCGAAGATCGCCACGCGGGCGCGGGCGCGAATTGCAGCGGTGAGCCGGGCCGCGGCCGTCTCGCAATCGGTCAGCTTGGACGGGTCGGGCATCAGCGAGCGGATGGTGGGATCGAGGAAGGCAGGCGCCTCGTCGACCCCGACGCCCCGCCCCGAAAGAACCCTTGCCACAAGTTCCGGCAGGCCATGCAGCTGGGTGATCGCCAGCGCGCGGTTCTGGCCCGCCTGATCGAGACGGGACACCCAGCGTTGCCCGGTCACGGAGTGATCGACGCCGAGGAATGCGCGGGGAACGGGATCTACGGGTTCTTCCATGCCAAGCCTGTCCGTTATGCCATGCGTTCCCTTCTACAGGTCCTTCGGCAAATGAACAGCCCCGCCACTGCGGCAGTCGGCGATGTCGGCGAGAGGGGAAAGGTGCCGGGGTCTATCAGACCCCGGCAAGGAATGCCGTCAGGCAGCCTTCGGGCGCTCGATGCGGATGACCTGCGGCTCGCCGACCAGGTAACCTTCGTTCTTAATCGCGGCGACGGCCTTGCGCACCGCATCTTCCATCGTCGCATGGGTGACGAGGATGATCGTCACGGGCGTGCCGGCGGGGGCGTGTTCCGAGCGCTGGACGATCGATTCGAGCGAGATGTTGTTCTCCGCCATGCGGGTCGCGATGCTGGCGAAGACGCCGGCACGGTCAACGACGCTGAGACGGATGAAGTAGCCGCCTTCGTGGCTCTGCATCTTCGCCTGACGATAAGGCTCGAGCAGATGGGCCGGACGGCCGAGGACCGGAACCTGCTGGGCGCCCGGTCGGCTCTTGGCAATGTCGGTGATGTCGCCGAGCACGGCAGACGCGGTCGCATTGCCGCCGGCGCCCGGGCCGACCATCAGGAGTTCGCCGAGAATGTCGGATTCGAGCGCCACGGCATTCGTCACGCCGTCGACCTGGGCGATCACCGAATCGAGCGGCACCATCGTCGGATGCACGCGCTGCTCGATGCCGGTCTCGGTCCGCTGGGCAACGCCGAGCAGCTTGATGCGGTAGCCGAGGTCACGGGCGGCGTGGATGTCCTCGATCGAGATGTTGCTGATACCTTCGAGATAGATATCGGCGGCGGCGATCTCGGAGCCGAAGGCGAGCGTCGTCAGGATGGCGAGCTTGTGCGCGGTGTCATTGCCCTCGATGTCGAAGGTCGGATCGGCTTCGGCATAGCCGAGGCGCTGGGCTTCCTTCAGGCAGGCCTCGAACGACAGGCCTTCCTTCTCCATGCGGGTCAGGATGTAGTTGCAGGTGCCGTTCATGATGCCGTAGACGCGGCTGAAGCTGTTGCCCGTCAGGCTTTCGCGCACGGCCTTGATGACCGGGATGCCACCGGCGACGGCCGCTTCGTAGTTGAGCAGCAGGCCCTTTTCCTCGGCGAGCTTCGCCAGCTCGACGCCGTGGCGGGCGAGCAGTGCCTTGTTGGCGGTCACGACATGCAGGCCGCGCGAAAGCGCCGCGCGCACCGACGCGTCTGCCGTCCCTTCCGCGCCGCCGACCAGCTCGACGAAGACGTCGATGTCGGCCTTTTCCGCCATCTCGACCGGGTCGTCGAACCAGGCGATGGCGGAAAGATCGACGCCGCGGTCCTTGTTGCGGCTGCGGGCCGAAACGGCCGTGATCTGGATGGCACGGCCGCAGGAGACGGCCAGCTCGTTGCTGCGCTGCTGGAGGATGCGGACCAGCGAGGCACCGACGGTGCCGAGACCCGCAATGCCAATCTTAAGGGCATCAGCCATAAAACAATCCTGACATTTCAAAACATGGGGAATGGCGGCCACGAACGGGCCGCCGGGAGTTTCAACGGTGCGCGTTCAGCGGAATGACGTTGTGCATCGTCTCGTCCGCCGTCGACAGGAACTTCTTGATGTTGCGGGCGGCCTGACGGATGCGATGTTCGTTCTCGACGAGTGCGAGACGGACATATTCGTCGCCCATTTCGCCGAAGCCGATACCCGGAGCGACCGCCACATCGGCCTTCTCGACCAGAAGCTTGGAGAATTCCAGCGAGCCGAGAGCCCGGAACTTTTCCGGGATCTTCGCCCAAGCGAACATGGTGGCGGCCGGCGGCGGCACTTCGAAGCCGGCCTTGCCGAAGGTGTCGACCATCACGTCGCGGCGGCGCTTGTAGACGCTGCGAACCTCGGCGATGTCGGAGCCATCGCCATTGAGCGCGTGGGTTGCCGCCACCTGGATCGGCGTGAAGGCGCCGTAGTCGAGGTAGGACTTGACGCGGGCAAGGGCTGCAATCAGGCGCTCGTTGCCGACCGCGAAGCCCATGCGCCAACCCGGCATCGAGAAGGTCTTGGACATCGAGGTGAACTCGACGGCGACGTCCATCGCGCCCGGCACTTCCAGTACTGACGGCGGCGGCGTGTCGTCGAAGTAGATTTCGGAATAGGCAAGGTCGGAGAGCACGATCAGGTCGTGCTTCTTCGCAAAGGCGATGACGTCCTTGTAGAAGTCGAGGCTCGCCACCTTGGCCGTCGGGTTCGACGGATAGTTGATGATGAGCGCCAGCGGCTTCGGGATCGAGTGGCGAACGGCGCGCTCGAGCGGCGGGAAGAAGGTCTCGTCCGGCTCGACCGGGATCGAACGGATGACGCCACCGGTCATCAGGAAGCCGAAGGCATGGATCGGATAGGTCGGGTTCGGGCAGAGAATCACGTCGCCGGGCGCCGTGATCGCCTGCGCCATGTTGGCGAAGCCTTCCTTGGAGCCGAGCGTGGCGACGACCTGGGTGTCGGGATTGAGCTTCACGTTGAAGCGGCGGGCATAATAGGCCGCCTGCGCGCGGCGCAGACCCGGAATGCCCTTGGACGACGAATAACGGTGGGTGCGCGGATCCTGGACGACTTCGCAGAGCTTGTCGACGATGGCCTGCGGGGTCGGAAGGTCGGGGTTGCCCATGCCGAGGTCGATGATGTCGGCGCCACCGGCTCGCGCGCTCGCCTTCAAACGATTGACCTGTTCGAAAACGTAAGGCGGCAGACGCCGGACTTTGTGAAACTCTTCCATCTTCAACCCCTGGAACCGCGCGGTCCGCACCGCGTCAGGCGGGTTCGTTTGCCTAGTGAATGCCCGCCCCGCAACGAACCGCAAAACCGGGACCGGCCAAGTGTAGCTTATTCGGCATCGTCGCGGCAAATCATGGCGCAAACATGCCCGCGGGGCAAAGCGGCACCGAAGCGGGAACCGCCTGCCCTAAAGAGTTGCTTTGCGTAAAAAGCCGAACAAAGGCAAGCGCTATTTAGCGATTTGTGCCTGGGTTTCGGCGCCGTGCTCGGCGGCCAGCTTGCGCAGCGCAAGCAGGCGCTTCTGGTACTCGGCCTCCGAGATCGTCCCGGCCTTGCGCGCGGCACCGAGCGCCGTCAACCTGGACTGGAGGTCTGTCGCCTCCTCGTTGGTCATCTGGACGTTGGCCGCCGTCAGCGGGCCGGAGAAGCTCGGATAGCCGTCCGGCGATGTCGCAGGCGTCACCGTCTGAGCGGGCGCATCCGGATCGGCGACGGTCACCTCGAGGTTCGGAGCCTGGCTTGCGGGCTTTGCGGCCTCGTTGGAGCGCGTCGTGCAGCCGGCCGCGGCGAGCAGAAGACCGAGTGCGGCAAGGCCCGCCGTGCGGCGCATTGATCCAGAAGCCCAAGTATAAGCGATCATTGTCGAATCCAGACGCCGGCCACGCGGCACGGCATGCAAAAAGCCTTTGTTTCGTCACACGGTCAATGTCAGACTGTGCTTTCGTATCTATGGAACTTGTAGTCGTTTTCAGGCAGGATGCGCAATTACAAAAGACGCCGAGAAAACGATCCTGGGGAGGACGGTTTGACGAGCAAGCAGGAAGAGGCAGGACAGGGCGGCGCACGAACCTCGGCATTCGATCCGAAGCTGATCGAGCCCTATGTCGTCAAGGATCCAGAAACGCTCGCAGTGAACGTCGCCAAGGCTGTCGAAAACCTCGGCAAGGCCGCGTCCGTCTGGCTGGCGCCGCGCGAACGCGGTGAAATCGTCGACCCCTTGTCCGAGCCGATGACCGAACTGGTCAAGACCATGTCCAAGGTCGCCGAATACTGGATGTCCGATCCGAAGCGGACGCTGGAGGCCCAGACCCACCTGATGGCCGGCATGTTCGGCATGTGGACGAAGACCATTTCACGCTTCTCTGGCGACGCAACCGAAGAGCCGAATCTCCAGCCGCTGAAGGACAAGCGCTTCGCCGACGAGGACTGGCAGCGCAATCCCTTCTTCGATTTCCTGCGGCAGGCCTATGTCATTCTCTCGGAATGGGCGGAGAAGATGGTGACGCAGGCCGAGGGGCTCGACGATCACACACGCCACAAGGCCGAGTTCTATGTGCGGCAGATCACGGCGGCGCTTTCCCCCACGAACTTCGTCATCACCAATCCGCAGCTTTATCGCGAGACTGTCGCCAGCCATGGCGCCAATCTGGTCAAGGGCATGAAGATGCTCGCCGAGGACATTGCCGCCGGCGGCGGAGACCTCAGGATCCGCCAGACCGACACCAGCAAGTTCAAGGTCGGCGAGAACATGGCGGTCACTCCGGGCAAGGTGATCGCGCAGAGCGAAGTCTGCGAGGTGATCCAGTACGAGGCGGCGACCGAAACCGTGCTCAAGCGGCCGCTTTTGATCTGCCCGCCATGGATCAACAAGTTCTACATCCTCGACCTCAACCCGCAGAAGAGCTTCATCAAGTGGTGCGTCGAGCAGGGACACACGGTCTTCGTGATCTCCTGGGTCAATCCGGACGAGCGCCATGCGGACAAGGATTGGGAATCCTACATCCGCGAAGGCATCGATTTTGCCCTCGACACCGTGGAAAAGGCGACCGGCGAGAAGCAGGTGAATGCGATCGGCTACTGCGTCGGCGGCACGCTGCTCGCCGCGGCCCTGGCGCTGCACGCGCAGGAGAAGAACAAGCGGATCGCCAGCGCGACCTTCTTCACCACGCAGGTCGACTTTACCCATGCCGGCGACCTCAAGGTGTTCGTCGATGAGGGGCAGATCGGAAGCATCGAAGATCGCATGAAGTCCTCGGGCTATCTGGACGGGTCGAAGATGGCGGCAGCCTTCAACATGCTGCGCGCCTCGGAACTGATCTGGCCCTACTTCGTCAACAACTACCTGAAGGGCCAGGATCCGATGCCCTTCGACCTGCTCTACTGGAATTCCGATTCGACGCGGATGGCGGCGGCCAACCACTCGTTCTACCTGCGCAATTGCTACCTCAACAACAATCTGAGCCAGGGCAAGATGGAAATTGCCGGCAAGACGCTATCGCTCAAGGACGTCAAGATCCCGATCTACAACCTCGCCACCCGCGAGGACCACATCGCGCCGGCAAAATCGGTCTTCATCGGCAGCGCCCTGTTCGGCGGTCCGGTCGAATACGTTCTGTCCGGATCGGGTCACATCGCCGGCGTTGTCAATCCGCCCGACAAGCTCAAGTACCAGTACTGGACCAACGGCCCCGTCGCCGGAACCTACGAGGACTGGGCGGCGACTGCCAAGGAAACGCCGGGCTCCTGGTGGCCGCACTGGCAGGCCTGGGTGGAGAAGCTCGACAACAAGCGGGTTCCGGCTCGCAAGCCGGGCGGCGGAGCACTGAACGCCATTGCCGATGCGCCGGGCGCCTATGTTCTCGCACGGGTGTGACCACAAGTCGGCATTTCGTTGCAGCCCACGCTTTACGGCCCGCCCACCGAGGCGCTACGTGCGATCGTCATGATCTTCTCCCCGCCGCTCGTCCCTGCCCGGCTCATCCGCCGCTACAAGCGCTTCCTGTTCGACGCAGTGCTCGAAGACGGCCGCGAAATCACGGGCTTTTGCCCCAATACCGGCTCGATGCTGGGGCTGACGGAGCCGGGCTCGCGGATCTGGCTCTCGGAACATGACAGCCCTAACCGCAAGCATGCCCATGCCTTCGAACTGATTGAAGCGGCGGGCACGGTGGTCGGCGTCCATGCGGCGCTCGCCAACAGGCTGGCGGAAGAAGCCATTCGGGCCGGTCTCGTGGCGGATCTAGCCGACTACCCGACGATCGCCCGCGAGCAACGTTATGGCGCTCGGTCTCGGATCGACTTCCTGCTGAGCGGCCCCGACCGACCGGCCGCCTATGTCGAGGTGAAGAACGTCCACTTCACCCGGAAGGTCGGACTTGCGGAGTTCCCTGACACGACCACCGCCCGCGGCGCCCGGCATCTTACCGAACTCGTCGAAGTGGTCCGGGCAGGCCAAAGGGCGGTCATGCTCTATCTGGTGCAGCGTGAGGATTGCAACGCCCTGCGCATCTGCGGCGATCTCGACCCCGTCTATGCTGAGAATTTTGCCGCCGCGATTGCCGCCGGCGTCGAGGCATATGCGGTCAAATGCAGGGTCACGCCCGCGGAAATTGTGCCGCTCGGGCCGATCGCAATGGACGAACCCCGCCTCGCTGCTTTATGAACGGGGAAACACAGCAGTTCAATCGACCGAAAGCGGACGAATGGTAACCTATATCGACGCGGCTTCCGCCCCGCTCAAGAATACCGGTGCAATCAGGCTCTATGGGCCCGAGGATTTCGCAGGCATGCGCAAGGCCTGCCAACTGACGGCACGCTGTCTCGACGAACTCGTGCCGATGGTGAAACCCGGCGTCACCACCGATGCCATCGACCGCTTCGTCTTCGAGTTCGGCATGGACAATGGCGCGCTGCCGGCCACGCTGAACTATCGCGGCTATACCAAGTCGGTCTGCACCTCGATCAACCACGTCGTCTGCCACGGCATCCCGAACGACAAGCCCCTGCGTGACGGCGATATCGTCAACATCGACGTGACCTATGTCCTCGACGGCTGGCACGGCGATTCGAGCCGCATGTATCCGGTCGGCGAAATCAAGCGCGCGGCCGAGCGGTTGCTCGAAGTCACCTATGAATGCCTGCTGCGCGGGATTGCCGCCGTGAAGCCTGGCGCCCGCACCGGCGCAATTGGCGAAGCGATCCAGACCTATGCCGAAGCCGAGCGTTGCTCCGTGGTGCGCGATTTCTGCGGTCACGGCGTCGGTAAGCTGTTCCATGACAGCCCGAACATCCTGCATTACGGCCGCGCCAGCGAGGGGCCGGAACTGAAGGAAGGCATGATCTTCACCATCGAGCCGATGATCAATCTCGGCAAGCCGCATGTGAAGGTACTCGCCGATGGCTGGACCGCGGTGACCCGCGACCGTTCGCTGACCGCGCAATACGAACATGCCGTCGGCGTGACGGCGACGGGCTGCGAGATCTTCACCCTGTCGCCGGGCGGTTTCGACCGGCCGGGCCTGCCGCCACTCAAAGGCTGACCCATGGCAAAGCCTCCTGCTCCCGGCCCCCACGACGACGAAGACGCTCCGGCCTTCGACCTGTCGGGGCCGGCAGGAGGTGGAATGCCGCCGGTCGACGACGAGCGAGGCTTCTTCGCCGAGCAGCCACCGAAAGCGGGCGCCCTGAAGAAGCGGGCCGCGATCGGCGATGTGGTCGAAACGCCCGAGACCCATTACCACGGCCATCGCGACCGCCTGCGCAGTCGCTTTCGCGACAGCGGCGACACCGCGCTCGCCGACTACGAGATCCTCGAACTCCTCCTCTTCCGCCTGATCCCGCGGCGCGATACAAAGCCGATTGCAAAGGCGCTGATCGCCCGTTTCGGCACGCTGGCAGGCGTGATCGGCGCCAACCCGGCGCTGCTTCAGGAAGTGAAGGGCGTCGGAGAAAACGTCGCGCTCGACCTGAAGCTGGTCGCCAGCGTCGCCCAGCGCATGCTGAAGAGCGAAATCCGCGGCAAGCAGGTGCTGTCGTCCTGGTCCTCGGTGATCGACTATTGCCACACCGCCATGGCCTATGAATCGACCGAACAATTCCGCATCCTGTTCCTCGACAAGCGCAATGCGCTGATCGCCGACGAGGTGCAGGGCCGCGGCACCGTCGATCACACGCCGGTCTATCCGCGCGAGGTGGTGAAGCGGGCGCTGGAGCTGTCGGCCACCGCCATCATTCTGGTCCACAACCATCCCTCCGGCGACCCGACACCGTCGCGGGCCGACATCGACATGACCAAGATGATCGTCGACACGGCGAAACCCCTCGGCATCACGGTGCATGACCACATCATCATCGGCCGGGACGGTCATGCAAGTCTCAGAGGCCTCAGGCTGATCTGACATGTCGCTTCTGTCCATGTCGCAATGCGGAATCGATAACGAAACGGTTAGGATGGACTGCTAGTCTAACCCCCGGGACATCTTGCAGCGTGTGCGGTTCTCGCGCGCGTCATTCGGGGACATCGGCATGAACCAATATGATTTCGTCGTCGTCGGCAGCGGACCGGCAGGCCGTCGTGCTGCCATCCAGGCCGCCAAGCTCGGCAAGAAGGTGCTGGTGATCGAGAAGGGTACGCGCGTCGGCGGCGTGTCGGTGCATACCGGAACCATCCCCTCCAAGACGCTTCGCGAGACGGCACTCAACCTGACCGGATGGCGCGAGCGCGGCTTTTACGGCCGCAGCTACCGCGTGAAGCAGGAGATCAATGCCGACGACCTGCGCCGGCGGCTGCTGATCACGCTGGACCACGAAGTGGACGTCCTGGAGCACCAGTTCGCCCGCAATCGCGTGTCCCAACTACGGGGTGCCGCGCGGTTCATCGATCCGCATACGCTGGAGGTCGAGAAGGACGACGGCGAGCTGATCCGGGTCCATGCCGGCGCGGTCCTGCTGGCCGTGGGCACCAAGCCCTACCGCCCCGCACATATCCCCTTCGATGGCGAAGCTGTCCTGGACAGCGACGAGATCCTCGAAATCAAGGAGGTTCCGCGCTCGATGGTGGTCATCGGTGCCGGCGTCATCGGTATCGAATATGCAACGATCTTCTCCGCACTCGACACGGCAGTCACCGTGATCGAGCCGCGCGACACCATGCTCGACTTCCTCGACAAGGAGATCGTCGAGGACTTCGCCTACCAGCTGCGCGACCGCAACATGAAGCTGGTCTTCGGCCAGACTGTCGAAAAGGTCGAAAAGGAGCCGACCGGCAAGTGTCGCGTGACGCTGCAGAACGGCCGTTCCATGATCGCGGAGATGGTGTTGTTCGCCGCCGGACGGGTCGGCGCCACCGACAGCCTCAATCTCGAGGCCTGCGGGCTGGAGGCCGACAATCGCGGCCGCCTGAAGGTCAATCCGGACACCTTCCAGACCTCTGTTTCGAATATCTACGCCGCTGGCGACGTGGTCGGCTTCCCTTCCCTTGCCTCGACCTCGATGGAACAGGGCCGCATCGCCGCCCGGCATGCCGTCGGTGCCCCGGCACACGAGCCGCCGCAATACTTCCCCTACGGCATCTATGCCGTGCCCGAGATCTCGACCTGCGGCCTCACCGAAGAGGAAGTGCAGCAGCGCGGCATTCCCTATGAATGCGGCGTCGCCCATTTCCGCGAGACCTCGCGCGGCCATATCATGGGGCTCGACAGCGGTCTCCTGAAGATGATCTTCTCGCTGAAGACCCGACGCCTGCTCGGCGTCCACATCGTCGGCGAAGGGGCGACCGAGCTTGTCCACATCGGACAGGCCGTGCTGAACCTCAAGGGCACCGTCGAATATTTCGTCGAGAACACCTTCAACTACCCGACGCTCGCCGAGGCCTACAAGATCGCAGGCCTCGACGCGTGGAACCGCATGGGTGAACTGAAGAAGGAATAACCGTCAAGCGGTAGTCCACCTAGCGGTAGTCCACCCAGACGGCACCGGCATCGGCGGACCGGACGCAGTTTTCTACCCAGCGGACGCCTTCGAGACCGGCATCAATCCCCGGAAACGTCAGCTTCTCCATACCCTCAGGCGCAAGACCGCGTCTGCCGTTTATGGCGTATGCGAAACGCCGATAGAGGTTCGCCCAGGCCTCGAACAGGCCTTCCGGGTGGCCACCGCCGATGCGGTCGTCGATCCGCGCCTCGGGATAGAGATAGTCCATACCGCGTTCGAGAATGCGCACCGGCTCGCCCTGGATCTCATAGGAGAGCTGGTTGGGCCGCTCGTCCCACCATTCGATGCTTGCCTTCTCGCCGACGATGCGCAGCTTCTGGCCGTGCATTGAACCCGCATTGACGGCGCTCGACCAGACGGTGCCAATCGCGCCGTTGTCGTATTCCATCAGGGTGACGGCATTGTCCTCAAGCGGCGCGCGGCTCCTGACGAAGCTCTGGCGGGCGCACATCAGCCGCGTGATCCTCAGATGCGGCAGGATCACTTCGGAAAGGTGGAGGGGGTGCGTGCCGATATCGCCCAGAACGTAGCTCGGGCCGGCGAATTTCGGGTCGACGCGCCATTTCGTCGAAGGGTTCTGTTCCTCCACCGGAGCGGAATGAAAGCCGTGGGCGAATTGAAGGTTGACGATTCGGATCTCGCCGAGATCGCCGTTTCGCACCATGACCCGGGCCTGCTCGATCATCTGGTGGCCGGCATAACCATAGGTCACGCCGACGATCCGGCCCCGCTCCTCGGAAAGCGTCTTGAGTTCCTCCGCCTCGGCCACCGTGAAGCAGAGCGGCTTTTCGCAGACGACGTGCAGATCGTGCTCCAGGGCTGCCTTGCAGATGGCGAAATGGGTGTTGTTCGGCGTGGCGATCGAGACCGCCTGAATGCCGTCAGGGCGTTTTGCCTCCGCCGCGAACATGGAAAGATAGTCCGGATAGCCGCGCTCCGCGTCGAGCCCCAGATCGACGGCGAAGGCCCGGCCGCGCTCCGGATCGATGTCGAAGGCGCCTGCGACCAGACGGAACACATCGTCGCGCAGGGCGGCCGAGCGGTGGATGGAGCCGATCTGGCTTCCTCGCCCGCCGCCGACCATGCCCCAGCGGATCGCGCCGCTTTTTGTGTCTGCCATTATACGTCCTTCCCTCTCAGAAACCAACGGAGCGCAGGTAGTCGCGGCTTTCCTTGACGTCCGAGAGACTGCCGGCGACGCTTCTCGGGTCGCGCTCCTGCTCAACCGTGATGAAGCCGTGATAGCCGATCGCCGTGAGCGTCCGGCGGATTGCGGGATAGTCGATCACGCCGCGACCGATCGGGCTCATGACACCTTCGGCACAGGCCTCGAAGAAGCGGATCTTCTTCGCCATCACTCGATCGAAGACCGCCTTGTCGATATCCTTGAAATGCACGTAGTCGAGCCTGTCGGCGTAACGCACAAGGGTATCGACCGGGTCCATGCCCGCATACCAGGTGTGGCCTGTGTCGATGCAGAAGCCGGCGACCTCCTTCGGCACGTCGCGGGCGATCCTGTCGATCTCGTCGGCGAATTCGATATAGCCGCCGGGATGGGGATGGATGACGGCGCGTACGCCGAACTCGTCGCGGGCACAGGTGGCGATCGCCATGATGTTGTCGACCATGCCGGCCCAGGCTTCGTCCGACAGGCGCGGCGCGCGATCGGAATGACCGGCGGCAAAGTCGCGCTCGTCATGGCCCCAGTCCATGACCGTGAGATAGGGCGTTGCGAAACGCTGCCCCGGCGACTGCTCGGGCTGCGGCAGCTGCGTCGTCACCGCGCAGATCTCGCGCGTCTGCCTCACCAGGTTGTCGCGATTGGCCGGAGAGACCAGATCGTCGAAGATGGTGCCGGCAACGATGAAGAGACCGCGGTCGGACAGCGCCTTCGCGACCAGGGCGCTGTCCAGCGGCACATAGCCATAAGGTCCAAGTTCGAGCCCGCCATAACCGGCGGCTGCGGCCTCGTCGAAGACACGTTCCCAGGCGGGTAGGTTCGGATTTCGGACGTCGTCCACGCCCCAGCAGCAGGGGGCGGTCGTGATCGTGATGCTCACGGTTCGGGTTCCTGTTTCAACGATGGCCAGCAGTTGATGACGGCTGCGGCGGGTGCACGCTCAGGCGCCCTTTGCGCCCCAGTATTTGTCGACGTATTTCTGGATCTCGGCGCGCATGAAGCGACCCGACTGGTCGGCCTTGTCCTCCCAGCCGAAGACGCAGGCCGTGACGATGCCGTCGAAGCCGACCGCGGCGAGCGAGGAGAAGAAGACATCCCAGTCGATTTCGCCCTGGTACATGTTCATGTGCTGGTGGATCGTCACCTTCGCGCCCGGTGGATTGATGATATAGCGCAGCCCCGAGGACGCCTTGTGGTTATAGGTATCGGCCACGTGTACATGGGCAATCAGCGGGCCGGCATCGCGGATCATCTTCGCCATGTCGTCACCGAAGTAGAAGGTATGCGGCGCGCAATAGAGGAACTTGACGTTGTTCGAGCCGATGGTCTTCAGCATGTCGATCGCCGGATGCAGCGTCTCGCACCAATCTTCCGGATGCGGCTCCATGTTGAGGGTGACTCCCTCCTTTTCGAAGACCGGGACCAGTTCCTCCATCGAGCGCCACCAGGCCGCCTCGCTGTGTTCGTGGTTGTGCATGCCGCCGCAGCAGCTGGAACGGTGGCCACGATCCGGCGACGGGCCGCGGCCGAATTCGGAATTCATCGTGTCGCAGCCCATCTCGGAGGAGATCCGGATCGCCTCCTTCCAGTAGCGCACGGCAGCCTGTCGCTCGTCCTCATGTGGGCTGGCCCAACGATACATCGGCAGGATCGAGGCGAGCTGCACGCCATGGTCCTTCAAGGCCTTCTTGAACTCGGCGATGCGCTCCTTGTGGGCGCGCGGCCTCACCCACCAGGGAAGGAAATCGTCGCGCGGCGAGAGCTCGATGTATTCGTAACCGAGTTCGGCGGCCTTGCGGCAGAGGTCATTGAGGCCGAGATGCCGGTGCATATGGGGGTCGAGTGCGATCTTCATCCGTGTTCCTCCGTCATCCGCCCTGCCCGTCGCGGCAGCGGATCCATTGCTTGGCTCGGTCGATTGTCAGGCTTCGGTTGTCCTCCCGAATTGCTGTCAGGCTAGTCCGCACTTGTCATCATTCGCCAATGCTACGTTGATCAAATTTGATCATTGACCGGACAGGCCGGCAGTGTTCCTCTCGCAGAGGCAGGAGAATGGGATGGCAAGGATCACGTTGAAGGACGTCTCCGAGGCGGCAGGCGTCGGTACGGCGACGGTGGAACGGGTGCTCAACGGGCGTGGCGGCGTGCGACCCACGACCGCGGAAAAGGTGCTGCTCGCGGCCAAGCGCCTCGGCTATCGTCGCGCCCTGCCCGACACGCATCGCGGGATCCTGCGCATCGAGGTCATCCTGGTCCGGCCGGAGACCAGCTTCTATTCACGACTCAATCACGCTTTCGAACGGATCGCGGCGTTGCTCGACAAGAGCATCACGGTACACCGGACATTTGCCCGCGAAAACGACCCCGTTGAATTCGCCCATTATATCGCCCATCCGAAAGCGCATCGTTCGGCGCTGATCGTCGTGGCGCCCGACCATCCCGACGTCGTGCAGAGCGTCCGGGCGGCCGCCGATCTCGGCATTCCGGTGGTGCAGATCATGACGCGGCCGGCGCCGGAACTGCCCTATGTCGGCATCGACAACTATGCGGCCGGCCGAACGGCCGGGCTGTTCATGGCGCACATGCTGTCCGGAAAAGCCGGGTCTTTCGTCGCCCTGTGCCACAGCGGCGCCTACGAAAATCACCGGGAACGGGTTCGCGGTTTCTCCGACTACCTCGCTGCGCACGAGGATCGGCGGCAGAGCTTCACCGAGGTGATGTTCGACTTCGACGACGAGATGAAGACGATGGAACTGCTGAGCGGGGCACTCGCGCGGGATCCGGAGATCATCGGCGTCTATTCCGCCGGCGGCGACAATCGCGCCGTCGCTTCGGTCCTGCGCCAGCCCGGACGCAGACCGGTCGTCTGGGTGGGACACGAACTGACCGAGCAGACCCGCAGCGCCCTTGCCGACGGGACCATGTCGATCGTCATCGACCAGGCGCCGGAGGTCCAAGCGCGCCGTTCGATCGACCTGACGCTCAGCCAACTCGGCCTGATCGAGGTCGAGACCGCAGCCGAACCGGTCCGCTTCCTGACCGTGACGGCGGAGAACCTGTGAAACGCCCGCCCTGCACGTCGGCGCGACACAGCGCTTTCGCGCTCAGGCAGGCGGTGACGTCGTCGGCTCCCCGGACGCCCGCGTCTGGCCGATGATCCACTCGATCAGCACATGGCGGGCCGGCTTTGCCTCGCGGCGCTCGGGAATGACCAAATAGAAGGCTTCCTTCGGGCGGAGCGGCGCCCCGCCGATCGCGACGAGCCGTCCTTCCCGTACGAGATCGCCGGTGTTGGATTCCCAGCCCAGCATCACTCCCTGGCCCGAGAGCGCGGCCTGGGTGGCCTGTACATAGTTGGTGAAGTAGCGGCCCAGCACACGATTTTCCGGCAGGCCGTTCAGATCGAGATAGTCCTTCCACGTCAGCCAGCTCCTGTCGTCGCTGCGGACATGGAGCAGCGTTGCTGCTTGCAGGCCGCCCTCGCCCTCGAGCTGCGCGGCCAGCTTCGGGCTGCAGACCGGAACGACCTTTTCGTCGAACAGCTTCACGACCTCCCCGTCCGTCCACTCGCCTCGCCCGTAGCGGATCAGCAGATCGGCGCCCGACAGGATCTCAGGCCCGCCGATCGTCGTCATCACGTTCACCGCGATGTCGGGATGGGCGTTATAAAAATCGGCGAGCCGCGGCATCAGCCAATAGGTCGCGGTGCCGACGGTGCAGGCGATCGTCACGGAGCTTTCGATCCCGTTCTGCAACGCGCGGATCTGCGCGACCGCCTCGGCGATCCGCCCCAGTCCCTCGGAAACGCCGGCCTGCAGGATCCGACCTGCCTCGGTCAGCGTTGCTGGCCGGCTGGTTCGATCGAGCAGCTTCAGGCCGACGAAATCCTCGAGCGAGCGCAAGGCTTGGCTGACCGCCGGCTGGGTCACATTAAGCTGGTTTGCCGCCTTCTGGACGCTGCCGGTGCGCAGCACCGCCTCGAAGACCGTCAGCAGGCGCAGGGGCGGCAGGATGCGTTCGGCCATTTCATAACTCTCAGCTTATACTAACCAAAGGCTTTTCGATCTTTGAAATAACAAACGTCAGCTCTATCGTCCAGAAATCGGCCTCGCGGCCAGACTATGCCGAAACAGAACATAAGATCAAAGAGGGTAATCACATGGACACCGGCGTCCTCAATTCATCGCGCGTCACCCTGCAGGAAAAGGGCCTGGAGGTCGCGCTGCCCGATCGCGGGGCGACCTATTTCAACTACTACTGGCTGCGCGACAACTGCCCGACTTCGTTCGACAGCGCGACCCGCGAAAGACAGTTCGACATCTTCCACCTGTCCCAGCCGCCCCGGCCGGCCAATGCGAGCGTCGAGGGCGACAAACTGGTGGTTTCCTGGGCCAACGAGAATCATGTTTCGCAGTATCCGCTCACCATGCTGGCAAGCTATGCGGACGGGACACATCGCCCGGATCCCGCCGACCTGCCGCGCAAGGCCTGGTTCAGCGACCACTACCCGAGCATTGCGCGCTTCTCGCAGCCGGAGCTGATGAAGAGCCCCGAAAAGGTCGCCGAATGGATCAAGGCGATGATCGTCGAGGGTCTGACCATCGTCACCGACATGCCCGACAGCAATGAGGGCCTGACCGAAACCGTCAAGCTGATGGGGCATGTGCGCTCGACCTTCTTCGGCGAGTTCTTCGACGTGCGCACCTATATCAACCCGACAAACACCGCCTACACGGCCAAGGCGCTCGAACTGCACACCGACACGCCGGCGGAGGAGCATGCCCCGGGCATCCAGTTCCTGCACTGCCGCGCCAATTCGGTCGAGGGCGGTCTCAGCATCTATTCCGACGGCGTGGCGGTCGCCAACGACTTCCGCAAGATCGACCCCGAAGGCTTCCGGCTCCTGTCGGAAATCGACATTCCCTTCTATTGCGAACACGACACCTATGACATGCGCTCGCGCCAGCGGGTGATCGAGCTCGACAAGCATGGCGAAGTGTCCGGTCTGACGATCAGCCAGCACATGGCCGACATCTTCGATCTGCCGCAGACCGTGCTCGACGACTATTATCCGGCCTTCTGCCGCTTCGGGAAGATGCTGCAGGACGACAAGTACATGATGCGCTTCCTGATGAAGGCCGGCGAATGCATGGTTTTCGACAATCACCGCATCGTGCACGGGCGCCTCGCCTATTCCGCCACCAGCGGCGACCGCTACCTGCGCGGCTGCTATGCCGACCGCGAGGAGATGCGTTCGACCTATCGGGCGTTGACGACGGAAGGACGGTTCAAATGAACATGCAGGTGCTTTCCCGCGACCTCACCGGCGACGAAGTGCAGCAGCTCCGCATCGACCTTGCCGCGGCCTTCCGGCTGACCGTCGAGTTCGGCTGGCACGAATCGGTCAGCAACCACTTCAGCGCCGCGGTCTCGGCCGACGGCAAGAAGTTCCTGATGAACCCAAAGTGGAAACATTTCGGGTCGATCAAGGCGAGCGACCTGCTGCTGCTCGACGCGGACGATCCGGACGTGATGAAGCGTCCGGATGCGCCCGATCCGTCGGCCTGGACCGTGCATGGAACGATCCATCGCGAGCGACCCTCCGTGCGGGTCCTGCTGCATTGCCATCCGCCCTATTCGACGGCGCTGTCGACGCTGAAAGATCCGTCGCTGAAGCCGCTCGACAACAACACGGCCCGCTTCTATGGCGGCGTCGGCATCGATCTCGGCTTCGGGGGCATTGCCGACGAAGCCGAGGAAGGCCTGCGCCTCGCCCGGTCGCTCGGCAATCACAAGACCCTGCTGATGGGCAATCACGGTGTCTCCTGCTCCGGCGATACCGTGGCGGAAGCCTTCGAGGATCTCTACTTCTTCGAGAAAGCGGCGACCACCATGATGCTCGCCTATGCCTCCGGCCAGCCGCTCAACGTGCTTTCCGACGAAGTCGCGCAGAAGACGGCAGAAGGCTGGCACGCCTATCGTGGCATGTCCTACGCCCATTTCGACTATCTGAAATCGACGCTCGACAAGAAGGACCCGTCCTACAAGGACTGACGCAAGCCTCGGGAAAAGAGGTCGCCGGACCTAGCGACCGAGTGATCGAAATGGCGCTTCCTGTTTCGCGAAGACAAAACGCCCCCGCACAGAATGTGCGGGGGCGTTTTGTCTTTCCAGGCAGAGGATCAGAACGCGACTGCGAGCGAGCCCTTGACACCGAAGCTCGTCAGATCGGCGCCAAACAGGCCCGTCTTGCTGACCTCGAGACTGGTGCTCACGCCCCCCTTGCGCGCACTGACACCGATCGTGACATCGGCCGAGAGGACATCCGGTCGGTAAACGTCACCCGTCGTCAGCACGACACCGTCCGGCCGGTCATACATCCAGTTGCCGTCAAGACGGATGAAGGACGTGATCGGAACGTCGCCCAAAGCGAAGTCATAGGAAAACTCGCTGGAGACCGTCATCTTACCCAGATCGAAGTCGTTCTTTTCGACGGCAAGACCTGAACTGTCGGTGTAGGAATCCTGCCACTCGTGTGCGTAGACAGTGCGGATGCCAGGCGTGAAGGTCACCTCGCCGAGCGCAACATCTCCACTCAGCCCCGCAGACACGAACAGACGTCGTGCGTCGAAGTCACCGGAGATCGCACCGCTGTTGCGCGTCAAGTCATAGCTCAGCTTCGAATAGCCAAACGATGCATCGAAGATCACGCTGTTCGCAATGTCGTAGCCGATGTAGGGCGCAATGCCGATCTCGGTCGCATCGAGACTTCCGTCGTTGAAATCGAGGTCGAGATCAGAACGGCTTCCGAGAGCGGAGAGGCCCACCAGGAAGTCCTCGTTGAACTTGTAGTCGCCGCCGAAGCTAAAATCCAGGATGTTGCCATCGAAGGAGCCGCCCGTGACGCTTTGCTCAAGATGGCTGAACCCAATCGACGACCAGAATGCGAACCGATCCGTCGAGACCTGTTCGAGCGCATTGTTCGCCATTGCGTTCACGACCCCCGCAGCCGTGTTCATGGCGATCCCGGCGCTGGCGGAAGGTGCATACTGCAGGGCGGAATTGCTCGACGAGGCACCCGACGTCGAACTCGACGGCGAAGCAGACGACGAATGTCCGCCCAGGCGGTTTCTGACCACGTTGCCGATCTTCGTCGCGTGCATGGTCGTCGTTTCGAGCGCGAGCACCGAACCGACGTACTCCATTGCCTGTTGCGGGTCATCGGCAATAGTGCCAGCCGCCGGCGTCCCGGACGATGCACCAGAACAGGTCAGCGCGAGGTTTGTGATGGTGCCGGGGCCGCTGTAATCCGTGTCAAAAATGCCCAGCTTCGAAATTCCGCCAGCGGGAACCGTGAAACTGTAGGAGAAGGAACCTGCGGAGATTCCGTACTTGGGTACGCCCACGATCGAATCCTGAGCCCCCGTGGAGAACTCCCACGTTGCCGAGGCGGAAGAACCGGAAACCGTTATGACCTCACCTTCGTCGAGCGGAGACGTCGTGATCGGGTAATATGGCCCGTAGGTAGCGCTCGCGTCGGAGTATCCGTTAACCGCCGTGCATCCCGCGGACATGGCGTAGGCCTCGTTGGCCAACCCGACAAAACCGAATCCGAACAACAGCAGTGAAGTAAAACTATTTCTCATCATGCTTCCCAACAACCGTGAATCACGTCACGCCTTGGTGTTAGCAAGAATTTTTGAGATACCGCCACAAGACAAGTTTCAAAAGCCCGACCATTTTTGGGTCGCGAGGAGTATCGATACTAGACGATATCTATCTTTCGCCAATTAAGAGGGTGGTGGATAAGGGCCGGCATCAAGGCAAAGATCCACATTCATGGAAAAACTCACAGGAACGCCCAAGCCGGAGTCCCTCTCACAACAAAAAAAGGCCGCCCGGTGGGCGGCCTTTTCGTATGCGATCTTCTCTTGAAGATTATTCGGCGTCGCCTTCGGCGGCCTTCTTCTTCGGAGCAGCCTTCTTCTTCGGAGCGGCCTCTTCGCCTTCAGCAGCGGCCTTCTTCTTGGCGGAGGCCTTCTTGGCCGGCTTGTCTTCGCCGTCCTCGTCGTCAGCGAGCAGCTCGTCCTTGGAGACCTTCTTGTCGGTCACGGAGATTTCGGAGAGCAGTTTGTCGATGACCTTCTCTTCGAAGATCGGAGCGCGGAGCGAAGCGGAAGCGCCGGGGGTGTTGCGGAAGAAGTCGAGGATCTGCTTCTCCTGGCCCGGGAACTGCTGCAGCTGGGCGAAGAGCGCGCGCTGCATTTCGTCGTCCGACACTTCGACGCCGGCCTTTTCGCCGATTTCCGAGAGGACGAGGCCGAGACGGACGCGGCGCTCGGCGAGCGTGCGGTACTCGTTGCGGGCTTCTTCTTCGGTGGTGTCTTCGTCAGCGAAGGTCTTGCCGGACTGGGCGAGATCGGTGTTGATCTGGCGCCAGATGTTGTCGAACTCGGCGTCGACGAGCTTCGACGGGCTGTCGAACTTGTAGAGAGCGTCCAGCTGGTCGAGGATCTGACGCTTGACCTTCTGGCGGGTGACGTTGCCGTACTGGCTCTCGATCTGGCCGCGAACGATTTCCTTCAGCTTGTCGACCGATTCGACGCCGAGCTTGGAAGCGAGTTCGTCGTTGATCTCGACGGCAGCCGGGGCTGCAACGTCCTTGACGGTGATGTCGAAGGTGGCTTCCTTGCCGGCAAGGTTTGCAGCCGGGTAGTCAGCCGGGAAGGTCACGGTGATGACCTTCTCGTCGCCGGCCTTGAGGCCAACCAGCTGGTCTTCGAAGCCCGGGATGAAGCGGTTCGAACCGATGACCAGTTCGGCATCCTCGTCCTTGCCGCCGTCGAAGGCGACGCCGTCGACCTTGCCGAGGTAGTCCATGGTGACGCGGTCGCCTTCAGCGGCCTTGCCCTTCTTCGTTTCGTAGGTGCGGGCGCTTTCGGCGATCTTCTCGATCTGCTCGTTGACTTCCTCGTCCGACACTTCGACGACTTCGCGGACAACCTTGATGCCGTCGACCGGCTTCAGTTCGATCGCCGGAATGATCTCGTAGGAGAAGCTGAATTCGAGGTCAGCCTGAGCGGACAGGATCTTTTCGGCTTCGGCCTCGTCCTCGGTCATGGCGATTTCCGGCTGGGTTGCCGACTTTTCGCCGCGCTCCGAAAGGATCGCGCTCGGCTTCTCGCGGATGATCTCGTTGACCAGCTCGGCCATGATCGACTTGCCGTACATCTTCTTCAGGTGGCCGACCGGCACCTTGCCCGGACGGAAACCGTTGATGCGGACCTTGTCCTTGGCGTCGGCCAGGCGCTCGTTCATGCGAGCTTCCATGTCCTTGGCCGGAATGACGACCTTGATTTCGCGCTTCAGCCCTTCAGCGAGCGTTTCGATAACCTGCATCTTCTTACCTTCATGTCGTGGCGGCCGTGCTCGGACAGCCGGTTGTTTCACTGAGCACGACGCCGGAATCTCAATTGTTCCCGGACGTGGCTGCGTCGCAATCCTCAAGCATTCTGCCTGGCAAAACGGTGAAAGGAGTGGCGGGATGGTCACCCGGTCCGTCTCGCACCGACCCGCTCGGCAATCTGGTGCGGGTAGAGAGACTTGAACTCCCACGCCTTGCGGCACCAGAACCTAAATCTGGCGTGTCTACCAATTTCACCATACCCGCGTCCCAAGAAAACGCATGCAGCCCTTGCGCATGCCCCCTCCGGAGCGCGCGTCTCTATATCACCCGTTTTCCCTCACGCAAAGGAAAAATGACAGCCATCCCGCGCCGTCCGGCGGGAATTTCCGCGGGGACTTGTCGCGATGCTTCGGCATTCCGGCCAAGGCTTCAATAGAGCGGTTCGGCATAGAGTGCCTTGCCGTCCATCCGGAGTTCACGGATCTGAGCCTTGCCGTTCGAACCGACCCGAACCGCGACCGTCAGCACGCCTTCGTTGCGGGCCATCTCGATATCGCGCCCCTCGCCTTCCGGCACGTAATAGCGTTCGATGCCGTAGTCGACACGCAGCTCGCCGTTGTCGGCGGCATCCGGCATTGCGTAGTAGCGGAAGCGCTGGGTGGTGAGAACGACGCTCCCCTCTTCGGGCGCCAGCTCGCCGAAGGACGCTTCCGCCACGGTCCAGAATCCGTCCGTGCCGGGCTTCAGCCGGACCTGCATGGTCTGCCAGCCGCTTTCGGCCGGACGTTGCCCGGTCACCAGCGCCGCGGGGATCGCCGAGACGTCATAGGACAGGATCACATAGTCGCCCCGGAACAGATCACGCGGATCGACAGGTGCGGTCTTCAGCAGGATCTCGGCGCCGGAGCGCAGGACGCTTGCCCGCGACTCGATCATCCAGCCGAGAATACCCGTCTGAAGGATGACAAGCCCAAGAGCGATGGCCAGATAACGAAGGGCGCCGGGTCGGGCAGCTTGATTGGTCATGGCGTCGTCTCCCCTGCACGCTTGGCAAACAGTTTCTCGAGCTTGACGACGATGCCCGCCAGTACGGCCACGACAAGGCCGGCCAGCAGGAAGAAGGTCGACGTGCCGAGAATGGAATCGATGGTCACGTAGGACAGATAGAGAACCTCGACGGCAAAGGCGCCATAGGCCAGGAAGCGCACGGCGCCGTTGTCCCGCCCCTCGAGCGCCAGCGCGACGAGGGCAAGCGCAATGGTCGTCACCGCCAGGACGGCAAGCGGCAGACCTTCCTGCCACTCGGCGTGGAGGAGTGCGAGACCGATCAGGGCGAGCACCAATGCATAGAAGGCGAAGGCGGGTTCATGACGGCGCAGGAACACCGCGACCGGAGAAACCGGCAAGGTCGCAACCACGAAGGCAAGCGAACCGGCAATGACGAAGGCAATCGCCACCTCGATGTCGGTCGACAGCGAATAGATCCAGCAGAACCAGCCGATGAACAACAGATAGATGCAATGGCGGGCGCGGTCGGCGCCTGTCCAGACGCTGAGTACGCCGATCACCACGCCGGCCAGGACCGGCCACCAGGAATAGAGCCCGTGCCACTCCGCGTCGAACTGGTCGAGGAAAGCCGCAGCAACAGCGAAGGAAAGCAGCCCGGCCATGACGGTCAGCGCCTGCGAGCGGAAGGCGGCGGCCGAGAGCGCCGTCATGGCGAACCACAGCAGCATGGCGTCAAAGGCATCGCCCGAAAGGTGGTAGAGCTGGCCGATGAGCGCGATAGCCCCCCCGAAGCTCGCCGCACCAAGCAGGAGCAAGGCCCCGGCCAGCCGATCGGCACCCCGGGAGAACATCACGGCAGCCAAAAGGTAGAAGACCCATATGAGGGCAATGATGCCACCGACCTTAACGAGGCGCGGGATGGCCTCCCAGTTGGCGGCGACGAGCAGCAGGATCGAGGCGGCGATCAGCACCGCGGCCAGCACCATCAGCACGCCGCCGATGCTGAACGAGGATCGACGCGAATCGACATCCTTCAGCAGCGCATCGGCAACCGTCTGACTTATCAGGCGCTTTTCGACCCAGATTTCCAGGTCCCGTTTCAGTCTGCCCCGATACATGAATGCACCACTCCCCTCATCCGACGCGGCCAAAGGACGCGCACCGGCCTTTCATCGGCGACATTCTTGATCCGAGTGCGCAAAAAAGACAATGAGGTCAGCCGGATAGACCCGTTTTTCGTCACGTTCCGGGCGCCCATGCAAGACGCGCATGGCTTCCATGATGATATTGCACTGCACAAGATCGCGAATTTCGCTATAGTCACTTTCAACGAAGCACGAACGAAATGAATTTGTTTTGGCTTCAGGCGGCTTCCGCCACATAGAGCTTCGATCCTGCACGCTCCTCCTCCCAGTGCAGGATCGAACTGACCGACGACACTCCTCCTCCCAGTCGTTGGTCTCCCAAAATGACGCTCACCGGATCCTCCTCCCCCGGTGAGCGTTATTTTTTTGGCCTCCTGCCAAATCTTCCCCGACGAACGCCTCCTCTTCGCCGACTGGAGCTGATTTTGCGCTCTGCACACATGCCGCGCAGACACCCGCCCGAGGATCAGGCGACTGCCGCAAATTGCGTCAGTTTACCGCAGGTTAACCATCGCCCCATGCGTAGCTCGCATAGGTGTCATACGAGATCATCACTACAAGTTTTTCGCACCGCAGCATATATTACGATCATCGAATTCAGGCAGGCACCACCTCCCAGGTTGCCGCGGAAAGAAAGAGGCAAGACCATGAACATCGCTCGCTCGCTCAACAATTGGCGCAAGTACCGTCAGACGGTCACCGAACTCGGCCGCATGTCGGACCGCGAACTTCGTGACCTCGGCATCGGCCGCGAAGACATCCGCCGCGTCGCACGGCACGCTGTCGCCGGCTGATCCGGTTCAGCTCAGACCTTCTGAAAGGCCTCCCTTCGGGGAGGCCTTTTTCGTTGCGACCACGGCAAACGCCCTGTTCTGCACCGAATGCCCGCTTTTTGAGCTTCGCCCAAACAATCACCAGACCCTCGCACATTTGCATAGCAGTCGCTCATTATTTGCACTGCACAATCTTGTTTTACGAGCGTATAAAGCGGTCAATCGCTGATGTGGAGAGAACCACAAGATCGGCGCACAAGATTTGACCCGAGGAAACGACCATGAACCCGATCCGCATTGCAAAGAACTGGATGAGCTACCGCCGCACGCTGGCCGAACTGGGCAACCTGTCCAACCAGGCCCTCTCCGACATCGGCATCACCCGTTACGAAATCCGCAACATCGCTTCGCGCTCCTTCCGCTAATAGCGGACGTCGAGCAGCAAAGTTTGGAGACGGCACCTTCGGGTGCCGTTTTTGATTCCGGCCATACGCAACGATCCCGCCCCTCTCGCCGGGCCGACGGGTGCCATAAATGATTGGCCGGCGGGCCTGCTCATGCTAATGAGCCGCCCATGACGAAAATCTCCACATCCCCCATCCACGTTGTCGGCGGCGGGCTCGCCGGCTCGGAAGCCGCCTGGCAGATCGCACAGGCCGGCGTCCCGGTCATCCTCCACGAGATGCGCGGCGTGCGCGGCACGGATGCGCACAAGACCGACGGCCTTGCCGAGCTCGTGTGCTCGAACTCGTTCCGGTCGGACGACGCGACATCGAATGCGGTCGGCGTGATCCATGCGGAAATGCGCCTCGCCGGTTCGCTGATCATGGCCTGCGCCGACAAGCATCAGGTCCCGGCCGGCGGCGCGCTTGCGGTCGATCGCGACGGCTTTTCCGATGCCGTCAGCGCGGCCATCGACGGTCATCCGCTGATCACCGTGGTCCGCGAGGAAGTGACGGGGCTTCCGCCGAAGGAATGGGGCCTTTCCGTCATAGCGACCGGCCCGCTGACATCGCCGGATCTTGCCGAATCCATTCGCGCCGAAACCGGCGAGGATGCGCTCGCCTTCTTCGACGCCATCGCCCCGATCATCCATCGCGATTCGATCAACATGGATGTCTGCTGGTACCAGTCCCGCTACGACAAGGTGGGGCCGGGCGGCACCGGCAAGGACTACATCAACTGCCCGATGGACGAGGCGCAGTACAATGCCTTCATCGACGCCCTGATTGCCGGCGACACCGTCGGCTTCAAGGAATGGGAAGGCACCCCCTATTTCGACGGCTGCCTGCCGATCGAGGTCATGGCCGAACGGGGCCGCGAGACTTTGCGCCATGGACCTATGAAGCCGATGGGCCTGACCAACGCGCACAATCCGACGGTCAAGGCCTATGCGGTCGTGCAGCTCAGGCAGGACAACGCGCTCGGCACCCTCTACAACATGGTCGGATTCCAGACGAAGCTGCGCTACGGCGCCCAGTCGGAGATCTTCAAGATGATCCCCGGCCTGGAGAACGCGGAATTTGCCCGGCTGGGCGGCCTGCACCGCAACACCTACATCAATTCACCGGTGCTGCTTGACCCGTCGCTGCAGCTCAAGAGCCGGCCGGGCCTGCGTTTCGCCGGCCAGATCACCGGCTGCGAAGGCTATGTGGAAAGTGCGTCGATCGGCCTGCTCGCCGGCCGCTTCGCCGCAGCCGATAGCAAGGGCGAGGACGTTCGCCTGCCGCCTGCAACGACGGCACTCGGCTCGCTCCTCAACCACATCACCGGCGGCCACCTCGTCAGTGACGAGGAGCCGGGCAAGCGCTCCTTCCAGCCGATGAACATCAATTTCGGCCTGTTTCCGGAGCTTGCTCCCGGTTCGATCGTCAAGCCGGAGGGTATCAAGCGCTTCCGTGGCAAGGACAAGACGATCATGAAGCGCCAGCTGATGGCCGAACGGGCGCTCTCCGATTGCCGGACGTGGCTCGACCTCGCCTGAACGGGTACCCCGCCTGACGACGCGCCGATGCGTGTCAGACGCTGGGCTGTGGCGGAGCGCCGGCGAAGTCGCGCTCCGCACTGCTCACATAGTTTCCGAGCAGCCACAGCGAAACCTCGGCAGCTTCCGCGGGGCTTGCGAACGTGTATTCCCCATTGTGGAAGGGTGCATCGAGAAATTCGATGGCAAAGCCGCGACCGTTCGCCGACTGGCGCACCCGGACGGTACCGGGTTCGATCAGGTGGCAGGCATAGTGGCTGCGCATGTTGCGCATGAAGCCGGCCTTGTTGTCATGCAGGCGCACGAACACGGCACGGCCGTCCGCGGTGACATGCAGACTGCGAATGGCTTCGTTGGGGAAGGCGCGGCCAAATTCAACGATGGCGAGACCAGTGTCGTGCAGGCCTTCGTCGTTCGAGCGCTTGGCAATGCGCGTCGAGAAATAGGCGAACACAACAACCAGTCCGAAAATCAGCGCCCAAGTGATCGCAGCCACACTCTATCTCCCATGGGGATCGGTCCAACCCGGCCCTCCGGACATTTCTAGTATACGAGGCTTGCGCGAATTTGGCGGCAGTCAAATCCGGCCGGTGATCGCCGCTCCGAGGAGCTTCAGCTGACGGCGCCATTGGGCCAGCCTCGGCGGGCTGTCAAACACGGACGATCCCTGTTTCCCCGCTGCGACGAGCACCGCCTCGGAAAGCGCGACCGGGAGGAAGGCCGGCACGAGGATCTTGGGGATCGGACCGGCGGCACGCGCCTTTGCGAGATGATCACGTCCCAGCCCGGCAAACGCCTCGACGGCCGCCGAGATCCGGTTTCGGTCCCCTCCGGCTAGGAAGCTCTCGCGGTCAAGGCCGGTGGCGGAGAGAATCTCAAGCGGCAGGTAGACCTGGCCGCGGGCACGGTGGACCGGCATCAGCAGGATGGCGCCCGCGATCGCCTGAGCCACGCCGGCATGACCGGCGATCGTGGCGGAGCATGCGGCCGCGCCGGGATCGAGAACGAGGCTCACCAGCTGGATGAGCGCCGCAGCCGTTTCGCCCGCATAGCCCTCGAACATCGCCGTCGTCTCGATCGGATCGTCGTAAAGGTCGAACACCCGCGCGTCGATCATGGAAACCAGCGGTGCCGTCGGCAAGCGGTGCGCACGGATGGTCTCCAGAAGCGCCGCGGCAATCGGGTTCGCCTCGGTCGAACCATGCGCAGCGCCGGCGATGAGATCGCGCCAGTATTGCAGCCTCACCTCGCCCGGCAGGGGCTCGCGCACGACGTCGCGGACACGGGCGAGTTCGGCATTGAAGGCATAGAGCGCGGCAACCGCGCCGCGCTTCTCCGTCGGCGTGAGCAGGCAGGCGAGATAGCGGTCGCGATCCGTGTCGCGCAGGCCGGAAAGGGCCAGATGCTGGTTGGCAGTCAAGGCTTCGCTCAAGACCCGTATCCCGGCTTCACACGGCAACCAGGGCGGCGGCAACCGCCCGCTGCTCGGCAAGCATGATGTTGTAGGTTCGAACCGCCGCACCGGTGCCCATCGGATCGCTGGCGATGCCCCTGGCCTTGAGCGCTGCCTTCAGTTCGGCCGGGATCGGACGCAATTGCCTGCCCGTGCCGACGAGGAGGACCTCGATGCCGGAGGAGTCGTCGAGTACCCGGAGGAACTTGTCGACCGTCAGCGCGGCCCCCTCCTCCATGTCCCATCCGTAGATGCCGGAGGGCAGAAGCAGGAGCGAACCGCGATGTGACATGTCGGCAAAGCGAAAACCGCCGTCGCCATAGGCATCGATCGGAGCCCGGCCCGGAAAATGCGCCTGCCGAACGACGATGCCCTTGCCGGACGGCCCGAGCGCCATGCTCAGGCCTCGACCTTGCCGGATACCGGACGCGCCGCTTCCGTCTCTTCCTTCTGGAAGGCATCGGGACGCAGCTTGAAGGCGATCAGGATCGGCGCGGCGATGTAGATCGACGAGAAGGTGCCGACGAGAACGCCGAAGAGCATGGCGAGCGTGAACGATGAAATGACCTCGCCGCCGAAGAGATAGAGCGCGACGAGGGCCAGCAACGTCGTCGAACCGGTCAGAACGGTACGCGACAGCGTCTGGTTGATCGAGGTATCGATCAACACATCGAGCGGCATCTTCTTGTAGCGTCTAAGGTTTTCACGCATTCGGTCGTAAACGACGACTGTGTCGTTCAGCGAATAGCCGATGATGGTCAGGATCGCCGCGATACTCGTCAGGTTGAACTCGATGCCGAGCAGCACGAACAGGCCGAGCGTCAGGATGACGTCGTGAAGCGTCGCGATGATCGAGCCGAGGGCGAACTGCCATTCGAAGCGGAACCAGATGTAGATCAGGATGAAGAGCAGCGACACGGCGACACCGATCGTGGCCGTCTGGGTCAGTTCTCCCGAAACGGCCGGACCGACCACCTCTACGCGGCGGAACTCATAGGCGTCCTCGAGCTCGCCGCGCACCATGGTGATCGCCGACTGTTCGGCGTTCTCTCCACCCTCCTGGGCCTGGATGCGGATCAGCACACTCGACGGATCGCCGAAGCCCTGGGCCTGCACTTCGCCAAGATTGAGCTCGCTCAAGCGGTCGCGGATATCGCCGATGTCTGCGGCGCCGCTGCGGGCCTTGACCTCGATGATCGAACCGCCCTGGAAGTCGATGCCGAGATTGAGGCCGACGGTCGTGAAGGCGATCAGCGAGGCAAGAGACAATGCACCGGCGACAGCGAATGTGTAGCGCCGGATCGCCATGAAGCGGATGTTCTGCGTATCGAAGATGCCGGTGCGAATACCCTTCGGCAAGTGCTTCGGGCGGCGCCAGCGGAACCAGACAGCCATCAGCCAGCGGGTCATGGTGAAAGCGGTGAAGACGGTGGTGACAATACCGACGGCGAGCGTCACGGCGAAGCCGCGAACCGGACCGGAGCCAAGGAAGAACAGCACGAGCGCCGCGATCAGCGTCGTCAGGTTGGCATCGACGATCGTCGCGAAGGCCTTGTTGAAACCCGTCTCGATCGACTGGACCAATGACCTCCCGCTCTTCACCTCTTCACGAATACGCTCGTAGACGAGAACGTTGGAGTCCACCGCCATGCCCATGGTCAAGACGATACCCGCGATGCCGGGCAAGGTCAGCGTGGAGCCGATCAGTGACAGGACAGCAAGGATCATCACCACGTTGGCGGCGAGCGCAATATTGGCCATCACGCCGAAGGTGCCGTAGAAGCCGAGCATAAAGACCACGACGAAGATCGCACCGATGCCGCTTGCGAAGATACCGGCGTTGATCGAGTCCTGGCCGAGGCCCGGACCGACGGTGCGCTCCTCGACGACGGTCAAGGTAGCGGGCAGAGCACCGGCACGAAGCAGCACGGCGAGATCGTTTGCGCCCTCGACCGAGAAGTTGCCGGAGATCTGACCCGAACCGCCGATGATCGGTTCACGGATGACCGGAGCCGAGATCACCTGATCGTCGAGGACGATGGCGAAGGGGCGGCCGACATTTTCCTGCGTTGCCTGGGCAAAGCGCTGGGCGCCCTTGCTGTCGAAGCGGAAGGTGACGACCGGCTCGTTGGTCTGCTGATTGAAGCTTGCCTGCGCGTCCACCAGATTTTCGCCGGAAACAAGCGCGCGCTTCTCAACGAGATAGGGAACGGCGGGATCGTCCTGCGAATAGAGAACTTCCGAGGAAGCCGGCGGGCGGCCGTTGATCGCTTCCGTGACCGGCATGCTCGCATCGACCATGTGGAAGGAAAGCTTGGCGGTCTGGTTCAGCAGCGACTTCAGGCGCTGCGGATCCTGGAGACCCGGAACCTGAACGATGATGCGGTCGGTGCCCTGGCGCTGGATCATGGGCTCGGTGGTGCCGAGCTCGTCGACGCGGCGGCGCACGACTTCCATCGACTGCGTCAATGCCGACGATGAGCGATAGTCGATGCCCGCGTCGGTCAGGTTGAAGCGGAGAAGCGTACCGTCTTCCTGGAGCGTGATTTCCTGGATCGTGCCGCCCGTCAAGCCGCCGGCGCTGACCGGCTGCGTCAAGCTGGCGAGCGCCTCCTTGGCAGCCTCGACCTTGTCGGCATCCGTGATGCGGACCTGCACCTGCTGGCCTACGCCGGACAGGCCGGTGTAGCGGACGCCGGCGTCACGCAGGGTGGCGCGAATGTCACCCACAGTCGTTTCGAGCCGTTCCTTGACGATGTCGGCCCGCTCGATCTTCAGCATGATGTGCGAGCCGCCCTGCAGGTCGAGACCGAGGGTCACCTGCTTGGTCGGAAGCCATGACGGGAATTTTGCGAGCTGTTCGTCGCTGAAGAGGTTTGGCAACGCCACCAACACGCTCACGAAGACCGTGAGCCAAATGAAGATCGTCTTCCAGCGCGAAATATACAGCATGAAACTCTCGAATTCAGATGAAGGCCATCAGAAAGAAGCGACCGGCAGTGCCGGTCGCTGGAACACTCAAGCGGCCGTTTCGGTCTTGACCGGCTCGCCCTTAACGCGAACTTCGGCAATGTAGCTCCGCATCGCGCGGACCTTCACGCCTTCGGCGAGCTCGACTTCGAGTTCGTTGTCGTCGATCACCTTGCTGACCTTGCCGACGAGGCCGCCACCGAGGACAACCTGGTCACCGCGACGGATAGCGGCAAGCGTCTCGGTGCGCTTCTTCATCTGCTGACGCTGCGGGCGGATCAGGAGGAAATACCAGATCAGCATCAGCGGCGCGAAAAGAAACAGCATCTCGAGGCCAGAACCGAAGGCACCGCCAGCTGCTGCGGCGCCGTCCTGGGCGAAGGCTTGCGTAACGAACATGGAAAACTCCCTAGACTGCAAAGTGAGCGGGCAGCCTTGCCCCCGCATCAGGTCGCCGGAATATAGTGACGAAGGCCCTGAATGCAACAGAAACAGCGGGCCTGCGTACCGATTTAGAGCCTCTTACCCTTTCGGCTGCCAAAAGGCCATGCTACCCGCCGGTAAAATGGCGCGTGTCCGGACTGCATTTCTTGCGCGCCGAGGAGGTTTCGATGTCCGACGACTTGAACGCGCAACTGCTCGCCGAACTGCGCCGCCTGACCCTGGCGGTCGAGCGGCTTGCCGGACCGGCACCGATCGAAAACGACTGGTCGGCGGCCGACTGCTTCGTCTGGGCTCCGGCCCGCATGCATCTGCAGCCGGTGAAGCGGCCGAATCGCGTGGCGCTGTCGCTCATCAGGGGCGTGGACCATGTCCGCGACATCCTGCATGAGAACACGCTCCGCTTCACGGAAGGATTTCCGGCCAACAACGTGCTGCTATGGGGCGCGCGCGGCATGGGCAAGTCGTCTCTGGTCAAGGCGGTCCATGCCGATGTCCGCGCACAGACCGGTGTGTCGCTCAAGCTCATCGAAGTGCATCGTGAGGACATTTCCTCCCTGCCAGTCCTTCTCGACATCCTGAAGGACACGCCGCAGCGTGTCATTGTCTTCTGCGACGACCTCTCCTTCGATCATGACGATACCGCCTACAAGTCGCTCAAAGCCGCGCTCGACGGGGGCGTCGAAGGTCGCCCGGACAATGTTCTCTTCTACGCCACATCGAACCGCCGCCATCTTTTGCCCCGCCACATGATGGAGAACGAGCAGTCGACGGCGATCAACCCGTCGGAAGCGGTCGAGGAAAAGGTCTCGCTGTCGGATCGCTTCGGGCTCTGGCTCGGTTTCCACAAATGCAGCCAGGACGACTATCTTGCGATGATCGACGGCTATGCCGCGCATTTCGAATTGCCGCTGGACCGTGAAAGCCTGCATGCAGAGGCGCTGGAATGGGCGACCACGCGTGGGGGCCGGTCGGGCCGCGTGGCCTGGCAGTATATCCAGGATCTAGCCGGTCGCCTCCGAATCTCGATGAACCGCGCCTGAAAACGAGAAAAGGCCCGGGGTTTCCGGGCCTTTTCGTCGCTTGCCTGGGACGCAATACCTATTCCAGGAAAGTCATAGGGTTGACCGGGGTCGCATCCTTGCGGACCTCGAAGTGGAGCATCGGGCGCTTGACGTTGCCGCTCATGCCGGAGGTGGCGAGCTGCTGGCCGCGCTGGACCTTCTGGCCGCGCTGAACCGAAAGCGCATCGGCATGGCCGTAGACAGTGACGGTGCCGTCGTCATGGCGAACCAGAACGGTGTTGCCGAGTTCCTTCAGGCCGTTGCCGGCATAGATGACCACGCCGTTTTCGGCAGCCTTGACCGGAGTGCCGGCGGGGACCGAGATATCGATGCCGTCATTGCGCTTTCCTTCGACATTGGCGCCGTAGCCGGCGACGACCGCGCCGCGGACCGGCCAGCGGTATTTGCCGATTCCGGTTGCTTCCGGTGCCGATTCCTTGGTGTCGACGGAGGCGACTTCGCTGACCGACTGGGTTGCGGCCGGCGCCTTGTAGCCTGCGGGGGCCTTGTCGCTCTTGGCCGTCGGGATCGTCGCAGTCTTGAGAGGATCGGTCGCCGGAGCGGAGGCCGTCTGGGCGGCAGAGCCACCAGCGGGGATCTTGAGGGCCTGGCCAACGCGGATGTTCGCGGACGTCAGTCCATTCGCAGCCTTGAGCTTGTCGATCGGCGTACCGGTCGCCTTGGCGATCTTGTTGAGCGAATCGCCGGGCTTCACAACATAGGTGCCGGGAGCCGCACCTTCGCCTGCCCCGGCAACAGCCTTGCCGGTTGCGCTGGAGGCCGGAGCCTGCGACTTGTCACGCGAGGTCGGCACCGTCGGCAGGACGGCGACGTTCTGTTCCGGCGACTGTGGCAGCATCGGCTTGCCGTTGCCATCAGGAAGGCCGGAGGCATTGGCCGCGGCCCGCGCAGCATTGGTCTGGCCGGAAAGGTTAGGGATGATGACCAGCTGGCCGGCCGCCGCGTCGGAGGAATGGGTCAGGCCGTTGGCTTTGAGGATTTCGCGCTCCGGCACGCCGTAGCGCTTCGAAAGGCTGGCGATCGTCTCACCCGGACGAAGCGTGACGCGGGCAGCGGCCTTGCCGGTTGACCAGCCATTCTGCGTGGCGGTGGAACCGGTCGTCAGATCATCCCCAGCCGTTGGGCGCGCCAGAGCGGCGGTCTGCTGGCCGGACGGAGCAGCCGGGAACGGCTGCGCCAGGGCGGCGGCGCGTTCGGCGGTCTTGTCTGTTGCAGGCCCAGCACCGGTCGGGGCAGCGAGCTCGGCGCGCTGCACGGAAACCGGAGTTGCGGCACCGCGGGCAACCGACGACGGCTGATAGCCCGGCTGGCTCGGATAAGGCTGGTTCATCGCCTGCTGGCGATTCGTGTAGTCCGGCTGGCTCGCGACTTGGCCACCACCGATCGTAGCGGACGGGACCGGCTGCTCCACGACACTGCGCCGCGGAATGGACGCGGTGGAGATATTGTCAGTGGAGAATACGGAGCTGAAGCGCGAGGCGTCAGAGCTGCAGCCGGTGGCCGCGCTTGCGAGCAACATCGCCACAAGGATTCGGGCGACGGGCATTCCGGATTTCGGCGATACACTCTTACGCATAACTCGACCCACATATTACGCAACTTGATGTGGTTATGATTAAAGCGCGTTAGTGTTACTGGTCAGTTAACCGACTGGAATCGCCGTGAACTATTTTCGAGAGGGCGAACATTCGGCCCCGCAGACCGGCCGTTCGCAAGCGATCAGAGGAACGATGCCATCTTCGGAACGAGCGGCAGATAAGGCACTTCGAACAGGTCCTCCCGGTCGAAGCGGCTGCCGGTTTTGGTCAGGCGGACGATGATGCAGCTCTCCTCGCCCGTCATCAGCGGCGCAAGCAATACGCCGCCCGAAACCAGCTGTTCGGCAAAGAAGCGCGGCATGGTGGGAAAGGCCGCCGTCGAAAGGATACGGTCGAAGGTACCCTCGCCCGTCAGGCCATGACTGCCGTCGGCCTGACGCAACACGACATTGCGAAGTCCAAGATTGTCGAGCCGGCGCTGCGCCGCGGTGACGAGCGTCTTGTAGCGGTCGATAGACATCACCCGCTCGGACAAGCGGCCGAGCACGGCCGACATGAAGCCGCTTCCGGTGCCGATTTCTAGAACCCGCTGGCCGGGCTTTACGTGAAGATGAGCGAGCAGGCGGACCGCCAGGTCGGCCCCCTCCATGAAAGCCCCGCATTCGATCGGGATCGAACGGCTCGAATAGGCCTGATCTGCGTATTGCGGCGGAACGAAGAGGGAGCGCGGCGTCTGCTCGACGGCGGTCAGGAGATCGAGATCGTTGATCCCCTCGGACCGGAGCCGCAGAACGAGGGCCGCGAAACCCTCCTTTTCCACCATTGCGGACTTCAACCGGAGACCCCGAAGCCGAGCGCCCGGGCAATGCTGTCCTGGGCGGCGTAGTCGGTCATGTCGAGCTTGAGCGGGGTGACCGAGATCTTGTCTTCCTTGAGCGCCTGAAGGTCGGTCCCCTCGCGGAAGCGGCTGCCGCGATCGCCGAAGCGCAGCCAGTAATAGGGAAAGCCGCGGCCATCGGCGCGTTCCTCGACCTCGAGGCCGAAGTCGAGCTTGCCCTGGGACGTCACCTCGATGCCCTGTACCTCGGATGGCGCGCAGCGCGGGAAATTGACGTTCAGGAAGGTGCCGGCCGGAAGCTCTGCCGCAATCAACTGGGCAAGAAGCTTGGGTGCCAGCGTCTCGGCCACCTCCCAGGGGATGACCCGTCCGCCGTTCGTGTAATCGTAGAGCTGGCTGAGCGCGATCGAACGGACACCCTGCAGCGTGCCCTCGATGGCTCCGGCGACCGTTCCCGAGTATGTCACATCGTCGGCGAGGTTGCCGCCGGCATTGACGCCGGACAGGACGAGATCGGGCTTTTCCGGAAGTATCTCGCGAACAGCCATGATGACGCAATCGGTCGGTGTGCCGCGCAGGGCAAAGCGCTTGTCTGCCACCTTCCGCAGCCTGAGCGGCTCGGAAATCGTCAGAGAATGCGCAAGCCCGCTCTGGTCCGTCTCGGGCGCAACGATCCAGACGTCATCCGAAAGCTTGCGGGCAATGCGTTCCAGCACGGCCAAACCTTCGGCATGGATCCCGTCGTCGTTGGTAAGGAGAATGCGCATTCGGATCCTCCCGACCTCAGGCCGCCTTCTCGATCTTGGTGATGCCGCCCATATAGGGGAGCAGCGCGTCCGGAACGGTGATGGATCCGTCTTCGTTCTGGTAGTTCTCCATGACGGCGATCAGCGCACGGCCGACGGCGGTGCCCGAGCCGTTCAGGGTGTGGACGAAGGTCGTTCCCTTGCCGTCCTTGCCGCGATAGCGGGCGTTCATGCGGCGGCCCTGGAAATCACCGCAGACCGAGCAGGACGAAATCTCGCGATAGGTGTTCTGGCCTGGCAGCCAGACCTCGAGGTCATAGGTCTTGCGTGAACCGAAGCCCATGTCGCCGGTGCAGAGCGTCATGGTGCGGAAATGCAGGCCGAGTCGCTTCAGAACTTCTTCGGCGCAGGCCGTCATGCGCTCGTGTTCGTCGATCGCGCTCTCGGCATCGGTGATCGACACGAGTTCGCACTTCCAGAACTGGTGCTGGCGCAGCATGCCGCGGGTATCGCGGCCGGCGGAACCGGCTTCCGAACGGAAGGACGGGGTGAGCGCCGTGAAGCGCAGCGGCAGCTTTTCCTGTTCCAGGATCTCCCCCGAGACCAGGTTGGTCAGAGTCACTTCGGCGGTCGGGATCAGCCAGCGGCCATCCGTAGTCCTGAACAAATCCTCGGCGAACTTCGGCAGCTGGCCGGTGCCGTACATGGCCTCGTCACGGACCATCAGCGGCGAGGAAACTTCGGTATAGCCATGCTCGGTGGTGTGCAGGTCGAGCATGAACTGGCCAAGCGCGCGCTCAAGCTTGGCGAGCGGGCCGGTCAGAACCGTGAAGCGCGCGCCGGAGAGCTTGGCGGCACGCTCAAAGTCCATGTAACCGAGCGCTTCGCCGAGATCGTAGTGTTCCTTGGCCGGATGGTTCCAGCCGGGCTTCTGGCCGATGACCCGCTTGACCACGTTGTCATGCTCGTCCTTGCCGACCGGCACGTCCTCGAGCGGAATGTTGGGAATGCGCGACAGCTGGTCCGTCAATTCGGCGGTCAGCTGGCGTTCCTCTTCCTCGGCGCCCGGCATGACGTCCTTGAAATGGGCTATCTCGGCCTTCAGCTTCTCGGCAAGCTCCATGTCCTTCTTGCCCATCGCCGCGCCGATCTCCTTGGAGGCGGCATTGCGGCGCGCCTGCATGTCCTGCAGGGACTGGACGACGGAGCGGCGCTTCTCATCGAGGGCAATCAGGCTGGCAGCCAGCGGCTCCGCGCCACGCTTGGCCAGCGCGGCATCGAGGGCTTCGGCATTGTCGCGGATCCATTTGATATCAAGCATCGTCGTTCCAGGTCATTTGTCGTGATCGTCGGATCGGACCTGGCGGGTGCCCTGTCCGGCCCCATGGATGCATGCTCGGGAGTGGAGGAGAACGGACGGCGCCGTTATGCGTCGTCCTGCTCGCCCTTCTGGTCGGCCTCGCCCGCCGCCACGCGGGAATCGGTGGCGCGGCGACGTTCCACGAGTCGCGCAGCATAGATGGCTACCTCGTAGAGAAGGATCGTCGGCAAAGCAAGGCCGATCTGGGAGATCGGGTCGGGCGGCGTCAGCACCGCGGCGACCACGAAGGCGACGACGATGAAATACTTGCGCTTGTCCGCCAGCCAACCGCTTTCCAAGAGGCCGACGCGGGCCAGCAGCGTGGTCACCACCGGCAACTGGAACACCAGGCCGAAGGAGAAGACCAGCGTCATGATGAGGCTCAGATACTCCGAAACCTTGGGCATCAGAGAGATAGCCACGTCCCCCTCGCCCGGTGCCTGCTGCATCGCGAGGAAGAACCACATGACCATCGGGGTGAAGAAGAAGTAGACTAGCGCGCCGCCGAGCAAAAACAGGATCGGCGAGGCCACCAGGAACGGCAGGAAGGCCTGGCGCTCGTTCTTGTAGAGGCCGGGTGCCACGAACTTGTAGATCTGCGCGGCGATCATCGGAAAGGCGATGACGAAAGCGCCGAACATGGCGACCTTAACCTGGGTGAAGAAGAATTCCTGCGGCGCCGTATAGATCAGTTCCGCCTTGCTTAGGTCGAGACCGGCCCAGAGGACGGCCCATTTGTAGGGCACGACCAACAGGTTGAAGAGTTGCTTGGCGAAATAGAAACAGACGATGAAAGCCACGAAGAACGCGCCGATCGCCCAGATCAGGCGCGAGCGCAGTTCGATCAGATGCTCGATGAGCGGCTGCGGCTTGTCTTCGATATCGCCGCTCATGCGGTTTCCTCGTTCTTCGGCTTACGGGGTTTCTTCGGGGCCGCAGCTTTCTGGTCCGCCGCAGGCTCGGCAGTGCCGGCCTTCGCCTTGGCGCGTGTCACCTTGGCCGGCGCGGCGGCCTTAGCGGACGCGGGCTCTGCCTTGGCGGCAGCCGGAGCCTTTGTCTTGCGCGGCGCAGCCTTGGCGGTCTTCACCGGAGCGGCCGCAGGATCGGATGTCGCGGGCACGAGATCGGCCGGGACGCCGACCAAAGCCGACGGCATGTCGGGCAGGCTTGTTGCAACGGGCTCCTGCGCAGGAGCGGCTGGCGCTGCCGCGGCGGGTGCCGCCGGCGGCGTGGCCGCCTTCTGCAGGTCAGCCTTGATCTCGTTGCCCATCTGGCGGAGCGGATTGATGGCATCGCGCAGCGAGTTGGTCGGATTGAGACGGCGAACGTCCTCGACCGACTGGCGGAGGTCATCGAGTTCCGCCTCGCGCAACGCTTCATCGAACTGGGCGCGGAACTCGCCGGCAGTCCGCCTCAGGCGCGCCGTCATCTTGCCGAAAGCGCGGATCATCGGCGGCAGGTCCTTCGGACCGACCACGACGATCAGGATCACCGCGATGACAAGCAACTCGGTCCAGCCAACATCCAGCATTCAACGGGCTCCTGACGCCATTTTCCGGAAGGTGCGTCGCGGCTCTGACAGCGGCCGCTCCGTCCAAACTACCTGACATACTGCCGTGCCCAATTCATGGCAAAGCAGCAAAGGCCGGCAAGGCCGGCCTCAGGTCCATACGAGCTTACTTGGTTTCGTCGGCCTTGTGGTCGACGGTCTTGCCCGGTGCAGAGCTTTCGGCGTCGTCGTCCGACATGCCCTTCTTGAAGCTCTTGATGCCCTTGGCAACGTCGCCCATCAGTTCCGGGATCTTGCCGCGGCCGAAGAGCAGCAGAACGATCGCGAGAACGATCAGCCAGTGCCACATGCTAAAAGAACCCATTACAGTTACTCCCTGTTTTCCGTTTCCCCGATGTAAGGGGTTTCAGACTCTTTTTCAAACACCAAAATGTCCTGCGGGTTTACCGAAATCGTAACGTCGCGCAGGCCCTGCGGCAGTATGTCCGCCCGCATCCGCGAACGCACCGGGCGCTCGCTTCCGGGAATTGCAAGTTCCAGAAGCTCGACCACACCGAGGAAACGGCGCGACACCACGCGAGCCGGAATGATGCCGCTGTCCGGGCTCACACCGACGCCGGAAAGGCGCACGGCAATCGACACCGGCCTGCCCTCCGCAAACCCCGGCGCTTCGGCAACGCCGAGTGGCGTGACGACGCGACCGTTGCGGACAATCCCCGAAAACTCGTTGATTTCGGAAAAGAAAGCGGCCGTGAAAAGATCCTTCGGTCGGCGATAGAGATCGTCGGAGGTTCCCACCTGGACCAGCCGACCGTCCCTCAACAGGGCGATCCGGTCGGCCATGCGCATCGCCTCCTCTGCATCGTGGGTGACCACGACCGCGGTGGCCCGCGTTTCACGCAGGATGGCCAGTGTGTCGGCCCGGATGGTGTCCTTCAGCCGAGAATCGAGACCGGAGAAGGGTTCGTCCATCAGAAGCACGCCGGGACGCGGCGCCAGCGCGCGGGCCAGCGCAACGCGCTGCTGCTCGCCGCCCGACAGCGCATGGGGATATTTCTCCGCATAATGCGCCAGGCCAACGCGCTCCAGAGCCAGCATCGCCTCGGCAAGGCCTTCCTTCGCCGGCAGCGCGGTGAGCCCGAAGCGGACGTTTTCTACGACGCTCATATGTGGAAAGAGGGCGAAGTCCTGAAACATCAGGCCGATGCCGCGCTTTTCCGGCGGCACGAAGCCGGCAGGTCCGGCCACTTCGCGATCGTTGACCAGCAGGCGGCCGGAAAGCTGAGCCTCGATGCCGGCCGCAATCCGCAGAAGCGTGGTCTTGCCGGAGCCGGAGGGCCCAAGCAGGCACAGAACCTCGCCCGGCTCGGCCGTCAGCGACACGCCCCTCAGCGTCTCGCGGCCGTGATAACCGTGGCGAATATCCTCGAAACTCAGTCGAGCTGCGAAAGTGACGCCTGCCGTGCGTCTCGAACTGCCGCCTTGCGTGGTATCCGAACTCATTCCACCGCCCGAATGGCTGTCAATCGCGGATGTGCCGGCGCAGTCGCCTTTGCCATCCGGACACCGCCGGGTTACCGTTTAAAAACCTGATGCTATTCGTCCGCTTCTCCGCCCGGTGTCAAGAGGCCAAGTTCCTCGAGATCGAGCTGGGTGATCGGATCCTCGTCTTCGGCGAGGTCGTCGCCGGTCAAGGGAAGCGGAATGTTGAAGTTCGCCGGAATGCGTCCGGACAACAGGCCGGCGCCCTTCAGCTCTTCCAGACCAGGCAGGTCGCGCAGTTCCTCCAGACCGAAATGATCGAGGAAATCACGGGTGGTGCCGAGCGTCACGGGACGGCCGGGGGTGCGCCGGCGGCCGCGGAAACGCACCCATCCGGCCTCCATCAGCACGTCGAGGGTGCCCTTCGACGTCTGCACGCCGCGAATGTCCTCGATTTCGGCGCGCGTCACCGGCTGGTGATAGGCGATGATCGCCAGCACCTCGAGTGCTGCGCGCGACAGCTTCTTGACCTCGGTCTCGTCCCTGCGGATGGCAAAGGAGAGGTCGGCCGCCGTCCGGAAGGCCCAGTGGTCGTCGACCTGCACCAGATTGACGCCGCGGCCGGCATAATCGTCCTTGAGCTGCATCATCAGCGCCCGCACGTCCATGTCACGTGGCAGGCGTTCGGCAATGAAGCCTTCCGAAACGGGCTCCGCGGACGCAAAGACCAGCGCCTCGGCGATCCGCAGCGCCTCGCGTTCGCTGCGAAGGCGCGCCGGATCCGGAACTGCGACCTCCTCGTCGTCGCCGATCAGGTCTTCGTCATGCGGTTCACCCATCGTCATTCCACCGAAGCCAGTTCGCCGGCACGGGGGCCGCTACGCAGATAGATCGGCTGGAAGGCGCCCTCCTGACGGATCTCCAGGCGTCCCTCGCGCACCAGTTCGAGCGAGGCGGCAAAGGCGCTGGCGATCGCGGTCACGCGCTCTGCCGGGGTCGCCAGGTATCGGAGCAGGAAGTTGTCGAGCGCCGTCCAGTCGCCGATCTCGCCGATCATCCGAGTCAGGATGGCGCGGGCATCGGCCAGCGACCAGACGCGACGGCGGGCAATCGTCACCTGGGTGGTTGCCTGGCGCTGGCGAAGGGCCGCGTAGGCGGTCAGGAGATCATAGAGCGATGCCTCGTAGGCATTGTCCACGCGGGTCGGCACGTGTTCGGGGGCACCCCTCGGATGGACGTCGCGGCCGAGACGGTTGCGGTTGATCAGGCGCGTCGCGGCCTCGCGCATCGCTTCAAGGCGTTTCAGGCGAAAGGCGAGCGTCGCCGCCATCTCTTCGCCCGACGGCCCCTCATCCTTGGACTGCTGCGGGATCAGCAGGCGCGATTTCAGATAGGCGAGCCAGGCGGCCATCACGAGATAGTCGGCGGCCAGCTCCAGGCGGATGCGGCGGGCGCTTTCGACGAATTCGAGATACTGCTCTACCAGCGCCAGCACGGAGATACGCGCCAGATCGACTTTCTGGTTCCGCGCCAGGAACAGCAGAAGGTCGAGCGGCCCTTCGAAACCGGCAACGTCGATCACGAGCGCCGGCTCGCTGGTCAGCCGCTCAGCGGCGGTGTCCTGCCAAAGGCTATCCATCGGCGTCGACGCGTCGATCGGGGGGGCCTTGATCGGGGTTGCGGGTGTGCCGGCCGGTCTCGACATCAGGCGGTCGCCCTCAAACCGTCGAACTCGGCGCGGATCGCTACCTCGTCCGCACCGTCATCAGCACCGAAGGCCGCCTCGACGGCGTCGGCACGTTCACGCGCCCTGCCCTCCAGCAGCGGCGCCTCGCCGACGACCGCGCGCATCTCTTCCATCACGCCGTTGCAATGGAGGATCACGTCACAGCCACCCGCCGCGATCGCCGCAGCACGTTCGCCGATCGTGCCTTTGAGTGCATTCATCGAAACATCGTCGGACATCAGCAACCCGTCGAAACCGATAGAGCCGCGGATGATCTCGTCGATCACCTTGCGCGACGTCGATGCCGGATGATCCGGATCGATGTCGGAGTATACCACATGGGCGCTCATCGCCATCAGTTCGCCACGCAGCCGCCGGAAAGGCGGAAAGTCGTGGGCTTCCAGCTCAGCGCGCGGCGTGGTCACCACCGGCAGTTCCAGATGCGAGTCCGCCATGCCGCGGCCATGGCCCGGCACGTGTTTCATCACCGGCATGACACCGCCGGCCTTAAGGCCCGCGGCCGCCGCCTCGCCCATTTCGCCGACGGTCACCGGGTCGTTTCCGTAGGCGCGGTCGCCGATGACGTTGTTGGCGCCCTCGACCGGCACGTCGAGCACCGGCAGGCAATCGACGTTGATGCCGAAGCGCAGGAGATCAAAGGCGTGCAGGCGAGACATCAGCCAGGCGGCCCGAAGACCGAGTGCCTTGTCGCGCCGATAGAGCTCACCCAGCACGGCTGCCGCGGGATAGCGGGGGGCCATCGGCTCGCGGATACGCTGGACCCGACCGCCTTCCTGGTCGATCAGCACGGGCGCGTTGCGACCTCCGACCGTCTCGCGCATCTCGGCGACCAGATCGGAGATCTGTGCCGGTTCATTGAGGTTGCGGGCAAAGACGATGAAGCCCCAGGGCTGTTCGTCGCGATAAAGAGCCTTCTCGTCGGCCGTCAGCGCGGTTCCGCTGCAGCCGAGGATCATTGCTTTTGCCGGGGTATGGATTTTGGTCATGGCCGAATCATAAGAGGCCGGACTGCAAACCCGAAGCACTGCATTGCGTCATACACAGGAAAAGAGGCGGAAACCTTGGGTTCCCGCCTCTTCTGTCTCGTTTCCCCGGCGCAAAAGCCTACTTCGTGACGAGGCAGCTTCCGCCGGCCGACTTGTAGCGCTCGCAAAGGGCGGCAGCATCGGCCTTGCTGCCGGCGGCGATACGGACGCGGTAGTAGGTGCCCTTGCCGGCGATCTCCGCCTTCTTGATCTCGTGAGCGCGACCGCCGACGACGCTCGCGAACTTGCCGGAAATGCTCTTGTAGGATTTCTCAGCCTCTGCCTGGGACGGCAGGGAGGCGACCTGGATGAAGTAGCTGCCTGCGGCCGGTGCGGGTGCAGCGGCCGCAGGCTCTGCAGCCGGTATCGCCGGAACGGCAGCCGCCATCTCGGCAGCGGGTGCAACGGGCTCTGCAGCCGGGCGCAGGTCGGTCTGTTCGGCCACCGCGGGCTTGGCCGGTTCAGGCGGACGGGTCGTCGGAACGGGGGCAGCAGCCTTCGCAGCTGTCTCCGTGGCGGGAGCCGCCGGTGTAACGGGAACGGTGGTCGTCTTCACCGGCGTCGGTGCGGGTTCGTTCGACGGCGCAGCAAGCGCCGGCTTTGCCGCCGGTACTTGGGCGGGCACAGCGGCCGGCTGGGCGCTGCTCTTCGCGGCGGTTTCCTGCGGTGCCGGGACAGGCTCCTCGGGCGCCTCCTGGGCGACCAACGTGCCGTCGGGGCGAACGATCATGGTTCTGACCTTGCGCGGCGTAATCGTCGGCTGATCGCCGGCATCGGCAGCCGCCGGCTGCTCTGCGGCTGTTTCACCCGGCAGCAGACGCGGATCCTCGGTCTCGCCGACGGGCGTGCCCATGGCTTCGACGTCGTTCTCGCCTTCCAGCGGAAGGGTCTCGGGGATCAGCGTCTTCTGCACGACGTCGACCGGTTCCTCGCTGGAGGAGATCAGACTTTCCTGCTTCGGATCGGCAACACCGGCGCCGGCAACGCTGTCATAGACGGCCTTGTCCTGGTTCGGCACGGCCTTGCCGCCCTTGTCCTCGGGCACGACCTTGACCGGATCCTTGTCGGCGGCAATGACCGGCGGCTCGCCGGACGTCAGAAGCGACGAACCGCTGCTGTTCAGCCAAGCATAGATGGCACCGCCAGCGAGAAGCACGGCGACCGTCGCGGTGCCGGCCATCAGCAGGTTGCGCGGCCGCAGGAAGGCGAAGCGCGACAAGCCCTTCGGCTCGACGGGAATGTTGATCCGGCCGGGGTTCTGGCTCGCATAGTCCGACGGGCTCGACAGCGTGTGGCGGAAGTCCTCTTCCAGCGCACGCTCAAAGGCATCAAAATCGTCCATCGGCGGGAAAGAAGACGATGCGGCAGGAGCCGGAGCAGGTGCAGCGGCCGGGGTCACGGGAGCTGCCGGACGGGTCGGCGTCGCCTGAGAAACGGCAGGTTTGGCCGGAACTGCGGCGTGCGAGGTCGACGGCTCGTCGAACAGCGATGCAAGCTCGCTGTCGATGTCCAGGTCGTAGTCGTGCGAATAGCTGACCGGCTCGGCTTCGGCCTCGGGCTGGGGCACCTCCGGAACGTCCAATCCGGCAATAGACTCCAGGTGATCGTCCTGCTCGGAAATCTCCGAGGGATCGAAGGCCAGAGGCTCGTCAGAGAAGACCGGCTGTGGCGCAGGCCTGACGGGCGCCGGCGCGGCAACCGGTACCGGCTCGCGCGCGACCACCGGGGCGGGTGAAGGTGCAGGCGCAGGTGCGACCGGCGCATAGGAGCGCGCGGCAGCGAACGCCGGCGCAGCATTGGCAAAGACGGCCGGGACGGCAGGCGCAACGGCAACAGCCGGCGCGGGCTCGGCATTCCGTGACGGCACCGGCGATCCTTCGAAATCTTCCTCGATGTCCGACAGATCAAGCTCGATGTCATCGAGCTGGATATCGAACTCTCCCTCGGAGAAGGGATCGAACTCGGCCTCGTCGATCGACGCACGGGCTTCCATCCGCGGCTCGGCGCGCTGCGGCGCTTCGGTCGTCGGCGCATGCTGGACGGGGGCAACGGGCGTGCCGGCCGAAAAATCCTCGTCGGCAGCAAGATCGTCGGCGAAGGAGAAATTGAACGACGGCTCACTGCGCGGCCTGGCGGCCACCGGTTCGACGGCGACCACATGGGCCGGACGGTCACTGGTTATGGCAGCCAGAGCGTCGAGCGCGAAGGGATCCTCGTCTTCGACCGCGGGCGCGGTTGCTACCTGTTCGGCAACGGGCGTTTCCGACGGAGCTGCCTCGATGGTTGGCGTCGGCCAGTCGAAATCGGCTTCGGACAGAAAGCCCTCGGCGGCGAAGCCGGTCTCGGCGGAGGGAGCAACCGGCTCGACCGGTGCGGGAACGGTCATCGGCGGCTCGACACGGGCGACAGGGGCCGGCGCGAAATTGGCGAGCGGAAGCCGGAGGCGCGGCTCGGCCTCTACCGGCCTCCACGGGGCCTCATCGACCTGTTCGGCAACGGCGAGTTCCAGTTCATCCGCGAGGTCGGTCGAGAAGGATGGCTCTTCGCGCGCCGGCTGTGAAACGGCAGCGGCAACAACAGGAGCGTCGACACGGGGCTCGATGACCGGCTCGGGGAAGAATACGTCATCGAATTCGGCGACGTCATCCTCGTAGGCCGGCTCGGCATTGCGGGACGTATCTGGGACGACGGGCTCGGCAACCACGGGCTCGATGGGCCGGCGCGGCGGCGCGTCATAGTCATCGAACTCGCGCATCAGTTCATCTTCGAGATTGAACTGATGTATCTCGGGTTCTGCCTGACGGACCGGATCGGCACTGCGCTCGACCGGCGGTTCAAAACCGACGATCCGGGCAAGTTCCGCCAACGGATCATCGTCCGCGAAACTATCCTGCCCAAATCGACTGCCGAAAGCGGCCTGCTTCTGTACCATTACTGATTCCACTTACCCTACGCGACAAAACGCTTGCCAGTGCAATGTGGGTAAATGGTGACGATACTATCGCATTTCTACCGGAGCATCAGTGCCTGTAACGAACAGACCGGACTTCAGTACGGAGGCGACAGCATGCACCAGCCCAAGCCTGGCGACGGTCAATTGTCTATGTTTATCGTTAACAAAGCGTAATTCGGGCGAATCCTTACCCTTGTTCCAATGGGCATGGAACGAACTTGCCAGATCATAGAGGTAGAATGCAAGCCGATGCGGCTCCTGCGACTGGGCCGCAGCCTCGATTATCCGGGGATATTCCGCAAGCTTGGCGACGAGCTGCAGCTCGGTGGGATCGACAATCTGTCCGTCAATAGCGCCGGCAAGGTCGACCGTCTCGAGATCGAGGTCGGGGAAGGCTTCCCTCGCCTGCCGGAAGACCGACATGCAGCGGGCATGCGCGTACTGGACGTAGAAGACCGGATTGTCCTTCGACTGCTCCGTCACCTTGGCGAAGTCGAAGTCGAGCGGCTCGGAACTCTTGCGATAAAGCATCATGAAACGCACCGAGTCGCGGCCGACTTCCTCGACGACCTCACGCAGCGTGACGAAGTCGCCTGAACGCTTCGACATCTTGACCGGCTCGCCGTCGCGGAACAGCTTGACCAACTGGCACAGCAGGACCGTGAGCTTCGACTTGCCCTCGGATACCGCGCGATTGACCGCCTCGAGGCGCTTCACGTAGCCACCGTGGTCCGCACCGAGCACATAGATCATCTCGGCGTAACCGCGATCGAACTTGTCCTTGAGATAGGCGACGTCGGCGGCGAAATAGGTGTAGCTGCCATCCGACTTCATCAGCGGACGGTCGATGTCGTCGCCCACTTCGGTCGAGCGGAACAGGGTCTGCTCGCGGTCTTCCCAATCCTCGGGCAGCTGGCCCTTCGGCGGCGGCAGCGTGCCGCGATAGACGTGGCCCTTGAAGGTCAGGTCGTTGATCGCCTTGCGGATGCGCGCAGCACCGTCGGCATGCAGGGTCCGCTCGGAGAAGAAGATGTCGTGATGCACGTTGAGGGTTGCGAGATCGTCCTTGATCATTACCATCATGGCCTCGATGGCGCGATCCTTGACGATCGCCATCCACTCCTCTTCCGGCATGTTGTGCAGCCGAACGCCGAATTCCTTGGCCAGCGCCTGGCCGACCGGGACGAGATAGTCACCCGGATAGAGGCCGGAGGGGATCTCGCCGATCTTCTCGCCGAGCGCCTCGCGATAGCGCAGGAAGACCGAGCGTGCGAGCACGTCGATCTGCGCGCCGGCATCGTTGATGTAGTATTCCTTCGTGACGTCGTAACCGGCGAAGGCGAGCAGGTTGGCCAGCGCGTCGCCGACCACGGCGCCGCGGCAGTGACCGACATGCATCGGGCCGGTCGGGTTGGCCGACACGTATTCGACGTTGACCTTGCGGCCCTTGCCGAGGGTCGAGCGGCCGAAGTCGGTGCCCTCGCTGATCATGGTGGCGAGCAGGCGTTGCCAATAGCCCGTCGAGAGACGGATGTTGATGAAGCCTGGCCCGGCGACCGTCACCTCGTCGACGTCGGCATCCTCCTTGAGCTTTTCGCCGATCACCTCGGCGAGCGCGCGCGGATTCGTGCCGAGCGCCTTGGCAAGAACCATCGCGGCATTGGTCGCGGCATCGCCGTGGCTGGCATCACGTGGCGGCTCGACGACGATGCGGCCGAAATCGAGGGAGGAACGCTTCTCCTTGATGAGGTCGATCTGCTCGAGGGCGTTCTTAATTCTCGTTTCGAAGTCGGCGAAGAGGTTCATGTCTTTTACCCGCGCAAGCGGCTGTCATAGCCAGCAAATGGAGTGGAATTGCTGCGCTGCCTATCGCAATTCGGGAGTCCGGTCAAACAGCTCCCTGTGGGTACGCACCGCATAGGTATCGGTCATGCCCGCGAGATAGTCGCCGACATGGCGCGCCTTGGCCGAAGAATTGAGTCCGGCGATGTGGTTGACCCAGTAGTGGCTCTTCATCAGGCCGGGATCGGCCATGTATGCGTGAAAAAGGTCTGTGACGATCTGTGCGGCACCGGCCCGGATACGCATGATGTCGGGATGGCGATAGATGCGGCTGAACAGCAATTTCTTGATCTGCCGGTCGGTCTCGGCCATTCCGTCCGAGAAGGTGGCGATGGTGAGGTCGGCACCGCGAACATCTGCCGCACTCTGCGGCTTGAGTTCGGCAAGCCTTGCTTGCGCAACGCCGATGACGTCCTCGACCATGCGGGTAATCTGCCGCCGCATGATTTCGTGCGTGAAGCGGTCCGGATCGAGGTGTGGGTAGCGATCATGCACTTCGCGCATCAGGCCAGCCAGGAAGGGGACGTCCTCCAGCATCTCGAAGCTCAGATAACCCGAGCGCAGCCCGTCGTCGATGTCATGGGTGTTGTAGGCGATGTCGTCCGCGATGGCCGCGACCTGCGCCTCAAGCCCGGCATAGCTCTCAAGCTCAAGGTCGTGAAGCTCGCAATAATCCAGGATCGGCTGTGGAACCGGCCCGCGGGTGCCCTCGCCCGCCTTCGTCAGCAAAGGACCGTTGTGCTTGACGAGGCCTTCGAGCGTCTCCCAGGTGAGGTTCAAGCCGTCGAATTCGGCGTAGCGGCGCTCAAGCTTGGTCACGATGCGCAGAGACTGGGCATTGTGGTCGAAGCCGCCATAGGGCTCCAGCACTTCGTGCAGGGCATCCTCGCCCGTGTGGCCGAAGGGGGTGTGGCCGAAATCATGGACCAGCGCGACGCCCTCGGCGAGATCCTCGTCGAGCTTCAGGGCGCGGGCGAGGGCACGGGCGATTTGGGCCACTTCGATGGTGTGCGTCAGGCGGGTGCGGTAGTGGTCGCCGTCGGGGCCGATGAAGACCTGGGTCTTGTGCTTCAGCCGGCGAAAGGCCGTGGTGTGGACGATGCGGTCCCGGTCGCGCTGAAAGTCGGAACGCGTCGGGCTTCCTCCTTCGGGGAAAAGCCGCCCCCGCGTGGTCCAGGGGTCAGTGGCATAAATCGCCCGTTCCCCGGTTCCGAAACCCAATGCACTCTTGTCGATCGTCATTTCGCGTCCTTCAGGCTCCCCATTGACGCCCATCGTCGGCCTTCATACCTATAGCCAACGACGCCGCAAGGTCGCTTCCTTATAGCACGTTCGGAGCGCGCGGCCGTCACATTGACGGAAGCCTTGCCACAGGCATGTGTCAAGGTGTTGAAATTGCAGATGTTACACCCGGTTTTCCACGGGCCTTGAACCCGTCAGGAGGCAGACATGAACACCGAAAGCGTCACTCTATCCGAGGCGGCGGCAAAACGAATCGCCGCAATCGTCGCCAGCGAGGCGGACAAAAGCGCCCTGCGCGTCTCCGTCGAGGGCGGCGGATGCTCCGGCTTTTCCTACAAGTTCGACCTCGACCAGGGGCCGCAGGATGACGATGTCGTGATCACCCGCGACGGCGCGACGCTGCTGATCGACCCGATGTCGCTGATCTACATGGCCGGTTCGGAAATCGACTTCGTTGACAATCTGCTCGGCCAGTCCTTTCAGATCAACAATCCGAATGCGGTTGCAAGCTGTGGCTGCGGAACCAGTTTTTCAGTCTGAAGGCCCCAGGTTCTTCTTATAGACCGGCCGGTCCAGGCAACGCGCCCGGACCGGCCGTTTTCGTCTTCAATGGCCGCCATCGGCAGCGAGTGCCGCTTCACGCACCTCGGCATCCGAGGCGTTCTGGGCCCCGTTGAAGAAGATGTTGAGCAGCACCGCGGCGATCGAGGCGAGCAGGATGCCGGAGTCGATCAGCGGATGAATGGCGTGGGGCATCCACTGCTTGAAGTTCGGGGCGACCAGCGGGATCATCCCGAATCCGATCGAGACGGCGACGATGAAGAGGTTGTTGCGGCTCGACTTGAAGTCCACGGATGAGAGGATGCGGATGCCGGTCGCAGCGACCATGCCGAACATGACCAGCCCGGCTCCACCGAGCACCACCGTCGGCAGGGACTCGACGAGGGCCGCCATCTTCGGCAGCAGGCCAAGCACGATGAGGATGACACCCCCCGTCACGCAGACGAAGCGGGAGCGCACGCCCGTCACGCCGACGAGGCCGACATTTTGCGAGAAGCTCGTATAGGGGAAGGTGTTGAAGATGCCGCCGATCAGCGTGCCCAGGCCGTCGGTGCGCAGGCCGGCTGCGAGCATAGGACGTGTCACCGATTTTCCGGTCATGTCGCCGAGCGCCAGGAACATGCCGGTCGATTCGATCATCACGACGATCATGACGATCGTCATGGTGACGATCAGCACCGGATCGAAGATCGGCGTCCCGAAATGGAAGGGCATGATCGGGGCGAACCAGGCGGCACTCGCGACCTTGTCGAAATGCATCATGCCGGCGGCAGCCGCAACGATACCGCCGATCACGATGCCGAGGAGAACCGAGATGTTGGCGACGAAGCCTTTGGCGAACCGTGCAATGAGCAGGATCGACACGAGGACGATCGCCGAGACGCCGATGCCTGAAAGCGGGGCATAGGCCGCGTTCGGCACGCCCGGCGCTAGCGCGAGCTTGGCCGGGATTTCGGGAATGGTCCCTGCACCGGTCGCGGCAAGGGCCTTCACGTCCTCCAGCCATTTGGCATGGGCCGGGTCTAGAATGCTCGGGGCGGTCGGCCCGACCGGATTGCCGAAGATCCAGTTGATGCCGATGCGCATCAGCGACACGCCGATCACTAGGATGATCGTGCCGGTGACGACCGGCGGAAAGAAGCGCAGCAGGCGGCTGACCAGCGGCGCGATCAGGATGCCGACAAGGCCTGCGCCGATGATCGAGCCGAAGATCAGGCGTGCCCCGTCCGGTCCGCCGGTGACATTGGCCATGGAGACCATCGGCCCGACGGAAGCGAAGGTGACGCCCATCATGACGGGCAGCCGGATGCCGAACCACTGGGTGAGCCCGAACGACTGGATCAGCGTGACGATCCCGCAGGCAAATAGGTCGGCGGAGATGAGGAAGGCGACGTCTTCCGGCGGCAGCTTGAGCGCGCGGCCGACGATGAGCGGCACGGCGATCGCCCCGGCATACATGACGAGAACATGCTGGAGGCCGAGGGCGGCGAGCCGCGACAGCGGCAGCACCTCGTCGACCGGATGGGTCTGGCTTGGAATTTCCGACATTGAGCTGGTCCCCTTGTTCTTGGTGGAGCAGGCCTTCCCTCCCAACAGGCCGGCAATGCGAGCATGATCGAGAACCGTGAATTGTCAAAGCGCTACCGACGGAAACACCGCAAAGACGGTGGCAAATGACGCGTCATCGGCTATGTAGGGGATCAGAAAAGGGAACCATGTCCATGAAGATCGCCACCTGGAACATCAACGGCGTCAAGGCGCGAATCGCCAACCTCTGCGAGTGGCTCGAGAGTTCGGCCCCGGACGTGGTGTGCCTGCAGGAAATCAAGTCGGTCGACGAAGGCTTTCCCCGTCTCGAGATCGAGGCACTCGGCTATCATGTCGAGACCCACGGCCAGAAGGGTTTCAACGGCGTGGCGATCCTCTCCAAGATGAAGCCGGACGAAGTCAGCCGCGGCCTGCCCGGCGACGACCAGGACGAGCAGGCGCGCTTCATCGAAGCCGTGTTCTCGATCGACGGCGGTGTCGTGCGGATCTGCTCACTCTACCTGCCCAACGGCAATCCAGCCGACGATCCGGTGAAATATCCCTACAAGCTCGCCTGGATGGAGCGCCTGAAGGCATTCGCCGAGAGCCGGCTCGCGCTCGAGGAACCGTTCATCCTGGCCGGCGACTACAATGTCATCCCCGAGCCGCATGACTGCCGCGACCCCAAACTCTGGGAGGGTGACGCGCTGTTCCTGCCGAAGACTCGACAATCCTTCCGCCGGCTGGAAAATCTCGGGCTCGTAGACGCCGTCCGTGCGACGAGCGACGATCCCCTGCTCTACTCCTTCTGGGATTACCAGGCGGGTGCCTGGCAGAAGAACAACGGCATCCGGATCGACCATCTGATGCTTTCACCCGAAGCCAGCGACCGGTTGCTTTCGGCATCGATCGAAAAGCATGTCCGCAGCTGGGAAAAACCCTCGGACCACGTTCCTGTGGCTGCTGTCTTCGACTTCTGAGCGGCCCAGAATACCCGGCAGCTTGAGGTGTGAAGGCTTGCACCAAGGCAAGGCCTGGGCAAGTCCTCGGCGCTAAACCTTGTCCTGAGCCCGTGCGGGAACGAACTCGAAAGAGCGGCGGACAATTGCGTCCTGCCGTTAACCCGCTGCCGGCGACAGAAAGCGGGATATTTCAATGGTTTCATCTATCAATTCTGCCCAGCTTGCGACCGCCCAGATCCTCCTCAGGGTCTTGAAGGAAGAAAAGCAGTCCACCGGAAGCAGCAGCAGCGGCAGCGGTGGAAATGACAACTACTACAGTTCCGCTCTCAGCAGCCTCATGGCGGACTATGGTCAGGATGACGACAGCGAAGTCGAAACCTATGACACCAGCCTCCTGCGCGCCATTGACGCCGCCGGCGGCACGGAGGACAGCACGGAAGTGAAAGCCGCGGTCTCGGACGACATCCAGACGGCCTCGTTCATGGACGGGCTGAAGGCGAAGCTTGAGGAAATGACGACCTCGGGCGATGCAGCCCTGAAAGCCAAGGAAATGCTCGCGGCACTCGAAGACGGGACACTGACGGTCACGGATGCCGTCAATGGTCGGCAGCTCAAGGCCTGGGACACTGACGGCGAAACGGGCGACCGGACAGCGGATGAGATCGCCCGCACCGACTGGTCGAGTTTCCTCAAGAGCCAACTCAGCCGGGACAAGACGGGCGGCTACGAGTTGACGGAGACAGGCGCCCATATCGACAAGGCGACCGGGGAAAGCGCCAGCTTCCTGACCGTCGACGGGACCTATGTCTATGTCACCTGGCCGACCGCCACGGACGGCGCCTGACAGGCTGTCAGAATGCGAAAGGCGCCCGCGGGGCGCCTTCTCTAAAGATTGACGGACTGGGTAAAACCCACTCCCATCGTCATTCGGTCTGGCTGTAGACCTGCGGAGCGAGCGCGACCGCGACACGGCGGTCTTCCTCGTTGGCGATGGAGAAGGCCTGCTCCTGCAGATCCTGCATCCAGCCGCAGTCCTTGGGCGGACACTTGTCGAGTGCCGCCGTCAGGAATGCCAGGCCTCGAACCGTCTGGCCTTCCTGGAACAGCACGTTGCCGAAGATCGACATGGCACCCGGATGGCCGCTCTTGCGGGCAAGGTTCAGCCACTTCTTAGCCTGCTGGACATTGGTCTTGCCGCCCTCGCCGGCCAGGATCATCCGGGCCAGCTGGAACTGCGCTTCGGGCACGCCGAAGGTGGACGCCGCCTGGAAATAGAGCTGCCGCGCCTGGGTGAGATCGATCTGGACGGGGCTGCCCGGAATGCCCTGGCGATAATAGCGGGCAAGCGACAGCAGAGCATTGACGAAAAAGCCGGTGTCCTCGGAGCCCGGTTCGACGCCCTGGCTGGCGATCTCAGCATAGATCTTGAACGCGGCAAAGTCGTCCTCGACCACGCCGTCGCCGTCCGCATACATGTTGGCGAGCGCCCAGCGCGACCCGGTGTGGCCCTTTTCGGCCGCATAGCGGTAGGCTTCCACGGCCTCCTGCTTCTGGCCGTTCTTGTAGGCCTTGAAACCGAACTTGAAGAGGTCGAAGGGTCCGGACTCCTTGCTGACGCCGGCATTGATGTCGAATGCGTGTCCGGCCGTCCCCGCCATCAGGAACAGGAAGGCGGAGAGAAGCAAGGTAGCCGGAGACTTCCAGTCTGTTGTCTGCATAATCCCGAATTTCTTCCACAACACTGCAGACATCAGCATGCCCATTCGTTCATCATCGAAGGCGCAGCCTTGTCTGTAAGTAACTCTGGCATCGAACGATGAACATCCGGTTCATCATCCCGCCACGCGTCCGTATCCGTCGTATTTCCGACGATCAGCTTTCCATAAGCGACGAAATGGAGCTTATTTCTCGTTTCGGGCAAGACTGCGACTGTATCTCGACAGACCGCGCCAGAAAGGCCTGAGACCGCACCCAAACCCGGCGGCACGCCTTCGACACTTGAATTTCGGGAGTTATTTCGACTGCCTTGCCCCATACCCACTCACGCCACGCTTACTCAAAACTGCACACCCGCGCTTTGTTCCTAGATCGCTGCGCTTCGTTTGTGGCGGGAAATGGACAAAATTGGCCGATGCGGGGCGCCGCGACGAGGATTCAGGTCATGTTGCAAATCCGTCACATTCCGGTACACGACCTCATGCCTCCGTTTACGAAAAAAGCCCGGGCAAGCCGGGCTTTCTCCAAACGTGCGTTCCTCGATCCTTGACGATCTTAGAAGGTGATCCGGTAGGAACCAGAGATCGCGTAGGCCCAGTCGCCATCCGCGGTCGCGTTGTAGGTTGCACCGGTTGCCGTAGACTGGCTGCCTTCCGTCAGATAGCTGACGGCACCGCCGAAGCGCAGTTCGCCCGGGCCGTGCTTGACGGACACGCCTGCACCGATAGTCCACGTGTCGGAGTAGATGTCGGCGCCGGTGTCAACACCCTTGTCCCAGGTCACGTTGACCGTGCCGGCGAACTTTTCCGAGAAAGCGTGAGCTACACCGGCCTGGAGCGTCCAGCCATCCTGCCAGTTATAGACGTCATGCTGGGCCGAATAGACGCCCGGAGCAGGCGTCCCAAGGCTGTAGTCCAGCGAATCCATGACGCTCCAGTCAGTCCACTTGGCCGAACCGTAGACCATCCAGCCCGGCGCTACACCGCTCTGGAGGGAGAGCTTCACGGACTGCGGCAGCGTACCACTGCCGAAAGCATCGCGCAGACCCCAGCCCGGACGTACTGCCGGGTTCCAGTCCATGGTACCCTCATCAGCCTCATGCTCGACTGCCGAACGGTACATCAACTGGGCCCGAAGGGCGTATTCGGGAATATCGTAGCCAACACCGAAGCGATAACCGAAGGCCGAATCGTCTTCAAGGTTAAGCGTGCCGGCGATGCTGTTCGCTGTGTAGGAGAAGTCCTGCATGAACACGCCACCCAGGAAATGGAGACGACCCTTGCCAGCCTGCATGCTGACGTCGCAGGTCGCGCCGTATTCATTGGTGATGAAGTCCTTGTGCCTCGTCCGGGTCGGGCTGGCCGCCTGGGCCTGCGTGCCGTAATCCGCGTCCGCGCCGAAGGGCTGCGTATAGGTCAGGGCGCAGCCGAAGTTCTCAGTCGCCTGGAACTTGAACGCCATGCTCGGGATCCAGTACTTCTGCGAGAACGCATCATCGGTAGCATCTGCACCGTTGATCGTTGCGAACTGACGATGCGGAACCACGAGGGTCGCACCGCCACGCATGACATACTGACCGTCCTCATACAGGATATCCGTATCGGCCTCGCCGCGGCTCCAGCCGCCTGCCTGGGCGCTCGTTGCCAGCGCGCTTACGCCGAGCAAACACAAAACCGCCGTCTTCTTGAGATTGGTTGCCATCTCTCTCCCCACTACTGGCATCAACTGGTTGTCAGTGTATCCACGTCTCACCGAATGACAATCTACCGCAGGCACCCCTGATCACGGGGATTTTACATCGAAATTTACGTAAACATTCTTACGTGCACGTAAGATTGTATCGACCGTAGAAATTATTTCTACATCGACGCGGTTAAGAATTCGTTCTTGGATTTTAATTCCAACACCTCAGCAAACCGTTGCCCGACTGCCACAAATCTCAATTTGTGTGCGAAAGATCACAATTCACAAAACCGAGCGAATGAAGACAGACGTGCTCGCGCAATTCCGGGCAAACGGTTGATTCGAGCGGAGATTCAGGAGTGGTTTCGACGTTTCGACGCCGATTCTTTACAACCTGCCCACGAGCGGGGGTTGCAGGCGGCGGATCCAGGCCCGCCGCCCGAGCGTCAGTCTCAGCCGGCCTCGACGACCCGCTTCAAGGCGGTGTCCAGACTGGCCTTCTGAGCTTCCAGTTCGTTGTAACGCTCGCGCTCGGCGGCAACCACTTCCGGATTGGCGTTGGCGACGAACTTCTCGTTGGCAAGCTTGCCGGCGATGCGACCCATCTCCTGCTCCACCTTGGCGATCGCCTTTTCAAGGCGGGCCTTTTCGGCCGACAGATCGATCAGGGTGCCGAGCGGCAGGCAGGCGGTGGCCTCACCGACCACGATCTGGGCAGCGCCCTTCGGCGCCTCATCGGCCAGTGAAATGCTCTCGACGCGCGCCAGACGCTTGATCGAGGCCTCGTGACGGGCGAGCCGGTCGCGGGTCACCCCGTTTGCCGCCACCACGACGAGCGGGGCCACGGCACCCGGCGGCACGTTCATCTCGGCGCGAACCGAACGGATGCCCGAAACGAGATCGACCAGCCAGTTGATGTCGGCCGCTGCCATCTCGTCGGCAAACTCGGGCGCCGGCCAGGCGGCATGGCAGAGCAGCGTGTCACGCGTCCTGCCCTCACCGGCGGTGTGGGCCCAGAGCTCCTCGGTCATGAAAGGCATGAACGGATGCAGGAGCTTGTAGGTTTCGTCGAGGACATAGGCCGCGCAGGCCTGCGCCTCTGCCTTGGCCTTCTCGTCGTCGCCGGAGAAGACCGGCTTCAGCAGTTCGAGATACCAGTCGCAGAAGCTGTTCCAGACGAAGCGGTAGAGGCTGCCGGCAGCGTCGTTGAAGCGGAACCCGGCGATCGCCTCGGTCACCTCGGTCTCCGTGCGGGCAAGCTCGGTCAGGATCCAGCGGTTGATCGCAAGCGTCGTGGTCTCCGGCAAGAAACGCGGATCGCTCTTCGCACCGTTCATCTCGGCAAAGCGGGTCGCGTTCCACAGCTTGGTGCCGAAGTTGCGATAGCCGGCGATGCGGGCCGGATCGAGCTTCACATCGCGTCCCTGCGCCGCCATGATGGCGAGCGTGAAACGCAGCGCGTCGGCGCCGTATTCGTCGATCAGTTCGAGCGGGTCGATGACGTTGCCCTTCGACTTCGACATCTTCTGACCGTTCTTGTCGCGAACGAGCGCATGAACATAGACCGTGTGGAAGGGCTCGACCGGGTTTCCGGCATCGTCCTTCATGAAGTGCAGCCCCATCATCATCATGCGGGCGACCCAGAAGAAGATGATGTCGAAGCCGGTGACGAGCACGTCCGTCGGATAGTATTTGGCGAGCTCCGGGGTGGAGCCCGGCCAGCCGAGCGTCGAGAAAGGCCACAGCGCGGAGGAGAACCAGGTGTCGAGAACGTCCTCGTCGCGGGTCAGGATATCGCCCGGCGCGAAGTTTTCGAGCTTCTCCTGAACCCAGGCCTTCCACGGTCCCTCATGGGCCAGATAGTGCTGGACGGCCGCGTCGAGCGCCTCTTCTTCGGTCTTCTCAACGAAGACCTGACCATCCGGACCATACCATGCCGGAATTTGATGCCCCCACCACAGCTGGCGCGAGACACACCACGGCTGGATGTTCTCCATCCATTCGAAATAGGTCTTTTCCCAGTTCTTCGGGACGAACTTGGTGCGGCCCGCGCGAACGCTCTCGATCGCCGGCTTGGCCAGCGTCTTGGCGTCGACATACCACTGCTCGGTCAGCCGCGGCTCGATCGGAACGCCGCCGCGGTCACCGTGGGGCACCATGTGCTTGTGCGGCTCGATCCTGTCGACAAGGCCTTCGGCCTCGAGGATCTCGACGATCTTCTTGCGCGCAGCAAAGCGATCGAGGCCCTCAAGTTCGCCCCAGACCATTTCCTGCTCACGGTTCGGGGTCAGACCTTCGAGAAAGTCCTCGTCGCCAACGATCGCAACATTGCCCTCGACCGTCAGGACGTTGATGGCGCGAAGGCCCGCGCGCTTGCCGACCTCGAAGTCGTTGAAGTCGTGGGCCGGGGTCATCTTGACCGCGCCGGTGCCGGCTGTCGGATCCGGATACTCGTCGGCGACGATCGGGATCTTGCGGCCGACGATCGGCAGGATGACATGCTTGCCGACGATCGCCTTGTAGCGTTCATCCTCGGGATGGACGGCAATGCCGGTGTCGCCGAGCATGGTTTCCGGACGCGTCGTCGCGACGACAAGGTAGTCGCGCGTTTCATATTCGGTCGGCTTGCCCTCGTCGTCGAAGGCAACCGGATGCTGGTAGGTGACGCCCTCTTCCAGCGGATAGCGCAGGTGCCAGAGATTGCCGTTGACCTCGACCTGCTCGACCTCGAGGTCGGAGATCGCCGTCAGCAGCTTCGGATCCCAGTTGACGAGGCGCTTGTCCTTGTAAATCAGGCCTTCCTTGTAGAGCGAGACGAACACGTCGAGGACCGCCTCGGACAGGCCTTCGTCCATGGTGAAGCGTTCGCGTGACCAGTCACAGGAGGCGCCGAGGCGCTTCAGCTGGTTGAAGATCAACCCACCGGATTCGGCCTTCCACTCCCAGACCTTGTCGATGAAGGCATCGCGGCCCATGTCGCGGCGGCCCGGCTGCTTTTCAGCTGCCAGCTTGCGCTCGACGACCATCTGGGTGGCGATGCCGGCATGGTCCATGCCTGGCTGCCACAGCACGTCCTTGCCGCGCATCCGCTCGAAACGGATCATGATGTCCTGCAGCGTGTTGTTGAGCGCATGGCCCATGTGCAGCGAACCGGTCACGTTCGGCGGCGGAATGACGATCGTGAAAGTGTCCTCACCGGGCTTGGCATTTGCCCCGGCGCGGAAGGCATCCGCCTCTTCCCAGGCCTTGGCGATCTTCGGTTCGACGGCGGCGGAATCGTAGGTCTTTTCGAGCATTTTCTGACCAGACTTCGAGGTTCTTGTTGCGGTTTGTAAATAGGATGGCCGATCACGAGTCAATAAAAAAGCCGCCCCGGGTGCCGGAGCGGCCTTGACCCTGCGCTCGGCAGAAAATCAGCGGCGGGGGCCCCGCGCCACGCGTTCGATCTCCTCGCGCACGAGCCGCTCGACGAGCGTCGGAAGGTTGTCGTCGAGCCATTCCTGGAGCATCGGGCGCAACATTTCCTCGGCCATCTCATCGATCGAACGGTGCTGCTGGCCATCAAGGGCGGCGGCAAGCTCGCCGAAGGAGCGCGACACCTGCTCGACGGTCGCAGCCGATACGATCGCCTTGAGGTCCTGGCCTGCCGGCTGAAGAACCGGCTCGACGGCGGTAACGGCCGGAGCCTCGGGCTCGGCGACAGCAACATCCGCCAGTGCCGCGGCTTCGAGATCGGCCTGTTCGGTGACCGCCAGCGGCTGGTTCGGCATCGGAATTTCAAGTCGAGGTTCCGCCGGGCGCGGGGTTGCCGCGCGCAGCTCGATCATGCGCGTCGTCATCACGGGGCTCTCGGCCCGCGGGGCAACGGGCGTAGCGGCGACCGGGGCCGGTGCCGCGGCCACAGGTGCAGCCGGGGGCTCGACCGTCGAAGCACGCTCGACCCGCTCGGAGGCCGAACGGACCCGGGCGGCGAGGTCGGCAAGCGAAATGCTCTTCACCTTCTCCGCTTCTGCGGAAGAAGGCTGGGCAGGAGCGGCCGCGAAGGACGGCCCGGCATCGTTGGCGGCGACCATTTCCGCGGCGGCATAGGCGTCCTCGTCGTCGATCGTCAGGCGGATGTCGCCGTCCGCCTCTTCCTCGTCGCCGCCGTAAACCGGCGGAAGCGAAGAGGATACCGACTGGCTGCCGCCCGGATCATTGCTTTCGATGATCCGCCGGATCGATGCCAGGATCTCTTCCATGGACGGTTCACGCGCTACGCTAGGCTGGGCCATATTCATCCCCGTTGGTCCCCGAAATCTGCGGCAGACGGCAAAAGGCCGGGCCGATTTCGAATCACCTTAGGATACTCGTTCGTTGAAAAAAATCACGCCGGGCGCACTAAATCCGACTGATGCACAGCTTTGTTCGAGCGGCCGCCGGCTCAGCGGCCGTCGACCGTGCGCAGCCCAAACCAGGCGTCCTTGACCGCCTCATAGTGCTCTTCGGACCGATACTCTGCGACCTGGAGCCCCTGGCTCTTGACCGTCAGGCGACCGGATGCAGCGAGCACCCCATAGCTCGCGACGACCGAGTTGCGCTGATAGCTGACGAGGCTTTCCTTGGCCTCCAGAACGCTCTGCTGGGCGTTCAGCACGTCGAGCGTGGTCTTCTGGCCGACATTGCGCTCCTCGATGACACCCTGCAGGGCGAGGTTGGCGGCCGAGAGCTGCTTGCGGGCCGCGGCGATGGCCGCGGTCGCGGCTTCCATCTGCGCATAGGCGGAGGTCACCTGCTGCTGAACGCTGGCGCGGGCCGAGTCGACCAGGATGCGCTGCTCGCCGAGGGTCTCCTTGGCCTTGCGCACGCTGCCGTATTCGGCGCCGCCCTGATAGATCGGAACCTTCAGCTGCGCGGTAATGCTGGCCACGCTATTGTCGGGGCTGGTCACACCCGGCAGGCTGCTGGGCTCGGTCGTCCAGTTACGGCCGACATTGCCCTGGATCACGATTCCCGGCAGCAGCCTGCCTTCCGCAGACTTGACCTCGTAGCCGGCAGCATCGACGACATGCAGCTGGGCGAGCACCGACGGATGTTCGCGGATGGCGATCTGGACAGCGGCATCAACGCTGGGCGGCAGCGACTTGGTCGCCGGCGACGGCTGCTTGATGCCCTTCGGCGCTTCGCCGACGATCTGGACATAGGTCGCCTCGCTCTGCTTCAGCTGCGCGATCGCTGCGGCGAGCAGAGCCTGCGATCCGGCGAGCTGCGCCTCGGCCTGGCTGACGTCGGTGCGGGTGCCCTCGCCCACCTGGAGGCGCGCATTGGCGGCGTTGAGCTGTTCCTGAAGGAAGGCCAGGTTCTGCTTGCGGATCACCACGATCTGCTGGTCGCGCGCGACGTCGGCATAGGCCTGGGCCGCACCGAGCAGAATGGCGATCTCGTTGGCTCGCAGTCCCTCGCGGTTGGCGAAAACGCCGGCCTCTGCGGCTCGCACATTGTTCAGCGTCTGAAAGCCGTCAAAGATCTGCTGGGTGATCGAGACACCGACGCTCTGCGTGTTGTAGCTGAAATCGGACCCGGCCGGCCTGGTGATGTCGGTGACGCTGATCGCGCTCGCCGTCGCGGTCGCTTCGACCTGCGGCCGCATGCCGGCCTTGGCGATGGTAACGTTCTCGTCGGTGGCGCGCAGTGCCGCGCGGACAGCATTGAGATCCGGATTGTTCTCATAGGCCTTGGCCATGGCCCCCGTCAGCGTTTCCGCAGAGGCATGTCCGGCCGCCAATATCATCAAGGGAGCAAGAGCGGCGGCGAGAGCGGTTTTCCGGATGATCGACACAGGTCACTCCACTTCTGGTAGCGGCAGGCCTGCCTCCCGCAGTCCTCGCCCGACGATCGCCCGCGGGAAAGAACGCAAGACGACACGTTAAAATTTTCTTCCAATCCCCGCATCCCTGCAACATTTGCGACGGCGGGAACGCCGCCGGACCAGGAGAATCGGTTCGAACGTTGCTCTTCGGCAACAATTTCATTCGAAAATGATTAAATTGACGCCGGGTACTGACCGTACCCGGCCCGAAACGCGTCTGTCGTTCTCAGAAAACGAATTCAGCAGCCTTGCGGAAGCCCGGCAGCGGCTTCACCGCAGCGTTGAAGTATTCCGTGAAGGAGAAGGACGCACCGGCGCGGATATAGAGGCGGGCGCGGGCCGCATTGCCGTAGCCGACCACGGCGACCAGGCGGCCACCTTCGCGCAGCTGGCCCAGCAGGCTTGCGGGCAGTTCCTCGACGGCGCCGTTGACGAAGATCAGATCATAGGGCGCCTCGGTGGCATAGCCCTTTTCGAGTTCGCCGACGACGACGGCGACGTTGTCGCAGCCAAGTTCGGTCAGTGTGGCGGTCGCCTTGTTGGCGAGCGTCTCGTCGCTTTCAACCGCAACGACCGAACCTGCCAGCTGCGACAGGAGGGCCGCGGCGTAGCCGGCACCGCAGCCGATCTCGAGCACGACGTCATCCTTGCCGACCGCTGCGAGCTGCAGCAGCTTGGCGAGCGGCGACGGCTCCATGACATAGCGGGCGGGCTTGCCATCGGTCGCGGCCGCGACCTGCATGTCCTCGTCAATATAGGCGAGCGGGCGCAGGTTCTCCGGAACGAAGGCTTCGCGCGGCACCGAGAGGAACGCGTTCAACACCGAATGCGACGTCACGTCGGTCGTGCGGATCTGGTTGTCCACCATCTTGGTGCGTGCTGCTGCGAAGTCCATCATGTCAGTTCGTCCCACTTCCGGCCGGGTTTGTGTCTGCAGTGTCTTAATTGCAGGGCGTTCGGCTTTCAAGACGGGTCGATGCGGCGGGAACAGATTATCGCGAAGACGCTCTCACACGACCTGCCGTCCCGCCGGCGCGGCATGCTTATTCCTCGATCTCGTATTCGTCGCTCTCGCAGAGATCGATCTTGTTGCTGACATCGTAGAAGCTGTCGTCCTCGAAGACCGCGCGAGTCGTGAAGACGCAGGCGTCCGAGCTGTCATTGATGGTCAGCTTGCGCGACTTGCCGGCCCAGAGACCCTTCTTGTTGAGCAGTTCAACCCGCTTGCCACCACCTTCGGGCGTGGCGAAGAACTTGACGATCATGTGCGAGGTGCTGTTCTGCAGCGTCAAGGTGCGGCTCTCGGCAGAGGCAGAGACGGGCATGAATGCGGCCGAAGCGATCAGGGCGAAAGTGGCGAGGTGGCGCATGGTGGGCTCCTTGTTAACACAGGAGCCGCTTTAGCCGAGCGTCAGGCGCGGGCAATGGCCCGGATCGGCCAAATCTGTGCCGACCCGGCGCAAAAGCGCGATCTGTCCAGTTTTGGCCGGAAAAGCGTTAGGTATCAGCTCAGAAAAGAAGGGAATGGAGGCCTCGCCCGGAATCGAACCGGGATGCAAGGATTTGCAGTCCTCTGCGTAACCACTCCGCCACGAGGCCATTCCGATATAAGTGCGAGCGGTGCGGGGCGTTTAGAACGGATCTGAAGTGAGCGCAAGGGGCTTCTTCCGTCACCCAGGAAATTTTGTGCGGCCATCACCGCGAGCGACCATCGCGACCTCGGCCAGACCCAGGAGGTGCCGCGTGTCAGCGTTTTCCCGCGCGGTTCACGGCCGGATAGCGCTTGCGCCACCAGATCGCCATGCGGCGGCGGCGGCGGCGCACGGCGGGAAGATCATGGGACAGAACGAAGAGACCGAGCGGCACCATCCAGAAGCCGAGCACGGGCAGGAATCCGAGAATGCCGCCCCCGATCAGCGCGGTGCCGGTTATGATGCGTCCGACCCTGTTTCGCGGGAAAGGAAGCTCGAAACGGTCCAGCACAATCCTGCCCCGGTCCGTATCGATGCGATATTTTCGTTTTTCAACAGCCATGCGAAACCCTTGTCTTGCCGGGCAAACATCGGCTTTCCCGGCTCCCCAGAGATGGGATGCGGGCAAAATAAAACAACCTCGTCACATTTTTTTTGAAAAACCGCTTGGCAAATCGAACCAGCATTTGTATTACCCCGCTCACACCGCGCCAAGCGGCTGTTCCCTGGTAGCTCAGCGGTAGAGCATTCGACTGTTAATCGACAGGTCGCCGGTTCGAATCCGGCCCGGGGAGCCATCTAATTCGAGGCCTGCGCTGACCAAGCGCGGGCCTTTTTCTTTTTCCGTGCCATGCTGCGACACTTCTCGCCCCGCGCGAAACCCCCTCTTCATTTTTGCCTGTTATCAGTTCCGCATACTTAGTGACTGTCAGGAGAATGATATATATGTGGCTCGAGCTTCATGACGGGGACGGTTTCCCCTTCTTCGTGAACATGAACAATGTCGTGGACTTTCGCTGGTACGAGCGCGAAAAATACACCTGCCTCCTGACGAATGCCCCGGTCGCGGAAAAACTGCACCGGCTCTACGTGCGCGAGAGCGCAACCGAGATCATGCAGATGCTGAACGGGGGCGAACCGCGTCGGGCCAAGATCGCTGCGGCGTCCTGACCGCGATCGCGCCCCGTTCTGGTGGTCCTGCCGATCGTGGCGATCCGCATTTTTTGAATTTTGGCCGCGGGCGCTAGGCGCGGGCGGCAAATCGTGTCACTAGGCACGAGGGACGCGAGCGCCGTAATTTATAGTACGGGCTCGGGCGAGTTGATTGACGTCTCCTCACGCTGCAGCGCGATCACGCTGCCGTCCTTCTCCCCCCCCCTCCGACGCCCCGGTCCTGCCGATTTTTCGAAAAAACGCAGATTGGCTGTGATCCTCGCGAACGAATCGGTCGTATACTGTGCAGACGCATACGATACGAGCCGCATCCCGATGAATTCCCGCGACAATTTCCCGATCATCCTGTGGTTCCGCAAGGACCTGCGGCTCGACGACAATCTGGCACTTGCCTGTGCTGCGGAAAGCCTTCGGCCGGTCGTGCCCGTCTATATCCTCGAACCGGAAGACGCCGGCAACGGCCCGCTCGGCGCGGCTCAGGCCTGGTGGCTGCACCATTCGCTCGAGGCACTTTCGGCTTCGCTCGCCAAGATCGGCAGCCGCCTGGTGCTCCGCCGCGGCCCGGCGGATGCGGTCCTCGGCGACCTGGTGGCGGAGACCGGGGCGAGCCATGTGTTCTGGAACCGCCGCTACGATCCGCCCGGCATCGCCATCGACACCCCGCTCAAGGAGGAGCTGACGCGGAGCGGGCTTACCGTGCGCAGCTTTGCCGGCCAGCTGTTGCACGAGCCTTCACGGCTGAAGACCGGCGCGGGCGGTCCCTACCGCGTCTACACGCCCTTCTGGCGGGCACTGGAGGCCTCGGGCGAGCCGGTGGAACCTGTCCCTGCGCCTCAGCGACTGGTGCCGCCCACCGACTGGCCCGCTTCGGAGCGGATTGACAGCTGGATGCTCACCCCGACCAGACCCGACTGGGCGGCTGCCTTTTCGTCCGTCTGGACGCCCGGCGAGGCGGGGGCTGCCGAAAGGCTCGAGCGCTTCATCGACCGGGGCCTCGACAGCTACAAGTCGAAGCGCGACTGTCCGGCCCTGCCGCACACGTCCGGCCTGTCGCCGCATCTGGCGCTCGGCGAGATCTCCCCTGCCCGCGTCTGGCATCAGACCCGCGGACTGACGGACGCGGTCGCCGCGGACGACGTCATCCACTTTCGCAAGGAGCTCGCCTGGCGCGATTTCTCCTATCACCTGCTCTTCCACTTCCCCGACCTCGCGAGGAAGAACTGGAATTCGAAGTTCGACGCCTTTCCCTGGCGCCATGCTCCGGATGATTTGAAACGCTGGCAACGCGGGCAGACGGGTTTTCCGATCGTCGATGCCGGCATGCGGGAACTCTGGCAGACCGGCTTCATGCACAACCGGGTGCGCATGATCGTCGCCTCCTTCCTGATCAAGGACCTGCTGATCGACTGGCGAGAGGGCGAGCGCTGGTTCCGCGATACGCTGGTCGATGCCGACCCGGCGTCGAATGCCGCAAGCTGGCAATGGGTCGCCGGCTCCGGCGCCGACGCCGCGCCCTTCTTCCGCATCTTCAACCCCATCACGCAGGGTGAAAAATTCGACCCGGATGGCGATTATGTCCGGCGCTACGTGCCGGAGTTGAAGGACATGCCGAACAAGTTCATCCACAAGCCCTTCGAGGCGCCCCTGCTGGTGTTGAAGGAAGCAGGCGTCAGCCTCGGCCAGACCTATCCGCTGCCGATCGTCGATCACGGCAAGGCACGCGATGCCGCCCTTGCGGCGCTTCAGGGGTTGAAGGCGGAGTGAGGTGGGATGAAGAGGTGTTCAAGTCTCCGCATCCACTGGAAATATCACTGTAGAGACCTCGGCAGGCTTTTTCATTTCTTGCCGCCTTCAAGTGAACCTAGATTATCAAGTGACCAGAAATCGAGAGCCGATAGAGTAGTCCAACCCCGCGGGCTCGAGTCTTTAAGCTTCAGCGAGACCATTTCCTTGTACGGTCCAGCTCTATGCTGGAGCCACCACGCAAGGACCTTCTCCAAGCGACCCTCAGTGACCGGCTCGTCGGTGATCGACAGGGTGATGGCATTCAACCGATAGCCGGAGCCGAAACTGGCCGACAGATTGCCGGCATCGACGCGGTGGACGCCGGCCGGGTCGTTGATATTGTCAAAGGTGACGAGCAGCGGATAGTGCTTGCGCGGCACGTCGCGGGTCTGGCCGATGCTCCCCACCATCAGGTCGAGATACGGAAACATCTCCTCCTTCAGCAATGCCTTTCCCTCCAGTTCCGGGAAAAAGGCGGCGTATGCCGTCCATTCGGTATAGCCCTGCAGCAGCGCGAAGAGATAACGACCCTGACCGAGATCGACCACAACCGCCTCGCCAGACACGCCGCCCCGCTGCATGCCGGCCGCATCGCCCACGCCCGTCCATCTCGGCGGAAACTCAATTCGCGCCGAGGTCACCGCGCTACCGGTCTTCATCCCCTCCGGCGTCATCACGGACACAGTCAGTTTCTGTCGCCACTCCCATTCACGGAATCCGAACATGTCACAGCCGGCGAGCGTCAGACACAAAGCCAAAGCCGCAAGAACCCTCAGCATCACCCCTCCCCGCACAACCTTGAGCCGCATCATCGGCAGACTTCCCGGTAAGACATGAAGATCCGGTGAAGGCAACCGCTTAGATTGAAAGTGCTTGCGTGGAATTCGGGTAGCCCCCGAACGCATTTTCCCCGCCCCTGCCCCCGAGCGAAAAGCCATTCCTTGCCTTTATCTGCCCCCGAGCGGAAAAAAGCGGTTCAATCCCGCGCCAACCGCGTCACCCGCATAATCTTGTCCAGAAGGACAAAATCTCCGCTGTGAACGGTTTTCTTCCCTCGCGCTTTTGTTTCTACTGTCCGCAGAAGACGAAAAGGCTGACATCATGACGTTTCACCCCTCCGTTCTCGAAGCGATCGGCAACACGCCGCTCATCCGGCTGAAGGGCGCCTCGCAGGCGACCGGCTGCACCATTCTCGGCAAGGCCGAATTCCTGAACCCCGGCCAGTCGGTGAAGGATCGCGCGGCGCTGTTCATCATCCGTGACGCCGAGCGGCGCGGGTTGCTTCGTCCCGGCGGAGTGATCGTCGAGGGCACGGCCGGCAATACCGGCATCGGGCTGACGCTGGTCGCCAAGGCACTCGGCTACCGCACCGTGATCGTCATCCCGGAAACGCAGAGCCAGGAGAAGAAGGACGCACTGAAGCTGCTCGGTGCCGAGCTGGTCGAAGTGCCGGCCGTTCCCTACAAGAACCCGAACAACTACGTGAAGCTTTCGGGCCGGCTCGCCGCCGAACTCGCCAAGAGCGAGCCCAACGGCGCGATCTGGGCCAACCAGTTCGACAACACGGTCAACCGCGACGCCCATATCGCGACGACCGCCCGCGAGATCTACGATCAGACGGGCGGCGAGGTCGACGGCTTCATCTGCGCGGTCGGCTCGGGCGGCACGCTTGCCGGCGTCGGCATGGGTCTTCGCCGCCTGAAGCCGGAGGTCAAGATCGGCCTTGCCGATCCGGAAGGGGCCGCCCTTTACGAATACTACAAGAACGGCGAGTTGAAATCCTCCGGCTCGTCGATCACCGAGGGTATCGGCCAGGGCCGCATCACCGCCAATCTCGAAGGTTTTTCCCCGGACTACGCCTACCAGATCCCGGATTCGGAAGCGTTGCCGCTCATTTACGATCTCGTCGAAAACGAAGGTCTCTGCCTCGGCGGCTCGTCGGGCATCAACATTGCCGGTGCGATCCGGCTTGCGCGCGACCTCGGACCGGGCCATACCATCGTCACCGTTCTTTGCGACTACGGCAACCGCTACCAGTCGAAGCTCTTCAATCCCGATTTCCTGCACTCCAAGCAGCTGCCGGTGCCGGGATGGATCGAGAAAGAGGCAGACTACGCGGTGCCGTTCCAACCAACCGAGTGAGCCATGCCGACCACTGCCCTCTACCGCGACGACTTCTATCTCTCCACCGCGGAGGCCGTGGTCACCAACATCCAGGAAGACGGTTCGGTCGAGCTCGACCAGACCGTCTTCTACGCAACCTCCGGCGGACAGCCCGGGGATATCGGCAAGTTCGAGCGCGCCGACGGCTCGACCATCCAGATCGCACTGACGCGCCATGGCGAAACCAAGGATATCATCCTGCATCAGCCCGCCGAGGGCGAGCCGCGCCCCGAGATCGGCGAGAAGCTCGTCCTGCATGTCGACTGGCCGCGCCGTTACAAGCTGATGCGCATGCACACCGCCTGCCACCTCCTCTCGGTCGTCTGCCCTTTCCCGATTACCGGCGCCGCCGTCGGCGAGGATGAAAGCCGGGTCGACTTCGACATGGGCGAGACCATCGACAAGGAACAGGTGACGGCCGACCTGATGCGGCTCGTCGGCGAGAACCATCCCGTCTTCCTGCAATGGATCACCGACGAGGAACTCGTCGCCAATCCGGGCATTGTCAAGTCGAAGAACGTCCGGCCGCCGATCGGCATGGGGCGCGTGAGCCTCGTGTGCATCGGGGAGAATTCGAGCGTTGACAGCCAGCCCTGCGGCGGCACACATGTTTCAGAGACCCAGGAGGTCGGTGCGATTCACATCGCCAAGATCGAGAAAAAGGGCAAGGAAAACCGCCGGTTCCGCATTCGCTTCGGCACACCGGACGCTTCCGCCTGACGAGAGCATTTGGGAGAAGAGCATGCCTGCCGAGAAAAGCCGTTTCGTCGTCTCCGCCGACTGGGTGGAAAAGCAGCTCGGCGCGCCCGAATTCAGGATCATAGACGCCTCGTGGTACCTTCCGGCACACAACCGCAACGGCGCGGACGAATATGCCGCGGGCCATGTCCCGGGCGCCGTCTTCTTCGACCAGGACGCGATCGCAGACCAGGCGACCGGCCTGCCGCATTCGCTGCCCTCGCCGGAGTTCTTCGCCGCCGAACTCGGCAAGCTCGGCATCGCCGACACCGACACGATCGTCGTCTATGACGGTCCCGGCATGTTTTCCGCACCACGCGTCTGGTGGATGCTGCGCGTGATGGGCGCCGAGCGCGTCTACGTGATGGATGGCGGCCTCGACGGCTGGAAGAAGGAAGGCCGCCCGCTGGAAACGGACCTGCCGGAGCCGGAGCCGACCGTCTTCAAGGTCGCCTTCGACCGCAGCCGTATCACGAGCTTTGCCGAAATGAACGAAATCGCCGCCAAGGGCGGGCGCCAGATCGCCGATGCGCGACCGGCCGGTCGCTTTACCGGCGAGGAGCCGGAGCCGCGCGCCGGCATGCGCTCCGGCCACATGCCCGGCGCCCGCAGCGTGCCCGCGGTCTCGCTCTCCGAAAACGGCCACCTCAAGGATCTGCCGGCCTTGCGCACGATCTTTGCCGAGGCCGGCATCGACCTGGCGCGGCCCGTCGTGACCAGCTGCGGTTCGGGCGTCACCGCCGCCGTGGTCACGCTTGCGCTGGAATCACTCGGCCATGCCGACAATTCGCTCTATGACGGCTCTTGGTCCGAATGGGGCAGCAAGGCCGATACGCCCGTCGAGACCGGCGCGGCAGAGCCCCTGCCCGCGACCTCGCACGGACCGATCTCGGCGCATGTCACCCGGCTGGAGATGACCGCGCCGCCGAAGGCGAGCCTTCCGGTTCCGGTCAACATCCAGACGGCGATCATGCGCACGCACGAGATCCCGCTCCCCTTCTACCGCTTCCTTCACCGCCAGGTCGGCGCCCGCTGGCACTGGTACAAGCGGCTGAGGATGACCGACGGCGCGCTCAAGGCCGCGATCCACAGCCCGAAGGTGACGATTTCCGTCCTCTACGTGCACGGCGCGCCGGCCGGTTTCTTCGAACTCAACCAGGAAAGCGACGACGTCGTCGAACTCTCCTATTTCGGCCTGTTCGAGCATGCCCTCGGGCTCGGGATCGGCAAGTGGTTCCTGCTGCAGGCGCTCTACACCGCCTGGCAGCTCAATCCGCGCAAGGTGACGGTCACCACCAACACGCTCGACCATCCGCGCGCGCTGCAGCTCTACCAGCAGTTCGGCTTCTCCCCGGTCGAAACCTTCGAGGCCATGGTCGAGCCGTTCAGCGAAGCAGAGCTCCTCCAGATGATCCGTCGGGACGCCGCCGCCTTCTGACGGCGGCGCGGCGACCAGGCCGAACCCTATTTCTTCTTGTTCTTCTTTTCCCGGCGCTCGCGCTCGAAGAAGCCGTCGATCAGCACGACGTGCTGAAGGGCCATCTCGTAGCAGAAAGTGATCTCGCGCTCTTCCGGATGCCCGTAGGCGTTCGGCTCGCCGCAGGCCTTGCCGGTGAAGCGAATGCCGTCGTCGAGCTTGTAGATCTCGGAGAAGCTGTCGGCCACCACCTCGAGCACCTGAGCCTCCTTGAGAATGTCGGCGAAGGGCTGGAGCGCTTCGTCGCCGGCCGGCTGATAGCTGACCGTGATCTTGGACTTGCCGCTTTCCCTCAGGTGAGGCTGCAGGAGGCCGAACCAGCTCTGCTTGGTGCGGTCGTATTCGTAAGCGCATTCCTCACGTCTTGAGTCAGGAAAATCGAGCGAGTCCGCAAATTTCTTGAAATATTCAGGATCGGCACCCGTCATCATGCAGACGATCTGATAGGCCCGTTGGCGGTCGAGCGCATGGGTGTCGAGGAAGTCGCTGTCAGCGATTTCTTCCTTGCTCTCGTCGAGCAGGAACCAGCCATCGGCGGAATCCTGGATCGCCTTGTCGAACTCGTCGCTGTCGGATTCCAGCATCAGGATCGCAGAGAGCGCGTCGACCGCATCCTCTTCGCGGCCGAGCACGGGAAGGCCGAATTCCGAGATCAGCATGTGCCCGGCTTCATGGAAGAGGATGAAGATCGCGTTGTTGACGGTAAAGGTGCGTGCCTCCTCGATCTGCTCCGGCGTCGGCTGGGTGTCCTCTGCCCTCGCCGCCGACATACCGACGCCAAGAGCCACCGAGACGGCAAGGCCTGCCATAAAACGTGTGAAATGTCCCCGCACCGTTGATCCCCTCTTGAAGCGTGGAAAAGCGCCGGAACGCTAGCCGATCACCGTTTTGCGGGAAAAGACCAATATTGGGCCGACTTTTCCGCCCTGCGGCAGGAAACGGGTGGTGGGCGGGTCGCCATCGTCCGATGCTCGCGTCACGAAAAGGAGCCCCCCACATGACCATCGCTTTTACTGCCATGCCCACAGCTGATGCGGAACACCTGAGACGCGGCGGCGCGGATGCATACGGCCTGACGCCGGAACGCCGCCTCGCGCAGGGTGGCGGATATCCGTGCCGGTATTGCCTCGACTTCATCGAGGATGGAGCGCCCTATCTCACACTCGCCTACAGGCCGTTCCCCGCCCTCCAGCCTTATGCGGAGACCGGGCCGATCTTCATCCACGCGGACCCCTGCCAGCGCTACGCGGCAACGGAAATCAGACCGCCGGTGCTCGGCGACAGCCCGGACTTCATCCTGCGCGGCTATGGCGCAGACGACCGCATCGTCTACGGCACCGGCGCGGTCACACTCAGGGAAAACGTCGAGGACCGAGCGCGCACGCTGCTGGCGCGACCGGAAATCGCCTATGTGCATGTGCGCTCGGCCCGCAACAACTGTTTCCAGTGCCGGATCGACCGCAACTGAATGCGGGAAATGAAAAGAGCCGGCCCGATGGGAAGGGCCGGCCCTTCGACCGCGTCAACGCATTACATTTGCGGACCTGACGTAACGTGATGCGGGTCGAAACAACCCCGGCGTCGCTCAGGCGACGCTGAGGACCTTTTCGGGTGCGTGCATTTCATAGCCGAGCGCCTCGGCCACCGGCTGGTTGGTGATGCGGCCGCGATGGACATTCAAGCCATTGCGCAGGTGCCGGTCCTCGGCGATCGCGCGCAGGCCGCGGTCGGCGAGTGCCAGGCCGTGAACCAGCGTGGCATTGTTCAGCGCATGGGTCGAAGTGACGGGAACGGCACCCGGCATGTTGGCGACGCAGTAGTGCACGATGCCGTCGACCTCGTAGGTCGGCTCGGAATGCGTCGTCGCATGCGAGGTTTCGAAGCAGCCACCCTGGTCAATCGCGACGTCGACGATCACCGCACCCTTCTTCATGCCCGAGAGCATTTCGCGGGTGACGAGCTTCGGGGCCGCAGCACCCGGGATCAATACAGCGCCGATGACGAGATCGGCGGCAAAGACTTCCTGCTCGAGCGCGTCGATCGTCGAGTAGACGGTGTGGACACGTCCGGCAAACAGGTCGTCAAGCTGGCGCAGGCGGGGCAGCGAGCGGTCGATGATCGTCACATCGGCGCCGAGACCGGCGGCCATGCGGGCGGCATGGAGACCGACGACGCCGCCGCCGATGACCGCGACTTTGGCCGGCAGCACGCCCGGAACGCCGCCGAGCAGGATGCCGCGACCGCCATGGGCCTTCTGGAGCGCCGTCGCACCGGCCTGGATCGCAAGGCGACCGGCCACTTCCGACATCGGCGCCAGCAGCGGCAGTCCGCCGCGATCATCGGTCACGGTCTCGTAGGCGACCGCCGTCACGCCGCTCTCGACGAGGCCCTTGGTCTGGGCAGGATCGGGCGCGAGATGGAGATAGGTGTAGAGGATCTGCCCATCCTTGAGCTGAACCCATTCGGAGGGTTGCGGCTCCTTGACCTTGACGATCATGTCCGATTTCTCGAACACGTCCTTGGCCGAGGCGGCGATCTTTGCGCCGGCGGCGATATAGGCATGGTCATCCGCGCCGATGCCGGCGCCGGCGCCGGTCTCGACCAGGACATCGTGGCCATGGGCCACATATTCGCGCACTGCGCCGGGGGTCAGGCCGACGCGATATTCATGATTCTTGATTTCCTTGGGGCAGCCTACGCGCATTCGTGTTCCTCTCGTGCCGGCTTTTCGCCGATCATTGCGTTGCGGCAGGAATTGAAACACCGCTCGTCGCCGAATGTCCTTGCGAATTCGGATTGCAGAACAGCAAAATTCGGAGAATATTGCGTATCTCGTCACTTTTTCGCAGGATCTTCGAATGTCGGAGCTGGATACCATCGATCTTGCCATCCTTCGTGCCCTCCAGCAAAACGGTCGCATCACCAATGCGGAGCTCGCCCAGAAAGTGGGCCTGAGCCCATCGGCCTGCTCCAGACGGCACGATCTGCTCGAGCGTTCCGGCGTGATCAGCGGCTATCACGCGCGTCTCTCGCACAAGGCGCTCGACTACAAGATGATCGCGATCGTGCACATCTCGCTTTCCGGTCAGTTCGCCAAGACGCTTTCCGAGTTCGAGACGGCCGTGAAGAAGTGCCCGAATGTCCTTGTCTGCTACCTGATGTCCGGCGAGTACGACTATATTCTCCGGGTGGCGGCAAAGGATCTGGAGGACTACGAGCGCATCCATCGCGACTGGCTTTCGGCGCTGCCGCATGTGGTGAAGATCAATTCCAGCTTTGCCCTGCGCGAGGTGATCGAACGTTCCAATGTCGGACTATGATCTGGCCAGACTGCGTCGTCGCGGCAGGCTGTGCCAAAATTCAAAGATCGCTGCAATTTGACCTTTCCGATTGAACCGGATGCAAGGCTTTTCAGTCATGCTCGCCGCAAAAGAACAGGATGGGGGTAGCGATGCAATCCAGACTTCAGATCGAAGGTCGCAAATCGACACGTAGCCGCGTGCGCATGAAGAGTAAGGTGAAGCACCTCAATCAGGAGGTCGAAAGCCGGATCTACAACATTTCCCGCACAGGCGTCGGCCTCGAGATCTATGGCAAGCTTCACGCCGCGCGCGGCAGCCATGTGGTCATTCAGACCGAAGACCTCGGTATGATCGAGGGCACCGTACAGTGGGCCTATGGCGGCTATCTCGGCGTCCAGATCCGCCAGAATTCCAACACGCTGGCGCAAATGTCGGCCTATTTCCGCAACTTCCACCAGGAAGTCCGGCCCGTTCTCACGCGCTGACCGCGCCCCCTTATCCCGACCGCCCTCAACGGCGCGCGCCAGAAACGGCACGCGCCGTTTTCGCATTTGCAGGCTTATGCTCAAGCCCTCCCGGGGCCGCGCCGAAAAGGTCGCCTCTCCATACCTTCAGGCGCGTTTCGCGCTCGGAGCTTTGGAACGCCAGTAACAGCGCCCGGCCCCGTCAGACGATTAGAAAATCAGAAAACAATACATTCTGATATTTGCGGTGAATCTACGAATATTCAAAATACAACTCTTTGATGTCGCGAATATACACCAACATATAGGTAATCAATAAACCTTTATGTATTTTTCGAAGCTTTGATCAATTTCTTTGCGCTTACGATAATTAAATTTCCATTTACTATATTAAGAACGAGAAATTTAATGAGCGCAAATAAAGGCAGCGACGGTCGCAAGACGCCCCGCATCCGGTGCAGGCTCAGGGGCACTCTTCGTTTTCTTCATCAGGTGGTGGATATCCGGGTGATCGACATCTCGCATCGGGGGATGGCGCTCGAACTCCACGGCTGGGTCGAGGCACGACACGGCAGCAGCGTCGAGATCAAGACCACCGAGTTCGGCCGCATCGAAGGTATCGTGCGCTGGTACCGGGCCGGCAAGATGGGCATCCAGATCGACGAGACCAGCAATACCGCCGCGCAGATCGGCGCCTATTTCAAGAACTTCCACAAGATGCAGACGCTCGGTGCTGCCTGATCGGCATCGCTTGCCACGCACGGAACCGAACCGACGGTAATTCATGCCGAACGATTCTGCGGCGGGACATACCCCCGTCATTTTAAGGATGCACAGAAAAGGAAACCCACCTAGTCTTGCCCGCGTCGAACACGTGCTGACCAAGGAGCCCGCTTCATGTCGTCCCTGATCGATTTTCATCCGATGTCCCGCCGCGCCTTTCTCGGCGGCTTTGCCGCCACGACCGCCCTCATCACCCTTCATCCGTTTGCGGTGCGGGCCAACGGGAATGCGAACCAGGCGCATCTCCGGCTGATGGAGACCACGGACATCCATGTCAACGTGATGCCCTACGACTATTATGCGGACAAGCCGAACGATACGATGGGGCTCGCCCGAACGGCGTCGATCATAGACCAGATCCGCGCGGAAGCCGGCAATTCCATGCTGGTCGACAACGGTGACCTCCTGCAGGGCAATCCGATGGGCGACTACATGGCCTACAAGAAGGGCATGAAGGCGGGCGACCTCCATCCGGTCATCAAGGCGATGAATGTGCTCGGCTACGACTGCGGCACGGTCGGCAATCACGAGTTCAACTACGGACTCGATTTCCTGTTCAACACGCTCGGCGGAGCCAATTTTCCGATCGTCTGCGCGAACCTCACGAAGGGGGAACTCGCCGCGGATCCGAAGCAGGACGCCCTGCATTTCAAGCCCTATGCCATCATCGAAAAGACGATCAAGGACGGCGGGGGCGCCGAGAGCGCGATCAAGGTCGGCTTCATCGGTTTCGTGCCGCCGCAGATCATGGTTTGGGATCAGAAGAACCTCTACGGCAAGGCCCACACGCGCGACATCGTCGAAGCCGCACGCGCCTGGGTTCCGGTGATGAAGGAGGAAGGCGCGGACATCGTGATCGCGCTTTCCCATTCCGGCATCGACGGTCATGGCCTCACCGAACGCATGGAAAACGCGTCGCTCTATCTCGCGGGCGTCGAGGGCATTGATGCGGTCTTCACAGGACACCAGCACCTCGTCTTCCCCGGCCCGAAGGATTTCGTCGACGTTCCGGGCGCCGATCCGGTCAAGGGCACGCTGCTCGGCAAGCCCGCCGTGATGGCCGGTTTCTGGGGTTCGCATATGGGTCTCATCGACCTGCTGCTCGAAAAGGACGGCAGCGGCTGGAAGATCCTCGACTTCACCTGCGAGGCGCGGCCGATCTATCATCGCGACGACGCGCGCAAGATCGTCGCCAATGTCGGCGACAAGGCGGAGGTGGTGGCTTCGGTCGAGCCCGAACACAAGGCGACGCTCGACTATGTGCGCACGCCGGTCGGCAAGACCTCGGCGCCGCTCTATTCCTATTTCGCCCTCGTGGCGGACGACCCCTCCGTTCAGATCGTCTCCAACGCCCAGACCTGGTACATCAGGGACATGCTGAAGGACGGCCCTCACAAGGATTTGCCAATCCTTTCTGCGGCGGCTCCCTTCAAGGCAGGCGGACGCGGCGGGGCCGAATACTATACCGACGTCCCGGCCGGCGACATCGCCATCAAGAACGTCGCGGATCTCTATCTATACCCGAACACCGTGCAGGCGGTTGTGATTACCGGCGAGCAGGTCAAGAACTGGCTGGAGATGTCGGCCGGCATCTTCAACCAGATCGTGGCGGGGGCGCAGGACGCTTCCCTGATCAATCCGGACTTTCCCTCCTACAATTACGATGTGATCGACGGGGTGACCTATCAGATCGACCTGTCGAAGCCGGCGAAATATGACAAGGACGGCAAGGCGGTGCACCCGGAAACAAGCCGCATCGTCAACCTGCAGTTCGGCGGCAAGCCGATCGAGCCCGGCGGCAAGTTCCTTGTCGTCACCAACAACTATCGGGCCGGCGGCGGGGGAAAATTCCCGGAAATCGGCGCGGACAAGGTCGTCTTCGTCGGCCCGGACACCAATCGCGACGTGATCGTGCGCTACATCGTCGAGCAGGGCACGATCAATCCGTCAGCCGATGCCAACTGGTCCTTCGTGCCGATGGCGGGAACGACCGCAACCTTCGAGACCGGCCCCAAGGGGCGTGACTATGCGGCAGCCGTGAAGGGAGCCAGGATCGAGGATGCCGGCGATGGCGCGGAGGGTTTTGCGAAATTCCGCCTCATCCTCGGTTGACCGCCATCCAGCTGCGCCTCAAAGCGTGGCCTCAAGCCTGGCGCCGGAAGATTGGCGGTGCTTCATTGATCTTGGCCATCGCGTCCGACATCGTATCGGGGCAATTGGAGAGCATTTGCCCCATCCGGTCGAGCAGCCAACGACCGGCGGGACCCGGCGGGCTCGCCGCACGCCACTGCGCGGCCAGCGGATACTCGAAGTGCTCGTATGGTTCGACGTCGAGCCGGACAAGATGCCCGGCGCGCAGGTCTTCGTGGATCATGGCGAGCGGCACGCCGCCCCAGCCAAGCCCCGCGAGAATCAGCTGACGTTTGGTGTTCATGTCGCCGACGCGCCAGATCCGGCGCGAAATGATGTTGAAGCCTTTGCTTTCCATAGGACTGGTGGTGTCCGTTACAACAATCTGGATCTCATCGATCACATCGGAAACCGACAGGGTGCGGTCGAGCCGCGTCAACCGATGATCGGGAGCGGCCACAGGAACGATGAAGGAGTGACCGATCTTGCGATCGGAGATGCCGTTTCGTCCCTCTTTCGTGGCCCCACCAAGACCGACATCGGCCGTGCCTTCATCGACCATACGCGCCACCTGGAAAGGCGATCCGACCGTCAACTGCAGAGGCACGGTCGGAAAACGTTGCTGGAACTCGCCCAGCATGTTCATCACCGCCTTGTCCGGCACCATGACGCTGACGGCAATCGACAGCTGGGCCTCCAGGCCCTCCGTTAGTGCCTTGCTGCGGGCGCGGAGGCTGTCGAGATGGGCGATCATCCGCCGCGCATCCTCCAGAATGACGCGTCCGGCGTCGGTCAGCACCGGCTGGCGCGAGCCGATGCGGTCCAGGAGCGTCAACTGCAGCTGCGCCTCGAGGTTGCCGATGGTGTAGCTGATCACCGACTGGGCGCGGTTGAGCTGGCGGGCGGCGGCCGAGAAACTGCCGGTCTCGGCGATGGCGACAAAGACCTGCAACTGGTCGAGGGTGGGATTGGGCAGCACGCTAAGGCATCCACTTTATCGATGAAACTGATCCAGTTTATCACAGTTTTTTCGATGGCAAAGCGCCTCTATCTATGACGCACCGCAACAGCCCACCCCCGGCCTACGCGGATAGCCATTCAGACCAAGAGGTGTCCCATGTCCTCCATTCTTCTCGTCACCGGCAGCACGCGCGGCGACGATTCGCTTTCCAACAAGATCGCCCGCCAGCTCGCTGACGATCTCGCCTCGAAGACCGCCGGTTCCGCCGTGGTCGAACGCGACCTCGCCCGCGCCCCCCTGCCCCATATCGGCAGCGACTTTTCCTCGGCGATCCGCCTTGCCCCCGAAGACCGCAGCGCGGCACAGGCTGAAGCCATCGCCGTCTCCGACGCAGCCGTCGACGAACTGCTCGCCGCCGACACGATCGTCATCTCGACCGGTTTCATCAACTTCGGCGTTTCGTCGATCGTCAAGTCGTGGATCGACCACGTGGCCCGCGCCGGCCGCACCTTCCGCTATGGCGAAAACGGCCCGGTCGGCCTCGCCACCGGCAAGAAGGCCTATCTGGTGATCGCTTCTGGCGGCATCTATTCGTCCGGCCCCGCCGCCACGCTCGACTTCGCCGAGCCGTATCTGCGGTCGGTTCTCGGTTTCCTCGGCATCACCGACGTCGAGACGATCCGCATCGAGGGCGTCGCCTATGGTCCGGAAGCCGCCGAGAAGGCAGTTTCCGCAGCTGAAGAAAAGGCCCGCGAGCTGGCGCGCGCAGCCTAAGTGTTCGAGACGTCCGGCCGCCCGACCACCCGGTTGCGGCCGGCATTCTTGGCCCTGTAGAGCCGCTCGTCGGCCTCGGCCAGGAGGGCGTTGAAGCTGCCGCCATCCTCCGGGGCGGCAGCCACGCCGAGGCTGATCGTCACGGCCTCGCCCGCAGGATTGCGGATCCCGCTGGCCAGCAAGGCGCAAAGCCTGCGGCCCCGCTCCATGGCCTCGTCATAACCCGCATCCGCAAACAGAACGACGAACTCCTCACCGCCATATCGGAACAGGTGATCGGCATCTCCGATCCCTCCCTGAAGCGCATTGGCAATTTCCCTCAAGAGCTCGTCGCCGCTCAGATGGCCGAAGCGGTCGTTGATCGACTTGAAGTGATCGACGTCGACGATGGCAAGGCTTATCGGGCTGCCGAATCGGAGGGCTTCGCGTACCAGACGCGGGACCTCGATCTCCATGCGGCTGCGATCGTAGACGCCGGTCAGCACGTCACGCCCCGTCCGGGCCAACAGATCCTCGTAGCGTTCGCGAAATGTCAGGTCACTGAAGACATCCTTGATCGGCCTGCGAGAATGCAAGGCACCATTGCCGCGAAATGCCGTCTGATAGGCTGCGAAGAGACATGAATAGAGCGCCGCGGCAGCCATCTTCGCCTTCCAACCGCCGAGGAAGACTGAAAGTGGCGCATCATAGAGGTGGTTGAGGAGAGCATAGAAGCCCAATTGATCGAAGCTCAGGACCAGAACGCCACTCACGGTGAAGCGCAGGATCGTCCAACGCGGCATGAACCGACCCAGCCGCTCATAGAGCAGGATGATGCCGAGCGCATCGATGTAGAGCAGCGTCGTGCCCCACAGCATCAGCAGTCCCATGTCGCTCAGGAATCCCATGTCGGCCGCCTGCCCGGGCGCCGGCTCGACGGTCTGGTGAAGCACCAGGAGCTGGGCGATCGCCAGCGTTACCAGATTGCCGAGAAAGAGGCCGTAAATCGGCTGACGGACCGTCGAGGCATCTTCCTGGATGTAGAGCATCAGGATCATCATCAGCTTGCCGGCGAAGAAGACAGACGAGCCGGGCGAAACCACGCCGAAGGGCAGCGATACGTAGAAGACGGCGGCCAGATAGGTCTCGACGAAGTGCATCACACCGAGCGCGGTCAGGAACACGCCGAGACCGATGCGGTGGCGCAGATGCAGGAGCGTCGTCATCAGGGCGAAGTATAGGATCGCCTCGCAGACAAACAGGATCAGGTTCCAGCTTTCCATCATCGTCTCAGCCCGCCATGCTTTCCATCGCAAGAGGCGGAGCCTCGATGAGGGTTCGTCCGGACGAACCCGTGAGGACCACGGCCACGGAGGCCGGAATCGTGCGGACCCGCTCGTCAAGCGCAACCGGCTTGCCGAGCAGATAGCCCTGAAGTTCATCGCAACCGGCCCGCGCCAGGAACAGGGCCTGTTCGATCGTCTCGACACCTTCGGCCACGACCTTGATGCCCAGCCGTTCACCGAGATCTATGATGGTGTTGACAATCACTGCCGCGCTCTCGTCGAGGCCGAGATTGCTGACGAAGCTGCGGTCGATCTTGATCGCGTCGAACGGATAGCGGCTGAGATAGCTCAGCGAGGAATAGCCGGTGCCGAAGTCGTCGAGCGCGATCGTGAAGCCCACGGCCTTCAGCTCCTTGAGGATTTGAAGCGCCCGCCGGTCATCGTCGATCAGCACGCTTTCGGTGATCTCCAGTTCGATGCGGCGCGGATCGACACCGGACGCCCTGACGATCTCGCCGAGCCTGTGCTGGAAGTCGCTGTGGCGGAACTGGAGCGGGCTCACATTGATCGAAAGCCGCTCGACCTCCGTCCCGGCGAGGATCCGGCAGGCCTCCTCGATCACCCATTCGCCGAGCGCGATGATCTTGCCGGAAACCTCGGCGACGGCAACGAAATCGACGGGGCTTACCAGTCCGCGCTGCGGATGGTTCCAGCGCAGCAGCGCCTCGTAGGAGTGGATCTTCGCCGTCACCGCCGAGACGCGAGGCTGAAGGAAGAGTTCGAACTCGCCGCGGGCCAATGCCGCGTCCATGTCGATCTCCAGCGCCCGGCGCTTCTCGATCAGCTCGTTCATGCCGCTCTTGAAGATCTTGTAGGTATTCCGGCCGGAATTCTTGGCATGGTAAAGGGCGATGTCCGCCCGCCCGACAAGCTCTTCGGAACTTTCCGCATGCTCGGGCGCGATGGCGGCACCGATGCTGACGCCGCATTTCAGCCGCTCGCAGCCCTCGATTTCGAAGGGACTGCGAAATGCCTGCGCAAGCCTGCGGCAAAAGTCCTCGACCTGCGCGTGGAAATAGACATTGGCGAGGATCACTGCGAACTCGTCGCCGCCGAGCCGGGCCGCGACGTCGTGGCGGGACATTGCCTGCTGCAGGCGATGGGCGGTCTCGCGAATGACCGCATCGCCCGCCGGATGGCCATGCAGGTCGTTGATGTCCTTGAAATGGTCGATGTCGACCATGACCACAGCGCAACCGGCGCCCTGGCGCGCCATGGCGACGCTTTCCGCAAGCTTCTCGTTGAAGAGAGCGCGGTTCGGCAGACCGGTCAGCGGGTCGTGGAGGGCGAGGTAGCGGATATGGCTCTCGGCGAGCTTACGTTCCCGCAGGTCGACCAGGCAACCGATACGCATACGCTTGCCGCGATAGACGATCTCCCGTCCCCGCGCCTCGATGGGCACGAGTTCGCCGTCGGCCCGCTTCAGGTTGATCTCCCGGTTGAGCTCGGCACCGGCAGCGACCGCCTCGGTCAGGATATCCATGTCCGGCGGCGGCAGGAACTCGAAAATGGAACGCCCGATGAGCTCCTCGAGCGGCAGCCCGGCAAGCTCGGAGAGCTGCTTGTTGCCATCGACGATACGGCCCTCTTCATGGATGACGATCGCCTCGAAGGTGGCGTTGGCAAGCGCGGTGACGCGCTCCGCCTCTTCGGTGTCGCGTTTCAGGGCGCGCAACTCCTCGCGTGCGCGCTCCTCCGTCTCGATGTTGTCCATCAGCCGGTTGAACAGCGTCGTCAGTTTCTCCGCATCGCCGCCCGCCTCCACCGGCAGCCGGTGTCCGAGCTTCGTGGTACCGTCGACCAGGCCGGCAAGCGCTTCTTCGACATGGCCGATCCCGAGGCGGCTTCCGTGCTCCGAAACGTTGAGACCGATCTCCTCAACCTCGCTCGTCACGCGGATCGGCATGAAGCGGTCGAGCACGGCGAAGAACAGGTAACCGAGGCCGAAGGACCAATAGAAGTTCAGGCCGGCGCCGAAGATCTGGATATAGAGCTGATCGAAACGCGAGCCCGCCGGCAGGCGCTCAACCGGGGCCAGAAGCGCGAGCAGCAGGGTTCCGGCGACACCGGCGAAGGCATGCACGCCGATCGCGCCGACGGCGTCATCGATCTTCAGCCGCCGCTCGATGAAGTCGTTGCCGGCAATCGCGACCAGGCCACCGATCGCCCCGATGAGCATGGCACCGGCCGGTTCCAGCACGTGGCAGCCGGCCGTGACAGCCACGAGCCCGCCCAGCATGCCGCTCAGCGACTTTTCCGGCAGGACGATGCCGTCCTGGATGTGGCCGAGCACGTAGCCAACGCAGGTGCCGACCCCGCCGGCGAGAACGGTGTTCAGGATGATCGGCGCGACGGCTTCGGACGCCTGAAGCGTGGAACCGCCGTTGAAGCCGATCCAGCCGAAGAAGAGCAGCAAGGCGCCGGTGGTCGACAGAACCGGGCTGTGGCCGGCGATGCGAACGGGACGGCCATCCGCACCGTAGCGGCCGATGCGCGGACCGATCACCATACAGGCGGCAAGTGAGATCCAGCCTCCGGTCGAATGCACCACGGTCGACCCGGCGAAATCGACGAAACCGAGATTGCCGAGAAAGGCGCCGCTGTTCGGCCCCAGGGCTGCGCCCCAGGTCCAGTGAACGAAGATCGGATAGATGAGCGCGGACAGGACGACCGAGCCGAGCACATATGCGACGAGTTTCATCCGCTCGGCCACTGCGCCGGACACGATGGTTGCCGCCGTGCCGCAAAACATAACCTGAAAGACGAAGAATCCAGCCTGCCATGTGTCCATGTTGCGCAGGAACAGAAAGTCGGAATCGAGACCGAAGGGCAGCCAGGTCGAGCTTCCGAAGGCGACCATGAAACCGACCGCCGCAAAGGCCACCACGCCGAAGACGAAATCGAGAAGGTTTTTCTGAGCGACGTTGATGGAGTTCTTGGAGCGCACCATGCCGGCTTCGAGCAGCAGGAAACCGACCTGCATCATCATCACCAGCGCGGCGGCGCCCATGACCCAGACGAGATCGATATGCGCCGAAAGCGTCGCCGTGTCCGGCTGTGCCGCGAGGGCACCGCCGGAAAGCCCTGCTGCGGCAAAAGATGCGACTACCGTTCGCGGCAGCCGAAAACCCAGCCGTTGAGGGAAATGAATAGGAGAACGCACAAAGAAATCCCGCTAAAGTACCAGGATTTCATAAGAGCGAAAATCACTTAACAATGCGTGTTCGTCTTAACGGGATTTTCAGCATAGAAAGCCCGGCCCGCAAGGGTTTCCAGCCCATTCGGCCGGCCCCGGTCAGACCGCGCGCGACTTCTCCCGGTCGGCGAACAGCGCTGCGCCATTCTGATCGATGATCTGGCGGCCCTTGCGGAAGGTGCATTCCAGCGCGTCATCGAGCGAGGTGAAGACATCGGCGCGGATGAAGACCCGCTGGAGGGTCTCGCCATCGACCTGCTTCTCGATCCGGCCGGCCAGCCGGTATTGGCTACCCTCGCGGATCGGCTCCGCATGGATCAGGCAATCCTGATGCGCCTGCGGTTCGGCTGCGGGAGCAGCCGGAGCGCTGGACTTGGAACCACCGGTGAAAACGGACAGGATGCTGGACAAGATCGACATGGCGTCTGGCTAGCACATCGCCGACCCGAGAAAAAGTCCCGCCGGTCTCGATTTGCGGGAAGACGTCGAATGCCCCTCCTCCGGCCTCGATATCCGCCGCTCTCCGACGGTCTCGGCAGGCTTGCCTTTGCACAGCGGTCGGTTAGGTTCGATGAGGACCCCGACGATAAGAACGGCCCACCCATGCCGAACCGTTTCACCCAAACCATCCTGCGTCCGCGCGCCCGCCCGCGCCTCTCGCCCGCGGGGATCGGCGCCGATCTCGACGCCTATCTTGACGCCGCGGAGGCGAAGTTTTCCGACATCCGCTCGGGAGCCCGCAAACAGATCGTCTGGGCCGATCCTCGGACGAAGGCGAAAACCCCAATCGCTGTCATCTATGTGCACGGTTTTTCAGCCTCGCCATCCGAACTGCGCCCCCTGCCCGACCGTGTCGCCGCGTCGCTCGGCGCCAACCTGATGTTCACCCGGCTCGCCGGCCATGGTCGCTCGCCGGATGCCATGGCGGAGGCTGACATCGGCGACTGGCTGGACGATCTCGACGAGGCCCTGGCAGTCGGCGAAAGGCTCGGCGACAGGATCGTGGTCATGGCGACCTCGACCGGCGCCTCACTCGTCACCTATGCGCTGACGCTCGACAGGTTCAGGGAACGTATCTCTGCCGTCGTCTTCCTCTCTCCCAACTACCGGATCTCCGATCCGCTTGGCTTCGCCCTGACCTGGCCGTTCGCCTGCGGTCTCGCGCGCCTGGCGATCGGCAAACGGCGGAGCTTTGATCCGATCAATGCGGCCCATGCCGCCGGCTGGACGACGAGCTATCCGGTCGAGGCGCTCCTGCCGATGGCGCGAATTGCGGCGAACGCCCGTCGAAGCGCGGTCGAGCGGATCCTGATCCCGGCCCTTTTCGTCCGGTCGCCGAGGGATCAGGTTGTCGATCCGGCCGCGACCGATCGGCTGGCAGCCCGCTGGGGCGGAGCACATGCGGTCCTTGACCCCGGCCCCGTCGGAGATCCGTCGTCCCACGTGATCGCCGGAGACGCGCTCTCGCCGGAAACGACCGGGCCGCTCGCAGAGGCGATCATCGCATGGCTGAAGGATCAGCCGAGCTTCAGATGATGAGGTTGGCGAGGATCTCGTTCTCGGTGATGTCCTCGTAACCGAGACCGGCGGCCTCGAACCGCCCCAAAAGGTCGGCAAAGTTTCCGCGGTCGCGGGTTTCGATGCCGATCAGGATCGAGCCGAAATTGCGGGCCGACTTCTTCAGGTATTCGAAGCGGGCGATGTCGTCGTCCGGGCCGAGCAGGTTGAGGAAATCGCGCAGCGCGCCGGGACGTTGCGGCAGGCGCAGGATGAAGTATTTCTTCAGCCCGGCGTAGCGCATGGCGCGTTCCTTCACGTCGGGCAGGCGTTCGAAGTCGAAATTGCCGCCGCTGACGACAGCAACGACAGTCTTGCCCTCCAGCTTGTCACGCCCGATGAGGTCGAGCGCCGCGATCGACAGCGCTCCGGCCGGTTCCAGCACCACACCCTCGACGTTCAGCATCTCGGTAATGGTCACGCAGATGGCATTTTCCGGCACGATCATCACCTGATCGGCGGAGAATGACCGGAGGGCTGCAAAATTCAGGTCGCCGATCCGCGCAACGGCCGCGCCGTCGACGAAATTGTCGACCTTGGGAAGCGTCACCACCTTGTCAGCTTCGAGGCTCTTCCTCAGGCTCGGAGCGCCAGCGGGCTCGGCAAACAGGAAGGCCTCGGGCCGCAGACGGTCAGCCAGGTAGCCGGTCACGCCGGCCGAGAGACCACCGCCGCCGACCGGCACGATCACCAGATCCGGCATCACGCCGTCGGGCAACTGTTCGACGATTTCGGCGGCAACGGTCGCTTGGCCCTCGATGATGTCCTCGTGGTCGAAGGGCGGCACCATATAGCCGCCGATCGCCTCCACATGCTCGCGGGCCGCCGCATAGCACTGGTCGAAAATGTCGCCGAACAGCCGGATGGTGATGAATTCGCCGCCGAAGATGCGGGTCTTTTCGATCTTCTGCTGCGGGGTTGTCACCGGCATGAAGACGATTCCGGGCACACCGAAATGGCGACAGGCGAAGGCGAAGCCCTGGGCATGGTTGCCGGCCGAGGCGCAGACGAAGGTCTTGCCCGCAGTGTCGTCGCCGACGATCTTGCGCAGGAAGTTGAAAGCACCGCGGATCTTGTAGGAGCGGACCGGGGTCAGGTCCTCACGCTTCAGGTAGATGCTGGCGCCATAGCGGGCGCTCAAATGCTCGTTGAGTTGAAGCGGGGTCGCGGGGAACAGTTCCCGCAAGGCCTCGACCGCGGCATCCACGTCCTTCTGCGTCACGACGTCCATCCGTTGAATTTTGAACCGGCTCCCGCTATGGCATAGACGAGAGCCGGAGACAAAGTCTCTTTGTGCGGCAAACACAGCGGGACCCATCTTGAACGCAAGCCTTTTCCGGCCAATCGTCTACATCGCCGCGCTTTGCGGCCTTTATCTCTCGACTGCCATGCTGATCCCGGCGATGGTGGACCTCTATTACGGTCGTAGCGACTGGCGCATCTTTGCGACCTGCGCCTTCATGGTCGGCGGCATTTCGCTTATGGCGGCCCTGGCGACCCGGGGGACCCCGCCGACATTCACCAAGAAGCTCGGCTTCGTGCTCGTGAATGTGCTCTGGGCAGTCTTTTCGGTTGTCGGCGCGATCCCGCTGATGTTTTCCGGACCAGGTCTGACCTTTGCGCAGGCGCTGTTCGAATCGATCTCTGGCATCACCACGACGGGCTCAACAGTCATCGTCGGACTGGACCAGATGCCGCAGGGGTTGCTGATCTGGCGATCGCTGCTTTGCTGGCTCGGCGGCATCGGCATCGTAGCCCTCGGGCTTTTCGTTCTGCCTTTCCTCCGGGTCGGCGGCATGTCCTTCTTCAAGATGGAATCGTCCGACACCAACGACAAGCCGTTCGCCCGATTGGCGACCTTCACCCGCGCCTTCATCGCCATCTATGTCGGCATCACGGCGGCGGCCGCGATTTCCTACGACTTCGCCGGAATGAGCCATTTCGACGCCATCAATCATGCGATGACAACGGTTGCAACGGCGGGATATTCGACGCACGACGCGTCCTTCGGTTTCTTCCAGAGCAATACGCTGCTGTGGGTATCGACGCTGTTCATGACGATTTCCTGCCTGCCGTTCTCGATTCTGATCGTCTTTGTCGTCAGGGGAAGACTGGATTCCTTGCGCGACCCGCAGATCGGCGTCTTCCTCGGATACCTGCTCACAATTGCCGTCTCGGTCGCCATTTACCACCATCTGCGCAACGGAACGCCGATGGGCGAAGCGCTGGCGCACAGCTTCTTCAACTTTACGTCGCTGATCTCGACTGCCGGCTTCACCAGCCTCGACTATACGCTGTGGGGTCCCTACGCCACGATGGCGGCACTGTTTGCCACCTTTCTCGGCGGCTGTTCGGGTTCGACCGCCGGCGGCATCAAGGCCTATCGGTTCGTCATCATCTTCAGCGTGATCAGCACCGGATTGAAGCGGCTGATCTACCCGAATGCGGTCTATTCCGTTCGCTACGGCCGGCAGACCGTCGACCAGGAAACGGTCCGCGTCGTCTTCCTGTTCTTTTCCGCCTACATCTTGCTGTGGGTGCTCGGAAGCATCGGAATGACCCTCTTCGGCTATGACATCGAGACTGCCATGTCGGCCGTTGTGACCTGTCTTTCGAACGTCGGCCCCGGCATCGGCCCGATCATCGGTCCGGTCGGTAACTTTTCGACCATGAATGAGCCTGCGCTCTACCTGCTATCGCTGATGATGTTGCTCGGCCGTCTCGAAGTCCTGTCCGTTCTGGTGCTTCTGATGCCCATTTTCTGGCGAAGCTGACGAGAGCGCTTGACGAGCGCGACGATTTTTTCCGACTGTGCTCATATGAGGTGAATCGAGGGGATCGTCGGAATGCGCAGGCACACGTCTCGGAACGCGGGGACAAAATCGGCCGCCCTCGCCGCGGCCTTTGTTGCGATGTTGATGGTGGTCATGCCCCGTGAAGCCTTGGCCGGTGCACTCGTGGACGCCGCACGGCAGGCGGAGGACAAAGCCGCGGCCGGCGACGTGACGGGTGCCTATGACACCATTCGCGACGCCTTCGGCAGCTTCGCCATGGACCTGCCCTTCACCGTCGGCAAAGCCGTGTTCGTCACAGAAAAGCCGAAGGCCTACGGCGCCTATGCCGCCAAGGCGGACAACAGTTTCGAGCCCGGCGAACCGCTAATCACCTATGTGGAACTCATCGGGCTGAAATGGAAGCCGGTCGGCAAGGGCCTGCAGCAATCCAACTTCACCGTCGATTTCGAGATCTCGGAGCCCGGGGGCAAGGTACTTGCCAACCAGAAGAATTTTGGCGAGTTCACCTTCACCGGCTTCGTGCGCAACCAGGAGATCTTCACCCATCTGACGCTCGACGTCACGGGAGCGGACCCCGGCGACTACGTGATCAAATATACGGTCAACGACAATGTCGGCAAACATTTCGCCGCCTTCGAACAGCCGTTCACGATCAAGGCCAAATAGGTCGGCGATAACTGGCCGGCAGCGGACCTGACAACGCTATTGAGGCAAAGCGAGGGGCGAAAGACGATCGGCCTGACGCCCGCCTTATCCTTGATCTCTCAGTTCGAGGCCTTGAAGTCTCCCGGGAACTCCTGGGCATAGGCCCTGAGGTGCGTGTCGCAGATCATCACCTTGTTCTCAAATTCCTGGTCCATCGTGCGCGTCGCCATGTAGGTGAAGACGGCGCTCCGCTGGCTGTCGATCGCGCCCCGGGCCACTTCGCCGGCGGTATCCAATGCCTCCTGCTGCGGAATACCGCGATCGACCATCAGACGATTGACCGCGAGTGCGAAGTGAATGTTCATGGCATCCTTCACCGCCTGGGCGTCGGGACGCTTTGCCGTCTCGGCCCATTCGCCGAGCACCTTGAGACGCCCCGCGCAGTAGGCAAGAGTGTCCCACCATGGGCCCTCGAAGGTCTTGCCGGCCACGTCCTTGTAGACGTGTCTCCGGTCCTCGGCCATTGCCGACAGCGTCCCCAGACAGAGCAGGACCGTCGCAGCTGAAAGAATGCGCTTCATGAATACCCCCATGTATTTTTGAAAACTGTCCCCGCACCATCGATAACATTCCCTCAAAACAAGGCAATCTGTTCTTGCGTCCATCATTTTTTGTTCGTCACCCCGCCGGCGGCCTGCCGCTTTTGCACACTGTGCCCTTGACCCGAAGACGCAAGTGCAGGACATAAAGGCCGCGCGCGGACGTGGCGAAACTGGTAGACGCAAGGGACTTAAAATCCCTCGGCCTTAGGCTTTACGGGTTCGACCCCCGTCGTCCGCACCAAATCCCGTACATTGCCGGAAACGGCCAAAGCGCTTCCGGCGCGACCTCGCGCCAGTGCGCACCTTCATCTTCACAAAACGATCACGAAAGCATCGTTCACCCGTAACGAAGGATCGCTACGGCTTTGCTGCGTGCAAGCCAGCGGGCACCAGGGAGGGACAGAACGCCTCACGCTCCTGGTGCATGTCGGGCGACCTGTCGCGCCGAACCATTTTGCAACCATACGGCTTTTCCGGCGCCGATCCGCGCGCTGGCCAACCCATTTGTCGAGAAGAGTGCTACGATGAACCTGATTTCGAACTCCGGTGTGCTTTCGCGCCGCAACCTCCTGAAGGCCTCCGGCTCGCTGGCGGCCCTTGCCGCCCTCGGTCTGCCGGGTCTTTCGCTGGCCGCCGAAATGGCCGACTGGTCCGCCGTTCCGGACCTCGAAAAGGCCAAGGAAGAAGGCAAGCTGTTCAACACCTACGGCATGCCGGACAGCTGGGCGAACTACGGCGAGATCATTCAGGCACTCGGCAAGGCCAATGGCTTCACCCCCGAGCATGCCGACACCGACATGAGCTCGCTCGAGGAAATCACCAAGTTCGACGCCGAGAAGAATAATCCGGTGGCGATCGCCGCCGACATCGGCATCCTGTTCGGCAAGGTCGCCGAGGCACAGGGCGTGGTGCCCGACTACATGCCGCCGAATGCTGCCAAGCTTCCGGTCGGCCTCAAGGGCGAAAAGGGCGGCTGGGTCGCCACCTTCACCGGCGTCCCCGCCATGGTCGTCAATGCCGACGTCATCAAGAACGTGCCGAAGACCTGGGACGACCTCCTGAGCCCGGAATATACCGGCAAGGTCGGTGCGGTGAACGCGGCCGGTGGCGGCGGCACGGACATCGCCATCTTCCTCGCCTGGGCCTTTGCCCATGGCGGCAGCGACACGGATCTGACGCCCGGCGTCGAGTTCGCAAAGAAGATGGCGGCGCAATACACGACGGCTGCCACCAATGCCCAGACGCTCGAGCGCGGCGAAGCCCCGATCCAGATGAAGTACGACTTCAACTGCATCGCCGCCGCCGACGCACTGAAGAAAAAGGGCATCAACGCCCAGGTCGTCATCCCCGGCGTGTCGGTCTATGCCCCCTCGGCGTTGATGCTCAACCGCTACAACCTCGCCAAGATGAACGTCGCCAAGCTGCTGATCGACTTCGTTCTCTCCGACGAAGGCCAGCGGCTCTATGCCAAGTTCGGCGCGCGCCCGATCCGCTGGGTGCTTGGCGATCTCGACCTTCCGGCCGAAGCGAAGGCCAACTGGCTGCCGGATGCCGACTATGCCCAAGTCAAGCAGGTCGCCGACTGGTCGAAGGTGGACATGGAAGCCATCGTCACCGCCTGGCAGGAACAGGTGCTCGGCGGCTGATGTCGAGCCTCCGCATCGAACACGGTCCGTCGCCTGCCGCTCCGGCAGGCGACGGCGCCCCTGTGCGCTTCAACCGGCCGCCTGGCTTCTCGGTCATCTCCCTTCTCGGCGACTGGGGGCTGGCGATGCCGCTCATCCTGGTGGCCGGCACGGTTCTGCTCGTCCCCTGCTTCGCCATGATCCTGTCGAGCTTTTCGGCCGCCGACGGCAGCCTGACGCTGAAGAACTGGAGCGACACCTTCGCCTCCAAGACCGCCGTCGACGCCATCACCGGCAGCCTGCTGCTTGGCTTCACGGTCGCGACGATCGCCGCCGCGGTCGGCATACCGCTCTCGCTCATGATCGCCCGCATGCCGGGGCTCGGCCGCTCCATCAACATGGGCATCCTCAATGTCGCCTCGCATTTCGGCGGCATCGGCCTCGGCTTCGGCTTCATCGCCGCGCTCGGCACCTATGGCATGGTGACGCTTTCGCTCAACGCGCTCGGCATTCCCTTCGTGCCCCCAAAACAGAACGCCTTCTGGGGACTCGTCATCGCCTATGAGTATTCGAACATCCCGCTCTTCGTCATTCTGACGCTGCCGGCGGTTGCGGCGCTCAGGAACGAATGGTGGGAGGCGGCCCAGACCGCATCGGCAAGCCGCCTGCAGTTCTGGCGCCATATCGGCCTGCCGATCCTCGGTCCGTTCTTCATCGGCTCCTGGCTGTTGATCTTCACCTGGGCGGTCGGGCTCTACGGGCTCCCCGTGGCGCTCAACGGGTCGGCGCCCGGCTCGTTCCGTCTCATCACGCTGGAAATGGCCAAATCCCTGACCGGCTCCTTCTTTGGCAAGAACTACATGCCGGTCTATGCCGTGGTGCTGATGATATCCGCCGGCGTGACGCTCGGCCTCTACCAGATCATTCTTCGCAGGGGCACACGATGGCTGAAATGACATCCGCACCACCGATGCTGCCGCCGGTGCTTTCGGGCAGCCGGGCCTTTCCATTCGGCCTCAACCTTGCCGCCCGCTGGCCCTCGGCGCTCATTCTCACGACCTATCTGCTGTTCGTGGCGATCCCGATCGTCGCGGTTATTCTCTACAGCATCGCCACCCGCTGGACGACCTCGATCCTGCCGGACGGTTACACGCTTGCCCATTGGCTTGAAGCCGCGCGCGATCCGCGCTTCGTCGCGGTTCTCTTGCGCACCTTCCTGCTGGCGGTCGCCGTCGCCGTGCTCACCGTCGCGCTGGTGACACCGGCCGTCTACTGGCAGCATGTCCGCAATCCACGCATCCGCGCCGTGCTCAGTCTGCTTGCCGGCATCCCCTTCTCGCTGCCCTATGTCGTGATCGGCTTCGGCCTGCTCAAGGTGACCGGCGAGTTCGCGCCGTGGCTGCAGGGGACGGCCGGCCTTCTGCTCATCGCGCAGGTGTCGGTTGCCTTCTCCTTCGCCTACTGGTCGATCGATGCCTCGATGACCGCGACCAATGTCGTTGCGCTGACCGAGACGGCACGAACCTGCGGGGCCGGCCTCTTTCAGACGCTGCGCCATGTCATCCTGCCGAATGTCAGCGCCGGCATCGTCAGCGGCGCGATCCTGGCCTTCGGGGTGAGTTTCGGCGAGCTGGCGCTCGTGCAGATCCTGGTCGGAAGCCGCTTCGAGACTCTCGAACTCTACATGCTGAACATGCTGAAGAGCGCCGATGCCAATTTCAACATTCTGGCGGTGATCACCATGATCAGCTTCGCCATCACGCTCGTGCTGACGGCCGCCGTCGCCTATGTGTCGCGCGACGGCGGCAGGGCCGTTTCGCCCGGCGTGTCCACCGACAGGAAGACAAGACCATGAGCACCATCACCATCCACGAGGTCAGCAAGACCTACGGCCCGAAGCGGGCGCTCGACAGCCTGTCTCTCGACGTGCATTCCGGCGAGATGATTGCCATCCTCGGTTCTTCCGGCTGCGGCAAGACCACCTTGCTGCGGTGTCTGGCGGGCCTCATCGTGCCAGATTCCGGCGCCATCCGCTTCGGCGGCGAGGATGTGACCCGCCTGCCGCCACAGGAGCGCCCGATCGGAATGGTGTTCCAGAGCTACGCCCTCTTCCCCAACATGACGGTTGCGGAAAATGTCGGCTTTCCGCTGAAGGTGCGTGGCCGCGCCCCCCGGGAGATCGCCGCGCGGGTCGAGGAACTGCTCGATCTCGTCAAGCTCACCGCACTCGCCGACCGCCACCCCAACGAGCTTTCGGGCGGCCAGCAGCAGCGGACCGCGCTTGCGCGCGCGCTTGCTCCCTCGCCCCAGGTTTTGCTGCTCGACGAACCGCTCTCGGCGCTCGATGCCGTCGTCCGCGACAACCTGCGCGACGAACTTAGGCGCATCCAGCAGAAGGTCAGGACCACGGCGCTGATCGTCACCCACGACCAGGCCGAGGCGCTGGCGGTGGCCGATCGCGTGGTGGTGATGCAGGATGGCAGGATCGAGCAACTCGCGACGCCCGAAGTGCTCTACGAGCAACCGCTCACGGCCTTCAGCGCTTCCTTCATCGGCAATCGCAATGCCTTGAGGCTGCCGGTCGTCGAGGGGGGCGTCCGCCTCGGCAAGGCGCTGACGCTCGAGACCGTGCCGGCAGCGACCACTGCCGCACTGTTCGTGCGGCCCGAGGACGTCCGTCGGGTCGGTGCGGAACACGGCGAACCCGCCTATGTGGAAAGCCGGATGTTCCAGGGACAGACCACGCGCTTCTATCTTCAGCTGCAGCGGGAGGGCGAGATCGTGCATTTGAGGGCGGATTGGCCGGCCCGCGAGGTCGCCGACATCCGGGTCGGCGATACCGTGCATGTCGCACTGACGCCGGAGGATGTGCACGTCTTCGAGGCCTGAGACTGTTCGTCTGGAGCAGCGGTTTCTGCCGTCGTTCAGCTGGCGATCTTGAAGGCGACGCCCAGTTCCTTGGGCGTGCGCCACTTGACGTCGCAGGCGTGGGTACTGCCGTCCTCAAAATTGAGGGTGAAATCGTTCGGGACGCCGATCGTCGTTTCCAGCACGATCTTGGCGCCAGCGGAAGAAAGGTTCCTGACCGTGCAGTCGAATGTGGAAAAGCCACCCGGCAACACGATTCGGGCCGCCTTCAACGCGCGCAGCCTCGGACTTGCTCTTCTTTCTTCCATGCCATTCACCTCTGCATTTCGCTCAGAGGTTATTTTCTTATTTGCTAATTTTTCGTTTCACGGCGCGGGTGTTTTCTTGCCCGTCAACACAAGAAAGCCGGGGATCAGATCCCCGGCTTTCCCGACTTGCATTCTACCTCAGGCTCAGGCGAGCTTGGCAGCGATCTTGGCGACGTGGGCGCCCTGGTAGCGAGCGGCTTCCAGTTCGACTTCCGAAGGCTGGCGCGAGCCGTCGCCGTCGGTGATCGTCGAGGCGCCGTAGGGCGAGCCGCCCTTGACGGCTTCGACGCCCATCTGACCCTGGAAAGCATAGGGCAGGCCGACGACGGCCATGCCGTGGTGCAGGAAGGTCGGGATGAAGCTCAGGATCGTCGATTCCTGCCCGCCATGCTGGGTTGCCGACGAGGTGAAGACCGAGCCCACCTTGCCGACCAGCTTGCCATTGAACCACAGGCCACCGGTCTGGTCCCAGAAATTGCGCATCTGCGAGGCGACGGTGCCGAAGCGGGTGCCGGCGCCGACGATGATGGCATCGTACTGGTCAAGTTCGGCGGGCGTGGCGATCTCGGCCTTCTGGTCGACCTTGAAGTGCGAAGCCTTGGCGACATCTTCCGGAACCAGTTCCGGAACGCGCTTGACGGTCACTTCGGCGCCGGCCGACTTCGCGCCTTCGGCGACTGCATAGGCCATGGTTTCGATGTGGCCGTAGGAAGAATAGTAGAGAACCAGTACCTTAGCCATTTTCTTGTCTCCGTTCCAAGGGCGCGGCGAGCGCCGTCGATGAATCTGATGACCAAGATGTAGCTCACTGCCGATCGAGTACCAGCCGTCGCGGCGGCGACGGACTGTTCACCTATTGGATACGGAACAATCGAATTCGCGTCATATTTTGTGAACGAAAGGCAGGCTGCAGCGGAGCCCTTGCCAAGCCCCGGAGACGCGCTAGAACTCATCAGCGAAACGATCGGGATACGCTCATGACTGACGCCAGCCTCAAGACCGCCGCCATGCTCGCCATCGGCGACGAACTGCTCTCCGGCCGCACCAAAGACAAGAACATCGGCCACCTCGCCGACGTGCTGACCCTTGCCGGCATCGACCTCAAGGAAGTCCGCATCGTCGCGGACGAGGAAGAATCGATCGTCGAGGCCCTCGACGCGCTCCGGGCCCGATACACCTACGTCTTCACCTCCGGCGGGATCGGCCCGACCCATGACGACATCACGGCGGATGCGGTCTCGAAGGCCTTCGGCGTGCCGTGTCGCCACGACGCGGAGGCGATGAAGCTTCTCGGGGCGATGTACGAGCGCCGCAACATGGAATTCACCGAGGCGCGCCAGCGCATGGCGCGCATGCCCGAAGGCGCCCGCCACATTCCCAACCCGGTCTCGACGGCACCGGGCTTCGTCATCGGCAACGTGCATGTGATGGCGGGCGTCCCGCAGGTGTTCCAGGCGATGCTCGACCACGTCGTCTCGACGCTGCCTGCGGGAACGCGGATGCTGTCCCGGTCGATCGCCTGCCCGTTCGGCGAAGGCGACATCGGCACCCTACTCGGCGCCATCCAGAAGAATCATCCCGAAACCTCGATCGGCTCCTACCCGCAGTTCGACGGCAAGCGCTTCTCGACGGAGCTGATCGTCAGGGCCCGTGACGAAGCCGTCCTGGCGGCGGCCGCCGCCGACGTCGAGGCCATGATTTCGGCGCTCGAGGCAGAGCGCGACGGCAACCGGCCGAGGGATCTCGACACCGGCGAACTTGCCTGAGGCCGCCATCACGGGCCGCCACCGCTATTGACCGAAGTCAAGGAACGGCCCAAGGATTGGCGCCATTAATTGCTTATGCGGGATGCCTCAGTCACCGCTCGAGGAGAATTATCATGGGCTACAAAACACTTCTTGCCGTTCTGGACACCACCAAGAATGCGCAGCAAATCACTGATTTTTCCATTTCGCTCGCCGAACATTTCAAATCCCACGTGATCGGGCTGCATGCCGAGGCGCTGGCAACCGTGCCGCTCGTGGCACCGATGGAAATCCCGGATCCGTCGACCGTCCAGGCGCTTCAGGACATGGCGCATGCCGAGACGCTCGATGTCGAAAAGGTCTTCCGCGAACGCGCCGAACGCAACGGCACGTCGTTTGAATGGCGCAGCTTCGTCTCCTCCGCCGGCTATAGCGCCTCCTCGCTCGTCGACAGCGCGCGTTGCGTCGATCTGGTCGTCGCCGCTCAGGGTGAGAACAGCGTGCTTTCGGAAAGTCGCTCCGACCTCGAGACCTTCCTTTTCGAAAGCGGCCGCCCGGTCCTCCTCGTGCCCTACATCCTGAAGCAGCCGAAGCCGATCAAGCGCGTGCTGATTGCCTGGAACGGCTCGCGCGAGGCAGCGCGCGCCACTTTCGACGCCCTGCCCTTCCTGATGGCCGCCGAGTCGGTCGAGGTCTTCTCGGTCGATCCGCCGGAAAACCGCAGCCAGTCGGCTGCCATGGCCGGCGCCGAGATCGCGGCGACCCTTGCCCGCCACGGCGTCAACATCACGGTGGTGCGTCAGGAGTCGGATCACCTGCCCGCCTCGGCGGCCATCGAGAACCGCCTGTCCGACAGTTCGATCGATCTTCTCGTCATGGGCGCCTACGGCCACAAGCGCTGGTGGGAAATGCTGTTCGGCGGCGTGACCCGCACCGTCCTCGAGTCGATGACCGCACTCACGCTCTTGTCGCGCTGAGCGCAAGGGGCCGGGCCTTGCCTTGGCCCCCTGAATGCCGCTAATAGCAGCGGACTGGACCCAAGCCCTTGTGGGCAGCATGCGCGCGGCCTCGTCCGCGCGCTTAGCGTTTGGCCTTCGCCCCAACGCTGACGCGCCGGCACGAGCGACGGGTCCCGACGTTTTCGGCCGACCGGCCACCAGACAAACCCCTTGCCTTCGCGGAGCCCCAGATCGATGTCCCTGCCAGATAAAGCCTTCCCCGTTTCCTGGGATCAGTTCCACCGTGACGCCCGTGCGCTCGCCTGGCGGCTCGCCGGCCTCAACCAGTCGTTCCGTGCCATTGTCTGCATCACCCGCGGCGGCCTCGTGCCGGCGGCGATCATCTCGCGAGAATTGAACATCCGCCTGATCGACACGGTCTGCATCGCCACCCGCCACGACTATGTCAACCAGGGCGAGACGCAGCTCCTCAAGGGCATTTCCCCCGACCTGCTGGCGGATGGCGGCGCCGGCGTTCTCGTGGTGGACGACCTCACCGACACCGGCAAGACCGCGCTGGAAGTCCGCGAGATGCTGCCGAAGTCCCATTTCGCCTGCGTCTATGCAAAGCCCTCCGGCGTGCCGACGATCGACACCTTCGTCACCGAGGTCTCGCAGGACACCTGGATCTACTTCCCCTGGGACATGGGCTTCACCTACCAGGAACCGATCGCCAAGGGCCACAAGGGCTAGAGGCAAGGTATCGACGGGTAGCAAAGGTCGCCGCCCTGAACATCCGACCAAGAGAAGGCGCGGAGCCCCCCGCGCCTTTTTTCGTTTCCGTCGCGAAAATTTGTTCGGTCCGCGAAGGGAGAGCAAAGCCTGCCACCCGACACATTTTGTGACAGTGCAAGACCTCTTCGTGAACCGGCCTTATCCACCGGAATTAGACGTCGGGCGATTCGGTCGCTCTAGATATGGTTAAAACGCTGGAGAACCGGGCCATCGCCGAGGTCGCCGCCGGTGCCCTTTCGTCCATGAGAGACGTCTAGTTGCGGGGCGCGACCGCCGCCCATGATGCGGCCGGAAACGAAAAGTCGAGCGATTACATCGACATCGGTCCTTTCCCCGTTTTCCACAGCCGGCAACCACAAGATCTTGTATTAATAAATTCGTCATAACCCACCCCTTGACGGAATCAGGCCTTTCAAAGTTAATGCTTCCTTATGTTGCGGCGGCGACTGAACCGGACATAACGAGGCCGGTTCACTCCTGAAAATCGCGAGGCGTATGCACGGGTCCGGGCCATGATCAGCCTTAAGCCCGGCGGCATTTTTGCGCGGTTCAAGGCTGCCGAAACAAGATGTGGGGACTGGCGGCAACAAAGTGTTAATACTATATATTGTAGGCTTGCAGCCATAATCAGCACAAGATACAGGGTCATCATCTCCGGATGAATCACCCGACGGACGAGACAGATGGCCGGCTGCGCGCTTAGACACGTGTGGCGGGACGGGGCTTTTTGCGCCGATTGGCGCTTGAGATACGAGGGACGACGATGCGCATTGAAAGACGTTTCACCAAGCCGGGCCAATCGCCATATGCGGAGATCGAATTCCGCAAGGCGGTGAGCGAGATCAAGAACCCCGATGGTTCGATCGTCTTCCGGCTCGCCGACATCGACGTGCCGGCCCAGTTCAGCCAGGTCGCGGCCGACATCCTGGCGCAGAAGTATTTCCGCAAGGCCGGCGTACCGAAGGTCCTCAAGAAGGTCGAGGAAAACGACGTACCGTCTTTCCTGTGGCGCTCCGTGCCCGACGAAAAGGCGCTGGCCGCACTTCCGGAAAACGAGCGCTTCGGCTCGGAAACCGACGCCCGTCAGGTCTTCGACCGTCTCGCCGGCACCTGGACCTACTGGGGCTGGAAGGGCAAGTATTTCACCTCGGAAGAAGATGCGCTGACCTTCCGTGACGAACTCGCCTACATGCTGGCCACGCAGCGGGTCGCCCCGAACTCGCCGCAGTGGTTCAACACCGGCCTGCACTGGGCCTATGGCATCGACGGTCCCGGCCAGGGCCACTTCTATGTCGACCCCTTCACCGGCAAGCTCGTCAAGTCGAAGTCGGCCTATGAGCATCCGCAGCCACATGCCTGCTTCATCCAGTCCGTCGGCGACGACCTCGTCAACGAAGGCGGCATCATGGACCTGTGGGTTCGCGAAGCCCGCCTCTTCAAGTACGGCTCCGGCACCGGCTCGAACTTCTCCTATCTGCGCGGCGAAGGCGAAAAGCTGTCCGGCGGCGGCCGCTCGTCCGGCCTGATGAGCTTCCTCAAGATCGGCGACCGCGCCGCCGGCGCGATCAAGTCGGGCGGCACGACGCGCCGCGCCGCCAAGATGGTGGTGGTCGATATCGACCATCCGGATATCGAGGAATACATCAACTGGAAGGTCAAGGAAGAGCAGAAGGTCGCAGCGCTCGTCACCGGCTCGAAGATCGTCGCCCGTCACCTCAAGGCGATCATGAAGGCCTGCGTCAACTGCACGGCCGACAACGACGCCTGCTTCGACCCGAACCAGAACCCGGCACTGAAGCGCGAGATCCGCGCCGCCAAGAAGGATCAGGTTCCGGAAAACTACGTCAAGCGCGTCATCCAGTTCGCCCAGCAGGGCTACAAGGACCTCGAGTTCAAGACTTACGACACCGACTGGGATTCGGAAGCCTATCTCACCGTTTCGGGCCAGAATTCCAACAACTCCGTCTCGCTCAAGGACGATTTCCTGCGCGCCGTCGAGAATGACGGTGACTGGCACCTGACCGCCCGCAAGGACGGCAAGGTCATGAAGACGCTGAAGGCCCGCGCGCTCTGGGAACAGATCTCCTATGCCGCCTGGGCATCGGCCGATCCGGGCCTGCACTTCAACACGACGATGAACGACTGGCACACCTGCCCGGCCGCCGGCTCGATCCGCGCGTCGAACCCGTGCTCGGAATACATGTTCCTCGACGACACGGCCTGCAACCTTGCTTCGCTCAACCTCCTGCAGTTCAAGGATGCGGCAACCAAGAAGATCAACATCGGCGACTACGAGCATGCCGTCCGCCTGTGGACCGTGGTCCTCGAAATCTCGGTGATGATGGCCCAGTTCCCGTCGCGCCAGATTGCCGAACTGTCCTATGAATACCGCACGCTCGGCCTCGGCTACGCCAATATCGGCGGCCTGCTGATGTCGTCCGGCATTCCCTACGACTCCGCCGAAGGCCGTGCCATCGGTGGTGCGCTGACCGCCATCATGACGGGCGTCTCCTATGCGACCTCTGCCGAGATCGCTTCGGAACTCGGCCCGTTCCCGGGCTATGCACCGAACCGCGACAACATGCTGCGGGTCATCCGCAACCATCGCCGCGCCGCTCACGGCCAGACCGCCGGCTATGAAGGCCTGTCGGTCGATCCGGTCGCGCTCATCCATTCGGACTGCACCGATCCGGCGCTGATCGCCCATGCGACCGCCGCCTGGGACAAGGCGCTCGAGCTCGGCGAGAAGCACGGCTACCGCAACGCGCAGGTCTCGGTCATCGCGCCGACCGGCACGATCGGCCTCGTCATGGACTGCGACACCACCGGCATCGAGCCCGACTTCGCTCTCGTGAAGTTCAAGAAGCTCGCCGGCGGCGGCTACTTCAAGATCATCAACGCTGCCGTTCCGGAAGCGCTGCGCACGCTCGGCTATTCGGAAAGCCAGATCGCCGAGATCGACGCCTATGCCGTCGGCCACGGCAACCTGAACCAGGCGCCGGGCGTCAACCCCTCGACGCTGAAGGCCAAGGGCTTCACCGACGAGAAGATCGAAGCCGTCAACGGCGCGCTGAAGGCCGCCTTCGACATCAAGTTCGTGTTCAACCAGTGGACGCTCGGCGCCGACTTCCTGAAGGAAACCCTCAAGGTCTCCGACGAGCAGCTCGCCGACATGTCGTTCAACCTGCTCGAGCATCTCGGTTTCTCGAAGAAGGACATCGAAGCCGCCAACATCCATGTCTGCGGTGCGATGACGCTCGAAGGCGCCCCCTTCCTCAAGGCCGAACACCTGCCGGTCTTCGATTGCGCAAACCCGTGCGGCAAGATCGGCAAGCGTTACCTGTCGGTCGAAAGCCACATCCGCATGATGGCGGCCGCCCAGCCGTTCATCTCCGGCGCCATCTCCAAGACGATCAACATGCCGAACGAGGCAACCGTCGAGGATTGCGGCGCGGCCTACATGCTGTCCTGGAAGCTGGCGCTCAAGGCCAACGCGCTCTATCGCGACGGCTCCAAGCTCTCCCAGCCGCTCAACGCCTCGCTGATCGAGGATGAAGCCGACGAGGACGCCATCGAAGACCTGATCCAGCAGCCGGTTGCCGCCCAGGCGGTCACCGTCACGGAAAAGATCGTCGAGCGGATCATCGAGAAGGTGGTGCGCGACCGCGAGAAGCTGCCGAACCGCCGTCAGGGTTACACCCAGAAGGCCACCGTCGGCGGTCACAAGGTCTATCTGCGCACCGGCGAATTCGGCGACGGCCGCCTCGGCGAGATCTTCATCGACATGCACAAGGAAGGCGCTGCCTTCCGTGCGATGATGAACAACTTCGCCATCGCGATCTCGCTCGGCCTGCAGTACGGCGTACCGCTCGAGGAATATGTGGAGGCCTTCACCTTCACCAAGTTCGAGCCGGCCGGCATGGTTCAGGGCAATGACGCGATCAAGAACGCCACGTCGATCCTCGACTACGTGTTCCGCGAACTGGCCGTCTCCTATCTCGGCCGTCACGACCTCGCGCATGTCGACACGTCGGACTTCTCCAACACGGCGCTCGGCAAGGGTATCCAGGAAGGCAAGACCAACCTGATCTCGACCGGCTGGACCCGCGGCTACAAGCCGACGCTGGTTTCCGGCGGCAATGTCGACCGCTCGCTCGCCGAGCCGAAGGGTGCGGCAACAGCCGCCCCCGCCAAGGCTTCGTCCGGCGGTAGCGTCACGGCCTTTGCCGGTTCAGCCGCCCGCAAGCTCGAGGTGACCACCGCGATTGCGACCTCGGAAATCGTCGCCTTCAAGCGCGACTACGAGGAACGCGCTGCTGAACTTGCCGAAGAGATCGCCGACGAGGCACTCGCCAGCGAAACCGACCAGGCCGCAACCGCCCTCTTCTCCGACAAGGCCGCAGCCGACGCCGCCGCCGCCAAGACGGAAGCCAAGAAGGTCGAGGCCGAACGCCGCATGCGCTCGATCGCGCAGGGGTACACCGGCAACATGTGCTCCGAGTGCCAGAACTTCACGATGGTTCGGAATGGTACCTGCGAGAAGTGCGACACGTGTGGTGCGACGAGCGGGTGCTCTTGATGAATTGATGATGCTCGAAGAGCATCTTGATACCAGCTTTGTGGAGGCGAGCCAGCAATGGCTCGCCTCTTCGCTTTCTGTCCATATCGCCGTGTCATGCGGCGCCCCGTGGCTGGCCGACGTGGCTTCCCGGTCCACGTTTCATCGACCGGATCCGTTGGCATGACCTGAACGTCCGGCGTGCCAGATGTGGGCTTGATGGTGGATCCTCAGGTCAGGCCCGAGGATGACGACCCTTCATATGAAGCCATCAATCCGCTGCCCTCTCTTAAGCAAGCGTCAACTGCTCTTCGAGACCAGAGCCGCGGTTGCAATGACCTGAGAAACGTCTAGCTTTCCGAGCATGGGAGGGGAGACAGATGGCAACGGAAGTTTCAGGAACACTGGCGCTGCTGATCGATGGTGACAACGTTTCACCGAAGATCGTCGTCGGCCTAATAGCCGAGATCGCGAACTACGGAACGGCGAGCGTGAAACGCATCTACGGCGACTGGACGGGGCCGAACCTTCGGGGCTGGAAGGAGTGCCTGCTTGAGCATTCGATCCAGCCAATTCAACAGTTTGCCTATACGAAAGGAAAGAACGCGACCGACGGCGCCATGATCATCGACGCGATGGACTTGTTGTATACCGGCCGGTTTTCGGGCTTCTGCATTGTCTCCAGTGACAGTGATTTTGCGCGGTTAGCCGCACGAATCCGGGAACAAGGCGTCACTGTCTATGGGTTCGGCGAACGAAAGACGCCGCGCCCCTTTATCACTGCCTGTGACAAGTTCGTCTATTTCGACGTGCTCAACGCCCAGGATGAGGAGGTCATTGAGCTCGCGCCCCCCACGACGAGTCCGATTGTTGCCAAGCCCACGACCATCCAAGCGCCGCCTAAAAAGGCGGGCTTGAACAAAGCAGCCAGAAACATGTTGATCAAAGCGATTGTCGCAACTGCAGATGAAGACGGTCGGGCCAATCTGGCCCAGGTGGGCGGTCATCTGGCGAAACAGGCCCCCGATTTCGATGCGCGAAACTATGGCTTCCCCAGATTAAGCGACCTTGTGAAATCATCAGGCATCGTCGACGTCGAGCGAGCGCCGGACAATCCCAAAGTCATTCTCGTTCGCCTCAAGAAGGCTCCCGTTGTCAACTCCAAGTGAGAGACCATCACGAACTGCCAGCACTGTATCCCTCGTCACCCACGGCGCCCCACACTCCGTCATCGTCATCCTCGGCCTTGAGCCGAGGATCCGCACCATCAGCCGCCGATCACCTTCAACACCTGGCCGGCGGCGCGTTCGCCGCTGAGATAGGCGCCGTGCACCGTGCCGTGAAACTCGAAGCCGGTGTGTTCGCCGGCGAGAAACAGCCGTTCGCCGACGGGATCTGCGAGGCAATCGAAATCGGCGGGCTTGGCGCCGACCGCGGGGAAGGAATAGGCGCCGAGCGCGAAGGGGTCGCGCGACCATTGCGAGGCGACGAGACCGGTTGCGGGCCGCGCCGCCTTGCTGAACATCTCGGAAAGGACGGTGGCAATGTCGGCCTCGAGGTCGGCCTTCGTCATCCCGTCGGCCTTGACGGCATAGTCGCCGGTTGCGACCAGCGTCAGGACATCGGCATCATTGACCGGTTTCAAGCTGACCATGGTCGGCCACCGGCCGCGCTCGCGGGCGGCATAACTCAGGAATTCGACGTCATCCGGCCAGAAGCAGGCGTCGAAGCGCATCGAGACGCGCGTCACCGTGCCGAAGCCGATCGCGGCGACCGCATCCGCCTGCGCCTTCGGCAGCGGCGGATCGAAGAGCACATTGCCGGCCTTCATCACGCCGAGCGGCAGCGTCGAGATGACATAGGCGCCCGAATGCGATCCCTTCGACGTCTCGACCGTCACCCCGCCGCCGCCATGGGCAATGCGGCGAACCGGTTCGCCGAGGCGAATATCGAGCCCCTTAGCGAGAGCCTTCAGCACGCCGGCATAACCTTCGGGCAGCAGAGCATCCGGGCCTTCGTAGACGCTGTCCTCACCGTAATGGGCGGCCGAAATCTCCGACAGCGGTGCACCGGCGTCATCCTCGATTTCGCTCGACAGCATCCAGCCGGAGAGCGGATCCTTGAGCGCGCCGGGATCGAGCTGGTCGATGGCGTCGAACATCGAGATGTCGGCATCCTCGTCCGCCTCGTCGGCGGCCTTGTCGACGATGGTCTCGAAGGCATCGAAGACGTCCTCGATCTCCCAGTCCTCCGGGCGTTCGCCGCCGGGCAACCAGACCTGGTAGTCGTCGTAGTCGCTGAAGAAGGTGGTAAGGCCCGCGTCGCGGACGCGGGTTGCAACCGGATTGCCGTTGAAGCCATGCACCCAGGCCGCTCCGCGTTCGACAGGCGTGCCGAGACTCTCATCGGTGTCGATGCGGCCGCCGATCCGCTCGCGTGCCTCGATGACCACCACGGCGATCCCGCGGTCAGTCAGCATGCGGGCGGCTGCGAGACCGGCGATGCCTGCACCGACGATGATGACGCGCGGCGGGGTCGCAGTGGCTGCTGCGGGCTTGGAGGCGGCCACGGCCGGATCGAGGCGCGGGCCGCCGAGAAACGCGCCTGCGGTCCCGGCCGACAAGGCCAGGAGGCGGCGGCGGGAAAGCTCAGGCCGCATGGCTCGCCCCGGAGCTTGCGGATCGTGCCGCGCCGGACGACTGATCGGCGGCGAACAGCGCCCTGCCCCGCCCGCCCTCCTTCGAGGCATAGAGCGCGCGGTCGGCGGTCGCCATGATCGCATTGGCGCCGGTCGCATCGTCGGGAACAACCGCAATGCCGAGGCTGATGCCGACATCGGTGGTCACCCCATTGTCGAGCGTGATCGGGGCACCGACCGCGCTCATCAGCCGGCTTGCCAGCAAGGATAGCCTTGCGCGGTCGCTGAAACCGTTGACCAGAATGACGAATTCGTCGCCGCCGATGCGGCCGACCAGCCCGTCATCGCCGACCGTCTCGGCAAGACGGCTGGCGACCGTCTTGATGACGAGATCACCGGCGGCGTGGCCCCAGGTGTCGTTGATCGCCTTGAAGCGGTCGAGGTCGCCGGCGATCACCGCGAAGCGCGAGGCGGCCGCCTTGCCGGCAGCATGTTCCAGCGCCTCGGAAAAACTCCGTCGGTTGGCAAGGCCGCTCAGGGGATCGTGGAGGGCAATCTCGCGGTTGCGCTGCTCGCTTTCCTCAAGCTGCAGCGAGAGCGACCGGATATGGCGAACGATGAACAAGCTGGCAAGCGCGAGCAGGCAGGACAGGAACAACGCCACCGGCACGACCACCGCCCAGATGTGCGAGCCGGGATGCGCCCCGGTCCAGTCGAAGCTGCCGATCACCCGGCCGGACGCCGAGCGCAGCGGCACCTTGCCACCGGCATCCGGGCCGAAGGCCACATCGGCGAAGTCGAGCTGGGAGTTGAGGTCGCGCACCAATTCGATATCGATCGGCTTGGCGGAAATGACGATGTAGGGCGCCCCTTCCGGCAGCACCACTTCCTCGTCGTCCGGCACGATCGCCATCGCGCTAACGATCATAGGTTCGCCGTCGATTTCTGCAAAAGCGAATTCGGCGATCTTCGCGACATCGATGCTGGTCACCTGTTTCTGGCTGAAGCCACCCTGCACCGCGACGCGGTTGGCGTTGTGGCGCTCGACCGCCTTGCGGGCGATGGCGGCAATGTCGCCCTCAGGGTCAGGCGTGCGGCGGGTGAAGTCGACACGGTCCTCCTGACCGGTCATGACGATCTGGCCTCCCGGATCGACGAGGAAGGTGCGGTCCTGACCGAAGTCATACCACAGCGAAGACACGAACTCGTCCTCGACAAAGGCCTCGCGGAACTTGAGGACGACGTATTTGACCGAGCGGTCCCAGCGCGCCATGCTCAGTTGGTCGCGGGCCAGCAGGCTCTGGCGGTCCTTCAGCGCATTCTCGAAAAGCTTGAGTTCGGTGACGGCAGCCTGCTGGTCTGCCTCGTCGGAGGCGATGCTGCCGACATAGAGCAGCGACAATCCCGACAGGGTTATCAGCGTCGCGGCAAAGGCCAGGACGAGCCGCGACAACCGTCGCGGCGACACATTTCCCCGAATGCCGACCATTTCATCTGCGGCCATGATCTCACCCACCATCCCCTTGGTCGCAGAAAGTGTGACGGCGGGTCTTTAAGACCGCCTTAAATGGGGTGGCCCAAACGACTGCAACCTGCAGTCATGCTTGACGAATGGTGAAGTTGGCGAGATGCGGGCAAAAAAAGAACCCCGCTGGAGGAGCCGGGGTTCGGGGATCAGGAGGGAAACGGTGGAAGGCCTTCATAGCCTTCCTTGCCGAAAGAGCCGGATTTCGTCAGGCTTCTACGGGGCCAAGCTTGCCGCGTTCGCGCCAGTAGCGCAGCCTGAGGCGCGGTGCGATTTGCCAGGCGATGAAGGGCGCAATCGCAAAGGCCAGCACCACGACGGCGGGCAACAGGTACTTGGCGTTCTCGTTAAGCATCGGGACCGAAAGAACGGTGATCGCGCCGATACCGAAGATGACGGCGTTGACCATCATCGCTACGCATATGGTGATAAAGGTGTCGGTCTTCATGGAAGATGCTCCTTGCGGTGGATCGCTTACGGTCGAACGCCGCGATCGGCGGTTTGTTCCGAAAAAGGTCCGCATTCATCAAGATCCGGCAGGTGCGCCCCAACCTTTCTTTAACCCACTTAGTGTATATGAGCGATATTGAATTTAACTGACAGGACGAGCAGCCGGATGTCTAAACCGACCTTCCGCTTTACCCATTACGACATGAAGGAACAGCGTGCCGGAGCGATCATCGAAGTGACGTTGTCCGCCGTGAACAATGTGCGGCTGATGAATGCCGGCAATTTCCAGCGTTTCAAGGAAGCGCTCGACTTCAAGTATGTCGGTGGGGTTGCCAAGAAGTCGCCGGTCAAGCTCGTCATTCCGGAACCGGGCCACTGGCATCTGATCGTCGACATGGAAGGGCATCACGGGCTGGCGGATTCGTCGGTGAAGATGCTCTCTGCACCGGCACCGGCCAAGCAGCAGAAGGCGTCCTGACCCCCTAGAGCATTGCCGGCGAAAATGGAGCGCCTTCAATGCTCGATGTCGTTGCTTCAACGCCATCCCGAACGCAAAACCGCTTCACACCTTTGCTGGAATTGCTCTAGCTGTTGCGCTCGCGCCTCAGCTTCGCCCACCAGTCCAGCCGCTTGCGGATCTCCCGCTCGAACCCGCGTTCCGGCGGATCGTAGAAGGTCTTGCGCCCCATCTTCTCCGGAAAATAGTCCTGGCCTGAAAAGGCGTCCGGCTCGTCGTGGTCGTAACGATAGCCTTCGTTGTAGCCCTCGGCCTTCATAAGCTTGGTCGGGGCGTTCAGAATATGCTTGGGCGGCAGCAGCGAACCGTGCTCCTTCGCCGCCCGCATCGCCGACTTGAAGGCCGTGTAGACGCCGTTCGACTTCGGTGCGGTGGCGAGATAGACGCAGGCCTGTGCGAGCGCCAGTTCCCCCTCGGGCGAGCCAAGATAATCGTAGGCATCCTTGGCGGCATTGCAGACGACCAGCGCCTGAGGATCGGCAAGTCCGATATCCTCGACCGCCATGCGCACCAGACGCCGGCCGATGAACAGCGGATCCTCGCCCGCGTCGAACATGCGGCAGAGATAATAGAGTGCGGCATCGGGATCGGAGCCGCGCACCGACTTGTGCAGGGCGGAGATCAGATTGTAATGGCCGTCCTGGCCCTTGTCGTAGACAGGGGCACGGCGCTGGACGATGCGAGCAAGGCCCTCGGTGTCGAAGACCTCGCCCGGACGGGCAGCACGCCAGACCTCCTCGGCCAGCGTCAGGGAGGCTCGACCGTCGCCGTCGGCCATGCGAATCAAGCTTGCACGGGCATTCTCGTCCAATGGCAGCGGCCGACCTTCGGCTGCCTCGGCGCGTTTGAGCAGCGTCTCGATGCTCGCCTCGTCATGGGATTTGAACGTCAGGACGCGGGCGCGCGACAGAAGTGCGGCGTTGAGTTCGAAGGACGGGTTTTCCGTCGTAGCACCGACGAGGATGACGGTGCCGTCCTCCATGACGGGCAGAAAGCTGTCCTGCTGGGCGCGGTTGAAGCGATGGATCTCGTCAACGAAGAGCAGCGTCTGACGCCCCTCCATGCGGCGCATGCGGGCCGCCTCGAACACCTTCTTGAGGTCGGCCACGCCGGAAAAGATCGCCGAGATCTGCTCGAAGGCAAGCCCCGCCTCGCCGGACAGCAGGCGCGCCACCGTGGTCTTGCCCGTGCCTGGCGGTCCCCAGAAGATCATCGACCCCAACGAACCGGAGGCGATCATACGGGCGAGCACGCCGTCCTCCCCGGTCAAATGCTCCTGGCCGGTGACCTCAGCCAGAGATTTCGGCCGAAGCCGGTCGGCCAGCGGCCGGCGGGCCTCCACATCCTTCGGCACATGCGGGGCGAAGAGATCGCTCATCGGAAGATCTGCCGGATGCGCTGGCCGTCGCGTTCGATCTCGACCCGCCAGAAGCCAGGATCGGAGCCCGCGACCTCGGCCATGCCGGCCGTGCTGGTGACTGCGACACCGTTCACGGAAACGATGATGTCATGGGGCTCGAAACCGAGCCGGGCCGCCGGAGATCCCCCGACGACGTCGGTGATCACCACGCCAATGACTTCGGAGGGCATCTTCAATTCATAGGCAAGCTTCGGCGAGAGATTGGCGACCTTGGCGCCGGCAAAGGGGCTGCGTCCCTCGATGAGCCGCTCGTCGCGCGGTGTGGTCTCCGGCGCTCCCGAGAGGGTCATCGAGATTTCCTTCTCCTTGCCATCCTCGCGAACCGTGAGCGTGACCGGCTTGCCGAGACCCGCCGTGGTGAGGCGATAGCCGAGAGCGTCGGGATGCTCGACCGGCATGCCGTCGACCGCGATGACGACCTGGCCCGCCTTCAGACCTGCCTTGGCAGCGGGGCCGTCGTCCAGAACCCTGACGACCAGTGCGCCGCGCACGGTGTCGAGACCCAGCGCCTCGGCAACATCGGAGGTCACCGGATCGAATGTCGCGCCCACATAGGGGCGCTCGAAGCTCGCGGCACCGCCCTCGGCAGCATTCAGGAAGACCTTTACGAGATTGGCGGGAATGGCGAAGCCGACGCCGTTCGAACCGCCGCCCTTGGAAAAGATGGCGGTGTTGATGCCGATCAGTTCACCCTTCATGTTCATCAGCGCGCCACCCGAGTTACCGGGGTTGATCGCCGCGTCGGTCTGGATGAAGAAGCCGAAATCGCCTTCGTTGATGCTGTTGCGGGCAAGACCCGAAACGATACCGCTCGTCACCGTCTGGCCGACACCGAAGGGATTGCCGATGGCAAGCACGAGATCGCCGACCTCAAGACGGTCGGAATCGCCGATCGCGAGGGCCGGAAGCTCTTCCTTCGCATCGATCTTGAGGACCGCGAGGTCCAAGCGATCATCCTTCAAAACCACCTTCACCGGAAATTCGCGGCCGTCGGAGAGCGCCACCTTGATGTCGTCAGCCCCGTCGATGACGTGGTTGTTGGTCACCACCATGCCGTTGGCGCCGACGATGACGCCGGACCCGAGCGAGGACTGCTTCTCGGTCCGGTTCGGCATCTGCTGGCCGAAGAAGTGTTCGAAGAAGGGGTCGCCGGCAAAGGGGGAAGCCCGCCGCTGGACCAGGCGTTCGGCATAGACGTTCACGACCGCGCCATGGGTCTGCCTGACCAGCGGTGCGAAGGAAAGCTGCATCTCGGTTGCCGTTTGTGGAACGCGGAGTTCCTCGGCGCGCACGGACAAAGGAGCGCACATCACAAGTGCCAGCGCCGAGATTGCGACACCACGAACAAAACCCTGCATGGAATTCTCCTGCCTGAAAGATAGGACGTTTTACCGCCCGGCGCGGAAAAGGAAAGCGCGCTGAGGCCGCACCGGACGGCGCGTCACCAAAGTTAGTGGCGATTTGAACTTTTCCAAGGCGAAGACGTTGGCGAACCACAGGGTAATCGAAGCAGGAGCCAATGCCGATGTCAGGAACCAGCCGTCTTAGCCTCACCGTCGCCGCGCTGTTGATCGCCGTCCCCATTCTTGCGTTTTCGACCACAGCCTCGGCCGCGAGTTTCGACTGCAACAGGCAGGGGTTGGCTGCGGACGAGATGGCGATCTGTGAAAACCGCGACCTCAACGACCTGGACGTCAAGATGGTCACGACGTTCGAGCTGATCTCCAGCCTGCTGCCGATGGGAAACCGCGGCGAACTGCAGGACCAGCAGTCCGCCTGGCTGAGACAGCGCCAGAACTGTGGCGCAGACGTCGATTGCCTGGAAAGGGCCTATGAGGACCGCATCACGCAAATCAACCGCGTCTACGACACGATCGAAAAGCCTCAGTGATTTCGATAGCTAGTTATTTCGCTATTCAGCTAAATACACTCCTCAACTTCCGTATCTTTCAAGACTTGGCGCCCGCTCTAAAGCCGCGCATTGCGAATGCGAACAGAAGCAACGTAACCACAACATGGTAGAGCACCCGCGGATCCGCCGGATTGCCGATGGAAACACCAAAGGAAAGGACGATGGCGATCCACCCGGCGCAGCCGATGGCAGCGAGCGCGGACAAGGCCCGATCCGATTGCCGGCGCGCCCGCAAGCCGCAAAGCAGCGCAAGAAGGACGGCAAAGCCGCTTGAGCCGAGAGACCAGACGAGCTCGGGACTTCCCCAGGCAAAGGTGAGGAAAGATCCGTAAGCATGAAGAAGCGCGCCGATGAACAGCACGAAGGATAGGACGAGTTCAGCAATCATCATTGAAACATACCTTTTTGAAAATTGAGGCATCGCCGGCCGACGATGCCTGAGCGGGGCACGATAGCGCAGATCTGTTCGTGGGCAATATGAGCCGGGACCGATCGTTCGGGCATCAAGGGGCCGTCCGGCCTTACACTGCGACAACGAAAAAGAAAGGCGCCGGAGACTAGTCTCCGGCGCCTTCATTCCCAACATCAGTTCAAATGCCGCAGCGCGAGCCGGATTCACTCCGGCAGGATGCGCACCGCGCCGCGGTCGGCCGAGCTGGCGAAGGCGGCATAGGCTTTGAGCGCGGTGGTGACGTTGCGCTTGCGCGGGCTCGCCGGCTTCCAGCCGAAGGCGTCCTGCTCGGCGCGGCGGCGGGCCAGTTCATCATCGGCAACGGCCAGGTTGATCGTGCGGTTGGGGATGTCGATCTCGATCGTGTCGCCTTCGCGCACCAGGCCGATCGTGCCGCCGTTCGCCGCTTCCGGCGAGGCGTGACCGATGGACAGGCCCGACGTGCCGCCGGAGAAGCGGCCGTCGGTGATCAGCGCGCAGACCTTGCCGAGGCCCTTCGACTTCAGATAGCTGGTCGGATAGAGCATTTCCTGCATGCCCGGGCCGCCCTTCGGGCCTTCGTAGCGGATGACGACGACGTCACCGGCGACGACCTCGTTGGACAGGATGGCCTTCACGGCCGCATCCTGGCTTTCATAGACCTTGGCCGGACCGGTGAACTTCAGGATCGACTCGTCGACGCCGGCGGTCTTCACGATGCAGCCGTCGAGCGCCAGATTGCCCTTGAGGACGGCCAGACCGCCATCCTTGGAGAAGGGATGCTGGGCATCGCGGATGACGCCGTTTTCGCGGTCGAGGTCGAGCTCTTCCCAGCGAGCCGCCTGACTGAAGGCGACCTGGGTCGGGATGCCGCCCGGGGCGGCGCTGAACAGCTTGAGGGCTGCCGGGTCCTCCGAGACGGAAATGTCCCACTTGGCCAGTCCTTCGCCAAGGGTCCTGGCGTGAACGGTCGGCAGATCGGCATTGAGCAGGCCGGCGCGGTTCAGTTCGCCGAGAATGGACATGATGCCCCCGGCCCGGTGGACATCCTCCATGTGCACGTCGGCCTTGGCCGGGGCGACCTTGGACAGGCACGGAACCTTGCGCGACAGGCGGTCGATGTCGTCCATGGTGAAGTCGACCTCGGCCTCGTGGGCGGCGGCGAGGATGTGCAGGACGGTGTTGGTCGAGCCGCCCATGGCGATGTCGAGCGCCATGGCATTCTCGAAGGCGCCCTTGGAGGCGATGGTGCGCGGCAGTGCGGTCGCGTCGTCCTGCTCGTAGTAGCGGCGGGCGAGGCCGACGATGCTGCGGCCGGCCTCGAGGAAGAGTTCCTTGCGGTCGGCATGGGTGGCAAGCGTCGAGCCGTTGCCCGGCAGCGACAGGCCGAGCGCCTCGGTCAGGCAGTTCATCGAATTGGCGGTGAACATGCCGGAGCACGAGCCGCAGGTCGGACAGGCCGAGCGCTCGATGGTGGCGACGTCCTCGTCGGAGATCTTGTCGTCGGCGGCGGCAACCATGGCATCGACCAGGTCAAGCGCGACCTTTTTGCCGTGCATGACGACCTTGCCGGCCTCCATCGGGCCGCCCGAGACGAAGATCGTCGGGATGTTGAGGCGCAGCGAGGCCATCAGCATGCCGGGGGTGATCTTGTCGCAGTTGGAGATGCAGACCATGGCGTCGGCGCAGTGCGCGTTGACCATGTATTCGACGCTGTCGGCGATCAGTTCGCGTGACGGCAGCGAATAGAGCATGCCGTCATGGCCCATGGCGATGCCGTCGTCGACGGCGATCGTGTTGAATTCCTTGGCGACGCCGCCGGATGCCTCGATCTCGCGGGCGACCAGCTGGCCGAGATCCTTCAGGTGCACATGGCCCGGAACGAACTGGGTGAACGAGTTGACCACGGCGATGATCGGCTTGCCGAAATCCGAATCCTTCATGCCGGTGGCGCGCCAAAGGCCGCGCGCACCCGCCATGTTGCGGCCGTGGGTGGTGGTTCTCGAACGATAGGCTGGCATCGGTGTTACCTCGGATTTGTTCTGTCGCGCGGAATGACCCGTCGGCATGCCCGGTCAAAGGCCCTGGACATGCCCGCTTTTGCGATCTTTCGTAAAGGATCAGGCTCGGGCTGTCACTATCGGCAACCGGCAATTCGGTACGCCCGAGGATAACAGCTGGCAGGCCGGGATGCCAGCCGCAGCTCACCTACCCGCCGGTCCGACGGGTCGAACCGGGCCTCCGACCGCTCAAGGCCCGTGACGCCCTCGCCTCGCCAGAGGCGGGGGCCGCGCCTTCCCCGACCGGGGAAGGCCTCGAATTCCGCGCAGGTCAGGCGACGTTGCGCGGAGCTTCCATCTCGTGCACGGCCTTGCGGATCTCCGCCCGGAATGCCGGCGTGTCATGCTCGCCGTGAACCGACACGGCATGCACGACAGCAGCGTTGACGAGTTCGTCCATGCTGTCGGCGGAAATGGCTACGGTGCACTTCATTTCGCTCGGGAATTCCCGGCAGTCGATAAACTTGCGGCCCATTTTGTCCTCCCTGACAAGCCTTGCCTTCGAGAAACCCAGCCCACAGACATTCTACTCCCCTTGCCGGGCGGCGACAAACGACAAAGCCGGTCAGGCCCGATCGGAGCGTCCCGCGGCGGGTGCGCCCCAGTGTGCGGGCGACTACACGAAATCGTGGTCGAAAGTTTCTTTTCGCAGGCGTGAAACTCTGCTCTCTTCCCTTACGTAATAGGGTCAGAGACCTGAACCACAGCGAAAGAGCATCGCCATGTCCCGTTATCGTCCGCCCCGCATCGCCTCGAGCGAAATCACGCCGCAGTCGCTCTACATTAACCGACGGAGCCTGATCGGCGCAGCGGTCGGCGGACTGGCGTTCGCGGCGGCGCCGAAAGCGTTTGCCGCCGCGCTTTCCGCATCGCCCAGCCGCTACGTGCTGACGGAAAAACCGACGACCAAGGAAGACGCGACCACCTATAACAACTTCTACGAATTCGGCACCGGCAAGTCCGACCCGGTTGCCAATTCCGGTTCCTTCACGACCCGGCCCTGGTCCGTCGAGGTCGGCGGCCTGGTCGCGAAGCCGCAGATCATCGACATCGAGACGATCCTCAAGGACTTCGCCATGGAGGAGCGCGTCTACCGGATGCGTTGCGTCGAAGCCTGGTCTATGGTGATCCCGTGGATCGGCTTCCCGTTGTCGGCCCTTCTCGACCGGGTCGAACCGCTCGGCAGCGCCAAATATGTTGCCTTTGAAACCGTGGTGCGGCCGGAGGAAATGCCCGGCCAGAGCGGGCTCTTCCAGCCCCTGCCCTGGCCCTATGTGGACGGGCTTCGGCTCGACGAGGCGCGTCATCCGCTGACGATCCTCGCAACCGGGCTCTATGGGGAGACGCTGCCCAACCAGAACGGCGCGCCGCTTCGCCTCGTCGTACCGTGGAAATACGGCTTCAAGGGCATCAAGTCGATCGTCCGGATCACGCTCACCGAGAAAGAACCGCCCTGCTCGTGGAACATCGCGGCCCCGAGCGAATACGGGTTCTACGCCAATGTGAACCCGGCCGTGGACCATCCGCGCTGGAGCCAGGCGAGCGAACGGCGCATCGGCGAGGCCGAGGGTCTGTTCGGCGGCGCGCGGATCGCAACACTTCCCTTCAACGGTTATGCCGACGAGGTCGCGAGCCTCTATGCCGGCATGGACCTTGCGAAGTCTTTCTGAGATGGCCGGTCTTGCCCTGCCCGCGCGCCTCAAGCCCGCATCCGTCTGGACGCTCTATGCGGTCGGACTGCTGCCGGGTCTTTACGCCTTTTATCTCGGCATTTTCGGAGGTCTTGGAGCCGATCCGGTCCGGGCTTTCGAGCACCTGCTCGGCCTCTGGGCCTTGCGCTTCCTTTGTCTCGGGCTCGCCGTCACGCCGCTTCGCGATCTTTTAGGTATTAACCTAATTAGCTACAGGCGCGCACTTGGGCTCCTGGCCTTCTACTATGTGCTCGCCCACTTCACCGTCTATCTGACGCTGGATCGCGGGCTCATTATCTCGTCGATCCTCGGCGACATCGCCAAGCGGCCCTATATCATGCTGGGCATGGCCGGATTGCTGATGCTGATCCCGCTCGCAGCGACGTCCAACCGGTGGTCGATCCGGCGCCTTGGACAGAACTGGAACCGGCTGCACAAGCTGGTCTATGCCATCGCAGCCGTCGCCGTCCTTCACTATGCCCTGTCGCTCAAGGCTGTGACGGCCGAACCCGCCTTCTACATCGCCGTCGTGACCGTGCTTCTCGCCTACCGCCTGGTGCGGCCGAAGGTGACGGAATGGAAGCGCGGACGGCGCAATGCTCCGGCCGGAGGCAGCGCGCGTCCGAGCGTCTAGACCAACCACAGCGGCAAGCCGCCAGGCGCCTTGCCCGTCATGGCGGCGGCAGCGCAATCGGCGAGGCTGGCGAAGCGGACCTGCTTTCCGCTCAATCCGGGGCCGTAGTGAGCGTATTTTCCGGAATTGGTCAGTATGGTCCGGGCCTTCGGCGGGACGATGGGCTGCATAACCGTGCACCAGCAGGCGTCGCGGACGAAGGTCGCCCCGAACGCTTCGAGTTCGCCGGCAATGCCCGCCTCGATGACCTTGGCGTGGGTGGCGCGGCTGACGGTGATCGTCACGGTCACGTCCCGGTTCCTTTTCCGCCCGGCGAGAAGATCGGCGAGTGCGTTGCATTCGTCGAAGGAGAAGTGCGGATTTCCGAACGCGACGAGATCGATCGGGTCGCCCGTCGTCGGATTGAAGTGATGCCAGTCATTGGCGAGGTCACGGCGTGTGACTCCGACCGTCGGCAGATCCGCGCCTCCGGTTGCCTCGGCCAGCGACGCCGCTTCGGGCGTCACACCAACGATGTGGAACATCGGCGCTGCGGACGTGGTGGCGAAGGCTGCACCGAAGGCCTTCAGGTCGTCGGCGGACGGGCGAGCATCCTCCAAGCCGGTAACGACCGGGATGGCGTTGGGCGCAAGCGTGCCGATCCGGTAGCCGAGCAGAGGCCAGAAGCTGTCGTCGCGGCCATCCATCTTCTCCACGTCGACGACCACGCGGGCCTTGCGGTTTTCCGTCAGATGACAGCCGGCATGGGGCGCACGGCCGGTCAGTGCGATGCAGATATCGAGAAAGTCCGGATATTTCATCGTGCGGGCGCCCAGCACGCTGTTGGCATAGACGACGGCGTTGGATTCGGCCCAGGCGATGTCCTCGCCCGGGGCGGGCGCGCTGTCGAGCTGGTAGGGCGCACAGGTGAAGGTCGGCCGCGCGCCCATGCGCACATAGGCGTCGGCGAGCGCCCCGGCCGCGGTGGAGAGAACTGGATCGGTGCCCTGCTCGCGCCAGTGGGCCTGATCGACGGAAATCGCATTGAGCGATGTCGGCACGACGACCCTGCCGCCCCAGTCGGCGAGTTTTTCGGCGAAATCGAGACTTGCGGGCCCGGTGTAGATGCAGCCGTCGACATGGACCTGGGCGACGTCGATCAGCTTTTCCGCACCCAGGAGGTCCGCCATGCGGCGGACGACCCGCATGGCCGTGCGGGTAGCCTTCGGGGCTTCTTCCGACAGGAGCGCGAGATCGGACGCAGTCAAGGCAACGGAGGACGAATGCTTCGCCGGCCGCACCGGGATGGCAGGCGACGTGGCGCCGGGTTCATGGACCAGACCGTTTCCGATGTGAAGGCGCGCCACTCCCTCAAGGTCGGCGAATGCCGACGGCGTGATCACCGCGATAGGCAGGGAACGGGCGTACATCTCCTCGGCAACGATGACCCCGAGGGTCAGGATTTCCTCGCTCTGACAGAACACCATGCCGGCCGGCGCCGTGCCGGCGAGGATAAGCTGCATCAGCACGGCGCTGCCGGTGCAGGAGCCGCGGCCGCCGGGAATGGTAAGGATCGCCCCCTTCAGACACTTGCCGTGCAGCGGATGTGCCTGGTCGATGACAATGCCGGTGTCCGGATCCACACCGCCCCAGAAGCTCAGGGCCGTATCGGACCAGAGAAGAGGCCCCTCGGCCACGCCCTCGATCAGCATGCGTGCGGTGGAGGCAAATGGCGCCCGTTCGATTTCGGTAGACATACGCTTCTCGTCCTCCAGAATTCCGGCCTCAAGCTTCCGATACCGAGCTCAAGGCATTCACCTCGACTACCACGCCGGCGGGGCAAATCAAGCAGAGCCCCTTGTCTCAACGGTCGGCATCGGATGTCATGCGCCGGGGGAACAGTTTCCTGAAGAAAGACTTTGAAGGCATGTCGAATCCGGTCACGGCCGTTCGTCATAGGATCATGCGCCAGGGAGCGCGGATCGGAAACCAGGGAGAAAAGCAATGCGTGTCATGGTGATGGTAAAGGCGACGGAAGACAGCGAAGCCGGCATCCTGCCCTCCAACGAGCTCGGCGAAGCAATGGGCAAGTTCAACGAGGAGCTGGTCCAGGCCGGGATCCTTCTGTCCGGCGACGGGTTGAAGCCCAGCAAGTTCGGCAAGCGGATCGCCTTCGACGGCGACAGCCGCCGGGTCATCGACGGACCCTTCGCGGAAACGCGTGAACTCGTGGCCGGATACTGGGTCTGGGAGGTCCGTGACATGGACGAGGCCGTGGAATGGGTGAAACGCTGCCCGAACCCGATGCCGGGCCCGAGCGAAATCGAAATCCGCCAGTTCTACACGATCGAGGACTTTGCGGAGACATTGACGCAGGAGACGATCGATCTGCATCACCGCAATGCCGACACGCTGGCCAAGCAGCAGACAGAGAAGAGCTGAGGGAGCAAGGCACATCATGAGCAAGATGATCTTCATCAACCTGCCGGTCTCCGACCTTGGCGCCTCGACCCGGTTCTACGAGGCGCTCGGGGCGACCCGCAACCCGCAGTTTTCCAACGAGAACGCCGCCTGCATGATGCTCTCCGACACGATCGGCGTGATGATCCTGACCCACGACTTCTACCGCACCTTCACCAGCCGGCCGATCGCGGATGCCCGGGCGACGAGCCAGACGCTGCTGGCCCTGACGGTTGCGGAGCGGGCCGAGGTCGACCGCGTTCTGGAAGCGACGGTCTTGAGCGGCGGGCGCGCCGATCCGAACCCACCTCAGGATCACGGCTTCATGTTCAGCCGCTCCGTGGAGGACCCGGACGGCCATGTCTGGGAGATCTTCTGGATGGATCCGGCCGCAGCCGGGGGCGACGCGCCGCCCGCATGACCTACAATCCGGATTGACTGGCATGGGCCGGTCTCCATAATTCCGGCCCATGCAGACCGACGAGGCCCACACGACAACGGAAACGGTGTTCCGGATGGAACGCGCCCGGCTGATCGCCGCGCTCGCACGGCTGGTTCGCGACGTGGGCCTGGCCGAGGAACTGGCCCAGGATGCCCTTGTCGCAGCCCTTGCCGAATGGCCGAAGCGCGGCATACCGGACAAGCCCGCAGCCTGGTTGATGGCGACCGCGCGGCGGCGCGCGTTCGACGGCTTCCGACGCCAGCGGATGATCGCCCGCAAGAACGCAGAAATCGGCGCCGAATTGGGACCTGACTCCCACGACCCGGCTGCCGAAATCGAGGCGGCCATGGACGACGACATCGGTGACGAGCGCCTGAGTCTAATTTTCACGGCCTGCCATCCCCTGCTTTCGCTCGACCAGCGCGTGGCACTGACACTCAAGCTGATCGGCGGACTGACGACACAGGAGATCGCGCGGGCCTTCCTGTCGAGCGAAACGACGATTGCCCAGCGCATCGTCAGGGCCAAGAAGGCGCTCGGATCGGCGGGGCTCCCCTATGTGGTGCCGCAGGCCGAGGAACTGCCCGCCCGCCTCGCCTCCGTTCTCGAGGTGATCTATCTGATCTTCAACGAGGGCTATGCCGCCAGCACAGGCGCGGACCTGATCCGCCCGCAACTCTGCGCGGAGGCGTTGAGACTGGGGCGCATCCTGGTCGGGCTTCAGCCGGACGAGCCGGAAGTTCACGCATTGCTTGCGCTCATGGAAATCCAGGCCTCGCGCCTTCCGGCACGGGTCGGAGCGGATGGCGTTCCGTTGACCCTTGCCGAGCAGAACCGGGCGCGATGGGACCATTTGCTGATTCGCCGCGGGCTGGATGGACTGGACCGGGTGGAACGTCTCAACGGCGCCGGAGGCAGCTACGCCCTGCAGGCGGCGCTTGCGGCATGCCACGCCCGGGCAATGCGCTACGAGGATACCGACTGGCACCGCATCGCCGGGCTCTATGACAGGCTGCTTGATGTCACGCCCTCGCCCGTTGTTGCGCTCAATCGCGCAGTCGCACATGCAATGGCCTTCGGCCCGGAGAAGGGGCTCGCTCTGGTCGCGGATCTGGAACAAGAACCTGCACTCGCGGGCTATGCGTCGCTGGCCGCGGCACGCGCCGACTTCCTGTTCAGGGCCGGGCGGTGGGCGGAGGCGAAAGCAAGCTACGAGCGGGCGGCAGCGCTATCCGGCAATGCCGGGGAGCGGGCCTTCCTGATGCGACGCGCCGAACAGTGCGCGGCGTTCTGACCTCGGGCTGGCGCAGGCGGGCCTGCTATTGCGGAATGTGGATCTTCTCGCGGATATGCTTCAGCGAGGCAACGATGGTGAAGGTCATGATCACCAGGAGCGTCCACGAACTCCATTTGCCGAGATGCACCGTCGACCAGGCCCCAAGCTGGTTGGGATAGTGCCAGACCGCAAAAAAGGTGGAGATGTTTTCCGCCAGCCAGATGAAGAAGCCGATCAGGATGAAGGACAGGATCATCGGCATCTTCCTGTCGCGATCGAAAGGCCGGTAGATGACGGTGGCGCGCGCATAAAGGCCGATCGCAAGGGCGGCGATGTACCAGCGATAGTCGCCGATGAAATGATGAGTGAAGAAATTCAGGTAGATCGCGAGGGCGACCATGGCCGCCATCCAGTAAGGAGGGTGATGGCGGATCCGGACATGCAGGAGCCGCCAGGCCTGGATGATATAGCTGCCGACGGCCGCGTACATGAAACCCGAGAAGAGCGGCACGCCGAGCACCTTCGTGTAGGCGAAATCCGGATATGACCAGGACTGGATGGCGCCGGAAGTCTTGAACACCTCCAGCGCGAAGCCGACGAGATGGAAGAGGCAGATCGCCTTGAGTTCGTCCAGTGTTTCCAGCTTTGCCCAGACCATCCAGATCTGAATGGCAAGGGCGATGGCCGAGAGGAGATCGTAGCGCGGAATGCCGAGCAGCCCGTCCCGTGGCGTCACGAAGATCGACACGAAGAACAGGCCGGCAAAAAGGCAGGCACGCGCCTCCTTGGTGCCAAAAAGCAAGAACTCCGCGATGAAGCGTCGGAAACCGGAAAGTTCAGGAGCAGGTGGCGGATCCATCAGAATGCGATCGAGGTCCTCGAGCCGCAACAGTCTTCGCATGGGTAAAGTCGTCATCTGGCTGATAGATCCCCTCGTCTGCACTTGCGTGTCCGTCCACTCAAGCTAGAAGCAGCCTATGGACAAATTGAAGGCAAGATCGTCAAACCGCCTGAAGCCGCTTGCCGCCGCCGCACTGGTCATCGCCACCGGCACGACATTGCGCCTTGCCGGCTATGAAGCGGGCCTGCCCTATGTCGTCGTCAAGTATGGCGGATCGCTGCTCTGGGGCGCCATGGTATATCTGCTGGTTACGGTGGCCTTGCCCGCCCGACCGCGATTGGGGATCCTGCTTTCGCTCATCATTGCGATTGCGGTCGAGTTGTTCAGGCTCTACCACACGCCCTGGCTGGATGCATTCCGCCTAACGCTCGCGGGGGCCCTGCTGCTCGGCCGCATCTTTTCCGTCTGGAACATCGTCGCCTACATCGTCGGGATAGCGGTCGCCGCAGCAATCGCCGGTCGCCGTCACCGATAGCCACGACGCGAAAAGGCCGGGTGATCGCTCACCCGGCCTTTTCGTCAAGTCCTTCCCGTGCGGGAAAAAACTCAGGCGGCTTCGGCAGCTTCTGCTTCAGCGGCAACGCGAGCCTTGTCGGCTGCGCCCTTGGCATCGACGTCGCGCTCGACGAATTCGATGACGGCCATGGCAGCGTTGTCGCCCTGGCGGAAGCCGGCCTTCATGATGCGCAGGTAGCCGCCGTTGCGGGTGGCGTAGCGCGAAGCGATGGCGTCGAACAGCTTGGCGACGACGGCAACGTCGCGGATCTGCGAGATCGCCTGGCGGCGAGCATGCAGGTCGCCGCGCTTGCCGAGCGTTACGAGCTTTTCAACGATCGGGCGAATTTCCTTCGCCTTCGGCAGGGTGGTGACGATCTGCTCATGCAGGATGAGCGAAGCAGCCATGTTGGCGAACATCGCCTTACGGTGGCTGGCGGTACGGTTCAGCTTGCGGCCGGCTTTCTGGTGGCGCATTGCTATTCTCCTTTAAGTGCAGGCTCTGTCTCAGAGGCTGCCGTTTCCTGACACATACGGGCATTCGCCCGCAGTTTGACGGGGAAAGGCAGGCTTAGAGGCTGCCTTCACTGTTATTAATACTGGTCTTCGTAACGCTTCGCGAGATCTTCGATGTTCTCGGGCGGCCATGCCGGTACTTCCATACCGAGGTGCAGGCCCATGGAAGCGAGAACTTCCTTGATTTCGTTCAGCGACTTGCGGCCAAAGTTCGGAGTGCGGAGCATTTCTGCTTCGGTCTTCTGAATGAGGTCGCCGATATAGACGATGTTGTCGTTCTTCAGGCAGTTGGCCGAACGGACCGAAAGCTCGAGCTCGTCGACCTTCTTGAGGAGGGCCGGGTTGAACGCGAGTTCGGTGACGGCTTCCTCTTCGACTTCCTTCTGCGGTTCGTCGAAATTGACGAAGACGCCGAGCTGGTCCTGGAGAATGCGGGCCGCGAAAGCGACAGCATCTTCACCGGTGATCGAACCGTCGGTCTCGATGGTCATGGTCAGCTTGTCGTAGTCGAGAACCTGTCCTTCGCGGGTGTTTTCCACCTTGTAGGACACCTTCTTGACCGGCGAGTAGAGGCTGTCGACCGGGATTAGACCGATCGGAGCATCTTCAGCGCGGTTACGATCGGCCGGCACATATCCCTTGCCGTTGGCGACGGTGAATTCCATGCGGATCTCGGCGCCCTCGTCGAGGGTGCAGATCACATGGTTCGGGTTGAGGATTTCGATATCGCCAACCGTCTGAATGTCACCGGCGGTCACGACGCCCGGACCCTGCTTGCGCACGACCATGCGCTTCGGATCATCGCCGTCCATCTTGATGGCGATTTCCTTGATGTTGAGCACGATGTCGGTCACGTCTTCCCGGACGCCCGGGATCGACGAGAACTCATGCAGCACGCCGTCGATCTGGACGGCCGTGACGGCACCGCCACGCAGCGACGACAACAGAACGCGACGCAGCGCGTTGCCGAGCGTCAGGCCGAAGCCGCGTTCCAGCGGCTCGGCGACGAGGGTCGCCTTGGTGCGGCCGGACGAGGTGAACTCGACCTTGTTCGGCTTGATCAGTTCCTGCCAGTTCTTCTGAATCATGATTTTACCTTTCGTTCGTCGTCACCATCCAATCGTGACGACCGAGCTAACATCGAGAGGAGCGCACAAGGCGCTCGTCGACGGGATGAAAGATGATCAGACGCGACGCTTCTTGCGCGGGCGGCAACCATTGTGCGGGATCGGGGTCACATCGCGGATCGAGGTGATCATGAAGCCCGCAGCCTGCAGAGCGCGCAGAGCCGATTCACGGCCGGAACCCGGACCGCAAACTTCGACTTCGAGCGACTTCATGCCGTGTTCCTGAGCCTTCTTGGCGCAGTCTTCAGCAGCGATCTGGGCGGCGAACGGGGTCGACTTACGCGAACCCTTGAAACCCTTGGCACCAGCGGACGACCAGGCAATCGCGTTGCCCTGTGCGTCGGTGATGGTGATCATGGTGTTGTTGAACGTCGAGTTGACGTGGGCAACACCCGACGAGATATTTTTGCGTTCGCGACGGCGTACGCGGGTGGCTTCCTTGGCCATGACTTCCCTTTCGTTGATCTAAACACCGCCGTAGTTCCAGCGGCTACACCGGAAAGGGCCAGAACAGCCCCTTACCAAACTCAAAGAAGGCCGGCACTGACGCGCCAGCCTCCCATTCCGGAAAAACCGGAAATTACTTCTTCTTACCAGCGATCGCCTTCGCCGGACCCTTGCGGGTGCGGGCGTTGGTGTGGGTGCGCTGACCGCGAACCGGCAGACCACGACGGTGGCGCAGGCCACGGTAGCAGCCAAGGTCCATCAGACGCTTGATGTTCATCGAGGTTTCGCGACGCAGGTCACCTTCGACCTGGTAATCGCGGTCGATGGTTTCGCGGATTGCCAGGACTTCAGCGTCGGTCAACTGGTGAACGCGCTTCTCGGCCGGAAGACCGACCTTCTCCATGATTTCCCGTGCGAACTTCGGGCCGATCCCGTGAATGTAGGTCAGCGCGATAACAACGCGCTTTGCCGTCGGGATGTTGACGCCAGCGATACGTGCCACGCCTATTCTCCTTGCTTCCAGTTGCCATCCGGCAAGTGGTGTCTCGTTACACGGCCCGAATGGGCCGCAATTACAAATCGGGTTCTCAACAAGTCAAAACGATCGAACCCGGTCTTCCAAGGTGGAAGAACGCGCCGATCGCTTCAATGTCGCGAGTTGGCGCGCTATTTAGCGGAATCAGCTGCCGAAAGCAACCGGTCCCACGAAGATTCTTGCGGACCCGCCAAGTCAGAGCTTGGCGAGGATCCCTTCTATTTCCGCCGTGACCGCATCGATCTCGGCCATACCATCCACCGACTTCAACTTGCCCTTGGCATAGTAGTAGCCGATCAGCGGCGACGTCTTCTTGTAGTAATCCTGGAGACGCGTGGTCATCGTCTCGGCGTTGTCGTCCGGGCGACGCTTGAACTCCGTCGAGCCGCACTTGTCGCAGACGCCCTCGACCTTGGGCTTCTGCAGCCGGTCATGATAGCCCGAGCCGCACTTGGCGCAGGTATAACGACCGGAGACGCGATCGACGAGGACCGAATCATTGACCTGGAGCTCGATAACCACGTCGAGCTGCATCCCCTTGCCCGCCAGCATCGCCTCGACCGAATCGGCCTGGACGAGCGTCCGCGGATAACCGTCGAGGATGAAGCCGTTCGCACAGTCCGGCTGGTCAATGCGCTCGGAAACGATGGCATTGACGATGTCGTCGGATACCAGGTTGCCGGCATCCATCACCGCCTTGGCGCGCTTGCCCACATCGGTCCCGGCGCTGACGGCGGCGCGCAGCATGTCACCGGTCGACAATTGCGGAATGCCATGCTTCTCGACAATTCTCTGGGCCTGCGTCCCCTTACCCGCTCCCGGCGGACCCAAAAGGATAAGTCTCATCGTCCCCTCTTTCCTCCACGCAACTTGGACTTCTTGATCAGCCCCTCATATTGCTGGGCAATCAGGTGACCTTGGATCTGTGCTACAGTATCGAGGGTAACGCTGACAACAATCAAAAGAGAAGTACCACCAAGGGATAATGGTACGCCTGTCTCGGCAACCAGGATCTCGGGGAGGATACAGACGAAGACGAGATAGATCGCACCGATCACGGTGATGCGGGTCAGCACGTAATCGATGTATTCGGCGGTGCGCTCACCGGGGCGGATACCCGGGATGAAGCCGCCATGCTTCTTCAGATTGTCGGCCGTGTCCTTCGGATTGAAGACGATGGCCGTATAGAAGAAAGCAAAGAAGGCGATCAGGGCGGCGTAGAGCACCATGTAGAGCGGCTGGCCGTGGCCGAGCGTCGACACGATCGTCGTGGCCCAGGAGGGCAGCGTCGAGGTGCCGGCAAAGCCCGCAGCCGTTGCCGGAAGCAGCAGCAGCGACGAGGCGAAGATCGCCGGGATGACACCCGAGGTGTTGAGCTTCAGCGGCAGGTGCGAAGTGTCGCCCTGGAACATGCGATTGCCGACCTGACGCTTCGGATACTGGATCAGCAGGCGACGCTGGGCGCGCTCGACGAAGACGATCAGCGCTATCACGCCAATGGCGACGACGATGACCGTCAGAATCAGTACGGTCGACAGGGCGCCGGTTCGACCGAGGTCGAGGGTATGGGCAAGAGCGGTCGGAAGACCGGCGGCAATACCGGCGAAGATGATGAGCGAAATACCGTTACCGATACCGCGCGAGGTGATCTGTTCGCCGAGCCACATCAGGAACATGGTACCGCCGAGCAGCGTTACGACCGTCGAGATACGGAAGAACACGCCGGGGTCGCCGACCATCCCCTGCCCGCTTTCGAGGCCGACGGCAATGCCATAGGCCTGCAGCGTGCCGAGAAGCACCGTGCCGTAGCGGGTGTACTGGTTGATGATCTTGCGGCCCTGCTCGCCTTCCTTCTTCAGGTTTTCGAGCGCCGGCACGACCGAGGTCATCAGCTGCACGATGATCGACGCAGAGATGTAGGGCATGATGCCGAGGGCGAAGATCGCCATACGCTGAACGGCGCCGCCCGAGAACATGTTGAAGAGGCCCAGAATGCCGCCGGCCTGGCCCTGGAAGGCCGCCGCATAGGCTTCGGGGTTGAGGCCGGGCAGCGGAATGTGGGTGCCCAAGCGATAGACAAGCAAGGCGGCCAGCGTGAACCACAGTCGCTTCTTCAGATCTTCCGCCTTGGCGAAAGTCGAGAAGTTGAGGTTCGAGGCCAATTGTTCCGCTGCAGAAGCCATGAAATTCTCCGCAAAACCAAATCCGGCGGCACGGAACGCCGAAACCGGAGGCTATCGTCCAATGTTTTTAAGAAAACCGGGCGTGGAGGAGATTGCGCTGCAACCGCATGCCTCACCCTTGTTTTCCAGAATCTCCCGGAAGACGAAACGACGTCACTCCGTCCTAGGATCGTGAGGCTCACATATGGGAGCAAGATCGCCCGGAGTAAACACCCCGGGCGATCCGATTGAAGACTTATTCGGCAGCTTCAGCAGCGGCGGCGAGCAGCTTGATCGAGCCGCCGGCCTTTTCGATCTTCTCGACGGCGGTCTTCGACGCGCCGGCAACCTCGATGGTCACCTTGGCGGTCAGTTCGCCGCCCGAGAGAACGCGTACGCCGTCCTTGGCGCGACGGATGACGCCGGCAGCCTTGAGGGCAGCAGCATCGATCGTTGCCTTCGGGTCGAGCTTCTTGGCATCGATCGCGGTCTGGATACGGCCGAGCGAAACGGTCACGTATTCGGAAGCGAAGATGTTGTTGAAGCCGCGTTTCGGCAGACGACGATAGATCGGCATCTGGCCGCCTTCGAAGCCGTTGATCGCAACGCCCGAACGAGCCTTCTGACCCTTGACGCCGCGGCCACCGGTCTTGCCCTTCCCGGAGCCGATACCGCGACCAACGCGGATACGGTCCTTGGAGGCGCCTTCGTTGTCCTTGATTTCATTCAGTTTCATGATGATTTCCCCCGTCTCACTTCTCGTCGACGACGCGAACGAGATGCTGGACAGCACGGATCATGCCGCGAACCGAAGGAGTGTCCTCCAAGGTGCGGACCCGGTGCATCTTGTTGAGGCCCAGACCGATGAGCGTCTTGCGCTGCACTTCCGGACGGCGAATGGGCGAACCGATCTGCTCGACCGTGATCGTCTTTGCTTCAGTCTTCTTCGTAGCCTTAGCCATGGGTCAGACTCCTCTTATTCTTCCGAGGCATTGCCGGAAGCGGCACGGCGAGCCTGAAGCGTTGCATACTTGATGCCGCGCTGAGCTGCGATGTCCTTCGGGTGAACCTGGTGCTTCAGGGCGTCGAACGTGGCGCGAACCATGTTGTACGGGTTCGAAGAGCCGGTCGACTTGGCGACAACGTCGTGCATGCCGAGCGTTTCGAAGACGGCGCGCATCGGGCCGCCTGCGATGATGCCGGTACCGGCCTTGGCCGAGCGCAGCAGAACCTTGCCGGCGCCGTGGCGACCGTTGACGTCGTGGTGCAGCGTACGGCCGTCACGCAGCGGTACGAAAATCAGTTCGCGCTTGGCAGCTTCGGTTGCCTTGCGGATAGCTTCCGGCACTTCGCGTGCCTTGCCGTGGCCGAAACCGACCCGGCCCTTCTGGTCGCCGACGACGACGAGGGCTGCAAAGCCGAAACGACGGCCGCCCTTCACCACCTTGGCGACGCGATTGATCGCGACCAGCTTGTCGACAAATTCGCTGTCGCGCTCTTCACGGTTCTGGCGGTCTTCGCGCGAACCACGCTTTTCCTGTGCCATTGTCCTTTTCCTTTTTCTTTTCCGGGTGCAATCGGCAGATTACGAAAAACTCCGCCCTGCCCTTTCCGGGCGGTGGCGGAATCCGGGGACCGGCTAATGCCGGAAATCCGCCCGGACCGCAAGGTCCGGGCGGAATTTATTAGAAGTTCAGACCACCTTCGCGGGCTGCTTCTGCCAGGGCCTTGATGCGGCCGTGATAGATGAAGGCGCCACGGTCGAAGACAACTTCCTTGACGCCAGCCTTGGCGGCACGCTCGGCGACGAGCTTGCCGACAGCAGCAGCTGCTGCAACATCGGCGCCGGTCTTCAGCCCGCCCTTGAGGTCTGCCTCGAGAGTCGAGGCAGCTGCAACGGTCTTGCCAGCGACGTCGTCGATGATCTGAGCGTAGATGTTCTTCGACGTGCGATGTACCGACAGACGCGGACGGCCGTTGGCCACCGCCTTGATCTGACGCCGTACGCGATTGGCACGACGAACAAGTGCTTCTTTTCTGCTTGCCATTTCGCGCGTTCCTTACTTCTTCTTGCCTTCTTTGCGGACAATCCGCTCTTCGGCATACTTGACACCCTTGCCCTTGTAGGGCTCGGGGCCGCGATATTCGCGGATCTCAGCAGCGACCTGACCGACCTGCTGCTTGTTGATGCCGGAGACGATGATTTCCGTCGGCTTCGGAACGACGATCGTGATACCGACCGGCGGTTCGTAGACAACGTCGTGGCTGAAGCCGAGTGCCAGCTGCAGGTTCTTGCCCTGCAGCGACGCGCGGTAACCGACGCCGTTGATCTCGAGCTTGCGCTCGTAACCGTCCTTGACGCCCTTGAAGATGTTTTCGATCATCGTGCGGGACATGCCCCACTTCGAACGAGCATCCTTGGAGTCGTTGACCGGCAGAACAACAACAGCGTTGTCTTCCAGCTTCACGGAAATTTCGTCATTCGCGACGAAGAAAAGTTCGCCCTTGGGGCCCTTTGCAGTCACCTTCTGGCCGTCAACGGTGGCCGTGATCCCTGCAGGAACCTGAACGGGCTTTTTACCGATACGAGACATGTTTCAATCCTGTCTGTTCGCTAGGAGATCACTGCTCAGTCTTAGAAGACCGAGCAGAGAACCTCGCCGCCTACGTTCTGTTCGCGAGCCTGGTGGTCGGCCATCACGCCCTTCGGAGTCGAAAGGATGGTGATGCCGAGGCCGTTCGCGACCTGCGGAATGGACTTGACCGAGACATAAACTCGGCGGCCCGGCTTGGAGACGCGGCCGATTTCGCGGATGACCGAAGCACCTTCGTAGTACTTCAGTTCGATCTGCAGTTCGGCCTTGCCGTTGTCATACTGGACTTCGGAGTAACCGCGGATGTAGCCTTCAGCCTGAAGGACATCGAGAACGCGTGCACGAAGCTTGGAAGCCGGCGTGGAAACCGAGTTCTTGCGGCGTGCGGCGCCATTGCGGATACGGGTGAGCATATCGCCCAACGGATCAGTCATCGTCATTTGCCCGTCTCCTTACCAGCTCGACTTGACAATACCCGGCACCTTGCCGAGGTTGCCCAGCTCGCGAAGCGCGATACGCGACATCTTGAGCTTGCGGTAGAATGCACGCGGGCGACCGGTGACTTCGCAACGGTTGCGAATACGGGTCTTGGAGCCATCACGCGGCAGGTCTGCCAGCTTCAGGGTTGCCTTGAACCGGTCTTCGATCGGAAGCGCCTGGTTCATGATGATCGCCTTGAGGGCAGCACGCTTGGTGGCCTGGTTGGCGACGGTCTTGCGGCGGCGCTTGTTCTTCTCGACTGCGCTTGTTTTCGCCATATCGAAGTTCCTCTTCTACGCTCGTCGTTACGGTTACTGACGGAACGGGAAGTTGAACTCTTTCAAAAGAGCCCGAGCTTCGTCGTCCGAGTTTGCCGTCGTGCAAACGATGATGTCCATGCCCCACATCTGATCAACCTTGTCGTAGTTGATCTCAGGGAACACAATGTGTTCCTTGATGCCCATGGCGAAGTTGCCACGGCCATCGAAGGACTTCGGGTTCAGGCCGCGGAAGTCGCGAACGCGCGGAAGCGCGATGTTGATCAGGCGGTCCAGGAATTCGTACATACGGGCGCCGCGCAGGGTGACCTTCGCGCCGATCGGCATGCCTTCGCGAACCTTGAAGCCTGCAATCGAATTGCGAGCGCGCGTGATGACCGGCTTCTGGCCGGCGATCGCTGCGAGGTCGGCAGCAGCAACGGTGGGCTTCTTCGAATCAGCGGTAGCTTCGCCGACGCCCATGTTGATGACGATCTTTTCGAGCTTCGGGATCTGCATCTCGTTGGAGAAGTTGAACTGCTCCTGGAGGGCCTTGCGGATCCGGTTCACATACTCGGTCTTGAGCCGCGGCTCATACTTTGCCTCAGCCATCGATCACATCTCCCGAACGCTTGGCCACACGTACCTTCTTGCCGTCGACGACGGAGAAACCGACGCGGGTCGGCTTGCCGTCCTTGTCCATGACGGCAAGGTTCGACAGGTGCACGGATGCTTCCTTGTTGATGATGCCGGCTTCCTGCGTCTGCGTCTGGCGCTGGTGGCGCTTCACGACGTTGATACCGCGAACAACGGCGCGGTCTTCCTTCGGCAGAACCTGGAGGACTTCGCCCGAGCGACCCTTGTCCTTGCCAGCGAGTACGACGACCTTGTCGCCTTTACGAATCTTTTGCATCGCTTGTCGCTCCTCTTACAGTACTTCCGGAGCCAGCGAGATGATCTTCATGTGGTTCTTGGCGCGAAGTTCGCGCGGAACCGGTCCGAAGATACGGGTGCCGATCGGCTCTTTCTTGTTGTCGATAAGAACAGCTGCGTTGTTATCGAAGCGGATGACGCTGCCGTCCGGACGACGGATGTCCTTGGCGGTACGCACGACAACCGCCTTCATCACGTCACCCTTCTTCACGCGGCCGCGCGGGATAGCTTCCTTGATCGAGACGACGATAATGTCGCCGACCGAAGCGTACTTGCGCTTGGAGCCGCCCAGCACCTTGATGCACATGACACGACGTGCGCCGGAATTATCCGCCACGTCGAGGTTAGTCTGCATCTGAATCATGTCAGGTCGCCTTCTTGTTGTAACCCGAACGGTTGGGCGCGAACGCCCCCTATTCCGGCTTATGAAAATTTCGAATGTCGCGCGGGTAGGATCTTGCCAGGGTGGTTTCCTTGTTAAGGACCTTCCGTGCGCTCAAAGCAAAAGAACGCCCGTTGCCGGAGCGTTCCTGCGCCAATGGTGTGCTTCATACAGATTTCTGCGCCTGACGCAAGGGCCAGGCGCAAAACTCTGTAAATTAAGCGTGGGCGGCGATAACCGTCCAGCGCTTGTCCTTCGAGATCGGTGCGCATTCCTCGATGGAAACTACGTCACCTACCTTGTACTGGTTGTTCTCGTCGTGGGCCTTGTACTTCTTGGACCGGCGAACGGTCTTCTGAAGCAGCGGGTGAGCGAATCGACGCTCGACGCGAACCACGACGGTCTTTTCGTTCTTGTCGCTGACAACGACGCCCTGCAGAATGCGTTTAGGCATATTTTTCTGGTCCTTAGGCCTTGGCTTCTGCCGCCTTCTGGCGGGCAATGGTTTTCACGCGTGCGATGTCACGACGGACTTCCTGGATACGCGAAGACTTTTCAAGCTGGCCAGTCGCCTTCTGGAAGCGCAGGTTGAACTGCTCCTTCTTCAGCTTGGCAAGCTCGTCATTCAACTGATCGGCGCTCATGGCGCGAACGTCTGCGGCTTTCATGGGCTTGATCCTTACTCTGCAATGCGCTGAACGAAGCGCGTCTTGACCGAGAGCTTGGCCGAACCGAGGCGGAGCGCTTCGCGCGCGATTTCCTCGGATACACCATCGATCTCGAACATCATACGGCCGGGCTTTACCTTGCAGGCCCAGTATTCAACCGAGCCCTTGCCCTTACCCATACGCACTTCGGTCGGCTTGGCAGTGACCGGAACATCGGGGAAAACCCGGATCCATACACGGCCGGCGCGCTTCATGTAGCGGGTGATCGCACGACGAGCAGCTTCAATCTCGCGGGCGTTGACGCGGTTCGGCTCAAGAGCCTTGAGACCGAACTCGCCAAATGCCAGGTCGAAACCGCCCTTGGCAACACCCTTGATGCGGCCCTTGAACTGCTTGCGGTACTTAGTACGCTTTGGCTGCAACATTTTCTTATTCTCCGAACTTATCTTTCGCCAGCGCTAATCAAGCGTTCTCGCGGCGACGGTCGCCACGTTCACGGCTTGCCGGACCCTGCGCATCGCCTTCCAGCGCGCGGCGTTCAGAGGCCATCGGATCGTGCTCAAGGATTTCGCCCTTGAAGATCCAGACCTTCACGCCGCAGATGCCGTATGCAGTTTCGGCTTCAGCCGTACCGTAGTCGATGTCTGCACGCAGGGTGTGAAGCGGCACGCGGCCTTCGCGGTACCATTCGGTACGTGCGATTTCCGCTCCGCCAAGACGGCCGGCGCAGGTGATCTTGATGCCTTCGGCACCCAGACGCATGGCCGACTGTACGGCGCGCTTCATGGCGCGACGGAAAGCAATACGACGCTCGAGCTGCTGGGCGATCGACTGGGCAACGAGCGTTGCGTCGACTTCCGGCTTGCGCACTTCAACGATGTTGAGGTGCGTCTCGGAGTTGGTCATCTCCGAGAGCTTCTTGCGAAGCTTCTCGATGTCTGCGCCCTTCTTGCCGATGATCAGGCCCGGACGAGCCGAGTGGATCGTGACGCGGCACTTCTTGTGCGGACGCTCGATGACCACCTTGGCGATACCGGCCTGCTTCAATTCTTCCATCAGATAGGCGCGGATCTTGAGATCCTCATGGAGCAGCTTGCCGTATTCGGCGTTGTCGGCGAACCAACGGCTGTCCCAGGTACGGTTAATGCCGAGGCGGAAACCGATCGGATTGATTTTCTGACCCATTATGCGGCCTCCCCTTTGGCTTCGACTTCGCGCACCACGATGGTGAGGTGCGAGAACGGCTTTTCGATGCGCGATGCGCGGCCGCGGCCACGAGCGTGGAAACGCTTCATGGTGATCGACTTGCCGACATAGGCTTCCGCCACGATCAGCTGGTCGACGTCGAGATCATGGTTGTTCTCGGCGTTTGCGATCGCCGATTCCAGGGTCTTGCGAACCGTGCCGGCAATACGCTTGCGGGAGAATTCCAAGTCGGCGAGCGCGCGCTCGACCTTCTTGCCGCGGATCAGCGCGGCAACCAGGTTGAGCTTCTGCGGGCTGACGCGGATCGTGCGCGCAACAGCTTGCGCCTCGTTGTCCTTCAGCCGACGTTCGGCTTTTGCCTTGCCCATTGTTACTTCCTCTTCGCCTTCTTGTCCGCACCGTGACCGTAATAGGTCCGGGTCGGAGAGAATTCACCGAACTTGTGACCGACCATGTCTTCGTTGACGCTGACCGGAACATGCTTGCTGCCGTTGTAGACGCCGAAGGTGAGACCGACGAACTGCGGCAGGATCGTGGAGCGACGGCTCCAGATCTTGATCACTTCGCTACGACCGCCCTCGCGAACCTTCTCAGCCTTCTTGAGAAGATAGCCGTCAACAAACGGGCCTTTCCATACTGAACGAGCCATTTCTGACTAACCTCTCTTACTTCTTCTTCAGGTGGCGGGAGCGCATGATGAACTTGTCGGTCGACTTGTTCGAGCGGGTCCGCTTGCCCTTGGTCGGCTTGCCCCACGGGGAAACCGGGTGACGACCACCGGACGTGCGGCCTTCACCACCGCCGTGCGGGTGGTCGACCGGGTTCATGACGACACCGCGGTTATGCGGGGTCTTGCCACGCCAGCGGGTACGACCGGCCTTGCCGTCGTTGATGTTGCCGTGGTCCGGGTTGGATACGGCGCCGATCGTTGCCAGGCAGGAGCCCGGAACGAGACGCTGTTCGCCGGAGTTCAGGCGCAGGATAGCCATGCCGGCATCGCGGCCGACGAGCTGAACGTAGGTGCCGGCGGAGCGAGCGATCTGACCGCCCTTGCCCGGCTTCATTTCAACGTTGTGCACGATCGAGCCGACCGGGATGTACTGCAGCGGCATAGTGTTGCCGGGCTTTACGTCGACAGCCTTCTCGGAGGCGATGACCTTGTCACCGGCGGCGAGACGCTGCGGCGCCAGGATATAAGCCTGCTCGCCGTCGGCATAGCTCACCAGCGCGATGAACGCGGTGCGGTTCGGGTCGTATTCCAGGCGCTCGACGGTGCCTTCGACTTCGAACTTGCGACGCTTGAAGTCAACGAGACGGTAGGTACGCTTGTGACCGCCGCCGATGAAGCGGGCGGTGATGCGACCGAGGTTGTTACGGCCGCCGCTCTTGGACAGACCTTCCGTCAGCGCCTTGACCGGCTTGCCCTTCCACAGGCCCGAACGGTCGACGATGACCAGCTGACGCTGGCTCGGGGTCGTCGGATTATAGCTTTTCAATGCCATTGTTCTTATTCCCTACCTCAGACGCCCGTCGACACGTCGATGGACTGACCTTCGGCGAGCGTCACGACAGCCTTCTTGACGTCCTTCTGCTTGCCGATGAAACCGCGGAAACGCTTGGTCTTGCCCTTGCGGACGAGCGTATTGACGGCGGTGACCTTGACGCCGAAGAGGGCTTCGACAGCAGCCTTGATTTGCGGCTTGCTTGCACCCTTGGCGACGTTGAAGACAACCTGGTTCTGTTCGGATACCAGGGTCGACTTTTCCGTGATCGAAGGAGATACGATCACGTCGTAGTGACGAAGATCAGTCATTTGAACCGCTCCTCCAGAGCTTCAACCGCAGCCTTGGAAAGCACGAGCTTGCCGCGACGCAGAATGTCGTAAACGTTGATGCCCTGAACCGGCAGAACATCGATGTTCGGGATGTTTGCGGCCGCGAGCTTGAAGTTGCTGTCGATCTCGGCGCCGCCGATGACCAGAGCGTTGGTGAGGCCCAGCGAGGCGAAGCTGCCGACGAGTGCCTTGGTCTTTGCTTCAGCGGCGACCAGCTGATCGACGATGATCAGGTCTTCCGACTTCAGCTTGGCCGAGAGCGCGTGACGCAGAGCCAGAGCGCGAACCTTCTTCGGCAGGTCGTGGGCGTGGCTGCGAACAACCGGGCCATGAGCCTTGCCACCGCCGCGGAACTGCGGAGCGCGAGCCGAATGGTGACGAGCGCGACCCGTACCCTTCTGCTTGTACATCTTCGCACCGGTGCGGGAGACTTCCGCACGGGTCTTGGACTTGTGCGTGCCCTGGCGCTTGTTTGCCAGCTGGTAGCGGATCATGCGGGCGAGAATGTCCTCGCGCGGATCGAGACCGAAGATCGCGTCCGACAGGGATACCTTGCCGGCGTCTTTGCCCTCGAGGGTCTTGACGTTCAATTCCATGTGCTTGGCTCCCTTACTTCGCAGCCGACTTGACGGCGTCGCGGACGATGATCCAGGAACCCTTGGAACCGGGAACGGCGCCCTTCACGAGGATCAGGCCACGCTCTTCGTCGGTGGATACCACTTCGAGGTTCTGGGTGGTGACGCGAGTCTGGCCCATGTGACCAGCCATGCGCTTGCCCTTCCAGACCTTACCCGGATCCTGGTTGTTACCGGTCGAACCGTGCGAACGGTGCGACACGGACACGCCGTGGGTGGCGCGCAGACCACCGAAGTTGTGACGCTTCATAGCGCCGGCGAAACCCTTACCGATGGTGGTGCCGGTCACGTCGACCAGCTGGCCAGCTTCGAAGTGGCTCGCCGTCAGCTTGGCGCCAACGTCGATGAGGTTGTCTTCAGAGACGCGGAACTCGACGAGCTTCGCCTTCGGCTCAACGCTGGCAGCAGCAAAATGGCCGCGCAGACCCTTGGTCGTGTTCTTGACCTTGGACTGGCCGGCGCCGAGCTGCAGAGCTACATAGCCGTTCTTTTCGACGGTACGCTGGGCAACGACCTGGACGTTATCCAACCGCAGAACTGTTACCGGGACATGTTCGCCGGCGTCGTTATAGACGCGGGTCATTCCCACTTTCTGTGCAATCACACCTGAACGCATTGGTTCATTCCTCTTGAGAGCAGCATCAGGGCCTTTCGATCCTGACCTTGGCTCTTTGTTTAAGGATTCCGCTCCGGCCCTTCCGAACCTTCAGGTTTCCCGTTTCGAGAAGTCGTTGGCAGGTCTTGCCACGTACCTTCCTTGTTATTTCGGCTCTCGCCGGAATTCCTTCTTAGAGCTTGATCTCGACGTCTACGCCGGCAGCCAGGTCGAGCTTCATCAGAGCATCAACGGTCTGCGGGGTCGGATCAACGATGTCGAGAAGACGCTTATGAGTACGCATCTCGAACTGTTCACGGCTCTTCTTGTCGACGTGGGGCGAGCGGTTAACAGTGAACTTTTCAATGCGCGTCGGGAGCGGTACCGGGCCGCGAACGCTTGCACCGGTGCGCTTAGCGGTAGAGACGATCTCCCGCGTGGAGGCATCGAGAACCCGGTGATCAAACGCCTTGAGGCGGATGCGGATATTCTGGCCGTTCATTCGACTTGTCCTTGTTTGTTTTCTTGCGTCCCGCATACGCAGAGACAGTGAATTACCAATTACTGGTCGGCCCCGGATTATCAAAAATCACAAGGACACCGTGAAGGCGCCCCTGTCACTTGCTATTCACAGAAACCTGCCAGGTCTCGATCTACAGGAGATCGACTCAACGCAGCGAAAAACGGACGACGACGACATCGTCCGTTTTCTTTCGTGGCCGGCACATACAATGCCAGCGGAGATTCGTCAATCGAATACTGAAGAAACGGAGCGGCGTTTTTACGCCGCTCCGTATTTCAATTACTCGATGATCGAGGCGACGATGCCGGCGCCGACGGTACGGCCGCCTTCGCGGATAGCGAAGCGCAGCTTTTCTTCCATCGCGATCGGAACGATCAGTTCGACAACAACCGTGACGTTGTCGCCCGGCATAACCATTTCCGTGCCTTCCGGAAGCGTGACGATGCCCGTCACGTCGGTGGTGCGGAAGTAGAACTGCGGACGGTAGTTGGTGAAGAACGGCGTATGACGGCCGCCTTCTTCCTTCGTCAGGATGTAGGCTTCAGCGTTGAACTTCTTGTGCGGCTTGACCGAACCCGGCTTGCACAGGATCTGGCCACGCTCGACGCCGTCACGGGCAACGCCGCGGATCAGAGCGCCGATGTTGTCGCCGGCCTGGCCCTGGTCGAGCAGCTTGCGGAACATTTCAACGCCGGTAACCGTCGTCTTCGTCGTCGCACGAATGCCGACAATCTCGACTTCTTCACCAACCTTGACGATACCGCGCTCGACGCGGCCCGTCACAACCGTACCACGGCCCGAGATCGAGAACACGTCTTCGATCGGCATCAGGAACGGCTGGTCGATCGGACGCTCAGGCGTCGGGATGTAGGCGTCAACAGCGGCCATCAGCTCACGTACGGCATCTTCACCGATCTTCTTGTCCGAGTCGTTGAGAGCGGCCAGAGCCGAACCCTTGATGACCGGAACGTCGTCGCCCGGGAAGTCGTAGGACGACAGAAGTTCGCGAACTTCCATTTCAACGAGCTCGAGAAGCTCGGCGTCGTCAACCTGGTCGACCTTGTTGAGGAACACGACCAGAGCCGGAACGCCAACCTGACGGGCGAGCAGGATGTGCTCGCGGGTCTGCGGCATCGGGCCGTCGGCAGCCGAGCAAACCAGGATCGCGCCGTCCATCTGAGCGGCACCGGTGATCATGTTCTTGACGTAGTCGGCGTGGCCGGGGCAGTCGACGTGCGCGTAGTGACGGTTGGCCGTCTCGTACTCAACGTGCGCCGTCGAGATGGTGATACCACGGGCCTTTTCTTCCGGAGCCGCGTCGATCTGGTCATAGGCCTTGAACTCACCGAAGAACTTGGTGATCGCTGCCGTCAGAGACGTCTTGCCATGGTCAACGTGGCCGATCGTGCCAATGTTAACGTGCGGCTTGTTGCGCTCAAACTTACTCTTTGCCATTTTCGGCTCTCCGTTTCTTAATTCCCTCGAAGGGAAAAATTCCGTTGTTCTTTAAGGTCTTAGCGTATTCCGGTCACTTCTGACCGGAATACTTTGCCTGGATTTCAGTCGCGACGTTCGACGGAACCGGTGCGTAGTGATCGAAGGTCATCGAATACTGTGCACGGCCCTGCGACATGGAGCGCAGGTTGTCGACGTACTTGAACATGTTTGCCAGCGGGACGTGAGCGTTGATCACGATCGCGATGCCGCGCTGTTCCTGGCCCTGGATCTGGCCACGACGCGAGTTCAGATCGCCGATGACGTCGCCGACGTAGTCTTCCGGCGTCACAACTTCGACCTTCATCATCGGCTCGAGGAGCTGAGCGCCGGCCTTCTTCGCTGCTTCACGGAAGCAAGCGCGGGAGGCGATTTCGAAGGCGAGAACCGACGAGTCGACGTCGTGGAATGCACCGTCGACCAGGGTTGCCTTGACGCCCAGCATCGGGAAGCCGGCGAGCGGACCCGACGACAGAACGCTTTCGATACCCTTCTGAACGCCCGGGATGTATTCCTTCGGAACAGCACCGCCGACGATCTTGGATTCGAACTTGAAGTCGTCGCCTTCCGGGTTCGGTTCGAAGACGATCTTGACGCGCGCGAACTGACCGGTACCACCGGACTGCTTCTTGTGCGTGTAGTCTTCTTCGTGTGCCTTGGTGATGGTTTCGCGGTAGGCAACCTGCGGAGCACCGACGTTGGCTTCAACCTTGAACTCGCGACGCATACGGTCAACGAGGATGTCCAGGTGAAGCTCGCCCATGCCGGCGATGATGGTCTGGCCGGACTCCTGGTCGGTCTTGACGCGGAACGACGGGTCTTCAGCAGCGAGGCGATTGAGCGCGAGGCCCATCTTTTCCTGGTCGCCCTTGGACTTCGGTTCGATCGCGATCTGGATGACCGGCTCCGGGAATTCCATGCGCTCAAGGATAACCGGCTTCAGCGGATCGCAGAGCGTATCGCCCGTGGTGGTTTCCTTGAGGCCGGCGAGAGCAACGATGTCGCCTGCAAAGGCTTCTTCGATGTCTTCGCGGCTGTTGGAGTGCATCTGTAGCATGCGGCCGACGCGCTCGCGCTTGTCCTTGACCGTGTTCAGAACCGACACGCCCTTTTCGAGCTTGCCCGAGTAGATGCGTGCGAAGGTGAGCGAACCGACGAAGGGGTCGTTCATGATCTTGAACGCGAGCATGGCAAGCGGCTCGGCATCGTCAGCGTGACGCTCGATTTCGGCTTCCGTCTTGAAGTCGATACCCTTGATGGCCGGGATGTCGAGCGGCGACGGCAGATAGTCGACAACGGCATCGAGAAGCGGCTGAACGCCCTTGTTCTTGAAGGCGGTGCCGCAGAACATCGGGTGGAACTTGACGTCGATGGTGCCGCGACGAACGAGTTCGCGGATCTTGTCGTTGTCCGGCATTACGCCTTCGAGATAAGCTTCCATCGCGGCTTCGTCGATCTCGACAACGGTCTCGATCAGCTTTTCGCGATATTCTTCGGCCTTGTCCTTCAGGTCGTCCGGGATCTCGACAACGTCCCAGGCGGCGCCGAGCGACTCGTCGCGCCATACCAGAGCGTTCATCTCGATCAGGTCGACAACGCCCTTGAACTCGGACTCAGCGCCGATCGGGAGCTGCATGACAACTGCGGTGGCACCAAGACGGGTCTTGATCATTTCTACCGAGCGGTAGAAGTCAGCACCGGTCTTGTCCATCTTGTTGCAGAAGATCATCCGCGGGACGTTGTACTTTTCAGCCTGACGCCAGACGGTTTCGGTCTGCGGCTCAACGCCGGCGTTGGCGTCCAGGAGAGCAACTGCACCGTCGAGAACGCGCAGCGAACGCTCGACTTCAATGGTGAAGTCAACGTGGCCGGGGGTGTCGATGATGTTGAAGCGGCGCATCTTGCCGTCACGACCCTTCCAGAAGGTGGTCGTGGCAGCAGAGGTGATGGTGATGCCGCGTTCCTGCTCCTGCTCCATCCAGTCCATGGTAGCAGCGCCGTCATGGACTTCGCCGATCTTATGAGACTTACCGGTGTAGTAGAGGATACGTTCGGTCGTCGTGGTCTTGCCGGCGTCGATGTGCGCCATGATACCGAAGTTGCGGTAGTCTTCGATTTTATATTCGCGAGCCATGATGGACTGCCTTTCAATATTCGATCGGTTCAGATTACCAGCGGTAATGCGAGAAGGCGCGGTTTGCGTCGGCCATCTTGTGCGTGTCTTCACGCTTCTTGACAGCGGAGCCGCGATTGTTCGCAGCATCCATGAGTTCGCCGCAGAGGCGGTCGATCATGGTGGTCTCGTTGCGCTTGCGTGCAGCGGCGATCAGCCAGCGGATGGCGAGTGCCTGACGGCGCTCCGGACGAACATCGACCGGGACCTGGTAGGTGGCACCACCGACGCGGCGCGAACGGACTTCGACATGCGGCGCGATGTTTTCGAGCGCCTGATGGAAGACCGTGATCGGCTCCTGCTTCATCTTGCCATGAACCGCATCGAAGGCACCGTAGACGATGCTTTCAGCGACCGACTTCTTGCCGTGAAGCATAATGGCGTTCATGAACTTGGTGACGACGAGATCGCCGAACTTCGGGTCCGGATTGATCTCACGCTTTTCTGCACTATGGCGACGGGACATACTGGTTTGTCTCTCAACAGTTAGGACGCTTTACCACGCGGAGAACCTCGCGCAGCGCCGGAATAAAAATGAAGTGCCGAATTATTTCGGACGCTTTGCACCGTACTTCGAACGGCGCTGCTTACGGTTCTTGACACCCTGGGTATCGAGAACGCCGCGGATGATGTGGTAACGCACACCCGGCAAGTCCTTTACACGGCCGCCACGGATCATGACGACGGAGTGTTCCTGCAGGTTGTGACCTTCGCCCGGGATGTAGCCGATGACTTCAAAGCCGTTGGTCAGGCGAATCTTAGCGACCTTACGCAGAGCCGAGTTCGGCTTCTTCGGGGTCGTCGTATAAACGCGGGTGCAAACGCCGCGCTTCTGCGGGTTTTCCTGCAGAGCAGGAACCTTATTGCGCTTTACCTGTGCCTGACGCGGCTTGCGGATCAGCTGGTTTACGGTAGGCATATACCCATCCCTTGCAAATTCTTGTCTCTAAGGCCCTTTCGGACCCTGGTTAAACCGTTTCCGGCGACGAACGCACGAATTTCTCATGCGCAAAATGTGGCCCGATCCGCTTTTCGCGGATGGACCACAAAAGGCAGAGGACGCACGTTCGAGTGCGTCTTGCGTGCAGCATTCGTGTCTTCAACGTGCGAAAAGAACCCTGTTTGAGGCGAACTCCAGAACGAGACGTTCCGAAAAGCCTAGCCTCACATAGGCTCCGATGGCCGGGGTACTACTGTTTTCGCCCCGTTCCGTCAAGTCTATATCGCAAATTTGTGGCCGCAGGCCCTGTGGCTGCGGGCATTTGCGATGCGCCAGCGGTGAATCGTGAAGGGTGGCGACGATTTGGTTTGGGTTTTTCCGGCAAAACTTCTAGATATCGCTGAGGGAGGCTGTCAACCGCCCTCCCCCTCTCTGCTCGATTCGCCTCCGCCGGGAATCGACCAACGCCAGAAGAAGACCAAGCCATGATTTCCAGCCCAGACAACGACAACAACCGCGACGACCCGATGGTCTTCATCATCATCGCCAAGGCCTATGAGGTCGAGGGCGGCGAAGGCATCGATCTTCATATCCTGCTCACCGCACCGGATGACGATTCCGCTGTGCGCTTGGCGCTCAACGCGCTTTCGGAGGAAGGCTTCCTTGAGGCCGACCTCGATCAGATCGGCATGGTCACCGAAGCCCCGGACGAAGAGCCGCACGCCTCGGCCTTCCAGGGCGCGCTCGAAGGCGAAGTGGCGATCATCCGCTTCAACTGATCCTGTTGATCAGGCTACATCGGCAACATTCGAAGGGCCGCCCGGCAAACCGGGCGGCCCTTCTCGTTCAGTGCCGTCAGCGGGTATTCCTTACTTGGGAATGACCTCGCCACTCGGACGCGGGGTGGCGTCGGTTTCGGCCGGGAGGACCGGATAGCTCGCCTCCGGCATCTTGCCCGTCAGCGAGTCGAGGAAGGCCACGATCAGATCAACCTCTTCATCCTTCAGTTCCTCGCCGAGCTGAGCCGTCCCCATGACGGCTACCGCCTGCTTCAGGTTCCAGACCTTGCCGGAGTGGAAGTAGGGAGCCGTCAGCGCCACATTCCGCAGCGGTGCTGCGCGGAACACGTAGGAATCGTCGGCCGTGTTGGTCACAGCAAAACGCCCCTTGTCGTTCTCCGGCAGGACATCGGCGCCGGGTTTCTCGATGAGACCGAAGGGGAAGTAGCCCTCGCCACCGACATTGATCCCGGCATGACACGACGAGCATCCCTTGTCGATGAAGAGAGCCAGCCCCTTCTGCTGTTCGGCCGTCATGGCCGCATCGTCGCCATTGAGGAAGGCGTCGAAGGGAGCCGGGGTGACGAGCGTCGCCTCGAAGGCCTCGATCGCCTTGGCAAAGTTGTCGAAGGTCACCGGATCTTCCTCAGCCGGGAAGGCGGCCTTGAACCACTCGACATATTGCGGCATCGACTTCAGCGTCGCGACAACCTGCACAGGCGTGTTCGCCATTTCTACGCCGGCCTGTACCGGGCCCTTGGCCTGGGCCTTCAGGTCCTCGGCACGACCGTCCCAGAACTGCGCCACGTTGAAGACCGCATTGAGCGCGGTCGGGGCATTGCGCGGTCCCTTCTGCCAGCCGTGACCGATCGAAGTTTCGAGATTGTCGTCACCGCCGGTCGCGAGGTTGTGGCAGGAGTTGCAGGAGAAGACCCCCGAGGCGGAGATCCGGGGATCGAAGAACAACGCCTTGCCGAGTGCGATCTTGTCGGGAGTGATCGGATTGTTGGCCACAGCAGGCGTGGTCGAGGGAAGTGCCTTGAATATTTCAAGCGCATTCGCTCGCAGGTCCGCCGGTGCCGGATCGGCGGCAAAGGCCGTGGTGGCGAGCATCAGGACTGCGGCGGATGTCAGTAGCTTTTTCATATTAGCCTCCGTTCTTTGTGAACGGAAGCTAGTTTAGAATGATTTTAATGTGCAGCCTTGTCCTGGATCAATGAATAGGCGCGCCAAATGGAGGGTGCAAACGAAAAAGGCGCCCGGGAAGCCCGGGCGCCTGCTGATCGTCAAATCCATGGTGCGACATAATCGCACCGCGGAAAACCGGCCTTATTCGGCGGCCGGAACACCTTCGGCCGAAGCCAGATCCTGGAGCATCGGAGTGGCGACATCGGCGCCCGTACCCTTGCGGCGTTCCTCGAGGATGAGGTCGTCGCGCGAGGTCGCGATACGGCGGATCTGCGTCATGGTACCGCCGGTACCGGCCGGGATGAGGCGGCCGACGATGACGTTTTCCTTCAGGCCCTGCAGCGTGTCGGTCTTGCCGGCGATCGCAGCTTCCGTGAGAACCTTGGTGGTTTCCTGGAAGGATGCGGCCGAGATGAACGACGGGGTCTGCAGCGACGCCTTGGTGATACCGAGGAGGACCGGGTCGCCGTAAGCCGGCTTCTTGCCTTCCTCGATCAGGCGATCGTTGACTTCATCCAGTTCGATACGGTCGACACTGTCGCCGACGATGTACTGGCTGTCGCCGGACTCGGTGATCTCGACCTTCTGCAGCATCTGGCGAACGATCACCTCGATGTGCTTGTCGTTGATCACAACGCCCTGCAGTCGGTAGACTTCCTGGATTTCGTTGACGAGGTAGGAAGCAAGTGCCTCCACGCCCTTGATCGCCAGGATGTCGTGCGGAGCCGGGTTACCGTCGAGGATGTAGTCACCCTTTTCGATGTAGTCGCCGTCCTGAAGATGGAAGGGCTTGCCCTTCTGGATCAGGTACTCGACCGGCTCGACACCGTCTTCCGCCGGCTCGATGATGACGCGACGCTTGTTCTTGTAGTCGCGACCCAGACGGATCGTACCATCGATCTCGGCGATGATGGCGTGATCCTTCGGACGACGCGCTTCGAACAGTTCGGCAACGCGCGGCAGACCACCGGTGATGTCCTTGGTCTTGGCGCTTTCGAGCGGCGAACGCGCGAGAACGTCACCCTGGGAGACCTTCGTGCCCGGCTCGACCGACAGGATCGCGTCGACCGACAGCTGGAAGCGGGCATCGCCGCCACGCGACAGCTTCAGCACGTTTCCGGCTGCGTCCTTGATGACGATTGCCGGCTTGAGGTCCGAACCACGCGGGGTCGAACGCCAGTCGATAACCTGACGCTTGGTGATACCGGTCGACTCGTCGGTCGCTTCGAGAACCGAAAGGCCGTCGACGACGTCCTCGAAGTGCACGATGCCCTCGACTTCCGTCATCATCGGACGGGTATAGGGGTCCCACTCGGCGAGACGCTGGCCGCGCTTGACCTTGTCACCGTCGTCCACGAAGACCTTCGAACCGTAGGCAACGCGCTGCGACGAACGCTCGACACCACGCTCATCGAGAATGGTGATCGCCATGTTGCGGCCCATGGCAACCAGGTTGCCATCGGAGTTGCGCAGGATGTTGCGGTTCTTGATCTGGATCGTACCTTCATACGACGCTTCCAGGAACGACTGGTCGACCACGTTTGCCGTACCGCCAAGGTGGAAGGTACGCATGGTGAGCTGGGTGCCCGGCTCGCCAATCGACTGGGCGGCGATGACGCCGACCGCTTCGCCCATGTTGACCGGTGTACCGCGCGCGAGGTCGCGGCCGTAGCAGACCGAGCAGACGCCCGTCTGGATTTCGCAGGTCAGTGCCGAACGGATGCGGACGGACTGGATGCCGGCCTTCTCGATCACGGCCACGTCGGCTTCATCGATCAGCTTGCCGGCCTTGACGATGTTCTCGCCGGTGACCGGGTTGTCGATGTCGTCGAGCGCGGTACGGCCGAGGATACGGGCGCCGAGCGAAGCCACGACCTGGCCGGCGTCAACGATCGCCGTCATGGTGAGGCCCTTGTCGGTGCCGCAATCGGTCGAGTTGACGATGCAGTCCTGTGCAACGTCGACGAGACGGCGGGTCAGGTAACCCGAGTTCGCGGTCTTCAGAGCGGTGTCTGCAAGGCCCTTACGGGCGCCGTGGGTCGAGTTGAAGTACTCGTTAACGGTCAGACCTTCCTTGAAGTTCGAGATGATCGGGGTTTCGATGATTTCGCCCGACGGCTTGGCCATGAGGCCGCGCATGCCGCCCAGCTGACGCATCTGGTTCGGCGAACCACGGGCGCCGGAGTGCGACATCATGTAGATCGAGTTCATCGGCTTCTGGCGACCGTTGTCGTCGAATTCGACGGCCTTAATGCGGGCCATCATCTCTTCGGCGACCTTTTCGGTGGCCTTGCCCCAGGCATCAACGACCTTGTTGTACTTCTCGCCCTGAGTGATCAGGCCGTCGTTGTACTGCTGCTCGTATTCCTTGACCAGCGCTTCGGTGTCGCCAACGATCTTCACCTTGCTGTCCGGGATGACCATGTCGTCCTTGCCGAACGAGATGCCGGCGCGGCAGGCATGGGCGAAGCCGAGCTGCATGATGCGGTCGCAGAAGATGACCGTGTCCTTCTGGCCGCAATGACGGTAGACCGTGTCGATCATCTTGGAGATGTTCTTCTTGGTCATTTCCTGGTTGCAGGTCTCGAACGGCACGTTGACGTTCTTCGGCAGGAGTTCGCCGATGATCATGCGGCCAGGCGTGGTCTCATAGATCTTCGAAACCGGGTTGCCTTCGGCATCCACGGTCTTGAAACGACCCTTGATCTTCGCATGCAGCGTGACGACCTTGTTTTCAAGCGCGTGCTGCAGCTCGCCCATGTCCGAGAAGGCCATGCCTTCGCCCGGCTCGTTCTGGTTCTGGATCGAGAGGTAGTAGAGGCCGAGAACCATGTCCTGCGACGGAACGATGATCGGTGCACCGTTGGCCGGATGCAGGATGTTGTTCGTCGACATCATCAGAACGCGAGCTTCGAGCTGGGCTTCGAGCGACAGCGGCACGTGAACGGCCATCTGGTCGCCGTCGAAGTCGGCGTTGAAGGCCGTGCAGACGAGCGGGTGCAACTGGATCGCCTTGCCTTCGACCAGGGTCGGTTCGAAGGCCTGGATGCCCAGGCGGTGCAGCGTCGGAGCGCGGTTCAGGAGAACCGGATGCTCGCGGATGACCTCGTCGAGGATATCCCAGACTTCCGGCTTTTCCTTCTCGACCAGCTTCTTGGCCTGCTTGACGGTCGAGGAGTAACCCTTGGCATCAAGACGGGCGTAGATGAACGGCTTGAACAGTTCGAGCGCCATCTTCTTCGGCAGGCCGCACTGGTGCAGCTTGAGTTCCGGACCGGTCACGATGACCGAACGGCCGGAATAGTCGACGCGCTTGCCGAGCAGGTTCTGACGGAAGCGGCCCTGCTTGCCCTTGAGCATGTCGGACAGCGACTTCAGCGGACGCTTGTTGGCGCCGGTGATGACGCGGCCACGGCGGCCGTTGTCGAAGAGCGCGTCCACAGATTCCTGCAGCATGCGCTTTTCGTTTCGGATGATGATGCCCGGAGCGCGCAGTTCGATCAGACGCTTCAGACGGTTGTTACGGTTGATGACGCGGCGATAGAGATCGTTGAGGTCAGACGTCGCGAAACGGCCGCCGTCGAGCGGAACGAGCGGACGCAGGTCCGGCGGGATCACCGGAACGACCTTCATGATCATCCATTCCGGACGATTGCCGGACTCCATGAAGTTCTCGACGATCTTCAGGCGCTTCATCAGCTTCTTCTGCTTCAGGTCCGAGGTGGTCTCGGCCAGTTCAGCACGAAGATCGCCGGCGATCTTCTCGAGGTTCATCGAAGCGAGCATCTCGTAGATCGCTTCGGCGCCGATCATCGCGGTGAACTGGTCTTCGCCATATTCATCCACGGCCAGCATGTATTCTTCTTCGGAAAGAAGCTGGTTTTCCTTGAGCGCGGTGAGACCCGGCTCCGTCACGATGTAGTTCTCGAAGTAGAGAACGCGCTCGACATCCTTCAGCGTCATGTCGAGGAGCGTCGAGATGCGCGAGGGAAGCGACTTCAGGAACCAGATGTGGGCAACCGGGGCTGCGAGCTCGATGTGGCCCATGCGCTCGCGGCGAACGCGCGACAGCGTGACTTCGACGCCGCACTTTTCGCAGATGATGCCCTTGTACTTCATGCGCTTGTACTTGCCGCACAGGCACTCATAGTCCTTGATGGGCCCGAAGATGCGCGCGCAGAACAGACCGTCGCGTTCCGGCTTGAACGTGCGATAGTTGATGGTTTCCGGCTTCTTGATCTCGCCATACGACCACGAGAGGATCTTCTCCGGGCTCGCGATCGAGATCCGGATGGAATCGAAGTGCTGTGCCGGCACCTGCGGGTTGAAAAGGTTCATGACCTCTTGGTTCATGCCTGTCTCCTTGATGGGGCGAAGAGCCCTCAAACGGGTCACGGTGCCGGCAAATTCCCGGGATGCCGAACCGAACCCTGAAATGACAATAACCGCAAATTGCGGCGAAACTCCCCTCACCTGCCCAGGACCTTCAGCCCTGGACATGGAGGGAATGGCGTGCGCGGCCTTCCGGCAGCGCACGCCCTTGTCAAACCTTTATTCCGCCGCGTCGGGCAGAGATCCCTCGGCTGTGCCGTCGACCTTGGAGTTCTCGAGCTCGACACTGAGACCCAGCGACCGCATTTCCTTGACGAGAACGTTGAAGCTCTCCGGAATGCCGGCCTCGAAGGTGTCGTCGCCGCGGACGATCGCCTCGTAGACCTTGGTACGGCCTGCCACGTCGTCCGACTTCACCGTCAGCATTTCCTGCAGGGTGTAGGCGGCGCCGTAGGCTTCGAGCGCCCAGACTTCCATTTCCCCGAAGCGCTGACCGCCGAACTGCGCCTTACCACCGAGCGGCTGCTGGGTGACGAGCGAGTACGGACCGATCGAACGAGCGTGGATCTTGTCGTCGACCAGGTGGTTGAGCTTGATCATGTACATGTAGCCCACGGTCACCTTGCGGTCGAACGGCTCGCCGGTACGGCCATCGTAGAGGACCGACTGACCGGACGAATGCAGGCCGGCCTTGGTCAGCATGGCTGCAACGTCAGGCTCGTGTGCACCGTCGAAGACCGGGGTCGCGATCGACACGCCGCGCTTGGCCTCTTCGGCCAGGCGGACGAGGGATTCGTCGTCGAAGCGCTTCACCTCGTCATGCGATTCACTCGCATAGATCTCGGTGAGTTCGTTGCGCAACTCGGTGATGTCCATCGTCTTGCGATAGTCTTCGAGCATCTCGCCGATCTTCTTGCCCATGCCGGCGCAAGCCCAGGCCAGATGGGTCTCGAGGATCTGGCCGACGTTCATGCGCGACGGCACGCCCAGCGGGTTCAGGCAGATGTCGACATGCGTACCGTCTTCGAGGAACGGCATGTCCTCGACCGGAACGATGCGCGAGACGACACCCTTGTTGCCGTGACGGCCGGCCATCTTGTCGCCCGGCTGGATCTTGCGCTTCACAGCGACGAAGACCTTGACCATCTTCATGACGCCCGGAGGCATTTCGTCGCCGCGCTGGACCTTCTCGACCTTGTCCATGAAGCGCTGTTCAAGGCGCGACTTGGATTCGTCGTACTGGCCACGCAGGGCTTCGATCTCGCCCTGGACCTTCTCGTCCTCGACGGCGAACATCCACCACTGCGAACGCGGATACTCGGACACGACGGCGTTCGACAGCTCGACGCCCTTCTTGAAGCCCTTCGGACCGGCGACCGAAACCTGACCACGCAGCATGTCGAGCAGGCGGCCGTAGACGTTACGGTCGAGGATCGCCTGTTCGTCGTCGCGGTCCTTGGCCAAGCGCTCGATTTCCTCGCGCTCGATAGCCATCGCACGTTCGTCCTTCTCGACGCCGTGACGGTTGAAGACGCGGACTTCGACGATGGTGCCGAAGGTGCCCGGAGGCATGCGCATCGAGGTGTCGCGAACGTCGGAGGCCTTTTCACCGAAGATGGCGCGCAGGAGCTTTTCTTCCGGCGTCATCGGGCTTTCGCCCTTCGGGGTGATCTTGCCGACCAGGATGTCGCCCGGTTGAACTTCGGCGCCGATGTAGACGATACCGGCTTCGTCGAGGTTCTTCAGCGCTTCTTCCGAAACGTTCGGAATGTCGCGCGTGATTTCTTCCGGACCAAGCTTGGTGTCGCGGGCCATCACTTCGAATTCTTCGATGTGGATGGAGGTGAACACGTCGTCAGCGACGATGCGTTCCGACATCAGGATCGAGTCTTCGTAGTTGTAGCCGTTCCACGGCATGAACGCGACGAGCGCGTTGCGGCCGAGAGCCAGATCGCCGAGGTCGGTCGACGGACCGTCCGCGATGATGTCGCCCTTGTTCAGAACGTCACCGACGGTGACCAGCGGGCGCTGGTTGACGCAGGTGTTCTGGTTCGAACGCTGGAACTTCTGCAGACGGTAGATGTCGACGCCGGACTTGCCGGCTTCGAGATCTTCGGTCGCACGGATAACGATACGCGTCGCATCGACCTGGTCGACCACACCGCCACGACGGGCAGCGATGGCAGCGCCGGAGTCACGGGCAACGATCGGTTCCATGCCGGTACCGACGAACGGCGCTTCGGCGCGGACCAGCGGCACGGCCTGACGCTGCATGTTCGAGCCCATGAGAGCGCGGTTGGCGTCGTCGTTTTCCAGGAACGGGATGAGCGCGGCTGCGACCGAAACGAGCTGCTTCGGCGAAACGTCCATCAGGTTGATGGTGTCGCGCGGCGACAGCATGACTTCGCCGGCATGACGGCAAACGACGAACTCTTCGACGAACTGGCCGTCGGCAGTGAGTTCGGAGTTGGCCTGCGCGACGTAGTACTTCGCTTCTTCCATGGCCGACAGATAGACCACGTCGGTCGTAACCTTGCCGTCGACGATCTTGCGGTACGGCGATTCAATGAAGCCGTACTTGTTGACGCGGGCGAAGGTCGCGAGCGAGTTGATCAGACCGATGTTCGGGCCTTCCGGCGTTTCGATCGGGCAAATACGGCCGTAGTGGGTCGGGTGAACGTCGCGGACTTCGAAGCCGGCGCGCTCGCGGGTCAGACCACCCGGGCCAAGAGCCGAAAGACGACGCTTGTGGGTGATTTCCGAAAGCGGGTTCACCTGGTCCATGAACTGCGACAGCTGCGAGGAGCCGAAGAATTCGCGAACAGCTGCTGCGGCCGGCTTGGCGTTGATCAGGTCCTGCGGCATGACGGTGTCGATCTCGATCGACGACATGCGTTCCTTGATCGCACGCTCCATGCGGAGCAGGCCGAGACGGTACTGATTTTCCATCAGTTCGCCGACCGAGCGGACACGACGGTTACCGAGGTTGTCGATGTCGTCGATTTCGCCCTTACCGTCGCGCAGTTCGACGAGCATCTTGACCACGGCCAGGATGTCGTCCTTGCGCAGGATGCGGACCGTGTCGTCGACCTGCAAGTCGAGACGCATGTTCATCTTGACGCGACCGACGGCCGACAGGTCGTAGCGCTCGGCGTCGAAGAACAGCGAGTTGAACATGGCTTCCGCGGATTCCATGGTCGGCGGTTCGCCCGGACGCATGACGCGGTAGATGTCGAACAGGGCGTCCTGACGGTTCTCGTTCTTGTCCGCAGCAAGCGTGTTGCGGATATAGGCGCCGACATTGATGTGGTCGATGCCGAGAACCGGGATTTCGTCGAAGCCGGAATCGAGGATCTGCGGAAGGGTCTTCTCGTCGATCTCGTCGCCGGCTTCCAGGTAGATCTCACCGGTCGCCATGTTGACCATGTCTTCGGCGAGGTAGTTGCCGTACAGGTCTTCGTCGGACGCCTTGAGAGCCTTGAGGCCCTTTTCGGAGAGCTGGCGCAGCAGGCGCGGGGTGAGCTTCTTGCCGCCTTCGACAACCACTTCGCCGGTATCGGCGTCGATCATGTCGGAGATGGTCTTGGCGCCCTTCAGCGTTTCCGGAACGAAGGGAATGCGCCAGCCCTTGCCGTCACGGACGTAGGTCGACTTGGTGTAGAAGGTCGAGAGGATTTCCTCGCCGTCCATGCCGAGGGCCATCAGCAGCGACGTGACCGGGATCTTGCGACGACGGTCGATACGGGCGTGGACGATGTCCTTGGCGTCGAATTCGATGTCGAGCCAGGAACCGCGATACGGAATGACGCGGGCCGCAAAGAGCAGCTTGCCGGAGGAATGGCTCTTGCCCTTGTCGTGGTCGAAGAACACGCCCGGAGAGCGGTGCATCTGGGACACGATGACGCGTTCGGTACCGTTGACGATGAAGGTACCGTTGTTGGTCATGAGCGGCATGTCGCCCATGTAAACCGACTGTTCCTTGATGTCCTTGATCGAACGGGCGCCAGTATCCTCGTCAATATCGAACACGATGAGGCGCAGCGTCACCTTGAGCGGCGCTGCGTAGGTCAGGTCGCGCTGACGGCACTCGTCGACGTCGAACTTCGGCGGCTCGAATTCGTAGGACACGAATTCCAGCATCGATGCGCCGGAGAAATCGGTGATCGGGAAGACGGACTTGAAAACGGCTTGAAGCCCCTCATCGGGACGGCCGCCGACAGGCTCGTCAACCATGAGGAACTGGTCGTAGGACGCCTTCTGAACCTCGATGAGGTTCGGCATTTCCGCGACTTCGGGGATCTTACCAAAAAACTTGCGTACGCGCCTGCGACCGTTAAACGAAAGGGTCTGAGCCATCGTCGCTCCTTGTCAATTTGCATCCGGGCCTGCAACAGACGGAAACCGCTGGCCAGTCGGCTCCGTCAATAAATGGGTCGTTCAATCTCGTCTCGTTCCGACGCGGCCGGCCGGATTGCCGGGCACCTCGGTTCAAGACCATCCTCTTGAGAACCCATTACCCAAAAGCCGTTTTACTGGCTTTTGGGTAATTTGTTCCAGAGAAACGACGGATGGGAGGCGGCGAATGCCACCTCCCAAACGCTATTCCGGTATTACTTGACGTCGACCTTAGCGCCGGCTTCTTCAAGCTTCTTCTTGAGGTCAGCAGCTTCGCCCTTGGAAACGGCTTCCTTGACAGCCTTCGGAGCGCCTTCGACGAGGTCCTTGGCTTCCTTGAGGCCGAGGCCGGTGATGGCGCGGACTTCCTTGATGACGTTGATCTTGTTGGCGCCAGCGTCAACGAGGATAACGTCGAACTCGGTCTTTTCTTCTTCAGCAGCAGCCGGAGCAGCAGCGCCGCCAGCAGCGGCAACAGCTACCGGAGCAGCTGCGGAAACGCCCCACTTTTCTTCGAGCAGCTTGGAGAGCTCAGCGGCTTCCAGGACGGTCAGCGAGGAGAGGTCTTCAACGATCTTTGCGAGATCAGCCATTGTCTTAGTTCCTTAGTAGATGTTCGGTTCGAAACGAACGGGTTAGTGTATGAACAGCGAAAAACCGCCTTAAGCGGCTTCGTCCTTCTTGGCATAGGCCGCAAACACGCGAGCAAGCTGAGCTGCCGGTGCCTGAACCACACCTGCGATGCGGGTAGCCGGAGTCTGGATCATGCCCAGCAGCTTCGCACGCAGCTCGTCCAGCGACGGCAGGGTCGCAAGCGACTTGACTGCATCGGCGGTGAGCGTGGTTGTTCCCATGGCGCCACCGAGAACAACGATCTTGTCGTTGGTCTTGGCGAAATCCATGACGACTTTCGGAGCCGTAATCGGGTCTTCGCTGTATGCAATCAGCGTCTGGCCCTTGAAGAGATTGCTCATCCCTTCCGACTCCGTGCCCTGAAGAGCGATCTTGGCCAGACGGTTCTTCGCGACTTTGACGGTGCCGCCAGCCGCGCGCATCTTCGAACGGAAGTCGTTCATCTGCGCAACGGTGACACCAGCATAGTGGGCCACGACAACCGAACCGGAAGCCTTGAAGACTTCGTTCAGCTCCGTGACGAATTCGCGTTTTTCCGCTCTTTCCACTGTCTGTCTCCAGTTGATGGGACCGCAATCCTGCAGGCCCCACCGGGTTTGCCTTTGCCTCAAGGGATCCAAACTCGTCAGATCCCAAGCGACGCTTGAGGATCCTGTCCCCTCGCACTGGCAGAAAAGCCAGGCACAAGGCGAATAAGGCTCGAACCGAACTTCAAGACGTCATCAGACGTTTAAAAAATCGGGTCTTACCCGTCTCATGCAGGTCATTAATTAAGGCCCGAAGGCCACCTGCAATCTCGGACAGGAGTTCCGGGTTTCCCCGGAAATTTCCGGCTCCGAAGAGCCGGAAATTCTTGGTCATCCGGAGACGAAGCTCCGGAGAAATTCTATCAGGCCGAAACGGTCGACGGATCGACCTTGACGCCCGGGCCCATGGTCGAGGAGATGGCTACGCGCTTGACGTAGTTGCCCTTCGCACCAGCCGGCTTTGCCTTGACGACGGCGTCAGCGAAAGCCTTGATGTTTTCTTCGAGAGCCTTGGCGTCGAAGGAAGCCTTGCCGATACCGGCATGGATGATACCAGCCTTCTCGACGCGGAACTCGACGGCACCGCCCTTGGAAGCCTTGACGGCGCCAGCGACGTCCATGGTGACGGTACCGACCTTCGGGTTCGGCATCATGCCACGCGGGCCGAGAACCTTACCGAGACGACCGACGAGCGGCATCATGTCCGGGGTCGCGATGCAACGATCGAAGTCGATCTTGCCGCCCTGGACGATTTCGACGAGCTCTTCTGCACCAACGATGTCGGCGCCGGCAGCCTTGGCTTCATCAGCCTTGGCGCCACGAGCGAAGACGGCAACGCGAACGTCACGGCCGGTGCCGTTCGGCAGGTTGACAACGCCACGGACCATCTGGTCGGCATGACGCGGATCAACGCCGAGGTTCATCGCAATTTCAACGGTTTCGTCGAACTTGGCGACGGCACGTTCCTTGACGAGAGCGATAGCTTCCGGCAGCGCGACCAGCTTGGTCGGGTCGATGCCTTCGCGGATCTTCTGAATGCGCTTTGCGAGCTTAGCCATGATCAAGCCACCACTTCCAGGCCCATGGAGCGGGCAGAGCCCTCAACCATCAGCATTGCACCTTCGATGTCGGCGGCGTTGAGGTCCTTCATCTTGCCTTCGGCGATCGCGCGGACCTGTGCCTTGGTGATGGTGCCAACCTTCGCACCCTTGCCCGGAGTCTTCGAGCCAGAGGTGATCTTCGCTTCCTTCTTCAGCCAGTAGGTAACCGGCGGCTGCTTCATTGCGAAGGTGAAGGACTTGTCCTGGTAGTAGGTGATGACGACCGGGATCGGCATACCCTTTTCCATTTCCTGCGTGGCGGCATTGAACGCCTTGCAGAATTCCATGATGTTAATGCCACGCTGACCAAGGGCCGGGCCGATCGGCGGGGACGGGTTAGCCGATCCTGCCTTGACCTGGAGCTTGAGCTGGCCTGCAACTTTCTTAGCCATTACTCTCTGCCTTTCTACTGAGATCGGTTAACCGATCCATACATGCCGGCCTCGGCCGGCGGCTGCGGTTGCGTGGTGCGTCTGCACAGCCCGGCTTAATAGGCTGCCATCCTCCCACGCGGGTCGGGGAGTTGCCTCCCCTTGCCCGATCAGACCTTTTCGACCTGACCGTATTCCAGTTCGACCGGGGTCGCGCGACCGAAGATCGAGACCTCGACCTTGAGGCGCGAACGCTCCTCGTCGACGTCCTGTACGACGCCATTGAACGAAGCGAACGGGCCATCGGAAACGCGAACCTGCTCGCCGATTTCGAAGGATACGGACGACTTCGGACGCTCGACACCTTCCTGGACCTGGCCCAGAATGCGCTCAGCTTCGAAATCCGGGATCGGAACCGGCTTGCTGTCGGAACCAAGGAAGCCCGTGACCTTCGGGGTATTCTTGATCAGGTGATAGGCTTCATCGGTCAGGTTCGCCCGCACCAGCACGTAGCCGGGGAAGAACTTGCGCTCGCTGTCAACCTTGCGGCCGCGACGAACCTCTACGACCTTCTCGGTCGGAACGAGGATCTTTTCGAAGAGATGAGTAAGGCCCTTCTGACGAGCCTTGTTCTCGATGTCTTCGGCGACCTTCTTTTCAAAATTTGAATAAGCGTGGACGATATACCAACGTGCAGCCATGTTCGTCTCCGCCTGATTAATTGCCGAGGCTCAGCACGAAGCTGATAGCCCAGCTGATCAACTGATCAGCCGCAAAGAAAAACAGCGCGGCAAAGAAGACCATGAACAGCACCATCGCGGTCGAGATCATCGTCTCGCGGCGGGACGGCCATGTGACCTTGGACGTCTCGGAGCGCACTTGCTGCAGAAACGCGAATGGATTTGCCTTGGATGCCATTTAATGCCCACGCATTTACGGCGCGTAAAGCCGACTATGTCAGCCCCACGCACCGCGTGTCTGTTTGAACCCTACATAAAGACCGATTCCCCATTTCACAAGGGGGAATCCATCTTCGTGCAACTTTTCGCATTCCACAAGCCGGCTCGCCCTTCAGGCGATCGTCGCAAAAGCTGCGCCGTCATGCCGGGCTTGGCAGGGGCAGAGGGGCTCGAACCCCCGACCTGCGGTTTTGGAGACCGCCGCTCTACCAACTGAGCTATACCCCTATCCGCCTTGCCCGAGGGCAAGGACGAGCGCGTTATTATTAAGTTTGCGCGTGAATGACAAGCACATTCACGCAAAGTCCGGAATTTTCTTTGAGGCCTCTGCGGGGCACCCCCGCACGGCAGGCACTCCTCTCAAAGATCCACATATTTCCGCCAGTTATGCTCCTCGGCGAAACCGAGCACCTCGCGTAACTTGCGATTGGAGATCAAGCCTTCATCACCCTCGAGCGCCCGCTTCAGGGGCACGCCGGGGAAGAATCGCGCCGCCAGTTCGGCCGACGAAAGATTGGCCGTAACAGTGTCGTTCGTCGCGTTGAAGACCTGATAGCCGAGCCCCGAGGTCTGCAGGCAGAGATGCACGATCTGGCCAAGGTCGCGGGCATCGATGTAGCACCAGGCATTGCGCAACCGCGTTTCCGGGCGCGCCACGAAGTCGGCGAAGCGATCATATTCGTGCGGCTCGATGACATTGCCGATTCGCAACGCATAGATGTCGGCGCCGGTGCGCTCGGAGAACGCGCGGGCCGTTTTCTCGTTCACCACCTTGGACAGGCCGTAACTGTCCATCGGATCAACGTCGTATTCTTCGTCGAACGGCAGATAGTGCGGATTGCGAGGCCCCTCCGCGAAACAGATGCCGTAGGTCGTCTCGCTGGAGGCGATCACCACCTTGCGGATTCCGAGCTTCACGGCGGCCTCGATGACATTGTAGGTCCCCATCACGTTCGCCTGGAAGGTGACGTTGTCCGGCCGGATGAGGATGCGGGGAACGGCTGCGAAATGAACGACCGCATCAAAGGGCTGCACGCCCCCTCCATGCTCCAGATCGTTAAAATCCGTATGCATGGACAGAGCGTTGAACACCTGGCCGGCATCGGTGATGTCGACAGTCAGGTTCGTCACGCCGGGATGATCGAGGGGAACCAGATCCAGGTTGTGGACCTGATAGCCGGCATTGACCAACCAGGCGACCACGTGACGGCCAGCCTTGCCAGACCCACCGGTGAACAGAATACGTTTTGTCATCACTCCTCCTATCTGACGTGCGGCGAGCCAGTGCGCCGCCACACGCTCCCATGGTTAGCAAGCCAACTGCCCGTTTCCAGGTCTCAAGGAGAAATCTGCCTCCACCCCGACAAAAATGCAAAAAACCCCGCTGTTTCCAGCGGGGTTCTCGTCAATCCATGGGGATCGATTATTACTCGATGATCGAGGCGACGATGCCGGCGCCGACGGTACGGCCGCCTTCGCGGATAGCGAAGCGCAGCTTTTCTTCCATCGCGATCGGAACGATCAGCTCGACAACAACCGTGACGTTGTCGCCCGGCATAACCATTTCCGTGCCTTCCGGAAGCGTGACGATGCCCGTCACGTCGGTGGTGCGGAAGTAGAACTGCGGACGGTAGTTGGTGAAGAACGGCGTATGACGGCCGCCTTCTTCCTTCGTCAGGATGTAGGCTTCAGCGTTGAACTTCTTGTGCGGCTTGACCGAACCCGGCTTGCACAGAATCTGGCCACGCTCAACGCCGTCACGGGCAACGCCGCGGATCAGAGCGCCGATGTTGTCGCCGGCCTGGCCCTGGTCGAGCAGCTTGCGGAACATTTCAACGCCGGTGACCGTCGTCTTCGTCGTTGCACGGATGCCGACGATTTCCACTTCTTCACCAACCTTGACGATACCGCGCTCGACGCGGCCCGTCACAACCGTACCACGGCCCGAGATCGAGAACACGTCTTCGATCGGCATCAGGAACGGCTGGTCGATCGGACGCTCAGGCGTCGGGATGTAGGCGTCAACAGCGGCCATCAGCTCACGTACGGCGTCTTCACCGATCTTCTTGTCCGAGTCGTTGAGAGCGGCCAGAGCCGAACCCTTGATGACCGGAACGTCGTCGCCCGGGAAGTCGTAGGACGACAGAAGTTCGCGAACTTCCATTTCAACGAGCTCGAGCAGTTCGGCGTCGTCAACCTGGTCGACCTTGTTGAGGAACACGACCAGAGCCGGAACGCCAACCTGACGGGCGAGCAGGATGTGCTCGCGGGTCTGCGGCATCGGGCCGTCGGCAGCCGAGCAAACCAGGATCGCGCCGTCCATCTGGGCGGCACCGGTGATCATGTTCTTGACGTAGTCGGCGTGGCCGGGGCAGTCGACGTGCGCGTAGTGACGGTTGGCCGTCTCATACTCAACGTGGGCCGTCGAGATGGTGATACCACGGGCCTTTTCTTCCGGAGCCGCGTCGATCTGGTCATAGGCCTTGAACTCACCGAAGAACTTGGTGATCGCTGCCGTCAGAGACGTCTTGCCATGGTCAACGTGGCCGATCGTGCCAATGTTAACGTGCGGCTTGTTGCGCTCAAACTTACTCTTTGCCATTTGAATGCTTCCTATGATCGAAAAAAGGTTGACCCGGCGAACCGGTTTGGTCCCGCCGTTTAAGGCTTTCGCGTGGATTGCGCAAGACCTAATTGCTTTCGGCCCCAACGGCCGGAACGAGGCCGCGCCCTGCCCTGCCGGCCGGCGCAAAGACGGATCTGCCAGACGCCGGGGGTGGTGCCCGGCAGATCGATTGCCTCGCTTGACTTACGGCTGGATCGCCACTTTCAGCACGCCGTCGCGCTGATTGGCGAAGAGCTCGTAGGCTTCTTCGATATCGTCCAGCCTGAAACGATGGGTGACGAGCGGCTTGAGATCGACGCGACCGGATGCGCAGACTTCCATGAGGCGGCGCATGCGTTCCTTGCCGCCGGGGCAAAGCGTCGTCACGATCTTGTTGTCGCCGAGACCGGCCGAGAACGCGCCGAGCGGTATCGTCAGATCACTGGAATAGACGCCGAGGCTCGACAGCGTGCCGCCCGGGCGCAACGACTGGAGTGCCGAACGGAAGGTTGCCTGCGTACCGAGCGCCTCGATGGCGACATCGACGCCACGGCCGTCCGTCAGCGCCATGATCTGCTCCACCGGATCACCAGCCTTGAAGTCGATCACATGATCGGCCCCGAGCTTCCTGGCAACCTCCATGCGCGAGGCGAGCGTGTCGACACCGATGATCGTCGTAGCACCCATCAGCTTGGCGCCCGCCACCGCGCAGAGGCCGATCGGCCCGAGGGCGAAGACAACCACCGTGTCACCGATCCGCACGCCGCCGCTCTCCGCGCCGGAAAATCCCGTCGACATGATATCGGGGCACATCAGCACCTGATCGTCGGTCAGGTGATCCGGGATCGGGCTGAGATTGGCCATCGCATCCTTGACCAGGACGTATTCGGCCTGGCAGCCGTCGATGGTGTTGCCGAACTTCCAGCCACCCATGGCCTTGAAGCCGTGCTTCGTACCGGCGCCGTCCTGCGAACCGCAGCCGCAGAGGCAGGCATAACTATGGCCGGAGGGCGTGATCGCTCCGGCGATCACGCGCTGGCCTTCCGCATAACCCTCGACGGCCGAGCCCAGCTTCTCGATGATGCCGACCGGTTCGTGGCCGATGGTCAGGCCTTTCTCGACCGGATACTCGCCCTTCAGGATGTGGACATCGGTTCCGCAGATGGTGGTCGTGGTGATGCGGATCAGCGCATCGAGCGGACCGACATCGGGGATCGGTTTCTCATCGAGAACGATGCGCCCCTTTTCGACAAAAATCGCGGCTTTCATTTTCTGCACCATGGTCGTTCCTCCAAGCATGTGATGGACGTGACGCAGGCTAGTGCATTTATATGAAAGCGTGAATACGACCGCCCTGGAATGCAGACGCTGCGACAGCGGTAGCGACAGGGGGACCGGCCAACACCGAGCGCTGCCGATGGCAAGGCGTTGAATACATTCAGAGGAACGGTTGGAAAGGATGGCCTGGAGCGGGTAGCGGGAATCGAACCCGCGTATTCAGCTTGGAAGGCTGCTGCTCTACCATTGAGCTATACCCGCGGTAATCGATCCGAGGACGAATGGTGGAGAGAGTTGGATTTGAACCAACGTAGGCGAAGCCAACGGATTTACAGTCCGTCCCCTTTAACCACTCGGGCATCTCTCCAGTTTTTCGTCCGGATCAAGCGACCAAGCTTTTCAGTCGAGATTGCGGTGGCGTTGGCCCCGCGATCTGCGGCGGGTATATGACGGCCCTTCCCTCTCATGTCAACACGATGACGAAGGAAAAATTCGGAAAAATTTTCGCCCCCTGGAAAAAGCCTTGCGGCGCAGCAGGTCTATCGCGGAAGGGGCCGCACGGTTATAAGACCGCATGGCAAAAGATCCGAAGACAGACAAATCCGCCCGTGACAGCCACTATGCGACGCTGCGCCGCCAGGTGCGCGACGCCAAGCGCGAACGCGGCGAAATCCCGACGCCCGATGTCCGCAAGGGACGCAGGAAAGAGACCGACTGGACACCGCCGCAGCTCGCGCCGGACGAGGTCCAGCTTTACGGCCTGCACACGGTGCGCGCCGCCCTTGAAAACCCGGAACGCAAGCCGATCAAGCTCAGCGTCACGCAGAACGCGCTGGTGCGGCTGGAGATCGGCCCCGTGGCGGCGCTCGGTTTTCCTGTGGAAATCGTGACACCCCAGGATCTCGACAAGCAGCTCGGCCCGGACGCGATCCATCAGGGCGTCATGCTGGAGACGCGCCCACTCCCCGTTCGGCGACTGGAGGCCCTCAAGGACAGTCCGCTTCTGCTGGTGCTCGACCAGGTGACCGACCCGCACAATGTCGGGGCCATCATGCGGACCGCGGTTGCCTTCGGCGCCGGTGCAGTCATCACCACCATGCGCCACAGCCCGACCGAATCCGGCGTCATGGCCAAATCGGCATCAGGTGCGCTCGAACTCATCCCCTATATCCAGATTACCAATCTGGCCGATGCGCTGAACGAGCTGCACAAGCTCGGCTTCCATTCGGTCGGCCTCGATTCGGAAGGGCCGGCGCCGCTCGAAGGCACGCTGTCCGGCGACAAGATCGCCCTTGTGCTCGGCTCCGAAGGCAAGGGGCTCAGGCAGAAGACCCGGGAAACCGTCAACGCGCTGGCGCGTCTCGACATGCCCGGCGCGATCAAGTCGCTGAATGTCTCGAATGCCGCGGCGATCGCGCTCTACGCCTCTCGGCAATACCTGGCGAAATCCGGCGCCTGAGCCGGCCCCGGCGCAAGCCAATCGGCCATGCCGGCCCTCAATGCCGAGGCCGGCATGGGAAGCGGACTTCCAAACTGTCGAATCATTCCGAATCCTTGTGCGCGTTTCTTCACGAAACGCGCCAGGTGCGCTCGCGTCCTAGTGCCCGTGCTAGACCGTGGTCGGGTGGAAGCGATTGACCGCGAGATAGCCGAAAGCGCAGAAGGCCAGCAACACGAGGCCCTGCGCGATGGCAAAGGGCGGCTCGGCACCGGTTGGGGCGAGCGCATTCAGCGCCGGAACCTTGGCGAAGGCCTGCACCACCAGCACGAAGACGTTGAGATAGAGCGAGGCCGCCGCGCAGACCACATAAACCGCCCGCCACCGGCCGGCCAACTGGTAGCGATAGAGCGCCGCGATCGCCAGGACGAGAAGAACCGTGGCGATGATCCCCACCCCGATTGCGGGTGTGAAGCCGCTGAACGGGAATAGGAAGCCGGTGATCACCGTGGCGAAGGTGGAAAGCAGGAAGAGGGCCGTCCAGCCGGACCTGCGGTCGGACCGCAACCAGCCGGAGAGCACGACGAAGCCCGCGGCGATGCCGATCAGGCTCAAGACAACATGAAAAAGGGTGAAAGGCGTCATTCCGAGGATCATGGCAAGGCTCCGTCCTTGATGGCCGCAGCTTCATTAGACGCCGAATTCCTACACCTGTAAATTGCAACATCTTGCCAAACGTCAAATTACTCCGGCGCGCGACAGGCAATGTCACCCGGGCGCGCCGACAGCTTCGTCCCACCCGCGGCCACCTTGCGCGACACCGGATACTCGATCACGTTCGGCCAGGCCTTTATCGTGGCAGAGGATGCGGGATCGGTATCGATCAAAGGCTGGTAGGCCGGCAGGCAATCCGGCATCGCCCGGTCGGCCGCCAGATCGAGCGCCTTTCTGATCTCTGTACTGCAGCTCTCCGGCGAGGCCAGCAGCGAGCACTCCGCCGCATAGACCCGGCGATACTGCAACACCGCCCCGGTATCGCTGACCTCCGCGGCTTCGATGTCGTCGCCCGCCATCACGTCGTCGAACAGGCGCTTGCCGGTTTGGGCATCATAGACGACGAAGGGCAAGCCTCCGTTCCAGCCGTCAGCGCCCTTGAAGAAGACGTAAGGCCCCTTGGCGCCCCAGAGATAGCCGGCCGTATCGTCCTCGATCTGCCGGTCGCCCGGCTCGCCGAGCCTGCAGGCGGCAGAGGCGGGCGCGATGAACAGGGCGGCCGCCCCCTTTTCGCCGAGGTCGAGTTCCTTCAAGGCGAAATCTGCATAGTGCCGGCAGCGCAGCCGGCCCGGCATGTCGAAGCCGGTGTCGCCCGCTGCGATAGCGAGGCTTTCCGCGCGCGGCACATCGAAGAGCCGGCCGGTTGTCGATTCGGCACTGCAGACGACCGGCATGCGACGCCCGATGGCGAACCGCACCTCGTCTCCCTTGCCGCGCAATTCGTGGCGACCGGAGGAGTACCAGAAGCCCGAGGCCGCGGGCTGCTCGGGCAAGGACAGCTCCGTTCCGTCACCCAACCGGACCTCGGCGGAACTGTCCGTATACTCGACCGAAAGAAAGCTGCCGTCCTCGCAACGATACTGCACCTCGGTCGCCCCTGCCCCCGCAGTCGTGAGGCAGAGCCCGGACGCCGCCAGCAAGAGGGTGAACGCAGATTGCCGAATGCAGGCCATGAACATCTCTCCCGAACTGGTTTCGGCGACACGATGCCAGAGGGCGCGACCGCTGGAAAGAGGAGGCCTCGCCGACCGCACAACCGGTTCTGGATGCCGCATAGGGAGAGATCCCGTGCGAACGTGTTTGCCGGCATTCGGGCCAATGCACCCGAAAATGGACCGGCTGCCATATCCCCGTCGCGATCGTGGTTAACGATCGGTCAACGGATCGCTTGATAGGGTTGGGAACTCAAACGATCGCTCCGCCGTTCTCCACGGCCACTGGGAGGAAAGACCATGTTCACGCTGCTGACGTCCATCCGGGAAAACACCGTCGAGACTCCCGATACCGGCACCTTTGCCGACGGTGCCTTCACCATCCCGCTGGTCGACCTGCGCGCGGCCTCCCGCCAGGACGTTCGCCGCGGCGCCTATGCCCGCGACTACGGCGCCGGTCGCAAAGTCCAGCCGGACCTGATCGGCTACGCCTGAGGAAAGGGCGCGCCGCCATCCGGCACCCGAAAAAATGTATAATTTGTCATACTCCAAAGCCGCGAGCGGGCGCGGCTCCGGCAGAAGAATGCCGTATTAAAGGCAACGGATCTATCTACTTGAGAGAGAGATGGTGCCCCCGGCAGGGTTCGAACCCGCGACCCCCTGATTACAAATCAGGTGCTCTACCAACTGAGCTACAAGGGCATTGTCGCCGTCATTAAGCAGATTTGCGCGCCGGGTAAAGAAAAATCTGGCAGTCGTCAGTTTGGCTGTGGAGAGCATGGCGACCGTGTTCTCCTTCGGCCCGTCAAACGCCTTGTCGCTCACGCCCTTTATCATGTACCACAGTCGCGACCAAAAAGGGCTGTCCATGTCGCGTTCGTTCCGCTCGCTCTCCTTCATCGCCTCCAATGCCGAGGAAGCCCAGGCTTCCCGTGAAGAACTCGTGGCGCGCTACGGCAATGTCGCACCGACGGAGGCCGACGTGATCGTGGCCCTTGGCGGTGACGGTTTCATGCTGCAGACGCTGCATGACACGATGAATTCCGGCAAGCTGGTCTACGGCATGAACCGAGGGTCGGTCGGCTTCCTGATGAACGACTTTTCCGTCGAAAACCTGCATGAACGAATCGCCGCCGCTGACGAGAACGATTTTCATCCATTGCGGATGACGACCTCCAATGCGGACGGTTCGATTTCGATCGCACTCGCCATCAACGAAGTCTCACTGCTGCGCCAGTCCTACCAGGCGGCAAAACTCCGGGTGATCATCGACGGGAAGGTGCGGCTCGACGAGTTGATCTGCGATGGCCTGATGGTGGCGACGCCCGTCGGCTCGACGGCCTACAACCTCTCCGCCCACGGGCCCATCCTGCCGCTCGAGGCCCCACTTCTGGCGCTGACCCCCGTCAGTCCGTTCCGGCCGCGCCGCTGGCGCGGCGCGCTGCTGCCCAACAAGGTGTGCGTCGATATTATCGTGCTCGAGGCGGAGAAGCGGCCTGTCAACGCGGTCGCCGACCACACGGAGGTCAAGTCTGTGCTCCAGGTGAAGATCGCGCAGTCGGAGGACACGACGGCCCGCATTCTATCCGATCCCGACCGCTCCTGGTCGGATCGAATCCTCGCCGAACAGTTTTCAAACTGAGGGAGACAAGGCATGATCCCGCAGCTTATCGCCGGTGCAGGCCTCCTCGCCCTGTTTCTCACCTCGACGGCCGTCCGGGCCGATGAGATCGACCAGTTGCCAGTGACGGCGACCTTCGTCATCAGCGGCGGCTTCTGGGAAGGTGACGCCGACGTCGAGACCGCGCCCAAGGCCTCCGGTGAAACACCGGCCCCGGCGCCGGCCACGAGCGCTGCGGAAAGCCAGCGCGGCTATTACAAGCTCGTTTCCATCCGGCAGCCCGACCGCACCGCCAAGGTCTATCTGCAGCAGATCCTCAGCACGGAAGGCGGACCACAGCTCATCGAAAGCGTCGAGCTCGAGGAGTTTTCGGCGATCAAGCCCTATGTCACCGACATCCGCCCGGAAGATTCGACCGGCGTCAGCCGGCAGGCCGGGTTCTTCGCGACCGTCTACCTGAAGACCTCGCCCGAGCAGGTCGAGCCGGAGGGCTGGACAGTGCTGATCGACGAATTCGGCGAGATCCGAGTCGAGCGCGAGACGAACTGATTCGCCTAAACCGGCCGCGTCGGCTTCAACGCTTGCTGAAGGCCTTCAGGAAGGTGCGAACGGCATTACGCGCCAGCCCGTCCAGTTCGCTCTCCGGGATCGGAATACCGAGTTGCAGGTCTGAGCGCACGTCCGACATCACGAGCGCCATGAACTGGCGAGCGGCAAGCGACGGATCCTCTACATCGAGATAGCCGCCATGGGCAAGCAAGGCGAAACGGGCGGCCATGGCAGGATGCTTGCGGCCCGGCCCGTACTCGCGCCAAGTGGCAAAAAGCTCCGGATGGCGCGTACCTTCGAGCGAGAGCAGCCGCAGCAGCCAACGCCCGCTCGGTTCGCAGACCGCAACCCGCAAAAGGCGGACGGCAAAGGCGACGAGATCTACTTCCAGATCCTTCGGCGCGTCCGGAAACGTCTCGAGCACGGCGAAGAAGGCCGCGCTCGAGCGTTGCGTGACATCGGCCACGACCGCCTTGAAGACTTTCTCCTTGTCGCCGATCTGGTTGTAGACCGTCTGGCGCGACACCTCGGCACGCGCTGCGATCGCGTCGATGCTCGCGCCCGAATAGCCGCTCTCGGAAAAAATCGCGGCGGCGGCGTCGATGATGGCGTCGCGCTTGGTGCGGGCGCCGGATGAGGCCGCGGACGCGGGAATCGGTATCTGCGTGGTGTGATCCATGGCTCACCATAGAGGGGCTTGACTAATTGGACAATCGTGTCCAATATTTTTGACATTACATTCACATCATGGGTTCGGCCCCGCCGTGCCCGGTTAGCAAGCCCTTTCCTTTTCGGTTCACCTCCCCCCGCAGCATCGTTTTGCGGTGACGCAAAGGTTTTCTTCATGCAACAGAATTCCAGGGCCTCCCTGCCCATCGTCCTCGGCCTGATGACCGCTATTGGTCTTTTCGCCATCGATATGTATCTGCCGTCCCTGCCGGAAATCGGCGCGGGGCTCAACGCCGACAGCGGCGCCGTTCAGGCGAGCCTCGTCTCCTTCTTCGTCGCCATGGCGCTGTCGCAACTGGTCTACGGCCCAGTGTCCGACATGATCGGCCGCAAGAAGCCACTTTATTTCGGTCTCACGCTTTTTGCGGTCGGTGGCATAGGCTGCGCGCTCTCGCCGTCGATCGAGTGGCTGATCGGCTTCCGTGCCCTGCAGGGCGTCGGCGCCTGCGCCGGCACCGTGCTATGCCGGGCGATCGTGCGTGACCTCTTTACCGGTGTCGCAGCCGCGCAGCTGATGTCGCGGCTGATGCTGGTCTTCAGCGTCTCCCCGATCCTTGCACCGCTCGCCGGCAGCATGGTGACGACGGTCGGCAGCTGGCGCGCCATCTTCGGCGTGATGGTCGTCGCTGCCGCTCTCGGCGTGGTTCTCGCCGCGCTGCTGCTGCCGGAAACCCGCACCGCCGAGGCCCGCAGCCAGAGCAGCCTCGTCGGCGCGCTGAAATCCTACCGGACACTGCTGCGCGATCCCTACTATCTCGGCCTCGTGCTCATCGCGTCTTTCGGCATGTCGAGCTACATGATCTACGTGGCGAACTCTTCCTTCGTGCTGATCGAGCATTATGGCCTCACGCCCGGGTTCTACAGCGTCGTGTTCTCGCTCAACGCGATCTCCTTCATCGGCGCATCGCAGATGAACGGGCGCCTGTCACGACGCTTTGGCCTTAGAAGGCTGATCCGCTTCGCCGTCGGCGGGTTCGCGCTCGCCGCGACCGCGCTGTTCGTCCTCTTCGAACTCGGCCTCGGCAGCCTGCCGTTGATGTCGGCACTCCTCTTCGTGTCCTACGGTTTCCTTGGCATGGTCATCCCGACCTCTGCGGTTCTGGCACTCGAGGGACACGGCCGGATCGCGGGGACGGCCTCGGCCCTCATGGGCACGCTGCAGTTCGTCACCGCCTCGAGCGTGATCGGCATTGCCAGCCTGTTTTTCGACGGGACGGCGTTACCGATGATCGGCACTATCGCGGCCTGTGCGATCGCGGTGCTGTTCATCGCGATCATGACCCTGCGCCCCGAAACGACCGGCGCGTTTTCGACCGAACCCGCCGACGAACGTGCATGAACGAAAAACGGCGGGACCCAAGTCCCGCCGTTTGTTTTCCTGACTGCACTCGATCGTCCGGAGATCAGTCGAGGTCGGCGACCGCGTCGGCCTTGCCGCTGATCCGGTGCGCCAGGGCCGCTTCCATGAATTCGTTGAGGCCGCCGTTGAGGACGTTGTCCGGATCGGTGCTTTCCACGCCGGTCCGCAGGTCCTTGACCAGCTGGTAAGGCTGCAGAACGTAGGAACGGATCTGGTGACCCCAGCCGATGTCGGTCTTCGACGCCGCTTCGGCATTGGCCGCCTCTTCCCGCTTCTTCAGTTCGGCCTCGTACATGCGGGCACGCAGCATTTCCCAAGCCTTGGCGCGGTTCTTGTGCTGCGAGCGCTCCTGCTGGCAGGCAACGACGATGCCGGTCGGGATGTGCGTGATACGCACCGCCGAGTCGGTCGTGTTGACGTGCTGGCCACCGGCGCCCGACGAGCGATAGGTATCGATACGGCAGTCGCCTTCGTTGATGTCGATCTGGATCGAGTCATCGACGACCGGATAGACCCAAACCGAGGAGAACGAGGTGTGGCGGCGCGCGTTCGAATCGTAGGGCGAGATGCGGACCAGGCGATGGACGCCCGATTCGGTCTTCAGCCAGCCATAGGCATTGTGGCCCTTGACGTGGATCGTCGCGGACTTGATGCCGGCCTCTTCGCCGTCGTGCACTTCCATCACCTCGACCTTGAAGCCCTGCTTTTCCGCCCAGCGGATATACATGCGCAGAAGCATGTTGGCCCAGTCCTGGGACTCGGTGCCGCCGGCGCCGGAATGGACTTCGAGATAGGTGTCGTTGCCGTCGGCCTCGCCCGAGAGCATGGCCTCGACCTGCAGACGCCCGGATTCCGCCTTCAGCGCCTTCAGCGCATCCTCGGCTTCCTTGACGATCTGCTCATCGCCTTCGTCCTCGCCCATCTCGATCAGCTCGATGCTGTCCTTCATCTGCTGTTCGAGGCGCTTCACGCCGTTGATGCTTTCGTCCAGCTGCTGGCGCTCGCGCATCAGCTTCTGGGCTTCCTGGGCGTCATTCCAGAGGTTGGGATCCTCTGCCTTGTTGTTCAACCAGTCCAGTCGTCTTATCGCCTGGTCCCAGTCAAAGATGCCTCCTCAGCAGGCTTATGGCCTGCTTGATTTCGTCGACAACATTCTCGATTTCACTGCGCATTTCGCTCGCTTTCACCTTGGATGAAAAACTCGCCCGTCAATTAGTTGCGGCCGTCCCTTCTGTAAAGGGGCGGCCGCATGCTCAAACGGATCGATAGGGTCAGAACAGGCCGCCGGCACCGGATGTCACGGCCTGGTTGGCCTGCGGCGATTCCCGAAGGATCTCTTCCGGCGCAGCATAGCCTTCCATACCGATGACGGAGAAGGTGTCGGCGGGGCCGGTGCCAGGCTTGAAGGCTTCGGTGATCGTGTCGGGATCGCCTTCGGCGGCGTACATGCCGGTCTTGCGGTTGACGGGGATCAGGCTCATGCCCTCCGGCAGGTGGAACTTGCCGGGCGGCGTGCCGGCAACGGCCTCCTGCATGAACTCGTTGAAGATCGGCGCGGACATCGAGCCGCCGGTCGCGCCGCGGCCGAGCGGGGTCGGGTTGTCGTAGCCGATATAGAGGCCGGCGACGAGGTCGGGCGTGTAGCCGACGAACCAGGCATCCTTCTCGTCATTGGTCGTACCGGTCTTGCCGGCGACCGGGCGATCAAGCTTGATCTTGCCGGCAGCGGTACCGCGCAGGACCACGCCCTCCATCATCGAGGTGATCTGGTAGGCGGTCATCGGATCGAGAACCTGCTCGCGGTTGTCGACGACGGCGGGCTCCTCCTGACCTTCCCAGGCATTGGCGTTGCAGCCGTCGCAGGTACGCTCCTCATGACGGAAAATGGTCTTGCCATAACGGTCCTGGATGCGGTCGATGAGAGTCGGCTTGATCTGCTTGCCGCCGTTCGCCAGAACCGCATAGGCAGAAACCATGCGCAACACCGTTGTTTCCCCTGAACCAAGCGACATCGACAGCACCGGATTCATCTTGTCATAGATGCCGAAGCGTTCGGCATATTCAGCCACCAGGTTCATGCCCATGTCGTTGGCGAGGCGGACCGTCATCAGGTTACGCGACTTCTCGATACCGAGACGCAGTGTCGACGGGCCGGCCGAGCCGCCGCCATAGTTCTGCGGCCGCCAGACCTGACCGCCGGCGACGAACTCGATCGGGGCGTCCATGATAACCGATGCCGGTGTATAGCCGTTGTCGAGCGCTGCGGCATAGACAAACGGCTTGAAGGACGAACCGGGCTGGCGCATGGCCTGCGTGGCGCGGTTGAACTCCGACTGTGCGTAAGAGAAACCGCCGACCATGGCGAGCACGCGGCCGGTATGCGGGTCCATGGCCACCAGGCCACCCTGCACCTTCGGCGGCTGGCGCAGCTTGTAACCGCCCTCACCCTTCGGCTCGACATAGATGACGTCGCCGGCAGTGAAAACGCCTTCCGGCGACTTTGCCGTCTTACGGTCGCCATTGGCCGAGCGGTAGGCCCAATCCATGTCGTCGGCCATGACGCGACCGGTCTCGCGCTCGGCGACCACCTTGCCGCCTGCCTCCGTGGCGGGCTGCAGACCGATATCGACACGCGACGAGGAGACCGCAAGCACGACGGCGAGCTTCCATTCCGGTACGTCGCTCAGGCCCTTGACCTTGGCGAGTTCGGCACCCCAGTCGCCCGAAACGGCGATGTTGGCGACCGGGCCGCGGTAGCCGCGACGCTGGTCATAGGTGACGAGACCGTCCTGCAGCGCCTTACGGGCGAAGATCTGCATCTTCGGGTCGAGCGAGGTACGAACGGAGAGCCCCCCCTCGTAGAGCGCCTTGTCACCGTATTTCTCGATGATCTGGCGACGCACTTCCTCGGAGAAGTAATCGGAAGCGAAGACGTTGGCCCCGGACCGACGACCGGTAACACCGAGCGGCTGCTTCTTGGCTTCTTCGCCGTCGGCCTTGGTGACGAAGCCGTTCTCGACCATCCGGTCGACAACCCAGTTGCGTCGTTCGACGGCCGCTTCCGTGTGCCGGAAGGGATGATAGTTCGACGGCCCCTTCGGCAGAGCCGCGAGATAGGCGGTCTCGGCGATTGTGAGCTCGGTCACCGATTTGTCGAAATAGGTGAGCGCAGCCCCGGCGATGCCGTAGGCATTCATGCCGAAGAAGATCTCGTTCAGATAGAGTTCGAGGATCTTGTCCTTCGAATAGGTCTGCTCGATGCGGAACGACAGGATCGCTTCCTTGACCTTGCGGTCGATCGTCTGGTCAGCGGACAACAGGAAGTTCTTGGCGACCTGCTGCGTGATCGTCGAAGCCCCGACCGGGCGGCGGCCGGACCCGAAATTCTGCAGGTTGACGAGGATGGCGCGGCCGAGGCCGTAGATGTCGACCCCCGGGTGATTGTAGAAGTTCTTGTCTTCCGCCGAGAGGAATGCGGCCTTGACGCGATCGGGAATGGCCTGGATCGGCAGGAACAGGCGCCGTTCACGTGCATACTCGGTCATCAGCGCGCCGTTGCCGGCGTGAATGCGCGTGGTGACGGGCGGCGCGTAGCTCGAGAGGACAGCGTAGTCCGGCAGATCTCTGGAGACCCCGTTCAGATAAACGGCGACGACGCCCGCGACGATGAGGGCGAGGACGGACGCGAGTCCGAAGAGATAACCAATCAGTCTGATCATGTTCGAGCTACCGGCAATGCTTTCGGTTCAGCGCGCAATGGGCGAACATCGCACATAGCGAGGCGTTATGCACGTCATTGGCCCCTTGGCAAGACGCAAGCGGCCAGCAATCATTCCCGCAGGATTCGAAAGCAATCCGCCTCGTTCGGAGTAACGGCCCGATTGTGAGGAAAATAGGGCCACTGTCCTGTTATGCCCGCAACATTCAGCGAGGATCAATCGCGATTTCAGCCCCCGTTCGCCACCAGTGGCACGCGGTAACGCTTTATTGCAGCAACCAGCAGATCGGCGATCTTCGCCCGCCAGGCCGGATCGAGCAACAGCTTCTCGTCGTCCTTGTTGGACAGGAAGCCGATTTCGAGCAGGATCGACGGCACGTCATGGGCCTGCAGGACGCGGAAACCGGCGTAGCGATGGGGATTGTTGATCAAGGCCACCTGCCCCTCGAAGGACTTCACAACGGCATCGGCGAGCGAGATCGAGAAGGCCTGGGTCTCGCGCCGGGTCAGGTCGAGCAGGATGTCGGAGACTTCTGCCGGCTCGGTTGACTGATTGACCCCGCCAACGGCATCGGAATGATTTTCGCGTTCGGCGAGATCGGCGGCCATCCGGTCCGAGGCCTTGTCCGAAATCGTGTAGACGGTGGCGCCGCGGATGTTGTTCTGCCCCAGCGTGTCGGCATGGAAGGAGATCAGCAGGTTCGCACCGCGCTGGCGGGCGATGGTGACGCGCTCGGAAAGGGAAAGAAACTCGTCTCCCTCGCGGACCAGAAAGGCCTCGATGCCGGCCTCCGGCTTCAGGCGCTCCTTGAGTGCCTTGGCAAAGGCCAGCGTGATTTCCTTTTCCGCCGTTTTGGTGGCTGCACCAGCCGCGCCGGCATCGATACCGCCGTGCCCGGCATCGATGGCGATGACGAAAGCCCCCGGGCTTGCCTGCTCGGATCCACCGACACGGTCGCCGCGGGTTGCCGCCGTCGTCTGCTCGCCGCCGTTCCAGGCCTGACTCGCCACAAGCTTTTCGAAATCCTGCGCCGTGACCATTTCCGCGTCGAGCACGAGGCGATAGCCCTTGCCGTCCTCGTTCGCCATCACCTCGCTGCCGACCAGCCGCGCCGGCCGTTCTGCCGTGAGCACGAGCCGAGCGGAATCGACGTCCATCGAGCCGTAGCGGATGTCGCGGAAAAGGCCCCTCGCCTGCAAATCGGCATCGGGAAAGGTGAAGACGGTCGATGGCAGGTCGACCACGATGCGATCGGGCTTGGCGATATAGCGCACTTCGATCTCGGGTTTGCGGTCGAATTCCATGACAATGCGCGTGCGGGCGCGATCGCCGACGATGCGCGCCGCATATGCCGCGATCGGATCGGAGGATGCGGCCTTCACGCCGCCCGGGAAAGCGAAGGCGGCAACCACCGGCAGCACGACGGCGACGATTCGCGCAAATGCACGCGTCTGGACTGCAAAGCGTCTCGGACGAGACCATTTCATATGGATGCGCTTCCCCGTAACAGAATTTCTGCCATCGCCTCTTAGCGTGCCGATCCCATCAATCTCGTATGAAATCAGTCCCCCCGAGCCAAAATCCACGGCAAATTTCCCGATCGAAGTGTATCAAAACGGCACAAGTGCCGAAAAAGACCGAGAATCGCGAATTGTCACCGAAACAGGCTAATCAATCGATATTATGGCATAATTTCGTTTCCCCTTGCTATTGTCACAGAGAAAACATACAAGGCACGGGAGGGTTAAAAGTGCCAACGGGATAGAATGACCGCCGCGGCTGCCAACCTCTTCAAGGACTTGGCGCCTAGCTTGTCGGACACTCATCCGCCGTCTCCGTATTTTTATCCTGAAACTTGTTTAACACGCCGGCCCGGCCGGCAAACGTAACTGGTGGATGTCCACCACATGCTCTGACGAGCACTCATCGGGTCCCAAGGGGCCTATGTCATTGTCGTTTTCGTTCGGTCTTTGATGTCGTTGCAGTTGGTATTGAACACTCTTGGCGGGTCGGGCTCTTCGAGGATCCCGACGGCCGTTCAATTGCTGCCAGCGCACCCCGCCGGGCGAGAACATCTATATCCGGCGCCCAGCCCCTCAAGCCTCACCCGCACCAAAGTACAGCGAGCGAGTGGACAGCTTCCAGGCGGCGCCGAGGAGCACATCTTAAATGGCAGACAAAATGCTGATCGACGCGTCTCACGAAGAAGAGACGCGCGTTGTCGTCGTACGCGGTAACCGCATAGAAGAATTCGACTTCGAGTCCCAACACAAGAAGCAGATCCGCGGCAACATCTATCTGGCGAAGGTCACGCGGGTCGAACCCTCGCTTCAAGCCGCGTTCGTCGACTACGGCGGCAACCGCCACGGCTTCCTGGCCTTTGCCGAAATCCACCCGGACTACTACCAGATCCCCTATGCCGACCGTCAGGCACTGCTGAGCGCGGAAGCCGAGGAACATCGCCGTGAGGACGATGGAGACCTGGAAGACGCAGCTCCGGTCGTCGATCTCGCGACCCAGGAGCAGCCCGATACGGGCATCGTTCCGGCAACGGAAACCATCGTCGAGACCGAAGCAGAAGTCGTAGCGGAGGCTCCGGCTGAAGCAGTTGCGGAAGAAGTCGCCGCCGAGGAAGAAGCCCCCAAGGCAAAGCCGAAGCGCGTCCGCAAGCCGCGCGCCAAGAAGGCCGCAGCCGAGGCGGAAGAACAGCCCGCCGAGGCGAGCGACGCTGGTGACGATGACGGCCGCAACGACATGGCCGCACTTTTCGAGACCGACGACGAGATCTCGGAAGACACCGACGGCCGCCGCGGCCGCGACGACGATTTCGACGATGACGACGACGATGGCGACGGCGAGAAGGAAGAGATCGAATCCGTCGGCGCCGAAGACGCCATGGAAGAGGTTCCGGACCGCGTCGTGCGCAAGCCGCGCAAGCAGTACCGCATCCAGGAAGTCATCAAGCGCCGCCAGATCCTCCTGGTCCAGGTCGCGAAGGAAGAGCGCGGCAACAAGGGTGCTGCCCTCACCACCTACCTGTCGCTCGCCGGCCGTTACTCGGTCCTGATGCCGAACACCGCCCGTGGCGGCGGCATTTCCCGCAAGATCACCCAGCCGACCGACCGCAAGCGCCTCAAGGAAATCGCGCGCGGCCTCGAAGTGCCGCAGGGCATGGGCGTGATTCTTCGTACCGCCGGTGCAAACCGCACCAAGGTCGAGATCAAGCGCGACTTCGAATACCTGATGCGCCTCTGGGAGAACGTCCGCACGCTGACGCTCAACTCGACCGCGCCCTGCCTCGTCTATGAGGAAGGCTCGCTCATCAAGCGCTCGATCCGCGACCTTTACAACAAGGACATCAGCGAGATCATCGTTTCGGGCGAAGAAGGCTATCGCGAAGCGAAGGACTTCATGAAGATGCTGATGCCGAGCCACGCCAAAGTGGTTCAGCCCTATCGCGATCTTCATCCGATCTTCTCGCGCTCCGGCATCGAAGGTCAGCTCGACCGCATGCTGCAGCCGCAGGTGACGCTGAAGTCGGGCGGCTACATCATCATCAACCAGACCGAAGCTCTGGTTTCGATCGACGTCAACTCCGGTCGTTCGACCCGCGAATACTCGATCGAGGATACGGCACTCCAGACCAACCTCGAGGCTGCGGAAGAAGTAGCGCGTCAGCTCCGCCTGCGCGACCTTGCCGGCCTCGTGGTGATCGACTTCATCGACATGGAAGAGAAGCGCAACAACCGCGCGGTCGAGAAGAAGCTCAAGGATTGCCTGAAGAACGACCGCGCCCGCATCCAGGTCGGCCGCATCTCGCATTTCGGCCTGCTTGAAATGTCGCGCCAGCGCATCCGCGCATCGGTTCTCGAATCGACCACCCAGCTCTGCCCGCATTGCGGCGGAACGGGTCTCATCCGTTCGCAGTCTTCGGTCGCGCTGCACGTCCTGCGCGGCATCGAGGAATTCCTGCTGAAGAGCACGACGCATGACATCACCGTGCGCACCACGCCGGAAACGGCGCTCTACCTCCTCAACCAGAAGCGCGGCACCATCGTCGACTACGAGCACCGCTTCGGCGTGTCGATCGTCATCGACAGCGACAGCTCGGTCGGTTCGCAGCATTTCGGCATTGACCGCGGCGAAGCGGTTGCCAATCCGGTCAAGATCGAAAGCCTGATGCAGATGCTTCCGGCGATCGAAGAGGACGATTTCGTTCCCGAGCCGGAGGAAGAGGAAGAAGACGAGGAAATCATCGCAGCCGCACCGTCGGCCCAACCTGCTGCCGCAAATGGCGAGGAACAGGGCGGCCGCAAGCGCAAGCGTCGTCGCCGCCGCCGCAACAAGAACGGCCAGGGCGGTAATGGTACACAGGGCGGCGCCGACGGTGACGGCGACGAGGATGAAGGCGACGAGGGCGACGAAGACACCGCCATCGAGGCCGGAGAGGAAGCTCGCGAAGATGCAGCCGAAGCGGCGGGCGATGATAGCCAGAAGCGCAAGCGCCGTCGTCGCGGCAAGCGTGGCGGCCGTCGCAACCGTCCGGGCGAGGAAGGCGGCGAAGCCGGTGTAGAGGCATCCGGAGAGGATGAGTCGGAGGACGACAGCGACACCGAAGCCGCTCTGATCGAGGAGATCGCGGAACAGGCGGCCGCCGAAGAACCCACGGCTCAGGCGGTCATCGAAGCGGGCGAGGAAATCGTCGCGCCGAAGCCGCGCCGAAGCCGCAAGGCCAAGGTTGTCGCATCGCCGGTCGAAGAGCCGGTGATCTCGGCCGAGCCCGAAGCCAAGGCCGAAGCGCCGGCTGCAGAGCCGGTCGCAGAACCGGTCGCGGAGCCCCCCGCAGCAGAAAAGGAAGAGGCTGCTGCCGAGGCGGAAGCCGTGGAAGAGGCAAAGCCGGCCCGCGCCAATCGGCAGTCGAACGTGTCTTCGTCCGAACCGGTCGTGACCTCGGTCAAGACCGCGGCCGAGGGAGACGAAGAGCCGCCGAAGCCGAAGAAGGGTGGCTGGTGGCAGAAGCGCGGCTTCTTCTGAGACGTCGCGCCTCAAGCCGAACATGATCAAAGGCCGCGTCGAACGCGGCCTTTTTTCGTTGTTGCGGGTCGTGGGCAAAGGCGGCAGGCGGACCATAGGCGACTGCAAATGCAGTCCGGATCGAACGCCCGGCATACGAAGCGGCCAGCGTTCACATTTCGATTCAAGGCCCTGTCAATTTGATTCCGGAAACGCCGCCAGGGCGTTGATCCGGAATCGTTTTTCTCAAGGCAACCAGCGCGCCATCCGGTCGGTTGCCTCGACCATCTCGGCATAGGTGCCCGCATAGGAGATGCGCAGCGCCCGGTTCCCCTCGACCGGATCGAAATCCATGCCGGGCGTTGCCGCGACATCAATCTCGGCCAGCATCCGCCGGGCAAAGGCCATGCTGTCATTGGTGAACCGGCCGACATCTACATAGGCGTAGAAGGCGCCATCCATCGGCGACAGCAACGGCAGGCCCAGCTCGGGCAACCGCGTCATCAGGAAGTCGCGGTTGCGCCGGCAGCTCGCCTTGTAGTGCTCCAGCTCCTCTTCCGCATCGAGGGCCGCGATCGCGGCGATCTGCGACAGTTCCGGGGCGGAGATGTAGAGGCTCTGCGCCAGGCATTCGAGCGGCCGGACGATGTGGTCCGGTACCACCATCCAGCCGATGCGCCAGCCGGTCATGCAATAGTATTTCGAGAACGAGTTGATGATGACCGCCTCGTTGCCAATCTCGAGCGCAGTCGCCTCTTCGCCCGCATAGGTGAGCCCGTGATAGATCTCGTCGGAGATCAGCGTGATCCCCTGCCCCTGGCAATAGTCATAGACCGCCTTCAGCTGCCCGCGGCCGGTAACGGTGCCGGTCGGGTTGGCCGGGCTCGCGAGCAGAACGCCCTTCAGACGCACGCCGGCGTTCGACTGCGCCGCTTCGAGGCTTTCGGGCGTCAGGGTGAATTGCGTCTCCTCGTTCACCGGCACTTCGACGACGGTCAGCCCGAGCGCCGAGAGAATGGCGCGATAGGCCGGATAACCGGGCCGCGCGATTGCCACCGCATCACCCGGATCGAAGAGTGCGAGGAAGGCAAGGTTGAAGCCGGCAGACGAGCCCGTGGTGACGACGATCCGGGCGGGATCGACCGCGACACCGTGTCGCCGGCGATAGTAGTCGGCCAGCTTGCTCCTCAGCTCGGACAGGCCAAGCGCATCGGTATAGCCGATGCGGCCATGGGCGAGCGCCTCGCGCGCCGCAGCCAGGGCTGCCTGCGGCGCCGGATGACCGGGTTGGCCGACGGCCATCGAAATGACCGGCGCGCCGGCATTTCTGCGCCGGGTCGCCTCGGCCAGAAGGTCCATGGCATGGAAGGGTTCAACTGCACTGCGTCTGGAAAGGGAAACCACCAAAACCTCGCTCCGGTCTCGTCAAGGGCGCCCGACAATTGCCGTATTATTGCGTTGTTCACAATGGCGAGAGCGTTCAGGCGCAGCCCTTTTTTCCGATTTCACTTGCCGCGCGCTGCCGATACGCTACAGCAAATCAACGGGCTGGGATGGCGAGGATCATCCGGCCGAGATCCGCGGTGGCGGAATGCCCATGAGAGGAATGACATGGCCTTCAGTTTCAAGAAACTTGCAGCAACCGCCCTGGTGCTGATGCCGGTGGTGCTGCCCACGAGCGCAGGCGCCCTGGACGACGCGCAGAAGAAGGAGATCGGCGATTTCATCAAGGAATACCTGATCGCCAATCCGGAAGTCATGCTCGAGGTGCAGGACGCCCTCGAAAAGAAGCAGCAGGCCGCCCGTCTCGAACAGGCTTCGGCCGCCGTGAAGGAAAACAAGGACGCGCTGTTTGCCTCCTCGCACGACATCACGCTCGGCAATCCCAAGGGTGACGTGACCGTCGTCGAGTTCTTCGACTACAATTGCGGCTACTGCAAGCGCGCGCTTTCCGACATGGACGCGATCCTGGCGAAGGACAAGAATGTCCGCTTCGTGCTCAAGGAATTCCCGATCCTCGGACCGGAATCGCAGGCGGCCCACAAGGTCTCCGACGCGTTCCGCAAGATCGCTCCGGAAAAATACGGCGACTTCCACCGCGCCCTGCTCGGCAGCGAGGGCCGCGCCGGTGAAGAGAGCGCGCTTGAAGTGGCGGCCTCGCTCGGCGTCACCGAAGAGGCGATCCGCGCCAAGATGGCCGAAAGCCCGAATGACGAGTCCGTCAAGGAAGCCTATCAGCTGGCAACCAGCCTCGGCATCACCGGAACCCCCTCCTACATCGTCGGCGATGAAGCCGTGTTCGGCGCCATCGGCTCCGATGCGATCGAAGAGAAGGTGGCCAACGTCCGCAGCTGCGGCCAGACGGCCTGCTGACCTCGGTTTCCTGCCCCTGTCCGAAATAGCCCTCATTTTCGGGGGATCGAATCACCGTCGGGCCGCTAGGGGCTTTCCCTTGCGGCCCCAGCGGTCTATAGGAGGCGGTTGAAAGTCGACGGAACCGCAGATGAGCAAAACAATTTTCGTTCTGAACGGCCCCAATCTCAACGCGCTCGGCAAACGGGAGCCAGGGATCTACGGGGGCAAGACGCTCGCCGACATCGAGGCCGACTGCATCGCCGCAGGCCTTGAACTCGGGTTTACCGTCGATTTCCGCCAAACCAACCACGAAGGCATGCTGGTCGACTGGCTGCACGAGGCTGGCGAAAAGGCGGTGGGCGTGGCGATCAATGCCGGTGCCTATACGCATACCTCGATCGCATTGCACGACGCCATCCGGGCGATCGGCGTTCCGGTCGTGGAGGTGCATATCTCCAACGTCCATGCCCGGGAAGAATTCCGCCACACGTCCATGATCGCGCCTGCCGCTAAGGGCGTGATCTGCGGTTTCGGCCCGCACAGCTACATCCTGGCGCTTCACGCGCTGAAGAACATCACGCAATAACAAGAATACAGGACCCCTTTCCATGGCTGACAAGAAATCGGGAATCGATCAGGCTCTGATCCGTGATCTGGCAAACATCCTCAACGAGACGGATCTCAGCGAGATCGAAGTCGAACAGGACGACATGCGCATTCGCGTGTCGCGCGCCGCGCCGCAGATGATGGCGATGCCGCAGATGCCGGCCTACCAGGTCGCAGCACCCGCCGTGGCCGCGGCAGCCGCCCCGGTCGCAGCCGCCGAGCCCGCCCGCAACCTCGCCAATGCCGTCACCGCCCCGATGGTCGGTACCGCATACCTTGCTCCGGCTCCGGGTTCGCGTCCGTTCGTCGAAGTCGGCTCGATCGTCAAGGAAGGCCAGACGCTGCTCATCATCGAAGCCATGAAGACCATGAACCAGATCCCGGCGCCGCGTTCGGGCAAGGTGGTCGAGATCCTCATCGAGGATGGTCGCCCCGTCGAGTACGGCGAACCGCTGGTGGTCGTCGAGTAAGCCGATGAGCTCGATTTCGAAGATCCTCATCGCAAACCGCGGCGAAATCGCCCTCCGCGTCCTGCGCGCCTGCAAGGAACTCGGCATCGCGACCGTCGCGGTGCATTCGACTGCCGACGCGGACGCCATGCATGTGCGCCTCGCCGACGAAAGCGTGTGCATCGGCCCGCCGCCGTCGCGCGACAGCTATCTCAACATCCACCAGATCGTCGCGGCCTGCGAGATCACCGGTGCCGACGCCGTTCACCCGGGCTACGGCTTCCTGTCGGAGAACGCCAAGTTCGCCGATATCCTGGATGCCCACGGCATCACCTTCATCGGGCCGACCGCCGAGCATATCCGCCTGATGGGCGACAAGATCACCGCGAAGCAGACCGCCGTCGAACTCGGCATTCCGGTCGTTCCGGGCTCGGACGGCGAAGTGACGGCGGAGAACGTGCTGGAAACCGCGCGCGCCATCGGCTTCCCGGTCCTCATCAAGGCCACCGCCGGCGGCGGCGGTCGCGGCATGAAGGTCGCCAAGACCGAGGACGACCTCGATGAGGCGTTCAATACAGCGCGGACGGAAGCCGCAGCCGCCTTCGGCAACGCCGCCGTCTACATGGAAAAATATCTCGGCAAGCCGCGCCACATCGAGGTGCAGGTCGTCGGCGACGGTGCCGGCAACGCGATCCATCTCGGCGAACGCGACTGCTCGCTGCAGCGTCGCCACCAGAAGGTCTGGGAAGAAGCCAATTCCCCTGCCCTCAACGTCGACCAGCGCATGAAGATCGGCCAGATCTGCGCCGACGCGATGAAGAAGATGAAGTACCGGGGCGCCGGCACGATCGAGTTCCTCTACGAAAACGGCGAGTTCTATTTCATCGAAATGAACACCCGCCTGCAGGTCGAGCACCCGATCACCGAAGCGATCACCGGCATCGACCTGGTGCACGAACAGATCCGCGTCGCCTCGGGCGCCGGCCTTTCGGTCACCCAGGACGAGATCGTCTTTTCCGGTCATGCCATCGAATGCCGCATCAACGCCGAGGATCCGCGCACCTTCGTTCCCTCGCCCGGCACGATCACGCATTTCCACGCACCCGGCGGCCTTGGCGTTCGCGTCGACAGCGGCGCCTATGCCGGCTACAAGATCCCGCCCTATTACGACAGCCTGATCGGCAAGCTGATCGTGCATGGACGCACACGCGTCGAATGCATGATGCGGCTCCGCCGCGTGCTGGACGAGTTCGTCGTGGACGGCATCAAGACGACGCTGCCGCTGTTCCAGGACCTGGTCGCCAACCAGGACATCGCGAACGGCGACTACGACATCCACTGGCTGGAAGACTATCTGGCCAGGACCTCCGCCTGAGGTGACTTAGGAATGGCAGGGCGCCGCAGCAGGGATCAGAGCTTAACGCCGGAACTCCTGCTGCGCGCCTATTCCATCGGGCTCTTCCCGATGGCGGATGCCGCAGACGACCCGGAGATCTTCTGGGTCGAGCCGGAGATGCGCGGGATCATCCCGCTCGACGAGTTCCACGTCTCCAAAAGCCTCCTGAAGACGATCCGCAAGAAACCCTTCGACATCCGCTTCGACACCGCCTTCGACCGCGTCGTCGAGAAGTGCGCGGAAGAGGTCGACAACCGGCCGAGCACCTGGATCAACCTGACCATCCGGGACCTCTACGGCGCCCTGCACCGCCTCGGCCACGCCCATTCGGTCGAGGCATGGGAGGGCGACGAACTGGTCGGCGGCCTCTACGGCGTCTCGCTCGGCTCGGCCTTCTTCGGCGAAAGCATGTTCTCCCGCCGCACCGACGCCTCGAAAATCTGCCTCGTGCATCTGGTGGAGCGACTGAAGGAGCGCGGCTTTACCCTGCTCGACACGCAGTTCACCACGGAACACCTGAAGACGTTCGGGGCGGTTGATGTTCCGAAGGAGGCGTATGGGGTGTTGCTGGATAAGGCGATGGAGAGCGAGACGGTGGAGTTTTGAGTGGGAAGAGTGGACCGTTTGGAGTCCAATCGAGGGACAAGTGTTCCCAAACGTTCGGAACATGGCTTCCGCAGCGGATTCTCGTGCCGCGGAAAAAACAATGGGGCCGCCTTCACAGATCACCCATCAGCCACTGCTTGAGTGAAATGAAAGGGGTAGCTATGCTGTTTCGGGTGGCAGGGGAAGGCCGTGCGAATAGAATATATTCAGATATCAAATATTCTCAGTTTTTCTTATCGCCGCGACGTAGGTCAAGCGGACAGAATTGCTTTTGATGATGGCTTAAACATTATCATTGGCGAAAATGGCTCGGGAAAATCGACAGCCCTTGAGGTTATAAATTTCCTTTTTCGGAGGGTAATTTATCGACATTTTCGCTTTAATCGCGAGCTATTCGGACGCCAAGCATCGCTTAATTCAAGCGATAGAAAGCAAATACTTCAGCCCGTAGACAACAACGATTTGAGCGGCTTCAGACTGGATCCAAACTGGGATAGCGAAGATCAAGAACAGCGCATTCGCATATCTGTACAGCTCGACAACATTGACCGACAGAATATATCTAACATCCGAAACCATTTTTGGGATCTGAACCAGACGCTAGGATCGTACTCGAATTACCAACCAAATACGGATGGGAAAGAGCGCGATAGCTACGTCATTGACGTTGTCGTCGACAAAAGGGCGAATAGTTTCTCTGTTCAATTGCAGAATGGCGATAAGGATTTTGGCTTCACTTATCTAAGTGATTACCATTTCTTTAGGGAGGCCATCGCTCTCTACAACACCCTAACAGTTGGAGAGAAGATACCGCCACTTTACGAGAGCTTTACCCTGATCAGCAGCTATCGCAACTATCACGCATTTCAGCCCTCGATCTCGCTCAGCCACGCCCCCGCCTCTCAGCAGATCCAAGAAATCCGGAATCAGGATTTCAACAAGAGCCTTAATGCCACTGACAACAACGAGCCATCTGTCTTCGCTCTAGTCCGATTGCAAGTTGCCGAAAGGCACTTTGAACTGACTTCACAGGCTAAAGACCTCGCACAGTGTGAGCTAGAAGCTAATGACCTTCCGTTTATACGATCAGTGAATGAACGATTACGGATTGTGAATCTTCGCTGCCAAATCAAACTTATCGACCAGCGGACCTGGCAATACCGTTTTGAGTTTCATGACACGCGCCGCAATAAGCCGATCGGCGACATCAATAGCTTAAGTGCGGGTCAAAAGGCGATCATACATCTGGTGCTCGAGGCATACGGAAGGGGTGAATTGAAAGGCGGCGTCGTCATCATTGATGAACCCGAAATCCATCTGCATTACCAGTTTCAACATGAGTATCTTCAGGTTCTTCGCGAATTGAACCGTACCCAATACTGCCAGTACATCCTGGTCACACACTCTGAGTCGCTCATAAACTCCAGCACGATAAACTCCGTGCGCCGCTTCGCCCTCGATGCGAACGGTCACACCTCAATATACTCGCCAACACTATCTTCAGATCAGAAGAGCCTCATACGTATTCTCGACAACTCGCGCTCGACCTAAGCATTCTTTTCGAAAAAGGTGATCCTGGTAGAAGGAGAGACGGATCGCTATTTTTTCAGAGCACTTCTTCAAGAGAGGCACCTCAGTCTCGAACAAGAAATTTCGGTTCTTCACGTGGGAGGAAAGGGGCAACTTCAAAAATGGCGAAGCTTGTTCACAAGCTTCGGCCTGCGGGTATACGCAATTGCCGACTTCGACTACATCGTAAATTTGCACTATCGTGAAAGCAAAAGCACAAAGCTTAAAACAACCGCACAAATCTCAGAATTTAAGCGGTCCAATCCAGACTGGGAACAGCACCTGATTAATTTGAGGAAAGATCGAATCTTTATCCTCAGCGAAGGCAATCTTGAGATCTACCTCGGCACTGAAAAAGACCTCAGTCACGTGATCGAATTCTGTCAAAACCGTCTTACGTCTTTTCTCTCCGACGAGACTTCCAGCAGGAGCAGTGAAGTGAAGTCGATCATAGACACCATAGCTACTGAATAGCTCGGTCAACTACCAAGTGATATTAGGCTGCAGAGAGATCACTTGCCTTCCGCCCTCACCCCCTTCTCGCCGCATCGATCTTCGCGACGTCGATCTTGCCCATCTCCATCATTGCTTCAAACGCCCGTTTCGCCTCATCGCCGCCCGCCGCCATGGCTTCGGTCAGGGTGCGCGGGGTGATCTGCCAAGAGAGGCCCCAGCGGTCCTTGCACCAGCCGCAGGCGCTTTCCTGCCCGCCGTTTCCGACGATGGCGTTCCAGTAGCGGTCGGTCTCTTCCTGGTCGTCCGTCGCGATCTGGAAGGAGAAGGCTTCCGACTGCCGGAAGGCCGGGCCGCCGTTGAGGCCGAGGCAGGGGATGCCGGCGACGGTGAATTCGACGGTCAGCACATCGCCCGCCTTGCCGGAGGGATAGTCGCTCGGCGCCCGGTGGACGGCCTTCACCTGGCTGTCGGGAAAGGTTTCCGCGTAGAAACGGGCGGCGGCCTCGGCATCCTTCTCGTACCACAGGCAGATGGTGTTCTTCGGAATGGCCATGGTTTCTCCTCCCCGGCTCCGGACATCCCTGCATTGCACGCCTGAAAGACGGTTGCGTCAAGGGGAGTGGATGGTCGCGATCGGAGTGAAGCCCCCCTCTGGCCTGCCGGCCATCTCCCCCACAAGGGGGGAGAACACGTGGGGCGGCGTCTCTCGCGAAGGAGCCGGGTGGGATCGCGGCGCGGGCGACGAGGGTTTGGCCGGGTTAAGCCCTCCCCCTTGTGGGGAGGGTTTGGGAGGGGACGAGAGGCCGCGGCGCGGGGCACCCCCTCTGGCCTGCCGGCCATCTCCCCCACAAGGGGGGAGACCGGCTGAGCCGCCGGCCTGTCGTCCGCCTCTGGCGTGTGCTGAACAGAGCGGCAAACGCGGCGCCACGCTCTCCCCCCTTGAGGGGGAGATGTCACGTAGTGACAGAGGGGGGTGTACCATATCGGATAGCCCTCCCCCTTGTGGGGAGGGTTTGGGAGGAGTCTTTGGGAGCCTTACGCCGCCGTCAGGTCGGCCGTTTCGCCGAACTGGACCAGCAGGCGCGGGCTCGTCATGTCGCCGCTCTCCTCGTCCACCTGCACCGAATAGGCCGCGACGCCGATATGGCGGGCCGACATGGCGGTGGCGATCTTTTCGGCAGACACCGCATTGGAGGCCTGGCGCATCTCGCCGGGCACCACGTTTCCGCGGTTCTTCTTGAACGGCATGACGATGAATTTTTCAGAAAGGGACATAATCGAGACTCCTGTATGTTCCCTAATTGTTCTCATTCAAGGACATTGTCAAGCGCGGCATTGCACCGTGACGTCAAACCGGGTTGCGGACATGGCCATTCAAGCCGCTTTCCGCTCAGCTGCCGGAAGACGGGCGCCGTGGAGGGCCAGGTCTAACTTGTGAAACGTGAGGGTCTGTGCGGGCTCAGTAAAGCCCGACACCGGGCGGCGGGGCTCCGGCACCGGGCGGCGGGGCTCCGGCACCGGGCGGCGTTCCGACATCAGCCGGCGGCAGCAACTGCCCCTCGGGCACCGGCTGGCCGTCCTCAGGGAAGCCGTTTTGGGGCAAGCCGTCCTGGGGCAAGCCGTCCTGCGGGAAATCGGTCGGCGGCAAGGCGTTGCCGGGCACGTCCTGCGGGATTTCCTGCGGCGCGTCGAGGGGCGGCACGACGCCGGGTGCGGCTTCCCCTGCCAGGCCCTCTGCGGGTGCCGCGTCTGCCGGTGCGGCTGCGCCCGGATCGACGGACGGCTGGGCCGTGCCATCGGTTGCCGGCGCCGGGGCTGCTGCCGCCTTGGTCGGTTCGGGCGCCGCATGGGCGGCCTTCACGCCGGGCGGCGCCGGCACGTCGGACTTCTCCTTGCAGCCGGTCAGCCAGACGTCATAGATCGCGTGTTCGACGGCGTTGAGCGCCGGGCTGTCGGCGAACATCCAGCCGGAGAAGATGCGGCGGATCTTGCGGTCGAGGGTGATTTCGTCGACCTCGACGAAGCCGTCGATCTTCTGCGCTTCGGTCTCGTCGCGCGAATAGCAGACCTTCGGCGTCACCTGAAGGGCGCCGAACTGCACGGTCTCGTCGATATAGACGTCGAAGGAGGTGATGCGGCCGGTGATCTTGTCGATGCCGGCAAATTCGGCGACCGGATTGGAAATCCGCTCGGCCCGGGCGGTTCCCATGCCGGCAAGCGTCGCGGCGGAAACGGACAAGGCCGCCATGCCCAGCACAGCAAGGGTTGAGCCACGCCCGAAACGCTTCATGTCTGCCATTCTCCAGCCTTCAAATCCGTGGGCGCCGCTCGCAGCTCGGGCGCCACACAGAGGCCCTAGAACCGAAATGTGGCCAAATCGGGTGTCAGTTGCCGGGGGTCCAGGCGTCGTAGTCGCCGGTCACGCGCGGACGCTCGCCGGTTGCGGCGATCGAACCCTGGGGGCGGTAGGCAGCGGCCGTGCCGGTCGGGTTGGCGCGATGCCCCTTCTGCCATTCGGCGGCCTTGTAGTCTTCCTTCGACGGCGGAACGTCGGTGCGGTAGTGCATCCAGCCGTGCCAGCCGGCCGGGATGGAGGAAGCGTCCGCATAACCCTTGTAGATGACCCAGCGGCGCGGCAGGCCGAAGGTGGTCTTGCCGCCTTCGTAATAGATGTTGCCGAACTGGTCTTCGCCGACCTTCGTGCCCTTGCGCCAGGTGAAGAACCGCGTGCCCATGGTCTGACCGTTCCACCAGGTGAAAAGTTCCAACAGAAGCTGCTTCATGTCTCGTCCTTGGTCCGTGCCGGTTGCGGCAGTCGGCTTGTCATCTTTCTCCGCTTATGCCGCCTCCCCGGCCGGTTGTCCAGTGATTCGCCGCGTTGCGGCACTCATTTCAGCTTGTACTTGAAGCCGAAATGGCTGCGGATAAAACCGAGCCGCTCATAGAAGCGGTGCGCGTCGGTGCGCCGCGCGTTCGAGGTCAGCTGGACAAGGCGCAATCCCTGCCGTTCGGCCTCTGCGACGCAATGGCGGATCATCGCCGCGCCGATCCCCTGCCCCCGGCAATCGGACCTCGTATGCACGGCCTCGACGATCATCGCCGTCGATCCGCGGCCCGACAGCGTGGTGGTCAACAGGGTCTGGAAGGTGCCGACGACCTCGCCGTCGCGTTCGGCCACGTAGAGCGTTTCCCGCGGCGTCTGCTGGAGCGTCCGGAAGGCGGCGAGATAGTCGGCACGCGCGGCCTCGTCCGTCGTGTCGCCGTGGCCGCCGACATCGTCGGAGGCAAGGATTGCGACGATGGCGTCCAGATCATTTTCGGTAGCTCGCCTGATCGCGATCGTTCCCGCTTGCATGCTTCATCCTTCCCGGCGTTAATCGGTCCGGACGTTAGGAACAGAGGGAGGCGCTCAGTATGACACTCGGACGGTTTTGCACCACTATTTTTGCTCTGACCATGGTCGCGGCCACGGCCTTCGCCGAGGAAGGCGGGCGACAGGGCATCGCCTTCGTCCAGGCGCCGGAAATGTCGAGCGGGGTGTGCACGGGCAAGGACGCGGCCAGCGCCTTCGACTGCGCCAAGAAACAGTGCATCGACGGTGGTGGCACGGCGGAAGACTGTCTGGAGCAGGCCTATTGCTTCCCGGCACGCTTCAGCGTCGACGTCTTCATGCAGTCGTCCGAGGGACCGCACTGGCACGAGTATCTGTGCGGCTGGGAAAGCAAGGAACTGGCACTCGCCGCCGCCAAGGTCGCCTGCGACAACGTCAAGCGGCCGGACCTTATCGAATGCACGGCGGTTCTGACCTATGACGAGGACGGGACGTCGGAAGAAGTACCGATGGACAACTGATCGGGCCGAAACACCTGCAGGCTGTCAGCCGAGGCGTTTTTCCATGACGATCGCCGGCAGGCCGCTGTCAGGCCCGCCGCAGCTCGTCGTGCGGTCGACCTCGGCGAAGCCGTGCGCCTCATAGAAGGCGATCGCGGCGGCATTCCTCGGCTCCACTTCCAGCCGCATGATCTCGGCGTCTGGAAAACAGCTCTCGAGCTCGGCGAAGAGATCGCGGCCGATCCCCATGCGCAGGCATGAGGGATGGACGTAGAGCTGGTGCAGGAAAGCCGTCTTCGCCAATTTCGAGGACATGGCCGCGTAGGCCATGCCGCCGAGCCGGCGGCCGTCATCGGCCACCAGGAATTCGCCGCCCTTCTTCTCGATTCGGGCCTTCAGGGCCGGGATCGAGTGCCAGGCGTCGACCAGCTCGCGCACCTTCTGCTCACCGTAGAACGCATCATAGGTGGCGTGAAAGGCGTCCGACAGCAGGGTGCGGAGCGCTTCCGCATCCTTGAGGCTGGCGGTGCGGACGAAGAACAAGGCCTACTCCTCGACGATGCCGAGCTTGGCCTTGACGAGGGCCTGCACGGCCTGCGGGTTGGCCTTGCCGCCGGTCGCCTTCATCACCTGGCCGACGAACCAGCCGGCAAGCGTCGGCTTGGCCAGCACCTTGGCGACCTGGTCGGGGTTGGCGGCGATGATCTCGTCAACGGCCTTTTCGATGGCGCCGGTGTCGGTGACCTGCTTCATGCCGCGCGCTTCGACGATTTCGGCTGGATCGCCGCCTTCGTTCCAGACGATCTCGAAGAGGTCCTTGGCGATCTTGCCGGAGATGGTCTCGGCCTTGATCAGGTCGATGATGCCGCCGAGCTGGGCGGGCGAAACCGGAGTCTCTTCAATGGCTTTGCCGGCTTTGTTCAAGGCACCCAGGAGGTCGTTGATGACCCAGTTGGCGGCCGTCTTGCCGTCGCGGCCTTCGGCCACGGCTTCGAAATAGTCGGCGATCGCCTTTTCCGAGACGAGCACGGAGGCGTCGTAGACCGACAGGCCTAGCTCGCGGACGAAACGGGCCTTCTTGTCGTCCGGCAGTTCCGGCAGGTCCTTCTTCAGGTTCTCGATGAAGGCATCGTCGAATTCGAGCGGCAGCAGGTCCGGATCGGGAAAATAGCGGTAGTCGTGCGCGTCTTCCTTCGAGCGCATCGAACGGGTCTCGCCCTTGTTCGGGTCGAACAGGCGGGTTTCCTGGTCGATAGAGCCGCCGTCTTCCAGAATAGCGATCTGGCGACGGGCCTCGTATTCGATCGCCTGGCCGATGAAGCGGATCGAGTTGACGTTCTTGATCTCGCAGCGCGTGCCGAACTCGCCGCCTGGCTTGCGCACGGAGACGTTGACGTCGGCGCGCATCGAGCCCTCGTCCATGTTGCCGTCGCAGGTGCCGAGATAGCGCACGATCGAGCGCAGCTTGGTCATGTAGGCCTTGGCTTCGTCGGAGGAGCGCATGTCGGGCTTCGACACGATCTCCATCAGGGCGACGCCGGAGCGGTTGAGATCCACGTAGGACATGGTCGGATGCTGGTCATGCATCGATTTGCCGGCATCCTGTTCGAGATGCAGACGCTCGATGCCGATCTCGATGTCCTCGAAATTGCCCTGGCGGTCCGGTCCGAGCGAGATGATGATCTTGCCTTCGCCGACGATCGGGTCCTTGAACTGCGAGATCTGGTAGCCCTGCGGCAGGTCCGGATAGAAATAGTTCTTGCGATCGAAGATCGAGCGCTTGTTGATCTGGGCCTTGAGGCCGAGGCCGGTGCGCACGGCCTGCGCCACGCATTCCTCGTTGATCACGGGCAGCATGCCGGGCATGGCGGCATCGACGAGCGAGACGTTGGCGTTCGGCGCATTCCCGAAGGTCGTCGAAGCGCCGGAGAAGAGCTTCGACTGGCTCATCACCTGGGCGTGGACTTCCATGCCGATAACGATTTCCCAGTCGCCGGTTGCTCCCGGGATGAGGCGTTTCGGATCGGGCGTGCGGGTGTCAACAAGGGTCATCGGCTGCTCGTGTCATGCGTTGTTTTCGTATCGGTTGAGGTAGAGCAAATGGTGCGGAGGCGCAAGGCTTGTCGGGCCTGGACGAGCGATCGCGGGACAGGTGCGGCGGACTTTGCCAAGCGTTAATCCGGATCGGCCATCATGGCTCGATGCCAAGCGAAACGAGCCTAACCCTCCTTGCTATCCTCGCGCTCTACAACGTCGTGGTCTTCTGCGTATACGCCTGGGACAAGCTGGCAGCACAAAACGGTGATTGGCGGATCCGGGAAGACACGCTTCTTGGCCTTGCCTTCTTCGGCGGAGGCGCGGGCGCCTTCCTCTGCCAGCGCCTCATGCGCCACAAGACGCGCAAGCCGCCATTCCGGGTAGCGCTGCCGGTACTCTTCATTCTGCAAACGGTCATCATCGGCGTGGCGGTTCTCGCTCCAGGCCCGGCGCTCGCGGCCATCCGCTCGACCCTCACGATTTTCCGCGGCTTCTAGAACTCCTGGCCATAGGCCGGGACGGCAGGCGCGGCGAGCTGTTTCGACAGGCCGACCGACTGGATGTCGCGGTCGAGCTTGGGATTGTAGGCCGTGGTCAGCCAGTGGACCGCGTAGCCATGCTTCTCGAAAAAGCCGACTGCCTCGACATTCATCGCGTGTGTCTGAAGGCTCGCCCTGGTAAATCCCTGATGGACGATTTCTTTCTCGATCTCGGCGAGTAGCGCGGTCCCCAGACCCTGCCGCTGAAAATCAGGATCGATCCAGAAATCAGTGATGTTCTCGTCAAGATGTTCCCGCGCCGCCCAGCCGGCCGGCTGGCCGTTCTTGTCGATCACCGAAATCGTCAGCCACTCACTGTGGGTGAAGTTGACGAAGGCGCTGCGGGCGCTTTCGACCATCGACTTGGTCTCGCCGACGAGGACCATCGCCTTTTCCCAGGCCCGAAGGCCGATCTCGGCCAACAGGTCCGCCTCGTCGCGGCGCGCATTGCGTATGGTGATCATCGGCGGTCCATCCTTCGATCGCAGTAGACCATCCGAGGAAGCCATTTTCCAGTCTTGAACCCGAACGATAGTCTTCCAGCGCATATTATGCATACACATCAATGCCTTGGCGCATCGTCCCGGATACTCCTCGAACATGCGGAACCATTCTCGTCCGGCGAGAAGGCCTTGTGACCGAATCACCACGGCACCGCGACAAGACGTCCCGCCGCGGCTCAGGTGGTTGACGAAGACAGGCGGCGCGCCCATGTTGAGTATGCAACCAATGGAGTGTGGATGTTCGGTTCGTCCGAGACCCGGTAAGGGCCCCTGCCCGCGATCAATTCCGATCCGCGCGCACGGGCCAGTGAAAAACGCATAGCCCCGACGCCGCACGGCGCCGGAAACGGTTTTTCATGCGCTCTTCAAGAGCGCTATCCGGATCGACAATCATGGACATCTCTCGCGCCGAACAGCGCATCCTCCACCTGCTCGCCCAGGGCGGGCGCATCGAAATCACCCGCGACGAAAACCACAGAATAGAGAAGATCCAGCTCTTCACCCGCGAAGGCTGGATGTTCACCGGCCTCGACGTGATCGCCTTCCGCAAGCTGAAACAGAAAAAGGCCATCAGGTCACAAGGCGGCAAACCCTACCGCATCACAGAACGTGGCTTGGTGCTGGTCCGGTCACAGCCGGACAACAGGTAGCGGAAACGAAAGCGGCGCCCCTGGGCGCCGCTTTTTTGCATTTCGATAGCGCGCGGATTACCACCACTTCGCCGGGGTGAACTTGCCGGCGGCCTGTTCGATGACGTGGGCGGTCTTGAAGAGGGTTTCCTCTTCGAACGGCTTGCCGATCAGCTGCAGGCCGAGCGGCAGGCCCTTCGAGTCGAGGCCGGCGGGAACCGACAGACCGGGCAGGCCGGCCATGTTGACCGTCACCGTGAAGATGTCGTTGAGGTACATCTTGACCGGATCGGCAGCCAGTTCCTTGTCGCCGATGGCAAAGGCGGAAGACGGAGTTGCCGGGGTCAGGATCGCATCGACGCCGGCGTGGAAGGCCAGTTCGAAATCACGCTTGATCAGCGTGCGGACCTTCTGGGCCTGCAGGTAATAAGCGTCATAGTAGCCGGCCGAGAGCACATAGGTACCGATCATGATGCGGCGCTTGACCTCGGTGCCGAAGCCGGCGGCGCGGGTCTTCTCATACATGTCGGCAATGTCCTTGCCGTCGACGCGCAGGCCGTAGCGCACGCCGTCGTAGCGGGCCAGGTTCGACGAGGCCTCGGCGGGCGCGACGATGTAGTAAGCCGGGAGCGCATACTTGGTGTGCGGGAGCGAGATGTCGACGATCTCGGCGCCGGCATCCTTCAGCCAGGAGATGCCCTGGCTCCACAGCGTCTCGATCTCGCCCGGCATGCCATCGACGCGGTATTCCTTCGGGATACCGATCTTCATGCCCTTCAACGACTGGCCCAGCGCCGCCTCATAGTCCGGAACCGGCAGGTCGACGGAGGTCGTGTCCTTCGCGTCGACGCTTGCCATCGACTTCAGGAGGATTGCGGCATCGCGAACGTCGCGGGCGATCGGGCCGGCCTGATCGAGCGAGGAGGCGAAGGCGATCGTGCCCCAGCGCGAGCAACGGCCATAGGTCGGCTTGATGCCGACGGTGCCGGTAAACGCTGCCGGCTGGCGGATCGATCCACCCGTGTCGGTCGCGGTCGCGCCGGCGCAGAGATGGGCGGCCACGGCAGCGGCCGAACCGCCGGACGAGCCACCCGGCACCAGCTTCTCGTCGGAGCCCTTGGCCTTCCAAGGATTAACGACCGGTCCGTAATGGGACGTCTCGTTGGACGAGCCCATGGCGAACTCGTCCATGTTGAGCTTGCCGAGCATCACGGCGCCGTCATCCCAGAGGTTCTGCGTGACGGTCGATTCGTATTTCGGCTTGAAGCGGTTCAGGATGTCCGAGCAGGCCTGGGTGTGAACGTCGCGGGTGGCAAACAGGTCCTTGATGCCGAGCGGGATGCCTTCGAGCGCGCCGGCCTTGCCTTCGGCATAGCGGGCATCGGAAGCCTTCGCCATCTCGCGGGCCTTTTCCGGCGTCACGGTCACATAGGCGTTGATCACGTCATTGGCGGCCTCGATCGCCTGGATATAGGCATCGGTCAGTTCGACGGCCTTGATCTCCTTCGCGGCCAGTTTGGCGCGGGCTTCGGCAATGGTGAGGCTGGTCAGTTCGCTCATGAGGTCGGTTCACTTCAGAATGCGGCGCTCGGCTTGAAGCGCCCGGATAGCGGGATCGGCGGCGACGGGAGGCGGCGGGCGCTCTCCCCGGTTATTCAACCACCTTCGGCACCAGGAAGAAGTTGCGGTCGGTTTCCGGCGCATTGGCGACGATGTCGTCGGCCTTGTTGCCGTCATTGACGACATCCTGGCGCTTCTTCATCGCCATCGGGGTGACGGACGTCATCGGCTCGACACCGGAGACGTCCACCTCGGAAAGCTGCTCGACGAAACCGAGGATACCGTTGAGCTCACCCATCATCCGCTGGGCTTCTTCCTCGTTCAAGGCAATGCGAGCCAGATGCGCGACGCGCTTGACGGTCTTGAGATCAACGGACATCGGTATTCTCCAGGTCTTTAGTTTCCTCCGCTATAATGGCCGCAAAGCTCTGGCGCAACGGGGGATTTGTCAGAGGTCGACGCTATGACCGGCCGCCGGCGTAGCCACCCGCGTACGGGTGCCTTCCATACCGAGGACGAATTTCTCCGGGGTCTGGTCGATGATCGGAAACGAGCCGTAGTGGCAAGGAATCGCCGTCTTGAAATCGAAGAAGCGCTGGCAGGCGAGCGCGGCCACGGCACCGCCCATGGTGAAACGATCACCGATCGGGACGATGCCGATGTCGGGCTGATGCAGTTCGTTGATCAGCTTCATATCGGAGAAGATGTCGGTGTCGCCCATGTGAAGCAGAGAGGCATCGCCTTCGAAATGCATCATCAGGCCGTTGGCGCTGCCGAGCGAATGGGAAACCCCATCCTCGCTGATATGGGCAGACGAGTGAAGAGCGTTGGTGAAGGTCGCGCTGAACCCTTCAAAACCGATCGTGCCCCCGGTGTTGCCGGGTGAGAAATTCTTCAATCCCTTGTGAGCCAGCCACATGCAGAGATCGAAATTGGCGACAACCGTGGCGCCCGTCTCGTTGGCGATCTGCAGCGTGTCTCCGACGTGGTCGCCGTGACCGTGGGTCAGCAGGATGTGGGTGATGCCGGCCGTCGCATCCTTGGGGTCAAGACCGACAAAACCGGGGTTGCCGGTGAAGAACGGATCGATGAGGATGCTGGCCTTGGCCGTGTCGACACGAAATGCGGAATGGCCGAGCCACGTTATCTTCATGATGTTCTCCCTTCGATGCTTTGCCCGGAATATATGCCATGCCCGGTCGACGGCAACCGGGTTCTCATCAAACGTCCGGCACGTCTTGTTGCACGCCGCCCACGTGTAGGATAAGCCGCGGCTACCAGCCTTCGGGTTGGCAAGGCCGCCCTCACCGCTCCGGTCGTCCGGCCGAACCTCAACCCTTTACGACAGGAGACCAGAATGGCCGACGACGACGATTATGTATATGACGAAGTGACCGGCGAATGGCGCCCGGCCTCCGAAATGGCAGCAGCGGCCAACAGCAAGCCGGTCGCCAAGGATGCCGCCGGCAACGTTCTGGCCGACGGCGATTCCGTAACGCTGATCAAGGACCTCAAGGTCAAGGGCACGAACACCACCCTCAAGCAGGGAACCGTGATCAAGTCGATCCGCCTGACGGAGGATCCTGAGGAAATCGATTGCCGGCACGACACGGTCAAGGGACTGGTGCTCCGGACCGAATTCGTGCGCAAACGCTGATTGGCCGGGGCAGCAGCATGACCACGCTCACCATCGAAGAACTCGCGGACATGCTGCAGCCCCGACAGGCGATTGCCGGGCTCGATCTCGGAACCAAGACCATCGGGCTCGCCATGTCCGACCTCGGGCGGCGCTTCGCCACGCCGCGCACCGTCATCAAGCGGGTGAAGTTCACTCAGGATGCAGAGGTCCTGCTGGCCTTCGCCGCCAAGGAAAACGTCGCTGCCTTCGTCATCGGGCTGCCGATGAACATGGACGGGTCTGCCGGACCCCGTGTCCAGGCCACCCGAGCCTTCGTGCGCTCGATGTCGGAAAAGACCGACATTCCCTTCATCTTCTGGGACGAAAGGCTGTCGACGGTCGCGGCCGAACGGGCTTTGCTGGAGATGGACGTATCGCGGGCCAAGCGCAGCGAGCGGATCGATTCCGCCGCGGCGAGCTTCATCCTTCAGGGCGCCTTGGACAGGCTGTCGATGCTCGGCAAAACGGCCGCGCGGGGATCGGACGCCGACTGACGGGCCGCCCACCAGGCAGCTATCTTCCTGCGACGACGAAATGCAATAATCGAGAAGACGATGGCGCTGTCGACCACGATGGCGCGCGCCACCAGCGGCGGAATGGTCTCCGGCGGCAGGCCGAGCGCGTGGCCGTAGACGGCAAACACCAGGTCATGTGCCTGCCGGGTCAGCATGAAGATGCCGAAATTCATGTCGTAGTAGGAAAGACTGTACCAGCTGCCAAGCAGCAGGATCGGAAGTGCCCACAGGACCAAAAAGACTTTCACGCGGGTGTTCCCTTCCATCGCCGTGACAAGGACCAGCCGCCCGAAAGCGATTCGGGCCAGGACTGGACCAGCCAGTTCGACACCGCCATGGCGCCGAGCACGACCGTCGGGACCGCGATGTCCAATGCGAGGCCGGCAAAAAAAGCAACCATGACGACGGTCAACGTCACTCTCACCAATCCGGTTCCCATTGCGATCCGCCTGCCCGCCTTCCTTGTCTTGAAGAAAGACTGGCCTGTTAACCCGAGGCTCGCAACGTAAACCCTTTGTTAAGGTTAACGGGCGTTGGGGATAACCTGCAAGTCTCGGGGGCCACGATCCCCGTTCAACTCTTCTCGATCGGTGGCGGGCGCGGGTTTGCGTACGCGCATGGCGAACTGCTAGGTACGTTCCCGGTCCCCAATCGGCAGCGGAAAGCCAAAGCATGCTCGTGATCTTCGAAAGCGTCCTGCCGATCTTCCTGCTGGTGCTGCTAGGTGCGCTCCTCAAGCGCTGGCCGCTCATCAATGACAGCCTCTGGGACGGGCTCGAGCAGTTCGGATTCTATGTCCTCTTCCCTGCCCTGCTCTTCGAAACGCTCGCCAAGGCCGATTTCGCCGCCATGGATACCGGAGATGTCAGTGCGAGCGCGCTTGCCGCCGTCGGGATCATGTCCGCCCTGGTGCTTGCGCTCTGGCGCCCCCTCAACCGGTTCGGGATCGAGGGGCCGGCCTTCACCTCGATCTTCCAGACCGCGACGCGCTGGAACGGCTTCATGGCACTGGCCATCGCCGAGAAGCTCTCCGGCCCGGTCGGATTGACCGTGGTTGCGGTGGTGATGGCGGTGATCATCATTCCGCTCAACGTCATCAATGTCGCCGTGATGATCTGGTTTTCGGGCAACGGCCGAAGCCTTCGTGATTTCGCCCTGAAGATCGTCTCCAACCCGATCATCCTCGGATCGGCCTTCGGCGTGCTGGTCAATCTTTTCAGGATCCCGGTCTACGAACCAGTCATGACCGCAGTCGAACTGGTCGCCAATTCGTCGCTCGGCCTCGGACTGATCATGGTCGGCGCAGGCCTGAGAGTGATGGACGCGCTGAGACCGCAGCCGAACGTGCTGCTCGGCTCGGCGCTCAAGCTGCTGGTCTTTCCGCTGGTGATGGCGGGCACGGCCCTTTTCTTCGGCGTCGAGGGAGAGGCGCTGGTTATGCTGATCCTCAGCGCGGCCGTGCCGACGGCTATGAACGGCTATATCCTTGCCAAGCAGATGGGCGGAGACGCACCGCTCTATGCGGCAACGGCGACCGTCCAGACGGTCGCCGCAGTGTTCACCATTCCGCTGGTCCTCTACTTCGCCAGTCAGCTCGCCGCGGGATAGAGCAGGTCGAGCACGTAGCGGGCGTCGAACCGGGCGTCGAGCACACCATAGGTGTGACGCCAGCCGCCCGCGAGACGTGATTCGAGGAAGGCGTCGGCGATCTTGCCGGCACCGAGCTTGTAGAGCTCGGCGGCAGCCGCCGCGAGTGCGAGTTGCTCGATCAACAGGCGGGCAGCTCCCTCGTCCCGCTCGGCAAGAGCGGTTGCGACGCGCAGGACCTCGACGGTCTTCTTGCCGGAGGCGCCCAGATCCCGCTCAAGGCCGGCGAAAATGGTCTCGAACAGGTCCTTGCCGCGACTGAGCACCCGCAGAACGTCAAGCGCCATGACATTGCCGGAGCCTTCCCAGATCGCGTTGACCGGGGCCTCGCGGTAGTGACGCGCGATCGGCCGCTCCTCGATGTAGCCGCTGCCGCCGATGCTCTCCATGGCCTCGTAGATGAGGGCCGGCGCGATCTTGCAGATCCAGTATTTGACCACCGGCGTCATCACCCGCGCATAGGCGGCGTCGACGGCGTTCTCGCGGGCGCGGTCGAACGAGTCGGCAAGCTTGAAGGCAAGCGCCGTGGCCGCAGCCACGTCGAGCGCCATGTCGGCAAGCACCCGCGTCATGATCGGCTGGTCGATCAGCTTCTTGCCGAAGACGGAGCGGCCGCGCACGTGGTGCACGGCTTCGGCCATAGACGCGCGCATGATGCCGGCGGATGCGAGCGCGCAATCGAGGCGCGTCAGCGTCACCATGTCGAGGATGGTGCGGATCCCGTCACCCGGCGTGCCGAGGAGGAAACCGAAGGCATCGGAGAACTCGACTTCGGAAGACGCGTTCGAGCGATTGCCGATCTTGTCCTTCAGGCGCTGGAACTGCAGTCCATTGGCCGAACTGTCCTCGAGCAGCCGCGGAACGAGGAAACAGCCCATGCCGTCCTTGGTCTGGGCGAGCATGACGAAGGCATCGCTCATCGGCGCGGACATGAACCACTTGTGACCGGACAGGCGATAGATGCCCTCGCCGACCCGCTCGCCGGCGGTGGTGTTGGCGCGCACGTCGGTCCCGCCCTGCTTCTCCGTCATGCCCATGCCGATGGTGACGGCCGTCTTCTGCATGGCGGGCTTGTTGGAGGAGTCGTATTTGCGGGCGAGGATCTTCGGAACCCACTCCTTCTGCACCTGCGGCGAGGCGACCAGGGCGGCCACCGAGGCACTCGTCATGGTCAGCGGGCAGAGATGGCCGCATTCGAGCTGGGCGGTCAGGAAGAAGCGCACGGCTCGGGCCAGGTGTTCGTGACCACGGGCATCCGGCTGGTTCTCCCAGACGGAGGAATGCAAGCCGACCGACATCGACCGACGCATCAGGGCGTGCCAGGCAGGATGGAACTCGACGACGTCGAGCCTCTCGCCGCGCACGCCATGGGTGCGAAGCTGCGGCGGGCTCTGGTTGGCCATGCGCGCCAGTTCCTGCGCCTCGTGGGAGGTCACGTACTTGCCGATGACGTCGTATTCCTCGCGCAGGGCGCGCGAAAGTCCGGCCGTCAGATCGACGATCAGGGGGTCGGAACGATAGGCATTGATACCGGACCAGGGTTTTGGCTGGTTCAGTTCCGCGAGTTTTTCTTCAGTCCGGTTCATAGAGCTCATGCCGATCTTCTAGACGAAATTGATTGATTTAACATGGGGACCGCGCCGCTATCCACATAGCATATGCTTGCCCCCCGGCGTGGCCTTCTTTATAGACCGCGTGACATCTGCGGAGGACGTCCATGGTCTTCTTTCCCCATCGCCATCTCATCGGCATCAAGGGCCTTACCGAACAGGACATTACCTACCTGCTCGACAAGGCAGACGAAGCCGTCAAAATCAGCCGCCAGCGCGAGAAAAAGACCTCCACGCTTCGCGGCCTCACCCAGATCAACCTCTTCTTCGAAGCCTCGACCCGGACGCAGTCCTCGTTCGAGCTCGCCGGAAAACGGCTCGGCGCCGACGTGATGAACATGTCGGTGGGCAATTCTTCGGTGAAGAAGGGCGAGACCCTCATCGACACCGCAATGACGCTGAACGCCATGCGCCCCGACGTGCTGGTGGTCCGCCACTCCTCGGCTGGCGCGGCAGCCCTTCTCGCCCAGAAGGTCGCCTGCTCGGTCGTCAATGCCGGCGACGGCCAGCACGAACATCCGACGCAGGCGCTGCTCGATGCGCTGACAATACGGCGCGCCAAAGGCAAGCTGTCGCGCATCATCGTGGCAATCTGCGGGGATGTGCTTCACTCGCGCGTCGCCCGCTCGAACATTCTCCTCCTCAATGCCATGGGCGCCCGCGTCCGGGTCGTCGCGCCGGCAACCCTCCTGCCCTCGGGCATCGCCGACATGGGCGTGGAAGTCTTCCATGACATGAAGGAAGGACTGAAGGACGCCGACGTCGTGATGATGCTGCGCCTGCAGCGCGAGCGCATGTCGGGCGCCTTCGTGCCTTCGGTGCGGGAATATTTCCACTTCTACGGCCTCGACGCCGAGAAGCTGAAGGCTGCCAAGGAGGATGCACTCGTGATGCATCCGGGCCCGATGAACCGCGGCGTCGAGATCGCCTCGGAAGTTGCCGACGGGCCGCAAAGCGTGATCGAACAGCAGGTGGAAATGGGGGTTGCGGTGCGCATGGCCGTGATGGAGGCGCTGCTCGTCTCGCAGAACCAGGGTCCCCGCAGCGAAGGAATGGGCGCATGACCAGGCCGCTCGTCTTGAAGAATGTCCGCATCGTCGATCCGTCGCGCAAGCTGGACGAAGTCGGCACGATCATCGTCGGCGAGGACGGCCGGATCCTTGCAGCCGGCGCAGATGCCCGCAACCAGGGCGAACCGGCCGGTGCGGAAGTCCGTGACTGCAGCGGGCTCACCGCCATTCCTGGTCTCGTGGACGCGCGCGTGTTCGTCGGCGAACCGGGCGCCGAGCATCGCGAGACGATCGCGTCGGCCAGTCGTGCGGCCGCCGCCGGCGGCGTGACGTCCTTCATCATGATGCCGGAAACCGATCCGGTGATCGACGACATCGCGCTTGTCGAATTCGTCAAGAAGACCGCCCGCGACAAGGCCGTCGTCAACGTCTATCCGGCTGCGGCCCTCACCAAGGGGCTGGACAGCAACGAGATGACCGAGATGGGCCTGCTGCAGGAAGCCGGAGCGGTCGCCTTCACGAACGGCCGCCATGGGCTTCACGACACGCAGGTGCTCCGCCGGGCCATGACCTATTCGCGCGAATTCGGCGCCGTCATCGCGCTCGAGACCCGCGAAAGATACCTCGCCGCCAACGGCGTGATGAACGAAGGTCTGCTCGCCAGCTGGCTCGGCCTTTCGGGCGTGCCGAAGGAGACGGAGATCATTCCGCTGGAGCGCGACCTCAGGATCGCGGGCCTCACCAAGGCCAAATACCATGCCGCCCAGATTTCCGTCCCGGAATCGGTCGAGGCGATCGAGGTGGCGCGCAAGCGAGGCACCAAGGTGACCTGCGCGATCTCGATCAACCACCTCGCCCTCAACGAAAACGACATCGGCGAATACCGCACCTTCTTCAAGCTCTATCCGCCGTTGCGCTCCGAAGACGACCGGATGGCTATGGTCCAGGCGCTTGCCGACGGCAAGATCGACATCGTCGTCTCGTCGCACGATCCGCAGGACGTCGACACCAAGCGTCTGCCCTTCGGCGAAGCTGCCGACGGGGCAATCGGACTGGAGACCATGCTTTCGGCGGCGTTGCGCCTGCATCACGCCGGCCAGGTTCCGCTGATGCGCCTGATCGACGCGATGTCGACCCGCCCGGCGGAAGTCTTCGGCCTCGACGCCGGCACGCTGAAGCCGGGCGCCCGTGCCGACATAGCATTGGTCGACATCGACGAACCCTGGCTCGTCGCCAAGGAGCAGTTGCTGTCGCGCTCGAAGAACACGCCGTTCGAGGACGCGCGCTTCTCCGGCCGGGTCGTGGCGACCTATGTCGCCGGCAAGTGTGTGCATCTCGTGTAACCGGGCCATCAGGGGGATACCGTGCCAAGCGTCAACTTTCTCGCAATCGGCTGGCCGGCGGTCATCGCCGTTCTCAGCCTCGGTTATCTCCTGGGCTCGATCCCGTTCGGCCTCGTTCTCACCCGAATGGCGGGCCTCGGCGACCTGCGCTCGATCGGCTCGGGCAATATCGGCGCGACCAATGTTCTGAGAACCGGCAACAAGAAGCTCGCCGCCGCGACCCTCCTGCTCGATGCGCTGAAGGCGACGATCGCCGCCGTGATCGCGCAGGCCGTCTTCGGCGCCAATGCCGGACTGCTCGCCGGCTTTGCTGCCTTCATCGGCCACCTTTTCCCGATCTGGCTCGGCTTCAAGGGCGGCAAGGGTGTCGCAACCTATATCGGTACGCTGCTTGGCGTCGCGCCCCTGATGGTGCTGGTGTTCGCGGCAGCATGGCTTTCGGTCGCCTTCCTGTCGCGCTATTCCTCGCTCTCCGCCCTGGTTGCAACGCTTGTCGTTCCGGTTGTATTGTGGTTCACCGGCAGCCATGAGGCGGCGATCGTGACCATCGTGATGACCGCGATCACCTATTGGCGCCACAAGGCCAACATCGAAAGACTGATTGCGGGAACCGAGAGCAAGATCGGACAAAAGGGATAGGTCGCATGTCGGCAGCCAGCGCAGGACGAACAGGGATTGCGCTGACGGACCGACAAAGGATCAGCTGGTTGAGACTGATCCGCAGTGACAACGTCGGACCTGCCACGTTCCGCGACCTCATCAATCATTTCGGCTCTGCGGAAACGGCTCTTGCCATGCTCCCGGAGCTTTCCCGGCGTGGCGGCTCGACCCGCGCCATACGGATCGCCACGCAGGCGGAAGCGGAGGCGGAGCTGGAAACGGCCACGCGCTTCGGCGCCCGCTTCGTGGGGATCGGCGAACCCGACTACCCGCCGGCACTGCGCCAGATCGACGGTGCCCCGCCGCTGATCGCTGCAAGGGGCAATCTCGCCATCGCGACTGTTCCGAGCGTCGGCGTGGTCGGTGCTCGCAACGCCTCGATCAGTGGTGCGAAGTTTGCCGCCCTGATGGCCCGTGACATCGGCCGCGCCGGCTATGCCATCGTCTCGGGTCTCGCGCGCGGCATCGATACCGCCGCCCACCGGGCAAGCCTCGATACCGGAACGATCGCCGCACTCGCCGGCGGCCTCGACCGACCCTACCCTCCCGAAAACCTCGACCTTCTACGCGAGATCTGGGACGGCCGCGGGCTCGCCATTTCCGAAATGCCGTTCGGCTGGGACGCACGCGCCCGCGATTTTCCCCGCCGCAACAGACTGATCGCCGGCGTCGCGCTGGGCGTCGTCGTGGTGGAGGCGGCGGCACGTTCGGGTTCGCTCATCACGGCGCGCCTCGCAGCGGACTTCGGGCGGCAGGTCTTTGCCGTTCCGGGCTCGCCCCTCGATCCGCGCTGCGAGGGAACCAATGGCCTCTTAAAGGACGGCGCGACGGTCACCACCCGCCCCGACGACGTGCTGCAGGCCCTTGCGCCGCTCTCCGAGATCGATCTGTTTTCGGGCCATGAAGCGGATGAGCCCGGAGAGGACGACCGGTCGATGATCCTGCCGCCGAGCGACGGCGACAGGGCGCGCATCACCGACGCTCTGGGACCGACGCCTGTCGAGGTCGACGACATCATCCGGCACACAGGGCTGCCAGCCCAGGCGGTCTATCTCGTCCTTCTGGAACTCGATATCGCTGGCCGCCTACACCGGCATCCGGGAGGGCTTGTTTCCATTGGGATGATGGATTGAAAGAGCACGACGACCGCTCTGCAAGTCCCCGGCCTCGACATAGGCCATCTCGATGAGGTAGCAGAGCATCTCGGCGCCTTCGCTTTCCGCGACAGCCCTGAGCTCGGCCAGCATCTGCCGGACATAGGCGATCTTCTCGCGGGTGCGTGCTTCGCCGATATCGCCACCTGCCGATTTTGAGACCATGTTTTCAATCCGAAAAGACCGCCCAGCGCGGTCGAACACTGACACCGGGAACGATAAAACCAATTATCTTAAATTGCAATAACGGGCATATCTACACTAGGTTGCATATCGTTGCACGCCTCAGAAAATCGAGCCCCCCTCTTGACCGCGACCGAATCCCTGTCCATGTCGGGGAACCGGTTTTCGCGGTCATGCTGTAAATGACCGGAACTGAAAGCCTTTCCGAAGTACAGAGAAGCGCAATGGATGTCGTAGTCGTAGAATCTCCGGCCAAGGCCAAGACGATCAACAAGTATCTTGGGCCCGGCTACAAGGTGCTTGCGTCCTTCGGGCACGTGCGCGACCTGCCCGCCAAGGATGGCTCGGTTCTTCCCGACCAGGATTTCGAGATGCTGTGGGAGGTCGACGGCGCGTCACAGAAGCGCATGAAAGACATTTCCGATGCCGTAAAAGCGTCCGACCGCGTCTTTCTCGCAACCGACCCCGATCGCGAGGGCGAGGCGATTTCCTGGCACGTGCTCGATCTTCTGAAAAAGAAGAAGGTAATCGGCGACAAGCCGGTCAAGCGCGTCGTCTTCAACGCGATCACCAAGAAGGCCGTGCTCGACGCGATGGCCGATCCGCGCGACATCGATGGCTCGCTGGTCGACGCCTATCTCGCGCGCCGCGCACTCGACTACCTCGTCGGCTTCAACCTGTCGCCGGTTCTCTGGCGCAAGCTTCCCGGCGCGCGCTCGGCGGGTCGCGTGCAGTCGGTTGCGCTTCGGCTGGTCTGCGACCGCGAAACCGAGATCGAGCGTTTCGTCGCCGAGGAATACTGGAACATTTCCGCGCTCCTCAAGACACCGCGTGGCGACGAGTTCGAAGCCAGGCTCGTCTCGCATCTCGGCAAGCGCATCCAGCGCAACTCGGTGACCAATGCCGATCAGGCCAATGGTATCAAGTCTCTTCTGGAAGGCGCCCGCTATGCCGTCGACAGCGTCGAGGCAAAGCCGGTCAAGCGCAATCCGGGACCGCCTTTCACCACCTCGACCCTGCAGCAGGCCGCTTCCTCGAAGCTCGGCTTCTCCGCCTCGCGGACGATGCAGATCGCGCAGAAGCTCTATGAGGGCATCGACATCGGCGGCGAAACCGTCGGTCTCATTACCTATATGCGTACCGACGGCGTGCAGATGGCACCCGAAGCGGTCGACGGCGCCCGTGCAGCCGTCGCCGACCAGTTCGGCCCACGCTATGTGCCGGAAAAGCCGCGCTTCTATTCAACCAAGGCGAAGAACGCCCAGGAAGCCCACGAAGCGATCCGCCCGACCGATTTCAACCGCTCGCCGGACAAGGTTCGCCGGTTCCTCGACGCCGACCAGATGCGCCTCTATGACCTCATCTGGAAGCGCGGGATCGCCAGCCAGATGGCATCCGCGGAAATCGAGCGGACCACCGTCGAGATCCTGGCCGACAACGAAGGCGAAAAGGCCGGCCTGCGCGCCGTCGGTTCGGTCATCCGCTTCGACGGTTTCATCGCCGCCTATACCGATCAGAAGGAAGACGGCGAACCGAGCGAGGACGGCGACGACGAGGATGGCCGCCTGCCCGAGATCAATGCGCGCGAAAGCCTCGCGAAGCAGAAGATCAATGCCAGCCAGCATTTCACCGAGCCGCCGCCGCGCTATTCGGAAGCCTCGCTGATCAAGAAGATGGAAGAGCTCGGCATCGGCCGCCCCTCGACCTATGCGGCGACGCTGAAGACGTTGTCCGACCGCGAATACATCACCACGGAGAAGCGCAAGCTCATCCCCCATTCCAAGGGCCGTCTCGTCACGGCATTCCTCGAGAACTTCTTCACGAAGTATGTCGAGTACGACTTCACCGCCGACCTCGAGGAAAAACTCGACCAGATCTCGGCCGGCGAGCTCAAGTGGAAGGACGTGCTCCGCGACTTCTGGAACGACTTCTTCGCGCAGATCGAAGTGACAAAGGAACTGCGCGTCACCAACGTGCTCGATGCGCTCAACGAGGCGCTCGCTCCGCTCGTCTTCCCGAAGCGTGAAGACGGCTCGGACCCGCGCATCTGCCAGGTTTGCGGCACCGGCCAGCTGTCGCTGAAACTCGGGAAGTACGGCGCCTTCGTCGGCTGCTCCAACTACCCGGAATGCAACTACACCCGCCAGCTCTCATCGGAGAACGGCGGCGAAGCGGAGGCATCCGGAACCAACGAGCCTAAGGCGCTCGGCAAGGATCCGGCGACGGGCGAAGAGATCACGCTGCGCAGCGGCCGTTTCGGACCCTATGTGCAGCGCGGTGACGGCAAGGACGCCAAGCGTTCGTCGCTGCCCAAGGGCTGGACGCCGGCAACGATCGACTACGAAAAGGCACTGGCGCTGCTTTCTCTGCCGCGCGATGTCGGCCAGCATCCCGAGACCGGCAAAATGATCTCTGCAGGCCTTGGCCGATACGGCCCCTTTGTCCTGCACGACGGCACCTATGCCAACCTGGAAAGCATCGAGGACGTATTCTCGATCGGGCTCAACCGTGCGGTCACCGTGCTTGCAGAAAAGCAGAGCAAGGGACCGGGCGGACGCGGTCGAACGGCAGCAGCCGCACTCAAGGAAATCGGGGAACATCCCGATGGCGGTGCGATTACTGTTCGCGATGGCAAATATGGTCCCTATATTAACTGGGCCAAAGTCAATGCCACCCTGCCCAAGGGCAAGGATCCGCAGTCGGTGACGCTTGAGGAAGCGCTGGCGATGATCGCCGAGAAGGCGGGCAAGAGCGGCGGCAAGACGACCAAGGCGAAGAAGGCGCCCGCGAAGACGGCCAAGGCCAAGGCCGAAGGCACCGAAGACGCCAAGCCGAAGAAGAAAGCCGCTGCCAAGCCGAAGGCAAAGGCGGCACCGAAGACGAAGAAGAGCTAGATTTGAGCAAGACCCCGCGTGACCGTTCTCCTCACCCCGCCTCCGGCAACCGCAGGAGCCGGCGCGCGGAGAGTGCGGTGGCGAATGGCGACAAACAGACCATCATCCACGGCGCCATCCCGCCGCGCGACGTGCTCCTGCAGTTCATCGCCGACAATCCGGACCGGGCATCCAAGCGCGAAATCGCCAAGGCCTTCGGGCTGAAGGGCGAAGCGCGGGTCGAACTCAAGGATGTGCTTCGTTCCCTTGAGGACGACGGACTGGTCCAGAAGGACCGCAAGTCGCTGAAGCGCCCGGGCGCCCTGCCGCCGGTTACGGTTCTCGATATCACCACCCGCGACAAGGACGGCGAGCTCATCGGCCGGCCGGCAGAGTGGAACGAGGAGCTGGGCGTGGCGCCGGCGGTGGCAATCCGCCAGTCGAGTGCCGACCGCGCCAAGGGCAAGGCGCCCGTCGGCGGACTGGGCGACCGCGTGCTCGCCAAGATCTTTGCGTCCAAGGACCGCGCAGGCCCCGCCTATACCGCGCGCATCATCAAGGTCATCGACAAGCACCGCAATGCGCTTCTCGGTGTCTATCGCGAAATGCCGGGTACCGGTGGCGGCCGCCTGATGCCGATCGAACGACGCGGCGAGGAGATGCAGATCGACGGCAGCGATCTCGGCGACGCCAAGGACGGCGATCTGGTCGAGGTCGAGGTCCTGCGCTCCGGCCGCTTCGGGCTGACGCGGGCCAGAGTGCTTTCCGTGATCGGTTCGGTCGCCTCCGAAAAGGCGATCTCGATGATCGCCATCCATGCCCATGGCATTCCGCACATCTTTCCGCATTCGGTGCTTTCCGAGGCCGATGAAGCGAAGGCCGCGACGATGTCGCATCGCGAGGACTGGCGCGACGTTCCCCTGATCACCATCGACCCGCATGACGCCAAGGACCACGACGATGCGGTCTATGCCGAACCGGACATGTCGCCGGACAACCCCGATGGCGTGATCGTCACCGTCGCGATCGCCGACGTGTCCTGGTATGTCCGCCCGAAGTCCGCCCTCGACCGCGAGGCGCTGAAGCGCGGCAATTCGGTCTACTTCCCCGACCGCGTCGTGCCGATGCTGCCGGAGCGGATCTCGAACGACCTCTGCTCGCTGCGTGAGGGCGTCGACCGCCCGGCGCTTGCGGTTCGCATGGTCTTCTCCAAGGAAGGCCGCAAGGCCGGCCACACCTTCCACCGCATCATGATGAAGAGTGCGGCCAAGCTCTCCTACCAGCAGGCCCAGGCGGCGATCGACGGCAAGCCGGACGACAAGGCCGGACCGCTGCTCGAACCGATCCTCAAGCCGCTCTGGCATGCCTATGCCGTCCTGAAGCGCGGTCGCGAACGGCGCCAGCCGCTCGAACTCGACATGCCCGAGCGCAAGATCATCCTGAAGCCGGACGGCACGGTGGACCGGGTTCATGTGCCGGAACGCCTCGACGCCCACAAGCTGATCGAGGAGATGATGATCCAGGCCAACGTGGCCGCCGCCGAGACGCTCGAGAAGAAGCGGCAGCCGCTGGTCTATCGTGTTCACGACGCGCCGGCGCTTTCCAAGCAGGAAGCGCTGCGCGAGTTCCTCGGTACTATCGGCCTGTCGCTGGCCAAGGGCAATCTGCGGTCCAACTCGTTCAACGGCATCCTTGCCAAGGCGCTCGACACGCCGCACCAGACCATGGTCAACGAGATGGTCCTGCGGTCGCAGAGCCAGGCGATCTACAGCCCTGAAAACATAGGGCATTTCGGCCTCAACCTGCTGAAATATGCCCATTTCACCTCGCCGATCCGCCGCTATGCCGACCTGATCGTGCATCGCGCGCTGGTGGGATCGCTCGGCCTCGGCGACGGCGGCATCACGCCGGACGAAGAGGCGGCACTCGACGACATCGCAGCCGAGATCTCGACCTTCGAACGGCGCGCCATGGCGGCCGAGCGCGACACCATCAACCGGCTGATCGCCCACCATCTTGCCGGCCGCGTCGGCGAGGAGTTCGACGGCCAGGTCTCAGGCGTCACCAAGGCCGGCCTGTTCATCGCGCTGCCGCAGTTCGGCGCGGACGGCTTCGTGCCGGTTTCGACGATCGGGCGGGACTACTACATCTACGACGAGGCGCACCAGGCACTCTCGGGTGAACGCACCGGTCTCGGTTACCGGCTGGGCGATTCTGTGCAGGTAAAGCTCGTCGAGGCCGTGCCGCTCGCCGGCGCACTACGTTTCGAGATGCTGAGCGAAGGGCGACCGATGCCGGTAGCCGTGCGCTCGTTCCACAAGTCGAGCCGGCGCGGCGCGTCGAAGAAGCCGGGCACCCGGCCGAAGCGCCCGCATCGCTGATTGATGACCATGGGGAGTGAAGGAATGTCTGCCAGCCAGCAACAGGAAGCCGTCCGCTTCGGCGACGAGGCTCAGGCCGAACGGCCTCTCGGCCGCTCGATCACGCGCGGCCTGCTCAACCGCTGTCCGGCCTGCGGCAGCGGCAAGCTGTTTCGGGCCTATCTGAAGCCGGTGGACGCCTGCGCCGCCTGCGGCGAGGAGATGTTCCACCATCGCGCCGACGACCTTCCGCCCTATCTGGTGATCATGGTGCTCGGCCATGTGTTGCTCGGCGGCTTCATGATGACAGACCTCATCTTTCCGGCCTCGGAATGGATCCACCTGGCAATCTGGGCGCCGCTCGGCGTCATCACGGCACTCGCCACCATCCAGCCGATCAAGGGCGGCGTCATCGGCCTGCAATGGGCGCTCAGGATGCACGGTTTTGGCGGAGTGACGGACGAAACCGAGGACTTCGGTCCGGCAAACAAGCCATGAGCGAGCATCCGTTCAACCGGCAGGATGCGGCGTCTCAGGCGCCGGTGAAATTGCGGCCGCGGGATGCCGCCTCGCTCCTTCTCGTGGACCGTACGAACGGTGCACCGCGCGTCCTGATGGGCAAGCGCGGGAGCGCCCATGCCTTCATGCCCAATCTCTACGTCTTTCCCGGCGGCCGGCGCGATCGCGAGGATAGCCGGGGCGCGTTCCTTCGGGATCTCGATCCGCTCGTACTCGCCCGGCTGAGCGGGGGCGACGACAGCGCATCGGCAATGAATCGCAGCCGGGGTCTGGCGCTCGCGGCCGTGCGCGAACTGGTCGAGGAAACCGGCCTGCTGCTGGGAAGCATGGAGAATGCGCGCGACGGCAATCCGCGACTGGTGGCCGATCTCGGCAGCCTGCGCTATGTCGCACGCGCCATCACGCCGCCCGGCAATGTCCGGCGCTTCGATACCCGCTTCTTCCTGACCTTCACGGACGAAACCACGATGGATCCCACCGGATTCAGCGATTCGTCCGAGCTCCACGACCTTCGTTGGCTTGACATGAACGACCTTTCCAGTCTGAACATGCCGCCAATCACGCGGACGATCCTCGAGGACGTGAAAGCACAGATGAGAAACGATCCATCCCTGCCCTTCGGAAGCGACGGACCTTTCTATTTTTCCCGCCGCGGTAAGTTTCTCCGCGAAACGATTTGAGGTCAGTCTGATGTCACAGCCGGAATGCGGCGCCAACGGTCACCGCGAGGAGATACACTGGCCCTCCCTCGTCGCCGCGATTGCGGCGATCACGGCGGTCGGTATCGCAATCGGCCTCGGCCTGCCGCTGCTCAGCATCATTCTCGAAAAGCGCGGCATTTCCTCGACGCTGATCGGTCTCAATTCGGCGATGGCCGGGATCGCGGCCATGGCTGCGGCGCCGATTACCACCAAGCTCGCCCATGACTGGGGCGTGGCGCCGACGATGCTCTGGGCCGTCGTCATCGCAGCGGTGAGTTCGATCGGCTTCTATTATGCCGAACAGTTCTGGATGTGGTTTCCGCTTCGCATCGCCTTCCACGGCGCGACCACGACGCTCTTCATCCTCTCCGAATTCTGGATCAACGCCGCCGCCCCGCCAAAGCGTCGGGGGCTCGTTCTCGGCATCTATGCCACCGTGCTGTCGGTCGGCTTCGCCTCGGGGCCCCTGCTCTTCTCCCTGCTCGGCAGCGACGGCATTCTGCCGTTCGCCGTCGGTGCAGTGGCAATCCTTGCCGCGGCGATCCCTATCTATGTCGCGCGGGGCGAAAGCCCGGCACTCGACGAGAAGCCGAGCAATCATTTCCTGCGCTACATCTTCCTCGTCCCGACGGCGACGGCCGCCGTGTTCATCTTCGGGGCCGTCGAAGTGGGCGGGCTTTCACTCTTTCCGATCTACGCGACGCGAATCGGCTTCGGCGAATCGCAGGCCGCGCTCTTGCTGACGGTGATGGGCATCGGCAACATGATCTTCCAGATCCCGCTCGGAATGCTGTCCGACCACCTGAAGGACCGCAGGCTGCTGCTCTCCGCCATGGCGGTCATCGGCCTTGCCGGTTCGCTCGCCCTGCCCTGGCTTTCCGGGAACTGGCTGCTGATGGCGGTCGTGCTGCTGTTCTGGGGCGGCAGCGTGTCCGGCCTCTATACGGTCGGCCTCAGCCATCTCGGCTCCCGGCTGACCGGATCCGACCTTGCCGCCGCCAATGCCGCCTTCGTCTTCTGCTACGCGGTCGGTACCGTCGCCGGCCCGCAGGTGATCGGCGCGGCCATCGACATCTCCGGAAACCACGGTTTTGCCTGGGCGATCGCCGGTTTCTTCGGCCTCTATGTGGCCCTTTCCGTGGGAAGGCTGCTTTTTAGGGGCAAACGGACTTGACTTTTCGGGCGCGATTTGTAGTTTCGCGCCAGATTTGCCGTGGGCTTCGTTCGGTCGTCCACGGCTTCGTTTATTAGAGGCAGGACGACCATGGCCAAGGCTACAACAATCAAGATCAAGCTGCTGTCGACAGCCGACACGGGTACCTTCTACGTTACGACGAAGAACAGCCGCACGATGACGGAAAAGATGACCAAGACGAAGTACGATCCGGTCGTCAAGAAGCACGTCGAATTCAAGGAAACCAAGATCAAGTAATTTCTTGATCGGTTATCCGTACGTTCAGGCGCGTTGCCCCGGCAACGCGCCTTTTCTTTTTGGCCCATCGCGACGGCGGTCTCCCCCCTCCCACGCGCTTCCAACGGCCTGGCAATGCACAGCAAAGAAAAAGGGCACCGCGCCGGTCTGGCTGCGGTGCCCTTTTCAATAGGGGGTCGGTCGACACGCAAAGACGGCACGAGGAACCGTTTTTATTTTGCGTATCAACCGACCGACCCCACGACCCAGGAGATGCGGCGGACCTGAGCATCATGGGGTATCGATCAGCCTCTTTTCGAGGCATCTCTTTCGTTGGTGTCAACTTCGCTCAACTTCAGATGAAAATCAACAGTTTCTTAACCCTTCCACATTTTGCTTGTGGCTATGGTTAAGATCGAGAAGTCGCCCCTAGACTAGAGTGAGCGTTACTCAAGCTCGCCTTCCGAATACTTTCAAGTAAAACTCAGCGAGACCAAAGTCCATCACCCAAAAAATAAGCATTCTCATCACAATTGGTCACCGTGCATACCAATCAATATAATTGAATTCTAATATTTATCGGTAAAAGTCGACAGCGATCGACGCGATTCGAGCGTTATTTTGTGATTTAGACTTATAAAATCGCACAAGAAATCGAAAAGCGGCTGAAATCCGCCGAATCAGACTACGCCTGTTCTTCTTCATCCAGCCGACATGGCGCCGGATCTCGCGCGGAAGCGTATAAAGAGACGCTTATATATCGGTATTTTCATCAAAGGCGGCGGATCGCGCAATCCCCGATTCAGGCCTCTTGACAAAAGAAATTCGTCATCAAGTCCGCCGATGGCGCAAAATGCCGCAGGTCTGGCGAAGAAAGCGTCAGGCAGCAGCGGCCACGACGCGGTTGCGGCCGGAGCGCTTGGCCTCGTAGAGCGCCAGATCGGCCTGCTTCAACAGCTGTTCCGGGGTCTCGACGCCACCGCCGACAGTCGCAATACCCATCGACGCCGTGACGTCGAGCATCTGGCCCGCCCCGCGCAATTGGAAGGGCTTGGTCTCGATGATGCTGCGCAGGCGCTCGGCGATGACCGCCGCTGCCTGCGCCGGAGTATCCGGCATGACCAGAACGAATTCCTCGCCACCATAGCGGCAGGCGAGATCCGCGCCGCGCACCGTCGAGCGGACGCGCATCGCAAACTCCTTCAACACCTCGTCGCCCGCGTCGTGGCCGAAGGTGTCGTTTACGTGTTTGAAGCGGTCGATATCGGTGATGCAGACGGAAAGCGGCCGTCCCCGCGCCTGGGCACGGGTGAACAACATCTTGAGATGGCTATCGAGATAGCGGCGGTTGTGCAGGCCCGTCAACCCGTCGGTGACGGCCAGCTCAATGGTCTGGGTCACGCTGTTGCGCAGGCGATCGTTGAAACGCTTGCGGCGGATCTGGGTCAGCGTGCGGGCCACCAGTTCATTCGGATCGAGCGGACGGACGATATAGTCATTCACGCCGAGGTCGAGGGCGCGGACGATCATCTGGTCGTCGCCGTGTTCGGTAATGAGGAGGATCGGCACGAAACGCGTCCGCTCGAGCGAACGCAGCTGCGAGCAGAGGCGCAGCGGGTCGTAATCATCGAGATTGCCGTTAACGATCACGAGATCGAAGGGGTTTTCGACCGCCTCGAAGACCGCGGCCTGCGGATCGGACATGGCATTGACCACGGCGATCGGCTTCAGCGTCTTGATGATGCGCTCCTGCGAGCTGCCGCGGCTGTCGACAAGCAGGACCTGACCGGCCTCTTCCAGGCGCCCGTCACTCAGGCGCAGGCTGTCGTCGATGCCGATCTGCTGTGCAGTGTCGGCGCGGATGCGCAGTTCGTCGCTCAGCGTCTTCAGGCGCACGAGGCTCTTCACGCGCGAAATGAGCTGCAGATCGTTGACGGGCTTGGTGAGAAAATCGTCCGCGCCGGCCTTGAGGCCACGGACGCGGTCGGACGGCTGATCGAGTGCGGTGACCATGACCACCGGTATGTGGGCGGTGCGCGGGTTGGCCTTCAGGCGCTCGCAGACTTCGAAACCGTCCATGCCGGGCATCATGATGTCGAGCAGGATGACGTCGACCTGGGTGCGGTCGCAGATATCAAGCGCATCACGCCCATTGTCGGCTGTCAGCACTTCGAAATATTCGGCGAGCAACCGCGCTTCGAGGAGTTTGACGTTGGCCGGGATGTCGTCGACGACTAGGATTCTCGCGGTCATCTTTGCCGTTCCCTCACGCGTCGCCGAGATAGGTCTTGATGGTCTCGATGAACTTCGGCACCGAGATCGGCTTCGACACATAGGCCTCACAGCCACCCTGCCGGATGCGTTCCTCGTCGCCCTTCATCGCAAAGGCCGTCACCGCGATGACCGGGATGACATGAAGTTCGGGATCTGCCTTCAGCCAGCGCGTCACGTCGAGGCCCGAGACTTCGGGCAGTTGGATGTCCATGAGGATAAGATCGGGGTGATGCTTGCGGGCAAGATCAAGCGCCTCCAGACCGTTGCGGGTCTGAATCGTCTCGTAGCCGGATGCTTCGATAAGATCGCGGAAGAGCTTCATGTTGAGCTCGTTGTCTTCGACAATCATTACCTTCTTCGGCATTCACCCTGTCCCTCAATCCCGCCTGGCGCCAGTAAAAGTCTGTACGACAAAGGCAGTCTGCACATTGCGCGCGATGTCATGCTAAGGTCATTTGGTTGAGAAATAGGTAACTCTGTTGGAAATTGCGGAAAGGCTCATGAACAAAAACAGCATACCAGCCGAAGCCGAGGAAACCGCCGTCGCCGTGCTCGGCTGGCTGGCCAACGAACCGGACATGCTCGGCCGATTCCTTGCACTTTCCGGCACGCGCCCGGACCAGTTGCGGCAAGCGGTCGGCGACCCTAGCTTCCTGGCGGGCATGCTCGACTTCCTGATGGCCCACGAGCCGAGCCTGATGGCCTTCTGTGAATCAACCGGCATCAAGCCGGAGACCGTCGTCTCCGCGTCGCACCATTACACCGGGCCGTCGCTCGGATCCGGCGAGTACTGAGTGTCCGAGTCCCTTGAGAACATCCGGCTGACGAAACGCCCGCTGGTCGTGTGCGACGTCGACGATGTGGTCCTCGAATTCGTCACGCCGTTTCGCGCCTTTCTCGCCAGTCGCGGGCTCAGGTTGCTTCCCCGCTCCTTCCGCCTGCATGGAAATATCGTCGGAGAAAGCGACGACACACGGGTTGAGGCCGATGCCGTCAGCGCGCTGCTCGAGGGCTTCTTCGCGGAACAGGAACAATGGCAATCGCCCTTTTCCGACGCGACCGGCGCTCTGCGTGCGCTTTCCGAGACCGCCGACCTGATCTTCCTCACGGCCATGCCGCCGCAACACTTCGCGGCGCGCCGTCGCCTTCTCGACCGCTTCGGGTTCACTTATCCGCTCATTGCGGCGAAGGAGGCCAAAGGTCCGCTTGTCCGGCACCTGCACGGTGAGAGGGCCCTGCCCGTCGCCTTCATCGACGACATGGTCCACAACCTCCATTCGGTCGGCGAACACGTGCCGCAATGCCTACTCGTCCACCTTCCTCCGCCGATCGATATCCATCAATTGGCACCTCCTGCAGGCGACCATGTCCGGCGGGCGCGCGACTGGCCGGAGGCACTGGGGCTCATTTCCGCGCACCTTGCGGGCTGACCGGCGGCACGCCTCCCATCCAGCAAGATCTCGGGACCGCAAGCACCGGCCATCGTTTCGCTTGCCAGTCCGCAGGCTAGCGCCTAATGTCCAGACGTTCAACCTTTGTTCCCCAGATGACGACGGATAACACTCAATCTCCGGGCTTCTGCCGAGACTGCCTGAAGGCGCAGCCGGACGAGCGGCGGCGTTGCGTCGCGTGCGGCAGCCCTCGCCTCGTCTATCATCCGGAACTCAACCAGCTGACGCTCGCCCATATCGACTGCGATGCCTTCTATGCCGCCGTCGAGAAGCGCGACAATCCTGATCTGGTTGACAAGCCGGTGATCATCGGCGGCGGCAAGCGCGGGGTCGTGTCGACCGCCTGCTACATTGCCCGCATCCACGGGGTGCGCTCCGCCATGCCGATGTTCAAGGCGCTGGAGGCCTGTCCGCAGGCGATCGTCATCCGTCCCGACATGGAGAAATACGCGCGCGTCGGCCGGCAGGTGCGCGCCATGATGGAGGAACTGACCCCTCTCGTGCAGCCCCTGTCGATCGACGAGGCCTTTCTCGAGCTCAAGGGCACGGAACGCCTGCATCACGACCCGGCCGCCCGGGTGCTCGCCCGCTTCGCCAGACGCGTCGAACAGGAAGTGGGTATCACCGTCTCCGTCGGGCTATCCTACTGCAAGTTCCTGGCGAAGGTGGCGTCCGACCTGCAGAAGCCGCGCGGCTTCTCGGTCATCGGCGAGGCCGAGGCGCTCGACTTCCTCGCGCCGCGCCCAGTCACCACGATCTGGGGCGTCGGCAAGGCGTTTGCAGCCACGCTGGAGCGCGACGGGATCCGAACGGTGGGCCAGTTGCAGACGATGGAGGAAGGCGACCTGATGCGGCGCTACGGCTCCATGGGACAGCGTCTCTTCCGGCTGTCGCGCGGCATCGACGACCGCGAGGTCCATCTCAACGAGGCGGCCAAGTCCGTTTCGGCCGAAACGACCTTCTTCGACGACATCTCCTCCCATGAAGAGCTTGTTCCGCATCTGCGAGCCCTATCGGAAAAGGTCGCCTGGCGCTTGAAGCGCTCCGGCATTGCCGGCCAGACGGTCGTGTTGAAGCTGAAGACCGCCGACTTCAAGGGGCGAACCCGTAACCGCCGGCTCGATGATCCGACCCAGCTCGCCGACAAGATCTTCCGGACCGGGCTTGGCCTTCTGGAAAGGGAAACGGACGGAACCCGCTTTCGCCTGATCGGGATCGGTGTGAGCGACCTGCAGGACGAGGCCCTCGCCGATCCGCCGGACCTGGTGGACGAACAATCGCAACGGCGGGCGGCCGCGGAAGCCGCGATGGACAAGCTGCGGGAAAAGTTCGGCAAGGGGAGCGTCCAGACCGGTTACACCTTCGGCCGGGACAAATGAGCGTCAGGCGCCGTCCAGCGCCCCGCCCGCCTCGCTTTGGAGCCGACCGAGATTGCGCGCCGCCTGCTCGTTGGCGGGATCGAGCGCAAGCGCTTGCCGATAGCTCTCCTCCGCCTCGTCCAGGCGCCGGAGCTTGCGCAACAGAGTGCCGCGGTTGCTGAAGGCAACGGCATTCGTTCCGTCCAGGGCGATTGCCTTGTCGTAACTCTGCAGAGCCTCGTCCAGCCTCGATTGCATGATGAGTACGTTGCCGTGCTGGAGGTGAACCGCAGCCGAGGACGGAGCCACCGCGAGCGCGCGGCCAAGCAAGGCGGCTGCGTCATCCGGCGCGTTCTTCTGCATCAGCAGCGCGGCGAGGCTGAGCAAGGCCGGCAGGCAGTGCGGATCAAAGTCGAGCGCGTCCCGCAAATCGGCTTCCGCGGCGGCGAGCGCGCCTGAGCGCAGGTGGGAGAGCGCGGCTGCGACCAGACCGTCCACACGCTGCCGCAGGGATTGCTCCAACCTCTGACCAAGCTCCAGGGCCGGCTGATAGGCCGGGTCGGTCGCCAGGATCTGCCGACAGCAGAGGGCGGCGGCGTCCATTCGGCCGGCACGGTCGAAAACCGCGGCCTTCGAAAAGGCAGCATCGAGCGTTCGCGGATCAAGCCTCCCACCGAGGTTCTGCCCGGAATGGGTCGAAATACGGAAGCGCTCGACCTGGCGATGCTCCGCCCCGAAGGCATCCTTGTAACTGTAGTCGCCCGTGCCGAGATCGTAGATCTCATAGCCATTCTCGATCGCCCAGCGGAGGCTGTGGCAGTGGAGGATCAGACCGGGACTGACGGACCTGTCCGCGGTCATGTCGCGACCGCTCAGGAAGGCGACGACGGTCCGGTGGGAGGGATCAAGGAACAGAACGAAGGCGGCAATTGCCTTCCCCCTGTGCCAAAGGATCGGCATATGAAGACTGCCATCCGCGAAGCAGGCGGGCAGCATGTGACGCGTGTTCTCGATGATGAAACGGCCGTAGGCCGGGCGCTGCGGCCCCCACTGCCCCCACCACAGGGAGCAGAGAATGTCGATATCCCTGGCCAGGGTCTCGGTGGTCGGAAGGGAGATGAAGAGTTCGCGCTCCGGCATCTGCAATTCCCGCATCGCTCTTCGCGCGTGATAGCGGGTCCGGGAACCTAGTCGTTCGTTCAGCAGCGCCTCGTAGTCACCGGGCAAGGGGACGTAAACATAGGTGTCGTGATCGATGTCCTCGCCGGCATCCGTGATGTGCTCGGCCCGCTTTATCTTGGCATGGCGGAAGGTCTCGGCCGGAAAGGCGGAAAAGAGGCGCTGCAACCGCTCCCTGGGCATGACGATGTCGTCGAGGGCCAGGTGACGCCAGGCAAACCCCTTGAGATGGGTGGAGAACGCATCCACCGCCTCGTCGGCGTGAGCGGGCAAGGCCAGCATGCCGCAATAGGCAGAGAAATGCGCTCCCGCGAGCCCGATCGTATTGAAGAGCCCCCTCGTCTCGTCAAACTCCGTCCGCAGTTGAATCGGCAGGAAAGCCACATAACCTTCGCTCGCGTCACCGCTGCGAGCAGCCAGAACACGCCAGGGGCCGGCCTTTTCCAACCAGCGCCTCAGCCAATGCCAGGACAGGAAATAGTGTCCGTCTGGATCGGCGGCGAAGACTTCGTTCCAGTTCTGCTTCAGAGCGTCCAGTTCAACCAATGAAGATAGAGCATCGACATGCATCGCGGCCTCCCCCGGCACTCGACGCATCAGGCTCTCACAAAGAAGCGATTTACACAATCTCGTGAACCAGGTCGGGCCACACGGCAAAGCTTCATTAAACTTCGACCTATATTTTGGCCGCGTTCGTATTGCGTATAGGATCAAGCCCCATGATGAAGTCCCTGGCCGCCACCCTTGGCCTGTTGTCCGCGACCATCCTTTCAACACCGGCGAGCGCCGGAAGCGGCGGCAACCTGCAGATCTTCGTCTCGAAAACCGAACAGTCACTGGTGGTCTATGACGGCGACAAGGTCGTGGCGACCTCGAACGTCTCCACCGGCAAGCCCGGCCACACGACCCCGTCGGGGGTGTTTTCGATCCTTGAAAAGCGCAAGTATCACGAGTCCAATCTCTATTCGAACGCGCCGATGCCCTGGATGCAGCGCATCACATGGTCGGGCGTCGCCTTGCATGAATCCGGCAGCGTGCCGAACTATCCCGCCTCCCACGGCTGCGTGCGCCTTCCGGCGGCCTTCGCCAAGGAGCTGTTCAAGCTGACGGAACGCGGCGCGCATGTCATCATCACCGATCACCCGGCTGTTCCCGCCTGGTTGACCCACGAAGCGCTCTTCACCCCGCGCGCGCCGACGCCGGATGGCCAGTTGCTGTCCGATGCCGAACTGCGGCCGAGCACGATCGACGCGTCGCTGAAACCCGTCGAGGTGGCGATGGCCGACGTCTTGCCGAAGGCGGGTGCGACGGCCAAGGTCGTACTCGAGGAGGCACCGCCGCTGCGCATCCTGATCACCCGCCGCGGCGAGCGCGAAACCATGATCGACGTGCAGACGCTGCTCGGCGAACTCGGATTCGATGCCGGCGTACCGGACGGCCATGCCGGCAAGATGACGGTCGCGGCGATCAACGGCTTCAAGCGCTGGAAGGGTCTTTCCACCAAGGGCGCGCTGGTCGGTGCCGACTTCCTGACCGAGCTCTACAAGAGCAGCGGCAAGGGCGTTCCGCCGCTCGGCCAGATCATGGTGCGCCAGAACTTCAAGCCGCTGTTCGAAGCGCCGGTCGGCATTGCCGATCCGGAGAAGGCGCTGGGTACCCATTTCATCGAGGCGACCGATGTCGACCGCTTCGGCCACAAGGCCGAATGGCGCGCCGTCACGCTCGAAAACCATTTGACGAATTCCACGATGAAGCGGCTCGGCATCACCCAGGCGGCCGACGACACCGCCGTCTTCACCGCTGCAGCGGCGCTCGACCGCATCACCATTCCCGACGAGATCCGCCATCGCATCGAGACGATGATGAGCGAAGGCACGTCGATCACGATTTCGGACAACGGCATCGGCCCGGAAACGGGTCCCGGCACCGACTTCATCACCATCACCCATCGCGCGCCGAAGGCCTGAGGCCTTCGGTCAGCCGGTCAGACCAGCTCGACGTCGATGACGCCGGGCGCCGAACGCATGGCGGCGGCAATTTCCGGGGAAATGCGGTATTTCTCGGTGAGTTCGACCTCGATCTCCCGCTGCCCGTCATCCTTGATGACGATGAATGACACGAGACCGTCACCGCGCGTGTTGAGATGGGCGGCAACCGTCTTCAGCGGACCGCTGTCGCGCACATAGACGCGCAACGCCTTCTGCATCTGGACGGACTTTTCCTCGAGCGACTGCGCCGTCTGGATCCTGAGGCCGATGCCTTCCGGCCGCTCTTCCGCAGCGACGGTGATGACCAGCGACTTGCCGGATTCCAGAAGGTCGCGATACTGGTTGAGGCCTTCCGAAAAGAGGATGGCCTCGAACTGGCCGGACGCGTCCGAAAACGTCACGATGCCCATCTTGTTGCCGGTGCGGGTCTTGCGCTCCTGGCGCGAAATCACCGTTCCCGCAAGCCGGCCCGCCGTTGCACCCTGGCGCACCGCCTGGGAAAAATCCGCGAAGTTCTGGACGCGCATCTTCTCCAGCAGCGAACGGTAGGAATCGAGCGGATGGGCCGTCAGGTAGAAGCCGAGGACCTGAAACTCGCGCATCAGCTTTTCGGACGGCAGCCAGGCGGTATAGGGAGCGAACGAAATTCGCTCGGGCCCCGTGGCACCGCCGGCGCCGAACATGTCGGACTGGCCGCTGACCGCGTTTTCCTGCGCGCGCTGGGCATAACCCAGCACCCGATCAAGGCCGGCGACCAGCTCGGCACGATCGCGACCGAAGCAATCGAATGCGCCGGCACAGATCAGGCTTTCGAAGACGCGCCGGTTGACCTGCTTGGGGTCGATCCTGAGGCAGAAATCCTCGATCGATTCGAACGGCGTGTCGCCGCGGACCTCGACGATGTGCTGAACGGCGGAATCGCCGACGCCCTTGATGGCGGCCAGCGCGTAATAGATCCGGTTCGGACCGGTCTGGAAATGCCGGAACGAGGTCTGCACCGACGGCGGAACGACCTCGATGCCGAGGCGGCCGGCGTCCTGGCGGAAGTCGTTGAGCTTTTCCGTGTTCGCCATGTCGAGCGTCATGGAGGCGGCGAGGAACTCGGTCGGATAATGCGCCTTCATATAGGCGGTCTGGTAGGAAACGATGGCGTAGGCCGCAGCATGCGACTTGTTGAAGCCGTAGTTCGCGAACTTGGCAAGCAGGTCGAAGATCACATCGGCCTGGTTCTTCGACACGCCGTTCTCGACGGCGCCGTCGACGAAGCGGGCGCGCTGCTTGTCCATCTCCTCCTTGATCTTCTTACCCATGGCGCGGCGCAGAAGGTCGGCCTCGCCGAGCGAATAGCCCGAGAGCACCTGAGCGATCTGCATGACCTGCTCCTGGTAGACGATAACGCCCTGCGTTTCCTTGAGAAGATAGTCGATCTTCGGGTGGATCGACTCGATCTCCTCCTCGCCGTGCTTGCGGGCATTGTAAACGGGGATGTTCTCCATCGGGCCCGGACGGTAGAGGGCCACCAGCGCGATGATGTCCTCGATGCAGTCCGGCCGCATCCCGATCAGCGCCTTGCGCATGCCGGCGCTTTCCACCTGGAACACGCCGACCGTTTCGCCGCGCGACAGCATCTCGTAGGTCAGCTGGTCGTCGAGCGGGATGGCTGCCAGATCGACATCGATGCCCCTCTGTTCCTTGACGAAATCGACCGCGGTCTTCAACACGGTCAGCGTCTTCAGGCCGAGGAAGTCGAATTTCACGAGCCCTGCCTGCTCGACCCATTTCATGTTGAACTGGGTGACCGGCATGTCGGAACGCGGATCGCGATACATCGGCACCAGCTTCGACAGCGGGCGGTCACCGATCACGATGCCGGCCGCGTGAGTCGAAGCATGGCGATAGAGCCCCTCGATCTTCTGGGCGATGTCGAGAAGACGGGCGACGACCGGCTCCTCTTCGGCTGCTTCCTGCAGCTTGGGCTCTTCCTCGATCGCCTTCGACAAGGGCGTCGGATTGGCCGGATTGTTCGGCACCAGCTTGCAGATCTTGTCGACCTGGCCGTAGGGCATTTCGAGCACGCGGCCGACGTCGCGAAGGGCCGCACGCGCCTGCAGCGAACCGAAAGTGATGATCTGTGCCACCTGCTCGCGGCCATACTTGCGCTGAACGTAGCGGATCACCTCTTCGCGGCGATCCTGGCAGAAGTCGATGTCGAAGTCGGGCATCGACACGCGTTCCGGATTGAGGAAGCGTTCGAAGAGCAGCGAAAAGCGCAAAGGATCGACGTCGGTGATGGTCAGCGCATAGGCGACGAGCGAACCCGCACCCGAGCCGCGACCGGGGCCAACCGGGATGTCATGCTGCTTGGCCCATTTGATGAAGTCCGAAACGATCAGGAAGTAACCCGGAAACTTCATGCGCTCGATGATCGAAAGCTCGAACTCGAGACGCTCGCGGTAGTCCTGTTCGGTGAAGCCGGCCGCCATGCCGAGCGCGGCGATACGTCCGTCCAGACCCTCGACCGCCTGACGGCGCAGTTCCAGGGCCTCGGCGCGCTCTGCCTCCTCCGGATCCTCGACGCCGCCGGTGAAGCGCGGCAGGATCGGCTTGCGGGTGTCGAGCACGAAGGCGCAGCGCTGGGCGATCTCGACGGTGTTGGCGAGCGCTTCCGGCAGATCGGCGAACAGCGCCTGCATCTCTTCCCGGCTCTTCAGATAGTGATCCGGCGTCAGGCGGAACCGGCTGTCGTCGGAAACGATCGCGTTGTGCGCCACCGCCATCAGCGCGTCATGGGCTTCATAGTCGCCACGCGACGGAAAGAAGGCCTCGTTGGTCGCGACCAGCGGAACGTCATGGTCGTAGGCAAGCCCGACCATGCGGCGTTCATGAGATTTGTCGTATTCGCCGTGGCGCTGCAACTCGACATACAGCCGGTCGCCAAACAGACGCTTGAGCTCGAGCAGACGGGCTTCGGCCTGGGCGCGGTGGCCCTCCTTCATTGCGGAATCGACAGGGCCCTTCGCCGCCCCGGTCAGGCAGATCAGTCCCGCCGTGCCGATCTCCTCGAGCCACGACATGCCGATATGCACGGCCTGTGTCGAGTCCCCGCCGAGATAGGCCCGGCTGACCAGATCCACCAGACGTTCATAGCCCCCGGCATCGGCCGCGAGCAGGATGATCGCCGGATAGCCGCCCGGCTGGCCTGGCCGCTTTTCGACGCTGCCATCCTCCATGTCGATGGAAAGCTGGCAGCCGATGATCGGCTGCAGACCGTCGCCCAAGGCCTTCTGCGAGAACTCCAGCGCCACGAACAGGTTGTTGGTATCGGTGATGGCGATTGCAGGCTGGTTGTCGGCAACGGCCTTGCCGAGAACCTTCTTGAGCGGCAGCGCGCCTTCAAGCAACGAATAGGCCGAATGCAGTCTCAGGTGAACGAAACCCGGGCCAGCACCGGTCTTCACCGGATCGTTCCCGTCAATTGCAGTCTCGCCCATGAAGCTTCCCCGGCACATTTTGAATCGGCCGCGATTTTCGGCCGAGCGCACGATGAAGTCCAGAATTCTTTGCCGAGATCATGCGCTCTCTACAACTTTGCGCGAACTTTGCGCGCGGTGCCCGACGGCGCCGGTCACAGGGCGAGCATGATCACCGACAGGCTGGCAACAAACATGGAAATCGAGGCGAATGCGGCGACGTCACGAAGAATTTCGGTCATGTCTCTCTCCTGGCTCGTTATGTTTGTATTTTGTTCTCTTTGCGTTCCGCTGTCAACCAAAAAAAGGCCGCACCTCGCCGGAGCATGAATCCGGCAAGGTGCGGCCGTTGATGTGTAGCGATCCAGCGAAGCCGGTGGCTCCGATAGCCTAACGATGCGATCAGGCGGTGTAGTCGACGACGCGGCCGTCGACCAGCGTCACACAACGATCCATGCGCCGCGCAAGCTCGTGATTGTGGGTGGCGATCATCGCGGCGAGACCCGACTGGCGCACCAGGGCTTCGAGCGCGGAGAAGACGTAGGATGCCGTCTCGGGGTCGAGGTTGCCGGTCGGCTCATCGGCGAGCAGGACGAGCGGCGCATTGGCAACGGCGCGGGCGATCGCGACGCGCTGCTGCTCGCCACCGGAGAGCTCGGCCGGACGATGGTCGCCGCGGTGGCCGATGCGCATGTAGTCGAGCAGCTGGGCCGCGCGTTCGCGGGCCTCGGCGCGCGACAGGCCGGCGATCAGCTGCGGCATCATGATGTTTTCCAGCGCCGAGAACTCCGGCAACAGGTGGTGAAACTGGTAGACGAAGCCGATCGAGTGGCGGCGGATCGCGGTGCGCTTTTCGTCGGAGAGCCCCTGGCAGGCGACGCCGCCGATGGTCACCTCGCCCGCATCGGGATGTTCGAGCAGGCCGGCGACGTGCAAAAGGGTCGACTTGCCGGTGCCCGAGGGGGCCACGAGCGCGACCGTCTCGCCGCTTCTCAGGCTGAAATCGGCGCCCTTGAGGATGCTGAGCAGGGTCTCGCCCTGGCCATAGTGGCGGTCGATACCCGTGAGTGAAAGTACAGTGTCGGAGGCCATCAAACCGGTATCCTTATTCGTAGCGCAGGGCCTGGACCGGGTCGAGGCGCGAGGCGCGCCAAGCCGGGAAAATCGTCGCCAGGAAGGAGAGGCTGAGAGCCATGACGACGACGGATACCGTCTCGCCCACGTTCATGTCGGCGGGCAGCTGGCTGAGGAAGTAGAGCTCGGGATCGAAAAGAACGGTTCCGGAAACCCAGCTGAAGAACTGGCGGATCGACTCGATGTTGAGACAGACGAGGACGCCGAGCGCCACGCCCGCAAGCGTTCCAGCCGTGCCGATCGCCGCCCCGGTCATGAAGAAGATGCGCATGATGGCATTGGCGCTCGCGCCCATGGTGCGCAGGATCGCGATGTCGCTCGACTTGTCCTTCACCAGCATGATCAGGCCGGAAATGATGTTGAGCGCCGCGACGAGGACGATCAGCGTCAGGATCATGAACATCACGTTGCGCTCGACCTGAAGCGCCGAGAAGAAGGTCTGGTTGCGCTGGCGCCAGTCGGTGATGAAGATCTGCCGGCCGGCAGCCTGTTCGATCTGCGGGCGCAGCGCGTCGACGTCATCCGGGTTGGAGACAAACAGCTCGATCGACTGCACGATGCCCTCGGCATTGAAATAGAGCTGGGCTTCCTCGAGCGGCATGTAGATGATCGAGGAATCATATTCCGACATGCCGATCTCGAAGATGCCGGAAACCGGATAGGCCTTGACGCGCGGATTGACACCGAGCGGCGTCACGTCGCCCTCCGGGGACACCAGCGTAATCGTGTCGCCGGCGGTGATGCCGAGATCCGCCGCCATGCGCGAACCGACCAGCACGCCCTGCCCCGCGGCGAAGCCGACGAGATCGCCCGCACGGATATTGGTGGAGACGGTCTTGAGCTTGGTCACGTCCTCGGGACGAATGCCGCGCACCAGAGCACCCGTGCCGGCGCCGGCGCGACCTGAGGCCAAGGTCTGTCCCTCGACCAGCGGCAGGGCCATGGTCACGCCGGGAACGGCTGCGAACTTGGTGGCGAGCTCGGCATAGTTCTCCAGCGGGCCGTCGACCGGCTGGACGATCATGTGGCCGTTGATGCCGAGGATGCGGCTGATGAGCTCGGTGCGGAAACCGTTCATCACCGCCATCACGATGATGAGCGTCGCCACACCGAGCATGATGCCGACGAAGGAAAAGCCGGCGATCACCGAGATGAAGGCCTCCTTGCGCCGGGCGCGCAGATAGCGCCAGGCGACCATGCGCTCGAAGGCGGAGAAAGGCCGGGCGGCGCTGCCGTTTCCGGCCCCGGCCGTCTCGTTGGCGGAGGCTGCACTCGTCATTACGTCTCCTCGCTCGGGAAGTTACCCGACCAGCTTGTTGATGGCAGCCTCGATGGTCATCGTCTCGCGGGCACCGGTCTTGCGGTCCTTCAATTCGATTTCCCCGTTGGCGACCGACCGGGGACCGGCAATCACCTGGGCCGGAACGCCGATCAGGTCGGCGGTCGCGAACTTCGTGCCGGCACGGTCGTCCGTGTCGTCGTAGAGCGTATCCTTGCCGGCCTTCGTGAGCGCCGCGTAGATCTTCTCGCAGGCCGCGTCGCAAGCCGCGTCGCCAGCCTTCATGTTGATCACGACGGCGTCGAAGGGCGCGACAGAAGCCGGCCAGATGATTCCGTTCTCGTCATGCGAGGCTTCGATGATGGCGGGAACAAGGCGCGTCGGGCCAATGCCGTAGGACCCCATGTGGACAACATGTTCCTTGCCGTCCGGACCCTGGACCTTGGCGCCCATCGGCTCGGAATACTTCGTTCCGAAGTAAAAGATGTGACCAACCTCGATGCCGCGAGCGGACAGGCGGTCGCCTTCGGCGATCGTGCCGAAGGCCGCCTCGTCATGCATTTCCGAGGTTGCGGCATAAACCGAGGTCCACTTGTCGAAGATCGACTGCAGGCCGGCGACGTCATCGAAATCCGTGTCGACGGAAGGAATGTCGAAATCGACGAAGCTCTTGTGGCAGAAGACTTCCGACTCGCCGGTGTCGGCGAGGATGATGAACTCGTGGCTGTGATTGCCGCCGATCGGGCCGGTATCCGCACGCATCGGGATGGCGCGCAGGCCGAGCCGGTCGAAGGTGCGCAGATAGGCGACGAACATCTTGTTGTAGGAGTGGATGGCATCCTCGCGGGTCAGGTCGAAGGAATAGGCATCCTTCATGAGGAACTCGCGCGAGCGCATGGTGCCGAAGCGCGGACGGATCTCGTCACGGAACTTCAGCTGGATGTGGTAGAGATTGAGCGGCAGATCCTTGTAAGACTTCACATAGGAACGGAAGATGTCGGTGATCATCTCTTCGTTGGTCGGACCGTAGAGCATCGGGCGGTCCTGGCGGTCCTTGATGCGCAGCATTTCCTTGCCGTAGTCGTCGTAGCGGCCACTCTCCTGCCAGAGATCGGCCGACTGCAGCGTCGGCATCAGGAGCTCGATCGCGCCGGAGCGGTTCTGTTCCTCACGAATGATCTTGTTGACCTTGTCGAGAACGCGCTTGCCGAGCGGGAGCCAGGAATAGATCCCCTGGCTCTGCTGACGGATCATGCCCGTCCGCAGCATCAGGCGGTGGGAGACGATTTCCGCTTCCTTCGGGTTTTCCTTGAGGATCGGCATGAAATAGCGCGAAAGACGCATAACAGGTTCCAGACAGTTTAGGATTCCGCAGAAGGCGGAATCAGCCATGACACGGGTGTTTCTCGAAGCGTACATAGCGGTTTCCCAACCCGAAGAAAACCCGCCCGCAGAGAGCCTTCGAGACAGCCCACAAGCCCACTTCCTTCCGCCCGACGCAACTTTCAGCAAGGCAAAATGCAGGTTTGCGTCATCACAAGTGCGACATTTGGGTATTTTTGGATTTTTTCTGGTGACTGTAGCAAATATGCAAAATATGGGGTGACAAAGCGCACAGATTGGGCTAGCGTGAGCCCATAAAAGAGGCAAGGAGTTCAATTTCTTGCCATTTTCGCGGTCAAGTCTTGGGAGGATCAGATCTTAGGCGCGCTAGTTCGCAGCCCCTTAAATGGTGAAGGATCACGCGATAATTGAAACAAGGTCTTCGGACCTTGTTTTTTTTTGCCTTGTCGCAGCCAGCCGCTGTGCCGGCAGGAAGTACTCCGCGATCCTCGTTGAAGATCTGAGTCTTAGGTCACTTCCCTCACATTCTGAATCACAAAGGCGCGGGGTATGAGCCCGCGCCTCTCACTCTCTCCCGCTGTCGGGAATCAGTCGAATTTGGGGACCACGTTGGGCAGGCTGTCGAGCCCGATGCCAAAGTACGTGGATGCGACATACCAGCCGGAAAAAATCAGTCCGGAGACCAGTGTCGTCACCAGAACGACCCGGCCGCCCCGGAAACGGGCCGGCGCACTTTCGACACTGCCCGGCACCACTTCATTTGCTTCAGCCTGCGTCTTCATGCCAATCGGCAGGACGGCGAAAAGCGTGATCCACCAGATGACGAAATAGATGGCAAAGGCGGACAGAATGGGCATCGCGTGCGGGCCTCGCTGGCTGACCGGCGCCACCTGGCACCGGGAACGGCCGACTTATAGGTCGGGAACGGCCGGAGTGCAATTCGGCGTCAGACCTCAGACTTGCTCGAGCTCGATGAGGGTGCCGTAGAAATCCTTGGGGTGAAGGAAGAGCACCGGCTTTCCATGGGCGCCGATCTTCGGCTCACCGCCGCCGAGCACCCGCGCGCCGCCGCTTGCCAGCTGGTCGCGCGCGGCAAGGATATCCTCAACCTCGTAGCAGATATGGTGCATGCCGCCGCCGGGGTTCTTGGCCAGGAATGCGGCGATCGGAGAATCGGCGCCGAGCGGTTCAAGCAGTTCGATCTTGGTGTTCGGCAGTTCAACGAAGACCACGGTCACGCCGTGTTCCGGCAGGGCCTGTGTAGCCGACACGCTGGCGCCGAGTGTGTCGCGGTAAGAGGCGGTTGCGGCCGCCAGATCCGGAACGGCGATGGCGACGTGATTGACGCGTCCAAGCATGAACTTACTCCTCGATGACGAAACGGCGCCGAAGCTATACCAGCTTCCGCGCCCCCGTCACTCAGACTTTGGTCACGAAGACGGTGACCACGGGCTTCTTGCCCCAGGCATCATTTGCGGTGCCGCGAACGGCGCGCCGGATGCTTTCGCGCAGCATCTCCAGATCTTTGCGGCGCGCACGCGGAATACTCTCCACTGCCCCCAGGACGGCGTCATAGAGCGTGTCCTCCATGCTTTCGCCCTCGTCGTCGAACTCAGGCAAGCCGAACGGCACGAGCTCGGGATCGCCAGCAAATTCGTAGCGGCTGTCGAGCAGGACATTGACCGCGACATGGCCGACATAAGACAGCTTCCGGCGGTTCGAAATGCCCATCTCGTCGAGATCCCCGACCAGCTTTCCGTCCTTGTAGACGCGGCCATGCGGAACCTGATCGATTACCTCGGCCGGACCGGGTGCCAGACGCAGCATGTCGCCGTTGCGCACGCGCGGCACGGTCTCGATGCCGGCCTGCAATGCGAGTTCCCCCTGGGCGATCAGATGCGCGGCCTCTCCGTGGACAGGCACCAGAACCTTCGGCTTGGTCCACTCGTACATCTGCAGCAGTTCATTGCGCCGCGGATGACCGGAGACGTGCACAAGCGCCTCACTGTCGGTGACGATGTGGATGCCCTGCTCGACGAGACCGTTCTTGATGTCGAGGATCGCCTTCTCGTTGCCCGGGATGGTTCGCGAGGAGAACACCACGGTGTCGCCGGCAGTCAGCGCGACATTGCGCATCTCGTCGCGGGCGATTTTCGCCAGCGCCGCGCGCGGTTCACCCTGGCTGCCGGTCAGGATCACGACGACCTTGTCGCGCGGAATGAAGCCGAATTCGTCCTCGGCGATGAAGGGCTTCAGGCCTTCCATCAGCCCGAGATCGTCGGCAACAGCGACGACGCGCTTCAGCGAACTGCCGAGCAGCAGGACCTCGCGGCCGGCCGCCTCGGCTGCCTGCGCGATCGAGCGGATACGCCCGACATTCGACGAAAAGGTCGTGATCGCAACGCGGCCCTCGGCCGCCTCGATGATCTTGCGCAGCCCTTCAGAAACTTGCTCCTCGGAGGGAGACACGCCATCACGCATCGCGTTCGTGCTGTCGCAGAGAACGGCGAGAACACCCTCCTCACCGATCGCACGGAACCGGGCCTCGTCGGTCAACGGTCCCAGCGAGGGATCGTGGTCGATCTTCCAGTCGCCGGTGTGGATGACGTTGCCGAGCGGTGTGCGGATGACGAGCGACATCGGCTCGGGGATCGAATGGTTGACTCCAACGGCCTCGATGGAGAACGGGCCGACATTGATGCGATCGCCGGCTTTGAACGGCGTGATCGGGATCTCCGCGCGCGAGCCTTCGTAGTCGCGCTTGGCCTCCAGCATGCCCGCCGTGAAGCCGGATGCGTAGACGGGCACGTTGAGGCCCGGCCAGGTGTCGTTCAGGCCGCCATAGTGGTCTTCGTGCGCATGGGTGATGATGATCGCCTTGAGCTTGTTCTTGCGCGCGGCGATGAAGCTGATATCGGCAAGCACGAGATCGACGCCCGGCAGTTCCGGCCCCGGAAAGGTCACGCCGCAATCGACCATGATCCATTCGCGGTTCGACGGCGCACCATAGCCGTAGAGCGCGAGGTTCATACCGATTTCGCCGACGCCGCCCAGCGGCACGAACACCAGTTCTTCGTTGTTTGCCATTCTGTCCCTGATCCAGTTCACCCGAAGAAGACGTCGCCTGCCGCGATCGCCATGCGGCCGTCTTCGCCACGGTCGAGTATCAGCATGCCTTTATCATCGATTCCGGAAAAGTAACCGGAAATCGACCGGTCCGGCAGGTTCACCGTGATTTTTTCGCCGATGCCACAGGCGACCCGGCGCCAGAGCTCCGCAACCTTCGTGACACCCCTGCCCTGGTCCCAGATCGCCAGAATGTCGGCCATCGCGGCGAAGAGGTGGCTGAAGAGTTCCTGCGGCGATACGGCGGCACCATGGTCCGCGAGGCTGGTAACCGGATAGGCCGTCTCGTCGGGCTTCACCTTGATGTTGATGCCGATGCCGATCACCAGGGCCTGTCGACCGTCCGGCAGGCGTTCGCCCTCCAGCAGAATGCCGCAGGTCTTCCGGCGCCCGATCAGGATGTCGTTCGGCCACTTGACCTCGAGCGGCGGGGCATCGAGTGGCAGGACGGCACGAACGGCCGAATGGACCGCCAGCGCGACCGCGAGCGGCAGCGAAGGCAAGCGCTCCATCGGCGCAGGATCGATCAACAGAAGCGAGGCATAGAGATTGCCAGGCTCGGAGGCCCAGCTGCGGCCACGGCGGCCGCGGCCGCCGGTCTGGCTGTCCGCGGTGATCCAGAGAAAACCGCGATCGCCCGCGCGAGCGCGGGCGAGGCATTCCGAGTTGGTCGACGCCACGGCGCCGAGGGCTTCGTGCCGGAAGTCGTCGAACGACAAGCGGCGATGTCCGTCGCGGAGGCTCAATTAAAGAGCGTCTTGGCAGCGGCCTCGGCGGCAGCGCCGAGCGGGCCGCCGACGAGTACGTAGCCGATGACGAACAGCCCGGAGAGGCCGAAGACGAGACGAAGCTCGCCGGCAATCCGCGAGAACTCACCCTTGGCGTCGTCGAACCACATGACCTTCACGACACGCAGGTAGTAGAAGGCGCCGACGACCGATGCGAGCACACCGATGATGGCAAGCGCGTAGAGCTTGGCCTCGATGGCGGCGACGAAGACGAAGTACTTTCCGAAGAAGCCTGCGAGCGGCGGAATGCCGGCCAGCGAGAACATCAGCGCGGTCAGAACGAGCGCCATGAATGGCTTCGTGGTGGAGAGGCCGGCGAGATCGTCGATATTCTCGACATTGCCGCCTTCCTTCTGCTTCATCGCCATGATGCAGGCGAAGGTGCCGAGCGTCATGATCAGGTAGATCAGCATATAGGTGATGACGCCGCTGACGCCGGTTTCCGTGCCGGCGGCGAGGCCGACGAGCGCGTAGCCCATGTGACCGATCGACGAATAGGCCATCAGTCGCTTGATGTTGCGCTGGCCGATCGCGGCAAAGGAACCGAGCAGCATCGAGGCGATCGAGATGAACACGATGATCTGCTGCCATTCGGCGAAGACCGGCATGAAGGCGTCGACGACGATGCGGACGAGGATCGCCATGGCGCCGATCTTCGGAGCGGCAGCCAGGAAGGCGGTGACCGGGGTCGGCGCACCTTCATAGACGTCCGGCGTCCACATGTGGAACGGAACGGCGGAGATCTTGAAGGCCAGGCCCGCGAGGATGAAGACCAGACCGAAGATCAGGCCCAGGCCCGGCTTGCCGGCGGTCAGCACGGCGGCGATTTCCTGGAAGCCGATATTGCCGGTGAAACCGTAGACCAGCGACATGCCGTAAAGCAGCATGCCCGACGAGAGAGCGCCAAGCACGAAGTACTTGAGGCCCGCTTCCGTCGAACGCAGGCTGTCGCGGTTGATCGCGGCGACCACGTAGAGGGCGAGCGACTGCAGTTCCAGCGACAGGTAGAGCGAGATCAGGTTGTTGGCCGAGATCATCAGCATGATGCCGAGGGTGGCGAGAACCAGCAGGACCGGAAACTCGAACTTGTCGAGCTGGTCGCGGCGGGCATGGCCGACGGCCATGATCATGGCGGTGATCGAACCGACCAGCGCCAGGATCTTCATGAAACGGGCAAAGCCATCGGAGAGATAGGCACCACCGAAGGCGGTACCTTCCGCCGGGAAGGCCAGGAGCCAGCCACCCGAGATGATCAGCAATGCGACTGCCAGGCCCATCACGGTGCTCGCCGAGCGTTCGCCAGCGAAGACGCCGATCATCAGCAACGCCAGAGCGCCGACCGCGAGGATCAGTTCCGGCGTGACCAGATGCAGACTTGCGAGGAGAGTTTCAGCGGTCATGTCCAAGGGATCCTGTCGTCAGTTCGCGGTGAGCGCAACGGATTGCGCTGCCTGCAGTGCTGCGTCGTAGTTGTTGACGAGAAGGTCGACCGATGCGGCCGTCGCGTCGAAGATCGGAGCCGGATAGACGCCGAAGAAGATGGTCAGCGCAATCAGCGGGTAAAGGATGAGCTTTTCGCGGCCCGACAGATCGAGCATCGCTTTCACGCTTTCCTTCTCGAGTGCACCGAAGACCACCCGGCGATAGAGCCAGAGCGAGTAGCCGGCCGAGAAGATCACACCGGTGGCGGCGAAGAGTGCAACCCAGGTGTTGGCACGGAAGACGCCGATCAGGGTCAGGAATTCGCCGATGAAGCCGGAGGTGCCCGGAAGGCCGACGTTCGCCATGGTGAAGACCATAAAGGCAACCGCATATTTCGGCATGTTGTTGGCCAGGCCGCCATAGGCCGCGATCTCGCGGGTGTGGAGGCGGTCATAGATGACGCCGACGCAGAAGAAGAGCGCGGCGGAAACGAAGCCGTGGCTGATCATCTGGAAGATCGCACCCTGCACGCCCTGCGTATTGGCGGCAAACGTACCCATGGTCACATAACCCATGTGGGCAACCGACGAGTAGGCGATGACCTTCTTCATGTCCTCCTGCATCATCGCCACCAGCGAGGTGTAGACGATCGCGATGACGGAGAGCGTGAAGACCAGCGGCGCGAAGTAGTCGGAGGCGAGCGGGAACATCGGCACCGAGAAGCGCAGAAGACCGTAGCCGCCGAGCTTCAGCAGGATGCCGGCAAGGATCATCGAGCCGGCGGTCGGTGCCTGCACGTGCGCGTCCGGCAGCCAGGTGTGCACGGGCCACATCGGCATCTTCACGGCGAAGGAGGCGAAGAAGGCGAGCCACAGCCAGGTCTGCATTTCGGCCGGGAACTTGTGGCCGAGCAGCTGGGTGATGTCGGTCGTGCCGGCGTTCCAGTACATCGCCATGATGGCGAGCAGCATCAGGACCGAGCCGAGCAGCGTGTAGAGGAAGAACTTGTAGGAAGCGTAGACGCGATCCTTGCCGCCCCAGACACCGATGATGATGAACATCGGGATGAGGCCGGCTTCGAAGAAGACGTAGAAGAGAACGATGTCGAGCGACACGAAGACGCCGATCATCAGCGTTTCCAGGATCAGGAACGCGATCATGTATTCCTTCAGACGCTTCTCGACCGAGACCCAGCTGGCGAGAATGCAGAAGGGCATCAGAAGCGTGGTCAGGATGACGAACAGCATGGAGATGCCGTCGACGCCGAGGTGATAGGCAATCCCGGTGCCGAGCCATTCATGCTTCTCGACCATCTGGAAACCGGCATTCGAATTGTCGAAGCCGATCCAGACGAACAGCGAGACGACGAAGGTGAATACCGTCGTCAGCAGCGCCACGCTGCGGATGTTGCGGCGGCCAAGTTCCGTGTCCTGCCGCGTCAGGAGCAGCAGCAGCACGCCGACCAGCGGCAGGAAGGTGACCGTTGAAAGAATGGGCCAATCGGTCATCAGAAGGAACTCCCGAGCATCATCCAGGTAACGAGGGCTGCGACACCGATCAGCATCGCAAAGGCATAGTGGTAGAGGTAACCCGACTGCAGGCGGACGACCTTCTGGGTCAGACCAGCGACGCCGGCGGCGACGCCGTTCGGGCCGTAGGCGTCGATGACACCGATGTCACCCTTCTTCCAGAAGAAGCGGCCAAGGGCCTTGGCGGAGCGCACGAACAGGAAGTCGTAGAGCTCGTCGAAGTACCACTTGTTGAGCAGGAACTGGTAGAGAACGCGGTGCTGCTCGGCGAGGACCTTCGGCGTCGAGGGCGACTTGATGTACATGTACCAAGCGGTGAGCAGACCGGCGACCATCGCCACGAACGGGCTCCACTTCACCCACAGCGGGACGTGGTGGAACTCTTCGAGGATCTCGTTGTGCTCGGCGGTGAAGAGCGCGCCCTTCCAGAACTCGGCATATTCGTGGCCAAAGAAGTAGCCTTCGAAGACGACGCCGGCAAAGACCGCACCGACCGCGAGGAGGATGAGCGGGAACAGCATGACCATCGGCGATTCATGCACATGGTGCATGACGTCCGCGGAAGCGCGGGGCTTGCCGAAGAAGGTCATGAAGATCAGGCGCCACGAGTAGAAGCTGGTGAACAGCGCGGCGATGACCAGGAGCGTGAAGGCGAAGCCGGAGACTGCCGAATGCGAGGCATAGGCGGACTCGATGATCACGTCCTTGGAGAAGAAGCCGGCAAAGCCGAGCATCGTTCCCGGGATGCCGACGCCCGTGATGGCGAGCGTACCGAGGATCATCATCCAGAAGGTCACCTTGATGTGCGGACGAAGGCCGCCCATGTAACGCATGTCCTGCTCGCCATCGACGGCGTGGATGACCGAACCGGCGCAAAGGAACAGGAGCGCCTTGAAGAAGGCGTGCGTGAACAGGTGGAAGACGGCGCCGCCATAGGCCCCTACCCCCAGCGCCACGAACATGTAGCCGAGCTGCGAGCAGGTCGAATAGGCGATGACGCGCTTGATGTCGTTCTGCACGAGACCGACGGTCGCGGCGAAGAAGGCGGTGATCGCGCCGATCAGCGTGACGACGGTCAGCGCGTCCGGCGACAGCTCGAACAGCGGCGACATGCGGGCGACGAGGAAGACGCCGGCGGTGACCATGGTTGCGGCATGAATGAGCGCAGACACCGGGGTCGGGCCTTCCATGGCGTCCGGCAGCCAGGTGTGCAGCAGGAACTGGGCCGACTTACCCATGGCGCCCATGAAGAGCAGCAGGCAGACGGCCGTGATCGCATGGGCCTTGTCGAGATTCATGCCGAAGAGGTTGATGACCGCTTCGGTGCTTTCGGCACCCTCGTGCGGCAGATAGGTCTGTGCCGCGGCGAAGATGGTCTCGAAGTTGATCGAGCCGAACAGAACGAAGACGCCCGAGATGCCGAGAATGAAGCCGAAGTCGCCGACGCGGTTGACGATGAAGGCCTTCATGGCAGCAGCGCTCGCCGAGGGCTTCTTGAACCAGAAACCGATCAGCAGATAGGACGCGAGGCCCACGCCTTCCCAGCCGAAGAACATCTGCAGCAGATTGTCGGACGTCACCAGCATCAGCATGGCGAAGGTGAACAGCGACAGATAGGAGAAGAAGCGCGGCCGATGCGGATCGTGGTGCATGTAGCCGATCGAGTAGACATGGACGAGCGTCGAAACCGTGTTGACGACGACCAGCATGACGGCGGTCAGTGTATCGATGCGCAGCGACCATTCGACGTCGATGCCGCCGGACTGGATCCAGCGCAGCACGGAGACCTTGATGACTTCATGGCCTTCGCCGTGGGCGAGCGCCACGTTGAAGAAGACGATCCAGGACAGGACCGCCACGATGACCATCAGACCGGTGGTGACGTATTCGGAAGCCTTGGCGCCGATCTGGCGGCCGAACAGGCCTGCGATGATCGAACCGATCAGGGGAAGAAAGACGATAGCCTTGTAGAGCAGCATAACCGTATCAGCCCTTCATCACATTGATGTCTTCGACGGCGATCGAGCCGCGATTACGATAGAAGACGACGAGAATTGCCAGACCGATCGCCGCTTCGGCAGCCGCCACGGTCAGGATGAAAAGGGCGAAGACCTGGCCGACCATGTCGCCGAGAAAGTGCGAGAAGGCCACCATGTTGACATTGACGGCGAGCAGGATGAGCTCGACCGACATCAGGATGATGATGACGTTCTTGCGGTTCAGGAAGATACCGAAGACGCCGAGCGTGAAGAGAAGCGCGCTGACCGTCAGGTAGTGGGAAAGACCGATTTCCATATTCTTGTTCCTTGACCTCTCAGCTGCCTCAGATGCCCTGGCCCGGCTTGACCTTGACCACCTTGACGGCGGTCTCGGGATTGCGGGCGACCTGTGTAGAAATATCCTGCCGCTTGATGTTCTCGCGGTGGCGGAGCGTCAGCACGATGGCGCCGATCATGGCCACCAGAAGCACCAGGCCGGCGATCTGGAAGAAATAGACATAGTTCGTATAGAGCACGTCACCGAGGGCCGCCGTGTTGGTGCGTTCGGTCAGCGCCGGGATCGGCATGGTGATCGCGTTCGCAGCTTCCGGCGAAAGCGCGCTGCCGCCGATGACGATCATCAGCTCGGCTGCGACGACGATGCCGATCAGCGAGCCGATCGGGGCATACTTCAACGCGCCCGAGCGCAGCTCGGCGAAGTCGATGTCGAGCATCATCACGACGAAGAGGAAGAGAACCGCGACCGCGCCGACATAGACCACCAGCAGGATCATCGCCAGGAACTCCGCGCCGACCAGCAGGAACAGACCCGAAGCGTTCACGAAGGTGAGGATCAGGAACAGGACCGAATGGACCGGGTTCCGTGCGGAAATGACCATGAACGCCGACGCTACCGCGACAAAGGCGAAGAGATAGAAAAAGAGAGCCTGAAGACCCATGTTGGTGCCTTTTCATCTTCCCCCGGACAAGGGCCCCTGCCCTTTGTCCGATGACGAACGACCGGCATCCCCACCGGTCGATACGCCCCGTTTAAAATTCTGCCGCGGCGGAGAAGCGTCCTGCCCTTCGCCATGGCCTCGTCACGCCGCTTATCAGCGGTACGGTGCATCCAGCGCGATGTTGCGCGCGATTTCACGTTCCCAGCGGTCGCCGTTGTCGAGCAGCCGGGCCTTGTCGAAATAGAGCTCTTCGCGGGTCTCGGTGGCGAACTCGAAGTTCGGACCTTCCACGATGGCATCGACCGGGCAGGCTTCCTGGCAGAAGCCGCAATAGATGCACTTCACCATGTCGATGTCGTAGCGAACCGTGCGGCGGGTACCGTCGTTGCGGCGCGGGCCGGCCTCGATGGTGATCGCCTGGGCAGGACAGATCGCCTCGCACAGCTTGCAGGCGATGCAACGCTCTTCGCCGTTCGGATAGCGGCGAAGCGCATGCTCGCCACGGAAGCGCGGGCTGACCGGGCCTTTTTCGAACGGATAGTTGATCGTCGCCTTGGGAGCGAAGAAGTAGCGCATCGACAGGAAGAAGGCGCCGACGAACTCTTTCAGGAACAGGGAACTGACAGCCTGGGAAAGACCAGCCATCTCAACCTCCAAATTTGCCGAGGAAACGGGTGGCCATGATCACGCCCATCCCATGAACTTCAGCACGAATGCAACGATGACGACCATGGCGAGCGACAGCGGAAGGAAGACCTTCCAGCCGAGGCGCATCAGCTGGTCGTAGCGGTAGCGCGGCACGAAGGCCTTCACCATGGCGAACATGAAGAACACCAGCGATGCCTTGAGCACGAACCAGATGATACCCGGGACCCAGTTGAAGATCGCGATGTCGACCGGCGGCAGCCAGCCACCAAGGAACAGGATGGTGGTCAGCGAGCACATCAGGACGATGGCGGCGTATTCGCCGAGCATGAACATCATGTACGGGGTGGAGCCGTATTCGACCATGAAGCCGGCGACCAGTTCGGATTCCGCTTCCGGCAGGTCGAAGGGCGGACGGTTGGTTTCCGCGAGTGCCGAGATGAAGAAGATCACGAACATCGGGAAGAGCGCCAGCCAGTGCCAGTCGAGGAACGAGCTCGGCATGCCGAGCATCGTGCCGATGCCGTCCTTCTGCGCATAGACGATGTCGGTGAGGTTCAGCGAGCCGACGCAGAGCAGAACGGTGACGATGACGAAACCGATCGAGACTTCGTAGGACACCATCTGCGCCGCCGAACGGAGCGCACCGAGGAAGGGATACTTCGAGTTCGAAGCCCAGCCGCCCATGATGATGCCGTAGACTTCGAGCGAGGAGATCGCGAAGACGTAGAGAATGCCGACGTTGATGTTGGCGATCACCCAGCCGTCGGCGAGCGGCACGACGGCCCAGGTGGCGAGCGCCAGCGTCACGGCGACGAGCGGAGCAAGCAGGAAGACGCCCTTGTTGGCGCCGGCCGGGATGACCGGCTCCTTGAACACGAACTTCAGAAGGTCGGCGAAGGACTGGAACAGACCCCAGGGACCGACGACGTTCGGACCGCGGCGCATCTGGACGGCCGCCCAGATCTTGCGGTCGGCCAGAAGGATGTAGGCGATGAACAGCAGCAGGGCGACCAGCAGCAGAAGCGACTGGCCGATCATGATGGCCGCCGGCCAAACATAAGTGGAAACGAAACTATCCATGATCCCCTGCCCTTACTCTGCCGCAGCCTTGAAATTGTTGCGGGCCAATGCCGAGCACTCGGCCATGACGGCCGAAGCGCGTGCGATCGGGTTCGTCAAATAGAAGTCTTTGACCGGCGACGCAAATGCGGATTTGCCCATCTTCCCGGCTTTTTTCGCAACTGCCGCAATTTCGGCACCCGTGCCCGGAGCGATTTCGTCGATCGCCGCGAAATGCGGATGATCGGCGTAGAGCTTGGCCCGCAAAGCGCCCAGCGAATCAAAGGGCAGCTTCTTGCCGAGTACGTCGGAGAGTGCGCGGATGATCGCCCAGTCTTCGCGGGCATCGCCCGGTGCAAAGCCTGCACGGTTGCCCATCTGGACGCGGCCTTCGGTGTTGACCCAGGTGCCCGACTTCTCGGTGTAGGTCGCAGCCGGCAGGATGACGTCGGCATGGTGTGCACCGTTGTCGCCATGGCTGCCGATGTAGACGGTGAACTTCGCGGACTTGCCGGCGAAGTCGAGTTCGTCTGCGCCGAGGAGGAAGAGAACGTCCATGGCGGTCAGCATTTCGGCTGCTGCGACACCGCCCTCGCCCGGGACGAAGCCGAGATCGAGGCCACCGACGCGCGACGCGGCGGTGTGCAGGACGGAGAAGCCGTTCCACTCTTCGGAAATTGCACCGACGGCATTGGCGAGCTTGGCGGCGTTCGCCAGCACGGCTGCACCATCAGCGCCGATCAGGGCGCCCTGACCGATGATGATCAGCGGGTTCTTGGCGGCATTCAGCTTCTCGACGAAGCCGTTCTTGCCGGAAACCAGTTCGGCCAGCGTTTCGGTGCCGGCACCGAGATATTCATAAGGATAGCGAAGTTCGCCGCCCTCACCGATCACGCCAATCGGCAGGCCGCCACGGCGCCAACGCTTGCGGATGCGGGCGTTGAGAACAGCGGCTTCGTAGCGCGGGTTGGCGCCGACGATGAGGATCGCATCGGCGGCTTCGATGCCTTCGATGGTGGCGTTGAAAAGGTAGCTTGCGCGACCGAACGACGGATCAAGTGCCGCCCCATCCTGGCGACAGTCGAGGTTGGCCGAGCCGAGCGAGGCCAGCAGCGACTTCAGCGCGTACATTTCCTCGACGGATGCAAGGTCGCCGGCAATCGCGCCGATCTTGGCACCAGAGGTCGCCGACACGGCTGTCTTGATCGCGCCGAAGGCCTCGGCCCAGGTCGCGGGCTGCAGGCGGCCGTCGCGACGGACGTAAGGACGATCGAGACGCTGGGTCTTCAGGCCATCCCAGATGAAGCGGCTCTTGTCGGAGATCCACTCTTCGTTGATCTGCTCGTTGACGCGCGGCATCACGCGCATGACTTCGCGGCCGCGGGTATCGACGCGGATCGCCGAACCGAGGGCGTCCATGACGTCGATCGATTCGGTCTTGTTCAGTTCCCAAGGACGGGCCGTGAAGGCGAAGGGCTTCGAGGTCAGCGCGCCGACCGGGCAGAGGTCGACGACGTTGCCCTGAAGCTCGGAGGTCATGGCCTGCTCGAGATAGGTGGTGATCTCGGCATCCTCGCCGCGGCCGATCAGGCCGAGTTCGGCGATGCCGGCGACTTCAGTGGTGAAGCGGACGCAGCGCGTGCAGTGAATGCAGCGGTTCATCACCGTCTTGACCAGCGGGCCGATATACTTGTCCTCGACGGCGCGCTTGTTCTCGGTGTAGCGCGAGCTATCGATACCAAAGGCCATGGCCTGGTCCTGCAGGTCGCATTCGCCACCCTGGTCGCAGATCGGGCAATCCAGCGGATGGTTGATCAGCAGGAATTCCATCACGCCTTCGCGGGCCTTCTTGACCATCGGCGTGTTGGTGAAGACTTCCGGCAGTTCGCCGTTCGGTCCGCCGCGAATGTCGCGAACGCCCATGGCGCAGGATGCAGCCGGCTTCGGCGGTCCGCCCTTCACCTCGACGAGGCACATACGGCAATTGCCGGCGACCGACAGCCGTTCATGGAAACAAAAGCGCGGGACTTCGGCGCCGGCTTCCTCGCACGCCTGCAACAGCGTGAAATGATCCGGGACTTCGATCTCTTTACCGTCGACTTTCAGCTTTGCCATATTCGCCTTCCTGCCTCACGCATACTGCGCATTGCACCGGAGATTTCGCCCCGGCAGGCGGAACCGCCCAATCCTGCGATTGGCACGTCCCCACCGATTATTCCCTCGTCCGTACCCCGCGCCCCGCGAAGCTGGACATTCGTCATTTCCATCGGCCGCATCATCCGAAGGGACGTGCGGCGTCTATTTCCTTGCGCTCGCCAGTGCCCGCGCCTGACCGGCCCAGTCATCCCGGATCGCCCGACCGCCAAGCCCGATAGCCTCGTCGAGCGCGGCAAGCGCCGTGGCATCGAGAGCGGCCAGATCGGCGAAGCGCCGAATGCCCCTGCCGTTCAGCACCTGTTCGAGCTTCGGGCCGATGCCTTCGATCTTCTTCAGATCGTCCACCTTGCTTGTCGCCCGCGCCGGCTTTGCCGCCTTGGCTTCCTTCGCCGGCGCCGGCGCCGACTTTGCAGGCACATCAGCTTTCGCTGAGGCCTTCTTCGTCTTTTCAGCCGCTGGCTTCGCCACCACCGGCGCTGCCTTCACAGCCTTTGGCGCCACCTTCCGCGGTGCCGCCGCCTTGCGCGGCTTTTCAGCCGTCACCGGCACTGCCGCGGCGGGCTCCGCCGACTCGCCCGTCGCACCGTTTCCGGCTACGGCAGCCTGCTCTTCCTCGAGCCGGCGCGCCAGCTTTCCGCTCGCCTCGATCGCCCCTTGCAGGGAACCGAGGATGACGCTCGTCATGTGCGTCGCCATTCCGAAGCCGATCGCCGTTGCCGCCGCAAATGCCGCGGCCGGATGGGCCATCAGCGGATGCAGCGGCACGTTGGGCATGTCCTTCAAAACGTCGGCGACATGAGACAGATCAACCGGCTCTGCCGGCTGCCCTCCCCCCGTCTTGTCCGACGCCCTGGCCATGCCGGTCCGCTCCTTACTCGGCCGCTTCCAGCACCACGCCATGCGCCATGGCATTGCGCGTGTACTGGTCGATACGGGCTTCCATTTCCGGACGGAAATGCTTGATCAGGCCCTGGATCGGCCACGCAGCCGCGTCGCCGAGCGCACAGATGGTGTGGCCTTCGACCTGCTTGGTGACCTGGAACAGCATGTCGATCTCGCGCTTCTGGGCATTGCCCTTCACCATGCGCTCCATCACCCGCATCATCCAGCCCGTGCCTTCGCGGCACGGCGTGCACTGGCCGCAGCTCTCATGCTTGTAGAAGGCCGAGAGACGCCAGATCGCCTTCACGATGTCGGTCGACTTGTCCATGACGATGACGGCGGCGGTGCCAAGGCCGGAGCCCAACTCGCGCAGGCCGTCATAGTCCATGATGGCGTCCTTCATCTGGGCACCCGGAACGCAAGGCACCGAGGAGCCGCCCGGAATGACGGCGAGCAGGTTGTCCCAGCCGCCGCGGATGCCGCCGCAGTGCTTTTCGATCAGTTCGTGGAACGGGATCGACATCGATTCCTCGACGGTGCACGGCTTGTTGACGTGACCGGAGATCGAATAGAGCTTGGTGCCGGCATTGTTCGGGCGACCGAAGCTCGAATACCAGCCGGCGCCACGGCGCAGGATGGTCGGGGTGACGGCGATCGATTCCACGTTGTTGACCGTGGTCGGGCAGCCGTAGAGACCCATGTTGGCCGGGAACGGAGGCTTCAGGCGCGGCTGGCCCTTCTTGCCTTCCAGGCTTTCGAGAAGTGCTGTCTCTTCGCCGCAGATATAGGCGCCGGCGCCGTGATGCACGACGATGTCGATGTCGTAGCCGAGCTTGTTGTTCTTGCCGAGCAGGCCGTACTCATAGCATTCGTCGATCGCCGCCTGCAGCGCCTCACGCTCGCGCATGAATTCGCCACGCACGTAGATGAACGCATGATGGGCAGCCATGGCGAAGGAGGCGATCACGCAGCCTTCGATCAGCGTGTGCGGATCGTGACGCATGATGTCACGGTCCTTGCAGGTGCCGGGCTCGGACTCGTCGGCATTGACCACGAGGTAATGCGGCCGGCCGTCGCTCTCCTTCGGCATGAAGGACCACTTGAGGCCGGTCGGGAAGCCGGCGCCGCCACGGCCGCGCAGGCCCGAGGCCTTGACCTCGTTGATGATCCAGTCACGGCCCTTTTCAAGCAACTGCTTGGTGCCGTCCCAGTGGCCGCGAGCCATCGCGCCCTTCAGGGACTTGTCCTTGAGGCCGTAGATATTGGTAAAGATGCGATCCTGATCCTTCAACATATCCTAACCTCTTACCGCGGCTTCTTGCCGAAGACCTTGATGTATTCGGCCTCGCCGCCCTTGGCGAGGGCCTTGGCCTGCTTGACCCAGTCGTCGCGCTCGATGCGGCCGGCGAATTTCAGGTAGCCGTCCACCCATTCGCGTTCGGCCTTCTTCCAGCCGGCGACCTGGGCGAAAGTGTAGATGCCGAGACCGTTCAGGATGCCCTCGATCTTCGGGCCAACGCCGGAGATCATCTTGAGGTCGTCCGGCGTTGCCGGCTTCTCGACGGCTGCCGGACGATTCTTGTCGTCGAGCGACGGCTGGGCGGCGGCTGCGGCCTTCGGCGCCTTGCCGGCGGCATCTGCGGCGGCCGTTTCGGAAACCACGGCCTTCATTTCGTCGCTTGCAGGCTTGGCGCTCTTGCGAGCCGGCTTGACCGCCTCGCCACCCGGGGTCGCGGACTTGCCGTCGGCCGGGGTCTTGAGCGCAGCATTGGTCTCTTCGGCGGCGGTCACCGGCTTGGCGGCATTGGCCGGCGGCACGGATACGGCTTCTGCAGGTACGGCCTTGGCCTTCGCGGCCGGCTTTGCGTCAGCTTCGGTCAACGAGGTCAGTCCACCGGCGGGCGCCGAATAGACGCGGTCAACCTGCGGGCCGGGCGTGATGTCGCTGCCGCGACCGGCTTCGAAACGGTCGATGATGTGTTCAAGCTGCGTCGGCGTCAGGTCTTCGTAGCTATCCTTGAAGATCATGACCATCGGTGCGTTGACGCAGGCGCCCTGACACTCGACTTCTTCCCACGACAGCGTGCCGTCGGCGTTGAGCTCGAAGGGCTCGGCATGGATCTTCGACTTGCAGACCTTGATCAGGTCCTCGGCGCCGCGCAGCATGCAAGGGGTGGTGCCGCAAACCTGCACATGGGCGCGCGTGCCGACCGGCTTCAGCTGGAACTGGGTGTAGAAGGTCGCCACTTCCAGCACGCGGATATACGGCATGGAGAGCTTTTCGGCGACGAATTCGATCGCCGCTCGCGTCACCCAGCCGTCCTGTTCCTGTGCCCGCATGAGAAGCGGAATGACCGCCGACTGCTGGCGACCCTCAGGATACTTGGCAATGGTTGCCTCAGCCCAAACGGCGTTCTGCTCGTTGAACGAGAAGCCTGCCGGCTGGAATTGATCTTCGGCTAGTCGACGAACGGACATTCTTCCTCACGCCTTGTCTCAGTTTATGGATCCACACCGCGAATTCGTCAGCGAGGCGAATTCGCAGGCATAGGCCGAATTGTCTTTCTGCATGAACACGATCAGCTTGGAGCCGTTGGATACGGCCGTCTTGATCTCGTAGCCCTGCTGGATGAGCTCCGCCATCGAAACGGAGGAGCTGCTGTTGCCGCTCGACGACAGCGCTGTGCTCTGCGCCTGCACGTTGGCGGCGAAGAGCATGGCGGCGATCGTCAGCAGCGTGCGGATCATCAGCGGTCAACCTCACCGAACACGATGTCGAGCGAACCGAGGATCGCCGAAACGTCGGCCAGCTGGTGGCCGCGGCAGATAAAGTCCATCGCCTGCAGGTGGGCATAACCCGGAGCGCGGATCTTGCAGCGGTAGGGCTTGTTGGTGCCGTCCGACACGAGATAGACGCCGAACTCGCCCTTCGGGGCTTCCACGGCGGCATAGACCTCGCCTTCCGGCACGTGATAGCCCTCGGTGTAGAGCTTGAAGTGATGGATGAGCGCTTCCATCGACCGCTTCATCTCGCCACGCTTCGGCGGCACGATCTTGCCGTCGAGGGACGAAATCGGGCCGACCTTCGCCTCGCCGAGCAGGCGGTTGACGCACTGCTTCATGATCTTCACCGACTGGCGCATTTCGAACATGCGGATCAGGTAGCGGTCGTAGCAATCGCCGTTCTTGCCCACCATGATGTCGAAGTCGAGATCGGAGTAGCACTCGTAGGGCTGCGAACGACGCAGATCCCAGGCAGCGCCCGAACCGCGAACCATCACACCCGAGAAGCCCCAGGCCCAGCAGTCATCCAGACTGACGACGCCGATATCGACGTTGCGCTGCTTGAAGATGCGGTTGCCGGTCAGAAGGTCGTCGATGTCGTCGAGCGTCTTCAGGAAGGGATCGCACCACTTGCCGATGTCCTCGACGAGTTCGTGCGGCAGATCCTGGTGAACGCCACCCGGACGGAAATAGGCCGAGTGCATACGGGCGCCACAGGCGCGCTCGTAGAACACCATCAGCTTTTCGCGCTCCTCGAAGCCCCAGAGCGGCGGGGTCAGCGCGCCGACGTCCATGGCCTGCGTCGTGACGTTCAGGAGGTGCGACAGGATACGGCCGATTTCCGAATAGAGAACGCGGATAAGCTGGCCGCGGATCGGGATCTCGACGCCGAGCAGCTTTTCGACCGCCAGCGAGTAGGCGTGCTCCTGGTTCATCGGCGCGACGTAGTCGAGCCGGTCGAAGTAAGGAAGCGCCTGCAGGTAGGTCTTGGTCTCGATCAGCTTCTCGGTACCGCGGTGCAAGAGGCCGATATGCGGATCGACGCGCTCGACGATTTCACCGTCGAGCTCGAGAACGAGACGCAGAACACCGTGCGCCGCCGGATGCTGCGGGCCGAAGTTGATGTTGAAATTGCGGACGTTATGTTCAGTCATGGCAACAAACCTTCCGCCTTACTTGGCTGCCTTCTCGTCGCCGGGCAGCACGTAGTCCGTGCCTTCCCAGGGCGAGAGGAAGTCGAAATTCCGGAACTCCTGCTTGAGCTCGACCGGCTCGTAGACAACGCGCTTGGCATTGTCGTCGTAACGAACCTCGACGAAACCGGTCGTCGGAAAGTCCTTGCGCAGCGGATGCCCCTCGAAACCGTAGTCGGTGAGGATGCGGCGCAGATCCGGGTGATCGGTGAACAGGATGCCGTACATGTCCCAGGTCTCGCGCTCGAACCAGTCGGCGCCCGGGAAGACGGGACAGGCGGACGGAACCGGCTTGTCCTCGGCGGTCGCGACCTTGATGCGGATGCGGAGATTCTGGCGCGGCGACTGCAGGTGATAGACCACGTCGAAACGGTCGGCCCGCTTCGGATAGTCGACGCCGCAGATGTCGATCAGGTTGACGAACCCGCACTGCACGTCGTCGCGCAGGAAGGTCAGGAGCGCGATCAGGTTCTCCGCCTTCACCGTCACGTTCAGCTCGCCGTAGCGCAGCTCGGAGGAGGCGATGAGCGCACCGCGCACCTCGGAGAGGTAGGATGCAAGCTCGTTTAGGGCTTCACTCATTTGTCTCGTCCCTTCGCCTTACCGCTCGATGGTACCGGTGCGGCGGATCTTCTTCTGCAGCAGAAGCACGCCGTAGAGCAGCGCCTCTGCCGTGGGCGGACAGCCCGGCACGTAGATGTCGACCGGCACGACGCGGTCACAACCACGCACGACCGAATAGGAATAGTGATAGTAGCCACCGCCATTGGCGCAGGAGCCCATCGAGATGACGTAACGCGGCTCCGGCATCTGGTCGTAGACCTTGCGGAGCGCGGGAGCCATCTTGTTGGTCAGCGTGCCGGCGACGATCATCACGTCCGACTGGCGCGGCGAGGCGCGCGGCGCGAAACCGAAGCGCTCGACGTCGTAGCGCGGCATCGACAGCTGCATCATTTCGACGGCGCAGCAGGCGAGACCGAAGGTCATCCACATCAGCGAGCCGGTGCGGGCCCAGTTGATCAGCTCGTCGGTCGACGTGACCAGAAAGCCCTTGTCGGCGAGCTCGTTGTTGATCTCGCCGAAGAAGGCGTCATCGGCACCGACCGGCTTGCCGGTGTTCGGATCGATGATGCCCTTGGCCTGCGGCGCGACGAGCGTCGTGTTGGACTGGATCACTCCCATTCGAGCGCCCCCTTCTTCCATTCGTAGATAAAGCCGACGGTCAACACACCGAGGAACACCATCATGGACCAGAAACCGAACCAGCCGAGTTCACCGAACGAAACCGCCCAGGGGAAAAGGAACGCCACTTCGAGGTCGAAGATGATGAAGAGGATCGACACCAGGTAGAAGCGGATGTCGAATTTCATGCGCGCATCGTCGAAAGCATTGAAGCCGCATTCGTAAGCCGAGAGCTTTTCCGAGTCGGGCGCCTTGAAGGCGACGGCAAACGGCGCGATCAGCAGCGCCAGGCCGATAACAAGGGCAATACCGATGAAGATAGCGATCGGAACGTAGGAACTGAGCAGTTCAGTCATCATGTCCATCCCTGCTTGTATCGAATGCCGGGAGGCATTTCGGGCACAAGGCCAACAAGCCGAAAAGAGTGTTGCAACGAGCCGTGGTTAGCGCAGCCTGCCCGCTTGCGCAAGACCGACCGAGGGCTTTTCACCCGATACCGCGAGGACTTTACCAGCCGGTAAAAACCGTGTCTCGCCAATTCGGTTAATTATAACCTTGCGGCGCAACAAAACATCAAATTCAGGGGAAGGAAATGGCGCGAGTGACGGGGCTCGAACCCGCGACCTCCGGCGTGACAGGCCGGCACTCTAACCGACTGAGCTACACCCGCGCATAGATGGATCACTTTGATGACCCTACCCGATCGATTCGCCTTGCGGCAAATGCCCGACCGGTCCGTTTGTTCGAGAATGGCGCGAGTGACGGGGCTCGAACCCGCGACCTCCGGCGTGACAGGCCGGCACTCTAACCGACTGAGCTACACCCGCGCATTTCTCATTCAGGAGCCGAAGCCCCACCCGAGCGACACTGGGCCGTTCGATGAGCGGCTAACTAAGGGGTTCGTTTATTGGTGTCAAGCGCGTTCGAAGACAATTCCGTGACGGATCGAAATTTGTTCGCCGCCGCCCGCCCCTTCTTCGGCGGGCAGTGGAAAAGCAATTTCCGGAAGAGTTCGAAAAAGCCCGGAAAGACTGGACTTCGCGCATGAGCACGAACGGAGAGCGGCAAAAAAATCAAAAAATCTTCACAAACACTCTTGCGGATTTTTCCCGATCCGCATAGATCACGGCCACCGACGCAGCGGGCTCGACCCGACTAGCGGAAGGGCGATTAGCTCAGTTGGTAGAGCGCCTCGTTTACACCGAGGATGTCGGGAGTTCGAGTCTCTCATCGCCCACCATTTTTTCTCCCTGACAGTCCTGACGCCCGTTTTGCTCATCGAGCAAGCTCGCCCCGCAGCCTTTGCTGTTCGGCGCGGTCCAGCGAAAAGCGCCACATCAGTGCGATTGCAGCCAGTTTCGGCAGAATCGGCAGCCACGCGTAGAGGACACCGAGCGTGTCGAGTGCTACGGCATCCTGCACCTGCCCGGCCGTCGTCGAGAAGCCGGCAAACCCCAGAATCGGAAAGACCACCCCGGCCGAGAGCGCCAGCGACAGCTTAGTGATGAAGCTCCAGGCAGCAAAGTAGAGCCCCGACCGCTGCTCGCCGGAGCGGACCGTGTCGTGGTCGATGACGTCGGCCTGGATCGCCGGCGGAAGGGCGAGGTCGAATCCGAGGAGAAGGCCAGTGACAACGCAGATCGTCGCGAAGAGACCGACGTGCCCTTCCCCGAGAAAGCCGGCACCGGAAAAGACGAAGCAGGCGAGCACCATAGAGACCGACCAGGCGCGGTGCTTCCCCCAGCGGGAGGATGCCCAGACCGCGACCGGAACACCGAGGATTGCAGCCAGGAAATAGGCAAACAGCAGCGGTCCCTCGTATCCGGGTGCGGCAAGCCGCTCGGTGACGAAATAGATGAACAGCGACGCGGGGACGGCGTTGGCGAAGCTGTTGAGCAGGAAGGCGGCGCCCAGCCGCAGGAAGGGTCGATTCGCCGTCAGATGCGAGAGGCTTTCGCGCAAAGTGAGGCGGCGCACCGACCGATCGACCGGTTCCGGCACCCGCCAGGCGGCCAGGATGCCGGTGAGCGGCAGAAGCGTGACGACGAGAACGGCGATCCATGCGAGGCCGTGCAAACCATCGGCAGACTCAAGCCCGCCGGCAAAGGGCAGCGAGATCGCCAGAAGCGAGCCGACCAGGGTCGTGCCCTCCCGCCAGGCGGAGACCCGCACGCGCTCGTGATACTCCCCGGACAGTTCGGCGCCCCAGGCGGTGTAGGGCAGGATCGTCCAGGTGGTCCCGATCGAAAGCGCTACTCCCCCGATCGCCAGATGGGCAAGGCCGGCATCGGCCGGGGGCCAGAACAGCATGAAGGCCGCAAGCGCCGTCAGGGGCAGCGAGGCGAGGAAGAAGCCGCGCCTGCGCCCGATCGGCGAAGACACGCGGTCGGCCAGCCAGCCGAAGACGGGGTCGGTCACGGCGTCGATCAGGCGGATCGCCAGGAGCACCGCACCGATGGCCTCGAGCGGCAGCGCAAAGCTTGCCGCATAGAAGCTCGGGACGATGATATAAAGCGGCAGCGCGATCGCGGCGAGCGGCAGCGCCGGCAGGGCATAGAAGAAAAAGACAGGCGTCGCCTGCCGGGTCTCAGGGGGCAAGATGGTCATGCGATGTCTGCTCCGGCGGCCCGTTGAGCGGGCGCGTCTTGAGCATCTACGGCAGAAGGAGCGGAACGGATCTTGCCGACGCGTCCTGTTGCCCGGCAATTCGAACATTCGCTCGCCGAGCACTCCCCGAAAGCCACGCGTCAGATGATTCGCAAGGCGGCACGCAAGACGGGGCGACGGGACGGGTCATGCCGCGCCGACCGCGAGAACAGGCGGACAGTCATCCGAATCACCAGACGCCCAACGAAAAGCAGGGCGGCCAGCAGCGCGCCCGCAATGGCGCTCGCGATGGCATAGAGGGCGGTGCCGACCTCGAGCATCCCTCGCCCCAGAAATTTCATCGCGGCAAATGTTCCATCCCCGAAATGGGCGGCCACCCGCTGCAGCTTGCGCAAGTCCTTCGGCCCATCGGCAATCGAAAGGGCCGCAAGGGCGCTGCGCATGCCGCCCCTGGCGCGGATCGCGCCGAGGACAGCCGCATCATCCGCGAGCGAGGCCGCAAGCCTGGCGTCGACCGAGCGAGCGGCAACCGTCTTCAGCCGCGACAGACCGAGGGCACCGTCATCAACCGCTGCGGCGAGCTCGGCCTTGAGAATGCGCGTATTGACCAGCCCAGACGCATTTTTCGCCAGATAGGTCCGCAGTGGGCGGGAAATGCGCCCGGCACGGTAGGCATTCTTCAGAACCGAAAGCCCGGTATCCGGGAGGGCCGATGCGCCGGCAGTGCCAAACGTGGAGACGGTGAGGCCGATGCCGACGGCCGAGAGACCGAGCAAAACCGGATCATAGCCTTCCCCCTTGACATAGCTCAGCCCCTGCATGGAGAAATCGCGCACATCTCCGACGCCGATCAGGTCGCTCGTCACGGAACCGGCGATTTCGGCGCCGCTGTCCAGCGAGCCGAAGACGAGGCCTTTCGCCACGCCGCTGCCGGTCACCAAGGCACGGCCGAACCAGGTGCCCTCGGCCCGTTCCCGCAGATCCGCAGGCAACGCGTGCCCGTGGCGCAAGGCAAGATCGTAAAGCGCGACGGCCGTGTCATGGTCGCCGTCGGCGATGGCCCTTTCGATCTCCGAGACAAAGGAGGCGCTTGAGGCGGCATAGAGCCGGTATTCGGCAAGTGCGGCCGGATCGATAATCCCCAGCATCAGGCCGGTACGATGCACAACAGCCGCGGCATTCCACACCGCGAGCCCAAGCGCCAGCAGCGAGACGAAACGCACAATCTTCAATGCGGCAGCAAGCAGTCTCACATCTTCATCCGGGAGTGCGGGCAACAGGCGCAGTCTCTTTCGCTAATCCCGTTTCACGGTGAATTTGCGGCGACGGTCGTTGAGACCACAGCGCAACCGGCAAACGGCTGCGGGGCCTGCCCTTGTCCGGAGAGACAGCGCTTGATAACTGCAACGATGCAGAACGCCACGAACGAGGAGAGATTGGTGATGCGACAGCACTCTTTCGGAAGAACTGAATTCACCGTCAGCGACATCGGCTTCGGCGCCTGGCAGATCGGCGGCTCCTGGGGCGAGGTGCCCGAGGCCGACGGCCGTGCCGCACTCAACGCCGCGCTCGATGCCGGCGTGACCTTCATCGACACGGCCGACGTCTATGGCGACGGTCGTTCCGAGCGGATCATCGCCGATGTGCTGAAGGCCCGCGGCGGCAAGCGGCCTATGGTCGCCACGAAGGCCGGCCGACGGCTCAACCCCCATGTCGCCGACGGCTATACCCGGGCCAATCTCGAAGCCTTCATCGACCGGTCGCTCGCGAACCTTGGCGTCGAGCGTCTCGACCTCGTGCAACTGCACTGCCCGCCGACGGAGGTCTACTATCGGCCGGAGGTGTTCGAAGGGCTTGAGGAGATCAGGCGGGCCGGCAAGATCGCCCATTACGGTGTCAGCGTCGAAAAGGTGGAGGAGGCGTTGAAAGCGATCGAGTATCCCGGCGTCGTCAGCGTGCAGATCATCTTCAACATGTTTCGCCAGCGGCCGGCTGGGCTGTTCTTTGCGGAGGCCAAGCGGCGCAATGTCGCGATCATCGCCCGCGTGCCGCTGGCCAGCGGCCTGTTGTCCGGCAAGATCACCACAGCCACGCAGTTTGCGGCCGAAGATCACCGAAACTTCAATCGTCATGGCGAGGCCTTCGATGTCGGGGAGACCTTTGCGGGCGTGCCGCTGGAGACCGGCCTGGAGGCCGTCGAGGCGGTGCGGGAGTTGGTCCCGGCCGACGCGACAATGGCCGCCTTCGCATTGCGCTGGATCCTGATGCACGATGCCGTCACGGTCGTCATTCCCGGCGCGCGTAATGCCGCCCAGGCCAAGGCCAATGCGGCAGCATCCGACCTGCCCGCCCTTCCGGCCGATGTGATGGCCGCCGCCCGATCCGTCTACGACCGCCTGATCGCCCCGCATGTGCACCAGCGCTGGTAACGGCTGCCATATGGATCTAAAAAGCAGAGGAGGCCGGGTGATTGCTCACCCGGCCTCCAATCGTCTTGGGAGGACGATCTTGATCAGTTGGTACCCTTAAGGTCGACCTGGAAGAACAGGGTCTCGCCGGAAGAGTCGTCAACGCCGTCGTTGTCGGTGACGGCAAAGGCCTTGCCTTCCGCGTCGAAGGCGAAACCTTCGAGCTTGTCGACGACGTAGCCGTTGGTGGCAGCCTTCAGGTCTGGCAGGAAGTCGTGGGCTTCTTCCTTCTTGACGAGCGGCAGTTCGCCACCGAGGGCCGCCGGCTTCAGGTCGGCGATCGCGACGCGGTAGAGCTTCTTGATCTTGGCGGCATTGCCGACCTGGTTGTCACGTTCGACGATGTAGACGTGGTCGCCATGGGCGGTGATTTCAGAGAGACCGACCCAGCCATCCTCGGCCTTGTCGAGCGGATAGCGCACAGCACCCCATTCCTTCGACTTCGGCTTGTAGGAGAGCAGCTTCACGGTGCCCTTTTCGTCATCGGCCCATTCGCGCTGGACGGCCATCCAGAGCGTCAGGTCGTCGCCTTCGCCGACGGAGGTGATGCCTTCCAGGCCGAAGCGGGTCTGGCCGGAGAGGAGTTCGACGGGGAAGCCGATCTCCGCCTTGATCTCACCCTTGGCGTCGACATTGTAGATACCGTGACCAACGAGCTTGGCCGGATCACCTTCGGAGGCGAGCCAGTAGCCGCCCTTGCCGTCGAGCGTGATGCCTTCGATGTCGAGCTTCTGTGCCGGCTGGCCGGCGCGGGTGACCGGCAAGGCAGCGGAGATGACGGCCGGCTTCTGCGTCGCGTCGAGCGTGAAGATGGTCGGCTGCATGGCGTAGAAGCTGTCGTTGACGGCGTAGAGCGTACCTGCCTTTTCGGCGTCGCCGACCAGGCCGGACAGCGCGCCCCAGCCGATCGGAGCACCGTCGACGGTCTCCGAGCGCACCATGGGATAGCTCGCTTCGCCTTCGCCGCGCTCGTAGATCATGACGTGCGAGCGAGGGCCGCCGTCTTCGCCGAGGTCGACTTCATTGGCGGTCGCGAAGAGGTTGCGGCCGGGAATGGCGACGGCACCTTCTGGCGATACGCCGGAGGGCAGCAGCTGCACGAGTTCGGGCTCGGCACCGGTATCCTTGTAGACGGCGGCAATGGAGGCGCGCTCCGAGAGCACGAAGAAGTACTTCTGGTCGCCGAAGGTCGCGGCTTCGAGACCTTCGAGCTCGACGCCCTTGGACTTCGCGCGCTTGTCGGGGAAATGGCCGATGCGGGCAATCTCGAGCTCGAGCGACGGGCCGGATTCGAAGAGAACCTTGCCGGTCTTGTCGAATATGGTGAAGCTGCGCGAACCGCCTTCATAATCGCCTTCGTTGGCGACGACGAAGCGGTTGTCATCAAGCCACTTCAGGGCGTCGGGCTCGCGCAGGACGCCTTCCTTCTTGCCGGTAAACTTCAGTGCGCCATCCGACTTGGCGTCGATGCCGGCCAGATCGATGGCGCCGGCCGAAAAATGCGTCTTCACCGCGCCGGTCTTGCCGTCGATGATGGCAATGTGGTTGTTTTCCTGCAGCGTGACGGCGATCTCGCCGAGGCTGTTGATCGAGACGAATTCCGGTTCCGGATCTTCGGGTGCCACTTCGGAGATACCGGTCAGGTCGACATGCTTGACCGAGGCGCAATCGGCGACGCCGTCCTTCAACGACACGATCGCGAGATCGCCGGCCGGCATCTGAGGAATCTTGCCCTCGTCGACATCCTCGTCGCGTTCGTTTTCGATGGCGATCGCGGCAAAGCTCTTGTCGGCAGAAACCGCGACGGAATCAGGCTGGCCGCCCAGATCGCAGGTGGCGTCTATCGCCTTGGATGCGAGATCGACGATGGCAAGCTTGCCCGACGGCTTCTGCTTGCTCTCTGAGGTGTTGACGGCGACCAGAACCTTGCCACCGACGACGGTGACGGAGGTCGGTTCGCCATCCATCATCAGCGCGCCACCGGCCTTCGGCGCCTTGGCGTCGGAGATGTCGACGAAGCCGATCGCACCGAACGGGCTGTCGGAATAGACCAGCGTATTGCCGTCTTCACTTGCCGTGACGATTTCTGCGGACGTGGTCGAGAGCTTGTCCTTGTCAGCCGGCAGGTTTGCGGCGACGGGGAAGGACGAGATGCGGTTGAAAACCTGCTCGGCGCCGGCCGGTGCGGCGACGGAGGCGAGAAGGGCGGCCGTCAGGGCCGCGCGCGTAAAGCCATAGGTCATGGGAAAACCTCCTGTTTCCATTCGATAAGGAACAGGAGGCTTTTGCGTCATGCCGATGACAGGCGGATGACAACGGAAGGGATTGTCGGTGCCCTCTTTTGATTACCGGACCTGTCGCTCCCTGCGCAGTTCGGCCGTCATCAGGAAAAGCGATGCCCCGAGGATCAGCAGGGCGCCGAGCCAGAGATAGCCGGCCGGCGCATAACCGAAGACCAGCCAGCCGGCGAGCACGTTGAGCGGCAACTTCAGGTCATCGAAGGGCTGCACATAGGCGGCGTCCGCCGCATTGTAGGCGAGCGTCAGCAGATACTGGCCGACCACGGTCAGGAGACCCGCCGCCAGCAACAGCGCGAGCGCAAGCCCGGACGGAACGACAAAGCCGGACGCCAGGGCAAGGCCGGCATTGATCGGTGTCAGCAGCACCAGAAGCCAGACCGTGATGGTTTCCGGCGGCTCGAAGGCCGTCAGGTTCTTCATCAGAAGCGACGATCCACCCCAGAGCAACGCCGAAAGCACCGGCAGCAGGGCGGCCGGCGAGAAACTATCGGCCCAGGGCTGCAGGATAATCATGGCGCCGGCAAAGCCGGTGAAGGTCGCAGCCCAGCGGGCGCGGCCGACCGTCTCGCCGAGAAACAGGCGCGCCCCGATAATGATGAAGAAGGGAGAGGTCATCACGAGCGCGATCGCCTGCCAGATCGGCACCGAAGCGAGACCTGCGACCCAGGTCTGGACGCCGAGGGCCGCGAGGATGACGCGCAGCAGATGACGCCCGGCAAAGCGCGTGCGCATCGATTTCCACCCCAGCCTGAAGAGCAGCGGCGCGGAAAGCACGAGGGCGAAGGCATATTGCCAGAACGCGGTGGCGGCCGGCGGAAAGGCCAGGGTCATGGCGAGCCACTGGGTGGCGACGTTGAGCAGCGCAAAGGCGATGCCGGCCAGGATCATGTAGGAAGCCCCGGCGACAGCGCGGGAGCGGGAGAGCGACAAGGAGCTCTGATTCATGTCTTCATTCCTTCAAAAGGACCAACACAAATCAGGACGCATGAGGAAGCGCGTCACGGATCCGCCAGGGCGCACCGTTTCGCAAGCGGAGCCGGCATTTCGACCGGCAACCGTCATCGATCGCAACCACGCATCGTGCATGACGCACGATCGCACGGCACCGCGATCAACTGCCTCATTCTCTTTCATCCGGACTATGACCGTCGGCTCCGGATTCTAACCGGATCTGCTGACCCTTCCGGCGCGTTGCCGAAAGGCGCTCGCGGGCTCGGGAGAGATCTCCCCTACCGCCGGTGGGGACTTTCACCCCGCCCTGAGAACGAATGCCGGACGAACCGGCGGTTTTTCGATACGGCAAGCTTCCGAACGAGGCAAGCCGACGCACGAAAAAAGCCCGGCACGAAGCCGGGCTTTATCATTCGGTGTGCCCGGCTCGCCCTACGAAGAGCGAGCGGGCTAGACCGATCAGCTGTTTACAGCGTCCTTCAGGCCCTTGCCGGCCGTGAACTTCGGAACGTTGCGAGCCGGGATGTCGACTTCAGCGCCGGTCGACGGGTTACGGCCCTTGGAAGCTTCGCGGCGAGCAACCGTGAAAGCACCAAAGCCAGCGAGGCGAACGTCGCCGCCGTTCTTCAGCTCGGCCTGAACCGTTTCGAAAACGGCGTCAACGGCGGAAGCTGCATCGGCCTTGGTGAGGCCGGCCTTTTCGGCAACCGCGGATACGAGTTCGTTCTTGTTCATGTTTCCACCCTTTCTGATTGGTATGAAACGACTCAATGGATAAGTCGGGCGGAGAATACGTAAGCATCTGCCCTAGGCAACTGAAAAGCACCGCAATCGCCCGGAAAACAAGCCTTTTCCGGCTCTTTGCACAAAAAAGGCTGGCTTTTTTGCCAGCCTTTTCGTCGTCAATGTGCCAATTTGGCAAGAGTGAGGCAAAAAGGCCTCAATGGGCGATCGCCGACCCGGTTTCCTCCGCACCTTCGACGGTGCCGATGGCCGGAGTTTCAACCGTTCCGTCCCATTCAATCGGTTCAGGCACGCGCACGAGAGCGTGGCGGATGACCTCACCCATGCGGGAGACGGGAACGATCTCGAGATTGTTCTTCACGTTGTCCGGAATGTCAGCCAGATCCTTGGCATTCTCTTCCGGGATCAGAACCTTCTTGATGCCGCCGCGAAGGGCTGCGAGCAGCTTCTCCTTGAGACCGCCGATCGGCAGGACGCGGCCACGCAGCGTGATTTCGCCCGTCATTGCCACGTCCTTGTTGACCGGGATGCCGGTCATGATCGAGACGATGGCGGTTGCCATGGCAACGCCGGCCGACGGACCGTCCTTCGGGGTTGCCCCTTCCGGAACGTGCACGTGGATGTCGGACTTGTCGAAGCGCGGCGGCTCGATGCCGAAGTCCACGGCCCGCGAGCGGACATAGGACGCGGCAGCCGAAATCGACTCCTTCATCACATCCTTCAGGTTGCCCGTGACGGTCATCCGGCCCTTGCCCGGCATCATCACGCCTTCGATCGTCAGCAGCTCGCCACCGACCTCGGTCCAGGCGAGACCCGTGACGATGCCGACCTGATCCTCGCCCTCGGCTTCGCCGTGACGGTAACGCGGGACGCCGAGATAGTCGTGGATGTTCTCGGCGGTGACCGCGATCGACTTGGCCTTGCCCTTGATGATCTCGGTGACGGCCTTGCGGGCGAGCTTCATCAGCTCACGCTCGAAGCTACGCACACCGGCTTCGCGGGTATACTGCTGAATGATGGCGACGATCGCGCTGTCGGCGACCGAGAACTCCTCGGGCCGCAGGGCATGTTCCTTGATCGCCTTCGGCAACAGGTGCCGCTTGGCGATTTCCAGCTTCTCGTCCTCGGTGTAGCCGGCGATCCGGATGATCTCCATACGGTCCATAAGCGGGCCCGGGATGTTGAGCGTGTTCGCCGTGGTGATGAACATCACGTTCGACAGGTCGTACTCGACTTCCAGGTAGTGGTCCATGAAGGTCGAGTTCTGTTCCGGATCCAGCACCTCGAGGAGTGCCGACGACGGATCGCCGCGATAGTCCTGGCCCAGCTTGTCGATCTCGTCGAGAAGGAAGAGCGGGTTGGACTTCTTCGCCTTCTTCATCGACTGGATGACCTTGCCGGGCATCGAGCCGATATAGGTACGGCGGTGACCGCGGATCTCGGCCTCGTCACGCACGCCGCCCAGCGCCATACGGATGTATTCGCGACCGGTCGCCTTGGCGATCGACTTGGCGAGTGAGGTCTTGCCGACGCCCGGAGGGCCGACGAGGCAAAGGATCGGGCCCTTGAGCTTCGTGGCGCGTGCCTGAACGGCGAGATACTCGACGATGCGCTCCTTGACCTTGTCGAGACCGAAATGATCCTCGTCGAGGATCTTTTCCGCCGCATTGAGGTCGACCTTGACCTTCGACTTCTTGCCCCAGGGCAGGCCAAGCAGCCAGTCGAGGTAGTTGCGGACAACCGTTGCCTCGGCCGACATGGGACTCATGTGGCGAAGCTTCTTCAGTTCCGCGTCGGCCTTTTCCTTGGCTTCCTTGGACAGCTTGGTCTTGGCGATGCGTTCTTCCAGTTCGGCCATCTCGTCACGGCCGTCTTCGCCATCGCCGAGCTCCTTCTGGATCGCCTTCATCTGTTCGTTGAGGTAGTATTCGCGCTGGGTCTTCTCCATCTGGCGTTTGACACGCGAGCGGATGCGCTTTTCCACCTGAAGAACCGAGATCTCGCCTTCCATGAAACCGAGCGCCTTTTCGAGGCGCGTCTTCACGCTCACCGTCTCCAGCATTTCCTGCTTCTCGGTGATCTTGATGGAGAGGTGCGATGCGACCGTGTCGGCGAGCTTCGAGTAATCCTCGATCTGGCTCGCGGCACCGACGACCTCGGGGGAGATCTTCTTGTTCAGCTTGACGTAGTTCTCGAACTCCGAGACCACCGAGCGCGACAGCGCCTCGATCTCGACCGGATCTTCCGCCGGCTCGGCGAGGATCTGGGCGGTGGCTTCGTAGAACTCTTCGCGGCTCGTGTAGGCGCCGATCTTGGCGCGGGCGCGGCCCTCGATGAGGACCTTCACCGTGCCGTCCGGAAGCTTCAGCAGCTGAAGGACATTGGCGACGGTGCCGACTTCGTAGATGGCGTCCGGCGACGGATCATCGTCTCCGGCATTGATCTGGGTTGCCAGCATGATCTGCTTGTCGGAACCCATCACCTCTTCGAGAGCGCGGATGGATTTCTCGCGCCCGACGAACAGAGGCACGATCATGTGTGGAAACACCACGATGTCGCGCAGAGGCAATACCGGGTAGATATTCCCTTCATTTGCTGCAGACGTTTTCGACATTTCAGTTCCTTTCCGACGTCCCGGCGGGGACCGGGACCTGGTGCCAGTCCCCGAAGGTAACTGGCACATCTCTTGCTCCTCCAACAAGTGGAGTTGCGCGACAATGAATTCAAGCCTGTCAAAACAGCGACCGCCGGCAAATATGACAGCCACGCTACAGTCGGCTACTCAAAGCTACACGCGGGCTTGCGCGACGAACCCGATACGAAACTGCCCTGCCCGCAGGCGAATGACAGGCTGCAGCGAAGCACCTGTATCTTTGTAGACTAAGCCGTCCCCCGCGAAAACTGGCGAACGGCAAAATCACTGTTCTTCCCGATCATTTATCCACCCAAGACGAAAAAAGCCCGCCAAGGGCGGGCTTTTCAGATCAATGGGTCAACCGGATCAGGCGGAAGCGTTGGCCTTCTCTTCCTGGCGGTCGGCATAGATGTAGAGCGGACGCGAAGATTCGCGGGCGACGTCCTCGGAGATGACAACCTCGCGAACGCCTTCGAGTTCCGGCAGTTCGAACATGGTGTCGAGCAGGATCTTCTCCATGATCGAACGCAGGCCGCGCGCGCCGGTCTTGCGGACGATCGCCTTGCGGGCGATCTCGCGCAGCGCGTCCTCGTGGAAGGTCAGCTCGACATCTTCCATCTCGAACAGGCGCTGGTACTGCTTGACGAGCGCGTTCTTCGGTTCCGACAGGATCTGGATCAGCGCATCCTCGTCGAGGTCCTCGAGCGTCGCCAGAACCGGCAGACGACCGATGAATTCCGGGATGAGACCGAACTTCACCAGATCTTCCGGCTCAAGGTCGCGCAGGACGGCGCCGACGCGGCGGTCATCCGGAGCAGCAACGCTTGCGCCAAAACCGATCGAGGTCTTCTCGCCACGGGCTGAGATGATCTTGTCGAGGCCGGCGAAGGCGCCGCCGCAGATGAACAGGATGTTCGTCGTGTCGACCTGCAGGAACTCCTGCTGCGGGTGCTTGCGGCCGCCCTGCGGCGGAACCGAAGCGACGGTGCCTTCCATGATCTTGAGCAGCGCCTGCTGGACGCCCTCACCCGAAACGTCGCGGGTGATGGACGGGTTGTCAGACTTGCGGCTGATCTTGTCGACTTCGTCGATGTAGACGATGCCGCGCTGGGCACGTTCGACGTTGTAGTCGGCAGCCTGGAGCAGCTTCAGGATGATGTTTTCGACGTCCTCGCCGACATAGCCGGCTTCGGTCAGCGTCGTCGCATCGGCCATGGTGAAGGGCACGTCGATGATGCGTGCGAGCGTCTGAGCCAGGTAGGTCTTGCCGCAGCCGGTGGGGCCGACCAGCAGGATGTTCGACTTGGCAAGCTCTACGTCACCGCCCTTGGAGGCGTGCGACAGGCGCTTGTAGTGGTTATGGACCGCGACCGAGAGGATCTTCTTGGCCTGCTTCTGGCCGATCACGTATTCGTCGAGGATCTTGATGATGTCCTGGGGCGTGGGAACGCCGTCTCGGGACTTCACCATCGAGCTCTTGTTCTCCTCGCGGATGATGTCCATGCACAATTCGACGCATTCATCGCAGATGAACACCGTCGGTCCGGCAATCAGCTTGCGGACCTCGTGCTGGCTCTTGCCGCAGAAGGAACAATAAAGGGTATTCTTCGAGTCACCGCCGTTGCTACCGCTGACCTTGCTCATGTCTTTATCCTTCCAGCACGCCGCACCTCCGACTAACGGAGGACGGTCACTCTCACCGCCCGGCGCCGGCCGCAACGCGCGGCCGGAACCTCACCCGATTTGGAGGTACTTGCCGATCCATTCAATCCAGTTTCAGGATCGGCGGCAACGAAAACCCCTTCAAATCGTCAGGCTACGTCATAAAAGCACAACATAGCCTTAATAGTACTAATAGCGCTTTCCCCACCAGATTAAACCCCTACGATAATCACAAGCGGTTCAGACCTCGGAACCGACTGTGGTCGCAGGGATCAAACTCAGGCGGCGGGCGCGCCTTCCATCTCTACGCGCGAGGTCAGGATCTTGTCGATCAGACCCCAGTCCTTGGCTTCACCGGCTTCCATGAAGTGGTCGCGATCGAGGGTCTGTTCGACCTCTTCGAGCGTGCGGCCGGTGTGCTTTACATAAACTTCGTTCAGGCGGCGCTTCATCTTGATGATGTCGCGTGCGTGACGCTCGATGTCCGATGCCTGACCCTGGAAACCGCCGGACGGCTGGTGAACCATGATGCGGGCGTTCGGGGTTGCGAAACGCATGCCCTTTTCGCCGGCGGCCAGCAGCAGCGAACCCATCGATGCAGCCTGGCCGACGCAGAGCGTCGAAACGGCCGGACGAATGAACTGCATCGTATCATAGATCGCCATGCCGGCGGTGACCACACCACCCGGCGAATTGATGTAGAGGGCAATCTCTTTCTTCGGGTTTTCCGCTTCAAGGAAGAGGAGCTGGGCGCAGACCAGCGAAGCCATGGTGTCTTCGACCGGACCGGTCAGGAAGATGATGCGCTCCTTCAGGAGGCGGGAAAAGATGTCATAGGAGCGCTCGCCGCGGTTCGTCTGCTCCACGACCATCGGCACCAGTGCCATGGCGGTATCAACTGGATTTCTCATGTCCGTCCTTTATCAACCTCATCCCCAAACACTCGATGCGCGGCGGGAATCAAACAAAAACCTGTCAATCCCTACATAGAGTGTCCGCACCCTGACATTCAAGACTTGCGGCTCGGTTATCCTTAATGCCCCGGGTACTCAGGAAGACGCATAAACGCTCCCTTCTTTCATCGCCATGCCGGCGGACACCGCAGACACAGCTATTGCGAAGCACTTGGTAAACCAATTGCTAATAAATACCCCCAAGCTTGCGCGAGCCTGCGAATGGCCACAATTCGGTAATCTCTCGTTAAAAAGACTGTCGCATCTTGCGACAATACCGAAGGAACGCAGGCAAGGCCTCAATCGTGCTCGACATAAAGACCGCACTGCTCCTGTGGGCGATGGAAGCCGCGACGCTCGCCGTGCTGCTGGCGGCCGTCTGGATCCACGACCGGAGCCAGCGCCATTTTGCCCTGTGGGCTGTCGGTTTCCTGTGCCAGGGCACAGGGATCGCCCTGGTCGGATTCCGTGGCGCAGTGCCGGATCTAGTCTCGATCGAGATCGCCAATGCGGTTGCCCTGCTCGCTTTCTTCTTCTGGATCGGCGGTCTCCTCGACCTTGCCAGGCAACCGCTTGCAGGCTGGGCGGCGATCCCGATGCTGCTGTGGGTCGCCGGCGTGCTGGTGCCGGCCGTCCGCGAGGATATCGCCTACAGGATCGCCCTCTACAATGTCGGCGCCGCCTGCGGCCACATGCTGCTCGCGGTGGTGGCCGCCCAGTTCGACATCGCCAGGAAACGCTATCGCCGGCTGCTGGTCGGGATATGGTCCGTTCAGGCGGCCACCGACCTGTTCGCCGCGCTGTCCAGTGCTGTGGCGCTGCCCTCCACGATCCAGGGCGCACCGTTTGCAACCCTTGTTGCGATCATCAACCTGTTCGGCTTCCTGTCCGCCATCCTGATCGGCGCCAAGATCGTCATGGATCGCTCCGAGGCGCGGCTTCAGCACCTCATTCGGACGGACCCGCTGACCGGCGCCCTCAACCGCCGGGGTCTGACCGAAGCCTTCAAGCAGGCCGCCACCCCGCCCCCCGGTTCTGCCACGGACATTGCGCTGCTGCTGTTCGACCTCGATCATTTCAAGCGCATCAACGACACGCACGGACACCAGGCAGGCGACGCAGTGCTCGTCGCGTTTTGCGAGATCTGCCGCAAGCTCACGCCGAAAGCCAGCATCTTCGGCCGCACGGGGGGCGAGGAATTCATGATCGTGGCGCGGATGGCGGACATGCGGGAAGCGGCATTCCTGGCCGAAACCATCCGCATGGCGCTGGCCGCAGCGAAGATCGCGGCCGGCGAACTTTCGATCAGTGTCACCGTAAGCATCGGCATCGCCACCGCTGCGGCAGCCGAGGCGGATCTGGACAAGCTGATGAGCGGCGCGGATCGGGCGCTCTACAAGGCCAAGGCGCGCGGGCGCAACCGAAGTGCCGTGCTCATCGGCGAGAAGGTGCTCACCGTTCCCGCCCAGGGACCGGAAGCGCTCGACGAGCAGGCGGACCGCCAGGTCGCCGCATTGCGCAAGCTGGCAACGAAGGCAACGTTGCAGACCGGCCGCTCGAAGCCCTGAACGCCCTTTCCGGCGGACGTGGAATTCGCTAGAGACGGGGCATGAGCACACTTACCTTCCTCACCATCGACCGCGCTTCGCGCCGCGTCAGCCTCGACGGCCGCGATCCGTCCTTCTATTCCGACCCGAATAGGGTTTATGCAGCGCTGCATGCGGAGTGCCCCACCTTCTACTGGGAGCAGCAGAAGCAGTGGTTCTTCACCGGCTACGACCACGTCAACGGCCTGCTGCGCGACCGGCGCTTCGGCCGCCAGATCCTGCATATCGCCACGCGCGAAGAACTCGGCATGCCGGAACCGGCCGCCCATACCCGCCATTTCGATGCCGCGGAGGCCCATTCGCTGCTGGAGCTGGAACCGCCGGAGCATACTCGCCTCCGGACGCTGGTGAACCGCGCCTTCGTGTCGCGACACGTGGAGAAGATGAAGCCGGAGATCGAGGAGCTGGCGAACCGGCTGATCGACGGTTTCGAAAAGGACGGCCGCACCGAATTGCTGTCCACCTTCGCCGACATCATCCCCGTCACGATGATTGCCCGGATGATCGGCATTCCGGAAGAAATGGGACCGCAGCTGCTCAAATGGTCCCACGACTATGTCGGGATGTACATGTTCAAGCGCAGCCGGGCGGACGAGGAAGCCGCCGACCGCTCGGCCAGGGAATTCGCGGATTATGTCCGGGGCATGATCGCCGAACGGCGCGCCAATCCGCGGGACGATCTGCTGACTCACATGATCCACACGGAGCACAAAGGCCAGTTCCTGACCGAGGACGAGCTGATCTCGACCACGATCGTGCTGCTCAATGCCGGCCACGAGGCGACCGTGCACCAGATCGGCAATTCGGTCCGGATCATCCTGGAGAGCGGACTTTCGACATCCGAAATGTTCCGCGACGAGGCGGCAACCGAGAGAACGGTCGAAGAAACGCTGCGCATCTGCGCGCCCGTCCACATCTTCCAGCGCTATTGCCTTGAGCCGGCGGAAATCGACGGGATCCGCTTTGCGCGCGGCGACAAGGTCAGCATGATTCTTGCGGCCGCCAATCTCGACCCGACCAAGTTCGATGATCCCCTCACCTTCCGGCCGGAGCGCAACGAAGCGCCCAACCTTTCCTTCGGCGCGGGGATCCACTTCTGCATCGGCGCACCGCTGGCGAGACTGGAGCTCAATATCGTGCTGCCGCTGTTGTTCAGGCGCCTGCCCGGATTGAGGATCGCCGCGCAGCCCAAGGTCAAGGACGTCTATCATTTCCACGGTCTGGAGCGGCTCGACCTCGTCTGGTGACGGAACGGGGTCAGGCGGGCTGCGCCACAGGCGCTCCCCCCGCCCCGCGACGAACCAGAAGCACCGAGCCGGCGGCCAGCAGGCACATGAAGCCGGCGATATAGACGGCAGGCAGGAAGGTTTCGAAATCGGTGCGGATGAATCCCGCCCCGAAGGTCGCCGTCGCGGCTCCCAGCTGGTGGGCGGCAAACACCCAGCCAAAGACGATATTGGCCCTGTCGCGCCCGAAATTGTCGACGGTCAGCCTGACCGTCGGCGGCACGGTCGCGACCCAATCCAGACCGTAGAAGACGGCGAATACGGACAGGGTGACGTAATCGAAGCCGGACACGGATAGGAAGATCAGCGACAGCCCGCGCAGGCCATAAAACCAGAACAGAAGCCAGCGGTTGTCATAGCGGTCGGAGAGCCATCCGGCGCCGAGAGTTCCGATGAAGTCGAAGATGCCGATCATCGCCAGCATCCCGGCCGCGGCCACCGGGACGATGCCGAAATCGCCACAGAGCGAGATCCAGTGGGTCTGGATCAGACCGTTGGTGCTGAGACCACAGACGAAGAAGGTGAAGAACAGGATCCAGAAGACGGGCTTGCCGACCGCATCCTTCAACACCAGAAGCGGTGCGACCAGCATGGCGGCAAAGCCGTTCGTGCGCTGCGGGGCGGGTTGGAGCTCCCGGCTTCCATAGGGGGCGAGCCCCAGATCGGCCGGATAGTTGCGCATGAAGAGCAGCATGCCGGCAAAGGCGATCGCCAGCACACCGACGGTCACCGACAGGGCGAAGCGCCAGCCGAAATTCTCGGTCAGGCTGGCCAGCAGCGGCAGGAAGATCAGCTGGCCGGTAGCATTGCTGACCGTCATCAACCCGACAACCAGCCCGCGGCGGGCGACGAACCAGCGCGTGGCAACCGTCGCTCCGAGCACGAGCGCGGTCATTCCGGTGCCGATGCCGACCACGATCCCCCAAAGGGCGATCAGGTGCCAGAGCTCGGCCATGAAGAAGGAAAGGAATATGCCACCGCTGATCAGGCTGACGGCGACGGCGACAACGGAGCGGATACCGAAGTAGTTAAGGAATGCGGCGGCGAACGGCCCCAGCAGGCCGAACAAGGCGAGCCGGATCGCCATTGCTGTCGAGATTTCCTCGGTCGTCCAGCCGAATTCCTTTCCGAGCGGGCCGATCAGAACGCCAGCGGAGCCCATGGCTCCGGCCGTCGCCAGCATCGTCAGGAAGGTGATCGCCACCACCACCCAGCCATAATGGATACCCCGTGCCGCGAGAAATGCGGCCAGTCTTGTCGAGATCATGAGCGGGTACCCTCCAATTTGCGGGTAGATACCCGCTTCAAATCAAAAAAGAGACGAAATGAATCGTCAGAGCGTCTCGAGGCTTTCCAACAGCTGGTCAAGCACCACGGGATCGAACCTCTCTTCGAAACGGGCCTGAACCGCATCCCAGGCAGGCGCTGCCTCGGCGAGCACCGAAAGAGCCGCGGGGGTCAGACTGAAAGCACTTTCGCGTCGGTCATCGGTCTCGACCGTTTCAACGTACCCCAACCGCTCCAGGACGCGTGTGTTGCGCCCAACCGTCGACCGATCAAGGTCGAGCGCGATGGCCAGATCGCTCAACGAAACCGGCTGCATGGCGCGAATGCGGCGCAACTCGCTGAACTGGTTGACCGAAATGCCGAAAGGCTCGAGGGCGGCATCGTAGATCGCCGTCACCTTCCGGGATACCTTTCTGAGCGCGATGCAGTGGCAGACATGTTTCTTCATGGTGCGGGTATATACCCGCACCATGAAGAAAGCAACACCGCCCGACGGAAGCGTCAGGCGTCGACTTTCGCTTTCGAGGCCGAAGCATAACGCGACGCAGGACGGCTGAGCGTCAGATACGGCCCCATGGCGTTGCGGGCGGACACGTAGGCTTCGTAGAGGCCATGATCCTCGAGCGACGGGATCGTGACAAGCTCGCCGCGATCGAAGCCGGCGAGTGCCGCATCGACGAGATCACCAACCTCCATGACCTTGGCCGGATCGATGTGATCGAAGGAACCGCCGACCCGATCGAAGATCTCCGTGCGGGTCAATCCGGGGAGGACGGCCTGCAGGCGGACACCCGTGCCCTGCAGTTCCTGTGCGAGCGACTCGGTAAGCGCCAGGACGAACGCCTTGCTCGCGGTGTAGGTGCCGTTGAAGAACTGCGGCGCGAGCGCCACGACCGATGCCGTGTTGATGATCGCCCCAGCGCCGCGCCCGACAAAGGCCTGAGCGGCGACCGTCGCAAGCCTGTTTGCGGCGAGAACGTTCAGTTCGACCATGCGATCCAGATAGTCGAGATCGTTTTCCTGCTTGAGCGGCCCCTTCGGCCCGATACCCGCATTGTTGACGAAAAGAGAAATCGCCGGATCAGCGCGAAGGCGTTCGGCGACCTTCAACACCTCGGGACGCTGCGTAAGATCGGCCGTCAGGACGTCGGCCTTTACGCCATAGGCTTCACTCAGGCGGGCAGCGAGAAGGGCCAGCCTGTCTGTGTCGCGGGCGACCAGAACAAGGTCATGACCCCGGCGGGCGAGTCGGTCGGCATAGGTGGCGCCGATGCCGGACGAGGCACCGGTGACAAGGGCAGTTCCAAGGGTGGTGGACATAGGCTTTTCCTTAGGTTGGCATTTACTGGCATATGCCACTATATTTGTACCATGCCTCTCGGCTTGCAAGCCCCCCTGCCGATTTTTTTCACGCAGAGCCGCAGATTTGGGCTAGTTCAGACGAGTTGGGATGGCGTTGCGATCGAAGAGGACACCATGAGCGACATTGAGGATGACGGCATCTGGCAGCATTGCAGCAGCAGCGCAGTGCGGCGCGCGGCGCGGCAACTCGGACAGCTCTACGACGACGTGCTGGGCGATAGCGGGCTGCGCGGTACGCAGTTTTCCCTGCTGTCCCAGATCGGCCATGCGGGCGAACCGACGCAGAAGGTTCTCGCCGAGGCCATGGTGATGGATCTCTCCGCGCTCGGCCACACCCTGAAACCCCTTGTTCGCGACGGACTGGTCGAACTTGTGCCGGACGAAAAGGACCGCCGGGCAAAGAGGGTTCGCCTCACCGCCGCGGGCAAGGCGAAGCAGCGGGAAATGACGCAACGATGGAAGATTGCCCAGGCGCGGTTCGACGCCGCCTTCGGCAAGGAGCGCTCAGAGGAATTGCGGCGCACCCTCTCCTTCATCGCCTCGAAGGACTTTGCCGAGGCATTTCTCCTCGGCAAGAAGGATTGACAGGCCCCAACCTGCAACAGGAGATGCCTGGACCTACATCCACTGCTTCGGATCGGCTTCGCTTTCGCAGCCCATCGGGGGAAATGCATTGCCAAAGGTCTGATAGAGCCTGTCGCATCCCCATTTGCGCAAGGGCTCCGGCATGCGGCTGTTCAGTTCGATGCCCATCTCATCATAGAGCTCCTGGTCATTGGTCACATATTGGTACCAGCGCCAACCGAAAACGGTGAATAAGGCGACCAGGCAGAGCGCGAAAATGCCAAGAATCCTCATGAAACTATCCCTCTGAAAAATGTAACGCTGAAATGGAAGCCGGTAGGCCATAAAACCAACGGCATCAGGCAATCACGACCCGCCTCTGAGCCGGATGGCGCGCGTGGAAAGATGCGCGCGCCAAAGTTCTGCAGCTAGAGCCGGATCACATAATCCTTGCGAGTCGTTTCAACGACTTCCCATGTTCCCTTGAAGCCGGGTCTGAGGACCAGACGATCGCCGGCCCGAAGATGGATCGGCTCGCCGCCATCCTCGGTAACGATCGAATGGCCCTCGAGCATGTGGAAATATTCCCACTCGTCGTAGGATATCCGCCACTTGCCGGGCGTCGACTGCCAGATGCCGGCATAGACACCACCCGGCGCCTCCTCGAAGTTCCAGGTGGTGAAACGCGGACTGCCGGAAATCAGGCGGTCCGCAGCCGGCTCCCCCTCCTCCGGCAGAACCGTGGAGGGGTCGAATTTCAGAACATTGGACATTTGGCCCCCTCGCCGCGGTCCTGGCCGCGGCTTCTCCATGTCAGACCTTCGACAGCGACTGCTCGAGGTCACCGATGATGTCGTCTGCGTCCTCGATGCCGACCGACAGACGGACGACATCCGGACCGGCACCGGCCGCGATCTGCTGCGCCTCGGTGAGCTGGGCATGCGTCGTCGAGGCCGGATGGATGACGAGCGAACGTGTGTCACCGATATTGGCGAGATGCGAGAAGAGCTGAAGACCCTCCACCAGCGCCTTGCCGGCCGCATAACCGCCCTTCACGCCGAACGTGAAGACCGCGCCCGCACCCTTCGGGGAATAGCGCTTCTGCAGGGCATGGTTCGGGTCGCTGTCGAGGCCCGCATAGTTGACCCAGGCGACCTTCGGATGCTGTTTCAGCCAAGTGGCCACCTTGAGCGCGTTGTCGCAATGGCGCTGCATGCGAAGCGGCAGCGTCTCGATGCCGGTGAGGATCAGGAAGGCGTTCATCGGGGCGATTGCCGGACCGAGATCGCGCAGGCCGAGCACGCGGCAGGCGATCGCGAAGGCGAAGTTGCCGAAAGCCTGATGCAGCACGACGCCGGAATATTCCGGCCGCGGCTCGGAGAGCATCGGGAACTTGCCGGATGCCGACCAGTCGAAGGTACCGCCGTCAACGATCACGCCGCCCATCGAATTGCCGTGGCCGCCCAGGAATTTCGTCGCGGAATGCACGACGATGTCCGCACCGTGTTCGAGCGGCCGCAGCAGGTAGGGGCTCGCCATCGTGTTGTCGACGATGAGCGGAAGGCCATGCGCCTTGGCCACCTCGGCAATCGCTTCGATGTCAACGAAGGTGCCGCCCGGATTAGCGAGGCTCTCGATGTAGATCGCCCTCGTCCGCTCGTCGATCTGCGATGCGAAGCTCGCCGTGTCGGCGGGATCGGCCCAGCGAACCTGCCAGCCGAAGTTCTTAAAGGCGTGACCGAACTGGTTGATGGAGCCGCCGTAAAGTTTCTTGGCGGCGACGAAATTGTCGCCGGGCTGCATCAGCGTGTGGAAGATCAGCATCTGCGCAGCGTGGCCGGAGGCGACCGCAAGCGCCGCCGTGCCGCCCTCAAGGGCCGCAACGCGCTCCTCGAGCACGGCTTGCGTCGGGTTCATGATGCGGGTGTAGATGTTTCCGAACTGCTTCAAGCCGAACAGCGCCGCCGCATGGTCGGCGTCGTTAAAGACATAGGCCGTGGTCTGGTAGATCGGCGTCACGCGCGCGCCGGTTGCGGGATCGGGCTGGGCTCCGGCATGAACTGCCAGCGTTGCGAAACCCGGGTTATTCTTGGACATTTCTCGCCTCCACTTGTTTTTTGTCGGCGCGATCATAGCGACTGCCGGGCCATTGTCAGCCCGGAAATTTTCGTCTGCGGCGACACGTCGTCGTAAGATTTATTGATCGAAATCAATGCAACCGGCACACCTCGTCCGCATCCTCACGTTACAAACCGGAGGCTGTCCATGAACACTGTCGTCAACGATCCGACCCGCACCGTTCTGTCGCGCGTCATCGGCTGGTTCGCCAAGGGATGGGAAAACAGCGCGGAGGCGGACATGATCGCCTCGCTGGACGATTTTACCATCCAGAGCATCGCCCATGATTGCGGCATCTCGCCCGACCAACTGGTAGAGCTGGCGAAGGCCGGCCCGCATGCCGCCGACGAGATGCTTGAGATGATGCGGGCGCTCAACATCGACCCTGCGGAAGTCGAAATGCGGCTGCGCGCCCAGTTCCGCGACATGCAGATCAACTGTGCGCATTGCGCTTCGAAAGGCGAATGCAGGCGGGATCTCGCCAATGGCAACGCTGCGGCGAACTTCGCGCAATACTGCGCGAATTCCCAGGATCTTAACGCATTGCGGGCAAGCCCGGACTTCCTGGCCGGCTGAAACGTCGATGGGCCGCGGAGGCTAAAGGCCGAGGCGTGGCATTTCGATCGCCGGGCAACGATTCATGACGACGGCGATGCCCGCGGCCTCGGCCTCGCGCGCGGCTTCATCGTCACGCACCGAAAGCTGCCCCCAGATCACCTTCGGCCGCGGCGAAAGCGCAACCGTTTCCGCGACCACCGTCTTGAGAAATTCGGAGGCACGGAACACGTCGACCATGTCGACCGGTTCCGGAACCTCGGCGAGTGTTCCATACGTTTTCTGGCCGAGTATTTCCTTGCCCGCCTGTCCGGGATTGACCGGGATGACGTGAAAGCCCTTCGACAGCAGGAACCGCATGACACCGAAACTCGGGCGCGCGGGATTGGGCGAGGCGCCGACAAGCGCAATCGTCCTCACCTTGCCGAGAAGGCTGGCGATATAGGCATCATCGTAGCGGTCGTGGTCGATGGTCATTGTGTCCTCGTTCGCGTGCGATACGGAAAGCGGAATGCTTCACCCACACCTCTATGTGGTGCGAAAGGGCAGCCCCGCAAGCGCAAGCATCAGCTTGAACGGGGCACGAGGCTTAGCGGCGGCGCGACTATGCCCTATCTTGTATGGAAGACGGAGACAGATCCGACATGTTTCGAAACAGGAGGACCCCATGAAGACGCTTGCACTGATCGCCGTTTCGCTGCTGGCCGCCTCCCCGGCCCTGGCAATCTCACGCTACAACTCGCCCTCTATGACCTGCGAGGCGGCTCGGGCCGCAGTGCTCAGTCAGCGCGCGGTCATCTTGCGCTACCCGTCGAAACGGGTTGCCGGCCTGACGCTCTATGATCGCTATGTGCGCGACAACAACCAGTGCGACCCGCACCAGTATGCGGGGCGCACCTATGTTCCGACGCGCGACAACCCGCGCTGTCCTGTCCTGAGCTGCCAGCCGCTGCCGGATGACAGGTTCCTGATCCGCCGCCCGTGGATCCGTTTCTGAATCCGCGAAATGCCTGAGTGTCAGGCGGCGCTGAGAGGACCCGGGGTTCGCCGGTGGGCGATCTCGTAGACGAGCGGGTATTCGGTCACGAGAGAACGATCCATCACCACCTTGATACCGGCCGCTTCGGCGCGAGCGGCGGCGACGTCATCCCGGACACCGAGCTGCCCCCAGATCGCCTGCGGCAAATCAGGCAGCCTCAGGACCTCTTCCACGACGCCCGCGAAGCAATCGGAGCGACGAAAGACATCGACCAGGTCGATGGGCTCCGGAATGTCGGCAAGACGGGCGTAAACGGTCTGCCCGAGGATCTTCTCGCCCGCATGCTCGGGATTGACGGGAAACACGCGATATCCCTTTCCGAGCAGAAAGCCGGTGACCCAATGGCTCGGGCGGTTGTCCCGCGTCGAGGCGCCGACGACGGCTATGGTGTGCGCGGATGCAAGGATGCCAGCGAGATAGGCATCGGTATAGGAAACATGCTGCATGGACTCCTCCTCCCGGCTTCGCCGGATCTGGCAGAAATCCCGTCCTTTCACTGTCCCGAACCCAGAATATGAGCAGCACCTTAATTGAAGATGAGGGAGACCGTGAAAATGCGATCCTTCCAGCTTCTCCTTCGGGGAACCGTCAGTCCGGGAGGACGACATGCCCGTGTTCATCGAGCGGGAAGAACGGATTGTGGGCAACCTCCCAGAGATGGCCATCCGGATCGGCGAAATAACCGGAATAGCCACCCCAGAAGACCTTTTCCGGTGCCTTGACCAGAGTCGCGCCGCAGGAGACGGCGAATTTCACCACCGCATCAACCCCGGCCGGGCTCGACACGTTGTGGGCCAGCGTCACACCGGAGAAGCCGGGCTTGCCGGCATCGACGCCTGCGTCCTCCGCGAGGGCCTCGCGCCCGAAAAGCGCAAGGACCGTTCCCTTGAGCTGAATAAAGGTGACAGCGTCCTGCGACGCTGTCGATCTCTTCCAACCCAGCCGCTCGTAAAAGGCGGTGCTGACGGCCACATCGGCAACGCCGAGCGTGATCAGGGAAATGCGTCGATCAAGCGACATGCTGTCAATCCTCGTAGCTGACCTTATAGGCGAATGGCACAAGACACATTTTGTTCTCTCTAAATTCGATCTTTGTTCATGTCAATATTAGTATCGCCTCATGGTTGCGATCGGTGGCGCCACAATCATTGTTATAGACAACAGATAGCGCACCACCGAACCTTGCGTCCGGCGTTTCCACCCCAAAAACGGGCCTCCCCACTCGTTCACTCGCCCGTCCATTCGGGATGGCGCTTGTCGAGAAAGGCGCCGATGCCTTCGGCGGCATCCTTCGCCAGCATGTTCTCGACCATCACCTGGGCGGTATAGTCATAGGCGGCTTCCAGCGGCATTTCCAACTGGCGATAGAACGCCTCCTTGCCGATCTTCAGCGTCAGCGGCGACTTGGACGCGATGACGGAGGCATATTTGTCGACCACCTGAGTCAGATACTGCTTCGGTACGATGCGGTTGACGAGGCCGAAATCCTTGGCGGTCGAGGCGTCGATCGTCTCTCCCGTCAGAAGCATTTCCATCGCCTGCTTGCGATGGGCGGCACGGCTGACCGCCACCATCGGCGTCGAACAGAAGAGGCCGATGTTCACGCCGGGCGTGCAGAAGGTCGCAGTGTCGGTGCAGATCGCCAGATCACACGACGCAACCAGCTGGCATCCGGCGGCGGTCGCCAGCCCGTCGATTTCGGCGATCACCGGTTTCGGCAGATGGGTGATCTTCAGCATCAGGTCGGCGCAAAGCCGCATGGTCTTTTCGAAGAAGGCGCGGCCTCGATCGGCGTCCGCGCGGTGAGCGGTGATTTCCTTCAGGTCGTGGCCGGCAGAAAACAGCTGTCCGGTCGCCGCGATCACCACGACCCGAACACTTGGATCGTCTCCTGCCTGCGAAAGCGCGGCATGAAGCGCCTCCATCATGGCGATCGACAGCACATTGGCAGGGGGATTGTTGAGCGTCAGGCGCAGGACGCCTCCCGCGCGTGAAGAGAGAACGAGGCCGGCTGCCGGTCCCTCGCCATCCCTTTTGAAAGACACAACTTCCGCCATCACGGCCTCCCTTTCCATTTGCACTCGGGTCAAAGCCTGCCATAAAAACGGCAGCGATTGAAAGACCCCGCCCCGAGAGACCGCCCGCATGCAACCGATCATGACCGCCGACGAGATCAATGCCTTTCTCGAGACGGATTTCCCGCAGATTCATACCGACGGCCGTGTCTTTCATGTGAGCGAAGTCGCCGCCGGCCGCGTGACCATGACCTTCGACCCGTCGGAACGGCATCTGCGGCCCGGCGGCACGGTGTCGGGGCCGGCCATGTTCGCCCTTGCAGATGTCGCGGCCTATGCGGCGGTTCTCGCCCATATCGGACCCGTCGCGCTCGCGGTCACGACGAACCTCAACATCAATTTCCTGCGCCTGCCCAAGCCGCAGCTCATCCGTTGTGAATGCCGCATCCTGAAGCTCGGCAAGCGGCTCGCCGTGATCGACGCACTTCTCCTCCAGGCGGGAAGCGAGGAGCCCATCGCCCAGGCGACGGCCACCTATTCGATCCCGCCGCGTTGAGACGCCCCGGAACGGCGTTCAGCGCGGAAAACAACTGCCCGAAACCGGCATTTGGCACAAAGCGGTATGGGGTAAAATAATACCACATAGATAACACATTGTTTTTTAATGGCGATTTCCGAAGTCGACAAAAACCGCATCTCTTGACCCGACAAGACGGCCAGCTTATACAACGCCCAGTTTGCGGCCCTTCGGGACCGCTTTCTATTTTGTGCGCTCAGAAGCACGAAACAAAGCAACAAGAAACGCCCGTCGCGCTTCGGCAAGCCGGGTCCAAAACGGAAAGTGTCACCCATGTCTACCTTCGTTCAGAAGCCTGCAGAGGTGGAGAAGAAGTGGATCATCATCGATGCCGAAGGGCTCGTTGTCGGTCGCCTCGCCTCCCTCATCGCCATGCGCCTGCGTGGCAAGCACAAGGCCACCTACACCCCCCACGTTGACGACGGCGACAACGTCATCGTCATCAATGCCGAGAAGGTCGTTCTGACCGGCAAGAAGTACTCCGACAAGAAGTACTACTGGCACACCGGCTATCCGGGCGGCATCAAGGAGCGCACCGCACGCGCCATCATCGAAGGCCGCTTCCCGGAGCGCGTTCTCGAGAAGGCCGTCGAGCGCATGATCCCGCGCGGTCCGCTCGGCCGTCGCCAGATGAAGAACCTGCGCGTATACGCCGGCTCGAACCATCCCCATGAAGCACAGCAGCCGGTCGCCCTCGACGTGGCTTCGCTGAACAGCAAGAACGTAAGGAGCGCCTGATAATGGCTGACCTCTCTTCCCTGAAGGATCTCGGCACCGGCCAGGAAGCTGCTGCTCCGGTTCACGTCCGCAAGGTCGACGCCCAAGGCCGCTCCTATGCGACCGGCAAGCGCAAGAACGCCGTCGCCCGCGTATGGGTCAAGCCGGGCTCCGGCAAGATCACCGTCAACGGCCGTGACTTCTCTGCATACTTCGCCCGTCCGGTTCTGCAGATGATCCTGCAGCAGCCGATCGTGGCAGCTGCCCGCACCGGCCAGTTCGACATCGTTGCGACCGTTACCGGCGGTGGTCTCTCCGGTCAGGCCGGCGCTGTTCGCCACGGCCTCTCCAAGGCCCTCACCTACTTCGAACCGGGCCTGCGCTCGATCCTGAAGAAGGGCGGCTTCCTGACCCGCGACAGCCGTGTCGTTGAACGTAAGAAGTACGGCAAGGCGAAGGCCCGTCGTTCGTTCCAGTTCTCGAAGCGTTAATCGCTTCCGGACACGATCTTTCGAAAAGGCGGGGCTTCGGCTCCGCCTTTTGCGTTTCTTTTCGAGGCTTGGCGCCTTCTCGCGTCGTAGGTGATGCAGATTTCCCACTGTCGCCAAGTGTCACGCGCCGGCGCGGCGGCAATCCAAATAAAGTCCGTGCAGGAAGTCTCGCCCCGCGCCAAGATTGCCTCAACTCTCTGATACGTGAAGCCGGGCGAGCACGATTGCCGGCCTTTTGCGCTCCGCTTCAGAGACACGGTCTCGGGCCACGGGGGTGGGCAAGGAGGAAGGCGCAGGACTGAAGAGGTCCGCGCCTTCTTTGCGTCGAGCCGCCGGCTTTCGCGAAAGTCTCTCACTCAGAATTCTCTGGCAATTGCCGCGCTCGCCCGTAATATCCGGCCGAAAACGCAAGAGCCGCGTAAAGCGGCGCAAAGAGAGACATCCATGGCCGAGAAGACCATCGACCACGCCTTCACCGCAACCGAACTCAAGTCCGCCGCGACCGACCCGACCTATGCCGGGGTCCTCTCCTTCATGCGTCGCCGCTACACCAAGTCGCTCGAGGGAACCGATGCCGTGGTCTGGGGCATTCCCTTCGACGCCGCCACGTCCAATCGCCCCGGCGCGCGCTTCGGGCCGCAGGCGATCCGCCGCGCCTCCGCGATCTTCGACAACGACCCGCAATATCCCTTCGAACGCGACCTCTTCGCCGACATGGCCGTCATCGACTACGGAGACTGCCTGCTCGACTACGGCAACCACTGGCAGACACCGGACACGATCGAAAAGGAGGCCGCGAAGATCCTTGCCGGCACCGGCTTCCTGCTGACGCTCGGCGGCGACCATTTCGTCACCTGGCCGCTGCTCAAGGCGCATGTCGCCAAGCACGGGCCGCTGGCACTAGTACAGTTCGACGCGCATCAGGACACCTGGTTCGACGACGGCAAGCGCATCGACCACGGCTCCTTCGTCGGGCGCGCCGTGCGCGAAGGCCTGATCGATCCCGTCCACTCGATCCAGGTCGGTATTCGTACCCATGCGCCGGACGACTGCGGTATCCGCATCGTCTACGGCCACGAGGTGGAGGAGCTGAAGTCCGGTGAACTGGCTGAGCTGATCCTCGACCATGTCGGCGATCGCCCCGCCTATCTCACCTTCGACATCGACTGCCTCGACCCGGCCTATGCCCCCGGCACGGGTACGCCGGTGGCCGGCGGTCCGTCGAGCGCCAAGATCCTCTCCGTACTCGCCAACCTCCGCAAGCTCGACATCCGTGGAGCCGACGTGGTCGAGGTCGCCCCGGCCTACGACCATGCGGACATCACCGCCATTGCCGGGGCAACGGTGGCGATGTATATGCTGGGCCTCCACGCGGAGCGCCGGGCGCTTCGCGGCTGAGACTTTGAATCACCGCATTCACGAACCGATTCCGGAAAACCACCCAAGCTCCTGACAGGAGAGGACAAAATGACAGCGAAGATCTTCATCGACGGCGAACATGGCACCACGGGACTGCAGATCCGCACCCGCATGGCCGGCCGCCGCGACGTCGAGCTGCTGTCGATCCCGGAGGCGGAACGGCGCAATGCGGCGTTGCGCGAGGATCTGCTGAACAGCGCAGACATCGCCATCCTGTGCCTGCCCGACGACGCGTCGAAGGAAGCGGTGAAGATGGTGGCCGGAAACAACAATATCCGGATCATCGACACCTCCACCGCATTCCGCGTCGCGCCAGACTGGGCCTACGGCTTTGCCGAGATGGACAAGGCACAGGGCGACAAGATCCGCTCGGCCCGGTTCGTCGCCAATCCGGGCTGCTATCCGACCGGGGCGATCGGCCTGATCCGGCCGCTACGCGCCGCCGGCATCCTGCCGGACGGCTATCCGGTGACCGTCAATGCGGTTTCCGGCTATACCGGCGGCGGCAAGCAGCTGATTGCGCAGATGGAGGACGAGAACCATCCAGAAGCCATCGGCGCCAACAACTTCCTCTACGGGCTGACGCTGAAGCACAAGCACGTTCCCGAGATGAAAACCCATGGGCTGCTCGACCGGGCGCCGCTCTTTTCGCCGTCGGTCGGACGCTTCGCCCAGGGCATGATCGTGCAGCTACCGCTCTTCCTTGACGACCTCAAGGCGGGTACCACGATCGAGAGCATCCACCAGGCGCTCGTCGCCCATTATGCGGGCCAGGACATCGTCACCGTTGTCCCGCTCGACGTCAGCGCCAAGCTTGCGCGCGTCGACGCCGAAGAACTGGTGGGCCAGGACACGATGAAGCTCTACGTGTTCGGCACCGAAGGCGGACCGCATGTCAATCTCGTGGCAGTACTCGACAATCTCGGCAAGGGTGCTTCCGGTGCGGCCGTGCAGAACATGGACCTGATGCTCTCGGCGTAAAAGTGCCAGCGGGCATCTGAAAACGACGACAAGGAGTCTCGGATGCTCGACCATATCGGTCTGTCGGTTGCCGACTATCGCACGTCGAAGGCCTTCTATGATGCGGTCATGCCGTCGATCGGCGCGGCCTGCGTGATGACGGTCACCAGCGAGGAAACGGGCGGCGCCTACGAAGGGGCCGGCTACGGCGTTGCCGGCAAGCCATCCTTCTGGATCGGTTCCGGCGACCGCAGCAAGGGTCAGGTACACATAGCCTTCACCGCCCCCGATCGGGCAGCGGTCGACGCCTTCTATACAGCAGCGATCGCGGCCGGTGGCGCCGACAATGGCGGCCCGGGCCTTCGCCCTCACTACCATCCGAACTATTACGCCGCCTTCGTGCTCGACCCGGATGGGCATAACATCGAGGCCGTCTGCCACACGCCGGAGTGAACCCGGCGAAGCATCGACGTATTGTTCATTGGGAAATCACGACGGCCCGTCCTCCGTTCAACAATGTCGAACGATTCGTTGCCTGAACGGCGGATCGTCAGCTTGCAGTGTGATTGCTATATCTGTTGAACAAGCAGATGAGGCGCACCATGAACAACGAACGTTTTCCGGTCTATTTCATTCCGCACGGCGGCGGTCCCTGGCCGTTCATGCAGTTCCCGGCCGGTCCGGACGGCAAGGTTCCGTGGGCCGACCTCTCGGATTTCCTAAAGAGCCTGGACAGTGCCGTCGGTCGTCGACCGAAGGCAATCCTGATGATTTCGGGACACTGGGAGCACGAGGCAAAGCCGACCTTGAGCACGGCGGCGCATCCCGGCATGCTCTACGACTATTCCGGCTTTCCGCCGGAGACCTACCAGATCCGTTACCCCGCAGCCGGTGCACCTGAGGTCGCGCATCGCGCCCGTCAACTGCTGGAAGCCGCCGGCATTCCGGCGGCGGAGGACGACAAGCGTGGCTTCGACCACGGCGTCTTCATTCCGATGATGGTCGCCTATCCGGATGCCGACGTTCCGCTCGTCATGATGTCGATGAAGAACACGCTGGACGTCGAAAGCCATGTGGCGATCGGCAAGGCACTGGAACCGCTGCGTGACGAAGGCATCCTCATCGTCGCCTCCGGGATGAGCTACCACAACATGCGGATGTTCTTCCACGACACGCCGGAACACAAGCAACAGGCCGTCCGCTTCGACGACTGGCTGAGCGATGCCGTGGCGATCGCCGATGTTGACGAGAGAGCGGCAAGGCTGGCGACCTGGAAACAAAACCCCGACGCCCGCGCCTGCCACGTTCCGGACCACGATCATCTGGTCCCATTGTTCGTCGCGGCAGGTGCCGCCGGCAGCGACGCCGGGCAGCATGTCTTTCGCGGCGAATTCCGCGGAAAGCCCTATTCGGGCTACCGCTTCGGCTGACGACCGGCTTTACGTCCGTTCCGCGATCATCACCTCGGGCGGATAGGCCCCGATGAAACCGCGCCAGTGGGCGACCGCGAAACCGAGCACGACCAGCGCTCCGCCCTGATGGGCGAGCGCGGCGTGCAGGGGAACCTGCAGCAGCAGCGTGGTGACGCCGAGCGCCGCCTGTATGGTGACGAGGACGAAGAGCAGGACGCTGCGGCGGGCATGCGTGGTCGACGGCGCCTGGCGCAGGCACTGGATCATGTGCACGAAAGCGGCGGCGAACAGCAAATAGGCGCCGAGCCGGTGGACGAACTGCACCGTCTTGGCATTCTCGAACAGGTTCAGCCAGGCCGGGCTCTGGACGAACAGGTCGCCCGGCACCAGCGCACCGTCCATCAGCGGCCAGGTGTTGTAGGCAAGGCCCGCGTCGAGGCCGGCGACCAGCGCACCGAGATAGATCTGCAACAAGGTCAGGAAAGCGAGCGCGGCCGCGAACCGTCTCGCACCATGCGACGGCTCCGGGTCGTCGCTGTGGGGGGCGAGCGCCCGCATGATCCACGTGCATCCCGCGAAGATCAGACAGGCGGTGACGAGGTGGGTCGCCAACCGGTACTGGCTGACATCGACACGCTCTGCGAGGCCGGAGGACACCATCCACCAGCCGATGAAACCCTGGAATCCACCCAGCGCCAGGAGCCCGACCAGCGGCAGCCGGAGACGGCGCTCGATGCGGCCGGAAATCCAGAAGTAGAGAAGCGGAAGTGCAAAGACGAGGCCGATGCTGCGGGCAAGCAGGCGGTGGCCCCATTCCCACCAGAAGATCTTCTTGAACTCCTCGACGGTCATACCCTTGTTGACCTGCTCATACTCCGGGATGCGCTGATAGAGGGCGAACTCTTCTTCCCATTCCGCGGCGGTCAGCGGCGGAATGGCGCCGTGGATCGGCTTCCACTCCGTAATCGAAAGCCCCGAATCGGTGAGCCGCGTCGCGCCGCCGACCAGCACCAGACAGAAGAGCGTCGCGAGAACGACGCCGAGCCAGATCCGGATCGCGCGACGATTGGCCTCCTGCCTCCCGATCCTCTGGCGCAGGGTATTTTCGTCGGCGATCATTGCACTTGTCATTCGTCAATCCTCATTCAGGCGGTTGATTTGCATGACTTGCCCGTGCAAAACAACCCCGGCCGTTTGCGGCAAGCGGTCGCGCCCCGCCCCCATCACGCGCGGAAAAGGAAGATAGACGATGCCCGTCAGGTTGCGCAAATTCATCGGCACCATCCTTATCCTGTTCATCGTGATCCTATACTCGATTCTCGCGACCAGCATTGCCTCCGCCTTTCTCGGCGCCTCGCCCTGGTGGGTCCACCTTCTCTACTTCCTGCTGTCCGGACTGCTGTGGATCCTGCCGGCCATGCTGATCATCAAGTGGATGGCCGGGCCTATCAAGAAGTGAGCCCCCAGTGCTCCAGATCGGAGATGCATTAACCGGGCGATAACCGCGTCACGCGGAAAAGCCGAAGGCAGCGTCGACGCTAACCGATTCTTCCCCTCCCCATCGCTATGGTCGGACGATCACTTCATCCGATGGAGAGCGGGCGTGCAGATATCCAAGGTCGATATCCACAGTGTCGAGCGTGCGACTGTCGCGCCGGCCGGCCTCGTCGCGCTTTCCGCCCCCGCGACGGCCGCCCCGTCCATAGGCGGCGAAATCGAACTCAAGCTTCATGACCGGCTGGAACCGCTCGAATCCGACTGGCGCCGTCTCGAGGCGGACAACCTCAACTCTTTGCATCAATCCTATGACTGGTGCAGCGCATGGGCGAAGACCCACGATAACACGCTTGCCATCGTGCAGGGGTGCCAGAACGGCCGGACGGTGTTCATCCTGCCGCTCGAGCTCGTCAGGCACGGGATGGTGCGCAGCGCCCAGTTCATCGGCGGCCGGTTCAACAACATCAACACGGGGCTGTTCTCGACGGAATTTCGCGATCACGCGACAACCGAAGACGGAACCGTGATCGTCCGTGCCCTCACCCGGCTTCTCGCCGGGAAGGCGGACCTCGTCAACCTGACCAATATTCCGTTGGACTGGCGTGGCGCGCGGCATCCGCTCGTGGGCCTGCCGGCGATCGAGAACCAGAACCACGCCTTCCAGCTGCCGCTGACCGCCGATTTCGAGCAGACCATCGCCCAGCTGAACGGCAAGCGACGGCGCAAGAAGTACCGCAGCCAGTGCCGCAAGATCGAGGCGGAAGGCGGCTTCGACCACTTCATCGCCCGCACCGGAGCTGAGAAACAAGCGCTGCTTGCCACCTTCTTCGACCAGAAGGCGATCCGCTTCAAGGCGCACGGCATCCCGAACGTCTTCCAGTCACCGGAGACGCAGGCGTTCTTCCGCATGCTGCTCGAAGTGGACCGCGGCAGCGCCGACACGCCGCTCGAGCTGCATGCCATTCGCCTCAAGGGTGCGCATGAAGGCAAGATCGCCGCGATTGCCGGACTGTCGCGCAAGGGTGACCACGTCATCTGCCAGTTCGGCTCGATCGATGAAAGCCTCGTCGCAGAGGCAAGCCCGGGTGAACTGCTGTTCTGGCTGATGATCGAACGCTGCTGCGAAGAAGGTGCAGCGCTCTTCGACTTCGGTCTGGGCGACCAGGACTACAAGCGGCGCTGGTGCACCGTCGAAACGATCCAGCATGACATCCTGCTGCCGATCAGCGCCGCAGGACGGATCGCCTCGATCGCGCAACGCGGCGTGACGCGCGCCAAAGCCGTGATCAAGGGCAATCCGCAGCTCTATTCGGTCATCCAGCGGATGAGAGCTCACGCCGACAGTGCTCCGGCCCGCTCGACCGGCCCAGAAGACTGATCAGGCAGCGTCACGCCGGCCCGTCTTGCGCGCGGCCGGTGTTTCTCCGGTCATCAGGACCAGATCCGCATAACCGACCTTTTCAAAGGCGGCCATGATCTCGACGAGTTCCTGCTCGTCGGGCTTCGGCGCGGAGAGGATGATTTCGTGGGCGCCGTTGCGGCTCAACCGCGAGACGCCCTCGGCATTGGCCGGACCGCACTCCACGAGCACCAGGTCATAGGCGTCGGCAAGTGCATCGGCGATCATCGACAGGCGATCGGCACCGCGCATCGCCTGGCGCACGTCTGAATTGCCCTGCGGCACGATATCGGCGCCCGACAGGCGGTCCGGATGGATCGTCTCGGAGAAGGGTGCGACACCGCAGAGAAGATCGGTGATGCCCGGCAGGTCCTTGCGGGCCGCCATCAGCCAGGTCGGGCAGGCAGAGCCGGTCATGTCGATCACCACCACCTTGCGGCCGATCTCGTCGAGGTGACGCGCCAGCATCACGGTTGCCGTCGAACCATCGTCGCCGGAGGGGGAGATGGCAAAGGCAATGCGTGCACCGGACTCGACGAGATAGTCGGCAACCGACTCGATCGAGAATTCGTCACCGGTGGCGACGTCCTCTGCTTCTTCGTCCTCCGGGGCGAGATCCAGCGTCTGCTCCATGGCGACCGCCAGCTCCTCGTCCGGCTGGACCGACAGGAGGCTCGCAGGAATGTCGTTGCGCGCGACTGCCGGCTTTGCCTGTGGTGCGGCTGCAACGGCCGCGACTTCGATGACCTCTGCGGCCTGCGGCTCGACGGGCGCCGACGGCAACACCACCGAGCCGCCAACGGGGCGAAGCGCCCGGCCACTGAACAGTTCGACGATCATGACGATCACGGCGCTCAGCACCAGTGCGGCAAGGGCAGCCACGATGGTGATCGGCAACACCTTGGGGAAGCTTGCCTCGCGCGGCTCGACGGCCTTCGAGATGACGCGGGCGTCGGCCGGGCTTGCATCCTTTTCGAGGCGCGTGGTCGCTTCCCGATAGCGGGCAAGATAGGTTTCGAGCAGCTGGCGCTGGGCCGTGGCCTCGCGTTCGAGCGCCTTCAGGTCGACCTCGTCGGCACCGGCACGTGCGCTGTCGGCCTTCACGGTGTTGAGCTGCTGGATCAGCTGGGTTTCGCGCGAACGGGAAACGGCCGCCTCGTTTTCGAGGCTCGCGGCGACCTTGGCGGATTCGGTGGTGATCTGGTCACGGATACCCGCGAGCTGCGCACGGAGCGCCTTCATCTGCGGATGGCCTTCGAGCAGCGAGGTCGAGAGATCGGCGATCTTGCCGCGGATTTCGGATTCGGTCGTCTTCAGACGCTGGATGATTTCGGAGCCGGTGACGGATTCGAGTGTCTCCGTCGACTTGCCGGCCTTCAGCGCGGCCCGAACGTTCTCGGCCTTGGCCTCGGCATTCGCACGCTCTCCCCGGACGCGGGCGAGTTCGGCGGAAATGTCGCTCAACTGCTGCGAGGAGAAATTGGTGGTCTCGCTGACCGGCATCAGGTCGGCGGAAGCGCGATACTCGGCGACCTTCTTCTCGGCCTCCCTCACCTTCTCGCGCAGATTGGCAATCTCGGGCTCCAGCCAGCGGGCGGCTTCCGAATTGCTGTCGAGTTTCGCGCCGCTCTGCAGCGAGCGGTAGACATCGGCGATCGCATTGGGGATGGCGGCCGCGAGTTTCGGGTCCTTCGAGGTGAACTGGATGCCGATGACACGCGACTTCTCGACCTGATAGACCTGCAGCTTTTCCTGGAACGCCTTGAGCACGCGGTCTTCCGGCGCCAGATCGAGCGGGTTCTTCTTGAGGCCCAGCATGACAAGCAGATCGGAGACGGCCGAAGGGTTGGTGTCGGGATCGAACTCCTCGAGCTCATAGAGCTTCATGTCGCGGGCGACCTGCTTGATGAGGTCGACCGACTGCAGGAGCTGCACCTGGCTGACGATGTTCAATTCGTCCGGCATGGCATCGGCGGTCACCGGCGCATTCGCCTGGGCGGTGAAGCTCGGCTCGCGCGGCTCGATCAGGATCCGCGTTTCGCTGCTGAAACTGGGGGCGATGATGCTCGCGCCGGCAAAGGCCAGGCCGCCGGCAAGCGCCGTCACGGCCAATATGCGCGCCTTGCGCTGCCACACGGCCCGAAAGAGCTGTGCGAGATCGATATCTACGTCCTGATGACCGTTGCCTACGCTCGACATGCCTAACTCCCGGTACATTTCTCGCGAGAATGTAAAGGATCATGGTAACCCAAGCGTTAACTTGCCAAGATTGCGAATGGTGGGGGTTCGTCGCGAGTAAATTGCGATCACGGCGACAGGACGCGGCCGGCCTTTACCAGCCGTTAACCCTAACCGAATGATAACGTCGATATCGAATTCTTTCATCGGGAGCGCAGAAGCGCATGTTATCGGCTGGCACCAGGGGAATGATGCTGCTCGTTGTCGCGCTGGCCGCGGCCGTGCTTGGCGGCTGCGCGACCTACAAGCCGGCGCCGAAGGTCTTCCATGAAGCGACCATCCAGCCCTACCGCCTCGATAGTGGCGACAGGCTGCGCGTCACGGTCTTCGAACAGGCCAGCCTGACCAACACCTACACAGTCGACCAGGCCGGATACATCGCCTTCCCGCTCGTCGGCCAGGTGGCAGCCCGCGGCGCGACCGTGTCGCAGCTCGAAGGCGTGCTCGCTCAAAAGCTGCGCCAGGGCTTCCTGCGCGATCCGGACGTCACCATCGAGATCGACCGCTATCGCTCGATCTTCGTGATGGGCGAAGTCGGACAGCCGGGCCAATATGCCTATGTACCGGGCATGACCGTACTCAATGCCATCGCGGTCTCCGGCGGTTTCTCGACCCGCGCCAACCAGCGCGACGTCGACGTCACCCGCAAGATCAACGGAAACATCCTGACCGGCCGCGTACCGATCACGGACCCGATCCTCGCCGGCGACACGATCTATGTTCGCGAGCGGCTGTTTTGATCCATGCCGAACGGAAAGCCGTTGCGCATCCTCCACTGTTTCCGGTCGCCTGTCGGAGGGATCTTCCGGCATGTGCGCGATCTCGCCGAGCAGCACAGCCGTGCCGGCCACGAGGTCGGGATCCTTTGCGACAGCACGACGGGCAGCGGACACGAGGACAAGCTGTTCGAACAGATCAGGCCCTATCTGTCACTCGGCCTCCATCGGATGCCCATCCAACGCGCGATCGGGTTCTCCGACGCCGCGGCGCTCTACAAGAGTTTTCATGAAATCAAGAGTTTGAAGCCGGACGTTCTGCACGGTCACGGCGCCAAGGGTGGCGCAGTGGTCCGCATCATCGGCTCAGCCCTGCGGGTAAGAAAGTATCGCGTCGCCCGCTTCTATTCGCCCCACGGGGGCAGCCTGCACTTCGATCCGTCGTCGCTCTCCGGGCGCGGCGTCTTTGCGCTCGAACGGGCCTTCGAACGGATGACAGACGCCATCCTGTTCGTCTGCGATTTCGAGAAGAACACCTATATCAACAAGGTCGGGGTGCCGCGTTGCACCCACCGCACGGTCTACAACGGCATCAGCGATAGCGATTTCGCCCAAATCCCGGCCCGCTCCGACGCCGTCCATTTCATCTATGCCGGCATGCTCCGGGACCTCAAGGGGCCAGACGTCTTCATCGAGGCCTTCGCCCAGACCGAGCGCCTGGTCGGCCATCCCTTGAGCGCGCTGATCGTCGGCGACGGTCCCGACCGCGACAAGTACAGGGACAAGATCACGCAGAGCGGCCTCGGCCGCCGGATCGGCCTTCTGCCCGCCATGCCGGTCAAGGACGCCTTTTCGATGTCGAACATCGTCGTCGTGCCGTCACGTGCGGAAGCCATGCCCTATATCGTGCTCGAGGCACTTGCAGCCGGAAAGGCACTGATTGCGACCCGGGTCGGCGGCATTCCGGAGGTGCTCGGCGCCGACAGTGGAGCCTTGGTGGAACCGGGCGATCCGACCGATCTCGCGCGTGTCATGGCCAAGGCGGTGACGACGCCGGGGTGGCACGGTGCAACCATGCCCGATCCCGTCGCCTTTCAGGCGAAATTCTCGGCCTCGGCGATGGCACGGCAGATCGCCGCCCTCTACGAGGAGCGGCTCGCGGCGATCTGACGGCCGTTCACCGCCTCAGGCTTCGACCACGGCCGCTTTCTCAGCCAGGCGCTTCAGCGGGGCGTAGTCGTCCGGCGTCAGGGTTTCGCGCTCCAGCAGAAGCTTTGCGCCGGTTTCAAGCTCGCCGATCCGCCCCTGTAACGCAACCTTTGCCCGTTCATAGGCCTCGTCAATCATCCGGCGCACGGCAAGGTCGACCTCCCGTGCAGTGGCCTCGGAATAGTCCTTCGCCCGCATCCGCATCTGTCCGTCATCCAGCCATTGCTGGCGCTGCGGCTCCAGCACCGCCTGTCCGACGGACGGATCCATGCCGAACCGGGTTACGATTTCCCGGGCGATGTCCGTAACCTTGGCGAGATCATCGGCGGCACCGGTCGAGATTTCACCGAAGACGATGTCCTCGGCGGCCCGTCCGGCCAGCAGCACGACCATGCGGTCCTTCAGTTCACCCGCGGTGATCAGGAACCGGTCCTCGGTCGGTCTTTGCAGCGTGTAGCCGAGCGCACCGATCGAGCGCGGGATGATCGAGACCTTCTGGACCGGATCGGCGGTCGGCAGGCCGGCCGCGACCAGCGCGTGGCCCATCTCGTGATAGGCGACCCGGCGGCGCTCCTCGGTATTGAGAATGCGGCTGCGGCGCTCCGCCCCGGCGATGATGCGCTCGACCGCTGCGACGAAGTCCGCCATTCCGACTTTCTCCGCTCCCCGACGGGTGGCAAGGATCGCGGCCTCGTTGATCAGGTTGGCGAGGTCGGCACCGGTGAAGCCGGGCGTCAGGCCGGCGATCTCGTCTACGCTGACGCCCGGCTCGATGGTGACGCTCTTCATGTGCACCTCGAGGATCGCCGCCCTGCCCTTGCGATCGGGCCGGTCGATGACGACCTGGCGGTCGAACCGCCCGGCGCGCATCAGGGCCGGATCAAGGATCTCCGGCCGATTGGTGGCGGCGAGCAGAACGATGCCGACGCGCGGGTCGAAGCCGTCGAGTTCGGCGAGCAGCTGGTTCAGCGTCTGCTCCTTCTCGTCATTGCCGCCGAAACCACCGAATGAGTTGCGGGCGCGCCCGAGCGCGTCGAGTTCGTCGATGAAGATGATGCAAGGGGCGGCCTGGCGGGCCTGCTCGAAGAGGTCGCGGACCCGGGCGGCGCCGACGCCGACGAACATCTCGACGAATTCGGAGCCGGAAATCGAGAAGAAGGGCACGCCCGCCTCGCCCGCGACGGCCCGTGCCATCAGCGTCTTGCCGGTACCCGGCGGCCCGACCAGCAGGATGCCCTTCGGAATGCGGGCGCCAAGGCGCCCATAGCGATCCTTGTCCTTCAGGAAGGAGACGATCTCCTGAAGCTCTGCTTCCGCTTCGTCGATGCCGGCAACGTCGTCGAAGGTCACGCCGGTCTTGCGTTCGAGATAGATCTTGGCGCGCGATTTGCCGATGTTGATCAACCCACCCATGCCCTGCTTCTCGGCAATGCCGCGGAAGAAGAACGACCAGAGCGCGAAGAAGACCATCACCGGGAGGATCCAGGACAGGAGCGTGGTCAGCCAGTTGTTCTCGGTGGCGCCGGTGATCTTCACGCCGGCCTTTTCGAAGAGTGCGGCGAAGGCCGGATCGACCCGGTTGGCGACGAAATACTTGCGCCCGTCGACCGGCTCCCTGAACTCACCCTCGACACGGCTCTCGGTCAGCGTCACGGACACGATCCGGCCCTCGTCGACCAGGCGCATCATCTCGCTATAGCTGAGCTGGGCATAGTCGCGGTAGCCGATCCAGGCCTGGAACGCCATCAGGAGCGCGAAGGCGAAGAGGAAGTAGCTGAGATTGAAGACGTGTTTCTTTTCCATGAGCGAGCGTCCTGTTGCGGTGCCGGCCATCGGCCAGGCCACCTCATGACACGATCCGTGTCACGCTTCGGTGATCCGTGTCAAACCGCAGGCAACCGGTGAGTGCGGCGCACGTGTGCCGATCTGACCCAAAACTGGCCGATCCGCGGGACGTTCTCAGCCGGCTCTCAAGCGTTTCTTAGCAACTCCCGTTTATGCTCGCGCGTGAAAAAGCGGGATATTGCGATGAACCAGATGGAAAAGCCGGAACAGTTCGATATCGACGCCTTGCGCAGGAAGGTTTCCGAAACCGCTGCGGTTTCCCCGCCGCCTGGCGACGAGACGGACATCAATCCGCTGGCGAAACAGATCGCCGCGCAGTTTCGCGAAGAGAATTACTCCCCTTCGATCATCACCGGCCAGTTGCGGCTACTCGAATTTCTCAGCCTTTTTGCGATCGGGCTTGCCGTGCACTATCTGCTCGCGGACGATCCTTCGTCGCGCTTCCTGACCGACCTCGTGATCGGGCTTCTCGGGTCTGGCTTCGCGGTGCTGCTGCTTCAGATCGCCGACGGCTACCAGGTCTCGGTACTGCGTACACCGCTGCGCTCGATGGGACGTATCGCGACCAGCTGGACGGTGGCGACGGCGATGATCGCGCTTGCCCTCTTCCTGTTCCGTGACGGCGGTTTCGGTTTCCGGGACTGGCTCGTCTACTGGTATGGCGCAGGCATCGCCTTCCTCTTCATCGAACGCAGTCTCGTCGGCTTCGGCATTCGCCGCTGGGCCCGCAACGGCATCATGGAGCGGCGCGCCGTGGTCGTCGGCGGCGGCAAACCTGCCAAGGATCTGATCCGCGCGCTCGAGCAGCAGCCGGAAAACGACATCCGCATCTGCGGCATCTTCGACGATCGCGGCTCCACCCGGTCGCCGGACGTGGTTGCCGGCTATCCGAAGCTCGGCACCATCGCCGAACTGGTCGAGTTCGCTCGCCTCACCCATATCGACATGCTGATCATCGCCCTGCCGCTCAGTGCCGAGGCGCGTATCCTCCAGTTGCTGCGCATGCTCTGGGTACTCCCGGTCGACATCCGGCTCGCGGCGCACTCCAACAGCCTGCGTTTCCGCCCGCGCTCCTATTCCCATGTCGGCGCCGTGCCGATGCTCGATATTCTCGACAAGCCGATCCGCGACTGGGATTCGGTCGCCAAGCGCGGCTTCGACATCTTCTTCAGCCTCGTCGCTCTCGTTCTGCTCTGGCCGGTCTTCATTGCCACCGCGATCGCCGTGAAGACCACGTCCAAGGGACCGGTCTTCTTCATCCAGAAGCGGCATGGCTTCAACAACGAGGTGATCAACGTCCTGAAGTTCCGTTCGATGTATACGGAGATGAGCGATCCGACCGCGCGGCTTGCGGTCACCAGGGGCGATCCGCGCGTCACCCCCGTCGGCCGCTTCATCCGGAAAACCTCGATCGACGAACTGCCGCAGATCTTCAACGTCCTCAGGGGCGATCTCTCGCTGGTCGGCCCCCGCCCCCATGCCGTCATGGCGCAGACCCACGACCGGCTCTATGCGGAGGTCGTCGAAGGTTATTTCGCACGCCACCGCGTCAAGCCCGGCGTCACGGGCTGGGCGCAGATCAACGGCTGGCGCGGCGAAGTCGACAACGACGACAAGATCAAGTTCCGCACGGCCTACGACCTCTTCTACATCGAGAACTGGTCACTGCTGTTCGACCTGAAGATCCTCTTCCTCACGCCGTTCCGGCTGCTCAACACGGAAAATGCCTATTGAGCACGGTCGACCTCCATGCGCCGCCGGTATTTCGGCCGCAGCTTGCGGCCTGGACGCTGCTCGGCTCCGGCATGGTCGCCTGCGGCGTCTTCCTGTCGGGTTTCGTCATCTCGGAGCCGGCCCCTTATGAACTGCTGATGGTAACGCAGATCGCCCTGTGGTTCTTGCTGGGTCTCAGGATTTCGCGCGCCGTCGCACCGCTTCTCGCATTTCTCCTCGTCTTCAATGTCGGCGGCATCCTGTCGCTGACGGTGATGAAGGACCTTGGCGGCGGGCCGATGTATCTCGCGGTCTCTACCTTCCTGGCGCTCACCTCCGTCTTCTACGCGGCCATCATCGAAGACCGGCACCAGCGCCTCGAGCTGATTTTCAAGGCCTGGGTGGCAGCCGCGATCATCACCGCGCTTCTCGGCATCCTCGGTTATTTCCACGCCTTCCCGGGTGCGGAAGCCTTCACCCTTTACGACCGCGCCAAGGGCGCCTTCCAGGATCCGAACGTGTTCGGCCCGTTCCTGATCGCGCCGGCCCTCTACCTGATGCACGGCCTTCTGACCGGCAAGCTCCTCCAGGCGCCGTTGAAGGTCGCCGGCCTGCTGATCATCGCGCTCGGCGTCTTCCTGTCGTTCTCCCGCGCCGCCTGGGCGCTCTTCCTGTTTTCCGCGGTGGCGCTGGTCTTCATCCTGCTGCTCAAGGAGCGCACGGGCGCCTTCCGGCTGAAGATCCTCTTCCTCTCGCTGACCGCGGTGCTCGTGCTCGTCGTCGCGCTGGTCGTCGCCCTGCAGTTCGAGCAGGTGCGCAACCTCTTCCTCGACCGCACGACGCTGGTGAAGGAGTATGACGGCGGCCATCTCGGTCGATTTGCCCGTCATCGCATCGGTTTCCTGATGTCGATGGAACGCCCGCTCGGCATCGGCCCGATGGTGTTCAGCGAGATCTTTCCGGAGGACGAGCACAATATCTGGCTGAAGTCGCTGACGACCTATGGCTGGCTCGGCTTCGTCTCCTATGTCTCGATGATGGTCTGTACGCTGGCCATGGGCTTTCGCTTGCTGCTGCGCGACCGCCCCTGGCAGCCGCATCTGATGATCGCCTGGATCGTCATCATCGGTCATGTTGGTATCGGCAACGTCATCGATACTGATCACTGGCGTCACTTCTACGTTCTGCTCGGCATCGTCTGGGGTTGCTGTGCGCTCGAATGGCGGCACCAGCGCGCCTCGCGACGTGGTGGATCGGTCATCTGATCCCATGCACGCGAACGACAAGCCCTTGCGCATTCTCGAAGTGCTCGAACCGAGCGGTGGCGGCTCCGGTCGGCATTTCGTCGATCTCTGCGCCGGCCTTGCCGCCCGCGGCCAGGCCGTCACGGCGGTCTATTCGCCCGTTCGCGCAGAGGCCCGCTTCGTGCGCGAACTGATGGCGCTCGATCTTCAAAAGGTCATCGCCCTGCCGATGTTGCGGGCCGTCGGACCGAAGGATTTCGAGGGCTGGCGCGCACTCCACCGCATCATCCGGAGCGAAGGACCTTTCGACATCATCCACGGCCACAGCTCCAAGGCCGGCGCCCTGACGCGGCTTCGCCTGCCCGGCCCCCATGTGCCGCGCATCTATACGCCCCATGCCTTCCGGACGATGGATCCCAGTCTCTCGTCCAAGGGCCGCTTCGTCTTCGGTCAGATCGAAACCCTGCTCGGCCGCTTCTTCTCCGACTTTGTGATCGCCGTCTCGCAGAACGAATACGACCATGCGCTTTCGCTCGGCATCCCGCACGACGTCCTGCGGCTGGTGGTGAACGGTGTCAGGGACATTCCGTCCGGGCGCCGCGCAGAAATCAGATCCCGCTTCGGCCTCGCCGACGATGCCCTCGTCTTCGGCTTCATCGGCCGGCTCTCCGCCCAGAAAGCCCCGGAAAGGCTGATTTCGGCATTTTCGGCAATCGCCGCCGACGTGCCTCAAGCACGACTGTTGATCATTGGAAGCGGCGAACTGGAAGATGTGGTCCGCCAGCAGATCTCAACAACAGGGCTGGTCGATCGGGTCGTGATCGACGCCGACGTGCCCGGAGCCGCGGCTTTGCAGGCGCTCGACGTGCTGGTGATGACGAGCCGCTACGAGGCGATGTCCTATGTGATGCTGGAGGCTGCCGCTGCCGGCCTGCCCCTCGTTCTCACCGATGTCGGCGGCGCGTCAAACGTATTGGACAGCGGTGTGAACGGCCTTCTCGTGCCGAACAGCGACGATCCCGCCCCGATCGCGTCCGCCATGCGGGCACTCTCGGACGACGCGACACGGGGCCGTTTCACCGCCGCGGCGCGCGAGCGGCAAGGCCGCTATGGCTTCGACGCCATGGTGGAGCAGACGCTTGCCGTCTACCGCGAGGCGCTGGCATCCTGAACAGTCAGGGACCCGATTGATTTTTCACGCGCTTCCTCCATATTTCCACTCATGATCACACCGGCACAGATCCGCGCCGCGCGGGCGCTTCTCGGACTGAGCGTCGACCAGGTTTCGGCGCTCTCAGGCGTGTCCGCCTTCGTGATCATCCAGGTCGAAGAGGAAAGTGCGGCGAGCCTCGACCAGAGCGCCATGCTCGCGCTTCGTGCCAGCCTCGAAAAGGCGGGGATCGCCTTCATCGCGGACGGCGATTGTCCTCCCGGCGGGATGGGTGTCCGGCTGGCGGAACGCCACGACATCGATGAAGGGCTTCGCCCTGAAAACCTGAACGCCGCCAACGACGATTGAATCGCACGCCGACCAGGGAACAAATTCGGCCGCACCGATTTATCCGCCTGTCCAACAGACAGGAGCACTTCATGAATCGGAACAACGGTCTCTATCTCGTCATCGGCGCTCTTGCCGTCGTCGTCATCGGCCTCGGCGCCTATGTCTATCGCGAGGAGACGAAACCCCAGGGCGTCGAACTGAGCATCGGCCGCGACGGGGTGTCGATCCAGGAGAACTGACAGGCTGGCGGGACCGGCGAACTCCCCGGGACATCACAAGTGCATTGCCCGGCTCGAAGCCGGGCTCTTCATGTCATCGTTAAGGGTGACCGGAAATCAGATCGAGGCCATGAAGGTGCGCGCCATATGCTGTGGCGCGCCGAAACCGCCTTCCAGCATGAAGGGCATCGCCTCCTGTGCTCCGGGTGACTTTCGCGGCAGGACCGGAAGGCCGTGAGCCATTCCATCAATCAGACAGAATTCGATCAGCGGCCGGCCTGATGCGTCGTACCAGGTCTTCACCGGATGACCCTCGGCGGTCGAAAGCCTGCCCTCCCCCTCCTCCAGCCCGTAGAGATCGAGCCATTGGGAAAGACTGGCACGGGCATTGGCCACGGAGACGACGCGATCCGCCGTCCCGTGCCAGATCGACACCAGCGGACGGCTTTCGATCTCCGGCGTCACCGTGCGCACGAGGTCGCCCCATTCGCGGCCGGAACGGCTGACGCCGGAGTTCATGACCGAGAGCGCGGTCATCGCATCGCGCGCTGCGCCAAAGGGCAGGCCACCGACGATCTGGCCTGCGGCGAAGAGCTCCGGATAGGTTGCCAGCAGGGCAGACGCCATAGCACCTCCGGCAGATAGACCCTGAACGAAGATGCGTCGCCGATCGACGCCGTGGCGCTCGCAGGCATTGTCGATCATTTGGCGGATCGACATCAGCTCGCCGCGATCACGGGCCACCGCGCTCGGCCTGAACCAGTTGAAGCACAGGTTGGGATTGTTCGACTGGCGCTGTTCCGGATAGAGCAGAACGAAGCCCTGGTCGCGCGCGAGACCGCTCCAGCCACTGCCCTTGTCGAAATCGGCGGCCGTCTGAAGGCAGCCATGGAGAACGACGACGAGTGGCGCTCCCGGCTTCAGCTTCGGCGGAACGTATTCCAGCATCCGCAGGTGGCCGGGATTGGTGCCGAAGCCCGTGATCTCTAGGAGACGCGTACTGGACGGACGGGTGCGCCGCTGTCGCACGGGCTCAAGGCGCGGCACCGCGGACGCCGCCTTCAATATCTTCTTCTGAAGTGCCTTCTGTCGACGCAACACATAGGACAGCGGCATGGGGATCTTGAGGCGCATGGAAAAAGCATTCCTTCTGCAAATCGAAGTCTCGCTCCCGCAACATCGGCCGCCATGCGCTCCGGCTTCCCACCGACGACCAAGTCTCCATATAGTGCTGCGATGCAGCATTTATAGGGCAAGAAGGCACGAAAACACAAGAAACTGCCCCGCGGGGGCAGTATTTCATGTCTGTCTGTTTTTTGAATTTTGCTGGGATATCAAGATTTTAATGGTCGGGGCGGCCGGATTTGAACCGACGACCCCTTGACCCCCAGTCAAGTGCGCTACCGGGCTGCGCTACGCCCCGACCTGCTTCTTGCAAAGCACGTTCTCCTTAATGGCAAGGTCACGCACACGCAAGGGGGAAAAGCGGAGAAATTGCGGACAAGCCGCGTCTCGTCACCGAACCTGATCGAGCAGGCGCTTGCATTCGAGGAGATCGAAGAGGGCTTCCTGCAGGAGCGCCCTGTCCTCCTTGCCGACCGCCGAGCCCTTGCCGACCGATATTTCCGGCATGTCGTCGTCGCTGCCGCCACCGAAGCCGAAGAATCGCCCGCTGACCTTGGCCTTGGGACGACCGACGATCTGATCCTCCTCGGGCGGGCCGAGTTTCGGATCGTCGCCCTTGGCGGCCCCCGCCGCGACCAGCGCCTCCATGGTGGCGAGATCGCCGCTGGCGATCGCCATGACGAACTTGTTGCCGTTGGTTTTCAGGAGCTTCTGCACGCCCTTGATGGTGTAGCCCTGATCATAGAGCAGGTGACGAATGCCCTTCAGCAACTCGACGTCGTCGGGGCGGTAATAGCGGCGGCCGCCGCCACGCTTCAGCGGCTTGATCTGCGGAAAGCGGGTCTCCCAGAAGCGCAGGACGTGCTGCGGCAGGTCGAGATCGTCGGCGACCTCGCTGATGGTGCGAAAGGCATCAGGGCTCTTGTCCAACTGCATCTTGCCGCTCCTCATGGGGTAAGCGGCACGGTCGCCGCGACTCGCCGGCCATTTCAACGATTTGCGCTGGAACTTTCAAGCGCCGCGACAAGCTCGCCGCAGCACTCCACGCTTTTCGGCGTCAGCTGGCCGGGTTCTGCGGCTTCTGCTTCGCCTTGCGCTGCAGGTGCGACCGGAGGATCCGCTGCTTCAGCACGTTCGATGCCTTGAAGGTCATCACGCGCCGCGGGGAGATCGGCACTTCCTCGCCGGTCTTCGGATTGCGGCCGATACGTTCGTTCTTGCTACGCACCTGGAACGTCGCGAAGGACGACAGCTTGACGGTCTCGCCGCGGACGATGGCGTTGCAGATCTCATCGATCACCGTCTCGACCAGCTCGGCTGATTCGGTCCGCGATAGCCCGACCTTGCGAAATACCGATTCCGCCAAATCTGCTCGCGTCACTGTCTTGCCGGCCATGGTTCTCGTCCGCTTAAATCAATGATCTTGTTGAATTCGCCAGAGAGTATTGCCCTTGCGCGTGACGGTCAAGCGCTTGTTAAAAATCCTTTATTTCGCGCCGGCCACTACCAGCGCACAAGGACGGCACCCCAGGTGAAGCCGCCGCCCATGGCTTCGAGCATCACCAGATCGCCCTTCTTGATCCGTCCGTCACCGGCGGCAACCGAAAGTGCGAGCGGAATGGAGGCCGCCGAGGTGTTGCCATGCAGATCGACAGTGACCACGACCTTTTCGAGCGGAATGCCGAGCTTCTTTGCGGAACCGTCGATAATGCGGCGGTTCGCCTGATGCGGCACCAGCCAGTCGATATCGCCGGCGGTCGTCCCGGTTGCGTCAAAGGCAGCTTCGATAACGTCGGTGATCATGCCGACGGCATGCTTGAAGACCTCGCGGCCCTCCATGCGCAAATGGCCGACCGTGCCGGTGGTCGAGGGACCGCCGTCGACATAGAGCTTTTCCCGGTGGACGCCGTCGGAGCGCAGTTGCGAGGTCAGCACGCCGCGGTCGGCATTGGTGCCCTCGCCTTCCGATGCCTCCAGGACGAGTGCGCCGGCGCCGTCGCCGAAGAGCACGCAGGTCGTGCGATCGGTCCAGTCGAGAATGCGGGAAAAGGTTTCCGCGCCGATCACCAGCACGCGCTTCACCATGCCGCCACGAATGTGCAGATCGGCCGTCGACATTGCGTAGACGAAGCCGGAGCAGACCGCCTGGACGTCGAAGGCGAAACCGTGATGCATGCCGAGACGGTTCTGGATGTTGACGGCGGTGGCCGGAAAGGTGTTGTCCGGCGTCGAGGTGGCACAGATGATCAGATCGATATCGGCAATCGTCAGTCCGGCATTATCGAGCGCCTTTTGCGCGGCTTCGGCGCCGAGCGAGGCGGTTGTTTCACCTTCGCCCGCGATGTGGCGCTGACGGATGCCCGTGCGCTGCACGATCCATTCGTCCGAGGTTTCCACCAGGTCTTCCAGGTCGCGATTGGTCATCACCCGCTTCGGGAGCGCCGCCCCGAAACCGCGAACAACAGAACGGATCATTGTGTCTTCCTACCCCGTCGATTCATGCCGCTTCCGGACCCGCCGAAGACGGATGCCGTGCATGATATTTTTTTAGATCGTTTTCGATTTTCTGCGTGAGCCCGTTGCGGGCCATGTCGTAGCCGACGTCGATCGCAGCCGCAAAGCCCTCGGCATCGGTGCCTCCGTGGCTCTTGATGACGATGCCGTTCAGGCCGAGGAACACACCGCCATTGACCTTGCGCGGGTCCATCTTCTCGCGAAGGCGGTCGAAGGCGCCCTTGGCAAGCAGGTAGCCGAGCTTGGCCAGCAGTGTGCGCGACATCGCGGCCTTCAGATATTCGGCGATCTGGCGTGCGGTGCCTTCGGCGGTCTTCAGGGCGATATTTCCGGTAAAGCCTTCGGTGACGACGACGTCGACCGTTCCCTTGCCGAGATCATCGCCCTCGACGAAACCATAATAGTCAATGGTGTCGAGGCCAGCCTCACGGATCAGGCGACCGGCTTCCTTGACTTCTTCCTGGCCCTTGATTTCCTCGACGCCGACATTGAGCAGGCCAACCAGCGGGCGCTCGACTTCGAAGAGAGCGCGCGCCATGGCACCGCCCATCAGGGCGAAATCGAGAAGCTGCTGGGCATCTGCGCCAATTGTCGCACCCACGTCCAGAACGATGCTTTCGCCCGAAAGCGTCGGCCAGATCGCGGCGATCGCGGGGCGTTCGATGGTCGCCATGGTGCGCAGGCAGAACTTGGCCATAGCCATCAGGGCACCAGTATTGCCAGCCGAAACGACGACGTCGGCCTGACCGGTCTTCACCGCCTCGATCGAGCGCCACATGCTGGAGATGTAACGGCCGCGGCGCAGCGCCTGGCTCGGCTTCTCGTCCATGCCGACCGCGACTTCGCAGTGATGGAAGACCGATTTTTCCTTGAGTTTCGGGTATTGGGCGATCAGCGGGAGACAGCGCTCCTGCTGGCCGAACAAGACGAACTCGATGTCGGGATGGCGTTCCAGCGCCTTGGCAGCACCGGGAATGACGACCTCGGGACCGAAGTCGCCTCCCATGACGTCAAGAGAAATTCTGATCACTTACACCTGATCCTTCTTTTTCGCTGCCGGGCGAAATTTTGGCCAAAATACCGGTTTTGCCGTGCCGCACAACCCATTTCACCGTGGCTCCGGGCGTGCTCAGTCCTTTTTCCAGTCCTTCAGCACAGCAAACGGCGACGGTTTGCGATCATCCTTCGCTTCGCTCTCGACATGGCCGGCAAACTCGACGCCCGGCTTCTTCGGATAGGGATCGATTGCGAGTGCAGCAAATTCCGCGACAAGCGCTCCGGCATCGATCGTGTCGCCGACGAAGCTCTCCGGCAGATCGGGACCATCGGGGTCGAGAACCATCTCGCCGGCCTCGTCGGTGACGATGCGCGCCAGCTTGGATCCTTCCGGTACGAAGATCTGATCGATGTCCTGCTCGATCACCGACACCACGGGTTCGAGGGTGACGACACAGGCCTGGACGATCTCGCCGGTCACATGTCCCTTGATACGGATACCGTCCTTCTTCCAGCGGTTGATCTGCAGGTCGGCAGCGAGCCGGTTCACCGCCTCGATACGCCACAGCGCTGCAAGCGCCGCGCATTCCCTTGCGTCGGCCTCGACATGGACCTGAACGGGATTGGCCGAGATATGGCCGACCTTGACCTTGTAAGAAAACGCCGCGTCGGCGGCATCCTTCCTGCGCGAACTCATGTCAGAGCGAACCTCCAGGTACATCGAGCCGAACGGAGCCGGTCTCGATGACCTCTTCATCGACGGTGCGGAGCTGGCGCTCGGCGTCCATCATCCAATCGGCAAGGTGCGTCAGATCCGGCGCGCCCTCGCCTGTTTCCGGATATATATTGCGCCGCAGGGCCGCCGCCAACAGGCCGCGATCATCTTTGTCCAGCGCATCGGCATAGGATTCGAGCCGGCCATAGAACATGCCGGCCAGCTTCTTCATCCGTTTCGGCACGCCCTGGTCGCCGATGCCGAGTTCACGGATGGAATGATCGACATCCTCGAAGAAGGCGTCGACGATCTCCTGGGCAATCTCCTGCCCGCCGCGCGCGGACTGCCGTGTGCGACGAAAGAACAGAATCAGGACGAGCGAGAGCATCTCGAAACGGCCCATCACCGTGTCGGGCACGCCAAGTTCGGCATAGAAGACCGGCGTCCTGGCTGTCGAGGTGAGTGCCGCATACTGGCGCTCGACGATGATCCGGTTATGCTTTTTTTGCCGGAAGAAGCCGAATACCATCCCATTTCACCAAAAAGAGCCGAGGGAACGGGCTCGCCTGCCTCGGGTCGTGTTGCATGATTGCGAAAGCTGGTTTACCGAAGCAGACGTGAATTGCAATGCCGTTTCTGCCAACTGGCCCGATCCTCGCGGCCATATCCGGGCAGCCCGTTGTTTCGACCCGATAGGGCTGCCACAGCGGATGCTTCGTCCCCGGAAAGGCCACAATGGTATAGCAACAGGTTTTTCGGTCGCCCCTCCGGGCGGCCTTTGTGTAGAGACATTGGAGACGTGTGGTTGGAAATGCGGTATTTCAGATCGGACAGGAAAGTTCTCGGCTGCACTGCCCTCGCGCTCGCCCTCACGGTCGGTGGCCTTGCCGGTTGCACCACCTCCGAAGTCTTCCATAACGGATATGTCGTCGACCAGGACGCGCTGGCGCTGGTTCCGGTCGGATCGAGCCGCGAGCAGGTCCTGCTTTCGCTCGGCACGCCGTCGACCACGGCAACGTTCGACGGTGAAGTCTTCTATTACATCTCGCAGAAGCGCACCCGTTCCGTCGCCTTCATGAAGCAGCGCCTGGTGGACCAGCAGGTCCTGGCGATCTATTTCGACAAGGATGGCATCGTCTCGCAGCGCGCCAACTACACGCTGAAGGACGGCAAGGTCTTCGACATGATCTCGCGCACCACGCCGACGGGCGGCAAGGACCTCACCTTCCTGCAGCAGATCCTCGCGGGCGGCGGCGGCGCAGCAAACTCCGTCAAGAACATCTTCGGCGGCATGTAACGTTATCCGCCATCCGGGCATCAAAAAACCGCGGAAGTCTCCTTCCGCGGTTTCTTTTTGTCGGTATGTCTCCCGGCTGCCGATCAGCCAGCCAGAATGGCGAGCAGCAGAAGGGCGACGATGTTGGTGATCTTGATCGCGGGGTTGACGGCCGGGCCGGCGGTGTCCTTGTAAGGGTCGCCGACGGTATCGCCGGTCACCGAGGCCTTGTGGGCATCGGAACCCTTCAGGTGCTTGACGCCGTCCTTGTCGACGAAGCCGTCCTCGAAGCTCTTCTTCGCATTGTCCCAGGCACCCCCGCCGGAGGTCATGGAGATCGCGACGAAGAGGCCGTTGACGATGACCCCGAGCAGGGATGCGCCGAGCGCGGCAAAGGCCGAGGCCTTGGAGCCGGAAATCAGCAGCACGCCGAAATAAACGACGAGCGGCGCCAGAACCGGCAGCAGCGACGGCACGATCATCTCGCGGATCGCCGCCTTGGTCAGCATGTCGACCGCACGGCCGTAATCCGGACGCTCGGTGCCCTGCATGATGCCCGGCTTTTCCTTGAACTGGCGACGGACCTCCTCCACGATCGAGCCTGCGGCGCGACCGACGGCGGTCATGGCGATGCCCCCGAACAGATAGGGGATCAGGCCACCGAAGATCAGGCCGGCCACCACATAAGGGTTGGCGAGGCTGAAGGAGATGTCACCCATGTCGGCGAAGTAAGGATACTTGTCGCTGTTGGCGGCAAAGTACTGCAGGTCGTTCGAGTAGGCGGCGAAGAGCACGAGGGCACCGAGGCCCGCCGAACCGATCGCATAGCCCTTCGTCACGGCCTTGGTCGTGTTGCCGACCGCATCGAGAGCGTCGGTCGACTTGCGGACTTCCGGCGGCAGGTGGGACATCTCGGCGATGCCGCCGGCGTTGTCCGTCACCGGACCGAAGGCGTCGAGGGCGACGATCATGCCGGCAAGGCCGAGCATGGTGGTCACCGCGATCGCCGTGCCGAACAGGCCGGCCAGCTGATAGGTCGCGATGATGCCGCCGACGATGACGATCGCCGGAAGCGCCGTCGATTCGAGCGATACGGCGAGCCCCTGGATGACATTGGTGCCGTGACCGGTCACCGACGCCTGGGCAATCGAGTTGACCGGACGCTTGTTGGTCCCGGTGTAGTATTCGGTGATGACAACGATCAGCGCCGTGACCACGAGGCCGAGAACGCCGCAGATGAACAGGTTCCAGCCGGTAATGTCCATACCGGCAACCGTGCCGATCGAGCCCCAGCCGATGGTGAGCGAGGTCGCCGCACCGAGACCGACTATCGACAATGCGCCGGTCACGATCAGGCCCTTGTAGAGGGCGCCCATGATCGAGCCGTTGGTGCCGAGCTTGACGAAGAAGGTGCCGATGATCGAGGTGATGATGCAGGCGCCGCAGATCGCGAGCGGATAGATCATGGCGATTTCGATCGACGGAGTCGCGGCGAAGAAGATCGCGGCGAGAACCATGGTGGCGACCACGGAGACGGCATAGGTCTCGAACAGGTCGGCAGCCATGCCGGCGCAGTCGCCGACATTGTCACCGACGTTGTCGGCGATCGTCGCCGGGTTGCGCGGATCGTCTTCCGGAATACCGGCCTCGACCTTGCCGACGAGGTCGCCGCCGACGTCCGCACCCTTGGTGAAGATGCCACCGCCGAGGCGGGCGAAGATCGAGATCAGCGAAGCGCCGAAGCCGAGCGCGACGAGCGAGTCGATCACCTCGCGCGAACCGCTCTCATGGCCGAGCACCACGGTCAGAATGTAGAAGTAGATGGAGACGCCGAGCAGGGCGAGACCCGCCACCAGCATGCCGGTGATCGCACCGGACTTGAAGGCGATGTCGAGACCGGCGGCAAGGCTCTGCGACGAGGCCTGAGCGGTGCGGACATTGGCGCGCACGGAGACATGCATGCCGATAAAGCCGGCTGCACCGGAAAGAACGGCGCCGATCAGGAAGCCGATCGCGGCGGTTGCGGAAAGAAGGATCCAGGCGGCAATGAAGACAACGACACCGACCACCGCGATGGTGAGGTATTGACGGGCGAGATAGGCCTGCGCCCCTTCACGGATATAGCCGGCAATTTCCTGCATGCGGGCATTGCCCTGGTCGGCGGCAAGAACCGAGCGTGTCGCCCAGATCGCATAGACCACCGAAAGCAAGCCGCAAAATATAACGCCTAAAAGCACTGTCATTCGCAATACCCTCCCGTATTGCCCGCGCCTCACTCCTCGCGGGCGGTGACGTCCGGTCCGGCCCCTCCTCCAGAGGTCTCCAGACTGCGGCGAGATTGCGTTGCAGATTCATTAACGTCAAGCCCTGCCGGTGTCGCAGGGATGACCGCTCAGGCTGTGTCTTTGCGGGCAGCGGCGCGCAGCTGGAGAAGCACCAGAACCAGGCACAGGATGGTGACCGGCCAGATCACCAGGTTCATGATCGACCAGCCGAAGGCCGAGAAAACCTTGCCCGACGAAAAGGACGAAAGAGCCACGGTTCCGAAGAGGACGATGTCGTGGAAGCCCTGAACCTTGTCGGCCTCCTGCGGCCGGTAGCTGGAGGCGACGATGGCCGTCGCGCCGATGAAGCCGAAGTTCCAGCCGATGCCGAGAAGCACCAGCGCGAGCCAGAAGTTCCACAATTCGACGCCCATATGCGCGACGACGGCGCAGACCATCAGGATCAGCAATCCGGCGATCACCACCTTCTCCGTGCCGAATCGGGAGATCAGCATGCCGGTGAAGAAGCTCGGAGCGAACATGGCTATGACGTGCCACTGGATGCCGAGGGTGGCGAGGTCCGACGAAAAGCCGCAGCCGACGACCATGGCGAGCGGGGCCCCGGTCATCATGAAGGTCATCAGTGCGTAGGTGCTGATGCCGCAGATCATCCCCGTCAGGAAGCGCTGGGTTATGACGATCTCGCGCAGCGGACGCGGCGGCTCGGCACCGGGGCCAGCCTTCGACGCGGCATCGGGAAGCTTGAGGAAGGCGAGTACGCCGATTGCCAGCAGCATGAGCGGCACCATGCCCATGAAGGCACCGGCAAAGGTCACCGGCTCCATCCAGTCCTTCAGCCAGATGGCAAGCTGCGGCCCGACGATCGCCGACACGATGCCGCCGGCGAGGATCCAGGAGATCGCCCTGCCCTTGAAGAAGCTCGGTGACGCATCGGCCGCGGCAAAACGGATCTTCTGGGTGAACCCGCCGGACAGGCCGATCAACAGCAGGCCGAAGGCGAAGAGCCAGAAGTCGGAACGGAAGAGCGCAAGGGCCGCAACGGTGCCGCCGATTGCTCCCATCAGCGCGCCGACCATGAAGCTTTCACGCCGACCAAGGAAACGGGACGCCGCGGCAACGACGACCGCGCCGATCGCGACGCCAATGTTGAAGCCGGTCAGAGGCGCCGTCGCCAGCGATTTGTCAGCGCCGAGCAGCTGGAAGCCGGCAAGGCCCCCGACGGCGAAACTCAAGGGGCCGGCCGAACCGAGAATCGCCTGGGCAGCGGTGAGAATATACACGTTGCGCTTGGCCGAACGCAGCTGGCCGTCCAAACCTTGCGTGTCTGCCGCACCCATGTCGTGATCCTTGCTGTTACTTCTTGGCGGGGCCGCGGACCTGCTTGGCGATGCGGTCGAGGACGGCGTTGACGAGCTTGGGCTCCTCGTCCTCGAAGAAGGCGCGGGCGATCTCGACATATTCCGTGACGATCACCGGAACGGGCACGTCCTTGCGCTCCAGCAGTTCGAAGGTGCCGGCGCGCAGGATCGCACGCACGGTGGAATCGATGCGCGACAGCGCCCAGTCGTCCTGCAAGGCCTTGGCGATCATCGGGTCGATCACCTTCTGGTCGCGCACGACGCCAGCCACGATGGAGCGGAACCACGAGGCGTCGGCCTTCAGGTAGGTGTCGCCGTCGAGCTCCTGGCCGAGGCGATGAGCTTCGTATTCACTAACCACTTCAAGCACGCCGGTGCCGCCGATATCCATCTGATACAGCGCCTGAACCGCGGCGAGGCGCGCCGCACCCCGCTGGTTCGCGGTCTTTACCGGCTGGTTTTCTTCCGTCGACATATTCGTTCAGTTACCCAGTTTCTTCTTGAGCGCGATCATCGTCAGCGCCGCGCGGGCGGCAAAGCCGCCCTTGTCCAGTTCGGAGCGGCGGGCGCGAGCCCACGCCTGCGCCTCGTTTTCGACCGTCAGAATGCCGTTGCCGATCGGTAGCGACTCGGAGACGGCGAGATCCATCAATGCACGCGAGGATTCGTTCGAGACGATATCAAAGTGATAGGTCTCGCCGCGAATGACCATACCGAGTGCGACGAAGCCGTCATACTGGACACCTTCCTCGTCGGCCGCGTCGAGAGCCATGGAGATGGCCGGCGGAATTTCGAGTGCGCCCGCAACGGTTGCGATGTCGTAGGTCGCGCCGGCTTCGTCGAGAGCGGCCTTGGCGCCTTCGAGCAGAGCGTCGGACAGGTCATCGTAAAACCGTGCTTCGACGATGAGGAGATGCGGTGCAGATTTCTTCTTAGCCATGATCTCGACCCCGGTTTTCAAGAGATTTCGGCGCAGTGCCGGACAGAGGGCGGTCAAATCACGGCGCACCGGCCTTGGCAAGTGTTTTTCGGGCGGATGCGGAGAATGACATGTGTCGACGTTCTAATTTGCCGCCGCGCCGCCGCAAACCCGACCCCGGGAACAAAAGGCCTGACCGCCTGTTGTTAGCAGGAGCGTCACGTTCCGGGGCGCAGATCACACAACAAGGAGCACGGCCGAACGGTCGTCAGGAGGTACATCATGGGTCGCGGTATTTTGCTCTGGCTGCTCGGGGTTCCGATCCCGCTCATCATTCTCATCATGCTGTTCTGGCGCTAGGTTGGCCGGAAGGTCCGCGTGCCCACAAACGGGCCGCGGATGCGTCATCAGGGACCGTCTCGTTCGAAGACGCAGAGGCGATCGCCTCCCAAAACAGCCGAACGGATCTTGCGGAATCCGGGCGGCACGGTGCCGGGCGTGACTGGCGAGGGGATGCCGCCCTCCCCGACCGTTCCGCTCCCTTCGTAGAGATGGATCTCATCGACGAGATCGGCGGAAAGCCATTCAGCGGCGACCCGGGCACCACCTTCGACCAGTACCGAGGAGATCCCGCGATCGGCGAGCGCGGAAAGCAATGCTTCGGGGCGGTCGACCTCGAGCACCTCGACGCCCTTCGCCTGAAGGGACGCCTTTCGGTCGGCATAACCGGGGCGCGGCTGCCCGTCGCCAACGACGATGACCGGCACCGTCGAGGCACTCGACACGAGCTTGGAATCCAGCAGCAACTCAAGTCTGCGATCAAGCACGATGCGGATCGGGGAATAGGCTTCCAGACCCTCCAGACGAACGTTCAACAGCGGATCGTCGGCCAGCGCCGTACCGATGCCGACGAGGATAGCATCGGTTTGGGAGCGGAGTACCTGAACCTGACCACGTGCCACGGGACCGGTGATCGCAACCTGGCCGGCACCCTGCCGGCCGATCATGCCATCCGTTGAAACGGCAAGCTTCAGAATCACTTGCGGGCGCGCCTTCGTCTGGCGGGTGAGATACCCGGCAAGTGCCCGGCGCCCCTCTTCCTCAAGCACTCCTGTGGTGACCGAGATTCCGGCCTCCTCCAGCATCCGCAGTCCGCGGCCCGAGACACGGGTGTCCGGGTCGGTGACGGACACCACGACACGGGCGACACCGGCCGCAATCAGCGCATTGGCGCAAGGCGGCGTCTTGCCGTGATGGGAACAGGGTTCGAGGGTGACGTAGGCGGTCGCGCCGCGTGCGTGCTCTCCCGCATCGGCCAGCGCCTGCGGTTCGGCATGCGGCCGTCCACCGGGAGCGGTCACCCCTCGTCCGACGATCACGCCGTCCTTGACGATCAGGCAACCGACCGAGGGGTTGGTCGAGGTTCGGCCGAGATTCCAGAGAGACAGGCGGATCGCCGCCGCCATAAAACGCGCATCGTCCGGCGCCGAGGCCAAGGACTACTCGCCGCTGTCGCGGGAGATCTTGGCGCTGATCTCCTTGATGAGGTTTTCGAAGTCCTCGGCGTGCGAGAAATCGCGATAGACGGACGCGTAGCGGACGAAGCCCACGTCATCGAGGCTCTTCAGAGCCTCCAGCACCTGCAGGCCGATCTCTTCGGAGGAGATCTCCGTCTCGCCGGAACTTTCCAGGCGCCGCACGATGCCCGACACGGCACGCTCGATCCGTTCGTTGTCCACCGGGCGCTTGCGCAGGGCAATCTGGAACGAACGAACCAGCTTGTCCCGGGCGAAAGGCACCTTCCGCCCGGTCTTCTTGATGACCATCAGTTCACGCAACTGCACGCGTTCGAAGGTCGTGAAACGGCCACCGCAGTCCGGGCATATCCGGCGCCGGCGGATGGAGGTGTTATCCTCCGCCGGGCGGGAATCCTTGACCTGGGTGTCGTCCGAACCGCAGAACGGGCAGCGCATGCGCTCTCCTTACAGGTAGGGGTACATCGGGAAGCGGTCGGTGAGCTTGACCACCTTCTCGCGAACCGCAGCCTCGACGGCAGCGTTGCCCTCGTCGGAATTGGCGACCTTGAGACCATCCAGAACCTCGACGATCAGGTTACCGATTTCCTTGAACTCGGCTTCCTTGAAGCCACGGGTCGTGCCGGCCGGCGTGCCGAGGCGGACGCCCGAGGTGACGAAGGGCTTTTCGGGGTCGAACGGGATGCCGTTCTTGTTGCAGGTGACGTAAGCGCGTCCGAGAGCGGCTTCCGCACGCTTGCCGGTCGCGTTCTTCTTGCGCAGGTCGACGAGCATCAGGTGGTTGTCGGTGCCGCCCGAAACGATGTCGAGGCCACCGGCCTTGAGCGTCTCGGCGAGAGCCTTGGCATTCTTGACGATCTGGGCTGCGTAGTCCTTGAACTCCGGCTTCAGCGCTTCGCCGAAGGCCACGGCCTTGGCGGCAATGACGTGCATCAGCGGGCCGCCCTGGAGGCCCGGGAAGACGGCAGAGTTGATCTTCTTCGCAATATCCTCGTCGTTGGTGAGGATCATGCCACCGCGCGGGCCACGCAGCGACTTGTGGGTCGTGGTGGTGGCAACGTGGCAATGCGGGAACGGCGACGGATGCTGGCCACCGGCGACGAGACCGGCGATGTGGGCCATGTCGACCATCAGATAGGCGCCGACTTCGTCAGCAATCTCGCGGAAGCGCTTCCAGTCCCAGATGCGGGAGTATGCGGTACCACCGGCGATGATCAGCTTCGGCTTGTTTTCGCGCGCCTTCTTGGCGACTTCGTCCATGTCGAGCAGGTTGTCGCCTTCGCGAACGCCGTAGGAGACGACGTTGAACCACTTGCCGGACATGTTGACCGGCGAACCGTGGGTCAGGTGACCACCCGAGTTGAGGTCGAGGCCCATGAACGTGTCGCCCGGCTGCAGCAGCGCGAGGAACACGGCCTGGTTCATCTGCGAACCGGAGTTCGGCTGGACGTTGGCAAAGTTGACGCCGAACAGCTTCTTGGCGCGTTCGATGGCGAGCTCTTCGGCGATGTCGACGAACTGGCAGCCGCCGTAGTAGCGCTTGCCCGGATAGCCTTCGGCATACTTGTTCGTCATGATCGAACCCTGTGCCTCGAGAACGGCGCGGGAGACGATGTTTTCCGAGGCGATCAGCTCGATTTCGTGACGTTGGCGACCCAGTTCCTTCTCGATCGCGCCGAAGATTTCCGGATCGGTGTCGGCAAGCGTACGGGAAAAGAAGGCATCGGTGTTCGACATGACTGCAGGCTCCTGACGGGTTGATGCCAAGGGGTCTTAACGCTCACTTTGGGCAAGGGCAATACGGGACGCGACATTTGCGCATCAAAGAGCGATCCCGAGCGATCCGAGTGAGTTTTCATGGCGCCGGAGGCCGAGATCCTCCGGGGCCGACGCGTTCGGCGGCCTCACGGCGATGTACGCGCGCGTGGTGCATGGTGCAATTATCAGTGGGGGACGAAGAAGGGCGCCCCTGCCCTCACGAGGCCTTGCGCAGCTGGCGGTCGCGCAGAAAATCCTCGAGCTCGTCAAGCGGCATCGGCTTGGCAAAGGCGTACCCCTGAAGGACGTCACAACCGAGTTCCCGCAGAACCAGTGCTTGCTCCATGGTTTCGACACCCTCGGCGACGACCTCGATGCCCAGCGACTTGCCCATCTCGATGATCGAAGACACCAGGTGGCGCTTCTCCGGAGAGACGAGGATCGGGGCGACGAACTGCCGGTCGATCTTGAGGCGCTGCGGGCTCAGCCTGAGCAGGCTGACGATCGATGCGTGACCCGTGCCGAAATCATCGATCTCGATCTCGATGCCGAGCGCCTTGATCTGCTCGATGTTGGAGGAGAGCGTCTCGTCGGTCTCGTCCAGGAAAACGGATTCGACGAGTTCGAAGGCAACGGTCCCGGGCCTGATGCCGACCGCCTTCAGGCTCTCGATCAGGCCGCGGTCGTTGAGACGGCGCGCCGAGACGTTTACCGCGACCTTCGGGATGACAAAACCGAGATCCGCCCAGCGGTCGAAATGCCTCGTGGCACTTTCGAGGATGAGCCGGTCGATGACGTCGAGGACGTTGATGTCCTCGGCTATGCCGAGGAAGTGGGTCGGAGCCAAAACGCCTCGCACCGGATGCTTCCAGCGCACCAGCGCTTCCACCCCGACGATCTCGTGGGTCCGGGCGCAGAATTGCGGCTGGTAGTAGCTGATGAATTCCTTCTGCTCGATGCCGCGCAGGATATCGTCGGCGGTCTGCTTCGCATCGACGATCTCGCGCTGGATCTCCTCGGAGAAGAATTCGGCGGTGCCCTTCATGCGCTGCTTCACCCGATAGAGCGCGATGTCCGAGTTGACGAGCAGGCTCTTCGGATCGACCTCGTCGCCCATGGCGACGGCAATCCCGACACTTGCACCGACGCGGCAGAGATGCCCCTGATACGGCACCGGCTGGCAAATTCGTTCGATCAGCGCGTTGGCCAGCTCGGACAGATGACGCGTGTCGTCGTCCGACACCTGGCGGACGATGATGAACTCATCGCCGCCGACGCGGGCGATGAAGTCGTCAGGGCGGGTGGCGGCGCGGATCAGCCTGGCCACATGGATCAGCATCTCATCGCCAGCGACATGACCCATCGTGTCGTTGATCTGTTTGAACCGGTCGAGGTCGACATGAAGGAGCGCGATACCAACGCCGTCCCCAGCGCATCTCTTTGCATGATGTGCCAGCACAAGATCGAGCGAGCGCCGATTGGGCAGACCGGTCAGTGCATCATGGAGCGCGTTGAACTCGAGTGTCGCCCTGGTCGCCTCCAGTTCCGCATTGCGTGCCTCGGCAAGATTTTTCGCCTTTTCCAGCGCGATGTTGGCGCGCTCCATGTCGGCCTGTGCGTGTGTGAGCTCGCCCAGCGTGCGCTCGTGCCGGGCGACCTCACGGATCAATTCGGACCGGCTATCGACGGCTGATGCGTAGTAGCTCGCCATGAAGAAGGCATAGACGGTTGCGCTGAAGGCCGAGGCCATGCCGGCATAGACCATGTTCGTCAGAGGAACGTTGTCAGGAAAGGTTTCCCCGGACAGGACATAGGCCGCGAGAAAGAGCGACAGGCCGGCCAGAAGCTGAGTGATCACTGCAATTCGCGAAAGCACGGTCGCCCCCATGTAGAAGAAGGCGAGCATGGGCATCAGCACGTACCACATCAGGAAGGGCGAGCTGGCACCGCCGTAGTGGTAGGATCCCCACAGGATTGCGAAGTTCAGGTTGAGGATCGAAAGGTGGGCAAGCACCGCATAGGCATGCGGAAAGAGCTTGATGAGGCCGAGAAAGAGCCAGAACCCGAAAATCGACGCCGCAAGCACCGGCACCTGCGGCCAGGGCGCCGGGTCGATCAGCCAGAGACTGATCGGGATCGGCGAACCGGTGATCGGCCCGAACATATGACTGATCAGGAACATGCGGACACGCTTGCGCGTGTGCACATCCTTTCTCAGATGCGCCGGCGTCAGCCAATCAATGGCTGCATCAAGCCGGTTTGCGAGGGTCATATCTCCGCCTTTCCAATACAACGTATCGGCTAGTATACGACACAATCATTTCGGCCAGGTGAATCGCGATCCGCACATCATTGCGGATGCTTAGCGCTAAAGCGGATGCGACCGGAGGACGAGAAGCCGGAAATGCGGAAGGGGCGTTCATGCCGGATCGAGCTCCTCTGCCCCGGTCCCGACCGCGGGCGCCGCGGCCGACAGGCCGAGACGTTCCAGATCCGCGCGTCCCGCCTTCACGGCCTCATCCAGGGCGGCGATCATGCGCTCGACGTCATCGGCGGTGTGGCCCGCCATCACCTGGAAGCGGAAGCGCGATTCCGATTTCGGCACCGCCGGATATTCAACCAGGTTGGCGAGACCGCCGCTCCCGGGCAACCGTCGCGCAATCAGCCTGCCCAACGCCTCGCCACCGACGAAGACCGGAACGATCGGCGACGGCGAGCCAAGCGCATGAAGCCCGGTGCGCTCCACGGCGTGGCGAAGGTGGAGGATGTTGGCCATCAAGCGGTTGCGGAGAATGGTCCCCTCGTCCGAGCGGACAATGTCGAGCGCCGTCAGGACCACCGCCGCCTGTGCGGGAGACAACGCATTCGAGAAGGTCTGCGTGGCGCTGTAGTATTTGAGGTACTCCGCCCCTGCCCGCGATTTCACCGCGATGAAGCCACCGTTCGACGCAAAGCTCTTGGAGAAGCTGCCGATCAGGATGTCGGCGGCATCGAGAAGGCCGGCGGCGGCCAGATTGCCGCGACCGTCAGGCCCCATGCAGCCGAAATCATGCGCGCAGTCGATCAGCAGCGTCGCGCCATGGTCATCGCAAGCGGCGCGGACGGCCGCGAAGTCCGGCACGTCGGAATGCATGGAGAACAGGCTTTCGGTCACGACGAGAATTCCGCCGCGCGCATCCTTTTCTCGGATGCGCTGCAAGCGGCGACGGAGCGCGTCGGTGCTCAGATGGGCGAAATGATGGACGCTCCCGGTCGCGGCACGCGCGCCCTCCTGCAGGCAGGAATGGGCAAGAACATCCATCACCACATGGTCATGGGAACGCACGAAACCCTGAACGGCGGCAAATCCCGCCGACCAGCCGGTCGGATAGAGCACGATCTCCCTGTCATCCAGAAATTGCGAAAGCGCTCGTTCCAGCGCCAGAGAGTTCGCCGTGTTTCCGAGCAGTGCGGCCGAGCCGGCACTGTGTACGCCGTATCGCTCGACGGCCGCGATCGCCGCCTCCTTGATCCGCGGATGGGAGGACAGGCTCAGATAGTCCTGCGATGCGAAGTTGGTCCCCTGGAAGATCTGGCCGTCATCGTTGCGCACCTGGCAACTTGTCGACGGTGCGCTCTCCGTCGAGCGTGCATAGGGCCAAAGCCCGTGCTGACGTCGCCGATCCTGCCAGGCAAAGAAGCCTTCGGCGCGGCGCAGAAGTTCGCGATCTGCCGGAGCCCGGAAATCCTTGAGGCTGCCCGTCAAAGTGGCAAAAGGCAATTCCTCTTCTGGCTTCATCGCGTCCATCTCTTCCCCGCGCGCTATTGTCGATCGGCGCATGGGTGGACTGTATTTTTATGGGAAAATGGCCGCAATCCTCAAAGCTGACAGTGCAGATGCGTGAAATTCTTAACGGTTCCAATCACAATGCAATACAATTGCCAATTGCCAAGCCATTGAAACTAAAAATGGAAAAGGCCGCACCCATGGCGCGGCCCCTTGCAACTCCGGATCGCAATCGCGTGAGGTTATTGCGGCAAGATGTCGTCGTCGACAGAACCACCGACCTGTTCGACACCGATGTTCGTCTGAAGCGCCAGCTGTGCATTGCCGTCCAGTTCGTAAATGTCGTCACGGAACTGCACGACCTTGTCCTTGGCGGACCATGCAGAGATGTAAACCCAGTGGACGCCAATCTCGTCGGTCAGCGGAATCGGCGTATTGACGCGGGTCGCGATGACGCGCTCGATTTCCTGACGGCTCCAGCCGGGGGTGTTCTTCAGCAGCCAGACGACCAGATCGCGGACGTTCTGGACACGGACGCAACCGGAAGACTCGAAGCGCATCAGCTTGTTGAACAGACCCTGCGTCGGGGTGTCGTGCATGTAGACGCCGTCCGGGCTCGGGAAGTTGATCTTCGTCGAGGACATCGCGTTGATCTTGCCCGGATCCTGGCGGAACATCAGGTTCGGTGCCTTGGGTGCGAACCAGTCGATGGTCTCCGGAGCCACTTCCTGGCCATTGCCGTCAATCAGGCGGATGCTGTTGCGGGTCAGATAAGTCGGATCCTTCCGCATCATCGGGACGATGTCCTTTTCGACGATCGAGCGCGGCGAGGTCCAGTAAGGGTTCAAGATGACGTCGCTGACCTTGGAATCGAGCGTCGGGGACGGACGGCTGATCCGGCCGACGATCGCAGTGTTGCGCAGCGCCACGCGGTCGCCCTCGACGGCTTCGACATAGGCGGCAGGGATATTGACCACGATGTAGCGGTTCTCCAGCTGCTTGCCCATCATCTCCTGGAAACGCTGCATGTTCACGTTCAGCTGCATCAGACGGGTATCGGCCGACACGTTGAGCGCCTTGATGGTGAATTCTCCGAGCACACCGTCTTCGGGCAAGCCATGACGTGCCTGGAAACGCTTGACTGCACCATCGACATAGGTGTCGAAAGCATTCGACATGCCGGCCGAGCGATCGAGATCGCCGGTGATCATCAGGCGCTGGCGCAGCTGCTGAACCGACGGATCGACGGCCCCGAGCTTGAGCTTCACCGTAGGATTGACCTGCGGCCAGCCACCATTCGCGACAATCGCCTGATAGTCGGCGATCGCCTGCTGGATGTTGAAGAGATTGGTAGGGCTCAGCATCGGCGTGTTGGACACGACTGCGACGGTCGTCCGCGAAGCCTGCGCGTCGAACTGGTCGTCCCAGTTGCCGCGCCGCGGAGCGGTGATCACTTCATCGATCGCCGTCTGGGCGACTGCCTGACCGGCTACGGCAGCGACACCGGCTGCTCCGACGCCCCGCAGCAGGGCTCGACGGGACAAGGCAACGTTTCCAGACTTTTTCGACATTTTTCCTACCGTTTTCCAAATTGAACGACACATACCTTCCTTACGGCGGTATGGTTAACAAATGGACGATTTCCGCCCGCGCCGTGGTGAGCTAGCACCCTCGACCACAGCATGCATGCAGCTTTTTGCATGCATGGCCGGTCCCATATCAATATGGCCAATTCGTGGCTCGGCCTCTTGCCTGTGTTGTCACATCTCTGTCATACATCATGTCGTTATTTTCATTCACGACACAGAAATACTATGGCTTCCAAAGATTTTCGACACAGATTCGGGCGCAGACTCGACATTAACGAGTGCCAGTTCGAAACCGCCGGATCACTAAAACGTGTCTATACGCATCCGGACATGCCGGATGTAGTGTTGAAGATCGTCGATCCCGAGCGAACCCATGGCGAAGGCCGCCTCAAGGGCGAGAGCTTCATCAAACGCAAGAACCCGCTCGGCGTCTATCGCGGCTTCAGGCGCGAACTCACGCAATATCTCATTCTGAGCCGCCGCTGGAACGAAGACGTCTGTGGCGCCCCGCCCTTGGCAGTGCCTTGTGGCCTCCAGCCAACCACGGCCGGTCTGGCTCTCGTGACCGAGAAGATCATCAATGCGGACGGGGAATTGGCCCCCACCCTCGAAAAGCTGTTCCAGACAGGAGCAGTCGAGCTCAAGCACCTGGAGGCGCTCGAGCGGTTCTTCGAGGCCTGCATCGCGATGCATGTCGTGCTTTCCGACATGCATATGCGGCAGTTCCTCTACAGCGAGGTGCGTTCGGGGCGTCCGGAATTCGTCGTTATCGACGGCATTGGCGAGAAGAACATGATCCCGCTGCGGTCGCTGAGCGTGCGCCTGAACGGACGGCGCCTGAGCAAGGCCCGGGACCAGATCTTCCAGGAAATCTTTGATCACTATCCGGCGCTTCAACGCCAATGGACCGCACGACGCGCTGACGCGTCCCGGTCCGAATTGGTCAGAGGTCCAAGCGCCGAGGGGCGATGAAGGCTCCGCGCGGCCGCTGCATGACTGGAGGAAGTGCAGCGGCGCTTCAGCTCTCGTGGATTAGAGCTTGTAGCTGATGGTGTCGTTCCAGAAGCGGTCGAGACGCTGCAGGAGCTTGTTCATCTGGGTGAACTCGTCCGAACCGATGCCGCCGACCTTCTGGATCGAGCCGATGTGACGCTCGTAGAGCTTGGCGACGGTCTCGGCGACGTCCTGACCGGCTTCCGTCAGGCTGATGCGGACCGAACGACGGTCGATGCGCGAGCGCTGGTGGTTGATGAAGCCGAGGTCGACGAGCTTCTTGACGTTGTAAGACACGTTCGAGCCGAGATAGTAACCGCGCGAGCGCAGTTCACCGGCGGTCAGCTCGGAATTGCCGATGTTGAAAAGCAGGAGTGCCTGGATGGCGTTGACGTCGCTGCGACCCTGGCGGTCGAACTCGTCCTTGATGACGTCCAGAAGACGGCGGTGGAGACGTTCAACGAGGTGCAGGGATTCCAGGTAGAGGTTGCGGATCGCTTCTTCCTGGGGATCGATCGATGCCGGCTGCGGCTTCAGTTTCGTGTTCATGTCGGTCTGCCTCACTGTTTTGGGTGGCGGCTGTTGTTTTCTCCCGCCTTGGTGAGGACCATATCCAATGCATATAAAATTCTATTTAAAACGCAGCCTTAACAGGAGCTTACCAAGCGGCCAGATCCCATCAGGGTAAATCAACCCTTATCTCTTCCCCCTTGTGGCGCATTTCGAGCCACAGGGCGAACCGGAAGACGATGTAGACCGCAGCCACCACCGCATGCATCGTGACGGCAAGAGAGTTATGGCCGAAAGTGGGGGACCAGAGCCCGTACATGAGCACCTGGGTCCCTGCCCCGAGCGCCCAGATGACCGGCCCCCAGGATACACAGAGCCAAAGGCCGAGGGCCGCGATCGGAAAGAGAACCGCAAGGCTCGTGCCGACGACCTTCCATGGCAGCGCGATCAGATCGAAACGGCCGGAACCGCTCGCCGAGTAGCCGACCAGCATGCCCCAGTATTGGAGTGCGAACCAGAGGCACGCCACCGCCACCATCCGCAGGAAGATCACGAACAGCGTTTCCGTCAGGCTGCGTTTCGGTGCGCTTTGAGAATCAGGTTCCATGCGCGGAGGATAAGCGCAAGCAGCCCCCTTTCGCCAGCCGCAGCCGCGACGAAGCGCGCGCTTCCGCTTTGGCAAAGGCTGGCTTAAGTGCTATCCAGCCAAAACTCAAAAGACGCAAACGAGGAATTCGCCATGCAGGACAAGACACATCTGGTCGACGACATCACCGGTCACCGCCGGATGCGCCGCAACCGCAAGGCCGACTGGACGCGCCGCATGGTGCAGGAGAACCGGCTGACCGTCGACGACCTCATCTGGCCGATCTTCGTCATCCCTGGCGAGAACATCGTCGAGCCGATCGCCGCGATGCCTGGCGTCAACCGCATGACGGTCGACAAGGCCGTCGAAGCGGCCAAGGCCGCGGCCGATCTCGGCATTCCGGCGCTCGCCACCTTCCCCAATGTCGAAATGAACCTGCGTGACGAGACGGGATCTCAGATCCTCGAAGCCAACAACCTGATCAACCGCACGACGGCCGCCATCAAGAAGGCCGTGCCGAACATCGGCATCATCACCGACGTCGCGCTCGACCCCTTCACCAGCCACGGCCATGACGGCATCCTGCGCGGCAGCGAAATCGCCAACGACGAGACCGTCGACCAGATCGTGCGGGCAGCGGTCCTCCAGGCCGATGCGGGTTCGGACATCATTGCGCCGTCCGACATGATGGACGGCCGGATCGGTGCGATCCGCCGCGGGCTCGACGCCGCCGGCCACCAGTCGGTCGGCATCATGTCCTACGCGACCAAGTTCGCCTCCTGCTACTACGGCCCCTATCGCGAAGCGATCTCGACCGGCGGACTGCTGAAGGGCGACAAGAAGAGCTACTACATCGATCCCGCCAACGGCACCGAGGCGATCCGGGACGCCGCCCTCGACGTCGAAGAAGGCGCCGACATGCTGATGGTCAAGCCGGGCCTGCCCTATCTCGACATCTGCTGGAGAATGAAAGAGGCCTTCGGCCTGCCGGTCTTCGCCTATCAGGTGTCCGGCGAGTATGCGCAGATCAAGGCTGCCGCCGCCAATGGCTGGATCGACGGCGAGCGCGCGATGCTGGAGACCCTGCTGTGCTTCAAGCGCGCCGGCTGCGACGGCATCCTCACCTATTTCGCGATGGACGTGGCGAAATATCTCTCCAGGCAGGGCTGAGGCTCATCCCGGCGGATTGTTTTTCGCCGGGTGCTTCCCATATCCATGTTTCGAAACATTTGCGGGAGCAAACCATGACCCTCGACCCGAACCCGATCTACGCGGCCCCTGAAGACTGGCGCGCCTATAGCGGCGTGCTGTCTCGGCGCGTCTTCGCGTTCCTTATCGACTATCTGATCGTCGCAGCACTTTGGGTACCGGCGGCCGTGCTCGTCTTCTTCATCGGTGTCCTGACGCTCGGGTTGGGGTTCCTGCTTTATCCCATCCTGTTCTTCATCGTCGCCGGCCTCTATTTCGGCCTGTCGCTCTCCGGCCCGTCGCAGGCGACGCCCGGCATGCGGGCGATGGGGATCGCGATGGTCCGGCTCGATGGTCGACGCATCGATTTTGTGACCGCCATCGCTCATCTCGCGCTGTTCTGGATCCTCAATTCGATCCTGACGCCGCTGATCCTGCTCGCCGGCCTTTTCATCGAGCGCTCGCGACTCGTTCACGATCTGCTGCTCGGAACCGCGACGGTTCGCACCGCTTAAAAATTGTCGAAATGCAGACCGGGCGCTCTGGCGCCCGGTTTTCGGCAAATTCCGGGGCCAGAGATCGATCGCATTTCGCTAAGAGTTGACGTTTTCCAATCTTGCGCCATGCTATTCATTATATTCGTGGCGGCAGGCTAACGACCGGAGCGCAATGAACACCCAGACGTCACCTTCCCCGCAATTCTATCTGACGGCGCCCGCGCCGTGCCCCTACCTGCCGGGAGAAATGGAACGGAAGGTCTTCACCCACCTCGTGGGGCCGCGCGCCACGGAAATGAACGACCTCCTGACCCAGGGCGGCTTCCGACGGTCGCAGAACATCGCCTACCGTCCCGCCTGCGAGGCGTGCCGGGCGTGCATTTCCGTTCGGATCATCGTCGACGAGTTTGTTCCAGGCCGTTCCTTCAAGCGCATCCAGGCAATTAACAGCGACGTCGTGTCGACCGTCTTCCCGGCGCAGCCTTCGACCGAACAGTTCTCGCTGTTCCGCGGCTATCTCGACCACCGCCATCAGAGCGGCGGCATGTCGGACATGTCGGCGCTCGACTATGCGATCATGGTCGAGGATACGCATGTGCAGACCCGCATCATCGAATATCGCCTGCGCAGTCCCGGTGACGGCCTCAGCCTTCAGCCGAAGGGCGAACTGATCGCCGTCGCGCTTTCCGACCAGATGAGCGACGGCCTGTCGATGGTCTATTCCTTCTTCAACCCGGCACTGTCGAAGCGCTCGCTCGGGACGATGATGGTGCTCGACCACGTCAACCGCGCAAGGTCGCTCGGCCTGCCCCATGTCTATCTCGGCTACTGGGTGCGCGGCTCGCACAAGATGGACTACAAGACGCGCTTCCTGCCCCAGGAGCACTTGACCAACCAAGGATGGGAACGCTACGAGCCCGGTGCGGACGTCACCGGGCAAGCAAACGATGAATCCTGATACTCGTGCCGGTCGTCGGACCGGTCTTCTGATTGCCGCGGCAGGCGGTCTCTTCCTCTCCTTCGACATTCCTCTGGTCCGACTGGCCGATGGCGGCCTCTGGCCGGTTCTCGGACTGAGAAGCGTGGCAATCGTGCTCGTCGCGTTGGTCGCGATCACAGTGATCCGGTTCATGACAGGCCAATGGCAGGCCTTCCGCCTGACGCGCGCCTCGCTGCTTGGCGGGCTGTTCTACGGCCTGAGCACGATGGCCTTCGTCGCGGCCGTCTATCACACGACATCGGCCAACGTGGTGTTCATCGTGGCGTTTTCGCCGATGATCGCGGCGATCCTTTCCTGGCTCTTCCTCAACGAAAAGCCGAGCCGCTCGACGCTGATCACCATGGGCGTCATGCTGCTCGGCGTTGGCCTCATCGTCGGAAGCGGCATTTCCGCCGGGCACCTGTTCGGCGACCTGCTCGCGGCGGTGGCGGCAGCGCTGATCGCCGCAGCACTCACCGTCGGACGCGCGTCGCGGCAGCCGATGGGTTTCGTGCCGCTGCTCGCCGCCGCGATCCCGGGGGCTTTCAGTCTGCTGTTCGGCTGGAACGAGGGCCTGCTTGCCATGGAGGCGCCGGTCTGGGCGATCCTCGACGGCGCGGTGATGATGCCGCTTGCCTTCTGGCTGCTCGCAACCGCGCCGCGCTACCTGCCGGCGGCCGAGGTGGGCATGTTCTACCTCCTGGAGACGATCCTCGCTCCGGTGTGGATCTGGCTCATCTTCACGGAAATGCCGGGCAGCGCGACATTGATCGGCGGCGCGATCATTCTTCTCGCCCTGTTCTTTCATTCCCTCGCCGGCATGCGCTCGCGCCCGCAAGGGTGACGATCGGCCCAAACTTGGACGCTTGGGGCGCCTCGCCAAGATCGCCTTCCCGGCTATTGTCACGCGACCATTCGCATCGACCAGCGCCGGGACCCAGCCTTCATGACCTATCTGCGTTCGGAAACCGTCGTTGAGGTCAACGACTTTTCGGAGATGCTGCTCAAGCATACGACGCTCCGGCTGTGCCCGGACTATCTCGCCGAATTCCGCCGGCACGTCGACCCGATCACCTATCGGGCCAATGATACCGTCTTCACCCAGGGCGAATTCGGTGACTTCGCGCTCCTGGTCGCCGAAGGTGAGGTCGAACTCTATGACATCGAAACCGACGAGACGATCTCGATCGCCGGCCCGGGATCGCTGGTCGGCGAGCTCGACCTGATCGGCGACGAACCGCGCGGTGCGTCTGCCCGTGCCATCGGCCCCGTCCGCGGCTGGGTCATCGACCGGATGGACTACGCGCAGTTTCTCGACGACCGGCCGGAGCTCGAGACGCTGTTCTTCCGCAAGATCTACGCGCAGCTGTCGGCGAGCCACGCCAAGCTGAAGCAGCAGTTTTCCGCCCTGGAAGATGCCGACCGGCGTTACCATGCGCTGGCCTTCATGTTCGTCACCATCGTCTTGATGGTGAACTGCTATGCGCTGGTCAACGGGCTCATCCTCGGCGGTCTCCGCGCCGCCCACCAGGAGGCGATGGTCTTCTGGACGGCGCGCGTCATGGAACTCTGGGGCGCTTTCATCCTCTGGGGGCTCACCAAGCGTTGCGGCCTCGACCGGCACGACATGGGCATTCGAACGACCAACCTGCTGCCCTCGTTCGCGGCCGGCATCGCGATCAGTATCCCGGCGCTGGCGGCCATGGCCTATTTTCGCACGGAGCTCTATCCGGTGCTCGAAGGCACGCCGCTTTTCGATTTTCGACTGATGACGCTCGACACCTATACCTACATTCTGGTGTCTGCCCTGCAGGAGTGGATCTGCCGCGGCGTCTTCCTGACCTCGATCGCCAGCCTGATGCCCGGGCGGTCCCGGCCGATCGCGGCGATCGCCATTTCATCCCTGGTTTTCTCGACGCTGCATCTGCACTACAGCGCCTCGCTCGCGGTCGTGGCGCTGGTGACCGGCATCGTCTGGGGCTGGCTCTTCCTCAAGTACCGCAGCCTTGCCGGGCCGATCATCTCGCATTTCATTCTCGGCAATGCGGCAACTCTCATGGGGCTGTGGGCTATCTGGAAGTCGGGCTGAAACGCAGAACGCCGACCTGCGGCCGGCGTTCTGAAGCCTATCTATCGATTAATCTAGCCGGAGAACTTGCCGCTGCGCGGGAAACCCTTGGGCACGGCGCGACCGGCAGTCGCCCGATCGCCCTGCCATTCGATGAGTTCGTCCTTGGTCTTGGTGAAGACCCGGCCGGCGCTGTCTTCCCAGTTCAGTCCCTCGGCAATGGCGAAGCACTTGATGTCGGAAATGCCGCCGTCCTTGTAGCGCTGCAGGCGTACACCCTTGCCGCGGCTCATCTCCGGCACCTGGGCGAGCGGGAAGACCAGCAGCTTGCGGTTCTCGCCGACGACGGCGACATGGTCACCAGAGACCGGGACGACCAGCTTCGTCTCGTCGGGCATGCCGACATTCATGACCTGCTTGCCCTTGCGGGTATTGGCGACGATCTCGCTTTCGGCAACGACGAAGCCGTTGCCGGCCGTCGAGGCGATCAGCAGCTTGCGGGCCGGGTCGTGGACGAAGGCGGTCAGGACATCCTGATCGTTCTCCATGTCGACCATGATGCGCAGCGGTTCGCCGTGGCCGCGGCCGCCAGGCAGCTTGTCGCCGCCGAGCGTGTAGACCTTGCCACCCGTCGTCACCAGCAGGATCTTGTCCGTCGTCTGGGCCGGGAAAGCGACGCGCAGGGCATCGCCCTCCTTGAAGGTCAGACCGGCGGTGTCGGAAATGTGGCCCTTTAGTGCGCGGATCCAGCCCTTTTCCGAGATGACGACGGTGATCGGTTCCTTCTCGATCATCGCCTGCTGGATCGCCTCGATATCGGCTTCCGGCGCATTGGCGAACTGCGTGCGGCGGCGGCCGAGCTCGGTCGCCTTGGCATACTTCTTCTTGACCTCGCCGATCTCCCAGGAAACCGTCTGCCACTGCTTCTCATCGGAAGCGAGCAGCGACTCGATCTCGGCCTTCTCGGCGGAAAGCTCCTCGTGCTCCTTGCGGATCTCGAACTCTTCGAGCTTGCGCAGGTTGCGCAGCCGCATGTTGAGGATGGCTTCGGCCTGGACGTCGGTGAGGTCCCAGCGGGCGATCATCACCGGTTTCGGCTCGTCCTCCTCGCGGATGATGCGGATCACCTCGTCGAGGTTGAGATAGGCGATCAGCAGGCCGCCGAGGATTTCGAGACGGCGGTCGATCGCGGCGAGCCGGAAGCGCGAGCGGCGGACCAGGACATCCTTGCGGTGTTCCAGCCACTCCGTCAGCACTTCGTTCAGTGCCATCACCTTCGGCACCTTGCCTTGCGACAGCACGTTCATATTGAGCGGAATGCGGCTCTCGAGCTCGGTCAGCTTGAACAGCGATTCCATCAAAATGGTCGGATCGACGGTGCGGCTCTTCGGCACCAGTACGACGCGCACGTCCTCGGCGGACTCGTCGCGGACATCCTCAAGCAGCGGCAGCTTGCGAGCGATCAGCAGCTCGGCGATCTTCTCGATGAGGCGCGACTTCTGGACCTGGTAGGGGATCTGGGTGACGACGATCTGGTAGCCACCGCGGCCGAGATCCTCGGTCTCCCATTTCGCCCGCACGCGAAAACCGCCGCGGCCGGTGCGGTAGGTCTCGAGCATCGACGCGCGGCTCTCGACGATGATGCCGCCGGTCGGGAAATCCGGGCCCTCGATGCCCCCGCGCTGCGGATTAGCCGGGTCGGCCAAGAGTTCCTCTACGGGCGCCCCGGGGTTCTTAATCAGATAGAGGGCCGCGTCGCAAAGCTCATGGGCGTTGTGCGGCGGGATCGAGGTCGCCATGCCGACGGCGATTCCGGACGAACCGTTGGCCAGCAGATTCGGGAAGGCGCCCGGCATGACCACCGGTTCGTCGTCTTCCTCGTTGTATGTCGGGCGGAAATCGACGGCATCCTGCTCGATGCCTTCGAGCAGCAGCGCCGCGACATCGGTCATGCGCGCTTCGGTGTAACGATAGGCAGCCGCGCTGTCGCCGTCGATATTGCCGAAATTGCCCTGGCCGTCGACGATCGGATAGCGCTGCGAGAAATCCTGGGCGAGGCGAACCAGCGCATCATAAACCGACTGGTCGCCATGCGGGTGGAACTTACCGATGACGTCACCGACGATACGGGCGCACTTCTTGAAGGCCGAATTGGGCCGGATGCCCATTTCGCTCATGGCGTGGATGATGCGGCGATGCACCGGCTTCAGTCCGTCGCGCACGTCGGGCAGCGCCCGGTGCATGATCGTGGACAGAGCATAGGCGAGGTAGCGCTCCTCGAGCGCCGCCTTCAGGTCTACAGGCACAATGTTGTCGCCGCCCTCGCCGGGCGGAATGATCGTTTTCCCCATAGCTCCTGACTAGACGAGAAGGCCGCGAACGGCAAGGAAACCCGGCATTCTGCTTGTGGATTACCGGAGCTGTGACATGCGTCACGGGGTCACCCTCCTCGCAGTTCGGTAGCGATGAAAGCGGTGGAAGTTTTTACCGGTGACCATATAAAGGACATCTCTCGCGTGGCTGATCCAAGCATTCAACCAATTCACGAAAGGACCGTTTGATGACCACATCCCGCACCACCAGGCTCCTGATGGCCGGAGCCGCCTTCGTAGCGCTGTCCGGCCCGGCCTGGGCGCTCGACGGTCAGGACCTGCTCGCCAAGATCAATGCCGCCTATGCAGCCGGCAGCGGCGTGCTGAAAGCCGAGGCAGTAGAGGTCAACGGCAACGACGTCCTTCTCAAGGGAACCACCTTCACGGCGACCGGACCGGACGAAAAGTCGATCAAGCTCGGTGACCTGACCCTTCAGGACGTGACGGAAGAGGATGGCGGCGCCTATCACGTCGACCGCATCGAGTTTCCCGAAATCAACGTAACCGAGGACAAGGGCAGCTTCTCGGTGAAGGACCTCTACCTTGCCGGCGTCACCGTGCCGGGCAGCACGGCCGCCCAGGGCCTTGCCTCGATGATGCTCTATGAGGAGGCCCATAGCGGCCCGCTCAGCGTGATTGCGGACGGCAAGCCGATCTTCTCTGTCTCCGAGGCGAGCGCCACGATGGAGCTGGCGGACGACGAATCCTCGCTCTCCTTCGAGGCGTCCATCTCCGGCATCAAGGCAGACCTCACGGTCACGGATGATCCGAAGAGCAAGGAAACCATCGAAGCGCTCGGCCTGCAGCAGCTCGACGGCGAAATCACGCTTTCCGGCAGCTGGGAACCGGCTTCCGGCGCCCTCGAGGTCGAGGATTACACCTTCGACTTCGCCAATGTCGGCAGCCTGTCGCTCTCCTTCGCGCTCTCCGGCTACACGATGGACCTCGTCAAGCAGCTGCAGGAAACCGCCCGCACGATGCAGGCCGATCCCAAGAACGAACAGGCCCAGCAGGCCGCCGGCATCGCGATGTTCGGCCTGATGCAGCAGATGTCGTTCACCAGCGCCCATATCCGCTTCGACGACGCCGGCATCACCAAGCGCGGCCTCGACTTCGCCGGCAAGCAGCAGGGCACGTCCGGCGAGCAGATGGCCGAAATGGTCAAGGGCATGGTTCCGATCCTGCTCGCCCAGGCAAAACTCGGCGCGCTGCAGAACGAAGTCTCGACCGCGGTCAACACCTTCATCGACAAGCCCGGCAACCTGATCGTCGCCGCAGAACCGGAAAAGGAAGTCCCCTTCCCGATGATCATGGGTGCTGCGATGGGCGCTCCGGAGACCGTTCCGTCGCTGCTCGGCGTCAAGGTCACCGCCAACGAGGAATAATCCGGCACATCGGCCCCGCCGCTCCAGCGAGTGGCGGGACGACCGCCGGAATTCCTTCGACGCATGAAAAAAGCCCCGGAAAGCTGTCGCTTCCGGGGCTTTTCCTTTGTCCGGTCCGTCGAGAGACGATCAGTCCTTCTTCGGCTGCGGCACGACGCGCAGCGCCAGTTCGCGCAGCTGCGTCGGCGTTGCCGGCGACGGGGCGTTCATCAGCAAGTCCTGGGCCTGCTGGTTCATCGGGAACAGCGAGATCTCGCGCAGGTTCTTGGCGCCGACGAGCAGCATGACCACGCGGTCGATACCGAAGGCGCAGCCGCCGTGCGGAGGCGCGCCATACTGGAAGGCGCGGTAGAGACCGCCGAAGCGCTCTTCCACGTCGGCCTGGCTCAGGCCCACCTTCTCGAAGGCCTTGACCATCAGTTCCGGCGACTGGTTACGGATCGAACCCGAGGCGATCTCGAAGCCGTTGCAGACGGCGTCATACTGATAGGCCTTGAGCGACAGCGGATCCTGGCTTTCCAGCGCTTCCAGACCACCCTGCGGCATGGAGAAGGGGTTGTGGGCGAAGTCGATCTTCTTTTCTTCCTCGCTCCATTCGTAGAACGGGAAGTCGACGATCCAGCACAGTTCGAAGCGGTCACGGTCGACGAGGTTCAGTTCCTCGCCGGCGCGGGTGCGGGCTTCACCGGCAAACTTGTAGAACTTGGACGGCTCGCCGGCGACGAAGAAGCAGGCATCGCCTTCGTCGAGGCCAAGCTGGGTGCGGATCGCCTCGGTGCGCTCCTCGCCGATGTTCTTGGCGAGCGGGCCGGCGCCTTCGAGGACGGCACCTTCCTGGCGCCAGAAGATGTAGCCGAGGCCCGGCTGGCCGGTCGACTGCGCCCAGGCGTTCATGCGGTCGCAGAAGGCGCGCGAACCGCCGGTCTTGGCCGGGATCGCCCAGACTTCAACCTTCGGGTTGGACGCGATCATGTTGGCGAAGACCTTGAAGCCGGAACCGGCGAAATGCTCGGTCACGGACTGCATCTCGATCGGGTTGCGCAGGTCCGGCTTGTCGGAGCCATACTTGCGGATCGCGACGTCGTAAGGAATACGCGGCCACTGCTTGGTGACCGGCTTGCCTTCGGCGAACTGCTCGAACACCTGGGTCATGACCGGTTCGACGGTTTCCCAGATGTCTTCCTGGGTCACGAAGCTCATCTCGAGGTCGAGCTGGTAGAACTCGCCCGGCAGGCGGTCGGCGCGCGGGTCTTCGTCACGGAAGCACGGAGCGATCTGGAAATAGCGGTCGAAGCCGGCGACCATCAGCAGCTGCTTGTACTGCTGCGGCGCCTGGGGCAGCGCGAAGAACTTGCCTTCGTGGATACGGCTCGGCACGAGGAAGTCGCGCGCACCTTCCGGCGACGAAGCCGTCAGGATCGGGGTGGTGTATTCGGCAAAGCCGGCATCGCCCATGCGGCGGCGCATGTCGGAGATGATCTGCGTGCGCTTGACGATGTTCTTGTGCAGCGTGTCGCGGCGCAGGTCGAGGAAGCGGTACTTGAGGCGAACGTCTTCCGGGTAGTCCGGCTCGCCGAAGACCGGCAGCGGCAGTTCCTTGGCGGCCGACAGGACTTCGATTTCCTGGGCGTAGAGTTCGATCTCGCCGGTCGGCATGTTCTTGTTGACGGTGTCTTCGGTACGGGCCTTGACGAGGCCGTCGATGCGGATGACCCATTCGCCGCGGACGGTTTCGGCCAGCTTGAAGGCCGGGCTGTCCGGATCGGCGACAACCTGGGTGACGCCGTAATGGTCGCGCAGGTCGATGAAGAGGACGCCGCCGTGGTCGCGAACGCGATGGACCCAGCCGGAGAGCCGGACGGTGGATCCGACGTCGGACTTGCGGAGAGCGGCACAGGTGTGGCTGCGGTAACGGTGCATGGTTTTATCCTGCATTTTCTTCGGGGAGTGATCCGGCAAGGGCACGGATTCTCGGACTTTAAATCGCGCGGACAAACGCATGACACACCCGGTTTGTCAAGGCTGGAGCCGGCAGCACCCCGAACATCGCCGGGCAAAAGGTATCGGCAGACCGGTCATGCCGGAATGGCGCGCGCATTCGCAGCGCAGTCCATGCACCGCCACGCGGCGAGCCCGACGCATCCGGCACGTCCGAATACCCTGCCGCATGGCAGGCGAAGAAAATTCACGCCACCAATAATGACATCAATTGACATCCCGAATTATTTGATGTTACGACCAGTGACATCAAATCACCGAACAACTCGACAGGACGCGACCTTGTCATCGACACGCAAATACCGCAGCCCGCTCCGCGAGGCGCAAGCGCACGAAACCCGGGAGAAGATACTGTCGGCGGCGACGGAACTTCTCAGCCATAATCCATTCGGCGACTTCTCGGTGGACGAGATCGCTGCGGCCGCGGGCGTCGAGCGTCGCACCGTGTTCCGCCACTTCTCCAACAAGGAGGCCCTGCTCGACGCGCTCTGGGATTTCGTCAACGAGCAGTTGGCGGCACAGCCTCGCCCCTCGTCCTTCGATGAACTGGTCTCAGGCCCAAGAACCGCCTTTCCCGCTTTCGACCGCAATGCCGGGCTCATGCGAGCCAGCCTGCATACGCCGGCCGGGCAGGCCATGCGCCTGCGTGCCGTCCCTGCCCGCCGCGAGGCCTTCCGTTCCTGCCTTGCAGAGAAGCTGGCGCAGGTCCCGGCCAAGGAAGCGGAGAAGATCGAGGCACTCGCGCACCTGCTTTACAGCGCGGGCGCCTGGGAAACACTGAAGGATTACGCAGAAATGGACGGTGAAACGGCCGGAGAGGCCGCGTCCTGGGCCATCGAAACGCTTGTCGATGCAGTCATCACCAGAGCCAAATCCTAACCTCGTGGAGTCTTGAAATGTCAGCCAGCTTTGTAACCTCCGAAAATGCCGAGACGCTCTGGGTCGTCCGTGACAAGGTCCGCTTCATGGGCGATGTCGATGGCCGAGACCTTTCCGTTCTCGAAGTCATGGTGCCGCCCGGCTCCGGGACGCCTCCGCACATGCATGAATCCGCAGAAATATTCCGCGTCCTCGACGGCGAGATCACCTTCGGCCTGTTCGACACGATGCCGCCTCGGCAGATCGTCGCCGGCCCCGGTACCGTCGTCACGATCGGTTCGGGCGAGGCGCACAACTACATGAACAGCGGGGACGGCCCGGCGGAAATGCTCGTCGTCGTCGACACCAGCATGAAGCAGTTCTTCAAGGACCTCGGCCGGACCGAGGCACCGGAACAGGGGCCCCCAAGCGCCGCTGAGATAGAGGAAGTGCAACGCGCCTGCGCGCGCCACGGCATTTCCATGCTCGGCTGATCATCCGAGCGGATATCGCCTCTTGCGTCAGAGCAAGGGGCGACGCCGCTGGGCTTTACGTCTACCGGCATTCGTCGAAATCGAAATGACTTGCACCGCGATCGGTGCTGTCCTTGGCTGAAAAGCTCCTCTAAGAATTCGGATCGAAAGCAGCCCCGAACGATTCGGGCGCCGGACAGTACAGAAGATCCGTAAATGTCGACGATCCGTCCGCTCATCCCCCTTCTCATCACCGCCGGAATCCTTATCGGCGGCAACGGCCTGCAGGGGACCTTCATCTCGCTCAGGGCGCTTCAGGAAGGCTTTTCCACGTCGATGATCGGCGTGATCGGCACCGGCTACAATATCGGCTTTGCCATCGGCTGCATCTACATCACCCGCGTCATCCGCGCGGTCGGCCATATCCGGACGTTCTCGGCGCTCGCGGCGATCGCATCGGCAGCCTCGATCTGCATGGTGCTGTTCATCCACCCGTCCAGCTGGTTCGCCATGCGACTGGTCCAGGGCCTGTGTTTCGCCGGCCTGTTCGCCGTCGTCGAGAGCTGGCTGAACGCGCGGGTGACCAATGCGACGCGTGCGCGCACGCTGTCGCTCTATCGCTTTGTCGACCTTGGCGCCGTCACGCTGGCGCAATACATGATCCCGGCCGTCGGCATCGGCGGGTTCGAGCTGTTTACCATCATATCCATGGCGCTCACCCTGTCGCTGGTACCGATCTCCTTTGCCGACCGCTCCAGTCCAGAACCGCCGGAGCATGTCCGCTTCGACGTCCGGGTGCTGTGGAAGGTTTCACCGCTCGCCACCGTCGGCTGCATCGTCGTCGGCCTCACCAATTCCAGCTTCCGTTCGCTCGGGCCGATCTATGCCGACGGCATCGGCATGTCGGTGACCTCAATCGCCACCTTCATGAGCGTGGGCATCTTCGCCGGCGTGGTGCTGCAATATCCGCTCGGGCACTATTCCGACAAGCTGGACCGCCGACTGATCATCCTGATCGCCACCTTCGGGGCGTTTGCGGCAGGGCTGTTCCTGACCTTCGTCGCGGGGACGAACGCGCTCCTCAACTTCGTCGGCATCTTCTTCTTCGGCGCCTTCGCCATGCCGCTCTATTCGCTCTGCTCGGCGCATGCAAACGACCACGCGGCCCCCGGCCAGCATGCTCTCGTCTCGGCGGGAAGCCTGTTCTTCTGGTCGCTCGGCGCCGTCATAGGCCCGCTTTTTGCGTCCTTCATGCTCGACATGTTCGGCCCGCGCGCGCTGTTCATCTACATGGTGGTCGTGCTCATGGGGTTCATGGTCTACACGCTCAGCCGTATGATGGTGCGCGAGGGCGTGCCGACAGCCGAGCGTAGCATGCGGTTCCGCAACCTGTTGCGCACATCGACCTTTTTCAACAAGCTCGCCGCGCCGCCGTCGGAGAAGGACTGAGCGACCCCTGCGGCAGTTTGGCCACATAAGCCGTATTGCTGAAAGCGAAAGTCAACTTTAAACAGGGCCGATCATTCACCACCCCGGGGGCTTCGATGGCCATTCTCACTCGCCGAAATCTGCTGAAGGCTTCCGCCGTCGCGGGCGCTTATGGCGCCGGGATGATGCTTGCGCCGCGCCTCACCGCCCTCGCCGCTGCGGAACCGATGCCGCTCGAGGCGAGGATTATCGAGGCCTCCCTCGACGGCCGCGGCAAGACCCGCAACGTGATGACCTATACGGGCGCCGCAGCGGGCAACGACCCCATGCCGCCGGTGCTGCGTACACGGCGCGGCGAGAATTTCGCTGCCCGTTTCGTCAATCACCTTGATGAACCGACCACCGTCCACTGGCACGGCCTCAGGATCGAGAACGCCATGGACGGGGTGCCGTTCACCACCCAGCCCTACGTCTATCCGGGCGACAGCTTCGACTATGCCTTCACGCCGCCCGACGCCGGGACCTTCTGGTATCATCCCCACTGCAACACGCTGACCCAGATAGGCCGGGGCCTTGCCGGAATGCTGATCGTCGAGGATCCCGCCGACCCCGTCTTCGATGCCGAGATCGCGCTCAACCTGCGCGACTGGCGGCTCGGCGGCGACAGCCAGTTCATCGAGCAGTTCAAGGCCCGCGATGCGGCCAAGAGCGGCACCTTCGGCACGGTACGTACCGCCAACTGGCAGCCTTCGCCGACTTATGACGCGCCGTCCGGCGGCCTCGTACGCGTCCGCATCCTCGTCGCCGACGTGACGCGCATCTACAATCTGAAGCTTACCGGCGCCGAAGCGCTGATCATCGCGATCGACGGACAGCCGGTGCCGGTGACCATGCCGCTCGACATGGCCGTGGTGTCGCCCGGGCAACGCATCGACCTCGTGATCCGCATGCCCGACAGCGAAGGGGCAATCGTCGCGCTAGAGGACATCCGGCCCTCGACGCCGAAAACGGTCGCCAGCCTGCGCAGCGTTGGCACATCGCTGAAGCGCGAACTCGGCGACACGAAGCCGCTTGCCGCCAATCCCCAGCCGGAGCCCGACCTTTCCTCCGCCATTCCCGTTCCGCTGGTGCTCAGCGCCACGGCCGAGGAAGCCGCCCGCGAGTCGATCTGCGGCACGCTCGGCTATTCCTTCTGGGCGATCAACAAGGTGGCCTATCCCGGCGACGGCCCCGATCCGCTGGCGCCGCTTGCGGAAATGAAGCTCGGGCGGACCTATCTCCTGAACCTCGAAAACGTCACGCCGCATGCCCATCCGATCCACCTGCACGGCATGAATTTCCACGTCATCTCCTCGTCGACGCGCAAGGTTCTGCCACTCGTCTCCGACACCTACCTGATCCTGCCGGACGAAAAGGTGCAGTTGGCGGTGGTCGCCGACAATCCGGGTGACTGGGTGTTCCACTGCCACATCATCGAGCACCAGAAGACGGGCATGACCGGCTATATGCGGGTGGCCTGAGCGGTTCGGAGATTGACAGCGGGTCCGGCGTCAAGCCTCATGCGCGGCCACCTCAAACCGCTGCGAAGGAATAGCGCGCCGTGTCCAGCCTTGCCGCCACCATGACGATCCTCGAGCCGTATCCGGGTCTCTTTGCCTATTATGACGGGCGGATCGCCGGCAAACGCCTGCACTCTGAGGAACCGAACTGGCTCGATGACGGCGCCTATTCGCTCGGCGTCGCCTCCTATGCGCTCGTGGCCGGCGAGCGGGCGATCCTCTACGACACGCACATTTCCTTCGACCATGCCCAGGCGATCCGCAGCCATCTCGAGGGGCTCGGTGTAACCTCGATCCAGGTGGTGCTGAGCCACTGGCACACCGACCACATCGCCGGGAACGCGGTCTTCGCCGATTGCGAGATCATTGCAAACAGACTGACGGCGAAGACGCTGATCGAGAATGTGAAGACGCTCGCCAACAAGACCCCGCCGATCAATCCGGTCGTCATGCCCAACCGACTGTTCGAAGGACAATTGACGCTTCCGCTCGGCGACCGCGTCGTGGAGCTGCTGCAATTCGACATCCACAGCGCCGACGGAACGGTGCTCCTGCTGCCGGACGAGGGTGTGCTGCTCGCCGGCGACACGCTCGAAGACACGGTGACCTATATCTCCGAACCCGAACACATCCCGACCCACATCGTCGAACTCGGGCGGATGGCCGGCCTGCCGATCCGTCGGATCCTGCCGAATCACGGCGCGATGGAGCGCATCGCGGCAGGCGGCTACGAACCGAGCCTGATCGAGGCCAACCGGACCTATCTCGAACGGCTTCAGGCGCTCGCCGAAGCCGGTGTGACCGAGGATGTCGCTCTCCGCGATTTCGTGGCCGACGACATCGCGTCCGGCCGGATCGTCTATTTCGAATCGTACGAGAGAGTCCACCGCGCCAATGTTGCAGCGGTGCTGGGTGCACGGGCCGCCGCCTCTGGTATCTGAGCGCGGACGATCACCAAAATACTCCCGCCCGCGCTTGCGGTCGGGGACCAATCGTCCGGTCGTATTGACATCGCCGGTCGAAAGGAGAACTAAGGTTGATCAACTATTTTCCATGACCGAGCCCAGATGATCGAGACAACAGCCGCGTTAGAAGAAGCCTGCATCCAGCTGGCCAAATCGGATTTCATCACCATCGATACGGAATTCCTGCGGGAGACGACGTTCTGGCCGGAGCTATGCCTGATCCAGATGGCGAGCCCGGATGTCGAAGTCATCGTCGACCCGCTGGCGAAGGGCCTCGATCTTGCCCCCTTCTTCGCACTGATGGCGGACAGCTCGGTGATCAAGGTCTTCCATGCCGCGCGGCAGGACATCGAAATCATCTTCCACCTCGGCAACCTGATCCCGCATCCGATCTTCGACACGCAGGTCGCTGCCATGGTGTGCGGCTTCGGGGACAGCGTCTCCTACGACCAACTCGTGCAGAAGGTGAAGAACGTCCACATCGACAAGACCTCGCGCTTCACCGACTGGAGCCGAAGGCCGCTTTCCGACAAGCAGCTCGACTATGCGCTGGCCGACGTCACGCATCTGCGCGACGTCTACCTGTCGCTGAAGGCGCAGCTCGAACGCGAAGGACGGGCGGACTGGCTGACCGAGGAAATGGCGATCCTCGAATCGCGCGAGACCTATGATCTCCATCCGGACGATGCCTGGCAGCGGCTGAAGATGCGGCTCCGCAAGCCGCAGGAACTGGCCGTCATGCAGTATGTCGCCGCCTGGCGCGAACGTGAGGCCCGCAATCGCAACGTTCCGCGCTCGCGCGTCCTGAAGGACGATGCAATCTACGAGATCGCCCAGCAGCAGCCGAAGGACATCGACGCGCTCGCCCGGCTCCGCACGATCCCGAAGGGTTGGGAACGTTCGGCATCGGGCGCGGCCATCCTCGAACATGTCAATGCCGCGCTGGCGCTGCCAAAATCCGACATGCCGCATGTGCACCGCCACACCCATGCCCCGGAAGGCGCCCAGGCCGCCGTCGAGCTTCTCAAGGTGCTGCTGCGCCTGACCTCGGAAAAACACGGCGTCGCTTCCAAGGTGATCGCCAACACCGAGGATCTGGAAAAGATCGCGGCCGAGGGTGAGAAGGCCGACGTTCCGGCCATGCACGGCTGGCGGCGGGAGCTGTTCGGCGATGTCGCACTGAAGCTGATTTCCGGCGGCGTCGGCCTGCGCTTCGTCGACAGGCGCGTCGAAGCAGTGGAATTCTGATCCTGTGGCCGTCGTGACGCTTCGGCGGGCGACCCCAGGCGACATCGGCTATATCATGATGGTCGAGCGACTGCCGGGCTACGACTATTTCATCGGCAGGTTGGATGCCGATCAGCACGTGCAGCAATTGAATGATCCGGCGATCAACTACTTCATCGGTGAAGACGAAGCCGGCACGCCGATCGGCTTCACGATCCTGAGCGGTCTCGACAATCGCGACGGTAACATTTGCATCAAACGTATTGCGGTCGCGGTCCCGGAGCGTGGGCACGGTTCCCGGATGCTGGACGCCGTGGTCGACCATACCTTCTCGACGACACCTGTTCATCGGCTCTGGCTCGATGTCGTGAAGGACAATGCCCGCGCCTGGAAGGTCTACCGCAAGGCGGGATTCAAGGATGAAGGCGTTCTGCGCGAAGCCGCGGTCATGCCCGACGGGCAGCGCGCCGATCTCGTCATGATGTCAATGCTGCGCCCCGAATGGGCTGCGCGCACTTAAGGCCTGTTCAATGGAACTCCCCGCCCCGCTCAAGGCCGCCGTCGAACAGATGCTGGCGCACGAGCCGATCGAGCGTCTGGCCCGCGCCAGTGAAAAGCTTTCCGACCGCTATCGCCGCGAGGTCCGCGACGGCAGGTTCCACCTCGACGGGGAACTCGCCGCCAAGGCCTATCTCGCCACCCGCCTGCCGGCGACCTATGCGGCCGTGCGGGCCGCCTTCGGCATGGTCGAGGAGGCCGCCCCGGATTTCTCCCCGAAGAGCCTGCTCGATTTCGGCGCCGGTCCCGGCACGGTGTTCTGGGCAGCGACGGACAGCTGGCCGGATCTTGAAACGGCCCGGCTCATCGAGGCGAGCCCGGCGATCCGGTCGGTCGGAGAGGCGCTGGCAAAGGCCTCGACCGTTTCCACCACCTGGCTCGCCGGCGACATCACCGGAACGATCCCGACACTTGAAGCGTCAGACCTCGTGACGCTCGCCTATGTGCTCGACGAGATCGCCGAGACGGCCATTCCCACGGTGACGAGGCGGCTCTGGGAGCTGACCGCCCATACGATCGTCATTGTCGAGCCCGGCACGCCGGCCGGCTGGCGGAGAATTCTCACCGCGCGCCAGACCCTGGTCGATGCCGGCGCCAACATCGTCGCCCCCTGCCCCCATGCGCGGGACTGTCCCATCGAGGCGCCGGACTGGTGCCACTTTTCCCGGCGCGTCGCCCGCTCGCGCGTGCACAGGCTCTCCAAGGGAGCGGAGGTGCCGTGGGAGGATGAGAAATACTTCTTCATCGCCGCCTCGCGCCAGCCCGCCACACCTCCGGTCGCCCGGGTGCTCGCGCCCCCGCGCGTGTCGGGCGGCGTTGGCCGGCTGAAGCTCTGCAAGGCCGACGGCAGTGCTGCGGAGATGACGGTAAGCCGTCGCGACGGCGCGGTGTTCAAGGCCGCCCGCCGGGCGGACTGGGGCGATGCGTTCGATCCAGCTGCGGGCAGCGGCCACAACGACGAATAGGCTCAGCGACGCAGGCAACAATGTCCGGACGAACCCCGGCATGACGCCAAGCCACTGGCTGACCCTGATCCGGGCTTTTGGACAGTCACCGAAACTTCATCGAACTTAGATCGCCCTGACACGGGCGGTCCCTAACCATGCGGCGTCTGAAACCGTCTCACGAATGGTGACGCCATGAAAAAACAGCTCTTTGCATCCGTATCCCTTTTCCTCATCGCCGCCCCCGTTTTCGCCGACGAGACCGCCTTCCCGGCCAAGCTCGTCAACCATGCGATCCTGCCGGCCAACACGATCATCGCCGCCCCGGCCGATGCTCCGGCACACCTGAAGACCTCCGGCAAGTTCACCACCGCCGATCGCAAGCGCGCCGAAGGCCTCGGCACCGTACCCGGCAAGGACGGCGTTCGCCCGACGGGGCTTTCCATGCCGTTCGACGGCCAGGCCATGCAGGGCTTTTCCGGCATCAAGACCATGGAGGACGGCACGTTCTGGAGCCTGTCCGACAACGGCTTCGGCTCGAAGATCAACTCGTCCGATTCCATGCTGATGCTGCATCACATCAAGTTCGACTGGGATGCCGGCAAGGTCGAGCACCTGGAAACCGTGTTCCTGTCCGATCCTGACAAAAAGGCGCCCTTCCCGATCGTCATGGAAGGTGCCGAACAGCGTTACCTCACCGGCGCCGATTTCGACGTCGAATCGATCCAGCCGGTTGCCGACGGCTTCTGGGTGGGCGAGGAGTTCGGCCCCTATCTGTTGAAGTTCAGCAAGGACGGCAAGCTGACCGACGTGATCGCTACCAAGGCAGGCGAGACCGAGGTGAAGTCGCCGGACAATGCAACGCTCGTCGTTCCGGCCAATCCGACCGCCAAGATGCCGGTATTCAACCTGAAGCGTTCGGGCGGCTATGAAGGTCTCGCCATGTCGAAGGACGGCTCGAAGCTCTACGGCCTGCTGGAAGGTCCGCTCTATCTGGAAGACGGCTCGATCGAGAAGGCCGACGGCCTGACGGCGCTGCGGATCATCGAGCTCGACGTCGCCTCGAAGGCCTGGACGGGCCGTTCCTGGCTCTACCCGCTGTCCGAAGGCGGCGAGGCGATCGGCGACTTCAACATGATCGACGCCACCACCGCCCTCGTCATCGAACGCGACAACGGCGCCGGCACGGCCGACAAGGCTTGTGCGGATCCCAAGGCACCGGCTGCCGACTGCTTCGCCGTTCCGGCCAAGCACAAGCGCATCTATAAGATCGAGATGACCGACGACAACGCCGGCAAGGCCGCGCGCAAGATCGGCTATATCGATCTCATGAAGATCGCCGATCCGGACAACAAGAAGCGCCAGGGCGGCGGCGAAGGCTATTACGACATGCCCTTCGTCACCATCGAGGATGTCGACGTGATCGACTCCACGCACATCGTCGTCGGCAACGACAACAACCTGCCGTTCTCGGCCGGCCGCTCACTCGACAAGGCGGACGACAACGAATTCGTCCTGCTCGAAGTGGGTGAATTCCTCGCCGCCAAGTAAAAGACCGAAGGCCGGCGGCATTCGTGCCGCCGGCCTCTCGTCATCAAAGATAGAGCACGGTCGTCGAAGTGTTGCCCACCGACTGCGCCTTGCCGGTTTGGTCATACACCGAATAGTCAACGGAGTAGTCGACCGGCGAGACGCCGCTCTTCGCAGCGGAACCCGTTTGAGACGATTTGCCCAGCAGGTCGGGACTGCTGTAGTCCACGTTCCAGGAAAACTTGTCGGATCCGACCGGCGTGGTCACCTTCCAGGCAGTGTTGGCGGCGTTGCCCTGCTGGCCAGACTTCTGGAAGACTGCGTAGTTCGCGGCGTTGTTCGAATTGTTTGTGATCGTGATGCTCGTCATGAAATTTGCCTCGTTCCATTGAATGGCGGCAAACTACGACTGACGGACGCGAATACAACGACCGCAATTGGACCTATTTCCGGAACAAAAACATTGCGTTAACGGAACACTGCGCCATTCGTTACAATGCGACAGATCGCGCCCGCGGCCCTCGCGGCCACGCGACATTGTTCGGCGCCGTACGGAATTACTCGAACCTGAAGGCGAGCCGCTTGCCGGTCAGTCGCGCGAGCTGCTGCAGGCGACCGTCCAGACGCTCGCCGCCGAAATCGCGATAGGCCGAGGGCACGACAAACTCCAGGTCGAGATCGGCACGGTTCGCCTTGCGGAAGGTCAGGTTGTGCACGATGCCCGGCATCGACGCCGAGAACAGATAGACGACCCGCAGCAGGCCGCCGAGAAGTTTGGCCCGTTCCAGCAGCCGTGGTGTGGCGATCGTCGCGAGCGGCCCGGTCTGGCCGTCGTCGTTCAGGCCTTCAAAGCGGTAATAGTTGGCGAGCGCGATGAAGGCACGGCCCGGATGGGTGATGCCGACGAAGGACGAATGCGCAATGATGTTCAGCGCCTGGAGGCCGCGATAGTCCGGATGGGCGCGCCAGCTGATGTCGGCGAGCAGGCAGGCAGCCTGGCGATAGCGGGCCTCCTCCTCCGTTTCCACGACGTCGAAGTAGGGCATCATGCGGCCCGTCCACTCCGCCAGTTCGCGGGCATGCTCGGGCGATCGGGCGCGCAGGATCGCCAGTTCGTCCGCCGCAGTCAGCAGGGGATCGAGGTTCCGATCCTCTTCGGACAGCAGCGAATAGAGATAACCCTCGCGCACGCCTTGCGCGGAGAAGGAGACGCTTGCCGGCTTCATCACCTCGATGGTTTCGCGCATGGCGATCGCACCGAAGGGGATCAGCGCCCGGCGGCTCTTCGAGATCGACGACCAGGCCGTATCCCGACTGTTTGCACCCGCGATGATCTCGTCGAGGAAGGTGGCGATCTCATCATAGGAAAGGTCGTAACCCTGCATCATGTGCAGCGGATACTTGCGCATCTCCATGTGGAGCTTGGCGATGTTTCGCCAGGTCCCGCCCACGGCGTAGAAGATCCGTCCCCGACCCTTTTCCAGCAGGGTGGCCGATTTCAACAGCTTGCGGGCGATCGTTCGTGCCTTGGGCAAGGAGCCGCCCGCCGTCTCGGAGAGGCGCAGTCCGCCGAGCGGCATGGTGATGCCGGTACCGAGTTCGCGCCCCTTGATGTCGATCAGTTCGAGCGAGCCGCCGCCGAGGTCACCGGCGATGCCGTCCGGATCGTGGAATCCGCTGACGATGCCGAGCGCGGAATAGAGCGCTTCCTGCTCGCCGGTCAGGACCTCGATATGGGTTCCGAGGATCTCTTCGGCCGCACGGATGAAATCCGGGCCGTTCTGCGCTTCACGGGCCGCAGCGGTCGCGAGCACATACATGGCGGTCGCCCGGGCCTGGCGCGACAGCGCGCCGAACCGCTTCAGCGAGGCGAGCGCACGGGCCACACCTTCATCGTCCATGCGACCGGTGGTGGCCAGTCCCTTGCCCAGACCGCAAAGGACCTTCTCGTTGAACAGCACCGTCGGCGCTCTCGACAAGCCTTCATAGATGACCAGTCGGATCGAGTTGGAACCGATGTCGACAACGGAGACAGGGGCTATGCCAGGCAACCGCCCCTGCGCTTCAGATCTTGTCATGAAGTACCAGTTTTATTGTTTCCTGCCGGAAATGATGCCGGCAATCAGTTTCGGCGCGCTTTCTTTCAGCGATTCTCCCCGACCCGAAAGGCTCGGATTGGTCATGAAATAGTGCTGCGCGTTAAAAGGTTCCTCGCCGGGCCGCACATCCATGCGCCGCGACGTTCCGTCGGGCAATATCTCGTAGCTCTGCTGGTTGTCAATCAAGTTGCCCAGCATGATCTGTGAAAGAACCTGCTCATGGACGGTGGGGTTGACGAGCGGCACGAGCGTCTCGACCCGGCGGTCGAGATTGCGCGGCATCATGTCGGCGGAACCAATGTAGACCAGCGCCTTTTCCGACGGCAGGCCGAAGCCGTTGCCGAAGCAGAAGATGCGGCTGTGCTCGAGGAAGCGCCCGACGATCGACTTGACGCGAATGTTGTCGGAGAGGCCGGGAACGCGCGGGCGCAGGCAGCAGATGCCGCGCACGACGAGATCGACCTCGACGCCGGCCTGGCTTGCCCGATAGAGCGCGTCGATGATCTCCGGATCGACCAGCGAGTTCATCTTCATCCAGATCGCGGCGGGCTTGCCGGCCTTGGCGTGGCAGATCTCCTCCTCGATGTGACGCAGGATGCGCGGACGAAGCGTATAGGGCGATACCGCGAGCTTCATGCTTTCTTCCGGCTCGCCGTAGCCGGTGATGAAGTTGAAGATGTTCGCCATGTCATGGGCGATCTTCGGATTGCAGGTGAAGAAGGACAGGTCGGTGTAGATCTTCGCGGTGATCGGGTGGTAGTTGCCCGTGCCAAGGTGGCAGTAGGTCCTGAGCTTGCCGTCCTCGCGGCGCACCACCATCGACATCTTGGCGTGGGTCTTGAGTTCGATGAAGCCGAACACGACCTGCACGCCGGCGCGCTCCAGGTCGCGCGCCCAGCGGATGTTGGCCTCCTCGTCGAAGCGGGCCTTGAGTTCCACCAGTGCGGTCACCGACTTGCCGGCATCGGCGGCGTCGATCAGGGCACGGACGATCGGGCTGTCGTTCGAGGTGCGGTAAAGCGTCTGCTTGATGGCAAGGACATCCGGGTCGCGCGCTGCCTGCAGCAGGAACTGGACGACGACGTCGAAGCTCTCATAGGGATGGTGAACCACCATGTCCTTTTCGCGGATCGCGGCCAGGCAGTCACCCGCATGCTCGCGCACGCGCTCCGGGAAACGGGCATTGTAGGGCTCGAAACGCAGGTCGTCGCGCGGCGCCTTGGCGATCTCGGAAATGGTGTTGAGTGCCAGCAGGCCCGGCAGCACGGCAACGCGGTTTTCCGGCACGCCGAGTTCGTGCACCACGAACTGGCGAAGGGCGACCGGCATTTCAGAATCAACCTCGATGCGGATCACCGAGCCGCGACGCCGGCGCTTGAGCGCCGTCTCGAAGAAGCGCACCAGGTCTTCGGCCTCCTCCTCGACTTCGATATCGCTGTCGCGAATGATGCGGAAGGTGCCGAAGCCCCTGACCTCGTAGCCCGGATAGAGCCGGTCGATGAACATACCGACCATGTCTTCCAGCGTGATGTAACGGAGCGTCGTCTTGTCGTCGGGCAGCCGGATGAAGCGATCGAGCGTCGTCGGCAGGCGCAAAAGCGCCGTCATCGGCTCCTGGGTGCGCTTGCTCTCGAGCTGCAGGCCCATGGAGAAACCGAGGTTCGGAATGAAGGGGAACGGATGGGCCGGATCGATCGAGAGCGGCGTCAGCACCGGGAAGATCGCTTCCTCGAATTCCGATGCGAGCCAGGTCCTGTCTTCGGCGGAGAGCGCCGCCGGACGGACGATCAGGATGTCTTCCTTGGCGAGATACTGCTGGAGAACGGCAAGCGAAGCCTGCTGCTCCATCTGCAGGTTGTCGATTTCCTTGAGGATGTCGTCGAGCTGCTCGTGCGGGGCCTTGCCGTCCGGGCTCTTGATGGTGATGCCCTGGCGGACCTGGCCTTCGAGGCCGGCGACGCGCACCATGAAGAACTCGTCGAGGTTGGTGGCCGAGATCGACAGGAACCGCACGCGCTCCAGAAGCGGATGGGCGGTGTTCAGCGTTTCTTCGAGGACGCGTCGGTTGAACTGCAACCACGAGAATTCGCGGTTGATGAAGCGCAGCGGGCTAGAGGACAGGTCTTCCGGTGCCATGCCCTCCACGAGGTCGGAGGTCGTCGTCTCGGTCACCACAGAATCCATTGTCCATCCCTCAATTGCCGTAGCGGCCGCAAATATAACAGTTTGACGACAATCCTGTGACAACTACCCGAGGTCTTCGGCCTCGTAGAGTTCGCCCAGAACTTCGGCCGCGAGCGCCCGCGTGATCTTCGTGCGTCGCGACAGCGCAAGCCGGTCGATCCGCTCGACCACCTCCTGCGCCGCGGAGCAGGACCGCTCCATGCGCTGAACGATATAGCCGACGATCTTGTCGTCAATATTAAGCTGGCGGTCGGCGAAGAGCTTGACGATCACCTGCGACAGCAGCGCCTCGTCGGGGCTGCCAATCTCGACCATGGTGGCCGCCTTCAGCCGCGACTTCAAATCGGGAAGCACGACCGGCCAGGACAGAGGCCAGGTGCGCGACGTCATCAACAGGCTGGTGCCGTGTTCGCGGACGCTGTTGATGACATGGAAAAGCTCGACCTCATCGAAGCCGGCGCTGTCGGCATCCTCAAACAGCACCGGACCGGCGGAGGCGACCTCCGCGGCGGAGCCGCCTGCGACGGGCGCGATGACCGACGCGCCGGACTGCTCGCGCCAGATTTCGGCCAGATGCGATTTGCCGGATCCCGCCGGGCCGGTGAGGATCACGACGGGGGACGGCCATTGCGGCCAGCTGTCGATCAGCGCGACCGCCGCGGCAAGGCGATCGGATACCAGCAGGTCCTCACGGCCACTCGCCGTGCCGTGGTCGAAGGCGAGCGGCAGTTGCTCGGCCGTCCTTCGCCGCGTCGCGACCTTCTTCATCTCACGCATTCACTTCTCTGAAACACCGGGATCGGGCTTCACCTCGATGATGGTCGACTGCCCGTAATACAAATCGCTCTCAAGATACCGCGACAGAGCGAAACGGACAAGAACGCCGACCGAAGCCGCAGCCGGCACGGCGACCAGAACGCCGACAAAGCCGAAGAGAGCGCCGAAGGCAAAGAGGGCGAACATCAGCCAGACGGGGTGCAGCCCGACGCTCTTTCCCACCAGCTTGGGCTGCAGGATGTTGCCCTCGATGAACTGTCCGGAGAAGAAGAACACCACGACGATGATCAGGTGGACATAGTCCGGCCAGAACTGCACGAGCGCGACCCCGCTGGCCAGCACCAGGCCGACGGTCGAGCCGACATAGGGGATGAAGCTCAGCATGCCGGTCAGGAAGCCGATCAGCAGGCCGAAGTTGAGGCCGATCAGCGAAAGGCCGATGGCGTAGTAGATACCGAGGAAGAGGCAGAGCGAGCCCTGTCCGCGCACGAAGCCGGCAATGGTGCGGTCGAGTTCGGTGGCGATCTCGCGCACCGTTGCGACGTGATTGCGCGGCACCCAGCCATCCACCTTGGCAATCATGCGGTCCCAGTCCAGCAACAGGTAGAAGGCGACGACCGGCGTGACGACGAGCAGCGAGGCGATGTCGAGAAGTGCCTTGCCGGAGTTCCAGATCTGCTCGAGCAGGGTTCCGATGAAGCCCACGCCCTCGGACAGATACTTGGAGAAGTTCGCCTTGATCGTGTCCATCTGGCTGTTCAGCCATTCCGGCAGCCACGCGGCGTTCGAGGTGGCGATGAAGGTCTGCAACTGCGAGACATAGCCCGGCACATGCTGGATGAACTCGTTGAGCTGGCTCGCCAGAACCGGGATGATGATCATCAGCGAGAGCACGAAGACGATGATGAAGGTGACGAGGATCACCACGGTCGCCATCAGGCGCGACAGCCCAAGACGTTCCAGGCGGTCGGCAACCGGATCGAGGAAGTAGGCGAGCGCCATGCCGGCGATGAACGGCAGGAGGATCGTCCGGAACATCATCAGGAAGACGACGAAGACGGCGAGTGCTGCGAGCCAGAACATTGCCTGACGCTTCAACCCGCTGCCGCTGATGTGCTGAACCATGGTCCGCCCTTCCCTTCCGATACGGTCACCGCTTTTCTGCGCCGCACTACTAACAGGAAACAGGAGATAGGTCAGGCCGAAAGCGAAGGTCAAGCGCACGCGATCCGAAGGTGCCACGAATGAAGAGGGCAAAAGTGCCGGAAAACCGCGTGATCTGAGCCTGCCGACTTGCATCCGAGGGCTCTTCATGCAATTGCCACCCGCAAATATCGACACCCATCGGAGGCACGAGATGAGCCAGTCTGAACGCAACGGTTTGACCTACAGCGACGCGGGCGTCGACATCGATGCGGGCAATCTCCTGGTCGAGAAGATCAAGCCTCATGTACGGTCCACCCGCCGTCCTGGCGCCGACGGCGAGATCGGCGGCTTCGGCGGCCTGTTCGACCTGAAGGCCGCGGGCTTCACCGATCCGGTTCTCGTCGCAGCCAATGACGGCGTCGGCACCAAGCTCAAGATCGCCATCGACGCCGGCCTGCACGACACGGTCGGCATCGACCTCGTCGCCATGTGCGTCAACGACCTCGTGGTCCAGGGGGCCGAGCCGCTGTTCTTCCTCGACTATTTTGCCACGGGCAAGCTCGACCCCGACCAGGGCGCGGCGATCGTCGGCGGGATTGCGGCCGGCTGCCGCGAGGCCGGCTGTGCGCTGATCGGCGGCGAAACCGCCGAGATGCCGGGCATGTATTCCGGTGGCGACTATGACCTCGCGGGCTTCGCCGTCGGCGCGGCCGAGCGCGGCAAGCTCCTGCCGGCCGGCGACATCGCCGAAGGCGACGTGATCCTCGGGCTTGCATCGTCGGGTGTCCATTCCAACGGTTTCTCGCTGGTACGCAAGATCGTCGGCCTTTCCGGCCTGACCTGGGACGCAGCCGCTCCCTTCGACACGACGAAGACGCTCGGCGCCGCGCTGCTCGAACCGACCCGCATCTATGTGAAGCCGCTCCTCAAGGCGATCCGCGAGACCGGCGCCCTCAAGGCGCTTGCCCACATCACCGGCGGCGGCTTCCCGGAAAACATTCCGCGCGTGCTGCCGAAGCACCTTGCCGCTTCGATCGACCTTGCCGCAATCAGCGTGCCGCCGGTCTTCTCCTGGCTGGCACGGGTCGGCGGCGTCGCCCAGAACGAGATGCTGCGGACGTTCAACTGCGGCGTCGGCATGATCGTCGTCGTCGCCGAGAAGGATGCCGCCCGGGTTGCCGAGGTTCTTGCCGCCGAAGGCGAAAAGGTGGTGACGCTCGGCCGGATGATCGCCCGCGCCGAAGGTGAAGCCGGAACCCGCTACGAAGGCACGCTCGCCCTATGACGACGGCCCGTAACCGCGTCGTCGTCTTCATTTCCGGCGGCGGCTCGAACATGGTGGCGCTGGCGGATGCCTGCGCCTCACCCGGCTTTCCGGCGGAAATCGTCGCCGTCATCTCCGACAAGGCGACGGCCGGCGGACTTGCCAGGGCCGCCGAACGCGGCATTGCGACCCATGTGTTCGAACGCCGGTCCTACACCGGCAAGGCCGAGCACGAGGCGGCAATCCTCGACGCGCTCAATGCGCTGTCTCCGGACATCATCTGCCTTGCGGGCTACATGCGCCTGCTCTCCGGCGAATTCATCAAGCGCCACGAAGGCCGGATCCTCAACATCCACCCTTCGCTCCTACCGCTCTTTCCCGGCCTCCACACCCATCAGCGTGCCATCGATGCCGGCATGATGATCGCGGGCTGCACCGTGCATTTCGTCACGGAAGGCATGGATGAAGGTCCGATCGTCGCCCAGTCCGTCGTGCCGATCGTGCCCGGCGATACCGCCGACAGCCTTGCTGCCCGTGTGCTGACCGTGGAACATCGCACCTATCCGCAGGCGCTGCGGCTGCTGGCCGAGGGAGCCGTGGGCATGGGCGCCGACGGCCGTGTCGAGCGCAAGGCCTACGTCGGCGATCCGCAAGCGAAGCTCGTTTCGCTCTGACGAGGCCTTGCCGCTGAAACGCAGCGGCAAAATTTGGGCCCTTTATTGGACACCACAAGACTCAGAAGTGGACGCTCCAGGCGATTGATCGAGTTGGTCAGATCCATAGGGTGGCGGCGATCGCAGCCATCACGCATGGAGACATTTTCATGACCAAATCATTTGCCCGCATCGCTCTTGCGGCCGGCGTCGCCTTCTGTCTGCCGACGCTCGCGTCTGCTGAGGACACCATCTTCACCTCGCCCGACGGCGCCTTCTCGCTTTACGGCGGCATCGGGCTTGCCAACATCAAGGCCGACGAGTTCGTCTATGACGGTTCCCACAAGGTCAGCGAGCTTAACTGGGAAACCAAGGGCATGGTTCTCTACACGCTCGGCGCCGATGCGCAACTCGACAAGAACTGGAAGATCAAGGCGGCCGTCAACATCGGCACCGGCGGTGACGGCCACATGGTCGACTACGACTGGATGGATTACAGCAACAGCGACTGGACCGATCGCTCGATCCATCCCGATACCGAGCTCGCACATTATTTCAGCGGCTCGATCGAGATCGATCGCGAGGTCTATTCCAACGACACCACGAATTTCAGCGTCGGTCCCGGTTTCCGCTACACCGATGTCAAGTGGGACGCCGTCGGTGGTTCCTACATCTACAGCACCACCGGCCATTTTCGGGATGATGTCGGCAGCTGGCCGGACGGCGATCCGGGCATCAGCTACCAGCAGAAGATCCCCGTCGGCTTCCTTGCCGTCAACGGCGAACACATGATCGGCGCTCTGACGCTCAGCGGCGGCCTGCAGGGTGGCCTGAGCTTCGGCATCGACGACATCGACGACCACTGGAAGCGCGACCTTCGTTACTACGACAGCATGGGCGTCGCCCCGATGCTCGCCGCCAATGTCAGCGCCGACTACAAGATCACTCCCTCGGCCTCGCTTTACCTCGCCGGCTCGTTCGAACAGGTCTTCCACCGTCGCGGTGACATGAAGATCGTCGACACGACGGGCGCGACGGCCGATTCCTACGAATCCGACTCGGCTGGTGCATCCTATCAGGCGATGTCGATCTCGTTCGGCCTCAAGGGCACGTTCTAGGGTTTCCGAGCCCCCCGCGGGCAGCGCAAGCTGCCTGCCGGCCGCGGACGTTCCTTTGCGCGTTCGCGGCCATTCTTCTTTTCAAAGACTACAACTGCCCGCGATTGAGCGCGGCCCATTGCAGCAGCATGATGGTCTTGGCGTCGATGATGCCGCCCGTCCCGATCATGGCGAGCGCCTCGTCCAGGGACAATTCGGTGATCTCGATGTCCTCGTTCTCCTCGGCAAGGCCGCCGCCCTCGGCAACCTTGTCGGCGGCCGAGACGCGCGAGACATAGAAATGGACCTTCTCGGTGACCGCGCCCGGCGACATATAGGCACTGAACAGGAAGCGCGGTGACGCCGCCCGATACCCGGTCTCCTCCATCGCCTCGCGGCAGACGGTCGCGACGGGATCCTCTCCATGTTCCATCGAACCCGCCGCCGCCTCGAGCAGGAAGGGCTTGTCCCCCATCAGGTGAACGGGGATGCGGAACTGGCGAACCAACACCACCATGTCGCGATCCGGGTCATAGAGAAGAACGACCACGGCCTCGCCGCGGTCGAAGACCTCCCACTGCAGTTCGACCGCGGTATCGTCCGGGCGGATATAGTCGAAGACGATGCGGCGGAACTCGCTCCAGCCCTTCCACAGAAGCTCATCCTTGCGGATGGCGATCCTGACGCGATCGAAGCGGCTCATCCGACGGCCTTTTCCAGCCAGACCTTGTTGTCGTGGAAGGCCGCGCCGCCATGCGGGGCCGTGGCATCGGCCCCGGTCAGCACGTTGATGCCCTCGCCGTCGAGATGCGCCTTGTTGGGCCACAGGCCTTCCGCCACCAGCACGCCCGGCTTCACCGCCTCGGTAACGCTCGCATGGATACGCAGCGTTCCGCGCCCGTTGCCGATGCGGACGACGTCGCCGTCGGCGATCGAAAGGCGTGCGGCGTCGGCCGGATTGACCATCACCTGCGGTCGCCCCTCCTTCTCGCGCGACGTCGTCGTCTCGGCAAAGGTGGAGTTCAGGAAATTGCGGGCGGGAGAGGTCGCAAGCCGGAACGGATGTTCGGCATCCGCAACCTCGATCAAGTCCACCTGGTCAGGGAACACCGGAAGGGCCGCGACGGGTCCGAGGTTGCCGACGGACGCCGGCGGCTTGTTCGGCGCCCTGCCGTTCTCCCAGTCCGGGCGGAAACGGAATTTTCCGTCCGCATGGCCGAACCCGTCGAGATAATGGGCAGCCCTGAATTCCGGCTGACAGTCGAACCAGCGCTCTTCCTTCAGCGTGTCGTATCCCGCCCAGCCGCTGGCCTTCAGCATGTGATCGATGTGCTCGTATTCGGAGAGGCCGAAGCCTGGGCGATCGGCGACGCCGAGCCGCTTGGCCAGTTCCTCGATGACGAAGAGGTTGGTGCGAACGGTTTCCGGCGGCTCGACGATCTTCGGTCCGAGCAGGATGTGGCTGTGGCCGCCGCCCCGGTAGACGTCGTCATGCTCGACGAACATGGTGGCCGGCATGACGATATCGGCGACGTCGGCCGTCTCGGTCATGAAATGCTCGTGCACGGCGACGAACAGGTCGCCCCGCAGGAAGCCCTGCTTCACGAGCCGCTGCTCGGGCGCGACATTGACGGGGTTGGTGTTCTGGATTAGCAGGGCCGTCACCGGACCCCGATGACGCAACGCTTCTGCATCGCCGGTCAGCACACGGCCGATCTGCGACTGGTCGAGCATGCGGATGTCCGGATCGGCATAGGCGGTGCCCATCAGTTCCGACTTGTTGAGGCGGAAGATGTCGCCATTGTTGTGGAATGCCCCGCCACCTTCGTACTGCCAGGAGCCCAGCACGGTTGCGATGGAGAGCGCCGCATGCATGGCGACGGAACCGTTGCGCTGGCGAGCAAAACCGTAGCCGAGGCGGAAGAAGGTCTTCTTGGTCGTGCCGATCAGGCGGGCGAAGGCTTCGATCTCCTCGACGGTCAGGCCGGTGATCCCGGCGGCCCATTCCGGCGTGCGCGACTTCAGATGCGCTTCGAGACCGGTCGGATCGTCGGCATATTTTTCCATGTAGGCGCGGTCGGCATAACCGTCACGGAAGGCGATGTGCATGACCGCGCAGGCGAGCGCCGCATCGGTGCCCGGCCGGACGATCAGGCCCATATCGGCCTGCTTCATCGTCGGGTTGTCGTAGATGTCCACCACGACGATCTTCGCGCCCCTTTCTTTGCGGGCCTTCATCGCGTGGGTCATCACGTTGACCTGGGTCGCGACCGCATTGGTGCCCCAGATCACCACACAATCCGCCTTGGCGATCTCGCGCGGATCGGGCCCGCGTAGCGCACCGGTACCGAGCACATAGCCGGTCCAGGCCATGTTGGTGCAGATCGAACCGAAGAAACCCGAATAGCGCTTGGCGTGGCGCAGGCGCTCGATGGAATCGCGCTGCACCTGCCCCATCGTGCCGGCGTAGAAATAGGGCCAGATCGCCTCGGATCCGTGGCGGGCCTCGGCCTTGACGAAAGCGTCGGCGATTTCGTCCAGCGCGTCGTCCCAGGAAATTTCCTGCCAGACGCCTTCGCCCTTTGCACCCTTGCGGCGCTTCGGTGTCACCAGGCGGTCGGGATGATAGAGACGCTCGGCATAACGGGCGACCTTGGCGCAGATGACGCCGGCCGTATAGGTGTTGTCGGCCGAGCCGCGCACCCTGCCGATACGCCCGTCGGGGCCGAGATCGACGTTCAGTGCGCAGGCGGATGGACAGTCGTGCGGACAGACCGTATGACCGGTGGTCCGGATAGGGCTCGCGATATTCATGACGTTTGTATATTGCATGGGCTGACGGCTCAAAAGCCCCATTCCGACAAATCATCGAACCCATCAGGACGACAGATGAACTATCGCCACATCTACCATGCGGGCAATTTCGCAGACGTGCTGAAGCATGCGGTTCTGGCCCGGCTGATCGTCTATCTGCAGCAGAAGGACAAGGCTTTCCGCCTGCTCGACACCCATGCGGGGATCGGGCTCTACGACCTTTCGTCGGAAGAGGCGCAGAAGACGGGCGAATGGCGGGACGGCATCGGCAAACTCCTCGAGGCGGAATTGCCGGAGCCGGCCGCCAGCATCCTGGCGCCTTATCTCGACGCCGTCCGCAGCCTCAATCCGGAGGGTGACATCACCCTCTATCCCGGCTCGCCAAAGCTCGCCCGTATGCTGTTCCGTCCGCAGGACCGCCTGTCGGCGATGGAGTTGCATCCCGACGACTGCCGCCGGCTCGCCCGCCTGTTCGAGGGCGACTTTCAGGTTCGCGTGACAGAGCTCGATGGTTGGCTGGCGCTCGGCGCCCATCTTCCCCCGAAGGAGAAGCGCGGTATCGTGCTGGTCGATCCACCGTTCGAACTGGACGGCGAATACGAGCGGCTGGCCGACGGGCTGGCGAAGGCCTATCGGCGCTTTTCTTCCGGCGTCTACTGCCTCTGGTACCCGATCAAGAAGGGCGCGCCGATCGCCGCCTTCCACGAGGCGCTGAAGGCACTCGAGATCCCGAAGATGCTCTGCGCCGAGCTTTCGGTGAAGAGCGACCGCGATCAGACCGGCCTTTCCGGCACCGGGCTCATTATCGTCAATCCGCCGTTCACGCTGAAGGACGAGCTGCACGCCATCCTGCCGGAACTGAAGCGGGTGATGGCCCAGGACCGCTATGCCTCGCACCGCTGTTTCTGGTTGCGCGGCGAGGAGTGAATCCAGGTTCTCACGAAGCCCGGCAGACCACCGCGGCGGCTATCTGATCCCTTGACCTCGACGGGCTTTGACAACATTCTGGCGACAAAAGGGAGAGCCTCCATGTTCGCCAGATCGATCATCAGCACCGCGCTTTCGCTCACCGCAATCCTGCCCCTGATGCTCGCGGCCGAGGCAAGCGCGGCGACGCCGTCCTGCGAACAGGCCGCTGCAGCCGTCAACGGCCGCTTCGCCCCGAACATGCGCAGCTACCTGCAGACGGATCTTTCGATCGCGGAATTCGGACCGATCACCGAGAACCGGCTGGAGCTGACCGACGAGACCCACCGGGTGGAGCGCCGCTACTGCCATTCGACGGTCACGACCAGCGACGGCGCCCGGCGTCAGCTCTGGTTCCTGGTCGAGGGCACCTGGGGCTTTGCCGGCGTCGGGCATTCCGTCGAGTTCTGCACCAGCGGCCTCGATCCGTGGCACGTCTACGGCGCACACTGCAAATCCCTGCGCTGAACGCGATTCCTCATCATGCAACGCTATCTGGGGTTCATCGCCCTTTTCCTCGTCGTGGCGGGCGCGCTGGCCTACCAGTTCCTGACCGACCGCACGGAGCAAGAAGGCGCTCCGTCGCCCAAGGTGACGGAAGCGGCAAAACCGGCTGCACCACGGCCCGCCTCCAGCCCGGAAACACCGAAGCCCATCCAGGCGATCCCGCAGGGCACCGGCTTCGATTTCTATGTCCTGGCCCTGTCATGGTCGCCGACCTTCTGCCAGTCGCCGGACGGTGCGGGCAACCGGGACCAATGCGGCCCATCGCGGCGTCACGGAATGATCGTGCATGGCCTCTGGCCGCAATACGAGCGCGGCTATCCCGAGGAATGTCCGACGGACGAGCCGGAGCGTGTTTCACAAAGCCTTGGCCGGCAGATGTTCGACATCATGCCCTCCATGGGGCTGATCGGCCATGAATGGCGCAAGCATGGCACCTGTTCCAGCCTCAGCCAGCAGGACTATTTTTCCGTAACCAGGGCAGCCTTCGAACGCATCGCGCTGCCGGCCTCGCTGAAATCGGCGCGAAAGGAAACCCGGGTCGCGCCCGAGGCGCTCGAGCAGCAGTTCACCGCGGCCAATCCCGGTCTCACGGGGCGCGGCATGGCGGTGACCTGCGAAGGGGGCAAGCTCGAGGAAGTGCAAATCTGCCTGACCCGCGACCTTGCCTTCCGCACCTGCCCGGAAATCGAAGGGAACGGCTGCCGCCAGCGATCGATATCCATTCCACCTATCCCCGAGACACGATAGGTTCCCCCCACACCAACCTCAGCCAGGACATGCCGATGAAGCTCCTTTGCGCGCCCTCCTCCCCCTATTCCTCCAAGGTCCGAATGGCGGCACGCCACCTCGGCATCGAGATCGAGGAAATCAACGTCAACACCCGGGACGACCCGGCCGCGCTGATCGACGCGAACCCGCTCGGCAAGATCCCGACGCTGGTCACCGAAGAGGGGCAGGCGATCTTCGACAGCCGGACGATCATGCATTATTTCGACCGGATCGCCGACAAGCCGCTCTATCCGAAGAAGAAATCCAAGCGTACAGAGGCGGAAGTGCTGGAAGCGCTCTGCGACGGCATTGCCGACTGCCTGCTCGAGATCGTCTATGAGCGGCGCTTCCGCCCGCCGGAACTGATCAGCCAGCCCTCGATCGACCGGCAGTGGAGCAAGGTCGTCCGCGGCCTTGATCATCTGAACGCGAACATGCCCAAGTTCGGCAAGGCGCTCCACGGCGGACATTTTTCCCTCGGCGCCCTCATCGGCTACCTGATGCTGCGCTTCCCCGGGGAATGGGAAAACGGACGCACGCGGCTTGCCGCCTGGCCGAGCAAGTTTGCCGAACGCTTCGAGCCGTATCACGAGATGAAGCCGCGCGCCTGAACAGGAGGCGCGACGTTAAAGACAACAAAAAAGCCGGGCTCTCGCCCGGCTTTTTCGTGGTACCGATCCAGGAAGGATCAGAACTTGACGCCCATACCGACCTTGACGCTGTGGTCGTCGAAGCCCTTCGTGACGGTCGCGCCGTCGAGGTCGAAGTCGCGCTTCTGGTAGTCGCTGTAGCGGTATTCGACGCGAGCGGTGATGTTGTCGGTCACCATGGCTTCAACACCCGCACCGACGGTGTAACCAGCGGCAAGGCGCTCGTCGTTGTCGGTTGCGCTTTCCAGCTTGTGGTTGGCGGCAGCAACACCGGCCGTACCGTAGATCAGGAAGGGGTTCATGTCGTAGCCGACGCGGCCACGGATAGAACCATTGACGCCCTGGGTACCAGTGTAACCGGCGCCGGCATTGCCGTCTTCGCCGTTGTAGCCGAGGTCGGCTTCAGCACCGTAAACGATCTGGCCGTTCTGCATGTTGTAGCCACCGTAGACCGAGCCGCCGAGTGCCTTCGCATCGCGGTCGTCGCTGCCGGTGAAGCGGCCGAAGTCATAGGTCACCGCACCACCAACATATGCGCCGGACCAGTTGCCTGCCGGTGCTGCATAGGTTTCGGTTGCAGCCGGAGCCTCCGGAATCTGGTCGACAGCGTCGGCAGCCTGTGCAGCCTGGAGAGCCATCAGGCTCGTAGCGGAAGCCAGAAGAATCATAGTGAGGGTACGCATACTTGTCTCCTTTCAGTTCAGAGCCGCTCTTAAATCTAACCAACGGCGGCTCGAACGATTGATGTAAATCCCTGCCCGTTCCGAGGGCTAACATGGTTTCCAATTGAGGAAATGAAAGAGCCGAATTGTGAATTCATTGTGGCACAGCGATGACGAAATTTGGATGTTGCTTAAAGGCAACAAATAAACAATTAACCATATCATGGAGGCTAGTGCTTTTTACTCAGCTTCTTGAAAGTTAAACTTAAGTTAAGCGAAGACTTTCACCGCATTAACCTGAGAAAAGAATTTTGAAGCGGCTATTCACAGCAAGGTTTCAAGCCATATATGCGCAGCGACGCAACAAGAGATCAGGCTGACACCCATGACAGGAAGCATACTTAGGACCGCTCTCGTGACCGGCTCTGCCAAAAGACTTGGCCGTGCGATCGCCGAGGATCTGTCTCGTCACGGTTTTGCCATTGCAGTGCACGCAAACCATTCGATCGACGAGGCGGAAGCGTTTGCGGCCTCGATCCGCAATGAAGGCGGGCGGGCCGTCGCGCTTCAGGCCGATCTCAGGGATGGCCAGGCCACGGCCTCGCTGATGGCGAGGGCGAACGCGGCGCTCGGTCCGGTCGACCTGCTCGTCAACAGCGCATCGGCCTTCATCGAGGACAGCGCGGAGACCTTCGAAGCGGAGACGTTCGACCGGCATTTCGACCTCCATGTCCGGGCGCCGGCGATCCTCTCGGCGGAGCTGTTGCGGCAGCTGCCGGCCGACAGCAACGGGCTGATCGTTAACATCATCGACCAGAGGGTGCTCAACCCCTCGCCGCGCTTCTTCTCCTATGGACTGTCGAAGGCCACCCTTCATGCCGCGACCTATACAATGGCCCAGGCCTTCGCACCGCGGGTCCGCGTCAACGGCATCGGTCCGGGACCGACGCTTCGCAGCGCGCGCCAGACGGAGGCGGACTTCCAGGCCCAGATCGACGCATTGCCCATGGAGCGCGGCCCGGAACTTCGGGAATTCGGGCAGACGATCCGCTTTCTTTTTGACACGCCGTCGATCACCGGCCAAATGATTGCACTCGACGGCGGACAGCATCTCGCCTGGCGCGCGCCGGGCGCAATGGAGATCAATGAATGACGGGAGGAAAGCTGCCGGACGGCGGCATTCTCTATGACGGCACAGAGGAAGACGACGAGGACGTCGTTTCCGAAGGCGATTCTCCGCGCCCTGCTGCGGCGGTCGACTGGAGCGTCACGAACCTCAACGAGACCGGCCTGACTGGCGCCGACCTGATCGGCGAATTCGTCAAGCAGCTGCCCAACAGTCCCGGCGTCTATCGCATGCTGAATGCGGCCGGCGACGTGCTTTATGTCGGCAAGGCGCGCAGCCTGAAGAAGCGCGTGAGCAACTATGCCCAGGGACGCCTGCATTCCAATCGCCTGACGCGCATGGTGCGCGAGACGGCCAACATGGAATTCGTCACGACCCGCACCGAGGTCGAGGCGCTGCTGCTCGAAGCGAATCTGATCAAGCGCTTGCGGCCGCGCTTTAACGTTCTGCTGCGCGACGACAAGAGCTTTCCCTACATCCTCATCACCGGCGACAGCCGGGCACCGGCGATCTACAAGCACCGGGGCGCCCGCAGCCGGAAGGGCGAGTATTTCGGCCCCTTCGCCTCGGCGACGGCGGTCGGCCGGACGATCAACTCGCTGCAGCGCGCCTTCCTGCTCAGGACCTGCACCGACAGCGTCTTCGAAAGCCGAACCCGGCCCTGCCTGCTGTTCCAGATCAAGCGCTGTTCCGCGCCGTGCACGCATGAAATCCCTGACAGCGGCTACGCCGAACTCGTACGGGAGGCCAAGGACTTCCTCTCGGGCAAGAGCCAGAACGTCAAGGCGGCGATCGCGTCGGCGATGAACGAGGCTGCCGAAGATCTCGATTTCGAGCGCGCCGCCGTCTATCGCGACCGCCTCGCGGCCCTCAGCCACGTGCAGAGCCACCAGGGGATCAATCCGGCCAGCGTCGAGGAGGCGGACGTCTTCGCCATCCATCACGAGGGCGGCCTGACCTGCATCCAGGTCTTCTTCTTCCGCGCCGGGCAGAACTGGGGCAACCAGGCCTATTTCCCCAAGGCCGACCCACAGATGACCAGCGCCGAGGTACTCAATGCCTTCCTGGCGCAATTCTACGACGACAAGCCCTGCCCGCGGCAGATCCTGCTTTCCGAAACGATCGAGGAACAGGACCTGCTTGCAACGGCGCTGACCGAACGGGCCGGCTACAAGGTGCAGATCCTGGTGCCCCAGCGCGGCGACAAGAAGGACGTGGTCGACCACGTGGCCGGCAACGCGCGCGAGGCCCATGGGCGCAAGCTGGCCGAAACGGCCTCGCAGTCCCGGCTGCTGCAGGGTTTCGCCGAAACCTTCGGTCTTGGCTATGTGCCGCGGCGCATCGAGATCTACGACAACTCGCACATCATGGGCACCAACGCCGTCGGCGGCATGGTGGTCGCGGGACCCGAAGGCTTCGTCAAGGGTCAGTACCGCAAGTTCAACATCCGCTCGACCGACATCACCCCCGGGGACGACTTCGGCATGATGCGCGAGGTGATGACGCGGCGGTTCTCGCGTCTCCTCAAGGAGGAAGGCAAGCCTGACCGCAGCGTCGCGCCCGACGATTCGGCCGAAGCGGCCTTTCCGGCCTGGCCCGATGTCATCCTGATCGACGGTGGCCAGGGGCAGATGACGGCCGTCAGGGCCATTCTCGACGAACTCGGGATTTCCGACTGCGTGAGCGCCATCGGTGTCGCCAAGGGCGTCGACCGCGACGCCGGGCGCGAGCGGTTCTTCGCGCTCGGCAAGCCGGATTTCACCCTGCCGCCGCGCGATCCGGTGCTCTACTTCATCCAGCGCCTGCGCGACGAGGCCCATCGCTTCGCCATCGGTTCGCATCGCGCACGCCGCAAGAAGGAGATGGTCAAGAACCCGCTCGACGAGATCTCCGGCATCGGGCCGACGCGCAAGCGTGCGCTCCTCCAGCATTTCGGCACGGCGAAGGCCGTCTCGCGGGCCGCAGTTTCCGACCTGACCGCGGTCGAAGGCATATCCGAGGCGGTCGCCAAGCTGATTTACAACCACTTTCACGAAAACGCCGCAGATTGACGTAAGGAAGGGCGACTTCCCGGCGGGAAACCTTAAAGACAATTAAGAAAAGTTGTGTTGACGGTCGCGACGGGAAACCGTCATCTACAGTCCAAATCATTTGACAGACAGGGCATCATGGCTTCGCGCGCTTACAACATTCCCAATCTCCTCACCTATGCCCGCATCGTCGCCGTGCCGCTGATCGTCGTGTGCTTCTTTATCGAGGGGAAGCTCGAGAGCTCGGATTTTGCCCGCTGGACCGGTTTGTGGCTGTTCATCATCGCCTCGATCACCGACTATCTCGACGGCTATCTCGCCCGTATCTGGAACCAGACGTCCAATATCGGCAAGATGCTCGACCCGATCGCCGACAAGCTGCTGGTCGCCTCCGTGCTGCTGCTGATGGCCGCCGACGGGACGATTGCCGGCTGGTCGCTGTGGGCCGCGATCACCATCCTGTGCCGCGAGATCCTCGTCTCGGGCCTGCGTGAATATCTCGCCGCCCTCAAGGTTCCCGTTCCGGTCACCCGCATCGCCAAGTGGAAGACGACCGCGCAGATGTTTGCACTCGCCTTCCTGTTGGCGGGGCCTGCCGGTGACAAGGTGCTGCCCTACACCACCGAAATCGGCATCTCGCTGTTGTGGATCGCCGCCCTCCTGACCATCTACACCGGCTATGACTACTTCCGCGCCGGCCTGAAGCACATGGTGGACTGAGATGGTGAAGCTCGTCTATTTCGCCTGGGTGCGCGAGCGGATCGGCAAGGGCGAGGAAGAACTTGAGCTTCCGCCGGAGGTGAAGACTGCGGGCGACCTGATCGCCCATCTCGCCACACTGGGCGAGGAATACGAGAACGCGCTGCAGTTTCCGAAGGCGATCCGGGTTGCGATCAACCAGGAACATGTCGAGCATGACGAGCCGATTGCAGGCGCCCGCGAGATCGGCCTTTTCCCGCCGATGACGGGCGGCTGAACGGATGCGGCCGGAAAGCCCGTCTGTTCCGGTTCGTGGTAGCACGCCGGTTGCACTGCGACGCGACAAGACCGGAGGATTTCAGAGATGACCCCGCTCACCGTTCGCGTCCAGTCAGAGGATTTCGACCTTTCCGGAGAAAGCCGGACACTGACCGAAGGGCGCGCCGATGTCGGTGCCGTGGTCTCTTTCGTCGGCCTTTGCCGCGACGAGGCGGGCTCACTCTCCGCCCTTGAACTCGAGCACTATCCCGGCATGGCGGAAGCCGAGATCCGCCGTATCGGCGAGACCGCCATCTCCCGTTTCGGCCTCCTTGGCCTGACCGCCATCCACCGCCACGGCAAAATAGCGCCGGGCGAGCAGATCGTGCTGGTCATCGCCACGGCACCTCATCGTCAGGCGGCCTTTGACGGCGCCAACTTCATGATGGACTACCTGAAGACCTCGGCACCCTTCTGGAAGAAGGAGCACCGAAAGGATGGCTCCAGCGGCGACTGGGTCTCGGCCAAGGATGCCGACGACCGCGCGCGCGACCGCTGGATGGACTGAGCCCGGCTACATTCGATAGATGTAAAGCCGCGTCTTGCGGCCGTCGTTGACGTCGACCATCGCATAGGGCGGCTGGTCCGGTACCGCGAAACTGTTGCTGACGAAGAGCGTGCCCGGTCGCATCTCGGCCTTGGCCTTGGCGAACATCTTCGGCATCGGCACCGGCGACAGGAAGCAGTAGACGACGTCGTGAGCCGAAAGGTTCTCGTCCCATATGTTGCGATAGACGAATTCGGCGTTCGGTAGATTCTGAAATCTCAACCTCAGCTTGGAAGCCAGGTAGACGAGAGGCGCGGTTTCGACGCCCCGGACACGCAGCTTCGGATGGGTGCGGGCCAGGAAGGTCACGACTCCACCCATGCCGCTGCCGAGGTCGACGAAGGACTTTGCGCCGTGGTCGGCGACGATCCCGCTCAAGGAACGCCAGGTCTTGCGGTTGGTGAGATAGAGCGGCACCTGTTCGGAGGCGCTGTTCCAGTAGATCAGCGCACAGACCGCGAAGGCCGCGAGATAGGCCCAGGCCGGGACGACGGCGTTGAAGGCGACGGCGAGCGGAAGAAGGATCTGGATCGGGATCCAGAAGGCCGACAGGCCGAGAAGCCTGCCCAGCAGCGCCGCGGCAAGGCCCTGGGCAACCAGCAGAAGCGGCCCGGCAACGGGAAGATATGGCCGAAGATAGAGCACGAGCGCTAGGACCAACCCTTGCGACAGGGCCACCTTCAGCCAGGGAAACAACTGCCGGCGAATGCTGTTCATGGCGTCCGTTGCGCTTTGATGGTGTCTGGTCACGGACCGGCTCGACCGGTTCTTCTCCGACATAAAGCGCGCGGCACTGCCGCCGTCAATCGCATCCCCCTCCACTCTCCACGGGAATGCGCCACGCCTGCCTACAATCCGGCGTCTGACCTCAGATCCGAGCCTCGCGGCGGAAGAGGACGGCCAGCAGGATCAGTACCGAGAAGAGCGCGACGTCGCGCCAGACCAGGGGAAGATAGGAGCTCCAGAAGGTTTCCGCGGCCCCGTAGCACGCGGCCCCCAGAGCCGATCGCAGCGGCACCGCATAGCCGCCGATTGCGGCGACCAGTACGACCTTCAGGCCGAACATCATGCCGGACGAAAAATCCATCGTGCCGTAGTAGGAGGTGGCGAGCACGCCGCACACCGTCGCGACGAGTGCGGCCGAGAGGTAGGACAAGGTGAACACGGCATCGGAGTCGATGCCCGTGAGCCGGGCCGCATCCGGATCGTCGGCCACAGCACGCCACACTCGCCCGGCCCGTGTGCTCTCCAGCAGAAGATGGCCGATGACGACGAGGCAGGCCATGATTGCCGCATTGCCGATCTGGATCACGGTCAGCCCCACCTCGAAAGCGCCCTGCCGAAGGAAGATGATCCGGGCGTTGAGGAAGGGCGACAACCAGAGTTCGCGGCTGTCCATGGCCAGGCGCATGGTCTCGGAGAGCAGGATCAGCAGGGCGAGCGACGCGACGATGACCGCGTTGGGCGAATGCCTGTGCAAGGGCCGCATCACGTATCGCGCGATGCCGGCTGCGGTCACCAGCGTGTAAAGCAGGGACAGGGCGGCCGCGAGTGCGAGCGCCGCCGGCAGGATGAGAAGCAGGCGATCCCAGGCGAACTGGGCAAACAGCAGGAAGACCTGACCGGAAAAGGCGAAGAGCGCGCCGTAGGTGATATCGGGGCGGCGCGTCATGCCGAAGATCAGCGCATAGCCGAAGGCCAGCGCCCCATAAAGCGCGGCGATCGGCACGGCATTCACGAGTTGCTGCGCAAGATAGATCATCATCGCCTCCGCGCGCATTTTATAACTGGTAAAAACCGTTTTGCCAGTTATAATTTCATCATGACCTTTTCATGGACACCCCATCGTTTCGCCGGGGGCGCGCTTGCGCTCGATGTCGCCAACAGCGTGATCCTGCGCTTCGACGATACGCGACGCATCGACCGTTTCTCCGAGCGCGAACAACTGCGGGCGTTTCCCGCCGCGGCCGAGGCGTTCTCCGCCGAACGGGCGCTCTTCGGCCGACTGGAACCTGTCACCGAGGAGAACACCGAGGGTTTCATCCGCCTGCGCGAAGCGATCGACCGGCATTTTCGCGCCAAGGTGGCCGGACTGGATGACCGAACTAGCCTCGCCGACCTGCTCGATGCGACCGCCGCCATGCTGCGGGCTGCAGGATCGGAAACCGCACTGGAGGCGGCCGTCGCCCATTCCGCCCTCCGGCTCATCTCGATGCCGGAGGAGGATCGCCTGAAGATCTGCGGCAATTGCGGATGGCTGTTTCTCGACAAGAGCCGTAACCGGAGCCGCACCTGGTGCGACATGGCGGTGTGCGGCAACCGCATGAAGGCGCACCGCCACTATCAGCGCAGCCGCAAGGAGGGCACGCAATGACGAAGGGCCGGAACATGCTGTCGCTCGTCCTTGTTCTCCTGGTGCTTTCGGGCTGTCAGCGCGAGGATGCGGAAAAGCCGCTGGTCGTCTCCGGCAAGGTGTTCATCTTCAACTACCGCGTGGCCCAGGCAACGGCCGTGATCACGCTGGCACGTAACGGCACGCTGCCTGACGACAGCTATGTGGAGACGACGTTCGAGAATCCGGCGGGCGGCGCACCCCATGTGACGAAGTCGAGGATCTTCCCCTTCTGGAAGAAGGTCACGCTCGAAAGTCCGCCGATGCGCTGCGTGCGCAAGGACCACCCTTACGCGGTGTCGATCCGGATCGTCGACGGCGGCGGACGGCAGTTGCAGGCTATCGACACGACCGTCGTCTCAAGCCTCGACCAATCCATCCTACCGACGAAACCGCTGGTGATCGGGCCGGTCTACACCAAGAACCCGGAGGTTTTCAAAGTCGATGGCAGCGTCGATTACGCTCAGGACACCGCCTGCCCGAAATGAAAAAACCGGGGCCTCTCGACCCCGGTTCTTTCAATATTCGCAAGGCCTTGAGAGGCCCCGCTCAAAGCCTGATTCAGCCGACGATTTCGGTGTCCGCGAACCAGTACTTGATTTCCTGGGCAGCGGTTTCCGGGGCGTCCGAACCGTGAACCGAGTTCTCGCCGATCGACAGGGCGAACTGCTTGCGGATCGTGCCTTCGGCGGCCTGGGCCGGGTTGGTGGCGCCCATGATCTCGCGGTTCTTGAGGATGGCGTTTTCGCCTTCGAGGACCTGAACGATGGTCGGGCCCGAGGTCATTCCTTCAACCAGTTCGCCGAAGAAGGGACGTTCCTTGTGAACGGCGTAGAAGCCTTCAGCTTCGCGCTTGCTCATCCAGACGCGCTTGGAGGCGACGACGCGCAGGCCGTTGTCCTCGAAAACCTTGGTGATGGCGCCCGTCAGGTTGCGCTTCGTTGCGTCCGGCTTGATCATCGAAAAGGTGCGTTCAATCGCCATCGGTGTAGTCCTTTTGTCTTATGGGAAAGTGGGCGGTTTCTACCCGCCTCAAGCCCTGAAAACAAGGGGTGTGGACGAATTTCACGCCAGCGTCATACTATTCGCCGCCATCCGGCGGCAATGCCGGCCGAACGACGGCAATTACGACAGGCCAGCCAACGGGAGCAGTCCATGCAGAGGTTTTCCGAGAGTGCGCAGCGCTCCTTGCGCGCATTGCCCGAGCTCGCCGTTCATTGCTCGATCCTGCAGGCATCAACGGGCCAGTTCCGGCAGTTTCTGATCGACCAGCCGGCCATCATCCTTGTTCGCCATGGATGGAAGCGGGTCCTGACTGAGCAGGCAGAAGTGACGGCACGCCCCGGCGAGGCGATCTTCCTGCCGCAGGGCCTGGAATGCACGGTGATCAACGGAACCGGCGAAACCGGCGCCTATCATTCCGACGCCTATGCGCTCGCGTCGGGGCTCGTGGCGCTTTATGCCGATCCGAGCCTCAAGCCGACCGGCGAGCCGACCTTGCTCGAACCGGATCAGGGGCTGCTGGGCGCACTCGACCGCGCGGGCCAGACGATCGCGCAAGGGGCGAAGACGGACACCTCAGTGCATCGCCATGTTCTCGGCGAACTGGTCATCCGGCTGCAGGCGGTCGGCATCGGCCTTCTGCCCGACAGCCGCGAGAGCCTCGCACTGCGCATCCGGGAACTGGTGCGCACCGATCTCGCAGCAGACTGGCCGGCAGGCAAGGTTGCCCATGCGGTCGGCATGAGCGAGCCGACGCTGCGGCGCAAGCTTGCGCTCCTCGGAACGAACCTCACCGACATCATAGCGGATGTGCGGATGAGCGCAGCCCTCGGGCTGCTGCAGGCGACGGAACTGCCGATCAACCGGATCGCCCTCGATGTCGGTTATGAATCCGCCTCGAAGTTCGCGGCCAGGTTCCGGGCCCGGTTCGGCCTCTCGCCCCGCGATATCCGCGTCCCGGGGGATGAGCGCTCCGGAGCAGACTTCGAGCGTCCCAGAGCCGCGGCGGAGTGATCCTGGGACTAGTCTCGGGCTCCAGATCGAAAGGAGCCCAGCATGTCATTCAAAACCTTCATTGCGGTCGCGGGACTGACCACACTCTGCAGCGTCCCTGTGTTCGCGGCCGACTTCACGCTTGCAAGCCCCGACATCACCGACGGCGGCAGGCTCGGCGAGGCACAGGTCGCCAACGCGTTCGGCTGCGCAGGCAAGAACGTGTCGCCGGCGCTTACGTGGCAGAATGCGCCGGCCGGCACCAGGAGCTTCGCCGTCAGCGCCTATGATCCCGATGCGCCGACCGGTTCCGGCTTCTGGCATTGGGTGATGTTCAACATCCCGGCAGACACCGCCGGACTTGCGGCGGGCATCACGCCCGACAGCGGCGCGCCGAAAGGAGCGGTTCAGAGCCGGGCCGATGCCGGCTTCGCCAGCTATCTCGGCGCCTGCCCGCCCCCGGGCCAGTCCCACCGCTACGTCTTCACCGTCACGGCGCTGTCGGTCGACAAGCTGGAACTCGACCAGAACGCAAGCGGCGCTCTCATCGGTTTCATGACGAACGCAAACGCGCTCGCCAAGGCGTCGATCACCGTCACCTACGGCCGCTAAGCCGACCCGGTCCGGCGTTTCTCAGGCGACCGCCCTGGCCCGCCCCTCATAGAGGTCGAGGCAGCGTTCGAACCAGAGGCGCGCCGGATCGTCCTCGGCAAGATGTACCGATCCGGTGGTGATGCGCAGCCATTGAAGCGCACCGAACGGGATGTAGTCGGCAAAAAGCGGGCTGTCGCCACCGATGAAGGGCTGGAATTTCAGCATGTGCCGCAAGGGCTCGAGCTTGGCGGGAAAGGCCGCGATCTCGGCCGCACGATCCGGTGCCACTTCCTCGAGCGGCTTGCCGAACCGTCCTTCGCGGTTGGTGCGGAAATAAGCCTGGTCGGCCGGTGCCAGCATGCCGTGGATGTCGAGAAGCGCAATGCGGGTGATCGCCGTATGGAGGACCATCTGCGAGTACCCCTCGACAAAGCGCGAAAGGGCCTTGCCGCCCTCGCCGCGGAAGAGCGACGGGCGATCCGGATAGGTCTCTTCGAGGTAGAGAGCAATCGCAAAACTGTCGGCGACCCTATGCTCGCCGTCACGCAGCAGCGGCACGAGCCTGGTTGCGCCATTTTCGACCTTCGGGATCTCGGTGAAGGGCAGCGGAACTTCGGAGAAATCGAGCCCCTTGTGGCGCAGTGACATGACGGCCTTCCAGCAATGGGGCGAAAACGGGCGTGCGCTGTCCGCACCGCAAAGGCTGTAAAGTGTTCTGGGCATCGATCATTCCTCGTGAAGACGGCCGCCGCCGACGGCAGCCTGAAGCGCGTGCATTCGAGGCGAGAATTTGGCAACAATCAAATCAGGAAATTTCATGGGTGATATCACCCCCACTTGCCATATTTCCGGCTAGCATGCCGGCAGCCCCCTTTTCGGAGACAACATGATGCGTCCGCATTTCCAGATGTTCGCCGCCTATAACCGTTGGGCCAACAGCCTGCTCTACGAAGCGGCCGGCCAACTCGACGAGGACGAACTGCACCGCGACGCGGGCGGCTTCTTCGGTTCGCTGTTCGGGACGATGAGCCACATCCTCGTCGCCGACCGGATCTGGATGCGGCGGTTCACCGGCGAAGGCCCGACCTACTCCGCACTCAACGTCCGGCCCTACGACACCCTGGCGGATCTTGCCACCGCCCGCGCCGCGGAAGACGAGCGGATCGCCGGCTGGATCGACACGCTGACCGACGAGAAGCTGAACGCGACGTTTTCCTATGTTCCGGTGAGTAATCCCGTTCCAATAAGCCACCGGCTTTCGCCGGCACTTTCCCATTTCTTCAACCACCAGACCCACCACCGCGGCCAGGCGCACATGGGCCTAACGGCTTTGGGTAAGCCAAGTATAAGCCTTGATATGATCTATTTCCTTCGCACCGCTGGCAAAGTTTGGCTCTAGCTACTCGCCACTGGCGCAGTCTTGTAACGCTACACGGCAAAACAAAACCAGCCTGTCGAGAACATCAACGGCTTTCCTAAGGTTGAATAGCGCCTCGAAAGTCTGCAAAAACTCGGGCGTTGTCTTGCCTGCCGCTATGAAAATGCAATGGCATGTATAGGGCGCGCGCACTACCAGTGTCCCAGAAAGACTATGGGAGGGTAGCCGATCAGTGGCAGTGAACTCACCCCGCGCTGTTGTCCATGTGGCAGCACTACCTGGGCGGTGAGCTCATGCGGCGACCACCTCCGTGGGCAAATGCCGAAGCGGGCACGCAGACCGCCAAGACAGCGGCAAGAGCAATTCTCGTGATGATTTTGATGGCTTCCCTCTACCGGGGGACCTTGCCCCAACTCTTATCCAGTCTTGCGCTCGCTCCGGCGGTTCTTAGACGGGCACCCCGATTTTCAATACCAATGCAATGCAGACGGCATCCCGTTTCAGAGAAGCCAGAAGACGACAATGGCCATCAGCGTTGGCGGTGTCGCGGCTGCCAGCAGGCCGAACGGGTTGACCGTGTCGTCCTCGAAGTGATTTTTCAGGATCGAAAGTCCGGCAGGGTTGGGTGCATTCGCGATAACGGTCAAACCTCCACCAGTTACAGCACCGGCAACAAGCGCGTACTTGAACTCATCCGTCAGCCCCTCCACCAGCGAGCCAAGATAGGTAAGCGCCGCATTGTCGGTGACTGCAGTCAGCGCCGTCGCACCGAAATAGATCGCGTCGGAATTCATGCTCATCAACAGCGGCTGCAGCCACCATTGCTGCTGTCCACCAAGCACCACCAGCCCGGCGAGAAAAAACGCGACGAGCAGTCCCTCACGCAGCATCAGACGGTCCTGATGGGCACGGTATGCCTGGGTGACGCCGAGGAAAAACAGGAAGAGCGCGAGGAACACCGCCGGATGATGGGAGAAGGCCACCACCAGCGCGAGGAAGGCGAGATGCACCGCGATCAGCGGCACCGGCACCCGGTTGGCCACCGTTTCCGAGCCGGACGGCAGGGCCGCAAGCTCCTTGCGGAAAAGGAAGGCGAGAAGTCCGGCATTGAACGCCGTCGCTAGCGCCGAACGCCAACCGAAGGTTTCCAGCATGAACGGCATGTCCCAGTTCCATTTGCCGGCGACCATCAGGATCGGCGGAGCGGCAAAGGGCGTCAGCGTGCCGCCGATCGAAACGTTGACGAAAAGGACGGCAAGGGCCGCATATTTCAGCCGAGGCGAGATGCCGCGCGAAAACGTGCCGGCGGAAAGGATCATCGCGCCGACGGTCATCGCGGCCGGCTCGGTGATGAAGGAGCCGAGAAGCGGCACGACGAACAGCACGGTGAAGAAGGAGGCGATCTGCGGGCGCACCGGCAAGATCGAGGCGATGGCCTTGACCACCGCCTGGCTGAACTGCAGCACTGGCCGCGTCGCTGCGATCACCATGATGGCGAAGACGAACATGGGTTCGGCGAAGTTTCGCCCGTCGAGATAGTGGGTGGCGGTTTCAGAACCATCGATGGCGAACATGAAGAGCATCATCACCATCGCCCAGAAGCCAAAGACGACCTCGACCTCGGCCAGGAGGTGCCAGACACCCCCATGCCGGGGATCGCTATGGGCCAGCCTTTCGAACAGCTTGACCGAGAATGTGTGCAGGATCGCGACCGCAAACAACGCTGCAGCGATCAACTGGATCGTGGTCGGGTTCAATATCCAGCTCCATTTCCCTGAGGTCGAAAGCCCCTCGATATTCTCGAGCCTTCTTGCATTGCCGGCGGATGCGGCAGACGGAACGCTTAATTCCTCGATCGACACTTCGCAACGGCATCACCGCTGCGAAGTGTGATATCCGGGTTTATCCAGATGGCCCGGGGGTCAGGCCTTTGCAGCGCGCGACATCGTCAGCGCCAGGTCCTCGATCATGTCTTCCTGACCGCCGACCATGCCGCGGCGGCCGAGTTCCAGGAGCAGATCGCGGGCAGGAACGCCGTAACGCTTCTCGGCGCGCTCGGCGAACAGCAGGAACGACGAGTAGACGCCGGCATAGCCGAGAACCAGCGAGCCGCGGTCGACGCGGATCGGACGGTCCATCATCGGCACGACCAGATCCTCGGCGGCGTCCATGATCTTGAAGAGGTCGACGCCGGTGATGGCGCCCATACGCTCGAACACCGCGACCAGCAGTTCGGTCGCGGCATTGCCGGCGCCGGCGCCAAGGCCTGCGATCGCGCCGTCGATGCGGTTTGCGCCCGCGGCCACGGCTGCTACCGAGTTGGCGATGCCCATGCCGAGGTTGTGGTGACCGTGGAAGCCGAGTTCCGTCTCCGGCTTGAGCGCTGCGCGAATGGCGGTAATGCGAGCGGTTACGTCATCGGGCAGCATGTGGCCGGCCGAGTCCGTGCAATAGACGCAGTTCGCGCCATAGCTTTCCATCAGAAGTGCCTGCTCGACCAGCTTTTCGGGGCCGGCACGATGCGACATCATCAGGAAGCCGACGGTATCGAGGCCGGTCTTGGCGGCGTAGGTGATGTGCTGTTCGGCGCAATCGGCCTCGGTGCAGTGGGTCGCGACGCGCACGCCGGAGATGCCGCAATCCATGGCGCGCTTCAGGGTGTCCACGGTGCCGATGCCGGGCAGGAGAAGCGCCGAAACCTTGGCCTTCTTCATGTGCGGGATGACGGCCGAGAGGTATTCCTCGTCGGTTGCCGCCGAGAAGCCGTAGTTCACGGAAGCGCCGCCCAGCCCGTCGCCATGGGTCACCTCGATCCAGGGCATGCCAGCCTCGTCGGCGGCCTTGGCGATCTCGACCATCTGCTCGATGGAGATCTGGTGGCGCTTGGCATGCATGCCGTCGCGCAGGCTCATTTCGTGAAGGGTGATCTTGCGTCCTTCGATGCTCATTTCAATCTCCTCAGCCGCGTGCCGGCAGGGTGAAGACGCCGTTGCCGGCTTCTTCCGCGAAAAGTTCGGCGGTGCGCAGGGCTGCCGCCGTCATGATGTCGAGGTTGCCGGCATATTTCGGCAGGAAGTCACCAAGACCTTCGACCTCGAGGTAGATCGACACGCGCTTGCCGTCGAAGACCGGGCCGTTCACCACCTTGTAGCCGGGCACGTACTTCTGCACTTCAGCGGCCATGGCCTTCACGCTTTCGATGATTGCGGCCTGGTCGGGTTCACCTTCGGTGAGCACATGCACGGTGTCGCGCATGAGGAGCGGCGGTTCTGCCGGATTGACAATGATGATCGCCTTGCCGCGCTTTGCGCCGCCGGCCTTCTCGATGGCATGCGCCGTGGTGCGGGTGAACTCGTCGATGTTCTTGCGGGTGCCCGGACCGACCGAACGGGAGGAAACGGCCGCGATGATCTCGCCATATTCCACCGGCTGCACGCGGGAGACCGCAGCCACCATCGGAATGGTAGCCTGGCCACCGCAGGTGACCATGTTGACGTTCATCTCAAGACGCTTGGCATGATCGGCGAGGTTAACCGGCGGAATACAGAAGGGGCCGATTGCCGCGGGTGTCAGATCCACCATGATGACGCCAAGCTCGTTGAGCTTGCGGGAGTTTTCCGCATGGGCATAGGCGGACGTTGCATCGAAGGCGACGCGGATGTCGTCGGCGATGACGTGATCCAGCACGCCGTCAACACCGGTCGCACAGGTCTTGATGCCCAATTCGGCCGCTCGCTTCAGGCCTTCCGAAGCCGGGTCGATGCCGACCATCCAGACCGGCTCCACCCATTGCGAGCGTTGCATCTTCATCAAAAGGTCGGTGCCGATATTGCCCGGCCCGATGATGATCGCCCTGAGTTTCTTGCTCATCTTGCGTATCCTTTACATTACATTCCGAAGAGGGCCGGCAGCGCCAGCGAAAGTGCGGGCACGTAGGTAATGACCATCAGCACGGCGATCATCACGATCATCGGCGTGATCGCGCCCTTCACCACCGTCTCGAGCGAGAGGCCGGAGACGCGCGAGGCGACGAACAGGTTGACGCCGACGGGCGGGGTCACCATGCCGATCGCCAGATTGACGATCATGACGATGCCGAAATGTTCCGCGCTCACCCCGAGAGCCGTCACCAGCGGAAGCAGGATTGGGGTCAGGATGATGATCGCGGCAATGGTCTCCATGAAGGTACCGACGATCAGCAGGATCACGTTAATGGCGAGCAGCAGCAGCCATGCCTGATCCACCGCCGAAGTGATGGCGTTTGCCAGCATCACCGGCACGCCTTCGATGGCGAGCGCACGGCCGAAGATGGTGGCAGTGCCGACGATCAACATGATGGTGGCCGAGGTCAGGCCGGAGCCGGCGAAGATCTTGTAGAGATCCTTGAGGCTCAGTTCCTTGTAGACGAAGGTGCCGACCACGAAGCCGTAGATCACGCCGACGGCTGCAGCTTCCGTGGGGGTGAAGATGCCGCCATAGATGCCCCCGAGAATGATGACCGGCACCATGAGCGCCCACTTGGCATCATTGAGGACGGCCAGCATCTCGCGGCCCGAAGGGCGGTAGTCGCCCGGCTTCTGGCCATCGCGCCTTGACTGCCACCAGGCATAGGCGATGAGGGCGAAGCCGATCAGCAGGCCGGGCACCACGCCGCCCATGAACATCTTGGAAACCGAGACATTGGCGGAAGTGGCGTAGATGACCATCGGGATCGACGGCGGGATGATGACGCCGAGCGAACCCGAGCAGGAAATGAGGCCGGAGGAGAAACCCGGCTTGTAGCCGTCCTTGGCCATGGCTGGCAGCAGGATGGTGCCCACGGCGGCAACCGTCGCCGGGCCGGAACCGGAAATTGCAGCGAAGAAGATGCAGGTGACGACCGCGATGATGGCCATGCCGCCCGTGTAGCGGCCGAAGAACATGCGCCCGACATTGATGAGACGCTGCGACAAGCCGCCCTGCCCCATGAGATCGCCGGCGAGAATGAAGAACGGGACGGCCATCAGCGGAAAGCTGTCAATCGAGGTCACGAGACCCTGAGGAACATAGGAGCCGGAAACCTTCCCCGACACGATAAGCGCCAGCGTCGAGGCGATACCCAGCGAGATGGCGATCGGAACGGAAAACAGCAGGAGGACAGCGAGGAGACCGAAGAGAATGAGCGAGATCATTGGGTCGCTCCTTCCCGGGAGCTGCGCAGGTCGAGCACTACGGCCTGCAGCAGACGAAGGACCACCAGCAGGAAACCGGTGAAGGGCGCCAGATAGATGATGCCCATCGGAATGCCGAGGGAGGCGGACTTCTGGCCAAAGCGGAAGGTCTTCTCGACCATAAACCAGCCCTGATACATGACGAACAGCGCAAAGGCGCCGAAGACCAGATGCGTCAGTACCCGGACATAGATCTGGCCGGTGCGCGACAGGAGATCGGTGCCCATGGTGACGCGGATATGGGCGTCCTTGCGAACTGCATAGGCGACGCCGACATAGGTCGCCCAGATGAAGAAGTAGCGTGACAGCTCTTCCGACCAGGAAAGCGAAGCGCCCATCACGTAGCGCATGAAGATCTGCACTCCGATCAGGATCGACATCAGAGCCATCAGGGCTACGACGATCGCCTCCTCGAAATGCTCATCGATGAGTTTGAGCATGAGTCTCTCCCGCGCCACGCGGGGACCGGCCCCGGGCGCTGCCTGACGCATTGACGGTCAGTGCTGTTGTTCGAATGGGATTGCCCGGCGATCATTGCTCGCCGGGCATTTCATTTCCGGGCGCTTTACTGCGCTGCCGCAGCCAGCAGGCGGTCCACCAAGTCGGCGCCGGCCTTCTGCTTCACCAGTTCGACGATCGGGGCGGCCTTATCAGAGAAGGCCTTCAGTTCTTCCGGGGTCAGAGTCGTGAACTTGACCTCGGTCATGGCTGCTTCAGCCTTGTCGTCGGCTTCTTTGGCGAGGCCGCGCTGGTAGGCGGTGGCATCCTTGACGGCCTGGTCGAAGATCGCGCGATCCTCGGCGCTCAGGCTGGCGAGCTTGTCCGGATTGGCGAGCAGCGGCCACGGCGAGTAGATATGGTTGGTCTTCGAGATGTATTTCTGCACCTCGTTGAACTTCATGTCGTAGAAGAGATTGATCGGACCTTCCTGCGCATCGAAGGTGCCCTGCTGGAGCGCGGTGAACAACTCGTTGAAGGCGAGCGGAGCGGGGTTTGCGCCTTCGGCGCGCCATGCCGCGATATGCACCTCGTTTTCCATGGTGCGCATCTTCAGGCCAGCGAGGTCATCCGGGGAACGGATTTCCTTCTTGTTGTTGGTCAGCTGGCGGAAACCATTCTCCCAATAGGCGAGGCCAACCATGCCCTTGTCGTCGAGCGACTTCAGGATCTCCTGGCCGACTTCGCCGTCCAGCACCTTGTAAGCCTGCTCACGGTTCTTGAACAGGAAGGGAACGTCGAAGGCGAAGAACTGCGGGGCGAACGAGGCGACCGGAGCCGAGGAGACGAAGGTCAGATCGACATTTCCGAACTGGATGTTTTCGGTCAGTTCCCGTTCGCCGCCAAGCTGCGAGTTCGGGAAGATCTCGAGGCCGATGCGGCCGCCGGACTTTTCGCGCAGTTCCTTGTCGAGGAATTCAAAGGCCTTATGGCCCGTCGAGCTCGGCGCCGAGGCGTGGGCGGCGCGGAAGACGATTTCAGGCTCGGCCTGTGCGGCGGTGCCATACGAAACGGCCACGGTAAAGGCGGCAACAAAACCTGCGCGCAGAACCTGCGCGGCATTCATAAGTGACATGTCTGTCCTCCCAATGGTGCGGAAAACCCGATCGGTTTCCGGTTTTTCAGCCGGGCACTTCAAAAGTGAAGCTGGACGCAAGGCCAATGCCTCCGCTCCTCCCCAGCGCCACGAAATAAACAGACACAGATTTTTTTGTCAAATAGTAAAATCAGTTTGCAATATGTGAGAATTTTCGCCAGTAAATCGCGAAAAGCGGACTGGGAGGACACGATGCAATCCGAAAACCCGAAAGCAGCACTCATTGCCGCCCTTCAGAAGGCCGTCGGCGCTAGCAACCTGAAAGTCGGCGGAGACGTACCGGAAGCGGCACTTCGCGACTGGAGCGACGAGCAGGGCGGCGTGCCCTTGGCGCTGGCGACGCCGCGCGATACCGCGGCTGTTGCCGCTGTGCTGAAGCTCTGTCACGAGTTCTCGACGCCCGTCGTGCCACAGGGCGGTCGGTCGGGTCTTGCCGGTGGTGCTGTGCCAAGCGAGGGCGCGGTTCTACTGTCGCTGGCCGGTCTCGACAGCATCGAGGAAATCGACACGGGCTCCGGTCTGATGGTGGTCGGCGCCGGCTGTGTTCTCCAGCGAATCCAGGAAGCGGCACATGAGGCAGGCTTCTTCTTTCCTCTCGATCTCGGCGCGCGCGGTTCCTGCCAGATCGGCGGCAATATCGCCACCAATGCCGGCGGCAACCGCGTCATCCGCTACGGCATGACGCGCGATCTCGTCCTCGGCCTCGAGGTCGTGCTGGCGGACGGCACGATCCTCTCCATGATGAACCGCATGCCGAAGAACAATGCGGCGCTTGACCTGAAGCATCTCTTCATCGGTTCGGAAGGCACGCTCGGCGTCATCACCGGGGCGGTACTGAAACTGCATCCGGGCGTGGGCGGGGCGAATGCGGCGCTGGTGGCCGTGCCCGATTTCCAGGCGGCGGCAGGCCTTCTCCGTCATGCCCAGCGCACGCTTTCAGGCCGCACCACCGCATTCGAATTGATGTGGAACGATTACTATCAGGCGGTTCTGGCCGAGACAGGACAACGGGCGCCGGTTACGCGGGATCATCCCATCTATGCGCTGGTCGAGATGCAGGGTGCCGATCCGGACGGCGACCGACCGGTCTTCGAAGGCATGCTCGAATCCGCATTCGAGGCCGGGCTGATATCAGATGCTGCGGTTGCCCAGTCGCAGCGCGAGGTGGAGACCTTCTGGTCTTTGCGCGACGGCATCGCCGAGATCCTGTCCCGCCGCGCGCCCACCATCAATTTCGATGTTTCGGTTCCGCTCTCGCGCATAGGAGACTGCGTGGAAGAAATCCGCGCCGCGCTGGCGGCGGCCTTCCCTGCCCTGCAGGTGATCTTCTTCGGCCATGCCGGCGACAGCAATATCCACCTCGTAGCCGGCCCGATTTCGGAGATCGACCCGACCGGCCACCGTATCGAGAAAACGGTCTACGAGATCATTCGCACCTATGGCGGCTCCGTCTCGGCCGAGCACGGTATCGGCCTGCACAAGAAGCCGTGGCTCGCCTACAGCCGCTCGGAAAACGAACTCGCCATGCTGCGACAGATGAAGGCAAGCCTCGATCCGAAGGGTATTCTCAACCCCGGCAAGGTGCTCTGAACCAAGACCGCCAGACAATTTCGCTGCGGCTGATACCGGGGCGCAATCTTGTCCGGACAGGAGTTGTTTTCGGCAGGAATTGCCCCGGTCACCGGCGAAGACAGCATCGTCTTCGTCTCCTAACCTTTTGTTTTCATGAAACTCTGGGCTAGAGGGCGCATGACATGCAACTATAGGTCGGCCTCAGCCTGTTCGCGCACCAAGTTCGGAAGAAATGGCACGCGCCACACGCTGGACCTCGGGTACCAGGTCTCGCATGCGGGACGGCGGCATGAATTCGAGCGTGGAGGAGACGGAGATCGCGGCGACCACCCGGCCGGTCGCATCACGCAAAGGAGCGGCGACACAGCGAATCGACGGCTGGTCCTCGCCGAGATCGTAGGCGTAGCCACCGGACCGGTAGTTCGACATCTGCACGAGCCAGTCTGCCTCCGTCATGTTTCCGGGCAAAAGCTGATGATCGCGCCTGTATAGCTCGCACAGGACCGTTTCCGGCTGATCCAGCATCAGCGCCTTGCCGACACCGGTCGAAATCACCGGTTTTCGGCCACCGATGCGCGAACTGATCTCGACAGGGCGCGAGCCGCGCAACTTGTCGAGATAGGCCACTTCCAAGCCCTCGCGCTGTGCAAGGTGGACGGTATCGCGCGTGAGCCGCGACAACTCCTCCAGGAACGGCCGCGCCACCTGAACCAGATCGATCCGGGAATAGGCGGAAAAGCCGAGCTCGATAAGGCGCGGCCCGAGCCCGAACTCCCGCGCGTTGTCCGCCTTGAGGAAGCGTCGCTCCAGAAGCACCGAGACGATACGATGTACGGTACTGTAGGTCAGTCCGGTGATGGCGGCGATTTCCTGGATCGTGCGGGGCTTGTCGGCCACCGCATCGAGAATATCGAGCCCGCGCAGCAGGGTTTGGCTGCGGGGAGCCTTCTGCTCCTTCTCCTCGTCAAACACATCGATCTTTTCCGCCATCTTAAGCCCCTCGAATCCTCACCCTTCTAAACGGCGACGAGGAAAGGTTCCAGAGGAACTCGTCAGGTCGGCGATCGTCGGTCAAATCGAACAGGGTCCGCAAGTCGGTTGGTACCGAAGACACATTCGCAAATGACTTCTATGCGATCCGCTGAGTCAGCGTAGGACTCGGGGCGCTCATCCCAAAAGATGTGGGGATATTGCGAGACAAGCGTGATCGTCGCGGAGACCATCACCCTGAAGGTCAAATTTGCGGACGTCAACCAGATCAGCCGCGGCAAAGCCGCTCCAGCGCCTTTCCCCGTGATGACCGCGCCCGGCGAACGCTGGACCTTCTGCTTGCGCCGCCCTTGCCGTGCCACAGGGGCATCCGCCTGTTCGGCGTCGCGCTTTCGGGGCTTGAACGTGGCCAACACGGAACAGAACCGCAATTGCGATGGGCGTTCCAGACTGCAAAGCGATCTGTCTTCATAATATTATCATTGAAACACCCCTGCAAAGAGTTGAACGCTCGAATGACAGCGGCCAAACCTATCCTGTGCGCAGGCTAACGGCCATCGCCCGACCAAGATCCTCTACACCTTTTGCCTTCGCTCTGTTGGTGCTGCATCTATGCTCTCGCACCCATCGATTTTCCCGCAGCTCTTTCGACGCAAACCTGCACTCAGGTCCCCTGCCCTTCGCCGGTCATGATGCCGGCGGCTGAATTGGAGAGGCTTTGTGCGAGTGTCGCGAGTAGATCGGTCTGCGAGATGATGCCACTGACGCGACCGTCATCGTCGACTGTCCGCCCCTTTCGCTTATCGATGGTTCATAAAGTCGAGCCTCGAACATCTCCCGGAGAAGACGCAGCACGAACCACCCCGCGCCGTCTAGATCATTGAGGAGGAGTTTGCCGACGCGCTCAACGGCGCAAGCGTCGCTCCGGTCGTCGAAGAACGCAGGACTGATGAGACGCGAGTACATCGCGAAACTCTGCTTCTACATATCGGCACGGACCACGTTCAAGGCTGCCGCCCTGCCCAAGGGCACTCGTTGAGATCGACGCAATCGTCTGCTTGTAACGCCTCGGCTGAAGATGGTTACCGGGCACTCAGACACCTCGATTGCCAAGTCGCGCAACGTGTCCGCATGAGGAGGCGATTCGATGAACGGCCTGTCTCGAGTGATCTGTGGGTCACCGGGGGGGGCCAGGCGGATTTCGACGATCTTGTTATCGGTTTGCGCACCCACCGATACGAGGCCGGCAAAGCCGATGCCATTGCGTGTGCGCGCTCAACACCAGCGCGCAGCTCAGGCTACCGCTGTGCGGGCCGACGAATATCCCGCCTCTCGCCAGATCCTGTTCCGCAAAGGCCGCAGAGGCCGTCCGGGTCGGAAACCTTTGGGGATTGACGCCGATGCCGGAGGGTCCGACCGGCTGACCAAGAACGCCAACCGGCTGTTTAGCCATTTCCCAGGTCATGAGCTCGGCACCAAAGGCGTCTGCCCTTGCTCAGGCGGTGAGAAACCGCAACGCCCGCTGGATCTCGAAGAAATCCGCCGAACGGTAGGCGACGGTTCTCGGGCCGGAAATCTCGGCGCCCGGATACCACGATGCGCGCCAGGCATCGGTCGGATTGGTGAACTCGATCATCACCTCGAAGGCCCCCTGGGGCGGCGCAACGGCTCCCGAGGGAAGTGACGACAATGCGGCGGCGACCCCTTCGCGGATCGCCTCGCAGGCGCGGCTGGGCGCGATCGACAGCGCCGCCCGGCCGAAGCCCTCCAGGGTCTCCACCGTGGCGATGCCCGGGACGAGACGGCGGGCGTCGGCGCAGATTTCTGTATCACCAGACAGGAACACTGAAGGCACCCCATGGCGCCGCGCAACGAGGGCGTTGACAGTGAACTCGGAGGCAACCTCGCCATTCAGCAGAAGCCGTGAAATGCGCAGCGTCGTCGTATGCGCCAGGGGATTGGCCTCCGATCCGGCCTTGGCGTGGTAGCCGGTATAGAGCGCGGCCGCGAATTCCGGACCGAGGCCGAACATCATCCCGTCCGGGTGACCGGACCAACCGCGCATGATGCGCACATAGTCGGGCAGGCGTTCGACGATGATGTTGCGGCCGCTGTCATGCGCGTCCTTGATCACGACCTCGGACGCCCCGGCCGACCGTGCGCCCTCGCAGGCGGCCAGAACCTCATTGGTCATCAGGCGGCGGAAATCGGCATAATCGGCGTGGGTGCGCTCGGCCTCGTCCCAATCGGCGATACCAGCCGTTCCTTCGATGTCGGCTGACAGAAATACCTTCACGATGCGTTCTCCCTCGCCCAATCCGCCAGCGACGGATAGCGTTTTCCCGTGCGTCCGATCTCTGTCGGTGCGGCACAGAGCGCGTTCAGCACCGCCTCCTGAGTCGCCTCTGCCGCTGCCCTAAAGGGCAGATCGATCAGATTGTCGTCGATCGCCGTGATCGAGCGCAAGGCCGGACCGTCATGGGCGACCGTATCGGCGGTGGTGAAGGCGAGGACGATGTCGCCCGAACCGTGCCCCCAGAAGGCGCCAAGCCGGGCCAGACCGGCACCGGCGCGCCGGGCGACGCGCTGCAATTGCCGATCGGAGAGCGGCAGGTCGGTCGCCAGGACAACGATGACGGACCCCTTCTCCTCCCGGCTTACCTGCCGCGGATCGGGACGCCGCCCGTCCGGTAGCACGAGATCGCCTGCCCGACCGAAGTTGGCGAGCACCAGCGTCCCGAGCGTGAAGTCCCGCGCGGCCACATGCATGAGCCGGGACGCGCTGCCGATGCCAGCCTTGAAGCCGAACGCCGTCATGCCCCGCCCGGCCCCGATCGCCCCCTGCTCAACGGGGCCGTCATGCGCCACGGAAAGAGCCGCGAGTGCGTCTTCAGGCTGAACGGACAGTGCCTGGATATCGTTGATCTGGCCGTCATTGCATTCGCAGACGACCGGATTGACCGTGGAGGTTTCCCGACCGATGGCCGGATTGTCGGCAATCGCCCGGCGGATCAGAGCTTCGCTGCAGGCGGCAACACCAAATGTGTTGGTCAGCAGGATCGGCGTTTCGATGGTGCCGAGTTCGGCGACCTGCACCAGGCCTGCCGACTTGCCGAAACCGTTGATCACTTCGGCAGCGGCCCGCACCTTCTCACGGAAGAGATCCCCGGCATGCGGGATCACTGCCGTCACCCCGGTCGCCAACCCGTCGCCCGAGAGCGTGCGATGCCCGACGCGTACGCCCGGCACGTCGGTAATCGCATTGTGTTTTCCGGGGTTGAGGCTGTTCTTGCCATCCGCCCATAGTCCCAGCTCACGCGCTGTCACCATCCGCCGTACTCCTTTACTTACAACCGCCCGGCCTTCTTGAGGCTGCGCAGGAAAGCCTGTGTGCGCTCGCCTTGCGGATCGCCGAAGATCTGGGCCGGTGGCCCCTGCTCATAGACCTTGCCGGCCTGCAGGAAGCAGACGCGATTGGCCACCTCGCGCGCAAAGCCCATCTCATGTGTCGCCAGCAGCATGGTCATGCCGCCTTGCGCAAGGTCTCTTACGATATCGAGCACCTCCGACACCAGTTCCGGATCGAGCGCCGAGGTGATTTCATCGAGAAGAAGCACCATCGGGTTCATCATCAGCGCCCGAACGATCGCCACCCGCTGCTGCTGCCCGCCGGACAACCGGTCCGGATAATCCCCGGCCTTGTGGCTAAGCCCGATCCGCTCAAGGAAAGCCATCGCCTTTTCCTCTGCCTCGCGCTTCGGCATGCCCAGCACCTTGGTCGGCGCCAGCATGGTGTTTTCCAGCACCGTCATGTGAGGGAAGAGATTATAGCCCTGAAACACGATACCAATGTCGCGCCGCAGCCGGTCGAGATCGACACCGGGCCCGGTGATGCGGTCGCCATGGATGCGGATCTCACCCGACGCGATCTCCTCGAGCCGGTTGATGCAGCGCAGGAGCGTAGACTTGCCGCAGCCGGAGGGGCCGATCAGGCAGATCACCTCGTGCTCGTCCACGCTCAGCGACAGGTCCGAGATGACCTCAAGTGTACCGTAGCGCTTGGTGATGTGATCGATTTCCAGAATTGCCATGGTTTCAGCCCCCTGCCCGCATGCGGCGGCGGTCGCGGTCGATCAGCTTGTCGACCAGGCGGGCCTGCGGAATGGTGATAACGATGAAGAGGATCGCAACGGTCGTCACGGCCGACAGGTTGAAGTTGTTCGCTGCGATGATCTTAGACTGGTTAAAGGCGTCGATCGTGCCGATGATCGCCACCAGCGCCGTGTCCTTCTGCAGGCTGATGCAGTTGTTCATCAGCGGCGGCACGATGTTCCGCACAGCCAGCGGCACGACGACATAACGCATGGTCTTGGCGTGGCTGAGTCCGAGCGAGCGGGCAGCCGCGATCTGGCTGTGGTGAACGCCTTCGATGCCGGCGCGATAGACCTCGGACGTATAGGCGCCGTAGGTGAGCGTCAGCGCGATGATCGCATAGGAAGTCGAGGACAGATCGGAGATGAAAGGCAGATCGGTGAGCGGCAGGCCGAAGCCGATCAGATAAATGGTGATGATCGCCGGAAGCCCACGGAACAGGTCACCATAGGCGATGGCAAGGAAGCGCAAGGGGCGCCCGGCCGGACCCGGCAGGGTTCGCGCGATGGCGATCAGCAGAGACCAGATCAGGATCAGCACCGCCGAAACGGCAAAGATGGTGAGATTGGTGCCGAAGGCCTGGATCACCTTCCAGGCAGAACTCTGGATGAGGGCCAGATCGAAGAAGGTCCGGCTGACGGCAGCGTTGTTGACGGCCATGAACGAGGCAAGCGCCGTGAGGATCAGCAGCGCGCCCGTCCACGACAGGGCCCTCCATGATCCGAGCGAGGCTTCGTCGCCGAGGGCACGGGCGACGTGAAGATCCGTACTTTTCGAGGCCCTGAGCGATCTGGCAAAGGCACGCGCGGCAGTCAGAAGCACGAAAGCAGCAGCGGCCGAGGCCAGCAAACCGGGCACGGAGGCTGCGATCGTCGAAACGCCCTGCGATACCGCGAAGCTTCCCAGGTGCTGAGCCGAAACCGCAACGAGGACAAAGGTCGCAAATGCGGCCGCGACGGCAAGGGCGGACCGGGTGCGATGGGTCCGCGCAGCGCTCCGGGCACGCCGCGTGGCATGCCCGGTCTCGCTGCCGGTCTCAGACAGGAGAGACTTCGTCATCGGCTCAGTTTTTCCAGACCGGAACGTCGGCGGGGGTTACGCCGCCCCAGGCCGGTGCGAGATACTCGCTCTCCAGCGACTTCAGCGTGCCGTCGGCGGCCATGTCGGCGATAATCTTGTCGATCACCGGCTTCTGGGCATAACCCTTGGGATAGATGCCGGCGGTGTCACGCCCGCTCGGATACTGGCCCACCACCTTCAACTTGCCACCGGAATTGGCGACCTGGCCGAGAATGACGGAGATGTCGGTCATGACGACATCGACATTGCCGGCTGCGAGCGCGGTAAACATGGCCCCGGTATCGTCAAAGACGGAGAGCGACGTCTCGGGCAGGCTTTCCTGCGCCCACTGGACCATGATCGTGCCAGCCTGGGTACCGAGCTTGGCCGTCTTGATGCTAGCCTCGTCGAGCGTGGAATCCGCACGCGTGGCAAGGCCGAAGGCGCCGCTGGCATAGGGCGTGGAAAAGTCGACGACCTTCTTGCGCGGCTCGGTGACGGAAATCAGCGCAAGCGCGATGTCGAAGTCCTTGTTCTGGCCGGCGACGATGGAATCGAAGGAAGCATTCTTCAGAACAACCTTGTCGATGCCGAGCCGGTAGGCGATGTTGACCGCCATACAAAATTCGCGACCGGTGGTGATCGTTTCCGGCGTGTCGCCATTGAACTCGCCGACAGCCGGCAGGTTGACGATGACGGTGAACTGGCCAGGAACGGCCGTCTCGGCCTTCTCGGTGCCCTGCTTGCCGAAGAGCTTGCAATCGCCATAGCCTTCGCTGGCAAGCGCCGGAGCGGAGAAGAGCATGACGGTTCCGAGCGCCAGGCCGAGAAGTTTGGATTGATGGATCATTTCGTTCATTCCTCTGTTGATTTTGCTTCTGCTTTTTGTCGTTTGGCTTCTAGTGAGACGTGGCTTCGATGACTCCTGCGGCTTCGAGGTAGTAGGACTGCAACGCGCGGGTGAGAAGTCCCGGCTTGCCGTTGCCGATGACGGTTTCGCCGATACGAACGACCGGCGTGACAAGACTGGAGGCCGATGTCTGGAAGGCTTCGGCGGCAGCTTCGGCCTCCGCGGGGCTGAACGAGCGTTCCTCGATCATCAGGCCGTGGCGCTCGCACAGCTTCAGGAGCGCCTGGCGCGTGCAGCCCGGCAGAATCACCGGAGAATTGCCGCGCGTCAGGATCTTGCCGTCGGAGGTGACGATGTAGGCGGTGGAGGATGCACCTTCGGTGATCTGGCCTTCCTGGGTAAGCCAGACATCGGCAAAGCCTGAAGCCTTGGCCTCTCGCTTTGCCAGAACCTGACCGAGAAGCATCACCGTCTTGATGTCACGGCGCGCCCAGCGCGGGTCGGGAGCAAGGGCAACCGCGATCCCCTCCTTCTGCGCCTTGGTGGCGACGAGCTGGCGCGCCTGGGTAAAGGCGACGAATGTCGGCACAAGCCCTTCCGGATAAAGAAAATCGCGGTCCGCCTCTCCCCGCGTCGCCTGCAGGTAGACCGTGCCCTCGACAAGACCGTTGCGCGCGATCAGCGTCTGCTGCACCTCCTCGATCGCCTCGAGCGAGGCCGGCAGCGGGATCGCCAGTTCCGCCAGCGATCGCTTGAAGCGGGCAAGGTGGAGGTCGTTGTCGATCAGCCGGCCGCCGATCACCGCGGTCACTTCGTAGACGCCGTCGCCGAAGAGGAAGCCCCGGTCGAACAGGCCGACATGTGCCTTTTCCTCCGGGACGAACTGACCCGCGCAATACACAATCCTGCCCATTTCCTTCACTCCGGTCCGGCAAATCTGTTGTTGGCGGCGACTGTGAGGGGCGCGGGCGGACTTGACCAATTCGGTTTAAACAGAAGATCATGCAAAAAATGCATAATTGCGAAAAATCAAAACCTTAGTTGCTAAATCCGGGGCCAAAAATCTCCCGGATAAAACCGGAGTGTTGAAAAGATGGAATTGAAATGGCTTGAGGATTTCGTGACGCTCGCCGAAACCTCCAGCTTCTCGCGTTCGGCGGAACTCAGGAACGTCACGCAACCGGCCTTCAGCCGGCGAATCAAGCAACTGGAAGTCTGGCTCGGCGCTGCGCTCATCAACCGGGGAACGATGCCGGCAGAGTTGACGCCGGCCGGGCGCAGTTTCCTGCCGCTGGCGCAGGACACGATACGCGCCCTTTATGCGGCGCAGGAAGCGCTGCGGCCGACCTCGGAGTCAGGCATGGCGCGTTTTGCCGCCCTTCACACCCTCACCGTCACTTTCGTGCCGGCATGGCTCCAGCGGCTGGAACAGCAGATGCCGGATATCCGCATCAGCCTCATTCCCGACCGCGGCGGTATCGAGGCCAATCTGGCGTCGCTGGTCGATGGCGAGGCAGACTTTTTCCTCACCTATGCCCATCCGCGCGTGCCCTTCCATCTCGACCGGGAGCGCTTCGACCACCTTTCGATCGGTCGTGATCGCCTGGTTCCGGTGGCCGCTCCCCAAGTGAAGCTGCAACGCGAGCGCTGGGTGCCCGGCAAAGACCTTCTCGACACCGCAGTGCGCGACGGCATCACCCTTCCCTATCTGAGCTACGGGTTCAGCTCATTCTTCGGCGTGGCACTCGGCCGTCTCTTTGCCGAGCGGCCACCGCTTCTCCGCCGCCAGGTGCACGAGAACGCCATCAGCGCCGGCTTGAAGACGGTGGCGCTCACCGGCGCGGGCCTCTGCTGGCTGCCGCTCAGCCTGATCCAGGGCGAACTTCAGTCCGGCCTCCTCGTCGAAGCCTCGACCAATCCCGAATGGGCACTCGACCTCGAAATCCGCCTCTACCGCCACCTTGGCAGCCAGAGCAAGCTGGTGGAGAACGTCTGGAAGTGCACCGAGACCCTGCTGCGAACGGAGACGACCATGCCCACCGCGATCAGCACCGGATGAGGTGCAATCGCAAGTGCGGTTTGGCGCGAGGCTCGTTGCAGTCCATTCCAAAACTGCCCGGCGACCGTCCGCCGTACAGCCTTAAGAAATCGGAAGACACAGATTCACTAAAATGACGACGAGAAGCCGTTTGATCGCCGCGCGAACAGTCTTGCAGGAGGCCAGTCAATCTCAATAGACGGGATGGTTGGCACAACAGGGGCAGCACCCCCGGTTGTTCTCGATTATCAGCTTCCAGCTACCCTCTTCGATCTCATCGACCTGATGGGCAATCTTGGCATTGGTAGTGTTATAGAGCGCCAGACGGGGCGTCGTCGCCTGCTTGAGATGGAAAACATCGACAGGGGATTGTCGGAAAGACAGACATAGATCAGCCCGCCGATCGACTTGACGCTGACCGACTTCAAGCTCTTGCAGCTCTTGTCAGGGTCCTGGCCCATATGAGGCGTGTGGCCGAGGACGAGTCGTGAACCTGGCCCGTGCCCCTCTGCGGGGCACGGGCCGCGTGATCAGCCGGCCGCCAAAAACCAGGAGCGGCGCGCCTGCGTCAGGCCCGCAGCATAGATGCAGAAGGCGATGACGGCGGTTGCCGGTGCTGAGAACTCCGCAAAGGCGCCGCCCCAGACATGGAGCGAGATGCCAATGGCCGCGGCGACGAACCAGGCGCCGATGCCAAGGGGGTTGAAGGCCGGCACATGGCTGGCGCGGTACTCGATGGCACCGCCCACCAGAACGCTATACCGGTCGATCAGGATGTGCGCCATGGCGACCGCCACCCAAGCAACGACGAAGATGCCCTGATAGGCGAGCGCCGACAGCAGATAAGCGAAGACATCCGCGAGCATCAGCACATAGACGATCGCGCCGACCGCCATTGCCCAGCCGATCCGCCCGAAGGGCAGTCTACCGAAGAGCTGCACGAGCGCTTCCATATTGACCGCGGCGAGATAGTAATTGGCAGTGTTGATGCGGGTCTGCGTAACCCAGACGAACAGCAGCCCCCAGATCCCCATGAGCTTCAGCAGCGCCAGCAGCACGCTGACCTCCGAGAGGGCGCCGAGGTCCGGCACCGTGCCGATCATGAACATGCCGAAGAGGCCGCTCACCAGGAAGGCCATGGCATAGAAGGGCATGCCGAAGTTGAACCAGGCGTGATAGCCCGCATCCTCCTCGCGGCCGAAGCGGGCATAGTCGAAGGTGAACATCATCAGCACCCAGACGCCCATGTAGTAGACGAAGCACGACCACCAGCCACCGGCCGGAGCGCCGCCTTCCGGCCCGAGGTTCAGCCACTTGTCGCTGTAGCCATATTCGCCGACGGCGAGGAAGACCGCGACGACGAGGCCGAGGATGTAGAACGGCAACAAGACGCCGTTGAACTTGTCGAGCCAGGTCTGGATGCTGCCGAAGATCAGCGGCACGCTGTAGAGAACCACGATCAGCGCCGCGAACGGATATGAGATCGACGGCAGGATCGTGGTGATGCCGACGGCGATCACCGAGCCCTCAAAGACGGCGTAGTAGATCGCCGTGGCGCAGAAGATGAGGGTCGCCAGCCCTGCCCCGACATTACCGAACAGCACGCGCGAGAACAGGGCGACGGAAAGCCCGGTGCGGATGGCGAAGCGGCTGAGCACCGCATTGACGAGGCCGTAGACGACCACCGAGAGCACCATGCCGATAATGGCATTGCGCGTACCGAAATTGAGCGCCATCGCCGCTCCGACCACGATGTAGAAGACGGCGCTGCACACCGCCCACCACGCCATCGTCAACGCCCCACGGGGCATGCGCGCCTGTGGCGGCACCGCCACGTTGGAAAAGTCAGAAGTCTCGGCCTCCACGGCCGATAGGTTGCCTGCCATTGTTGTCCCCTCTTCGTTGCAGGTGGCCGCCCCGCCCGAATGCGGGGCAAAACCGTCAGTCTTCCCGTGTCAGCAGATAACTGCCGCTTTCATGCAGAACGCTCGTCCAGCCGGGCTCGATGACGATGGTCGTCGTCACCTCCTCGATGACGGCCGGCCCCGTGATGCGGGCGCCCGCGCCGAGCTTCGCGCCGTCGTAGATCGGCGTTGAGACCGGCTTGCCCGACTGGTCGAAGATCGCGTCGCGATGGCCCTTCAGCGCCTCACGAGCGTCGGCACCTGCCAAGAGCTTCGGCGGGCGGACCTTCTCGATACGGCCGTAGATGGTGGATTCCAGGTTCACCACCTCGACCGCGCTGTGGCGCTCGGCATAGGTGTAGAGCTCCTCGTGGCGGGCATGGAAGGCATCCTTGACCTTCTCGATCGTGGCCTCGTCGATCGGGAAGGTTCCAATGTCCACCGTGCACTCGTGCACCTGGCCGACATAGCGCATGTCAATCGAGCGCTTGATGTCGATGACATCAGGGGCAAAGCCGTCCGCCTCCAGATGGGCAACGCCCTTCGCTTCGATCTCCTTGAACAGGCTGTCGATGCGCTCATAGGCCGCTGCATTGTCGAGGCGCACGGGCGCGGGCGCCATATAGTTGTACTTCACGTCGGAGATGATCTGGCCGAAGGCGCAAAGGCCTGAAGCGAGCTTGGGCAGGATAATGGTGTCGATGCCCATCTCCCGCGCCAGCGCCGTGATATGCGCTGCTGTTGCGCCCCCTGCCCCCACCAGCACGAAATCGCGCGGATCGTAGCCTCGCTCGACCGAAACGCGGCGGATGCCGTTGACCATCGAGTTGTTGACGATGGCGAACATGCCGTAGGCCGCCTGCTCCACGGAGATGCCGAGCGGTCCTGCGACCCTCGCCACCGCCGCGCGCGCCTTCTCGATGTCGAGCGGCAGCTTGCCGCCGAGGAGACCCTCGGGGTTGAGGTAACCGAGAACGAGGTTCGCATCCGACGTCGTCGGCTCGGTACCGCCGCGTCCGTAGCAGGCGGGACCCGGCTCGGAACCGGCGGACTGCGGGCCGACCTGCAGGAGGCCGAGCGGATCGATCCAGCCGATCGAGCCGCCGCCTGCGCCCAGCGTCTCGACCTGGATCATCGGCACGCCGATGCGGTAGCGCAGGAAGTCGATGTTCTTGTTGAGGTTGGTCTGTCCGTTCCGGGTGAGCGTGATGTCGAAGGACGTGCCGCCCATATCGACGGTGATGACGTTCGTGTGGTCGAAGGGCGCGCCGGCATAAAGGCCCGCCTGCGGCGCCGACGCCGGACCGGAATTGATGGCGTAGACCGAGCGGTCGGTCATGACCTGGCCCACGGCAAGCCCACCGTTCGACTGGAAGTAGCGCACCGGCTGCTTAGCGCCGAGTTTGCGGAAATAGGCGTCGACCGCCATCACGTAGCGGCGCATGACAGGGGCGAGATAGGCGTTCGTCACCGCGGTGGAGGTGCGGGTATATTCGCGCACCTGCGGGTAGAGTTCGCCGCCGACCGTGAGAATGGCCTCCGGCATCATCTCGCGCACGATCTCGGCCGCGCGCCGCTCGTGGCTCGGATCGAGCACCGACCAGACGAAAGAGATGGCGACGGTCTCGACGCCTTCCCTGAGGAAGAGCCTGCAGGCCTCGCGCACATCCTCCTCATGGAGCGGGGTGCGCACCGAACCGTCCGACAGAACGCGCTCGCGCACGCCGCGCCTGAGGTAGCGCGGCACCAGCATGGTCGCCGCCGGATATTCCGGATCGTAGCGGAAGCCGTCCTCCTTGTGACCGTTGCGGATCTCAATGGAATCCTCGTGCCCCGCCGTGCAGATCAGGCCCGTCTTGCCACCGCGATGCGTGATGAGGGCGTTGAGGCCGACCGTGGTTCCGTTGATGCAGAGGTCGCAGTTCGCGATGATGTCCTCGATCGGCTTGCCTAGGTCGGCGGCGATCAGCCCCAGTCCGTTCTCGATGGCCTTCGTGGGATCGGAGGGCGTGGAGAGCGCCTTGAAGAGCTTGACTTCCCCCGTCGCGCGATCGGCGATGACGAAGTCGGTAAAGGTGCCGCCGGCATCGATGCCGAGGCGGTACGAATGCATGGTCATGTCTGGTTTTCCTTACGCGGTGGCTCTGAGCCGTTCGGTTGCGGCCGTGTCGACCTCGAGGGTCTGCGGGTTCGCGATCACGACGCCATAGTCGAGACGGGCACCTTCGATGGAGACGAGGCCGTTGCGCACGTCCCAGACCACCTTCTCGACCGGCCGTTCGAACGGATTGCCGTAGCCGCCGCCGCCCGGATTGAGGTTGGTGATCGTCTGGCCCGGCCTGATGGTCTCTATGATGTTCTTGCGCTCGACCTCGACCTTGCCGTCGCGGCGCAGTTCGACACGGCCGACCTTGGTGTCGACCATCGCAGACTTGGCTCCGGCCGCGCCCATGGCCGGGATGCGCCGGCCCTCGCCGAAGCCGATGCACAGGATGTCACCATTGAGCGGCTCGACCTCCCAGGCCGTGCCCGAGCCACCGCGGAACTTGCCGGCGCCGCCCGAGTCGGTCATCAGCGCATAGCGGTGGATGACGATGGGATAGGAATATTCGAGCAGCTCGACATCGCCCGATGTGAGCGCCCCGAAGCAGCATTCCGGGCCAACCGCGTGCCAACCATCCTGCTTGGGCGTCGCCCCGCCACCGGAGATGATGGTGGCGAGCACCATGGTCACGAACTCCTCGTTGTTGCGTGCGTCACGGCCGGCGATGTTGAGGCCGTTGGCATGGCCCCAGGAGGCCGAGACCTTGGAGGGCATCGCCTTTTCGAAGGCCAGGCGCACGGCGTCCGTCAGGGTTTCCATGGGCGTCGTCGTGCAGTTCATGTGCGGGGCCGGCTCCTGCGCGTTGCAGAGCGTGCCCTTCGGCCCGAAGTCGAGGCTGACGCAGCGATAGAGCCCTTCGTTGTAGGGTGGCGGCAGGGCCGCGAACATCATCAGGCCGAGATAGACGCCGGAATGGGAATTGCCTTCATAGGAGTTGATGAAATAGGGCACCTGCGGCGGGCTATCGATCGCGATATGGCAGCTGTCGCCGGTGATCGTCACCGTCGCCTTGATCTCGAAGTCGCCGAAACCGTGCCCGGCATCCTCCAGGATGGCGGAGCCTTCATAGGTGCCGTCCGGCACCGTGGCGATCAGCGCGCGCATGTGGCGGTCGGCCATGTCGAGCAGCGTGTCGACGCAGGCATCCACCTCGGCCTTGCCGTACTTGTCGAGCATGGCTATGAGGTTGCGCTCGCCCACCTGGCAGGCGCCGATGAGCGCACGAAAGTCACCCTCCTGGTCGCGCCGGGCACGCATGTTGGTGAGGATCATGTTGAGTACGTCATGGCGCGGCTTGCCGCGGTCCCAGATCTTGACCGGCGGGATGCGCAGGCACTCGGCGTAGATTTCCGTGGCGTTCGGGTTGTACCCGGCCGGCACCGGCCCGCCGATATCGGTCAGATGTCCCTTGCAGACGGTCCAGTAGACCAGTTCGCCCTTGTAGAAGACCGGTTTGTACATGCAGGTGTCGATGGCATGGCTGCCGCCGAAGGCGGGGTCGTTGTGAAGGAAGAGGTCGCCTTCATGAATGTCGTCGCCGAAGAAGGCCGCAACCGCTTTCATCGCGGGGATGAGCGAGCCGAGATGGATCGGGATGTCCTGGCCTTGCAGGATCATCTCGGGCCGGGCGTTGAAGAGCGCCGTCGAATAGTCGTGCGCCAGGTTGAAGACCGACGAGCGCGCCGTCTTTTCAAGCGCAAGCGTCATTTCGCGCTGGGTCGTCTCGAGCATGCCCCGCACGACCGAGAGCGTGATCGGGTCTACTTTTGAAGTCTGGGTATGAAGCATCGTGTTCACGCTGGTTGAGGGCGAGAACCGACGGCCTGGAAACCGGTCGTCTAGCTGATATGTCTGTTCCCTGGCAGCCGGTATCTGTCGCACCGTTGAAGCCGGCTTCAATCTAGGCAGAGTTTTCCGCCTCCGTCTTTGCAGGCAGGGAACAACGATTTGCGCGCCGACGCATAAGCTGCCATTTTCATTGCCTGGCAGAAATCCTGTGCGTACCTTCGATCCCAAGAGGACGAGCCCGCATGAAGACGAGCATCACCACGAGCGCGACGCGCCCGCCCGACCGCAGCCGCCACTGGCACGAGGCCATCGCCTCGGCCTATTTTCCGCTCGACCTTCGCTTCCGCGATGCCGACCGGTTTTCCGGCGACCTGACCACCTGGCGGTTCGGCGACGTGTCGATCTCCCGCCTCACTTGCGATGCGCTTCAATATCTGCGCCTGCCGCACCATTTCCGCGGCGCGCGGGAGGAGGAGTTCCTCGTGACGGTGCCGGCAAGGGCGGAGGTGTTCTTTTCCCAGTGCGGTCGGGAGGTCAAATGCAGACCCGGCGGCTTCATTCTGGAGCGCAGCAGCGAGCCTTACCAGTTCAGCCACGCCGAACCGGCCGACATGTGGGTGCTGAAGGTCGACGCGGACGCGTTGACCGGCCGGTTGCGAGCGCCGGACCGCTTCTGCACGTTGCAGTTCGAGGCAAACAATGGTGCAGGCGGCCTCTTCAACGACATGCTGCAACTTCTGCCCGCCCGTTTCGACGGGATGACGCAGGAGGCAAGGTCGACGGTCGGCCGCCAATTGGTCGATCTGCTCGTGCTGGCGGTCAAAGCCGACGAACGCGTGCTCACTTCAGGCAACTCGACCGTTCGCGCCGCCCATCTCGCTCGTATTGAGGCTTATATCCGCACCAACCTTCACGAGTTCGGTCTTCGGCCCGAGCGCATCGCACAAGCCTGCGGCATCTCCACCCGTTATCTGCATGAGTTGTTCAGAGACACCGATCAGACGGTAAGAGACTGGATTCGCGACCAGCGGCTGACCGCCTGCCGCGAAGCGCTCGCCGACCCGAACAACAACCAAACCGCAGCGGAGATCGCCTACCGCTGGGGCTTCGGCGACCAGACACAGTTCTCCCGGGTTTTCAAAGCCCATTTCGGCGTTCCGCCAGGGGAGTTCCGGGAGAAGGCTCGTGGATCTGCAGGCGGGACGAGATGAACAGCTCCAAACGCACTGAGGTGCTTCAACCATCAGCGGCAGGCCAAACGGCCTCATCACCGCAGGGCCTATCCGACCGTGCCTGTTACCTTTGAATATGGCATCACCCCTTTGGACGGTTCTCTCCTCGAACTGGTAGAGCCGCTCAGACAGTGGCCCATCAGTGTTCTCCCAGAGTTCCAGCAGGCGCGGCAGGCCATGCGGCCCAGCTGATAAGGTGCGATATCAAGAGCTTCGGCCGAAACCCGCTTTGGCCACTTCCATCCCCCCAAAGAATAAGCCCGCTTGATTTGACCGCTATTGGTCGATGCCGCCGTGGTGATGCCTCATCTGACGTCAAGAACGTGATGGGGCCAAGTGGTTTCGCTGGCCTGGATCTGCACATATCGTCTCGCCTTGAAGTGAATTGAACCGGCGACCGATTCGATTCTTCGCGTAACCGCAAGCAAACGAATCGCCTGGAGCAACCAGTTAGCCCAGCGCGAATGACCGGCATGGGGCCGGAGGCGGACAGTCCGCTCCTATCGAGTGGACCTTCGAAGCGGAGATTTCTATTCAAGTAGCAATAACGGTGCCCGACACCGCCGGCCGTACTGCGTCAAATCTCAGTGCGCTCCGCAAGCTCTGACGCGTCTTCCATGTCGACACCAAGGTATCCTACCGGTGTTTTCGATCTTGGCATGCCCAAGCAGAAACTCGCCCTCACGTCAGTCGTGATCTCGAACTGAAGTTCTCCGCGGGTCACCATTGGCCAATGGAGGAAGGCATACTGCGGACTTAACCGATGCCTCGCTCACCGGCTTCAGCAAATCGAAAGCGGGTCTTTTACTTTGAGAACACGGATGAAGAGAGCCATCGCCAATCGGGGATATCGATATGCCTTCGGAGTACCACCCGACACAGGTCGTTGAAGTTCAATTTCACTCCTGATCTGCCATCCGATATCCGACTCCCGGTTCCGTTCGCACAATGCGCGGCTGCGTTGGATCACGTTCGATCTTCTGGCGGAGCTGGCCGATGAAGACACGCAGGTAGTGCAGGTCGTCGCCGTGGGCCGGTCCCCAGACGGATCCCAGCAAGGCCCGATGGGTCACGACGCGGCCGGCATGGCGGGCGAGATGCAGCAGCAGGTCGTATTCCTTCGGTGTCAGGTGCACCGTCTCGTCGCCGCGCGTCACCAGCCGCCTGATCGGGTCGATGGTAAGGCCGTCGACCTCGATGACGGAGGGAATGGCCTCGCTCCGTCCGCGATGGCGAAGTGCCGTGCGGATGCGGGCCGTCAGTTCGCCGATGCCGAAGGGTTTTTCGACATAGTCGTCGGCGCCCAGATCGAGCGCGGCGATCTTTTCGCTTTCCCGGTCGCGCGCGGACAGGATGACGATCGGGATGTCGCTCCAGCCGCGCAGGCCGGCGATGACCTCCTTGCCGTCCATGTCGGGCAGGCCGAGATCGAGGATGACGAGATCCGGTGCCCGGGTCGCAACAGCCTTCAGCGCCTCCGCTCCGGTCAGGGCCTCGATCACCTCGTATCCGGCCGCCGTCAGCGACGGCTTCAGGAAGCGCTGGATCTGGGGTTCGTCATCCACGACGAGGATGCGGGGCAAAGTCATCTGGGTTCCGTCCTCGATCTGTCGGCTGCCGGGAAGCGCATCACGATGCGCGTGCCTCTCTTTTTCACGGCCGGGCTTTCGGCATGGATCCGGCCGCCCATCGCCTCGACGAAACCCCGGGCGATGGAGAGGCCGAGACCCGTCCCGGGCGAGCGTCCGTCGGGCTTGCCCCTGCGATAGAATTTTTCGAAGACGCGGTCCAGATCCTCCGTCGGAATGCCCTTGCCGAGGTCGGTGACCGAGATCAGCACATCCCCTCCGTCACGGCGGGCGTAGACGCTGATCGCATCCTCGCCGCCATATTTCACCGCATTGTCGAGCAGGTTGAACAGCACCTGGCCCAGCAGCACGCCGTCCCCCTCGATCAGCGGCAGGTCGGTGGCGATGCCGGTTTCGATCACACGACCGGGCGCATATTTGCGGGTCCGGTCGACGGCGGACTGCACGACGTCGGTCACGTCGATCCAGTCGCGCTTCGGCTTCAGGGTGCCGGCCTCGATCCGGGTCATGTCGAGCAGGTTGGCGACGAAGCGGCTCATCCGGCCGCTTTCCTCCTCGATCGACTGCAGGAGGTCGTCGCGGTTTTCGGCGGTCATGCGGGGGCCGAGCTGGCGAAGGCTGGTCACGGCGCCGGTGATGGTGGCGAGCGGTGTGCGAAGATCGTGGGAGATCGACGACAGCAATGCCTCGCGATAGCGCTCGCCCTCGAGCCGGGCGGCCTGGGCCACGGTCTCTTCCGCAAGGCGGGCGCGGTCGAGCGCGATCGCGGTCTGGTCGAGGATTGCCGCGAGCGAGCGCTCTTCGTTGAGGTCCAGTCTCTCGGTCGAATGCTCGATGCCGCAGACGCCGACAATGCCGTGCGGCCCGAGCAGGGGGCGAAACTCGAAGCGACTGTTGGGGAGCGTCCCGGTGCCGCGACCCGCCGCCTCGCGCTTCTCGTGTGTCCAGCGCGCGGCCGCAAGGTCGGTGACGTCGAGATCGGTATCCGGCGGCCAGGCTGCGGCGACGCCCAGTTCTCCATTGCGGGCAAGGAGCAAGACGATCTTGCGCCTGAGGCTCGTCTGCAAATGCGAGACGGCCAGCCAGATGGCATCTTCGGTTTGCGCGGTGCCTGCGAGCTTGCGGGAGAAATCGTAGAGCGACTGCAGCGCGGTCGCGCGGACCCGTGCGACACCTGCCTGCTCGCGGATCCGCGAGGCGAAACCACCGGCGACGACGGCGACGGCGAGAAAGACGAACAGCGCGAAGACCTCGTGCGGGGCGGCGATGGTGAAGGTGTGCAGCGGTTCGATGAAGAAGAAATTGTAGGCGAGCGTGGACAGGGCCGCGGCCAGAAAGGCCGACAGGTAACCGCCGGCGACCGATGCGCCGAGCACGGCCAGCAGAAAGAGGATCGAGATGTTCGGCAGGTCGATGAACAGGTCGATCGCCTTGCCGACCGCGGTGATGACGGCCACGAACCCGATGGCGATGATCGACGACCGCTGCACCATGGCCAGGTTCAAGGCTGGCGCTTTCGGGGCTGCGACCGAAACGGCACCCTTTTCCGGGGTCACCAGGTGGACACCGATGCCGGCGGCCTTGCGCGACAGCATCTGCGGCAGCGAACGGGACGAAAAACGTTCTATCCCATGTCGCCGGGGCGAGCCGATGACGATCTGCGTCGCGTGTTCACGGCGGGCGAGCTTCAGGATCTCGTCGACGAAGTCGTTGCCGATGATGTGACGCGTCTCCGCGCCGAGTTGTTCGGCGAGGCGGAAGAGGGTTTCCACCTTACGCAGATGCTCGGTCGAGACGACCTCCCGGTCGGAGCGCTCGACGGAAACGACGATCCAGGGCGCGTTCAGCCCGGAAGCAAGGCGGCTTGCGACGCGCAGGACCTTCTCGGACAGGGCGTCGGAGCCGATGCAGACGATCAGCCGTTCGCCCGTTGCCCACGGCCCGTCGATCGCGTTCTGCTTCAGGTAGTCGACCATCTGGTCGTCGACGCGGTCGGCGGTGCGGCGCAAAGCAAGTTCACGAAGAGCGGTCAGGTTGCCGACACGGAAGAAGCGGTCGACCGCTCGGCTGGCGCTTTCGGGCAGGTAAACCTTGCCTTCCTTCAGGCGCTCGATCAATTCCGACGGCGGCAGGTCGACCAGCAGCACTTCGTCGGCGCGTTTCAGGACGAGATCCGGAACGCGTTCGCGAACCATCACGCCGGTGATCTGCGCCACGAGATCGGCCAGGCTTTCTAGGTGCTGGATGTTGAGCGCCGTCCAGACGTCGATACCGGCGGCGATCAGTTCCTCGATGTCCTGGTATCGCTTGGGATGGCGGCTTCCGTCGGGATTGGAATGAGCAAGCTCGTCAACGATGACGATCCTCGGCTTGCGGGCGAGCGCTGCGTCGATATCGAACTCCTCCAGCATGCGCCCGCGATGGGCGACACGCAGACGGGGGAGAACTTCGAGACCGCTGAGCAATGAGGCGGTCTCACCGCGCCCGTGCGTTTCCACCAGCCCGACGACGACATCCAGCCCATCGGCCTTGAGGCGCTGGGCACGGGACAGCATGGAATAGGTTTTCCCGACCCCGGGGGCGGCGCCGAGAAAAACGGTCAACTTGCCCCGGCGGTCCTTGTCCGCCAGGGCAAGCAGTGCATCCGGATCCGGCCGGCGGCTGTGATCGCGGTTGTCGTCCGCCATTCAGTCCCTCACGTCTTCAGGTCGTCGAGTGCCCGGTTGAGCAGCAATACGTTGACGCGCGGTTCGCCCACGACACCGAGAAATCGCGTCTCGACATGTTGGGTGACGAGATCCGCCAGCGTCTGCTCCGTAATGGAACGCGCTTTTGCCACGCGGGCAAGCTGTGCGCGCGCAAATTCCGGAGAGATATGCGGATCGACCCCCGACCCGGAGGTCGTCGCCGCATCACCGGGCAGCGGCGCAGCGATCCCGGTGGCCGAAAGGCGCTCGGCATCCGACGCCACGCGGTCGCGCAATTTGACGGAGGTCGTGCCGAGGTTCGAGCCGGACGAGGCGGCGGCGTTGTAGGGATCGGGACCAGTCGCGGACGGACGCGGCCAGAAATAGCGGTCGGAGGTGAAGTTCTGGCCGATCAGGGCGGAGCCGATAACGACGCCGTCCTTCTCGATCAGGCTGCCGTTGGCTTGCGATGGCAGGGCCGACTGGGCGATGCCGGTGACCGCGAGCGGAAAGGCGAGGCCTGTGAGCGCGGTCATCGCGACGACCAGGGTGATTGCGGGGCGAAGATGGTTTAGCATGGGTCACACCAGATGAAGGGCGCTGACCGCAAGGTCGATGACCTTGATGCCGGCGAAGGGGAGAAGAATGCCGCCGAGGCCGTAGACCAGGAGATTGCGGCGCAGGAGCGAGGCAGCACCCGAGGGGCGGTAGGCGACACCTCTGAGCGCGAGCGGGATCAGCGCGACGATGATCAGCGCGTTGAAGATGACCGCCGAGAGGATGGCGGATTGCGGCGAGGAAAGCCCCATCACGTTCAGGGCACCGAGCGCCGGATAGGTGGCGACGAACAGAGCCGGGATGATCGCGAAGTATTTCGCCACGTCGTTGGCAATCGAGAAGGTGGTCAGCGATCCGCGGGTCATCAGGAGCTGCTTGCCGATCTCGACGATCTCGATCAGCTTGGTCGGGCTCGAATCGAGGTCGACCATGTTCGCGGCCTCGCGGGCGGCCTGGGTTCCGGTCTGCATGGCGACGCCGACATCGGCCTGGGCAAGCGCCGGTGCGTCATTGGTGCCGTCGCCGCACATGGCGATCAGCCGGCCGCCCTGCTGTTCGCGGCGGATGTAGGCAAGTTTGTCCTCCGGAGTCGCCTGGGCGAGATAGTCGTCCACGCCGGCCTCCGAGGCGATCGCCGCCGCCGTGACCGGATTGTCGCCCGTCACCATGACGGTGCGGATGCCCATGGCGCGCAGTGCCGCGAACCGTTCCTTGATACCGGGTTTCACCACGTCCTTCAGATGGATCACGCCGAGCAGCCGGTCGCCGTCGGTAACGGCAAGAGGGGTGCCGCCGCTGCGGGCCACCATGTCAACGGCACGGCGGAATTCGGCCGGGGCGTCCTCGTCGGTGAGGCCGGCGAACTTCAGGACGGCGTCGACTGCGCCCTTGCGCAGGCGGCGGGTGCCGAGATCGACCCCGGAGAGGCGGGTTTCGGCGGTGAAGGCGACGAAGGCGTCGGCGCGGGCTTCAGGGGTGGCGATGCCGTGTTCCCCGGTGGCAAGGGCCACGATCGAGCGGCCTTCCGGGGTCTCGTCGGAAAGACTGGCGAGAAGGGCAGCCCCCGCCAGTTCTGCGGCACTTACACCGGGGACGGGCAGGAAATCGCTTGCCATGCGGTTGCCGTAGGTGATCGTGCCGGTCTTGTCGAGCAGTAGCGTGTCGACGTCGCCGGCGGCCTCGACGGCACGGCCCGACGTCGCGATCACGTTGAAGCGCACCAGGCGGTCCATGCCGGCAATGCCGATTGCCGAGAGAAGACCGCCGATCGTCGTCGGAATGAGGGTGACGAGCAACGCGGCAAGAACGGTGACCGAGATGACGGTGCCGGAATAGCCCGCAAGCCCCCAGATCGCCACGCAGACGAAGAGGAAGATCAGCGTCAGGCCGGAAAGCAGGATCGACAACGCGATCTCGTTCGGCGTCTTCTGGCGCTGGGCGCCTTCGATGAGCGCGATCATGCGATCGACGAAGGAGGAACCCGGGGCCACCGTGATCTTGATCTTGATCTCGTCGGAGAGAACCTGGGTGCCGCCGGTGACGGCCGAACGGTCGCCGCCGGACTCGCGGATCACGGGGGCGGACTCGCCGGTGATCGCGCTTTCGTTGACCGAGGCGACGCCTTCGATCACCTCGCCGTCACCGGGGATGAGTTCCCCGGCGGCGACGAGCACGACGTCGCCGACCTTGAGGCTGGAGGCCGGGATCGTTTCGGTTCTGCCGTTGCCACCGAGTTTGCGGGCGACGAGTTCGGACTTGGTCTTCTTCAGGCTGTCGGCCTGGGCGCGCCCGCGGCCCTCCGCCACGGCTTCGGCGAAGGTGGCGAAGAGAACGGTGAACCACAGCCAGGCGGCGATCTGGCCGGAGAAGCCGGCGCCGGCTCCTCCGCTCGTCAGGTCGCGCAGGAAGATCAGCGTCACGACGGCAGCGACGACTTCCGTCACGAAGATCACCGGATTGCGCAGCAATTGCCGGGGATCAAGCTTCAGCACGGCATCGCGCATCGCCGGGAAGAGGATGCCGGGGTCGAGAAGACCAGGGGTCTTGCGGTCTTTTGACATGGAGGTTTCCTTCAGAAGGTCTGGCCGGCGAGCATCGCGAAATGTTCGACGATGGGGCCGAGGGCGAGTGCCGGGAAGAATTGCAGCCCGCCGAGAATGAGGATGATGCCGATCAGCAGCCCGACGAACAGAGGCCCGTCTGTGGGGAAGGTGCCGGCGGAGGCCGGTGCCTTGACCTTGGCGGCGAGCGATCCGGCAATCGCCATGACCGGCACGACATAGGCGAAGCGGCCGAGCAGCATCGCGAGGCCGAGCGTCGTGTTGTACCAAGGCGTGTTGCCGGTGAGCCCGCCGAAGGCGGAGCCGTTGTTGCCGGCGGACGAGGTGTAGGCATAGAGGATTTCCGACAGGCCATGCGGACCGGCGGTGCCGACGCTTGCCACGGCGAAGGGCAGGATTGCCGAGACCGCGGTGAAGCCGAGGATGACGAGCGGCAGGATGAGGACCGCCAGCATGGCGAACTTCATTTCGCGGCCCTCGATCTTCTTGCCGAGGAATTCCGGCGTGCGGCCGACCATCAGACCGGCAACGAAGACGGAGAGCAGTGCGAAGACGAGCATTCCGTAAAGGCCGGAGCCGACGCCGCCAGGCAGAACTTCGCCGAGCTGCATGAGGAACATCGGAACGAGACCGCCGAGCCCGGTGAACGAGCCATGCATGCCGTTGACGCCGCCATCCGACAGGCCGGTGGTAACGGCCGCATAGAGTGCCGTCATGGCCTGGCCGAAGCGGACTTCCTTGCCCTCCATGTTGCCGAGCGCAGGATCGACGCCGAGCGCGGTCAGGATCGGATTGCCCTGGGCTTCGGCCCAATAGGTGATCGCGACGCCGGCGATCAGCAGGACGGTCATCGCGGAGATCAGCGCCCAGCCCTGGCGGCGGTTTCCGACCATCTGGCCGAAGGAATAGACCAGCGCCGCCGAGATCGACAGCATGGCGAAGATGTTGAGATAGTTGGACCAGGCCGTCGGATTTTCGAAGGGATGGGCGGCATTGACGTTGAAGAAACCGCCACCGTTGGTGCCGAGCTGCTTGATCGCTTCCTGGGAGGCGACGGGCCCGAGCGAAATCACCTGGTTGGCGCCTTCGAGCGTGGTGGCCGTCACCGATCCGTCGAGCGTCTGGGGCAGACCCATGGCGACGAAGGCAAGGGCCACGACAAAGGCGATCGGCAGGAGCACGTAGAGCGTGGCGCGGGTCATGTCTACCCAGAAGTTGCCGAGCGTCGAGACCCTTGAGCGGGCAAGCGCCCGGGTGAAGGCGATGGCGAGCGCCATGCCGGTTGCCGCGGACAGGAAGTTCTGCACCGTGAGCCCCGCCATCTGGGAGAAATGGCTGAGCGTGGTTTCACCGCCATAGTTCTGCCAGTTGGTATTGGTCACGAAGGAGACCGCCGTGTTGAAGGCGAGATCGGGAGCCATGCCGGCAAAGCCCTGCGGGTTAAGCGGCAGATAGGCCTGAAGCCTGAGGATCGCGTAGAGGGCAAGGAAGCCGGCGATCGAGAAGGCGAGCATGGCGAGCGTGTAGGCGAGCCAGCCCTGCTCCTTGTCCTCGCGGATGCCAGAGAGCCGATAAAGGCCCTTTTCCACGGGCGCGAGTACGGGGGAAAGAATGGTGCGCTCACCGGAAAAGACCCGTGCCATGTAAAGCCCAAGCGGCTTGATGGCGACGAGCACGGCGAGAAAGAGGAGGCTGATTTGCAGCCACCCGACAATGGTCATGGGATTACTCCTCGAAAATCAGAAGCGTTCGGGCCGCAGAAGCGTGACCACGAGATAAACGCCGAGCGCGATCGCGACGACGAGGCCAAAGAGCGGTTCAAGCATTCTCGCCTCCGTCACAGCCGGTCGAGCGCGCGGGCATAGAGCGCGAGCACGAAAAGCGTGCCGGCGCCGAGCGCGAGGAAGATGAGGTCGGACATGTCCGTTTCTCCTGTTGATACACAGACAGGATAAAGGCGCTTCGGGTCAGGCTTCGATGGGGAAGAGCGAAGGCAGACATAAGGAAAAGATAAGGACTGAATAGCCCCTAGATTTGTGGACGCCTTCTTTCCTAAGACTGAGGCAAGTAGGCCTACATGGGCAAAGGCAATTTCACGGAAGAGTTCAAACGCGACGCGGTGCGTCAGATCACCGAGCGAGGCTATCCGGTCGCGGAGGTTTCGCAACGGCTCGGTGTCAGCCAGCATTCGCTAGACGAGTGGAAGAAGAAGTTCCACACATCGAACGGCAAGTGCAGCGATGAGACCGAGGAGATCGGACGGCTCAAGCGAGAACTGGCTCGCGTCACAGGTGGGCGCACAAGCTTCCACGGAGCCTCAAGAGACGGCCCCTTGTCTGCGCGAGGGGCGACGCCCCTTCACAGTCGGGCCGGATCAAAACCACACCTGCGCGAGATCCGGGCAGACAATGAAGAGCATCGGAGCTTTCAGTATAGCGCCGACCGCAGCGCGGGAAAGCGGCAATTCTCGACAAGCCTAGGACCGGCAAAAAGAGTAACCGCAGGAGCATCAGCATAGCGCCCCGCAGAGGGAGGCGGGACCGACCGCCTCCGGCCGGGCGTTCTTGTGACCGCGCCGGCGGAATTTGGAGGCATCTTTCCGGACAAGCAAGTGAATAGCCCCCGCGGCACTCGCTCCTTCCGTCTTGCGCTCGGCCTGTGTTCCCGGATGAAGGTCGAAATCCCCCGAAGGATTAGGCAGCCCGCGCAATTGCGGCTATGATCTCCTGCAATATCACGGGAGGCGGCCACAAGAGCCGGTGATTTGATGGGTTTTGCGGATCACGTAAAGGAGATCGAGCGGGTCGGCCAAGGAAACAACACCGGTCGCGACGCCATCGTCGTGGAATCCTGGCGGCGTTGCCTCGACACCTACCAGCTCGATCCGGCAAAGGCGCGCGAGGCGGTCATCGTCTCGCAGACGCGGCTGCGCGAACATCGCCAGCAGGCGGAAGACCTCGTGCACATCGCCCGCTCCGGTCTGGAGCGGCTCTACCGCCAGGTTGCCGAGCAGAACTATGTGCTGCTGCTCTCCGACCGTCAGGGCGTCACCGTCGAATTCCTCGGCGATCCCTCCTTCAACAACAACCTGCGCAAGGCAGGCCTCTATCTCGGCTCCGAATGGGCCGAGCCCCGCGCCGGCACCTGCGCCGTCGGCGCCTGCATCGCCACCGGTGAGGCGCTGACCATCCACCAGACCGACCATTTCGACATCACCCATACGCCGCTCTCCTGCACCGCCGCGCCGATCTACGACACGCAAGGGGCTCTCGCCGCCGTGCTGGACATTTCGCTCCTGAGTTCGCCGATCCTGAAGGCGAGCCAGAACATGGCGCGCCATCTCGTCTCTTCCACGGTGCGGCGCATCGAGCTCGCCAACCTCATGGCCAACAGCCGCCACGATCTGGTGCTGCGTTTTGCCGGCGCCCCGGAATTCCTCGACGTCGATCCGGAAGCGGCGATTTCCGTCGATGGCACGGGCCGCATCACCGGCATGACCCATGGCGGCGCGCGGCTTCTTGCGGCCTCGCGCGGGCTCGACTGGCGCAGGACCGAGCTTCTGATCGCACAACCGGTCACCGACTTTTTTGAAGCGGGGCTCGACGAACTCGCATCGCTTACCCGCGCCAGCCTGCCGCAGGACCGGCGGATCGCCGTGCGCGACGGGTCGACCCTGTTTGCCCATGCCATCGAGCCGCAGCAGCGCACGGTGAGCGTGCCGGTTGCACGTGCGTCCCGCCAACCGGCGGCAATGAGCAGTCTGGGTGGCAACGTTCCGGCCGTCGACGAACTGCGGCGCAAGGTGACGAAACTCGCACCGAGCCGCTTGCCGATCCTCATCCAGGGCGAGACCGGGACCGGCAAGGAATATCTGGCCCGCATCGTCCACACCGTGAGCGGGCTTTCCGGCCGCTTCGTTGCGGTCAATTGCGCAGCGATCCCCGAACAACTGATCGAGAGCGAGTTGTTTGGCCATGCGCCCGGAGCCTTTACCGGCGCGCTCGCCAAGGGACGCAAAGGGCTGGTGGAGGAGGCGCAGGGCGGAACCCTGTTCCTCGACGAAATCGGCGATATGCCCTACGCCGCGCAAAGCCGGTTGCTCCGTGTTCTGGCCGAGGGAGAAGTCCTGCCCGTGGGCGGTTCGGTTCCGCGCAGGGTCGATTTCCGCGTGCTTTCGGCGTCGCATCGGTCGCTTAACGACATGGTCGCGGCCGGCACGTTCCGCGAAGACCTGTATTATCGGCTGAATGCCGCGGTGCTTTCGCTTCCGCCGCTTTGCGAGCGCGAGGACCTGCCCTGGCTCATCGAACGGCTGCTCGAAAAGCATGGCACGGAGGGCCGGCCTCTCAGGCTCTCGAGCGCCGCCAGACTGCTGGTCCTCAATTATCCCTGGCCGGGCAATATCCGCGAGCTGGACAATGCGATCGCCTTTGCCGCAGCGCTGTGTGACGACGGTCTGGTCGAGGTGGCGGACCTGCCGGACCAGTTGTCGGGCATGCCGTCGATCCTCCGCGACGACAGCCATCAAGCCGACGTGAGGGCAGTGCTTACGGCCTGCAAGGGCAACGTATCCGAAGCCGCGCGCCGGCTCGGCATCGATCGCACGACCTTGCATCGCCGCATCAGACGGCTCGGCATAGACCGCCGGCATTAGGCACCCCACTGTGGCATTTGCCACACCCGTTGCGCCACAGCTGTGGCATGTAACGGCGGTGCCGGCGCCAAAAGCCGAAGCATTTCAGTCCTTCGCCCGACGTGCGCCACTGGCATGGGCATTGCTCCTCTCCTGCTGTCAAAGGCAGCCAATGGAGGAAACATGCGCGCACTCAGATTTCACGCAGCCAAGGACTTGCGGCTCGACGACATCTCCGAGCCGAAGCAACCGGGGCCGGGACAGGTTCTCGTGCGCAACCGCTTCGTCGGCATCTGCGGAACGGATCTTCACGAATACAGCTACGGCCCGATCTTCATTCCCAAGGAGCCGCATCCCTTCACCGGAGCCTGTGGCCCGCAGGTCCTCGGCCATGAATTCGGCGGCGTCGTCGAGGCCGTTGGCGAAGGCGTGACGTCTGTCGCCGTCGGCGACCGCGTCTCGATCCAGCCGCTCGTCATGCCGCGCTCCGGCGACTACTTCGCCGATCGCGGTCTTTTCCATCTGAGCACGCAGCTGGCGCTGGTGGGACTGAGCTGGGATGGCGGCGGCATGGCGGAAGCCGCCATGGTCAACGAGTACAATGTCCAGAAGATCCCGGACGAGATGACCGACGAGGAGGCCGCTCTGGTCGAACCGACGGCGGTTGCCGTCTATGCCTGCGACCGCGGCGGCGTGACCGCCGGCAACAGCGTTCTCGTCACCGGCGCCGGGCCGATCGGCATGCTGACCCTGCTCGCCGCCCGCGCGGCCGGCGCCGCCCAGCTCTTCGTCTCCGATCTCAACGATGCCCGGCTGGAGCTGGCCAGAAGCGTGCTGCCCGACGTCATCACGATCAACCCGAAGCGCGACAATGTCGGCGATGTCGTTCGCGCGCAGACAGAGGGACAGGTCGGCTGCGACGTGGCGATCGAATGCGTGGGCAACGAACATGCGCTCAAGGCCTGCGTCGATGCAGTACGCAAACAGGGCGTGGTCGTCCAGACCGGATTGCACCCGCACGAAAACCCGATTGACTGGTTCCAGGTCACGTTCCGCGACCTCGAGGTCAAGGGCTCCTGGGCCTATCCGACGCATTACTGGCCACGCGTGATCCGCCTGATCGCCTCGGGCCTGCTGCCGGCGACCAAAATCGTCACCAAGCGCATCACGCTCGGCACGGCGGTGAAGGAGGGCTTCGACGTCCTGCTCGATCCGGCCGGAACCCATCTGAAGATCCTGATCGATCTTTCGAAATAAGCATCTCTGCCGACGCCTGTTCCGGGAGAGGAGCCCGGCCGGCGGAGGCTTTGACGCTTTCCGGAACGCCCCATCCGGACGTTCCATGACCACCCCCAAGCATCCATGGAGGAGAAAAAATGCTTGATATCAGCCCCGGAACCAAGATCGACACGATGCTTTCAAAGCTCGGGCAGGCGCTGGAAAGCGGCGACATCGACGCCGCCGTCAACCTGTTTCAGGCCGATTGCTACTGGCGCGACCTGGTGACATTCACCTGGAACCTGAAGACGCTCGAAGGCCATGAGCAGATCCGCGACATGCTGACCAGCCAGCTTGCCGCCGCCAAGCCCTCGAACTTCACACAGGACACGAAAGAGGCGGCTTCCGAGGCCGGCGGCGTCACCGACGGCTGGTTCGAATTCGAGACCGGCGTCGCCCGCGGCTATGGCCATATCCGCATCAAGGACGGCCTGATCTGGACCCTGCTCACCACCATGACGGAGCTGAAGGGCCATGAGGAGCCCAAGGGTTTTCGCCGTCCGATGGGGGCCGAACACGGGCATGACCGGGATCGCAAGACCTGGAAGGAAAAGCGCGAGATCGAGGCCGCCGAACTCGGCTATTCGGTCCAGCCCGAGGTCGTCATCATCGGCGGCGGTCAGGGCGGCATCGCGCTCGGCGCGCGCCTTCGCCAGCTCGGCGTGCCGACGATCATCATCGAGAAGAACGAACGGCCCGGCGACAGCTGGCGCAAACGCTACAAGTCGCTCTGCCTGCACGATCCCGTCTGGTACGATCACCTGCCCTACATCCCTTTCCCGGAGAACTGGCCGGTCTTCACGCCCAAGGACAAGGTGGGCGACTGGCTGGAAATGTACACCAGGGTCATGGAGCTGAACTACTGGGGCTCCACCACGGCCAAGTCGGCGCAGTATGACGAAGCGACCGGCGAATGGACGGTCATCGTCGAGCGGGACGGCAAGGAAGTGGTGCTCAAGCCGAAGCAACTGGTGCTGGCGACGGGCATGTCCGGCAAGGCCAATGTTCCGAAGTTCGAAGGCCAGGACATCTTCAAGGGCGAGCAGCAGCATTCCTCGCAGCATCCCGGCCCGGATGCCTATGCCGGCAAAAAGGTTGTCGTCATCGGCTCCAACAACTCCGCCCACGATATCTGCGCAGCACTCTGGGAGGCCGGCGCCGATGTCACCATGCTGCAGCGCTCGTCCACCCATATCGTCAAGTCCGACTCGCTGATGGAGATCGGCCTCGGCGATCTCTATTCCGAGCGGGCGGTCCAGGGCGGCATGACGACGCGCAAGGCCGATCTCATCTTCGCCTCCCTGCCCTACAGGATCATGCATGAGTTCCAGATCCCGATTTACGACAAGATCCGAGAAAAGGACGCGGACTTCTATGCCGCACTCGAAAAGGCCGGCTTCATGCTCGATTTCGGCGACGACGATTCCGGTCTCTTCATGAAGTATCTGCGCCGTGGATCGGGCTATTACATCGATGTCGGTGCCTGCGATCTGGTCATCGACGGCTCGATCAAGCTGAAGTCCGGCGTCGACGTGTCCCACCTAACGGAGAACGCCGTGGTGCTCAAGGACGGCACGGAACTGCCCGCCGACCTCGTGGTCTACGCCACCGGCTACGGCTCGATGAACGGCTGGGCGGCCGATCTCATCTCACGCGAAGTGGCCGACAAGGTCGGAAAATGCTGGGGCCTCGGCTCCAATACGACCAAGGACCCCGGTCCCTGGGAAGGCGAGCAGCGCAACATGTGGAAACCGACGCAGCAGGAAGCGCTGTGGTTCCACGGCGGCAACCTGCACCAGTCGCGCCACTATTCGCAATATCTGTCGCTTCAGTTGAAAGCCCGCCAGGTCGGCATCGACACACCTGTCTACGGCCTGACCAAGTCGCACCACCTGTCTTGACCCTCATCAAGGGCGCCGGCCAAGACGGCGCCCTTTTTGCTTCATCGGCGGCCTATTGTGAAGCGATCTTCAACGGCATCGCCGTGCCAAAACCGCTTGGAATACCAGCCATCTGCTTTTTGGAATGCGCACAACGGAGCCGCGAACGATCCTGTTCGCCTTGAAACAATTACACAAACTGCACAACCAAATTCCGAAAAATGCGCTATTTTGCGCCTTCGTGTCCGGCTCCACGCGCGCGCACGCGACGAGCAGGAAGTGTCGGGCCTTCAAAATCGGATCATTGAACGGAACGCCGTCCCCTCGTTCCAGATCCGGTCGATCCTCAGGGGGAGCTGGCGCCTCCAGACAGGCGAAGGCAGCATAGCGCGCACTCCGGACCTATCCCCGAACTCCTGACGCCCGGCCACCGCAGATCCTGCTCGAACCTCCGGCCTTGGCCGTGTTCCGCGGAGTTTTCTGCGGCGAGCAGAACCCTGTGTTGACGACGATTCCGCGACCTGAAGAGAAAGACCCAAAAATGGTCCCACACAGGCGCTCGTCGACGCCTTCGAAATGCTACAGACCTGATTTGTTTAACAAAGTCTTTATCCGCTGATTCGCGGGCGAAATATGGAATTGCATACATGCATCTGAAGAACGTCTTTTTGGCCTCAACCGCTCTGTGCATTCCCTTTGTCGCCACAAGCCCGGTTTTCGCGGCTGATACCGTCTACGACAGCGGCTCCGCGGTCATCAACAACGCAGACACGGCGGACACGCTCGGCAATTACATCATCGGCGACACCGGCACCGCGACCCTCACCGTCACGGGCAGCGGCTCGCTGACAACCGATGTCGATATCATTGTCGGCAGCCAGGCCGGCAGCGACGGCACGCTGATCGTCAACGGCGGCCGTCTCACGGCCAACCGCTATTACATCGGTCTTTCAGGCACCGGCGCGGTCACGCTGACCAATGGCGCCTTGCTGACCGCCACCGGCGCCGACAAGAAGGTCTATGTCGGCTATTTCGGCAATTCCACCGGTACGCTCACCCTCTCGGATGCCAACACGAGGCTGACGGCTTACGACCTCAATATCGGCTGGACCGGCAATGGTACGGCGACCTTTTCCAACCGTGCCACCGCGACCATCCAGCAGGACGTCACGCTCGGAAAGAACGGCTACACGACGGGCACCCTGACGATTACGGGGGCAGGTTCCTCGGTCAGGTCCGATCGTCTCTACATGGGTGAAAACGGCACCGGCATTCTCAACATTCTGAACGGCGGGTCCTATACCGTGACCGGCACCAGCAGGGCCTATCTGGGCTGGACCGCCGGCAGCGTCGGCGAACTCAACATCAGCGGGACCGGCTCCACTCTCACCGCCGATCTTCTGGTCGACGGCTGGAACGGCAATGGCACCATGACCATTGCCGATGGCGGCTCCGCGACGATCCGGACGGATGTCATCATCGCCAATGGCGGTCCCAGCACGAGCACGCTGACCGTGACCGGGGACGGCTCGCGCCTGACTTCGGACCGGCTCTATGTCGGTCTGAGCGGCGACGCATCCCTCTATGTGCTCGACGGCGGTTCGGTCTCCACGACCGGCACGAGCAAGACGTATCTCGGCAATTTCAGCGGCAGTTCGGGTTATGCCGAAATCCGTGGCACCGGATCATCGCTCTCCGCTGGTGAACTGAACATCGGCTGGAATGGCGACGGCACGATGCTGGTGACAGAGGGTGGATCTGTTTCCTCGACTGGAACCGTTTCCGTTGGTTATGCCAGCGGCAGCACCGGCACGTTGACCGTTGCCGAAGGCGGCACCATGAGGGTGGGCAACGGGTCCGGAATCCTGCAGATCGGGCAATTGTCGGGATCGACGGGCACGGTCAACATCGGGGCCGCGGCGGGAGAAACGGCCGTTGCCGCCGGCACGCTCGGAGCCGGGTCCGTCTCCTTCGGCGCCGGCGACGGCGCTCTCGTCTTCAACCATACCGACACGGGCTATAACTTCGGCGCCGCCCTGTCCGGTATCGGCGACATCGATTTCTATTCCGGGACCACGACGCTTTCGGCCGACAGCTCCGGTTTCGGCGGAGCAACCACCATCCATGGCGGCACGGTGCTGGTCACCCGTGCGCTCGGCGGTTCGCTCAGCGTCAATGATGACGGCACGCTCGGCGGCACCGGCACGGTCGGGACAACGACGGTCGCCTCCGGTGGCACCATCACGCCCGGCCTTTCGGGGCAGATCGGCACGCTCAGCGTCGATGGCGACCTGACCTTTTCCGCAGGATCGACCTATGCCGTCAATCTCGCCGGCGGATCGTCCGACCTGGTCGACGTGACGGGGACCGCGACCCTCGCCGGTGCCACCCTCTCCGTGTCGTCTCTCGATTCGGCAACGAGCTACAGGATGGGTCAGACCTATACGATCGTGTCGGCCGCCACGGATCTGACGGGGACCTTCGCCAACGCGATCAGCGGCAGCCTGGCCAGCTCGGCCTTCCTTGAACTGTCGACGACCTATCATGACGACAATGCCTATCTGACCGTGGCCGCGAACTCGTCGGGTGGCGGTGTCTTCACCAGCGCCGCCAATAGCGCGAACCAGCATGCGGTCGCCGGCGCACTCGACACGCTCGATCAGACGGGGGATTCGCTTTCCCTCTACAACACCCTGCTGGTGATGACCGCCGACGAGGCGCGTGAGGCTTATGACCAGATGTCGGGCGCCAGCTATGCAGGCCAGCAGGCAGCGATGTCTCAGGGATCTGCCGCGTTCAATACCGCCATCAACAACCGCATACGTTCGGCGTTCGAAAGCGCCGGCCCGGGCCGCGCCTCCGGCGTGCCGGCCCTCGGCTATGCCGAGGAGAAGCCAGCCGACCCGAACGGCCCCTTCGCCGCCTACGAAACGAAGAAGACCGCGCGCGTCGCCGATCCCGATCGCTTTGCCGTGTGGGGTTCGGGTTTCGGCTCCCGCGCGACCGGGGAGGGCATCGACGGCGCCTCCGGCACCGACAGCTCGATCGGCGGTTTCCTTCTCGGTGCGGACGGCATGGTTTCCGAGCACTGGCGGGTCGGCCTGTCCGCCGGGCACAGCGACAGCGACTTCAACACCGACGAGAGCACCGGCGACAGCAGCAACTATCACCTGGGCGCCTATGCCGGCACCGAGATCGGCCGTATCTCCTTCCGCTCGGGCCTGAGCTACACCTGGTATGATGTCGATACCAGCCGTTCCGTCGCAGCGCTCGGCGAAACGCTGGATGGCGCTTACGATGCAGCGGGCTTCAACGCCTTCGGTGAATTGGGCTACCGGGTGGATCTCGGCGAAACCGCGCTCGAGCCCTTTGCGGCGCTCGCCTATAGCCACCTGAAGACCGACGGCTTCACGGAAACCGGAGGCCTTTCGGCGCTCACCGTCGACGGCTCGACGATGGACACGGCCTATACGACGCTCGGCATGCGCGCCTCGCATGATTTCGATCTGGGCGGCGTCATCGCGATTGCCCGCGGCACGCTCGGCTGGCTGCATGCCTTCGGCGACGTCAGCCCAACCTCGACCGCACGCTTTGCGACCGGCGACGCCTTTACGGTCTCCAGCACGCCGCTCGACCGCAACGCAGCCCTCGTCGAAGCCGGCCTCGACCTCAAGCTCGACGACAGCGCCACGATTGGCATCGGCTATGCCGGCCAGTTCGGCAAGAACGCCAGCGAAAATGGCCTCAATGCCCAGTTTCGCGTGAAGTTTTAAGACAAGAAAAATCCCGGTCGGCAATGAGCTGCTGGCCGGGACCGAAGGCGAAGGCAACGGCCGATCTCTGATCCGCCGCAAGCGGTCATTCTCAGCAGAACAAGTTGCCCGTAAATCGGATACCGAATCCTATCGCGGGATAGGCAGCATTTCGACCAGCGGACCGTAGTGGAGGGCGCGATTGCAGACGGACGACCTTCCCAACTACCGCTTCACCACGAAGATCCCTAGGTATCGCGATACCCCGCAAAAGGTCGAGATGGCCTACGTCATCAAGGACCGAGGCCTCTCGGTGACGCGGGGGCGGTCCGTCGGCCTCGTCCCGTGGACGTCGCTTCGATTCCTGCACCTCCACGTCACGAGTGGGGTCGGCACCACTGGCTTTCCGGTCTACAGCGCGCGTCTAAGGACGCTCTTCGTGTCAAGGGAAATCTCCTCACTCGATTTGCTCGGAGAAACGCACGTCGATCGGTCCGCCGACTATGTTCGCTTCATGGAAGAACTGATTCCGCTTGCGGCCACACGGAACCCACAACTTCGCTTGCGATACGGCGGAGATCCCATGTTGGAAACGGCGATTCCGATGGTGCTGAGCCTCTTCGTCGCGCCATTCGTCTTCATCCTATTCATGGTCGTGAAGTTGCCTCTCGGCGTTCTTGCAATCGCGTAGAAGAAGCCCCTTGCGAAGCTCACGCCGTGGCTTTTAAGCACGGGGTTCGGCGTAGCGTTGAACGCGCTCCCCTGGTCCAGCGGGAAACCGTTCGAGGCGCACGATCTGCCCGCGGCCGAACTTCCGATGAGATATCGGGAAGGTGCCGTCTACAAGAGCCATGTTGATCTTGACCAACGGTGACGCACTAGCCCTCCATCGTTATTCTCGGGAACCTAGCGCATCGCGGCTTGGCTGGCACACGCAACGTCGCCTTTTGCCCGTTGAGACACTGAAGCTGACCGGCTGCTAACCACCCACCCACGACATTGAGCCCAAACACGTGCAAGGCTGCTTTGGGGGAAATTTCCGGTCTGCGTGAACGACCGTTTTGAAAGTGCAGAGCCACCATTGTCGATCTCGATTGCGGTTTCGAACGGAGATTGGCGGCAGGTGAGCATCACGTCCTGACGGGATTCGAACCCGCGGCCCCTTGTTCAAGGGACAGGGCATTGGATGCTCGAGACCATTCAGCTGCTCAAGACACCTGCTCCGTGACCTTCTGCAGCGAACCGGCCCGACTTGAGATAACCTTGCAAATTGCACTCAGGACAGGATGCCTGACCCCCTCGGCAGCCAACTCTGCAACAAGGCTGTCAGCCTCGCTCACAATCCTCTCCGCCATTTGGGCAAGGTCGCGAACAGGGATGCGCTGGGAAGATCGGGTTTCGGGCACCAGTGTCGTCCAATGCTTCAGCTGGATCGTGTCGAGCACATCGCGACCGCCAATTTTCATGGCAAGCCTCCTTGCGACCTGCAGGACCGAAGACCTGCGTGATGTCAGGGACCGGGCGATCCTGATGGTGGCCTTCGCCTCCGGCGGACGGCGGCGCAGCGAAATCGCGGACCTGAGGAAAGAACAGTTGCAGCCGGAAGATCCCGTCCGGATCGAGGACGGTCCTGCGCTCCCCTCGCTCTCAATCCATCTCGGCCGGACCAAGACCAGCAGTGCCGAAAGCGGCGAGCGGGTCTATCTGACGGGCCGGCCCGTTGACGCGCTGAACGCGTGGCTGACGGCGGCGAAGATCGAAGCGGGCAGTGTGTTTCGAGCGATCGATCGTTGGGGCAATGTTTCCCGCAGACCGCTCGATCCCAAGGCTATCAACGATATCGTCAAGAGCCGCGCCAAACTGGCGGGGCTCGATCCGGCCGACTATTCCGCCCATGGCCTGAGATCCGGCTACCTCACCGAAGCCGCCAATCGCGGCATCCCGCTGCCCGAGGCCATGGAACAGTCACGGCATCGTTCGGTGCAACAGGCGTCGAGCTACTACAACCCCGCAAACCGGCGGGTCGGCCGGGCAGCCCGCCTCCTGGACTGACCGGGCGCTATCAGCTCTTTGAAAGCTCGGTCAGGCGGTCGAGAGCGGCCTTGAAGCCCTTCAGGGAAATGGCAAGGTTGACCGGCTGGTTGGGCTGGATCGAGGTGGCGGTGACGTTGAGGGCGGCGGCGGCCGAAAGAGCGGCGACGTTCTCGGTGGTAAACGTCACGGGCAGGATGCAGCCGGTCGGCAGGCAGGTGGAGAATGTCAGCGCCGGGAGCGGCGGATTGCTGTCGATCTTCAGCGTGGCGCCGGCATCGAGCTTGAGGCCGAAGGGCAACGCCAGAACGCCGGCCACGCCGCCATCCTTGGCCGGCTGCAGCTCGATGGCAAGAACGCGCTGGCCGTCCTGCTGCTGCTGGACCTGCGCCATGGAGCAGATCTTGCCGTTCTGAACGACGCCGCAGGTGACGCGCCAGTCCTGATAGGTCTCCTGCAGGGAGCTCGCGCCGCCGGGCAATGTCGCCGGGGCTGCATCCTGCGCGAAGACGGGGGCTGCGGTAAGCAGCGGCAGCAGGGACAGGGCCGCGGTGGTGAACTTGTGCATGCTTGGTACTCTTCCTTTGGCGATTGCAGGTGGCGCGTCAGTAGCGCGCGGAAAGCCTGATCTTGAAATCCATGTCGCCCGCTTCGCGGCCACCCTCGTCGACGAGCGCGATGGCCGCGGTCATGTTCAGGCTGAAATTGCTGGCGATATCGTAGTCAATGCCGGCGCCGGTGCTGGCGAGCAAAAGCCCCTCCTCCGCCGCCTTGTCGCGGCCGAAGCCGAGGTCGAGGAAGGCAAACGGCGACAGCCGGTCCTGGCCGGTCGGCGAAACGACGGGAGAGCGCAGCTCGTTGCGGATGATGACGCCGGTATCGGCGACCGCGTCACCGAGATCGTAGCCGCGCACGCCGTCGAGACCGCCGAGTGCCAGCCGCTCGGTATCGGGCAGCGCCTGCCCCGCGAGCTGGAACAGCACGTCGCTGTCGAGCTGGAAATCGTGGCCGAGCTCGGTCTGCCGGGAAAGGCTGCCGCCGAGATAGGCGTAGGAGGCATCGGTCACCGCGCCGTTCGAAAAGCTGTCCCAGGCGCTGTCCGAATTGTCGGAGAAGATGCCGCCGGGATTGGCCTTTACATGCAGGTCGAGCCGGGTGGAGCCGAAATCGTCGGTGAACGACCTGGCGATGCCGAGGCCGAACTGGAACAGTTCCGCATTGGCATTGCCGACGGGGATATCCGCGAAGAAGGTATCGCGCGACAGGTGCTTGTATTCGATGCCGGCATAGACCTCGCCGCCATAGATGCCCGGCAGGATGTTGGAGAGCGCACTGCGATAATAGAGCGGCAGTTCGACGATCGAGGTGTCGAAGGTGAAGAGATCGTTTTCCTGCCGCGTGGCGATGAAGGCCGGGCTGAAATCGATCGCCTGCCTGCCCTCGATCGGCACGACGAAGGTACCGGAATGGCTGACATAGCGCGCCCGGTGGTCGTCGTGACCGGGGAAGATGCCGCCAAGATCTTCGAAGAGATCCCGCGAAGCAGTCAGCTGGTAGGAACCGAAGGCCCCGTCGATGCCTGGGATCGCGAAGCCCGCGCCGATATTGAAGCGGTCGCGGTCGCCGGATGTGGCACCGGTGTTGGAATAGCCGGCATAGACCTGCCACGGCTTGCCCCGGGTCACCTCCAGCGCAAGGTCGGAACGGCCGACTTCCGAACCCGGAGAAAACAGGCCCTGCACCCGACGGAAGGGCGAGCGGTTCAGCCAGGCAAGGTCCTCGTTGACGCCGGCAGACGCAATGCGACCGCCGGCCGGAGCGTTGACCTGAGCTGCGAGGGAACGCGCGCGTTCGCCCTCGATGCCGCGCGCGGTCACCGTGCCGAAGCCGAATTCCATGACCCGGAGATTGAGCACGCCGCCGGTGATTTCCTGCGGCGGAATGGTGACCGACACGAAGGGATAGCCGGCGCGGCGATAGACACCGGCAATGGCGGCCTGCGCATCGGCAATCAGCGACAGCGACAGCGGCTTTCCGATGAAGGGCTTGAGAACGCCGGAAAGCTCAGGCTCGAGGTCGCGGCCCGGACCGATATCGCCGACGACGACACCGGCGGCGCGGCCGGCGCTCGGTTCCTCTTTCGCGCCGATCAGGCGAATGGCGGCAAGCTCGGCGCCGAGCGGACGTTTGTCGGCCTCGACCGCGGCCTCCTCGGGAAGCGTGATCGTGGGAGCCTTGCCGGTCACGGCCGGCGGCGGGTTGCGCTCGACGGCAGACTGTGCGGAGGCCTGGCCGGCGGCGGCAAGCGTCATCAGGATCGCAAGTGTTGCAGGCCCGTCGAAAACGCTCGTGCGCATACGTTCGAGAATGGTCAATCGACACGTATTCATTAGAGCGATCCGATGATGATGTACTGGCCGAGCGACCGGTTGGCCGGGTGGGGGACGGCCGCGCATTCGGCGCCCATCACCGCGCCTGCCGGGCACGAGCTCTGCTCTTCGCTTGCGATGGTGCCGCCACCGGGTTGCTCGAGCGTGATCCCTGAGGGCAATTCGAAGACGGTCGATGGGGGGAAGGCCGTCGGCGTCGTCACCGTGGAGCCAGCCGTGACCGTCAGCGTGCCACCCGTATAGGTCAGCGCATAGTTGGCGGATGCCGCAAGCGTGCCTTGCGTGATGGCATAGCTGCCTGAGACGGAGGTGGACGAGGCGGACGTCGAGAGCGCGCCCGTCAGGCTGTCGCCACCGACAAGGCCGAGGCCGCCGACGGTGTAGGTCAGCGCCGGAACGGCAGTGCCCGCGGTCATGGACTGGTTGTCGGCGGTGACCGTCAGGGCGCGCTGCGTGATCGTCAGCGAGCCCGAAACGAAGGTGATGTCATAGCCGAACTGGCCGGAATAGAGCCCGCTTAGGGCAAGGGAACTGCCCGAATAGCCACCGACATTGGCGCTGCTGCTGGTATAGCCGGCGGTTCCGGATATCAGCGAGCTGTCATAACCCGGCGTACCGTAGGTCAGCGTACCGACATTGGCGCTTGAGTTCGAGGCGTCATAGACCTTGGTGCTGCTGCCGCCGGTCACCGTCAGCGCGGTCATGAAGCTGCGCAGCAGCGGTCCTGTCTGGCCGTCGTAGATCCGCCAGGTCGTGCCCGTGCCGCCATCGCCGTCGATGGTCCAGCCGGCGGCGGTTAAGGTCGAGAGCGAGGCGAGCTGCGCGGTGGTGCGGCCGGTGACGCCGATCGGCGAACCGTTGCCGACGCCGAGGCTGGTGCCGGAGGTCGTCGTGTTCCAGAAACTGGCCGTGGCCGTGCCGGAATTGCTGCCGATCAGGCCGCCGTAATATGCCGCCGAAGACGGAACCGTGCCGGTCGCGTAGGTGTTTGCCACCGTGCCGCTGTTGGTCCCGACCAGACCGCCGGAAACATTGCCGCCGGTTACATTGCCGGTTGCGTAGGCGTCGGCTATGTCGCCGGCATTGGCGCCGACGAGCCCGCCCGCCGTTGCGGTGGCGCCGCCGCCTGCGGTCACCGCGCCGGTGGCGAACGAGGTGGCGATGGAGCCGGTGGTGCCGGCTGAACTGTTCACGGTGTTGTCGCCGACAAGGCCGCCCACATGGCTATTGGTGCCGCCGGTCACGGCGCCTGTGGCATAGCTCGCCGAGATGACGGTGGCGCTCGCGCCGGCGAGGCCGCCTGCAGCACTGTTCGCGCCGACGTCGACGGTGCCGGTGGCCGAGCTGCCGGTGATCGTACCGGTGCTGGTGACGACGCTGCCGGATGTGGCGGCGGTGTTGTACGCCACGAGGCCGCCCGCATAGGCATAGTCGCCCGCCGTGACCGTCACGGCCGCGTGGCTGCCGGTGATCGTGCCGGCATTGAGGCCGATCAGGCCGCCGACATAATGGCTGTTGCCGGCTGAGGCTGTGCCCGATACCGAGACATTGCTGACCGTGCCGAAGTTGTAGCCCGCCAGCAGGCCGACTGTGGAGCCCGTGACGGAGCCCGCCAGGGTCAGGTCGGAGACCGTGCCGTCGATACGGCCGAACAGCCCGCCAAGGCCGGCCGGCCGGTTGACGAGCAGGCCGCTTATGCTGTGGCCGGCGCCGTCGAGGCTGCCGGCAAAGCCGGTCGCAAAGTCACCGATGGCAACAAAACCCGCACCCGAGTTCCAGCTTGCCGTGCCGCTGGCGTCGATATCCGCCGCAAGCACGAAGTCATCCGAAAGCAGGCTGGCCGAGCCCATGCCCTGCAGGCCGTAAACGTCAGCGATCTGGTAGGGCGTCGCCGCCGAACCGTCGCCGCCGGTGGCGCGCAGGAAGGTGGCGCCGCTGCCAAGGCGGAAATCGGTGGCGTCGAAGGCAGCAAGTGTGGCGGCGACCTGTCTCCATGTGCCGCCGGTGAGCGAGAAGAGGCCAAGATCGATGGCGCTCGAGCTTGTCGCGGTGCCGGCTGCGGAGATGGCGAGCGTGCCGTTGGCGGCGGTGACGGCGCCACCAAGCGTGATGTTGCCGCCGGAACTCGTGGTGAGCGTCAGGCTGGACGCGTCCGACCAGGAAACGGCGTCCGCGACGGTGAGATTGCCCCCGGCCGTCAGCCCGACAGTGCCGCTGACGCCGACGCTACCGCCGCTGTCGAGCGATAGAACGCCCGCCGAACCGAGATTGGTATCGAGCGTGTAGTTGCCGGAGGCGTTCAGGTAGACGCCATGACCGCTCGTCGTCGTGAGCGAAGCAAAGGAGGACGAGGAAAGAAAGCCGAGATCGGTGTCGCTGTAGCTGCCGAGCGTTGCCAGATAGGCTGTCCGGGTTGCCGAAAGCGATGCCTTGCCGGTGATCAGGTGCGCCGCCGTGCCATAGATGGAGATGTTCTGGACGCCGTTGGTGCCGGCGATGTCCGAGAAGGCAGCGCCTTGTGTCGATCCGCCGTCAAGGTAGGTCAGCACGCCGGCCGAAGCGGGCGAGGTGCCCGGCGCGAGCAGGACGTAATAATAGCCGTTGGCGCCGGTGGCGGCGCTGCCCATCGCGCTGCCACCGGACACGGCCGTCACGTTGGCGCCCGCCAGCACGGTCGTGCCGGCGTCGCTATAAGCCGTGCCCGAAACGGCCGTCGGCGTTATGGAATGCTGCCAGAGGAAATAGGAATAGAGGTTCGTCCCGGTTCCCCAGATCGACGATGAGAAGCCGGCCGGAACGCTGCCCTGGAGCTGTGCCGTCGTGCGTGCCGTGGCGCTGCCGGAACCGCCGGCGATGCCGACCGACTGTCCGCTGGTCTGAACGTTCCAGTAGGCGTTGGTGATTGCCGATGCGAGGTTGTTGTTGTAGCCGGCGAAACCGCCGACTTGGGCAGCGCCGGTGACATAGCCGGTCGAATAGGCGTTGGAAATGGTGCCGCTGGTGAAGTTCACGCCGACGAAACCGCCGACATTGGTCGCCGTGCCCAGACCGTTCACGCGGCCCATGGCGTAGGAGTCGGTGATCGTTCCATTGTTATGTCCGACAAAGCCGCCGATCGGGCCTCCACTGCCGGTAACCGTACCGGTAGCGTAGGACTGGGAAATCGTTCCGCCAATGCCGCTATAGCCGTTGGCACCGACCAGTCCGCCGATATAGCCATAACCTCCGGTGCCGGTGACATTGCCGGTGGCATAGGACCGGGTGATACTGCCGCCATTGGTCAGATAACCAACCAGTCCCCCGATCTGATAGCCGGCGCCGGTGACATTGCCGCTCGCCCAGGAATTGCTGACCGTGCCGCCGTCGACCACCCCGATGAGGCCGCCGGTATTGGCCTCTCCGGTGCTCACGCCCGAAACCGTCGCGCTCGCCGATGCCGACGAGACGGAACCGCCGATCATGTAGCCGATGAGCGCGCCGACGTCGTCATTGCCGGTGATGCTGCCGCCCGAGAGCGCGACGTTGCTGATCGTGGCGCCGCTCGTCAAGCCGAACAAGCCGACGTAATTGGTGCCTGCCCGGTTGATCGTCAGGCCGGTGATCGTATGTCCCTGGCCGTTGAAGCTGCCGGTGAAGTTCGAAGCGGTGCTACCGATGGAAACGAAGCCCGACGAACCCCACAAGCCGCCATAATATCCGCCGACCGCGGTGAATGCCCCCGTGAGGTCGATATCCGCGCCGAGCTTGTAGCTGGCGGACAGATCGAGCGACATGAGTTGTAGCGCCGCTGGGGTGTAGATCACGGTCGAGTATTCGCTGCGCAGCATCGGCCGCGTGTCGCCGTCGACCATCACCCAGGTATCGGTGAAGTCGAAGCCGGAATAGGTGGATTGGCTGCGCGGGGCGCTGGAGACGTCGATGGCCGTGCCGGTAATCAAACTCAGGAACGCCAAGCCAATGGTAGCCGATTGGCCGGTCGAGTTCCCATCCCAATAGGCATTCGTCAGGCTGATGGAGGAGGAACTGTCAGCGCCGATGAGGCCGCCGGCTATAGTCGTCGCAGTGACTTTGCCGCTGGCGTAGACGTTGTTGAGGGCGAGCGGTCCTCCCACGAGATCACCGACGAGGCCACCGGCGCGCACGGCTGCTGTAACCGATCCGGTGGCGTAAGAGTCGGATATGGTGACCGTGTATAAGGCGTGGCCCACAAGGCCACCGGCACTATTGGCCGAAACCCTAACGGATGCGGCAGAGGAGGAATTGGACAGAGTGGAATCCACGAACCAACCCGCGATGCCACCGGCTTCCTGATACCCGTTGATGCTGCCCGTGACGTGAATATTATCGAAGACCGAGTTATTCGCCTCGCCTACCAGGCCGCCGACACGAGCCGAGCCAGTGACAGAGATATTGGACAGTGTAACGTCCCGCAGGGTCGCACCGTTGGTATCGCCGAACAGCCCTTGCCGGGTGACTGATGACCGGTTGATGGTCAGGCTGTCGATGACATGGCCGAGACCGGAAAACGTACCGGTGAAGCCGCTTATGGGGTTGAAGCCCGTGTTGCTGTTCCAGCCAGATGTCGCCGACGCATCGATATCACCAGCCAGCGCATAATAGCCCGAGCTGCCGATCGCCTGCAGCGACGCCAGATCGTGGATCAGGGTATAGGCCTGGCTATTGATCGTCAGCGTCGCGCTGCTGCTGGGCAGCGAGATCCGCGCGCCGTTGATGAGGCTGTAGCTGCCACCGTAATTGAGGTTGACGGCCGCGCCGCTTCCTGTCCGGCTGATATCTTTGCCGATCAAGAGATTGCCGGCCGCCGTCAGGGTCAGGCTCGAATTCGCGTTGCCGTCGGTGAGCAAGCCGTTGACGGTAAGGTTGCCGGAGGTCGTGGCCAAGGACAGCGGACCATTGGTGGTGACGTTGCCGCTGACGGTGAGGGCCTGGCCGTTCGTCAGGGAGAAGGAACCGTCAACGCTCGATGTTCCGAGCGAGCCCACCAGGTTGCCGCTGTTCGTCAGCGCCACCGAACCGCCATTGGCAGTCGTGGCGGTCAGTGTGCCGGCACTGATGGCCGCCGCCTGACTGATACCGCCGGAGCCGGCGCTGAGCACCAGCCCGCTGGCGGAATTCGCTCCCGTGATGGCGGCGTTGATGAAGATGCCGCCCGTGCTGGAATCCGCGAGCAACGACAAGGTGGTCGCGGCGTTCCACGACACAGCAGCGTTGACGGTGATGTTGCCGGCTTCCGATCCCGCGCCATTGGTGGTGATCGCAACGTTGCTGTTATTGAGGTAGGCACTGAGTGTGCCGTTGTTGATGTTCGCCCCGCTGCCAGTGGGCGCTACGTTCCACGGGTCGCCCCCAACAAAGGCCTGGACATTGCTGCTACCCGACGACGAAATGGTCACGCTATAGGGGTCGATCAGCCAGGTGCCGGTGGCTCCCCGCTCGGAGCGGGTGGAAATGGCGACGTTGTCGCCCAGCAGCAGGTTATGTCCCGAGGTCTCGACAATACCGCCGGCGGCCGCACCTGCGCCGGTCGCGGTAATCGTGCCGTCGAAAACCGTCGTATCGTCCGACCATACGACCGCTCGTCCGCCTGCACCGTCGGTGCCGTCGACGCGGATCGCGGCACCTGCGGCGACCGCCACCTTGTCGGCCGTCGCCACATCTTCTGCGAGAAATTTCGTCGCGGCATTGGTGCCACCCTGGTAATCGCCACCGATCAGCACGATGCCGCCGGTCGCGCCGGAGGCATCGACCGTTGCTGCCGAGCCGAGCGCGATCCTGTCGCCGGTGACGACGACGGTACCGCCAGAACCAGTGGTGCCGGTTGCCTCGATTGCCCCGTTGACCCTGACCTCGCTGCCGGAAATGCGAATGTCGCCGCCGCTGTCCGGTCGCGCCTGCGGAATCGGAACGCGGGTCGGCAGGCTTGTCGATTCGGTTTGCGGACGGGTGGCGCTGAGCTTGCCGGTGACTTCCACCTTGCCGCCCTCGCCTGCGGTCAAGAAGATGCGGCCGTCCTTGCTGGTGACGCCGGTCGCCTTGACGACCCCGCCGGTATTGCCGGCGAGCGCATAGACATTGCCGCCATTGGCGCGCAGCTCGGCGTTTGCCGCGGCGATCGCGCCGGAATTGCTGGCCTCGGTGTCCGAACCGCCGACCACGACGGCAAAGAGGCCGTCCGCATCGGCGGTGTCCTTGGCCAGGATCTCGTAGCCGGCGAGCAGGCCGACGGTGCCGTTTTCCGCGGTGATGCTGCCGGAATTGTCGACCGCGCGGGCAATCAGCGCCACATTGCCGGAGGCCGAGCTGATGGTGCCGAGATTGACGACGGCGGCTTTCGAGCTGCCGGCAAAGGTCATCTCGCCGCCGGCGAGGAATTGCTGGTCGGTGACGTCATGGGTGGAGGCGAAGAAATCGCCGCCGGTCGAGATGACGCCATCCTTGCCGACGACGATGCCGGCGCGGTTGACGAGATAGAGCGATCCCGTCGCCGTCAGCGATCCGTCGATCTGCGAGCCGAGATTGCCCGTCACGCGATTGAGCGTCGCGCCCGCGCCGTTGTCGAAATGCACTGATGCGCCCGAACCGATCGAGAAATCCTGCCATTCGACAATGCCGGTGGCGCTGGTCTGGTTGATCAGGAGGCCGGTCGGGGCCGTCTGGATATCGCCGGAGCCTGCGGAGAAACTACCGCCCGTCGGCAGGACCTGCTGCGAAAAGGCGGGAAGCGGAAGCGAAACAGTGGCGAGGAGAACCGCCGTATAATGCCGAAGCCCCCGGCAACGCATCCCCATGCCCACAATGCATTCTCCCTGAATGGCTCAAATCAAGTGTAAAATCCAAATAGCGCAAAACAAACAACGCACTACCGAGGAAATGGCTTGAGCGACGATTATGAAGCGCCCCCTTTCCTGTCAAGGGCGATATCTGGGCAGGTTTGACGCAGATTGCGCTGAACGTCAGGGCTCAACAACTTTTGCAATACTTGTGCCGGCGTTCTGACGCAGCCCTCGCTCCCATCCATCTCGGCCGAACCAAAACCAGCAGTGCCGAAAGCGGCGAGTCGGTCCATTTCACGGGCCGGTCCGTTGACGCGCTGATCGCGTGGCTGACGGCAGCGAAGATCGAAACGGGCAGTGTGTTTCGAGCCATCGATCGGTCGGGCATTGTCTTGCTTCGGGTGCCGGATCCGAAGGCCGTAAACGACATCGTGAAGCTGAGAGCAGAGCTGGCAGGCCTCGACCCAAGGGAGTTCTCGGCCCACGGTCTTCGCTCCGACTATCTAACCGAGACGGCAAATCCAAGAACTAAGGCCGGGTTTGACGTCGTTGCCAAATTTCACGCTCGGACTTGAACGCCTGAGGGAACCCACGGCGCGAACCGCGCCTAGAAAAGGCACACCGGCCAGCGAGCCGCGTGTCTCGCTCTAACGCAACGAGACACGCATGGCACGCAACTTGATGCGATTCACTGCCATCCTGCGCATATCAGGGGTTTCCGATAGACCAATTCGCCCCATGACTTGGCAGAGCAGCATCACGTCAACCACCAGCCCCACCACCGCGGCCAGTGCCACATGACACTGACGGCACTTGGCAGGACGTCGCTGGCGCTCGATCTCCTCTTCTTCCTGCGTCAGCAGGGGCAGGAATGGCTTTAGGCCGCCGCCACGATACCCTTCAATGCGAAGAAGCCGGCGGATCGCTCCGCCGACTTCTTGTCTCTGCAATCCGGGTTGCCGGTCAGGCGGCGCGCTGGCGCCTTGCGTGGTTGTCGCCGGCTGAGATCTGGAAGCGGACCATCAGCTGCTCCAGCGAGGATGCCTCGTTGGCGAGCGACTGGATGGCGGCAGACGATTCCTCGACCATTGCCGCATTCTGCTGGGTATTGCGGTCGATATGGCCGATGGCCGAGTCGATTTCGGTGAGACCCGTCGACTGTTCGCGTGCGCTGCGGACGATCTTTTCGACTTCCTGACTGATCGAGTTGACCTCGTTGGCGATCGCGTGCAGGGCCTTGCCGGTCTCGTCGACGAGCGAGACGCCGTTGCGCACCTGTTCGCTCGACGTGTTGATCAGGGCCTTGATCTCCTTCGCCGCGTTTGCCGACCGCTGGGCGAGTTCACGGACTTCCTGGGCGACGACGGCAAAACCCTTGCCGGCGTCACCGGCGCGAGCGGCTTCGACGCCTGCATTGAGTGCCAAGAGGTTGGTCTGGAAAGCGATCTCGTCGATGACCGAGATGATGTTGCCGATCTCGCGCGAGGAGGTCTCGATCTTGCTCATCGCCTCGACGGCGTTGGTGACGATCGAACCCGAACGCTCGGCACCGGTGCGGGCGTGTTCGACCATGCGGCCGACATGGTCGGCGACGCTGGCCGTCTGCTTGACGGTGTCGGTCACATTGCTGAGCGCGCTTGCGGTTTCCTCGATCGAAGCGGCTTGACGCTCGGTGCGCGAGGAAAGGTCATGGTTGGCATGGCTGATCTGGCCGGTGCCGTCGCGGATGATGCGAACGACGTGGCTGACCTGGCCGATGACCGATTCAAGCCCCTCGACAGAGGTGTTGAAGGAAACACGCAGCTTGTCCAGTTCACCGGCGAAGGTGTCGGAGATACGGTGAGAGACATTGCCCGCCGCAAGCTGGGTCAGCGCCTCGTCGAGCTTGTCGACCACGAAACGGACGGCTTCGGCTTCGCGTGCCTTTTCCTCTTCGCGCATCGCCCGCATCTCTTCGGCATGACGGTCGGCCTGGCGGGCCTGTTCGGCCATGGTGGTGGCCTTGCGCTCCGCACTCGTCGCGGTCTCGACTGCGGTTTCCGACGCCATGAAGGCGCTGACGACCGAGTGGGTGAGTGCGATCAGGACGCCGCTCTGCAGGATCAGGACGACGGCGTGCAGCACGACGCGGGAGAAATCCGAGTCGCCCGGAAAGATCGCGACAGGCATGACGAAGAAGAGCAGGATGTGGTGAACGGCGACCAGCGCCGCGTAACCGACGATGGCGCGCCAGTCGATCCAGACCGCACAGATCGCCAGAGAGGCGAAGAAGTACATGTGGATGTCGATCTGCAGCGGCGAGCCGGCAAAGCTGTAGACCAGAATCGCAACCGTCGCGGCATGGGCCATGGACGTGACGACACGAGTGGTGGGGCCGGTGCGATCCTTCATCCAGGTCGCGGTCGCGGACCCGACGATCAGAAGCGAGGCGACGAGGGCGAAGACATCAAAGCCGTCGGCCCGCAATCCGTTGCGGAGCGCGATCAATGCAAGGTTCAGCCACAGGAGCGCGACGATCCCCGTCGAAGCCTTATGGCGCAGAGCGTTCAGAGCATTCATGTCAATTTCCTTCGAGGCAGCCAACTGCCAAATCATGGTTCAAGACAAGAAGAGCGCCAGCGCGCATGAGCCGGCCGGCAAAATCATTTGCATCGGAATAGGCAACCGAAACCCATGCATACCGTCCGGACCAGACGAGACGACCGCCCGCTTCTCCGATCACCTGCATGTTCCCGCTCGCATCTGCTTGCGGGTCCGTCACGACCAGGACGAAAGGCCCGGCCGGACGCACCCAGACCGCTACGACGAGCAGCAGAAAAAATGCGAAATTGGCCAGGACGATCGACTTCTGGATAGCCATAGTCGCTGCTCCTTGTGCTTCCGCCCACCGCTCCTCATTCAGTGGCGTCACTTCGCGACGAAGGAACCCTCCAGTCCCCAGATGTCGCGCTGCAAGATCAGACTAGCGGGCGCTAACTAAGATTTCATTAAATTGGATAGAAGCGGTTGAGTGTCCAAAGGAATGAACGCCAGGCGGGAAACGCCCGGACCCGGCATTCAACGACCGTTAACCCTGCCTCGACATCGACCGGCGGATTTAACCGATTTCTGAGAAATGCCGGTGACATTCGCCCGCAAGGCCCTGATCGGGCATCCGAAAACAGACCGGACCAATCCGGCGCAGGATGAGGGAATTGCCATGCAGAACGATGCGAGCGCAGCACAGCAGCACCACGCAGCGCAGCGCGCTGCGGCAGGACATGACCTGCTGCAGAAAGTGGCCGGCTACATGGCCAAGCACATGATCGGCGGGCTGCCGCGCAACTACGAGCTGGTGCACGAGGCCCTGAGCGGCCGCCACCCGGGGCTTGCCCGCGACTTCGCGTCGCTCGGCCAGCGGCCGAGCCAGCATGACCTTGACCAGATCGGCCTCAAGCATCGCCTCGTCAGCCATTGCGGGCTTGCCGAAGAAAAGCTCCAGTCGGAGACCTCGAGCGTGCTCGAGAAGATCGCGGAGCAGGTGTCCCTCGGCGTCCTGCACAAGCAGACCTTCGCACGGGCGCTCGAAACGATCCTCGGCTCGATCCGCGAGGACGAAAACCGCGGCATCGCGGAACTCATCGCCGAACTCGACTTCCTCAACGCGGCGACCGGCGACCTTCTCCATGCCGAGACGGAACTCGGGCTCAAGCTCAAGGCCGGTCTTCAGCAGATCGAGGGCGCGAGCCGTGCGGTCGAAGCCGCGCGAACCGCCACCGAGAAGGACCGACTGACCGGCCTGCCGAACCGCATCGCGTTCATGAACCGGCTCGATGCGCTCTACAATCAGGATGTGCCCCCTGCGGATTGCGCCCTTCTGATCGTCGACATCGATGATTTTCGCTCTATCAACCACCAGTTCGGCGAAGACGCGGGCAACCGTCTCCTGCAGCGGTTGGCGACGATCTTCCGCAAGACGATCAAGAAGCATGATTTCGTCGCCCGCGTCGACGGTGACGACTTCGCCTTCCTCTTGAGCGGGGTTTCGAGCGAGGACGCCTTCACCATCGCCGAACGCCTGCATGCGGCCGTGGAGAACAATCTCGTCTTCGCGACCGAGCACGGCTCGACCCATGGCGGGCTCGGCCTGTCCATCGGCTTTGCCCTCTGCAACGACGCGGATCAGCCGATGCAGCTTTTTGCCCATGCGGAAGCCGCGCTCAATGGCGCGCGCGCCAATCCGCGCCAGCCGATCTGCGGGTATCCGCTCGAACGGCACGGCCGCCACATCGGGCGCCACGTGGCCTGACGCAACCCCTCCCGCTGTTGCGCCTGAGCAACCTGACCACCTGCTCTGGCGACACACCCGCCGGAGCCTACCCACCCCGCTTGCCTTTGCCCGCCAGTTCGGCGAAAAGCCAAGGCCATGATTACCATCAACGACATTACGGCCCGCATTGCCGGGCGCCTGCTGATCGACCACGCAACCGTGTCTCTGCCTTCCGGCACCAAGGCCGGCCTCGTGGGTCGCAACGGCGCGGGCAAATCGACCCTGTTCAGGATCATCACCGGCGATCTGTCGCCTGAGTCGGGATCGATCTCCATCCCGAAGAACGCCCGCATCGGCCAGGTCGCGCAGGAAGCCCCCGGCACCGAGCAGCCGTTGATCGAGATCGTTCTGGCTGCCGACAAGGAACGCGCCGCCCTCATCGCCGAGGCCGAGACTGCGAGCGATCCGCACCGGATCGCCGAGATCCAGACGCGGCTTTCCGACATCGGCGCCCATTCGGCGGAAGCGCGCGCTGCCACCATCCTTTCCGGTCTCGGCTTCGACCATGAAGCGCAGTTGCGCCCGGCATCGTCCTTTTCCGGCGGCTGGCGCATGCGCGTGGCACTGGCAGCCGTGCTGTTTGCCGAACCGGACCTGCTGCTGCTCGACGAGCCGACCAACTATCTCGACCTGGAAGGCACGATGTGGCTGGAGGACTATGTCCGGCGCTATCCGCACACCGTGATCGTGATCAGCCACGACCGCGACATGCTGAACAATGCGGTCAACTCGATCGTGCATCTCGACCAGAAGAAGCTCACCTTCTATCGCGGTGGCTATGACCAGTTCGAGCGGCAGAAGGCCGAGGCCGACGAGCTGCAGATGAAGGCCAAGGCCAAGAACGACGCGGCGCGCAAACATCTGCAGAGCTTCATCGACCGGTTCAAGGCCAAGGCCTCGAAAGCCAAGCAGGCGCAGTCCCGCGTCAAGGCGCTGGAGCGCATGGGGACTGTCGCGGCGGTGGTCGAGGACCATGTCCAGCCGATCAGCTTCCCCAAGCCGGAAAAGCAGCCGGCATCGCCGATCGTCGCCATCAATGGCGGCGCGGTCGGTTACGAGCCGGGCAAGCCCATCCTCAAGAACATCAACCTCAGGATCGATAACGACGACCGCATCGCGCTTCTCGGCTCGAACGGCAACGGCAAGTCGACCTTCGCCAAGCTGATTGCCGGACGGCTTCAATTGCAGGGCGGCGAGATGAAGCAGCCGCCGAGCCTGTCGGTCGGCTTCTTCGCCCAGCACCAGCTCGACGACCTGATCCCGAACGAGACACCGGTCGACCATGTGCGCCGCCTGATGCCGCTCGAACCGGAAGCGAAGGTTCGCGCCCGTGTCGCGCAGATGGGCCTTGCTACCGAGAAGATGGCGACTGCCGCCAAGGATCTTTCCGGCGGGGAGAAGGCGCGGCTGCTGATGGGGCTCGCCGCCTTCCACGCGCCGAACCTGCTGATCCTCGACGAACCGACCAACCATCTCGACATTGACAGCCGCCGGGCACTGATCGCCGCGCTCAACGACTATGACGGCGCGGTCATCCTGATCAGCCACGACCGGCACCTGATCGAGGCGACGGTCGACCGGCTGTGGCTCGTCAACAACGGCACGGTCACGAACTTCGACGGCGACATGGAGGAGTATCGCAGCCTCATCGTGTCGTCCGGGAAGAAGAAGGACGAGAAGGACAAGGCCGACAGCACGCAGGAGCAGGTCAACAAGGCCGACCAGCGGAAGGCGGCGGCCGACCGGCGCGCCTCGCTCGCACCGCTGAAGAAAAAGATCAATGAAATCGAGTCCCTGACCAAGAAACTGGAGACATTGATTCAGGCTCTTGATGCGGAACTTGCAGACCCGGTGCTCTACGAAAAGTCGCCGGCGAAGGCCGCCGACAAGGCAAAACAGCGCGGCGAGGCAGCCGCAAAGCTCGCGGCCGCCGAGGAACAGTGGCTCGAACTCTCCACGGAATACGAAGAGGCGATGGCGGGATAATCTCCCGCCTCGTGCCCAAATCGTCCTGTCAGCCGTCGCGGCGGAAAATGGCGGTCACTGCGAAGAGACCGCAGGCAACGGCCGCGAAGACCGCAAGGCCATGCGTGCCTGCCTGCATGGAGAAACCCGCGAGAAGCGGCCCCACCAGTGCGCCCGCGCCCCAGGTCAATCCCATCAGGGCATAGATGCCGACGAGATCGCCGCCCGAAAAGCGGCTGCCGACCACCGTCAGCGTCAGGGTATAGATCCCGACAAACACGCCGCCCCAGACGAAAAGCAGCGCGTAGGTGGCAAGCTCCGAATGGAGCACCCAGGGCCAGAGCGCCGCACCGAGGGAGGCAAGAACCGCACAGCCGACGATCAGCTTGCCGCGGTCGACCATGTCACCCAGCCAGCCGATCGGAAGCTGAAGGACGATCGCGCCGAACATCATGACGAACATCAGCCGGGCCGCGTCCTCCGCCTGCCAGCCCAGCCCTATCGCGTAGAGTGCCAGAAAGGACAGACCGGCGGACTCGACGGCCGCATTGAGGGTGATCGCACCGATCGCAACGGGCGCGATCCCGAGAAACCGCAACGAATTGCCCGAACTCGGCTTCTCGAAGGGCGGCGCGCGCACCGCCGGAGCAAGAACGAGCCCTGCCGCGCAAAGGGATATGACGGCTCCGATCATGAACGGCAGCAGCCCCCCGGCCCCGACCAGCGACAGGATGAGCGGCCCGAGCGCCAGGCCGAGGGCCAGGGCGGCCGTATAGGCGGCCATCGCTCTTGCCCTGGTGTTCTCCGTGCTCAGGGCGTTGATCCAGGTTTCGGAAACGACGAACAGCGCTTCGGCGGCCATTCCGAGCAGCAGGCGCAGCGGGAACCAAAGCCAGATATTCTGGACCAACCCGAAGGCCACAAGCACACAGGCCGAAGCGACCAGCGACACAAGGATGAGACGGCGCGGGCCGAGATGGGCGACGAGCCGGGGAAGAAACAGCGCGGTGATCAACACGCCGACGGCATGCATCGCTGCGTTCACCCCGATCATCGTCTCGCCGGCGCCCTGACGCGCCATGTCCATCGCGATCAGCGGAGCGCTCAGCGAGTAGGTCAGACCGAACATGGCCGCCGTTGCGATGACAGCGGCACGCGACACGATATCGGAGGAGCCCTGCGCGGGTTCGGAGATCGGGCTCATCGGGCGATCTCCCGGCCGAACACGCCGATGGCGCGAAGCCTCAGGCTCTGAAACAGGCGCAGAGGCCAGGGAACATGGGAGGGCTCGACGAGGCGATGAAGGGCTCGCGCATAGTCGAGCACCAATCCCGGGGTCCAGCAAAGATGGGCGGCGCGGGATCGGATATAGGCCGCCTCCCACAGCGACGGCGTCAGCATGAGCCGGCACAATCTGAGCCAGGGCGAGCGGCATTCCAGGCTTGCTTCGAGGCCGGCCTCGAGCGCGCCGGCAACCGCGATCGAGCAGTTCCGGTTGGTGACATTGTAGGTGGAATGCTCGCAATAGCCGCGGATGAAGCCCTCGAGGTGCGCCGGATCGAGGCGGTTGAACACGATCTCCTCATCGGCCGGCGTCCAGATCTTGCATTCGTGCTCGTAGGACGGCTGGAACAGGCCCGGTACGTCGTTGTCAGCCCCGGCATAGAGAACTGCGGTGACCTCGCATTCGCCCGGATCGATCTCGTTCGCCGGCCAGTGACTAAGATAGAAGTCCGGGCCCATCTCGATCGCCGCATGCCCGATGGACAGCTCGCCATGCTTGTCGAGGGCCGCAAGATAACGATCGATGATCGGTCGACGCGGTCGCATCTCGACGGCACCGGCTGGTGTCCAAACGAGCACACGCATGGTTCGATATCGACTGGTGCGGACCGGATCGTCGGGAAGATGGCGAACATTGTCGTTCCAGCCGCGGACGCAAAACATCGGATGGGCGTAGAGCGGCTCCTCCACGTTGTGCCGCCTCAACGTAAATGCCAGGCGCACCATCGTGATGCCCGACAGCACCAGCAGCAGGCTGACGCAGAGCGGAATGTTGAGCCGCGACGATAGCGGCCACTCACTCACAATTAATACGGCCAACAAGACTTCGAAACTGCAGGCGATCAGGGCATGGCCCCACCGGCGAAACCGCACGAGCGCGACGGTTGCAAGGCGTGACAGACCGTCGATGACAAGGCCGGCAGCAAAGAGCCAATTGAGGATCGGTTCGCTGCGCATGGACGGGTCGAGGATCATGGCACCCAGCACCAGCATCACGCCCGCCTTCACGCCCTCGGCATTGCGGCCGGCATTTGTCGTGCGAAACGCCATTCCGAAAAGCGCCATGAAGCCCTGGATGAGGAAAAGCAGACCAAACAGCTGCGTCGTCAGCGTGGTCAAACCGTCAGAAACGTCGGCGATGACAGCAAAGCCAAGTGCAATGGTCAGCAGGCCCGCTACAGCGGGCTCCCACCAATCCTCACGGAAAGCCCTGCCCCCAATCAACAAGAATGCCAATTTGATCATATTGAAGATGTCGCAAATATAGAAACGCCCGCTCGTTCAACGGGATTAGCGGCTCAAATAATAACCGCGCTTTACCTTGGACACTTCAAACTCGATCAAGCCCAAAATTGGCCTATGAGCTCTGGCTCTCGCTTTCTCATTTCGGTCCAGAAACGGCTTCAACCGGGCGATTAACTCAAGTGTAACGGCGCCGCACTATCATCCGCCCCGATATATCTCTCCGCGCATCGAGCGCTTCACAGTCGGTATTGCGTATGACACGTCAGTTGCGGAAACTTCTCGCCCATCGCGGCGGCAACATCGCCATCACCTTCGCCCTGCTGCTCGTTCCGGTGATCACCGCGGTGGGGATGAGCCTCGACTATGTCCGCGCCTACAACGTCAGAACCAAGATGCAGGCCGACCTGGACACCGCGCTGCTGGCGGCGGTGCGGAGCGTCGGAACGCTGAATGACGCAGCCATCGAGAAGCGTGTGAAGGACTGGTTTGCGGCCCAGACCGACCTCACCGACAGCGGCTACCTGCTCGATGATATCGATATCGACACCAGCGGCCAGAAGATCAGTGCGATGGCGCGGGTCGCGGTGCCGACCACGCTCCTCAAGATCGCCGACATCAAGCAGGTCGACGTCAGCGTCAGTTCGACCGTCGCCGGACCGGGGGAATCCTTCCTCAACGTCTATATCGTGCTCGACAAGTCAGCCTCGATGATGCTGGCTGCGACCAGTGCCGGACAGACGGCGATGCTCAATACCGCCGGCTGCGCCTTTGCTTGCCACGTGTCCGAGGGCTCCCACACCTATAAAGGCAAGACCTACTCGACCAACTACGCGCTGGCGAAGGCGATGGGCGTACAACTGCGCACCGATGTTGCCCTCGACGCGGTCGAGGAAGTGCTCGACATGATCGACCGCTATGACAGCTCGCACAACCGCATCAAGATCGGTCTCTATTCGGTCGGCCAGACGGCAACGGAAGTGCTCCCCCCGACCTTCTCGACCACCGATGCGCGCAAGAAGCTGAGTGACAACTCCGCCGGACTGAACAGCGCGACATCGGCTGCGGCCACCTATTTCGACTACTCCCTGACGGCCCTCAAGAAGATGGTCGGCACGGCCGGCGACGGCCGGACGGCAAGCGCTCCGCTGAAGCTCGTCCTGATGCTGACGGACGGGGTGCAATCCGAGCGCAACTGGGTCCACCAGACGTCGAGCGGCATCCGCTTCCCAACTGCGGTCGACAGCCTGCGCAAGGCGACGACGCCGCTCAATCCGCTCTGGTGTGACGACGTCAAGAACCTCGATGCCAGCTTCGGCGTCCTCTATACCGAATACCTGCCGATGACCTACGACTGGGGTTACAACGTCACTGTCGGCGAGAAGATGTCGACCAGCGTGTTCGCGTCGGTCTGGGGAGGCACGATCAAGTCGGCCTACAAGAGCAAGCCGCGGCAGGAATACATCCCGGTGGCGCTCGAAGAGTGCGCTTCCAGCAGCGATCTGTTCATCCAGGCGGACTCCTCGTCCGAGATCGAAGCCGGGCTTTCCAAGCTCTTCCAGCAATATGTCGCCAAGGTCCGGCTGACCAACTAGGAGAGCGGACATGCGGCTTCACCGGAGACTTTTGCGCGACGAAAAGGGCGCGGCCGCGATCGAGTTCGCGCTGCTGGCGATGCCCTTTCTGATGCTTGTCTTCGCCATCCTCGAAGTATCGCTGATGTTCTTCATCGACAGCGGCCTCGATTCGGCCCTGCAACGAACGGCCCGCGAGGTCAGGACTGGGGCGGCAGCGTCCAACAGCTGGGACCTGCAGAAATTCAAGGCGCGCGTCTGCGAGAACATGACCTTCTCGTTCGGCTGCTCCGATACCCTGCTCGTCAGTACGCAGGTCATGAGCGATTTCTCTTCGCGCAGCTACAAATCCGGCGTGCAGAATGGCGTGCTCAGCGTTCAGGAGAGTTTTTCCCCCGGCGGATCGGGGGACTATGTGCTGATACAGGCCTACCTGCCCTGGGACAGCACCCTCGCCTTCGCGGGGATCAAGGCCCACACGCTGCAGGACGGACGCTACGTGCTGGCCGCCGCCGCCCTCTTCCGAAACGAGCCCTTCTGATGTCCGATCATCCCCACGTTCCAGACTGCCAGCGGAGAATGACGACCCGGAAACTCTCTCTGCTCGGTCAGTTGATGTCCGACCGAAGTGGCATCTCCGGTCTGGAATTCGCACTTCTTCTGCCGCTGATCATCGCGCTCTTCGCAGCAACGCTCGACCTCGGTGAAGCCCTGATGGTCAACCGTCGCCTCAATCAGATCGCCACGACGACAAGCGATATCACATCGCAGGAACCGACCTGGACTGCGTCATCGATCCAGACACTGGTCGAGGGCACATCAAGCATGCTCACTCCCTTCGACGCGACGGCCCTCAAGGTTCAGGTCTCTGTCCTCAATGTGAGCTCGACCGGCACCGCAACGGTCGCGTGGTCCTATGGCTACCACACCGCCGCGCTCGCCAAGGGTGCGGCCTCGCCCGTCGCCATTCCCGCGACGATCGCGGAGAGCGGCGTGCAGATGGTCGTGACCGTTGTCGACTACAACCTCACCACCGTGTTCACGTCCTTGCTTTCCAAGGTCACCGGGCTCGAAAGTTACCATCTCGGCAGCACGGCGCTGTCCCGACCGCGCGTCGGAAACGCCGTCGAACTTCTCTAGGGTGCCACATCTGCGCAGGGTCGGCGCTTCGGACTTCGCCATCTGAGGAGCAGCGTCGGTCAGGCCTTCTTTTCCCAGCGGCCCTCGTTGTTCTGCTGCCAATAGGTGAGCTTGTGTCCAGCCGCCTTCAACGTCTTCCAGTGACCGCGTGCGCTTTCGAGCTGCGGCTGGTCGTGGCCATCGAAGACGAAGACGACGCGATCGTAGTCCAGTGTTTCCGGCGGCTCGGCACCGTCGACGAGGAAGCGGACGCTCGCGCCGTTCAGATTGTCCGGTCCGGTGGTCAGAAGAACAGGCTGGCTCTCAGCCCCTTCCGACGCATCGGTGCCGTGCGGCAGGAAGCTCTCTTCCCGGAAGGTCCACAGATGGGCGTCGAGCGCGTCGCGGCGGCTGGTTTCGGGCGTTTGCACCACCACCCTCCAGCCACGTTCGACGCTCTTTTCCAGGAGCGGAGGCAAGGCATCCTCAAGCTTCGATTCCGTCAGATGATAAAAGAGGATCTCGGCCAAAGTCCCTGCCCTGCCTGCCGTCACGCTTCGTAGTTGGTGCGAACCAGCTCATCGAGGAGCCGGACGCCGTAGCCCGATCCCCAGGACTGGTTGATCTCGTCCGCGCGCGAATCCATCGCAGTGCCGGCGATGTCGAGATGAGCCCACGGGGTATCCTTGACGAAACGCTTGAGGAACTGTGCGGCGGTGATCGAACCCGCGTGACGGCCGCTCGAGTTCTTCATGTCGGCGAACTTGGAGTCGATCATCTTGTCGTAGTCCTTGCCCATCGGCATCCGCCACAGGCGTTCATTGGTGACGAGCCCTGCCGCCAACAGCTTGTCGGCCAGCGTATCGTCGTTCGCGAAGAGGCCGGCATGCAGATTGCCGAGCGCCACCAGGATCGCCCCGGTGAGCGTCGCGAGATTGACCATGAAAGCCGGCTTGAAACGGTCGTTGCAGTACCAGAGCGCATCGGCCAGCACGAGGCGGCCTTCGGCATCGGTGTTGATGACCTCGATCGTTTGGCCGGACATCGAGGTGACGATGTCACCCGGACGCTGGGCGTTGCCGTCCGGCATGTTCTCCACCAGTCCGATGATACCCACGACATTGGCCTTCGCCTTGCGGGCGGCCAGCGCATGCATCAGGCCGGTCACGGCGGCTGCTCCGCCCATGTCGCCCTTCATCTCCTCCATGCCGGCGGCCGGCTTGATCGAGATGCCGCCGGTATCGAAGACGACGCCCTTGCCGACGAAGGCGACCGGCTTCTCCTTGGCCTTGCCGCCCTTCCACTGCATGACGACGAGGCGCGGGGGGCGAACCGAGCCCTGGGCGACGCCGAGAAGAGCGCCCATGCCGAGCTTCTTCATTTCCTTTTCCGTCAGGACATCGACCTCGACGCCAAGGGATTCGAGCTTTTTCGCGGTCGCTGCGAACTCTTCCGGCCCGAGCACGTTTGCCGGCTCGTTGACCAGATTGCGGGCGAGGATGACACCGTCGGCCACCGCCTCGGCATCGGCGAAGGCCTTCTTGGCTGCCGCGGCTTCGGCCGTCACGATCGTGACCTTTATGGCCTTGTCGTTTGATTTGGCGTCGTCGTCCTCGCCATTCTTCTTGGTCTTGTAGGTGTCGAACTTGTAGGAGCGCAGCAAGAGGCCGAGCGCAAAATCCGCAGCCGCCTTCGGAGACACGTCCAAACCCTGGACATCGAGGAAGATCGTCGCCCTTTCCACACCCTTCAGCGCGGCGGCAGCCTTGCCGCCCGCCTTCAGCCAGTCGTGGCCGGAGACGGCGGCCGTCTTGCCGAGGCCGATTGCCAGGATGCGGTCAGCTTCCGAGCCGTGCGGAGCAACGATGTCGAGGGTGGACATGGACTTGCCGGTGAAACCGCCGATCTTCGCCGCCCGGGTAAACACGCCCGCCGGATCAGCTTCGGCAGCACCAGACGGCGCCTCGGCCTCTGCGGTCTTCAGCAGCACAGCGAGGCCGCCGGTGATACGCTGGGACTTGGAAAAGGCGATTTCGATCTTGCTGGACATGGCTACTCCATAGGGCAAAGGAAATAACAGGAATGGACCGCGATCATGTCCTTTTCCGACCGGAAGGCAAGGAAAACCACGGCGATAGGTTCGACAATCCCCGCCTCACGCGGCAGTGATCGCGGGCCTCTTGTCAGGTCAAGCGATGTGCGGGTAGTTTCCGGCCGCCCTCAGCCCGGTGGGCCCACGCATTCCACACTTGCAAACGGGAAAGCCCTTGCCGAAGCAGACACACACCACCCTCATCGAGGCGGTCCATCGAGACCGGGATGCCCGGCGGGCGGTGATCCTGGCGCTCGTGCTTCTTTCCGTGTGGCTGCTCCTGCTGGCCGCATTCCATTTCCTGCCTGCACTCGATGTTGCAATGAGCGCCGCCTTCTTCGAGGCGACGGCTTGCGCGGAAGGAACGGCGGACGGCATCGTCTGTGGAGACTTTCCCTATCAGCGCGACACTTTGTTCGTGTTCCTGCGGCAGATGCTCTTCTATATGCCCTCCCTTGCAGCGGTGGTCGTCATCATAGCCCTGGTCCGGGCTTTGCAGCACCATGGCGCGACCTATCAGCCGCGGAAGGTGCGCGACTATGCAATTTCGTTGCTCACGCTCTTCATCGGCCCCTATGTGGTGGTAAATCTCCTGCTCAAGAGCTTTTCCGGACGGCCACGGCCGCATCAGACCGACATCTTCGGCGGAGAACTGCCCTTCATGCCCGCCGGGTCCTTTGCGGGCGGCTGCGAGAACAACTGCTCCTTCATCTCCGGGGAGGCAGCGGGTGCCGGATGGCTGATCTGCCTCATCCCCCTCCTGTCGGAAAAGATGCGCCCGGTCTTTGGTCCCGCCTTGATCGCGGTATCGCTGGTGACACCGGCGTTCCGCGTGTCCTTCGGCGGTCACTATCTTTCCGATGTCGTGCTCGGCTGGCTTTCATCACCCGCCGTCTTCGCGGCGCTGCTGGCCGTGTTCGAAATAGCGCGTGTCCGAAAAAACACCCTCTGACGATGGTGAAATCCCGTCACGGCCTGTCGCCAAATTGCCTCAAGCGTCGTAGAGAGAGCCTGTCCTTATTCTCGGACATGCGTCGGAAACGCAGTCTTCAGGGAACCGTATGAAGCTTCTCGAACTCTACATCCTGCGGCGTGTCGGCCAGATGTTCCTCACCGCGCTCCTGCCGGTGCTGGCGATCATCTGGACAACGCAGGTGTTGGCGCGAATCAACCTGGTGACGGACAGCGGACAATCGGTCGGTTCGTTCATGAAGCTTGCGACCCTCATCCTGCCGACCCTCGTTCCGGCCGTGCTGCCTTTCGCGGTGGTGATCGGCATCACTCAGACGCTGACGGCAATGAACAACGATTCGGAACTGGCCGTGATCGACGCGGCCGGTGCGCCGCGCAGCATCATCAACCGCCCGCTCGTCATCTTCGCAATCGTGCTCAGCGTGTTCTCTTTCCTGATGGCGAACTTCGCCGAGCCGAAGCTGCGGGTTGGCGCACGCCAGATGATCGCGGCGGCCTATGCGGACCTCCTGTCGACCGTCATCGAGGAGAAGAATTTCCGCAAGATCGAGGACGGACTTTACGTGCAGATCTCGGAGCGCCTTTCGGGCCGCATCCTGCGCGGCCTGTTCGTCGCCGATTCGCGCGACCCGGCCTATTCGCTCATCTACTATGCGCGCGAAGGCGCCGTCGACACCAACGGCACGGCGCTGATCATGAAAGACGGCGAAGTGCACCGGAAGTCACTGACCGGCGAAGTCTCGGTGGTGCGCTTCGATTCCTATTCCTTCGACCTTTCGGACCTGTCCCAGACGCGCGGGCAGGCGCGACTCAACGCCATCGACCGCGACCTCTCCTTCCTGCTCAATCCCGACATTAGCGATCCCGAAGTTGCCCGGAAGATCGGCGATTATCGCAGTGAACTGCACCGCCGCATGAGCAACTGGATGTTGCCGCTCGTGTTCGCCCTGATTTCGCTCGTTCTCTGCGGCAATGCGCGCTCGCATCGCGAGGCGCGCGTGCACCCCATGGCAACGGCGCTGACGCTGTCGCTCGCCATCTACTGGATCTCGAACTACACCGTGAAGCTGGTCGAAGGGTCGGCCAATTTCGTGCCGCTGGTCTATGCCGTTCCGATCGCCACCGGCGGATATGCCGCCTACCTGCTCTATCGGGGCAAGTCGTTGCGGATGCCGCGCTGGCTCAATGCAGTTTTCACGCGACTGTGGAGTATTGCGACCGCACCGTTCCTAAACCGCCGATCCTCCACTAAGGGCTCGGCGTGATGATTACGACGCTCGGCCGCTACTTCTTCAGGCGCTATGCACTGACGATGCTCTGGTTTCTGACCGGGGTGGTCGCGATCATCTTCCTCATCGACTTCAGCGAGAATTCCGGCCGGCTGGCCGGGCGCGGATTCTTTTCGGTCTGGGGCCTTCTCTGGCTGACGGCGCTTCGCCTGCCCCTCATCCTGCAGCAGACGATCCCCTTCATCACGCTTTTCGTCGGGATGACGACGCTGATTGCACTCAACCGAAAGTCGGAACTGGTCGTGGCGCGCGCCGCCGGCATATCGGTCTGGCAGTTCATGACGCCCTTCCTTTTCGGCGCCCTGCTGGTCGGACTCGCCACCACCCTCCTGGTCAATCCACTCGCGGCCTGGGGACAGAGGCAGGCCCTGTTCATCGAGGCGAGTTCCCGCGACAGCGACAGCCCGAAATCCGCGAATGCCGTGCCGTGGCTCAGGCAGATCAGCGGCAATACCGACGTGGTGATCGGTGCCCAGACCGTTCTCGAGGACGGAACCTTCCTCGTCGACGCGACCCTCATTCATTTCGACAGCGACGGCCGCATCATTCTGAGACAGGATGCCCAGTCGGCAAAGTTGGAACATGGTTACTGGTTGCTTACCGAGGTTACGGAAACGCGGCCCGGCGAAATACCCACAAGGCTCGCCACAGCCAAAGTCAGTACCAATCTGAAACAGGAATTCGTCCAGGAGCGCCTCGCACAACCGGAGACCGTTGCTTTTTATGACCTTTCGGAAAAAATCGCAGTGGCAAAATCCTTCGGCGTATCGACAAAGGCACTCGAAACGCAGTTCCATTCACTGCTTTCGCTACCCTTCCTTCTGGTCGCAATGACGTTGATCGCCGCAACCGTTTCGCTCAAATTCAGCAGGTTCAACCAATCGCGTTCGGCGATTCTGGGTGGAATCCTGTCAGGCTTCGTGCTTTATGTAGTAACCGTGCTTGTTAAGGCATTCGGAAGCAGCGGTGTCGTGCCTCCGTTCGTTGCGGCCTGGGTCCCAGTCGTCGTGGCTTTGGCGGTGGGAGCGACAATTCTGCTTCATCAGGAGGATGGTTAGTGGCGGTAAGTGACCGCAAGAATATCAGAAGGCTAGCAATAGCCCTGCTGACGGGTGCCGCCGTGTGTGCGTTGATGTCTTCAGCCGTGGTCGTCCACGCGCAGGAGGACACTCAGTTGCGTTCCCTCGAGCCCAATCTTCCCGCAGAAACAAAGCTCCTTCTGGCAGCGAACGAACTTGTCTACGACAAGGATTCGCAACGCATCACTGCGACCGGCGCAGTGCAGATCAATTACGGCGGCTACCAGATGGTGGCCCAGCAGGTCGTCTACGACCAGGCAACCGGTCGCGTGACCGCATCGGGCAACATCGAGTTGGTCGAGCCGACTGGAAACCGTATCTATGCGGATACGCTGGACGTCACCGACAATTTCGCCGAGGGCTTCGTCAAGACGCTGAGAATCGAGACGAGCGACAACACGCGTCTTGCCGCGGAAAGCGGCGAACGGGTGAACGACACTGACATGATTCTCCACAAGGGCGTCTACACGGCCTGCCTGCCCTGCGCGGACAATCCGGACCGTCCGCCGCTCTGGCAGGTCAAGGCGGAACGCGTCATCCAGAACGGCAAGAAGCATACGGTTCGCCTCGAGAAGGCCCGGTTCGAGCTCTTCGGGCATACGCTCGCCGTGCTGCCGTTCATTGAAGTCCCGGACCATACGGTGAAACGGAAGTCGGGTTTCCTGTTTCCGCAGATGCGGTTCTCGGAGAACCTCGGCTTCGGCCTTACCGTTCCCTACTATTTCGCGATCTCGAACCAGCGCGACGCCACGGTGAAGGCGACCGGCTTCACCAGTCAGGGCGTGCTGATTGAGGCCGAAATCCGTCAACGTTTCGAAAAGGGCCAGGCATCGCTGCACTTCGCCGGCATCGACCAGATGAACAGCGACAAGTTCTCGGCAGGCACGAGCGACTCGAATCGCGACCTGCGCGGAATGGTCGGCTCGAAGGGAGCCTTCCAGATCAATCCGCGCTGGTCGTTCGGCTGGGACGTGATGTTCCAGAGCGACAACAATTTCGCCAAGACCTACAAGCTGGAAGGCTTCGGCGAGGACACGCATACCAATCAGGTCTACCTGACCGGTCGCGGCAAGCGTAACTCGTTCGACATGCGCGGTTACTATTTCGACGTTCAGGACGCCGACACCGAAAACACCGCCGAGAAGAAACAGCCGACTGTCATTCCTACGGTCGATTATGCCTATTATGCGCCCGAGCCGATCGCCGGCGGACAGCTGTCTGGCAATATGAACTTCACGTCGCTGGCCCGCTTCAAGTCCGACTTCGTGGATGTCGACACGAATGGCGACGGCGTCACCGACCTCGTCCGTTATCGTGGCCTTGAAGGCGCTTCGACACGCCTCAGCGGCGAACTCGAATGGAAGAGAACCTTCAGCGTGCCAGGGGGCTTGCAGCTGACGCCGCTCCTTGCTGCGCGCGGCGACGCCTACGGCCTCGACATGGATTCGCCGACCGGCTATGCGGGCGACTATACGTCCGAGTCCTTCGAGACGCGCCACATGATGACGGCCGGGCTTGAAGCCCGCTATCCCATCCTGTTCTCGACGACCAACAGCAGCCACATCGTCGAACCGATCGCGCAGATCTATGCGCGCAATGATGAACAGCTGGCAGGCATGCTCCCGAACGAAGACGCCCAGAGCTTTGTCTTCGATGCGACAAACCTGTTCGAGCGCGACAAGTTCTCGGGATATGACCGCGTTGAAGGCGGCACCCGCGCTAATGTCGGCATCCGCTACACCGGCAGCTTCGACAACGGCATCGGCCTGCGCGGCATCTTCGGCCAGTCCTACCACCTTGCCGGTCTGAATTCCTTCGCGACCGACGACCTCGTCAACGCGGGCGCGAATTCGGGCCTCGAAACCGATGTCTCGGATTATGTCGGCATGGCCGGCATCGACCTGCCGAACGGTATATCTTTGGCGACCAATGTTCGGCTTGACGAAGAATCTTGGGATCTGCAGCGGACCGACGCAAGCATGTCGTATTCCAACGACCGCTTTCAGACATCGCTCATCTATTCGCAGATCGCTGCCCAGCCCGAATACGGGTTCACCGAAGCTAATGACGAGCTCAGCACGTCAAGCTCGATCAAGGTCAGCGAGTACTGGACTGCCTTCGGCTCGCTTGCCTGGGACCTCGATGAGAGCGCGCTCAACAGCAGAAGCGTCGGTATATCCTATGCTGACGAATGCATGGTCTTCACGTTTGCCTATACAGACGAGTTCGACCCGGAAAACGAGACTGCGAGCGACTGGTCGATCGGGGCTCGCCTGACCTTCCGCACGCTTGGCGACATCAATCTCGGCACGGATCAGCTTTGACGGCCTGAGCCGGGCGGTCGAGGCATCTTCTGCACATGGCTGCGGCGTCATTGTTTCGCCGCAGGAATTGTGCAATGGGTCCGGCACGATATACTTTTACTCGACTATGCGTATGCGGGCGCGTGCCGTTGTGCGGCGCCCCGCGGGAAAGGAAGACCGATGGCCATTGCAAACAAGGGAAAGCAGATGGTGCTCGCCTGTGCGGTCGCGCTGGCGCTGGTGGCAGGAGACCTGTCGGTCGCCCCAGTGGCTCAGGCCGCAAGCCAGGTTGTCGCCGTCGTGAACAAGACTGCGATCACGAATGGTGACGTTGCTCGCCGCACCGCGTTCCTCCGCCTGCAGCGCCGCAAGGGCAACATTGCCAAGATCGCCAAAGAAGAGCTGGTCGACGAAGTCCTGAAGCGCCAGGAGATCGCCCGCGTCGGCATGTCGGTGAGCACCGCCGATGTCGATGCCGCCTTCGCGCGCTTTGCATCCTCCAACAAGATGACGCCTCAGCAGTTGACCGGCATCCTCGGACAGGCCGGTGTCGGCGCCGACCACTTCAAGGCCTATATCGCCGTCTCGATGAGCTGGCCGCGACTGGTCAACGCCCGCTACGGCTCGAAGGGCAAACTCTCCAACCAGGAGCTCGTCACGCGCCTCCTGGAAAACAAGCAGAAGCCGGTCACGACCGAATACTTCCTCAAGCAGGTCATTTTCGTCGTGCCCGCATCGAAGAAGGGCAGTATCGGCAAGCGCAAGGCGGAAGCCGAACGGTCGCGCGCCGATTTCCCCGGTTGCGACGGTGCGATGGAGTTCGCGAAGAACTATCTCGACGTCTCGATCCGCAATCTCGGTCGCGTTCTCGAGCCCGAACTGCCGGCCGATTGGAAGCCGCTGATCGAAAAGGCGAAGAACGGCACCACCGGAACGCGCGTCACCGAGCGTGGCGTCGAATATCTCGCGATCTGCAACGAGCGCGAGGTCTCCGACGACGTCGCGGCAGAGGTCGTCTTCCGCGCCGAGGATCTCGGCAAGGACAAGAAGGAAGACAACCCGAACGCCACGAAGTATCTCGAAGATCTGCGCTCCAAGGCCCAGATCATCTACAATTGAGCCGTAACGAATGACATTTTCCGATAACCTTCCGCTTGCACTCAGCCAGGGCGACCCGGCGGGTATCGGGCCAGACATCGCGCTGACCGCCTGGTCAAACCGGGTGGAGCTTCAGCTGCCCCCCTTCATCTTCGTCGGCGATCCGGCCGTTCTGAAGGTTCGGGCGCGCGAACTCGACCTCGAGGTTCCACTCAAGGAAACCGATGCCGAAGGTGCTGTCTCTGCGTTCGGCTCGGCGATGCCGGTCCTGCCAGTCTCCCTCGGCGTCGACGTTGTTGCAGGGGAACCGCATGTGGCGAACGCCAAGGGCACCATCGCCGCCATCGAGACCGCGGTCGACCTTTGCTTTGCCGGAAAGGCGCGGGCGATGGTCACCAATCCGATCGCCAAGTCGGTGCTTTACGAGGCGGGTTTCGGTTTCCCTGGCCATACGGAGTTTCTCGCCGAGCTCGCGCGACGTCACACCGGCGAAACCTATCGTCCGGTGATGATGCTGGCCGGCCCGAAAGTACGGGCGGTGCCGGTGACGATCCACATCCCGATCAAGGATGTGCCCGCGGCGCTCACGGAAGAGGCGATCATCGAGACCTGCCGAATCATCGCAGGCGATCTCAAGGCACGCTTCGGCCTTGCCCATCCGCGGCTCGCCGTGGCCGGCCTCAACCCGCATGCCGGTGAATCCGGCGCAATCGGTCATGAGGACGAGGATGTCATCCATCCGGCCATCATGAAGCTCCGTGACGAGGGCATCGACGCATTCGGCCCCCTGCCCGCGGACACGATGTTCCATGACGATGCGCGCCGTCGCTACGACGTTGCGGTCTGCATGTATCACGATCAGGCCCTCATTCCGGTCAAGGCGCTCGGCTTCGACGATTCCGTCAATGTCACGCTCGGCCTGCCCTTCATCCGCACGTCGCCGGATCACGGCACCGCCTTCGGCATCGCCGGCAAGGGAATCGCCCGGGCGGACAGCCTCGTGGCGGCGCTGAAGCTTGCCGACGAGATCAGCCGGAAAACCGAAGCGAAGTCCTGATGGCCGCGATCGACGGACTACCGCCGCTGCGCGATGTGATTGCCCGCCATGGGCTCGACGCGCGCAAGGCGCTCGGCCAGAACTTCCTGCTCGACCTGAACCTCACCCAGAAGATCGCCCGCACGGCGGGTCCGCTGGAGGGCGTGACCGTGTTCGAGGTCGGCCCGGGCCCAGGCGGCCTGACAAGGGCGATCCTGTCGCTCGGCGCGAAGAAGGTGATTGCCGTCGAACGGGACGCCCGCTGTCTGCCCGCGCTGGCGGAGATCGCCGATCACTATCCCGGCCGGCTCGAGGTGATCGAAGGCGATGCCCTGAAGACCGATTTCGAGGCCATGGCACCGGAAGGTCCCGTCAAGATCATCGCCAACCTGCCCTACAATGTCGGCACGCAGTTGCTGATCAACTGGCTTCTGCCGAAGACCTGGCCTCCGTTCTGGGAGTCGCTGACGCTGATGTTCCAGAAGGAAGTTGGCCTGCGCATCGTCGCTCGCGAGGATGACGACCACTACGGTCGCCTGGGCGTCCTCTGCGGCTGGCGGACGCAGGCGCACATGGCCTTTGACGTGCCGCCGCAGGCGTTTACGCCACCGCCGAAGGTCACCTCATCGGTGGTTCACCTGATCCCGCGCGCGGAACCTCTGCCCTGCGATGTTGGCAAACTCGAACGCGTAACCCTTGCCGCCTTCGGTCAGCGGCGCAAGATGCTTCGGCAAAGCCTCAAGCCGCTCGGTGGCGAGGCACTGCTCGCAAAGGCCGGCATCGATCCGGCACGGCGGGCCGAGACACTCTCCGTCGCCGAATTCGTGGCGTTGGCCAACAATCTCTGACCTTATAGCATCATGCCGCGCGCGCCGACCTCTGACCGCGCGTGGTGAGGTTGAACAGGCCCACCTGGCCATTCAGGCGGTCTGCTTCCGTCGCCAATCCGTGCGTCGATGCATTGGTTTCCTCGACCATCGCCGCATTCTGCTGGGTCACCTGGTCCATCTGATTGATCGCGGCCGTGATTTCCCTGAGAGACGCGGACTGCTCATGCGCGGCACGGACGATGGCGGCGACCTCCTCGTTGATCAGCGAGACATGCCCCTCGATGCCCCTCAGTGCATTTCCGGTTTCGCCGACCAGGGTGACACCGGCCTTGACCTCCAGCGCCGAACGCTCGATCAACTGCTTGATCTCGCGCGCGGCATCTGCCGATCGCTGCGCCAACTCCCGCACTTCCTGCGCCACCACGGCAAAGCCCTTGCCCGCCTCGCCCGCCCGCGCGGCCTCCACGCCCGCGTTGAGGGCAAGCAGGTTTGTCTGGAAGGCAATCTGATCGATCACACCGATGATCTGGCTGATCTGCACGGACGACTGTTCGATCCGGTTGATCGCATCAACGGCATTCACGACGACGTCTTCCGAACGCTTGGCATCGACCGTTGCTCGGCCGACCAACATACCGACTTCCTCTGCGCGCCTCGCCGAAACCGCCAGGGTGTTCGTCACCTCGCCCAATGAGGCCGATGCCTCCTCCAGCGCCGCAGCCTGGCGCTCGGTGCGCTGTGCGAGGTTGTCCGCCGCCCGCTGCAGTTCGACCGCGCCGCTGTGGATGGTGCCCGTGCTGACCCCAATCGTCGACATTACGGCAAGCAATCTGTCCATCGAGCTGTTGAAGTTGGTTCGCAGGCGATCGAGATCTGCAGAAAAAGGATTCTCGACCCGATGGCCCAGATCCCCCGCCGCGAGCGCATCGAGCCCGACGGCCAGTTGTTCGACCGCAAAGGCGATCTCGGCGGCGCGTTGGGCCCGTTCGCGTTCGGCCTGCTGTTCCCGGGCGTTCCTGGCTTCCAGTGACCGCATTTCCTCCGCATGCTTGCGCGCCGCCTCCTCCTGGGAGTTGGCGATGCAGCGGCGAATGGCCTGCCCCATGGAGCCGATCTCGTCCTTCCCCTCCGAGTGGATGAGGTGAACGTCGATCTCACCGTCGGCGAGCTTCTGGACCGCACCGGTCAACATGGTCAGGGGCCGCAGAACTGTGAAGGCGATCGAACCGGCGAGCACGATGGCGAGCAGCAGGGCTCCGGCCCCGATCGCGACAACCACGATCAACTGACGCTGTTCCGCGTTGGCGATGGTGAGCGCGTCGGCGATGATACCGGCCAGCGTCTGATTCTCCGCCTCCTTGAGCTGCTCGATACGTGCCGTCGCGGCGGCAAACCACTCCTTGGCGTCGAGCACGGTGAGATCCTGTGTCGTACCGCCCGCCAGCATTTTGGTGCGGAAGTCCTGCATTCGGGCTGCGTCCGGCGTTTCCAGCGACCCCTTGAACTGGTTGCGCAGATCTTCCGGCAGCAGCTCGAGATACTGGCCGAGCAGCGCATTCTGCGCACCGTACATTCCCAGGAACGTCATGTAGCGCTCGCGATCAAAGCTGCCGGCGAGGAGGAAACCATTGCCCATACCCCGCTCCTGTCCCGCCACCTCCTTGGCGTTCATCAGCAGGTTGTAGGCCACCAGCTTGCTGGTGATCCCCTTGGAGGTGGCGGCGAGGGAGAACTCGCGGGACATGTTCATCAGGTGGCCGATTGCCCCCGTGTAAAAGGCAAAGGCCTCCGCGCCGTTGACCTCCAGCCGGTCGACCCGGCCACGCATATCCTCCAGTCCGGCAATCTCTTCAGCTATTGCGTCGGCATGCCGGGTAAGGTTCGGATCGGCCTCCGCCACGATGTCCGCATGCACCCTGGACATGCCGTGTCGGAGCGGATCGGTGTGGGTGCGTGCCGCGGCAAGCTCCTCACTGCGCTGCTGCCCCTTCGACCCGATGAAACCGGCGGTCATTCCGCGCTCGGCCTGCAGCGCATGAACGAAGTCGCCGATCATCCGCATGTCGTCGCCGACATCGACGAGATGCCTGGCAGCCTGATAGTTCTCAAGCGTCGCTCGGACCTGCAGTGCGGAAAGCACAACCATCGCCACCACCGGCACCGCCAATGCAGCAGCCAAACGCCACTTCACCGAAACATCAATCAACCGCATTGCACATCTCCTTACGGCCCGACAACCTGACCGCGAGATTTGAATGCGCTTCGATTTAGTTTTAGTTAAATTATACTATAGCGATAAACAAATATTATCCGACACTTGAATATACCCCTACATTTCGGGGGCTTACTTGACCAAGGTTTCCACGAAATCGAAGATGCCGTGACGACGGTCACGGCGAAGGCGCTCGGCCTTGACGATCGACTGCACGGCGTCGAAGGCGGACTGCAGGTCATCATTGACGATCACGTAGTCGTATTCGCGCCAGTGGGCGATCTCGGCACGGGAATTGGCGAGCCGCGTCTGGATGACTTCCTCGGTATCCTCGGCGCGCCGGTGCAGGCGCGATTGCAGCTCGGCCATTGTCGGCGGAAGGATGAAGATCGACACGACATCGGCCTTCATCTTCTCCTGCAACTGCTGCGCACCCTGCCAATCGATATCGAAAAGCATGTCGCGGCCCTCGGACATGGCGAGTTCGACAGGCCCACGCGGCGTTCCGTAGAAATTGCCGTGGACCTCGGCCCATTCCAGCAGGGAATCGGAATCCCGCATGCGCTCGAATTCACGTTGCGAGACGAAGTGGTAGTGCACCCCTTCTATCTCGCTCTGGCGGCGCTGGCGCGTGGTAACGCTGACCGACATGCCGATCTGACCGTCATTGGTCATTAGCGTGCGGGAGATGGTCGACTTGCCCGCGCCGGACGGCGACGAGATGACCAGCATCAGCCCACGACGCGCGATCTCCACCTTGTTTCCCCTGCCCTCAGCCATCAGCTCACTCCAAATTCTGGACCTGTTCGCGGAACTGGTCGATCACCACTTTGAGCTCGATGCCGGCCGAGGTGACGGCGACGGCATTCGATTTCGAACAGATGGTATTCGATTCGCGATTGAATTCCTGCGCAATGAAATCGAGTTTCCGGCCGATCGGGCCACCAAGCGTCAGAAGATCACGCGCCGCGGCGACATGCGCCTTCAGGCGATCGATTTCCTCGCGCAGATCGGCCCGGGTGGCGAGCAAAGCAACTTCGGCATGCAGCCTGTCACGATCGAGCTTGGCGGAACCTTCGAGCAGAACAGCGATCTGGCCTTCAAGCTTGCGGGCGATCTCTTCTGGCTGGCGGGAGGGATCGGCTTCGACCTGCAGCGCCAGTTCCTCGATGCGGGTGATCTGATCCGAAAGCAGGCGGAAGAGCGCATCGCCTTCGATGCGGCGCATGTCGCACAATGCATGCACGGCCGTTTCCAGGCCGGAAACGATATCTGCATCGCGCCGGGCGACCGCCTCGCTGTCGTCGACAGCTTCCTTGAACTCGACGAGGCCGCGGATCGACAGCAGGGCATCGAGACGCAGAGGAGCGGGATCGACGAGATCGCCACCCAATTCGTCGCGCAGCTTCAGCACGGCGTCGAGCGCATCGCGGTTCAATACCGCCTCGACGCGGTTCTCGCTCGTCTGGACCGTGAGCGCGACCTGCAGATTGCCGCGGGTGACATATTGGCCGAGCGAGCGCCGGACATCCGCCTCGAAGTGCTCCATGCCCTGCGGCAGGCGGATCCGGATGTCGAGGCCCTTGCCGTTGACCGAGCGCAGTTCCCAGGCCCAGCGGTGCCGGCCGCTGGTGCCTTCGCTGCGGGCGAAACCGGTCATGGATTGCAGTGCCATCGCCCTGTCCTCGGTTGGAGACTAGTTCTTTTTCTTCTTGGTCGTGGCCGCATCCGGATCGGCCTCGGGCGCCGCATCCACCGCCGCACCCGGGTCCTCACCGCGTTCGGCCTCGATCTTGCGCCAACGCTTGACGTTCGCGTTGTGCTCGTCGAGCGTCGCGGCGAAGACATGGCCGCCCGTGCCGTCGGCGACGAAATAGAGATCCTTCGTCTTCCAGGGTTGTGCGACCGCCTCGAGAGCGGCACGGCCCGGATTGGCGATCGGTCCCGGCGGAAGTCCCTTGATCACATAGGTGTTGTAGGGCGTTTCCTTCTTCAGGTCCGACTGGTAGATCGGCCGGTCGGCCGGCTTGCCGTCGCCGCCGAAGAGGCCATAGACGATGGTCGGGTCGGACTGCAACCGCATCCCCTTGGTCAGGCGGTTGATGAAGACGGAAGCGACATGGGCGCGTTCGTCGTCCTTGCCGGTTTCCCGTTCGACGATCGAAGCGAGGACGACGAATTCCTCCTTCGTCTTCAGCGGCAGGTCGGGATCGCGCTTCTCCCAGATCTGGTCGACCAGCTTCTGCTGGGCAGCCGCCATCTGGCTGACGATCTCCGCGCGCTTCGTGCCGCGCGAATACTTGTAGGTGTCGGGACGCAGGGACCCTTCCACAGGCAGCTGGGCAGGCAGTTCGCCCTCGAGAACCGTGTCTTCGGCAAGCTTCTTGAACATCTGCCTGACGGTCAGGCCTTCCGGAAACGAGATAGCATAGAGGATCGACTTACCCGACTTCAGGAGATCCATGATCTCCTTCATCGTCGCGCCGGCCTTGATCTCGTATTCGCCGGCCTTCAGCGTCTCGCCCTCTTCGAGATAGGTCGAGGTCACGTGACGGAAGATGCGGGCGTCGGCGATAATGCCGTTACGCTCGAGGCCGCTGGCGATTTCGGACAGACCTGCCCCGTTGCGCACGACGAAATTGGTGTTGGTCGCGAGCGGGCCCGGGTTCTGGTAGACCGACATAACGTAGAAGAAGCCGGCGACCGCCGCGACGCAGACCGCGACCGCCATCGTCATCAGGAAGTTCAGGAAGATCACGAGCTGGCTGCGGGCCTTGCGCGAACGGCGCGGTGGCTGGGGCACCCGTTCGGGACGGAGCGCCTCGGTCGGCGACTTCGGGATGATCGGCCCCTTGGCGGCGCTTTCTGCATCCCGGCCGAAGGAACTCCCGCTGTTCTGGCTGTTGTCGGTCACCGGCAATCCTCTTCAAATCGGTATCGCTGCTGTCTGGTCGAGCAATACGGCAAAAAGCAGGTGAATGCCGCGCTGTGCACGCGGCATCCGCCCAAGCCTGTTCTCTTCGCGGCCGTCAGTCCTGGTAGCGGCGCAGCACCAGTGAGGCGTTGGTGCCACCAAATCCGAAGGAGTTGGACAGCGCAACGTTGATCTCGCGCTTGCGCGCCTTGTGCGGCACAAGATCGATCGCCGTCTCGACGGAGGGGTTGTCGAGGTTGAGGGTCGGCGGTGCAATGTTGTCCCGGATGGCGAGCGCGGAGAAGATCGCCTCGACGGCACCAGCCGCACCGAGAAGGTGGCCGATTGCGGACTTGGTCGAGGACATGGAGATCTTCGAGGCATGCTCGCCGACCAGGCGTTCAACGGCGCCAAGCTCGATGGTGTCAGCCATGGTCGAGGTGCCGTGCGCATTGATGTAGTCGATGTCGCCGGCGGTCAGGCCGGCGCGCTTCAGCGCCATCGTCATGCAACGGAACGCGCCGTCGCCGTCTTCGGACGGCGCGGTGATGTGGAAGGCGTCGCCGGAAAGGCCGTAGCCGACCACTTCCGCGTAGATCTTGGCGCCGCGCGCCTTGGCATGCTCGAGTTCCTCGAGAACGACGATGCCGGCGCCCTCGCCCATGACGAAGCCGTCACGGTCCCTGTCGTAGGGGCGCGATGCCGCCGTCGGGTCGTCGTTGCGGGCCGTCGAAAGCGCCTTGCAGGCGGCAAAGCCCGCAAGCGAGATGCGGCTGATCGGCGATTCCGTACCGCCGGCGACCATCACCTCGGCATCGCCGAGCGCGATCAGGCGTGCAGCATCGCCGATCGCATGCGCGCCGGTCGAGCAGGCCGTGACGACCGAATGGTTGGGGCCGCGCAGCTTGTGGCGGATCGAAACCTGGCCCGAGGCGAGGTTGATCAGGCGGCCGGGAATGAAGAACGGCGAAAGGCGGCGCGGGCCCTTGTCGCGCAGGATGTGACCCGCCTCGACGATACCCTCGATGCCACCAATGCCGGAGCCGATCAGAACGCCAGTGGCGCACTGGTCGTCATAGGTCTGCGGCTCCCAGCCGGCATCCTTCAACGCCATGTCGGCGGCAGCGATCGCGTAGATGATGAAGAGATCGACCTTGCGTTGCTCCTTGAGCTCCATCCAGTCGTCCGGATTGAAGGCGCCCTCGGCATCGCCGGTCGGAATACGGCAAGCAATCTTGGCCGGAAGGTCTTCGACCTCGAATTCGGTAACGAGGCGGGCGCCACTTTCGCTGGCGAGAAGTCTCGACCAGGTCAGTTCAGTCCCACACCCCAGCGGAGATACCATGCCGGTACCGGTGATAACGACACGTCTCATCGCCCGTAATCCACCCCACTCTTGCAGCCGATGTCATTTGAAAACAGCAAGGCCCGCAGATCGCGGGCCTTTGCGAGACGGGCGATAGAAACCGCCCTCCCGCTATGCTTGAAATCGATCAGGACTGGGCCTTTTCGATGAACTTGACGGCGTCGCCGACGGTCAGGATCGAGTCGGCAGCGTCGTCCGGAATTTCAACGCCGAACTCTTCTTCGAAGGCCATAACCAGTTCGACCGTGTCGAGCGAATCCGCACCAAGATCGTCGATGAAGCTGGCGCCTTCAACAACCTTTTCAGCGTCAACGCCGAGATGATCAACAACAATTTTCTTCACGCGTTCTGCGATATCGCTCATGTCGGTTTCCTCGACCTTCTTAAATTCAGGGCCGTCGTAATGACTTCCCTACCCTGTATTCCGCCGGCCACAAATTTCATGCACCGGCAAACCCGTTCGGCCCCGCCCTTCGCGAACAAACCATGCAATCAAGCGCATAGTTGTCACCTCGAAAGGCGGAACGACTGTTCACAGTCATGGCCCGCTTAACACGGTTTAGCCCCGCCGCAAAGCCAGAAATTCGCCCGCACCCAGTGGTCAACATGCAATTGAGAAGCCATGGCGCCGCGGGCGGAGAAGCATCAGATCATCGCCATGCCGCCGTTGACGTGCAAGGTCTGTCCGGTCATGTAGCTGGCCTCGTTCGAAGCGAGGTAGACGACGGCGGAGGCGACTTCCGCGCCGGTGCCCATGCGCTTCATCGGGATCGCCCCCATGATCGCTTCCTTCTGCTTGTCGTTGAGCTTGCCGGTCATGGCGCTCTCGATGAAGCCGGGGGCGACGCAGTTGACCGTCACGTTGCGGCTGGCAATCTCCTGGGCGAGCGACTTCGAGAAGCCGATCATGCCAGCCTTCGAGGCGCAGTAGTTGGCCTGGCCCGGATTGCCGGTAACGCCGACGACGGAGGTGATGTTGATGATGCGGCCGAAGCGGCGGCGCATCATCGGATGGGTCAGTTCGCGGGTCAGGCGGAAGACGGCGGTCAGGTTGACCTCGAGCACCGCGTCCCAGTCGGCGTCGCTCATGCGAACGAACAGGCCATCCTTGGTGATGCCGGCGTTGTTGACGAGGATGTCGACGCCTTCCAGTTCGGCCTCGGCCTTCTCGCCGAGTGCCTTGACTTCGTCGCGGTCGGAAAGGTTCGCCGGGAAGATCTTGACGCGTTCGCCGAGTTCGGCGGCGAGCGCCTCGAGCTTCTCGACGCGGGTGCCGTGCAGGCCGACGAGGGCGCCGCGGGCATGAAGCTGGCGGGCGATTTCCTCGCCGATGCCGCCGGTCGCGCCGGTTACAAGGGCCTTGCGGCCGGTCAGGTCAAACATGTTGCTCGTTCCTTGTTCCAGATCATCCAGACGATCAGCCGGCGAGCGCGGCAAGCGCCGCGTCGATGTCGGCCGCAGAATTGACGGCAATACCGGTGACATTCTTGTCGATGCGACGGGCAAGCCCCGTCAGCACCTTGCCGGAGCCAATTTCATAAAGAGTGGTGGCGCCGTTGGCGCCGAACCATTCGACGGTCTCGCGCCAGCGGACCTGTCCGGTCACCTGCTCGACCAGAAGGGCCGCGATCTCGTTCGCGTCGGTGACCGGGGCCGCCCGCACGTTGGCGATCAGCGGAACGACCGGGTCCTTCTTCTCGACAGTGGCAAGCGCCTCGCGCATGGCGTCGGCGGCCGGGCCCATCAGGGCCGAATGGAAGGGGGCGGACACCGGAAGCATGATGGCGCGCTTGGCACCCTTCTCCGTGGCAAGCGCCGCGGCCTTCTCGACGGCGGCCTTGGCGCCCGAGATGACCAGCTGGCCGCCGCCGTTGTCATTGGCGATCTGGCAGGCGCCGGCAGCCGAAGCCTCGCGGCAGACGGCCTCGACATCACCGTGTTCGAGGCCGATGATCGCGGCCATGGCGCCTTCGCCGACCGGAACGGCCGCCTGCATGGCGTTGCCGCGGATGCGCAGGAGGCGCGCGGTATCGGCAAGCGAGAAGGTACCGGCAGCACAGAGCGCGGAATATTCGCCGAGCGAATGGCCGGCGACATAGGCGACCTTCGACTTCAGATCGAGCCCTCGGGCTTCAAGCACGCGGATCACGGCCATCGACACGGCCATCAATGCCGGCTGTGCATTGGCGGTGAGGGTCAGGGTCTCCTCGGGTCCCTCGAACATGGTGGCGGAGAGCTTCTGGCCGAGCGCCTCGTCGACTTCGGCGAAGACCGCGCGGGCTTCCGGAAAGGCTTCCGCCAGTTCCTTGCCCATACCGACGGCCTGACTGCCCTGGCCCGGAAATGTGAATGCAATGCTCATGGGATATTCCTTCTCGGGACGATGTCTTCCCTCGTTTTGCCTTTCCCATTGACGTGTTTTTCCAGTGAGTCAAGACCACGTGCAGCGGCCGGGGACTTTGCCCAACAACAGTTTCCCCGACAGTTTGCTCTTGCGAACGGCCAAATGGCGCCTAAATTCGCCTCGTCATTTCCCTCCCCAAGACCTTCCATACCGGGACCTTTTCCATGAAGTACAATAAACTGGGCCGTACGGGCATTTCCGTATCCGAAATCTGCCTCGGCACCATGACCTGGGGCTCGCAAAACACCGAGGCGGAAGCCTTCGAGCAGATGGACTATGCGCTCGAAAAGGGCGTGAACTTCTTCGACACGGCCGAACTATACCCGACCACGCCGCTCTCGGCCGACACCTATGCCCTGACGGAAACGATCATCGGCAACTGGTTCGCGAAAACGGGCCGACGCAAGGACGTCGTGCTCGCCACCAAGGTTGCCGGCTCTGGGCGCCCCTATATCCGCGAGGGCAAACCGATCACGGGTGCCGCCATCCGAGACGCGGTCGATCAGAGCCTCAAGCGCCTGCAGACCGACTATATCGACCTCTATCAGATCCACTGGCCGAACCGCGGGCATTTCCATTTCCGCCAGGCATGGACCTACAATCCCTACAAGCAGGACCGCGAGCGCACGCTTTCGGACATGAACGAGAAGCTCGAGGCCCTCGACGCCTGCGTCAAGGCCGGCAAGATCCGCGCCATCGGCCTCTCAAACGAGACGACCTGGGGCACGCAGCGCTTCATCGCGCTTGCCGAGGCGCGCGGCCTGCCACGCGTCGCCACCGTCCAGAACGAATACAACCTTCTCTACCGGCACTTCGACCTCGACATGGCGGAACTCTCCCATCATGAAGATGTCGGGCTGCTCGCCTATTCTCCCCTCGCGGCAGGCCTCCTGACCGGCAAGTATCTCGACGGCTCGAAGCCCGGCGGATCACGCGCTTCGATCAACGGCGACCTCGGCGGACGGCTGCAGCCGCTCCAGGAACCGGCCGTGCGGGCCTATGTCGACATGGCCCGAAAGCACGGGCTCGATCCGGCTCAGCTCGCGCTCGCCTTCTGCCTGACCCGGCCCTTCGTCGCCTCCGTCATCATCGGTGCGACGACGATGGAACAGCTGAAGACCGACATCGGCGCGGCCGACGTCACGCTCACCGACGAGATCCTGAAGGAGATCAGCAAGGTGCACCGGGTCTATCCGGCACCGATCTGAGACCGGCCATGGCGGTTCCGACAAGCAAGGCCGAACTTCTGGAGGCGATGACGACTGCCTTTGCCAGACTCGAGGCGGAGCTTGCGTCCATCCGGCCCGAGGACGCGACATCTCCCGACATGGAGGGACACGCGCGCGGAACCGCCATGAGCGTCAACGACCTTCTGGCCTATCTTACCGGGTGGGGCCAGCTGGTGCTGAAATGGGTCAGGCTGCGGGACGAGGGCCTGGAGCCGGACTTTCCCGAGACCGGCTTCAAGTGGAACCAACTCGGCCAGCTTGCCCAGAAATTCTATCGGGACCAGTCCGGCCTCGACTTCCCGACGCGCGTCGAGCGGCTCCGTGCCACGCATGGGCAACTCGTGGCGCTGGTTTCCAGCCTGGACGACGCCGCGCTCTACGGGCGCGGGTGGTATGAAAAGTGGACGCTCGGGCGGATGATCCAGTTCAATACGGCTTCGCCCTATGCTAATGCGCGGGCACGGATCCGCAAGTGGAAGAAGACGCGTTCCGCATCCTGAGCGGCTTTTTGCCGAACGAGCCTTGCCATCACGGCAAAAATGCGTATAAGCGCGCTGTTCACAACACCCGGTCTCATGGCTGGTGGCTGAACGGAGGGCCGGTTCCAGCGATGGGACCGCAGGAACCACTAGGGTTCCGGCCTCCCGTGTCTCCGCTCTCGACCGTCTCGATACAACAGCTTTTCTTGCCTTGGGTTTCCCAAACAGGAGCAGTCGTTGAGGCTTAGCGCCGGATCCCGGGTGACGACAACCGCAAGAAAGGCAAAGCTGTCATGGCTCTTTACGAACATGTATTCCTTGCCCGGCAGGATATGTCCGCTCAGCAGGTTGATGCCCTCGTCGAACAGTACAAGGGTGTCATCGAAGCTAACGGCGGCAAGGTCGGGCGCGTAGAAAACTGGGGCCTCAAGTCCCTCACCTACCGCATCAAGAAGAACCGCAAGGCTCACTACGCACTCATGGACATCGAAGCTCCGGGTGCAGCGATCCACGAAATGGAACGCCAGATGCGCATCAACGAAGACGTTCTTCGTTACATGACCATCGCTGTCGAAGCCCACGAAGAAGGCCCGTCTGCCATGATGCAGAAGCGCGACCGTGACGACCGTCCGCGTCGTGACGGCGACGACCGTGGTCCGCGCCGCGACTTCGGCGACCGTGGTCCGCGTCCGGACCGTGGCCCCCGTGAAGGTGGCTTCGAGCGTCGTCCGCGCGAAGACCGCGCGTAATTTCGAGCACAAGGAGAAAACACAATGGCTGATGCATCCTCTGCTCCGGCACGCCGCCCGTTCCATCGTCGTCGCAAGACCTGCCCCTTCTCGGGCGCGAACGCACCGAAGATCGACTACAAGGACGTTCGTCTCCTGCAGCGCTACATTTCCGAGCGCGGCAAGATCGTTCCTTCGCGTATCACCGCAGTTTCCCAGAAGAAGCAGCGCGAACTGGCCCAGGCCATCAAGCGCGCCCGCTTCCTCGGCCTGCTGCCGTACGTCGTAGCGTAATTGACTTCGAAGCCTGCCGGGCAACCGGCGGGCTTCATCCCTTCCGCGTTGGGCGCGGATCGGAACCAAGGCCTGGAAGCGAGCTGCTTCACGCGGAGCATCAACGACTTCAGGTGAAATCCCATGTTGGGGACGGACTTCAGGATCTGAATCCGGCTTTTCCCCTAACTGCTTGAACCAGCAGGACAGCGAACGTGACACAGGTGAATGGACAATTGCTGTTGATCGGCGTGATCGCCGGTATTACCGCCGCCCTGCTGGTGCTGGGCGCGAACGCACAGCCGTCCTTTTCGTCCTTCCTTTACGCCGCTTCGGCGCTTCCCGTCCTGATCGTCGGCCTCGGCTGGGGCAATGTCGCGGCAATCGCCGCGGTTCTGACTGCGGCCCTTCTCGGCGCCATCGCCGTCTCGCCGCTCTTCGCCATTGCGATGGCGATCTTCACGCTGCTGCCGGCTGGCTGGCTCAGCCACCTCGCCAATCTGGCGCGGCCCGCTGCCGAAATCGGCGGTCCCGACGACCTGATGGCCTGGTATCCGCTGTCGGACATCCTGCTGCATCTCTGCGCCCTGGTCACCCTCGCGATGATCTTCCTCGGGATCATGATCGGCTACGGTCCGGAACTGATCGGCCAGATGGTCGACCTGCTGGCTGCCTCGGTCAACGATCGAGATCCGCTGATGGCAATGGATCCGGCAAGCATCGAGCAGATCAAGCGCCTGATGCTCCTGACCGCCCCGATCATCCAGGGCGGCATGTGGGTGCTGATGCTGTTTGCCGCCTACTACATCGCCATGCGCGTGGTCAGCACGTCCGGCCGGGCGCTTCGCCCGCGCGAGGACCTGCCCTCCTCGCTGCGCATGAACCGCAATGCGGTCTTCGTCTTTCTCGCTGGCATCGTCGCCTGCTTCGTCGGCGGCACGCCGGCGCTCATCGGCGCAACGCTGTGCGGAACCTTCGGCGCGGGCTTCCTGATGGCCGGCTTTGCCTCGCTGCATCTGAGAACCCGCGGCAAGGACTGGCGCCTGCCGGTTCTCGTCCTGGCCTATCTCTCGGCGCCGATGGTGCTGCCGGCCTTCTTCATCCTCGTCCTCGGACTTGCCGACACCCGGCGGACCGTGGCGCTGACACCGGTCCGCAAGACCACCCCCGACAACCCGAAATCTTGAACTCAATCGAAAGGAACAGAGAAATGGAAGTCATCCTTCTTGAACGCATCTCCAAGCTCGGCCAGATGGGCGAAACCGTAAAGGTTCGCGACGGCTTCGCACGCAACTACCTCCTGCCGCTCGGCAAGGCCCTGCGCGCCAACGCTGCCAACAAGGCCCGTTTCGAAGCCGAGCGCTCAACGCTCGAAGCCCGCAACCTCGAGCGTAAGTCGGAAGCCCAGAAGGTTGCCGACGCTCTCGGCGGCAAGAGCTTCGTGGTTGTCCGTTCGGCTGGCGAAACCGGTCAGCTCTACGGTTCGGTCGCAGCCCGTGACGTTGCCGATATCCTCGCTGCTGAAGGCTTCAACGTCGGCCGCAACCAGGTCGAGCTCAACACCCCGATCAAGACCATCGGCCTGCACAGCGTAACGCTGCACCTGCATTCCGAAGTCGAAATCGCCATCGAGCTGAACGTCGCCCGTTCGGCTGAAGAAGCCGAGCGCCAGGCCAAGGGCGAAAGCCTGACCTCCGCTGACGCCATCTACGGCGTCGACGAAGACGCTCTTCGTCCGGAAGACTTCTTCGATCCGGAGGCAGACCGCGACGGCGACGAAGAATAAGCTTCAGCCGCAACGGCATGAAGGAACGCCCGGATCACACGATCCGGGCGTTTTCGTTTTCAGGACAATGAATACGACTTCAGCAACCGCGGACGATCGTCAGGCCTCAGGGTCGCTGCCGCCCTTCATCGCAAGGAGGTTTGCGAGGAGCTTCTGCGTCACGGCCAGCGCCGTCTCCAGTTCGGCGAGTTCCATGTCCGTCATCAGCACATTGCGAAAATCGTCGGCGATGGCATGCACCTCGAGCGAGGCGGTGCGGCCCTCCCCGGTCATGAAGATCCGGCGGACACGACGATCGCCCTCGGCCGCACGGCGCTCGATCAGGCCGGCTTGCGCCATGGAATCGAGCAGGCGCACCAGCGTCGGCGTCTCGATGTCGAGAAGGCCCGCCAATTCGCTCTGGGTGGCGCCCTCCTTTTCCGCGAGCGCGAACAGCACGCGGGCACGCGGCAGCGTCAATCCCTTCTCGCGAACGACGGAATCGAAATGCGCTCTCAGCTTCCTGCTGAGGGCCGCCATTTCGTACATCAGCAAACGTTGTGTTTCTGAGCGGGACATGACGTCGACCTATATATATTCGCTTCATAACCATTATCAGGCTACCGAATTTCCGTCCAAGACGCCAGCGGCAAGCGTCTCCATCCCTGCCGCAAAAAGGGCACGCCTTCATGCCACGGAGATAGGCGGTGTCTGACCGATTCGCCTCGCCGAACCTCCGCAAGGAAAATCGGTGGAATCGACGCGTTTGGCCGGAGGCCTGTGGATATTAGGGACAAGCCGCCCGTGAGCCGTCCGCGCGCCGCAAGCCGGCCGATTGCGGTCGTGTGTTGCGGCGATGTCGTTGACTCTCGGAGAGCCAGAATACAAACCGGTTTTTTTGTTGAACGACCATTCGAAAAGAAGACGGTAGCCGCAATGAACGATGCTGCGCGCAAGATCGCTCCCCTCCAACCGGCCGAGCCCCATTACCGGGAAGCGCCGAACAATATCGAGGCCGAACAGGCTCTGCTGGGCGCAATCCTGGTCAACAACGACGCCTACTACCGCGTCTCCGACTTCCTGAAGCCGGATCACCTGTACGAGCCGCTACACCGCAAGATCTTCGAGGTGGCCGCGGAAATCATCCGCATGGGCAAGACCGCGAACCCGGTCACCATCAAGACCTTCCTGCCGGCGGAGCAGAGGGTCGGCGACCTGACGGTGGCGCAGTATCTCGCCCGCCTCGCGTCCGAAGCGGTCACCATCATCAATGCCGAGGACTACGGCCGCGCGATCTACGATCTGGCGCTGCGCCGGTCGCTGATCACCATCGGCGAGGACATCGTCAACATCGCCTATGACGCACCGCTCGACATGCCGCCGCAGGCGCAGATCGAGGACACGGAACGCCGTCTTTTCGCGCTTGCCGAAAACGGCCGCTACGACGGTGGCTTCCAGTCGTTCAACGACGCGGTGGCGCTGGCGATCGACATGGCAGGCGCCGCCTTCGAGCGCGACGGTCACCTTTCCGGCATTTCCACCGGGATCATGTCTCTCGATGCCAAGATGGGCGGGTTGCAGCGCTCCGACTTGATCGTGCTTGCCGGTCGTCCGGGTATGGGCAAGACCTCGCTCGCCACCAACATCGCCTACAACATCGCGGCGGCCTACGAACCGGAAGTCATGCCCGACGGATCCTTCAAGGCGAAGAACGGCGGCGTGGTCGGCTTCTATTCGCTCGAAATGTCGTCCGAACAGCTCGCCACCCGTATCATCTCCGAGCAGACCGAGGTGTCGTCCTCGAAGATCCGCCGCGGTGACATCACCGAGGCCGATTTCGAAAAGCTCGTCGCCTGCAGCCAGATGATGCAGAAAGTGCCGCTCTTCATCGACCAGACCGGTGGTATCTCGATCGCGCAGCTTTCGGCGCGCGCCCGCCGCCTGAAGCGCCAGCGCGGCCTCGACTGCCTGGTGGTCGACTACATCCAGCTGATGACCGGCCACGGCAAGGCGGGCGAGAACCGCGTACAGGAAATCACGCAGATCACCACCGGCCTCAAGGCGCTCGGCAAGGAACTCAACGTTCCGATCATCGCGCTTTCCCAGCTGTCGCGTGGCGTTGAAAGCCGCGAAGACAAGCGCCCACAGCTCTCCGACCTTCGTGAATCGGGCTCGATCGAACAGGACGCCGACGTGGTGCTCTTCGTGTTCCGCGAAGAATACTATGTGAAGAACATGGAACCCCGCGATCCGGCCGATCCCAAATATACCGAATGGGAAGCGCACATGGACAAGGTCAAGGGCACGGCAGACGTCATCATCGCCAAGCAGCGCCACGGACCGACGGGCACTGTCAAGCTCGCCTTCCAGTCGGAATTCACCCGCTTCGCCGACCTGGCCGATCCGAGTTTCATCGAGTATCAGGAACCGTAAGGCTCTTCAGAGTCCTACCGCCCGCAGGACCGCGACGGTCGCGACCCCCGCGGCTGCTGCGGCCAGCATGGGCAGGCGCAATGCCGCCAATGCCGTCACCGCGCAGGCGATACTCTCGGCCGGACCGGTCGCGAGCGCCGTCGGTGTCACGACGGCGGCCATGACTGCGGGCGGGATCGCATCCAGGATGCGGCGTGCGCTGGTCGACAGGGTCGCAAATCTCAACACCGCCAGCCCGGCCAGTCGGGTAAGCATGGTCATGGATGCCATTGCGAGGATCGCGGCAAGGGTCGCCAGATCGAGGGTCATTCGCCCGCCTCCGTCCGGCGGCCGCTCATCGCGGCGACCAGCAAGCCACCTGCGGCACCAGCGGCGATATACCAGACGCCGGAAACCAGATGATGGACCGCGAGCGCGCTGAGGGCGCTGGCAATCAATACCAACCCGGTCTCCCGTCCCTTCCAGAAGCCGGTCACCAGCACGATGAAGACCGCGGGAAAGGCAAAATCGAGCCCAATCAGCGCCGGATCGCCAACGAAGCCGCCAAGGACCGCGCCGAGCAGGGTAGCAACCACCCAGGCGAGATAAAACGGCACGACGATGCCGGTATACCAGGCCGGCGTCAGCCGCGCCTCACGGGCGCGGAACTCGGCGATCGCCCAGATTTCGTCCGCCAGAAACAGCAAGGAGAGGATCTTCTGCGTTCGGCCGAAGGCAGGCATCTTGCCGGCGATCGAGGTTCCCATCAGCACATGGCGCAGGTTGACCAGCAAGGCGGCGAAACCGACCGCCGTCCAGCTCGCGGGATGGGTCCAGATGTCCATGGCGACGAACTGGGAACCTCCGGCAAAGACCAGCGCACTCATCAGGGTGATCTCCAGCGCCGACAGCCCCTTCGTCGCGGCGACCGCGCCGAAGACGATGCCGACCGGGACGACGGCGACGATCAGCGGCGCCATGCGCCTCACGCCGGCAACGAAGTCCTGCCTGTACGTCCGTTCCGCCTGCATCAACATTTCCCACTCCATGGCCGTCGTCGGGGCCTTTTATGGGGAAGGCCGGAGCTGGTCTTGAACGAAAGTGATCAGCTCTTGCGGAACTGGCCCGGCGTGATGCCGACGCGAGCCTTGAAGTGGCGGGTGAAATGCGCCTGGTCGGCGAAACCGCAGGCAAAGGCGACGTCGGCCGGGCTTCGGCCAAGGCAGAGCAATGCCCGCGCCCGCCGGATACGGACATCCGTCAGGTAGGCATGCGGCGTGATGTGGAACTCCTTGCGGAAGGCGCGGATCAGATGGGCGCGCGACAGGCCCGCAATGGCGGCCAGTTCTTCCAGCCCGACATCCTGGGCGAAGTTCTCCGACAGGTAGTCCCTGGCGCGGCACACCGCGGTGCGCTCCCGCGTTTCGATGGGTGCACGCACCTCGCTGCCATGGCGCATGAAGAGGGCGGCGAGCACGCTGTACATGCCCTCTTCGGCCTCAAGTGCGCCGACATTGTCTTCGAGCGCCCGGTGGGCACGGTGAAAGGCCTGGGCCAGTTCGGCATCCTGCGGCAGTTCGCGCGTGAAGGCCGGCGTGCCGCGGCAGGGCTTGCCCGTCACATCCTCGAGCACGTCGCGATAAAGCGCTTCGCCCGGATAGATCATCCTGTAGCGGTAGCCGTCCGGCCCCGGCGCGCCGTCGTGCACAACCTCGGGATTGATCAGATAGAGGCAGCCCGGCCCGGTCTCTTCACGCGCTCCGCGAATGCGGGCGATCTGGCTGCCGCTCTCGATGGCGCCGATCGAGAAGGTCTCGTGGGCATGTGGCGCATAGGCATGGGTCTGGAAGGTCGCCGACAGGCATTCCATGCCGCCGAACCGCCCGTCGCGCCAGAAGCGGGTGCTCTCTACCGGCGTCAGCGGCATGTCGCTGGCGGCATCCATCTGCGAAACATTGTGCATTGCGAGATTATAGAGGCCGTTCGCATTCCAGTCTTGAAGAAAAGTGCTAGGGTCGGCCTGAGCCCTTCTTCCCCAAGCCGTGGTCGCAAATCCCAGATGTCTACCGCCTTCGATCTCACCGACGCCTCCGCCGAATTCCTAGCAGCACCGCTCCGTCTGACCATCGATCTCGGCGCGCTGGCCGACAACTGGCGCGACATGGCCCGACGCTCCGGCAAGGCAAGGACTGCCGCGGTCGTCAAGGCGGATGCCTATGGCCTCGGGATCGAGGACGTCGGACAGACACTCTATCGCGCCGGTGCCCGCGACTTCTTCGTCGCCGTGCCCTCGGAGGGCGCGACGCTCAGGCCCTATGCGCCGGAAGCGCGGATCTTCGTCCTCTCGGGCATCTGGCCCGGAATGGAAGAAATGTTCTTCGAGAACGACCTCGTTCCTGTCATCGCCTCCGAAGAACAACTTACCTTCTGGATGTCGATCCTTGCCGAGCGCGGCGACTATCCGTGCGCGCTGCAGGTGGACACCGGCTTCAATCGTCTCGGCCTGCCGCTCGACGATGCGCTCGCGCTCGCCGACGACGTATCGCGGCCCGCAAGCTTCTCGCCCGTGCTGGTGCTCAGCCACCTCGCCTGCGGCGACGACCCGTCATCGCCGATGAACAGGCTGCAACTGGAATCATTCCGCAGGGTTAGCACCGCCTTCGAAGGCATTGATTCAAGCCTCTCGGCGTCTGCCGGAACCTTCCTCGGTCCGGAATACCACTTCGACCTGACCCGGCCCGGCATCGCGCTTTACGGCGGCGAGGCGGTCAACGGAATGAAGAACCCGATGCGCCCCGTCGCCACCGCCGAAGCGCGCGTCCTGCAGGTTCGCGACGCCAGGGTCGATGAGGCGGTGGGCTATGGGGCCGTGTCGCGGCTCACCCGAGACAGCCGGCTTGCGATCGCTTCGGTCGGTTATGCGGACGGCTATCTGCGCTCGCTTTCCGGCCGGGGCGTTCCCTTGCGCGATACGGGGATCGCCGGCGGCTACGGCTTCATCGCCGGTCACAGGATACCGGTGATCGGCCGGATCACGATGGACCTGACGATCTTCGACGTGACCGACCTGCCGCGCAACGCGATCGCGGCCGGCGACTATGTCGAACTGTTCGGCAACAACCTTCCCGTGGACGATGTGGCCCGGGCAGCCGGAACGATCGGCTACGAGCTGCTGACCGGGCTCGGGCTCCGCCACGAACGGCATTATGTCGAAGCGCTCTAGAAGCACTTCGGCCGACTTGCGCATTCCCGCATTTTCTCCTAGTTGAGAGATCGATATTCACTTTTTGTTCCGCAACGTCCGGAACCGGGAAGGCGTGACGATGGCGAAGGCCAAGACCCAATTCATCTGCCAGAACTGCGGCACCGTGCACACACGGTGGGCGGGGAAATGCGACGGTTGCGGCGAGTGGAACACCATCGTCGAGGAAGACCCGATGGGCGGGATCGGCTCCGGCCCTGGCAAGGTGCCGAAGAAGGGTCGTCCGGTCACCCTCACCTCGCTTTCGGGCGAGATCGAGGAAGCGCCGCGCATTGCGACCGGCATGGGAGAGCTCGACCGGGCGACCGGCGGCGGCTTCGTGCGCGGCTCGGCGGTCCTGATCGGCGGCGACCCGGGCATCGGCAAGTCGACGCTGCTGATGCAGGCCGCGGCCGCCCTTTCCCGCAAAGGGCACCGTGTCATCTACGTGTCCGGCGAAGAGGCGGTGGCGCAGGTCAGGCTTCGCGCGCAGCGTCTCGATGCTGCCCAGACCGATGTGCTTCTCGCCGCCGAGACGAATGTCGAGGACATTCTCGCCACCATTTCCGAAGGCAAGCGCCCGGACCTCGTCATCATCGATTCGATCCAGACGCTGTGGAGCGACACGGCCGAATCCGCTCCCGGCACCGTGACGCAGGTCAGAACCGGCGTGCAGGCAATGATCCGCTTCGCCAAGCAGACGGGCGCCACCATGGTTCTCGTCGGTCACGTTACGAAGGACGGCCAGATCGCCGGGCCGCGCGTCGTCGAGCACATGGTCGATGCCGTTCTCTATTTCGAAGGTGACCGCGGGCATCACTACCGCATTCTCCGCACCGTCAAGAACCGCTTCGGCCCGACCGACGAGATCGGCGTGTTCGAAATGTCCGACCGCGGCCTCAGGGAAGTGGCCAATCCGTCGGAACTCTTTCTCGGCGAACGCAACGAGAAGGCACCGGGGGCCGCCGTCTTCGCCGGCATGGAAGGAACTCGTCCGGTGCTGGTCGAGGTGCAGGCGCTGGTCGCGCCGACCACACTCGGCACGCCTCGGCGGGCCGTCGTCGGCTGGGACTCCTCCCGGCTCGCCATGATCCTCGCCGTGCTCGAGGCGCATTGCGGGGTGAGGCTCGGACAACACGACGTCTACTTGAATATCGCCGGCGGATACCGCATCTCTGAGCCTGCAGCCGACATGGCGATCGCCTCGGCCCTCGTTTCGTCGCTTGCCGGTCTTGCCCTTCCTGCCGATTGCGTCTATTTCGGCGAAGTCAGCCTGTCCGGTGCCGTCCGTCCGGTTGCACACACGGCCCAACGGCTGAAGGAGGCTGAGAAGCTCGGCTTTTCCTCCGCAGTCCTGCCGGCCGCCTCGTCGGAATTGCCGAAAGGCTCGACGGGGAAGTGGAATGAAGTCGAAAGCCTGCCCGATCTCGTGGCGCGGATCGCCGGTTCCCGGTTGAAGGCGCGCTCGGAACAGGCCGGCGACTGACCCAGTCCGGCGGACCCGGCCGGCGCAGGGCGGCAGCGGTCGCGGTGACAATCATGCGGGCGATGGCCGGCAAGTCTTGGAGTTGGTATTTATGCCCATTACGATTTTTGACGGTATTGTCATCGGCGTCGTGCTGTTTTCCGCCGTGCTCGCCATGGTGCGCGGGTTTTCGCGCGAAGTGCTTTCGATCGCAAGCTGGGCGGGCGCGGTTGCCGCCGCCTACTATCTCTATCCGATGCTTGTCCCCTACGTGAAGAACTACACGAGCGACGACCGCATCGCCATGGCCGGCTCGGCCGGGGCGATCTTCCTGATCGCGCTGATCGTCATCTCATTCATCACGAGCCGCATCGCCGACTTCATCATCGACAGCCGCATCGGCGCGCTCGACCGGACACTCGGCTTCCTGTTCGGGGCCGCTCGCGGTATCCTGCTTCTCGTCGTCGCCGTCGCCTTCTGGAACTGGCTGATCGACGCCAAGCATCGCCCGGACTGGGTCAATCAGGCCAAGTCGAAGCCGTTCCTCGACACGCTGGTGATGAAGCTCGAGGCCGTGCTGCCGGAAGACATCGAACCGCAGATCCGGGCCCGCATCCTCGGCAAGGAAGAGCCGGCAGCCGATGCACCGGCCGCCGAAGCACCGACCGACCAGGCGCCTGCGGAGCAGGCTCCGGCCGAGGACGCCCCGGCCGCCAACAACTGACCGGGCTGCGGCCTTCGGCCGCGCCCCCAAACTTCACGAGCGGACGCCGCCGGATCAGGACAGACCGGCGGCTTCCGTGTTAAAGCCGTCCCGGCACATCTGTCCGATCGAGCAAAGGCCTGCTTTCATGTCTCAGTCTGATTTTTCCGGTTTCGAATGGAGTCTCGAAGACGACACGCTCCATGAGGAATGCGGGGTGTTCGGCATTCTGGGTCACCCCGATGCGGCGACGCTGACCGCGCTTGGCCTGCATGCGCTCCAGCACCGCGGCCAGGAAGCCGCAGGCATCGTTTCCTTCGACGGGCGGCAGTTCCACACCGAAAAGCACATGGGGCTCGTCGGCGACCACTACACCAATCCCGCGACGCTCGCCAAGCTGCCGGGTTCCTCGGCCATCGGCCATACCCGCTACTCGACAACCGGTGAAGTGGCGCTGCGCAACGTGCAGCCGCTGTTCGCCGAACTCGAGGAAGGCGGCATCGCCATTGCCCACAACGGCAACTTCACCAACGGCCTGACGCTGCGCCGCCAGATCATCGCCACCGGTGCCATCTGTCAGTCGACCTCGGACACCGAAGTGGTGCTGCACCTCATCGCACGCTCGCGCCACTCCTCGACCACCGACCGTTTCATCGACGCCATCCGCCAGATGGAAGGCGGCTATGCCATGGTCGCGATGACGCGCACCAAGCTGATCGCCGCTCGCGACCCGATCGGCATCCGCCCGCTGGTGATGGGCGACCTCGACGGCATGCCGATCTTCTGCTCGGAAACCTGTGCACTCGACATCATCGGCGCGAAGTTCGTGCGTGACGTGGAGAACGGCGAAGTCATCATCTGCGAAGTCCAGCCGGACGGCTCGATCAGCATCGAGGCCCGCAAGCCGGCCAAGCCGCAGCCGGAACGACCCTGCCTGTTCGAATACGTCTATTTCGCCCGGCCGGATTCGGTCGTCAGCGGCCGTAGCGTCTACGTCACCCGCAAGAACATGGGCATCAACCTTGCCAACGAGTGCCCCTGCGAGGGCGACGTCGTGGTGCCGGTGCCCGACGGCGGCACGCCAGCGGCACTCGGCTATGCCCAGGCGAGCGGCATCCCGTTCGAATACGGCATCATCCGCAACCACTATGTCGGCCGCACCTTCATCGAACCGACCCAGCAGATCCGTGCCTTCGGCGTGAAGCTCAAGCATTCCGCCAACCGGGCGATGATTGAGGGCAAGCGCGTCGTCCTCGTCGACGATTCGATCGTGCGCGGCACCACCTCGCTGAAGATCGTGCAGATGATCCGCGACGCCGGCGCCAAGGAAGTGCATATCCGCGTCGCCTCGCCGATGATCTTCCATCCCGATTTCTACGGCATCGACACCCCGGACCGCGACAAGCTGCTCGCCAACCAGTATGTCGATGAAAAGGCGATGGCGAAGTATATCGGCGCGGATTCGCTGGCCTTCCTGTCGATCGACGGCCTCTACAAGGCGGTCGGCGGCAAGCCGCGCGACCCGGCCGCCCCGCAGTTCACCGACCACTATTTCACCGGCGACTACCCGACCCGCCTTCTCGACAAGGAAGGCGAGAAGGTCGGCCGCAAGGTTTCCATGCTGGCCAACAACGGCTGAGCACCAAGGACGAAGATCATGACAGTTGACCTGAAGGGCCGTATCGCGCTCGTCACCGGCGCATCGCGCGGCATCGGCTTTTTCACCGCACTCGAACTCGCCAAGGCGGGCGCCCACGTGATCGCCTGCGCCCGCACGGTCGGCGGCCTCGAGGAACTCGATGACGCGATCAAGGCCGTCGGCGGCTCAGCAACGCTCGTTCCCTTCGATCTTGCGGACATGAACGCGATCGACGCCCTTGGCGCCTCGATCAACGAGCGCTGGGGCAAGCTCGACATCCTCGTCGCCAATGCCGGCGTGCTCGGCGTGATCTCGCCGATCGGCCATATCGAGGCGAAGGTGTTCGAAAAGGTGATGACGATCAACGTCACCGCCACCTGGCGCCTGATCCGCTCGGTCGAGCCGCTGCTCGTCAAGTCGGACCAGGGCCGCGCGCTGATCCTGTCTTCTGCTGCCGCGCACAAGTGCCGTCCCTTCTGGGGCGTCTACTCGGTCTCCAAGGCCGCCGTCGAGGCGCTTGCCCGCACCTGGGCCGGCGAAACCCAGCGCCTGCCGCTCCGCATCGTGTCGATCGATCCGGGCGCGACCCGCACCGCCATGCGCGCCCAGGCGGTGCCGGGCGAGGATCCGAGCACCGTGCCGCATCCTTCCGAAGTTGCCGCCAAGCTCCTGCCGCTCTGCGGACCGGACCTGACCGAGACCGGCAAGCTCTTCGTCGTGCGTGAGAACAAGCTCGTCGACTACCGCATGCCGGAATGAGGCCGCGTGCGGGTGCGTCGCACGCCCCGTCGTGAAGGCGCCGACGGTTTAGGCCGTCGGCAACTAGAAGCCCCTCGCCCCGGCCCGACCGTCCCAATGCCGGCGCTATCGCACCGCGATTGAAAACAGATCGGAAAAGGCCGTATCTGACCGGCAGAGCACATTGAGGTCGACAGGCCCCTCGATCCCGTCCAGCATGCCGTTGTCGGCGAACTGCCAGATCGTCCAGGGCCGGCATGCCTCCTCGACCGGCTCCTCCGCAATGCTGCGGAGCCAGAGATGGTGGTCCGGGTAAAGCCCCTCGCGGCCTTTGAAATACTGCTCGTAGAACGGTTGCGTGACGTAGAAGATCGGTTTTTCCGGGAAGACGGTCTTCAGCTCATCCATGAAGGCGTTGATCTCGTTCGCCAGTTCCTCCACGGTCGGCACCTTGTCGCAATTGCCGTGGAACTCGATGTCGACGGCGACCGGCAAGGTGCCCGGCTCTCTCGGAACGGTCGCCAGCACATTCTGCGCCTGATCCCGGCCTGGCCGGCAGAAGGTGAAGAAGTGATAGGCGCCGCGGACGATGCCGGCCTCCGCCGCGCGCCGCCAGTTTTCCGCGAACTTCCGATCCCGGAAGTCGCCCCCTTCTGTGGCCTTGATGATCGCGAAGCGCACCTTCGGCTGGGCAGCCAATCGCTGCCAATCGATGTCGCCCTGGTGGTGGCTGACGTCGATGCCCTGGATCGGATAGTCTTCGAGAGACGGATGGTTGAAGCGGATCATGCCGCGATCATAGGCGAAAAAGAGGACTGCGGCAGCCGCGAGAAGTCCGATGCCGGCGATGCCGATTTTCGCTGCCCTATTCACATTGACCTCACCTGAAACAGATCCTGTCTGACGCGCCTTTGCGCCCTAAAGACGGCAGAGCGCGGCAGTCGCGGACCCGTCTCTGCCTTGCGTCAGCGTCGACGGCTGCCCATTGCACCCCTGGCAACGGTGTTCTTCCCGCCGAGGGGCTGGGGGCGTTCCAAACTTCCCTCGAGCATGCGTCTCAATGCGACCACCGGATCGATGGTGCGGACGCAGTTCCTGCCGTCTCCCTTGGCGCGATAGAGCGCACCATCGGCGGCGGCCAGAAGCGGATCGAGGCTCGCGGAGACGTCTTCGGTGGTCGCGACCCCGATGCTGACCGTCACGGGAACGTTGCGATCCGCGACCACGACCTCGAGCGCCTCGATCCTGCGGCGCAGGGTCTCCGCAATCGCAACCGCTTCGACGCCGCCGACGCCCGGAATCAGGCAGGCGAATTCCTCGCCGCCGATGCGCGCCAGCAGCCAGCCCTCCTTCATCGATGCATCGAGGGATGCCGCAAAGGCGGTCAGCACCTGGTCTCCTGCCGCATGGCCACTGGTGTCGTTGATCTGCTTGAAATGGTCGATGTCGAACAGAAGGAGTGCGGCCGAACGCCCCTCGCCCGCCAGCACCGCCTCTGCGCGTTCGACGAAGGAGCGGCGGTTGCGCAGATTGGTGAGCGGGTCCCGCTCGGAGACGAGGCGGCTTTCGCGCTCGTCGCGCTCCAGCGCAAGCATCAGGAGCGTGATGATCGACAGGATCATCAGCATGGTCTGGACGAGCGACGCCAGCACGAACCAGGAGGCGAATTGCGACGCGCCGCCATAGGCCGGTTCGAACACCAGCGTCGCGAACAGAACGAAGAACCACACGCCGCCGCGGGCATAGTGCACAAGCGCGGCCAGCCGGCGCGACGGAAGAGGCTCACGCTGCCCACCGCGCGCGACCTCGCGTCCACTGAGGACCGAGTAGATCCCAAGGATCAGCGCAAGGGTCACCGTTCGAAACGTGATGGATGTCTGGAAGATCGGCGTCAGGCATTGCCCCCACCAGATCGCGGCGCCGGCCAGCGCTTGGGCATAGTTCGGTCGCCGGCCATCGAAAATGACGATCGCCTGCCAATAGAGCCCGAGCGCTACGGTCGCCGCACCGAGGCCGAGGCCGGTCGACACCCAGAAGGGCATCACACCGCGCATCGCATGCAGCACCGTGCCGAGAAAGGCGATACCGGCTGCGAAGGTCAGCACGCCAAGCAAACGGCTTTGTGGCCTTTGACGCCAGCGATGACCGATCAGGACGGCGGAGATCAGCGTGGACAACGCGTGAATCACCATGATCGTCGGCAGATGCAGCAGCTGGTCCATGACGAGAAAAGGGTCCGCAAAGAATGAGAGTGGTGGAACACTACAGGCGTGCCCGTTGAGAAACCCTTACACGTCGCCGAGCGTCGAGAAGAAACTCCCTCCGGAAAGTGCGCCGTCTAGACCGTCCACCGCCCGCGGTTGAGCCGGCCTTGCCCTACGGCAACCGGGCAACGGACACTCCCAAAATTAGTCGGTGATCCGGTGCTTGTGACGGATCCGCGCCAGCGCGCAGCAGTTCCTTTTGCCGCGTCGCCGCGATAGTGTCCGCGCACCCCGCCAAGAGGATCCAGCTGACGATGAACGCCCTGAAATACGCTGCCGCCGCCCTTTTCCTGACCGCGAGCCCCGTTCTTGCCGACGATCTGGTCGCTCTCAGCAATACCGCAACCGCCATTACCGGCGACATCAGCTTCGACGATTTCGAAATGGTCTTCTCCAATGGCGAGAAAATCGAATTCGACGAACTGGTCGGCGACCACTTCGTCGTCGACGGCAAGGATGTTCCGGCATCGGTCTACAGCGTGAAGGGCCCCGGCAACCCCGTCCTGCTCAACGGAAACCGTCTTTGCGGTACCTCGCCCGTCACCTATCTCGCCAGCTGGGCCGACGACGACGTCACCATGGTCGCCGTATTCGAGACGCAGGACGTGCCGTCGAGCAATGACGAAATGTGCGCCCTCTACACCTACGTCTACCCCTGATCGACCGGGCCTTCGGGCACGAGGGGCGGCTCAGCCGCCCCCTTGACCAATTCGGACGGGCGCGCCATAACGGCGCCCATGAAGACGACCATCTGCATTATTTGCGGGATCATTATTCGCTAGCGCCCAGCGCTGGCCCGGCCGTTTTCGTCTCCTGAAAACCCCAGATGACAAACGACCCGGTCCAGCCGGGCGGAATTCGTTCTGGGAGACTGACATGGCCAGCGGCCTCAAGCTTTACAACACGCTCACACGAGAGAAGGTCGATTTCCAGCCGATCGACCCGGACCATGTGCGCATGTATGTCTGCGGCCCGACCGTCTACGATTTCGCCCATATCGGCAATGCCCGGCCCGTCATCGTCTTCGACGTGCTCTACCGCCTTCTGCGTCATGTCTACGGCGCGGAGAAGGTCACCTATGTCCGCAACATCACCGACGTGGACGACAAGATCAACGCCCGGGCGCTGCGCGACTTCGGCGCCCAGATCGCCGACGGCTCGATGACGCTGAACGAGGCGATCCGCGGCGTGACCGGAAAGACGGAAAGCCAGTTCCATCAGGATGTGGCAGCGCTCGGCTGCCTGAAGCCGACGGTCGAACCGCGGGCGACGGACAATATCGGCCAGATGATCGAGATCATCCAGCGCCTGCTCGATCAGGGCCATGCCTATGTGGCCAGCGGCTCCGAGGGCCATGAGGTGCTGTTCTCGACCGCCTCGATGGCCGACTACGGCATGCTGTCGAAACGCAAACTCGAGGACCAGCAGGCCGGCGCCCGCATCGCGGTGGAATCCCACAAGATGAACCCGGCCGACTTCGTGCTGTGGAAGCAGTCGGCCGACACCGAGCCGGGCTGGAAGGCCGAATTCTCCTTCGAGGGCCGCCAGGTCTCGATCTACGGTCGCCCCGGCTGGCACATCGAATGCTCTGCCATGTCGGACCGCTATCTCTGGGAAGAGATCAAGGACCGATTGTCGCCGAAAGCAAAGGCGCGTCCCCATCAGTTCGACATTCACGGCGGGGGCCTAGACTTGATCTTCCCGCACCACGAAAACGAGATCGCCCAGTCCTGCTGCGCCTTCGACACCGACGTCATGGCCAATGTCTGGATGCACAACGGCTTCCTGCAGGTCGAAGGCCGCAAGATGTCGAAGTCCGAGGGCAATTTCGTCACCATCAACGAGCTCCTGGCGACGGAGAAACTCGGCGGCCGCACGTGGCCGGGCGAGGTGCTGCGTCTCGCCATGTTGATGACGCATTACCGCGAACCGATCGACTTTTCGGTGAAGCGGCTGGAAGAGGCGGAGCGGCTGCTCGCCAAGTGGCCGGTGGCCGAGGCCGGTGACGCCGCGCCCGACGCTGCGGTCATCGAGGCGCTCGGCGACGATCTCAACACGGTTGCCGCCATCCAGAGCGTGCATGCACTGGCCCAGGCCGCCAATGCCGATCCGTCGAAGCTCGCGGTGTTTGCGGCCAGCGCCGCCCTTCTCGGCGTACAGCCGAAGAAGGCGGAACTCAGCGACGATCTCACGGCTGCCGTCGAGGCCCTTGTCGCGATGCGTCTCGAAATGCTGAAGGCGAAGAACTTCGCCGAAGCCGACAAGATCCGCGACGACCTGGCGGCCAAGGGCATCCAGCTCAAGGACGGCAAGGACAAGGAGACCGGTGAGCGGGTCACCACCTGGGAGGTCAAGCGGTAGGATGCTGGCGCTGGCGATTGGCGATACCACGGGAGACCCAACATGACCGATCCCATCTACACCGGCGGCTGCCAGTGCGGCGCGGTCCGGTTCCGGGTCGAGGGCGTCCTGAAGGACTCGTCGATCTGCCATTGCCGCATGTGCCAGAAGGCGTTCGGCGCCTATTATGCGCCGCTCGTCTCGACCCGCGGGGCACAGCTTGAATGGACGCGCGGCGCGCCGAAGAGATTTCGATCGTCCAACTTTGCCTGGCGCGGTTTCTGCGACAATTGCGGCACGCCGCTGACCTATGAGGCGCCGGACGGCGTGGCGGTGGCAGCGGGCGCCTTCGACGACCCGTCGCTTCTGCCACCGACGGTGCAGTTCGGCACCGAGGGCAAGATCGATTTCGTCGATCACCTGCACGAGCTTCCCGGTCATCGAACGGAAGAGGACGCCGCAGAGGCACCCTTCGTGCTCGAGATCGTTTCCTACCAGCATCCCGACCACGACACCGACGGCAGCTGGCCGAAGGAGGACAAGGCATGACGGACAAGAACCCCAACACCCAGATGCCGAAGTGGCTGCTCTACGGCCTGATCGGCAAGGGCATTCTGGTCGCCGTGATCACCATCGGCGTCGTGGCTTACGTGACCCTGCGGTAGGAGGACCAAGATGGAAGGCATCTTCACAGGCGGCTGCCAATGCGGCGCGGTCCGGTTCCGGGCGGAAAAGCTCGGCCGGCCGTCGATCTGCCACTGCCGGATGTGCCAGAAGGCGTTCGGTTCCTTCTTCGGCGCCCTGGTGACGGCCGACCACGCGCATCTGACCTGGACACGGGGCCAGCCTTCGCTGTTTCGCTCGTCGGCCAAGGTCAAGCGCGGCTTCTGCAACAAGTGCGGGACACCGCTCACCTATCATGTCGGCGAGAATATCGAGCTGGCGATCGGCGCCTTCGACCATCCAGAGCTTATCGAGCCGCAGGTGCAGGTCAATCACGATCAGCGGCTGCCGTGGATCGATCATCTGTTCGAAAAGCCGCCAGCGACGTCACCCGAGATGGAGGCCTTCTTCGCCTCGGTCGTTTCCAATCAGCATCCCGACCATGATACGGCGGTCTGGCCGCCGGAAGAGGATTGATCATGACCACTGAATTGCGCGGATTCTACCCGGAGATCGAGCCGTTCGAGACGGGCTTTCTCGATGTCGGCGACGGCCACACCATCTATTGGGAACGCATCGGCACCAAAGGCGCCAAGCCCGCCGTCTTCCTGCATGGCGGTCCCGGCGGCGGTACGAGCCCGACGCAGCGCCGCCTGTTCGACCCGGCGCTCTACGACGTGATCCTCTTCGACCAGCGCGGTTGCGGCAAATCCACCCCGCATGCCGGTCTGGACGCCAACACCACCTGGCACCTTGTCGCCGACATCGAGCGGCTGCGTGCCCTGATGGGCGTCGACAAGTGGCTGGTCTTCGGCGGTTCGTGGGGCTCGACGCTGGCGCTTGCCTATGCGGAAACCCATCCCGAACATGTGTCAGAACTCGTTCTGCGCGGCATCTATACCCTCACCAGGGCTGAACTCGACTGGTACTACCAGTTCGGCGTGTCCGAGATGTTCCCCGACAAGTGGGAGCGCTTCCAGGCGCCGATCCCGCCGGAAGAGCGCCACGAAATGATGGCCGCCTATCGCCGCTACCTGACGGGCACGGACAGGAAGAAGCAGCTCGAATGCGCCATCGCCTGGAGCACCTGGGAAGGCGAGACGATCACGTTGCTGCCGAACCCGGACTATTCCGCCCATTTTGGCGAGGACGACTATGCGATCGCCTTTGCCCGCATCGAGAACCATTTCTTCGTCCATGCCGGCTGGCTGGAAGAAGGGCAGTTGCTGCGCGACGCGGTGAAGCTCAAGGACATTCCCGGCGTCATCATCCACGGCCGCTACGACATGCCCTGCCCGGCCAAGTATGCCTGGCAGCTGCACAAGGCCTGGCCGAAGGCCGACTTCCACCTCATCGAGGGGGCGGGACACGCCTATCTGGAGCCCGGCATCCTCGACCAGCTGATCCGCGCGACTGACCGGTTCGCGGGCAAGAAATGAGATGACACTGGATCTGGCCACCCCCCTCTGCCCTGCCGGGCATCTCCCCCTCAAGGGGGGAGATCAGCGAGGGGCACTGCCCCGGCCATATCCTGCCTCGCAGTCTGCTGAGAGGTTTGAGAGAACTATCGGGCGTGCGATCACAGGCGGAGACCGCCAATCTCCCCCCTTGAGGGGGAGATGTCGCGAAGCGACAGAGGGGGGTGAGCTTGCACAGACGAATATGGTAATGCCTGGGGAGGCACACACATGACACGCGAAAAGATCTACCTCTTCGACACGACGCTCCGCGACGGCCAGCAGACGCCGGGCATCGATTTTTCGGTCGAGGACAAGATTGCGATTGCGGCCATGCTGGATGAGTTCGGCCTCGACTATGTCGAGGGCGGCTATCCGGGGGCGAACCCGACGGACACGGCCTTCTTTGCCAAGAAGCGCACCAGCCGCGCCGCCTTCGTCGCCTTCGGCATGACCAAGCGCGCGGGCGTGTCGGCCTCCAACGATCCGGGACTTTCCCAGCTCCTGCAGGCAGAAAGCGATGCGGTCTGCCTGGTCGCCAAGACCTGGGACTATCATGTGAAGGTCGCGCTCGGCTGCACCAACGACGAAAACCTCGACAGCATACGCGAGAGCGTCGAGGCGGTCGCCGCGGCCGGCAAGCTGCCGATGGTCGACTGCGAGCATTTCTTCGACGGCTACAAGGCCAATCCCGAATATGCCATCGCCTGCGCGAAAACCGCCTACGAGGCCGGCGCGCGCTGGGTGGTGCTCTGCGACACCAATGGCGGCACCCAGCCGCCGGAGATCCGGGACATCGTCCAGGCCGTGATCGCCGCAGGCGTTCCAGGCTCCTCGCTCGGCATCCACGCCCACAACGACACCGGGCAGGCGGTGGCCAATTCGCTGGCCGCCGTGGAAGCCGGCGTGCGCCAGATCCAGGGCACGCTCAACGGCATCGGCGAGCGCTGCGGCAATGCCAATCTGGTCACCATCATCCCGACGCTCTGTCTGAAGGAGGCTTACTCAGCCCGTTTCGAGACTTCGATCGACACGGAGAAGCTGGTGGAGCTGACACGGCTGTCGCACGCCTTCGACGAACTGCTCAACCGGTCGCCCGACCATCAGGCACCCTATGTCGGCGCGTCGGCCTTCGCCACCAAGGCCGGCATCCATGCCTCCGCACTGCTCAAGGACCCGAAGACCTACGAACATGTGGTGCCCGACAGCGTCGGCAATTTCCGCAAGGTCATGGTCTCCGACCAGGGCGGCAAGGCCAATTTCATCAATGCGCTGAAACGGCGCGGCATCGAGGTCGACAAGCAGGATCCCCGGCTCGACAAACTGATCGCCATCGTCAAGGAGCGCGAGGCGACCGGTTACGCCTACGAGGGCGCCGATGCGAGCTTCGAGCTTCTGGCCCGCCGCACGCTGGGTTCGGTCCCCGACTTCTTCGCGATCGACGGCTTCCGCGTCATGGTCGAGCGCCGCTTCGATGCCAACGGACACCTCAAGACGGTGTCCGAGGCGGTGGTGAAGCTCTCGATCGACGGCGCCCGCATCATGTCGGTGGCGGAGGGCGACGGCCCGGTCAACGCCCTCGACCTCGCGCTGCGCAAGGACCTCGGCAAGTATCAGACCGAGATCGACGATCTCGAACTGGTCGACTTCAAGGTGCGTATCCTCAACGGCGGCACGGAAGCCATCACGCGCGTCCTGATCGAGTCGACCGACAATACCGGCGTGCGCTGGTGGACGGTCGGCGTGTCTGAAAACATCATCGACGCGTCGTTCCAGGCGCTGATGGACTCGGTCGTCTACAAGCTGATGAAGAACCGGCAGCTGGCGGGCAAGATCGCCGCCGAGTGACGCGCGGGCGTTCCGGCTGCGGCAGCGGAGTTTGACTATGTCGTGCCCGCCGGATGGATCGACAGACCCCAGTCCGGCTCCGAATACCATTCGTCGTCGGCCGGTGTTCCGCCCCAGCGCAGACTGCGGACGGCGCGCCAGTTGTCGGCGAAGGCCGCCCTCAGGCGTGCATGGCTCGCCCAGTCGGCCAAGACCACGCCCTCGCCCCAGATAAAGGAAACGCTTTCGATGAAGCGGGCCGCATAGCCGTCAGTGTGCCGGCGCACCAGCAGATAGCCTGCCATGGCGGTGTATTCCGGCCCCGGGCGCTTTCCCTCGAAAACAGGCACGCCGAGCGGAAAGAGCAGCCGGCCACCGGGCTTCAGGTGCGTTATCCAGGGAACCGCCGGACGGTCGACGGCGAAGTTGACGTAGATGACGTCCGCGTCCTTCCTCGGCCATTCCAGCCCGTTGCCGCAGACCACTTCGACATTGGCGAAGGCTGAAAGGCACAGGCGGGCGCGCTCCGCGAGCGCCGTATCGTATTCGACGGCAATCACATGGCCCCTTGCGCCAACCAGTTCGGAGAGGATCGCGGTATAGTAGCCGGTTCCGGCACCGAGATGGACGACCGTTTCGCCCGGCGTCGGGTCGAGGGCATGGATACCGAGGGCATGCAACGAGGGACTGCCGTTGTTGATGCCGCGGGTCGCATCAAGCGCCACGAGCACATCGTCGTAAAGGCACTCGGCGTCATTGGAAAGCGCGTTGCGATAGCCGCCGTGGCTGGCGATCAGCCAGGGCGGCGGACCGAGGAAGTCCTCCCGACGGATCCGTGAAAATGCCTCGAGCAGGCGGCCGCCGGACGGCACGCCCGCCTTTGCCAGCATGCGTGCCGCAAAGAGGTTTCGCTGCTCACCGATGACACTGGCCTGCATGATCTACTCCATGCAAAAGCCCCCGCGTGCCAGTGTGCCGCTCAGAAGGATCAAAAGCAATCAGGCACTGTTCACGGGAATGCATTTGTCCATTCACACGCATTGAGGTAACCGGGCGGCACAAAACCATAACATTCCGGGTGGAAATACCATGGCTGACCAGACCATTTCTGCTATGCAGAACGAGGACACCCCGCGCGGCTTTGCCTTTGCCTTTGCCGCCTACTTCATGTGGGGCTTCCTGCCCCTCTACCTCAAGCTCGTCGCCCATATCCCGGCTCTCGAGGTGGTGGCCCATCGTGTAGTCTGGTCCCTGCCGATCTCGGCGGCGATCCTTCTGTTCCTGAAGCGCGGCGACGACGTGATGAAGGCGCTTCGCACGCCGTCGATGCTCGTGATGGCCTTCGTGACGGCGAGCCTCGTGAGCGTCAACTGGCTCGTCTATGTCTATGCCATCACCTCCGGTCAGGCCCTTCAGGGTGCGCTCGGCTACTACATCAACCCGTTGATTTCGGTGCTGATCGGCGCGATCCTTCTCAAGGAACAGCTGCTGATGCCGCAGAAAATCGCGATCTCGCTCGCGGCGGTCGCGGTCGCCATCCTCACATGGGATGCGGGCGGGCTTCCGTGGATCTCTCTGGCGCTCGCCTTCAGCTGGGGTTTTTATGCCTTCTTCCGCAAGACGCTGCCGGTCGGGCCCAACCAGGGGTTCTTCCTCGAAGTGCTGATCCTGTCGGTTCCGGCTGTGCTATACATCCTCTACACCGAGTTCAACGGCAGCGGCCACTTCTTCCACGGCGCCGGCGCAAGCGACATGGGGCTGCTCGTCTTCAGCGGCTTTGCGACCGCGATCCCTCTGATGGTCTATGCCAACGGGGTGAAGCTGCTGCGCATGTCGACGATCGGGATGATGCAGTATATCGCGCCGACCATGGTCTTCATCACCGCGGTATTCGTCTTCCACGAGCCGTTCGGCCAGACGAAGCTTATCGCCTTCGTCTTCATCTGGGCAGGGCTTGCCGTCTATTCCTGGCCGATGATCCGGAACCGCTTCCAGCGCTGAGTTAACCAGGCAATTCAGAGCCTGGAAATGACCTCTTCGGCACCGTCGAGGTTGCCGGCGGTTTCAAGCTTGTCGAGGATCGCCGGCACGATGTCGTCGATCTCGGCAATCACCATCGGCTGCACAAGGTGGGCCGTATGGATGAAACCCTGATCGCGCATGTGCTTCACGAGTTCGAGCATCGGGTCCCAGAAGCCGTTGACGTTGGCGAAAACCATCGGCTTCCCGTGCCGGCCAAGCTGGGCCCAGGTCATGATCTCGACGATCTCCTCCAGCGTGCCGATGCCACCCGGCAAAGTGACGAAGGCGTCGGCCCGCTCGAACATCGCATGCTTGCGCTCATGCATGTCCTTCGTGACGATCAGTTCGCTCAGCTGGCCGAGCGAATGGCGGGTCGCCTCCATGTCCATCAGGAATTCGGGGATGATCCCGGTCACCTGACCGCCGTTGGATAGCACGCCGCTGGCCACCGCACCCATGATACCCTTGGTGCCGCCGCCATAGACCAGACGCATGCCGTTTGCGGCGATGGAACGCCCCAGAGCACGGCCGGCGGCCATGTATGCGGGGTCGCGTCCGGGCTGCGAGCCACAGTAAACGCAGACGGATCGAATCGAAGATGTTTTTTCAGTCATGTCCGAAAATGACTATGGGCCGGCGGCAAGGTCAACAAATTTGACGGAATCTTGTTTGCCGCATCCCCGAATACATTGAGAACGCTTGTTAAACCGGCCAGATAGAGCTAGCAATTTTTAAAGAATATGGCGGGTTTTCCGCCCGGAGACCGACTATGATGAAAAACCGCGCCGGTTGGGTGGCCTTGATCGTGCTGGGTGTCGCGACCCTGCTCATGGTATTTTTCGTGTTGCCGCGCATTTCCGCGGACAAGAAGACAGTATCGGACGCCGTCACCACGGCTGCGGACACGGCCAAGGATGCCGCCGCCAAGGCCGAAGCTGCCGTCGAGGAGGCTAAGAAGACGGCCAGCGAAAAGATGGACCGCCTGAAGGCCGATGCCACCACCGCGCTCTCCGGGATGAAGGCCCTGTTCGCCGACGGCAAGACGCCGGCGCCGGAGGCCTTCGCGGCCGCCAAGGCCGTCGCACAGACGGCAATCTCCGCACTGGCAGCCCTCGACATTCCGGCCGGGCTCGACGCGACGCTCAGCGCCGCCATGACCAAGGCGCGTGAAGACGCCGCCAAGGCACTGAGCCTCATCCAGTCCCTACCCGACGATCCGGCCAAGGCTGCAAGCCTGATTGCGGCCATCGAAAGCGCACTGACCGGTGCACCGACTCCCGCCGCCCCGGCAGCGACGGAGGCGGCTCCGGCCGAGGACCCGTCCAAGCCACGTTTCGACGTGCTGCGCGTCGAACCGGACGGCTCCACCGTCATCGCGGGCAATGCCGTCCCGGGCTCGAAGCTCGAAATCGTCGCCGGCGACAAGGTCATTTCTTCGCTCGACGTCGACCCGAGCGGCGACTTCGCCGCCGTGCTCGACCAGCCGCTCGCACCGGGCGACCACAGCCTTCAGCTGAAGTCCACCGACAAGGACGGCAAGACCGTGATCTCGGATGAAGTGGCAACCATCTCGGTTCCCTCAGATCCCAACGGCAAGCTGCTCGCCATGGTCTCCAAGCCTGGCGAAGCGAGCCGCCTGATCACCCTGCCGGAAAGCGTCAACTCCGAGACCAAGCAGGAACGCGTGGCCGCGTCGGACGCAGCCGGTGCTGCGACGGCGCCGGAAACGGCAGGAACGACGGCTCCGGCAGGCGAACAGCCCGCCGCGGCTCCGACCAATGCTGAAATCCAGGTGAGCGCCGTCGAAATCGAGGGCGACCGTATCTTCATCGCCGGCAAGGCACCGGTCGGCAGCAATGTGCGTGGCTTCGCCGATGAAACGCTGGTCGGCAACGCAACGGCCGATGCCAGCGGCAACTTCGTGGTCGAGGGCAAAATCACGCTTTCGGTCGGCGCCCATGTGATCCGCGCCGAACTGCTCGATGCAGCCGGCCAGGTCGTTGTTCGCGCTTCGGTGCCGTTCAACCGCCCCGAAGGCGAACAGGTTTCCGTCGTCGCCCAGAACAGCTCAACCGCATCCGGCCAGGGCGGCGCCATGGTTTCGGTCGACCAGGCGACATTCGAAAAGCTTCGCGGCTCGCTCGGTCAGGCCTTCGCCCTGCTCAAGGGTCTCTACGCCGAAGGCAAGAAGCCGGCCCTGGAAGAGCTTGCCGCCGCCCGTTCGGCAACCGAAATCGGCCTGTCGTCGATCGCGGACTTCCGCCCGGCTGCAGCCACAGCACCTGCCGTCGGAGAGTTCGTCACCTCGACCGCTGCCAAGGCACGCGAGGCGCTTGCCGCGCTTCAGGCCCTGCCGAAGGACATCGATGCCGTCGGCGCAGCGCTGCCGAAGATTGCCGCGCTGATCGACGCCGTGCTTTCGCCTGCCGCCCCGGCCGTTGCGCTGGATGCGGCGGCTCCCTCGGCTGCGGCCCCGGAGGCTGCCCCTGCAACCTCAACCGACACAGCCGGCGCGGAGCCGAAGACCATCGAGCAGGCTCCGCTCAAGGAAAGCGCCAGCAGCGTCATCATCCGCCGCGGCGACACGCTGTGGCAGATCTCCCGCCGCGTCTACGGCCAGGGCGTCCGCTACACGACGATCTACCTCGCCAATGCCAAGGCCATCGCCAACCCGGACAAGATCGAGCCCGGCCAGATCTTCGAAGTGCCGAGCGAAGCGCTGCCGAATGCGGAAGAGCTTCACCGCAAGCGCATGCATGGCGAAAAGCTGAACTGACAGAGGAGTGCAATGGGGCAAGTCCCCATTGCAATTCAAGGTTCCAGAACCTATCTGGCGATTGGCGGCGGCTCGAACAGGGCCGCCGCTTTTTATGGACCGTGAGCGAAAGTGGGGCGCACCATGGCGGACAAGAAGAAGAAAGTCTCGGCGGACGACAGCAATCCGCTCGGCACGCTCGCCAACCTGTGGCCCTACATGTGGCCAAGCGACCGGCTCGACCTGAAGATGCGCGTGGTCTGGGCCACGGTCTTCCTGATCCTGTCCAAGTTCATCCTGATCCTGGTCCCCTATTTCTTCAAATGGGCGACGGATGCGCTAAACGGCAAGCTCGACATGGCGGGCCTCCTGCCGGCCTTTCTGCTCGGCGCCGTCGCACTGGTCATCCTCTACAATTTCACCCGCATCGCCCAGGTCGGCCTCAACCAGCTGCGTGACGCGCTTTTTGCCAGCGTCGGCCAGTATGCCGTCCGCCAGCTCGCCTACCGCACCTTCGTGCATATGCACCAGCTGTCGCTGCGCTTCCATCTGGAGCGCAAGACCGGCGGCCTTTCGCGCATCATCGAGCGCGGCACCAAGGGAATCGAGACGATCGTACGCTTCACGATCCTCAACTCCGTGCCGACGCTGATCGAATTCCTGCTGACGGCCGGCATCTTCTGGTGGAGCTATGGTTTCTCCTACCTCGCCGTTACCGCCTTCACGGTCTGGGCCTATATCTGGTTCACCATCCGCGCCAGCGACTGGCGCATCGGCATCCGCCGCGCGATGAACGACAGTGATACCGACGCCAACACTAAGGCGATCGACTCGCTCCTGAACTTCGAGACCGTCAAGTATTTCGGCAACGAGGAGATGGAGGCCCGCCGCTTCGACCAGTCCATGGCACGTTACGAGAAATCGGCGACCGAGGTGTGGACCTCGCTCGGCTGGCTGAACTTCGGCCAGGGCGTGATCTTCGGTATCGGCACCGCCGTCGTCATGGTCATGTCTGCACTCGCGGTGCAGCGCGGCGAGCAGACGATCGGTGACTTCGTCTTCGTCAACGCGATGCTGATGCAGCTCTCCTTCCCGCTCAACTTCATCGGCTTCGTCTACCGCGAAATCCGCCAGGGACTAACCGACATCGAGCAGATGTTCGAGCTGCTGGAAGTCGAGGCGGAGGTTCTCGACAAGCCGGATGCGGTCACGCTTGCAATCGGCCAGGGCGCCATCGCCTTCAAGGATGTCCACTTTTCCTACGACCCGCAGCGTCCGATCCTCAAGGGGATCTCGTTCGAGGTCCCTGCCGGCAAGACGGTTGCGGTGGTCGGTCCGTCGGGGGCCGGCAAGTCGACGATTTCGCGCCTTCTCTACCGCTTCTACGACATCCAGCAGGGTTCGATCACGATCGACGGCCAGGATGTCCGCAACGTGACGCAGAAGAGCCTGCGCTCGGCGATCGGCATGGTGCCGCAGGACACCGTGCTGTTCAACGATACCATCGCCTACAACATCCGTTACGGCCGCCCCGCCGCGAGCGATGCCGAAATCGAACAGGCGGCCGAGGTGGCGCAGATTGGCCGCTTTATCACCGAGCTGCCCGACGGGTTCCAGACCAAGGTGGGCGAACGCGGCCTCAAGCTCTCCGGCGGCGAAAAGCAGCGCGTGGCGATTGCCCGCACCGTGCTCAAGGCACCGCCGATCCTCATTCTTGACGAGGCGACTTCCGCACTCGACACGACCACGGAACAGGAAATCCAGGCAGCGCTCGACGTCGTATCGAAGAACCGCACAACGCTGGTCATCGCGCACCGCCTCTCGACCGTGGTCGACGCCGACGAGATCATCGTTCTCAAGGGCGGCGAGATCAGCGAGCGCGGCACGCATTCCGAACTGCTGGCCAAGGGCGGGCTCTACGCCTCGATGTGGAACCGCCAGCGCGAGGCGACGCAGGCAGAGGAACATCTGCGACAGGTCCGAGAAAGCGACGAACTGGGCGTTGTCGTGCGAAAGGCTCCCGCCACCTGACGCTGGCGGCCAACGGCGAAATGCGCGGCATGCCGCGCGTTCAGTCGGCGATGCAGACTCGGTTCCGGCCGCTGTCCTTGGCAACGTAGAGCGCGTAGTCGGCGCGCTTCAGGGCATCGTCGAGGCTTTCGGTCCGCGGATCGAAGTCGGCGAGACCGATGCTGATCGTGCCGGCAACGTCGGAGAGCGCGGCCTGGCTGCAATTGCGCTGAACGGCGATGCGCATCCGGTCGACCACGGGCGCAACTTCGACGGCGGTGACATACGGGAAGAAGGCGTAGAACTCCTCCCCGCCGGCGCGGGCGACAACATTGGCATCGCCGATCGTCTCCTCCAGCACAGCGGAAATCATGCGCAGGGTGTTGTCACCCTCGGCATGGCCGAGCCGGTCGTTGATCAGCTTGAACTGATCGACGTCGATGACGGCTACCGAGACGGGCCGCCCGAAGGCCGCTGCCTCGGCGGTCATCGCCTGGGCGAGTTCGAAGAACTTGCGCCGGTTGTAGGCATTGGTCAGCGGATCGCGTTCGGCGGCTTCGATCAACTGCGCCTCGAGCATCTTGCGTTCGGTAATGTCGAGGATAGCCCCCGCGATCCCGCGTACACTCCCGTCGCCACCCTGCATCGCCGCCTTGTGGAAGACGACGTGACGGCGCCGGCCACCGGAATGATGCACTTCGCTTTCGTAAACCTGCGTTCCGCCTCGGACCAGAAGATCGTCGTCTGCCGCCTGGTAACGGGCCGCGAGCGATTGCGGCGCGACCTCGAAGACGGATCGTCCGACGACGCCGTCGAGGGGGCGGCCGATGAAGGCTGCAAAGGCAGGGTTGCAGCCGACATAGACACCATCGGCGTTCTTGAAGAAGATCGGTGTCGGCAGGTGGTCGATGCAGGCCTGGAGGTAGTCGCGCTCGATCGACAAGTGAGCCCGTTCCGCAGCCGTAGCGCGGGCTCGCTCGAGCGCGCGCCGGGCGCGGGCGACACAAGCAGTCACGCCCTCCGGCAGGGTTGCATCGACGACGTCGTCGGCACCCAGTCCGATGACGCGCTCGATCCAGGCTGCGCTCAGCCCCGGGGTGACGATCACGAGGTAGACATGCTCGCCAAGCGCCTGGCGAAGCTCCCGGACGGTGGTGCCCAGGCGATCAGCGGAAACGGGGACGAAACAGACGGCGGGGCGCTTGAAGGCAAGGCCGGTGAAATTGACGTGCACACCTGCTTCGGCCAACAGTGACGGGATCGGCTGGGCTTCCCCACCGACCCAGAAGACGTCGTCGTCTTCCCGCACAAGCCTGGGCTTCAGCGCACTTGTTTCGACACCGGACAAAGCTTCATCCATCATGTTGGGCGCTGGAGATCATCTCCCGGCCCGAGCCCTGCAAAATCGTACCCGGCATTTTTAGGATCAAAGTATTGACGGAAAGTGGACACCGACACAGGTTGACGAGATTATCCGGGGCGGGCGCGTTTTGCCGCGCCTTTCGGCTTTCCGTGTCGCAAGCATTGCCCCCGGCGCGCTTTCGGAGTAGTCACCCACGTCGATCCCTAGCAACGAAACGAGGTTTTCATGGATTTGTTCGAAAGCATCCGTAAGGCTATCGTGCCGGTGCACAAGGAAGGCTATCCCTTCGTCGCCGCCTTCTTCGTGGCGTCGATCATTCTCGGCTGGATCTTCGAACCGCTGTTCTGGATCGGCATGATCCTGACGCTCTGGTGTGCCTATTTCTTCCGCGATCCGGAACGCGTGACGCCGCAGGACGACGACCTCATCGTCAGCCCGGCGGACGGGCGGGTCTCCGCGATCCAGATGGCCGTGCCGCCGGAGGAGTTGCATCTCGGCTCCGAGCCGATGCTGCGCATCTCGATCTTCATGAACGTCTTCAACTGCCATGTGAACCGCTCGCCGGTGCGCGGCCGCATCACCAACATCGTCTATCGTGAAGGACGCTTCCTCAACGCCGAACTCGACAAGGCCAGCCAGGAAAACGAACGCAACGGCCTCGTCATCGAGACGACGCATGGTGAAATCGGCGTGGTCCAGATCGCCGGCCTCGTCGCCCGCCGCATCGTCTGCTGGGCCAATCCCAGCGACCCGCTGGCCGCTGGTGAGCGCTTCGGCCTGATCCGCTTCGGCTCGCGCCTCGACGTCTTCCTGCCCGTCGGCGCCGAACCGCGCGTCGCGCTGGGCCAGACGGCCATTGCCGGTGAGACGGTCATCGCCGAGTTCGGCTCCTCGAAGGGCCCGGTGGTCAGCCGCCGCAGCTGAACGCAGCACAGGAAGAACGATCATGCTGAGGCCGAAGCCGCAGAACGGTGAAACCGACGAGAACGACAAGGGGCGCGGACCGCGCCTGCGCGAAATCCCGCTCCGTCTGGTCGTTCCGAACCTCATCACGGTGCTCGCGATCTGCGCCGGCCTGACCGGCGTGCGGCTCGCCTTCGAGAATCGCTATGAGCTTGCCGTCGGCATGGTGCTGGCGGCGGCCTTCCTCGACGGCATCGACGGGCGGATCGCCCGCATGATGAAGGCGACATCGAAGTTCGGCGCGCAGATGGATTCGCTCGCCGACATCGTCAATTTCGGCGTCGCCCCTGCCCTCGTGCTTTACGTCTTCATTCTCGACCAGGCCCGCTCCTTCGGATGGATCGCCGCCCTGATCTATGCGATCGCGGCCGGCCTTCGCCTGGCACGCTTCAACGTCATGGAAGACCGCGAGACCAAGGTTCCGTGGCAGTCCGAATACTTCGTCGGCGTGCCGGCGCCGGCCGGCGCCATGCTGGTGCTCCTGCCGGTCTATCTCGGCTTCCTCGGCGTTCCGCCGAGCGCGCCCGTCGCCTATGCCGGCGCCACCTACACGGTGCTGATCGCCTATCTGCTCGTCAGCCGCCTTCCGGTCTGGTCCGGCAAGTCCGGAAAGAGCCGCATCCGCCGCGACCTCGTCCTGCCGATGATTCTCAGCGTCGTGCTCTATGTCGCACTGCTGATGAGCTTCACCTGGGAGGTGCTGTCGCTGACGGTGCTTGCCTATCTCCTGTCGCTGCCCTTCGGCGCCCGCTCCTGGCACCGTCGCTACGGCACGCTGACGATCGGCGAAGAAAGTGCGGAAAGCGGGCTTTCTGAGATCGATCGGGGCCTCTGAGCTCCCAAGAGCCGAAAACCACGGCCGATTCGAAGCGAAATCGGCCAAATTTCGCAAATTATGGTCGATTCTCTTCAAATTTGATTTGCGTGATGGTGAGCGTCACGCTTTTGTCATGTTCTGCTCAGACAGAGCAAAAAAAACAAATCACAAGAAACGACCGGAAACACTTCAGGAGCATGACATGACCACCAAGGCCCCCGCCGAGGCTAAGCCGAAGAACGAGCAGCTGGCGGCGAATTACCGTCCGCTCGGCCTCAAGGCTGTGATCGCCGCAGCATTGATGTTGAAGCGAAAGCCCGCTGCCAAGGTCGCCTGAGCGACCTTCAAAAGAGGCTCATCTGGCCGTTGCCGGACGCCTTCTTTTCCGGCCTGGCAATCTCCAGGCTCTCCCCGACCGGGGCCTGAACCTCCGGTCCGGTATTCGCGACCTTGTTGACGAGGTCGGACACGGGCACGGCCTCGAAGAAATCTTCCTCGGCCGGGACCAGAAGATCCTCGACATGACGCGGCTCGCCGGACTTACAGTCCAGCCAGCGCTCGAAATCCTCGGGCTTTATCACCACCGGCATGCGGTCGTGGATGCGGCCGATCGTGCGATTGGCCCCGACCGTCAGGATCGCGCCGGTATCCACCTCCGAGCCGTCTGCCGACGACCAGGTTTCCATCAGGCCGGCAAAGGCGAGGATCTTGCCGGTGCGCGGCTTGATCCAATAGGCCTGCGGCTTTTCTCCGCTTTCCTTGGGCGGCCGATGCCATTCATAGAAGCCCGACGCCGGCACCAGCACGCGGCGATGACGCATGGCTGCCCGAAAAGAAGCCTTGCCGATCGCCGTTTCCGATCGGGCGTTGATCAGCAGCGGAAAATCCTTGGGATCCTTGACCCAGCCGGGGATCAGCCCCCAGCGCACAAGGAGCGCCTTCCTCTGCGGCAGGTTGCTTCCCGGATCCTGCCGATCGGAAGCGATCACAACGAGGATGGGCTGGGTCGGGGCAATGTTGTAGCGCGCCGGAAAGCCCTCGAGATCCAGAAGATTGAGGAATTCCTGCACCTCTTCAGGTGTCGCCGTCAGTGAGAAGCGTCCGCACATGGTCAATCCATGGCACCAGCGACCGGACGGGTCAAGGCGGGGGCAAAGGGGACGAACAAGCCTTGCGACGCCTTGCAAAACTGGTGATAGTCGAACCTCCGACGGTGCTTCGCGTGCCGCCTCTCCCCCGCATTTCCAAACCCATCGACAGGAGACCCGTCCCCGATGCAGCCCCGCCCACGCCTCGCCTCCTCGGCGATCGTCGAACGCGAAGGACGCTTCCTACTGGTGAGACGCCGCAATCCGCCGGCCGCCGATCTCTATGCCTTTCCGGGCGGGCGCGCCGAGCCCGGCGAAACGCCGGAGGAGACTGCGATCCGCGAGCTTTTCGAAGAAACCGGACTTTTGGGACGCGAGCCACGCCTGTTCGAGACCGTCGAACTCCTGCCGGAGGACGGGCGGCCGGAAAGCCATTTCCTGCTTTCCGTCTTCCGGGTCGAAGCCTCAGCCGAAACCGAGGCTGTCGCCGATGACGACGCGCTGGAGGCCGGCTGGTACCTGCCGGAGGAGATCGCCCTCCTGCCGGTACCAGAGAGCGTTCGGGCATGCGTCGAAAGGCTGGTCAGCATCGGCGAAGCGGGCTAATGATCGGTAGGTGCTTCGGCATCCATGGCGACACGGGTAGCGGCAACAGGGCAGACGGGATGCGCATGACCAGACTTTCCGGCAGGGTTCTCCTCGCCGTCGCATCGCTTGTCTTGCCCCTCGCCCCCTCGGCCAGCGTTGCCCAGGAGGTGCAGGACGTCCCGCCGGTCGCGACAGAGCCGACGGAAAAACCGGCTCCCTACGACGCCAAGCTCGCCCGCCTTTCCGAAGTGATGGGCGCGGTCCACTACCTGCGCAATCTGTGCAACAAGGACGGCGAGCCGGAATGGCGCCAGGCCATGCAACAGCTGATCGACGCAGAAACCGGCACCGAGCCGAAGCGCAAGGCGCAGATGATCTCCGCCTACAATCGCGGCTACCGTTCCTTTGCCTCCGTTTACACGACCTGCACGGCCTCCGCGGTCGCAGCCGAGCAGCTTTACCGTAACGAAGGGGCAACACTGGCTGTCGAAATTGCCGCCCGCTTTGGAAATTAACGAATAATTCACCTGTTTTAGTCTGAGGCCGTGTCGTTTTGGCAAAAGGCTGATAATGTTGTTAACAGGTGAGTAAGGACTTACGCTCTGAGGAATGACGATGGAACCGCGCCGCAACGAGATCGACGAGATGATCGTACACGAGAAGACGCAGGCTGCGCTGGAGTACCAGAACGAAGCCTGGGCCGACGGCATCGCGGACGGGATTGAACCGGAGATCATCGCGGATGCAGCCTTCGCGCTGGCCATGCGGGAAACGATCCGGATTCATGGCGAAGACGGTGCCGAGGCCATCCTCGAATCGCTGCGCAGCCGCATGCTGGCCGGCGAGTTTTCTCCCGAGCGGCGTTTCCAGTAACGAGATCCAGAGGCAGGACAATGCTGAGCAGGCCGGCGCCCTTGTGGCATCACAGCCTCGTGGGCCTTTCCGCCGTTGCAACGATCGTCACGTCGTTGGCTGGCTGTCCGCCGGCCGCCTGGGCGCTTTCCGACATTCCACAGATCCCCGGACAGCAGCAGCCGGAAGAGCCTGACAGTTCGACGGCACCGGAGCCGACCGAGGACGAGAAATCGGACGATGATGCCGCAGATCCCGGTCTCACCGGTATTCCGGATCCCGATCCTCTGATCAACAAACCGGGCGAAGATCAGACCGATGCCGACACCGCCGAGCCGCAGAAGCCGCCGCCGGAGGTGATCTACGACATATCGAAGGCGCCCGAGCCGGTGCGCCGCATGCGCGAACTGATGATCGAGGCGGCCGCCTCCGGCGATATCGAGCGCCTGAGGGCCCTGATGAACCCTGGCCCGAACCAGACCCAGATCCAGCTCGGCACCGACGAGGACGACCCGGTCGCCAAGCTCAAGTCGTTGTCCGGCGACCCGGACGGCGTCGAGATCCTCGCCATCCTGATCGATATCCTGTCGACCGGTTTCGTGCGCGTCGACGCCGGCACGCGGGACGAGGCTTATGTCTGGCCCTATTTCGCCGAAAAGCCGCTGTCGCTTCTCACACCGCCGGAAAAGGTCGAACTGCTGCGCATCGTCACCGCCGGCGACTTCGCGGAAATGGAGGAACTCGGCAACTACAACTTCTTCCGTCTCGGCATTTCGCCGGATGGGCAATGGAAGTTCTTTGCCGCCGGCGACTGAGCCGCGACAGCCTCCGTTCCGCAAATCAATTGCGGTCAACCAATCGAATCGATTCCCTTTTGTGGCGCGATGTTCTAACTCTCGGACAACGACCAACCGGATGGGAGCGACAATGCCCTCTACCCTCTTGCCCGACCGCGCGCTGATCCAGGTTTCCGGCGCCGATGCCGAGCATTTCCTGCACAATCTCGTGACCACCGACATTGCCGGCCTGCCACAGGGCGAGGCGTGGCCCGGCGCGTTGCTGACACCACAGGGCAAGATCCTCTTAGACTTCCTGATTTCGCGCGATAGCGAAGGCTTCCTGATCGATACGGCCCGCGAGCAGAGCGAGGCACTGATCAAGAGGCTCAGCATGTACAAGCTGCGGGCAGCGGTCGTCATTGCTGCGCGCGAAGAGCACGGTGTCTCGGTGGGTTGGGGCGAGGATATCGACGAGGAAGGCCTCGTGGATCATCGCTTCGCCGTCGCCGGGATCCGCGTGACCCGCCGTCCGGGCGGAGCTGCGCCTGCCAACCTCCAGGGCTATGATGCGCTGCGCGTCCTTGCCGGCATTGCCGAATCCGGGCGGGACTTCGCGCTCCAGGACGCTTTCCCGCATGACGTCCTCTTCGACCTGATGGGCGGCGTATCCTTCAAGAAGGGGTGCTATGTCGGCCAGGAGGTCGTCTCCCGGATGCAGCACCGGGGAACGGCGCGTCGTCGTATCGTGCTGGTGAGTGCAGATACAACGCTGCCCTCCCCCGGCACCGAGCTTACGGCCGAGGGAAAACCTGTCGGCACGCTCGGGACCGTTGCCGGCGCACGGGCCCTCGCCATCCTGCGGATTGACCGGGTCGGAGAGGCGCTCGCAAACGGCACGCCGATCCTCGCCGGTGAAACCGTGGTCAGTGTCGCCCTTCCGGCATGGTCGGGACTTGCCTTTCCCGCCACGTCCACCGAGGAGGGCTGACGCGTGAGCGAGGCGGCGATCCCTTCGGCCCGGGCCTGGCAGCGCATGCTGTCCGGCCGCCGGCTCGACCTGCTCGATCCCTCGCCGCTCGACGTCGAGATCTCGGATATCGCCCATGGCCTTGCCCGCGTCGCGCGCTGGAACGGCCAGACCTTCGGCGACCACGCCTTTTCGGTTGCCCAGCACAGCATCATCGTCGAAGCGATCTTCCAACGCCACAATCCGAAGGCGACACCCGACGAACTGCAGATGGCGCTGCTTCACGACGGCCCCGAATACGTGATCGGCGACATGATCTCACCTTTCAAGGCGGTGGTCGGCGGAGGCTACAAACTGGTGGAACGGCGGCTCGAGGCCGCGATCCACCTGCGGTTCGGCCTGCCGGCACACCCGACGCGGACGCTCAAAGACCAGATCAAGAAGGCAGACAAGGTTTCGGCCTATTTCGAGGCGATCGAACTTGCCGGCTTCTCCGAGGCCGAGGCCCGCAAGTTCTTCGGCCAGCCGCGCGGGATCACGCGGGACATGCTACCGATCGAACCGCTGCCGGCCTTCCAGGCCCAGGCCCTGTTCACGGAGCGTTTCGAAGCGATCGAGCGCCTGCGCGGCAATGGGAAGAAGGTGGCGCCATGAGCCTGATCGTCGTTTCTCCACTCTCGCGCATCGCCGAACTCGCCGTCCGCCACAAGGCGCGGGAGATGATCAGCCTGATCGCCGAGAAGCAGGATTTTCATCGTCCCGCGGTGATTTCGGCCGGGCGCCATCTCAAGCTCGGCGTCAACGACATCACCTTTGCCGGAACCGGCGACCTGATCGCGCCGCAGGAGCGGCACGTCCTGGAAATCATCGATTTCGCCCGTAGCTGGGATCGTTCGGCCCCCTTGCTGATCCATTGCTGGATGGGCGTCTCACGGTCGCCGGCAGCGGCCCTGATCGCCAGTCTTGCCGTCGCCCCCGAGGATGACGACGAGGCATTGGCGCAGAGGCTCCGCGCCGCCTCGCCCTATGCGACGCCCAATTCCCGCCTCGTCGAGATCGGCGACAGCCTGTTGTCGCGCGGCGGTCGCCTCGTCGCGGCGGTGAAGGGGATCGGACGGGGCGCGGATGCCGACGGCAACGCGCCCTTCACGCTCTCCTTGCCCGAAACGGGCGGCGCGCCATGAGCACGTCGGTCGAAATCGGCCTCAATGCCGCGATCGTCTCCGTCACCGGCGGAAATCCGCGCATCCTGGTGGTCGATGACCCTGCAAGCCGCATGGACGGCCTGCCCTTCGGCCCCTTCGATCCGGTTCGTCACCGCACCATGGAAATGTCGTTGCGCACCACGGTCACGGCCCGCACGGCGCTGCACATGGGCTATATCGAGCAGCTCTACACTTTCGGTGACCGGGGCCGCTACAAGATGGCGGGAGACGTGGGTCCCCATGTCGTTTCGGTCGGCTATCTGGCGCTGACCCGGATGGACGCTGCCGGCGAGGCAAGCCTCGACGCAGCCGGGGTGCACTGGCGCGACTGGTACAGCTACCTGCCGTGGGAGGACTGGCGTCATGGGCGTCCGCCGGTGATCGACCAGGTGATCCTTCCGGCGCTTGCCGAATGGGCCGAGGAAAACCCGGCCGAGGACAAGGCCGAGATGCGTCCGTCGCGGCGGTCGCGGCTGAAGCTTGCCTTCGGCCTCGACGATTTTCCCTTCGACGAGGAGCGCGTGCTCGAACGCTACGAACTGCTTTACGAGGCGGGATTGGTGGAGGAAGCGGTTATCGACGGACGGGCGGCCCGCCGGCGGGTTTCGGTGCCGCTCGGGATCGCCATGCGCTTCGATCACCGGCGCATCGCGGCGACCGCGCTTGCCCGACTGCGCGGCAAGATCAAATATCGGCCGGTGGTGTTCGAGCTGATGGCCGAGGAGTTCACCCTCACCGAACTGCAGACCACGGTCGAGGCAATTTCCGGCCGTCACTTGCACAAGCAGAACTTCCGCCGGCTCGTCGAGGGTGCAGAACTGGTCGAGCCGACCGGGGGAACACTCGCGACCGGTGGCCGGCCGGCGGCGCTCTTCCATTTCCGCCGCCAGATTCTCGAGGAGCGCCCGGCGCCCGGGCTGAAGGTCGGCGGTCGCTAAATCGAGTCGTTGGCCGGTTGCATCGCCACGGCGCGCAAAAAAGGGACGCAGCGGACGCCTTTGCCGACCAGCCCGGTTGCGGACGGCGCCAGATCAAAGCGTGATGTCGGCCTTCTCGACAACCTCGGCGTCACCGCTTTCGGCAGTTCCATAGGCGGAATAGGCGGCAATCACCTGACTCATTTCGTCAAGCACGTCGAAAATGCTGACGGTGTCGTCGTCGCCGTCATTGTCTGCGGCGACGCGGTCGACAGGTCCGACCTCATCGTCGTGGGGCCGGTCTTCGGACTGGGTTTCGTCTCCGGCATGAGCAAGCAGCATGGCGATCATGTCGCCGGCAATCTGGCCAGAAACGCCGCTCGCCGCGTTTTCGTTCTCGACGGTCGGGTCCTGCGTGCGCTTGCGCGCCGCCGACTGTTCGGCGGCCGCCCGCTCCTCGGCGGAGACGATACCGTCCCCGTTGGTGTCCAGCCCGGCAAGCGAAGTCGAATACAAAGCGTTGCCGCTGAGCGACGAAGATACACTGGTCATACAAACCTCCGCAAATATCGGCTCAAATGTCTGTATCCGCAGTACGCAATACCATGAACAACGGGTCTCTCCGGGCTAGGAGATTCTCGAAAACCGGTCAAAAACCAATAATTATCTACGATAAGTAGCTTGCGTATCTTCTAACATATTCCAATACTTTGAAAGACATAGGAATTCCGTCACCCGTTGTGACGGACGACACGCAGATCGGCAGTTACACCCGATACGAAATAGTTAACTTTCGTCAGTCGATATCCACATCCAGGCCGATATCGAGCGTCGTTGCGGCCATGGTGATCTTCGACGTGGAGATGAAATCAACGCCGGTCTCGGCGATTGCCCGCACCGTCTGAAGATTGACGTTGCCGGATGCCTCGAGCACGACACGGCCCGCGGTGGCGACATAATCCGCCTCCGAAAGCCCGTGATGGGCACGATTGATGCCGACCGCTTCGGCCAGCAGGTCCGGTCCCATATTGTCGAGCAGGATGGCATCGGGACGCGCGGCGAGCGCCTCGCGCATCTGGTCCAGATTGTCGACTTCCACCTCGATCTTGACCAGATGGCCGGCATAGGCACGGGCAGCGTCGATCGCGGCCGCCACGCCACCGGCTACGGCGATGTGGTTGTCCTTGATGAGGATTGCGTCATCGAGGCCGAAGCGATGGTTCGACCCGCCGCCGAGGCGTACCGCGAACTTCTCGACAGCCCGGAGCCCCGGCAAGGTCTTGCGGGTGCAGGTGACGCGGGCACGGGTGTGGGCGATCTCGGCGGCGAAGCGGGCCGTGTAGGTCGCGACGCCGGAGAGATGCATCAGGTAATTGAGCGCGACGCGTTCGGCGGAGAGGATGGAACGGGCCGGCCCCTCCACGCGGATTAGCGCGTCGCCCGCTCTCACCCGATCACCGTCGCCGACCCTGGCGTCGAAGACGACCGAAGGATCGACTAGGCGAAAAGCGGCGCGCGCCAGCTCGATGCCAGCGATCACGCCGTCCTCACGGCTGTTAAGCGCAGCGCGCGCCCGCTTTTCCGGCCCGATCGTCGCATAGGTGGTGATGTCGCCGGCCCGCCCGAGATCCTCGAGAAGGGACGCCCTTACCTGTTCCTCGGCCATCAGCGGAAGCAGAACGGGACGGAATGGTTCGGTCATCGGTGGTTCCTCCGTCTCGGGTCAGCCGGCGATCTCGGCCGCGATGCGATCGGCATCCTTGAGCGTCATGTAGGTGCGGTGGCGGAACGCCTCCACCGGCTCCGGGCAATCGGAGCGATAGTGGCCGCCGCGGCTCTCCTCGCGCAGCAGCGCCGCTGTGGCGATAAGCTTCGCGGTTGCCGCCATCGTGGAGAGGCGCACCCGCTTCGTACCACGCTCAAGCTTGACGATATGGCGGATCAGTCCCTTCAGTCCATCGGCATCGCGGATGACGCCGGCATGGGCCGACATCTCGCGCCGGAGCCGGGTCAGGTCGGGGCTGTCTTCCAGCGTGACGAGGTCGTCGTTCTCACCGGCATTCTTCGGCCATTCATAAAGGGTGGACTCGGGCAGCATGCCCTTGATGCTTTCAGCAATGCGCGCGGCGAACACGACCGCCTCGAGCAGCGAATTGGAGGCAAGACGATTGGCGCCGTGTACGCCCGTCGAAGTCACCTCGCCCGCTGCCCAGAGCCCGTCGATCGAGGTCTTGCCGTCCGCATCCACCAGCACGCCACCCATGTGATAGTGCACCGCCGGCACGACCGGGATCGGGTCGTGGACCGGGTCGATGCCGGCCGACCTGCAGGACGCGTAAACGGTCGGGAACAGGTCGGGGAAATGGGCGCCGACTGCCCGGGTGCAATCGAGGAAGGCGCCGCGGCCAGCCTTCACCTCGGCAAAGACGCCACGGGCGACGATGTCGCGCGGGGCAAGCTCGGCATCGGGATGCAGGTCCGTCATGAAACGGTGGCCGGCGCGGTTGACGAGGATCGCGCCGTCGCCGCGCAGGGCCTCTGTCGCAAGCGGTGCCGGATCATGGCCGATGTCGATCGCTGTCGGGTGAAACTGGACGAATTCGGGATCGGCGATCATCGCGCCTGCCTTGGCGGCCATGCCGACGCCGGCGCCGCGCGCCTCGGCCGGATTGGTGGTGACCTGGTAGAGATGCCCGATACCGCCGGAGCAGAGAACCACTGCCCGGGCCGGGAAGGCGACGCGGGTCTTCGACTGGCCGGCATCCGGCCGGGCGACGACGCCGGAGATGAACTTGCCCTCCGTCACCAGTTCCTCGACGACATAACCTTCCATGATGCGGATCGACGGCGTCTTGCGCACGGTCGCGATCAAGGCTTCCATGATCGCACGGCCGGCCTGGTCTCCCTTGACGCGCACGATGCGGCGTTCGGAATGGGCGGCCTCGCGCGACAGGAGAAGATGGCCTTCGAGGTCGCGGTCGAACGGCACGCCATAGGCGAGCAGGTCGCGGATGCGATCCGGGCCCTCGGAAATCATCAGCCTGGCCATCTTCTCGTCGACGATGCCCGCACCGGCGGCGAGCGTGTCGGCCAGATGCTTGTCGAAGGTGTCGCCCGGGCTCATCGCGGCGGCAATGCCGCCCTGCGCCCAGGCCGAGGACGCGCCATGGCCGATCGGTGCCGCGGCAAGCACGGTCACGGGACGGGGGCTGAGCTTCAGGGCGCAGAACAGGCCCGCCAGGCCTCCCCCGATGATGACGATGTCATCGATGCCCTGCCAGGATTGGGGGCGCATGGATTCGGTATTCGTGGCCATTCGGGCATTCTCCGCCGGCAGGAGCCGGGTCTCGTCAGTTCTTCAGATTGATCATGCGCTCGACGGCAAGGCGGGCGCGACCGGCGATCGCCGGATCGACGGTGACCTCGTCCGTCATGAAAAGCAGGCTGTCGAGGATCTTCGGCAGCGTGATGCGCTTCATGTGCGGACAGAGATTGCACGGCTTGACGAAGTTGACGTCGGGAACTTCGGCCTGGATGTTCGAGGCCATCGAGCATTCGGTCACCAGCAGGACGCGGCCGGGACGCTTCGTCTTGACATAGTCGATCATGCCGGAGGTCGAGCCGGCATAGTCGGAGACTGCAAGCACGCTCGGATGGCATTCGGGGTGGGCGACGATCTCGATCGACGGATCGCTTGCCTTGTATTCCAAGAGTTCCTCGGCGGTGAAGCGCTCGTGCACCTCGCAGTGGCCCTGCCAGGTGAGGATCTTCTTCTTTGTCTTTGCCGCAACGTTGAGCGCCAGGAACTCGTCCGGGATGCACAGGACCGTATCGGATTCGAGGCTGTCGACGACCGCGACCGCATTCGACGAGGTGCAGCAGATATCCGTCTCCGCCTTCACGTCGGCCGAGGTGTTCACATAGGTCACCACCGGAACGCCGGGATAACGCGCCTTCAGGGCCCGGACGTCGGCGCCCGTGATCGATTCCGACAGCGAGCAACCGGCCCGGCTGTCGGGGATAAGCACCGTCTTCTTCGGGTTGAGCAGTTTCGAGGTCTCGGCCATGAAATGCACGCCGCACTGGACGATGATCTCGGCATCGACCCGGGTGGCATCGCGGGCGAGCTGGAGTGAATCGCCCTTGATGTCGGCGACGCAGTGGAAGATCTCCGGCGTCTGGTAGTTGTGGGCGAGGATGACGGCGCCGCGTTCCTTCTTGATCCGGTTGATCGCGTGGATGTAGGGCGCGAAGACCGGCCATTCGATGGCCGGAATGAAGTCCTTCACCCGCTGGTAGAGATGCTCGGTTTCCTTGGCAACGGCCGGCGTGAAGGAAAGGTCGGGTCTTTCGAGGACGCCGAAACGCTCGGCGGCGGACGCCTCGAGGCGCGCGCCGGTGGTCGTGATGGAGGGGTCCGGGAGATGTGCCATACCGATGTCCTCGCCAGTTGGCTTCCTACTTATGCTCAATTTGAGCAAAAACAGGATCAAAGAAAACCGGCAGCTGCCGGTGACGCTGATTTAGAAAGTTTTGTGACAGATTGCAAGGCTGTTTCCGCACAAGGTCAAGGCGACCTGCCTATTCAGTGACCATGCTCTCTTCCCGGATCGTGGAAAAAAGGTAGTGTTGCCCGACATATGGCAAACGCCGGGGAATCCCATGCTCGAACTCTTTCTGCTGATCCTGGTCGTGATCCTGTTTGTCAACAACAGGACAGCCTTCAAGCGCATCGACACGCTGGAGAAGGATCTCGGCAGACTGTCCGAGGAGTTCGTACGCCTGACCGCCGGCGCGGGTGTGGCGACGCCGGAAACGCCGGCGGACCACGCGCTCATCGAACACGCCGGGACCCCGGAGGCCCAGTCCACCATTGCCGAGCCCGAGAGCGAGGCGGTTCCGGCATTGACCGCGGCGTCGGTCGCGGCCGAGGTGCAGGCACCGGCTGAGGCAGTGACAGCGGAAGACGCTCCCTCTGCGCAGACTGCAACGAACCCCGGGCCGGCCAAGTCGAAGGAAAGCCTGGAAGACTATCTCGGTGCCCGCTGGGCAGTCTGGGCAGGCGGGCTTGCCCTTGCGCTCGGAGGGCTGTTCCTGGTGCGCTACTCGATCGAGAGCGGGTTGCTCGGACCGGGCGTGCGGCTTTCGCTGGCCGCTCTTTTCGGGCTGCTCCTTCTCGCCGGCGGGGAGATCATCCGGCGCAAGGCGCTGCCGCAGGCGGCGGCCCTTTACGACAATGCGATGATCCCCGGCATCCTGACGGCGGCTGGCGCGCTGTCGCTCTTCGGCGCGATCTACGCAGCGCACGGGATCTACGGTTTCTTCGGCCCGACGCCGGCCTTCCTGCTGCTGGCGCTCGTCGCCTTCGCGACGCTGGGGCTTTCGCTTCTTCACGGCCAGGCGCTGGCGGGGCTGGGACTTCTCGCTTCGCTGGCGACGCCCGCGCTGGTGTCGAGCACGGCGCCGAGCCCGTGGACGCTGTTCGGCTTTCTCACCCTCTCCCTCGTCGCAACGGCTGCCGCATCGCGGCTGAGGCGCTGGCGCATCGTGCCGGCGCTCGCCAATGGCGGGCTCGGTCTCTGGGCGCTCGCCTATATCCTGCTGAGCGGATCCCCCGACCTTGTGCCGGTCACCCTCGCCCTGATTGCCATGATCGCCAGCGCGCTCATCGTCTGGCCGGCAAGGGAATTCGACACGGACATCCCGGGGGACGGTCTCAGCTGGGACACGCTCGGCCTCGCTTTCATCCGTCCGCCGGTGGAACTGTGGCTCTCGGTCGCGCTCGCCGCGCTGCTGCCCGCCCTTGCGATGCTGCTGCCCGATCCGGCAGGTGACATACACCCGCTGTTCGCCACGAGCGCCGTAATCGCGGCACTGGCTGCGGCGGGCTCTGCCGGCCGAGGTTCCGCATGGCCGAGCGTGATCTCCGCCGTCGGCGCGGTCTTTGCTCTTACACTTTACGCGGCCCTCACCTCCGATCTCCTGCAGGACTTCGATACCGGCCTCGGGGGCGACATGCCGCTTGCGGGAACGGACGGACAGTCGATCGCCCTTACGCTCGGCCTCGGCGCCATCTTCCTCATTTGCGGCCCTGCCTTCATCCGCCGGCGCGGCACAGCCGATCCGGCGCTGTCGACGCTGTGGGCCGGTATCGCGGCCGCCCTGCCGACAACGGCCGCAACCATCAGCTTCGTGCAGTACGGCATCTATGACAGGGACTGGACGCACGGGCTTTACGGCCTTGCGGTCGGGCTCGGGCTGATCGGGGCGACCGAGTTCTTCGCCCGTGCCGGCCTGGCCGGCACGCTGAGGCGCGGGCTCGACCTGCTGCTCGCCGGCTCGTTTGCCGCTCTCGTCTTCAGCCTGCACATGCTGACCGACGGGATCACCACCACGATCCTGACCGCCCTCATCGGCTTCGCCTATCTGATGGCGACACGCCTGCGGGGCTGGAGCGGCCTGCCCTGGATGATGGTCGCCGCCCTGGTGGTGGTGCTCGTGCGCATCGCCCTCGATCCGACCCTGGTCGGCCCCGACCAGCTTGGCCGCACGCCGGTCTTCAACGCCCTGCTGCCCGGTTACGGCATTCCGGCGATCCTCGCCCTTCTGTCGGCCTTCGAACTGCGCGCCTGGCCGGGCGTGCGGGTGCGCAACGCCCTGCAGGGGCTCGCCGCACTTCTCGGGCTGCTGGCCGTCGCCGTCCTCGTGCGCCACGCGATGAATCACGGCGTGCTGGACGACAGCGTGCCGACGCTTGGCGAGCAGTCGATCTACACCCTGCTGGTGACCGGTCTTTCCGGCATCCTGATGACACTCGACCTCAAGTCGCCGAGCCCCGTCTTCCGCTATGGCTCGATGGTGGCGGGCGTCGTCTCGATGGCCAATGTGCTGCTGCTTCATCTGGGCGGTATCAACCCCTATTTCACCGGCGAGAGCACCGGCTCCTGGCCACTCATCAACCTGCTGGCGATCGGCTATCTCCTGCCGGGCCTCGCCTATGCCGGCCTTGCCTATTATGCGCGCGACAAGCGCCCCCTGCCCTATGTCAGCGCGCTGGCGGTGAGCGGCGCCATCCTCGGCTTCGCCTGGGTGACGCTGTCGGTCCGGCGCTTCTGGCATGGCGAGTTCATCGCGGACTGGAAGGGTTTCGAGCAGGCAGAGACCTACAGCTATTCGGTGGCGTGGTTGGCGATCGGCGTCGGACTGCTCGTGCTGGGCTCGCGGTTCGATGCGAAGAGCCTCAGGCTTTCTTCGGCGGTGCTGGTGCTGATCTCGGTGGGCAAGGCCTTCCTGATCGACATGAGCCATCTCGAAGGCGTGCTGAGGGCCCTGTCCTTCATCGGCCTCGGCGGCGTGCTGATCGGCATCGGGCTGTTCTACCAGAAGATCCTGACCGGTCGAAAGGTGGAACAGCCGACGCCCGACGAAGGGAACGCACCGAAGGAAAACGCCTGACAGCGGTTGCCATCACGGGGGCGCCTCCCCTAGATGGTGCTCCCTGAGTTCCCGCATCCGGATCCGCCATGACGAACGGCCTCGACGAAACAAGCTTCGCACCGCACGAGGCCCTGGCCCGCGACCTGCTTCCCCATGCCATCCAGGGCGATGACGGCTCGCACGATCTCGCCCATATCCATCGGGTGTTCCGCAACGCCATGCGGATCCATGCCAGCGAAGGCGGCGACGGGCGCATCCTCGCGGCAGCCGTCCTGCTGCATGATTGCGTCGCGGTCGAGAAGAGCTCGCCCTTGCGTTCGCAGGCTTCACGACTGGCTGCGGAAAAGGCGAGTGCCGTACTCGCCGCCCGCGGCTGGCCGCCCAGTGATGTCGAGGCGGTCGCACATGCTATCACGGCCCACAGCTTCACCGCCAACATCACGCCCGAAACGCTCGAGGCGAAGATATTGCAGGATGCCGACCGGCTCGACGCGATCGGGATGGTCGGCGCCGCGCGCTGCTTCTATACCGCCGGCCGCATGGGATCGGCCCTCTACGATCCCGCCGACCCGCTGGCGCAAGCCCGGGAAATCGACGATCGCGCGTTTGCGATCGATCACTTCGCGGCGAAGCTCTTCAAGCTTTCCGATAATTTCCAGACCAAGGCAGGGAGCCTCCTTGCCCGCGAGCGCCATGACAGGCTGAAGACCGTCCTGGCGCAGTTCATCGACGAGATCTGAGGTCCGCCATGCATATCACCGAACTCCACGTCTACCCACTCAAGAGCGCCCGCGGCATCGCCTTACCGTCGGCCCGCCTCGACGCGCTGGGTATCTCCGGCGACCGGCGCATGATGCTCACCGACCCGTCGGGGCATTTCATCACGCAGCGGGAATTGCCGGAACTGGCACGGCTGACCGCACTGCCCCAGGCGACCCACCTCCAGCTGACACTCTCCGACGGCCGCGACATGATGGTCGCGCCGCCGCATCCCGACCGTCGCATCGACGTGGCGGTGTGGAAATCGGTGGTCAGCGCGGCGGTCGCCGAAGACAGCGTCAACGAGCGCCTGTCCGAATGGTTCGGCCGCCCGGTCAAGCTGGTCTTTTTCGACGGCGCGGCATCCCGCAAGGCAAACGCCGAATGGGCCGGTCCGGACAGTCCCGTCAGCTTTGCCGACGGCTATCAGGTGCTCGTCACCACCACCGGCTCGCTGAAGGCGCTCAACGCCGACATGGCCGCGCACGGGGAAGGATCCGTCGGTATGGAACGCTTCCGGCCGAACATCGTGGTCGACTGCGACGAAGCCTGGGCCGAGGACAGCTGGGCAAGCATCGAGATCGGTGGGATTCCCTTCGACCTGGTCAAGCCCTGCGCGCGCTGCATCATGACCACCCAGCACCAGCAAACCGGTTCCCGCGAGGGTGCCAATCCGATGCCCGCCATGGGGCGCATCCGCATGTCGGCCGACCGTCGTGTGCCCGGTCCGCTGTTCGGATGGAATGCCGTTCCGCGCGGCGAAGGCGTGCTCAAAATCGGCGACACGGTGCGGATCACGGAGAAAAGGCCGGACGGCTGGGCGATCAAGAAACGCGGCTGAAGCAGGATTGACACGCGGGACGGCAGCCGGGGCAAACCGCCGTTGCAGACCGTTTCCGAAATGATTACGACAGACAACTATAAATACCAGACGATTTGTTGCAGTCTTAATTTTTGTTTTACTAAATATCGCTAGACCTATGTCAGCGAAACGATGCGCCATGACTGGGCGACGGGTTTCTCCCGGCTCGCGATTTTCCCAAGCGTTCCAGGGCAGACCCCATGACTTCGTTCCCCTCCGTCAGCAACTATGCCGGCATTTTTGACACGTTGAGACTGATCGGCTCCGATCCGGAAGCCGGGCCTCGTCGCGTTGCCGATCCCGTCTCCCGCGAGAACTCCGGCCAGCAATGGACGATAGACCTGCCGGGCACCCGGCCCGAATCATGGACGGCGTGGAGCGATGCGCTCGAAGACGAACTGCCGATCGAAGAAGATCACCTGTCCTATGAAGGTCTCGAGCCGGAAGTCGGAGAGGCCTCCATTCGTCTCAAGGCCTTGCTCGCAAGCCAGCAACTCGGCATTCAGTCGCTGTCCATCGCCAATGCCGACGCACGCGCCATCCTGAGGCTGTTCCAGTAAACGGCGGCGCGGCGGACGGATCTGCGGCTCGATCATTCAATTTTGCTGCGCAATGACTTGGCTTCAATCAATTTGGTTGATCGAAGCTTCACGAGAATGCGTTTGGCTGTGGCGCGGCCTCACTCTATCTTTCAGTCTCCTAAAGGAGACGATTCATGGCCTCGACTGCCCGCACACCCATGCCCTGGCTGCTGATTACCAGCGGCTCGCTCATCGCAATGCTGACCTTCGGGCCACGGTCCGCCATGGGTTTCTTCCAGCTGCCGATGCTCGCCGATACCGGCTGGGATCGTTCGACCTTTGGTCTCGCCATGGCGCTGCAGAACCTGTTCTGGGGCATGAGCCAACCGTTCTTTGGTGCACTCGCCGACAAGTACGGCACCGGCCGCGTCCTGACCGTCTCGGGTATTCTCTATGCCATCGGGCTGCTGCTGATGGCCCATGCCAATGCCCCGATCTGGCTGCATATCGGCGGCGGCGTCCTGGTCGGCATGGCGATCGGCGCCGGTTCCTTCAGCGTCATCCTCTCGGCCTTCGCTCGGCACGTCACGCCCGAGCAGCGCTCGATGGCGTTCGGCATCGGCACCGCGGCGGGTTCGGCGGGCATGTTCCTGTTCGCGCCACTCAGCCAGGCCCTCATCAGCAATGTCGGCTGGTCGGACGGGCTGGTCGTGATGTCCGTCATGATGCTGATCGTCCCCCTGCTCGCCTTCCCTTTGCGCGGCAACGCGAGCTCGGGCAGCCAGTCACAGAACCAGTTCCAGCAATCGGTCGGCGAAGCCTTGCGGGAGGCGCTCGGACACAAGAGCTACCTACTGCTGACCACCGGCTTCTTCGTCTGCGGCTTCCAGGTGGCGTTCATCACGGCGCATTTCCCGGCCTATCTCGGCGATATCGGTATCGAGGCCCGCTATGCGGTGATCGCAATGGCCCTGATCGGTTTCTTCAACATCATCGGCTCGCTTGCATCCGGTGCGATCGGCCAGCGCTATTCGAAGCCGTATTTCCTGGCCCTGATCTATATCGGCCGCTCGATCGCCGTGACGGCCTTCCTGCTTCTGCCGCAGACGCCGACGTCGGTCATCCTGTTCGCGGCGGTGATGGGCCTGCTCTGGCTGTCGACGGTCCCGCCGACCAATGCGCTGGTGGCGATCATGTTCGGAACGCGCCATCTCGGCCTTCTTGGCGGGCTGGTCTTCCTGTCGCACCAGATCGGCTCGTTCCTCGGCGTGTGGATGGGCGGCTATCTCTACGACCGCTTCGGTTCGTATGACAGCGTCTGGTGGCTCGGGGTCGCACTCGGCCTGTTCGCCGCGGTCGTGCATTGGCCGATCGCCGAACGACCGGTGGAACGCGGCCTGCCGGCCGCTGCCTGACGCGCACGCTCCAGGATCGCTTTTTTAATGATTGCGGCAACGGCGATCGATTTTTGCCGCAATCCGCCCCATTCAGGAGCATGAAAGAATTTTATTTTATTTTTCTTTCCATACCTGTTGACGGGAGAATGTCGGGCACCTACCTTTGTCCTGCCCGGTCGAAAACCGAAGCATTAAACCAACGAGGCTTTCACGACGGAAGCCCTTGCCAAAAAAGGAGGTCTGCGAAAATGAATATTGTTTTCCATCATGCCGTCCGCCCTTGGCATAAATCCCCCCTCGGTGTGGCGACGCTCAATCGCCGAAAATGCACCTGTCGAATGTGACGCTGCGCAAGCACTGAATTCAACAATCGACGCATCATATTTAAGTCTGCGCACTGGCGCGGGCGGGGAAACCGTTATGGAAAAGCAAGTTATCGAATATGCCGGCATTCCCGTCGGGATCACCATTCCCGATGGCGACAGGCTGAAGTTCATCGCCGTCAAGTATCCGGTCATCGAACTGGATGGCGGCACCTATCGCAGCGTCGGCGAACTGCAGCGCGCGATCCATCAGCACCTGCAGAACTCGGAAGACGATCAGGGCATGTTTCGCGTCGCGGCCAACGGCGCCGGCGGTGCGGCTGCCCGCAGGGTCTTCAACGCCGCCTGACAGAAGCCTTCCCGGGCCGCGCCGGCTTCGAGCCCGCGCGGCTCGTAGACGTGACGATTGAGGAAGAAGCCCGTCAGTCGGAAAGCGGCCGCCAGGCTCTCCTCGTCGGCGGCGCTCGACGCGCCTGCGCCAAGAAACCCCGGAAGCGCCAGCATGCGATCGGCCCAAGGGGCGCCTGCGTCCCTCGAAATCGCCCTTCCCGTCTTCGGCGACACGAATGCCAGATCCTCGCGCCGGCCCGTAGCCGCACACTGGTCGAGATCCAGGCCGAAGCCGAGATCGTTGAGCACCGCCAGTTCGAAGCGGATGAACAGTTCGCCGGCGGCAGCCGGTTCATCCAGATGGTCGAGGATGACGTCGAGCGCCTCGAAGAGATGCGGATGCGGCTCGCGCTCCGGCAGTAGGCGCAGCAGGGCGGCGAGCGCCTGCACACCGTAGACCGCCGTCGCGCTTTCCATCAATCGGGAGGCGCGCAACCTGACCGGCTCGACGCGAAACTCACCGAGATGTTCATCAAGCCGCGCCCGCCACGTGACTTCCACGCGGTTTCCGGGCTGCAGCACAGGCTGCATCGTCCGCGAACGACCACCACGGATCATGCCGAGATGGCGCCCGCGATCGCGTGTCATCACCTCGCCAATGACGCTCGTCTCGCCGTGACGGCGAGCCCCCAGGAATATCGCTTCATCGGTCCATTGCATGGTTCGGTTCTATCGCATTTTCCCCTTTCGGCACAGCCTGAACTGAAGCACCGCCAGCGCATCCGGCGATGGGACGCATACGAAATGTGATGTTTCACAACTCGTCGACCCTGCGTCACACGAATCGGTATAGTCGTGACATAACCCACCTGCGTCCTGTCAGTACGAGAGCCTATCGCCCATGCCCGTCATCACCACCGGCTCTCCGGACCCGACGCCCGATCCGGGTTTGCTCACCCGATTGCCGCTCCTGGTGCGCTGGCTCATTCTTCTCGTCATCTCGGCCTTGTTTTCCGCGGTCCTGCAGCTCATCCACCTGCCGGGCTCGCTGCTGCTCGGCCCGATGGTCGCGGCGATTGTCGTGGCCACCAACGGTGCTCGGCTCTCCGTTCACAAACTGCCATATGTCGCGGCCCATTCGCTGATCGGCTGCGTGATCGCCCGTTCGCTCGACGCGGAAATCGTCCGGACCTTCGCTGCCGACTGGCCTCTCTTCCTGTCGATCGTGCTGGCGGTCATCGCATCCAGCAGCATCATGGGCTATTTCATGGCAAGGAGCGGCAGCCTGCCTGGGACAACCGCCGTCTGGGGCACGTCGGCGGGTGCCGCCTCCGCCATGATGCTAATGGCCGAAGCGCATGGCGGAGACGTGAGGCTCGTCGCCTTCATGCAGTATCTCAGGGTGGTCTGCGTGGCGACGGCAGCGTCGCTGGTCGCGGCCTTCTTCTTTCATGCGAGCGGCGGACCGGTGCCCGAAACCGTGTGGTTCCCGGCATTCGACCCGATCGAACTCGCCAAGACGCTCGCCGTCTCCTTCATCGCCAGCATGGTCGGTGCGCGATTGAAGATGCCGGCCGGCACCATGCTGCTGCCGCTGATCGCGACCGCCGGCCTTCACGCCGCGGGTTACATCACGATCGACCTGCCGCCATGGCTGCTGGCCGTCGGCTACGGGGTTCTGGGTTGGAAGATCGGCCTCAGCTTCACGCGCCGCATCCTCAGGCACGCAGCCCACGCCCTGCCGCAGATCGTCGCGTCGATCGTCGTGCTGATCGTGTTTTGCGGCGGGCTCGCGGCGCTGCTCACCATCACGCTCGGGATCGATCCGCTGACAGCCTATCTCGCGACGAGCCCAGGCGGGCTCGATTCGGTCGCGATCATCGCCGCGTCGTCGCCCGTTGACCTGTCCTTCGTCATGGCGCTGCAGACCGCAAGGCTCTTCCTCGTGCTGCTGCTCGGCGGGCCGATCTCGAAGTTCGTCGCCCGCCGCATAGAGCGCTGAGCGCGCTCAGTTCCTCGGGAACTCGAGCCCCATCTCGCGGAAACGTTCCGGGTCGTCGCCCCAGTTCTCGCGGACCTTGACGAAGAGGAAGAGGTGAACCGGCTGTTCGAGGATCTCGGACAGTTCCTTGCGCGAGGCGGTCGAAATCGACTTGATCGCATCCCCGTTCTTGCCGAGCACGATCTTCTTCTGGCTGTCACGCTCGACATAGATGACCTGCTCGATGCGCACCGAGCCGTCCTTTCGCTCTTCCCACTTCTCGGTCTCGACATGCGAGGAATAGGGAAGCTCCTGGTGCAGGCGCAGGAAGAGCTTTTCACGGGTGATCTCGGCGGCGAGCTGGCGCATCGGCAGATCGGAGATCTGGTCTTCCGGGTAGTACCAGGGGCCTTCGGGCAGGCGCTTTGCGAGGAAGTCCATCAGGTCTTCGCAGCCGGAGCCGGTGGTCGCCGACACCATGAAGGTCTGTTCGAAGGCAATCGCCTCGTTCGCCTTGGCGGCGAGCTTCAGCAGGTCTTCCGGACGCACGCGGTCGATCTTGTTCAAGACGAGGATCTTCGGCTGGTGCACATCCTTCAGCCCTTCGAGGATCGCCTCGGCATCGCCGCGCAGGCCACGCTCGCTGTCGATCAGAAGCAGGATAAGGTCGGCATCCTTGGCGCCGCCCCATGCCGAGGTCACCATTGCGCGGTCGAGCCTGCGGCGGGGCTTGAAGATGCCGGGGGTGTCCATGAAGACGATCTGCGCGTTGTCATGGATCGCAATGCCGCGCACGATGGCGCGCGTCGTCTGCACCTTGTGGCTGACGATCGACACCTTGGCACCGACGAGACGGTTGAGCAGCGTCGACTTACCGGCATTGGTCGGTCCGATCAGGGCCACGAAGCCGGAATGCGTGGGCTTGTCGCCGGCAGCGGCGCCTTCGACGGAGGGGTTTTCAGTTTCGCTCATCTTTTCCAATCAGCCTGCGTCCGGGGACTTCGACCAGACGCCTTCGCGTTCGAGAATTTTCGTGGCGGCCACCTGCTCGGCAGCGCGCTTGGAACGATCGGTTCCACTTTCCGGCGCAATGCCGGGAATTTCGACGATCACCGTGAAACGGGGATCATGATCCGGTCCGGAGCGTTCGGCAATCCGGTAGGCCGGGGTCTTTGCGTATTTCGCATGCGCCCATTCCTGCAATTCCGTCTTGGCGTCGCGCCGGGCGCCGTCGGCGCGGCTCGCACGCTCTCCCCAGAACTTCAGGATGAAGCCACGTGCCGCCTCCAGCCCCGCATCCAGATAGATCGCGGCGATCAGGCTCTCCACCACATCCGCCCGGACGTTCAGCATGGCCTTGCCGGTCAGCTTCTTCACGTCCGCGCCGGTGCGGATGAAGCGATGCAGCTCCAGTTCATCGGCGATTACCGCGCAGGTTTCCGCGCTGACCAGTTGGTTGAAGCGGACCGAAAGCTCGCCTTCGGTGGCCTTGCGGAAGGTGGTGAACAGCAGTTCGGCGACGCACAGGCCGAGGACGCGATCGCCGAGAAACTCCAGGCGCTCGTAGTCGCTGCCCTTGGACGTCGGCGTCGCGCTCGAATGGGTGAGCGCGCGATCAAGCCGGTCCCGCTCGGCAAAGCTATGACCGATCGCGGCTTCGATCCGCGCCCGATCCTCTTCGCCGAGCCCTTTCGTTCTCTTCATTCAACCACCTTGAACAAGCGATCCCAACGCATGTTGGACGGCCATTTCCAGATTTCGCGGAAAGACGTGTCGTTGCCGAGCGAGAAGAAGATCACCGATGCGCGGCCGATCAGGTTCTCCTCCGGCACGAAGCCGACGTCGAAGCGGCTGTCGAGCGAGTTGTCGCGGTTGTCGCCCATCATGAAGTAATGGCCTTCCGGCACGATGAACTCGCGGGTGTTGTCGCCTCGGGTGTCGAGCGCCTGGTCGAGTGTGTCGTAGCTGACGCCGTTGTCCATGGTTTCGCGGAAGACCGGCACGTCGGTGCCCGGGTCGAGGCTGTAATCCGAGGTGAAGCGGCCGTCCTCGGCGCGCGGGACCGGCTTGCCGTTGATGTTGAGCACGCCGTTGATGACCTGGATGCGGTCGCCCGGCAGGCCGACGAGACGCTTGATGTAGTCGACCTTCGGGTTCGGCGGGAAGCGGAAGACGACGATGTCGCCGCGCTCGGGCTGGCTGCCGAAGATGCGGCCCTCGAAGAGGTCCGGCGAGAAGGGCAGCGAATACTTGGAGTAACCGTAGGAGAACTTGTTGACGAAGATGTAGTCGCCGACGAGAAGGGTCGGCATCATCGAGCCCGACGGAATGGTGAAGGGCTGGAACAGCACCGTGCGGATCACCATGGCCAGCAGCAAGGCCTGGATAACGACCTTGATGTTCTCCCACAGAGCACTGTGCTTCTTTTCGGCTTGTTCGACCACGCTTTCACTTCCTCTTCTGGCAATTCCTGCCCTGTCTAGTCGGTTCGCGCCCCTGCGGCAACGGCAGAGGCACGGAATTCCCCTTGCAAGTGGGCCGTTCAGGCCTCCACCGGTCGGGCCTCGATGATCACGAAGGCCTGCGCCAGGGGATAGTCGTCAGTAATGGTCAGATGAATGACCGCTTCATGGCGGGGCGGCAGCATTTTCTTCAAAAACTCGGCGGCGCCGCCGGTCAGCTGCATGGTGGGCTTGCCGCTCGGCGCATTGACCACGCCGAGATCCCGCCAGAACACGCCCTGGGCAATTCCGGTTCCGAGCGCCTTGGCCATCGCTTCCTTGGCGGCAAACCGCTTGGCATAGGTCGCGGCGCGGTTCTTGCGGCCATCCGCCTTGCGGCGCTCGACCTCAGTGAAACAGCGCTGGGTGAAGCGCTCGCCATGACGTTCGAGCGACTGCTCGATGCGGCGGATGTCGATGAGGTCGCTGCCGATGCCAAGGATCATGGGGCTTTCCGGTCTGGTTGGATCGTCTGGTCAGGGGGCGGGATGGATGGCCGCACCGGCGCGCAGCCGCGCGCCTTCGGCAAGGCGCAGGCGGCGCCGGTCGCGATAGCGCCGCACGAGAAGGAAGGTCAGGCCATAGGCGAACAGACCGCTGACGAGCGCCGGCGGGATCGCGCCGATCAGCATCGGCTCGATCACCGGACGCCAGAGATCGGCCCAGCCGACGCTGCCGAGCAGATGATGCAGGTCGAGATGATGATGGCCGGCGGCGAGGTCGCCACCCAGCATCCAGGTGCCTATCTTCCAGGTCGCGGCCCAGATGAAGGGAAAGGTGAGCGGATTGGCAAAGGCGGTCGCGAGGGCTGCGGCGATCACGTCGCCGGCGACGATCCAGGCGAGAACGACAGACAGGACGATGTGAAACCCGAGAAACGGTGTCCACGCCGCCATCATGCCGGAAGCAATGCCGGCCGCAACCGCATGCGGCGACGCGCTGAGGCGCAGGATGCGCATCCGGTAATAGTGGAAAGGTCGCGAAAAACCCTTGGCCGGCCAGACGAGGCCGCGCATCTTCTCAAGCAATCCGGCGGGTCTGCGGCGGCTGAACAACATAGGTCACATGTAGGGGATCATCCCCCATGCAGACAAGAGCGGGTGCCGGCCAATTTGCCATGCCCCGTCCGTCATTCAAAGGCGCGCGGAAAGCGCGCCCGATCCATTCGGCAAACTGGCTCAGAAGCCCTTGCGGAACATGCCGCGCTCGATTTCGCGCTGGCGGAATTCGAGGTCGACCATGTCGCGGGCACCGTTGAGATAGGCCATCTCGCGTTCGGCAGCGGTGGGAACGCGAAGGGCACGGGCGATATTGCGAAGCGGCTTGAACATTTCTCTATCCTCTTTGTCTCTGTACTTGAGCCAAAGATAATTGTGCGGCGCACAATTTACCAGTTCAGATAAAGATGCACTGGCATGCAAGCGCTGCATGGCGAGCTAAGGAAGGCTTAACGATCGGGAAACCGTGTTAACCGCCTGAGCGGTTCCAACTTTGTCCGGATCATGGAAAAGCTCTCTCTTTGTTTCCACGCAATTCCGGACGGAAAACCGCTTCACACTTTTCCTGGAATTGCTCTAGTTCGCCGACCTGGCCGCCTCGATGAGCTTTCCGCGGATCTCCTCGTCCCAGATAAGGGTCAGGCAAGCCTCTATGCCGGTGCGGTCGAGACGGAACCGCCTGTCGTCGGAGCCGAGCCCGCCCCCGGGCAGGCTGTCACCGTCCTCGCACATCTCGATGTCGCGGGTGATGTCGAGCAGCACGGACCGGTCGCCCCGGCGGCGCAAGGTGAACTCGCCGCCGTCGCATTCGATCGCGCAGGAAAGAACGCCCTGCCCGTCGGGCTCGGGACAACAGCCGCCCGACAACTGAACCGGATCGCTCACGCCACGAAAACCGAATTCGAGATTGACGATGCTCTCGTCGTAACCTTCGCCGTCGGGACGATAGGCAAGCACGGTCATGGCCGTCACGTTCTGACGGGGATGAGCGTCGAGATGCGGCTGGTCGTAGTGACGGGTGAAACAGGCCCAGCCAAGCTCGCCGACCTTCAGCGCACGGCCATAGAGGAATTTCTGTTCCCCTTCGCCGGCCTGAACCGCGCAAGGCAGCAAGCCTGCCCACAACAAGAGCAGCAGTCGGCCACGCCCCATCCGCATCGTCAGAAATCCCCTCGTCTCGTCGCCACACAGTGCACGAGGCCTCACCGGGTATCAAGACCACGACGCCCCGAGATAGAGACGCCGCAGGCTTGGCTCAGTCGTAGACGCGCTTGACGGTCGAGATGCAGTCGAGCTCCTTCATCTCGACAATCAACTGGTTCAGCTGGCGCAGGTCCCAGACCTCGACGTCAATCGCCATCTCGGTGAAATCGGCAGCGACGCGCACCATGGAGAGCGTGCGAATATTGATGTCGAGGCGCGCGACGGTCTGGGCGACGGTCGCAAGGGTTCCCGGCTCGTTGATCGCATTGATCAGGATGCGAGCCATGAAGCGGGACTTGTTTGCCTCGTCGAGATCCCAGCGCACGTCGATCCAGCGTTCGGGCTCGTCGTCGAACTTCTGGAGCGTCGAGGCCTGGATCGGATAGATGGTGATGCCCTTGCCGTCTTCCATGATGCCGACGATGCGGTCGCCGGGCACGGCACCGGCCGGCGAGAAATGCACCTCGGCATTGTTTCCGAGACCGCGGATCGGCAACCGATCCTGGGCGTCCGCCCCGCCTTCGTCCTTGCCGCGCGGTTTGCCGGGGATCTTGAAGACCATGCCATTGGCGCTGTTCATCGCGAACCAGCCCTCGTCGGTCGAGGGCTTCACCGTCACGCGTTCGTCCTGGTAATCCGGGTAGACGGCGCGCAGCACGTCGATCGACGACATCTCGCCACGGCCGACGGCAGCGATCGCGTCCTCCACATCGCGCTGGCCGAGCCGGTGCAGCACCGGACGCAGCGTGTCTCGCGAAAAGATCTTGCCGGCACGCTCGAAGGTGCGTTCCAGAATACGGTGGCCGAGACCGGCATACTGCTTGCGGATCGCCATACGGGTCGCACGGCGAATGGCGGCGCGCGCCTTGCCGGTCACTACGATCTCCTCCCAGGCAGCAGGGGGCACCTGCACGCCTGAGCGGATGATCTCGACCTCGTCGCCGTTCGACAGGCGGGTGACGAGCGGCATGATCGAACCGTTGATCTTGGCGCCGACCGTGGTGTCGCCGATATTGGTGTGCACCGCATAGGCGAAGTCGATCGGGGTCGCGCCGCGCGGCAGGGCGATCAGCTTGCCCTTGGGGGTGAAGCAGAAGACCTGATCCTGGAACAGTTCGAGCTTGGTGTGCTCGAGGAATTCCTCGGGGCTGTCACCCTCGGCCAAGGCCTCGATGGTGTGGCGCAGCCACGAATAGGCATTGCTTTCACGAGACAGCAGTTCGCCGTCGCCACCGCCCTCGCCGTCCTTGTAGAGGGCGTGCGCCGCGATGCCGTATTCGGCGATCTCGTGCATGCGCCGGGTGCGGATCTGCAGCTCGATACGCTGGCGCGACGGGCCGACGATGGTCGTGTGGATCGAACGGTAGTCGTTCTGCTTCGGGGTCGAGATGTAATCCTTGAAGCGGCCCGGCACGACGCGCCAGCGGGTGTGAACGATGCCGAGCGCGCGATAGCAGGCCGGAACGTCGTCGACGATGAGGCGGAAGCCGTAGACGTCGGAAAGCTGCTCGAAGGACAGCGACTTCGACTGCATCTTGCGGAAGACGGAATAGGGCTGCTTCTGGCGCCCCTTCACCGAGGCGTTGAGCAGGCCGTTGGCGACCAGCAGTTCGCGCAGTTCGTCCTCGATCTTCTTGATCAGGCCCTCATTGCGCTGCGAGAGTTCGGCGAGACGCTGGGTGACCGTCTCGTAGGCTTCTGGATTGATATAGCGGAAGGACAGGTCCTCCAGCTCGTCGCGCATGTCCTGCATACCCATGCGGCCGGCAAGCGGCGCATAGATTTCCATCGTCTCCTCGGAGATGCGGGCGCGCTTGTCGTCGCGCATGTGCTCGAGGGTGCGCATGTTGTGCAGGCGGTCGGCCAGCTTGACGAGCAGAACGCGGACGTCGTCGGAGATCGCCAGCAGCAGCTTGCGGAGATTTTCCGCCTGCTTGGCCTTCTTCGAGACGAGATCGAGTTTCTTCAGCTTGGTCAGGCCCTCGACCAGGCGGCCGATATCCTCGCCGAACAGCTCGTCGATCTCGGCGCGGGTCGCCGTCGTATCCTCGATCGTGTCGTGCAGCAGGGCAACCGCGATCGTCGACTCGTCGAGGCGCATTTCGGTGAGGATGGCGGCAACTTCGAGCGGATGCGAGATATAGGGATCGCCGCTGGCGCGTGTCTGCTTGCCGTGCTTCTGCATGGCATAGACATATGCCTTGTTCAGGAGAGCTTCGTTGGCATCGGGCTTGTATTTCTGAACCCGCTCTACGAGCTCGTATTGCCGCATCATCCGAGGCTGCTCCATAAACGAAAAGCGCGCCAATCAACGCGGATTGGCGCACGAGACCGAACTTCCGAAACTTTAAAGCCCGATTACTTGACGATTAGTAATCGTCGCTCTTTTCCGGCGGAACCAGGCCTTCGATGCCGGCCAGCAGGTCTTCTTCGGACATCTGGTCGAAGGTCAGGGTTTCCGGCAGGTCGTCCTCTTCGTCGCCCTTGGCCGATACGGCGGAAGCGGCGATCAGCGAACCGGCGTCCTGCTCCGGCTCGTCGACTTCGACGTGCTTCTGCAGCGAGTGGATGAGGTCTTCCTTGAGATCGTCCGGCGAGAGCGTCTCGTCGGCAATTTCGCGCAGGGCGACGACCGGGTTCTTGTCCTTGTCGCGGTCGACCGTGATCGGAGCACCCTGCGAGATCTGGCGCGCACGATGGCTGGCGAGCAGCACGAGCTCGAAGCGGTTATCTACTTTGTCGATGCAGTCTTCAACGGTGACACGGGCCATTGCCTGTCCTTTGCGCTGGGGAATTTAAGGATTTAGCAGCCCGATACAATCAATGGAAGGCAAATTCAAGTTTTTCGTCAGCCTCAACCGGGGGCTGACGGGCGAACGCCGCGAAAAATGCCGTCTCAAAGCGCTTAATTCAACTTATGCGTGCTTGGAATATCGCTTCGCCTGCCCTAAATGATTCCGTATATGAATATTTCATAATTTAAGTGGAATATTCATGAGCAATACGGCAAGGTTTTGTTTTGATTGTCTTTTGCCACTGACTCCTATTCCGAACAAAGGATATTTACGCGATGTTCGATCCCCGGGAAAAGATAGCACTGTTCATCGATGGCGCTAACCTCTATGCCGCCTCCAAAAGCCTCGGCTTTGACATCGATTACCGCAAACTTCTCAAGGCCTTTCAGAAGCGCGGATACCTTCTTCGCGCGTATTACTACACCGCCCTGATCGAAGACCAGGAATATTCCTCCATTCGCCCGCTGATCGACTGGCTGGACTATAACGGCTACAAGGTCATCACCAAACCGGCCAAGGAGTTCACCGACTCGATGGGCCGCCGCAAGGTCAAGGGCAATATGGATATCGAGCTCGCCATCGATGCCATGGAGCAATCCGAGACGGTCGATCACCTGGTGATCTTCTCCGGCGACGGCGACTTCACCACGCTCGTCGAAGCGCTGCAGCGCAAGGGCCGCAAGGTCTCCGTCGTGTCGACGATGGCAACCCAGCCGCCGATGATCGCCGACGATCTGCGCCGCCAGTCGGACCACTTCATCGACCTCATCTCGCTCAAGGCCGAAATCGGCCGCGATCCGAGCGAACGTCCGCCGCGCGTCGTAGAGCCCGTTGCCACGAACGATATGGGCGAGTAATAGCCCGCGGACAGGAGAATTGCCCCGAACCCCTCATATTTGAGGGGGAATACGCGGCGCGACTCAGGAATGCGCCAAGGCGGGATCTGACGCACGGCACACCTAACCATCTGAAGATTATCGCTTTTCTTCGGCGGAGCGTTCATTTTCCGGTTCAATCGAGGCACCCTTCCGCGCCTGACGCGGTCGACTTTCCGCGTCGCTTCGCCGTCCAATATTTGATTATTATCATTCTCTTCATCAAATTACGTCTAACACTTCATTCTTCGTTAATCGCGAACGCAAAGAGCGCCGCGACCGCGGTTTACTCTCCTCCGGGGGCAACCTATCTGCACGGCCATTCAGCCCCCATATATTTATAGGTCACTTCAGAAATGTCCGGTAACAACAGCTCCGCTTCCCACCTCAAAGATCGCCTTAGCTTTCTCGGCCTCGACGTCGAGGAGCGTCAGCGCCTTGCCAGCCTGCAGCCGCAGATCAAGGCTACGATCGGACCTGCGCTCGACGAATTTTACGCACGCGCCAAGTCGCATCCGGAAACCGCACGCTTCTTTGCAAGCGACGCGCACATCGCACACGCCAAGCAGAAGCAGGAGGCGCATTGGTCGCTGATCAGCTCGGGCAAGCTCGACGCTCAGTATGTCGAGGCGGTCTCGACAATCGGCCGTACCCACGCTCGGCTAGGCCTGGAACCGCGCTGGTATATCGGCGGCTATGCGCTGGTGCTCGAAGGGATCATGGAGGGGGTGATCGCCGAGGAGCTTCGCGGATTCATGCAGGGTCGCAAGGCCAAGCGGCTCACAGAGAACCTGACCACGATCATGAAGGCCGCCATGCTGGACATGGACTATTCGATCTCGGTCTACCTGGATGCACTGGCCGAAGAGCGCTCGCGGGTCGAGGAAGAGCGCCACAGGCTCGAACAGGAGCAGGAAGTTGCGCTCGCGGCAATTGATACGGCGCTCGACCGCTTGAGCAACGGGGATCTGACCGCAACGATCGACCGGGAACTGTCCCCCAAGTTCGACAATCTGCGCACCAACTTCAACCAGGCGGTCAATGCGCTAGGCTCGGCCTTTGCCGAGATCTACACCGAGGCGTCGCGAACCGCATCCAATTCGCGCGAGCTGACATCGGCAACTGACGAGATGGCAAAGCGGACGGAGCAGCAGGCGGCCGCCCTCGAGGAGACGGCTGCAGCGCTCGAACAGATCACCACCGTCGCCAAGCAGACTGCGCTGCGCACCCAGGAAGCCCGGGAAGCCGTGACAGCTTCCGCCGACGAAGCCGTGCGATCCGGCAAGGTCGTGGAGCAGGCCGTCGAAGCGATGGGCGACATCGAGGCATCCTCGAGGAAGATCACCCACATCATCAGCGTGATCGACGAGATTTCGTTCCAGACCAATCTTCTGGCGCTCAATGCCGGTGTCGAGGCGGCGCGCGCCGGCGAAAGCGGCCGGGGCTTCGCGGTCGTGGCACAGGAAGTGCGTGAACTTGCCCAGCGTTCGGCAGCGGCGGCCAAGGAGATCAAGACGTTGATCGACCGCGCCTCGCAGGACGTCGCGCGCGGCGTGTCGCTGGTTCACAAGACCGGCGAGGCACTGACGACGATCGGCGAGCAGGTCCACGCGATCAACGGCCACATCGCGGCGATCACCACCTCGTCGCAGGAGCAGTCGGCCGGGATCAGCGAAATCAACGCCGCCATCAACAGCATGGACCAGATGACCCAGCAGAATGCCGCCATGGTCGAGGAAACCAACGCCTCCACCCACACGCTGCTCGACGTTTCTCATCATCTGACGAGACTGGTCTCGCGCTTCACGGTCTCGAAGGAAATGTCGATGCCACGGCAGTCGCAGGAATATCGCCAGCGCTACGCCGCGTAAGGCGCCGAATCCGGCGCGGTCGGCCCAGGTCGGCCGCGCTGACACGTCTCAAAAATGCAACTGGCCAATTGCCTGGAACGCCTAAAGCGCCTCGAAGCTGATGGGCTGGGCGCCCTGCCAGAGCACCATTTTGCCCATGGCTTCGAGATTGTCCCGTCCCTCGACGATCGTCAGGACATGATTGCCCGCAAGCGCACCCATCTTGCTGGCGAAATGCGAGCTGCCATAAGCAAAGAGAAGCTCCGTCTCGCTGTAGCCGCCGGGATAAAGCAGGATATCGCCGCGCGACGGATGGCAGGTGTGGTTCTCAAATCCCGCGCCGAACTGAAAATCCCCGAGCGGAACCCACACGGCCTCGCCGCTCCAGCGGGAATGAATCGTCTGGTTGCGGAACGGCAGGAAGGTCTTGAAGATCCGGCAGGTTTCGGGCGCCTTTTCGCTTTCGAAACGGGCCGTGAACTGGAACGGGCCGACAGCAACCTTCAGCATGTCGCCCATGCGCTCAACCGCCGGTCTTCAGAAGACGGGTCTTCTGGCGGTTCCAGTCGCGCTCCTTCTCCGTCTCGCGCTTGTCGTGCAGCTTCTTGCCCTTGGCGAGCGCCAGTTCGAGCTTGGCCCTGCCCTTCTCGTTGAAATAGATCTTCAGCGGAACGAGCGTCATGCCTTCGCGATTGATGGCAGCGCGCAGCCTGCTGATCTCGCGCTTGTTGAGCAGCAGCTTGCGACGGCGGCGCGGCTCGTGGTTGAAGCGGTTGGCCTGGAGATATTCCGGCAGATGGGAATTGATCAGCCAGATCTCGTCACCCTCGTCGGAGGCGTAGGATTCGGCGATGTTCGCCTTGCCTTCACGCAACGACTTGACCTCGGTGCCGGTCAACTGAAGACCGGCCTCGTAGGTGTCGATGATCTCGTAGTTGAAGCGGGCCTTGCGGTTTTCCGCGACAACCTTGTTGACCGTGCGCTGGCTGCCTCTGGGTGCCATGGGTGAAATTCCGTTCCGCCCGACATGCTTGTTGTTGCCGGTCGGCGGGCATCCGTCCGGCTCTTGTCGCTCTTATGTAGTATAGCAACCGCCGGAAGGGAAGAAGCCGGAACAAGGCCGCAGCCCACCCCGGCAATCAGGTTCAGCCGATCAGGCTGGCATGCTTGAGCGCTGCGTCGATTGCGGCCTCGGTCGAGGCTTCGAGCGTCGGAAGCAGCGGCAGGCGCACCGTGCGGCTCATGCGGCCAAGCTTCGACAGGGCGTATTTCACGCCGCAGAGGCCGGGCTCCATGAAGATCGCCTTGTGCAGCGGCATCAGGCGATCCTGGTATTCGAGCGCCTTCTTGTAGTCGCCGGCGAGCGTTGCCGCCTGGAACTCGGCACAGAGCTTCGGTGCGGCATTGGCCGTGACAGAGATGCAGCCGAGACCACCATGGGCGTTGAAGCCGAGTGCGGTCGCATCCTCGCCCGAGAGCTGGATGAAATCCTTGCCGCAGGTGATGCGCTGGTCGGACACGCGTTCCAGCTTGCCGGTCGCATCCTTGACGCCGACAATATTCTTGTAAGCCTTCGCCAGCGATCCCATGGTCTCCGGCGTCATGTCGACGACCGAGCGGCCCGGGATGTTGTAGATGAAGATCGGCAGCTTCACGGCTTCGGCGATCGCCGCATAGTGGGCGAAGAGGCCCTTCTGCGTCGGCTTGTTGTAATAGGGCGTGACGACGAGCAACGCATCGGCACCGACCTTTTCGGCGTGCTGGGCGAGTTCGATCGCTTCCTTCGTGTTGTTCGAGCCGGCGCCGGCGATCACCGGAACGCGTTTGGCAGCGACGTCGATGCAGAGTTCCACGACCCGTTTGTGCTCGTCATGGGAAAGCGTCGGCGATTCACCCGTGGTGCCGACCGGCACGAGGCCCGTCGAACCCTCGGCGATCTGCCATTCCACATGGGCGGCAAAGGCTTTCTCGTCCACTGCACCGGTTTCGGTGAAGGGCGTGACGAGTGCGGGAATCGATCCCTGGAACATGCAACAAAACTCCTCAAGGCCGGCATCCACGCTTCGGCCGTATTCCTTGGTTACAACGCGCGCACATTACTTTGCCGACAGGAGCGCGACAAGCCGACTGGCCGGGCTTTTATGTCAGTTTTCGGCCGCATCAAAGGCCGTATTTTTGCCTTCCGGGTAAGATTTCGTTAATCTGGCCGGTGACTAATGGAGCATATGCGCATTCTCCGGCGGGTAACCCAATGAGAAGATCGGATATTCTGGCAACTGTCTTCGGTGCCATGGTCGCCGCCGGCTTCGGCGTGGCCGGCGATGCGGTGTGCAACACCGGCGTGCCTATCCCCTCGCCGAAACCCGCACTCCCCTCCGCCGCGACGGCGTCGCCCCCCTCGCTGGAGGTCACGGGGGCCATTCCGCGCACGGCCCGGATGAATATCGCCAATCCGCTGCTGAAGACCGGGCTCGACGCCCTGTCGGACAAGGACGGGGCGCGGGCAATCACCATTCGCAACCAGCTTCCAGAAGGCCTCGACCGGCACATGCTGACATGGTCGATCGCCATGTCCGGGCTTTCCGACATTCCATCCGCAGAGATTGCCAACGCGCAACGCGAGTTGAAGGGCTGGCCGGGGCTTTCGGCCTTTCGCGCCAATTCGGAACGGGCCCTCTATCGCGAGAACCCTGCGCCCGCCGACGTGCTGTCGGCCTTCGGCACGACGTTGCCGGAAACCGCGGAAGGCGGCATCATCCTCGCGCGCGCCTATCTTGCATCCGGCGACAAGGCGAATGCGGCCGAGGTCCTCCGCAAGTTCTGGCATGGCGAGGCGCTCGACACGGCGCTTGAAAGCCGCATCCTCAAGGAGTTTTCCGGCATTCTCGGCGTCGGCGACCACAAGGCGCGGATGGACTACCTGCTCTATCGCGGCCGCACCACTCAGGCAAAGCGCTTTTCGACGCTCGGAGAGGCGCAGTCTCTTTATAATGCCTGGACGGCCGTGCTGGCGAAATCTCCCAAGGCCGGCGCATTGCTGAAGGCGGTGGACCCGCGCTGGCACAATGACCCGGCTTATCTCTTCGCCCGCATCGAACTGTTGCGCCGGCAGGACAAGTATGAGGACGCGGCAAAACTTCTGGCCAACGCGCCGCGCGATCCGGCAAAGCTCATCAATACCGGCGAGTGGTGGAACGAACAGCGCATCGTGGCGCGTGGCCTTGCCGACGACGGCAAATTCAAGGCGGCCTACCAGCTGGCGGCACGCCACACCGCGACGGACGCCGTCGACGTGGCCGACGCGGAATTCCACGCCGGATGGTATGCGCTGCGCGGCCTCAAGGACGGGGAGACGGCGGCGGCGCATTTCCGCAAAATCCTGCAGGTCTCCGACCGGCCGCTTTCCGCTTCACGGGCCTGGTACTGGCTCGGCCGGTCGTCCGAACTGACCGGAGACGGGAAATCGGCGGAATATTTCGCCAAGGCAGCACGCTTCCCGAGCACTTTCTACGGTCAACTCGCCCAGGCCCGGATCAAGGGCGAGAGGCTTGCCATTCCCTATCCCCAGCCGACAGCGGAAGAGCGGGAGCGTTTCGCCACGCGCGAAGCCGTCCAGGCGATTGCCCGCTATGAGGCCGCAGGGCATGGCTGGCGCGGCGACAGCCTCTACCGGGCCCTTGCCCAGCAGCTCGACAATCCCGGTGAACTCGCGCTCCTCACGGCAAAAGCCGAGAACAACGGCAATCATCAGCTTTCGCTGCAAATCGGCAAGACGGCCTATGCGCGCGGCATCAACGTGCCGGCTCTCGCCTTCCCGATCGGCGTCATTCCGGCAGGCGCCAACATTGCGGGCTCCGGCAAGGCGCTCGCCTATGCGATCGCGCGACAGGAAAGTGCGTTCAACCCGGCCGCGGTTTCACCCGCCGATGCGCGCGGGCTCCTGCAGTTGATGCCAGGCACCGCCAAGAATGTCGCGGTCCGTCATGGCCTCGCCTTCTCCAAGGAAAAGCTCACCAGCGATGCCGGCTATAATGCCACGCTCGGCGCCCATTATCTCGGCGAGCAGATCGACGCCTTCGATGGTTCCTATATCCTGACCTTCGTCGCCTACAATGCAGGGCCGAAACGCGCGCCGGAATGGATCGCGCGTTACGGCGATCCGCGCGGCAAGCCGATCGACGAGGTGGTGGACTGGATCGAGCGGATCCCCTTCCCCGAGACCCGCAATTATGTGCAGAGAGTCATGGAAAACTACCAGATCTACAAGAGCCGCCTCGGCCAGAAGGCCGACATCGTCCACGACCTGCGCTACGGCCGCTGAACCGCCTTTGGCGGATCGGTGAAACTGGGCTACATCTTGATCCGGACCATCGCGGGAGGATCGGATGACGGCGGGCTACGACCAGGGTTTTGTGGAGCAAAGGGTCGCTACAGCAGACGGTCTCACTCTCTATACCCGTATCTACGGCGCCGGCCTTGGCGGTCTCCCCGTCGTCTGCCTGCCCGGCCTCACGCGAAACTCGCGCGATTTCCACCAACTCGCGATTGTTCTTTCGACGGCAGCCACCCGTCCGCGGCGCGTGATCACCATCGATTCGCGCGGACGCGGCCGTTCCGACTGGGACGAGGACAAGAGCCGCTATACGCTGCCGGTCGAGGCTGGTGACGTCGTCTCCGTCCTCGATGCGTTACAGATCGACCGCGCGGGCTTCATCGGAACCTCGCGCGGCGGGCTGATCCTACATCTTCTCGCCGCAAGTCACGCGGACCGGATTGCCGGAGCGGTCCTCAACGACATCGGCCCGGTCATCGAGCTCGAAGGACTGCGGCAGATCCAGGCCTATCTCGGCCGCGACCGGCGTCCTGATGACGTCTCGGAGGCCACGACGATCCTGAAAGAGATCCACGGGCCTTCTTTCCCGGCGCTTGGCGAAGGGGACTGGCGCGACATGGCGGATGCGATCTATCGCGAAAGGGACGGAAGGATTGTCGCCGACTTCGATCCGGCCATCGCCGACCAGGTCCGCGCCCTCGATCTCAGCCAGCCGGTGCCGGATCTGTGGCCGCTGTTCGAGACCCTGAAGCAGGTTCCGCTGATGACCGTCCGCGGGGCGACCTCGCGGCTTCTGTCGGCCGAAACGCTTAAAGAGATGACGCAGCGGGCGCCGGACATGGAGGCCTTGACCGTCCCGGGCCAGGGTCACGCCCCGATCCTGCATGTCGGCGATATTCCGGCCCGCCTTGCCGGCTTCCTCGATCGCCGCGTGAGATAACCGAGTCGGACGGCCCGACGCCGCTCCATTCGTTACGCGTCCTGAACGACGGACGCCGATCTTTGGCAGTCGCCGTTTCCAACAATGGCCCAAACGGAAAAAGCCCGGCTTTGCAGCCGGGCTTTCCCTATAAGATCCGGAGATCCTATTAGAACGAACGGGTCAGGCGGATGTAGCCGCCCCAGGTGCCGTCGTCGCCAGCAGCGTCGCTGTCGAGGTACATGACGTCAGCCGAAGCCTTGAGGCCTTCTGCGAGCTGGTACTCGACGAGAACGTCGGCAGCCCAAGCGTCCAGGTCGTCAACGAAGTTGACGTCACCGTAGTACAGAGCCTGGCCAGTGATGGTCAGCTTTTCGGTGGCCTTGTAGGAGTAAGCTGCGCCAACGCCCCATTCAGCCGTATCGACACCCACGCCATCGGTTTCGGTGTAAGCGTTGTTGCCCGACGAGTAAGCGCCCATCAGGTAAGCAGTGCCCGGGCCGACTTCAGCAGCCAGAACGCCGGCGAGGGCAACTTCTTCAGCTTCGATGTCGTAGGCAGCCCATGCCGTTGCAGTAACGGCGCCGAAGGTGCCCGAAGCGGTAGCTTCGATACCAACTTCGTTGTCGATGTAGAAACCGCTCAGGTCGTCAACGCCGAGACCGACGGTGAAGGCGTCAGACGAGTAGGTGTACGAAGCGGTGTGGAAACGCGTCGTCGTGTAGAACAGGTCGGATTCACCCGGGCCGTCGAAGTCGTCGATGAAGGTGGCAGCGTGACCAACCTTGAAGCCGCCAACAGTGATGTAGGCCTGACGAGCATAGAAGCCCGATTCAGCGTCGTTCGACTGGAACTGGATGAAGGAACCGATGGTACCGAGTTCAGAGTCGTTCTTGGCGGATACGGTCAGACGGGTACGAACTTCGGAATCCCAGTCGTCACCTTCACCGTCTGCGGTGTCGTATGCTTCATCCTGGAAATACACGGTTGCACGAACTTCGCCGCCGATCTTGAGGCAGGTTTCGGTGCCCGGGATGTAGAAGTAGCCGGTGCCGAAAGCGTCGCAAACGCGAACGTATTCCATCGGCTCGGGTTCAGCTGCAACGATAGCGTCGGCAGCCTGTGCGCCGGAAACCACTGCGAGAGCAGCGGCGGAGCCGAGAAGAAGGCTCTTGATGTTCATATTGACCTCCAGTCAAGTTGAACTGAGGATCGTCAATCGTCCTTGAATTAATCACGTTATTTCAATGTCGTAGTGAGAGCGTCCGTCAAAAAGACAGCGTGAGAAAAATCAAGTCGGTGATCTTTTGAGCGCGCAGCGCTGTCTCTGGATAGAGGCATACGAGGTCCAGGCGCAGGAGCTGCGTCGGCACATCGAACAAATGAACTGGATCTTTCAGGGGAGTGGCGGAGAGGAAGGGATTCGAACCCTCGATACGCTTTTGACGTATACTCCCTTAGCAGGGGAGCGCCTTCGACCACTCGGCCACCTCTCCGGTCCGGCCTGATTATTTGCTTGGCCGACCGAATGCAAGGGCTTTTCGGCGGCCGATGTAATTTCCGTGACAGGATTCTGCCCGCCAACTCCCTCCTATATATAAGGAGCAAGTTCCAAGCCTGGCTGTCAGCTACCTCGCCAGGTCCGACGTGGCGGAATCGCGTCGAATCGTGGCCACCGATTTCGCAGATTCGCTCAGCGAACGAGCCAAAGCGCATCTCAAACGCTCAAACCACGGGCCAACCGAAGCGATTGTTTTGCCTCTTCGCTGACGCCATGCGGGTGCAGATTGGCCTGGAATGTGTTCCAAATCAGGATTCGCAGCCTCGATCAGGGCTTGGCGATTCCCGGAAACAGGCTGCTAAGTCCCTTTTTCGTAAGGCCTTTCTTAACAATAGGTAAACGGAAGGGGCGGTCCCGTGGCCGCTTTGTGTCCTTTCAGCAACAGAGCCATGGGAAGGGTTACGGCTTTCCTCCCTTTCGACCGTTTGGTGATTGCATGACGGACCGCGTCTTGTATTTTCAACCTCGGAAGCGAGGCGGTGGATCGTCCGTCTTCTGAAACCGACGGGGATGGGGCAGGGAATGCTGTCCTTCAGCCAAAGAACCCAGACCCATACGAAACTTGACTGGAGGTCAATATGAACATCAAGAGCCTTCTTCTCGGCTCCGCCGCTGCTCTCGCAGTGGTTTCCGGCGCACAGGCTGCCGACGCTATCGTTGCAGCTGAACCCGAGCCGATGGAATACGTTCGCGTTTGCGACGCTTTCGGCACCGGCTACTTCTACATCCCGGGCACCGAAACCTGCCTCAAGATCGGCGGTTATGTTCGCGCTCAGATCGACATCGAACACGATGACGTAGCAGACGAATACGTCTGGGACGCTTGGACCCGCGGTCGCGTCGAAGTTTCGGCCAAGAACGACTCCGAACTCGGCACCATCGGCTCCTTCATCGCTTTCCAGGCTGAAGGCAACGAAGACAACGCTGTTGGCTCCGACTTCTACCTCGACGAAGCCTACATCACCGTCGGCGGCTTCAAGGTCGGTTACCTCTACAACTACTGGGATACCGGTCTGGCTGGCGAAGTCGACAACCTCGGCTCGAACCTCCTGAACTCGGCTGGTTACGAGTACAGCTCCGACGCCTTCAAGGTCGGCCTGTTCATCGACGAGCTCAACGACTCGCTCGGCGAACTGAACGACGGCGTTGGTGTTGAAGCTCTCGTCTCCGGCACCTTCGGTCCGGTCACGGCTGCTCTTCTCGGCTCCTACGACTTCGCAAGCGAAGAAGGCGCTGCTCGCCTGATCGTCGAAGCTGAAGTTGGCCCGGGCACCCTCGGCGTTGCCGGCATCTACTCGAGCGGCTTCAACAGCTACTACGACGCTGCTCAGTGGACTGTTGCTGCTTCGTACGCTGCCAAGCTGACCGACAAGCTGACCCTGACCCCCGGCGCCCAGTACTACTGGGATGTTGACCACGTTGACGGCGTCGACGCTTGGGAAGTCGGCCTGACCCTCGACTACGCTCTGGCTGAAGGCCTCGCTCTGAAGGCTGACGTCCAGTACGGCGACTCGGAAGAAGTCGGCGTCGACGGCCAGTGGGACGCATTCGTCCGCCTGCAGCGCTCGTTCTAATCCGACCCAAATCGGATGAACGGGAGGTCCGGCCTTCGGGTCGGACCTCTTGCCAGGCTGGCTAAGCCGCTGATCTGGCGAGAGAAAGAAACATTACGAAGTGCATTCGAGCGCTGGGAACGTCCTAATGGGAGTGTTGCCGGCTTGCATCTGTTTATTCTGAATGATGCATTTTACGACGCTGCGCATCTTTATGGTCTATATTTTTTATAATCCATAACTAGTTTGGAGTGCGACGGGACGGACAGGCCGGCCCGATCGATATCGAGGCATACGCGTGAACCAGATTGTAGCGGATACGATGCAGACCTTCGGCGCAAACGCCGACGTCCCGCTTTATTCGGTTCACTACCAGTACAATTCGGGAAACAAGTTCACCGAGGTACGGGAAACATCGCTTCGACAGCTTTTCGAGAAATATGGTGACATTCTCTGGCTCAACGGCAGCCACAAATACAACGTCACCAATTTCATCGGCGAGCTGCACGACCTCCTGGATATTCCGAGCTTCTCCACCTTTTCCCAGGAGATGCTCGACGAATTGATTGGCAAATTGCGCAAGCGCGGTAACAGCAACGCCACCATCAACCGAAAGATGGCGGCCTTAAGCAAACTGCTGCGAAAGGCGTACAAGATGGGAGACGTGTTCAGCTTACCGGAATTCAAACGGCAAAAGGAAAAGGCCGGGCGAATCCGTTTTCTCGACAAGGATGAGGAAAACGCGCTTTTCAGCGAGATGCGCGCGCATTCCGACCTCTATTATCGCTACTGCCTGTTCCTCGTGGACACCGGCGCACGCCTCAGCGAAGGCATCGACATGCGCTGGGGCGACGTCAGCGCACACAGGGTCACCTTCTGGGTCACCAAGTCGGGCCGCAGCCGCTCGGTGCCGCTGACGCAGCGGGCTGCAGCTGCAATCGCAGCCTCCGACCGCCGCTATCCAGGTCCCTTTACCGAGATCGACCAGCAGCGTTTCCGCCAGGCCTGGCACATTGCCAAGGAATCGATCGGGCTTGCCGACGACAAGGATGTCGTTCCGCATGTGCTTCGCCATACCTGCGCCTCGCGCCTCGTCCAGGGCGGCATCGACATTCGCCGCGTGCAGATGTGGCTCGGGCACCAGACGCTTTCGATGACCATGCGTTACGCGCATCTTGCCTCACACGATCTCGATATGTGCGTACCCGTACTGGAGCGCGCTTCCGCACGCTGATGCCGCCTTTTTTTGGGCGGCATTTGTTAGCGCTAACACTTTCGTGATCGGTTCGTGACCTCGCGTGACCAGCCTGATCCGGGCAGGAATCGGGACGAGTCGACCAAGGAAAAGGCCACCGCTTCGGCCGAAGCGGTGGCCTTTTCTATCGATGGGCTAATGGTAGTTTCCGTTCATTCCGAGCCTGACAGACGTTGAAATGTAGGAACCCGGCTCGGAGCCGCGCTTATGTCAGAAGCGCCTTCAGGTCCGACCCCGGGTCGGCGATCACGTCCCGCGGCGCGTTCCGGCCGAGTTCCAGAAGCTTCTTTCCGGTGACATAAGCCTTTGCGTCATTGATGGCATCGACGGCGATGAACTCGCCCTTGCTGTAATACCAGGTGGAAAGGCTGTTTTCCCGACCGCCCGGACGCAGGACCGTTTCGTCATAACCGAGGTTGAAGCCGGCAATCTGCAGCTTCACGTCATACTGGTCGGACCAGAACCACGGCTTCGGACGGTAAGGCTGGTCGCCGCCGACCATCACGGCGGCGGCCGCTTCCGCCTGGTCAACGGCGTTCTGCACCGATTCCAGCCGGATCCTCTGTCCCTTCCATTCGAATACGGCGCAATCCCCCATGGCGAAGATCGCCGGATCGGAGGTGCGGGCCATCGCATTGACGAGAATTCCGTTCGCCGTCTCGATCCCGGCACGGGCGGCAATCCCGTCATTCGCAACAACGCCGATGCCGGCGATCACGATGTCGACATCCATCCGCGTTCCGTCGCAGAGTTCGGCGGCGACGACACGACCATTGTCACCGATCAGAGCTGCAAGCCCGGTCTTCTCCCGGATGACCACGCCATGGGCGGCGTGGATCTCGCGCATGGCATCGGCCGTCTCCTTCGCCGCGACGCGGGCAAGAATGCGATCCGCCATTTCGATGACGGTGACTTCCAGGCCTAGATGACGCGCAACGGCTGCCGCCTCGAGGCCGATATAGCCGCCGCCGACAATCAGCAGCCTGCGCCCCGGCGCCATTTCCGTGGCGAGACGATCCGCATCGGCCTTGTTTCGCACCGTATAGACACCTTCAAGACCGCCACCAATTGCATCGGGCAGGCAGCGTGGCGTCGCGCCGGTTGCGATCGCCAAGGTCTCGTAGCCGAGCCGGCTGCCGTCGAAGAGTACAACCTCTTTCGCGGCACGGTCGATCTCCTCGACCGGCGTCGAAAGACGGATCTCGACACTATTCTCGGCGTACCAGGCTTCCGGGCGGAACAGCAGGCGGTCGAAACTCATCTCGCCGAGCAGGTATTTTTTCGAGAGCGGCGGGCGCTGATAAGGAAGGCAGTCCTCGGCGCCGAGAATGGTGATCGGCCTCATGTCCTTGAGGCCCCGCAGTTTCGCAGCCAGCGCAAAGGCCGCCTGCCCTGCACCGATGATGACCAGTCTGCCTGCCACGTGACGCTCCGATTATCGATCTGGGAAACCGCGCTTCAAGCCGGATGGGCCGCGCGAAAAGATTGGCCAAAGGGGTAGCGCGCCTGCCCCTGCCCGTCAAGCAATCGTACCGGCGATTGCACGGCCGCCCCAGGGCCCGCCCCTCCCCGCTGAAAGGAGGGCCGGGCCGCAGGCCGGCCTCAAAGGTCGAGGACCAGATGAGGCCGACCGTTGGAAGTGTGGCGGGGCGAAACGCCCTTGCCGTCGATGGTGGCGTTCACGCGCTGGCGAAAGGCCGAGAAGCTGTCGAACGTCACCACATCGACCGGTTCGTCGAAGTGAAGCGTGATCTCGTAGTAGCTGCTCTGCGACAGCCGCGTCAGGGAAAGCACCCTGCCCTGGAACCGCTGGCCGAGATATTCGCCGGTCACGACCGCGCCGACGGCGACAGGCGCGATTTCGGCATTGTCGCTTCGGGCAGCCAGCGCCGAAAGCGTGTTCCAGTCGCGCAGGCCGTGGCTCTTCGCAACGAGTTCAAGGGCCGCGCTGTGGGTGACAGGCGTCCCGCTTCCGGCCATTGCGTCACGCAGACGCCGGGCCTGGGATTTCAATTCATCAATAGTCAATGTGGCCATGGACATGGCAAACCTCTTCTCTCGTGGCATGCAAGCATATCGAAGGGGGCCCGCATTGCCCTTACCGCGCATGCGCAGACAAGGGTTTCATTCCATGTTTCAAGAGGACTTCACCAAGGGGATACCCCCGCGGGCGGCCGGCGCCTCAACCGAAGGCACATATGGAAAGACAGGCCCGTTCTGTCAAGGCCGGTCATCCCCCGTGATCGAACGGTTGCGTCCGCGACCGATCCGCGCGGATCGCTCAAGATTTATCGACGGCGTTCAGGAAGCGTCAGGGAAGTTGCGCTAAATTGGGACCCTAAAAAACAATTTTGGGGAGGGTGTCATGCCCTTGCAGGTTCTACCGGACGTCAAACAGAACATACCGCAGGATCAGATCTACGAGAAGTTCACGATCGATCGGCCCGGCAAGATCATCTTCGTCGGCCATCACCTGAGCACGAAGAACAACCTGCGCTGCCTGATCCGCACCATTTCCCTCTATGGCGCGGAAGTCGAGGTCAGCCCGCATGTTCCGGTGCCGGCGAACTTCTTCCTCGAGATCCTCGGTATCCGGGACGAGATCGGCTGCACCCTGATCCGCCGCGAAGCTGAACGGGTGACGGTCGGTTTCAACATGCTGATCGATCCGGAGTTCCTGCACCACGTCGTCAGGCTCTCCTTCGAACTCTGACACTGATCATCGCAATCACGCGTTGGAAGAGGCCTCCGGCATAACGTCGGGGGCCTTTTCTCGTCGGCCGGAGCGGCAACCGCCCCGTTCAGTGAAGTGCCGCCAGATGCTTCTCGATTTCAGGGACCGTCAACTTGACCAGATCCTTGTCCACCTCGGCATGGATCACGCCATCGGGCAACGAGGCCAGTTCGGCCCTGAGGATGCCGAGAGCCTTCGGCGGGGCGACCAGCATCATCGACTTGATTTCATGGGCATTCACCATCTGGGTCACCTTGTCGGCCACGCCCTTCAGGAAATCCGCCTCCGCCTGGACATGCCAGTCGGTGTCTTCCATGGCGCTGCGGCCGTCGCCCTGCGACTGGTGCACGCGTCCGGGGCGGTCGGAACCGATGTCACGGCTCGCTTCGTCGGGCTGGGACATATGATCGACGACCGCCAGATTGACGAGATCGGCATCGCCTTCGTTACGCAGGAACAGCGCCTTGGCGCCATCGCTCAAGATTACCCAGGATTTGCGACCGATATCGAAGCGAGTCATGTCTTTTCTCCTTTTGGTTCGGAGCTCCCAGCTCCATTTACAATTCTAGGCCTGCGCGGGAGCCTATTCAAGGAGACAAGCCGGGTGGCGCCTGCCGGGCATGCGGCAGAAGGCAGCACGCCGGCCAACACCTCGCCGCACCGCCGCGCAATGCCGCCTGAGATCCCGCCGGCGTCACCGCCGCATCCCGGCCTCCAGCCGCTCACCCCGGAGCGACAGCCGGGACCGGACGCGCGGCGTTTTCGCCTTTTCTCTGGAAAAGCGCCGCTGGCTAAAAGTTTAACGGCCGCATTGACCTGAATAAAAGGGTTTTGCTTCAGCTTCACCTTAAACAACGCCGACAGGCGAACAAAGGGGAATGCCATGCAGGATGCGACACATCTGGCGGCAGTGAGTTCGGAAATGTACGAACGCAAATGGGAACGGTTCTACGTCCGCCGCCCGGCTCGTATCATGGCCGTCAGCCCCGGCCTCAGCGGCATCACCATGCGCAGTTGCGAGGTGGTCGACATCTCGCAGGGCGGCGCGGCTCTCGAGATCACCACGACGATCGGCCTTTCCTCCCACTACTATCTGCAGGTCATCGGCCTTGCGGACCGCATCGGTTGTGCGGAGGTCTATCGCAACGGCAGCCGCGTCGGCGTGAAGTTCATCTGTCCCATTCCCGAACACGTGCTGCACTCCATCGTGCGCGCCGACTTCATGATGGGTGAGAAGGTGAAGCCAGGTCCGCGCGCGATGCGTTGACAACTGCTGGAAGGAAATGCCTGCAAAGCCGGAAATTCAGAAACGGCGCACTCTTGCACGAGGCGCGATTGGACCTATTGTGGGGCCGTTTTTGAAACTTTCCAGGATTCCAGCAAAACAATGTCCGGTTTTTCGCGCTTCACGCCACTGATCAGCGCCCTTCCCGCAACCGTGCCTTTCGTCGGGCCCGAAGCCATCGAGCGCCAGCGTGGCCTGCCCGTGCGTGCGCGTATCGGCGCCAATGAAAGCGGATTCGGGCCGGCCCCTTCCGTGCTGGCGGCGATCCGGGCGACGGCGGGCGAGATCTGGAAGTACAACGATCCGGAAAACTTCGCGCTCAAGGCGGCCCTGGCGACGCATCTCGGGCTCGCGCCGGCCAATCTGGTCGTCGGCGAAGGCGTGGATGACCTGCTTGGCCTCGTCGTGCGACTGGTGATCGAACCGGGCATGCCGGTCGTCACCTCTTTCGGTGGCTACCCGACCTTCAATTTCCACGTCAGCGGCTTCGGCGGCCGCCTGGTGACAACTCCTTACATCAATGACCGCGAAGATCTCGATGGCCTGCTCGCCGCCGTCCGGCGCGAGAACGCGCCGCTCGTCTATCTCGCCAATCCCGACAACCCGATGGGTAGCTGGTGGGACGCGGACAGCGTCGTCGCCTTTGCCCGCGCCCTTCCGGAAACGACGCTCCTGGTGCTGGACGAAGCCTATTGCGAGACGGCGCCGGCCGGGTCCACGCCTTCGACCGCTGCGCTGATCGACCTGCCGAACGTTCTTCGCACCCGCACCTTCTCCAAGGCCTATGGCCTTGCCGGGGCACGCGTCGGCTATGCCTTCGGCGCGCCGGAGACGGTGATCGCGTTCGACAAGATCCGCAACCATTTTGGGATGCCCCGGCTTTCCACGGAAGCAGCGCTCGCGGCACTGGCCGACCAGGCCTATCTCAAGGACGTGGTTTCCCGGATCGTCGCGGCACGCGACCGGATTTCGACGATCGCGACCGCCAACGGCCTCGCGCCGCTCGCCTCCGCTACCAATTTCGTCGCGATCGACTGCGGCCGCGACGGCGTCCATGCCCGCGCCATCGTCGATGGGTTGATGCAGCATGGCGTCTTCATCCGCATGCCGGGTGTCGCGCCGCTCAACCGCTGCATCCGCGTTTCCACCGGCCTGCCCGCCGATCTCGATCTCTTCGAGGAAGCGCTGCCGACGGTGCTCCAGTCGCTCTGAAACGAAGCGGCCAGGCACAAATAAAAGAACCGCGCCGGCCTTGTCCCTGCCGGTCGCGGTTCGGATGTGTTGGCCCGGTCCCCGTCCAAAGGTCCCCCGCCACGTTCCCCCTCTTCAAGAGGTTGTTGTTGTCTTGAGCCCCCGGCGTGACGCCGGGGGAATTCGTCCAGGCTTCAAGCCTCAGTGCATGGTCATCCATTCGCGGGCGGAGCGGAGTGCTTCGGCCAGCTCGGTCTTGCTCATCGTCGAGGCCAGGTCGGCGCGCAGTTCCGCAGCGCGTTCGCAGCCCTTGATCGCGGCGATGTTCAACCACTTGTGCGCCGAGACGAGGTCGACCGGGCAGCCACGGCCCGTCGCATACATCAGTCCCATGTCGCAGAAGACATCGGCGCGAGTTTCGCCACCCATCGTGGCCATTTCGGAATTGTGCATTTCAAAGCGTGCCATCGGTTTTGTCCCTGTCTAGCCTAACGGTTTAAACTGTCCCTGTTTTGCTCCCTTTCGGGCGCTCCTTCCGGATCCCGGCCGTCTGTCGCGGCGCTTGTCGATCCTTCCGGTCCGGCGGGTTTTTCCCTGCTCGTTTGATGGGTTCACTATGCCAAACCGCTTTCAACAGGCGCTTAAAATGCATGATTAATTTGCCGAAAACAAAGTACAAATGCTTGGTAAACTTGGGTTTTCGTTAAGCATCGAGATGCCTGCAACTCAAGGATTTCCGTTCAAAATTTACGAAAGTTTCAGGGTTGGATTTAAACCGAACAATAACCACGAAAAACACTTGGGATTCTGGTGCCAGTTAGAAATGCCCGAAAAACCGGTCGTTCGCTCGATTGGGCTTGGGCCAAAACAGCTATTTACCTTTACGTCCGCGTAAGATAATTTCCCCGTGCTGATCGCTCGAGTGCCTACTATGGGTTACGGGCAGGCCGGCTTTAGAGGACCGGTTCATCAGCACACGGGCTCATTTCGGGAGGAGAGTTACACAATGCGCATGTTCATCGTCGCCGCGGCAGCCGCCCTGGCATTCTCGACGGCTTCCGTACAGGCTGCCGAACCGATCGAAGGCAACTGGAAGACGGCAAGCGGTGCAACCGCTCAGATCGCCCCCTGCGGCGGCAGCTTCTGCGTGACGCTGAAGACCGGCAAGCACGCCGGCAAGCAGATCGGAAAGATGGCCGGCACCGGCGGCGACTACAAGGGCAACATCACCGATCCGGAAACCGACAAGACCTATTCTGGCTCGGGCAGCGTCTCGGGCAATTCGCTCAAGATGAAGGGCTGCGTGCTGGCCGTTCTGTGCAAGTCGCAGACCTGGTCGCGCCTGTAAAAGGGCAAGGTCGTCGCGTCCGGCGCCGATTGCCGGGCCAGAGACGGAATCAAGCCCGGCCGATGTTCCCATCGGCCGGGCTTTTGATTCAACTCCCCGCTTTGGCCCGATAGGCGTCCGGGAGGATGAAGACCTCATCGGCGCGGGCATAACCGCCGTCCTTGACCTCCTCGATCAGGACCATGGTATGGGGCCGCGCGGCTTCCGAAAAATACTCGACCAGCATATCGGTGGTGCGATGGACGATCTCTTCCTTCTGCGCCAGGGACAGCGCCCCTTCCGGCGTCTTGATGTTGACGAATGGCATGTTGCTTCTCCTGTTGTTGAGATTGAACTTGTCGGCGGATTGCCCGGTCAGATGGCGCCGCCATTGGCGCGGATAATCTGGCCGCTGACCCAGCCGCTGTCGGGACCGGCCAGGAAGGACACCACCGAAGCGATGTCACCCGGCTGGCCGAGGCGCTTGCGCGGATTGAGGCCGATGATCGTCTTCAACATCTCCTCGGACTTGCCGGCCATGAAAAGCTCCGTTTCCACCGGGCCGGGCGCCACGGCATTGACGGTGATCTCGCGGGGACCCAGCTCCTTGGCGAGGATATGGGTCAAGGCTTCGACCGCCGCCTTGGTGGCGGCATAGACGCCGTAGGCCGGCTGGTAGAAGCCGACGACGCTGGAGGAAAAGTTGATGATCCGGCCGCCGTCGCGCAGACGCCGGGCGGCTTCGCGCATGCCCCGGAACGTGCCGCCGAGATTGACGGCCACCTGCCGCTCGAAATCCGCATCCTCTACCGTCGCGATCTGTGCGAGCGCCATGATGCCGGCATTGTTGACGAGGACATCGACGCCGCCGAAGGCCTGTTCGGCAGCATCGAACAGAGCCGCCGCGCCGGACGCGGCACCGATATCGGCCTTGACCGCGATGGCACGCCCGCCATCCGCCTTGATCGCGGCCACGACGTCGAGCGCGGGCTGCTCGTCTCTCGAATAGTTCACGACAACCGCCAATCCATCCGACGCAAGGCGTTTGGCGATGGCGGCGCCGATGCCTTTGGAAGCGCCGGTGACGATGGCTGTCCGTTCGAGTGTTTCTGTCATCACATCTCTCCTTGGGTTGGTGCCGGAGAAATATGCCTGTCGCCAAGCGGAAACAATCACACGCGAATTGACATCAGAATTCGTCTGTGGTGAACAAAATCATGGACCGTCTCGATCGCATGCAGCTTTTCGTTCGTGTCGTGGAACGGCGCAGCTTCACCGCCGCGGCGGCGGATGTCGGCCTGGCGCGATCGACGGCAACCGAGGCGATCAAGCTTCTGGAAGCCGATGTCGGGGCGCGGCTCCTGGAGCGCACGACGCGGCATGTGACGCCGACGCTCGACGGCCAGGCCTATTACCAGCGCTGCCTGTCGATCCTGTCGGAGGTGGAGGATGCCAACAGCGTGTTTCGCAACGCCCAGCCACAAGGCACTTTGCGCATCGATGCGCATGGCTTGCTGACGCGAACCTTCCTGCTGCCCCGGCTGCCGGAGTTTCTCAACCGGTATCCCCTGCTGGAGCTCTATATCGGCCAGGGGGACCGGCTGGTCGATCTGGTGCGCGAAGGCATCGACTGCGTGATCCGGGCCGGAGACCTGACGGATAGCGGCATGATCATGCGGCGGCTCGCCACCATCCAGGAGGTGACCTGCGCCAGTCCCGCCTATGTCGAGAAGCATGGCATGCCGTCATCGATCGAGGATCTGAAAGGCCATGTCTGCGTGGGATTCGTCTCGTCGCGAACAGGCGAAGCCATGCCGCTGGAATTCCTTATCGAGGGACAGACCCGTTTCGTCCATCTGCCGAGCCGGCTGACGGTCAACAATTCCGATACCATGGCCGATCTGGCGAGACTGGGGTTCGGGCTCATCCAGGCCCCGCGCTATCGTCTGGCGGCCGATTTCGAATCCGGAGCACTGGTCGAGATACTGCCCCAGTATCCGCCGCCGCCGACGCCGCTCTCGGCGCTCTATCCTCAGAACCGACAGCTCGCGTCGCGCGTAAGGGTCTTCCTGGACTGGGCAGCGGACGTGTTTGCGGGCGCAAAACTGTGATCTTGGCGCGAGCGGACATGACAAAGGCCCCGAAGCTATCCGCCCGGGGCCTTGATGTTCTTTGCAGTCGGATGTCCGGACGGCTTACCGGGCCGTCTGGCCGAAGAGGACCTTCTTGGCCTCGTCGTCCTGGGCGATGTTGCTGCGCTTTTCCTGACCTACGGCAATGCCGCGTTCGACGGCCGGGCGCGCCATCATGCGCTCGAACCAGGCCTTGAGATTGGGGAAGTCGTCGAGGTTCTGGCCCTGGTTCTTGTGCGGTACGATCCAGCCGATGCAGGCGATATCTGCGATCGAGTACTCGCCCGCCAGATAGTCGCGGTCGGCGAGACGGCGGTTCATCACGCCGTAGAGGCGATTGACCTCGTTGGTGTAGCGATTGATGCCGTATTCGATCTTCTCCGGCGCATATTGGCGGAAGTGATGGGCCTGGCCGGCCATCGGTCCGAGACCGCCCATCTGCCAGAAGAGCCACTGATCGACCTCGGCGCGCGCGCGCTCGTCGGAAGGATAGAGCTTACCGTATTTGCGGCCGAGATATTGCAGGATGGCGCCGGACTCGAAGAGGGAGATCGGCTTGCCGTCCGGACCGTCGGGATCGATGATCGCCGGCATGCGGTTGTTCGGGGCAATCTTGAGGAAGTCCGGCTCGAACTGCTCGCCCTTGCCGATGTTGACGTATTTCACTTCATAAGGAATGCCGAGTTCCTCGAGCATGATGGAGATCTTCCATCCGTTCGGCGTCGGCCAGTAATAGAGTTCGATCGGCTTGGTCATCGAAATTTCCCTTTTCAAGGCTTTGAGCAACATCGGACGCGGCACGGAACCTGCCACCGGAAACCGACGCCCAGAGAAAGTGGATATTGCCAAGCAATATTCAAGCGCAGCACCTGCAAGTTTGCTGTGGAGAGACGACTACTAGCGGATCGGCTTGGACACCCGGAACTGGATGGTTTCCATGCCCGGATTGTCTTCACCCAGACTAGCGTTCGAGCGATGGTCGTAGAGAAGAGAGAACTGCCAGTCGTTCGGCGCCTTCCAGCCCAGTTCGACGCCTGAGCGAAACTCCACCGGATGACCGAGCTCGACTTCGTCTCCCTGCATGTAGATGCCCGGGGCAAACGAGAAACCGGCAAAGAGATCCAGGTCGTCAATGCTGAAATCGATCTGCTGGTAGAACCCAACGCCGATCCAGGCACCGCCCCTGCTGGTCACAGACAGGTCAATCATCGGATGGAGCCGTTCGAAGAGCTGGTCACCGTAAATGTAGGTGAGCCGGGTCTCCCAGCCTCTGGCCTCCTCCTGATGCATAATGACGCCACTGGAAAGTGCGAGACGGTCTCCCTCGTCGGGCCGATGCATTTCGAAGCGGTTGCCGTCCGCCTCACCGGACGGGAGGCTCATCAGCCAGAACAATGCCGCAAGCCGTCCGTCCATGCCGCCCCCATCGGCGACGATCACCCGCCGCACATATCCACAACGTCATGCATCATCGATACGGACCCGTTCGGGCCCAAAGCGCAAACAGAGCTTATCCCGCCGGCCGAAAGCATGTCCAGAGTGGAGAGGCCATTCTCGCCGCAATCCTGGGCTACATTCTGAACCCCGGATGAACCGTCTTCTCAGGCTCGGTTCAGTCCACCCCGTTCATAACGCCATCATCGCAGAACGAGCAGGGATCGAAGCAATGGAAAAACTCGCAAGACGCATGACCATCTTCACACTGTCCATGGCTGTCTTTGCGCTGTTCGTCGCCGAACTGGTGACCGCCACCAACAATGGGACCTCGCGACGCGCGCTCGTCGGCGGCACGGCTGTCTGCTCGGCAACGGCCAATCCGCTCTGCGTCGCAGCCCTTTGAACCGCCGCCGAAGGAGTTCGATATGCCCGCCACCGCTCGCCATATCGCTGCCCTCTGCCTGCGCGGCCTGCTGGTGTCGAGCCTCTTTCTCGGCCCGCTGGTCGCCGTCGGCATCGCACGCTCGGAAGAGATCAAGATCGCCAAGAACGGAGCCGGCCTCGTGCTTTTCGTCAGCCTTCAGCGCCAGTCGTTGAGCTGACGCCCGCGCGGCAGAACCGCCGGCCGCCGCCGTATTCGCCGCAGCGCAGCGACGATTTTCCTGTGAATGAGAGCCTTGCACCGTCGTTTGCTTGTCAAGGAGTCTTCACTATAATGCGTCATGAGCAAGCGAATCCATTTTCACTCCCCCATCAACTTCATCAGCCCCGAACCGTTCGAGCCCCAGGCATTCACGAACGCGACAGAGGCCGTCGAAGCGCTGACCGCCCTCTACGAGCGCAACACCCGATTCCTGATTGACGGATTTTCGGCCCTCGCCAAGGGCGCGCCGATCTCCGGCCGCTATCGCGCCTTCTACCCGCAGGTCGCCATCGAGACGACGAGCTTTGGCCATATCGACACGCGCCTCGCCTACGGCCATGTGACGGCGCCGGGCGTCTACACGACCACCGTGACGCGCCCGCATCTCTTCCGGCATTATCTGCAGGAACAGCTCAACCTGCTGATCCGCAACCACCAGGTTCCGGTGGTCGTGTCGGAATCGACGACCCCGATCCCGCTGCATTTTGCCTTCGGCGAAGGCGCCCATGTCGAGGCGGCCGCGAGCGGGCTCGTCGACATGCCGTTGCGCGACCTGTTCGACACGCCGGACCTGACCGTCACCGACGACGAGATCGCCAATGGCGAATACGATCCGCGGCCGGGCGAACCACAGCCGCTGGCTCCGTTTACCGCCCAGCGTATCGACTACTCGCTCGCCCGCCTGTCGCACTACACGGCAACCGGGGCGAACCATTTCCAGAATTTCGTCCTCTTCACCAACTACCAGTTCTACATGGACGAATTCTGCGCCTATGCCCGCAAGCTGATGGCGGAAGGCGGCGGCGGCTACACCGCATTCGTCGAGCCGGGCAACCTCGTCACGCTGCCCGGCCAGAGCGAGCCGAGCGAGGGTGTGGCCCTTGGCCGGCTTCCGCAGATGCCGGCCTATCACCTGAAGATGAAGGGGCATGCCGGGATCACCATGGTCAATATCGGCGTCGGCCCATCCAACGCCAAGACCATCACCGACCATATCGCGGTCTTGCGCCCGCATGCCTGGCTGATGCTCGGCCACTGCGCCGGCCTCAGGAACAGCCAGCGGCTCGGCGACTATGTTCTGGCGCATGCCTATGTGCGCGAGGACCACGTGCTCGACGACGACCTGCCGGTCTGGGTGCCGATCCCGGCGCTCGCCGAGGTGCAGCTGGCGCTCGAGGATGCGGTCGAGGAAATCACCGGCTACGAGGGCTTCGAACTCAAGCGCATCATGCGAACGGGGACGGTCGCGACCATCGACAACCGCAACTGGGAGCTCCGCGACCAGCGCGGACCGGTCAAGCGGCTGTCGCAGTCGCGGGCCATCGCGCTAGACATGGAATCGGCGACGATCGCCGCCAATGGCTTCCGGTTCCGGGTGCCCTACGGCACGCTGCTTTGCGTTTCCGACAAGCCGCTGCACGGCGAGCTGAAGCTGCCCGGCATGGCGACGGCCTTCTACAAGACGCAGGTCAGCCAGCATCTGCAGATCGGCATCCGGGCGCTTCAGAAGCTCGGCGCCATGCCGAAGGAAAAGCTGCATTCCCGCAAGCTCAGAAGCTTCTTCGAGACTGCCTTCCAGTAAGGGCGGGGGCCGCTCTGTCCATCAACGAACTGCGGCGCGGAGGCGGCGCAGTTCGTTGAGCGCGAGCGAAAGCACGGTACCGATCAGCGCGGACAGCATGATCATCAGGTGCATGTTGATGCTGGCCCGCGCCAGGACGTCCATTGCGTCCCGCGCGGTCGACGCCCCGAGGGAAAGCGCACCGGCCACGATGCCGGCCGAATAGGTCCCGACTCCGGCCGGCGCGTGGAACGGCAGGACCGACGACAGCTCGCCGCCGATCGCGCCGCCGAAGGTCGCCGTCAGCGGTCCGACGCCCATCAGCCCCAGCGCCCAGGCAAAGACCAGCACCTTGACGCCCCAGTTCAAGACGGTCGCGAACCAGGCCCGCAGCAGGGCTGCGAGCGTGGCCGGAAGCCCTTCCACGATCCCGTCCAGGATACGCGCGAGCTTTCCCTTCAGGCGCGGGCGCAAGGCGCGAAGCAGCGGTTCCTTGACGAGGAAGGCAGGGATCGGGGCCAGCAGGAAGGCAAGCCAGAGCAGACCGGCGAGCATCTTCTGTTCGGCCGCCACGACCAGCCCGAGACCGCCGGCGGCCAGCAAGGCGTGTAGATCGAGCAGTCGCATCACCAGCAGCGCCGACGTGCCGTGCAGCAGCGGCACCGAAAACTCGGAGCGCATCAGAAGCGGAAAGCTCGTCTCGCCGCTGCGGAAGGGCAACATGATGTTGAGGAGATTGTGGACCTGCGCGAGATGAAAAAGCTCGATGAACCGGCCCGAGGTTTCGCGGGGGAAGTAGTCATAGAGCCGCCAGGCACGGACGAAATAGGTCGCGACCAGGAGGCCGATCGCCAGCGCGACGGTCCCGTAGCCGATGGATTTCCATTCCGCGACGATCGAGCCCCAGCCCCACAGGTAATGCACAAAGGCGGCATAGGCCAGGATGGCGGCTGCGGCGATCAGGGACAGGCGATGGCGCACAAGGGCCGAAGGCCGGCGGTTTTCCTCGTCTGTCTGCATGGCCCCGTGGAAGTTCCGAATTGCGCTCACTGCGGTGTTCCTATAACAACCGGCACAGCAAAAGCCAGCCATTTCCGGAGTATCCCCCTTGTCCTTCGAGCGCCTTTCTTCTCCCACCCAGGACGGCACCGCCGTCTACGAGGTCGAACTCTCGCTCGTCATTCCGGTGATGAACGAGGAGGAAAGCCTCCGGCCGATGATCGATCGGGTGATCGAGGCGATGAAGGGTTTCGACAAGAGCTGGGAGCTGATCCTGATCGACGACGGCTCGACGGACCGGACGCTCGCCTATGCACGGGAATATCTCGGCCGCGAAGGGCTTGATCTGCGCATCATCGAGTTCCAGCGCAATTTCGGCAAGGCCGCCGGCCTTCAGGCCGGTTTCGACGCGGCGCGCGGTCGCCTGATCGCCACGCTGGACGGCGACCTGCAGAACGACCCTTACGACATCCCTTCGATGGTCGCCGAACTCGATGCCCGTGATCTTGATCTGCTCTGCGGCTGGCGCAAGGCCCGGCAGGACGCGCTGGTGCTGCGCAAGATCCCGTCCTGGTGCGCCAACTACCTGATCGGCTCGGCGACCGGCGTGAAGATCCACGACAACGGCTGCGGCCTCAAGCTCTACCGCTCGGCGGTCATCAAGCAAGTCCGCATTCTGGGCGGCATGCACCGCTTCATTCCCGCCTGGGTCGCCTCGGTGGTTCCGAGCTCGCGGATCGGCGAAGTGGTGGTCACCCATCACGCTCGCCAGTTCGGCGAGTCCAAGTACGGCATCTCGCGTACGATCCGCGTGTTCCTCGACCTGCTTTCGGTCCTTTTCTTCATGCGCTTCCGCCAGCGCCCGGGCCATTTCTTCGGCACCATCGGCCTTTTCATCGGGGCAGTGAGCTCGCTGATCCTGCTTTATCTCGCCTGGGTCAAGTTCGGGCTCGGCGAAGACATCGGCACGCGGCCGCTGCTGCTGGTCGGCGTGATGCTGTTCCTCACCTCGATCCAGATGATCACCACCGGCATTCTCGCCGAAATGCTGACGCGCTCCGACGACACGGCGAAGAACTACATCGTGCGGAAGACCTATCAAAAGGAAGCATGACGTGGTTGCAGCCCTGCGCCAGAGGCCCTGGCTGCTTTTCGCGTTGTTCGGCGCCTATTTCGCCGTGAACGTCGTCGTCCGCCTCGTCGTGCCCCATTCGCTGGAGCTCGACGAGGGACAGCAGCTGTTCCTCGCCCAGTGGCTCGCCTTCGGTTATGACAGCCAGCCGCCGTTCTACAACTGGCTGCAATACGGTGCGGAGCAGGTCTTCGGCCCGACGCTCCTGTCGCTGTCGCTCCTGAAGAACCTCCTGCTCTTCTGTTCCTACCTGCTGTTCGGACTGACAGCCTTCGGCGTCCTGCGCTCCCGCGATCTCGCCATCGTCGCGACACTCGGTCTGCTCACCATGCCGCAGCTGAGCTTCGAGCCCCAGCGCGACCTGACGCACACGGTCGCCGTCATCTTCGCCGCCTGCCTCTTCCTCTATGCGCTCACCAGCGCGATCCGTTCGCCGAGCATCGTGACCTACGGGCTGACGGGCCTTGCGATCGGGATCGGCTTCGTCGCCAAGTACAACTTCGTCCTGCTTCCGACGGCCGCCCTCATCGCCATGCTGATCGAGCCGGAGTTCCGCCGCCGCCTGTTCGACTGGCGCCTCCTCGTGACAATCGCCGTCGCAGGCCTCGTGGCGCTGCCGCATGGCCTTTGGTTCCTTGAGCACTTCGAACTCGCCACCGGCCGCACCATCGGCAAGCTGACCTCCGAGGAAAGCGTCAGCCGACTTAGCCAGGTCTCGGCTGGACTCGGCTCCCTGGTGCTGGCCATCATCGGCTTTGCGGCAATCACGGTGATCCTCTTTCTTGTCGCCTACAAACGCGATCTCGTGCAGGCGTTGCGTGCATCGAGCCCGTGGAGCCGGCTGATCGGCAACATCATGCTGATCTCGCTGTTCGGGCTGATCCTGCTCGTCGTCTTCGGGGGGCGCTAGCAACATCAAGGACCGCTGGCTGACGCCGCTCTATTTCGTCCTGCCACTCTATCTCTGCCTCAAGCTCGAGGCGGCAGGCCTTGCCACGGATCGATCGCTGCCGCGCTTTCTGCCGATCGGCGTTGCGGCGCTGGTGCTGATCCCGCTCGTCCTGCTCGTCCGCATCCCGATCCACGGAATGACCGGCCACTACGAGAAGATCAACGTGCCCTACCAGGAGGCCGTCGGCAAAATCCTCTCGGCGGATGCGAACCGGCCGGCGATGATCCTTGCCAGTGACCAGCAGATGGCCGGCAATCTCCGCCTGCAGGCCACCGACATGCCGGTCATGATTCCCGGCTACGAGGCGTTCGAGACACCGCTTTCGCTCGACGCCAACCGTCCGCTGCTCGTGGTATGGCGCGCCCGCGGTGGCGCAGATCTTCCGCTTCCCGGCCCAATGGCAGACTGGCTTTCCGCCCACGGGGGGCTGAAGGTCGAAGAGATCAGGACCGTCGCCCTGCCCTATCTCTTCGGGCGTGACGGCGACCTCTATCACTTCGCCTACAGCTACATCTATCCGAAGACAAACTAGGCGGGCATGGCCCGCTCAGCCGGTGATGATCACCGGTTCGCAGCGGACGGGAAAATTGACCGAATTGGCGATGAAACACTTTTCGTGGGCGTCATCGTGCAGTTCCTCCGCGACCGCCGGATCGCTGCCGGACTTGATCGTCACACGAGGCTTGAGAACGACGTCGGTGAAACGGCCGGAGCCTTCCTCGTCCATCACCATCAGCCCTTCGGCATGGTCCTCATAGGCGGTCACCACCACACCTGAGACGGCGCAGAAATGCAGGTACCACAGCTTGTGACAGGCGGAAAGCGCGGTGACCAGAAGCTCCTCCGGGTTCCAGCGTGCGGCGTCTCCGCGGAAAGCCGGATCGGATGATCCCTGAATATCCGACTTGCCGTTCGCCGATATCACATGGTCTCGGTCGTATTCCCGATAACCGGACGTACCTGTGCCGCGATTGCCGGTCCAGGTGACGGTGACCGCGTATTCGTGCTGCTTGCCGGACATGCCTTGAAATCTCCCACTGCTGCTTCGGGCCTGACGATAGGCCAAGATCCGCATTCATCCAAGGCAGGAGCGTACAGAAGGTACCTTCCGACCCCAGCGGCAAAAAATCGGGGTAGCCCTTGAAGAGATATTTTTACGATATATCTTAGATACAGTTTCAACATATCAAAAAGGACGATCCATGAGACACTTTCATTTCGGACACCATGAACACGGGCGAGACTGGCACGCTATGCGGCACGGCTTCTTCGGCGGACGCCCAGAAGGCGGACGTGGCCGCGGCGGCGAGCGCCGGCGAATGTTTGAGTCGGGCGAGCTGCGGCTCGTGCTGCTCAAGCTGATCGAGGAACAACCTCGCCACGGTTACGACCTCATCCGCGAGATCGAGAACCGCTCCGGCGGTGCCTATGCGCCGAGCCCGGGCGTCGTCTATCCGACCATGACCCTGCTTCTCGACATGGGGCTTGCAGAAGAAGAGACGAGCGAAGGCCCGCGCAAGCTGCTCGCCATCACCGACGCCGGACGCGCTCACCTCGCTGAACGCGCAGGGGAGGTCGAAACCGCGATGGCGCGCCTGTCGGCTCTTGCCAAGGTCAGCGAACGCACCGACGCCGCACCGGTTCGCCGTGCGATGCAGAACCTCAAGGCTGCACTTCAGGATCGGCTCTCCGCAGACGGCGTGACCCGCGACGTGCAGCTGGAGGTCGCCCGGATCATCGACGAGGCTGCCAGCCGGATCGAGAGGCTCTGACCATGGCGAAGACGATCGCGGTGGTGCCGACCGAAAACGGATGGAAATACCTGCAGCAGCTCTGCAAGCACTGGAGCCACAAGCTGGAGGTGGAACTCGGAGATCACACCGGCACGGTGCGCTTTGCCGAGGCGATGGCAACGATGAGCGCCGACAACAAGGCGCTGACCGTGGAGATCGATGCGGTCTCGGACGAAGTGCTGGAACGGATGAAGGGCGTGGTTGCGAGCCATCTCGACCGCTTTGCCTTCCGCGAGGCGCCGCTGCCTTTCGCGTGGGACGCTGCATGACCCGGCGCGACTAGGCAGACAACAACGCTGGCCGGCCCGCAAAGATCTCGGGCCGGCGGCCTCATTTCGGCGCCCTTGATCGGCGCTTGAAAAGTCCTCCCGATCGGCGTCAATTGTGCAGCCCGCAGTGAAGGAGGACACGCATGGCGAACACCCTGATTATTCCCGATCTCGCCGGCAAGGCCGTGCTGATTACCGGCGCATCGAGCGGGATCGGTGCTGCACTCGCTCGCGCCTTTGCCGCGCAGGGCGCCCTTGTCGGGCTTCACTACAATTCCGGGGTCGAAGCCGCCGCCTCGATCGCGCGCGAGATCACCGAAGCCGGGGGAAAGGTCGTGACCGTCCAGGCGGATGCGGCAGACTCGACCGCTCTCAAAGTGGCCGTCGACACGGTCGCGTCAACCTTCGGACGCCTCGACGGCCTCGTCAACAATGCCGGGAGCATGATCGCCCGCGTGCTCTACGAGGACATGACGGACGAACACTACGACAAGGTCATGGACGTCAACGGCCGGTCCGTGGTCGCAGCCGGTCGCGCCGCCCTTCCCCATCTGAAAGAGCGCGGGGGCTTCATCATCAACACGACGTCGGTCGCCGCACGCACCGGCGGTACGGCCGGATCGGGGCTCTACGGCTCGTCGAAAGCCTTCGTCGCGGCCGTCACCAAGGGCATGGCGCTCGAATTCGGAAAATACGGCATCCGGGTGAATGCCGTGGCACCGGGCGTGATCACGACACCCTTCCAGGACCGCTATGCCTTGCCGGGCCAACTCGACCAGATTTCGGCCAGTGTGCCGCTCAAGCGCACCGGCACGCCCGAGGATTGTGTCGGCGCCTATCTCTTCCTCGCCTCCGACATGCTGTCGGGATACATCACCGGCCAGACCATCGACGTCAACGGCGGGCAGTTGATGCCGTGAGGTCTCGACAGACTTTCACAGGACCAGTTTCGTGCCCCTCATCCGCCCCGTGAGCCGGTCGAAGGGCGGCACCTTCTCCCCGTAAACGGGGAGAAGGGACGAGTCGCACCATCTTCGCCTGTCCCAAACGTTGCGATTTGCACCTTCGGCACATCCTGCGTCCCCTCGCCCCGCTTGCGGGGGTCCGAAGGACGGGTCGAGACAAGCGGCTCGACCCCCGGTCGTGTCAGGGTGAGGGGCAAGGACGCTTGCTCAGGCTGATGGACCGGCCGCCTATTCCTTGTGATTTTCCTTCAGCCAGTCGAGGCCCTTGCGCAGGGTGTCGACGGCCTGGTCGACCTCGGCATGCGAGATGATCATCGGCGGCGAGAAGAGCATGCGGTCGCCGGTGGCGCGCAGGATGACGCCGTTTCCGACGCACTGGTTGCGCACCAGCGTACCGACTTCGTCCGGCTTGGCGAAGCGGCGGCGCGTCGCCTTGTCGGCGGCGATCTGCACGGCGCCCATCAGGCCGACGCTGACGGCTTCGCCGACCAGGTCGTGGTCGGCGAGCGAGGCGAGCGCCTTGGCGAGGTAAGGACCGATGTCGTCACGGACACGCTCGACGAGCCCCTCCTCCTCGATGATCCGTAGGTTTTCGATGGCGGCGGCGGCTGCGACCGGGTGACCGGAATAGGTGTAGCCGTGATAGAAGTCGCCGAGTTCCTCGATCATGACCTTGGCCACGCGCTCGGACATCAGAACGCCGCCGATCGGCAGGTAGCCGGAGGAAAGGCCCTTGGCGATCGGTGCGAGATCCGGCTCGAAATCGTAATACTGATGGCCGAACCAGGTGCCGAGGCGACCGAAGCCGCAGATGACTTCGTCGGCGACCAGCAGGATCTTGTACTTGGCGGCGATGCGCTTGATTTCCGGCCAGTAGGTCGAGGGCGGAACGATGACGCCACCGGCGCCCTGGATCGGCTCGGCAACGAAGGCCGCGACATTCTCCTCGCCGAGTTCGAGGATCTTCGCCTCGAGTTCCTGGGCAACCTTCAGGCCGAAGGCTTCAGGGGTCAGGTCGCCGCCCTCGCCGTACCAGTAGGGCTGGCCGATGTGGTGGATGCCGGGGATCGGCAGGTTGCCCTGTTCGTGCATCCACTTCATGCCACCGAGCGAGGCGCCGGCGACAGTGGAGCCGTGATAGGCGTTGCGGCGGGCGATCACCTGGGTCTTGGTCTCGTGGCCGAGCGCCTTCCAGTAGACGCGCGCCATGCGGAACCAGGTGTCGGACGCTTCCGAACCGGAATTGGTGAAGAAGACGTGGTTGAGCTTGCCGCCGGTGTGGCTGGCGATCTTCTGGGCGAGCAGCGTGGTCGGCGGGGTCGTCGTGCCGAAGAAGGTGTTGTAGTAGGGCAGTTCCTGCATCTGCGCATAAGCCGCATCCGCGATCGACTGGCGGCCATAGCCGACATTGACGCACCACAGGCCCGCAAACGCGTCGAGATACTGCTTGCCGTTCGAATCCCAGATGTGCACGCCGTCGGCCCGATTGATGATCTTCGTGCCGTCGGCATTCAGCTTCTTCATGTCGGAGAAGGGGTGGAAATGGTGGGCGGCGTCGATGGCACCGAGATTGGACAGGGCGGCGGCGGTCTTCGTCATGACAATATATCCTTGCGCAAGAAACCCGCAGTCCGGTGCACGCACAGGCCGAAAAGCCTGTCCGCGGCGTCCTGCTTCCCTTGCATGATTGAAAGGCGGAACGTTATCGGCTACGAACATGACCTTCCAAAAAGCGTTTGGCAAGGGTGTCGAAGTCGTACTTCCTGCGGCCAAATTGCCCCTCAAATCGCCAAAGAGAAGCATTTTTCATGACCGAATTGTCCCAAGACGCCAATTTTAGCGCTGCAGACCCCTCCGCGCGTATCGAAGTCCTGCTCGTCGGCATGAACGGCGACCTGCGCGGCAAGATGATCCCAATAAAGGCCGAGGACAAGGTCTGGAAGAACACGGTGCGCCTGCCGGCCTCCACCCAGTCGCTCGACATCTGGGGCGACGACAACGACGACATCACCAAAATCTCGCTGACGCTCGGCGATCCGGACGGCATCTGCGTCGCCGACAAAACCTCGCTCACCACCCTGCCCTGGGGGCCTGCCGGCTCGAAGCAGGTGCTCGCCACCATGCACACGCTGGACGGCAACCCGCACTATATCTGCCCGCGCGCCATCCTCGCCAACGTGCTGAAGCGTTTCGAGGAACGCGGCCTGACGCCGGTCGTTGCGACCGAGCTCGAGTTCTACGTGGTCGAACCGGACTTCCGCGAGACCGGCAAGCCGATGCCGCCGAAGTCGCTGGTCATGAATGGCGAGGTCGAGGGCTTCCAGCTCTACGACATGCGCGCAACCGCGGCGATGGAAGACTTCCTAGGCACCGTCCGGCGTTTCGCCGACGAGATGGGCCTGCCGGCGGACGCAACGACTGCCGAATTCGGCCCCGGCCAGTTCGAAGTCAACCTCCTGCACAAGCCGAACGCCATAGCGGCGGCAGACGACTGTATCTACCTGAAGCGCGTGGTCGACTTCGCCGCCCGCCGCCACGGCCTCAGGGCCACCTGCATGGCCAAGCCCTATGCCGACCATGCCGGTTCCGGCCTCCACGTCCACGCCAGCATCATCGACCGCCAGGGCAACAACATTCTCGACGCCAAGGGCGGTGATCCGGTCAAGCTGAAGTCGATCACGGCCGGCATGCTGAAGACCATGCAGGACGCACAGCTGATCTTCGCGCCGTTTGCCAATTCCTATCGGCGCTTCCAGCCGGGCTCGTTCGCGCCGGACAAGGTCGACTGGGGCTTCGGCAACCGCGGCACGGCCGTGCGCATCCCGGACAGCGAGGGCCCGGCCGCCCGCGTCGAGCACCGCGTCGCCGGCGCGGATGCGAACCCGCATCTTCTGCTCGCGGCCATTCTCGGCGGCATCCTGCTCGGTCTCGACGAGGATCTCGATCCGGGTCCGGTCACCACCCCCGACAGCGCGCCGGAAAATCCCGACATGCTGACCTACGACTTCCTGACCGCGGTCGATCGTTTGCGCAAGTCGGCCTTCATCGCAGACATCTTCGGCGCCGAGTACCAGCGGATCTATGGCGACACCAAGCGCAAGGAAGCGATCACTTATCTCAGGACCGTGTCGAGTTTCGACTACCAGACCTATCTGCCGCGGATCTGACGGCAGGGGTCGCCCCCTCATCCGCCCTTCGGGCACCTTCTCCCCGTGAACGGGGAGAAGGAACGAACGCGTCGCTCAGAAATCGTCGATCCGGATGTCGGCCTTTCGGCTCTTTTCCAGCACCAGCCGGCCGTTCGGCAGATCGTTGCCGTTGAGCTTCCAGTCGATCCCGGCGGCGTCGAGGTTGTAGCCCTCCCAGCGCGCGGTCAGCCGGCGTTCGAGTTCCTCGAAGGAGGGCGCGACGAAGATGGTGAGGTCGAAGAGCGGGGCGAGCGACGACCATGGCTCTTCGTCCAACAGCAGATAGTTGCCCTCGACCAGCACGATGCGGTCAGCCGGGGAAATCGGGCGGGCCGAGGCGATGGCGATCTCGCGATCCCGATCGAAGACCGGCACCAGCACCTCTTCCTCCCCTACCCTCACCGCACGCAGGATGTCGGCGAAGCCACGCACGTCGAAGGTCTGCGGAGCTCCTTTGCGGGGCAGAAGCCCCCGCGCCTCGAGGATGCCGTTGTCCATGTGGAAGCCGTCCATCGGCAGGACGACCGCAGTCTCGCCGTCGGCAATCAGAAGATCCCGCAGCGTGTCGGCAAGCGTCGATTTTCCGGCTCCCGGCGGGCCGGCGATCGCCACGAGAAAACGGCGCGCCGAGCCGGCGCGCCAGAGGATCGTCTCGGCGATTTCCTTCGCCGTCATGGTCATGCCGCCAGCGCCTCACCCGGTGCTTCCTTGGCGCCGGTCATGAAGGCGACCGCGTCCGACATCGTGTAGTCCTTCGGATTGATGACGCACAGGCGTCGTCCGAGACGATGGATGTGGATCCGGTCGGCCACCTCGAAGACATGCGGCATGTTGTGGCTGATCAAGACGATCGGAATGCCGCGGCGGCGCACGTCCTGGATCAGCTCCAGAACGCGACGGCTTTCCTTGACGCCAAGCGCTGCCGTCGGCTCGTCGAGGATGATGACCTTGGAGCCGAAGGCTGCGGCACGGGCCACAGCCACACCCTGGCGCTGGCCGCCCGAGAGCGTTTCCACCGCCTGGTTGATGTTCTGGATGGTCATCAGGCCGAGTTCGGACAGCTTGTCGCGGGAGAATTTCTCCATCGCGGTGCGGTCGAGCTTGCGGAACACGCTGCCCATAATGCCCGGCTTGCGGAGTTCGCGGCCGAGAAACATGTTGTCGGCGATCGACAGCGCGGGTGAGAGCGCGAGGTTCTGGTAGACGGTCTCGATGCCGGCCTTGCGGGCCTCGATCGGCGAGCGGAACTGCACCGGCTGCCCTTCGAGGTGGATCTCCCCCTCGTCCGGCGTGATGGCGCCGGAGATCGCCTTGATCATCGAGGACTTGCCGGCACCGTTGTCGCCGATGACGGCGAGGATTTCGCCCGGGTAGAGGTCGAAATCGGCATTGTCGAGGGCGGTGACGCGACCGTAGCGTTTGACGAGACCCCTGGCAGTGAGAATGGGGGCGTTGAGAACGGGTTCCTGAGCCATCAGCCTGCTACCTTTCTGATCCACTGGTCGATTGCCACTGCGGTGATGATGAGGACGCCGATCAGCAGGTAGGTCCATTGCGGATCGGTGCCGATGAGGCGCAGGCCGAGCGAGAAGACGCCGACGATCAGCGCCCCGAACAGCATGCCGAGGATGGAGCCACGGCCGCCGAAGAGCGAGATACCGCCGATCACCACGGCGGTGATGGATTCGATGTTGGCGAACTGGCCGGCGGTCGGCGATACCGAGCCGATGCGACCGATAAGCGCCCAGCCGGCAAGCGCGCAGATGAGGCCGGACAGCGTGTAGACGGTGACGAGCATGCGCTTGACGTTGACGCCGGCAAGTTCCGCCGCATCCGGGTCGTCGCCGACCGCATAGACATGGCGGCCCCAGGCGGTGCGGTTCAGCACGTACCAGAGAAGCGCAACGAGCAGCACCATGGCAATGACGCCGTAAGTGAAGACGGCGCTGCCGATGCGAAGGTTCTGGCCGAAGAGCTGCAGCAGCGGCGCATTGGCGGAAATGTCCTGGCTGCGGATGGTTTCGTTGGCCGAATAGAGGAAGTTCGACGCGAGCACGATCTGCCACATGCCGAGCGTGACGATGAAGGGCGGCAGCTTCATGCGGGCGACCAGCTGGCCGTTGATCCAGCCGCAGGCCGCGCCGACGGCGAGGCCGCAGATTACGGCAACTGTCGGGGGAAGACCGTAGCGGAAGGTGAACTGGCCCATTACCACCGAGGACAGGACCATGATGGCGCCGACCGACAGGTCGATGCCGGCCGTCAGGATCACCAGCGTCTGGGCAGCGCCGACGATGCCGACGATCGCGACCTGCTGGAGGATCAGGGTGAGCGTGAAGGCAGAGAAGAACTTCCCGCCGAGAATGCTGCCGAAGACGATGACCGACATCACGAGCACGATCAGCGGCACCGCTGCCGGGCTCGAATGCAGGAAGTGCTGGAACTTCTGCAAGGGCGTCTTGTCATGGGTATCGAAGGAAGCGACCTGCGTCGAACTGTCGACGAGGACCTTCTCGAACTCCTGGCTCGGCTGCGAAATCGGATTTGCAGACTGCATCGCTCCGTCCTCCCTGGATATTCGCGCGTGTTTCTGCGTGACGGTTAAGGAGCGACCGGCCCTCCGCCTGAGAGGCCGGTCGCAAATGCCCGCGACCGCTCGACCTTGAGGGACCTGACGTTCCTCAGAGGCCGCATAGCGACGCGATCACGGGCTTAAGGTCGGATCAACCCCAGCACTTGTCCTTGCCGGCCTTGGTGTCGATCGACTCGACGCCGGCAGCCGGCTTGTCGGTGACGAGGGCGACGCCGGTGTCGAAGAAGTCCTTGCCTTCGGTGGCCTTCGGCTTCTCGCCGGTGTCGGCGAACTTCTTGATCGCCTCGATGCCGAGCGATGCCATCAGCAGCGGATACTGCTGCGACGTGGCGCCGATCACGCCGTCGATGACGTTCTGCACGCCCGGGCAACCGCCGTCGACGGAAACGATCAGGACGTCCTTCTCCTTGCCAACGGCCTTCAGCGCTTCATAGGCGCCGGCGGCAGCCGGTTCGTTGATGGTGTGGACGACGTTGATCGAGGGATCCTTCTGCAGGAGGTTTTCCATGGCGGTGCGGCCGCCTTCCTCGTTGCCGTTGGTCACGTCGTGGCCGACGATGCGGGCATCATCCTCGTCGCCGATCTTGTTCGGGTCCTTGGGGTCGATGCCGAAACCGATCATGAAGCCCTGGTCGCGCAGGACGTCGACCGTCGGCTGCGACGGCGTCAGGTCGAGGAAGGCAACCTTGGCGTCCTTGGCCTTGTCACCGAGGGTGGCGGCGGCCCACTGGCCGATCAGCTTGCCGGCGAGCAGGTTGTCGGTGGCAAACGTCATGTCGGCGGAATCGACCGGCTCGAGCGGGGTGTCGAGAGCGATGACGAGAATGCCGGCGTCACGGGCCTTCTTGACCGCCGGAACGATGCCCTTGGTGTCGGAAGCGGTGAGCAGGATACCCTTCGCGCCGTCAGCGATGCAGGTCTCGATGGCGGCGACCTGGCTTTCCGAGTCGCCATCGATCTTGCCGGCATAGGACTTCAGCGTGACGCCAAGTTCGGCGGCCTTGGCGGTCGCGCCTTCCTTCATCTTGACGAAGAAGGGGTTGGTGTCGGTCTTGGTGATCAGGCAGGCCGATACGTCGGCTGCGCTGGCCGGGGCCGAAAAAACGGTGCCGATTGCGAGTGCTGCCAGCGATGCGGCAAAGAGAGACTTCTTCATGTGCTTCCTCCCGAAGATAACGTTCAATCCGGCTCGTGCCGGACCGCGAGCGTGGTCCCGAGCGCTCCCACGCCGGGTCGGCATCCTCAACGAGGCGCCATTCCTCCACACCCCATTAAGAACATCAGAGATTTCTCATTGTCAATAAATAAATCCAGTTGAATTATTAATTCGCTGTGACATTCTGCGTGGGGCGACGTATACGGACTTTCACGTATCGTCGGAGGAGGAGCAGCCATGTCTTTGTCGGATCATCCAGCCGGCACGACGGACGTGCTGCCGCCGGCGACATCCGGCGGTGCGAACCAGATCAGGGTCAGGGCGTATAACGAGCGCCTGGTGCTTTCGCTCGTGCGCCGCCAGAGCGGCGTCTCCAAGGCGGAGATTGCCCGCCTCACCGGCCTTTCGGCCCAGACCGTCTCCGTCATCATGCGCGCGCTGGAAAAAGACGGCCTGCTGATCCGCGGTGAACCTCTGCGCGGCAGGGTCGGCCAGCCCTCGGTGCCGATGTCTCTCAATCCGGACGCCGTCTATTCCTTCGGGGTCAAGATCGGCAGGCGCAGCGCGGATCTCGTGCTGATGGATTTCGTCGGCACGATCCGGCTAAACCGGCACCTGACCTATCGCTATCCCAATCCACGGGAGATCCTCGACTTCCTGGTCGACGGCATTGCGGAACTGGAGGGCCAGCTGAGCACGGAACAGCGCGGCGCCATTGCCGGTGTCGGGATCGCGGCACCCTTCGAATTGTGGAACTGGGCGCGCGAGGTCGGCGCCCCGGACGGCGCCATGGATGCCTGGCGCGGGTTCGACCTTCAGGCCGAGGTCGCAAATCGGCTCTCCTACCCCGTCTACCTGCAGAACGACGCCACCAGCGCCTGCGGGGCAGAACTTGTGTTCGGCGTCGGGCAACGTTACCCGGACTTCGTCTATTTCTATGTCGGCTCCTTCATCGGCGGCGGCATTGTCCTCAATTCCTCGGTGTTCGTCGGCAGGACCGGTACGGCCGGCGCAATTGGCCCCCTGCCCGTTCGCAACAAGCACGGCGAGACCAAGCAGTTGCTCGAGATCGCCTCGATCTTTGTGCTCGAACGGCTGCTGCGCGAGCGCGGGATCGATCCGCAACCGCTCTGGTATGCAGCGGAGCAATGGATCGACTTCGGCGAGCCGCTGGAGATCTGGATCCGAGACTGTGCCGGCGCGCTTGCCCAGGCCATTGTCGCCGCAAGCTCGATCGTCGACTTTTCCGCCGCCATCATCGACGGCGGATTTCCTGACTGGGTCCGCGCGCGCCTCGTGGCTGCGACGATCGAGGAGATCGGCAAGCTCGACCTGCAGGGTATCGTCTTTCCCGACATCATCGAGGGCGCGGTCGGCGCGCAGGCCCGCGCCATCGGCGGCGCAAGCCTACCGATCTTTGCCCGCTACCTCATAGACCAGACCGTCTTGTTCAAGGAAATCGACAATGCTGAAGGGAATTAATCCGCTTCTGAGCCCGGACCTGCTCGCGGCGCTTCGCGCCATGGGCCATGGCGACGAGATCGCCGTCGTCGACGGCAACTATCCGGCGCTGGAGCATGCGCGACGGCTGATCCGGCTCGACGGCCACGGGATCGTTGCGGTGATCGACGCTATCCTCAGCGTCATGCCGATCGACGATTTCGTGCCGGAGGCTATCTTCCGCTCGACCGTCGGCGCGGATGCCGGGCGGCTCGACCCGATCCACCAGCAGATGATCGCCTGCTGCGCGCGCCATGAACCGGAGCGCAAGGTCGTGCCTCTGGTCGGTGAGGACTTCTACGGGCGGGTAAAGCGCGCCCATGCGGTCGTGCAGACCAGCGAACCGAAACTCTACGCCAACATGATCCTCCGCAAGGGCGTCATCTACCCCGTCGCCTGAGGGCCACGGTTCAGGCGGCGGCGACCGTGCCGGCCGGAACGAGAACCTTGAGTTCTCGCGGATGCAGGCGGATCTCCACGTCGCGCGGCATGCGCAACAGCTCTCCGTCCAACACGCAGAGCGCGCCGCTCCGGCGCTTGGGGAAATGCAGTCGCACAGTCTCGGCGGTTGAGGCGGTCACGGCCCCGTTGTCCTTCATCTTGCCGCGAACGATGTCGAAGGCGAGTTTTGCCACGCCGGCCGGCTCCAGCGGGTCGGCAAGATAGACCCCGAGCTTGCCGGTCGTCAGGTCGTCGGCGAAGAACAGCGGATTGTCACCGAAGGGATTGTTGGAAACCGAGATCGCCGAGACGACGCGATGCTCGTTTCGGCCGTCGTGGTCGATGTCGAAGATCACCTCGAACCGGGAGGGGCGCAGCATCACGCCGAGCGCGGCGCGCGTGCTGGCGCGCATCTTTCCGAGGCGCGAGCCATAGTTCATCGCATTGCGCATGCGGACCATGCGGGCATGCAGCCCCGCCGAGAACTGGTGCACAAAGGGCCGGCCGTTGGCCGTCGCGATGTCGACCGAACGGACCTCGCCTTCGGCCAGCGTCTGCAGCACTGCCCGGATATCGAGCGGCAGTTTCAGCGACCGGGCAAAGAGGTTCATCGTCCCGGCGGGCACGACGCCGAGCGGCAGGCCGGCCTTCCAGGCGATGCCGGCTGCGGCCGAAATCGTGCCGTCGCCGCCGCCTGCGATCAAAGCCTCGACGCCATCCTCTCGCGCAGTCCTCTCGAGCGTCTCGACGACGTCCTTCCCAGCGACGATCGCGAAGGCAACCTCGTGGCCGGCAGCACGGAAGATCTCCTCCGCCTGGGCACAATAGGCGTCCATTTCGGTCGTCCGGAATGTTCCGCCGTCCCGATTGAATACTGCCTTCAGCCTCATCGCCACCTCGTTCCGTCGATCGCCCGGTGGCGTCCAGGGCCGCCAGCGCTTTACAACGCATCGCTCGGCTCAAGGTTTCACCACGCCCTCTGAAATCGGCATATTGCGGGCAAAATTCAAGTTGCGGCGCAAATGCTCTTTACTGCGACGCACAAAGACATGATAACTGTCAAATCACGTCAACACCGGGACGCCTGCCGGCAACGCCGCTCCGCCTCCCTCACCGACAGTCTCCCGTATCCTCTTCTTGCGGTCGTGTCAGGCGACCGGCCACAGGTAGTGCCATGACCGATTGCAGCGCCCTCCCCTCCGATCGCGGGACAGACTTCCTTCCGGCCAACGGCACGCAGTCGCTCACACCGCTGATGATGATCCTGATCGAGATCGCCCTTGCCGCCGGCGGCTTCGGCATCGGAACCGGCGAGTTCGTCATCATGGGGCTCCTGCCCGACGTCGCGACCACCTACGGGGTGAGCGTTCCCGAGGCGGGCCGCGTCATCAGCGCCTATGCGCTCGGCGTGGTGATCGGCGCTCCGATCATCGCCGTGCTGGCCGCCAAGCTCTCACGCCGGACGCTTCTGCTGATGCTGATGGGGGTTTTCGCCATCGGCAACGTGACGAGCGCGCTTGCCCCGGATTTCTGGTCGTTCACCGCGCTGCGATTCGTCACCGGCCTGCCGCACGGCGCCTATTTCGGCGTGGCCGCGCTCGTTGCCGCCTCGATGGTTCCGCCCTATCGACGCGCCCGCGCCGTCGGGCGGGTGATGCTCGGCCTGACGATCGCGACGCTGATCGGCACCCCCGTCGCCACCTTCATCGGCCAATTGATGAGCTGGCGAGCCGCCTTCCTGATGGTCGGGGCAATCGGCGTGCTCACCGTCGTGCTGATCGCGCTCTACCTGCCGAAGGACAAGGTGGCGGAAGGTGCCAGCATCCGTCGCGAACTCGGCGCCTTCGGCCGGCTTCAGGTGTGGCTGACGCTCGGCGTCGCCGCGGTCGGTTTCGGCGGCATGTTCTCGATCTTCAGCTACATCGCCAAGACCACCACCGACACCGCCGGCCTGCCGGTCGGCATGGTGGCGATCGTGCTCGCGCTATTCGGCATCGGGATGAATGTCGGCAACGTGGTCGGCAGCCGCATGGCCGACTATTCGCTGAAGGGCACGATCGGCGGCATGCTCGCCTTCAACGTGATCCTGATGACCGTCTTTTCGCTGACGGCCGCCGATCCGGTGATGCTGTGCATCTGCGTCTTCCTCACCGGCTGCGGCTTTGCCGCCTGCCCGGCCGTGCAGACGCGGCTGATGGACGTGGCAGCGGACGCTCAGACGCTCGCGGCTGCCTCCAACCACTCCGCCTTCAACATCGCCAATGCGCTCGGCGCCTGGCTCGGCGGACTAGTGATCAGCTGGGGCTACGGCTACGGCTCGACGGGTTATGTCGGCGCGGCCCTTTCCGCCCTCGGCCTCGTGGTCTTCCTCGTTTCGGTGCTCGCGGAGAAGCGCAGCTCAAGCCGCTGAGCGCACCGTTGCCTCGCCTTCGGCTGAGCCTTCATCCGCCGGCATCGAGATGGTGCGCGTGCCGTTCTTGCAGACGACATGCGTCTTGCCCCAGGCATCGAGCGCCCTGATGACCGGTTCGAGGCTGAGCCCAAGCGGTGTCAGCGCATAGTCGACGCGCGGCGGCACCACCGGAAAGACCGTCCGCGACACGATCCCCGCCTCTTCAAGCTCGCGCAGCTGTTTGGTCAGCATGCGCTGGGTCACCGCCGACAGCCGGCGGCGCAGCTCGTTGAAGCGCAGCGTCTTGTCGGTCAGCAGATGATAGAGAATTACGCCCTTCCACTTGCCGTCGAGCAGGCTCAGGGTCGACTCGACCGGGCAGCCGGGAAAATTGTTGGTGAGCTTGGCACGCGGTCGGGACATTAACGGTATCCTTTTTGATACTACATACACTTTCCGTCACTATAGACACAAAATGTGCATTCTTGCGTAATCCGTTTATACGTATCAATTGAAGGGCGTGCAAACCATTCCAAGGAGACATGCCATGCGCGCCGTCGGCTATCTGGCCCCCCAACCCATCACCGCAGAGACCTCCCTGATCGACATCGAGCTTCCCGTGCCGGAAGCCAAGGGCCATGACCTCTTGGTGGAAGTGAAGGCCGTATCGGTCAATCCGGTCGACACCAAGGTGCGCAGCGCCGCCCAGCCGGAGCCCGGCCAGCACCGCATCCTCGGCTATGACGCCAGCGGCGTCGTCAAGGCGGTCGGCGAGAACGTCACGCTGTTCAAGCCGGGCGACGAGGTCTTCTATGCCGGCGTCATCAACCGGCCGGGCACCAACAGCGAGTTCCACCTGGTCGACGAGCGGATCGTTGCCCTGAAGCCGAAAAGCCTGAGCTTCGCCGAGGCAGCCGCCATTCCGCTGACCTCGATCACCGCCTATGAAATGCTCTTCCACCGGCTCAAGGTCGAGGACAAGGTCGAAGGCGTGAACCATGCCCTGCTGGTCACCGGCGGCGCGGGCGGCGTCGGCTCGATGACCATCCAGCTCGCCCGCCAACTCACCGCCCTGACGATCATCACCACGACCTCCCGGCCCGAGACCAGCCAATGGGTCAAGGATCTCGGCGCCCACCACGTGCTCGATCACAGCAATGCGCTGGCTCCGCAGTTTTCCGCCCTCGGCATCGGCGCCCCCGCTTTCGTCTTCTCGATCACCCGCAGCGACCTGCATGTCGGCGACCTCCAGGCGATCGTCGCGCCGCAGGGTCGCTTCGGCATAATCGACGATATCAAGGGCGGCTTCGACGTCATGCCCTTCAAGGGCAAGTCGGTGTCGATCCACTGGGAATCGATGTTCACCCGCGCGGTCTTCCAGACCGCCGACATGATCGCCCAGCACAAGCTCCTGAGCCACGTCGCCGAACTGGTCGACGCCGGACGGATCCGCACGACGCTCACCGAAACGCTCGGCACGATCAACGCCGCCAACCTGAAGAAGGCCCATGCGCTGATCGAATCCGGCCGGACCAAGGGTAAGCTCGTTCTTGAAGGCTTCTGAGGAACGGAACGAGGCAGCGCACGCGCTGCCTCGCGTCCGGAAAGGCGCGACATACGCGCCATCGTCGTACCTTTGGGTACGAGATGACTGAAGCAAGGCGGAGACAATGTCAAATATTGCGCCTTTTTTGTTACACAGTTAGAATGGAGTTCTGACACTGGAGAGCCTGAAATGAATGTCTCGTTGGGCGAGCGCTGGGAAAAATTCGTAGAGCGGACGGTACAGTCCGGACGGTATGGCTCGGCCAGCGAGGTGGTGCGCGAAGGTCTGAGGCTGGTCGAGGAACGAGAGGTCAAGCTGACGGCGCTGCGCGACACTCTCGACAGATCGATCGCCGCCGGAGGCGACGTCGGCGACGAAGAACTCGACTCGCTGCTCGACAGACGAGCCGAGGAACTTGAGGCAAAGGGCGCTTGACTTGGCGCGGCTTCGCTATCTCGAAAGCGCCAAAGCCGATCTTCTGGAAATCCTCACCTATGTGCATCAGGTGAGTGGAGACATTTCTACCGCGAGACAGTTCGTCGACAAGCTGCGCGCCCATTGCCGACATCTCGCAGGGCTACCGGGGCAGATGGGGCGACCGCGACCGGAATTGCGACCGGATATTCGCAGTGCCGCTTTCGGATCCTATGTCATCTTCTTTCGTTATGTCGGCGACAACTTCCAGATCGTCAACATACTGGAGGGCCATCGCGACATCGAACAGCATTTTGGCGACCACGAATAGGTTCACCCCCTCGCCCGCGGCAACTTGAGCCGTCCACCGGTCTTCACGCTGCGGATGGCGAAATTGGACTGGATGTCGGTGACATGCGGGAGGACCAGAAGATGGTCGGTGAGCAGCGCCTCGTAGGCCGCGAGATTTTCCACCACCACTTCGGCCATGAAGTCGGAGTGGCCGGAGATCATGTAGCAGGCGACGACTTCCGGAAGGTCCCGCAAAGCCTGCTGGAAGGCGTGGGCGTGCTCGCGCGTGTGATGGGCCACCTTGAACGCGATGAAGACCGTCAGTTCCAGACCGACCGTGCGCCGGTCGATGTCGGCCCGGTAGCCACGGATGTAGCCCGCCTCCTCCAACATGCGGATGCGCCGCAGACAGGGCGACGGCGAGAGGTTCACCCGCTCGGCGATCTCGACATTGGTCGCGCGGGCATTGTCCTGCAGGGCTTCGAGGATGGCGATATCGAACTTGTCCAAACTTGGCATGATCACTATATCTTGGAGCATTTAGCGCATGTTTCTGCCAATAGAGTATGCTCCAACGGCATAATTGGCAAGGACACGCCACGGCCTCACGCGCTACATTGACGCCCTGTATTCAAGCGGGAGCCGCGCCATGCCCATCACCACCACCCATACTGAAAAGCCGCCCCTCTCCGCCGGCATGGGCGCAATCTCGGCGCTTTCGGTCGTTCTGATCTGGGCTGCATGGCTCATCTCCACCCGGCACAGCGTCGGGACGTCCCTCTCGGCGCTCGATCTGAGCCTGTTGCGCTACGGCATTCCCGCCATCCTGCTTTCACCCTACTGGCTGCGGGTCGGGCTCTGGCCGAAGGACACGCCGAAATGGGCACTGGTGTTGATGGTGCTCGGGTCCGGGGCGCCGTTCTTCCAGCTTGTCGGCTTCGGCATGAAAGCAACGCCGGCCTCCGCCGCAGGCGTGCTGCTCCCCGGTGTCATGCCGCTTGCCGTGGCGCTGATCGGCATCGTCATCCTGGGCGAACGCCCCGACCGGATGCGCCGTTTCGGCATGGTCGCGATCGCCGCGGGCGCCGCACTTCTGCTGATCGACAATCTGTCGTCGGGGCAATTGAGCTGGGTGAGCTACACGATCCTGCCCGCCGGCGCGACGCTCTGGGCGATCTACACCCATGCCTTCCGCAAGTCCGGTCTTACCGCCTTCGAAGGGGGCGGCCTGATCTGCGCCTGGTCGACATTGATCAACCTCGCGCTCATCCCGTTTCTCGGCACGCATCTGGCGAGCGCGCCAGTCTCCGAGATCGGCCTGCAGGTCATCACACAGGGGCTTCTGTCGGGCCTGCTCGCCACCGTGCTCTACGGCTCCGCCGTGCGCATCCTCGGCGGCACGCAGGCCGCGGCCTATACAGCCGTCACGCCGGTTGCGGCGGCGATCGGCGGTGCCGTCCTGCTCGGCGAACCGCTCGGCGCGCTGGCGATCATCGCCACGCTGGTCACGGGCGCGGGCGTTCTCCTGTCGACGGGATTGCTGTCGGGGCGTGCGGCCCGCTGACCATGCGCGTCCGGACGCTGCAGGCTCAGGCCTGCAGCACGACCACGCGATTGCCGACCTTGACGCGTTCGTAGAGGTCGATGACGTCGTGGTTCATCATGCGCACGCAACCCGAAGACATGGCCTGGCCGATCGACCAGGGCTGGTTGGTGCCGTGGATGCGGAACATGGTGTCGTTGCCGCTGCGGTAGAGATACATGGCGCGGGCACCGAGCGGATTGTTGATGCCGCCGGGGACGCCACCGGCATATTTCATGTTCTTTTCCGGGTTGGTGCGCAGCATGTTGGGCGACGGCGTCCAGCTCGGCCATTCCGCCTTGCGGCCCACATAGGCAACGCCGGCCAGCGCATAGCCGTTGCGGCCGACGCCGACGCCGTAGCGCATCGCGCGGCCATCGCCGAGCACATAGTAGAGGCGCCGGGCGGGCGTATCGACGACCACGGTTCCTGCCGGCTCGCTGGTTTCGTAGGCGACTTCCTGCCGGCGCAGTTCCGGCTTGATCTTGTCGAGCGGCACCTTCTTCAGCGGATGCGGCTCCTCCGGCCGGTCACCATACATGGCCTGCTGGCTCGGCATCGACTGGCAACCAGCAAGCATCAACGGCAGGCCGATCAACAGGCCGCGGCGGGAAATGGTCATTCAGGTGCCCCCAAAGCAATGTGCGAATATCGGGGCGCAGGTTAGGGAGTTTATGGTTAATGCTCGGTTAAACCGGCCGGAAGGCGGTTAACCATGACGGCGGGGATGGGTCATGCCGCCGGGGCCTGCGCGGTCCTTGGAAAGACCAGCCCCTCGATCACCAGCAGCAGGACAAGCACGCCGAGGGTCAGACCGATCAGCCCCGCGCCGTGCAGCGGCAGATGGGCAAAGGCAAGGCCGGCAAGAAGCACCCCGACCACCAGGCGCACCGCGACCGGTCCGATCGCGCTGATCCGGCGGAAGGCGGCATCGGCAAGCAGGTAGCCGCCGGCGCCGATGAGGAGCAGGAACTCCGCGCCGTGGCCCGCCTCGCCTTCACCGCCGTAGGCGACGGCCGCCTTCAAACCCGCTGCGACGAGGATCAGGCCTGCGACCATGGCGAGATGGCCCATCGTATAGCCGAACAGGGCGATGCGTGTGCGACGGCGATTGTCCGCCTGCTGCATCCGATGCTCGGCGCGCTGGTCGTCGGCGTCGAAATAGCTCCACCACAAGGCGGCGATCAGCGCGACGGCGAGAACAAGGCGCAGGATGGTCGCCACGTCCAGCGCGCGATCGGCGAGCCCGTTGCCGATCGCGATGATCGTCTCGCCGAGCACGATGATGAGCAGCAGGCCGTGGCGTTCGACGAAGTGGACCGGATCGAGGGCGAACCCCTCGCCGGTGTTCATCACCGCGACAAGCGCATAGAGGGCCGCCGGCGCGAGCAGGAGAACCCAGCGCCATTCCGCCTCGATCAGGCCGGCCGCGATGACCAGCAGGGCGGCGGCCATGTTGAAAGGAACGATACGCAGCATGGCGATGGCGGCTGGCCTGCCGCCGCGCGCGACAAAGGCCGCGAAATGGAGGATCACGATGAAGAGATAGGCAAAGCCGAAGACCAGCGGGTCACCGCCCTCTCCCACGGGCGCCGACAGGGCGAGCACCATGAAGCCGGCCATGGCTGCCACCAGCACGGCGCGCATCGCCTTCGGCGTGTGGGCGTGGTTGGTGAGCCAGATGAAGCCGCCATACATCCACCAGACGAGCATCAGAACGGCGAGCGCGTGGAGGTATTCGAGCGTAGCGTGGACATGTTCCACAAGATGGGTCAGCCGGGTGATGACGAACACGAAGACGAGGTCGAAGAAGAGTTCGATGGTCTGCGCGCGGAATTCCTGCTTCGGGGCGTCGTGCATGCCTGATCCTTGGCCGTGGCTCTTCTGGTTGCAGCGCAAGAGAGCAGGATTCAACGTCCATTGTCCACCACTTCGGCGGCTCGGCGAAAATGTCTGGTGAAAACCCCTTCAACCATGACGAGCGGACTGCAAAATGCAAGATTTGACCATTGCCAATAGTGCCGGAATGCCGACACTCCGTCCCATTTAACGAGAGGACATTTTCATGAACAGCTTCGTTACTTCGCTCACCGCCAAGCCATTGTTCGGTTACATCGCCCGCATCCTGCTGACCTACATGTTCTGGGCGAGCGGCATCGCGAAGATCGTCGATTTCCCGGCAGCGGTCGGCGAAATGACCCATTTCGGCCTCAACCCGCCGGCGGCATTTGCAATCGCCACGATCGTCGTTCAGCTCGCAGGCTCAGCCCTCATCATCCTCGATCGCTACACCTGGCTCGGCGCCGGCGCGCTCGGCGTCTTCACCGCGCTGACCATCCCCGTGGCCCACAGCTTCTGGACCATGGACGATCCCTTCCGCACGATCGAGTTCCATGTCGTCATGGAGCACCTCACTGTGATCGGCGGACTGATGGTCGTCGCCTGGAAATCGGCTCGCTGAATTTCAACCTCAGGCGGGACGCGCCTCGGCGTCCCGCTTCCTTGCCGGCCGGAGACCGACCAGCACGCCGAAAAGCGTCAGCCCGCCGCCGATCAGATGATAGGAATGCAGGTTCTCGCCCAGGAGCGGCACCGCCAGCACGGCGACCATGATCGGCAGCACGTTGATGAAGAGGGCGCTCGGGCCGGCCCCAAGGCCGCGTACGGCAAGGATCCAGCAATAGGGCGCGAGCAGCGAGGTCGGCAGCGCCGCGAAAAGCACCAGCGGCAGGCTCGTGGCGGTGATCGGGCTGATGTCGCTCGCCAGCCAGAGCGGCAGGAGCACAAGCGTCGCGAAACCGATCTGCCACCACAATTGCGGCCACATCGGCAGGCTGATCGTCCAGCGGCGCAGGAGGACACCATAGAAGGTGTTGGCGACGACGGCGATCAGGATCAAGCCGTCGCCGACATGGAAGCCGCCATCCGTCAGCACCGAGGGGTCGCCGCGGGTGACCAGGTAGGCGACGCCGAGAAGCGAGACAAACGCGCCGGCCACGCGCGCCCGCGTCAGCTGTTCGTTGGCGAAGATCGATCCGGCGACGGCGGTGAGCAGCGGCATCAGCGCCACCAGCACGCCCATGTTGACCGCCGTCGTGGTCTTCGCCGCCTCATAGGCGAGGCTCTGGTAGACGACCATTCCGAGCATGCCCAGCACGAAGAGTTGCGGTGCCTTGCGCAGGGCCTCCTGGCGATGGCGCCAGACCGACCGGGCGACGAAGGGGGTGAGCACGACGAAGGCGATCAGCCAACGGTAAAAGGCGATCGAGGCCGGCGCGATGACACCGGCCGACGCCTTGGTGACAATGGTGTTGCCGGCCCAGATGAGCATCGTCAGCAGGGCCAGCAGCGCCGGCGTCAGCATGGCCATTTCCGCCGATCCGGTCCCCGCCACTCTGTCAATCTGCCGTCCGTTCGCCATCGCCGCCTCGCATCGTCCTTGATGGCACACCCCTAGCAGACGTCCAATTTTCGCAATATAACGAATTTCGGACAATGCATTGCGAGGAGCCGTCATGCCGATCCGTTATGGCGATGTCGATGGGGAGCCGCCCGATCCGGTGTTCCTGCGCACCGAGCATTTCCGCGCCGGAACCGTCTTTCCGCCGCGCCGGCAGATCTGGGGCGAACTGAACTTCGCGCTGCAGGGCGTGGCCGAATTCGAGATCGCCGGAGACACCTACATGTCACCGCCGCAATATGCGGTGTGGATTCCGCCGGGCTTCGAGCACACCGGCGTCAACCGCCACGACATCCGCTATGCCTCGGCCTACATTGCCGCATCGCTCTGCGACGGCCTGCCGGCCGAGCCCTGCACGCTCGTGCTCAACCCGCTGCTCAAGGCGATCTTCGCCGATTTCGACGCGCGCGGCATTCGCCATCCGAAGACGGAGGCCGACCTCAGGCTCGCCATGGTCATCGTCGACCAGATCCGCGCGGCGCCGCGCTTCGCCCACTACCTGCCTTCGACCGACGATCCGATGATCGCGCCGGTGCTGAGGGCCCTGGAAGCGGATCCCGGCGACCGACGCTCGGCGGCGGACTGGGCGCGGACGGCGGGCACGACGGAGCGCACCTTCTCACGGCGTTGCCAGGACCGGCTCGGAATGTCGTTCAACGACTGGCGGCTGCGGCTGAAGCTGGTGACGGGGCTCGCCCTTCTGGAGGACGGCGCGAGCGTTCGGGCGGTGTCGCAACGGCTCGGCTACAACAACCCGTCGGCCTATATCGCCATGGTCCGGCGGCTGACCGGCGCCAGCCCTTCGCAGTTGAGGGGCGCCCAAGAGAAAGGCCCGCGTTGAGGGCGGGCCTTGCAGACTTCAAGACTGAAAGCGCGAGGCGCCTCAGATGCCGTCGATGGCGTGAATCCAGCCGTGGCGGTCGTTGCTCTGGCCGCGCTGGATGGACACCAGCGCATCGCGAAGCTTGTTCGTCAACGGACCGGTCTCACCACCGCCGATCTTGAACTCGCCTTCCGGGAATTTCACGGTGCCGATCGCGGCGACGACGGCCGCGGTGCCGCAGGCGAAGGCTTCCTTGAGCTTGCCGCTTGCCGCATCAGCCTTCCAGTCGTCGAAGGAATAGGGCTTCTCGTTGACGGTGATGCCTTCGTCGCGGGCGAGCTGGATCAGCGACTTGCGGGTGATGCCGGGCAGGATCGTGCCGCCGAGCGGCGGCGTGGTGATCGAACCGTCCTCCATGACGAAGAACACGTTCATGCCGCCCAGTTCCTCGACCCACTTGTGCTCGGCTGCATCTAGGAAGACAACCTGGTCGCAGCCCTTGGCATAGGCCTCGGCCTGGGCGACCAGGCTTGCCGCATAGTTGCCGCCGCACTTGGCAGCACCCGTGCCGCCCGGCGCTGCGCGCGTGTAGTGCTCGGAGACCCAGATGCTGACCGGCTTGGCGCCGCCCTTGAAATAGGGGCCGACCGGCGATGCGATGACGCAGAAGATGTATTCCTTCGACGGGCGCACACCGAGGAAGGTCTCGCTGGCGAACATGAAGGGACGCAGGTAGAGGCTCGCGCCTTCCATGGCCGGGATCCACTTCGCATCGATCTCGACCAGCTTCTCGACCGCGGCAAGGAAATCACCCTCGGGAATTTCCGGCATGGCCATGCGGCGGGCCGATTCGTTGAAGCGGCGGGCGTTTTCTTCCGGGCGGAAGAGAACGGCGCGGCCGTCGGCCGTCCGGTAGGCCTTCATGCCTTCGAAGATTTCCTGGGCGTAGTGCAGGACGCTTGCAGCGGGATCGATCGGGAAAGGCGCACGCGCCGTCACTTCGGCGGAGTGCCAGCCCTTGCCCTCGGTCCAGCGGATCACCGACATGTGGTCGGAAAACAGTGTTCCGAAGCCCAGGTTCTCGAAGGCCTTCAGGCGATCGGTTTCCGGCAGCGGGTTGGCATTGGGCTTGACGTCGAAGGGAAGTCGGGGTGTTTCGGCTTGCATTGCGTTGATCTTTCAGCTGACCTTTCAGGTGGGGCGCAAACTGCCTCTTCGGCGGGCATTTTTCAAGCCGCGAAAAGGCCGGATCGGGCAGAAGCCGCCGGTCGGCGCGCAAAATTCAAGGCGATCGGTTCGCCCGGCCATTCCCCAGCCGGCAAACACCTGAGCACGAAAGAAAAAGGGCGACCCTGGGGCCGCCCTTTCGCCATCACATGTTCGGATAGACCGGACCTTCCGCGCCCTGCGGCGGGACCCAGTTGATGTTCTGGTTCGGGTCCTTGATGTCGCAGGTCTTGCAGTGGACGCAGTTCTGCGCGTTGATCACGTAGACCTGCTCGCCGTCCTTCTCCACCCATTCATAGACGCCGGCCGGGCAGTAGCGGGTCGAGGGACCGGCGAAGACGCCGAGTTCCGAGCGCTTCTGCAGGTCCATGTCCTTGACCTTGAGGTGGACCGGCTGGTCTTCCTCGTGGTTGGTGTTGGAGAGGAAGACCGACGACAGGCGGTCGAAGGTCAGCACTCCATCCGGCTTCGGATAGGCGATTGGCTTGAAGTTGGCCGCCGGCTGGAGCGAGGCGGCATCGGTCTTGCCATGCTTCAGCGTGCCGAAGAGCGAGAAGCCGAACAGCTGGTTGGTCCACATGTCGAGACCGCCGAGCGCCACGCCGATCGCCGTGCCGAACTTCGACCACAGCGGCTTGACGTTGCGGACCCGCTTCAGGTCCGTGCCGATGTCGGTGGAGCGCCATTCGTTCTCGATCTCGACAGGCTCGTCATTGGCACGGCCGGCGGCAATCGCGGCGGCGATCTTGTCTGCGGCGAGCATGCCCGACAGCACGGCATTGTGGCTGCCCTTGATGCGCGGCACATTGACGAAGCCGGCGGAACAGCCGATCAGGGCGCCGCCCGGGAAGGAGAGCTTCGGCACCGACTGGTAGCCGCCTTCGGTGATCGCACGCGCGCCATAGGAGAGACGCTTGCCGCCCTCGAAGACCGGGGCGATCGCCGGATGAGTCTTGAAGCGCTGGAATTCCTCGAACGGGAAGAGATAGGGGTTCTTGTAGTTCAGGTGGACGACGAAGCCGACGGCAACCAGGTTGTCTTCCAGGTGATAGAGGAAGGAACCGCCGCCGGTCTTCATGTCGAGCGGCCAGCCGAAGGAGTGCTGCACGAGGCCCGGCTTGTGGTGTTCCGGCTTGACCTGCCAGAGTTCCTTGAGGCCGATGCCGAATTTCTGGGGCTCGCGATCCTTCGAGAGGTCGAACTTGGCGATCAGCTGCTTGGCGAGCGAACCGCGCACGCCCTCGCCGATCAGCACGTACTTGCCGAGCAGTTCCATGCCGCGGGTGTAGTTCGGACCCGGTTCGCCGTTCTTCTCGATGCCCATGTCGCCGGTCGCGACGCCGATGACGGCGCCTTCGTCGTTATAGAGCACTTCGGTCGCGGCAAATCCCGGATAGATCTCGACGCCCAGCGCTTCGGCATGGGTGGCGAGCCAGCGACAGACATTGCCAAGCGAGACGATGTAGTTGCCGTGATTGTTCATCAGCGGCGGCATGAAGGCATTCGGCAGGCGGATGGAGCCGGCAGGCCCGAGAAACAGGAAGTGGTCGTCCGTGACCTCGGTCTTGAACGGATGGTCGGCTTCCTCGCGCCAGTCGGGCAGCAGCTTGTCGATACCGATCGGGTCGACGACGGCGCCTGACAGGATATGCGCGCCGACTTCCGAGCCCTTTTCGAGCACGACGACCGTCAGGTCCGGATTGACCTGTTTCAGCCGGATTGCCGCCGAAAGACCCGCAGGCCCCGCGCCGACGATCACGACGTCGAATTCCATGCTCTCGCGTTCGGGCAGTTCCATCTCGCTCATTATCTTTCTCCGCTCGGCCGATCCCCGGTTCTTCGGCTTCTTCCTTGTCAAAACACAAGCGCCTTGTCGAGCCGGGATGCGACAACCAATGGCCCGAAATTATGGCTTACCAACATTCCGAAACAGAATATCTAACGCTTACGTTAACGTCAATGTAACACCCGTTAGAATTCATTCGTCTGCGCTAGCCTATCATGCGACCGTCCGCAAGCCGTCAACGGATTGTCGAAGGCCTCCCGCCGCACTAAAGATCGAGCCGACATCACGGCCGAACAGCGGGGAAGCAGATCATGGCAGGCGGCAAGACGGGCAGGTTCACACCGGACGAACTGGCAGCAAGACTTTCCGGCCTTCATCCGGACCTTGTCGTGCTCGGTCCGTCGGAACTTGCGGGGCGTCATCCCGGCGAACATCCCGACAATCTCGCCTGCGGCGTCATGGCCCAGCCGGCATCGACCGCCGCCGCCGCCGCGCTTGTTGCTTGGTGCAACGAGAATGCCGTGGCGATCGTGCCGCAGGGGGGCCTCACCGGCCTCGTCGGCGGCAATGTCAGCCACCAGGGCGAGGTGATCCTGTCCTCGGCGCGCCTCAACCGGATCGTCGCCATCCATCCGGCGGAAATGACGGTCGAAGTCGGAGCCGGTGTTCCGCTCGAGGCCCTGCAGCATGCCGCCGCCGCTCACGGGCTGACGACCGGCATCGATCTCGGCTCGCGGGGTTCGGCGACCATCGGCGGCATGGTCTCTACCAATGCCGGCGGCATTCTCGCCTTCCGCAACGGCGTCATGCGCCACCAGGTCCTCGGCATCGAGGCGGTGCTACCCTCCGGCGCCGTCTTCTCCGACATGACCCGCGTGGTGAAGGTGTCGGCCGGCCCCGACCTCAAGCAGTTGTTCATCGGCGGCGAAGGCGCCTTCGGCTTCGTCACCCACGTCGTCCTGAAACTCGAACCGCAGCGTGCCCATCGCGCGACTGCCTTTCTCGGCGTGACCGACGCAGCTTCGGCTCTCTCCGTCATCCGCCATTTCCGCAGCCTTCCGGCGATCACGCTGGAGGGTGCCGAGATGATGTGGCCGCGCTATATTCACGACGCGGCGGCGCTCAAGGGCTTCGATCTGTCCTGGCTCGAGGACGGTGCCGCGGCGCTTCTGATCGAAGTCTCGGCGGAGACCGTCGAGAAGGCTGCCTCAGCACTCGAAGAGGGACTGGAGACACTCTGGGAACCGCTCGCTCTCAAGGGCGGCGTGATTGCCCAGTCGCTCGACCAGGCTCGCAAGTTCTGGGAGATCCGCGAGGATTCCGGCTTCTACTATCCCGCAGTTCCGAATGCCCCGTCCTTCGACATCTCGGTCCCGCCGACCTATCTCGACGCCTATGTCGCAGGCCTCGAGGCACGCCTCAAGGCGATCGATCCGAGCTATGCGGCCTATGTCTACGGCCACATCGCCGACGGCAACCTGCACCTCACCCTCATCAAGCCCGGCCCCCTGCCCGAGGATGAACTCCTCGCCGTCGAGACGGCCATCTACACCGGCATCCGGGAAGCCGGCGGCTCGTTCTCGGCCGAACACGGCGTCGGCTTCGAGAAGCGCCACGCCTTCGAGGCCTTCGCCGCACCGGAAAAGCAGGCGCTGGCGCGGGTGATCAAGCAGGCGATCGACCCCAAGGGCCTGTTCAATCCCGGCAAGGTGCCGTTCTGAACCTGTATGTGGAACTGACCGTTCCGGGCCGATAATTGTCCTGTACGCGTTGGCATGCCCGATGGCCGTCTGGCAACAACAAGACATCGGAAGGATCGCCTCACGCACCTTCCTCTCGTTGCTGCTTGACACCGATAGGACCGCCAATGCTCGTCGTCCATGTTCGCTTCCGCGTTGCTGAACACGATCGCCAGAGGGCCCTCGACGCCCTGATGGCAAATGCACCCGTCACCCGTGCCATGAAGGGTTGCCTGGCCTTTGTCCCCTTTCTTGATCCGACAGACGGGCGAGGCATCGGCGTGCTGCACGAATGGCAGACCGGCGAGGACTTTGCGGCTTATGCCGTCTCGCCGGGATTTGCCGAAACGTCTGCCATCCTGCGGCCCCTGATGACCGAGCCGCCGCTCAGCCGCCGCTTTGACGCGCGACTGATCGAGACGTTAAACTGAACAAATGACACCGGATGCCTATTGTTTTCACAAGAGCTTCGAGCCTGCCGGCCCGTCCGAGTTCCGGATGGAGCGGCACTATCTGCTCTATGCGATGGAAGGCACCATGCGGCTGGAAGCGGAAGGCCGTCGCTGGACCCTGCCGCCGGCCCGCGCGGCATTGATCGCCGCGGGTCATCCGGTGAAGATAACGATCCTGTCCCGGCTGACCTCGGCCTCCGTCCTTTACGCCTCCGGCTTCGCGCCCGCTCCGCCGCAAGCGCTCTCGGTCTTCGACGTCTCCCCGCTGGCACGGGAACTGATCGCCGAATGCCGTGACTGGGGCCCCGAAAGCGGCCCGCTTGGACCCTATGCGCGAAAAATCTTCGAAGCGCTGGTGGCGGTCAGCCTGAAACTTGCGGAAACGCCGAACCCATGCGCCATGCCCACTCCGACGAGTGCGGCCCTTGCGCGGGCGCTCGCGCTCACCGAAGAGCTGGCCGATGGTGCGCCCGTCTTTGCCGAAATCGCCAAAACCACCGGCCAGTCTCCGAGAGCACTCGCCCGCCGTTTCTCGGCAGAAATGGGGATGACCTGGCGCGAGGCACTTCGGCGCATCCGCCTGATCCGTGCCGTCGAAACGCTCGCTTCGAGCGACGCACCGGTGACTGAGATCGCGCTCGGCGTCGGCTACAATTCACTGTCGGCCTTCAATGCCGCGTTTCGCGACCTGATGGGCAAGACCCCGCGCGACTATCGCGCCAGCTTTCGGGACTGACCAAGCCCAACGGGTACCATCGGCCCAGTCTGCCATCATTCCCTGACAGGCTCTGCCGGAAGATCCAGTCACGGACATCGATGATTGCATCGGAGATCCGCGAGGGTCCCGGCTGCTGCTCTTCCGCTGTCCCGAACGCCCCCTGCTTCGACATCTTCGTCACGCCGACCTACCTCGACGCCGCGATACGGAACCGATGGCCGTCGAAACGGCCCTCCATACCGACATCCGCGAAGCGGGCGTTGGCGTTGGTGATCAAGCAGGTGATCGATCCCGAGGGCATGTTCAATTCGGGCAAGGCGCCGTTCTAGCCTCCCGGGCAACGCACAAATGAAACGTGGCCTCAGGCTCCGTTTTCTTCGTTTGAACGATGTCATCGACGCAAGCAGGCTTGTCCCATCAAACGGGGAAAGGATGCGGCGATGGCGATACGCTACGGGTTCATCGGGCTGGGCAATCTCGGGCGGCATCTCGCCGGCAGCCTTGTCGCGCACGGTTTTGACGTGACGGTCAACGATCTCGACAAGCAGCAGGCGTCGGAGCTGATCGACGCCGGTGCCGCATGGGCGGACGATCCGAAAAGCGTCGCCGAGGCCGTCGATGCGGTGATCACCTGTCTGCCCTCACCCGCCGTCAGCGAACGAGTGCTGACCGGTGAGCGCGGCATCCTCACAGGGCTCAAGCCCGGCGGCACCTGGATCGAGATGAGCACGCTGGACGAGAAGGAGGTGCTGAGGCTCGGCGCCATTGCCGCGGCCCATGGCGTGCGGATGATGGAAGCACCAGTGACCGGCGGCGTGCATCTGGCGGCGACCGGGCAGATTTCGGTGATCACCGGCGGCGATGCGGATCTCTACGAACGGCATCTGCCGGCCTTCCAGGCGATGGGCAACCGGATCTTCCGCGCCGGTCCGCTCGGCAAGGCGGCGGTGATCAAGGTCATCACCAACATGCTCGCCTTCATCCATCTGGTGGCGACCGGCGAGGCCCTGATGCTGGCAAAGACCGGCGGCATCGACCTCACCGATGCCTTCAACATCATCAAGGCCTCGTCCGGCAACAGCTTCGTGCACGAGACCGAGGGCCAGGTGATCCTCAACGGCAGCTACAACATCAACTTCACCATGGATCTCGCCGTCAAGGATCTGGGCTTCGCGCTCGGTTTCGGCCGCGAGTTCGGGGTGCCGCTCGACCTTGCCTCGCACACCCTGCAGACCTTCATCCGGGCGCGCTCGGTCTATGGCGGCGATGCGTGGTCGTCGCAGGTGGTGAAGCTGCTGGAGGATACGGTCGGCACCGATCTGCGCGCACCGGGCTTTCCGGCGGAACTGTAACCGGGTGGCGGATTGCGGCTTTCCCTCGTTCGTCGATGCGGCTAGCATCGGGCACGAACCAAGCGATCCCGATGACCGACACCCTTGCCGCGCCCGCCTACCGACTGCCGCCGCTCGCTTGGCTCCGGGCCTTCGAGGCGACGGCCAGGCATTTGAGCTTCACCAGGGCGGCGTTGGAACTCAACCTCACCCAGGCCGCCGTCAGCCACCAGGTCAGGAGCCTCGAGCGTCAGCTCGGCGTCCAGCTGTTCGAGCGGCTGGCCCGCAGCCTGAAGCTGACCGAGACCGGCGCCGCATATCTGCCCCCGGTCCGGCGCTCCTTCGAGGATCTCGCTGCTGCGACCGACGGGCTGTTCGGCCCGGTGGGCACGAAGACGCTGACAATCCGCGCGCCGGCCTCCTTCGTCGTGCTGTGGCTTGCGCCGCGCCTCGGGCGATTTGCCGAAATGAGGCCCGACATCTCGATCCGCATCGCCTCGGTCGTCTGGGCGCAGACCACCTATGACGAACCGGTCGATGTCGACATCCGCTATGGCGACGGCCATTGGCCCGGCCACAAGGTGGAACCGCTGATGCCGGCCGCCGCGATCGTCGTCTGCCGCCCCGAAAACGCACCCTCCGGGGTGGATGCCGAACGGCTGGCGCATATCGCAGCAAACGGTTCGCTGATCCACGTCACCGGCTATGAGGATCTCTGGCAACGTCTCGCCGCATCCTTCGGCACCGCCCTGCCGCGCATGACGGCAGGCATCAACGTCGATACCACGATGGCGGCCCTGGAGCTTTCTGCCGCCGGCATGGGACCCGCCATCGTCGAGCAGCAGTTCGCCGAGCCCTATCTCGGCCGCGGGCTGCTGGTGCGCGCACTCGAAACCGCGCTGCCGATCCGCGAGTCACATTTTTTCGCAACACCCGAGGGCAGGCCCCGCATCTCGCCGGAAGCCAATGCCTTCAAGGCCTGGCTCAGGGCCGAGGCGGTCCGCTAGACAGGCTGATCCGGCGTCACCGTGGATAGGCGGTCACCCCGCCTTTCCTTCACCGCATCGTGGCCTGTAGACTGGCCGCAACGGCATTCGTTTCAGGGAAGGATTTTCATCATGGATCTCGGCATCAAGGGAAAGCGGGCACTGGTGCTCGCCTCGTCGCGCGGCCTCGGCCTCGGCATCGCCAAGGCACTCGCCGACGAGGGGGCGCATGTGCTGCTCTGCGGCCGCAGCGCCGCCAAGCTCAAGGCCAATGCGGAAGCGATCAACGCCGCCGGTCGCGGCAAGGCGGACTGGGTCGAGGCCGATCTTGCCGACGCCGGCTTTGTCGACACGATGCTCGCCGCCGTCCACCACAAGCTCGGCGGCATCGACATCCTGGTGAACAACACCGGCGGCCCGACGCCCGGTACCGTCGAGGAAATGACGGCGGAGAAGCTCTATAATTTCTTCCAGTCGATGGTGGTGCGCGTCATCACGCTCACCAATGCGCTGCTGCCGCTGATGCAGACGCAAGGCTTTGGCCGCATCGTGACGGTTGCCTCATCCGGCGTTTTCGAGCCGATCCCCAATCTCGCACTGTCCAACACGCTGCGCGGCTCGCTGGTCGGCTGGAGCAAGACGCTTGCGACCGAGGTCGCCTCCTATGGCGTGACCGCCAACATGCTCCTGCCCGGCAGCATCCACACCGACCGGATCGACGAACTGCAGGCCGACCGCGCCCAGCGCTCCGGCAAGCCGATCGAGGAAATCCGCGAGGGGGCACTAAAGTCGATCCCGGCCGGCCGGCTGGGCAAGGTCGAGGAGTTCGCCGCCGCGGCCGCCTTCCTCTGCTCGGCGCAGGCCGGCTATATCACCGGCACGATGGTGCGCGTCGACGGCGGCGCGGCGAAATCGATCTGATCCGATCGGCAGCCGACGATCTTCTGAAGCAAAACCCCGCGACGCGCCATGCGTGCGGGGTTTTCGCCATCTTGGCCAATGCCGGACTGGCGACGCTGAATGCCACGCCCGTCCGCTCCGTCTATAGATCCGCCAGGATCCCCGGCAAGTCGGCAATCAGCCCGTCCCGTGTCTCGAAGCTGATCGGCTCCTGATAGGGGCGGTTGGCCACGTGCAGCCGCGCGAAGACCACCTTGCGTTCTTGCCGCTCGGCCCAGCCGACGAACCAGCCGATCGGGCGATTGTCGTCGCGTGCGCCCTTCGCGTCCCGCATCCAGCCGCTACCCGTCTTGCCATGGATCACCCAGCCGCCCGCGGCCTCGAAGCGCGGGGTGATGGCCTGGGTCATTGCCTTTGCACGGTCCGAGACCGGCAGCTTTCCGTCGAGGAAGCGGCGCAGGAACTCCACCTGCTCGTCCGGCGAGATGGCAAGCGACGACATCAGCCAGGATTCGGTCAGGCCGTCCGAACCGCCGGGGCCGCCGGAAATGTCGTTGTTGCCATAGGCGAAGCGGCGGACGTAGTCGCCGAAGCGTTCGGCGCCGAGGCGGCGGGTGATTTCCTGCGAATACCAGACGATCGATTCCTTCTCCCAGCCGGTCGGATCGAAGGCCTTCTTCACCCGCTCCGGGCCGCCGAACTTCGCCTGATAGTCCCAGCGCGGTGTCGTCTCGTCCTTCAGAATGCCGGCATCATAGCCCATCATGGCCAAAGGCAGCTTGAAGGTCGACATGGGATAGACGCGCCGGTCGCAGGTTCCCTCGCGGTGGATCGCCTCTCCGCTCTGCGCGTCGAGAACGACGGTGCAGCGGATCGGATCGACCGCAAATGCGGGGCCTGCGGCAGAGAATGCGGCAAAAATGCTGATGGCGACGGCCAGCAGGTCGCGTCTTTCAAGGATCATGACATTGCTCCCTTGGTTTCGATCGGCCTGTTTTAGGCGCCATTGCGGATGCGCGACAAACGATGATAACTGGCGCGAGGCATAACTTAAATTTGGGCATGTCATGGTCCGGCCGCATCTTCCGCTGAACGCGCTGCGCGCCTTCGAGGCCGCCGCGCGCCATCTGTCCTTCACCCGGGCGGCGATCGAGCTCTGCGTCACCCAGGCGGCCGTCAGCCACCAGGTAAAGCTGCTCGAACAGCGCCTGGGCGTCACGCTTTTCCGCCGCCTGCCGCGAGGCCTCATGATCACCGAGGAGGGTCTGGCGCTGCTGCCGACGCTCAGGGACAGCTTCGATCGCATGGCCGACATGCTCGAACGCTTCGAGGGCGGGCACATGCGCGAGGTGCTGACGCTCGGCGCCGTCGGCACCTTTGCCGTGGGTTGGCTTCTCCCGCGTCTTGCCGATTTCCACGCCCGCCACCCTTTCATCGACGTGCGGCTCTCCACCAACAACAACCGCGTCGACATTGCCGCCGAGGGTCTCGACTTCGCCATCCGCTTCGGCAACGGCGCGTGGCACGACACCGAAGCGGAAGCGTTGTTCGGGGCACCGCTGTCGGCGCTCTGCGTGCCGGCGATTGCGAGGCGGCTGAAGAGCCCGGAGGATGTCGGGCGCGAGACGCTGCTGCGCTCCTATCGCACCGACGAATGGCCGGGCTGGTTCGAGGCGGCCGCCATCGCCGCCCCGCCGATCACCGGTCCGGTCTTCGATTCCTCCGTGCTGATGGTGGAGACGGCGCTGCAGGGCGCCGGGGTCGCGCTCGCACCGCCGCTGATGTTTTCCCGCCACCTCGCCTCGGGCGCTCTGGAACAGCCCTTCCCCATCTATGTCTCGAAGGGAAGCTACTGGCTGACCCGGCTCAAGTCCCGCACGCCGACGCCGGCGATGAAGCTGTTTTTCGAGTGGATCAGCGAGATGGCGGAGCAGACACGGGCCGGCGACTAGACCGCGCCGTCGATTCGCCGCACCCCTGCCTTGCTCCCGCTCGGGAAAGACCTCGCAAAGCTTTGGGCGCGAGGAGTTTTCGCCATTTTAGTCATTATGCAAGCAGAACAGGATTTCGCTGGCGTCCGGCTCAGACTCGACTATAGTGGGTGCGACAAATTGTTCCATGGGAGGAGAAACTTTGGAGCAGATTCGCCACCTCTTTACCGCCGTCGGGGTTCTGACCCTTGTCGTCGGCCTTGTCTGGGTTGCCCACGGCACCGGGACTATCCACCTTCCCTTCACCGGCTTCATGCCAAAAGACAGCGTCTGGACGATCAACGGATCGCTGGTCGTGATCTTCGGGCTCGTCACACTCGTCGGCGCCCGCCGGCTGCTGCGCGACCACGACAAGCCAGCCGCCTGATCATCCTTTCCTTGAGGGGAATGCAGTCGTCCGCATGGGCGCGGACGCCTGTTAGCATTCGCTAAAATTCTCCGGGAAATATCGACCAAAACGCAAGATCCTCCCGCTATTCTCGCTGACAATGAGAATGCGGGAAATGAACGATGCCCGATATGGTCGATGCCTCCGGACATGATATCCGGAACGAGCACGAGAGACATCGCGTGGAGCGAAGCCTGCGCGGGCGCGCGGCGCTTCAGGTATCCGCCGCCGTGCCGCGGCTTACGACGGTTTCGCAGGGCCTGATCATCGGCAGCCTGCTCGGCGCCATCGCCTCCCCGGGCGGCGCGGAAGCGCCCGCCAACGAAAATCTCGTCCAGCGCTATTACGGCGACGTCTGAGGTTTTCGCAGGCGGCGCCCGACCGCCCCGGACAAGAATTCGCTTCACGGATTGGGGCACGCGCCCTATGATCCGTCGGGAGGAACGGGAGGAAGGCAATGCTTGCAAGGGCGCGTCTGCTGCTCACGTCGGTCGGCCTGGTGCTGGCCCTTATCGGACTCGTCTGGGCAGGACAGGGGTCCGGCTTCTTTCCCTATCCGGCCTCGAGCTTCATGATCAACCAGAGCCCGTGGATCGCCTATGGCGCGCTCACCACGATCGTCGGCCTCGGCCTCGTCTGGACCGCCCAGCGTTTCCTGAGGTGATGTTGACCGCGGCAGTCGCTTCGTCCGCGGCCGGACCACGCTCCCCAAGGCCAGCCGACTTGACGTCGTAGTCAACACCTGCCCACGGACAGCGCAACAGCGAAGTCCGCCTGAGGTTTAACCTTGCCTTCCCCCGCCCCTTCATGCCATTAGGCGCGCTCTTCATTCGGGGCGCGGTCACCGCGCCTCTTTCGCGTTCGGGCCCTGCCCGGTTTCAGCAAACGACAGATCTTCGCGGGAGAGCGGCAATGGCGCATGCGCTGGGGCTTGATTTCGGCACGACCAACACCGTGCTTGCACTGTCCGACACGGGCGCCGAGACCCATTCGGTCGCCTTCACCTCCACCGCCGGCACCACCGACAGCATGCGCACCGCGCTCTCCTTCATGAAGGACGCGCAGCTCGGCGCGGGGGCGCTCAAGGTCGAGGCCGGACAGGCGGCGATCCGCGCCTTCATCGACAATCCCGGCGATTGCCGCTTCCTGCAGTCGATCAAGACCTTTGCCGCCTCGCCGCTTTTCCAGGGCACGCTGATCCATGCCCGGCGCTTCCAGTTCGAGGACCTGATGGAGGTGTTCCTGAAGCGTCTGGAGGCCTATGCCGGCGAAGGCTGGCCGGCCGACGCGCCGCGCATCGTCGCGGGACGGCCGGTGCATTTCGCCGGATCGAGCCCGGATCCGGAGCTTGCGATCCGCCGCTACAACGAGGCGCTCACCCGCTTCGGCTTTCCGGAGATCCACTATGTCTACGAGCCGGTGGCGGCCGCCTTCTACTTCGCCCAGCATCTCAAGCAGGACGCGACCGTTCTCGTCGCCGACTTCGGCGGCGGCACGACCGACTATTCGCTGATCCGCTTCGAGACGACGGGCGGCAAGCTCTCGGCCGTGCCGGTCGGGCATTCCGGCGTCGGCCTTGCCGGCGACCAGTTCGACGCCCGCATCATCGAGCACCTGGTGGCGCCCGAAATCGGCAAGGGCAGCCGGTTCAAGAGTTTCGACAAGGTGCTCGACGTACCGAGCAATTATTACACCAGCTTCTCGCGCTGGAACCAGCTGTCGGTGTTCAAGACAAGTCGCGAATATGCGGACCTCAAATCGCTGGTGCGCCAGAGCCTCGAGCCGGACAAGCTGGAGCTCTTCATCGATCTCGTCGAACACGACGAGGGCTATCCGCTCTATCAGGCGGTCTCGGCGACCAAGATGGCGCTGTCCTCCGCCGACGAGGCCGAATTCCGCTTCTCGCCGCTCGGGCGTGCCGGCGAAAAGACGGTAAAGCGCAGCGAATTCGAGGGCTGGATCGCCGACGACCTCGCCCGCATCGAGGACGCGCTCGACGACGTGCTCCAGCGCACCAACACCGAAGCCGGCACGATCGATAAGGTGTTCCTCACCGGCGGCACCTCCTTCGTGCCGGCCGTGCGCAGGATCTTCACCGAACGCTTCGACGCGAGCCGCATCGAGACCGGCGGCGAGCTGGTGTCAATCGCCCACGGCCTGGCCCTGATCGGCGAGCGCGACGACATCGCGCAATGGGTGGCGTGAGGGCACCCTCCCCTTGAGGGGGAGGGTCGGACCGAAGGTCCGGGGTGGGGTGATCCTCCTCATCGGCAACGGGTCACCCCCACCCGCGCGTTCCGCGCGACCTCCCCCCTCAAGGGGGAGGTGGAAAGGCCTCGACGCTTCCGGCCCCTCGCCCCAGCGGGGAGAGGTCCGCCGAGCGAAGCGGAGGCGGGGTGAGGGGGAAGCCGCGCGCACCAAGGCATGGCTTCGCCCCCTCCTCTGGCCCTTCGAACCACCTTCTCCCCTTGGGCAGACGAAGGAGGGCCTCGCAACGCCCCCTCTCGCAAATGAAACTGTTTGCTTCTGCCGGGCACTGCACTAGAACAGGGCCATGATCTCCGCCCGCGACATGACGCCTGCCGAACTGGCCGCGCTTCTGCATTTCCATGCCGAAGCGGGGGTGGAATGGCTGACGGAGGACGATCCGATCGACCGGGTCGCGGCCTTTGCCGAGGAGCGCGCGGCGCGCAATGTGCGGGCGCCGGCGGCTGCGGCACTCGCCCAGCCGGAGGGCGGGCAGCCCTCCGCCAGCCGCACGCGGCCGACGACGGCGCCGCCGCCCAAGCCGGTTTCGGCCTCGGCACTGCCGGCCATTCCCGACGAACACGCGATCACCGAGGCGCGCTTTGCCGCCGAAAGCGCGCGCTCGCTCGCCGAACTCAAGACGGCCGTCGAAGCCTTCGGCGGCTGCAACCTCAAGACCTCGGCGCGCTCGACGATCTTCGCCGCCGGCGACACGGCGAGCCGCATCATGGTGATCGGCCCGATGCCGAGCGCCGACGACGATCGCGAGGGGCTCGCTTTTTCGGGCCGCGCCGGCCTGCTGCTCGACCGGATGCTCGCCGCGATCGGCCTGAAGCGCGAGGCGATCCTGATCACCACCGTCATTCCCTGGCGCCCGCCGGGCGACCGGCCGCCGTCGGCGCCCGAAGCGGCGATCTGCCGCCCTTTCATCGAGCGTCAGATCGAGCTTGCCGAGCCGAAGGTGGTTCTTCTATTCGGAAACTTCACCGCGCGCTTCTTCTTCGGCGAGACCGGCACGATCCACGCGCTGCGCGGCCAGTGGCGCGAGATCGGCGGCGGCGGGCATCGCGTACCGGCGATCGCGACGCTCCATCCCCAGGAACTCCTGACGGCACCGGCCAGCAAGGCGCTCGCCTGGCGTGACCTTCAGGCCTTTGCCGCGCGGCTCGCCGACGCCTAATTGGGCAAAATTTCGGCAGATATTACGGAATCATGACGCAGCCATGCATTTTGCGCAGACCTGCCTCGCGTTCCGCCTCTTGTATGATTTATGTTGCGCTGCGATATATGGACTCATCCAAGGGAGGATCCGAGAGACAGGAAGATAGACGTCATGACCGTTCGTGCCCGCCCGATACACTGCAAGTTCGAGACCCTGCGTCTCGCCGCAGAGCGCCAGCGCAGCGGCCAGCCCTATCATCGCTTCGGCTCTGCCACCAATGAACAGCTGAGCGCCCGCGTGCTCGGCCGGCTGGGCCCGATCACCCGCCCCACCTCTCTCTTCTGCGATTTCCGCGAGGCCTGAGACCCGGGGGCTCATGCGGGTGGCGCATGCCAGCCCCGCACGCTTGTGCATTGCACAATTTCCCGACCCATGGAACTGTTACCACCGTGAAGATAACCCTGCAAAAAATGCAAAGGAGTGAGCCATGACCGCCATGTTCCACCCGCTCCGCAGCCTCAAGGCCGCCGTCAGCCAGATCGGCACGGCCGTGGATGCGTCCGAGGCTTACAGCCGTGCGCTTTCCGGAAAATACAAGCAGCCGTCGCGGGCCGAAAACGCGCTCGTCCGTCACATTCCGCTTTGATGGATTGGGCGCCGCGGCCACGTGCCCTCAAGCCCTGCCCCTGCGGTCTTCAGCCTTCCATTCCGGCTGCGGGCCGCAATTGCGTTTCAGGCTGCGGCAACAGCCGCGCGCAAGCCTTCTCATAGGCCTCGTCGACGACGGCGAACTTGATCGCCTGCCAGCCGCAATATTCGTCGAGCAGATCGGCCATGAACCACAGGTGGGTCTTCTTCACCGGATCCTGCCACTGCAGGCTCTTCTCTTCCACCGCACGGCGCAGCAGCCGCTGCAGATGCGTGCGCGACATCATGAAATGTTCGGCCATAGCACGGGCGTCGACGCGGCCGATGTCGTATCGGTCGACGGACGGATCCGTCGCCTTGATGCGACGCACGAGTTCGTCCATCACGAGTCCTCCCGCCTCCGTCCAGAGGAACATCGCGACCCGCGGTGGCGGCTCGCGCCAGCCTTCGTGTTCGAACGAGCGCCGCGCGACGTGGGGCTGTATCAGGCGGAAGAGCTCCGGATGGGCCATCAGGGTCGGTGCACGTGTCCCGCCGTCGAGGCGGTCCAGCACGGCGAGGTTGGCAACCGTCCAGCGCATCATCGCATTGTAGCTGATTTCCGTCGCCTCGAAACGGCGCGGACGGCGGCTCGGATCCCCCGCGACGCGGATGAAGCGATAGGTGAGCAACTGGTCGAGGAAGTTCAAGACCGTGTTGCGGCTCGCGGCATTGACGGAGGTGATGACTTCGCGCAGGCGCGTGGTCGTCAAACCGCTTCCAGGAACAGCCGGATCATATTCGAGGTGCAGCGCGAAGGCAGACTGGCTGAGCAGCCAGCGCTGGTGGGACGCAAGCAGGCGCGCCAGGCGCGGATTGCTGTCATATTCACCCTGAAGCTCGACCGAATAGTCCCTCAACGCCTCGCGAAAGGCGCAGCTCCCGCGCAGCTCTTCAGCAGTGAGGGCCATGGTCCGCCCTCCCTGCGGGCAACGCCGCTTGCCGCCGAACAGAGACCGGAAACCGTGGTGCCACGGCAAGGCGATGCGTGATCCGCGATGCTCGGCAGCCCTGATGTCTGTCGTATTCGCTCTTCATGCAATCTTCATCGCCTGTTTGGATCTTCCATCGCTGTGCCGACATCAACCGGCCGGGCGACCGAACGTCCATCCTTCCCTTCGTTTCCTTCTTTATCACTTTGACGCAACAAAAGAAAAGGGATCGGTTGTCACGCCGATCAAAGTTTGCGGCACTGCATGTCGCAATCGACAGCTTACCCCGAATTGATTAAGGGCATGCTTCAATTCACATCCCGGAAGGTTCTCCGATGCTGGCCAGCCTCGCTTCGATCGCCACTCTCATGCTGTCCACCCTTCTGATGATGATGGGCTTCGGACTGATGAACTTCATGGTGCCGATCCGCTCGATTGCCGAGGGCTGGTCGACCTTCACCATCTCGATCATCGCCACCGCCTATACCTTCGGTTTCACGATTTCCTGCATCATCACCCCGCTCTTCGTGCGCCGCGTGGGACATGTCCGGGTGTTCGCCGCGCTTTTGACGCTGCTCACCGTCTCGATCCTGCTCTGCGCGCTGGTGGTCGACTGGCGCGCCTGGATGCTGTTCCGCGGCATTGCCGGCTTTGCCATCGCCGGCGCCTATCTGGTGATCGAGAGCTGGCTCAACGAACGCGTGACCAACGAGAACCGCGGGGCGCTCTTCTCCGTCTACATGATCACCAGCCTTTCCGGCTCGATCGGCGGCCAGTATCTCGTGCCGCTCGGCGATCCCAACCAGGCCGGGCTCTTCATCCTCTGCGCCCTGATCTTCTGCTTCGCGCTGCTTCCGACCACGCTTTCGACGGCGCAGTCCCCGGCTCCCATCGCGGCGGCGAAGTTCGATCTCTCCCGCCTCTACCGACGCTCTCCCGTCGCCTTCTTCGGTTCGCTGCTGTCCGGCGCGCTTTCCGGCACCTGGGGCAGCCTCGGCGGCGTCTATTCGCAGAATGTCGGCATGACGACGGCCCAGGGTGCCACGCTGCTGGCGGCCTTCCTCGCCGGCGGCGCCATCGCGCAGATGCCGATCGGCCGGCTTTCCGATTTCATCGACCGCCGTCTCGTCATGGTCGGCTCCGGCGTGTTCGGGGTGGTGTCATGCCTGGCGATGTTGGTCTTCGGCGGCAGCCCGGTCGCGCTCTATATCGCCGGCTTCTTCGTCGGCACCGTGCTCTATCCGGTTTATGCGCTGAATGTCGCCCATGCCAACGACATGGCCGAACCGGACGAGTTCGTCACCATATCCAGCGCCATCATGATCCTTTACGGCCTCGGCACCGTCACCGGACCGCTGATGGCCGGCACGCTGATGCAGGCCTTCGGGCCGAATGGCCTCATCTGGTTCATCGCGACGGCCTTTGCCCTTTATGCCGGCTATGCGGGCTGGCGCATGCTGCGCCGTCCTCCGAGCGAGGGACCGGCCGAAAAGACCGGATTCCATTCGATGCCGCTGCCGATGCAGGGGACAGATGCGGCGGGCTCGCCGTTGAGCGACGCAGCGTCAGAACCTGCCGCCCCCGCCGACCGGCGCGACTAACCGCCAGCCGCCCGTCACCCCTGCGGGGTCGAGGCCTTGCGTGCCGCCCGACGCTCGAGGCCGAGCTGGTGTTCGCGATAGATGATGAAGATGCCGGCCCCGACGACGATCGCCGCCCCGACCATCGTCGTCAGCGGCGGCACCTCGCCGAACAGGATATAGGCGATCACCGAGCCCAGGATGATCGAGGTGTATTCGAAGGGCGCAACGGTCGAGACATCGGCATGGCGGTAGCTCTCGGTCAGGAGGATCTGGCCGAGGCCGCCGAAGAAACCGGCCAGCGCCATGAGGCCGAGAGAGGGCCAGCTCAACACCTGCCAACCGAAGAACCAGGTGGTCGCCGACAGCACCGAGGCGGTCAGAGAAAAATAGAGGACGATGGTCGCGGTCTTCTCCTCGCGCACCAGCTGGCGCACCTGCAGCATGGCGGCAGCCCCGAGCGCCGCCGAACAGAGGATGGCGACCGCGCCGGTCGCCGCAGCCGAACCGAGCCCCTGTTCCTCGAACAGGGTCAGCTTCGGCCAGGAGATGATCAGCACGCCGATCAGGCCGACGAAGACAGCCGTCCAGCGATAGGCGCGCACGGTTTCCCGCAGGAAGACAGCCGCGAAGACAACGGCCAGGAGCGGCATCGCATAGCCGATGGCGATCGCGTCCGGCAGCGGCAACAGCACCAGTCCGTAGAAGCCGACCACCATCGACGCCACACCGATCAGGCCACGCTTCACATGGCCGAGTGGGTTGTTCGTCTGGAAGGCGGCGCGAAGGTCGCCGCGCACGGCGAGATAGATCAGGATCGGCACGATGGCGAAGGCCGAGCGGTAGAAAGTGATCTGCCCGGACGGCATGCCGGCACCGGCGAGCTTGATCGAGCTCTGCATGCCGACGAAGACAGCAACGGACATGATCTTCATGACAATGCCGCGGAGCGGATTGGAGGCGGGATCTGCCATCGGGGGGCTCGTGACTGGCGAGATGAGACGGGATCGACGGAGCAGTCCGCCATGGAACGGGCAGTCGCCTGCAGACGCGAACGACAGAATCCCGTGTCCGAAGACTGGCACTTCGCGCAGGAGGAGACAAGGGCGCAGTCGATCGCCGGCAAGTGACTCAAGTTTAGGCAAACTGCCCTGAGAAAGGCACGAGAGTCCCTGAGAATCATGGGTTCCGGTGAGTTCGCTTCATCCATGGTTAACCAATCGCGAAGATCATATTTCCATTGATTGCGCCTCTTTCAGCCGCATCGCCCGCCGGGATATCGCGAACGATGCGGCATTCATCCGTTTTGATGGTGATTTCCAATGAGCGACCCGTTGTCGAAACAGAACACCGCCCCGCCGAAGGTCGCGACCCCGCGGTCCATGCGTCTCGTCACCGAGGGCATTGGCATCGATCTCGCACGCTTCAGCGCCGACAATACCCATGTGGTGCGGCAGATCCGGCTGCTGGCGATCAACGCGCTCATCGAGGCGGCCCGTGCCGGCGAAGCGGGCAAGGGTTTTGCGGTGGTCGCCAACGAGGTGCAGCGGCTGGCGCAGGAAGCGGCCGACATCACCGACCGTTTCCAGGAAAACGTGCTCGGCCGCGTGGACCTCGGTCGGTCCATGGCCGATGCCCTGGTCAGCGAGATGGAGGGCGCGCGCCTCACAGACCTTGCCCAGACGCTGGTGCAGTTCATCGTCCGCAATCTCTTCGAGCGCACCGCAGACGTCCGCTGGTGGGCGACCGACCCGGCGCTCTGGCAGGCGCTCGGCGATCCGTCGCCGGAGCGCTTCGCCTATGCCGCCGAACGGCTCGGCGTCATCAACCGCTTCTACACGGTCTATCTCGACCTCGTGATGACGGATGTCGACGGTCGGGTCGTGGCCTCGGCCAATCCGCGCTACCAGCGCGGCCTGAAGGACCGCAAGCTTGCCGCCGAACCGTGGTTCGTCGCAGCGCGCCAGTGCGGCAGCGGCGACGACTACATCGTCGACGAGGTGAAGCCCAGCGTCGCTCACGAGAACCGGGACACCCTCGTATACGCGACCGGCATTCGCGAGGGCGGCCGGTCCGACGGGCGCCTGATCGGCACTCTCGGCGTCTATTTCGACTGGCAGGCCCAGGGGCAGGCCATCGTGGAGAAGGAGGCCAACCTGCCGCCGCAGGTGGCCGACCGGACCGAAGTCCTGCTGCTCGACGGCGCCCTGAAGGTGATTGCGTCCAGCAACCCGGCGCGACGCTACACCCACTTCGCGCTCGCCAATCCAGAAAAAGTCATGCGCGGCAGCTACTATGACAACAGCGGGTCGATCGTCGCCTTTGCCCGGACCCTGGGCTACGAGGACTATGACGGTCTGGGCTGGTACGGTGTCATCGTCCAGCAGACCGAGAGCGACGAGGCGATCCGCGCCACGCTCGGGCTCAAGTAGCATTCGCTTGAATAATATTGCCGGATCGGAAGCGTTCTATTCGAGACGACTTCGGTTCCTTTTACCATGCCCGCGGTTCAAGTCGCGCTGCGTGAGAAAACTGCGGATGATCTGCCCAAATTTGTTCGTGTTTTAACAATCGTTCAGAAATTGATGCAATCATCTTGAATGATTAGGCCGTGATGCCGGGGCGACAGGACCGTCCCCCGCGGATTGCTGCCTCACCTAATTGGCGATCAGGACATATCATGCGAACAGATACGGGCCGGACCATTCATCTGGCAGACTACCGACCTACCGACTTTGTCCTGGAACGCGTAGACCTTACATTCGAACTTGACCCGACAGAAACCAAGGTCGAGGCACGCCTGATCTTCCATCGCCGCGAAGGCGCCGATTTGAACGCGCCGCTGGTGCTCGACGGCGACGAACTCAACATGACCGGCCTGCTGTTCGACCAGATCGAAATGGCACCGGAGCGTTATACCGAGACGGCAGACAGCCTGACGATCCGCGACCTGCCGGAATCGGTCCCGTTCGAGATCACGGTCACGACGCTGATCAATCCCGAGGCCAACACCCAGCTGATGGGCCTCTACCGGTCGAACGGCATCTACTGCACGCAGTGCGAGGCCGAGGGCTTCCGCCGCATCACCTTCTTCCCCGACCGGCCTGACGTGCTGGCCGTCTATACGGTCAACATCATCGCCGACAAGGACGCCAACCCGCTGCTGCTGTCGAACGGCAACTTCCTCGGCGGCGCAGGTTACGGCCCCGGCAAGCACTTCGCTGCCTGGTTCGACCCGCATCCGAAGCCGTCCTACCTCTTTGCCCTCGTCGCCGGCGATCTCGGCGTGGTCGAAGATACCTTCGTCACCATGTCGGAGCGCGAAGTCGCGCTGAAGATCTATGTCGAGCACGGCAAGGAAGCCCGCGCGGCCTATGCCATGGATGCGCTGAAGCGTTCGATGAAGTGGGACGAGGAAGTCTTCGGCCGCGAATACGATCTCGACATCTTCATGATCGTCGCCGTGTCCGACTTCAACATGGGCGCGATGGAGAACAAGGGTCTCAACATCTTCAACGACAAGTACGTGCTTGCCGATCCGGAGACCGCGACCGACCAGGACTATGCCAATATCGAGGCGATCATTGCGCATGAGTATTTCCACAACTGGACCGGCAACCGCATTACCTGCCGCGACTGGTTCCAGCTGTGCCTGAAGGAAGGCCTAACCGTCTATCGCGACCACGAGTTTTCCGCCGACCAGCGTTCGCGCGCCGTCAAGCGCATCGCCGAGGTCCGCCATCTGCGTTCGGAACAGTTCCCCGAGGATGCCGGCCCGCTCGCCCATCCGGTGCGCCCGACGAAGTTCCGTGAGATCAACAACTTCTACACGACGACCGTCTACGAGAAGGGCTCCGAAGTCACCCGGATGATCGCGACCATTCTCGGCCGCGACGGATTCAAGAAGGGCATGGACCTCTATTTCGAGCGCCATGACGGGGAAGCCGCGACCGTCGAGGACTTCGTCAAGAGCTTCGAGGATGCCAACGGCCGAGACCTCACGCAGTTCTCGCTCTGGTACCATCAGGCCGGCACGCCGCAGATCACTGTTTCGTCGACCTATGACGCGGGCGCCAAGACACTCAGCCTGTCGCTCGAGCAGATGGTCCCGGCAACGCCCGGCCAGACCGCCAAGGAACCGATGCACATTCCGCTCAAGTTCGCGCTGATCGGCGAGAACGGTTCGGAAGCCTCGCCCGCAGCCGTCAGCGGCGGAGAGGTGACCGGCGACGTGCTGCACCTCACGGAGCGCAGTCAGACCTTTGTCTTCACCGGAATCGGCGCGCGTCCGGTCGTCTCGCTCAATCGCAGCTTCTCTGCTCCGGTCACTCTGCATTTCGCCCAGAGCAAGGAAGACCTCGCCCACATCGCCCGCCATGACAGCGACCTGTTCGCCCGCTGGCAGGCCATCACCGATCTCGCCCTGCCGAACCTGATGGCGGCAGCCAAGGCCGCAGCCGCCGGCAAGGCAATCGAATGCGACGCCGGGCTTAGCGACGCGCTGCTCGCGATCGCTGCGGACGAGACGCTCGAGGCCGCCTTCCGCGCCCAGGCGCTGGCGCTGCCGAGCGAATCCGATATTGCCCGCGAACTCGGCTCGAACAACGATCCGGACGCCATCTACAAGGGCCGGCAGGCTATCCTGTCCGCCATCGCCACCGCGGGCGCGGACACGTTCCGCTCGCTCTATGACAGCCTTGCCTCAGGCGGATCGTTCACCCCGGACGCAGCAAGCGCCGGTCGCCGGGCCCTGCGCAACGCCGCCCTCGGCTTCCTCGCGCTCAGCGACAAGAGCCCTGCGGGTGCGGCGCAAGCCTTTGCCAAGGCCGACAACATGACCGACCTCGCCCAGGCGCTGACGGTGCTTGCCCATCGCTTCCCCGAGGCTCCGGAAACCCATGCGGCGCTCGCCGCCTTCGAGAGCCGCTTCGCCTCGAATGCGCTGGTGCTCGACAAATGGTTCGCGATCCAGGCGACGATCCCGGGCGAAGGCTCGCTCGAGCGCGTCATGCGGCTCATGCAGAACCCGCATTTCGCCGCCTCGAACCCGAACCGGGTCCGCTCGCTGATCGGCACCTTCGCCTTCGCCAACGCGACGGGCTTCAACCGTCCGGACGGCAAGGCCTATCATTTCTTCGCCGAAGAAATTCTCGCGATCGACAAGCGCAATCCGCAACTCGCCGCCCGCCTTCTGACCGCGCTGCGCTCCTGGCGTCTGCTTGAGCCCGTCCGTGCCGAACAGGCACGCGAGGCGCTGATGACGATCGAGCGAGCCGCCCCGCAGCTCTCCTCCGACGTCGCCGACATCGTCGAGCGCATCCTGAAGGGCTGAGAGGTTCCTATCTGGCGCGGGCCAACCCCGCGCCAGCCCAGGCCTTACTCGTCGGGGCCTTATTCGTCGGGATTGTCGATGTACCACTGGGCGTCGAGTTCGGCGCTGTTCAGCACATCCTCGTAGCAGAGCGTCATCTCGCGGTCGTCCGGGCTCCAGAAGGCGTTGGCGACACCGCATTCGGTTGCCGTCAGCTTGATCCCGTCCTTCAGCTTGTAGGTGCCGGAAAAGGCGGCCTCCACCAGTTCCAACACCTCCAGGTCCATGATCTTCTTGCGGAAATAGGCGAGCTGCGGATTCTTCGTTTCCTCGTACTTTATGACGAAATTCGTCTTGTCGTTCTTGCCGGCCTCGTAGGGTTCGAGCAGCTTGCTCCAACTGGTCAGCAGGCTTTCGTATTCGGACGGGCACTCCTCGGCGCGATAGTCGGGAAACTCGAGCGAATCGGCGAAGTCCTTGAAGCGCTTTTCGTTCTTTCCGAGCATCAGGCAGACCGTGCTGTAGGCGCGCTGCTCGTCGAGGCCGTGGCTGTCCCAGAAAGCGAGTTCGTCGTCCTCTGCCGCCTGGCCCGCCGAGAGGAACCAGACATTGGCGAAGTCCTCGACGGCGGTATTGAAGTTCTCGTCCTCCGCCTCGAGCAGAAGGAGGACTGCGAGGCCGTCGACGGCGTCCTCTTCCTTGCCGAGCACCGGCAGGGAAAACTCGGAGACCAGCATGTGGCCGGCCTCGTGGAACACGGTAGCAATCGCGTTGTGAAGGGCGAACTGATCGGCTTCCTCGACCTGCTCCTCCGACAGCTCGTCATAGAGGCTCGGCGGCGCCGGCTCGGCAGCTTTCGACGGCCCGGCCACCATCAGGCCAAGCATCATCATCAACGCGGCGGCTCCCGCCCGAACCGGCGTCCCGCGCATGGGCATTACAGACATTAGTACATTCCCCCTGGACCACGTCACCCGCTATGGAAATCCCGTCTTCGATAAGCGAGAGGCGGCCATCTTTTCAATCAGATTCAAGCCTTTGGCGAAGTTCGTACAAAAAAAGCCGATTCGGAAGAATGGGTTAAGATTTTGTTCACCACCCCCATCTGGACAAGGCGAATCACCGGTGATTCATTGAGTCAGATTCGGGCGAGCGGCGCTTCGGATCACACGAGGGATCGAGGCAGGGACGATGTCGAACGCGCGGCGGGCAACCGCAGCCGATGAGCGGCTGCGACTCAATATTTCTGGCATTGCGGCCTTTTTCACGAAACTGCGCGACGGCTTCGGCGGAGTCAACGGCTCCGAAAACGAGCCGTCGCGGCGCCTCGAGACGATCCTGCGCCGTTCGATCCCGATCCTGATCATCGCCTTCCTCGGCGTCGTGGCGCTGGCACGCGGCATCGGCATGCTCGGCGAACATGGGCGCTTCGAGGAAGGGATCCGCCAGATGACGGCCCTGATGGCGACCACGGCGGAGGCTGCCATCGGCGAGAAGGTTGACCTCTTCGCCACGGGCGACCGCGCTGCCGCCGAGGCGATCCTCACCCGCTATCTGTCCAGCGATCACCTGAAGAACGGCGCCTTCGTGCTGCTCACCGATACCGACGGACGTGTCTTCGCCTCGTCTCCGTCCGGCGCCGGCTATGTCGGCCTGCCGCTTGCCAATCTTCTGCCCCAGGTCGCCGCCATCCGCCGCTTCGCCGATCAGGGCGGCGGCATCGAGACCGACATCGCCGGCGTGCGCCATTTCGCGGTAATGACCCCGGTCGGCAGCGACGGCGCCATGATCCTGAGCGCCCATTCGCTCCAGGGCATGATGGACTTCTGGCGCGCCGAGATCGCCCTCAACGTCACGCTGTTCTCCGGCATTTCGCTGATCCTTCTCGTCATCCTCTACGCCTATTTCCAGCAGGTGAAGCGGGCCCGCGAGGCGGACGACGTCTCGCTCGAATCCAACATGCGCGTAGAGGCCGCGCTGTCGCGCGGTCGCTGCGGCCTGTGGGACTTCGACCTTGCCAGCCGCAAGCTATTCTGGTCGCGCTCGATGTACGAGATGCTCGGCCTGCCGCCATCGACCGAAGTGCTCGCCTTTGCCGATGCGGCACGCCTGATGCACCCGGACGACGGCAATCTCTTTGCACTCGCCCGCGCCGTCGGACGGGGCGGCTCGCGCCAGATCGACCAGATCTTCCGCATGCGCCACGCCCAGGGACACTACGTCTGGATGCGCGCCCGCGCCCAGGTGATCCGCTCGACGACGGGTTCGCTGCATGTCATCGGCATCGCCATGGACGTCACCGAGCAGCACCGGCTTGCCCAGCGCTATGCGGAAGCCGACCAGCGTCTCGCCGACGCCATCGAATGCACCTCGGAAGCCTTCGTCCTGTGGGACAAGAACGACCGGCTCGTCATGTGCAATGCGCATTTCCAGAAGGTCTACGGCCTGCCGGACAGCATCCTGGTGCCGGGCACCGAACGCTGGGTGGTGCAGGCCGCCGCGCAGAAGCCGATCATCCAGCGGCGCGTCGCCGACCCGGACCAGGGCAGCGCATCGCGCACCACCGAAGTTCAGCTCGCCGACGAACGCTGGCTGCAGATCAACGAGCGCCGCACCCGCGACGGCGGTCTCGTCTCGGTCGGCACCGACATCACGCTTCTCAAGCGCCACCAGGATCGCCTGCGCGAACAGGAGCGCCGGCTGATGTGCAACATCGGCGACCTCTCGCTGTCGCAGAAGAAGCTCGAAAAGCAGACGGCCGAACTCTCTGTCGCCAATGCCAACTACCAGGCGGAAAAGGAGCGTGCGGAAGCCGCCAACAGGGCGAAGTCCGAATTCCTCGCCAATATGAGCCACGAGCTCAGGACGCCGCTCAACGCCATTCTCGGCTTCTCGGAAATTCTCCTCGCCGGCATGTTCGGCCCGATCGGTTCACCGAAATACGAGGAATATGCCCGCGACATCCACGACAGCGGCAAGCACCTTCTGAACGTCATCAACGACATCCTCGACATGTCGAAGATCGAAGCGGGCCAGATGAAGATCCGTTGCGAGCGGATCGACCTCGACGCCCTGATCGAGGAGAGCCTTCGCCTCACCGCCATTCCGGCGGAGGAAAAGAACGTCCATGTCGAACAGCGCGTCTCGCCGGGACTGGTGATGACCGCCGACCGCCGCTCGATGAAGCAGATCCTGCTCAACATCCTGTCGAACGCGGTCAAGTTCACCGAACCGGGCGGCAAGATCGCGCTCCGCACCCGCAAGGTCGGCGACAAGGTCGCCATCACCATCGCCGATACGGGCATCGGCATCCCGAAGGCCGCTCTCTCGAAGATCGGCCAGCCCTTCGAGCAGGTCCAGAGCCAGTACGCGAAGAGCACCGGCGGTTCCGGCCTCGGCCTCGCCATCTCCCGCTCGCTGGTCAACATGCACGGCGGTAGCCTCAAGATCCGCTCACGCGAAGGCTGTGGCACGGTGGTCTCGGTGATGATCCCGGAGGTTATGATTATCGAGACGGCGCGCAAGCGGGCCTGACGTCAGGCCTGCCCCGGCAGGTCGCCGGTCGCTCGTCCGCTCAGGAGACCCGGCGGTTCTCCAACGACGCACCCGTTCCTTTCAGGAAGGCGTGCGTTTCGGCTTCGGCCATCGGCCGGGCGAAATGGTAGCCCTGAACCGAGCCGACACCCAGCGTTTCGAGGATCGCCATCTCGTTCTCGGTCTCGACGCCCTCGACGATCGCCTCCAGCCGCATCTCGGCGCAGAGCGCGAGGACGGACTTGACGATCTTGACGCTGGTTTCCTTGCGATGGATCTCGCGCACGAAACTGCCGTCGACCTTGATCTTGGAAAGCGGCAGTCGGTGAACGTAGCTGAGGCTCGCATAGCCGGTGCCGAAGTCGTCGAGCGCAATACCGCAGCCGAGTTGCCTGAGGATCCGGATCGAGGCGTTGGCCTGCTCGAAATCGCTCATCACGGCCGTCTCGGTGATCTCGAAGGTGATACGGCGCGGATCGACGCCGCTCGCCCTGATGATGCCGACCAGCCGATTGACGCCTTCGGCCGTCGCGAGGTCATGGGGAGACAGATTGAAGGACAGGAAGACATCGTCCGGCCATGTGGCGGCGGTCTTCAGCGCGCGCTCCAGAAGCAGGCGGGTGATCAGACCGATCCGGCCGTTGTACTCGGCGATCGGAATGAACTCGGCCGGCGACACCGGACCGATGGTCGGACAGTTCCAGCGGGCAAGCGCCTCGAAACCGGCAGGGCGTCGCGAGGCGACATCGATGATCGGCTGGAAGACCAGCGAGAGTTCCGTTTCGAGGTCGGCGACCTGCAACGTCTCCTCGACCACCTTCTGGCGCGACAGTTCGTCTGCCTGCTCGGCATTGAACACCACGACACCGGCACGATGATGCTTCTTGGCGGTGTAGAGGGCGTAGTCGGCGCGTTCGTACAGCTCCTGCCCGTTCGCGCCCACCTGCGGGAAGGTCGCGAAACCGAGCGAGGCGGTCACCTGGACTACGCCGCCGCCGAGATTGATGCGCTGAGCGATGGCATCGCAGACGCGGTTTCCGAGCGCCACCACCGAGGCTTCGTCATGGTTGCCTGTGACGATCAGTGCGAACTCGTCGCCGCCGAGGCGAAACACGGAGACGGCCCCGTCGGCAAACCGGCTGAGGCGCTCGGCCACCTCGACAAGAACCTTGTCGCCGGCCGAATGCCCGTACATGTCGTTGATCGGCTTGAAGCCATCCAGATCGATCACCCCGATCGCCAGCATACCGCCTTCGGACTGCGCCCGGGCAAAGGCCTGGTCGAGCGTATGGAAGAAGCTGCGGCGATTGGCGATGAGTGTCAGGCTATCGAGGTTTGCGAGCCTCAGATTTTCGTCCGAGAGCGCCTTCATGGTCTTGTTCTGCGCCTGCAGCACCAGACGCTGTTCGGCGAGCTGATGGAAGTCGCGATAATGGGTGAGAAGGACAGCGATCATCGCCATGCTGACGAGGATCACGTTGATCCCGGTCGCGACGAAGGTCTCCTCACCGCTCAACACCATGGCAAGGAAGAATGGAGCATTGACGAGAACCGTCACGACCATTGCCGCCGAACGCAGATGCATCAGGCAGAAAATGCAGCCGATGACTGTGATCGCCATGAAGAACGCCACATGGGCCTGCTGGAAGCCATCTCCATAGGGCAATAGAGCCACGGACCAGCCGGTACAGAAGATGGCGATCGGCGCTGCCAGCCGGTTGGTGGCCTTGAGGCGGTGATAGGCCTGCGCGGCATCGACCTTGCGGTTGCGGGAAACGAACCAGCCGATACCTCGCGCCACGAAGATGATGGAAAGCACGGCCGGCAGGTAGATGACCAGATAGGCGGGCGCAATGTCACGATGCGTCCAGGCCAGCGACAGCATGTTGGTCGTCAGGATGAAATAGAGCAGCGGAACCTGCTTCGAGAAAGCCTCGAACTGCGAAAGTGTGAGCTCCGGATTCTCGTTGGGCACCTTCAGTGCCTCGAGGATCCACCTGATCGAATGTTTCAAGGTTCCGATATCCGACGTCGAACGATGTGGCGGGCCGCGCCCCTGCGGCCTCACCTCATATTTCTACTTCAGAGTAAGTTAAAATACCGAAAACCCCGGACTTCAGGACTTTCAAAACCATCAGCGCCGCCGCCTCATCCCTTCACGACGCTGGTGAAGACCTTGCGGACCGCCTTCGACAGGCGCTTGATCTCCGCTTCCAGCGTCTTCAGGTCCGGGCTGTCGCCGGCGCGGCAGACGAGATCGACGAGGCCGGCCGGAACGGTTGCCGGATCGAAGCCGCCGTCGACGCACAGGCGGATCACCTGCGAAAGCTCCGTGTAGAGCTTCAGCGCGTTGAGGCAGAGGTCGAGATCGTTCGGGTCCATCAGCTCGGCGCCAAGCCGCTTCAACGCGTCGGCGGTCGACAGGCCGTTCACCTCGGCATCGACCTTACGCCCCCGCGCGATCAGCGCGAGGTGCTGGGCGATGAACTCGATGTCGATCAGGCCGCCGGCAATGAGCTTGACATCCCAGATGTCCTTCGGCGGCTTCTCCTTGTCGATCATCGCCCGCATTTCGGCGACGTCGGCCGCGGTCTTTGCCGCGTCGCGGGGCTTGGCGAGGACGGCAGCGATCACGTTGCTGGTCGCCTGCATCAGGTCTTCGTCGCCGCAGATCAGCCGGGCGCGCGTCAGCGCCATGTGCTCCCAGGTCCAGGCTTCCTCGAACTGGTATTTTTCGAAGGCCCTGAGCCGGGTCGCCACCGGTCCCTTGTTGCCGGAGGGACGAAGCCGCATGTCGACCTCGTAGAGCACGCCCTCGGCGGTCGGGGCCGAGAGCGCCGCGATCAGGCGCTGGGTGAGGCGCGTATAGTAGCGTACCGGATCGAGCGGTTTTGCCCCGTCGGAGTCGCCCGCATCGTCATCGTGTTCATAGAGCAGGATGACGTCGACGTCGGAGCCGGCGGTGAGTTCGAAGGAGCCGAGCTTGCCCATGCCAGCGAGTGCCACCTTGCCGCCGGCGATGCGGCCATGGGCGGCCTCCATCTCGGCGACCACCGCCTTCAGCGCCTCCTCGATGATGAGGCCGGCAAGGTCGGTGAAGGCATGGCCCGCCTGCGGTCCGCCGATGGTGCCGGTGAGCAGGCGGATGCCGATCAGGAAGCGCTGCTCGGCGGCGAAGATGCGCAGCCGGTCGAGGATTTCCTCGTAGTGGCGACTTCCCTGCAGGAAGGACGAAAGGCGCCGGGCGAGATAGGTCCGGGTCGGCAGCTCGACCATCAGGCCCGGATCCAGCATGCCGTCGAAGACATGCGGACGCTGGGCGATGATTTCAGCCAGCCGCGGTGCGGACGACATGATGTTGACGATGAGGTCCAGCAGCGCCGGGTTGCTGGTCAGGAGCGAAAACAGCTGGATGCCGGCCGGCAAGCCGGAGAGGAAACTGTCGAAGCGCAGCAGCGCCTCGTCGGCGCGCCGGCTTTCGCCGAAGGTCTTCAGGAGCTGCGGCGTCAGTTCCGTCAACCGCTCGCGCGCCTCCACCGACTGGGTCGCCCGGTAGCGGCCGTAGTGCCAGATGCGGATGACGCGGGAAATGTCTTCGGGCCGTTCGAAACCCAGGCCCTTCAGCGTCTTCAGCGTGTCCGGATCGTCCTTCTGGCCGGTGAAGACGAGGTTTCCGCTCGCCGAAGACAGCCGCTCCTCCTGCTCGAACAGCCGGGCATAACGTTTCTCGACCGTCTTCAGCACGCTTTCCAGCCGCGTGGAAAAGCCGGTGGTGTCACTGAAACCGGCCATATAGGCGATGCGGCGCAGCTCGCTTTCGGTTTCGGGCAGGAGATGGGTCTGTTCGTCATGCACCATCTGGATACGGTGCTCGATATCGCGCAGGAACCAGTAGGCCTCGATCAGTTCGTCGCGGGTCGCAGCGTCGATCCAGTTGGCGGCGGTCAGCGCATGAAGTGCGGCCTCGGTCGGGCGCAGGCGCAGTTCCGGCATGCGGCCGCCCGCGATCAGCTGCTGGGTCTGGGCGAAAAACTCGATCTCGCGGATGCCGCCGCGGCCGAGCTTGACGTTGTGCCCCTTGACCGCGATCGCGCCGTGGCCCTTGTGCACATGGATCTGCCGCTTGATCGAATGGATGTCGGCGATCGCCGCATAGTCGAGATATTTGCGGAAGACGAAGGGGACGAGTTCGCGCAGGAAGCCCTGCCCCGCCTTCAGGTCCCCGCCGACGGGCCGCGCCTTGATGAAGGCAGCGCGTTCCCAGTTCTGCCCCCTGCCCTCATAATAGAGAAGAGCCGCCTCGACCGGCACCGCGAGCGGCGTCGAACCCGGATCGGGACGCAGCCTGAGATCGGTGCGGAAGACATAGCCATCGCCGGTACGGTCCTGCAGGATACGCACCAGCCGGCGCATCATCCGGCCATAGGTTTCGGTCGCGTCTTCCGGCGATACGAGGATACCGGCCTCGGGTTCGAAGAAGATGACAAGGTCGATGTCGGAGGAATAGTTGAGCTCGCAGGCACCGAGCTTGCCCATGCCGAGCACGATCAGGCCACTCTCCGCCGAGGGTTCGGCCCGGTCCTTGAGGACCAGCTTGCCGGCGTCGTGGCCGGCGATCAGCAGGTGGTCGATCGCTGCCGCGACGCAGGCGTCGGCGATCGCCGAAAGCCAGCGCGTCGTGTCGCGTGCATCGAAGATGCGGGCCAGATCGGCAAGTGCAGTGACGAAGGACAGCTTGCGCTTGGCGACGCGCAGGCGGGTCATCACCTGCGCCTCGGTCGCGACCGCGCCGCCATCCTCGCCGCGCCAGGCATTGCGGGCGTCGGCGACGAGCGTCTCGAGCAACGGCTCGATCGGCTCGTCGAGCGCGCGCACCAGCGTTGCCGGATCGAGGGCCGCCATGTCGCGCAGATAGGGAGAGAGCGAAAGTGCGGCGGTGACGAAGGTGCGGAGCGGGCTTTCGCCGGCGATGAGATCGGCCAGCACCGGATGATGCTTGCCGGCGTCTTTCAGCAGGGACACAACCGACTTCAGTTCCGTCTGGTTGAACGGCCGGATGACACCGTCCGCGACCTGGGACAACCGCCTCGCCTTCGCTTCATCCATCGCCAGCCTCCCCCGCATGCGTCATGTGCGAAAACCGTTCTAGCGAATCTCGCACCCCGCTGGGAAGGTAGGACGTGTTTTGCGGAAAGGCCATGCGCCGGATCAATGGGCGGTGCGGCGATGCCTGCGTCATTTTGTTTGTTGAAGATCAAACTCATCTTTCGATAGAGCTATATATCCGCACATGGAGGCAGCGAGAGGTCGGCAGGTGCCCTTTTGCCACCGCCTTGTTCGGAATGACACGCAACTGCAATCGCATCTGGGCGCGCGGCGCCCCTTCATGCGGGAGATGACCATGATGACGCAAACGGCTGCCTACCCTCTCACCATGGCCCGACCGGGCGAACGGGTGCGCATCGTGGCGCTGGCGGGCGGGCGCAGTCTCGACCGCCGGCTGACGGATCTGGGGCTGGCGCTCGGTTCGATCGTCCGCATCGTGCAGAACCAGATGACCGGGCCGATGATCGTGGCGATCCATGAAAGTCGCGTCGGCCTCGGCATGGGCATGGCCCAGAAGCTGACCGTCGAACCGATCAAGGACTAGATGACATGGCACTCCTCAACGAACTCCCGATCGGCGCGGTCGCGCGCGTCACCGGCTTCAGCGACCGGAACGACCCATGCCGGCGTCGCCTGCTGTCGATGGGCCTCACGCCGGGCGCGGTGGTTGCCGTCACCCGGCGGGCGCCCCTCGGCGATCCGGTGGAAGTGAACCTCAGGGGCACGGCCCTTTGCCTCCGCCGCGAAGAGGCGCGGATCATCACCGTCGAGCAACTCGCCGACACCGTCCCGGCCTAGCTCCTGGTTCCCAACCTCCCCAACCTGCGGATACATCCCATGAAACAGATGACCGTCGCCGTGGTCGGAAACCCCAATTGCGGGAAAACCACCCTCTTCAACGCCCTCACGGGTTCGCGCCAGAAGGTCGGCAACTGGCCGGGCGTCACGGTCGAGAAAAAGACCGGCACGATGATGCTCGCCGGCAAGGCGGCGACGCTGGTCGACCTGCCCGGAACCTATTCCATCGGCTCGCTCGAAACCTCGCTCGATGAAAGGATCGCACTCGACTTTGCCGTCTCCGGCGAGGCGGACGTGCTCGTCAACATCGTCGACGCCTCCAATCTTGAGCGGCACCTCTACCTGACCACCCAGCTCCTCGAGATGCGCGTCCCCATGCTGGTCGTGCTGAACATGATGGACGTGGCCCGCCAGAACGGCGTGAAGATCGACATCGAGGCACTGGCCGCGCAGCTCGGCTGCCCGGTCGTGCCGATCGTCGCGGCAAAGGGCACAGGCCTTGAAGCGATGCAGAAGGCCATTGCCGACGTCGCCGCCTCGGGACGGGTTCCATCCGGCTACTGCCACTATGATGCGGCGGTCGAGAAGGCCGTCGAGCGTCTTGCCCCTCGCCTTCCCGAGTCTCCAGCCGATCCCCGCTGGCGGCTGCTGCAGATCTTCGACGGCGACCGCAGCCGGCTTGACGGCCTGCCCGGCACACTCGGCGCCGAGATCGCCGAAACCCTTGCCGAACTTGAAGACGAATGCGGAGAGGATCTCGACATCCTGATCGCCGATCGGCGCTACGCCTTTGCCGGACGGGTGGTTGCCGCCTCGGTGGAGCGGCCGCGCATCGCCTCTCAGTCGCTGACCGACCGGATCGACCGGATCGTTCTCCATCGCGCGCTGGGCATCCCGATCTTCCTCGCTGTCATGTACCTGATGTTCATGTGGACCATCAATGTCGGCTCGGCCTTCATCGATTTCTTCGACATCGGCGTCGGTGCCGTGCTGGTCGACGGGCTCGGCCACGCCATGCGCTCGGCCGGCTCTCCCGAATGGCTGACAGTGCTGATCGCCAATGGCATCGGCGGCGGCATCCAGACGGTGGCCACCTTCATCCCGGTCATCGCCTTCCTCTACATTTTCCTGTCGATCCTCGAGGACTCGGGCTATCTCGCCCGCGCCGCCTTCGTAATGGATCGCTTCATGCGCATGGCCGGACTGCCGGGCAAGGCATTCGTACCGCTGATCGTCGGCTTTGGCTGCAACGTGCCGGCGATCATGGGAACCCGCACGCTCGACAACGAAAGCGACCGGAAGACCGCCATCATGATGGCGCCCTTCATGTCCTGCGGCGCACGCCTGCCGGTCTATGCGCTGTTCGCCGCCGCCTTCTTCCCCGCAAACGGCCAGAACCTCGTCTTTGGGCTCTATCTCGCGGGCATCGCGGTCGCCATCTTCACCGGCTACATCATGAAGATGACGCTCACCCACGGCCAGGTTTCGCCGCTGGTGATGGAACTGCCGCCCTATCACATGCCGACCCTTCGCAATGTGGTCATGCATACCTGGGAGCGCCTCAAGGGCTTCGTGCTTCGGGCCGGCAAGGTGATCGTTCTGATGGTGGCCTTCCTCTCCATCGTCAGCGCGATGGACACCCAGGGCAATTTCGGCAGCGCCGAAAGCGACCGCTCGATCCTGGCGGTCGCCAGCAAGGCGGCAGCACCCGTCTTCCAGCCGATGGGGCTCGACGAACGCAACTGGCCGGCCATTGTCGGCATCGTCACCGGTGTCTTCGCCAAGGAGGCGGTTGTCGGCACGCTCGATTCGCTCTACGGGGCGCTGGCGCGCGATGCCGCCCCCGAGGCACCCGAGGAACCGCAGAGCACGACACAGATCATCGTCGAGGGCCTTGCCCGGGCCGCGGCCTCCGTGCCCGCCAACCTGGCCGCGCTGACCACCAGGATCACCGACCCGCTCGGTATCGACATCGGCGACGTCACCTCGACGGAGGCCGCCGCTGCCGAACAAGAGGTCAAGACCGGCACGTTTGCCGAGATGCAGGCCCGTTTCGCAGGCAGCGCCGGCGCCTTCGCCTACCTGCTCTTCATCCTGCTCTACACGCCTTGCGTCGCTGCGACCGGCGCGATCTATCGCGAGGCCGGCGCCCGCTGGATGACGGCCACCGTCGCCTGGACGACGGGGATCGCCTACGGCTCTGCCGTCATCGCCTACCAGACGGCGACATTCGCGGAAGCACCGCTGCGCGCCTCGCTGTGGATCACCGCGATCCTGGCGGCCTTCGCCTCCACCATCCTCGCGCTGCGGCACACGTCCGCCCGGCTGCGCCGCCCGGTGCTCGCCAAGGCGGGAGCGGTCTGATGGCCAGCCTGACCGAACTGCGCGACATCCTGCGGCAAAATCCGCGCGCCTCCCTGCTCTCCCTCTCGCTGCAAAGCCACAGCGAGCCCGGCGCGGTAGAGGCGATGATGCGGATCTGGGAAAATAAGGGCCGCGTCAAGCGCACGGCGCCGTCGCCCTCCGCCTGCGGCGGATGCGGTGGCTGCGTGGTGGGCTGTTCGCCCTCGCAGATCATCTTCGAATGGCTCGGGGACTGACGCCGGCCGACCCGGCGCCGTCTTACATCTTCTGCCCGGGAAAGATCATGCGGGCGGTCAGGCCGCGGGTCGCACCGCCGTCCACCGTCGTGTCGGAGAGCTCGAGCCGTCCGCCGTGCAGAGCCATGATCGCCTCGACCAGCGACAGGCCGAGGCCGGTTCCGGGCTTGGTGCGGCTCGCTTCGAGACGGACGAAACGTTTCACCACGTCCTCGCGCTTGTCTGCATCGACGCCCGGCCCGTTGTCGGAAACCGCGACCTCGACCGCACCGCCGACCTTGCCGACGGTGACCGTGATCTTTCCGCCCGATTCGCCGTGCTCTCCGTCCGCGGCCGCCATTCCGTACTTGATGGCGTTGTCGATCAGGTTGGAAAGCGCCTGGCCGATCAGCTCGCGATTGCCCCGCACCGAAAGGCCCGGCGCGATCGTCGTCTCGAGCGCGAGGCCGGCCTCTTCCGCCACCGGCTCGTAAAGCTCGGCGCTGTCGGCAGCGATGGCAGACAGGTCGATGTCGGAGAGCTCTGCGGCGATCGAGCCGGCTTCCACGCGACTGATCATCAAAAGCGCGTTGAAGGTGCGGATCAGCTGGTCGGATTCGGCGATGATGCCTTCAAGTGCGGAACGCCGGGCCGCCTCGTCGTCTTCGGCCAGCGCATCGGAGGCCTTGTTGCGCAACCGCGTCAGCGGCGTCTTGAGGTCGTGGGCGATGTTGTCGGAAACCTGGCGCAGGCCCTCGTTCAGCTTCTCGATGCGGCCGAGCATCGCGTTGAGCGAGGAGGACAGGCGGTCGAATTCGTCGCCCGATCCGGACACCGGCAGGCGCTGCGACAGGTCGCCCGCCATGATCTTCTTGCTGGCCGCGGACACCCGGTCGATGCGCTTCAGCGCATTGCGGCCGATGGCGAACCAGATGATCACCGCGCCCAGCCCCATGATGGCGAGCGCCACCATCAGCGCCTGGCGGACCAGCAGCCTGAGCTTGGTCGGCTCTCCGAGGTCGCGGCCGACGAGGATGCGGAGCTTGTTGTCGAGGAAGAAGACATGGCCGGCCGCCACATGCCGTTGCACGTCGCCGCTCTCGTTGTAGCGCTCGTAGCGGAACGGGTGCTCGGTCCATCCCTCGCGGTCGAACAGGCCCGGCTCGACGGATGCGACGTTGCCCGCCAGGATCTCGCCGTTCGGGCCGGCGATCACATAGAGATTGGCGCCCGGCTGGCGGGCGCGACGCTCCATCATCGCCAGCAACCGGTTGATGCCGCCGCGCTCGAAGGCCGTCTCGATTTCTTGTACCTCCTCCTTCAGCGTGTCACGCGTCTGGACATAGAGGATGCGCTCGGAAAGAGCGGTCACATAGATGACGAGCAGGCCGGCGCAGAGCGCGAAGAGGCCGATATAGAGTGCCGACAGCCGGACGGCGGCCGACTTGGAAAGAAGCTTGAGGCGGGCGTTCATGGGAGGCTCAGCCTTCGTCCTTGATCATGTAGCCTGCGCCGCGCACCGTCTTCAGCAGCGGCTTGTCGAAATCCTTCTCGATCTTCGAGCGCAGCCGCGAGACGTGCACGTCGATGACGTTGGTCTGCGGGTCGAAGTGATAGTCCCAGACGTTTTCGAGCAGCATGGTGCGGGTCACCACCTGGCCGGCATTCTTCATCAGGTATTCGAGCAGGCGGAATTCGCGCGGCTGGAGCAGGATCTCCTTGCCGGCGCGGCGGACCTCGTGGGACAGGCGGTCGAGTTCCAGGTCGCCGACCCGGTAGCCCATGTCCTGCTCCGGCTTGCCCTTGCGGCGGCCGAGCACCTCGACCCGGGCCAGAAGCTCGGAAAAGGCATAGGGTTTCGGAAGATAGTCGTCGCCGCCGGCGCGAAGGCCGGTCACGCGGTCGTCGACCTGGCCAAGCGCCGAGAGGATCAGCACCGGCGTCTCGATGCCGCGCTTCCTGAGCTCGCTGATCACCGAAAGGCCATCGCGGCGGGGCAGCATGCGGTCGATGACCATGACGTCATAGGTATTCTCGCTGCCCATGAACAGGCCGCTCTCGCCGTCGCTGGCGTGGTCGGCAACAATGCCGGCTTCCCGGAAAGCCTTGGTGATGTAAGCCGCGGCTTCGAGATCGTCTTCGATGACAAGTATCTTCATGTGGGCGACATTAGCGCCGGCCATGCCCTGCGCACAACCGGAATCGCCCGGCTGCGGCGCGTTGCCCTGCCCGGTATTCATCGTCTCGTCCTTTCCGTCGATCAAAAGAAAAGGGCGCCGCGTCGGCAAAGACGGCGGCGCCCCTCAGAGGTCGTTTCAGGCCGGCGCCGTCAGCCCTGGTTGATCGGCAGTGCCACGAAGCGGCTGCCGCTTTCCGATTCGATCTGGAAGAGCGCCTTGGTGCGGCCGTCCTTCTTCGCCTGATCCAGCACCTTCATGACGTCGGCTGCAGTTGCGACCGCCTGGTTGTTGACCGAGGTGATCTTCTCGCCGGCCTTCAGGCCCTTGTCACCGGCATCGGAGTCCGGATCGACGTCGACGATGGTCAGGCCCTTGCCGTCTTCGGCCGGGGTGACGCTGACGCCGAGATTGGCGAGCGCCTGCTCGGTCGACGGCGCGGTATCGTTCTGGCTGCCGTTCTCGTCGGTGGACGCAGCCGCCTGGTCGTTCGGCAGCTGGCCGAGCTCGACCTTGACGGAGGACGACTTGCCTTCACGCCAGATCGACACGTCGACCGTGGTTCCCGGTGCGAAAGCGGCGATGCGCTTGGCGAGATCGCGCGGATCCTTGATCGGATCGCCGTTGACGGCGGTCACCACGTCACCCTGCTTGATGCCGGCCTTGCCGCCGGGGGAGTCCTGCTGCGGGGCGACGACGAGCGCGCCGCTGGCTTCCGCCAGGCCAAGCGAGTCGGCGATGTCCTTGGTGACCGGCTGGATCTGCACGCCGAGCCAGCCGCGGTTGACGCTGCCGGACTTCATCAGTTCGGCGACGACGCCCTTGGCGACCGAGGCCGGAATGGCGAAGGCGATGCCAACATTGCCGCCCGAGGGCGAGAAGATCGCGGTGTTGATGCCGACCACCTGGCCCGACAGGTTGAAGTCCGGGCCGCCGGAGTTGCCGCGGTTCACGGCGGCGTCGATCTGGATATAGTCGTCATACGGACCGGAGCCGATGTCGCGGCCGCGGGCGGAGATGATACCGGCGGTCACCGTACCGCCGAGGCCGAAGGGGTTACCGACGGCGACGACCCAGTCGCCGACGCGCATGTCCTTGTCCTCGGCAAACTCGACATAGGTGAACTTCTGCTTGGGGTTCTCGATCTTCAGCACGGCGAGGTCGGTGCGGCTGTCCTTGCCGACCAGCTTGGCGTCGAGTTCGGTGCCGTCGTTCAGGACGACCGTGAAGGCGGCGCCGTCATCGACCACGTGGTTGTTGGTGACGATGTAGCCGTCCTCGGAGATGAAGAAGCCGGAGCCCTGCGAGGTCGGGCGCAGCCGGCCCTTGCCGTCGGCATGGCCGCGCGGGCGGCGATCCGGATTGGCGTCGGGGCCATGCTCGCCGTCGGGGCCGGGCATGCCGAATTCCTTGAAGAAACGCTTCAGCGGATGGTCATCCGGCAGGTCCTCGAAACCGCGACCGCCGAAACCGAAGGAGAAGTTGCTCTCGTCGGAGGTCTGCTGGACGGTGGACTGCACACGGACGGAGACGACGGCGGGCGATACCGCCGAGACCACGTCGGCGAAGCTCGGCACCTGGGCTGCTTCGACCTTGACCGCGTCAGCATAAGCGGGGGTGACGACGGCCGGAAGGGCACCCGCCAGCATCACGGCCGCAAGGCCGGCAGCGGTCGAGTTCTTCAGGATCGTCTTGAGCTTGGAGCGACCATTGAGTGTGGACATGAAATCTACCTTCATCTTTTCTTCTGGCTGGAGGCCGGAAAGTCCGGCGGAAGCGGTGGATGATGGAGATATAGGGCGCGTCACCTTACCGCGAACTGTACGGAAGATGAAATCTTTGTAATCTTGGCCGGCGACTTGCCGGCCCGATCAGGCATCACTCGTCGAGGAGCTTTCCGAGGCGTGCCTCTTCCTCCGCCGTCAGCGCCTTCTGCTCCGGGCGGAGCGTGCGCCGCGCATAGCCGAAAGCAACGCCGAGACCGATGACGAAGAGCACGGCAGGTGCGCCCCAGAGGATTGCCGTCTTTGCCGAAAACCGCGGTTTCAGCAGCACGAATTCGCCATAGCGCGAGACGATGTAGTTCATCACCTCCTCGTCGCTGTCGCCCTTGACGATCCGGTCACGGACCAGGAGCCGCAGGTCGCGGGCGAGCTCGGCGTTCGAATCGTCGATCGACTGATTCTGACAGACCATGCAGCGCAGATGCGCCGAAAGATCCCGCGCCCGCTGTTCGAGCTTCGGGTCGGAAAGCCGCTCGCCCGGATCGACCGCCAGGGCCGGAAGGGGGGAGAACACCGACAGTGCCAGCACAAGGGCTATTAGCAAGCGTCGAAAGGGGCTGGCGCGATACCCCCCTCTGTCACTTCGTGACATCTCCCCCTCAAGGGGGGAGATCACCGGAGCACCAACCTCGGCGTCCGTCAAATGGCTGACGGCGCTGTCTGGTCGATCTCCCCCCTTCAGGGGGAGATGCCCGGCAGGGCAGAGGGGGGAGAGCCCCACGCCCGATGGATCACGATCGCTCATTCCGCCGCCTCCAGTGCCGCCGGGACCGTGGCCTTGGCGTGGCGCTTCGGCACGCCCACCCTCAGCCTGCGGTCGGAGAGCGAGACGAAGCCGCCGGCCATCATGATCAGCGCACCATACCAGATGCACAGGATGAAGGGTTTCCACCAGATGCGCACGACGATGCCGCCGTCGTCCATCATGTCGCCGAGCGAGACATAAAGCTGGCTCGTGCCGAAGGTGCGGATGCCGGCCTCGGTGGTGGGCATGCGGCGCGCGGTGTAGAGACGCTTGGACGACCAGACGTCACCCCGGCCGACGCCTCCCTCGCGGATGGTGAAATGGCCGCGATCCTCGGTGAAGTTCGGGCCGGTCGCCGACTTCATGCCGTCGAAGGTGACGCTGTAGCCGCCGGCTTCGACGGTCATCCCCGGCTTCATCTCGACGACGGTTTCCGTCTCGAAGGTGGTGACCGCGACGATGCCGAGCACGGTGACACCGAGGCCGAAATGGGCGAGCGCCGTGCCGATCGCCGAACGCGGCAGGCCGTTCAGGCGGCGAAGCGCCACCGAAGTCGCAACCTTGCGGAAGCCGGCGCGGTACCAGAGGTCGGCGATCGCCCCGAACACCAGGAAGAAGCCGGCGGCAAGGCCGAGCACCGCCATCACCGGTCCGCCATGCTCGACATAAAAGAAGACCAGCGCAACGACGAGCGAGAGCGCCGCGGCGACCAGAAGGCGCTGGCTGGCGGCATAGAGGTCACCACGCTTCCAGGCGAGCATCGGGCCGAAGGGTACGGCGATCAAGAGCGGCGCCATCACCAGCCCGAAGGTCAGGTTGAAGAAGGGGGCGCCGACCGAGATCTTCTCGCCGGTCAGCGTCTCGAGCAGCAGCGGATAGAGGGTGCCGATCAGCACGGTCGCGGTCGCCACCGTCAGGATGAGGTTGTTGAGGACGAGCGCCCCTTCGCGCGAGATCGGATGGAACAGGCCGCCGGCCTTCAGCTTCGGCGCGCGCAGCGCAAAGAGCGAGAAGGCGCCGCCGATGAAGAAGGTGAGGATCGCCAGGATGAAGATGCCGCGGCTCGGATCGCTGGCGAAGGCATGCACCGAGGTCAGAACCCCCGAACGCACCAGGAAGGTGCCGAGCAGCGACAGCGAGAAGGCGAGGATGGCGAGCAGCACGGTCCAGATCTTCAGCGCCTCGCGCTTTTCCATGACCAGTGCGGAATGGAGAAGTGCCGTGCCGGCGAGCCAGGGCATGAAGGAGGCGTTTTCGACCGGGTCCCAGAACCACCAGCCGCCCCAGCCGAGTTCGTAGTAGGCCCAGTAAGAACCCATGGCGATGCCGGCGGTGAGGAAGGTCCAGGCGGTCAGCGTCCATGGCCGGACCCAGCGCGCCCATGCGGCATCGATACGGCCGTCGATCAGGGCGGCGATGGCGAAGGAGAAGCAGACGGAAAAGCCGACATAACCGAGATAGAGCAGCGGCGGATGAATGGCGAGACCGACGTCCTGCAGGACCGGGTTCAGGTCCTTGCCCTCGGCCGGGATCGGAGAGAGGCGGTTGAACGGATTGGAGGTCAGCAGGATGAAGAGCAGGAAGGCGCCGGCGATCCACGACTGCACGGCGAGCGCATTGGCCTTCAGCCGGTCCGGCAGATTGCCGCCGAAGAAGGCGACCAGCGCCGAAAACAGCGTCAGGATCAGCAGCCACAGCATCATCGAGCCTTCGTGGTTGCCCCAGACCGCGGAGAAACGGTAGATCGCCGGCAGCATCGAATGGGAGTTTTCCCACACGTTGGAGACCGAGAAATCGGAGACCATGTAGGCCCAGGCGAGCGCGCCGAAGGAGAAGGCCACGAGGGCGAACTGCGCGACCGTGCCGGAGACCGCTACCGCCATCAGCGCCGCGTCGCCGCGCCGCGCGCCGATCACCGGCACGACGGAAATGATGACCGATGCGGCCAGCGCCAGCACCAGGGCATAATGGCCAAGCTCGATGATCATTGGGTCTTTTCCTCCACCCAGACACCGTCCTTCTTCAGGCGGTCGGCCACTTCCTTCGGCATGTAGTTCTCGTCGTGCTTGGCAAGCACGCTGTCGGCAGCGAACACGTTGCCGCCGGCTTCGAACTTGCCTTCCGTCACGACGCCCTGCCCCTCGCGGAACAGGTCGGGCAGGATGCCGGTATAGGTGACCGGAACGGTTGCCGTGCCGTCGGTGACGGAGAACTTGACCGTCGATCCCTCGCCGCGCACCACCGAGCCTTCGGCGACCAGGCCGCCGAGGCGGATGCGGGTGCCGGGGCCGACGGCGGTCTTTTCCAGATCGGCCGGCATGTAGAAATAGGCGACCGACTGGCCGAAGGCGAACATCACCAGCAGGACGGCGGCGATGATGAAGGCCATGCCGCCGCCGATCACGGCGAGGCGTTTCTGCTTGCGGGTCATTTCAGTGCCTCCTCAACCGGCAGGCCGAGTTCGCGGCCCATGGCGATCAGTTGCTTGCCCTCTTCGCCATCGGCGGGGAAGGCAGCCAGACCCGCCTTCAGCGAGGCCATCGCCTTGTCTTGTTCGTTCAGCATGGCATAGGAGCGCACCAGACGCATCCAGCCTTCGAAATTGTTCGGGTCGGCCTTGAGCTTGGCGTCCAGGCCCTCGACCATGCCGCGGATCATGGCGGTGCGGTCGGTGGCCGTCATGCCGGCTGCGGCCTCGACGTCGGCAGAGGTCGGATTGCCCGGCGCATTGGCATTCGGCGCAATTGGTGCCGGAAGACCGGCAAGCGGCGCACCACCGGCATTGGCGGCAATGTGCTCCTGAACCAGCGTCAGCCACGGTGCATCCGGCGGAGAGGCCTTGGCAAGCGCCTCGAAGGCGGCGAGCGCCTCGGGCTTCTTGCCCGCCTGTTCGAGCGCCAGCGCCAGATAGAACTGCGCGCGCGCATTGCCCGGTTCCAGCCGGATCACTTCCTCGAAGGCCGCACGCGCGTCGTCGGTGACGATGCCGCTATTGCTCGCGACGAGCACCTCGCCGAGGCCGCTCATCCGGCCGGCGCTGGTGCCGAGAATGCGGATCGCGTTGCGATAGGCGAGTTCGGCGTCGCCCAGCCGTGCGCTCTTGAAGTAGATCGGACCGAGCACATCCCATCCCGACCCGTCATTCGGGTTTTCGGCGAGATGGCGTTCCACCTTGGCGACCAGCAGTTCGATATTGTTGCCCGGATTCTCCAGCCGCTCGGCAAGCGGTGCCGCCGGCATCTCGGGATTGCCGACCTTGAGATAAAGGCCGAGCGCGATGACGGGAAGACAGACGACGACGAAGGCCTGGGCGAGGGTGTTGACCCGCCCGGAAGACGAAGCCGAGGTGCCGCCATTCTGCGCGGGACCGGAAACCGCCAACAGACGCCGGCCGATCTCGGCACGCGCGTAACCCGCGTCTTCCTCGGAAATCAGGCCCTCGGCCTTGTCGCGGTCGAGTTCGCGCAACTGATCGCGATAGACGGCCGCCTCACCGAGGTCTTCGACCGGTGCGGACGCCGCACCCCGCATCAGGGGCAGCAGGAGGGCGATGGCAACAGCCACCGTCAGCAAAGCAGATACGATCCAGAACAACATGGTGCCCAATTACTTCAAGCCGAGGCTCGATTCCACAGACAAACGGCGGATGACGCAAAGTTGAGGCGTTTGGCCGCAAGCTGATGTCTAGGGAAGTGGGCGCCGTCAAGCCTTGACTTATGTCAAGGGCGTCCATGTGCCGTTGGTGTTGCGGCAAGCGGCACCCCGCGCCGAGATCTGCCGTCCCTGGTCGTTCAGCTTGTGGGTATACTGGCGGCAGTTCTGCTGGCCGACCTGGTAGGGCGCTGCTGCGACGACCTCGCCGCTGACGCTGTCGCCCTTCCACGCAACCGGCTGGCCGCCTGGGGCTGCCTCAAGTGCGCGATATTCGGCTTCGAGCGCACGCTGAAGTTCGCTGTTCGAGAGTTTTACGCCCGAGCGGGCGACGATGCCGCCCTGCAGGGCCGAAATGTAGAGCGCGGACGGATTGCCCTTGCGGGAGGACAAGACGCCGCCGCGGGTCCCGCCGGTCGTCGTGCAGGCGGAAAGTGCAAATGCGGCAAGCGCGATTGCCGCCGCGCCACGAAAGCGGGATACACCCATTGGACCAGCCCCAATCTCGTTCCCGGAACGATCGATCATTACGTAAGTCCCTCGCTTGCTGCGGCACGCAGATGGCATCTTTATGGCCAGCCTTGTTTTTTCACAACAAAATTGATTACGCAGTGTCCCGCGTCACAGCCGGCAGCACAAGCGTCGCCTTGAGCCCGCCAATCGCCGCACGCGACAGACCGAAGGACCCCTGGTATTCGCTGGAAATCTCCTTGACGATCGACAGGCCGAGACCGGTGCCCGGCTTGCTCTCGTCGAGCCGCTTGCCGCGCTTCAGGGCCTCGCCGATCTGATCGGGCGCAAGACCGGGGCCGTCGTCCTCGACGGATACCTCGACCCAGCCGCGTCGTGCCCCCTCGCCGGTACCCTCGGGGCCTTGGGCGGTCGGCGCCGCGCTCACGACGATCCGCGCCTTGGCGAAACGTGCAGCGTTTTCCAGCAGGTTGCCGACCGTCTCCTCGACATCCTGCTGTTCCATGGCAAATGCGAGCCCGGGGGCGACCTCAAGCACGATATCGATCTGCGGATTGAGGCGGCGCATCACCCGCACCAGCCGTTCAAGTGCCGGCTCCGCGTCGCAGCGCGCCAGGACGGAATCGCGCTGGGCGGCGATGCGGGCGCGGTTGAGATAGGTGGAAACCTGCGCCTGCATGGCCTCGGCCTGGCTGCGCACGACGTCGCCGTGGGTCTTGTCCAGGCCGCGCGCCTCGTTCAGCAGCACGGCAATCGGCGTCTTCAGCGAATGCGCGAGATTTCCGACCTGCATGCGGGCACGCTCGACGATGCGTCGGTTGCTGTCGATCAGCGCGTTGATCTCGTTGGCGAGCGGTTCGATCTCGCGCGGATAGTCGCCGACGATCCGCTCGGCCTCGCCGCCGCGGATCTTTTCCAGCGCCCGGCGCGCCCGGTCGAGCGGCTTCAGGCCGTAGAGAATGGCCAGACCGTTGACCAAGAGCCCACCGAGACCGAACACGGCCAGCGACAGGTAGAGGCGGGTCGAGAAGAAGGACACCTCCTCCTCCACCACTTCGAGATTGCCGGACACCCGGAAGCGGGCGGCGCGGTCGCCGCCGTCGAGCACGACTTCGGTTTCCGCCACGAGAAGGTTGTTACCGACGGAATCGGTCATCGGATAGAAGCGCTCGTAGTGCTCGTCGAAGGGCACTTCCTCGAGGCTCGGGACGGAAAGCTCCGCCATGCCGAGCGAGGTGGAGGCGAGCGGGGCAGCGGCAAAATTGCCGAGCGGCTCGACCAGCCAGTACCAGCCCGTCTCCGGCTGCGAGAAACGCAGGTCCCCGAGTTCCGGGCTTCCCGACAGGCTGTTGCCGTCGCCGATGGAGACCGAGTTGATGACGTTGGAAAGCTGGGCGCGCAACAGGTTGTTGAAGCCGCGCTCGACGCCCTGGCGATAGAGCGTCGAAATGACCACCGCGATCGTGACGAGCGAAAGCGCCGACCACAGCGTGGCCAGCAGAAGCACCCGGACCGTCAGCGATCGGGAGCCGCGGATCATTTCGCGGCTTGCGGCGCTTGGATGCGGTAGCCGAGGCCGCGCACGGTCTCGATCATGTCGATGCCGATCTTCTTGCGCAGCCGGCCGACGAAGACCTCGATGGTGTTGGAGTCACGGTCGAAGTCCTGGTCGTAGAGATGCTCGACCAGCTCGGTGCGCGAGACCACCTCGCCCATGTGATGCATGAGATAGGACAGGAGCCGGTATTCGTGGGAGGTCAGCTTCAACGCCTTGCCGTCGACGGTCGCCTTCGAGCTCTTGGTGTCGAGCCGGACCGGGCCGCAGACGATCTCGGAGGAGGCATGTCCCGCCGCGCGGCGGATGAGAGCCCGGATGCGAGCCAGCACTTCCTCGAGATGGAAGGGTTTTGCCACATAGTCGTCGGCGCCCGCGTCGATACCGGCGACCTTGTCGCTCCACCGGTCGCGGGCGGTCAGCAGGAGCACCGGCATGACGCGGCCGGCGCCGCGCCATTTTTCCAGCACGGTGATGCCGTCCATTTCCGGCAGGCCGATATCGAGGATCACGGCATCATAGGGCTCGGTGTCGCCGAGAAAATGGCCTTCCTCGCCGTCGAACGCCTTGTCGACCACATAGCCCGCTTCCTGCAGGGCCTCGACAAGCTGCCGGTTGAGGTTGACATCGTCCTCGACGACCAGAATCCGCATATAGTCCGTTCCTTGTTGAGTTCAGGTCCCCGCCGCACCGATGGGAGGCAGGAGATCAGTTGGAAACCCGCATCGTGACCTTGCGCGGGCGCTCGTTGCCGTTGCCGGGGATCAGCACCGTGACGACACATTCGCTGCCCGACCGGCGGACCGAGAGCAACTGGCCGCCGACCTCCTCGACCGCGCGATAGGCGGCGCTGCGGCAGTCGACTGCATCCGCTGCCTGACCGTTTGCGTCCTGGGACTGCACCGGCACGAGCAGCGGATTCATGGCATCGCCGAGGGTGTCCGGCATGGACGAGGCCGCCATACCGGCCGCCAGACCTGCGATGATCATGATTGATGCCATTGCTTCTTCTTCCGCACGACTTGAACTCTTGTCTCTCTATCTATCGCATGCCTTCTGAATGGCAAATGAATGCCGCCGTCAACTGCGCCGGTTACCGAGATCGATCGGCCGCGTCGCCGTGACGCGCCCGTAGACCGCCAGAATCCCCCCGGCGGCACCCGCAAGCGCCGCGAGAGCATCGGCGAGGTCGCCCTGTTCGGCAAGGCCGAATTCCAGCCCGAAGTGTTTCAAAAGCGGCGCGCCGGCAGCAATCAGCGCTCCCCATACGGTCTTTGACTGGTACCACGGCTTGATGTCGAGCATTTCTGTCTCCTTTCACCGAATGTTGATGGAAATGAACCTGTGCGGGCCCCGTGCGCTGCGCCCGTGGGTACGGACCCGAATCTGCGTGAGGGATTGCCTGTCACCTGGGCCTCTCGCGCTGAAGTCCCTCCGGCCCGTCGCCCTTCCCCCTGCCCCCGCCCGGATGCCCCTCACCCTGACCCTCTCCCCGCAAGCGGGGAGAGGGGACAGCCGCGGCGGTGCCACACGTGACCTTCTCCCCGTTTACGGGGAGAAGGTGCCGGCAGGCGGATGAGGGGCAGCCCCAGCTCAGATGGCCAAGGCCAGCATGCGAAATTGGAACGTCGCGTGCGCACCACAACGCCCCGCCCTCACCCGAGGACCAGGTCCGCCTCTGCGGCAATCCCTTGTGCCAGCCGGCCCAGTTGGCGCACCCGCACCCGGATCACGCCCTGAACAGCGCCGAAATCGGCAAGCTCGTCGGCAGCCGAATAGGAAAGCCGCGGCTCGCCGGTTTCCACCGCACGCAGCACCTCGGCCCCGTCGAGAATCTCGACGCGATAGGCCTCCGCCGCCTCGTCGAGCGGCACGTCGAGCCCCTGCCAGGTGTAGGCATCGACGCGCGAGCGCCGGATCCAGCTCAAATCGATGGCACCCGCCGCCGTGCGCCGCGCCTTCAGGTGGACCGGCGACAAGGGTGTTTCGGCCCTCAGGCCACCGGCGAATGTCCCGAGCGAGACGGGTGCGGCGATGCCCGCGAGCGGTTCGGCAGAATAGTCGAGCGGCAGCCCGGCCTCCTCGCCCGTCAGCCCGAGCGGACGGACCGCCGCGTCGAGCAGGACGGCAACCGCGCCGGTGTCGGCCCCGGCCGCCGTCGCGTCCTCGCTGCCGGCCAGCCCGCGCAGGAGCGTCGAGAGCCGCCAGCGGCCGGCGGCGATCTCGACGGCATCGGCAAAGCCGATCACCTCCCAGCCTCCATTCGCCGAGACCACCGCCAGGCGATTGGCGCCGTTCAGCACCGAAAGACGGTCGGCCGAGGAGAGCCCGCCGAAGAAGAGATCGAGCTCGATCGACCGGGCCGCATCGAACCGGCCGGAAACGCCGCCGGCAAGAGGTTCCGTCAGGCGGCCGATCGTTGCCGGACGGTCGAGCACGGTCCGCGTCCGGGCGCTGTCCGCGGTGACTGCGGACGAAATCGTCATCCGCCGCCAGGGTCGCACCAGTCCGGCGACGCAGGCAAAGTCGGTGGCCGCGCCGGACGAATGACGCGGCAGGTCCATCAGCACGACGAGCGGATCGAAACCGGCGGATGCCGGATTGTCCGGGGTCCGTCCCGAACCGGTCGTAACCGGGGTCGTCGACACGGCTGCCGCCACTTCGCGCAGCGACAACCGCCGTGCGACACCATCCTCGATCTCGCCGACGAGAAAGCGCCCCTCCGGCCCCTCGCCCAGCCCGACCTCGCCCAACCTGATCACGTCGCCGGGCTGGATGCCGAGTTCGCCCGGCCCGAGCGCAAATTCGAGCCGCCGCCGGGCGACGCGGTGGTCGCGCAACATGCCTTCGGCCGCCGAAAGCGCCGTCTCCTCCGACAGCACGGCGGGCAGGTCGCGGGCAAGCTGGCGACGGGTGGCTGCCCCGACGCGCCGCGAGCGGGCGCTCGCCTCGCCATAGTCGGTAGCCGGATCGAAATAGCCGAGCGAGGCCTCCGCCGAAAAGTCGCTGTCATGGCCGCGCGTCTCGCGCCACAGCGGCTCGTCCTCGAGATCCGCCAGCACGTCGATATGAAGCGCCGGCAGGCTCGCGGCGCCCCGGGACCGAAACTTGAGGCGCGCGCCGTCCTCGACGACATCGACCAGGAAGGCTTCCGCCAAGGGCTCGATCAGGCTGCGGGCCGAGGCGAGGTCGCCCTGCACATAACCGGTGAGATCACCGCTGACCTCCGAGACGTCGACATCGTCGAATCCGTGATCCTTCAGCACCGCGGCGATCACGTCGGCGACTGTTCCCGTCCCGAGCCGCCCGTTCAGCCAGTGTCCGGTCCGCCAGTTTCCGCCGTCCGACCAGAGCCCGAGATCGGCGGGAAAGGCGGGCTGGGGCCGCGCATCCCAGGTCCAGACAAAGATATGGTCCGGATCGACCATGCCGGCCGGCGCCGGCCCGTCCTGCCAATGTCCAAGATGCGCTTCCAGGAAACGCCGCTGCAGGCTGTCGGAGCGCGTCCCGTGCGAAAAGTACGGCCAGGCGCTTTCAGCCGATTTCGGGTCGGCAAACACGTTCGGCTGGTTCGCCCCCCTGTCGACCGCCGGGCAGCCGAGTTCGGTGAACCACACCGGCTTCATCCGCGGGTTCCAGGCGGTCGGGGTCGCCTGCTCGGCGCCGCCGACGCGGTCGAAATGTCGATTGTCCCACCAGGCCTCGATGTCCTTGAAACGGAACACCCAGGGCTTGCCCGTCAGACCGTCGGTGATCGGCTTTCGCGTCCGGGCCACACGGTCCGCCTCGCTTGCGTAATACCAGTCGAACCCCTCGCCGGCCGTGATCTGCGCGGCCATGGCTTCCTTGTCGTCGGCAAGGCGAAAGCCGTCCGGACTGGCGCTCTCCAGATCCGCGTCGCGCCAGTCGGCGAGCGGCATGTAGTTGTCGATCCCCACGGCATCGATCGCCGGATGGGCCCAGAGCGCATCGAGATGGAAGAACACGTCCCCCGTTCCGTCGGCCGGGTGATGGCCGAAATATTCGCTCCAGTCGGCGCCGTAGGTGATCTTCGTTCCCGCTCCGAGAATGGCGCGCACGTCGGCGGCAAGCTCTGCGAGCGCCAGCACGAAGGGAAAGCCGCCTGCGGCGTCCCTCAGCGTCGTCAGGCCCCGCAGTTCCGAGCCGATCAGGAAGCCGTCGACGCCGCCGGCGGCTTTTGCCAGCAGGGCATAATGCAGCACCATGCGGCGATAGCCCTCGCCTGCCCCGTGATAGGAAACGTTCGTGCCCGAGACGTCGAAATCGCCCGCATCGGCACTCCCGCAGAAACCGGTGATCACGTCGGAAATCGCAGCGCTCCTGTCCGGGGAGCCCGGCTGCCCCGGCGCCGGATGGCAGGTGATCCGGCCGCGCCACGGATAGGCCGCCTGTTCGGCGCCGCCATAGGGATCGGCGAGCCCGTTGCCGGCCGGGATGTCCATCATGAGGAAGGGATAGAGCGTCACCTTCAGCCCACGCGCCTTGAGGTCGACGATCGCCTCGACGACGCTTGCGTCGTCCGGCGTTCCTCCGAAGGCTGGGCCTCCGTCGTGGCGGCTGACCAGATGTGCGGCGTCGCGCGTCACGCCCGATACCCGCCACGGCCGACTTTCGCGATCGCGCGCATCGGCCTCCACGCCCGGCACGACCCGGCAGTCTCCGGCCCTCAGGTCGGTGCCGAACCAGCTGACGACCAGCGCCACGTTTTCGAGATTGGGGCAAAGCGCCTGCAGCTCGTCGATCGACGCCCGCCAGTCGGTGTGGGCGGTCAGCGTGTTGCGGTTCAGGATACGCGACTGTCCCTCGCCTGTCCGCTCTCTCACCTGCGTCGTCGCATAGCCGTGCTCGGTCGCGCCCGGAATAACGGTGACCGCCCTGACCATCTGCTCCAGCGCACCGACCGGCCTGATCACCTCGAACTGCAGCAGCGGAATGCGGTTGCCGAAACCGTCGAGCGGCAGATGTTCGAACACCACATAGGCGAGCCCGCGATAGGCCGGGGCATTGCCCGTGCCCTGCTTCGCCTCGATCAGCGGATCGGGAGCCTGGGTCTCGCTGCCGGGATAGAAGCGCATCTCGACCCCGGTCAGGTCGATCTCCTGACCGTCGGCCCATACGCGCCGGACGGCCGCGACCTCACCCTCGCAGAGCCCGAGCGCGAGATTGGCGTAATAGCGATAGGTTCTTGTCCGCTGGCCGGCCGCCTTGCCGCCGCTGCGCTCTGTCGTCACCTCCTCCTCGAAGCGCGTGGCCCAGATCAGCGTACCGCCGAGACGCGCCGTGCCGTAGAGACGCGGGACCGCCGCACCCTCGGCCGCTCCCGGCAGTCGCGCGGTGGCAAGTCGGGCACCGGTCACCGTCGTTCCGCCGATCAGCGCCCGGTCGACCATGTTGCCGGCGAGCGCGCCCGCGGCCCTCCCGATCACCGCGCCGATCGGCCCGAACGCCGAACCGAGCGCCGCCCCGGCTGCCTGAAAGAGGATTGTCGCCATAAGAGCCCCTCACGCAGCCATCTGGATGCGCGCATAGATTGTGATAGATTGGAAAAGTTCGCGAGCAGAAGCAGCAGGCGCCGCGCCAGCCGGCGCGTCGGCGAAGACGGGCTCCGCCGACCTCGGCAAAGGCCTTGCTCTCGAACATGGAGGTGGTGCTATGCGGCTCTTGCCAACTGGCATTACGCTGATCTTGAGGATAACCCGGACGGGCTGGTCAATGACCGTCCGGGTCGTCTTCAAAGGCTAGCAAACGGTGGGCGAGGTAGCCGCCTCGCTCACCACTCCATCACCATACGCCAACAACCGCCGGTTTTCAAGGAATCCCGGGAAAGCGGTAGATGCCGGCGATCCGCCTGCGCCAGGACGGCACCAGCGCCGAACGGATCACGGCCGCCTGCTCGTAGGCGTGGATGAAGGTTTCCGGCGACACGAGGATGCCGGCATGCTTGGCGGCAAACTGCGGGCGAAACCGGAAGATCAGCAGATCGCCCGGCCGCGCCTCGTCCATGCCGGCCACCGGACTGCAATGGTGCGCCGCCGCCTCGATCAGCCGCTCCCGCCCGCCCCGCTCCGCCCAGTCCGGCGCATAGGGTGCAACCGCTTCGGGTTCGCTCCCGTAGATCTCGCGCCAGATCCCGCGCACCAGCCCGAGACAGTCGCATCCGACACCCTTCACCGCGCCCTGATGGCGGTAGGGCGTGCCGATCCACTCTTCGGCAACCGCCACCACCCATTCACCGATCCCGGTCATGGAACTCTCCGTCAGATGTCAAAGAAATGCCCCTCACCCTGACCCTCTCCCCGTAAACGGGGCGAGGGGACGGCCACGGCGGTGCCGCTTGTCCCTTCTCCCCGTCAGAACGGGGGTGAGGAATGGTTGGCGCAGCCGACGAAACGATCCGGTGAATCGTTTCGAATGACGAACGCCCTGAGCTCGGGCGAAGGGCCGGTGGTGCCGGCAGGCGGATGAGGGGCCGTTTGGAGAGATAGATGGGCAAGGCAGACCGTAGCCGTCCCCTACCCTGTTCACGGGAGTGCGAAGGAAAGGTCGAGACACGCGGATCGATTCCGGTCAGGCCAGAGCGAGGGGCGATCCGCCGCACTCCTCCCCCTCACTCAAACAACACGCTCCCGTCATGGGTGCTCTCGCCCTTCACGTAGGAATAGGCGAAGTCGCTGCCCGGCATGTGCGGGAAGCCGCGGAAATTTGCGGCATTGGCAAAACGATCCCGGCAGGTCGAAAAGGCCTTGTCGCAACCAACCGTGACCGTCACGGCATCGCCGGCCGCCGGCAGGCTCTCTAGCGGCAGCCAGAGCGACAGCCGGGTGCCCTCGCCCACCGCCGCATTGCCGTCGATCTCGACCGTCAGGCCATGGTTCACGCCGGTCTCGAACCGCAGCGTGCCCAACCGGAAATGCCCGTCGGCAAAACCGTCGAGCCCTGCCACCACGATCCGGTCGCGCCCTTCGACGGCAACGACCGTGGCGCCGGCCCGGCGACCTGCCTCGGCGAGATCGACCTTGCAGCGGCCGTCGCCGAGATCGGCGTCGCAGCGCCGGCCATAGAGCCTTCCCTGTTCCTGGGACAGCCGGTGGGCGAAACTTCTCAGTTCGGCGGTGAAGGCCTTGCCTGCCCGCGACACCTCGCCGATCTCCTGTACCTTCAAGAGCAGATGCGCCGCCTCCGGCGCCTGCCAGTTGACGGTGAACACCTCGACGCGCGCGCCGTCGTAACGCCCGGCGGCGAGATCCGCCTCGCCGATCGCGACGCTGGAAAAGGCGCCGCTCACCTCCGCGCCCGGCGCCGAAAGGCCTGCCGCTTCCCGCGCCTCGGTTCCGGAAAAGCCGCTCGCGGCGAGGAAGGTCGTGCCGTCGAAGGACAAGTCGCGGTCGTGTTCGGTGAAGCCGAGGATCACGCCGTCGCGCCGCGTGACGCGCCAGGCGCGGCAGAGCGTGGTCGCATCGCCTTCAAGATGTGCGGCGAGTGCCGCCGGTATCTCTCTCACGGCATAATCTCCGTCAGCGGTATGGTCGGAATGCGCCCGGCCCGGAAAGCCTCGATGTTGACCTCGATGCGATCGGTGTCGAACCGCACCGGCACGTCGAATTCGAAGCCGGCCTGCACCAGCGCACCAGTCGACGGAATATATTCCTCATCGATCGCGACAAGCCCGGTCGCCGGATCGCAGGCGAAGCCCGCGATCGGCAGCGCCGCGCCGTCGATCGCGACCCTCACCGTGCCGGCCACCGGTTTCGAGATGTCGCGACGCCATTCGCCGCCCGCGTCCCCATAGGTCTTGGCGAGCCGGAATTCCGACGTCTCCCCGTCACCGGTTCCGATCACCTGGTCGAACGGGGAGATCGCCTGCCCCGGGCCGCAGGAGCGTGCGTCGAGCGGATCGCGGAAGCGAAACCCATTGAGTGCACCGCCCCGCGCCTCGAAGAAGGCAACGACGGCATAGAGGTCATCGAGCGAACGCAGGCCGGAGCCTGCGTCATAAACGCGCCGCGAATTGCGCCAGCGCGCATTGCGCGCCTCGCGGCCATTGGTGAGATCGACGATGTCGGTGCGCCGCAGCGGTCCGCCGCTGGTCGCCAGCGACAGCCGCAACGGAAAGCGCACCTCGTGAAAACCGGCGGCCATGGCAGGGTTTCCTTATTCTGAGGGATGAAGGGAACGCGGCAAGCACGCCCGGCGAGAGCAAGGCCGGCAAACGTGTGAAGCGGTCTTCCGTTTGGAATTGGACAGAAACAAAGAGGCGGAGCGTCTCCGTCTCTCGGAGAAAACGGAACCCCTCACAACTAGAGATGCCGCCGGCCGCGCCCGACGCTGCGGGCCAGCATGGCGGTGATCTGGCCCTCGCTGCGGGCAAAGCTCGCCGCGTCGGTTGCCGTCACGTGGAAATTGATCTGCGTGGCGCCGCCGGCTTGAGCCGCGACCCCGAGCGCACCGTCGGCGCCGCGTTTCAAGGGCAGGATCGCTTCTGTGCCGGCCTCGCCCATCAGGCCGAGATCGCCGCCGAGGGGAAAATAGGTCGGGGCCGAGACCACCCCGCCCGAGGCAAAGGCCGTCACGCGCCCGATCTCACGTCCCGGCACCCCGCCGTCGGCAAACGGCATCAGCGACCCGAAGCCGGCCGTCAGCGACGAGATCAGCCCCGAGGTCGCCGAGGTCAGCATGGTTTCCAGCGGCTTCAGCCAGGCCGAAAGCGCGATGTCGGCGAGCCGCAGCCCGAGCGTCCTCAGCGTCTCCTCCAGCCCCTTGCCACCCACCGTCGCGCCCTTGAGCGCCGAGGTCAGCGCCGCGCCGAAACGCTGCGACCGGTTTTCCAGGTCCTCCAGCACCTTCAACGCCGCAGTCCCGTCGATGTCGAGCGAAAGCGCCAGTTTGTCGTCGTCATCCATGTTGGTGATCCTTTGTGTGTGTGTGTGTCTCTGCTTGCCCAGTCTGTCGGCCGGGGCCAGGCTTCAGCGTCTTGCGAAAGCGCGAGTCACGCGCCCGCGTCCGCGTCCGAAACGGCAGGTCACATGTTGAACAGATTCCTGCCCGTCATCCGCCTGTGCCCCCTTCTCCGCCAGCCCGCCCCTCATCCGCCTGCCGGCACCTTCTCCCCGTCAGAACGGGGAGAAGGGACAAGCGGCACTGCCGCGGCACCCCTTTCTCCTCCTAGGGGGAGAAAGGATGATTGGCACCGCGGTGGCCGTTCCCTCTCCCCGCGAGCGGGGAGAGGGTCAGGGTGAGGGGCAATCCGCAACGCTGCCGTCGGTTCAACGACAAGAGCGCCGGCAGGCGGATGAGGGGAAGACGCCATCACTACCACCACCCCACCCCTCAATCCGGAAAGGTCCGCATCAGGTCTTCGAGCGCCGCCCGTCCGAGACCCGGCGGCCGGGCGGCAAACGCCCCCGCCATCGCGGCGAATTCGACGAGGCTGAGGGTCCAGAAGCGTTCGGGAGGAAGCCGCAGGCGGCAGAGCCCGGCGTCGAGCACGGCGTCCCAGGGAAAGGCCCTGGCCGTCGTCGGCGCCGCGCCGCCTGCGGCGCTCAAGGGTCCGGCGACGTTGTCCCTTCCGGCCCTGCCCCGTTTCCCTTCCCGGCAGGCGCCTCCGGCGCAAAGGTCACGACCAGCAGGTCGCGCACCACGGCCGCCGCGCCGGTAATTCCGCCCTCGACCGCCATGCCGGCGACATCCTCGTCGCTCAGCCGGTTGCCACCGCCGCGCAGCCCGGCGCCGAGGATCGCCATCAGGTCGGCCGCCTTCAGCCGACCGGCGGAAAACCGCCTTCCCAGATCGGCAAGGCTTTCCGCACCGAAGGCCGTTTCCAGTTCGGCCAGCGCGCCGAGCGTCAGGCAGAGGATGCGCCGTTCGCCGTCGATCACCGCCTCTACCTCGCCGCGCCGCCGATTGGCCCGCCCGGCAAACCCCATCTCTCCCGCGCCCCGCATCAGAGCACCCCGAAGGTCAGCGCGCCCGCCGATTCCAGCGCGATCTCGAAGGTCACTTCCCCGTCATGGGCGCCGGCATATTCGAGCGCCGTGATCTGGAAGGGACCGCTCACCGTGCCGAAATCGGGGATCACCAGCTGGAACGCCAGGATGTCGCCGGCAAAGAAGGCGCTGCAGATGAGCGCGTCCGAGGCCTGGTCCTTGAACAGGCCGGCGCCCGACAGCGCCGCGCGCTGGATGCCCGCACCGCCGAGCAGCTCGCGCCAGCGCCCGGCACTCTCCGCGTCGGTGACGTCGACCGTCTCGGCATTGAAGGCGAGCCGCTTGATCCTCAGCCCCGCCACCGTCGCATACGTGACCCCGTCATGGACCTTCACCAGCAGGTCCTTGCCTCTCTGTGCCGTCATGGAAAACCCCTTCGATCATGTTGAAATGTTCCGGCTCAATGCCGGCGGTGCAGACCCGCTGCCGTGAATGCGTCAGCGCTTACTCGACGACCGCCCGGAACGACGCCTCGGCGACGAAGAACGTGGTCTTCGGCTCGCGGCGGCTCACCGTCCGGCGGTGGCGGAGGCTGACGAGGTGTCGGCCGGAAAGAGCGAGATCGGTATTGTCGAGCAGACTGCACAGCGCCTCGGCGATCGCCTCCGCCGCGCGGCGGCCCTCGCCCGACCAGGCCTCCAGCGTGAAGATGATCTCGGCGCCGGCTTCGGTCGCGGTCGAAAAATCGCGGGTCTCGACCGAGCCGACGACCACGACCGGGAGGTCCAGTCGGTTGACCCGCCGGTCGCTGAGGCCGCCCGGGCCGATCAGCGCGACCAGCGCCGCATCGGCGGTCAGCCGCGTCTGGATCGCGGTCATCAGTTCGTTTGCCGGGCTCGTCATCGTCCACCTGCCTTCCCGCTCTTAAGACCCGACCCGCCCGGCCCGCTCCGTTGCGCCGCATCGGCCGCCGTGGCGTCCGGTCCCTGCCCCGGCGCGTCTGTCGTCGCGTCACTCGATCGCTTCTTCGTCAGTGTCCGCCTGAGACGCACGCCAAGCGCCCGCGACAAGGCGACGCCGAGGTCCTCGCCGGTCTGTGCCAGAGGTGTCCGGGTCCCAGCTCTCATCGCCCCTCCTCCCGGCAGCGGCACAGAAGATACCGCCCCGTTTCGTCCGGATCGCGCAGGCTTTGGATGGCGAGATGCCGGCTTCCCTTGACGAGCCGCATGCCGGCCGTCACGTCGGCGCGGAACCGCAGCCAAACGGCATGGGTGACGGTGACACGACCGGCGCCGGCCATTTCCTCCGGGACGGCGGCCAGCGGCTCGATGCGCGCCCAGAGCTCCGCCACCGGCTCGAAGGCGATCGTCGCCCCGCCCTGGCCGTCCGGGGTCGCCACCGGTCGCTCCAGCCGCAGCCGCGCGCTCATCTGTCCCGGGTCGAAATCGGCAAGTCCCATGTCAGAGCCCCCGCCGGCAGAAGGGCGCGATCAGCCGCTCGTAACCGGGCGGGATCGCCGCCGGCAGCGCCTCGGGCGAGACGACGCCTCGCACCGAAAACATCGCCGCCACATGCATCAGCATCGCCCGCTTCAGCGTGTCGGGCACGTCCGCGCCGCTCTCGCCGAAGCCGGCGACGAAATCGATCTCGATGCCGTTCAGCATCCGCCCCGGCCGGGGCGGATCGGCGAGCCACAGCCGCGCCGGACGCGCCTCGCCGTCGAGCAGATGGCCGGCCAGCGGCACCGCCTGCGCTTCGCCCTCCGCGTCATAGACGGTGACGGCCTCGATCGCGCGAACCGGCCCGCAAGGAATGCGGACCACGCCGTCGCCCGGCCAGGCGTCGAGGCAAAAGCGAAAGCCGCGCGACAGCATGACCAGCCCGGTCTCGCGCTCGACATGCTCGCGAGCCGTTGAGATCAGCGCGGCAATCAGCGCATCCTCGTCGTCGGCATCGATCCGCAAATGGGTCTTCGCCTCGCCAAGCGTCACCGGCTCGGCCGCCGGCGGGGCGGTCGCAAACAGCGTCATGGGGTTCTCCCGGGATTGAGTGGAAAGAGTGGAATGGTCGGCGCAGCCGACGAAACGATCCGGTGGATCGTTTCGAATGACGAACGCCCTGAGCTCGGGCGAAGGGCCGGCCAAGGTGCCGGCAGGCGGATGAGGGGCACGAACCGGACGAAGGATGACGTCAGCTCCGAACGTTTCTCCCAGAGACATCCCCCTCATCCGGGAAATCTGGCACCTGGCCGAAGCCTTGACGCCGATTTCTCTTCGTCTCCCTCAAGGAGAGAAGAGAGGCCGTGGCGGAAGCCCCTCCTCTCCCCCTTGAGGGAGAGGATACAAAATCACGGCCTTGGCAAAGCCAAGTCGTAGATTTTGTTGGTGAGGGGGCAATGTCGCGGCGCCCGCCCTCCGTTCGCCGGGGACGTCACCAGAGCGGCAGTCGGAAACAAACCCGTCGAGATCTTCCGGGATCGTCCGAAAAGAATGGCAAAGCCGCGCCGCTCAATAGGTCGTCGCGATGCGCTGCGCGCCGCATTCCTTGATCAGGCTGCGGGTGCTCGCCGCCACGTCCTGGCAGAAGAACAGCTTCAGTTTCTCGTTCTCGAGAAAGTCCTCCGGAAACACGCGGGTCAGGTGAACAGATGCGTAGGTTCGGCTGTCGAACTCCTCCTTGCTGAAGTACCAGCTGATCGCATAGCCGCCGATCTCGGTATAGCGCTGCAGCGCCCAGTCGAGCTTGTCCTTCAATCCCTCGACTTCACCCTGCGACGCCGCCGGAAAATAATAGGAGACGGTCAGTTCGTAGACATTGGCCTGCAACCGCATCGTCAGCGCGCGGTCCTGCTTGCCGATGCGATAGAAGGCGGCGTTCTCGCCCATGTTGTGGCGCACGAGAACTTCCGTCGGCGCCTGCTCACGGTTCTTGCGGATGAACCGCTGGCCGATCTTCATGTCGCCCCAGGTCCGCGGCTCGGCGACCGGGAAGTCGATCAGCGCGCAGGCGCTCGGAAACGTGGTGCAGAGAAAACGGTCCGCCTTGTGCTGCAGGCCGGTCGAGCCCACATCGCGGGCCGAGAAAAACAGGAACAGCACGACCACCAGACCCGAGGCCGAGACCTGCGCAGCCGAAAGCGCCAGCAGGATCCAGTCCTCCTTGTTGGTGTGGATGTAGAAGATGGTGACGACGATGGAGAGCGCCAGGATCGCGGTCAGGCACACGATTGCGACCACGCGCAGCCAGTAGGGCGTGTAGATAAAATGCTGTCCGTCCATTCGCTCCTCGCTCGTTTCGCCGGCGCGGGGCCGCCGCCACTCCGACTCGTTTCGGCTATCGCCGCCTTCCGTCTTAGCCAGCTTTGGCGCTCGTCGAAAGGCGCCGATGCCCGCGCGCGGACCGCGCCCGTCAACCGAGCGCGGCCCTTTGTGCCCGGCTCTCCGCTAGGCCGAAAACTTCACCAGCTTGATCGCCTCGAAGTTCTGCACCCCGCCACCGACGCGCTTGGTGGTGTAGAACAGCACATAGGGCTTGGCGGAGTACGGATCGCGCAGCACCCGCACGCCCACCCGGTCGACGACCAGATAGCCGGAGCGGAAGTCGCCGAAGGCGATCGCGGTCGCATTGGCGGCGATCGCCGGCATGTCCTCGGCTTCGGCGACCGGAAAACCGGCGAGCGAAGCCGGCTCGCCGGGCCGAGCCGGCGGATGCCAGAGATAGTTGCCGTCGGCATCCTTGAACTTGCGGATCTCGCCCTGCGTCTTGCGGCTCATGACGAAGGCCGCATTCTGCCGATGGCCGGCCTTCAGCGCATAGATCACGTTGATCAGCACGTCTGACGGCCCCGACGCGGCAAAACCGCCCGCCGCCCCGGTCGCGATCGTGCCGATCTTGCCCCATTCCCAGGCGCTGTCGGCCACCTGGTCATAGCTCAGGAAACCCTTCGGCCTGTTCACCCCGTCGCCGCTGACGAAGGCGGTGCCCTCCTGCTCGGCGAAGGCGATGTCGACCTCGCCGGCGATCCAGGCCTCGATGTCGACCGCCGCGTCGTCAAGCAGTGCCTGGCTCGCCGCCGGCATGGCATAGAGCTCCATGGTCGGGAAGGAGAGTTCGGAAAGCTGCGCGGTCCCCGTCTGCGGCCGCGCCGCCGTCTCGGAAACCCAGCCGGCGGTCATTCCGGCGGGCGAGAACGGCTTCTTCAGCACCGCGCCCGAGACCTGCCGGACGGTCGCCAGCGCGCGGATCGGCGAGACGACGGAGAGCCGGCGGCCGATCTCGGTGTCGGTTTCCGGCGGTACCAGATAGCCGCCGTCGGCCGGCGTGCCGGCGCTCATCGCCTTGGCCTCCAGTTCGCGCAGGCCCGTCTCGTCGCCGCGGCGGATATAGGCCTCGAAGGCGGCCTTGTGCTCGGCCGCGTCCGGACCGTCCGCCTCGCCGCCCCGGCCAAGCGGCGGGCGCAGCTTCTTCAGCACCAGCTCGTCGAGAAGGCGGCCCTGCTCGTCCATCGCCTTGTTGATCCGCTCCATCTTGTCGCGGGTCACGACGTCCGAGGTGAGCTTCTGCTCGATCTCGGTGAGGCGCCGGTCGTTGACGTCCTTGAACGCCTCGAAGGCGCCCATGAAATCCTCGAAGGCCGCCGTCACGCTGTCGGGCGCCGCCTTCACCTCGGGTGCGGTCCGCTTGCGCGTAGCACCGGTCGTCTGCTCGTCCATCTTCGCGTCGCTCATCTGTCATCCTTTCCTGAAGACATCCATGGCCATTGTCCGGGCTGCCCGGCGCATGGCGCGGACCAGCTCGGTTTCCCTGTCGCGGAAGAACCGCGCATGCTTGACGTTCGAAACCCGTGCCGTCGGCAGCATCGGGAAGGTCACCACCGAGATCTCCCAAAGATCCGCCTCGATGATCCGGCGCACGCCGCCCTTGCGGTCGGACCGCGAGCGCACGGTGCGGAAGCCGATCGACAGACCGTCCAGCGCCCCCGACTTCATCAGTGCATGCACCTCCCGGGCCCGCGCCACACCGAAGGAAAGCTGGCCTTCGACATAGAGTCCGCGGGCATCCTCGCGGATCAGGCGCCAGGCGCCGATCGGCTCGGCCGGGTCGTGCTGGAAGAGCATGCGCACGCCGGCCGCCCCCCGCCTTGCCAGCGACCTCTCGAAGGCCCCCGGCTCGATCGCGTCGCGCCCGAGATCGACCTCGCCGAACAGGCTCGCATAGCCGGAAAAGGTCCCGTCACCGGAAACGCCCTTCAACGTCAGGTTGACGAATTTTTCGGTCAGCGAGACCGGTCCGCGATAGGCGTACATGGCATTCTCCTTGAGATCTTGGATGGTTCTTTGGGCCCTTCGCCACCGCTCCTCTTCTCCCCAGCGGGGAGAAGGTGGCCCGCAGGGCCGGATGAGGGGGCGAAGCCAACTAAGCGCACTCGGCCCCCTCATCGCCTCGCATTCGCTCGGCACTTCTCCCCGCTGGGGAGAAGAGGACACGTTACCCGCCCGGCCGCTGGCCGTAGCGGGCAATGAGACGGACCATCAGCCCGAGCCCCCACCAGGCCGAGAGGCTCGCCGCCGTCGCCCCGGCCAGCATGATCTCCGGGGGCGAAAGTTCGGCTGCGACATCGAGCTTGCGAACGATCCACAGGCCGACCGGCCCGCCGAAGATCAGCCCGCAGGCGACGCCGGTCAGGAAGCGGATCGCCGCCTCCCGGCGCCCCTTCGGCAGGAGATAGACGAGCGAGATCGCCGAGCCGGCAAGCGCCCCGACAAGGCGCGCGCTCCACACCCCGCCGTCATGGCTGAAGTCAGTCATTTGTTAATCTCCCGCGGCTAAAATTAGAAAAACCGGAGAAAGGACCGCGCGGTTTTCCGCGTCCCACCTCCCTGCGTCGACGGAGGCCGACACGCCTCGATCGCACCCTTTCGGGGCGCGAGTTTCCCCGTCATCCGGCCTTGAAACCGGGCCGGATCCGCTTCACGCGACACTTTAACGATCGTCAAATTCGCGATTCGAATGAATCGCTTGGACACCAATGCTCAGAGCTTGATTCATCCCGCGCATGTGCCGCGTGAACGGCCTCATCTTCCGATTCAGGTTGAACCTGCGGGACGCTTCCGGCGAGCCGCTCTCCCCCCTTGAGGGAGAGATGCCCGGCAGGGCAGAGGGGGGTGTCTCGCCGAATTGTGACCACGTCCACGTCCACGGCCACGCCTTTTCCCTACCCCTGACATTGGATTTCAGAGATCGCCCCTCATCCGCCTGCCGGCACCTTCTCCCCGCAGGCGGGGAGAAGGAACAAGCGGCACCGCCGTGGCCGTCCCCTCTCCCCGCAAGCGGGGAGAGGGTCAGGGTGAGGGGCAGCCTTACGCAGGCCAACATTGCCAAGAAGAATCTCCCGCCGGCCCCGCCCTCCCCTCAGTACCCCACCGCCCGCCGCTTCTCCTCCTCGGTCAGGAAGTCGGCGGCACCCAATCTTGCCCAGAGCGCGTCGCGTTCGGCGGAAAGTCCCGCCACCTGGTCGAGGTCCGGAACCAGATCGACCGCCTCGCCGAAGAGGCCCGAGAGGAAGCCGGAAAAGCTTGCTGCCGTGCGGGCCACCAGGGGCAGGACGGTCAGCCGGTAGAAGGCGCGGTTCGCCTCCTGGTAGTTGGCATAGGTGTTGTCGCCGGGGATGCCGAGCAGCATCGGCGGCACGCCGAAGGCGAGTGCGATGTCGCGGGCGGCACCGTTTCGCGCCTCGACGAAATCCATGTCCTTCGGCGAGAGCCCCATCGATTTCCAGTCGAGCCCGCCTTCCAGCAGCAGCGGCCGGCCGGCCCGGATCGGTCCCGAATAGCCTTCGTCGAGCTCCACCTTCAGCCGCTGATACTGGTCGGCCGAGAGGTTACCGCCCTCCTTCGGCTGGTAGACCAGCGCGCCCGAAGGCCGGGCTGAATTGTCGAGCAACGCCTTGTTCCAGCGTGCCGCCGCGTTGTGCAGGTCGAGCGCCACTTGCGCGGCCGCCAGCGGCGGAAAGCCGAGATGGTCGTCGAGCGGATGGAAGAGTTTGAGGTGCAGCAGTCCGCCGCCCCCCGTCGTGGTACTCGACGGATCACCCGCCGGGATCCGCCGCCTCGCCGTGCCGGCGCGGTAGTCATAGGCTTCGGGCCAGCCGTCGGCCCCCGCCACGACCGCGACCCGGTCCGGCCGCAGGAGATGAAGCTCCGCCGGACGCTGACCGACGACCAGCGCCTCGACATAGGCATTGCCGGCGAGCAGCAGATGGCCGTAGAGCGCCTCGAAGAAATCCGCGCCGCCCATCCGGGCATTCGGCCGGCCGACAAGCGCCGCCGCCGGATGATCCTCGAGTTCCCGCCCGTCGCGATAGGCAAGCCAGGGGATCGCGGCGGCGGCCTCGGCCACCAGCCGGACGGTGCGGTGCGCGACCGGGTTCTTCATGAAGCCCTCGCGGGACAGCGACGCATAGGAGCGCCCCGACCACCGCGCCTCGCCCTCGCCTGCCACCAGCGACAACCCGCCCCCCACCGCCTTGGCTTCGGACACGGCCTTGCCTCCAGCCGTGGAGCCCCACGGCAGTCGAAACGGCAGTTTCATCGGATGCTCCTGTTGTTCTGGTTCCCGGGCGCAAGCTGCACCCTCCTCTCCCCTCTGCGGGGGAAGCAACGAGATCGACGTCTTGGTGTAGCCTGGTGCCCAAGCTCGTGGATGAGGGAGACGGACCACAGAGCCCCCTCACCAACAAAATCTACGACTTGGCTCACGCCAAGATCGTGATTTTGTATCCTCTCCCTCTTCGGGGAGAGGAGGGATTCACGCCCGCCCCTCGATAACCTCTACGACATGAGCCAGAGCCTGCTGGACATCCGCGTAGATCTCCTGGTTCCAGAACCGAAGAACGCGATAGCCGAGCGAGGCGAGATAGCGGTCCCGTTGTAGGTCGTGCGGATCGTCGGCATGCTGGAAACCATCGAGCTCGACGACAAGCCGTCGTTCCTGGCAAACGAAATCGACGATGAACGGACCGATCGGAACCTGACGCCTGAACTTGTAGCCGTTCAACAGGCGGTTCCGCACATGCGACCAGAAGATCGCCTCGGGATCGGTCGCGTCGGTCCTCATCTGCCTGGCCCGCTTTCGGGCCATTTCGGGAAACTCTCTGGCCATCTGGCGTCTCCGCAGAACGGCCCATCCTGCCGTTCCACAGAACCGCGCGCAAGGCCGGCTCCGGCCTCTCCTCTCCCCAGGAGGGAGAGGATACAAAATCGAGGTCTTGGCCAAAGGCCAAGTCTCAGATTTTGTTGGTGAGGGGGCAAGGCCACGCCCTCTAGCTCTGCCGCGGCCCGGTTTCGGGCCAACTCCGAAAACTCCTCCGTCTCCGCCAAAAGCTCCAACCCGCCGCCTTGACGTCAGCCAGATCTCAGATTTCGTCGGTGACGGGGAACGCCCCCTCGCTCGCTCTTTAACCTCAGGCCTTGCCGGCGCGGCGGGTGGTGCGGACGTCTTCCACGGCGCCGGTCAGGGCATCCTCGGCCACATAGTCCACGGCATAGCGCTGGTCGCGCAGGGGTTTCACGCGGTCGATCGAGGCCTGGTAGAGGGGGTGGGCGTGATAGGCGGCGAGTGCGGTTTCGTCGTCGAATTCGCCATAGACCACCACGTCGATCCGCCCGTCGAAACGGTCGGCCTTCATGTTGGTCGAGATCTCGAGCGTCCTTGCGTGCGGAATGCCGGTCAGGATCGACAGGCCCTCGAGCACGGCGTCGAGATTGTCCCGCTCGGGCACGGTGAAGAAGACGATATGACGGATCACGGTATCTCGTTCCGGTTGGACGAATTGTGCAGCGCAGTGGCGCCGTCGAAGCGGCGATAGCATGACCGGGCGCCCCGCTCAATGCGTCAAAGCTTGCAACAGCCTCATCCCGTCCCGGTGATCGCCGCATGAAAGGCCCGCGCATGGCCCGCCACGAGCGCCGCCCGGTCGCGGCCGTTGACGATGCGCCGGGCGCCGGTCCAGTCGGGGGACACGCCCGGTGCAAAGGCGTCCGCCAGCTTGATACCGCTGAACAGCCCGTCGCGCATGCCGACCACCAGCACGCAAACCGCGACGTCGAGCACGAGCGCACGCGCCGGGTCGCCGACGAGATCGACGCCGATCGCCCGGCCGAGCGTCTCGTAATTGCGCCGGTGGGTGATCTGCACCAGGCCACGGCCGAACCAGCTCAGGCCATCCTCGTCCGGCCGCCAGTAGGGCGTGCGCACCTGCGGCATCAGGCCCGCCGCATAGGCGCGGTCGAGCCTGGCGATCGCCACCCGGTCAGAGGGGGCAAAGGTCTCGCGCACCGGCTGCATGCGGCCGCCCGTCTCGTGAAAGGCGGTCGCCAGGCAATAGGCGAGCCGGCGATTATCCTCGCTGCCCCCGTTCCTGCGCCAGCCGGCGATCAGCGCCGTCATGCCCTCCACCTGCGCCACCGTCAACGCGCCGGAAAAGAGGCTCGCCCGCACACTTTTGAAGAATCGTCGTTCGTCGAACTGCATGGCTTTTCTCCCGCGAAATCGACCTGCGGCCGGGGCGTTCCCGACAATCCACAGGCGTGTCGGCCGGATCGTTCCGACCGCCGTTAACCAGGGCCAAAATTTCTTTTTGGATTAAATCGTTTGAAGGAATTTCAATCGTTTAGAGGACCAAAGGGTCGTATTTACAAAGTTTTAAGGCTGTGGAACTTTCCGGCCAATTCAGCGTTTAGGCCCGCACAGGAACCCGTGAGGAGAGACCGATGCAAGCAAACAGCACGACCCAGACCAAGGCTTCCGTAGCAACCATTCCCGCCCACGTCCTCGAGCGCCTCGAAAGCGAGTGGCGCCAGATGCGTCAGGGCGCGAGCCAGCCCGCTCCGGCCGCCAAGTAAGGGCCAACACCGTTTTGCTTCGACCGGCGCCTTCGGGCGCCGGTTTCGTTTTTGCCGGCGCCTCTGGGCGCCGGATTCGTTTCCCACTGGCGCCTTCGGGCGCCGTTTCCGTCTGTACCGCCCCTCAGATCCCCCGGATGCGCGGTTCGCCCGCGCCTTCCAGCATCAGCGCGGTGAGCGCCCAGACCAGCGCGTCGAGGCGGTCCGGCGAGCGGCCGTCCGACAGGCCGTCGGGACCGAAATCGCACATCTGGTCCTCCAGCGCGGCGAAGCGGGCGGCATGCAGCACCCGGCCCTGCTCGTAGAGAGCGGCCACCGGCTCGGCGCGCAGGTATTTTCCGCGGGTTGCTCTCACCAAGGTCAGCGGCAGGTTCGCCTCCACGCTTCTCAGCATGGCGGCCACCATGTCGCCGCCCTGGTTGACTTCCGCCACCACCCGGTCCGCCTCGAAGCGGCGGAAGGTCGCGACCACCGCGCGCGCCCAGTCGGCCGGGCTTTTGCCCTCGACCGAGGCGTCGGCGAGCACCACAGCACGGCCGCTCTCGCCGAGCCCGGCGACGACGATGCCGCAGACCGAGGCCGGGCCGCTGCCGGCCGGCGGATCGACCGCCACGACGATGCGCCGAAGCGGCTCGGCGAGCCGGATCGTCAGCGCCTCCAGCCGGTCGCGCCGCCACAGCCCATCCTCGCGATCCTCGATCAGTTCGCCGCCGAGCTCCTGCCGGCCGAGCCGCGTGCCGCCGTAGCGGCGCTCCAGCGCGGCGATAAAGCCGGGGGCGAGGTTTGCCCGGTTGGCGGCGGTCGAAAGGCGGGACACCACCGTCTCCGCATCACCGATCAGCCGCTTCAGCAGCGGCACGGCGCGCGGCGTGGTGGTCACCAGCTGGCGCGGCCGTTCGCCGAGCCTCAGGCCGAACTGCAGCATGTCGAAGGTTTCCTCCGCATGCTTCCATTTGGCCAGCTCGTCGCACCAGGCATAGTGAAACTGCGGCCCGCGCAGGCTTTCCGGGTCCTCCGAGGAAAAGATCTGGGCGATCGCCCCGTTCGGCCAGACGATCCTGCGCCTGGTGATCTCGACTTCGGGCCGCAGGCGCCTCGCGATCCGTGCAATGCCGGAGGCCCCGTCGATCATCACCTCGCGAGCGTCGCCCAGCGTTTCGGCGACGAGGGCGATCCTCAGATCCGTGCGCGGCCCGGCGGCCAGCGCCAGGGCGTGCACCCATTCGGCGCCGGCCCGGGTCTTGCCCGATCCGCGCCCGCCCATCACCAGCCAGGTCGACCAGTCGCCCACCGGCGGCTTCTGCTCGTCGCGGCCGGAAACCTCCCAGCCGCGTCCGATCCGCCGGGCCGCAAGCAGCCCGCGCCTTGCGATCAGCGCCGCGACATCGGGATCGATGCCGTCCGCGGTCACCGGGGCCTGCGCCGCGGGCCGGTCCTCCGTCCCGCCGGGTTTCGCCACGCCGCTTTTCGCCACGACGGTCTCTCTGCCGCCGTCGCCCTCTTCGTTCCCTTGATCGTCGGCGCGGGCGACCGGCCCGCGATCGTCGACCGGCGGCGCAACGAGGCCGGCTGCGGCCGCGCCGTGAACGGGCCCTGCATGGCCTGTTTCGCCGGGCGATCCGGGCACCGGACCGCCAAGCCCGGCCGTCCCTTTATCCTCGCCCTTGCCCGGGGACGCTTCGTCCTTCCGTCGGATGTCCGGTTCCGGCGCCGCGTCAGCCGCCTCGTCGGCCGCTGTCCCGTCGCCGCAGGCGTTGACCGGATACGACGCCGCCGATCGGGCGATCCCGGTTTCCTCCGCTGGCGATCGGTCGAACCCGCCGCCCCCGGCTGGTGCCACGGTTTCCCCCGTTCCGGGGGCTTTCCCGCCCTGTACCGGCGTCGCCGATGATCCAGGCGTATGCTCGCCCGATTCATCCGGCAGGGCCGGCGTGGGCCCCGGCATGTCCGCCTTTGTCCCATCACCCTCCGGCCCTGCCGGATGCGTGGCGGTCTGCGCGAATTCCGGCGCATCGTCCGCCTTTGCCCCCTCGGCACGCGGGTCTGCCGAACCCGCGACGTCCGGTGTGAAATCCGGCGCGCCCCTGAAGCAGGCGTTCTCGCCGGCGGCGATCCGGTCGCCGATCTGCCCCGACAGAGCCCGACCCGCCTCGGCCAATTCGCTTCTGTGCCGCCGGCCGATGTCGTCCATCCGGTTCCCCGCGAGGTAGTCGATCCGAACCCGTTTCCGTCCCGAAGCCTTGGCGATCGACCTCTCAGCCGCCGCCAGCGCCCGGCGTTGCTCGCGGTTCAGGCGGACCGGTTCCGGCGATCCGACCGGCATCGTCGGCCCCTCGTCCCCCTCCCTCTCCGGCCCGTCCTTCGGCCATCCGGGCTTCAAGGCTGGCTTCGAGCCGAGCTTCGGCCCGGGCTTCGGCGCGAACCTCGATGATGCGCAGCAGTTCCTGCCGGATCTCTTCTTCATCCTCGCCCTCGCCGCTTGCCAGTGCCGCGTCCTCGCGGTCGCGCGCCAGCTGGCGCTTCAGGCTGTCGATCTTTTCCAGCGTCCGGACGATCAGCGCGATCGCATCGGTCGCCGCCTTCACATCGGCGCGCGCCGCCTTGGCGGCGGCCTCGTCGGCGCCGTCGATCATGCCTTCGGCCGAGGTGCGCAGCCGGCGGAACAGCTCGAACTGGTCGCGCATTTCCTGCGTCAGGTCGTCGAGCAGCTCGGTCAGCCGGTCGACCGGCGACCCGGCCTCCGCCGATTTCAACTCCAGAACCGCTTCTTCGGCCCGCGCCGCACAGCGCTCGAGGCTCCAGCCCCTTTCGCCACGCGGCGCCTGAAGCAGGGCAATCGCAATCTCCGGATCCCGATCCATGATGCTCTCCTGATCTAGCGGTGAAGCACGTGGCTGACGCCCGACAGGACAGCCCGCACGATCTTCACGTATAGGGCCGCCGTCGCGGTTCTTCTTGAGGGATGCCCGGCGCCTGGCGTCTTGCCGCTCTCCCCCCTTGAGGGGGAGAGGCCCGGCAGGGCAGAGGGGGTATCGCGCGTCCAGCCGCCTATGCCCCTCGCCCCTCATCCGCCTACCGGCACCTTCTCCCCGTTTTGACGGGGAGAAGGACCAAGCGGCACCGCCGTGGCCGTCCCCTTGTAACTTCCCAAATGGCGCATTCGGCTATGTAATGCCGGTTGCGGTGGCGGATGGGAGACCGAATTCCCTTTGGGACAGCAAGCCCGTGGGAGAGCAAGGGTCTCCGTCCGCCGTTCCATCGAAC
>NZ_JABBGK010000010.1 GCF_012927355.1 Rhizobium terricola
CAAGCAGAACTTCTGAAATGACGTGGACCAAAACCACGCCTCTTGGTGACGCGGGGTGGAGCAGCCCGGTAGCTCGTCAGGCTCATAACCTGAAGGCCGCAGGTTCAAATCCTGCCCCCGCAACCAATGACCCCTGTGATCCCAATGAGCCCCCTCCGCGGGGCTTTTTGCGTTTCTGGGCGCCCGAAACCGTAGTCTGTCCCATCAGATCCTCGATAACCGCCTTCTGCTCAAGGAAGGCGGGGTTCTTCTTACCGGCTGCGAAGGTCAGGATGGCGGCGAGGTCGCCGCGCAGCACGATCGCCAGTTCTTGTCCGTCTGGCACAAGCTCGATCCGGTTGACGAGCGTGCGCAACATCTGAGCCGCCCGGCCGCGCGTCTCCTCATTGCCGAGTTGGTCGTGAAGGGCCGAGATCTCCTCGTGATAATATTTTGCAAGGTTGGGATGCAGCAGGGGCGGCGGTTCGTAAGCTTCATCGAGAATCCCGGCGAGCTCCTTCTTTCGCGCTTCGAGCTTGCCGCTACGCTCCTTCAGCATATCCACTGGCATCGCGTCCTTGAGATACAGATCGAGGATCTTCTCATGCTCCCGCTCAACCCGTTTGAGTTCGGCTTGGGCGGCTTCGATCGATACACGGGCCTCCATGCGTGCCTTGTTGACCTCCCGAGTGAATTCGTCGCAGAACTCCTTGAACAGCTCTGGCTCCATCAGGTGCTCGTCGAGGCCATTCAGGACGCTCGCTTCCAGTGTGTCGCGACGGATATTGAGTCGGTTGTTGCAGGTTCCCTTCGTACGGGCATTGGTGCAGCCGAGCATGTCCTTGGAGATCATCGAATAGCCGCCACCACAGCAGCCGCATTTGACGAGGCCGGTGAAGAGATGTTTGGGGCGCCGGCGATCGTTCAAACTCAAATTGTCACCAGGCTTCGCTCCGGGCTCCAGCGCCAACTGGTTCTGACGCTCCTTCACAAGCCTCCAAACACTTTGGTCAACTATTCGAAGCTCCGGGACGTCTTGGATGACCCAATCGCTTTCCGGATTGAGCCGCGACACGCGTTTACCCGTGTTCGGGTCCTTGAGATAGCGCAGGCGATTCCAGACCAGTGCGCCGACATAGAGTTCATTGTTGAGGATCCCGGTCCCGCGCTTCGGATTGCCATGGATGGTCGACGGTCCCCATTCGCTGCCCTGCGGCCCGGGTACACCCTCGCTGTTCAACATCATCGCGATCGTCCGCGACGACTTGCCGGCGAGATACTCAGCAAAGATCCGGCGCACGATATTGGCCTCGATCTCGTTTATGGCCCGCTCGCCGCGGCTGGTCTCCCCGGCAGTGTCGATGTGGCGCACGACGTCGTAGCCATAGCAGAGGCCGCCGCCCGACTTGCCTTCCTCGACCCGGCCGCGCAGGCCTCGGCGCGTCTTGTCGGCGAGATCTTTGAGATAGAGCGCGCCCATCGTACCCTTGAGGCCGATATGCAGTTCGTTGACTTCCCCCTCGGAAAGCGTGACGATGCTGACGCCGGCAAAGCGCATGCGCTTGTAGAAACCGGCAATGTCTTCCTGGTCGCGGGAGAGACGGTCCAACGATTCAGTCAGAATGAGATCGAAGCGACGCTTCAGCCCGTCCGTGATCAGCTCCTGGACGCCCGGGCGCAGCAGTGATGCGCCCGAAATCGCCCGGTCGGAATAGCTGTCGACCACCTTCCAACCCTCGCGCTCGGCGCGCGCGCGGCAAATGCGCAGTTGATCCTCGATCGAGGCGTCGCGTTGATTGTCGGACGAGTAGCGGGCGTATAGCGCGACCTTCATGCACCGGTCTCCCTAGTCGGGGAGACAGTCGCGGGACACGCGCTCCCGTTCAGCTTCGACGAATTTGCGCGCCGCATGTCGCGCCAGCAGGCGGACGAACTCGCGAAGACGCGGATCAGGCTTTGCCGGATCGTAGGTCGGCATGGACTCGGATGGATGGAGAACCATCCGGACGCTGCTTGCCGCCGTTCCTTTCCGCTTCGCCACGACTTCATCCTCGCCGAAAAACGGACCATTCCGCTCCGGCTGAAGACTGGGCTCAATGCCCTGATCTGTGAATGCGAATTCCCGGGCATTCTGGAAAACTCCGGCGCATAGCATTGCTTGGCTTGCGTCTCGGGCGCATTCGGACGTAGCCCATGCGGCGGGGACAGCAAGCTCGGGCGCAACCATAGCGGAAAATCGCGAAGGGCGAATCCCCGAAAATCGATTTTTTCGTTCACATGTTTCCTTGGAAACCGACCAAAGACCCACGTGTCAAATGGGGAGCCAAGGGGTCTTCCCCCTTGCTCCCTGCAAACGCCGCCTGCGCATGGCAGGGCCGCCAGCTCGCAGGCCGAGGCACAGTCCACCCGTTCATTTCTCCGATCCGTCCCGCTCGGCCTGGCAGCCCGGCGATGCTCGCCGTCATTTGCCCCCTCCATCCCCGCGCGCTCACGCGCCCCCGGGAGGCATGTCGGGGACATGCCTCCGGCATTGACCAAGCAAAGGGATTGGAACAATGGCAAGGACAGCGAAGAAGGCGAAGGCCGTCACAATTACGACGGCGGAAGATGTGGCAACGGACCAAAACGTGCTCAGCATCGCAGAAGCTGCGGCGGATGTGATTGCGGCTCGGCCCGCTACAGAGGGCAGTGCGGCGGAAACAACAAGCGGCGGGGAAATCATGATTCCGCTCGACAAGCTCAAGAAGTCGCCGCGCAATGCGCGCAAGACTCCCCACAGCAACGAAACGATCGAAACCTATGCGGCGAGCATCGCCGCCAAAGGCATCCTCCAGAACCTTGTCGTCGAACGGGAAATCGGCGCCGACGGCAAGCCGACCGGCTTCTACTTCGTGACTATCGGTGAGGGCCGCAGGCTGGCCCAGGTCCTGCGCGCCAAGCGCAAGGAGATCGAACCCGCCGAGCCGGTCCGCTGCGTCATCGATACGGAAAACGATCCGTTCGAAATCAGCCTGGACGAAAACGTCTCGCGCACCGACCTCCTGCCCGCTGACCAGTTCGAGGCTTTTCGGGAGCTTTCCGAATACCGTGGTTGGGGCGCGGAAGAAATCGCCGCCCGCTTCGGCGTGACGGCCCACGTGGTCAAGCAGCGGCTTCGCTTGGGTGCCGTCAGCCCGAACCTGATGCAGGTCTATCGCGACGGAGGTTTGACCCTTGAGCAACTGATGGCCTTTGCCGTCACCGACGATCATGTCCGGCAGGAGCAGGTTTATGACGGGCTAGGCTATAATCGCGAACCCTATATCATCCGCCGCGAACTCACCCGGACACATGTGCAGGCTAACGACCGCAAAGCGATCTTCATCGGCGCGGAGGCCTATATCGATGCAGGCGGATCGATCCTGCGCGACCTCTTCACCGAGGATCGCGGCGGATACTTCGAAGATGCAGCACTTCTGGACCGGCTGGTTCTGGAGAAGTTGCAGGGTATAGCCAACGAGCTACAGTCGGCGGAGGGATGGAAGTGGGCGGAGGTCTTCATCGACTATCCGCACGCCCACGGACTTCGCCGCGTCTATCCGCAGCCGGTCGATCTTTCGGCGGAAGACCTCGCTGCCCGCGAGGCGGCACAGCAGGAGTTCGACCGTCTGACAGCGGAATGGGAGAACACCGACGAAGACCTGCCGCCCGATGTAGATCAGCGTTTCGCCGAGCTTGAAGCCGAGATCGAGCGCCTTGACGGCCTGCGGCATGCCTACGATCCCGAGGATGTCGCCTGCGGCGGCGTGTTCGTCAGCCTCAACTATGAGGGCGTTGCCCGCATCGAACGCGGCTTCATCCGGCCCGAAGACGCAATACCCGAACCCGAAGCGAGTGGCATGGGGGATGGCGAAGCCATCATCGACGGCGTGCGCGTCAATGCTGACGGAGAAGTCATCGAGGATGCTGAAGGGCAGGGCAGTGACCATGCGCAGGAGGAGGACGAAGGCGATGCGGCGCAGCCGGTTTCCGACATTCTCACCCGCGACCTGACCGCGCATCGCACACTTGGCCTCCGCCTTGCCCTTGGCGAACAGCCGGAAACTGCGCTGATCGCCGTCACCCATACGCTCGCCGCGCAGGCTTTCTATCGAGGTGTGGAAGCCCATGCCCTCGAAATCCGGCCCACGAGTGCCGCGCTGGCCGGTCATGCGGACGGCATCGAGGACACGGCGGCGGCAAAGATGCTGGCGGATCGCCACGCGGGTTGGGCGCAGGACATGCCGCGCGACGTGGCCGATCTGTGGGGCTTCATCGCCGGATTGGATCAGGTGAGCGTCATGGCGCTGTTTGCCCATTGTGCATCGATGACGGTCAATGCCGTCAAGCAGCCATGGGAGCAGCGCCCGCGTGCCCAGCGCACCACCGACAGGCTGGCAACAGCTCTGACTTTGGACATGAGCCAGCATTGGAAGCCGACGGTGCGCAGCTATCTTGGTCGCATCACCAAGGCGCATATCCTCGCAGCCGTTCGGGAGGCCTGCGGCAACGAGGCGGCGGAGCGGATCGCGGACATGAAGAAGGCGCCGATGGCCGAGGTTGCCGAGCAGCTTCTTGGCGAAACCGATTGGTTGCCGCCGCTCCTGCGTACGGAACGGCCCGCCTTGCCGGCCTCTGAGGTTGACAGCACTGCGGGTGCAGAGACGTCGGACCCGAGCATCAGCGGCGACGTCGATCCTCGCGAAGCGGAGCGGTGGAACGAAGACCCGGAGGCCTTCGACGGAGAAGAGGAATGACCTTATCCGTTGTATCCCTGTTCCGCCCGTCTCACCGCCGCTTCACGCTGGCGACGGCGCTCGCGTCCGTCTTCGTCCTGACGGCATTGCCGGCGCATGCCTCCGGCTCCTCCATGCCGTGGGAAGAGCCGCTGCAAAAGATCCTCGAAAGCATCGAGGGGCCGGTCGCCAAGATCGTCGCTGTGATCATCATCATCGCTACGGGCCTGGCGCTAGCCTTCGGCGATACGTCCGGCGGCTTCCGGCGGCTGATCCAGATCGTCTTCGGCCTGTCGATCGCCTTTGCCGCCTCGAGCTTCTTCCTCTCATTCTTCTCTTTTGGCGGCGGGGCGCTGGTCTGATGGCGGCATTCGGCTCCGAGCAGGACGAGATCCGCGGCTTCTATGCGCCGGTCCGCCGGGCGCTGACCGAACAGATACTGCTCGGCGGTGCGCCGCGCAGCGTCGCCATCGTCAACGGCACGCTTGCCGGAGCCGTAGGCCTCGGCCTTCGCCTCTGGCTTGCCGGTCTCGCCATCTGGGCGATCGGCCATTTCGCTGCGGTGTGGGCCGCAAGGCGCGATGCGCAGTTCGTGGATGTCGGCCGGCGGCACCTGCGCTATCCGGCGCATATGGGCGTGTGAGGTTCGGCCATGTTGAACCTCAGCGAATACCGCAAGAAGAATGCCGGCCTTGCTGACTTCCTGCCCTGGGTCGCGCTGATAGCCCCGGGTGTCGTCCTCAACAAGGATGGCTCGTTCCAGCGCACCGCGCGTTTTCGCGGTCCGGACCTCGATAGCGCCACTCCGGCTGAGCTGGTTGCCGTCACCGCACGCCTCAACAATGCGCTGCGACGCCTCGGTTCCGGCTGGGCCGTGTTCGTCGAGGCGCAGCGCAATCCCGCCAATGACTACCCGGAGAGCCTGTTTGCCGATGCCGCATCCGCGCTTGTCGATGTCGAACGGCGGGAACAGTTCGAAGGTGAAGCCGATCAGGGATCGCTCCAGGGAAGCGATCGCCGGCCGAACGGCGTCCTGTTCGAGAGCAGCTATTTCCTGACCTTCGTCTGGCTGCCGCCGGCGGAAGAGGCTTCCCGTATGGAGGGCTGGCTCTATGAGGGGCGCGAGCAATCTGGCGTCAATCCCTGGGAGCTCCTCAACGGCTTCGTCGACCGCACTGACCGGGTGCTGCATCTCTTCGAAGGCTTCGTTCCGGAAGCCGAGTGGCTCGATGACGCGGAGACGCTGACCTATCTGCATTCCACCATCTCGGCCACCCGCCAGCGCGTCCGCGTCCCGGAGACCCCAATGCACCTCGATGCGCTGCTCGCCGTTGAGCCGCTGGCCGGCGGTCTGGAGCCGCGGCTGGGCGACGTGCATCTGCGCACGCTGACAGTGATCGGCTTTCCGACCGTCACCTTTCCCGGCATTCTCGACGATCTGAACCGCCTTGCCTTCTCCTATCGCTGGGCGACCCGGGCCATCATGCTCGACAAGACGGATGCGACGCGCCTTGTCACCAAGATCCGGAGGCAGTGGTTCGCCAAGCGCAAGTCGATCGCAGCGATCCTCAAGGAAGTGCTGACCAACGAACAGTCGGTGCTCGTCGATTCCGATGCCGCCAACAAGGCGAACGAGGCCGATGCCGCCCTCCAGGACCTCGGCTCCGACCAGATCGGCGAAGCCTATGTCACCGCCACCGTGACAGTCTGGGATGCCGATCCACGCATCGCCGAGGAGAAGCTGCGGCTCGTCGAGAAGATCATCCAGTCCCATGATTTCACCTGCATTGCGGAAACCGTCAATGCGATCGAGGCCTGGCTCGGCAGCCTTCCCGGCCATGTCTACGCCAATGTCCGCCAGCCGCCAATATCGACGCTGAACCTGGCGCACATGATCCCGATCTCGGCGGTCTGGGCCGGGCCGGAGCGTGACGAACATCTCGATGCGCCGCCGCTCTTCTATGCCCGGACGGAAGGTTCGACGCCTTTCCGCTTTTCGCTGCATGTCGGCGATGTCGGCCACACAATGGTGGTCGGCCCCACCGGTGCAGGCAAATCCGTTCTTTTGGCGCTGATGGCGTTGCAGTTCCGCCGCTATGAGCGCTCGCAGGTCTTCGCCTTCGATTTCGGCGGCTCGATCCGCGCGGCGACGCTCGCCATGGGCGGCGACTGGCAGGATCTGGGCGGTGCCATCTCGGATGCAACCTCATTCCTCAATATGGTGGCGCTGCAGCCGCTGGCCGGCATCCATGACGCGCCCGAGCGCGCCTGGGCCGCCGACTGGCTGGTGGACATCCTCATCCGGGAAGGCGTAGAAATCACGCCCGAGGTCAAGGAGCATCTCTGGACGGCGCTGACCTCGCTAGCCTCCGCGCCGGTGGCGGAGCGGACGATCACCTGCCTGACCGTGCTTCTGCAGTCGACGACGCTCAAGCAGGCGGTCCGGCCCTACTGCATTGGCGGCGCTCACGGCCGGCTGCTCGATGCGGAGATCGAATGGCTGGGTGATGCTTCCGTCCAAGCCTTTGAGACGGAGGGCCTGATCGGAACCGGGGCGGCGCCTGCCGTGCTTGCCTATCTCTTCCACCGGATCGAGGCGCGCTTCGATGGGCGGCCCTCGCTGCTCATTATCGATGAAGGCTGGCGGGCGCTCGACGACGGCGGCTTTGCCCAGAAGATCAAGGAATGGCTGAAGACGCTGCGCAAGAAGAATGTCAGCGTCGTCTTCTCCTCGCAATCGCTTGCCGACATCGAGGCCTCGCCGATCGCGCCGGTGCTGGTCGAAAGCTGCCCGACCCGGATCTTCCTCGCCAATGAGCGTTCGGTCGAGCCGCAGATCACCGACGTTTACCGGCAGTTCGGGCTCAACGACCGGCAGATCGAGATCGTCGCTCGGGCCACGCCGAAGCGCGACTACTACTGCCAGTCGCGGCGCGGCAATCGGCTGTTCGAACTGGGCTTGGGGGAGGTGGCGCTCGCGCTCTGCGCTTCCTCGGACAAGGCCGCCCATGCGGCGATGAACGCGCTGGTCGAAGAGGGCGAGCGCCCCCGCTTTATCGAAGCCTGGCTGATGGCCCGCGGCCTTCGCTGGGCCGCCGATCTCATTCCGGTCCTCACCAATATCGCCGAGCCGACGCCGTCCGCGGCCGACAACCATGCCCGTCATTCCAAATCATCCAAAGAGGAGACCATTCGATGATCCGTTCCGTTTCCCGCTCCGGCCATGCCGGCCGTGCTCTCGCTCTCGCACTTGGCGCCACGATGCTGTTGCCCATCGCCGCCGCCACACTCGCGCCGCAGCCGGCTCATGCGCTGATCGTCTTCGATCCGAAGAACTATGGTGAAAACCTGCTCTCCGCCGCCCGGGCGCTGGAGCAGATCAACAACCAGGTCACCTCGCTGCAGAACGAAGCGCAGATGCTGATCAATCAGGCGCGCAATCTCACCAGCCTGCCGACGTCGATGCTCTCTCGGATCGAACAGAACTTCTCCGAGATGAAGAGCCTGCTCGATCAGGCCGAGCAGCTTGCCTATGATGTCCAGAACATCGACCAGCAGTTCAGAAGCACCTACGAGACCTTCCCCGCCGGAAAGAGCAGCGAGCAACTGGTGACCACGGCGCGCGAGCGTTGGCAGCAGTCGGTCTCGGCCTTCGAGGATTCGCTGAAGACCGGCGCCGTTGCCGTCAATGGCATCGCCAGCACGCAAGCGCAGACCTCGACGCTTGTGACCGCCAGCCAGTCGGCCGTCGGCGCGCTGCAGGCCGCCCAGGCCGGCAACCAGTTGCTCGCGGTACACGCAAAGCAGATGTCGGATCTCACGGCCATGCTCGCCGCCCAGGGGCGGGCCGAAGCGCTCGAGAAAGCGCGCGAGGCCGCAGCTGAGGTGCAGGCGCGCGAGCAGTTCAGCCGCTTCATGACCGGTACGGCCTATAGCCCGTCCAGCGTCCGCATGTTCCACGAATGAGGAGCAAGGAAGCAATGGACCTCAGGATCGCCGCCCGGATGACCGCTGTCATTGCCATTGGAGCAGGACTGACCGCGACGCTCATGGCCATGAGCCAGCGACAGGGACCGGAAGAGACCCCCGTCTTCCGGTCCCTCAATCCGGGCGGCGAGCCTGAGAATGAGGCGCGCAGGGAGTTCATACGCTGCCGGGACATCGGTGCCGAGGCGCTGAAGGACAAGACCTGCCTGAAGGCCTGGCTGGAAAGCCGCCGACGCTTCCTGAAACCCTCGCAGTCCGGCCAACCCGCAGCACCAGGCGTTGGCGCCGATCAGACGGTGAAGCCATGAACTCCGGCATCATCGACCGCTTCCTGGAGACTTTCACCTCCTACATCGACTCAGGCTTCGGCCTGCTCGGCAGCGAGGTCGCGTTCCTTTCCTCGACGCTGATCACGATCGATATCGTGCTGGCCGGTCTCTTCTGGGCCTGGGGCGCGGATGAGGATGTCATCCAGCGTCTCGTCAAGAAGACGCTCTATATCGGCTTCTTCGCCTACATCGTCGGCAACTTCAACAGTCTTGCCCGGATCGTTTTCGAGAGCTTCTCCGGCCTCGGTCTGAAGGCTGCCGGGTCCTCGCTTTCCAGCACCGAACTGCTGCAGCCCGGCCGCGTTGCACAGGTCGGCATCAATGCCGGCAATCCGATCCTGCAGGCCGCTGGCGACCTGATGGGCTATGTCAGCTTCTTCGAGAACTTCGTGCAGATCTTCGTCACACTGATCGAGTTCAAGCTGACGACGCTTGCCGGCTTCGTGCTGATCCCCTTCGCCTTCTTCAACAAGACCGCCTTCCTCGCCGAAAAGGTGCTCGGCAACATTGTGGCCTCTGGCGTGAAGATCCTGGTGCTTGCCGTCATCGTGGGCATCGGCTCGGGCCTCTTCAGCGAGTTTACCGCCGGCTTCTCCGAGCAGCCGACCATCTCGGAAGCGCTGTCGCTCGTGCTCGGTGCGCTTGCGCTGATGGGCCTCTCCATCTTCGGTCCCGGCATTGCGACGGGTCTCGTCTCCGGTGCGCCGCAGCTCGGCGCCGGTGCTGCCGTCGGAACCGGTCTGGCGGCCGCGGGTCTTGGCGCTGCCGGTTATGTCGGCGCTCGTGCCGGCATGGGTGCAGCAGCGGGCGCGATCGGTGGCGCGATGCGGGGAGGGGCGGCTGCCGCAGGCGGGGCCAGCACCGCTTATGGGCTTGCCAGCGCCTCGACCGATGCAGGCAGCGCCGGACGCGCCGCGGCCGGTCTCGCCGGCATGGCCAAGGCCGGCGCCGGCTTTGTCATGAGCAAGGCGAAGGAAGCGGCAGGCCGGTCCAACGAAACGCTGCGCGCGAGCTACGGGGCAGGGCAGGCTGCTGCCTGGAAGACGGGCGGCGGCAATGATGTCGGCGTCGGTGCGTCGGGAACCGGCGGTGAGCCCGGGGGCGTAGCTGCGCAATCTTCTTCACCACCGCCCTGGGCCGAGCGCATGCAGCGCAAACAAGCCTTCCAGCACGGCGTCAGCACGGCCGCCCATTCCGTCCGCTCCGGCGATCATGGCGGCGGCTCGCTTTCCGTTTCCCTCAATCAGGATGACCGCAGATGAACCCCTTCAAACGCGCCTCCGTGCGCTATGCCCGATCCCCCGAGCCCGAAACACCCTACCAGAAGGCCGCCCAGGTTTGGGACGAGCGGATCGGCTCCGCCCGCGTGCAGGCAAAGAACTGGCGGCTGATGGCCTTCGGTTCGCTCATTCTCGCCGGCGGCTTTGCGAGCGCCCTGATCTGGCAGTCGACTCAAGGCACCGTGGTCCCCTGGGTGGTGCAGATCGACAAGCTCGGCGAGGCGCAGGCCGTGGCACCCGCGACGGCCGACTACCGGCCGACCGACCCGCAGATCGCCTGGCATCTCGCCCGCTTCGTCGAGAACGTCCGCGCGATCCCCGCCGACGCGGTGATCGTCCGCCAGAACTGGCTCCGCGCCTACGAGTTCACCACCGATCGTGGGGCGGTGGCGCTCAACGACTATGCGCGTGGCAATGATCCGTTCACCAAGGTCGGCAAGGTGCAGGTCGCCGTCGACGTCTCCTCCGTCATCCGCGCTTCACCCGAGAGTTTTCGCGTCGCCTGGAGCGAGCGCCGCTACGAAAACGGGCAACTCGCATCCACCGAGCGCTGGACCGCCATCCTCACCGTCGTGATCGAACAGCCGCGCACGCCAGACAAACTGCGCGCCAATCCGCTTGGGGTCTTTGTCAACGCCATTAACTGGTCAAAGGAGCTATCGCAATGAAGGGGGCAGCAGGAACATCGATGAACAGGATCCAATCTGGCAGGGCGGTCGTGGTCGTTGCCGCGCTGCTGGCAGCAACCATGCTCTCCGGCTGCGCCAAAAAATACATTCCGCCGGAGATCGATTACGACGATGCAGCGCCCGCCGTGAAGCTTGCCGATCCGGTCGGGCCGGTAAAGGTTGTGGAACTGCCGAAGCCGCTGCCGCTCCCGGGCCAGCTGAAACCGATCGACGAGGGCAAGAAGAAGCAGGACAGCCCCGATCCGAAGGCGCGGATCGCTGCCGCCAACGAGGCAGCCCGCATGCAGCCAGTCCGCGACGGCTTCATCAATGCCGTCCAAGTCTACCCTTTCGCGATCGGCGCGCTCTATCAGGTCTATGCCGCACCCGGCCAGGTGACCGACATCGCGCTGCAGCCGGGCGAGCAACTGGTCGGCGCCGGTCCCGTCGCCGCCGGCGACACGGTGCGTTGGATCATCGGCAATACCGAGAGCGGCTCGGGTGCCGCGAGACAGGTGCATATCCTGGTCGAGCCGACACGGTCCGAGCTGCAGACCAATCTCGTCATCAACACCAATCTGCGCACCTACCATCTCGAACTGCGCTCGACCGAAAAGACCTATATGGCCTCGGTCTCCTGGCAATATCCGGCCGACCAGTTGATCGCGCTTGGGCGCCAGAATACGCGTGCGGCCGAAACAGAGGCTGTGGCAAGCGGTGTCGATCTCCAGAGCCTCAATTTCCGCTACGGGATCGAGGGCGACAGCGCGCCGTGGCGGCCGTTGCGCGCCTTCGACGACGGGTCAAAAGTCTATATCGAATTCCCCTCCGACATCGCCCAGGGCGAAATGCCGCCGCTCTTCGTCATCGGCCCGTCCGGCAATTCCGAACTGGTGAACTACCGCGCCCGGCAGAACTACTATGTCGTCGACCGGTTGTTCGCTGCGGCGGAGCTCCGGCTTGGCGACAAGGACAGCCAGCGCCGCGTGCGCATCGTCCGCACCGACGGCCGCCGCATCGGAAACCGCACGGCGCTGTTTTCGTCGGAGAGAAGCCGATGACAGGACCGTCCGATCTCAAGGCGGAGTTCCGGCTGCGTCCAGAACCGCCACGCGTCACCCGCCTGTCGCGCAAGGTGCTGATCGGTCTTGGCGGTGTCTCGGGCCTTGCCATCGCCGCAGCCCTGTTCTTCGCGCTCGACACCAACAGGCGACAGGGCGAGGCCCCATCCGAGCTCTACAACACCGAAAACCGCACGCCGGCCGACGGTCTCTCCAACCTGCCGAAGGATTACACCGGCATCCCGAAACTTGGGCCGGCACTTCCCGGCGATCTCGGCAAGCCGATCCTGAAAGCTCAGGAGGAAGGCAAGCCGGTCATTGTGCCCTCGATCCAGACGCCGCGCGCCGATCCGGAAGAACAGCGCCGTCTCGCCGAAATCGAGGCCGCGCGCGTCGCCAAGCTCTTCACCGAGAGCCGCGGCGAACGCAACGACAGCAACCAACCTGTTGACACGCGGACCACCACGGCTGATCCCAATGCGCTGACACAGCCTGACGCTGTCCCGCCGCTCGACACCGGAGCGGCCCAGAACATGCAGGACCGCAAGCTTGCCTTTGTCAATGCCGAGGCCGATCGGCGCACCGTCAGCCCCGATCGGGTCGAGGAAAAGGCGTCACCCTATGTCTTGCAGGCCGGGTCTGTGATTGCCGCAGCCCTCATCACCGGCATCAAGTCAGATCTGCCCGGATCGATCACCGCGCAGGTGACGGAGAATGTCTATGACAGCCCGAGTGGCGCGCATCTCCTCATTCCGCAGGGCGCCCGTCTCATCGGCCACTATGACAGCCAGGTCGCCTTCGGACAGTCGCGTGTGCTGCTCGTCTGGAACCGCGTCGTCATGCCGAATGGCACCTCGATCGTCCTTGAGCGCCTGCAGGGCACCGATCCGCAAGGCTTCTCCGGCCTCGAGGACGAGCTGGATTATCATTGGGGCGAGTTGTTCAAGGCGGCCGCACTCTCGACGCTGCTCGGCGTCGGCACGCAGATCGGCAGCGACGACGAGGAGAGCGAGATCGCCCAGGCGATACGGGAAAGCGCCCAAGGCACCGCCTCGAATGTCGGCCAGCAAATCGTCAGCCGGCAGCTCAACATCCAGCCGACGCTCACCGTCCGGCCGGGCTTCCCGGTTCGGGTTATCGTCAACCGCGATCTCGTCATGCAGCCCTATGGGGCAACGAAGGAGCCCACATGACCAAGCTCAAGCTCTCCGCCATCCCCGACGACAAACCGGTCAAAGTAACTGTCGAGTTGCCGGCGGCGGTGTTTCGAGACTTGCAAGCCTATGCGGCGATCCTGGCAAAGGCGGCCGGCGATGCGATGCCACCGGAGCCAGTCAAACTGATCGTGCCGATGATCACCAGGTTTATGGAGGCTGACAGGGGTTTTGCGAGGGCAAACCGGGCTCATTCTGACAAGGCATAAAGGAGATACATACGAACTCCTGCATGGGTCAAAATTCCAGGCCTGGACACAAAGGTCGACCGCCAAGCTCAGCTCGGCCGGTTTTTCTGTTGTGCGAAACTGTCGCCCGTTTCGACATCTCGCTGCCGCGGGTTCAGGGTGCGATCACTGGCTGTGGCGTTTGTCGACATGAGTGAAATGCGTGCAATCAGCTCACACTTTCTAGCTTTGATCACCAACGGCACGATCCAGCGCAAAACTCATTGTCTCACCAATCTTGCCAAGCGTACCATCTTTGCGGAACCGCTTGCCGGAGATCACAAACGTCACGCGCTTGTCGGTAGTGTAGAGCGAAACAGATTCCGCTGCAATTCTTACGAGTGCGCCACCCCGTTGTGAAGCAACAATATCCCCAGGCCTGACCCCGAGGACGGCTTGCGCCAACTGTGATCGCTGGGCCTCAAGTTGCCGCTCCCAATGCTCCAGATCAGTTTCGATATGGGCGAGCGCGTCGCGAGCGGCTTGGAACGGCCGATCGTCTCCAAACCAGATCCGATCAGCCATGGCCAGGATTTCGTTCGGAACTGACCTGTCCAGGGCATAAGTCGCATTCGTAATCATCTCGTAGATTTTTTCAGCTTCGTCGAGTGCCTGGAGACGCGACTGATACCGCTTGACCCTCGCCTCCAGAATGGTTGGGGGCAGAAGCTTGTCGCCTGCTCCGTCGAGAAAGTCGATTGGCATCACGTCACGCAAGTTGATCCTGTTCGTCGAGTGCCGTTCCGGCGGGTTTTCTTCGCGCCACGATCGCCGATACCATTCGATCCAAGCGGCGTCCTTTGATATGCATAGGTAGCTGTTCAGAATGAAGTCTGACTCGGGCTGATAGAACTGGACAGTCGCCCATGCGTGGTCCGCCGCCGACAGCGGCTGCACCACATGGCTGAGATCCTGAGTACGGGCGATAGCCGCAAGCGCCGCGACTCTGGTCTGAAGTTGTGCCGTCCACCTGATGAACACAATCGGCCCTGAAGCAGAAAAGGAATGGCGTTTGCCCTCCGTCTCGAAAACCAGCAACTGCGGACGGGCAAGCGGCATCAATCGCTCGACAAGTTTTCCAACGCTTGCCCTGACCGACGTTCCCCAGTTGACGGCCACCCGACCATTTTCCGCCCATTTCTGCGCCTGACCCTGGATCAAGAGCAGCACCTGCGCGGCGATATCCTGATTGAGGCTGGCGATATGCTTCATGCGCGAAGTATCGGCCTGGGCTTCGACGCCGCGTTTGCGAAGTTCGTCGAGTGCGGCATTCACGAATTTCAATTGAAGCTCAGTGAAATGTCCCGCAGAACGGGCCTGGATCCTGCCCTTGCGTTTCACTTCGAGCTCCTCTCGAAATGCTTTCAGAGCTGGCCGTCTCGGCGACTGGCCGGCTTCCACGCGCGCCCAGTAGCCTCGGGGCGGTTTGGGAACCTGAAGTTTCTCACAAAGCTTTCCGACGGCAACGTCCGAGATGCCGAGGTCACTGGCGATGTCGCTGGTCGGGCGCTCCCAAACCATTGCAAAAAGTTCTTCTCTCGAAAGGTCACGCTTCGTCATAAGGAAAATTCTCGCAAGGTCCTGGGGCTGCCACATCCGTTTACAGAAAGTTCCTGCATCATTCGCCGGTCGCCTGAGAGAATCCACAGGCCGTCAGCGTCGCATCCTGGGGGCAGGGCTCGACGTCCAAACATGACGCCGGGCGCTAGGAGACGGATTCTGAACCTATGGTGCGCCCATTATTGGAGATCCTGCTGAACTCGGTGCGCATCACAAGCATGTCGCCCTTGACTCCGGGTCGCTCCAGGGTTGAAACACAGGGTGTCGCGGATGTGGGAGGCAAGCTGATGGAGTTTGATTTGCCGGATGGACTTGATCCATTCATCGATCAACGTCTCCCCCTTTCCGATCTCACCATGATCGAAATGCCTGCGGACCTCGAGCAGCTGCTGCGAACTCAGGCAGAGGCAAGTGGCATCGAAATACTTCGCGGTTCTCCGGTCGAACTCAGATGTCAGTCTGCAGAATTTCCGGACGCCACCTTCCTGGTCTTCTGGCCGCACGAAGATGATCGCCTGCACCTGCTGGCTCCCAGAAAGTTCGGGGTCGGACTTGCATAGACCTCTGCCCGCGTGCTGCCGTGTCTGGTAGGCAGGGACATTTTACTGGGGATCTGATTTGACGGACGAACGCATCTTACAGCGCGCTTTCAGGCCACGAGCCCGCCTGCTTCAGCTGCTCGGCGATCAGCTGATCGGATCGGCACGACTGGCGCTCTTCGAACTTGTGAAGAACGCATATGATGCTGATGCGAGCGAGGTCACGATCACCTTCACGAAGCTGGGGACACCGGATGCTGCCATCTCGATCAGGGATGATGGCCAGGGCATGTCTCTGGATGTCATCGAGAACATCTGGCTTGTTCCCGGCGACGATCATCGCGAGCGAGCGCGCGGGAGTGCTGTCAGATCTCCAAGGTTTCAGCGCCTTCCGCTGGGTGAAAAGGGAGTTGGCCGCTTTGCGGTCCACAAGCTCGGCGACACGATCAGGCTCGTGACCAGAGCCGAAGGACAACCCGAGTGCGTGGCGGAATTCGACTGGGACAGACTGCTCCAGGAGACCTATCTGACCGATGCGGAGATCACCGTCCGCGAGCGTGCGCCGGAAGTGTTTTCTTCCGGGACGGGCACGCTGATCGAGGTCACTCGACTGAGAAGCGAAGACTGGACACGAGGCACGATTCGCGACCTCTACCGTCAGGTTACATCCATAGCCTCGCCGTTCGGAGATCGGGGCGGCAATTTCGAGGTCAAGCTGGAGGTGCCCGAACATCCGGAGTGGCTTGCAACACTCCCCGGACTTCGCCAGCTTCTCGAGATGGCCCCGTACCGCTTCGAGTTCGACTTCGACGGCTCGCGGCTGCATTATCGGTACGAGTTTGTCGGCATCCCCGGGGTCAAGCTGGAAGGACGCATCTCCGAACGAGAGGAAGTCCACTTTCAGATACCGCCAGCGGACGAGCCGGACGACCTTGACCCGATCGATGAACCGAGACCGAAGCGCCGGACCCGAATGACTGCCGATCCTTCGACGCTCGAAGGCATCGGCAGGGTATCCGGAAAGTTCCATATCTTCGACCGCGACAAGAAGGTCCTGCCGAACTACGGCGACACTCGCTTTCTCGAACGCTTCCTGAACCAGAATGGCGGTGTGCGTGTCTATCGCGATGGCGTGCGCGTCTACAACTATGGTGAACCCAGTGACGACTGGCTTGGCCTTGATCTGCGCCGCGTCAACGAGCCGACCAAGCGCCTCAGCCGGAACATAACGATCGGTGTTGTCGATCTCGGCCTGGCGGAAAGCCCGGGATTGCAGGAAAAGACGAACCGCGAGGGTTTTGTCGAGACTGCTGCTTACGAGCGCCTGCGCCGCGTCGTTCTTGGCGCACTCTGGATATTGCAGGTCGAGCGCAACCTCGACAAGGAGCGGATCCGTGAAGTGACCGGGGGCGCAAGCGAGGTGCCACAGGGACTGGCAGGCCCTTTGACCGAACTTCGTCGTCTCGCACGTGAGAACAGCGTCGGTGACGTGCTTGAGCCGACCATCCGCAGGATCGAAGAAGACTATCAGACCCTGCGAGAAAACTTCGCACGCTCCGGCGTGTCACACGCGGGTCTGGCCATCATCTTCCACGAGGTCGAGCGTGGTGTCAGGGTTCTGACAGGTTCGATCAATGACCCCAGCATGACGATCGAAAGCCTTCGCGATCAGGCCGGCCAGCTGCAGGGCGTGCTTGAGACCTCCTCGCAGCTACTTCGAAACACGACGACGAAACCGGGGTCTCTGAGAGATATGGTCCGCACGGCTCGCGATCTGAGCCTTCTGCGCTTTCGACTGCATGGCATCAAGCTCGAATGCCCTGCGCTCGAGGATCACGGCCCGGACGCCACTGCAACCTTTGCCTCGGGGCTTGTCCTGGGCGCCCTGACCAACCTGATCGACAATGCGGTGCACTGGGTCAAGGTGCGTCATCCCGAGCCAGGCGAACGCCGGATCTACGTGAATGTGATCCCTGACTATGAGGGCGGTCCGGCGATCGTGGTCGCCGACAATGGTACCGGGTTCCTCGATGATCCTGCGACCATGGTCAGCCCGTTCTTTACCCGGCGACCAGGGGGCAGCGGGCTGGGGCTCTATTTTGCAAATCTGGTGATGGATCTGAACGAAGGCAGACTTGTGTTTCCGACCATGGATCAGGCGGAGGTGCCTGACGGCTATGACGGGGCGGTCGCAGCGCTCGTGTTCGGGAGAGTCTGATTGTTTACGCCTGCACGCTATATCGTTCTCGACGATGAAGTCGCCGAACTCGCAACTCTTGTTGATGCGCTTCATGTTCTGGGTGCGCCCTGCATCGGAATTCGTTTCGATCCGCTTGATCTTCCGAAGCCGGCGCATTTCAAAGGGCTGCGAGTTCTGTTCAGTGATCTGCATCTTGTGAAGGCTCAGCCAGCCGGAGTGCAGCATTACAACACTCTCGCGGGCCTTCTTGATCGTTGTGTCCCGGAAAGCCATGGCCCCTATCTGCTTGTCCTGTGGACATCGCATGAGCACGAAAGGGCGGCGCTTGCAGCGCGTCTCGAAGAAATACTGCCCGCGTCCAAGAAACCCATTGCCGTGCTTGCAATCGACAAGGTTCAGTTTCGACACGGAGCGGTATGGGATGCGGCGGGTCTGCAGGAAGCAATCGAGGCGCGCGTCGGTTCCATGCCGCAGCTCCAGGCACTTCTGAACTGGGAACGCGATGTTCTCGCGGCAGCGAATGAGACGCTCGCGGTGATCGGCGGGCTGGTGCCGGCGGAACAGCGAACCGTTGCACAATATGCCGGCGCGCTTGATGGGGTCCTCAGTCATATCGCGGTCGCCTCGGCGGGCAATGCCAATGCCCGGAATGACAGGAAAGGCGCAGTGACTGCTGCCCTCGCACCGCTGCTTTCCGATCGAATAGCGAACCGCCCCCAGGATGCCGATGCAAACGCCCTGTGGCTGCAGGCGGTGACATTCCCGCAGGGACCGGAACTTCAGGCTGCGCAGAAGGCGCGAATGAACAGGATGCTCCATCTCGCCGTGTCGCCGAATGAGCCTGTCAGCCGGTTCGACTGGGGTGCGATCATTCCCCTCGGGAACGATCAGCTGAGCGACGCCGCCATGAATGCAAGGTTCGGCGTCGCGGCGGACCATCTCCGTGATAGGGAATTCAAGCTGAGACCTGAACGTCGGACGGAGGGACAGCTGGTTGTGGTGCGCGCCGGTGCTGCCTGCGACCAGGCCCAGAATCAGAGCGGGCCCATTCCATTGCTCCTCGGTCTTCTGGTTCCGAGCACGGCGCTTTCCCAGAACAAGCGGTCGCCGGCAATCCACGTCTGCGACGAGAAGTTCGAGCTCGACGGCTATCAGGAGCCGGTCAGTCTTCTGATCCATGCGCGTTTCAGCACGACGACCGTGGCGCAGGAGCTTCAGAACTGGCCAGCGGCCACGCTTCGGCTGCGCGAACAGCTGCTGACGACGATTCTTGTTCACGTTGCTTCGCATGCGATGCGACCGGGGACACTTCGCTTCTAGCGATCAGGGTTCCCTGTCGGCGTCCGGTTCGGCAAGCAGGCGGGCGCAGGATGGGCCGACCAGGGTCCAGATTGCGTCCGTGACTTCTTCAAGCGCCAGGTCGGCGACCTGGATCGACCGGGCATAGTTTCGCCACTGGGCCTTCTTCCCGTTATCCTCGAAGAAGATACTGGACAGACCCGGTGGTCTTGCTGACGGGATCGGCGTTCGTCTGCGCTCGAACGTCGCACTGATCGCCGCATCGAGCTCCAGATCCGGGATGCTGACGGCCTGAGGGATCGCCCAGAGGTCGAAATAGTCCTTCATTCGGCCGTTGATGACGCCGAGCTGCACCATTGCCTGGAATTTCTCGGCAATGACGACCGCGGGCGGATAGCTGCGGATGCGTGGGGATTCCATGCCGAGCAGGGACGGGTAGGAGGTCATTTCGGCTCCCGTCAAAGCATCGCCGAACCCGATGTCGATCGTAATCGGTATTCGTGTTCGCTCCAGCAGGGCCACCGTGCGAAGCCGCACACCGTTGTATTCCATCTCCTCGCGGATGACCTCCGCCTGCAGCCCGCCGACATCGAAGACGAGCCCGTCATCGTATTGAGCTGCCATGATGTCTGCGAAGATCAGTTTCAGCGTCTCTCCGTCTGCCTGACCGTATCCAAGGAAATCGACGTCGCGGGTTTCGCGGTTGTCCCCCTCCAGCCAAAGCGTGACAAGCATTCCACCCTTGAGGATGAAACGATCGGCCTTGTCGGATGCTGACAGCCGAAAGAGCAGTCGCTCGAGAGCATATCGGACCATGACAATTTCAAAGACCCGCCCTTCACGACGGGCAAGGTTGCTGAGCTGCTGCTTTATGGAAGCCGCCCTGTTTCTGATTTCCCTAGCCATTTGAGGTCAGAGCCTCCAGATAGGGTTTCATCTTCCTCCAGGCGCCGTTCGCCATGGCAGTCTCGGTTATGACCGCCGGGCTCGCCTTTCGCTGCTGGAGCGCAGCGCGCAGCGCCTCTATGGCAACGGATCGATCAACGAGCCTGCTGCGGAAGACATCGGCAAGCGACTTCGGGGCTGAAAAAATCCGAACTGCAACTCCGGAAATCTGATGATGCTCTACGCCCTGCTTCATGTAGGCGTCCTTGAATTCCGTAATTCTAATAGGCGGATAGGCGGGCGCAACTGCCCAGTCCTTCTGGCTGACCGCCATCCATACTTCGCGTGGGATCTGGTCCGTAAGACCGTGAAAGGCGAGCGCTGAGGTCAGAGCAATGACGCCTTGTGGAACCAGTTTTGCTGCTTCAGCCAGAGCCTGCAGCGTGTCAAGATCTGCGTCCGGACGCTGATAGAGCCCGCGCGACAGTCGCACAAGCTCTCCTGCCTCCACGGCGCGGGCGATGGTCATCGCGAATATGCCTGCCCGCCGCAGCTCATGGAACCGTACGATCGGGTGTTCGGCGATGTAGTCACGCAGCAGGTGCTGCTGTTTCGATGCGGCCACTTGTTACCTATCCTGGGTGTAATTCAAGTTTTGACCCAGGATAGGTAACATAAGATTCGTTACTTATCCTGGGTGTAGATGCGTTCTTCACCCAGGATAGGTAACAATTTCGCGGACTGTTGTCTCTCCGTCTCGCTTCGAGGCCGCACCAGGTCGCTCTCGAAATTTCCGGCACCGTTGCGGATCCAATGCGCGACCTCGTCGAGTGTCGTCTGGAGCCACGGGGAGCGAAGGCCACATTCCCAGACGGTGCCCACCCGCCATCCGGATGAGTTCAAGGCGTTGCGAACTTCCAGGTCCCGGGCGATGTTGCGTGCGAACTTTGCGGCCCAGAACTCGGGGTTCGATGCTGGTGTGGTGCACCAGTGACAGCCCTCGTGGCGGTGCCAGAAGCAGCCGTGGACAAACACGACTGCCCCTCTCGACTTGAACACAAGGTCAGGCCGACCGGTTACATCCGGATCGTGGAGACGAAACCGAAGGCCAGTCGCGTGAAGATGACGTCGAAGTGTCAGCTCCGGCTTGGTATTCTTGCCGCGGATGCCAGACATCATCTGCGATCGCTTTTCCGGACCCACTACGTCGATCATGACGTTTTGCCTGTCATTTCCACACGAAGATGATATTCATTGCGAATACTGTCTACAACTCCGAAGTGCGTGATTCTTGCCATCATATTCCGTCGTCGACATCTTTGCAGGGCCGGGAGGGCTCGCGGAAGGCTTTTCGAGCGTTCCCGGCATGGGGGATGAGCGTGCCTATCACATTGCTCTTTCGATCGAGAAGGAAAGGGCTGCACATTCCACCCTGCGTCTGAGAAGCTTCCTGCGCCAGTTCAACGGCGTGCTCCCTCAGCAGTACTATGACTTTCTGATGCGCGGTGGTGGCGAGCCGGACTGGGCGACGGAATATCCGCGTGAATGGGCCAGGGCCGTGGACGAAGCGTGGCAGCTGGAGCTTGGCAAGGAAGATCCGGACCAGCGGCTCAATCGACGTATCGACGAGATCCGCGAGCAAAGCGGTGGCAACTCGATCCTGATCGGCGGTCCACCATGCCAGGCCTATTCGCTCGTCGGCCGTGCTCGCAATCAGGGGAAGAAGGATTACGTCGCCAGCGATGATGAGAAACACTTCCTCTACAAGGAATATATCCGGATTCTGGACCGCCTGCAGCCGGCTGCCTTTGTCATGGAGAACGTCAAGGGCATGCTGTCGTCATCCGTGGATGGCGAAAACCGGATCTTCGATCAGGTCCTTCGAGACCTTCGCGGAGAAAGGCTAGGGGCCACCGAATATCGGCTGGTTGCGCTTGACCCGAGATCCCGCCGCCAGCTGGATTTGTCGGCCTTCGAGCCACGCGCTTCCGATTTCATCGTGCGTGCCGAAGACTTCGGCGTTCCACAGGCCCGTCATCGGGTCATCGTCGTAGGACTGCGCGCCGATGTCGCGGAAGGTCTGCCGACGGCCGCCTTGGCTGATCTCATGGTGCGGCATACTCTCAAGACGACTGTTCAGCATGTCCTCGACGGCATGCCGAAGCTGAGAAGCGGGCTGAGCCGTGGTATCGACGGCGATGATGAATGGCGTGCCGTGGTTGAAGATGCCATGGCCTTCGTGGCAGATCTGGACATCGGTCTGACCGAGGACCTGCAGCAGTCCTTCACTGTCCAAGCACGAAAATGCCTTGCCGCCCTGAGGGGGATGAACCGGCTTCCGGGCCGCCAAGCATGGGGAAACGGGATTTCCGCCGAATGCCCCGCCGAACTGCGGGACTGGCTTGTTGACGAAAGGCTTTCCAACCTTCCGAACCACGCGACGCGAAGCCATATGCCGAGCGACCTTGCACGGTATTTCTTTGCGGCGGTATTTGCCCAGGTGGTCGGTCGATCACCCAAGGCAACCGATTTTCCCGAAGAGCTTTCCCCGAACCATGAGAACTGGAAGACCGGCAAGTTTGCAGATCGCTTTCGTGTCCAGATTTCCGGCGGGCCCTCCACGACAGTGACGAGCCATATTTCGAAGGACGGGCACTATTTCATCCATCCGGATCCGCTTCAGTGCCGCAGCCTTTCGGTACGAGAAGCAGCCAGGCTTCAGACCTTCCCCGACAACTATTTCTTCAAGGGAAATCGGACGGAGCAGTACATCCAGGTCGGCAACGCGGTCCCCCCCTTGCTCGCCCGCTGGATCGGCGAGGCGCTGTTTTCCATCCTCACAGCGCATGCCGACGCTGCAGACGACCAAATCGGAAGGGCCAGACTGTCGAATGTCGCCTGATCACGACGTTGCCAGTCCGGGAGCAGGGGAACTCTTCGAGTGCCCGCGAGCTCTGCTTCCCGACTCGGGCCGAGCTGGCAGACACAATCTGATACGATCGGAGCAGGCGGGGGCGTCGTGAAGAAAAAGGCGAGGACGTTTCCGGCTGCACCTATTGCTGCAACCCTCATCGAGAGTTTGCGGGACATTGGCTACTCTCTCGAAACAGCCCTCGCAGACATCATCGACAATTCGCTCGCAAGCGGTGCCAGTCTGATTGACATTCTCGCGGACACCGCTGGCGATGATCCGAAGATTGCCATTCTGGACAATGGGAGTGGCATGTCCCCGGACGAGCTGATGGCAGCGATGCGTCCAGGAAGCAGGAATCCTCTCGAAGAGCGTTCTGGCACGGATCTCGGAAGGTTTGGTCTGGGACTGAAGACCGCATCGTTTTCGCAATGCAGGCGTCTAACCGTCATCTCTGCCAGGGACGGCGTGAGATCTGCAGCGATCTGGGACCTTGATTTCGTGGCGGAGCAGAATGAATGGCTCCTGCAGCTACCTGACCCGAGCGAAGCTCAGCCGTGGGGCGATCAGCTTGGGAGCCAGGGAACCCTGGTGATCTGGGAAGCCCTTGATCGGCTTGCCCCGAAGGGTGAGCGTGGGGATCTGGTCCGGTCTCTCGACCTGGCACGCGAACACCTCGAGCTGGTATTCCATCGATACATTTCGGGAGAGCGCGGCCACGCCCGTGTGCGAATGCGACTCAACAATCGCGAACTCAAAGGCTTTGATCCGTTCGATCAGAGCAATCCGGCGACAATAGTCGGTCCTACGGAGGAATTCCGCTCCGGCCGACACATTGTCACCATCCAGAGCTTCACGCTTCCCCACCACAAGAAGCTTCCTGCGGCGGACTGGGAGCGCAATGCAGGTCGCGCCGGCTACCTCAAGAACCAGGGCTTCTACGTCTACCGGGCACGTCGCCTCATCATTCACGGGACATGGTTCGGGCTTGCGCGGCAGACGGAGCTGACCAAGCTGGCTCGGGTGAAGATCGATATTCCCACGGGCCTGGACGCCGAGTGGAAAATCGACGTCAAGAAGGCATCGGCCCAGCCTCCGTTCAATGTTCGCGAAAGGCTTCGTCGCATCATTGAAACGATCGGCGCGACTTCGAAGCGAATATATACCGCACGCGGCAGGAAGCTGGTTTCCGATGCCCGCCTTCCGGTATGGAACCGGCATCAGGACAAGAACGAGATTTCCTACAGGCTGAACCCGGAGCATCCGCTGATCTCGGGTTTTGTCGAAACTCTCAGCGAGGAGCAGAAGGTAGCATTTGACCGCCTCACAGTCCTCATCGAATCGGCGATCCCGATGGAAAGCCTCTATGCAGACATGGGCAGTGAGCCGGAGAACGTGCGAAACACGGGCATCCCGGACGATACCCTGCGCAGGATCGTCGAGTTCACAGCAGAGAATCTGGTCAACTCAGGCACGTCAGCCGATGAGGTGAGGCTGATGATGCAGGTGACCGAGCCGTTCCGATCGCACTGGGCCACAACGGAAGACATGCTGAACGAAAGATTTGGGGGCAGGGGAGATGACTGAAAACTACGAGAATCTGCGGATGGCGGTCGAGCCGTTCATCGCGAAGGCGGTGCTGCCAACTCCGGAAACAATAAGATCGTGGATCACACAGTTCAGGCTGGTGCCCGATTGCCAGGTTGATGACGCAGACGCGGAAAGGCTAGCTCGCGAGCTCGAAGCCCAGCACGGCGTATCGATGAAGATTGGCTCGGTGCTGGTCGACCGGGAATGGGCGCCGTGGCTCGAGAGCGAAAAGCCGACGATGGACCGCTACTACTGGATGAGATATCGGCGGCTCCTCGTCGAGAAACGATTTTCAGGGCAGGTTCTTGCAACGCTTGACGCAGTGACCGACCGTATCCTGGGCCTGATGGAGAATCCTCGGAAGGAAGGTGAATGGGATCGGCGAGGCATGGTCGTGGGGCACGTCCAGTCGGGAAAGACTGCTAACTACACCGGTCTTATCTGCAAGGCCGCTGATGCGGGTTACAAGCTCATCGTTGTCATCGCTGGTATACACAACAACCTGCGCAACCAGACGCAGCTTCGAATCGACGAAGGGTTTGTCGGCAGGGACAGCGCCCGCCTCGGGTCAACCAAAGGTGACCGCATCATCGGGGTGGGGCGCTATGACAGCTCGCGCCATCCCTGGACATTCACCACATCCGTTCGCGACTTCAACTCGACTGGCGCCGGCCAGGGTGGCGGCAACTTGGACTCCCTTTCAGTACCTGCCGTGTTCGTCATCAAGAAGAACAGCAGCACGCTTGGTATTCTTCTCGAATGGCTGGGAAACTACAATCGCAAGCGTGGCGCCAAGACAATCTCGGCTCCCATGCTTGTCATCGATGACGAAGCCGATAACGCGTCCATCAACATCAAGCATGGGAAAGGGGCTGTCTCCAATATCAACGGGCAGATACGTTCGCTTCTCAAGCTTTTCGACCGGAGCTGCTATATCGGCTACACCGCAACGCCCTTTGCGAACATCTTCATCGATCCGGATACTGTCGACGAGATGAGGGGCGCGGACCTGTTCCCGAGAAACTTCATCGTCAGTCTTGATCCACCTTCCAACTATTTCGGCGCGAACAGGGTGTTTCTCGACCAGCCGAGGCAGATCATTCGCCACATCGAGGATCACGACGAAATCCTTCCCCTCAAGCATTCCAGGGACACGGCGATCACCGCGCTGCCCGACAGTCTTCTCAAGGCGATAAGAACATTCATTGTCGCGAGGGCAATACGGCTCGTCCGGGGCCAGCAGTCGGCGCACAACTCGATGCTCGTGAATGCATCGCGCTTCACGGACGTTCAGCAGCAGCTTCGGAATGAGATCCACGACACTCTTGAGGCCATCAAGGCAAGTATCAGCGTGAACGGGGCCCAGTCCGAGCGGGACGCCTTGCGAGATCCGGAAATCCGCGCGCTTCACGAGGTCTGGCAGGAGGAGTATTCAATCACGTCGGAGACAGAGTGGAGCGAAGTGCAGGCGGCTCTTCATTCGTCCGCCGCGCCGATCAGTGTCGTCGAGGTCAACAGTCGTTCAGCGGGCAATCTCGCCTATGCTGATCATGAGAGCTCCGGCCTGAATGTCATCGCCGTCGGCGGGTTTTCCCTTTCGCGCGGGCTCACCCTCGAAGGCCTGATCGTCAGCTACTTCCTGCGCAATTCCATGATGTACGACACGCTCATGCAGATGGGCAGGTGGTTCGGCTATCGACCGGGTTATGATGATCTCTGCCGAGTCTGGATGCCTGAAGAGGCGGAAGGATGGTATGCCCATGTCGCGGAGTCGATCGACGAACTCAGAGATGAGCTGCGGCGCATGGAGGCGGCGAACGCTACCCCCGAACAGTTCGGTCTCAAGGTGCGCAGCCACCCCGACACACTGCTCGTCACGGCCAAGAACAAGATGGGCTCTGGAGAACGGCTGGTTGTCTCCATCGGTCTTGCCAATAGCTTCGTCGAGACCGCAATTCTCCATCGGACGGCCGACAAGCTGAAACTCAACCTCAAGGCCGCGAAGAATCTCGCAGCGAGCCTCAAGGAACACGGCTATTCGTTGACAGGAGCCGCGACCGTCACAGGCGGTCGGCTGGTGACCGGAGCACCAGTTGCTCCCGTTCTTCAGTTTTTGAAGGAGTTCCAGAACCACGAAGGGGCATTGCTGACAGACGGAGATCCTCTCCAGCGCTATATCCTTGCTCGCGCTGATGACGAGCTCAAGAGCTGGGATATCCTGTTTGCAGGCGTCGAGCGCGGCAACGAGGACACGGTCGACGACAATCTCGGTATCACGCTGAACCGTCAACGTCGAACCGCCGGGAAGCAGAGCACTTCCAAGACTCTGCATATCACCAACAAGCAGCGTGTCGCCTCGAGAGGGGTCGAAGCGACAGGGCTTGAGGCAGACGAAATTGCGTCGGCGCGCAGTGACTATCTCGCCAGGCTCGAGCAGGACGGAAAGCTGCCCGCAGAGGGTGAGCCGGTAAACTTCCCGGACAAGATCTATCGCGCTGTTCGGCGACGCCCCCTCCTGATCGTTCATCTCCTGAGGATAGATCCGGAATCCGACAAGGTTGCCGACGATCCGCAGCCTGTGGTCGCATACAGCATCAGCTTCCCGAGGACGGCAAGGGAGGAGGACACGGTGGAATACATCGTCAACACCACCTGGATCAGGGAGCACTTCCGTAACGAGGGCGACGAGGAGGAGATGGCCGGCGATGAGCAGTGATCCATGGAGGACCCTGAGCGTCCCCGTCGGTGCAGAAACAGCCAGCGCCCGGCGCGTCGATGCCGCAGGTCGATGGAATTTCTTCTGGGCAAAGGATGTGGCGGGAAGGTATCTGCTCCTCCTGGAGTACCAAGGGTTGCTTGAGGCTGTCCCGTCGCTGCCTCGACTGCATGGGATAGAGGTGGCGATCCAGTCGCGCGAGGACGGGACAGGGGGACGCCTCCTGATCCGTCTGCTCGACAATTCCCTGAAAGACATATTCCTCGAGCTCTGCAACAGCATTCTCTCTTCCACATCTCAGGCGACAAGCGAAACTGACGCGATCGGTCGGGCGGTGGCGAGAACATGGCGCTGGCATCACCTGCTTCGTGGGGGGTCTTCGATACTTCTGTCCGCGGAAGAGCAGAAGGGGCTTATCGGCGAACTGATAACACTGGAGAGGCATTTTCTTCCCGTCATTAGCGCGAGTGATGCGGTGATGGCCTGGATCGGACCTACGGATGCACCAAAGGATTTCGAGATCGGCCTGACGGCGGTCGAGGTCAAGACGCGGCGCGCCGGCGCGGTCAGTGCTGTCGTCATATCGTCAGAGCATCAGCTGGATGATGCGGGTCTCGACCGGCTGTTTCTTCACGTTCTGGATCTTTCGGAGGCGCAGTCTAGCCATCCGGAAGCCCGAAGCCTGAACGACTACGCCACCGGAATCCGTATGAGGATCGAGAGCCAGGATCAGGGTGCACTGCTTCTGCTTGACGAGCGGCTGCAGGCTGCAGGCTTCAGATGGGAAGACGACTACTCGACATCGCTCTGGGTCGAGGGCCAGTTCGAAATCTTTCAGGTTCGCGACGGGTTTCCACGATTGACGACAGCGTCCTGCCTTCCGGGAGTTGAGCGCGTGAAATACACGGTAGCGTTGTCGGAGTGCCAGGAATATGCTCTGCCGGAAGAGTCGATAAGATTGTGTCTCAGCGGGGGGTGAGATTGTCCGAGGAACTGGCAGAGTTCAACCACGAGTTTTTTCAGGATGTGCTGGCATCTGCCGATGCAGAGGGTCAGTTTACGGAAGATGCGTTCTTCGACCTCTTCTGCAAGCAGCTGATCGATGCGGGTGAACTCGACACTGCAGATCGCGCACTTTATCAGTCGACGCGAGGCATACGTGTCGATGGCTATGCCGGCGATCCGAATTCGAATGAAGGCGAACTCACGCTCATCATCGTGGACTTTTCCCAAGCTTCGGAGATCAGATCACTTTCGCGCGCGGAGATGGATGCGGCGTTCAAGAGGCTGACGAACTTCATTTCAAAGGCGCTTGAGCCGACGTTCAGACAGGGTCTGGAAGAAACCTCGCCAGGCTTCGGCGTGGCCGACATGATCGCAAAGCGCTGGAACACGATCGAAAAGATCAAGCTTGTCCTCATTACCAATCGACAGCTCAGCAGCAGGGTCGAAGGCAGGGGATCCGATGAACTTCGGGGTATTCCCGTTGCATACTCGGTCTGGGACATAGCCCGACTGCACCGTTTTGTTTCTTCCGGCCATGGCCGAGAAGAGATCGAGATTGACCTTTGCGAAGACTTCGGCGGCTCAATCCCAGCGCTGCCGGCACACCTGTCGGAGGCAGGCTACGAGGCCTATCTCCTTGTCATTCCGGGGACGACCCTTGCTGCTATCTACGAGCGCTGGGGCGCGCAGCTTCTCGAGCAGAATGTCCGGGTATTCCTTCAAGCCAGAGGCAGTGTGAACAAGGGAATCAGGACGACAATCGAACGCGACCCGGAAATGTTCTTTGCCTTCAACAACGGGATAACGGCCACCGCCGAGAGCGTGAAGGTCACCCAGGGCGGCGGGACCCTGGCGATTGCCTCCATCAGCAACCTTCAGATCGTCAACGGCGGACAGACGACCGCGTCGATTCATGCTGCGAGCAGAAAGAAGGAGCCGGGCCTCGACAAGGTGTTCGTTCAGATGAAGCTGTCGATTGTCGAGCAGTCGATGGCATCCGACGTGGTCCCGAAAATATCGGAGTTTGCCAACAGTCAGAACAAGGTGAATGCGGCCGACTTCTTCGCAAATCACGCCTTTCACATCCGGTTCCAGGAGTTCTCGCGGCGCATCTTCGCGCCGTCACCGGACGGGACATTCAGGGAATCGAAATGGTTCTACGAACGGGCCCGGGGCCAGTATCAGGACGCAAGGAACCTGCTGAAGGCGGCGCAGAAACGAAAGTTCGATGTCGAGTTTCCGAAGAGCCAGATGATCGACAAGACGGATCTTGCAAAGTTCCTGAATCCCTGGCGAGGCTTTCCCGAAATCGTCAGCAGGGGCTCGCAGAAGAACTTCGTCCATTTTGCAGACAGTATCGGCAAGGAATGGGAAAAGAACTCGGACGCGTTCAACGAGGATTTTTTCCGCCACTCGATAGCCAAGGCAATCATATTCCGCGAGGCAGAGCGACTTGTGACGAAGCAGTCCTGGTACCAAGGCGGGGGCATAAGATCCCGCGTCGTGCCTTATGCCATCGCAAAACTGCAGTTCGATGCTGCCAGGATCGAAGGTGTCGTTGACCTCGACAAGGTCTGGCGACGGCAGGGGCTGACCGATGTTCTTGAGCGCACTCTCTGCAGCGGGCTGGAAGCCGTACATGGGGTGATCACCGGAGGCCCGGGAGAAATCGCCAACCCGCTTGAGTGGGCCAAGCAGCAGGCGTGCTGGGCGAGGGTCAAGACCCTGCAGGTCTCATGGCCGGAAGACTGGGAGGATACGCTCGTCGGGCGGGACGAACATCGTGCAAACAGGCGAAGCGCAGTGCGCGACCAGCGAATGCTGAACGGCATCGAGGCGCAGACCGAGGTTATCAGGCGTGGCGGCGGGTTCTGGTGCGAGGTCAAGGCGTGGGGTACCCGCCGGAGGGCCTTGTCGCCCGATGAAGCTTCGATCCTCGCTGTTGCCGCAGGAATGCCGGGACGGCTTCCGACAGAGCGACAGTGTGCCCGGCTTCTGCAGATACTCCAGCGCCTCGAGGCCGACGGATTTCAAACATCTGCGCATGCATGAGTGTTGACATGGCAGCATACATTCGAAGGGTGTCAATCTGGACGGCTAGTGCAAGACAGGAGCTCTCGTCGAGCGGCCCCGCAGAATTCATCGCAACACCCGATGTTGACGCACATCCTGGCGGCGTGGGTAAAGGAGACGCAGCCCCTCCAGCCGTGGCAGCGGTCGCGTTCCTTCAGCCTGGCAAAACTGGCTGCGAGTGGAAAACCACCCGGCCGCAAGCAGGCGACGCACGGAGAGAGATCATTGCTGAAGCGCGATCGCTTGGGTTAGTTGATAGCATAAGTGCGTCAGCCCGGCCCGTACATAAATAAGGATGAACAAGATGGAGATCGATGCCGAGGCCAGTGCCAGAACGCTTGAGGTCGATTTCGGCGAAGAGTTCGAAATGAATATTCGGACGCTTGATCCAAATGCCTACGACCGGATCATCATCTACGTCCCACTCCCTTCGTTCGGGTCAACCCAGTCCTATCGCGACATCTGCGGAGACCTCCTCGATGCGTCGTGGGCCATCGAGCGCATGGCCGCATATGCGAAGTTTGTCAAAACAGAAGTCCCACCCGGAGATCACCGTTGCATCCGAACAGTTCTCACGGGTCCAAGGCCGGGAATATTCGAAGCCATCGCCGACTGCGCGCTTTTGATCAGCGATTTCGATGAAGATTTCACAGACGATACAAAGCTAGAGGAACTGCAGAACCTTCGCGGTCAGGTGCATGACTACGAGGACAACCTGGAATCCTATATTCACCGAGCGCCGGATATCATCGACTGGTATTTCGTGAACCTCCACGTAGCGAACGAGGAGCTGCGATCCGAAGCACCGGAAGTATGGAGCAATCAGATGGCGCGCTTCCCAGAGCGTCGCCTTGGCTTGCATCGCAGCGGCTTCAGCGGCGCAATAGGCGGAAACTGCTATGCCTCGCGGGCTGGGTGGCTTGTACCTCTCGCGGTAGGCCCTGACCAATTCTTTCTGGCGACGGATCAGAAATATCGTCTGAACGACTTCCTGCCTGCCGGCTTCCTAATCATTGACGGCGAGGCGTTCGTGCATCATGAGGGCCTCCTGGTCCGCTTTCCATCAAACTGCTATTTCAAATCCCAGGTTTGCGCAGGGCTCGTGACTCAGGACGACGAGTATGCCGAACGCTGGTCGTCAGACCCATTTAGAGCACTTCGTTCACCGGCGGCAACGACAACCGCGCCCATAGGCATCTCGACTTCGGACGCTGTAGAGGGCGTTCCAGCGCTAGCAGAAGGCTGTTATCTACACGAGACTGGCACACTTGTTTTCGTCAATGATGGCCACTTCCTCCACTTCCTCTACGACATCCGGCCGGCGCAGTTGCAGACGGCAAAGGCGCTTCGCGAGGCTTCGGCCCAGGTGACAGAGGAGCTGTCCACCGCTACCGGCGCCGCGCCGTCTTTTTATTGTGATTGGACGAGCTTGGACGACGAGGCCTTTGAAGAGCTTTCCTACCAGCTCATCTTCGACAACCCGAAGTTTAATTCCGACACAATCCGGAAGCTCGGTAAATCGCGGTCAAGGGATGGTGGCCGCGACATTGTCGTGCACGAGGCTACAGTAGGCCCTTGGGTGGAGCCGAGGAAGTGGATTTTCCAGTGCAAGCTTGTCACCAACGGCTCATCCCTTGGATCCACGCGACTGACGGATGTCGGCGACATGCTTGAGCAGTACGGCGCTCAGGGATTCGGCGTGATCACATCAGCCCAGATGGACGCCACACTCTACGACAAGCTCGACGCGATCTGCGGGAAGCGCCGGGTCGAGCAGTACCACCTGTCGGTCCTGGAACTTGAACGGGCGCTGGGGCGCAATCGCCGCGTCAGACAGAAGTTCTTCCCCGGTTCATAGAAGGCAGGCCCACGCGCCGGGGGCTGTCGGTCCCGGTTTCCGGCTTTTTGCCGGCACTATGTTAAACCTCCTGCGGCAACCCTCTTAACCGGTCTTGTGGGAGGCGAACGGCTTTTGCGGTTCCCGCTACAGCTGGTATGCCCGTTTTCTGCAAGGATAATTCCTCTCAGACATTCCACAGCCTATCACCGCATGAAACTGCGGAATTTTGATAACTGCTGGCAAGTTCGCTGCAATCGTACCGACAGGTTGATCTGCATAGGATGGCCGTGTTTTGATTTGGGCAGATTGGTAGATAGCCAAAGGTCGTCATCTTTAAAATTCGTGCACCTGCGCGCTTGGAGTCGAATGGATAATTCGAGGTTAATTGCGGAACAGAAGCTGTCCGCATTGCTTGCCAAAATCGAAGCAAGCGAAATGGCTCTTATGGAGGAAGTTGCTGGGACTGAACGACCGGTTTTGCTGGACGTCATCCGAGCTATTGATTCCATTGGTTATTTGAGAGCTTTCGCGCCGAACCATAGAGTGTCTGATCTCCCTGGCTACCTCGACATCTGCTGGCTGGGTGCCAATCGGGCGCTTTCGCTATTTCTCCCTGGCGGAATGGTCGGTCCCGGTGCGGCTTGGGCACCTACAAGTAACGACCGGTCGCGGTGGGCGAGTTCTTTGCTTTATCGCTCAGGTCTCATTTCTCACCTAAAACGATTGGTCGATTTTCTGCGATATGGCTTGGCCACGCTCGAACTTAATAAAAGTGGGGCCATACGTTTTGTGATCACAGCCGCTGATTTTGAAGCCATCGATCGCAATGCCATCATCTGGTTTACTCAACACATCAAGAAAGCGGACCGTCCATTTCTGAAGGCATTAGAGGCGGATCAAGGAGAATGGGTCACCGAGGAACTGGAAGCTCGCGTGCAAAGGGACGCCACCTTCGGCATCCGGTACTCCTCGTCCAAGGAACTCGAGGAATATTTCGAGACTTACGCCGAGCTCCGCGCTCGCGGCCTGCCGGGCAACGACAGCCTGCCCGATGACTGCAGGATTGGTCCCATTTCATTCGGCCAATATCGCACTGCGATCGTGACAGGAATGGCGCGTTGTCTGAAACATACCGCATTTGTCGATACGCTTCTGGTGCGACATAATCCGCCGGCAGCTAGGGATATCCTTACAATCTTTGCGTTTGATCACGAACTGAGGGAGCAATGGGGCGGATTGCTTAACTTGAAAGACGACGAGGCAGATATCATGCTTGAAGTGCTGGGCATCTCAACGTCCGATTCTACCCACCTGAAATTGATCCCCGATTGTCCGCAAGCATTGCTAATCAGGGGAGGCGACCAATGCTGGCACAAACCGGTATTCGGCGGCCTCAATAATCCCTTCCCATGGGTGAATCGCAAACTTCAGAGAATGTTTCGCTCCGACTGGGACAGAGCCGTCAATCTGCGGGAGGCGGTGTTCCGTGACGATCTGCGGGCGCTTTTTCCGGAACCTCGCTTCTTTATGCCTTCAAAGCCGCGTCGCTTGCGGGAGGGAGGGCGCGTCTTGACCGATATTGACGCAGCGATCTTTGATCGGCAGACAGGAACTCTGGCTGTTTTTCAGATAAAATGGCAGGATTCGTTCGAGAACTCATTGACCGAACGGGCAAGCCGCCAGAGCAACCTGGTCAAGGAAGGCAATGCCTGGATTGAGGTCGTTTCCAACTATTGCGCGGGACTTGGCGGCGACGAACGCGCCCTGCAACTCGGTTTGCCGAAAGATATGGCTGCGAGCGCGAAGGCGATGTGCCTTTTCGTACTCACCCGCAATGGCGCAAAGTTTTCGGGCGGTGAACCTCAAGACAGTCGCGCAGCGTGGTTTTCTTGGTTTGATCTTCTCAAGCGCTGCCACAGCTTGAGCCCAGGCAACGACCCGCTACTGGAGCTTTGGAAAAGCGGACGAAAGACCCGCCCTCCGCGCGGACGTCGCGAAGTTCAGAGTTTCGAACTACACGGTGTGAAAATCGAGTCGGTTGTTGTGAATTAAGACGGGTGGCGCGCTGCTGGTCCAGCTCGTGTTGTAGAACACGACTGCCATCTATAAGGACGGATCGTCTAGGTGACATAGGAATTGACCGGACCTGACCGGATCAATTTTGTCCGCTTCTCCGAGAGCCCATTGCTCCCAGGCTGCCAGCCTTGCCTCGCCAATCTCAGCGGAGCCTTCTGTGATTGCCATACGCACACTCTCTACGAGGGCGCGGATATCTTGTGCTCGACGCAGCAGGTCGCCGGATATCTTTAGATTATCTAGTCGTTGCTGGTTCAACTTTTGGAGCTGCTCTTGCCGTTGCCTCTCTTTTTCCTGACGGGCCAGTTCTGCCTTCTGTTCAGCTTCTTTCAGGCTTTCTCTAAATTTTGCTTCTCCCGCCACGATGAGTTCCGCCGCGATGATTGGGATCTTGTCCTCAAGTCGACCTTCGTCATCATCCTGCCAGCTTTTCGAAACTCGGCCAGCAAAATCTGGGGCGAGGCTTAGCGCTAAGGTTGTCGACGCCGGTAGATCAGGGGACGGTCTTTCATACCCATTCCGGCGTACTTTCTTGTGCTTCCCGACGATAGCCAGATTCAGACCAAGATAGGTGTCCCCGATGATTGCTCGGGCATGGAGTTCCTGGTTATTTTCTTGTGCGTCACCATCATGACCACGCTTGCTGAGCGCGAGAAACAGACCATTCAATATCCGAAGGCACCGTTTCGAGAGCGGTGAATCAAATATTGGCCGATCCCAGTCCCAGTTGCTTTTCGAAAACTTTTCTTGTCTGCGGGTTTCCTGTCTCAGAACATGCGCGATTCCTCTGTGGGGAACGGCAATGGTTTTCGGCGCCACAACGCGTCCGATAGCCTTCACTTCTTGGGCGAGAAGGTCATCCAATTTTTCAGGAACGGTAGCCGAGGCAAATGGACCCGCAGACGTCATAGCTTCGGCAATCGAGAGAACCTTAGCGTAGCGGGCGTCCACCTTCACCCGTCCCATTTCGCCAGGGCGCCTGGGACGAGGACTAGGGCGAGGGGGTAGAGACTTTCCGGCATGCACTTTGTTCCAGTAGCCTTGAGGCGGCAAAGGAACACCATAGTTGGACAGTTGCTTCCGCAGCCCAACATCGGAAATATCAAGCTTTCCGGCAAGATCGCGCATTGGGGCCGACCATGCAAATGCAATCAACTCTTCTGGCAAAACGAGAATATCGTTCCAATTACCGTATCGATTGGGCATCCATAATCTCACTTCTTGAAATTGCAAATGGTCTTCATGTCAGCGAAGCTCGCTGCGCGGTCCAAGCGCGACCTGGATCTCAATTGTTGGCACTCCCAGCAGCGGGCGAGGCAGCCCAAGCGAGCTTTTTCGCGATGACCGCAGCAGGAGTCCACGGTTCGATCCCAGCCACGCATATCAATTGTCTAATTATGCTTCCAGTCGTGGGGCCGGACCGGATACCCCGCGAGCTCGTTAACGTACCGTTGTTAAATTCCACTTCCTCTATGCCGCCGGGGCATGTGGTTCCCCGGTTCGAACCCGTCAAGTCTGATCGGTCCCGTCGCGTCCTGCCAATTCACGCCGTTCTGTAGTCTCTCCACCCCAGCAGCTCTGGTTCTGGCGGGAAGAAGGACCGCGACTTTTTGACAGCGAAATGACGCTCAATTGCTCTGCTCCTTTCAGCAGTCGCCTGTTCCATGGTCGACCCCGAGGCATTCAATTGCTTGAGTTTCCAGGTTATCAAATCCCATGTTCCGTAAAGCTTGGGTCCTGCCCTCAAACACTCATCAAAGAGTTGGTCGGCAATGAGCGAACTGATCCTTTCCAGATTCTCTCGGGAGATGTTATCGTTGTCCCGCTCGATCCTTTCAAAAATCTCATCAATGTTTGGCATATCCTTAACACGGAGAAACGCCTGATAATCCGCGTCAAGAGATGCAATTACCCGGTTCGTTAAGTCGGTTCGGCCGAAAGTGTCGGCGACCTCCGACAGATCCTTGAATGCCTCTGCAACCTCAATCGCTCTCTTTGCCCAAATTTCGAGATTAAGTTCCAGCCCTCGCTCAAGAAGGACAGACCAGGTTTCTTTCACATAGCTTTCTGTTTCGACCGTGAAGTTTAGAAGTATATTAAAAACTCGATCCAGTGCCGTATCGGGAAGCGCTTGAATCGCCGTCAACAGTTCGGCCCCGGGGTCTCTCATCAGCTCGGCCAAGGCGACTTCGAAAAGCGAGTTGGCGGGGTCAGACGCTAGATCTTTAACGGACTGACGCCAGAATTCGGAGTTCTTGTGGTGCGTGGCATACCACCAAAGGGGCTGCGGCCAGCCGATGTAAGTGTAGAACGCCGCATCAAATTGGTCTTTCGAGAGCAAATTCTGCGCCTCTGCGGTCGTGAGATCCAGGCGATCACGACTGAATATTGCTTGCAGAAGTGTCTGCGGAGGAGAGCTTGAGGTGAGGACCACGGCTTGCAGCCAACGCTGATCCACGCGTGGCTCGAGAAGTTTGCTTTTAAGCATGCTCCGTTCCGCATCGTCGAGCTCGCCCCAATATTTGATGAGCCATGAGATGAAAACCATCAGCGCACCCGTATCATCAACGGCGAGCAGCTGCTCGATGATAGGTCTGCGGGATTCAGCCGAGAGTGCTCCGATTAGTAAATCCACGATCGCAAGATCGAATTCGCTAAGCTGCGAGGAGTTGAGTCGCTTGACGATCGTCTCTGACCAGAGTTTTAAAAGAGGCAGGAGCTCCTCCCTGCAGCCGGAACCAATTGCTTCTTCGACCACGTTTGCGAAACGCCCGTCGATAAACGAGACGCTCGCGGGCAAGGTCTGGAGAACGTGCGGCATTAATGATGTCAGGAGCTCATAAGGCGGGTTTTCTCCGAAGTGCTCGACGCGATCAAGTATGACCAGCCTAACGAACAACACGCTCGCTATGGCCGGTGTATTCGCCTGATGGGCAAGAAGGTCCAACAGAGCTGTCCGACGCGAATTTGACATTGAAGACCAATGTCTTCCCAGCTGCTTAAGGAGGGTGACCGCAATCGACGGCACCGCGTCATTCCTGAGCTTTGCAATCACAGCTTCATCGTGGTCACGGGGAATTTGGAACCAGACCCGCGCCGCTTCCGCACGAACCATGGCCTGATCTGCCGCGAGGAATCGCATTAAGGTTGTGAAGCCCATTTCCGAGGGATGTCTTCGGAGGGTTGTGAGCAGTCGTTTCGACAGCACCAGATCAAGATCCAGCGTCTCCCCATTTTCCAATGCATCCAGATATGGGCGAATGGCCGAAAGAGGTTCGGGGTGCAACCAGGAAAACGCCTTGTTGATGAAACCGAAGCCGTGAGTGACGTCAATGTCTTCCAGACTGATGATTGCACCTTCTGCCCAGTGTGGGATTTCCTCCGATAGTTCGGGTGTTAGCTCGTCCGCGAAGCTGGTAACGAAAGACAGGCTTTCGTCACGGGTAGCCGGAAAAATAGAACGCAAGCCAGCACACGCTATATCGAAGGCCTCCGAAACCCCGGTCTTGTCATTCAAAGGCAGCAGTGACCGCATCCAGAATAGGTTTCGTGCGGTCGCCAGCGACACGCGATCAGAGAGGCACGCGATGCTGCGAGTAGCTTGGGCCTTCACTAGGTTGCGCGTATGACGCGTGTCTGCTTTGAGGAGTGCTTGCGCGCCGGCACGAAGGTATGGATGAGAAAAGAGGGTTAGATCGCCGACCTCATCGATAACTCGCCGACGCTGCAAGCCATCGAGTGCCGCCAGCTGATCATCTCCGAATGAAGGCTCCACCTTATATTGCGGAAGGGGAGGCGCATCACCACCAAGTCTCCAAACTGCCAACTCTGGTACCAGCCCAGGCTCGTCATCTCCTCCATTGATGATAAAAGACAGTTCCGTATCCGAGGCACCGTCTGCGTTGGACGTCGCCAAAGCAATGGCCCGCAGTAGGTTCTCATATGCCGCGCCTTTCTCCGCGAGTTGGACTACGAAATCGAACGCGTCGCCACGCGCTTGGCGAACGATATCGGCATCGGAAGCTTTAGGAGGCAACTGCGTGTAAGTCTGGGCAAGGTATGCAATAGCCCCAATGTCTCGTAAATCCTTTCCATCAGCGATAAGCGTTTCGACGCGACGCCGCAGATGGATCGGTACATCGTGAATCTCTGCAGTTTTGGACCAAACGGCAAGTGCAAGATCGCGACTCAGTTCTCCCACAGCAACCCAGCCGTGCGGGCCTAGAGCACAGTGGGCTATGCTTGTGTGACGGGTAACTTGCAGCAAGACGGGCTCAGACTGAGCGACGATAAGACGCCGGTTCCTTGGAACGCGCCCAGCGAGACTACGAAGGCTGGCCAGTGACGCACTCGCACTGGGCAGCGGCTCGCGTGATCCCAAAGGATCGTCGAGCAGATAAAGCCGCTCGCCACCGGCGGCTTCAGTTAGAAAACGTTCTGCTTCATCGACATGTTGTCCAACGCGCACTTCGAAGCCGGCGACTTGGAGCGCGCTGGCAATCTGTTTGGCGATCCAAGTCTTACCTGTTCTAGGTTGGCCGGTCAGAAGAAGTACCAGCTCGGAATTCAGCACATTCGTGAGGTCGCTTTCGCTGCCTCGGTGTAAGTAGCCTTGAGCGCCAACTGAATCGGGTGCCAGTTGCTTAATACGGTCGACGATCGGAGCAATGATGTCGGACTGAGTGCGCTTGGACCGCGAGACAATATCGGTAAGGTGCGCAATGGTGCCGCGAAGAGATTGGGAATCGATCCTCTGTGCCCGCAGGGCGGCCTGTAGCCTGACCTCCACCGACGCATCGTTTTGCTGCTCGATGATGAATACCCTGGACAGAACCGATGCCACCTCTACGTCGGGAAATCTCTTTAACGATGCGATCGTGCTGCGTCTGTCCTTGGCCAGCTTGGAGATCTTTTCCTTGGATGGGAGCGGATGCGTGGCAAGGAGTTTTGGGAAAAAGAGCTGCGCAACCTGTGTCGAAATTGGTCTATCCGAGAAGATGTCGTCGGTGCTTGCGTGCAGAAAGGGAAGAAGTTGATCGTCACCTCGCGCCGTAATCACAAAGACGGCTCGCCGGTTCGGATCATGTAGCAGTCGCTCAAAGAGGCAGTTCTCGTTGCTTCGATCGGGGAAGTGCGAAAGATACTCTGCCAAGTCCCCGAGGGTTGCAGTCCCTTCTGCGCCTTTCACCTGTATTTCTGCTATGAGCCGCGCGCCGGTTGGATTGAGCCAAGTCAGCGTCCCGTCTTCGCCGAACTTCGGCTCAGCTATAAACGTAGCACCATCGACCCCGCGAAACCGGTGCGCGATGTCCACGCAAACGAGATCTTGGAACGCAAACTTTTCAGGCGCGGTAATCGCAATCGTCATCGGGCTCTTCGTGTCCTCGTTACGTCATCGTGTCTGTGCATCATCGGTCGGGCGGTCCGATCGCACGCACTTCGGCAAACATGTACCGTCGTATGCAGTGCCTGCCTCTAACAGCTAGCATATTGTCGAAAACCACCTCCATGGGAGTATAAGTTCCGGAAATGAAAGGCCGTTCGAGCTAGCCGTAGGGGTCTTTCTCGATGGCCCGTTTCATCATGAACGCATTATATTCGTCGTCCGTCCATGCATCTTCGTCATCCGGTGGCGACGGAGCGACCTCATCCGGATATCCGTCTTTGAAGAATTTCTCCGCTTCCAGGTAGGCGAGAGCGGCGGGTCGGGGTTTGACCTTCAGCACGTGGAGAACCACTTCCCCCTGGATTTCGCGAAGCGGCCGATCATAAGAATATTCGGCCCAAGGAAATAGCCTTGTCATGATAAGATGAAGGTCGTTGGTCGGGATCGCATATTCGATGGATAGATCTGGCGTCCCGGCGATCTCGTCGAAATAAACCTTCAGATTCCGGAAAGTGAGCGACTTGTTCACCCACTCTTCCCAGACGAAATAGGTGTCCGATTCCGCGCTGTACTCGATAAGTTCGTCGTCGAGTTCGAAATTTGCCCGCAGGGCCTCTGCTGGGGCCAAACTTTCCGTCGCCTCGAATGCCGCCTTGGCGCTGAAATTCAGGACGTTCGATGATGGGATGACGATCGACCAGTGCTTTTTGTGGAGTTTGCATTTGTCACGCTCGACTCGCTGCCACAGGAGCGCGTTGTCGTGCGGATTATACATAATAATGAATACTGGAAGAGGATAGGTCGTCCAGTATTCGAGGTGCCTCATTTTTCCATAATAGATAAAGTCGTTCCCGCGCTTTCGAAAGTAAGAGCTTCCCGTCTTGATCTGAAGGGCAACGATCTTCACCTTGCCCTTCACTGGCTTAATGGCCTCCGCATATGCATCGATGCCTCTGTCGGAGACGGTTATCTCGCGAAACAACCACCCAAACTCCTTGAGGAAAACGCCGTTGGATTCGTGAACTCCTAGTCGCGAGGTCAGCTCCGAATCCCAGTCTTCTTCTGGCTCCCAATTCTCGTCAGTGGTCGTCACTCAAAACTCCCCTTCTCGGCAATCGCAGTTTCGCTCCGCAGGCATTCGCGTTTGCGTTCAGATGATAAGGCTTGCAACCTCTCGGCGTGTTGTATGATTTCTGCGTTTTCAAAACGATAAAATGAAATGGAAAAGGCATCCGACCCTCTATCGGCCGTTTACGCGGCCAACTGGGAGATTTTGAGCTCGACTAGTCGCAGGAATCGTTGGTTGCGAGCCCCCGCAACCAATTCAAACATAAAAGTTTCACCGCCTCGGTATAACCGGGGCGGTTTTTGCGTTTGAGTGGGATATCGACGCTATGTACGCGAGTTAGACCTCGCGGGTCCCGAACAAAAAAGTCTGTTCCTTCAGCCGACGGTTCTCATCCTGCAGAGCCTTCATCTGGCTGATCATCGAGGCGTCCAAGACGCCATACTTCTAACACCACTTGTAGAAGCTCGCAGTGAACATCCCGTGGTGCGTCGGCATTACTCCGGCAAAGTGAGGCCGCGTTGCGCCGTCAAGCGCTTCACATTCATCGGCGATTGTGTTTATATTGAATGAACGTTCAGCAAATAAGAGGCCGCCATGAACGAGCTTGTCCGCGATGTCGACGTGCCTGCAGACTGGGATCGTCGGGGGCTTCCAGGCTGGTGTTACCATTCGGACGCGCTCCTGGAGCTCGAGAAGGAGCATGTCTTCCGTACCCATTGGCAGATCGCCTGCCATGTCTCGGATGTGCCGGAGACCGGGTGCTATGTCACGCTCGACATTGTCGGTGAACGGATCCTCGTTCTGCGCGACAAGGCCGGGGTCGTGCGCGCCTTCAATAATGTCTGCCGTCACCGCGGTTCCCGTCTGGTAACAGATGAGGCGGGGCAGTGCCGCGGCGCTCTGGTCTGTCCGTTTCATGGATGGGTCTATAATCTCGACGGAACGCTGCGGGGGCCGTCGCGGCCGGACAGTTTTCCGCCACTCGACAAACATGAATTCGGGCTATCAGGCATCGAGACGGAGGTCTGGCTCGGCTTCGTATTCATTCGTATCAAGCCGGGTCCGCAGGCCAGCGTGGCCGAGATCCTGAAGCCCTTCGAGGCAGAATTCTTGCACTATCAGAGCGCAGACATGGTGCCGACCAATGGATTTTGGGGGCATGAATCGCCTGTGAACTGGAAGTCGGTGCGTGACGTCGACAACGAGGGCTACCATGTGGCGATGGCGCATCCGGCGCTGCAGGATCTCTACGGCTCCAGCTACTACGACGAGCCCTTCGTCAATGGGGTCTGCCGGTCCTTCGCGACCTACAATCCCCATGCCGGTCGACGCTGGAGCGTACGCCAGTATCGCGCCATCGCCCCCGAGGCGGGGCATTTGCCGGCGGACCTGCGCAGGGCGTGGATCTATTACGGACTGTTCCCCAACAACGTGATCGCCGTGACACCGGAGACGGTGCAATTTTACCAGGAATTTCCGATCACGCGTGGCAGGACCCAGCTGCGCGGCGCGATCTATCGCTACCGCGACGAGGGCCGGGCGCAGCGTCTCGCCCGATATCTCGCAGCCCGCATCGACAGGGATACGATGGCCGAAGATGTCCAACTCACCGTCTGGTCGAACGAGGCGATGACATCACGAGCCTTTGCCGGCTTCTACCTCTCCGACCTGGAATACGGGGTGCGAACCCATCACGACCATCTGCGTGCCGTGTTGCCGGTGATGACCCTCGACGAGGCGCCTGCGGAGGAGCGCATGGCCGAGGTGAACGCACGAATGTCCAACTGCACCTGAATACAAAGGCGGACGTCCTGACCGAGAATGTGGCCGGCGAGACGGTTCCGCCGCCGGCTTTGGCAGCATCGGTCAGCCTTTCCAGAGACCTTCACGGACCAGTTCATCTTGTGTGAGTGCAATGCCTTGGCGCAGAATGGAAACGAGGTCGTCGATCTGTGGTCGGGATATGGTGAGCGGCGGTGACATCACGCACATATGGATGAGCGGCCGCACCAGCAGGCCGAGCTGCTGGCAATGGGCGTCGATCCGTTTGCCGACCTCGAGGTCCAATGCCAGCGGGTTGTTGCTCTCCCGGTCGGCAACACATTCGACGCAGGCCATCAGTCCTAACCCGCGAACCTCGCCGACGAGCGGCAGATCCTCCAGCGTCTTCAACTGCGCCTGGAAATAGGGCGCGATGTCCCGGGCGTGGGCGAGCAGACCGCCTTCCAGCAGATCGAGATTGGTTTCAGCAACCGCGCAGCCGATCGGATGGCTGCTATAGGTCAGCCCATGCGCGAACATCGCGTCTGCATGGTTTGACTGACGCAACCTCGCCAGAAGGGCGGCCGAGATCATTGCGCCGCCGAGCGGGAAGTAGCCGGAGGTAACGCCCTTGGCAAAGGTGATGAGGTCAGGTTCGATGCCGAAGACTTCCTTCGAGGCAAAGATGTTGCCGAGACGTCCGAAGGCGGTGACGACCTCGTCGGCAATGAAGAGGATGTCGTTCTCTCGGCACAATTCGCGCATGCGGGTCAGGTAGCCAGGCGGCGGCACGATCACACCGCCGGAGGCCATGATCGGCTCGGCGACGAAGGCGCCGATGGTCTCTGCGCCCAGTGTTTCGATTGTCGTGCTAAACTCCTCGACCAACATGTCGCAGAAGGCCTCGACCGATTGGCCGGCCGGGCGACGGAACGGGTTGGGGCAGGAGAGCTTGACCACGAGATCGCCGGCGCTGTCCATCCAGTCATGGTCCCGCGGTCGGCCATTCAGCGAGGCCGAGAGATAGGTGGAGCCGTGATAGCCGCCCTGGCGGGCGACGATCCTCTTCTTGGTTGGGCGGCCGAAGACATTGTTGGAGAACTGCATGAAGCGCAGCGCCGTCTCCACCGCCGACGACCCCCCCGTCGTATAGAAGACATGGTCGAGATCGCCCGGCGCGTGGGCGGCCAGCCGCTTGGACAGGCGGACCGAGGGTTCACTCGCCGTGTACCAGGGGGAATTGTAGGAGAGTGTCATCGCCTGTTCGTAGAGGGTTCGGGCAATCGGCTCGCAGCCATGGCCGACATTGGTGCACCACATGCCGGCGGGGCCGTCGATGAGCCTGCGTCCTTCAATGTCGGTGACATAGATGCCGTCGCCGGCGATGATGCCGCCCCGCGCCTCCGCACCGATCTCGCCGGCAACCGGCCAGGGCTGGATCAGGTGCCCTTTTGCCATCTCGGCAAAGTCCAGGCGTTCGGTTGCAGACATGGTCTCGACATTGCGGATAGCTGCCATTGCGAGCCTCTTTCGTATCGCTTCAAGCGTATGAATTTGATTGAAGAATAGCACTATATTGAATGGACGTTCAATCAGATTCGAATGAGGGGTGCTTGCATTCCGTCAACAATTGCGCTCATCATGCGAAACGGAACGGAAGAGGCGGAAAGCCGGAGGGCTGCCATGCGTCGCTTGCTGCATTACGCCTGTTGTCACGCAAACCTCGGGGAGGGACGCTGATGGCGATGGCTGTGGATCGGTCAGCCTCTGCGGTGGAAAATGACCTGCCTGCAAGGCCGTCATGGCTGCGTGGCGAGGAAGCGGCCGGGCTTGCTCTCATTTCGCCGACGGCCCTTTACGCCCTGCTCCTGCTGGGCATCCCGATCCTCACCGTCTTCGCCTACAGTTTCTGGACGCAGAACTACCTGGAGATCGATCGCAGCTTCACCTTCGAGAACTACCGTGTCGCCCTGACGGAGCCCATCTACCGCGATCTGCTGCTGCGCTCGCTGGCCATCTCCCTCGTCGTGTCCGTTGTGACGGTCGTCGTTTCCTATCCGGTCGCATGGTTCATCTCCTTTCACGGAGGGAGCCACAAGAACCTGCTGCTCTTCCTGATCACCGTGCCCTGCTGGACGAGTTACCTGCTGAGGGTCATGTCCTGGAAGATGATCCTCGGCTATCAGGGGGTCCTCAACACAGGGCTGATGTCGCTCGGCATTACCAGCGAACCGATCGCCTCGCTTCTCTATAATTCCAACGCGGTGGCCATCACGCTGGTGCACAGCTGGGCGGCTTTCGCTATCCTGCCGATCTACGTGTCGCTTGAAAAGATCGACCGCTCCCTGGTCGAGGCGGGGCGCGATCTGGGTGATGGGCCGGTGCGCAGCTTCCTGAGAGTTGTTCTGCCGCTCTCCATGCCGGGGGTCGTGTCCGCGCTCCTCATCGTCATGATCCCGACCGTCGGCGACTATGTCACGCCACGCCTCGTTGGTGGCAAAGACGGGGTGATGATCGCGACCGCCATCCAGGCGCAGTTCGGCAAGGCGGCCAACTGGCCGCTCGGTGCCGCCTTGTCGGTCACCACGATGGCGATCGTTTCCGTCATGGCCGGCGCCTGCGCGCTTCTTCTCAAATTTGCGGCGAGGCGGATCCGATGAGCCTGCTGAACCCTAAACGCTGGCGGTTGCTGCCGGTTTACATGGCCCTCTATCTCGCCTTTCTGTATCTTCCGATCCTGTTGCTTCCGGTATTCTCCTTCAATGATGCCGCTGCTACGCGCTTCCCGCTCGCCGGCTTCACGACCAAGTGGTACGCCTCGCTCTGGGGCAATCGCGAAATGCTGGATGCGGCCTTCAACAGCCTCATGGTCGGTATCTGCGTGTCGGTTCTGTCGACGGGGCTGGCGATCTGCGCCGCCCGTGCGGTGACCCGCTACCGCTTCCGGGGCCGCCGGGCTGCAAACGGCCTGATCATGGCGCCGCTCTTCCTGCCCGAAATCATCGTTGCCGTCTCCTTGCTGATGATCGTGCTTCAGATCGGCGTGCAACTCTCGCTCCTGACCGTCATCCTTGGACAGGTGGTGTTCTGCCTGCCCTATTCCATGGCTGTGCTGACGGCCGGTTTCGATGGCTTCGATCGGTCGCTGGAAGAGGCTTCGCTCGATCTGGGCGAAACCGCCTTCGGCACGTTCAGGCGCGTCACCTTGCCGGTGGTGGCGCCGGCCATCCTGTCCAGCCTGCTGGTCTCCTTCACCATCTCGCTCGACGAATTCCTGCTTGCATTTTTCCTGTCGGGTACCGAACCGACACTGCCGGTCTACATCTGGGGGCAATTGCGTTTCGCCGCCAAGCTTCCAGGCGTTCTAGCGCTCGGCAGCATCATGCTCGCCTTGTCCATTGGCCTGCTTGTCGTCGCTGAACTTTTGCGTCGGCGCGCCGAGCGGCAGCTTTCTGCGGGAGCCTTTGCCCATGTCTGACATGCCGATGATCACGATTTCTGGCGTGAACAAGTTCTACGGGATCTACAAGGCGCTGACCGATGTCTCGATCGACATTGCTGCTGGCGAATTCTTCTCGCTACTCGGTCCGTCCGGTTGCGGCAAGACCACGCTTCTGCGGTCGATCGCGGGTTTCGAGACACCAAGCTCCGGCGATATTCGCATCGACGGCCAATCGATGATCGGAGTGCCGCCGAACCTCCGTCCGACCAACATGGTCTTCCAGAGCTACGCGATCTTCCCGCATCTGAATGTCGAGGAGAACGTCTCCTACGGTCTGAAGCGATTGAAGCTGGGAGCAGTGGAGGAACGTCGACGTGTTGGCGATGCGCTCGATCAGGTGCGCCTTGGCCATCTCGGCAAGCGCCGCGGCCACGAGCTCTCCGGTGGCCAGCGGCAACGCGTGGCCCTTGCCCGGGCGCTGGTCTTGCGCCCCAAGGTGCTCTTGCTCGATGAGCCGCTGTCGGCGCTCGACAAGAAGCTGCGCGAGGAGATGCAGTCTGAATTGCGTGCCCTGCAGAAGGCCGTCGGCATTACCTTCGTCCTTGTGACCCACGACCAGTATGAGGCGCTGGCGCTGTCGGACCGGATCGCGGTGATGTTTGGCGGGCGCATCGCCCAGCTGGCGACGCCGAAGGAACTCTACCAACATCCCCTCACGCGGATGACGGCGGATTTCCTCGGCGGCATGAACTTTCTCTCCGGCAAGGTAACAGAGAAGGTCGGCGACATGCTGTCCGTTGAGACCGAACGTTTCGGACGGTTGCGGCTGGCCGCTGCCGCCTGCGGTGGTCGCCCGGGCGACTACGTCACGCTCGGCATTCGCCCCGAACGCCTGCGGCTTCTCTGGGATGGGGAGCATGCGGATCATGAGTTGCAGGGGAGGGTCACAGATCGGGCCTATTTCGGCGAGACGACCCATCTCTCAGTCCGCGTCGACGGACTGGAGCAGCCACTGTCGATGATCGAGACCAACACTTACGGCGCTGATGATCTGCCGATCGGAGCCTCCATCCGGCTGGCCTATGATCCGGAGGCTTTCGTAGCGCTGGCCGACGACGAGGCCGACGATCGTATCCGGAGGATCGGCTGACTTCACCCACAGTGGAAGCGGGACAGCCGGTCGAGCCAGTCGGCGCCGATGTGGTAACGCCGCAAGACGTCAGCGGGGTCTTCCGCGTCCAATCTGGCCAGATAGCGATAGACTTCGAGGGTTTGCACATCCATCTCGCCCTGCATGTAAAAATACATGGCCGCTGCATAACGTGTGCGTCCTGACCACTCGATCCCGGACGGCTGGGTGACGAGCTTCCATTGCGCCTGAGTTTCGCTTTCCAGATCGGCGGCCATGACGCGACCTCAGAACCGACCCGGCGGTGTGACTGTGCGGCGCGGCAGCTTGACGAAAGGACGCGGCACGATCTTGGCCCGCTTCATCAGCTTCTGGTACTGGAGTTCCCGCATCGCATAGATTTCCACCCAGAGATCGTCGAGGATCTGTTCGCCAAAGGGGCGAGTGAGCGTCGCGATCGCGATGTTGCGCTTGGCCGTCGGCGACCAGATGCCGGCGGTGACGATGCCGGCTTCGCGGCTTTTGCGATGGTAGACCAGCGCGTGCTCTGCGGGCACGTTGCCCTCGATCTCAAGCCCGACCAGAATGTATTTGAGTGACTTCGTTCGTCGCGCCTTGAGAATGGCGTCGCGTCCGTTGAAATAGGGCTTGTCGGGGTCCACCAGCCAGTCGAGCCCGATCTCGTCGGGAAGCCGTTGCCGGTCGGGGCGCAAGGCGGTTTCGGCGGTGGTGAAGTCTGTATTGGCGACGATGAAACCGGCTTCGATGCGGGTGCGGTTAAGCGCGCCGTAGCCGATGGCCTGCAGGCCGAACAACTGCCCCGCGGCCCAGATCCTATCCCAGAGCGACAGGGCGATCTCGGCGGGGGCAAAAAGCTCGTAGCCGAGGTCGCCGGTAAAGCCGGTCCGGGAGATCAGGATCTCGTGGTCCTGATGCTGGAATGTCGAAATCTGAAAAGGCTTGAGCGTCTCGACACCGGCAAATCCGGCAGCATCAAGCACCGAAAAGCTGGTTGGCCCCTGGAGTGCAACGGCGGCCAGTGTTTCGGTCTCTTCCTCGATCGTGACGTTGAAACCATCGGCGCTGTCGGTCAGCCAGGGCAGGTGACGCTCCTGGCAGCATAGGCGGAAATCGGTTTCCGCCAGGCGGAAGAGCGTGCCGTCATCCAGCACATGGCCGTGATCGTCGCACCAGGCGGTATACTGCACCCGGCCGGGCTGCAGCTTGCGCACGTCGCGCAGCGTCAGGCGGTTGAGGAAGCGTTCGGAATCGACGCCGCGGATGCGGTATTTGACCATCGGCGAGATGTCGAACAGGGCGGCCGTGGAACGGATGGCGAAGTATTCGAGTTCGTCGTCGAAGACCGAATGCGGCGCCTTGTAGCCGGCCCAGGAATACCAGTCATTGGTGGTCGACAGCGCCGCGATGCGGGAGTGGAACGGTGTTTCCAGTCGAGGCGTGGCGATGTGAATCTGGCCGGCGCGGCGCTGGGCGGGGTCGAGGATCATCGTTTCTCTCCGGCAAGAATTTGACGCGCCGCCAACAGTCCCGGCAAGCCCGAGATACCGCCGCCCGGATGTGCGCCGGCACTGGCGAGGAATAGCCCCTCGAGCGGCGTGGAGAAGCGCGACGCAGCGTGCACCGGGCGGTTCACCAGAAGTTGGTCGGCCTGCAGCTCGCCGTGGTGCCAGTGCCCGCCCGGCATGCGGTATGCGGCCTCAATATCGGGCGGTGCCAGCACCCGCGCGGCCTGCACGCTACGGCCTGTGCCCGGCGCGTGGCGCTCAAGAACGGCGAGGGCTGCATTTCGAAGCCGGTCCCTTCCGCTTTCCCAGCCCTCCTTCAGGGCATACGGCACGAAGGGGATCAGGGCAGACAGTGTCGCGGCACCTGATGGAGCAAGCGAGGGCTGTGACAGGCTCGGCAGCATCACCTCCATGACGGGGTCGGCCGGAAGCTCGCCGTATTTCGAGGGATTGAAGGCGGTTTCGACATGCTGCATCGACCGGCCGATCACCAGTCGGCCGGTCAGCGCATCCTCTGGAACGCCGGTGAAGTTTGGTGGTGCATCAAGGGCCAGATCGAGCCGGGCGACATTGCCCATTGAGCGGATGTTACCGATGGCGCGCCGGAAGCCGGTGCCGATCTCGGTTGCGTCGACGAGCGCAAGGAAGGTCGTCTTCGGATGAACGGCAGAGACAATGATTGGTGCCGTGAGCGTTTCTCCGCTTTCCAGCACGACACCGCTGACGACACCGCGATCTGCCAGGATCCGGCCGACGGCAGCTCCGGTTCTGAGCGTCACACCTGCCTTCAGCGCGCCGGCGACGAAGGCTTCGCCGAGTGCGGCCATTCCGCCTTCGGGCACGAACTGGCCACCAATGCGTCCATTCGCTTCGCCGGTCAGGCGATAGTAAAGGCCGAGCAGCGAGGTGGGCGAGCGCGGGCCGAGCTGGATGCCGAGCGTCGCATCAAAGGCAACAAGGGCCTTCAGGCGATCGTCGGTCAGGTATTCGTCGGCGACATCGGCGACATTCATCAGGAGCATGCGCAGGAAATCGCGCCCCTCTTCTCGCCCCTTGAACAAGAGGGCAAGGCCTGCCGTACCGAGTGCGGTGAGATCGCCCATGCCAATCTTTTCGAGTGGTGGCGGTGTGCGCTTGAGAAAGCGACGCAGGATGCCAGCCTGGAAGATCAGCTTGTCGCGCAGTGTCCGGAAACGCTCGGCTTCCTCGGGCGACACCCCGCTGATCCGGTCGCCATAGGCGCCTTCCAGGATAACTGGCGCTTCGGCGCCTGAGAGTAGGGTGGTTGGAAGCTCGCGGCCTCCGGCGAGGTTTGCCGGCAGCGCCATCAGCTTTGCGACATCAGGATCGAGCCGGTTGATGATCTGGCCTGGACCGTTCGCCCGGAAGCCGGGATGGAAGGTGTCTCCCCGCAAGGCGCCGCCGGCCTCCTGATGCGCTTCCAGGACCACCACCTTGCGACCGCTGCGGGAGAGGGCGGTCGCTGCGGTCAGCCCGTTGTGGCCGCCGCCGATCACGATGGCATCAAATGACGTCATGGGCTTCACTCATATGGTGCCGATCCCGCTTGAGGTCGCGCAGGATCTCCCGGGCGGCGTTGCGGCCGGGAGCCCCCATCACGCCGCCTCCGGGATGCGTTGAGGACCCGCAGATGTAGAGGCCTTTGACGGGGCTGCGATACTGGGCGTAACCGGGGACCGGTCGGTTGAAGAGAAGCTGGTCGAAGGTCAGTTCGCCCTGGAAGATATTGCCTTCTGTCAATCCGACCTCCGCCTCGATTTCGCGCGGCGTGCGCACCTCCATGTGCAGGATGCGATCCCGGAAGCCCGGCGAGTATTCTGCGATCTGGCTGACCACCGTTTCGGCGAAAGCGTCGCGATCGGCATCGGTCCAGTCCCGCCCGTCGACTTGTGGAGGGCAGTATTGCACGAAGCAGCTCATGAAATGCTTGCCAGGCGGCGCCATGGTCGGATCAAGCGTGGTCGGGATCATCATGTCGACGAAGGGGTCGGCCGACCAGCGCCCATCCTTCCAGTCGTCATAGGCTCGTTCCATGCGCTCCACGCTGTCGGTAAAGTGCATGTCGCCGCGAATGCAGGTGGAGCCTTGCGGCAGGGCCGGAAACTCCGGCAGGCTGTCGAGCGCGATGTTGAGCTTGCCTGACGAGCCGCGCATCTTGAAATGACGGACACGGTGGACAAAGCGTTCGGGCAAGTCCTTTTCCTCGACGAGCTTGAGGAAGGTTCGCTTGACATCGGCATTCGAGACGATCGTGCGGCCACGCACCTCCTCGCCATCGGACAACACCACCCCGGTCGCTTCGCCCGCGCGGGTCAGGACCTTGTCGACATCGGCGCCGGTGCGGATCGTTCCGCCTGCAGCTTGAAAGGAGCTTGCAAGGGCTCTGCTGATCGCCCCCATGCCGCCGCGGGCATAACCCCAGGCGCCGACCGATCCGTCGACTTCGCCCATATAGTGATGCAGCAGCACATAAGCCGTGCCGGGCGACATCGGGCCGAGTGCCGTGCCGATGATGCCGGACAGCGCCAGATAAGCTTTCACCACATCGGTCTCGAAGTACTCGTCGAGGAAATCCGAGATCGACATGGTCCAGAAGCGCAGCGTCGCGGCCATTTCGGCGGCGGAAAAGTCCCCGAAACGTTTTGCAAGGAACAGCAGTTCACTGACGTCGCGCGGCTTGAATGAAAAGGGATCGGGTGCCGTCCGCATCAGCAGGGGCTGGATGAAACGGCACTGGCGCGTCACGTCGCGGGCATAACGGTCATAGGCCTCGGCATCTCGTTTCGACCAGCGGGCGAATTCGCGCCGGTGGCTGTCATGATCCCGGTAGGAGGCGAGATAGTCGCCGTCACGCGTGAAGACCGCGCCGCCTTCGTAGGAGATGACCTGCAGTCCGTGTTTCGGCAGCTCCAGATCGCGCATGATCTCCGGCCGGAAGAGGGAGCAGACATAGGAACAGTTCGAATAGAGAAACCCCGGCGTCAGCTCGCGGCTGGTGGCGGCGCCGCCCACCCAGTCATTCTTTTCCAGCACCAGGACATCGAGGCCGGCCTTCTGCAGATAGCAGGCCGCGACAAGGCCGTTATGGCCTCCCCCTATCATCACCACGTCATGGGTTTTCATGCTGCCCCCAATCATGCGTTTCTCACAAAAGTGAATGAAAACCGGCGGCTTGTCCATCCATATTGAATGAACATTCAGCAAGTTTGTTGCAAAGTTTGTCGAATGCGCTACTCTTCGCAGAACGAAAGGGTGCCAATGATGGGCGATGGTTTCAGAGGGCAGGAGAGCGCGGTCGCCGAAGATTTGGGCGAGCTGCATTTCTCGTCTCCTGCGGTTTTGTCGATCAGAAGGTTCTTGACAGGAGCGGCTGCCGTCGCGCTCATCTCAGGGCTGACGAACCGGGTGCATGGCGATGATGCTTGAGCACGCGGACGGACACGTTCGGAACTGGACCCAGAGCATGAAGTCGACAGACGCCCTCCCGGATGCGGGAGTTCCCGGTGACAGGAAGGGTCGCAAGGCCTCCAAGGAGACCCGCCAGCAACAGCTCATCGAGGCGACGATCGATTCGCTGGCAAAGCGGGGCTATGCCGAAACAACGCTCGCCAATGTCGCCGATGGGGCGGGCCTATCGCGCGGCATCGTCAATTTCCATTTCGAAAGCAAGGAACGGCTGCTGATCGCCACGCTGCAATTCATGGCCGATGAATATGCCGGCCACTGGATGGGGGCCTACGAGAAAGCCGATCCGTCACCCGCAGCCAGGCTCTGGGCACTGGTTGCGGCTGACTTCGACCGCAAACTGACGACGCGGCGAAAGCTTGCGGCCTGGTGTGCATTCTGGGGTGAGGCAAAGTCCCGGCCGACATATCAGGCCCTCTGCGGCGCACGGGATGCCAGATATCAGCAACTGTTCGAGGATCTCATCACGGCACTGAAGGCGGAAGCCGGCTATTCGTTCGAGCCTCAGGCGACGACGCTCGCCTTGTGCGCCACACTCGAAGGTTTGTGGTGGCGCCTGATGATGAATGACGGCCTGACGCGCGAGAGCGCGCATGCGTCAGCCATCGAATTCCTCGTCGCATTTTTCCCGCGGCACATGACCCACGCGGGGCCCAACCCGACCTAGCAACCCAGACCAAGGAGACCGGCCATGAAGCCCAAAACTGCATTTCGACTGTCCGTCCTGCTTTCCGGTTTCCTGGCCAGCGTCGCCCCCCCGGCCATCGCGGCCGACAATATCGTCGTATTCGACTGGGCCGGCTATGAAGATCCCGCCTTCCATCCTTCCTATACGGCGAAATTTGGTAGCGAGCCGGATTTCTCCTTCTTCGGCGACGAGGAAGAGGCCTTCCAGAAATTGCGCTCCGGCTTCAAGGCTGACCTCGCCCATCCCTGTTCGCAAAGTGTGGCGAAATGGCGTGACGCGGGCTTGCTGGAGCCGCTCGACACCTCAAAACTTGCCAGTTGGAACGATGTGCTGCCCGGCATCAAGGCGATGAAGGGCCTGATGACCGCCGATGACGGCACGGCCTATTTCCTGCCGTTCGAATGGGGAAACACGGTTCTTACCTATCGCACCGACACCGTGAAGCCGGAGGATGTTACGTCGCTCAAGGCCTTTGCCGATCCCAAGTTCAAGGACCGCGTGTCGATCGGAGACAATGTCGATGACGCCTATGCGCTCGCGAGCCTCGCGATTGGCGTCAAGGACTGGACGAAGTTGACGGACGAGCAGTTCAAGCAGGCGTCGGATTTCCTGCGTGCCGTGCACCAGAATGTCCGGCTCTACTGGACCGACAATACCGATCTCAGCCAGGCCATCGCCGGCGGTGAGGTCGATCTTGCCTGGGCCTGGAACGAGACGGCAACGACGCTGGCCGCAGATGGCGTCCCAGTCGCTATGAACAAGGAGACGGCGGAAGGCATTTCGACCTGGGTCTGTGGCTATGTTCGTCTCAAGGGCGCCGCAGGCAGCGAAGAGCAGCAATACGGCTTCCTCAACGCCATCACCGATCCGGGCGTCAGCGCCTACATGGTCGAGAGCTGGGGATATGGCCACTCCAACGCCAAGGGTATGGCTGGTGTCGATCCCAAGGTGCTGGCCGACAAGGGATTTGCCGATATCGACAAGTTCACCGCCAATACCCTGTTCCAGTCACCGATGCCGACCGAGCTGCGGCAGCGGATGATTGCGGAGTTCGAGAAGATCAAGTCCGGCTACTAACAGCGCGCGAGGGGCGGCATCTTCCCTTGGTGTTCGCAGATCAGGATCACCGAGGCAAGCGGAAGCGTCCCGGCCCTACGCAGCGTCCATACGTCTTCATTTTAGCCCAGCGGAAAATGACAGGTGACCTCACGGCCGGCTGTGAGCGGCGACAGCGCAGGCCAGCTTTCGCGGCAGAGATCGGTGGCATAAGGACAGCGGGTGGAGAACTTGCAGCCTGGTGGGGGCGAGAGTGGGCTCGGGATTTCGCCCGTCAGCAGGATGCGGTCACGCTTGCCCCTGTTGTGCGGTTGGGGAATGGCCGACAGGAGCGCCCGCGTATAGGGGTGATGCGGCCGGGCATAAAGCGCTTCCGTCTCGCCCGACTCGACGATCGAACCCAGATACATGACCGCGACGCGGGTCGAGGCATGTCGGACGACGGCCAGATCGTGGGCGATGAAGACATAGGTGAGGTTCAGACGGTCGCGCAGTTCACCGAAGAGATTTTCCACCTGCGCCTGGACAGAGACATCGAGGGCCGAAACCGGTTCGTCTGCGACAATCAACTTCGGCTCGACCGCCAGCGCGCGGGCGATGCCGATGCGCTGGCGCTGGCCGCCGGAGAATTCGTGTGGATAGCGGGCGAGATATTCGCGGAGGAGGCCGACCAATTCCATCAACTCGTCGAGCCGTTTGCCGATCGCCGCACCCTCGCGAATGCGGTGGACGGTCAGCACTTCCGCCAGCATGTCGCGCATCCGCCTTTTCGGATCGAGCGAGGCGAATGGGTCCTGGAAAATCATCTGCATCTTGCGGCGGACGGGTTTGAGAGCTTTCGTATCGGCTTGGCCGATCTCCTGGCCATCGAAGGTGAGCTCGCCCGCGGTGATTTCGTAGAGACGGGTCAGGCAGCGGCCGAGGGGCGACCGCAGAACGTCCGGTTTGCCGTTGCATAGAGGTGTTGTACAAGTCTCTGTGCGTTCAGGCCCCCGCAACCAACGATCCCTGTAAAGTCTCCCATTCGAAATATTTGCGTTCAAGCTCCTCACCATAGCGGTGGAGGAGCTTTTTGCGTTTATCCTCCGTGTCGATCTCACCGGACGGAATATGCAGCCTTAAATCCTGCCACCCACAACCAACAACACGTCTGAACCCCCCGTCCAAGCCATCGGCACGGGCCTGTGGCGCGTCTGCAGTCAACAGGCTGTTCAATGCAGAGCCGTCAAACCACAGACGTCATGCTGCAGGCTCTGCTTATGGCGGTTTGCCGGCGCAAACCGAAGAACGAGGTGCCGATCCACTCGGACCAAGGCAAACAGTTCACCGGCATGGAGTGGAATGCCTTTCTCGAGCAGCACAATCTGGCTCACTCGATGAGACGCGAGGAACTTGCCATGACAATGCTGTCGCAGAGAGCTTCCTCAATCTTCTCAAGCGACCGCGCATACGCCGGAAAGTCTACCGCTCACGCGATGGAGCACGGCAAGACGTGTTCGATTGCATAGAGATGGCCCACAACCCGGAACGCAAGCGCGCCGGAAACGGGATGCTTTCGACCGTCGAGTTCGAGAAGCAGCAGTAAATCTAACCCGAGGGTGTCCACGAAACTCGGGGATATTCATGCCTTTGCCTTCGTTCGTCAGTGAGGAGGCTGCTTGATCCGTTCCAGGACAAGATCGAGCAGAGCGCGCAGACGCGGCAGGCGCTTGAGGTCCCGGTGATAGCCTATCCAGGTGTCGCGGGACGGTGGACTTGTGCCGAGATCGACCAACCGAATACCTGCCGTGGCATCGCCAAGCGGCCTCGGCAGCACGGCGAGCCCTGCACCGAGCGCGCACAGCCTCGCCTGGACCTCGCGATTGTTGCTGCGGCACACCACCTTTGCCCTCGGAAGAGCCTGCGTCACCCAGCTGACGTCCGGCATGCCGCCAAAGGCTGTATCCATCAGGACCAAAGGACACCCGTCGCCGTCTCCCATCACAGGGGATGCATGATCCGGGCTGGCATAGAGTCCGTAAGGGATGGTCACGAGCTTCCGTGCGATCACCTCCGGCTCCTCGAAGGGCGTGATCCGCATCACGAGATCGGCCTCCCGCCGCGATAGGCTGTAGAGGCGGGGATCGGTCAGCAGTTCCACTGTCACGTTCGGTTGGATCCGGCTGAACTCCGCCAGCACCGGGGCGAGCACGGTCGTACCGAACCAGTCGGAGCAGGACAGACGCAAGAGCCCATCGAGCCCAGCCGCGCTACCGGCCAGTTCGCGCTGGATGGAATGGGCTTCTTCCTCCATGCGGATCGCATGGGTATACATTGCTTCACCCTCGTCGGTCAGCACGAAGCCGTCGCGTGTCCGTTGGAAGAGCGCTGTACCGGCGGCTTGCTCGAGCGCCCTGAGCCGACGGCCCATGGTGGGTTGGGTCTGCTTAAGGCGTCGCGCGGCCTTTCCGAGGCTCCCCTCCCGGGCAATGGCAAGGAAGATGGGGAGATCGCTCCACTCAAGATCAGGCATAACTATATCCATGCATTTATGTATGGAAATCGTGCGGTAGTTTTCATCGCCATGCAAGGGGAGTTTGTCGGATAGTCAGGTCATCAAGAGGAGAGAGACATGACCCATCCGACAAAGACCATGAAGGCGGCAGTCGTCGAAATCAGTAACGGCCCCTTCCGCATGACGGAAACCGCCCGCCCGAGCGTCAGGTCCGGCGAAGTTCTGGTCCGCATCCACGCCAGTGGTATCAATCCGCTGGACGCGAAGATCAGGGCAGGTGCTGCCGCCCATGCGCGCCATCCCCTTCCGGCGATCCTCGGTCTCGATCTTGCCGGCGTGGTGGAGGAGGTTGCACCCGACGTCACCACGTTTCGTCCCGGCGACGAGGTCTATGGCATGGTCGGCGGTGTCGGGGGGCTCCAGGGCACGCTGGCCGAATATGTGGCCGTCGATGCACAACTACTTGCCATCAAACCCGCCAACCTCACCATGCGCGAGGCGGCGGCCCTGCCGCTGATCACCATCACTGCCTGGGAAGGGCTGGTCGACAGGGCAAAGGTGCGCACCGGCCAGACGCTGTTGGTTCAGGGTGGCGCCGGTGGCGTGGGTCACGTCGTCGTGCAGATCGGCGTTTCGCTGGGTGCCACAGTCTTTGCCGTCGATGGCGCGGCCAAGGCCGATTTCATCCGTTCGCTTGGCGCAACGCCGATCGATTATGCGAGCGAGACGGTCGAGGACTACGTGGCACGCCATGCCGGCGGCGCCGGTTTCGATTTCGTCTACGATACCGGCGGCGGCGCTGTCCTCGATGCATCCTTCAAAGCCGTGAAGCGGTTCGGCCATGTGGTCAGCTGCCTCGGTTGGGGAACCCATGCGCTGGCGCCACTTTCCTTCAAGGCGGGAACCTACTCGGGCGTCTTTACGCTGGCGCCGCTTCTCGACGGCCTCGGCCGCGCCCACCATGGCCAGATCCTGAAATCCGCCGCGGCAATGGTCGAGGCCGGTCAACTCGCGCCCCGTATCGATCGGCGCATCTTCTCCCTCGAGACGGTGGAAGAGGCCTTTGCCGCGATGTCGGATCGGAGCGCGCAAGGAAAGATCGTCGTTTCCATCATCGCGTCGTAAGCGCGACGACATTTTGAAGAGGCATAACATGAAGACCTGGTTCATCACCGGCGCGTCACGCGGCTTTGGTGCAAGGATTGCGGAAAAGGCCTTGGCGAGGGGCGATTGCGTCGTTGCAACCGCCCGCAAGCCCGGCACCGTCACGAGCCGCCTCGGTACCGCCCGCAATCTCCTCATTCTGCCGCTTGATGTGAATGACCCAAGGCAAGCGGCAGCCATAGTTGAACGCGCCGAACGGATACTCCGTCATAAAGGACCGAACTCCTTGCAGTCCTTAACTGCAGGCGAGCCTATCCCCGCAGATTGCCTAGGCCATTGAGGCCGGCCCAACCCAACGGATTTGACCATGTCAGACAGATCGGACGTTATCGAAGTGCTTTCCCGCTATGTGCGCGCTGCGGACCACCGTGACCCCGTGGCCATGGCCGCGCTGTTCCTGCCCGACGCGGTGGTCGAGATATTCCATGGCATCGGTGGAGCGCTGACGAAACTGGGGGAGCTCGCTGGCGCCGAGACCATCGGCGGCGCTGTCCGAAACATGATGGCGCCGCATCCGGCCCGCGGCTGGAGCCATCACACGACCTTCGACCATATAGTCACGATCAACGGGGATGACGCGAGCATCGATGCGCAGTTTATCGTCTACAACACCGTCGGACACCGCTTGCCTGACGCTGGCTGGCCCGCAGGTGTCAACGGCGCTCAAGGCTCGATCACCCCCGTCGAATCCGGCTATTATCGTCCGGTGCTGGGCAGGGTGGATGGATCGTGGCGCATCGCACATCATGTCATCGTGCATGACCTGCCGATGGCCTTCTAGACGTCGACGCCGGCGCTCTCTTCGTCCGAAGGCCGGACGTTGCCGGTGGGAACCGGTGTCCTCCTGCCGCCGTTGCGCGGGAGACACGTTCCTGAGATACAAGATGGCGTAGCGGCCGTTCGCCGCTGCGAACGCATCTTCGGCCAGTCGGTGACGGCAAAGAAATGGGTAACGAAGACATGACTGCGGGGCGACGCATCCGAGCGCATCAGCGTCCATGCTCTCGACCGTTCAAGCTCCAAGGGCGCTGCCTGGGGAACCCAGCGCCGAGGGGTATTTCCATTGCTGACGGGATGTCTGGGGCGTGTGTCTTCAGGCGGTATGTGATTTGTCCTCATCGCTCACCGTTGACGGGAACGTGCGTCGGGCCATTCGACGGTACGGGCTTTGACGGTTTCGCTCACCTCAGCCAAGCAATGGCGACCTTCCGTGCCACATGTCCCGCGGACTTTTCAGGGGATCTATTCAAGATCGGCATCCATCTGCACGATGCGGCCGTCCCCGCCAAATGCAAGCTTGAGCAGACCGACTTCGTGGCCGAAATCCCCGGTGAAATCGACACGCATGCGCAGACACTCGCCGCTGACAACCCTGAGGCCCAATATCTTGCTCACGGTGTGGCAGCCAATGAAATATCGCTCGACATACTCACGAACACCGGCATGTCCCAGGAAACGGTGACCTGTCGATGGGTCGTCAATCACGGCATCAGGCGTGACCAGGGTCAGGGCCGAATCGACATCGAAGGCGTTCGTGGCGGCGATCAGCGCAACGGCCGCCTGGCGAGGTGTCTTGGCGGTCATCGCATCATCTCCCACTTTGCCGACCCTTGAAGACCAATTCGAGAGGGTGGCCACCCGATTTGCGAACTTGCCTCGCATGGATGCGGGGATCGTAGTGAAGCTGCGCGCCCGGTCCGAGGATCTCGCTTACACCAGCGGCCAAGGCTTCGGCATGGTCGGCGGCCATCATTGGATCGGGGCCTGCTCCAAGACCAACATCCGCGGCGCAGCGCACTGCCGTTCCCTTGTCAGGCGAGCGGAACTTCCCGCCTTCGGCGGAGAAACCCTTTACGTGGCGATGGCCTGTCGGACTTCGACAGCCGCCATCGTCGGGTTCGCCGATGCGACCGAGCGCGGTCTGCCCGGCGAGCAGAACCTCGAATTCTTCGGAGATTCCTCCGCCGAGATCGGTGCGGATCGGTACGGGGGCGATCGAGTTGGCGCGGATGCGACGCTCGCCGAACTCCTTGGCCATGTAGCGTGTCAGCACTTCGAGCCCGCCTTTGAAGGAGGCGTAGGGGGCAACGCCGGCTGTTGCGACGCGGCAAGTTGCCTGTCGACAAGTTGCTGACGCACCGCCTTCGGCTCGATGACATCAATGAAGGCTTCGACCGGCTGGCCGACGGCTCGGCGGTGCGCCAGATCGTCGAATTTGATTGATTTTCCCTTGCCTCGGCCTTTTTCGAGCCGCGGCTACCTTTGCAAGACATACGGAGTGACCGGCATGGCCAGACCCGAAGGCATCACTGACTTTCTCTGCTTCATCGACGGCGAATGGGTCGCCGCGCAATCGGGCGACACGTTCGAGTCACACGATCCATTCACGGCAAAGGTCTGGGCCCGGCTCCCGAAATGTGATGCCCGTGATGTCGACCGTGCCGTGTCGGCTGCCCGTCGCGCCTTCGACACGGGAGAATGGTCGAAACTCAACGCGACCCAGCGTGGCCATCTCCTGCGGCGGCTCGGTGATCTCATCGCCCGCGATGCGGATCGTCTCGCGGCGATCGAAGTGCGCGACAATGGCAAACTGATCGCGGAAATGCGCGGTCAGGTCGGCTATATTCCGCAATGGTTCTACTATTTCGCCGGCATGGCGGACAAGGTCGAGGGCGGCGTTCCTCCGATTGACAAGCCGGACATGTTCACCTACACCCGTCACGAGCCGGTTGGCGTCGTGGCTGCAATCACGCCCTGGAATTCACCGCTTCTGTTGCTCACCTGGAAGATGGCGCCAGCGCTGGCGGCCGGCTGCACCATGGTCATCAAGCCGTCCGAATTTACCTCCGCTTCCACGCTGGAACTCATGCGATTGCTCGAGGAGGCCGGATTTCCGAAGGGTGTCGTCAATGTCATTACCGGTTTCGGGCAGGACGTCGGTGAGGCCATCTCGACCCATAACGGCGTCGACAAGATCGCCTTTACCGGCGGTGAGATCTCCGGCCGGCGCATCGCGCAGCAGGCGACCGGCAATTTCAAGCGACTGACTCTGGAACTTGGCGGCAAATCGGCCCAGCTCGTCTTCCCCGACGCCAATCTGGACAATGCCGTCAAAGGCGTGGTCTCGGGCATTTTTGCCGCGACGGGCCAGACTTGCATCGCGGGGTCGAGGCTGCTCGTGCATGAAACGATCCACGACGAGTTTCTGGAGAAGTTCCTCGAGCTTGCCGGCACGGCAAGAATGGGTGATCCGATGGAAATGACCACACAGGTCGGCCCCGTCACGACCCAGCCACAGTTCCAGCGCGTCCTGTCGATGATCGACAGGGCGAAATCCGACGGCGCAACGGTTGCGATGGGCGGCAGGCCGGCCGACCGACCCGAATGCGGAGATGGATGGTTCATCGAACCGACCGTGCTTTCTGGCGTGCGAAACGAGATGCGCATCGCTCAGGAAGAGGTGTTCGGTCCGGTGCTCTCGGTCATCAAGTTCAGCGATGAGGACGAAGCCTATCATATCGCAACGACACGCCCTATGGTCTTGCCGCCGGCGTCTGGACCTCCGACATGGGCCGCGCGTTTACCGCTGCCAGACGGTTGCGCGCCGGTACGGTGTGGACCAACACCTATCGCGCGGTCTCATACATGATGCCGTTCGGCGGCTTCAAGAATTCCGGCGTTGGTCGCGAAAGCGGCCAGGATGCGATCTACGACTTCCTCGAAACCAAGAGTGTCTGGCTGGCTTTCAACAAGGATGTGCCGAACCCATTTGTCATGCGGTGACTGAATATCCCCGAATTCCGTAGACGCCTCTTTCCCAATCGGAGGTCGGAGGCCTTCATGGGTCAAGCCAGTCTAAGCGACGATTTCGAAGGTATTGCGGGGTGTCAGTCCACCGAGAGTGGCCGTCTGCTTGCGAAGATTCGCAGCGGCCCCGGGGTCAGTCAGCATTCTCTCTGGCACGCCAGGATCATCCGAGGCGGTCCAGGAGACTCGGGGTCATCGGCAATGCGCGGCTTCTGAAGACGACCCGGATTTAACGGTAGGCACAAAGGCATCGCGCCCCGGTCGGCGGCCAGAGCTCCCGCCACCGGGGAAATCTTTGAGTCTCGGGATGCGCATGGCGCAACTTCGCCGACGAGGGCGCGGCGGTGTCGTTGCGGACATGTCATCCGGCCGATCGCGGGAAGCTCGCAGCGCCTCGCGCTGGCCAAACGCGGGCAATCGTTTCATCGGCAGCAGGCCCGCGCCATTGTCACAAGGCGTGAGCGGCGCCATCCAGATTGCGCCCCCGATAGCACGATGGCGCAGCCTGGTCTTGATGCTTGCCGTACCTGGCGCCAGATGGCCGGGCTCACCCAACTTTCCTGCGCAAGACAAGCGGACCATAGAAGCCTACGAAGCCCAGGAAGGCCGTGATCCAGAGGAGCCCGGCAAGCGACAGCAGGATCATCGTGTGTTCTGGTGCCAGTGCTGCGGCGATACGAAGGATGGCCGCAAGCACGATCGGGACATAGATTCCGAATGTGGTCGACGCTGGCGAACGCAACGCCTGACCCGAATGGCCGCGTGTTGCCCGGGTCATGACCGCAAGCGTCATGATGCCTATCGCGCCGGAGGTCCAGGCATGCACGCCGGCGGTGCCAAGGCTCGCATCATCAAGGAACAGCGCAGCGCCGTTCAGCAGGAAACCGAGCGGAACGAAGAAAAAGGCAACGTGCAGGATCGTCACCAGCGGTTCGGCCAGCGTCCTCTCCGGCTTCCAGCGGAGCTGTCGAACAAACTGGGCGATCGCGGCGATGATCAGCAGAATTCCGGCGAAAGGGACGATTGCGATCGTGTTGCTGGCGATCGGCCACGCGGCAAGAGCGACGCCGCAAAGCACCATGGTCCCCAGATCGAAGCGATTGAAGGCTGGGGGGATGGCTCCTTGATTGTTCTGGCGCAGCCAATTGCCGGTAAAGCTCGGTATGATCCGGCCGCCGATGAGCGATATCAGGAAAATGATGGTGGCGATGGCGATCCGGTTGGCAAGGTCGATGTGGCCGTAGCGGTCGAATTCCCAGAAGAAGGTCAGTTGCGCGGCAAACAGCACGCCTATGACGGCCACGACCTTGTAGTTGCGTCTGTTGCGGGCGGCAATGAGCTCCCTCAGGATCAGCCCTCCAAGGACCGGAAGGAAGGCGCCGGCCAGCAACATGGCGATCCCAAGGCCGATCTGCTCGGAGCTGGCGATCGCAAGACGGCCGGCGAGCCAGAGCCCGAAGAGGAGGGCAAGCGGCTGACCGGAAAACGCCTTGCGGCCTGTCCAGTTCGGTACGGCGGTGAGCAGGAAGCCGGCGATCACGGCGGGGACGAATCCGAACAGAAGTTCATGCTGGTGCCAGACGAGCGGCGAGAGTGCCGAAGGCACGTGGATGAAACCGAGAAACCACGGTACCCACAAGGCGATCATCAGGGCGGCATGCAGGGCCCCGGCAAGGAAGAAGGGGCGAAAACCGCCTGAGAAGATGTGGGCGATCAGCGAGGGGGTGCGTTTTTCGACAGGGTGGGACATTCTCAGCAGCTTTTGGAGGAAAGGGTTGCGCTCGACCAGAGCCAGAGGGCCAGCGAAAAAGCCAACGTATCGCGGCAAGGCCGTGTTGATCTTGTCATGTAACAGCGCGCCGTCTGCCGGTCTTCTTTGCGCCAGGACAGACTGCGGTCCGTGGCGTCCGGCTCAGGCGAAGACTTCGCGTCCCTCCGCCTTGGCCGCGAGAAGTGTCTCCATCATCAGGCGCTCGGATGATACGTGTCGGCGCAGGCCTTCGAGGAAGCCCTGCAGCATGTAGCGAACCGTCTCCGGCGGCAACGCGCAGCGTCCCTCGACCAAGGCCCCCAACGTCCTCACCATCTCCTCGCAGGCCAGTCCGTCGCAACGATGCTCGGCCTTAAGCCGTTCGATCATCATGGCGGCAAAGCACGATCCGGCGTTCTTGTCGAAGTCCGGAAAGAGGATCTCCTCCTCGAGCCTATGGGCCTCGCCCAGTAGCGGGCCGAGGGCTTCTGTGACCGCGCGGCACGTGGCGCTGTCGACGTCGAAGGGAATGGAATCGGCAATTTCCTCGAGCGTAAGGCATAGGCCAAGTAGCCCGGCATGATTGCGCTCGAGTGCGACCAGCCCCGCAGCATCGAGATCAGTGGTCAAGGACATCTTCGTTTCTCCTCGGAGCATGTGGGAGTCTTGACTGCCGCCAAGCGATCGGCCGTTTCCCCGCGCGGCATACTTGCGACTGCAATCGCACTATCGGTCATGTCACGCCGATCTTCTTTGTCATGACGCAAGGAATGGCGCGACGGGCACGGGTCGCGCTGCGTTGCAGGGCCGATCATCAGAAGCGGCTCCTGAAGGGCAAGGGTGATCCGAGATCCTGCCTATCCTGCCGGATCGTCGGGCGTGGCCGAATTCTGGGCCCAGATCGACACGTGGGAGAAAAAATCGCGGACCAGCGGCAGGTGCTGGCGTTCGGCGAGGCAGACGGCATATTCGCGCACGGCATGGGTGGCGTCGGCGATCGGGATGAAGGCCAGCCGACTGTCGTGGCCGATTTCGCGATCTGCAACGACACTTATTCCAAAACCTGCCGAAACGGCTTCGCGGATGCCCTCGCGCGTCGAGACTTCCATGACGGAGCCGAGCGAGATTTGATGATCGGCAATGTTCCTTTCGAAGACCTCCCGAGTCAGCGACCCCCTTTCCCGCATGACGAAGGTCAGCCCCGTCAGCTCCTCCATGTGTATCGAGCCTCGAGCGGCCAGTTCATGGCCGACCGGGACGCAGAGGCCGAGTTTCATGGTCAAGAAATGATGGGCGTGGATTCTGGGATCTTCCGGATAGCGCGCGGTAATGCCGACATCCGCCCGATAGCTCAGCAGCGCGTCGATGACCTTGTCGGAATTGTCGATGGCGAGGCCCACCCGCAAACCCGGCCTTGCATTCTTCAGGCTTGACAGGATGGGCAGCGGCAAGAAGGGGCCGTCGGCCGCGACACGCAGATGGCCTCCGGCCCGCCCCGCCTCGTTTCCCAGGAACTCTCGAACCTCGGCCTCGGCTGCGAAAAGACGGGTGGTCAGCTCGAACAGGGCCTGCCCATGGGGCGTTACGGTGGCGCCCCGCGGCTTGCGTTCGAGGAGACTGAAGCCGGAACTCGCTTCGAGTTGCCCGACCTGGACCGACAGGGTCGACTGGCTGGTGGCCAGTTCCCTGGCCGCCTGGGAAAAGCCGCCGGCCAGGGCGACATAGTGGAAGGCGCGAAGCTGTTTGATCGACATTCTGACTGTCCTGCGGTGCCGCGACATCGCCGTCGCCACCCGTCCGCTCATGCCTTCAATGGATATGAGCAACCCGGTGCGATCGACGTCCGTCGTCACCCTCTACTGTCATAGGGTCATGACAGTTTGACGGTCGCGGGCGACCGGCACGGCGCGATCGGCCATTTTCCGGACCGATGGTAAATATCGGTTTTTTGAATAGATCTGGCGCGGCGGCGTTAAGACCTTTTTAAGAAACTGACACAAACGCCCCCTATTGGTTCCCCGGCGGGCGATGGTTTCATCTGCAACGCAACACTTAAACGAGAGTCTTGACCGCGTGACACTGTCACCTGCGGATGCCTGATCGGCATTCGGAGGGAGAAAGTCTGCGCGTCCAAGGCAAAGACACAACCCTTGGGAACCGCCGGACTTCGGCGCCGGCGCGCTCCCGCATGATTTTCATCACCGGATTTTGGGGAAGACCACCGTGACAAATTTCATCAAGGCATCTGAACTGGGAGCGCCCCTGGCTGCGCCCATCACCGACTGGCTCCTCAGCTTCCCGAAGACCACGCAAAGCCAGGGGCTTCTGGTGAAGGCCGCCGGCGACGGCGTCACCTCCTTCAGCCTCGTCTTCGACGTGCTCTTCCCCTCGCAGGGGGTCGGCAGCTGGATCTCCTTCCTGCAGGTCGACACGACGAATGCCAGCGACGCCGACCTTTTCGGTGACGTCAACGGCGGCAGCTACGGGATCGGGATCAGCCAAACCTACCACGGCGCAGCCACTCTTGATGCCTGGCACCGCGTCGCCTTCGTGGTCGAGGCCGGTCAGACCGACTCGACCCTGACGAAGTATATCGACGGCGTTAAGGTCGGAAGCCAGGTCGTGCCGACCGCCCGCTTCACGCTTCATCCCGAGACCGGTTTCCTGATCATGAGCGACAATGACGGAGATGTCTCCGCCGGTCATCTCACCAGCTTTCTCTATACGGACCGGGTCCTCGGCGCCGACGATATCGCGACCCTCGGTGGCACCAAGACCGGTGGCATTCTGACGGCGCCGCCGCAGACCGGCAATGCCGTGCAGTTCGACTTCACCAACGGTCAGCTGTCGCCGACCTTCGGCGAAGGCACGTTGGCTCTACAGAATGTTGCGGCACCGGTTGCGACCACTGCGGATGCCGCCGTCCCGGCGCCGACCGATCCGAACGACTCCGGCCTGCTGGCGGTTCCCGCGTCGGTCAATGGCAAGGGCGGCTTCCTGGTCGACACGGGTGTCGACGCCGCGGTGAAGAACTATACCCTGGTGTTCGACCTTTTCGTCAGCCACAACGACATGGGCGGCTACAACGCGCTGTTCCAGACGGACGTCCAGAACGCGAGCGACGCAGACCTCTTCATGCGGTCCGACGACGTTGGCGCATCGTTCGGCCTCGGCATCAGCAGCACCTATAGCGGCAGCGCGGCTCTCGACGCCTGGCACCGTATCGCGGTGACCATCGACGAAAACGGCGACGGCACCTCCACGATGAAGAAATACATCGATGGCGCGCTGGTCGGCGAACAGTCGGTCAACAGCGACCGCTACACCATCTCCAAGGACGGCTTCCTTATCTTCGCCGACGAGGATGGTGAAAGTGCCGCCGGCCACCTCAACAGCTTCCTGTTCACCGACGAGGTGATGAGCGACCAGGACATTGCAGCGCTTGGTGCTACCGACCCGAATGGCATCCTGAGCCAGGCCCCGGCCACCGGCAATGCCTCGCAATTCGATTTCGACGAAGGCACGCTCGCACCGACCTTCGGAAACGCGACGATGACCGATACGCTGACTACCGTCACGCCGCCGGACGAAGAGCCGACCCAGGGCGTGACCCGCATCGGGCAGATCCAGGACATGATGGTCACGGTGGACGCGGAAAACCAGGTGATCGACCTGTCGACGATCTTCTCCGGCGACAACCTGACCTACAAGGTCGAAGTGGGCGAGAGCACCGTCATCAATCCGACGATCACGGCCGACGGCAAGCTGGTGCTCGATTTCGGCGAACTCGGCTTTTCCGATGTCCGCATCACGGCAACCGATGAATCCGGTGCCTCCGTCAGCGACGTGTTCCGCGCTCGCGTCGCCGGTGAAAACGCCTATACGATCGCCGTCTTCCCCGACACCCAGAACTATACCGCCACCGGTCAGCTCAATCACATTTTTGGCGACATGACTCAGTGGCTGGTCGACAACAAGGATGCCCTGAACATCCAGTTCATGATCCATGTCGGCGACATCACCAACAACAACACCGCCGCCCAGTGGGCTGTCGCCGAAGAGGCGCTGCGCAAGCTCGACGGCAAGATCCCCTACTCGCTGCTGCCGGGCAACCATGACCAGGCGAGCGGCGGTTCGGCGGCCGACCATTCCTCGGTCTATCTCGATAACCTGTTCTCCCCTGACAAGCAGGAAGCCGTCAACGGCGACACGTTCGGCGACGTTTACGACCGCGAACCTGAAAGCGCCCGCAACAGCTATTCGACCTTCACGGCTCCGGACGGCACCAAGTGGCTGGTCCTGTCGATGGAATTCGGCCCGCGCGACGACGTGCTGCGCTGGGCGAGCGATGTGATCGAGGATCACCTCGACCACCGCGTCATCATCAACAGCCACTCGCTGACGAGCTTTGCCGGCCGCCAGGATCCCACCGAAGCGCCGCTCTACGACGAAGGCGCCGGCTATGACTACGGCATCGGCCGCGATCCGGAAGGCGCCAATGACGGCGAGACGATCTACCGCGAGCTGATCGCCAAATACCCGAACATCTCGATGACATTCTCGGGCCACATCTTCGGCGACGGCGCGGAAACCGATGTGAGCTACACCCAGTACGGCACGCCGGTCTACGAATTCCTGGTCAACTACCAGAACGGCGTGGCCCGCGAAATCACCGGCAACGGCGACCCCTCACTCGGTGGTCGTGGTGGCAATGGTGCGATCCGCCTGGTGGTCATCGATCCGGAAAACAACACGATCTCGACGGAAACCTATTTCACCGAGTTCGACGACTATCTCGACGGCTATCGCGTCAAGCCCGAGCTCGACCGTGACGGCCTGACCGGGGAATATCGCGGTCACCAGGAAACCTTCACGGATGTGGACGTCAGCGCCCCCGACCTCTTTGCCATGGCAAAGGCCGGCAACGACATCGTCGCCGAAGCCAATGACGGGTCGATGACCGCGAATGTCCAGCTGGACGCCTCGCATTCGCTCAACCCGAAGAGCGAAGCCCTGACCTACAGCTGGACAGACGAACACGGCGACGTCGTGGCAACCGGTGCCGCACCTTCGGTGCAGCTCGGCGAAGGCAAACACATGCTGACGCTCACCGTCACCGACGGCGCCGGCATCAGCACCACCGACAAGGTGCTCGTGGTGGTCAAGGGTGACGATACCCTGCTTCACGACGACTTCAACGATGGCAACATCGACGGCTGGAGCACCGGTCCGCAGGAAGACATCGCCATCACCTTCGGAACGCCGGCCGACTTCAACATCCCGGCTCTCGGCAGTGACCAGGGCGTCGCGTCGGTCCCGGCGCTGAAGAATGCCGAACGGCTGTTCCTCGCCCCGCTTCCGGGCGCGCCCTCGGGCACCACGGTCACCAACTACACCCTGATGATGGACATCTACGTCCCGAGCGAAGGGGCCAACCAGTTCATCGGCCTGTTCCAGACCGACGTCACCAACAAGAGCGATGGCGAACTCTTCATCAAGAAGACCGGCGAGACGACCGGCGGCATCGGTATCTCGGGTACCTACGAGGGTGAGTTCCACTTCGACGCCTGGCAGCGGCTGGCCTTCGTGGTCACCGATCTGGGCGGCGGCAACATGCAGCTGGCCAAGTTCATCAACGGCGTCAAGGTCGGAACCCAGACGGTCGATGCCGCCCGCTTCACCATCGACGTGCACAGCGGCGCGCTGCTGTTCGGCGACGAGGACGGCGAGAACGCGCAGATCTTCACCTCCAGCGTGATGATCAGCGACAAGGTCTTCTCGGACGCGGAAATCGGCGCACTCGGACAGGCGAAGGAAGGCGGCATCCTCGCGCAGCAGCCGACGCCTTACTCGTCGCAGTTCGACTTCTCCGGCAACCTGAACCCCACTTTCGGCGCCGGCAGCATCAGCCTCTCGGATACCGCCGCCACCGGCGCCTTCATGGTCAAGGGAACGGTCTTCGCCCAGGGCGAGACCAGCGGTACCGTCGACGAGGCTCCGGAAGGTGCCGTCTACGACATGAGCGATGCCAGCGGCAACGTGCTGGTCTGGGCCGGGAACAATTCCGGCACCTGGTCGAACTATGTCTATGAAGTCGCGCTTCAGTCCACGGACAACGACGCTATCGGCGTGGTGTTCTATCACCAGGACGCGGAGAACTACTACCGCTTCAGCATGAACGGCGAAACGAACCGCCGAGAACTGGTGCGTGTCAAGGACGGCGTGGAGACGGTTCTTGCCTCGACGAAGGCCGGCTACCGGTTCAACGACGAACTCGCCGTCAAGGTGGTTGTCGTCGGTAACGAAATCACGGTGTTCCTGGATGGCGAGAGCGTCTTCCACGGCCCCGTCGTCGATGCCGATCCGCTGACGCATGGCACCATCGGGCTCTATTCCAGCGAACAGCGCAGCTCGATCTTCGATGACGTCCTGGTGACGAAGGCGACGCTCGAGGCGCATGCCGGCAGCGACAGCCGCATCGCAGACTTCGATGCGGACGGGCACGCGACCGTCGAACTCGACGCCGGCAGCAGCTTCGGCCAGCACGATATCGTCCGCTATGTCTGGACCGATCTCAACGGCACGGTCGTTGCCGAGGGCAAGACCGCCGATGTCGAGCTTTCGACCGGCGTCCACAAGCTCCTGCTGACGGTGACCGACAGCGCCGGCCGGACGGCGACCGACCGGGTCGACGTCGAGGTCATCGCCAAGGATCGGGTGCTGACGGCCGACGACTTCTCCGGCGACCTGTCGAAATGGACGATTGTCGACGAAGGCGAACTCGGCGGCATCGGTGCCGACGGAAAGTCCTCCGAATGGCACATCACCGAAGACGGCCGCCTGATCCAGACTACCGACCTCAAGAGCCGCGAACTGACCTGGACGAGCGCCGACGATGCGGACGTCTGGAAGGAAGGCTGGAGCCCGCTGGGTGACGGCGTCAATGTCCTGCGTCTCGGCACCTACGCGCTCTACAACGACCCGGCCGCGAAGGCATGGGACAGCTATGCGATCGAGGCCAAGTTCAACACGCCCGACAACGACGGTCTCGGCTTCCTGTTCCACTACCAGGACGCCAAGAACTACTACAAGCTCGAGCTGGATGCCGATGGCACCTATGACCGCAACCCTTCGAACGGCGCAGGCAGCATCTTCAACCTGATCCGCATGCGCAACGGCGTCGAGGAAATTCTCGCACAGGTTCCGGGCCGCTACGAACCCGGCATGGACAGCAGCCTGCGCGTCGAGATCATCGACAACAAGATCCAGGCCTATCTCAACGGAGACGCGATCTTCGCCTATCCGATCGAGGATCATGCCCATGAGACCGGCACGTTCGCCCTCTATTCCTGGGGCAACCAGGGTCTGACCTTCGACGACGTGGCCGTCTACGATCTCAGCAGCCAGAACAATGGCGGCAATGCCGGGACCGAAGGCGACGACATCCTGATGGGCACGGATCAGGCCGACATCATCAATGCGGGCGCCGGCAAGGACGTCGTCATCGGGTGGACCGGCAACGACATCGTATCCGGCGGCACCGGTGACGACACGCTGATCGGCAATGAAGGCAACGACACGCTGAAGGGCGATGACGGTGCCGACCTGCTCGACGGCGGCGAGGGCAACGACGCTCTGACCGGGGGTGACGGTTCGGACACCTATGTCTACATCCTGGGCTCCGGCTCGGACGTCATCTTCGAAGGGGCCGGAAAGGCGGGCGATCAGGATCGCCTGTTCCTCGACGACATCAATCGCGGCGACGTCGTCATCCATCGGCAGGGCAACGACATCGTGCTGGTCATCGGCAACGACACCATCACCCTGAAGAACCAGCTCTCCGGCGGCGGGATCGAAGTCATTTCCTTCGCCGACGGTACCGCGCTGGTGGGCAACCAGATCGCCCAGGCCGCCGTCAACCGCGGTCCGGTGGTCATCGCCACGCCGGTTCTGGAAACCGCCGAGGACACGGCCGTAACCGGCCACATCGGGGCCAGCGACGCCGATGGAGACAGCCTCTCCTTCGTCGTCAAGCAGGGCGCCGGCCCGGCCCATGGATCGGTGACTGTGGATGCAGTCACGGGTGCGTGGAGCTACAATCCGACGCTCAACTACAACGGGGCCGATCGGTTCACCGTTGTCGTCTCCGACGGACATGGCGGCACGATCGAACACCTGATCGAGATCGCCGTCTCGGCCGCCAACGATGCCCCGATCGCCGTCGATGACCTCGGCACGGTCTCGGGCAGCGAAACCAAGACCTTCGATCTCTTGGCCAACGATCGTGACGTCGACGGCGACACGCTGTCGCTCGCCCAGATCTCGGTCGACGGGGTCAATGGCATCAGCCTGTCGGCCGAAGACGCCCGGGACGCGTTCTCGATCGTCAACGGAAAGCTCGTCTTCAACCCCGGCCATCTGTTCGACGGCCTGGTTCGCGGTGAAACGGCGACCATCTCGCTTACCTACACCACGAGCGACGGACACCTCACCGACACCGGTACCTTCACGCTGACGGTCAACGGTGACGCCGAGCCGCGCAATGTCATGATCGGTCAGCAGGGTTCGGACCTGTTGGTCGGCACCGATGGCAATGACGCGATCAGCGCCTATGGCGGTGCGGACTATGTGTTCGGACGCGACGGGGCAGACGTGATCGATGCCGGCGACGGCAACGACTACGCCTATGGCGGCAAGGGCAGCGATGTCATCAACGGCGGAGAGGGCAATGACACCCTGTTCGGCGATGACGGCAACGACATCCTGATCGGCGACAAGGGCAATGACCGACTGATCGGCGGTGCCGGTGCGGACAGCTTCGCCTTCCGGGCGGGCTTCGGCCACGACACTGTCATGGACTTCGGCGCAGGCGACACGATCGATGTCTCGGCCGCCGAGTTCCACGACTTCGTCGAGCTCTCCGAGCATCTCGTCGACAGTGACCTCGGTGCCGTGCTCGCGCTGCAGGACGGCTCGACGCTGACGCTTACCGGCGTCGACAAGGACAGCCTGACGGCCGATCAATTCCACTTCTCGTCCTGAGCTTAAACCAGCGGCACCCCATCTTTTCGGTGGGGTGCCGCATTCACGTTATCCAACTGTCAAGATCGGCCGTTAGGAAGACGCGCAAGCGCGGTTCTACTCGTCCTGAAGGGCGAGAAACGTCTCCGGCGTGACTGTTTTTTGCGTATTCGTATTTCACAGAGTCATTGGTTTCATTCATGCGTACAGCCAATCCCGCCTCCGAAATCGCCGCCGCTCTTGGTGCATGCCGCGCCGCCTTCATCTGGATCGGAGTGTTCAGCGGCTTCATCAACGTTCTGGCGCTGTCGGGTTCGCTGTTCATGATGGAGGTCTACGACCGAGTCATTCCGAGCGGCAGCATCCCAACCCTTGTCGGTCTCTTTACGCTCGTTGCGATCCTCTATTTCTTCCAGGGCGGTCTCGACCTGATGCGCACCCGGCTTCTGACCCGGATCGGCGCCAATCTCGACCAGTCCCTTTCGCCGCGCATCTTCGATGCCGTGATCGGCCTGCAGCTCAAGGCGCCGCGCGTCGGCGAAACCAGCCAGCCGCTGCGCGATCTCGACGTCATTCGCAGCTTTCTCTCCAGTTCCGGCCCCGGTGCCTTCTTCGACCTGCCCTGGCTGCCCTTCTATCTGGGGATTTGCTTCCTGTTTCACTCGATGCTCGGCCTTGTCGTGCTGTGCGGGGCGATCTTCCTGATCTTCCTGACGCTCCTGACTGAAATCTGGTCGAAGCTGCCCACCCAGGAGACCGCCCGTCACAGCGTGTCGCGCAATCGCGGCATCGAGATGAGCCGCCGCAACGCGGAAGCACTGGTGGCCATGGGCATGGCGGGGCGGGTGCGCGACCGCTGGCAGGAGATCAGCCGCAACCATATCGAGGCGCAGCAGTCGACCAGCGATACCTCCGGCGGCTTCGGCGGCATCAGCAAGGTGTTCCGCATGCTGCTGCAATCCGGCGTTCTCGCCGTCGGCGCCTATCTGGTGATCGGGCATGAAGCCACCTCCGGCGTGATCATCGCAGGCTCCATCCTTTCGGCGCGGGCGCTGGCGCCGATCGACCTGGCGATTTCCAACTGGAAGGGATTCACTGCCGCCCGCCAAGCCAAGCAGCGCCTCGACAACCTTCTGCTGCTGTTGCCAAAGGCGAGCGATCCGATGCCGCTGCCGCGGCCGCAGTTTTCCTTTTCCGTCGAAAACGTCGCAGGCGCACCGCCCGAAGTCCAGCGCATCGTCATCCAGGATGTCAACTTCTCGCTCACGCCCGGCAGTGGCCTCGGGATCATCGGTCCGAGCGCATCCGGCAAGTCCTCCCTGGCGCGCCTGCTGGTGGGCGTGTGGACGCCGCAGCGTGGCGTGGTGAAGCTCGACGCTGCGCCGCTCGGCCAGTGGTCAAACGAGGCGCTCGGCGCCCATATCGGCTACCTGCCGCAGAGCGTGGAGCTCCTGGAGGGGACGATCGCCGAGAATATCAGCCGTTTCGATCCGGAGGCGACGCCCGAACGGATCATTGCGGCCGCCAGGGCAGCCTTCGTCCACGACCTGATCGTCGGCCTGCCGAAAGGCTATGACACGCTGGTCGGCGAACAGGGCGAGAGCCTGTCATCGGGACAGCGGCAACGCGTGGCGCTTGCCCGGGCGCTCTACGGTGACCCCTTCCTGGTGGTGCTCGACGAACCGAACTCCAATCTCGACGCCGAAGGAGAGGAAGCGCTGACGCGCGCGATGCTCGGCATTCGCGAGCGGCAGGGGATCGTCATCGTCATCGCCCACCGGCCAAGTGCGCTCGCCGCCGTCGATCTGGTGCTGGCGATTTCCGGTGGACGCCAGCAGGCATTCGGCCCCAAGGATGAGGTGCTCGCCCGCGTGCTGCAGCCGACGACCAATCTCAAGGTAGTTTCAGGCGCGGGACCGAAGGGATGAGAGCACCTTCACCCAGGAAGTCGGAACCCCGCACCTTCCGTCGCGAGATGATGATGGCCACCGGCGTGCTTGTGCTTGCCGAGACCGGCATCGGCTCGATGGCGCATGCCATGGATACGATCGCGGCTGCAGACGCGCTCAAGTCCTCCGACGCCGAAGAACAGCCGGAGGCGAAGAAGAGCCGCCCCGGCGGCGCGAAACTGGACGGTGCAGCAAGTGCGGGTCCTGACCAGCCCTCCCACGAACCGCGACACACACTGACCGGAAGCGACCGAGGCACGCCCATGTTTTCGGACGCGAGCGACGACGATGCCGTGGAGATTTCCACCGTCGGTGCAGGCGATGACGCCGGTTTCTTTTATGCTGGCGGGGCGGCCCCGGCCTTCGATCCATATATCGGGCGTGCGCATTTCGGCGTGGCGCGTTTCGGCCGGCCGAATGCTCCCGACGCCCCCTCAGTGGGCCAGGTGGACGGCACATCATCACGCCCCGATCGGGGTGAGGGTGCGCACGACCCGCAATCCGGCGGCGACAGCTTTCCGGTCCTGCTCGGTGGTGACAATGCCGACGTGCTGACCGGAACCGCCGAGGCGGACTACATGTTCGGCGGTGCCGGCGATGATCTCATGATCGGCGGGCCGGGCAGGGATCGGCTGTTGGGCGGCAAGGGCAACGACAGTCTCGTGGGCGGTGCCGGCAATGATCTTTTGTCAGGCGACAAGGGCAATGACCAACTGAGCGGCGGCGGTGGTAACGACACGTTTGTGTTCCGCAGCGGTTTCGGCCATGACGTGATCGCCGATTTCGGCGCCAACGGCGATCAGGACGTGATCGACCTGGCCAAGGCCGAGTTCGCCAACTTCGCCGCCCTGCTCACAAGCATCGCAGACAGCGAATACGGCGCGATGATCACCCTTCACGACGGCTCGACCCTGACGCTCTACCACCAGACGAAAGACAGCCTGTCTGCGGCCGATTTCCGCTTCATGGTGTGAGTTGGGCCCAAGAGATGACCGCCGTTCATGCAGGCAATGACAACAGTAAAATTCAGTGTGAGTTAGACATGCAGCCCATCAACCAGAATTCGCGACGGATCCGCCGATCGATCAATGCACATATCTTTGCGGGTATTGCGCTGGTGGCGCTGCTTGCCGGCGGCCTTCTGGGCTGGGCCGCGACGACCGACATTGCCGGTGCCGTCATCTCCCCGGGCTCGGTGATAGCCTCCAGCCACGTCAAGCAGGTGCAACACCCGACCGGCGGCGTGATCAAGGAAATCTTCGTGCGGAACGACAGCCTGGTCAAAACCGGCGACCTTCTGGTGCGGCTCGACGACACGGTCACCCGGGCCAATCTCGCGATCACCACCAAGGGGCTGGACCAGCTGCGCGGACGCAGGGCACGGCTTCAGGCCGAGCGCGACCACAGCCCCGAGATCATCTTCCCCGCAGAGCTGCTGGCCCATGCCGACGAGCCTCGCGTGCGCGACCAGATCGAGGCGGAACGCCGTCTGTTCGAATTTCGTAACACCGCACGCGAGGGGCAGCGCCGCCAGCTGCGCGAGCGCATCAGCCAGCTCGAGGAAGAGATCAAGGGGCTCGAGGCGCAGCGCGTCGCCAAGCACGACGAACGCGGGCTGCTCGGCAGGGAGGTGGAGCGCGAGCGCCAGCTTCTGGCGAGGCAGCTGGTCGAGGCTACCCGGCTGAATTCGCTGGAGCGCGACGCCACGCAGCTGGAAGGCCAGCTTGCCCAGCTGACCGCCTCGATTGCCGCCTCGCGGGGCAAGATCGCCGAGACCGAACTGCAGATCCTGCAGATCGACGATGATCTGGCGAGCGAGGTGGCCGACGAGATGCGCGACATCGACGCCAAGATCGGCGAACTCGAAGAGCGCAAGATCGCCGGCGAGGACCAGTTGAAGCATATCGACATCCGCTCGTCTCAGGACGGATATGTTCATGAACTGGCCGTCTACACGATTGGCGGGGTCGTCGCGCCGGGCGATGTCCTGATGCAGATCGTGCCGAGCGACGATCTGTTTTCGGTCGAGGCGCGCCTCAATCCCCAGGATATCGACCAGCTTCATCTGGGGCAGGAGGCTCGCCTCCGCTTCTCCGCCTTCAGCCAGCGGACGACCCCCGAAATCGGCGGTTACGTCGATCAGATCTCCCCGGACGTCTCGACCGATCGCCGTACCGGCGCGCCCTACTACAGCGCCCGCATTTCCATCCGCAACGAGGACCTGCCGCGCCTGGGAGACCAGCCGCTGGTTCCGGGCATGCCGGTGGAAATCTTCGTCCAGACCGGGGAACGCAGCGTCGCTTCATATTTTGTGAAGCCGTTCCACGACCTGATGATGCGTGCCTTCCGCGAGAGTTGAGTGGGCCGATCGCCCTGGCTCGCAAGAAAAGGGACGCGCGTTCAGGCAAGTTGGAATTGCGGATGCTTCTTCAAGTGCGTCGCGGTCCTCGCCGAGGACGGTGACGTTCGAGCGGTCGTCACGGGCTGGGGCTAAGGTTGTCGAGCCAGTCCTGCATCCAGTTGTCATTGCTGGCGCCCCGGGTGGCCTTGAGGCGCGTGCCTGCCCGGGTGTTGCGGATCGCCTCGCTGGGGGACATCCCAAAGCGCCGCTGGAATGCGCGGGAAAAGGCGACTTCGCTCGAAAAACCTGTTCCAAAGGCGAGTTTCGCCACGGCCCCTTTACCGGGGCTGACCGAGGCAAGTTTGAGGAAGGCGAGCTTCAGACGGCGCTCGCGGATGTATTCGGCGATCCCGCCGATCGGTTCGAACAGCCGGTAGAGTGCCGAGCGCGACAGGGCGAAATCGCGCATGATGCTTTCGGTGGAAAGTGAGGCGTCGGCCAGATTGCGCTCGATGAAGATCTGGATGGCCTGGAGACCGGTGTCGGTGAGGTGTGGGCGCTCCGTCGCGAGCGGCTTCGAAAATCCGCTCGAAACAACGGCGAAGGTCGCCTCGGCGGCCATCCGGATCTCCGGGTCGGCAAGTCGCGGCGCAATCCGGACGAGCGTCTTCAGATGCTCTCCCACGAGGACGCCGAGGCTGGACGCGCCGTCGACGCGCGCGCCGTGAAGACCATCGATCACAGGAGGGGCAAGTCGGACCGCGGAACGCGGCAGGATCAGGCTCACGGTGTCGAGGTCTGTCGACCGGGCGCTCATCGGGCGGCTGAGATCGAAACAGACGATGTCGCCGGCGGTCCCGACAGCATGGCCACCGTCCGCATCGTATCGGCACTCGCCTGCAAGATAGAGCTGGATCAGCAGATGATCGACGCCGGCGGCGGCGACGTGTTCTTCTGAGCGTTGGAAATGCTGGGCGCTCGCCGAAGATTCGGCGATGAGGAAACAGCCGAGATTGTAGCTGGCAAGATCGGCCCGAAAGTCCCTTGCATCGTCGTGCGGGCAGGTGACGGCGAAGAGGCTCGACACAGCGGCTTTCCACTGCTCGAAGTTTTCCCGGGGACCGAGGTGGGCCGAGCGGATCAATTGCCGTTCGATCACTTGCGTCGTCACGCCCTTTTCTCCGGATTCCGTCTCGGCAATTGCCCAGCGGAAGCCGGCAGACTTTCTCGCTCGGGAGCTTCCCGCAGGTGGTGGCAGGGCGGATTGATGCCACAGTTCCGCGGGCCGGCAAACGACCAAATCTGGAGTGATCTCGTCCGCGTCGAGGAGGCGCAAGCCGAAGATCCGGACTGATGTTATTGGCGGCTATTTGCAGACCCAGTTTGGGACGGGCGATCCCAATTGCGCCCTCAAGGGGTGTTGCCGGAGATCGTCGTGTCTCCCTCCGACGTCCACACACCGCTGTTGCCGCGGCCGACCAGGCGGTTTCCGCGAATGGTCACGCCGGATGCCATGTTGACGACAACATTTGCGGTCCCGCCGAGGACCGTCACCGTATTGCCTTCCGCCGTGCCATTGTCGCTATAGATACCGAAGTAGATGCCTGTCGCGGTGCCCATGTTGGTCGTGGTGACGACGTTGTCCCGGACCATCGCCGAGGTCGACCGCAAGACGGAAACGGCGCTTGCGCCTTCGCCTGCGGTGGTCACCGTGTTGCCCTCGACCAGATTGTCGCTGCCATAACGGATATAGATGCCGTGGCCACCGCGCATCTGGGTGGTGATCACGTTATCGCGAATGGACAGGTTGCTGCTTCTGTCGGTCATCAGGCCGAATGCAATCGTCAGGTAGGACCAGTTCGTGTCGTCGGTCGTGCGGGTGGCGATGGTGTTGCCGGAAAGGGTCGCGTTGTTGCTGTCGAGCAGATGGATGCCGCGTGACATGTAGTTGTTGGTCGTGATCGAATTGTCGGAGATCTCGATCCCGGCGCTGTTCGTCACGTGGATGCCGTTGGCCTGCGTGCCGTTGGTCGTGATGGTGTTGCCGCCGATCGACAGGCTGCCGCTGTTGTTGACCTTGACGGCATGGGCGGGGCGGGCCGAGGGATCGATGTCGTCGAGGCCATTGCCATTGCCATTGGTGGTGATGCGGTTGTTGCTGATCGTGCCGGCGGCATTGTCGGCCCGAATGCCGAGGCCGCTTGCGCCATTCTGGACGATCGCCGCATCACTGACGTCAAGTCCGGTGCTGTTCGTCAGATCGAGGGCGCTGCCCTGGTTTGCCGTGACCGAGCCGCCCTCAAGGGTGAAACCGGTCGTGCCGTCGGCCTTCACGCCATTGGCCGAGGAGATGATGTCGACCTTGTCGAGCGTCGCGCCGCTTGCCCCGACGACGGCGAAATCGTTGGCACCCGTGGCGGTGTTCTCCACGGAAATGCCGCTCAAGGTGCTACCGGTCGCCATCTCGACCAGCGCGTCGTCGGCGCCGGTGATGCGGCCAGAACTGCCCGCGGCGGTGAAATCCACCTCGACGCCGCTCGATGCACCCCTGAGCTTCAGGGTGGCGCCGCCGCCGATAAGGGTCTGGTTGGCGTTGAGCAGAATGCCGCCGGGGGCTGCGAGGTTGCCGGTCAGGAGCACGACGCCACCCGTGCCGGCTGCATCGAGCGCGGCCTGAAGGGCGGCGAGGTCCTGCGTCGCGCCGTCCACCTGGGCGAAAGTGCTCACGACGTCGCCGTTCCAGGTGTTGATCGCGTCCTCCGTGGAAGAGAGCGTCGTGTCGGTTGAATTTGTTGCATTGCCGGTATTGGAGACGATGTCGACGTCGCGCACGACGGCATCCATCATCCGTCGCTCCATGTGGGAAAGCTCCTGGTCCGGAGCAGAGGCGGGAGGCTGCAGCGGTACGCGCAGCCGCGCCTCGGCGATCCACTGATCGCCGCGGACATTGTCGGACTGATAGGTGACGCCGCCGGTCACCTTGACGCCGGGAATGCCGGCAAGGTCGTGGGCAGTGAGTTCCAGTCTTGCGCGGGGTCCGCCGACCGCTTCGACACCGGAGCCGTCGAAATAGTAGCCGCCGAAAAATGCCCGGAGATCGAAGCCGGAATCCGGCTCGAACACCGGCAGGCGGACACCGACCTCGGCATCGACACCCGCCATGGCCTTTTCGACCTCGTAGCTGGTGGTCGTCGTCTTCACCGCCTGATGCTGGATCGCCAGAGAGGTGCCGGTGATGACGGCCTGGCTGGTCCACGGGCCGGTGCTCGAGGAGGAGGCGCTGCCCATCCGCACCTCGCTCTCACCGACAGGAAGATAGGCATTGGCGCGAAGATCGAAGGTCTCGCTGAGCGCTTCGGCGCCCAGCGTCACCTGATGAAACGTATTGCCGTAGGATGAGCGGCGGATGTCATAGTAGCCATAGGCGCCGACATTCCAGCCGGACGAGAGCATCTGGCGCAGGCCGAGGCCGAAATTGCCCTCGCGGGCATTCTGGTCGTCGAACATGCCGCGCAGGTCGGTGAAGAGGAGTGTGTCGCTATCCTGGGAGAGCGGAACGAACAGGTTCGCCTCGCCGAGCGAACGGTTGGTGCTGACCTGGCCACCGCTCTCGAACCAGGGTCCCCACCTTGTATCGAAGATGGATTCCGCATGGGCATAACGGGCCGTGCAGGTCGCCAGAATCGAGACCGATGCCGCCAGGGCGACCGTCAACTTGCTGCGCATTCCCATCATTCTCTTCGGCTGGCAGCGTTGACGGCAGACGATTGTCGCCGACGCCTGCCCGGTCTTCGGGGTTGAAAGCCTTGAAGAAATAGTCGGCAAGAAGAGCCGTGACCAGCGTGCGACGATGCCATATCGTCCCCCGATAACGGCTTTTCGTCCCACTGCAATTTTCGTTTGTGCTTGTGGGCGCTGTTCGCCCGTCATTGCGCTCGTGATGGACAGGCTCGGTTGGCAACGAGCGCCAATGCCCCCCTCAAGTCAGGTGAAAGGTTCAGGCCGCCGAGCTTGACGGCGGCCCGAAATGGCGAGGATCGGCGCGTTACTCCGCGGCGACAGCCCGGGCGCGGCTGTTGAGCGCGATGAGATTGCGGGCCCGCTTCAGGCTTTCGGGCTGTTCGGCGCGGTAGCGGGCGCCAATTTCCATCATCAGCACGGTGCCGGGCAGAAATTCCAGCTCGCTGAAGATATCGTCCCAATCGATGTCGCCCCAGCCGAGCGGCATGTGCAGGTCGCCGATGCCCATCGCCGTGTTTTCCTGCAGATAATGACCCTTGTAGAAACCCTGCGGGCGACCGAAGGAATCGTGGACATGCAGATGTCCGGCGACTGGCGCCATGGCCCGGAGCTGGTCGCGGAAGTCGAGGCCGCGATAGGTCGATTCGATATAGGCGTGGCTGAAGTCGATCAGCGCGACGATGTTCGGATGGTTCAGGGCCTTCACGGTGGTCGCGACCTCGGCCGGTGTCTGGCGGTATTGGCCCGGCTCGGTGGTGAAGATGTTCTCGAGCGCGATCCGGACGCCATAGGGCTTGCAGAACTCGGCGAGTTCCAGCAGCGCTTCCCGCTCGCAAAGGTCGGCATCCTTCCGTTCGGCGATCTGGTTGGGACGCAGTGCGCCGCCGTGCTGGACGAGGATGCGGGCGCCGACGCGGTCACAGATCGCGGCAAGAGCCTTGGCGGCGTCGATCTGATAGCGGCAGGTGTCCGGATCCATGAAGTTCGAGGATACGAGGCCGTGCACCGTATAGCGGAAGTCGAACTGGCTGGTCAGCGCGACGAGCCGGTCGGCCCGTTCCTTGATGATGCGTCCGCCGGCGATCAGGTCGACACTCGTGATGCCGAGTTCGACCGTGTCGACGCCGATTTCGGCAAGGGCGCGAAGGTCCCCTTCAAGGCTTGCAAATTCGCCGTCGGTCGAGCCGACGCAGAAGCCGGTTCCGATGAGGTTGCTCATGGTGTTCTCCAGAAAGGTGTAAGGGAAACTATGCGTGTTCGGTGATTTCAGCGCGAAGGCGGAGCGCAAGATCGGGGCTGTCGGAGGTCAGGTGACCGATGCCGCGTTTCAGCCAGGGCCGGATCAGCGATTCCTCGTTGAGCGTCCAGACGCAGAGGCGCTCGAGCGGCAGCCGGGCGGTGATGAGGTCCCATTCGGCCTGCATCAGCTCGTGATGGATGGCGACGATGTCGACGAGGCCATCGACCTTGTCGAGGAAGGCGGCAAGTCCGCCCTGCCGGTCGGCCCAGTCCCTGTTGACCGACACGAGGCGGGCGACCTCAGGGGCCGCCTCGCGGCAGCCTTCGAGGATCGAGGTGTCGAAGGAGGTGAGGTGCGAGCGTTCGGTAACGCCGAAGCGGATGGTTTCGGCAACGACCTTCTCGACGATACCCGGATAGGGTTTCCCGGCCTCGTCGACCTTGATCTCGATGTGCAGATCCTTCCCCGAGGGGGCGAGAATGGCAAGCACGTCGGCAAGGGTCGGGATGGTGTCGTCGGAGCCTTTGAGCCTGGTTGCGGCACGGGCTTCGGGCGAAAGCGCGCGAACCGGGCCGGTGGCCTCGGTGGTGCGGTCGAGCGTTGCGTCGTGGATGACGACCAGTTCGCCCGCATCCGTCAGGTGGACGTCGAATTCGACGGCGTCGACGCCAAGCGCAAGCACGTTGCGGAAGCCAGTGAGGCCGTTCTCGGGCCAGAGATTGCGAGCGCCGCGATGGCCGGTGATTTTCGTCATGGGTTTGTCCTGTTCCGGGGAGTTTGGAAGCGTTCAGCGGACCGTCGGGTCGAGCTTGTCCCGCAGCCAGTCGCCGACGAGCGAGATGGAGAGCGTCGTCAGCATGATGACGATGGCGGGCGCGAGCATGATCCAGGGGGCGCGGGTGAGATATTCGCGGCCGAAGCCGACCATGTTGCCGAGGCTGGTTTCGGGCGGCTGGACGCCGAGACCGAGGAAGGAAAGGCCGCTTTCCATCAGGATGATTTCGGGAAAGGTCAGCGTCATCGAGACGATGAGGGTCGAGGCGACGTTCGGCAGGATGTGGCGCATATAGACCCGGAGCGGCGTGGCCCCGAGCTGGACCACGGCAGCGGCATAGCCCTGGGCGCTGGCCGAGATCGCGAGGCCGCGGGCGATGCGGGCATAGCGCTCCCAGCCGTAGAAGCCCATCAGGCAGACGAGCAGCGTCATGGACGAGCCGAAAAAGGCGAGCACGGCGAGCGACATGATGAGGAAGGGGAGAGCCGCCTGGAAGTCGGCGAGAACCAGCACCAGATGCTCGACGGCGCCGCGGAACTTCGCCGCGAGGAAACCGAGCGTGGTGCCAAAGACCGCGGAGATGATCGTCGCGCCGAAGGCGATGACGAGCGAGACGCGGATTGACTGGATGAGGCGCGAGAGCACGTCGCGACCGAGCTCGTCGGTGCCGAGCAGGTGGCCAGGGTGGCCGGGCAAAGCGAGGCGGCTTCTGAGGTCCATGGCAGTGATGCCGTAAGGGCGGATGGTGTCAGCGAATATGGCGACGAACACCATGGCCGCAAGCCAGAAGATGCCCAGGCCGACGGAGAGGGGCACATTGCGGCGGAGCATGCGGATGAGGCGCATGGTTCCCCGCGGGGCCGTTTGAGTGTGGGAGATCTCGACGGAGGTCATGGCGTGATCCTCTTCAATGGGCGGCCTGGCTGCGAAGCCGGGGGTCGAGCCAGCCGTAGAGCAGGTCGACGGCGAGGTTGGAGAGCACCATGGCGGCGGCGATGATCAGCAGGATGCACTGGACCACCGCGAGGTCGCGATTGGTGACCGAGACCACCAGCAGGCGGCCGATGCCGGGCCAGGAGAAGATCGATTCGACCACGACGGCGCCGGCAATCAGCGAGCCGACCATGAAGCCGACGATGGTGACGATCGGGACGGCCGCGTTGGGCAGGGCATGGCGCCACACGACGTCCGGCCATTTCAGCCCCTTGGCGGAGGCGGTGCGGATATAGGGCTGGCCCATCACCTCGATCATGGCGCTGCGCGAGAAGCGGGCGAGGATGCCGATGCCGCCGATGCTCATGGTCACCGTCGGCAGGATGCCGTGCATCCAGGTGTCCTGGCCGCCCGACGGCAACACGCCGAGGATGACAGAGAAGATCAGTACCAGCAGCAGGCCCATGACGAAGGACGGGATGGTGAAGCCGAAGATTGCCGCAAGAATGACGCCGCGATCGACGGCGCTCTGCCGATGCAGCGCGGCGTAGACCCCGGCGGGAATGCCGATCGAGAGCTTCAGGAGAAGAGCCGGGACGGTCAGCTGAAGCGTCGCCGGGACGCGTTCCAGGACGAGCTGCAGGGCGGATGCCCTGTCGCGCATCGAGACGCCGAAATCGCCTGTGAAGATCGACTTGATATAGGCGAGGTACTGGATCCACAGCGGCTGGTCGAGGCCCCATGCGGCGCGGAAGGCCTTCAGCGATTCCTCCGGCACGTCCGGACCGAGCATGACCTGGGCGGGGTCGCCGGACATGCGCAGGACGACGAAGGCGAAGGTGATCACCGCGAGGATGGTGATGGCCGCCCGGAGCAATCGCGTGAGAACGAAACGGATCATGCCTTGTCCTCCTTCAGGCGGCGATCGACGCGTCGGCGCCGTCGGTCAGGTGACAGGCGGCGGAGCGTCCGGCGCCGAGGTCGCGCAGAGCAGGAACCGCTCTGCGACAGATTTCGCCGGCGAGCGGACAGCGCGGGTGGAAGGCGCAGCCCGACGGGCGGCGGGCCGGGTTGGGCGGTTCGCCCTGCAGGATCATCCGGCCCGTCAGCGGCTTGCCGGGGACGGGCACGCTCGACACCAGAGCCCTGGTGTAGGGATGGCGCGGCGAATGGAAGATCACGTCGGAGGAAGCCTCCTCGACGATCCGGCCGAGATACATGACGGCGACGCGGTCGGCGATGTTGCGCACGACCTTGAGGTCGTGGCTGATGAAGACCATGGCGATGCCGTTCTTCTCCTGCAGGTCGCGCAGCATGTTGACGACCTGTGCCTGGATGGAGACGTCGAGCGCCGAGACCGGTTCGTCGCAGACAAGGAGTTTCGGGCGGGTGGCGAGCGACCGCGCGATGACGGCGCGCTGACGCTGGCCGCCGGAGAGTTCGTGCGGATAGCGGTCGGCCTGATCGCGGCGCAGGCCGACGGCGGCCATCAGTTCCTCGACGCGGGCGGGCCGATCGCTCTTCTCGAGCAGGCCGTGGATTTCGAGCGGTTCGCCGATCTGGGCGGCGATGGTGAGACGGCGGTCGAGGGCGGCCAGAGGATCCTGATAGACCAGCTGCATGCGGGCGCGGAGCGCGCGCCACCGCGCGCTGCCCATCTCAGGCATCGGCTGGCCTTCGAAGTTGACCTTTCCGCCTTGGGCGGGATCGATGCCGAGCAGCATGCGGCCAAGGGTCGACTTACCCGAACCGGATTCTCCCACGATGCCGAGCGTTTCGCCGGGCTGGACGGTGAGGGACACGCCATCGACGGCCCGGACGGGCGTGGGCTTGCCGAAGAGGCCGTGGCGGATCTGGTAGATGCGGACGAGCTCGTCGGCTTTGAGGAGCGGGGCGGACACTTAGACGCTTTCCAGGATCTTCGTCTCGGCGCGCGGGACGGCGTTGACGGGAACGGGGTTGAAGCAGGCGAGACGGCGGCCGTCGTTCAGGGTTTCCAGTGCGGGCCGCAGGGCATGGCAATCGTCTTCGGCGTGGGCGCAGCGCGGAGCAAAGGCGCAACCGGTCGGAAGGTTCCTGGGGTTCGGCACGGTGCCGGGAATGGGGATCAGCCTTTCGCGCGGGCCGTCGAGGCGCGGGATCGCGTCGAACAGGCCCCGCGTATAGGGATGGCGGGGTTCGGCAAAGAGGCGGCCGATGTCGCCCTGCTCGACGACGCGGCCGGCATACATGACGCAGACGCGCTCGCAGACCTGGCTGACGGCGCCGAGGTCATGGCTGATGAAGACAGTCGCCATGCCGGTCTCGGTGCGAAGCTTTATCAGCAGGTCGAGGATCTGTGCCTGGATCGTCGCGTCGAGCGCGGTCGTGGGTTCGTCGGCGATCAGGAGGTCGGGCTCGCCGGCAAGCGCCATGGCGATCATAAGCCGTTGACACTGGCCGCCGGAGAATTCGTGAGGATAGAGATCGAAGCGGCGGCGGGCATCGGGAATGCCGACAATGTCCATCAATCTCAGGGCTTCGGTCATTGCCGCTTGTCCGTGCAGTCCGCGATGAAGCGAAAGTGCTTCCGTGATCTGGCGGCCGATCCGCAGGACGGGATTGAGCGAGCTCGACGGGTCCTGGAAGATCATCGCGATCCGTCCGCCGCGCACCGCTTCCAAGGCCGATCTCGGGCCTCCGCAGAGTTCGCGGCCGTCGACGCGGACCGATCCGCTGACGGCCGCCTTGCCGGGCAGCAGCCCAAGTGCTGCGAGCCAGGTCACGGACTTGCCGCAGCCGGATTCGCCGACGAGGCCGAGCGCTTCGCCGGGCCGGACGTCCAGATCGATGCCGTGCAGGACCTGCACGCCGTCGAAGGCAACTTTCAGGTCACGGATTTCCACCAGATGGGTGCTCATGGCGATCACCTTCTTCAGGGCCAGCGCGGGGCCGGGGGCCGGATGCGGGCTGTCCGAGCGGCCGGCGCTCTTGTTGCAGAACGGAAGATCCGGCGGCGCGGGGCCGCCGGATCGCATCGGACCGATCACATGGTCCAGTTGTTGGAGCGGAAGTCCATTGCGAAGGCGGGAGCGGCCTTCCACTTCAGGGAGGACTTCATGCCGGTGAACACGGCGTTCTGGTGCAGGACCTGGTAGGCCGGGTCTTCGCGCTCGGCGATTTCCAGCATGCGGGCAAAGGCCTTCTTGCGCTCGGCGTGGTCGGTGGAGGTTTCCATGATGACGGACAGCTTGTTCAGCTCCTCGTTCGACCAGTCCTTCTTCTGCTGCATTTCGCCGTTCGGGCCGAACTGCGTGACCATCGGGGTGATCGGGTCGTTGATGGAGTTGCCGGCCGACCAGTCGCGCACGCCCTTGACGCCCTGCGGATCGTGGATCTGCGCCCAGTTTTCCTTCATCTCGATCTCGACGTTCAGGCCGACCTGCTTCCACATCTCGACCATGATCTGCGCATTGGCGGTCTGGTTGGTGTAGTAGTTGTTGAGCAGGCGGTAGGGGATCGCGTCGCCCTTGTAGTTGGCTTCCTTGAGAAGCTGGCGGGCGAGTTCCGGGTTGAACTCGGGTGCTGCCCAGCCGTCGATGAACATGTCGTTGTTCTTGTAGGAGTCGAACTGCAGGCCGGCGGGGATGACGGTCAGGCCGCCCCAGAGGGCTTCGACGATCGCCTGGCGGTCGATCGAGTGCGTCATGGCGCGGCGAACCAGCGGGTTGGCGAGGATTTCGTTCTCTGTGTTGAACACCGAGATACGGTGGTTCCAGATGGTCGAGCTCTGCACCTCGAAGCCGGATGCGGCCTGTACGGTTGCCACCTGGTCCGGCGGCAGGTCGCAGGCGAAGTCGTACTGGCCCGACAGCAGGCCGTTGACGCGCGAGGCGACTTCCGGGACCTCGACGAAGCGGATTTCCTCGAGCGGCGGGCGGCCACCCCAGTATTCGTCGAAGGCGACGAGGGTGAGCGAGACATCCGGCTTGTAGTCGCCGACCATGTAGGGGCCGGTGGTGATCGGCTTGCGGGCCCAGTCGGTGTAGCTTGCGGCCTCATCCCAGGCGCGGCGGTTGGCGATCTGGCTGCCGCCGGAATAGAGGCGGCCTTCCAGCGTCACGTCCGGCGTGGCGTTGTGGAAGCGGACGGTATATTTGTCGACGGCTTCGACGCCGGCGAGTGCCGGCCAGAGGCGGCGACCGATGCCGGGAACGGAGGCCGGCAATTCCTTGACGGTGGTCGGCTTGTGGTCGGCTTCAAAAACGGTCTTGCCGCCCTTCGGTTCGGTGTTGCCGAATACGCGTTCCTTGGAGAAGGAGAAGACGACGTCGTCGGCGGTCAGTTCGTCGCCGTTGTGGAACTTCACGCCCTGGCGGAGCTTGAGCTCGATCGTCTTGTCGTCGATGCGACGCCATTCGGTGGCAAGCCCCGGAACCGGACCCTGATTGCCCATCCAGTCACGCAGGATCAGGCCTTCCCAGAAGTTCGGATAGAAGATGCGTTCGCCGACATTGGACTGCTCGTTCCAGACGTCGAGGGTGTTGTTGTTGGTGATCTTCTGCACGGCGATCGTCACCGAAGGGCGCTTGCCTTGGGCGAAGGTCATGCGTGGCAGGATGAGGCTGCCGGTGGTTGCGCCCATAAGTCCGAGCGCGCTACGTCGTGTGATGGGAAGCATCGGGATACTCCTTTTCGCAAGGGGGGACGGCATGGAAAGCGGACGCGGGTTCTTTGCGCTTTCCGGGTGTCCGTTTGTTAATGGCGGCATGAATTTTTGGTGATATCGCCCGTCGCGGAGACCGCGGCAGGCAGCGATCAGGCGTCCACGGGCAGATCCGTGGCGTCACGCAGGCGGGCGTGGCGCGATGTCCCGGAGAGGGCCGTGTCGAGAGCTCTTGAAAGTCCATCCGCACCGATGGCGACGCTGACGGCGCCGGCCTCGGTCAGCACGGCGTGACGACCCACACGCGGATCTTCTGGGTCGACGAAGCCGATCGCCCGCATGCCGGCCGCGACGGCACCTTCGATGCCGTGGGGGCTGTCGTCGATGACCAGGCAGCGCGCCGGCTCGATGCCGAAGCGTTCTGCACACAGGAGGAAGAGGTCCGGCGCCGGCTTCGGCCTTGCGACCATCTCGGCGCTGAACACGTTCGGCGCAAACTCGTTCCAGAGATCGAACAGGCCGAGGCTCTTCTTCAGCCTTTCCTCAGTGCTGTTGGACGCGACGCATTTCTGTTGTGGCAGCGCGCCCACCAGCGCGGGGATGCCCGGCATCGGAGTGAGCGAACGGGCAAATTCCGGATAGAGACGGGCGGACGCGTCGATGAAGACGCTGTCGACGTCGGTCACCCCGAGTTCATCGATGCAGATGCGCCTCGCGTCCGTTTCCGAGTAGCCGGTGAAGCGCCGGTGGACCTCGGCATGCGAGATCTCGACGCCGGCTTTGCGCAAGGCCTGCCAGAAGACCCGGCTTGCCAGCGGTTCGCTGTCGATCAGCACGCCGTCGCAATCGAAGATGATGAGGTCTGCCGTCACTGTTTCAATGCCCGTGCTGTCCGGCGATGCCGGGGCGGAGACATGACAGTCGGAAAAACCGCCCCGTCGCCCGCTATGAGGTTGCTGATCGGCGGGCTTTCCGTGACATTGCCTGTGGACCCGCGATCGTCTATGCGGTGTCTCTAGGTTACATATGTTACGTCAGTGTGACATTTGTTCGGGGGGTGGTTTGGAAAATCAGGAACTGATGGTGCGGGCGTCCTGGCTCTACCATGTCGAAGGGCTGACGCAGGCGCAGATCGGTGAGCGCATGAACCTCACTCGCAGGCGTGTCAACGAGCTCCTGGCGGCGGCGCTGGAGGAGGGCGTCGTGCGCATCAGCTTCGCTTCTCCGCTTTCAGAAAATGTCGAGTTGGAAGCACGATTGTGCCAGCGTTTTGGCCTCCAAGATGCAGTCGTTGCTCCGACGCCGATGGATCCGGTGCATATGCACGCAGTGATCGGACGGGCCTCGGCATCCTATCTCGACCGTCTCCTCCAGGTGCGCAAGCCGCGCTCGCTGGGCGTCGGCTGGGGGGCGACCCTGCATGAGACGGTCAAGCAGATGACGGGCGCCAACGAGCCCGAGATGCGCGTGCGCTCTCTGATGGGCGGCCTGACGCGCGGTTCCGAAATCAACACGTTCGAGATCGTCCGGAGCTTCGCCCAGGCGCTCAATGCCAAATGCCACTATTTCGCCGCGCCGATCTATGCGGGCAGCGAGGAGGCGCATGCGGTCATCATGGCTCAGCCCGTCTTCCAGGAGTTCCTGCGCGACGGTTCGAATGTCGAGGTATCGTTTCTCAGTGCCGGCGATGTCACGGGCCGTTCGCTCCAGGTCCGCTATGGCCTGCCGCCGCAGGCAGATATCGGTGAACTCGTCGCGGCCGGGGCCGTGGGCGACCTTCTCGGGCGCTATCTCGATGCCGAGGGCAGGCCCGTCGACCATCCGCTCAATCGACAGGTCATCTCGCCGACGCTCGATGCCTATCGCGGCATTCCGAACCGCATCCTGGCGTCAGGGGGAGCGCACAAGCATGCGATCCTTCTGGCGATCCTACGGGCTGGGCTGGCCACCACGGTCGTCACCGATGCGGAAAGCGCACGGTTCCTGCTGGACGCCTGAACTGGTGATCCCGGCACCACTTCATCTGCCGCGAATGTCCTTCGCCGACGGCGATTATTCGAAGACGATGCGGGGGAAGTAGAAGCTCACCACCCAATTCGGCAGGTCGACGATCTCGCTGATCCTGAGATCGGCGCAGACCGAGCAGAGCATGTAGGCGTCGACCGGGTTCAGGCCATGTTCGGCGCACAGCAGATCGACCATGCGCGAGACGGCCTCGCGGGCGGCGGTCATCAGGTCGGGGCCGATGCCGGTCGTCACCTCGTAGCCGGCGCCGTCGAGATGGCGGGTGACCGGTCCGGACGTGGTGAAGCGGGGTGCGGCAAGGCGCGCATCCTTGACGAGTTCGACCTTCACTTCCACGTCCATGCGGCTCTCGATGGCCGTGCCGCAGACCTCGCCGTCGCCCTGGGCGGCGTGGGTGTCGCCGATCGACAAGAGCCCGCCCTCGACCTCGACAGGGAGATAGAGGGTGACACCGGCGGTCAGGTCGCGGATGTCCATGTTGCCGCCGACACGGCGCGGCGGCACGACCGAATGCAGGCCTGCCTCGGCCGGTGCGAGGCCGATGGTCCCGGTGAAGGGTTTCAGCGGCACGCGGCCTTTCGGTCCGAAGGCGGCCGGGGCCATCTGGTTCTTGTCATAGGTCCAGACATGGAGCGCCGGCTCTTTGAACTGGTCGGCCAGAAGACCGAAACCGGGAATGTTGGCAGTCCAGCCAAGGCCGGACGGATGGAAGGCGTTGAGCGTGATCTTCAGCGCATCGCCCGGCTCGGCGCCTTCCACGTAGACGGGGCCGGTCACGGGATTGATGCGGCCGAAATCGAGGCTGGCAAGCGTGTCCAGTGTCGCATCGGCACCGATCTGGCCGCCGGAGGAATCCAGGCATTCGAACAGGATAGTCTCGCCGGATCTGGCGACGATGGCCGGGTCAAAGGCCCGGTTCCAGCCGAAATGGCTCTGGGCGCGATGGATGGTGTGGGTGCAGGCGACGCACATGGCGATGTCCTTTGTCGGTCCGCGTTCTCTCGGGAACAGCCGGTTTCAGTCGAGCGGAAAATGACAGGCGACCCGCCGTTCGGCGGAAATGGAGACAAGCTCCGGCCTCTTCTCGCGGCAGAGATCCTGCGCATAGGGGCAGCGGGTGGAGAACTTGCAGCCCGAAGGCGGCGAGAGCGGGCTTGGAATTTCACCCGACAGCAGGATCCGCTCGCGCTTGCCGCGGTTGTGGGGCTGCGGAATGGCCGAGAGCAGGGCGCGGGTATAGGGATGGTGCGGCCGGGCGTAGAGTGCGTCCGTCTCGCCGGTCTCGACGATGGAGCCGAGATACATGACCGCCACGCGCGTCGATACATGGCGCACCACTGCCAGGTCGTGGGCGATGAAGACATAGGTGAGGTTCAGCCGGTCGCGCAGCTCGCCGAAGAGGTTGACCACCTGCGCCTGGACCGAGACGTCGAGGGCAGAGACGGGCTCGTCGGCGACGATCAGCTTCGGCTCGACGGCAAGCGCCCGGGCAATGCCGATGCGCTGGCGCTGGCCGCCGGAGAACTCGTGGGGATAGCGGTCGAGATATTCGCGGCGCAGGCCGACGAGTTCCATGAGCTCGTGCAGCCGCTCCCCGACGGCGGCACCCTCGCGGATGCGGTGAACCTCGAGGATTTCGGAAAGCATGTCGCGGACGCGTCGGCGCGGGTTGAGCGAGGCCGACGGGTCCTGGAAGATCATCTGCATCTTGCGGCGCACGGGCTTCAAGGCGACGCTGCCGGCCTTGCCGATCTCCTGGCCGTCGAAAGTGAGTTCACCGGAGGTGATGTCGTAGAGGCGGGTCAGGCAGCGGCCGAGGGTGGACTTGCCACTGCCGGATTCACCGACGAGCCCCAGCGTCTCTCCCGGGAAGACGTCGAGATCGATGGTATCGACCGCATGCAGCACGCGGCCGGAGCCGGGCAGGATGGTCTTGCCGACGACGAAGTTCTTGGTGAGCCCTCGGGCCTTGAGCAACGGGGTCGCTGCGGCGGTTTCGGCGCTCATGCGATTTCCTCCAGGGGAAGGGCGGTCTGGCGGAGTGCCGGCCGTTCGTCGTCGCCGATGACGCAGAGCGCCGTCTGGTCGCCGACCTTCTGCAGGGGCGGTCGCTCGGCGCAGGCCGAACGGGCGAAGGCGCAGCGCGGCGCGAAACCGCAGCCCGCGGGAATGGTCTCCGGAGACGGCGGCATTCCGGGGATCGAGCGAAGCTTGTCGAGCCGCGCGCCGGTGAGCGGTGGAATGGAGGCCATAAGCCCCCAGGTGTAGGGATGGAGCGGTGCCGCGAACACGTCCTCGGTGCGCCCCCGCTCAACGATGCGGCCGGCATACATGACCGCCACCTGCTCGGCGACTTCAGCGACCACGCCCATGTCGTGGGTGATGAGGATGATGGCGGAGCCGAAATCCTTGCGCAGCCTGAGCAGCAGGTCGAGCACCTGGGCCTGAACGGTCACGTCGAGCGCCGTCGTCGGCTCGTCGGCGACCAGAAGTGCGGGGTTGCAGGAGAGCGCCATGGCGATGACGGCGCGCTGGCGCATGCCGCCGGAGAGTTGGTGCGGATAGCGGTCGACCGCCTCGCCCGGATTGGAGAGTCCGACCTCGCCAAGCAGCTCGATGGCGCGGCGACGCGCGGCGCGCGCCGAGATTGCCTCATGGGCACGGATCTGCTCGGCGATCTGCCAACCGATGGTGTAGACCGGCGTCAAGGCCGTCATCGGATCCTGGGAGATGAGGCCGATCTCTCGCCCGCGGATCGCCCGCATCCGGCTCGCCGGCAGATCGAGGATGGGCCTGCCCTTGAAGGAGACGGCACCGTCGACGCGGGTGGTCTTGGCGTCGTGCAGGCCGAGCAGGGACAGCAGCGTCACGGACTTTCCGGAGCCGGATTCGCCGACGATCGAGAGGATCTCGCCCTCGCGGACGCGGAAGGAGACGTCGCGCACGGCGGGGACCATACCGCGGTCCGTGGCAAAGGATACCGACAGGCCGTCGACGTCGAGAAGGATGGGTTTGTCCGTGGGGCTCATGGCTCAGTTCCCCCTCACGCGCGGATCGATCAGCACATAGACCATGTCAACCACCGCGTTGGCGATCACGACGAAGAAGGAGGCATACATGACGGTGCCGAGGATCATCGGCAGGTCGAGGTTGAGGAGCGCCTGGTAGGTCAGTCGGCCGACGCCGTTCAGGCCGAAGACCACTTCCGTCAGGAGGGCGGCACCGCCGACGAGCACGCCGAAATCGAGGCCGAACATCGTCACGAACGGAATGAGCGAGGTACGAAGCGCATGGCGCAGCATGACACGCGCCGGCGACAGGCCCTTGGCCCGGGCGGTGCGGATGAAATCCTCCTGGTAGGCTTCCACCAGGTTCGCCCTCAAAACGCGGCCGTAAATGCCGATATAGAGGGCGGCCAGCGTGAACCACGGGATGACCAGCGTCTTGAACCAGCCAACCGGATCCTGCAGCAGCGGCTTGTAACCCAGCGCCGGTACCCAGGAAAACAGCCAGGTGTCGTGGAAACGGCTCTGGCTGATGAGGTTCATCACCTCGCCCAGCCAGTAGACCGGCATGGAAACGCCGATCAAAGCGAGTGCCATCAGGCCGCGATCCACCAGAGTGTCGCGCGTCAGCGCGGCGAGGACGCCGACGAGGATGCCGCCGGCGATCCACAGGACGGCGGCGCCGGCGACCAGCGACAGCGTCACGGGCGCGGCCGCGGCGACGGCCGGCACGATGCGGTAGCCGCGATTGACGAAGGAGGTGAGATCCTGCGTCACGAAAAGCCGGTTCATCATGATGGCGTATTGCACCGGTAGCGGCCGGTCGAAGCCGAACTCCTTGCGGATCGCCTCGACGGTTTCCTGGGAGGCGTTGCGGCCGGCGAGGCGGGCGGCCGGGTCGGACCCCGGCGTCGCGAAGAAGATCAGGAAGACCAGGGCGGAGATGCCGAACATCACGAAGAGCATCTGGCCGAGGCGCTGTAGGACGGAGAAAAACATCTAAAACCCTCCTCAGGCCAGCTTGGTGCGCGGATCGAGCGCGTCGCGCAGGCTGTCACCCAGCACGTTGAGCGAGAGCACGGTGAGCACGATGGCGATGCCGGGCGCCAAGGCCACCAGCGGCCGCGTGTAAAGCAGCGTCTGCCCGTCCTGGATGATCGTGCCCCAACTCGCATCGGGCGCCTGCACGCCGATCGACAGGAAGGAGAGCGAGGATTCGGTGATGATGTTGAGACCCATCATCAGCGGCACGAAGACGATCAGCATGGTCGCGACATTGGGCAGGATGTCGTGCAGCAGGATGCGCCAAGACGGGATGCCCAGTCCGCGGGCGGCGAGCACGAATTCGCTTTCCCTAAGCGCCAGCACCCGACCGCGCAGCGGGCGCGCGACATAGGGTACGTAGATGATGCCGATGATGAAGATCGGCAGGGCCAGGCTGTCGGCGCCGATCTCGATCGGCCCGATGACGATGCCGTTGGAGATCAGCACGATCGAGAGCGAGATGGCGAGGAGATAGACGGGGAAGGCCCAGAGAATATCGAGGATGCGCGACAGGACGTTGTCGACCCAGCCGCCGAAGAAGCCGGCGGAAATGCCGACGAGTGCCGCGAGACAGAGACAGATGGCGGTGGCGGCAGCGGCGATGAACAGCGAGTTGCGGCCGCCGTAGAGAAGGCGGGCGGCGACGTCGCGCCCCTGCGTGTCGGCGCCGAGCAGATATTGCGACCCCCAGGTCGGACCGATCGGGGTGACCCCGAGGCCGAGGCCTTCGGTGGAGGCCTGCATCACCTTCACGCGCTTGCCGTCGAGCATGATGCGGGCGCTCAAGTTGGAGCGGAAGGGATCGGTCCCGGCCACATAGCCGGCATAAAGCGGGGCGGCGAGGCTCGCCAGAACGATCAGCAGGAGGACGGCCGCAGCCACGAGCGTCGCGCGGTCGCGCTTCAGGATGTGCCAGGCGCGCCGCCAGGGCCCGGAAGACGGGCGCGCGGCGACGGGCGCCTCGGCGCGGATGGTCTCAGTAACGTCGGTCATCTGTTCCCCGGGAAGCCGAATTGGGTTTGTGGGCGGCAGGAAGACCCGCCGCCCACCGATTGCTCAGCCAGGTGTCACTGCACCCAGGACTGGGAGACGATCCAGCGGTTCTGCTTGTTGAACAGGTAGTTTCCGAGGCGGGCCGAGGTGAAGTTCACGCTCTTCGGGGTGAAGAGCGGGGCGAGCGGCGCCTGTTCCATGAAGCCCTTGTCGATTTCGGCCCACTTGGCGTTGGCCCCCTCGGGGTCGGTCAGCGCAAGGGTCATCGCTTCCTTCATCTTGGCGTCGAGATCCTTGTTGCAGTAGCCCGCCATGTTGATCGAGGCGTCGCTGCCGGGCGTGAACGAGGCGCAGGACAGCAGCACGTTGAGGAAGTTCGACGCTGCCGGATAGTCCATGTACCACTGCGAAACGCTGATCTGGACGTTGTTGTTGGTGTTCTGGATGTAGGTGAACTGGATGTTCGGCGAGACGGCCTTCATCGACGCGTCGTAACCGAGGTCGGTGAGCACGCTCTGGATATAGGTGCCGATGCCGCGCGAGGTGGCATTGTCCTCGGCGATCACGGTGACCTTCTGGCCCTTGGTGCCCGATTCCTCGATCAGCGCCTTGGCCTTGTCCATGTCGGGGCCGGCCCATTCCGGTCCGGGTTCGGCCGAATAGATGCAGTCATCGACATGGCCGGGGAAGTCAGGCGGCAGGATCTGGCAGGTCGGCTGGGCGAGCGCTTCGCCGCCGAACAGGCCGACGAGCGCATCGCGATCGAGTGCGTAGTTTACGGCCTGGCGCACCTTGACGTTGTCGAAGGGGGCGAGATTGGTGTTCATCGGCGCGTACCAGAAGGCAGCCAACGGATCGAGATGGACCTGGCTTGCGTATTTCGCGCCGATTTCCGGCAGGCGGTCCGCCGGCGGCGTGTCGTACATCCAGTCGATCTGACCGTTGATGATCGCGTTGATCGTCGCTTCTTCCGTCAGGCCGAACTTGTAGACGATCTCGTCGGCAAAGCCGTCCGGCTGGGCGTCCGCGCTCCATTCCTTAAAGTGGGGATTGCGCTTCATGACCAGCTGTTCCGTCGGGTTGTAGCTGTCAAAATAGTAGGCACCGGTGCCGGGGATCGGCGTGGTGCCGGCGTCGGCGGCCGGCGCGTCGGCGGGCAGGATCGAGGCGTGCGGCACGGCGAGTTTGGAGAAGATCTCCGAATCCGGCGCGACGAGGTTGATGGTCACGGTGCCGGCCGCATCGTCTCCGACGACACCGCCTTCGAGCGTGCAGGTCGCACCGTCTGCGATGCACTTGTCCGCGCCGACGATGCCGCTGTAGAAGCTGCCCATGGTCGGGCCCTTGACCTTGAAGATGCGCTGGAACGAGGCGACGACGTCGGACGGCATCAGGTCCTTGCCGTTGGAGAACTTGATACCCTTGCGGATCTTGAAGAGATAGGTCTTGCCGTCATTGGTCGGCTCCGGGATCGCCTCGGCGATCGAGGGCACGATCTCGAAACCCTCGGTGCCGCCGGCCTGCTTGAACTTGACGAGGCCGTCATAGGTCATCTGGTAGAGCTGCCAGAACTGGGCCGTGTAGTTGATCATCGGGTCGATCGTGCCCGCGGCCGAAACGGCGGCGAGCGTCATCGTGCCACCCCGGTGCTTGGCCATGAGCTCGGCCCGGTCCTCGGCGAACACGGCGCCTGACAGCGCCGTCTGCGCGAGCAGTGCGCCGGCGGCAAGGATACCGGCGCGGCGGACGAAGGGTTTCAGGTATATCGTCATGATGCAGTTCCCTCTGGTTTTTGGTGTGGTTATCGATCGCGCCCTTTGCCGGGCGGCTTGTTGTTTTCAAATGCTCAAGCTGCCTTGTCGTCGAGGAAGGCGGCAACTTCGGCCATGCAGGCTTCACGCTCCTCGACATGCGGCATGTGGCTCGACTGTTCGAAGATGCGCCAGCGCACGTCGGGGATCTCGTTCGCATAGGGCTGGACGCAGGCTTCGGTTGCTTCGTCATAGCGGCCGGAGATCAGGAGCGTCGGTGCGGAGATGGTCGAAAGCCGGCCGACGATCGACCAGTCCTTCATCGTGCCGATGACATGAAATTCGTTCGGGCCGTTCATGGTGTGGTAGACGGTCGGGTCGGCGGCAATCGCGTCGAAGGTCCGCTTGACCTCCGGCGGCATGGGCACGACCCGGCAGACATGGCGCTGGTTGAAGACGTCGGTCGCCTCCATGTATTCGACGCTGTCGGTGGTCTCGGCCTGCTCGTGCTTCAGCAACGTCGCCTGGACCTCGGGGGGCAGGGCCTCGCGCAGCCGGTTGGCCTCGGAGATCCAGGTCTTCATGGCGGCCGGGGAGTTGGCGATGATCAGGGCCTTGAGACCCGCCGGGCGTTCGACGGCGAATTCGGCGGCAAGCATGCCGCCCCAGGACTGGCCAAGCAGGCAATAGGCGTCGCGGATGCCGAGATGGTCGATCAGGTTGTGCAATTCGGTCCGGAAGAACGGGACGGTCCAGAAGTCGCCGCCCTTTTCCGGCAGATGGGTCGACTTGCCGTTGCCGACCTGGTCGTAGTGGATCACGGCGCGGCCGGTCGCCGCGATGTCCTTGAAGCTGTCGACATAGTCATGCGTGCAGCCCGGTCCGCCGTGGGCGACGATGAGCGGCGGCTTGCCGGAGCCGAGATCCCCAATGATCCGGTACCAGGTCTTGTATTCGCCGTAGGGCGCATAGCCTTCAGTAGTCGACACGTTTCGTGCTCCTTTTCGTCTTCGTCCTGTCTTAGGCACCGCTCCTGGTGCGGCGATCGTCGCGGCAGATGGCTTCGGCGGTTTCCTCGATGGTCATGCCCCAGTCCATGGCGATTTTGCGCAGGCGCTTCCATGCGCCTGCCTCGTCGAGCCGTTCCTGCTGCAGGAGCTTCAGGACGGCGCGCACGACGATGGGCCGCTGGCGCAACCTGTCTTCGAGGGCCCTGATATCGTCGGCCTGGCTGCGCGTGACCTGATAGGCATGGGCGGCGATCAGCAGCGCGCTGTAGGCGCCGGTCGAGCCGATGGGTTTCAGCAGATGAGCGTTGGAGCCCTGGGCCAGCGCCCATTCGACGCGGCCGGGTGCCTCCGAGCCTATGAGGGCGATCATCGGCATCGGTGCGAAGCCGCGGGGCCAGGGAAACTGGCCGTCATGTCCCATGTCCGCGTCGAAGAAGACGACGTCGCAGTCGGCATCCGCGCCGTCGACTTGCGGCCAGACCACGCTGACGCGGATATGCAGGAGCTCGAGCTGGCGCTTCAGCGCATCCACGGAGGGATGGTCGCGGTGGAGGATGACGGCATGCCAGCTGGCAAGGGCAAGGCGGTCGGCTCGGCTCATTTGATCACCTTCAGCGTGTTGCCGGACGTCGGTCCGGCCGCATCCGTGCCGCCGGTGGCCAAGGGGCGGGCGAGCGAGCGCACCAGATAGGGATCCGCCACGACGGGGCCGGGAGCGCTGTGGAAGATGTCGAATTCACCCTGTGCATTGGAGAGGCCGATATGCGGCCGCAATGCCGCGTGATGGGTGCGCGGATCTATCGACACCGGACCGACGGGCGTGTCGAAGAGACGTGAGGTGACGACGCGGCGGACCGCTTCCGGTGCGTCGGTTGCCGCATCGGCGATCGCCCGCGCGAGAATAGACACACTCATATAGGCCGCGACGAAGGAGGTCGTCAGCCGCCGATCGCTGCCGTGGCGAAGCGCCATGCGTGCCTTGAAGTCGCGGTTTTCCTCGGTGTCCAGACCGTTGAAGTAGGGCGAGGACGAGATATGGCCGGAACGGGCGGACGACGACAGACCGTCGAGCTCGATTTCCGACAGGTTGCAGGCGACGACCGGCGGCGCGGACGGGATCCTGCCGCGAAGCTCGTCATAGGCGGCGAGGAAGGCGGTCGACGATTCCCCGACCAGATTGCTCAGGATGAAATCGGGCTTCTTCTGCTCGATCTCGGCGATCAGGTGCTCGACCTCGATCGAGCCAAGCGGCACGAAACGATCGGATACCACCTGTCCGCCGGCTGTCTCGGCGATCTCCCGGGCGATGCGGCTGATCTCCCAGCCCCAGATGTAATTGGATCCGACAATGAAGGGTCGGCGGCCATGGCGCGGCAGGACATGCTCGAACAGCGGCAGAAGGTGCTGGTTCGGGCAGGCGCCGAGATAGATCGCGCTGTCGCTCGCCTCGTAGCCTTCGTAGGGAAAGGCATACCAGAGCAGCGCGCCGTGACGCTCGATCGCTGGCAGCACGTCCTTTCGGCTCCAGGAGGTGATGGTTCCGATCACATGACGGCATCCGTGCTGGCGGATGGCCGCCTCGGCCAGAAGCGCGTAGTGCTCGGCCCGCCCGGCCGGATCGTCGATCTTCGGTTCGATGCGAAAGGGGATGCGGGCATCGGCATTGACCTCGGAGATCGCAGCCATGGCGCCGGCAACCGCTTCCCGACCGAGCGCGGCATAGGCCCCGGTGGTCGAATAGAGGAGGGAAACCGGCACCGTTTCGCGCTTCATCGCGAGCACACTCCCGACCGCGGCAACCCGCGACCCTCTGCGTTCATCGACACTTCCCATGGCTTCATTGCCCGGTTCCCGTCCACGCTTGTGTTCCACTCGACCGGTCTCGGCTGCGCGAAACAAAAAAAGCCCCGCACCGCGTGTCTCGCGGTATCGGGGCTCGTTTGCCGTCGGCAGCTCCTGCCGTTTTCTCAATGAAAGCTAGGATATGACTGCAATGTAGTCAAACACTTTGTTTGCCTAAAACTTGGCCAATAGTGCTTCTTTCCGCCCCTGCCGGCCTTCTTTCTGGCAACGGGTAAGGTCTCCCCTGCCGACACAAACGGCATGTGGCTGCGCGGGCATTCGCTTCGCCGGCTTCAGTGCCGGTTCTTCCGTCGTCCCTCCATCGCTGCCATGGCGGCGCCGGCGAGCACGAGCGGGAGGGCGACGAGGAAGGCGGAGGAGAGTGGTGCGCGGAAGATCACCAGATCGGCGAGCACCGGCCAGACGATCGCGAGGTATTCGAAGGGGGCGAGCCGGGAGGCTTCGGCATGGCGGAAGGCGAGGGTCATCGCAATATGGGCGAGGCCGCCGAACAGGCCGGCCAAAACGAGCAGCAGCAGGCCGCGGGCATCCGGCATCACCCACCCGAAGGGAAGCGTGGCGATCCCACCCAGCATCGAGGCCACCACGAAGTAGAAGGCGATCGCACCGGGACTTTCGCTTCGGCTGAGGCTGCGTACCATGATCAGCGCGCAGGCCGTCAGCAGCCCCATCAAAAGGCCGAAGACGTAACCCCAGATCCTGTCGGCATCCGCCGTCCCGTTGCCGATCTCCGGCCAGACCAGCGCCAGCACGCCGCAGAGGCCGAGCAGGACCCCGCCGACGCGCCAGACGGTCAGGCGCTCGGAGAGCAGGACGACACCGGCGATACCGGTAAATGCCGGCGAGAGATAGCTTATGAGCGTCGCCTCGGCGAGCGGCAGGCGTGCGATCGAGGCAAAGGAGGCGAACATGGCGGCGGCTCCGAAGCCAGAGCGCACCAGATGGCCGAAGGGTCGCCGGGTGGCGAGGCCGCCCGGAAATTCGCCGCGCAGCGACAGGAAGGCGACGAGCGGGATGAGGGCGAAGGCTGAGCGAAAGAAGACGATCTGGCCGAGCGGCACGTGTCCGGACAGCGCCTTGACGAAGATCGCCATCGCGGCAAACAGGAGCCCGGAAAGGACCCTGAGGCCGATCCCGAGGGCTGGTCGCTCCAAGCCCCGGGGCGAATTGTCCGTCGTCGTCATGGGCTCAGCTCCGGGCGCCTTCATTCGGGCGGTCCCGAGAATCAGTCACGGGGCTTCGGGCCGCGCGGCTCGATAGCACAGTTTGGCGTGGCTGACGCAAGATCCTGCCGTTTCCGGGACGTGCCGCTTTGTCGGCGTCGTCCCCGGCACGCCTTGCCCAATTCTCTCCGCAAGCCTCTACCGTTCGATCACCAGGTCGGTCAGCGGCCGGGAGCAGCAGGGGAGGAAGAGGCCGGCGTCGATCTCGCGCTGCCGGATGCCGCCATTGTGTTGCATGTCGACGGAACCGGACAGGAGCTTCGACTTGCAGGTGCCGCAGATCCCGTTGGCGCAGGACGACGGGATGCGGATGCCGGCCTTTCTTGCGCAGGACAGGACCGTCTGCTCTTCGGTGACGTCGATCGTGCGCCCCTGTTTCGAAAAGGTGACCGAGAAGGTTCTGGCGCCCGCCGGTTCGGACGGCGCCTCGACGGTTTCGTCGATCACCGCGGAGTCGAAGCTCTCCTCGACATAGTTCGATGCGGGCACGCCGAGTTCGCCGACGATCGAACGGGCGGCGGCCATGAACGGGGCGGGACCGCAGCACATCACGATGCGTCCGGCGATGTCGGGCACCGCGAGCCTCAGATAGTCGCTGGAGATGCGACCCGACAAACCCGGCCAGGACAGCTCGCCGGTCCGGTCCTCGGGCAGGAAATGCAGCCGCAATCCCTTGATCTTCTCCGCCAGGCCGGCGAGTTCTCCGCGGAAAATCAGGTCGCGGGGCGTGCGCGCCGCATGCAGGAAGACGACGTCGGCGTCCTCGCAGGTGTCGGCCATGTCGCGCAGCATCGACATCATCGGCGTGATGCCCGAACCGCCCGAGAGCAGCATGAACCTGCTGCCGGGGCGGTCGTTACGGACGAAGCGGCCAAGCGGACCGTTCGCCTTCACCCTTGCGCCGGCCGCCAGATTGTCATGCAGCCAGTTGGACACCTTGCCGCCGGCAACGCGTTTCACCGTCACGGAAAAGGCGTTCCCACGCTGCGGCGAGGATGAGATCGAGTAACAGCGGCTTTCGACCGCGTCGTCGATCTCGAAGTCGAAGAGGAAATACTGCCCCGCATCGAAGACAAAGCTCCGATGGTCGGCCGACGCGAAGGTGAAGGTCTTCACGTCGTGGGTCTCCTGATGCACACCGATGCAGACCAGCGTGTCGTCGAGCTCCGGGTTCCAGAGTTCTGACCGCCGGCCGGTCTTCAGGGCCGTTCCAGCGCTCTTAATATCCATTGGCGCGCATCCGGTCGATGTACCACGAGGCGAACTTGTCGAGGTTGGTTTCGGAGAAGCGCGAATAGGGGCCGGGCACATAGGCCGGATCCTTGACGCCGGCATGGGAGCGGGCCACCAGCTCGGCATCCTGGTCGGTGGTCGCCAGCCAGACGCTGGTCAGCTTGTCGAAATCATAGTCGACACCCTCGACGGCGTCCTTGTGCACCAACCACTTGGTCCGGACCAGGGTCTTGTCGGCCGAGAGCGGGATGACGATGGCGATGACCGCGTGATCGCCCATGAAGTGGTTCCAGCTGTTGTGGCCCCAGAGGTGGGTGTCGCCGGTGTCCTTGCGGGTCATGTGGCCGAGCAGCTTCGAGGAGGCTGACGTCGCGTCCGGGGTCTGGCTCTCGCCGGCACCGGAGATGATCAGGCGCTGGGTGCGGAAGTTGGTCACGCAGTCGGAGAGGCGCTCGACGGCCTTCGACGGATAACCCTCCGCTTCCCAGTTCTCGGTCCGTCGGGCATAGAGCGCTTCATGTTCCCGTGCCACTTCCCTGTCCTCTGGGCTCAGGCTGTCGGGATCGAAGCCGAAGTCGAGGTCGATGAAGGACACGCACAGTTCCGGATGGTTGGCGGAACAGTGATAGCATTCGCGGTTGTTCTCGATCGTCAGCTTCCAGTTGCCTTCCTCGATCACGTCCGCCTGGTGGGCGATCCGCGCATTGGCGATGTCATAAGGTGCCAGCCGCCCCGCCATGACTTCGGCGAGGAAGTCGATGTCTTCCGGCGGGTCGTCGGAGAGGCAGGCATAGATCAGGCCGCCGATCAGCCGGAAGGCGACCGGCTTCAGGCTCTTGCAGCTCTTGTCGAAGTCGGCGCCCATGTGAGGGGCGTAGGCGAGCTCGCCCGACAGTTCATAGGTCCACTGGTGATAGGGGCAGACGAGCTTCGAGACCACCGTCGGGCCCGGATCGAGAATGCGTGCGCCGCGGTGGCGGCAGACATTGCGCACGACCCGGATCGCCGCGTCGTCGTCGCGCAGGATGATGAGGCTCGAAGTGCCGATGTCCACGACGGTCGCGTCACCGGGTTCGGGCACGTCGCATTCGAGGCCGATGCAGATCCAGTGCTTGCGAAAGAAGACGTCCATGTCGGCTTCGAAAACGTCCTGGCGGGTGTAGAGGCCGGCCGGCAGCGAATGGCCGTCGGCTCTCGCGTCGAGCAGTGATGAAATGGAGGAAGCGAAGGTTTGCAGCATAATCAGGCCTCATGATTTGACGGCCGATCATTTCTTGACGAACAGCAGATCTCAACGGCATAAATGGGCCGAATTCGCATAACGAAATGTAATTTAAAACGCTTGTGCAGATCCAGGCCGATTCTTCAGGGATCGGTCGGAACGAGATGGAGAGGATGGAGCGAAGATGGCCCGGTTCCGGCGAAAATTGCCGCCTCTGACGGGGTTGACGGCCTTCGAGGCCGCCGCGCGGCTTTCGAGCTTCACCAAGGCGGCGAGCGAGCTTGGGGTTACCCAGGCGGCGGTCAGCCGGCAGATCCATCTCATCGAGGAGGGGCTCGGCTTTCCGCTGTTCCGGCGGCTGCATCGCCGGATCGAGCTTACCGACAAGGGGCGTGCGCTTTCCTCTTCGACGAGCGCCGCCTTCACGCTCATTGCCGAGACGATCGATGACATCACGCGGGAAGAGACCGCCGACGGGCTGACGATCTCGGCGAGCGTCGCCTTCTCGCATTTCTGGCTGCTGCCGAAGATCGCGTCCTTTTCCAGGGCCTGCCCTGGCGTCGCGCTCCGCATCGTTTCCCAGGACAACAATGCCGCGCTCGACAGCGGGGACGTCGACCTGGCGATCCGCTATGGCAACGGCATGTGGCCGGACGGGCGCGCGGAACTTCTGTTCGACGACGAGGTCTTTCCGGTCTGCACGCCGGATTATGCGGAAAAGCTCGGCGAGCATCCGGATCTCGCCGAGCTCGTGCGCCACCCGCTGATCAGCTACGACACCGAGGATCCGAGCTGGACGGGATGGGACGAGTGGCTGGCGGCCTTTTCGATGACGCTTCCGAAACGTATATCCGGCATGCGCTGCAGTTTTTACACCGAGGCGATCTATGCGGCGCTGAACGGCCAGGGGATCGTTCTCGGCTGGCGGCGGCTGGTCCAGAATCTCCTCGACCAGAAGGCGCTGGTGCGGGTGACGGGCCAGTCGATCGCCACCCGGAACGGCTACTTCGTCGTCGCGCCGCCGCGAAGCGCGCGGAACGAGCGCGTGCGCGAGTTCGTGGCATGGCTGAAGGCCGAGGCGCAGGGCGCCGTTTCCTGACGGAGAGAGAAGACGGCGCGACTTGACTTGTGCGCCGGCCGATGCCGAGGCTCAGCGGTCCGGGACGGCGCCGGCCAGATCGGCGAAGCCGCTGATCTCCGCGAGCAGATCGCCGTCGATCGGCAGCATTGCGGTTTCATCGACGTCCGACGGGATCTGCCCGCCGGGGATGTGCACGCCCATGGCCCGTAGCCGCTCGAACTGGGCGGCGACGCGTTCGGCAAAGTCTGGATCGGCTGCAACCGGAGAGATGGCAACGATGGTCATGCCGGCTGCAGGTGTCTGGTTGCCGGTGCGGAAATCGGGGGACTCGGTCGACCACGCGGCGCCCGAGAGGCCGGCCGAAAGGATCTCGACGAGCAGCGCTATGTTCGCGCCCTTGTAGCCGCCGAAGGGCAGGAGCGCGCCGAGCACGGCCCTTGCCGGGTCGGTGGTGATCGCGCCGGTCTCGTCGGTCGCCCAGCCGGGAGGGATCGCGCCTCCTTCTTCCGCCGCGCGGACGATGTTGACAAAGGCGGTCGCACTCGTCGCCTGGTCGATGACCAGCGGCGGCAAGGGGGAGGGCAGAGGCGCGCCGAAGGCGAGCGGGTTCGTGCAGTAGACGCGGCTGCCACCTTCTGCCGCCGCCATCAGGGCCGGCCCGTTGGAGCCGGCGATCGACAGCAGTCCGTCCTGTGCCAGCCGGCGGACGTAGTAGCCAAGTTCGCCGGCGGTGTAGCTGTTCTTCTGCGTGAAGACCGCGACGCCGAGGGTGCGGACGCGATCGGTGAAGTCGTTGTAGATCTGGTCGAAGCCGAGCTGGGCGATGCCGCCGTCCGCATCCGCGTGGATCACTGCCGGCAGGACGTGGTCGAAGCGGGGGCTGGCCTTGCCGGCGATCCTGCCGTCACGGATGCTGTGCAGATAATCGAGGAAATGCGGAAATCCCATGCCGGGGCGTCCGGAACAGGCCGCGGACAGCGTGGCGTCCGCCAGGGCATCGGCCATGGCCGGGCTTGCGCCGGCGCCGAGGCAGGCGTCGTAAGCGAGACGGCGTCCATCCCTGATCGATATGCTCTTCATCTGTCCGGACATCGGGGCTCCAGTGCAGTGGTATGGGAGAGGTGAAAGGTCAGGGCAGCAGAGAGGTTGCTGTCGCCGATGACACCGGGCCGGCAGGTGCCTCGCCATCGGGGAAGGAAGGAAAAGTCCCGGGGCGGGATGGCGCCCCGGGGTCGTCTTCATTTGGTCATACCGTCCAAGGCCGTCCGGTCAAACCGCCAGCGCCGGCGCGGCATCGTGCCGGTGCCCGGTCTCCTGGGCATTGACCATAGCGGCGGCGAGTTGTCGGAATGTCACGGCGCCGATGGGTTTTCCGTCTTGTGCGGTGACGATGACGTCGCCGTCTGGGGCGGCTGCGAGCATTCGGACGGCCTCCTCGATGGTGGTGCCGGCGGTGATGGTGGCGCGGCCGTCGCGATGGGCTGCTGTGACGGCGGGGGTAAGGGGCGTCATGATCGCCTCGACATGGACGACGCGGCCGCGGTTCACCTCCTTGACGAAGTTGGCGACATAGTCGTCGGCGGGGCGCAGCACGATGTCCTGGCTGGTGCCCTGCTGGATGATCTCGCCGTCGCGCAGGATGGCGATCTGGTCGCCGAGCCTCAGCGCCTCGTCGAGGTCGTGGGTGATGAAGACGATGGTCTTCCTGATCTCCTTCTGGATGTCGAGCAGCACGGTCTGCATGTCGGTGCGGATCAGCGGGTCGAGGGCGGAATAGGCCTCGTCCATCAGCAGGACGGGCGCGTCGTTGGACAGCGCCCGGGCGAGCCCGACGCGCTGCTGCATGCCGCCGGAGAGCTGGTTGGGGTATTTCTGCTCGAAGCCCTTCAGCCCGACGCGCTCGAGCCAGCGCATGGCGATCTCGACGGCCGCCTTGCGCTCGATGCCGTGGACCTCGAGGCCGAAGACGGTGTTGTCGAGCACGCTGCGATGGGGCAGCAGCGCGAACTTCTGGAACACCATGGCGGTCTGGTGGCGGCGGAACTCGCGCAGCTCGTTCTCGTTCATCTTGACGACGTCGACGCCGTCGACCAACACCTCGCCCGCGGTCGGGTCGATCAGCCGGTTGATGTGGCGGATCAGCGTCGACTTGCCGGAGCCCGACAGGCCCATGACCACCTGGATGCAGCCCGAGGGGATCTCGATGTTGATGTCGCGCAGGCCCAGCACATGGCCGTGGCGGTCGTTGAGCTCGGCCTTGGTCATGCCGTTGTGGACGGCATCGACATGGGCGGCCGGGTTGGGGCCGAAGATCTTGTAGAGGTGGCGGACCTTGATGCCGCCGAAGGCATGATCAGCCATGGACGATCTCCCGATGCTTCTGGAGCCGCTTGCCATAGGCCTGGCTGACCCGGTCGAAGATGATGGCGATGCCGACGATGGCAAGGCCGTTGAAGATGCCGAGCGTGAAGTACTGGTTGGCGATCGCCTTCAGCACCGGCTGGCCGAGACCCTGGACGCCGATCATCGAGGCGACGACGACCATGGCGAGCGCCATCATGATGGTCTGGTTGATGCCGGCCATGATGGTCGGTAGCGCCAGCGGCAGTTGGACCTTGAAGAGCTTCTGGGACTTCGACGTGCCGAAGGCGTCGGCAGCCTCGAGCACGTCCTTGTCGACGAGGCGGATGCCGAGGTCGGTGAGGCGGATCATCGGGGGAATGGCGTAGATGACGACGGCGATCAGGCCTGGAACCTTGCCGATGCCGAGCAGCATGACGACGGGGATCAGGTAGACGAAGCTCGGCATGGTCTGCATGACGTCGAGGATCGGGTTGACGATCCGCTGGACGCGGTCGGAGCGGGCCATCAGGATGCCGATCGGAATGCCGATGGCGATCGACAGAAGGGTGCAGACGAAGATCATCGAGATCGTCCGCATGGTGTCGTCCCACATGTCGAAGTAGCCGATCAGGAGCAGGGTCACGAGACAGCCGAGAACGATCTTCAGGCTGCGGCTGGCGAACCAGGCGA
>NZ_JABBGK010000011.1 GCF_012927355.1 Rhizobium terricola
ACGGCGGACGGAGACCCTTGCTCTCCCACGGGCTTGCTGTCCCAAAGGGAATTCGGTCTCCCATCCGCCACCGCAACCGGCATTACATAGCCGAATGCGCCATTTGGGAAGTTACAAGGGGACGGCCGCGGCGGTGCCACTCGTTCCTTCTCCCCGTCAGAACGGGGAGAAGGTGCCGGCAGGCGGATGAGGGGCAGGTGCTGAGGGATAGCGGCAGGCGGATGAGGAGTGGAGTGCCTACGAGGAGCGAAGGACCGCAAGACGCGGAGCCCTTTCATCCCGCCTCACCGTGCCGATGAACGACGGGACGAGACCCGTCGGCCTTACTTGTTCTGCAAGAGCCACATCTTGCCGGCCATGGTGATGCCATGGGCGGACTGGTCTGCGGCGCTGTCGCTGTTCAGCACCTGCAGGAGCCCGTGTTCGCGCAGTTCGTTGACCGTGGCGGTCCTCACCGACTTGATCTTCTGCGGCCGCTCCTTGAAGCGGTCGGTCCGCGCATAGGTCACCTGGGCATTGAGATGCGTGAAGCTGTTGCCTTCGGCGGGAAAGAGGTCGCCGTCCTTGGCGAGTTTCAGTCCGCGGATCTGGACGGGGGTGAGTTCGAGCATGATAGGTCCTTGAAATAGTGTCTTGATGTAGGAAGCGCGGTGCGGCCGGTCAGGCGGCCATCGCGCGGTGTGCTTCGCGGAAGGAGAGGAGCCGTCCGCGTTTTTCGTCCCAGACTGCGAGCTTCACGCAGGAAAGGCTGTCGCGGATCGTGATACGGCCGATCCCGGCGAGTTCCGGATGGTTGCGCAGCACTTCCGGCAGGCGGTAATAGGGAATGCGGCTCGCCAGGTGATGGACGTGATGGATGCCGATGTTACCGGTCAGCCAGCGCAGCGCCAGCGGCAGGTCGTAATGCGAGGCGCCGTGCAGGGCCGCCTTCGGGAACTGCCATTCCTCGCTCTTCGACCAGTGCGTTTCCTCGAACTGGTGCTGCACGTAGAACAGCCAGATGCCGACGGCGCCGGCGATCAGCACGACCGGCAGATGGATGACGAGGAAAGGCACGAGACCGACGGCCCAGATCATCAGGGCGCAGACCACGGCGATCGAAAGATTGGTGCCCATGGTCGAGATCCACGGCATCGCGCCGTCCTTCATCATGCCGAAGGGAAGCCGCTGCTTGATGAGGAAGATGTAGGCCGGGCCGATGCCGAACATCACGACCGGATGGCGATAGAGGCGGTAAGCGAGCCGGCCGCGCGGCGAAAGCGCCCGATACTCTTCGAGCGTCAGCGTGGTGATGTCGCCGATGCCGCGCTCGTCGAGGTTTCCCGCCGAGGCGTGGTGGATCGCGTGCGCCCGCCGCCAGTAGCCGTAAGGAGTGAGCGTCAGGACGCCGATCAGCCGGCCGGTCCAGTCGTCGAGCCCGCGACGGGCAAAGAACGAGCCGTGGCCGCAATCGTGCTGGATCATGAACAGGCGCAGCAGGAAGATGCCGGCCGGAATGATGGCGATGAGGCCGGGCCAGAAGCCGTTGACATAGGAGAGATAGGCGAGCGCCCAGAAGAGCATGAACGGCACCAGCGTCACGACCAGCTCGAAAACGCTGCGCTTCAGCCGCGGCTGGCGATAGCGCGCGAGGATCTTCAGCCACGCCGCGACATTGTCTTCGCCAGGAGTGGCGGGAGCACTGATGGAGACATTGACGTTCATGTTCGTAAGGTCCGATCCGTGGGGTCTGCTCAGATCCGTGGTGAGACGGTCGCCCCGGCAGGGCTCTTACCGCCGCAGGCGGGCGCATCCGTGCCGGGCTTTTCGTCGCGGCCGCGGTGTCGGCGTCCGACCGGTTCCGCGGATGCAAAAAAGGCCAGACATTCGCCTGGCCTTCTCGGCGCATTCACCTGCCATGCCGGAAGATCCGGGTCATGGCCGGTCGAAGCCTCAGGCGGCCTGCAGCTGGCCGGCGGACATCTTGCCCGACTTGCGGTCGCGTTCCAGCTCGAAGCTGACCTTCTGGCCTTCGACCAGATCGCTCATGCCGGCGCGCTGTACGGCCGAGATGTGGACGAAGACGTCTGCTTCGCCGTTGTCCGGCTGGATGAAGCCGAAGCCCTTGGTGGTGTTGAACCATTTTACGGTGCCGGTGGTCATGAAAAACCCTTTCTTGGCAAGATTGACTGCCGCCGGGCGACGCACGGCGGTTGTTTCGACTTTTGAGAGAGGGAAGTTCGTCCAGAGGCGCGGGGCGCCATAAACAACTATCGGCAAACAAGCATCGATGAGCGTAGATACACATCCCATGGGCCTCTTGTCAACTTATTGTTTGTGTTCTTTTTATGTGCGCCCAGGAGTTGAATTCGCAATTGTGAAAATGCCAAGGCGTGGTTGTGCCGAGCGTCGCAGCGGAGGAGGGAATGGCCGGGGCGGTGCCGCTTGTTCCTTCTCCCCGTAAGACGGGGAGAAGGTGCCGCCCCTTCGACTGGCTCAGGAGGCGAATGAGAGGCAAGTGCCGGATGACCGACCGCCACCGGTCAACGAAGGCTGCCCGGTGAGCCGATCATGGCGGCGCCGGGGGAGGGGAATGCGCAGAAAGGCGTGGCGGCCCTTACCGCCTGAGGCTGCCGAGAATGCCGCGCACCAGGGCCCGGCCGACCGAGGTCGCGACGGAACGCGCCGCACTCTTCATTGCCGCCTCGATCACCGTCTCGCGCTGGTAGCCGGAGCTCTTGCGCGCCGTGGTCTTGGTCTGGCGGTCGTCATCCTCGGCCTCCGTGCCGAAGCCCGGCAGCGACCAGCGGCCGGCCGCACTGTTGTCTTCGCCCGCCTTCTGCTCCTCGGCGCGGCGCGCGGCTTCCGCTTCCGCCGCCTTGCGGGCGCGCTCGGTGAGGATCTCGAAGGCCGATTCCCGGTCGAGGTCCTTGTCGTAGAGGCCGGCGACCGGGCTCACATTGATGACCGCCTGGCGCTCGCCGTCCGAAAGCGGCCCGACGCGTCCCGACGGCGGACGCACCAGCGTGCGTTCGACGATCGACGGTGCGCCCTTGCCCTCGAGCGTCGAGATCAGCGCCTCGCCGGTGCCGAGCGTGGTGATCGCGGTGGCGCAGTCGAAAGCGGGGTTGGGGCGGAAGGTGTCGGCGGCGGTCTTCACCGCCTTCTGCTCGCGCGGCGTATAGGCGCGCAGCGCATGCTGCACGCGGTTGCCGAGCTGGGCGAGCACGGTTTCGGGAACGTCGAGCGGGTTCTGCGTGACGAAATAGACGCCCACACCCTTAGAGCGGATCAGCCGCACCACCTGCTCGACGCGCTCGACCAGAACCTTCGGCGCGTCGTTGAACAGCAGATGCGCCTCGTCGAAGAAGAACACCAGCTTCGGCTTGTCGGGATCGCCCACCTCCGGCAGTTCCTCGAACAGCTCCGAGAGCATCCACAGCAGGAAGGTCGCATAAAGCCGCGGGTTCATCATCAGCTTGTCGGCGGCGAGCACCGAGATCGCGCCGCGCCCGTCATTGGTGGTGCGCATGATGTCGGAGATCTTCAGCGCCGGCTCGCCGAAGAAGTTTTCCGCCCCCTGCTGCTCCAGCACCAGCAGCCCGCGCTGCAGCGAGCCGACCGACGACTTGGAGATCAGGCCGAACTGGTTGGAGAGTTCTGTGGCATGCTCGCCCATGTAGTTGAGCAGCGCCTGCAGGTCTTTGAGGTCCATCAGCGCCAGCCCGCCCTGGTCGGCGATCTTGAAGGCGATGTTCAACACGCCTTCCTGCGCCTCGGACGCATCCATCAGCCGGGCGAGCAGCAGCGGGCCCATCTCGGCGATGGTGGTGCGCACCCGGTGGCCCTTCTCGCCGTAGAGATCCCAGAAGATCACCGGGAATTCCTGGAAGGCAAAGTCGCTGAAACCGATCTGCTCGGCCCGCTTCGTCACCCAGTCCTTGGCCTCGCCCATCGCGGCGATGCCGGACAGGTCGCCCTTGATGTCGGCGGCGAAGACAGGCACGCCGGCATTGGAAAAGCTTTCCGCCAGCACCTGCAGCGTCACCGTCTTGCCGGTGCCGGTCGCACCCGTGACGAGGCCGTGGCGGTTGCCGAACCTGAGGTCGAGATATTCGCCCTTGTTGAGGCTGTCGTCCGGATTGCGGCTGGTGCCGATATAGAGTTTCCCGTCCTCAAGCATGCCTCTTCTTCCCCGGTTGCTTCGGCGCTACGGCGGCATTTCTTGCGCCGCAAGGCCTTCATCGATTCATCACCTTGCCCTTATAAGGATAGTGTGAAACATCGACAACAGCGCTGCCAACCGGCCGGTCGGGGAAAACAGCGGATCGCCCGTCTCGGGCGCTTGAGTTCGCCGGACAGTTCAATTACTTTGACGTCAACGTCAATCTTTGCCCAGGAGCAAGACCATGAGTGATCTCGTAAACCGCATCGCCGACAGTGTCGGCATCGAGCAGGAAACCGCTGAAAAGGCCCTCGGCATGATGCTCGGCTTCCTCCAGCGCGAAGCGGCCGACGGCCCGGTCGCCAAGATGATCGAAGCCATCCCCGGCGCGCTGGACCTCGTGGCCAAGCACAACGGCGAAGGCGAAGGCAAGGGCCTCCTCGGCGGCCTGATGAGCGCGCTCGGCGGCGGCGGCATCATGGGCCTCGGCCAGCAGCTGATGTCCCAGGGCCTCGGCATGGGTGAAATCTCCAAGCTCGCCAAGGAAACCATCGCGGTCGCCCGCGAATATGCCGGCGACGAAGTCGTCGACGAAGTCGTCGCCTCGGTTCCGGGCTTGAGCCAGTTCGTCTGAGCGACACCGGGACAAACGGATTTTTGCAAAGAAAAGCCGCCGGGGCGACCCGGCGGTTTTTTTGTGTCTGGGGGAGGGGGCGATTGGCGAGACAGTTTTGCGCCAATTACAGTCACGAAAGCGTGGCCTACCGATCTGGATAACAGCGCTTCACTTTTTGAGGCTCTTGAGTGGGGTCTTGGCCAACGATCTGGACCAGCCCGAAGGTTGCCATTCGGAAAGTTCTCCAATCTCCTTCAAGATTGTCCACCTTTCAATTACTATTCTACCCCTCGTATCATCGATCTTCGCGGCAAACTCCGTCATCCGAGCCGCCAGCGCCGTCGTCTCGACGAGAAAGATTTCGTCCGAGGGACTTGCTTCGGATTTGCAGACGCCGGGCGGACCAACGATCAGTACCCCCTCCCAGGCCTTCTCGCCTTCATTGTCCTTGAGCCACTGGATATGGTTTAAGGACTGGCCAACCTCGCTCTTACTGTACTCGGCAGGGGCGTTCTTTTCCGTCTTAAGCTCGAATGCCACGCAGCCGGCGGAATCGGGGTCCATCCATATGACATCGGGGCCTTTGCCCCATTCGTTGTCAGGTCTAGACGCATCAAATCCTAGAAGCTCCCCGTACAGCCTGACCGCTTCCTCCTTGGCGTTGGAGGTCGCGCTCTTGTCGAGCAGTATCCTGGCTTGTTGCTTGAGCTTCCAAACCAAGTCACCGAGTGCCTGGGGTCCATGGTGGTTTGTCGCGAGCAAGACTCTCTGAAGAGCCGTTTTTGCGCCTTCGGCCACGGCCTTGACGTCGGCATCGTTGCGGAAGGGAACGTTCAGCCACGCGGACAGTCGGGATCGAGCCTTCTTGTAGTGCGCACTCGCTGTTTCATTGTCACCCGCGTTTTCGTAAGTCGCGCCGAGCCAAACCGAGTACCAACCAGCCAACTTAGCATCAGCCATGGCGGTGGCGTCGAGAGCATCGAGCAAGGCCTTCCGAGCTCCTTCGACGTCGCCTTGCCACATCTTGGTCATAAACTCGCACTCGGCCACGGCGGACGTGGCCAACTGCGCCTCGCGCTCCTTAACCTTTGCTAGAGCGTCCTCTGACACCTCAAGTCCGTCCACGGTTTCCCGATAGAACTGTAGCCATCCAGCATCACGGGAGATGACCTGCGATATCAGAGAAGCGATCGCCTCTGGATCGCCCTTGTCCATGCCCTCTTGGACTGTCTGGCCGAGGATAACTTGTTTTCTGATCAGTGGTGGAAGCAGGGCAACGTTGCGTTCGGTCTTGAGCCAAACATTGAGGTCGCCTCCTTGTATGAGGAACGCCCCATAGTCGCTTCTGCCCCGGTTGATGCGGCCAAGCAGCTGCGTGATCCGCCCGGCCATCTTGGTAGAGAAGAGGTTGCTGAGCGATAGGTGCTGAAACAGGTACTGGTCCATCAGGCTGGTGCCGGACGGAGCCCCGTCGATGAGCATCACCCGGCACGTGTCCTGAGGAAGATCGATGCCGTCAATACGCGACACCAAGATGAACGCGCCAGACGACGCCTTCCTAAAGTTTTGGAGCTCGGCCGAGAAATTCGCCTTGGCGGGTGGAGTGCCGATGTGTTTCCACGCTTGCGCTTTAGGATAGGACGGAACGGACACTAGTAGCTTGTTCTTCTTTAGAACCTCGGCCGCGACCTCCTTCTTGTCGGGCTTGTCTTTGAAGAGACTGCTAAGGAGGATCAGCCGCTCACCGTTGCCCGCGTCGTTGTCGGGAGCGATCTGATTTGTGATCCTTCGACCGAAGCCGCGGACGAAGTCGGTCTCAAACTCCAAGGTCGCCGACAGGTACACACGTCGCACGCCTTTTCCGAGGAAGTCGTAAACGCCCGTGGGAATGAACGGCGGGGTGATCTCAATGGCATTTGACGAAATCAAGATGGCGCAGTTCCCAATGTTTTCCCAGAGCCTTAGGGTCGGGAAGAACAGGTCGCTTTTTCTCCAATCATTGACCCTCTTAATGGCTTCGAGGATTTGGTCTCTGCATCTATACGCGGTGGCGGGTGGGCACATTGTCACCTGCGCGCCGTGCTGTTCGAGGACTGCGCCGAGTTGCGGTCCTTTGTTAAGCTTCTCGAATTCAGGCCGAACCATTGCGATGATGTCCGAGAAGAGCGTCGGATACGTCTCCTTGGAAATCGACAAGGTGAATGCATCCCTAATCATGCGCTCAGCGACGTGGGCGTCGTCGAAAATGACCCCCGCAGGCGACTTCTCCTTGCTGAAGGTAGAATTCGCGGTGAACAGGGCCTGATAGGTCGTGATGCAAAACGCCTTTCCCGTCTCGAACCGATCATCGGAGAAATTCCCGTGTGCACGGGTGGTGTAAGGTATCCCTAGGCGGTCGCATTCCCGCGCGGTTTGCTCCACGAGATCGATGGTGCTGCATGCAAAAACAATAGGGCCGATTTGCTCATTAACCAGACTCTGGGCGATCAACACGCCGACGATGGATTTTCCGGCGCCCGTGTTGAGCAGTACGGCATTGTCGTGCTTGTCGCGCGCTGAATGCCAGCGCTGCAATGCTTCAGCCTGTCCCTTCCATAGATCATTGGGGGCGTTACTGAGGTTCGGCGTTCTGGCGAAAATCTCAATTGGATCAGTCGGAGCCGAGTTGGCTTTGGGGCGAGACAGTTTATTGAAGTCAATCATGGCGTTTCCTCTCTCGTCCTGCCTATCTCAAACTCATGATACAATGTTAACGGATTCTGCGCCCCTTATACAACTTTGAAATGTGTTGCCTCCTGTAGGCGCTGGGTTCCGCCCTATCCTTAATCTCAAATCATACCTCGAAGTCTGCTTTCGCGCCGATTGTCCATTCGCGAACAGTCTGTTGCCCGTCTCACCTCGGTAGTCAAATTTGGACAGCTCCCCCACCCCCACTACACTATCTACACTGGACGCCCGTCCGGCCCGGTCGCATAATCGCTGGCCGGAGGACCTGTGATGTCCAAGGATGGCTATCAGCAGTTTTGTCCCGTCGCCAAGGCCTGCGAGGTGCTCGAGCCGCGCTGGACGCTCCTGCTCTTGTGCGAGATGTGGGCGGGGTCGCTGCGTTTCAACGAGATCCACCGCGGCGTGCCGGGCATGTCGCCGACGCTGATGTCGAAGCGGCTGCGCGAGATGGAGCAGCGCGGCCTGGTCCAGCGCCTGCATAACGTGGACACCGGCGAGATCCACTACCGCACCACCGAGATGGCCGACGAGCTGCAGCCGATCGTCCATGCGCTCGGCCAGTGGGCGCATCGCTACATCGACGCCGACGTGACGCTGGAAAACCTTGATGCGCGGCTCCTGATGTGGAACATGCGCCGCAAGGTCGATGTCGCCCGCCTGCCGTCGGGCCGTCGCAGCGTCATCAAGTTCTCCTTTCCCGAACTGCCGCGCGACGAGCAGGACTACTGGCTGATGTCGCGGCCGGGCCTGCCGGTCGATCTCTGCCTCATCGATCCGGGCCATGATGTCGACCTCTTCGTCATCGCCGACCTGAAGGCGATGACGTCCGCCTGGATGGGCCATTCGAGCCTCGGCGCGGAAGTGTCGAAGGGCCGCATCTCGCTGGTCGGCGACCAGCGCCTCGCCGCCTCGATCGGCGACTGGATGGTGCGCAGCGCCTTTGCCGCCTGACCGACGGCATCTTTCCGCCCCCCGCTCCAGAAGCGTCTCCTGCCGCCGTCCTTGCCGGGACCGGCCGGCGTCAGGCGCGGCGCGCCCCGTGCCTGTGCCTGCCCATCCTGGGCCCGCACTCCTGAAACTGTAGCGGTCCGCTACAGTTTCTACACTGGCCGGCGTTCCGCCCCATGCGGCACAGTGTGAAGCATGGACAGGCCGAACGCGGAAGAAACCGCTGCGGCGCCGCTTTCCGCCCGTCCAAAAATCGCAATCGACAACGACATGAGGGGCAGGATCGCCGCGGCATCGCGGCGTCGCCCCGCCCCTGTTTCAAGGAGAAATGACATGCATGCCAATCTTGCTTCCGTTGCACCGGCTGCCTCCGGTGTCGATCTTGCCGCCGTCAAGGCCCGCCAGCAGGCCGCCTGGGCCTCCGGCGACTATGCGGTCGTCGGCACCACGCTGCAGATCGTCGGCGAGGACCTCTGCGAGGCGCTCGACCTGCGCGCCGGCGAACGCGTGCTCGACGTCGCCGCCGGCAACGGCAATGCGACGCTCGCCGCCGCCCGCCGCTGGGCCGAGGTCACCTCGACCGACTATGTCCCGGCGCTGCTCGACCGGGCCCGTGCCCGCGCGCTCGCCGACGGGCTGAAGGTCGATTTCCGCACCGCCGACGCCGAAGCCTTGCCCTTTGCCGACAAGAGCTTCGACGTGGTGATGTCGACCTTCGGCGTGATGTTCACCCCCGACCAGGACAAGGCCGCCGCCGAGATGCTCAGGGTGCTGCGCCCGGGCGGCCGCCTCGGCCTTGCCAACTGGACGCCGCAGAGTTTTGTCGGTGAGCTGTTCAAGACCATCGGCCGCCACCTGCCGCCGCCGCCGGGCGTCCGCTCGCCGGCGCTCTGGGGCACGCGCGAGCGGCTCGACGAGCTCTTCGGCGGCGCCGGAAAGCTCAAGGTGACGCCGAAAACCTTCACCTTCCGCTACCGCTCGCCCGCCCATTGGCTGGAGGTCTTCCGCAGCTGGTACGGCCCGGTCCACAAGGCGTTTGAAAACCTCCCCGGCGCCGGCGAGCGCAAGGCTCTCGAAGACGACATCTTCGCCCTCATCGCCCGCTTCAACCGCGCCTCCGACGGCACCATGGTCGCCCCGAGCGACTATCTCGAGGTCGTGCTCGTCAAGGCCTGAGGCGAGGGGCGGGGGTAAGGAGAGGGGGGCCGCCTTCGCACCGAATGGAAAAGCCGGCGGATCGTCTCCGCCGGCTTTTCGCCGTCGGCAGGCCTGTCGCCAACCCCCCGCCGTAGTGTGATCTCAATCTCAAGACCGTCACAACAACCTGTGCTAGTGTCGCGCCCGCATTTTCGGGTTTAGCCACGGCGACAAGGATCAAGCTATGCGTTTTCTTTCCCTCTTTTGCATTCTGCTTTTCACCTTCGGCCTCATGCCCGCCCATGCCCGCGATGTCGCGGGCGGGAAGGACCATCCGCTGGTCGGGCGTTATGAAGAGGCGGTGATGACGCTCTACAAGACGCGCGACTATGAGGAGCAGCGGCTGCTGGTGAAGCCGATCAGAAGCGCCGACATGCGGGCTGCCGCCGGCAAGCGCCTGTCGCCGGCCAACACGCTTGCCATCGCCGGCAAGGCCTATCGCATCCGCTATGAAGGTCCGGCCGGTCGCTCGGCGCTCGAGGTCGCCCGCAATTTCCAGGCCGACATGAAGGCCAAGGGCTTCCAGATCCTCTTCGAATGCCGCGGCAAGGATTGCTCGGACGGCGGCGGGTCGGAACTCTATTTCGCCCTTCACGACGAAAGCCCGATGGGCACCGGCGACATCCATTCGAGCCCCGACACCCAGGTTTACACGGCCCTGAAGCTCACCCGCCCGGAAGGCGACGTCTATGCCTCGGTCTATGTGATCGACTTCGCCAAGAAGCCGGAAGTGCTGGTCGACGTGATCGAGACCCAGCCGATGGAAGAGGACAAGATCGTTTTCGTCGACGCCGCCGAAATGGAACGCCAGATCGCCGCCAACGGCCGCGTCTCGCTCTATGGCATCCTGTTTGATTTCGACAAGGCGACGATCAAGCCGGAATCGAAGCCCACCCTCGACGAGATCGCCAAGTTCCTGACGTCCTCGCCCGACATCAAGGTCGTGGTCGCCGGCCACACCGACGCCAAGGGCGGCTTCGACTACAATGTCGACCTGTCGAAGAGGCGGGCCGAGGCGGTCGTCGCGGCACTTGCCGCCTCCGGCATTTCCGCCGGCCGGATGAAGCCCTTCGGCGCCGGCATGGCCGCCCCCGTCGCCACCAACGACAGCGAGCCCGGCCGCACGAAGAACCGCCGCGTCGAACTGGTCAAGGCGCTGGAGTTCTGAGCCGGCCCGGCTTGGAAGGATAGGCGGTGAGGGATAGGCTTGCCCGTGGAAAATCCCGCGGGCGAGCCGGTCCTCCGGTCTCGGCCGCCGCCTCAATCCTCCTCGACCACCACCAGGTCGGGCACGCCGTCCATCTCGAAACGGATGCGGCCGCGGTCGGCGCGGGTAATCCGGATCGGGCCGCCCTTTTCCTCGAGACGGCGGCGGAGCAGGATCAGCCGTGTCTCGAGATTGTCCTTGAAGTCGGGCAGTTGCAGGCTGCGGTCGCGGCGAATTTCGCGGTTGAGGAAGTCCTGCCGGCCGCTTACCGCATATTCCTCGACGAAATGCTTGAGCAGCCGCCCCGGAACGCCGCGGATCACATAGTCCTGGTCGATGAAGACCGAGCCGTCGCGCGGATAGAAGCGGATCGACACCGTCTCCGCCGCGCGCCCGGTCGTCTCGTCCGGTGTCGGGCCTGCCACCTCGTCGCCTTCGGGGCGTTCGCGCTCCTGGCCCGCGAGCGTCAGGGCAAGCGCCAGGTGCCCGGCGAGAATGGAAAGGGCTTCCTCGTCGCGGTGGCGGAAGGCGAAGGAGCGTTCGGCTTCCACGAACAGCACGCCGACCAGCTGTCCCTGCGCCACCATCGGCACCGCCATCTGGCTGAGCGGCACTTCGAGCGCCGGCAGCGGCAGGGGATCGGCCCCGGTGATGCCGCTGGCCGAGCCGACCGCGTTCACGTAACGCCGGCTGCGGCGCAGGTCGCTGATCCGGATCGGTCGGTGGGTTGCTGCCGCCATGCCGATGACGCCGCTGCCGAAGGCGACTTCCGAGCCGAAGCCGAAGCGGTCGTAGCCGTGGCTGGCGATCGTCGTCAGCTGCAGTCTCTCGTTGTCCGGCACCAGCACCATCGAATGGCTGAAGCCGAAATGCGTCTCGAGCCCGGTCAGCGCCCGGTCGAGCAGGCGTTCGGCATCCGTCTCGCCGCAGAGTTCCGCGGCCAGCCGGCACGTCAGGTCGAGATGGTCGCGCGCGTCGCGGGCTCCCGGCACCGGCAGTTCGAGCGGATGGGCGGCCGGCACCGCGCGGCAGTCCTCGACGCGGTAGATATCCAGGGCCCGGAGCTTCATGATGCCGCCCATGCCCTGCTCGACGCTCATCACCTCGAGATGGCCGGCGACCCGGTCGAAGGTCTCGCCGGCGGTCTCCGAGCGATCGTAAGTGAGGTCGAGGATATATTGCTGGCCGCTGTGGCCGTCGACCACCATCACGGTCGCGAGCCCGTTCGCCGCGACATTCACCGCCGTCTTGGAGAAGAACTGGTTGGAGAGCGCCACATGCCCGTCGTCGATGTAGTAGACGTGGGAGAGATAGGAGGCGTTCGGCATGCCTTCGCTGTCGGTCGTGGCGATCACCGAGGGGATGACGCCTTCGAAGGCGTCGCGGATGGTGCTGAGCCGGATCATCGGGCGCCTTCTTCCGGCGCGCCGAGGCGGCGACCGGCTTCCGGTCCCGGCGTCTGCACGAAGAGGTCGCGCGGCAGGAAGGTGATGTGCATCAGGTCGCGATCGCTGAGCGTGCTCGAAAGCTGCAGCCGGCTGACCCCGAGCGCGCCCATCACCGACAGCATGTCGGTCACGTATTGGGCGCCGCGGGCCTGCTCGATCGCGTCGGTCGGGCGCACCTCCATGATCGGCCCCTTGATCTGGTAGGCGCGGTAATCGTCCGGCTTGACGAAGGTCGCCGAGAGCGGCGTGCCGGGCAGGGCATGCGCCACCGCATCCGGCCACTGGCTCGCCGAAACGAGAAGCGAGATGCCGCCGCGCTGGCTGTCGAAGCGTGCGCCGGTCGCCCGCCCGATCATCGGGCGATGCGCCTCGTTGCGCGTGGCGATGAGGATCATCACCCGCCCTTCGATGAAACTTGCTACCCCGGCCTCGATCACCCGACATCCCCCGTCCGTGCGGCAATCCTAGGAAGATAGGAAAATTTTAGCAACGCGAGATCGGTCTTAGGAAGCATTTAGGAAGCGGCTTGCCGGGCGCCGTCCTATGAGCCTCTCACCGCGCCGCCGCCCTGTCCTGATGCCGGCGCCAACCACAGAGGAAGAACCCGATGACACACCATGTTTCCATGACCGATATCCCCGATCTCGACGGCCGCTACGATTTCTACGGCGCCATCCACAAGGGCCTGCGCAAGGCCGGCTGCGACATGCTCGGCCGGCTCGGTGCCGCCGACTACGAAAATCCCGAGGAAGCCGAAAGCGTGCTGGCGCAGCTGCGCACCTTCATCACGCTGGCGGCCGACCACGTGATGCACGAGGACCACCACGTCCACGGCCTCCTGCAGCAGCGCGGCTATTCGACCGAAACCGTCGACCACCAGCATGACGACCACCGTCTCGCCTTCGATCAGCTGGAGGCGCTTGTTGCCGCGGTCGAGAAGGCCTGGCCGGTCAACAAGCGTGCCGCCGGCCGCAAGCTCTACCTCGCCTTCGCCGCCTATCTTTCCGAAGATCTGGCCCACATGCACGAGGAAGAGACCGAGACGGCGACGCAGCTGTGGAAGAACTTCACCGACGACGAGATCCTGGCGATCGAGATGCGCATCGTCGCCTCGATGTCGCCGGAGAAGAACATGGCCTTCATGCGCCTGATGATCCCGGCGATGAACCCGTCCGAACGGGCCGCCCTTCTCGGCGCCGTGCGCACCGGTGCGCCCCCGGAGGTATTCAACGCCATCATGGAGTTTGCCGTTCGTCCGAGCCTTTCCGAACGGGCCTTCGGCGATCTCGCCACCCGGCTGAAACTTGCCGCCTGAATGCGGCCCGACAATAATGAAGGACATTTCCGATGCACAGGCTTGCCCTGCTTCTTCTCCTCGCCGCCCCGATACCGGCCCTCGCTGGCCAGCCGGCGAAACCGGCGCCGAGCGGCACCTATGTCACCGATCCGGCGCATACCAGCCTGACCTGGAGGATCAGCCATTTTGGCCTGTCGAACTACACGGCCCGGTTTGCGACGGTCACTGCCAATCTGGAGTGGGATGCCGAGCATCCGGCCGAATCCGACCTTGCGGTGACCGTTGATCCCAATTCGGTGCGGACGGATTTCCCGTTCCCCAAGGTCGAGGATTTCGACGCCAAGATCGGCAGCGCGCCGGAATTCCTCGCGGGTAAGCCGATCGCCTTCGTTGCGAAGGCGATTGCGCTCACCGGCGCGAACACCGGCACGATCAAGGGAGACCTCACCTTCCGCGGCGAGACCCATCCGATGACGCTCGATGTCAGGTTCAACGGCTCGGTCGGCGAACACCCGATGGACAAGCTGCCGCGCCTCGGCTTTTCCGCGACCGGCAAGGTCCACCGGACCGACTGGGGTCTCGACTTCGCCGTGCCGGCGCTCGGCGAGGATGTCGAGCTCGTGATCGAGGCGGAATTTGTCCCGCCGAAGTCGTGAAGGATACCAAAGGGGAGGGCGGCCCGGCCGCCCTCATTCCGCCGGGCGGCGGCCTGACCCGGTGCCGACGCACTCCGCCAGGAAGCTGGCGGTTGCAGCGATCGGCGTGCTGCCGCGCAGGTCCTCGTGATAGGTGATGTAGGCGTCGCGGCGGACCTCATCGGTCTCGCCGCCGATCGCCTGAAGCCCGGCTGCGGCCGCAGCGAAATCCGGCAGCACGGCAAGGCCGGCCCCTGCCGCGGCGGCGGCACATTGCAGGCCGAGGTCGTTGGTGCGCAGCACGATCGCGCGCTCGGCTGCCATCTGTTTCAGCCACGCCTGCTGCGGGGTGTCGTCGAGCAGTTCGTCAAAGGCGATGAATACGTAATCGGCCGGCTCGCGCGATCGGAGATAGGCCGGCGAGCCGTAAAGCCGGTAACAGACCTGGCCCGCCTTGCGGATCACCAGCTGCGGATCCGAGGGCCGGCTGAGCCGCACGGCGATATCCGCCTCGCGCCGGGTCAGCGAGACGTTGCGCGCCTCCGTCCCGATATGCAGGCGGATATGGGCATGCTCCGCGTAGAAGGCCGGCAGGCGCGGAGCAATCAGCGATGCGGCGAGCACCGGCGGTGCGCTCACCGAAATCTCGACCGGCGTCTCACCCGCCGCCTCGATAAGCCCGCGCTCCAGGGCAAAGACCTCGGCCTCCATGCGCCGCGCATGTTCGGCGATCCTCAACCCCTGCCCGGTGAGCAGATAGCGGCGGGCGCGGCGGTCGAACAGCCTGAGCCCGCTCTTCTCCTCGAGCGCCGCCACGCGCCGGGCGACCGTCGCATGATCGACCTTCAGTGTGCGGGCCGCGGCCGAAAGCGAACGATGATCGGCAAGAGCCACGAAGTATCGCAGGTCGTCCCAGTCGAGCATTGTGCATATTCGCCCAATTGATGTGTCTTCTTGGGGAATAGCGCGCAACGGCGTCCTCAGGCAAGAGAGGCGCATCGACAACCCTGTGACAAGGAATTCACCCATGTCCGATCCCAAGCCCGATCTCATGTCCGCCGGGCGCCTGCGCCGTATCGTTCGCCTGACCATCACCCCCGGCCGGGGCGGAGAGGCGCGCGCTGCCCTTGCCACGCTTCGTGACGCCACGCTCATGGAACCGGGCTGCGAAGAATTCGATTTCTACCAGCAGATCACCGACCCGGATCAATTCATCCTGATCGAGGATTTCGCCGACGATGCGGCGCTGACCCTCCATATGGAAAAGCCCTATACGCGCGCTTTCTTCGATCTTGGCCTGCTGAAGGGCGGCGTTCCGATCGCCAGGGCGTGGCTGTCATGAACCAGATTTCGCCAGCCGCGCCGACACCGCGCAAGGCCCGGACCTTCAGGCTCCGACGGCTTCCGTCTGCAAGCCGGGTCGTCGTCATGCCGATGATCCTGTCCTTGCTGATGTCGGGCATCGTCGCCTCGATCGCCACCCTCAGGGCGATCGGCCTCGCCCCGGATCTCGCCGCCGCCATCCTCAAGGCCTGGGCCATGTCCTATGTGATCGCCTGTCCCTCGGCCATGCTCGTGATGCCGCTCGTCCGCCGCATCGTCGACCACCTGGTCGAACCGCCGGGCGCCAGTCGGTAGGGCCGGAGATGCAGAGGGCTGGCGATCGTCAGCCCTTCTCCGCCAGCCAGTCGCGCAAGGCGGCTCACTTCTGGTTCGCCTGGATCATGGCCGGAAGCCGGGCCAAAAGGGTGCCAAGAATGGCGAGGTTGATGATGTAACGGACGGTTCTATAGACGAGCGAGGGATCCTTGATGCAGGCGTCGTAGCCTGGGATCATGTTGATGAGAAGCAAGGCAAACCGATAGGGCCCGTATGGCGACTGAGAGCATTGGTCGTCGTTGTAGCCAAATGACGTGAACGGCAGCAGCAGCGTCGTGCTCGTCATGTAAAGGGCCGCGATAAGGCAAAGCGCGAGGATCAGCGGCTTGGGACCGGCATAAACGGTTTCGAACGGATTGGGCATGGTGAAGCCCCCGCGTCCCATCGCCAACTCCGCGGAAACCATTCCCTGGAGGCCGAGAATAACCAGGGACAACTCGCCGAATGCGATGACCAGTGAGACATGGGCGAGCGCCGAAAGCATCCACGACGCCAGTGCCGGGAGATGGTTCGAATACTCGTCGGTCAGGATGCAGATGCTGCAAATGGCCATCAGCACGAGCAAGGCTCGGATGGGATGCAGTCTGCTTCCACCGGCTCCCGAGCCGAAGAATACACGCCGAATGATCACGATGGTCCCCCGAATATTTCGCTGATGTCCAAACCGCTGAGGATGAACAGTGCGCCGTAGAGTTCGTAGGTGAAGGTCTCGTTGTTGTGCCCCTCGACGGAGAGATCGGCCAGCCGTTTCTGGGACAGGCGGCCCGGGTCATCCGGCTCGATGATCCAGAAGCCCGATGAAGGCTGCCGCTTTCGTGACATCATCCTTAGAAATTTACGGCCGAGGTCTTCTTCGAGTCTGCTGTATTCCCCCGCCTCGCGGACGATGCCCTCGTCATAGTGCCGGTCGATACGGTCGCAGATTTCCTCGGCGGTCAGGTTATGGAATTTCGTCACGAAGAAGAACTGCGGCTTGCCCGGTCGCTTCAACTCCCTGACGAATGCGTAGGGAACGATCGAATATTCTCGGGAATCGCGGGGAAAGCCGGTCTCGTACCAGATCTCCCGCCGCATCGCTTCCGTCAGGTTGGCGCAGAACAGCTCGGTTGACTGCTGCTCGGCGGCGGTTTCGATGTCGCTCCACTCCAGAACCCCTGAGGAAAAGCAGTGCCAGCCCTTGTTCATTGCCCCAAGCCGAACCTGCACGTCGTCCGGGCGCAGCTTCTGCCGATTGAAGTTGCGGTACCGGGCGATGATCTTGTTGTTCGCGTCGAGCGCGACGGTCGCCACCCCGATCGTGTTGGCCTGCACGCACCGGCTCAAGGGTTTCAGCCTGCCGTCGGCTTCGGTGTCCATCTGGCGGCAGGTCTTGCCCTCGAACGGGCTCCGGGTGTCCTCGTTGAGTCTTGCTGAAATGGGCAATTCGATCTCGCGATCGGCGGTGATGTTCGTGCCGATCTGATCCAGATAGGTGGCCTTGGCGATCGTGATTGTTTCACCGTCCAGGCTGCAAAGCCGGACGGTGTCATTGATCTCGCATTGCGCGAGCGAGGCGTCGAACCGACTGTGGAATCGGGAGAAATTCGGATTGGCATCTTCCGGCGACGCCGCGACGTTCAGCCGTCCGATCTCGGCATTCGCCTGCTTGACGATATGGGGCCGGAGGTCCGGATGGGGCAGCCAGTATCCGGCCTCGTTGCAGTTGCTACGGTCCACCCGAAGCCTGAGCGCGGCGGCGTCGATGCCTGAACACGGTCCCGTCTCGCCGAACCTGACCAGGATCGGATCCGTGTACCAGAAGAGCTTGTCGATGCTTTTCCTGTAGAAGGGGTGAAATTGCCGAAGTGATTTCAGCGTTTCCGCGAGCTCGATCTTTTGCGGAATCGGAATCTCATCCATTCGGGTCTATTCCTGAAATGTAGGGCTGAAATCGTGGATCGGTTCAAGTCTCCGTACTTTCAGTGTCTTCCGCCTGTCTTTCAAGGGGACTGTTGTGCAGGGCCGCTAAAATACGCCTACGCCCCCCCAATCCCAGTCCGGCGCCAGATGCCCCGGGCTGAGGGGCCGGCCGTGGGAGAGGGCGGCCGAGAACATGGCCGTCTGGTCGAGATAAGGATGGTCACGACCGGCGTCCACGAGCCTTGCCGCAAGGCTCAGGACGCGGCCGCCAGATGCTCGACGTCGGTCGCCGTGCTGGTCGAACTACCCTCCAGGGCCTTCATCCCGCGCATGCCGTCTGCGACCGAAGTCACCTGGGAATAGCCAAGCTCCTCCCGCGCGCGGCGAACATCGACAGTGAAATCCTTGCCGATCAGCCGCAGCATTTGCCGGGTGATCGGCGGCTCGCCCTTGAGGCGGAAGATGTTCCAGACCGTACCCATCACACCGGCCATCGCCCAGGCGAGGCCGAAGGGCACTGCGCGGTCCTTCGGCGTCACGCCCCGGCTGTCGAGCAGACGCGTCAGGAATGACTTCAGCGTCGTGTCCTCGCCGTCGCTGACGAACCAGGTTTTCCCGCCGGCTCCGCGATCGGCGGCGAGGATCAGCGCGTGGCAAAGGTTGTCGACATGGCAGGTGGAAAGGGCCTGTGCGCCGCCTGCGACCCATTGGAACTGCCCGGCGCGGACCGTCTCGACCATGTGGTCGAGCGTCGGCATGTCCGGCCCCCAGATGAAGGGGGGACGGAGGGCAACGGTGGAGAAGCCCGTTCGCCGCCCGTTTGCCGCCAGCAGCAGCTCTTCCGCCTCGGCCTTGGATGCCGCGTAGGGGGCAAACGGCATCCTGTGCAGGGTCATGTCTTCGGTCACGCCATACATCGGTTCGGGGTGGCCCATGACGACCGCAGCGGCGCTGACATAGACGACGCGGCGCACACCGGCCCGCTCCGCCGCTTCGACGACGTTGCGGGTGCCTTCGACGTTGACCCGGCGGAACAGGGCCATCGGCCCCCAGAGCTTGAAGTGCGCCGCGACGTGGAACACCACCTCGACCCCGTCCATCGCGCGGGTCAGCGCGGCGCGGTCCGAGAGATCGCACGCAACCGCTTCGGCGCCGAGCGCCTGAACGCCCGCTCGCGCCTCGGCGCTGCGTCCAAGCGCGCGGACGCGCCAGCCTTCCGACAGCAGGCGGCGGATCAGATGCCCGCCGACGAAACCGGACCCTCCGGTGACAAGGGCGAGGCGTGACGGGCTCTGGGAAGCAATCTGGCTCATGACGGTCTCCTGGGTGTCGTTTGTCCCAAGGTGTCACATGCGATCACGTTACACAATACAAAATATGAAATCTGTTACATGTTGCAGAAATCCGGTATGTCAGCTAGAAGCTGCGCATGACGAACGACGCGCCTGATCATCGTGACCGCATTCTCGACATCGCTGCCGAACAGGTCCGCCGCTTCGGCGAGGCCAAGACCAATGTTGTCGATATAGCCAAGGCCATGGGCCTGTCGCACTCGGCGATCTACCGGCACTTCCGGTCCAAGGCCGATATTTTCGACGCCCTTGCGGCGCGAACCATGGCCGAAGAGGCTGATCTCGCGGCCCGCTTCGCGAAAACCGATGGTTCTGCGGCGAAACGGCTGCGCGGCCTCGTGGTGGCACTCCACCGCAGCAAACGTGCCAAGCTCGGTGACGACCCGGAGATCCACGGTCTCTACCGCAGGATCATCGCCGAACGCCCGGACCTCGTTGCCGACTATGCGCAACGCATGACCGCACTCGTCCGTCAGGTGTTGGAGGATGGCATTGCGCGTGGGGAGTTCCGCATCGGGGATCTTGACGTCGCTGCCGGGGTGGTGCGCGACGCGGTCACGGTCTTCGTGCATCCTGCCCATGTGGAGCAGGCTGTGGTGGCCGGTCTCGATATGGAGCCAAGACTTCACGCGGTGGTCGATAGCCTGGTCTCGGCCTTCGCGGCAACCCGGCCCCATCCGGGTCAATAACAGGGCCCAGGCTGCCTTGTTCCGCTCTCGCCACTCAATCCCAGTCCGGCGCGAGATGCCCCGGGCTGACGATCCGGCCGTCTGGGCGGGCAAGGGCGGAGATCGCGGTCATTTCCTCGGCATCGAGCGAGAAGTCGAAGACGGCGAAGTTTTCGGCGATCCGGCTTTCGGTCGCGGTCTTCGACAGCGCGATGACGCCCTGCTGCTGGATCAGCCAGCGTAAGGTCACCTGGGCCGCCGTCTTGCCGTGGCGCGCGCCGATGTCCTGCAACAGGTCCTCCTTCGGCACGCGACCGTCCGCCATCGCGTAATAGGCGGTGACCGACATGCCGTAGGAGCGGGCGGCCGAAAGCACGGCGGTCTGGTCGAGATAGGGATGGTATTCGATCTGGTTGGTGACGATCGGCGCCTTCGACAGCCTGACGGCCTCGCCCATCAGCGCGCAATTGTAGTTCGACACGCCGATATGGCGCACCTTGCCGGCATCGACCAGCGCGTTCAGCCCCTCGATCTGCTCGGCGAGTGACACCGGGCTTTTCGGCCAATGCAGGAGCAGCAGGTCGACATGGTCGGTCTTGAGCTTCCTCAGGCTCTCGTCGACCGACGGCCCCATGTCCTGGCGGGCAAACCGGTCGACCCACACCTTGGTCGTCAGGAAGATGTCGCCGCGCGGAATGCCGGAGGCGGCGAGCACGTCCCCGACCGCAGCCTCGTTGCCGTAGATCTGTGCGGTGTCGACATGGCGGAAGCCGGTCTTCAGCGCCAGCGGCAAGATCGCCGCGACGTCCTCGTCGGGCATGCGGAAGGTGCCGAAGCCGAGAGCCGGGATATGGGCGCCGTTGGCGGTGACGAACTGCATGGAAGAACTCCTTCTCGAATGTCGGCAAAACAGGGCGGCGGATGCGCGGTAGGAGCCGCCTTCGCCTATTACATGCGCCAATCCTTTCCGGCTTCAAGGTGGCATTGCGGCGCGCCGGTGCTGCTGTTAGCGTCCCGAAAACAAGAGAGGGCTTCATGCGCAGTACCAAGGTCATTCATGTCGTCGGTTGTCACGCGGAAGGGGAGGTCGGCGACGTGATCGTCGGTGGTGTCGCACCGCCGCCCGGCGACACCGTCTGGGAACAGTCGCGGTGGATCGCCAGGGACCAGACGCTGCGTAACTTCGTCCTCAACGAGCCGCGGGGCGGCGTCTTCCGTCATGTAAACCTGCTGGTTCCGCCGAAGAATCCGCGCGCGCAGATGGGCTGGATCATCATGGAGCCGGAGGACACCCCGCCGATGTCGGGGTCCAACTCCATCTGCGTGGCGACCGTGCTGCTCGATTCGGGCATCCTGCCGATGACCGAGCCGGTGACGAAACTGGTGCTGGAGGCCCCCGGCGGGCTGATCGAGGCGACCGCCGAGTGCCGCAACGGCAAGGCCGAGCGCATCACGGTGCGCAATCTTCCCTCCTTTGCCGACCGGCTCGACGCCGTGATCGAGGTCGAAGGCGTCGGTACGCTCACCGTTGACACCGCCTTCGGCGGCGACAGCTTCGTCATTGCCGACGGCCGTGCCCTCGGCTTCTCGATTGCGCCTGACGAGGCGCGTGACATCGCCGTGATGGGCATGAAGATCACCGATGCCGCCAACGAGCAGCTCGGCTTTTCCCATCCCGATCCCGACCGGGACTGGAGCCACATCTCGTTTTGCCAGATCACCGCGCCGGTGGTCTACGAGAATGGCGTGGCGACCGGCGCCAATGCGGTCGCCATCAAGCCCGGCAAGATCGACCGCTCGCCGACCGGCACCGGCTGCTCGGCCCGCATGGCCGTGCTGCAGGCCCGCGGTGAACTGAAGGTCGGTGACCGTTTCGTCGGTCGCTCCATCATGGGCTCGGAGTTTCACTGCACGATCGAGGCCGAAACCGAGATTGGCGGCAGGAAGGCGATCATCCCGACCATTTCCGGCCGCGCCTGGATCACCGACACGCGGCAGCTGATGCTCGACCCCGATGACCCCTGGGCCGGCGGTTACCGTCTGTCCGACACCTGGCCGAAGCTCTGAAGTAACTCCGGCAAGAGCGGGAACCGGTCTTGCGTCGGGCGTTGTGTTTGGATGCTAAACCGGAAAACCCGATAGGAGGCTGCGATGACGAACAAGGAGCGCCCGGCATGCATCGCGCATTGGCGTGATGTCGAAGGCCCGGACAATTCGCATTACGATGGCGACGACGAGCTGATGTCGATCGGGGCGCCGCTTGCCCGTCGTTTCGGCCTTACCCGGCTCGGTATCCACCACGAGCGCCTGCCGCCCGGTCGCCGGACCTCCTATCCCCATGCCGAAAGCGCCGAGGAGGAGTTCGTCTACGTGCTCACCGGAACGCCGGACGTTTGGCTCGACGGCGTGCTGCATCGCTTGAAGCCGGGCGATGCGGTCGGCTTTCCCGCCGGAACGGGTCAATGCCACAGCTTCATCAACAACAGCGCGGACGAGGTCACGCTGCTCGTGGTCGGGGAGACGGCGAAGAACGAAAACCGCATCTATTATCCGAGGAACCGCGATCTCGCGGAAAAACGCACGGACTGGTGGCACGATTGGCCGGACCGGCCGATCGGCGACCATGACGGCCTGCCGGATGCGCGAAGGGATGAACGGGGCTAGGTCTCACGCCTCGTTTCGAAAGGTCGCCAGAGCCAGCGTCAGCACGAAAGCGGTGACCACGAGGACCCGCGTCCGGACGAAACCGCTCGCGCCCTCGACCTTCCGTCGCAGGCCGTCTGCCTCTATGAAGCCGGCAAGAAGCAGGGCGACAGGTAGGCGCGTTGCCTATCTGCGGACGGCGATGCCGGCTTCGAGGGCTGCCTCGATGAAGGCGCGGCGGGCGTCCTCGTCGCTTTTCTTGCCGGCGACCACGTCCATGCAGACGAGAAGCGCCTTGTCGAGCGCTACACCTTCCTCGGTCGGCCAGTCCTCGATCAGCGCCCAGGACGCCGCTTCCGTGCTGTCGATCGTCACGTCCTCGCCGTCTTCGCCGAGCGCGAGGGTAACGGGTTTGCTCCAGGGCTTGCTCATCGGGTCGGGCTTTCGGAAGAAGAGAGGAGGTGTAGGTCCATGCCGGCATGGCAGGGCATCGCGTCGCCTTCTAGCGAACTTCGCCCTTGACCGCTACGACGAACAGCCGCGGAAACCGCAAAAGAACCCGTCCGTCGGCCATCGGCGGATAGGCACGGGCGATCCGGGCGGTATAGTCGGCGAGGAAGGCATCGGCATTGTCCGGCCCCGCAGCGTCGAGATAGGGGCGAAGGCCGGTGCCCTTCACCCATTCGACGATCGCCTCCGCATTCGCCATCGGGTGATAGTAGACGGTGTGCCAGACGTCGACCCGCGTCGCTTTCCGTGAAAGTCGCTCGAGATAGGCGGCAGGCGAAGGCAGCCGCTGCCGCCGGAGCCTTCCCCCGGCAAAGGCCGGCGCCCAGGGTCCCGCGGCCCCGGTCTCTTCCATCAGAAGATGCGTCGGCTCGTCGAGATTGTCGGGCATCTGCACGGCGAGAACCCCGCCGGGTGCCAGATGATCGAGAAGCCGCTCCATCAGCGACAGGTGGTCGGGCAGCCATTGCAGCACGGCATTTGCGTAGAAAAGGTCGGCCGGCTGGTCGGGCCGCCACGTGGCGAGATCGGCCTTCACGAACGGTGTGCCCGGCAGCCGCGCACGCGCCTTGTCGAGCATGTCCGGATCGCTGTCGAGGCCGGTGACGGCCGCAGCGCCGAAACGGTCGATCAGCAGTTCGGTGGAATTGCCCGGCCCGCAGCCGAGGTCGAAGATGCGGGTCGCCTTTTCGAGAGGCACCTGCGCCAGCAGGTCGCGCGCCGGCCGGGTGCGCTCTTCCTCGAACTTCAGATACTGGGTCGCGGACCAGGCCATCGCGTCTTGTCCTTGCAGTAGGAGGCAGCAATCGGGGCGCAACCGCCCCGACCTCCAACTTCTAGCCCCGCGCCTCCGTTTTGCGCAAGGCGGTCCGCCGCTAGCCGATCCGTCCGTTCGTGCGCATCAGCCCGATGAAGAACAGCCCGCCGGCAAGGCCGGTGATGATTCCGATCGGCAGGTCCTGCGGCGGGATGACGATGCGCGACACCATGTCGGCCCCGACGAGGAAGATGGCCCCGGCAAGAGCCGAAAGCGGCAGCACGCGGCGGTAGTCGCCGCCGACGGCAAAGCGAACCACATGCGGCACCATCAGCCCGACGAAGGAGATGATCCCGGAAAAGGCGACGGCCGCCCCGGTGAGCAGCGCCGAGACGACGAACACCACCAGCCGGAACCGTTCGGCGGAAATGCCGAGCGTCGTGGCGTTCTCGTCGCCGAGGGTCATGGCGTTGAGCCGCCGGGCATTGAACATGAGATAGATGCCGCAGACGACGAGCGCGGCAAGTGGATAGGGCAGGTGGGTCCACTGCGCGAGCCCCAGCCCGCCCAGCATCCAGAACACCACCATATGGGTGGCGCGCGGGTCCCCGAGGAAGATGGCGAGGCTCCCGAGCGAACTAACCACGAAGGAGATCGCCACCCCGGTCAGCACCAGCCGGCTGGCATTGGTGGCGTGCGCGAAGCGGGCGGTTGCGACCACCAGCGCCGTGCTGGCGAGTGCCCCCAGAAAGGCGAGCAGCGGCACGGTCGCCAGGCCCAGGAACATGCCGGTATGCAGGAGCGCGATGATTGCGCCGAAGGCGGCACCCGACGAGATGCCCAGCAGATGCGGGTCGGCGAGCGTATTGCGGGTCACGGCCTGAAGCGCCGCCCCGACCAGCGACAGGCTTGCACCGATCACCGCGCCGAGAATCACCCGCGGCAGACGCACCTCCCAGACGATGGCGTCGCGGCCCGCCGACCAGTCGACGACAATGCTGGTTGCGCCGAGATGGCGGGCAATGACCTTCCAGACCGTATCGAGCGGGATGCTGGCCGCGCCGACGCTGACGCCGACCAGCATCATGCCGAGGAGGCCGAGCGTTAGCCCGGCCACCAGGAGCGGCAGCGCATGGATCAGCGCATGGCGCGGACCCTTGACGAAATGCCGGTGGCTCATCAGTTGACCGTCGGATGGAAGGCGCCGGCCAGCGTCTTCACAGCCTCGACATTGCGCGGACCGGGTGTCGCCTGCGCATAGGGCAGCACCACGAAGCGGTTGTTCTTCACGGCGGGAATGTCCTTGAAGGCCGGGTTCTTGCGCATGAAGTCGGCCTTCTGCTCGGCAGTGACGTCGCCGTAGTCGACGATCACCACGACGTCCGGATTGCGTTCGATCACGCCTTCCCAGCCGACCGTGGTCCAGCTCGTCTCGACATCGTCCATGATGTTCTTGCCACCCGCCGCCTCGATCAGAGCGGTCGGCATGGCATAGCGCCCGGCGGTGAACGGCTTGTCCTCGCCCGAATCATAGACGAACACCTTCGGCACCGGGGCATCCGCCGGCACGGCGGCGATCGCCTTGGCGATCTCGGCCTTGTAGCCGTCGACCAGCGCCAACGCCTTCTCCTCGACGCCGAAGATCCGGCCGAGATTGACGATGTCGGTATACATGTCCTCCATCGAGGACTTGTCCTTCTTCATGATGTGGATGCAGCTTTCGGTGAGCGCATAGACCTTGATGCCGAACGGTTCGAGCGTGTCCGGCGTCACCTCGCCGCCGACCTTCATGCCGTAGTTCCAGCCGGCGAACAGGAAGTCGGCATCGGCCCCCAGCAGCACTTCCTTGGTCGGCTGCTGCGGGGCAAGCTCCGGCAGGTCGCCGAGGCGGGCCTTCAGTTCGTCGTCCATCTTGTACCAGCCGGAAATGCCGGAATAGCCGGCCATCTGTCCGGTCAGATCGAGCGCCAGCATCATTTCGGTGAGGTTGATGTCCTGCGACACGGCCCGCTTCGGCGCGGCCTCGAAGGTCACGTCGCGGTCGCAGCTCCTGACGGTCACCGGGAAGCCGGAGGCGAGCGCGCTCGAGGCGGCCAGGGAAAGCAAGGCGGCAAGGCAAAGGGAACGATGCATCAAAATATCTCCTTGGTTAGAAACTGTGGTCGAGGTGGAAGGAAAAGCGCGGACGCCCCGTCTTCGGGTGGCGTTCGACGGTGGTTTCGACGGCAAACGTCTCGCGGATGGTCTCCGGCGTCAGCACCTTGAGCGCCGGGCCGCAGGCAACTTTGCGCCCGTCATGCATGACCAGCACATGGTCGGCATGGGCGGCCGCGAGCGGCAGGTCGTGCAGCGATACGATCACGGTGGTCGGAAGGTGGGCGAGCAGGGCCAGCACCTCGAGCTGGTGGCGGATGTCGAGATGGTTGGTCGGCTCGTCGAGGATCAGGAGGTCGGGCTTCTGCACCAGCGCCTTGGCGATCATCGTGCGCTGCTTCTCGCCGCCGGAAAGCGAGGCGAAGCTGCGCGCGGCGAGATGGGTGAGGTTCATCAGCGACAAGGCCTCGCCGACGGCAGCAAGGGCGGCCTTGCGGTTGCGGCTTTCGGCATGGGGCGTGAGGCCGAGCTCGACCACCTCGGCGACCGTCAGGCCGAAGTCGCCGGCCGGTTCCTGCAGGACGGTCGCCACGCGGCGGGCCACGTCGCGGGGCTCGAGCTGCCACAGATCGGTGCCGTCGAGGCTGACCCGACCCGCGACCGGCCGGTGAAAACGGTAGAGGCAGCGCAGCAGGCTGGACTTGCCGGCCCCGTTCGGACCGACGATCGCCAGCATCTCGCCGGGGTTCACCGAGAAGGCGAGGTCATGGATGATGGTCTGCCGCCGCGTCGGCCCCCAGCTGAGAGCCTCCACTTTCAGTGCAGCAGGTCTAGGCCCGTATAGGGATTCTGAAAGCTCCATCGCTCGCCTCCGCGGTCACGCGGGGGCCAGAACGAGATCCGGTCGGGCAAGAAGCAGCAGTGTAAGTCGCAATCGCCATCGTCGTTTCCCTTGGCACACCCCGGCCAGGTTTCGTCAATCGTCGATGGCAGGTCTCCTGGCTTGCGGGTCATCGCGCTCCCGGGCCTTCCCAGCCTTTCGGCCAGTGGCATGTCCGGTCGAGCTCGCCGCTCACAGTTGCGGGGGCAGCCACGGTCTTGCGCCCTGATGGGTACGTCGCACCGTGTTCCCTTTTAATTCCTCGGGACGCCAGTCCTTGGGAAACCTTCAACGGTGGTTGGCGTAACGATGTTACATCGTGGCGTCAATGGTGAAATTTCGCAGCCGGCCGGCCTGCGCGTCACAGGCTGGCAAGGTTCGGCAGGATCAGGTCGGGACGGTGATCGGTATATTCGTCCGGCAGGTCGAGACGGTTGATCCACACGGTGCGGAAGCCGAACTTCTGGGCGCCCGCGACGTCCCAGCGGTTGGACGACTGGAAGGAAACGGCATGGGGATAGAGCCGGTAGGCGGTCGTCACCATGTCGTAGACCTCGGGCGCGGTCTTGTAGGCGCGAATCGCGTCGACCGAAAAGACGTCGTCGAGAATGACGTCGAGGGCGGCGTTCTTCACCGCCGCCGCCAGCATCTCGGGCGAGCCGTTGGACAAGATGGCGAGCTTGGCGCCCCGGCTCTTCAGCTCCTTGAGGACGGCCGGCACTTCCGGATAACAGTCGAGCGTCCAGTAGGCCGAGAGGAGGTCGGTGCGCAGCGCCCGGTCGACGCCCGGAAAACGCGCGAGCGTGTAGTCGAGCGCCTCTTCGGTCAGTTGCCAGAAATGGCGGTAGCTGCCCATCAGGCTGCGCACCCACGAATATTCGAGCTGCTTGGCGCGCCACATCTCGGAAAAGCGCTGGTGCTCGGGGCCGGCTCGCTCGGCGTGGCGGCGCACCGCCGCATGCACGTCGAAAAGCGTGCCATAGGCATCGAAGACATAGGCCGCCGTGGACATCGTTCCTCCCGTCGAAAGCTCCGGAAGTCATAGGCGCCGAAAGGCCGTTCGGCAAGGTCGCCCGCGCCTTAAGCGCCGCGCCGGTGCCGCGGCCTTATCGCGCGGCGGTCTCCTCGGCCCGCAGACCGGCGATGTCGTTGTCGATTTCGGTCAGCGCCCGGTCGAGATGCCCCTCGAACACCAGTGTCGCTTCCTCGGGCACGACGCTGATCTCCGGCGGCCCGTGAATGCGGACGTGGAAGGATTGCGACAGTCCCTCGTCGAGGCCGCGGGTGAGGAGGTCGATGTAGCGGGTGCCGTAGCCGGTGATGACGATCGGCATGTTGTCGTAGAGGCTGAGCACCCGCGACAGGCCCTGACCGAGCGCAAGACCCGCCTGGCGGAAGGCGTATTCCGACATGCGATGGCCCTGGCGCGCCCGGTTGGCGATCTTGTCCATCTCGGCAAGCGGCACGAACTTGGCGGGGATGGTATCGGGCGGCACTTCGAAGGCGGTGCGCAGGATACCGTAGAAACCGGCCGACGCCTCGACGCAGCCGTAGGAGCCGCAGCGGCAGAGCTTGCCGTCCGAGGCGTTCAGCATGTGGCCGAAATTCGGTGCGCTGACCTCGAGGTCGCCCGACTGTCCCCGCCTCGCGATGCCGAGCCCGATCGAATGGCCGAGCGAAAGCGTGGCGAGCGCATGGAAGGGGCGGGTGGCATCCTTGTCGGCGCGAAGGCCGAGCGCATGGGCGACCAGCAGCGTCTCGTTGTTGACCCGGACCCGCGTCTCGGGGCCGACGTCGAGCGCGGTGGAAAAGTCGATCTCCTCGCGGCCGAACACCGGCGACCAGAGAAGCCGCGTCCCGCCGGCATCGACCATGCCCTTGGAACTGACCGACACCGCCGTGATCCGCTCCGGCGCGAGCTTCGAGCGTTGTGCGAGCCGCGCCAGCGCATCTCGAAAGCCGGCGATGAAGGCGATCGGCGAGGGGGCGACGTGATCGCGGGCCTCTTCGAAACGGTCGATCAGTGTCCCGGTATAGTCGGCGAGCGAATATTGCACGCTGTCGGAGGAAATGCGCGCGGCGATCAGGTAGCTGAAATCGCGTCGCCGGGCGAAGAGCACGCGCGGCCGTCCGCGCCCGCCTGCCGCCGGCTGCTCGCGCCGCTCCAGCGCGCCGATCCGCTCCAGCTCCGCGGTGATGGCCGAGACGGTGGCCGAGGCGAGGCCCGTCGCGGCGGCGATGTCGGTATGGGCGAGCGGCCCGTGGCGTCTCAGTGCCGAAAGCACGAGCGCGCTGTTCTGCTGACGCACCATTTCGGTGCTGGATTTCGTCAGCATGGCAGGCGTCCGTTCATGGCATCCCTTCGCGATAGGTCCTGCACAAAAATCATTCGGGGCTGCGGTTTGCAAGCCCTGCGGAGGCTGTGTTGACAGTCCCGGAATCTTCTGACATTTATTTTCTCGACTGTCGAGAAAAACCATGGGCGGCTTCGCCGGGGCTGGGCAGTATGTCAGGGCGGTCGTCGGGGCGAACGGGAGGTTCGCCGGCGTGCCGTCTTTCAACGGGAGGGTTAAATGAAATCCGTATTGAAGCTGATGGCATGCGCTGCCGTCATCACGAGCCTGCATTCCGTCGCCAACGCCAAGGACCTGGTGGTCGGCGTCTCCTGGTCCAACTTCCAGGAAGAACGCTGGAAGACCGACGAAGCCGCCATCAAGGCAGCGCTGGAAGCCTCGGGCGACAAGTATATTTCCGCCGACGCCCAGTCGTCTGCCGCCAAGCAGCTGACCGACATCGAGAGCCTGATCTCGCAGGGTGCCAACGCGCTCATCGTGCTCGCCCAGGATTCCGAGGCGATCGGTCCGGCCATCGAGAAGGCTGCCGCCGAAGGCATCCCGGTCGTCGGCTATGACCGCCTGATCGAAAACCCGGCTGCCTTCTACATCACCTTCGACAACAAGGAAGTCGGCCGCATGCAGGCCCGCGAAGTGTTCAAGGTGAAGCCGGAAGGCAACTACGTCTTCATCAAGGGCTCGTCTTCCGACCCGAACGCCGACTTCCTGTTCGCCGGCCAGATGGAAGTGCTCAAGGAAGCCGTTGACGCCGGCAAGATCAAGAATGTCGGCGAAGCCTATACCGACGGCTGGAAGCCGGAAATTGCCCAGAAGAACATGGAGCAGTTCCTGACGGCCAACGACAACAAGGTCGACGCGGTCGTCGCCTCCAACGACGGCACCGCCGGCGGTGCGGTCGCGGCCCTCGACGCCCAGGGTCTCGCCGGTTCGGTTCCGGTCTCCGGCCAGGACGCCGACAAGGCGGCGCTGAACCGCGTCGCTCTCGGCACCCAGACCGTCTCGGTCTGGAAGGACAGCCGCGAACTCGGCAAGCGCGCGGCTGAAATCGCCGTCGAACTCGCCGGCGGCAAGAAGATGGAAGAAGTGTCCGGCGTGACCGCCTTCAACGGCGGCCCGAAGGGCGTCGCCATGCAGTCGGTCTTCCTTGCTCCGCTTCCGATCACCAAGGACAACCTGAACGTCGTCATCGACGCCGGCTGGATCTCCAAGGACGAAGCCTGCCAGGGCGTCAAGGGTGACGTTGCCGCCTGCAAGTAATCACTCCCGCGCGGTGTGATCCCGACCTTCGCAAGCGCCGCAACGAAACCCGTTGCGGCGCTTGCACAAGGAGGGTGCGCGGCGGACAATGTCGCCACGCAGGTGTCGAGCCTTCTGACCTTTCGAGGCAGGGCGTCCGGCACGATCCGAACCGCATCATCAGATCCGCCGCTTCGTGCTTCGGCCCTGCCGAAGGATCGGACGGCAATGACAGACAAAGTGGGGGAGAAGGCGCATCCATGGCCGACATCACACACGCTACCCAGACAAATCCCAGCCGAAACACCGGTGAAAATCCGGTAAAGCGCTTTTTCCGGGCGACCGAGATCGACACCCGCCTGCTCGGCATGGTCGGCGCGCTGGTGCTCATCTGGCTCGGTTTCCAGCTCATGACCGGCGGCCTTTTCCTGACGCCGCGCAACCTGTGGAACCTGACCGTGCAGACCTCTTCGGTCGCCGTCATGGCGACCGGCATGGTGCTGATCATCGTCACCCGCAACATCGATCTGTCGGTCGGCTCCGTGCTCGGCTTCTGCGGCATGATCATGGGCGTCATGCAGGCGAAGATCCTGCCGCAATATCTCGGCCTCGAGCATCCGGCGATCTGGATCCTGACGCTCGCCTCCGGCATCGTCGTCGGCGCGGCGATCGGCGCGCTTCACGGCGTCATCATCGCCTTCCTCAACGTGCCGGCCTTCATCGTCACGCTCGGCGGCCTGCTCGTCTGGCGCGGCGCCACCTGGTTCGTCACCTCCGGTCAGACGGTCGCGCCGATGGATGCCACCTTCCGCCTGATGGGCGGCGGCACCGAAGGCTCGATCGGCGCGACGGCAAGCTGGATCGTCGGCCTTGTCGCCTGCCTGGCGATCGTTGCGGCCATCATCAATTCCCGCAAGCAGCGCAAGCGTTTCGGCTTTCCGCTGCGCCCGGTCTGGGCCGAATACTTCCTCTCGATCCTCGGCTGCGCGCTGGTGCTCGGCGCGGTCTCGATCGCCAATCACTATTACTGGCCGACCAACATCGCCCGCAAGTTCGCCGACGCCAACGGCATCGCCTGGCCGGAGGGCGGCCTGCAGATCTCGCACGGCATCGCCATTCCGGTGCTGATCGCGATCGCCGTCGGCATCGTCATGACCTTCATCTCGACCCGGCTGAGGTTCGGTCGCTACGTCTTCGCACTCGGCGGCAATCCCGAAGCGGCCGAGCTCGCCGGCATCAAGACCCGTTGGGTAACCGTCAAGATCTTCATGCTGATGGGCATTCTCTGCGCCATCGCCGCCGCGATCTCGACGGCCCGCCTCAATGCCGCGACCAATGCGCAGGGCGAGCTCGACGAGCTCTACACCATCGCCGCCGCCGTCATTGGCGGCACCTCGCTCGCCGGCGGCGTCGGCACGATTGCCGGCGCCATGATCGGCGCGCTGGTCATGCAGTCGCTGCAGTCCGGCATGGTGCTTCTCGGCATCGACAGCCCGTTCCAGCGCATCGTCGTCGGTGTGGTTCTCGTCGTCGCCGTCTGGCTCGACACCGTCTATCGCGCCCGAGCCAAGTAAGAAGGAGTACGCTCATGTCGGAACAACGCACTCCGCTCGTGGAAATGAACAATGTTTCCATCTCGTTCGGCGGTATCCACGCGGTCGAGAACGCCTCGGTCGATCTCTTCCCCGGGGAAGTCGTGGCCCTGCTCGGCCACAACGGCGCCGGCAAGTCGACGCTGATCAAGATCCTCTCGGGCGCCTATCGCCGCGACGCCGGCGACATCCTGATCGACGGTCAGCCGGCGGACATCAACAATCCGCGCGACGCCAAGAAATACGGCATCGAGACGATCTACCAGACGCTGGCCGTCGCCGACAATGTCGACGCCGCCGCCAACCTCTATCTCGGCCGCGAGCTCAGAACCCCCTGGGGCACGCTCGACGACGTCGCGATGGAGGCCAAGGCCCGCGAGGTGATGGGACGGTTGAACCCCAACTTCCGCCGCTTCAAGGAGCCGGTCAAGGCGCTCTCCGGTGGCCAGCGCCAGTCGGTGGCGATCGCCCGCGCGATCCTGTTCGACGCCCGGATCCTGATCATGGACGAACCGACGGCGGCCCTCGGTCCGCAGGAGACCGCCCAGGTCGGCGAGCTGATCCAGCAGCTGAAGCGCGAAGGTCTCGGCATCTTCCTGATCAGCCACGACATCCACGACGTCTTCGACCTCGCCGACCGCGTCTTCGTCATGAAGAACGGCAAGGTGGTCGGCCAGGCGCGCACCCAGGACGTCACCAAGGACGAGGTGCTCGGCATGATCATCCTCGGCAAATGCCCCCCCGGCGCCATCCCGGGACCGGGCGCCATGCAGGTGGTGTGAGGGGACATAAGAGGGCACGAGCTGCGGGGACCGGTAAAGTTCGCCCCTCATCCGCCTGCCGGCACCTTCTCCCCGTGAACGGGGAGAGCGACTGTCTTGGCAGTCAAGCGTTTTGCCATGGTTTTTCGTCCCGGATGATGGCGTTGAGGATTGTCAGCAGTTTGCGCATGGTAGCGACGACTGCGACGATCCTGGGCTTGCCCGC
>NZ_JABBGK010000012.1 GCF_012927355.1 Rhizobium terricola
TTCGCCGGCTGATCGAGGAAGAAGTTACCGTTCCCTCCGCGACGGCGGAAGAGTGCCTGCGCTTCTACGAAAACAACCGCGGGAAGTTTCGCAGCGAGCCGATCTTCGAGGCGAGCCATATCCTGATTGCTGCCGATCCGGCGGATGAGAGGACTCGCGCCGCGGCGCGCACAGATGCCGAGAGGCTGGCCGCGGTTCTCGCCGAACATCCGAGCGAGTTCGCCACCATGGCGCGGACCCATTCGGCCTGTCCGTCGGCAGAGCAGGGCGGCAATCTCGGGCAACTGACCCGAGGCAGCACGGTCGCGGAGTTCGAGCGGGCGCTGGCGCGGATGGCGGAGGGTGAGATCACCCCACGGCCGGTCGAAAGCCGGTTCGGATATCACATCATCCGGCTGGAGCGTCGGATCGACGGGGAGCAACTGCCGTTCGATTTCGTGCAACAGCGGATCGCCGGCTGGCTCGAGGCCTCCACCTGGTCGAAGGCGGTTTCGCAATATATCGCGATCCTTGCCGCGGACGCCACGATCACGGGCATCGACCTGCTCGCTGCCGATGGTCCACTGATGCAATGACGCCGTGCCTGTACCTTGAGCGGCGGCAGTGGAGACCTGTCGTCCTCACAGGCGGGCTGGCACGCGTCCGGAGTAGGCGATGCTTTCAGATCTCTTTGACCACAATATCCGCTGGGCGGCGGCCAGGCGCGCGGAAGACCCCTTCTACTTCGACAGGCTGTCGGCATTGCAGCGGCCCGAATATCTCTGGATCGGCTGCTCCGACAGCCGGGTGCCGGCCAATGTCATCACCGGGCTCCAACCCGGCGAGGTCTTCGTCCATCGCAACGTCGCCAATCTCGTCCACCGAGCCGATCTGAACCTGTTGTCGGTGCTGGAATTCGCGGTCGAGACGCTGGAGGTCAAGCACATCATCGTCTGCGGACACTATGGCTGTGGTGGCGTGCGTGCGGCGATGGATGGTCATCGCCATGGCATCATCGACTACTGGCTGCAGCCGATCCGCGACGTGGCGGAGGTCAACTGCGCAACACTTGCGTCAATTCCTGCGCCGGACGAAAAGCTGGACCGCCTTTGCGAACTGACCGTTGCTTCGCAGGTCGAGAGCCTGTCACGGACGCCCATCCTGCAGTCCGCATGGAAACGGGGGCGTTCCTTGGCGATACATGGATGGGTCTATGGATTGAGTGACGGCTTGCTGCGTGACCTCAATTGCGACTGCGATGGATCGCTAGCCGAGTTCCGTTGCGAGGAACAGGTCACGCGAGATTACGAGCTGGCGAGGAAGGGGTCCGATGGCCGAGGCTCATGAAGTTGCTGGCGGTCGTGTTTTCAATGGAGAGACCGACGCCCTGATTCCGGTAGAGCGGGCGATCGAGATCGCCGTCGGGATGGTCAGGCCCGTCGCCGGCGTTGAGGACGTCAAGTTGGTAGGGGCTCGCGGCCGTGTGCTCGCGGCCGATCTTCGTGCCGCACGACCGATGCCACGTTTCGACAACTCCGCGATGGACGGGTTCGCCGTCCGGCTTGCGGACCTTGATGGGCATGGGCCTTGGCAGCTTCGGGTCGCCGGGACGATCGCCGCAGGCGCCGACCCCAACGTACAACCAGCGATGGCTGGCGCGGCAATGCGCATTTTCACCGGCGCGTCTGTGCCCGAAACCTATGACGCCGTGGTCATGCAGGAAGATTGCGAAGATCGCGACACCTTCGTGATCGTCCGCACGCGGCCCCGGCGGGGCGGCAACATTCGCCGGGCCGGCGAGGATGCCGCAAAGGGGGATGTGCTGGTCGCAGGCGGCACACGGATCGAGGCGAGACATGTCGGATTGCTCGCCGGTACCGGTCATACTCTTCTACCGGTAAGGCGAGCACCTCGCATAGCCGTGCTGTCGACAGGTGATGAACTCCTCGCCGGAGACCGGGGAGCTGCGGGAATTCATGATGCCAACCGGCCGATGCTGATTTCTCTCGCCGAAGGCCTTGGCGCGGAGGTGACCGATCTTGGCATTTGCGCCGACGACCTTGATCAGACAGCCGCGCTCTTTCGTCGGCTCGTTCATCGCTTCGACATGATCCTGACCTCCGGCGCGGCCTCGGTTGGGGGGCGGGATCACGTTCGCGCCGCACTTGTCGCGGCCGGCGGATCAATCCTGTCCTGCAAGGTAGCGATGAAGCCTGGAAAACCTGTCTTCTTCGGCAGGCTCCATGAGACGCTCGTGACTGGCCTTCCCGGAAATCCATTGTCGGCTTATGTCGGGTTCCAGCTTTTCGTCGCACGCCAGATCGGAGCTCTGCTCGGTGTCGTACCGGCGGGCTTCGTAAAGGAGACGGCAATTGCAGGCTTCGACTGGCAGTGCAAGACGGGACGCACCGAATACGTGCCGGTGCGGGTGGTGGGCACGGACGCGGCAGCCACACCTGTCGTCGATCGTCTCGGACACGGCAGCTCGGCATCGCTCTTGCCCCTAGCCCAGGCTGACGGTGTCGCCGTTCTTGAAGCGAAGTCAGTCGCGGGCGCGTGCGGGGCGCATCTTTCCTGGATACCGTTTGGGTGGAATGATTTCGCGTGGAGGATGACGTGATGGATATTGAGGTTCCGCTTCAGGCCGCAATACGCGTACCGAAGGACAAGCCGGTTGATGAGATTTTCGAAGCCGTTGCCCTTCTGCTGAAGGGGGAGGGGATAGTGGTTGCCGGCTTCCTCCAGCGGGAGCGCACGGGCGAAGGCGAGTGTTGCAACGAGATCAGGCTTGAGGATATCGCAAGCGGAGAGCATCACGTCATTTCGCAGTCCCTCGGCTCCGGTGCCCGCGGCTGCAGGCTTGATCCGCAGGCACTGGCCGACGTTGCAGGTCCGCTTCTTTCCCGTCTGGAAGAGGATCCTGATCTCCTGATCCTCAACCGTTTCGGAAAGGGCGAATCGGAGGGGCAGGGTTTTCGTGCGGTGATCGAGGATGCCTGCGCACGCGGCATTCCTGTTCTGACGGCCGTACGGGAAGGCTATCTTGAGGACTGGTCGCAGTTCTCCGGGGATCTGGGGATACTGCTTCCGCCTGAACGCGAGAAGGTTATTGCGTGGGTGAGGCAGGCGATCGCGGCTGCGGGGCGGCTTGGTGATGCGGCCTGAGCGTCAGTCTGTAGACAAAAGCATCGGAGGGCCGGCCAGATCTCGGCGGTCCAAAGTCTGGTCTCAGAGCAGTCTCCCCGAGCCCGAGCGCGGGTAACACGCAGTGTCAGAGTATCCGGTAACCGTAGATGATCCGAGCTTTGGAGGCATCTGAAGACGCCTCCAAAGCTCGGAGACACGCAGGCAAACCTCAAGACAAGCGGTCCCGCTGAAGATCAGCCGACGGCTTCCTGATCGACTGCCGTGAGCGCGGTATAGATTTCCGGGCGGCGGTGGAGCCGGAAGTTGAAGATGTTGGCGCGGATTTCGGTGCAGCGATCGAGATCGCAATCGTGCACGACCAACTCGTCGCCGAGCGTGCTCGCCATGGCGACGATCTCGCCGGTCGGCGCGATGATGCAGCTCTGGCCGATGAGGTCGCAATCCTCCTCCTTGCCCGCCTTGGCGACGCCGACCACCCACATGCCGTTCTGATAGGCTCCTGCCTGCATGCAGAGATGGTTGTGGAAGCACTGGAGATGGTCGTGCTCCGGCGCAAGCGGGTAGTGAACCGGCGTGTTGTAGCCGATCAGCGCCATTTCGGCGCCCCGCAACGCCAGCTCGCGATAGGTCTCCGGCCAGCGCCGGTCGTTGCAGATCGCCTGGCCAATCTTGCCGTCGAAAACGTCAGCTGTGGAGAAAGGCTCGATCCCCGGCTCGAAATAGCGCTTTTCCAGGTGCTGGAACGCGCGCCAGGGCTCGTTTTCCTTGTGACCCGGCAGATGGATCTTGCGGTAACGATGCACGATCTCGCCGCTCTTGTTGACGATGATCGACGTATTGTAGTGCCGGACGCGGCCGTGTTCTTCCGTCAGTTCCGCATAGCCGAAGGAAAATCCGATGCCGAGCGCCTTTGCCTTGGCGAAGAGCGGGGCGACGGCGTCATTCGGCATCGAGCGTTCAAAGAAGAAATCGACCTCCGCCTGGTCTTCCATGAACCAGCGCGGAAAGAAGGTGGTCAGCGCCAGTTCCGGATAGACGACCAGATCGCATCCGTGGGCGGCGGCCTTTTCGAGGAGTGCGATCATGCGGGCGACGACACTTTCGCGGCTCTCCGAGCGGGCGATCGGCCCGAGCTGGGCCGCGCCGGTGACAACTGTTCTGGCCATCAGGCGTCTTCTCCATTTGTCGGCAGGGCTTGTTTCAGGGTGACCTGAAGCAGCACATTCGCTCCGTTGGCGAGATCTGCCGGTGCTGTGTATTCGGTGATGTTGTGGCTGATGCCGTTGACGCTCGGCACGAAGATCATTGCAGCCGGTGCGATCCGTGCGAGCATCTGCGCGTCATGGCCCGCGCCGGAAAAGAGCCGGCGGGTGGAAAGGCAGAGTGCCTTCGCCGTGCCATCCACCTGTTCAATAAGCGTGGGAGCAAAATCGACCGGCTGAAAGCGCGCGAGAGTGCGACGCTCGATCGTGACCGTTTCCTCACCGGCGACCTGTTCGATCAGTGCGGCAAGCTTTGCTTCCGCTGCTTGAAGCAAGGATTCGTCGGGATTGCGCAGGTCGATAGTCATCACGGCCTTTTCGGCGACGACGTTGACGAGGTTGGGCGTGAGGGTGATCGCGCCGACGGTGCCAACCTGATCTTCGCCCATGGCTCGAACGAAGGCGCCGACCCCTGCCGCGATGCGAGCGGCAGCAAGGCCGGCATCGCGGCGCAGGCGGATCGGTGTCGTCCCGGCATGGGCAGAACGGCCGCGGATTGTCAGTTCGGTCCAGGAGATGCCCTGAACGCCGAGCACCGTGCCGACGGCGATCGCCTCGTCCTCGAGGACCGGACCCTGCTCGATATGCAGTTCGAAATAGGCAGCGACCTCCTCCGGGCCTTGATCGGTGCCGGCATAACCGATGGCCTGGAGCTCGTCGCCCAGCCTCTTGCCATCGATCGAGATGATATCGAGAGCTTCCGCGAGCGGCAGCCCGCCGACGAAGACGAGGCTGCCCAGCATGTCGGGAGCGAAGCGCGCGCCTTCCTCATTGGTGAATGCGGCGACGACGACCGGCAGATCGGTCTCGATGTTCCCGTCGTTCAGCGTGGCGATGACTTCCAGTCCAGCCAGAACGCCGAGCGCCCCGTCATAAAGGCCGCCGGTTGCGACGGTGTCGATGTGTGAGCCGAGCATGACCGCGGGGCCCTCGCTGCGGCCCTTGCGGGTGCCGAAGATATTGCCGATCGGATCGATCGCCACGTCGAGCCCGAGCGCCGTCATTTCGGCAACCAGATGGGCGCGCCCGAGCTTTTCCGACGGGGTCAGGGCAAGCCGGCAGACGCCGCCGCCTTCCAGCGCGCCGATCTTGCCGAGACGTTCGACACGGGAGGTGAGCCGTGCCGGATCGATGCGGAGATCGCGGAGGATCATTCTCCTGCCTCCACAGCCCTACCGCTCCTGCCGACGATGGACTGATAAAGTTCCGGATCCGTGTCGCCTTCGCTACCGAAGAAGAGCACCACCGAATTCGTGTCCAGTCCGAGTGCTTTGCGCCAATCGGGCTTTGCCGAAGCAACAAGATAGCCGGCAAGGCCGGCCACGCCGCTTTCTCCGCCGACTAGCCGCGCGCCAGCCTCGCCGGAGGCAATCATGCGCATGGTGTCTGCCACCGCATCGTCCGGGATTGCCATGAAGGCGCTGGCGCCGCCTTCGAGGATCGGCCAGGCGATGATCGAGGGTTCGCCGCAGGCAAGACCCGCCATGATCGTTTCGAGATCGCCGCCGACGGCTGTCGGCTTGCCCGCTGCGGCGCTCTCCAAAAGGCATGCTGCCGTTTCAGGTTCGACTATCGTGACAACCGGGGCATCTGCCCCGAGCGCTTCCCAGAAATGGGCGGTCACGGCCGCTGCCAAGCCACCAACGCCGCCCTGCAGGAAGATATGCGTGGGTCGGAGGCCGCCAAGCTGGCGTTCCGCTTCGTCAGCCATCACGCTGTAGCCCTGCATGACGTTGCGTGGCACGTCGGTATAGCCGGGATAGGAGGTGTCGGAGACGACGTGCCAGCCGTTTTCAGCCGCCATGCGGGCGGCCTCGCGAACGCTGTCGTCATAGTTGCCGGCGGTGCGGATGACCTTTGCTCCATAGGAGGCGATCGCCTGTTCCCGGGCTTCGGAAACGGTGGCGTGAATGAAGATCACGGCCTGGCAGCCGAACATGCGGGCACCCCAGGCGACGGAGCGTCCATGATTGCCATCCGTTGCGCAGGTGACCGTCACTTTCGAAACAGCGCCCGAATGACGTCCGTCGAGGATGTCGTTCGGTGCCGGCTTCGTGCCGGTCTCTTTCTCGATCAGCGCGGACAGCAGCCGGTAGACGGCATAGGCGCCTCCGAGAGCCTTGAACGAGCCGAGGCCGAAACGACCGGCTTCCTGCTTGTAGAAGATGCGGGCGACACCGGTTGTTGCAGCCAGCGCATCGAGGCTCACGAGAGGCGTCTCCGCATAACCGCGCCAGGCGGAAATGGTCGACAGGGCCTCCTTGCCGGCGTCGCGCGACAGGATCGGCTTGAAGGCCTCGGGATAGGGGCCTTTTTCTGCGGGATTCCCCGCCACGAAACGGGCTTTGACAGAAGCGAATTGGGAGACCATCGTTGGGAGATTCCAAAACCGGGAAAACTGTGCGAAAGGATACCCGGCGATTGCAGTCAGTCAACACAGAATGAAAAAGATTTTTCGTTGAAGTTGATTTTTGAAAATGGAGCCGGGTATGAACGAGCAGGAAGACAGCCGTCCGATCGATGTCAGGATCATGGGAATCTATGACGAACTGACGGCGAGCGAACGGCGCCTGGCTGCGGTCGTCATGGAAGCGCAAACCAATCTCGCGAGCTTCACGGCAGGCGAATTGGCGACGAAGGCAGACATTTCGAACGCGACCGCAGCCCGCTTCTTCAAGCGCCTCGGCTATGCGAGCTACAACGATGCGCGCATGCATGCCCGGCAGGCGGAAGACTGGGGGTCGCCGCTCTACGAACTGACGGGTACGGGCAGGAAGCGCCTCGCTCCCGGCGATTTCGGGCTGCATATCGCCCAGGATCTGCAGAATCTCACGCGGACGGCCGAGATGCTGAGCGAGGCAGATCTGGACCACGCGGTCCGCATCATTGCCGGGGCGTCGCGGGTCTTCGTCGTCGGCTTCCGCAATTCCATGGCCCTTGCAAACTATGCGCGTGGCCTGCTGACCAATGTCAGGGCGGACGTGCATCTCCTGCCCCTCGCAGGCGTTTCCATGGGCGAGGAGTTGGCCGGTATCGGTGAACGGGATGCCTTCCTTGTGCTCGGCTTTCGCCGCCGCCCCGCACTTCTGCGGGAGATCATGGCCGTTGTGAAGGAATCCGGTTCTCCCTCGGTGCTGATTGCCGACATGACGGCAGCGCGCACCGCGCAGCTCGCAACCGTGACGCTGCGCTGCCACAACCGCGGCCACTCCATGTTCGACAGCTATGCAGCGCCGATGAGCGTCATCAACTATGTCTGTTCGTCGGTCAGTCAGCAGCTCGGCGATTCGGCGGTCGAGCGGCTGGCCGAGATCGAGCACCTTCATGAGCGTCTTGACCAATTGGCAGGTCCCGTGCAGAACAAGAAAATGCCCAAGGATTAGTCATTTGATGAAAAATGAAACGTGATTTTCATATTGCATAATCTTTGAAAATGTTTTTTTATTTTGCTCGGGCCGGACAAGAATGACCGGCTACCTGTTTAACGGTCTCTCAGAGGGGACCCCATAAGGACCGAGCCCATGGATTTTCGCATCAACCGTCGTGGACTTTTGAAAACTGCCGCTGGCGCCGCAGCGTTTGGCGCGCTGCAGCCCTTCAATCGGGCATTCGCAGCCACCGATATCGTCTGGATGACCTGGGAGAACCTTGCCAAGGATGATTACCTTGCCGCCTTCCTGAAGGCTGGCGACGTGTCGATCACCAAGAACTTCATCGGCACCGATGATGAGCAGTTCGCCAAGCTGCGCGCTGGTGGCGCTTCCTCTGTCGACCTCATCACGCCCGGCCTCGACAAGGTGGAATACTACGTCGCTTCCGACCTCCTGCAGCCGATCGATTTTGCCAAGGTGCCGAACGCCTCCCTGCTGTACGACACCTTCAAGAAGACGGATCTCGGCAAGAAAGACGGCAAGACCTACGGCATTCCTTTCTACTGGGGTATCAATCCGATCGTCTACCGCGCCGACCTCATGGATGCAGAACCCGACTGGTCCGTCTTCTTCGAAGGCGACAAGTATGCCGGCAAGCTTGCCATGCGCGACTATGCGCTGGAAGGCATCATGATCGCGGCTCTCTACCTCGGCATTCCGAAGGACAAGATGTTCGATCTCGATGACAAGGAACTGGCCGAGGTCAAGAAGGCGCTGATGGCGCAGAAGAAACTGCTGCGGACCTACTGGAACTCCATCGGTGATCTGACCAACCTCTTCGCATCCGGCGAAGTCGTCTGCGCCTTCTCCTGGGTCCCGCCCTATTACGACCTTTCGGCCCGCGGCCTGAAGATGGGGATGGCGAAGCCGAAGGCCGGCGTCATCGGCTGGTGCGATACCATTGCGGTTCCGGCTGCCGTCGAAGGCGAAAAACTCGACAAGGTGTTCAGCTTCGTCAACTATCTGCTCGGCCCGGACTACGGCGAAAAGCTTGCATTCGGCGGCCCCTATGCACAGGGCACCTCCGCGGCGCTCGACAAGCTGCCGGATGACCAGAAGGAGAAGATCTTCGTCAAGGATCTCTCCATCATGGACAACTTCGTCTGGAAGAAGAACCCGGCCCGCTATAACGACTGGGTTGCCCTCTGGAACGAAGTGAAGGCCAGCTGATCATGGATGCCGCAGACCGGTTCGAGGACGAGACGGAAGGGCGAGAGCACCGTTCCCTTCTGCGCGGCATCGCCGTGCACAAGGAATATGGCGGTGTCCATGCTGTCCGCGGCGTGGACTTCCGCATCGCTCCGAACAGCTACGTAACCCTTCTCGGCCCGTCCGGCTGCGGCAAGACTTCCCTTCTGAGGATGATCGGTGGCTTCGAGGAGATCTCCTCGGGGATCATCGAACTGGACGGCCGGTCGCTGGCGGGCATTCCCTCCAGCCGGCGACCGGTCAACACGGTCTTCCAGAACTATGCGCTCTTTCCGCACCTCTCCGTCGAGGAGAATGTCGGCTTCGGTCTCGCCTATCGCAGCCTTTCGAAGGCGGAGATCGCAGCAAAGGTCGAGCAGGCGCTGTCCATGGTTCAGATGACGTCCATGGCGAAGCGGCGCCCGCGCCAGCTTTCCGGCGGCCAGCAGCAGCGCGTCGCGCTTGCCCGCGCCATCATCAACGAACCACGGCTTCTGCTGCTCGATGAGCCGCTGTCGGCACTCGACCGGCGAATGCGCAAGGACATGCAGATCGAATTGAAGGATCTTCAACGCCGGCTCGGCATGACCTTCCTGCACGTTACCCACGATCAGGAAGAGGCCTTTGCCCTTTCCGACGAGATCATCGTCATGAACAACGGCCGGATCGAGCAGCAGAGCACGCCGGCCGAGATCTATCGACGGCCGGCGAGCGCCTATGTGGCGGATTTCATCGGTGGCGCCAATCTCGTGCCCGGCAAGATCCACAGCGTCTCCGATGGCGCTACCGCAATCGAGACGCCGCTGGGCCTGTTCGGTAGCCCGAGCGTCGGCGGACTGCGCCCGGGCGCTCCGGCGGTCCTCTGCTTGCGGCCCGAACTCCTGCGGCTGGGGGGCGCCGACGGGTTCGAGGCGACGGTCACGCATGTTGTCTTCCGGGGGGCTGAATGGCTGGTGGAAGCCCGCGCCCTCGGCGATCTCACCCTCTCCCTCGTTGTCCATGAGGCGGAACCGCCCCCGGTGGGCAGCATCGTCCGGCTTTCATTCGATCCGGCGCGCGCCTGGATCGCCGCGGCAGACGGGACCTGAGCCCATGGAAACCTCCCGCACCGGTTTCTGGCTTTCGTTTCCGGTCTATGCCGCGGTCGCGGCCCTTTGCATCGCGCCACTGCTTATCCTGCTCGGCTATTCCTTCTTTCAGGTGAGTTTCGTCGCAATCCTCAAGGAGCCCACGCTGAAGAACTACGCCCGGATCGCCGGATCCGACACCTATCGCTGGCTGATCCTGAAAGCGTTCGGCTCCGGTCTCGGCATTGCGGCGATCACCGCCATCATAGGCTATCCCGTCGCGTGGTTCATCGCCAAGCGGGTGAAGGTGATGAAATCCGCCATGCTGACGCTGCTGCTGGTGCCGCTTTACACGGGTGATCTCGTGCGGATCTTCGCCTGGCGCATGCTGCTCGGCGCGGAAGGCGTGCTCAACACCTTTCTGATGTGGACCGGAATGATTCGAGAGCCGATCGGGGCGCTGCTCTTCTCGTCGCTCGCCACTCACATCGTGCTCACCTACAACTACCTGCCCTTCATGGTGCTCGGCCTGTGGCTTGCCTTCGAGGCACTGGACGACCGGCTGCTGGAGGCCGCGTCCGATCTCGGCGCCGGTACCTTCTCCACCTTCCGTCGCGTGACGCTGCCGCTAACCGTGCCCGGTCTCGTTGCCGGCAGCATGATGGTCTTCGTCATGGTCGCCGGGGATTATCTTACGCCACAGCTCGTCGGCGGCGCCTCCGGTGTCACCATCATCAGCGCCATCAACGACCTGTTTGGCACGGCCTTCGACTGGCCGCTCGGCTCGGCGATCGCCTGGACCATGCTGGCCATCCTTATGCTTCTCTTCGCGGCGGCGGCAGTGACAGTCAGCCGCTCGACGCTCGGCAAGGCGCTGGTAGGAGGCGAGGCATGATGGCACGGCGTCTTCCTCTGCTGTGGGTCTGGCTGGTTTACGGCTTCATGTACCTGCCGATCGCCATTATCGCTCTCTTCTCCTTCAACGCGTCGGAGATCATCGCCTTCCCGCTCCAGGGCTTCACCCTGCATTGGTTCGGCCAGGTGCTGTCCGACACGCGCCTGACCGGCGGCCTCGGTCTCTCCTTTCTCGTATCCGTGCCGGTGGCAGCCCTTTCGACGCTCTTCGGCGGCATGGCGGCCCTTGCCTTGACGCGCTATCGGCTGCGCCATCGCGGATTGCTGTTTGCCATCATTCTCCTGCCCTTTCTCATTCCGAAGGTCATTCTGGCCGTGGCGCAACTCATCCTCCTGTCGGAGCTCGGGATCGGGCGCAGCCTGCTGACGATCATTGCAGGTCAGGCGATCATCATCCTGCCGTTCACCACGCTGGTCATCGCCTCGGTTCTGATGCGCATCGACAGGCGGCTGGAAGAGGCGGCCGCCGATCTCGGTGCCAGCGCCTGGAGCGCCTTCCGCCGGGTGACCTTGCCGCTGATGAAGAATGGCCTGCTCGCGGCGTGGTTCATCGCCTTCGTGCTGTCGTCTTCCGAATACGTGCTGACCTCGTTTCTCAGCGGTCGCAGCCAGCCGCTTTCGATCCTCGTCGCCTCGGACTTCCGTTTCAACATCTCGCCGGCATTGAACGCGCTGGCACTGATGATCGTGGTCGCCAATCTCGTGCTGATCGCCTGCGGCGAATTCATGCGGCTGCGATCGAAAGAGCAATAGAGGACCTGCAATGGCCGAATTCGACCTCCTCATCCGCGGTGGCACCTGTGTCACCGCTGCCGATACCTTTCGCGCCGACGTGGCGATCCGGGCAGGTCGGATCGTCGCAACCGGAGAAGATCTCGGAAGCGCCGACAAGGTGATCGATGCACCGGGCCTGCTGGTCATGCCGGGCGGCATCGACAGCCATGTGCATCTCGCCCAGCATGCGGCACCGGGCACGCCGCAGATGGCGGACGGTTTCGAGACCGGCACGCGTTCGGCAATCGCCGGCGGCACGACGACTGTGCTCTCCTTTGCGGTGCAGCCGCGTGGCGCCGGGCTTCGCGAGAGTGTCATGGCCTATCACGAGAAGGCCGAGGGTCAGTCGTTCTGCGACTACGGCTTCCATCTCATCATCACGGATCCCACTCCGAACGTGCTCGGCCAGGAGCTGCCGGCGCTGGTGGGCGACGGCTACACTTCGTTCAAGGTCTTCATGACCTATGACGACATGGTGCTGAACGACCGCCAGCTCCTCGACGTTTTCGACTGTGCCCGCGGCTGCGGCGCGCTTGTAATGGTGCACTGCGAGGGCTACGACGCCATTCGCTACATGACGGAAAAGCTGGAGCGTGCGGGCAAGATCGCGCCTTACTATCATGGAGAGTCACGCCCGCAGGTGGTCGAGCGCGAGGCGGCGCACCGGGCGATCAGCCATGCCGAGCTGGTCGATGTACCGATCATGATCGTCCATGTTTCCGGCCGGGAGGCGATGGAGCAGATCCGCTGGGCACAGCAGAAAGGCCTGAAGGTTTATGGCGAGACCTGCACCCAATACATCGCGCTGACCGCCGAGGACATGAAGGGCTTCAACATGGACGAGACGGGCGGCAAATATGTCTGTTCACCGCCGCCACGTGATCGTGCAAGCTGGGATGCCATCTGGGAAGGCATCCGCGGTGGCGTGTTCCAGACATTCTCCTCCGATCATTGCCCCTTCTTCTGGGAGGGAACGGAGGGCAAGCAGAATCCCAAGGCGAAGACCTCGTTTCGCTGGGTGCCGAACGGCATCCCCGGCGTTGAGAATCGCATGGCGGTCTTTTTCTCGAAGGGGGTGAGCGATGGCCGCATTTCGCTCAACGAATTCGTGGCGCTTACTTCGACCAACCACGCGAAAATGTACGGCCTTTATCCGCGCAAGGGTTCCATTGCTCCCGGCTTCGACGCCGATATCGTGCTGTGGGACGCAAACCGCGAGGAAACGATCAGCCAGTCGCTGATGCATCACGCCGCGGACTACACGCCTTACGAGGGGCTGCGAGTTAAGGGATGGCCGGTGATGACGCTGCTGGGGGGCAAGGTCGTGTACGAGGAGGGCCGCATTCTCGGCCAGCCCGGCGATGGCCGCTTTTTGGCCCGCGCGCTCTCGCCTTACGCGGCGGCCTGACTGCGATCGCCAATCGCTCCGACTTCTCCGACGACGGCTTCCCGCAGCCTTTCTAGTCGTGCGCCCATGGAACGAGCACGCGCTCGAGAGCCCTGGCGGCGAACTCCAGCAGGATGGCGATCAGGGCAATCACGCCGATCCCCGCAATTACCACATCGGTGACCAGGAACTGGGCCGCAGACTGGATCATGAAGCCTAGCCCGCGTGTTGCGGCGATCAGTTCCGCCGCCACCAGCGTCGACCAGCCGGTGCCGAGGGCGATCCGTATGCCGGTGAGGATCGACGGCAGGCTGGAAGGCAATATCACGTGCACCAGCAACTGGAACGGTGTGCCACCGAAGGAGCGCGCGGCGTTGATATGGTCCTTCGAAACCGCGCGAACGCCTGCGGCGGTGGACAGGATGATCGCGGGCAGCATGGAAAGGGCGATGACAGTGATCTTCGAGGCTTCGCCGATGCCGACCCAGATGATGATCAGCGGCAGGTAGGCAAGTGGCGGAAGTGGCCTGAGGAATTCGACGATCGGATCGAGAATGCCACGGCCGATGCGGCTGGTGCCGATGGCAAGCCCTGCCGGCACGCCGACAAGGATCGAGGCGAGCAGACCGCCGAGGATGCGGCCGAGGCTCGCGATCACGTGCTCGGCAAGGGTCGCGTCCACGAAGCCGACGGTCACCAGGCTCCATGCCGACTGGGCAACCAGCACCGGCGACGGGAGGAAGACGGGCGAGACCAGTTGCAGATGCGCCGACAAGGCCCATATCGCGACGATGATGACGACAGTGAGACCCGAATAGACGGAGATGGGAATGACGAGCCCGCGGCGCGGCGTTGGCGGCGATGTGTTCTCGGCGAATTCGGCAGGTATTTCGCTTGCGAGGGTCATGCTGCGGCCTCCGTATCTTCGGAAATCGAGTGGATCAGTCCGGTGAGCCCGTCATGCATGCGCTTGTAGAGCGGCGATGCCTTGACTTGGGCGACGGAGGCGCCGCCCAGCAGTTCGGCGGCAAAGCCGGTCTGGATATCCGCCGCCAGCCTGCCGGGATTGGCGGAAAGCACGACGACGCGCGAGGCGAGCAACAAGGCCTCGTCGATGCTGTGGGTGATCAGCAATGCGCCGGCCCGGCTCTTCGACCAGACGTCGAGCAGGAAGCCCTGCATCCTGGTTCGGGTCATCGCATCGAGCGCCCCGAGCGGTTCGTCGAGCAACAGAAAAAGAGGGTCGGAGGCGAGCGCGCGGGCGATCCCCACGCGTTGACGCATGCCGCCCGACAGTTCCGATATGCGGCGTCGGCCGGCATCCGTCAGGCCCACGACATCCAGTAGCTCCTGCGCCCGAGTATGGCGCACCGCCTCGGGCACGCCGCGAAGCTTGAGCGGAAACGCGATGTTGTCGCGAGCGTCGAGCCAGGGATAGAGCGCATCGTCCTGGAAGACCACGGCGCGATCGGCACCAGGTCCGGAGACCGTCGTGCCGTCGACGGCAATGCGCCCGCCGGAGGGTGGGAGAAATCCGGCTGCCAGATTGAGAAGGCTCGTCTTGCCGGAGCCCGAACGTCCGATGACGACCACGAATTCACCGGTCTCGATCGAAAGATTGATCTGGTCGAGAACCAGCGGTGTCTGGCCCTCGGATGCACCCTTGCGCGCCGGGTAGCGCAGCGAGACGTCATGAAATGACAATGTCGTCATGGTCTGCCCTCCTCCTGGGGCTGCGAATGGAAATGACCCGGCCCGGGTCTGTCGGGTCACTGGCGATCGGTTTGCGCTGATCAGAACGCGAGCTTGGTCGCGTCAACGACCCAGCGGGGCGAAACATAAGGTGCGTAGTCGTCGAGGACCGCGGGGATCTTTCCCTGCTCCTTGAGGAAGGCTGAGGTTTCCGCAACCGCCTTGACGGTGCCGCCACCGAGGAGATCCGGCTTGGCTTGCTCCTCGAGCGTCGGGAAGATGTAACCCTTCAGGAGAGCGGGAACTTCGTCCTGCTTGGCGCCCGTCAGGCGTGCAATCTTCTCGGCCTCGGGGGAGGTGGCGTTCCAGGCGTCCGGATTGGCGCGATAGGCAGCGGTCGCGTCTCCGGTGACGCGAACGAAGGCGGCGACGATGTCCGGATGGGCGGCCGCAAACGTCTTGCTGACGATCCATGCGTCGAAGGTTGGGCCGCCCCAGTCCGCGACGTCGGCCGATGTCGCGAGCACCGTTCCGGACTTCTTGATCTCGGCCAGGACCGGATCCCAGACATAGGCGCCATCGATGTCGCCGCGCGACCAGGCGGCAGCAATCTCCGGCGGGCGCAGATTGAGGATCTCGACCGACTTCGGATCGATGTTCCAGTGCTTCAAAGCAGTCAGCAGGCTGTAATGCGCGGTCGATACGAAGGGCGTCGCGATCTTCTTTCCGGCCAGGTCTTCCGGCTTGGCAATGTCGCGGACGGCAAGCGCTTCCGCCTCGCTAATAAGGCCGACGAGCGCGATCGTTTCGATCGGCAGGCCGCGGCTGGCGGCGGCGGCGAGTGGCGACGATCCGACATAACCGATGTCGAGCGAGCCGGAGGCGATGGCTGCAATGACGTCAGCGCCGCCATCGAACTTCTGCCAGTTGATCTTGGCTCCGGTCACTTTCTCGTAGGTGCCGTCCGCCTGGGGTACGCGCGATGGCTCGACGATCGGCTGATATCCGATGTTCAAGGTAACGTCCGCCGCCGAAGCTGACGCTCCGTACACGACCGTGAAAAGGGCGGTCGCGGCAAAAAGGCGGGCCAGGTCTCTGCGTGTCAGTGCCATGATGTTTTCCTCTCCTAGGTTGGTCGTCGGCATAGTGACCGGCGATTGAGAACATGATGATTTAATCGATAAAATTAGTAGAGATAATTCCAACTCATTTTTCCTGGCAGCTGATCACGATATTCCCCGTCTGATGGATTTGAAGGAAGTTCGATCCGCACCCGAAGGATCGGCGACCGCGGCCCGAAACGGGAAAACAATTCAAAGCAATCTTAATCTATAGAAATAGATTCTTTTTCCGGAGGCTTCAGTTTGGATAGTCTCCTCCCGCCATCGTGCGGTTGCGCGTAGCCACCTCCAACCATTGTCTGCCCAGGAGAAATCTTAATGCCATCCTTCGCCCGCCTTCCCGTTGTTGCGATCATAGGTGGCGGCTTTAGCGGGGCGGCAATTGCCCTGCATCTGGCAAGAGCCGCCCGCGCGGGGCAGGAGGCGCGCATCATCGTCTTCGAACCGAGGGCGAAACTTGGCAAGGGGCTCGCCTACGATACCGATGAGCCGACGAACCGGATCAACGTGCCGGCTTCGAAGATGAGCCTGTTTCCGGATGAACCCGACAGCTTTTCCCAATGGATCGAGGAAACGGGCGCCCTGGCCGGTGACGACGAAGCGTTTGCCCGCGACGGTCAACCCTTCCCACGTCGTCATGTATTCGGCGATTATGTCCACGCGAAGCTAGCCCCCCTGCTGTCGAGCGGGGCGGTCGAGCACCGACAGGGAAGGGTAACCGGACTGACGCGTTTAAACGGCCGTTGGCGTGTCAGCGCCGACGACGGATCGGACATCGAGGCGGATCTCGTTGTTCTGGCGACCAGCCATCCGGAGACCGCCCCCCCGCGTGTGCTCTCTCCCCTTGTGGGCGATCCCCGCCACATCACCGATCCGACGGCGGCCGGGGCCCTCGATGCGATCGGCGAGGACGACCGCGTCCTGATCGTCGGCAACGGACTGACTTCGGCCGATGTCGTGGCAGCCCTCACGGCGCGCGGCCATGTCGGGCCTATCATTTCCATATCACGCCGCGGCCTGCGGTCGCGCGGCCATCCGGCAGTCGTCGGCGACCCCTATGGCGACTTCGTTTCGCAACCGGCGCGGTCCGCATCGCAACTCCTGTCGCGTATCCGCAAGACACTGCGCGAGGCCGGGGATCAGGGCCTCGGTTGGCACGTGGTTCTGGACGCGGTTCGTGGCCAGGGTCAGGACATCTGGCGAACGCTTCCCCTGTCGGAACGCCGCCGGCTGGTGCGTCACGTGCGCCCCTATTGGGATGCGCACCGCTTCCGCATTGCGCCGCAGGTCGGTAATGTGCTGGACCATGCAGTCCACACGGGGCGTCTGGAGGTCCTGGCCGCGTCGATCGCCTCCGCATCGAGGGCGGATGATGCCTTGACTATTGTTGTGAGGCTCAGGGGAAGCCGTGTCGACCGCGAATTGACGGTGGAGGCAGTCGTCGTCACCACGGGTCCGGCGCACGGAAGCATCCTCGAGTCGCAACCCTTCCTCGCCGAGCTTGGGCAGCGGGGCTATCTGTCCCTGTGCCCGAGCGGGCTCGGGCTTCGTTGTGACGATCGGTCTCGCGCACTTGGTGCGGACGGTCACGTGGCGTCCGGCCTGTTCATCGGCGGGCCGTTGGCGCGCGGCACCTTCGGCGAGCTGATGGGCCTGCCCCAGGTCACGGACCACGCCGTCTTCGTAGCGGATCAGTTACTCACTTCGCTGGCCGAAATCGCGACGGAACAGGAGGCCCGTCGACAAGTCCCGCGCTCCTTCCCGTAGGACGGTATCGATCGCTCAGTGGGTCGAAAAACGGATGGGCCGGATGTGACGCGCACATCCGGCCCATCTGCTTACTGCTTGAAGCCTTGTCAGGCAGCGTCGATCGCTTGGGAGAGATCGGAGATGATGTCGTCGGCATGTTCGATGCCGATGGAAAGACGGACATAACCTGGCGTTACCCCCGTCGCGAGCTGGTCGTCGGCAGAGAGCTGGGAATGCGTCGTCGTCGAAGGATGGATGGCCAGCGAGCGGGCATCGCCGATGTTGGCGAGGTGATAGAAGAGCTGTAGCGCATCGATGAAGCGGCGTCCGGCCTCGCGTCCCCCCTTGAGCTCGAAGCCGATAAGCGCTCCATAGGAGCCAGACTTCAGGTACTTCGCTGCACGTTCGCCGGCGATTCCCGTCTGGAACTTCGGAAAGATCACGTTCGAGACCTTCGGATGTGACTTCAGGAAGTCCGCGACCTTGACCGCGTTCTCGTTGTGCTGGCGCAGGCGCAACGGGAGCGTCTCAAGCCCCTGGATCAGCTGGAATGCGTTCTGCGGACTGATCGCCGCGCCGATGTCACGCAGCAAGACTGCCCTCGCGCGGAGAATATAGGGGAAGAAGCCGATCGCATCGGCCTTTTCGATCCATGTCTTGCCCTGGTAGCTGAGATCCGGTTCGTTGAGGTTCGGCTGCCGGTCGGCGAGCTCGGCCCAGGGGAAGTCTCCTCCGTCGACGATCGCCCCGCCGATCGATGTCCCGTGGCCGCCGATGTATTTCGTCGCCGAATAGACCACCACTGCGGCCCCGTGCTCGAGTGGGCGAATGATGAGCGGTGCCGCCGTGTTGTCGACGATCAGTGGAATACCGAAGCGGCGGCCAATGGCGGCGACCTCGGCGATGGGGAAGACCTCGAGCTTCGGATTGGGCAGAGACTCCGCGTAATAGGCGCGGGTGCGATCGTCCGTCGCGCGCGCAAAAGCTTCCGGATCGGTTGCATCGACGAAACGCGTCTCGATGCCGAAGCTCTTGAGCGTTGCCGCAAACAGCGCCCAGGTGCCACCATAGAGGCCGGCTGCGCTGACGATGTTGTCGCCGGCGCGGGCGACGTTGAGGATGGCGAAGGCCGATGCCGCCTGGCCGGAGGAAACGGCGAGGGCGGCGGCGCCGCCTTCGATTTCCGCCAGCCGCTGCTCGAAGGCATCCTGGGTCGGGTTCGAGACGCGGCTGTAGAGATGGCCCGGGGCCTCGAGCGCGAACAGCTTGTCGGCGCCTTCGGTGCCTGGCAGCTGGTAGGACGTGGTCTGGTAGATCGGCACCGCGACGGCCCCGGTTGCCGGATCGAAGCGGAAGTTGCCGCCATGGAGCGCCAGCGTTTCCGGATGGAGGCTCTTGAAGGTCGGCGCGCCGGGCGGGACCTGCGGCGCTGCCGATTGCACGATGGTTTCGGTCGACTGCTGAATGGTCATGGTTCTACCTCCGTTGAGCTTGGCTGATGGATTGCGCGGGCATCGGCCCGAAAGGTCAGGATGACGAGGGCCGTGGCGAGAAGGGCGGCGCCGGTCCACAGGGCCTCCGGCGCGTACCAGCGGATGCCGAAGAGATGATTGTTGGTGCAGAGCGCCTGAGCGAGATTGCAGAGGTCCGACGTACCGGCGAGGCAGGTCGCGGCCTGTGCATGCGTGACGTATCCGCTCTCGACGACGGTGCCGAAGATGAGCCACCACCAGCCCACAGCGAGCGCCGTGGTGATGGCGCCGAGGACGGCGAGCAGGACCGGGAGCCGCGGATCAGACGTCATGGGCCACCCCGAGCTGTCCGAGCAATGTCTGGCGCAGATGCACGAGATCGGCATCGTCGCGCCGGCGCGGATGCGGTTTCTCGACCGGTACCTCGGCGACGATGCGCGCCGGCCGGTCGGAAAATACGATGACGCGATCGGCGAGCAGCAGCGCTTCCTCGACGTCGTGGGTGACGAGGAGTGCGGTGAAGCCGACGTCCTTCCACAAGTGCAACAGCTCGTTCTGCATCGACAATCGTGTCAGCGAATCGAGCTTGCCGAAGGGTTCATCGAGCAGCAGCAGCTTCGGGTCGTGGACCAGCGCCCGGGCGATGGCGACGCGTTGCGCCATACCGCCCGAGAGCTGATGCGGATAGACATCGGCAAATGCCTCGAGCCGCACCAGCCTGAGGATTTCGTCGATCCGGTGCCCCTGTTCCTTGAGCACGCCCCGGGCTTCGAGTCCCGTCGCGATATTCCTGCGGACGGTGAGCCACGGAAACAGCGTTGCCTCCTGGAACACCAGGATGCGATCCGGATCGGGCTTGTCGATCGTTTCGCCGTCTTCGCGCAGCTCTCCTTCAAGCGGCGTCTCCAATCCCGCGGCAAGGCGCAGGAGGGTCGACTTGCCGCAACCGGACGGGCCGAGAAGCGCGACGAACTCACCCGGCTTCACCGTGATCGAGACATCGTCGAGGACCGGAAGCAGCCGGTCGCCGAGGTCGTAGGCGTGTGTGACGCGATAGATGTCGAGCGTGACATTGCGGGTCTGGGGCGAGGTGGATTGAAAGGCAAGCGCCATCAGAGGATCCCCTTCTGCCAGCCAAGCAGACGATCGCGGGCGACGAACAGCAGGCGGACGAGGCCGGCGCAGATCAGTGCCATGACGATCAGGGCTGCGTAGACATTGGCATAGGCCGAATAGGCCGTGTTGAACTGCAGGTACCAGCCGAGGCCGAACTTGGCGCCGAGCATCTCTGCGACGACCAGAACGGCGAAGGAATAGTAGAGCCCCATGAACAGCCCGACGAAGACATTGGGCAGCGAGGCCGGGATCGCGACCTTGAAGATCAGGTAGCGATTGGAGGCCCCGAGCGTGCGGGCCACGTCGTAATAGGCGCGATTCACTTGTCCGACGCCTGCGGCCGTCAGGATCGCGACCGGGACCCCGGAGGCCAGCGCGACGAGAAAGATGGAGGCGTGAAAGGTGCTCGGGAAGATGAAGAAGGTGCACGGAATCCAGGCACTGGCCGGGACCGGCCCGATCAGCTTGAGAAGCGGCATGCCCCAATAGGCGAAGCGCTTGGACCAGCCGAGCGCGACACCGGCGGCAAAGCCGACGACGATGCCGGAGAAGAAGCCGAGACCCCAGAGACGCGCGGTGTAGGCGACGCAGACGAGCAGACGTTCCCAGTCCGTGACATAGACATGCAGCAATCCCTGCGGCGGGGAGAAGAAAGGCTTCGGCAACCAGCCGAGCTTGGCCGTGACAAGCTCCCAGAGCGCCAGCCAAACGCCGAGCACGATGAACCACGGACCATAATGGACCAGCGTCTGTGCGGACCGGCCGAACAGCGGCACCACAAGTGAAAGGACGAGGAAGGATGCGGCCACGATGCCTGTGACGACGGCGAAGAGTTCGGTCGCGCCCCAGCCGATGACATCCGGCAGCAGGGCAGTGACGGCGGCCGTTACGGCCCAGGCTGCAGCCGCGAGCAGGCCGTCGCGCCACAGGAGGGTTCTCCGGGGCGTATCCGCCCCGGAGAGAAGTTGGACTTCGCTTCGAATGACCTCGCTCATGGCCGGCTCACGCGAAGATGTCGATGGTGATGCGATTGGCGATCTCCTCGGGATCGGTCGAGGCATCGGCAACGCCGGTCAGCTTCAGATCCTCGTAGCCGATCTTGACCTCCTTCAGCAGTTCCTTGCCGAACCAGTGGTCGTGATAGGTGAACGAGGCGAGGACTTCCGTCAGATCCTCGAGCGGCAGGCCGGGTTTCAGCGTGTCGAAATACCACTTCGCCACTTCGTCCGGATGCTGGGCGGTATACTGGTGGATCTCGAGATTGGCGGCCGCGACCCGCTTGATCGCATCCTTGTTGGCTTCGTAATAGTCGCCGTTGACGCCGAGAACGCAGCAGACGCGGTCCTGGAAGGCGCCGGTCTGGGTGTCGGCGATCTTCACGAAGCCGTGCTGTTTCTCGTAGGAATAGGCCCAGGGGTCCATGTGAGCGACGGCATCGGCTTCTCCCTTCAGGACGCCTTCGGCGACGAGGTCGAAGGGGAAGACCTTCCAGGTGACATCCGTTTCCGGATTGAGGCCCGCCTTGGCGAGCGCGACGGAGAAAGCGACGCGGGACGGCGACATGACGTCGAAGGTGCCAATCGTCTTGCCCTTGAGGTCCGTCAGCGTCTTGATGCCCGAATCCGGTTTGACGAGGACGCGCTGGCAGCCGCCATGGGAGCCGGCGAAGAGCTTGACGTCGAAGCCCTGCTCGATCGGCTTCAGCCAGTCGTAGAGCAGACCCGGACCGGCTTCCGCCTTGCGGGTGGCAAGCGCTTGGATCAGCGTCTGGCCGCTGGCTCCCTGGTAGAACAGCTCGACCTCGAGGCCGTGCTTGGCGTAGATGCCCTTGGCGAGACCGAAACCGACAGGCGAGTGGCAGGCGGCGACCTCGGTCCATTCGAGCTTGATGGGAATGAGATTGCCGGCAATGGCATAGGAGCCGGTTCGGCTTGCCAGCGCGCCGAAACCGGCCGCGGCGCCGGCAATACCGGCGGTCTTCAGGAGGGTGCGGCGCGAGAAGGTGCTCGCGACCGGTTTCTTGGAAGTGTCGATGGTCATCGGTTATCCCCGTTGCTGTATGCGGGGATAGGATAAATATAGAATATATAATTGATAGATTTTATAGACTAATGAAAAACCCCCTGGAGGAATTTTCTTCTCGGCAGCCATCGCCTTGTGGCAGGCCAGTATCGGCCCCGGATGCTGGGCTCCGGGGCCACCGGGGGGATCAGTAGGCCGACGCCACGGCCTCACCGGCCAACTGCTCCGGTGTGAGCAGGTCCGCATGGTGGGCGCGGGCAACATCAGGATGCGAGCGCAGGCGGCTCTTCAGGTGATTCTGGCCCACTTCACGGAAGATCGGGTTGAGCGGATCGATGGTCACGCCGCGCTCGTCCCGCTTAAGCTCCTCCGGCAGGTCGATGACCGGGATGGTTGCGTCATAACGCGAGCCGAGGAAGAACGCGACCGAGAAGCGCTCGACGCCGGCCGGCGGGGCGACGACATCATGCACGTCGGCCCGGACGAAGCCGTTGGTCGCCAGTTCCAGCAGCTCGCCGGTATTGATGACGAATGTGCCCGGGACCGGCGGGGCATCGAGCCAGACGCCGTCTTCGGTCTGGACGCGGAGCCCCGGAACGGTGTCCTGCAGAAGGACGGTCACGAAGCCGCCATCCTTGTGGGCGCCGACACCCTGGTCGGTCTCAGCCACTTCGCGACCGGGATAGCGGATGATCTTCAGGAGCTGCGAGGGCTGCGGCTCGTAGATCTGGGCGAAGGCGTCTTCCGGCTGGCCGAGGGCGACCGCGATCGCCTTCAGGACGTCGATACCGACGCGGGTCACTTCGGCCTGGTAAGCAAGGAGGAGCGGCTTCAGTTCCGGAAGCGCCGCCGGCCACTGGTTGGGTCCGAGCAACCGCTTCCACGCCGGCGTTTCGGCTCCGATTTCAATGGCCGTACCCTCGGTATTGATGTCGAGCTGCTCGCGCCAGTCCTGCTGGCCGCGGGTCCGCTCGTAGCCGGCACGGTTGTAACCGCGGAAATGCGGCGACTTGACCATCTCGATCTCCAGCTTCTCCTCCAGCGGCAGGGCGAAGAAGCGCTTCGACGTCGCGATCACGTCGGCGATCAGTTTCGGATCGACGCCGTGGCCGGTGAGATAGAAGAAGCCGTGATCGTGAAGGGTCTTCCCCAGATCGGCAATGAAGCGTTCACGTTCGGCAGTGCCGGCATGGAAACGAGAGATGTCGACGAGTGGGAGATGGACGGGCAGGGTGTGGATGGTCATTTCAGTTCTCCTGGTTGCATGTCCCCCGGACGCCGCGCGCAGGAGGATGGTAAGGTGCGACCTCCGCAACGCGTCGAAACGCAGGCAGGATCGCGTGAGGGCTTTGCGAGTCCATGAGCGCGACCGCTCATCGGTGGGCGGCGTTTTCACGCTCGTGCCGGCTGCGGAAAGCGCTCATCTGGTGCGGATCGAACGCTATAATACATAAAATAGATGGACAAAGTATTTTGTGCCGCGTGACCGACTGCAAGGGAAATGGTTTTGCCGGGGAATCCGCGTCGACATGCGTCCCCTTGTAACTTCCCAAATGGCGCATTCGGCTATGTAATGCCGGTTGCGGTGGCGGATGGGAGACCGAATTCCCTTTGGGACAGCAAGCCCGTGGGAGAGCAAGGGTCTCCGTCCGCCGTTCC
>NZ_JABBGK010000013.1 GCF_012927355.1 Rhizobium terricola
ACGGCGTCGACGTCGTCAAGATGAACGAGAACGAGCTGCGCGAGTTCCGCCGCCACCAGACCGCCATGGTGTTCCAGAAGTTCGCGCTGCTGCCCCATCGCAGCGTGCTCGACAACACCGTCTTCGGTCTCGAGGTCCAGGGCATCGAGCGCAAGGCCGCCGTCGAGATCGCCATGCGCTGGCTCGAGCGCGTCGGGCTGATGGGCTTCGAGCAGAAATACCCCAACCAGCTCTCCGGCGGCATGCAGCAGCGCGTCGGGCTCGCCCGGGCGCTGTCCAACGACGCGCCGGTCCTGCTGATGGACGAGGCCTATTCCGCCCTCGACCCGCTGATCCGCACCGACATGCAGACCGTTCTGCTCGACATCCAGAAGGAGATCAGGAAGACCATCGTCTTCATCACCCATGACCTCGACGAGGCGCTGAGGCTCGGCGACCAGATCGCCATTCTGCGTGACGGCGAGATCATCCAGCAGGGCACCAGCCAGGACATCGTGCTGCGCCCCGCCGACGACTATGTCGCCAACTTCGTCAAGGAAGTGAACCGTGGCCGCGTCGTCCATGTCGAGGCGATCATGACGCCGCTTCCCCCCGCCGCCGCCGCAGCCCATCCCGAAGGCCGCGCCACCATCATGGCCGGCACCACCATCGAGGAGGCCGTCCGAATGCTCGCAGCCGCCCCAGACGGCGACGTCATCGTCACCGCACAAGACGGAACACCCATCGGCGCCGTGACATTCCGACAACTCGCCGCCGCTATGGTCAATGCGGTCCACTAGACGGAAGAATGCTACCGACCGCCCAAGCTGGGCGGTCCTTCCGGCTGGTCACCCCACGCGGCAACGTCCGCCTCTTCTCGTGTGGCCTACCCGCGCCCGATCGCCATTGCTGCCCGCCGCCCTTCGTAAAACGCATAGGGCGCCTGCCGCGGCGCGACACCGTCACCGATTTCGACGAAGGCGATGCCGAGTGCTGCCAGTTCGAGGGCGAGCCAGTTTGCCGCGACATTTGTCGTGGCAAACACCAGACTGTCCGCGTCGATCGTGTCGTGTGCGCCGGTCAGATGCGAGCGGAGCGTCGCGGATTTGCCCTGCCAGCTCTCGACGCTGGTTTCCGTGCGGAACTGGACGCCGAGCCCACTCAGTGTCCGGCGCAGGGGAGCATCCGCCGCGGTGCGTTGCAGTTCCTTTCCAACGAGGGCATCGGGGGTGACCAGCACGACCTTGTGTCCCTGTTCGGCAAGCTTCCACGCCGTGCCGCAGCCTTTCCAGCCGCCCGTCTCGTCGACGACGACGACGCGCGATCCGAGCCGCGCCTGACGCGCCATCACGCTCTCTGCCGAATGAACGTTTCCGTGCTCGATCCCCGCGAGTGAGGCACGATCCGGCATAGCCTTCTGGAAGCCGTTGTCCTGCGGGAGAGATCCGGTTGCGAGCACGACCGTGTCGGCCCCGATCGCGGCAACGTCGCTTCCTTCGACATAGGTGTTCAGGCGCACCTCGACACCGAGCTTTTCGAAGCGGGTCTCATACCAGCGGATAAGATCGAGGATCTGCGCCCGGCGTGGCTGCTCGCCAGCCAGACGGAAGGCGCCGCCCAGCCGATCCGATGCCTCGGTGAGAACGACCTTGTGGCCTCTCTCCGCAGCGACCCGCGCCGCCTCGAGCCCGGCCGGTCCGCCGCCGACGACCAGGACAGTCCGGGGATCGGCCACCCGTTCGAACCGGTCGCCACCCCACTCGGACTCCCGCCCGACAGAGGGGTTGATGAGACAGCTGATCCAGTAGTCGCGTGACCGCCGTCCCCAGCACATCTGGTTGCAGGAGAGACAGCCGCGGATGTCTTCGGGCGTGCCCTCCCGCGCCTTGTTTGCCAGATGAGGGTCGGCGATCTGGCCGCGGACGATGGAGACGAGGTCCGCAGAGCCCTCGCCGATCGTGATCTCGGCATTCTCCGGTGTCCGGATATGGCTCTCCGCCGTGACCAGCGCGTGCCGGACGACCTGTTTCAGGCGGGCCGACAACGAGGTGCCCAATCGCTCGGGATAAAGGAAGGTCGGCATAAGGCTTCCATAATCGAAATAGCCGCCGGACCCGCAGGTGACGTAGTCGATGAGGCGGTCCTGATCCAGCCCCGAAACGATCTCGGTCAACTGGTCGCGGTTGAGTGCGGTCGGACAGCTCGGCTCGTCACTGACGGCCAGCCCGACGATGAAACCCGGACCGCAGGTCTGGCGGATGCGCGTCAGGATCTCCCGCGAGAAATGCGTTCTGTTCTCGAGACTGCCGCCCCAGCGATCCTCGCGGCGATTGTAGAAGGGGGTCCAGAACTGGTCGAGAAGCCCGCCATAGGCCGCCCATACCTCCACGCCGTCGAAGCCCGCGGCCTTGCAGCGCAGTGCTGCATTGACGAAGGCCGCGATCGTTTCCTCGATCTCCGCCTCGGTCATCGCATGGGAGCCGTCGCTATCGTGATAGCTGGGGCCGCCCGAAGGAGACCAGTGGGCGTGGAAGGAGAGGTCGGAATCCCCGTGGCTACCGACGTGATAGAGCTGCTGGAGCACGACCGCGCCGTGCTGTTTGACGCGGTCCGTCAGCTTCCGGAATGCCGGGATCACCGAGTCGTCGCATGTCCTGAAGTTTCCGCGCGTCAGGACGGCGGCGGGATGGACCGGCATAGGCTCCACGACGATCATCGCCGCGCCTCCGATGGCCCGTTCGACATAATAGGCAATTGTCTGATCGCCGGGCAGGCCGTTCACGGACATGTTGGCCGTGTGGGCGCCGAACACGATCCGGTTGCGCAGGGTGTGCCCCGCAAGGGTTATTTCCGAGAAGGTCTTCGGGAAAAGGGCGGTCATGGGGAGATCCTGTTTCAGTGACATCACGTCCGGACGATGCCGGCTGGAAGGGTGGCAGGCCGTCGGCAGAACACCGTCACCGCCAATTTCGTTGGCCCATCGGGGCGGTTCTGGCAGGCCGCCGATCGAAGGGAATTTGGTCCGTTATCTACAATCTATGTCTCGTAACGCCTCGCATGAGCTGCCTTCAGGCACGTTCGCCGTCCCCGACTTCTCGGTCCACAGGCCCGACCGACAGTTCAAGCTTCAGATCCGCCTCCTCATACGCACCTGCCAATACGAGATCGAAGCTATTTGTCTTGTCGGCTGCCGTATTGTACGTTTCGGACAAATTCGATTATGGCCCGGAGACTGTGCAGCTTGCCGCGCGACTATTCCCAATTGGGGCCGAGCAGACCCTCGCCCGAGGTTGCCGCTCCGCTGCGCGTCGGGATCGTCGTCACGCCGAACTTCACCCTGATGCCGCTCGCCTGCTTCACCGACTTCCTTCGCCTGGCGGGCGACGAAAGCGACTTCAGCAGGCGTATCTATTGCGACTGGGATCTGCTGTCGCACAATCTCGATCCGGTCAGGGCAAGCTGCGGCCTGGAGATGATCCCGGGACGCGCCTATGCCGACCCGCGGGACTATGACTTCATCGTCGTGCATGGGGGCATATTGCACGGCGAGCAGACGACACCGCCGGAACTCTACGATTTTGTCGCGGCCGCCACCCGCCATGGGATACCGGTGGCCGGCAACTGTTCGGGCAGTTTCATCCTGGCAGAAATGGGCCTCCTCGCCGGCAAGAGATGCGCCGTTCATTTCGCTCTGGCCGGAGCCCTGCGCCAGAATTTTCCGGACATCATTCCCGTCACGGATCGGCCCGTCGTGGCCGACGGAAACATCATTACCTGTCCCGGCGGCCTCGCATCGATCAAGCTCGCCATGTATCTGGTCTCCAATGCCTGCGGCGAGTCCCGGGCCCACAAGGCCTATCACTATCTCCTCGGCGATCATGGCTTCGACAAGGATGGCGTGATCGAGGAGCATGACCTCGGCCTGAACTGCGGCGATCGCCGCGTCGCCAATGCGATCGGCCTGATGCGACAGAAGATGTACGAACTCTGCTCGGTCGCCGAGATTGCTGGGAGCGTCGGCACCTCGGAGCGAGAACTGTCTCGCCTTTTCCAGAAGCACCTTCAAATGGCGCCGAGCCAGTACTGGCGCCAGATGCGTCTCAAGGCGGCGCGATGGATGGTTCTCAACAGCGACCGGTCGATCGCCCAGATCGCCTATGAATGCGGCTTCTCCGACTGCGCCCATCTCGTCAACTGGTTCAAGCGCACATACGAGATTACCCCTGCGAAGCTTCGCCGGTCACATCGGCAACTCGGGCTTCGCTGACGCCGACCGGTCCCTGACGGTGCGCATCGCACCGGTTTCGGCCCTTCCCGTTCCAGCACCGCCATCACACACACTCCGCAAGCGGCAGGTGATCGTTTTGGAGCGCTGCCGGCGCCGTGCCCGCCGCCGCGCATTCGCCCTCTTTCGTCATTATTTTTATTGTAGACAATATGTATTCTATTGAGCTACAACATGTCTACTTTCCCAACTGACAGCAGCCATTGGCTGCGAAACCGGCAGTAAGATCTGCAACCCAGGAGGAATTCGATGAATTTTGACGGCATTTTCACGCCCGTCATTACACCCCATGGGGAGGACGGCTCCATCGACCGCGATGCGTTTGTGGCGATGATCGAGCACCTGATTGCCTCTGGGGTGCATGGCCTGATCAACGGCGGCTCGACGGGGGAATATTACGCCCAGTCGATGGAAGAGCGCATCGAGATGGCAAAGTTCGCCAAGGACGTCATCGGCGAGCGTGTGCCGCTGATCGTCGGCACGGTGGCGATCCGGCTGGAAGATTCGATCACCATGGCGGAGACGGCCGCAAAGATTGGCGCGTCTGCGATCCTCGTCGGTTCGCCCCCCTACTCGGTTCCGACCGAGCGCGAGAATGCACTGAACGCGTTGGCCATCGACCGCGCCGCCGACCTGCCGATCATGCTCTACAACTATCCGGGCCGCATGGGCATCAACATGGGCGAGGAATTCCTCGACCGCGTCGGCCGGTCGCGGAACTTCCAGGCGATCAAGGAGAGCTCGGGCGACATCAACCGCGTGCATCTGCTCGCCCGCGACTATCCGCATATCCAGATGTCCTGCGGCATGGACGACCAGGCTCTGGAGTTCTTCGCCTGGGGCGCGAGAAGCTGGGTCTGCGGCGGCTCGAACTTCCTGCCGAAGGAGCATCTGGCGCTCTACAAGGCTTGCGCCGTCGACGGCAACTTCGAGAAGGGCCGCCGCATCATGTCGGCGATGATGCCGTTGATGCGGGTGCTCGAACAGGGCGGCAAGTTCATCCAGTGCATCAAGCACGGCTGCGAGATGGAGGGCTTTTATGCAGGTCCGCCGCGTCCGCCGCTAAAGGCACTGAACAAGGATGACAAGCGGCAGCTGGACCAGGTCGTGCGCGTTGTGAAGCGCACGATTGTGGAAATCGAATCGGAGGCATGACCATGAGCGATCGTCTGACAACCGGGGAATACAAGGCGATTGCGGCAGGCCTCCAACTGCCGACGCAGGCCTTCATCGACGGTTCCTTCCGTCCGGCATTCTCGGGCAAGACCTTCGACACCACCAATCCGGCAACCGGCGACGTGCTGGCGAAAATCGCCGCCTGCGGGCCTGACGATGTCGACTTCGCCGTTCAGAAGGCCCGCGATGCCTTCGAGGACGGCCGCTGGTCGCGCCTGCATCCGGGCGAGCGCAAGGCGGTCCTGGTCAGGCTTGCCACGCTGATCAAGCGCAATGCCCGCGAGCTTGCCGTCATGGAAAGCCTCGACAGCGGCAAGACCATCTATGACTGCGAGACGGTCGATGTTCCGGAAACCATCCACTGCATCAGGTGGCATGCCGAATTGATCGACAAGATCTACGATCAAGTCTCTCCGGCCTCCGACAATCACATCGCCATGATCGTGCGCGAGCCGGTCGGCGTCGTCGGTCTAGTGCTGCCGTGGAACTTCCCGCTTCTGATGCTCGCCTGGAAGATCGGCCCGGCGCTTGCCGCCGGCAATTCGGTGATCGTCAAGCCGGCGCTCGAGACCTCGCTGACGGCCCTCAGGATTGCCGAGCTTGCCATGGAGGCCGGCATTCCGGCCGGCGTCTTCAACGTCGTTCCCGGCGGTGGCGCCGAAGTCGGCGAAGCGATCGGCCGCCACGCCGACATCGACGCGGTTTCCTTCACCGGTTCGACCGCGACGGGCCGCCGTTTCCTGAAATACGCGTCCGAGTCGAACCTCAAGGAAGTAACGCTCGAAATGGGCGGCAAGAACCCTGCCGTGGTGCTGAACGATGCCGAAAACCTTGACCGCGTCGCCGCGCACATCGTCAACGGCGCTTTCTGGAACATGGGCGAGAACTGCTCGGCCTCCTCGCGCCTCATCGTTCAGAGCGGCATCAAGGACGAACTGCTGAAGCGCATCGTCGCGCATGCCCGCGAATGGCCGATGGGCGATCCGCTCAATCCGGAAAACCGTGTCGGCGCGCTGGTCTCGAAGACCCATTTCGACAAGGTCGCCTCCTATCTCGAAAAGGGCCAGAAGGTCCTGCTCGGAGGAACAGCGAAGGACGGCTTCGTCGAGCCAACCATCATCGACATTGCCGACCGCAATGCGAAGGCCGTGCGCGAGGAGATCTTCGGACCAGTCCTGACGGTGCTCACCGTCGAGACCTTCGACGAGGCGATCGCGTTGGCCAACGACACCGAATACGGCCTTGCCGCCTCGATCTACACGGCCAACGCCAAGAAGGCGATCCGCGGCGCCCGTGTCATCCGCGCCGGCACCGTGACGGTCAATTCCTTCGGCGAAGGCGACATCACCACGCCCTTCGGCGGCTTCAAGGCATCCGGCTTCGGCGGCCGCGACAACGGCATCCACGCCCATGACCAGTACACCCAGCTGAAGACCATCTGGATCGACCTCACCGACGATCAGGACGAGGCCGTCAATTGACCAGCCACTCGGCCATAAGGCTGCCGGTCCATCGCGGACCGGCGGCCTGGAGCGCCATCCTCCCGGATGACCGGGGACCCGTGGCCCTCGACGGCGACCTCGCCATCGACGTCGCCATCGTCGGCGCCGGTTTCGCCGGCCTCTCTGCCGCCCGCCGCCTTCTCGAAAACGATCCGGCAACGAGGATCGCCGTGCTCGATGCCAGCCGGCTGGCGGAAGGCGCCTCCGGCCGCAATTCCGGCTTCATGATCGATCTTCCGCACGACCTCTCCTCCGACGACTACGCCGGCAAGGGCCTTGCCGCAGACAGGCGGATAACTGCCCTCAACCGCATGGCAATTGCCTTTGCCCGCACCAATGTCGAGGAATACGGGATAAACCCCGCCTTCTTCGACCCGGCCGGAAAGATCAACGGCGCGGCGGGTATAGCGGGTCATCACCGGAACCTGAGCTACGCGTCGCACCTCGCAGCCCTCGGCGAGCCGGGAGAAATGCTCGACGCGAAGGCCATGCATGAGGTGACCGGCAGCCGCCACTATGTCTCGGGCCTTTATACGCCCGGCACGGTGATGCTGCAGCCCGCCGGCTATATCCGCTCTCTTGGCGAAGGGCTGCGGCACGCCGGCGTCCATGTACTCGAATGCACGCCGGTGCAGCGTTTAGAACGGACTGGCGCGACCTGGGAACTGACGACGCCGAACGGCAAAGTCACGGCGGCAAACGTCATTCTCGCCAACAACGGACACCTCGAGAGTTTCGGCTTCAAGCGCAAGAGGCTGATGCATGTCTTCCTCTATGCCTCGATGACGGAGGAGCTGGACAGCCAGACGATCGCCCGCCTCGGCGGCCATCCGCGATGGGGCGTCACGCCGTCCGATCCGATGGGTACGACGATGCGCAGGATCGACACCGCACAGGGCGGAAACCGCATCGTCACGCGCACCTGCGCCAGCTATCTCCCCGGCATGCTACCCTCGGAGGCAGCGCTGGCACGCGCCGCACGGATCCACCGCCGGAAATTCGCGGACCGGTTCCCGACGCTGGCGGACGTTCCCATGCAGTACAGCTGGGCCGGCCACCTCTGCCTCAGCTGGAACGGAGTCGCGGTCATGCAGGAACTGGAGACCGGCCTCTATTCGGCATGCTGCGACAACGGCCTCGGCACCGTGCGCAGCACGCTCACCGGGATCGGGGCGGCGGATCTTCTTTCGGGACGAAATTCGGAAATCGCGGCGCACTTCCTGGCCGAAGGCGAGCCCGCAAGATTGGCTCCCTCCCCCTTCGACAGCATCGGCGCCAATCTCTTTCTGCGATGGAAGGAATGGCAAGCCCGCCGCGAGTAGATGCCAGACCAAACGTGAGATCAGCGTCCAGGGTCACCGGCCTCAGCCTACGTATTCGATGATCTCCAGGCCTGCATTGTAGTCGGTCGCATAGATCAGGCCGACCGCGTCGACGAAGACATCGGCGGACTGGATGACCTTGGGTCTCCCGGGGCGTCGATCGGTCATGCTACGTGGCGCAGCCGGAACGAGCGCCCCGGTTTCGACCGGGCGGAACGGGTCGGAAATGTCGAAGGCCCGGATGCCGGCATTCTGCCAGGTGGCAAAGATCAGGGTCTCGGAAACAAAACTTCCCGGCCTGTTCTCATGCAGATTGTGGGGGCCGAAATGTCCACCTTTCCTAGCATAGTCCGCCTCACCCGGAATGGGCAGGGTGGAAATGCTGATCGGGTTTTCCGGCACCCTGATATCGAAGATCCAGGTATGCTTGCGGCCGTCCTCTTCCTGATCGAGAACGGCCTCGTCCGCGACGACGAGAAGCCCGCGCCCCGGCAATGGCAGGGGAGAATGGGTTCCGCCGCCATAGGGCGGGCACCAGTTGTGGTGCCTGATCAGCCTTGGCGCCGCGTGGTCCTTGATATCGATCAGCGTGAGCCCGCCGTCGCGCCAGCAGGCATAGGCGGTATCGCCGTGCACCAGTGCGTGATGAAGCGCATATCGCTTTCCCTCACCCCATGTCGGCTGTTCACCCGCGGCCCGGTTCATGCCCGGAAGCCACCAGCGTCCGACAAGGACCGGCTGCGTCGGGTCCGCGAGGTCGATCGTCACGAAAATGTAGTCGGAGAAACCGTCAAGAAGTGCTGACGCATAGGCATAGCGCCCACCGACATACCAGATGCGATGGAACCCGATGCCCTCGACGTCGAGCTGCCCGATCTTGCGAGGTCGGTCCGGGGTCGAGATGTCGAAGACCGTCATGCCGGCGGTCCAGGCCCGCTCCCGTTTCCGCGCCGCGACCGTGTCGCCGACCTGCTGGGTGTAGTAGGCCTTCTCGCCGGCAAAGGTCTCGACATCGGCAAAGAGATCGAGCGCATTGACCACCAGCAGCAGATCGTCATGGGTCTGCAGATGGATGTTCCAGCTGTTGGCCGGCGCCTCGACATACGTGACCGTGCGCGGGTGTCTCGGATCGCGGACGTCGACGATCGAAAATCCGCGCGACCAGGGGTGGCCGATATAGGCATACCCGCGATGCACCATCAGCTGCAGCCCATCGCCGCGCCCTCCGATGTCGCTGTGGCCGATCAGCTTCATGTTGCGGGCGTGGTCAGGGGCCGGAAGATCGCTGCTTGTCATCGGTTTCACTCTTCGTCTGGTATTGCGGTCTTGAGCAGGGGTGGCGTCGTCGAGGCGGTCGAAGTCGGTCGGCAGGCAATCGTTTTCTGCTGAATATTCAGCCGGCGCCTCAATGATGGCCGCCTGCGCGCAGATGCCGTTCGAGCCAGAGGCTGTAGCGCGACGCACAGAAACTGAACGCGAAATAGATTGCAGCCACGATCACATAGGCCTCGGTGTAGAAGCCCAGCCATTGCGGATCGGTGGCCGACGACTTCGCCGCATTGAGCAGGTCGTAGATGCCGATGACGGCGAGCAGCGACGTGTTGAGCAGAATGCCAACCGACAGGTTCACGATGGCCGGGATCACCGCGCGCAGCGCCTGCGGCAGGATTATGAGGCGCGCGGTCTGCCAGTAGGTCAGCCCGAGCGCGCAGGCAGCATCGCTCTGCCCGGCGGGCAGGGCCTGCAGCCCGGCGCGGATGATTTCCGCGAGATAGGCGGAGGCAAACAGCGTGATGCCGATCTGCGCCCGCAACAGCTTGTCGACCAGGGCTCCGGCCGGCAGGGCCATCGGCACGATCAGCATCGCGACGTAGAGTACGACGATCATCGGCACGGCGCGCAAGACCTCGATATAGGTGACCGCCAGCAGACGCAGGATGCGCATGCGCGACCGCCTCGCAAGCGCCAGAAGGACGGCCAGCGGAAAGGCGAAGCCGAGGCCCATGATCGACACGAAGACGGTGATTGGCAGGCCGCCCCAATGATTGGTGGAGACGATCGGGGGTGCGATCACACCGGAGACCAGTAGGCATGCCGCGGTGAGCGCGGCGATCCACACGGCAATCAGGCGGCGGCTCCAGAAACGCGGCATGGCCGAGCAGGCCAGCAGCACCAGGACCGCGACGGTCGCGACCGCCGGGCGCCACTGCAGATTCTGCGGGAAGAAGGCAAAGAGGATGAAACGCAGTTTCTCCGCGACGAATGCCCAGCACGCTCCCGCATCGCTGGCGGCACAGTCCTGGGCAGTTCCCGTCCAGACCGCATCCAGCACGGCCCAATGGAGGACAGGACGTCCGATCCACAGGATCAGGAAAAACAAGACCACCGTGATCGCACCGTTCACCGGGCTTGAGAACAGGGGCTTGAGACGCTTGCGTGCGGTTCGGGGACGCAGCGGCAGGGAGAGGGAAACGAACGTCATCGGGGATGCGCACCCTTCAGGGCAATCCTGTGATTGTACTGGTTCATCAGCGCCGAGACCGCGAGGTTGATGGCAAGGTAGACGACCATGATGAGGGCAATCACCTCGATCACCTGCCCGGTCGTGTTGGCGGTGGTGTTGGCAACGCTCACCAGATCCGGGAAGCCGATCGCCACGGCAAGGCTCGAATTCTTCGTCAGGTCGAGATAGCTCGAGGTCATCAGCGGCGTGATGACGCGCAGCGCCTGCGGCAGGACCACCAGCCGCATGATCTGGCCCGGCTTCAGGCCGAGGGCGCGGGCTGCCTCCCACTGACCATTCTGCACCGACTGGATACCGCTTCGGACGATCTCGGAAATGGTCGCCGATGCATTGATGGTGAGCCCCGCAAGAAGCGCGGCAAACTCGGGTGTGAGCGACCAGCCGCCCCGGATATTGAATCCGCCCTGCGCCGGAACCTCGATCCCGGGCGCATGGCCGAAAATCGCGAGGACGGCGAGCAGGAAGCAGACCGAGGCGCCGATGAACGCCACGCTCTTCGAAACATAGAAGCTTCGGCCCATGAAGAGCCGTCGGGCTGCGAGGACCAGAATGCCGACATAGAGGACGAGCGCCGGCAGCCAGATCAACGCGGAAAAGCCACCGATGGTGACCGACGGAACGAAGATCCCCCGATTGCTGAGAAATGCGAGATCAAGCACCGTGACGGCATTGCGAGGCGCCGGCAGGCTCTGGAACAGGCCGGTCCAGAGGAAAAGCTGCAGCAGCAGGGGCGTGCCGCGCAGGATTTCGACATAACCGCGGATCAGCGAGGAAAGCAGCGGGTTGCCCGCCAGCCGGGCAGTCCCGAGGACGACGCCGAGCACCGTGGCAAGGACGCAGCCGAGCAGCGCCACCTTGGCCGTGTTGGCTATACCCGCGACCAGTGCCCACGCGTAACTGTCACCGGCCTGATAACCGTTCAGGCTCTCGCCGATTTCGAAGTTTGCCTGCTGGGAGAGGAACGAGAAGCCCGGCGCCAGCCCGGCGCGCTGCATGTTGGCAAGCGTGTTGGACCCGAAGAACCAGAAGGCGAGCAGGACGCCGGCGAGAAGGGCGAGCTGCCGCAGAGGCAGCGGACCGATCCACTCCGAGACCCTTATGAGCAAGCCGGGCCCTTTCGGACCCGGCAGGACTTTGATCGTCATGAGGTTTCCCCGACGCGATCAACGGAAGGGCGGAGAATAGAGAAGACCACCATTCGTCCAGAGATTGTTGTAGCCACGCTCCAGATTGAGCGACGTTCCCTTGCCGATGTTGCGATCGAAGATCTCGCCGTAATTGCCCACCGTCTTGATGATGTTGTAAGCGAACTTCGGATCGAGGCCTATGGCTTCGCCGAGCGACGGATCCACGCCGAGGAAGCGCTGGATCGCCGGGTCTTCGCTCTTCAGGAACTCGTCGACATTGGCCTTGGTGATGCCGAGCTCCTCGGCCTGGATGGTGGCGTAGACGGTCCAGTTGACGATTTCCAGCCACTGGTCGTCGCCGGCGCGGATCGCCGGTGCAAGCGGCTCCTTGGACAGGCGCTCCGGCAGCAGGACGTAGTCATCCGGGTTCTTGAGCTGCGTCCGCTTGCCGGCAAGGTCGGTGGAGTCCTGGGTCAGCGCATCGACACGGCCGGATTCGAGGGCTTTTACGAATTCGCCCGTTTCCTCGATCGTCACGGGGGTAAACTTCTTGCCGGTCTTGCGGAAGAAGTCGGCGATGTTCAACTCACCCGTCGTGCCACTCTGGACGCCGATGGTGGCACCATCGAGTTCAGTGCCCTTGGTCACGCCGAGATCCTTGCGCACCAGCAGACCCTGGCCGTCATAGAAGACCACCGGACCGAAATGGAAGCCCAGCTTGAAGGCACGGGTGATCGTCTGCGTCACCCCCGACAGGAGGATGTCGTACTCGCCCGACTGCAGTGCCGGCAGGCGCTGCTGCGGCGAGGAGTTGGTGAACTCGACCTTCTCGGGGTCGTTGAAGACGGTGATGGCGAGCGCGCGGCCGTAGTCGACGAAAAAGCCGTTCCAGCGACCGTCGCTGCCGGGGGAGAAGAAGCCCGGCGTCGTGCCAACGCCGACCTTGATAAGGCCGCGTTCCTTGATCTTGTCCAGCGTCTCGCCGGCGTTGGCGATGCCCGCCGACAGCGCCGTTGCCGCGATCAAGGCAATCGCGGCGAGACGGTTGAGTTTCGAAAAGTTCGACATGAAATCTCCTGCTTGCGTGAAAGTCCCATCGCTTGGGCCGATGCGGAACTATCACGATCATAAATCTAGTAAATTTATGTAATAGGTATTTTATTTTGCAAAATGCTCAAACTTTGAACACCTTGCCCAAATTGCAGCGCCGACGAGGGCGCCGATTGCGCACCGCAAAAGAAGCCGATTGAAACGCATCCAAACCTAAACCGGCCTTCCCATGTTCCGGTTCCTCAGACTGATCCGTCAAACAAGGCGGCTGTCCGGCCAGGCGCGGTCGAACGGATGAGACACATCTTCAGTCTCCTCATTTGACCGACTGCATCTTGAACGGCGGAGAGGCCGCAAGAGATTTCGTGCGAAGAGTGTCGGCGGCTGCGGGCGGCGCTGGCAAAGCGTCTTCCCCAACGCCCCTCCAGGGCGCCGGTGCAGATCTGAAATCGCCCGTCGGAATTATTTTCTACATAATTTATAGATAATGAATTCTGCTTGCTTAATGAAACCGCGGATCTTCGCGATGATCGGCGATCGTTATCAAGGATCGAGGATGGTCACCACCATGCGCACGCACCCGGCCGACGACGCAGAGACTTTCATTCTCCCCGGACTGAACGGATCCGGTGAAGGTCATTGGCAGTGGCACTGGGCCCGCGACAACCAGGACGCCGTGTTCATCGAGCAGGACGATTGGACTTGCCCGAGGCTCGCGGACTGGCGTGGCAACCTGGAAGCTGCGCTTGACAGGAGCGATGGCGCCTGGATCGTCGCCCACAGCCTCGGCTGTCTTCTGACCGCCCACATGGTGAAAAGCCCGCTCGCGAAGAAGATCCGCGGCGCACTGCTCGTCGCGCCTTGCGACCTCGTTGCGACGGAGGTCCTGCACCCCTGCGTGCTGAGATTTGGCGATATGCCGCTCGATCCCCTTCCCTTTCCGAGCCTTGTCGTGGCCAGCCTCAACGACCCTTATATGCCCTTCGACAAGGTGAAGGCGGTCGCCGGAAGCTGGAGAAGCGCGCTGATCGACATTGGTGAAGCCGGACACATCAACATCGGAAGCGGCTTCGGACGCTGGACAGGAGGTTACGAACTGCTCGGACTGCTGAAAGATGCGCCCCGTCATCGCGCCGCGCCGAACCGGATCGTCACGGAAACCCGTTTCCGCCCCACGTCCGAGACGGCGACGCACTGAGAGCAGCCACATCCGCGCGATGAAACTCGCCCCGCAAAGGAGGAATACGCATGCCTCTCGCCATCAATGCCTTCGGCTTCGGACTCTTCGACCTCAAGCGCGGACAGAAGGAGACGGCTCCGGAAACCGCCAGCCGAGAAGACAGGGAATTGTCCGGCGCCACCGAACCCACAAAGCCGGATCATGCCAGGACGCCCCCGACAGATGAGCGCGGGCTCTTCTACTGGGGCTTCTTTCCGATGATCTGACGAAACCCGCAGGTCAATCCAATACTGGAGGGACCGGCCAACGCCCCGGAATGTCGGTTGGACAGTGTTGCCGCCCTTAAGGGCCAGATAGCCGGATATTCGCAGCCGTGTCTCACGGTACCGCTTGGACAGGCGCAAGGCGCAAGCGGCCCGGACCTCCATCAGAGATGGCGATCGCGTCAGGTCTGCGCGTCAAGCCCCTTTCTCCGGGAACACGAACCCTTGTTCCACCATCCGGTACGTCGCGGATGTCAGCCTGCCTCCGGGAGAGGAGATCGAACACCTCCGCTTGCATTCACCGCGATTTTGATGTGACTTGCCCTCGACATAAGGGGAGCCGGCGCGAATGGCGAAAGAGGCAACTGGATTGCAGAAGCAGCGAATGGTTATCGTCGGAGAGCTTCTGCCCGATTCCTTTCTTCCATGGATCGGTCGTCACGCATCCAAACTGGGCCTTTCTCCCATCATCGCGCATGCATCGGCAGACAGGATCGAGCTCGACCTCGTCGGCCCCGACGAACTGATCGACATGATGGAAATGGGCTGTGCCCTGGGCCCGATAGACGTCTGGGTAGAGAGCATCGACCGCCTGAAACCAGGTGACGAAACCACCTCATTCTGACTGCCCACAAGATTTTGCGCTTTTTTTGATCACTGATTGCCATTGAGCAATAGTTATGCAAACTTGTCTTTCAACGACGGGCCGAGGGCAGCCAGAGCAGACCGACGACCGGCGTTAGCTCTATGTTTTTTTTAGGATAATTCAACATGCACTCCGGCACGACGGGCCGATGGACGCCAGTCGCACTCTCTGCCGATCTTCCGGCAAAAACGGTCATGCCGGCCCGCATCGGGGCCGAAACCATCGCAATCTGGCGCAGCGCCTCCGGCCAGGCCGCCGCTTCCGCCGATCGCTGCCCTCACCGAGGGATGCGGCTTTCCCACGGCTTCGTGCGTGGCGAGGCTCTCTCCTGCATCTATCACGGCTGGCGCTATGCCAAGGCCGGCAACTGTCTCAGCATCCCGGCCCATCCGGGCCTCACGCCGCCGGAAGCAATCCGCGTCGCGACCTTCCCCGTGATCGAGCAGGATGGCCTTGTCTGGGTCGGCAAGGACACGTCCGAAGGCAAGCCGACGAAACTCGATGGACTTTCGCCGCTTCGGTCGCTGACGGCAGCCGCGACCATTGGCGCGATCGAAACCGCCGCCGGTTCGAGCGCGGACGCTGACGGCCTGCTGAAGCCGGCCGATGCTTTGGGCGGCCTCTGTCTTCTTCTGTCCGATCTGTCCGATGGACAGACGCTCATGCATGTCCTGCTCGCCGCCGAGTCGACGCCTGGGGAACGGATAGCCGCCTCGCGGTTTGCCGAGGCGCTGCGCCGGCGTGCCGAGACCGCCGCCATGGAAGGAGCACAGTCATGAGCAGGATGGGAATGCTGGACGAGTGGTATCCGGTTGCCATGTTCAGCCAGCTCGCCACGGCCGACTACGGCACCGTGCTGATGGGCGAGCCCGTGAAGGTTGCCCTCGGCGCGGACGGCAAGACGACCGTCATGGACTCCACGGGTCGCGTTCTGCCCGTTCGCGTGCGTTATGGCCATGTCTGGACCTCGCTCGGCACTCCGGGACACGAACTCTTCGACATCCCTGAAGCCGAACAGCCGGGGCGCCGTCTCGTCGATGTTGGCGTTGTGCGGGTCCGCTGCTCGCCGCTCAGGGCGGTGGAAAACTTCCTCGACATAGCCCACTTCCCCTTCGTCCATACCGACATCCTTGGTTCTGAGCCTCATACGGAAGTGCATAACTACAAGGTCGAGATTCGCGAGGACGTAGACGAGGTCTGGGCGACGCAGGTGGAATTCTACCAGCCGCAGGCCGCAAAATCGGCGGCGGGCGGCATCACCACGGAATACATGTACCGCGTGCCGGCGCCGACCTGCTCGATCCTCTACAAGACCTGCCCGCCGCGACCGGGTGAATGGGATGTCATCACCCTCTTCGTTCAACCGATCGGCGAGGATCTTTGCGACGTCTGGCCATGGATGGCACTCTTCGATGACACGTCATCCATGACCGATCTCATCCACTTCCAGCAGACAATCTTCCTTCAGGACCGCTCGATCCTCGAAAACCAGATCCCGGCCTTGCTGCCGCTGGATCCCGGCATGGAAATCCCGACCCGGGCCGATCTGACCTCGGTCGCCTATCGGCGTTGGCTGAAGCGCCACAACTATACCTATGGCGCGCAACTGGTGGCGCAATAATGAAGCTCTACGACTATGTCCTCTCGCCCAGCAGCTACAAGGTGCGCCTCATGGCCGCGCTGGCAGGCGTCAAACTCGAACTGCGTCCGGTCGATTTTCACCCCGGCGGTGAGCACCGCAGCGCTGAAATGCTGGCGCTCAACCCGGCCGGAACGATCCCGATCCTCGAAGACGACGACCTACTCTTGACGGAATCCTCCGCCATGCTCGCCTATATCGCCGCGAAGGCGGCACCGGGCTGGCTCGGTAATGCTTCTGCGGAAGAAACCGCCAGAACCCAGCAGTGGCTCGCTTTCTCCGCCCGACTGACCGCCTCGCTCGGCGGCGCCCGGCTGCACCAGATGCTGCTCGTTCCGGGCGACATAAAAAGCCTCCAGGCCAGGGGGATCACCGCCCTCCGGGAGCTTGAACAAGGTCTCTTCGAACAGGCCGAGCGCGGTCAGCGCTTCCTGAGCGCTGACCGTCCGACCATCGCCGACATCGCCTGCTTCCCCTATGTGGCGCTGGCGCCGGACGGTAACGTCCTGCTCGATCCCTATCCGATGATCCGCCTGTGGTCGCGTGCGCTTCGCTCGCTCGACGGGTTCATCGAGATGCCCGGTATCCACCGTCTTCACGACCTGAAGCCCGAGCCTGACATGACGGAGGTCTGAGATGGGCGGCTATCTCCTCCAGAACTGCGCAGCGGTCATCGTCGATGACGGCGCCGGTCCGGTGGTTCTGCGCGAAGTGGACCTCTTGACCGAGGGCCCGGCGATCAAGGCGATCGGCAAGGGCCTTGCCGATCGACCAGTGCCGGCGGGTACCGAGGTCAGGGATGCGACGGGCTGGTTCGTCTATCCGGGCCTCGTCAACACGCATCACCACTTCTTCCAGTGCTTCGTCAGGAATCACGCCGAGCTCGACTGGACGGCCCTTTCGGTCATCGAATGGCTGGATCGCATCTACCCGATCTTTTCGCGCCTGAACGAGGACTGCTTCTATCATTCCTCGGTTACCGCGATGGCCGAACTCATCAAGCACGGCTGCACGACGGCCTTCGACCATCAGTACAATTTCCCCCGCCATGCCGGCAAACGGCTGATCGACCGGCAATTCGAGGCGGCCGATCTCTTCGGCATCCGTTTTCATGCCGGCCGCGGTGGCAATACCCTGCCCAAGTCCGAAGGCTCGACCATCCCCGACGAGATGCTCGAGACGACGGATGAGTTCATTGCCGACTGCGCCCGCCTGATCGACGCCTATCACGACGCCGGTCCCTTCAGCATGCGCCAGGTGGTGGTCTCCCCTTGCCAGCCGGTCAACTCCTATCGCGAAACCTTCGTGGAATCGGTCGCCCTTGCACGCGACAAGGGCGTCTTCCTGCACACCCATGTCGGCGAAGGCGAAAGCCCGGTGATGGAAGCGCGTCACGGGCTTCGGACCGTCGACTATCTGGAAGAGATGGGCTTTGCCGGCCCCGACACCTTCTATGCCCATTGCTGGGAACTGACCCACGGCGAACTTGCGAAGATGGCGGCAAGCGGAACCGGCGTTTCCCATTGTCCGGAACCCGTCTACCTGGTCGGCGCCGAGACCACCGACATTCCGGCGATGGCCGCCCTCGGTGTCCGGGTCGGGCTCGGTTGCGATGGCGCCGCCTCCAATGACAATTCCAACCTGATGCACTGCCTGCATTCGGCCTACATGCTGCAATGCCTCGCCGCCTCGGGCCGCAAGCATCCGGTTCCGCTGCCGGCCGAGTTCCTCGGCTACGGCACCACCGGCGGCGCGAGCCTGCTCGGCCGCACGGACATCGGGCGCCTCGCACCCGGCATGGCGGCCGATCTCTTCGCCATCGACACCCGCCGCCTGGACTATGTCGGCACGCGCCATGACCCGTTGAGCCTGATCCCGCGCGTCGGCGTCGGCTCCGTCACCGACATAACCATGATCAATGGCCGCATCGTCTGGCAGAACGGCGAGTTTTCCGGCCTCGATGAGGCGAAACTGTTTGCGGATGCCGAAGAGGCACTCGCCCGCATCACGATCTAAAAAACCAAAAGAGGGAAACAAGAACCATGACCAACCTGACCCGCAGAACATTCATGCAGGCGGCCGCCGCGACCGGCCTCGCCGGCGTATTCGCCAGCCGTTCGGCCTTTGCCGCCGACGAACCGCTCGGCATCGCGCTCGTTGTACCCTCGCCCGTCGGCGATGTCGGCTGGGCGCATGCACTCTCGGCCGGTCTCGATCCGATCAAGGCTGCGTATGGCGACAAGGTGAAGGTGACGGTCATCGAAAACGTCGCCGAAGGCCCGGATGCCGACCGCATCATGAACAAGGTCGTCGCCGACGGCGCCAAGGTCCTGATCGCCGGCTCGTTCGGTTACCAGAACGGCGCGCTGCAGATCGCCCGCCGCGATCCTTCGGTCACCGTCCTTCACGCCTCGGGCTTCCAGGTCGCCCCGAACTTCTCGCCCTTCGCCGCGAAATACTTCCAGGGCACCTACCTGCTCGGCATGGCAGCCGCCGCTCTTTCCAAGACTGGCAAGCTCGGCTCGGTCTCCGCCTTCGCCATTCCCGAACTGATCACCTCGATCAACGCCTTCACGCTCGGCGCCCAGGCGGTCAATCCGAACATCGAAGTTTCGGTCGTATGGGTCAATTCATGGTTCGATCCGGCCAAGGAGCAGGAAGCGGCCAAGGCCCTGATCGCGCAGGATTGCGACGTGATCTTCTCCAACGCCCAGGACACCCCGTCCGTCATCTCGGCCTGCGAGGAAGCCGGCGTCTACGCCTTCAACCTCAACTCCTCGATGAAGAAATACGCGCCGAAGAAGTATCTCGGCTGCGTCACCACCGACTGGTCGCCCTTCTTCAAGGCCTCGGTCGATGCCCATCTGGCTGGCACGTTCAAGGGCCAGAATGCCTTCCTCGGCGTGGCGGACAATGTGGTCGAAGTCGTTGACTGGAACGCCGACATCCCGGCCGACACGATGACCAAGATCAAGGAGCTCGAGGCAAAGATCGCCGACGGCAGCTTCTCGCCTTTCACCGGCCCGATCACCAAGGCCGACGGCAGCGAGGGCGCCGCCGCCGGCGTCACCCTGCCCGACAGCGACATCGTCGCCATGGACTGGCACGTCAAGGGTGTCGCAACGCCGCTGCCGAAGTAAGCATGACTACGCCCCTCCTGTCGCTTCGCGGCGTCTCCAAGAGCTACGGTCAGATCCAGGCCAATAGGAACATTGGCCTGGATGTGGCGCCGAACTCGATTCACGCGATCCTCGGTGAAAACGGGGCCGGCAAGTCGACCCTGATGAAACTCATCTACGGGGTCGAACAGCCCGACGACGGAGACCTGTCCTGGGAGGGAAACCCGCTGACGCTCGCCTCGCCTGCCGAGGCGAGACGTCAGGGCATTGCCATGGTGTTCCAGCATTTCTCGCTGTTCGAGACCCTGACAGTGGTCGAGAACATACAGCTGGTGATGCCGGGCAGGAAGGCAGAACTCGCCGATCGCATGCGTGCGCTCGGCCGCGATTTCGGGCTGGAGGTCGATCCGCTCGCCCATGTCCATGCGCTTTCCGTCGGCGAGCGCCAGCGGGTGGAAATCATCCGCTGCCTGATGACCGATCCGAAGCTCCTCATTCTCGATGAACCGACTTCGGTTCTGCCGCCGCAAGCAGTCGAGAAGCTGTTCGACACGCTGCGCAAACTCCGCGATGGCGGCGTCTCCATTCTTTTCATCTCGCACAAGCTCGAAGAAATACGCTCGCTCTGCGACCGTGCAACCATCCTGCGCGCCGGCGAAGTCACGGGCCATGTCGATCCCCGCGACCACGACGCCCATGATCTTGCCCGCATGATGATCGGCCGCGACATGCCCGCTCCCATGCCGGCCTCCGCCAATCCGCCCGGCGAGAAATGTCTCGAACTCATCGGCCTCGACTACACGCCCGACGATCCCTTCGCAGTGCCGCTGTCCAAGATCAGCCTGTCCGTGCGCGCCGGTGAGATCATTGGAATTGCCGGCATCTCCGGAAACGGACAGAGCGAACTGGCGGCGCTGATCTCCGGCGAAACCACGCTTCCCGGCGGCGAACAGGACCGCATCTTCATGATGGGCAAGGATGTCGGTCAGCTCGACGCCGCCGCCCGCCGCAAACTCGGCTTCGCCTTCGTGCCTGAAGATCGTCTCGGTCGCGGCGCGGTGCCGGAAATGTCGTTGACGCTCAACGGCCTTCTGACGGCCCACCCGCAAGGGCTCGTCCGCCATGGCCTGGTCGACAAGTCTCTCGCCGAGGGCTTCGCACGCGATTGCATTCGCGACTGTGACGTCCGCACCTCCGGTCCCGATGCCGAGGCCGGTTCGCTGTCCGGCGGCAACCTGCAAAAATTCATCGTCGGTCGCGAGATCATGCTCGCGCCCAAGCTGCTCTTCGTCGCCCAGCCGACCTGGGGCGTCGACATCGGGGCGGCCTCCGCCATTCGCCGCCGTCTCGTCGGCCTGCGCAACGATGGCATGGCGATCCTCGTGATTTCGGAGGAACTGGAAGAATTGTTCGAACTCAGCGATTTCATCCAGGTCCTGCATCATGGAAAGCTCAGCGAGCCGCTCGTGACGCGGGAAACGCGACCGGAGGATGTCGGCCGCTACATGATCGGATCCGAACACGCATCCGGAAAGCCGGCATCATGAGCGCACCGGCCCTTGCCTTCCTGCCGCACCTCGTGCGCCGCGAACGCGCCTCGCTGACCGCGGCCATCCTCGCTCCGCTCGCAGCCGTGGCCGTCGCCACGCTGCTCAATCTCGGGCTCTACATGCTGATGGGCCGCAAGCCCGGCGCCGTCATCCATGCGATGCTGCTGGAGCCCTTCATCTCCTGGTCCTCCTTTTCCGAGGTTTTGTTGAAGATGGGGCCGCTGCTCTTCATCGCCCAGGGCCTGGCGATCGGTTTCCGCGCCAAGGTCTTCAACATCGGCGCGGAAGGCCAGTTCATCCTCGGCGCGATCTTCGCCTCCGCCATTCCGATCTGGTATCCGCAGGCGACCGGCAGCTGGATCTGGCCTTTGATGCTGATCCTCGGCGCCATCGGCGGTGCCCTCTGGGCCTCGCTCACCGCCTTCTGGCGCGCCCGCCTCAACGCCAACGAGATCCTCGTGTCGCTCATGCTGAGCCTGGTCGCGGCACAGCTTCTCTACTACCTGCTGCTCGGCCCCTGGAAAGACCCGAACGGCTTCAATTTCCCGCAATCGGTGATGTTTCAATACGACGCCACGATCCCCATGCTGATCCCGCGCACGCGGGTCAATGTCTCTCTGCTGATTGCCCTGGCGCTCTCGATTGCCGCCTGGGTCTTCATGCAAAAGAGCTTCATGGGGTTCAAGCTCCAGGTCGGAGGCCTCGCCCCCCGCGCCGCCGGCTATGCGGGCTTCAGCGAGAAGAAGGCTATCTGGCTGTCGCTCCTGATCGGCGGTTTTGCGGCCGGTCTCGCGGGAGCTGCTGAAGTCGCGGGCCCGGTCGGCCAGCTGCAGCGCTCGATCGCCACCGGCTACGGCTATGCCGCGATCATCGTCGCCTATCTCGGCGGACTGCATCCGATCGGCATCATCTTCTCCTCGCTCGTCATGGCCGCGCTCTATATCGGCGGTGACAACGCCATGGTCTCGGCCGATCTGCCGATTGCTGCCGTCCGCGTCTTTCAGGGCAGCCTCTTGCTCGCCTATCTCGTCGCCGTCGCCTTCGTCCGCTATCGACTGGAATGGCCACATACGTCTCGCCGGAGGACGGCTTAATGAATGCGATCGAATTCATCCTCGCCGGGATGCTCGCGGCAGCGACACCCTTCCTGCTAGCGGCGCTGGGCGAGCTTGTCGTCGAGCGCGCCGGCGTCCTCAACCTGGGCGTCGAGGGATTGATGGCAATCGGTGCGTCGATCGCCTTCATCGTGACCTATCACGGCGGCGGCCATCTTCTCGGCTTCCTCGCCGCCGGCCTATGCGGCACACTTCTCGCTCTCGTCTTCGCTTTCATAATTCTGGGCTTTCGCGCCAACCAGGTGGCGACAGGCCTTGCCATCGGGATTCTGGGCCAGGGGCTGTCCGCCCTGTTCGGCAAAACCTATGAGAGCCTGACGGTGAAGTCCTTGCCGAAACTCGCCGTACCGGGCCTCTCCGATCTCCCGGTGGTCGGCGGCCTGTTCGCGCAGGATGTCGTCGTCTGGCTTGCGCTGACCGCGACGCTCGGCGTCTGGTTCATCCTGTCCCGGACCCGCATCGGTCTGACGATCCGCGCCGTCGGCGAGAACCCGAAGTCGGCGCACGCGCTGGGCTATTCGGTCACCGGCATCCGGGTCGCCGCGGTCGCCTTCGGCGGCATGCTGGCGGGTTTTGCCGGCGCCTATGCCGCGATCGTCTACACCCCGCTCTGGGCCGACGGCATGATCGCCGGTCGAGGCTGGATCGCCATTGCCCTCGTCGTCTTCGGCACCTGGCTCACCGGCCGCATTTTCCTCGGCGCCTGCCTATTCGGAGCGGTCTCCCTGATGGGGCTTGCAGCGCAGGCCACGGGCATTGATCTGCCCTCCCAGCTGCTTTCGAGCCTGCCCTACATCGTCACGATCATCGTCCTCGGCATCATATCCGCCGACAAGCGCCTGCTGAAGCTGAACGGCATCGCCTCTCTCGGCGAACCCTTCGAGCGGTGAAGTTCGGCTCTGTCGGGAACAAGGCGCCATGCGCCCGGGGTGTTGGATGCAGATTTGCGCGGTTCACTGTGGGACTGCCGTTTTTGGGCGTCTGCGGTCCCTCTAACGCCGGGGAGCCGCGCGGAGGGGGCTTTGCGGCGGCTTGTCTTGCTTCCGTGGTGGGCATTACGCCTTGGGTTATGGGTTTATGGCTTGCTGGACAGGGCGGCTGGCATTTTGACTGCGGACGCGCCACAGCCCCGAGCCGATGGCTCGGACGGGGGTTTCAGACGTATTGTTGGTTGTGGGTGGCAGGATTTAAGGCTGCGTATTGCGTCCGGTGAGATCGACACGGAGGATAAACGCAAAAAGCTCCTCGACCGCTATGGTGAGGAGCTTGAACGCAAATTGCCGGAGTGGGAGACTTTGCAAGTTTGGTTGGTTGCGGGGGCAGGATTTGAACCTGCGGCCTTCAGGTTATGAGCCTGACGAGCTACCGGGCTGCTCCACCCCGCGTCACCAAGAGGCGTGGTTTTGGTCCACGTCATTTCAGAAGTTCTGCTTG
>NZ_JABBGK010000014.1:0-2500 GCF_012927355.1 Rhizobium terricola
TTGGTTGCGGGGGCAGGATTTGAACCTGCGGCCTTCAGGTTATGAGCCTGACGAGCTACCGGGCTGCTCCACCCCGCGTCACCAAGAGGCGTGGTTTTGGTCCACGTCATTTCAGAAGTTCTGCTTGTTTTGTCTGTTTGAAGACAAAAGGACCGCTTTTGGCGGCCCTTTGGGAGTTCGGCGGGGCCGACGGTTGTTTTGAGAAGATTGAATTTGCCTTTAGCAGACCTGGCAGCGACCTACTCTCCCGCGTCTTGAGACGAAGTACCATTGGCGCTGGGGCGTTTCACGGCCGTGTTCGGAATGGGAACGGGTGCGGCCGCCCCGCAATAACCACCAGGTCGGCTAAGGGCAAATTTTGAGAAGCTGGTGAGGCGAACCTCTTTTATTTGAACACGTCAGGCAACATCGATTTCATCGATGAGCATAAGCAATGAGAACAATCAAGCCAATCGAGCTATTAGTAACGGTAAGCTTCACGCATTACTGCGCTTCCACACCCGTCCTATCAACGTGGTCGTCTTCCACGGCTCTGATAGGGAATACTCGTTTTCAGGTGGGTTTCCCGCTTAGATGCCTTCAGCGGTTATCCCTTCCATATATAGCTACCCTGCTATGCCGTTGGCACGACAACAGGTCCACCAGAGATATGTCCATCCCGGTCCTCTCGTACTAGGGACAGATCCTGTCAATATTCCTACACCCACGGCAGATAGGGACCGAACTGTCTCACGACGTTCTGAACCCAGCTCACGTACCGCTTTAATTGGCGAACAGCCAAACCCTTGGGACCTGCTCCAGCCCCAGGATGCGATGAGCCGACATCGAGGTGCCAAACAACCCCGTCGATATGGACTCTTGGGGGTCATCAGCCTGTTATCCCCGGCGTACCTTTTATCCGTTGAGCGATGGCCCTTCCACACGGGACCACCGGATCACTATGACCGACTTTCGTCTCTGCTCGACTTGTCAGTCTCGCAGTCAGGCGGGCTTATGCCATTGCACTCGACGACCGATTTCCGACCGGTCTGAGCCCACCATCGCGCGCCTCCGTTACTCTTTCGGAGGCGACCGCCCCAGTCAAACTACCCACCATACACTGTCCCGGATCCGGATAACGGATCGCGGTTAGACATCCATGACGATAAGGGTGGTATTTCAAGGATGGCTCCACAGAAACTGGCGTCCCTGCTTCAAAGCCTACCACCTATCCTACACATGCCGACACGAATGCCAGTGTAAAGCTATAGTAAAGGTGCACGGGGTCTTTCCGTCTAACCGCAGGAACCCCGCATCTTCACGGGGAATTCAATTTCACTGAGTCTATGCTGGAGACAGCGGGGAAGTCGTTACGCCATTCGTGCAGGTCGGAACTTACCCGACAAGGAATTTCGCTACCTTAGGACCGTTATAGTTACGGCCGCCGTTTACTGGGGCTTCGATTCAAAGCTTGCACCTCTCCTCTTAACCTTCCAGCACCGGGCAGGCGTCAGACCCTATACGTCGTCTTGCGACTTCGCAGAGCCCTGTGTTTTTGATAAACAGTCGCTACCCCCTGGTCTGTGCCACCCTCACATACTTGCGTATATAAGGGTCACGCTTCTTCCGAAGTTACGCGTGCAATTTGCCGAGTTCCTTCAGCATAGTTCTCTCAAGCGCCTTGGTATACTCTACCTGACCACCTGTGTCGGTTTCGGGTACGGTCTATAGGGTGGAGCTATTTCCTGGAACCGCTTCCCCGCCCGGACAATCCAATAAGTCCGAACAAGTTACGCGATCCGTCACTACCACCAGGCCCACGAATATTAACGTGGTTCCCATCGACTACGCATTTCTGCCTCATCTTAGGGGCCGGCTAACCCTGCTCAGATTAACTTTAAGCAGGAACCCTTGGTCTTTCGGCGAGGGAGTCTCTCACTCCCTTTATCGTTACTCATGTCAACATTCGCACTTCCCATACCTCCACGGGCCCTCACGGGTCCCGCTTCAACGGCTTAGGGAACGCTCCGCTACCACTTGCATTGCTGCAAATCCTCAGCTTCGGTGCATGGCTTTAGCCCCGTTACATTTTCGGCGCAAAGACCCTTATTTAGACCAGTGAGCTGTTACGCTTTCTTTAAATGATGGCTGCTTCTAAGCCAACATCCTGGTTGTTTTGGGATCCTCACATCCTTTCCCACTTAGCCATGACTTGGGGACCTTAGCTGGAGGTCAGGGTTGTTGCCCTTTTCACGACGGACGTTAGCACCCGCCGTGTGTCTGCCGACTAGTACTCCTCGGTATTCGGAGTTTGGTTAGGATCAGTAAGACGGTGAGTCCCCATAGCCCATCCAGTGCTCTACCCCCGAGGGTATTCGGTCGACGCTCTACCTAAATAGATTTCGCGGAGAACCAGCTATTTCCGAGTTTGATTGGCCTTTCACCCCTAGCCACAAGTCATCCCAATCTATTGCAACAGATGCGGGTTCGGTCCTCCAGTTGGTGTTACCCAACCTTCAAC
>NZ_JABBGK010000015.1 GCF_012927355.1 Rhizobium terricola
GGCGTGCCGACCAGCAGACCGAACTGGGTCTCTGTGAGATTCAACTCCTTGCGGATCTGGATGCCGATGATCGCGAAGATCGTCCAGACAGCGAAACAGACGGTGAAGGCGATTGTGCTCATCGCCAGGGCCGTTTTCTGACCCTGTGGATTGCCAGCGGCTGCATTTGGCATAGCCATACTCCCGATTCGGATTACTCGAATTTCCAAAGCATCAAGAAGGCATCTGCAGATTTTTTGTATTGACCTGAGTCAATGGTGTCAATTTTTTACTGAATAATACAATATTGACTTAAGGGACGAAAGGATTTGCTTTTGGGTAAACTGAAGATATACATATTTGTATTGTCGATTTGACTTTTTTGGCCTCATGAAATGATATCCGCCATACGAAAGCAGGTTTGAGCCAATGCGACCCGACGACATCGAGAAACTTAAAGAGTTGAATATTTTCAGAGGCGTGAAGAAAAGCACCTTCGACAGGGCAATCGCGCCAAGTTTCCTTCAGTCGTTCCCTACGGGAACGAAACTTCTTGAGGAGAACAATTCTGCGGACTTCCTCTATATAGTCCTGGATGGACTGATAGAGATGTCGTCTTCATCGAATGGTGACGACACGGTAATAGAAGTCCTGGCTCCTGTAAACCTATTCATACTTGCTGCCGTGCTCAATGACGATGTCTGCCTTCAGTCTGCACGCACGCTGACGGCGGCCCGTATCCTGATGATACCGGCGTCGCTGATCAGGGAGCTCCTCGGTGACGACCAGGGCTTCATGAAGGCTGTGGTGTTCGAATTGGCGAGCGCCTATCGACGCACGGTGAAAGAACTCAAGAATCAGAAGCTGCGGACCGGAGTGGAGCGACTGGCCAATTGGCTGCTCAAGGAAGAACGTAGCCAGGGTGGCCAGCGTCAGGTCCTCATCCCCTATGAGAAGCGCGTGCTCGCCGCCTATCTTGGCATGACGGCAGAGAACCTTTCACGAGGCTTTGCGGCGCTTTCCGGCGAGGGTGTGACCATGAAGGGAATGCGGATCGATATCGCCGACGTTCCCAGACTTCGCGACTTCGCTCACCCCTCGCCCCTTGTTGATGATGAAGAACCGTCCATGCGCCACGAGTAAAGCCGGACGCCGCTCCCCGCAGCACCAGCAAAGCATGGGCCCCGTCTCGACGTACAGTTCTCGCCGCCTGCAATCGTGCCACGCGGGCCATAACCGGTCTCCGGCGGCGGCGCCCCTCGATATCCGCAGCCATGCTCGCCCCGGAGCGGTTGAGAAATTGCCTCGTCACGCAGGTACTGCCCGGACGGCAAGCTTGCACAAGTACCGGTCACCTTTGGCTATCGCACGGAAGATGCGCGGGTCGAGATCGTCAGCGGCGTGCCGCAGGATGTCCGCGTCGTCACGGCTCCGTCCAAGAATCTCGTCGAGGGGCGCGCGGCGCGTATTCTGGAAAAGGTGGAGCCTTGAACCGCGCCTATCGCGACGTCCGCCATAATCTCTTGCGCTTCATACTAACCTGCCTCGGCCTCAGCCTGTTGATGGCAGTGGTTCTGGCGATGATGGGGATCTACAACGGGCTGGCTGCCGATGATTTGAACATTGTCCGGGCGCCCAAGGCCGATCTCTGGGTCGTGGAAGCGGGACGGCAGGGGCCGTTCGCCGAATCTTCCAAGATTCCGGGCGAGACCCAGGGTGCCGTGGCGCGACTTCACGGCGTGCGCGACGCGGGCAGCATTACCTACCAGACCGTGGAAGCGCCGTTTGCCGGCCGGTCTTTGCGGCTTTACATCATCGGCTATGAGCGCGGCCGCCCCGGCGGTCCAGACGTCATCGTGGAGGGGCGCGGCTTGGCGCAAAGCCACTTCGAGGCGGTTGCCGATCGCAAGTCGGGGCTTGAGATCGGTGACAGTATCGTGCTTGGCCGCAATCGGTCGAGATCGTCGGGCTGATCGAGGATGCGATGAATTCCGGCGGTGATCCCGTTCTCTATATGACGCTGGCCGACGCCCAGACGCTGCAATCACTGCTCGCCCCGCCGGCAGCCCGCATCCAGCAGGCTTGCGGTGCAACCGGCAAGAGCCGCGACACGGTCGCCGCGGTCGTTGCGCGCGTTGAACCCAATGCCGACGTCGATGCCGTTGCAGGCACCGTACGCCAGTGGAAGTATCTCTCCGCCAATGACCCGGGCCGAGCAGCAGGTTCTGCTGGTCCGCTCCGTCGTCGACCGTGCGCGTCGTCAGATCGGCCTCTTTCTCGGCATCCTGCTCACCGTCTCGGCCGTCGTCATTGCTTTGATCATCTACACCATGACCATGGAAAAAGCTGAGGCAGATCGCAACGCTGAAGCTGATCGGTGCGCCCGACCGCACCATCGTCGGCCTGATCGTGCAGCAGTCGATCGCGCTCGGGGCCGTGGGTTGGCGCGTCGGGCTCATGCTCATCCTGTTGATCAAGGATTTCTTTCCGCGTCGCATCCTGCTCGGGCCGATTAACGCGGTCGCGCTCGCGAGCGGCGAAGAACCGGATGAGACATGAAGGGGCGTCTTCACAAATCTGTAGCCGGGGCATGCCGGAGATGCAGAACGGTCCAGCCGCTATCGGCGGCCAAGCCAGTTGCGTCTCCCTGATGGGTCTTGCGGCGCAGGCCACCGGCATTGATCTGCCCTCCCAGCTGCTGTCGAGCCTGCCCTACATCGTCACGATCATCGTCCTCGGCATCATATCCGCCGACAAGCGCCTGCTGAAGCTGAACGGCATCGCCTCTCTCGGCGAACCCTTCGAGCGGTGAAGTTCGGCTCTGTCGG
>NZ_JABBGK010000016.1 GCF_012927355.1 Rhizobium terricola
CCGAGGCCATGGATTCCGAGTTCGACGGTGTCGCCGGCTTTCAGGTAACGGGGCGGCTTCATGCCCATGCCGACGCCGGGGGGTGTGCCGGTGGAGATGACGTCGCCGGGATGCAGGCTCATGAACTGGCTGAGATAGGAGACAAGGTGGGCGATGCCGTAGACCATGGTCGAGGACGTGCCGTCCTGCATGGTCTCGCCATTGACCTTCAGCCACATCGAAAGGGCCTGCGGATCGGCGACCTCGTCCTTCGTGACCAGCCAGGGGCCGATCGGGCCGAACGTGTCGCAGGACTTGCCCTTGGTCCACTGGCCGGCGCGCTCGGTCTGGAAGGCGCGTTCCGAGACGTCGTGGGAGACGCAGTAGCCGGCGACATAGTCGAGTGCGTCGGCCTCGGAGACGTATTTGGCTTTTCTGCCGATGACCACGCCGAGCTCGACCTCCCAGTCGGTCTTTTCCGAACCGCGGGGGATCAGCACGTCGTCGTTCGGGCCGCAGATCGCCGAGGTCGCCTTCATGAAGATGACCGGCTCGGGCGGCACGGCCATGCCGCTTTCGGCGGCGTGGTCGGAATAGTTGAGCCCGATGCAGATGAACTTGCCGGTGCCGGCAACGCAAGGACCGATGCGCTCGTCGGCCGACAGTTCCGGCAGCGCGGCGGGGTCGAGGGCGGCGATCTTGGCAAGGCCTTCCGGCGAGATCGCCGCGCCGCCGATATCGCTCACATGGGCGGAGAGATCACGGATCTTGCCATGCCTGTCGAGGAGGGCGGGCTTTTCCTGGCCGGGCTGGCCGACGCGCATCAGTTTCATGGGGGGTATGTCCTTTCGGAAAGAGAATTAGATGGTCCAGCCGCCGTCGATGGCGAAGGCCTGGCCGGAGGTATAGGTGGCGCCGGCGATGTAGACGGCGAGATCGGCGATCTCTTCCGGCGTGCCGAGGCGGCCCATCGGCTGGCGGGCGATGAAGGCGGCGCGCGCCGCGTCATAGTCGCCCTGAGCCTTCATGCGCTCCTGCAGCGAGGGGCTTTCGACCGTGCCGGGGCAGATCGCGTTGCAGCGGATACCTTGCGTCACGTAGTCGGCGGCGATCGACTTGGTGAGCCCGACCACGGCGGCCTTGGTGACGGTATAGGCGCAGCGGTTTGGCACCCCCTTCACCGAGGAGGCGACCGAGGCCATGTTGATGATCGAGCCGTCGCCGCGGGCGATCATTCCGGGCAGCACGGCGCGGATGGTGCGGATCATGGC
>NZ_JABBGK010000017.1 GCF_012927355.1 Rhizobium terricola
TTGTAACTTCCCAAATGGCGCATTCGGCTATGTAATGCCGGTTGCGGTGGCGGATGGGAGACCGAATTCCCTTTGGGACAGCAAGCCCGTGGGAGAGCAAGGGTCTCCGTCCGCCGTTCCATCGAACCCGAACAGTCGCCAGGGCCGCTTGCGCAGGCAAAGTCCGTTTAGGCAAGGATGGGGCAAGATGGATATTGTTGTTGGTATCGATGTGTCGAAGGATCGCCTGGATGTGGCCGTGGCGCCGTCCGGTTTGACCTTTCAAGTGCCGAACACGCAAGGCGGCATTGACGATCTGGTGTCACGTTTGCAGTCGATCGGTGCCGATGTGGTCGCGCTCGAAGCGACCGGCGGCTTTGAGACGGCGGCCGTGGCCGGACTGTCGGCAACCGGGCTTGCCGTCATCGTGGTCAACCCGGCGCAGGTGCGCGCCTATGCCAATGCGCTCGGCCGCCGCGCCAAGACCGACGCCATCGATGCGGCGGTGATCGCGGCTTATGTGCTGGCGACCAGGCCTGAGCTTAGATCGCTCAAGGATGCCGAAACCCAGGTGCTTTCGGCACTCGTGGCGCGCAGGCGGCAGATTGTCCAGATGATCGTGGCCGAGGAGAACCGGGAACGCATGGCCTTGGCGAAAGAGGCGCAGAAGAGCATCAAGCGCCTGCTTTCCGCCCTCAGACGCGAGCTCGAAAGCCTCGACAGGGATCTCGACGACCAGATCCGCAAATCGCCCGTCTGGCGGGTGCGCGAGACCCTGTTGACGTCGGTACCAGGCGTTGGGCCGGCAACGGCGCGCACGCTTCTTGCCGAAATGCCGGAACTGGGCAGCCTCGATCGGCGGCAGATCGCGTCTCTTGCGGGTCTCGCCCCCTGGACCCGGCAATCGGGGACGTGGAAAGGCAAGAGCTTCATCGGCGGGGGGCGTGGCAAGGTGCGGGCCGCGCTCTTCATGGCGGCCCTCGTCGCCAGCCGGTACAACCCCGTCCTCAAGGCCTTCCGCGACCGTCTCGTGGCGGCGGGCAAGCCCAGGATCGTCGCAGTCGTCGCTACCATGCGCAAACTGCTGACAATCCTCAACGCCATCATCCGGGACGAAAAACCATGGCAAAACGCTTGACTGCCAAGACAGTCGCTC
>NZ_JABBGK010000018.1 GCF_012927355.1 Rhizobium terricola
GACGGCGGCGTGCAGGGCTGGTGGATTCCGAAGTACATTGCCGACGCCCATCCCGACATCAAGACAATCCCGGATATGCTGAAGCATCCGGAACTCTTCCCCGATCCGGAAGATCCCTCCAAGGGCGCCATCTTCAACGGCCCGCAGGGCTGGGGCGGCACGGTGGTGACCTCGCAGTTCTACAAGGCCTTCGAGGCCGAGAAGGCCGGCTTCACGCTGGTCGACACCGGCTCGGCCGCCGGCCTCGACGGCTCGATCGCCAAGGCCTATGAGCGCAAGGAAGGCTGGGTCGGCTACTACTGGGCACCGACCGCCCTTCTCGGCAAGTACGAGATGGTCCGCCTCGACTACGGCGTCGAGAACGACCCGGCCGAATGGAAGCGCTGCAACACGGTTGCCGACTGCGCCGATCCCAAGCCGAATGCCTGGCCGGTCGACACCATCGTCACCCTGGTCGCCAAGCCCTTCTCCGAAAAGGCCGGCCCGGAGGTCATGGACTATCTCAACAAGCGCTCCTGGAGCAACCAGACGCTGGGTGGGCTGATGGCCTGGATGACCGACAACCAGGCGAGCGGCGAAGACGGCGCCAAGCACTTCCTGGAAGAGAACAAGGACATCTGGACCAAGTGGGTCACCCCGGAGGCCGCCGCCAAGATCGAGGCTGCTCTCTGAGCCTTGAGGCCTGCGGTGCGCGGCAACGCGCACCGCTTCGCACCCGCCGACGAAACCGTACAAAGACAACAACAATAACGACGACAACAACGGCGGCGGGTTTCTTTGACCGAAGGGGAACCGAATGGACTGGTTTTACAAATTCCCGCACATGGACGACGAGGCGCTGCGCAATCTGAAGAAGGCGATCGATGACGGCTTCCGGGGCTTCACCCGCGCCTATGGCGAACAGATCGAGACGCTTTTTACCCCGCTGCAGCACTTCCTCATCGCCGCCGACCGCTTCATGACGAAGACGCCCTGGCCGATCATCACCCTGATCATCCTGGTGATCGCCTGGTTCGCCAGCCGCAGCCTGAAGATCGTTCTCGGCTGTCTCGTGACCCTGCTCCTGATCGGCTACTTCGACATGTGGGACGACACCATGCGGACGATCTCGATGATCTTCGTCTGCACCCT
>NZ_JABBGK010000019.1 GCF_012927355.1 Rhizobium terricola
TCCGCGTCTCCGGCACCGGTGCCCAGTCCGCCTCGCTCAGCGGAATGGCCCAGCGCATGCGCATGGCCGGCTGAGACAGGCAGCCCCAACAATTGACACAAAGGCCGCCGGGGGAGACCCCGGCGGCGTTTCTATTTCTTACCCCTCAATTTGGGGGGATGTATCACCAGTTCGGCTAATTCAGAAATTTATACTTCATTGATCATTTCACGCGATATTTCCTAAGCGATATTGCAATGCAGCGATGCTTTATCCGCGCATGAAGCGCCTTTCCCCAATCGACGACCTCAGCAGACCGGCGCAACCGGCTGACGCGAACTCGTTTCCATTTTTCACGCTCGGCGGACACTTATGAAAAACCTGAAGATTTCAAACCAATTGATGCTCCTCATAGGCGCACTTATGGTCTCCTTTTCGGTAGCGACCTTCTTTCAAATCCGCGGTTCCGCATCTGCGATCTACCATGAGCGCTATGAGATGCTCCGCACGCAGACGGAGACGGCCATTTCGGTGCTAAAACGCTTTCATGCCCTCGAACAGAAAGGCGAGATGACCCGTGAGCAGGCGCAGACCGCGGCCTATGACGTCATCAACGACATGCGCTTCACACCTGACGGCTACTATTTCGGATACGACTATGCCGCCAATCGCGTGATCTATCCGGAAAAGAAGGGCGTTGGAAAGAACTTCGCAAACATCGCCGACAAGGCCGGCAACAAGTTCCTTGTCGACATCGTCGCGAAAGCACGCCAAGGCGGTGGGTGGACCGAATATGAATGGCCCAAACCCGGCCAGCCAGAAGACGTGCTCTCCCCCAAGGCAGCCTATGCCTTGGCGTTCGAGCCGTGGGAGATGACAGTCGGCACCGGCGCCTATCTCGACGACCTCGACACCACCATCGTGGAGAGTGTGCGCGGGGCGCTGGCTTTCGGCATCGCCGCCTTTGTTCTTTGCCTGGGAGCAGCCTACCTTGTGATCGGTGGCATCACCAAGCCGCTTGCCGCCATTCACGGCGCACTGGGCGCGGTTGCCGACGAGAATGTCTCGATCGCCATCCCGCACACCGACATGGGCAACGAAGTCGGCATGATGGCCAAGGCCA
>NZ_JABBGK010000002.1:0-206660 GCF_012927355.1 Rhizobium terricola
GGCGGGCAAGCCCAGGATCGTCGCAGTCGTCGCTACCATGCGCAAACTGCTGACAATCCTCAACGCCATCATCCGGGACGAAAAACCATGGCAAAACGCTTGACTGCCAAGACAGTCGCTCTCCCCGCAAGCGGGGAGAGGGTCAGGGTGAGGGGCAATGGCGGGAACTTTCCCTAGAGAGTCGCGCTGTCGATGACGAAGCGGTATTTCACGTCGCTCTTCAGCATCCGGGCATAGGCGGCCTCGATGTCTGAGGCGGCGATCATCTCGATGTCGGCGACGATGTTGTGCTCGGCGCAGAAATCCAGCATTTCCTGGGTTTCAGCAATGCCGCCGATGGTCGAGCCGGCGATCGAACGACGCTTCATGATCAGCGGGAAGACGGCCGGCGACGGGTGCGGATGCTCCGGCGCACCGACGAGCGTCAGCGTTCCGTCGCGCTTCAAAAGGTTCACATAGCTGTCGAGATCATGGCTGGCGGCGACCGTGTCGACGATCAGGTCGAACGAGTTGGCGTGGGCCTTCATCTCGTCGGCGTTGCGGGAGACGACGACCTCATGGGCGCCGAGGTCGAGGGCCGCCTGGCGCTTTCCCTCCGAGGTGGTGAAGGCCACCACATGGGCTCCGAGGGCGCGGGCGAGCTTGACGCCCATATGGCCGAGGCCACCGATGCCGACGATGCCGACCTTCTTGCCGGGACCGGCGTTCCAGTGGCGCAGAGGCGACCACAGCGTGATGCCGGCGCAGAGCAGCGGCGCCACGGCGGCGAGCTGGTTGGCCGGGTGACGGACCTTCACGACGAACTTGTCGCGCACGGTGATCGACTGCGAATAGCCGCCGAGCGTGTGGCCGGGCACGTCCGGCGTCCTGCTGTTGTAGGTGAGCGAGGGGCCGTGCTCGCAATACTGTTCCAGCCCGTCGTCGCAGGCATAGCAGCCCTGGCAGCTGTCGACCATGCAGCCGACACCTACCGTCTCGCCGACCTTGAAGCCGGTGACGGCCGGGCCGACGGCGGTGACATGGCCGACGATTTCGTGGCCAGGAACGCAAGGATAAAGCGTGCCCGCCCATTCGGCGCGGACGGTGTGGAGGTCGGAATGGCAAACGCCGCAATAGGCGATGGCGATCTGAACGTCGTTCGCCCCCACCTCGCGGCGGGTGATTTCCATCGATTCAAGCGGTTTGTCGGCGGCATAGGCGCCGAAGGCCCTGGTCAGCATAGGCATTCTCCAATTCGGTTGATGGTGTGGAAGCCCCGGGGAGGATCCGCGGCGGGATCGGCCGCGGGGAGGTCAGCGGCCGGAATACTGGTCGTCGCTCACCGGCTCCAGCCAGTCGACGGTCTTGCCGTCGAGGGCCTCGTGGATCGCGATATGAGTCATGGCCACGGTCGCAGATGCGCCGTGCCAGTGCTTTTCGCCGGGTGCGAACCAGACGACGTCGCCGGGCCGGATCTCCTCGACCGGACCGCCCTCACGCTGGACGAGGCCGAGGCCTTGCGTGACGATCAGGGTCTGGCCGAGCGGATGGGTGTGCCAGGCGGTGCGGGCACCGGGTTCGAAGGTCACCGCAGCACCGTTGGCACGCGCTGGCTCGTCCGCCTGGAACAGCGGGTCGATGCGGACCGTGCCGGTGAACCAATCCGCCGGCCCCTTGCCGGACGGCCGCGATCCCAGTCTCTTGATGTCCATGATCCGCTCCCGTGACACTTGCGACGACGGACGCGCGAACGCGCCCTGCCACAGACTATAGCCGACGCGATTTAATTCGATTAGACTGCATAAAACGATTGCACTTATATCCAGGATCAATGAATGCGCCGCGAAGACCTTGCCGACCTGATGGCCTTCCAGAGCGTGGCGGAGGAGCGCAGCTTCACGCGCGCCGCCGCGCGGCTCGGCACCTCGCAATCCTCGCTCAGCCTGATCGTGCGGCGGCTCGAGGAACGGCTCGGCGTGCGGCTGCTCACCCGCACCACCCGCAGCCTCGCGCCGACGGAGGCCGGCGAACGGCTGCTGGCAGCCCTCGGCCCGGCCTTCGGCAGCATCGACCAGGAACTGGAGGCGCTCGGCCAGTATCGCGTAAAGCCGGCCGGTAGCTTCAGGATCACCGCGACCCAGCACGCGATCGACACCGTGCTGTGGCCGGCACTGGCCCCCGTTCTGAAAAGCCATCCCGACATCAAGGTCGAGCTTTTCTCCGACCTCGCACTGATCGACATCGTGGCGGAGCGCTTCGACGCCGGCGTCCGGTTCGGCGAACAGGTGGAAAAGGACATGGTGGCGGTGCGGATCGCCCCCGACGCCCGGCTCGTGGTGGTCGGTTCGCCCGGCTATATGGCAAACCGGCCGCGGCCATCGTCACCACGCGAGCTCACCCAACACGACTGCATCAATACGCGCCTGCCGACCTATGGCGGCTTCTATGCCTGGGAGTTCGAAAAGGACGGACAGGAGATCCGCGTCCGGGTCGACGGGCAACTGGTGTTCAACGATGTCCGCCATGTGCTGACCGCGGCCTTGGAAGGCCACGGCCTCGCCTTCCTGTTCGAGGACATGGTGCGAGAGCATATCGCAGAGGGTCGGCTCATCCAGCTGCTCGACGACTGGACGCCGCCGTTTACCGGATATCATCTGTATTATCCGAGCCGCCGCCACCCCTCGCCGGCCTTCTCTCTCATCGTGGACGCGCTGCGCCACCCCTCGCCCTCGCGCCGGGTGGGCGACAGAGGCTGAGAGGCACTGCCTAGTCGTGGCGCTGCCGCCGTCTCAGGCTTTGGAAGACGGCCAGCGCGACACCGATCGCAAGCCCGGGCAACGCCGAAGCGATGGCAACGGTCGCGGCCCCCATCTCACAGCCGCCGGAATCGCCCGGTGTTCCGCAGCGCGGGTCGAGCAGATAGCCGAGCGTCAAGGCCAGCAGCATCGTGACGACGGGCAGCCCGACAAGGCCTATCAGGCCGTAGATGAAAACTCTCGCAATCGTCGCAAACATACACTCCCCCTCGGGGCCACCCAACACCATGGCGACTGCCCTTTGCGCCGATCCTACGCCATCGGTTTCAGCGGGGAAACGGCCAACCTGACCAGCGGCCCTGGCGGCGGATGCCATTCCGCGCAGCGATGCAGGTTTGAAGACCCCAATCAATCGCACCTATAGATTGTGCTATTTTAGACAATTAACTCTTTACGTGTTTTTGAAACGCGGTATCATCCCTGACAGATTGCCGTGCGCATGAGGTGCGCGGCCGCGATCGGCGCCGAGGCCCGTTCGCCCCAGGGGGACATCATGACGAGACTTCCGGCCCCTGCGGCGCTTCGCAGGGCGCTCTGCGGTATTGCCCTTTTTCTCGCGGCAGGACTTCTCTCCTGCGCGGCGCCGACGACGGTCAGGGGAATTGCGCCGGTCCTCGATGCCGGCGCCGTGGAGCGGTCGAGCAGCAACCGCGCCCGGATCATGGATGCCCTGACGCGGGATGCGGGTTATGGCGGGGCGAGTGTCGACTGGTATGACGTGACGGTCGCCGGCTTCAACTATGTCGACGACAGCTGCGCGCTGTATTTCGACGAACTGTTCAAGCTCAACCGACAGCGCGACGCGGCACAGTCGCTGATTTCCGTCACCGGACAGACCACGAACGCGCTGCTCGCCGTCACCGGCGCCTCCAAGTTGTCGATGGCGGTGGTGGCGCAGGCTTTCGGGCTCGGATCGAGCCTCACCGACATCGTCGCGGGGACCTATCTCTACTCGCTGCCGCCCGCCACGACGAAGAAGTTCATTGCCAAGACGATGGCAGCCTATCGCGACGGTGCGGCCAAGCAGCGGGGAGAAATCCAGCGTTCGCCGACCGTCGCCTACAGTTTCGTGCGCGGTTATCTCGACCTCTGCCTGCCGGCGACCATCGAGGGCCAGCTGGTCGAACATGTCGGGGCGGCGACAGCCGCCGCGCGGACGGAACCCAACAGCACTGCGGTGACGATCGAGGTCAGCAGCGACAACAGCGGCGCCTTGCGCGAACCAAAGAACCCGATCGAGCCCCTGCCGCCGGTCGTGCCGCGGGACCGGGCGATCGCTTACGAAAAGCTGGTGCTGCCCACCACCTGGGTGCGGATCCAGAGGCTCGTCTGCGTCGCGGAAAACGGCAAGATCGAGCGGACGACGCGGACCGCCATCCGCCAGTTCCTGGCAGGACGAGGCGAAGACCGGCCGAACATCGACACGACGGGCGTCACGGAGGCCGACGCGCGGTTGCTCGAAACCTTGATCGAGAAGAACGGCGGGACCTGCCAGGAACGCAACGTCCCGGACGCCACCAAGGCGGGCGCCCTTTCACTGAAACAGGAACAGCAACCATCACCTCAACCCTGAAGACCGAACGCAGGAGAACAAGGCAATGGCAGTCATGCTCCAGACACGCACGCTCCGGGCGGCTCCGGCAGGCAACGTCCTTCAGGTCGAGGCGACACGGGGGACAAGGATAGACGTGCTCGACGGCAGCACCCCACCCTGGGCGAAGGTCCGGCTGCTGATCGAGGGCAAGCCGGAGGGCTGGGTCAGCGCCGACGCAATCGACGCGGACTCAGACACGCTTCCGTCACTCGACAAGGATCTCGTGGCCCGCCAATGCACCGAGCAGTCGGCGATGTTCGGATCGAACGCCTTCTATCTGATGACCGTCGCGCAACTGCGCAGCAACATCAGCGGCACGCCACCGGCGGGAACGGCCGGCCCCGGCCCCTTCTGCTTCTCGCCCGGGGAGTGGGAGCGACACGGCGCCGATCCGGGTTTCGGCATCCACTATCGGCCGGAGGAGATCGGCGACTGGCGCGCCCAGTGCACGCTTGCGGCGATCATGGCGGTGGACATGCAGGTCTCTCTCGCCACCGCGCTGCGCCGGCAGCCGAATATGACCGAGCTCTTCCTTGCGCAGATCGTCGGCGCCAGTGCCGCGACACGGGCGCTCACCGCGCCCGACAGTCCGACCGCGGAGATCCTCCAGATCGCCCGCGACAAGGCGCAAGCCGAGGGCATCGACCCGGAGAACCTCAACGGACGGGACGCGTCATTGCTGGCCGGCGCGACGATACAGGAGGTCCTCGATGCTATCACGGCGAAACTGGCGGAGGCGCTGGAGGCGGTCCGTCCGCTGGTCAGGAAGGCGGTCGACGAGTTGATCAAGGTCCTGGCCGAATTCGGCGGCACCGGGCCTGTGGGCCTGGCTCTGATCCGGCGCCAGTCATCCTATCTGGCTACTGCCGAGAAAAAGGCGATGGCAAAGCTAATCATGGAGAAATTTGCGGCTCAGGGTTTTGGCACCGTCCAGCAGATCGCCGCGGTCGCCAATGCGATCGCCGAATCCGGTCTCAACCCGAACGCTTCGAACACCGCCGGCGAGCGCAGTTTCGGGTTGTTCCAGCTGAACCAGAACGGCGGCGTCGGCTTTGGCCACGACGAAGCGGAACTGAAGGACCCCGATCGCAACATCGAAATCATGCTGGCGGAGATCGCCAAGCCCTATCAGCGCGCCAACCGGCATGCCTTTGCCGCGACCACCAGCCTGCACGAGGCAGTCAGGATCTTTGTCCACCATTTCGAAAAGCCGGCCAACAAGACGGGCGAGACAGCGCACCGGTTCGAGATCGCGCAAGGGCTTGTGGGATAAGCCCTTCACGCTCGACGATTTACCGGCGCCCGGTCCGGAAGATCGGCGGCTTGACTGAGGAGGCCAGCGCCCGGCAAATGGCGTTTTTCCTGCCTCGGCCGGGCGGCGCGAGGCCGGGCCAAACACTCGCATAAATCGAAACCAACGGGAATTTTCATTCTTTCATTGCAAAACGGCGCAAAGAGACTATATTTAATCTCATCGAAGATTGCTTGTGACCTTTGTCTACGCGCCGAGGCGCCTCCGTCAGATTTCCTCTCAACATCGATCAGAGCCGGACGAATATCTCCCCGGCCAACCAAACGATTGAAAGGAAATCGTTATGAACACCGGCACCGTAAAGTGGTTCAACAGCACCAAGGGCTTCGGCTTCATTCAGCCTGACGAAGGCTCGACCGACGTATTCGTCCACATCTCCGCCGTCGAACGGTCGGGCATGCGCGAACTCGTCGAAGGCCAGAAGGTCTCTTACGACATCGTGCGCGACAAAAAGTCGGGCAAGAATTCCGCGGATAATCTGCGGGCTGCGTAATTGTCATTCGCAGCGACTGACCACGGATGTACTGGCAGTCGACGCTCGAGTGACAGGGAGAGGTCGGGGTAACGCCCGGCCTTTTTACTTTGCGCTCTCTCCCGGTTCGGGAGATTTGACGAAAAGAGAAGACATCATGAGTATTGCGTTGCCCCGCGTGGGCGATCGGGTCCTTCTCAAGGACGGCATTGCCGGCAGCGGCCGGAACAGGCAGGCCTGTCGCATCGTTACCATCCTGCCGGCCGAACACGGCCAGCCGGAATACCGCATACGCTTCGATTCGGAGAATTTCGAGCGGCGCATCACTTTGTCCGACATCGACGGCGCAGCGCCGCCGGCGGCGGATACGGAGATGCAAAACCAGTCGACGGCCAAGGCCGAACCCTGGTTCAAAGCCTCCTCGCTTCGGATCGGGCGCTAATCTTTCAACCCCAAGCCATCAAGCGGCGGCCCGCCCGCCCGAGAAAGGATTACCCTTGCAGGTTCTCGTTCGTGACAACAATGTCGACCAGGCCCTCCGCGTCCTGAAGAAGAAGATGCAGCGCGAAGGTCTGTTTCGCGAGATGAAGGCCCGTAGCGCCTTCGAAAAGCCGTCCGAAAAGCGCGTGCGCGAGAAGGCCGAAGCCGTTCGTCGCCAGCGCAAGCTCGCCCGCAAGAAGCTGCAGCGCGAAGGCCTGCTGCCGATGCCGAAGAAGGCCGCGCCGCGGACGCGCTGAGGCCACCGATTGCGGCCTGCGCTCCCCTTCCGGGGCGCTCGCCGCCTCCCCTCCCTCGGGACGAGGTAAGAAAATGACTGCAACCAAGGACAGGTTCTTCAAGCCGGAGAAAGTCGATCCGCGCGCCAAGGCAGCGACGACCGACAGCATTGCCCGCTCGATCATCGAGGCGGAAGCAGTGGCTCGCGACAAGAAGACCGAAGCGCTCCGCGCGCTGCGCCTCGAACGCGAGGCCAATGCCGAACCTCAGGGCGCGACGGTGGCAAAATCCGGACGGAAGACCAAGGTGTCGGCCAAGCGGGGCTGACGCTCCACGGAGCGGCGTCAACACGACCGCCATCCTCCCCCTCACCGATCAAGAATCATGAAGACGACCGCCGGCTTGGGGCCGACGACCGCCAGGCTTGCCGGGGGCGACAAGCATTTCAGGGCAGCATGCTTTTCAAAGCATCAGGCTCGTCAAAGCATCAGGCCCGCAATCAGAACTTCACGCCAAACGTGCCCGACAGATATTGTTCGCTGGTGCCCTCGCCGAACTGGCCGGAGTAATCGAGCGAGAAGCTCGCCTTTTCCGAGACGGCCAGTTCCACACCGGCGCCAAGCATCGCGGTATTGCGGGCCGAGCCTGCCGATGCGGTGGTGAAACCGTCACCCGTGCCCAACGCCATGGCTGTCTGCGAGACGGTATCGCCGTAGACGTGACGCCAGCCGAGCGAACCCTTCACCTTGCCGAGCATGCCGTTGACGGCGAAGTCGCGGTCGAGGCGGACGCCGAGCGTCTGCTGCCACTGGCCCTGATTCTCGCCGTCGACGGAGAGAGCCGCGGCACCGCCCTTTTCGGTGAAGCCGTCGGTATCGACATTCACATAAGCGAGATTGGCGAAGGGCTCGATATGGAGCAGGTCCCGGTCGATGCGCCATGCGGCTTCGGCGAAGGCCTGGGCGGTGCGGGCATCGTAGTCGGCGGTCAGTTCGTCGCTGAAGCCGGTGAAGTCGACCGTACGCGAGGCATCGATTTCAGACAGGCCATAGGCCGCACCGAATCGCAGGCCGAGCGGGCCGATCTGGCGACCGCCATAGGCGGCGATCTGGTAGGTGTCGACGTCTGCCGAGGAGGACAGGCCGTTCTGGTCGTAGTGATCGGAGCCATAGCCGCCGGCAAAGCCGAGGCGCCAGCCGTTTTCCAGCCCGGCATCGGCACCGAAGAGCACTCCACCGCCGCCGACATCCGTGCCGTGGCCGTTGCCGTTGCCGTCGTACCGGTTCCAGGCGCCGTAACCGCTCATCCAGACATTGACCGGGCGATCGCCCTTCCTGGCCAGGATCGGCATGGCTTCCTGCTTTTCCTCTTCGGCATAGGCCGAGGCCGCCGAACCGGTGCCGACACCGCCGAAGGTGGAGCGCAGGCGGTCAGACAGACCGTCCCGCGTCAGGCGGCTGCGGTCGAGCACGCCGGTTCGGGTGCTGGAATGCACTTCGCCCGAAAGCTTCTCGAAGGCGGAACCCGGCTCGCCGGTCGGCAATGCCAGCACGGCGTTATAGAGCGTCCCGTTGCCCTGGCTTTCGACCGCATTGGCGACGCCTGTCTGGTTCGGCGTGGTGGCGAGCGAGGCGAAGGTGCCGCAGGCGATGCAGCGGGCCAGTCTCAGATAGGCCTTGGTCGCATCATAGGTCACGTCGGCATCGAGATAGGCGAAGTTCTCGTTGACCGTGTCGAAGCTGCCGGTCAGAGAGCCGCCCTCAAGGATGGTGTAGGTGGTCGACGCGTTGTAGGTCGAGCCGTCGTCGGTGCCGTTCTGGGCATAGACATCAAGGGTGACGCCGCTTCTGATGTCGATGGAGCCGCCCGAGACAACCTTGTCGGCATTGCCGGCATTGTCGACATGCACCGTATAGTTCGACCCCGAATAGAGGGTGACGCTGCCGCCGACATTCAGCTGGCCGATGCCGGCATCGCTGCCCGGCGAAAGGGTCGAGCCGCTGTTGGCGTAGAGCACGCCGGAAAGCGTGCCGGTACCGCCGAACACGCCGCCGGAGAGGCTGGCCATCGAGCCCAGGGTGACGCCGTCGAGAAGCAGCGAGCCGCCGTTGACATAGGTCTCGCCGGAGAAGGCTGCGGCATCGCCGCCGAGAACGGTCGTGCCGCTGTCGACGATGAGCTGGCCGTCGCCCGACAGGTCCGTGTCGAAATTGTAGGAGGCAAGGCCGTGATCGAAAGTCAGCGTGGAGGCCGTGTTCCCGAAGCGTACCACGTTGGCCAGGAGCGAACCGCCGCCGGTGCCGATCGTGATTTCGCCGGCAGCGTAAGAGCTGCCGAGAATGATGTCGCCTGCGCCACCGTCAACGTTCGCCGTGGAATCGTTGGTGAGGGTGAGAGATCCGGCCGACGTGTCGCCGATGCGCAGATCGCCGTTCCAAATGTCGAGCACCGAGGCGCCGTCGACAATGACCGTTCCCGTGCCAGAGGCGCCGCCGATTGTCAGAATCCCGTTCACCTCAGCAAGGCCCTGATCGAGCACCTGCAGGCTGCCGTCGCTCAGATGGCCGATGACGACGCCGGCGGAGTTATACCAGGCCGAGCCGGGACCACGAACGATGACTTCCCCATATGGCGAGGTCGCGCCCGCAGATGCCCCGACAAAGGCGTCGGTGTTGCGAACATCCGCACCGTTCTCGACGATCATCGTACCGGCAGCAGCGTTGCCTACCTGAAGCGTATCCGCGTAGTTGAAGTCCGCCGTATGGGTGACGACGCCGTCGACGTCGGCAGCCTGCGCGGGGAGCGCGACAAAGACCGTCAGAGCCGTCGAGGCAAAAAGCGCCCCGGTCCTGCTGAAACAGACGTGCTTCTTCGCGAAGCTCCGTGAAAAGGGTTTCATTGTGTTCCTCTTAACCATGTCCTTCCGGCGCCCGTCCGCGCCTTCAACTGGTTATTGGAGGAACTCGGCGAGACTCGCCACGAACCAATTCAGATCAATTCTGACGAATTCTGACAGGCATTGAACAACCACCCCATCCTGTGGCATCTCCTCGACAATACTTCCGAACTCCACTTTGCATTCCTGCCACCTACTTCACTTTTCGAAATAAAAAACTCCCCATGCTTTACGCACTCGATCCGGCCACTGCGCTTGCCGGCGTCATCAGCAGCAACGCCTTGAACGGGCTGATCTGGGCCATGCTGGCAATCTTGCGGCCGCAGCTGAAAGGGCCCGTCTGGGTCGCAGCCGGCTCTCTCCTCAGCGCCGTCGGCTTCGCCCGCCTGGTGATGCGCCCGCCAGCACCCACCGCGCTCTACCTGACCATCGACAATGCACTCATCATCTCCAGCCTGTTGTGGCTGGGGGTCGGCTATCTGCGACTGATGGACAGGCCGGTGAATGTGAAGCTCATCGTCACCTGCACGATCGCCACGGTGATCGGGCTCACGCTCGGTTACGGTACGACGGCGGAGGACACGGCGATCCGCATTCACCTGACCACGGTGATCGCCTTCATCCTCATCTTCTTTTCCTGCCATACGGTCATACGCCACACCGATCTGTCGATGCTGATCCGGGCCGCCGTCGTCGTCATCATGGCTATCCACGGGATCGTCGCCCTGATGCGGTCGCTCGCCCAGCTGACGCGCAGCGCGCTTCCCTCGCAGGTTCTGGCCGACCGGCTCCAGGCATGGATCTTCCTCGAGTGGAGCCTGTTCTTCAGCATGCTGAACCTCATCATGCTGCTGACGGTCGTGATGAAGTTCTCGAACTCACTGCAAAAGTCCGTCAGCGAGCTCAATGCCGAGGTGGCGGAGCGACGCAAGCTGCAGCATCAGCTTGCGCGACAGCTGGAGGCGGAACGGGCGCTCCGCGAAGAGCAGTACCAGTTCGTCCGCATGGTCACCCACGAGTTGCGAACGCCACTTGCCGTCATCGACCGCGCGGCGGAGATGGTGCGCGAGTTGGTCGACAGGCCATCCGAGGCCGTGACGCAGCGGCTGGCGAAAATTCACGAGGCGACGCGCGGCCTGTTCAACCTGATCGACCGCTTCCTGATCACCGAACGCGACCAGAAGATCGAGCCGCAGTTCGAGATCATGACGGTCTCGACGCTTGCCGAGCGCCTGCGGCGGCATTTCGAGGGAACGGCCTCCGCCGGGCGGATCAGGATAACGCTTGCCGACGGCCTGCCGCCGCTTCGCGCGGACGGCACGATGCTGACCACCGTGCTCGTGAACCTCGTCGACAACGCGCTGAAATATTCCCCGGAGACGGCTTCCGTCGCGGTCGAGGCTTCGCTCGACAACGACATGGTGCTGATTGCGGTGCTGGACCAGGGCATCGGCATCCCGCTGCAGGAATTCTCGCAGATCGGCCAGCGTTTCTACCGCGGCTCGAACACCTATGACACCGTCGGCGCCGGGATCGGGCTCTACAGCGCGCGCAAGCTGCTCGACTGCAACGGCGGCTCGCTGATGCTCGGCCCCCGGCACGGCGGCGGCACCGTCGCCTCGCTTCGCCTGCCGTTCATCGCGGACATGCCGGCTGCCGCCATGGAGAGCGTGTGATGGCCGAGATCCTCGTCGTCGAGGACGAGCCGTCGCTGCGGCTCGATCTCGTGGAATTCCTGTCCATGCGCGGGCATGATGCACGCGGCGCGGCGACGGCCCAGGAACTGCGGGCCCAACTCTCGGCCAAGCCGCCGCGGATCATCATCCTGGACGTCGGCCTGCCGGACGGCGACGGCTTCGAGCTGGCCCGGGAGATCCGTGCGACGCTCGACTGCGGCATCATCATGCTGACCGCCCTCGGCGAGGCCGACGACCGGATCAAGGGGTTCGAGGCCGGCGCCGACATCTATCTCGTCAAGCGTGCAAGCCTGCGCGAGATCGAGGCGGCGGCACAGAGCCTGCTGCGGCGTCTCGGCGGCGTCTCCCGGATCGAAACCCATACCGCGGATCTTTGGCGGATCGATGCCGAACAATGGCGCCTCCTGTCGCCAGGCGACCAGAGCGTGAAACTGACGGCAACCGAATATACCTTCCTGTCCCTGGTGATGGAGCAGCCGGGGCAGCCGCGCAGCCGCGAGGAACTGATCCGCAGCATCGCGCGCCCGGTTCCACATTGGGACAACCGGCATCTCGACGCCGTGGTCAGCCGGCTGCGGCGCAAGGTCTTGAAGGAAACGGGACACGAGCTGCCGGTCAAGGTGATCTATGGCAACGGCTACGCCTTCACCGCGAAGGCCTGATCCGGGTTCATTCGACCCAAGGCTTGCAGCTGGCGGGAGACGGCCATAGTTACGGGTTGATATGCAGGTGGCCGTCAGGCGGCCGCAAAACGAACAACCGGAACGGACGTCATGAAGCTATCGGCCCTCAGCCTGCGCGGCGAATCGATACCCGCCTATGTCGGCGGGGCCGTCCTTGCCCTGTTGCTCACCGGCTTCGGCATGATCGCCGACGAGGTGAGCGAGGGCGAGACGCTCGATTTCGACCGGGCCGTCATCATGGCTCTGAGGACACCCGGCAATCCGGTCGATCCGATCGGTCCGCCCTGGCTGGAAGAGGCTGCACGCGACGTCACTGCACTGGGCAGCTTTTCGGTTCTCGCCATCCTCGTCACCGTCGTCGTCTTCCATCTCTTCCTGATCGGGCGGATGCGGACCGGCTGGTTTCTCACGGCTTCGGTGGTCGGCGGCACGCTTCTCAGCACCGCACTCAAGTCGTTTTTCGACAGGCCACGCCCCGACCTTACGGGCGTGGCCCGCGTCTTCACCACCAGCTTTCCGAGCGGCCATGCGACGGTCTCGGCGGTCGCCTACCTGACGCTCGGCGCGCTGCTTGCCGAGATCGCCGCGACGCGGGGCCAGAAGGCCTTCTATCTCGGCGCGGCGGTGTTCCTCACCGTGATCGTCGGGCTCAGCCGCATCTATCTCGGCGTGCACTATCCGACCGACGTTTTGGCCGGCTGGTCGCTCGGGGCGGGCTGGGCGCTTGCCTGCACGCTGGTCGCGCACCTGATCCGGCTCAGGGCACGCAACGGAGGCTGACGCCTCCGTTGTGCTTCTCGATCGCCTGTCCGTCCTTCAGCGCTTGGGCGCGACGAGGGCGAAATAGGCGCCCTGCGGATCGACGCATTGGATCACCCAGGCGGGACCCGGCACTTCCATCACGTCGCCGACGACCTGACCGCCGGCGGAGCGCACCCGCGCCGCTGCCGCGTCGATCGCATCGACATTGATGTAGTAGCCCCAGAAGGCCATCGGCACGTCCGGCGTCCTGGTCATCATGCCGCCAATCATCTCGCCGCCGGCGGCGAAGCACTGGTAGGTGCCCATGGCCCCCATGTCGACGGCCATGTCCTTGGTCCAGCCAAAGCGTTTGGCGTAAAAGTCGAAGGCTTCCTCGCCGTTGCCGGCCATCAGTTCGCGCCAACCGAAGGTGCCCGGCGTTCCCGGAGCCGGTGCAGGCGGCATGGGGCCGTCGGGGACCATCGGCTTGAACAGGCAAAGCACGGCGCCATGCAGATCGGCGACCACCGCAAAGCGGCCAATGCCGGAGATATCCTGCGGATCGCGGTGCACCGCGCCGCCATTGTCGGCAAATTCCTTCGCCTTGGCGTCGACGTCGTCGACGGCCACATAGCCCGTCCAGTTGGGCGGCACGCCGTCGGCCTTCAACTCGTCCGGCAGCAGCATCATGCCGGCCACACCCATGTCGAAGCCAGGCACGCTGAACACCGTATAGGCCATGCCCGGCATGCCGCTGTCCTTGGCCGCCCAACCGACGACGGTGGAATAGAAGCCGGCCGCAGCCGCCGTGTCGGTCGTCATCAGCTCGTACCAGATGAATGTGCCCTGCATGGCAAGATCCTTCCTTTTGCGTCGTGAGGGGCAGCGATCAGGAGCGGCGCTCGAATTCGCTGGTCATGAATGTCTTGAAGCTGCCGTCCGGCTGGCGGACGCTGCCGGAAAAGGTCCGATGGTCATCATCGATGAAGGTTATGACATCGTGATAAATCGCGGTCGCGGACGGATCTTCGAAGGACGGACCTTCGGCTTCGAGGGTGAGCGTCTTGCCGTCCGGCTCGACCCAACCCTTGTAGACCCAGAACTTGTCCATCATCGAGCCGATCCAGGAGCCGACATAGTGGCCGACGCGCGGATCGAAACCGAGAGTCATGATCATCGTGGCCGGTTCCCCGGCGGACATCGCGCCGCGGCCTTCGCACACGACCCAAAACCCGCCGATCGAACGGACCGTCTCCGTCCAGACCTTGGCCGGATCGTCGGGGTCATAGTCTTCGATGCCCGTTGCGGCGGTGGCGATCCAGTCGCCGACCAGTTTTTCGAGAAAGCGATGCTCCTCGCGCGGTTTTGGAAGTTCCATGATCAGCCCTCCCCGGCTTTGAAACGGATGTCAGAGCATTTTCGGCGAAAGCCGAGTTGCCTCAGATGCTCTCTCCATGTTTGCACGCAGTTCCGGACGCAAAACCGCGTCGCACTTCTGCTGGAACTGCTTTAGTGGCAGCAGCTCGCCGCCTTCGGCTTTTCCTCGTATTCGTCATGGCGGCGAACGAAATCCATCGTCGAGCTCTCGTTGCGGCCCAGCGGCGCGCAATCGAGGATCATCATCGTACCCAGCATTTCCTCGCCGCCGCGGGCGTAGTTGGAATAGCTGTGATAGATCGTGCCGTCGGCGTCCCGATAGAAGCACGACATTCCCGGCAGTTCGTCATGGGCCTGTTCCGGCGGCGTCATGCGGTAATTGTAGTAGACCGGGCCGGCGGCGAGCTCTTCCTTCGTGAAGGAGACATGATAGTCGAAATTGAAGTCGGAGCCAAAGGAAGAGAACCACGGAAAAGTCCAGCCCATGCGGCGGCGATAGGCTTCGATCTTGGCAAGCGGAGCGCGGGACACGCAGACGAGCGTGACGTCGTGATTGTTGAGATGGACCAGCGTTCCGTCGATGTGATCGGCGAAGAAGGAGCAGCCCGGGCAGCCGGCCTCCCAGTCGGGACCGAACATGAAGTGATAGACGAGGAGCTGGCTGCGCCCCTCGAAGAGATCTGCAAGCGAGCGCGGACCCTGTGGCGTATCGAAAACATAGTCCTTCTCCACCTTGACCCAGGGCAAGGCGAGACGGGCGGCATTCAGCCGGTCGCGGGCGCGGGTGAATGCCTTTTCCTGCTGAAGCAGCGCCTCCCGCGCCTCCAGCCAGTCTTCTCGGGACACGACGGAATGTTCCATTCTCTCCTCCTCAGGATCGTTCCGGCTTGACTTTTTAGGTTGATATCAACATATTTTCGTCATGTCAAACCAGCCGCTGATTCCCTTTTCCACCACGCTTCAAGTGCGCGACACGTGCCTCTGCCTGCATGCCCAGCGGGCGGCACGCGCCCTGGCGCGCCGCTTCGACACCGCACTCAAGGCGCTGGGGCTGACCAACGGGCAATTCTCGCTGATGATGTCGCTCAACCGGCCGGAGCCGCCGCCGATGGGGCCGGTCGCACAGCTTCTCGCCATGGACCGCACGACGCTGACGGCCGCGCTGAAACCACTGGAGCGGCGCGGCTGGGTGTCGATCGAGCCGGATCCGAAGGACCGGCGCGGAAAACGCCTCAGACTGACCGCCGACGGCCTGGCCGTGCTTTCTGCCGCCCTGCCGATCTGGCGCGACACGCATGCGGCGGTCGAGGCGGAGCTCACGTCGGGCGACCCGGAGGGGCTCAGGCGGGATCTGGTGGAGATTTCCCGCTAGAGACGCGCCGCCCGAGGACTGGGATCGCCCCTCATCCGCCTGCCGGCACCTCTGCCGGCCCTTCGCTTGAGCTCAGGGCGTTCGTCATTCGAAACGATCACCGGATCGTTTCGCCGGCTGCGCCGACCATTCCTCACCCCCGTTTCAACGGGGAGAAGGAACAAGCGGCACCGCCGCGGCAGTCCCCTCTCCTCGTTTACGGGGGTCCGAAGGACGGGTCGAGACACGCGGCTCGACCCCGGTCGGGTCAGGGTGAGGGGCAACCCGACACCGACCCTGGGGTTAGGAATGCTCGAATGCGTCCTCACCCGAACCGGGCCCTCAGTCTGTCATCGTCGGCAAAATCCGCGATCGCGAATCCGACTGCGCGGCGGGGGAAGTCGCAGAGCGCCTGCACACCGGCCGGCGAGAGACGGATGCGCCAGGTCTGGCGCTCGAGCGGTTCGCGGGCGGCAAAGCCCTTGGCCGTGAGCAAGGCGATGTTTTTGCCGCCCCTGGGATCACGGACCGAGGCGTAGAGAATGGCCCCGATCTCCCCTGCCCGCGCGTTTTCGGCCAGCGCCTGACATGCCTGATAGTCGCGCGGGTCCCGCCAGGCGGCCACGTCGCGGGAGAGCGGCGGCTCGGTCAGGTCGATGGCGCGCGGCGTGGCGATCGCCGCGGAAAAGGCGGTGTAGTCGCCGGCATTGGACGGCAGCGGCGTGGCCGGCGATTCGGCATAAAAAAGCAGGCGATAAAAGGCCATCTCGGCCAGGGCCGTGTCGACGCTTTCGGCTGCGTAGAAGACCCCGAGCGTGCGGCCGGCGCGGCGGAAACGCGAACCATGCGGATAGACGCCGCCATAGCGGAAGGGCGTGGCGAGCAGGTAGTCGAGCCCGGTGCATTCCGGCGGGAGCGCCGGCTTGCTCTCCTCCAGCAGCGCCTCGAGCAGAACCTGCTCCTCGACATTGTCGACAAGCTTCATGGTCGAGACCTGATGCTGCGCCTCGACCAGCCGCCAGAAGGCGCCAGAAATGGGGCGCGCCTCAGACGAGAGCGCGGCGGGCGTCCAGATAGGCCAGGACATCGACGAGACCGGAAACGGTGGTGATCTTCTCCAGCGGAACGCCGCCGAGCGCGAGGTTTTCGGCGCGAAGCCAGCCACGGGCCACGCCCTCGTCGCCGCCGGCAATCGCATCGAGCGAGCGGAACAGCCGGATGAGGAGCAGCGCCAGCTCGAAGGGTTTCGTGCCGCGCTCGACGCGGAAGTCGAGGCGCTTCATGCGCGAGACACTCGCCTCGGACACGCCGATGACGGCGGCGAGCTGGCGTGCCGACAGCCCCAGCCGGTCGGCGGCGGCAACCACGGCCTTGGTGACGGTCGCGGCTTCCGACGGCGCGGGCCTTGCGTATTCGTGGGCATGTTGCAGCATGGAAAAATCCTTTCCTTGGAAAGAATGTAGTGCATTCTTGTCTGAAGATAAAGAGGCGCGGATTTCTGACGATGGATAGTACTCGTTCCCGCCCCTCATCCGCCTGCTGAGCCAGTCGAAGGGCGGCACCTCGGCCAGCCCTTCGCTTGAGCTCAGGCGTTCGTCATTCGAAACGATTCACCGGATCGTTTCGTCGGCTCAGCCGACCATTCCTCACGCCCGTTATGACGGGGAGAAGGGACAAGCGGCACCGCCGTGGCCGTCCCCTCTCCCCGCTTGCGGGAGCCGAAGGACGGGTCGAGACACGCGGCTCGACCCCCGGTCGGTCAGGGTGAGGGGCAATTCTCATCTGGCCCGCAGCATCGGTATGAGCAGCAAGACTCGTGACACGCAAAAGGCCGGCACTGGGCCGGCCTTCGGGCGGTGGATCAGGAAAGGGGGCGGACGCCGAGAGACCTCAGGCGACGGAGACCGGGACCTCGGTCGAGGTGCGCATGGCGTGGCTATAGGGGCAGACTATATGGGCTGCGGCGACCAGCTTTTCGGCCAGTTCGCGCTCCACACCGGGGATTTCGGCGCTGATCGCCACTTCGATGCCGAAGCCGGTGCCGTCTTCGCGCGGGCCGATACCGACGCGGGTGGTGATCTTCGTATCTTCCGGGATCTTCACCTTTTCCTTGCCGGCGACGAACTTCAGCGCGCCCAGGAAGCAGGCGGAATAGCCGGCTGCAAACATCTGCTCGGGATTGGTGCCGGTGGCGCCGTCGCCGCCGAGTTCCTTCGGGACGGTCAGCGTGACGTCGAGGACGCCGTTGTCAGAAACGGCGCGTCCGGCGCGGCCACCGGTCGCCGAGGCCTGGGCGGTATAGAGAATTGCCATTGAGATGCTCCTTGTTTCGGGTTGCTACGCAGCCTATATAGAGCACAATTCAATTGTGCGCAATTGTTTTTTGCGCATTGCATCTCCGCCCGGAATTGGCGACACTTCCGGCGGGGACAAAAAAGGGGCTTTGATCAGCCAAATGGACGATACACTGAAAGAAAAGGAACCGACCCTCGACCGCCTGCTCTGCTTCGCACTCTACGGTGCGGCGCATGCCTTCAACCGCGCCTACAAGCCGCTGCTCGAGCCGCTGGGTCTCACTTATCCGCAATTCCTCGTGATGATGGCGCTGTGGGAAGAGGACGGGCTACAGGTGAAGACGCTCGGCGAGAAGCTGGGCCTCGATTCGGGCACGCTTTCGCCGCTGCTCAAGCGACTGGAACAGTCGGGTTACGTGGAGCGCCGGCGCGATACCGCGGACGAGCGGCAGGTGTTCATCCGCCTGACCGAGACCGGCCTCGCCATGAAGTGTCATGCGATGGGCATCATGCAGGCGATCGGCGAGCAGACAGGCTGCACCATGTCGGAACTGGAAGGCCTGCGCGACGGCCTCAAGCGGCTGAAGGTCAATCTCGGCGACGAGGAATAGGGCCCAGGTATCACGTCCGAGGGTGCTGCGGCATCGCGCGCCGCCCCGCGCCCCTAAGCGGAGGAAAGACAGCATGGATCAGGTCGAAGGCGGCTGCGTGTGCGGCAATGTCCGGATCGTCGCCTCGGGGCGACCCTATCGCGTCGGGATCTGCCACTGTCTCGACTGCCGCAAGCATCACGGCGCGCTGTTCCATGCCTCGGCGATCTTCCCGAAGGACGCCGTCACAGTTCAGGGTGAAGCGCGTGACTATCGTGGCCGGTTCTTCTGCCCGCATTGCGGCTCGCCGGTGTTCGGGGTGAGCGGCGACGAGGTCGAGGTCAATCTCGGCACGCTCGACGCTCCCGACCAGTTCAAGCCGACCTACGAATTGTGGACCGTCCGTCGCGAGGCCTGGCTGCCGCCGTTTCCGGAGGTCAGGCGCTACGAGCACAACCGGGATCCCGGCAGCCGCCACGAGGAATAGGCTCAAAGAAGAAAGGCGCCGCGGGCACGACCGGTGCCCTGCGACGCCTTCTATCGGAACACTGGAACCCGGGCCTTACTGCCAGACCAGAACGCGCGCCTTGTTCGGCACACGCTCGTAAAGATCGATGATGTCCTGGTTCATCAGGCGCACGCAGCCCGACGAGACGGCCTTGCCGATCGAGTTCCATTCCGGAGAACCGTGCAGGCGGTAGAGCGTGTCTTCGCCGTTCTGGAAGATGTAGAGTGCGCGCGCGCCGAGCGGGTTCTTGAGGCCCGGCGGCATGCCGCCATTGGTGGCCGAATACTTGGCGAGCTCCGGCTGGCGGCCGATCATCTCGTCCGGCGGGGTCCATTTCGGCCATTTCTGGCGCCACTGGATGACGCCGGTGCCCTGCCAGGCAAAGCCTTCGCGGCCGATGCCGACGCCGTAGCGCATGGCGGTGCCGCCCGATTCGACCAGATAGAGGAAGCGCGACGGGGTATCGACGACGATCGTGCCGGGCGGCTGGCCGGTCGGATCGACGACGCGCTGGCGATAGAAGCGCGGATCGATCTTCTGGTAGGGCACGGCCGGAATGACGAAGCCGCCGTCATAGATCTCGCCATACATCGCATCGAGCTCGGCGGAACCGGCGGGGCCTTCCTCGATGATCGGCTGGGTGCGCAGGACGGGTGAGCTTACGGGGCGAGCGGTGGAGGCGCAGCTGGCAAGCAGGCTCGCCGCGCCGACACCCGACAAGGAAAGAAAGGTGCGGCGGGAGAAACTATTCGAAGAGGGCATGGACAATCAGACTTCCTGTGAACGACGAGCTCCGGGACGTAGCTAAAAGCCGACGCAGCAGCTTTGTTCCCGAACTTGACGCAATGCAACAGGAAAGCGCGGCCAAGGCAACCGAAGGACCGGTTCAACTCTTCGCGAGGGGCCAAGGGAGCGGTCCGACCGTGGCTTCCGGGCCACGGCGGGGCTGATCCTCAAGCGGCTGAGGCCACCCGTTCAGATCACCACGATCTGGGCCTTGGCGCCGACGCGATCATAAAGATCGATGACGTCCTGGTTGAACATGCGCACGCAGCCGGACGAAGTCGCCTTGCCGACGGACTGCCAGTCGGGGGTGCCATGGACGCGATAGAGCGTGTCCTTGCCGTTCTGGTAGATATAGAGGGCCCGGGCGCCGAGCGGATTGTTGAGACCGGCCTCCAGACCGCCCTCTTCCGCCGAGACCGGACGCAGGTCCGGCTGGCGCTCGACCATCTCGTTCGACGGCGTCCAGTGCGGCCACTTGCGCTTCATTTCGATCACGCCGCGGCCGGACCAGGCAAAGCCGTCGCGGCCGAGGCCGACGCCGTAGCGGATCGCCTTGCCGCCGGGCTGGACGAGATAAAGAAAGCGGGCCTTGGTGTCGACGACGATGGTGCCGGGCGCCTCGGTGGTGGAGTAGTCGATCTCGCTGCGCAGGTAGCTGCGGTCGACGCGATCGAGCGGGATGGCCGGAAGCGTGTGGCCGTCGTCGCGGATCACGCCGTACATGACCCGGTGGAGCGGATTGCTGACCGGCAGGCCGTAGGTCTGGTGGAACTGGGTCGTGTAGAGCTCGCGCTTCTGCGGCACCGGCTGGGTGGCGGCCGGCTGGACGCGGGCCGGATCGTAATAGACCGGGGCCACCTCGTCCTGGAACACGTCGATGTTCATGCGGCTCGTATCGGTGACAAAAAGGCAGCCGGACAACACCGAAAGCAGGGCCGTGCCGGACAGCAGGCCAAGCGTCCGGCGCAAGAGGGCGCTGCCGTTAAGGGACTGTTTCGAAAAGGTCTTGGACACCATGACTCACCGCTTCATGCCGGAAATTTGCCGCACCCTTGCAGACGCGGCTGGCGCGAGGCTGTCGCCATGGTGTCCAGATCGTCAGGACTTCGCCTTCCCCGCCACCGGCAGGCGGACGTTCTTCAGAGAGAGGGCCGCGACGAAACCGATTGCGACGATGCCGCAGGCGGTGAGGAAGAGCGGGAAGAAGGCATCCGCATAGGCATTGGCGACCATCGCGCGGCTTGCCTCGGGCAGAGCGGCCATCGCCGCCGGTGTCAGCTCCTTGAAATCGGCGACACCCGGGACCTGGTTCGTCATGTGGGCAAGGCCGGTGCCGAGGATCGCGCCGTAGATCGAGATGGCGATGGCGGCCCCCGACATGCGGGCGAGCGTCACCGTACCGGTCGCGGCCCCGACGTCGTCGCGGGAGGCGGCATTTTGCACGCCCAACACCGGCACCTGCTGGCCGATGCCGATGCCGATCCCGTGCAGCAGCATCAGGGCGGCGATGAAGACGACCGGCGTTCCGGCATGAAGCTGGCTGAAGATCGCCAGGCTGACGACACCGACGGCGGTCGAGGCGACCGAATAGGGCTTGTAGAGGCCGCTTTTCGAGATGCGCCGGCCGGCCCAGAGGGAGCCCGCGGCAATGCCGCCGGTCATGGCGATGAACAGCAGGCCGGCCATCGACGGCGACAGGCCGGTGGTCGATTGCAGGAACAGGGCGACATAGTTGACCGAGCCGATGCCGATCGCCCCGGATGCCATCGACACGATCAGCATCAGGTTGATCGTGCGGCTGGAAAACAGGCTGAGCGGCACGACGGGTTCGGCGACGCGGCGCTCGACCAGGACCCAGCCGAAGGCGCAGAGGATGCCGAACGCGACGACAGCCAGGCTTTCGATCGCGACCAGAGAGCCGAAGATCTGGGCGCTGTCGGCCCACAGCACGACGCTTGCCACGGCACCCGCCAACAGGAGCGCGCCGAGATAATCGATCTTCGGGCGGCGATGGGGCTTGCGGTGCGGCAGCAGGATAGCCAGGCCAGCCAGCACCAGGATGCCGATCGGCAGGTTGACGAGGAAGATGGAGCGCCAGCCGAACAGGTCACTCAGCGTGCCGCCGAGCACGGGGCCGACGGCGCCCGAGGCCATCAGCGCCAGGCTCGAATAGCTCTGGTAGCGGGCGCGTTCGCGCGCCTCGAACAGATCGGCATTGATGGAGAAGATCGACACCATGATGCCGCCGCCGCCGAGCGCCTGCAGCACGCGGGCGGCGATCAGCGTGTCCATCGACACCGCGAGACCGCAGACGAGCGAGCCGACGGTGAAGATCGCCACGGCCGCCATGATCACATATTTGCGGCCGAACAGGTCGCCGAGCTTGCCGTAGACCGGCATGACCGTGCTCGCGACCAGCAGATAGGCCGATCCGACCCAGCCGAAACGTTCGAGCTCGCCGAATTCGCCGACGATGGTCGGCAGGGCGGTCGAGACGATCTGGTTGTCGAGCGTCGCCATGAAGAGCGCCGTCAGGAGAAGGAGGAAGACGGCGACCCGACGACGCGGATCGGCGACCAGAGAGACGAAGGGTGCGGGGGCAGCGGGAGCGACGGCGGGGGTAGCCGGGGCCGTCTCCTTGGCGTGGCTGCGGGATTGCGATGTGATGTCCATGGCGGGGGTCCAGGTTAGCGATCGTCAATTAATGTGCTTTTTGCATATATTTGTCAATAGCACATATATGACGCTCGCATGAATTTCATTGACCCCTGCCCGCCATCTGCTATCAAGGGCCATGAACGAGGATTATTCAGACACGCTCAAGAGCGACAAAACGCAGCCTCCCGGACCGGTTTCCAGCATCGGGCGCTCGATGGCGCGCATGCGGATGATGATCGGGCGGCGGTTCATCGGGAATCTGGTGATCGCCCGCGTCGGGGCGGGCATGGAGCTGTCGCATCTCGACGTGGTGAGTGCGGTGCGCCGGCTTCAGAACCGGCAGGAGGCAACCGTCGGGGCAATCGCGGAACAGCTGAGGGTCGATCCGTCACGGTCGAGCCGCATCGTGGCCGACCTGGTCAAACAGGGACTTCTCAGGCGGGAAGTCTCGCAGGAGGATGCGCGGCGGGCGATCGTGGTGATCACGCCGGTCGGCCAGGAGCTCCTGAACAAGGTGGACGAGGTCAAGCGAGAGACGATCAACGCGATCGTTGCGGACTGGCCGGCCGAGGACATCGCCCGCTTCGCCGAACTCTTCGAGCGGTTCATCACCGGGTTCGAACAGCAGAAAGAGAAACTCGACACGGACGGTACCGACTGAGGTCGGCAGCATCCCTGGCGGGTGGCCATTTGCAGGCCCCAAGAACCAATCCGGCCGACCCTGCATCGTCATGAGCAGGGCCGGCCGGTATCGTGCGCGCACACAGCCTACGATCCGCCGGCGCCAGTCCGCCTCAAAAGAGACGCCGGCAGGCGCGGCGCGCGTTCAACGCGAACCGTCAGGCGGGCGTCGAAGACGATTTCATCGCATTGTACATCTTGCGGCCGAGAACGGCGGCAATCGGCAAGGCCACCACACAGCCCGCCGCGAAAGCACCGGCAATCTGCCAAGCCTCCATCATGCGCATGGACAACACGGCCGTCACAGCGCCGCCGCCAAGCACGGTTGCAACCAGAATATAAAGCACTGCAGAAAGACGAAGCATCCAGCCCTCCATCGTTTAACTTACCGGAGGAAAAATTAGACCTTGCTGAAACCACGGCATTGATCTGGCGCAAACGATCGCGCCCCGCCGCAGGATGGCTGTTTTGTCGCAGGTTGGCTTGCCGCGGGCGACGGTTTCGGCCAAGGTCCGGCTCGGCCCCAGGCGGGCAGATGGCGGACAGGTTCGAGGATCAGGCGAAACATGCTGAAGCGGCGGGTCTTTCTGGGCGGGCTGGCAAGCTTTTCGGCGATCGGCCGGGCAGCGGCGGACGGTGCCGACGCAAGCCTGCAGCCGATTGCCGCGGACCTGCGCGGCGCGCTCGACGCCCAGTCGGCGGGCGTGGTGCCGGGCGCCTCCGACAACCAGAGCCGCAAGCTGCAAGCGCTGCTCGATGCCGCGGCAGCCAGCGGACAGCCGGTCTTCCTGCCGGCCGGCACCTACGAAGTCTCCAATCTCGACCTGCCCGACGGCACGAGGCTTTCCGGCGTGCCGGGCGCGACGCGGCTCGCCTATGGCGGCGACGGCCACCTCGTGTCGGCGCGCGAGGCGCGGCACATCTCGATCAGCGGCATCACGCTCGACGGAGCCAATCGCTGGCTCGGCGACTATGCCGATGCGCTGATCGGCTTTCGCGGCGTCGACGAGGTGCTCATCACCGACTGCGAGATCGTCGGCAGCCGCAAGCACGGCCTGCAGCTGGAGCGTTCGGGCGGCCGGATCAGCGGTTGCCGGATCACGGGCGCGGCCAATGCCGGCCTGATGGCGATCGAGACGAAAGCGCTGGCGATCCGGGACAACGATGTTTCCGACTGCGGCAATGGCGGCATTCTTGTGCATCGCTGGACCAAGGGCGAGGACGGCGCGATGGTGACCGGCAACCGCGTTTCGCGGATCGGCGCCAAGGACGGCGGCACCGGGCAGAACGGCAACGGCATCAACCTCTTCCGCGCCGACAACGTCATGGTGTCGGGCAATCATGTTTCGGCTTGCGCCTTTTCGGCGATCCGCGCCAACTCCGCCTCCAACGCGACGATCAGCGGCAACCAGTGTTTTTCCTCCGGGGAGACGGCGATCTATGCCGAATTCTCCTTCGAGGGCGCGCTGATCGCCGACAATCTGGTGGATGGCGCCGCCAACGGCATCCTCGTCGTCAATCTCGACCAGGGCGGCCGCCTTTCGACCGTTTCCGGCAATATCGTGCGCAACCTGAAGCGCGAAGGCCCTTACGTCCATGACGGCGCCGGTTTCGGGTTCGGCATCGCCGTGGAGGCCGACACCGTCGTCACCGGAAACGTCGTGGAGAATGCGCCGAAATGGGGCCTGATGCTCGGCTGGGGGCCTTATCTGCGCAACGTGGTGGCAAGCGCCAACATCATCCGCCGCGCCCCTGTCGGAATCGCCGTTTCGGTGGTCGACGGCGCCGGCGCGGCGTTGATCTCCGGCAACCTCTTCAGCGAGACGACGGACGGGGCGATCGTCGGCTTTCGCTGGAACGACAAGGCGACCGGCGAACTGATCGACGGCGGGGACGCGTTCGACCACCTGACGATCGCGGGAAACCGGCACGGCTGAGCCAAGAAGACGATCAACGCCAATGCTTCACCCCAAATGATCATACATAGTTATTTTAGGATCACCGTAACAACTACTTAAGACCGGCGTGTTTAGATGGTGGCTCATGTAACCGCGCGTGCTGCCATGCTGACAAGACTGCAGAACAAGATCCTCGAAATGATTGCCACGGGCGTTCCGCTCGACGAAACGGTGGATCTGTTGTGCCGCACCGTCGAGGAGATGGATCCGGACGTAATCTGCTCTGTTCTCGGGCTCGATCAACAAAACAGGCTCCGTCACCTCGCCGGCCCGTCCCTGCCTTCTGTATATTCAGCAGCGATCGACGGCATCGCGATCGGTCCCGGCGTCGGGTCCTGCGGCACGGCGGCTTTTACCGGAGAGCCGGTGACCGTCACCGACATCGCCACCCATCCCTACTGGGCACCCTACAAGCAACTCGCTCTGCCGCTCGGACTTGCCGCCTGCTGGTCCTCCCCGATTCTCGCCTCGGGCAAGGTGCTCGGCACATTCGCCTTTTATTTCCGCACACCGCGCGGGCCGACCGAGACCGAACAGAAGATCGTCGCGGCCTGCGTGCACCTCTGCGCGATCGCCCTCGAGCGCGACCAGCGCGTCGCCGAGCGGCGCCGGCTTGCCGAGACCGACGCGCTGACCCAGCTGCCCAATCGCAGCCGGTTCAACGATATGGTCGCCATGCAAGGCGAAAGCGACTGTCCCTGGGGCATCATCCTCGGCGACGTCGACAATCTGAAGCTGGTGAACGACACCTTCGGGCACAGGGCCGGCGACGACCTGATCCGCACGGTAGCATCGCGCATCGCCATCGCGGCGGAGCCGGGCGTGAGCTTCCGGCTCGGCGGCGACGAATTTGCGATCGTCGTGGTCGGGGAGGACAGCCAGGATCTTGCCGGGATCGCCGCCCGCGTGCTCGAAGCGATCAAGGCGCCGTGCACCTGCGCCGAACAGGTCATCTATCCGTCGCTGACGCTCGGCGGCGCCGTGGCCGGGAAGAACGACAACCCCGAACAGGTGCGGCAGAACGCCGACTATGCGCTCTACCACGCCAAGGAACGGGCACGCGGCAGCTTCATCCAGTTCGTGCCCGGCCTCGGCACGGCGATCGTCAAGCGGTTCCGGGCGATCCAGGACGTGACGGAAGCCCTCCGGGAAGGACGGATCGAGGCCTATTACCAGCCGATCGTCGATTTCGCGACCGGACAGGTCGCGAGCCTCGAGGCGCTCTGCCGGATGAGGACGCGCAGCGGCGACATGCTGGCCGCCGCGCATTTCCACGAAGCGACCAAGGATGCCAACATCGCCTTCGAACTGACCCGCCGGATGCTCAACATCGTCGCGGCGGACATGCGGCGATGGGTCGATGACGGGCTCGACTTCGGGCGGGTCAGCATCAACCTGGCCGCTGCCGACTTCTATCGCGCCGGGCTCACCGACCGGGTAGCCGCCTGCTTCGCCGAGGCGGGCGTGCCGTTGAAGAGTGTCACGCTCGAAGTCACCGAAAGCGTCTATCTCGACCAACGCGACCAGATCGTCGCCGATCAGATCCAGCAGTTGCGGGCCGCCGGCATGAGCGTCGCGCTCGACGATTTCGGCACCGGCTTCGCCTCGCTCACCCATCTGCTGACCGTACCGGTCGACATCATCAAGATCGACAAATGCTTCGTGCAGCGGATGATCAGCGACAAGGCCGGCTCCGTCATCATCAAGGGGCTGATCGACATCGCCCGCGGTCTCGGGATCCGCGTGGTGGCCGAAGGCGTCGAGACGGGCGAGCAGGCCGAGACGCTGCACTGGCTCGGATGCACCTACGGCCAGGGTTTCCTCTATTCACGGGCGATCGACCGCGCGTCCATGACGACGCTCCTCAAGGAGCGCCGCACTCTCGGAACCCCGCTCGGCTCTGCGGCCAACGCGCCGCTCAGCATCGCCGGCTGACGCGGCCGGCCTGCCGATCAGCATCCTTCCAGTGTGCGCCCTATTGCCTCCCGAACCGCGACTAGGTGCGTGAAGAGCGCGACATGGTCGCCGCCGGGCAGTGCCAGCAGTTCCGCCCTTTCGAGACGATCGCGAACCTCCCGCGCATGCGAGAAGGGCACGACGCGATCGGAGGTTCCGTGGATCACCAGGACGGGTGCCGCCACCCTGTCGATCGGCAGGCGATCGATCGCCGCGCAGTTGGCCGTATCATTGACCAATCCGGGCATGCGACGGTCGAGCCGGCTCATGGTCGAGCGCTGCAGGGCGCGGATCAGCGGACCGGCCTGCGGGTCGGCAAGCGTGCGCCGGCAAAGCGCGTCGTCGCCGATCGACTGACGGATCGCCGGCCCGGGCGCAAAGCGGCCGATCGCCGCCATCAGCCAGCGGACCGGTGCATGGCGGGCCATCCGCACCATGCTGTCGAAGCGGGCCCGATATTCCGGCGGAACGGCAAGCGTGCCGGTGCAGCAGGAGACGAGGATCAAGGCGCGGCATTTGCCGGGATGGCGGACAGCGAACTGGATCGCAGCCGGGCCGCCGCCCGAAACGGCGATCACGTCGACCGTGTCGATGCCGAGCCGGTCGATCAGCGCGGCCAGGAGATCGGCCTGGGCTTCGGGGGTTACGGCGGTTTCGAGTGGGGTGCCGAGATAGCCGGGACGCGACGGCGCGAGGATTCGCCGCGATGACCAGTCGGACAGCCCGGCCATCGCCAAAAGCAGCGCCTGGTCCCAGCCGCCGAGCGCACCATGCAGGGCCAGCAAGACCTCGCCCTCCCCGACATCGGCATATTCGAGGCGGCCGGCCGGAAGGTCGACCGATCGCGGACGCACGGCATCAAGCCTCGCCTGGACCGGCAAGACGGCAATGGAGCGTTTGCGCATGGATCAGCCCCCGGCGCCTTCGACCGACATGTCCGTGGTCGCCGGTGGCGCATCACGGCGGATCAGCGCCAGCGCATCCGGCGGGGGTCTGCGCTCGACGCGGCGATAGCTGCGGCAATCGGCCGTGCGCGAGAGGAGACCGAGATTGACCATTTCGCGGCGGATCAGCGCGTGATCGCCGAAGGCATGGCGGCGCTTCAGGATGGCGTTGACCTCGGGCTCGTTCATCTCGGCATCGGCCGGGAAGACGGACCAGAGCTTCCACAGGCAGAGCTGCTGGAGATTGGTGCGCCCCGGCCAGCGGAGCAATATGCCCGACGCGTCGAAACAGCGCGCGGCGGCCTCGACGCGGCGGAAATCCACCGCCGCTTCCGGTTCGACCGGGGTCGTCAGCCGGGTTTCGGCGGCGCGCGAGGCCTTCAGGTGCTGGTAGTTTCGAAATCCCGCCGCGCGCGACAGGATATTCAGGATCTCGACATGGCCCGGCTTCTCGCCCTTCGAATCGAGTTCCCGCTTGATGGACCTGGCCAGCGCCGAGAGATCGGGCGCTTCATAGCTGTTGATGATACGCGACATCGTCACTTCCTCGATATCGTGCCCTGGCGAACCAGAAAAGCCGGTGGTCACCGTCTTCCGACCGGACACGAGAAAAGTGGCTGTCGGTTTTCTCAAAGAAGTCAGGTTTAGCTCCCCTCATCGGGGCGGTGACGCCTGGGTGAACTGCAGACCCATGTCGCCGGGTTTAAGTTCTTGTGGCCTTCTCGTCAAGTTTCGTGGGCGCCGGCCATCAGGGAAATTCATGGCCGGATCACGCCGGCGCGGCTTTTCATCATCGCCGGCCCCGACTAGCCTTCGGCCAAATCAAACGAGGAGGCAGTCATCATGCTGAAGATCTACGGCGTCTACAAATCACGCGCGACGCGCACCTTCTGGCTGGCCGGCGAACTGGGGCTCGCCTTCGAGCACGTCCCGGTGATCCAGGCCTACAAGCTCGACGACCCTTATGCGCCGGGCGTGCGGCTCAACACGCGCTCGCCGGAATACCTCGCCGTCAATCCGATGGGGGCGATCCCGGCGATCGACGACGACGGGCTGAAGCTTCATGAAAGCATGGCGATCAACCTCTATCTCGCCAAGAAGGCGGGCGGGCCACTGGCGCCGAAGGACCTCGCCGAAGACGCGCTGATGACGCAGATTTCCTTCTTCGCGGCGACAGAGATGGAGGCGAATGCCCTGAAAATCTCGCAGTCCAACGCGCAGGGACGGCTTTCGAGCGAGGCGGGCCAGGCCGAGGCGGAAGCGATCGCGCGGCTGCTGAAGCGGCCGTTCGGGGTGCTGGAACAGCATTTTGCCGGCGCCGACTACGCGGTCGGTGGCCGCTTCACCGTCGCCGACATCAACCTCGCCGAGGTGGTGCGCTACGCCCAGCCCTACCAGCCGGCGCTCGCCCCCTTCCCGCATCTTTCCGCCTGGCTCGACCGCTGCCAGGCGCGCCCCGCCTTCAAGGCCATGTGGGAAACCCGGCTCGCCGAACAGGAGTAAGCGCGGGGCAGCGGTGGCCCGCTCGTCGGCCTGTTCTTCCCCGTCCCTCATCCGCCTGCCGGCACCTTCTCCCCGTCCTGACGGGGAGAAGGAACAAGCGGCACCGCGTGGGCGTCCCCCTCACCAACAAAATCTACGACTTGGCTTTGCCAAGACCGTGATTTTGTATCCTCTCCCTCATGGGGAGAGGAGCGGTTTCCGCATCCCCGGCGCCTCTTCTCCCCCCGAGGGAGAAGAAGGGAAATCGGCATCCTGGCTTTGCCCAAGTGCCAGATTCCCCCGACGAGGGGGCAGTTCTTCGGACAGAACAGCCGGGGCCGCAAGCCATCCTTTGTCCGTGTCGCGCCCCTCATCCGCCGGCCGGCACCTTCTCCCCATAATGATGGGGTGAAGGAACGAGAGGCACCGCCTTGGCCGTCCCCTCTCCCCGTTCACGGGGAGAGGGTCAGGGTGAGGGGCAAGCACCGCTCCCGGTCGGTCAGGGTGCGGGGCAAGGCTGGCCCCTTCAATGAGTGTGAGGGGCAAGAGGCAATGCGCCTGAAGACATTGCCTTACGCGCAGCCCGGCACGTCCTCCAGCCGGTACCACACCGGAATGCCGCGTTCGGTGGCGATGCGGACGTCGTTGTCGGCGCCCTTGGAGGCACCGGGCAGGCGAAGGACCCCCTCGCACAATTGCAGCAGGCGTCCGGCGACCGGGTGAAAGATCTCCTCGTAGAGATCGTCGCCGACCGTCTGTCCGCCGGCCGCGTGCCAGATCGGCAGCGCCACCCACTCGCCGATCATCGGCACATGCCCGGCCTTGAACAGGGCATGGGACGGCGCCTCGAGCCGTTTGAGGTTCTCGGCCATCTTGGCCGGATCATCGCCGGTGCCGGAACGGTAGGGCCCTGCAATCAGGATAAGCATCGTCATTTCTCCATTTTTTCTCATGCCCGCTTCCTGCAGGCCGCACGATTTTGCGTGTTTTTGCTGGAATGTCGACTCAATTCGCGTATTATCGTGAACAATCCAGAACAAACGTGCAGGAACATGCAATGCTCGGCAGCCAACGCAGGACGCATATTCTCGAAACCCTGAAGCGGGAGGGACAGGCGCTGGCGGGCGTGCTGGCGCGCGAACTCGACGTCTCGGAGGACACGATCCGCCGCGACATGCGCGACATGGCGGCCAACGGGCTGATCAAACGCGTGCATGGCGGCGCCCTACCGGTGTCGCCGGAGCTTCCGGACTTCACCGCCCGGCGCAGCGTGGCGAGCGCGGAGAAGGCGGCGCTGGGCGCGCGCGCGGCGGCACTGGTGAAGCCCGGACAGATGGTTTTCCTCGACGGCGGCACGACCACGGCGGAGATCGCCCGTCAGCTGCCGCGCGGCATGGCGCTGACCGTCGCCACCCATTCGCCGACGATCGCGAGCGAATTCGAGCACCGGCCGGAGGTCGAGGTGATCCTGATCGGCGGGCGGCTCTACAAGCATTCGATGGTGGCGGTCGGCGCGCAGGCGATGGCCGCGATCGACACGATCCGCCCGGACATCTTCTTCCTCGGCGTGACCGCCGTTCACCCCGGGCTCGGGCTGACCACCGGCGATTTCGAGGAGGCGGCGATCAAGCGGCATATCCTTCAGGCGAGCGCCGAAGCCTATGTCCCCGTCACCGAAGAAAAGATCGACGCGATCTCCCCCTGCCGCATCGCCCCGATCGAGGCGATCGCCGGGCTGATCGTGCCGGCCGGGATCGACGAGGAGCGGCTTTCGCCCTATCGCGAGGCGGGGGTGACGGTGGTGGCGTGAGAGGGTGGTCCGGCGATCAGGAATGGGGTGGCGGAGATCACGACGGGGGTGCCGTTTCGCCGACGGCGCTCATCGTGGGCGTTCAGCGCTCAACGATGCCATTCATGAATACGCCGACCAGATGCTTGATGCGCGCTTCGGCTGCGCTGTCCTGTTCGGTGGCGAGCGATATGGCGGTCGCCACGCAGACGACGTCGTTGAAGCTGATATCCGGTCGGACTGCGCCCGCCTCCTGGGCCGCCTGCAACAGCCGGGCCCCTTCCTCACTGGTTGCCAGACATCCGGGCGTTCCGATCCGCAGAACCACACCGAGGGACGCCGCGAATCCTCGATAGACATTTGAATATCGGACGAGTTCTTCCATGTAGGCCTTGAAGGCGCGTGCCGGGTCAAGATCAACGACTCTGGCACGGCTCGTCTCGGCCAGAGCCAGGAAGCGGGCGCTATAGGCCGCGGCCAGAAGGTCTTCCCGACTCGGGAAGCGACGATAGAGCGTGCCTATCCCTACCCCGGCGCGCCGTGCCACCTCGTCCAATGAGACGCCGACGCCTCGCTCCATGAAGACGTCCTCGGCTGCAGCAAGGATCCGCTCCCTGTTGAGCTGCGCGTCGGCGCGCAATGGAATTTCGTCAGCCAAACAATCTGCCTCGCCATGTCTTGTAAGTGGAGGATATCTCCATATAATAAGTGGAGCAATCCTCCACTTAACACGAAAGCGAGCGATGACATGACGCAGCGATTTAAGGACAAGGTCGTGGTGATCACCGGCGGAACGGACGGCATCGGCTTGACCACGGCCAAATCGTTCGCCGCAGAAGGTGCCCATGTGTATGTCACGGGACGCCGGCAGGAGCGCCTGGACGAGGCGCTCGAGGAGATCGGCAACGGCGCCGTCGGCGTTCAAGGCGATGTCAGCGACCTTTCAGACATCGACCGGCTCTTTGCAGCGGTAGAACGGGATCACGGCCGCGTCGACGTGGTCTTCGCCAATGCCGGCATATCCGAGTCCGCCCCGATCGGCGCCATTGAAGAAGATCATTTCGACCGCGTCTTCAGTATCAACGTGAAGGGCATGGTGTTCACCGTGCAGAAGGCCCTGCCCCTGATGTCTGCCGGTGGTGCGGTGGTGCTGACGGGATCGGGGGCGGGAGCCAAGGGCTTTGCCAACCTGTCCATCTACAGCGCGACGAAGGCGGCGATCCGCTCGTTCGCACGAACATGGACGACAGACCTGAAAAGCCGGGGCATCCGGGTGAACGTCGTTTCACCCGGCATGGTCCTGACACCGGCAATGCAGACCTATCTCCGGGACAATGCCGGCGCCGAGGAATGGATGCAGCAGACCATTCCGTTCGGCAGGCTCGCCCGGACCGAAGAGATCGCCAAGGCTGTTCTGTTTCTCGCATCGGAGGAAAGCAGCTTCGTGGGTGGCGAGGAGCTCTATGTCGATGGCGGCTTCGTGGCGGTGTGAAGACCGGCGAGATTCCGTATTGCGAGACGCTGCCCAGAAAACCAGGCAGGCGCGGCAGTCGATCCCCCCTTGTGGGGGAGATGCCCGGCAGGGCAGAGGGGGTGGTCGGCGGAACGGACATGGACAATGGCCACAAGTCGACAGACGCATATTTCGGGCCGTATCGGATTCTCACATAAAACCAGCGGTGTCGCTCCCATCTTGCTTCATGCTAGGCATTCGTCATTTCAACAGGGTGAACCAGCAGGAGTCAGAGACAATGAAGTGCCTGCGCATCTATGCCACTCCGGATGGCGAGTCGCATTTCGACGAGGTTGAATTGCCGACCACCAAGATTTCGGTGCACCCCGACGCCGTACCCTTCGACGTTTCGGCCAGTTATCCGGCATCCCGTGTCCGCTTTACCCATATCCCGGCCGGCATGCGCGAGGTTGCCTGGCATACGGTTCCCGAGCCTGTGCTGACCGTCAGGCTGGATGGCTCGGTCGACTACGAGACGAGCGACGGCGAAGTGCGCCACGTTGAGGCGGGCAGCTTCGTGTTGGTGGAAGACACACATGGCAAGGGCCATCTGTCACGCCATTCCGAAGAGGCGCAGACGGTCATCTGGATCTCGCTACCAAACGGCCTCGACTGGCCGCCCGCCTAGCCAGTCCGCGTGCCCGCGCGGCAGGGCAGAGGGGTTTTGGCAAGGCAAACGCGGTCACGAAAGGGCTGATGCCGGCAACGGCAGATTTCGAGCTAGAAGGGTCGTTGGCGATCACAACGAGGAGCGGCTTTCGCCCTATCGCGAGGCGGGGGTGGTGGCGTGAGGGGTGAGCACCCCCCTCTGTCACTTCGTGACATCTCCCCCTCAAGGGGGGAGATCACACCCGCACCGGCTCAAACTCAACCCCGCCCCTCCCCCGGACGACGGAAAATCTCAGCTGAACAACACGTCCGTCACGCGCACGTCGCCGACATGGAGGCCGTTCCAGTTGCGCATGGAATGGTTGGCCATGGCGAGAAGGGCCTCGCGCTCGGGGCTGCCGGGGTCGAAATGGCGGGCGAGGAGTGCTGCGATCATCGATTCGGCGGCGCGGCTTGCGCCGTCCTCGCACTTGACGGCAAAGGACAGGCCCTGTTGCGGCAGAAGGGCGCAGAAGACGCCTTCGGCGCCGGTCTTGGCGAAGATCCTGCCCGGCGCCACTTCCATCAGCCGGGTGCAGAAGCGCTTGGTACCGGCGACGTAGAAGGGTTCGGCCATGCAGGCCTCAATCAGGCGCTTCGAGGCCGCGGCCCGGACCGGCTCGAGGCCCTTGCCGGTCGCCATCCGGGCGAAGCCGCGGGCAAGGCCGACCAGCGGCACGGCATAGGTCGGGATCGAGCAGCCGTCGGTGCCGCAATTGTCATGGGTGAGTGCCGCGCCGGTCAGATCCTCCATGATGGCGCGGATCTCGGCCTGCAGCGGATGGTCATAGGTGGAATAGCCCTTCGGCTCCCAGCCGGAATGGCAGCAGGCGCAGACGAAGCCCGAATGCTTGCCCGAGCAGTTGTTGTGGAGCGCCGACGGCTTGTCGAGGGTGCGGGCCTGGTGGATGAGGGCCGGCTGTTCGAAGGACCAGTGGGCGCCGCATTCGAGCACGCTCTCGTCACGGCCCGCGCGCTTCAGCATCGAGGCGGCAAGGGCCGCATGTTCGTCCTCGCCGGAATGGGACGAGCAGGCGAGCGCCAGTTCCCTCGCTCCAAAACCATAGGCGTCGGCCGCACCGCTTTCGACGAGCGGCAGCGCCTGCATGGCCTTGCAGGCCGAGCGCGGAAAAGTCGGGGCCTCGATCTCGCCAGCGGAAAACACGACCTTGCCGTCGCCGTCGACGACCACGGCCATGCCGCGATGACGGCTTTCGACCAGCTTGCCACGGGTGACTTCGACGGTAACGGGATTTTCCATGGCGGCTCTCTCTGTTGGAGGATGCGGAGCCTCGCCTGATACTCCTTCGCCCGGCGCTTGCCAACAGCGGCGGGCTCGGGGACGAGCCGGAGGGGCAATCCGGTCTTTGCCGACCGGTCTTTGTCTATTGACCCAGTACCTCGTCGAGAAAGTCGCCGACCAGATCGGCAAGCGCTTCCGGTTCCTCCCAGTGGACATTGTGCCCCTGCCCCGGCAGCGCCGCGGTCGTGACATCGGCAAAGCTGGCAGCGAGCGCCCGCTGATGCGCCGGGCCGAACAGGGGATCCTCCATGCCGGAGACGCACAGCACCGGGCAGCGAACCGAAGCGGCCTTCTCCGTCAGGTCGACCGAAGACAGACCGTCGAACACATCTCGCCAGACCGCGGCGGGAATGGCGGCGGCCTCGCACCGGGCATAGTCGAGGAAATCCGCCGGCACGGGACGGCTGCAGCCGTGCCACTCGTCGAAGAAGGGATCGGCCGGATCGATCGGGTCGCAGAGCCCGTGGATCGCCCGGGCGACCGAGTTGTCGGCCGGCAGACGCGGGGTGAGCGAACTTGCGAGGATGACGAGTGCCGTGACCCTTCCGCCGAGGCGGGCCGCGAGATCGATCCCGACGGCGCCGCCCATGGAATGGCCAAGGATCGCCACCTTATCGATGCCGAGATGATCGATGAGCGCCTGCAGATCCTCGGCAAAGCCGTCGATCCCCTTGGTTCGCGCCGGCGTCGACGCCCCGTGTCCCGGCATGTCGGGGATCACGCAGTCGAAGGTCGCGAGACCCGGGATCAGCCGCGCATAGCTGCGGCTCGTATCGGTGAAACCGTGGACCAGAAGAAGGGCCGGCCCCGGGCCGGATTGACGGACATAGGCGAGCCGCCGCCCGTCCGGAAGGTCGAGGACGCGCTTGCGCCCCGACCAGCCGGCCTGATCAACGGGCATCATAGACCGAGTGCCGCCTTGACCGCGTCGAGGCCGGGCTTGCCGTCCAGCGTCTCGACACCCGCAAGCCATGCCTCGAGCCGCTGCGGCTCGTCCTTGATCGCCTTGGCGGCTGCGGCTTCCGGGTCCATGCCGTCGTCGATCAGGTAGCCCATGCCCTTGTTTTCGAAGTCGATGTCGAAAGCGAGGTTGGACAGAAGCTTGCCCACGTTCGGGCATTCCGAGAGATAGCCCTTGCGCACCTGGGTGGAGACGGTCGCGGCGCCGAAATCGGGACCGTAGAACTTGTCGCCGCCGGTCAGGTAGCGCAGCGGAAGAGCGGTGTTCATCGGATGCGGCGCCCAGCCCTGGAAGACGATGAACTCCTTGGCCTTCACCTTGCGCTGGGCCTCCGCCAGCATGCCCTGCTCGCTCGATTCCACGACCTCCCAGCCGGAAAGGCCGAGATCCTTGTCGGCGATGGCGTCGAACATGGTCTGGTTCGAGCCGGGCTCGATGCCGTACATCTTGCGACCGAACTGGTCGGCGAATTTCTGCAGGTCCTTGAAGTCGTGGACACCGGCCTCGTAGACATAGTCGGGCACGGCGAAGGTGTATTTGGCGCCGGTCAGGTTGACGCGGACCGTCTCGACCGAACCCTTCTCCTTGTAGTTGCCGAAATAGACCTGCATCGCCGGGTCCCAGTAGCCGAGGAAGATGTCGAGGTCCTTGTTCTCGAGGCTCTTGTAGATCACCTCGACGCCGAGCAGGTTGGCGCTCGGCTCATAGCCGAGGCCCTTCAGCAGGGTCATTCCGACGCCGGTGGTGAAGGCGAGGTCGTTCCAGCCCGGCTCGGCGAGCCGGACGGCCTTGCAGCTCTCCGCATCCGCCGCCAGCGCGGCCCCGCCATAGCCCATCAGCGCCACCGCCAGCACCGGCATCCTTATCCGATCGAACATGTCGTTCCCCTTGTTGATTTGACCACTTGGATAAAAAATTGACCAATGGGACAACTATTGATCTTTCGGGAAAACATGTCAACTGTGGCCCGATCGGAGGCAGGACATGAAACTCACCCGCATCAGCGTCATCAGGCGCCGCGAACTCAGGCTCGCGGCCTTCGAGGTGCTGCAGAAGGAAGGCATTGCCGGGGCGACGCTGGAAAAGGTCGCAGCCCACACGAACTCGTCGAAGGGGATCGTGCTGCACTATTTCCGCAACAAGCAGGAGCTGTTCGAACATGCGATGCGCGAGGCCAACAGCCAGCTGCGCGACGCGGTGACGGAAAGGCTGCGACGGGCGAAGACGCCGCGTGAGCGGCTCTCGGCCATCGTCGAGGGCAATTTCGAGGAGCGCTTCTATCAGCCGGCCACATGCCATGCCTGGCTGTCGCTCTGCGCAGAGGTGCCGCGGGAGCCGCAGTTTACCCGGATCCAGAAGGTCATCCACGCCCGGATGCATTCGAACCTGATGTCGGCCCTGACCGACCTCCTGCCCCGGGACGAGTGCGAGGAAGTGGCGCTTGCGCTGACGACGCTGATCGACGGACTATGGCTGCGGCTTGGGCTCGACAGCGGCGGAATTTCCCGCGAGACGGCGCTCAACCAGGTCTATGCCTATCTGGACCATCGCCTGCCCGGCGGCTGGCCGGAACGGCGCGGCAACATCTGAACGCCGGCGACGCGAGCCGGCACCCCAAAATGGAAAGGGGCCGCGCGAAGCGGCCCCTCCATGAGGTCTGATCTGTGTCGAGACCCGGACCGCGAAGGGCGATCCGGAGGAAGGCGGGTTCAGGCCGAGGGCTGCCCCGTCAAGACCGCCACCTTTCCCATGTCAGCTGCACAGACCGAAATCTCACTCGACATTGGATCACCTTCCTTTCAATACGTTGACGATAAGGAGAAGGTAGGTGCGTCGCGGGCTTCCTGCAAGGCACGTTGTGTAACCGTCGGGCTCCATAAGTGAGTTGCAATATGGCCGGCATCGATTACCATTCGCCAGCCTGAACACACTGCTTCGCGCCCCGCCATGGCGCGCTTCCCGGAAAATCCCGCGCGCTCAGGGCCTGCAAGCAGGTCCTTGGACCAGTTTCAGCACGATCTTGCCGATGTGTATCGAGCTTTTCACCAGCCGGTGGACCTCGACGACGTCGTCGAAGGGCAGAATGGTGTGGATGACCGGGGCGACCGCGCCAACGCCATCGGGAAATGTCCGTCATCAACAGGCAAGCGCGCCCCATCGACAGTGTCGAAGGGGCTCACTCGCGGCTGCGCGCTTTGTGCCGGGTTCCGCCTTCTCAGGCGACCGCTTCCTCGCGCACATCATCCAACAGCAGATGGACGGTGATGTATTTGATCGTATAGGGCACGCCGCTGTCGGCCTTTTCCTCCACTGTTCCACCGTCCGCAGGGTGCCAGGCGTGGTAATGGGGATTGTTGACGATCAAGGTGACCGCCTTGCCGGCAAAACGGCCATCGAGGCGATAGCGCTTTTCGGCGAGCGGCCAGATGCGCTGGTAGTCCTGTTCGGTGACGCGGATGCGAAGCGCCTGGCGTTCTATGAGCCGACCCGAAGGGCTTTCGCCGTCACGCGGGGTCTCCGCAATCGCGACCGTCACCTCCTCGGCGTTCTCGAAGACAGACTTCAACTCTTCCGGCCAGAAACGCCTCATGAACAATCCTCCCGTTTTGTGGCTCCTCAACCACCGATGAGGCTAACCTTTCCGCGGGCGACACGCAAATGCTCGCTTACGGCCTTACCCCACGCGAGACCAGTTGACCGTCCGGGCCTGCGCGGCGACACTTACCTTGGCAATGGGAGGAGACAATCATGGAAGACCCGATCCGCTGGCGAAACATGCAGAGCGCGCCGAGGGACGGCAGCCGTATCCTGGTGACCATCCGCGCCTCCGAACAGGGGCCGGGCGCCGTCGATCTCGTCTACTGGTCGAATGGCGACCGCTTCGGAACCGACGGCTGGCGCTCCTCGGATTCAACGCCGGGGGCGATCATTTCCTATGCGGAACCGGAGCTGAAATGCTGGATGCCACTGCCGGGGGTCGACACGGATGCGACCGCGAGGCCGCCGGCCTGGGAGGGCGAGGACGAGGCCGAGCTGGATGGCTCCGGGATCTGAGACGCAGCTTTGCGGCTGGCGGATGATGGGGCGCAGTTTGGCGGACGACGAGAGTTGCTGCTGCCTGATTGAAACGCGGTGGCGATGGCGGGTTGGCGCCAATTGCGGACATTGCGGCTGCCGCAAAACTCGAGGAAACTGATCTTACTATTGTGAGCCTTGGGACGCATGGCGCGAGCGCAGAACAACGTGAATTCCGCTCGTCTTGGTTCACACGACGGTAAATGGGATTGATCCGACGGTATCTGCACATGACACTGCAAGAGTTTTATCGCGCGTACATAGGCTGCCTAAATCGACAAGATTGGGATGAGCTGAGGCGGTATGTTGCCGACGATGTCAAACACAATGATCGACCGCTTGGGCTGTCAGGCTACCGCTCGATGCTGATCAAGGACTTCGAGGACATCCCCGACCTGCGTTTCGTCATAGATCGTCTGGTATGCGACCCACCCCTTATTGCGGCGAGGTTGATGTTCAATTGCTCACCAAAAGGCCACTTCCTTGGTTTAGAGATAAACGGGCGACGCATCTCCTTCGCAGAAAACGTATTATACGAGGTGAAGGACGGCAAAATAGTCGATGTGTTTTCCGTGATCGATAAAACCGCGATCGAAAATCAGATTGCTTGAGCCACTTTTGCGGCGGGCAATGACAGTTTGGGCCGACAATGGCCATGGCCCCGGCAACAAGACTTTGCGTTCATTCTACAGCGAGAGGCCACTGTTCTGAAGCTGGTACGGGTATCGAGCCAACCTGACTGGGAGGCGTATCATCAGATTCGACGGCACGTGCTGTTCGATTTGCGCGGATTGTCTGGATATGACGATCACCATCCTGACGACAGAAAGCCAGAACATATTCCGCTGGTTTTTACTGATGGCGCTGAGTTCGTTGGAGCTCTCCGTCTTGATCTGACTGCGAACAAAAACGGGGTGGTTCGCACGGTTGCAATCGTTGCGGAGCGGCAGCGGCAGGGTATCGGACGAGCCATGATGACCGCCGTCGAGACACTGGCAATGGCTCAAGAGGTAGTCAGGTTAGAAACCTACGCAGCGCCAGACGCAGTGGGTTTTTATAGCAAGCTCGGCTGGGAAATTGTCGATGCTCACCGGCCCAACCCTCTAATGGCAAAGCTTCTGAAATGACCGCTTTGGCCCGATACCCGACCCGGCCCAGCCGCCATGAGCTGGCCGCTCTGCCTCTGACCTTCGGCAGGCCGACCGCCGGCTAAAGGAAAAAATCGGACCCTCGCCGACCATTGCGCCTCACCCCAGCTTCAGCACGATCTTGCCGATATGCTTCGAGCTTTCCATCAGCCGGTGGGCCTCGACGACGTCGTCGAAGGGCAGAACGGTGTGGATGACCGGGGCGACGGTGCCGGCGGCGAGCAGCGGCCAGACCTCGGAAACGAGCTCGTCGCGGATGCCGCGCTTCTCGTCGGCCGTGCGCGGGCGCATGGTGGAGCCGGTGACGGTCAGGCGCTTCACCATGATTGGCGTCAGATCGACCTTGTCGGCGACCGAACCGCCGAGGAAGGCGATGATCGACAGACAGCCGTCCTTGGCGAGCGCCGAAAGGTTCTTCTGGAAATAGGCGGCGCCGATCATGTCGAGCACGATGTCGACCCCGCGGCGGTCGGTTTCGGCTTTCACCACCTCGGCGAAATCCTCTGTCCTGTAGTCGATGGCGCGACGCGCGCCGAGATCGACACAGGCCTTGCATTTTTCCGGCGAGCCGGCGGTGGCGAAGACCTCGGCGCCGAAGGCCTTGGCAAGCTGGATGGCCGTCGTTCCGATGCCGGACGTACCGCCATGGATCAGCACCGTTTCCCCTTCGGTCAGCCCCGCCATCTGGAAGAGATTGGCCCAGACGGTGAAGAAGGTTTCCGGCACGGCCGCAGCCTTCACCGCGTCATAGCCCTGCGGGAACGGCAGGGCCTGGCCGGCGGGAACGGCACAATATTCGGCATAACCGCCGCCATTGGCGAGCGCGCAGACCCTGTCGCCGAGAACGAATTCCTCGACGCCCGCGCCGAGCGCCACCACTTCGCCCGCCACTTCGAGACCGAGCACCGGATTGGCATCCTTCGGCGGCGGATAGGTGCCCTGGCGCTGGGCGACATCCGGGCGGTTGACGCCCGCCGCCTCGACCCGGACCAGGATCTCGCCGGGTTTTAGGACCGGCAGCGGCCCTGTCGCAAAGCGCATGACTTCGGCTTCGCCGAAGGACGGCAGATCGACGTAACGCATGGTGGCAGGAAGCGACATCGCGGAACTCCTCTCACGCTCGACGGATACGACGACATAGGCCAGACGAAGCGATCTGAAAAGGAGGCCGTTTGACGCGCGCGACAAATTGCACCGGCCCCGACATCTCGCGCCAGACACCCCGAGGGGGAGCTTCGAAGCCCCGTTCCGGGACTTCGAGCTTGCCCTGTCAGCTACGCGATGCGTGGGCGTAGAGCTCACGGAAATCGTAGTAGCGGAGCCTCTTGTCGCGGCAACGGAAATCGCTGGTGCTGGCGCCGACGATGCGATCGGCCTTGAAGGAGACACCCAGAACCTTGGGAATATCGTTGCCGCGCTCAGACCGAATCCGCAGACAGAAGGCGTAGGTCTTTGTCTGAGGGTCCAGCAGCACGACGCTGGAAATCTTCGGATCGAAAATGTTGGTCGCGCCGAAGACACCGTCGTCGAAGGCCTTGATGACGGCCCGGCGCAGGGCGGGAGACGGAGGAACCTGGGAATCGGCGACGGATTGCGGAGCACTGCTCTGACAGCCGGCAAGAACAACGCATGCGAGAAAGGGTAAAAGGACTTTCAATGTCAATTTCAGCATGAATATATCCAATCAAAAGTATTCTCCCCCAGATCTACCAATCCTGGCGTGCTCCCTCAAGCGCAAACACAATCAAAATGACACATCATAAAGAAGAGAGATAAAGATCGGCTCCGCAGGGAGGCGGCCTCAGCTCTCCACCAGACCGAAAGCCCGGATCACGAGACCGGCCTCGCTTTCCTTGGCCTCTTTCTTCAATTCGGCGATCTCGGCTCCGACGCGGTTAATATCGTCGATCACGAGGCCTTCCGGCAGTTCCAGCACGCCGATAGAACAACGCATCAGGGGAAAGTCGCGCTCGCGGCCAAGGCGGTCGAAACCGCGAATGCGCCCTGCGTCGCGCGCATCGTCGGAATAGAGCTCCACCACTTCGTCATGGAAGTCCGAAAGCAGGCGATCGAGGATCTCGGTCAGTTCCTCGCGCGTCCAGTCCCTGACGCCGATGAAGAAATCGTCTCCGCCCACATGGCCGAGGAAATCGCCTTCGGCGAAGAAGTAGCGGCGGAGCAGCGCCGAAAACAGGCTGATCGCATGGTCGCCCATCTGAAAGCCGTAGTGATCGTTGAACGGCTTGAAGTTGTCGAAGTCGCAGTAGCAGAAATGTCGATCCTCGTCGCCGTCGCGGCCGCTGTCCTGCATGAAGTCGCGGATGGCGCGATTGCCCGGCAGGCCGGTCAGCGGGTTCTGGTCCTGCGCCGTCTTCAGCTGCTTCTCGTTGATGATGCGGATCAGCGAGGCGGCCGAGACCACGCCGGCATAACGCATGTTCTCCGTGAGGATCACGCAGTCGGAACCGTCCATGTTGGCGAAGATCGTCATCAGCCGCTCGGCATCGGCGTCGAGGCCGACGATCGGCGCACGCTCGACGAAGTGCGAGATGGAGCGCTCATAAACCTTGTTCTTCAGCAGATCGCGGCCGAAGGGCTGGTAGATGTATTCCTTGAGGTGGAACTCGTTGATGATGCCGCGTGGCTCGCCGTTGGCGTTGAGCACCGGAAAGAAGGACTGGCGCGGGTTTCGGCGGAAGAGATCGAAGACGCTGTCGATGCTCTCGTGCTCGTAGACGGTCGGCAGATGCTCGATCTGGCGGCGGATGAGGATCTCGTCGAGCGACTGGGTCGAGCGGCGGACCTTGCCGATCTCCTGGAGATGGGGAAAGGACGGTTTCAGCTCGTTCATCAGCGTGGTCGGCCGGGCGATGAACCAGCCCTGGACCAGATCGACGCCGAATTCACGGCAGGCGATGAATTCGGCCTCCGTCTCGATGCCCTCGGCGATGACGCGCACGCCGAGCACATGGCAGAAGTTGACGATGTTCTTGACCAGATGGCGCTTGCGCGGATTGCTGTCCATGTTGGCGACGAAGTGACGGTCGATCTTCACGTAGTCGACGGGATAGTCGCACAGCAACTTCATCTCGCCGTGGCCGACGCCGAAATCGTCGATCGCCAGCTTGAAACCCGACTTTCTCAATCGGGCAACAAGCCCGGCGAATTCCGGCACGCTGGTGTTGTCGAAGCGCTCGGACAGTTCGAAGCAGATCGAGGACGGCGGGATGTTGGCCTGGCGCAGATGCTGGAGGATGCTGTCGATCAGTTCGTCGCCCTGGGGGATCAGGCGGACGTCGAGATTGAGGAAAAGCGTGGTGTCGGAGAAATTCGGCAGGGTGGCGAACTTGGCGAGCGCCCGGCTCGTGACCATCTGTTCGAGCGCGACGAGCTGGCCGGCGGCGGCGGCCTGGTCGAGCAGGTCGAGCGGCGTGTCGAAGCCGATCCGGTCATGGCCACGCATCAGGCTCTCATAGCCGAACACGGCGCCGGTTCCGACCTCGACGATCGGCTGCAGCGCATTTTCGACGACAAGCTTGGCAAGGGTCAGCAACTGGTCATTGGCAAAGCGGCGCAAGATGCCCGTCTCCACCGCGGCGCCCGAAATCATGACTTTCTCCAAATTCATTTGTTTTTTACGACCGAAGCGTGGTTGCAAATCGTCAAGAAAACCTTTCCCGCTCGTGACGGTTGGATGAATGTTTTGTGACGTTTGCACAGCGGCACGCAATAAGCGGGCACGTCGCAGACAGTCCTGTACACGCCGCGAATTTTTATTGATTGATGGATCAACCAAACCTAAATTGGCATCAGTCAGGAAAGGGCGAACATGCCAAAAGTCGGAATGGAACCCGTGCGCAAGAAGGCGCTGGTGGATGCTGCGCTGCGGGCCATTGGGCATCACGGGTCGCTCTCCGTGACGATGTCCGAGATCGCCCGCGAGGCCGGCGTTTCGGCAGCGCTGGCGCATCACTATTTCGGCTCCAAGGAACACCTGCTGACCGAAACGATCCGGGCCCTGCTGCGCCAGCTGAAGGTCGACACCGTCGGGGCTCTGAGGGCTGCGAAGACGCCGCGCCAAAGACTTTCCGCGATCATTCGCGTGTCGTTCGACGCCGATCAGTTCGCCCCGGAAACGGTGGCGGCATGGCTTGCCTTCTACGTCGACGCGCAGCGATCGGAAGAGACGCGCCGGCTGCTGGTGATCTATGCCCGGCGGCTCGATTCCAATCTTCTTTCCGCGCTTCGGGCGCTGGTCGGCGCCGATGACGCAAGCCGCATCGCCGAGGGCGCGGCCGCGATGATCGACGGGCTCTATATCCGCCAGAGCCTGCGCTCCGCCCCGATCAGCACAAGCGCCTCCGTGGCGCTGGTCGAGGACTATATCGAAGGGCAGCTGGCCGCAGCGAAAGCCGGGAACGCGAGAGAATGAAACATCAGGCCGACGAGTTCGGGATACCCCCCTCTGCCCTACCGGGCATCTCCCCCTCAAGGGGGGAGATCGGAAGGGGCAAGCTTTGCGCCGGATGAAATGGATGCAAACGCTGAAGTGACGAAAACACGTGTGTCGGCAGGATCCAAGGGTCAGCGCCTCTTGCCGATCTCCCCCCTTGAGGGGGAGATGTCCGGCAGGACAGAGGGGGGTGCCACCCTACGGCACAAGGCAAAAAATACCGGGGAACGACGCGAGTGGCACATAAACCAAACATCCTGATCATCATGGTCGACCAGCTGAACGGGACGTTCTTTCCCGACGGCCCGGCGGACTGGCTGCATGCGCCGCACATGAAGGCGCTCGCCGCCCGCTCGGCGCGGTTCGCCAACAACTACACGTCCTCGCCGCTCTGCGCCCCGGCCCGCGCCTCGTTCATGGCGGGACAGCTGCCGAGCCGCACCCGCGTCTACGACAACGCCGCCGAATATGTCTCGTCGATCCCGACCTTCGCCCATCACCTGCGTCGCGCCGGCTATTACACGGCGCTTTCCGGCAAGATGCATTTCGTCGGCCCGGACCAGTTGCACGGCTTCGAGGACCGGCTGACCACCGACATTTATCCGGCCGATTTCGGCTGGACGCCGGACTATCGCAAGCCCGGCGAGCGGATCGACTGGTGGTATCACAACATGGGTTCGGTCACGGGCGCCGGCGTCGCCGAGATCACCAATCAGATGGAATATGACGACGAGGTCGCTTTCCTCGCGAACCAGAAGATCTACCAGCTTTCCCGCGAGAACGACGACAAGGACCGCCGCCCGTGGTGCGTCACGGTGTCGTTCACCCATCCGCACGACCCGTATGTCGCACGCCGCAAGTACTGGGATCTCTACAACGACTGCGAACACCTGATGCCGGAAGTCGGCATGCTCGCCGACCAGGACCCGCATTCCAAGCGCATCCTGCATTCCTGCGACTATGACAGCTTTAACATCACCGACGAGAATGTCCGGCGCTCGCGCCAGGCCTATTTCGCCAATATCAGCTATCTCGACGACAAGGTCGGCGACCTCGTCGACACGCTGACGCGTACGCGCCAGCTGGACGACACACTGATCTTCTTCTGCTCCGACCACGGCGACATGCTGGGCGAGCGCGGGCTGTGGTTCAAGATGAACTTCTTCGAGGGCTCGGCCCGTGTGCCGCTGATGGTGGCCGGCCCCGGCGTGACCCCGGGTCTGCACACAACCCCGACCTCGAACCTCGACGTCACGCCGACGCTTTGCGATCTGGCCGGCATCGACATCGAGGAGATCAAGCCGTGGACCGACGGGATCAGCCTCAAAGGCATGATCGACGGCACCCCGCGCACCGAGCCGGTGCTGATGGAATATGCAGCGGAAGCCTCCTACGCGCCGCTGGTCGGCATTCGCGAGGGCCGCTGGAAATACGTCCATTGCGAACTCGACCCGGAACTGCTCTTTGATCTCGAGGCCGATCCGAAGGAACTGACCAACCTCGCGACCGATCCGGCCCATGCCGAAGTTCTCGCCGGCTTCCGTGCCAAGCGCGACGCCCGCTGGAACATGGCCGAGTTCGACGCAGCCGTGCGCGAAAGCCAGGCGCGGCGCTGGATCGTCTACGAGGCACTCAGAAACGGCGCCTATTTCCCCTGGGACCACCAGCCGCTGCAAAAGGCGTCCGAACGCTACATGCGCAACCACATGAACCTCGACAATCTCGAGGAATCCAAACGCTATCCGCGCGGAGAATGACGATGAAAGCCCAACCGCAAGCCTCCCATTTCATCGATGGCGAATATGTCGAGGACACCGCCGGCACGTTGATCGAGAGCATCTATCCGGCCACCGGCGAGGTGATCGCCAAGCTGCATGCCGCAACGCCGGCGATCATCGAGAAGGCGATCGCGTCGGCCAAGCGCGCGCAGAAGGAATGGGCCTCCTGGAGCCCGACCGCGCGTGGACGCGTGCTGAAGAAGGCCGCCGAGATCATGCGGGAGCGCAACCGCGAGCTTTCCGAACTGGAAACGCTCGACACCGGCAAGCCGATCCAGGAGACGATCGTCGCCGATCCGACCTCCGGCGCCGACAGTTTTGAATTCTTCGGCGGCATTGCCGCGACCGCGCTCAACGGCAGCCATATCCCGCTCGGGGGCGACTGGGCCTATACCAAGCGCGTGCCGCTCGGCGTGGTGGTCGGCATCGGCGCCTGGAACTACCCGCAGCAGATCGCCTGCTGGAAGGGCGCGCCGGCGCTTGCCGCCGGCAATGCGATCGTGTTCAAGCCGTCGGAAGTGACGCCGCTCGGCGCCTTGAAGATCGCCGAGATCCTGATCGAGGCGGGGGCGCCCAAGGGCGTCTACAACGTCATTCAGGGCGACCGCGACACCGGGCCGCTGCTGGTATCGCATCCAGACGTCGCCAAGGTGTCGCTGACCGGCTCCGTGCCGACCGGCCGCAAGGTGGCGGGGGCCGCCGCGTCCCTGCTCAAGCACGTCACCATGGAGCTCGGCGGCAAGTCGCCGCTGATCGTGTTCGACGATGCCGACATCGAAAGCGCGATTTCGGGCGCGATGCTCGCCAATTTCTACTCGACCGGCCAGGTCTGCTCGAACGGCACGCGCGTCTTCGTGCACACCGCCGTCAAGGCCAAATTCCTCGCCCGCCTCAAGGAGCGGACCGAGGCGATCCTCATCGGCGATCCGCAGGACGAGGCGACGCAGATGGGACCGATGGTCTCCTGGGCGCAGCGCGAGAAGGTTCTCGGCTATATCGAGAAGGGCAAGGCGGAAGGCGCCACACTGCTGACCGGTGGCGGCATTCCGAACAATGTCTCTGGCGAAGGCTATTTCGTCCAGCCGACGGTGTTCGCCGACGTCACCGACGAGATGACGATCGCGCGGGAAGAGATTTTTGGGCCCGTGATGTGCGTGCTCGACTTCGATGACGAGGCCGACGTGATCGCGCGCGCCAACGCCACCGAATTCGGCCTGGCCGGCGGCGTCTTCACCGCCGACATTTCCCGCGCGCACCGCGTGGTCGACCAGCTCGAAGCCGGAACGCTGTGGATCAACACCTACAATCTCTGCCCGGTCGAGATCCCGTTCGGCGGCTCGAAACAGTCCGGCTTCGGCCGCGAGAACTCGGCGGCGGCGCTCGAGCATTATTCGGAGCTGAAGACGGTCTATGTCGGCATGGGCAAGTGCGAGGCGCCGTATTGAGAGGTTTCGGCTGATCTCCCCCCTTGAGGGGGAGATGTCGGCGTAGCCGACAGAGGGGGGTGTCCCTCACGCGCAGTGCCTTTCGTTACCCCCCTCTGCCCTGCCGGGCATCTCCCCCTCAAGGGGGGAGATCTGCAAGCGACAAGCATCTCGCCCTGAACCGTTTATGCGGAGGGGTCTTCGCAAGGAATTCTAAGGCTGGGATTAGGCTTATGAAACAGACAGATCTGATCTTGTTATGTGGGCTTCTTCCATATGAGGAAGGCGTGAGCCGCATTGCCGATACGGTACAGAACTCTGCCTGCGCCGTACATCAGCATGAGGCAGGAAACGAGAAGCCAGAGCAAAACCAATACGCCGGAAACTCCGCCTCCCGGCAGGGCGGCAAGCACCGGAGCAAGTATCCAGGCGCAAAAGACAAGGTGGCTGCGAAAGTGTTGCGCCTGCCACGCGAGCACACGTCGAAGGTCACTCCACAAGGTGCTTTCGGCGCGCGGCTTGATCTTCGCACGCTCGACTTCAGCCTCCAGCCGTTCGCCTTCGACCACGCTCAAATTTCGCAGCAGCCTATCCTGAAAGCCTTCCCGGGCCATTCGATGCAAGCACCCTTTGATACGAATGTCCCCAAAGAGGTCGTATCGACATTCCGAAATTTCAACCTTTACGCGTCATCCGACGCAACAAACCTCAACCATGCCTAACAAAGCTTGAGCGGACCAACACCATGCAAAACGCAGATTACATCATCATCGGTTCCGGCTCGGCGGGTTCGGCCATGGCCTATCGGTTGTCGGAAGACGGCAAGCACACCGTCATGGTGCTCGAATACGGCGGGTCGGACGTTGGTCCGTTCATCCAGATGCCGGCGGCGCTCGCCTGGCCGATGAGCATGAAGCGCTATAACTGGGGCTATCTCTCCGAGCCCGAGCCGAACCTCAACAACCGGCGCATCACCGCGCCACGCGGCAAGGTGATCGGCGGGTCCTCCTCGATCAACGGCATGGTCTATGTGCGCGGCTCGGCAGAAGACTATACCCGCTGGGAAGAGGCTGGCGCCAAGGGCTGGGGCTATGCGGACGTGCTGCCCTATTTCAAGCGCATGGAAAACTCGCATGGCGGGCAGGACGGCTGGCGCGGCACCGACGGGCCGCTGCACGTCCAGCGCGGGCCGGTGAAGAACCCGCTGTTCAAGGCCTTCGTCGAGGCCGGCAAGCAGGCCGGTTTTGAGACGACGGACGACTATAACGGCGAGAAGCAGGAAGGCTTCGGCCTGATGGAACAGACCATCTGGAAGTCGCGCCGCTGGTCCGCCGCCAATGCCTATCTGAAGCCCGCGCTGAAGCGGCCGAATGTGGAACTGGTGCGCTGCTTCGCCCGCAGGATCGTCATCGAGAACGGCCGGGCGACGGGAGTGGAGATCGAGCGCAATGGAAAGATCGAGGTGGTCAAGGCGAACCGCGAGGTGATCGTCGCCGCCTCCTCGTTCAACTCGCCCAAACTGCTGATGCTGTCCGGCATCGGTCCGGCTGAACATCTGAAGGAGATGGGCATCGAGGTGAAGCTCGACCGTCCCGGCGTCGGCGCCAACCTGATGGACCACATGGAGTTCTATTTCCAGCAGGTCTCGACCAAGCCGGTCTCGCTCTATTCGTGGCTTCCCTGGTTCTGGCAGGGGGTCGCCGGCGCGCAATGGCTGTTTTCCGGCACCGGGCTCGGCGCCTCCAACCAGTTTGAATCTTGCGCCTTCGTGCGTTCGGCGCCGGGCGTCAAGCAGCCGGACATCCAGTATCACTTCCTGCCGGTGGCGATCTCCTATGACGGTAAGGCGGCGGCCGACAGCCACGGCTTCCAGGTGCATGTCGGCTACAACCACTCCAAGTCGCGCGGCAGCGTGACGCTCCGGTCTTCCGATCCGATGGCCGATCCGGTGATCCGCTTCAACTACATGAGCACCGAGGAAGACTGGGTGAAGTTCCGCCATTGCGTGCGGCTCACCCGGGAGATCTTCGGCCAGAAGGCCTTCGACCCCTATCGCGGCTCGGAAATCCAGCCCGGCGAGCACGTGCAGACGGATGACGAGATCGACGCCTTCCTGCGCGAGCATCTGGAAAGCGCCTATCACCCGTGCGGCACCTGCAAGATGGGCTCGAAGGACGATCCCATGGCTGTGGTCGACCCGGAATGCCGCGTGATCGGCGTCGAGGGCCTGCGCGTCGCGGATTCGTCGATCTTCCCGGACATCACCTACGGCAACCTCAACGGCCCGTCGATCATGACCGGCGAAAAGGCCTCCGACCACATCCTCGGCAAGCAGCCCCTGCCCCGCTCCAACCAGGAACCGTGGATCAATCCGCGGTGGGAGACGAGCGACCGGTAAGGCTCAGTGGTAATCATCCTCGCGCTGGTGGCGGATGGCGGCGATCGTTACCGTGCCGCCATCATTGACGCGAAAGAGAACGACGTAACCGCTTGAACCAAAGGGAACGACGAGCTCGCGCAGGAACGGATCTCCACCAGATGCCTTCCTGCAACTGAAGGGAAAGCGTTCCAGGAACGTAATCGATTTCGCAAGCGCCTCATACGCATGTGCGGCCGCTTCTTCGTCCCGATCGAGCAGATAGGCGTAGAGCCGCCGCACGTCTTCGCGCGCCTGTGCCGACCAGTTGACCACATAGATCATTCGGCGGCGCTTTTCGCACGCTTGGCGTCAAGCATTCCCTTGAGTTCACCCAACACCTCTTCCGAGGTGTAATAGACACCGGTGCGTTCCGACTCCGTCAGCGCCGCCAGGCCGCGGGCGATGAATTCGGCCTGGGTCTTGCGGTAGTGGATCTGGGCCTTCACCGAATTCTCGACGAAGGCGGAGAGGCTTTCGCCCTCCTTCAGCACGCTTTCGGCAGCCGCGCGCAGTTCGGGGTCGACGCGGAGAGAGGGAAGCGTTGCGGTTTTCATCGGACATCTCCTGCGTTGCAATTGCGATGCAGGATGCGCCCGAAACGCCACAGCGTCAACCACGGCAACTCGTCCGCGTAACGCATGCAACCGGCAAGACAGGGCTCGCGTCGTCCCGATCGGCAAACGCGGCAGTCGAGGCATGACCCATGAAAAAAGGCCGGTCTTGCGACCGGCCTTCGTTTCGTTACGCGCCGTTCGAGGCGGAGCCGTTGGAGAACAGTTTCCAGCGGCTCGGGCGGAAGCGGATTTCGGCACCGACGGCGACCGGGGCATCGAGCGGAACCTCGATTTCCAGGTGGTAGGGCTCGTGCCCCTCGTTGGCGACGTCGATCTCGGCGATGCGGGTACCGGCCAGACGGCGGCAGGCGGTGACCTTGCCGTAGAGCGAATTGCGCTCAGTCGTCACGGCGACGTCCTGCGGGCGGAAGAAGAGTTCGCCGGGGCCTTCCGCCTTGTCGGCAATGCCGATCGGCTCGCCCTGGAAGAGCACGGTGTTGTCACGGACCGCGACCGGGACATGCGAGGATTCGCCGATGAAGGAGAAGACGAAGGGCGAGTTCGGCGTGTCGTAGACGTCGTCCGCCGAGCCGACCTGCTCGACCTTGCCCTGGCTCATGACCACGACGCGGTCGGCGAGTTCGAGCGCCTCTTCCTGGTCATGGGTGACGAAGAAGGTGGTGTGGCCGGTGCGGTCGTGGAACTCCTTCAGCCAGCGGCGCAGTTCCTTGCGGACCTTGGCGTCGAGCGCGCCGAATGGCTCATCGAGCAGCAGCACGGTCGGCTCGATCGCCATGGCGCGGGCGAGCGCCACGCGCTGGCGTTGGCCGCCCGAGAGCTGGGCCGGATAGCGTCGCTCGAGGCCCGACAGGTGCACCATGTCGAGCAGATCCGAGACGCGCTTCCTGATTTCCGCAGCCGGCGGACGGGTGGCCTTGGGGCGCACCTTGAGGCCGAAGGCGATGTTGTCGGCGACCGTCATGTGACGGAACAGCGCGTAGTGCTGGAAGACGAAGCCGATATGGCGCTCCTGCACGCTCTTTTCCGAGGCGTCCTCCTTGCCGAAGAAGATGCGGCCGGCGGTCGGCTGTTCGAGGCCGGCGATCAGGCGGAGAAGCGTCGTCTTGCCGGACCCGGACGGCCCGAGCAGCGCAATGAGCTCGCCGGAGCGGATCGACAGGGAAATGTCGTGCAGCGCCGGGAACTGGCCGAACTCCTTGCGGATATTGGTAATGGTGACATCCATGGGGAGAACCTTTCAGTGTTTGCGGCTTGCCGCGATTTCGTCGCCGTAGTGCAGCTCGAGAATGGTCTTGAGCGCCAGCGTGACGAGGGCAAGGAGAGCCAGAAGCGTCGACACGGCAAAGGCGGCGACGAAGTTGTATTCGTTGTAGAGCACTTCGATATGCAGCGGCATGGTCTCGGTCAGTCCGCGGACGTGGCCCGAGACGACGGAGACGGCGCCGAACTCGCCCATGGCGCGGGCGTTGCAGAGCAGCACGCCGTAGAGGAGGCCCCATTTGATGTTGGGCAGCGTCACATACCAGAAGGTCTGCCAGCCGGACGCGCCGAGCGAGATCGCCGCCTCCTCGTCGCCGGCGCCCTGTTCCTGCATCAGCGGGATCAGTTCGCGGGCAATGAAGGGGAAGGTCACGAAGACGGTCGCGAGCACGATGCCGGGTACAGCGAAGATCACCTCGATGCCGTAGCTCTTCAGCCACGGGCCGAGGAACCCCTGCGCGCCGAACAGCAGCACGTAGACCAGGCCGGAAATGACCGGCGAGATCGAGAACGGCAGGTCGATCAGGGTAATGAGGAAGGTCTTGCCGCGGAATTCGAACTTGGCGATCGCCCAGGCGGCCGCCACGCCGAAGACCAGGTTGAGCGGCACCGAAATCGCCGCGACCGTCAGCGTCAGCCGGATGGCGGAGAGCGCGTCGGGTTCGACGAGCGCCTCGACGAACTCCGCCGCTCCCTTGCGGAAGGCCTCGACGAACACGACCGCGAGCGGCAGGACCACCACCAGCAGCATGAAGATGACGGCAATGGCGGTCAGCAGCCAGCGCCAGGCCGGCAATTCGTTGGCCGCGTCATGGAACGGGGTGCGGGAGGCGGTTTCAGCGGACATTGGTGTACCTCCTGCGGCTCCACATCTGCAGCAGATTGATCAACAGCAGCATGGCAAACGAGATCACCAGCATGATGCAGGCGATCGAGGTGGCGCCCGCATAGTTGAACTCCTCAAGCCGAATGACGATCAGGAGCGGAGCGATTTCCGACACGTAAGGAATGTTACCGGCGATGAAGATGACCGAGCCGTATTCGCCGACGGCGCGGGCGAAGGCGAGCGCGAAGCCGGTCAGGATCGCCGGGACGAGCGTCGGCAGGACCACCATTCGCAGCGTCTGGAAACGCGAGGCGCCGAGCGTCGCGGCCGCCTCCTCGACCTCCCGGTCGAGCTCCTCCATCACCGGCTGCACGGTGCGCACGATGAACGGCAGGCCGACGAAGACCAGGGCGACGACGATGCCGATCGGGGTGAAGGCGATCTTGATGCCGAGCGGGGCGAACAGCTGGCCCACCCACCCCTTCGGCGAATAGAGCGCCGCAAGGGCGATGCCGGCAACCGCGGTCGGAAGCGCGAAGGGCAGATCGATCACCGCGTCGAGCAGCCGGCGGCCGGGAAAGGTGTAGCGCACCAGAACCCAGGCGGTGATCACGCCGAAGACGACGTTGATCGAGGCGGCCATGAGGGCCGATCCGAAGCTGACCTCGAGGGCGCGCAGCGTCCGCTCATCGAGCGCGATCGCCAGGAACTCCCGCCAGCCGAGCGCCGTCGAGCGCCAGATGAGGGCGGCCAGCGGGATCAGGATGATCACCGTCAGGTAGAAGATCGTATAGCCGAGCGTCAGGCCGAAGCCCGGCAGAATGCTCGGCTGTCGCCAGTTTTTCATGAAGGTTCCCGTCGTCATCGCCTCGTCGCGCTTTTTATCATGCCTGCAAATAATCATGCGACAAGCCCCGACCGTTCAAGATCGGGGCTTGTCTCCTGGGAGGATCGCCAAAGTCAGTTGGCGGGCTTGTAGATCTGGTCGAAGATGCCGCCATCGGCGAAGTGGGTCGGCTGGGCCTTGGCCCAACCACCGAAGATCGGGTCGTCGATCGTCACGAGATCGAGCTTCGGCAGCTTCAGCTGGTCGGCCGGCACCAGTTCCGGCTTCGACGGGCGGTAGAAGTGCTTGGCGGCAAGGGCCTGACCTTCCGGCGAATAGAGATACTGAAGGTAGGCTTCGGCGACCTTGCGGGTGCCCTTGGCGTCGACATTGCCGTCGACCACGGTCACCGGCGGCTCGGCCAGGATCGAGAGTTTTGGCACGACGATGTCGAAGCTGTCCTCGCCGAATTCGGCGCCGGCCAGATAGGCCTCGTTTTCCCAGGCGATCAGCACGTCGCCGATCTCGCGCTGGGCGAACGTGACCGTCGAACCGCGGGCGCCGGTGTCGAGAACGGGCGCGCGCTTGTAGAGCTCGGCGATGTATTCCTTGATCTTGGCCTCGTCGCCAGCGAATTCCTTGTGCGCCCAGGCCCAGGCGGCCAGGTAGTTCCAGCGGGCGCCACCCGAGGTCTTCGGGTTCGGGGTGATGATCTGCACGTCGCCCTTTACCAGGTCACCCCAATCCTGGATGCCCTTGGGATTGCCCTTGCGGACGAGGAAGACGATCGTCGAGGTATAGGGCGACGAGTTGTTGGGAAGGCGGCCGCGCCAGTCTGCGGGGATCTTGCCGGTCGCCTTGGCGATCGCGTCGATATCGCCTTCGAGGGCCAGCGTCACGACATCCGCGTCGAGGCCGTCGATCACCGAACGGGCCTGCTTGCCGGAGCCGCCGTGCGACTGGCGGATGGAGACATCCTCGCCGGTCTCGGCCTTCCAGTGCTTGGCGAAGACCTCGTTATAGTCCTTGTAGAGTTCGCGGGTGGGGTCGTAGGACACATTCAGCAGAGCCGTTTCGGCATGGGCCGAAGCCACTGCCGCAGCGGTCATCGACAGACCCAAAAGCAGTCCACCAAGCCGTTTCGTAAAGCTGTTCATGGCAACCTTCTCCTTTCCTCTTTCCTGAAGTTAAGACTACTGGACAGGTCGAGTTAGTCAACGCGAGCGGAAAAATAGCAAAACGGTACCCTCCCCGCACACGACAGGGAAAATGCTGACCCACGAACGGCGACCGCAACGGGGCAAAATGTTCGTGGATCGGGGCTGCCGCAGAAAAGCCGGATTTCGAAAACCGACCCGCCAAGGACATTCCGGGCAGAAAAAATTCCGGCAAACCGCGGAATCGTCAGTCCGCGAGCTCCATCACGTCGCTGCTTGCCGGCGCGGTGATCGCATCGGCGATGGTCGTCGAGAAGAGCACCGCGCGTGTCTCGTCGGCGACGCGGGCAAAGACGTGGCGGATCTCGCAGTCCTTTTCGCCGGCACAGTCCTCGCAGCGGCGATAGGCGGTGATCGACAGGCAGGGCAGCGGGGCGATCGGGCCGTCGATCAGGCGCAGCACTTCTCCATAGGTGATGTCGGAGGCCGGACGCAGCAGGAGATAGCCTCCCTGCTTGCCGCGCCGGCTGGTCACCATGCCGTTGCGCTTGAGGTCGAGCAGGATCTGCTCGAGGAACTTCTTCGGGATCTTCTGGCGATCGGCAATATCGGAAATCTGCAAGGGATCGCCCGTCTCGGCACGCGCCAGAGCCGTCAGCGCCCGCAATGCATATTTCGCCTTTTGGGAGATCATGTCCAATCACCACTTCACGCAGGCAGATCGCCGCGTTCGGTCGGGATAACCGAAATCGGCATTTTTTTCAAACCCTGAGGTGGGTCACTGAGCCGGATTCGCAACCGCAATATTAAGTCTATTGATTTAGTAGAGATTGAGTGGTAACGTTCGAGATATTCGAGTTTTCCGGCCGCCACAGGCCGGCCACCACGCGACGCAACCGGGACGAATTCCCGCCATTGTCCGCGTGGAGAGAGATATTTGCTCTTCATCTTCCCATGCTTGAAAGGCAATTCCTGTTCGCGCTGCGCGAAATGAGGAATAATCCCTGGCACTAGCAGGAAGAGAAACATGAGCCTTCAGAACCTCCCAGAAGCCGCCGCTGCCCTCGACGCCGCACTCGCCGGCGCAGACCTCACCGAGCGACTGCGCCTCGTCGCCGCGTTCGGCGGACGGGCCGTCTTCACCACGAGCCTCGGCATCGAGGACCAGGTGATCACCGCGGCCATCGGCCTGGCCGGCCTGCCGATCGAGGTCTCGACGCTCGAGACCGGCCGGCTGTTCAAGGAGACGGTGGATCTCATCAGCGAAACCGAGGAACGGTTCGGCATCGCCATCAAGCGTTTCCATCCGGAGCAGGACGACATCGACGCCTATGCGGCGAAATACGGCCTCAACGGCTTTTACGAAAGCGTCGAAGCCCGCCACGCCTGCTGTCACGTGCGCAAGCTGGTGCCGCTCGCCAAGGCGCTTTCCGGCGCCACGCTGTGGGTCACCGGCCTGCGCCGCGGCCAGTCCGGCAACCGGGCGACGACGCCGTTCGCCGAATATGACGCCGAGCGCAACCTCATCAAGGTGAACCCGCTCGCCGACTGGTCGATCGAAGCGATCAACGCCTATGTGGAAGCCGAAAGCGTGCCGACCAACCCGCTGCACGGCCGAGGCTACCCGTCGATCGGCTGCGAGCCCTGTACCCGGGCGATCAAGCCCGGCGAACCGGAACGCGCCGGCCGCTGGTGGTGGGAGAACGACGAGAAGCGCGAATGCGGCCTGCATGTGCCGGAAGCCACCGTGTCTTCCATCCCGACACCGGCCTGAACTGGTCCGATTTGAACCGTAACAAGAATTCACCCCCCTCTGTCGCTTCGCGACATCTCCCCCTCAAGGGGGGAGAGTGAAGCGCCAGACCACCGCCGCTCCAATTTGCCGCAAAGCACTGACGCAAGCGGCGAGCGTTCTCCCCCCTTGAGGGGGAGATGCCCGGCAGGGCAGAGGGGGGTACCACGAAACGCCGCCACGGTGGCGCCAAGGACAAGAGACAATGCATCATTCCGAATTCGATCCGCATTCCAAGGACACGCCGACCAAGCCGCCGCTTGATCCGCATCTGAAGGCACTGGAAAACGAAGCGATCCACATCTTCCGCGAAGTGGCCGCCGAGTTCGACAAGCCGGTCATGCTCTATTCGATCGGCAAGGACAGTTCCGTGCTGCTGCATCTGGCGCGCAAGGCCTTCTATCCCGGCCGCGTGCCCTTCCCGCTGCTTCACGTCGACACCGGCTGGAAGTTCAAGGAAATGATCGCGTTTCGCGACGAGATCGTCGAACGCTACGACCTCGACCTGATCGTGCACACCAATCCGCGCGGTGCGTCCGAGGGTGTGACCCCGTTCACCCACGGTTCGGCCCTATACACCGACATCATGAAGACCGAGGCCCTGCGCCAGGCGCTCGACGCCGGCCAGTTCGACGCGGCCTTCGGCGGCGCGCGGCGCGACGAGGAGGCCAGCCGCGCCAAGGAACGCATCTATTCGTTCCGCACGCCCGACCACAAATGGGACCCGCGCAACCAGCGCCCGGAACTGTGGAACATCTACAACGGCCAGATCCGCCGCGGCGAGAGCGTGCGCGCCTTCCCGCTGTCCAACTGGACCGAGGTCGACATCTGGCGCTACATCCAGGCGGAAGACATTCCGCTGGTGCCGCTCTACTACGCCGCCAAGCGCCCCTTCGTCGAACGCGACGGCATGATGATCCTCGCCGAGGATCCTCGCCTCGAACTGCTGCCGGGCGAAGTGAAGCAGGAAGGCATGATCCGCTTCCGCACGCTCGGCTGCTTCCCGCTGACCGGCGCCATCCGCTCCCAGGCGACGACGCTCGAAGACGTGATCGCCGAGCTTGAAATCGCCACCGTGTCCGAGCGCCAGGGCCGGGCCATCGACCGCGACCAGTCGGGTTCGATGGAGAAGAAGAAACGCGAAGGATATTTCTGAGATGACCGCAAGCGCAACCGCCCTCGCCTCCGTTCTTCCGGAGGCCCATCCGGCCCCCGTCACGCGCGATTCGCGCCCGCTTCGCCTCATCACCTGCGGCTCGGTGGACGACGGCAAGTCGACGCTGATCGGCCGCCTCTTGTGGGACACCAAGGCCGTCAAGGAAGACCAGGCCGCCACGCTGCACCGTGATTCGGGCAAGCAGAACGACCTCGGCCTGCCCGACTTCGCGCTGCTGCTCGACGGCCTGCAGGCGGAGCGCGAACAGGGCATCACCATCGACGTCGCCTATCGCTACTTCTCCTCCGAGAAGCGGTCCTTCATCGTCGCCGACACCCCCGGCCACGAACAGTATACCCGCAACATGGCGACCGGCGCCTCGACCGCCGATCTTGCGATCCTCCTGGTCGACGCCCGCGCCGGCCTGCTGGAACAGACCCGCCGCCACGCCACGATCGCCTCCCTGATGGGCATCAAGCAGTTCGTGCTGGCCGTCAACAAGTTCGACCTCGTCGACTATGACCGCACCGTGTTCGACCGGATTTCGCATGAATTCAGGGAACTGGCGCTGACGCTTGGCGTGCGCCAGGTGACCTCGATCCCGATGTCGGCGCTGAAGGGCGAGAACGTCGTCTATTCCGGCCATGCCGCGATGCCGTGGTATGAAGGCCCGACGCTGGTCGAGACGCTGGAACTCGCGACACTGCGCTCGGCCCAGACCACGGGCTTCCGCCTGCCGGTCCAGCGCGTCTGCCGCCCGGGCGAGAGCTTCCGCGGCTACCAGGGCACGGTCGCCGGCGGCGCCGTGAAGCCGGGCGACGGCGTGGTGATCCTGCCCTCCGGCCAGATCGCCAACGTCAAGCAGATCGTCACCTTCGACCTGGTGCGCAATGCCGCGGTCGCAGGCGATGCGATCACGCTGGTGCTCGACCGCCAGGTCGACGTTTCGCGCGGCGACATGATCGTCTCGCTCGACAGCCAGCCGCAGACGGGCCTTTCCTTCGATGCGCATCTGGTGGCGCTGCAGCCGGACGGCATCCAGCCGGGCAAGCGCTACTGGCTGAAGTCGGGCTCGCGCCGTCAGCGCGTTCAGGTCAACCCGATCTCGCAGCTCGACCTGAAGACCGGCAAGTGGAATGCGGCGGAAGCGCTCGCCATGAACGCCATCGGCAAGGTGCACCTCTCCTTCGACGAGACGGCGATCTTCGACCCCTATGAGCAGAACCGCTCGACGGGCGCCTTCATCCTGATCGACCCGGACACCAACAACACGGTGGCCGGCGGGATGGTGACGGCCAAGCGCGCCGACCTGACCGGCCTCAACGCCAATGAGGTTCGTGTCATCCTCTCGCTGCCGGCCGATCTTGCCGAGCAGATCATGGCGACCGAGCTGCTTGCCAGCCGCCGTGACGAGGTTGAAACCCGCCGTGTCACCAATGCCGCCGCCCGCGACCTGATCGACGGCATCGACGGCTGACCATTCTCCCCGGACGCAGCGCGTCCCGAATGCCCGCTTCCTCACCGAAGCGGGCTTTTTTTGCGCTGGGATTGTAGGAAGCGAAAGTCCCGGCGATCAGGCCGTGCCGTCACGGCGGACAAGACCACCGCGGGCAAAACTCAGGTCTTCGCTGACAACCCCGCCTTCGGCATCGAGGATCGCACGCCAGATGCGGTTGCCGATGCGCAGGCTGAGCCGCGAGGTGCCGGCATGCTCGCCCTCGCCGATTTCGACGGTGCTCTTGACCAGTCCCTGATCCTGATGGCGGCGGAAGTCCGCGGGGGTGAGGCCGAAACGCTGTGCTATCTCGCGCGGGTCGAGGATGAAGTCGCCGTTTCCGTCGCGCTCGATCTGCATGCGGCTTTCTCCTGGCTCGACCGTCTCAACCGGTGACAAGCATCGGCCTACCGGCGCCCGGTTTCAAGTCCTGGACCGGACCGACGGCAAGTTGTCGCGCCACTGCGGACAGCAGATCGGTTTGGGAAATCAGCCCCTCGATACGCTCGTCCTCATCGACGATCACCACTGCATGGGCCTTTCCGTCGGCCAGCTGCGGTAGCAGAGACAGCGCATGGTCATGCGCGGACGCTGTGGCGGCACGCGAAATCATCGGGCCGATCGCCACGCCCGGCGCGCTCAATTCGCGAAGGCCGACCGTTCCGAGCAGCCGCCCCTCGGCATCGGTTACCGGCAGCGTCCGGATATTGTGTTTCAGGAGCAGGGCCCGGGCGGCCTCGGGCGACGCGTCCTCATCGATACGGATCACGTCGAGCGACATGATGTCGGCGCAGGATAGGGGCCCGTGCCGGCGGATCGCGGCCTGCCGTTCGACCTCAGCCAGCAGAACCTTGAGGTCGCCGCGATCGATGTCGAAGGTCTCGTGGACCGCCGCGAGCGCCGCTTCGATGTCGACCTCGCTGATCCCGGCGCGCAATTCCGGCGGCACGTCTCGCGTGTGATGCTGGTTGACGGCAGGAGGCGGGGCAAAGTGCGGATAGGCGCGGCGCGACAGTTTGTGGGCCACGAGACCGAACCCGACGAGAATGGCCGAATTCAGTCCGACCGGCACGAAGGGGAAGAGCAGTCCCCAATCGGCAATGGCCGGCCCGCCGAGCACCGTCATCATGGCCACCGCACCGCCCGGAGGATGGATGCACCGCGTCAGCGACATTGCGGCGATTGCCAGCGCGACGGCAAGGCCGATGGCGATTGCCGGCTCATGGACGAAATGCGCGACGATCAGGCCGGAAAGCGCAGACAGGGAATTGCCGCCGATGATCGACCAGGGCTGGGCGAGCGGGCTTGACGGGACCACGAAGAGCAGAACGGCCGAGGCGCCGATCGGTGCCACGATCAGCGGCAGATGCGGATCGGGGCCGAGCACCAGACCGCAGAGAAACCCGGTGAGCGCCGTCGCGACCAGCGCACCCGCGCAGGCGATCAGTCGTTCGGTCACAGTCGCGCCGGCAAGGGTCGGATGGAAAAGGTGATTGACGGCGTCGCGAAGATTTCGCTTACGGCGGTCAGGACTGTTGGACATGAAGCGGTTTGATCCGGATTTCTCGCAAGGTGTCTCTCGAACCTCGAGGTCCTTATTTGCCAGATCGTGCTTCACGACAAGGAAGAAAATTGCTTCCGGGGGAACCGCACGGGAAAGTATTGCTTCGGGCCCGACACACGCCCTAAACGAAGCTGGCAGCTTGCGAAATCACCGTTCGGAGCGGCGTGCCGTCGTCTCGCGTTCGACGAGCTGGAAGCCGACATCGACCACGGACGAAACCGTCTTGCCGCCGGCGACGGCCCGCAACAGCTTGTCTGCGGCGCGGAAGCCGATGTCATAGCGCGGCACCCGCACCGTCGTTATCGTCGGCACGGAGACGCTGGCGAAGTCGAGGTCGTGATAGCCGCAGATGCCGAAATCCTCCGGAACGCGGATGCCGCGGCGCTGGCATTCGAAGATCGCGCCGAGTGCGACGTCATCGCACAGACAGAAGGCGGCATCGGCATCAGGCGCCTGGCGGAACAGACGATCGATGAGATGGCCACCGAGACTGACGGAGCTGTGGCCCTGATGCTGGACGACGAGCGCCGGATCGAAGAGACCTGCCTCCTCCATCACGGCCCGATAGCCGGCAAGCCGCGGATAGGCATGGATCGCCGGGCCGCCGCTGAAAAGGGCGATGCGGCGATAGCCGCGTTCAATCAGGTGCCGGGTCGCGGTTTCGCTGGCAATGCGGTTGTCGATGCCGATCGCCATGCCGATCGGGGCGCTGGCGATGTCGAGCGCCTGCACGATCGGGCATGGCGCCTGGGCGAGGATGTCGAGCAGTTGCGGACTTTCAACGCCGCTGACGACGATCAGGCCGACGGGGTTCTGCGAGAGGAAGAGGCGCAGCTGCTTGACCTGTTCGTCGGGTTCGAAGCCGGTATTTGCGTACTGGATACGAAGGTCCGTCATGCCGACGCGATCCTCGATGCCGCGCATGACGCTGATGAAGGCGTAATTGGCAAGCGACGGCGACAGGACGCCGATCATGCCCGAGGTACGGCTGGCGAGCGCACGGGCGGCGAAGTCGGGAACATAGCCCATCTCGGCGACGTGGCGGAGGATGCGGTCGCGAAGCTCGGGCGTCACCTTTTCCGGATTGCGCAGAGCGCGGGAGACCGTGATCGAACTGACATTGGCCGCGAGGGCCACGTCCTCAAGGGTTACGCGTTCCTGGCGTTGCCGCCGCCGCCTCGTACTCAAATGCCCCACCTGCCGGCAAGCTCGCGCAAGCCGATCTTTCCTGTCGGGCGCGCCCTCCCCGCGCAGCCCATCCCCGATCGGGCAAAGCGATAGTGTTGTTTCGAGCACCGGGCAACCGGCGGGATGTCGCATGCTTCGAAGGTATAAGGCGCCCGGCCGCCTGGCGGTCCGGTCCTCTTGGCGGTGGAGGGCACTCCCCTTCCCTCGCCTGCGACGCGGCTTTCGAGAATTTTCGATCGTCTTTCTTCGGCGACGCACGCCCAGGCGCTGCGCAAGACAGATCGACAAACCGACAATGTCGGAGGCGCAAAATGAAAAAAGCCCGCTTTCGCGGGCTTTTCGGCTGGTCGGAGTGGAGTGATTCGAACACTCGACCCCCACGTCCCGAACGTGGTGCGCTACCAGACTGCGCTACACTCCGTGACCAGCGGCGCCTCTATAGACCAGCCATTTTGGGAGCACAAGCGGTGTTTTGAAGATTTCCGCCGAAAGACGAATTTTTCGTGACAAGCTGTTTGTGGCTCTTCCTGCCCCTGCCCCGACCTTCGCCTTTTGCGGCAAGGCATCCGGCCGGATCGTGGCCGCTGCGCATCATCGGTGGAAAAATGCATGTGTGCCCAGAGAGTGCGATTTCCTCCGCGGCGGTTTGCCGCTAAAGCCGGTTGACGCGAGACATTCCCGTGAAGGCAGAGGAACAGGGGCCTTTTGCCGGAAATGTCCGCCGATTTAAGCTCAAGGGACAGAGAGATGAATTTCCGCGTGATCACCATGGCCGGCCTTGCGCTGGCTCTTGCCGGATGCACAACAACGGGCGGCGCAAAAGGCCCGATCGAAGCGCGCTGGAACGGCCAGCCGGCCGGCGCCTTCTTCGCCAAGTTCGGCCCTCCGGCCGGTGACACGGAAGCGGGCGGCTCGACGCTCTATACCTGGCGCGGCGGCTACAAGTCGCGGGCCGTGCCTGCCGTTTATGAAGACCTCGGCGACGGCAAGAAGGGCAAGCTGCTGAAGTCCGCCCGCACGGAATACCTGCGCTGCGAAGTCCAGCTGACGGTTTCCCCGGACTACACGATCCGCTCGATCCGCACCGTCGTCGACAGGCAGACCGACGGCCGCAGCTATTGCGCGGAGTTCCTCACCGCCGAGTGAGGATCCCGGCCCTGTGGCCGGGCATCACCGAATGACGAACGAAAGCGCCCCGGGCGGCCTCGGGGCGCTTTTCGTTTGACCGGCATTTGCTTTGATTGCCCGGAGGGATTTGCGAGGGTCGCGCCGGCGGGCGGCGGCGAAGCGTCCAGGCCCGGATACCGGCATTCCTTTGCGGAGGACGCCGTGGATGGCGCCCTCCCAAAAGATACGCGAAACCAACTCACTTCACGAACGCACTACCTGATGGAAGTGTTGTTTTTATATATGCATTAAGGTTAACATTTGCCTTACGGCACATCGGTTTTCCGGTTAAAAAACAGTATATTACCGTGACCAAGGCGATGTCGTCGCGAGACCGCCGAAAGCCCTGCGGGACAAGGCCTCTGGCTTTATTCGCGCTTGACGATGTTCTTGTTTTGTTTCATTCATGCCGCATGGCCGTCAGCATCGACACCCTTGGAAAAGCGCTCCGCCACAACATGCTCGTGGTGGCGACCTGCCCGCAATGCGAAAGGCAGGCCCGCTTCCTCGCGAGCGATCTCGGCAATTTCTACGGCCACGGCCGCGACCCGCGCTCCCTGCCCTTCCGCTGCAAGGAATGCGACCGCCGCGACTGTCGCATCACCCTGATGGACTACCCCTTCGACCGCACGCCCGAAACGATCGTCTGGCGCCCGGTCAAGGTCAGGGGATGATCGGCGTTTTCGAGACGGCGCCTGGCTCCTGCAGGCGTTCGAGCCCGGACAGACAATGACTGTCATCATTTAGAATTTGTTAAAATTTTAGATATTACTGAAACTCAATTGAAAGCCCTCTCCGCTATCGTTTGGCCCAGGAGGAGGCTTCACGATGGGCAACCCCAGATTCCATTGGAAACCAGAGGAGCCGGAGCCGGTCAAATCCGGGTTGGGCTTCATTCCCGCCCTTGCCGTTTCGGCCCTTTTCGTCGGCGGTCTCGCCTATGTCGTTGCCGACGACCTGTGGCCGGCCATGGCTGCAGCGGCAGGCGGATGCGCCATCAAGGGCAATGTCAGCCTCAACAACGGCCAGCGGATCTATCACCTCCCCGGGCAGCACTCTTATGACGAGACGAAGATCCTGCCCCAGTACGGGGAGCGCTGGTTCTGCAGCGAGGCGGAGGCCCGCGCTGCCGGCTGGCGCAAGGCACCCGACTGAAGACACCCGACGGACGCCCCTCGACCGCGCCCCGGCTCAGAATTGGCCGTTCATCGATCGTTCAGCCGTGATATCCATTGTTGCGCTATCGATAACGCACGGGATCTTGTCCCGTCACCGGGGGGCCGAACGTCATGAAATCCATCTCCAAAGCCGTCATTCTCTTCCCGGCGCTGCTCGCCACGCCGGCCGCCGCCGCGCTTTCGGGCTATTACGACAGCGCCGAGCGGATCGGCACCATCCTCGGCAGCGGCGCTGTCGCCGACGCGGTGCGTCAGGCACCGATCGGCGCGATCTCCAACACTGGCACGCGCAAGGACGGCGCCAGCGAATGGCAGGTCCGCACCCAGGAATGCGACCTTCTCGTCTACCTTATCCCGGTCCTGCCCGACGGCCCCGGCAAGACCACCTACAAGCTGGACATTCCGGGAAAGTGCGAATGAGGGAAGCCAAGGCGCACCCAAAGGGCGAGCGCCTGACGCCGGTCTTCCAAGGGTGAGAATGGCTGGGGCGCCAGGATTCGAACCTGGGAATGCCGGTACCAAAAACCGGTGCCTTACCGCTTGGCGACGCCCCAATCAGCGCGGCGGCACTTGAGTGCCGTCGGCGGTCGGCGCCTGATTAGCAAAGGCCGGGCCGAGCGGCAATGACCTTGTCGCGGAAAATTCATGCTTTCCCGCCGTACCGACGGCGATCGCCGGTTTTCGTCTTTTTCGGGAACGATCGACGCCGTTTCCGAGTTCTGCCTTTCCACCCCGAAGACAGACAGAACCGGAAAGGACATGCCATGCCCTCCATCCATTCCGCCCGCATCCTCATCCTCGCCACCGACGGCTATGAGCGCTCGGAGCTGCGGGTGCCCCTTGAAAAGCTCACCGCGCACGGTGCCGCCGTCGAGATCGCCTCGCTGAAGAAGGCTCCGATCCGCAGCTGGTCGGACAAGGACTGGGGCGACAGCGTCGATGTCGACCGGACGATCGACGCTGTCGACATCGAGGATTTCGATGCCCTCGTCATTCCGGGCGGCCAGATCAATCCGGATCTCCTGCGGGCCGAACCTTCGGCCGTCGAGCTGGTGCGCCGCTTCGTCTCTTCCGGCAAGCCCGTCGCCGCGATCTGCCACGGGCCGTGGCTGCTGATCGAGGCCGGCGCGGTCAAGGGCCTCAAGGCGACCTCTTATCACTCCATCAAGACCGACATGATGAATGCCGGTGCGGCCTGGCGCGACGAGGCCGTGGTGACCGACCAGGGCATCATCACCTCGCGCAGCCCGAACGACCTCGACGCCTTCGTGAAGAAGATCGTCGAAGAGGTCGAGGAAGGCCGACACGGGCGCCGTGCCGCATAGCGGCTGAACGCCCCTCCCCGGCCGTCGTCGTCATACCGTGCGTTTTTACCACGGCCTCGTCGCCGGCCGGGGGATTGGCCTTTGCAACAGTTGATCGCCCCTCGCGGGCCGTCGCCCCGAACAGCAGCGTCCGGGCCCGAGCATTCGGCTTTCAGAACGGCCACATAGCCGTCTTGCCGGTGTCATCGCCGGTCCCTGCCCCGGCGCGGGTGCAACCGGGATGAGACCCGGCCTCCATGCCATCGGCAAACACAACCAGGGCGGCGGCCGGGCCTATGGCCGCCAGTCGGTCATCCGGCGATAGGCCGCATTCTCCCCTTTACGCAGCCCCTTTGGCGGTGCGATATCTTCAGACGACAATCGCTGATGCCAAAGGAGCCGTCATGCCCGGATATTCCGCCCGCCCACCCGCAATCCCGACCCTGCTGATCGATGATCCGGTGGTGCGCGTGACGCGCTGGGACTTCGAACCGGGGGCAGCCACCGGCCATCACGTGCACGGCATGGGCTATGTCGTGGTAACGATGACCGAATGCGAATTCCTGGTCGAGGACGCGACCGGCGAACACCGGCTGACGCGGCCGGTCGGCGAGGTCTATCGCCGCGATGCCGGCATCGAGCACAACGTGATCAACGGCGGCAAGAAGCCGATGTCCTTCATCGAGATCGAGTACAAATGAGCGAAGCGCGCGGCGCAGCGAAAAGCCCGGATTTCGACCTGACCTTCCAACCCGCCCATGGCGAGGCGGTGCCGGTCGCCGAGCATGTGCAACGCATCACCGTCAACAATCCAGGGCCCTTCACCTTCCACGGCACCAACAGCTACATCGTCGGCGACCGTTCCGTCTGCGTGATCGATCCGGGGCCGGAGGATGAAGCGCATTTTGCCGCGCTGATGGCGGCCCTTGCCGGCCGGGAGGTCACCCATATCGCGGTGAGCCACACCCACAAGGACCATTCGCCGCTCGCCCGCCGGCTCAAGGCGGCCACCGGGGCGACGATCGTCGCCGAGGGGCCGCATCGGTCCGCCCGGCCGCTGCATGCCGGCGAGGCCAACCCCTTTGCCGAAAGCTCCGACCTCGATTTCGTGCCCGACATCGCGCTCGGCGACGGGGATGTCGTGGAGGGCGACGGATGGCGGCTGACCGCGATCCTGACGCCGGGGCACACCGCGAACCATCTCGCCTTCGGTCTCGACGACCGCGGCATCGTCTTTTCCGCCGACCATGTGATGGCCTGGGCCACCTCGATCGTCGCGCCGCCCGACGGGGCGATGGGCGACTACATGGCCTCGCTCGAGCGCCTTCTCGAGCGCGACGACCGGATCTACTTTCCCGGCCATGGCGGGCCGGTGAAGGATCCGGCGGCGTTTCTGCGGGGTCTTCGCACCCATCGGCGCATGCGCGAGCGGGCCGTGCTCGAACGCATCCGGGCCGGCGACCGGCTGATCCCCGACATGGTCAAGGTCATCTATGCCACGACCGATGCCAAGCTGCACGGGGCGGCCGCCCTTTCGGTGCTTGCCCATATCGAGGATCTGGTCGAGAAGGGCGAGGTCGCGACCGACGGCCCGCCGCGCCTTTCGGGCATCTACCGGCTGGCCTGACAGCGGCGAAACGAGGAAAGACAGAGTGACACGCCCGGCCCTTCTCCTTCTCTTCCTCGTCACTGCACTCGCCGTTCCGGGGATCGCCGTTTGCGCCGAACGACCTCAAGTGATCGCCTATGGCGGCGACCCCGCCCAACGGACCGACTTCTACCCGCCGCCCGCCGGCAGCGGGCCGGCCCCACTCGTCGTCTTCATACATGGCGGTGCCTGGCGCATGGGCGACAAGGCGATGGCGACCGGCGAAAAGGCGGCCTTCTTCCATCACGAGGGCTATGCCTTCGCGGCGATCAACTACCGGCTGGTTCCCGAGGCGAGCGTCGAGGACGAGGCGGACGACGTGGCCGCGGCCGTCGCGTCGATCCGCGGCCGGGCACCCGAGCTCGGCGTCGACCCGCGCCGCATCGCTCTCATCGGCCATTCGGCGGGCGCACATCTTGCCGCCCTGGTGGCAAGCGACCCGCAATATCTCATGGCCCGGGGCATGTCGCTCAAGGCGATCCGGGCGGTCGTTCTGCTCGACGGTGCTGCCTATGACGTTCCGCGCCAGATCGCGGTGGCCGGGCCGCTGATGCGGCGGCTCTACCGCGCCGCTTTCGGGGACGATCCGCAGCGGCAGGTGTCCCTCTCACCGATCGCCCATGCCGACGGCCCGAATGCGCGGGCCTTCCAGATGGTCTGCGCGACGCAACGGGCGGATTCCTGCCCGCAGGCGGCAGACCTTGCCGATGCGCTGGAGGCGGCGGGGACGCCGGCAACGCTCCTGCCGGTCGATGGCGTCAGCCATCGCGACCTCAACGTCAATATCGGAATGTCGGGCGACCCGACATCGGCCGCGATCGCGGCCTTCCTGCGCGGGCAGTTATAGAAACAACACACCGCTCAACAGAGGTCCCGGCTCAGTCGCCGGCGATGCCGAGCAGTTCGGCGTCGAGGGCGTGGAGATAGTGATCGGCAATCTCGGCGCCGATGCCGAGATCATGCGGACCGAAACGGCTCGCCACGCGCATGTCGACGAGGGTCGTTTCGGCCTCTTCGCGCAGACGGATCACCATGTCGAAGGGAAGGCCCAGCATCATGGTGCGGACGGAGCCCTGCAGGCGCACGGTGCCGATCGGCTCGGGCGTTGCCGGAATGGCGTCCGGCTGGGGCTCGGGCCGCGGCAAGGGCACCGGCACCCCTTGCGGTTCGGCGTTGGGGTCGGCCTCCTCGGCCGGACCGGCGGGGGCCGTCGGCTGGAATTCCGGCATGGCGAATTCCTGACCGCGCTGGGAAACGATGGTGAAGCCGCTTTCTTCCGCCACCTTGCGAACTGCCTCGTAGACGCGGTCGAGTGCGCCCTCGTAACGACGGCCGGTGAGTTCGGGATAGGCGAGATACTGCGCCTCGCGGCTCATCGGCGTGATCGGCGGACGCTGCATCCATTGCTGCTTGCCGGCGGGGATGGTCAGCCATTGCGGCGCGTCGACCAGGTCGCTCGACACGTCGTAGACGGGCGGGCGATCAAGAAAGCGATAGGCACCCCACCCGACCAGCGAGAGCGGCAGCGCGGCATAGAAGAGTGCGGCCGCTGCAGCCTTGCCGCCGCGCGCGCCGACATACCAGAGGCGCGCGAGGCCGATCACCGCCAGCGGCACGGCAAGCACGGCCGGCACCGCCGCCAGCACGGCAAGTGCGACGAAATCCGGCGTGGTCAGCGGCCCGAAACGATGGGCGAGCACGACGAGGGCCACCATGCCGGCGGAGAATAGGCCGAGCGCCCGGGCGAGGTAGGCCGAACGGGACACAGGTCTGTCGTAGCGGATTGTCATCTGCGGGGCACCGGAGGCTTTCGGGAGATCGGCGAAGCACGTCACCTACTGTTTATCGCCTGCCCGGCGGAGCGACAAGCGGCCCCACGACAGGTCCAAGGCAATCCGGTGGGCGGACCTCAGGGGCGGGGTTCGACCTGTGGCGCGCCTTGCGCAGGCGCGTCGCCCTGAGCGGCATCGGGCGCATCGCCCGGGGCGTCGAGCATCGGCAGGTCGGTGTCCGGGCCTTCGGGTGCGAGATCCTCGAGAAGGGCCGGATCGTCGCCGAGATCCAGCGCCTCGCCGTTCAGCGTCGGTGCGGAGCCGTCGTCGGGAATGTTGAGCTCGATCGCGCCACCGTCCGGCTGCGACGGATCGGGCAGCGACGGTGCCTTGAGCGGCATCGGCACGTAGAGCGAGGCAAGCACGATGATGCCGATCACCACCAGCCAGCTGCCGACGATGCGCGAGGGGATCTTCAGCCAGGGACCGCGGAAATGCCGGAGCGCCAGGGCCGGCGCGAGCACCAGCCAGAGGGCGCAGAGCACCGTGCCGGCAGTGAAATCGAGGATGCCGATGCCGAGATCGTCGAGGCCGACGAAGAGCGAGAAGGAAAAGGCGACGAGCGCCGCCGCCACGATCAGGGCGCGCTGCCGCCAGGGTCCGGTCAGCCAGAGCGAGGCTCCGGTCGCCATGACGGCCGAAGGCGCGACCAGGAACAGATAGTCGGCCAGCGGAGAATCGAAGATCACCCGGAAGATCGGGTCGAAGAAGGTCAGCATGACAAGCAGCACGCCGAGGAAGACGCCGACGATGGCGGCGAAATCACGCCGCGTCGCGGCCATCGCCACGCCGAGCGACAGGCCGAGCATGGCCAGCACCAGATCGTAAACCGAAAGCGTGAAGAGGAAGCCGAGTTCGAGGAAGCCGTATTCGTGGGTGATGCCCTGGGACAGGAGCAGGGCGATCAGGCCGGCATTCAACAGCCACAGCGACCGGCGGAAGCCGGGGTCGGCAAAGATGCGTCCGAAATCCGGGCGTGTGCCGGCCGGCACGGGCTGCGCTTCACCGCCTTGCGGAGTGGCTGCGGCCGACGGGGATGCCGCTTGGCCGCCCGCGCGCGGACGGTGGGCACCGGCGACCGTGCCGTCCGCCCTCCCCCTCGCCCTCGGACGCGATCCGTGCTGCTGGCGCCGCTTGCTCATCTGTCGTCCGCTCTTTCTGCCGCTGCCGTTGATGGGTCGTCCGGCTATTCCACAAAGCGCTTGATTTGTCATCTGTCGACGTCTCAAATCGCAACGGACAGGGACGAGCGGAAAGACCGGGAATGAGCGGGATCCTGATGCTGAGTGCCGTCACGCGGCGGGAACGCAAGGACGCGACGAGCTACGTCTTCGACACGGTCAACCGCTTGGGTGGCTGGATCGATGACGTGCAAATGTATTCCAACATCATGAACACGGTGCGCCTGACCTTGCGGGCAGATGCCTACCCTGCCCTTTTCACCGCACTCTCCGAGGGCGGCATCGTGCTCGATGACGAGGTCCGCGGGCCGTCAGGCAGCGACCCGGCAGCTGAGCTGATGGCAACCCTGCAGATCACCTTCATCCACGACGAACCGGATCTCAAGCGCGAGGTGCCGGCGGTTCCCGGTTACTGATCGATGCGCGCGGCGCTGCCGATCGCGGCCTGCGCGGCGGAGAGCCTTGCGATCGGCACGCGGAAGGGCGAGCAGGACACGTAGTCGAGATTGGCGCTTTCGCAGAAGTGGATCGAGGCCGGGTCGCCGCCATGTTCGCCGCAGATGCCGAGCTTCATGTCCGGCCGGGTCTGGCGGCCACGCTCGGCGGCGATCCGGATCAGTTCGCCGACGCCGTCGAAGTCGAGCGAGATGAAGGGATCGTGCTCGATGATGCCCTTGCGCTGATAGGTCGGAATGAAGGCGGAGGCATCGTCGCGCGAGATGCCGAAGGTGGTCTGCGTCAGGTCGTTGGTGCCGAAGGAGAAGAATTCGGCGGCCTCGGCGATCACATGGGCGCGAAGGGCGGCGCGCGGCAGCTCGATCATGGTGCCGACCAGATAGGAAATCTCGAGCTTGGCTTCGGTCATCACGTCCCTCGCCACGCGGTCGATCACGCCCTTGACGTAGTCGAGCTCGGCGCGCAGGCCGACGAGCGGCACCATGATTTCCGGCACGACGGCAGCACCCGTCTCGCGGGCGGCGGCAACGGCCGCCTCGAAGATGGCGCGGGCCTGCATTTCGGCAATCTCGGGATAGGAGATCGCCAGCCGGCAGCCGCGATGGCCGAGCATCGGGTTGAACTCGTGCAGCGCATCGACGCGCTGGCTGAGGAAGGTCGCGTCCATGCCCATGGCAGCCGCAACCTCGGCGATCTCTTCCTCGGTCTTCGGCAGGAACTCATGCAGGGGCGGGTCGAGCAGGCGGATCGTCACCGGCAGGCCGTGCATGATGGAAAACAGCTCGGTGAAGTCCGAGCGCTGCATCGGCAAGAGCTTGTCGAGCGCGGTGCGGCGGCCGGCCTCGTCCTCGGCCAGGATCATTTCCCGCATCACGTGGATGCGGTCGCCCTCGAAGAACATGTGTTCGGTACGGCAAAGGCCGATGCCCTCGGCGCCGAAGGAGCGCGCGGCGCGCGCATCGACCGGGGTGTCGGCATTGGTGCGCACCGTCATGCGGCGGGCCTTGTCGGCCCATTCCATCAGCTTGGCGAAATCGCCGGAAAGCTCCGGCTGCAGCATCGGCACCTCGCCCTTCAGCACCTGGCCGGAGGAACCGTCGATGGTGATGACGTCGCCCTTCTTCAGCGTCACGCCCATGCCGATCAGCAGTTCGTTGCGGAGATCGACGCGCATGGTGCCGGCGCCGGCAACGCAGGGAATGCCCATGCCGCGCGCGACGACGGCCGCATGGCTGGTCATGCCGCCGCGGGTGGTCAGGATGCCCTCCGCGGCATGCATGCCGTGGATGTCTTCCGGGCTGGTCTCGACGCGCACCAGGATGACCTTGCGGCCCTCCTCCTCCGCCACCACGGCCTCTTCCGCCGTGAAGACAATGGCACCGGTCGCCGCACCCGGCGAGGCCGGCAGGCCGGAGCCGATGACATGGCGTTCGACGCGCGGATCGATGGTCGGATGCAGCAGCTGGTCGAGCGAGGCCGGATCGATGCGCAGCACGGCTTCCTCTTCACCAATCACGCCCTCGGCGACCATGTCGACGGCGATCTTCATCGCGGCCTTGGTGGTGCGCTTGCCGGAGCGGGCCTGCAGCATCCACAGCTTGCCGCGCTCGATGGTGAATTCGAGATCCTGCATGTCGCGGTAATGCGCTTCCAGGCGGTCGCAGATGCGGCCGAATTCCGCGAAGGCTTCCGGCATCACCTTTTCGAGCGAGGGCTTGTCGGAGCCGCTGTCGATGCGGGCGACCTCGGTGATCGACTGGGGGGTGCGGATGCCGGCGACCACGTCCTCGCCCTGGGCGTTGACGAGGAACTCGCCGTAGAGGGCCTTTTCGCCGGTCGAGGGATTGCGGGTGAAGGCGACGCCGGTCGCAGACGACGAGCCGAGATTGCCGAAGACCATGGCCTGGACCGTGACGGCAGTGCCCCATTCGGCGGGAATGGAATGCAGGTGGCGGTAGGTCACCGCGCGCGGATTGTTCCAGCTGGCGAAGACGGCGCCGATCGCGCCCCAGAGCTGCACATGGGGATCCTGCGGGAAGGGCTCGCCGAGCGCCTCCTCGATCATCTCCTTGTAGAGGCCCGTGACATGCTGCCATTCGACGGCGGAAAGATCGGTGTCCAGTTCGTGGCCGAAGCGGGACTTCTCGTCTTCCAGGATCTCCTCGAACACCTCGTGGTCGATGCCCATGACGACGTCGCCATACATCTGGATGAATCGGCGGTAGCTGTCCCAGGCGAAGCGGGCGTCCCCCGCATTGTGGGCGAGCGCCTCGACGGTCAAGTCGTTGAGGCCGAGATTGAGGACGGTGTCCATCATGCCGGGCATGGAGGTGCGGGCGCCGGAACGCACCGAGAGCAGCAGCGGCTGGGCGGTATCGCCGAAGCCCCGACCGGTGGCGTGTTCCATGCCCTTGATGCCTTCGAGCACCTGTACCTTGAGGTCGTCAGGAAGACTGCGGCCGTTCTTGTAGTACCAGGCGCAGGCGTCGGTCACGATGGTGAGGCCGGGAGGCACAGGCAGGCCAAGGCTCGCCATTTCAGCGAGATTGGCCCCTTTGCCGCCCAGAAGATCGCGGTCACCCGCGCTCCCCTCGGCCGCTCCGTTGCCAAAGGTATAGACCCACTTCCGCATGCCTCATCTCCACCCAAACAGGCTTTTGCCCACGGTTTACAGCATATGTGACGGAATGAAAACGCCGCGGAGCGATGATTATGCTGCAATGCATCATAAATGCGGCAGACGGTTAACCCCGGTTTCCGCGAGGTTCGGACCGGCGGCGGGCAAACCGTCGTCGGTCAGGCGCGCATTCACCTTCAGCCAGTCGAGAAACAGGCGGGCGTTCTTGGTCAGCTTGCCGTGGCGCGTATCATAGGGGCGGACGTGAAAACCGTCCTTGAAGACGAGGAAACCGGCAGGCGCGACAAGCGCGCCGCTTGCCAGTTCCTCCTCGACCAGGAAGCGCGGGGCGATGACCGCACCCATGCCCATGCGGGCGGCCTCGAAGGCAAGATAGGAATGGTCGTAGGACATCACCTTGCCCGCCTCCACCGCAATTCCGGTGAGGCGGGACCAGTTGTCCCAGACGATCTCGGCGCCGCGGCGGTCGATCCGGGTGGCGAAGGAGAGCACTCCGTCGGACAGGCTGCAACGGTGGGCTGGCGAGACCACCGGCCCCATATGCACATCGCCGAGCGACACGGCAAAAGGCTCCTCGGCCAGAGGCGAGAGAAGCCGGTCCCAGGACATCACGAGGTCCGGCGCGACCTCCAGCTCGCGGCTGCCGAGCGGGCCGACGAGACGAATCAGCACGTCGATGTCGGGATGGTCGAGGTTGAAGCGGGAGACCGTCGGGATGGCCCAGACCCTTGCGAAGGTCGCGCTGACGGCAATGGTCACGGTCGACTGGTCGGAGGCACCGGTCAGCGTCGCATAGGCACCACGCATCTCGTCAAAGGCGGCGGCGACCACCTTGGCAAAGGCGCGGCCACCCGGGGTCAGCACAAGGCCGGTGCCCTGCTTGCGAAACAGCTCGACGCCGGCATGGTCCTGCAACTGGTGCAACTGCTTGCTGACCGCGGAATGGGTGCGACCGAGCCGTGCGGCGGCGGCCGTGACCGAGCCCGTGCGGTGAACGGCGTCGAAGGCGAGCAATGACGACAGCGGAGGAAGGCGTTCCATTTTCTCGCCTTGTGTAACTTTTTCTCACAGAATCTGATCTTATTATTCAATTTTTTCGGCGCGAAACAAGCGTATCCTTCGCGTATTGACACCGCGAGAGGCGCTTTCGGATGACGGGCACGATCCTGCAATTTCCTCATATCGCCGCAGGCGGGAAGCAAAGGGTGACATTCGACCTCGCCAGCAAGCGGCCGCTTCGGTCGGCCAACTTCACCGCCACCCTCGGGCTCTGGCTGCGGCGATATGCGGAACGTCGCAAACTCGCCCGCGACCTTCAGACCTTCACCGACGAGATGCTTCGCGATTTCGGCATCAGCCGGAGCGAGGCCGAGCGGATCGCCGCGACCCCGTTCTGGCGTGCCTGAGGCGCTCACGCCGACACACACAGATGTGAGGTGCCTGACCGTACGGCGCGGTGTATGGCGGGGCTATCTTTAACCAGCCAGGACCGACCGATGACGACCGCCCTTACCCGCCGCACCCTGCTCAGCCTTTGCGGGGGCGTGACGCTTGCCGGAGCCATGGCCGGCGCGCTCAGGGCCGAGGGTCTGACCTCGCCGGTCCCCGCCGTCCCGGCTGGCAGCCCTGCCCTTCCCTTTGCACTCACCACGCCGCTCCATGTCGGCGAGGTCTGTCTGAAGGCCAGAGATATCGGCCTGCTCAAGGGCTATTATCAAAAGATGCTCGGCTTCGAGATCCTTGCGGAAAGCGCCGATGAGGTGACGCTTGGCGCCGGCGGCACGCCGCTGCTTCATCTGGTCAGCCGACCGGAAGCCGATTTCGAGGCGGGCGGCGAGGCCGGGCTCTATCACACCGCCTTCCTGATGCCGTCGCGGGCGGACCTTGCCCGCTGGCTGGTGCATGTGGCGATGAGCGACATTCCGCTGGTCGGATTTGCCGACCACAGCGTCAGCGAAGCCGTCTACCTCGCCGATCCGGAAGGCAACGGGATCGAGGTCTATTCCGACCGGTCGAAGGAAGGCTGGATCTGGAACGAGGGCCGCGTGACGATGGGCACCAAGGAACTCGACATCGAAGACATCCTGCAGAAGACCGGCACGCCGACCGACCGCAACACCTATGCCGGCATCCCGGCGGCGCTCCGGATCGGCCATATCCACCTGCGCGTCGGGGCGCTCGAAGCGGCGCGCGGCTTCTATCAGGCCGGCATAGGCCTCGACGTCGTGGCCGGCGACGACCAGCGCGGCGCGACCTTCCTGTCGTCCGGCCGCTATCACCACCATGTCGGCGCCAATGTCTGGGAAAGCGAGAATGCCGGCCAGCGCAAGGAGAACGCGACGGGCCTCGACTGGTTCTCGCTGTCGACCGCGGATGAAACACTCATCGCGGCGCGGCGTTCGGACCTTGCGGCCAAGGGGTTTGCCGTCACCGAGATCGAGGCCGGCATCGAGGCGAAGGATCCGTGGGGCACGCGGGTGAGACTGGTGAAGGCCTGACCGAAGGGCCGCGGCTTCCGCCTGCCTCTGGCCGGCCCTAACGCAAGAGCGCGCCAAGTTCTTCGGCCGACGGATCGCCGAGCAACTTTTCACCGAGCTTGCGGTCGACGATCCGGGCCACCGCCCGCTTGCCGTCTTCGGAGAACAGCACGGAGATCCGGCTTTCGTCGCAACGGCCCGCCTCGCAGGCCGTGAATAGCTGCATGGCAACGCCTCCGGTCTCGACGCGCGTCGAAGCGAGCGCGACGTAACGCGGCTGGCGGATCATGTTGCGCACCCAGGGCGGCAGACCGGGACGGCCCTTGATCAAGGCCTCAAGGGCTGCGCGATGGGGCTCTGAACTCGCGACAATGGCCGGAAGGAAGTTGCCGGACAGCACCGGCTCGGCGGCGTGTGATGCGAGCGGCCAAAGCACGGACAAGCCGAGGCCGAACAATACCGCCCCAACCGTCCATCCGCGATGTCGCCTGCCTGCCATTCCGCGCCGACCCTCTCCCGCCGATTCGCACCGTCGATCCTGCGAACATCTTTTCGCGAAGAGGCCGGGATGGGAAGACGGAGTTTCGGCAAACGGTGCCGAGGCCTCGACGTGATTGGAAAAGCGGGATGTTCGGGGCCGCATCATAGCGCGGCCCCGTGCAGTCAGACGATGGAGCTATCGACGATGACCATCGGGCGGCTCAACGAGCAGCGTTCAACCCGGGCATCGACCCGGTAGATGTCGCGCAGCATCTCGCGGGTGATGACCTCTTCCGAAGGCCCGCTCGCCACCAGCCGGCCATCGGCGATGACCAGCGTACGCTCGCAGTAGCGCAGCGCGTGGTTCAGGTCGTGGAGCGCGATCATCACCGCCATGCCGGTGCGCTCGGCGAGCGACGACATGTAGGTCAGCACCTCGATCTGGCGATAGAGGTCGAGCGCGGAGGTCGGTTCGTCCATCAGCAGGATTTCCGGCTTGCGGATCAACGCCTGGGCGATCGCCACGAGCTGGCGCTGGCCGCCCGACAGTTCGCCGAGGTTGCGGAAGGCCCAGGGCGTGATTTTCAGCGAGGCCAGCACCCGATCGATATCGGACAGTTCGTCGTCGGCCACCTGCCAGCCGGAGCCCTGCTTGGCCGCCATCAGCACCGATTCATAGACGGAAAGAACCGCGTTGCAGGCGGTATCCTGGGGCATGTAAGAAATGCCGGCATCGCCCTTTTCACCCTCGACCACGACGACCGTTCCGGTGCCCTTGGCAAGCCCGGCGATCCTCTTCAGGAAGCTCGACTTGCCCGCGGCATTCGGCCCGATCACGGCGGTCAGCCCACCGGGAGAGGGGATTTCGGCGCTGACGCCGGAGACGATCTCGGTCCGTCCGTATCGGACGGAGAGATCCTGCATCGCCAGGCCTACCATGCGCGCCTCCGCTGGGTGAAAATCAGAACGAAGAAAAAGGGCACGCCGACAAGCGCGGTGATGACCCCGATCGGCAGAACGGCACCCGGGATGATCGACTTGCTGACCACCGAGGTCGCCGACAAGAGCAGCGCGCCGCAGATGACCGAGGCCGGCAGGAAGAAGCGCTGATCCTCGCCGACAAGCATGCGGGCGATGTGGGGGCCGACGAGACCGACGAAGCCGATGGTGCCGACGAAGGAGACCGGGATGGCGGCGAGCAGCGCGACGACCAGCAGCGTCGTCAGCCTCAGTCGGCCGACATTGACGCCGAGGCTCGCGGCCTTTTCGTCGCCCATGCGCAGCGCGGTCAGCTGCCAGGCATTGCGGGCAAAGAGCGGAACCGCGACGACCAGCATGACGCCGGTGACCGCGACCTTGAGCCAGGTCGCCTTGGTGAGGCTGCCCATGGTCCAGAAGACGACGGCGGCGAGCGCCTGTTCGGAGGCAAGGTATTCGAGGAGCGAAAGGGCCGCATTGAAGGTGAAGACGAGCGCAATGCCGAGCAGCACGATGGTCTCGACCGTGACGCCCCTCAGCGTCGAGGCGAAATGGATGAAGAGTGCTGCGAGCATGGCCATGATGAAGGCGTTGATCGGCACCATCAGGTGAACCGCAATCGGCACCAGCGAAACGCCGGCGACCAGACCGAGGGCCGCGCCAAAGCTCGCGGCGGCGGAAATGCCGAGCGTGAAGGGGCTGGCGAGCGGATTGGCGAGGATGGTCTGCATCTGCGCGCCGGCGAGCGACAGCGACGCACCGACGGTGACCGCCATCAGGGCGATCGGCATGCGGATGTCCCAGATCACCACCTGCTGCTGGATGTCGACGCTGTCCTTCGAGAAGAGCGCGGTCAGCACCTGGGCGATCGTATAGTTGGCCGGCCCGAGCGCCATGTCGGCGGCGACCGACACGAAGAGCAGACAGCAGAGCCCGGCGATCAGCAGGATGCGCCTGTAGGACAGGGCGCGGTAAAGACCGCGCCCTTCCTTGATCGTCTCGTTGGTGACAGCGAGCGCCATGTCAGTTTCCTGCGTTCAGGGAGACCCAGTAGCCCGGGCGATAATCGACGGGCAGGAAGCGCTCGTGCAGGGTGCGGAAGGTCTGGTCGGGATCGAGATCCTTGAACAGGTCCGGATGCAGCCACTTGGCGATCTGCTGGACAGCGACGAACTGGTAGGGGTTGTTGTAGAACTGGTGCCAGATCGCATGGACATTGCCGTCCTTGACCGCCTTGATGCCGGTGAAGGCGGGGCGTTCGGTCAGCTTTGCGAGCTTTTCCGCGCTCTTGGCGGCATCCGCGCCGGGGCCGACGCCGACCCATGCGCCGCCGGGAACGTAGAGCTCCCAGTTGGCGCCGGTCACGATGACCTGGTCCGGGTTCGAAGCGATGATCTGTTCCGGATTGACGGTACCGAAGGTGCCCGGGATGAACTCGGAGGCCATGTTCTTACCGCCGGCGAGTTCGACCATCTGGCCGAAATTCTCGTTGCCGAAGGACATGCAGCAATCGTCGGAGTAACCGCCGGCGCGCTCCATGAAGACGTTCGGGCGTTTCAGGTCCGTGGCCTTGGCGATCACGTCGGTGACCTTGGCGATCTCGGCGGCGCGGAAGGCGATGAAGTCCTCGGCGCGGGCTTCCTTGCCGAACAGCTTGCCGATCAGGCGCATCGACGGCTCGGTATTGAGCATCGGCTTTTCACGGAAGTCGACATAGACCAGAGGGATGCCGACCTTGCCGAGCTTCTCGATATAGCCGGCTTCCTCGGTCGCGGTCTTGGCGTCGATGTTCATGATGATGACGTCGGGCTTCAGCGCCACGGCCTGCTCGATGTCGAAGGTGCCGTCCTTCATGCCGCCGAAGGTCGGCAGCTTTTCCATTTCCGGATACTTCTCGAGGTAGGCGTTGTAACCGTCGAGGTCAGCCTTCTTGAAGTCGTCGCGCCAACCGACGATGCGCTTGAACGGCGCCTCGGCATCGAGGGCGGCGACGAAATACATCTGGCGGCCTTCGCCAAGAATGACGTGCTCGACGGGCACCGAGACCTCGACTTCACGGCCGGTGATGTCGGTGAGCTTGACCTTGTCCTGAGCCAAGGCAGCGCCCGAAAAAAGCACAGCAAGGCCCAGGGCGGCTGACGCCACCTTGTTGAAGATATTCATGTTTTTCTCCAGATCAATTTTTTGCTGGAATAGATTTCATGACCTTTACAGTCAAGAATTATCTTTTATAACGTTTCCAAACTTTAGGATTTTCGGAGCTACAGAATGAACCTGGTCAGCAATTACAGCCTGCGCGACGAGATCAAGGCCTACTGGTCGGAACGGGCGGCAACCTTCGACGAACAGCCAGGACACGAGATCTTTTCCGAAGGCGAGCGGGCCGCCTGGCAGGCGCTGTTCCTCAAGCATCTCGGCCGCGGTGATGGCAGGGCGGCGCTGGATCTGGCCTGCGGCACGGCGGTGATTTCCCACCTGCTCGACGATATCGGCTTTCGTGTCACCGGCATCGACTGGGCGGAACCAATGCTCGAGCGCGCCCGCAAGAAGGCGGCGACCCGCAAGCGGAAGATCGAATTCGTGCTCGGCGATGCGGAAGTGACGATGGAGCCGGACAATTCCGCCGATGTCATCACTAACCGCCATCTGGTGTGGACGCTGGTCAACCCGGCGGCGGCCTTCAGCGAATGGCACCGCATCCTGAAGCCCGGCGGAAAGCTGCTGGTGATCGACGGAGACTTCGTCAATCCCGGCCCCCTTTCGCGGTTGATCTCGCGGCTGTCCGCGCTTGGCCAGAGGCTCGGTCTCGTCAAGGCCGACAAGCGCCACGGCCCCGGCGCGCTTGCCGAGACGCACCGCAGCATCCTGTCCCGCGTCTATTTTTCCGACGGCGCGCGGGCCGACCAGGTGGTGCGACTGCTCGAGGAGGCCGGCTTCACCGACATTCGGGTCGACTACGACCTGAAGGCGATACACCGCGAGCAGCGCCGGAACTTCTCCCTGCTGAAAGGGCTGGAGCGTGCCACGCAGCATCGCTACGCGATCTCGGCCGTCAAGAAGGCCTGAGGTGCGCCGACGGGCAGACGCGGGCCGCGCCCCTTGCGTCTGCAGCAGAAACCGAGGAATTGAACGCTTTCGAAGGCTGTAGTTTATTCATATTTCATGGTTGCCACATATAGTGGCAGCCTGAATTCATGAGACAGAAGGATCGGGCGCGCCGTGTATGGAGAGCAAATTACCGAGAAACTCGCGGAACTCCGCGAGGACTCGGCTGCCCTTATCGCGGTCTATGATCCTGACGATCGTCTCCGCTATGCGAACGCCGCTTTTCGCGACACCTATCATGTCGAACCGGGAGAAACCCCGACCTGGGCGGAACTGATGCGCCGCAATTGGCTTGCCGGACGCGGTGCCATCATTGCCCACCCCGACATGGAGGCATGGCTCGCCTCGGCCATTTCTCGACGCGGCAAGGTCAAGCGCCGCGCCTTCGAGAGCGACCTCGTCGACGGGCGCTGGCTGTGGATCGTCGAAACCGTTCACGCCGACGGCTGGATGCTGTTCCTTGCGACCGACATCACCGAGCTCAGGCGCGAGGAGCGCGAACTGCGCCAGCTGCGCGACTTCGCCACCCGTGCCTCGCAGACCGACGAGCTCACGGAAATCTCCAATCGCCGCCACATGTGGTCCATGCTGGAAACCCTGCTGAAAGGCGAGCACGTCTCGGGATCGCGCGAAGGCTGCCTCTGCCTCTTCGACCTCGACTTCTTCAAGCAGATCAACGACCGCTACGGTCACCAGGCCGGTGACCGGGTTCTGATCGACTTTTCCCGCACGGTGCAAAACAGCATCCGGCTGCGCGACGGCTTCGGCCGCATCGGCGGCGAGGAGTTCATGCTGCTGATGCCGGACACCTCGATTGCCAACGCCAAGAAAATCATCGACCGGCTGTTTGACGCCGTGCACCAGCGTCGCCCCTTGAGCAATGCGCCGGACTTTTCCTACACGTTTTCTGCCGGTCTCGCCGAGATCCGGGCGGACGACACCGCCGAGGCGGTCTATTCTCGAGCTGATCTGGCACTCTACACGGCCAAGCACGAAGGCCGCGACCGGCTCACCCTGGCAGCCTGACGCGGCGGGTCGACGCCTCCCCCCATTCCCGCAAAACGACTCAGACGGCCTCGCGTTCGCGCAGTGCCTCGGCGGTCTCAAGGTCGACCGAAACCAGCTGGCTGACGCCCTGTTCCGCCATGGTGACGCCGAACAGGCGGTTCATGCGGGCCATGGTGATCGGGTTGTGGGTGATGATGACGAAACGGGTCTCGGTCGAGGCGGCCATTTCGTCCATCAGGTTGCAGTAGCGCTCGACATTGTGGTCGTCGAGCGGCGCATCCACCTCGTCCAGCACGCAGATCGGCGCCGGATTTGTGAGGAACACCGCGAAGATCAGTGCCATGGCGGTCAGCGCCTGTTCGCCGCCCGAAAGCAGCGTCATGGTCTGCGGCTTCTTGCCCGGCGGACGGGCGAGGATTTCAAGACCGGCCTCGAGCGGGTCCTCGCTCTCGATCAGTTGCAACTCGGCGGTGCCGCCGTTGAAGAGATGGGTGAAGAGCCGCTGGAACTGGGCGTTGACCACGTCGAAGGCGGCGATCAGGCGTTCGCGGCCCTCGCGGTTGAGGCTCTGGATGGCGCCGCGCAGCTTCTTGATCGCATCGATGATGTCGTCGCGCTCCTTGATCAGCGCCGCCAGCCGTTCGGACAGTTCCTTCTGTTCCTCCTCGGCGCGCAGATTGACGGCGCCAAGGCGCTCGCGCTCGATGCGGAGCCGGTCGAGGTCGCGTTCGACCTCGCGCAGATCGGGGATTTCCGACGGGTCCTTGAGGCCGGTCAGGCGGAAGGCCTCGTGCGGGGGAACGGCGAGCGCCTCCTGAATTCGGGCTTCGGCCTCCTTGCGCCAGTCGCGGGCCGACACCAGGCGCTCTTCGGCGCGACCGCGCTTTTCGCGGCTTTCGGCCAGTTCGGCGAGGGCGGCGGCCGCCTTCTGGTCGGCCTCGCGCTGCCGGCTTTCGGCTTCCACCAGCCGATCGGCCGCAGCCCGTCGGGCCGCTTCGGCCTTTTCAAGCTCGTTCATCAGGGCGCGGCGCTTCTCGTCGAACTCGTCGGGCGCGAGCTCCAGGCCGATCATTTCGTCCTGGGCCTCGGCCTCGCGGTCGCGCAGCGTCGCGATATGTTCCTCGGCGCTCAGCGCCCTCGTCTGCCAGGTCGAACGCTCCTGCCGGATCGCCAGCACCCGGCGGCGACGGCTTTCGTCCTCACGGGCAAGCCCCTCGAAACGGGCACGCGTTTCGGCCAGGCGACCGCGATCGGTTGCCACCTCGGCTTCCGCCTCGCGCAGCCGCATGTCGAGGGCGGAGAGGTCCGGGGTCTCCTCGATCTCGATGCGGGCGTTTTCCTCCTGCTCGAGCGCTTCCTCGATCTGGGCGTTCAGGCCGTTGACCGCCTCCTCGATGACGACGCGCCGGCGGATCAGGTCGCCGGAGGCCCGCTCGGCCTGGGTCAATGCCTCGCGGGATTCGGCGAGATGGCGGACCGAAAGCCGCTGCATGTCGCGGGCTTCGGCAAGGCGGGTCTCCTCCATGCGGATCGCGTCGACCGCCTCGGCGAGCCGTTCCTCGGCATCGCTCAGGGCATAAGCCGCCTCCTCGAGCTCCGTCTCGATCTCGGCCAGGCGGTTCTTCTGGGCGAGACGCAGGGCTGCGGCACTCGGCGCTTCCGAGCCGGTGACGTGGCCGTCCCAGCGATAGACCGCCCCTTCCCGCGTCACCAGACGCTGGCCGGGTAGAAGCTTCGGCATCAGGGCAAGCGCGGTGGCGGCATCGGCGACCACGCCGATCTGGCGAAGCCGGCGGGTGAGCGCGGCCGGCGCCTTCACCCGGGAAAGCAGTACCTCGACTCCGGCGGCCAGCGCCGGATCGGAAGAGCCGTCGCCATTGAGCAGCCAGTGGGCGGGAGCGGCCGCGTCGAGCGGGCTGTCGAGATCGTCACCCAAGGCGGCACCGACCGCCGTTTCGAAACCGCGGTCGACGGTCAGCTCCTCGGCAACTGGGGCATAATCTCCGGAAACGGCAGAGGCGAGCATGCGGGAAATGGTGCGCGCCTCGGTTTCGAGCGCGTTTAGCCTGGAGCGGGCGGCCTCGAGCGGCTGGCGCAGGAGACTTTCAGTACGGCGGGCCTCGGCCAGGCTGCCCTCGATTTCCGCGGCGACGGCCTCGCTGTCGGCGAGCGCCTGTTCGGCCGCCTCGACCATCTCGCGCTTTTCCTCTGGATCGGGAAGGGCTGAAATGCGGTCGGCGACCTGCTGCAGCTCGCCATTCGCCTCCTCGACCTGCCGGGCCAGGCGCTGGCGGCGGTCGGCGAGATCGCGGATCAGGCGCTCCAGCTGGTTGCGGCCGGCAGCCGCCTCGGCGCGCTCGGAGGTGAGCGCGGCGAAGCGCTTCTCGCTTTCGGAGAGGGTCGCGGCCGCCGCCTCGAAGGCAATGCGGGCTTCTTCTCCGTAGCGACCGGAATCGGCGAGGATGTCTTCAAGTTCGGCCTCTTCCGAGGTCAGCCGCTCGATCACCTCGGCATTGTCGGCGACCAGGCGCTCCTCGCGGCGGATGTCCCCGGAAAGCTGGGCCAGACGGCGGGTCAACTCGTCGCGGCGGCGAAGCAGGCGGCTCGCCTCCTCGTCGAGCTGGGTGCGGGCGATCTGCAGGCGCTGGAGGGCGGCGGCGGCGCGCGCTTCCTCCTCGCGCAGCTCCGGCATCTTCAGGCTGGCGATCCCTTGCGCCTTGGCCGCCTCCATCTGGGCTTGCGCCTTTTCGGCGACGATTGAGGTCGCCTGGTTGAGGGCACTTTCCGCCTCGCCTTCGGCCTGCTTGGCCTGGCTCCAGCGGATGTGCAGCAGAATTGCCTCATGCGCCCGGATGTCTGCAGACAGCATCTTGAAGCGGTTGGCCTGGCGGGCCTGGCGCTTCAGGCTCTCGATCTGCGTCTCGAGCTGGGCGGTGATGTCTTCCAGCCGCTCCAGATTGGTCTCGGCGGCGCGCAGCCTCAGTTCCGCCTCGTGGCGACGCGAATGCAGGCCGGAAATGCCGGCCGCTTCTTCCAGAAGCTGGCGGCGCGCCTGGGGTTTTGCCGCGATCAGCTCGCCGATGCGGCCCTGGCCGACCATCGAGGGCGAGCGGGCGCCGGTCGAGGCGTCGGCAAACAGGAGCTGCACGTCCTTGGCGCGGGCTTCCTTGCCGTTGATGCGATAGATCGATCCCTCGCCGCGCTCGATGCGGCGCGTCACCTGGATCTCGTCGGCATCGTTGAAGGCGGCGGGCGCGGTGCGGTCGGCATTGTCGAGATAGAGGCCAACCTCGGCCGTGTTGCGGGCGGGCCGGTTTCCGGACCCGGAGAAGATCACGTCGTCCATGCCGGACGCGCGCATGTTCTTGTAGGAGTTCTCCCCCATCACCCAGCGCAGCGCCTCGACAAGGTTCGACTTGCCGCAGCCGTTCGGCCCGACGACACCGGTCAGGCCGCGCTCGATGATGAATTCGGTCGGTTCGACGAAGGACTTGAAGCCCAGCAGGCGCAGGCGATTGAACTTCATGACTACACCCTCCCCTTGAGGGGGAGGGTCGGAGCAAAGCTCCGGGGTGGGGTGATCGTCACGAGTGTCACCCCCACCCGCGCATTCGCGCGACCTCCCCCCTCAAGGGGGAGGTAAGAAACGGGCGCGCGGGTTTCCCCGCCGCCCGTCGAAAAGTCGGTGCGCCGATCAGAGCAGGCTGTCGATGAGCGCGGACATGGTTTCAACCGACATGTCTCCCGAATAGCTCTTGCCGTTGATCAGGAAGGTCGGCGTCGACTGAATGCCGTAATCCTTGGCCGCGCGGTCCCTGACTGCCGTCACATCACCGGCAAGTTTCGCGTTCGTCAAGCAGGCGTCGAAGCTCTCCTGTGTAAAACCGCCGAGTTTCGACAGTTGCAGCATGGCGCCGCGAACATCGTTGTCCGCCGGGGCGGCCCAGCTCATCTGCTGCTTGAGGAACATCGAGACGAAGGGGAAGTAGCGGTCTTCCGGCGTGCAGCGCGCCAGCATGAAGGCGGCGAGCGACGCGGTGTCCTGCGGGAACGGGAATTCGCGCAGCACGAAATAGACCTTGCCGCCGTCGACATACTTGGCCTTGATCGCGTCGAAGGTCTTGGCGTGGAAGTTGGCGCAATGTGGGCAGGTCATCGACATGTATTCGACGATCTTGACCGGTGCGTTCGGATCGCCGAGCGCCATTTCCTTGAGCGGACCGGGCTTCAAGACTTCGGCCATGTCGACGTCGCGGTCGGAGGTCGGCAGCTCGACCTTGGCGGCGGGGGCTGCCGGCTCGGCGGCGGGGGCCGGCGTCTGGGTCTGGGCGGTTTCGGTCGCGGGTGCCGCGGTGCCGGTTTCGGCGGGCTTTGCAGCCTCGGCGGCCTTGTCGCCGTCGTCGCTGCAGGCGGCGAGCGCCATGCTCATGGCGACGAGAGCGACGCCGCCGAGCAGGCGGCGCTTGGTGAGGGACTGTTCGAGTATCGACATCAATGCACCCTGATGACTGTTTTGAAGTTGCCAACCGTTATATCGCCAGATGGCGGCAAACAAGGCGGTGGGGTGGCCGTTCCATCAAAGAATCGTGACTTCCGAACGGCTAAAGCATTAAATCTTCTTCATGTTCGCCGCGCGCTACTTGCGACGCTGCGACATCACGCCCGTGCCGAGCCGTTCGATCGCCTGCCTGAGCTTGTCGTCGGTGATGCCTTCCAGCAATCCGGCGAGCTTCCTTGCCTTCTCACCCTCAAGCTTGCGCGGGCGAGATGGCTTCAGGGTGGCGACCGACACCGGCTTCTGGACGATGCGGATCTGGCCGATCGCCGGATAACCGAAAAAGCCGTTGATGCGGGCGATGAGTTCGCCCTGGGCGTGGCTCAAGAAGAGCGCGCGGGCGCCCTCGCAGGCGATCGTCAGCACGCCGGGTCTATGGCCACCCTCGTTGCCCGGATCGCCGCGGCGGGGCCAGGCGATCTTTTCCGGCCGCGAACAGTCGGCGAAATTCTCGCCGGCGATCTCGTCCCAGGAACCGAGCAAGGCCGTCGTGATCCCGGCGCGACGGGCCAGCACCGGATCGATGATACCGTTCGCCACCTCGGAGATCTGGATCACGCCTTTTCGCGGAGCACTCATGGAATACCGTGGAGCCTTTCACTCCGACCCTTGATCGGCGGGTCGATTTGTCCAGATATAAGGCACTTTCCCCCTCACCGGCAAACGAAGCGCGTGACAATCCATAAGAAACCCGCGGCAAGCGCCCTGCTTTCCTGGTACGACCGCCACCATCGCGAGCTTCCCTGGCGGATCTCGCCGGCGATGGCCCGGCGCGGCGTGAAGCCCGATCCCTACCACATCTGGCTCTCCGAGGTGATGCTGCAGCAGACCACGGTCGCGGCAGTGAAGGCCTATTTCGCCAAGTTCATCGCGCTCTGGCCGAGCGTCGACGACCTGGCGAGGGCGCCCGCAGAGGACGTGATGGTCGCCTGGGCCGGGCTTGGATATTATGCGCGGGCCCGCAATCTGAAGAAATGCGCCGAGGCGGTCGCGGCCGACCATGGCGGGCGCTTCCCCGACACCGAGGAGGGGTTGAAGAGCCTGCCCGGGATCGGCGACTACACGGCGGCTGCCGTGGCGGCGATCGCTTTCAACCGGCAGGCGGCAGTGATGGACGGCAATGTCGAACGGGTGATCTCGCGGCTTCACGCCATCGATGGGCCCCTGCCCGGCTCCAAGCCCCAGATGAAGGAAAAGGTCGCCGCGATGACGCCGGCCGACCGGCCGGGCGATTTCGCCCAGGCGATGATGGATCTGGGCGCGACGATCTGCACCCCGAAACGGCCGGCCTGCGCGCTCTGTCCGTTCAACGACGTCTGCCTGGCGCTTGCGACCGACGAGCCGGAGCGCTTTCCGGTCAAAGCGGCGAAGAAGGAGAAGCCGGTCCGGCAGGGCGCGGCCTTCGTCGCCGTCGACGAGGACGGGCATCTGCTCCTGCGCCGCCGTCCCGACAGCGGGCTGCTGGGCGGCATGACCGAGGTGCCGACCACCGGCTGGACGGCACGGGTCGACGGCGAAACGGGAACCGATGCTGCGCCCTTTGCTGCCGACTGGCAGGCCTGCGGCACCGTCACCCATGTCTTCACCCATTTCGAGCTCAGGCTCGGGGTCTACCGGGTGCATCTCGCGCGCACGGAGGCCGGCGCCGTTCACGGCTTCTGGGCGCCGGTCACAAATCTTGACGCCGAAGCGCTGCCGACTGTCATGAAAAAAGCAATTGCGCAGGCTATTCCATCCGCCTTTTCGACAACCAAGGGATAAGACATGTCCGAGCCCATCCGCCACATCGTGTTCGACATCGGCAAGGTGCTGATCCACTATGATCCGAACCTGCCCTTCAGCCGGATCATTCCCGATGAGACGGAACGTCGGTGGTTCTTCGAGAACGTCTGCACGCATGACTGGAACCTCGAACAGGACCGCGGCCGCGGCTGGGCCGAGGCCGAGGCGCTGCTGATCGACCGGTTTCCGGAGCAGGAGGAGAACATCCGCGCCTTCCGGCAGAACTGGCACGAAATGGTGCCCTATGCCTATGACGACAGCGTCGCGATCATGACCGGCCTGATCGACGCCGGCTTCGACGTCACCATGCTGACCAACTTCGCCGCCGACACCTTCGTCGAGGCCCGGCGCATGTATCCGTTCCTCAACCTGCCGCGCGGCGTGACCGTCTCGGGCGAGATCGGCCTGCTCAAGCCGGATGTGGCGATCTACGAGCGCCACGCCAACGACTTCGGTCTCGAACCGGCCGCAGCGCTGTTCATCGATGACGTGAGCGCCAATGCCCAGGGCGCCCGCGACGCCGGCTGGCAGGCGGTACAATTCACCGGAGCCGACAAGCTCAAAGCCGACCTCAGGGAACTGGGCGTGGCGATCTGAGGCTTCTATCCGGTACGGGATTTATCAGGCATCTGGCGGTTGGTTCCGCAAGGTTTTAGGGAACGCCTGAAAAAGATGCTGGCGCAGGCGGGAATGGCGGTCCCCGTCCTGCGCCAGTTCGACCGTCAAGACGGTCGAATTCACAAAGGCTTCCGGCTGCCGGTGGCAAGGTCGTGCAGGACCGTTGGCCGCGACGACGCCGGGTTCACATGATGGAAAACGCCGTTTGGCTCTCAGGCCATGCCGCCAGCTTCGGCGTCGTCCCCATGTTTCGCAGCCATGATTAGGTGGCCCGGCTTGTCCGAAACTTTCGGCCGGGCGAAGATGGCGTCATTGACAATTGGTATGTGTCGGCGCCGCGGCGGAGAGACCTGGCGGCCGACATGCCCTTCCCGCTTCCGGAGCCATGATGCCCTTCGATCCCGTTGCCGCCGCCCGCCGCTTTCACGACGCCATCAATGCCCTCGACTTCGAAACGATCGAGGATTTCTTCGCGGAGGATGCCGTCTACGGCTCGGTGAAGGTCGGGGGTTTGAGCGGCCGGGACGACATCATGGCGGCCTTCCGTCGCTATTTTGCGACCTATCCCGACCAGGTCGCCGTCGACGAACTCACCGAGCAAGTGTCGCCGGTGGCGGCACGCGCCGTCTGGCGCCTGAAGGCGACGAATGCCGAGACCGGCGAGCCGCTGGTGCGCTTCGGCGAGGAAACGATCACCTTCAACGCCAAGGGCAAGATCATCTCGGTCGACGTCACCGACTACAAGGTGTGAAACGGGATGACGCCCGAAGCGTTTCCGCTCCGGGCGTCAAGGCTCTCCCGCCGGGACTAGAGGTACAAGACCGGCCGGAGAATTTCCGGACTGGCAAAGCTGGGCGGATCGTCAGTCCAGCTTTGCCAGCCCACTGCGGATGACGGCCCGGAACTCGTCGATCGGGCGCAGGGAGTGCCCGTCATCGACATGCCAGAACGTCCATCCGTTACACGCATCAACGCCCTGCACCTTCGCGCCCAGGCGATGAATGGAACCGGCCTCGCTGCCCGAGGCGAGCGTGCCGTCGGCGCGCACGACCGCCGAATGGCGGCGCCGCGCGCAGGTGAGAACCTGGCCGGGCTTGACCAGGCCGCTTTCAAGAAGCGTGGTGAAGGCGACGCGCGGCTCGGCCTTCTTGCCCGTCAGAACCGTCAGTTCGGTCTTGCCAAGCGGGGTCACGCCGGCAATGCGGGCGGACGCTGCATCGATATAGTCCTGTTCGCGCTCGATGCCGACGAAATGACGGCCGAGGCGTTTTGCCACCGCACCCGTGGTGCCGGAGCCGAAGAAGGGATCGAGCACGATGTCGCCCGGCTTGGTGGAGGCCATGATGACGCGGGCGAGCAGCGCTTCCGGCTTCTGGGTCGGATGAACCTTCTTGCCGTCGTCGCCCTTCAGGCGTTCGCCGCCGGAGCAGATCGGGAACAGCCAGTCGGAGCGCATCTGGACGTCGTCGTTCGACGCCTTCAGCGCATCGTAATTGAAGGTGTAGCCCTTGGCCTTCGGATCGGGCGAAGCCCAGATCATCGTCTCGTGGGCATTCTGGAACCGGCGGCCCTTGAAGTTCGGCATCGGGTTGGTCTTGCGCCAGACGATGTCGTTGAGGATCCAGAAGTTGAGATCCTGGAGCGTCGCGCCGACGCGGAAGATGTTATGGTAGGAGCCGATGACCCAGATGGTGCCGGTCGGCTTCAGGACGCGGCGGCAGGCGAGCAGCCAGGCGCGGGTGAAAGCATCATAGGCCTCGAAGGAAGCGAACTGGTCCCATTCGTCGTCGCAGGCGTCGACGAGGCTCTGGTCCGGGCGATGCAGCGCGCCGCCGAGCTGCAGATTGTACGGCGGATCGGCAAAGATCACGTCGACCGACTTGTCGGGAAGGGCTTCGAGGGCGGCAACGCAATCGCCCTTGATGATGCTGTCGACCCAGGAGAACGGATCCGAAGAACGGCGAAGTTCGGCAAGCGGAAATACGGAAGCCATCGGTTACTCACTCTTACGCTGACGCAGCACGGGATAACGAGGCTCATGGTTACCGAACTTGGTTACCAAAGGCTGAAGGGAAGTTGAGAAAATCCATTGGCAACAGCGGTTTCGTGCCGAAGAGAGACGGAAGATGGTGAATCGCCGAGGGCTTCGGGAAGGGCACAAGGCGGAGATGAAGGCCGGGCAGTGCCGCTTCCCTCTTCTCCCCATCGGGAAGAAGGACAGCCGTCACCTACGGGAGCACCCTCACCCCGAGATAGCCACCATCGGCGACACCGTCGCAGAGAGTTGACCATTCGCAGCCGGAACAGGCCGTGCGGATTTTGCCGGTCGCAAAGGTCTTTCGCAGGCGGGTGATCAGGCTTGCCGTCGGGGTGAACCGCGTGCCGGGCGGCAACGGCCCGCCGAGCAAGGCTGCGACGGCATCGAGCGCCGCCACATCGCGCCTGACGACACCATCTCCCAGGCAATGGCAGTCGGCGTCGCGCAGGAGCGGTGCGCAAATATCGTCAGGGCCCTCGACGATCTCGATCTCTTCGCCGGCCGTAAGCCGTGCGGCGATATGCTCGTAGTTTGCGACGAAGGCCGGGGAATAGCCCCGACCGACATAGGTCAGCATGCAGAGCAGGTGATGGGCGCGAAGCCTGACCGTCATGACCTGCCCTGCCGTTCGCTCGGGCCCCGGCTCAGAGGTCGACGCGGGTCACGGCTCGACGGCCGATGGCCATCAGCAGGGCGGCGGCGAGCGCCGACTTCAGCACCGCGCCAAGGACGAAGGGCGTGACGCCGAGGCTCAGGCCCTTTTCGACACCGATCAGATAGCTCAGCCACGCACCGCCGACGGCGAGGCAGACGAGGTTCGCCAGGAGATGCGCGGAGAAGCTCGCCACGACGCGGCTGCCGGTCCAGCCCTTTTCGGCGAGGTAGCCGGCAAGCGCGGCGATCAGCGGGAAGGAGGCGAGGTAGCCGGCGGTCGGGCCGACGAAGGGCGCGAGCCCCGCCCCGCCATTGGCGAGAACCGGAAGCCCCATCATCGCCTCGCCGAGCCAGGCGAGAACAGTCAAGGCGCCGAGACGCCAGCCATAGAGCACGCCGATCATGGTGAGCGCGAAGGTCTGCATGGTGATCGGGACCGGAACCATCGGCACGCTGACCTGCGAGGCCAGCGCCAGGACCGCCGTGCCGATCAACAGCAGGATCGACTGGACGGCCAGGGAACGGTTCTCGATACCGAGCGGATCGAAACGATGGGCAGAAGCAGACATGGATGTCATCACACTCTCCATTTTATAGATAATTTAATTCACGACGAATCTTTTATCTATAAAATTCTGCGAGGCAAGCACTTGGGACGACAAAACCAGCCAGAAAGCAGATTGAGACTGAGATACAAACCGCAGGAGCCTGAAAAAAGCAAAGGGAATTCAGCCTCGTCCGCGTAGGAAACGTGCGACAGTCCACAGGCGTCGAATTTTTATCTATAATTTTTCGATCAGCCGACGATGGCGAAACCCTGGTCGTCGCGGCCGCCGGTCTGCGGCATTGGCGCGCGGCCGATCCACTGGACGTGGCGCTCGAGGATGCGGCAGGCCTCGCCGGCATCCCCGGCGCGCAGGGCGGCAAGAATCGCCCGGTGGTCGTGGTCGGTGCGGGCCTCCCAGGCAGCGCGCCAGGCGACGAAAAGAAACCGGGCGCTGACGGCATGCAGATCGTCGATGACGGTGAGCAGGCGCGGCATGTCGCAGGTCGAGACGATCAGCCGGTGGAAGCGGCGATTGGCTTCCTCCCAGGTCTGGACATCCCTGGCGGCATCGGCATCGGCGGCGGCCTGCTCCGCGGCATCGAGCACGGCGGGCGTCAAGTTGGGCGCCGCGTGCCTCAGCGCCAGAACCTCGAGCGCGGCGCGCATCTCGGCGATCTCGCGGACCTGCTTCAGGTCGAAGGCGGCTACACGAACGCCGCGGCGCGGGATACTGACGACAAGGCCCTGCGCCTCCAGTCGCCGGAACGCCTCGCGGACGGGCACGTGGCTCGCCCCAAATTCCTCGGCGATATGATCCTGGCCGAGGCGGGAACCGGGCACCAGCTCGCCATGGATGATCCGCTCCGCGAGGGCGCGGCTGATGCGGCTGGCGAGCGTGTTGTCCTGATCCTTTTCCATGGAACCTGCATAGTCAGCGTCGCGTGGCTTGTCGAGCGCACCCCCATGCGCCCCATCCCGCCTTCCGAGCCCTCCAGCCCAAAAACAGTCAGGCCGAGCAGCGAAAAGAGGCATTTCAGAAAAACATAATTTACCAATGCCCGGGACAATCGCCGACGGCCAACCGCCTGCGCGCAACGAGGGGTTCCTTGCGCGGGAGGCGGATGGCGATCGCCGGGGCAGCCCGGATTCGACCAATTCCTAGACTGGGGGATCAAGGGCATGTGCCTCGATTGCGAAACGACCGGCCTCAACCGCCGCAAACTGATGAAACTCGCCGGTTTCGGACTGGCAGCTGGCGCGCTTGCGTCGGGCGCCTCGGCCAACGAGCAGAAGAAGCCGGCCCACGAAGCGGAGCAGGCCGCGGACGCCCATGGTGCGGACGCGCATGCCGCCGAGGCCCCCGCATCGGAAGGGCATGCAACGGAAACGCATGCAGCGGAAGCACCGGCCGCGGCAGCCCACGAGGCCGAAACCGGCGGCCTGACGCCGAAGCAGGCGCTTTCCAAGCTTCGCGAAGGCAATCGTCGCTTCGTCGAGGATGCCAATGCCTGCGCCTCCAATCTGGCGCACCGGCGGGAGGAACTGGCCGGCGGCCAGCATCCCTGGGCGATCGTGCTCACCTGCTCCGACAGCCGCGTGACGCCGGAGCTGATCTTCGGCGGCGTGACGCTCGGCGAACTCTTCGTCATCCGCAATGCCGGCAACGTGCTCGACACGAGTGCGCTCGGAACGATCGAATACGGGGCGGAGCATCTGCATGCGCCGCTGATCGTGGTGATGGGCCACAAGAAGTGCGGGGCGGTCGCGGCCGCCTGCGACGTCGTGCAGAAAGGCACCGAACTCGACGGCTCGATCGGCAAGATGGTGCAGCCGATCCTGCCGGTCGCGCTTGCGGCGCTGTTCAAGTCGGAGGACTTCGTCGGCCAGACCGTGCGCAACAACGCGGTTTCGGGCGCCGCGCGGATCATGCGCGAGAGCCCGATCGTCGCCCACCTCGTCGAGGAGGGCAAGGTCCGCATCGTGCCGGCCGTCTACGACATCGAGACCGGCGAAGTCGAGTTCATCAGCAAGGCCTGACCGGCAAACCTTCAGCCGAGGGCCGCCCGGCTGTCGCCCGGCGCTTCCTCGCGCTCGGCAAGGCCGTAGTCGCGAAGAACATGGGCGACGCGCAGGCGGTAGTCGGCAAAAACGCCGCCGCGTCCGGCGCGCTGGGCCTCGCGATGTTCCTGCGTTTCGCGCCAGCGGCGAACCGCCTCCTCATCCCGCCAAAAGGACAGCGAAAGCAGCTTGCCCCTGACAGACAGGCTCTCGAAGCGTTCGACCGAGATGAAGCCGTCCATCTGCTCGAGGCTCGCCCGCAATTCGCCGGCGAGATCGAGATAGCGGTGACGTTCGCCGACATAAGGCGTCACCTCGAAGATCACGGCGATCACGGCCGTATCCCCTTCGCCGGCTCGCCCGACACGCGCTTCACGAAAATCCGGTCCTCTTCGAGAATGAAACGCTCGCGGGCAGCGAAGTCGTAATTCGCCCTGCCCAACGGATCGGCGGCTAGACGGGCGCGATAGGCCTCGTAGGCTGCCAGATCCTCGATATGGTAGATACCGTAGGCGGTGGTGGCCGAGCCTTCGTGCGGGGCGAAATAGCCGACAAGGTCTGCCCCGCAGCGCGGGATCGCCTCACCCCAGTTGCGGGCATAGGCGGCGAACTGGTCGCGGGCGAAGGGATCGATCCGGTAGCGGATGACACAGGTAATCATGGGGTCTCCTTTTCTGCGGCGACATCAACCGCCCCCTCTCCTCGCATGTTGCCAGACGACGATGCTTCGATTACGATCGAAGCATGAGTGAAGGACCAGACATTGCGCGCCTTGCCGCCCTGATCGGTGACCCCGCCCGGGCGAACATGCTGCTCTCGCTGATGGACGGGCGGGCCCTGACGGCGACCGAGCTTGCCGGGGCGGCCGGCATCACCCTGCAGACGGCAAGCTCCCATCTGGCAAAACTCGAGGACGGCGGGCTGCTTGCCCAGCGCAAGCAGGGCCGGCACCGCTATTTCACTCTTGCCGATCCGGCCGTCGGCCGGATGATCGAGGGGCTGATGGGTTTTGCGGCGAGCCGCGGCCATGTACGCCACCGGGCGGGTCCCAAAGAGCCGGCGCTGCGAAAGGCGCGGGTCTGCTACGACCACCTCGCCGGCGATTACGGGGTGCGGATGCTCGACAGCCTGCGCGCGTCCGGCGCGATTGCGGGCGACGAGGAGCATCCGCAACTGACCGCCGCCGGCGATGTTCTGATGGCGAGCCACGGCATCGACGTCGACGGACTGAAGGCGCTGCGCCGTCCGCTCTGCCGTGCCTGCCTCGACTGGAGCGAGCGGCGCCACCACCTTTCCGGCTCACTCGGCAAGGCGCTGCTCGACCACATGCTCGACAAGGGCCATGCCCGGCGCGAGGCCGGCAGCCGTGTCGTCGCCTTTTCACCGGAAGGCGAGCGGCGGTTTGCGGCCATGTTTCCCCTGCCTGACTGATATCCTCCAGCCAATGCAGCGGCCCGGCTGAAACCGCTCGGAGCGGGGTCGACACCACTTGCAAAGAAACCGACCAGACGGTATCTTTGATGACAGTTATATCCGTCCCCCGAGAGTTTTCCATGAATGCCATGCTCATCAACTACGCCTCGCTTGCTGCCGCCATCGTGTTCGAGGTGATCGGCACGACCTTCCTGCAGAAGTCCGAGCAGTTCAGCAGGCTCGTGCCGACAGGGGCCATGGTGTTTTTCTACGTGGTCTCCTTCTATCTCCTGTCGCAGGCGCTCAAGGGGCTTCCGCTCGGTGTCGCCTATGCGATGTGGAGCGGGCTCGGCATCGTCTTGACGGCGATCGTCGGCATCGTGGTGTTCAAGCAGTCGCTGGACAATCCGGCGCTTGCCGGCATGGGACTGATCATCGCGGGCGTCGTCGTGATGAACGCGTTCTCCAGCTCGGTTTCGCACTGACCATGGCGACGGCACATCACCGCAAGAAGGAACCCGACAAGGTTCGCCGCTCGCTGATCGAGCGGACGGCCAAGCTCGCGCTCGACCAGGGGCCGGCAGCGATCACGATCCAGGCGGTCGCCGAGGCGGCGGGCGTGACCAAGGGCGGGTTGCTGCATCACTTTTCCAGCAAGCAGGCGCTGATCGAGGCGGTGTTCGATGACCTCCTCAAACAGTTCAGCGACGAGATCGACCGCTTCATGGCGGACGATCCGGAACCGATCGGCCGCTTCACCCGCGCCTATGTCCGGGCCGCATTCGCCGACCACAAGCTCGGAACCCGCAGCCCGTGGGCGGCACTTTCGGCGACGACCATCTTCGATCCTGCAATGCGGAAACAGTGGTCGAACTGGCTCGACGCCCGCCTCGAGGTCCACAGCGCGACCGACAACTCCCCGCGCCTGGAAATCGTCAGGCTTGCGGCAGACGGCGTCTGGATGGCCGACCTGATGGGCCAGGGGCGCCCGGTGACCCGCGATCTTTCGCATCTCGAACCGCAACTTTTGGCGCTCGCCTCGGAAAAGTGACGCGCAGCAACCGCTCCCGCGGCATGTGCCGGATTGTCCTTTGTCAGCTCATCGTGTAGGTCAGGCCCTCCCCCAGGACCACAGGACGGATTTCCAGACATGAGCGGTTTCGACCTCACCATCTTCGATTGCGACGGCGTGCTCGTCGATTCCGAGATCATCGCGGCCAAGGTCGAATCCAAGCTGCTCAACGAGGCCGGCTATCCGATCTCGGTCGAGGAAATGGGCGAACGCTTCGCCGGCATGACCTGGAAGAATATCCTGCTAACCGTCGAGCAGGAAATCGACATTCCACTCTCGGCCAGCCTGCTCGACAAGTCGGAGGCCCTGCTCGACCAGCGGCTCGCCCGCGAGGTGAAGATGATCGAAGGCGTGCAGTTTGCACTTGCCCGCCTCAAGGGACCGCGCTGCATCTGCTCCAACTCGTCGTCAAGCCGGCTGGACATGATGCTGACCAAGGTCGGCCTGAAGCCGTTCTTTGCTCCCCACATCTATTCGGCCAAGGATCTCGGCGCCGACCGGGTCAAGCCGAAGCCGGACATATTCCTGCACGGTGCCGCTCAGTTCAACGTTTCGCCGTCGAGATGCGTCGTGATCGAGGATTCGGTGCACGGCGTGCATGCGGCGCGCGCCGCCGGCATGCGGGTGATCGGCTTCACCGGTGCGTCGCATACCTATCCGTCGCATGCCGACCGACTGACCGACGCAGGCGCGGAAACCGTGATTGCGCGGATGAACGACCTGCCGGCCGTGATCGCCGCGATGGAAAGCTGGGCCGGCGTCGCCTGACGCACGGCAACAAACGAGGGCCGCCGTGACGCCTCAGCGCCGGCCGTCGTCGCGGACCGGTTTCAGATCTTGAGGCTGAGTGCCGCCGGCAGAACCTCGACCGACAGGCGGCGATAAGCGATCGCCTCGCCGTCAGCCTCGACCGACAGCGCCTCCCCCGGCAGCGGTTCGATCTCGATCGAGCGCCCCTTGTGGAAGCTGATCAGCGGGTGACCGACATGGGACGCCGAATAGAGCCGCGCGAGTATGCCAAGCACGCCGATCCGGCCGGCACCGCGGAGCACGCCGACATCGAGCATTCCGTCGGCGAGATCGGCAAAGGGCACGACATGCATGCCGCCGCCGAACCAGGCACCGTTGGCGATCGCAGCGACCGTGACCGGGCCGACAAAGACCTCCTGACCATCGACCACGACCCGCGCACCCTGCGGGCGATAACGCAGGATCCCGGCGATCGAGGCGAGCAGGAAGCGTGCGGAACCATTGGCCAGTCGCCGTTCGCGGTTGTTGACGGCGCGGACGATCTCGCCGGAGACGCCGGCGCTGGCGATGTTGACGAAATGACGCTCGAGGGTCCGGCCGTCGGCTAGGGGCGCACGGATCCGCGCTACGTCGATCCGACGCACCGCAGCACCCGCGATCCGTCGCACGAGGGCGTCGGGCTCGGGCGGCAGGGCGAAGTTGCGGGCGAAATCGCATCCGGTGCCGGTCGGCAGGAAGGAGAACAGGGTGCCCGGCCGGGAGGAACGCATGATCCCGTCGACGACCTCGCCGATCGTCCCGTCGCCGCCAACCGCGATGATCCAGTCGAAACCTTTTTCGACGAGTTCGACGGCCAGCGGCCCGGCCTCGCCGCCCATGCTCGTCTCGCGCACGACGGCGCCCGGCAGATGGGTGGCCAGGAGCGGATCGATAGCATGCCATAACCGCGCTCCGGAACGGCCTCCAGAGACGGGATTCCTGATAATCGCGATGTTCACCCATGCCCCCCGGCATCTGGTGTTATCGTCCGTTCAGGAGAACGGACGCCCTTGCATTTCATCGGTGATGTGCGGATTGCGGCAGACGCCTAAGCCGGATCACTTCTTCTTTTTGACCGGACCTTCGTCGAAGCCGATGTGCACCTTGGTGAGACCGCCGACATCGCCGGGGATGGTCACGTCCTTGGTGAAGACGAACTGGGTTGCCTGGGCGACGTCCGCGATCGTGACAGGGAACTGGGTCAGCTCCGAATAGAGGACCTTGTCGCCATCGGTGACGGCCACGCGGATCGGCAGGTTGACCGGTCCAGCCTTGCCTTCGGGACCGGCAACGAGACGGCCCTGGACCATGGCGGTGACCGTGAGCGTCGTGTCGCTGCGGGCGCAGGAACGCGTGGTGTCGGCGAGCGACGCCTGGTAGACGACCTTGGCCGGATCGTCCTGGCCACCCTTGGCGTAGACGCGGTGATAGGCGGTGCCGTCCCGCAGCGCGATCGTCGGGCAGAAACCCTGGACCATCGGGGCGGCGGCGGTCGCCGGAGCGGCTGCCGGCTTGTCGGCGGCCGAGCTCAGCGCTCCACCCGGATTGCCGGCGTTGCAGCCTGCAAGAACCATCAACAAGGATGCGGCCAAGATCCCGCGGGACACCTTCACTGACACGATACTCCACCTTCCGGATTGCTGGCTTCAGCGAAGCCAAAAGCCATTCGAATTGAGGCTTTTCATGCCCCTTGTCTGTGGTCTATACCAGCGGCGCAGCGAAAAATCGATTGGGTAGCCAGTGTTTTGGTTTAATTTTCAACGCCTCGAGAGCATCGATGCCGCGGCCCCGCCGCAGGCGGCGCAATCCCGGTCGGCCGGAATGCGAACTCAGACGGCCCCATTCGTCGCGAAAAGAATATTGACCATCCTCCAAACGGCATAATCTCGGCGCGTCGAACACAGCCGCCCATCTTCATCATCAAGGACAAGCATCGTGGACTACATCTCGACCCGCGGAGAGGCTGAAAGCCTCGGCTTCTGTGACGCACTTCTGGCCGGGCTTGCCCGCGACGGGGGCCTCTACGTGCCGCGCAAGTGGCCGCAGCTGAAGAAGAAGGACATCCGGGCGCTGCGCGGCAAGACCTATCAGGAGGTCGCCTTCGAGGTACTCTATCCGTTCACCGGCGGCGAGATCGAGGCAGACCTCTTCCGTTCGATGATCGACGAGGCCTACGCCACCTTCCGCCATCCGGCGGTCGCGCCCCTCGTCCAGACCGGCCCGAACTCCTACGTGCTCGAACTCTTCCACGGCACGACGCTGGCGTTCAAGGACGTCGCCATGCAGCTCCTCGCGCGACTGATGGACCATGCGCTCGCCCAGCGCGGCGAACGCGCGACGATCGTCGGCGCGACCTCGGGCGACACCGGTGGCGCGGCCATCGATGCCTTTGCCGGACGTGCCCGCACCGACGTCTTCATCCTCTTCCCGCACGAGAAGGTTTCGCCCGTCCAGCAGCGGCAGATGACGACCTCCAAGGCGGAGAACGTCCACGCGATTGCCGTCAAGGGCAATTTCGACGACTGCCAGAACCTGGTGAAGGAGATGTTCAACGACAGCGCCTTCCGCGACACCTACAAGATCTCCGGCGTCAACTCGATCAACTGGGCCCGCATCATGGCGCAGGTGGTCTACTACTTCACCGCCGCCCTCTCGCTCGGCGCCCCGGATCGCAAGGTCTCCTTCACCGTGCCGACCGGCAATTTCGGCGACATCTTCGCCGGCTACGTCGCCAAGAAGATGGGCCTGCCGATCGACAAGCTGGTGATCGCCACCAACGAGAACGACATCCTGGCGCGGACGCTGAAGACCGGCCGCTACGAGATGAAGGGCGTCTCCGCGACCACCTCGCCGTCGATGGACATCCAGATCTCGTCGAACTTCGAACGCCTGCTGTTCGAAGCCTATGACCGTGACGACAGCGCCATCCGCTCGGCCATGCGCAGCCTCAAGCAGTCCGGCGGCTTCGAGATCAAGCCGGACGCGCTGAAGGCGATCCGCAAGGAGTTCCGCGCGGCCCGCGCCAGCGAGAAGCAGGTGGCGACGACCATCCGCAACACGCTTGCCGAGACCGGATACCTGCTCGATCCGCACACCGCCGTCGGCGTCTTCGTCGCGGCGAAATTCGAGAAGCCGTCGAGCCCGATGGTGACGCTTTCGACGGCGCATCCGGCGAAATTCCCCGCCGCGGTAAAATCGGCCTGCGGTATTGACCCGGCGCTTCCCTCGTGGCTTGCTGACCTGATGAACAGGGAGGAGCGCTTCGAAATTCTGGATGCGGACCTTAAAGCCGTCGAAACCTTTGTCGGCAAACATGCCCGCCAGGATAACTGAGATGCGCAGAAAGTCGGATCTATGACTGTTGAGTGTACCCGCCTGCCCTCCGGGCTGACGGTCGTGACGGAGACGATGCCACACCTTGAAAGCGTGGCGCTCGGGACCTGGATCAAGTCCGGCGCCCGCGACGAGACGGAAGGCGAGCACGGCATCGCCCATCTGCTCGAGCACATGGCTTTCAAGGGAACAAACAAGCGTTCCGCCCGGCAGATCGCCGAGGAAATCGAGAATGTCGGCGGCGAACTCAACGCCGCCACCTCGACCGAAACCACATCTTATTACGCGCGGATACTGAAAGACGACGTTCCGCTGGCAGTCGACATCCTCGCCGACATCCTCACCGATTCCGTCTTCGACGAGGAAGAGCTCGCCCGCGAGAAGCACGTCATCCTGCAGGAGATCGGCGCGGCCAACGACACCCCGGACGACGTGGTGTTCGACCGCTTTTCCGAACTCGCCTATGCCGGCCAGCCGCTCGGCCGACCGATCCTCGGCACGCCCGACACCGTTCAATCCTTCTCCAGCGAAGAAATCCGCGCCTATCTCGACCGCAACTACACGACCGACCGGATGTTCGTGGTGGCGGCCGGTGCGGTCGATCACGACGCCTTCGTCAAGCAGGTCGAGCAACGCTTCTCGTCGCTGCGCCAGAAGCCGGATGTCAGCCCGGTCACCCAGGCGGCACGCTATACCGGCGGCGAGGCCCGCGAAGAACGCGACCTGATGGACGCCCAGGTGCTCATCGGCTTCGAGGGGCGTGCCTATCATGCGCGCGACTTCTACGCCTCGCAGATCCTCGCCAACATCCTCGGCGGCGGCATGTCCTCGCGGCTGTTTCAGGAGGTGCGGGAAATCCGCGGCCTGTGCTACTCGATCTATGCTTTCCACTGGGGCTTTTCTGACAGCGGCATCTTCGGCATCCATGCCGCGACCGGCGGCGAGAACCTGCCGGAACTCGTCCCCGTCATCATCGACGAGCTGCGCAAGGCCTCTCAGTCGATCGACCGCCAGGAGATCGACCGGTCGCGTGCCCAGGTGCGCGCGCAGCTGCTGATGGGCCAGGAAAGCCCGGCAGCGCGCGCCGGCCAGATCGCCCGGCAGATGATGCTTTACGGCCGCCCGATCTCCAACCAGGAGATGATGGAACGTCTTGCCGGCATCACGCCGGAACGACTGACGGACCTTGCCGGACGGCTGTTCTTCGAGACCACGCCGACGCTTTCGGCGATCGGCCCGCTCGAACATCTCGCGCCGATGGAGGAGATCGCAGGCGCGCTTTCCCCCAAAGGGGGTTCACCGCTCAAGGCAGCCGGCTGACGGCGCCCTTGGCTTGACGGACAACGAAAGACCGGCGGACATCCGTCCACCGGGTTGGCTTGGGGACGCTCTATGGCACGTTCGGTCTTTCGGTTTCTGTCGCGGCAGCCCGAAACGCCCGAGCTTTACAGTGCCGATCATCACCTGCGCCTGCCCCGCTACGACGATTTCGACCAGTGGCACGCGCTGCGCCGCGAGAGCCGCGCCTTCCTGCAGCCCTGGGAACCGAGCTGGCGTGCCGACGAACTGACCGAGCGATCCTTCCGCTCCCGCGTCGTGCGCAACAGTCAGGAATACCATTCCGGGCTCGCCGTTCCCTTCCTTCTGTTCGCCCGCGAGGGACATGTGCTGCTCGGCGGGCTGACGATCGGACTCATTCGCCGCGGCGCCTCGCAGAGCTGCATGATCGGTTACTGGATGGGCGAGCGGCATGCCGGCCAGGGTCATATGTTTGCCGCACTTCAGCTGGCTATTCCCTACATCTTCGGGGCACTTGAGTTGCACCGGATTGAAGCAGCCTGTATTCCAGAGAACGAGAAAAGCATCCGGCTGCTCGAAAAGGCCGGGTTTCAGCGGGAAGGTCTCTTGCGCGACTATCTGAAAATCAACGGGCAATGGCGCGACCACGCGATGTTTTCGCGGTTGGCGGGCCGCGCCGCGGGGAACGGGAACAAAGACAACTCATGAAGCATAACCGGAACAGGCAAGCGGCGGCCGGCCGATGGCTGGCGGCCGCGATAGCCACGGCGATGCTTGCGTTCGTCGGTCTCTTCTCGACGCTCGCGCTCGCGGCCGAACCGGTCAAGATCGCGCGCGACGACACCGCGCTCGACCTGACCGCCACGACCGAGATCTACACCAATCAGGGCGAGGCCTTCCAGGTTTCCACGGCTGCCGGAGCCGACGGCATCCGGAGGCGTATCGAGGTGCGCTCATCCTCTCCCGAACACCAGGGCGACTGGGCGGTCTTCGCACTTGCCAACGTGTCGGAGGAACAGCTGGAGCGCGTGATCGTCGCACCGCATTTCCGGCTTGCCAATTCCAAGCTGTTCTGGCCCGACCTCGGCTCGCAGCGCATCATCGCCATCACCCCGTCCGAAGGCTTTGCCCTTGACCGCCAGCCGAGCGAGGAAGCCGACGTCTTCCGCATCACGCTCAATCCGGGCTCGGTGATCACCTTCGTCGCCGAACTTTCGACCCCCAACCTGCCGCAGATCTATCTGTGGGAACCGGACGCCTACAAGGACACCGTCAACGCGTTCACGCTCTATCGGGGCATCGTGCTCGGCATTGCCGGCCTGCTCGCCGTGTTCCTCACCATCCTCTTCGTGGTCAAGGGCACCTCGATGCTGCCGGCGGCGGCCGCACTCGCCTGGGCGGTGCTCGCCTATATCTGCGTCGACTTCGGCTTCCTGGAAAAGCTGATCAGCATCACGTCGAGCGACCAGCGAATATGGCGCGCCGGCGCGGAGGTGGCGCTCGCCTCCTCGCTCGTCATCTTCCTGTTCACCTATCTCAACCTCAACCGCTGGCACGTGCATCTCGGCTACGCGACCTTCGCCTGGATGCTGGGGCTCGGCCTGCTGTTCGGCGTGGCCATCTACGATCCGTCCGTCGCCTCGGGGATTGCACGCCTCTCCTTCGCGCTGACGGCGACCGCGGGCATCGCGCTGATCTTCTATCTTGGCTTCAATCGCTACGACCGCGCGATCCTGCTCGTGCCCACCTGGGCGCTGATCCTGGTCTGGCTGTTCGGCGGATGGCTGACGGTGACGGGCCAGCTCGACAACGACATCATCCAGCCGGCGCTCGGCGGCGGCCTCGTGCTCATCGTTCTGCTGATCGGCTTCACCGTCATGCAGCATGCCTTCGCCGGCGGCGCCTACCAGCAGGGACTGTTCTCCGATCTCGAGCGCCAGTCGCTGGCACTCACCGGTTCGGGCGACACCGTCTGGGACTGGGACGTGGCACGCGACCGGGTGGTGACGAGCCCGGACATTTCCGTGCGCCTCGGCCTGTCGCCCGGCACCATGCACGGCCCGGCCCGCAACTGGCTGCCGCGGCTCCACCCCGACGACCGCGACCGGTTCCGCGCGACGCTCGACGTGCTGCTCGAACACCGCAAGGGCCGCCTCAACCACGAATTCCGTATTCGCGCCGAGGATGGCCACTTCCACTGGCTGAAGATCCGCGCCCGGCCGGTGCTCGGCTCGAACGGCGAGGTCATCCGCTGCGTCGGCACGATCATCGACGTGACCGAGCAGAAGAACTCGATCGACCGACTGCTCACCGACGCCATGCACGACAACCTGACCGGTCTGCCGAACCGCGAGGTCTTCCTCGACCGTCTGCAGTCCGTACTGACGCTCGCCAACGGCTCCGACAGCGTGCGCCCGACCGTGATGGCGATCGACATCGACCGCTACAAGCAGGTCAACGACGCGCTTGGGATCGCCGCCGGCGACAATATCCTGATCGCACTGACACGCCGCCTGCGCCGGCTCCTGAAGCCGCAGGACACGCTCGCACGCCTTTCCGGCGACGAGTTCGGCCTGATCCTCGTCTCGGAGCGCGATCCGGCGAAGATCGCCGATTTCGCCGATGCGGTGTCGAAGGCGATCATGGTGCCGATCAATTTCGCCAATCGCGAAATCATCCTGACGGCCTCGATCGGGCTCGTCTCCTGGGTCGACCAGCAGGAAAGCGCCGCCGGCCTGCTCTCCGATGCGGAACTTGCGATGTACCGGGCGAAACGCGTCGGCGGCAACCGCGTCGAACCGTTCCGTCCCGCCTTCCGCGGCACCGGTACCGACCGCCTGCAGCTCGAGACCGATCTTCGCCGCGCCATCGATCGCAAGGAGCTGTCGATGGTCTACCAGCCGATCGTGCGGCTCGCCGACGGGGAAATCGCCGGCTTCGAGGCGCTGATGCGCTGGGATCATCCGAAACGCGGCAATATTCCGCCGTCGGAGTTCATCCCGATCGCGGAAATGTCGGATCTCATCGAACCGCTCGGCATGTTCGCGCTCGAACGGGCGACCAGCGACCTGATGGACTGGGAACGGCATACGGGCGAACTGCCGGTCTTCGTGACCGTCAACCTGTCGAGCGCGCAGCTGCTTTCGAGCGAGCTCTACAACGACGTGCGCGCCATGCTGACCAAGACGCAGTGTGATCCGCACCGCATCAAGCTCGAACTCACCGAGAGCGTGGTGATGGAAAACCCGGAACAGGCCCGCCTCGTGCTGGCCAAGCTGAAGGAGACCGGCATCTCGCTGGCCCTCGACGATTTCGGCACCGGCTATTCCTCGCTCGCCTACCTCACCCGCTTCCCCTTCGACACCATCAAGCTCGACAAGGCGCTGGTCAACGACCGCTCGCCGAAGCGCAGCGTCCTGTTGAAATCGGTGATCTCGATGGCTTGCGGGCTGGAGATGAAGGTGGTCGCGGAAGGCATCGAGAGCGACGCCGACGCCGAGGAACTCGGCAAGCTCGGCTGCGATTTCGGCCAGAGCTACCTGTTCGGCGCACCGCTCGGGGCCGAGTCCGTGCAACGTCTGCTGAAGGAACGATTTCCGCTGACGAAGCGGGCGTAATGTCGTGATCGGGGCGGCCGGCCAGGTGCCTCAGGCGTGGCCTGCCTCCATCGACAGCATGGCCGGCGATACGCCCATCAGGGCAAGCGCGCGCTCATACTTGTTGTCGAGCGTGCGATCGAAGATCAGATCCTCGGTCGCCGCGCAGTTCAGCCAGCCGTTGTTGGACATCTCGAATTCGAGTTGACCGGGTCCCCAGCCGGCATAGCCAAGCAGCATGGTGGCCCGGCGCGGGCCCCGGCCATCGGAAATCGCCCGGACGATGTCGAGGGTGGCAGTCAGTGAAATGTCGTCGCTGACCGGTATGCTGCTGTCGCTCAGATAGTCGTCGCTGTGCAGGACGAAACCGCGTCCGGTCTCGACCGGGCCGCCGTTCTGGATCGGGAACTCGCGGGCATGCTCGGGCAGCATGATGGCGTCGGTGCGGTCGATCAGACCGAGATGCAGGAGCACGTCGGCGAAGGTGACGGATTGCGGGCGATTGATGATGAAGCCCATCGCGCCGGCGGGCGAATGGGCGCAGATGTAGACGACGGAACGGGCGAAGTTACCGTCGGCCATGCCGGGCATGGCGATCAGCAGCTGGCCGTCGAGGAAGCCCCGTTCACGATCCTTTTTCATCGTCGAGATAGACATTGTCACCTCCACTCGCCCTTGGGGGAACATCCGGCGGGAGCGCAGGCAACGCATATCCGAGCCGTCCTTCTCAATGAAGATGGGGCAGGATCGTCCGGCAATCAACTAAAAATGATCCCACTAGCGGAAGCGTGACTGGCAGACGACCGATGCTTGATCTAAATGCCTGGACCATGACGCGATCCATGACCCACCTTTCTTGCCTGCCGGCCGCCAAGGCGGCCGTGGTCGCCGTTGCGGCGACGCTCTGCTTCGCCCCGGCAAAGGCCGCAACCAGCGAATGGGCGGTCAACGAAGGCGGTCGGATGCGGCTCGTGGTGCTTCCGGCAGACAGCGGCGGCAAGCGTGCCGCAGCGCTTCAGATCGAGCCGTCGGCCGGGTGGATCACCTATTGGCGCGAGCCGGGCGACGCGGGGATTCCGCCGGCCATCAGCCTTGCCCCCGAGAGTGGCTACACACTCTCGGAAGTCGCATTTCCGGTGCCGAAGCGTATCGACAACGGCGACATGCGCGATATCGGCTACGACGAGGCCGTCACCCTGCCGCTGACGCTCTCGCGCTCGCCAGGCAGCGCACCGGCTGACGAACTGAAGGCTTCGGTGTTCATAGGGCTCTGCAAGAACATCTGCATCCCCTTCCAGGCGGAATTCCAGCTGTCGCTGGAGCTCAGCGACGCGGCACTTGCCGAAGAGGCGGCCCTCGTCGCCTCTGCGCGCGAGGCCCTTCCCGAACACCCCTCGCCCGATTTCTCCGTCAGGCAGCATGCCCTGAACGCCGATGCCACTTCGCTGAGCGTGACGCTCACCCTACCCGAGGGTGTCGCGAAAGAAGAGCCGGAGATCATCATCACCGGTCCGAGCGGCCGTGTGTTTCTCGACCAGAGCGAGCGGCAGCTTTCAGGGCGCGAACTGACCGTGGCGGTACCGATCAAGGGCCTGCCGCGTCACTATGATATTCACGGCAAGAGCTGGGGCATCCTGGTCAAAGCGGGCGGAAGGGCGATGGAAACCACCCTTGCCTTTGACTAGCGTCAATCTATATTCCGCTCGATCGGTGGGCCGACCGCGCCCACCCCTTCAACGAGCGAGGATCACTTTCATGACGATTGCCATCGGCGAACGCCTGCCCCAGGCCACCTTCAAGGAAAAGACGGCCGACGGCCCGGTCGAGATCACGACGGACGCCCTGTTCAAGGGCAAGAAGGTGGTGCTGTTCGCGGTACCGGGTGCGTTTACACCAACCTGCACGCTGAACCACCTGCCGGGCTACCTGGAAAATCGCGATGCGCTCATCGCCCGCGGCGTCGATGACATCGCGGTGATCGCGGTCAACGACTGGCATGTGATGGGCGCCTGGGCACAGCAGAGCGGCGGGCTCGGCAAGATCCACTTCCTCGCCGACTGGGATGCCTCGTTCACGAAGGCGCTCGGCCTCGACGCCGACCTGTCGGCCGGCGGCCTCGGCGTGCGCTCGAAGCGCTATTCGATGCTGGTCGAGGACGGCGTGGTGAAGTCTCTCAACGTCGAGGAAAATCCGGGCCAGGCGACCGTATCGGCGGCTGCCGCGATGATCGAACAGCTCTGAGCTGTCTCGACCCCATTCCCCATCGACGCAAGGGGCGGCGGAGCAATCCGCCGCCTTTGTACTTTCAGATTTCCATGTCGAACACGAGAATGCCCGAGAGCCCGCCATCGCTTGCCTTGACGATGCGTTCTCCGACAGCGACATGGTCCGGATGCTTCAGGTAATAGTCGCGGACGGTGGCGTCCTCGAAGGTGACGATGAAGCCGTCGAGATAGCCACCGTGCAGGCCTTCGGGCGAGATGTTCGGCCCGTATTTGACCTCGCCCATGCCGGGGACCACCTCCCTCAGCGCCACGATCGCCTCATAGATCGACTGCTTTTCTGCTTCCTGAACGGCTGCCTTGAAACGCAGGAACACGCAGTGCTGGATCATGGAGTGCCTCTCCCGGTCTGGTCTTTTGTTCGCGCAGGATAGAGGGGATGACGCAAAGGGCAAGGCGCGATTGCGACGCCGGTGCTTCGCTTGCAGCACGGGGTGCGATGCAGTCGAATTCCTGGGTGCCCCATCCGAGCGCAGGATTGGGCCGCGCACTCGGCACAGCGACCATCCTGTCAGTCGTTCACCGCCCCTGCAGCAAGGCCTTGCCGAGATTGGGTTTCTTGAAGGGTTCCATGCCCTTGCGGGCGAGTTCGTCGGCGCGTTCGTTTTCCGGGTGACCCGCATGGCCCTTGACCCAGTGCCACTTGACCTTGTGCCGCTGGTTGGCGGCGTCGAGCTGCTGCCAGAGTTCGCCGTTCTTGACCGGCTTCTTGTCGGCGGTCCGCCAGCCGTTCTTCTTCCAGCCGAAGATCCACTTCGAAATACCGTCCATGACATATTTGCTGTCGGTGTGGAGGTCGATCTCACACTGCGACTTCAGCGCGTTCAGCGCCTCGATCGCCGCCATCAGCTCCATGCGGTTGTTGGTCGTTTCGGCCTCGCCGCCGAACAGCTCCTTCTCCACCTCGCCATAGCGAAGGATCGCACCCCAGCCGCCGGGTCCGGGATTGCCGGAGCAGGCGCCGTCGGTAAAGATGTCAACATGCTTCATAGGGTAAGCCCGTATTCGGCGCTGGAGCGCACCTGGCGATGGAACCGTAGCTTCTTCAGGTATTCCAGCGGATCCTTCTTGACCACCAGCGCACCGGCCGGCGTGGTCAGCCAGTCGTAGAGACGGGTGAGGAAGAAGCGCAGCGCCGAACCGCGGGCGAGGATCGGCAGTGCCTCGATCTCGGCGAGCCCGAGCGGGCGGATCTGCTGGTAGCCCTCGATCATCGCCATGCCCTTGGTGATGTTGTAGGCGCCGTCCTTCTCGAAGCACCAGGCATTGAGGCAGATCGACAGATCATAGGCGAGGAAGTCGTTGCAGGCGAAATAGAAGTCGATGAGACCCGACAGATCGTCGCCGAGGAAGAAGACGTTGTCGGGGAAGAGATCGGCATGGATGACGCCTTCCGGCAGGCTCTTCGGCCAATGCTGGGCGAGGAAGGAAATCTCGCTGCCGACTTCGAGTTCGAGCCCCTGCTCGACCTCGTCGGCGCGGTCCTTCGACTTGGCCCAGAGCGTCTTCCAGCCTTCGAGCGACAGTGCGTTCGGGCGCTTCAGTTCAAAGCCTTCGCCGGCGACATGCATTGCCGCCAGCGCCTTGCCGACCTCGCGGCAATGCCGTGCTTCCGGCTTCCTCAACCACATGCCTTCGAGGAAGGAGATGAGCGCCGCCGGCCGGCCGGAAAGCTCTCCGAGCAGCGCGCCGTCGCGGCGCGGCAGAGGCAGCGGGCAGGAAAGCCCGCGGTCGGCCAGGTGATGCATCAGGCCGAGGAAGAACGGAAGGTCGTTCTTCTCGACCCGCTTTTCGTAGAGCGTCAGGATCAGCGGCGACTTCGAGGTGTGCAGCAGGAAGTTCGAGTTCTCGACGCCCTCGGCGATGCCCTTGTAGGACAGCAATTCACCGGCATCATATTGCGCCAGGAAGGCCTTGAGATCGACTTCGTTGATGTCGGTGTAGACTGCCACTTCGATTTTCCCGCGATCGCTCAAAACATGCTTCGACTATGGCCCAAGCCATACAGCGGGGAAAAGCGGAGTGCCAGTGCCTGTGCGACATCGGGCACAGGAATTGGGCGCGACCACCACCCAATCCGGTGAACCAGCGTGAGCGAACCACATGCCCTGCTCGCGGTCGTCTCCGCCGTGTCGAAACACAACAATCAAGAGTGGAAACTTCACGATTTTCTAATATTGAATAGACTAGGCTGCCACGTTCCGAGGGGCTATTCCGGATGTCAGGCATGGGTTTTCCAGAGGGTATCAGAATCGCGAGCCACTTCGCCTCGACGATGCAGCTCGCCCTCGTGGCGGCAGACAGCGAAGGTCGCATACGCTTCGCCAACAAGGCCTTCTGCGAGATGTTCGGTTATGACGTCGCACAACTCCTCGGCGAATCGCTTCTCGTCATCATCCCGCAACGACTGCGCGGCGCCCATGTCGCGGGAATGGCCAATATCGCGGCCGGCTCCAGGCCCGGGCGCGGCGCAAAACCGGTCGAGGTCTCTGCCCTGAAGAGCGATGGCAGCGAGTTTCCGATCGAGATCACCCTTGCGACCTGGAAGGACTCGGACGGCTTCTGGGCGGGGGCCACCATCCGCGACATTTCGGAAAGGCGAGAACGCGACGCCCGATTGATGCGCCTTGCCTCGCACGACACCCTCACCGGCCTGCAGAACCGGCACGAATTCATGTCGGGGCTCAACCAGATGCTGGCCGCAGGCTCGGCGTGCTCGCTGATCCTCCTGGATCTGGACGGCTTCAAGGAGGTCAACGATACCCATGGCCATGTGATGGGAGACAGCCTGCTCCAGGCGGTCGGCGTCCGGCTTCCCTATCTTCTGGGCGACGATGCCACGGTGGCGAGACTGGGCGGTGACGAATTCGCCATCCTTCTCGCGAACTGCGCAAACGCGTCGACTGCGGAGACAGAGGCCAGCCGCATCCTGCAGGCGTTCCGCAAGCCGTTCAGCCTGGGCGGACTGGAACTCGAACTCAGCACCAGCATCGGAATAGCACTGTCGCCGGTTCACGGCAGCGAGGCGGAAGAGCTCGTGGCGTCCGCCGATTTTGCGCTTTACCGGGCCAAGGCGCACGGGGGGCGGTGTTACCGTATCTTCGAGCCGTCCATGCGCAGCGAAAGCCAGGCGCACAGGATCATGCGCGACGATTTGCGACGGGCCTTGCGCAACGGCGAGCTGGAACTCTACTACCAGCCGCAGGTCGAACTCACCTCGCACAAGGTCGTGGGTTTCGAGGCCCTGATCCGCTGGAACCATCCGGAACGCGGCCTGCTCCTTCCCGGGGACTTTCTCCCATCGCTCGAACAGAGTTCGCTGGCCAAGGAGATCGGCTGGTGGACGATCGACGAGGCCTGCCGGTTTGCCGCGGCAGTCAATGGCGGCGGCACGGAATACAAGATCGCGGTCAACCTGTTCGCCCAGCAGTTTCGTGCGCCGAACCTCCTGAACAAGGTCGAGGAGGCCCTGGCGCGTCACCGGATCGCGCCTGGCTGCCTCGAACTCGAGGTTACCGAGGAGGTGACGCTCAACGACTATGAGGCCAGCCTGGAGACGTTGGCGGCAATCCGTGAAATCGGGGTCGGGGTCGGTTTCGACGATTTCGGCACGGGCTATGCCTCCTTGAGCTCCCTGCAGAAATATCCGCTCACAACGCTCAAGATCGATCGCTGCTTCATTCGAGACATCGAGACACGAACATCAGATGCCGCGATCACGCGTGCACTCGTGGCAATGAGCCGCGACATGGGGCTCAAGACGGTCGCGGAAGGGATAGAAACCAAGGCGCAGGAAGCTGTGCTGATCGAGATGGGGTGCCCCGAGGGCCAGGGCTATCTCTATGGCCGCCCCTTGCGGGAACAGGACGCGATCGCCCTCGTCGGTGACCCGGACGTCCAGGGCGAAGACCGCAGGATGGCCGGGACCCAATAGTTTCGGCGCCCAGCTTCTTGCTCTCAGCGTCTCCTGCCGGCGCTTCGCTCGGGCTGAGCGCGTTCGGCCGCTCCCTGCCGGCCCGTCGCTTGGGCTCCGGGCGTTCGACGCTAGAAACGATTCACTGGATCGTTTTTCCGAGCCCGCTTCGCGCGCTCGGCCGCCTAGCCGGCCCGTCGCTCAGGCTCCGGGCGTTCGACGCTAGAAACGATTCACCGGATCGTTTCTCCGAGCCCGCTTCGCGCGCTCGGCCGCCTAGCCGGCCCGTCGCTCAGGCTCCGGGCGTTCGACGCTAGAAACGATTCACCGGATCGTTTCTCCGAGCCCGCTTCGCGCGCTCGGCCGCGTCTCACCCATTCACCCAGGCCATGTCTTCGCGGGTGAGCTCGACGTCGCGCAGTTCGCGGTTGACGAGGAAATGCTCGTTTTCCTCGGCCGTGATGGCCAGTTCGACCTTGGCATCGAAACGCAGGCGGAAGGCTTCGATGATCTCGTCGACGATGACCTCCGGCGCGGACGCCCCGGCAGAGATACCGAGCACGCCGATCCGGCCAATGGCGTCCCAGTCGATCTCGGAGGCGCGCTGCACCAGCATGGACCGCGTGGCGCCGGCACGGAGGGCCACCTCGACGAGGCGCTTGGAGTTGGAGGAGTTGGGAGCGCCGACGACGATGAACAGGTCGCAGCCGGGCGCTGCGGCCTTCACCGCTTCCTGCCGGTTGGTCGTGGCATAGCAGATCGAATCGGCGGAGGGGGCCGTGAGGTTCGGGAAGCGCTCCTGAAGCTTGGCGATCACACCGGCCGTGTCATCGACGGACAGCGTGGTCTGGGTGACGAAACCGAGATTGTCCGGGTCGGTGGGCGTGTAGGCCTCGGCATCCTCGACGGTCTCGACGAGCGAAACCGAACCCTCGGGCAACTGCCCCATGGTGCCGATCACTTCGGGGTGGCCGGCATGGCCGATCAGGATCACGTGGCGGCCGAGGCGTTGATGGCGCATGGCCTGCTTGTGGACCTTCGAGACCAGCGGACACGTCGCATCGAGGTAGAAGAGGTTGCGGCTTTCGGCATCCTCGGGCACCGACTTCGGCACGCCATGGGCGGAAAAGACCACCGGCTGCTCGCGATGCTCGACGGGGATCTCGTCCAGTTCCTCGACGAAGATCGCGCCCTTGGCCTCCAGCCCCTCGACCACATAACGATTGTGGACGATCTCGTGACGAACATAGACCGGCGCCCCGAAGCGCTTGAGCGCCAGCACGACGATCTGGATGGCGCGGTCGACGCCGGCGCAGAAACCGCGCGGGCCGCAAAGCCGGATCGTCAGTTGCGGTCGGGGGGAAGTCTCGTTCATCATCAATCAGCCAGCCAGCAGTACCAGGATCAGTGCAAGGACGGCGGGAAGAGCCTGGATGAAGAGGATCTTCCGCGAGGCCGTCGCGCTACCATATAGGCCGGCGACGAACACACATCCAAGGAAAAAGAGCTTCAGCTGAAATGCGAAGCCCGCATCCGGCTGGATGAGCGACCAGCCGAGACCAAGGGCGAGGAAGCCGTTGTAGAGGCCCTGGTTGGCGGCGAGCACCTTCGTCGCCTCGGCCTGCGGCGGCTTCATCCCGAAGGCCTTGAGACCCGCCGGCCTGGTCCAGAGAAACATCTCGAGGACCAGGATATAGACGTGCTCGATCGCCACCAGGGCGACCAGAAGATCGGCAAGAAGTTTCATCTGTTGTCCTCCGGGCGTCGCAGCGCGCCCTCTCTTTTCAAGCGTCCGCCGCCAACCCGGGCGACGTGGCCCGCCGGCAGTGGTCAGGATTTCCGGCGCAGCAGCGCGTAGCCGGCGACGCCGGCGAGCGCGAGCGCCAGGCCGTACCAGGTGATGGCGTATTGCAGGTGACTGTTGGGCAAGTCGATCTCGGTGACGCCACCCTGCGGCATGCCGCCGGGAACCGGGGTCGCATCCGCGTCGAGGAAGAAGGGCAGCACCTTGTCGAGCGGAAGGCCCGTGCTCGCCGCCATGCGGTCGAGGTCCTTCCAGTAGAAGATGTTCTTGACCTCGTCATTATCGGGCACCAGCGACGACGGCTTTTCCGCAAGCCGTGCGCGGGCCAGCCCCTCGACCGTCTGCTCACCCTGCAACTGGCCTTCCGGCCGCTTGAGGGGGTCCTTCAGCTCGTAGGGTACAAAACCGCGATTGACGAAGAGATAGCCACCGTCGGCAAGCTGCAGGGGCGTGTAGACGTAGAAACCGGCGCGTCCGCGGAAGGTGGCGAGGAAGTGGCGCTCCTTGTCGTGGAGATAGGTCCCCTTGGCCTCGGCCGCACGGTAGTCGACGTCGCCTCCCTTGGCGGCCAAGGCCTCCAGCCCGACGAGATCGAGCGGCGCGGCATGGCGGCGCTCGTCGATGTCGGCGATCAGCGCCTCCTTCCACTGCAGGCGCTTCACCTGCCAGGTACCGAGCGACAGGAGGATCGCCATCGCGACCGGAAACAGCACGATCGCGAGCCAGAAGCGCAGGCCGCGCTTGCCGGGCGTCACGCCGGTGCCTTCGCCGTCAGCCACGGTCGATCGTCCCCTGGGACGCCTTGTTGCGGTATTGCAGGGCGACCAGCATGGCCTTGATGGTGCGCAGTAGCCAGAGCGAGACGAAGATGGCCATCGGGCCGAACAGCACGAAATGCAGCCAGACCGGCGGCTGGTAGGTGATCTCGGTCCACACGGCGAGGCCGACGACGAGAAAGTCCGCGAGCAGGATCACGAAGATCGCCGGTCCGTCCCCGGAATCGGCGAAGGAATAGTCCAGTCCGCAATTGCTGCAGCGGGGCTTGATCTTGGTAAGGCCGTCGAACAGGCGCCCCTGGCCGCAGCGCGGGCAGGATGCCGTCAGGCCCGCCTTGACCGGATCGACGGGGGCGAAATGCGCATTGTCTTGGTTCATCGTCATTTCCTTCGCATAGGCACGGCAGACCTTCGTCGCCAAAGCTCACACCAGCTATAGACCCGACTTGGCAAACCGCAAATGCGACACACTGCTGCGTGTGATGGTCCCGAGCTGCCATTCAAATGAAGAACGGCGCCCGGAGGCGCCGTTCGGATCTCGAAAGTCGATCGCTCAGCCGTGGGCGAGCGGTGCGCCCCAACCACCCCAGATGTAGATGGAGAAGAAGAGGAAGAGCCAGACCACGTCAACGAAATGCCAGTACCAGGCGGCGGCTTCGAAGCCGAAGTGCTGCTTCGGGGTGAAGTCGCCCTTCAGCGCGCGCAGCAGGCAGACGATCAGGAAAATCGTGCCGACGAGCACGTGGAAACCGTGGAAACCGGTCGCCATGAAGAAGGTCGCGCCGTAGATGCTTTCCTTGAAGCCGAACGGAGCGTGCGCGTATTCGTAACCCTGGACGAAGGAGAACAGGATGCCGAGCACAACCGTCAGGGCCAGACCGTTGATCAGACCCTTGCGGTCGCCATGCAGCAGCGCATGGTGAGCCCAGGTCACGCAGGTGCCGGACAGGAGCAGGATGATGGTGTTGTAGAGCGGCAGGTGCCACGGATCGAGGACTTCAATGCCCTTCGGCGGCCACTGGCCACCGGTGAACTCGACGCGGCTCGCCTGGATCGCTTCGTTGGCGAAGAGGCTGGCGTCGAAGAAGGCCCAGAACCAGGCAACGAAGAACATCACTTCGGAAGCGATGAACATGATCATGCCGTAGCGCAGGTGGAGCGACACGACGCGGGTATGGGCGCCTTCGTGGGCTTCCTTGATGGTGTCCGCCCACCAGCCGATCATCGTGTAGAGGATGATTGCGAGGCCGATGTAGAACAGCCACGGATTCGCCAGCTCGAGGCCGAACAGCTCGAAGGAGCCGCCGGCGAGATAGCGCATGTAGGCCACGCCACCGAAGGTGATGATGAACGCGCCGATCGCGGCCAGCAGCGGCCACGGGCTCGGATCGATGATGTGGTAGTCGTGATTCTTCTGATGCGCTTCGGCCATGTCAGCAATCCCCGAATGTCAAATTTCCCTGGAGCCCGGCGGACCGGACTCCTCCTCTCAAAGTTTCGGCTGTCCCTCACCCGCCGCCGGCAAGGATGCCACCGGCTTCTCCCCCTCATGCGGATAGAAGGTGTAGGACAGCGTGATCGTTCCGATATCCTTCGTCTCGACGGCGTCTTTAATGGCCGGATCGATGAAGAAGACGACCGGCATTTCCAGGCTCTCGCCGGGCTTCAGCTCGGTTTCGGTGAAGCAGAAGCACTGGACCTTGTTGAAATAGGCCGCAGCTTCCATCGGCGTGACGTTGAACACTGCCTGCCCCTTGGTGGCATAGGGCGAGCGGTTCGTCGCGGTGTAGTTGATCTGGACAGTTTCGCCGATTTTCGGCTCGACCGCGCGATCGACCGGCTTGAACTCCCAGTTGAGGCCCGACGACACGTTGGCGTCGAAGGTGACCTTGATGGTCTTGTCGAGAATGACGGTCGAGGCCTGTTCGACGCGCTGGGTGGTCCCGTTATAGCCGGTCACCTGGCAGAACAGCCGATAGAGCGGTGCGGAAGCAAAGGCGACGCCGAGCATGCAGCCGACAAAGGCGACGCATGCAGCAAGGATGGTCACGTTGCCGCGCCGCCTGTCCTTCGTATCGCTGGTCATCATTGCCACGGTGCTGCTCTCCGCTCTCACTGGCCCACGTTGCCGATCTTGATCAGCGTCACGGCATAGAAGATGACGACCAGCCCGGCGAGTACCAGTCCGAGCGCGATGTTGCGGCCGCGGCGCGACTTCTTCTGCGCGTCGTTGAGCTTGACGGTTTCCATCAGGCAGCACCTCCGAGGAGCGTCGCAAAACCTGCGACGTAGTGATCGACCAGCAGGCCCGAGAAGATGGCGAACAGGTAGAGGATCGAATAGGCGAACAGCTTCTTGGCCGGCACCATCTTCTGATCGCCGTCGGGCATGCGCCAGACGGCGATGGAACAGATGACGAGCAGGACACCGAGCGCGCCGGCGAACACGCCGTAATAGACCGACGACAAGCCCGTGACGCTCGGGATCACGGCGGTCACTGCGGTCAGCACCGCGTAAAGGGCGATCTGGCGCTTGGTGACGGTTTCGCCGGCGACGTTCGGCAGCATGGGCACGCCGACCGAGCCGTAGTCGCGCATCTTGAAGAGGGCGAGCGCCCAGAAATGCGCCGGCGTCCACAGGAAGATGATCATGAACAGCACGATGCTGTCGAGCGATACGCCGCCGGTGACGCAGGCCCAGCCGACCATGGGCGGGAAGGCGCCGGCAGCGCCGCCGATGACGATGTTCTGCGGCGTCGAGCGCTTCAGCCACATCGTGTAGACGACCGCGTAGAAGAAGATTGTGAAGGCGAGAAGGCCGGCGGCGAACCAGTTGACCGCCAGGCCGAGGATACCGACGGAGAAGACGGAGAGCACCAGACCGAAGCCTAGTGCTTCGGCAGGCTCGATCCGGCCGGCCGGAATGGGACGCGTGGCGGTTCGGGTCATGACCGCGTCGATGTCGGCGTCATACCACATGTTCAGCGCGCCGGATGCGCCGGCGCCGACCGCGATGCAGAGAATGGCGATGAAGCCGATAACGGGATTGATGTGGCCGGGCGCGAGTACGAGGCCGGCAAAGGCAGTGAAGACGACGAGAGACATGACCCGCGGCTTCAGCAGCGCGAAGAAATCGCGCGCACCGGCTTCCGAAAGGCGGATCTCGCCCTCGAATCCGAGCGTTTCGCGATTGTCGATTACCGTCATTGTCTCCATCCCATCATTCTTGGTCTTTCCGGACGCCGCGCACCGATCGGGCGCGGCATCCGATTTTCATTCAGGTCGGATAGCCTGGCCTCACTTGATTTTCGGCAGCTGTTCCCACTGGTGGAACGGCGGCGGCGAAGACAGCTGCCATTCCAGCGTGGTCGCACCTTCACCCCACGGATTGTCGCCGGCGAGGCGCTTCTTGGCGAAGGCTTCGAAGACGCAGAAGAGGAAGATCAGCACGCCGAAGGCCGAGATGTAGGAGCCGATCGACGACACGTAGTTCCAGCCAGCGAAGGCATCCGGATAGTCGATGTAGCGGCGCGGCATGCCGGCGAGACCCAGGAAGTGCTGCGGGAAGAACACCATGTTGACGCCGATGAACATCACCCAGAAGTGCAGCTTGCCGAGGAATTCCGAGTACATGTAGCCGGTCATCTTCGGGAACCAGTAGTACCAGGCAGCGAAGATCGCGAAGACGGCGCCGAGCGACAGAACGTAGTGGAAGTGAGCAACCACGTAGTAGGTGTCGTGCAGCGAACGGTCGAGACCGGCGTTGGCCAGCTGTACGCCGGTGACGCCACCGACGGTGAACAGGAAGATGAAGCCGATCGCCCACACCATCGGGGTGCGGAAGGAGAGCGAACCGCCCCACATCGTCGCGATCCACGAGAAGATCTTGATGCCGGTCGGCACCGCGATGACCATGGTTGCGAAGAGGAAGTAACGCTGAGCGGCAAGCGACAGGCCGACGGTGTACATGTGGTGTGCCCACACGACGAAGCCGACGGCGCCGATGGCGACCATGGCGTAGGCCATGCCGAGGTAACCGAAGACCGGCTTCTTCGAGAAGGTCGAGACGATGTGGCTGATGATGCCGAAGCCGGGCAGGATCAGGATGTACACTTCCGGGTGACCGAAGAACCAGAACAGGTGCTGGTAGAGGATCGGGTCACCACCGCCTTCAGGCGCGAAGAAGGTCGTGCCGAAGTTGCGGTCGGTCAGCAGCATGGTGATGCCGCCTGCGAGAACCGGCAGCGAGAGCAGCAGCAGGAACGCGGTCACCAGAACGGCCCAGGCAAACAGCGGCATCTTGTGCAGCGTCATGCCCGGAGCGCGCATGTTGAGGATGGTGGTGATGAAGTTGATCGCACCGAGGATCGAGGACGCACCCGAAACGTGGAGCGCGAAGATCGCCAGGTCGACGGCCGGACCGGGCTGACCGGAGGTCGCCAGGGGCGGATACATCGTCCATCCGCCGCCGACGCCTTTGGCACCGGCCGGACCGTCGACGAACATCGAAAGCAGCAGCAGCAGGAAGGCCGGCACGATCAGCCAGAAGGAGATGTTGTTCAGACGCGGGAAGGCCATGTCCGGAGCGCCGATCATGATCGGGATCATCCAGTTGGCAAAGCCGCCGATCAGCGCCGGCATGACCATGAAGAAGATCATGATGAGCGCGTGGGCGGTGGTGAAGACGTTGAACATGTGCTTGCCGGCGTCGATCGCCGCATCGCCTTCACCGCCGTAAACCATGGAGGCCAGACCGTGGAAGATCTGGATGCCCGGCTCCTGAAGCTCGGCGCGCATGGCGACCGAGAGCGCACCGCCGATGATGCCGGCGATGATCGCAAAGATCAGATAGAGGGTGCCGATGTCCTTGTGGTTGGTCGAAAGGAACCAACGCGTGAAGAAAGTCGGCTTGTGGTCATGATGCTCGTGGGCACCATGTGCGTGATCGTCGTGGGCAACAGGTCCAGCCATTGTCCTCACTCCCCTTAGTTCGAAACATTTTCAGCGAGCTGGACGGCCTTGTCCCCGCCGTCCACAGCCGCCATCAGCGCCTTGTTGGCACCAGCCAGATCCGAGCCGGCCGCATCGAGCCAGGCTGCATATTTCTCAGCCGAGACGACACGGATCGCGATCGGCATGAAGGCATGATCCTTGCCGCAAAGCTCCGAACACTGGCCGTAGAACAGGCCTTCGCGATCGGCCTTGAACCAGGTCTCGTTCAGACGACCTGGAACAGCATCGATCTTGACGCCGAAAGACGGCATCGCAAAGGCGTGAATGACGTCGGTCGGCGCAGCCGTTACGAGCAGGCGAACCGTCTTGCCGACCGGAACAACCATTTCATTGTCGACGGCGAGCAGTCGCGGATAAAGAGCCTTGTCTTCCTTGCCGGCATCCGCGCGAGCCTCATCCTTCAGCAGGTAGCTGTCGAAGGCCACGGCCTTGTCGCCCTGGTATTCGTAGTTCCACTGCCACTGGGTCGCGGTCGCCTTGATCGTGACGTCCGGATTTTCCGGCTGGGTCAGCTGGGCGGAGAGAAGATTGAAGGACGGGATCGCGAAGCACAACAGAACGAGAACCGGACCGACGGTCCAGAAGATCTCGATCAACGTATTGTGGCTGGTCTTCGACGGAACCGGGTTGGCGGCTGCGCGGAAGCGCACGGCGACGACCACGAGGAGGATCAGAACGAAGATCGTGATCGGAACGATGAACCACAGCGTGTAGTCCTCAAACCGGCGAATCTGCGCCATGATCGACGTCGCCGCCGGCTGCAGATCCATCTGCCACGGCGTCGGCTGGTCGGCAAAACTGCCCGAAGCGAAAAGCAGACAGGCCAAGGCGGCCAATGCTGCATAAGCTTTCTTCATCACGATTTCTCTCCCACAAGCGTTTGATCCAGATCAAATCAAACCGCAAAATCCATGCTATGCTCTGCGTTTAAAATCACAGATTGGCCGCAATCGCAATACATGCCGACCCTTGGTAAGGTCGCATTTTTGCTCTTGGTCAATTCCGGACGCACTCTCCTCAACTCAGACCTGAAATCGCCCTCCCCCGGTTCACCGAACTGCGCCGACGAAGCGCCTGGACCGTCCCAATTATGCCTTACTCGACTGGAAAAGACGCTCCGGGGCTTTCATTTTCCCCGCCCCGACGCCAAGAATGGCGGGGTGATTCGATTTCAGAGGTACCCATGGGTCTCGCAAGACTTTTCCGGTCCGGTTTGACCGCAAGCGCGATCGCCGTTGCAGCGCTCGCCACTCCGGTTGAGGCCCAGCAGCAACCGCCCGGCACGATCCGCTCCAATCACGGCGCATGGTCAGTGATCTGCGATACGCCGGCCGGCGCATCGGCGGAACAGTGTGCGCTGATGCAGAACGTGATCGCCGAGGACCGGCCGGAGGTCGGCCTTTCCGTCGTGGTTCTCAAGACCGCCGACCGGAAGGCCAAGATCCTGCGCATCCTGGCCCCGCTCGGCGTGCTGCTCAAGGATGGCATGGAGCTTTATGTCGACGGCAACAATATCGGCCGCGCCTATTTCACCCGCTGCTTCTCCGAAGGTTGCTATGTCGAGGTCGAGATCGACGAAGAGCTCATGAAGATCCTGCGCGCCGGCAAGAATGCCGTCTTCGCGCTGCGTGAGTCGGCGGACCAGGACCGCGTCGGCATTCCGATCGAACTCGCCGGTTTCGGCGAAGGCTACGACAAGCTGCCTTAAGCGCACATTTAATTGATAGGTCTATCGCTGCTGACCGGAGCCAAGGCTCCGGTCAAGTCTTGTCGGGGCTGCCCAATGCGCCTACATCGGGGCGAGCTTGCAAGGAGATTTCCATGACCCACGACCTTCTCGGCCTTTTCGACTGCGACGAGGCGACGCTCGAACGGCGCGTGGCGCAAGCGCTGGCGGGCACCGATGACGGCGAACTCTACGTGGAACACGCCCAGGCGGAATCGCTTACCTTCGACAACGGTCGCCTGAAGGGCGGCAGCTTCAATACCGATCAGGGTTTTGGCCTGCGGGCGGTGGCAGGTGAAGCCGTGGGTTATGCCCATGCGGGCGAGCTTTCGCTTGCGGCGCTCAACCGCGCGGCAGACGCCGTCGGCGCCGTCACCCATGGATATGCCGGCACTTATGCGGCAGCACCCCAGCGCACCAATGCCAAGCTCTACGGTGAAGGCAATCCGATTGGATCGCCGAGCTTCGAGGAGAAGGTCAAGCTTCTCGCGGAAATCGACGCCTATCTGCGCGCCAAGGATCCCAAGGTCCGCCAGGTAACCGCCTCGATCGCCGCGAGCTGGCAGGTCGTCGAGATCCTGCGCGCCGACGGCCACCGGGTGCGCGACATCCGGCCGATGACCCGCATCAACGTTTCGGTGGTCGCCGGTCAGGGCGACCGCCAGGAAAGCGGTTCCTACGGCACGGGCGGACGCATGGCATTCTCCGACTTCCTGACGGAGGAAAGCTGGCGTCACGGCGCCGACGAGGCACTGCGCCAGGCGCTGGTCAACCTGGAGGCGATCGACGCTCCGGCCGGCACCATGGACATCGTGCTCGGCAACGGCTGGCCGGGCGTCATGCTGCACGAGGCCGTCGGCCATGGCCTCGAAGGTGACTTCAACCGCAAGAAGACCTCGGCCTTTGCCGGCCTGATGGGCGAGATGGTCGCCGCCCCCGGCGTCACGGTGGTCGACGACGGCACGATCGACAACCGCCGCGGCTCGATCACGGTGGACGACGAGGGTACGCCCTCGGCCTACAACGTGCTGATCGAGAACGGCCGGCTCGTCGGCTACATGCAGGACCGCCAGAATGCCCGCCTGATGGGCATGAAGGCCACCGGCAACGGCCGCCGGCAGGGTTATTCGCACCAGCCGATGCCGCGCATGACCAACACCTACATGCTGTCCGGCACCAGCACGCCGGAAGAGATCATCGGCTCGGTCAAGAACGGGATCTACGCCGTCTCGTTCGGTGGCGGGCAGGTCGACATCACGTCGGGCAAGTTCGTCTTCGGCTGCACGGAAGCCTACATGATCGAGAATGGCAAGATCGGCGCACCGGTCAAGGGTGCCATGCTGATCGGCAACGGCCCCGAGGCCATGAAGCGCATCTCCATGGTCGGCAACGACATGGCGCTCGATCGCGGCATCGGCAATTGCGGCAAGGCCGGCCAGTGGGTCCCGGTCGGCGTCGGCCAGCCGCATCTGCGGATGGACCAGGTGACCGTCGGCGGCACGCGGGCTTGAGACAAGACGCCTGCTGATTGCGGCCGGGACGGCGGATTGCAACGCGTTGACAGCGGACCTCCCCGGGGACATCATTCCCGGGTTGGATGGATTGACCCATGGGCAAAAACAGCATTCGCGTCACACTCAGTGACGATCTTCAGGAGCACGTGCGGCGCCAGGTGACGGAGGGCAGCCGTTATCGGGATGCGGATGACTACATCAGCGCGCTCGTCAGCCGTGATCTGCAGATACAGGCCGAGACCGCCGCCTGGCTCAGCGAGCACCTTGGCGAAGCGGCAAGGGCTGCAGAAGGCGTTTTCAGGGCAGTCTCGGCCGAAGACGTGATTGAGAGAAACAAGAAAGCCTGACATGGCAGGCTACCTGTTCCACCCCGCGGCGGATGCAGCACTGGACAGGATATGGCGTGACACTGCCGAAAGTTGGGGCGAGAAGCAGGCCGCCGCCTACATTCTCGGTCTCCATAACCATCTGGAAAGGCTCTGTGAGACCAAAGCGATCTGGCGTGAGCTGCCAAAGGACCTGATCACCGCGGCAGGTTTGCCAGGTGGAATTTACGTCAGCCGCTATCGTCACCACCTGATGTTCTTCCGTGGCCTTCCAAGCGGTAAACTCGGCGTTCTCAGCATACTGCACGAGCGAATGGACATTCCCACCCGTCTCGCTGAAGAACTTGCGCGTACCAGCCAAGTGCAATCAAAGGAAAACTAGAAGTCTTCCGTGACAAAGCCTCTGCCGTCCCCTCACCCGCGCGACGGCATCAGGACGCAATCGTAGCGGTTCTTCACCAGCTTGTCGCAGGCCATGCGGGCCTGCTCCTTGCTGCCGAAGCCGGTGAAGCGGGCGCGGTAGAAGGTCGAGCCGTCAAGGGTAACGGCTTCGGTATAGGTGTCGTGGCCGTCGAGGGCGGCGCCGACCTTGGCGCGGGCGTCGGCCAGGAGTTCCATGGCGGCCTGGGCGCTCGATGCGGCAGCGATCTGGATCTGCCAGCCACGGGCCTTGCCGACCTTGGTCGGCTGAGCGGCATCCGTTGCCTGGGCTTCGGGCGAGAGAGCCGGAACGTCACTGGCGATCGAGGCGGTAGCAAGCTCGACCGGCTTGGCATAGGCATTGCCATAGCGGGTGGCGTCGACCGGCGTGGACTTTGCCATGCCGATGACGGCGGCGATCGCGTCCTGACGCGGCGCGGGAACCGGGATTTCGTCGCCAAGGCGTGCAATATCGATGTTTCCGGACGCCGCAATGCTGGCCAGCAACTTGCTGCCACCGGAGGCCTTGGCGATATTGCCGGCGATCAGCTTCTCCATGACCTTGTCACGGCTCGCGGCAGAGCGGCCGCCCATCACGACACCGATCACACGGCGGTTACCGTCCTTGACGGCGCTGACGAGATTGTAGCCGGAAGCATTCGTATAGCCGGTCTTGATGCCGTCCATGCCCTTGTAGCGATACATCAGGTTGTTGTGGCCGTTGATCGTACGGCCGCGGAAGGCGAAGCTCTTGGTGTTGAAGAGCTTGTACTCCTCGGGGAAGTCGCGCAGCAGAACGATGCCGAGGGTCGACATGTCGCGCGCGGTGGTGATCTGACGATCGTCCGGCAGACCCGAGGCGTTGACGAAGGTGGTACGCGACATGCCGAGTGCGCGCGCCTTCTTCGTCATCATCGCCGCAAACTGTTCCTCCGTGCCGCCGAGCTTTTCGGCCATGGCGGCAGCGGCGTCGTTCGCCGACTGGACGATCATGCCGAGAACGGCTTCGCGGACGGTGATCTTGTCGCCGGCCTTGACGCGAAGCTTGGTCGGCGGGCGGGTGGCCGCATATTTCGAAAACGGCACAGGGCTGTCCCACGACAACTGACCACGACGGATCGCGTCGAAGGTCATGTAGAGCGTCATCATTTTCGTAAGCGAAGCGGGATGATTGGGGCTGTCGGGGTTTTCCGAAGCCAGGACTTCACCGGTGCGGGCATCGAGGAGGAACTGTGCACTGCCGGCCTGCGCCTGACTGGAAAAGGAAGCGATCGCCATAAGAAACGAAAGCGCGATCAACAACTTCTTCATGCATCCTCCAGAGGCGGCGATTTCTTGGCAGTCTGTCGCCGGGCCGATTCAGGCGGCGACGAATTGAAATTCGGGCGTTCCCTAAGGCAAGAATGGGGCGACAATCGTTCAGAGATGAGCGCCGCCCTCAACTATTAACCAAAAGTTTCATGACCGTGGTAAACGAGGGGTTAATAGCCAATGGCCATATCCCGGAGCTTGCGCGGCAGGAAACCGGCATGACGTGTAAAGCAAGGCTTAACCGCTTGTCACTAGCCTCGGCCTTGTAATAACGGCGCATTTTGCCACACCGCCTGACCAAAATTGGGTCGGCACCTAACCTGAAGGTCGAGGACGGAACGATGAAGGCCATCCTGAAGGGCTTTGCGCGCAAAGCCGCAATCAGTGGCGGCCTCGAAGCGTCGCATATCCTCACCCGGCTCGGCGCCCTGAAGACGGCACGCGGCCGTGGCGCGATCTTCACGCTGCATCATGTCCGCCCACGCAAGCGCCAGCCGTTCGATCCCAACGGTCACCTCGAGATCACGCCGGAATTTCTCGACGCCGCAATCCGAAGGCTCAAGGCCGACGGTTATCGCTTCGTGCGGCTTGACGACCTGCCGCGTATCCTCGCCGAGGAACCGGCAGGAGCACCTGTTGCCGCCTTCACGCTGGATGACGGCTACCGGGACAATGCGGAACACGCCCTGCCCGTGTTCGAGAAACATGGCGTGCCCTTCACCATCTTCGTGGCAAGAGGTTTCAGCGAACGCAGCCACACGATCTGGTGGGAAACGGCAGAGGCGCTGTTCAATGCCTCGGAGCGCTTCACCATCGAAACGGACGCGGGTCCGGTTACCCACGAGATCGCGACGGCGCTGGCCAAGCGGAAGGCCTGCGATCTCGTCTGCGACGCCATTTGCGGTCCGCGGGAAGCAGTTGCGATCGAACGGTTGGACAAGGCCGCGCGGAGCGTCGGGGTCGATCCCGTGGGGATCGTCGACAGGCTGGTGATGCCGGCCGAAGCGTTACGCGAGCTCGCGCGCCATCCGCTCGCGAGCCTCGGCGCGCATACCGTCAGCCATCGCGCGCTCGCCTTTCTCGGCGAGGACGAAGCACGGCAGGAGCTGAAGGACAGCGCCGACTATGTCGAGGGCCTGACCGGAAAGCGGCCGACGACCTTCGCCTATCCCTATGGGGACGAGCGCAGCGCGACGCGACACACGGCCGATCTCGTTGCCGGAGAGGGTTTCGCCCTGGCGGTGACCACCCGGGCCGGGACGCTCGGGAGCAAGGGCAGCATGAACATGATGCTTCTGCCGCGCATCTCGCTCAACGGCTATTTCCAGAAGCCGCGCTACGTTTCGGCGCTCGCCTCCGGCATTCCCTTCCTGATCCATCGCTGAACCGGCCGCGATCCGACGGACCACGGCCGGGCATTGTCCCGTCAGGGATACATTCTCACCTTGTGCCACGGCGCGTCCGGGCTTTCGCGGCGGAACTCGATGCGGTCGTGCAGGCGGAACTTGCGATCGTGCCAGAACTCGATCGACACGGGCTTGATGCGAAAACCCGACCAGTGCGGCGGGCGCGGCACGCTGCCAAGCGCATAGCGGGCCGTATATTCGGCAACCGACTTCTCGAGCGCGAAGCGGCCCTCGAGCGGGCGCGACTGCTTCGAGGCCCAGGCCCCGATGCGGCTGCCGAGCGGGCGGGAGTGGAAATACTCGTCGGCCTCGGCGTCGGACACCACCTCGACCTCGCCGCGCAGACGGACCTGCCGGCGAAGCGATTTCCAGTGAAAGCACATCGCCGCCTTTTTCTGGCCGAGAATTTCCTGTCCCTTCTGGCTCTCGAAGTTTGTGTAAAAGACGAAGCCCCGGGAATCATACCCCTTGAGCAGGACCATTCGCACGTTCGGCAGGCCGTTCTCGTCAACGGTTGCTACCGCGACCGCATTGGGATCATTGATCTCCGAAGCCTCTGCATCCTTCAGCCACGAGCCGAACAGCGCGAAGGGCTCGTTTTCCTCGGTGAAGTCACCGCTTGTTAACCCAGTCTCTGACATATTACCTAAAATGCTCCCGAACTTGATCATGATTGCCCAGGGTCGAAGCACTGGACAGGACGCCCATTGAGAGACATAGCAAAGTCGAACGAGAGCAAAAAGGGTGAGCCTATGCGCAAGCGCAGTTTACTTCTCATCCTTGCTGCAACGCTTCCGCTCAGCGGCTGCTTCGGCGGAGGCATGGACCTGTTCGGATCCGACGTGGATCGTTCGATCTCCACCAATACCGTGCAGCAGAAGAAGTCCGCGGAAGGCCGTTCGGACGAACTGACGGTGCAGAACGCCGTGTCTTCCGCCGACCTGTCGCGATCCGACAGCCGTCTTCCCTGGGCCAACGCGACGACTGGCAGTGCGGGCGTGGTGACGGCCATCCAGGAGCAGAAGTCCAACGGCGTGGTTTGCCGCAACTTCTCCACCACCCGGCATTCCTACGAAGGGATCGCCTATTTCTCCGGAAAGACCTGCACCGCCGGCTCCGGCCAGTGGCAGCTGATGAGTTTCACCCGCCAGCCGTGACAGGCGCCTCAACCGGCGACGGCCGCCGGGACGCGCGTAACCACTGATTAGCATCTTCTTGTCATACTCGCGGCATTGTGAAGCCGGGCGCCATGACGACGACGCGCCGGCATGTGTTTCCTTGTCGGCACGCCTGCATGAGCGATGGCGGTCCGTCTATTCGTAATTGGTGGCCTTGATGCGCGATTTCTATTCAGTGCTGGGCGTAAAGCGCGACGCGGGAGCGGACGAAATCAAGGCCGCATGGCGATCCAAGGCCAAGAGCGTGCACCCGGACCAGAACCGCGACGACCCGGATGCCGGCCGGCGTTTCACCGAGGTCGGCCGCGCCTACGAGGTTCTGAAGGACCCGGAAAAGCGCAACCGCTACGACCAGCAGCGCGACAAGGTGGAAGCGCGCGAACGCGAGCAGACCATCATGCAGCAGCGGCAGGCCGCCCGCGAAGCCGCGGAACGCGCCAAGCAGGCCAAGGCCAATGCGGAGCGCATCATGGCCGAACTCGCACGCGCGGAAGCCGAAAAGGCCAAGGCCGACAAGCAGGCCCAGGCGGCTCAGGCCGCCGCGCAGTCAAAGGCAGAGAAGCCACAGGCTCAAGCTCAAGCTCAGACGCAGGCCCAGCAGCCTGGCCAGCAACAGCAGCAACAATCTCAGCAGCAGGCCCAGGCAGGAGCCGGCGCACAGGCCAAGGCGGAAAACGCGAGCGAGAGCCCGGAAGACGTCGTATCCCGCATCTTCGGCGACACGCCCGAGGCGGCCGCTGCGGCAGAGACCCTGAAACGCGAGAGCGAGGCCGCGGAGAGCGCCCGGGCAGAGGCCGCAGAAGGCTCGGGCACCGTGAAGGGTCCCTCCATCCTCGCCCCGATCGAACTCCTGAGCTCGCTGGTGCGGCGCATCCGCGGCGTCCAGCCGGCGCCGGAAAAGGCGCCCGACCTGATCGTCGAGGCGACCGTCACCATCGATGACCTGCTGGCGCTGAAGCCGGTTCCGATCACGCTGTCCGACGGCCGCGAATTGCGGGTGCCGATCGAGGACGGCGCAAGCGACGGCACCGTGGTGCGCCTCAAGGCACAGGGGTTGAAGGTCCAGGGCATGGCGCGCGGCGACGTGAGCGTCACCCTGCGGCTGATGCGAAACGACAAGTTCTCCGTCGACGGCCACGACATCAAGACCGTGCTGCCGATCACGCTCGAAAACGCCGTACTCGGCTGCGAGGCTGAGGTCGAAACGCCGGCGGGTCCACTGGCGATCACCATTCCCGCATGGTCGAGTTCCGACCAGGCGATCCGTCTCGACGATCTCGGCCTGCCGAACGGCGAAGGCGGGCGCGGCGCTCTCGTCGTGGAGTTGCGCATCATGTTGTGGGAAAAGCCGGACGACAAGGTCACCGACCTCATGCGCGTCATGCGCGAAGGCCTGTATTTGTGAAGCATTTGTAACAATTACACCCTTTGTTACGGTGCCTAACAGTTGATGATCCGGCGCAACCTTGAACGCCGGAACGGCCTATGCCATAGGCAGTCCATCGAAAGTATCAGGGGATCACAACATGGCTCAAGGTTCCGGCCTTATGGCAGGCAAGCGCGGCGTCATCATGGGCGTTGCAAACAATCGCTCCATTGCATGGGGCATTGCAAAAGCCTGTCACGACCAGGGCGCCGAGATTGCCTTCACCTGGCAGGGTGACGCGCTGAAGAAGCGTGTTGAGCCGCTCGCCCAGGAACTCGACGCTTTCATGGCCGGCGACTGCGACGTCACCAATCTCGAAAGCATCGACGCCGTTTTCAACAATCTCGAGGCGAAGTGGGGCAAGATCGACTTCGTCGTGCATGCCATCGCGTTTTCCGACAAGGACGAACTGACCGGCCGCTACATCGAGACGACCCGCGACAACTTCACCAGGACAATGGACATCTCAGTCTATTCGTTCACGGCTGTGGCCGCTCGCGCCGAGAAGGTCATGAATGACGGCGGTTCGATCCTGACACTCACCTATTACGGCGCCGAAAAGGTCATGCCGCACTACAACGTCATGGGCGTCGCCAAGGCGGCACTCGAGGCTTCCGTGCGCTATCTCGCCGTCGACATGGGCGGCCGCGGCATCCGCGTCAACGCGATTTCGGCCGGCCCGATCAAGACACTGGCCGCCTCCGGCATCGGCGATTTCCGCTACATCCTGAAGTGGAACGAGTATAACTCGCCGCTGAAGCGCAACGTGACGACCGACGAAGTCGGCAAGTCGGGCATGTATCTGCTGTCCGACCTTTCGACCGGCGTGACCGGCGAAGTGCACCACGTCGATTCCGGCTACCACACGGTCGGCATGAAGGCCGTGGACGCGCCGGATATCTCCGTCGCCAAGGACTGATCGAAGCCAGGGGTCTGCAGCCGTGCTGATTTACATGGTCCGCCACGGCCAGACCGACTGGAATGCCGAGGGCCGCCTGCAAGGGCAGAAAGACATTCCGCTCAACGCCAACGGAAGACGCCAGGCCACCGAAAACGGCCGGCGTCTCGCCGAAGAACTCGGGGACACCGTCTCCGCGTTCGATTTCGTCGCCTCGCCGCTCGGCCGGACCCGCGAGACGATGGAGCGGCTGCGAGCCGCCATGGGCCTCGATCCCACGACCTACCGCACCGACACGCGCCTGGTGGAACTCTCCTTCGGAGACTGGGAAGGCTCGACCATCCCCGAGCTTCAACGGGTCACGCCCGATCGCGTGGAGGCCCGCGCCCTGAGCAAATGGGACTTCATTCCGCCAGGCCGCGACGCCGAAAGCTATGAGATCCTGTCGTGGCGTGTCGGCGCCTGGCTGACATCCGTCGACAGGCCGACCATCTGCGTCAGCCATGGCGGCATCGTGCGCAGCGTGTTTCGCCTGATCGGGGGATGGAGTGAGGACGAAGCCTGCGACATGAACGTGCCGCAGGACCGGGTGCTCAAGATCGACCGCGACGAGGGCGCAGTCGGCTGGCTCTGAAGGCCCTGCCCTTACTGAACGATTTCCAGATCGTCCACGACGCGCTTCCCGTCGACTTCGGTGTAGAAGACGATGACCTTCACGCCGCTTTCCAGACCGTCGAAGTTGAACTCTTCCGGGAGCGAATAGGTCTTGCCATCGTCGAGCACGAGGCTGAGCCCGTCGACATTGACCGCCTTGATCGTCGCCTCGACGTCGTCACTGCCCGCCAGCACGGTGAGCGGCGAGAGGAAGCTCGCGGTCGCCATCAGTACTGTGATCATCATACGCATGCGGGTGGCCCTTGCCGTTTTCGAGGGGGTCAATCTGTGTGTCAAAATAGGCCTCCGAAATGTGGCAAAAATCGCCCGTAACAATGACATTTTCCGTGAGATTGATGAACGGAAATGCGGCGATGTTCAAGATCAGATTCCTTCTGGCTCAAAAGCTGCCCGATTTTTTAAGATTTCACTGAATTCAAGGGGTTGCGACTATGCTCATACAGCTGGAGCGAAAATATTGAAGGGGCGGCAATATTAGCCATTCAATGTAATTTTAACTGCTGTCGGCTAGCGTCGGAGGTCTAACCTTGAGGACCTTCCTGATTTGAGAATTCTCGACAGCATCCGGCGTCACCGTGGCCAGGAAGTGACCGGCACCGGAGCCTTCATCGTCGGCGGCGTGCTCGTCAGCCTGGCAATCATCGGTGCCGGTATCGTCCTTGATCAGCGGAGCAACACGGCAGACCGCAAGGTTCTCGAGCGCCATGTTGCCGACGACGTGCGACTGATCCGAAGCGCACTCGACGCGCGCATCGAGGCGGATCTCGATTCTGCCAGCCACCTCGCCGACATGGTCATCGCGGATACCGACCTCAAGCCTGTCGAGCTCAATGCGATGACGGCGCAGCTCATCAAGCGCGAACAGCACATTCGCGACATCGTGTTTCGCCGCGCCTCCGTCGCGCCGGGAGGGTCTTCCGCGCCGAAGCTGGCCCTCGCGGGCGAAGGCCAGCTGGTTCTCGACTTCCCGATCGGACCGATCCGCGGCGGAAATGAAACGTCCTGGGGCTCGATCGTGATGACGCTCGACACGCGGAAGTTTCTCGAGGCGAGCGGGCTCGTCCTCGATGCCAGGACCGGTGCCAGACCGGACGGCGAGACACGGCAGATCAACCTCGACTATCTCGACTTCGCCATCCGCAGCATCGATCCGAACGGGGCGGGAACCTTCATCTTCGGTTCGCCGGAGAAGGTCGACGACAACCCCGTAACGCGGCGTTTCGCCTATCCCGGCGGCTTCCTCGAAATCCTCGCAAAACCGAAGGACGGGTGGAACATCGCCTCTGACCGACAGTTCACGACGCGCCTCATCATCGCGGCAGCGTGTCTGATGATGATCCTGCCGGTCTATTTCAGCCTCTATCTGCTCCGCGAGCGAAACCGGCATATCGACCAGTTGAAGGCGCGCGAGCAGAAGCTGCTCGACCTTTCCCGCCGGTTCAACCTGGCAATGGGCACCGCCAATATCGGCATATGGGAGGTGCACGAGAGCACTGGGCTCCTTTCGTGGGATGCGCGTGCTGCGGTCCTGCACGGGCTTGCGCCGAGCGATGGCTGCGAAAGCATTGCGGCCTGGTACAAACGGATCCATCCGGAAGATGCCGAGCAGATCGAGGCGAATCTTGCCCGCAACCTGTCGGGCGCAGTCGGCGACGGGTGGGACATCACCTATCGCGTCACGCTTCAGGACGGTACGCTCCGGCACCTGCGATCGGTCGGGGCGCGCTCTCACGGCGACAATGGTCTGGCTCGCCTGACAGGCATCGTGTGGGACGTCACCAAGGACACGCTGTCGACCCAGGCGCTTTACGACGCCAAGGCAACCAGCGACATCAAGAATGCCGAACTCGAACTGGCGCTCGATGAGCTTTCGAGCCGAGAGCACGAACTCGCAGTGCTTTCCCAAAAGCTCGACCTCGCGCTCGCCTCCTACAATTGCGGCATCTGGGAAGGCGATCCGGTGTCGAAGACGGCCTACTGGGACGAGCGCATGCACCAGCTCTACGGTCTGCCCTTCAAGGACCGGCCCGTGACCGAACACGAATGGCTCTCGTGCCTGCACCAGGACGACCGTCAGGATGTGCGGCTCGAAAGCAATCGCGGCGTCACATCGGGTAAAGGTGTCTACACGACCCAAAGGGTGCTGCTTCCCAACAACGAGATCCGCTATGTCCGTTCCGTCGGCCAGGTGCATATCGGGCGTGACGGCAAGAAGAAGATCATCGGCATTGCCTTCGACGTCACCGCAGACGCGATCCTTGCCGAACAGCTGCGCAATGCGAAGGCGGAGGCCGACAGCCGCAATCTCGAACTGGAACTCGCCAAGAACCGTATCGAGTTCAACGCGCTGCACGATCCGTTGACCTCGCTCGCCAACCGCCGAAAGCTCGATCTCGAACTCGACGAACTCACCCAGGCCGGCACGAGCAAGCGGCAGAAGTTCACCATCCTTCATCTGGACCTCGATCGCTTCAAGGAAATCAACGACACGCTTGGCCATGCGGCCGGCGACGCCATGCTGGTGCATGCGTCGAAGGTGCTCACCCGCAATGTCGCGCGCGGCGATCTGGTCGCCCGCATCGGCGGTGACGAATTCGTCATTCTCGCGCGCCGGGCGACGAGCGCAGAAGAAATCTCGACCCTCTGCGAACGCATCATCGAGGAGATGAGCAAGCCGATCGACTTCGAGGGCTTCACCTGTCGCTGCGGTATCTCGATCGGCATCGCCCAAACCCAGGGTCTGTCGCCGGACGCTCGCCGCATCCTGGTGAACGCCGACATCGCACTCTACCAGGCCAAGGAGAAAGGCCGGAACTGCTACGAATTCTTCACGCCCGACCTGCAGGCCAATATCGTCTCGAAGAAGCGCATGGCCGACGAGATCCTCACCGGTCTGGAGCGTGACGAGTTCACCGTCTGGTACCAGCCACAGTTCGAGACGAGCAGCATGGAGCTCTCCGGCGCCGAAGCGCTCGTCCGCTGGAACCATCCTGACAAGGGTATCATCCCCTCCAACAGCTTCCTCAGGATCGCCGAGGAGCTGAACGTCATGGCGCGGATCGACCAGCTCGTGCTGGAGACATCGCTGAAGGACCAGATGCGCTGGGTGGCACTCGGCCTCAAACTACCGCGAGTGTCGGTCAACGTCTCTTCCAAGCGGCTGCACGACGCCCAGCTCGTCGAGCAGCTGGAAAGCCTCAACATCACGCCCGGCACGATCTGCTTCGAGCTGGTGGAATCGATCTTCCTCGACGAGAGCGACGACGTCGCCACCACCAACATCGACCGGATCAAGGCGCTCGGGATCGACATCGAGATCGACGACTTCGGCACCGGCCACACCTCGATCGTCAGCCTGCTGCGCCTCAAGCCGAAGCGGCTGAAGATCGACCGGCAGCTCGTCATGCCGATCGTCACCCAGCCTCAGGAACGCGCCCTGGTGCGCTCGATCATCGAGATCGCCCGATCGCTCGGCGTCGAGACGGTCGCCGAAGGCGTCGAAAGCCACGAGCATGCAGGGCTGCTGCGCCAGCTCGGCTGCGACTATCTGCAGGGCTATGCCTTCGCCAAGCCGCTCCCGTTCGACGAATTCACCCGCTTTGCGCGCGGCCTGCCACGGCGAAAGGCATCGTAAGCCTTTCGTGGACGCTCCGTCGTCCAAGAAAGGCTTGTCGCGCCCTTCGCTTTTCCACTATGAGTGTGCCCAACAAAAGCCGAGGCGGCTCGCAGGCGCGCCGTCCTCCGAAAACGGTTCGTCTCCATGTCGCACAACACCTTCGGTCACCTCTTCCGCGTCACCACCTGGGGCGAAAGCCACGGACCGGCGCTCGGGGCCGTGGTCGACGGTTGCCCTCCCGGCATCCGCTTCACGCTCGACGACCTGCAGTCCTTCCTCGACAAGCGCAAGCCCGGCCAGTCGCGTTTCGTGACGCAGCGCCGCGAGGATGATCTCGTCAAGGTTCTCTCCGGCGTGATGCCGCAGGAGGACGGGTCGATGATTTCCACCGGCACGCCGATCTCGCTGATGATCGAGAACACCGACCAGCGTTCGAAGGACTACGGCGAGATCGCCAAGCGCTACCGCCCCGGCCATGCCGACTACACCTATGACGTCAAATACGGCATTCGCGACTATCGCGGCGGCGGACGGTCTTCGGCGCGCGAGACGGCGGCCCGCGTTGCCGCCGGCGCGCTGGCCCGGCTCGTCATCCCCGGCGTCACCATTCGCGGTGCGCTGGTGCAGATCGGCAAGCACAGAATAAACCGCGCCAACTGGGACTGGGCGCAGGTCAGCGAGAACCCGTTCTTCGCTCCCGATCCGGAGATCGTCCCGGTGTGGGAAAGCTATCTCGACGAGATCCGCAAGGCGGGTTCTTCGGTCGGCGCCGTCATCGAAGTGGTGGCCGAGGGCGTTCCCGCCGGCCTCGGCGCGCCGATCTATGCCAAGCTCGACCAGGACATCGCGAGCGGCCTGATGTCGATCAACGCGGTCAAGGGCGTGGAGATCGGCAACGGCTTCGGCGCCGCCGAGATCACCGGCGAGGAAAATGCCGACGAGATGCGGATCGGCCCGGACGGCAAGCCGATGTTCCTCTCCAACCATGCCGGCGGCATTCTAGGCGGCATTTCGACCGGCGAGCCGATCGTCGCGCGCTTTGCCATCAAGCCGACCTCGTCGATCCTCACCGAACGGCGTTCGATCGACAGCGACCTGAACGAGGTGGACGTGCGCACCAAGGGCCGCCACGACCCCTGCGTCGGAATCCGGGCGGTTCCTGTCGGCGAGGCGATGCTGGCCTGCACGATCGCCGATCATTATCTCCGAGACCGCGGCCAGACCGGCCGACTGAAGTGACGAGGATTTCCCATGACCTATGACCAGAGCCGCGTCGTCGACGCCATCCGCGCCTTCGAGGCCGGCGAGATCGTCGTCGTCACCGACGACGACGACCGCGAGAACGAAGGCGACCTGATCGTCGCCGCCGTGCACTGCACCGCCGAGAAGATGGCCTTCATCGTGCGCCACACCTCGGGCATCGTCTGCGCGCCGATGCCGAAGGAAGAGGCCAAGCGCCTCAACCTCAACGCCATGGTCGCCGAAAACGACAGCGCACACACCACCGCGTTCACCGTCACCGTCGACTTCAAGCACGGCACGACGACCGGTATTTCCGCCGACGACCGGACGCTCACCGTGCGCAACCTCGCCAACCCGAATGTCGGCCCGGCCGATTTCGTCCGTCCCGGCCACATCTTCCCGCTGGTCGCCCGCGAAGGCGGCGTACTGATGCGCTCCGGCCATACCGAGGCCGCGGTCGATCTCTGCAAGCTCGCCGGTCTGCCGCCGGTCGGTGTGATCTGCGAACTGGTCAACGACGACGGCACCGTGACGCGCGGCCCGCAGGTCACGGAATTTGCCCGGAAGCACAATCTCAAGCAGGTTTCGGTCGCCGATCTCATCGCCTACCGCCAGCGCAAGGAAACGCTGATCCAGCTCGCCTCGAGCTTCACGGTCGAGACGCCCTACGGCCCGGCCAAGGCGCATGCCTATTCGCTGCCCTGGGATCCCATGCAGCATCTGGCCGTCGTCTTCGGCGACATCCGCGACGGTGTCGACATTCCGGTCCGACTGCATCTCGAGCATGTCGGCCAGGACGTGTTCGGCAAGGACCGCCAGATCGACACCATCATGAAGAAGATCGCCGAAAAGGGCCGAGGTGTCATCGTCTATCTGCGCGAAGGCTCCGTCGGCGTCGGCGTATCGACCACGGCACGCGCCGGAAAGCACGAGCGCGAAGTGCACAACGAGGCCCAGCAGCGCGAAAGCGAATGGCTGGAAATCGGCCTTGGCGCGCAGATCCTCAAGGATCTTGGCGTCACCTCGATCCGCCTCTTCGCCTCGCGCGAGCGCCACTATGTCGGCCTCGAAGGTTTCGGCATCCGCATCAGCGGCACCGAGATCGTCTGACCGACCGCCTACCCGGACAAGTATTCCCCTGCCCCCGGTCCACCGGGGGCGGGTTTGCTTCCCCCCCTCCTCTTCCGTGGTGCCGCCGGATCTATCTGGCGAACCGTTTCGCGCCCACGACGCAGAGAATGACTGCCCCCGTCACCGCGACCATCGTGAGGCTCACCGCCTCGCCGAGCAGCGTTGCGGCGAGCGCCAGGCCGAAGAAGGGCTGGAGCAGCTGCAGCTGGCCGACCGCGGCGATACCGCCGAGCGCCAGGCCGCGATACCAGAAGATGAAACCCACCAGCATGCTGAAAACCGAGACATAGGCGAGGCCGAGCCAGGCCGGCTCGCCGGTGCCGGCGAAGGAGGCGGGCATGGTGACGAAGGCGAGCGCGAGCATGATCGGCAGCGAAAGGACGAGCGCCCAGCAGATCACCTGCCAGCCGCCGAGCCGGCGTGACAGGGCGGCACCCTCGGCATAACCCAGCCCGCAGACGATGATCGCGGCGAGCATCAGCAGATCGCCGAGCGGGGCGGCCGCAAGACCCTGCAGCAGGGCGAAACCGGCAACCAGCAGGCTGCCGAGCCCGGAAAACAGCCAGAAGGCCGGCCGCGGACGTTCGCCGCCGCGCAGGACCGCGAAACTCGCGGTGGCGAGCGGCAGGAGCCCGACGAAGACGATCGAATGGGCCGAGGTCACGTGTTTCAGCGCCAGCGCGGTCAGCAGCGGAAAGCCGACCACCACGCCGAGCGCCACGACCAGCAGCGAGACAAGATCAGTGCGCTTCGGCCATCTTTCACGAAACAGCAGAAGCAGGGCGAGCCCCAGGACGCCGGCGATCGCGGCGCGCGCCACCGTCAGGAAGACCGGATCGAAATCGGCAACCGCCGCCCGCGTCGCCGGCAGCGATCCGCTGAAGATCAGCACCCCGAGAAAACCGTTGATCCAGCCCGTCGTCGTCTTGTCCATTTCGTCGTCCTTCTGTCGTTGCGGTCACGGAGCGCTGCCGTGGAAACCGATGTCTTGGGTGGGCGAAACGAAGCCACTTGCCTGCGGGCCACCCCCCTCTGGCCTGCCGGCCATCTCCCCCCGTGAGGGGGAGATGGCCGGCAGGCCAGAGGGGGGTGGCCGGGGTTTTCCCGCAATTCCGAACGCGCGCCTCCGCCCGATGCCACTCACACTTCCCTAGCCGATGGCGGATGGATTTGTCAGGCACAGTGCATTACAGTTCAGCCAAACTGTAAGGGCTCGGAGACCAGTACGGATGACAGAGATTGCACCGAACGGCGGATGGGAACGGACCGGAGCGCAAAGCGGGGACGAGGTGGATGCCGGGCCGGAAAGCGGAACACGGGTCGGCGCCGTGATGGCGGCGATCCGCCAGCGGGTGGCCGGGCGGACGCTTTCGCCGGGGGCGAAACTGCCCTCGATCCGCGGCTTTGCCAAGGTGATGGGCGTTTCCAACTCGACGGTCGTCGAGGCCTATGACCGGCTTGCCGCCGAGGGGCTGATCCAGTCGCGTCCCGGTTCCGGCTTCTATGTCGCCGGCCCCGTCGCGCCGCTGGTGCTGACCGAGATCGGCCCCAGGCTCGACCGGGCGATCGACCCCTTCTGGGTGTCGCGGCAATCGCTGACCGCCGGCGCGGAGACGCTGAAACCCGGCTGCGGCTGGCTGCCGGCGGACTGGATGCCGCAGGCGGACATCCGCCGGTCGCTCCGGGCGCTGTCGCGCAGCGGGACCGACGCAACGCTTGCCGACTACGGCACGCCGCTCGGCCTGCCGGCGCTGCGCCAGCTGTTGTCGCGGCGAATGGCCGAGCGCGGCATTGCCGCCTCGCCGGAGCAGATCATGCTGACGGAATCGGGAACCCAGGCGATCGACCTGCTCTGCCGCTTCCTCGTCGAGCCGGGCGACACGGTGCTGGTCGACGATCCCTGCTATTTCAACTTCCTGGCGCTGCTCCGCGCCCACCGGGTCAAGATCGTCGGGGTGCCCTATACCCCGACAGGGCCGGACATGGAGCGCTTCGCCGCGGCGCTCACCGAACACCGGCCGCGCCTCTACATCACCAATTCGGCGGTCCACAATCCGACGGGTGCGGCCTTGTCACCGGTGACGGCGCACCGGCTGCTGAAGCTTGCCGAACAGGCCGGGCTCACCATCGTCGAGGACGACATCTTTGCCGATTTCGAGCACGAACCCGCCCCCCGGCTTTCGGCCTTCGACGGGCTGGAGCGGGTGATCCATATCGGCAGCTTTTCGAAGACACTGACGGCGGCGGCGCGTTGCGGCTTCATCGCCGCCCGCCCCGACTGGATCGAGGGGCTGATCGATCTCAAGATCGCCACGAGTTTCGGCGGCAACCCGGTTTCGGCCGAACTCGTCCATTCGATCCTGAAAGACGGATCCTATCGCAAGCATATCGGCGCGCTGCGCGACCGCCTGTCTCGCGCCCGAAGCGAGGTCGGCCGCAGGCTTCGCACACTCGGGCTCTCCCCGTGGACCGAACCGCGCGGCGGCATGTTCCTCTGGTACAGCCTGCCTGACGGCCTCGACGCCGCCGACATCGCGAGGCGTGCACTCGCCGACAACGTCGTTCTCGCCCCCGGCAACGCCTTCAGCGTCTCGCAGACGGCAACGCGGTTTTTACGGTTCAACGTGGCGCAGTCGGGGGATGCGAAGGTGTTTGCGGCGGTGGAGCGGGCGATGTCTGTGGCGGGGGAGACTTGAGTGACTTTCGAGCAATGGTGGCGCGGGAGGGAGCGCCCACCATTGCTCGAAAGCCATAGATATGGGTTCTGTGGGATAGCTGGGGGGCACGATGCCCCTTTTTGCGTCTTTGCATTGCGCAGGACGACGGAGCACGCAGCAGACGTCACCGCCCACTATCATATAATGATCAGGCGTCGATTATGTTGTCGCAAGAGCCACCCACTATTCCATCAGCTTATACCAGTCTCGAATAGCTAATTTGAGACGGATGGCTTCTTCTTCCGGAAGGAAGTTGCAGTGCGCTATCGGTCCTCGTACGAGGTTCAGGCGGTTGATGACCCTCAAGACGCGATTACGGGTGGCGTTAGAAAACATGCCGGAAAAGACATCCCAGTTGTCTTTTAGGATCTCGCCAAGTTCTCCGAAGGTTGTGTAATCCAGCATTCTGTCCGATCGAGGAGGAAGACCTTCCGCAGCCTCCCTGTCACTGTTCTTCTGGGCGTTATCCCGAACGAACTGCGGTACATTTGCAAGCCACCAATCAGAACCTTTACCCTCGATCATTGTCGCTTCGATCAGGTCCCGGATATCGTTCTCCAGAGCGTAAAAGAGCTTATAGAATTCGCTCATACGCTCGGCATCCGCTAACGTTTCAAAATCGACCTGTCGTAGGTACTCATTGACTAACGAGTCCGCTTGAGCTTCCAAAGCACCACGTACATTGCCAACTCGGTTAGATGTGAATGCGGCACGAAGCTCTCTCGTGATCACAGCGTTCTTTAAAATGAACAGCTCGATTTCGCGATCTTCGCTCATCGCAGCAGGTTCTCTCTCAGGCTTTTGAAAATAGCGTTGAAAACTGCAATATTTTCAGTTTCGGGCAGTACGATGTTTATCTGATAAGACAATCCGAGTTTTAGCTTAGCTCCAGCGTGCTCTGCTGCGCTTTGGTTCAATGACGTAGAATTTTCATCATGTCGCTCATCGTTGACTTTGCTCGGCTCACTATCGATGAAAGATCTAATGGAGTCGAAAGTTGCCTGCATCTGCCTGATAATTGGGTCATTACGCTTTAGGCCTGTTATCTCAACTAATACGTCTTTGACCGCTCCCTCGTCAGCCCGATAGATATATTCGTTTCTCTTAAAAAGCTCTCCAAATGCACTTTTCAACGCCTCAAAAGCCGCCTGACTTCTGCCACCTTCAGTCTTGAACTTGGAATATAGAGGCGTCGGCGTGCCGTCTGCGCCAATGAACTGCATCTTCTTAAAGAGAGGTGGAACGGCACGGGCCGCACCGCCACGAATACCCAGAATTGTTTCCATAAAATTAGGGTTAAACTTATCTGGGCGTTCAGCAGTGATTATCGTTTCGAGTGCTTTTTTGAAAACCCCTGGCGAAGCCGTATACGGTATGCCACCTTTTATTTCGCGACGCTCCGTCTTTTCACTATTCGCGCTTGCGGTGTCAGCGTCGGCATCAGCAATCTTATTGGATGAATCCCCGTCTTTCGCCATCTGGCTCCCCCATGTCTGTCAAGATGATCACTTAGCTGATGCGATTCTGCAAATCGAAGGCGCATCTTAGACTTGTAAGGATGCCAAGAAACAATCGTCAAGCACCGGCGATGTTTAGAAAGACCGCAGCCGCTGGAGCGCTATGCCGCATTAGTAACATTCGCTACCCTGCCTGCCCCTCCCCTCCACGCCCGCGACTTTCGCCAGCTCCGCCTCTCCAGCCGCCCGCCGGACGGCCTGACACCCTGTTCCAGCCCCCGGGCCACTCGACATCGAGAACTCGGCCTTGCGGTCCGCCTTCCTGTCAATGCGGTTGCGGATCAGCGGTCGGGCATTCACGTCACGAAAGGCATAATGTCCACGCCGTCACCCGGAAAGACGGTGAGATGCGGGTGATCGAGGAACAGGCGTGCGGCGGCATCGGCGGTTTCGGCTTCGACCACCAGATAGCCGCAGAACGGATTGCGGGCTTCGGTCACGCCGTGCTTCGTCACACGCGTCGTCTTGCCCACCATGCCACCGCGATCGAGAATGGATACGGCATTGCGCTCCTCCCACGCCGCCCATTGTCGTACGCCCTGCGCATCGATGGCATCCTGCTCGGCCTTGGGCAGGCTTCGAAACCACGCGAGGTTTTCGGGCTTCATGGTGTAAACGGCAAGAAATCGGGGCATCGGCACTACCTCCTCCTGACTTGATGGCGATCAGTCTACTTTGGCGCAAACCAGTCCCCCCCACGCAAAAATCCCCTCCCCCTTGTGACTGCCGTCATTGAATCATCTCGCGAAAGCAGCATACATTTCCCGTCAAAATCAGCGATTGCAGCGGGGAGCGTGGCATGTGGGACTTTTCGATCGGCAAGGCCCTGGGCGTGTTGTTGCACACGGCGCCCTTCATCCTGATCCGAATGGCGATCTATTTCGGCATCACGCTCGCCTATCTTCTGGCGACCGGCGGCGGGGCCGGGGTCGGTTATGGCATCGGGCAGGTGAGCGAGGAGCCGGAGAGCTTTGCCGTCTGGGGCGGGATCATCGGCTTCGGCATCGTTTCCTTCGCGCTCTACTGGGTGCGTGAATACATCCTCTACATGGTCAAGGCCGCCCATATCGCCGTGATGGTCGAGCTCGTCGACGGGCGCAGCGTCATGCCCGACGGCAAAGGCCAGATCGCCCATGGCCAGGCGGTGGTCCAGGCGCGCTTCGGCGAGGCCAACGTGCTTTTCGTGCTCGACCAGCTGATCAAGGGCGTGATCCGGGCGATCACCGGGCTCGTCGGCGGGATCGGCATGCTTTTGCCCGGGCTCGACGGGCTGGTGCGCTTCGTCAACACGGTGATCCGCCTGTCGCTCACCTATGTCGACGAGATCATTCTTGCCTACAACATCCGGACCAACAGCCAGAACCCGTGGGAGAGCGGCCGGCAGGGGCTGGTGCTCTATGCCCAGAACGGCGGGCGGATGGTCAAGAATGCCGTGTGGCTGGCGCTTTTCCTCTGGCTCCTGACGGCGGTGATCTTCCTCGTGCTGATCGGGCCGGCGGCGACCGTGGTCTATCTCTTCCCCGGTGCCGCGAGCGGCTTTGCGGTGGCGATCGCGGTCATCGCGGCGCTCGCCTTCAAGGCGGCGGTGCTCGAACCCTTTGCCATCGCCGCGCTGATGGAGGTCTATTTCAAGACGATCGAGGGCCAGACGCCCAATCCCGACTGGGACGCCAAGCTCGCCGCGACCTCGAAGAAATTCGCCGAGATTCGCGACAAGGCGATCGCCGGGCCCGGCCGCCAGATCGCGTGAAGCGGCTTGAAGAGGTGTGAAGGGGCCGGTCAGGTGACCTTGCGGGCCATGCCGACCGAACGCGGCGCCGTCTCCTCGAAACCGAACTGGGCATAGAGGCGGTTCGCCGGCACGTCGGCGATCAGGCTGACATAGGCGGATTTCGGCAGGGTTTCGATGAAGTCACTCAGCGCCTGCATGATCCATTTCGCCAGCCCCCGGCCCTGATGGGCGGGCTCGATGGCGATGTCGGTCACCTGGAAGAAGCAGCCGCCGTCGCCGATGATCCGGCCCATGCCGACGACCGCGTCGCCCCGCATCAGGCAGACGCCGAAGACCGAGTTCGGCAGGCCTTTCTCCGCCGCTTCGCGGGAAAAGGGGCTGAGGCCGGCGACCCGGCGCAGGCGCAGGTAGTCCTCGACGGGAGGTACGCGGGCCTCGATGCGGTAGCCGCTGTTGTCTTTGTCCGACACTGTCATTTGCCTCCTCAACCCAGCCATCCGTCGCGCCGCACCACCTGATCGACCCCGGCAAAGCGGGCGATGCGGGCAAGCTCGGCTTCCAGTTTGTCGAGCCGGCCGGCGGAGGCTTTCACGCCCTTTTCCAGCCAGAGCCGCTTCACGTCGAGCACGCCCGCCTTGCGATCGGCCTTCATGTCGATGCGGCCGATCAGGCGGTCGGATTCCAGGAGCGGGAAGACGTAATAGCCGTATTCGCGCTTCGGCTCTGGCACAAAAATCTCGATGCGGTAGAAGAAGCCGAACAGGCGTTCGGTGCGGTTGCGGTCGCGGATCAGCGGATCGAAGGGGCTCAAGGTGCGGATGCGGGCCGGCGGCTCCGGCGCGTCGATGAGGGCGGCCAGGTTTTCCGCAAAGGCAAAGGAGGCGCGCGGCTTGCCGTCGACCGTGCCGAGCGTGACCTCCTCCAGTTCGTCGCGATGGCCGTCGACCCAGGCCTTCGCCTCCTGCGGCGTCACCAGATCGAAGAAGGCGGCGATCTCGCCGTGGGTGGCAAAACCCAGCCGCTCGAGCGCGCTGCGGCAGGCCCAGTCGACGAAGGCGTCGTGATCGACTTCGGCGGCAAAATGATCGGCCGGGATTACCCGTTCGGCAAGGTCGTAGACCTTCTGGAAATTGTCGCGGGCCGAAATCGCCAGCTTGCCGGTGTGCCAGAGATATTCGAGCGCGGTCTTGGACGGATGCCAGTTCCACCAGCCGCCGGACTTGTGGTCCTCGGCCTTGACCTCGCGGGCCATGATCGGCCCGCCGGCGCGGATCTTCTCATAGGTTTCCTCGAAGGCCCGGTCGAAACCCTCGCCCTGCCATTTGCGCCAGTTGTCGAGGATCTTTTCCTCGCGCCGCCTGAAGCGGTGCTTCCAGTAGGGAAAGAAGGCGGAGGGAATGACCGAGGCGTCATGGGTCCAGTGCTCGAACAGGCTGCGGTCCTTTTCGAGGAGCCGGCTCAGATGGTCCGGGCGATAGGTCTGGTTGCGCGAAAAGAGGATCTGGTGATGGGCGCGCTCGACGGTCGCGATGCTGTCGACCTGGACGAAGCCGAGGTCGTGGATCATCTGGTAAAGCCCGTCTTTGCCGAGCGCGACATTGGGCGGACGCGACAGGCCCTGCCGTTCGAGAAAGATTTTTCGCGCCTGCGCGTTGTCCAGATGAATCGCCATGGGAGCGAGGCTAACGGATGTTCATGATATGTTCAATGGGAGGACAATGCTGATGGCACTTCATCTCGATATTGCCCCTCACGCCGCCCCCTTCCCCTCAACCTGGAAATTGCCCCTCACCCCAGCCCTCTCCCCGCGCGCGGGGAGAGGGAGTGGACACGACGGCGCCGCTCGTCTCCTTCTACCCGTCCCGACGAAAAGGTCCCGCCCTTCGACTGGCTCAGGAGGGGGATGAGGGGCATCGCACGGGCTCTCCGCCCGGTCGGCCCATTCCATCTGACCATTCCCCCTGGCCATTCCCCCTGGCCCATTCCCCTTGGCCCTCCTCCGGTCTATAGAGGGCCCAGACCAAGGACGGGGACAGGCATTGCGGATCACATTCGACCGGGCAGAGGTGCGCTATGGCGACAAGGTCGCGCTCGAGCCGCTGTCGCTGACGCTCGCCGAACGGCGGATCGGGGTGATCGGGCTCAACGGTTCCGGCAAGACGACCTTCGCCCGGCTGATCAACGGCCTCGTCAAGCCGTCGGGCGGGACGGTCGCGCTCGACGGGCTCGACACCGTGAAGGACGAGAAGGCGGTGCTCACCAGGGCCGGCTTCATCTTCCAGAACCCGGCGAACCAGATCATCCTGCCGATCATCCGCGACGACATCGCCTTCGGGCCGAAAAGCAGGGGCCTTAAAGGTGCTGCCCTCACCGAGGCCGTCGATCGCGTGCTCGCCCGCTTCGGGATTGCCCATCTCGCCGACCGGCGGCCGCACGAGCTTTCCGGCGGTGAACTGCAGCTTGTGGCGCTGGCCGCCGTCGTCGTCACAGCGCCGGACCTCGTCATCTTCGACGAGCCGACCAACCAGCTGGACCTGAAGAACCGCGCGATGGTGAAGGCGGCGATCGACGGGCTCGACCAGCAGGCGATCGTCATCAGCCACGACCTCGACCTCGTCGCCGGCTTCGAACGGGCGCTGGTCTTCCATGACGGGCGCATCGCCTTCGACGGCAGCGCGCCGGAGGCAATCACCCGCTACCGGGAGATCGCGCTGCCGTGAGAAGCCTTCATGTCAGCGGCGACAGCCTGATGCACCGGACAAGGCCGGCGGTGAAGATCGCGGGCCTCGGCGTCTTCGCCGTGCTGATCTTCCTGACCCGCGAGCCGTTGATCCTTCTCGCCGCCCTCGCCGCATCCGGCGCGCTCTATTTCGGCCTCGGCCAGCCGATCCGGGCGGCCCTTTCGCCGCTCCGGCCGGTGATCCTCACCATCGCGATCGTCGGACTGTTTCACCTAGTGCTGACCAGCGCCGAGGAGGCAATGGTGACCACGCTGCGGCTCTCGGCGCTGATGATGGCGGGGGCCGCCGTCACCGCGACGACAACCGTCTCCGCCTTCATCGAGACGATCACCCGATGGACGACGCCACTTGAGCGGGCGGGGCTTGCGAAGGCTTCCGACATCGGCCTTGCGGTCGGTCTCGTGGTCCGCTTCGTGCCGGAGATCCTGACGCGATACGAGGCGATCCGCGAGGCGCACCGGGCGCGCGGCCTTCGCCCGAAGATTGCGACGATCCTCGGACCGCTGGTCATCGCCACCCTCAGGGATGCGGATAATATCGCCCAAGCCATTGACGCCCGGGGCATTCGCGGGCAGTGAGCTTGCCATTGGGGGCATTTTTGACTTTGCGCATATAGGTGGTGACAGGACCGCCATGCGCCGTGCCGGAGGGAGACCACATGCAGACCCGTGACCTCGTACTCATCTCGCTGTTCGCCGCGATCATCGTGGCGCTCGGCTTCATTCCGCCGATCACGCTCGGCTTCATTCCGGTGCCGATCACGGCGCAGTCGCTCGGCGTGATGCTGGCCGGCGTCATACTCGGCGCCAAGCGCGGCGCGCTCGCCGCCGTGCTCGTCATCCTGCTGGTCGCCATCGGCCTTCCGGTGCTTTCCGGCGGGCGTGGCGGCCTTGCCGTCTTTGCCGGCCCGACCGTCGGCTTCCTGATCGGCTGGGTGCCGGCCGCCTACGCCGCCGGCGCGATCGCGGAGAAATTCGCCCGGCCGGGGCTTTCCGCCATCACCCAGACGCTCGGCTTCTTCGCGGCCGCCGCGATCGGTGGCGTCGTGGTGCTCTATGTCTTCGGCATCGGCTATCTCGCCTTCGGCGCCGGCTTGGGTCTCGAAAAGGCATTTCTCGGCTCGATGGCCTTCATCCCGGGTGACCTTCTGAAGGCCGCCGTCGCCGCCCTTGCCGGCCGTGCCGTGATGGTCGGCTATCCGCTCCTGCCCCAGCGCGCCTGAGGCCGTAGCAACCCGGCACGACCGGACATATCAGGACTTGCGCCGCCGCAGCAGCCAGCCTGTTGCGGCGGCCAGACAAAGGGCCAGAAGCAGGGGCGCCTGGGACACCGCCAGCGCGACGACGAAGGTGTCGTAGGATTGTCCGGCCAGCAGCCATTGCAGGAAGAGCCCGCAGAGCCAGCCGACGACCGCGGCGGCTCCCACCCGCGCGGCGAGCCAGGCGGAACCCCGAGGCGCCCGGACAGCGGCATCCTTGCGTCCAGACCTCAGCCAGTACCACACGGCCGCGATCAGCGCGCAGACAAGCCCGGCGACCGGGCTGATGAAGAAGGCGAGCCCCATGGCGGCCGCGCCCTCGCGCTGGGACACGTCGAAGACTTCGAAGGCGACCAGGCCGATCCCCAGCGCGCAGAGATAGCCCCCGACCAGCGCCGCGAGCGCGACCAGAAGCGTTTTCACCACCCTCATGCCCATCTTGCCCTCCAGCCTTCCGACCGCCCCACCCCTTTGCGCCGACGGACAGGCTCCGTACCTGCCATGGGACGCAACCCGCATCATAGCCTCACGCGCCTATCCTGCGAACAGGCTTCGAGGCCAAGGCCCTGGGATCAGGCGGCATGCCGAAAACCGATACATTTCGCTGTATTGCCCGGCCCGATTGCGCGCCCCTAAGATCGACGGGCTTGGAGGAGTGTCCGGCCGTGACCCTTCCGCCTCAACGGAACGCGGCGCCTGCCCGTGGCAGCGGACATCAGGCAACCCATCAACTTCGGGAGGAAGTGCCATGAAATGGACTGCGCCTAAATTCATCGAAGTGAGCTGCGGCATGGAGATCAACCGTTACGCACCGGCGGACGGCGACGAGCCTGTGCTGTTCTGAGTAAGCCTCGGCAGGGCACGAGGCGATGACGACCGCGCGTTTCCTCGTGCTCGGCGCCGCGGCGGGCGGCGGCCTGCCCCAGTGGAACTGCGGCTGTGCCAACTGTCGCGCGGCGCGCGATCCGTCCTCCGGCGTCAGGCCGCAGACGCAATCTTCGTTGGCGGTGAGCCCGGACGGGGAGAACTGGGTCGTGCTCAATGCTTCGCCCGACATCCGCGCCCAGATCGAGCGCTCCGCCTGCCTGCATCCCAGGGCCTTGCGCGACAGCCCGATTAAAGGCGTCGTGGTGACCAATGGCGATATCGACCACATCACCGGCCTTCTGACGCTCCGGGAAAGCCAGAGGTTTTCGCTCTTCGCGACCGAGGCACTGATGGACACCATCGGGCTAAACCCGGTCTTCCAGGTGCTCGACCCGGCTTACGTGCAACGGGAGACGGTTGCACTCGATATCGCCTTTTCGCCGTTGCCAGGGCTCGAGATCCGGCTCTTTGCCGTGCCGGGCAAGGTGCCGCTCTATCTGGAGGGCACAGGCACGAAGCTTGGCCAGGAGACGGACGAGACCGTCGGTGTCGAGTTCAGGATCGACGGGCGGCGGGCTTACTACATTCCGGCCAGCGGCTCGCTGCCGGAAACGCTGGCCGCGAGAATCGAGGGCGCCGATCTCCTGTTCTTCGACGGCACGGTGTTCGAGGACGACGAGATGGTGCGCGCCGGGGTCGGCCACAAGACCGGACGACGCATGGGCCACATGCCGATCGCCGGCGCGGAGGGTAGCCTCGCGGCACTTTCAGGCCTGTCGATCGGCCGCAAGATCTATGTCCACATCAACAATACCAACCCGATCTGGCAGGCCGGGCTGGAGCGCGATCAGGTCGAGGCGCAGGGGTTCGAAGTCGGCCATGACGGAATGGAGGTCAACCTTGCAGCCTTTGCCTGACAGAGACACCTTCGAGGCCCGCCTCAGGGCGATCGGCGCGTCGCGCTATCACGACAAACATCCGTTCCACCAGATGCTGCACGGCGGCGGCTGTTCGATGCTGCAGGTTCGGGCCTGGGTGATCAACCGCTACTACTACCAGAGCCGGATCCCGATGAAGGATGCCGCGTTCCTGTCGCGCTGCGAGGATCCGCAATTGCGGCGCATCTGGCGCAGCCGGATCGAGGACCATGACGGCGGACTTTCCGAAGGCGGCGGCATTCGCCGCTGGCTGAAGCTCGCCGAGGCAGTCGGGCTCGATCCAGATTTCGTCGCTTCGGCGCGCGGCGTGCTGCCCGGCACGCGTTTTGCGGTGGACGCCTATGTGCAGTTCGTGCGCGAAAAATCGCTGCTGGAGGCGGTTGCCTCCTCGCTGACGGAGCTTTTCGCCCCGGCCATCCACGAGAACCGCATTGCCGGACTGCTGAAACACTATGCCTTTGCCGACGATCGCGCGCTCTCCTACTTCCGCCAACGGCTGAACGAGGCGCCGCAGGACGTGCGCTTCGGTCTCGCCTATGTGCTCGACAAGGCCGACACGCTTGAGAAACAGGATGCGGCAGCGGCGGCGCTGACCTTCAAGACGGACGTGCTGTGGTCCCAGCTCGACACGCTGCACTCGGCCTATGTGGCGCCGGGGCGCGTTCCGCCCGGCGGTTGGGACGGGCGCGAGGGCGTGACCGGCGCGATTGACGAGAACCCCTTGCGGGGGGCAGCGGAATGAGCGGCGAAGGCATGGCCCGGACGAGCGCGCCAAAGACCGGCGATACGGCCGAGGCCGGCGGCAGTGGAGTTGTGGTCACCGGCGCGACGGTCGCACGCCTTGCGCGCGGGGTGAGGCTGCGCGAGGACCCCGTGCGCGGACAGACGGTCCTGCTGGCGCCCGAGCGGGCGCTGGCGCTCGACGAGATCGCGGTTGAGATCGTCAAGGCACTGGACGGTGCCAGAGACCTCGGCACGATCGCCGGCGATTTCGCCCGCCGGTTCGAGGCCCCGCAGGATCAGGTGCTGGCCGACGTGATCGCCTTCATCCGGGAATTCTCCAACCGGCGGCTGCTGGAGATCGTACGATGAACGAGCACCCCTCGCCTGCCCGCTTCGCGGCGCATCGTCCGCCCCCGCCGATCGCCCTCCTCGCAGAGCTCACCCATCGCTGTCCGCTGGCCTGTCCCTATTGCTCCAATCCGCTCGAGTTGTCCCGCGCATCGGAAGAGCTTTCGACGGAGGAATGGATCGCGGTCTTCCGGCAGGCGGCAGACCTCGGCGTGCTGCACCTGCATCTTTCCGGCGGCGAACCGGCTTCGCGCCGCGACCTCGTGGCGCTGACGCGGGCGGCGGCTGGCTTCGGGCTCTACACCAATCTGATCACCTCCGGCGTCGGGCTGACGGAAGCCCGGATCGGCGAGCTGGCTGAGGCGGGGCTCGACCATCTCCAGCTGTCGATCCAGGGGGTGACGCCGGAAAAGGCGGATCTGGTCGGCGGATATGCGGGCGGCTATGCCCGCAAGATCGCCGTTGCCGGCTGGACGCGGGCGGCCGGTATTCCGCTCACCGTCAATGCTGTCTGCCACAAGCAGAACATGGACGAGATCGAAGACATGGTGGCGCTCGCCATAGAACTCGGCGCGCGGCGGATCGAGATCGCCACCGTCCAGTTCCACGGCTGGGCCGAGCGCAACCGGGCGAGCCTGATGCCGACCCGGGCGCAGGTCGAGGCGGCCAATGCCTTCGTCGCCGAGGCACGGGCGCGGCTTGCCGGCACGCTGGTGATCGACTACGTGCCCGCCGACCACCATTCGCGTTATCCCAAGGCCTGCATGGGCGGATGGGGTCGCACCGGCCTCAACGTCAATCCGGAAGGCCGCGTGCTCCCCTGCCATGCAGCAGAGACCATTCCGGGTCTCTCTTTCGACACCGTGCGGGAGACGTCTCTCTCCGAGATCTGGCTGAACGGTGAGGCCTTCAACGCCTTTCGCGGCGACGACTGGATGGCGGAGCCCTGCCGCAGCTGCGAGCGCAAGCATGTCGACTTCGGCGGCTGCCGCTGCCAGGCTATGGCGCTGGCCGGAGACGCGACGGCCACCGACCCGGTCTGCATCCGCTCTCCGCTCCACGCCAGCCTTGCGGCCGCGGCCGAAGCGGACGGAGAGGCCGAACCCGGCCCCTTCGTCTATCGCGGGCGTTGATCGGCCTCGTCCGGTGCTCCCCGATCAAGCGCGGTGTCTCGCAACCTGCCAGCTGATGCGGCTGCTCGACCGGCATCCGGAACTGATCGTCGAACTGCGTTGATTTTGGCGATCGTCAGTTTTCGCCCGCGGCACTTTTGGCTATGGTGCCGGCGAAACACTGGAGGAGACTGACATGACGGCCCTTTTCGCTCGCCTTGTCGCCATGATCGGCGCCGCGATGATCCTGATGCGGCGCTGGGGAAAGAGCCCGGAAAAGCCGGCGCTCGGCGGCGCGCCCATCATTCCGGAGGCGAAGGCCCAGCGCATTCCGACGCTGAAGATGCCGACGGCCAAGGGCTGGGCCGGGGACCATGCCCCGACCGCAGCACCAGGCCTCAAGGTCAACGCCTTCGCGAGAGGCCTCAAGCATCCGCGCTGGATCCATGTGCTGCCGAACGGCGACGTGCTGACCGCAGAAGCACTCGGCGTCGACGGCGGACGGATCAGGACGCCGTTTGACTATGCGATGTATTCGACGATGAAGCGGGCGGCAGCGATCGGCGACAGCCCGAACCGCATCACACTCCTGCGTGACGCGGACGGCGACGGGGTCGCAGAGATCCGCCATACGTTCATGGAGGGCCTCAACCATCCGTTCGGCATGGCGATGCTGGATGGTACCTTCTATGTCGGCAATACCGACGGGGTCGTCGCCTTTCCCTATACCGACGGCGCGACGAAAATCGAGGCACAAGGCCGCAAGATCGCCGACTACAAGCCGGCCGGCCACTGGACCCGCAGCATCCTGCCGAGCCGCGACGGCAAGAAGCTCTATGTCGGCGTCGGCTCGCTCAGCAACATTGCCGAACACGGCTTCGAGGTCGAGGAAGGCCGCGCCTGCATCTATGAGATCAATCTCGAGACCGGCGAGAACCGGATCTTCGCCGGCGGCCTGCGCAACCCGGTCGGGCTCGCCTTCGAGCCGACCACCGGCGACCTGTTCACCGTCGTCAACGAACGCGACGGCCTCGGCGACGAAACGCCACCGGACTACCTGACCTCTGTCAAGGACGGTGGCTTCTACGGCTGGCCGTTCTGCTACTGGGGCAAGACGGTCGACGACCGCGTGCCGCAGGACCCGGCCAAGGTCGCGAGCGCCATACGCCCGGATTATGCGCTGGGCGGCCACACGGCCTCGCTCGGCCTGTGCTGGCTGCCGGCCGGGACGCTGCCCGGCTTCCCGGACGGCATGGTGATCGGCCAGCACGGCTCGTGGAACCGCTCGAACCTCGCTGGCTACAAGGTGATCTTCGTGCCCTTCGAGGATGGTCGCCCGTCGGGTCCGCCGCGCGACATTCTGACCGACTTCCTAGCGCCGGACGAGAAGCATTCCTACGGTCGCCCGGTCGGCGTCACGATCGGGCCGGACGGTTCGCTGCTCGTGGCGGATGATGTCGGCGACGTCATCTGGCGCGTGACAGGGGCGACGGCCTGATCGGATACTTTCAAGAGAGGGGGTGACCGGCGACGGACACCCTCCACCCTGTTGAACTTGCCGGGCGCATCCCGGACCACGACCGCCGATCGCTCGTTCTATTTCAGATAGCCATAGAGCCAGTCGCGAATATCTTCCGGAAGGCCGATAGGTTCACCGCTGGCGGGATCGATGGCGGCCCAAATGATCTCGATCTCGGCGGCGAGGATGCCTTCGCACAGCATCCGCACATTGAACCCGATCGACTTGCCGCCGATCTTGTCGACCGTGACCGTCAGGCGCAAACGGTCGTCGAGACGCAGGGGCGCGTGGAGACGGATCTCGATCTTGGTCGCCTGGAAATGCGGCTCGTCCTCCAGGGGCGGACGATAACGCCAGAAATGGGAAAGAGCAGTCTCGGCATAGGCGAGATAGGCCGCATTGTGCAGCCGGCCCGTCATGTCGATGTCGCGATAGGGAACGAGGATCTCCGTCACCTCGACGCGTTCCAGATCGTCCATGGGCTCCCTTCCCGATTGGCCTTTGCTGCGGATATTCAAGGACATTTCCCGGCAGACCACAAGACTTGGCCCTGAAATCACCAGCGGAGCAGGCAGAAACGCGCCAAAGAGGCTGTCCACAGGCCGCACGGCAAGATTTCGCAGTGCCGGTGGATCATGGCGGCCGCGCGCACTATGTTGGCCGGGACATTCTGAACGCCGGCCCCGCCCGGGCGACCGGACCCTTCGAGGAAACGCGCGATGACCACACGTCTCTACGAGAATGCCGTCTTTCTCGAACACAACACACCCGCCGGTCACCCTGAAAGGGCCGACCGGCTGCGTTCGCTCAACATCGCACTGGAGCATCCGAACTTTTCCGCCCTCGAGCGCGTCGAGGCGCAGATCGCCAACGAGGATACGGTGACGCTCGCCCATCCGGAGGAACATCTCTTCGCGGTCATGCGCGAAATCCCGGAGGAAGACGGCGAGATCAACCAGATCGAGGCAGACACCTATGCTTCGCCGCAGAGCCTCAAGGCGGCGCTGACGGCGATCGGCGGGGCGATCGCCGCGGTCGATGCCGTCATGGCCGGCGAGATCGCCAACGCCTTCGTCGCCGGACGCCCGCCGGGCCATCATGCGGAAAAATCCAAGGCGATGGGCTTTTGCCTGTTCAACACGGTGGCGATCGCCGCACGTCACGCCCAGCAAAAATTCGGCGCCGAGCGCGTGGCGATCGTCGACTGGGACGTCCATCACGGGAACGGCACGCAGGACATCTTCTGGGACGACCCGTCGGTGCTGTTTTGCTCGACGCATCAGATGCCGCTCTATCCCGGCACCGGCGCCAGGGACGAGACCGGCGTGAAGAACAACGTCGTCAATGCGCCGCTCTCTCCCAATGTCGGCTCGGATCATTTCCGCGAGGCGTTCAAGAGCCGGGTCCTGCCGGCGCTTCACGATTTTTCGCCGGACCTGATCCTGATCTCCGCCGGCTTCGACGCCCACCATCGCGATCCGCTGGCGCAGATCAACCTGGTCGGCGAGGATTTCGACTGGGCGACGGGACGGTTGATGGAAGTGGCCGACCGTTTTGCCCATAACCGGGTCGTCAGCCTTCTCGAAGGCGGCTATGATCTGGAAGGCCTCGCCGAATCGGCGGGCCTGCATATCCTGAGACTGATGAAGGGTTGAGCATGAGCGACAGCGCCGTTTCCGCCGAGATTTCCGGCTATTCCTTCGAGAAGGCGGTGGCCGAGCTCGAAAGCATCGTGGCCCGGCTGGAACGCGGCGACGTGGCGCTCGACGAGTCGATCGCCATCTACGAGCGCGGCGAACTCCTGAAGAAGCATTGCGAGACGCTGCTCAACGCCGCCGAGAGCCGCATCGAGAAGATCCGCCTCGACCGGGCCGGAAAGCCGACAGGCGTCGAACCGCTGGATAGCCAGTGAGCTGACGGGGAGCGACGGCCGCAGGCCTCGACCGGAGCGGGAAAAATCCCTATATTGTCCGAATGGACAAGAACGCTGTCATCGCTAAGTTGAGAGAACACCGCGACGAGCTTTCGGCGGTGGGGGTGGAGCACATTTCCATTTTTGGCTCGGTTGCTAGAGGCGACAACACGCCGGACTCCGATTTGGATGTGCTGGTCACATTTTCCAATCCAGTCCTGAATTCCGGTTTCGGATATTTCAGCGCAATCGAAGACGTACGGGAGAGAGTTAAAGCTATAACCGGACTATCCGCTGTTGATGTTCTTCCCGAACCTGTTCAACGGGAGACAACTCGGCGGAATATAGAGCGGGACCGCGCCGTTGCCTTTTAAACGTCCCCTTACGCGCCTACGCGATATTGTGGAAAATGCCGAGGCCATATTCGACTATATGGCCTCACTTGATCGCGCTGCGTTTGAGCAGAACAGGCTTGTCTACGACGCGACTGAGCGCTGTCTGTCGAGGATATCCGAGGCTTCCGTGAAGCTCGGCTCTTTCGCCGAAGAACATCTGCCGGCACACAACTGGCGAGGTATGCGCGATCTCGGCAATATCCTTCGCCACGACTATGACGGCATCTCAAAAACCATCGTATGGTCGATCGTGAAAGATCGATTGCCGCCGCTTCTCGCCGATATAAAGCAAATGCTTTCGCGCTACCCCGACGATCAGGAAGTCCTGTAGCCGGCCATCCCAGCAAAGTCCGAAGCCGTCATTTTCGGAACAGACCGTTCTCGTCCTGACACTATTCGTGGATGGAGCAGCGCTGTAACCTCACTTCATATTTCAATGCGAACGGAGGTCTCATGTCCTTTTTCCCCGGCAACGATCCCCTGCCCGGCGACGCCTTTGCCTGCGACGCGATCGAGAACCTGATCATTCCGCGCTCCAGCGACATCGGCGGCTTTGCGGTGCGCCGGGCGCTGCCGACGGCCAAGCGCCGGCTGGTCGGTCCGTTCATCTTCTTCGACCGGATGGGGCCGGCGCTTTTGCGCGCCGGAGAGGCGCTCGACGTCAAGCCGCATCCGCATATCGGGCTTTCCACCGTCACCTATCTGTTCGACGGCGAGATCAAGCATCGCGACAGCCTCGGCACGGAACTGGTGATCGAGCCGGGTGATATCAACCTGATGACGGCCGGGCGCGGCATCGTGCATTCCGAGCGCACGCCGGAAAAGCTGCGCGGCCATCCGCTGTCGATCTCGGGGCTGCAGACCTGGCTGGCGCTGCCGGACGACAGGGAAGAGATCGATCCGGCCTTTGCCCACACGGCAAAGAGCCTGATGCCGACTTTCGACGCCAGCGGAGCAAGCGGACGCGTGGTGATCGGCGGTCTCGGCGGACTGACATCGCCGGTCAAAACCTATTCCGACACGCTTTACGTCGACCTGACGCTCGCTCCGGGCGGCAGCTTTCCCTTCGATGCCGAGCACGAGGAGCGCGCAGTCTATATCCTTTCCGGCGAAGTGGAGGTGGCCGGCGACCGGTTTGCCGCCGATCAGCTGCTGGTGTTCCGTCCCGGCGATCCGATCACGCTCTCCGCCGGCGCTGCGGGTTGCCACCTGATGCTGTTCGGCGGCGCGGCGTTGAATTCGAAGCGCTATATCTGGTGGAACTTCGTCTCCTCGTCGAAGGAGCGCATCGAACAGGCCAAGGAAGAGTGGAGAACCGGCCGTTTCGACATCGTGCCGGGCGACGAGGAGGAATTCGTGCCTTTGCCGGAAGGCCGATGACGTCTATATAGTTTCCCGGTGCCGAATATTTGCCCCGATCGTCGTGGGATGCTATCGCGCACCCAAGACGAATAGAAGAGGCGACTGCCCCGTGACATCCCTTCCCGAAACCCCGCTCCTGGACAAGGTCAAGCTGCCAGCCGACCTGAAGGCCATCGACGACCGCGACCTGCCGCAGCTCGCGCGCGAACTGCGCGACGAGATGATCGATGCGGTATCGAAGACGGGCGGCCATCTCGGCGCGGGCCTCGGCGTGGTGGAACTGACGATTGCCATCCACAAGGTGTTCGACACACCGAACGACCGGCTGATCTTCGACGTCGGCCACCAGTGCTATCCGCACAAGATCCTGACGGGTCGGCGCGACCGCATCCGGACGCTCCGCCAGGAAGACGGCCTGTCCGGCTTCACCAAGCGTGCCGAGAGCGAATACGATCCCTTCGGCGCGGCGCATTCGTCCACCTCGATCTCCGCCGGCCTCGGCATGGCGGTCGCCGCCGATCTTTCCGGCTCCGATCGAAAGGTGATCGCCGTCATAGGCGACGGGGCGATGTCGGCCGGCATGGCCTATGAGGCGCTGAACAATGCCGGCGCGCTCGACGCACGGCTGATCGTCATCCTCAACGACAACGACATGTCGATCGCGCCGCCGACGGGTGCGATGAGCGCCTATCTCGCGCGCCTCGCCTCCGGCCGGACCTATATGGGCTTCCGCGATTTCGGCAAGAAGCTGACCGCCTATCTCGGCAAGACGGTGGACCGGGCGATCACGCGGGCCGTGGAACATGCGCGCGGCTATGTCACCGGCGGCACCATGTTCGAGGAAATGGGCTTCTACCATATCGGACCGATCGACGGGCATTCCTTCGACCATCTCCTGCCGGTCCTGCGCAATGTGCGCGACAACGGCCAGGGTCCGGTGCTCATCCACGTGGTGACGCAGAAGGGCAAGGGCTATGCCCCGGCGGAAGCCGCCGCCGACAAGTATCACGGCGTCAACAAGTTCGACGTCATCACCGGCGCCCAGGCCAAGGCGAAACCGAATGCGCCGTCCTACACCTCGGTGTTCGGCGAGGCGCTGGTGCAGGAAGCGACCCACGACGAGAAGATCGTCGGCATCACCGCCGCCATGCCGTCCGGCACCGGGCTCGACAAGCTTCAGGAGGTATTCCCGAAGCGCACCTTCGACGTCGGCATCGCCGAGCAGCATGCCGTGACCTTCGCGGCGGGCCTGGCCGCCGAAGGCTTCAAGCCGTTCTGCGCGCTCTATTCGACCTTCCTGCAGCGCGGCTACGACCAGGTCGTCCACGACGTGGCGATCCAGGGGCTGCCTGTCCGCTTTCCGATCGATCGCGCCGGTTTCGTCGGCGCCGATGGTCCGACCCATGCCGGTTCCTTCGACACCGGTTTCCTTGCCTCGCTTCCCGGCTTTGTCGTTATGGCGGCGGCCGACGAAGCGGAACTCAAGCACATGGTGCGCACGGCTGCCGCCTATGACGCCGGCCCGATTTCCTTCCGCTATCCGCGTGGCGAGGGCGTCGGCGTCCAGCTGCCCGAGCGCGGCGAGATCCTCGAGATCGGCAAGGGCCGCGTGATGAAGCAGGGCGGCAAGGTCGCCCTCCTCTCCTTCGGCACCCGACTGGCCGACTGTCTGCTGGCGGCCGAAGACCTCGACGCGGCCGGCCTTTCCACCACCGTCGTCGATGCCCGCTTCGCCAAGCCGCTTGACCATGACCTGATCCGCCAGCTGGCGCGCCACCATGCGGTGCTGGTCACCGTCGAGGAAGGCGCGGTCGGTGGCTTCGGCAGCCAGGTCGTGCAGTTCCTCGCCAGCGAGGGTCTTCTGGACCACGGATTGAAGTTCCGTTCGATGGCCCTGCCCGATATCTGGATGGACCAGGCAAAACCCGAGGTGATGTATGCGAAAGCGGGCCTCGACTGCCACGGCATCACGCAGACCGTGTTCAAGGCCCTTGGACAGGCAGGGGTCGGCGTCAACGCTGCGGGATAAGGGAGAAGGGTCCCGGAGCGTGCGAGGCACGAAGGACAAGGGAAACCTCATGTCCAGACGCGTTTCAGCGCACGCGCTGGCTTTCTCCGCCCTTTTCCTCAGCCTCACCCACCCGGCCGCCGCGGATGGAGCGCCCGTCACCATGCAGAGCATGCGGGACTTCCTGAAAAAGAAGCCGGGCTGCCTCGAATTCACCGACCAGTGCAGCATCTGCCGCCGCGATGGTGAGACGGTGACGTGCTCGACGCCGTCGATCGCGTGCATCAAGAAGGACTATGCCTGCACGAAGACGGACGCCGAGTAGGTTCCAACCACGCTCGCGCTCTCTGCCCGCGCTGCTGGACATCCGCCCCTCCCCCGGATAGACCGGACCAAAAGCCCGAACCCAAGGGCATTTGCGCCTTGAGGGAGGCCCCGATGCAGAGCCATGTGATCGCCGAGGATTTTGCGCCGGACTGGGCGGCGATCGCCGTGGTCATTCTCGGCGTCACGGCCTTTTCCGTCGGTCAGGGCCTGACTTATCCGCTGATCTCGCTGGTGCTCGAAAGCCGCGGCGTGTCATCGAGCATGGCCGGTCTGAATGCCTCGGTCTTTGCCGCCGGGCTTGCCACGTCCACGCTGATGATCTCGCGGCTGACCGCGCTGCTGCGCGGCGACCGGCTGATCGTCGCAGGGCTCGTCGGGGCGTCGCTGTCGCTTGCCGCCTTCGCGCTCTTCGACAATCTCGCCGTCTGGTTCCTCGCCCGTTACCTGCTCGGCTGCTCGACGAGCATCATCTTCACCGTCAGCGAAGCGTGGCTGAATACGGCCTGCCCCGACCGCCTGCGCGGACGTGTCTCCGGGATCTACGGCGCCAGCATGTGCGCCGGTTTCGCCGCAGGTCCGCTCGCCATTCCCTTCGTCGGCACAGATGACGGCTTCGCCTTCGCGCTTATCGCCGTCTATGTCGCCTTTGTCGCCTTCGCCTCGGTCATGCTGGGCCGGTTCGCCCGCACGCGTCCGGAAGCCTCCGGTGCTGGCGGGTTGCTCAAGTTCGTGCGCACGGCACCAATTCTCGCGCTGATGGTCGTCGCCTTCGGCTTTTCAGACATCGCGGCGATCTCGACCATCCCGCTCTACTTCGTCGAGCGCGGCTATTCGGAAAACTTCGCCGCGCTGGTGGTGACGATGGTGGCGCTTCCGACGGCGCTGGCCCAGCCGCTGGTGGGCTGGCTGCTCGACCACGCGTCGCGCCCGCTGATCGCCGTCGGTTCGGCACTCGCCTGCGGCGCAAGCTTCCTGCTCCTGCCGTTCCTCTCCTCGGAATATGCGCTGCTCGCGACCGTATCGCTGCTCGGGGCGGCGAGCTTTTCGCTTTACACCTGCGCACTGACACTTCTCGGCGACCAGTTCCGCGGCGGGCTGCTGGTCTCGGGCGCTGCCGCCTACGGTCTCGCCTACGCGATCGGCAGCGCGGCCGGCTCGGGCGCCACGGGCCTTATCATGGACCTGTCGCTGAGTGCCGGGCCGCTGTCCGTCGGCGCGATCATGCTGATCTTTGCGGTCGTGTTTCTTGTCGGCCTCGGCCGGCGCGGCCGGGCGGATTGAGGGCGGCGATGGAGAGCGCCCCGCCGGACCTTTTCGACTGCCAGGCCTGTGGCGCCTGTTGTGCCTACTCGGCCGACTGGCCGCGCTTTTCCCTGGAAAGCGACGAGGACCTCGCCGCCATTCCCGAGACCATGGTCGCCGCCGATCTCTCCGGCATGCGCTTCGAGGGGGGCCGCTGCGTGGCGCTCAAGGGCGAACTCGGCAAATGCGTCGGCTGCACCATCTACGCCATCCGCCCGATCGTCTGCCGCGACTGCATGCCCGGTGATCCGGAATGCCTGATGGCGCGCGAGGCGGCAGGGCTTGAAACGGGCGACCCGGCAAACTAAACTAAATGAACTTAGTTTAGTGACGGAGGCGTCGGTGCGCCAGATCAACATTCATGAAGCAAAGACCCACCTGTCGCGGCTCGTGGACGAGGCCGCGTCGGGGGAGCCCTTCATCATCGCGAAGGCAGGTCGCCCGGTTGCGAAAGTCGTGCCGGTGGATGCCGAGCCGACCAGGGAACGGCTCGGGTTTATGAAAGGCTTCGTCAAAGTGCCCGAGGATTTCGATCGCTTCGGGGAGACGGAGATTGCCGATATGTTCGGAATCGACGGATGAAGCTGCTGCTGGACACGCATGTACTTCTCTGGGCCGCGGCCGAGCCTGACCGACTGAAGGAGCCGGTCCGGGAAATGCTTTCTGACCCGGACAACGAGCTGTTCTTCAGCGCAGCCAGCATCTGGGAAGTCGCGATCAAGAGCGGCCTTGGCCGGCCTGAGTTTTCCGTCGATCCAAATCTTCTTAGAAGAGGGCTTGTGGATCGCGGCTATCTCGAACTTGCCATATCTGCCGCGCATGCGGCGGCGGTCATGGAACTGCCGCCCCTCCACAAGGATCCGTTCGACCGCCTGATTGTCGCGCAAGCGCGCCACGAAGGTTTTCTGCTGTTGACGGCCGACGAGATGGTGGCCGCTTACGGCGGCTCCATCCTGTTCGTCTGAACGGATCTTCCTTCAGGGTACGGTGACGCCCACCACGTCGGCGGTCAGTTCGCTGCCGAGTTCGACTTTTCCGGACTGCTTGTCCATCACGCAGAGGTAAGCGACCGTTCCGTCCGCGCCCTTCGCCTTGCCGGACAGGATGGCGAGGCCGAAGCGCTCGCTGCCGAAGGGATCGACCGCGGCGCGGGCCTTATCGAGTACCGGGACTGCGGCCTCCAGGCACTTTGCCTCGACCTCCCTGGCGAATGCTTCCCATGCATCATCCGACGAGGCGAAAGCGGGCACGGCGGCGAGCAGCAGGAGTGCGGATGCGGAGAGGAAACGGGACATTTCAAGATCCTTTCTGGCAAACCCCGCGCCTTTGCCGAGGTTGCGGAAAATACATGTCTTTCTACCCCGGCCGCAGAGATAAATCTTCCTTGCGGATGGACAATTTTGACCTTTGGCAGGTTGCCTCTCCGGGGTTCCGCTCCTATGTTCCCGGTCAACAACAATTCACGCACCTGGTTGCCAAAAGGAGATACCACTATGGCTTTCGTGTTGCCCGAACTCCCCTATGCCTATGACTCGCTCGCGCCCTTCATGTCGGCCGAGACCCTCGAGTACCACCACGACAAGCACCACAAGGCCTATGTCGACAACGGCAACAAGCTGGCCGCCGAAGCGGGTCTCGGCGACCTGTCGGTCGAAGAAGTGGTCAAGAAGTCCTTCGGCACCAACCAGGGCCTCTTCAACAACGCTGCCCAGCACTACAACCACATCCATTTCTGGAAGTGGATGAAGAAGGACGGCGGCGGCAACAAGCTGCCCGGCAAGCTTCAGGCTGCAATCGACAGCGACCTCGGCGGCTATGACAAGTTCAAGGCAGACTTCGTCGCTGCCGGCACCACCCAGTTCGGCTCGGGCTGGGCATGGCTCTCGGTCAAGGACGGCAAGCTCGCCATCTCCAAGACCCCGAACGGCGAAAACCCGCTCGTGCACGGCGCTTCCCCTATCCTCGGCGTCGACGTCTGGGAACACTCCTACTACATCGACTACCGCAACGCCCGTCCGAAGTATCTCGAAGCCTTCGTCGACAGCCTGATCAACTGGGACTACGTGCTGGAAATGTACGAAGCCGCCACGAAGTAATCTTCGTCCGCTTCAGGCATCCCGAAACGCCCGGCCGAGCCCCGCTCGCCGGGCGTTTTCCTTTTCAGACACGCACGTCCCACGGATCGTGCTCCGCATTGCCGCCCAGCTGCTCGACGAGAAAGTCGATGAAGAGACGGACCCGCAGCGGCAGCAGATTGCGGTGCGGAAAAAGGATGTAGATGCCGAGCGAACCGCAATCGCAATCGGGAAAGAGCGAGACGAGGTCGCCGTTGCGAAGGGCCGTACCGCAGACGAAGCTCGGCAGCAGACCGATGCCCACGCCGGTCCGCGCGGCCTCAAGAAGGGCCTCGGCGCTGGTCGACAGCACGCGGGGCGACACCCTCACCTGTTGCGAGCGGCCGTCATGGGTGAAGGACCAGGTGGTCCAGGGCTGGGGCACGGCGAAGGCGAGGCATTGGTGCCTGGCCAGTTCCGTCGGCTCCACCGGATGCCCTTCGCGTTCCAGATAGGCCGGACTCGCGACGATATGGAAGCGCGACAGCGCAATACGCCGCCCGACGAGGCTGGTGTCGAGGTCGCGGGCGATGCGGATGGCAAGATCATAGCCTTCCTGCACGATGTCGACCCTGCGGTTGGCCAGATCGAGGACGATGTCGATCCCCGGATGCCGGTCGAGAAAGGTCGCGATCATCGCCGGCAGATGCAGATTGCCGAACTCGATCGGCGCCGTAATCCGCAGGGTGCCGCGCGGCGCACTGGTATCGGCAGCAGCTTCGGCCTCGGCGATCTCGACGCGGCGCAGGATGGCGCAGCATTGTTCGAAGTAGGAGGCGCCGGCCTCGGTGGGCCGGACCTGGCGCGTCGTGCGGTTCAGCAGGCGCGCAGCGGTCCGCTTCTCCAGGTGGACGACGTGTTTGCTCACCATCGCGGGCGACAGATTGAGGCTTCTGGCCGCGGCCGCGAGGCTGCCCAACTCGACGACGCGCACGAAGACCTGCATGCTTTCCAGCGTATCCATGCCACCCCCAGCATTTACTCCCGGTGACGGGTGCATTCACCCGACACACGCTTCTGCCGCAGTCGGGGCGCCGATACAACCCGCGTCATTCCCACACTCCTTTCGATGGATCACCAGAATGACCACATTGCTTCAGTTCGACTTTCCCTTCGACGGCCCCTTCGGCGAGGAGATGACCACCGCTCTTCAAGATCTGGCCCGCGACATAGCGGCCGAAGACGGCCTGATCTGGAAGATCTGGACCGAGAACGAACCCGAACGGCGAGCCGGAGGCATCTATCTCTTCTCGGAGGCCAGTTCTGCAGCGCGCTACCAGGCCAAGCATCAGGCACGCCTCGAAAGCTTCGGCGTCACCGGCATCGTGGCACGCAGCTTCTCGGTCAACGGCCCGCTTTCGGCCATCACGCGCGCACCGCTCTGAGACGACGCGCAATGTATACGACACTCGCAGAAGTCCGCATCGAAAGCCTCGCCAAATTCATCGGCATCTTTGCCACCAATGGGGCCCTGATGCGCAGCAGGCACGGCAGCCTCGGTGCCAGCGTCGTCGCGACGCGAGAACCCGGCCGCGTCTTCGTTCTCATCGACTGGCCGAACGAAGAGGCTTTTGCCGCTTTCCGCAACGATCCGGAAGTGCCGGGCATCATGGCTTCCGGGGGCGCGCTGGGACCGCCGACCTTCACCGCCGTAGAGCGGGTGGCAGCACTGCCCGTCTGAGCCGTCGACCAGGCGGTCGGTGGGCCCGCAATGGAACCTTCACGCGGGGCGGACGTTTTCTACGCGAACCGTTTCAACAGGAAAGGATTTCCCATGGCCAGCACGAACAACGACATCCTGAACGAACTGCGCAGCCTCCAGGCCCAGGTCCTGCAATTTAAGGAAATCCTTGCCGAGGAGGGCTATTCCGTTGCGGAAGACGTACGCGGCCGGGCTGCGACGGCGCTCAACGGCGCGGGCCGCAAGGTGCAGGATGCGGCGAGCTATGCGAAGGACGAGGCTGTGAGCATGGGGACGGTCGTCCGCGACCATCCGGCGGCGGCCTCCACCGCGCTCCTGACCGCCGGCGTGGTTGGTGGCCTGGTCGGCTATTTCCTGGCGAATTCGTCGCAGCCGGTACGAAGCAGCCACTGGAACTGGCGCTGATTATCAGCGCTTGGTTCACCCTACCTCTCTCCCACGAAGTCTTCAGACGAAAGGCCCGACAGAACAGTGCCGGGCCTTTCTTCAATCTTCCGGGGCAACTGCTCGATCAGGCGGCGCGGGCGGCAGACACCATCCTTCCGCGCTCAAGCTGGAACTTCTCAATCATCGTCCTCAGATTTGCGGCCTCCGCCGCAAGTTGCGCCGCAGCGCTGCTCGACTCTTCGGCAACCTGGGCGTTCTGCTGGGTGAAGGTATCGAGACTGCCGACGGCGCTGTTGATGTCTCTCAGCCCGCCCGTCTGCTCGCGGGTATTCTCCGCAATGGCCTGCATGTGATCGTTGATCGTCTGGATGTGACCTCCGATCCCGATCAGCGTTTCACCCGTGCTGCGCACGAGCCGAACACCGTTTTCGACCTGCACCGACGAATTGTCGATCAGATGCTTGATCTCCTTCGCGGCGTTGGCAGATCGCTGCGCGAGTTCACGGACCTCCTGAGCGACGACGGCAAAGCCCTTCCCGGCTTCGCCCGCACGAGCTGCCTCGACACCGGCGTTGAGAGCCAGCAGGTTGGTCTGGAAAGCGATTTCGTCGATGACGCCGATGATCTTGGAGATCTCGCTCGAAGACTTCTCGATTTCCGCCATCGCCAACTCGGCATCGGCGACGACTTTGGCCGAAGACGCCGCGCTCTCGTTGGCCTGGGCCGCGACACCGCGGGCCTCGGTCACACGCTGACTGGTCGAGGTCACGTTGTCGGTGACTTCCCTCAGAGCCGCGCTGGTCTGCTCCAGCGAGGCCGCCTGGCTTTCGGTCTTGCGGGCCAAATCATGTGAACCGCGGGCAATCTCGGCGCTGCCGTCATCGATATAGCCTGCGGCCTGGCGGATCCCGGCCATGGTCGAGCCCAATTCACGGATAGAACTGTTGAAATCGTGACGCAGCGCCTCGAAGGCAGGGGCAAAGGCCTCGTCGATCTGGAAGGCGAGATCGCCGGAAGCCAGGCGGCGCAGACCGCCCGCAAGACCGGAGGTCGCGATGCGCAGGCGCTCGGCTGCGTCTTCTTGAGCCCGGCGCTCGATTTCGATCCTCTCGGCCTCGGCGCGTTCGCGTTGCTGGGACGCGCTCGCTTCAAGTTCGCGTGTGCGGCCGAGGTTGTCGCGGAAGACTTCGAGCGCTTCGGCCATGACGCCGAGTTCGTCCCGGCGCCCCGCATTGCCGACATCGATCGTCAGATCGCCGGCCGCCAGTGCACGGGTCGCGCCGGCCAGATTGCGCAGCGGCTTGAGCGCCGTCACACGCAGCATCGCCACGACCAGGACCAGCGTCGCCATCAACGCCGTCGCGCCGATGCCTAGGCGTTTCCAGATGTTCGCGTTCCACGCTGCGACTTCCGGTCCGAGATCCACCGACGCGCTGTAAACCCCGATGGGTTCCCCCGCCTGAATATTCATCTTGGCGGTATGACAGGCAGCGCACTTCTCGTCACCAGCGGCGCCCTGCCCGAGCAGGACGGGGCGGGTCATGCGAAACTGGTCGCCGACGAGTTCGGCATGTTCCTTCAACGTCGCGATCGTGCGGGCGTCGACGTCGTCGCGCGGTCCTTCGAATTCGGTCTCGCCTTGAGCCTTCTGGAAATCGATGACCTTTGGGCCCATCACCAGCCAGAGCTTGACGCTTCCACCGGAGCTGGAGAACTGGTCCATGGTGCCATCGAGCGTTTCGATCGCCGGATCGTCCTCGCCGACTTCCTTGCGGTTCAGCATGGCCTGGGTGTGAACGGCTTCCAACATGTCGAGCGCGGCATCACCGCGACGCGCCGCCTTTTCGTTGAGAGAAAGCCTTTCCTCCGAAATTTCATAGACGGCAATCGTCGTCTGGATCGCAGCAACGGCGGCTCCAACCCCGATTACCATCTGTACGGCGAGCGGCATCGTCCGGAACAGTTTCAACATTTTCTCTTTCTCGCAAAGTCTTCGGCTGAAATCGGCCTTCCTGGGCAAGAAAGATCGGTGAAATCCATTAACTCTGACTTAAATTTGCAAAATCTTGCCTAAACTCTTAATCATATATTCAATTTTGAATATGCCGTTTTCCTAATTAATTGAAGCGCGTGCGACCCTGCACTCTGTTGCCCCCCGTCGCATAAACGAAAGGCCGACGGTGGTGCCGTCGGCCTTGATCACGGGTATCACTTCTGAAGACGTTTAGAACTCCGACCATTCCTGCTTGACAGCCGCGTTACCGCTGAAGGCGCTGGTGATGCGGTTGGCGAGCGCGCGGGCCGGAGACGCCGCGGGCCGGGCCACGGGGCTCGCCGGTGCCGGGGCGGCAGAGGGACGGGCGCGGGGTGCTGCGGCTGCAACGTTGGTGCCGAGCTCGAACTGGGCGAGCAGCGCATTGAGTGCTGCGGCTTCCGTTGCCAGCGAATGGCTTGCGGCGGTCTGCTCTTCCACCATGGCGGCGTTCTGCTGCGTGCCCTGGTCCATCGTGTTGACCGCGGTGTTGATCTCCTGCAGGCCGGTCGACTGTTCACGGCTTGCAGTCACGATCGCCGAGACGTGCTGGCTGATTTCCTGGACGGCGCTGACGATCTTCTCCAGTTCGCTGCCCGTCTCGCCCACGAGAGCGACACCGTTGCCGACCTGGGTCGACGAGGTGGAGATCAGGGCCTTGATCTCCTTGGCGGCGTTCGCCGAACGCTGGGCAAGTTCGCGCACTTCCTGGGCGACGACGGCAAAACCCTTGCCGGCTTCACCGGCACGCGCAGCTTCGACGCCGGCGTTCAGCGCCAGCAGGTTGGTCTGGAAGGCGATATCTTCGATGACACCGATGATGTTGCCGATCTCGCCGGAGGATTTTTCGATCTCGGTCATGGCGGTGACGGCATTGCGGACGACTTCGCCGGAGCGCTCGGCGCCGGTACGGGTCCGATTGACGAGCTGGCCGACGTCCTCGGCGCGGCGCGCCGTGTCCTTAACCGTGGTGGTTACCTGTTCCAGGGCGGCTGCGGTTTCCTCGATCGAGGCGGCCTGCTGCTCGGTGCGGCGGGCGAGATCGTCGGCCGAGGCGCGGATCTCGGCCGCGCCGGCATTGATGGCCGATGCGTTGGCGCCGACCTGGGCGAGTGCAGCCTGAAGCTTCTCGACCGAGCTGTTGAAATTCCGGCGCAGCGTGTCGAGACGCTCGGCGAAAGCGACCTGGATGCGATAGGCGACATTGCCGTCGGAGAGTGCCGAAAGGCCGGTTGCCAGCTGGTCGACGGCGAAGGCGATCTCTTCGGCCTCGCGGGCCTTGTCGGCTTCGGCGCGGCGGCGATCCTGTTCGGCGGCAGCGCGCATGGCCTCGGTCTCGTTCGACAGGCGCAGCTTTTCGACGGCAGCGTCCTTGAACACGACGACTGCCTTGGCCATCTGGCCGACTTCGTCGCAGCGGTCGAGCGCCGGGACCTCGACGTCATGATCGCCGCCGGCAAGGCGCGACATGGCGGTCGTCATGCCGACGATCGGGGTGACGATCGAGCGCGACAGCAGCCAGATCAGCACGACGGCAACGCCACCGGCGATCGAACCGCCGACGAGAAGCGCGAGCTCGAGGTTGAAGTGAGCGCTCGCCTGGGCCTCGTGATTGCGGGCCGACATGGTGGCGATCAGATCCTTGATCTTCGCAGCCTCCTCGCGGAAGGAATCGAGCTGGCCCTTGGAGGCGTTGCGGCCGATCTCGATCACTTCGGCGATCGGAGCCTCGGTGTTCTTGCGGGCGGCAAGCTGCGGCTCGGTCAGCTGGGTGTGGAAGACATCGGCGGCCTTCTTCATCGCATCAAGCGAGGCGACGATCTGGGCATCACCTTCAGCAGCCTTCTTGGCTTCGTCGATGAAGGCCAGCATCTTCTCGCGATGGGCGAAGACGTCCTTGTAGGTGCTTTCGCTGCGGAAAAGCAGGAAGCCACGCTGATTGACGGCCTGTTCCAGCATCGATTCCAGCGCACGGTCGGTAAAGTTGAGGATCTGTTCGGAACGCTGCTGTTCCTGCGACGCGACCTTTGCCCGATAGGCCTCGACGAAGACGATCGCCGTCGCGAGGAAGCAGCTCGCCATGATGCCGAGGAACGTAAAAATCAGCTTCTTGTTCAGGGAAAGGTTCTTGAGGGACATGCGATCTCACTCTCGCGACCTTGCTCCGGGAGGAAGGGGCCGCGGATACGCTGCAACTGACGCATGATTGCGTTCTGCCGCAGCGTCTGACACTCATGTCACGCTCTCGGTCGCGGCAATGCGGCCAATCGTAACGATTGTAACCAAGACCCCTTATGTTTTGGTTATTCTACAGTGCTAAATTTCGCAATCCGGATCAGTTGGCGGGAGCAAGCAGCAGGATCTGCAGATCCTTGTCCGGAAAGAAGTCGGTGGCCGTCATCTCGAAGGTGGTCGGCCCGACCTTGCGCACGTTTTCGCCGCAGAAGCTGATGAAATTCCGCGTGTCACCCTTGTCGACCGTCAGCTTGAAATTGCCGATCGGCCCGGCCCAGTTGGCGCCGGTGGTCAGGATGTAGGAGAGCCACTTTTCGTAATAGTAGTTGCCGGTCTCGTAGTTCTGCTGCTTCTCGAGCTTCGCCGCCACCTTGTAGAAATCGTCGTCGATGCAGTATCGGTCACGATAGATATCAAGCTGCTCGTTCTCCGGCTCCTCGCTGACAAAGGTAATCGCGACGGTTCCGCCCACACTCGGCTTGTAGCTGTGATGGACTTTGACCTCCTTGCCTGCGGGGAAGGTGGTCCGCCACCAGTAGACGGTGTCGAGCGTCCAGACCGCGTCGTATTCCGGCGCGACCGGATTTTCGAGATCGTAGGCGCTGTTGAGGATCAAGCCGCGGGTTTCCCAATCCTTCTGGACCTCCGGCGGCAGCTTGGCGATTTCGTCGCGGGTCTTCTGGCTCAGCGGCAGGAGTGAAACCCCTTTGCTGCGAACCTCCTCCGTCATGTCGATATTGCCGACCTTGACGCGCTGCTGAAGCTGCGGCTCGATCGACTGGCCATCCTGCGAGACGGTGAAGCCCATGAAGTTGTCATGTTCGAAATCGTCGAGCGCGGCGTTGAAGTCCGGCGCGCCGCTGATTTCCGGCATCGGGAACGCGACCAGGGTCTCGAGATCAGCCTTGCCCTGGTTCTTGAAGACATAGTCCACACGAACCTCATCCTGCGAGATGAAGAGATCCTCGCTCAGCATCTCGACCTCGTCCTGACGGGTGTAGACCAGGCCGCCGGCCTCCAGCACCGCCGACGTGTCGTTCGCCATGGCGGCGCCTGCCAGCATCAGCCCGCCAAGGGCCGTCAGGATCCCAGTCTTCATCGTCATCGTCTCCGAGAGTCATCACCGCCAGAACGGCCTTGCCGCGCAGTTAGGCGGCATTCCGGAAACAAGTCAATCAGGTGCGGCGACCTCATCTGGGTGGTTTGCCAGTGCCTGTGTCGGGGGTCACAGAACCGCTCGTCCGGCATCAAGAGAAAGGGCTCTCCGGAAGCCGAAATCCGGAGAGCCCTCGCTTGTCAGCGGGTCAGGGAGAGGTCAGTCCCGCTGTCAGAATTCCGTCCACTCGTCGGCCTTGAGTGCGGTGTTGCCGTGGCTGACCGGCATGGACGGGCGGGCCCGGGAAGCCGGCGGAGGAGAAGTCCGACGGGCGGACTGGGTCGGCTGGGATGCCGCCGCGGCCATGGCACCGCTCAGGCGGAAGCCGGAGATCAGGTCGCTGAGACGCGCGCTTTCCATCGCCAGGCTGGCGCTTGCCGCGTTCGATTCCTCGACCATGGCGGCGTTCTGCTGGGTCACCTGGTCCATCTGGTTGACGGCCGTGTTGACCTCGCCCAGACCGTTCGACTGTTCGCGAGCCGAGGTCGCGATGGCGTTCATGTGTTCGTTGATCGAGAGGATGAGGTCTTCGATGCTCTTCAGCGACACGCCGGTCTCGCGCACCAGCTTCACACCGTTCTGCACTTCGCCGGCCGAGTTCTGGATGAGACCCTTGATCTCCTTGGCCGCCTGGGCGGACCGCTGGGCAAGCTCGCGCACTTCCTGGGCGACGACGGCAAAGCCCTTGCCGGCTTCACCTGCACGGGCGGCCTCGACGCCGGCATTGAGCGCCAGCAGGTTGGTCTGGAAGGCGATCTCGTCGATGACCGAGATGATGTTGGAGATCTGGTTCGACGAACCTTCGATCCTGCTCATTGCCTCGACCGCCTCGGCGACGACCTGGCCGGATTTCGTCGCGCTCGACTTGGCGCGGGTGGCAATCTCGCGGGCTTCCTCGGCGCGCTGGGTGGAATTGGAAACGTTGACGGTAATCTGGTCGAGCGCGGCGGCGGTCTCCTCGAGCGAGGCGGCCTGCTGTTCGGTGCGCTTGGAAAGATCCTCGGCGCCGGCCGAGATCTCCCGGGTGCCGCTGTCGATGGTGCGGGTCGCGCCGGCCACTGCGGCAAGCGTGCTGCCAAGCTGCGAGACTGCCGAATTGAAGTCGTCACGCAAGGCGACGAAATCCTCGGAGACGGCTTCGTTGATCTGGTAGGTCAGGTCACCACCGGCGAGCGCCTTCATGCCGACCGCGAGGGCGCTGGTGGCCTCGATCAGCTTGCGGCGAGCCTCTTCCTCGGCCCGGCGCTGCAGGATCACGCGCTGCTCTTCGCCGGCGCGGCGCTGTTCCTCGGCCTCGCGCGTCATGCGAATGTTGTCGAGCGCCGCCTCGCGGAAGATCTGCACCGCAGCGGCCATGGCGCCGATTTCGTCGGCACGGCCGGCAAAGGGGATGGCGGAGTCCGTGTCGCCGCCGGCGAGTTTCCTCATCGAGCCGGTGATCTGCTGGATCGGATTGGCGATGCCCATGAAGGCGAAGCCCGTGGCGACGGCAACGATCAGCAACAGCACGGCAATGGCGACATAGGTCTGGAAGGCCGCGAGGTGGTAGGCCTCGGTGGCATTTTCGACAGAACGCTTCGATCCCTCTATGTTGATGTCGACCAGTTCGTGTACCTGAGCCAGCACCGGCTTCATCAGCTCGCGCATCTCGTTCAGGACTACCGTCGCTTCCTCGTTCTTGTTGGCGCGTGAGAGCGCGAGCATGTCCTCGCCCCGCTTTTCGTAAGCCTGGACACCATCGACGATCGTTTTCAGGAGTTCGGCTTCGCGCGGAGAGGAAATCAACGGCTCGTATCGTTTGGCCGCCTCGATGACCTTGCCCTGCTGCTCGGTGATGGCCTTGTCCGCCGCCCCGATGGCCTCGGGCGTCAGCGACGTTACGTGGTTGAGATAGGCGATGCGCAATGTAAAGATTTCGGCTTCGATTTCTTTGACGGTCTTGACGCTCGGCAGCCAGTTCTGGCCGACCTGATTTGCCGCCTCATCCATGAGAGCCATCGAACGGAGGGTCAGCCAGGAATAGGCGCTTGTCAAAATGGCAATTGTCGCGAAGATCACGACGAGGGAAGTTTTGATGCTGGGGCGCTTCATACGGAAAAGTCCTCAATGGCCGTCACGATGCGGCGGAAATCGTCAATCCACGCCGCGCCGTCATGACAGGGGTATGGGCAGTTATCGGCCGTGTTCATCGCGGCCGCGCAATTCATTCGTCAATGCATATATTAGGCATCGTCTATTAATGATTTTCTAAATTATATTCTAGCAATGCATCGGCGAGCCATATTTTTGGTCGTTCGACGAAGCGCTACAGCCTTCTCCGACAAAAGCGCTTGCCAATGGGGCGGTAGCCAGCCATTGACACAGTCATGTCTCAGCATCCCGAACCCCAGCGCCTCGACCAGCTTCTGGTCGCCCTCGACCTTTTCGCCAGCCGCTCGCGCGCGCGCGACGCAATCCAGCGCGGCACCGTCAAGGTGGACGGCAAGGTCGTCACCAAGCCGAGCCTGGTCTTTTCCGCCGACCATGAATTTGCGATCGACGACCCGGCCCAGGACTATGTCTCGCGTGCCGCGCTCAAGCTCGTTGCAGGCCTCGACCATTTCGGTCTCGATCCCGCCGGCTGCGACTGTCTCGACGTCGGCGCCTCGACCGGCGGCTTCACCGAGGTGCTCCTCAAGCGCGGTGCCGGCCATGTGACCTCGATCGATGTCGGCCACGGCCAGTTCCATCCGCGGCTCGCCGCCGATCCGCGCGTGACCAATATCGAGGGGCTGAACGCCCGCTATCTCGAGCCGGAGGACATCGACAGCCGGCCGATCGACTTCATCGTCTCCGACGTCTCCTTCATATCGCTGAAGCTGGCGCTCGCCCCTGCCCTCGAGATTGCCGAACCCGGGTGCCGCTGCCTGCTGCTGGTCAAGCCGCAGTTCGAAGCCGGGCGCGAGGCGATCAGCAAGGCCGGACTGCTCAAGGAGCCAGAAACCGCACCGGCGGTGGCGGCCGAACTCGAACGCTGGCTAACCGAAGACATGGGCTGGAAGAGCCTCGGCCTCATCCCCTCGCCGATTGCCGGCGGCGACGGCAACGAGGAGTTTCTGCTGGCCGGCGAAAAAACCGAGGATGAGGCATGAGCACGGAAACCGTCACGATCGACAGCCTCGGCGCCCAGGGCGACGGGATCTTCCACGCCTCGAACGGACCGGTCTACGTGCCCTTCTCGCTGCCGGGAGAAACACTCGGCATCGCGCGGGTGAAGAACCACGGCACCATCATCTCCTATGGCGAAACCTCGCCGGACCGCGTTGCGCCGGCCTGTCGGCACTTCGGCCCGGACGGCCAGGGCGGCAGCTGCGGCGGCTGTTCGCTGCAGCACATGGCCAAGCCCGCCTACAACGCCTTCAAGCGCTCGCTGGTCGTCGCCGCCCTGAAGTCGAAGGGTATCGACGTTGCGGTCGGTGAACTGATCGAGGCCCAGCCCGGCGAACGGCGGCGGGTGGTCTTTGCCGCGCGCCGCACCGAGAAGGAACTGCTGATCGGCTTCAACCAGGCCGAAAGCCACCACATCGTGGCGATCGAGGAATGTCCGATCGCCTCGCCCGGCATCCTGTCGCGGCTCGATGCGCTGAAGAGGATCGGTACGGCGATCGCCGCCAATGCCGATCCCTTCCGCATGACGGTAATCGAAACGCCGACCGGTCTCGATATCGCGGTCGACGGACTGAAGAAGCTCGACGACCGGGAGCGCCGCGGCGTGACCGAAGTGGTGCTTTCGATGCGCGGCATCGCCCGCGTCTCGTTCAATGGCGAAATCGTCATCGAACCGCAGAAACCGCAACTCGATTTCGGTGGCGTTCCGGTCGTGCCGCCGCCCGGCACATTCACTCAGGCGACGGTCACCGCCGAAGAAGCGATGGCAAGGCTCACGCTCGAGCATGTCGGCAAGGTCAAGCGGTCCGCCGACCTCTTCGCCGGCATCGGCACCTTCGCGCTGCGTCTGGCGCGCGTCGGGCAGGTTCATGCGGTCGAGAGCGACGACAAGGCCGTTCGGGCGCTCGACCACGCGGCCCGCAACACGCAGGGCCTGAAGCCGGTATCCGTCGAGAAGCGCGATCTCTTCCGCCGGCCGTTGATGGTCTCGGAGCTCAAGGTTTTCGACGCGGTGGTCTTCGACCCGCCGCGCGCCGGGGCAGAAGCACAATGCAAGGAACTGGCGCGTTCGACCGTGAAGAAGGTCGTTGCAGTCAGCTGCAATCCGCTGTCGCTCGCCCGCGATCTTTCGATTCTGACGGCAGGAGGCTATCGCGTCACCTCGGTGACGCCGATCGACCAGTTCCTCTGGACGCCGCATGTCGAGGTGGTCGCGACGCTGGTCAAGGGCTGAGCGGACGAAGCCATGGGCCTCGGAGAGGACTTCGGGCGCCACTTCCTAAGAGTTAGTTAAAATGCAACCCAAGATTAATAATAGTTAACGTTGCACGTATCGCGTTCCTGTGTCATCGTATTAGCTCCAGTGCATATTTGCCAACCGCAATGGTTGAATGGAGGGTTCCCATGTCGGAAGTTGCGATGCACGGACACGGCGTCCGTGGGATGAACCGTGCCGCGTTGCAGGCTCTTGCCGGCAATGCCGATCCTGGAAAGTTCGGCCGAATCTTTCCAACGCTGACAGCGCTGGAGGCCGATGAAGACGACCTCTTCGAACTCGCCACCGCGATGAAGGACGCGGTGGGACCGGACGGAAAGACCGATCCCGCCGGCGACAACCCCAATGTTCCAGCCGGATTTACCTATCTCGGCCAGTTCGTCGACCATGACATCACGCTCGACACGACCCCGCTCGAGCAACAGGAGGCCGATCCGCTGGCGACCAGCAATTTCCGCACGCCGGCGCTCGATCTCGATTCGCTCTACGGCGACGGACCGGGGATCCACCCCTATCTCTACGACCGTGATCCGGCGACCCACCGGGTGATCGAGAAATTCCTGATCGGCAAGGCCTCGGCGTCGAAGGACAAGGCCGGAAATCCGATTGCAGCCTTTCCCAACGACCTGCCGCGAAACCAAGTCGGCCATGCGTTGATCTTCGACGAGCGAAATGACGAAAACCTGCTTATCGCGCAGTTCCACCTGCTGATGCTGAAGTTCCACAACAAGGTGGTCACGGGGCTCGAAGCGACCCAGCCGGGGCTGAAGGGCATGGCTCTCTTTCACGAGGCCCGGCGCATCGTCACCTGGCACTACCAGTGGATCGTGCTCTTCGATTTCGTCGAGCGGCTGACGGAGCCCGGGCTGGTCCGGCGCATCAAGCACGAGGGCCGGCGCTTCTACCGCTTCCGCAGCCGCCCGTTCATGCCGGCGGAATTTGCCGCCGCCGCCTACCGGCTCGGCCATTCGATGGTCCGCCAGAGCTACAGCCACAACCGGGTGTTCAATCCCGGCCCGGCCGCCATCGTCGACGGCACGCTGAAACTTCTGTTCAACTTCACCGGCAAGTCCGGCCAGATCGTCGGCGAACTGGTCGACAGGGGCGCGGTCAATACCGGTGGCGGCCCCGGCCCCTTGCCCGACCTGCCGTCCAACTGGATCATCGACTGGCGACGGTTCTTCGATCTCGAGACACCGCCGGAGCCCAACTTCACCCTCAACCACGCCCGGCGGCTCGATCCGTTCATCGTTCCCGAGCTGCATACGCTGCCGGGGCTCAGGCCGGAAACAGACAAGACCGCGGCGCGCGATTTCGTCCTGCCCTTCCGCAACCTCAAGCGCGGTGTGCAGATCGGTCTGCCGTCAGGCCAGGACGTCTGTCGGGCCATGGGAATTGTGCCGATGAAGCCGGCGGAGATCGCCACGGGGCCGGACGGCACGGTCGGCGCCAAGCACGGCTTCCACAAGAAGACACCGCTCTGGTACTACGTGCTGAAAGAGGCCGAGCACCATCACAATGGGCTCAGGCTCGGCCCGATGGGATCGACGATCGTGGCCGAGACCTTTCTCGGCCTCGTCCACGGCGATCACGACTCGTTTCTCTGGCAGCAGGCGAACTGGAAGCCCCATCTGCCGAGCGCGACGCCGGGCCATTTCACCATGGCCGACCTCATCCGCTTCGTCGGGGACATCAACCCGATCGGCTGAGAAAGGGGTTCAGCGCGCGTAAAGGGTGCCGTTGCCGACCATGCCGGAGCAGCGGCAGCGGCCACCCACGCGACCGGGCTTGGACGGGCAGGAATAGAGCCCCTTCACTTCGGCGCTTTCCGGCGGCTGGATCAGGCAGAAGAAACGCTGCGGCCTGACGCCGGGGACATATTTGCGCGTCGCCTGGCTTTCGACGGTGGTGTCGTCGCTCTGGGCGAAAGCTTCCATTCCGGCAAGCAGTGGCTCGCCCGCCACGGACATGAGCCCGACGAACAACAAAGCAAGGCCATTCATCCGTTTGCGCATCCGATCCTCCTTGTTGGCGAAATCGCCCGATATGAACCGAAGAAGGATTAAAGAAGCACGAAGGGGCGAGACTATGTCAGCCGCGGCCCTTCATCATGAAGGCCTCGAAAGCGGTGCGGGCTTCGGCGCTCTTAAGCCGCTCGACGAAGTGTTTCAGTTCCTCGTCCATGCGGGCCAGCAGTTCGCCGCGGTCACCGCGGATCAGGTCACGGGCGATGCGCATGGCTTCCGGCGGCTTGGCGGCGAGCGAAGCGGCGAGCTTCAGCGTCTCGGCCTCGACATCGGTAGGCGCTACGACCTTCCAGACCAGACCGGCCTCGCGGGCCTGTTCGGCGGAGAACCCCTCGCTGGCGGCGAGCATGGCAAAGGCGCGCTGGTGGCCCATCATCTTCGGGGCAAGCAGGCTGGAGCCGGCTTCGGGGACCAGGGCCAGATCGACGAAGGGCGTCTTGAACAGGCTACGATCGGAGGCGATCGTCATGTCGCAATGCATCTGGATCGTCGTGCCGATACCGATTGCCAGACCATCGACGCCCGAGACGACGGGCTTGGACACGCTCCAGAGCGCCTTGAGGAAACCGAAGGCAGCCGGTTCGCCGACCGCACCGGCCATGGCGAAGGCGAGGAAGTCGGCCATGTCATTGCCGGCGGAGAAGCAGCCCTCGGTGCCGAGGAAGGCGACGGTCCGGATTGCCGGATCGTCCTCTGCTTCCAGAAGACCGGCGCTCATCGCGGCATACATTGCCTGGGTGATGGCGTTCTTCTTTTCCGGACGGTTGAAGCGGATCACCAGCACGCCGGGATAGGCTTGCGGCCGTTCGATCAGGATGTGGTCGGTCATCTGGTGTGCTCCTCGCGATTGTTCGATGTATCGGGGTCCGGACACCCCCCTCTGTCCTGCCGGACATCTCCCCCTCAAGGGGGGAGATCGGATGTGACACGCTCATTGCCCCGCACTGACGATGACAATTGTGGCGCTAGAGAGCTCAGCCTTCGGCGTTGCTATTGGAAATGAGGCCTAAGCTCCTTGCCGATCTCCCCCCATGAGGGGGAGATCGGCAAGGCAGAGGGGAGTGTGACAAGGCGCAAGCCCCCTCACCTCAACCCAACAGCGCCCGCGCCGCCGTCAGGCTCGCTTCACCGTTGACGACGCGGTCCTTCAGGGCAGCGGTTTCGGCGACCATGTTCTCGGCGGCGAAACGGCAGAGCGCGATGCGGTGGTCACGGCCGAGGTCGTCGTCGGCGAGCGCGCCCTTGGCGAGATAGGTGCCGGTGAGTGCCAGACCGAACAGGCGCTGGTAGGCGGTCGCACCCGCGAGTGCGGCGGCCGCATTCCCCTCGGCGAGGCGGGCCAGCAGCCATTCCGTGGTGTCCTCAAGGTCGGCGAGGCTCGCATCGAGGCGGTCGGCGGTGGTGCCGAAGCCTTCGAGGTTGGAGCCACGCACCGCCTTGGCGATCTCCTTCAACTCGGCGATGAAGCCGCGCACCTGAGCGCCCTCCGACAGCGGCAGCTTGCGAGTGACGAGGTCGGCGGCCTGGATACCGTTGGTGCCTTCATAGATCGGCGCAATGCGCGCATCGCGGAGGTAACGGGCGGCACCCGTCTCCTCGATGAAGCCCATGCCGCCATGGACCTGGATGCCCATCGATGCGACATCGACGCCGGCGTCGGTGGCAAAGGACTTGGCAATCGGGGTCAAAAGCGCGCCGCGTTCGGCCCAGTTCTTAGCCTCCGCACCTTCCGTGTGATGCGACATGTCGATGGCATGGGCGCAGGAATAGCAGATGGCACGGGCGCCTTGCGTCAGGGCCTTCATGGTGACCAGCGTGCGGGCGACGTCCGGGTGCTCGATGATCGGGCTCATGCCGGAGCCGGTCCAGCCCGGGGCCTTGCCCTGGGTGCGCTCCTTCGCATAGGCGACCGCCTTCTGGGTGGCGGCTTCGCAGATTGCCACGCCCTGCATGCCGACGGCGAGGCGCGCGTTGTTCATCATGGTGAACATGCAGGCGAGGCCCTTGTTCTCCTCGCCGATCAGGTAGCCGATGGCGCCGGGCTCCGAGCCGAACTTGCCGTCGCCGTAGATCATGGTGCAGGTCGGCGAGCCGTGAATGCCGAGCTTGTGCTCGAGCGAATGGCAATGCAGGTCGTTGCGCGCGCCGATCGAGCCGTCGTCGTTCAGCAGGAACTTCGGCACGAGGAAGAGCGAGATGCCGCGCGTGCCGGCCGGTGCGTCGGGCAGACGGGCGAGAACCAGGTGGACGATATTCTCGGTGATCTCATGCTCGCCCCATGTGATAAAGATCTTCTGACCGAAGATGCGGTAGCTGCCGTCGTCGCGACGCTCGGCGCGGGACTTCATGACGCCGAGGTCAGAGCCGGCATGCGGCTCGGTCAGGTTCATCGAGGCGGTCCACTCGCCGGACACCATCTTGTGGAGGAATTTTTCCTTGAGCTCGGCGCTGCCGTGGGTGGCCAGGGCTTCCGAGGCGCCCATGGTGAGCGTCGGGCCGAGGGCGAAGGCCATCGAGCCGGAGTTCCACATTTCGAGCGCCGCGACGTTCAGCATGTGCGGCAGCCCCTGCCCGCCAAAGGCCTCGGGCGCGACCAGCGCGTTCCAGCCGCCTTCGGCCCAGTGGCGGTAAAGCTCGGCCCAGCCGTCCGGCACCAGAACCTTGCCGTCGACCATGCGGGCGCCCTGCTTGTCACCGATCTCGGCGAGCGGGGCTACCTCGTCGGAGGCAAAACGGCCGGCTTCGTGAAGGATGGCGTCGACGAGATCGTCGCTGAGGTCTCCGAGCCGCCCGTTTTCCAGCGCATCGGCCATGCCGGCCACATGCTTGAGGGTGAACGCGATTTCCTCTACCGGCGCCTTGTACATGGCTTGTCCTCCTCGTGACGTCTGGCACTTTCGCGCGGCGCCGGTCCTCCGGGCGAGGCGCGAAAACGTGTCGTTTTGGCTAATTGATTTTTACGTAAACGTCAAATCGTTTCGCATGGCGCCGCGGTGCGACGGCAAATCCGACGCTAGCCGATCCGCAGGACAGCGAACAGTCCCCGACGGGGCGGATTGGCCCAAAGTTGGACGATGCGCCGACCTTGCGATTGGCCTAGCTAGAGCTCTCAGCGGAGCTGATGCAGAACGGAACCTCCAGAACGGAACCCCATGACTCTCGACCGATCGCTTTCTCTCGTCATCGCGATTTTCTTCGGCCTGATCCTTGCCGCCGGCGGCTTCGTCGTCGTCAGCGGCGGCCAGAAGCAGCTCGCCACCAGCAAGATGGGGGAAATGCAGGCGACCGCCCTGCTGCTCACCTCCTCGATGGCCCAGGCCGCGAGCCTGTCGGCGACCCATGCCGACCGCATCGCCCACGATCCGCAGGTGATCGCCCTGATGAAGGCCGGCGACCGCGATGCGCTGGCGACGCTGCTGCGTCCCACCTATGACGCGCTAGCAAGCGAGGCCGGCGTCAACATGCTGCATTTCCACACGGTCGACATCAAGAGCTTCCTGCGCGTGCAGGATCCGAAGAATTTCGGCCAGGACCTTTCGTCCATTCGTCCGATGATCCTCGCCACCAACCGCAGCCGGATCCTGCAGAAGGGCCTCGAAGTGGGATTGGCGGGCCTCAGTCTCAGGGCCGTGGCACCGATCCTCGACGGCGACACGCTGGTCGGGACGATCGAGGTCGGCGTGGACCTCAAGTCCCTGCTCGAACTGGCGAAGTCCGCCTCCGGTGCCGACTATGCGCTGTTTCTCAGCCCGGCGATGACCGGGATCACCCCGAAGAACGGCGCGGCTGCCGACGCGGACATGTCGGCGCTGGCGATCGAGGCCGCGACCGATACGGCCCTCTTCCAGTCGCTCTACGACCGCCGCGAGATCGGCCTGTCGCGCGAGCCCGTGCAGGGCATGGCCAAGCTCGACGACCGGCGCTACGGCACCTTCGCCCAGCCGCTTCTCGACTATAGCGGTCGGATGATCGGCACGATCCTGATCGTGCGCGATTTCTCCAGCCTCGACAGCGGCTTCCTCAGGGCCGTGTCGACCGCGACGATCGTCACGCTGGTCGGCATGATCCTCGCCTTCTCCGTGGTGATGGTCTGCGTGCGCGCCATGGTAATCCGTCCCCTCGCCGAACTCGCCACCTATGCCGAGGTGCAGGCGACCGGTTCGACCTGCGAGGAAACCCCGCACAATGACGGGCTTGCCGACTACAAGCGGCTGCGGCGGGCGATCCGGGAGTTGGTGTCGCAGGCGGAACGGGCCGAGCGCGCCGATGCCGATGGGGATGCCGCGTGACCGGTCTCCCGATGCGGCGGTTCATTTTCGCCTTTCTCTCGTTGCTGCTCCTCGCGGTCAATGCCGGCTCCGCCGGTGCGCAAGCCGCGCCGAAGCCACTGCCGAAGGGCGTTCACCTGCCGATGCAGGTGCATTTCTCGATGCGCGTTCTCGGGCTTTCCCGCCTGAGCGAAACGGCCGGCGAAGCTTCGATGATGATCGAGATCACCGAGCGCTGGCGCGATCCGAGCCAGGCCTTCGACCCGAAGGTCACCGGGTTCGGCCGCTTCGACCATGTGGGCGCCGATGCCGAGGCGAGACTTGCCGAAATCTGGACGCCCGGCACGGAGATCGAGAACCAGATCAGCGAACCGCGCACGTCCTCGGTGGCGCTTTCGATGCGTGCCGACGGCACCGTCACGCGTATCCGCCGGCTCGACGCCGACTTCCGCGTCGAGATCGGCATGGACACCTTCCCGTTCGACAAGCAGACGTTGACGCTGTCGATGGTGACGCCGCGCCATTCGGCCGATGAAGTGATCTTCGTGATGAACGACATCGACCGCGAGCTTTCGGCGGTGGCCGAGGATCTGTCGGTCAACAACTGGCAGCCGCATTCGCTGCAGTTCGTCATGGAGCGGTTCCACGGCTGGAACGCCAAACCCTTCGTGCGGATCAAGGCCTCAACGGTCGTGGAGCGCGACTGGCAGTATTACCTGCTGCCGATCTTCGTTCCCTTCGTCGCGATCCTGTCCGTTTCGCTGTTCATCCTGTGGGCGCCGGAAAAACTGCTCGGCGACAAGGCACCGATGACCTATTCGGCGCTGCTGGCCCTTGCGGCGCTCAGCTTCACCTATGAATCGAGCTTTCCCGGGTCGATCTCGATGAACTCGCCCGTGGCCTTCATGGTGTCGCTCGGCTATTTCTACCTCGTCTTCGTGCTGCTGCTGAACCTGATCCTCGTCTATGCGGATTTCCCCGGCCGGAGACGGTTCGCGCATATCGAGGACATCATGCGCGACAATATCCGCTACAGCGTGCCGACGATCTTCGTGCTGGTGTGCGTGTGCTCGATCTGCCGCTCACTGCTCTGACGGTTGTCGTGCTCAAAAACGGTACCTGTCATCGGACTGTAATGCTGCCCCGCTAACCGCAGGTTGGACATTCCAACCTGTCAACTTCGGGAGCAATCCATGAGCGACATCGACACCAGCCACCTGTCCTGGGACGAGTGGGACGAACTGCAGAACCCGCCGCCGGCCGAAACCGACTTCGATCGCGTGGTCGAGAGCGCCCTTTCCCGCCGCGGCTTCCTTGGCGGAATCCTGGCCATGGGCTCGGCTGCTGCCGCCATGGGCACCCTCGGCACCGCCGCCAACCTGATGTCGTCGACCTCGGCCGAGGCACAGGAAGCCGCCGCCTCGCGCTTCGCCTTCAAGCCGATCCCGATCGCCACCGACAACACCGTGCACGTACCGGAGGGCTATGTCTGGAAGCCGCTCGCCAAGTGGGGCCAGCCGCTGTTCTCCAACGTTCCCGACATCGATCCGGCCAAGGGCGTTGCGGTCGAGAATTCCGACAAGGTCTTCGGTGAAAACACCGACGGCATGGAACTGTTCGTGTTCGGCGACCACCAGGTCATCGCGGTCAACCACGAATACGTGAACCCCGAGATCAACCTGCCGCACACCGAAAAGGGCGTGCCGGCAAGCGCCGACGACGTGAAGATCCTGCAAAACATGCAGGGCGTGACCGTCATGGAAGTGGCCGAGGGCGAAAACGGCTGGGAGATCGTCGTCGACAGCCCGTTCAACCGCCGCATCCACCACAACACACCGATGAAGCTGTCCGGCCCGGCCGCAGGATCCGACCTGATCAAGACCGCTGCCGACCCGAACGGCACCGACTGTCTCGGGACCTTCAACAACTGCGGCGCCGGCAAGACGCCGTGGGGCACCTATCTCACCTGCGAAGAGAACTTCAACGGCTATTTCGGCACCATCGACGCCGCCTTCGCGCTGCCCGACGACTACAAGCGCTACGGCATCGTCGCCGAGACGCGTTATGCCTACGAGAAATTCGACGAGCGCTTCGACGTGGCAAAACACCCGAACGAACCGCGCCGCGCCGGCTATGTCGTCGAGATCGATCCGTCGGACGCCGCCTCGACACCGGTCAAGCGCACCGCGCTCGGCCGCATCAAGCATGAGAACGCCGCAGTCGCCGTCGCGCGCGACGGTCGCGTGGTGGTCTACATGGGCGACGATGAACGGGGCGAATTCCTCTACAAGTTCGTCTCGAACGGCATCTACGTCCCCGGCGGCGACACCTCGACGCTGCTCGACGAAGGCACGCTCTTTGTTGCCAAGTTCGCCGAGGACGGCACCGGTGAATGGGTTGCCCTGACGCCAGAGTCGACCGGAATGAAGATGGACGAGATCTGCGTCTTCACCCGCATGGCTGCCTCCAAGGTCGGCGCCACCACCATGGACCGTCCGGAATGGGTAGCGATCAACCCGGTCGCCATCGAAGCCTATTGCGCGCTGACCAACAACTCGAACCGCGCCGTCACCAAGGACGGCAAGATGAAGTCGAACGCCGGCGGCGACGTCATGGCGCTCAACGCGGCCAATCCGCGCGAGAAGAACGAGTACGGCCAGATCGTCCGCTGGTACCCGGAAAACGACGACCACGCCGACGGCAAGTTCAAGTGGGACCTATTCCTGATGGCCGGCAATCCGGACGTCCACAAGGACGCCTATGCGGGTTCGTCGAACATCAATTCCGGCAACATGTTCACCTCGCCGGACGGCATGATGTTCGATTCGACCGGTCTCCTGTGGATCCAGACCGACGGCGAGGACAGCAACGAGGGCGAATTCCTCGGCCAGGGCAACAACCAGATGCTGGCGGGCGATCCGGCGACGGGCCGTGTCGAGCGCTTCATGACCGGTCCGAAGGGTTCGGAAATCACCGGCCAGACCTGGTCGGCCGACAGGCGCACGCATTTTGTCGGCGTCCAGCATCCCGACGCGCCGTTCCCGGACGGCGAAGGCAAGCTGCCGCGCTCGACGATCGTCGCGATCAAGCGCCAGGACAACGCGCTGGTCGGCTGAGGCACGACCGGAGCCCATGACAGACGAGGAGCGCGCCGGTTGCCGGCGCGCTTTTCGGATTCGAGGGGCCCGGCCGACGGTGGCCGCCTGAATGGCCTGGTCAGGGGCCGCAACGACAACCGCACACGCACGCGAAGGATGATCGCCGATGCTGAATGCCGCCCGCGCCCTGCCCGGTTTTGTCTGGGGCTATCGCATCGATCCGGCCGCCGGCCAGGCGATCCGTCTTCAGCCGGAAACCGAGCCGGCGACGCTCGACAACGGGCCGGGCTTCCTGTGGCTGCACCTCAATCTGGCCGACGCCCGCGTGGCGGCGCTGCTCGACGGCTTCGAAGGGCTGACGGAGCAGGCCCGGGCGGCACTCATCACCCACGACACCCATGCGGCGCTGACCGTCGACGAGCACATCGTCTACGGGACGCTGGTGGACTTTCAGCGGGAATTCGATGCCGAGACGCGCGACATCGGCTGGCTGCATTTCGCGCTCTGCGACCGCTTCATCATCACCACCCGACTGCAGCCGATCCGCTCGATCGACCGGGTGCGGGCGGCGGTCGAAAAGAATGCCGGCAAGTACGGCAGTCCGATGCATCTCTTCGAGACACTGGTTGCGGAGTTCCAGCGCGGCATCATCGCGGTGGTCATCGAACTCACCGAGGAGCTGAACGCGATCGAGGATGTCGTCTACGACAATGAGCTGCGCGACGAGCGCCGGCGGCTGGCGCCGGTGCGCCGGGTGGTGGTGCGGCTCTACCGGCACCTGCGCACCATGCTCGCCCTCCTGCGCCGGGCGGCGGCCAGCGACGAAGAAAATGCACCCTTCGCCTTCGATGAAGTCGCCCAACGGCTCACCGCACGGCTCGAGGCGGTCGACCATGACGTCCATGCACTCCAGGAGCGCGCCCGATTGCTGCATGAAGAAATCGACTCCAAGCTCTCCTCGGAGACCAACCGGCATCTCTACATCCTGTCGTTGATGACGGCCTTCCTGCTGCCGCCGTCGCTGGTGACCGGCTTCTTCGGGATGAACACCTCAAACCTGCCCTTCGCGGCGGAGACGGACGGAACGATCTACGCCATCGGCTTCATCCTTGTCTCGATCGCGGCTGCCTGGTTCCTGCTGCGTCGCGCGGGAATTCTCTGAGCGGATGCCCGAACGAAAAATGCCCGGCCGAAGCCGGGCATTGCTGCAATCGATCCTCAGAAGGGATCAATAGTAAGGCGAAAGGCATTCCTGGCGCGGACCGTAGTGCGGCTGGAAGGTGTTGGAATAGGCGTCATACGAGCGGTAACGCTGGGCGCACCAGCGGTAGTGCTTCGGATTGATGTTGCCGGCGCGCGGCGGCGGGGGAGCCGGCTGCGACATGATCGCGCCACCGATGATCGCGCCTGCCGCAAAGGCGGCGAGCGGGAACCAGTAGCCGTTGTGGTAACGATAGCCGGGGCGGCGTTCGTGATAGCCGCGATAGCCGCGGTAATAGCCCGGCGGGCCGCGGTGATCGACGGTCGTGACATCGGACTGGGTCTTGATGACCGGGGCCGTTACCGGCATCGCCTCGGCCGACACGAAGCTCGTCAGAACGACTGCCGAGGCCAGTGCGAAAGCGGCCAGACGCTTCATCGTGGTTGTCATGTCAGTTCTCCATTCCCTGCGTTTCGAATGACTGCGCTTTGCGCTTCGCAACCGTAAGGGATCCGTTTCCGGTCGCCTTTTCACTGTCACGTCGAAGCCTGTTTCGACAGTAGGTAAATCTTCCTGAACCGGACATTAACGATATCGAAGACCAGCCATGCGTCAAAAGCACGGCATCGGGCAAGCCGCTTCCTCGCATTGACAGACAGCATTTTTCGATGGCGCTAGACCGGTGCCGGACGACACGCGGGAAGAACGGGCAGGAAGGGAATTTGTTCCCTGCGCAGACCGGACGCGGTTTCGGTCAGCGAGAACCGAGCGTCAGCGCGTCCTTACCGTGGTGCGGATACAGGACGGCAATACCGATGCACGAGAACAGAACCGGCGGACATGCCGCCGGCCCGGACAAGTCAGGCCTCGATCTCGACGTCGCCGAGCGGACGCGAACAGCAGGCGAGAATGTAACCCTCGTCGATCTCCTCATCGAGGATGCCGCCGTTGTGGTTCATCTCGACCTCGCCCGACACCTTCATCACCTTGCAGGTGCCACAAAGGCCGGATTCGCAGGCCGCGCCGATGCGCACACCGGCGGCGCGTGCCGCCTGCAGCACGGTGTGGCCCGGCTCGCAGCTGCCTTCCTTGCCGCTCATCAAAAATACGACGCGGGTCGACGCCGCCTCGCCGCCGTGGTCGGCGACCACCACAGGCGGCACGGGCGCCACCGGCTGGAAGGCTTCCTCATGGTAATTGGCCATGTCGAAACCGGCACCGGCAAGCGATTCCCTGACCGTCGCCATGAACGGTTCCGGACCGCAGCAGAAGACGGTGCGCTCAAGGAAATCGGGGGCCAGAAGCGCGATCTTCGCCTTGTCGATACGGCCCTTCAGCCCCGACCAAAGCTGCCCGCGGGACAACTGCTCTACGATGAAGCCGAGTGTCAGATGGGGCATTTCGCGCGCCTTGGCCTCGAGTTCCCAGCGGAAGATGATGTCGTCGGGCGAGCGGGCGCAATGGACGAAGGCGATGTCCGAATCCGGCTGGCGGTCGGAGAGGTCGCGGGTCATCGACACCATTGGCGTGATGCCCGAGCCGGCGGAAACGAAGAGGTATTTCCGTCCCGGATGGCGGGCATAGGAGAAGTCGCCGAGCGCACCGATCGCCTTCAGCTGCATTCCCGGCTTCAGATGATCGAACATCCAGCGCGTGCCGATCGAGTCGGCCTGGGCCTTGACCGTCACGGCAACCGTATAGGGCCGCGACGGGCTGGAGGAGAGCGTGTAAGTGCGCATCACCGGCTCCGGTCCGACCGGCAGTTCGAGGGTCACGAACTGGCCGGGCAGATAGCGGAAGAAATGGCCAGGACGATCGGGCCGGAAAGTGAACGTCATCACGTCGGGGGCCTCCGGCGTGACGGCGACGCATTCGAGCCTGTGCTCCCGGTCGGACCAGGGGCGCATCTCATCCACATGACGGTAGCTGGGGAGCGCGATGTTCATGTCAGGCCACCGCGGACAGGCGAGCCTTGTCGCCCTGCAGACGGTTGATCATGAAGTTGGCGTACCATTCGACGAACTGCATGACGCCGCCTTCGTGCTCGGCCGAGTAGGGACCGGGCTCGTAGGCCGGGGAGCGGATTCCGAAGGCGTTTTCCTCGACGATGGCGCGGTCCTGGTCGTTGGTCATGTTCCAGACATGGGTAAGGTCATCGACGTTGTAGTCGACGCCTTCGACGGCATCCTTGTGCACCAGCCAGGTCGTCGTCACGGCGGTCTCCTCCGCCGAGATCGGCAGGACGCGGAAGGAGATCGCGTGGTCGATCAGCATGTGGTTCCAGGTGGTCGGATAGTGGAACAGCAGCATGGTGCCGATCTCGCGGGCGTTCACGTCATCCGACAGCAGGCGCTTCACCGCCGGCTTGCCGTCCATGGTGTAGCTCTCCGCGCCCTGGATCAGCGGCATGCGGGCGACACGGAACTGGCCGGACGGGTCCATGGTGAATTCGCTCGGCAGGCCGGCGGCCTCGCAGCGCGCCCAGTGCTCGGCGATGAACGGGTCGTCCTTGGCGCCCTGAACGCCGGTCGCGGTCGGGGCTTCGGGATAGGTACGGCAGAGTTCCGGATGGTTGCCGGCGCAGTGGTAGCATTCGCGGTTGTTTTCCCAGACGAGCTTCCAGTTGCCCTTCTCGATGATCGTGGTCTTTGCCGCGACCTTGGCCTCGGCGAGGCGATGGGGCTTAATGTAGGGCTCGATGGTGGCACGGACCGGCGCGAAATCCATCGGCTCTTCGGAGAGGCAGACGAAGATGTAGCCGGCGACGCTTTCGCAGGCGACCGGCTTCATGCCGTGCTTCGACTTGTCGAAGTCCTCGCCCATCTGGCGGGCGAAGACGAGCGAGCCGTCGAGGTCATAGGTCCACTGGTGATAGGGACAGACGAGCTTGGCGGAAGCGCCCTTCTCCTGGGTACAGACGCGGTGGCCACGATGGCGGCAGGTGTTGTGGAAGGCGCGGATGACGCCATCCTTGCCGCGCACGACGACGACCGGGTAGTCGCCGATCTGCACGGTGAAATAGTTGCCGGCCTTCGGGATCTCGCAGTCATGGCCGATGAAGAGCCAGTCGCGGTACCAGATGGTTTCCATGTCGAGCTTGAAGTAGTCCTGGTCGATGTAGAAAGGCTGCTCCAGGCTATAACCCTCGCGGCGGTTTTTCAGCTGGCGCAGTACCGTGCTCTGCAGGTCCATTGTGTCGTCCTCGTATCCGTTTTGCCCATGGCGGAAAGCGAGAACATGCAGGGCCGCGGCGTCGTTCGACACCGGACAAAGCCGTCTCGGGCCGCCCGCCGCGACCGTCAATCAGTTTCATTCTCCAGGCTGGTTTCCGGGCTCTGGAGACGTTCTCTGCGAACCGCGCGAGGCACCTTCCCAGGGCCTGAACCCCAGTGGTCTTTTGCCTTCACGCCTTCTCCACTACCGTTGCGGGGGCAGCGCCGGAATTTGACCGGCTTCCCGATTTTCCGCCCTCCCTAGCCGGGCGTCACCTCGAGTGTGGCTTCATCTAAGCATAGTCGCCGGACGCTTGATGCACTGCGAAACGACACAGCCACAAACATTTGCGACATTTCCAATCTTGATTGAAATCAATATTGAAAAACTAAATATCTATATTTTTCAACTATATAACTTTTTGACGCCCGGAAACTGCTGAAATTAGTGGCGCAAAATGACAAGCAATAGGCATTTGCACGGGACGCGCCCTGGCATCGCAAGCCTCGGGAAACCGAGAGCGATCAGGATGCGGCAAATTGTCGTTAACATCCTTGCCGTAGCATCAGCTAATTCACCTTAGGAATCAGAGCCCCGCTCCATGCAGAAGCTGAGATATTTCGCAGCCAACAAGCCCGACCCCAAGGCGGCCGTTTCGCCCAAGGCCGTGCACACGGAATTCCTGCGCACCGGCCGAATTTCGCGCCAGCGCGAGGACTGGCTGGCGGAAGAACGGCGCTACCTCACCTACGAGGAAGTCGCGGCCCGTACCGGACGCCGGCTGGAGGCCGCAGGCGAGACGACCCACAAACGGATCAACGGCTTTCACCGCTCGATCCAGTTCCCCAAGATGGTGTTCCACAAGACGCTCGATAACAGCCCGCATCTCGGCTACTGCCACGTGACGGCGGCGCGGACCAATTTCGCCAAATATGCCGACGTCAAATGGGCCTTCTACATCGCCAACTTCTTTGCCGAAGTGGGCGGCGAGCAGTTCTTCGAGCATATCCGGCCGAATTATGCGCGGATGTATTTCGCCGTGGCGATCCATCCGGACAAGGAAACGCGCTCGATGGCGATCGACCGCTCGATCCGCCAGAACGGGCTGCTGTTCCGCACCCATGACCCGAAGGAAGCGCTGAAGAACGTTCTGATGCTCGGCACCAGCAACGAGGACCTGCGCAAGATCATCGCCAAGCTCTGAACGCCCGGCCTCCCCTTCGGCCCCGTCAGAACCCGCCGACCGGCTGCTTCTTGTAGATCAGCCAGTCCTTCGGCACATAATCGTTGGCGCCGTAGATCGTCACGGTGTTGCCGCCGGCGGCCTTGGAGGCGGCTAGCGCCTTTTCGGTGAAATTGGTGAAGTCGAAGGCGTTCGGCGCCTGTTCGGAGAAGCAGATGCCGAAGGACATCGGGATCTGGCCGAGGGCGCGACCGTTGCCTGCATTGACGACCGTGGTCCTGAGCTTGGTGCGCACCAGATCGACGATGCGGTTCACCTCCTCCTGCTCGGAGGTGTAGAGCAGCATGCCGAAGCGTCCGCCGTCGAAGCGGCAGGCGAAGTCACCGTCGCCGGCGACGGCCTCCATGACCTTGGCGACCTGCTTGAGGAAGCGCTCGGCGGAGGTCGGCCCCATCTGCTCGGAAAGACGGGCGAAATCGTCGATCTCGCCGATCACCATGCCACAGAGTACCGGCATTTCCGGATTGACATAGATCTTGGCCAGCGCCTTGTTGAAGGCGCGGCGGCTGGCAAGGCCGGTGAGCGGGTCGACGAATTTCGCCGCTTCCGCGTCGTCGGCTTCGCGCTGCAGGTCGGCAAGCGTCGCGGTCTTGTCTACGACGGCGCGCACCACATTGCTGTTCTGGCTGGCGCGCTGTTCGGTCGCGACCTTGAGAGCGGTGATCGACTGGCCGAGCGCGGCCGGGTCGACGTCGCCCTCGGTCATGATGACCTTGGAGGCATGGCCGATCAGGCGACCATAGTCGGTGAGCGAGATCTTCTCCTGGTTGAGCAGGCTGATGAAGTTGCTCATCTCCGCACGCACCTGACCGTTCTGCCGGCTGAGCAGGCCGTCCTCGTGATGGTGCGGCAGGTATTTGCGGCCAAGCGCATCGAGCGCATCCTGGGTCTTGATCTTGCCGAGCGCGATGAAGTCGCGGACCAGCTCCGGATTGGAGCCGGCATAGGCCTCGTAGACGAGTTCGTAATTCCGGGGCAGCCCGTCTATGCCCATCTGGTGCATCGCCGTGGCGACGCGAAGCGCAATGCTGGAGGCAGGGTTCTTGACTTGCTGCATGGTTCGTTTCCCGGGAGAGAAGGCGAAAAGGCTCAGTTGTCGGGGACTATAGACGCAACATTTCTTTCTTTCGGTTACGTCGATGGATAAAGTTTTAGCCAATGCCTTCTCGATGATTTCGAGGGGTTTTCGAAGCTGTGGAAAACCTCGGGCAGACCGTGCCCAAAAGAGCGTTTGATCCCGCCGCCGCTCTCGCGCTATGGACGGGAAAGCGAAGAACAGGAAGGCGTTTCAAACCATGGCGCGGATCATTGCGGCCGAAGACGAAGCCGGGGAAGCGATCCCCGCAGCGCTTGCGGTCCTCAGACAGGCGCGACCGGTGGCGATCCCGACTGAGACCGTCTACGGGCTTGCCGCCGACGCCACCGACCCGCACGCGATCACCGGCATCTACGAGACCAAGGGCCGGCCGCGCTTCAATCCGCTCATCTGCCACATGGCCGATCTCGAGATGGCCGAGCGGCATGCCGTGTTCGACCCGGTCTCACGCAAACTTGCCCAACGCTTCTGGCCGGGACCGCTGACGCTGGTCCTGCCGCTGAAACCCGAAAGCACCATCCATCCGCTGGCGACCGCCGGGCTCGACACGGTCGGCATCCGCGTGCCGATCGGATTTGCCGGCGCGCTGATCCGCGCCTTCGACCGGCCGCTCGCGGCACCCAGCGCCAATTCCTCGGGCAAGATCAGCCCGACCACGGCCCGTCACGTCGATGCCGACCTCGGCGACCGTATCGATCTCGTCATCGACGGCGGCCCCTGCCCCGTCGGGGTGGAATCGACGATCGTCAAGGTCGAGGACGGCCGGATCCGCCTGTTGCGGCCCGGCGGCGTGCCGGTCGAGGCGATCGAGGCCGAAACCGGCCTCACCGTCGAGCGCATCAAGGCGGCCGGAACGGCGGCCATCGAGGCGCCGGGCATGCTTGCCTCGCATTATGCACCGAACGCCCGCGTCCGGCTCGACGCTACCTCGGTCAGCTCCGGCGAAGCGCTGATCCGCTTCGGCAGCCGTCAGGTCACCGGCGAAGACGCAGCGGCGACCGTGCTGCAACTCAGCGCGTCGGGAGACCTCGGAGAGGCAGCGGCCAATCTCTTTGGCTTCCTCAAGAAGGCGGACATCGCCGGGATTACCGGTATCGCCGTCATGCCCATCCCGGACGAGGGACTGGGCGAAGCGATCAACGACCGGCTGAAGCGGGCTGCCGCACCGCGCGAAGCGTAAGCCAAGGAGGCCCGGCATGACCAAAAACCTGCCCGAACCGCTGAAGGGTTTCGTCGCCATCGTCGGCGAGGCGAATGCGCTCACCGCGGCCCATGACATAGCCCCCTATCTCATCGAAAGCCGCGGACTTTATCATGGCAGTTCGCCGCTCGTGCTGAAGCCCGGATCGACGGAAGAGGTATCCGCCATCCTGACGCTTGCCAGCGCAACCGGCACGCCGGTCGTTCCGGCCGGCGGACGAACGGGGCATGTCGGCGGCCAGGTGCCGCGCGACGGCGGGGCGGATGTCGTGCTGTCGCTCGAGCGGATGAACCGGATCCGCGAAATCGACCCGGTGGCCGACGTCATCGTCGCCGACGGGGGCTGTATCCTCGCCGACATCCAGAAGGCGGCGGCGGATAACGGAAGGCTTTTTCCCCTGTCGCTGGGCTCCGAAGGCTCCTGCCGGATCGGTGGCAATCTCTCGACCAATGCCGGGGGCACGGCCGTGCTCGCCTATGGCAACATGCGCCAGCTCTGCCTCGGGCTCGAAGTCGTGCTGCCGACGGGCGAAATCTGGAACGGGCTTCGCCGCCTGAAGAAGGACAATTCCGGCTACGACCTGCGCGATCTCTTCATTGGCGCCGAAGGCACGCTGGGCGTCATCACCGGCGCAGTGCTGAAGATGGTTCCGCAGCCGCGCGGCCGGCAGGTCGCCTTTGCCGGGGTCCGCTCTCCCGAGGTGGCGCTCGCGCTTTTCGAGCGCGCGTCTATGTTGTGCGGCACGGCGCTGACCGGCTTCGAACTGATGCCGCGGATCGGCATAGACTTCACCACGCGGCATATCACCGGCGTTCGTGATCCGCTTTCCTCGCCGCATGCCTGGTACGCGCTCATCGACATTTCCACCTCGGATTCGGCGGAAAGCGCTGAGGCGATGATCCACCGTCTCCTGGAAGAGGCAGCCGAGATCGGTCTCGTCGAGGACGCCGCGATCGCGTCTTCGCTCGCCCAGCAGGACGCCTTCTGGCGCTTGCGGGAAAGCATGTCGGAGGCGCAGAAGCCGGAGGGCGGCTCGATCAAGCACGACGTGTCCGTTCCGGTGTCCAGCGTGCCGCGCTTCCTCGCCGACGCCGACAAGGCGGTCCTCGCGCTGATGCCCGATGCGCGGATCTGCGCCTTTGGCCATCTCGGCGACGGCAACATCCACTACAACATCAGCCAGCCGGTCGGCGCCGACAAGGCCGCCTTCATCGCCCGCTGGCGCGAGGTCAATGCCGTGGTCCACGCGGTCGTGCACACCCATGGCGGCTCGATCTCGGCCGAGCACGGCGTCGGCCAGCTCAAGCGCGACGAACTGATCGCCAGCCGTCCGGCGATCGAGACGGAACTGATGAACCGGATCAAGCAGGCCTTCGATCCGGCCGGCATCATGAACCCGGGCAAGATGGTCCGACCGAAATGAACGACCAGGCCATGCGGCTCACCCTCAGGATCGACCTGCCGAACGGCGCCCGCCTCGGGCCGGGTAAGGCGCAGCTTCTCGCGCTCATCGCCGAGCACGGGTCGATCCGCGCTGGCGGGGCGGCGATGGGTATGTCCTATCGCCGGGCCTGGCTGCTCGCCGACGAAATCAACCGGATGTTCCGAGAGCCGTCGATCTTCACCCGGCACGGCGGCAAGAGCGGTGGCGGCGCAGGCCTCACCGATTTCGGACAGACGCTGCTCGCCTGCTGCCGCCGCATGGAAGAAGACGCCCGCAAGGCGCTCGGCGGCGATATCGCCTGGCTGGAGCAGGCGACAAACCACGACTTTTCACAGGATCCGCCCGGGTCCGCAGCGCGCGGCGAGGATTAGAGGTCATTACAGCGAACGGAAAATCCCTTCGCTGGCAATCGATACCGTCTTGAACAGCAGATGGACCGGCACGCCGGGATCAAGCGAGAGCGCGCGGACCGAGCGGCGCGTCACTTCGGCGACCAGCGTCTCTCCGCCGCAATCGACGGAGACCATCGCTGACGTGCCGTCGAAGGTGATGCCGGAGATCGTTCCCGACAGGCGATTGAGCGCGGACATGCCGTCCGGCTCGCGGGTGGACAGCACGATTTCGCTGACCGGCACGAAGGCGCGGATCTGGGTTCCGGGCGCAACCTCGGTCAGACGCAGGAACAGCGGGCCGGACGGCCCCTCCGCAAAGGTCAGCCCCTCCTCCGCGCTGTGACCGGTGACCACCGCATGCACGAAATTGCCGGGCTTCATGCTGCCGGCGGCATGGGCGATCGTCTCGAGCACCGCATCGGGCGCACCGAGCGGGGTCGCCCTGCCATGGTCGATCGCGACGACATGGGTGGCGAGGCGAGCGACTTCTTCCAAGGAATGGCTGACATAGAGGATCGGGATGCCGACCTCGTCGCGGATCCGCTCGATGTCCGGCAGGATCGCCGCCTTGAGCTCGGCGTCGAGTGCGGAAAGCGGCTCGTCCATCAGAAGGAGGTGCGGGCTGGAAAGCAGGGCCCGGCCGAGCGCCACGCGCTGCTTCTCGCCGCCTGAGAGCTCCGCAGGCCGACGATCAAGAAGGGCTGAGATCCCCAGCAGGTCGACCACCCGGGCAAGCGTTTCGCGCCGCTCCGACGCTGGCGTGTAGCGCTGGCCATAGGTCAGGTTCTGGCGGACGGTCAGATGGGGAAAGAGGCGCCCTTCCTGGAAGACATAACCGATGCGGCGGCGATGCGGCGGGAGGAAACGTCCCGTCGCCGCATCGCTCCACACCTCGCCGGCAAAGATGATGCGCCCACTTGTCGGCCGGACGAGGCCGGCGACCAGATTGATCAGGGTCGTCTTTCCCGACCCGGACGGCCCAAAAAGCGCGGTCAGGCCGGAACCGATCGCCAGGTCGGCAACCAGTTCGAAGTCCCCCTGTTCATGACGGACATCGATCTCGAGCATCATGCCGCTCCCAGCCGCAGCGCCAGCCGGCGCGACACGACTTCCGAGGCGACCAGCGCCGCAAGCGACAGCCCGATCGAAATCAGCGTCAGGCGCATCGCGGCATAGTCGCCCCCGGGAACCTGGGTATAGGTGTAGATCGCCGAGGCGAGCGTCTGGGTCTCGCCCGGGATATTGGAGACGAAGGTGATCGTGGCTCCGAACTCGCCCATGGCCTTGGCAAAGGCGAGAACGGCTCCGGCGGCAATGCCGGGCAAAATGAGCGGCAAGGTGACCGTCACGAAGACGGAGAACGGAGAGGCACCGAGTGTCGAGGCCGCCGCTTCGAGCCTGCGGTCGACGGCATCCAGCGATAGGCGGATCGAGCGGACGAGCAGCGGAAAGCCCATCACGGCGGCGGCCAGCGCCGCGCCGGTCCAGCGGAAGGAGAAGACCAGCCCGAACCATTGATCGAGAAAGGCACCGACCGTGCCGCGGCGCCCGAAGGTCAAGAGCAACAGATAGCCGGTGACGACGGGCGGCATGATGAGCGGCAGATGCACGATGCCGTTCAGGAGCGTCTTGCCCCAGAAGTCGCGGCGCGACAGGAGCCAGGCAACGGCAACCCCGAAAGGCAGCGAAAAGGCCACGGCGGTTGCCGCGACCTTCAGGCTCAGCCGCATGGCAGTCAGTTCCTCAGGGGTCAATTCCAACTCGGAAAGACCTCAATTGGTCTTCGCAAGTACCGTAAAACCGGCATCCGTGAAGATCTGGTGAGCCTTGGCGCCCTGCAGATAGGCGAGGAAGGCGGCCGCGTCGTCGGCATTAGTCGCCTCCTTGAGGACGGCTGCGGGATAGACGATCGCAGGATGGCTCGATTCGGGGAAGCGGTCCACGACCTTCACGCCGACGTCGGCCTTCGCATCCGTCTCGTAGACGATACCGAGCGAGGCTTCCGCACGCGAAACCAGCAGCAGCGCAGCGCGGACGTTTTCAGCCTGGGCGACATGGTCCTTGACGCCATCCCATACGCCGAGCGTTTCGAGAGCAGCCTTGCCATAGGTGCCGGCCGGAACCGAGTCGGTGTTGGCCATGGCGAGGTGGCCACCGGCGAGAAGGTCGTTGAGCGGGAAGCCCGGAGCGATGGTGGCCGTGGCGGTCGAGTCCTTCGGCGCGACAAGGACGATGCGGTTGCCGAGCAGGTTCACCCGCGTGTCCGACTTCACGAGACCGGCCTTGTCGAGCACGTCCATCCACTTGAGGTCGGCCGAGACGAAGACATCCGCCGGCGCGCCTTCCTGGACCTGCTTGGCGAGGGCGGAGCTGCCGGCAAAGGACAGCACGGTGTCCTTGCCGGTCTCCGCCTTCCACGTTTCGGCGATCTTGCCCAGGACGTCCTTGAGGCTCGCGGCGGCAAAGACGGTGACCGATCCTTCCGCGAAAGCGGCCGAGACCGGCTGAACAAGAAGGGCCGCGGCCACCGACATGACCGCAGCCAGACGACGCACGGAACGCAGCTGGACAAGCATTTTTCACTCCCTCGGATAATCGTTATATCTCAATGGATATATCGATAGCCGAAAAGAATCAGGATCACAAGGGACCCGAAACGCGCTCGTCAGCTCTTCAGGGTGGCAATCGAGAGGAGCAGGTCGCCGCTGATGCCGGTCGACCCGGAACCGGTCAGGACCGACAGCGCGCCGCTGGAATAGTCGCCATTCTCGGCATCGTACATCGCCATGAAGCGCTGAACGAACTTCTTCACCTCGGCGGGATCCTGCATATCGGCAAAGTCGATATTCTTGTTGATGACCTTTGCCTGCATGTCGACGTCCATGCTGGAGAATTCGTCGGTGAGGCCGAAGGTGACGCGGAAGACTTCCGCCAGGGCGTCATCGGCAATGAGCTCATAGGCGTCGGTGAGGGTCGGGGCCATACGCTCGAAATAGAGCGCAAGGCGCACCGCTTCGTTGCTCTCGCCTTCATTCTCTTCCAGCGTCTGGCGAACATAATCGTTGATCGTGGCAAGCGCTGAGCCGCGCTGCTGGACCGTGCCGACGGTGTCGCGCGTCAGGTTGCCTTCAATGTCGAAGTTGAAGGACGCGACCAGTTCCGCCCACTTGGGGTCGTCCTGCTCATTGACGAAACTCTTGTCGTCGGTGAGATCCGAGCCAAAAGCCTGCTTGAGGAAATCGTCCGTCACGTCATCCGGATTGAAGCCATAGGCGACGAGCACGACATCGACGACGCGGCGATCTGCCAGCAGTTCGTCCACAGACCTGATCCCGCCGATCTGTTTCTGGTAATATTCGCTTTCGGTGGTGGCCGCCTCCTTGGCGGTGGTCTGTTCGTCACCTTCGAGGAAGCGGATCTTGCTGACGATGTAGTTCTTGGCGACCAGCGTGATGTCGAACTGGTTCTGGGCCTGCAGCGGTACGGCAGCATCACCTTCGCTATCGAAGTTGAACATCTGCGCCAGCTTTACGAGGCGCTCGTCGCGCGACTTGTTGGCATAGCTCTTCGGGTCCGTCACATCGCTGAGCAGGACCTTGCGCATCTCGTCCTTGGTGAGCTCCCCCTCTTCGATGCCGAAAGAGCGGCGCAGGACGACCAGAAGCGATTCATTGTCCAGCAGGTCGTCCACGTTGGTGATCTCGTCCAATTTGGACGTGTAGTAGTCGAGGGTCTGCTGCATCGCCGCCTGATCCTCGTCATCGTAGTATTCGGCGTAGGCCGTATTGGTCGAGGCAAGCTGCGTTCCCTGCTGGGCCGCATAACCCGATTTGACGTTTCCGTCGGTGCCGAAATTGAACGCCTGAGCGATTGCCACCCAATCCTCGCCGCCATTGGTGAGCGCGTAGTTGTCGGCTGCGGTCAGGTCGCTGGTGACGATGCTCTTGAAGACCGATGACGTCACGGTGGTGTCCAGTTGGAACGCCGTCTGCACATAGGCGAAGAGCCGGCTATCCGAGGTCAACTGGCTGACGGACGTGATCGTGGCGATCTTCGACTGGTAGTAGGCCTTCTCGCGGGAAAGACTGTATTCCGAGACATAGGTTTGGGCACCGTCGACATAGAGCTTGACGGTCGCTTCCTTCTGCGTGTCGGTTTGCGGGGTCGTACCGGACAGCGTGCCGTCCGTATTGAAGCCGAAGGCCTGGTTGAGCTTGTAGAAGGCCGCCGAATTGTAGTCGTTGTTCGATGCGGCATCCTTGGCCATCAACTGGCTGAGGTAGCTGTCGGAATCACCGAGGTCACTCGTCAGCACCTTGACGAAGTGTTCCTTGGTGTATTTTTCCCGATCGATGCCGTAGGCCTCGGCGAGATAGTCCATCAAGCGGCTGTTCTTCACCAGTTGCTCGGCCGAGGTGATGCTGCCGATCATCGATTCGTAGTAGTAGGTCTCGGCCTCGACATCGTCGGCCTGGGTGACCTGGGCTGCCTTGTAGAGATCGAACAGCTCGGTTTCCTGGGTGGTGGTCTGGGCATCCGTCGTCTGACCGGTGAACTGGTATGCCTGGGCGAAATTGCGATAACGCTCGTCGCTGAGACTGTTGGCGAAGCTCGCGTCGTCGGTCAGGTCGCTTTCCAGCACCTTCTTCATGAAAGCCTTGGCGTAGGTCATTTCCTCAAGGCCATAGGCCTTCATCGCATAGGCGTAGAGGCGGTAATCGTCGAGGAACTCCTCCATCGTCGTCACCTTGCCGATGTTTTCCTCGTAATAGGCCGATTCACGGGCGACCTGACCGTCGCTCGCGGTGCGTTCAAGGCTGGATTTCAGATCGCGAACGACGAGGTCGTAGGCCAGGAAAGTGGACACCATGAAACGGCTCTTTGCGAATGACCAAAGGAATGCCGCTCACCTTCCCAGACGAGCCTTGTCCCGGCCTGACATCATGCACCCGTTCACCGTTTCGAAACCGTACGATGTTCGAAACCGCTAACCATTTGAGCTGGCAAAGTTTTTTTAACCGCGATTTTTAAGCTGTCTCTCAGAGAGCCACGCTACCTTCAGGCCATAGAGGACGAAAAGTCCCAATCAGACGAACGCATGAAGCGCTCTCGGGTAAAACAAGGGTAGCATGAAGATGACGAACACCGTTATGAAGCCCGCATGGGCAGGAGCGACGCTGCGGCTGGATCCGAACCGGTTCCCGCAACAGGTGAGCTATGCAGCGCGGGGCACCTCCGGCGATGTGACGATCACCATCGACGAACGCGGCGCCGTGCTGCGGAAGATCCTGACGGCCAGCGGCCTGCCCCTTTCCTTCGCTCTCCCGGCACGTGCCTTCAAGGGGGTTGCAGCCCGGGCGATCGACCATGGCGACGGCCAGGTCACGGTGACGCTGGAACTGCACCACGAAGATCCCGAACTCTGCATTCCGCTTTTGGTCGCCCACGACCTCTGCGACATCGCCGCCGACTGGCGCAACTGGTCCGAAGCCTTCCGCATTCCGATGCTGATGGTCGAGGCCGACGGCGTCGCCCGGCCGCTCGAAGAACATCTCGGCGACATCCGTGCCCGCGAAACGCAGCCGCGCCGCCGCCACTCCTATTTTGCCGAGCGCCGTCCGCGCTTCCTGGTTCGCCGCACGACGGGCAAGCTGGGCGTGACGATGAAGATTTCCGGCAAGGAGATCATTGCCCGCAATTGAGACAGATCGGCCGCCGCAGCAGATGTCGGGCAGGCCGAAGCGTTAAATTCGCCTCTCCAGCAAAACGGCCCGGACGCTGATCCGGGCCGTTTTGCGTTCCGCAATGGGACAGCCTTCAAGCGAACGGCAGGGCAGCCACGAGGCCGAGGAAAAGGATCGCTCCGATGCGGCCGTTGAACTTGAACAGCGACAGGCACTGGGCGGGATCGTCGATGTCGATCACGGCGATCTGGTAACCCAGCATGACGGCAGCGACCAGCAGCCCGACAAAGGCGAGAAACCCGGCGCCTGCGGCGACGAAGGCGGCAAACAGCAGGATGAGCGTCAGGCTGTAGAGCCCGATCAGCCAGAGACGGGTGTCGTCACCGAAGAGGCGCGCGGTCGAGCGGACCCCGACGAGCGCATCGTCCTCCTTGTCCTGGTGGGCATAGATCGTGTCATAACCGATCGTCCATGCGACCGCCGCCAGATAGAGCAGCACGGCAGAGACCGAGAGCGTGCCGGTCTGGCCGGCCCAGCCCATCAGGCCGCCCCAGGAGAAGGCAAGACCGAGAAAGAACTGCGGCCAGTCGGTGAAGCGCTTGGCGAAGGGATAGATGGCGACAACGGCCAGAGACAGGATGCCCAGCACGACCGAGAAGCCATTGAAGCAGAGCAGCACGGCCAGGCCGACCAGCACCTGCACCAGCAGGAAGAGCTTGGCCTCGGCACGGCTGACGCGGCCGGACGGCAGGGGCCGCGACCGCGTGCGGGCAACGGCCATGTCGATCTCCTCGTCGACGAGGTCGTTATAGGTGCAGCCGGCCCCGCGCATCGCGACCGAACCGACGAAGAACAGGACGAGGTGGAAAAGGAAGATGGCGAAATCCAGCCGTCCCTCGCCCGCAAGGGCGTTGGCGGCGAGCGCCGCCGACCAGAAGCAAGGCCACATCAGCAACTGCCAGCCGATCGGACGGTCCCAGCGGGCGAGCTGCGCATAGGGCCAGGCGGCGGGCGGAAGGATCCGGTAGACCCAGTTGTCGGATGGCGCGTCGGCGACGCGGCCGTTCTGATCGGTAAAGCTGTTCATGGCGGATTGATAGAACAAAGCGGCGGTCAAGGGAACCGCCGCAATGTCCGATCCACCATGTGATGGGCTGTCCGGTCAGTCCAGGCTGAAGCCGAACTTGTAGCTTGCGGAAACGCCGACCAGAACCTGGTTCTTCGAGCCGCCTTCCTGAACCAGGCTGCTTTCGCCGGCCGGTCCGACGAGGCGCTTGTATTCGGCAAAGGCGCTGGTCGACAGGCGGTCGGTCGCCGACCAGGTGAGTGCGGCGCCGGCGCCGACGGACTGCCATCCGCCGTCCGGATCATATTCGCTGTAGCCGGAAGCCGCGGATTCGGCAGCGTTCACACCGTAATAGGCCTTGGAATAACCGCTCGTCGCATAGCGGGCGCGGGGTCCGCCGGAAAGCTGAATGTCGGGCGCGATGTCGGTGAAGGCATCGGCGGAAACGTCGGCGACGACACCGTCATGACTGCGGATGCCCTGGCGGGCCTCGCCGCGCAGACGCAGGAAATCGGTCGGATAGACATCGACGAAACCACCGAGCTCGCCGCCCATCTTGACCTCGGACAATCCTTCGAGGTCCTTCGATGTGTCCTCGTCACGCTTCATGATCAGGCGGCCGGCGACGCCCGCGCGGACGGCATCGGTCTCCAGAAGGCCGATCGAGGCACTGTCGTTGCGCGAGGAAAAGCGCGGGCCGGCGCCCTGGCGGCCGAGCGAGATGATCGGCTGGAAGGACAGTTTCCGGTCGTCGGCACCTTCGTAGCTGGGGGCCGAGATGCCGGCACCGCCGAGCGTCAGGTTCCAGTCTCCCGACCAGAAGTGGTCGCCTGCCAGAACTTCGGCATGAAGTGACGTGACAATGCCAAAGGCGAGAAGGACACGCGCCGGCTTTCGCATATTGCGACCCCATAAAACGAGATACAAAAAGAGGTTCCGCAGGGGGCGGAAGAGATGATGCCTCAATTTTGCACGAATGTTTTACGGAAGCTTTAACCAAGACGGACGGCCGCCACGCGATCTGCGTCCGGCCGTCGAAAGGCTTGCCATCGTCTCAAAACTCCACCTTTTCCAGCGGCACGCGGCGCGCGTCGAAACCGGCGAGAAGGCGCTCGCGCTCGGCGATATAGTCGCGATTGTCCGGAACGGCGGCGTTGCTGCGGGCGATCTGCATCTGGAAGATGAAGAAGTTCTCATGGGTGAACGCCATTTCCGAAGCGGCCAGATAGAATTCCCACATCCGGACGAAGCGCGCGTCGTAAAGGGCCTCGGCCTCCTCGCGGCGCGCAAGAAAGCGTTGACGCCAGAGCCTGAGTGTGCGGGCATAGTGATGCGGCAGGATCTCGATGTCGCGCACCAACAGCCCCGCCTTCTCGACTGCGGGCAGGACCTCGGCGACCGACGGTATGTAGCCGCCGGGAAAGATGTAGTGCTCGATGAACGGGTTGTTGACGCGCGCCGGAAAAGGCTGGCCGATCGAATGCAGCAGCATTACGCCGTCCTCCTTCAACAGTTCTGCGACCTTGCGGAAGAACAGGCCGTAGCTGGCACGCCCGACATGCTCGAACATGCCGACCGAGACGATGCGGTCGAACGGTGCAGCCTTCATCGTGCGATAATCCTGCAGGTCGAAACGGACCCGCCCCGCGAGCCCGCGTTTGTCGGCACGGCCGCGGGAAACTCTCAGTTGTTCGCTGGACAGCGTGATGCCGCTGACCTCGACGCCGGCGGCCTCGGCCAAATACATGCCCATGCCGCCCCAGCCCGAGCCGATCTCAAGCACCCTCTGCCCCTCCTCAAGCAGGAGTTTCGCCGCGATATGCCGTTTCTTGGCGACCTGCGCCTCGTCGAGGGAAAGGCTTTCCGGCTGGAAATAGGCGCAGGAATATTGCCAGTCCGCATCGAGGAAGAGATCAAAGAGCCCGGCGGAAAGGTCGTAGTGATGGGCAACGTTGCGGCGGTTGTGGTTGACCGGCAGCAGGCTACGCAGTCTTGCCAACGCCACGCGCGCCACACCGCGCCAGATCATGCCGAAGGTCAGGTCCTCGGCAAGCGTGTTCGACTTGATGAGCGCGACAAGGTCGTAGATGTCGCCCGCCTCGATGACGAGCCGCCCGTCCATGTAGGTCTCGCCGAGCTTCAACTGCGGGTCGGTGAAGAGTTCATCTTCGGTTCGCTGATCGGCGAAACGCAGGGCGACCGTTTGTCCGCTTCCGTCACCGAACGTCACCCGCCGTCCATCGGCGAAGGTCACCTCAAGCGACCCCGAGCGCACTATCCTTTTCAGCAATCCTTCCAGCTTCGAGGTCATTCCTGTCCCCCAAAAAGGCCTAAATTACTCAAACGACCAAAAACTACCGCGTTTGCCGGGGCAGGCAAGCAAGAGATCGTTATAGACGATTGATAATTTTTGAACGGCCGGGGGAACGGGAGGCGCGTCGCGCCTCCCCCTCGATACCTACTTCTTACGCATGGCCTCGGCGAGCGCGGCGCCGAGGCCACCGATCACCGGGGTGTCCGGCTTGGCTGACGGCCTGGAATTGGCATGGCGCATGGCATTTGCCGAACCGCGTGCATCGCGCATCGACGGCTGAGGTGCCTCGCCGCCATCCTTGCGCATGGTGAGCGCGATGCGCTTGCGCTTCACGTCCACCTCGACCACGCGGACCTTCACCACGTCGCCGGCCTTCACCACCTCGTGCGGATCCTTGACGAAACGGTCGGCGAGCTGGGAGACATGCACCAGCCCGTCCTGATGCACGCCGATATCGACGAAGGCGCCGAAGGCGGCAACATTGGTCACCGTTCCTTCGAGCAACATGCCGACCTTGAGATCGGTGATCTCGTCGACGCCGTCGGCGAAGGTGGCCGTCTTGAAGCTCGGACGCGGATCGCGGCCCGGCTTGTCGAGTTCGGCGATGATATCCTTCACCGTCGGCAGGCCGAACTGCTCGTCAATGAACTTCTTCGGATCGAGGCTCTTCAGCAGGGCGCTGTCACCCATCAGGCTGCGGAGATCGCGGCCGCAGGCGGCGACGATCTTCTTGGCGACCCCATAGGCTTCCGGGTGTACGGACGATGCGTCGAGCGGTTCCTTGCCGTTCGGGATGCGCAGGAAGCCGGCGCACTGCTCGAAGGTGCGGGCGCCGAGGCGCGGAACCTTGAGCAGATCCTTGCGGCTCTCGAACGGGCCGGTCTGGTCGCGATGGGTGACGATCGCCTCGGCGATCGAACCGCCGAGACCGGACACCCGGGCAAGAAGCGGAATGGACGCCGTGTTCAGGTCCACCCCGACGGCGTTCACGGCATCCTCGACGACGGCATCAAGCGAACGGCCGAGCTTGCCCTGGTCGACATCGTGCTGGTACTGGCCCACCCCGATCGACTTCGGTTCGATCTTCACGAGTTCGGCGAGCGGATCCTGCAGGCGGCGGGCGATCGACACGGCGCCACGGAGCGACACATCGAGACCGGGGAATTCCTTGGCCGCGGTCTCGGAGGCAGAATAGACCGAGGCGCCGGCTTCCGAAACGATGACCTTGGTCGGCTTGGGCGCGGTTGCGGGGAATTGCGACAGCATGTCGGCGACCAGTTTTTCCGTCTCGCGGCTGCCGGTGCCGTTGCCGATGGCGATTAGCTCGACCTTGTGCTTGCGGATCAGGCCCGCGAGCTCGACCTGGGTGCCGCGCACGTCGTTCTTCGGCGGGAAGGGATAGACGGTCGTCGTTTCGAGCAGCTTGCCGGTACCGTCGACGACGGCGACCTTGACCCCGGTGCGGATGCCCGGGTCGAGGCCCATGGTCGAGCGCGAGCCGGCGGGGGCGGCCAGCAGCAGGTCTTTCAGATTGCGGGCAAAGACGTGGATCGCCTCTTCCTCGGCGCGTTCCCTGAGCTCGCGCATCAGGTCGAGTGACAGCGAGACGGAGAGCTTGACGCGCCAGGTCCAGCCGGCGACGTCCATGAGCCACTGGTCGCCCGGTCCCTTCTGGCCGATCTCGAAGGCAGCGGCGATGGTGCGCTGGGCGGGCTTGACCGGCGACGGATCGTCCTTGTCGACCTCGATCGACAAGGTCAGCATCTCCTCGTTCCAGCCGCGCAGCATGGCGAGCGCGCGGTGACCGGGCACGGTCGCCCAGCGTTCCGAATGGGCAAAATAGTCGGCGAACTTCTCACCGGCCGCTTCCTTGCCCTCGACCACCTTGGAATAAAGGATCGCGCGATCCTTCATATCGTTGCGCAGGCGGCCGATAAGGTCGGCATTTTCCGAGATTGCCTCGGCGACAATGTCGCGCGCGCCCTCGAGCGCCGCCTTAACATCGGGCACGTCCGCAGTGACATAGGCCTCGGCCAGTTTCGCAGGGTCGGCGGTGCGGTCGGCCCAGATGGCGTCCGCCAGCGGCTGCAGACCCTTTTCGCGGGCAATCTCGGCGCGGGTGCGGCGCTTCGGCTTGTAGGGCAGATAGATGTCTTCGAGTTCCGCCTTGGTCGAGACGGTGAAGATCTTGCGCATCAGCTCGTCGGTCATCTTGCCCTGCGAGGTGATGGATTCGACGATCGCCTTGCGGCGGGCACCCAGTTCGCGCAGATAGGCGAGGCGTTCGGACAGATTGCGCAGCTGCGTGTCGTCCAGGCCGCCGGTCACTTCCTTGCGGTAGCGGGCGACGAAGGGAACCGTCGCGCCCTCGTCGAGAAGCTCGACGGCCGCCAGAACCTGTTCCGGCCGGGCGTTGATTTCGGTGGCGATGATCGCGGCGATGGATTTCAAATCGTCGGCCATGGGCATTCTCCAAATTCACGAGCGGCGACCATAGCCGCGACTGTGGCGAAGGCAACAAATCGCGCGGCCCCTCCACAGGAATGCAGAGCTTCTGGGTTTTTCCTTGACCTTTGCGCCCCCTGCCCTTAACCGCCGGGCATTCCCACGGCATTCGGAGGACGGGCGATGAAAGTTCTGTTGATCGGTTCGGGCGGACGCGAGCACGCACTGGCCTGGAAGCTGGCACAGTCGCCGCGTCTCACCGAGCTTTTCGCCGCTCCCGGCAATCCCGGTATCGCCGATCATGCGACGCTTGTCCCCATCGGCATCGACGATCACGAGGGGCTTCTCGCCTTCTGCCGCGGCCATGCGATCGACTTCGTCGTGGTCGGCCCCGAGGCCCCGCTGGTGGCCGGGCTTGCCGACCAGCTGCGGGCAGAGGGTTTTGCCGTGTTCGGCCCGTCGGCTGCGGCGGCCCAGCTGGAAGGCTCCAAGGGCTTCACCAAGGATGTCTGTGCCCGCTACGACATTCCGACCGGCGCCTACCAGCGCTTCAACAACGCGCCGAAGGCGAAGGCCTATGTGCGGGCTCAAGGTGCACCGATCGTCATCAAGGCCGACGGGCTTGCCGCCGGCAAGGGCGTGACGGTCGCCATGACGATTGACGAGGCGCTATCAGCGATCGACGACTGCTTCGAGGGTGCGTTCGGCGCGGCCGGAGCAGAGGTCGTGGTCGAGGCCTTCCTCGACGGCGAGGAAGCGAGCTTCTTCTGCCTCTCCGACGGAAAGACGCTCCTGCCGCTGGCGACCGCCCAGGACCACAAGCGGGTCGGCGATGGCGACACCGGACCGAATACCGGCGGCATGGGTGCCTATTCGCCGGCGCCGGTGATGACGGCCGACATGGTCGAGCGGACCATGAAGGAAATCATCGAGCCGACCATGCGCGGCATGGCAGAAATGGGCATGCCGTTCTCGGGCGTTTTCTTCGCCGGGCTGATGATCACCGCCAAGGGGCCGGAACTGATCGAATACAATGTCCGCTTCGGCGATCCGGAATGCCAGGTGCTGATGATGCGTCTGAAGAGCGACCTGCTCGAGATCCTGCATGCTGCAGCGACCGGCCGTCTAGACGAGGTCTCCGCCGAATGGCACGACGACACGGCGCTGACGGTGGTGCTCGCATCCAAGGGCTATCCGGGCAGCTTCGAGAAGAACACGCCGATCCGTGCGCTGCCCGAGGCAAGCGATGGCGCAAAGGTGTTCCATGCCGGCACCGCGATCAAGGACGGGCAGCTGGTGGCGACCGGCGGGCGCGTGCTGAACGCAACGGCTCTCGGCACGACCGTGGCGGACGCCCAGAAGGCGGCCTATGCGCTCGTCGATCAGGTTTCATGGGACAACGGGTTCTGCCGCCGCGACATCGGCTGGCGGGCGATCGGGCGCGACAAGGGCTGAATTCGTCCCGAAATCCGGCAAAAAAACGCAGATCGATAAAATTCGAACGATCCATCTGACCGGATGGCAACATTCGTCGGCTAAATCTCCTTCAAACAATTCGGGGATTTCGCCATGCGCAAGCTTCTTCTGACTGCTGTTCTTCTGGTCGCCGGCGGCCCGGCATTCGCCTCGTCGATCGAGGTCGTGGGCTCCGCAGCGCCGAAAAGCGCCAGCATCGTCGTGATGAAGTGCACGAACTGCCCGGCCCCGAAGGTCGAGGAAGACGCGAAGGCCTACAAGGTGCCGCAGGTCGCACCCGGATCGCAGGCCGCCGAAATCGTCGACATCAACGGAGAAAAGAAGCTGAAGCGGGCCGAAGCCTGGCTCGGCGGTTCGCCGGTCGTGTTCATCAGTTCGGCAGAAGGCTGGTCGACCGACGGCACCAGGATCGCCGCCTCGGCAACCCTCCCCGATGACGGCATCGATGTCGACGCAACCACGGCGGCCGTTTCGAGCACCGGTGCAGCCGCCCCCATTGCCGCTTCGATGGGTGGGGCCACGTCTCCCAAGGCGCTCGACGTCTCGACCTACGAACTGCGCCTCAACTGAGGCCTGCCCGCTTCCCTGCCCCACTCCAGCCATACGATCCGGGCTGCACGGGCAATCCGCAGACGATGCGGGACAAACGCCTCGGCTTTGCCGGGGCGTTTGGTCGTTGGACGGAGGGCGCATTTACCAAGCCCGTAAACGCGCATTTTCTAATTTATCCTTTATTTTTATATATTTAGGTCATGTCTAATGCAGTCGCACTTGACACTATTTTCCTATGAAAACTGAGGGTTAACTTATAGTCAGGGCGACATAATTCAAATTTTACACACTCAGCCCAATTCTGAGCGCATAACCCGGTAGCCCCATGATGGGTGCGCTGGCGAGCGCCAAGAGACCTCGCAGGGATCGGTAGGATGCCGACCGGACCATTCGATTGAGCGAGGACCTATGAAAAACCTGAAAATTTCCCACCAACTCTTCATGCTGATCGGGGCCCTGATGCTCGCGTTCGGCGTGGCCACCGTCTTCCAGATCCGCTCCGCTTCGGAATCGATCTATGCCGAGCGCTACGACATGCTGCGCACGCAGACCGAAGCCGGCATCTCGATCATCAAGGGCTTCGACGAGCGCGTCAAAGCCGGCGAGCTTTCGCTGGAAGACGCCAAGGCTCAGGCCTTCAAGACACTGACCTCCGTCAAGTACGAACCGAACGGCTATCTGTTCGGTCTCGACTATGACGTAACGATGATCTTCCATCCCATCCAGAAGCAGGTCGGCCTCTCCCAGAAGGGCCAGCCGGACAAGATGGGCAACATGTTCCGCGACGCGATGGTCGCAACGGGCCGCAACGGCGGCGGCGTCACCGAATACTTCTGGGAGAAGCCCGGCGGCAAGGAAGGCGACGTGTTCCTGAAGGCCAGCTACAGCCTTGCCTATGAACCGTGGAAAGTCGTCGTCGGCACCGGCGTCTATATCGACGACCTGCAGGTCAAGATCAACGCTATGATCTGGAAGGCCGTCATGATCGGCGGCAGCGTCGTGCTGCTCGGCCTGATCGCCGCCTACTTCATCATCGGTGGCATCACCAAGCCGCTTGCCGCCATTCACGGCGCACTGGGCGCGGTTGCCGACGAGAATGTCTCGATCGCCATCCCGCACACCGACATGGGCAACGAAGTCGGCATGATGGCCAAGGCCACCAAGGCGCTGCAGGAGAAGGTCCGCGAACGTCACGCCATGGCCGCCCGTCAGGAAGAGCAGCAGCACCAGCTCGACACCGAGCGCCAGCAGAATGCCGACATGCAGCAGGCCGACGCCGCACAGCAGGCCCGCGTCGTCTCCACCATCGGGGCAGCACTCGAAGAACTCGCCCGCGGCGACCTCACCGTCCGCTGCGGCGATCTCGGCCCGAAATATGCCGCACTGCGCGACAACTTCAACGAAGCCCT
>NZ_JABBGK010000002.1:206757-1092225 GCF_012927355.1 Rhizobium terricola
CAAGGACCAGATCTCGCGTTCGTCCGGCCAGGTACAGAACGGCGTACAGCTGGTCGGCGAAGCCGGCGAGGCCCTGAAGCGCATCTCCGACCAGATCAAGGCGGCGAGCGAAATCGTCACCAAGATCGCTCATTCGGCGACCGAACAGGACACCACGCTGCGCTCGATCTCCTCGTCGATGAACCAGCTCGACGCGGCAACCCAGCACAATGCGGCGATGGCCGAGGAAACCACGGCGTCCGCCGAGGCGCTGGCCAACGACACCGAGGAACTCCTGAACCTCATCCGCGGCTTCCGCGTCTCCGGCACCGGTGCCCAGTCCGCCTCGCTCAGCGGAATGGCCCAGCGCATGCGCATGGCCGGCTGAGACAGGCAGCCCCAACAATTGACACAAAGGCCGCCGGGGGAGACCCCGGCGGCCTATTAGTATATATAGCTCTTCCTATAGTTTAATTTGAGAATTTCCCGGATGTTCAGTTTAGGAATTCACGCACCCGTCAATTAGAAATCCCTAAAAAATTCAACGTTAAGTATGATAATTGTTTCAGTCGATAAATTTTATCATTTCGTTTTCCATTCGATTCTATTCTTTGCCTCGAAGGGACGAAGCCGAAGGCGATGATGCGCGCGGCCCCTGCCGACGTTCACCAGCATGCGATCCATCATCGAGCGCGTCTGACCGATCTCCCCCCAAGCCTCCTCCCGAGACATCGAAGATGAAGAACCTCAAGATTTCGCGACAATTGATTCTATTGGTTTGCGGCCTGGTCATCGCCGCGGCCGGCCTTGTCTACTACCAGATCCACACCGCCACGAATGCGATCTACGCCGAGCGCTACACGATGCTGCGCTATCAGGTCGACGCCGCGCTCTCGATCATGCAGTCCTATCACGACCGGGAAAAATCCGGCGAACTCACCCCCGAAGCCGCCAAGGAACAGGCGTTTCGCGAGGTCTCCGCGATCAAGTACGGCGCCGACGGCTACATCTTCGCCTATGACTACGACGTCGTGATGCGCATTCACCCGGTCGCGGCCAAGGTCGGTGAAAGCGGCAAGGGCAAGCCGGATTCTGCCGGCAACATGTATCGCGACGAAATGGTCTCGACCGGCCGCGCGGGCGGCGGCATCGTCAACTACTACAGCACCGTCAAGCCGGGCTTCCCGGAAGGCGACTATCTGAAGAGCTCCTACGCCAAGGCATTCGAGCCGTGGAAGCTCGTGCTTGCAACCGGCGTCTACATCGATGACCTGCAGGCGCAGATCCGCGCCATGACGCTGGAGGCGGTCGGCATCGGCGCCGTCGTGCTGATCGTCACCCTGATCGCTGCAACCGTCTTGATCCGCGGCATCACCCGACCGCTTGCCGCCATTCATGGCGCACTGGGCGCGGTAGCCGACGAGAATGTCTCGATCGCCATCCCGCACACCGACATGGGCAACGAAGTCGGCATGATGGCGAAAGCCACCAAGGCGCTGCAGGAGAAGGTCCGCGAGCGTCACGCCATGGCCGCCCGCCAGGAAGAGCAGCAGCACCAGCTCGACGCCGAGCGCCAGCAGAATGCCGACATGCAGCAGGCCGATGCCGCCCAGCAGGCTCGCGTCGTCTCCACCATCGGTTCCGCGCTGGCCGAGCTCGCCCATGGCGACCTCACCGTCCGCTGCGGCGATCTCGGCCCGAAATATGCCGAGCTCCGCCACAACTTCAACGAAGCGCTCGGTCGCCTGGAAGAGGCCATGGGCCGGGTCAACCTGAAGGGCAACGACATCGCGGTGAGCAAGGAAGAGATCCGCCGCGCGTCCGGCGAGCTGGCCCAGCGCACCGAGCGCCAGGCCGCCAACCTCGAGGAAACCTCGGCGGCCCTCGACGAACTCACCGTTGCCGTTCGCCAGACGGCGGAAGGTGCTCGCGAAGCGGCCAATCGCGTCAGCAGCGTCTCCACCGAGGCACGGCAGAGCGACGAGATCGTCTCCCGTGCCATCGACGCAATGAGCGGGATCGAGAACTCCTCGGCCGAGATCTCGAAGATCATCGGTGTGATCGACGAGATCGCCTTCCAGACCAACCTGCTGGCCCTCAACGCCGGTGTCGAGGCCGCCCGTGCGGGCGAAAGCGGCAAGGGTTTTGCCGTCGTCGCCCAGGAAGTTCGCGAACTCGCCCAGCGTTCGGCCGCGGCCGCCAAGGAGATCAAGGACCAGATCGCCCGGTCCTCGTCGCAGGTCGAACAGGGTGTTCAGCTGGTCGGTCGAGCCGGCGAAGCGCTGAAGCGCATCTCCGACCAGATCGCCGACGCCAACGAGATCGTCAGCAAGATCTCGCACAGTGCCCAGGAACAGGACACCACGCTGCGCTCGATCTCGTCCTCGATGAACCAGCTGGACACCGCTACGCAGCAGAATGCCGCCATGGCGGAAGAGACGACGGCCTCCGCCGACGTTCTCGCCAACGACACCGGCGATCTGCTCGAGCTGATCCGCAGCTTCAAGGTCTCCAATGCCGGTGCGCAGCCCGGGTCATCGCTCAAGGGCATGGCGCAGCAGATGCGCCGCGCCAGCTGACGCGGGCATTCGCCACCAAAACGAAAGCCGCCGGGATCGCTCCCGGCGGCTTTCTTGTTTCTGCCCTTGGCGTTGCCCGTATCAGGAGAAGACCATGCCCGGCGCAGCCAGGCGTTCAGCGGGGCCGATCCAAGCCCAGGCCAGCAGACATGGATTGTCAGGACCCGTTGTGATGCGATGCTCGTTTCCGGGCGGGTTAAAGACCAGGCAGCCCGGCGCATGGACGCCGAAATCGTTCTGCGACCAGTCACCGGCGACCGAGATATAGCTCTCCTCGATGTCGCGATGGCTGTGCTGCGGATAGACGGTGTCGGGCGCGAACAGCACGAAGCCGAGGATCAGGCCGTCGGCCCTGACCGGCCCCTGCGGTCCGAGGATCTCGCAATAGGCATAGTTAGGCGCCAGAGCCGCGGGCACTTCCGCATAGCCGTATTCCCAGGTCAATCCGTCGCGAACCCTTGCGAGGGCGTCGCTTAAGCCCGCCATCGTGTTGCGGGAGCCGAGATCGAGTGCTCTTGGGAGATGGGCGGTGACCGGCCGCGTCTCGGGCGTCCGCGGAAGGACCTCCGGATCTTCCGCGAGCACGGCATCAAGCGTATCGACGACCCGCCGCAGATGGCGACGGATCGGCTCGCTGCCGCCGCACGGGGCGTTGCGATAGAGCGTGTGGAATTCCCGGACGAGATAGCGCCAATCGGGTGCATCGGAGAGGTGTTGCCGCATCGCGCGCCTCAGCCGAGCGCCGGATTGATCGGCACGATGACACGGCCGCGCACCTTGCCCTCGAGGAAGGACGGCGCGATGGCGATGACCTCTTCGAGCGGCAGCTCCGCGGTCATCGCCTCCAGCCTGGTGAAATCGAGTGCACGCGCCAGCCGCTGCCAGGCGACGATGCGCTCTGAGGTCGGGCACATCACGCTGTCGACACCCGCCAGCGTCACACCGCGCAGGATGAACGGGGCGACCGTGGTGGGCAGATCCATGCCGCCGGCGAGGCCACAGGCGGCAACCGTGCCGCGGTAGCGCGTGGCGGCCAGTACATTGGCGAGCACCACACCGCCGACCACGTCGATCGCCCCGGCGAACCGCTCCCTGGCCAGGGGCTTGCCCGGCTGGGAGAGCTCCGCCCTGTCGATGATGGTGCGGGCGCCGAGCCCCGTCAGGTAATCCGCCTCGGCGACACGGCCGGTCACGGCGCTGACGTTGTAGCCGAGGGCGGCCAGAAGGGCGACGGCGACGCTGCCGACACCACCGGCTGCACCGGTCACCACGACCTCGCCGCTGTCCGGCATCACGCCATGCCGCTCCAACGCCATGACGCAGAGCATCGCCGTATAGCCGGCCGTTCCGATCGCCATGGCCTGGCGCAGGCTGATGCCTTCCGGCAGCGGCACCAGCCATTCTCCCCGGACGCGCGCCTTGCCGGCGAGGCCACCCCAGTGTTTTTCACCGACGCCCCAGCCATTCAGCACGACCCGGTCACCGGGTTTGAAGGCAGGATTGCTGCTCTCGGCCACGACGCCGGAGAAGTCGACGCCCGGCACCATGGGGAAACTGCGCACCACCGGCGAAGCCCCGGTCATGGCAAGGGCATCCTTGTAGTTGAGCGTCGACCAGGCGACGTCGACCAGGACGTCGCCTTCCGGCAGTTGATCCCCGGCGATCGGAACGAGGCGGACGGTCTGTCCGGCCTCGGTTTTGTCAATGACGATTGCATCGAACATGGCGGTCTCCCGGTTTCAGGTCAGTAGGGCAAAGAAGCCTTCGGCGAAGGTCGAAAGGGGATCGGCGCGGCGCTCCAGCTTGGCGCGCAGGACCGCGCCCTCCCAGCCGATCCAGAAGAAGGCGGCGAGAGCCGCCGTATCGTGGTGCGGGGCAATTTCGCCGGCTGCCTGCGCGGCCTGCAGGCACGCGGCGGTGCGGCTCTGCCAGTCGCCCAGCGCATCCGTCAGCTGGCTTCGATAGGCTTCCGGCAGGGCGCCCATTTCCTGGCCGAGATTGCCGATGAGGCAGCCGCGACGGAACTCGTGGCGGGCCATGCCTGCCTCGGCGTCGGCGACGAAGGCGCGCAGGCGATCGAGGGGTGTGAGGCTCTCATCCTGAAACCAGCGGTCAAGCTTGGCTGCGAAGAACGCGTGATAGGCGGAGATCAGCTGGCTGCCAAAATCGGCCTTGCCCTTGAAGTAGTGATAGAAGCTGCCCTTCGGCACGCCTGCGTGTTCGAGGATCTCGTCGATCCCGACCGGCGAATAGCCCTTTTCGGTCAGGAAGATCAGGCCGGCGCGAATCAGCTTCTGCCTTGATGCGGCATCAACCGGATCGCGCGCCGGACGACCACGCTTCCTTGGCTGGCCCAAGGTCACGGTCGCAACAGCCTGCTTTTCGACGGCGTTCGGAGATGTCATGGATATTTAATAGACCAATCCGTCTATTAAATAAAGCCCCCTTTCCGCCTAGGGGTGCAGCCCGACCAGGCGGCTTTCGAGGTCTTCGACCTCCCGATCTGAGAAGACTTCGATGCCGGCCTGCCGCAGCAGCGCGGTCGTCACCCCCTCGCCCGGATGACGCTTGCCGGAAAAACTGCCGTCGTAAATGAAGCCCGATCCGCAGGAGGGGCTGCCGTCGATCAGCAGCGCAAAGGTGCAGCCATTGGCACGGGCGAATTCCACGGCCTTGCGCCCGCCCTCGACAAAGGCGGCCGTGACGTCGGCCCCGGTGTTTTCGATCACGCGGGCGCGACCGGCAAGGACATCATCGGCGTCCATCGCCTGCTCGATCTCGGCCGGCGGGCGCGGCGTCGGCAGGCCGCCTGCCTGTTCGGGACAGAAAGCGACGAGGCGCCCCTCCGCCTTCCAACGCTCGATGGCCGGATGATGAAGGGGCTTGCCTTTGCCGTCATAGCGGACCGGACGACCGAGCAGGCAGGCGCTAATGAGGATACGATGCGACATGCCGACCTTTCTAATCCGGCGGATGCGCCGAGGCCAGCGGCTTGACTCCAGCACCCGCATCTATCATTTTTACCTATGTACCAAGATACCAACGAGCCTATCATGCCCCACTCCGCATCCGTTCCGGTCGAACGCATCCAGACCGGCGTCCGCCTGGAAAAGCGCCTGATCAAGGTCCTCAAGGGCCTTGCCGAGCACAAGGATATGACCCTCGGCGACCTCATCGAGGGAATTCTGCTGCACAGCTTCGAAGGCAAAAACCCTTTTTCCGAGGAGACGCTCGACGTCATTCGCCGTCTCAGCGCCATCTATGGTCTCGACCTTACGGCCGAGCACAGCCACCGGCTCACGGATCGGCGGGGAGAATAGAGCCGATGCCAATCCTGGTCCTTGAACATTCAATCTTCAAAAGGACAGGACACCATGTTCCAGAGTTTTCATCAGGATCAACGCCACACCATCCATCTTCCCGGCACACCGAAACGCTGCTTCGGCTTCTTCACGCCCGAAGGAGAACGTCTGTGGGTCGACGACTGGTCGCCCGCGTATTTCCACCGGACTATCGCAGTTTCACTCGAAGGAACTGTCTTTTCGACCGGCCACGACGGAGAAATGACGATCTGGGTCGTTGCAGACCACGACCCAGATGACCATCGGATACGCTACAGCCGGATCTCGCCCGGGGTCCGCGCCGTGCTTGTCGACGTGCATTGCCGACCGGAGGAGAACGGAACCGCGGTGGAGATCCGCTACCGATCGACGGGCTTGAGCCCGACCGGCAACGCCGTGATCGAGGCTATGTCCGGGCCGGCCTTTCCAGCGATGATCGAGGCGTGGAAGCATCGTATTCTGCCGCTTCTCTGACGCGTTCGGTTCGGCCGGCACCTTTGTCCGGCCGAACCTACCTTTGCAGGAGCCGCCACGCCCCGCGGCGGTTTCACAGGCGAAAACGCGGGACGCGGGGGGCACCGCCAATTTATTCAACCAAACGGTTGACTAATCCCTCCCAATCGATATATTCAACCACATGGTTGATTATAGCTCATCAGAACTGGACGCCGTCTTTCACGCCCTTGGCGACACCACGCGCCGGCAAATGCTGCGCGACCTCTCCCGGGGCGAGCGGACCGTGAGCCAGCTTGCGGAGCCCTTCGACATGTCGCTCGCCGCGGCATCCAAGCACATCAAGGTGCTCGAAGCCGCAGGGCTGGTCCGCCGCGAAATTCTCGGGCGTACGCATCTCTGCCGGCTCGCGCCGGCGCCGATCGCCGCCGCCCATGACTGGCTGCGCCAGTACGAACAATTCTGGACGAGCCGCCTCGACGTGCTCCAACAGCTGATCCGCGCGGAAGACGCCGCAAAGAACCAAGATCCGGGAGAAGGAGAAAAGCGATGAACGACATGGCAGTCCGCAATGACTACGGCACCCTTTCCGATCCGACGACACTGATGATCCGGCGCGTGCTGCCGGGGCCGATCGAGCGCATCTGGTCCTATCTGACGGACAGCGAGCTGCGCGCCAAATGGTTGGCCTCGGGCGACATGCGGCTTGCCGCCGGGGAAAGCTTCGAACTCACGTGGCGAAACGATCGCCTTGCCGACGGGCCGGCGACCCCACGTCCCGAAGGTTTTGGTGAGGAGCACAGCATGAAGAGCCGGATCGTCGAGGTCGAGCCGCCACGCAGGCTCGTCTTCACCTGGGGCGAGCAGGCGGAGGTGACCTTCACCCTGATCGAGAAGGGCAGCGAGGTCATCCTGACCGTGACCCACCGCCGCGTTGCCGATCGCGCCGTGCTGCTGATGGTCTCGGCTGGCTGGCATGCCCATCTCGACGTGCTTGCCGCCGTCGTCGCCGGTAAACCTCGTCCCGACTTCTGGGCACGCTGGGCCCACCTCAAGACGGAATACGAAACACTGCTGCCGGCGTGAAGCGAAGCTGCCCCCAAATGCAGAAAAGGCCCGGTCGAGACCGGGCCTTTTTCTTGGGTCAGCCAGTGATCTTGGAGAAGTCCGCGACCGCTCCGGTCGCCTCGCGGATCGCCTTCAGGAGCGCCAGACGATTGGCGCGGATGGCCGCGTCGTCGTCATTGACCAGCACGTCCTCGAAGAAGGTGTCGACCGGCGCGCGCAGCTTCGACAGGGCCTGCATGGCGGAGCGGAAATCCTCCCCGGCCACGGCGTCGGCGGCAGCCTTGGTCGCTTCGGTGACGGCGGCGAAGAGGTTGCGCTCGGCATCGAGCTTGAAGAGCGCATCCGAGACGCCGTCGGCGACGACGGTGCCCTTCTTCTCCTCAGCGGCGAGCAGCTGCGTTGCGCGCTTGGTGCCGGCGAGCAGGTTGATGCCGTCTTCCGAGGTGATGAAGGCAGTCAACGCCTCGACCCGGCGGGCGACCATCAGGAGGTCGTCGGCCTCAGGCGTCAGCACGGCATCGATCAGGTCATGCCGGGCACCCTGGTCGCGCAGATAGACTTTCAGGCGGTCGTGGAAGAAGGAGACGAGGTCGGGAACCGCGGCCAAGTAAGATCCACTGAGCCCTGCCGGGTTCTCGGCATTCAACATCATTCCACTCTGAAGCAACTCGGAAAGTGGGAGGCGGATCCCCTTCTCCAAGATCATCCGCACCACACCCAGCGCCGCGCGGCGCAGAGCATAGGGGTCCTTGGAGCCGGTCGGCTTTTCGTCGATGGCCCAGAAGCCGGTCAGCGTATCCAGCTTGTCAGCGAGCGCCACCGTCAGGCCGACCTTGTCTTCCGGCAGACGGTCGGATGGGCCGTTCGGCTTCCAGTGATCCTCGATCGCCGCGGCAACGGAGGCGTCTTCGCCCTGGAGAGCCGCATAGCGGCGGCCCATCAGGCCCTGCAGTTCCGGGAACTCGCCGACAGCCTCGGTGCGCAGATCGGCCTTGGCGAGCACCACGGCGCGATCGACGAGCTTCTCGTCAGCGCCGACAACCGGTGCCAGTTCCTTCGCCAGCGCGCGGATGCGCGCAACGCGCTCGCCTTGCGTGCCCAGCTTGGCATGGAAGGTGACGTTGAGCGCATCGAGCTTGGCCATGCGCTGGTCGAGCGGCTTTTTCAGATCGAGGCCGAACTTTTCAGCGGAAGCCTTTAGAGTATCCAGATCCGGCAGGTCACCCTGGTCGCGAGTCCAGAAATGTTTTGCGTCCGAGAGACGGGCGCGCACGACCTTGCCGTTGCCGTGGATGATTTCCTTGCCGCCATCCTTCGCCTCGATGTTGGATATGAGAACGAAGTGGTTCGACAGGCCTTCGGTCGCGCCATGCGGGCGCGTCACGAAGCACTTCTGGTTGGTCTTGATGGTCAGCCGGATGATCTCGGCCGGGATCGACAGGTAGTCCTGTTCGAAGGTGCCGAGCAGCACGTGCGGATATTCGACGAGACCGGAGACCTCTTCCAGCAATCCCTCGTCCTCGACGAGGTCGAGGCCGTTGGCGAAGGCGAGATTGGCGGCGTCCTGGGCGATGATCTGCTTGCGGCGCTCGGCATCGAGGATGACCTTGGCCTTTTCGAGGCTCGCGACATAGTCGTCGAAGCGACGGACGGTGATGGCGGCCGGCGCATGGAAGCGGTGGCCATAGGTCACGTTGCCGGCGACGATGCCGTCGATCTCGAAGGGAATGACGACGGTTTCGTCATGGTCGGTACCGAAGGTGCAGACGATCGACTGCAGCGGGCGAACCCAGCGCAGCACTTCCGGGCCACGGCCTTCAATGCCGGCATAGGTCATGCCCTTCGGCATGGATGCGGCGCCCGAGCGCATCGGCTTCGGCCAGGGGAAGGTGCGGATGATGACCGGCATCACGTCGGCGACGATCTCTTCCGCCGCACGGCCCGGCTTGTCGAGATAGGCAATGTAGAAATCGCCCTTCTTCGGATCGGTCTTGATCACTGCCTGGTCGATCGAGGTCAGTCCCGCGCCGCGCAGGAAGCCGTCGATGGCACCCTGTGGCGCGCTGACGCTCGGCCCCTTCTTCTCTTCGCGAATGTCCGCAGAACGGGCCGACAGCCCGCGAATGTCGAGCGTGAGCCGGCGCGGCGTCCAGTATTCGCGCGCACCCTCATAGGTCAGACCCGCATCGACCAGCGCATCGGTGACGAGCTTCTTCAGGTCGCCGGCAGCCTTGCGCTGCATGCGGGCCGGGATTTCCTCGGAGCGGAGTTCGAGCAGAAGATCAGGCATGTTCTCTTTCCTCACCCTCCTGCGGCAGGAGGGGTGGACCGTGGTCCGGGGTGGGGTAACAAAAAGCTAGCTCCTGCTAGCAAAATTTGCCCCGTTCGCACAATCGCGAATTTGGCATGGAGTATCGGGCGGAGAACGAAGACAAGCATAAAGATCACCCCCACCCGCCGCTTTGCGGCGACCTCCCCCTCAAGGGGGAGGTGCGTTTCATCCAGCAGCGTCCGTCCCTACCAGCCGCCACCGCCGCCGCCGCCACCGCCGCCGCCGGAGAAACCGCCGCCGGAGGAAAAGCCGGAGGACGAGCTTTTCGGGGGCTCGGGAAGGGTGGAGGCGATGGTCGAGGCCATCGAGGTGGAGAAGCCGCCGATCCGGCCACCGAAGTCACCCGGATGGGTACCTTGATACCAGGCGGGCTGATAGCTTGCAGCAGCGGCGCCGGCGGCCGCCGAGGCGAGCCAGATCTCGAAGGTCTCCGTCCAGGGCTTCTCGACGCCGAGTGCCACCGCATAGGGCAGCAGGGTCTCGAAATGCTGCGGCGACATCTTCGGCGAACCTTGCATGTTCATCCGGTCCCTCTCGGCCAGCGTCATGTAGATGCGCAGGCCTTCGATGCCGTCCATCAGCTTGCGGCCGAGCGGGGTCGGCGCGCCCATCAGGAAGAAGAACAGGACATTGACAAAGACGATGCCGCCGGCGGCCACCAGCACGGGCAACTGGTGGATCTCGGAGAAGTCGATGAAGATCGCCAGCAGCGTGAAGAGCGCCATGGCAGCCGCCACGAAGCCGACGATCGCCATTCCGACGATCGAAATGATGCGGACGGCGAGCGGCGAACCGCGGCGCAGGCCGCGCCCGATCCTGACGGCGAAACTTCCAAGGAAGATGGCGATCGCCACCGGCGCGAAGAGCAGGCCGGCCGTATCGTCGGAAAAGGTGCCGAACATCAGCAGCGCGCCAAGCGAGAGCACGCTCAGCACCACGCCGCCGACGATATAGCCGGTATTGGCGAGGTAGTACTTGCCGCGATGCTCTTTCTCGATCGCATCACGAAAGCGCCGTCCCACGGACTGGACCCGATTGCCATTCGCCTTGTCGATCCTGAGTTCGTCGCCCGGATCGCCGATCGAACTCAGCAGGTTCGCCTCGCCGGTCTGGAGCTTTTCCTTGATCGCCTTGTCGGTGCGCCTCACGACGATCGAGGTTTCCAGATCCTCGAGAACTACATAGCCCCTGACCGCCAATTCCAGCATCGTCGCGGAAAAAGCGGTCCAGCCGGCACCGGAAAAGCCCTTGTTGTCGACATAGTTGACGAGCGCCGGTGAAATGCCGTCGGGGGCATCCCAGCGCGGCACGATGACGCCGCCGTCCGGATCGCGGCCGACGGTGACCCAGGAGCGCAGGTAATAGAGGAAGACGAGCACAAGACCGCCGATGCCGATCAGCATGCCGAGATTGTCGCGCAGCCACCATTTTGTCGTCTGCTCGCTCGACGGCGCTGCCACCGCGCCCTTGGGCAGACCGACCACGAAAGTCAGGCCGTTGCCGATGCCGAGCGCCTTGGTCGTCTCGAACCACAGGCCGGCTCCGGTGCGCTTCACCGTTGCATCGGTCGCGGTCGAGCCGAGATAGCCGGTATAAAAGGCGGTCCTGGTCGCCTCGACACCCGGCGGCAACGTGACCGATGCCGACGCCTTGAGGATGGGGAACTGCCAGCCATTACCCGTCACGTTCCAGTAGAGCTCGTCGTGATCGTCGAAATAGCGGATCTGCCGCCCGGTGGTGTAGGTGATCGTGTAGGTGTAGTCGCCCGGCGCCAGGAAGACATCGGCGGAGCCCGCATAGATGCGGATGCCGCCCGAAATGCTCTCCGTATGATAGGCCTCCGGCTCGCCGTCGCGCTCGACCGAGACGAGATCGAAATCCACCTCGGTGCGGCGACCCTCGGCATCGGTGGCATAAAGCGGAAAGTCGCGAAAGATGCCGCGGCGGATCTCGTTGCCTTCGGCATGGACCGTGATGGTCTCCGTCACCGCGAGGCCGGCATCGGCTGCGATCGAGATGTCCGCGTGATAGTCGCGGATCACCTCGGCCGCCCATGCCTGGCCCGCCATTGCCAGAAGGCCGAGGAAAGCCGCAAACAGGCCGGACATCTTCTTCATGGCGATTATTCCTGGCTGAACTTCACGCCGAGCGCGGCCAAGGCATCCCAGTAACCGGGATAGGTCTTGGCGACGCATCCGGGGTCGAGGATGGTGATGTCGCGGATCTTCAGCCCGGCAAGCGCGAAGCTCATGGCGATGCGGTGATCGGCAAAGGTGTCGATCTCGGCCGGAAGGCTCTGGCCTGCAAGGGTGGGATCGGAATGAACCACCAGATCGTCGCCCTCCTCCACCGCGAGACCGGCACGGATGTTGTTGAGGCCGGTCGACAAAGCGCGGATGCGGTCGCATTCCTTGACCCGGAGATTGGCGATGCCGACGAACCGCACCGGCGTCTCGTTGAAGGCGGCCAGAACCGCGATCGTCGGGATGGCGTCCTGCATCTGCGAACCGTCGATCACCGCCGGCATGCGCGGAAAGGCCGAGATCACCTCATGGGCCTTGGCATCCGGCTGGGTGAAGGCGGCGGATGGCGTGCCGATGTCGATCGAACCGCCGGTGATGACCTCCGCACCCCAGAGATAGGTGGCGGCGGAGGCATCGGGCTCGATGTGGAAATCAGTCGCGACGTAACCGGTCGGCTCGATCCGCCAGGACGCAGGCGTCGGCTGCGAAACCTTCGCGCCGAAGGCCCGCATGGCGGCGAGCGTCAGGTCGATGTAGCCGCGCGCGCCGATGTCGGCGCCGGCAAGCTCGATCTCGAACGGCGCCGAGCCGCAGGCGGCGGCCATCTGCAGGGCCGAGACATACTGGCTGGACAGGCCGGCATCGATCACCACCCGGTTGCGGGCGAAGGCACCGGTCGCATCGATGGTCACCGGCGGGCAGCCCGTCGGCGCCTCGATCGAAACCCCGAGCGACTGCAACGCCTCGACCAGCGGCCTGATCGGCCGCTTGCGCATGTGCTCGTCGCCATCGACGACATAACGGCCGTGACCGAGCGCAAGTGCCGCCGTCAGGAATCGCGTCGCCGTTCCGGCATTGCCGAGGAACAGCGGTGCCGCCGGCGGGTTCAGTTTGCCGGTGCCGGTGACGACGAAGGTGGTGGCATCGGGTTCGTCGACCGCAACACCCATGGCGCGCAGGGCGTCCGCCATGTAGCGGGTGTCGTCGCTCTTCAGCGCCCCGGTCAGGCGGCTCGTGCCCCTGGCGAGGCCGGCGAGCAGCAGCGCGCGGTTGGTGATCGACTTGGAGCCGGGCGGGCTGACGCGCCCGGAAAGCGGACGGCCCGGAGGAAGGATGGTCAGTCTGTCGTTTTTCATGCAGGGTCTCGAAGCGGGCGAAGCAAGTCCGCGTTTAGAATTTGACGGTCGGAACGGCGCGGTCGGCGTCGTTGGCAATCTCGAAGTAACCGGCCTTGGAGAAACCGAACTGACCGGCGACCAGGTTGGAGGGGAAGCTGTCGACCTTGACGTTGAGGTCGCGGGCGGCACCGTTGTAATAGCGCCGGGACATCTGGATTTCACCCTCGATCGTTTCCAGCGACTTCTGCAGTTCGAGGAAGTTCTGGTTGGCCTTCAGATCCGGATAGGCCTCGGCGAGTGCTACGACCCGTCCGAGCGCCTGGCCGAGCAGGCCTTCGGCTGCGGCGCGACCGGCCACATCGCCCGACGGCACGGCCTGGGCCCTGTTGCGCAACTCGACCACCTCTTCCAGCGTCGACTTCTCGTGGGTCGCATACCCCTTGACCGTCTCGATCAGGTTCGGGACGAGATCGGCGCGACGTTTCAGCTGGACGTCGATGCCGGACCAAGCCTCCTCGGTCATCTGGCGGGACTTGACCAGACCGTTGTAGACGAAGACAGCATACAAGGCGACGGCGGCGAGAATGGCAAGCGTAGTGAACATGCGGATCGGGCTCCCTGTTATGTCGGAAGCACGTTAGCCGGTCGGTGGGCAGAAGTCATCCGGCAGCGACATGACAGAATGCGCACATCGCTCCACCGGATCAGACCGCCCCTCAGGCGGCCTTGCCGAAGTTGACGCCGCCGGCGTCGGTCAGCAGGAAGGCTTCGCCGCAGGCCTTGGCGAGCGTGCGGACGCGCAGGATGTAGCTCTGGCGTTCGGTCACCGAAATCACGCCGCGGGCATCGAGCAAGTTGAAGACGTGGGACGCCTTGATGCACTGGTCATAGGCCGGGAAAACACACTTGTGCAGGCGCTGATTGTCGTTCTCGCCCGGCGCTCCGGCGGCGAGGAGAGCCTGGCATTCCTTCTCCGCATCGATGAAGTGGCGGTGCAGCATCTCGGTATTGGCGAATTCGAAATTGTGGCGCGAATATTCCTGCTCGGCCTGCAGGAAGACCTCGCCATAGGAAATCTTCTCGTCGCCCTCGCGGCCGTTGAAGTTGAGGTCGTAGACGTTGTCGACGCCCTGGACGTACATGGCGAGGCGCTCGAGGCCGTAGGTCAGCTCGCCGGAGACAGGCGCGCATTCGATGCCGCAGACCTGCTGGAAATAGGTGAACTGCGAGACTTCCATGCCGTCGCACCAGCATTCCCAGCCAAGGCCCCAGGCGCCCAGCGTCGGGCTTTCCCAGTCGTCCTCGACGAAGCGGATGTCATGCAGCAGCGGGTCGAGGCCGATCGCCGCCAGCGAGCCGAGGTAAAGCTCCTGCAGGTTGGACGGGTTCGGCTTCAGGATGACCTGATACTGGTAGTAGTGCTGAAGGCGGTTCGGGTTTTCGCCGTAGCGGCCGTCGGAGGGACGGCGCGACGGCTGGACATAGGCCGCCTTCCACGGCTTCGGCCCGAGCGCGCGCAGCGTGGTTGCCGGATGGAAGGTACCGGCCCCGACTTCCATGTCGTAGGGCTGGAGAACGGCGCAACCCTTGTCGGCCCAATAGTTGTGCAGCGTTAGGATCAGGGCCTGGAACGAGCGCTTGGGGTCCATATGCGGGGCGAGGCTGGTCTCGGTCATGGGAATGGCGTCCGGAACTTGTCTTCGAGGATGCTGCGTCTGGTGCCACGGCGGGGGCGGACGGTCAAGTCATGCGTGACCAGCCGGCCCAAACTCCCTCATCATGCAAAAGGATTGACGATCAGCGGGCCATCGTCAATGCGCAATCCGGACCGCATGTCTTCCGACAGAAAGATATCGCAACCTGCCCGACAGGCCGTCGCCAGCATGAGACTGTCATAGAAGGACAGGCCGTAGCGTTCGACGATATCCAGAGCGCGGGAATGCGCCTCGCGATCCAGAGGCAAGACGTCTTCCGCAAGGAAGCAGATATCCGAGATCGCGGAACGCACGTCGGAAACGGTCATTCCGAGTTTGCGGAGGGCAACGCTGCTGAATTCGTTCAGAGCCTGCACCGACAAGAGAAACGGCCGTGCGAGGCTCTCCTGGGCCTTCGCACTCCGCGGATCATCACTTAAGGCGTAGATGAGGACATTTGTGTCGATGAACGGCGACTTCATTCGCCGCGCTCGTTGGCGACCTCTCGATCGAACTTCCAGCCGGCGGGAAGGCGTATCTTCGCGGCGCGTATCCGCTCGAGTGCCTGCGCCCGGCTGTCGTCACGCGCGATTTCGAACGTACGAGACTCGCTCACGCGAACGCTGATCTCGTCGCCCGCCTTGAGATCGAGGGCTTCGGCCACGGTTGCCGGAATGCGGATGGCGAGGCTATTGCCCCATTTTGCGACCTGCATGGAATCCTCCAGGATATACACATTGGAATGTATATCCTCAAATCGGCACCAGCAAGACGTTTCACTCCTCCTCGCGGCGCAGGCGGTATTCGCCGGTCTCCTCGTCCTTGACGAGCGTGCCGGTCGCGCCGGTCTGGCGTTCCTTCTCGGCCGCCTTCGATCGCGCCTGCAGTTTCTCGGCATCGGACACGAAGCGGCGGTAGAGGAAATAGGCTCCCCCGATCAGAACGACGAAAAAGATGATCCGCGACATGTCCCCCCTCGCGCGTTTTCAGAGCCCGTAGCGACTCCACAATGCCTTTTCCTCCAGCGTCTCGGCAAGACCGGAGACGGCGGATGCGGCGATCTGGTCGAGGCCTGCGCCACCGATGCCGACGCCCGGCATGCGGCGGCCGAAGAAGTCCTTGCCGCCGCTAACGAGTTCCAGCTTCGCATCGCGACCGTAGCGCTTCTTGATCTCTTCGCGCATGCCGCCGAGATTGTCGACAAGACCGAGCTCGAGGCCGCGGCGACCCGTCCAGAAGAGGCCGGAGAACAGGTCTGGGTCTTCGGCGAGGCGGCTGGCGCGGCGGGATTTGACCATGTCGATGAAGACCTGATGGATCTCCAGCTGGAGCTCCTTCAGGTATTCGATGTCGCTTTCCTTCTCCGGCTTGAACGGATCGAGGATGACCTTGTTCTCGCCGGCGGTGTAGACGCGGCGCTCGACGCCGATCTTCTTCAACAGTTCGGGAAAGCCGAAGCCGCCGGACACGACCCCGATCGAACCGACGATCGAGGTGGCGTCGGCATAGATCTCGTCGCCGGCAAGGGCGATCATGTATCCGCCGGAAGCGGCGACGTCCTCGACGAAGACGAGCACGCGCTTGTTCTTTTCCTCGGCAAGCGCCCGGATCCGGTCGAAGATCATCCGCGACTGGACGGGCGAACCGCCCGGCGAGTTGATCGAAAGGGCGACGGCCGGGCTATCCTTCTTCGAAAAGGCCTTTTCCAGCGCGGGGGCGACACTTGCGAGGTTCAATTGCTGCTTGAAACGGCCGCCGCCGCTCACGATCGCGCCGTGCAGGCGAACCACCGGGATGACCAAGCCGTCATTGCGGAACCGCTTGGGCATTAGACGCTTCAACATACCGGCCATCGATCGCTTACCTCGCATTGTCGTTCATGTCGCACCGTGATGTAAGATGCGAGGCCACAAACGCAATGGCGGGCGGCAAAAATCATCGACCCTTGCGGGAATAGGCGGCACGTCCGTTATTGAGGTCGTCGACGAAGGGCGAGAACCGGTGGCTCTCCGGATCGTCATGCATGAGAAGCGGCGCACGCAGGTTGAGCCGCGCCTTCGAGCCCTTGATCGCCGTCACCAGGATGCGTACCGCATTCTCTCCGGCGCGCGGATAGACGGGCGTGACTTCCAGGCCGCCGAAGCGCTTGCCACAGGCGTCGATGATCTCGGCGATCGACTGCGGGCGGGCGATCAGCGACAGCTGTCCGCCGGGGATCATGATGGCGCCGGCGGTGCGGATCCAGCTCTCGAACAGGCCGTCGGTCATCGCATGGGCCTCGGCCTTCAGGGCATCCGGCGTCCGACGATCACCGGCGTCGTTGAAGGGCGGGTTCATGATGACATGATCGAAGGCATCGTCGGGAAGTCCTGCCGCAACACGGGCGCGGCCGGTCAGGGTGACATCGGCCTCGACCAGCGTCACACGCTCCGAAATGCCGGCGTTTTCCGGAAGCTTCAGGCTTCTCTCTGCAAAGACCAGCATTTCCGGCGAACGTTCGACGAGGGTCACCCGCGCCGTATCCAGCCGGGCGGCGACCGCAAGTCCGGCAGCACCGGCCCCAGCGCCGAGATCGGCGACCGTCACGGCCCCTGCCGCATCGACCAGCGAGGCGAGCAGCATGGCGTCCATGCCGGCACGATGGCCCCTGCCCTTCGGCTGGACCAGATGGAAACGTCCCCGGTGAAAGGCATCGACGGTCTCGCTGACCGTTTCGGAAGCGGGCACGATCAGTCCCTCGGATCGCGCAATTCGTCGCCGAGACCGGCATCGATCAGGATCGTCCGGGCCTCGTCAGCCCGGTCCTCTTCGACGAGCAGCCGGCGCGGCAGCATGCCGAGCGAGCCTTCCAGGATGCTCATCGCCTGATCGGCGATCATGCAGGAGATTCCGGCATCCTTCATCAGGCTCTCGGCGAAGGAGAGGAGAACGGCGTCATTGCTGCGGATGATCTCGTACATATCCTGCAAAAAACCTCGGCCAAAGCCTTGCGACGGACAATTGGCGCTTGCCCATCATGCTGCCACTTTTTATTGTCGCCCCCAGAATGCAATAGGAGTCCGGTGCGTTGGGCGTAGTCATACCGCTTGAGGAAAGCAAAAACAAACAGGCATCCATCAAGCCGCTTGTGGACCTGACGAAAGCCGGTATGGAGCGGGTGAACCAGCTCATCCTGTCGAAGGCCGGCTCCGACGTGCAGATGATCCCCGAAGTGGCGAACCATCTGATCTCTTCCGGCGGCAAGCGCCTGCGTCCGATGCTGACGCTCGCATCGGCGGCGATGTTCAACTACCAGGGCGATGGTGACGTCAAGCTTTCGACCAGCGTCGAGTTCATGCACACGGCGACGCTGCTGCATGACGACGTCGTCGACGAAAGCGACCTGAGGCGCGGCAAGTCGACCGCCCGGATGATCTGGGGCAACCAGGCGAGCGTTCTCGTCGGCGACTTCCTGCTCGGCCAGGCCTTCCGCATGATGGTCGAGGTCGGCTCGCTCGAAGCGCTCGACGTGCTGTCGGCAGCGGCATCGATCATCGCCGAAGGCGAGGTCCTGCAGCTGTCCGTCGCCAAGAACATGGAAACCACCGAGGACGACTATCTGTCCGTGATCCGGGCCAAGACGGCTGCGCTGTTTGCGGCTGCAGCCGAAGTCGGCCCGATCATCGCCGGCGCCGACAAGGCCGGCCGCAATGCGCTCAAGTCCTACGGCATGAATCTCGGCCTCGCCTTCCAGCTGGTCGACGATGCACTCGACTATGGCGGCAAGGCAGCCGACCTCGGCAAGAATGTCGGTGACGACTTCCGCGAGGGCAAGATCACGCTTCCGGTCATCCTCGCCTACCGGCGCGGCACCAAGGAAGAGCGCGAGTTCTGGCGCGAAGCGATCGAGAAGGGTGAAAACGACGACGCCCGCCTCGAAAAGGCGCTCGGCCTGATCACCAAATACGGCGCACTGAACGATACGATCGCCCGCGCGCTGCATTACGGCACGATCGCCCGCGATGCGCTGGCGCCGCTGCCGGAAACGGAATGGAAGTCGGCGCTGATGGATGTGATCGACTTCTGCATCGCCCGCGTCAACTGACCGGCCGCGGGGTGGTCGCCTTGCCGGGTTGCTTCAAAAAAGCCATTCTGTGCAGGAATCATCCCGCATCCTGGGGTATCAACGGCCCGTCGCGGCACGTCATCAGTTCTTGAAAGGCTTCTTCATGCGGCAACGTTTTGCCATCCGTCTGCTTGCCGGTACGGGTCTCGCGCTTCTGGCCGGCGTACTCTCCACCGGGCCGCTTTCCGCGCAAACGGCGACCGAGGCGAAGCCCGCGGCAGAGGAGAAGTTCGATCCGGCAAGCGTCGACACGTTTTCCGGCGCCTTCCTGGCCGCCCGCACCGCCGATGCAGACCGCGACTATGCGAACGCCATTGCGCTCTACAAGAAGGCGCTGGGCTTTTCGCCGAACGAGCTGGATATCCAGGAACGGCTGATGATCGCGCTGTTCATGAACGGCGACTTCGAAGAGGGCGTGGCGCTCGCCGAAGAGCTGAAGAGCGACCAGGCCGTGGAGCGCGTGACGTCGGTCGCCCGCGCTCTCGAAGCCATTCGCAAGGGCGAATACCCGGCGGCTGAAAAGGCGCTGACCTATGAGGGGCCGAACGATCTCGACCGGCTGATGAACCAGCTGCTGATCGCCTGGGCGAAGGTCGGGGCCGGCCAGGGCAAGGAAGCGCTGGCGCTCGTCGAAGGCCTCAAGGGCCCGGCGTGGTACGGCATCTTCCAGAACTACAATGCCGGCGCGATCGCCGCGCTGATTGGCGACGCCGACGCGGCACGGCGCCATTTCAACGAGGCGGTGACCGATCGTTCCGGCGGCGCAACCGCGCCGGATACATTCACCCGCGCCGTCATGTCGCTCGCCACGCTGGAGGCCCAGCAGGGCAACAAGCAGAAGGCGCTCGACGCGATCTCCGCCGGCGACGAGATGATCAACAATTTTGCGCCGTTCAAGGCGCTCAGGGACCGCATCAATGCCGGTGACAAGATCGAGCCGCTGGCGAAGAATGCCTCGGAAGGAGCAGCCGGAGTGCTGTTCTCGATCGGCGGCGCCCTGAACCGCGACGGCGCCGAAGACACCGTCATGCTCTACCTGCAGTTCGCCCATGCGCTGGACAAGAACAGCGCCGACACGCTGGTGCTGCTCGGCAGCATCGCGGAGAATGCCCAGCAGCCGGAACGGGCGATCAACTTCTACAAGCAGGTGCCGGCGTCCTCGCCGATGCGGCGCATTTCCGAGCTGCAGCTCGGCCTTACCCTCGCACTGACCGGTAAGGTGGACGAGGCGCGGGCCCACCTGAAGTCGCTGATCGAATCCGATCCCAACGACATCCGCAGCTACCTCGCCTATGGCAGCGTGCTGTCCGACGCCAAGGACTATGCGGCAATGGCCGCCAATTACGACAAGGCGATCGAGATCATCGGCCCGCAACCGGCCAAGGCGCACTGGTCGATCTTCTTCCAGCGCGGCATCGCCTATGAACGCCTGAAGAAGTGGGACGAGGCAGAGCCGAGTTTCCGCAAGGCGCTGGAGCTCAATCCGGATCAGCCGCAGGTGCTGAACTATCTCGGCTATTCCTGGGTCGACATGAACCGTAACCTGGACGAAGGCCTCAACATGATCCGCAAGGCGGTCGAGCTCCGGCCGGATGACGGCTATATCGTCGACTCCCTCGGCTGGGCCTATTTCCGCCTCGGCCGGTTCAACGACGCGGTGACCGAGCTGGAACGCGCGATCGAACTCAAGGCCGGCGACGCGACCATCAACGACCACCTGGGCGACGCCTACTGGCGCGTCGGCCGCAAGCTGGAAGCGACCTACCAGTGGAAGCGGGCGCTGATTTCCAAGCCCGAGCTGCCGGAAATTCCGAAGATCGAAGCGAAGATCCGCGACGGGCTGCCGGAAGCGACGCCGGAAGTCGCCGCCAAGGGCGCCGAAGGCACACAGACTGGGGCCATGGCCGACGCGCAGAAGAGCCAGGCGACGCAGGCCGCGACCGACAGCTACACCGTCAAGGCAGGCGATTCGCTCTGGGGCATTGCCACAGAATCATTCGGCGACGGGCATCGCTTCCTCGACCTGATCAACGCCAATCCGGATCTGAAGCGCAATCCGAACCGGATCTATCCCGGCCAGACGATCAAGATGCCGAAGGCCGGCAATTGAGGCCATGACAGGCATTGCGACGAGCGAGGCAGCGCCGGCCAAGATCAATCTGGCGCTGCACGTGACTGGTCAGCGCGCCGACGGCTATCACCTTCTCGACAGCATCGTGGCTTTTGCCGGCGAAGGCGACCTCCTGCGCTTTTCGCCTGCGGACGAAGACGCCTTCGGGCTTTCCGGCCGGTTTGGTCCGCAACTTTCCGCGGAGGCGGCGGGGCAGGACGGCAATCTCGTGCTCAAGGCGCGCGACCTGCTTCGGGCTACACTTGCCACGCACGGGCAGCCCGCGCCCCCCGTCGCGATCGAACTCGAAAAGAACCTGCCGGTCGCATCCGGGATCGGTGGCGGCTCGGCGGACGCTGCGGCGACCCTGCGCGGGCTCATGCGGTTCTGGGGCGCGACGCTCAACGCCGACACGCTTGGGCCGATTGCCCTGAAACTCGGGGCCGATGTGCCGATGTGCTTTGAGGGCCGCCCCTTGCGCGCCCGCGGGATCGGCGAACAGATCGACGTGCTTCGGTCGATGCCGCGCTTCCATCTGGTCCTGGGCAATCCCCTGAAGGGCATATCGACGCCGGACATTTTTCGACGCCTTGCGACCAAGGACAATGCACCGATCGGGGAGCCGCCGACCTCGGGATCGACCGAAGACTGGATCGCCTTTCTCGCCGCGCAGCGCAACGATCTCGAGGGCCCCGCCCGCGCGCTTCTGCCGGAGATCGGCGCGCTGGCCGACATGCTGCGGTCGACCGGGGCACGCCTGGTCAGGATGTCCGGATCGGGCGCAACCTGTTTCGGTGTCTATGAAAACCGGAAAACGGCGGCGTCCGCGCAGGCCGAACTCTGCCGGATGCGGCCCGACTGGTATTTTGCCGCGACGGAAACGAACGGAACGCATTGACCGCGACCGCGAAGGTCAGGGACTGAACGGAACACCGGGACCTTCAGGCCCCGCCCCGGCGGGAAACCCAGGCCGGAAGGATCTCGCTGGCGAGACGGGCCGGTTTCTGTCCGGCGGCGAGTTGGCCAAGCGCCATGCCCGACTTGGCCAAGGCGATCGCCTGACGCTTGGGCAGGAGAAGACCGCATTCCAGCGGCGGCAGGCGCCGCACGATCCGCTGGTAGAACGGGCGGCGATGGTGACGGGACGGAGAAAATCGGGCGGGCGTCTTGTTGAGGGCGACATATTCGCCGACCTCGTCGATCCAGCCATGCAGCGGCCGCGCGCCGGCTTCGACCAGCAGCACCCACTCGCCGCGCACAGACCGCAGGACATCCTTCAGATCCCACTGCACATGAAAGCGGCAGCCGGCAGCATCGGCCACCCGCGACGAGCCGTCGCGAGAGCCGTGATCGAGCACGACCACGTCGCTCACCAGCCCCTCGACCGCCCCGGCGACGAGCACCGAAAGCGTCTGGGCAAGTTCCGCCTCCTGATCGCGGCACTCGAGGATAACTGTCAACATTCACTATCTTTATCGCATCGCACAAACGATTGCCACAGGCTGTTCGCTCATTTTGTTCTTGCATTGTTCTCATTTCCGCGGTAGGAATTTAATCATCGAGACGGGGCGATCGCCCTGCGAGGAGCAAACATGAACGAGCTGTCCCATGTGGCGCAGGCTGCCTTCCAGCCTGCCAATACGGCAGATATTGCCGACGCACTGGTCGCCTCTTCCGGGCTGCGGATCGAGGTGGATCGCCGCCGCGGCCGGGCCGCCGGCATGAACCCGTCCGGGCGCTTCGAGACGCAGGATCGGGTCGCGCTCGACGACGGCTGGTCGACACTGGAGGACATGCCGCCCTTCCGCACCGAGGTACAGGTGGAACGGCCGCGCAGCGTCATCACCCGCAATGAGTCGCCCGACATTCCCTTCGACCGTTCGATCAATCCCTATCGGGGCTGCGAGCATGGCTGCATCTACTGCTTCGCCCGCCCGACCCATAGCTATATGGGGCTTTCGGCGGGTCTCGACTTCGAAGCGAAGCTTTTCGCCAAGCCCGACGCACCGCGGCTTCTCGAACGGGAACTGGCCAAGCCCGGCTATAAGCCGCGCACCATCGCGATCGGCACCAATACCGATCCCTATCAGCCGATCGAGCGGGAATGGCGCATCATGCGCCAGATCCTCGAAGTGCTGAACAAGGCCAACCATCCGGTGGCGATCGTCACCAAGTCGGCACTCATCCTGCGCGACCTCGACATCCTGTCCTCGATGGCGTCGCGCGGGCTTGCAAAGGTGGCCATCTCGGTGACCACGCTCGACCGTAAGCTCGCACGCACGATGGAGCCGCGGGCGGCCACGCCGACGAAGCGGCTGGAGGCGATCCGGGCGCTATCCGAGGCCGGCGTTCCGACCGGCGTACTGATGGCGCCGGTCATTCCGGCGCTCAACGACCACGAGATCGAGCGGGTTCTGGATTCGGCCAAGGCTGCCGGGGCGAACGAGGCCGGTTACGTGCTGCTGCGTCTCCCTTACGAGGTCAGCCCGCTGTTCCGCGACTGGCTGCTGCAGAACTATCCGGATCGCTATCGCCACGTGATGTCGCTGGTACGCTCGATGCGCGGCGGCAAGGATTACGACGCGGAATTCGGCAAGCGCATGAAGGGCGCCGGCCCCTATGCCTGGCAGATCAGCCGCCGATTCGAGATGGCGACGAAGCGGCTCGGCATGGTTCGCCGCAGCATGCATCTGAGGGACGACCTGTTCGTTCCGCCGGATGGCAGCGGCGTGCAGCTGTCGCTGCTCTGAGATGTCCTTCCAGGCCTTGCCTGGGCCGGTGCTGTTCTGAGGCGCCGGGCAGGCCCGCTCTCAACGGACAGGGTCGCGAACGGGCTTCCGGGTTGCGTCCCGTCATTTTGTGAAATTTCCGGTGCGGCCCGCCGCCTCGCGCCGGAATACAAGTCCCCGGCTGCCGCCTCGGCGGTCGTCTCCCCTGCCGGCCGCCGATGCCGGGGACTTGCAGGAGATCGGGTGCGCGTGCGATTTCTGCCGCATGAAATCTCGCACGCCACCCGATTCTCCCGATCTGTTTGCCGACCTTTCCGCCGGGCCGAGCTTCGAGTTCGAGCAACTGGCCGAGCGACGCGGGCTTTTTCCGGTTGCGGGGACGGACGAGGCCGGACGCGGGCCGCTGGCCGGGCCGGTGGTTGCGGCCGCGGTCATCCTCGACCCGATGAATACCCCGCCGGGGCTCAACGATTCGAAGAAGCTGTCCGCCTCCCAGCGCGAACGCCTGTTCGACTCTATCCTTGAAACGTCGATCGTCTCGATCGCATCATCCTCGCCGCGCCATATCGATCGGCGCGACATCCGCAAGGCGAGCCTCGACGCCATGCGGCGCGCGGTTGCCGGTCTCGCTGTCGCGCCGCGCCACGTGCTGGTCGACGGACGCGATGTGCCGCCAAGCCTGACAGTGAGCGCGCAGGCACTGGTAAAAGGTGACTCCCGGTCGCTGTCGATCGCCGCGGCTTCGATCGTCGCCAAGGTGATGCGCGACCGCATGATGGCGCGCGCCGGTCTCGTTCATCCCGCCTATGGTTTCGAGATCCATGCCGGCTACGGAACCGAGCGTCATCGCAGCGCGATCGCCGTCCATGGCCCCTGCTTGCTGCACCGCATGAGCTTCAGGCCGCTACGGATGGACGACGCCGCCGATTGAGGCAGGGCCTGACGCCCGCTCCAACCATCGCCATGCGCCACGATCTCTTGCCCAAAGCCCGGCAGACCGGGTGCCGCTAGTCACGAACAAACGCCGCCTCCGCCGACCTCCAAGAAGAGGGCCGAGAGCCGTCGAGCGGGTAAAGAAAAAGCCCGGTCGCAGCCGGGCTTTCTCATAATTCAGATCGATCCGAAAACCTCAGTTGAGGCGGGCCTTGACCTCACCGACAGAGCCCTTGAAGAGCTTGTCCTGCACGGCTGCGTCAGTCTTCTTGGCGAGCACGGCCTCTGCGGCGGCGATCGCGAGATCGACGGCTGCAGAGCGCACGGCGTTCACGGCGTCGGCCTCAGCCTGCTTGATCTTCTGTTCGGAGAGCGCATTGCGGCGCGCCACGAACTCTTCGGTCTTCTGCTTGGCTTCCGCCGTCAGTGCGGCAGCTTCGCGTTCGGCCGCGGCAACGATGCCTGCAGCTTCGGCTTCAGCTTCCTTGCGCTTGCGCTGGTATTCGGCCAGCAGGTGCTGGGCCTCTTCGCGCAGGCGCTTGGCTTCGGCCAGCTCGTCACGGATCTTGTCGGCGCGGGCGTCGAGCGACTTCGCCACCATGCCCGGAACCTTGAGATAGACGACCAGGGCCAGGAACAGGACCAGGCCGACGAAAGCGAAGAATGTTGCGTCGAAATGCATGGATCAAGCTCCCTGCTTGCCGGCTACGCCGCTGACGGCTGCCTTGATGTCGGCTGCGGTCGCCTTGGTCCCGATCAGCTGCTCGACGATCGAACCGACGGTGTCGACGGCGATGGTATCGACTTCAGCAAAGGCCTTGGCCTTGATGTCGGCGATGCGGGCCTCGGCTGCGGCAACCTTGCCGGCGAGTTCCGCTTCGACGGCGGCGCGCTCGGCATCTGCCTTTGCCTTGGCATTGTCACGGGCGGTCGTGGCGATCTGCCCGGCCTTGGCCTTGGCAGCGCTGAGCTCGCGCTCGTAGGTCTCGATGGCCGCATCGGCCTCCGACTTCAGCCGGCCGGCTTCGTCGAGATCCTGGGCGATCCGGTCATGCCGGTTTTCCAGGATGCCGCCAACGCGCGGAACGATGACCTTCTGCATGAGGATGTAGAAAAGGCCGAACGTGAGCACCAGCCAGAGAAGCTGCGATGCATAGGTCGACTGGTCGAATGGCGGGAAAACGCCACCACCATGCCCTGCGTCGTGGGCAACGCCGGTTTCCGTATGGACTTCGCCCTGTGCGGGGGCTTCTTCCGTATGGACCTGGCCCTCTGCAGGAGCCGCTGCCGCGGGGGTCTGGCCCGAAGCCGGGGTTTCCTCGGCATAGGCGGGGGTCACGAACATGCTCACCTCCAGGTGTATTCTCAAATGCGAAGGATCACGGCCGCCCGGTGGCGAGCCGTGACCCCAAAACCCGGCCGGTATTAGACGGCGAACAGGAGGAGGAGAGCGATGAGCAGCGAGAAGATGCCCAGAGCTTCCGTAACGGCGAAGCCGAATACCAGACGGCCGAACTGGCTGTCAGCGGCAGACGGGTTGCGCAGGGCGCCCGACAGGTAGTTGCCGAAGATGTTGCCGAGGCCGAGAGCCGTGCCGGCCATGCCAAAGCAAGCCAAACCTGCGCCGATGAACTTTGCTGCTTCCGCTTCCATGAATGAACTCCTTCGAGATGGTTGTTGCGGCGAATGACAGGCGCCGGACTGGCGCCGATGTCGGTTATCCTTAGTGCCCGCCCGGGTGTATTGCGTCGTTGAGGTACATGCAAGTCAGTACCGCGAAGACGTAAGCCTGCAGGAAGGCGACGAGGAACTCGAGACCGGTCAGGGCGACGGTCATGATGAGCGGCAGGATCGCGCCGCCGATGCCGACCGCGCCGAGCGCGCCCAGCGAGGCGACGAAGCCTGCGAAAACCTTGAGCGTGATGTGTCCTGCCAGCATGTTTGCGAACAGACGAACCGACAGCGAGATCGGACGCGACAGGAACGAGATGATTTCGATCATGACGACCAGCGGCAGAAGCGCACCGGGAACACCGCTCGGCACGAAGATCTGCAGGAAGTGGAAGCCATGCTTGTAGAAGCCGTAAACCAGCACGGTGCCGATGACGAACAGCGCCAGCGCGAAGGTGACGATGATCTGGCTGGTGATCGTGAAGAAGTAAGGAACCATGCCGAGCAGGTTCGCGGTCAACACGAACATGAACAGCGAGAAGACCATGGGGAAGAATTTCATGCCGTGGCTGCCGGCGCCTTCGCGCAGCATCGAGGCGATGAATTCATAGGACATTTCGGCGACCGACTGGGCGCGGGTCGGGATCAGACCGCGGCTCGAGGTCGAGAAATAGAGGAAGGCCGAGGCGCAGGCGACGGTCGCAACCATGAACAGAGAGGCATTGGTGAACGAAAAATCAATCCCGCCGACCTCAATCGGAACAATCTTCTGGATCAGGAACTGATGAGTCGGATCGTTTGACACCGTGTGGTCTCTTTCGCTTTTTGCCCGCCCGCGGGCGGAGGTCTGCCTGTCTTGCGCTTCGCGGCCTTTCAGCCGGCGTCGCGCTCATTCTTTGTTCCCGTGTCGCGGTCAGCCGGATGGGGCGCCGCAACCATGCCCGCAGAGCGAAGCACATTCAAAACACCGGCACAGAACCCGAGCAGCAGGAAGACGATCATGCCCCACGGTGCCGTGCCGACAAAACGGTCGATAAGATAGCCCAGGATCGCACCGACGACGATGGCGGAGATGAATTCGCTCGAGAGCTTCATGGCCTGAGCATAGCCCTTGCGGCTTTGCTCGGCGCGCTGCTCGGCGGCCTCTTCACCCCTCGCCTCGATGCCCTTGTCCGCCAAGTTGGCAGACAGACGTCGGCGACGCTCTTCCAGACTTTCCTCACGGTGACCGGTCATGGCTTCCTCCCGTCCTCTCTGCTTTTCTCCAAGCCTCGTAGGGCCTGTCAGCAATGTAGATACGGCAGGATCTGAACCCTTCCAGCCCGTCTTGAAGTCGGGCGCACCATAATTTTGAGCGCCCCCATAGTCAAGGCATTGGAGGGCCAACTTTCACCACAAATTAACCGCGGAAAATCATAGACTTAAGTCGAAAGCACCGAATCTTTGCGCAACGCGGCCGGCAAAACGGGTCACTTGGCCGCAACGATGGGTGTTTTTTGACGGTGGTCAGCTCCAGCCGCCGCCATAGGTCCGGTAAAAGACATGCAGGCCGATGCGGCCGACCTTCTTCATCGTGCGACCCCAGGCCGGGCGGACGTAAAGCGCATGATAGTGGGTCGCGGATCCGACTTCCTTCAGCCAGATCTTGCCCGCCGTCACGGCGAGCGCCACTTCACGGGCAACTTTCCAATGATATTCGGAGTTTACCCGATCCTTGATGTTGTCGCAGGCAAAGGAAAACTGGCAGCGGTTGCGCCAATCCTCGTTCTGGTAGACGACGCCACAGATGGTGTCAGGATAGGCCGGATTGCGTACGCGATTGAGAATGACCTGGGCGACGGCCGCCTGGCCCTTCACCGATTCGCCACGCGCCTCGAAGTAGATGCCGGAGGCGAGGCATTGCTGTTCTCGGGCGGAAAACACGGATGGCGGCAGGACGGACGCGGCCCAAGCATGATCGTCCGGGCCGATCTTCGGTGAGAATCGGCCGGTCTCGGGCTTCGTCGAGAGAATCGCATCGAAGGGCGAGACACGGGAAAAATCAGGTTCGGCCGGCGCATAGGCGGTCGCCAGCACATCCGCGTCACGGTTGGTGACGAGCGAGGCGAGCAAGGCCGGGACACCGACATCCGGCGCGGGTTCCGACTTCTTGAAATAGAAGCTCGCCAGTTCGACCGGCTTCGCCTTGGCGCGGGTGAAGGCGGTCAGCTCGTCGGGCACCTTCTTCGGATCCATCAGAGACGAGGTGCGCTGGAGGATCGACCCGGCCGTGAATGCCCTCGGCGGCAGCATCTGCTCGACGGCGACCACCCTGCCCTTCTTCTGGCCACGGGTCACGCGATCCTCGTCCGGCAAGGGATTGGTCTCGGCCTTGCCACCGTCGAAAGCGATCTTGCGGCCGTCCGGCAAAAGGATGCCACTGTCCTTGTTGAGGGCGGCGGAGGCTTCGTCGGAAGAGAAGGCGAGTTCGGCCTGATGGAGCGAGCCGGCCGGCGATGCGGTCAGCACCATGCGCCAGTTGCTCGTGCCACGGTCGAGGCCGGCGATCAGGCCGGCAAGATCAGCCTGGGCGGCCATGGACGGAAAGGCAAGCCAGGAAGCCAGGCCAAAGACCAGCGGGGACCCCCAACGCTCGAAAAACGAGGCGGACCTTTTTAGCAGACGACTTCTCGAACGCAAAACCGGTACTCCATACCTGACCACGGTTACATTAGAGAAATATCGTCCATTAACCTTGATGCTTGGTTAATGAGCAGACTTCGGATCGGAACGGCACGCGCAAAAAAGCCGCCGGAAGGCGGCGGCTTTCTCAACTCTTCGTGAGCGGACGCAGGCGTCAGATGATGACGTGCGATCCCAGCTCCACCACGCGGTTTGCCGGCAGACGGAAATAGTCGGACGGATCGGCCGCAGCATTGGCGAGGCTGATGTAGAGCCGGTCCTGCCAGTAAGGCATGCCCGATTTCGCATCCGGCACGAGCTTGCGGCGGCCGAGATAGAAGGAGGTCGACATGATGTCGAACTTCAGCCCGCCGCGGCGCAGGTTGGCAAGCGCCTTCGACACGTTCTGCGTTTCCATGAAGCCGAAGCGGATTTCCACCCGGCTGAACCGCTCGGACAGCGTCTCCACCACGAAGCGCTCTTCCGCCGTGGCGCGCGGGCGGTTCACCGTCTTGATGGTCAGGATGATGTTGCGCTCGTGCAGGACGTGGTTGTGCTTCAGATTGTGCAGCAGAGCCGCGGGCGCGGTTTCCGGGTCGCTGGTGAGGAAGATCGCCGTCCCCACGACCGCGGCCGGAGCGTGGTCGCTCTTCTTCTCGACAGAGGTGATGAAGGGCAGCAGCGGTACGTCGGCATGGCGGGTCTTGGCGAACAGGATGGCCGTGCCGCGGCGCCAGGTCCACATGACGATGGTGAAGCCGCCTGCGAACAGGACCGGCACATAGCCGCCGTCATGCACCTTGAGCATGTTGGCGCCGAGGAAGACCAGTTCCAGTGCGAAGAGAGGCAGGAGCAGCACGAGCGCCGTCGTCGCCGACCACTTCCAGCGGGTGCGGACGAAACGGAAGGCCATGATCGTCGTGACCACCATGGCGCCGGTGACCGAGATACCATAGGCGGTGGCGAGCGCTTCCGAGCTCTGGAAGAGCATGACGAGCGCCAGGACGCCAAGCAGCAACAGGGTATTGACCGACGGCAGGTAGATCTGGCCGGTGTGCTTTTCCGACGTGAAGAGGATCTGCATGCGCGGCAAGAAGCCGAGATGGATCGCCTGGCGCACGAGCGAAAAGGCACCGGTGATGACCGCCTGGCTGGCGATGATGGTGGCGAAGGTCGCCAGGATAACCACCGGCAGCAGCGCCCATTCCGGGAACATGAGGAAGAACGGATCCGACGCGGCTTCAGGATGGTTGAGCACCATGGCGCCCTGGCCGAGATAGTTCAGCACCAGGGCCGGGAAGACGAGCACGAACCAGGCCCACTGGATCGGCTTGCGGCCGAAATGGCCAAGGTCGGCGTAGAGGGCTTCCGCACCGGTCACCGTCAGAAAGACGGCACCGAGCACGACAATGCCGAGGAAGCCCTCGCGCATCAGGAACTGCACGGCATGCCAGGGATTGAAGGCGGCCAGGATGCCGAAATCCTCGGAGATGTGCACGATGCCGCCGAGTGCCATGACGACGAACCAGATCGCGGTGATCGGTCCGAAGAATTTGGCAACCGCACCCGTTCCGCGGGACTGCACGGCAAACAGCGCGATCAGGATCACTACGGAAATGGGCACGATGTAGCCATCGAACTGCGGCGTCACCAGCTTGAGGCCTTCGACGGCCGAAAGCACCGAGAGGGCCGGCGTGATCATCGAGTCGCCGAGGAAGAGCGCCGCCCCGACCAGACCGAGGATCATCAATACAGCGCCATGACCGCCGACATTCTTGGACAGGAGTGCGAGCAGCGACAGCGTGCCCCCCTCGCCTTCGTTGTCGGCGCGCAGCAGAAACAGCACGTATTTCAGCGTGACAATGATCGTCAGCGTCCAGATGATCAGCGAGATGAGGCCGATCACCTCTTCACGCATGATGCCGCCGTCGGCGATCGGCTTCAGAGCCTCGCGAAAGGCGTAAAGCGGGCTCGTGCCGATATCTCCGTAGACGACGCCGACCGAGCCGAGTGCCAGGCCGAAAAGGCCGTGCACACTCTTCTTAGTCTCCGGAGTCTCGCAGGTTTCTTGGGTCATGGGGATCACAGGCTCGTCAGAGCCAGCCTTTCCAGCGGAAGAACAGGAACGGAATGACGGCGGACAGCAGCATCGCGACCAACGCGAAGCCATATCCGAAGGTCCATTCCAACTCGGGCATGAAGTGGAAGTTCATCCCGTAGATCGAGGCGACCAGGGTCGGCGGCAGGAAGACCACGGAAGCGATCGAGAAGATCTTGATGATAGCATTCTGCTCGACATTGATGAGGCCCAGCGAGGCGTCGAGCAGGAAAGTGATGTTGTTCGAGACGAAGGCAGCGTGCTCGGAGAGCGACTGGATATCGTGGGCGACAATGCCGCAGAGCTCCTCCGCCTCACGGTCCTCGCGAACCTTCGGCAGGGAGCGCAGGAAGGCAACCATGCGGGACAGAGAAACGAGGCTGTCGCGCGCCTTGCTGACCAGCCGGTGATGGGCGGCGATGTCGAGCAACTTGTCTTCGAGGAAGCGGGGCGGGCGGCGCTTGGCCGCCTTGCGATCCACGAAGACTGTCGCCGAAAGCTCATCGATGCGGGCGACGCCGGCTTCGAGCACCTCGGCCGTGCGATCGACGATCGTCTCCAGAAGTCGCGCGAGAAGTTCCGCACCGGTGCGGTACTTGCCCGGCATCCGCAAGAGCGCGGCGCTGAACAGGGCAAAGGCGCGCGGTTCGGCATAACGAATGGTCACCAGGCGATGGCCGGCCAGGATGAAGGCGACGTCGGTGATTTCCGGCAGGTCGCTTTCAGCCTTCCAGACCAGCGACCCGGTCATATAAACGCCACCATCTTCGACATAAAGACGGCTGGAAGGTTCGATGTCCTTGAGGTCTTCGCGGGTCGGCAGAGGGATTCCAAAAAGCTTCTCGACGAGGGCTTCCTCGGCAAGGTCCGGATTGATGAGGTCAAGCCACAGGCTATCGGCCTCGAGCGCCTGTCGCGGCTCGGCGGCATTGATGATCTCGGCCCTTCCATCCAGGTGGTAGGCTCTGATCAAGTTGCAGACACTTTCATAGCGCCCTCAGGGTCCGTTTCGGCGCGCGAGACAAACACCTCTTCAGAAAAAAAAGCAAGCAGCATTTCGCAGCAGCGAAAGACTCGGGCAGAGCAGACCCGACTCCCAGCCCAAAAAAGGCCCGCTTCCGGTCGTCGTCCGCTTGATCTGGATCAAAGCGACGCTGCCTTCGCGTCATACTATTCCAGCCGTCGGGGCTGGGAACCGATGGAGGATGCAATGAACGACAAGTCGTCCAATTTTCTTCCGAGTCTTTGGTCTGACAATCCCTTTGCCGATCTGCGCAAGGAGATGGATAAGGCGCTCGAAAGCTTCTTCGGCAAGCGGGGCTTGCCGGGTGAGGCAGAGGGCGAAAAATTCATGGCGCCGTCGATCGACGTCGCCGAAAATGAGAGTGCAATCACGCTTACCGCGGAACTGCCAGGCATTTCCGAGGAGGATGTCGACCTTTCGATCCACAACGGCGTTCTCACCCTGAAGGGCGAGAAGAAGATGGAGAAGAAGGACGACAAGGACAATTATCACGTCGTCGAGCGGCGCTATGGCAGCTTCCAGCGGTCCATGCGCCTGCCGTCCAGCGTCGATGAAGCGGCCGTCGCCGCGAAGTTCGACAAGGGCGTGCTGACGGTCACCATGCCGAAGAAGCCGGGAACGGCTCCTGTCGAGCGCAAGATCGCGATCGAAAAACAACAATAGATCGCGCAATCCCGCCGCCCCTATCCGCCTGGGGGCGGCGGTCGATTTTCCAGGTGGCGGTTACTTTCCCGGACCCTATTCGAAGACGATCGACGGCGCAGCGCGACCGGCGCGGGCTTGTACTTCCTTCCAGACCTTGGTGGCGATGTCACGATAGACCAGCGCCTGCGGCCCCTCCGGATCGGAGACGACAACCGGCGTGCCGGCGTCGGAGGTCTCGCGAATAGCGATCGTCAGCGGAACTTCGCCGAGGAAGGGTACTCCGATCGTTTCCGCCTCGGCTCGCGCGCCACCGTGACCGAAGATGTCATAGCGCTTGCCGGTGTCGGGCGCGATGAAGTAGCTCATGTTCTCGACAATGCCCAACACCGGCACCTCGACCTTGTTGAACATGTTGAGGCCCTTGCGCGCATCGATGAGCGCGAGATCCTGCGGGGTCGAGACAATGACTGCACCCGAGAGCGGAACCTGCTGGGCCATGGTGAGTTGGGCATCACCGGTGCCTGGCGGCATGTCGACCACCAGAACGTCGAGAGCGCCCCAGGCGACTTCACGCAGCATCTGCATCAATGCCGACTGGACCATCGGGCCACGCCAGATCATGGCGGTTCCCTCATCGACGAGGAAGCCCATCGACATCGCCTTGATGCCGTAGTTTTCCATCGGCACGATGATGCGGTTCTCGATCTGCTGCGGACGGCCGCTGATGCCGAGCAGGCGCGGCATAGACGGGCCATAGACGTCGGCGTCCAGGATACCGACCTTCAGACCGTTGGCCTTCATGGCGAGAGCGAGATTGACGGCGGTGGTCGACTTGCCGACGCCGCCCTTGCCCGAGGCCACGGCAATGATCGCGCCAATTCCCGGAATGGTCTGCTTACCCGGCCGGGACCCGCTCGGTGCGGGCGCGTGGCTGTGGCCATGGGAATGGGCAGGCGCAGACGCCTGCGGCCGGGGCGGCGGCGTGGAACCCGCCTTGCGTTCCGCCGTCAGGCTGACGAGCGCACCCTTCACGCCCGGCACGGCCTTGACCGCCCGTTCGGCGGCCTGCCTCAGCGGCTCGAGAGCATCGGCGCGATCGGAGGGCACGGTGATCGAAAAATAGACCTTGCTGTCCGAAATGAAGACGTCGGAGACGAGACCGAGGCTGACGATGTCGCCCTCGAGATCCGGGCCGCGAATGGCCCTCAGGGTCTCCATAACCTGCTCTTTCGTGACTGCGCTCATACCACCCTCTCGCGATGCGACCCCAAAACCGGGGCGTCGGAGTCTAGATAGTGGACACGGCAGGCTTCGCCAACCCGAAAAGCTCGGCGGATACGGTCGTGGGTTGCGACCAAATCGCCCGGGGGGTGGACTGCGTGAGAATCCGGTCGACAAAAAAGGAAAGCCGCCGGCCGCGACGTCCGGAGTGGCGGACGTCAGCAGCGGCGGCTTGCCTTTGTCGCACCCTTGGCGGGTGCTGGCAGCGTCCCCTCTGGACTTGTCATTGAAATGCAGAAACCGTGCCAACTTGCGAACCACAGAGAATCATCGTTTATTTTCAAAGACTTAAGGCAAAACAGGCCGTTCCGGATGCTTTTCGACGCTCATTCTCCCTGCCTTCGTTTTGTGCGGCGCAGCAGGCGGCGCGCAAAAATCAGGCAATGGAGGTTGGAGACTGCCCGGCAATGTAGTCATCGAGACGATCCGGATCGAAGAGGCCGCGATCGAAGAAACCGTCCGGCCCGAGGACCATCCGGCCATTGGCGGCCCCGACGTCACGGGCTTCCGGCAAGGCGCCCTCAACCTTGAGGTTGGCGCCCGGCATCGGCGCGAAGACAGGCTTCAGGGCCTGGCGATAGAGATCGGGGCGGTAGCTGTCGCGGGCGATCGCCACATGGAGCGGATGGTGGGCGCAATCGCCCCAGCGCACCATCTGGCTGTAGAACCACAGGGCGTGGCTCTGCCAAGGAAAGGTCGCGGCTTTCTTCTCGAACTGGACGAAATCGGTCGTGGTCACCACGCGGCCCGCTTCGACACCCAAGATGCCGGTCAGGCCCGGCAGCAGCAATTCCCCCCGCACGTCGAGATATTGCCGGGCGGCGAGTACGCCGGCCAGTTCCTCGATGTTGGCGGGATTGGCGCACCATTGCGCGGCCCTGTAGAGCGCGCGCAGCAGGGCCTGCAGCAGAAGGGGATTGGCCTCGACCCAAGGTTCCGACAAGCCCAGAACCTTGTCCGGGCCGGACCGCCATATCGCCGAGGTCGTGGAAACGATGCAGGCCTGCCCGCGTTCCACAGCGAGGCTCGCCCATGGCTCGCCGACGCAGCAGCCGTCGATCATACCGTTTGACAGCGCGACCGGCACTGGTGCCGGTTCACCGGAAATGGTCTCGACATCGCCGATCGGGTGGATGCCGCTGGCAGCCAGCCAGTAACGCAAGGCAAGATTGGCGCCGGAGAGACGGTGGCCGACGGCGAGGCGCAGCCTCGGCGATCCGATCGCTCGCCGCCGACGCACGACCGCGGCAAGCGCTGCTCCCGCTTGTGCCGGGTCGAGGTCGTCGGAAAGGCCGACTTCCTTCATCTCGTCGTGGATGGGGCCTGCGATGACGATCGCGTTGCCGCCGAGCCCGAGCGCCATCGGCGCAACCATCGGCACGGCGAGCGGCGCAAGTCCAAGATTGGATCCTATGAGCAGCGGGCCGGGCATCTGCGCGCCGGCGAACTGGCCCATGAGGACGCGGTCGCGCACCTGCGTCCACGATGTCTCGCGCACCAATCTCAGATCGAGGTTCTCGTCGCTGGCGAAGCCTCTTTCAACCGCGACCACCAGGATGGCGCTGTCGAGCAGCGGAAGGAAGCCGAGGGTGATCTGCGGTCGGTTCGGCATCCGACGGCGGTCGCGCCTACTTGATGAGCCCGAGCCGCAGCGCCTTGGCGACCGCCTGCGTCCGGTTCACCGTATCGAGCTTCTTGGTGGCACGGTTGAGATAGTGGTTGATGGTGTGTTCCGACAGCCCGAGGATTTCCGCGATCTCGACGCTGGTCTTGCCGGCGGCGGTCCAGTTCAGGCAATCGATCTCGCGCTCCGTCAGCATGTCCGTGGCGCGATTGTCGAGCTCGCGTATCTCGGCCAGGCGGTTGTAGACGTGAACCGATAGATACATGAGTTCGATCATCTCGGCCGGCGTGAAGAGCGCACGATCGCCGGCGAAGGAGACGGCGCCGCGCATGCCGGATGCATCGTGAACCGGGAAATAGGCGCCGCGGGGCATGCGGAAGCGCTCGAACAGGGAACGAGAGAGATCCGTCGTCTGCGCGTCGCGCTGCTTGGCTACGTGGGCGATATCATAGGTGAAGGGCGCAGTCGCGGTGCGCAGGCGCGTGAGGATCGGGCTGGTGGGCAAAAGCGCGGTCTGATCGAATTCGGAGAGCAGATCCGCAGGCCAGTTGGTAATGATCGAACTGCTGGAAAGGTCCAGCGAGGTCGCAGAAGGAAGGTTCAGCACCATGAATGCGCGCGCACCATAGTTTTCGGTCAGCCGCTTCATGAAATGGAAGACGTCGAACTGGGTCTTGAACCCGCTGATATCGGCGACGTAACCGGCAATCCGGTCCGCACCGTCAGTTTCATTCACACTCATCGGATAAATTTTCTTCGCAAGACCCCAAAATCAGCAAGCGACAAATTCTTCTCCCCGTTCCGAACACGCACTCCACGAATCTCCGCCAACGGTTGCATCGCCGGCAATATTCCCTCTTGAAGCACGTTCGGACCACGCATGACAATCGTCAAATTAAAGCCGCCCTCTGGCGTTTCCCCCTGCGTGCCACGGGGTTTGCCGCGGCCAGTCTTTTTTCCGATACCGAAAAGGAAGAGCTTTATCGACTGCAATGTGCCGGCAGTCCCGATCCCAGTCGAATCCGGCTTGCCATGGGTTGGGACAATAGCCGCAGATTCGCGTAACAGTCCAGCAGCCAACTTTATTTTACGGTAAACCCCTGCCAATAAGGGGCTCACGGCCTTACGCACTGCAAAAAGGCCTAGACCAGGGAGCGGACATGGCGTCACAACATTCGTTTGCCGGCAGCATTCTCGACGAGGAGCGCCTGGAGCTCGGCGAGGGACCGACCTATGACCCGGTGGCGAACTGCCTCTGGTGGTTCGACATCATGGGGCGGAGCCTGAAGCAACATGAACTCGCAGACGGCACGACGCGTTCGCATGCCCTGCCCTTCATGGGTAGCGTGATCGCCCGGATCGACGGCAAGCGTCACCTGATCGCCTCCGATCAGGGACTTTTCCTGCGCGATTCGGCGACCGGCGCCCTTAGCCTTCACGCGGAACTGGAACCGGCGAGCCGCGGGACCCGCTCCAACGACGGCCGGCTGCATCCGAGCGGCACATTGTGGATCGGCACGATGGGCAAGACCGCAGCAACCGGCGCCGGCGCGATCTACCACGTGGCCGGAACGACCGTGACGCGGATCTTCGATGCGGTCAGCATTCCGAATGCGATCTGCTTCTCTCCCGATGGTTCGGTCGGGTATTTCACCGACTCCAAGGTCAACCAGCTGATGCGCGTGCCGGTCGATCCGACCACCGGCCTGCCGACCGGGCCCGCCTCCGTTCTCGTCGACGGCCGCGACATGCCGGGCGTCTTCGACGGCTCGGTCTGCGACGCCAACGGCCATATCTGGAACGCACGCTGGGACGGCGGTTGCCTCGACCGGTATGATGCGCAGGGGAACCATATCGCACGCTACGCCATGCCGGCACGGCGCGTCACCTGCCCCGCCTTCTTCGGCAACAATGCTGACCGGCTGATGGTCACCTCCTGCTGGGAGGGGCTCGACGCGACGGGGCGCGAGGCCGACAACCTGGCCGGCGCGACCTTCGAACTCGGCATTGCGGTCAAGGGTCGGATCGAGCCGGCGTTCCGCCTCTGAAGATTTGAGAAACCGGGACGCGGCGGAGGCATTGATCGCCGCCGCGATCCTAATAGACTGAAAATGTTCCCTCTTGCGGCAAAAATAAACCTTGCCGCGGTTCGGGAACGATCATCGGCACCGGGCATTTTCCTCTCGAACCGACGCAGGCAGCCAAGCCTCTCAAGGCAAGCGATCCGCGTCATTCGCAAGACTATCTCAGAGGAAAGGTAGCCCACCATGAAGAAGACCCTCAACACCTTTGTCGCCGCCGTCCTGCTTGGCTCGACCGCCAGTGCACCGCTCGCCTATGCCCAGGACGCCACCGCTCCGGCAGCGCCCGCGCCTGCAGCAGGCACCGAAGCACCGGCCGTCGTCCCGACCGACAAGGCTCCGGACGCTGCGGCAAGCAGCACGACGACGACCACCACGACCGACGGCACGACTTCGACCGCATCCAGTGCGACCTATCTCACCGAACAGGGCGAGACGCAGCTCAGCGCCAACGAGTTCATCGGCACTTCGGTTTACACCGCTGCTGACGAGTCCATCGGCGAAATCAACGACCTGATCATCGAAGACAAGGGCGGAATCGTTGCGGCCGTGATCGGCGTCGGCGGTTTCCTCGGGATCGGCGAAAAGGATGTCGCCGTTCCGATGGACAAGATCACGGTGACCCGCGACGCCAATGACGGCGACGAACTGCGCCTGACGACGGTCGAAACGGCCGAAACGCTCAAGGCTGCGCCGGAGTTCAAGACCCTGGAACAGCAGGCCGACGCCAATCCGGCCGTGATGCCGACCGACAACACCACCACCTCGTCGACGGTTACCAAGTAACCCGGAACGCGGGACGTGTTGTAAGTCCCTGAAGGGCGGCGCCTCGGCGCCGCCCTTTCCCGTGTCCAGACACATGCGGTCGCGGGGCTTCCGCACAGACCGACAGACCGAAGTTTCGCTTCCTTTGCCCGCTTGCAGATGATAGAAATACACCTATTGCGAGATTTTCTCCGATAGAGCGAGTATGCGGGATGCCTTTCAGAATACTCACCGGTCGCTTCTTCTGCGTGAACTATTCGCCCGATGGCGATACGATCCGGTTTTCACCCGATCAAATATCAGATCTTGGATCTGCTGGATGGCGTCCCACCTGAAATCAACAAGCGCGGGCATATCTCTCTCCGCCTTGAAGGGATCGACGCGTTGGAGACCCATTTCGAAGGCCGCCATCAGCCGTTGAACCTGGCCAATGCGGCCCGCAACGCACTGCTGGACTTCGTCGGGATCCGCAACGTTCAGTGGGATGCGAATGCCGGGAGCGTCATTGCAGCCGATGACGGATCGCCGGGCTACATTCTTGCCAGATCGACGGACAAATTCGGGCGCGTCATCGCGTTTGCATTCGCCGACGTGGCACCGATGGCCACGGGCAGCGAGATCTTCGCCAAGGCTCAGGACCTCGACAACAGCGTCAATATCCATCTGCTGTCGCGTGGCTTCGCCTATCCCACCTATTACTGGACGCTCTTCGCCGAACTGCGCGAGCATCTGACTGCGAGTGTCGACGCAGCACGCGCGGCGGGGCTTGGCGTTCACGCAGTCGATGCAACGAATACGCTCTCATCCATCGTCAATATCGGTACGCTCACGGACCAACTGGTGTTGATGCCGAAGCTGTTTCGACGTGCCTCCGCTTATGTTGCGGCGGCAGGCACGATCATCGGCTTCAAGGCAGCGCTCGAGGCCAATCAGGAGCCGGTCTTCGATCTGCGCGACAAGAATTTCACGCATTTCGATACGTTCGTCACGGAACAGGGCGATCAGATCGCCCTCACCCGTCGGCCGGAAGAACTGGTCTTCGACCCGATGCCCGAGCGCCCCGGCGGCGAATTCACCGCCATGATGAACGATCAGGGCTAACGAGCGGCCGCAGGCTGCCGAAGTCAATACCAGGCGTCGGGTCTGTCGCGGGTGGTCCGCTCGATGTAGTCGCGCAGGGCCTCGTCGACGGCGACGTCGAGCGGCGGGGCCTGATATTCGGCGAGCGTCTTCTTCCACTGCCTGTTGGCGCGGGTTGCCATGTCGGTCGAGCCGGCGGCGCTCCATTTCTCGAACGGCTCGTTGTCGGAAAGCGCCGAATCCCAGAAGGCCGTCTGGTAGTTCCGCATCGTATGGGCAGAGCCGAGAAAATGGCTGCCCGGCCCAACCTCCTGGAAGGCGTCCATGGCGAGCGTGTTGTCGTCGATCACGACGCCGGCCATGTAGGAATGCAATGCCCCGCAGAAATCCGTGTCCATGACAAACTTCTCGTAGGACATCGACAGCAGGCCATCGACGAAACCGGCCGAATGCAGGATGAAGTTGGCGCCGCAATGGACCGCCGACAGCATCGACATGACGCCCTCCTGCATGGCCTGGGCGTCGGGCAGCTTGGAATTCGAGAAATTGCCCGCGCATCTCAGCGGCAGCTTCAGGCGCCGTGCGAGCTGGCCGATCACCATGGAACCGATCGCCGGTTCCGGCGTGCCGAAGGTCGGCGAACCGGAGCGGAGCGACATGGAGGAGAGGAAGTTGCCGAAGATGACCGGCGCGCCCTTGCGCTCCAGCTGGGTCAATGCGCAGCCGGCAAGCGTCTCGGCATAGGCCTGGGCGATCGCGCCGGCATTGGTGACCGGACCCATGGCGCCGCCGAGGATGAAGGGAACGATGACGGCGGCCTGGTTCGCACGCGCATAGGCTCGAAGCGCCCGGGTCATGGTGCCGTCCCAGACCAGCGGCGAGTTGACGTTGACGTTGCCGAGAATGACGCAGTTCTGGTCGACGAAATCGGCGCCGAACAGGATCCGGGCCATCTCGATCGATTCTTCTGCCCGTTCCTCCGCGGTGACCGAGCCCATGAAGGCGCGGTCGGAATACTTGATATGGCTGTAGACCATTTCGAGGTGGCGCTTGTTGACCGGCAGGTCGACCGGTTCACAGATCGTGCCGCCCGAATGATGCAGCCACGGGCTCGACTGGGCGAGCTTGATGAGATTGCGGAAATCCTCGATGGTGCCGTAGCGGCGCCCCTTGTCGAGATCCATGACGAAGGGGGAGCCGTAGGCCGGCGAGAAGACGACGTTCTTGCCGCCGATTTCCACGTTGTTTGCCGGATTGCGCGCGTGCTGGACGAAGGTCTCCGGTGCACTCGACACGATCTCGCGCAGCATGCCGGGCTCGAAGCGCACAAGCGCTCCCTCGACCTTGGCACCTGCCCGCTTCCAGTGATCGAGCACCGCCGGATCGTCGCGAAACTCGATCCCGACTTCCGCCAGGATCCGCTCTGCGGTCTGCTCGATGCGGAGCAGGTTTTCCTCGGACAGGATGTCGTAGGTCGGGATGTTGCGACGGATGAAGGGCACCCTCAAGGCAGGACTTGCGCCGGCCTCCCGTCGCCCTCCCCTCGCGGACCGAGTCCGGCGTTCCTTGCGTTCCAGTTCCTGCAGATCTCCCGACATCCGGCGCTCCCCTTGCAATCTGATTTTGATCGAAGCTAGCGGTGCTGGGAGACATTGTGACGTTGGAAAAAGTCTCGCGATGCGATAAGTTCAGCTTATGAGTAGTTTCCGTCGCCTGCTGCCCTCCGCCAACAACCTGATCGTCTTCGAGGCGGCGGGCCGGCACGAGAATTTCACCCGCGCGGCGGAGGAACTGGGCATGTCCCAGGCGGCCGTCTCCTACGCCATCCGGGCGCTCGAGGAACAGCTCGGCGTGGTGCTCTTCGACCGGGTGCACCGGGCGGCGCGGCTGACCGAGGTCGGCGAGCGTTTTCATTCCGACGTGTCGGCCGGTCTCTCTCGCATCGGTCGCGCGGCCGAGGACATCCGGGCCAAGGGCCGCGAGGTCAACGTCACGCTCGCGGCCTCAACCGCCTTCGCCTCTATGTGGATGCTGCCGCGGCTCGCGCGCCTCCGCGAAGACCTGCCCGACATCGATCTCAGGATTCAGACAAGCGTTCGTGATCTCGACCTCGAAGAAGAGGCCATCCCGCTCGGCGTACGCGGCGGCGATCCCGGAAACTGGCCGCATTACCACGCCGCCAAGCTGGCACCGGAGGTGATCAGCGCGGTCGCGAGCCCCGCCTTCATCGAGCAGAACGGCCCGGCCGACACGCCCGAGTCCCTGACGCGGCACAGGCTGATCTGGCTCGAGGAACCGGTGCGGCAGGCCTGCAACTGGCCGGAATGGTTCGCCAGCGCGGGCATCGCCTATGCACCAAAGGGGCGACGGCTGGCGATCAACGACTATGTGCTGGTCATCCAGGCCGTACTCGCCGGCGAAGGCATCGCCCTCGGTTGGAACCATCTCATCGAGGGGCAGGTGCGTTCAGGGCAGCTCGTCCAAGTGGGCGGCCATGCGCTGGATACCGGACACGCCTTCTATGTGGTGTGGCCGCGCTCGCGCGAGCTGACGCCGTCGGCCGCCAGAGTGCGGGACTGGCTGCTGTCGCAAGGGGAAAAGCCGGCGATCGGACATGACGGCACCGGCTGAAACGTTTCAGGCCGTCGCCCTTTCGACAAGCGCAAACTCGTGGTGGTGGTCGTTGAGATAACGCAGCGTGGCAGCGGCGTCCGCCGGCTTGCCGAAGTAATAGCCCTGGCCCATGCCGCAGCCGAGACGGCGCAGCTTTTCGGCTTCCGCCGCCGTTTCGATGCCTTCCGCGACCACTTCCAGATCGAGGCCCTCGCACATCGTCACGATCGCCTTGATGATGTGTTCCGAGGTGCGGTCGGTGGTGATGGCCGAGACGAAGGCGCGGTCGATCTTGACCTTGTCGAAGGTGAAGTCGCGCAGGCGCCCGAGGCTGGACTGGCCCGTCCCGAAATCGTCGAGCGAGATGCGGATACCGGCTTCGCGCAGTTCGTCGATGATGCGGCGAGCGGTGTCCGCCGAGGTCATCACGGCGGTTTCGGTGATCTCGAGTTCCAGGCGGCGCGGGTCGAAACCGACGCTGGAGAGGATCGACAACGTATTGAACGTGGTGCGCGGATCCATCAGCTGGGCCGAGGACAGATTGAAGGAGAGGAACAGCTCACGCGGCCAGGCGAGGGTTGCTTCGGCCGCCTTGCGCAACAGGGTCTCCGACAGCATGTCGATGAACCCCCGTTCTTCGGCGAGCGGCACGAAGATGGCGGGAGAAACGAAGCCGAGATCGGGATCATTCCATCGGGCGAGCGCCTCGAAACCGACGACGCGATTGTCGGACAGGCGGACGATCGGCTGGAAGTGCACGTCGACATTGTCGTTGATGATGGCGTTGCGCAGCGCCTGCTCGAGCTGGGTGGCGCGCCGCATCTCTTGCGCGATCTCGCGGGAGTAGACGGTGATCTGGCCGCGACCGCGGCGCTTGGAGCGATAAAGGGCGGTTTCCGCGCTCTTCATCAGCTCCTCGAAATCGGCACCGGCAAAGGGATAGACCGCAAAGCCGAGCGAGGCGGAAAGACGGACGTTGCGATCGCCGAGGTCGTAAGGCGCGGAGAGCACGTCCTTGATCATCTGGCCGGTACGCTCGGCACCGACGCGCTCGAAGACCAGCGGCAGGATAATGGCGAACTCGTCCCCGTCATGGCGGGTCACGGTCGCGCCATCGGGAACGCAGGCCTTCAGGCGATGAGCGACCTGGCAGAGGATTTCGTCGCCGGCCACCGAACCGAAAAGATCATTGATCGGCTTGAAGCCATCAAGGTTGACGATGCCGACGGTGAAGGGAGCGGGATCGGCGGCACGCTCGCTCGCCAGCAGGCGCACCTTGTCGCGCAGACGGTAGCGGTTGCCAAGGCCCGTGAGCTGGTCGGTATAGGCCATTGCCTGAAGCTCGTTCTGGCTCACTGGTGGCAATGTTGTTCCCGCAGAGCCCATGGGCACATCCTGGATTGAGATCTTTCGACGCTACCGAGGATGGGTGTCAAACATTAAAAAAATAATAGCAATTCCGTAGCCTTGGCTATGGATTCTGGCCCATGATTTAGGGGGTTGACAGTGATCGTCAGCCGGCCGAGACGCCCTTCAGCGCCGGGGCGACGCGCGAGAGCACGGCTTCCACGGCATCGGGGCTCAGCGGCTTGAGGATGACATCATCCATTCCCGCGGCAAAACATTCTTCGCGGTCGCGCTCGAAGGCCTGGACGAGGACGCCGACGATCGGGGTTGCGCGGGCCGAACTCAGGCCCAGTTCGCGGATGCGGCGGCTTGCCTCGAAGCCGTTCAGCCGCGGCAGCGTGATGTCCATCAGCACGATGTCCGGCTGAAGTTCAAGCCAGAGCTTGACGACCTCCTCGCCGTCGGCAGCGATGCGGTAGGAATAACCCAGTCCCTCGAGGATCTGGGAAAAGACGATCTGGTTGATCTCGTTGTCCTCGGCGACCAGCACCAGAGGCGCCGTTGCGACCGGCGTTGCAGCTTGGGGTTCGGACGTCGAGATTTCCCAGTCGTCGGCCGCGCCGTCCGGATCGAGACCGGCAAGCCGCTCCATCACCAGGAAGGCGAGTTCGGTGTCGAGCTGGAAACCGTCGAGCGTGATCGTCGCGGTGCCGAAGGTCTCGGCGATCTCCAGGCATTTTACATCCATGTCGGTATCGACGATGACGAGGTCGATCACCACGCCGACAGATCGCGCCACACTCAGGAAAGCTTCCTGCTCGCCGGGATCGCGAACGGCGCAGGCGTCGATGCCGAGGCGCTGAAGGGTCTTCAGCGCCTTGCTTTCGAATTCGACGTTGCCGGTGATCAGCAGGGCCTTTCGGCCGATGTTGGCGGCGGGGATCGCCGGGCGCACAGGATCGTTTTCGGGAAGCAGCGGGAGCGCAGGACCAAGCGGGGCACCGGGTGCGGTCTCGCTGCCGACGGCGGCCACGTCATCGAAGCTCGTGACGATGAAATAGCGACCGGGCTTGCCGACCCGCTGGCTGCGCAGCACGACGCGGCGGATGCCCGCAGCGCCCGCCGGAAGATCGACGGAAACGGCGGACGGCGTTCCGGTCTCCAGAATGTGGCGTGTGACACCCTGAAGGCGGCCCGCGACCTCGTCGGCGAAGGCGCTCGCGAGCGTGCCGCCGAGAATGCTGTCGGCGGAAATCTCCATCCAGGCGCAGAAAGCCTTGTTGACCGCGACCATGGCAAGGTTGCGATCCTGGACGAAGACCGGTTGCGGCAGGTTGTCGAGGATTTCCTCGGTGAGCTGCACCCGTTCCATGTCGGCGCGCCACTGTTCCTCGCGCTTCTTCTGGTCGGTGATGTCGGTGATGACGCAGACGCCGAAACCCGACGGCAGGCGACGCTTGGAATAGCGTGTCCAGCGATTGCGGCCGTCGAGCTGCTGGACTTCGGAGCGCTCGCGCCAGTGGGCGGCGATATGTTCGGCGATCCATTCCTCGCGGCTCTGGACGATCTCGCCCTTGCCAGCGGTCGCGGCATCGCGCCAGCCGGCATCGTAGAGCGCACCGAGATAGTCGCGCAGACGGGTTCCGGGGCTCAGGAACTCTGCAGGAATCGGAAAATAGTTGCGGATCAGTCGGCTTGCGTAGATCAACTGGTCATTGCGGTCGTAGACCACGAAGGCAACGGAAAGCGCCTCGGACACGGCGTCGAGCATGGTCGTCTGCATTGTCGCATCCGCACCCCCGCTGACCATTGCGTCGTTCCCTTTCGGCCTGTCTTCACCAGGAACTGGTGCAAACTCTTTCACACTACCGCCTCAAAACACTGAAAAGCGTACGCCAGACAGTCGAATCCATAGGTATTTCGTCACGCCGAAACATGCCGGGAGAATTCGCTTGAGGCGGCAGAGGGTGAGATGAAGGACGTTCCGGCAATCGTCCTTCCCCTGCCGGCGGAACCGGCCCTGCCTTTGAAAAACATTTCAAGTCAGCGTTGAAACTATCCGCCTTAACTTAAAACCAGCTTAATGGAGTTGCCTGCCTTTGCCCCTTCCGTGCACAGGTTCAGTTACCGCTTCCATCCTGCCCGCGAATCCCCGAAAATAGAAAAATGGTCATCAAGCAGCTCTCGGAAACCCTCATCAACCAGATCGCCGCCGGCGAGGTCATCGAACGACCGGCCAGCGCAGCGAAGGAATTGATCGAGAATGCCATCGATGCCGGTGCCACCCGCATCGAGATCGCCACCGCCGGCGGCGGCAAGGGCCTGCTCCGGGTCATCGACAATGGCAGCGGCATGGCGCCCGAGGACCTGGAACTCGCCATCCGCCGGCATTGCACGTCGAAGCTCAAAGACACGCTGTTCGACATCCGGTCGCTCGGTTTTCGCGGCGAGGCCCTGCCCTCGATAGGCTCGGTCGCGCGGCTCAGCATCACCAGCCGCAGGCCCGACAGTACCGAAGGCGCGGAGATCACCGTGACCGGCGGCAAGGTTTCGGCGGTGAGGCCGGCGCCTGCCAATCCCGGAACCACGGTCGAGGTGCGTGACCTGTTTTTCGCGACGCCGGCGCGGCTGAAGTTCCTCAAGACGGAAAAGGCCGAGGCGGCCGCGATCACCGAAGTGGTCAAACGCATGGCCATCGCCTTCCCGGCCATCCGCTTCGTGCTGTCGGGCAGCGACCGTTCGACGCTCGAACTGCCGGCAACCGGCGACGACAGCCTCGCCCGCATCGCCCAGGTGCTCGGCAGCGACTTCCGCGACAATGCGATTGCGCTCGACGCCGAGCGTGAGGACGTCCGGCTCGGCGGTTTTGCCGGCCTGCCGACCTTCCATCGCGGCAATTCGGCTCATCAATATGCCTTCGTCAACGGCCGTCCGGTGCAGGACAAGCAGATCCTGTCGGCGATCCGCGGCGCCTATGCCGAGACCATGCCGCAGGGGCGCTATCCCGTCGCCGTGTTGTCGTTGACACTCGATCCGGCACTGGTCGACGTCAACGTGCACCCGGCCAAATCGGACGTTCGCTTCCGCGACCCCGGACTGGTGCGCGGCCTGATCGTCGGGGCGATCCGCGAAGCGCTGAAGCGGGAGGGCGACCGGGCCTCGACCACGGGTGCCGAAGGCATGCTGCGCGCCTTCAGGCCCGGGTTCCGCCCCACCCCGCCGCCCGCGCCATCAGGCGCAGGTTGGAGCTACCAGTCGTCTCCCTATCGTCCCTTTGCGGGCCAGCCGACGAACGCCGCGACGGCGTTTTCGCAACCGGGGTTCTCCGAGCCGCTGCAGGCGCGGTTCGGCGAAACCGAAATGCCCACTGCTCGGAGCGAGGCTTTCGTCGCGGCCGAAAAGCCCGCCACCGAGACGGCAACCTTTCCCCTCGGTGCGGCCCGCGCCCAGGTGCATGCCAACTACATCGTCTCTCAGACCAAGGACGGGTTGGTGATCGTCGACCAGCACGCCGCGCATGAACGTCTGGTGTTCGAGCAGATGCGCAAGGCGCTTTCCGGCCGGCGGCTTCCCTCGCAGGGCCTGCTGATCCCCGAGATCGTCGACCTTCCGGAAGAGGATTGCGACCGGCTTATGGTCCATGCCGCCTCGCTGGAACAGCTGGGGCTTGCCATCGAGCGCTTTGGCCCCGGCGCCATCGCGGTCCGGGAAACGCCCGCCATGCTGGGCGAGATGGACGTGCCGGGACTGATCCGCGAACTCGCCGACGAAGTGGCGGAATGGGATACGGCTCAGGGGCTCTCGGCCAAGCTCGAACATGTGGCGGCAACCATGGCCTGCCACGGCTCGGTGCGGTCAGGCCGGCAGCTCAGGGTCGAGGAAATGAATGCGCTGCTGCGCCAGATGGAGGAGACGCCGGGCTCCGGCCAGTGCAATCACGGCCGGCCGACCTATGTCGAGCTCAAGCTTTCCGACATCGAACGCCTTTTCGGGCGTAGCTGAAAAGTCTGGAAATCCGGACGATGGCGCGCTATGGCAGTTTTGTTACACGCAGGAGATCGATCCAGATGAACCGTTTTGAAGGCGGAAGCCGGGAAGCCAAGATCCGCTATCTCGATGCGGACTTCCAGATCCTTTCGCCCGGGACTTTCGTCACCTGTGCGATCACCGGACAGCCGATCCTCGTCGACGAGCTGAAATACTGGAGCGTGGCACGCCAGGAACCCTATGTGGATGCCGCCGCATCGCTGGAGGCGGAAAAGCGCGCCGGCGCCCTGCCCAACCAGAAGCGTTGAGGCCTCAGGCCATCAGCGTCCGGCCGTCCTGAGCCGCCGGGCGCGAAAGGCATCGATTGCCCGGTCGATAACCCGGCCCGGCGCATTCGGATCATCGAACTTCATTTCCACGTCGACCACGCCTACTCGGCTCAGCAGTTCCGCCGCCTTGCCGTGCCCGCCGATCAGACGCACCTGGTCCTTCGCCGTGGTGACGAGCTGCAACGCGGCGGCATCGGCCCGGGCGAGAAGATCATCAATCTCGTCGTCACTCAGATGATGGTGATCCGGGAAACCCTGGGTCTGGGCAACCTCGGCACCGAGCTCATCCAGCGTGCGATAGAACTTGCCCGGATCGGCAATGCCGGCGAAGGCCAGCACGCGGCGCCCGGACAGGGCGTCGTTGCGCTCCGGTTCGAGGCGGGCGACCATGACCTGTTTTCCGGCGCGCGCGGCCTGGCGCACCAGGAGGTCCGCAGCATTGCCGTTTCCGACTTTCAGGATCGCGTCTAGGTGGCGCATCTGGACGGCGATCGGCGCCCGCACCGGACCACCCGGAACGATATGGCCATTGCCGATGCCGCGCTGGGTGTCGATCACCACCAGGGCGAAGTCGACGGCGAGCCGTGCGCTCTGGAAGCCGTCATCCATGATGATGATGTCGGCCCCTTCCTTGACCAGGCGCTCCGCGCCTGCCACCCGGCGGCGCGAAATCACGGTCAGGGCTTCGCGGGCGAGCAACAGCGGCTCGTCGCCGACATCGACCGAACGATGGTGATCCGGATCGACCACGGTGGTGACATCAAGCGAACCGCCGTAGCCACGGCTGAGGAAGCCGGGCTTCAGGCCCTTGGCCACCGCGGCGCGCGCAAGCGTAATCGCCGTCGGGGTCTTGCCGGCACCGCCGACGGTGAAGTTGCCGACACAGATGACGGGAACCGGGGGCGCATGGCGGCGCTTGCGGCCCATGCGACGACCGGAGACCTGGCCATAGAGGAAGGACAGGGGAGAAAGACTCCAGGCACGCCAGTCGGGCTTCATCCACCAAAAAGGCGGTGCTTCCGATACCATCCGGTCCACTTTCTTTCTTTGTCGCGGTCCCCCGACCGCTCGACCCCACGTCGCGGCACAAGAGAGCCCAACCGGATAGCCTTCGTCAAGCCGGTTGCGGACATCCTTCGCACGCGTCGCTCAGTTGAGAACAGCCTCGAGCTCTGTGATGTCGTTCAAAAGAACGTCACAGGCTTCCTCCAGCGATTGACGGGAGCCGGTTCCGGACAGCACTGCGACCTTGAGACCGGCGCCGGCATTGCGGCCCATGTGGAGGTCGTGGTTGTTGTCGCCGACGACCGCGACCTGGTGTGGCTTGAGGCCGGTTTCGGCGCAGAAGCCCAGCACCATACCGGGGCCGGGCTTGGAACCATGACCGCTGTCATAGCCGGCGACGAAATCGACGTAGTCGTCGATGCCGAAACGGCGCACCGCAACCCGGATCGAGCGCTCGTTGTCGCTGGAGGCGATACCGAGCCGCAACCCACGCTCCCGCAGCCGGGCAAAGAGCGGCGCAAGTTCGGTGACCGGGACGGACAGTTCAGCCGCGCCGGCAAAGAGGTCGTCGATCAGCGGAACAAGCGCATCCAGATCGTGCTGCGCGCCGGCGGCGATCAGCCCCTCGGCGATCTCGCGGGTATTGCCGGCGGCGAGCAGACTGTCGGGAACCAGCCGGCCGGTCACCGGGTCCATGCCGCAGGCCCGAAGAAGGTTCTCGGCCAGCGCCGCGTCACCTGCGGCGGCGATCAGGGCGACCTTGCGGTTCACCGGCGCCCAGCTGGCATCGAAATCCAGCAGCGTACCGTCCTTGTCGAACAGAATGCCGGCGATCTCCGATGTGGTCGTCATGATGTGCCCCTCCCCCGATTCCAGCGTCAGCCGCGACCCGCCACACGGGGCTCTAGCTTGGCCGTCACCGTCAGCGGGGTGATATAGGGCTCGAGGCCCTTCAGCGTCGCGACCAGCGCGCCGCGCATTTCCTGCATGGTCTCGGTTCCGGCGTCGATCATCTTGTGGCGGGCGAGGTCGTTCGACATCAGGAAATGGACCGCCTTGGCGAGCATTTCGGCATCGCGCACGATACGGGCATTGCCGCTGCGGACCAGCCGCTGATAGCTCTCGCGGAAATTGCCGACCTTCGGACCGGCCAGCACGGCGCAGCCCAGCATCGCCGGCTCCAGCGGGTTCTGGCCGCCCTCGCCCGTCAGCGACCGGCCGACGAAGGCGATCTCGGTGAGGCGCAGGTAAAGACCCATCTCGCCGATCGTGTCGCCGAGGAAGACGTCGACATCCGGGGTGATCACGTCGTCGCGAGTGCGGCGTGCCACCTTCATGCCCTTCTCGATCATCATCGCCTCGATCTCGTCGGCGCGCTCGGGATGGCGCGGCACGACGATCGACAGAAGGCCGGTGTGGGCCTTCAACGCCCGATGGACCATGGTGGCGATCTTTTCCTCGCCGTCGAAGGTCGAGATGGAGGCCCAGGTCTTGCGGTCGCCGATCTGCTGGCGATAGCGCTCGAACACCGCCATGTCGCAAGGCGGGGCGTCGCTGTCGACCTTGATGTTGCCCGATACGCTGACCGGCCAGGCACCGAGATCGCGGAACCGTTCGGCGTCGAGCTCGGACTGGGCGATCACCAGCGACAGTTTGGAAAACAGTGCTTCGGCGATCGAGGAATGGCGCTGCCAGCGATCGAAGGAGCGATCAGAAATGCGCGCGTTGACGAGGATCTGCGGGATGTGACGCTTGTGAAGCTCCATCAGCGTCGTCGGCCAGATCTCGGATTCGACCGAGATCGCGACGTCCGGCTGCCAGTAGCTCAGGAAGCGGCGCACCGCCGGCTTGACGTCGAGCGGCACATACTGGTGCAGGATCTCGCCATCGAGACGGAAGCGCGCGAGTTCGGCCGAGGTCACGGTACCGGTGGTCAGAAGCACGTGGATGTCACGCCGACGCAGTTCGCGCATCAAGGGCACGACGGCCAGCGTCTCGCCGACGCTCGCGGCATGCACCCAGACCAGCGGACCTGCCGGCCGATCGATGGCGGGATAGCCGAAACGCTCCAGGCGGCGGGCGCGATCCTCCTTGCCCTTCGCGGCACGAAAGGCAAGCAGGGGCCCCGTCAGAGGATAGGCAGCGATGCCCGCCCAGCCATAGGAGGCAATGGCCAAGGATGCGAGACCATCGCTCATTGCCATCGTGCGACACCGTTTTTATTCATCATGAACGCCATCGAGCCCTTTCAGGAGGCTGGCTACGCAAAAATACCTGATGCTTCAAAACTACGTTTTAAACGTGACATGCGGCAACGGTCATCGGGCACCGCCCGAGGTCGATGCCCAAAAAAGTCTCAGTGCTCGACCGTTGCGCCGCCCGGGGTCAGAAGGCGATGCATGTGGACGATGAAATAGCGCATGTGGGCGTTGTCGACGGTCTGCTGCGCCTTGGCCTTCCAGGCAGCGAGGGCACTCGCATAGTCCGGGAAGATCCCGACGATATCGAGCGCGTTCAAATCGCGGAACTGAACGTCTTCCAGGCTCGACAGTTCGCCGCCGAAGACGAGGTGGAGAAGCTGCTTGCTGTCGTTCGAATCCGCCATTTCCAGTCTCTTTCCGTAGATTTCGCGTCCACCTTCCTCTGATCGATTTCGACGGAAAGGTCAACTGCGCGGCGCGAGAAGCAGGTGTTTAAGCAGGTCCGGCAATTCGGCCTCGATCGCGGCGCAGAGTTCGCCGTGGCTTACCTCGGGGCGGTTGTAGCGCAGCGCCTCTCCATCGAGATCGACGAGGCGGCCGCCGGCACGCTCCAGGATGAGGTCAGCGGCGGCAAGATCCCAGTCATGAGAATTGCGCTTCACCAGCGTCGCATCGATACGACCGTCGGCGACCATGGCAAGGCGATAGGCCAGCGAGGGAATGTGCTCGACCCGCTCGATGCGGTCGCGGATGACGGCATCGAAGCCGGCGACGATGTCCTGCGGCGTCGCGACCTTGAGCCTTTCCTCCGGCCGGTGGGTGGCAACCGAGATCGGCTTGCCGTTCTTCAGCGCCGGCCCGTCGACCACGGCGAGGAACTCCTCGTCGAGTGCAGGGGCGACCAGCGCACCCGCGACCGGCCGACCACCATGCACCACCGCGACGCTGACGCACCAGGTCTTGCGGCCGTTGATGAAGGCGCGAGTGCCGTCGATGGGGTCCACGACAAAGAGGGTTTCGCAGGCGAGCCGGGCCGGATCGTCGTCCGTCTCCTCCGACAGCCAGCCATAAGCCGGGCGGGCACTGCGCAATCTCTCTTCCAGGCATTGGTTGGCGGCATAGTCGGCGGCACTGACGGGGGAATGGCCACCGTTCTTCCACCAGACCTCCGGCGACTGGCCGAAGTGACCAAGGGCCACGGCACCGGCCGCGCGGGCGGCTTCCGCGATCAGGGCCAGGTCGGCCTGCCAGTCGAAGATCGGTTGGGCGCTCATGGCGAAGCTGTCCCTCCTGCCGTCCCGTTCATCATGCGATCACTGCCCTGCCAGCGTCATGCCCTCGATCGCGATGGTCGGGGCGGCAACGCCGAACTTGCGATCGATGTCGTTGGCGAGCGTCACCCGCATGAACATGTCCTTGAGGTTCGAGGCAATCGTCACCCCGGAGACCGGAAATGCGAGTTCGCCGTTCTCGATCCAGAAACCGGTCGCGCCGCGGCTGTACTCACCGGTGATCATGTCGACGCCCTGGCCGATCAGCTCGGTCACATAAAAGCCGGTGCCGACCGAGCGGATCAGGTCCGCGGGCGAAACATCGCCCGGCTCGAGCGCGAGGTTGGTCGAGGTCGGGGAAACGGCAGTGCCGCCGCGGGCGCCGCGACCGTTGGTGTGCAGGCCGAGTTCGCGCGCGGCCGAAGACGACAGGAACCAGTGCTTCAGCACGCCGTCCTCGATCATCGTCATGCGCTCGCCCTTGACGCCCTCGCCATCGAACGGACGAGAGGCGGAACCGCGTACCTTCAGCGGATCGTCGGTGATGTTGAGGCCGGCCTTCAAGACCTGCTCGCCCATGCGGTCACGCAGGAACGAAGTCTTGCGGGCGACGGCCGCGCCGTTGATCGCGCCGGCGATATGGCCGACAAACCCGCGAGCGACACGCGGATCGAAGACGACGGTCAGGTCCTTGCCGGTCGGCACCTGGCGTGGGTTGACGCGCTTGATGACACGTTCACCGGCACGGCGGCCGATTTCCTCGGCTTTGTCGAGGTCGGCGAAATAGAGACGGCTGTCGAAATCGTGGTCACGCTCCATGCGCGTGCCCTCGCCGGCGATCACACCGACGGAGCGGCTGAAGCGCGACGCCATGTAGCTTCCGGAAAAACCGTGGGAGGTGACGAGCACCATGCCACCCATGCCGGCCGAGGCTCCGGCACCGGCCGAATTGCTGACCCCTTCGACCTCGAGTGCTGCGGCTTCCATCGCGAGGGCCGCCTCGCGCAGGGCATCGCTCGACACCACCGTCGGGTCGAAGAGATCGAGGTCCGGGTAGGATTTGGCGATATCGGCGGCATCGGCGAGACCTGCATAGGGGTCCTCGGGCGAAACCCGGGCCATGGCGACGGCCCGTTCGGCGAGCGCCTTCAGATCGAAGCCCGGATTGGCCGAAACACTGGCGACCTGCTTGCCGATGAAGACGCGGAGCGAGAAGTCATCCCCCTCCGAGGCGTCGGTCTGCTCGACCTTGCCGAGGCGGACGCTGACCGAGGTCGAACGGGATCGGACCACGACGGCGTCGGCGGCATCGGCACCGGCCTTGCGGGCAAGCGAGACGAGCTCTTCGGCACGAGCGAGGAGGGGCGCGGAATCGATTTGGCTGGACATGATTTGGCCTTTCATTCCCGCTCCATTTATTGTGCATTACGGAAGGCATCAAGGGTCGCGGGGCGATTCCCGGGGATGGCCCGATCACAAAGGCAGGAGACCCAGGATTTGTCGACAGGTTCCGAGGCGCTTTTCACGGAAACGCTGCTTCTGCTCGGCGGCGCCATCGTCGCCGCCCCGGTGTTTCGCAAGCTCGGCCTCGGCACCGTGCTCGGCTATCTCGCGGCCGGCATCATCATCGGTCCGCTGGCCCATCTGATCACCGGAACCGACGACATCTTCGCCGTCGCCGAACTCGGCGTCGTCTTCCTGCTGTTCATCATCGGCCTCGAGCTCAAGCCGTCGCGGCTCTGGCACATGCGCGACGACATCTTCGGGCTCGGCTCGGCGCAGGTGGTGCTGACTGGTCTTGTCCTGACAACGGTGGCCGTCGCCACCGGACTTCTGGAGTGGCGGGGCGCGCTGGTCGCCGGCTTCGGTCTTGCGCTTTCCTCCACCGCCTTCGCGCTTCAGATCCTCAACGACAATGCCGAACTCAACAGCCGCCATGGCCAGCGCGCCTTTTCGATCCTGCTCCTGCAGGACATCGCCATCGTGCCGCTGCTTGCCATGCTCTCTGTCCTCGACGGGGACCGCGGCGGAGCGGACCAGTCGCCGCTTCTCGACATCGCCATCTCGCTCGGAGCGATCGTGGTCACGGTGCTTTCCGGCCGCTTCCTGCTGACGCCGATGTTCCAGGTGATCGCCCGCACCGGCGCCCGCGAAGTGATGATCGCGGCAGCGCTGTTCGTCGTGCTGGGGTCGGCCATGCTGATGCATGCGAGCGGGCTGTCGATGGCGATGGGCGCCTTCCTCGCGGGCGTCATGCTCGCCGAATCTTCCTACCGGCACGAACTCGAGGCCGATATAGAGCCGTTCCGCGGCCTCCTGCTCGCCCTCTTCTTCATGTCCGTCGGGCTATCGATGGAACTCGACGTCATCCGACAGAACCTCCTGATGATCGTCGTCGCGGTGCCGTCACTGATGCTGATCAAGGCGGTCGTGCTCTATGCGCTCTGCCGGGTCACCCGCTCGTCCCATGACGATGCGATCCGCGTTGCGCTGCTGCTGCCGCAGGGCGGTGAATTCGGCTTCGTCATCTTCACCACGGCAGCGGCGAGTGGGCTGCTCACCAATAGCACCTCCTCGCTGCTGATCGCCATCGTCACGCTTTCGATGGCCCTGATGCCGTTCGGGCAGCTGTTGTCACGCCGGCTCGTATCGGCCGAGGTCCGCGAGGAGATCGAGGAGGATTTCGAAGGCGCGGGCGCCGACGTGCTGATGATCGGCTTTTCCCGTTTCGGCCAGATCGCGGCGCAGATCCTGCTCGCCAGCGGCCGCGACGTGACAATCATCGACGACAGCCCTGACCGTATCCGGCAGGCAGCGTCTTTCGGCTTCCGTATCTATTTCGGCGACGGTAGCCGGCTCGATGTATTGCGTGCGGCAGGCATCGAACGGGCGAAGATCGTTGCCGTCTGCACCCAGAAGCGCGAGGTGACAGACAAGATCGTGGATCTGGTACGCGCAGACTTTCCGGATGCGCGGCTCTTCGTGCGCGCCTATGACCGCCTGCACAGCATTTCGCTCCGGAAACGCGACATCGAATACGAGCTGCGCGAGACGCTGGAGTCCGGCCTGCTGTTCGGGCGACGCACGATCGAGGCGCTCGGGATGAGCGAAGAGGATGCCTACAAGATCGGCGAGGATATTCGCCGGCGCGACGAAGAGCGACTGAAGATCCAGTCGGCAGAAGGCGTGCATGCCGGGCGCCACATGCTGCACAACCGCCCGGTCCGTCCGGAGCCGCTGCTCAAGCCCAAACGGACGACGGCGCTGACCGAGGAACAGGAATCCAACAGGGATTTCAGTCCGAGCTGACCCAGACCTGCGAAACGATTCCGGCTACCCGCCGCCTCAACGGCGAACAAGGTCCTCGATCCGCGCTTCGAGATCGCGCTTGAAACGGTCCTTGATCGCCTCGTTCGACTCGATGATCTGGCGGGCCTTGAGCAGATCCATCACCCGGAAGGCATTAACCTCGGGTCTGAGATAAAGGTCCGGCTGGCACAGCTTCATCTTCAGCGCTACGTTCGACTGCATCAGGAGCTGGGTCGCGCCGAACAGGCTGTCGATGCGGTTCGGGACGAAGCTGCCGGTGGTTTCCGGGCCGCCGATCACGTCGACACCGACGACGATGTCGGCCTGGCCGATCAGATGGTCATAGGGAACCGGATTGAAGATCCCGCCGTCGATCATCAGCCGGCCGTCGCGATGGATCGGCATGAAGAGCGCCGGAATGGCGGCCGAAGCGGACAGCGCCTCGTAGAGATCGCCGCTCTCGCAAACCACCTCGCACTGGCCATAATAGTCGGTGGCGATTACCTTCAGGGGAATGCCGAGTTGGGAAAAATCCGCGGGGATCGCCTCCGGCAGGAAGGCCTTGAGGATGCGCTCCAGATTGAACTGGCCGAGTTTGAAGCCGCCGACCGCATCGCGCATGGTGGACGGGCCGAGGCTCCACAGGCGATTGGCGACCGTGCCGCGATGGCCGATGGTCTGGACCGTGTAGTCACGGATTTCCTTGCCGGTCATGCCGGCAGCCATGCCGGCGCCGATGATCGCCCCCATCGACGAGCCTGCGATCACCGTCGGGCGGATCCCGAGTTCGTCCAACGCCTCGATGACCGGAATATGAGCAAAGCCACGCGCACCGCCCGCCCCGAGCGCAAGCGCGATGGAAGGCGCCCCGGCCGATTGCTCAGTCGGAGCGACGGTCAAGGCGATGTTTTCTTGCATGGCAGACTTCCCCGGATGGAACGTCAGGCAGGCTTATAGGAAAAGAAGTACATTTTCGTGTCACCGAAGCTGCGGTCCTCGATGAAGGCGAATACGGGATCCACCTCGACCAGGACATCGGCGCGCTCCTCGAGCACGGCGATCGCGCCCGGCGCCAGCCAGCCGCCGAGATGGGCGGCGAGCAAGGCCTTTTCGCCCAGGCCCTTGGCATAGGGCGGATCGGCGAAGACGAGATCGAAGGGTTCTATGTTGGATGCCTGCCCGAGCTGGGTGGCGTCACGCCGGAGAATCCGGGCCCGGCCGTGCAGGCCGAGCGCATCGATGTTCTCCCAGAGCAGGCTGCGGCCCTCGACGCTGTTTTCGACGAACAGCGCCGACTTGCAGCCCCGCGACAGGGCTTCGATGCCCACCGCGCCGGTACCGGCGAAAAGATCGAGGATCCGGGTGCCGTCGAGCACGCCCGGATGGGCATGCGCGAGGATGTTGAACAGGCTTTCGCGCGTCCGGTCGGTGGTCGGCCGGATCGCATTGGATTTCGGCGCGGCCAGGGCGCGGCCACGAAATTCACCGCCGACAATCCGCACCGCGCCTTACCTCTTGCCCTTGGCAGGACCGCGGCCGCCGGAAGGCTTGCCGCCACCGGGACGTCCGCCGCCGGGCTTGCCGGAAAAGGACTTCGCGCCACCCGGCTTTCCGCCCGGCTTGCCGCCGAAGGGCTTTGCGCCCCGCGGCTTGTCACCGAAGGCGCGATCTCCGGTGGGGCGGCTGTCGGCGCTGCGCGGACCGCGGGGCCTGTCGCCGAACGGACGGTCACCGCCCGGACGGCCCTCGGAGCGGGGACCGCGCGGCTTGTCGCCGAAAGGCCGGTCACCGCGCGGGCGGTCCTCACGGGGACGATCATCGCGGGGACGGTCATCACGGGGACGGTCGCCGAAGGCGCGTTCGCCACGAGGGCGATCGCCACCACGGGCCGGACGGTCACCACGGTCACCACGATCGCCGCGTTCCGGACGATCGCCGAAGCTGCGCCGGCCGCCGAAACCTTCATCGTCCTTGCGACGGGCCGGCTGTTCGGCGCGGATCCATTCGCCCTCTTCGTCCCGGGTACGGCTGACCTGTACGCGGGGGCCCGGATCCGGACGACCGTATTCCGGCTTGCCACCCTTGCGGTCCGGGTCGAAACGGTTGAGCGACTTGGTCGGCTTGCCATCCTTCGTGCGGCCGTAGCGCTTGTCGGCACCGCCGTCGGGACGGGCGCGAGCTGCACGCTTCTCGGCAGCTTCCGCCTCGGCGGCCTTCTTCTCGGAGACAGGGCGGGCGCCGGGCGCCATCCAGACATTCGCGGTCCGGGTCGAGCCCGGCGTGCGGCGCTTCGGCTTGTCTGGGCTGTCGCCGTAACCACCACGACGATCGTCTCCGCCGCGATCGTCGCGCTTGCCACCGAAGGAACCCTTGCGGCCATCACGGTCGCCGTCGCGCTTCGTGTCGAGACGACCGAGAGCCTGTTCGCGGCGGTCCTCGGGCTTGGCCCACTTCGAACGCTCGGCCTTTGCCGGCACCTTGGCGGGGGCGGCATCATCCTCGTCGCCGACCGGGCCGGCGCTGTAGATCGGCGCATCGAAATTGGCCTTGGCATCCTCGATCAGGCGGGGCCCCAGCTGGTCTCGCAGCATGCGGCCGCGCACCTCGATGACCTTGCCCTCCGGCAGGTCGCCGAGCTGGAACGGACCGTAGGAGATGCGGATCAGCCGATTGACCTCGAGACCCAGCGCGCCGAGCACGTTCTTGATCTCGCGGTTCTTGCCTTCACGCAGGCCCATCGTGATCCACGCATTGTGGCCCTGGGTGCGGTCGAGCGTCGCGTCGATGGAACCGTAGAGCACGCCGTCGACGGCAATGCCGTCCTTCAGCTTGTCGAGTGCCGCCTGGTCGATCTCGCCATGGGCGCGAACGCGGTAGCGACGCAGCCAGCCTGTGGTCGGCAATTCGAGCACGCGCGCCAGGCCACCGTCATTGGTCAGCAGCAGCAGACCTTCGGTGTTGATGTCGAGGCGGCCGATCGACATGACCCGGGGAAGTTCTTCCGGCAGGTTGTCGAAAACGGTCGGACGGCCTTCTGGATCGGAGTTGGTGGTCACCAGGCCGGCAGGCTTGTGATAGAGCCAGAGGCGGGTGCGCTCGATGCCGCGGATCGCCGCGCCGTCGACCTCGATCGTGTCGGAGAGCGTCGCATTGACGACCGGAGTATCGAGCACCTTGCCGTTCAGGGTGACGCGACCTTCCATGATCATGCGCTCGACGTCGCGACGCGAGGCAACGCCCGCGCGCGCGAGCAGCTTGGAGATGCGCTCGGGCTTGGTTTCATCGGCGGCGATCGTGGCCTCGACCCTGGCCGGCTTGCGCGCGGGCTTGTCGGATTCCGCGCTCGGCTTGCGGGTGAACGGCTTGCCGCCGCGGTCGGACGTCTTCGGTCCGGGGCGTCTGGACTTGTCTTTGAATGTCATTTGCTGTTTGCCTGTGGTTTGGGCTGTCCTATCAGGTCAAGACCGCTTGGTTAAGAGGAAAGTTGTGGAAGTGGCGCAGACGAACGGTTTCATGGCTGCCGCACTGGATGAGGCACGGGCAGCCGGAGAGCGCGGCGAGGTGCCAATCGGCGCGGTCGTCGTCTCGGACGGCGCGATCGTGGCGCGCGCCGGCAATGAAACACGGGCGCTGAACGACATCACCGCCCATGCCGAGATCCTCGCGATCCGCCGGGCCGCGGCGGCGATCGGTGACGAGCGGCTGACGGGCGCCGACCTCTACGTCACGCTTGAGCCTTGCACCATGTGCGCCGCGGCGATCTCCTTTGCCCGGATCCGCCGGCTCTATTACGGCGCGGAGGATCCGAAGGGCGGCGGGGTCGACAACGGCGTGCGCTTCTATGCGCAGCCGACCTGCCACCATGCGCCCGAGGTCTATGCGGGGATCGGCGAGACGTCGTCCGCGGACCTCCTGAAGCGTTTCTTCCAGAGCCGGCGGTAGGACTGGCGGCCGATTGTCTACGCGCGGCTCGTGTCAGGCGGTGACCGGGTCGATCTCGCGTCCGTCGATGACGACACGGTTGCGGCCCCCGTCCTTGGCGCCGTAGAGGTGCTGGTCGGCCTGACGGAAAAGATCGATCGGGTCGAAGACACCGGTCGTCGAAGCGGCGCCGATGCTCACGCTCAGCGGCACGCGGCGTCCGTCTGCCTGGAGCTCCACGTCTGCGACGGCGCGGCGAATGCTGCCCGCAATCCGGCGGGCCTGCTCCGGATCGGCCTTGGCGAGGAAGATGACGAACTCCTCTCCGCCGATGCGGCCCCACAGATCGTCAGGCCCCAATGTTGCATCGATCGTCGCGGCAATGCGGCGCAGGGCCTCGTCGCCGACCAGATGGCCAAAGGTATCGTTGATGCGCTTGAAGTGATCGGCGTCGGCGATCAGCAGTGCCACCGGCCCAGGGTCACGTCCGGCCAGGTCGTCGAGAGCGGCAAAGAGCGCCTCGCGGTTCAATCCGCCGGTCAGAGCATCGCGCCGGGCCCGCCAGCGAAGATCGTCATGCAGACGTCGAAGCTCGATATGCATGTCCTCCAATGCGACATGCATATGGGCGAGTTCGTCGCGCTGCCGCTCGATCACATCCGTCTGGTGAAACTGCCACAGGCTTGCCGGCCCGGCGATGACCAGCGGGCAGAACACGCTCATCCAGAAACCGGGACCGTCCGGATGGCCGCCCAGCAGCGGAACCACCAGAAGAACGATAGAGACGGAAGCGAGCACCGACGCGAGCGTCGTGACCGCTGATTTGACGATTGTTTTCCGGCTGATGGCACGCATGCGCGCACGCTATGCCCGACGGGTTAACGCAACATGATACCGCTCGAAAAAACTCTCCCGGGAAGGAACGCCGGTCAGGCGCCTTCGGCAAAGGCCTTCAGGCGGTCGCCGGCAAGGCGATAGCGGATCCATTCATTCTGGGGCTCTCCGCCGATGGCGTCATAGACGCGGATCGCCGGTTCGTTCCAGTCGAGGACGCTCCACTCAAACCGGCCGCACCCCTTGTCGACGGCAATCTTCGCCAGATGACGCAGCATGCGCTTGCCGGCGCCCGAGCCCCGGTAATCGGGCGAAATGTAGAGATCCTCGAGATAGAGACCGTTCTTCGCCTGCCAGGTGGAATAGTTGAAGAACCAGACGGCAAAGCCGGCGGGTAGGCCATCCGCCTCGATGATGGCCGCGCCCGTGACGGAACCGGGGCCGAACAGGGATGCCTTCAGGCTCTCTTCCGTCGCCTCGACCTCGTGGCCGGCATTTTCGAAGACGGCGAGTTCGGTGATGAAGCGCAGGATGGTGCCGGCATCGTCGGGCGTGGCGTCGCGGATGGTGAAGTTCATCGGGTTCCCCAGGTGTCAGGCCATGAAAAAGGGCAGGCCGTTTCCGCCCTGCCCTGTCCGTTCGAATGCGATGCAGCCGCCAGACTTACTGGAAAGGCATCCACCACTGATTGTTCTGCTGGTTGGCAGCCTTGGCCAGCTTCTTGCGGCGCTTTTCTTTCTTGGCTTCCGGTTCGCCCAGATCGGTCAGAGCCGTCTCGTCCGCCTGGCGATATTCGGTCGGCGGGTCGGAGAGGAAGCGGCGCTGGTCGAGGTACGCGCCCTTCTGCAGCTGGCGTGCCTCGCGGAAGGCCTGCCACTTCTGGCTCTCGGTCATGGTGCCGTTGGTGCCGTAACCGGCGAGCAGCGGCGAACGGTAGCGCGGATTGTTGGCATTGGCGTCGGCCTCGGCGACCAGACGTTCGCGGGCCTCTTCCGGCGTCTCGAGCCACTCCGGATTGTCCTTGCCGGCGAGCGACTGCTGCGGGGCAGCCAGGCTGGCCTTGGCCGATTCCGGCGGCATCACCAGTGCCGGGCGCGGATTGTACTTCGTGCCCTTGTTCTTGTTCGGATCGGAGCCGAGGGAAACGGCGGAGCCGACGTCATCGACCAGCTGCTCCATGGCCGTCTTGTCGGTGCCGTAGGTCGGGCTGCCGACGCAGCCGGCCAACATGGAGCAAGCGACAAGCAGGCCGGTCATCCCGACACCAACTCTGAACAGATCTGCCGATTTCATGAATGCCTACGAGCCTCGCCGCTGTTTATGCTTCCGCCGACTGTCTTCGATACTCGCCTGAGCGAAGATTCCGGCCATTTTCAGGCACATTTACCGGATGACACGCCAAAGAGCAAATCATCCGGTAACATTTCATTAATGGCGGGCAGCCAGTTCCCGCAGTGCCGCCGCGTCGCGTGCGGACACATCCGGGTAGTCCGGATCGGAACCGACGTCCGGCGTGATCTTCCAGGAGCGGGCGCATTTCGTGCCCTCGGCCAGCTTCGGCTCGACCGAAACCTTGGCGACTTCGGCCAGGCGGAAGGCATCCGCCGGGCCTTCGTCCGCGACGACCGAGACCGCCGAGGTGATGCAGATCTCCGCGAAATCCTGGTCTTCCAGCGCCTTGAACAGGTCCGGGTCGGCAACGTGCACGACCGGGGCCGCTTCCAGCGACGAACCGATGCGCTTTTCGCGGCGCTCGATTTCGAGAGCGCCGGTGACGACGGTGCGAACCTGACGGATCTTGTCCCACTTCGCTTCCAGCGCCGGATTCAGCCATTCGGCCGGGACCGTCGGGAACTGTTCGAGATGAACCGAAACAGCCTGTGGATTGCGCGAGAGCCACGCTTCTTCGGTGGTGAAGGGCAGCATGGGTGCAAGCCAAGTGACGAGGCAATCGAACAGCTTGCGGATGACCGCAAGCGCCGAACGACGGCGCAGCGACGACGGGGCGTCGCAGTAGAGCGCGTCCTTGCGAACGTCGAAGTAGAAGGCCGAGAGCTCGACGTTGGAGAAGTCGATGAGCGCACGGGCGATCTTCTTGAAGTCGAAGGCGTCGTAGCCTTCGCGCACCAGCTTGTCGAGTTCCGCCAGGCGGTGCAGCATCAGCTGCTCCAGTTCCGGCATGTCGGCGATCGCGATTTCCTCGCCCATGTCGTGCGCCAGCGTGCCGAGCATCCAGCGGATGGTGTTGCGCAGCTTGCGATAGGCGTCGATGTTGGTCTGGATGATCGTCTTGCCGAGGCGCTGGTCTTCCCAATAGTCGGTGGTCATGACCCAGAGACGCAGGATGTCGGCGCCCGATTCCTTCATGACGTCCTGGGGGGCCACGACGTTGCCCTTGGACTTCGACATCTTCTCGCCCTTCTCGTCCATGGTGAAGCCATGGGTGATGACGGCGTTGTAGGGCGCGCGGCCACGGGTCGCGGCACTTTCGAGCAGCGACGAATGGAACCAGCCCCGATGCTGGTCGGAGCCTTCCAGATAGACGTCGGCCGGCCATTTGAGGTCCGGGCGGTCCTCCAGCGTGAAGGTGTGGGTGGAGCCCGAGTCGAACCAGACGTCGAGAATGTCGCGGACCTGCGTCCAGCCCTCACCGGCGCGGTTGCCGAGGAAGCGCTCGCGGGCGCCTTCGGCGAACCACGCATCGGCGCCCTCGGCCTCGAAGGCTTCGAGGATGCGGGCATTGACGGCATCGTCCTGCAGCACTTCGCCGTTTTCATCGACGAAGACGCAGATCGGAACGCCCCAGGCGCGCTGGCGCGAGAGGACCCAGTCGGGACGCGTCTCGATCATGGCGCGCAGGCGGTTCTGGCCGGCGGCGGGAACGAAACGGGTGTCGTCGATCGCCTTCAGCGCGCGTGAACGCAGGGTCGTTCCGTCGGCCAGGTCCTTGTCCATGTAGACGAACCACTGCGGCGTGTTGCGGAAGATGACCGGCTTCTTGGAGCGCCAGGAATGCGGATAGGAATGCTTCAGGCGGCCGCGGGCAAAGAGGCGCTCGGCAGCGATCAGCGCCTTGATGACGCGATCGTTGGCATCGCCCTTCTTGCCGTTGTCGTCCATGACGCGGGCGCCGTCGAAACCGGGGGCATCGGCGGTGTAGAAGCCGGCATCGTCGACCGGGAACGGGATCTTCGACGAGATGCCGCGCGCCTCGAGGTCACGGGCGTGGTGCGTCCAGGCGTCAAAGTCCTCGCGGCCGTGGCTGGGCGCGGTGTGGACGAAACCGGTACCGGCGTCGTCGGTGACATGGTCGCCATCGAGAAGCGGAACGGCAAAGTCGTAGCCGAGGTCGACCAGCGGGTGGGCGCAGGTGAGGGCTGCGAGCTCTTCAGGCGCGATGTCGCGCACGAGCTTCAGCGTCACCTTGGCCTTGGCGGCCGCATCGTCGGCAAGGCGGGTCGCGAAGATCAGCTTTTCACCGGGCTGCGGACCGAAGTCGTTCGTAGCACTTTCAACCTCAAACAGGCCGTAGGGGTAACGCGAGGAGAACGCGATCGCGCGGTTGCCCGGGATGGTCCAGGGGGTAGTCGTCCAGATGACGACGAAGTTGCCCTTGAGGTCGGCGGGGCCCTCGACGATCGGGAACTTCACCCAGATCGTGTCGCTCTCGACGTCGGCATATTCCACTTCGGCTTCGGCCAGCGCGGTGCGCTCGACGACCGACCACATGACCGGCTTCGAGCCGCGATAGAGCTGGCCGCTCATGGCGATCTTCAGAAGCTCGCCGGCGATGCGGCTTTCGGCGTGGAAGTTCATCGTGGTGTAGGGATTGTCGAAGTCACCCTCGATGCCGAGACGCTTGAACTCCTCCGACTGGATCTTGATCCAACCGGCGGCGAAGTCGCGGCATTCCTGGCGGAATTCGTTGACCGGAACCTCGTCCTTGTTCTTGCCCTTCTCGCGGTACTTTTCCTCGATCTTCCACTCGATCGGCAGGCCGTGGCAGTCCCAGCCGGGAACGTAGTTGGAGTCGTAGCCGCGCATCTGGAACGAGCGGGTGATGACGTCCTTGAGGATCTTGTTCAGCGCGTGGCCGATGTGGATGTTGCCGTTGGCATAGGGCGGGCCGTCGTGCAGGACGAATTTTTCCCGGCCGGCGGCAGAAGCGCGCAACTTCTTGTAGAGACCCATTTCCTGCCAGCGCTTGACCATCTCTGGTTCCTTCTGCGGCAGTCCGGCGCGCATCGGGAATTCGGTCTGGGGCAGGTAGAGGGTGGACGAGTAGTCAACTTTTTCAGTGGTGTCGGTCATGATCTTGCCATCGAAGGGCGACCGGGAGGCGGTCGCGTATTTGTCTTGGAATTCGTGGTGACGGAGAGCGTCGCGAAGAACGCCGAAAACCCGGACCCTCCGGCAGCTCTCAAAGCGCGCGGAAGGCCGGGCCAATAATTCGAAGGGATATGGTCAGCCGAACCCTGGTCATTGTGGCGGTTGTTTAAGGGTTTTTACCGCGAAAAGGAAGGGGGCCGCACAGGTTTATGCGGCTCCATCCGGCGGCCGACGCGAAACGGCCGGCCGCGCCGCGATAGCGCCGAACGCTACAAGCTGATCGTTCCGCGCCGCAGAGACCGGCCTACGCCATCATCGCGCCGCGGGAGAGCATCGGCGCACCGGTACGGTCCTGGCCGGCAGGCGGCCACCGGTAAGGCCTTCGAGCTCGACGATCTCGCGATGTCCTGCGCGCCGTACCCTGCCGGTGCCGTTCCCGCATTCCCCTCTCGCGAAATGGATCGCCGCTTCTTCGTTCGCGAAGATCCCACCCACCAGCCCGGCGGCGTCGTGTACGACCCACCATCCGTGACGATCACGCCCGACAGTAAAACGGGTCGCGCCCCCGGCAGGGTCGACAGGTGCGGTTTGAGCGTTCATGGTTTCGTGTTTCCTCTTCATCTGGGACTGCAATCCGATTACGCTCTGGCTGCCCGGGTCCGGCGATGGTCGCCAAGAAGGGCGAGCGCACCGCGTATGGCCTCTTCCGTCGACGGCTCCACCGGCGTCAGCGGCAGGCGTACCTCGGGGCTCAGGCCGAGAAGACACGACAGAGCCAGCTTGGCGGCAGCGACGGAATGTTCCTGCTCAAGCGCCTGCACCAGCGGCAGAAGCCTTCGGTTCAGTTCCAACGCCGCCGGGATGTTGCCGCTCTGCTGGGCGTGAAACATCGAGGTGAGCAGGCGTGGTGCCACATTGGCGGCCACGGAGAAGGCCCCGCGCCCGCCGAGGAGGCAGAACGGCAATGCGGTCAGTTCATGGCCGGAATAGTGCCGTGGGCTCCTGCCGCAGGCGACGGGGAAAGTTCCGCGCCGCGCAAGGTCACCGGTGTAGTCGATCAAGCCGACGACGTTCGGCAGGCCGGAAAGCCGTTCGACCAGACCTTGGCCGACGTCTATCGCCGTGCGCAGCGGTGCGTTGGCGATCACCAGCGGAATGTCGACGGCTTCGCTGATCACCTGAAAATGGCGCAGCACACCTTCCTGGGTCGGCTTGGAGTAGTAGGGCGCAACGATCACGGCGGCACGGGCGCCGAGTGCGCACGCCTCCTGCGTGAATTCGACAGTGGTGCGCGTGCAATTCGTCCCGGTGACGACGAGGACGGGAACTTCGCTGCCGGCAACCTCGACGGCGATCCGGATTACATCCATTCGCTCTTCGTGGGTGAGGGTCGAGGTTTCTCCGGCTGCTCCGCAAACGCAGATACCGGCCACACCACCACGTATCTGCCATTCGATCAGGCTCATCAATCCGACGCGGTCGAGGGCACCTCCGCGAAACGGCGTGACGAGTTCCGTGTAGAGCCCATCGGGCAGGTTTGCTGGGTTAAACATCGGACCGAACCTCACCTGGATCCTGCCGCGTGGCGCGAGGCCGCAATCAGGGCCAGCAATACCGCGGCATTGCGATCGCGATGGGTGGATGCACCGCCAGCCGCAGGATCCGGTGAGCGCGCGCCAAGCCGGCAGAACCAGACCTCGGCGGAGAACGACAGATCGGCCAGTTCGAGAGGCGGATTGCAGCGGCCGACGAGAAACAGCAGCGCATCGAAGTAAGCGAGCGCGTCCATTTTTGCTCGAAATAGCCGACGGTCCACTGGATTCTGACGGCAGGCAGCAAGGCTATCCAGGACGTTGAAGGCTTCCCAGATATGATGCTCGGATGCCCTTGGAAGCTCCGCGAGGCGATCCGACAGGAGGTCGGCGCGCGCGCTCAACGACAGCGGGGCGCCATCGCAAAAGATGGTGGTTTGCATGAGTTTCATCCCTTTCGGAAGGACGAAGGGACATTGCAGACTTGAAACCGCTGCGCCTGAGCGGAGCGGCACCGGGCATGACGACAAGGATGTACAGGCCGGAGCTGCTGCAAAGTCGTTTTCGTCCACCTTGTTGAAGACAAGAATGAACTTAGGCGGGCTCAGATCAGGTATCGATGCCGAAGACGGCCCGCGGACATCAGGATTTCATACGGTTCCCTTGTCCGGCTAACATGCAGGTCGATGGCACGCGGAGCCTGCCCCCGGTGAAGAGGCAGTGGCAAATGATCAGGCGGGCCGGACCGACAAGCTGAAGACATTCATGCGCAGCAGCCGGCGCGCGACGAGCATGCCGACGACCAGGGCGGCGAAGAACACGAAGGCCTCGCGATGACCGAGGCCGAGCGCCGGCACGGAGCCGCCCGGGCAGAAGCCGGCAATACCCCAGCCGACGCCGAAGAGCAGCGAGCCGCCGACCAGGCGGGCGTCGATGCGGCCCTTGGCCGGGATGTGGAAACCGTCGTCGAAGACCGGTGCCTTGCGGCGGCGCTGGACCAGCACGTAGCCCGGTCCGGTAACCAGGAGAGCACCCGCCATCACGAAGGCCAGACTCGGATCCCAGGAGCCGGCGAGGTCGAAGAAATTCATGACCTTGGCCGGATCCGCCATGCCGGAGAGCACGATGCCGAGGCCGAAGATGGCGCCGATCGCCACTGCAACGAGATATTTCATCGGACGCTCCCTCAGAACACGTGGCGCATCAGGAAGACGGTGGCAAAGCCGGAGGCCATGAAGCTCGCGGTCGCGGCGATCGAACGGGGCGACAGGCGCGCCATGCCGCAGACGCCGTGGCCCGAAGTGCACCCCGAGCCGAAAGTCACGCCGAGGCCGGTAACAAGGCCGCCGACGACGAGCGCACCGAGCGAGACCGGCGCGGAGAAAGCGGCGCCGTAGCCGAAAAGCTGGAGCAATGCCGGCATTCCGATCGCGCCGACGAGAAAGGCGGCACGCCAGGCCCAGTCGGCACTGAGCGGCGGGAAGACGCCGATGACGATCGCCGACATGCCGGCGATGCGTCCCCAGGAGAGCATCAGGAGAACGGCCGCAAGGCCGATGAGAAGGCCGCCGGTGAAGGACAGCAGTGGCGTGAATTCAGTCATGAAGGAAGATGGTCCGGGATCGATAACGAAGGCCGGCCTGTGCCGACGGCGGCAATCTATGCGCGGCAGTCCGAATTACATAGGTATATATTTATATTTGTAGCGTCCGATCGGAAATGTTTTGCCGCACGAACGGCGCCCGACATCAGAAGGCGATCTTCGCGTCCAGTTCGCCGAGCGGGCGTACACCGGAGAGAAGCCCCCTCGCCTCCTCCTCGTCCTTGCGGATCTGCGCGACCAGCGGCTCGAGGCCGGCGAATTTCAGTTCGTCGCGCAGGTGACCGAAGAAGGACACCCGGCAGTTCTCGCCGTAGAGATTGCCTTCGAAATCGAAGACATAGGTTTCGAGCAGGGCCGCGCCGTTCTCGGTGACCGTGGGCCGATAGCCGAAGCTCGCAACGCCGTCGTAGAGACGACCATCGGTGCGCCGAAGACGGACGGCATAAATGCCGGGCTTCAGCTCGACTTCCGGCGCAAGCGCCATGTTGGCGGTCGGATAGCCCAGAGTGCGGCCGAGCTGCTGGCCCTTGATGACCTCCGCCTCGACGGTGAAGCGATAGCCGAGCAGACCTGCGGCCTCGGCGACATTCCCCTCGGACAGCAGGCGGCGAATGCGGCTCGACGACACCACCTCGGCGCCCTCGTCGCGGAAGGCGTCGACCAGTGTGACCCCGAAGCCGTTCCTTTGCCCGGCGTCCATGAGAAAGGCCGGTCCGCCCTCACGTCCCTTGCCGAAATGGAAGTCGAAGCCGGTCACGACCTCGGTCGCGCCGAGCCATTCAACGAGGATCGAGCGGACGAAATCCTCGGCGGAGCGGCCGGAAAATTCGCGGTCGAAAGGATATTCGATCACCGAGTGGAAACCCATGGCCTCGAGCAGGCTCGCTCGCAGCGGTGCCGGGGTCAGCCGGAAGACCGGTTTGTCGGGATTGAAGACGCTGCGCGGATGCGGCTCGAAGGTCAGGACGAGGGCCGGCACGCCGCGGCTCTGCGACAGCTCGAGCGCCCGGGTCAGCACGGTCTGGTGACCGCGATGCACGCCATCGAAGTTGCCGATCGCGATCACGCCGCCTTTCAGCTTCTCCGGCAGCGGGTTCTTCTTCTCGTTTCGATGAAAAACCGTCATGATCTGCCTCCACGAGACGGTAGACCGAGAAACATCCGGGTACCCCCCTCTGGCCTGCCGGCCATCTCCCCCTCAAGGGGGGAGATCGATCCGGGGTCATGCCCCGCCCGGTCCCGATACAGTCCAAGGGAAATCACACCAGGGAATGCCAGCCGCGCGTCTTGCCAATCTCCCCCCTTGAGGGGGAGATGCCCGGCAGGGCAGAGGGGGGTGAATTGCAGCAAGTTCATCTGGTCGGCCCTCGTGTCAGGCGAGCCTCTGCATCCAATAGCTCGGCGCGGCATTCTCGCGCTTCAGCCAGGCGTTGAGGATCGCTTCGTCCGGCTTGCCGTTGACGGTGTATTCGGCGGCATGGATGCCGCCGGAGATGTAGAGAAGGTCGAGGCCTGCGTCGAGGGCGCCGCGCACGTCGGTCGGCATGCCGTCGCCGATCGCAAGGATGCGATCCCTGGCGACCTCGCCCTTGCGCTCCTCGCGTGCTGCGCCAAGTGACGCTTCATAGATCGGGCGGTGCGGCTTGCCGGCGATGCGGGTCGAGCCGCCAAGCTGTTCGTAATAGGCGGCAACCGCGCCCGCGCAGGGGATCATGCGGTGGCCGCGCTCGACGATCAGGTCCGGATTGGCGCAGATGAGCGGCGCCTTGCGGGCCGCGAAGGCCACAAGCACGTCGTGATAGTCCTCGGGCGTCTCCGTCTCGTCGTCGAAGAAGCCGGTGCAGACGATCGCCTCGGCGTCGTCGGGCGCGACGGCCGTCACGCCGAGGCCTTCCAGCAGGTTGAGATCGCGATCCGGACCGAGGAAGAAGATACGCTTCGGGCCGGCCGCAATCAGCGTGCGGGTGACGTCGCCGGAGGTGACGATACGGTCATAGGCGGTATCGGCGACGCCGATCATCCGCAGCTGGTTGATGACGTCCTCAGACCGGCGCGGCGAATTGGTGATCAGGACGACCGTTACGCCGGCGGCGCGGGCGGCGGTCAGCGCCTCGGATGCGGCGGGAAAGGCATCGACCCCGTTGTGCAGGACGCCCCAGACGTCGCACAGGATGACGTCGTAACGTTCGGTGACGTCGCTCAAGGTGGAAATGCGGTCGGCCATGCGCTGTTCCTGACTGAAAAAATGCAAGGCTGACATCGCAAAGGAACGTCGGGAAGGCAAGGGCTTTTGCGGAAAATAGCCGCAAGCCAGCGGCATCACGCCATGAGACGCCAGGCAAGTCCGAGGCCGGCCGCGACGACGAGGGTCCGTCCCATTCCCTGCCGCAGGCCGAAGATCATCGCGGCCGAGAACCCGGCAAGGACGAGGGCTGCGCCGTCGAGCGTGGCGAGCTCCGGCAGCGGCAGCGAAACCGAGAACCCGGCCGCCTCACCGTCTCCCGCACCGGCCGGAGACGGCCAGATGACCCAGCGGTTGACCGTCGTGAACAGGACGTGCAGGGCAAACCAGACGGCGAGGTTGAGGATCACGCCGACGACGGCGGCGGTGATCGCCGAAAGGGCTGCCGTCACCCAGCGATTGCCGCGCAGCCGCTCGACATAGGGCGCGCCGGCAAAGATCCAGACGAAACTCGGGACGAAGGTTGCCCAGGCAGCGAGCAGACCGCCGAGGAGGCCGCCCAAGAAAGGCGGCAGGCCGCCGGCATCGCGAAAGCCCGCGAGGAAGCCGACATAGGACAGCACCAAGACGAGCGGGCCGGGCGTCGTTTCGGCCAGCGCAAGGCCGTCGAGCATTTCGCCGGGTCTCAGCCAGTGATACTGGTCGACCGCCACCTGCGCGACATAGGAGAGAACGGCATAGGCTCCGCCGAAGGTGACGAGCGCCATGCGGGAAAAGAAGGCGAAGATCTCGGCAAGACCGCTGTCACCGGCGAACAGCCAGAGAGCAAGAAGCGGCGCCTGCCAGACGAGGAGCCAGAAGGCCAGCGTGGCGAGCGAGCGCCCCGGCCGGCTGACGGCGGCAGCACCCACGCCGCGCGTTTCCAAGACATGCGGCGGCGCATCGCGGGTGACGGCACGCGCTTCGACGAGACCCGCGAGCCCGGCGAACAACACGACGAGCGGAAAGGGCAGAGCGAAGGCGAAGAGGGCCAGGAACGCCACAAGGGCAACGAGGCGATGGAAGCCCGTCTTTAGCGCACGGCGCCCGATCCGCACGACGGCCTCGACGACGATCGCGAGGATCGCGGCCTTGAGGCCGAAAAACAGGCCGGCGACCCAGCCGACGTCATGATAGTAGGCATAGAGCGTCGACAGGCCGAGAATGACGGCGAGCCCGGGAAGGACGAAAAGCAGGCCGGCAACCAGGCCGCCCCGAACGCCGTGCGTCAGCCAGCCAATATAGGTGGCAAGCTGCTGTGCCTCGGGTCCGGGCAAGAGCATGCAGAAATTCAAGGCGTGCAGGAACCGGTCCTCGGACACCCACCGCCGCTCTTCGACGCAGATGCGGTGCATCAGGGCGATCTGAGCGGCCGGACCGCCGAAGCTCATCAAGCCGATGCGCAGGAAGGCCCGGAACATGTCGGAAAAGGCAGCCGATTGCGGCGGGTCCTGCAACGTCGTCGTCATACGATCTGTCATGCGGCGGTGTTAACAATGGTCGATGAAATATTTTCGACAGGCCGCGCTTGACTCATCCGGGACCCGTCCTTATCTCAACCCCGCTAGCACTCGCCGACAGGGAGTGCTAACAGTATCCATGCGGGTCCACCGCGACCCGCGAATGTCATTTGATCGAGGGATTAGACAATGGCAAGCACATCTTTCCGCCCGCTTCACGACCGCGTTGTAGTCAAGCGCGTTGAGTCCGAAGAAAAGACCAAGGGCGGCATCATCATTCCCGACACCGCAAAGGAAAAGCCGGCTGAAGGCGAAGTCGTCGCCGTTGGTCCGGGTGCTCGCGACGACCACGGCAAGGTTGTTGCTCTCGACGTCAAGGTCGGCGACCGCGTGCTGTTCGGCAAGTGGTCCGGCACCGAAGTCAAGCTCGACGGCGTAGACCTTCTGATCATGAAGGAAGCCGACATCATGGGCATCATCGGCTGATTGCCGATCCTTTCCCACCTCAACAAAATCACCATTGGGCTGAAACCCGGGAGTTTTGAAAATGGCAGCTAAAGAAATCAAATTCGGCCGTACCGCGCGCGAAAAGATGCTGCGCGGCGTCGATATCCTCGCTGACGCAGTGAAGGTCACCCTCGGTCCGAAGGGCCGTAACGTCATCATCGACAAGTCGTTCGGCGCTCCGCGCATCACCAAGGACGGCGTTTCGGTCGCCAAGGAAATCGAACTTGAAGACAAGTTCGAAAACATGGGCGCCCAGATGGTCCGCGAAGTCGCTTCGAAGACCAACGACATCGCCGGCGACGGCACGACGACCGCAACGGTTCTCGCCCAGGCCATCGTTCGCGAAGGCGCCAAGGCTGTTGCAGCCGGCATGAACCCGATGGACCTGAAGCGCGGCATCGACCTCGCCGTTGCAGAAGTCGTCAAGGATCTCCAGGCCAAGGCCAAGAAGATCAACACGTCGGAAGAAGTTGCCCAGGTCGGCACGATCTCGGCGAACGGCGAGAAGCAGATCGGCCTCGACATTGCCGAAGCCATGCAGAAGGTCGGCAACGAAGGCGTCATCACGGTTGAAGAAGCCAAGACCGCCGAAACCGAACTCGAAGTCGTCGAAGGCATGCAGTTCGACCGCGGCTATCTGTCGCCCTACTTCGTGACCAACCCGGAAAAGATGATCGCCGACCTCGAAGACGCCTTCATCCTGCTCCACGAGAAGAAGCTCTCGAACCTCCAGGCCATGCTGCCGGTGCTCGAAGCCGTCGTTCAGACCGGCAAGCCGCTCCTCATCATCGCTGAAGACGTCGAAGGCGAAGCCCTTGCAACGCTCGTCGTCAACAAGCTGCGTGGCGGCCTGAAGATCGCTGCCGTCAAGGCTCCGGGCTTCGGCGATCGCCGCAAGGCCATGCTGGAAGACATCGCCATCCTGACCGGCGGCACCGTCATCTCCGAAGACCTCGGCATCAAGCTCGAAACCGTCACGCTCGACATGCTCGGCCGCGCCAAGAAGGTTTCGATCTCGAAGGAAAACACCACCATCGTTGATGGTGCTGGCCAGAAGTCCGACATCGAAGGCCGCGTCGCACAGATCAAGGCCCAGATCGAAGAAACCACCTCCGACTACGACCGCGAAAAGCTGCAGGAACGTCTTGCCAAGCTCGCTGGCGGCGTTGCCGTGATCCGCGTTGGCGGCTCGACGGAAGTCGAAGTCAAGGAAAAGAAGGACCGTATCGACGACGCGCTGAACGCAACCCGCGCAGCCGTTCAGGAAGGTATCGTCCCGGGCGGCGGCACGGCTCTGCTGCGCTCGTCCGTCAAGATCTCGGTCAAGGGCGTCAACGACGACCAGGAAGCCGGCATCAACATCATCCGTCGCGCGCTGCAGGCTCCTTGCCGCCAGATCGCCGAGAATGCTGGTGACGAAGCCTCCATCATCGTCGGCAAGATCCTCGACAAGGATCAGGACAACTGGGGCTATAACGCCCAGACCGGCGAGTTCGGCGACATGATCGCCATGGGCATCGTCGACCCGGTCAAGGTCGTTCGCACCGCCCTGCAGGATGCCGCTTCGGTCGCATCGCTGCTGATCACCACCGAAGCCATGATCGCCGAGCTTCCGAAGAAGGAAGCAGCCGGCGGCATGCCGGGCGGCATGGGCGGCATGGGCGGCATGGACATGATGTGATAGGCGCCAGCCTATCGCAGCCATGGCCATAAAGCTTCGCCCAAGCACTTCAAGTGGTTCAGCGCGTCAAGCGCGCTGAACGGGCGGCATGGACATGGATAGTGATAGGCGCCAGCCTATCGCGCTGATCCATCCGGTTCAGTTTGCGGAAAGGGCGGTCTTCGGGCCGCCCTTTTTTGCGCTTGGCTGACACGGCGACACAGGTGCGACCTGATGAAGCGGAGCGGCTGACGAGCATAGTCCGTCCCGTACACCAACCTCTCATCGAATCAGCTGGATCTTGGCAAGCAACACCTGATGCAACCGGACGTCACGTGCGACAATCCTTCTATGCTTAAATTCGCATGTCTTAATGAAATTGCAGATTATATAACCCGCTGGAAACACCTAAGCTTCAGGCCAAGCCACGCAATTCGGCAAGACGCGAAGAAGTTGATAAAATTCTCGACAAAAAATTGTCAAACCGCAGTTTTTCTGTATTCATAGATGCATCCGAGGCGCTTCGATTTTACGGCGCACCGTATTATCAGAAACGAAATCCCTAGTTCGCTAGGGGCTATTGCTGTGGACTGGCAATTCTGAAAATTTGACGGTTGACCTAAAAATTCGCATTGCGGACAACCTGAAAAATTTATATCGCTGCAACAAAGGCAAGAAGCTGGGGTGACAAGCTGCGGGGGCGGCACCACCATCGGTAATCCGGCATGGGGCCGGGCGTAAAATGGGGGATTGGGTGCTTGTAACCTATGCGCGAATGCGCCTACTCTACAGCATGCGTTCACATTAGTTGGTGACAGTTCGGCGTTTCGTCGGGCGAGCGCGCGTTAAAGCGAGCATCGGCGACCGGAACACCGAATACAGACGGAGCAATGACGGACGCCTACGGCGCCCGCATCTGAAACTGGTCCGAGCGCAACAACGCATATTCGGCTTTCTTGGGGACTGCCTTGTTTAAGATTGCCAGAGCCAACTTGAATACATCCTTCGCCTCGGGCCTACCCGAAGAAGGCGACGGCGACAGCTATGTCTCGTCCCAGTTCAGCGTGTCGGAAGGCTGGGTCGGAGACCTGTCGAACGGCGTGATCAAGCTCGGAGAGCGAGCGACGATGCTGCACGGGTTGGACAATCCGGAATGTGGCCTGCTCAGCATGATGCGCTGCTACGAGCCGAACGACCGCGCCCACATTCTCGAGCTGTTCGAACAGGCGGCGACCTCGTCGTCCAACTTCTGCTATTCGACCACCATCATCCTGGGTTCCGGCCAGCGCCAGCCGGTTTTCTGCATCGGTGAGTCTGACGGCCTTGAAGAGAAGAGCACGGGCAGCATGCTCGGCATCTTCGTCTTCCCCCGCTTCAAGCTGGCGGCCGGCGCGCATCTGCGAAGCTATTCCTGACCATTCCTTGCGGTTCCACCCGTATCGGCAACATCACCCATCCCACCGTTCGAACAGGAATGGAGGGTTGGGTTGATCGGTCCGGCAATTCCATCTCGTTCACTATTGTCGAACGATCAGTCAAAGACTGTCCATCTATCGCATACAAGCCGTAAGTGGCACAACTCGCTCCAGAAATTCACCACAGGCACCCGGCCACGATCCGCCGTCGGTGCATCAAGGAGCCGAACATGTCCAGCAGCAACAACGCCATCATTCTCATCGCCCGCGTCCTCCTCTCGTTCATCTTCATCTATTCCGGCTACGGCAAGCTCATCGACCCGGCCGGTACCGCCGGCATGATCACCGGCGCCGGCCTTCCGGCTGCGACCGCGCTTGCTTACCTCGCCGGCCTGTTCGAGCTGGTTGCCGGCCTCTTCGTCCTCGTCGGCTTCCAGACCAAGATCACCGGCTGGCTGCTCGCTCTGTTCTGCGTGTTCACCGGCGTCGTCTTCCACGGCTCGGCCATCAACGTTCCGGATTTCCCGGCTGCCGCCAACGGTTGGCTGACCGTGCTGAACCAGATCATGATGATGAAGAACATCACGCTGGCCGGCGCCTACATCCTGCTCGCCACCTTCGGCCCCGGCGCCTACTCGCTCGACGCCCGCCGCGGTGCAGCCGTCGCAGCCTGAGCCATCCCTGCCTCACACGGCAACGGAAAGCCCGCCGGGGGTCACCCCGGCGGGCTTTTTTGCTGTTCATTCGATTTTAGAAACGTTCAGGCCTTTCGTGCGAGCCAGACGGTGGCGCCGCCGCAGGCCAGGTCCTCGACCACATGGGCGACCACCTCGAAACCGTTCTCCCGCAGCAGATGCCTGTACTCGTCCGGCGCCAAGCTGGCGTGGTGGAGCGGCTCCCCTTCGAAAGATCCGATCGAGACACCCTCCCCCGGCCCCGAGGTGAACATCAGCATTGCGCCCGCGGCCGCATGGGCAGCAAAGGCGGGAAACATCGCACGCTGGTCGGCGGCATTCAGATGAAAAAAGCTGTGCCAGGCCAGGATCGCGTCGAAGCTCTGGTTCAAGGCCAGCCGGCGCATGTCGCCGACATGCCAGGCTTCTCCGGGAAAGCGTGACCGACAGAGCGCGATAAGGCTCTCGGAAGAATCAATCCCCGTCACGGAGAGACCGCGGGCGACGAGATCCGCCGCCATCGGCTCCCCGGAGCCGCAGCCGAGGTCCAGCACGCAGGCGCCTTGCGGCAGCTGCCCGGCGAAGCGATCGAGCCACGGCTTTTCGAAGAGATGTTTTGAGCGGATATCGTCGAAGGCGCTGGCGTGACGCTCGTAGAGGCCGATCACCCGCTCCGCGTCGTCCATCACCGCCTCACAGGGCCTTGCGGACCGCCGCGATCACCTCGGCGATCCGCGGATCGCCCTCGTGTTCGGGCTTTCTCGCCCGCACCAGGCAGGCCTCGGACCTCAGGATCACGCCGTCCGAGAGGATCTTCAGGTGGTTGGCCTTCAGCGTCGAGCCGGTCGAAGTGATATCGACGATGATGTCGGCCTGGCCGGCTGCGGGCGCGCCCTCGGTGGCGCCGAGGCTCTCGACGATGCGGTAGAGCTGGATGCCGTGCTGGCTGGAGAAGAACTGTTGCGTCAGGCGCCAGTATTTGGTGGCAATCGCCAGGCGGCGTCCGTGGCGGGCGCGGAAATCGGCGGCCACGTCGCCGAGGTCGGCCATGGTGTCGACGTCAAGCCAGATTTCCGGAACGGCGACCACCACGTCAGCGTGGCCGAAGCCGAGGCGCACGCAGACTTCGACCCGCTTGTCGGCCTCGGCGAGGCCTTCGCGGATCAGGTCCTCGCCGGTGACGCCGAAATCGACGGTGCCTGCACCGATCTCACGGGAAATCTCCGAGGCCGAGAGAAAGGCGATCTCGATGTCGTCGGCGCCCTCGACGCGGCCGCGATAGGAGCGGTCGTTGCCGACGGCGACGATCTTCATGCCCGCGCGTTCGAAGATCGCCGAGGCGTCGTCCTTCATGCGGCCCTTGGACGGCAGCCCGATGGTAATCATGCCTGCGTCCTCGCAGTTTCGATGCGATCGAGCCAGAGCGAAAAGCCGACCGCAGGAATGTGATCTTCGGCGCCGAGCAGGGTCAGCAACCGGTCGAAACGGCCACCGCCGGCCAGCACGGCGGGCTGGCCCTCAACCGCGATCTCGAAGACCAGTCCGGTGTAATAGTCGAGCGGACGGCCGAAAGCGGCGCGATAGGTGATACGGGCGAGATCGACGCCGGTATTGGCGAGGGCCGCGACCCGCTCGTCGAAGCGGGCAAGCGCCGCGCCGAGCTTCAGGCCCGCCGCATCGGCAAAACCGGCGAGAGCCGCCGACGCATCGGCGAGCGGCAATTCGAGTGAGAGGAATTCCCGCAGCAGAAGGAGGGCGGCACCGTCGAGCCGCGTCTCGGAAAGCTCCAGCTTCTCCTTGAGGCGGCGGGCGATGTCCACCGGTGTGCGGCTCGCATTGGTGAGGTAGCCGGTTTCCTGCATGGTGCGGTCGATATGGGCAATCAGGGCATCCTGGTCGCCGCTGACCAGAAGCGCCGACACGGCCGGATCGAGCCCCGGGACGGGGCTCGGTGTCGCAAGCTTGCGCAGCAGCTGGTCGATCTGGTCCGGATTGCCGAAGGCCTGGATCAGGCGCTTTTGCCAGCCGGCCGGCAGGCCGAGCGCCTTGACGACGGCTTCGAACACCGCTTGGTCGCCGAGCGTGACGGCGAGCGGCTTCGTCGGCAGGAGGCGGGTGAGGATCTGCAGACTGTCCGCGACGGCGCGCGCGTCGGAGGCCGCGATCGCGATGTCCCCGAGATCCTCGATGCCGGCCTGGTAAAATTCCTGGGGTCCTTCCCGGCGCTGGCGGAAGACTTCGCCGAGATAGGCGTAGCGCTTCGGCGTACCGGTCGCGGTCTCGATGTGGCGCAGACAGACGGGAATGGTGAATTCGGGCCTGAGGCAGAGGCTTTCACCGCGCTCGTTCTCGGTCAGGAAGATCCGGCGGCGCAGGTCTTCACCGGCCATGTCCAGGAAGGGTGCGGCCGGCTGGATCACGGGCGTGTCCACCCGCGTCGTGCCACGGGACGTGAATTCCTGCAGGATGGTGCCGGCGAAATCGGGCATGTCGGTCAGGGGCATGGTACACCACAGTCGAAAGAACACCCCCCTCTGTCACTTCGTGACATCTCCCCCTCAAGGGGGGAGATCGGCGGGAGCATGCCGCCCCTGCCGCGGATCGATCTCCCCCCTTGAGGGGGAGATGCCCGGCAGGGCAGAGGGGGGTAGCAGCGGAGCAACAACTTAAAGCCCCTTCGCCCGACGGCGATCCTCGGCCTGGGCAGCGAGGATCTCTTTCACCTTGGCGACCAGTTCGCTCTCGGCCACGACGTCCTGCGCCACGCGGGCCTCGCGCCATTCGGCGTTGTCGGTGATCTCGCCGGAGAGGCGCTTGCCCTCGATCAGGTCCTTGATCTGCACCACGCCCTGAGAACGCTCGTCGCCGCCCTGAATAATGGCGATCGGCGCGCCGCGGCGGTCGGCATATTTCAGCTGATTGCCGAACTTCTTCCAGTTGCCCTGGTACATTTCGGCCCGGATGCCTTCGGCGCGCAGTGCTTGCGTGAAGCGCTGGTAGCGGCCCATGCTTTCGACGTCGCCGTCCATGACGGTGACGAGAACCGGTCCGACGACTTCGTCCTGGCCGAGCTTGCCGAGGTTCTTCAACGCCGTCATCAGCCGCGAGACGCCGATCGAGAAGCCGGTCGCCGGAACGGGCTGGCCCATGAAGCGCGAGACGAGACCATCATAACGCCCGCCGCCGCCGACCGAGCCGAAGACAACCTTCTCGCCCTTCTCGTTGGTGACGTCGAAGGTGAGTTCGGCTTCGTAGACGGGGCCGGTATAGTATTCGAGGCCACGGACGACGGAAGGATCGATCTTGATGCGATCGGGACCGTAGCCGGCGCCCAGCACGAGGCTGCGGATGGTGTTGAGCTCATCGACGCCCTCGGCGCCCTTTTCCGTCCCGGCCACGAGCTCGGCCAGATGAACGGCGCTTTCGGCGTAGTCGGTGATCCCGACGAAGAAGAGAACCTTTTCGATCTGCTCGGGGGTCAGGCCTGCACCCTTGGTGAAGTCGCCGGACTCGTCCTTGCGGCCCTCGCCAAGCAGCAGGGTGACGCCCTCGGTGCCGAACTTGTCGAGCTTGTCGATGGCGCGCAGCACGCCCAGACGGCGCCCCGCATTGTCATCACCCCCGACACCGATCGCTTCCATCACGCCGTCGAGAACCTTGCGGTTGTTGACGCGGATCACATAATCTCCGCGCTTGATGCCGAGGGCCTCCAACGTATCCGCCATCATCATGCACATCTCGGCATCCGACTGGACGCCCGGGGCACCGACGGTGTCGGCGTCGAACTGCATGAACTGGCGGAAGCGGCCGGGGCCGGGCTTCTCGTTGCGGAAGACATAGCCGGCGCGATAGGTGCGGAACGGCAGCTGGATTTCCTGGAAGTTCTCCGCGACATGCCGGGCCATCGGTGCCGTCAGGTCGTAGCGCAGCGACATCCACTGCTCGTCGTCGTCCTGCAACGAGAAGACGCCCTCGTTCGGCCGGTCGGCATCGGGCAGGAACTTGCCGAGCGCATCCGTGTATTCGAACAGCGGGGTTTCGATCGGGTCGAAACCATAGCGTTCGTAAACCTCCCGGATGGTCTCCATCATCTGGTTGGCGGCGCGGATGTCGGCAGTCGCGCGATCGACGAAGCCGCGCGGCAGGCGGGCTTTGAGTTTCTGCGGCTTCTTGTTCTTCTCGTTCATGAGGCAGGCACCGGACTTTTTTTGAATTTGGCGTGCCGGTGTCTTAGAGGATCAAGGTTTTGGCGGCAAGGGTGAAGGCTGGCAGGCGACGAGGGCCAATGCTATATTGTGTCTAATAAAGGGACAGGCTTATGAACAGGCAAATGACGATCGAAATGTCAGAGGAAATGCATGCCGAGCTCGAGCGGCAGGCTGCGGCAGCCGGCATGACACTCGAGGAATACCTGACCGGCGTCGTGATCACCCGCGTATCGCGCGAACATTCCCCTCACGAGACCGGCGCGGAAGTCGATGCCGGTTCGGCAGGCAAGACCGACCCCTGACCGTCGCACATCGCGCAAAAGCCTGCCGAAATCCATGATCCTCGAAGCCCTGAATTATGCCGCCACCTGGCCGCTCACCACGGCCGGACACCGCAAGGCGATCCGCTATTCGGTCAACCTGTGGGCGCGCGCCAATCGCTGTGCAGGGGACTGGCAGGCACACGAGGACAATTGCAAAGCCTCGATCCTCGCCGCGGTCAGCTCGCTCCGGCAACGCCGGACCGTGGTCGTGCTCGGGTCCGGCCTGTTGCGTGACGTACCGATCATCGAACTTTCACGAAGCTTCGACACCGTCGTTCTCATCGATCTCGTCCATCTCGCCAGCGTTCGGGCCTGGCTCAAGCTCAAGGGACTGAAGAACGTCCGGCTGATCGAGCGGGATCTTTCCGGCTACGAGGCGATCAAAGGGGGCGAGACGCCCGATCCGCTGGGCTTCCTGCGGCAGGTGCCCTATCTCGACCTCGTCATCTCCGCGAACCTCCTGTCGCAGATCGGCACGGGCGCGCGCAAGCGGCTGGAGGCGGACACATCGGGAAGAATGCCGCCCGACAGCGTGGCGCGCCTGATCAAGGCGCATCTCGACGGGCTTCACGGACTGACTTGCCGCTACAGCCTGCTGACCGACATCGCCTATGAGGTGATCGACCGCACGGGCCACGTCCACGAGCGTTTCGACCTGCTGCACGGCATCGCCGTGCCGGAGCACCAGCAGGCGTGGGACTGGCCGGTCGTGCCGATCGGGGAGGAGAGCAAGGACTATCGGATCGTGCACCGGGTCATTTCAGTCTGAACCGCCGCCGTCTGGCGCGGGGCCCGGCGCCCCCCGACCTTGCTTTCGCCGGAATCGGCCTTACCTTCCGCACCATGAAGCCGTTGATGCGCATCACCGTCCTGATTGCCGCCCTTGCCTATGCGGCCATGCCGTTTGCCGGTATGGCGATGGCCGGCGTGCCACGGATAGCGATGGCGACCGTCGAGGCGGGCGGCGATGCGAACCACACCATGCACGGGCAAGGGCCTCACGATGGTGCGCAAGCCTCGGGCCACCAGACGGCAATGGACGCCCCCTCCGGTGGCGATTGTCCGCATCCCGGCAAAACCCCGGCAGGCGACTTTCACTGTGCCGCCTGCCTGACGCTTCCGGTCGAACCGGCCTTCAAGAACGAGGGCAAGCCGCCAAGGCCGGTGGAAGCGGCAGCACCCGAACACCAATTGATTTCGCGAACGGCACCGCCACTGCTGCCGCCTCCCCGCGCCTGAGTCTCCGGATCTCCCCGACCGGCACGGCACGGCACGCGCCGGATCCCCAACTACATATTTGAAGACAAGGACAAACCATGCTTATCAAAGCACTCTTCACCGCATCCGCCCTCCTCGTCGCCTCCTCGGTGCAGGCGCAGGAGACCATGACCCACGATCACGGCACCATGGACATGAGCGCACCGGCAGGCGACCAATCGCCCTCCAGCCTCGCCTTCATGGAGGCAAACGCCAAGATGCATGCCGACATGGCAATCGAGCCGACCGGCGATGCCGATGTCGACTTCGTGCGCGGTATGATCCCGCACCACCAGGGCGCGATCGACATGGCAAAGATCCAGCTGCAATACGGCAAGGATCCGGAAATCCGCAAGCTGGCCGAAGAGGTGATCAAGGCCCAGGAGGGCGAGATCGCCATGATGAAGGACTGGCTCGCCAAGCACGGCAAGTAAGCCGGCCGGACCGAACCTGATTTAACCTTTGGTCGGAAGAGGGGACGCTTCCCGGCTCATCCTCTCCAACATGGACGCCGCCCGGTTTGGGCGGCGTTCCTTGTGGCGCAAAAGGGAGAACTGCCGGGAAGGCAGGGTAAAATTCGCGGCAACAAGGTTGCCGTCGCTGATCCTGCAGGCAGCAGCAACCCCCGACACAACCGCCGCACAAGGTCCAGCAACGACCGCCGAAAGAACAGCCTCGTTGGACGGCAGTGTAAGTACCGTGCGCAAGCGCCCCGGGTCCTCGCCGAGCCGTCTCAGGGTCTCCTCGAATGTAGAGCGGGTGCCTGAACCCGGCTCGCGCATCACCCACCCGGTATCCTCGACCAATTGCCGGGGCGTAAGCGGTCTGCCGTCGGCAAACGGATGATCCGGCCCCGTCGCAACGAGCAGGGCATCGTCCGCGACCTTTTCCTCGGCCAAAGCAGGATCGGAAATCCGACCCTCGACGAAGCCGATGTCGGCGGTCCCGATGTTGACCGCTCGGGCGACCGAAAGCGTATTTCCGATCGTCAGCTCGAGTTCGATGCCGGGGTATGCGGTGCGGAACCGCATCAGCAGCGGGGGTAGCCAATGGCTGGCCACCGTCTGGCTGGCGTGCACGGCCAGTCGGCCGCGCGACAGCCCGCCCAGTTCCGACAAGAGCAGTTCGGCAGCCCGAGCGCGGGCCAGCGTGGCGCGGGCCTCCTCAAGAAAGAGCCGGCCCTCCGCCGTCAACTCGATCCGGCGGCCGACACGATCAAAGAGCGCCACCCGATAATAGGCTTCAAGATTGCGGATCGCGGCACTCACCGCCGACGGGGTCAGTCCAATGCTCGCAGCGGCGCGGGTCAGGTGTTCGCGCTCGGCTACCGCGACAAAGATGGAGAGTTGTTCGAAAGTCATCGCAAATCATTCGTTTTGAGCGAACAATCAATACAGAATTATGCAATGGAAGTCGACGATCTTCGGATGGACAATCGGCCATTCGCCACTGGTCTCCATCGTCATGTTCCTGTTCTCCCGCCTCCTCCCATACCTTCCTGGCCTTGGCCTCTCCATCGCAGTAGCGAGCCTTGGCTTGCTCGTTGAAAGAGCCGAGTTCATCCTCGTCGGTGTTCATCCGCTCGAGGCGCTGGTGCTCGCCATCCTGATCGGCACGGCGGTCAACTCCGGCTTCAGACTTTCTCCGGCATTCAATCCCGGCATCACGCTCTCGGCACACTTTCTTCTGGAACTGGCCATCGTTCTGCTCGGCGCCTCGGTCAGCTTCGCGGCCATCCGCGAGGCAGGGCCGCAGCTGGTGGCAGGGATCGCCCTGGTCGTGCTCCTGTCGATCGGCATAAGCTTCACGATCGGCCGGCTGTTCGGACTTTCTCCAAAGCTCGCCTTTCTCATCGCCTTCGGGAACTCGATTTGCGGAAACTCCGCCATCGCCGCGTCCGCTCCGGTGGTTGGCGCCAGTGCGGAGGACGTGGCGGCATCGATTGCCTTTACCGCGGTGCTCGGCGTGATAGCGGTCGTGGCCATGCCTCTGCTGTCCGTGGCGTTTCATCTCTCGGCTGTGCAATACGGGGTGTTTGCCGGGATGACGGTTTATGCCGTGCCGCAAGTGCTCGCCGCGGCGGCGCCGATCGGTGCCGTCAGCCTGCAGACCGGAACGCTGGTGAAGCTCATCCGGGTGCTGATGCTCGGGCCGCTGCTCTTTCTTGTTGGTCTTGCACGGGGTTTGGGCGGACGGCGCTTGTCCGTCTCCCATGTCCTCCCCTGGTTCATTGTCGGCTTTGCCATCATGGCGGGGTTGCGGTCAGCAGACTTGTTTGGCCCGGCCACACTGTCACTATTGTCATCGTCTTCCAGGATGCTCACCATCGTGGCCATGGCAGGTCTCGGACTATGCGTCGACCTGCGCAAGCTCCGGCAGGCCGGCGGCCGCGTGGTGCTGGCGGCGCTCGCCTCGCTGCTCACGCTCTGCGGCCTGAGCCTGGGGATGATCACGCTGATCGGCATGGCGTGACCCGAAACCGCCGGTCTCGCAATCGCCGAACGAAGGCGCTATTTTGCCGAAACGTTGTCAACAGCGAGAGCCTTCCATGAGCATGCGTCCCCTTACCGTGATCGGCTTCGACGCCGACGACACGCTCTGGCAGAACGAGCAGTATTACCGCCTGACGGAAGAGAGCTTCAAGGAACTGCTCGCCGAGTTCGCCGAGGGCGAGCATGTGTCGCAGCGGCTTCTCGAAGCGGAAAAGCGCAATCTCCAGCACTACGGTTTCGGCATCAAGGGGTTCACCCTGTCGATGATCGAGACGGCGCTCGAGATCACCGAAGGCCGGGTGTCCAGCCAGGTAGTCGGCGAGATCCTGTCGATCGGCCGCGACCTGCTCGGCCATCCCGTCGAGACCATGCCGCATGCGCGTGAAACGCTCGAGGCGCTCGCCGGCGACTATTTTCTCGTGCTGATCACCAAGGGCGACCTGTTCGACCAGGAGCGCAAGCTCGCCCAGTCGGGGCTCGGCGACTATTTCGATGCGGTCGAGATCGTCTCGGACAAGACCGCGACCACCTATCGCCGGATCTTCGGCAAGACCGGCCACGCACCCGAGCGGGCCATGATGGTCGGCAACTCGCTGAAGTCGGACATCGTGCCGGCGATCGCTGCCGGCTCGTGGGGGGTCTTCGTGCCGCATGAGCTGACCTGGGTCGTGGAGCACGTCGACAAGCCTGCCGAGGCGCCGCGCTTCCGCGAGATTGCGGACCTGGCGGGGCTCATTCCGCTGATCGACACCATCGGCCAATAGGGACAGGACCGGACATGCGCTCCTATGACGAGATCCACGCCATCGCCGTCGAACGAAAGGGCGAGGCAGCCATCCGCGAAGCCATGCAGTTTCCCAAGTCCCGGGACGAGATCGCGGCCACGCCCGACGACCGTTTCCTGTCGCTTATGACCAAATGCATCTTCCAGTCCGGCTTCAACTGGAAGGTCGTGGAAGCGATGTGGCCCGGCTTCGAGGCCGCCTTCGAGGGTTTCGACATCGGCTATTGCTCGATGCTGCACGACGAGGACTTCGAGCGGCTGGTCTCCGACACCCGCATCGTCCGGCACGGGCCGAAGATCCGATCCGTCCAGGAAAACGCCGTGTTCCTCGCCGGGCTTTCCCGCGATCACGGCAGCGCCGGCGCATTCCTTGCCGGCTGGCCGGCCGAAGATTATGTCGGCCTTCTCGATCTCCTGCAGAAGAAGGGATCGCGGCTCGGCGGCAATACCGGCCAGTATTTCCTGCGTTTCGCCGGTGTCGAGAGCTTCATCCTTTCGGCGAGCGTGGTGAACCGGCTGATTGCGGAAGGCGTGATCACCAAGGCGCCGACTTCGGCCCGGGACAAGGCGGCCGTCCAGGTCGCCTTCAACACCTGGCGGACACAGTCCGGTCGCTCACTGACCGAGATCAGCCGGGTGCTCGCGATGAGCATCGACTGAGGGCAGCAGCCCGTCAGCCCTCGATACGTCGCAACCGCTCGATGTCGAGCTCGACCTGTCCCATCATCGACTTTTGGTGATGGGACATGGTGCCGAGTTCGCTCATCACTTCATTGATCCTGGAGAAGGACGAGAACAACGATCCAAGCTGACCAAAGATGTCGCTGTAGCCTGCCTCGGCGCTCGACAGCTTCGTTTCAGATGCAGCGATATGCTCGCCCAGCACCTTCATCGAGGCGTCCACCTGCGAGAGGGATTCGCGGCTGGTGTCGAGGGTCTGCTTGGTGTTGGTGGCAAGCGCCCGCACCTCGTTGGCAACGATGGCGAACGCACGTCCAGCCTCACCCGCCCGTGCCGCCTCGATGGTGGCGTTGAGCGACAGGAGATTGGTCTGCATGGTGATCTTGTCGATGATGCCGACAATGTCGTTCAGCCGCTGCATCATTGCCGCGACCTTCTGGAACTCTTCCTCAAGCACGCCCTGCTCCTCGACATGGGCAACGCTGCGGATGCGTTCCTCCATGTCTGCCTGCATGGTCTCGACGTTCTGGCGCATCTCGTCGGTGCGTCCTACGACCTGGTCGAGCTGGCCGCTCAGCATCGAGGTGCGCTGGATGAACTCCGTCAACCGGCCGATGACCTTCTTGCGCATCTGGTTGATCAGTTGCTGGCGCAGCAACCGCGTTTCCGTGAAGTAGCGCGAGAAGCGGGCGTAGTGAATGGCAAACTGGTCGACGAAGGGATCCCGGAAACGCTCGCCATCGCGCACCTTGAAAAAGACGACAGCCGTCAGCGTCTGGTTGACGTTGATGCCCAGCAGTTCGCCGAAGGTCGAGAACCCGGCGGCAGGAATGTTCCAGCTGCCGGCGAGCCGGCCCAGTTCGCGATCGTTGCCGAGGCGCCGAAGAATGCAATCGTTGAGAATGGCGGCAACCGGCGCCGGCTTGTCACGGAAGAAGAGTTCCATGTCGCGACGGGTCTGCCCGGCAAAATCAGTCGCCTTGACGAGATGCAGTTCGTCGCCGGGATTGACGTCACAATAGAAGCTGACGACACCTTTTTCGAGGTCGATCCCCGCGACCGAGCGAACAAACAATTCGCCGTTCATGCGCACTGCGAAGGTGTGGCCCTCCAGCCGTTTCGACAGATCGTGCGGCGCACAGCCCATCATCCGGCAGAGTGCGTCGATAACCGGCACAACTTCGACCGTCGCGGTGTCGACCGTCGCCCTGACTTGCCGGGTCTCGGCCTGGGCCTCGATGACCACGATCGATTTTCCGGTCTCCGTGAAGTTCTGCGTCTTGAGGATACCGAAGCGGGCGCCGGGCGCGACCTTGGCGAACGCGACCACCGCGTGGTTCTCGAGGACCCGCTGACCGTCGAAGATGTAGGTGTGCTTGAAATCGAGCTTTCCACCAGCCGATCCACCGATGAACAGGCAAGGAAAGCGGTCGGTGCGATAGACCGCTTCCATGAAGTAGTTCTCAGACGCCGACAAGCCGTCGATCAGCGTCAGCGCCAAAGTGTCATCCGAACGAATTTCGAATGGCACCCGCACGCGTGCGAGGTTGCGTTCGATTTCACCGATGCGCGCCTCATGGCTCTTCGTCGGTCGACCCGCCCGTATGTCCTCGTTTGCAAGCGGGATGGACTGGATCGAAAGCTCGGAAAGGAGTTCGGGGCTGAAGATCTGCACAACCACGTTGTCCCAGCCATTGCCGGCGGTACAATAGAGCGGCTCGGAGGCCGATGTGCCGGTGCTGCACAATTCGCCGGCCGTGGTCGAGACGATGACCGGAACGCCGTCGGCCCTTCGGCGCAGGCCTTCCACCACGGCGTTGAAATCCACATGCGGCGAGACATAAGCCATGGCAAGACGTGCGGGACGCCCGGCAAAGCTGAACGCATCGGAGGAAAGATCCGCAAGGGCCGCGGTGGTGCGCACCACACGCATCATTTCGTCTGCAGCCTCGACGAACGGGTCAGCATGTTCGTATTCTAACGGCACCAGGGTCGGCGGAGACTTTGGCTCAGGAAGGGTATCTAGCGGTTGCGCATCCTCCATCTTGATGGCTGCGCTCGATTGTTGCTGTCTGAACCTCGAAAACATCTATTCTCATCGCCTCCCACTTCAGCAGGAACCATAAGTTTTCGAATTTAATAATGTACTAAATTTCATAAGCCGCGAGATGCAAGGCGTCGCGAAAGCTTCTTCACGAGAGGCATCCCGCGCCGCTTATCAAGACCCTAACCCGTCCGACCTCGATCAGGGGCGCTTACAGAGCCTACGAAGGACCTCCACCTCGTCGCGGCAGCAGCAGCCCTCTATGTGGTCGTTGACCAGCCCCATGGCCTGCATAAAGGCGTAGACCGTTGTCGGGCCGACAAAGGTCCAGCCGCGCTTCTTCAGATCCTTGGAGAGTCGAACGGAGGTCGGAGAGGTCGGGTTCGCCCGCAGCGTCGCGTAGTCCATCCGGGCGGGACGTTCTTCCGGCCCCGGCTCGAAACTCCAGAAATAGCGTGCGAGCGATCCCCATTCATCCTTCAGCGCCATCGCCCGGCGGGCATTGTTGATGGTCGAGACGATCTTGCCGCGATGGCGGATGATGCCGGCATCGGCAAGGCAGCGGGCCACGTCCTCGTCACCAAAGGCGGCAACCCTTTCGAAATCGAAACCGGCAAAGGCGGCGCGAAAATTCTCGCGCTTGCGCAGGATCGTCAGCCAGGACAGGCCGGACTGGAAGCCCTCGAGGCAGATCTTCTCGAACAGCCTGTTGTCGTCCGTGACGGGACGACCCCACTCCTCGTCGTGGTACCGGCGGTAGTCGTCGAGGCCGCCATGCCAGAAGCAGCGATCGCGGCCGTCGTCGCCGGTGATCAGGCCGGTCTTGTCCATGAATGATGATTCCTCCGTTGCGCCGCTGCTGCGTTTACCATTTGTTCACCACTTTTCCAAACGCACCGCTAACCCTGATGAAAGGTTTACGGGTGCTCTCGCATCTTAATGAACACGCGTTTACCAAATGTCCCGGAAGCCGCGGCATCATCGGCGCCAGAGCCTGTCCGGCTTCGTCTTCGGTCCCATGTAGCGAGTTGTCCGAATGTTTCAGAAATCCGTTGTTCTGGCCGCGCTTGTCGGCCTTTCCGTCGTGGCACCAGCCCAGGCGAACGACCGTTACCAGGCGCGTCCGCCGGTGATCGTCAGCCCCGATCTTTCGGCCCCTTGGGTCATGCAGCTCGGCGGCGCCGTCCGCCCGGTCGTCTATGCGCCGCGCGCCGCACAGCCGCGCACCTACCAGCGCCAGATCCTGCGCCGCACGCCGCAGCAGCCGGCCCTCGTGCAGCCTGCCGCGGTGCGCCCGAACGCACCGATGAAGACCAGGCTCGACCCGATGTTCCTGCCGCAGACGGTCGCCTATGACACACCGCACAAGCCAGGCACGATCGTGATCGACACCAACAACCGCTTCCTTTACCTGGTTGCGGGCAATGGCCAGGCGCGCCGCTATGGCGTCGGCGTCGGCAAGCCCGGCTTCGAATGGGCCGGCAAACACAAGATCACCGCCAAGAAGGAGTGGCCGGACTGGACGCCGCCGCAGGAGATGATCGCCCGCGAAGCCGCCAAAGGGCATTACCTGCCGGCACGCATGGACGGGGGACCGGAAAACCCGCTCGGTGCGCGCGCCATGTATCTCGGCTCCACGCTCTACCGCATCCACGGCACCAATGCGCCCTGGACGATCGGCAACGGCGTTTCCTCCGGCTGCATCCGCATGCGCAACGAAGACGTGGTCGATCTTTACGAGCGCGTCAAAGTCGGCACCACCGTCATCGTGATGTAAATCACCGCACTCTTCTTGCCGCGCCAAGTCCACCTGGCGCGGCTTCATTTTCTTATGATGCAATGCAGGGGGACTTGCATCGGCACACGAGTTGGTTAACCTCCCTGCACTTTGATTTGGGGGATACCGACATGAAGAAACTTCTGGTCGCCGTTGCGGCCGCATCGATCACCATCGGCAGCTTCGCCGCGCCCGCCTCCGCCGGCGCGATCAACGGCAACCATCCGGCAGTTCAGGGCGACGTCACGCTCGTCGCCCAGCAGAAGCAGCCGGCCGAGAAGTTCAAGCGCCGCGTCGTCCGCCTGATCACCGATGAGAAGCCCGGCACCATCATCATCGATACGAACAACAAGTTCCTCTACTATGTGGAGGCCAACAATCGCGCCACCCGTTATGGCGTCGGCGTGGGCCGCGAGGGCTTCGGCTGGTCGGGCGTCGTCAAGATCGGCCGCAAGGAAGAGTGGCCGAGCTGGCGTCCGCCGGCGGAAATGCGTCGCCGCGAGGCCGCCAAGGGTCACATGCTGCCGGTCGTGCAGGAAGGCGGGATCGACAATCCGCTCGGCGCCCGCGCCATGTATCTCTTCAAGGGCGGTCGCGACACGATCTTCCGTATCCACGGCACCAACCAGCCCTGGACGATCGGGCTCAACATGTCGTCCGGCTGCATCCGCATGATGAACAAGGACGTCGAGCACCTCTACGAGCGCGCCGACATCGGCAACAAGGTCATCGTCATCGGCCCGGGCAACCGCCAGGGCAAGGTCAGCTTCGAGGACAAGGGCATCGACATCCTGCGCACGATGTTCGGCGGCTGATCACGCCACCGTCTCAAGCGAAGGCGCGGAGCCCAAGGCTTCCGCGCCTTTTCCTTTTTGGCCGCCCCGCCTGGTTGCCAGAGTTCCGCCCGCAGAATTGACGATCGCCAAAACTAGGCCCAATTTTGGCCATTCGCCCTGCGGTGTAGCAAATGGGAAACAGACTTTCCGGCGAAAATCTCCTATCTAGTCTTACATCAAAATCAGATTCGTGGATCGCGTCCTATGAACACCAAGCTTCGTGCCCTTTTCGGCGCCTCTGTCGCGGCAAGCGTGCTTGCCCTGTCCGCCTCGTTTGCCAGTGCTGAAATGGCCGTCTCCGTCTATGGCGGTTTCCAGACGGCTCCGCACAGCGACGTCGAGGTTTCGGACCAGGCCGATTTCACGGCCGGCTGGGAAGGCAAGTCCTTCGCCATGCCTCCCTATTACGGCGTTCGCGGCACCTGGTGGATGGAAGATCTCGGCCAGCCGAACCTCGGCGTGTCGCTCGATTTCACCCACGCCAAGGTCTACGCCGACGACTCGACGCTTGCCGAAGCTGGCTGGAGCCATTTCGAATTCTCCGACGGCATCAACCTGCTGACGCTGAACGCCCTCTACCGTATGCCGATCGAAGGCACCAAGTTCGTGCCCTATGCTGGTCTCGGCGCCGGCGTCAACATTCCGCATGTCGAAGTCACGCGTGGTTCCGGCGAGACCTTCAACTACCAGCTCGGCGGCGCAACGGTGCAGGCCCAGGCCGGCGTCGAATACAAGTTCAACGACCGCTGGTCGACCTTCGTGGAATACAAGGGCAACTATTCGTGGGTCGACGTCGACATCGACAGCGGCGCCACCCTCAAGACCAATGTGATGACCAACGCGATCAACGCCGGCGTCAGCTTCCACTTTTGATCGTTAGGCGGGTGTCTAGACCTGCCTCCTATTTGATGTCGCAGAAAACCGCGGCCTCGTGTGACAGGACAATGTCGCGCGGGGCCGTTTTCTTTGTGTCAGCAGCACTGAGCCTCAGCAAGTAGCGGCCCGTCAGGCGGTGCGGGTTCTTGCCGCTTGCCGTCGTCAGGATCGACAACTCGAAGATCTCGAACGGTTCGGCACTGCGCGTGTCGGTGTAGATCTGCAGGCGCAGTTCGTCGTTGTCGACCCAGCTCTGCTTGAGCATGCCCGAATTGAGCTTCAGATTGTGGAAGGCCGCCGGTGCCTTTTCGGCCAACACATCGGCGATGCCGCGGAAATGTACCAGCTTGCGTCCGTCCCTCGCGCTGAACCCACTCTCTATCGAGAGCTTCAGGACATCGTCGGACGCGGCGCAGTAAATGCCCACCGCCGCACTGGCCGGTGGTGCGCCTACGGCAATGGCGACAGCAAGCGAAAGAACCAGGGCACGCATCGGACTCTCCTCCGGAAACAGATTCCGGTATTTCGGAGGATCATCATATCAGCAATATCTTAAACTTCATGAATCGCGAGAGCGATCGGCAACCCGGTCGGCATATTTCTTCCGAGACGACGTCCAGTGCCGCCGATTTCCGACGCTCAGGGTCCTAGCCCATCACGCAGGTCACCCGACCGACGCGATCATGCCGAACCTCAAGGCCGTCATGGCCGGTCGCCAGCAAATGAAGACGGTATTCGCCGGAGAAATGCGTCTCGTCATCCCCGCCGCCGATCGTGACAAGGGCCAGATCGAGATCGCCGAGCGCGGTGGTTGCCGGCGCCGGCACGTGAACATGGAGCCGGAACTCGCCGTCGAACAGCCAGTGATGCGGGAGGTTCTCGCCGGTCAGCTCGAAGGTCGGCAGGCGCTCGCCCAGCAGGGCATCGGAAAAGGCGAGCGTGCCGGCAAACCCGCTGATGACATCGCCCAGTCCGTCGCCGACGATGCCGGTGACGTCTAGCGTCAAATCGGCGTCGGCGATCGTGCAGTCGAAACGAGCCGTCGCGAAGGCCGGCGTCGAGGCCAGCCCCGCGAGACAGAACAGGACCATGCTTGCTGCGTGCTTCATGCCGTTCCTCCGGGTGCGGATCACGGCAGCATTGAAGACCGAAAGCAGCGTTCCGATCAAGCGGCCGGCAGTCCGGCCGGCCTGTCGCCGCCATAGGCCCAGTCGAGCAGCTCGATCGTGTGGACGATCGGCACCGAGGTGCCGGAGCCGATCTGGGTCATGCAGCCGATGTTTCCGGTGGCGATGACGTCCGGCCGGGTGGCTTCGAGGTTCTTCACCTTGCGGGCCTTCAGCTTGGCCGAGATCTCCGGCTGCATGATGTTGTACGTGCCGGCCGAACCGCAGCAAAGATGCCCCTCGGCCGGATCGCGCACCGTGAAGCCCGCATTCTTCAAGAGAATCTTCGGCGCCATCGTGATCTTCTGGCCATGCTGCATCGAACAGGCCGAATGGTAGGTGACGGTCAGACCCTTCCTCTCCTGCTGCGGCAGATCCAGGGTCGAGAGATATTCCGTCACGTCCTTTGCCAGGGCCGAAACCCGTTTCGCCTTCTCGGCATAAGCCGGATCAAGGAGCAGCATGTGACCGTAGTCCTTGATCGTCGTGCCGCAGCCGGATGCGGTGATGATGATCGCGTCGAGACCGCCGCGCTCGATCTCGCGGGTCCAGACGTCGACATTGCGGCGTGCGCTGTCGAGCGCCTGCGCCTCGCGGCCCATGTGATGCACCAGGGCGCCGCAGCAGCCCTCCCCCTCGGGCACGACCACCTCGATGCCGAGACGGGTGAGCAGGCGGATCGTCGCGGCATTGATGCCGGGATCGAGCACGGGCTGCGCACAGCCGGTGAGGATCGCGACGCGGCCCCGCTTTTCAGCCTGCGGCGCGCGGGCCCCCGGACGAGCACTGTCCCCGGCCGCCGGGATGCTGCGCGGTGCGAGGTCGAGCATGGCGCCCATCGGCTTCAATGCCGGAAAGCGCTTCAGCAGGCCGGCCAAGGGCCGGGCGAGGCGTGCCAGGCCGAGCGCCGCGCGGAAGCGGGCCGGATAAGGCAGGGTCATCGCCAGGATGCCGCGCGTCAGCCGGTTGACCAGGGGGCGCCGATAGGTTTTCTCGACATGGATGCGGGCATGGTCGATCAGATGCATGTAGTCGACGCCCGACGGACAGGTCGTCGTGCAGGCAAGGCAGGAAAGACAGCGGTCGATATGGGTGACGATCTGCTTGTCGGCCGGGCGGCCGTTTTCCAGCATGTCCTTGATGAGATAGATGCGGCCGCGCGGGCTGTCGAGCTCGTTGCCGAGGGTCACATAGGTCGGACAGGTGGCCGTGCAGAAGCCGCAATGCACGCATTTGCGCAGAATGCTCTCGGCTTCGGCCACATGCGGATCGGCAAGCTGTTCGGCAGTGAAACTGGTCTGCATCAATTCGCTCCTTGCGGGGGCATGCGCCCCGTCACACCCACCAGGTCTCGGGCTTGGCGATCGGCTCGCCGGCATTGGCCTTCTGCAGACCGATCACGCAGCGGACGACCACCCAGACAACAGTGCCCAGCGCCAGCAGCACGCCGACGAAGACGAAGGTCAGAACCACCGACACCAGACCGTAGAGCAGGCCGATCCAGAAGGTGCGGATCGCATAGGTGTAGTGGCTTTCGATCCAGCCGCCGGCCTTGCCGCGGTTGAGATAGGCAAGCACCAGGCCGACGAGGCCGGAAATGCCGATCAGGAAGCTGACGAGATAGAGGATATAGACGAGCTGGACATTCAGCTTGCCGGGCTGCAGCCAGTTTTCCGGGCGGGTCAGGTCCGGCTGGTTCGTCGGTTCGGTCATGCTGCTTCTCCTGTCACCATGCGGCCGGGATTGAAGATGCCGCGCGGGTCGAATTTCTCCCGCACCCGCTGCGAAAGCAATGCCACCGCGGGCGACTGCGGTTCGAAGGCCGATACACCGGCCCGGATAGCATCCGTGGCACGGACGAGCGTTGCATGGCCGCCGCCGGCCGCCTTCACATAGCGCCGCAGAAGGTCTGCCTCCGGATCGGCTTCCATCCGCATCCAGATCAGCCCGCCCTGCCAGTCGTAGAAGGCATCGATGCCGGATTCGAGGCGGAGTGCCGCGACCAGTTTCCAGCCTTCGGATGGAGCGACGGACACGCGCCAGAGGGGGCGTTGCGAACCGTCGGCATAGGGCGCCACATCGCGGATCTCGCGCCAGAGCGCCTTCGTGTCGGGCTCATCGAGCCTCGATACCGGGCCGAAGCCGGCCATTGCGCGCGCCAGCGTCTCGGCTCGAACGGCAACGGAGGCCTCGAGTCCCTCGAGCCGCAGCACGGTCGCCGCGCCGTCCGGCAGGCGTCCGGCGACGAAACGGCCGCGTACGCTTTCCGGCAGGTGGGCGGCACCGGACACCTCGACCGACGTCGCCATCGCGGCGGCCATCGCGCGGGCGGCCTGCTCGTCCTCGAGGCCGGACACGACGATGGTGACGGCCGTCTTCGGCGACGGCAGAACCTTGAACGTCACTTCGGTGAGGAAGCCGAGGGTGCCGTAGGAACCGGCGAGCAGCTTGACGAGGTCGAGGCCTGTGACGTTCTTCATCACGCGGCCGCCTGCCTTGACGATCTCCCCATGGCCGTTGACGACGCGCAGGCCGAGAAGGTGGTCGCGGGCGGCGCCGGCTGTGAAGCGCCGGGGACCGGAGGCATTCACGCAAAACAGTCCGCCGATCGTCGGCTCACCTGTCGTTCCCATCATGCCGCGATGGTCCGGCGGCTCGAAAGCGAGGGACTGGCCGTTGGCGGCGACCGCCGCCTCGATCTCGGCGACCGGTGTGCCGGACCGGGCCGTCAGCACCATTTCGGCCGGATTGTAGGCGACGATACCGGCAAGGCCGGTCGAGCGGAGCGGCGTTGCAGCGGCGGCCAGGGCATTGCCAAAGCCGGCCCGCGTACCGCCGCCCGAAATGGCAAGCGGCGCCGCCCGTTCAGCGTGGTCGCGGATCAGGCCGGCGGCTTCGATTTCAGTCTGCGGGATCAGCATGACGCGCGCCTTTCCAGAGTTTGTTGTCTCCCGGCATTCGGCGCAGAGGTGCCGCCCCTCATCCGGCTGCCGCCACCTTCTCCCCGCAGGCGGGGAGAAGGAACCGTGCCGCGAGCCACAGCACCCCAAAACGGCGCTCGGACATCAAAACTGCGCGACGGCGCACGTGTTGGTCCCACATCCGCGGAAGAGTGGACCACGAGGATGCCCCCACCGACCTTCTCCCCGTTCGACGGGGAGAAGGTGCCGGCAGGCGGATGAGGGGCCTCGCGCCGGCGGGTCCGAAATCCGTGACTCATGACCGGCCCTCCAGCGGAAAGACCTTGGAGGGATTGAGGATCCAGGCCGGATCGAAGGCGGCGCGGACCGCCATCTGCTGGGCGAGATCGGCATCCGCATACTGGTGGCGCATCAGGTCGCGTTTCTCGATCCCGACACCGTGTTCGCCGGTCAGGCAGCCGCCGGCGTCGACGCAGAGCTTGAGGATCTCCATTCCGGCGGCCTCGGCCCTTGCCGCATCGTCCGGGTCATTGATGTTGTAGAGGATCAGAGGATGCATGTTGCCGTCGCCGGCGTGGAAGACATTGGCCACCCGCAGGCCGTAGCGGTCGGTGATTTCCGACGTCTTCCGAAGCACATAGGCAAGCTGGCTGAGCGGCACCGTGCCGTCCATGCAGATATAGTCGGCGATACGACCGGTCGCACCGAAGGCGGACTTGCGGCCCTTCCAGATCAGCGCGGCCTCGGTGGCCGACTGGCTTTCCCGGACGGTCTTCACCCCATGGCGCTTTGCGATCTCGACGATCGAGGCGAGCATGGCCTCCATCTCGGCATCCGACCCCTCGACCTCGACGATCAGCAGCGCCTCGACGTCGAGCGGATAGCCGGCATGGGCAAAGGCTTCGCAGATCTCGATCGCCGGCTTGTCCATGAACTCGATGGCGACCGGAACGATGCCGGCGCCGATGACGTCGGCGACGCAGGAGCCGGCGGCCTCGGCACTGTCGAAGCCGAACAGCACGGGGCGCGCACCTTCCGGCTTGGCCAAGAGGCGGACCGTGGCTTCGGTGACGATGCCGAGCTGGCCTTCGGAACCGCAGACGAGGCCGAGCAAGTCATAGCCGGCGGCATCGAGCGCCTTGCCGCCGAGCTCGATCACCGTGCCGTCGACCAGCACCATCTTGACCCCGAGCAGGTTATTGGTGGTGACACCGTATTTCAGACAGTGCGCGCCACCGGAATTCATGCCGATGTTGCCGCCGATCGTACAGGCGAGCTGCGAGCTCGGGTCCGGCGCATAGAAGAAACCGTCCGCGCCAACCGCATCGGAGATCGAAAGATTGGTGACGCCGGCCTGAACGGTGGCGCATCGATTGGCGTAATCGACATCGATAATGCGGGTCATCGCCGAGAGGCCGAGCACGACGGCATCCTCCTGCGGGATCGCACCGCCCGACAGGGACGTCCCCGCGCCACGCGGAACGACCGGAATGCCATATCGGTGGCAATATTTCATGACGGCTGCGACCTGGGCCGTCGTTTCGGGCAGGACGACCGCAAGCGGGCGACGGCGATAGGCGAGGAAGCCGTCCGTCTCGAAGGGAACGAGTTCGACCGGCTCGTGCACCAGGCGCTCCGCCGGGACAAGCTCGGCAAGGTCCGCGACGATCTCCCTGCGGCGCGAGAGGATCGCGGCATTCGGCTCCAGAAACTGGATGGCTTCGGACATGGTTTCCTCCCTGGCTCAGGCATTTTGGCATACACCGCCGCCCCCTCGCCTTCAACTGGTATCTTTTCTTTACCACTTCAACAAAAGTCGAGCAAATGCTATGCACTTATGACGAAATCGGAAAGAGTGGACGAGGCGATGACCAATCTCGGCGATCTGGAAGTCTTTGCGCGGGTGATCGCGGCCGGCAGCATGTCGACGGCGGCGCGTGATCTCGGCCTATCGCCAGCAGTCGTGTCGAAGCGGATCAAGCGGCTGGAGGATCGGCTCGGCACCCGCCTGCTGCAACGGACGACCCGGCAGATCTCGCTCACCGAAGCCGGACAGGGCTTTCACGAGCGGGTGCTTGCCGTCCTCGCCGGCCTCGAGGAGGCGGAGGCCTACGCCTCCGGCCGCTCTTCCGAAGTCGCCGGCACGCTGAAGATCTCGGCGCCGACATCCTTCGGCCGGCTCCATATCGCCCCCAATCTGAAGCCCTTCATGGAGGCCCATCCGGATCTTACCATCCATCTGGTTCTCTCCGACGAATTCACCGACATTGTCGGCGGCGGCTTTGACCTCGCGATCCGCATCGCCGAACTGACGGATTCGACGCTGGTCGCGCGGCGACTGGCGCCGGTGCGGCGCATCCTGTGCGCCTCGCCCGACTACATCGCCGCGCATGGAACGCCGCAGTCGATCGACGACCTCAAGCACCATCGCTGCCTGCCCGCCCACAACTATGACGCCTGGAAGCTGGAAGGGCCGCAGGGTTCGCTCAGCATCCGTCCCGACGGCATGCTGATCACCAATTCGAGCGAGGTCATCCGAGAGGCGGTCATTGCCGGCCTCGGCATCGCCCTGCGTTCGACCTGGGATATCGGTCCAGAACTGAAATCCGGCAAGCTCGTTCAGGTGCTGCCGGCCTATGAAGGATCGCGCAGCGTGTCGCTTTCGGCGGTCTATCCGAGCCGCCAGTTCCTGCCGGCCAAGGTTCGCCTGTTCATCGACTATCTCGCCGAACTCTATGGTCCGGAACCCTACTGGGAGCGTTGAGCCGAGAGGTCAGCGCAGGGCCTCGGGCACGGCGCTCCAGAAACCGAACTTTTTCGGATGGGTGCGCCGGAGGTCGTCGACGAAATCCTCGTGATGCCGGAGCCGCGCGTCGGCGGGCAGATGCGGCACGAGGCGGGTCAGTTCCACGAGATAGCGTGCGGCGTGCGGATAGGCGACGCCGATGCCACGGCGCAGGATGTCCATGATCAGCACGCGGTAGAGCACCGTCGCCGCGAGGGGTTGTTGGTCGGCCAAAGCCTCGGCGGCGGGCGCCAGATCCTCGTAATAGCGGCCTTCCCAGCGATCCTCGTGGCGAAGCACCAGATCCGCGGCGCGATCGAGCCTGGGCCAGGACACGAAGAAGTCGAGAGCCCCGTAGATGTCGCCGGCCTCCATCACGAAGGCGAAGGCCCTGTCCATTTCGTCGAATTCGGCGAAGTCGTCGAGTTTCGATAGATAGAGCCTCAAAACCTGGGGATCGAGCGTTTCGGCAAACTCCCGCCAGCGAAGTTCCTGGGCATCGCTCTTTCGCCTCAGGCGCTCGAGGATGTCCGCCTCCAGGAGGCGGCGCTCGCGCGCGCCATATTCCGGGCCGACCGAGACGATCTCGCCGCCGACGGGCAACAGTCGCATGCCGTTCGGGCGCATCTTCACCCATTCCAGCGCCTCTTCGTGGCGACCCGCCTCATGAAGCAGGCGCGCGACCGCCAGCGTGTCGCGGCGGTTCTCGGCCTTGGCGTTTTCGAGCGCCACGAAGGCATCGGCATCCTGCTGATGGACGGCAAGCGCCTGCAACAGATCGACGGCACCGAGCTTGCCGGGCTCCTTCGGCACCGCCTCGGCGAGAAGTGGTTTCCATGCGTCGGCGGCCGGCCTGGCCAGACCGACGATCAGGCCGCGGAGGAAGCCGACATGCTCACCATAGCGGTCGCGCAGCCGCAGCCTTTCGAGCAGAGGCGCAAGCGGCACCTGATCGACCGGCGGCAGCGCGCAGATCAGTTCGGCCGCTGCTGTCTCCGCGTCATCGAACACTTTCCACAGGCGAGCATTGTCCGAGACGAGCCGGACCGAGACCGGAAACCGCAGCGCCAGCAACCGCAGGATACGTTCGGCCGCACCGGCCGGGTCGACGGTACCGAGTTCTGACAGGATCGTGCGGGCAAGTCCGGCGAACTCGATCGCCAGATCCTTGGCACGGGCATTGTTGATCCGTGTGCGCGCCTCTTCATGGGCCTCGAGCCGCTTGTCGATCAGCCGCGCCATTTCCGCCGGTCCGGTGCCGCCGGCAAGGGCTGCCTGCAACCGCGCCTTCAGCGCCTTGTTGGCGGAGGCTTCCTCCAGCAGGATGTCGACCAGCCTGTCGAGACCAAGGCCGCTCAAGCCCTTCCGGTCGAGTTTTGCGCGCGTCTGCCGGGCCATTCCGTTCCAATTGTGCCGTTCATTGCGATTGCCGCCTATATCCGACGGACGGCAACGGTGGGCAAGGAGATTTCGCAAGCGCGGGGCGGCAAGGTATGCCGCCTCGGCCTCGTGATATTGCAATATGGTACCATTTTGCGGTATCAAAATCAGATGAAGCGGAAACACCGCGCGACACTTGAGCAGATCTTCTCCCGACCGCTCAGCGGTTCTATCCGCTGGACCGACATAGAAGCCCTGTTCGTCTCGCTCGGCGCCGAGGTGACAGAACGAGACGGCTCGCGTATCGGCGTCTACCTGTTCGATCAGATCCGGGTCTTCCACCGACCCCATCCGTCGCCTGACACAGACAAGGGCGCCGTCGCCAGTATCCGCAAATGGTTGGAAGAAAATGGAATCGTGCCATGAACAACATCATCGAGATCGAAGGCCAGAAAGCAGTCGTGTCGCTTGACCCGGAAATCGGCTTGCTGCGTGGGGAGTTCCTCGGCCTGAACGGTGGGGCGGATTTCTATGCCGACAGCATCGACAAGCTTCGGGAGGAAGGCGCCGCCTCGTTCAAGGTTTTTCTGGATATGTGCACCGAGAAAGGAATTTCTCCCTTCCGACAGTTCTCGGGCAGGTTCAATGTTCGGCTTGACCCGAAACTGCACGAAGCGGCCGTGCTGGCGGCCAAGGCGCAGCAGAAGAGCCTCAACGAGTGGATATCCGACGTCATCGAGGAAGCGGCAGAACGCTGATTGTGGGACAAACGTCACGCTTTCACGAGCTGCGGCTTCGCCAGCTGACCTTCAATGCCGCTCCTCGTGGCTCCTCCTGATGCGGCGTACCACCCACCAGACGGCAAGCACGGCGACCGGAACGGAAAGACCGGTGATGACGGCGGGATCGACCGGCAGAAGGTCGTGGCTCACGGCCTTCGCCGCATAGCCGATCAGGCCGACGATGTAATAGGAAATCGCCGCGACGGAGAGACCTTCGACCGTCTGCTGCAGGCGCAGCTGCATCTCGGCGCGGCGGTTCATGGTGGCGAGCAGGTCGGAATTCTGCCGCTCCAGCTCCACGTCGATCCAGCTGCGCACCAGTCCGGTGGCGCGATACAGCTTGCGCGACAGGTTCGCCTGGCGCTCCTCGATCGACTGGCACGTGCGCATCGCCGGAGCGAGGCGGCGCTCCAGGAAGGAACCCAGCATTTCGTAGCCCGGCTTCGGGGCCTCGTCGAGCGCCTTGACGCGCTCGCGCACGATGCCGTCATAGGCGCGGCTGGCGCCGAAGCGGTAGAGGCTGAGCGCCGCATTGGCTTCCAACTCGGCGGCAAGCCGTGTCAGTTCGGACAGCATGGTGTCGGCCTCTTCGCGCGCATGGGCCTTCATGCGCTGGGTGACGGCGGTCAAGCCGTCCTCGACGCGGCGGATCTCGGGCGAGAGCGTCTGGGCGAGTGGCAGGCCGAGCATGGCAAGCGTGCGATAGGTTTCGATGTCGAGCAGGCGCTGGACGAGCGCGCCACGCCCGGCTTCGGTCAGGCTGCGATCGACGACGAGGATGCGGGTGAGCCCGTCGCCATCCTGGCGAAAATCGGTCATCACCGTCGCCTGTCCATTCTTCACGTCGCTGTAACAGAGGCTCGCCGGGTCGAAGAGCTCGATCGCCGCGGCGATCTCGGGTCCGTCGCGGCGGATCTCGAGGCGGATGCCGGACATCAAAGGTCCGGGCGCGGAAAATCCGTCGCCGAAGGGATGGCCTATGATCTCGCCGCCGAAGGCATCCGGTAACGGGCCGTCCCAGAACCAGGTGGAAAACTCCGTGTGACGCTCCCAGCGCAGCGTTCCCTGGGCCCAGGTCATGGCATGATGACGGGCATTGCGGTCCGGGACGGCGACGCCGCGGGCGCGCGACAGTTCGGCAAGCACGCTGTGGTGCACGGCCGAGCCGCCGTCCATCATGAAAGCGAGCTGGACGATGACGCGCTCCGACTTCACCAGTGCGTAGGGACGGGCATGGATCTCGCCCAGCGCCAGTGCGCGCTCCGGCGCAATCGGAAATGCAAAATTACCCTTGGTCACCCATTGTCTCCCGGCGCCGTGATCATGGCCATCCTTAGCAAAAGCAAGATCGCAATGGCAGGGGTCGCTTCGACGCAGAATGTCGCGATGATGCAGGCCTGCGCCAACCGCGCAGATCGAGGGGCAACGCCTGTCTCGACATATAGTGTTTTTAAAATATATTCTTGCCCGAACCCGGAAAGTCGACAAGTATCCGGCCGTGGCGATCAGAGCCCGCTGCCATGCATCCGGCAGGCGCGGCTTCGCACTTCGAACAACGGAGAAACGACATGCGACGAGTGATTTCCGCCGGTATTCTCGCGATCTCGATCGGCCTTCCCGTCTGGGCGGGTGAGGTCGGGGATTTCGAGGCCAAACTGCGAGCGGCTTATGGCGACTACAGGACCGCCCTGTTCACCACCAACATGGGCAAGGCGGAGGAATCCAAGGCCTCCCTTGGCAAGTTCAGCGAGGCCTGGGCTGCGCTCGCGGCACAACCCGCGCCGCCGCAATATGTCGATGATGGTGGTTATGGCGCAACGCTGCAGGCGGTAACGGCGATCGCCGGTAAGGCAACGGCAGAAGTCGAGGCTGGAGAACTTCCCAAGGCCCATGCAACACTGGAAGGCATTCGCGACCAGATCGGCGATCTTCACATCCGCAATGGTCTCTACGGCATCTCCGACCGGATGAACGCCTATCATGCACGAATGGAAGAGGTTCTCGGCATGGATCCGGCCGATGCGCTCCATGTTCGCGCAGAAGCGGCGGTTCTCGAATTCCTGTTGGCCGACATCGGCGCCCACCCGCCGAAGGAGGCGGACGACAGTTTCAAGGCATTGTTCGGCGCAGTCGAGGCAAGCGTGGCCAAGCTGACGAGCGCTTCGGAAACCGGCGACGCCACAGAGGTCAAGGCCGCGATCGGCGGCCTGAAGGCGCCCTACTCCAAGTTTTTCCTCAAGTTCGGCTGAAGACACCCGCCCGCCATGCATCCGGGCCGGCTTTTCGCCCGGATGCAAAGTGGACAAATAAATTGACCAATCATCCCCTTCCTTGTTAATTCTCCCCCTGCAGGAGGATGACGTGACAGACAGGGACGAAGGGCTTTTCGCCCAGATCAGCCATAGCCGCACCGCGAGCGAGGTGGTTCAGCAGATCGAACTGCTGATCCTCGACGGGGTGCTGCGCGACGGTGACCGGCTGCCGGGCGAGCGCGATCTCGCCCAGGACCTCGACGTGTCGCGGCCGATCCTGCGCGAGGCGCTGAAGGAACTCGAGGCGCGCGGCCTGCTCGTCTCCCACCACGGGGGCGGAACCTATGTGGCCGACATCATCGGCCAGGTGTTTTCCAGGCCGATCACCGAACTGATCTCGCGCCATGCGCGGGCGACGCGCGACTACCTCGAATATCGCCGCGAGCTCGAGAGCCTGACCGCCGAGCTTGCCGCCCGGCGCGCGACCGACACCGACAGGGCGCTTCTGTCACGCATCGTCGAGGACATGCGGCGGGCGCACGAGAACGGCAATCCCGAAGACGAACTCGCCGCCGACGTCGAGTTTCACAACGCCATCGGCGAGGCGGCGCACAACATCATCCTGCTGCATACCATGCGGGCGTGCTACCGGCTGCTGTCGGAGGGCATCTTCTTCAACCGCAAGGCCGTGTTCGCGCTCGCCAATGCGCGGGAGCGGCTGCTGGAGCAGCACCTCGCGATCCATGCCGCCATCATGGCCGGCGACGGCGAAGCGGCCAAAGAGGCCGCCCAGGCGCATATCGATTTCGTCATGCAGGCCGTCGACGAAGCGGCACGGGCGGACGAATGGGGCCGGGTGGCGAAACTTCGCCTGATCCGCCGCGACAACAATCCGACGACGGCGCGCGCTTCGCGCCCGAACAACCAGGACAAGACGGAGCCTTCCCGATGAATTCGCAAACCCCGATGCGGCGACCGCAGGTCGGCCTGTTCGCCACCTGTCTGGTCGATCTCTTCCGCCCGAGCGTCGGTTTCTCCGCCGCGAAGCTGATCGAAGACGCGGGCTGCGACGTCGACGTGCCCATGGCACAGACCTGCTGCGGCCAGCCGGCCTACAATTCCGGCGACCGCAAGGATGCGCGAGCGCTGGCGATCCAGGTGATCGAGCTTTTCGAAGGCTACGACTATGTCGTGGCGCCGTCCGGCTCATGCGCGGCGATGCTGAAGCATCACTACCCGGAAATCTTCAAGGGTGACGTGAAGTGGGAAGAACGCTGTCGGCGCTTCTCGGAGAAGGTCTTCGAGCTCGTGTCTTTCCTCACCGACGTGATGTTCGTGCCCAAGGTGGACGCCGCCTTCGAGGGGACGGTCACCTATCACGACAGCTGTTCGGGCCTGCGTGAACTCGGCGTGCAGAAGCAGCCGCGCAAGCTGCTTGCAACCGTCGAGGGGCTGGAGCTCAAGGAGATGGCGGGAAGTGACGTCTGCTGCGGCTTCGGCGGAACCTTCTGCGTCAAGTATTCCGACATCTCAGGCACGATCGTCTCCAAGAAGACCGCGACGATCGCCGCGACCGGTGCCGACATGCTGCTTGCCGGCGACATGGGCTGTCTGATGAACATGGCGGGCAAGCTGAAACGCGAAGGTTCGTCCATCGAGGTGCGCCACGTCGCCGAGGTGCTGGCCGGCATGACCGACACGGCGCCGATCGCCGGCTCGTCGAAGTGAGGGATTGAGGACCATGCAGTTCACCGCCCCCCTCTTCAAGCAGAACGCCGCCCAGGCGCTTCATGATCCGCAACTGCAGAAGGCGCTGAAAAACGTCGAACAGGGCTTCATCGCCAAGCGCGCCGCCGCCGCAGCCGCGCTGCCCGAGTTTGATCAGTTGCGCGACCGAGGACGCGAGATCAAGAACCACACGCTGGCGCATCTCGACCTCTATCTCGAAGCCTACGAAAAAAAGGTGACGGCGGCCGGCGGGCATGTGCACTGGGCCGAAAGCGCCGAGGACGCGCGCCGGATCGTCCTCGACATCTGCCAGAGGGTGAAGGCAAAGACCGTCACCAAGGGCAAGTCGATGATCACCGAGGAGATCAACCTCAACGAATTCCTCGAGGCACAGGGCGTAGAGCCGGTCGAGACGGATCTCGGCGAGTACATCATCCAGCTCCGTGGCGAGCATCCGAGCCACATCATCGCGCCGGCCGTGCACCTCAACAAGGAACAGGTGGAAGAGGATTTCCGCCGCGTCCACACCCATCTCGACGCCAAGCGCGACCTGACCGCGCCGGAATCGCTCCTGTCCGAGGCGCGCGAAGTGCTGCGCAAGCGCTACTTCCAGGCCGATGTCGGGATCACCGGGGCGAACTTCCTGATCGCCGAGACGGGGTCGTCGGTGATCGTCACCAACGAGGGCAACGGCGATCTCACCCAGACGCTCGGCAAGGTGCATGTGGTGGTCGCCTCGATCGAGAAGATCGTGCCGACGCTCGAGGACTGTTCGCAGATCCTGCGTCTGCTCGCCCGTTCGGCGACCGGCCAGGACATGTCGGTCTACACCACCTTTTCCACCGGGCCGAAGCGGCCGGAGGATCCGGACGGTCCGGACGAATACCATGTCGTTCTGCTCGACAACGGGCGAACCTCGATGCTCGGCACCGAGTTCCAGGAGATGCTGCGCTGTATCCGCTGCGGCGCCTGCATGAACCATTGCCCCGTCTATCATGCCGTCGGCGGCCATGCCTACGGCTCGGTCTATCCGGGGCCGATGGGCGCGGTGCTCACACCGTCGCTGTTCGGCGTCGACAAGTCCGGCCATCTGCCCAATGCCTCGACCTTCTGCGGGCGCTGCGAGAGCGTCTGCCCGATGCATATCCCGCTGCCGAAGATGATGCGGCACTGGCGCGAGAAGGAATTCGAGCGGCATCTTACACCTGCGGCCACCCGCTACGGCCTGTCCGTCTGGGCCTTCTTCGCCAAACGGCCGACGCTCTACCGGATGGCGGCCTCGATCGGGGCCGGCCTCCTGTCGCGGCTCGGCGGCGGCAAGGGCCGCATCGCCGCGCTGCCTTTGGCCGGTGGCTGGACCAAGTATCGCGATCTTCCGGCACCGCAGGGACAGACATTCACCCAGGCCTGGGCGGCACGCCAGGCCAAGCGCCAGGGAGCCTGACCATGGATGCAAGACAGGCAATCCTCGCGAAGATCCGCGCCTCGCTCAAGGTTCCCGGCGGGGACGACGAACGGCGGGCAACCGTCGCCCAACGGCTCGGCGAGCCGCCGAAAGGCATCATCCCGGCCCGCGGCCAGCTGCCGGCGGAAGAACGCGTCCAGCTGTTCCGCGCCATGGCGGAGAAATACAACGCCACGACGGAGCGGATCGATAGCCTCACGGCGCTTCCGGCCGCAGTTTCCGGCTATCTGAAAGGCCGCAACCTGCCGGCCGCTATCCGGATCGGGAGCGATCCGCGGCTTGCGGATGCGCGGTGGCCTGCCGAGGCCACGCTGGAGATCCGGCACGGGGCATCCGACGGACACGACCTTGCGGCCGTCAGCCATGCCTTCGGCGCCCTTGCCGAGACCGGCACTCTCTGTGTCCTCTCCGGCCCCGACAATCCGGTGACGCTGAACTTCCTGCCCGAGCACCACATCGTCGTGGTGCGGGCCGACGAGATCGCCGGGGACATGGAAACCATCTGGAGCCGGCTCCGCGAAGCGCGTGGAACATCGATGCCACGCACGGTGAATTTCATCACGGGCCCGTCGCGCTCCGCCGACATCGAGCAGACGCTGCTGCTCGGCGCACACGGCCCCAGGGCACTGCATATCGTCATCGTCGGAGAGGCTTCGGCCCACTGACCGCCTTGCCGGCGCCGAGGGCAATCGGCGCCGGTTCGCCTGCCCTCGGATAGCGGGTCGCTTTTTCTAGGGAACAATCTCTACGTCGAGTCGTTTGCGAAATGTATTTCCGGAACGATTTTCGATTGTGAGAGACATGCCGAATTACAATGAAGTCAGCGATGCGCCACGGATCGCGCTCGTTTCCACCCATGGATATATCGCCGCCCACCCGCCCCTCGGCGCCGCCGATACCGGCGGCCAGGTGGTCTATGTGCTGGAGCTGGCCAAGAAACTCGCCCAGCTCGGGCACAAGGTCGACATCTTCACCCGCCGCTTCGAAGACCAGCCCGAGATCGACGAGGTCGACGGGGATGTCAGGGTCATTCGAATCCCGTGCGGTGGACGGGACTTCATCCCGAAGGAATATCTCCACCGTCACCTCAACGAGTGGAACGAAAAAGCCCTGCGCTACATCCGGCGTGAGGGGCTGTCCTATCTGTTCGTCAACAGCCACTACTGGGACGCCGGTGTGGCCGGCCAGCGACTTTCCGAAGCGCTGAACATACCGCACATCCATACGCCGCACTCGCTCGGCCTCTGGAAGAAGCGGCAGATGGAAACCGACTATCCTGAGCGCGCCGACAGGTTCGAAACGGAATTCAACTTCAAGGAACGGATCCAGCACGAGCTGATCGTCTACCGCAGCTGCCAGCTGGTGATCGCGACCACGCCGATCCAGCTCGACATGCTGCTCGAAGACTACGGGCTCAACCGCAACCGCGTGCACATGATCCCGCCGGGCTATGATGACAACCGCTTCTATCCCGTCTCGGAATCCTCGCGACAGATGATCCGCCAGCGGCTTGGCTTCGAGGGCAAAGTGGTGCTGGCGCTCGGGCGTCTCGCCACCAACAAGGGCTACGACCTGCTGATCGACGGCTTTTCGGTGCTGGCAAGTCGAGTGCCCGAGGCCCGGCTCAGGCTGGCGCTCGGTGGCGAGAACCTCGATCCGCAGGAACAGGGCATCCTCGACGGGCTGAAGGCGAAGGTGGCTGATCTCGGCCTCACGGATCGCGTCGATTTCTCCGGCTTCATCCCCGACGAGGAACTGCCCGACTATTATCGTGCCGCCGACCTCTTCGTGCTGTCGAGCCGCTACGAACCCTTCGGCATGACCGCGATCGAGGCGATGGCGAGCGGCACGCCGACCATCGTCACCGTGCATGGAGGCCTGTTCCGCGCAGTGAGCTATGGCCGGCATGCGCTGTTTGCCGACCCGTTCGACAGGGAAGACCTCGGCATCACCATGATGAAGCCGTTTCGCCACCCGCGGCTCTATGGCCGGCTGTCGCGGATGGGCGCCCACAAGGCCAGAAGCCTGTTCACCTGGACCGGCATCGCGCAGCAGCTGGTCGCGCTCGTCGAAGGACGTCCGGTCGCGCAGGCACTCGACGAAACCGACTGGGCCGAGCCATGGAACGACGGCGATTGAAACCCGTCCGGCTCTTCTCGTCCGACCTCGACGGCACGCTTGCGGGTCATCGCGCCGCTTCGCGGCGCTTTGCCGATTTCTGGAACAGTCTCGATGACAGCACACGGCCGCTGCTCGTCTACAACAGCGGCCGGTTGGTCAACGACATGATCGCCTTCGCCGCCGAAGAAGGTTTGCCCCCGGCGGACCTGCTAATCGGCGGCGTGGGAACAATGCTGGCGGCCGACGGGATGTCGCAGCTCGGTCGGGAATATGCAGGCTTCCTTGCCGGCGGCTATGATGCCGACCGCATCGCGGCCCTTGTCGCCCCCCTGCCCGATCTCGAACGCCAGCCGGAACGTTACCAGCATGAGCGAAAATCCAGCTGGTTCCTCGAAGGGGCGAGCCCCGAGCGCCTGCAAGACCTGGCGGACGCGTTCAACCGGGACGGACTGCAGGTGAAGATCGTCTATTCGAGCAACCGTGACCTCGACATTCTTCCCGCCAATGCCGACAAGGGCAATGCCCTCATATGGCTCTGCCGGAAGCTCGGCTACAGCCTGGACGAGGTCGTCGTCGCCGGCGACACCGGAAACGACAGCGACATGTTCGCGATCGATGGTGTCAGGGGCATCCTTCCCGCCAATGCCCGGGACGAGTTGCGAGAACGCTTTGCGGGCACGGATCATGTCTTCGAGGCTGCCGGCCGCGAGGCCGACGGCGTCATCCAGGGCCTGCGTCACTGGATGGAAATTCCGGCCCCGGCTTCTTAAGTCATAGGCGGTTCGTCCCGGCCATTTTCGGGTCCATGACGGCACGGCATTGACGCCGGCGCCGACGCTCACAAAACTGCCGGTATCGTCGCCTATCGCGGGCAAGACGGCGCACGGAAGATGAGGAAATTCCGGCGAATCAATGTAGCATCTTATTTTAGAAAGAAGAGGTATTCACCCATTGTCCATTGTGAGCCGGATCGCGTCCGACGTTCAGCTGATGTTGCGGCGCCCGCCGCGGCAGCAATATGCCGCGATGTGCTATCGCAAGGTCGACAGGCCGGGTGAACTGGAAGTGCTGCTCCTCACCAGCCGCGACACGGGGCGCTGGGTAATCCCCAAGGGCTGGCCGATGAACGGCAAGAAGTCGCATGCCGTCGCCGAGCGCGAGGCCTATGAGGAGGCAGGCGTCAAAGGCAAGGTATGCCGCGAACCGATCGGCTACTATTCCTATCACAAGGGCATGAACGACGGGCTCAAGGTCAATTGCCGGGTGCAGGTGCACCCACTGGCGGTCAAGCAGATGCTCGAAGACTTTCCCGAAAAGGGAACGCGCCGGCTGGAATGGGTCAGTTGCGAGGAAGCGGCGGCCCGTGTGCAGGAACCAGAGCTCAAGGTGCTGTTCCACGTCCTCTCACAGAAGATGCGCAACGGCGCTATTCCGACCGACGCAAACGAGGGACCCGAGGCCGACTGACAGCCGCGCAGTTCCTCGCCGCCGGCTTGAACGGCACCGGCTTTGCCGGTAAACGGTTTCGTTCACTGCAATCCCTCTATCCTTGGCTCGACGGCCGCGCCTGTCGCAGCTGGAGACGCCACATCAATGGCCAAGTCGCCACCAACCCTGCTCAAGCCGACACTCGACAAGGACCTGGACAAGGTTTCCTATGTCGAGGAAGCTGCACAGCAGGTCTGGCGTGGCGTTGTTCCCTTCGGGATCGGACTGATCTTCCTTTTGCTGGCGATGCTCTTTGCCAGCGCTTTCGTGATCGATCAGCCGCGTGGCCTCATCATCGTCATCGCCGCGGCGATCGGCGCCTACATGGCGATGAATATCGGTGCGAACGACGTCACCAACAATGTCGGCGCGGCGGTCGGGGCGCGTGCGCTCACCATGGCCGGCGCCTTGATCCTGGCGGCGGTGTTCGAGATCGCAGGCGCACTCATCGCCGGCGGCGACGTGATCAGCACCATATCGGAAGGCATTCTTGATCCGACTCTCGTCTCCGATCCGGACGTTCTCACCTTCGCGATGATCGCCGCGCTGCTCGCCTCCGCGCTCTGGGTGAACATTGCCACATGGACGAACGCACCTGTCTCCACCACCCACTCGATCGTCGGGGCGGTGCTCGGTGCAAGCGTTTCAGCCGCGGGCTTCTCCTCGGTGAACTGGAGCATCATGGTGAGCATCACCGCCAGCTGGACGGTCTCGCCGCTGCTGGGCGGTGCGGTCGCTGCGCTGATCCTGTTCTTCATCAAGGAGATGATCCTCTACCGTATAGACAAGATCGCTGCCGCGCGCCTCTGGGTGCCCATTCTGATGGCGCTGATGGCGGGCGCCTTCGCCAGCTATCTGACCGTCAAGGGTGTGGGACAGGTGATCGACGTCACCATGCGCACGGCCATGCTGAGCGGGGTCGGAATTGGAGTGCTGACCTGGCTCGGCAGCGTGCCGCTCATCCGCCGGCAGTCGGAGGGACTGGAGAACCGGAACCAATCGCTGCGCAAGCTGTTCCGCCTGCCGCTGGTCTTTTCCGCGGCACTGCTTTCCTTCGCCCACGGCGCCAACGACGTTGCCAACGCCATCGGCCCGCTTGCCGCGATCGTGCACGCCGAGCGCTCTCGTGACGTGGCCGCCATTCTCGTCGCCCCGACCTGGGTCACCGTCATCGGCGCTTTCGGCATCTCGATGGGATTGCTGCTGTTCGGGCCGAAACTGATCCGTCTCGTCGGCTCCGAGATCACCAAGCTCAATCCGGTCCGCGCCTATTGCGTGGCACTTTCGGCGGCCCTCACCGTCATCATCGCGTCCTGGTTCGGCTTGCCGGTGAGTTCGACGCACATCGCCGTCGGTGCGGTCTTCGGGGTCGGTTTCTTCCGCGAATGGTATACCCGCAACTCCAAACGGCGCATCGCGTACATGCGCCTCAAGGCGGAGCATTTCGAGATCGAGGACCGCCGCGAACACAATCCCGACGAAACGCGCCGGCGTCGCCTCGTGCGGCGCTCGCATTTCATGACGATCATCGCCGCCTGGGTCGTCACCGTCCCGGCTTCGGCGGGGCTTGCGGCGCTGATCTACTGGGTTATGTTCCAGCTCTTCTTCTGAGACGGATCAAGAAAATGCGCGCGAACTACCGGATGCAAAGGCTTTACGTCGAGGCGGACCTCGCCCTCGGCAAGGGGGTGGAGGTAAGCCCAGATCAGTTCAACTATCTCGCCAACGTCCTGCGCCTGACCGAGGGCGCCGAGATCCTTGCATTCAACGGACGAGACGGTGAATGGAAGGCCGCGCTTGCCTTCCCGACCCGCAAGAAGATCGTCCTGATGCCGGTCGAACAGACCCGGCCGCAACCCGGAGACTGCGACCTGCATTTCCTGTTCGCACCGCTCAAGGTGGGCCGCATGGACTATCTCGTACAGAAGGCGGTCGAAATGGGGGCAGGTATTCTGCAGCCGGTCATGACCCAGCATGTGCAGGGCAAGATCACCAGCATCGAGCGGCTGCAAGCCAATGCGGTGGAAGCCGCCGAACAATGCGGCGTGCTCGCGATCCCGACGGTTGCCGCACCACAGAAGCTCAAGGATCTTCTCGAACGGTGGCCCGCCAGCCGGCGGATCATCTTCTGCGACGAGGACAGCGAGACGCAGAACCCGCTGCCGGCGCTTTCGCGCATCGAAGAACGCCAGCTCGCACTGCTGGTCGGTCCGGAGGGAGGCTTTTCCGACGAGGAACGCGAGCTCCTAAGGTCCCTTCCCTTCGTGACGGCGATCCCGCTCGGACCGCGTATCCTGAGGGCGGATACCGCGGCCGTTGCGGCCCTGGCGGTCGTTCAGGCGGCGATCGGCGACTGGCGCTGAAGCGGCTTCAGGCGGTCCATAACGACATTGGTATCGGTCTTTGCGACGATCCGATTTTTTGAGCAGATCTTGAAAGATTTTCACTTGCGCCGCCCTGAAATCCGGTCCAATCACCTTGCACAATGGGCCGGTGCGCGTGCCGGTAACGCCAAACAAGGTTTGATCCATGGCTCGTGATACCACCGATGATACGCCTCTCTCGTCCGTCGCCGAGATGGCTGAATACCTCGCTTCAGGCTGCAAGCCGAAAGAGGCGTTCCGGATCGGTACCGAGCACGAGAAATTCGCCTTCTTCCGGGCGGACAATAGCCCTGTTCCCTATTTCGGCGACGCCAGCATCTCGGCCCTTCTCAAGGGCATGCAGTCGAAGCTCGGCTGGGATCCGATCATGGACGGCGAAAACATCATCGGGCTCGGGGAAAAGAGCGGCATGGGCGCGATTTCGATCGAGCCCGGCGGACAATTTGAACTGTCCGGCGCCCCGCTCGAGACGCTGCACGACACCTGCCGCGAGTCCAGCCAGCATCTTGCGACACTGCGCGAGATTGCAGAGCCGATGGGCATCCGCTTCCTCGGCATCGGCGGCAGCCCGAAATGGACGTTGGCCGAGACGCCGCGCATGCCGAAGTCGCGTTACGATATCATGACGCGATACATGCCGAAGGTCGGCAGCCATGGCCTCGACATGATGTACCGGACCTGCACTATCCAGGTGAACCTCGACTTCTCGTCGGAGGCAGACATGCGCCGCAAGATGCGCGTCGGCATGAAGCTGCAGCCACTGGCGACCGCACTCTTCGCCTCCTCGCCTTTTACCGAAGGCAAGCCGAACGGCCTCCTGTCCTGGCGCGGAGAAATCTGGCGCGACACCGACAACGCGCGTGCCGGCGTCCTGCCCTTTTCTCTCGATGACGATTTCGGTTTCGAGGATTATGCAAAATGGGCACTCGACGTGCCGATGTATTTCGTCGTTCGCGACGGACGCTATCACGACTGCACACATGTCACGTTCCGGCAGTTCATGGCCGGCGCCCTGAAGGGCGAGATCGCGGCCTGGCAGCCGACGCTCGGCGACTGGACCAACCATCTTTCGACGCTGTTTCCCGACGTCCGCCTCAAGCGCTTCCTCGAAATGCGAGGCGCCGACGGCGGGCCGTGGCGCCGGATTTGTGCGCTGCCGGCCTTCTGGGTCGGCCTGCTCTATGACGACGCTGCACTCGAGGCGGCAGATGTACTGACCAGGGGCTGGAGTTTCGCCGACGTCAACGCACTTCGCGATGCCGTTCCGGCCAAGGGTCTGACGGCAGAGATCGCCGGCCGCAGCCTTCTCGACGTCGCACGCGAGGTGCTCGGTGTGTCGCGGAACGGCCTGAAGAGCCGCAACAGGCTGAACGCGGAGGGGCAGGACGAAAGCATCTTCCTCGCCTCGCTTGAGGAAGTGCTGGCCAAGAAGTCGACGCTCGCCGACGATCTCCTTGCACTTTACCACGGCCGCTGGAACGGCAAGGTCGATCCGGTCTTCGACGAATACCAGTACTGATCGTCCCCTTGCGATGCCCGGCATCCGATGCCGGGCCCGTCATCTAAGCCGCCGGCAACCGCGCGTGGCAAATTAGCGGTTTGCGACCGACCTTTTCCGGATATAGTGCGTGACATCTGCTTCGCACTCACGGGGGAAGGAACGCCGATGCTGCCACTTTTCGATATGATGCTGCGGGCCCAGAACGGCAACGCCATGGAGGCGATGGCCGCGCAGTTCAATCTGGCGCAGGATCAGGTGGCAAAGGCCATGGCGGCACTGATGCCTGCCTTTTCCTCCGGTTTGAAACGCAACACCGCCAATCCCTACGACTTCTCCGCCCTCTTCTCCTCCATGGCCTCGGGCCAGTATGCGAAATATTTCGAGGACATGAGCAAGGCGTTCACGCCGCAGGGCATCGCCGATGGCAACCAGGTGCTCGAAAAGCTGTTCGGCTCCAAGGAAGTGTCGCGGGCGATTGCCGCGCAGGCGGCCCAGTTCACCGGCGTCGGCCAGGAAATCCTCAAGCAGATGCTGCCGGTGATGGCCGACACCATCATGGGCGGCCTGTTCAAGCAGACGACCGGCCAGATGGCCGATACCAATCCCTTCGCCGGCACGCCGATGGGTGCGATGATGCAGCAGTGGCTGGAAAGCACCGGCTTCCAGCCGAAGGCTACCCCGAAGCCTGAGGTCAACCTCTTCGACAATCCCTTCATGAAGGCCTTCCAGGACATGATGGGTGCACAGCCGAAACCCCAACCGGCTCAGACCAACCCGCTGTTCGACAATCCCTTCACGAAGGCGTTCCAGGACATGATGAGCGCGAGTTACGGCTCGGCTCCGGCAGCGGCAAAGGAAACGGCGAAGCCCGGCCCGGAGGCCCCTGCAGCAGCAGCCGGCATGGCGGACCTGGTCAATGCGATGTTCGACAGCGGGCTCGAGGTTCAGAAGAACTACCAGAAGAGCATGGAGCAGATCTTCGAAAGCTATCTCTCAGGCAACGGGCAGAAGAAGGCGGAGCCGGAAGCCGACGGACCGGAAGAAGCGCCAAAGGCCTGAGCATTCCATATAACATGCAGAAAGGGCGGCCCGAGGCCGCCCTTTCTGCGTTCAAATGTTATCAGCCGGGCTCAGAACTCTTCCCAGTTGCCATCTTCCTTGGACGTCGATGGTGCCTGCGGCTTGCCTATGCCCGAGGACAGCTTGTTCAGAAGCGCCCTTGCCGGTGAGGAGACCGCACGGGTGTTGGGACCGGCAGGGATGACGCGCGGAACGAGCGGCTTCACGTTCGAACCCATGGGTTTGTCGTTGCGGGCAAAGCTCGTTTCGGGACGCGTGAAGCTCGTCTCGCGCATGTCGGCGAACTTGGTGACCGAAGGCGCCATCCCCTTCTCGAAGGTAAACTGGCCGACCAGTCCGGCGAGCATCTCGGCATCGCGGGTCAACGCCGACATTTCGGCATTGGTCTGCTCCGCGGCACGGGCGTTCTGCTGGGTCACGTCCTCCATGCGTCCGACGGCGGCATTGACCTCGTTGAGGCCGCTCGACTGCTGGCGCGCGGCGCCGGCAATCGTGTGAATATGGTCGCCGATCTGAACGACCTGGCTGGCGATCGAGGACAGCGCCTCTCCGGTCTGCTTGACCAGGCCGACGCCGTTCGCGACCTCTTCGCCGGACTTGGTGATCAGGGCCTTGATATCCTTTGCGGCATTCGCCGAGCGCTGAGCCAGTTCGCGGACTTCCTGGGCGACGACGGCAAAACCCTTTCCGGCTTCACCGGCACGGGCCGCCTCGACACCGGCGTTGAGCGCCAGCAGGTTGGTCTGGAAGGCGATTTCGTCGATCACGTTGATGATCTTCGAGATCTCGCTCGAGGCACTTTCGATGCGTTGCATGGCATCGACCGTGCCGCCGACGATCTCGCCGGACCGGTCTGAATTGACGCGCGCCTCGCGGGCGAGCTTCGACGCGGTTTCGGCCTTCTCGGTCGAATGGCGAACCGCATCCATGATCTGGCGGATCGCAGACGAGGTCTCGACCAGGGCCGCGGCCTGCTGTTCGGTGCGCTTGGACAGATCGGACGTCGACGAAGAGACCTTGCCGCTCTTGTGATTGATCTCGGATACGTTCGAATGCACGGCCGAGACGGTGCGCGACAGGCGTTCAAGCGAGGCGTTGAAGTCGACGCGCAGACGGTCGAGGCCGCTGGCAAAGGGCTTGTCGATGGTTGCCGTGAGGTCACCGCTCGCCAGCCGCTGGAGCGCGGCGCCCAGAACTTCGACGGTCTCGGTCAGGCGGGCCTGCTCGGCAGCCTTTTCGGCATCGCGCTCGCGCCGTTCGCCTTCGCTTGCCGAGCGGCGATGCTCGGCTTCGCTCTCGAGCTCGCGCTTCTCGATTTCGGCCTGGCGGAAGACCGCGACCGAGCGGGCCATGTCGCCGATTTCGTCCTGGCGGTTTTCGCCGTCAAGGGCAATTTCCGTGTTGCCGTTGGCGAGTTCTCCCATCGAACCGACCAGCGATGAGATCGGGCGGGTCAGGGTTCGCGAATAGAGGACGGCGACGGCCGAGCCGATCACGACCAGCACGAGACCGACGCCGATCGAGGCGAGCGCCGCGGACCAGAGTTCGGCGCCGACTTCGTCTTCGTCGATAAGGGCGATCACGGCCCAGCGTGTGCCGGCGAATTCGAGCGGCGAAGACGCGGCATAGCTCGACATGTCTCGGTAACCGGCAACGCTTCCCTTGGCCTCGCGGCCGGCAACGGCTTCCGAGACGAGGGCCGAGTCGATGCGGGCGACGAGCGCGTCGTTCTCGGTGGTGTGGAGGCTGTCGTTGACCACCTCGCCGCGTGCGCTCACCAGAATTGTCTCGCCCGTTTCGCCGAGACCCTTCTTGTTGGAATACATCGCGGTGAACTGATCATTAGGGATCTGATAGGCGAGCACGCCGATGGCGCGGCCGTTCTGCAGGATCGGCACGGCGACGAACGAGGAAACCCTGCCGTTCGACGGCTGATAGGCTTCGAATTCCGACATCGCGGCAGCGCCGCTTTCGGCTTTCAGCGCCTTCTGGAAGACCACGCCGAGACCCGTGTCCTTGTAGGGGCCTGTCACCAGATTGGTGCCGAGGTCGCGTTCCTTCATCGCCGTGTAGACGATCATGCCTTCCGGATTGATGAGGAACAGGTCGCTGTAGCCCTGGGCCTGCAGATGCTTCAGGAAGCCTGGGTGATACTGCTTGTGGGAGCGGTCGTAGACGTCCTTTTTCGCGGTGTCGTACTTGTAACGCTCGCCTTCCGGGAAGGGGTTGCCGTCGATGTAGCGCGCCTGGAGCTCCTTGGCCGGATCCTCGCCGAGGAAGCTCATCGCACCGTTGAAGCCGTAGAACGCCTGCTGCGTCGTGAAGGTGGACGCAAGCGCCGCCATGTCCAGCCGGATGGATTCGAGATAACCGCGCGCCTCGTTGCGGCGACCGTCGGCCGTCGCTTCGAGCTTCTGGTAGACCTGATCCGTCAGCGTGAGGCTTTCGAGATAGAAATTGATCGCCATAGAGGCGCTCAATGAGACGAAGGCGAAAAGTGCTGCCGCGATCGGCAACTTCCTGGAAAGGCGCATAGCTATGGCTCCGCTGAACTGGCGTTAGGCCGCGTGAGGATCGGCATCGTTCCAGATCAGCGTTAGCAAGCCGTTACTTTTGCATCCCTTGCTTGTGGATAAAGAACAAAATTGCGCATAATCCATAACAAAAAAAGCCCGGCATGGATCTGAACCATACCGGGCAAGAAGCAGGGCTTATTGGCTGTCACCCTGCGGGGATTCTGGAAAGGCGATCAATCGATCGGCAAGCCATGAAGCGAGCGGCGCGCACGCATGCGGGCCGAACGCGTCAGTTGCAGCGAAGGATCGTCCGTCACGCCGGAAGACCTCAGGATCTGCTCGACATCGCTGCGGTTGAGCCCGATGTCGCGCAGCTGGAAGTCATCGAGATCGGCAAGACGGTTCGCTGCACGTCGGTTGCGGATGGCACGCCAGACGGACTGAAAATGGGTGAGCGACATCGTGAGGCGGGCGAAAAACGCCTGCCGGGGTTCGATAATGTCGAGCTCGATCATCCGTTCGGTCGTGCGCATTGTGGTCATCCTTTCGATTGGCACGAGAAAAGGCAGCCCCTGTCGCATGGCGGCAGGGTGCAACCGAAACCTGTTTGCGGCGCAGAAGGCACCGCCGTTGATTGCTGATTTGCAAATTGACAATGGCAAAATGGTATTGATCAGTCCAACGAATGTTTCTAATAGTAAGCATCAATCGTTCTTATGGATGTTTCCTCATGTCGGCTCCTCTCGATATTGACCAGTTGCAGACCTTCGTCGCCATCGTCGATACCGGCAGCTTCACGAAGGCTGCGGGGCGGGTATTCAAGACCCAGTCGGCGGTATCGATGCAGATGCGGCGCCTCGAAGAGCGTATCGGCAAGCAGCTCTTCATCAAGGACGGGCGCGGCAACCGGCTGTCGGCAGAAGGCGACAAGCTTTTGAACTATGCACGCCGGATCATCCGCCTGAATTCGGAAGCAATCGCCGCCTTCGACGACAACCGCCTCGAAGGCACGCTGCGCATCGGTACGCCGGACGACTATGCCGACCGCTATATGCCGGAGATCATCGGGCGTTTTGCCAAGACACATCCGAATGTCGAGCTCTACATCGTCTGCGAGCCATCCGTCGACCTGGCCGAGAAGATGGCAAAGGGAGAGCTGGACATCGCGCTCGTCACCCACAATCCGCTGCTTCGGCAGTCGGACGTCGTGCGCACCGAGCCGCTGTGCTGGGTAGGATCTGCCAACCATCCACTCAAGGACGATGCCCCCGTGCCGCTCGCGGTCGGGCGGCGCGACTGTCAGTGGCGGCAACTCGCCTGCTCGGCGCTCGACGCGGACGGGCGCGACTACCAGATCCTGTTCACCAGCTGGTCATCGACGGTCGTCGCCGCGGCCGTTCTCGCCGGCATGGCCGTGTCGATCCTGCCGGAATCGGCGCTCAGAACGGGCATGAAGGTGCTGACGCAGAGCGACGGCTTCCCGCCGCTTCCGCCGGTGCAGATCGGCCTGATGAAGCGTCCCGGCCTGTCGACGTCGCTGATGAATGCGATCACGGACCATATTTCGGCCTGCCTCGACAACATCACGCCGACGGTCGTCGAGGACGATCTGGAAAGCGACGTGAAGACCTATCCGCGCTACTTTCCGCGGCTGAGGACCGGCAACATGATGCCGGGCTGGTAAGCACGGGGTACGCGGCCTCCTTTCGGGAGGCACTCGCCGTCAGGGCGTAAACATCGCCTTTCGAACGCTGCTCTTGAATTCATCAAGAATCCGGCGGGCCGTGCTGTCGTCCTCGATCATCGCGCGGCGGACCGTGGCCCCGGTCAGATAGACGAACAGCATCACGCGGATTTCAAGATCGATCGTACTGCCTTCGGGCAGCAAAGGGCGGAAGATCTTGCACATGATGGCGGTCAGCCGGGCCTGGTGATCGGTGTTGAGCCGTTGCAGATCCGGATCCGAAATCGCCGCCAGCCAGACAGGAAGATAGACGGGATCGCCGCGGAAGGTGCTGTAAAAGACATCGACCGCCGACTCCATCAAGGTTTCGGCCTCGGCTATCGATGTCACCTTCGAAAAGACCCGCTCCGCGCCGGTCTCGACACGCTCCGTGTGACGATCGTGCAAGGCGCGGACGACGGCCGCACGTTCGGGGAAGAACTGGTAAAGCGATCCGATCGGAACACCGGCACGGGCGGCAAGATCCGTCATCTTCAGATTACCAACGCCATTCTGCGCGATCATCTCGACAGCGGCTTCCAGAATGGCTTCCAGACGCTGAATGCTTCGTTCCTGCTGCGGCGTCTTGCGCAATTGCAGGCGGCCATTCGACTTCTTGGTACTCATCACACCTGTCCCAGACTCCCGCCGCGGCAAGAGCCTACAGCATACCGACACGGTACGCTTAGACGTCGTTTTAGCCCCTTTGACTTAAAAGGAAAGATCGCACTTTAACGATAGCTGAAAAAGTGCGCCGACCGTCGGAGCGGCTGTGCCATTCCGACGGTCGGCATCACATTTCGACAACCTGGGTGGTGGCCGGCCGGAGCCGGTCACCGGACCGGGGTCAGGCAATGTCGAAGCGGTCGGCGTTCATCACCTTGACCCAGGCAGCGACGAAGTCCGCCACGAACTTCTCCTTGTTGTCGTCCTGGGCGTAGACTTCCGAATAGGCACGCAGGATCGAGTTCGAGCCAAGCACGAGATCGACGCGGGAGGCCGTATACTTGGTCGCGCCGGTCTTGCGGTCACGGATGTCATACGAGTTGCTGCCTGTCGGGACCCAGGAATAGGCCATGTCGGTCAGCGTGGTGAAGAAGTCGGTGGTGAGCGCACCGACGCGGTCGGTGAACACGCCCTGCTTCGAGCCGCCGTAATTGGTGCCGAGCACGCGCAGGCCGCCGATGAGCACGGTCAGTTCCGGGGCAGTCAACCCCATCAACTGGGCGCGGTCGAGCAGCATTTCCTCGGGGCTGACGACATAGTCCTTCTTCTGCCAGTTGCGGAAGCCGTCGGCGAGCGGTTCGAGCACGGCGAAACCTTCCGCGTCGGTCTGCTCGGCAGTGGCGTCGCCACGACCAGGCGCGAAGGGCACGGTGATATCGAAGCCGGCCGCCTTGGCCGCCAGTTCGACACCGACATTGCCGGCGAGCACGATCACGTCGGCGATGCTGGCACCGGTCTCGGCGGCAATGCCTTCGAGGACCGAAAGTACCTTGGCCAGACGGGCCGGCTCATTGCCTTCCCAATCCTTCTGCGGGGCGAGGCGAATGCGGGCACCATTGGCGCCGCCGCGCTTGTCGGAGCCACGGAAAGTGCGTGCGCTGTCCCAGGCGGTGGAGACCAATTCGGCGATCGACAGACCGCTGTTGATGATCTTGGCCTTGACCGCGACGACGTCGTAGTCGGTGCGACCAGCCGGGATCGGGTCCTGCCAGATCAGGTCTTCTGCCGGAATGTCCGGGCCAAAATAGCGGGACTTCGGGCCGACGTCGCGGTGGGTCAGCTTGAACCAGGCGCGGGCGAAGACGTCCGAGAAGTACTCCTGATCGTCGCGGAACTTCAACGAAATTTCGCGGTAGATCGGATCGACGCGCAGGGCCATGTCGGCGTCGGTCATCATCGGGTTGCGCCGGATCGACGGATCCTCGACGTCGACCGGACGGTCTTCCTCGGCGATCGCGATCGGTTCCCACTGGTGGGCGCCGGCGGGGCTGGTCACCAGATGCCATTCATGGCTGAACAGCATCTTGAAGAAGCCGTTGTCCCACTTGGTCGGCTCGCTGGTCCAGGCGCCTTCGAGACCGGAGACGACGGTGTCACGGCCAACCCCACGACCCTTGGTGTTCATCCAGCCAAGGCCCTGGAATTCGGGGCCGGCTGCTTCCGGATCGGGGCTGAGATTGGCGGCGCTGCCATTGCCATGGCACTTGCCGATCGTGTGGCCGCCGGCGGTGAGCGCGACGGTCTCTTCGTCATTCATGCCCATGCGGGCGAAGGTCTCGCGCATCTGGGCGGCGGTCGCCAACGGGTCGGACTTGCCGTTCACGCCTTCCGGGTTCACGTAGATAAGACCCATCTGCACGGCGGCGAGCGGGTTTTCCAGCGTTTCCGGCTTGGTCACGTCGCCATAGCGGCCGTCGCTCGGCGCCAGCCATTCCTTTTCGTCACCCCAATAGGTGTCCTTTTCCGGATGCCAGATGTCTTCGCGACCGAAGGCGAAGCCGAAGGTCTTCAGGCCGGCGACGTCGTAGGCCATGGTGCCGGCGAGCGCGATCAGGTCGGCCCAGGAGATCTTGTTGCCGTACTTCTTCTTGATCGGCCACAGCAGGCGGCGGCCCTTGTCGGTGTTGACGTTGTCCGGCCAGGAGTTGAGCGGCGCAAAGCGCTGGTTGCCGGTGTTGGCGCCGCCACGGCCGTCCGTGACGCGGTAGGAGCCGGCGGCATGCCAGGTAACGCGGGCCATCATGCCGACATAGGAGCCCCAATCGGCCGGCCACCATTCCTGACTGTCCAGCATCAGCGCGCGAAGATCGGCCTTCAGTGCCGCAACGTCGAGCTTCTTCAGTTCTTCGCGATAGTTGAAGTCCTTGCCCAGCGGATTGGTCTTGCTGTCGTGCTGGTGCAGGATGTCGAGGTTCAGTGCATTCGGCCACCATTCCATGACCGACTTGCCCATGGCGGTGTTGCCGCCATGCATGACCGGACATTTGCCGGTTGATTTGACGTGCTCGTTCATCTTCGCCTCCTGTTTCTTTTCTCAGATACGAGTGTTTCCGAGACCACCTTCGGCGAAACGTTCCATAATTTCCAATTGTATTTAATGTGATTTTTGATAGGAAAAACTTATCATGATTAGCATCCGTCAACTGCGCTATTTCGAGGCGCTCGCCACCACGCTGCACTTCGGCCGCGCTGCCGAAATGGTGCATATCAGCCAACCGGCGCTGTCCGCGCAGATCATGGAGATGGAAAAACACCTTGGTGTCCGGCTGGTCGAGCGAACCCGATCCAACACGCTGCTGACGGCCAAGGGCCGGGAACTCCTGGTCCATGTGCGTGCCGTTCTCGCCGGGGTCGACCGGCTGGAAGAAGCCGCCCGCCACTCGACGGGAACACTGGAGGGCCTGCTGAGGCTAGGCATCATTCCGACGGTCGCGCCTTATCTCGTGCCGAAACTGATCCCGCATCTGCGGCGCGAGCATCCGCTGATCGAACTGGAGCTCAAGGAGGCGATCACTGATCGTCTGCTTTCCGATCTCGGGGAAGGACGGCTCGACGCGATCATCGCCGCCCTGCCGATCGAGGCCGACAACGTTGCGACGCGCAGCCTGTTCATCGACCGGTTCTACATGGCGACATCAAGCAACGACACCGAGGTGCTGCTCTCGCCACTCACCGAAACGCAGGTCGATCCGGATCGCCTGCTTCTGCTCGAGGAAGGCCATTGCCTGCGCGAGCAGGCGCTCTCGGTCTGCAAGGCCGCGAGCCGGCGCAGCCTCGTCAATTTCGGCGCGACTTCAATGACCACGCTTTTGCAGATGGTCTCCGAGGACATGGGGCTTACCCTGATCCCCGAAATGGCGATCGAAACGGAAACGGCACGGACATCGATCCGCATCGTGCCCTTCGCGGATCCGCCGCCCTCGCGCGAAATCGGCCTCATCTGGCGCCGATCCAGCCCCCGCCGCGCCGACATGGAGGCCCTGGCCACGGCCATCCTCGCCAGCCGCCAGAAGACGGTGAATTTGGCGGCGACTGCTGAGCCGGCGACGGAAGCTGCACGCGCCGAGGCCTGAACGCAAAGAAAGAGGCCGGCGGCACGCCATCGCGCGCCGCCAGCCCTTCTGTCATTCAGCGCTCTCAGGCGTTGAGATCAAGCACGATGCGGCCGTCGATCTTGCCTTCTTCCATGCGGTGGAAGATGTCGTTGATGTTTTCGATCTTGTCCCAGGAGAAGTGCGAGGCGACCTTGCCCTCGCCGGCGAAGACCAGCGATTCCTCGAGATCCTGGCGCGTCCCGACGATCGAGCCGCGCACGGTGATGCGCTTCAGGACGGTTTCGAAGACCGGCAGCGAGATGAAGCCCGGGGGCAGCCCGACCAGTGCCATCGTGCCCTTGGAGCGCAGGAAGCCATAGGCCTGTTCCATGGCCTTGGGCGACACGGCGGTAACGAGGGCGCCATGCACGCCACCGGTCGCCTTCTGCACCTGTTCGATGGCGTCCTTGGCGGTGCCGTTGACGACGATGTCGGCGCCGAGGTCCTTGGCGAGCTTCAGCTTGTCATCGAAGATGTCGGCGGCAACGACGTGCATGCCCATCGCCTTGGCGTATTGCACGGCCATGTGGCCGAGGCCGCCGATGCCGGAGATGACGACCCATTCGCCGGGGCGCACTTCGGTTTCCTTCAGGCCCTTGTAGACGGTGACGCCGGCGCAGAGCACGGGGGCGGCGGGACCGAATTCGAGATTGTCCGGCAGGCGGCCGACGAAATCCGGATCGGCGAGGCCATACTGGGCAAAGGTGCCGTTGACCGAATAGCCGGTGTTCTGCTGGCTGCCACACAGCGTCTCCCAGCCGGTGCGGCAAGGCGAGCAGCAACCGCAGGCGGTGTGCAGCCACGGAACGCCGACACGGTCGCCTTCCTTGATGCGGGAAACGCCAACGCCAAGCTTGGCGACGTATCCGACACCCTCGTGACCCGGAATGAACGGCGGATTGGGCTTGACCGGCCAGTCGCCGTTGGCGGCGTGCAGGTCGGTGTGGCAGACGCCGGTGGCTTCGTACTTGACGAGGATCTGGCCCGGACCGGGATCCGGAATCGGCATTTCCTCGATCACCAGCGGCTTGCCGAACTCCCGCACCACGGCGGCCTTCATTGTCGATGCCATGACATTCTCCCTGAAATCGTTGAAGCCAAACGAATGACCCGGCACGTGCAGGCGCCGGTTGAGGAAAAGGCTAGTCGCGTCATCCGGCCCGCAACTTGATCAATATCAAACACCGAAAAGTTTCATTCGATTGTCATGAAAGGGCCGTTCGCAACGTCGCAAATCTGCGACACTCGAAAATCAGTCACGTCAGAACCTGCGATCAGGCCAGGTTCTTCTTCAGGAATGCGACCGTGCGCGACCAGGCAAGTTCGGCTGCCGCCTTGTCGTAGCGCGCCGCCGACGTATCGTTGTTGAAGGCGTGGTTGACGCCGTCATAGACGAAGATCTCGAAGGTCTTGCCATTCTTTTCGAGCGCGGCCATATAAGCCCCGATCCCGGCATTGATCCGTTCGTCCAGGCCCGCATAGTGCAGCATCAACGGCGCCCTGATCTTCTGCACGTCTTCGGCCGGCGGCTGCGCACCATAATAGGCAACGCCCGCGCCGAGTTCGGGAGAGGCAACGGCCATCCGGTTGACCATGCCGCCGCCCCAGCAGAAGCCGATCGCACCGACCTTGCCGTTGACCTTGTCATGGGCCGCGAGGAAGGCCCGGGTCGCCTCGCCGTTGGCGACCGTCGCACCCATGTCGAGGGTCGAGAACATTTCGCGCGCCTTGTCCTCGTTTTCGGGCGTTCCGCCCTGCGGCGAGAGGAAGTCCGAGGCCAGCGCGACGAAACCTTCCAGCGCCATGCGGCGGGCGACGTCGCGGATATGCGGGTTGAGACCGCGGTTCTCGTGGATGACGATCACGCCGGGCAGCTTTCCCGACGCATCCTTCGGCACGGCAAGATAGCCCTTCATCTCGCCGCCCGCGCCCGGATACGTGATGTCCTCGGCCGTCAGGCGCGCATCCATTTCCTCGACCATGGCAGCCTTTGCGCCGCTGGCCGCCAGCATCGGCGCGATGGCGGCGGCAGCCGCGCCGGATCCCGCCAGCAAAGTGAGCTTTTCCATGAAGCGACGCCGATCGAGCGTCAGGTGGGTATATTCGTCATAGGCGTTGATCATCGCCTGGGTGATCTTCGGCGTTTCCATGATGACCTCCGTTCCGGAACACGACCGCCGCGTCCACGCGCGGGGTAACGTTCTGGAAGGATAGGGCAGCTTGCCGACGGCGCGACAACAAATGTCCGTTACCCGCGCGTGACCGGCGGTTTGAACAGCGCGAGGCGCAGCACCACAATGACGGAAACGGCGAGGAACAGGAGCTTCACCCGCGTCATCCAAGGAAGAAGCTCGGGGATCAGCGCCGACAGCGTCGGTCCGGGCGTCGCCGGCGGGAAGTAGAAAAGAAAGCTCGCATTCTCGGCATAGTCGACAAGACCGTAGGCGATCGGCAAGAGGCAGAGCAGCCGGGCTTGGCGAACCTCGAGGCGCCGGCCATAGAGCACGGCGCCGGGGGCGTAGCCGCGAAAGAGCAGGCAGAGCGAAAGCGTCAGGACCAAGGGCAGGACGAGGTCGGGGCCTAGATACATCTGCTGGAGAAGGTCGCGGGCATCGGCCCGCGCCGGATCGGCAAGCGCCGCCCGAAGACCGAGCACCGCATCGGTCTCATAGCCGGACAGCCGGGCATCGAGAAAGCTCCCTGCCCCGCTCAAGCGCTGGAACTCCGGATCCAGTCCGAAAAACATCCAGGCGAGAAGGGCGCCCGAGAGGGCGAGCAGCAGCAGGATCACCTTGTTCGTTCCCATCTGCCGCTCCGCCGCATCAGCCAGTCCTCACGCACCGCCCGGATAGTTCGGGCTTTCGCGGGTGATGGTCACGCCATGCGGATGGCTTTCACGAAGACCGGCGCCGGAAATGCGCACGAATGTCGCCTTTTCCTGGAAATCCTTGATGTCGACGCCGCCGACATAGCCCATGGCCGCCTTCAGGCCGCCGGCAAGCTGGTGGAGGACCGCCGAGACCGGGCCCTTGTAGGGAACCTGGCCCTCGATGCCTTCCGGCACGAGCTTCAGCGTGTCGCGGACCTCGGCCTGGAAATAGCGGTCGGCCGAGCCGCGCGCCATGGCGCCAACGGAGCCCATGCCGCGATAAGCCTTGAAGGAACGGCCCTGGTAGAGATAGACCTCGCCCGGGCTCTCATCCGTGCCGGCCAGCAGCGAGCCAACCATGACGGCCGATGCGCCGGCGGCGATCGCCTTGGCAACGTCGCCGGAGAACTTGAGGCCACCGTCGGCGATGACCGGGATGCCATGCTTGTTGGCTTCCTCGACCGCGGCCATGACGGCGGCGAGCTGCGGAACGCCGACGCCGGCAACGATACGGGTGGTGCAGATCGAGCCAGGGCCGATGCCGACCTTCACGCAGTCAGCGCCGGCATCGATCAGGGCAAGGGTCCCCTCACCGGTGGCGACATTGCCGGCGATGATGCGAACGGCGTTCGACATCTTCTTCACTTGGGCGACGGCATCGAGAACCTTCTGGCTGTGGCCATGGGCGGTATCGACGACGATGACGTCGACGCCGGCATCGATCAGGCGCTCGGCGCGCTCGACGCCGTCATCGCCGGTCGAAATCGCGGCGGCGACGCGCAGCCGGCCCTGGGCATCCTTGGCGGCATGCGGATTGAGCTGCGACTTCTCGATGTCCTTCACGGTGATCAGGCCGACGCAACGGCCGTCATTGTCGACGACGAGCAGCTTCTCGATGCGGTGCGAATGCAAGAGGCGCTTGGCTTCCTGCTGGTCGACGCCGTCCTTGACCGTCACGAGGTTCTCGCGGGTCATCAGTTCGTAGATCTTCTGGCTGGGGTCGGAGGCAAAGCGGACGTCGCGGTTGGTCAGGATGCCGACGAGGCGGCCCGGGCGGTTCGCCCCTTCAACGACCGGAATGCCGGAAATGCCGTGGGCGCTCATCAGGGCCTTGGCTTCGGCAAGCGTGGCTTCCGGCCCGATGGTGACCGGGTTGACGACCATGCCGCTCTCGAACTTCTTGACCTGGCGGACTTCCTCGGCCTGCTCGATCGGGGTCAGGTTGCGATGGATGACGCCCATGCCGCCGGACTGGGCCATGGCGATCGCCAGGCGGCTCTCCGTCACGGTGTCCATGGCGGACGACAGGATCGGGAGCGAAAGATCGATGTCTTTTGCGATGCGGGTGGAGATGTTGGTCTGACCCGGCATGATCTCGGAATGTCCGGGCTGCAGGAGGACGTCGTCGAAGGTGAGCGCTTCCGCTCCGGTTGCCGACATTACGATGCGTGCCATTGCCAATTCCTTCATTTGAGAATGCCGGAAACGCTCGGGAACGAATCATACGTCCCGCTTGCTCCTGCAAGATTGCTTGGAAGTTGGCGAGGGCTGGTAACACGTTCATGACAGGAAGGGAATAGAGAAAACGTCCTGTACGACCTGCCTGAATTCCAGCGCACCGAATATGCGGCGGCCCCCACAAAAATCGACAGATCATTCAAATTTTAGCATTGGCCCATACGAAGCCTGAAAGAGCGCCATGCGATGGTGTTCGCGTTCCTTGGGGAAGGAACCAAAAACCAACAAACATGGGGGTTATCATGACAGCATTGAAACAACGGGCCCAGGCTCTCGAATTCCAGTACGCCCGGCAGGAAGAGCTGCGCTTCAAGACGTTTGCGCGCCGCGACCGAATGATCGGCCGCTGGGCCGGTTATGTCATGGGACTCGACGAGGTCGAGGCCTATGCCTCGACGCTTGCCGCAGAACAGGTGGTTCAGCCGCACCGTCTTCTCGACCGGCTGAAACGCGATCTGGCTCTCGCCGGCGTGACCGTCACCGAAGCCGATCTAGGCCGACGCATGGATGAGTTTCTCGACCAGGCTTCGGACGAGCTCCGCCGGTCCGCTTGACCAACCCGCCAGGGCCGCGGCGCGGAGCCGCGGCCTTTGATCTTCGTCAGATATCGAACTGGTAGGCTTTCGGCACGAACCGATAGCCGGTGTCCAGCTTCTCCGCATAACCGACCGCCGGGAACGGCATGTGATAGCCGAGGAAGGCGAGCCTGTCGGCGGCGATCATGTCGAACACCTTGCGGCGGGTCGCGGCGGCGGCCGCCTTGTCCATGTCGAACTTCACCTCCCAATCGGGACGCTGCAGCGACAGGACGAAGTGATTGGCGGTATCCGCGGCAAGCACGAGCTGGCGGCCTTCCGATTCCAGCCTGTAGATCATGTGGCCCGGAGAATGGCCGAAAGCCGCCATGGCGGTCACGCCGCTCACGACATCCGCTCCGTCACCGATGAAGGTCGTCTTCTCGGCGAGCGGCTTGACGCTGGCAAGCACACCCTTCTGGCCGTTTTCCGCCGGTGTGCCGGCGCGGGCCGGATCGACCCAGAAGTCGTATTCCGCCTGGCCCGCCACGTAACGCGCATTGGGAAAAGCCGGCTTTCCGCCCTCCATCAGGCCGCCGATATGGTCACCATGCATGTGGGTCAGGACCACGATCGTGACGTCCTCGCGGGTATAGCCTGCCGCGGTCAAACCTTCGATCAATCGCCCCATGCCGTTGACACGCCCGCCCTCGCCAAGACCCGTGTCGAACAGGATCACCTCGGAGCCGGTATTGACCAGCACGGGCGCGAAGCTGTTCACGAACTTGTCCGCTGGCAGGAAGTTTGCTTCGAGCAGTTCACCGACGGCTTCCGGCGGCTGGTCCGTTCCGAAGGTTTCGCCCGGTTTTTCCGAGGGCCTCGCACCGTCCTTGACGACAACCACCTCGAAGGCACCGAGCTTGAACCGATGGGTTTCGGGCGGCATGGCGTGGTCGATGCTCGTCATGGTATCGGTGCCCTGTGCCAGCGCGGCCCTTGTCATGATCGAAGGGGCAGCAAGCGCCAGGCCCGCGCCGCCCAGGAGAATGCGTCTGTTGATCGTCACCATCTGGAAATCTCCTCTGTCCGTCCCTGAACCTCTCGGCCGAGAGGGTTCGAGGCAAAGATAGAAGCCGACAGCCCGCAGGAAACCCGCATCACCAAGTCGTGATCCCGCTGAGACCGCAATATCTAGGCATTGGCAGGGACGGCCGCGGCATCTAAAGCTCTCCGCGTTTGCGCAAGCCCCCATCGCCCCCCGCCGTCCCCCCAAGGCCATCCCCGATGAACCGCATCACGCCCCTCATCCTCGCCGTGGCACTGTTCATGGAGCAGATGGATTCGACAGTCATCTCGACCGCCTTGCCGGCGATTGCCGCCGACCTCGGCGTCGGACCTATCACGCTCAAGCTGGCGCTCACGTCCTACATGGTGGCGCTCGCGATCTTCATTCCGGTCTCGGGCTGGATGGCCGACCGCTACGGTGCCAAGAAGATCTTCCGCATCGCCATCCTGGTGTTCGTCGCCGGCTCGATCCTCTGCGCGGTCTCCGGCTCCCTCCTTGCCTTCGTCGCGGCCCGCTTCCTGCAGGGCATGGGCGGGGCGATGATGACGCCGGTCGGCCGACTGGTGCTGTTGCGCACGACCAAGCGCAGCGAGTTGGTCTCGGCCATGGCACTGCTCACCATCCCGGCGCTCGTCGGACCGCTCACCGGCCCGCCGGTCGGCGGTTTCATCACCACCTATTTCAGCTGGCACTGGATCTTCCTGATCAACGTGCCGATCGGCTTTGCCGGCGTCTGGCTGTCGACGATCTACCTGCCCGAGGTCCCGGCGGTCGAGACGCCGCCAATCGACCTCAAGGGCTTCTTCCTCAGCGCGATCGCCGCCTCCGGCGTGGTCTTCGGCCTGTCGGTGATGAGCTTGCCGGCACTACCGGTCGCGGCCGGGATCGGAGCGACGGTGATCGGGGTGATCGCCGGCATGCTCTACCTGCTTCACGCCCTTCGTCATCCGACGCCGCTGCTCGATCTCTCGCTGTTTCGCAATGCCGCCTTCCGCACCTCGGCGCTCAGCGGCTCGATCTTCCGCATCGCGGCCGGCGCCATTCCCTTCCTGATGCCGCTCATGCTTCAGCTCGGCTTCGGCATGTCGCCGTTTCAATCAGGCCTCACCACCTTCATCGGGGCGATCGGAGCGATCACCACCAAGGTTCTGGCGCGGCGGGTCTTTGCCGCCGCCGGTTTCCGCAGCGTGCTGATCGTCGCGGCGATCTCCGGTGCGGCGACCACGGCTGCCAATGCATTCTTTTCGCCCGCCACACCGATCATGGTGATCATGGGCTTCCTGCTTGCCGCGGGTTTCTGCCGGTCCTTCTTCTTCACCGGCATCAATTCGCTCGCCTATGCCGAGATCGACGACCGGCAAGCGAGCCAGGCGACGTCGATGAGTTCGGTGCTGCAGCAGATCAGCCTGGCGCTCGGGGTCGCGGTAGCAGCCGCGATCCTCGAAGCCAGCACCGCGTATCACGGCAGGCCGCTTGCCCTCGATGACTTCCATCTCGCCTTCGCGGCGGTGGCTGGCCTGTCGCTGATCGCCGTCCTGCCCTTCATCGGCCTGGCCCGCGATGCGGGTGCCGCGGTCTCCGGACATGGCAGACGGCGCGAGGTTGCCGAGGAAATGACCGTGAAGTGAGACTATTCGGGTCTCTCGCACACGGCCGAGAGCTTGTTTCCATCCGGATCGCGGACATAGGCCGCATAGAAGTGTTGATGAAAAGGCCGCAATCCCGGCGCACCTTCGTCCGATCCGCCATGGGCAAGGGCAGCGCGATAGAAGGCATCGACCGCGGCGCGGTTCGGCGCTTCGAGCGCGGTCATCGAGCCATTGCCGAAGGTCGCCGCATTACCGTCGAAAGGCTTCGTCACCCAGAAACGGCAACGCGTGTCATCGTCTGCGCCATAGCCCGCTTCCACCGGTTCAGTGCGCTGCCGCTTCAATCCCAGAGGCAAGAGGGCCGCGTCGTAAAATCCGATCGAGCGCGCCAGATCATTGGTTCCGACCGTCACGTATAGCAGCATCGCGGTCTGACCTCCCCTGCCCGTTCCTCTGGTCCGGGCCTATTCGGCTTCGGCACCGGCCTCGTCGTTGTCGGTTTCCGCCTCGCCGGCCGCAGCCGCGGGGCGGCCCTTGAAGCCCTTGGCCAGCAGAAACATCTCGACCGATTCGGCGCGCGACGACCCCGGCTTGATGTGCACCACCTGGCGAAAATTCTGCTTCAGCATGTTGAGCAGTTCCTTCTCCGTGCCGCCCTGGAACGTCTTGGCAAGGAAGTGCCCGCCCTCGGCCAGCACCTCGACGGCAAAATGGGCCGCCACTTCGCAAAGATGCATGGTGCGCAGGTGGTCGGTCTTCTGGTGGCCGGTGGTCGGCGCCGCCATGTCGGAAATGACGAGGTCAGGCGTGCCGCCGATCGCCTCCATGAGTTTCTCGGGGGCCGCCGGGTCGAGGAAGTCGAGCTGCAGGATCTTGACGCCCGGCAGCGGGGCCATTTCGAGAAAGTCGATCGCGGCGACGCGGACATCCTCGTCCGTCGAATTGGTGACCTTGGCGGCAATCTGCGACCAGCTGCCCGGAGCGGCACCGAGGTCGATGATGCGCCGGGCGCCCTTGAGGATGTGGTGCTTCTCGTCGATCTCGAGCAGCTTGAACGCCGCGCGGGCGCGATACCCCTCGAGCTTGGCGCGCTGGACATACGGATCGTTGATATGGCGTTCAAGCCAGCGTCGCGACGACGCCTTCAGCTTGCCCTTCTTGACCTTCTGGCCGAGCTTGCGGCCGATCGGTGGCTTGGTCATGCGTCGTCAGCGCTCCCTGTCGTGCGACGGGCGGCGGCGGTTCCTGCGCCAGACGCCATCGTCAGCCATCATGTCGGTCAACAGCCCCTCGCGCAGGCCGCGATCGGCGACGCGCATGCGGCTCGACGGCCAACGGCGGCGGATCGCCTCCAGAATGGCGCAGCCTGCCAGCACGAGGTCGGCACGGTCCGGGCCGATGCAGGGATTTGCGGCGCGGCCGGCATAATCCCAGGAAAGGAGCTTCGCCTGCATCGCAGTCACCTCGGCATCGGAGAGCCAGAGACCGTCGACCTTGCGGCGATCGTAGCGCGGCAGGTCGAGATGCACGCCGGCGAGCGTCGTCACCGTCCCGGATGTGCCGATCAGATGAAAATCCTCAGGCGGAAGGCCATCCAGTCCGGCAAGCGGCGGGCATTCGAAGCGCGACAGCATGGCCTCGACCTCGCCGATCATCGCTTCGAAGACGTCCGGCGTCACATCGCGGCCGCCATGGCGCTCGGACAGCGTGACCACGCCGACCGGAAGCGAGGTCCAGTGGGTGATGTGGTTGGCAAGCCGGCTGGAGCGGTTGTCGCCGATGCGGATCACGGCGATTTCGGAAGAGCCGCCGCCGATATCGAACAGCACCACCGAGCGGGCCTCGCGACCGACCAGCGACGAGCAGCCGGACACGGCGAGCCGCGCCTCGGTTTCGCGATTGATGATCTCGAGTTCGAGCCCCGTCTCGACGGTAACGCGCGACAGGAATTCCTCGCCATTCTCCGCAGCACGGCAGGCCTCGGTGGCGATCAGCCGCATGCGGCGGATCTGGCGGCCCGACAGCTTGGCGGCGCAGACGCGCAGCGCCTCGACTGCACGGTCCATCGCTTCAGCGGAAAGCCGACCATGGGCGCCCAGCCCCTCGCCGAGGCGCACGATGCGCGAAAAGGCATCGACCACGCGGAACTGGCCGGGGCGCGTCGGTTGCGCAATCAGCAGGCGGCAGTTGTTGGTGCCGAGATCGAGCGCGGCATAGAGATCGTCAGACCACTGTTCCGCCGGGGCGTGCGGACGCGGCCGTTCGGCCGTCACCGGCCCGCGACGGGGGCCTTGCGCATGATGGGTGTTGTGGCCGGACGGAGGTGCCACCGGCACGGCAGCGGCCGGCTGCCTTGCAGGAAGCGGCGCGGCAGGAGCAAGCGGACGTCCCTGGGGACCGCGGCGCGAACGGTTGCGCTTACGCTTCTTGCCCGGCTTGTCCTCGGCCTGCGGAACCGGCTGCTGCGGAGACGCGGTCCGCGGTGGCGGAGGTGCAATTTCACTGGAAACGGCTGGGACCTGGGCTGCCTTGTTCCGCCGCCGGCGCTTGCGCTTGCGGACGGGACCTTCGGCCTCGTCGATTTCGGAGCGTCGCGGCGCCTGTGGCCCCAGAGCCACCGCCTCCAAAGCCGAAGCGGCGACGCCCGAATGCTTCGGAGCGCCCCTTCCGGCCTTGCCGCGCCGGCGGGACCCCCCGCCTTTGCGTTTACCCGTCGACGGTCCCTCGCTTGGCGGCCGCGGGCCGCGATCGGGGTCTGTCACTGAACTTTTCCGTTGCACCGCGCAAGGCCTCTTGGGCATGCCGCTGGCGCCATGTTCGATTTTCGTTGGGAAAATGATAACAGCGCCAGGCCCATTCGCCAAACTGTTTTTCCACAAGGCTCCGGAAGCGGCACGCTTCGCGCAGCAGGCGCTTTCAGCCGCGCTGCCGCCGCCATGCGATTTTTTTTGAAAACAGGTATTTGCAATCGCCCGGCTTTTGTTTATAAGCCCGCCTCACCGACGGGTCACGCAAGCTCGTAACCCCCTGCTGGGGAATAGTTCAACGGTAGAACGACGGACTCTGACTCCGTTAATCTTGGTTCGAATCCAGGTTCCCCAGCCAATTCTCCCAAAAGCCGTTAATTCCTTGATTTTGCAGTCGCGCGGGATACCGTTTTGGCGTCATTGGCGACCTGATGCCCAGAACTGTAGCCCACAGGTGATGCCCACGCGAAATTTGCGCGATGGGCGAATCTTGAGGGGAACGACAGGGCATTCGTCATGGCCGTGTTCGATCACGGCTAGGAAACACGGCTGGGGACCCTGTTTATTGCTCCACAAAGTCTGTGACAAACGACGGCACGAAGGCCGCTTCCTGACTGTCCGATCCCGGAGTTTGGAAGAACTAGCTGCCGTAAGCGCGGGCGACCTTCATGACCGATTTCGACCTCATTGCCGCCGTCCAAGGCGCTTTCCTTGCTGGGCGAAGCTTGCCGCTCGTTCCGATCACGACATGAGGCAGAGTCGATCGGTCGTCTCACCCTTTAGTCAAGAGCGATCGTATGTAAACGACGTCAGCAATGACGTGACGAAATTGCTCGCCTTGTCCTTTACGAGCACTTCGGTCCATTCATTTGTGCCACGTAGCCGCAGGTCGGAATAGATGCTGTCCACCGCAGCCTCCTCGATACGCTTGATATTCGCCCGGAAGGCTTCCTCTCCGCCTGCGTGGTACATGTCGCGGAGTACCATCCGCAGGATTTCCTGAATCGCGATCTGCCAGGCTGTGTTGATTGCCTGAAGTTCGCCGGGGTCTTCTGCCATCGATGGGGTTTCCTTCCGATGTAACGGATCTTTGACAGCGGTTACACCGCGATTGTGGGCCCGATTGCAACTGCACGTGAGGAGACGGCCGGAGGGCTCCGTCTTCGCCAGACGCCGCAGGGCCCCGAGGCCCCGCAGATTCGATCGAATGTCCGAAAACCCGAATGCTAGGCGCGTCTGGCCTTACGGTTGGCATAGCGCCGATCACGCTCAGCCTTGCGAGCGGCCTCGTCCTCGAGCACCCGTGCAATACGGTTTTTTTCCACGGTCTCTCGCGCTTCTGTTTCGGCGCGTACCGCCGCATCTGCGGCAGCCTCCCGCTCAATTGCCTCGGCCATCCGGCGCTCGGCCTCGTCGCGTTTGATCCGTTCGCGTTCTAGACGTCGCTCTTCCCTGGCAACCGCGGCGGCCATGCGTTCTGCTTGTCTCGCCGATCTGGCGGGTTCATCGACAGCCTTTGCCGTACGATAGGCGTTCAGGAGAGCGACCTTGGCTTCCGCGGCCGCTGTACGACGGTCGGAAAGGTCATTGGTTCTGGCGTTCTTCAAATCATTGTCCTGTAAATAGCGTTGCAGTGAGGTCAGGTCGCTCTGCCCGTTTGGCGAGAAGAGAGGCGGTCGCCGTCTCGCGGTCCTTCAATTCTTTCGCAAGTCGGGCTTCACGAAGTCGCCGCGTCTTTTCTTCGCGGGCCAGAACGAGGGAATCGAGTTCCTCTACGGCACTGTTGCGGGCGAAGAATTGCGATTGCGCATCGGCAAACGCAATCTCCGCCTTCTGGCGGGATTTGCTGGGTGTTTGTGACATGGATTTTTCCGGATGGGACGCCGCAGAGCGGCAACAAAAAAGGCCAGGCAAACTGCCTGACCTTGCTGGTATCATACTCTCGACAGTGCCAGTACATCCGTGGTCAAGGGAGAGCGGATACCGGGATGATTCAGGCGGCCTGGAGGTTGCAGGCCGACATCTTGCCCGACTTGTTGTCGCGCTCCAACTCGTAACCGATCTTCTGGCCTTCCACGAGTTCGCGCATTCCGGCGCGCTCGACGGCAGAGATGTGGACGAACGCATCGGAGCCGCCATTGTCAGGCTGAATGAAGCCGAAGCCCTTGGTGGAATTGAACCATTTAACTGTGCCAGTGGTCATGATGAACCCTTTCATAGCAATAAGAGAACCACAACGCACGCTGCGTTGCAGATGTGATAGCGATTTTTGAAAGAAAAGGTTCGTTCAGGGCGCGGTGCTAAATGCGCGACAACCAAAGCTAAGCAAGCAAATATCGATAATGGACATATAAGTTCTTGCGGAGGGATTGTCAACTTTTAGTTTTCGACTTCCGAAATATTCGGCAGCTGGTTGCAACCCCAGAGTTCTTTTCACCACCGCGACTGCCTGCCCCCCCGGCGCGCTGACTGAACCACACCGGCTCCCCTGCAGGCCAAGCGCTCGTAACAGCCTGCCATAGGCATCGGCCACACATGGGCATGGCCGGTCGTCTTCGCCTTGAACGGATTCGAACCGACGCCCCCGGAATTTGGCACGCCGGCTCAAACAAAACTCCTCAGCAAGTCAGGCGTTGGCTGTCTCGATGGCCATTTTGGGGCCGGATACGGACTGTCTGATGTTGGGTTGCCGAAAGGCAAGAGCGCACATCTAAGCATCTCGGGTTGTTGCCTGAGTTCGGCCCAAAGCGGTCATTGCGACGCGACGTGCGTCACGCGGCGGCATCGCGGCTCAGGAGGCAATCTCTTCGGCTCCGCCAACGCATACTTGATGGGCAGCATGCATTGGCTCTGCAGTCTCAGTGAACAGTGACGTCAGAAACAAGAAGGACGCTTGCCAGATTGGATCGAGCGCCCTTCAAGGCCGGGGTCAGCCAGCCGTCCTGTCAAGGATCAGGATCTTACGGGGGACTCGACATCCGAGAACGCCTGGACGGCGGCGGGAAGTCTTTCCCCCTTGATCTCGATGGCGGCCACTGCCGCGTTCAGTTCCACGATTTCGGAAGACGAAAAACTGATCGCGGGCGCGCCGATGTTCTCGATCATGTGCGCCATCTGAGTTGTGCCGGGGATCGGAACGATGAACGGTTTCTGGGCGAGCAGCCAAGCCAGGGCGATCTGACCAAGACGAGCCTGCTTGCGTTCAGCCCAGACCTTCAGCAGTTCCACCAGCGCCAGATTGTTTGGCAGGTTCTCCGGTGCAAAGCGACCCTCAACGCCGCGGATGTCTCCCTCGGCGAAGCGCGTACGCGCATCGATCGCGCCGTTCAGGAAGCCGACGCCGAGCGGGCTCCAGGGAACGAAGCCAAGGCCAAGCTCCTCGCAGACTGGAATTGCCCCGGTCTCCGGACCGCGCCACAGCATGGAATATTCGCTTTGGACCGCTGTGATAGGCAGAACCGCATGCGCGCGCCGTAGCGTTTCGAGGCCCATTTCCGACAAGCCCCAATGAAGGACCTTACCCTCGTCCATCAGGTCCTTGACCGCGCCCGCAACATCCTCGATCGGAACCTGCGGATCAACACGGTGCTGATAGAGCAGATCGATGCGGTCGGTGCGCAGACGCTTGAGCATACCTTCGACCACCAGTTTGATGTGCTCCGGGCGGCTGTTGAGGCCCGGCTTGCGCTCGCCCGTCTCGAGATCGATGTTCCAACCGAATTTGGTGGCGATGACGATCTGGTCGCGGAACGGCTCGACGCCTTCGCCAAGGATGCGCTCGACTTCGTGGGGACCATAGGCTTCGGCGGCGTCGTACAAGGTCAGCCCGTTGTCGAAGGCGGCGCGGATGATGTTGTGCATCTCTGCTCGCGTCGGGATCGTCTGCTGGTAGGTGCGGCTCATGTTCTGGACGCCGAGGCCGACACTGGAAACCTCCAGCGCGCCGAGCCTGCGCCGTCCGATTGCCGATGTGGACGCCGCTGTGGAAGCGGTCGGCTGCGTGGCTGTCTGGGCATTTGCCACGTCGACGGTTGCCGCAGCAGCCAAACCTCCAGCAGCGAGCAACAATCCGCGCCGATTTAGCTCAGGTCCATGTTTCATGGTCATATCCGTTTTCCTTTCGTTGGTGGTGAGCGTATCGGAATGTCCAGCGGTCAGAGCGACCGTTCCCAGAAGCGCGTGGCCTCGGTGATCCAGCCTTCGGCGCTGGTGCCTGCTCCCGTGCCGAAACCATGGCCGACTAACGGGAATTCTCTGTATTCGACGGTGGAACCGAGCCGCTTCAGTTCGGCGATCCGGCTTTCCATGGAGGATGGAGGCGCGATCCCGTCATCCAACCCCACGACCGCAAAGGTTGGCGGTTCACTGTCGGAATGGTCGGCATGCGCGGTATAGGCCATGACAACCGCCGCAGGCCTGGGTAGGGCATCCCCGCCGAATGCGGCGACCCCGTGCGATCCGATAAACGCCGCCATGCGCGCGCCTGCGGAACTGCCCCAGACGGAATAGCCTTCGGTCGCAACATCAAGGGTCCTGCTGTTCCTGAAGACATAGGAAATGGCGGCCGCGAGGTCCTGCGTTGCAACCCTGCCGCCCTGGCCGACACGGTATTTCAGGACAAAGACGTTATAGCCCTGTCGGTTGATCTCGACCGCATAGGGAAACCCCTCGTGGACGGATCCGACATAGGCAAATCCGCCGCCCGGGGAGACGATCGCAAAGGGCGCACCAGGCCGGCCGCGGAAGAAAAACAGACCCGTGTTCTCTTTGCTCGGGTCTGCACGTTTGTCGGCGTCGAAATAGATGTCGTAAAATACCTGCTGGCCCGCTGCGACATCCTCGATCATCCGGTTCAGTCCGCCTAGCACCGGGCCAGTTTCGACGGCACTGTGATACGGAAGAAGCCTGCCGATTTCGCTCAGCTTCATTGTCTCGTCATAGGGACGATCGTCCCAAGGCAGGACGCGATCGGCGTATCCCGAGAATGCCGGATGGCGCAGGATGTCACCGACCGTGCTCGTCGCGGATAGGAGCCGGCGCTCGGTACTCTGGGCTTGCTCTGACTGTGGAATCGTCGATTCGGTTATCCCTGCGGCGGGACCGAACAGGAAGGGCAACGAAGCCAGAAGAATGGTCTTGAGGCCGTTCAAAGGCGTCCTCCTCGCAAACGAGCTTCGGTTTCCATGTCGATCATCCTTGTCTCAGGTGGAGACCTCGTCCCGAAATTGTCCGACACCTCGACGCGCTGCTCGGTTCCGTCGTGGGAAGCTCACGCTCTCGGTGTCGCGATCGAGGCATCGCGGCACCGCCGATCGGTGCGGTCAAGACGATCCGCGGGCCCAGGTGCAGGCGCTCTGGTGTTGGCGCCGAGGGGCGCCGGCGTCTTCAATGTCCCAGGCCGGGCCAACGGCATCGCGTTCAAAAACGAAAGGCCGACAGGCCGATACGCGACGCGATCGGCCTACAGCTTTCGCGTGCCAAGCCACTTCACCATGGCCGGATCGCGATGGTCGAAGAAGCTGCTGGATTTCTGGTCAAGCGACGCGATCGCTGCGACGTCTTCCTGATCAAGCTCAAAGTCGAAGACCGAAAAATTCTCGGCCATGCGTTCCTTGCGCACCGACTTCGGGATGGCGACGATGTTGCGCTGGATCAGCCAGCGCAGCACGACCTGGGCTATGCTCTTGCCGTGTTTCTGGCCGATCGACTGCAGGAGCTCGTTCGAAAACAGGCCGTTCTTTCCTTCCGCAAACGGACCCCATGCTTCCGGTTGAACGTTGTATTCCTGAAGCAGCGTCCGAGCGTCCTCCTGCTGATGGAACGGGTGGATTTCGATCTGATTGACGGCCGGCACGATCTCGTTGTGAAGCACGAAGTCCAGCAGGCGGTCGGGATAGAAGTTGCTGACACCGATCGCGCGGATGCGACCCGCCTTGTACAATTCTTCCATCGCACGCCATGCGCCATAGACGTCGCCATAGGGCTGGTGGATGAGCCAGAGGTCGAGATAGTCGAGCTGCAGCTTGTTCAGGGACCGTTCGAAGGCGGCCTTCGCCCCTTCATAGGTCACGTCTTCGATCCAGAGTTTGGTCGTGACGAAGAGTTCACTTCGCTGAATGCCGTGATTGCGAATGGCGTTGCCGACGGCCTCTTCGTTGCCATAGGAGGTGGCGGTATCGAGCAGGCGGTAGCCGACGTCGATCGCGTCGCGGACGCTGCGCTCGCACTCGGCGGGATCGGGCACCTGGAAAACACCGAAGCCGAGGATCGGCATCTCGACCCCGTTGTTGAGCTTTACTGTCGGAACTGTGCTGGTCATGTTTATTTCCTTTCATGGAGGCGGGAGCTTGCGGCTCACCGCGAGTTGTCATTTGCCCACACGGGCCTGAAGGTGGGCGGGGTATCGGTCGCCGACGATGTTGATCTTCGCGAGCGCTGTGGCGATGTCCGTGGCGTCCTCCGGGGAGAGTTCGACATCCGCCGCGCCGAGGTTTTCTTCGAGGCGATGAAGTTTGGTGGTGCCGGGGATCGGCACGATCCAGGGCTTCTGCGCCAACAGCCATGCGAGCGCGATCTGGGCCGGCGTTACACCCTTGGTTTCCGCGATCTGCGTCAGCGCGGCAACGAGAGCGTGGTTGGCCTTCAGGTTTTCCGCCTGGAAGCGGGGAACCACGCTGCGGAAATCGCCGGGGCCGAACGTCGCCGTCTCGTCGATCTTGCCCGTCAGAAAACCCTTGCCGAGCGGGCTGAATGGGACAAGGCCGATCCCCAGTTCCTCAAGCGTCGGAATGATTTCCTTCTCCGGCTCACGCCAGAACAGGGAATATTCGCTCTGCAGCGCGGCGACGGGCTGGACCGCATGCGCCTTGCGGATCGTCTGCGCGCCCGCCTCGGACAAGCCGAAGTGCTTGACCTTGCCCTCGGCGACGAGGTCCTTGACGGTTCCCGCGACATCCTCGATAGGCACGTTCGGATCGACGCGGTGCTGATAAACGAGATCGATCACCTCGGTGCGCAGCCGCTTCAGGGAGGCCTCGACCGATTGGCGGATATAGTCCGGGCGACTGTTCAAATGCTGGCCGCCATCGGCGCTCGGAAGCTCGAAGCCGAATTTGGTGGCGATCACGACCTTGTCGCGGATCGGCTGAAGGGCTTCACCGACGACGTCTTCATTGGTGAACGGCCCATAGACCTGCGCGGTGTCGAAGAAGGTGACGCCACGGTCGTGGGCAGCGCGGATGAGGGCGATTGCTTCGCCGGTGTCGGTTGCCGCGCCATAGCCGTGGCTCAGTCCCATGCAGCCGAGGCCGAGAGCCGAAACTTCGAGGTGTTTTCCAAGCCTGCGCTTTTCCATCTGTCTTTCCTTCCGAGTTTTCATTGCGGCTGTTCTCAGGCCGTCGACGGTTACTTTTCCAGGAGGCGGGCACGGGGGCGGGCCATGAACACGACGGCGAGGATCAAGGTCAGGGCGATGAGGATCGATCCGGTTTCCATCGCCACGCTGGCACGTCTGGCCAGAAGTTCCGTGCCCTGCAGGCCTTGCGAGCCGATTGCGGCGACGGCGACGAGGACGCCGAGACCGAGCGAACTGCCAAGCTGGTGGGCCACATTGACCACACCCGACGCTGCTCCCGCACGCTCCGACGGCACGCGGACGATCCCGGAGGCCGTCAGCGGTCCGAGTGCGCCACCCTGGCCAGCTCCGACCAGCATCATCGGAATGACGAGTGTGAGAAGTGATGCCTGCTGCATGGCAAAGCTCAGCCAGATCATGCCGATCAGACCCGTCACAACGCTGGTGACAAGCACTTTGCCAGCGCCGTACCGCCCGATCAGACGTGGTGCCGACATGGCAATGATGAAGTTCACCACCGTCGTCGGAAGAAAAGCGATGCCCGCTTGCGAGGAACTCAGACCCACCACGCTCTGAAGGAACTGAGCAACAAAGAAATAAAATCCGACATTCGCGCCGAGAAACAGGGCGCGGGCTGCGTATGCGGCTGACCGTTCCCGGTCGGCAAACAGGGATAGCGGCATGATCGGTTGGCTTGCACGCGATTCCACGACAGCAAACAGGATCAACATGACGATGCCAAAACCGACGCCAGCCTGGGTCGCCACATCCGACCATCCGCTGGACGCCGATCGGATGACGCCGTAGACGAGCGCGACAATACCGAGCGTCGATATGATCGCACCTGCGATATCGAAGGTGCCGGGGGTTCTCTCCGTTTCACGAACATAGCGTTTCGCGGCCATCATCATTGCAATGCCGATGGGGAGGTTGATGAAGAACCCCACGCGCCAGGATAACCCGTCGGCAAGAAGTCCGCCGATCACCAGGCCGAACGCGGCCGACACGCCTGCCGCGGCAGCATAGTAGGATACGGCGCGCGTCCGCTCCGGACCCGGTTCGAAACTGGTCTGCAAGAGAGCGAGCGTCGAGGGGGCGAGAATAGCGGAGCCCAGCCCCTGCAGGGCTCTTGCAGCAATCATGACCGCAGGTGTCTGCGATACGCCGATCACAAGCGAGGCAAGCGAGAAGATCGTCAAGCCGACAAGAAACATCCGGCGTCGCCCGAAAATATCGCCCGCACGCGCTCCCAGCAGCAGGCAGCCGCCAAAGGTCAGCGTGTAGGCAGTGGAGACCCAGGCAAGGCCCGCATCGCTGAAGCCGAGTTCGGCATGAATGCGTGGCAGCCCCGTCAGCACGATGGAGATGTCGAGGACGATCATCACGTAGCTGATCAGGATGATTGCGAGGATGGCCGTCTTATTCGCGGAGGCTGTTTCATCAGGGCCGATTGGCATTTCGAGTTCCGTTCAGTGTCGACACCGCCCTCCTCCACGGCGGTGCCTGTTTCGATGCGAACAAGATATCGCTTGCCGACCCTTTGGATTAGGGGCAGTAATCGGGATGAAGCTATAAGGGTGTCTAATGAATGCCGCAGGAGAACTTCAACGACCTGGTCGCCTTCGTGATGGTGGCGCGCGAGGAGAGCTTCACGAAAGCGGCGGTCAAACTGGGAGTGTCGCAGTCGGCACTCAGCCAGACCGTTCGCGGGCTTGAAGAGAGACTGGGGCTTCGGCTGCTAACGAGAACGACGCGCCGCGTGTCTCCCACAGCAGCAGGCGAACGCCTCCTCAGGATAGCTGGTCCGAGGTTCGAAGACATTCAGGCGGAACTGGCGGCCCTTGCGGAAATGCGTGACAAGCCTGCCGGAACCGTCCGCATTACCTCAGGCGAGCATGCCGCAATCTCGGTGCTGGCACCCGCGCTTGAAAAATTCCTGCCCGACAATCCCGATGTCAAGGTCGAGATCACGGTCGATTATGGGCTCACGGACATCGTGGCCGAGCGCTATGACGCAGGCGTGCGGCTGGGCGAGCAACTGGCCAAGGACATGATTGCAATTCGCATCGGCCCGGAAATGCGCATGGCTGTCGTCGGCGCACCCTCCTATTTCCGACAGAACCCGTGGCCCGAAGTGCCTCAGGACCTCACGGGGCACAACTGCATTCAGATCAGGATGCCGACGCACGGCAACATCCTTTCGTGGGAGTTCGAGAAGGACGGACATGAACTGAAGGTGAGGGTGGAAGGGCAACTGGTGTTCAACAACATCGCGATGCGCCTCGACGCTGTGAGAAGAGGACTTGGCCTGGCATACATGCCCGAGGATCAGGTCTCCGGTCTGATCGAGCGCGGTGAGGTGGTGCGGGTACTCGAGGACTGGTGCGCGCCGTTCTCCGGATACCACCTCTATTACCCGAACCGCAGACACACCTCGCCGGCTTTTGCGTTGGTCGTCGAAGCTCTCCGGTATCGCGGATAACGCGCTAATCAACCGTTTGTGATTAATAAGTTGGACTAATGGCCTCAATCGGAAATAGGCGGCTAATCACCTGAGTGATGTCTGCATACCCTTCTCTCAACTTCATCATTGTGAGATCGATATGCCCCGCAGACTCGCCAAAACCCTATCCGTCCTCGCTTTCTCAAGCGCCATCGCCATCGCCGGGCTCGCCTTTGCGCAGTCGGCTTCCAAGCCTGAACCGCTCGTTATTCAAGAGCAGGGCAGCTTTGCGGTGGGCGGTACGGTTTCGAAGACGGAAGGCACCTATAACAACAATGCCCCGACGGCCGAGGGCCAGTCGCTGCACGGCGACCACGCCTACGTCTTCTATCAGGTTCCGCAGGACCCCAAGCCTCTGCCCATCGTGATGCTGCACGGAGCCTTCCAGTCCGGCCGCAGCTGGGAGACCACACCGGATGGCCGTGAAGGTTTCCAGAGCATTTTCCTGCGCAAGGGTTTCTCCACCTACATCGTCGACCAGCCACGCCGCGGCCGCGCGGGCAACAGCACCGTTGCAGCGACGATCGAGCCGACACCTTATGACCAGTTGTTCTTCGACCAGTCCCGTCTCGGAAAATGGCCCAACTACTTCGAGAACGTCCAGTTCGACCGCAGTCCTGCGGCCCTTGAGCAGTTGTTTCGTTCGGTCACCCCGAACACCGGGTCCTTCGATGCAAACGTGATCTCGGACGCCATGTCGGCCCTGTTCGAGAAGACCGGACCGGGCATCCTGTTCACCCACTCGCAGGGAGGTGGACCCGGCTGGCTGACGGCGATCAAGAATCCGAACGTCAAGGGCATCGTCGCGATAGAGCCCGGTAGCGGCTTCGTCTTCCCGGAAGGTGAAGTGCCGGCCGACATGCCGAGCGCCGCCGGCACGCTCAAGGGCGAGGCCGTCCCGGTTGCCGATTTCGAGAAGCTGACCAAGCTGCATATCGTCATCTACTACGGGGATAATTTCCCGGTTGACCCGACGACAGAGCGCGGTCAGGACAACTGGCGGGTTCGTCTGGCAATGGCGAAACTCTGGGTCGACACCGTCAACAAGCATGGCGGCGACGCAACGCTCGTTCACCTGCCGGAGATCGGCATCAAAGGTGGCACCCACTTCCTGATGTCAGACCTGAACAATGTCGAGATCGCCGATCAGGTCGCAAAGTTCCTCACCGACAAGAAGCTCGACTGACGCATTGGCGCGTGTCTGCGCTGCCGTCCCTTCTTCGCCAGATGCCGAAGGACCGCAAAATGAAGGAAACGAACTTGAAGAAACCTATGTCGAGAATCTCGGTTTCAGCCATCGTCATATCAGTCGGAATGGAGGCCAGCATGGCACAGGAACCAGCCTCGAACCTAGATCCGCTAGCTCTGGACCCGGCAATTGATGGGCGATATCGCACCGAAACTGGCAGAACTGACAGACGACGTCCTCTACGCCGGCATCTGGGAACGGCCGCAGCTTTCCCGGCGCGACCGAAGGCTCGTGACAGTCAGCGCGCAAAACCGTCCGGACCAGCTCCGCTCGCATCTCGTGTGCGCCAAGGTCAACGGCCTGACGGAAGAACAGCTCGTCGAGACCATCACCCACATGGCGTTCTATTCCGGCTGGCCTAGTGCTGTGTCGGCGGTCGCGATCGCCAGGCAAGTCTTCGCCGAAAACTAGATCGAGCGAAGCGTTAAATACCCGGCAACAGTCGCAAAAATGAAGATGAGGATTCTAATGACAGTAGCCCTATCCCTTGGCACATCCGTAGCGGCTGCTGAACCCGACAACGTCGTGTCGGTGACACGGGCGGGGACGAGCCCGTCGACGGCGGGTCCGTCCAGAAATTTCACCGGAGCCGTCCGGGTCGATTCCCGTTTCTCCGCAACCGCGCCAGCCACAGTGGGTGGCGGGACCGTAACTTTTGAGCCCGGTGCGCCGACCGCTTGGCATACCCACCCTCTCGGCCAGGCGCTGATCGTCACGGCAGGTGTCGGCCTCGTCCAGCACTGGGGCGGTGAAGTCCAGGAAATCCGTCCGGGCGATATCGCGTGGATTCCGCCAGGCGTGAAGCACTGGCATGGGGCAACCGCGACCACAGGCATGTCCCACATCGCTATTTCCGAGGCGCTGGACGGCAAGTCAGTCGAATGGATGGAACACGTTACCGACGAACAATACACGCGCTGAGGTTTTGGCCCCGCGCTGATCAATGGAGTCTGGATGAGAAAGATTATTGGCAGCATAGGCGGCGCTGCGTTGGCAGGACTGACCGTTCTCATGGTCGGCATGCAGGTCCATGCGGAGCCCACACGCGCGACAATGCCGGACATCGCGAAGCTCGTCCACTACACGACGGTGACGCGCGGCGAAGTCACCGAACACATCATGACGACACGCGAGGCGATCGAGGCCGTCAAGCGCGGCGACCCGATCCCGAACGGCACGCATGTTGCGCTCGTCGACTACCGCGACGGTGAAGTGTTCCGGTACTTCATCATGGAAAAGGGCGAAAACTGGGGCCAGGACTACGACGAAAACCGCCGCACTGCCGACTGGCAGTTCCAATGGTTCAAGCCGGATGGCACGATCAACGAAGCCGAAAACACCGCCCGTTGCCAGAGCTGCCACATGTCCCGCGCGGATCGTGATTTCCTCTACACCTTCAACGACATGCGGCGGTTCGAATTCGAATGAACGTCTTCCGTATCCGTCTGCTCCTGGACCTCGTGGCCGTCGTACTCGTCATCGCCTGCCTGGCATATTGGTGGCTCGACAATCTCTCCCACGAGCTGTTCGGCACTGCCCTGTTCGTTCTCGTGATCGTGCACAACGTCTTCAACAGGCGTTGGTACGGCGGCGTGACGAAGCGCCGAATGGATGCCAGTCGCATCTTTAACCTGGTCACCATTTTTTGCCTCGCTATCGGCATGATGGTCATGCTGGTGACGAGCTTGCTGGTCTCTCGTGACCTCTTCCCGTTCACCGCCCTCAGCGGTGCCTTTGCGGTGCGGGAAATCCATATGTTCGCCGGATACTGGGTTTTGCTGATCATCGCTATCCATCTGGGAACACGCTGGACCGTGGTGGTGAACACGATCCAGTCAACCTTGCGCCTTGCCTCGCCAAGCCCCTCGCGCACTATAGTTGTGAGAGCGACGGCCTTGGCCATTGCGATCTGGGGTGTGAATAGCTCGTTCGAGATGGCTTTCGGGACCAAGCTGATGCTGACCTATTCGCTGGATATGTGGGACTTCAGCGAGAACACCGTTGGCTTTTTTATAGGATACGCGTCGATTGTTGGCCTATACGCCGCCATCACGCACTGCGCGCTGGGGCTGCTCGGCAGCCCCATAAGAGGATCGCGGGAGGACGACCAGCCTCGCGGAAGAGCGCCATGACTGCTTTTGGCGCACAGCCGCTTGTCAGCTCGATGCCTCCAATGCCCGCTTAGGAGCCGAATTCAGACCACATCGGCAGATGTTTGAATGTCCGCTCTGGGCGCAAAGCTGCCGCACGCTCTATCGCTGCAGCACCGCAAACGCGAGATCTGAAAGCGGAAATAATTGCCGCTCGCCCGTCCCGCTGACTGAGGCCCAAAGCCAGGGCGCAAAGGTGACATCCACGGTCGCTCGCGATGGGAAAACAGAGGGAATTTCAAGGATTTTCCATTAGGTCATTGAAATCATGCGAGAATCCAGGCCCTAGCCAATCTTTCCTTCCTTTACAGCCAGACAAAACCTCAGCGACCGCCCAACCGGCGCGGTCGTTCGACTCGGCGCTTCCTCCGTTCGGCTCACGCCCCGGATTTGCTAGAACGTCGGTGGCGTGCAGGCGCTGATGACTTCGCAGGGGACCGGGCCGACGCAGCGGAAGCGGTGCGGGCGGCGGCTTTCGAAGTAGTAGGCATCGCCCGGGCCGAGGATCCGGCGCTCGTCGTCGACGGTGACTTCCAGCCGGCCGGAAAGCACGATGCCGCCCTCCTCGCCCTCGTGGACGAGCGGCACCTTTCCGGTGTCGGCACCGGGCTGGTAGCATTCCTTGAGGATCTGCAGGCTGCGACCGAACAGGTTTTCGCCGACCTGCCGGTAGGAGATCGCGCCCTTGCCGATCTCGATCAGCTCGTCTGCCGCGTAGAAGGCCTGGCGCGGCCGCTCCGGTTCGAAGGCGAAGAATTCGGCGAGGCCTATCGGGATGCCGTCGAGGATCCTCTTCAGCGCGCCGACCGACGGGTTGGAGGCATTCGATTCGATCAGCGAGATCGTCGAATTGGTGACGCCGGCGCGCTTGGCAAGTTCCCGCTGCGAAAGCTTGTGCGCCATGCGGAGGTGTCTTAGGCGGTTTCCGATATCGACCGACACGAGCGCTCCTGTTTCAGGTGTTGCGGTTTCCGCAACATTGACCCCATCACTCATTAAAAATCAATAGCTTGCCGGCACCAAGAAAAGGACTTGTTGGACGTTGAAAAATGACTGACACACGAGGCAATCTCAAAGGAGCTTTCGATCATGCCTCAGACCCCGTCCTCCAACATGCCGGTCCTCGACAATTTCTGGATGCCGTTCACGGCAAACCGCCAGTTCAAGTCCGCGCCGCGGCTGCTCGCCGGCGCCGAGGGCATGTATTACACGGACATCGACGGCAAGAAGGTGATGGACGGCACGGCAGGCCTTTGGTGCGTCAATGCCGGGCACGGCCGCAAGCGCATCACCGACGCGGTCGAGCGCCAGCTGCGCACCCTCGATTTCGCGCCGACCTTCCAGATGGGCCATCCGGTCGCCTTCGATTTCGCCGCCAAGCTCGGCACGATGTCGCCGGGCGGTCCGTCGGCCCAGCTCGACCGCGTCTTCTTCACCGGTTCCGGTTCGGAATCGGTCGATACCGCGCTCAAGATTGCGATCGCCTACCAGCGCGCCATCGGACAGGGCACCAGGACCCGGATCATCGGCCGCGAAAAGGGCTATCACGGGGTCGGTTTCGGTGGCATTTCGGTCGGCGGCCTGGTCAACAACCGTCGCGTCTTCCCGCAGATCCCGGCCGATCACATGCGCCATACGCTGGATCTCGACCGCAATGCGTTCTCGAAGGGCCTGCCGGCCAACGGCATCGAGCTTGCCGAAGACCTCGAGCGTCTCGTCCAGTTGCACGGCGCTGAAACCATCGCCGCCGTGATCGTCGAGCCGATGTCCGGCTCCGCCGGCGTCATCCTGCCGCCGAAGGGCTATCTGGAGCGCATCCGGGCGATCTCCGAGAAGCACGGCATCCTCCTGATCTTCGACGAGGTCATCACCGGCTTCGGCCGCCTCGGAACCCCCTTCGCCACCGATTACTTCGGCGTCGTGCCAGACCTCGTGACCACCGCCAAGGGCATCACCAACGGGGCGATCCCGATGGGCGCCGTGTTCGCCAGCCGCAAGGTGCATGACGGCCTGATGACCGGTCCGGAAAACGCGATCGAACTTTTCCACGGCTATACCTATTCGGGCCACCCGGTCGCCAGCGCGGCGGGCATCGCCACCATGGAGATATACGAAGAAGAGGGCCTGCTGACCCGCGCTGCCGGACTTGCGGAAACCTGGCAGGAGGCGCTGCACAGCCTCAAGGGCCTGCCGCATGTCGCCGATATCCGCAATCTCGGCCTCGTCGGTGCCGTGGAACTCACGTCGCGCGACGGCGCACCGGGCACGCGCGCCTATGACGTCTTCGTCGACTGCTTCCGCAACGGCCTGTTGATCCGCGTCACCGGCGACATCATCGCGCTGTCGCCGCCGCTGATCATCGAGAAGGAAGAGATCGCCACCATCGTCTCGATCCTCGGCGACGCCCTGAAGCGGGCGGCCTGATACCCAACACCTCCCCGGGGTCCGGCCCGACCGGGTCCCGGGAACTTTCGGCTGACATTGGGCTTCTCAGGCCCGAAGGGCAAAGCCGATCCGACGCAAATATTCTCTGGCGCGGACGAAATGCGTGACCATGCGCTTCGCACCGGTAAACTTGTATTTCCTATAGTCGGCAATGCTGGCGATTTCGGTCTGCTTTTTCAGCGCCCCGAGGCTCACAATGTCCTCGCGCACCGTGAAGACGGCCAGGCCGCTCTGCCAGCCGCGTTCCAGCGCGATGTCGACCGGATAGCGCATCACCTTCAGGTTCTGCAGGGCCTTACGAGCCCCTTCCCGCGTGTAGAGATTGCAGGCCGCCGACCCCTGGGGACCATGGAAAGCCCTTCCGACCTCGTCGCCAAGGCGCGAGGTGGCGGTGCGGTGGAACCAGACCGTGCGGTGGTTGAACAGCTTGACCATCTCGGCCTTCGGCACCGCGTCGAGGATCGCGGCAGCACGCTTGACCAGGTCGCCGACCAGCTGGATGTCGTCCTCGATGACGATCGCCGCGTCGTCGTCGGTTTCGAGAAAGGTGGAAAAGGCCTTCAGGTGGCTGCGGTAGCAGCCGTATTCACCCGGCACGACGGAACGCCCGTTGTTGCGCTTGAAGCTCTCTTCGTCGAGATCCACCCAGTCTTTCGGGTCGATCGCGCGACCGTCCACCGCCTCGACGCGGCGCAGTTCAAGACCGAGTGCCGCCGCCTGCTGCCAGAGCGCCTCTCGGCGAGCGACAGAGCGGTCGAGATTGATGACATAGACGCCTATCTTCACTCCGTCCGCCTTCTCTCTTGCGGGAACCTACCAAGTTCTCTTCGACGTTTGATAGTGGCGAAGGAGAACCGGCGCAATCACCTGTCACAAATTTGCGTTCCACAGCTGCCATCCCGGTCAGTCTTGACGCACCATGGCATCGGCGTGACAGTCACGCCGACATCCCTTGCCTGCCGCCGATGCTCCAGCATCGGGCGCAGGCGGGTTCCACGAAAAGAATGCCGAAGACGACGAGAGGGACATCCGATGACACGCCATCCCATCCTGCGCTTCCACGGTGCCGCCGGCACCGTGACGGGGTCCTGCTTCCTGATCGATCTCGGAAAAACAAAGGTGCTGGTCGACTGCGGCATGTTCCAGGGCTCGAAGAGCGAAAAGGAGCTGAACTATCGCGAATTCCCCTTCGTCGCGTCGGAAATCGACGCCGTGATCCTGACCCACGCGCATATCGACCATTCCGGCCTTCTGCCCAAGCTCGCCAAGGCGGGCTTCGAGGGACCGATCTTCGCGACGCGCGGCACGGTCGATCTGTGCTCGGTCATGCTGCCGGATTCGGCTCATATCCAGGAAAGCGAAGTCGACCAGCTCAATCGCCGCAACCAGCGGCGCGGCCGGGACATGGTCGAACCGATCTATGACGCACTCGATGCGGCCCGGGCGGTCACGATGATGCGCAGCGTTCCGCTGAAAAGCTGGCAGCAGGCGGTCGAAGGCATCCGCTTCCGCTTCTGGAATGCCGGCCACCTGCTCGGCTCGGCATCGGTGGAGATGGAAATCGAAACGCCGGAGAAAAGGCTGCGCGTGATGTTCTCCGGCGACATCGGGCCGAGTCACAAGCTCTTGCAGTTCGATCCCGAAGCGCCGCAGGATTTCGACTACCTGATCTGCGAAAGCACCTATGGCGACACCGACCGCGACATCGTCGACGAACGGGCACGGCGCCACGCGCTCGAGGCGGAGGTGCAGATGGCGCGCAATCCGGACGGTGCACTGCTCATCCCGTCCTTCGCCGTGGAGCGGACCCAGGAGCTCCTGGCCGACCTTGTCCACCTCATGCGAAGCGGCGCGATCGAGCCCTGCCCGATCATCATCGATTCGCCGCTCGCAACGCGCGCGAGCGAGATCTTCCGCCGTCACGCCCGCGAGCTCGAGAACGGAAAGCTGCTCGCAGAGGCAATGGAGGCGCATAATGTGCGCTTCACCGAAACGGTCGAACAGTCGAAGGCGATCGACAACATGCGCGGCTTCCACATCGTCATTGCCGCCAGTGGCATGTGCGAGGCGGGCCGTATCCGGCATCGCCTCAAGAACTGGCTGTGGCGCGAGGAGGCGACCGTGCTTCTGGTCGGCTACCAGGCCACCGGCACGCTCGGCCGGCTGCTGCAGGAGGGAACGTCAACCGTTCGCATCCAGGGCGACGAGATCACGGTTCGGGCGCGTATCCGCCAACTCGACATCTATAGCGGCCATGCAGACGGACGCGAGCTCACCGAATGGGTGCGCAACCGGCAACCGATCCGCACGGCCACCTTCCTCGTCCACGGCGAAGAGGGGGCGCTGACCGCGATGGGCCAGCGGCTCTCCGACTTCCTGCCCCTCGAACGGATCATCGTGCCGCGCATCGATTCCGCTTTCGAACTCAGACCCGATGGCCCGGCCGACATTTCCGCAACCAGACCACCGCGCATCGATCCGGCCCGCCCCGGCCACAAGGACTGGCACAACGACCTGCAATCCCTGGTGCTCGACCTTCAGGACGAACTCAAGCAGGCCGGCGACGACAAGGCGCGGGCGGTCATCCTCAGGCGGTTGCGCCGGGCACTGAGCGAATAGGGGGACTGCGTCGAAAGATCAGCCGTGCGGCCTGGGCCGGCTCAGGACGAATGCGGAGCAGGCGAGGAGAATGGCGCCGACCATGAGCTTCAGCCAGAGCTGCGGCGGACCGACGAACCAGACGATCAGGAAACTGACAGCCATCATCGACACAGAGGCGATCTTGGCCTTGCGCGAGATCGCCCGTTCGCAGCGCCAGTCGATGAGTGGCTGCCCGTAGCGCGGATGGTCGATCAGCCACTGCTCGAAGCGCGGCGAAGAGCGGGCGAACAGCGCGGCGGCCAAGATCATGAACGGCGTCGTCGGCAGTACCGGCAGGAAGACGCCGACAATGCCGATACCGACCATCAACCAACCACCCGCCAGGAGCAGGATCCGCATCGTCACTCTCCCTCCGGCGCGATTGCGCCCTATCCGCGAACCGGGCCGCGCACCGGATCGAGACCCGGATTATCATCAGATAGTCTATCCGAGCACCAGCCCGCAAAGCCTTGCCGCGCCCAACAGGTGCGTCGCGTGGTCGCGCGCCCGCAAATCGTCAGGTGCGAAATCCGACCGGGCGGCGCCCCGTGTCCGCATTTCTGCAACGGCTTCCGGAAAATGCCGGATTGCGGCAATTTTTCGTTTGCACAACAACAGTCGCGATTGCATGTTCCCGTCTCTTTCATCATTAAAATGGAATTTCTAAGAACATGTCTGCAGATACCATCGTGCTCGGCGCCGGCATTATCGGCGTTTCCACCGCCATCCATCTTGCGCGTCGTGGAAAGTCGGTGGTGCTGGTGGATCGCCGCGGCGCCGGCGAGGAAACGTCCTTCGGCAATGCCGGCCTCATTCAGCGCGAGGGCGTCGTGCCCTACGGCTTCCCGCAGGAGCTTGGCCTGATCCTGCGCTACGGATTGAACAATCGCATCGACGCGCATTACCACATGAGTGCCATGCTGAAGCTGGTGCCGTTCCTGTCGCGCTACTGGTGGAACTCCAACAAGTCGCGGCACCAGGTCATCGCGCGCGCCTATGCGCCGCTCATCGAGAACTCGATCAGCGAGCACAAGGATCTGATCGAAGCGGCAGGCGCCGAACACCTGATCCGCAAGAGCGGCTGGGTCGAGGCTTTCCGCAGCAATGCCAAGCGCGATTCCGAGTTTGCCGAGGCCGAGCGCCTCGCCCGCGAATACGGCATCAGCTACACGCGCCTCGACAAGGCCGAACTCGCCAAGGAAGAGCCGCATCTCAGCCGTGACTTCATCGGCGGCCTCAAGTGGAACGATCCGTGGAACGTTCTCGATCCGCACGGGCTGACGGCGGCTTATCTCAAGTATTTCGAAAGCCTGGGCGGCCGTTTCGTCGTCGGCGACGCCACCACGCTCGCCCCGCGCGCCGGCGGTGCCGGCTGGCAGGTCAAGACCGATGAAGGCCTGGTCGAGGGCAAGGACGTCGTCGTCTCGCTTGGTCCCTGGTCGGAAGAAGTCACCCGCAAGCTGGGCTACAATTTCCTTCTCGGCGTCAAGCGCGGCTACCACATGCACTATGCGCCGGCCGGCAATGCGATCCTCAACAACTGGCTGATGGACAACGAGCGCGGCTATTTCCTCGCGCCGATGAACAAGGGTATCCGGTTGACCACCGGCGCCGAGTTCGCCCGTCGCGACGCGCCGAAGTCGCCGGTCCAGGTCGAACGCGCCGAGCGCGTTGCCCGCACCATCTTCCCGCTCGCCGAACGGCTGGATGCCGAACCGTGGATGGGCGCCCGTCCCTGCACGCCGGACATGATGCCGATCGTCGGCAAGGCCCCGCGCCACCAGGGCCTGTGGCTCGCCTTCGGTCACGCCCATCACGGCCTGACGCTCGGCCCCGTCACCGGCCGCCTGATCGCCGAAGCGATGACGGGCGAAAGACCCTTCCTCGACATGTCTGCCTATCGCCCGGAGCGGTTCAACCCGTAAGGTCGACGGATCTCGAAGACGATTTGCCCGCAGGGCCTTTCGCCTCTCCCACCACGTGTCTGGAGGCGAAAGGCCCTTCGCGTTTCTGCAGGCGCCTGCTGCCGATGGTCGCTCGCAAATCCCCTTGCCTGCGCTTCGTGCGCGGTGCAGGCTGGAAATGCCGGAAATTCGGTGCTATGGTCATTTTCGGTCGATCGACCAAAAAGTCGTTTTCTGCAGACGACGGACCGGACAAGAACCGGCGCACAAGAGGCGCCACCGGTCGAGGGGTTACGCAGGTACTGGCAAGGAACATGGCACGCTTTCTGATCTATAACGCGAAGTCCGGCCACCGTTAGCGGTGCATCTTTGCGCGCGTGTTTTCACGCACCCGGATCAAATAGACGTTTGCCCTTTTCCTTTCATGGTGCCTCATGGATATCGATAGTTACGCACGAAACTTTTTTGCCGAAAATCCCGACATCGAAGTGCTGGAAGCCTTCGTGATCGACGTGAACGGCGTTCCCCGCGGCAAGTGGATCCCGCGCGAGCGGGCGCTTGACGTGTTGACCAAGGGCATGGCGATCCCACGCTCGGTCTACGCACTCGACGTGTGGGGTCGCGACGTCAATGCCGCGGGCCTTGCAGAAGGCACCGGCGACCCCGACGGCCTTTGCTTCCCGGTTCCGGGAACACTGTCGCGCGTCACGTGGCTGTCGCGCCCGACCGCCCAGGTGCTACTCGAGATGCGCAATCCGGACGGCACCGGCTTCTATGCCGATCCGCGCCAGGTGCTCGCCAACGTGCTCGAGCGCTACAAGAAGCTGAAGCTGACGCCGGTCGTGGCGACCGAGCTCGAGTTCTACCTGATCGATCCGGTGCGGTCCGCGCTCGATCCGGTCCGTCCGCCGAACACCCGTGACGGACGCTGGCACACCGGCCAGACCCAGGTGCTGTCGATCTCCGAGCTCCAGGATTTCGAAGACGTCTTTTATGGCATTTCGGCCGCCGCTCGCGCCCAGAACGTTCCGGCAGACACGACGCTGCGCGAGAATGGCCCCGGCCAGTACGAGATCAACCTCAACCACGTGCCGGATGCACTGGCCGCCGCGGACTATGCGGTGCTCCTTAAGCGCATCGTCAAGGGCGTTGCCCGCTGCAACGACCTCGACGCCACCTTCATGGCCAAGCCCTACGGCACCCAGGCCGGCAGCGGCATGCATGTGCATTTCTCGATCCTCGACGAGGACGGCAAGAACATCTATGTCGGCGAGGAAGGCCCGTCGGAGCGGCTGATGCATTCCGTCGGCGGACTGCTCGAAGCCATGGGCGAGAGCATGGCGATCTTCGCGCCGCACCAGAACTCCTACCGGCGGCTGACCCCTTCCGAACACGCACCGACCTATGCGTCCTGGGGCTTCGACAACCGCTCGGCCGCCGTGCGCGTCATCACCGCCTCGAAGCCGGCGACCCGCATCGAGCACCGCGTCGCCGGCGCCGACACCAATCCCTATCTGGTCATTGCCATGATCCTGTCGGCAGCACTCGCCGGCATGAAGGAGAAGACCTCGCCGGGCGGCGCGATCTCCGGCGACGATCACGCCATCAGCCACGAGCCGCTGCCGACCAACTGGGATTACGCGCTGCAGCGCTTCGCCAAGTCGAGCTTTGCCTATGCGGCGCTCGGCCCACAGTATCGCGGGCTCTACGCGGCCTGCAAACATCAGGAACTGGCCGAATTCGCCCTCAGGGTGACCGATGTCGAATACGACGCCTATATCCGGACCGCGTGAGAGGAACACCAAGATGAACACGTCAGCCACCAATCCGGGCCATGCACCGTCCTGGTACGCCGCCTCCGCCAACGACAAGACGGTTCGCCCTAGCCTCGAAGGTGATCTGAGCGCCGATATCTGCGTGATCGGCGCCGGCTTCACCGGGATCTCGGCCGCCCTGCAGCTTGCCGAAAACGGCTATTCCGTCATCGTGCTCGAAGGCGAGCGCGTCGGCTTCGGCGCGTCGGGGCGCAATGGCGGCCAGATCGTCAACGGATACAGCCGCGATCTCGAAACCATCGCCCGCCGCTACGGCCCGGACAAGGCGACCCGTCTCGGCGAAATGTCGCTGGAAGGCGGCAAGATCATCCGCGAGCGCGTGGCGAAATACGGCATCAAGTGCGATCTCGTCGACGGCGGGTTCTTCGCCGCCTTCACCGACAAGCAGGTGCGCGAGATGGCGCATGTGAAGGCCCATTGGGAAAAGCATGGCCACACCGGCCTCGAAATGGTCTCCAAGGCCGAGGTCGGGACCTATGTGAAGTCCGACCGCTATGTCGGCGGCATGATCGACAGGCTCGGGGGCCACATCCACCCACTCAATCTCGTGCTCGGCGAAGCGGCAGCAGTCGAAAGCCTCGGCGGCAGGATCTTCGAACAGTCGCGCGTCATCGGCGTCGACTTCGGCGCCAATCCGGTGGTGCGTACCGCCAAGGGCTGCGTCACGGCGAAGTATGTGCTGGTCTGCGGCAATGCCTATCTCGGCACCATGCTGCCGAAGATCACCGACAAGATGATGCCGGTCTCCAGCCAGGTCATGGCGACCGAACCGCTCGATGCCAAGCTGATCGAAGAGCTGCTGCCGGCCAACTACTGCGTCGAGGATGCGAACTACGTGCTCGACTACTACCGCCGCACGGCCGACAACCGGTTGCTCTACGGCGGCGGCATCGGCTATGGCGGCCAGGACCCGGCGAACCTTACCGGCGTCATCCGCCCGAACATGCTGAAGACCTTTCCGCAGCTCGCCGATACGAAGATCGAGTTCGCCTGGAGCGGCAATTTCGCGCTGACGCTGACGCGCATCCCGCACATGGGCAAGCTCGCCGACAACGTCTACTTCTCGCATGGCGACAGCGGGCACGGCGTCACCACCACGCACCTGCTGGGCAAGATCCTGGGCGAGGCGGTTGCCGGCCATTCCGGCCGCTACGACGTGTGGTCGTCGCTGACCGCCCTGCCCTTCCCGGGCGGCAAGACCTTCCGCGTCCCGCTGACCGTGCTCGGTGCATGGTGGTACGGCATGCGCGACAAGCTCGGCGTTTAAGGAGAACCCCCATGCGCACCGTCACCGTCGCTGCAACCCAGATGGCCTGCAGCTGGGACATTCCCGGCAATATCGCCCGCGCCGAAAGCCTGATCCGCAAGGCCGTCGCAGAAGGCGCCAACATCGTGCTGATCCAAGAACTGTTCGAGGCGCCGTATTTCTGCCAGGACCAGATCGCCGAATTCTTCGACATGGCCAAGCCCTTCGAGGACAATCCGCTGATCGCGCATTTTGCAGCCCTTGCAGCCGAGCTCGACGTGGTCCTGCCGATCAGCTTCTTCGAAAAGGCCGGCCAGGCCTTCTTCAACAGCGTCGGGATCATCGATGCCGACGGCAGCGTGCTCGGCCTCTACCGCAAGAGCCATATCCCGGACGGCCCGGGCTATACCGAGAAATACTATTTCTCGCCCGGCGACACCGGCTTCGAGGTCTGGCAGACGAAGCACGCCACGATCGGCGTCGGCATCTGCTGGGACCAGTGGTTTCCGGAGGCGGCCCGCGCCATGGCGCTTAAGGGCGCCGAACTGCTGTTCTATCCGACGGCGATCGGCTCGGAACCGCAGGACCCGACCATCGACAGCGCCGCGCACTGGCAGCGCGTGATGCAGGGCCATGCCGCCGCCAACGTGATACCCGTCATCGCCTCCAACCGGATCGGCACGGAGCCCGGTCGCAAGGGTACGGAACTCACCTTCTACGGCTCGTCCTTCATTGCCGGCCCGACCGGCGAGAAGGTGGCCGAAGCCGACCGGACGAGTGAAACCGTGCTGACGGCCACCTTCGATCTCGACGGCATCGCCAAACAGCGCTCCGCCTGGGGCCTGTTCCGCGACCGGCGGCCGGAGCTTTATACGCCTCTCTTGACGATGGACGGGGTCACCTGACGTCGCGACCCGTCTCAGTATCCCACGTCATGCACCGGTTGCTTCCTCGGGCTGCCGGTCCTGCCGCTCTCGCACGTAATGACGAGGCGAACTGCCCATGACACGCTTGAATGTCGTGGAGAACGCACTTTCAGACTCGTAGCCGAGCGCGAGAGCGACGACGGAAACCTGTTGCCCGCTGCGCAGGAGCCGATCAGCGGCAAGACGCATCCTCCACTGGATGAGATAGTCGATCGGCGTTTCTCCGACGATCTCGCGAAATCTCTCGGCAAAACTGGTTCGCGACATGCCGGAAAGGCCCGCCAGTTCCTTGAGTGTCCAGCGATAGGCGGGTCCGTCATGGATGGCACGCATCGCGGTTCCGATCTGCCGGTCGGCCAGCGCGAAGAGCCAGCCGCGTTCGCTTCCCGTCCGATCCTCGAGGTGAAGACGCAGAGCCTCGACCAGCATCATATGGGCGAGATGCTGTACCATCAGATGAGAACCCGCCCTGTTTTCCTTAAGTTCTTGCATCATGCGTTCGACGGCCCAGCGCAGGGCGCCTCGGTCCGCTTCCGCAGGAATTCGTACGATCGGCGGCAGCATCCGGAGCAGAACGTCTGCATGTTCGCCGCCGAGGCCAAAACGGCTGCTCACGACAAAGTCGCCTCCTCCACCATTGCGGGTAACGATGCCGCCCGTGCGCACAGGCGCGAAAATCGCTCCCGCCTCCGTTGGTTCCAAAGCTAGGTCGCTCGCCATCCTGAAAGGCCGGCCGCTCGGCAGAAGGAAACCATCGCCGGGTTCGAGACGAACCGCACCGGCCAACCCCTCGACCGCCAGCCAGCAGGTACCAGTGACCACCGCGCCGCACTTGATACTCTTTTGCTGATCTGGAAAAGCGATAGACCAAGGGCCGGCGACGTCGAAGCCGGCGGACATGTGGTTCTCGGGCTTAAGCAGAGACAGTACATCTGACAGGGGATCCATCCACAACTCCGGACGATCGAAGAGATATTGCGAACTCTATCGCATGGATCATCCACATTCCATCCCTTATTCCCTTCCTGGCCGGGGCAGAGGCTCGTCGGCATCGCACAAGACGGGAGAAAATCCATGCATATCTTCGTAACTGGCGCCACGGGTTTCGTCGGATCGGCCGTCGTCCGAGAACTGATTTCGGCCGGACACACTGTCATCGGCCTCGCGCGCTCGGACCAATCGGCGGCTAACCTCACGGCTGCAGGTGCCGAGGCGCTGCGTGGCGATGTCACCGACCTCGCCAGCCTCAGGCAGGGTGTTGAAATGGCCGATGCCATCATCCATGCCGCGTTCAACCACGACTTTTCGAAATTCGCCGAGAATTGCGAGAACGATCGCCGCGCGATCGAGGCGATGGGCGAGGCGCTCACAGGCAGCAGCAAAGCGCTTGTCGTAACCTCAGGTATCGGGCTCTTTCGCTCCGACCATCCCATTGTCGAGACAGAAAGCTATCCGAGGGACGCGCTGACCCCGCGTGTCGCAACAGAACAAGCGGCCGAGGATTTGATCGCCCGTGGCATCAACTGCTCGATCCTACGCCTACCGCCGTCCGTGCATGGCAGGGAAGACCACGGGTTCGTGCCGATGCTGATCGGCATCGCGCGAGCCAAGGGCGTTTCTGCCTATGTGGGCAAGGGCTCCAACCAGTGGCCGGCAGTGCACCGCCACGACGCAGCCGCGCTGTTCCGACTGGCGGTCGAGAGAGGCGAGGCGGGCGCGCGTTACCACGCGGCGGCCGATGAAGGGACCGATTTTCGCGACATTGCCGAAGCGATCGGCCGCGGCCTCCGCGTTCCCGTTAGGGGCAAGCCGGCAGAAGAGGCCGCAGATCACTTCGGCTGGTTTGCCCACTTCGCGGCGATGGACTGCCGCGCCTCAAGTGCCATCACGCGGGAGAAGACAGGCTGGATGCCCAAGGGTATGAGCCTTATCGACGATCTCGACGCTGGACATTACTTCGAGGGCTAACGTTCACCGAGAGGCCTAGCTGCGATCAGGTCGAGAGACCGATCGCGGCGTCGGTCACAATCCCCTCGACGCTCTGGTCGATATTGACCGTCACCACGCCCTCCTCTCCACTCGGTACTTCCAGCGTCGCCAGCTGGCTTTCGAGCAGGGAGAGCGGCATGAAGTGGCCGGTGCGGGCGCCCATGCGTTCGGTCAGCAGTTCGCGCGAGCCGGAGAGATAGACAAAGCGCAGCCTTCCGCCGGTCGCGGCGCGAAGGCGCTCGCGGTAGATCTTCTTCAGGGCCGAGCAGGACACGACGATGCCTTCGCCGCGCGCCAGGGCCGTGGCCATCTCAGCGCCGATGATGTCGAGCCATGGCCAGCGGTCGGCATCGGTGAGCGGCGTTCCCTTGGCCATCTTTTCGACATTGGCCGGCGGATGCAGCACGTCGCCCTCGACGAAGGAAAGGCCGAGCCTTTCCGCAAGAGCCGCACCGACAGACGTCTTTCCGCAGCCACTCACCCCCATGACGATGATCGCGGTCGGTCGGCTGGGTGACGTTTGCGGCAAGATCATGCACTCCCTGATGCGGCAACGGGCGGTCTGCCGAGACCTTAGCCAGCGGACCGGCGAATTCCAACCCGCCGGATCAGGCCATCCACCGGCACCCGTGGCCTGCGTTCAGACCGCGAGCATCGAGGCTGCGAGCTTCTCGGCCATGGCTATCACCGGGGCATTGGTGTTGCCCCCGATGAGCGTTGGCATAACCGAGGCATCGACGACGCGCAGACCATCGACGCCCCGCACCCGCAATTGCGGATCGACGACCGAAGCGTCGTCCGCCCCCATGCGGCAGGTGCCGGCCGGGTGATAGATGGTTTCCGCCCTTGCACGGATCGCGGCGGCAAGCTCCGCGTCATTGCGGCCGGCCGGATAGAGTTCGCTCCGCCGGTAGCGGGCGAGCGGACCGGCTTCCATGATGTCGCGCATGACCCTAGTGCCGGCCACCATGCCGTCCAGATCGCGCCCATCGGAGAGATAGGCCGGGTCGATCGACGGCGCGGCAAGCGGATCGGCGCTTTTCAGCGAGACGCGGCCGCGCGAATGCGGGCGGAGCAGGCAGACATGGCAGGAATAGCCGTAGCCGAGGTGCATGCGCCGCGCGTGGTCATCGACCATGGCGACGACGAAATGCAGCTGGATGTCGGGACGATCGAGCGCCGGGTCGGTCTTCAGGAAGGCACCGGATTCGGCAAAGGTCGAGCGCAGGAGGCCCGTTCCCTCGCGGCGCCACTCGCCGGAAGCGAGCGCCATGTCGCGCAGGCCCGCATAGCCGAGACCGATCATGTTCGTGTCGTCGGAGCGATAGACGCTCGTATAATCGAGATGGTCCTGGAGATTGGCGCCGACGTCGGGACTGTCCGCAACGACCGGAATGCCATGGCGGCCCAGATGGTCGGCTGGCCCGATGCCGGACAGCATCAGAAGCTGGGGCGACTGAAGGGCGCCGCCGGACACGACGACTTCGCGGGCAGCCCTTGCAATCTCCTCACGGCGGCCGATGCGGTAGGCGACGCCGACCGCCCTTCCGTTCTCGACGAGGATGCGGCTTGCCCTGGCGCCGGTGACGATCGTCAGGTTCGGACGATCGAGATGGTCGTGCAGATAGGCGGCGGACGCCGAACAGCGCTCGCCCTTCTTCGGACCCTTCCAGAACTGGGTTGCCTGGTAGAGACCGAGCCCCTCCTGATCCGCGCCGTTGAAATCGTCGTTGCGGGCAAAGCCGCGCGAGACGCCCGCCTCGATAAAGGCCTGGTTGATCGGACGGGCCCAATCCGCCTCACTGACCTGCAGCGGTCCGCCCGCGCCGTGGAGAGCGGAGGCGCCGCGCTCATTATCCTCGGACTTCAGGAAGTGGGGAAGCATGTCCGCGAAGGACCAGCCGTCACAGCCGGCCGCCGCCCAATCGTCGTAATCCGAGGCATGGCCGCGAACATAAAGCATGGCGTTGATCAGGCTCGAACCGCCAAGTCCCCTGCCCCGTGGCTGATAGGCGCGCCGGCCGTTGAGCCCCGGCTGGGGTTCAGTCTCGAAACACCAGTTGGCGGAACGCAGTCGGCCCGGCACGATCGCCGCGGCGCCGGACGGCACGCGCAACAGGAGATCGCGGCCGAGCCCGCCGGCCTCGATCAGGCAGACCTTCAGATCCTTGTCTTCGCTGAGCCGCGCGGCAAGAACGGAACCGGCAGAGCCGCCGCCGGCAATCACATAATCGAACATGCAAGGCGCCCCTCCCAAAGCCAGCCCCGCGGCCGCATCCTGGCGACCTCGCACGAAGCCTCGAACCAAGCTTCCGTTTACGTAAACGTATTTCGGAGCCGAGTGATGCTCAAGGGCCTGAAGACCGACAAAAGAGATTTTTCCAACCTTTCCCGGCATCGGCGGACACGAAAAAACCCGCTGGCGAGAGCGCAGCGGGTCTATCGAGAGAGAATTGCCTGATCAGGCGGCCGGCGCCGAGGCGCTCGGAACCCGGATACCCGGCTTGCCGCCGAACTCGTCGATGCCGAGCAGGAAGTTGATCTGCGGGCGCGCCTTCACGAGGTCGTCGATCGTGTATTCGGTCAAGACGTTGAAGAAGGCATTGAGGGCCTTGCGCAGTGCGGAATTGAGGCCGCAGCTGTCGATCAGCGGACAATCGACGTCACCGTCGTCCTCGAAGCATTCCGCCATGGCGAAGCTGTCTTCGGTCACCCGGACCACATCGAACAGCGTGATCTTGTCGGCCGGGCGGCCGAGGCGCACGCCGCCATTGCGACCGCGCACGGTTTCCACCAGTCCAGCCTTGTTCAGCGGCTGCAGGATCTTGAACAGGAAAAGCTCGGAGACGCCGTAAGCCTTGGCGATTTCCGGAATGCGGCTCAGGTGATCCTTGTTCGCCGCACAGTACATGAGCATGCGCACCGCGTAATTCGTCTGCTTTGTCAACCGCATGCCCGACTCCTTGCCTCGTAACGACCGTTATATAGCGGCTTTCTTAGTTTTGAACAATTCCAAAATACTCAAGTTCACAAATCACGTGTCCGTGACCCGAAATCTGGCGAGATTGACAGCCATGGTCAATTCATGAATATCACGCTCAACAAATATAGGTATTGAGGGAAGGATACGCCATGATACCGGCAAACATCTTGCGCAACATGCTGCTCGGCTCGGTCGCGTTCGTCGCGACGGCAGGTGCGGCGCTCGCCGACGGAGAGGTCAACATCTACTCCTACCGTCAGCCGGAGCTGATCCAGCCGCTGGTCGACGAATTCACCAAGGAGACCGGCATCGAGGCCAACGTGCTCTTCCTCGACAAGGGCCTCGTCGAACGCATCGCCGCCGAGGGTGCGAACTCTCCGGCTGACGTGATCCTCACCGTCGACATCGGCCGCCTCGTCGAGGCGAAGGACGGCGGCGTGACGCAGCCACTTTCGAGCGACATCATCAACAAGGACATCCCCGCGCAGTATCGTGACCCGGCAGGCGAGTGGTTCGGCCTCACGACGCGCGGCCGCGTCGTCTATGCCTCGAAGGAACGCGTACCGGAAACCGCCATCACCTATGAGGAACTGGCTGATCCGAAGTGGAAGGGCCGCCTGTGCATGCGTGACGGCCAGCACTCCTACAATATCGGCCTGTTCGCCTCGATGGTCGCCCATCACGGCGCAGAATACACGGAGAAATGGCTCTCCGGCGTGAAGGAAAACCTCGCGCGCAAGCCGGACGGCAACGACCGCAGCCAGGCCAAGGCCATCATGGCCGGCGAATGCGACATCGCGCTCGGGAATACCTATTATGTCGGCCTGATGATCACCAACGAAAAGGATCCGGAAGAGAAGGAATGGGCGGCAGCGACGAAGATCCTGTTCCCCAATGCGGCCGACCGCGGCACGCATGTGAACATCTCCGGCATGGCGCTCGCAAAATACGCGCCGAACAAGGACAATGCCGTCAAGTTCATGGAATTCCTCGCGTCCGGCAAGGCGCAGGAAATCTATGCCGAGCAGGTTTTCGAATATCCGGTCCTGCCGGGCGCCAAGGTCTCCGACGTCGTCGCCTCATTCGGCCCGATCAAACCCGACACGCTGCCGCTCACCGATATCGCGGCGAACCGCAAGGCGGCCTCCGAGCTGGTCGACAAGGTCGGTCTCAACGAAGGTCCGACGCAGTAATCGCTTCGGCGTCCGACACAGGAATTCAGGAGAGGGCGGCTACTGGCCGCCCTCTTGCTTTTTCGCCTCACCCGCCCATTCGTCGATCTGGCGGCGGCGGTCCGGCGTTCCGGGATGGGTCGAGAACATCGAGGTCTCGCCGTGATCGCCGAGTTCCTTTTCGATGATCTCGAAGAAGCGACCGATGGCGGCGGGGTCGTGACCGGCCTTGGCCATCAGGTCGACAGAGATGCGGTCGGCCTCGCTCTCGGCGGAGCGGGAATAGGAGAGCGTCAGCAGGGCCGCACCATTGGTCAGGATGTCCTCGCCGGCACTGCCGACATCGCCGGCGATCAGCATGATGAGGCCGGCCGTGCCTGCCGCCCGGTAGAACTGCCGCAGCGAGTGGTCCCGCTCGACATGGCCGATCTCGTGGGCCAGCACGCCGAGGATCATCTCGGTGTCCCCCTTTGCGAGTTCCACCAGTTCGTCGGTCAGCACCAGACTGCCGTCCGGCAGGGCAAAGGCGTTCGGGCCGACATAGCCGCCCTTGCGGAAGTTGAGATTGTAGCCGTCCGCGCCGCGCGCGGAATGGGCCGCAATCGCCTCGAACTTGTCGCGGATCTCCGTCTGCCTGCCATCCGGCAATTCGCTTTTCGACAGCATCGTCTGGTCCAGAGATGCAAGCGTTCCAGCAGCCATGGCCTCCGTGACGGCCGGCGGCGTGATCCAGACGGCTACCTCGACCAGAGCCGGCAAGGCGTAGCGATAGGTTGCCCCCGCAAGCAGGAAAACGACCAGAACCAAGGCGACAAGTCTCGGGTGGAAACGCTCGAGTTCGTGGACGAAGCCGCCGCGATTGAGCCGGCGGGCGGCGAGCCATCGATCCACGGCATCGTTGTCCGGCGTCTCGAAAAGCGATCCGTCGACGAAGCCGATGCGCCTCGGCACCTGACCGACCCGTGACGAGATCGTCACCGTCGACGCGTCGTTGACGGCAACCGGATCTCCGGCCACGCCGTCGAGCCGCACGACCAGGGTCTTGCCATGGGCGACGAGCCGCGCCGGCAAGGCGCGGCTGGAGCGCGGCGGATGCCAGTGCCCGCGTGCGATCTCTTCAGCGTCAGAAGCCAAAATCGAAACCTTCCATATCGAGATACTCCGCCGTCACGGCCGATCCCGTCTCCTCGATCGAGGCCATGACCTCGCCGATGTCGCCGTCGAATATAATGCCCGAATGCTCGACCATGTAGCGCCGTTCGCGGATGGCGGCCCAGGGACGCATCAGACCGAAGGTCAACATCGAGACCACCAGGTTGGAAACCATGATCCAGAGATAGCGGAAGCGAGACATGTCACTGAACAGCCTATGGCGACCATCCAGCAGAGCCGCATTCATCACGACGTTACGCACGCCGATCCGGTAGAGCACGGCAGCGATACTGTAGATCAGCAGCAACGGGATCAGGGTGCCGTAGACCATGGCAATGATCTGGACGGGGGCGTCCTCCGCGTCGGAATAGGCTTCGGCGGCGCTGGCCGCCATGTAGAGCATCGTCCCGATGCCCACGGCCACTGCCGCGCCGATAATCATCACGATCATCGGCAAAACCCAGACCCGGTAAAGCTTGCCGAGCTGCGGATCGGTCGAAAAGGAGCGGTCGCCATAACGCAGGTTGTTGAAGATGTAGCGATAGAGCCAACGGCTGGCGAGCGGCGCGAGGATACCGAAGCTGACGAAAGCGGCAAGACCGCCGAGAATGACCGACTTGAACGCACCCCAGGCGGTTCCCTTGAAGTCGAAACGGATGTTGCGATAGCTCGTCACGCGCGCGGCAAAACGCAGTCCGCGAGACAAGAGCCACGGGAGCGCCAGCAGCACGACGAAGGGCACGATGATGCCGACCAGCGGAAAGACGGCGCTGACGATCTGGATCGCGATGAAGAAGCCGAACACGATCGCGCGACCGATGAAGATCTGCATGCCGCGCGCATGATAGTCGAAGGAGTGATTGTCGACGAAGGTGTTGCCATAGAAATAGCGGTTGCGCCGCACCTTCGCCCAGGCCGAATAGATCCCCAGCGTGACGATGGTCAGCAGGATGTTGACGATCCAGATGCCGAAATATTCGCCGGCGCGTCCGCGAAACTCGCCTCTCGTAACGTTGCCTGCGGTCGTTGCTTCCACCATGTCCCCTGCCCTCTCAATGATCGATCGCCACCTTGTCCCCCGACCAGTGCGGCATCGACAGAGGTGCCACGGCTTTCTGCCCGCCGCAAGTTGATCGAACGAAAAACGGGCCCCTTTCGGAGCCCGTTTTCAAATCTTTCCAAGTATTTCCGATCCACCTAAAGGAAGATCGGCTCAACCGGTGACGGACGTCACTTCATCGTCGGGATGGAGAACTCGGCGCCATCCTTGATGCCCGACGGCCAACGCGAGGTCACGGTCTTGGTGCGGGTCCAGAACTTGATCGAGTCGGTGCCGTGCTGGTTGAGGTCGCCGAAGGACGATGCCTTCCAGCCGCCGAACGAGTGGTAGGCGAGCGGAACCGGGATCGGAACGTTGACGCCGACCATGCCGATATTGATGCGGCTGGTGAAGTCGCGAGCAGCGTCGCCATCACGGGTGTAGATCGAGACGCCATTGCCGTATTCGTGCTTCATCGGCAGGGACAGCGCTTCCTCGTAGTTGGAGGCGCGAACGACCGACAGAACCGGACCGAAGATCTCAGTCTTGTAGATGTCCATGTCCGGGGTGACGTTGTCGAACAGGCAGCCGCCGACGAAGTAGCCGTTTTCATAACCCTGCAGCTTGAAGCCACGGCCGTCGACGACGAGCTTGGCACCTTCTTCGACGCCGCGGTCGATCAGGCCGAGGATGCGGGTCTGGGCTTCCTTGGTGACGACCGGGCCAAAATCTGCCTTCTCGTCGTTATACGGGCCGATGCGGAGCTTCTCGACCATGGGGACGAGCTTCTCGATCAGCTTGTTGGCGGTTTCCTCGCCGACCGGTACGGCAACCGAGATCGCCATGCAGCGCTCGCCGGCCGAGCCGTAGCCTGCGCCGATAAGGGCGTTCGCGGCCTGGTCGAGGTCGGCGTCCGGCATGATGATCATGTGGTTCTTGGCGCCGCCGAAGCACTGGGCGCGCTTGCCGTTGGCGGTTGCGCCGGCATAGACGTAGCGGGCAATCGGGGTCGAGCCGACGAAGGAGACCGCGCCGATGTCCGGATGATTGAGGATCGCGTCGACCGCGCCCTTGTCACCGTTGACGACGTTCAGAACACCGGCCGGAAGACCAGCTTCGATCATCAGTTCGGCAAGGCGGATCGGCAGGGACGGATCGCGCTCGGAGGGCTTCAGGATGAAGGCGTTGCCACAGGCGATCGCCGGGGCAAACATCCACATCGGGATCATACCCGGGAAGTTGAACGGGGTAATGCCGGCGCCGATGCCGACCGGCTGGCGGATCGAGTACATGTCGATGCCGGGGCCGGCGCCTTCGGTGAACTCGCTCTTCGAGAGGTGCGGGATGCCGATGACGAATTCGCAGACTTCGAGGCCGCGGATGATGTCGCCCTTGGCGTCCTCGATGGTCTTGCCGTGCTCCTTGGAGAGCATTTCGGCGAGCTCGCCCATGTTGTCGTTCAGCAGCTGGACGAACTTCATGAAGACGCGGGCGCGGCGCTGCGGATTGGTGTTGGCCCAGCCCGGCTGAGCCGCCTTGGCGTTCTGCACGGCGGCATCGAGTTCGGCATCGGTCGCGAGAGCGACGATTGCCTGGACTTCGCCGGTTGCCGGGTTGAAGACGTTGCTCGAGCGTCCGCTCGTGCCGGCGACGTGCTTGCCGCCGATGAAATGGCCGATTTCACGCATGGATGTGCCTCCTCAAGGGTCTTTTTGACTGGTCTTGAGTATGCGCCTTGATTTGCACAACGCAACAAGATGTTCTACGCATCCGTTGTGCAAAAATTGAAGCCCTATCGAAAGGCGATCCCCGTTGATCTGGCAGACGAACCCGCGGTTCACCCCCCTCTGTCACTTCGTGACATCTCCCCCTCAAGGGGGGAGATCGGCAGCCTCCACGCATCTCGCCCCCGCTCACTTCGTCGACTCGCCGCAATTGAACGAGAAGTGCGGCCGGCCAATGGGGGATGCCCCCGACCAATGCCGTTCTTTGGCGATGCGGCCGGCCCCAAGTCGATCTCCCCCCTTGAGGGGGAGATGCCCGGCAGGGCAGAGGGGGGTGACCCCGGCACCAATCGACCAGCTCAGGAGAGCTACCCATGAATTGGGATGACGTACGCATGTTCCTCGCCGTCGCGCGTTCGGGCCAGATCCTTGCCGCCTCGCGGCGGCTCGGGGTCAACCACGCGACGCTGTCGCGCCGTATCACGGCGCTTGAGGAGGCACTGAAGACGCGGCTTCTCATCCGTCGGACCAATGGCTGCGAACTGACCCCCGAGGGCGAGGTGTTCAGCCGGGCAGCGGAACGCATGGAAACGGAAATGCTGGCCGCCCAGTCCGACATCGGCCGCGTCGACAGCGCGGTCGCAGGCACGGTCCGGATCGGCGCGCCGGACGGTTTCGGCGTCGCATTCCTTGCCTCGCATCTCGGCACGCTGACCAGGCGCTATCCGGCGCTCAAGATCCAGCTGGTGCCCGTGCCGCGCGCCTTTTCGCTCTCCCAGCGCGAGGCCGACATCGCGATCACCATCGAGCGACCGGAACAGGGGCGTCTCATATCCTCGAAGCTCACCGACTATACGCTCGGGCTGTACGGCTCGAAAGCCTATCTGGCGGAAGCAGGCGTGCCGGAGGACGTCGAGGGCCTTCGCGCCCATACGCTGATCGGCCATGTCGAAGATCTCGTCTACTCGGCCTCGCTATCCTATACCGGTGAGGTGATGCGTGGCTGGGAGAGCTCCTTCGAGATCTCGTCGGCCATCGGTCAGACCGAGGCGGTCGCCGCGGGTGCCGGCATCGGCATCCTGCACGACTACATCGCCCGCAAGCATCCGGACCTGGTGCGCATCCTGCCCGAGGTCACCATCCGCCGCGCCTACTGGACAACCTATCACGAAAGCGCACGCGAGCTGGTGAGGGTGCGCACCGTGGTCCAATTCCTCCAGGAACTGGCAGACGAACACCGGCAGATCTTCGTCTGATCAGCGGCAGGAGAGAACAACCGCCTGCGGCACGACGAGCCTGCCGAAATAGGCCTCATCCGGCCGATCCTCGATGCGGGCAGCGCAACGGCCGTCCGCGCCGCGGATCACGACGGGCCGCTCGGAAGCGAGTTTGAAAGCTGCGGTATAGTCACGGTCGCGCAGCATCACCGACAGATCCCGGCCGGGTTCCGGGTCAAGGCCCGGCTCGACAGGGAAGCCGAAGGTTACGGTGACGATACCAGCCGAAATAAGGATATGGAATGCGGTGGGGGCCGGCAGCGACACTGACCGGCCGCCTTGAGAAAGCTCGGTAAAGAAGCCGACCGATTGAAGATCCGCGGTCAGTCGCTGACGCAGCGCCTCCGTCTCGCCGGCATCGAAGGAACCGTCGGCATCGATGTCGTACCGCGCCGTCAGCCGGGCACTGTAGGCAGCGTCGAAGGCAAAGCGCTCGGCGAAGGAAACGAGCCTTTCCTGCCTGAAATCGAAGAGCAGGCGGGCACTGACGGCGATGTCCGGATGGGCCACCGCGGCAAGGGTCGAGGCAAGCCAGACGAGGCCGCCGCCAAGGGCAAGGCGTATCGACGCGCGACGGCTCATCGTGCGCCCCCGGTCTCGTCAAGCTGTTCGAGGATCGGCGAGAAACCAGCCTCGTCGTCCTCGAGCGGAAGCGTCGGGAAGGGCGGAGGTTCGAGCGCAATCCGTCGCGCCGCCAAGTGGGCGCCGCCATAGAGTAGGCCGATGGCGACGAGCCAGCTCGCAAAGATCCGCGTGGCAACGGAGAGCCAGGGCCGGTCGAACGCGGCAACGATGGCCGCAAGGGCGGCGACGAGCCAGACTTGCGCCGCAAACGTCGCCGGCAGATAGCTCGAGGCGTGCAATGTCGGGTCTGCAAGCAGGGTGGCAATCGCCAGCGCGGCACCGGCGAGGGCGCAGAGCGGTACGGCGAGCCAGGGACGAAGCCCCAGCGACAGGACGAGCGGCACGCCGATCAGAATGCAGGCGAGCGGGCCGGTCAGGAACATGTGGGCCGCCGCCCCCGGAACCGGCGCCATCAGCTCGAAGGCACGCTCCCTGAAGGCGACCCCGAGGAATGCTCCGGCGAGAAGCAGCGTGACGGAAAGGGCAGCCGCGCGACGCGGCAACTGCCCGAGAAGCATGCCGAGACCGACCAGAGGCAGCAGGCGTTCGGCCGTGAGCACTGTGGACGGGGGAAAATCGGCCCAGCCGCTACCGGAGACAAGGAAACTCACGGCAAGGACCACCAGACCGGCCAGGGCCAGCCCGATTGCGCCCCGGCGCGGCCTCAAGGACGACGCGGTGCCCGGCACGATGATCTCAGGCGACGAGGAAATAGAGGCCGCCGAGGCCCATCAGGCCGCCCAGCGCACGGGAAAGCTCGCCACCCCGGAAACGCTGGAAGGCAAGACCGACGGAAATGCCGAGAATGTGGATCAGGCCAGTGGCCACGACGAAGCCGATCGCGTAGTCGGCCGGATCGGTCGCCGTCGGCAGTTCGGCGCCATGGGCATAGCCGTGAAAGATCGCGAAGACGCCGATCACCAGCACGGCGAGCCATTCCGGCGGACGCCAGACGAAGGCGATCGCGGCACCGAGAACGACGATCGACAGGGCGATGCCGCTTTCGACCGCCGGCAACGACACACCGACAATACCCAGCATGCCCCCGATGACCATGATCAGAGGGAAGGCGATCGGCAGGCTCCAGACCGAACGGCCGCCCATCTGGGCACCCCAGAGACCAACGCAAAACATCGCGAGCAGGTGGTCGGCCCCGGACAGAGGATGTTCGAAACCACGGAGAAAGCCGCCTGTCTCTCCCTGCAATATGTGGGCCTCGGCAACGGCGGGAAGAAGCAGCGAGGCGGCAAGCCCGGTCAGAGCCGGAATGACGAGGGCTCGAGGCATTCTTGAAATCGGCATCGTCAAAATCTCCAAAATCGATCCCCGCGCCTGCTTGGCGGACGATCGCCCGACCTCCGTCTTCTCCGCGAGGTGTTCGGACTATATCCGAATCGCCGATGATTGTAGATGGATCTGTGTCGCCGCCGTGGCGGAGCGATCCGCGGGCGGCTTCCGGAGATATTGAATGACCCGTTTTTCGATGCTGCTCCATCAGGTCCTGACGCCTGCCCATTCACGGCCTGGTGGTTCGATGCTTGCGATCCGGACAGTCGGGCTCGCCTTGCTTGTCGGGTGCAGCTTTTCCACGGCAGCCTCGGCACACGACCTCGGTGGGCCGATGGGTGGTTTCGGCAGCGGTTTCGGGCATCCTCTCGCCGGCTTCGACCATTTCCTCGCCATGCTGGCCGTCGGCCTCTGGGGGGCTCAGATGGGCGGGCGATCGGTCTGGTCGCTTCCGGCCACCTTCCCGCTCATCATGTGCATCGGCGGCGTGGCCGGCATGCTCGGACTGATGCCGGACGAGACCATCCGGTTGGCGATCGCGATTTCTCTGGTCGTGCTCGGCGGCGTGATTGCCGCACGCTGGGTGGCGCCGGAATGGGCCGCACTGGTGATCGTCGCCTTCTTTGCCATCTTCCACGGCTATCCGCACGGCCAGCTGACCCTGCGCGCCGCAGATCCCGCCGCCTTCACCGTCGGGTTCGTCGTGTCGACGGGCGCGATCCACATTCTCGGCATCGCGGTCGGCTACGGGCTCGGCCGCATCTGGAACGGAAGGCTCGTCCAGGCACTCGGCGCGGCGATCGTCGCCTGTGGCATCTATTTCCTGTTCTTCTGAGCAGCGGCTTCACTCCGAACGACCGAACCCCAAAAAAACGATAACGGCCCGCCTCCCCAAGGAGCGGGCCGTTTCCAATCCGACGCTGCCTGCCAGAGGCTGGGCGATCAGGCCTGCGGCTGACGCGTCTTGCGAAGGTAAGGCAGCACGGTCTCGTAGGAGCCGAAGCGCTTCAGCGCATCCTCGTTCGACACGGCCGCGGTGATGATGACATCCTCGCCCTGCTTCCAGTTGGCGGGGGTAGCCACCTGGTGGCGGGCCGTCAGCTGGATGGAGTCGATGGTGCGCAGGATCTCCTCGAAATTGCGTCCGGTGGTCATCGGATAGGTCAGGATCAGCTTGATCTTCTTGTCCGGGCCGATGACGTAGACCGAGCGCACGGTCGCGTTGTCGGCCGGGGTACGACCCTCCGAGCTTTCGCCGGCATCGTCCGGCAGCATGTCGTAGAGCTTGGCGACCTTGAGATCCTTGTCACCGATCAGCGGATACTCCACGTCGAAGCCGGTGGCGACGCGGATGTCCTGCTTCCACTTCACATGGCTTTCGACCGGATCGACGGAAATGCCGATGACCTTGACGCCGCGCTTGCGGAACTCGTCGTCAAGTCCTGCCATTGCGCCGAGCTCCGTGGTGCAGACGGGCGTGAAATTCTTCGGATGGGAAAAGAGAACGGCCCAGCTGTCGCCGATCCAGTCATGAAAGCTGATCGGCCCCTGCGTCGTGTCGGCGGTGAAATCGGGGGCGGTCTGATTTATACGCAAGGTCATGGCAAATCTCCGGGAAAGAACAGATGCCGGATATTTGCAGTTTCGCCGCGACCTGTCGGCGAAGGTTTGTCTCTCTTCGGAAGCGTTTCCGCGAAATTGTGCTCCGAATGATGGCACGGGCGAAATAGTGGTCCGGTCGGACGCCTTCCCTTCACGGCGCCCGCCCGGTGCTCATTGTCAAACAGGATCTCCCAACCGTGAAACAGGCGGAGAGGCTCCGTTCACGTCCCTTCGATCTGCCTCGCAAAGGTCTCCGCGATCGCCTGGATGGCTGCGTGGATCGGTCCCGCGGTCAAGCCCGGCAGCACGGAACCGTCAACGACATAAAGGTTGTCCAGACCTCGCAGGCGCAAGCTGGCATCGACGACGGCGGCATCATCCTTGCCCATGCGGCAGGTGCCGGAGGGATGGTGATGCGTGATCGCTGCCCTGGCGATGAAGGCGTCGATTTCCCCCTCCGTGTCGAGCGGCCCGGGCAGAAGCTCGTGGCTGCGCCATTCGTCGAGCTCCGGCCGGTGTCCGATTTCGCGCGCGGCGGCAAGGGCTGCACGGAACATGCGGCGGTCATGCTCGGTCTGCAGGTAGCACGGGTCGATCTGCAACGGATCGGTCATCTCCGGTCCGGAGATGCGCAGCTCTCCCCGGCTTGTGGGATGCGTCACGCCGAACAGGAAGGAATAGGCCGTCCCCGGTGCAGGGGCCGTGAAGCTTTCCGAGACGATCGGCGCGACGCCGCAGCCGACCACGATTTCCGGCTGGCCGTCGGCGCCGAAATCGCCGGCACGCATATAGGCCATGCTTTCGGAATGCTGGAGCCGCGACGGGGGCACCTCCTTGCGCGCGGCGTAGAGATTTCCCGCTCCGAGCAGATGGTCCATCAGGTTGCGCCCGAGCTCCGGCGACTTGACCCGGCAGGTGACGCCAGCCTGTTTCAGGACGTCTTCGGGACCGATCCCGGAACGCATCAGCAGCGCCGGGCTCTCCAGCGAACCGGCCGACAGGACGATCGTGTCGGCGCTGATGCCGGTGCTGCCGTTCGGTCCGACGACTTCGAGGCCCGAGATCTTCGGTCCGTCGAGGACGAGCTTGCGGACGAGCGTCTCCGTCATGATCGTCAGGTTCGGCCGTGCGCGCACTGCCGGCGTGAGCCAGGCCTCCGACACGGTGACGCGCTTGCCGTCCCTGATCATCAGGGAATTGGGGGTGACGCCGACCATCTTCCCGGTGTTGTGGCCAGGGATACGAGAAAGGCCCAGGGCTTCGCCCGCCCGCATATAGGCCTGCGCCACGGGGCTCACCTCATCGTCAGGGATCCAGACGGGCATCGGCCCGCCCTTGCCGTGGATGCCGTCGCCGCCGAGCGAATGGTCCTCGATGGCGATAAAGGCCGGAAGCAGGCCGTCCCAGCTCCAGCGCTCGTCGCCCGTCGCTTCCGCCCAGACGGCGAAGTCGGCGGGATGACCGCGCATGTAGCCCATGGCGTGTAGCAGGCTCGATCCACCGAGCGCCTTGCCGCGTGCCCAGGCGTGACTGCGCCCCGCCGTGCCCTTCTGGGGAAGGGTGCGGTAGTCCCAGTCGTAGCTGCGATGCTGGATCGCCGGCCACATGGCAGGCTTTGTGATATCCGGATCGGTCGGCTCGCCGCCGGCTTCGATCAGCAGAACCTGCCGCGAGGGATCCTCGCTCAGGCGCGCCGCGAGAAGGGTACCGGCAGAGCCGGCGCCAATGATGACCATGTCATAGTGTGTCATGGCTTATTTCTGATCTTCAGGGATGACCACGCCGTCCAGGGTCATGACTTCGCCGTCGAGCGAGACCGAGCAGTTGCGGAGCGGGATGTCGAGATGGCACGGCGTGTCGCGATCGCCACCCGCCTCGGTGTTCGGGCCGGACGACCAGAGGAAATTGCCGGCGAAGGAACGGGCGTCCATGCCGAGCTGCGCTTCCGGATTGTAGAGACCGAGAACCGTCCAGTTCGCGCGGTTCTCGAGACCCCAGCCGACATGCGCCATCGCATAGGCGCGCGGATCGTTGAAGCTGTCCATGAACTTGCGCATGAATTCAGCGTCATAGCCACCCTTGATGTCGACGATGTAGCCCTTCTCGATCGTCACGGTGATGGGCGCGCGCGCATATTTCTTGAACGGCAGGAGGATGTCGCCCTCGTCGATCACGATCGTGCCCTCGGCGCTGCCTTCGTCGGGCCAGCGGGCCGAGAAGCAGCTCGGCCAATGGTCCCAGCGGCCGGGTTCGTCGGCGAGGCCGTACTGGGTGAGCACCGGATACTGGCCTAGGCGGCAACGGAAATCCGTGCCCGCCTTCGAGGTCACGTGCATCTCCTTTGCCGCGCCGATCTTGCGGGCGGCCGCGAGAACACGGGCCTTGTCTTGCGGACGCGGGATCTGGCGCATCATGATTTCCGGTGGCTCGACCGCCAGCAGCATGCGTGTTCCGCCCTTCAGCACCTCTTCCTGCTCCTTGGAAAACAGGAGCTGCAGGGTGTCGATCACCAGGTCCGAAGCCTGGAGGCAGGCCAGTGCGGCGCTGTTGCCTTCGAGCGGCGTCTTGCCGACATAGCCGGACTTGTCGGGCGAGAGCGCCTTTTCACCATTCATCGGCGCGAGATTCAGTTCCGTGACCACGGCCCCCAGATCCGATGCGGCGAGCTTGGCGATGTAGGCGATCTGCTTGTTGCTGTCGTCGCCGGTCAGGATGGTGACCTGCTCACCCTGTTTCAGGTTGCACATTTCGAGCACCTGTCTCCAGCCCTTCAAGAACTGCGCGTCGCTGATTGCCATGATGTCATACCTCCGTTGGGCCATTGCCCGTTGAATTTGTGGCTGCGACCAGGCGCGGATCCGGTCGGGCCGGATCGAGGGCGCTCTCTGCTTTTTGTCTTGTGGTCGAAGAGCCGGTTCCCGATTTCGGCTGGCCGTTCAGAGTGCCGTCTGATTGGCCAGCGAGAAGAAGTTGCGATTGTAGTGAAGCAGTGGCGAGGTTTCCGGCCCGAAGCGGATGGCCTTCACATTGCCGATGAAAATGGAGTGGCTCGACGTTTCCGAAACCGAGGCAATCTCGCAGTCGAGATTGGCCATCGCGCCATCGAGGGCCGGAGCGCCGGTCGCCAGAGACGTCCAGCCATAAGGGGCGAACTTGTCCTCCCCCATCTCGCCGACCTGGCCGGCGAAGCGCATGGCGATCTCGCGCTGATCGTCAGCGAGAATGTTGACGCAGAAACTTCCTGCCGCGGTGATGGCCTTGTGCGCCTCGCCGAAACGGTTGACGCAGACCAGCATCGACGGCGGCGTCATCGACATCGAGCAAACCGCGGTCGCGGTGAGCCCGCGGCGGGTCGCCCCCTCGCCTGCCGTGATGATGTTGACGGTGGCCGCGAGCTGCCGCATGGCCGAACGAAAGTCGTCCACCAACGGATCCGTGGGAAACTGGGTCATTGGATGCCTCCTTTGGCAGAAATGGCGGTTTCCAGGAATTGCGCGGCGGAGACCAGGCGATGGTCAGAACCGCGGGCGCCGACCAACTGGACGCCGACGGGCAAGCCCTGCGGACCCTTCATCACCGGCAGGCAGACCAGCGGCACCTGAAGCACGCTCCAGAGCCGGTTGAAGATCGGATCGCCCGTCGCCATGCCCTTCGGCGCCTCGCCGGGAGCCGCGAGCGTCAGCACGGCATCGAAACGCGACAGGATCGCATCCATCAGATGGCGGATACCCGGGATTTCGGCCATGGCGGAGCGGTAGCGGATCTCGTCGACGCGTCCCTGGTCTTCCAGCATGGTTCGCGTAACGGGGGTCAGGCCGTCCCAGTTGCGGGCGATTTCAGACGCCAGCGAGTGGGTCACTTCCCAGCCCATGACGGCCTCGTGCAGATCGAAGATGCCGTCATACCAGGCGGGTGCCGGGATGACGGTCGTTTCCGCACCGGTAGCTTCCGCCATGGCCGCAAGGCGTTCGACCGCCTCGATCGCGCAGCTTTCGGCCTTGTCGAGACGGGTTCCGGTCAGGATGCCGATGCGCGGACGCGTCGGCGGCGTCGGGTTTTCCAGGTCGATCCGGCCGCTGAGGGCGGCGGCGCAATGGGCCGCATCGCCAATGTTGCGCGTGATGATGCCGAGCGTGTCCAGCCCGTGGCAGAGCACCTTGATGCCGACCGTGTTGATCAGCCCGAAACTCGGCTTGAACGCCGTCACACCGCAAAAGCTCGACGGGCGGATCACCGAGCCGGAGGTCTGCGTTCCGAAGGCGACCGGCACCATTCCGGCGGCGACCGCGGCGCAGGAGCCCGACGAGGAACCGCCGGGGGTATGGTCCGGATTGTGCGGATTGCGGGTCTTGTTGGGGCTCGCCATCGCCAGTTCGGTGCTGATGGTCTTGCCGAGGATCAGCCCGCCGGCATTCCGGGCGTTCTGCACGCAGGCCGCATCCCACGGTGGCTGAAAGCCATCATAGATGGAGGTGCCATAGCCCGTCGGCATGTCGGCGGTGTCGATCACGTCCTTCACGCCGATCGGCACGCCTGCAAGGGGGCCCGTCGCACCCTGGAGGTCCATGGCGTCGGCAGAGGCAAGCGCCTGTTCGGCATCGAGATGCTGCCAGGCCATCACCGGCCCGTCGGTCTCATCGATATGCTTCAGATAGGCCTGGGTAACGGCTCGCACCGTAAGCGCACGCGAACGAACGGCCGAGGCGATGTCACGAGCGGTCAATGCGAGGACTTCATGGTCTTGCACGCAATTTCTCCTCAGCCGAACAGGGCGGGTCGCCGGTTGATCCACGGGGCGGAACGCTCCAGTTCCCCGGCCAGGGAAAGAAGCAGGGCATCCTTTCCGAAGGCCGCACCGAAATGCGACCCGACAGGCAGCCCATTCGCGCTCATGCCCAGCGGCACCGACATGGCCGGGCAGCCCGAGGTGTTGAACACCGCGGTGAAGGGTGAATGGGACCAGAACAGGTCGTAGAATTCGTCGAGCGTCTTGCCGCGACCGGCGAGCTTGCCCAACAGGGGTGCTGGCTCTGCCGCCGCAGGCGTCAGCATGACGTCATACCGGCTGAAGAACGCCGCCATCGCACGCGACGAGGCGTGCAGCTGGTTGATCGCCCAGAGATAGCGCGTGCCGGGAACGGCGAGCGCCTCACGGACCCATTCCTGGTTGACCGGCTCGAGCTTCGAGAGGTTCGGCGAAGCCGGGTCGCCGCCAGTCACGCCGAGAGAGACATTGACCCCGACGACGATGCGCCAGGCGGTCTTCAGCGCCTCGGCGTCGTAGCCGGCATCGGGAACCGTCTCGACATGATGCCCAAGGCCTTCGAGAAGGCGCGCGGTCTCGTCGACGCGCGAAACCATGTCCGGTTCGATAAGACTGCCGGTCGGCGAGCCGGTGATCAACGCAATCTTCAAACGGGGCGGCGCCTTGTCGACAGCCGAAAGATAGCTGCCGGGAACGGCCGGCGACGCCCAGGGATCACCCGCATCCGCGCCGGCGGAAAGGTCCAGCATCGCGGCATTGTCGCGAACCGACCAGGACACCGCATGAGGGGTCGACATGCCGCCGATCGCCTCGGCCGTGGCCGGGCCGACCGGGTTGACGAGCCGTGACGGCTTGAAGCCGAACAGCCCGCAATGACTGGCCGGCAATCTCGTCGAGCCCGCACCATCGGAACTGTTGGCAATCGGGACCATGCCGCTTGCGACGGCGGCGGTCGAGCCGCCTGACGAACCGCCGGCCGTGCGGGCAAGATCCCAGGGATTGCGCGTGGGGCCGAAGGCATCGGGCTCCGAGGTGAAGCTCAGGGCAAATTCCGGCGTGTTGGACTTGCCGAGGATCACCATGCCCGCGGCCTTGTAGCGCGCGGTGATGGTGGAATCGCGCTTGCTGACATTGTTACGCAGCAGCTCCGATCCGGTCGACAGGATCATGCCCTCGGCTTCGAACCCGGTATTCTTCAGCAGTGTGGGAACACCCGACAGGGGGCTCGCCGGCAATCCGTCCGCCACCTGCTTGCGGGCGAGGTCGAAATGCGCGTGCACGACGGCGTTCAGTTTGGGGTTCAGCCGTTCGATCCGCTCGATCGCCGCCTCGAGAACCTCGCCGGCCGTGACTTCGCGTTTGGCAATCATTCCCGACAGGGCGATGCCGTCCAGTGTCGCAAGGTCATCCATCGGTTCAGCCCATCTGCGCCTTGAAAAGGTCGAGGTCCCACATGTCCTTGCTCGATGCAATCAGACCGTCGTGGATCTCGAAGATATGCAGACCCTCAAGCGTGATCTGCCTTGGGGTTCCGTCGCCGCCGCGAGGCGTGAAGGTTCCGGTCATCAAATAGGGAACTGCCACCTGATTGGCCGCACGGACATAGCCGCGACGGTCCCAGGCGACATCGGGCAGCATCCGCCAGAACCCGACCAGCCCTTCGGCAAGTGCAGCACGCCCTTCGCGGCGCTTGCCCATCGCGACTTCCTCGTGCCAGCCGTCGGGATGATAGAGGGAGGCCACCTGGTCCGCATCGCGTGACGCGTAGGCCTGATAGAGGCAGTCAATGAGCGTGGCGTGATCCATCGCGGGCTCCCGCATTGTCGGAAAAGAGAACCCCGCCCTTCTTCGGGTCGGGCGGGGTCGACTTGGGTTCACTCGATACCGGCGATCTTCTTCACCTGGGCGACGTATCCGTCACGCTTGACTTCGTTGTAAAGCCTCGCGCGAAGGGCAGGAGCCGGCGTGGCGTTGACGTTCTCGAACAGTGCGACGCGACCGGCCAGCGAACCGGAGGTCATGTCCCAGATGAAGTTCATCAGCTGTTCCTTGACCATGGCCGAGACGCCGTGGCCGGGCAGGAGTTCATGCAGGAAGTGGCCGACATCGGGGTTGTCGAATGCCTTCTTGCCGAAGCGCATGACGAGGCCCTGACCGCACATTTCCTGAAGGATATGGATGATCTTCGGGTAGTTCTCGATCGAGTAGAGACGGCCGGCCGTCAGCATCCCGACATCCGGGCGCATGACATCGCCTTCCGTCGGCACGGCGAGAGCCTCGGCCGCCGTCACGAAGGCGCGCAGCGTCTGGGCGTATTCGACGAGCTGGCCGAGCATCATCTGCACGGCGGGGATCTTGCCGGTGCCGAGATAGTCGAGGACCATCTGCCCTGCCCCGACGAAAAGCTCGGCCTTGACGGCCAGACGGGTGAGCACGTGCCAGTGCGCGAAGACGCAGACCGGGCCGTAATAGCTCATCGCGGTCGGATCGCCGAGATTGAAGAGCCGCTCCTTCGGAACGAAGACGTTGTCGAAGACGATGAACTGGTCGGCTTCCTCACCAAGGCTGGAGACCGGATGATCGAACTTGCTGGACAATGGCTGCGATACCATTTCGCGCGAGATCATCTTGATGCCGGGGGTGTCGATCGGCACGGAGCCCCAGATGCAGGCATCAGCCGGCGTTTCCTGGATACCACCGAGATTGGTGAAGAAGATGTCGTTCGCCTGTGCGGCGATGGAGCCGACGGTTTTCGCGCCGTAGATGTAGACACCGTCCTTGGTGACCTTGCGGGCCTTGAGCAGCGAAGCCTCGGAAGCCTTGGGCGACGAGCGGTCGGCCTGGGGACCGGCAAGGCTTTCCGATGCGGTCAGGTTGTTGTTCTGACCGTATTCCATGTAGCGTTCGATGTTTTCGGCGAAATCCGGATCGATGCCTTCGATCAGCGACTTCTTCTTCTTGAAGGTCGGGAGATAGGCATAGAGGCCGACGACGATGGACGGCGCGAGATCCGGCGGGCGACCGAAGGTGCCGGCGGTCTTGAGCGAGGTGTACTCGATCATCCTGCGACGCGCCGCCAGGTCTTCCTTGGTGCGCGGGATCTGCCAGGAACGGCTGAGCACGGCACCGGCCTTTTCGTCGTAATAAGTCGTCGCGTCGGCATGTTCCTCGGTGAACTGGTCGTCGAACATCGACGCGAGAAGGTCGATGCCGCGTGCCAGCGCCGGTTCGTCATAGACCGAGTTCAGCTTTTCGCCGCCAACCCAGATCTGACGATTATCTTTCAGCGATTCCTTGTATTGCTCACCAGTCTTGAGCTTGTGCGGCACGTCCTTTACGGACTTTTTCGTTCCCGTCTCTGTCATTTAGGCCTCCTGTTGAAATTCGAATTGCCGATCGCGCCCCCTCGGGCGCCAAGGCCAAATCAAGCTTTTTCTTCGCGCACCTGGCGGATCACTTCCGAGGCGACCCGCATCGAGTCCAGTGCGGCCGGAACACCGCAGTAGATCGCCGCCTGCAGGATGACCTCGACGATCTCCTCCTCCGTCACGCCGTTGTTCAGCGCGCCGCGGACGTGGATCTTGACCTCGTGCGGACGGTTGAGGGCCGTCAACATCGCGAGATTGAGGAAACTGCGGGTCTTGCGTTCCAGTCCCGGGCGGGTCCAGATTTCTCCCCAGCACCACTCGGTCACGAGCTTCTGAAGGGGAGCGGTGAGGTCGTCGGCGCTGGCCAGCGACGGCGCCACATAGGCATCGCCGAGCACTTCACGCCTTACCTGCAGACCTTTCTGGAATTGTTCACCGCTGAATTCAGGACGAGTCATGCATCTCTCCGTTAAGGTGGACAGGAAGGCAGTCTTCGAGCCGGGGGCCCTGCCGTCCTGATGGCACCGATCTAGACATGCCGGACTTGACCTGTCAATAGATTGTATGACAAGATTACGGTCATATTGTAGGAGCCGTTTTTGACATCCGTCATCGGATGGCGACGAGGATTGGAACGACAATGATTGACCAGACGGGGGAGCCGAACGCGGGAATTGCGCCATTCGAGCTATATGCCCTGCGCTATGCAATGCATGGCGGGCGCACCGCCAAGGACAATTTTCTCTATGCCGACCCACATGAGTCAGGCGCCAATCTCGACTATTTCATATGGCTTGCCCGGCGCGGAGACGAGGTATTCGTGATCGACACGGGCTTTGGCAGCAATGCGGCCAAGGCACGCGGACGGACGCTGCTGCGCGATCCGAAGGACGCGCTCGCCCTGCTCGGTGTCGAGGCCCGCACGGTTTCGCAGGTCGTGCTCACCCATCTGCACTATGACCACGCGGGCACCCTCGGGGACTTTCCGGTCGCACGGTTCCACCTCCAGGTCGATGAGGCCGGACACGCCACCGGCCCCTGCATGTGCGACGCGAAGGCGCGCGCGCCTTTCGACGTCGAGAACATCGTCGCCTATATCCGAAGCCTCTATGCCGGCAGGATCGAGTTCCATCGTGGCGACCGCGAACTGGCGCCGGGTTTCTGGCTCCATGCGGTGCCGGGCCATAGCGCCGGACTTCAGGCTGTGCGCGTCATGACCGAACGCGGATGGGTGGTGCTCGCATCCGACGCCACGCATTTCTACGCCAACATGGAACGCCGCAATCCCTTCCCCGTGCTCTTCGACGAAGCTGCACTCATTCGCGGTTACTCGAGGCTGACAGAGCTGGCGCCCAGCCTCGATCACATTGTGCCGGGGCACGACCCGGCGGTGATGCGCGCCTACCCGGCGGCCTCGACGGAACTGGAAGGGGTCGTCGTTCGGCTGGATGTCGCGCCCTCGCTATCGTGGGAGGAGCTTTCGCGATGAAGTCACCGAGCGGAAGAGGTGTTCTGATTACCGGTTCGGCCGTCGGCCTCGGGCTGGAACTGGCGCGATCCTTTGCGAAGGCCGGCGATCGGGTCTTTCTGACCGACATCCTGCCGGATGTTGAAGACACAGCCGATGCACTGGCCGAGGAAATCGGCCGCCCCGTCGGCGCGGTCGAAATCGACCTTTCGGAAGCAGGTGCCGCCGCCTGCCTCGTCGATGAAGCGGAAAGTCATCTCGGCACGATCGACGTGCTGATCAACAATGCCGTTGTCCGCAAGATGTCGCCGGTGGAGACGCTCGGCGATGCGGACTGGGATCGGGCGATCGAAGTCAATCTTTCAGCGCCCTTCCGGCTGATCCGGGCATGCCTGCCAAAGATGCGGGAGCGCAACCAGGGCCGCATCATCAACATGGCCTCGGTCTACAGCCTGATGGCACTGGCCGGGCGTGCGGACTATGTCACGACCAAGCATGCAATGATCGGCCTGACGCGCACCGTCGCCCTCGAACTCGCAGCGACGCGCATCACCTGCAATGCAATCTGCCCGGGCCTGATGGCGACCGATTCGGCGCTCGATCGCATCAAGACGCTCGCGGACGACAAGGGCATTTCCCGCGACGAGGCGGAGCGGCTTTTCCTTTCCACCCGGCAGCCGGGGGGCAAGTTCATTCCGATAGAAACGGTGACGGCGCTTGCGCAGTTCCTTTGCGGCCCCTCCAGCGAGGGCATCAATGGTGCAGCCATCCCCGTGGACAATGGCTGGTCCTTCGCTTGAACGGCGGACCGCGACAACAGGAGAGTTGAATGACTGAGATTGGTTTCATTGGCCTCGGGAACATGGGCCGGCCGATGGCGGAACGCATTATCGGCGCAGGCTACACGCTTGTCGTCAATGATCGCGCCGACGCGGCGGTCGCTGCGCTGACGGCCGCCGGTGCTGGCGCTGCGGCAACCATTGCCGAGCTGACCGCTCGCGCCGAAACGCTTTTCCTGTCGCTGCCCACGCCTGAAGTGGTGCTGGCCGTCGGCCGGAGCATCGCCGAAACCCCCGGCATCGTGAAGCGCGTCGTCGATCTTTCGACCACCGGTCCGAAAGCCGAGATGGATCTGGCGGAGATCCTGTCGGCTGCCGGGATTGCCTTGATCGACAGCCCGGTATCGGGCGGCGTCGCGGGCGCAACGAAGGGCACGCTGGCGCTGATGGCGGCCGGACCGTCGGCCGATTTCGCCGTCGTCGAGCCAATGCTTCTTACGCTCGGCAAGGTGATCCGCGTCGCCGAGGAGCCTGGCAAGGCCCAGGTGATGAAGCTCATCAACAATATCTGCTCGGCCGCGGCACTCGCGATCACCTCCGAGGCGATGGTGATGGGCGCAAAAGCCGGCCTCGACGCCGACGTGATGATCGAGGTCCTCAATGCCGGCTCCGGCCGCACATCGGCGAGCGTCGACAAGATTCCGCGCTTCGTCCTGCCGCGTGGCTTCGACTTCGGCTTTGCGATCGCCCTGTCGCTCAAGGACATCCGCCTTTGCCTCGAGGAAGCCGATCGCCTCGGCGTGCCCATGCTGGTCGGCAATGCGGTGCGGATGCTGTTTTCGATCACCAAGGCCGATTGCGGCCCGACGGCCGACATGACGGCGATCATCCGTCCACTGGAAAAGTGGGCCGATACGGAAGTTCGCGGCAAGGCCGCCGGCGCCTGACATGGCCAGCATCAGCGCCACCGTCGCCGCCTTCGTTCATACTCCGCCAACGCTGCCCGACGCCGTCATAGCTGCCGGGCGGCGCTCGCTGCTCAACATGGTGGGAACGGCGATCGGCGGCTCCGGCGAGGCGGCGATCGACAAGCTGGCAGCGTTGCTGCCGGTCTTCTCCGGCGCGCCGACCAACACGCTGATCGGACGCACCGAACGGGCCGACATGCTGTGGGCCGCCTATATCAATGCGGCCGCAGCAAACATCTTCGACTACGACGACACCCATATCCCAACCGTGATCCACCCCTCGGCACCCGTGGGCCCGGCCGTGCTGGCGCTCGCGGAAACCCTTTCTGCCCAAGGGCGCCCGGTCAGCGGCCAGGCCCTGATCGAGGCGTTCGTGCTCGGTGCGGAGGTCACCTGCCGCCTGGGTAACGCCCTCCATCCGACGCATTATGCGCGCGGCTGGCACATCACCTCGACCTGCGGGGTGTTCGGCGCCGCCATGGCGGCCGGGCGCCTGCTGGATCTTTCGCCTTCGCAACTGGTCGACGCGCTCGGCAATGCGCTGGCGCAAGGGGCGGGTTCCGTCGAAACGCTCGGCACCATGTCAAAAAGCCTCTCGGTGGGCCAGGCTGCACGCGGCGGCCTGATGGCGGCGCTATTGGCGGCCGATGGCTATACCGGCCCCGCAGAACCGCTCGAGGGCAAGCGCGGCTTCCTGGCGCTTCACGCCGATCAGCCGGACCTTGTTGCCATCACGGGCGAACTCGGTAGTCGGTGGGAGATCCTCAATAATACCTTCAAGCCCTATCCCTGCGGCGTCGTGCTGAACCCGGTGATCGAGGCATGCCTCGCGCTGCATGCGAAGGGCGGCTTCGACGCGGCCGACGTCGCCTCGGTGGAACTGACCGGCCATCCGCTGCTGCGCCAGCGCACCGACAGGCCCGGCGTGACCACCGGACGATCGGCACAGGTCAGTGCACAACACGCCGTCGCTGTCAGCCTGCTGCGCGGGCGTGCCGATCTGGCAGCATTCTCCGATGCGGCGGTCGCCGATCCGGAGATCCGGGCTTTCGGTCAGAAACTCGCCTTCCGCGACGACCCGGCTTCCGCTCTCGATGCGGTGGAGGTTCGTCTTCGCCTCACCGACGGGCAGGAAATCCTGCATGCCGTCTCCGCCGCCAAGGGCGGGCTCGGACATCCGATGAGCGACGCCGACCTTGCCGGAAAATTCCGCGACCAGATCGCATGGCGGCGCCTTTCGGTGGATGGCGATGCCTTGATCGCTGCGATCGAGGGGCTCGAGGACACCTCAGACGGTGCCGCATTCCTGCGCGCAACACGCCCCTCAACCTTTTAAGACCAGACATTACAGGAGGAATTCATGAGCCAGAGAACATATTCGGATCCGATCTTCACGCTGACGACCGGCCCGGTGGACGCCTACCCGTCCGTGCTGCGCGCACTGTCCCGCCCGGTGCTCTACGACTATGATCCGGCCTTCCTCGAGCAGTACGAGGCGACGAATGCCAAGGTCCGGCAGGTCTTCCACACGAGCACGCCACCGGTGATCCTGCAGGGCGAACCGGTGCTGGGACTGGAAGCCGCCGCCGCTTCGCTGATCGCCAAGAACGACGTGGTGCTCAACCTCGTCTCGGGTGTCTATGGCAAGGGCTTCGGCTTCTGGGCGGCGCGCTACGCCAAGGAACTGGTCGAGCTCGAAGTCCCCTACAACGAAGCCCTGACGGCGGATGCCGTGGCGGACATGCTGAAGAAGCGCCCCGACATCGCGATCGTCTCCCTTTGCCACCACGACACACCATCCGGCACGATCAATCCGGTCGCGGAAATCGGTGCGGTCGTGCGGGCCGCCGGCAAGCTGCTGATCGTCGATTCCGTCTCGGCCTTCGGCGGCATGGACGTCCTGCCTGAAACGTCCTGCGCCGACATCTTCGTCACGGGGCCGAACAAGTGCCTCGGCTGCCCCCCGGGATTGTCGCTCCTGCATGTGAGCGAGGCCGCCTGGGAAAAGATCGCCGCCAACCCCGACGCGCCGACCGCTTCGATCCTCTCGATCAGCGACTGGAAACGGGCCCATGAGGCGAGCCAGCCGTTTCCCTTCACGCCGTCCGTATCCGAGATCTATGCCCTGGATGCCGCGCTCGATCTCTACCTGGCCGAAGGGGAACAGGCGGTCTGGGCCCGCCATGCGCTGACGGCCAAGGCCTGCCGGGCCGGCATCCAGGCTGCAGGCCTCAAGCTCTGGGCGGCGCGCGAGGAGATCGCATCGCCGACCTGCACCGCAGTCGCAATTCCGGAAGGCGTCGACGAATCCAAACTCAGGGCATCCATCCGGGCGCGCTACGGCGTCGTCTTCTCGTCGGGCCGGGCCGAGACGCTGGGCAAGCTGACCCGCATCGGGCACATGGGGCCGACCGCCCGCCCGACCTACTCGCTCATCTCCGTCGCGGCGATTGCCGGTGGGCTCCAGGCAGCCGGCGTCAAGGGGATCGATGTCGGGGCCGGCGTTGCCGCCGCCATGGCGGTGATCGACCAGGCCCAGGCGTAAGGGCTGGCCCGGCATCCAAGTCCCTGCCTCTTGACCGAAGCCTCCGGGAACCATGCGGCCTTCCCGGAGGCTCTCCAGCCGGTGCCTGCCCCGCCTTCCGCCAAACGGCTCAGCGCAGAGACCGTAGGGAGCGGAAAGCTGTTGAAGATCACCGGAAGTCCTAAAATTGGGGGAGTAACCACCGCTTCGGATTCGAGCAAAATCGATTATGTATCCGCCCCTGCCGCAGAGCGATTCGTCGCTTCGACGTGCCGATACTGTAATCATACTCACTAACATCCCGGATCGAGAATGTTATTCCATTTCGAACTTTTCGCATATTCTCACCATCGCTGCCGTTGCTTGGATGATTCGGCGCGATGAGAACCGAACGCTCAAGGCAAAGGCATCTGCAAGCCAGCTGGCCAGACGCGTGGATGGAGGCGGCGCTGCATCCAAAACAGGCACCTCGGCAATCTACCGCTTTTAAAGCAGGCATTTTGTGTGTAGTAATACCGTATTATCAATTCTCAGTTCGCGAACGGGGCACAAACTGATGGCCAAGCTCTTGCAACGGAAGACACCGCCCAGCGACTTCAGGGTCGTCAAGGCCGCGGCACCGGTTCGCCACAGCGTCACCGAAAGCATCCGCGATTCGATCGCGGTCGGATATTTCAAGGCCGGGGAACGCATCACCGAACGCGACCTCTGCGAAATGACGGGCGTCAGCCGGACCGCCGTGCGTGAAGCCCTGCGCCAGCTCGAAAGCGAGGGCCTGGTGCAGGTCGTTCCGCATCGCGGGCCGATCGTCGCGCGTCTGCTCCCCGAACAGGCCGAAGGCATCTACCAGGTCCGCGTCGAGCTCGAGGGCCTTGCCTGTGAACTGTTCGCCCGCAACGCCACGGACGAGGACATCGAAGCCTTGAAGGCCGCGTTCGAGGTCCTGAAGCGCGGCGAGCACATCACCGACCCGCTGGAGCGGCTGACCGCGAAGAACGCCTTCTACGACTGCCTGATCTACGGCGCGCACAACGAGGCCCTGGGGCACACGCTTTCCTCGCTCAACGCGCGTGTGATGGTTCTGCGTGCCACGTCTCTCGGCGCACCCGGACGGACGCGCGAAAGCCTCGAGGAACTGGAGGAGGTCGTCGGCCATCTCGCCGCCCGGCGCGGCAAGGAAGCCCGCAAGGCCGCCGCGCGCCATGTGATGAATGCCGGCAAGACCGCGCTTGCCATCCTGCGCGAGCGCCTGGCCGAAGAAGGCGAAGAGTAAACGTTCGGCCCGCTCGCGGGCCGAACCTCAGATCCTGGTTCAGATTCCCGGTGTCGCGCCACCATCCACGTTGATCACGGTGCCATGAACGTATGAGGCGGCCGGGCTGCAGAGAAAACGGACCACGTTTGCCACCTCGTCGGGATCGGCAAAGCGCTGGATTCCCTGTTCGAGGCGCATTTCCTCGCGCGCATCCTCAAACGAAATTCCCCGGTCCCGGGCCAGCGTTTCGATCCGCTTGGCGAGGCGATCCGTGACGATGTGGCCGGGGCAGAGCGTATTGATCCGCATTCCCGTATCGACGGCGCGCTTTGAGATCGCCTTGGTGAAGTTGATCAGCGCCGAGTTGACCGAGCCGCCGATGGTGAAGTCCGGTTCCGGGGTATGGGCGCCGACACCCGAAATGTTGATGATCACGCCCTTGCTCTCGGCGAGGGCGGACCAGGCGGCCCTGCAGAAGCGCACCGTGGCGTGAAACTTGAGGGCGAAACCGTCGAGAAAATCCTCGTCGGTCAGCGCAAAAAAATCGCCCCGCTTGGTCGCGCCAGCGTTGTTGACCAGGGCATCGATGCGGCCCGTCGCCTCCAATGTGGCGGCGACAACCTTTTCCGCGACCCCCGCCTGGGAGAGATCAGCCGCGACAATGATGACCTTCGGCGAACCCGCGGCCCGAGCCAATTCGGCGGTGGCTTCGAGGCCTTCCGCATCGCGTGCGCACAGGCTCAGCGCGAAGCCGTCCCTAGCCAAGCCGATCGCGAAAGCTCGCCCCAATCCACGGCTGGCTCCGGTGACAATTGCAGTCCGCATATTCACTTTTCCTCTCGAGTCCAGCGATCAGGCCTTACAATAACGCATTTGAAATCATATGGTTAAGTTAAGGAAACGAAAATTCGCCCTCACCGCCCTTTTTCATTATTGTATTACGGTATGATCATGCTATCGTATTCTCACGCTGTCAATCGAGAACATCGCTATGGCTTTCCTGGCAATCTTTGAGTCCTTGCTCTGCCAGCCCGGCCCTCCCGAAGAGGAGAGCCGGATTGCGCATCGCACGGGATGGAAGACACCAGGCAGCAACAACGTCTACTGCGCGACGCAAAGGGTCTTGGCACCCTCGGCCGCGCAGCGCAGGCGAACCGGCTCGGGCGCGACGCCTGCGCGACGTTCCAGCGGGATCTCGTTTCTGGTCCGCCAGTCGTCACCCTTCCGGCCGCACCATACCCGCTGCACCGCCATCCTGTCGCCGACCGAATTCTTCTGGAACACCGTTCCGGAATCAACGTCGACGCCCAGGCTGAAGGAAATGCTCGCGCCGGGCGCGGCTTCCCCGAGATCGGCGGAAAACCAGTGCGCAATGGCCGCGCTGCATTTCAACGCAGTCTTGCCCGTATTCTCGACCGCAAAGTCCAGCGCCTGCGCGGCGGACAGGGCTGGAGTGGCGGCGAAGATCGAGACGAATGCGGGAATGAGAAGGAGGTGGACTTTCATATCGTGACCCAATTCTGCGGTTTTGTGATAAATAAAACCTAGCAGACTTCAACCTACCGTCAACAACAATCAAGAATGGGAACAATATAATGCGGAAGAAAATCAGATCGTCAGTAAGTATTGCTGCGATTATATTTGCTGTAAATGGATTTACTTCGGGTGCGTCTCTGGCCGCGGACCTGGACTCTATTGCCATTCTCGCCCCGGAAATGGGCACCGACATGGGCTGGAACCAGCAGGGCGTCGACGCCGCCAAGGCCGCCGGTGAAGCCGCGGGCGTGAAGGTGGTCGTGGCCGAAAACCTCGGCTACGGCGACGTTCGTCCGACCTTGCGCGAACTGGCTGAAGACGGCGCGGATCTCCTGATCGCCCACGCCTCCGGCTACAACACCGCCGCACCGGAAATCGGCGCGGAACTCGGCGTTCCGGTCGCCATCGTCGACAGCCCCGACAAGCTGGCCGCCGGCAAGATCGCCGACTACACCGCAGCCGGCAGCGACGGCGCCTACCTGGCCGGCCGTCTGGCCGCCAAGGTAACCCGCACCAAGGTCGTCGGTATCGTCGTTTCCGGTGAACCCCCGTCGTGGAACAACATGTCCGTCGCCTTCGCCGAAGGCGTCAAGGCCGAGAACCCGGCCGTCGAAGTCCGCTATGCGGTCATCGGCCCGGCAGCCTATGCGGATGCGGCCGGCGGCAAGCGCGTGACCGAAACGGTCATCGCCTCGGGCGCGGACATCATCTTCGGCCAGGGCAACGGATCGAGCTTCGGCATGCTGCAGGCCGTCGAAACCACCCCGGCAACCGACGGCGGCAAGGCCTATTTCATCGACGTGATCGGTGACAAGACCTCGATCGACAAGGGTCACCTGCTGTCCTCGGTCATCTGGAACCTCGAACCCGTCTATGCCGCGATGATCCAGGATCTGAAGGACGGCAAGTACGGCAGCCACAACTACGACATCAAGCTCGCAGACGGCAGCCTCCGCCTGCTCAAGACCGCCAATGCTCCCGATGCCGTCTGGACGGAAATCGAGGCACTCCAGGCTGACATCGTTTCCGGCAAGATCAAGGTCGAGCCGAAATTCGATGCCGACAGCGTTCATGCGCTGGTGAAGACGGTCGGCTCCAACTGAGCCATCCTACTGCGAAACCCGTATTGCCGCAGGCATGACGCCTGCGGCAATACGGACTTTCATGAAGGAATTTGAGATGCAGGCGACAATCGGGGCTTCCGCCTCTCCGTCACACGCGCCCGGGAGACCATTCATCGGTCTGCGCGGCGTTACCAAACGTTTTCCAGGCGTCATCGCCAACAACAACGTCAATATCAATATCTGGCCCGGCGAGGTGCATGTCCTGCTCGGCGAAAACGGCGCCGGCAAGTCGACCCTGGTCGGCATGCTGTCCGGCCTGCAGCAGCCGGACGACGGCGCAATCGAGATCGACGGAACCGCCGTTACCATCACTTCGCCTCGGCAGGCCCTTTCGCTCGGCATCGGAACAGTCTTCCAGCACTCCATGCTGGTACCGAGCCTCAGCGTCGTCGACAATTTCACGCTCGACGGCGTGTGGTGGCACAAGCCGGATCGCAGCGGCGTTGCGAAGCGCATTCACGAGACCGCGGACCGCGTCGGCCTGCGGGTCGACCCTTTCGCACTAGTCTCCACGCTTTCGCTCGGCGAACGCCAGCAGGTCGAGATCCTTCGGGCGCTGATGCGCGGAAGCCGGTGCCTGATCCTCGACGAGGCGACCGCCATGCTGACGCCGCACGAGGCCACCGCGCTCGGCGCGCTGATGCGCCGGCTTGCCGCCGACGGTCTCGCGGTCATCTTCATCACCCACAAGCTCAACGAGGCCCTGGCCTATGGCGACCGGATCTCGGTCCTCAGGCTCGGCCGCAATGCCGGCTCGATCGCCCCGGAAGAGCTCAAGGCACAATCTGACGAGCAGAACACAGCCAACATCATCGGCCTGATGTTCGGCCAGGCCGCCGTCGGCAAGACGGGCGACCAGCCGCGCCCGACGCGTGACTTCGGGCCGGTGGTACTGAAGGTCGAAGAACTCAATTCCCAGGCCGGTCGCATTCCACTCAACAATATCGCGCTCAGTGTGCGGGCGGGCGAAATCCTGGGGATCGCCGGCATCGACGGCAACGGTCAGAAGGAGCTTGCCGAGGCGCTGGCGGGCCAGACGGAAGCATCCGGCAGTGTCGAGCTCAACGGAACGGAAATCGGCGGGCAGAATGTCGGCGCACGCCGCGCCGCCGGGCTCAGATACGTGACGGACGACCGTCTGGGCGAAGGCACGGTCGGCATCTTCGCGGTCGCCACCAATTTCCTGCTGAAGGACATCGGCGCCACCCCGTTCTGGCAAAGGGGCCTGGAAAAGACGAAGGCAATCAATGCGCAGGCCGCCGAGCATGTGCGCAATTTCGACATCAGGACCCCAAGCATCCAGACGCCGGTCGGCACGCTGTCCGGCGGCAACATCCAGAAGGTTCTGCTGGCACGCGAGCTAACCGGGGCGGCAGAGGCGGTGATCTTCGCCAAGCCGACCTACGGTCTCGACGTGAAGAACATTCGCGCGACACGCGATCGCATCCGCGAGGCGGCAAATTCCGGCAAGGCGGTTCTCTTGATCTCGACGGATCTCGACGAACTTCTGGAGCTGGCCGACCGGATCAGCGTGATCGACAGAGGCAAACTGCTGGGCGCCGTCCCGAATGGCCCGGGTGCGCGCGACGCAGTCGGCCGCCTGATGAGTACCGGAGAAGAAGAATGAGTGAACCACAGGCGACCGCCGTCTCGGCGACAACCACCGTCAGATCGAGGGCGTTCCCCGCCTGGGGTCGTATGCTCGCCATCAGCATCGGACCGCTCTTCGCTGCTCTGGCACTCGGCGGGATCATTCTTCTGGCAATGGGCGTCAACCCCTTCAGCTATTACGCCTATGTGGTGGAACGGGCGATCCTGTCGCCCTCCGGCCTTTCGGCGACCCTCACCAGGATGGGCCCGTTCCTGCTGATTGCAGCCAGCCTGATCGTCGCATTTCGCGCCGGCATCTGGAACCTGGGCGGTGACGGCCAGTTCCTGCTGGCCGCCGTCATCGTCGCTGCGGCAACGCCGCTGATGTTCGCGGCCGGCATGCCGATCTGGATCAACCTCGCGATCGGCCTCGTGATCGGTGCGGTGATCGGAGCGCTCTGGGGCGTCCTGCCAGCCCTGCTGAAGGCCTGGCACGGCATCAACGAAATCATCACCACGCTGATGATGAGCTTCCTCGGCGTGTCGCTCGCCAATGTGCTGGTCAAGCTCGCTTTCCTCGATCCCGGCACGACGACGCCGCAGACCCGTACGCTGCCGGTGGAAGCACGCCTGCCGAAACTCTTCGACACGACCGTATCGTCCGGCCTGATCGTCGGTCTGGTCGTCATCGTCGCCGTGCACCTGATGATGACGCGCACCTCGTTCGGCATGCGCCTCAGGCTTGTCGGCGCCAATCCGCGCGCCGCGGTCCATGCCGGGCTTTCCGTCCCGAAGCTGACGATCGCGGTCTTCGCCATATCGGCGGGCCTTGCAGGCCTTTCTGGAGCGGTCGATATCCTCGGCACGCAGGGCAACGTTCGGGCCGACTGGAACCCCGCCTACAGCCTCACCGTCGTGCCGCTGGTGTTTCTCGCGCGGCTCAACGGCTTCGGCTCGATCGCCTATGTCTTCCTGTTCTCGGCCCTGACCATCGGCGGCGAAAGTGCGGCCCGGCGGCTCGGCGTGCCAAGCTTCTTCTCGCTCGTCATCGTGGCACTGCTGCTGATCACGCTCGCGCTAGCCGAATATCTCGACAAACGCCGCCACTACCGCACGAAATCCTGAGGAAGGTTTGAAACATGTCGCTCTTCACCGAAAGTTTCATCATTACCTTGTTCCTCGGCGCCATCTCGGCCGGGACCCCGCTTCTGCTCGCCGGCCTTGGCGAACAGCTCTCCGAAAAGGCAGGAGTGCTCAACATCGGTCTCGAGGGCATGATCCTCGCCGGTGCGTATGCCGGCTTCCTTCTCGCATGGGTGAGCGGAAGCCCTGCCTTGGGCTTCCTCGGCGGTGCTGCCGCCGGTGCGCTGATCGCAGCCTTCATGGTGCTGTTCTGCGTGCGCCTCGGCCTCAACCAGATCGTCATCGGCATCGCCCTGACGCTTGCGGTCCAGGGGCTGACCGCACTCCTGCATTTCGTGCAGTTTTCCCGGAGCTACCCGCGTCTCGACGGCGTCGCGAAGTGGCCGATATGGCCGCTCTCCGACATTCCGGTGCTCGGGCCGATCCTCTTCAACCACAATCCGGTCGTCTATCTGGCAATCGCCTTCGTCGCGCTCTTCGCCTGGGTATACCGGATGACGCATCTCGGCTCCGTGCTCCAGGCCGCAGGCGACAAGCCCGCAGCCCTCGACGCGATGGGCGTCGACGTCGTCCGCACCCGCAGCCTCGCCGTTCTGGTGACGGGTGCGCTGGCGGGGCTCGGCGGCGCGTTCATGTCGGTCGCCGTCGCCGGTGTCTTCATCCCCTTCATGAGCCATGGCAACGGCTTCATCGCCATCGTTCTCGCTATGCTCGCTCGCGGACGTCCGTTCTGGGTTCTCGGAGGCGCACTGCTGTTCGGGGCCAGCCTTTCGCTCGCGACAGCCCTGCAGGTCGCGGGGGTGAATGTCCCGACGGACGTCATCCAGATGTTGCCGTTCGCGATGGTGATGATCGTGCTGCTCGTCGCCGGCCGCAAGGCGAGCCTGCCGCAGGCGCTGGGCGAGAGTTTCGTGCGCGGGGCTCGCTGAGCCGCAGATATCCTCAGGGGCCGGACATGTCCGGCCCCTGGAAAGACGTGCCACCACAATTTCTGCTCTTGTCGTAGAGAACAACTCGCATGAACGCACCTTTGCCGAGAGAAGCCCACCCTCAGCATGGCCGCGACGACAGCCAGTCCGTCGAGATCGTGCGAAGCGCGCTCCCCTCGAATTCGAGGCTCGCCGGCGCCGTCATCGCCCTCGGCAACTTCGACGGCTTTCACCGTGGCCACCGGTTCCTTCTGCAACAGGCGCATCGGCTCGCTGCTCGACGACTGCCGGTCGCGATCATGTCTGCGGAACCGCATCCACGGCAGTTCTTCAATCCCGGCACGCCGCTCCAGAGGCTTGCCCTGCCGACGCAGAAACATCGCCTGGCTCGAGAACTCGGCCTGGATTACGTGTTCGAACCCCGTTTCGATCGAAGCTTTGCGTCGCTGACGCCCCATGCCTTCGTTCGCGAGGTCCTGCACGACATGCTGCAGGTGTCGAATGTGGTGGTCGGGGAAAACTTCCGCTTCGGCGCCCGACGGGCTGGCGATTGCGCCATGCTCACCGAACTCTCGGCCGATCTGGGGATCGGTGTCGAAGTCGTGAGCCTTCAGGGCCGCTTCTCATCCAGCAGAATTCGCGATGCGCTCGCATGCGGCGATCTCGACACGGTGCACGACTGCCTCGGCCGCACCTGGGAAGCCAAGATCGATCAGAGCGAAAACGGCCATGTGCTGGCAAGCGGGCTGATGCGCCCGGCCGAGGGACAATATCTTGTCCACGATCCCGACCGCGGAGAAACCTTCACGATCCGGCTGGATGCCTGCGGGCGGCTCGACGGCATCCACGAGCAGACCGATCGTATTGCTTTTTTGACGCGGTTGCCGGCTGTCTTCCTGGCATCCCGATACGCCGTCGGCCTGCCCTTTGCTGCAACAGCGGATGACCATGCATTAGACGCGGTTGCGGGCGCGTCGGGGCCGCATATCCCCCTTGCGGACCAAGCCTTCACGCATGTCGAGCCCTGAACGAGCCCGACGGGCCGGGGCAATCGCTCCCGAGCCAAACGATCGACAGATCCCGACCGTATTTTGATTTCGCCTACCCGGACACTAGTGATCCGATGCTGCCTGAAACATCGGCCCGCCGCGCCAGCGGGGGAAGCCGTAGCCATGGATTTCGACGAGATCGATGTCGGAGGACTTTTCGGCGATCCCTTCCGACAGGATGGTGGCGCCTTCGTCGGCCATGGCGCCGACCAGGCGATCGGCGATGGAGCCGAGATCCGCTTCAACGGCAGTGGCAGGGTCTAGGCAAAGCAGGCGCGCGACCTCGTCCGACGGCAGGGGCCGGCGATCACCGACGTTGTAATCATACCAGCCGCCACCCGACTTCTGCCCTTTCCGTCCGGCCCGGACCAACGTGTCGCCGAGGGTTTCGGGCACGTTCCTGCCGGCGGCGCGTGCGCCTTCACGCTGGAGGAAGGCGATGTCGAGACCGCCGAGATCCTGCGCCTCGAACGGCCCCATGGCAAAGCCGTAGTGCCGCATGGCCGCGTCGATACTGGCGATGGCATGGCCCTGGCGCACCAGCGCTTCGGCCTCGGCGCGGTATCGCTTCAGGATGCGGTTGCCGATGAAGCCTTCGCAGATGCCCGAACGGACGGGTATCTTGCCGAGCATGCGCGCGAGCGCGAAGGCGGATGCGAGCGTGGCGTCACCGGTTTCAGGGGTCGGGACGATCTCCAGCAGCTTCATCACATTCGCCGGGCTGAAGAAATGCAGGCCGATGAAACGGGCGGGGTTGGCGAGGCCCTCGGCAATTTCCCGAGGATCGAGATAGGAGGTGTTGGTCGCCAGTATCGCGTCAGTCCGGCAGATACGGCCGAGCTTGGCGAACACGTCGCGCTTGACCGCAAGATCCTCGAACACCGCCTCGATCACCAGGTCGACATCGGCAAGGGCCGCATAGTCGGTCGAGCCTGCGACCCCGGCGATCCGCGCCTCGGCAGCGGCGTCCGTGAGGCGGCCGCGCTTCACGGCTCCGGCGAAGATGTCGGAGAGATTGGCGATGCCGCGTGCAACCGCCGCCTCGTCCCGCTCGATGAGGATGACCGGCAGGCCGGCGTCGCGGAGGGCGGCAGCAATCCCCGCGCCCATCGTGCCGCCGCCGATCACTGCGGCGGTGCGGAGCGGCAGGGCCGGCACACCGGAAAGGGCGGCGGGCTTCGGCGCCGCCCGTTCGGCGAAGAAGACGTGGCGCAACGCGGATGCCTGTGGGCCGGCGCGCAGTTCCAGGAAGGTGGCGCGTTCGAACGTCATGGCGGTGACGAAATCGCTTTCTGTCGCCCGGCGCAGGCAGGCGAGCGCCCGGAGCGGCGCGATCTCTCCCCTGGCCCGCTTGGTGATCCGGGCCTCGGCATCCGTCCAGAAGGCATCGTCCGCCACAGGGGCAGGCCGCTGCGGCAGCGGTTCGGGAAGCGTTCGGTTCGGTAGGTCCTTCGCCAGGGCGACCGCGGCCTCAAGCAGGTCAGCATCCACCACCTCGTCGATCAGGCCGAGTTCCAGCGCCCGGCCGGCACGCACCGGCTTGCCCGTGGTGACGAGGTCCACGGCCGCCTCGACACCCGCAAGCCTGATCGTTCGAACCGTTCCGCCGGCGCCCGGAACGATGCCGAGCGTCACCTCGGGCAAACCGACCGAGGCATCAGCCAACGCGAGGCGGAAACGGCAGGCAAGCGCCAACTCGAAACCACCGCCGAGCGCCGAACCGTGGATCGCCGCGATCCATGGCCGGGCTGTGTTTTCGATCGCCGACACGACGTCCGGCAGATGCGGTTCCTGCGGTGGCTTGCCGAATTCGCTGACATCGGCCCCGGCCACGAAAGTGCGCCCCGCGCATTGCAGGACGACGGCCACGACGGCGGGATCCGCGTCGAGTGCGGTCACAGCGTCGAGCAGGCCCTGCCGCACGGCCTGGCTCAACGCGTTGACGGGCGGGTTGTCGATGGTGACGACGGCGACGTTGCCCTCACGGGCGATGCTGACGACTGGCATGAGATTTCATATTCCCAGATAGGCTTCGCGGATCCGCGGATCGGCAAGCAACGCTTCGGCAGGTCCACCCATGGTGATCCTGCCGGTTTCCATGACGTAACCGCGATCGGCGACCGACAGGGCACCGAAGGCGTTCTGCTCGACAAGAAGCACAGTGACCTTGAGGTCCTTCATGCTTTTCACCACGTCGAAGATCTGCTGCACCAGGATCGGCGCCAGGCCCATCGACGGCTCGTCGAGCAGCAGGCAGGACGGGCGACCCATCAGAGCGCGGGCGATCGCCAGCATCTGCTGCTGTCCACCGGAGAGACCGCCGGCGGCCAAGTTGCGCTTTTCGCGCAGGATGGGGAACATCTGGAAGGCGTTCTCCATGTCGCGCTCGACCCGGTCGTCGGTAAAGAGGAAGGCGCCGAGACGCAGGTTCTCCTCCACCGACAGGTTGGTGAAGATCTGCCTTCCTTCCGGCGACTGGGCCAGTCCGCGCTTCAGCCGCTTGTAGGCGGGTGTCGCGACGATCGATTCACCGCGGAAGATGATCTGCCCACCGCTCACCGGCTGGAGACCGGACAGGCAGCGCAGAAGCGTGGTCTTGCCCGCCCCGTTCGCCCCGACGATGGTGACGATCTCGCCGGATTCGATGGTGAGGTCGATGCCGTGCAGCGCCTCGATGCGGCCATAGCGCGACCGCAGGCCTTCAACTGTCAGCATGGGACTTCTCCTCTGCCTGGGTTCCGAGATAGGCCGCGATGACATCCGGATTGCGCGAGACGGCGGCGGGATCGCCTTCGGCGATTTTCACCCCGTGATCGAGGACGACGATGTGGTTTGAGATCCGCATGACCATCTTCATGTCGTGCTCGACCAGGAGTATGGCAACGCCCGAGGCGGCGACCTCGGCAATCAGGTGGTCGATCTCGTCGGTCTCGACCGCGTTGCAGCCGGCGGCCGGTTCGTCGAGCAACAGAACCTTGGTATCGAGCGCCAGCGCTCGGGCGATCTCCAGCCGCTTCAGCGCGCCGTAGGAGAGGCTGCCCGCCTCCAGTTCGGCCGCATTGGCAAGACCGACGCGGGCGAGCAGCTTGCGCGCGCCCTCTTCCGCCTCGCGCGAGCGTCGGCGGGAGGCCGGAAGCGCGAGGAGGTCGGCCAGCACGGATCCGCTTTCCCGCAGATGGAAGCCGGCGATGGCGTTTTCCAGAACCGTCATGTTCTGGAAGATCTGCAGGTTCTGGAAGGTGCGCGACATGCCGCGCCGCGCCAGAAGATGCGGCGACAGACCGGTGACTTCTTCGCCGGCGAGCCGCACCTTGCCGGATTTCGGCGTGTAGACGCCGGAAATCATGTTGAACAGCGTGGTCTTGCCAGCCCCGTTCGGGCCGATGACCGAGACGATTTCACCTGGATTGACGGAAAAGCTCACATCGTCGACGGCGCGCAGGCCACCGAAGGAGATCCCCAATCCCTCGACACTGAGAAGGCTCATGCTCCCCTCCCCGAGAATTGACGCACCAGCGACGGCAGCAGGCCGTCACGCAGGAAGATCATCACCAGCATCATCACCAGACCGAGCATGACCTGCTCGTATTCCGCAAAGACTGTCAGCACCTGCGGCAACAGGGTGAGTATGCCTGCGCCCAGGATCGCACCGAGCACGGAGCCCGCCCCTCCGAGCACCGCCATGGTGACCAGCTCGATCGAATGCATGTAGCCGGCGACATCCGGCGTGATGAACTTGTTCTGAAGCGCAAGCAGGGAGCCGGAGACGGAGGCAAAGACGGCCGAGATGACGAAAGCCTGGAGCTTCAGCCGCGCGACGTCGACGCCGACCGTGCTGGCGGCGATTTCCGAACCGTGGAGCGCCCGCAGGGCACGGCCGGTCGGGCTGGCGTGCAGGTTGAGCACCAGCCATGCACCGACCATCAAACAGAAGCCGCAGAAGAAGTACCAGAATTCCGCCGTGGAGAGGTCGAGGCCGACGCCCTTTAGCGCCTGCCGCAGACCGAGATCGGCAACCGCGATGCCGTCCGGCCCGCCGGTCAGCCAGGCCTCGTTGGACAGCACCATCGACACCAGGATGCCGAAGCCGAGGGAGGCCACGGCGAGATAGTACCCCCTGAGCCTTAGGATCGGGCGGCCGACCGCGTAGGCGATGAGCGCCGACAGGACCGCGCCGAGCACCGCCGCCAGGGCCGGGTGAAGGCCGAGATGGGCAGGAGCCAGTGCGGAGGCGTAGGCGCCGATCCCGGCGAAACCCGCATGGCCGAGGCTGATCTGGCCGGCGAAGCCGGTCAGGATGACGATGCCGAGCACCGCGACGCCATTGACGAAAAGCAGCGCACCGACGCGGAAATAATAAGAGGATGGAAAGAAGAAAGGTGTCACGGCTATGAGCAGCGCGAGAACGAGAAGCGTGGTCTGTTTTGTCGTGAGCCGCATGATCACACCCGATTGACCGAGTTGCGTCCGAAGATGCCTTGCGGCATGGCGAAGAGCACCGCGAGGATGACGACGAAGGCGACCGCGTCCTTGTATTGCGAACTGAGGAAGCCCGCAGTCAGCGCCTCGAACAAGCCAAGCAGGATGCCGCCGACAAGCGCGCCCTTGGGATTGCCCATGCCGCCGAGCATGGCCGCGGCAAATCCCTTCAACGCAAGCGCGATACCGAGGTCGTAACTAGTCAGCGTTATCGGTGTGACCAGCACTCCCGCAAGCGCGCCGATCGCCGCCGACAGGGCAAACGACATCGTCATCACCCAATTGGTGTTGATGCCGACCAGCTGGGCCGCCAGGCGGTTGTTCGACGTGGCGAGCACCGCCTTGCCGGTCAGCGTACGGGTGAAGAAGAGATAGAGCGCCACGAAGATCACGATCGCGCCGGCGATGACCCACAGGCTCTGCGGCAGGATCGTCGCGGCCAGGATCTGGATCGGCTCATCGCCGGAAAAGGCCGGCAGGCGGTGCAGCTGCTTGTCGAAAACGAGCTGGGTCACCCCACGAATGAAGATCGACGCTCCGATGGTGATGATGATCAGCGACACCACCGGTGCGCCGCGCGCCGGCGCGATCGCCAGGCGGTTGAGGGCAACGCCGATCGCGGCGGTGAGCCCAATCGCGATCAGGGCCGCCAGCGGCAGGGGCAGGCCGGCATCGAAGGCGAAGACGGTGATCATGCCACCGAGCATGACGAACTCGCCCTGGGCGAAGTTCACGACGTCCGAGGCGTTGTAGATGATGGTGAAGCCCAGCGCGACGAGCGCATAGACCGCGCCGACCGTCAGGCCGGACAGGAGAAACTGCATCAGTTCAGGCATCGAAATCCCCGTTGTGGCCGAACGTTTCGGCGTCGGGACCCGCAGCGGCTGCGGGTTCCCTCGCCAAGGCTGGCCGTCCGCCGAAGCGGACGGCTCGGGTGCTTATTCGATGATGGTCCAGCCACCGTTCTTGATCTCGAGCATACGGAATGCCGAGAGATCGAGGCCGAGATGGTCATCCGCCTTCATGGTCACGACACCGGTGGTGCCAGCGAGGCCGGAGGTTGCCTCGATCGCGTCGCGGATCGCTTCGGGTTCGGCCGAGCCGGCCCGGCCGAGTGCATCCACAAGGATACGGAAAGCGTCATGGGCATAGCCGCCGAAGGTCGACACGGCAGCGCCGGTCTTCTTCTCGTAGGCGGCCTTGTATGCCGTCACGACAGACTTCTGCGGATCCCCGTCGGCGAGAATGCCAGCGACCAGCAGCGCGGTGCCCGGAAGGCGAACGCCCTCGGCCGCCTTCGCGCCGGCGAGTTCGATAAAGCCGTCGGAGGCGACGCCGTGGGACTGATAGAGCGGCAGGCCGACGGCGAGCTGCGCATAATTGCGCGTGACGACCGACGGGCCCTGGCCGAAGCCGGCATTGAGCACGGCCTGGACGCCGGCGGCACCCTTGATGTTGGTGAGCTGCGGCGTCACGTCGGCATCCTGCGGGCCGTAGGTCTCGTCGACGACGATCTCGATGCCATAGTCACCTGCGACCGCGACGCATTGCTTGTGCATCGAGGCGCCGAAGCCATCCGTGCCCGAAATCATGCCGATCTTGCTGATCGCATTCTTCTTCATGTTTTCGAAGATCTTCTGGCAGGCCATGCGATCGGTGTGCGGGGTCTTGAACACCCAGTGCTTGACCGGATCGATGATCTCGATCGCGCCGGCAAGCGAGATGAAGGGCACTTCCGCATCTTCGGCGACCTGGATGATCGACATGGTCGTGCCCGTGGTCGTTCCGCCGATGATGGCGACAACCTCGTCGTCCTCGACCAGGCGCGTCGCAAAGGTGCGCGCCTTGTTCGGATCGCCGCCGTCGTCATAGAGGACAAGCTTGAGCGGTTCGCCGTTCACGCCGCCCGCGGCGTTGATTTCCTCCACCAGCATTTCCAGCGTCTTTGCTTCCGGGTCGCCGAGGAACGAGGCCGGGCCCGTTGCAGATACGGTTGCGCCGATCCTGATTTCCGCTCTGGAAGCGGTTGCGACACCCATTGCCATCAGCACGGCGAGTGCCGTCGTCGTCTTGATCCTCATTCCTGTCTCCTCCCTGAGAACATTGAAAAATAGAGCTGGCTCACGCCGCTTTGGGGCGGCGCCACATAGCCATCCGGAACCTGTTGGTCACGAAGGCCGAGTCGGTGAGGCTGGCATTGCCGGCCGGGTTGCCGCCCGTGACATGGAAGTCCGAGAAGGCGGCTGACTGATTGACGAAGATGTTGCCGGTCAGGTTGATCGACAGGTTGACGCCGGATCGGGCAAACGCCTTCGCCGCTCCGGCGATGCGTGCCTCGTCGGTGTCGTAGAGGGCTGCGGTGATGGCCCCCTTGCGTCGGGCAAGGCCAGCCGCTGCCTCGATGCCGGCCTCGGCGCTGTCGACCGCAACCGCGAAGGCAACCGGTCCGAAGCACTCCTCCTCGTGAGCCTTCGTCCCGGCGGCGTCGACGGCCACGATCAGCGGTGTCGCGCTACGGCCCGAGGCGAGCGGCGCGGAGTCGCGGACGACACGGCCGAACGCGCGCGCCTTGCCGATGCACTCAAGCGTCGCCGGGTTGGCAATCGCGCCGCAGACGCCGGCGGCCCGGGCCGGGTCGCTCAGCAGGGCATCCACCGCCGCGCCGATCGATGCCGCCACCTCGTCGAAAGACTTGTGCCCCTCATTCGTGACGATGCCGTCGCGCGGGATGAAGATATCCTGCGGCGCCGTGCACATCTGCCCGGAATAGAGCGACAGCGAGAAGGCGATGTTGGCACACATGCCGGCAAAATCGTCGGTCGCGGCGATGACGATCGAGTTGACGCCAGCCTCCTCGGTGAACACCTGGGCGGAACGGGCGTTGTCGCGCACCCAGTCGCCGAAGGCACTGGAGCCGGTGTAGTCGATGATGCCGATGTCCGGATGCGTGACCAGGTCCCGGGTGATCTCGGCGCCGACGGCATCGACCGCCAGCAGCACGACGTCGGCGGGAAGGCCGGCTTCGACGAGCACCTCGCGCGCCACTTTCACGGTCAGCGCAAGCGGCAGGATGGCGCCCGGATGCGGCTTGACGATCACGGTGTTTCCGGTCGCGAGGCTGGCGAACAAGCCCGGATAGCTGTTCCAGGTCGGGAAAGTCTGACAGCCGATCACGAGGGCAACCCCGCGCGGGACGACCTGCCAGTTCTTCTGCAGGACGATCGAGGGCGCCTTGCCCTGGGGCTTTTCCCAGACGACTTCGCCCGGCGTGCGCGTCATCTCGACCCAGGCCGTGGCGACGGCCTCGAGACCGCGGTCCTGCGCATGTGGACCGCCCGCCTGGAAGGCCATCGCAAAGGCCTGACCGGTCGTGTGCATGACGGCATTGGCGATCTCGAAGCTGAGGCGGTTCAGCCGTGTGAGGATTTCCAGGCACACGCCGACCCGACGCTCGGGTGAGGCATCGGCCCAAATATCACCGGCTGCCCGCGATGCCGCGGCAAGAGCCGCACTGTCTGATGCCGGATAGGAAATTCCAAGTGCGGGCCCCCACGGCGACATCTCCGCGCCGAGACGTCCGGTTTCGGGATGGCCGGCGATCTCGAAGGACTTGCCAAGGAGAGCGTTGAACGATGCTTCTCCGTCGTCCTTCGCCGTCTCGCCGTAGATCTTGCCACTCGGGATCTCGGGAAACGCAGACCAGAAGCCACGCGTGGAGAGCGCCTTCACGGCATCTTCCAGCAGACCACGATGACGATCGAACAAAGCACTCACTGCAATTTCCTCCCTGCTTGCGATTTATAATTGACCGACCGGTCGGTCTATGCAAGAACTTTTTTTGCGGCCCCGGGAAGATGTGGAGCGGGCCGAGGGAGAGAGCGATGCACCAATCCGACACCGTTCTGGTGACGATGGATCACGGCGTCTTGCGGCTGACTTTGAACCGCCCGGACAAACTCAATTCGTTCAATGAAGAGATGCACCTCGCCTTGCGGGCAGCACTTCAGCGCGCCCATGACGATGCCGAAGTGCGCGCCGTCCTGCTCACCGGTGCGGGCCGCGGCTTCTCCGCCGGACAGGATCTCGGCGATCGCGACCCCCGCAAGGGCGGGCCGGCGCCCGATCTCGGACATACGCTCGAGACCTTCTACAATCCGACGCTTCGCCTGATCCGGTCACTGGAAAAGCCGGTGATCTGCGCGGTCAACGGCGTGGCGGCCGGCGCCGGCGCCAACATCGCCTTTGCCTGCGACATCGTGCTTGCGGCCCGTTCGGCGAAATTCATCCAGGCATTCTCGAAGATCGGTCTCATCCCGGACGCCGGCGGAAGCTGGAGCCTTGCGCGGATCCTCGGCGAACCGCGTGCCAAGGCGCTTGCCATGACGGCCGAACCGCTGATGGCCGAGCGTGCCGCCGAATGGGGCCTGATCTGGAAGGCCGTCGACGACGACCGCCTGATCGAGGATGCCGATGCGCTGGCGCGCTCGCTGGCCGAAGGCGCAACGAGGGGTTTGGGCCTCACCAAACGGCTGATCCAGGCGGCGGCCACAAACAGTCTCGACGCGCAACTCGACATGGAGCGCGACTGCCAGCGCGAAGCCGGTCGCACCGCCGACTATGCCGAAGGCGTCACCGCCTTTCTCGAAAAGCGCAAACCGGAGTTTTCAGGCAAATGACCATGAACGCTCAGGAAATGGCAGAAGCCTGCGCCAAGGCCATGTGGGATCTCGACACCGCGTCGCAGGAACTCGGGATGCGCATCGAACGGATTGCGCCCGGCGAAGCAGTGCTGTCGATGGAAATCACCCGGGCGATGTCCAACGGCCACGGCAATTGCCACGGCGGCTACATCTTCACGCTTGCAGACAGCGCCTTTGCCTTTGCCTGCAACGGCTACAATCAACTGACCGTCGCGCAGGGCTGTTCGATCACCTATGTTAATCCCGGGAGGATCGGGGATCGGTTGACGGCGCAGGCGCGCGAGCTCTCTCGCCGCGGGCGCTCAGGTATATACGACATCAGCATTTCAAATCAGAACGGCGACACCATCGCGGAATTCCGCGGCCTGTCGCGGACGGTCAAGGGCACCCATCTGCCCGAACCGGCCTGAACCACCATGCATTCCAGGGAGGAAATCATGCTCGACTTCGTCACCCGACCGCAGAATCTCGACCCGATCGAAATCGCCTCGCGCGATGAAATCTCAGCGCTTCAGTTCCATCGGATGAAGCGCTCGCTGAAGCACTCCTACGAGAATTCGCCGTTCTACCGTAAACGCTTCGACGAGCACGGCGTCCACCCCGAAGATCTGAAGACGCTTGCGGATCTGTCGAAGTTCCCCTTCACCACCAAGACCGACCTGCGCGACACCTATCCCTTCGGCATGTTCGCCGTCCCGCGCGAGAAACTGGTGCGCATCCACGGCTCGTCCGGCACCACCGGCAAGCCGACCGTGGTCGGCTACACCAAACACGACATTGATGTCTGGGCCGACGTGGTGGCCCGCTCGATCCGTGCCTCCGGCGGTCGGCCGGGCGACATCGTGCATATCGCCTACGGCTACGGCCTGTTCACCGGCGGTCTCGGCGCGCATTACGGCGCAGAGCGGCTCGGCTGCACGGTCGTGCCGATCTCGGGCGGCATGACAGAGCGGCAGGTCACGCTGATGAACGACTTCAAGCCGCGCATCATCATGGTCACGCCTTCCTACATGCTCTCTATCCTCGACGAGTTCCGCCGCCAGGGAATCGATCCCCGCGAAAGCTCGATCCAGGTCGGCATCTTCGGCGCGGAGCCGTGGACCAATGCGATGCGCAGCGAGATCGAACAGGCCTTCAACATGCACGCGGTCGACATCTACGGTCTATCGGAGGTGATGGGACCGGGCGTCGCCAACGAATGCGTCGAGACCAAGGACGGGCTGCATGTCTGGGAAGACCATTTCTACCCGGAGATCATCGACCCGGTCACCGGTGCCGTACTGCCCGATGGTGAACTCGGCGAACTGGTGTTCACGACGCTGACCAAGGAAGGCCTGCCGATGGTGCGCTACCGCACCCGCGACCTGACCCGCCTGCTGCCCGGCACGGCGCGCTCGATGCGGCGCATTGAGAAGATCACCGGCCGAAGCGACGACATGATCATCTTGCGCGGCGTCAACGTCTTCCCGACACAGATCGAAGAACAGATCCTCAAATGCGCAGGCCTTGCCCCGCATTTCCAGATCGAGCTCTCCCGCGCCGGCCGCTTGGACAACATGACCGTCCACGTCGAATGCGCGGCCGGCAGCACGGACGAGGCGGCCAGGGCGCATTCCGCGAAGGAACTCGCCCATCACATCAAGAGCGTGGTGGGGATCAGCACGAAGATCGAGGTCAAGGACCCGAACGCGATCGCGCGATCGGAGGGCAAGGCCAAGCGTGTGGTGGACAACCGCCCGAAGACCTGACGGGTCACCCGTGACAGGACAAGGGCACTCGATATATTTAGGCGGGGCAAATATGCCCCCTCTCATAGCTGTGCGACAGGCACGAAAGTGGAACGATGGCTCGAACCCGGGCGACAGATTTTGACGAAAAACGCCGCGGCATTCTCGATCATGCGGCGGCAGTCTTCGCTGAACAGGGCATGGAGAAGGCTTCCATGTCCCAGATCGCGAGCTTTTGTGCGGTCTCGAAATCCTTGCTCTATCACTACTATCCGAGCAAGGATGCGCTGATCTATGCGATCATCATCACCCATCTCGAGGAGCTCGACGAGGCGATCGAGATGGCGGACGTGCCGGACGAGGCACCGGAAAAACGGCTTCGCCGGCTGGTCGGCGCGGTGCTCGAAAACTATCGCGGCGCCGACAACCAACACAAGGTCCAGCTCAATGCGACCTCCGCCCTCTCCGACGAGCAGAAGGCCGGCATCACAGCGGTCGAGCGCCGTATCGTGCGGCATTTCTCAAGTCTGCTGAAGGAAATCAATCCCCAGCTGGACAGCAAGGAGCGGCCATTGCTGATGCCGGTGACCATGTCACTGTTCGGCATGATGAACTGGGTCTACATGTGGTTCCGCGACGGCGGCCGCATCAGCCGCGAGGATTATGCCGACGTGGCGACGACCCTGATCCTTGAGGGAATAAAAGCGGTTCGCTGAGCCTTTTCCACCTGCTCATCCAAGGCCTTTGCCTTCTCTACTTCCTAGCTGAACGGCGGCCTCGATCCTCTCGGGGCCGCCGTTCCATTTTGTCGTCACTGCGCCTTCCAGGTCTTTGCGACCATGGTCAGCACATCGTATTGCGCCACGACCGCATCGTCCTGCTTGGTCACCTGGCAATCCCAGCGCACCTCGCCGTGCTCGGCATTGATCCGCGGGTTGATTTCCTTGCAGGTCAGGCGGACCTTAAGGGCATCGCCGGGATAGACGGGGGTCAGCAGGCGCAGATTGTCGACGCCATAGTTGGCAAGCACCGGACCCGGATCCGGATCGACGAACAGGCCGGCTGCAAACGAGACGATCAGGTAGCCGTGGGCGACCCGTCCCTCGAAGAAGGGATTGGCCTTGGCGGCCGCCTCGTCCATGTGGGCGTAGAACGTGTCGCCGGTGAAATGGGCGAAATGCTCGATGTCTTCGAGCGTCACCATGCGGCTGGCTGTCACGATCTGGTCGCCGATCTTCAGTTCGGCCAGCGACTTGCGGAACGGGTGAACGCTGGTATCTGCGGCGCCCGCGCCTTCGAGCCAGCGGCCCGTGACCGCGGACAGAAGGCGCGGCGTTCCCTGGACCGCAGTGCGCTGCATGTAGTGCTTGACGCCACGCATGCCGCCCATTTCCTCGCCGCCGCCGGCGCGGCCCGGGCCACCATGCACCAGTCCCGCAAGCGGTGACCCGTGGCCGGTCGAGCTCTTGGCCGAGGCGCGGTTGCCGATCAGGATACGACCGTGATACGGCGCCATGCCGATCACCATCTCTTCGGCAACCCGCGGATCGTTGGTGAAGACGGAAGCGGCGAGCGAACCCTTGCCCTTCTGGGCGAGGGCGATGGCTTCGTCGAGCCCGTCATAGGGCATCACGGTCGACACCGGACCGAAGGCCTCGACGTCATGGACAGCGTTGGCCGTAAAGGGCTTGTCGCAATAGAGCAGCACCGGATTGAGGAAGGCGCCCTTGTCGGCGTCACCGGAGTGGATGCGGACATTGGCCGGGTCGCCGGCGACGATCTCCGCGTCGGCCGACAGGTCGCGGATGCGCTCGCGGACTTCGTCGCGCTGGGCAAGGCTCGCCAGCGGACCCATGCGTACGCCCTCGTCGGAAGGGTTGCCGAGCGTCGTCTTGGCAAGACGGTCGCCCAGCGCTTCGACCAAGGCCTGGACATGGGCCTTCGGCGCGATCACGCGGCGGATCGCCGTGCACTTCTGACCCGCTTTCGAGGTCATCTCGCGCGCGACTTCCTTGACGAACAGGTCGAATTCCTCGGTGCCCGGGCCGGCATCCGGCCCGAGGATCGATGCATTGAGGCTGTCGGCTTCCATGGTGAAGCGCACCGAATTGGCAACGACCGCAGGATGCGACTTGAGCTTGCGGCCGGTCCAGGCCGAGCCGGTGAAAGTAACGGCATCCTGTCCCTCGACATGGTCGAGCAGGTCGCCGACCGAACCGGAAACAAGCTGCAATGCTCCTTCCGGCAGGATGCCGGTCTCGATGATCCGCCGGACCACGAGTTCGGTCAAATAGGCGGTCTGGCTGGCGGGCTTGACCAGCGACGGCATACCGGCGATCAGCGTCGGGGCGATCTTTTCCAGCATGCCCCAGACCGGGAAGTTGAAGGCGTTGATGTGCACCGCGATGCCATGCAGCGGAGTGAGAATATGCTGGGCGGAGAAGCTGTTGTCCTTGGACAGCAGTTCGACGTCGCCATCGATCAGGACGCGGGTGTTCGGCAGTTCGCGGCGGCCCTTCGAAGAATAGGACAGCATGGTGCCGATCCCGCCTTCGATGTCGACCCAGCCGTCGGCACGCGTGGCACCGGTGAAGGCGCTCTCGAGATAAAACTCTTCCTTGATGTCCATCAGGACCTGGCCGAGGGACTTCAGCATCTGCGCGCGTTCATGGAAGGACAGGGCGCGCAGCTTCGGACCGCCAACCTCGCGGCCATAGGCGAGCGCCGCCGCGAAATCGATGCCGGTCGAGTCGATGAATGCGACCGGATTGCCCGTCGAGGCGTCGAGCAAGGGAACGCCCTGCTTTTCGCCGGGTGTCCAGCGGCCGCAGACATAGCTTTCGAGACGGCGCGGAACGCGAGCCGAAACATTCATGAAGTCATCCTTCCTGGATCGGTTTATTCAGTGCGGTCGGCGGGGCGCGATGGCCCCGCCGCCTGGGAGGTTATTCGTCGTAGGAGAGCACGACCTTTTCGGTCAGCGGGTGACACTGGCAGGTCAGCACGTAACCGGCCTCGACCTCGTAGTCTTCGAGCGCATGGTTGGTGTCCATCTCGACCTCGCCTTCCAGCACCTTCGCCCGGCAGGTGGAGCAGACGCCCGCCTTGCAGGAGAAGGGCGCGTCCATGCTCTGGGCGATTGCCGCCTCGAGTATGCTCACGCCATGCTTGGGCATGTTGAAGGTCCGGGTCGTGCCGTCGAGCGTGATGGTCGCCTCGACCACGGCCGCGGCCTCCTCGGCGCTGACCGAGGCGACGCGGTTCTTGGCGCGGCCCGGCTGGCCCGAGACGAACAGCTCGAACTTGATCTGGTCGTCCTTCAGCCCGTGAGCCTTGAGGCTCGCGACGATGGTCAGCATCATCGGCTCGGGGCCGCAGATGAAGGCAGCGTCGACCGACTTCGGATCGATCCAGGTGCTAAACAGCGCAGAGAGCTTGTTTTCGTCGAGACGACCGGTGAACAGGTCGATCTCCTGCACTTCGCTTTCCAGCACATGCAGAACGGAGAAGCGGCCGAGATAGGTGTTCTTCAGATCCTCCAGTTCCTCGCGGAACATGATCGAGTTGATCTGGCGGTTGGCATAGACCAGCGTGAACTGGGACTTCGGCTCGCGGGCAAGCACCGTCTTGATGATCGACAGCAGCGGCGTGATGCCGGAACCGCCGGCGAAACCGAGATACTGCTTCCCGGCAGCCGGGTCGATATCCATGTAGAAGCGACCCATGGGTGGCATGGCCTCGATCACATCGCCCGGCGCCAGATTGCCATTGGCCCAGTTGCTGAAGGCGCCGCCGTCGACGCGCTTGATGCCGACCTTGAGAACGCCCTCGTCCTTGCCGGCACAGATCGAGTAGGAGCGGCGCAGTTCCTCTCCCTCGAAATCGCGGCGGAAGGTCAGGTACTGGCCCTGGGTGAAGTCGAATGCGGCGCGATCCTCCTCGCGCGGCTTGAGTGTCACGACGACCGCGTCACGGGTCTCGTGGCGGATGTCGGTCACGGTCAGGGGATGGAAACGTGCCATGAGTTATGTCCTCCGCATCCTCAGATGCACTTGAAATAGTCGAAGGGTTCCAGGCAGTCGCGGCATCGATAGCTCGCCTTGCAGGGCGTCGAGCCGAACTGGCTGACTTTCTCTGTCTTCATCGAGCCGCACCGCGGACAGGCGACTTCAAGGTTCGATCCGGCGAGCCGGTTGACCCGGGCAATCAGCCGACCGTCGGCAGCCGAGCCATCGATCGGCGGAGCAATGCCATAGGCGCGAAGCTTGTCGCGCCCCTCGGCACTGATCCAATCCGTCGTCCAGGCGGGCGACAACCGTCGTTCGAGGCGCAGCTTCTCGATGCCGTGACCTTTCAGGGCCGTCTCGATATCGAGATTGATCACCGTCGTCGCCGGACAGCCCGAATAGGTCGGGGTCACGGCGACGACGAGTGTGTCGCCGTCCCAGGAGACGTCACGGATGATGCCGAGATCGGTCAGGCTGATGACCGGGACCTCCGGATCCGGCACTTCGCTCAGCCAGCGCCAGACCTCTTCAGTTGCGGGCAGTGTGCTGGCATCCATGGCGCGAACCTCACCAGACCGAGTTCGGATAGGCCCGCTGCAGGAACTGCATGTCCGCGAGGATGTAGCCGAGATGCTCGGTGTGGATCCCGCGCTTGCCGCCCTTGTGCTGGTAGCTGCCTTCGGGAACGACGAGTGTCGCTTCTGCGAGCACTTCGCCGACGGAACGGTCCCATGCCGCTCTCAATGCCGAGGGAAGCGGGGCGATACCCGCTGCGGCGACCGCCTCATCGGCGGAATCCGCCAGGAACATCTCCGCGGTGTAGGGCCAGAGATCATCGAGCGCCTTCTGCATGCGGCGATGGCTTTCCTCGGTTCCGTCGCCGAGACGGATGACGAGGTCTGCCGAGCGTTCGAAGTGGTAGGACACTTCCTTCAGCGCCTTCTGGGCGATTTCCGCCACACGCGGATCGCTTGAGGCGACGAGCGCCCTCAGCATCTCGATGTGATAGGCATCAAACAGGAACTGCCGCATCAGCGTCTTGCCGAAGTCGCCATTGGGGCGCTCGACGAGGAGCACGTTGCGGAAGGCGGCCGCGTCCCGCAGGTAGGCGAGATTATCGGCGCTGCGTCCCTTGCCCTCGACCTCGCCCGCCAGGCCGAGCCAGAACTGTGTCTGGCCGATCAGGTCGAGCGCCGTGTTGGCAAGCGCAATGTCCTCCTCGAGCACGGGCGAGTGCCCGCACCATTCGGAAACGCGGTGCCCGAGGATCAGCGTATTGTCTCCCATTCTCAGGAGCCATTCGAAGAATGCGGCCGGATCGACCGCCGGGATCGCGGTCGCCATCACATGTGCCCCACTTCAGCCGGGATGTCGAAGAAGGTCGGATGACGATAGACCTTGGCGTTCGACGGCTCGAACAGCGGCCCCTTTTCCGACGGCGAGGACGCGGTGATGTCGACCGACTTCACCACCCAGATCGACACGCCTTCGTTGCGACGGGTGTAGACGTCGCGGGCGTTGCGGATCGCCATCTCGGCGTCCGGGGCATGCAGGCTGCCGACATGGCGATGGTTGAGGCCATGTTGACCGCGGATAAAGACTTCCCAAAGGGGCCATTCGCTGGACATTGCTATTCCTCCCAAGTTCAGGTGACGGACGGGAGCGGGTGCGCCGCTCCCGAATTGGATCGATCAGGCAGCCTTGCGACCGGCGCGGCGCGCTTCCTGCTTGTCGGCATGGGCCATCAGGCCGTCGCGGAACCACGCGCCCTCTTCCCAGGCCGTGACGCGCGCTCCGAGGCGCTCGGCATTGCAGGGGCCATTGCCGGCGATGACGTTGAAGAATTCTTCCCAATCCGGCTCGGAGAAGTCATGACCGCCCTTCTCCTCGTTCCAGCGCAGGTTTTCGTCGGGAATGGTCAAGCCCAGATACTTGGCCTGCGGCACCGTCTGGTCGACGAATTTCTGGCGCAGTTCGTCATTGGTGTTGATCTTGATCTTCCACTGCATCGACTGCGCGGAATGCACCGAATCCTTGTCGGACGGGCCGAACATCATCAGCGACGGATACCAGAAGCGGTTGAGCGCATCCTGCGCCATGGCCTTCTGTTCGGGCGTGCCGGCCGCCATCTTCATCATGATGTCGTAGCCCTGGCGCTGGTGGAAGCTCTCTTCCTTGCAGATGCGGATCATCGCGCGGCTATAGGGACCGTAGGAGGTCTTCTGCAGCTGCACCTGGTTCATGATTGCAGCACCATCGACCAGCCAGCCGACCGCGCCGATATCGGCCCAGTTGAGCGTCGGGTAGTTGAAGATCGACGAATACTTCATCTTGCCGGAATGCAGCAGCGCCAGAAGCTCGTCGCGGCTGACGCCGAGCGTCTCGGCGGCGGAATAGAGATAGAGACCGTGGCCGGCCTCGTCCTGGACCTTGGCGAGCAGGATCGCCTTGCGCTCCAGCGTCGGGGCGCGGGTGATCCAGTTGCCTTCCGGCAGCTGGCCGACGATCTCCGAATGGGCGTGCTGGCCGATCTGGCGGATCAGCGTCTTGCGATAGCTTTCCGGCATCCATTCCTTGGGCTCGATCTTCTCACCCCGGTCGATGCGCTCCTGAAAGGCGCGCTCTTCCTCCGACATCTCGTTCAGCGATTTCACCCGATCACTGTCGGTCTTGACCATTTGCGCGTACATGGCGGGCTCCTCCCTGCTCAGATGCGTTCGATGATGATGGCGATGCCCTGTCCGACTCCGATGCACATGGTACAGAGCGCATAGCGCCCCCCGGTGCGGTGAAGCTGGTACATGGCGGTGGTAACGAGGCGCGCGCCCGACATGCCGAGTGGATGGCCGAGCGCGATGGCGCCGCCATTCGGATTGACGTGGGCAGCGTCGTCGGGAAGCCCGAGCTCGCGCAGGACAGCAAGCGCCTGGGCCGCGAAGGCTTCGTTGAGTTCGATGACGTCCATATCGGCAAGCGAGAGGCCGGCGCGTGCCAGAACCTTGCGTACCGCCGGAACCGGACCGACGCCCATGATCCGCGGCTCGACGCCGGCTGCGGCCATGGCGACGATCCGGGCGCGGGGCACCAGACCCTGCTCCCTGGCCATGGCCTCGGACGCGATCGCCAGCGCGGCTGCGCCATCATTCACGCCTGACGCGTTGCCGGCGGTCACGGTGAGATCGGGGCCATTCACACCCTTGAGCTTCGACAGCTGCTCGGCGGTGGTGCCGGGACGCGGATGTTCGTCGACGGAGACGACCAGCGGCTCGCCTTTCTTCTGCGGGATCGTCACCGGAACGATCTCGTCGGCAAAGACACCGGCGGCCTGGGCGGCCGCCCAGCGCGCCTGGCTGCGCGCGGCAAAGGCATCCTGATCGGCGCGGCTCACATTGTACTGTTCGGCGACATTGTCCGCCGTCTCCGGCATAGAATGGGTGCCGAACTTCTTCTTCAGTTCGGGATTGGGAAAGCGCCAGCCGATCGTCGTGTCGTAGACGGCGTTCGAGCGGGAAAAGGCCGCGTCCGCCTTCGGCATGACGAAGGGCGCGCGGGTCATGCTCTCGACACCACCCGCAATCACCAGATCGCAGTCACCGCCACGGATGGCGCGTGCGGCCATGCCGACCGCGTCCATGCCGGAACCGCAAAGGCGATTGACGGTGGTTGCCGGAACATTGATCGGCATACCGGAGAGCAGCACCGCCATGCGGCCGACATTGCGGTTGTCCTCGCCGGCCTGGTTGGCGCAGCCGAAGATCAGGTCATCGACCTTCGACCAGTCGACACCGGGATTGCGCTGCATGAGGGCGACCAGCGGCAGCGCTGCGAGGTCATCCGCCCGCACGGCTGCAAGCGCCCCGCCATATCGTCCGACAGGTGTGCGCACGGCGTCGCAGATAAAGGCATGCTGCATGAAATCGGCCTCCCTGAGCATTTCCGTGGTCGAGCCTAACTCCACATTGGCTGACCGAACGGTCGATTTATAGCGTCAATACGTCACACTGAAAAGCGGTTTTTGCATTTTCCCGTGATGTTTTGAGATACTCGAAAAGGGCGGAAAAAAATATCATTTATTTTTCTGACACTTACAGGATCTCTTCGCCTGCGAGCGATTGCCGCCGCGCTCGCGTTTCATCCGTTTCGGCGCCGAGATGGCCGTCGCGCCCCTCAAAATGGGCAGCGATGTGCGCATCCGCCGAAGGAGAGAGCGCCAGGTAAAGCGAACGGAAGAGACGACGCGCGACGGGACCCGGCCAGGTCGGCGGAAGCGCATCCGGCGGCAGCCGCGGGTCGCGCAAGAGCACGGAACGGTAGGCCTGCACCAGCATGAGCCGCACACTCACCGCATCGACCGGGGCCAGACGTTCACCCCGGTCAAGCGCGTCCGCCAGCGGCGAGAACAGCTCGATCATGGCCTGGTAGGCATCGGCAAAGGACGGCAGGTTCCACAGGGTCGCTGCATAGGCCGCCAGCGCAGCGCCATCCCGCGGGACGGCGGCGTGGAAGGTCAGCCCGAGAAGCGCGACGTTTTCCGGATGATCGGGGCGCAGATAGAGATCCGGCCCCATACGCCCAAGGCTCATGCGGCGCACAACTTCGTCCGCAAGTCCCGGCGCATGGTGGATCAGAAAGCCGTCCGGCGGCACCCAGGGACCATAAAGAAGCCGTGCCGCGGCCAAGAACTCGATCCGTGCGCCCGATGCGAGGCGATAGTAGGAACGCCGGCCGTCCCGCTCCCCGACCAGCTGTTCGGCAGCGACGAGACGCGAAACCGCGGTGCGAACAAGCGACTCGCTGATCCCCAGGCGCGCGCAGATCTCCACGAGCGTGCCCATCCACAGCACGCCACCCCGCGGCACAACGATGTCACCGTAGATCGTCACGATCATCGCCGAGGCCCGGACCTCGAACTGCTGTCGAATATGGGAAAGGGCCTCGGACACGCCCACGGCAACGGTCATTCAACCTCACGACATCCGCCCGGCAGGCTAAACGCCGGAGGAAAATATTACAGGATCCCGGCTGCACGAGGTAAAACTGTGACAGTTGATTGTCAAATCGGCGCCGAAGACCAGTCAGCGCGTTGCCGGCCTGCCACTCCGTTCGTTCCGCCGGCGAGGCGGGTCTGTCGTGATGTCAGTCGCGGCAGGCGCCGCGCATGATGAAGTCGACGATTTCCTGGTGCACGGTCTCCGCCGGCAGGGGGCCGTCGGGACGGTACCAGCGCAGATGCCAGTTGATGACGCCGAGCATGTTGAAGGCGGTGACCCGCGCATGCCCGGAATTCAGCGCCCCCTCGGCGCCGAGCCTGTCGAGCACCTCGGAATAGATGTCGAGCACCTCGCGCTGGATCTCGGCCGTCTCGTTGCCGACGTCCTCCGCCAGCTGGGCGCGCTGCGCCAGCAGCATCAGCAATTCCCGCCGATATTCGACCGCAGCCGCCAGATGCGCCCTGACCAGCGCCTCAAGCGCTGCCCGCGGCGTTCCGGCCGCGGCAACCGCCGCCCGCAGGCGATCCGGCAGCAGCCGGACCGAACGGTCGAGGATCTCCCGCCACAGACCGTCCTTGTTGCCGAAGTGATAGTAGATGTTGGAGAGGCTGACGCCGTGTACCTTGGCGATATCGCGGATCGACGTGCCGCTGAAACCCTTTTCCGAAAACATCCCGACAGCCGTCGACAAGAGGTTCTCCCTGACGTCCATGACGTCCTCCGCCTCGCTTCGCCGTCCTCCAGACATTTCCATTCCCTTCTCCTCTCCATCCGGGCACTCGCAGAGCCCTCATCGCCGACACTTCGGTGCCGCCGGCGCACCTGTTCGCTCCCATGCCACGCATCAAAAGCCAGCCGCGGCCACCATACTCTATAGACGCGGTACGGCCCGTTCTAGCTCAGCCGTGCCTGCGCCAGCAGGCGGACCACCCAATCGACGAACACCCTCACCTTGTTGCTCAAGTGCCGGTTGGGCGGATAGACGATGTAGAGCGGGATCGGCTCCGTGCGCCAGTCATCAAGGACCCGGACGAGCTGCCCGCTCGCCAGCGCCTCTGCCGCCATGAAGCGCGGAAGCGGGGCCACGCCAAGCCCGGAAAGCGCCGAGGCGAAATAGCTTCGGGCATCGTTCACGGAAACAATGTAGCGGCTGTTGATTTCCAATGTCTCGCCGCCCTTTTCGAATTCGAATGCCATGACCCGGTTCGTCGGTGCCATGAAGTAGTTGACGCAGTGATGAACGGTGGCGAGTTCGGAAGGATGCCCGGGCACGCCGAAGCGCTCGATGTATCCCGGTGCCGCACAGGTCACCATGTCGATCTCGGCGACCCGTCGGGCAATCAGTGACTGGTCTCCCGGCGGCCCGCCGCGCAGGGCACAATCCACGTTTTCGGCAAGATAGTCGACGGTGCGGTCGCCGACGCCGAGGTCGATCCGGATATCCGGATACTGGGCGTGGAAATCACCGAGAAAGGGGATGACCAGCAGGTCGGCGAAGGCCCCCGCCATCTCGACGCGCAGGCGACCGCCCGGATTGGCACGGGAATGGGAGAGACTTCCGTCCAGCTCGTCGAGTTCGGTCACGATCTGGACCGCCCGCTCGTAATAGAGCGCGCCATCGGTCGTCACCATGACCCGGCGCGTCGTGCGGTTCAGAAGCTTCGTCTGGAGGTGGGCCTCGAGATTCTGGATGAGATTGCTGACGGTTGCCTTCGGCATGCCGAGCGCCGCGGACGCCCGGGTGAAATTTCCGGTCTCCACGACGCGGATGAAAGCCCGCATGGCTGAAAGCTGATCCATTCCAACCTCCGTTCAACGCTATCATTGTCCGAAATCTTGGACAGTGAAACCAGTTTTCGTCTACTTATATGGATAGACTGAATAGAGATATAAATGGTTATCACCACAAACGATCCGATTCATGGATCAGGGCGAAAGCGATGACGGTAGAGATCAAGGACATGATGCTGGACAAGGTGGCCATCGGCCCCGTATCGGCACGCATCTACCAGGGCGAGGAGTTCGCCAAGGGGCCGCCCGTCCTGCTCTATTTTCATGGCGGCGCCTTTCTCGAATCCGGACCAAGGCACTGCCCGCTTGCGGAATGCCTGGCCTCGACCGGCGCCATCGTCGTCGTTCCCGACTACAACGCGCCCCTCGGCGGGGTCTTCCCGAAGCCGCTCGAGGTCGGTTTCTCGATTTTCTCCTATCTCGCCAAGAAGCGCGCGGGGCTGGGCGATCGCAAGTCGCAACTGCTGATCGGAGGCGAGGAGTCCGGAGGCAATGTCGCCGCCGGCGTCGCGCTGAAGGCGCGGGACCATTTTGCCAACGAACTGGACGGGCAAGTCCTGCTCTCCCCGTTGCTCGATCCCTTCATGGGGACCGTTTCCTTTCGCAGCGCCGATCAGATCGGCATGCGCCAGCGCTGGGCCGACGGCTGGAGCCACTATCTCAGTGGCGGGGCCTGTCACCCTTATGCGGCACCCCGCATGTGCTCGCGCCTCTCCGATCTTGCACCGGCCCTTCTCGTCTCGGCTGCCGACGATCCGCTGCTTGACGAGACCAATGCCTATGCGGACCGCCTGAAACAGGCGGGCGTCATGGTTCGCCAGCACGTCTTTCCCGCTGGGACAGGCTGGCCATCGATTTACGGCGGGACTTCGGGTGAGGCCCGGACCTGGCAGGATGACCTCTGCCGCCAGTTTTCGGACTTCCTCCACGATATACGCATTCATTGAACTGAACTGATTTGACCACTACCCGATAACGCGCGGCCTCAGGGCCGTCAGGAGAACAGCAATGATATCCAAGCGCAAGCGCTGGGCCCTCACGGGCACCGGCCTGGGACTGGCCGTGTCCATTTCCGTGGCGGCCTTCGTCTATCAAATGCCGGGCGGGGTTTCGCCCGCCGCTGCCGCCGCCACCGCGGCACCGCCGCCGATGCCCGTCACCGTGGCCGTCGTGGAGAACCGCAACGTGACGTCCTGGCAGGAATTCTCCGGCCGGCTGGAAGCGATCGAACGCGTCCAGATCCGCTCGCGCGTGGCCGGGGCCATCCAGTCGATACATTTCCGCGAGGGTGCGCTGGTCAAGGCAGGCGATCCGCTCTTCACGATCGATCCGGAGCCCTACAAGACGGCCGTAGCCCAGGCCGAGGGCGGGGTTTCGTCTGCCGAGGCACGGCTCGGGCTCGCCACGACCGAATTCGAGCGCGGCCGCAAGCTCGCAGAGGGCAACAGCATCTCGCGAAGCGACTTCGACCAGCGAAGCAACGCGCTGGCCGAGGCGCGGGCAGCGCTGAAGACCGCCGAGGCGGCACTTGACGCGGCCCAGCTCGAACTGGGCTACACGACCGTCCGCGCGCCCGTTTCGGGCCGCGTCGGCAAGGTGGAGATCACGACCGGAAACCTTGTCGCGGCAGGCTCCGCCTCGCCCGCCCTCACCACGCTCGTTTCGGTCGATCCGATCTATGCCGCCTTCAATGTCAGCGAGGAGACGGTCGCGGCAGCGCTCGCAAGCCTGCCTGCCTCGGGTGACGCACTTGCCCCGATCGAGCAGATCCCGGTCGAGGTCGGTACGCTCGCCGACGAGGGGACGCCGATCAAGGGACAGTTGCAGCTTATCGGCAACGAGGTCGATCAGGCCAGCGGAACCGTGGCGGTTCGCGCAGTCCTCGACAATCCCGGCGGCCGCCTTCTGGCCGGTCAGTTCGTTCGCATCCGGATGGGCGAGCCGCGCGCCCAGAGCAAGATCCTCGTCAGCGAGCGGGCGATCGGCACCGATCAGGACAAGAAATTCGTGTTCGTCGTCGACCAGGAGAACAAAGTTTCCTATCGGCCGGTGGTGGTGGGTGCGTCGGCCGAAGGCGAGCGCATCATCGAGAGCGGGCTTGCCGCCGGCGACCGCATCGTCGTCAACGGCCTGCAGCGCGTGAGCCCCGGAGCGGTGGTCGCTCCGCAGGTGGAAGAAAAGGTCGCCTCGGCGAAGTAGCCGAAGGCGCAGCGGGGCGCCGACGCGGCGCCCTGAGCCGACATTGCCGAAATCATTGATCCGCCGGCGGAGCGAGAGCCCGCCGGAAGGGTTCGTTCGTCTCGTTTTCATCCCGGAGAGGGTGCCAAAATGAATATCTCCCGCTTCTTCGTCGACCGTCCCGTCTTTGCCGCGGTGCTGTCGATCCTCATCGTGGTCGCCGGCCTGATCGGCATGCGATCGCTGCCGATCACCGAGTATCCCGAGGTGGTGCCGCCCTCCATCGTGGTGCGCGCCGTCTATCCGGGCGCCAACCCCGTCGTTATTTCCGAGACTGTCGCGACACCGCTCGAAGAGCAGATCAACGGCGTCGAGGACATGCTCTACATGAACAGCCAGGCGACGTCCGACGGCGTGCTGACGCTGACGGTGACCTTCAAGCTCGGCACCGATCCCGACAAGGCACAGCAGCTCGTGCAGAACCGCGTCTCGCAGGCCGAGCCGCGGCTTCCGCAGGAGGTGCGGGCGCTCGGCGTCACCACCGTCAAGAGCTCGCCGGACTTCATCATGGTGGTCAATCTCGTCTCCACCACGGATCGCTACGACGTCACCTACCTGCGCAACTATGCGACGCTGAACATAAAGGACCGGCTCGCCCGCATCGAGGGCGTCGGACAGGTCCAGGTGTTCGGCGCGGGCGACTATGCGATGCGCGTGTGGATCGATCCGCAGAAGGCGGCCGAGCACGCGCTTGCCGCCAGCGACATCACCAATGCGATCCGCGAACAGAACGTGCAGGCCGCCGCCGGCATCATCGGCGCCTCGCCGACGATGAATGATGTCGACCTCCAGCTCAACGTCAACGCCCAGGGGCGTCTTCGTACGCCGGAAGAGTTCGGCGACATCGTCGTCAAGACCGGCGAGCAGGGCCAGATCACGCGCCTCAAGGATGTCGCCCGCGTCGAGATGGGGGCCGCCGACTATACCCTCCGCTCCCTGCTCGACGGCAAGCCGGCCGTTGCCATCGCCGTGCTCCAGGCCCCCGGCTCGAACGCCATCGAGATCGCCGACAATGTGCGCTCGACGATGAACCAGCTGCAGCTCGCCATGCCGGACGGCGTGAAGTTCGAGATCGTCTACGATACGACGGAATTCGTCCGCGCCTCGATCGACAAGGTCATCGACACGCTTCTCGAGGCGGTCGCGCTCGTGGTTCTCGTGGTGATCCTGTTCCTCCAGACCTGGCGCGCCTCGATCATTCCGCTGCTCGCCGTCCCGGTCTCGATCATCGGCACTTTCGCGGTGATGTATGCCTTCGGCTTCTCGGTCAATGCGCTGACGCTGTTCGGCCTCGTGCTGGCGATCGGCATCGTCGTCGACGACGCGATCGTCGTGGTCGAAAACGTCGAACGAAACATCGAAAACGGACACTCGCCGCGCGAGGCGACCTATCGGGCGATGCGCGAGGTCTCCGGCCCGATCATCGCGATCGCGCTGGTGCTCGTCGCCGTCTTCGTGCCGCTCGCCTTCATCAGCGGCCTGTCCGGCCAGTTCTACCGGCAGTTCGCCCTGACCATCGCGATCTCGACAGTGATCTCGGCGGTGAACTCGCTCACGCTCTCCCCGGCACTCGCGGCCCTTCTCCTCAAGGGCCACGACGCACCGAAGGACCGGCTGACCCGCATCATGGACGGGCTGTTCGGCTGGTTCTTCCGCGGCTTTAACCGGGCCTTCGGCGCAGCATCGAACGGCTATGGCGCCACGGTCGGCGGGTTGGTGTCGCGCAAGACCATGGTCATGGGCGTCTACCTCGCGCTCGCCGCCGCCACCTATGCGGTGTTCGGCGCCGTTCCCGGCGGCTTCGTTCCGGCCCAGGACAAGCAATACCTGATCGGCTTCGCCCAACTTCCGGACGGCGCAACGCTCGACCGGACCGAGGACGTGATCAAGCGGATGAGCGACATCGCCCTCGAACAGCCGGGCGTCGCGCATGCCATCGCCTTCCCCGGTCTTTCGATCAACGGCTTCACCATCGGCTCCAATTCGGGGATCGTCTTCGCCGTGCTCGACAAGTTCGAGGATCGCCAGACGCCGGAACTTTCCGGTGGGGCGATCGCCATGCAGCTCAACCAGAAATTCGCCGGCATCCAGGATGCGTTCATCGCCATGTTCCCGCCTCCGCCGGTCAACGGTCTCGGTTCGACGGGCGGTTTCAAGCTGCAGATCGAGGACCGCGCCGGGCTAGGCTACAAGACGCTCGACGAGGCGACCAAGGCGTTTCTGGCCAAGGCCTACCAGACGCCGGAACTCGCCGGGCTGTTTTCGAGCTTCCAGATCAACGTGCCGCAACTCTATGCCGACCTTGACCGTGTCAGGGCCCAGCAGCTCGGAGTGCGCGTGACCGACGTGTTCGAAACTCTGCAAATCTATCTCGGATCGCTCTACGTCAACGACTTCAACGCGCTCGGACGGACCTACAGCGTGCGCGTGCAGGCGGACCAGGCCTTCCGCGCCAAGCCGGAAGACATCGGCCAGCTCAAGGTGCGGTCGCAGTCGGGAGAGATGATCCCGCTCGCAGCCCTCATGAAGGTGGAAGGCACGACCGGACCGGAACGCACGACGCGCTACAACGGCTTCCTCGCCGCCGACATCAATGGCGGGCCGGCGCCCGGCTTCTCCTCCGGCCAGGCCCAGGCCGCGGTCGAACGGATTGCCGCGGAAACCCTGCCCGCCGGCATATCCTTCGAATGGACGGACCTGACCTACCAGCAGATCCTTGCCGGCAATTCGAGCATCGTCGTCTTTCCGCTCGCACTGCTGCTCGTCTATCTCGTGCTCGCGGCACAATACGAGAGCCTGACGCTGCCGATCGCGATCATCATGATCGTGCCGATGGGCGTGCTGGCGGCGCTTGCCGGGGTGTGGTTCACCGGTGGAGACAACAACATCTTCACCCAGATCGGCCTCGTCGTCCTTGTCGGTCTCTCCGCCAAGAACGCGATCCTTATCGTCGAGTTCGCGCGAGAGCTGGAGTTTTCAGGCCGGACCCCGGTACAGGCAGCCGTCGAGGCAAGCCGCCTGCGCCTGCGCCCGATCCTGATGACCTCGATGGCCTTCATCATGGGGGTCGTGCCCCTGGTGTTTTCCACCGGCGCCGGCGCGGAAATGCGTGCGGCCATGGGGCTCGCCGTGTTCTCCGGGATGATCGGCGTGACCTTCTTCGGCATCTTCATGACGCCGGTCTTCTACGTGATGCTGCGCCGGCTGACCGGCAATCGCCCGCTGATCCAGCACGGGGCATCGACCCTGGACGACGTAGCGGAGCCGGACGCCCAGGCCGCGTCGCACTAGGACGGCAACGGAAGTCGAAAGCGAAATGGCTGGGTCATGCCCGGCCATTTTTCTTTGCGGGCAAGGTTCAAACAGCCGACAAGCCGCCCATCAACATCAGGGCGGCGGCGAAGCGCGCAGCGACGCAATATCGCGCCAGACTGCTCGCGGGCCGGAGTCGAAAATACTGACTGATGATGGAAAAAAGAAGAAAATGGTACGGTTGGGGGGTCTCGAACCTCCGACCTCAGGTGCCACAAACCTGCGCTCTAACCAACTGAGCTACAACCGCACATTCGACGCCCGAAAACGTCGTGAGGCGTCACATACGAGCACTCGGATCTTTTTTCAAGCCCTTTCTGCAGCAAATGCAAAAGGGCCGGACAAACGTCCGGCCCTCGCTATCCCTGGGAGGATCATGAAGAAGAAATCAGGCGGCCTTGAAGGTCGACATGACCTTTTCGGCAGCTTCCTTGGTCGGCTTGGCAACAGTTTCGGCGACCTTCTTGGCGGCTTCCTGCATGGCCTTGGCCTGCTCGACCGTCACTTCGGCCTGCTTGCGGATGAAGGAGGTCTGCAGCTCGACGAGCTCGGCAACCGACTTGACGCCGAGCAGGGCTTCCATGTGCGAGAGCGACATGTCGGCATTGGTGCGGAGCGCGTCGATGGCCTTCAGGCCGAGTTCGACGGTGCCAGCCTGGGCGGTCTGCATGGTGGTCTCGACCGTCTTGGTGGCTTCTTCAGCGGCGGTCTTCATCTTGGCATAGGCTTCCTTCGACTGGGCTGCGCCCTTTTCGGCGAAATCGCGGAAGGTCTCGGAGACCTTCGACGGATCGAAGGAGGAAGCGGAGAAGGAGAAGACGTCCTTGGGGTTCATGGCTGCCATTTGCGTAATCCTTGGTTGGGGCGTTCGCTTATCGGCGCGCCCAGATGCATTCGATAAAGCCTATATAGCACCGTCTATTGTGCATTGCAATATTATTGTGCGGTGCACAATGAAAAATGCCGATAGCATCTTCTTAACCCTCGCCGCGATTAACCCTGTTGGCCAAAAGCCGAGGCGATTGCTGGACCCGAAAGGCGTGGCTAGGTATTAAAAATCTGTTAATTTGCCGCATGAGGTGGCAATGGCTACGACAGGTCCGACGATGCCCGCATCCTACCCGTTCATCGATGTCGCCGTTCACGAGAACGTTCGCGCCCGCTTTGCCCGTGGCGAAGCGCTGGTGCTGTTTTCGCCAGCGCTTGACCAGGTCTTGTGGGCCAACGGGGCCGGCGCGCGCTTCTTCGGCAATGCCTCGATCTACGACCTTCTCGAGGAAGGTCCGAACCGCGGAGACGTGACCTTCCGCCAGATCGAAACCGTGGCCCGTCAGCTCGCCGCCGTCGGCGACAGCCGTTCGCTGGTGCTCCGCATTGCCTCCGGCTTCCAGCGCGTACCCGTCAATGCCAATGCCGAAATGGTCGAGATCCGCAAGGGCGAGCGCGCCGTGCTGCTCTCCGTCCCGGCGACGGGCAAGGCCGGCACGATCGGAGAACGCGCCGCCGACATGCTGACCGGTTTCGACGATCCGGATACCCACATGGCCGTGCTCGACGGCGACGGTGCGGTCGTGGCCGCCTCTCCCCGCTTCGCCGCGCTCGGCGTCACGCCACAGACCGCGCGCACACTCGTCCATCTCGTCTCCGCCGATGCCGACCACCTGCTGAAGCGGCCGATCCCGACGGGCCGTGGCCACCTGCCGGCGGCGATCGGCAAGCTTTCCGACGATCCGGCGCTGCACCTGCTCTTCGCCGTCGAGACCATTCTCGGCAACATGGATCCGACCGACAGCTTTGAAGCGGATGCGGTGGCGATCGAAACACAGCCGGCCGCCCCGTTGGGCGAGCGCGAACCGCAACCGAGCGTCGCGCCCGAAGCCGTTCCGGTGATCGCCGCTGGCGTCACCTCGGCCGAAGCCGGTTTTGCCGACGTCGTCGATGCACTCGGCAACATCGAGGAGATCGAGGGCGAGGAGCTTGAAACCGTCACCGAGGCGGAAGACGGCTTTGAGAACGACGACACGTCACTCGAGGACGCAGCAGCCACCATCGCCGAACAGTTTCCCGAGGTTAAGGAAACCGTGATCGACGAGCCGGGCCAGGCCGACATGTTCGCCGGTCAGGCCGAGGACACGGAGGTGCCGGCGATCGCTGCGGAAGAACCTCTCCCCGTCGGAGATGCGATCACGGAACCGAGCGACGAGACCGCGACCGAAGACAAGCCGGTGGACGACGTTGCCGAAACCGATGTCGAGACGGCCGCCCCGCCTGCGGCCCCGTCCGTCGCCGCTCTTTCCGTCTCTGCGGCACCGAACGAAAGATTCGTTTTCGCGCCGGACCGTCGCGCCACGCGCTTCGTCTGGAAGATCGATGCCGACGGCCGGTTCTGCGATGTGTCGAGCGAGTTTGCCGAGGCTGTCGGCCCGCGGGCTGCGGCCATCAACGGCGTTGCCTTTCGCGATCTCGCCGCGCTCTTCAACCTGGACCCGGACGGCAAGATCGGCGAACTGCTGAAGAAGCGCGACACCTGGTCCGGCAAGACCATCTACTGGCCGGTCGAGGGCACCAAGCTGATGGTGCCGGTCGATCTCGCCGCCCTGCCGACCTATACGCGAAGCCGCGATTTCGACGGCTTCCGCGGCTTCGGTATCGTCAGGATTGCCGATGCGATCGAGGATCCGAACCACACCGGACTGACCTTTGTCGACGACGGCGAGGATCGTCCCGCCGCCTCCAGCGCGGTGGCAGAAACGGTTATCCAGACGCTCGCCGACATGCCGGCAGAGGCTGCGGTCGACATGCCGGCCGAGGCCCCAGCTCCGGCAATCGACATGGAAGCCTCTGCTGCTCCCGTGACGGAGACGCACGCTACCGATACGGCCGTGGAGCTCGCAGGGCCGGAACAGACCATGGAGGAGCCCGAAGCCGCCGACGAAAGCCGGATCGAAATGGCTGTCTCTGACGAGGTTACCCCCGTTGTAGAAACGGGCACCGAGGCTGCCGTCATTTCGCCGCTTGCGGGGGACGCCGAAATTTTCGAACCCAAGGCTGCGGACGAGGCGGAACCTCGCGAACCTGCGGGCGAACCGCCGGCGCTGCAGCTGGTCGAAACGCCCGGCCGGCGCCATTCCGACAAGGTGGTGCAGCTCGAGGAGCGGCGGGCGCGCGGCCGGGAAGGCCTGACGCCGGGCGAGGAAGCCGCATTCCGCGAAATCGCCCGCAAGCTCGATCCGCTCGGCCTGCGTGAAAAGGCAGCCGAGGCACTTGCCGAGATGCGCAAGCACGACAAGGCGAGTGAAACTGAAAAGGCGGCGGTAGCCGATGAGGAAACCACCATGCCTCTCGGTGGAGACATCTTCGCCGCAGTGAACGCGGACGACACCACCGAAGAGCCGCAGATCACGCCCGCGACCGAGGAGACCTTCATTGCGCCGCAGCCGTCCGACGCCGCGCCGTCGGATGATGCCGTCGTCGAGGATTTCCAGGCACTTCGCCTGAAGCGTGAGAACAGCCTCAACGGCGAAATCGTCGACCTGATGCCCGTGGCCCTGCTGGTGCATGCCGGCGACCGGCTCATCCATGCCAATCCCGAATTCCTGTCCCTCACGGGCTATGCCTCGATCGAGGCCCTTGCCGAGGCAGGCGGGCTCGACGTGCTGATCCAGCGCCAGGATCTCGAAGGTGCCGGCGAGGAAGCCGGCCAGGTCGTCATCGTGCGCGCCGACGACGAGCTCGTGCCGGTCACCGCCCGCCTTCAGTCGGTCAAGTTCGACCGCGCGACCGCGTTGATGCTGGCGCTCGTGCCGAGCCGCGTGGAGGTGCGCAAGGTGACCGAAGCGGCACCGTCCGCAACCGTCACCAGCATCACGGACGCGCAGACCCCGGCTGCCGCGGAACAGTTGGCCCGACTCCAGGTCGAGGCCGACGAGCTGCGCTCGATCCTCGAAACCGCGACCGACGGCGTGGTGATCCTTGGCGCCGACGGCGACATCCGCTCGATGAACAGGGCGGCGAGCGCCCTGTTCAACTTCGACGACGCCGAGACCCGCGGCAAACCCTTCGTCATGCTGTTCGCTCACGAGAGCCAGAAGTCGATCATGGACTATCTCGGCGGCCTGTCCGGCCACGGGGTGGCGAGCGTGCTCAACGATGGGCGCGAGGTGATCGGCCGCGAAGCCTCGGGCGGCTTCCTGCCGCTGTTCATGACGATCGGCAAGCTCAGCTCGTCCAACGGCTACTGCGCGGTGATCCGCGACATCACCCAGTGGAAGCGGACCGAAGAGGAACTGCGCAACGCCAAGCGCGCGGCGGAGACCGCCAACGCCCACAAGAGCGACTTCCTCGCCCGCGTCAGCCACGAGATCCGCACGCCGCTCAATGCGATCATCGGCTTTGCCGACATGATGGCCAACGAGCATTTCGGCCCGGTCGGCCATCCGCGCTATGCCGAATACGCCAACGACATCGTGCGTTCCGGCCGCCACGTGCTCGACATCGTCAACGACCTGCTCGACATCTCGAAAATCGAGGCGGGCGAGATGGATCTGGATTTCACCGCCGTCGGCCTCAACGAGACGGTGCAGGCCGCGGTGTCGATCGTCCAGCCGCAGGCCAACGGCCAGCGCGTCATCATCCGCACGGCGCTCTCGCAGTCGGTGCCGAACGTGGTCGCCGACCTGCGCTCGATCAAGCAGATCGTGCTGAACATCCTGGCGAACGCCATCCGCTTCACGCCGTCCGGCGGGCAGATCATCGTGTCGACCGCCTATGAGCCCAACGGCAGCGTGGCGCTACGGATCCGCGACACCGGCATCGGCATGTCGCGCACGGAGCTTGAGCAGGCGATGAAGCCGTTCCGCCAGGTTCAGTCCGGCATGCACAAACGCGGCGACGGCACCGGCCTCGGCCTGCCGCTGACCAAGGCGATGGTTGACGCGAACCGGGCGAACTTCTCGATCTCCTCGGCCCCGAACGAGGGAACGCTGGTGGAGATCATCTTCCCGTCGCAGCGCGTGCTGGCCGACTGACATCCAGACGAGCCGCGGCCCTGCCGGGCCGTGGCCTATCGCCGTGATCTGCCGTTTCGAGAAAAGAATGTGGAGCGGCGGGGTCCGCCGGGTGTCGGGAGGCCCACCTCACGTCCGCCGCTCCACGAGGGCCATCCGAGCGGTTCGGGGAAGGTGGTGGTAGGAGCTTTGCCCTCCCCTCGTCTTCCGCCTCGGACGGCGTGTCCGCTCATGAGGCTGCGGACCTTGCGGAAGTTCGGAAACTCACCAGATCTCGTCATCGGCGCCGGCATCGACCGGGGCGCCCTGCGGATAACAATCGCGGCGGACGGCGGCTTCCGCCTCCCGCCTTTTCTGCTCGGCAACCAGGGACCCCGCGGTCGAGGCCACCTGCGAGGCGATCGCCCCGCCGCGGCCGGCGAAACCGAAGGCACCGCCCGCCATGCCCAGCGCGCTGCCGAGCACAGCCTGATCCATCTGCTTCTTCATGGTCTCTTCGCACGCCGCCATGGCAACCTCTTCGGCCTTTGCCTTGCCCCCGGGCGCGGCAGCCGCAGCGATTGGCGGCTTTCCGCCGGGTTGGGGAGACGCTGCCGTCCCGGGGGCCGTCCCGGGGGCCGCCGCGGGGGCCGGGGCGGTCTGGCTGCAACCGACGAGCGGGAGCATCAATGCAAGCAGGACATGTGCCTTCATCGTCTTCTCCTGAAGGGCAGACGGCGCAGAGCGCGATTTTCAAAGATCCTGAGCAACAGGGCGAGCACAAGGGCCTGCATTCCAACGTCCTCCATCGAAAGCGACAGGATTGCCGGCGCCCGATGCGGCGCCGCTATGGCTAGAAAAGTACTTGCAGACGTGCGGCCCCCGAGATCTGGGCATCCAGCCCCTCGGTCGCCGCATGCATGGATAGCGACAGCAAGGCGCTGTCGGTGACCTTCACATCCAGGTCGGCGCCGGCCCGCACCCAGGTTTCCGAATAGGATCCGCCACCGAACGAGAAGCCGTGAAGGCCGATGACCTGGCCGCTGGCATGGGGTGCGTCGCCGGCACCGTGCACCAGCTCGAGCGAACCGCGTAGCGCGACGGCGGATGTCAGCTCGGTGCGGGACGCAAGACCAAGCCGCACCTCGCCGCTGTGGACCACCTGCTCGTCGAAGGTGGCCGGGAAGCTTCCCCCGGTCTCGGTATAGCCGTCGACCGTGGTGCGGGAGACGGCGTAGGAGACATAGGGGCTGAAGCTGGTGGTGCCGAAACGGAAGGCATCCTTCCAGTCGGCGCGAAGGCGCAGCGTGCCGGAGACAAGGTCCGTCTCGCCCTCCGAATAGGCCATCGTGGCGCCGTTCGAATAGGCACGGCGGATCTCGGCGTCCGAGCCGCCGTAGAGGCCGGTCAGCGAGAAGATCACCGGGAGGCCATCGGGACGCCAGTCGAGTTCGCCGACAAGGTAGCGGCCGTCGAGTTCGGCGCTGCCGTCGTTCATCAGATCCTGGGTGGAATGCATCAGGCCGCCGCCAAGGCCGACCCTGACCGTGCCGTCCGCGAGATCGCCGCAAAGGCCGGCTTCGGCGAGCGCCACGCCGGTGTCTCGGCCGTCATCGTAGTGTGCGAGGTCGCCGTTGGTCCAGCCGCAGATGCCGCTCGGCTGGGTGGGAAAATCCATCAGCACCCTGTGATGGGCACCGTTCAGCGGCACCTTGAACGCATTGCCGGCCGCCCAGCCGATATAGCCGGCATCATAGACGGTCGCGTTGAATTCGTTGACGTTCATGAGGCCGGAACCACCCTCGCCCGGCACGGCGACGCGGGCGATGAAGGGCGTGTCACCGTCCGAGTTTTCCGGATCGTTCATGCGTCCGACGATGACGCCACCATCGTTCGAGATCCCGGTTGCCTCGATCAGTGCAATATCGCCGACGTCGACACCGCTTTGCGCCAGCCAGTCGGCAAGCGAAAGCATGCCCGTCTCGCGAGTCCAGCGAAAGGCTTGCTTCTCATCGTTAACATCGTCCGCGCTGCCGACAACAATCTTGCCATTGCCGCTGACCGCCAGCGCGTCGCTCGATTCGCCACCAAGCGTGCCGAGATCCTCCATCTGTACATTGCCGGCGACACCGGCTGTACCCCCTTCCTCCCAGCGGAAGGCATGGGTACCATACGGACTGGAGGTACGGGAGAAACCGACCACGACCCGACCGTCCGTGTTTATCGCGTTTGCAAACGAGTATTCACCTCCGAGCGTTCCCAGGTTCTCAGCGGCTGCAGTTCCCGTCGTCAGGATATTTTTCGCGTTCCACCGCACGGCTCGATATGCGCCCGGCCCAACGGTGCTGGAGCCGGCAACAAACTGTCCATTGGCACTAATGGCGTCGGCGCTGGCATAGCCGTCCCCACCCTGCAGGGCTTGCAGGGCGTACATTTGCGCGTTGCCAGCCACGCCGCTTGTCGCACCCCTGATCCAAACGAATGCGTTGGAAAACGGGTTGCCACCCTGCATGGTCGACCATCCGACAATGCGATTGCCATCGTCGGAGATGGCAATCGCGCCCGCTTCCCCGCCACCCATCCCATCGAGCGTCCCAAGATCCTGGAATCCTGCGTCGCGCGTCCAGGTCACCGCTCTCGATGTGAAAGCCGCCGTGTCCGCCACGCCAACAGCGATGCCGGAATTCGACACATCCATCATGATCGTCGGTTCGCCCGATGCGAACAGGCCAATGTCCTGGCCCGTTCCACTTCTGACGTCATAGAAAAAGCTGCGACCCACGCCATCGGCATCGACGCCCTCGCCGACCATGTAGTTGCCGTCGCCGCTGACGCCCAGGGCGGTGAACCAATAAGCTCCAGGCGCGAAAGCAGACAGATCCCGAAACTCGGCCTTTGCCGGCGATGGCATCATCAACGCCGTCGACCCCAAGAGAGTGACCAGCATGAACCGGATCTTTCCTGCTCCGTTCTGCCCCGTTGTGCGTGCCCGCTTTGCCGTCATGCTTCAGTCTCCGAACGCTTTGTTAAGGACCGTGAGGTCGTGCGTCCTATTGCCTGCAGGTTGTGGAGGGGATCAACGCGGCGGGCGCCCGTGCATAAGCATTTGCTGGGTCGCATAACTTTTTCCGGATGGTAAAAAATCGACGCTGAACAGCAAAAGGCATGCCGCGGCCGGTCGGCGCGACATGCCTGCAAAGCAAGACTGGTTTGCCGGGCTAGCCTTGACTGCGCCGGTGCTGCCCCGGCGGCACGCCGAAGCGCCGCCGATAGGCGTTGATGAAGTTGGACAGCTGATTGTAGCCGACCATCCATGCAAGGTGCTTGAGCGGCACGTCCTGCCGTTCGCGGATCATCGCATGCGCGGTCTTCATGCGAGCCTCGAGCAGGGCCTCGAAGACCGTCATGCCATAGAGTTGGCGGAAACCTTGATTGAGCTTACGGGGGGCCAGGCGCACCTGAGCGGCCAGCGCTTCGAGCCCCGGCGGGTCGCGCAGACTGGCGACAAGCAGTTCATAGGCTTCCTTCACCCGGGCAAGATCACGCGGTGTGAGCGACGTCGGCCGGGCACTGCTCGAACCCAGATGATCGAGCTGGTGCGCCAGAAGTTCCAGCGCCTTGCTCTCGCGCCACAGCGTTTCCATGGTGCCGCGATAGGGGGATCGCAGGAGGTCGTGGGCCGTCCGCATCACCGCCCGATTGAGCTCGAACACGTTGGAAACCGGCAATTTCCTGTCATCGAGCACGGCGCGCGCCACCGCCGGCAAATCGCCGTTCTGCATCGCCAGGCTCTCCAGCGCTTCCGGCTCCAGCAGCAGCGTCACGGCGCGCCACGGCTCGCCGGCTTCCAGATGATAGGTGATGTCCCGCTCGGCCAGGCTCAATACGTAAGAGCGTCCCGGCCCGCGCCAACCCTGGCGTTCGTTCCCCCTGGCATCGATTACCCCGGCACCGTCGAGCATCGCGCCGAACACCAAATTGCCGGCAGGCGCCTCGCCCTGCGCCTTCAGTCTCCAGGCATGAGTCGACAGTCCCTCGGCGCGATAGAGCGCGATGCCAGGGCGTATAGCAGTGCGCTCGATGAAGCCCGAGAACGGGCCATCCTCAAACAGGATGCGGCCGCCAAGATCGAAGTGCTGTTCTTCGGCCTCGGCAGCAGTCTCGACTATCCATGACAGTTCATCCATGCGCTCTTCTCGCGTCGCCAACAGGCAGGAAATATTTATGCAGCACGCATATATTTTCTGGGTTTGGTCGCGTGTCAACGGGGGTGTCGAGTGCTTGCACGCGACTATCTCTTATAGTTGATATCACTTATGCAACCACGAGGCGCATACAATGCAGCGCTCGGGGTGCTGTATCTGCCGCGAGGAAACCACCTCTCCCAGGCTTTGCCGTTTCCTTCCGTGCCGGTTTCGGCTAGACCGGCGAGCAGAGGTACGCAAGGCCGTTTGGCTCTGCGAACAGGATGGGAAAGGTTCGAGGCTTGCCAGCAAACACGCGTTCGGCGCCCAGCACGATGCAAAGACCGGTCAAGGCGGGGATCGGCGGAACGACGATTGCGGCTCTTGTCGTCTCGGCCTTCGTCGCCATGCCGATCGTCGCGATCTTCGTCATCGGCCTCGCGGGCGACGGCGAAAACTGGCAGCACATGGTTTTCAACGTCGTGCCGCGCGCGACGGGGCGCACGCTGTTGCTGCTATCGCTCACGGGGTTGTTCACCGCCATCGTCGGCATCGTCAGCGCCTGGCTCGTGGCGTCCTGCGACTTCCCCCTGCGGCGCTTGTTTTCGGTGGCGCTCGTGCTGCCGCTCGCCATCCCGTCCTATCTTGCGGCCTATGCGTTCGGCGAGTTCCTCGACTTCACCGGGCCGGTGCAGGGTCTCTATCGCGCCCTTTTCGGTTTCCATTCGGCCAGAGAATACACCTTCCCCGACGTGCGTTCGCTGGGGGGTGCCGTGCTGGTGATGTCGGCGGTCCTCTATCCATACGTCTACCTGGCCTGTCGCTCGATGTTCCTGATGCAGGGCCGGGCTGCGGCCGATGTCGCCCGCACGCTCGGCGCCGGGCCGTGGCGCGTCTTTTCCCGCGTGCAGATCCCGATGGCACGGCCGGCGATCATGGTCGGCCTCACCCTCGTCATGATGGAAAGCCTGAACGATATCGGCGCAGTCGAATATCTCGGGGTCAACACGCTGACATTCTCGATCTACGACACCTGGCTCAACCGCGGCAGCCTGGCCGGTGCGGCGCAGATCGCCTGCGTGCTGCTCGTGTTCGTCGCCCTGCTCCTGTGGCTCGAGCGTAGGGCCCGCAGCCGCCAGCGCTTTTCCAGCCAGAAGACGACAGCCATTGCGATCGATGCCGTGCGGCTGAAGCTCAACGGCTGGCGCGGCCTTGGCGCCGCCGCCTTCTGTGCCGTGCCGGTCATCATCGGTTTCCTCGTACCGATCGGCGTGCTCACCGGCTTCGCGTTGAGAAGGCTCGAGGATTTCGCCGAGCCGCGCCTGATGAAGGCGCTGGGCAATTCGATCGCGGTCTCCTCGGCGGCAGCGCTCGGAACCGTTCTGCTCGCCTTCGTGCTGGCCTATGCCACGCGCTCTGACCGCTCCCGCCTGACGTCGGGCGCCTCCCGTCTCGCCTCGCTCGGCTACGGGATCCCCGGCACGGTGCTCGGCATCGGCGTGCTTATCCCGCTGGCGGGGCTCGACAACCTGCTCGACGGCGCGACCCGGCAATATTTTGGATTTTCAACCGGCCTCCTGCTCTCCGGCACCGGCTTTGCCATCGTCTATGCCGCCACCGTGCGGTTCCTGACCATGGCGGAGGGCACGATCGACGCGGGTTTCCAGAAGCTGTCTCCCCATCTCGACATGGCCTCGCGCACGCTCGGCCGCAGCCGCCTGCAGACGCTCCGAGAGGTGCTTCTGCCGAACATGCGGCCGGCCGTGCTGACCGCAGCCCTCCTGGTGTTCATCGAGACGCTCAAGGAACTGTCGGCGACGATCCTGCTTCGGCCATTCAACTTCAACACGTTGGCAACGCTGGTCTATGAAGATGCCTCGCGCTCGAAGGTCCAGGACGCCTCAGTCGCCGCGATCATCATCATCATGGCCGGGCTCATCCCCGTCATCCTGGTGTCGCGCTCGCTCGACGAGCGTCGCTGACAATAGGCAGCGAGCAAAAAAATAGGCGGCCGAGGCCGCCTTATAATGAATGCTGTTCAACCGGAGCCGAAGCCGATCAACATCATGTCAACGGAACCGAACCGGTTCTACGCCACACAATCATCGTGGGCTCCCAAGTTGGTCCAGCTATGCCAAATCCGTCTTAACAAGCCGTTACCGGAGGTGACATGGATCACGCCGGCTGGTTCGTTTTTGCGCGAATGCCTTCCGCTTCAGCAGAAACGGAAGGTACTGCTCAGGAATTGAGTTCCTCCAGCCCGGCGAACAGATCGAGCGCTTCCGGATTGGCGAGCGCTTCCTTGTTCTTGACCGGGCGGCCATGCACCACGTCGCGCACGGCAAGCTCGACGATCTTTCCGGACTTGGTGCGCGGAATGTCACTCACGGCGATGACCTTGGCGGGCACGTGACGCGGCGAGGCGCCGGTGCGGATGCGGGTCTTGATCGACTTGACCAGGTCTTCGGTGAAATCGACGCCGGTGGCGAGACGGACGAAGAGGACGACGCGGACGTCGTCGTCCCAGTCCTGGCCGATGCAGAGCGCCTCGACCACTTCCTCGAGCTGTTCGACCTGGTTGTAGATCTCCGCCGTGCCGATCCGCACGCCGCCGGGATTGAGCGTGGCGTCGGAACGGCCGTGAATGACGATGCCGTCATGCACGGTCCATTCGGCGAAATCGCCGTGGCACCAGACATTGTCGAAGCGCTCGAAATAGGCGGCGCGGTACTTGGCGCCCTCGGGGTCGTTCCAGAACATGATCGGCATGGACGGGAAGGCCTTGGTGCAGACCAGTTCGCCCTTCTCGCCGCGGACCGGGCGGCCTTCGTCGTCCCAGACGTCGATCGCGAGGCCGAGGCCAGGACCCTGGATCTCGCCCCGCCAAACGGATTTCAGCGGATTGCCCAGTACGAAGCAGGAGACAATGTCGGTACCGCCAGAGATCGAGGCCAGGTGGAGATCCGGCTTGATGCCTTCGTAGACGAAGGAAAAGCCCTCCGGCGACAAGGGCGAACCTGTCGAAGTCATCATTCGGAGCGAGGAAAGATCATGGCTTTCACGCGGCGTGAGCCCTGCCTTGCGCACCGCATCGATATATTTCGCCGAGGTGCCGAAGAAGGCGAACTCTTCCTCCGCCGCATAGTCGAAGAGCACATTGCCGTCGGGATGGAAGGGCGAGCCGTCGTAGAGGCAGAGCGTTGCGCCCGAAGCCAGTCCGGACACCAGCCAGTTCCACATCATCCAGCCGCAGGTGGTGAAGTAGAAGAAGCGCTCGCCGGGCTGAAGCCCGCAATGGAAGCGCTGTTCCTTGAGGTGCTGCAACAGCGTGCCGCCAGCGGAATGAACGATGCATTTCGGCACGCCGGTCGTGCCGGACGAGAAGAGAATGTAAAGCGGATGGGAGAAGGGAAGCGGTTCGTAGGTGATGTCCCCCGCGACATAGGGCGCCACCAGACTGGCGAGCGTCTTGGCTCCCGGCACGGCAGCGGCGAGAGCATCCGCATCACCGGCATAGGTCACCACCACCAGCGGGACGCCGAGCTTCGTCGCAACCGCCTTGACCTTCTCGGCGACGTCCTGCTTCTTGCCTGCATACCAGTAGCCGTCGATGGCGATGAACAGCTTCGGCTCGATCTGGCCGAAGCGGTCGAGAACGCCCTGTTCGCCGAAGTCGGGTGAACAGGAGGACCAGATCGCGCCGATCGATGCGGCAGCCAGCATCAGAGCGACCGTTTCGGGCATGTTCGGCATCATTGCGGCGACCCGGTCGCCCTTGCCGATGCCCATGTCGCGGAAGGCCTGCTGCAGGCGGGAAACGGCATTGCGGAGACGGTCCCAGGACCAGCGGTCCTCCGCCTTGTCCTCGCCTCGGAAGATCACCGCATCGTCTTCACCTGCGCGGGGGAGCAGGTTCTCGGCAAAATTCAGCCTTGCGTCGGGGAAGAACCGGGCGGCGAGCATCACGTCGCCATCGGTGATCAGGGGCTCACCCTTCTCGCCCTTCACACCACAATAATCCCAGACGGCGGACCAGAAGGCCCCGCGGTCTTCGACCGACCAATCGTGGAAAGCGTCATAGTCGGCGAAGTCACGCCCGGCCCGATCGCTGCACCACTGCATGAAGCGGTACATGGGCGACTGCTTGATCTCGGCGTCAGATGGGGTCCAGAGCGGCTTTTCGTGTTGCATTCGTTCCTCCTCAAAGCACCGCATGTATAGCAGTTTGCAGCGCAATATAAAGCAGAGCCGGCCGCGCCATTTGCATGAATACGGCATTTCCTATATCCGGCAGAACAGTGAGACCGGGCGCCCGCCCGGTCGATGGAGCCCGTGGTCCCCGATGGCCGACAAGCGGAAGATCGCCGAGACAGGACAGCGCCGGCTGAAAACAGCCCGCCGCGTGGTACGCGTCGCGCTCGTCGCGGTGATCAGCCTCCTCGTCGTCTTTGTGGTGTCGCGCGCCGCCGCTCCCTATCTCATCTCCAGCAGCTTGGTACGCTCCGCCATGGAACGGGCGGTCGCGCATTGGACCGGGCACAAGGTGACGATCGCCGGAACCAGCGAGATCAGTTTCTGGCCGACGCCGCGTGTCACGCTCGACGGCGTGACCATCACTAAAACCGTCGATGGCGGAGCCAAGGCCCTCGGTCGGATCGAACGGCTTTCGGCGAATTTCGGTCTCTATTCCGCAATCCAGGGCAAGCCTCGTTTCGGCGAATTTCATCTGCTCAGGCCACGCTTCCACGTGGACCGGGATCGCGCCGGAAAGCTCGACTGGGCCAGCGAAGGCCTGTTGAGTGCCGCCGTGCGCGAGGTCACCCCACTGGATGGCGGGCGTCAGGCCCTGCCCCCCGATCTCGATGCCCAGATCGGCTCGATTACCATCGAGGACGGTTCGATCGAGCTTCAGGACGAGGCCTCCGGCCATCTCATCGAGGTCGGCGCCATCTTTGCCGATGTCTCCTGGCCACGGCTTTCCGACGAACTCAGGGCCGCCGTGCTCCTGAAGCTCGGCGGCCTCGACATGAAGCTCGACCTTGCCTCGCGCCAGCCGCTGCTGTTGTGCGGCGGCAAGGATGCCTCGGTCCGCGCGGCTTTCGGCTCCACGGCCTTTGACGGTACCTTCGAAGGCGTCGCGAGCCTGGTCGGCGGCGAACTGAAGACGGGGTCGCTCGCGCTCAGTGCCAAGGACATTCCCGCACTTCGGGACTGGAGCGGTATCCGGCTCGCCGGTCTCGACAGCCTGACGGCTGCCTCGCTGACGGCCAAGATCGAACGGGACGGCCCGGAATTGCGCCTGGAGGACCTGGATTTCGACATCAACGACACGCACGGGACCGGCATCCTCTCCGTCCTGCGGCGGGACGGGGCAAAACCGCGGGTAAGCGGCACAGTCGCCTTCGACCGGCTCGACATCACGCGCCTGCTCGCGGCCTTTTCACTCGACCTGCCGAGCGCGGGCGAAGACGAGAAGGACGAGGTCCGCCTGCCACGGCTTCTGCAGTGGCTCGACTTCGACCTGACGCTGTCGGCGGCCCGCGCGGATCTGCCGCCCTTCGAGCTCGACGAGGTGGCGGCAAGCATCCTGGCGACGGAGACCACCGCCCAGTTCGACATCGCCGACGCCGTCTTCGAGGGCGGCGACCTGACGGCCAGTTTCTCAGGCGGCGGCAGTGGTTTTTCAAAGGGCGGCGACCTCGGGCTGTCGATCCATGACGCCGACTTTGCGGCGGTCGCCGAGCACCTGGCGATCAAGGGTCCGGTCCCACAGGGCAAGGGGTCGGTCGAACTGTCGCTGACGACCGCCAAGCCCGTCTGGGCGACAGGTCTTTCCGACATGTCCGGGACCGTGGCATTCACATCCAAGGCCGGCGTCCTCACGGGAGTCGATCCGGCAGCAATCCGGGCGCATTCGGCGAACCACGCCTATTTCCAGCTGAGCGCGACCAATGCCGACACCGGCTCGATGCCCTATGAGCGGCTAACCTACAAAGCGCGCTATTCCAACGGAACGGCCGAAATCGAAGAAGCCAGCCTCGTCGGCGCCGACGAGACGCTGACACTCGCCGGCGTCATCCCCTATGCCAGCAACGGCCTGGCGCTTTCGGCGGAGCTTTCCGCGACGGATCCGGCACGCGAGCCCGAGTTTCCTCGGATGCGTTTCTTCCTCGGCGGCTCGTGGCCCGACCCGGTGATCACGCCCATCTATCCCTCACCTGCAAAAACCCTAAAATAGCATCGAATCAACCGTCAGACGGTCGGCCGATGCCTTGACCGTCGCGATGCTGGGGGGCACGCGGTGCGAAGATTTGTGACCAGCCTCTTCAAGATCGTCCTCGCCTCGCTGCTGGCGGGCAGCCTGCTGTCGTTTCTCGGTATCACCACCGACACGCTTCTTACCTTTCTCGGGCTAACGCCCGAGGCGATCTGGAGCGGGCTCGAGCGGGCCTATGCGTGGGCGACGCCACGCGTGCTGCTCGGCGCGATGATCGTTCTGCCGGTCTGGCTGGTCACCTATATCCTCACGCCGCCCGGTGGAGACGGCTGAGCCAGCCGGTCCCGCCGACTCAGGGAGCCTGGGCCGCGACGTGCTCGTCCCGCAGTCGCTGCAGTTCTCGGCGCTTCGTGGTGATCGAGGCGATGATGACACCGGTCGTTACGAGACCGATGAGGATCGAGCAGACGGCGTTGATCTCCGGCGTCACGCCGAGGCGCACCTGGCTGTAGATCTTGATCGGCAGCGTGGTGGCCCCCGGGCCGGTGGCGAAGGAGGAAATCACCAGATCGTCCAGCGACAGGGTGAGCGCCAGCATCCAACCCGAGACCACCGCCGGCATGATGAGCGGCAGCGTGATCTTGAAGAAGGTCTTGACCGGCGGGCAACCGAGATCGAGCGCCGCCTCCTCAAGACTCATGTCGAAGGTCAGCAGACGCGACTGAACGACGATCGCCACATAGCACATGGTGAACGAGATGTGGGCGACAGTCAGCGTGAACATGCCACGGTCGATGTTCATCGCGACGAACAGGAGCAGCATCGAAAGGCCGGTGATGACCTCCGGCATGACGAGCGGCGCGTAAACCATGCCGGAGAACAGCATGCGGCCGGGAAAGCGGCCGAACCGCACGAGCGTCAAGGCTGCCAGCGTGCCGAGCACCGTGCCGATCGTTGCACTCATCAGACCGACGCGGAAGGTGACCCAGGCGGCATCGAGCAGCCCCTCGTTGGACCAGAGGGCGCTATACCATTTCAGCGAGAACCCGCCCCAGACGGTGACGAGCTTGGAGTCGTTGAAGGAATAGATGACCAGGATGACGATCGGCAGATACAGGAAGGCGAAGCAGAGGGTCAGGACGGTTGAATCGAATTTGCCCGGTTTCATCGTTCTGCCTCACGCTTTCTGCTGCTGGTTCTGGAAGATCATGATCGGGATCACCAGAAGGAGCAGCAGCACCACAGCCACGGCGGATGCCAGCGGCCAGTCACGATTGCCGAAGAACTCGGTCCACAGGGTCTTGCCGATCATCAGCGTGTTCGGCCCGCCCAGGAGGTCGGGGATGACGAATTCACCGGTGATCGGGATGAAGCAGATCATCGCGCCGGCGATGACGCCGGGAATGGAAAGCGGGAAAGTGATGCGCCAGAAGGCTTTCCATGGCGGGCAACCGAGGTCGCTCGCAGCCTCCAGCAACGTCCCGTCGAGCTTTTCCAGCGCCGAGTAGAGCGGCAGGACCATGAACGGCAGGTAGGAATAGACGATGCCGATGAACACGGCGATCTCGGTGCGGAAGATCTGCACCTGTTCGTCCGGTCCGAGAAGGCCGATGCTCTGCAGGACAAGCGTCAACAGGCCTTCCGGCTTCAGGATGCCGATCCAGGCATAGACGCGGATCAGGAACGAAGTCCAGAACGGCAGGATGACCAGCATCAGCAGCGTCGGGCGAATAGTCGACGAGGCGCGCGCCATGGCGAGCGCCATGGGATAACCGATCAGCAGCAGAAGCAGCGTCGAAATGAAGGCGATACGCAGCGATGACAGATAGGCGCTGATGTAGAGGGGGTCTTCGGTCAGGAAGACGTAGTTCTCGAAATCCAGTTCCTTGACGAAATCGCCGATCGCCGACAGCCCCTCGAGGACCGGCGTATAGGGCGGCATGGCGATCGCGGTGTCGGACAGGGAAATCTTGATGATGGTGGCAAACGGCACCAGGAAGAACAAGGTCATCCAGGCGTAAGGGACAAGCACCACCAGCCAGCGGGCCGGTGAGGAGGTCGGGGCTGCGGTCGCGTCGCTCATGGCGCCCTCCTCAACGGGTCAGGACGAGGCCGGCATCGGCCGGCCAGGTGAGCCAGACCTTGTCGTCGACCGTGATCGGTCGATCAACCAGGCGCGAAACATTCGCCTGCGCGGCACGGAAGGTCGATCCGTCGGCCAGCTTGACGATGAAAACCGAGAAGTCGCCGAGATAGCCGATATCCCACACCTCGCCCTCGAGCGCGTTTGCCGCACCCTCCGCCGGCTTCTCCGTCGAGATATGGACCTTCTCCGGACGGATCGCGAAGGCGACCTGGGCACCCGGTGTCGCCTGGCAGGAATGCTGCTCGACATTGACCGTGAAGCCGCCATCGCAGGCGACGGTCACGAAATCACCTTCGCCGCGCCGCTCGACCGAGACAAGCTTGCCTTCCAGAATGTTGATGTCGCCGATGAAATCGGCCACGTATCGGCTGTTCGGCGCCTCGTAGATTTCCGTCGGCGTCGCCACCTGCATGATGATGCCCTTGTCCATGACCGCGATGCGGTCGGAAACGGTCATCGCCTCTTCCTGGTCATGGGTGACGATCAGGAAGGTCAGGCCGAGGTTTTGCTGAATGTCCATCAGCTCGAATTGCGTTTCCTCGCGAAGCTTCCGGTCGAGCGCGCCAAGCGGCTCGTCGAGCAGCAGCACCTTCGGGCGCTTGGCAAGCGAACGGGCGAGCGCAACGCGCTGGCGCTGACCGCCCGACAACTGGCTCGGCTTGCGCTTGGCGAAGGGCTCCAGTTTCACGAGCTTCAGCATTTCCTGGACGCGGGCGTCGATTTCGGACTTAGGAAGCTTGTCCTGCTCCAGACCGAAGGCAATGTTCTTCTCCACCGTCATGTGGGGGAAAAGCGCATAGGACTGGAACATCATGTTGGTCGGGCGCTTGTAGGGCGGAACACCGGAAATGTCCTTGCCCTGCAACAGGATGCGGCCTTCGGTCGGCTCCTCGAAACCGGCCAGCATGCGCATCAGCGTCGTCTTCCCGCACCCGGACGGGCCGAGCAGCGAAAAGAACTCGCGCTCGTAAATGTCGAGGGTCAGGTTGTCGACGGCGGTGAAGTCGCCGAAGCGCTTGGTCACGTTCTCGAACCGGATGAAGGGCACCGACGCCGGGTCGGTCCATGGTGAGAATTTGCGCTTTACCGGTCCGAGAGACTTCGCCATCGCCTGATCCAATTATTTGTGAAATTTACAGCCAAAAATGAACCGGGCGCGAAAATCGCGCCCGGTCGGTCCGTTGTCCATCAGTTACCGGTCTTGATCTGGGTCCAGACCCGGTTCAGGACGCGCTGTTCTTTCGGTCCGTAGGGAGAGATGGTGAAGAGCTTCTTGACCGTCTCCGCATCCGGATAGACCGCCGGGTTCTTGAACACGGCCTCATCGAGAAGCGGCTGGGACGCCAGGTTGCCGTTGGCGTACTGGACGTAGTTCGAAGCCTTGGCGATGACTTCCGGCTTCATCAGATAGTTGATGAAGGCATGGGCCTCGGCGACATTCTGGGCATCGGCAGGGATCGCCAGGTTGTCGAACCACATGTAGGTCCCTTCCTTCGGGATCACGTACTGGATCTCGACACCGTTCTTGGCTTCTTCCGCACGTGCCTTGGCCTGAAGGATGTCACCCGACCAGCCGAGGGTCACGCAGATGTCGCCATTGGCGAGGTCGTCGATGTAGGACGACGAGTTGAAGGTCTTCACGAAGGGGCGAACCTTCATGTAGACGTCGCCGCCGGCCTCGAGGTCGGCCGTTTCCTTGCTGTCCGGATTCTTGCCGACGTAGTTCATCGAGATGGCGAAAGTCTCGTCGGATGCATCGAGGATGTTGATGCCGCAGTCTTTCAGCTTCTCGGCATTTTCCGGCTTGAAGATGAAATCCCAGCTATCGATCTTGACGTCATCGCCCAGCGCCGCCTTCACCTTGGCGACATTGTAGCCGATGCCGGTGGTGCCCCACATGTAGTTGACGGCATATTCGTTGCCCGGGTCATACTTGCCGAGGCGCTCCATGATATCCGGCCACATGTTCGAAAGGTTCGGCAGCTTCGACTTGTCGAGCTTCTGGAACACGCCGGCCTGAATCTGGCGGGCGAGGAAGGGACCGGTCGGGACGACCACGTCATAACCCGAACCGCCGGCCAGCAGCTTGGTTTCCAACAGCTCGTTGCTGTCGAACACGTCGTAGACGACCTTGATGCCGGTTTCCTTGGTGAAGTCTTCGAGGATGGACTCGTCGATATAGTCCGACCAGTTATAGACATGGACCACGCCCTCGGCCTGGGCGGCGGATGCAAGCGCCAGCGTCATCATCGCGGCGGAAGCCAAACGGATAAAATCGTTCTTCATTTTTTCTCCTGTTCCACTGTCAGGACTGCTCGTCCTTCAGCTATTCCCTTAATTTTTAAACAGACTAGAAAGGATTTGGACGGGCGACAAGGGGGAATATTCGCAGTCGCAAACCACTCCTGGTGCTACTGAAAATCGAAGGCGGACAGCCCCGTGACCATCTCGTCGAGGCCAAGGGGGCGCGTCACCGGCGGCTCGGCCCGGGCAAGACAGCCCTGTCTTTCGCAGAGCCTGCAGGCGGTGCCGACAGCAACCGAACCGTGCGCGCCGGCGATCTGGCCGTAAACCACCTCGTCGCGCTGGGCGATGTCGCAGCCGACCAGGAGCGCCGTCCGGCGAACCCTCTCGTTGAAGCCGGCCTGAGGCCCGTCGAGCGTGCGCGCCACGGTCAGGAAACCGGTACCGTCCGGCATTTCCACCGCGTCGACCAGAACCTGACCCGGTTGGGCGAAGGCGGCATGGATGTTGAGCTTGGGACATCCGCCGCCGAACTTCGCCTGGGGAAAGCCCTGGGCGCCAGCCTTACGAAGGCGATGACCGGCATTATCGACCTCCAGTACGAAGAAGGAAACGCCGGCCGCACCCGGTCGCTGAAGCATGGTCAGCCGGTTTGCCGCCTGCTCGAACGAGACATTGAAGCGCGAACGCAGGATGTCGATGTCGTAGCGCGCTCGCTGCGCCGCGGCGAGAAATGCACCGTAGGGCATGATCAACGCATGCGCCGCGTAACGCGCCAACTCGAAGCGTCCGAGCCGCCTGGCCTCGCTTGTTGAAAGGGAGAGCGCCTCCAATTCCGCCAGCATTGCCTCGCCAAGCGCCAGCAGGCTCACCTCGATCGCCACCTCGCGCAACTGGTCGAAGGGCGACAACCGCTCCGACAGGAAGAGCCGCATGGAGTGCCGGTCGTAGCGGCGGCGCAGGTTCGGCATGGTGTGGATCGGCAGCGTACGCACGACGATGCCGTGCTTGTTGCGCAGCCAGGCCTTCAGCGCCGGGGCCAGATCCTCTCCCGGCGACAGGCCGAGCGAAGCATGGAAGGCCTCGGCTGCATCCTCGATGCGGGGGTAGAAATTGGGCCGGCGCTCGAACTTTTCACGCACCTCGTCGATCGGCAGGCGCGCCCCGGCAAGCGAGGGCTCATGCCCTTCCCTCGCCAGAAGATCGGCGAGATCGCTCAGCCGAGCCGCCTGCTCCCGGTAGGCACGGTAGAGCTTGACTATCCCGTTCGCCGCATTCGGCGCAGCCTCCGCTACCTCGATCAGCTCGTGATCACCCGGCACTTCGCCGGCGAGCAACGGATCAGCAAAGACCTCGCGCAGCTGGCTGGCCGTACCGCCCGCTTCGCCCTGCAACTCGTCGAGGTCGACCTTGTAGACGGCGGCGAGTTTCAGCAGCAGCTGCACCGTCAGCGGGCGCTGGTTGCGTTCGATCAGGTTCAGATAGGACGGGGAAATCTCCAGTGCCTCGGCCATCGCCGTCTGGGTCAGGCCGAGACCGTTGCGAATGCGTCGCACCCGCGGGCCGGCGAAGATCTTGTTATCCGCCATTTGACACACCTTTTACAAAATTCTGAGGGATGCGCACCAAAAATGAATTTACAGTTTTTACAAATTTACAGCACGCCCGTGTCAAACACAATACATCGTAACCTCTTTCCGCCCCTTGTTTTCCCGTTTCTTCTGGAAATTTTGTGCGCCGCGCTGTAAATCCAGTCACATCGAAAGCGCAGAACCCAACAGTCGGAAAGCAAACGCCTCACAAACCAGAGCAAAGGGAAATTCGTTATGACTGATTTTTACAATCGGTTTTCAACTGATTCCCGGAGCGCTTATGACGGTTTGAAACGCCAGCGTCGGCAGTTGGGTTGAGAGCGCAAGACACGTCAGCAGATCAACAGTTCAAGAACCCCGTTTCATAAGAGGAGAAATGCCATGACCCCGCAGACCCGAGTCAAGGAACGCGCCGAAGAACAAGCATCGGCCATGACCGCAGACCAGCAGGCAATGATCCGCATGGTCGCCAACGACCTGCACCGCCTGAACCAGTCCGTCATGAAGGCCGTCGATGCCGGCGTATCGGTCGAACTCGTCCGCTCGGCGCGCCACCATGGCGGCGAAGGAAACTGGGGCGACCTGTTGATCCCCGTCATCGTCACCCAGGGCAACCGGGCCTGACGAAAGGACCATCCGGGATCTCCAGTCCCGGGTCGGTTCCCGCGCAATGATCGCTGGCTTCGGGGGGAGCATCACGCGGTCGTTGCGCGGGATTTTCATTTTCGGGCAAGAACGGCAGATGGCGTCGAGACATAAGGCCGTGTTATCAGGGGCCGATTGGTCAACAGGAACCGACCGATGCCGCGCCCTCGCCTCTCGCTCTTCGTGTTCTACCTCCTCGCCTTCGCTCTGAGCTGGACCGTCTGGTATCCGCTCGTTGCCTTTCGGCTTGGATATGGCCCGCCGGCAAGCGCAGGATTCCATCTTCTTGGCAGCCTCGGTCCGGCGTTCGCGGCCGTGCTGGTCAGCCTCCTGCCCTTTTCGCCCATCGCCTTTCGGACGCTTCTCGCCCGTCTCTCCTGGCGCCGGACCTCTCTCCGCGGCCTCGCCTTCGCGATCGGTCTTCCGGTCACGATCGGCCTCGCCGGTCTCTTCGCGCAGGCCCAGTTTTCGGGATCTCCCATGAGCTTCGACGGCGTTACCCGTTCACGGGAGTTTCCCGAACTTACCGGCCTGATGGTCATGGCCGCATCGGTGCTGTTCTACGGCTTCGGCGAGGAGATCGGCTGGCGCGGTTATGCCCTTCCCGTCATCAACCGGCGGCTGGACGGCCTTTCGAGTGCGCTCGTGATGACGCTGCCCTGGGCGCTGTGGCATATCCCGCTTCTCCTCTCCAGCCCGACCTATCAGTCACTCGGCATGGCCGGGCTCGCCGGATGGGTTGTCAGCCTCGCCACCGGGTCGGTGATGCTCACCTACCTCTTCCACCTCAGCGGACGCTCGCTGATCGTCGTCGCGATCTTTCACGCCTTCATCGATCTTGCGATGACCAATTCCGCAGTACAGCCGATCGGCACGCAAGCGATGGGCGCGCTGGTGACGCTTGTCGGCATTGCCGCGGCCTTCGGGTGCCGCCACATCGCGAAGGATGCCTTCTGGCCGCGGAGCGAAGACGGCGCGCCAGCGCGAAGGATCTAGCCGCGGCTCGGGCGACGGCCGGCGAAAAGATCCGTGTGGGCGCGCATCAGCCTGGTCAGCCGGTCGACAACGGTCCTGATCTCCGGGCGATGCCGGTCATCATTGTTCATCACCACCCACTGACGATGACGCAGCGCCTCGATCTCGCCGCCAATCCGTTCGAGCCGCGGCTCCAGGTCGCCGACGAAACAGGGCAGCACCGCCAACCCGGCACCGGCCAGCGCCAGATCGCGCAGCGAGCGCGGGCGATTGACCGTGGCGGCAATGTCTTCCGCCCTGTTTTCGTGGGGCCAACGAAGATAGGCGGAGATCGCATCATCCTTATCCACGGCGATCCAGCGCCCCGACCCGTGACCCGCCCCCGCCTCTCCCGTGTTGCGCGCCCGGTAGGCAGCATAGGCGACGTCTCCCAGCAACACCTTGGCGAGGTTCTGCTCTTCCGGTTCGAAGGCGCGGATGCCGATGTCGGCCTCCCGATGGGCGAGACTGGCGCGTTGTTCAGCGATGAACAGGTCGATGCGAAAATCATCGCGCTCGGTGGACAGCGCCGGAAAATTCTCGGCGATCAGCCAGGCATTCCATGTTCCGAGCGCAATGCGCACCAGCGACGATGCAGCCGTGCCGCGTCGCCAGGTTTCGACCTTGCGGGCCGCCGCCTCCAGTTCACCGAGATGGTCGAGCAACTGGCGGCCATCGGCGGTCAGTGAATAGCCCGACTGGCTACGGACGAAGAGTTCCCGACCAATCGTGCGCTCGAACTCCACCATGCGTCGACCGACGGTCGCGGGGCTGAGTGCGGTGACGCCAGCTGCTCCCGTCAGCCCGCCATGACGGGCAACGGCGAGGAAAAGCTGATAATTGTCCCAGGCTACATTTTTCATTTCTGAAAGACATAGCGCATCTATTCCGGTTTGAAACGCAAATTTGGACGTATAGATCAGATGATGGTTCACGGACAGGAGATCCATCATGCGTGAAAATCTCGGAGCATTGCTGGTCTTGCAACGTCACGCACGGCCGAAGGGGCAGGAGGAGGGTCGCAAGGCCGAGGAAGCCTTCTATGCCCGTTTTGGCGATGGCCCGTTTCGACGGCTCGCCCGATGGCTGAAATCACTGTGGCCGGAGAAATCAGCTGCGTGCCGGTCAGGGGCGTCCGCGGCTGCCACCGAACCGCGATCGCCGGCAAATGCCGGGACGGCGACGGAGGAAGACAGGCGAGCAAAGCCGACCGGTATCGAGGCCGGCAAGGCCGCATAAAGGTGGCGACGGATCAGCCCAGGAGGGCTGCTGCCGCGATCATCGCGAGCGCACTGCAGGCGCCGAGGCTTACGAGCGCGATCTGCCAGAGACGGGCGGTATCGGCTTCACGGGTCCTTGCGACGGCGATTGCACGGGGCTTGCGATTCTGATTGTTCATGGCGCGATCCTGGAGATTGCGTTCAGCGAAACATGCCGCCTCGGCGGCCACTCTGCCCGACATCATGTCCAACGCATCCGGTTAAGGAATGCCGGCATTCGGACAGGATGATGGACGCACGTTAACAAGGCCTAAATTAAGGCAGGGAGCTTGCGCAAAACCGTTGCCGGTCCTGATTTTTCCGGCACTGTTGCAGGAATGCCCGACTGCAGCGTCAGACGCTCTCACCGGCCGCGCGACCGGACGCCCAGGCCCATTGGAAATTGTAGCCGCCCAGCCAGCCTGTCACGTCGACGCATTCGCCGATGAAGTAGAGCCCTGGAACGGTTTTCGCCTGCATGGTCTTCGAATCGAGGCCCGCCACGTCGATCCCGCCGAGCGTCACTTCCGCGGTCCGGTACCCTTCAGAGCCGGCCGGCTTGACGACCCAGCCGTGCAGGAAGCTTGCGACTGTGTCCAGCACCTTGTCGGAAAGGTCGGCGAGCGGTTTTTCGATCCGGAGGCGCTCGGTGACATATTGAGCGAGCCGTTTCGGCAAATGCTGGGCAAGCACCGTCTGCACCGCCTGGCGGCCGTTTTCGCGCCTGGCGGCCTTGAGCACGGCGGAGAAATCGACGTCGGGCTCCAGCGAAAGGGTGATCGCATCCCCCTCGCGCCAATAGCTGGAAATCTGCAGGATTGCTGGACCGGACAGACCGCGATGGGTGAAGAGCAGTGCCTCTCGGAAAGCCGTCTTGCCATGACGGACCTCGGCGTCGACCGCGACGCCGGCGAGCGGCGTGAGTTCAGTCAGTTGCCCGGGCTCCAGCGTCAGGGGCACAAGGCCGGGGCGTGTCTCGGTGACGGCAAGGCCGAACTGCTCGGCCACCTTGTAGGCGAAGCCGGTGGCGCCCATCTTCGGAATGGATTTGCCGCCAGTGGCAATCACCAGCGCCCGCGCTTCAATTTGGCCTTCGGAGGTCTCGATGCGGAAGCCCGCCTCAGCCTTTTCGATTGCTGCGACATCAATGCCGAGACGAAGCTCCACGCCGCCGGTCCGCATCTCGTCGAGAAGCATGCGGATGATGTCCTTGGCACTGTCGTCACAGAAGAGCTGTCCGAGGGTCTTTTCGTGCCAGGCGATCCTGTGTCGGTCGACCATGGCGAGGAAGTCCGCTGCGGTAAAGCGGGCGAGCGCCGACTTCATGAAGTGTGGATTGGCCGACAGATAGTTCTTCGGCCCGGCATGAATGTTGGTGAAGTTGCAGCGGCCGCCGCCGGAAATGCGGATCTTCTCGCCCGGCGCTTTCGCGTGGTCAATAAGCACGACCGAACTACCGCGCTGCCCCGCTGTCAGGGCGCACATCATGCCGGCAGCACCCGCACCTACTATAGCAACATCAAATATACGCGCCAAATTGGGCCCCTGCGACAAAGAATATCTGTCTTTTCGATCAGCCCCGCAAAGTCAATGGCGTTTCCCCCCTCGCCAATTCGAGAAGTCGGGCTATGATGACGACATCAACAACCAAACCGGTGAGACATGCCTCCGAAGAAGAATATGCTCAGACCCCAAGGCGCAGCGTCTAAAAAGGCGAGCATTCCTCCGGACATCAATTCCACCCGCGGCGTGAAGACCTGGAAGGAAGCCGCAGCCTGGCTCAGGGCACGCGGCATCGAGGATATCGAATGCATCACCCCCGACCTCGCCGGCGTGCCGCGCGGCAAGATGATGCCGACCTCGAAGTTCACCGGCGACACCTCGCTCGCGCTTCCGTCCGCCCTCTACCGCCACACGATTTCCGGCGAATATCCGGAGGAAAGTGGCCAGTTCCGCTATGATTCGCGCGACAGCGACATCAAGCTGATGCCGGACCTCTCGACCCTTTCCGTCGTTCCGTGGGAGACCGACCCGACCGCCCAGGTGATCTGCGACATCATCACCACGGACGGCCAGGACGTGCCCTACACGCCGCGCAACGTGCTGAAAAACGTTTTGAAACTCTATGACGCCAAGGGCTGGCGCCCGGTCGTCGCCCCGGAAATCGAATTCTACCTCGTCGCGATGAACGACGACCCGGACTATCCGCTGCATCCGCCGAAGGGCCGTTCCGGCCGCTCCATCCTCGGCGGACAGGGCTATTCGATCGCCGGGATCAACGAGTTCGACGAACTCATCGACGACATCTACCACTTCTCCGAAAAGCAGGGCCTCGAGATCGACACGCTGATCCACGAGGAAGGTCCGGCCCAGCTTGAAATCAACCTGCGCCACGGCAATCCGATCGAACTTGCCGACCAGGTGTTCCTGTTCAAGCGTACGATCCGCGAGGCGGCACTGAAACACGGCATCTACGCCACGTTCATGGCCAAGCCGATGCAGGGCCAGCCGGGCTCGGCGATGCATATCCACCAGTCGGTGGTCGATGCGGAAACCGGCAAGAACATCTTCTCCAATCCCGACGGTTCGCCGTCGAAGGAATTCTTCCACTTCATCGGCGGCATGCAGGCTTATGTGCCGAAGACGCTGGTGATGATGGCGCCCTACGTGAACTCCTATCGTCGCCTGACGCCCGACATGTCGGCGCCGGTCAACAACGCCTGGGGCTATGACAACCGGACCACGGCTTTCCGCGTGCCGGTGTCGGATGCCCGGGCGCGGCGCGTCGAAAACCGGCTGCCGAGTTCGGACGCCAACCCCTATCTCGCGCTCGCGGCCTCTCTTGCCTGCGGCTATCTCGGCATCATCAAGGGCGTGGAGCCGACGGGGGCTTCCGAGGGCACGGCCAATGAAGGCTCGGTCGACCTGCCGCGCGGCCTGCTCGAGGCGGTGTCGCTGCTCGAATCCGATCCGGCCCTGGGCGAAGTGCTGAGCGATGAATTCATCGGCCTCTATGCCGGCGTCAAACGCGGGGAATTCGAGACCTTCATGCAGGTGATCAGTCCGTGGGAACGCGAGTTCCTGTTGCTGAACGTTTGATACGAAGGAGTTTCCCATGGCTTGGCAAAGCCCGATCGCACCGGGGATCTCCTGGTATCAGTCAACTGTGGCCGAACGGCCGGAATATCTGCCGCTCGACGGTTCCCGAACGGCGGACGTCGCCATCATCGGCGGCGGCTTCACCGGCCTGCAGGCCGCCTACAATCTCGCGAAGGCCGGCATCTCGGTCGTGCTAATCGAGGGTTGCCGCATCGGCGACGGCGCCTCGGGCCGCAACGGCGGTCAGATGGGCACCGGCCAGCGCTGGTATCCGGAGGAACTCGAGGCGGAGCTCGGCTACGAACGCTCCAAGGCGCTCTTCGATCTCGCCGAAAACGCCAAGAAGTATGTGCTCTCCTTCGCGGGCGACCACGACATCGACATGGAGTTCATGCCGGGTCAGATGAACGTCTCCCACAAGCCGGGTCACGACAAGGAATACCAGCGCACGGTCGAGATCGCCGCGACGCGCTATGGCTATCCGCATCTGGCCTATATGGACGGCAGGGAGACCGCCGAACGCGTCGGCTCGAAGCGTTTCTTCTGCGGCGTGCGCGACAGCGGCACCGGCCATATCCACCCGCTGAAGCTGGTGGTCGGGCTCGCGCAGGCGGCAAAAGTCGCGGGCGCCGCCATCCACGAGATGACGCCCGCCGTGTCGATCCGACAGTCGGGCGGCAAGACGCTGATCGAGACAAGGACCGGCAAGATCACGGCGGACAAGGTGCTGATCGCCACCAACGCCTATATCGGCAATCTCGAACCGGTGACCTCGGCGCATGTCATGCCGATCCGCTCCTTCATCGGTGCGACCGTTCCGCTCGGAAAGTTCCCCTCGGTCATTCCGGGCTCCGAATCGATCGCCGACTCGCGCTTCGTGGTTCGCTACTGGCGGCGGACGCGCGACGGGCGCCTGCTGTTCGGCGGGCGCGAGGCCTATACCTCGGACACGCCGCGCGACATCTCCGCCCATATTCGCCGGCAAATCGCCGAGATCTATCCGGAACTCGGCGAGATCGACATCACCCATGCCTGGGGCGGCTCGGTCGGCATTACCATGCCCCGCAAGCCGTTCGCCCGCGAGGTCATGCCCGGCGTGATTTCGATCGGCGGTTATTCCGGCCATGGCGTGATGCTGTCAAACTATTGTGGCAAGCTCTATGCAGACTTGGTGACCGGAAAGGGACGCGAACTCGATCACCTGATCGACCTGAAGATCCCGCCGTTCCCCGGAGGGGCGAAGTTCCGCAGCCCGCTGCTGTTCCTCGCGCTCACCTGGTATGCCCTGCGCGACCGGTTCTGATTTTTCCGAGGCGGGCAGGTTTTCGCACCTGCCCACTGGCTTTTTTAAATCGATTAGATTACATGTGGGTCCAATGTTTTCGATTGAGAGAAGCCTGAATGAGCAGCCAGATCATCCCCGTCGAGCCGTTTGACTATGTCGTGTTCGGAGGCACCGGCGATCTTGCGGAACGCAAGCTCCTGCCGGCGCTCTACCACCGCCAGCTTGCCGGCCAGCTGACCGAACCGACCCGCATCATCGGCGCCTCGCGTACGCCGATGACCGACGACGAATACCGGCAGTTCACCCTTGCGGCGCTGAAGGAGCATCTGAAGTCCGAGGAACTGGAAGAGGCACAGGTCGCGAAGTTCCTGTCGCGCGTCTTCTACGTGCCGGTCGACGCCAAGGCGGACCAGGGCTGGGACAAGCTCAAGGCCATGCTCGACAGCGGCAAGGACATCGTCCGCGCCTTCTATCTCGCGGTTTCCCCTGCGATCTTCGGCGACATCGCCGACAAGATCCGCGATCACAAGCTGATCACCAAGTCGACACGCATCGTCGTCGAAAAGCCGATCGGCCGCGACCTCGAATCGGCGCAGATCCTCAACGACACGATCGGCAAGGTGTTCAAGGAAGAGCAGATCTTCCGCATCGACCATTATCTCGGCAAGGAGACGGTGCAGAACCTGATGGCGCTCAGGTTCGCCAACGCGCTTTACGAGCCCCTGTGGAACTCCGCGCATATCGATCACGTGCAGATTACGGTCGCCGAATCCGTCGGCCTCGAAGGCCGCGTCAGCTACTACGACAAGGCCGGCGCACTCAGAGACATGGTGCAGAACCACATCCTCCAGCTGCTCTGCCTGGTCGCCATGGAAGCGCCGAACTCGATGGACGCCGAAAGCGTGCGCGACGAGAAGCTCAAGGTGTTGCGCTCGCTCAAGCCGGTGACCAACGGCAATATCGAGAAATTCACCGTGCGCGGCCAGTACCGCGCCGGCGCCTCGGCAGGCGGACCGGTCAAGGGCTATACCGAGGAACTGGAAGGGCCGTCGGACACGGAAACCTTCGTCGCCATCAAGGCGGAGATCGCCAACTGGCGCTGGGCGGGGGTTCCCTTCTACCTGCGCACCGGCAAGCGGCTGGCAAACCGCGTTTCGGAAATCGTCGTCTCGTTCAAGCCGATCCCGCATTCGATCTTTGATGACGGCGCCGGCCGGATCGAGGCCAACAAGCTGGTGATCCGTCTCCAGCCGGACGAAGGCGTCAAGCAGTGGCTGATGATCAAAGACCCTGGCCCGGGCGGCATGCGCCTGCGCCACGTGTCGCTCGACATGAGCTTCGCCCAGGCATTCGACGTGCGCAATGCCGACGCCTACGAGCGCCTGCTGATGGACGTGGTGCGCTCCAATCAGACGCTGTTCATGCGCCGCGACGAAGTCGAGGCGGCGTGGCGCTGGATCGACCCGATCCTCAAGGGCTGGGAAGAGACCGGGCAGAAGACGCAGGGTTATACGGCAGGCACCTGGGGCCCCAGCCAGGCCATTGCGCTCATCGAGCGCGACGGCCGCACCTGGCACGACGCGGACTAGGGGCTGACGATGGCACATGTGATGCACGCATTCGAGACCCGTCCGGCGCTGGCCGCAGCGCTTGCCGAGCGCGTTTCAGGCGCACTTCAAGCCGCAGTCGCCACCCGGGGCACCGCGACGCTCGCAGTCTCCGGCGGCTCGACCCCGAAGGCCTTCTTCGAGGCGCTTTCGGCCCAGCCGATCGCCTGGGACCGCGTAAAGGTGACGCTGGTCGACGAACGTTTCGTCAGCCCGGACCATGAGCGCTCCAACCACAAGCTGGTCGCCACCCATCTGCTGAAGAATGCGGCGGCCGTGGCCGAATTCGTGCCGCTCTATCATCCTGCCGAAACCGCCGATGCGGCGGCAGCGTTCGCTACGGCCGCGATCGCCCCACTCGGCCACCCGTTCGACGTGGTGATCCTCGGCATGGGCAATGACGGCCACACGGCCTCGTTCTTCCCCGGCGGCAACCATCTCGGGGCAGCGCTCGATGCCGGCACGGCGCGTTGCGTCATGACGATGGAAGCCGAAGGTGCCGGCGAACCGCGCCTCACCCTCTCCTTCTCGGCGCTCGCCGACGCCCGCCTCCTGGTTCTGCACATCGAGGGCGCCGAAAAGAAGACCGTTCTGGAAAAGGCGCTTTCCGGCCACGACGAGACCGAGATGCCGATCCGCGCCGTGCTTGAACGCGCGGCCACGGCACCCGACATCTACTGGGCACCCTGAACACTGCCCGACCGCTGCCGCCCCGATCCGCGGGACGGCCTTAGCCCCGCCCGCACGAAGCGGGCTCAGAGCCGCGTCGATCCCAGACGACCCGCCGCGCGCGTTTCAAGGAGTGACATCCGATGTCCGCAGACAGCCGTATCGAAGCCATTACCCGCCGCATCGTCGAGCGTTCGAAGCCGACCCGCGAAGTCTATCTGGAGCGCGTGCGCGGCCAGATCTCCAAGGGCGTGCACCGCTCGACGCTGTCCTGCGGCAACCTTGCCCATGGTTTTGCCGCCTGTTCCGCCGGGGACAAGGCGACGCTGTCCGCAGACCAGGTCCCCAATCTCGGCATCATCACCTCCTACAACGACATGCTGTCGGCCCATCAGCCGTTCGAGACCTATCCCGCACTCATCCGGGAGGCGGCGGCGCAAGCCGGTGGCGTGGCACAGGTCGCGGGCGGCGTTCCGGCGATGTGTGACGGCGTGACCCAGGGCCAGCCGGGCATGGAACTCTCGCTGTTCTCGCGCGACGTGATCGCCATGGCGGCCGGCATCGGCCTTTCCCACAACATGTTCGACGCGGCGCTTTTCCTCGGCGTGTGCGACAAGATCGTGCCCGGCCTGGTGATTGCGGCGCTGACCTTCGGCCACCTGCCCTCGATCTTCGTACCGGCCGGCCCGATGACCTCGGGGCTTCCCAACGACGAGAAGTCGCGTATCCGCCAGCTCTATGCGGAAGGCAAGGTCGGCCGTGCCGAACTGCTCGACGCCGAGTCGAAGTCCTATCATGGCCCAGGCACCTGCACATTCTACGGCACGGCGAACTCGAACCAGATGCTGATGGAGATCATGGGCTTCCACATGCCCGGCGCCTCCTTCATCAACCCGAACACGCCGCTTCGGGACGCCCTGACCAGGGAAGCCACAAGGCGTGCACTCGCGATCACCGCCCAGGGCAACGAGTTCACGCCGGCCGGCGAGATGATCGACGAGCGGTCGATCGTCAACGGCGTGGTCGGCCTTCATGCCACTGGCGGTTCGACCAACCATACCCTGCACCTGATCGCCATGGCACGCGCGGCCGGCATCCATCTCACCTGGCAGGATATTTCCGACCTTTCGGACGTCGTGCCGCTTCTCGCCCGCGTCTATCCGAACGGGCTTGCCGACGTGAACCATTTTCACGCCGCCGGCGGCATGGGCTTCCTCATCAAGCAGCTCCTGAAGGCCGGCTTCCTGCATGACGACGTACGCACCGTCTACGGCCAGGGGCTTGCCGCCTACACGATCGATCCGCAGCTCGCCGCCGACGGCACCGTGACACGCCAACCCTCGCCGGAAGACAGCGCCGATCCCAAGGTGCTCGCCCGCATCGAGACCCCGTTCCAGCCGAATGGCGGCCTGAAGATGCTGACCGGCAATCTCGGCAAGGCGGTCATCAAGATCTCGGCCGTCAAGCCGGAACGCCATGTCGTCGAGGCGCCCGCCATCGTCTTCCACGACCAGCAGGAACTGCAGGACGCCTTCAAGGCCGGCAATCTCGACCGCGATTTTGTCGCCGTCGTGCGTTTCCAGGGCCCGAAGTCGAACGGCATGCCGGAGCTGCACCGCCTCACCCCGCCGCTCGGCGTTCTGCAGGACCGCGGCCACAAGGTGGCGCTTCTGACCGACGGCCGCATGTCGGGTGCCTCGGGCAAGGTGCCGGCCGCCATCCACGTCACCCCGGAAGCCGTCGACGGCGGCGCCATTGCCAGGATCAAGGACGGCGACATGATCCGGCTCGACGCCATCGCCGGCACGTTGGAAGTGCTGGTGGAAGCCGCCGAGTTCGCCGCGCGGCCGGTCGTGGTCCCCGACCTTTCCGCCAACGAGTTCGGCATGGGCCGCGAACTCTTCGCGCCGCTCCGCCGCGTGGCGGGTCCCGCGGATCAGGGCGCCAGCGTGCTGTTCTAATCGGCGAAGACTGGAGGCGTTGTTCGGTCACGCGATACCGCCCCGTCAGGGGCGGGGTCGCTCCGCGTCATCGCGAAGAAGTCTCAGGTCGTCGGCTCGAAGCGAAGGATCCCGGCAACCCGCGACGCGTTTCCGCTGTCTGACGGGTGGGCGACACCGTCCATCACCTGAACCTCGGGGAAATCGAAGGGGCTAACGCCCTCGATGCAGGCGACGTTGATGCCATACTGGGTGGGATCCGAGCGGCGTTGGTGATGGGTATAGATGCCGCAGGTACTGCAGAAATAGTGCCGGGCCGTACCTGTGTTGAACTGATAGAGTGTCAGGTTCTCTTCGCCCTGGACGAACTCGATATCCGCGAGCGGAGCCGAAACGGCAATCGCCCCGCGCATCCTGCAGTAGGAACATGAGCAGCGGCGGATCGTGTTGAATTCGTCGGTCAGACGAACACGGAACCGGACCGTCCCACAATGACAGGCTGCCTGATGCTGAATTCTCTCGTCGCTCACGGCCACCACCTCGCTCTTGTCCACAAGGAAGAAATAGCGAAGCCGGACGCCGGCGGCAATGGCGCCGCCGGCTGTTGTCTCAACCGAAGAGCGAGCAGGCGAAGAAGGTCAGCGCCGAGATGATGGCCGCGGCCGGAAGTGTGACGACCCAGGCGATCACGATGTTGCCGGCGAGCCCCCAGCGGACCGCGGAGACCCGTCGAGCCGCCCCGACGCCGACAATGGCACCGGTGATGGTATGGGTGGTCGAAACGGGGATGCCGAGCCAGGTGGCGCCGAACAGGGTCAACGCACCGCCGGTTTCCGCACAGAAGCCCTGCATCGGGTTGAGGCGGGTGATCTTCGATCCCATCGTGTGGACGATGCGCCAGCCGCCGAACAGCGTGCCGAGTGCCATGGCCGACTGGCAGCTGATCACCACCCAGAAGGGCACGTAGAAGTCCGAGCCGAGATAGCCTTGGGAAAACAGAAGAACGGCGATGATGCCCATGGTCTTCTGCGCGTCGTTGCCGCCATGGCCGAGCGAGTAGAGCGAGGCGGAGACGAACTGCATGACCCGGAAGGTGCGGTCGACAGCAAACGGCGTCTGGCGGACGAAGAGCCAGGAAACGATCAGCACCAGAACGAGCGCCAGCAGGAAGCCGATCATCGGCGACATGAAGATCGCACCGACGGTCTTCAGGAGGCCGGACAGAACCAGTGCGTCGCCGCCACTCTTGGCAAGCCCGGCGCCGACGAGACCGCCGACGAGCGCATGCGACGAGCTCGAGGGAATGCCGAAGACCCAGGTGATGATGTTCCAGGAAATCGCGCCCGTCAGGGCGGCGAAAATCACCTGCGGCGACACGATCGCCGGATCGATGATCCCCTTGCCGAGGGTTTCGGCGACGTGCAGGCCGAAGAACAGGAAGGCGATGAAATTGAAGAAGGCCGCCCAGGCCACCGCATATTGCGGCCGCAGGACGCGGGTCGAGACGATCGTGGCGATCGAGTTCGCCGCGTCATGAAGGCCATTCAGGAAGTCGAAGAAGAGCGCGACGCCGATCAGGGCGACGAGCAGCGGCAGTGCAAGGGTGGCGTCCATCAGACGTTCTCGATCACGATGCCGCTGATTTCATTGGCGACGTCCTCGAAGCGGTCGACCACCTTTTCCAGTTCGCCGTAGATCTCGCTGCCGATGATGTAGGCCATCGGATCGGTCTTGCCGTAGCGCTTGTAGAGATCCTTCAGGCCCTTCTCGTAGAACTCGTCCGAGCGGCCCTCGACGCGCATGACTTCCTCGGCGATCTCGGTCAGCCGATGAGCGTTGGCGCCGATCTTGTTGAGCAGCGGGATCGCCTCGGAAATCAGGCGGGCGCATTCGGCAATCATGACGCCGATCTCGCGCATGCCCGGCTCGAAGCTAGTCTGCTCATAGAGGCGGATGGTCTTGACGGTTTTGTGCATCATGTCGATCGCATCGTCGAGCGACTGGATCAGATCCTTGATGTCGCCGCGGTCGAAGGGGGTGATGAAGCTGCGGCGCACCGCCTGCAGGACGTCGCGCGTGATGTCGTCGGCCTCGTCCTCGAGGGCGATGATGCGCTGGCAATGGGCCTCAAGGTCGCCCTCGCCTGCCAGCAGCGACTTCATCGCATTGGCGGCGCCGACGACGGTCGCGGTGTGGCGTTCGAAAAGGAGAAAGAACCCATCTTCGCGCGGGAGAAGCTTCTTGAACAGGGAAATCATGCATTCATATCCAGTCGTGGCATTGTCATAAAACTGTCATAAATGAAATCAGGAGAGTGCAAAAGCGCGAAGTCGCCGATTATCCTGCAGAGATGCAACACTCGCCGACCGATTTGCGGCACACGAATTCCGGAACGCCCTTGGCCAAGAAAAAGACCCTTCTGCAGAAGCTCGCCGGCACCGGGCCATCGCTCTTCTCAAATCAGTGGCTGGAACAGTATGCGGCGATCTGCTTTCGGCCGGGGGACAGGCCGGGCGACTATGAGGTGATGCTGATCACCGCTCGCGGGTCCGGACGCTGGGTGCTGCCGAAGGGCGGACCGATGAAAGACCGAACCCCGCGCCAGGTCGCGGCCCAGGAAGCGTTCGAGGAAGCCGGCGTCAAGGGCAAGGTCGGCAAGGCCCCGCTCGGACGTTATTGCTACGTCAAGCGGCTCGAAACCGGCCAAAGCGCGCCCTGCATCGTCGAGGTGTTTTCACTGGAGCACAGCGAGACCGTGCCCTCGTTCAAGGAGATGGGGCAGAGAGAGATCCGCTGGGTCAAGCTTTGCGAGGCTGGGCGATTGGTCGAGGAGCCCGAGTTGCGCGGGATCTTTCTCGCCCTCGACGACCGCTTGAAGAGCCGCGACGACAAGGCCAGGTGAGTCGCCGGCATGAAAAAAGCCGACCAGTCATCCTGGCCGGCTTTCGTTGATCTGGACCTGACGACCGTCACATCATGGCGACATATTTCGGCAGTTCCGCCATCCGCGGCACGACGATCAGCGTCCTGACCTGACCGCGCTTGAAGGCGTTGAGGAAGCGATTGTAGTCCTCGAACACCACGCAGCCGGAGCTGTCACCCCGCTTGCGCAGCAGGTAGGTGTGGGTCAGGAAGCCGTCGCGGCCGTACATCTTGCTGTCGCCGACCGGGGTCATGCGGATCGCCTCGATACCGTGAAAGCGGCTTTCGCGCATGCGCAGATTGTAGACGTTCGGCGGGGTCGGGCCGCGGTTCTTGACATGGACGAACTTGGGATTGTCGCGCATGTGGGCGCGGCCGGAATGGGCCTCGAGCTTCTCGCCGTTCGGCATGTGCACAACGCCGGCAGAAATGTCGTAGACGGCGACGCCGCGGCCGGGAAGCTTCGGCTTGCGACCGAAGAGCGAGGGACGCTCCTCGTCGGTGTCGCTCAGCATCGGGTTTTCGGGCTTGGCATAGGCCAGCATGTTGGACGGTGGCTTACTCCCTTTGTCCTTCGTGGCGGTCGCGTCGGGCTTTTCCGTCAGGCGGGCCGGCGCGTTCGGGCGAGAGGACGGAAGCGGGCCGTCGTCCGGCAGGGCATCGTGATCGTTTTCGGCCGGTTCGGACAGAAGTTCGACGAACGGTTCCTCGCGGGGATCGGCTCCAAGCGGCACGGCTTCGCTCGCCGGGATGGGCGCAGCATAGGCGAGCGCCGCCGGGCTGCCCATCGCAGGGTTCGTGCCGGTAAGCTTTTCCGCCGGCGAAATCGCAGTCGGGTTGATCGATGCCGTCTGAACAGTGGCGTCCGGTGCGGCAAGCGTGTTGTCGTCTTCGGACGCAAGTCCGGCGATCGCCTTGGCGTTGCGTTCCGCGACCGCCACGGCAAGCGCCTGGCGCAGCATCTCGCGGGCCTTCGGATCGCTGGTCGCCTCTGCCCGCATTTCGAGCATGCGGCCGGACTTGTCCACCGGGGCAAGCGCCATCGAGGCCGGCAGCATCAGCAGGCCGATTTCCTCGGTCGCGGCGATGGCATTGGCGACGCGCATGCGCGCAAGCTCGGCGGCCTGGCCGGCGTCATGCCGATCACCGCGCTTCAGCGCCTTGCCGGCATCGAGCGGTTTGTCGACCAGTGCGAGCGACGGCGAAGCCGGCTTCGGCTCCGACGTCAGCACCTGGATGGTGGCAATGGAGGCCGTCACCCAAAGGATGCCGGCAAGCCCGACGCCGATGGCGACGGGCACTGTGAAGACCTTGCGGCCATTCCTGGATCGGGATGAGGGAGCAGCGGACGCCTTTCCCTTGGTCACTGTCTCGGTCGAGAACGCCATACTCTCACTCGCTACCAGAGGCCTCACGGCCCGGCGGGTTTCATCGCCGCGGCCCTACACATCCGGTGAGACAAGGAGGTCTTCACTCAGGACCTCCGTTTATCCGGACATCCTAAAAATGAAGAATCTTGGTAACCAAGAGGTTTACGCCGCGTTGATTCTTTTATCCCTGGCAGAAATGGCAAGAACAAGGCAAAAACTGACATCAAATGGAGCGCATCAAACCGCCGTCGACACGGATGCCCTGTCCGGTGATGTAGGCCGCGCCCTCCGACGCCAGGAAGGCAACCGTGGCTGCAACTTCCTCGCTGGTGCCATAGCGGGCCATGGGCACGCTTTCACGCCGTTCCTCGGTCTTCGGCAGGCTATCGATCCATCCCGGCAGGACGTTGTTCATGCGGATGTTTTCGGCCGCATAAGTGTCTGAGAAGATCTTGGTGAACGCGGAAAGACCGGCGCGGGCGACGGCCGAGGTCGGGAACATGGCGCTCGGCTCGGCGACCCAGGCCGTGGAGATGTTGATGATCACGCCATTCTTCTGGGCCTGCATGATCGGCGTGACGAGCCGGGTCGGACGAATGACGTTGAGGAGATAGACGTCGAAGCCCTTGTGCCAGTCCTCGTCCGAGATCTCGAGGATCGGTGCACGGGGGCCGTGGCCGGCGCTGTTGACCAGGACATCGACACGGCCCCAGCGGGCGAATGTCTCGTCGACGAGGCGCTTCAGGTCTTCGTTCGACTGGTTGGAGCCGGTGACGCCGATGCCGCCCAGTTCCTTGGCGAGCGCCTCACCCTTGCCAGAGGAGGACAGAATGGCAACCTTGTACCCTTCGTTCGCAAGGCGCCGGGCGGAGGCCGCACCCATGCCACTTCCGCCAGCGGTGATGATGGCAACTTTTTCTACAGTCATTTCCCTGTCCTTTGGCTATTCTGGCGCCGGAACATCCGGCCCAGCTGTCGTCTGATGGATTTTCTAGCACCATTCGCGGCGATTTCCGAACGCGATAAACTGCGCTCTGACTGTAGAAAAACTCTCGCATGAACGAAAAATCCAGACACCTGCCATCCCTCAATGCCCTGCGCGCCTTCGAGGTGACATCGCGACACCTGAGCTTCCGGGCGGCGGCGGAGGAGATCGGCGTAACCCAGAGCGCCGTTGCCCAGCTGGTGCGCGGGCTGGAGACGGATCTCGGCGTGAAGCTTTTCTTGCGCCTGCCGAAACAACTCGCCCTCACCGACGAAGGTCGCGCCTACGGCACGGACATCCGTCGGGCTTTCCAGCTGTTCGGAGAGGCGACGCTGGCCATCAGGCCGGTGCAACGCAGCCTGACGATCAGCGCGACGCCAACCTTCGCGGCCAAGTGGCTGCTGCCGCGGCTGCCGGCGTTCATGGCAGCCCATCCGGAACTCGAACTGCGCATTCTCGCCAGCGAGAGCCTCGCGAGCTTCCAGACCGACGGCGTCGACATCGCGGTTCGCCAGGGACAACCACCCTTCGGACCCGGACTGGTCTCGGAACTGCTCTTCGAGCAGCGCGTCATCGCAGTCTGCAGTCCGGCCTATCAGCCCGCCGCTGCCGAAGCCCTGAAGAAGGAGAACCTGGACGCCCTTGTCCTGCTCCGGGATACCCACAATCTCTGGCCGGAATTCATCGGTTCGGGGCTGAGACTGGCAACGGGGACAGAGGCCAAGGGCGTGCGCTTCAACCACACCTCGCTTGCCATCGACGCAGCCATCGCGGGCCAAGGCATCACGCTCGCCAGCGACTTCCTGGTCGAGGCGGACCTTGCTGCCGGCCGGCTGGTCAAGGCCTTCGACGTCAGCATTCACGGCCGGCATGATTTCCACGTGGTTGCGCCCCGCGAGCCGAAGCATCCCGGGGCAACGAACATCGTGCGGAACTGGCTGGTTGCACAGCGTGGGCAGCGCTGACCCGGCTTACCAGGAGCGGACGTCAAGCACCTTATCGCGGTGCGCCGGATGGGTCGAGAAGACGAAGATCCGGTCCATTTCCTTCTTGGTCAGCAGACGCAGGAAACGGATCTCGGCGGTGTTGTTGGCAAAGGTCTTCATCAGCAGGCAGCCGACCTTGGTGATGCGGGCATCGGGAAGATCGAGATAGAACTGCTGGGGGAGATTGTATTGGGTCAGCAGGCCGATGATGGCGCCGCTCATCGAAATCTTGATCACATCGCAGCGGCGGGCCGCCATGTGCATCACGCCCTTCTCGGTATATTCGATCCGGGCTGCGTTCATCGTATCCTCCATCGGGAACCGCGCTTCGCGGTCGTACATGAAGGATTCCTCGCGCTGCAGATAATTGGTTCCGCCGGCTGCCGCTCTCATTTTCGTCCCTGTCCCTGTTTTCCAGTGGTTATGGGAGAAGCCTAGCAGTGGCCATTTAACAGATGGTATTAATCCGCGCGCCCCGACGTGGTCGCCAAGGCCCTGTCTTCGTTAGGGGAAACAGGACCTTAACGCGCGGATATCACTTCCTGTATGCGTGTCCCATTTCGTCGAAGAGGTGGAGTCTGGAGCGGTCGGCGACGAAGCGGAGACGGGTCCCCTTCCGGATGTCGACCGTGCCCTGAAGCTTGACGGTGATCGGCTCGTCCTCGACCGGGCCATCGACATAGAGCAGCGTGACCTCGCCGAGAGCCTCGACGATCGTGACCGTGCCCTCGAAGAGAAAATCATCGCCGGTGGCAATCGCAAGATCCTCCGGGCGGACACCGAAACTCGCCTTCTTGCCGCGGTCGCCGGCAGGCGTCTCGATATCGACGCTGACCGAGGTACCGTCCTTCAGTCGGATCACGGTCGGTCGTCCGGCCGTCTCGATGATGGCCGGCATAATGTTCATGGCGGGCGAACCAATGAAACGGGCGACGAAGAGGTTGGCGGGACGCTCATAGAGTTCGAGCGGCGGACCGACCTGCTCGATCTTGCCGGCGGAGAGCACGACGATCCGGTCGGCGAGCGTCATCGCCTCCACCTGGTCGTGCGTCACGTAGATCATCGTGGTGTCCGGCATGGACTCGTTGAGCTTGGCGATCTCGATGCGGGTCGCGACGCGCAGCGCCGCGTCAAGATTGGAGAGCGGCTCATCAAAGAGGAAGACCTTTGGGTCGCGGCAGATCGCACGACCGATCGCGACGCGCTGACGCTGGCCGCCGGAGAGCGCCTTGGGCAGACGGTCGAGATAGGGGGTCAACTGGAGGATCGACGCCGCGCTCTTCACCCTGCGGTCGATCTCCTCGCTGCTCTGGCCGGCGATCCGCAGGCCGAAGGCCATGTTGTCGTAGACGGTCATGTGCGGGTAGAGCGCGTAGGACTGGAAGACCATCGCGATGCCGCGCTTCGACGGGGGCACGTCGTTGACGACCTGTCCGTCGATGATCATCTCGCCGCTGGTGATGTCCTCAAGCCCGGCGATCATGCGCAGAAGCGTGGACTTTCCACATCCCGACGGGCCGACGAAGACGATGAATTCGCCCTGCTCGATCGTCAGATCGATACCGTGCAGGACCTTCACCTGCCCGTAGGTCTTGCGGATATCCTTGAGAACCAGGCCCGTCATCTCATTCCTCCCAATCAGGCGTGGCGCGCGAAATGTGCGCCCCAGGCCGGAAGTTCAACCCTGTCGTCTTCGGTCTTGCTGTCGAAACCGTGTCCACCCAATGCATGCCAACTGCCGGCCGGAAGAACGGCCGTTGCCGGCTCGGCGCTCATGTTGAACAGGCAGAGCAGCGTCTCATTGCCCAAGGTCCGGGTGTAGACCAGCACATTGCCCTGAACCGGATGGAAAACGATGCCGCCTTTGGCAAAGGCGGGGTTTTCCTTCCGGAACGCCAGGAACCGGCGGTATTGCTCAAGCACGCTGCCGGCAACGCCCTGCTGCGTATCCACGGCCTTCAGGACATGTTCCACCGGGATCGGCAGCCAGGTCTTCGGAGCGCTGGAAAAGCCCGCCTGGGCGGTCTTGCTGTCCCACACCATGGGCGTGCGGCAACCGTCGCGGCCCTTGAACTCCGGCCAGAACTGGATGCCATAGGGATCCTGCAGGTCCTCGAAGGCGATGTCGGCTTCGGTGAGGCCGAGTTCCTCACCCTGATAGATGCAGACCGATCCGCGCTGCGTCATCAGGATGGCGGCCAACTGCTTGGCATAGGCGTCGCGGTCGAGAACCTCCGCCCCCCAGCGGCTGACATGGCGGACGACATCGTGGTTGGAGAATGCCCAGCAGGCCCAGCCCTCGGGAGCGGCCTCGGCAAACGCCTGCTGCACTTCGGCGACACGCGCCGGCGTCAGCGGATCGGGCGCCAGAAACTCGAAGGCGTAGCACATGTGCATCTTGTCGCCGCCGGACGTGTATTCGCCGACGATTTCGAGCCCGCGCTGGCTGTCGCCGACCTCGCCGACGGCAGCGATTGCCGGGAACTGGTCGAGCAGCGCACGGAACCGCTTGAGGAAGGCAATGTTTTCCGGGCGGTTCTTGTCGTAGATGTGCTCCTGGAAATTGTAGGGATTGACCGCCGGCGCCGTCGAGGCATTGCGGCGTTCCGGTGCGAGCGCCGGATTGTCGCGCAGTTCCTTGTCGTGGAAATAGAAGTTGATGGTGTCGAGACGGAAACCGTCGACGCCACGCTCCAGCCAGAAACGGGTCGCGGCGAGCAGCGCGTCCTGGACCTCGGGATTGTGCAGATTGAGGTCGGGCTGCGAGGTCAGGAAGTTATGCAGGTAATACTGCATGCGGGTCGGATCCCAGTGCCAGCCGGAGCCGCCGAAAATCGACAGCCAGTTGTTCGGCGGCGTGCCGTCCGGCTTGGCGTCGGCCCAGACATACCAGTCCGCCTTGGCATTGAAGCGCGACGAACGGCTCTCGACGAACCACGGATGCTGGTCGGAGGTGTGGGACATCACGAGATCGATCATGACCCTGACGCCGACGCGATGGGCCTCGGCGATCAGGCCGTCGAAATCGGCAAGCGAGCCGAACATCGGATCGACATCGACATAGTTCGACACGTCGTAGCCGAAATCCTTCATCGGCGAGGTGAAGAACGGCGAGATCCAGATCGCGTCGGCCCCGAGGGCCGCGATATGCGGCAGACGGGCCGTGATGCCCTTGAGGTCGCCGATGCCGTCTCCGTTGGAGTCCTGATAGGAGCGCGGGTAGATCTGGTAGATCACCGCGCCGCGCCACCAGTCCTTGTCGGCGGAGAGGATCGATTGGGTCGTTGCAGTCATGTTCAGTCCTTGTCGATGCAATCAGTTTTTAAGCAACCGTCTCAACCGCCCTTGACCGAACCTGCGAGCAGGCCACGGACGAGATAACGTTGGAGGGAGAAGAAGACGAAGAGGGGCACGACGATCGTGATGAAGGCCGAGGCGGTGAGGATCTCCCACTTGCCGCCGCGGCTGCCGAGCAGGTTGACCAGGCGACCGGTCAGGACCAGTTCATTGTCGCCGGTACCGAGGAAGACCATGGCCACCAGAAGGTCGTTCCAGGTCCAGAGGAACTGGAAGATGGCAAACGAGGCGAGCGCCGGATAGGAGAGCGGCAGCACGATCTTCATGAAGATGGTGAAATCGGATGCGCCGTCGACGCGGGCTGATTCCATGATCTCGCGCGGCAGACCGGCGATGTAGTTGCGCAGAAGGTAGATGGCGAGCGGCAGGCCGAAGCCCATATGGGCAAGCCAGATGCCGAGATACGTCTTCGACGGCACGCCAAAGAAGGCGCCGACGCCATTGTACATGCGCAAGAGCGGGATCAGCGACATCTGCAGCGGCACGACCAGGAGGCCGACGATGACGGCCAGAATGAGCGCCCGGCCCGGAAATTTCATCCAGGCAAGCGCATAGGCCGCAAAGGCCGCCACCAGGATCGGAATGATGGTCGAGGGAATGGCGACGGTCAGCGAGTTCAGGAAGGACTTGCCGATGCCCTCGGCAGTCAGCACCGTCTCGTAGTTTTCCAGCGTGAAGCGTGGGGGAATGCCAGCGGTGTAGAAGATGCGCTGGCCGCGGGTTCCCTCGAAGGCCTTGGGCGAAGTCAGCCGGAAGTCACCGTTTGGCGCAACCGTGAGCTTGACGCCGTCCTTCAGTTCGGCGCTGGCACCAGCCTCGAATGCAGCGGGGTCCTGGCTCGATGAACCGAAGGCCGTAACGTTGCCCTTGCCCCCCTCGAAGACGTTGCCGGAAATGACGAACTGGCCGTTTTCCTCGACCTGCTTGTCCGGCCCTGGGGCACGGTAAATGGCATTCTGGGTCGAGGTGGCGAGAGCCGTCCACCAACCGGAGGCGACGATCTGGTTCTTGTCGCGCAGTGCCGAAACGAAAAGGCCGGCGGTCGGAAGGGTCCACAGGGCGACGAGGAAGAGCACCGAAAGATGGACCGCCCAGGTCAACGGAGAGCGAATGCTGCCCTTGTGCATGTCAGCGTCCTTCCATTTCGCGGCGGGCGTTGCGGATGTTCCAGATCATGATCGGCACGACCATGATCATGATGACCACAGCGATCGAAGCGCCGCGGCCGAAATCGCCGCCGCCGCGGAACATCCAGTCGAACATCAGGTTGGCGAGAACCTGTGTCTGCCACTGGCCGTTGGTCATGGCGAGCACGATGTCGAAGACCTTGAGGACGAGGATGGTGATCGTCGTCCAGACCACGGCAATCGTGCCCCAGATCTGCGGCACCTTGATCTTCAGGAAGATCTGCCAGGGATTGGCGCCGTCGATGACCGCCGCCTCGATGGTCTCCTCCGGAATGCCGCGCAGCGCCGCCGACAGGAGCACCATGGCAAAGCCCGTCTGGATCCAGACGAGGATGACCATCAGGAAGAAGTTGTTCCAGAACGGCAGGGTGATCCAGATCTGCGGCTCACCGCCGAGCGCCACGACGATGGCGTTCAGGATGCCGATCTGTTCGGCACCGATGTCGCGGTAGTCGTAGACGAACTTCCAGATGACCGAGGCGCCGACGAAGGAAATCGCCATCGGCATGAAGATCAGCGACTTTGCGATGTTGCCCCACCAGATGCGGTCGGTCAGCGCCGCGATGATCAGGCCGAACAGGGTCGAGGCCGCCGGCACGACGATAAGCCACAGCATGTTGTTGTAGATCGACTGGCGGAACTCACCGTCGAAGAACATCCAGCGGTAGTTGGCGAAGCCGACGAAATTCTCGCCCGACCGGTCGTAGAGGGAATAGGCGACCGAGGAAAAGAACGGATAGACGAGGTAGACCGACAGCGAGATGAGCGCCGGCGCTAGGAAAAGCCAGGGCCGGATCATGCTGGCACGGCGGATGTTGCGCGACGCCTCCATCGCATCCGCGACGCGCGACGGGAAGATCGTGTCGAGCAGGAAGTTCGAGCCATAGAAATAGCCAATGGCGCCGGCAACCCCGATCACGATTGTCAGTAGGGCGTAGAGTAGCTGTTCCAAGGTTCCCTCCCCGGCCGATCGCCGGCAGCCCGAACGGGCGTGCGGCAAAAGTCGTCCTGCCGTTTGCCCGCCGCGCTCCGGTTCGGGAGCACGGCGGGATCGTTCACGTCGAGAAGCTTACTTCAGGGAGTCCCAGACCTTCTGGATGCCGGCGGCGACGTCGGCTGCGGACTTGCCGCCGGTGTAGTCGACCATGCCCGTCCAGAATGCGCCCGCGCCGATCTTGCCCGGCATCAGGTCGGAACCGTCGAAGCGGAAGGTCGTGGCATTGAGCAGGATATCGCCCTGCTTGGCCATCGGCCCGTTGGCATAGGCCTCCTTGTTGGCAGCCTTGTACGGCGTCAGGAAGCTGGACTGTGCCATCCACAGTTCATGGGCGATCGGCGTCTTCAGGAAGTCGAAGAAGACACGGGCAGCCGGCGTATCCTTGGTGAGGATGGCGAGCGTGCCGGCGCCGAGCACCGGATTGCCGAGATCCTTCTTGGCCTCGTAGGGCGGCATGTAGAAGAAGTCGGCATCCTCGCCGACGACCGTGCCTTCAGGGAAGAAGGAGGGAATGAACGAGGCCTGGTGGTGCAGGTAGCACTTCGGCGGGGACGCGAAGAGGCCCTTCGGGCTGTCGCGGAAGTCGGTGGAGGCAACGGCGGAGGCGCCACCGTCGACGAACTTGTCGTTCTTGGCGAACCAGCCGAACTCGTCGATCGCGCCGAGAACCGCCGGATCATCGAACTTGATCTCGTTCGACACCCACTTGTCGTAGACGTCCGCCGGCTGCGTGCGCAGCATCAGGTCCTCGACCCAGTCGGTGGCCGGCCAGCCGGTGGCGCCGCCGGAGCCAAGGCCGATGCACCAGGGCGTGCCGCCGTCGGCGACGATCTTCTCGGTCAGGGCCTTCAGCTCTTCCATGGTCTTCGGGACTTCATAGCCGGCATCCTCGAAGTTTTCCGGTACGTACCAGACCAGCGACTTCACGTCGATCTTGTAGGGGAAGCCGTAGATGGCCGGATTGCCGTCCTTGCCCTTGTAGGTGGCGAGATCGACCCAGGACTGGCCGGCGGCGTAGTTCTCGAGAAGCCAGGTCTTCACGTCGTCGCCGAGCGGCACCAGATGACCCTTGGAGGCAAGGTCGGCAATCAGGCCGGGCTGCGGCAGGATGGCAATGTCCGGCGGGCTGCCGGCCTGCGTATCGATGACGATCTGCTGTTCGTAGTTCTCGGAGGAGGAGTATTTCACGTCGATGCCGGTCGCGTCCTCGAAGTAGGCCAGGATGCTCTCGAAGAGCGCCTGGTCTTCACCGCGCCACGGGCCGAAGATCGTCACGGACTGGCCGCTCGAACCGCCATGCGCCTTCTTGAACTCTTCATAGCTCGCCCAGTTGAACTTGGCGTCCTCACCGGGCTTGAACTTCAGGTCGGCAGCTCCGGCAGCTCCGGCAAGGAGCCCGGCAACGGCGGCGGTCATCAGGAAAATCTTCTTCATGTGATTTACCTCCCATCACATTTCGGACGGGCAGTGTCCCGTCTCGCAAATTGAAAGACATACATTCAAAGCGCTTTGGCCTTTAGGACATCACATCCAGCTCGAAGGGGAGTCAAGCACAAATCCGGATTTGCCGCAAATGGTCGCAACTTGCCGCTGAAGATTTGGGCGGCTGCCCTTCATTCAACCATTTTCCTGTTCCTGAGCCCTGCCGCTCCTGATAGACAGACCCAAGCGCTTTGAATTTCCGGGTGACGAAACGGGGTTGCGAGAGGCAAAGCGCAGGAGGAAAGCCGCCGTGAATCTGAAGCAGTTGTCGCAGTTGCTTGGCCTGTCCCAGACCACGATCAGCCGTGCCATCAACGGCTATCCGGAGGTTAGCGAGGAGACCCGCCAGCGCGTGCTGAAGGCCGCAAAGGAGACGGGCTACAGGCCGAACAGGGCCGCACAGAGGCTCGCCACCGGCAAGGCAGGATCGATCGGTCTCGTGATGCCGATCGAGCCCAACGACAATTCCGACATCCACTTCGCGGAATTCCAGCGCGGCCTTGCGGAGGAGGCGCTCAAGCACGACTTCCATTTCGTCATCATGCCTGCCCATCCGCACGACGAGGAACAGGCGATCCGCTGGCTGGTCGCGAGCGGCAGCGTGGATGCCTATTACCTCGCTTATCTGCGCGAGAAGGACCCGCGCATCGCGATGGCAAAGTCACTTCCGGTGCCGTTCATCGCTCATGGCCGTTCCTTTGGCCTGGAAACAGATTATCCGTTCCTCGACGTCGACAATGAAGGTGCCTTTCGCGATGCCGCCCGCCTGCTCGTGCAATTGGGCCATCGTCGCTTCGGGTTACTGAACGGGCCTGAGGAATTCGATTTCGCGATCCGCCGCAAGCTCGGCACACTGTCCGCACTCGGAGAGAAGGGCATCACGCTTGCGCCTTCGGCCATGCGCCACACGGCGATGACCGACGAAGCGGGGTTCCGCGGTATGTCCGAGCTTCTGGAACTGCCGGAGCGGCCGACGGCCGTGCTCTGTGCCAGTACCGTGCTGGCACTCGGCGCCGTGCGCGCCATCAACCGGGCCGGACTGAAGCTCGGCGAGGACATTTCGCTGATCGCCCATGACGACGTCCTGCCGCTTCTGAAGCCGGAAAACTTCACGGTGCCGCTGACGACGACGCGGTCGTCTCTCCGTGCGGCCGGCATACGCATCGCGCAGCGGCTTATTGCGGCGATCATGAAGAGCGAGCCGCAGCCTGCGCAGCACGAACTTTGGACGGCCGACCTCGTGATCCGAGCGTCGACAGGCCCCGCTCCTCAATAGAAAACAAGGGGGAACAAAGCCAAGGCCTGCCCCCTCTCATTGGATCAGAACTTCGGCGCCACCTTGCCCTGGGCACGGTAGGCGGCAATGACGGTGTTCGCCATCAGCATGGCGATGGTCATCGGGCCGACGCCACCGGGAACCGGGCTGATGGCTGCCGCAACCGGCGCGCATTCCGCGAATGCGACGTCGCCCACCAGCTTGTACTTGCCTTCGCCCTTTTCCGGCGCCGGCACGCGGTTGATGCCGACGTCGATCACGGTTGCGCCCGGCTTCAGCCAGTCGGCCTTGACCATTTCGGCACGGCCGACGGCTGCGACCAGAATGTCTGCATTGCGGGCGATCGCCGGAAGATCACGGCTGCGCGAATGACCGATCGTGACCGTCGCATTGGCAGCCAGAAGAAGCTGAGCCATGGGCTTGCCGAAAAGGTTGGAGCGGCCGATCACCATGGCATTGAGGCCGGAAAGATCGCGGCCGTGGATCTGCCGGACCAGCAGCATGGCACCGGCCGGAGTGCAGGATACGAGGCCGGTCTCGGCGTCGCCGGTGGCGAGCTTTCCGGCGTTGACGACATGCAGGCCGTCGACGTCTTTCTCCGGCAGGATCGACTGGATGACCGGATCGGAATCGAGATGCTTCGGCAGCGGCAGCTGCACGAGGATGCCATCGATCTCGGGATCGGCATTGAGCTCTGCGACCAGCCCCATCAGAGTTTCCTGCGAGGTCTCCTCCGGCAGCGTGTGCTGGACGGACTTGAAGCCGCACTGCTTCGCCATCTTGCTCTTCGAGCTGACATAGGCATGGCTGGCCGGGTCGTTGCCGACAATCACCACCGCAAGACCGGGCTTGCGACCCGTGTCGCGCTCCAGCGCCGTTGCTGCCGACGTTACTGCATCCACCACCGAAGCGGCGGCCTTCTTGCCATCAATCACCGTTGTCACGAGAGCACCCCTTGCTTGCGTTTGCCGACAATCTAGCCGCCGGAAATGGAGCGTATTTGCCTCTTCCCGCCCTATCGTGTCAAATTCAACCGCATCGCCGTCGGGAATGAGCGACCGGACGCCGCAGGCGGTGCGATCGGGCCTTTTCGGTGAAAATGCAGGCTGAGACAGGCGCGAGATCGCGACCGCGCGCGATGGCGCCGGGTCATGGTCTTTTCCGTTGTCGCGACAGGTTTATCCGTCGAGGGCGGCCGGCGGCCCCAGCACCTTGAAGCGGACGACATGGGCGAGAAAGACCGGGATGCCGATCACGTAGCGGTACCAGAGGCGTTGGGGCTCCCGCCAAAGCCGGTAGACCCATTCGCAACGAACGCGCCGCATCCAGCCGGGCGCACGCGGGACGCGGCCGGAGATGAAATCGAACAGAGCCCCGACGCCGAGCACCAGGCGCGCATGCTCCGGCCGGATGTTGCGGTCGATCCAGATTTCTTGGAGCGGCGTACCCATCGCGACGAGCAGGATGTCGAGGCGTGCCTGCTCAAGATCCTGCAGGATCTTCGCACAATCGGCCTTGTCGAAGAAACCGTCGGAGATCTCGATGAACTCGTGCCAGGGCGCGTGCCTGCGGAAGTTCTCCGCTGCCGCCTTGAGCACGTCCGGCTTTCCGCCGATCAGCCCGATCCGCCGCGGCCCCTCCATGTAAGTGAGCATGGCCGGGACGAAATCGGTGCCGTTCAGGTTGGCGAGGAATTTCTCGCCGTTGAGCACCCGCGAGGCGATATCCACGCCGATGCCGTCCGGCAGCAGGAGCGTGCGGCTCAGCGCCAAGCGATAGTCCGGGTCCGTCATCATGACATTGGCGTTGTTGGCGTTGATGAACGCCATGTGCGTCTGTCCGATCGGCAATGCGACGAGCTCGTTGACGAAGGAAAGCGCGCTATCCCAGGTCAGGTCGTAGATCGGCATGCCGAACAACGGCATCCGCGGGGCCGGAAGCTGCAGGGCGGTGGGAGAGTTCATGCCCGCTCCCGACGCCGGCCGCCACCGGAACGCAGGCGGCCCGCCCCCTCGCCGGACACGCCGACGATGCCCGCGACAAGGGCTCTGCGAAAAACGGGATGGGCGAGAAACGAGACCAGGAAACGCATGATGCCACGCCATACGAGGAAAGATGGTGGCGTTGTATCAGCAGAACTTCAAATTCAAATTAAACCGATGCGACGCATTTTCCGTCACGCAACAAGACTTCGCTAACCCTGTTGCGGCGTGAGCCGGAAAGCCGGAGGAGCCCCCCAACGCAAGAGCGGCGGAACCAGTCCGCCGCTTTCGTTTTCGTACGCGAGATGCCAGGCGGCGAGACCTCAATGGCCCGATTTCGCCGGCTCTTCGACCTTGTCGCCCTCGATGACCTTGACCGGCTTACCCGGCGGCTTGGCTTCGCCCTCGCCGCTCGCACGCACATCATCCTTGGACAGATAGTCGAGCTGTTCGACGAGCACCTCCGAGACGAAGCCCTCGCCGAGATGGGCATTCAGGTCCGTCTTGATCTTCTCGCGGAAGGCCGCGACGTCGAAGGCACCCATGTTGGAGATGTCGACCATCTTGCTGCCGACCAGAAGGGTGAACAGCTCATCGGTCATCAGCTCGGTCATGGGCAGGTGCACGCCCTTGATCTTTTCCTTGTCCATCATGAAGGACACGCGGCCGAGGAAATAGCCACGCACGCTTCCGTCGGCAATCCAGGGAATGGTGATCGGTTCGCCGCGCACGAGTTCGAGAGCCGCCTTCTTGGCGTCCTCCTCGCTGACCTCTGCAGGTGCGGTTGCCAGATGGATCGAAAAATAGACCGCGCCCAGCGTGACCAGGCATGCCCACAATCCGGCGGCGATGATCTTGACCATCAGACCTCGCTGTACCGGAACTGTTCCTGGGAATAGGTGCCGTCGGCATCAGCATCACGCACAGCATTCTTCAACAGGTCGGCAACAGCCCGCACTGCGTTCATGTGCGCCTCGACGCGACGCGCGTTGAGCGCGAGCTTGTTCTTCACGCTGTGCATCTGCTCGACGTAGCCGAGCGCCAGTTCGCGCGGATCGGTGTCGCGGAACAGCATGGTGAGCTCGTAGAGGCAACGGCTCTTGTGCGCATTCGAGACCTTGAGATCGAACTCCGGATCCTTGCCGATGCGCTGGTTTTCATTGTCGATGATCGCTTCGAGCCGGCCGAGAACCGTCTTGATACGATAATCGCTGTTGATGACTTCCATGTGTGTTGCCCCGATTTTCGGTTGTTATGCTGTCGTTTGTTCGGTGGAGGAAACGCCGAGCGTCCGGCGTTCAAGGTCCATGACCATGTTGAGGGCAGCGCTGCGATCCTTTTCATCAGTCGCGGCGTTGACCACGTTGTCGCCACGATGGCGGGCGAGCTCCTCGGCGTACATCTGATCGGCGATGCCGACGCCACCGCTCTCGGAAATGACCTCGCCGATCTTCTCGGCCATCATGCTCTTCCAGATTTCGCCGGCATTGCCCTTGCCGTAGACCGCTTCGCTGTCTTCCGGCATCATCGAGGAGACGAAGTTCTGCAGAACGACGGCTTCGAATTCGCGGTAGACCTTCGGCGTCTCTTCCGTCTCGGTCTTCTTGACGTTGCCGAGACCCGCCGCGGAAGCAACGCTGTTGAGAATGTCGACGGCAGCCCCGAAGCCGACCCCCTTGGAGGTCAGGCTGCTCGCTTCCATCGCCACGCGACTGGTCTTGAGTTTTTCCTGGGCTGACGCCAGGACCATAGGATCTGCCGCGCGGACTACGTCCAGCACGAGATCGCTCGGAGGTGAAATGGCCACGATAATTGTCCCCGATGCCTTCGCTTCGTGACGACTATCACTCGTGAAGCTTGCTGGAGGCTGTCGTGGCAAAACGCAAGTCGACGAGATCGTAGATGGCATTGTCGTCGGCTTCGCGCTGCTCGAGTTCGCGCGCATCCTTGCGGTTTTCCTCCAGCCGGTCGCCCTTGGCGCGTTCCCGCAACACCTTCATTTCCTGGCTCTGTTGAAGGCTTGCCAGCTGTTTTTCCGTATTGGAGAGGCGGTCGAAGCGATCGGCGTAGTTTTGCGCAAAGAGGCGATGCAGGGGATCGAGCGATCCGATCGCGTCCATCACCGTATCCATCGCTGCGGAATTTTCCTCGCGGCGCTGGGCTGTCATCGCCAGATCGTTCTCCGCCATGCGCTCCATGTGGCGCTGGACGGTGACAAGCCGCTTCAGTTTTTCGGATTTTGTTTTCGGTGCCATGCAAGCTCCTTTACCCGGCTCGCTCCGGGATCACCCCTGGAACACAGTCAGGAAATTCTCGGCGAACTGGCGGATCATCGCCGCGATCGAAAAATAGAGAAGGAAGAGGCCACCCATCAAAAGGTATGGCGTGGAGATGAAGTAGATCGGGATCTGTGGTGCCAGCTTGTTGATCATGCCGATCGAGAAGTTGAACATCAGCCCGAAGATGATGAAGGGGCTCGCCAGCCGCAGCATCAGCATGAAGGTTGCGCCGAGCGTATCGGTCAGCGTGATCAACATCTTCTGCGTGTCGGGAACGCCGCCGAGCGGCATCAGGCCATAGGAATCGATCAAGGCCCTGATGACCACATGATGGAAATCAAACATGAAGAGCAGCAGCAGGCCGCCAAAACTGATCATGTTGGTCAGCTGGTTTTCGGCCGTGTCTTCGATGACGTCGGGCGTACCCGGTGCGCTGAAACCGATCGACATTGACATTGCCGAGCCGGCGAACTGAAGGCCGATGACATAGAGGCGCGGAATGAGCCCGTACATCGTTCCAATCAGCGTTTCGCCAAGAATGAGATGGATATACGCATAACCGCCGCCCGAAACCCGCGGATAGATCGTGTCCCACATGACCGGCAGGATGGCAAAGGAGATGGTCGCGGCCGACAACAGCCGGACCATCACGGGAATGCGGGCCGAGGAGAAACCCGGAAGCACCATGAAACAGGCGCCGATCCGGCAGAAGGCCACGAACATGGCCAGAACCGTCCCCTCGGGGTCGCTTATCATGAAATGGAACCCAGGATCTTGATCTCGATGCCCTTGGCGAGTTCCACATGCGAGAGGACCGGAAGGGTAGCGAACAGACGCTCGATAATCATGCGGACATAGGAGCGCGTTTCCGGCGACGTGACAAGCACGAAAGGCAGGCCGCGGTCCATGAATTCACGGATAACGCGGCTTGCCTCTTCCGAGAAGTCCTCGAGTGCACGTGGATCGATGTCGAACTCGACGATTTCACCCTTGGCATCACGCTTCAGGGCCTGGTGGAATGCGAGATCCCACTTCGAGCCGAGTCGCAGCACGCGCAGAACGCCGTTGTCGGTCAGGTCGCCGCACAGCTGCTGGGCCATGCGAACGCGCACATGCTCGACAATCTGCTCGGTCTTGCGGACATGCGGCGCGAGTTCGGCGACGGCTTCCAGGATCAGGTGCAGGTTGCGGATCGAGACGCGCTCGGCCAGCAGCAGCTTCAGCACGGCCTGCAGACCGGAATAGGACATGTGCGAGGAGCAGATCTCGTCCGCGAGCTTCTTGTATTCCGGGTCGAGGCGATCGATGAGGATCTTCACGTCCTTGTAGGACAGGAGCTGCGGCAGGTTGTTGCGGATGACTTCCGAAACGTGGGTGAGAACCACCGAGACGTTGTCGATCGGATGGAAGCCCTCGCGCTTGAGCTCTTCTGTGAAGGTTTCCAGCACCGACACGGCCGGCATGCCGAAGGCGGGTTCGCGGATCTCGTCCCCGGGCACCTTGGGCTTTCGGCCGGATCCGGTGACGACCAGCACTTCGCCGACACGCAGGTTGTTGGACGCAACCGTCGTGCCGTGGATGCGGATCTGGTAGGAGCGCTCCGGTATGCCAATGTCGTCGGTGACCTTGATTTCCGGAACGACGAATCCGTACTGGCTGGCGAACTTCTTGCGCATCTTGCCGACGCGGAAGGCCAGTTCCTGGTGGGCACCGAGCAGACGGGTCGACACCAGCTTGCCAAGCGCGAGCTCGATCTCGGCGGTCTTGAGCACCGACTTGACGGAGTCCTTTTCGGCTTCCTTGTTCTGGATGACCTTCTTTTCTTCCTGTTCGCGCTTGATCTTGTTCTCGGCCTCGATCTGGCGCGGAATGAACCAGCTGCCGAAAGCCATGATGCCGCCGAGGGCGAGGAAGGGGACCATTGGCAGGCCCGGCACGATCGAGAGCATGACCATCAGGCCTGCAGCAACGGACAGGGCACGCGGATAGCCGCTCAACTGATTGACGACAGCCTGGTCGGTGGAGCCCGGCGTGCCGCCGCGCGAAACCAGAAGGCCGGCGGCGAGCGAGACGATGAGGGCCGGAACCTGCGAAACGATACCGTCACCGACCGAGAGCTTGACGAAGACGTCTGCCGCCTCGCCGATTTCCATGCCGTGGCGGAAATAGCCGATGATGATGCCGCCGAAGACGTTGATGGCGGTGATGATGAGACCGGCGATGGCATCGCCGCGCACAAACTTCGAGGCACCGTCCATCGCGCCGAAGAAGGAGCTTTCCTGCTCCAGCTCGCGACGACGGAACTGCGCTTCCTTCTCGTCGATGATGCCGGCCGAGAGGTCGGCGTCGATCGACATCTGCTTGCCGGGGATGGCATCGAGGGTGAAGCGAGCGCCGACTTCCGCGATACGCGTGGCGCCCTTGGTGATGACGATGAAGTTCACCGTGATCAGGATCAGGAAGACGATCAGACCGATCACGAAGTCGCCGGACATCACGAGGCTGGAGAAGCCGGCAATGACGCCGCCCGCAGCCCCATGCCCCTCATGACCGTGGGACAGGATGACGCGCGTCGTCGCAATGTTGAGCGACAGGCGGATCATCGTCGAGATCAGCAGAATGGTCGGAAAGGACGAGAAATCCAGCGGGCGCTGGATCCATAGCGACACCATCAGGATCAAGACCGAGAACGCGATCGAGAACGCGAGGCCCATATCGATCAGGAACGGCGGAATGGGCAGGAAGAGGATGCAGAGGATGCCGACAATGCCCATTGCAAAGCCGATATCCCGGCCATTCGGGCTGACCTTCGGAATAATGATCGAGGTGGGCTGCGCCATGTATCGTTCCATCTCTTCATGAGAGGTCGACCGGAAACGCGGAGTTTTCGGCCATGTTCAACGAAGCGATAGCGGTCGAAGCTTGCGCGAGGGTGGCAACGGGGTCGAGGCGGACGCGCCTAGACGCGATCAGAAGCCAGACTGGACGCGCGAAAAGACGAGATTGGCAAAGAGCGAGATCTGCGCGCCGACAAAGGGGGCGCTGATGCCGATCGTCAGCATGATGGCGACGATCTTGGGTACGAAGGTCAGGGTCATTTCCTGGACCTGGGTCAAAGCCTGGATGAGCGCGATGGTGACGCCCACGACCATGGCTGCAAGCACGGCGGGACCGGATGCGATCAGCACGGTCCAGACGGCTGCCTGCATGATATCGAGAGCGTCGGCCTCATTCATGGAACTTGTCCCTTAACCCGAGCGGGGAGAATCACTCCCCGGCCCATCAGGTGCTGGAATCAGTACCAGTGTCGGTCTCGCTGGTCGAGGGCGTGCCGACGCGGACACCGACAACGATCGGGATTTCGTCGCCTTCGGTGGTCGTGGCTACCATGGTATCGCTGTAGACGCGAACAGAAGCGATGACACCGGAGGTCTTTTCATCGGCACTGGTGATGGTCTTGCCGATGTAGTTGGATGCGTTGGTCAGCGCGTTGCCGGTGATCAAAGTCTCGAGGTTCGAGTTCGTCTGGATCGTCTGCTCGACCTGGGAGAAGGTCGCGAGCTGGGCAATCTGCTCACTCGCGTCCATCGGATCCGTCGGGTCCTGGTTCTGCATCTGCGCGATCAGGAGCTTCAGGAAAGAATCGTAGTCGAGCGATGCAGAGGCGGCCGCCGACGAGGCACTCTTGTCGGTCGTCGTCGTGTTGGTGCCCGAGACGCCGTTTACGCCGCTTACCGCCATGGTGCGATCTCCTTGCGAATCTGCTCGACGGTCGCCGGCGTCATCTCCTGGCTGTTGAGGATCTTGTCCTCGATGGCGTAGAGGCCACGGATCGCCTTGAGGGCGTCGAAAGCACGGCCGGACGAAACCATCGCGTCGATGCGCTTCAGCTCGGCCAGGATCTCTTCGTTCTCGAAGCAGGTCAGCAGCATGATGATCGACTTGCGGAACATCGCCATCGACTGATCGCGGCCTTCCGGGTTGATCAACATCATCTGGGCGATGAAGTAGAGCTGCCGCAGCGGGGTCGTCGCCTGCTCGGGCTGGAGGACGTGGTTTTCCAGAAGGAAGGTCACGTCGTTCAAGAACTCCAGCGCAACCTTGCGGTCGACGCGCAGAACCGCTCCGTTGATGAAAATACGTTCGCCCGACTTGAGCGAGATGCGCAAAGTGCTCTTCATTTCAGTCCATCCCTGATGATGGTTGTCACGTCAATAATGCCCTGGAAATTGGTGGACTGCCGTTTCCGGATCCGATCGCATTCCTTCAAGATCCAGATGGCGATCGAAATCAGATTGGCACGTAATTCCGTATCCAATTGGTTTTCTGGGTGTTTCAAGTCTTCGATGAAGCGGATCCAGACCCGGCGCGTATAGAACAGCGCCTCGATGGCCTCACGATTGTACCCCTCTTCGTCGCGCGCCGCGCTCAGAAGCTCAATGCAACGCGTCAGTGCCTGCCTCTCACGATCCTTGGCGTCGGCGACGCCATCCTCCATGATTTCGGCATATGAAAACTGGTACATTCATCTGTCCTTCATTTTCATTTCATTCCCTTTGGTCATCAAAGGTAGTTGACGAGACTCAGTGCCTGGATCTTCGACGTCAACGTGTAGGAGGCCTCCACGAGGGAGAGCAGGGTGTTTACGCGGGTCGACGCCTCGTAGGCGTCAACCTCGGTCTTGGCACCGAGACTGGTCTCGATGATATCGACCTGGATCTTCAAGGAGGCATCCGCCTTCTCGATGCGGTTCTCTGAGAGACCGAGTTCGGTTCTCGTCGAGTTGATGCCGGTGATGGCCTTGCCGGTGTAGCTGACCGCTTGGTCGACGGCGACAGCGACGGCATCCGAAGGCGCGCCGATGTTCAACAATTCCTGCGTAATGACCGATGCGAGCGCAAAGTAACGAAAGCCGTTATTGTTTGCCGACGCGGAGCTATTGACTGTCTCCGACTGACTGATGCGGCTTGTCATCACCTGATCCGTCGCGCTGGACCAGTCCGTGGTGAAGTCGGTGCCGGTGAACATCGGCTCCAGCACGTTGGTGATGAAATCGTCCATGCTGGGCGCAGCGCCACTGGCGACGATGTTTGCCGTGTCGACCGTGCTCGTCGGCGCAAAGCCAAAGTAGGAAGTGAATGCCGCATCGAACGTCGCCTTGGCGGCCGATGTCTCCGTGTAGTCGGCCATTGGCTGAACATCGGTGTTGATGCCGGCAAAAATGAACTCGCCGTTCACCGACGTGTTCACCATGCTGACCATCGTGTCGAGCGAGTTCTTGACCGTCTGGATCGTCGTATTGATCGTGTCGGTGTTCGAAGCGCCCGAGATCGTGATGAGCGAGGTGTTCATCTGTTCGGCGGCGGTTGCGATCTGGTTGAGCGCTTCCTGCGAGGCCGACAGCCGCTGGGTGGCGATACTGTTGTTGCTGATGATCGAGTTCAGCCGCAGACTTTCGCGGCTGAGGTCCACGACGGTCGACGTCTTGCTGCCCAGCTCCGCTCCGATGTCGGCGAACTGTCCGGTACTGACTTCCTGTTGCGCCTTGAGAAGCTCGGACTGGGCCTCGCGGATCGTCAACCGCATCGAGGTCTGGACCGAAAGATTGGAGATACTGGACGTTGACATTATGGCTTACCCCGCCATTTCGAGGACGGCTTGCAGCATCTCGTCGATCGTCGAGACAAGCTTGGCTGCCGCTTTGTAAGACTGCTCAACATCGAGCAGCAGTGAAAGTTCTTCGTCGAGGCTGACGCCCGTCTTCGTCGAATAGGTCTGATAGGTGCGCTCGTAGAGCGCAGTCTTGTTCTCGGACGCAGTCGTTGCGTTCGAACGGTATTCTTCGAGCCAGCCGATCGAGTCCGACGAGAAGGACATGAGGCTGGTGGCCGTGGTCAGGTCCGCATCAGCTGAGAACGAGCGGTCCGCGGAAAGTTCGTCGACATAGGCGTTGATCAGGTCGGTGAAGCCGGAGGATCCGCCGGTGTTCTGAACATAGGTCGCGCCATTGATGCCGCCGTCGCGGATCAGCATCGGATCGCCGCCGGAATCGGAGCGCACCGCGGTATTGACCCTAATGAGCGCCGACAGGCCAGGCTCGACCACACCCGAGGTCAGCGTCGTGCCGCCCGGCCAGGTGAAGAGACCCGGCATGTCCGGATCGACGCCATTGGGATCGCTCTCGGCAAAGGCCTCGATCAGACCGCGGGCGACCTCATCGAGCTGGGTCTGAAAGGTCGGCGCGATGACGTCGCGGAGCTGAACCAGGGCGCTCAGCGTTCCCTGGCCATCGGTGTTGCCGCCGACACCGGCGCGGACCGGGGTGCCGTCGATGTAGACCGCATTGCCCGATACCGTCGCATCGTAGGTGTTGGTGCGCGTGAAGGTGACTTCGCGGGGGTCGGTCTCGAACAGCGTCGTGCCGTCGGACGTGTAGAGCACCATGTCACCGAAGTCGCGCATGTTGATGCTGACGCCGACGATACCGGAGATCTCCTTGACCAGGGTGTCGCGCCGGTCGAGGTAGTTGTCCGCATCAGCACCCGTTGCAGTCAGGCGCACAACCGTATCGTTGACCGTTTTGAACTCGGCGAGAAGCTTGTTGAGCGACTCGACCTGCTCGGCGATCTGCGCATCGGTGTCCGCACGCAAGGACTGCGTGGCGGCTGCGGCGTTGTTCAGCGAGTTCGCAACGTCGATGGCGTCGGTCACGACGGTCGAGGCAAGCGCATATTCGCCAGGTGCCGCAGCAAAGGACTGCAGGCTGCTCTGAAGATTTGCGAGATAGGTCGCAGTCGAGAGCTCGTAGTCGTTGCCGCCGAGCGTGCTCGACAGTGTCTCCAATCCCTCCAGCAGAGTATCCTGGGCACTCTGCTGGGAGGTCGAGTTGGAGAACTGGCGCAGAAGCGCCATCTGCTGGGAGCGCTCCGTCTGCACCATCGTCGCGCCGTAAACGGTCTGAACGACGACGGTCTGGCGCCTGGCGTAGTTATCATTCCCGTCATTGGAGACGTTTGTCGTGAGCACGGAGGTTTGCTGCCCCGTGTTCCGGAAGATTGCCTGAGCGGTGCCAAGCGACGATGCAAGCGACATTGGGCTACCCTAACTTCCGTAATTATCTCTTCAGGTTGACCAGGACGTCCATCAATTCGGAGCCGGTCTGGAAAACCTTGGAGTTGGCTGTGTAATTGCGCTGGGATTCGATCATCGCCGTCAGCTCTTCCGCCACGTCAACGTTGGAATCCTCGAGGGCACCCGACAGAATGGAGCCGAAGCCGCTGGAGCCCGCATAACCCATGACGATAACGCCGGAGTCGTTCGACTGGGTGTAGAGATTGCCGGCAACCGGATTGAGGTTGTCCGGGCTCTGCACGCTGGCGAGCGCCACGCGGAACTTCGGAACAAGGTCACCGTTCTCATAGGCAATCGACACCACGCCAGTGTCGTCGATTTCGTAGCCCTTGACCTTCGAAGCGGCGTTGCCGTTGACTTCACCTTCTTCGACGGAGAAGCCCGAAGCGAGCTGGGTGGTGTCGCCGACCTGCAGCGTGATCTGAGGAACTTCAGCACCGTCGATGGTGAAGGTGTCGAGGGTCAGCTCGCCCGACGCAGGATCGATGAGGTTGCCGTCGACGTCGAATTCCATGGTCGTGGTCGCGAGAACGGTGGCGGGTGTACCGGGGCCCGTCGCCGTCACGGTCCACATATTGTCGGCCGTCTTTTCATAGGTGAACTCAATCAGACGGCTGGAGCCCTGACTGTCGAAGACCTTCAGCGAGGTCTTCTGTGTGAAGCCGACAGCCTCACCGTTCGGCAAGTTGACGTTCAACGTGCCCGTATCCGACGCTACAGCCGAGATGCCGGAACCCGACAGATCGACCGGCTCGAGACCGTCGAAACCGTTGACGACGATCGTCGGATCAGCGGTCGAGTCGTATTCGTAACCCATCAGGGTATAACCAGCGGTATTCTTGAGCGTGCCGTCATCCTGAAGGACGAAGGAGCCGGCGCGGGTCAGATACTCGACACCGTCCTCACCGGAGACGATGAAGAAGCCGTCGCCGTTGATCGCCAGATCGGTGGTCGAGGTGGTGTAGCTGAACGTACCCTGGGCCGAAATCGAATAACGCACGTCGGTTTCAACGCCACCGGAATTGTAGGCGCCGGCCGTGCTTGGCAAAATCATCGATGAAAATTGAACAGAGGCCTTCTTGTAGCCGACCGTGCTCGAGTTGGCGATGTTGTCGGCGACCGTGCCGAGACGATTTGCCTGGGCATTCATCCCGGACACGCCGGTCCGCATCGTTCCATAAAGGCTCATAGTAAATCCTCGTTTGCGTAGTCATTGCAGACATTAAGAGGCGGGCCTTGCGTGAAGCTGTCTGGTGCGGCGGGCAATTTCGAAATCATCCGAACGGCCCGCTCGCCAGGCCCCCTAGCCTTCAAAGGTCATTCCCAGTCGATGCAGTAACCGAGGAAACGCTTGGAATCGACCGGATCGAAACCGAGCTTCTTGCGCAGCTTCTTGCGCAGCTTGGAGATATGGCTCTCAACCACGTTCTCCTCGACCTCTTCATCGAAGATGCCGTAGATCGCGTTGAAGATCTGGGTCTTCGAAACACGACGGCCGCGGTTTGCGACCAAGTATTCCAGAATGCGGCGCTCGCGTCGCGGCAGAGGGAAGACCTCGCCAGAGATCTCCGGATCGCGACCATCCGAGAAGACACGGATCGGGCCGATCTCGGTGAAGTTTGCAATCGCCTTCAGGCGCCGGCGGATCGCCGCCGCCCGAGCCAGGATCTCGCGCGGATGAACCGGCTTGCGCACGACATCATCAACACCGCAGTCGAACAGCGCCAGCGTCGCCTCGAGCGACGGCTGATCGCTAACCGCGATCACAGGGGCCGTCGTCCGATCGCGGATCGCCCGCGGCAACTCAAGCGTGCGATCGCCCTGCCCAAGCAGGAAAGCCTCGACCGCAGCGATGTCAGAATCTGCCGCCGTATTGACCCACTCTCCGAATTCGATCGGATCAAATCCGGTCGATGGAATGCCTTCACGTCCAAATAAGGAAGTGTACCCTTCTTTCACGAGCTCTCGCTCATCTACCACTACGATCACGTCCGCCTCCGAATCAGTGTGGTGCCTCGATGTACTATCGGTACGAATCGGGGGATTCACGGACAACTAGATGATGTTAATGGTGGAAGTTAATAATTGATTAAGATTTTTGTGCCGATTTGAACTACATATAGTGGCTTTATTGTTTTATAGGCACTATTTTTGCGCGCAGAAGTTAACGAATGGTTAATGTAGCTCCGCGCAATTAACCATCTTCCACATTCTGGACACAATGTAGCAAATCGGCACTTTCGTGGCTGTCTAGCCCCAAATATGGTTAGTCACCGCAAAATTTCTGGGCGTTGGCGGTCCATTTGCCATAGCCGGTCGCCACCAGATTGGCGATCACCCGACACACGTATCGCTTCTGTGCAGGGTCGTTGTTGGGCCCCGCATGGTAGCGGGCCACTGCCATCGTCCAGGTTTCATGACGAACGTGCAGGTTGTTGAGAAAGCGCGCCGCGTACTCGACATTTGCGCGCGGATTGAACATCGCTTGAACCGAAGAGAAATGCTCTCCGTGGAAGTGCTGGTTGATCTGCATGCACCCCACATCGATCAGCTTGGCACCCTGTTGCCGAGCGATCGAGAAGGCCTGCAGCGCATCCCCCTCGCTGTCGAAGTACATGGCCTTGCCCTCCACGTTGAGTGCAAAGGCTTGAAGCGAGCCCTTGCGCCCTGTCTCCGTCAGACCGACAGAATAGAGGATACCCTCCGGGATCTGGTACTTCTCGGCAGCGGCGCGGATCTCCCGCTCACAGGCTCCTGTGGAAGCGCCGGCCTCAGAGATAGACGTGGCCAGGGCGAGAAGAGCCAGACCCGCCAGAGACTGTTTGAACCGTGCTCGCGCCATCTGCCATCGTCCCCGTCTGATTGGCCGTTTCCTGACGTTCTGCCGCCATGCGGCGCTCGCCACTGCCGTTGCCACCCTGGTTGCCGCTCTGCGATGCCTGCTGGCCCGTCTGCTGGCCCTGGCCGCCCGTCTGGGCGGAATCGGTGCGGTCCGCGCTGCTCACGGCCAGACTGACCTGGATCTGGTCAACAGCGAAGCCCTGGGCTCTGAGAGCCTTCAGCATGTCGCTCTGATCGTCGCTCAACTGCTTGTAGGCAGCGTGGGTTTCCACCGTCAGCTGGACCGAGAGCTCCTCGCCGGTCAACCTGAGCGTTGCCGTGACATTGCCGAGTTCGATTGGGCTCATCTGCAACTTGAGCGTATTCACGACCTTGCCGGAGCTCGACTGCGTCGCTGCATTGGCCAGCTCGGAACCGGGCGCCATGGCGCTTGCCCACTCGCCGTCGCCCATCAGGGCTGCCGTAATGCCCACCGCATTGCCGGATGCAGGGGCGATGTAACGACGAGCCTCGAGCACGGCGATGGGCGCGCCGCCATCCTTGGCGGAACCCGCTTCAACCTTGACCGGCTCGCCCTCGGCCGCGCTGGTGCGCATCGACAGGGCCTGCCCCTTGCCGTCGGCCCGCAGGAAGCGGAAAGATCGATCCGTTTCCGTAGCGTCAGCGCCCTGCTCGGTATCCGCATTTGCGGCCAGCTCGGCTGCATCACTGGTGTCGGAGTGTCTTTCCGCTTTTCCGATGGCCGCCGCCAGCGCAGCCTCATTGTCGAGACCGTTCGCAGCGTGCTGCGCAGAGTTGCGCCCTGCCTGGTGAACCTGGACATTGGCCTGGGCGGCATCGGCCGCACCACCCGAAAGAAGGCTCAGAACTTCGTTCAGCTCCGCGGATGCGGCACCCGTGTCATCCTGGTCGGCACCTTCAACCGTTTCCGCGTCGTCCACCGTCTTGTCGGACTTTTCGGATTTGACCGATTGGGCATGCTTGGCGACGGCAGCGCGCTGTGCGCCGTCAAGGACCGTCGCCTGAGCGCCGCCATGGGACGCGGTGTCGTTACCGATCGCAACCTTTGCAGACTTGCGGGTATCGGCTTCGGTCACGCCATCCGCAGTCTCCTGACCGGTCTTGCCGACCTCCGACTGCTCCTTGCCGTCCGCATTGTTCAGTGCCCGCGAAATCGCCGTACGAGCGATCTCGATCAGCGGCTTGCGCGTATTGTCAGAAGAGACTTCACCCGTCTGATCTCCGGTTGGGGTTTCGCCAGTGGCCGACGGCTGTGCCTCGGTGTCGGCATCCTGACGGTGCCGGTCGTGATGACCCGCCGTCGACAATGCATCATAGAACCCGTTGCCGGCCGAATTGTCCGCCTTCGCCGCCGCCGCGCTTGAATAGGCCGTAGTGTCGGGCGTCGAAACTTTGGGGGCCATGGCCGGGTCTATCATCAGTCGGTGCCTTCTTCGTTCAGGAGCTTGTCGATCGCATCGAGCTTGGTGCGGCCCGTATCGACGAAAGAGCGGAACTCCGGATCCTGGTCTTTTTCACTTGCTGTCTGCGGTGCCTCGGCCTTGGCCGCGGCTTCCGCAGGAGCCGCAGGCATCTGCGCCTTCGGATCCTGCTGTCCTTCCGCCACCGGGTTCTGCTGCGTCTCTTCTGACGCTGCCGAAGCAGGTACATCACCGCTGCCTGATATACTCGGCTCTTGAACTTGCGCCGGGCTTTCCACCGCGGGAGCGGCAACCGGCTTGCGCAGAACCTCCTCCCCAATCGCCGCGGCAGCGTCACGGAGGGCGCGATCCGAGGGGGACAGGGTCTCGTCTGGAATTGCCGCGATGGCCGCGATCGCCGCGCTCACCTCATTGGTCGGTATGCCGGCGAGCCCCCCATAGAGGTTGGCCAGGGCGTCAGCGCCTTCCGCCGTACCCGACAGGATGCGCGCCTTATCAGCGGACGACCGGGCCAGTTCGTTCTTGCCCTTGATCGCCGCCTGACGGGCTATGCGCAGATAGACCTCACGCTGGCGGTCGGAATCCATGTGGGCGAGGGTTTCGTCAATGGTGTCCTGGCTAAAGGCGTCGTTGTGCTCGACAACCAACTGAACGAAGAGATCGGCGAACTGGCTTGCGTACGGCGAATGGAGAAAGCGCCGCGCATAGCGGTTCGCGTAACCGGACGCCTTGTCCACCATGCCACCTTCCACGGCAACGGCCAGCGAACGGCGCAAGGCCGCCTCCTCGACGATCGTCCCCGGCGCCGTGAGACGAGCCCAATCGTAGAACTTCAACGCAGCGGTGGGATCACGGGAAATGGAGACATTGCCGGCGACGAGGGCAAGGTAGGGCGCGATCTTGCTGCCACGATACTCCGTGGCCATGTCGCCGAGACTCTTGGCAATGAGTGTGCCCTTGCCGGAGAGATACTTGCGCAACGCGTCCGTGACCCGATCGTCGAAATTGCCGTCGACGTCGCGCGCCACGAGAAATTCGAGGGTCGCCGGATTACCGCCACTCATCGCATAGATAAGCGCGGCATCGACGTTGCGCGGCTCCTCGAACACGCCGGATTCGGCATTCCGCAGGCGCTTGTCGATCGTCTCCAGCATGAAACGCTGCATCTCGGCGGCCGAGTGGTCACCGAGGACAACCGAATCCTGCACGAATTGCAGCGAGCGCAACATCTTGTAGGGATCGATGTTATCGAGATCCTGGGCATGTGCGCCAACGCCCCCCATCGTTGCGAGGAGGGCCAAGGCAGGCACGAGCGCTGGCAGTCTCAGGCGCCGCATATCGTCACCCCTGATCTGCTTGAATCAGGATCTCGATGCGACGGTTGGCATCGGCGAGCGGATCCTCGGGCACCTGCAGGCGGCGGTCGGCAAAGCCGGACACCTGCTCCACCCGATCCTCGGCCAAGCCACCCTTGAGCAGCATGTAGTAGGCACTATGGGCGCGCGACATCGACAGACGCCAGTTGTCGTTCTCCGTTCCCTTGAACTGACGGCCGTCGGTATGACCGCGAATGACGATCGCACCGGGACGCTTCTGCAGCAGCTTGCCGATCCGCTCCATGGCCAGCACCATTTCCTTGCGCGGCACCGCGGAACCGACGTTGAACATCGGCGTGTCGGACTGGTCGGTGATCGTCACCAGCATTCCGCCTTCGGCCGGCTTGACGATCAGGCCCTCGGCGAGCTTTCCGGAAACGCCGCCGATCTCCTTTTCGATCTCGGTCTTCAGATCCTTGGCGACCTTCTCCTTGGCCTCGAGGTCAGCGACGAACTGTTCTTCCTCGCTCTTCGGCGCGGTTGCCTGTTCGGTCTCGGTCTTCGTTTCCTTGCCGTCGTCAGGCAATTTCGTCGTGGCGCTCTGCTCGATTACTTCGGCGAGCGGATCGTCCGGCTTTTCGTCTGGCTCGGACTTCTGATCTGGCGTGGCGAGGGCGACCTGCTCCTCGGTTTTGGTCGGGTCGGTGTTCTCGACGGGGGTCGGCAGGGTTTCCTGCTTGCCCGGCTTGCCCTTGGTCGACTGGACCTGCTGAGTCCAGAAATCAGGATCGAACGGGTCGCGATAGGCTTCGCCGCCTTCTGCACCGGTCGAGGGACCGGAGTCCGCCGCACCGCCCTCGCCCTTGGCGCTGACATTGGCCTGCTGGCCGACTTCCTGGGCAATTTCCGCCAGGACCGAATAGGGATTTTCGAAAAAGTCGGCTTCGGAGTAGTTGGCCTGATCGCCGGAACTCGCAGTCTGGTCTTCACCACTCGCAGCGGCCGCGCCCACCGTCTGTTGCTCTTCCTCGACCTGCGAGCGCTCCTGCTTCTGCTCACCCTCGGCCTGATCGACCGGCTTCTTCAACCCCTTTTCCGTCGGCTTCTCGTCGGAGAGCTTGATCGGGTTGAAATAACTCGCGACAGAGGCCTTGGTCTCCTCATTGGCCGCGTTGACCAGCCACATCACCAAGAAGAATGCCATCATTGCGGTCATGAAGTCGGCATAGGCGATCTTCCAGGCGCCGCCATGGGCGCCGTCATGATCGCCGCCGCCATGTCGCTTGATGATGACGATTTCGTTCTTGCCGTGGTGGTGGTTCTCGCCTTCGCTCATCCCAGCACCTTCTTCAAGCTAGCCGCGAAGGCCGAGATACGGGTCACGAGGACCGTACCGGCGACATCAACGGACAAATCGAGATCTTCGGCCTCGACATGGCGCAGGCCGGCGGCTGCTTCCTGCATATGGCCAGCCAGAAGATCGAACAGTTTCTTCGGTCCCTTGACCGTAATTGTGCCGGCTTCACCTTCAGCGAGCGCAGCTTTCAACAGATCCGCGAGGTCGGCCGTCGCCTTGTCTGCCACTTCCTTCTCAAGGAAGGGCACCAGAGCCGCGACCGCCTGCTCGCTGACAGAAAGAGCGAGGTCTGACGACAACTTCTTCAGGCCATCGGCCACCAGTCTCGCGGAATCCTCGGCGAGACGCGTCTGCAACTGTGAGATCGCCTCGTCGTTCGCCGCGTCGCTCGCCAGTCTTTCGGCGGCGAATTTCTCGGTGAGTTCACGTGTCGCGGCCTCAAACCCTTCCGCGTAAGCCTCGCGACGCACGGCCTCGACGTCGACAGGTTCCGGCTCTGGCGCCGCAGGAAAATCGAGATCGAAGGATCCGAGATCAGGCGCACCGAAATCAGAACCGACGAGGTCCGGTGCAGGGCTTGACGGCACCTGCGCCGAGAAATCCTTGAGATAGTGGGCGAGCGGCATGCTCATCGACGATCGACTCCAATGACGTGGAAGGCCGGTTTCCGGTCAGCGCGATGGGTGAGCACCGTTGAACGTTCAAGGATATTTGCGACGCGCAATTTCATCATGCCACTCAAAGCCAGGTTCGCCTTCGCTGAATTTTCACCCGCGCCTGGCGAAACCGCCATTTGCCTCGACCGAACCTAGAAGTCCAAACTTGTGCGAGGATGAAGGTGGAAGGCGCCGGACCCGGCCGAGCGTGCTCCTCTTCAAGCCTCGAACGCGGACTGCCGCCGGATGCCGGCGGCAAGCGAACCCGCGCCTTACTTGAACAGGGTCAGGATGTTTTCCGCATTGGTGTTGGCGATCGACAGGGCCTGGATGCCGAGCTGCTGCTGCGTCTGCAGGGCCTTCAGGCGGGTCGATTCCTCGTTCATGTCGGCATCGACCAGACGACCGACACCCTTGTCGATAACGTCCATCAGGTTGGACACGAAGCTGTCCTGCATCTCGATGCGACTGGTGATGGCACCGAGCGTCGATGCGGCGTCGGTCAGCTGGCCCAGAAGTTCTTCCACGACGCTGATCATGTCGCTCAGTTCGTCGTCGGTGGTCGCCATGCTGATCTCGATCTCGGTGCCGGTCGCCGGCGTGGTCGAGGAAATATCGAGGAGGAAGTAGTTGCGGGCGGTGCCTGTCGGGGTCGACATCAGGGCATCCGCATCGATATCCTTGGTCAGAAACCCGCGCGACGCATCGAAGCTATCGAGCAGCACGGACTCGGCGGTATCGAAATTGAGGGTCGTCACCTCCACGGAGCCATCGGCACCGCGCACGAAGGACGACACGACCTGCTTGGTGCCAAGCGCAGCCGGATTGGTATTGTAGAGCCAGTTCTCGCCGGAGAAGGATGCCGATTGCGCCGAGGAAACCAGCTGGTTCTTCAGCTGTTTCATTTCCTCGTTAATCTTTTCCTTGTCGACGCCCGGCTCGCTTGCCGCGACCAATTTGGCCTTGATCTGGGTCATCACGTCGATGACGTTGTCGAGCGCCGTGTAGGCCGTATCGACGGTCGCGGCGCCAAGGCCCAGCGCGTCGGCGACGGTCGAGAGTGCCGCATTGTCAGAACGCATGGTGGTGGCGATCGACCAGTAGCCAGCATTGTCGGCCGCGGTCTCAACCCTGTAGCCGGACGACACTCGCCGCTGCGTGGTTTCCAGATTCGTGTCGATGGTCCGAAGCGTCTGGAGTGCAGCCATCGCCGCAGCATTGGTCATAATACTGGTCATCTGATGCCCCAATTCTCAATGAAATCACATCCGGCGGACACGCCGGAGGCGACAGGAGGGCATCATGCTGACAAGACGCAAAGCTGCGTCGTCCCCGTCACCGTTAACAAATCGTTAACGGTGGCAGTTAACAAATCGTTGCTTTCATTGGCAAGTCCAGAAAGTGCTAACGATAGCAAAATCGGAAACACGTACAGTTTCGCGCAAGGCAATAAAGGAAAACCCGCGCCCTTTCGAGGCGCGGGTCTCACCGAACACATCCGACATGTCAGGCCGGGACGAAGTCGCCCTTAGCCGAGGGCGCCGGTTACTGACGGAAGAGCGTCAGGATGTTTTCGGAAGCGGTGTTGGCGATGGACAGCGACTGGATGGCGAGCTGCTGCTGGGTCTGCAGGGCTTTCAGGCGGGTCGATTCCTCGTTCATATCGGCATCGACGAGACGGCCGATACCGGAGTCGATCGAGTCGGTCAGCGAAGCAACGAACTCTTCCTGCATGCCAATGCGCATGGCGATCGAACCGAGATCGGAGCTTGCGCTGATGACAGTTTCGAGGGCGAGATCGACGGCGCTGACCATGACGTCAAGTTCGTCGTTGGTGAGGGTGGTGATGTCCACGGTATCGATCGAATTCGGCGCCGGGATGTTGGTGGCCGGCAGATTTGCCGTATCAACACCATAGTAGACACCAGCCTCGTCGTGCAGTGCCTCCTGGCCGGTACCAGTCACGTCCGTGGCGAGGACCCAGGTGTCCGCGTCGGCCTGGACGAAGTAGCTGCCGTTGGTGATGACGGTGACGCCACCGACGATCAGGTCGGCGGTTGCCTGGGCAAGCTGGGTCGTCGTGCTGCCAACGGTGTTGGTGGTGAAGGTTGCAGCCGAGCCGATCAGTTGGTCGATGGTGTAAGCGGCTACCGTCTGGGAGGTGACGACACCATTGGTGTTGACATCCAGCGTGACGGCGTTCTGGGAAACGTTGTAGGTGCGATCGAGGATGCCGGTGTCGCCGACGGTGTCGAAGAGCACGGTATCGCCATTGAGTTCGTAGTCTATCTTCTTGACCGAGACCGAACCGTCTTCGGCGCGGACGAAGGAACCAACGACGTTCTTGAAAACTGAGCCACCGGAGAGGTCGGCCTGGAGCCAGTTTTCACCGGAGAAGGATGCGGCCGACGAGATCGTGCGCAGCTGTTCCTGCAGCTGGGCGATCTCTTCCTGGATCTTGGAGCGGTCAACGCCTTCTTCCGTGGCGGCGACCATCTTGGCCTTGATTTCCTTGACCACTTCAACTGCGGTTTCCATCGCAGAATAGGCGGTGTCCACCTTTGCTGCGCCGAGGCCGAGGGCGTCCTGGACGGCGGAGAGCGCCATGTTGTCGGAACGCATGGTGGTCGCGATCGACCAGTAGGCGGCGTTGTCGGAAGCGGTACCGACGCGCAGGCCCGACGATACCCGTGCCTGGGTGCGTTCCATGCTGTCGTCGATGGAGCGGAGTGTCTGCAGTGCCGCCATTGCGGCGTTGTTCGTCAAAATGCTGGTCATGATATTTGCCCCTGAAATTGGCTAGATAGAGGGACATCCCGGATCAGCCGGGAACGATGGGGAGGCCTTATGCCGTTAACCGTTTCTTCGTCTAGGTTAACCCATCGTTTCGATGGTTGCAGTTAAGACGGTGTTGGTTAACAAACCTTAAACGGCCCAATAAAAAGATTACCAAAATGAAAAAGGGCCGCGCCCCGGAAGGGCGCGACCCGAATTCGGCTCGATGCGCTAGGATTAGCGGAAGAGCGACAGAATGACTTCCGAAGAAGAGTTGGCAATCGACAGCGACTGAACGGCGAGCTGCTGCTGGGTCTGCAGGGCCTTCAGGCGGGTCGATTCTTCGTTCAGGTCGGCGTCGACGAGTCGGCCAACACCCTTGTCGATCGAGTCCGAGAGCGAGTTGACGAACTCGGTCTGCAAGTCGATGCGCATGCCGATCGAACCGAGGTCCGCAGCCGCGCTGGTCATGTCGGTCAACGCTTCGTCGACGCCGGAGATCATGGCATCGAGCTGTGCCGGGGTCAGACCGGTGATGTCGAGGTTCTCGATCGAGGACGGAGCGGCGATGGAAGCCGGAAGGTTGGCCGTATCTACACCGTAGTAGGTGCCGCCCTCATCATGAACGGTTTCCTGGCCCGTGCCGGTGACATCAACCGCCTGAACCCAGGTGGTGTCATCGATCTTGACATAGAACGTGCCTGCAGCATCAGCGAGCTGAGTGGTCTTGCCCGCTGCCGTCGTGTTGGTCGTGAACGTCGCGTTGAGAGCGATCAGGTCGTCCACTGTGTAAGCAGCAACGGTTACCTCTGCGGAAGCACCGTCGGTGTTAACGGAAAGAGTGACAGAATTCGAGGTGACGTTGTAGGTCTTGTCAAGAATGCCGCCTGCACCGGTGTTGTCGAACAGCACGTTGTCGGTGTTCAGCTCATAATCAACCTTCTTGACCGAAACGCTGCCGTCCTCGGCGCGGACGAAGGAGGCCACGACGGACTTTGCGACCGTGCCGGCCGTGCCACCGAGGTCAGCCTGGAGCCAGTTTTCACCCGAGAACGAAGCTGCCTGGGCGATCGAGGACAGCTGATCCTTCAGCTGGTCGATTTCTTCCTGGATCTTGGCCTTGTCGACGCCGTCTTCGGTCGCAGCAACGAGCTTGGCCTTGATTTCCTTGACGACTTCGATAGCCGAGTCCATGCCGGAATAGGCGGTGTCAACCTTTGCAGCGCCGAGGCCGAGAGCGTCCGAAACGGCCGAGAGGGCCATGTTGTCGGACTTCATCGTCGTGGCGATCGACCAGTAAGCGGCGTTGTCCGAAGCGGAACCGACGCGCAGACCGGAGGAGACGCGATCCTGCGTTTCTTCCATGCCCGAGGAAATCGAACGAAGGGTAGAGAGCGCAGCCATTGCTGCGACGTTGGTCAAAATGCTAGTCATAGTTGCATTGCCCCTATTGGCTTACTGTGAAGGGACATTCCGGCTTCACCGGAAACGGCGCACAGCGTCATGCTTATCAACCCCTTAATTTTTCAGGTTAACTCGCCGTTTCGATGGAGCCAGTAAACGGCAGTAAGGTTAATGAAGCGCTAAACGAAACGAGAATTTTCACGATTCGGGGAAAAATGGCAGCACAGCCTTAACGGGTACGCGCGCGTAACACGAAAGGCTTAAAACAATAATAAAGCCGCACCCGTTTCCGGACGCGGCTTCTTTTCTCAGGACCAGAAAGTTGGCCGGCTTCGCGCTATTAGCGGAAGAGCGACAGGACGTTCTGCGTGTCGGAGTTTGCGATCGACAGCGACTGGATGGCGAGCTGCTGCTGGGTCTGCAGGGCCTTCAGGCGGGTCGATTCTTCGTTCAGGTCGGCGTCGACGAGACGGCCGACACCCTTGTCGATCGAGTCCGAGAGCGAGTTGACGAACTCGTTCTGCATGTCGATGCGCGAGGAGATCGAGCCAAGTGCTGCAGCCGCGCTGGTCATGTCGGTCAACGCTTCGTCGACGCCGGAGATCATGGCATCGAGCTGTGCCGGGGTCAGACCGGTGATGTCGAGGTTCTCGATCGAGGACGGAGCGGCGACGGAAGCCGGAAGGTTGGCCGTATCTACACCGTAGTAGGTGCCGCCCTCATCATGAACGGTTTCCTGGCCCGTGCCGGTGACATCAACCGCCTGAACCCAGGTGGTGTCATCGATCTTGACATAGAACGTGCCTGCAGCATCAGCGAGCTGAGTGGTCTTGCCCGCTGCCGTCGTGTTGGTCGTGAACGTCGCGTTGAGAGCGATCAGGTCGTCCACTGTGTAAGCAGCAACGGTTACCTCTGCGGAAGCACCGTCGGTGTTAACGGAAAGAGTGACAGAATTCGAGGTGACGTTGTAGGTCTTGTCAAGAATGCCGCCTGCACCGGTGTTGTCGAACAGCACGTTGTCGGTGTTCAGCTCATAGTCAACCTTCTTGACCGAAACGCTGCCGTCATCGGCGCGGACGAAGGAGGCTACGACGGACTTTGCGACCGTGCCGGCCGTGCCACCGAGGTCAGCCTGGAGCCAGTTTTCACCCGAGAACGAAGCTGCCGAAGCGATCGAGGTCAGCTGGTCCTTGAGCTGGGTGATTTCTTCCTGGATCTTGGTCTTGTCGACGCCGTCTTCGGTGGCGGCAACGAGCTTGGCCTTGATTTCCTTGACGACTTCGATAGCCGAGTCCATGCCGGAATAGGCGGTGTCAACCTTTGCAGCGCCGAGGCCGAGAGCGTCCGAAACGGCCGAGAGGGCCATGTTGTCGGACTTCATCGTCGTGGCGATCGACCAGTAAGCGGCGTTGTCCGAAGCGGAACCGACGCGCAGACCGGAGGAGACACGAGCCTGGGTTTCTTCCATGCCGGAAGCGATAGAGCGGAGCGTGGACAGCGCAGCCATTGCGCTGGTGTTGGTGAGAATGCTGGTCATTAGTTTGTCCCTTAAAAACGAGATACTGAGGGGGACATACCGGGCTAAAAAAACTACCGGTCACGACAGTTCGGCATCATGCCATTCGGTAACTTTTTCTTGGGCTACCAGACCTGTTGTACGAGGACCAAACTCGCAGCCAATTATTGCCAAGAGCTTAACCGACCGGGGATCGGTAAACTTGGACAAATCTATGGTAAACAAGGAAGAAACGATTTCGCGGAGGGTGTTCCGAACTGTCAGGAAAAGGAGCGCACGAGGCTTCCGACCAGGAGGTTCCAGCCGTCGATGAGGACGAAGAAGAGGATCTTGAACGGCAGCGAGATCGACGTCGGCGGCAGCATCATCATACCCATGGCCATGGTGATCGTCGCAACGATCATGTCGATGACCAGGAAGGGCAGAATGATCAAGAAGCCGATTTCGAAACCGCGGCGGATCTCCGACAGCATGAAGGCGGGAACGAGCACGCGATAGTCGATCTTGTCATCGGAAATCGTCGCCTGGCCGCGTTCGTTGGCGATGTCGACAAAGAGCTTCAGATCCTTGTCGCGCGTGTTTGCGGCCATGAAGGTGCGGAACGGTTCGGCGATTGCCTTCACGGAGTCCGCCTCGCTCATGCGGTTCTCGAGCAGCGGCTGCACGCCATCCGTCCATGCCCGGTCCATGGTCGGCGCCATGACGTAGAACGTCATGAACAGCGCCATGCTGGTCAGGATCATGTTGGACGGGGTGGAGGCGAGCCCCATGCCGGAACGCAGGATCGAAAAGGCGATGACGAAGCGCGGGAAGCTCGTCACCATGATGAGGATGCCGGGGGCAACCGAGAGGACCGTCAGAAGACCGAAGGTACGGATGATCCAAGCAGCGACCGAACCGTCGATCGGCGCATTGAGAAGATCCGTGGGCAGTTGCTGCGCAGCAGCAAGCCCTGGCGCCATCGTCATGACGGCAAGAAGAAGGAGGAACCGAATCATTCGATCACAAAAGTCCTGAACATCACCTTCGATACGCGCCCTTCGGATCGAAGGTCAACACGCTCCTGGATGTCATCCTTCAAATACTGGAAGCCGCGCGGGCCCTCGATCTGCTGGAGGGAAACGGTGCGCAGGTAGGCAAGGATATCCTGATGAACGTCCTCGGCGATCTTAACGTCCGGGGCGCCGTTGAAGAGCAGTGCCACCTCAAGCCGGATCCAGTTTTCGGAGGGATAAGCGAGATTGGTGGTGATCGGCTCGAGCTGGACGATGCCGTTCGCCTCGGTGGCGATGTGGGGAAGCCCCTCCTCGGCCTTGCCCTCGCCATGCGCGCCGGCCGCCTTGGCGGCTTCCGCCTCTGCCGCCTTGTTGGCATCCTCGACGGCCTTGATCTTCGGCGCGAGCATGGAGCCGATTACCCAGCCCCCTCCTCCGCCGACGAGCGTCAGCACGGCGATCGCGGCAATCAGCATCACCGTGCCGGATTTCTTTTTCGGTTCCGTCGCTTCGGCCTGTTCCATGTGCCTTGCCGTCCCTTCCAGCTTGCCTTGTTGCGCGCGTCAGAGCGGCGAGAAAAGATCGACCACCTGCTGACCGACCGGCGGCTGCTGGACTTCCGTCAGGCGACCGCGTCCGCCGTAGGAAATGCGGGCTTCGGCGATACGCTCGTAGGAGATCGTGTTTTCCGCATCGACGTCCTGCGGACGGACGATACCGGCGACGTTCAGGATCCGGATCTCGTGGTTGACGCGGACCTCCTGCGAACCGCTGATCAGCAGGTTGCCGTTTTCCAGGATGCCCGTCACGACGGCGGCCACCAGCAGGTTCAGCTTTTCGGAGCGCTCGGTCGAGCCCTTGCCCTGCGTGCTGGTGTCCGAACCGGAGCTCAGGTCACCTGTGGTCGCGGGGACTTCGGTGCCGAAGAGGTTGGCCTGGGTCGACCAGTTTATGCCGCTCGAATTGGTGCGGCTGCGGTCCGTTTCATTGTTGAAGGACGCCTTGTCGTTGATCTCGATGTTGACCGTCAGGATGTCGCCGACGTTCAAGGCGCGCGCGTCCTTGAACAGCGCCGATTGGTTGTCGCTCCAGAGAGAATAGCCGCTCGCCACCGCACGCGGTTGCTTCGGATAAAGCGCCATCTGCGGGGTCTGGCTGTAACGCAGACCGCTGCCGATCGGCGACATGGACGGCGCGTTGCCGATTTCCTTCAGGGTCTGGCTCTGGCAACCCGCCAGAAACAGAACGGCCAGGATTGCCGGGGAACGCTTGATCATGACGGGTCCTTCGAAGTGGTCGGATCGCCGGCACTCGACATGATGGCCGCGACCATGGCAGCCTTGTCGGCCTTCATTTCGCTGAGGATGAGGCTCGACTGGCGGGCCGGGAGCTTCATGATGATTGCCGCGGCGAGGATCGTGTCGATCTCCTGCAGTTGGGGGGCGGCCGCATCGGGCTTCATCTTCTTGTAGATCTCGACGAGGTTGCCCTCCGCCTGCTTCATGAAGGCATTGCGGCGGGACAGCCAGTCTTCGTATTCCTCGCGCCGCTTTTCGAGCACGGCGATACGCGCGTCGACGTCGGCCTGCAGTTCTTCGAGTTCCTGCTTCTGCAGCAGGTAGCGCTGGTCGCGCGCCGAGTCGGCGATACTGGTGCAGAACTGCTGGATCTCGTCCTGCGTCGCCTTGCCCGGGGCGGCCTGTTCCTGTGCACTTCCCGACGCCAACGGCAGGGCGGCGAGCGCACCAACGAGAAGGACATTGCGAGCGTGCGACTTGATCATGAGCGAAGGTCTTGTGGTGGTCATTGCAGTACGAGCTCCGCCTGCAGGGCGCCGGCCGACTTGATACCCTGGAGGATCGCGATGATGCCGTCGGGCTTGACGCCGATGTTGTTGAGGCCGGCGACGAGGGTCCGAAGATCCGGACCTTCGACGATGGCGATCTTGTCGCCGGTCTTCGCGGCCATGATGTCGGTCTGGTCCTGGATCGCTGTCTGGCCGCGCGAGAAGGGTTCGGGCTGGATGACCTGCGGCGTCTCGGTGACCTGGACGGTCAGCGTGCCGTAGCTGACCGCGACCTTAGACACCCGCACATCCGCGCCGATGACGATCGTGCCAGTGCGTTCGTTGATGACGACCTTTGCCGGAGAATCGGTCTCGACCTGCAGGTTCTCGATATCGGCCATCAGACGCGCAAGATCAGCCGTTCGCGGCTTCTGGACCACGACTTCCTGGCTGTCGCGCGACTCGGCGATGGGCCCGCCATAGGTCGCCTTGGCATAAGCGTTGACAGTATCCGCGATGCGGATGGCAGTGGTGAAGTCGGGGTTGCGAAGCTGCAGGACGAGATTGACCGAATCCTTGAACTTCGACGGCAACTCGCGCTCGATGATGGCACCATTGGGCACACGGCCAGAGGTCGTGATGCCCTCCTGAACGCTTGCTGCCTGGCCCTGGGCATTAAAGCCGGAAACGATGACGGATCCTTGAGCGACGGCGTAAATCTGGCCATCGGCACCGGTCAGCGAGGTCATGACGAGAGTGCCGCCGCGCAGCGATGTCGCGTCGCCAAGCGAGCTGACGGTCGCGTCGATGCGGCTGCCGGGGCTGGAGAACGGCGGCAGGTTGGCCGTAACCATGACCGCCGCCACGTTCTTGGCATTGGACTGGCCACCCTGTGTCGAGATGCCGAGGTTCTGCAGCATCGCACGCATCGACTGATCGGTGAAGGGCGATGAGCGCAGACTGTCGCCGGTCCCCTGGAGACCAACGATCAGGCCGTAGCCGATCAGCTGGTTGTCACGGCCGGACTGCAGCGAGGCGATATCCTTGATACGCGAGCCTGCGGCCTCGGCGCCGAGAACGGGCCAGAGGAACGCCGCGAACGCGACGAGCGCGATCCGGGACAAACGGAAAGTCTTCATTTCGCCATCACCTGTACTGTTCCGTCCGCCAGCACGGTGCCGGTGACGATTACGCCCGAATCGAGATTGCGAACCTTGATGACATCGCCGATCGAGGCATCCGTGAGCGGCGTGCCCGATGCGGAGATGGTCATGTTTCCGATGGTGAAGGTCAGCCGGATGTTGGCACCGCGATTGATTGCGTAGGGCGGGCGCAGGCTGGCGACCGGGATGGTCCGGCCCGGCAGCAGCGTCCGCTTGGAAACCATGCCCTCGACCTCGGAGATCGACCGAGCATAGCCTCCGGCCAGGTTCGGATTGGTGACCTTTACCTCTTCCAGTTGGGACGCGGACACGGTTTCGCCAGGATAGATGGTCTGCGTCGGCACGACCGCAAGACCCTGCGCAAGCGCGGCTCCGGTTGTCGTAAGCACCGATGCGGCAACGGCCAAGGGGGCCGACACGCGTACCAAGTATCTGATCATCTGGCGAAACGTCATGTTTGCCCGCCTCCGTTCTTACTTCAGGTTCTTGCTGACGATCTGAGCCATTTCATCAGCGGTCTGGATGACCTTGGAGTTCATTTCGTAAGCGCGCTGGGCCGAAATCATGTCCGTGATTTCCTTGACGGAATCGACGTTCGACGACTCGAGGTAGCCCTGCTTGATGTAGCCGAAGCCCGGATCTTCCGGCGCCGCCACGATGGCTTCGCCCGATGCCGCGGTTTCGGCGAACAGGTTGTCGCCGAGCGGCTTCAGGCCGGCCTCGTTGACGAAGTTCGCGATCGTCAGCTGACCGAGTTCGGTATAGTCGGAGCTGTTGCCGATGCGGGCCGAAACCTGACCGGTGCGGGACACGACAACTTCGCTGGCGTCCTGCGGAATGGTGATGCCCGGGACGACAGCATAGCCGTCGATCGTCACCAGCTGGCCGTCGGCATTGGTGTTGAAGGCACCGGAGCGGCTGTAAAGCGTCGTGCCATCCGGCGATTCGATCTGGAACCAACCGCGACCGACGAGCGCCATGTCGAGTTCGTTCGACGTCTGTGCGAGCTCGCCCTGGGTGTGAATGTTACGGACAGCAGCCGTCTGAACACCAAGACCGATATTGGCCCCTTCCGGCACAATCGCCTGGTTGGCGCGGTTCGGCACGCCCTGGGCCCGTTCGGTCTGGTAGAGCAGATCGGCGAACTCGGCGCGGGCGCGCTTGTAGCCGGTCGTGTTGATGTTGGCGATGTTGTTCGCGATGACCTCAAGATTGGTCTGCTGGGCATCCATGCCGGTAGCTGCGATGGCGAGCGCTCTCATGTGTTCGTCCTCAAATCCGCTAGATCTGCATCTTCGTTATTTCGAGATAGGCCGAGACAATCTTGTCCCGGAGCGCGATCGCCGTTTGCAGCGACTGTTCTGCCGCGAGGACCGCATCGACGACCTCGCGAGGGTTGGCCTTGCCGGAAATCCCGTCAAAGGACGTGGCCTCCGCCTGCTTCAGATTGTTGACGGCGCCGGTTGCCATCTCTCCCAGAACGCTGGCGAAGCTCACGCCGGTCTGCGTGCCGGGGGTCGTGCCGATGGCGGACGAAGAGGAACTAACGGCATCCGTGGTTACGGAGCCGAGCCCTGCGGCCTTGGCCAGCGAACTTACGGTATTGATTTGATCGATCATTGTGAGGCCTTCAGAAGGGCGATGGTCTGCGAAATCAGGTCGCGTGTCTGTTTGACGGTCTGGAGATTGGCTTCGTAGGTGCGGTTTGCTTCCCGCATGTCGCCCATCTCGATGAGCATGTTGACGTTCGGCATCTTGACGACGCCGTTTGCGTCGGCTGCCGGATGACCGGGTTCGTATTCCTCGATGAAGTCGGAATCATCGACGCCGAGGGTCTTGACCTTGACCAGATCGACTCCGCTTGCGCGGTCCAGTTCGGTACCGAAAGTCACCGTCTTGCGGCGATAGGGATCGGCACCGGGCGTGTCGCCAGTCGAACGGGCGTTGGCGATGTTTTCCGAGACGACGCGCAGGCGGGTCGACTGGACTTCCAGGCCGCTGCCGGCAATCTTCAGGGCGGATGACAAGGGATCAGTCATTTTTATCTCTTCACCGTCATAAGCATCATGCGATGGAAGGAAGCGACGAGCGACGTATTGAGTTCGCTCTGGCGCTTGATTTCGCCGGTCTTGGTCAGTTCCTCGGCGATCGAAACGGAGTTGCCGGATTCCTGCATGCCGATTTCGTTGTTGAGTTCTGCCTCTTCGACGGCGATGTTCTCGTCGGTCAGGTCGCTCGCGGCCATGTGGCCGGGCTGGGTCCGCGCCATCTGCGTCATGGCCGTGGTATCCAGGACCGCGCTGAAGGGCGTAATATCCTTGGCCAGATATTTCGGGGTGTTGGCATTAGCAATGTTGCCCGCCACGACCTCCTGGCGCACGGCGAGCCATTCGGCCTGCCTGGATGCCACGCTGAATAACTGGATGGGGTTCATAGACTTTACTCCGCCATTTTCTGTCCTGAACCTAGGGCGGTAAACTTGCGTGGGACTTACGGAAGAAGAAGCCTGGCATTCGACCGTCGAAAGCTTGCGAAGGAGGCGCGTGACAATGTCGTTCAAGGACAGGATCGAAGCCGGGGAACGGCTTGCGGACGCACTCGAGCGCTTCCGGAACGAAGACGCGGTGGTCATCGCGCTGCCACGCGGCGGGGTGGACGTCGCCCTACCTGTCGCCCGCCGGCTTGCCGCGCCGCTGACCCTGCTGCTGGTGAGAAAGATCGGCCTGCCGGAGCAACCCGAACTCGCGATGGGGGCAATCGTCGACGGAGACTGGCCGATAACCGTCAGGAACGAGAGCGTGATCGGATTTTCGGGGGTGGATGATGCCACATTCGAGGCGGTCGCCGAGCGCGAGCTGGCGGAAATCCATCGCCGCCACACGCTCTATCTCGGCGGCCGCAAACCCGTGCCGGTCGAGGGACGCCTGGCAATCGTCGTCGACGACGGCATAGCCACAGGCGCGACTGTGCGTGCGGCGATCAAGGGCCTAAAGGCTCGAAAACCGAGGAAGATCGTGCTTGCAGTGCCCGTCGCGTCAGACGACGCTCTCACGCTCCTGCGGGACGACGTGGATGAAATCGTCCGCCTCGAGCCGATGCACATGTTGGGGGCGATCGGCTTCAGCTACCGGCATTTTCCGCAACTCACCGATGCCGATGTCATTGCCGCCCTGGATGCGGCGGAAGCCGAGCGGGACAGGCCGGAGACATGAGGGCCCCAAAGGGCCTTCCCATCAATTGTTCTCGTAAACCTCACCGGTCGAGGTCACGATCACCCACTTGCCATCACGCTGTTCAAGCGTCGCGACGCGGCTGTTGTCCGGCAGGATCGAACCGACACGCACCATATACATGCCCGATGTATCCTCGATCAGAGCCCGACCGTTGGCGACGTGCAGCAGGCGGAAACCGCTGCGGCCGGGGAACGGTTGCGCTTCCGGGTTCTCGGGACCTTTCAGCTTTTCCTCACCGAGCTTCGACACGGTCGCGGTGACCAGCGGGTCAACCTGAGCGCCGGTTTCGCCCGGCGTGCCGTCGTCGTCCCTGTCGACGAGGGCAAGCGGCGAGACGCTGAAGACATTGCGGCCCGGCCCCTCCGGGAGGTCGCGCGTGCGTTCCCAGTTAGCCACGCGAACGCCGAACTTCTCCTCGTTGAAGAAAACGTACCAGGGGAAGAAGGCGGCCGCGCAAGCGAGCGCCACCCCGGTGGCGCCCAGAATGCGGTCCGTCAGCGAAATCCGGCCACGTTCCTGCGGTGCAGGCCTCAGCGGTGCTACGGGTTCGTCGGCTTCGATTTCGGTCACGATATTCACCTCGTTCTTCCTGCAGCCGCCGCATTGCCGCCGAGGGCGGCCTTCAAGGCATTCGCGAGATCGGCATAGGCATCTGCCGCCGGCTTGTCGCCCGGCGTCTGTTTCAATACGTCATAGATCACCGGCACCTGCCTGATCGCCATGTCGAGATCGGGATCGCTACCGGCGCGATAACCGCCGATGAGACGGAGATCGCGGGTTTCCTCGAAACGATGGATCAGCGTCTTGAGGCGGGAGACGAGCTTTTCCTGCTCGCCGCTCCAGGCCTTGCGCGCCAGTCGCGAAATCGAGGTGAGAGGATTGATCGGTGGGTAGCGTCCTTCGTCGGCGAGACTGCGCTCGAGCACGATATGGCCGTCGAGAATACCGCGCACGGAGTCGGCGATCGGATCGTTGTGGTTGTCACCGTCGACCAGGATCGAGATGATCGCGGTGATCGTCCCCGCTCCCTCCTCGCCCGGGCCTGCGCGCTCCAGCAGTCGCGGCAGTTCGGTGAAGACCGAAGCAGGATAACCGCGGGCGATCGGAGCCTCGCCGGCTGCGGTCGCAACCTCGCGGATTGCGTGGGCAAATCGCGTCACGCTGTCAGCGATAAACAGCACGTTTTCCCCGCGATCACGGAAGTGCTCGGCGATCGTCATCGCGGTCAGCGGCGCCATCTTGCGCAGCATTGGGCTTTCGTCGCTGGTTGCGACGACGGCAACCGATTTGGCCATGTTCGGACCGAGCGTATCCTCGATGAATTCACGAACTTCGCGGCCACGTTCGCCGACCAGCGCGATCACGACCTTGTCGAAGGCATCGGCCCGCGCAAGCATCGACAGGAGCGTCGACTTGCCGACACCCGAGCCGGCGAAAATGCCGAGACGCTGGCCGAGGCAGAGCGGCGAGAAGATGTCGATCGCACGAACGCCGGTACGAAAACCCTGCTCGACTCGCCGGCGCGTCATCGACGACGGGGCGCTGTTGGCAATGGCGCGGCGCATGTCGCCTGGAGCGAGCGGACCGAGACCATCGATCGGATCACCCAGAGCGTTGATGGTGCGCCCGCACCAACTGTCGCCAGGCGCCACGCGGAAGGCACCCTTGCGGATGACCACGTCATGAATGCCGATCGGCTCACCCGGTTCGATAGGGCAGACATAGGCAAGGTCCGGCTCGACGCGGACAACCTCGCCGAGATGGATACCGGTGCGGCTGCGATGGGCGACGAACTCGCCGAGCCGTACGTGACGGGAAAGGCCCGTCACCGTGTAGTGGCCGGCCGCGATGGTGCGTACGTGACCGCCATGGGTCACGGAGAATTCCGGACTGGCGTAGCGGGCGGCAAGGCCTGCCATCTGGGCCAGTTTCGGGGATAGCACAGGCATCTGCGACATCTCTTCCGCCATTTTTCAGAGCCTCAAGGTCAGTTCGAGCCGCCGAGTACCTTGATGGCCTCGCTCAACGAGCTTTCGCTGTCGCGCATCAGCGAGCTGATGCTCTCGAAGGCGCGGTTCACCTGGATGAGCTGCGTCATCTCGCCGATGCCGTTGACATTGGAATTTTCCAGATAGCCCTGCAGGACGGAGACTTCCGGATTGTCGACGACGGGTTGCGGTTCGTCGACGGTGGTCACGCCGCTATTGTCGTGGCGGATGAAACCCTTGCTGATATCGGCCGTGAAAAGGCCCAGAGATGCGACCTGGCGGTCGTCCTGGAGGATCTTGCCGTCGGCTCCGACGACCGGCGTTCCGCCGCCACGGTTGAGCTGGATCGGGGCGCCGCCCGCGTCGAGCACCGGGTAACCGCGAACCGAGACGAGTTCGCCGGTATCCTTGATCGTGAAGCGGCCGTCGCGGGTCAGGACCTGACCTTCCGGCGTCTCGAGGGCGAACCATGCGTCACCCTTGATTGCAAAGTCGAGCGTATTGCCGGTGTTGGCCAGCTCGCCCGTCTTGGTCGACAGGTAGTCGTTACCCTGGTTGACGAAGGCGATCTTGGCGTTGATGTCGTTCTGCGTCTTGCTCAACACCTCGTCGAACTTGACCTCGGTAGAGCGAAAGCCAACCGTATTGAGGTTGGCCATGTTGTCGGCGATGGTCGTCAGGCGACGTTCCAGAGCGATTTGGGACGAGAGGGATACGTATAGTCCGGATTGCACTCAACTGCCTCCGAGTTTCAGGGAATTGATGGAAATGAGCAGGTCCGCGGAAATGCCGTGGCCGGACGAGGCCCCGAACACCGCGAGCGGGTCGTAGGTCTCCGAAGGATTGTCCAGCTCCCACATCGCGGTGAAGCGCTCGAGGAATTTTCCGGTCTTCTCCGGATCCTGGAAGTCCTCGATGTTGAGGGCCTTTTCCAGGTAGGCCGCCTGGCCATCGATGTCCGAGGCGGCGAAACCTTCCGGTAGTCCGAGCGTGGTGCGAACGACTTCGGCGAGCGCGTCGTCGGCGAGGATGTCCATGGCGGAACTGATCTTGGAGGCGCTGCGCTCGAAATAGAGCGCCAGCCGGACGCCGGTATTGTCGTTGCCTGCATCCTGTTCGAGCGTCTGGCGCATGAAGAGGTCGACGACGCCCTGGCGGGCTGCCTCGGACGACGTCGCCGCCTCGCCTTCTGCGGCGAAGTTGAACGTCTTCGCAAGATCGGCGTAACGATTGTCGCTGAGCTGGTTGGCAAAGGCTTCTTCGTTCGCGACGCCTTCAGTCAGAACCTTGCGGATGAGTGCCTTGGCGTAGCCCATGTCCTCGAGGCCGTGCGCCTTCAGCGCGTAATTATAAAGACGGGTGTCCGCCATGAAATCATCGACCGACTTCACGTTACCGATGTTCGCCAGATAGTATTCGGTCTCGCGCGCAACATCCGGAGCTTCGGCGACGCGCTCGATCGATTTGTCAATGTTCTGCGTAATCAGCTTGTAGCTCGTATAGGTCGTCGTCACGGTCGTTGCGCCTTTCGATATGGACAATCGGAAAATGCGTCCGTTATCGCTCTTCTTGGGGCAAAAGGCTTGCGCGAAGCTGTCTGTAGGTTCACAAACCGTGAAGGCCCGGGGTTCAGCCTCACGCAAGGAAGCGCCCGTATCGCTTAGTCTGAAAAGCAACGTTCAGATGCGGGCACGAAATGAATATCATTATTGGATTTGTCATAACCGTCGGCTGTGTCCTCGGTGGCTTCATGGCCATGGGCGGCCATGTGGACGTTCTCGTGCAGCCCTTCGAGCTGATGATCATCGGCGGTGCCGGTGTCGGCGGCTTCATCATGGCCAACCCGATGAAGGTGGTGAAGGATTCCGGCAAGGCGCTGGGTGAGGCCTTCAAGCACGCCGTCCCGAAGGAGCGCGCCTATCTCGACGTTCTCGGCGTTCTCTATTCGCTGATGCGCGATCTCAGGACCAAGTCGCGCAACGAGATCGAAGCCCACATCGACAACCCGGACGAATCCACGATCTTCCAGGCCGCACCGACGGTGCTGAAGAACAAGGAACTTACCGCGTTCATCTGCGACTATGTCCGCCTCATCATCATCGGCAACGCCCGCAGCCATGAGATCGAGGCTCTGATGGACGAGGAAATCAACACCATCCTCTACGACAAGATGAAGCCGTATCACGCGATTACCGCGATGGGCGACAGCTTCCCGGCCATCGGTATCGTCGCGGCCGTTCTCGGGGTTATCAAGGCGATGAGCAAGATCAACGAATCGCCGGAAGTGCTCGGCGGCCTGATCGGTGCCGCACTCGTCGGCACCATGCTCGGCATCTTCCTGTCCTACTGCCTCTGCAACCCGCTGATTTCGCAGATCAAGGTGGTCCGCACGAAGCAGCACCGACTCTACATCATCGTGAAGCAGACGCTGCTTGCCTATATGAACGGCTCCGTTCCCCAGGTGGCTCTCGAATACGGCCGCAAGACGATCTCCGCCTATGAGCGGCCTTCGATCGACGCGGTCGAGCAGGAAATGATGAATCCCGGCGGCGGCGGCGACAGCAAGGCGGCATGACGATGACGGAACCCAAAACGAAGACCCCGGCGATCGATCCGGCGCTGCTTGCGCGGCTCACCGGGGCGCTTGGCGACCGAGCGACGCTCGAAAAGCTCTGCTCGGAGTTCGGCGATCTCTACACCGAATTCCTGCCGGACATCTTTCACAGCGAAACCGGTCTCACCATGGAAGTGAGCTATGCGGGCCACGAGACCGGACTGATGAACGATCTGATCGCCGATCTCGGCGACAATGTCGTTCTCGCTGACACCCAGCTGCGCAACTGGTGCCCGCGCTTTGCCCTTGCCTGCGGCAACAGCTTCGTCATCACCCTGATGGAAAACCTGCTCGGCGCCCTGCCCGAGACGATCGAGGAGCCGATCCATCGGCCGCTCTCGCGCATCGAGCTCGACCTGGCGGCGATGATCTTCGACAAGATCGGCAACGTGCTGCGATCCGGCGTAAACGCCGCCGGCGGCTTCGAGCCGCTGATCGAGCGTCCGCACAATGCCGAGGACCGGCCGAAGCCCGAACCGGATCACGTCGACGAATTCGCCGCGACGATCAAGCTCAAGATCGAGCTCGGCAGCGTGGCTTCCGAATTCTACCTGGTCGTGCCGCAGAAGGCACTTCTGAAGACCACGGTCACCGTGCCGAAGTCGAAGAGCCAGATGTCGCGCAACAAGAAGGAATGGGCCGAACAGATCGCCGAGCAGGTTCGCCGCTCGCAGATCACCCTCGAGGCGAAGATCCGTCTTCAGACCCTGACGCTCAACACCATCTCGCGCCTCGCCGCCGGCGACGTCATCGCCTTTCGCGACAAGGGCGATGTGATGGTCAATGTCAGCGCCAACGGGAAGGACATGTATCGCTGCGAATTCGGTCGTGCCGGCGACCACTACACGGTTCGGGTGAAGGACAACATCAGCAGCGAAGATGAAATTCTAAAACATTTGATGGGGTAGGCCCCCTCAACCGAGCCATTCACGGCAAGGCAGGTTGAGGCAAGTTTCAACGGGAATAATCAAATCCATGGCTACGAAGAAGACACCCATTATCGAAGACGACGCGCTGGCGATGCCCGGCAGCGGTACCGATTTCGACCAGGCGATCGACGATCTGCGTGGCGTGCTGAAGAATGATGCCGAGGGCACGCTGCCGGATCTCGGATCGGACTTCGGTGGCGGCCTCGGCGACGACTTCGCCATGCCCAGCGCTGGCTCGGATTCCCTTTCGTCCTTCGAAAGCGATTTCGGCGGCGGCGCGATCGGCGGCCCGACCACCGACTTCGGATCCGACAGCTTCGGCGGTTCGAGCTTCGGCGACACCTCGTTCGGATCGAGCACCGCTTCGGCCAGCCCGGAACCGGGCAGCGCGCTGACCGCCAATCTCGACCTGATCATGGACATTCCGATCGAGGTCCAGATCGTGCTCGGCTCCAGCCGCATGCAGGTCTCCGGCTTGATGAATCTCGAGGAAGGCGCCATCATCGCGCTCGACAAGAAGATCGGCGAACCGGTTGAAATCATGGTGAACGGCCGGCGCATCGCGCGCGGCGAGATTACCGTACTGGAGAATGATGATACGCGCTTCGGCGTGAAGCTGATCGAAGTAATGGGTAGCAAGATGTCCTGACCCCACCCCAGGGCCAGAGAGGAAAGACCATGATGGACTTTGACGATTTCGGCGGCCCGATGACGGGCAAGCCGCTTTCCCAGGCAGACAAGGCGGCCGCCGTCCTGCTTGCCATGGGAAAGGGCGTGGCCGGAAAGCTGCTGAAATACTTTACCCAGGCTGAGCTGCAGACGATCATCGCATCGGCGCAGACGCTCAGGACCATTCCGCCGGATGAACTCCTGCAGCTCGTCAACGAATTCGAGGACCTGTTCACCGAAGGTGCAGGCCTCATGGACAACGCCAAGGCCATCGAGAGCATCCTCGAAGAGGGGCTGACACCGGAAGAAGTCGACGGCCTGCTCGGCCGTCGAACCGCCTTCCAGGCCTATGAGTCGTCGATCTGGGACCGCCTGCAGGACGCCGATCCGGATTTCATCGCCAAGTTCCTGATGCGCGAGCATCCGCAGACCGTCGCCTACATCCTTTCCATGCTGCCGTCGTCCTTCGGCGCCAAGGTGCTGCTGAAGCTGCCGGAAAGCCGTCGAGCCGACATCATGAACCGCACCGTCAACCTGAAGGGCGTCAGCCCCAAGGCGGCGCAGATCATCGAGAACCGGGTCCACGACCTGATTGCCGAGATCGAGGCCGAACGCAACTCGACGGGTTCGGCGAAGGTGGCGGAACTGATGAACGAGCTGGAAAAGCCGGAAGTCGATACCCTGCTCAACTCGCTCGAGTCGATCAGCAAGGACGCCGTCAACAAGGTCCGTCCGAAGATCTTCCTGTTCGAGGACCTGCTGGCCATGCCGCAGCGCAGCCGTGTCATGCTGCTCAACGACATCTCCGGCGACATCCTCACCATGGCGCTGCGTGGCGCCAGCGCCGAGATCAAGGAATGCGTGCTTTCGGCCATCAGCCCGCGCGCACGCCGCATGATCGAATCGGACCTCTCGACGGGCACGACCGGCATCAACCCGCGCGAAATCGCGATTGCCCGTCGCGCCGTCGCACAGGAAGCGATCCGTCTCGCCAATGCCGGCCAGATCCAGCTCAAGGAAGCCGAAGGCGACCAGCAGGCCGCCTGAGCCCGCTCCGCTGTTGAAAACCCGCTCTCTGCCGCGCCCGCCGATTGAATGACAATCGGCGGGCGTCTAGCGTTTTTGGCACAGATGACGGGTGCCGGACCGAATGAACGGACGGCGCCCGAACCGGGATCCGGGCGAAGCCTACGGAGTGCAGGACGGCAAAGGCGGTGCCTTGCCGTGCATTTCTGACCAAAGGGGAAGAAGGCGTGTCCGACGATCAGGACAAGGACAGCAAAACAGAAGACCCGACAGAGAAAAAACTTCGCGACGCGGCGGAGAAAGGCAACACGCCGTCATCACGCGAAGTCCCGATCTTTGCTTCTGCCCTGGCCTTCTACTTCTATCTGGTCTTCTTCCTGCCGTCCGGCGTGGCGCGGCTTGGCGAGACCTTGCGCGACCTTTTCGAGCAGCCCGACCAATGGAAGATCGCCACCGCGACCGATGTGATCTCGCTCTTTACCCATCTTGGCTGGGAGGCGAGCGCCCTTCTGCTTCCGGCGGTAGCGCTGTTCATGCTGTTCGGCGTCGGCTCGAATGTCATTCAGCACATGCCGGGCTTCGTGCTTGAGCGAATCAAGCCGCAGGCTTCGCGCATTTCTTTGGTGAAGGGCTGGGAGCGCCTTTTCAGCCTTCCGGGCCTCGTCGAGTTCGGCAAGTCGGTGTTCAAGATCGTCATCGTCTCGATCATCATGGTCTTCGCGCTGAAATCCGAATATTTCGGCACGCTCGACGCGATGTTCTCCGATCCGCAGGTCATCTTCGTCAAGTTCGCGGCGATCCTGAAGAAGATCATGATCGTAATTCTGATGGCGACCGCCGTTCTCGCCGTCATCGACTTCTTCTGGACGCGCCACCACTGGTACACCCAGCTGCGCATGACGAAGCAGGAAATCAAGGACGAATACAAGCAGGCGCAGGGCGACCCGATCGTGAAATCGCGCCAGCGCTCGATCGCGCGCGACCGCGCCCGCCGTCGCATGATCAACAACGTACCGCGCGCAACCCTGGTGATCACCAACCCGACTCACTACGCGGTTGCACTGCGGTATGTCCGCGAGGAGAACGAGGCACCGGTCGTCGTCGCAAAAGGGCAAGACCTTGTCGCTCTCAAGATACGAGAGATCGCCCGAGAGAACGACATCCCCATTTTCGAAGATCCGCCGCTTGCACGCTCCATGTTTGCGCAAGTCTCGGTGGATAGTGTCATCCCGTCGGTATTTTACAAAGCCGTCGCGGAACTCGTGCATCGGGTCTACGCGGCAAAGACAAAGAAGAGACGGGTGCGCTAGCTGCGATGAAGAAATGCCCCTACACCACTCAGCGTGAACGCATCGTGGCCGAGGCGATCAGCCCGGTCGCCAGCGAATTGCGGTTGCTCGATGCGGCAGACCTGATCTCCCTGCTGCGGTTCGAGCTTTACGGCAACATCTCCGACCTGGTTTCATCGGCGGCGGAGCTCTATTTCCATCCGGGCACCGTCAACTTCGGCGCAGGTGGCGAATACCGCCTCGAATGGGGTGGCCCGCCGGAGGTTATCCTCGACCTCGAAATCAAACCGAAGGGCATCACGATCTATGCGCAGCTATCGCTGGCGCGCGACCATGCCGGTCTCGAGATCAATCACATTGCCTTCCAGAATTCATCCGGCGACCCCGACGAGAACACGCGCATTCTGGAACGGCGCCTTCGCGAAGCGCGCTTCGTGAAATCGAGCTCTGACGCGCTCTATTCCTGACAGAAACGGATTGTTTCAGGTGATGTAGCCGAGGCGAATGGCCTTGGCGATCGCCTGAATTCGATTCACGGAATCAAGCTTGATGGTCGCCGAGCCGAGATAGGCATTGACGGTGTGCACCGAGAGCTTGAGCCTTTCAGCGATCTCCTCGCTGATGCGGCCGTCACCGGCAAGTTGCAGACAGGCGATCTCGCGATCGCTCAGTGTTTCCGACGGCATCGAGCGTCGCTCCTCGAGCGACAGGATATCCATCATGACCGAGCAGCAACGGCCGTGCACGTCGAGGATCGCCTCGCCGGGCAAGTCCACCGCACCCGTCGTCGCGAAGACGATGTAACCGTTGCCGACCGCCCCGAGCCGAACCGGGAAGGCCACACCTGAATAGTCCAGCACCCGCGGTTCCAGTTGCACCACGAACGGCACGAAATCGGAGGCCTCGGCGAAGCTCGCGCTATCCTCGGCACTCCAGAGAACCGGCAGGAGCGAGGACTCGATGTGATTGATCAGGGTCTCGCCATAGGCTGCTATGAATGGTTCGCATCCCGTGCCCAGCGCGGCCGCCCAGTTTTCATATTCCGCAACGAGACGGCGCTTCGACGGCATACCGCCGCCGGCGACCTTCAGGACCGCAAAGCTGCGCGCGTTGAGTGCGCGTTGCAGGGAGACGAGCTTCGGGAAGATATCCGAACGGGACGTCACCTTGCGAGCGGAAGACGGTCTGCTTTCCTCCCGCGTGGTATCGAACGGCCCTTCCGTAGACGCCATGCCCCTTTTCCCTTTCCCTAGACGAGGTTGTTGCGGACCGCGTAGGCGATCGCTTCCGAGCGTGTCTTGGTCGCAGTCTTGCGCATGACGCTGGTGATGTAATTATTGATCGTGTTGCGCGAAATGCCGAGAATGGTGGCGATCTCGTCGCTGGTCTTGCCTTCCGCTATCCAGAAGAGGCATTCAAGCTCACGCTCGGTGAGGTCGAATTCGCGATCACTCTTATGCGACGTACCGGTCGAAAGGCTGACACAGTAGCCAGTCAGCAAAGCGACTTCGCGCAGCCTTTCCGGCGACAACACGAAATTCTCGTCAAATAGCAGCATCAGCGACAGGCGTGTCCGGCCGACACTCACCGTGAGCGAACAGTATTGCCGGCCAATACCCGCCGGGACGGTCGCGTCGTCCGGCAGAAGATCGAATTTCGGCTGCAGCACCGAGAGACATTTTTCCAGCTCGGTGGAGCGGGAATAGGTCGCGGCAATTTCGCTCTCCAGACGCCGAACCAGATCGAAAGGCCAATTGGAGGAAACGACGAAATCCAGGCCGTGCTCCTGGACCAGATCATAGCGCGCGAGCAGGTAGTGGGACGCTCCGACATACTCGCCGAGTATCGCGAGACTGGCACTCATATGTCCCGCCTGCGACACTGTCGCCAGGCGGCGAATGAGCTGGTCCCTCGACGAAAGCCGATCGGAGGCGTCGGCCGCCACGAGGGGCGCCCTCCTGCTTCCGGCTTTGTCCTCGGATAGCTCCGCGTCCATCTAATTGCCCCCTTTGGGACATGCGCGTCGAAGGCCCCGACCGCATCGATATCCGGATTTTCCGCCGCCCGAATACCGCCCCGTTTTGTTCCCACCGCTAACGAATCACAGTCACTCCCGAAGATAAAGAGCCAAAGATCACAGTTGCGGGTCATCACCTTCCGTTACGGAAGAATTCCCCAACATTCGAATCAAGGCGGGTCCACGGGGTCTTTGTGAGCGAATCCTCATATTCTAGACCCACCCCGCTTGCGCGTACACCCATAACGTTCGTTGTAGTTCCTTCGTGGAACAGAAAGACCGCGCCGGAAACCGGCGCGGTCCATATTGTGCTTCGGCTTTCTGCCCCGCTCAGGCGGCCTTGTCGACGGCCCACTTGCGCAGGATCTTGGCGGCGCGCTCTTCCGAGATCTCCACCATGCGCGAGAGGCGACGTTCCGGACCTTCCTTGACGCGGCGGTTGAAGCCGCCATTGGCATCGTCGTCCATGGTGAGCAGGTCGTCGGTGCTGTCGAAGCCGAAGTCCGAACCGAAGCCGTCCATGAGCGCGCCTCCGGTCGAGGCACCCAGGGCGGGAGAGAAGTCCGGCAGCTCGAGACCGGCACCTTCTTCGACCCCGCCAGCGATCGCTGCGGACCCGCCGCCTGCGGCGCGTACCATCGGACGAATGCCCATCCAGACGATCAGGAATGCCACGGCAACGAAGGCGAGCGAGTTGATGATGCCGCCGAGGTTGCGGCTGAACGTTTCCATGATGCCAGGGCCGGCTGCCGCTTCTTCGAGAAGCTGGTTTTCCAGGAAGTCCATGGCAGTCAGCGTGACCATGTCACCACGAGCGGTGTCGAGACCAGCTGCGGTGGAGACGATCTTCTGCATCTCGGCAAGATAGGCGTCGATCTTGGCCTGATCGACCGGTTCGCCAACCATCTTGGCGATACGACCCTTGTTGACGACCACAGCGACCGAGACCTTCTCGACCGTGTAGCTGTTCTTGACCGTGGCAACCGTCTTGCTGTTGATCTCGTAATTGGTCTGCTCTTCCTTCTTGTCCTGTTCGTCGGACGATTCCGGACCCGGGGTGGCGCCCTGAACGTCACCCTGCGGGATGTTCTGTTCGACGGTGGCGGCCGAGTCGGACTGCTTGCTCTGGGACTTCTGGTTTTCCTTGGTCACACGAACCGAACGTTCAACACGTGATTCGGGATCGTAGGTCGTCTCCTGGATCTGCTGGGTATCGGTATTGAGCTGGGCCGTGACCGACGAACGGAAGTTGTCCATGCCAAGGAAGGGTGCAAGCGCCTTGTCGATGTTCTGTTCGATTTCCTGCTGGACAGACTGGACGACACCGAGCGAACGGGTCGCGGCACCGCCGGTCTCGTCGCCTGAAGCGAGAAGCTGGCCGGTCGAATCAAGAATCGTCACATCCTCGACATCGAGGCCCGGGACGGACGATGCGACCAGATGACGGATGGAGGCGGCGGCCTTGCGACCCGTCTCGGTCGATGCGCGGACCATGACGGATGCGGTGGGCTTCTGCTCGCCGCGACGGAAGTTGCCGACGTCGGGCATGACGATGTGAACGCGGGCGGCCGCGATGCCGCTGATCTGCTGGATGGTGCGTGCGACTTCACCTTCCAGAGCGCGGACCCGGGTCACCTCCTGCATGAACGAGGTCAGGCCAAGCGAACCAACGTTGTCGAAGAGCTCATAGCCGGCATTGGCGCTGTTCGGCAGGCCGCGCTCGGCAAGGAGCAGACGGGCCTTGCCGGTCATGCCGACAGGCACCTTGACGCTCTTGCCATCGGTGCCCACTTCGAAGTCGATACCGGCTTCGGCAAGTGCGATGCTGACCTGATTGAGATCGGTTGTTTCGAGGCCTACGTAAAGGGTTTCGTAGGCGGGCTTGTTGACAAAAATCGCAGCGGCGATGATGAGCGCGAAGGAAACGACGGTGATGCCACCGATGGCCAGCAATCGCGTCTGGCCTAGTGACGCCATGTTCTTAAAGAACTGAAGTAATTGATTTAACAGATTCATTCTGTCTCGCACCATCAACAACAAGGGTTTTCGGGCATTTGCCCTTGGCGCGACAATAGAAATCGAAACTTGTGCGAACGTTTCGTAGCTGGAGAAATGCCGATGTCATTTCGGCACGTCGTCCCAGACAAAAGCCCTGATCAGCGGGCTCGCAGACGGGAAATCAGAAGAAGTCGAAGTCGCCGGCCGCCTTGCTCAGCGGCTGGGAATGGCCGTGACGCAGGCCGGCGCCGAGCGCCTTCTGCATTTCGGCAAGCTTGACCAGGCTCAATGCGGTCGTCATGTCTACAACCCAGTCGGACGGGATGGAGCCTGTGATGGTGTCGATAAATTCGGCCAGGCCACGCGTCTTCTGCACGGCAAGGTCGATGCCCTGCAAGACCTTCAGGCTGTCGGGACGCTCAAGAACGCTGTTGCCACCCAGTTCCAAGAGCTGCGGCTCGATGCGTTCGATCAGGTAGGCGACGTCGTGCAACTCGGTCACGACCCGCATCATGATCTCCGGCAGCGCCTCTTCCGCGACAGCCTTGTCTGCTTCGATTTCTTTTAGCATCCGGTTTCCAATACTTAGAAAAATTCGATTGAGCTTTCCACGGGCTTCGACACGGGAGCCGGACGCTGCTCGAGCGCGACGGTCTTCTGCGTTTCCGCCCCTGTTAGGGGATATTGCCTTGCCCGACCGCTGACCGGCCAGAATTCCAGTTTGCGGCCATGCTCTCCGCCCGTGGACGAGCCGACCACTTTAATGCCTTCGTCTCTCAGGAACTGCATGGCGAAGGCGGCGTTCTGTTCGCCGACGTTCGAGAACGTCGCGATCGTCTTCGCTCCGCCGAAGACCTTTGCCTCGAGGCGGTCTCGGCGTGCCCCCTGCTTCAGCAGTCCGTTGATCAGGAGTTCCATCAGATGAACCCCATAGCGGGTGGCGTCGCCGCCTCCCGAACCCGGATTGGCAGAACCCGGCAGGAGGAAGTGATTCATCCCCCCGACGCCCGCGACCGGATCACGCAGACAGGCAGCTACGCACGAACCAAGGATGGTCGACAGAACGACATTCGGGTCGTTGATGACCTTGTACTCACCCTGAATAATATGGACGCGCCTAGCTGCACTGTCGTCGATCATTTCAACGCTCCGAATACCGCTTCGATGGCGGCCTTCATCTTTTCGATGGTGAAGGGCTTGGCGAGAACGTTGTTCGCGCCGAGCTGGGCGGCCTTCTGCACCAGCGCGCGGTCGCCCTGCGCGGTCAGAATGATGAAGGCGGCCTTCTTGGTGTTGGGGTTGGTGCGCACGTGCTGCAGGAAGACCAGCCCGTCCATCTTCGGCATGTTGAAGTCGGAGATGACCAGATGATGGGGCTGCTCGGTCATGATCTTCATACCCTGCTCACCATCGCCGGCGGCGGTGATCTGCTTGAAGCCGAGCTGGGTCAAGGCATCACTCAGGAGCAGACGGCTCGTGACCTGATCGTCCACGATCAGAACTTTGATTTTTTCGGCTAGAGACATTTAATCGATACCTTCTTTTCGGGCGGCAGTAAGTTTGAGGATTTCCTCCCCAATGGAACCAAGCGGCAGTTGCTGCTCGACGGCGCCTAATTCATGGGCGACGCGGGGCATCCCATAGACAACGCAGGTCTTCTCGTTCTGACCGATCGTGCGCGCACCGGCGTGGCGCATCTTCAGCAGTCCGGAAGCCCCGTCGCGGCCCATGCCGGTCAGGATGACCCCCACAGCATTGCGTCCCGCCAGTTCCGCAACCGAATCGAACAACACGTCCACCGAAGGACGGTGCCCGTTGACCGGCGGCCGTTCGACCAGCCGGCAGCTCGGAGCGGAGGCATTGACCACCTGCAAATGGCGGTCGCCGCCCGGGGCGAGATAAATCTTACCGATCTCAAGTCTGGCTCCATCGGTCGCTTCTTCCACGACCGGGGCGCAGAGACGATTAAGCCTTTCTGCGAAACTTTTCGTAAACGTCGGCGGCATGTGCTGCGTAATCACCGTGGGAGGGCAATTTCGCGGGAATTTTTGCAGAACTGTGATTAACGCTTCCACGCCACCGGTCGACGATCCGATGGCAACGATCTTGCGACCGACACGGAAATCCGTGGCCGGGGTCGGCGCCGGCGGTGCGGCAGCGGTCGCACCTTTATTGAAACGATGCATCGAACGGGCGGCGGCCTTGACCTTGTCGGCGAGGTCACCGAAGGGCCGGGCGTCACCGGGAATCGGCTTGCCGACGCAGTCGAAAGCGCCGATTTCAAGCGCCGCCAGGGTCGCTTCCGCGCCGCGATGGGTCATGGTCGACACCATGATCACCGGCATCGGGCGCAGTTTCATGATCTTGTCGAGGAATTCGAGGCCGTTCATGTTCGGCATCTCGATATCGAGCGTGACGACATCGGGATTGAGCTGCTTGATAGCGGCGCGGGCCTCCATGGCGTCGCCGGCCTGGCCGACGACGCTGACTTCGGGATCGGCATTCAACACGGCCGTGATCAGGCCGCGCATGGTCGGGCTGTCATCGACGACGAGAACGCGTGCAGGCGCCGGCATTATTTGCGCCCTCCCTGCTTGCCCAGGTAGCGGTATGTGGTGATGCCGATATTGTCGAAGTCGTTCTTCGAGTCGCCCGACACGCGTTCGGAATGACCGATGTAGAGATGACCGCCTACCGGAAGAAGATCGGCAAAACGGGTCCAGATGCGCATCTGGGTCGGCTCGTCGAAATAGATGACGACGTTACGGCAGAAGATGACGTCGAACTTTCCCTTGAACGGCCACTGGGCCATCAGGTTGAGCTCGTTGTAGGTGATGAGACGCTTCAGGCGATCGTCCACCTGGAACTTGCGACGTCCGCCGATTTCGGTTTCCTTGAACCACTGCTTGCGCATCGCCGGCGACACGGTTTCGAGTGCCTGTTCGTCATAGGCACCCTGGCGGGCGATCGCAAGGATCTTCGGATCGATATCGGTGGCGAGGATCTTGAAGTCGTAGTCCAGCACATTGGGGAATGCCTGGAACACGGTCAGCGCGATCGAATAGGGTTCCTGACCGTCCGAGCTCGCGGCGGACCAGATGCGGACGCGACCACCCGACTTGGCACGGGCGATCAGACCCGGCAGGACCTCGTCGCGCAGGTGTTCGAAGTGATGGTTCTCGCGGAAGAAACGGGTGAAGTTCGTCGTCAGATGCGACAGCATCTCACGACGTTCGGGCGCGCCGTCGGGCGACGAGACGAGCTGGCAATAGGCGCGAAAACCCGACAGGCCGAGATTGCGGATATGCTTCGACAGGCGCGAATAGACCAGCGAAGCCTTGGATTCGTTCAAGGAGATACCGGCGTCCGAGTAGATCATCGCCGCAATCTCGTTGAGGTCGCGGCGGGTCAGCGGATATTCACCGCTGGCCAGGACCTCGTCATCCGATTGGCGGGAAGATGTATTGAGGGCAACCGTCATGCGGCCTCGCTTTCGGATTCAGGGAACAGGGCACCGAGTTCGACGAGGCAGATCATCCGCTTGTCGATCGCGAGAATCCCACGTGCATACTGCTTTTCGAGGTCGGAGGAGATCTCCGGCACCGGCTGGATGTTTTCTTCGGTGACAGTCAGGATGTCGGATACGGCTTCGACCAGCAGGCCGACGACCTTTGTCTTGACCTGAGCCACAATGATGACATGGCGGGCGGTCGGCTCGGCCGGCTTCATGCCGAGCCGGACCGAGAGATCGATGATCGGCAGAACCGCGCCGCGCAAATTGATCACGCCGATGACGTAGGATGGCGAATGCGGAAGCGGGGTCGCGGGTGTCCATCCCCGGATCTCGCGAACCGACATGATGTTCACGCAGAACTCCTGATCGCCAATGCGAAAGGCGATGAGTTCGCGTCCTCCCTCGACCAGGTTTTTCACCGCATACGACATGACACTATCCTGCGACTGCCAACGACATTTCCTGCTTGAGCGACTGGCCACGCGAGGCGGCGACCACCGCATCGACGTCGAGAATGAGCGCTACGCGGCCATCCCCGAGGATCGTTGCCGCGGCGATGCCGGGCACGTGGGTGTAGTTTGCCTCGAGGCTCTTGATGACGACCTGGCGCTGGCCCTGGATCGCATCGACCATGAGGGCGCGCTGGCCGCCGCCTTCCGATTCGACCAGCAGCGCAACGCCGTCTATCGGATTGGCCTGTGTGCCACGGAAGTTCAGGATGCGACCGACATCGACCAGCGGGCAGAACGAATTGCGGATCGAGATGAGCCGCTGGTTGGCGCCGAAGGAGTGGATGTTCTGCGCTTCGGGCTGCAGCGTCTCGACGATCGCGGTCAGCGGAACGACGAGGGTCTGGCCGGCCACCGTGACCACCATGCCGTCTAGAACGGCGAGTGTCAGCGGAAGGCTCATGGTGAAGGTCGAGCCGAGGCCCGGACGCGAGGTGATCGAGATACGACCGCCGAGAGCCTGGATCGAGCGCTTGACGACGTCCATGCCGACGCCGCGGCCGGAAATGTCGGAGATCTTGTCGGCCGTGGAGAAGCCGGGCGCGAAGATCAGGTTGTCGATCTCTTCGTCCGTCAGGTTGGCATCGGCAGCGATCAGCTCGTTGTCGATCGCCTTCTGCTTCACGCGTTCGCGGTTGATGCCGGCGCCGTCATCGACCAGTTCGATGACGATACGGCCTGAACGATGCTTCGCCGTCAGCTTGATCGTGCCTTCCGGCTCCTTGCCTGCGGCCGCACGCTTTTCCGGGCTTTCGATACCGTGGTCGACGGCATTGCGGATCATGTGGGTCAGCGGCTCGGCGAGCTTGTCGATGACCGTCTTGTCGACTTCGGTGTTTTCACCTTCGGTGACGAGGCGGATCGACTTGCCGACCATGTCGGCAACTTCGCGAACGATACGCGACATGCGCTGGAAGACCGGCTTCACGGGCTGTGCGCGGATCGCCATGACCGAGTCCTGGATCTCGCGGGTGAGCTGCTGCAGCTCCTCAAGGCCCATGTTGACGGCGGAGGTACCGTTGTTGTCGTTTTCGATGACGCTCTGCGAGAGCATCGCCTGATTGATGACGAGCTCGCCGACGAGGTTGATCAGGCGGTCGACGCGATCGAGGTCGACGCGGATCGTCTGGCCAGCGGCGGCGTTGTTCTGGGCGGCAGCCGCAGCAGCGGCAGCAGCGGCTGCGGGCGACTCCTTCTTTTCCTTGGCACCACCGGCTGCGAGCTTCACGACGTTGCTTGCGGTCTCGGCAGCTTCGACGGCGGCAGCGACGGTCGCATCGCTTCCATGCTCATCGGCATGGGCCCCCTCTGACGCGTCGCTGGTGTCGTCAAGGATGGAAAGGTCGAAGGGTACGGGAACCATCGGCGGCTCTTCGCCGGCGGCGGACTCGGTCTTCTCCTCGTGCAGTTTGATTTCGAGGTCGCAGTCCCATTCAGCGAATTCGAAGACGCTGCGGATGCCTTCTTCACCCTTCTCGGTGGTGATCTGGATCTTCCAGGCGAAATAGGCTTCCTCTGCATCCATGTCGTCCAGCGACGGCAGGCTGTCCATGTCACAGTGGATGCTCATCTCGCCGATGCGCGACAGGTCGCGCAGCAGCAGTGCGGCTTCATTGCCCTTGGCATAGAGATCGCGGCGCGGCTTGAAGGAGACGTCATAGGTCGATGCAGCAGCAGCCGGTTCTTCGTCGCCCATGTCGTCGAAGGAAAACGGGATCGGCTGGAAGCCGCTGTCATCCGTCGGGGCAGGCGCGGCAGCGACCGGCGCGGGAGCAGCCTTTGCGGCAGGCTTCGGTGCCGGGGCCGGGGCCGGAGCGGATGCCGACGGCAGTTCACCGTTGGCGAGCGCTTCGAGTTCCTTGACCAGGCCGCTCGACCGCGAAGGATCGACGCTGCCGCCGTCACGAGAGGCGCTGACCAAGTCGGCCAGCACGTCGGCCGACTTCAGCATGACCTTCATGACTTCCGGGCCAGGTTCAAGCTTGTTGGATCGAACGCAATCGAGAGTCGTTTCAAAGACGTGCGCGAAGGCTACCAGGTCGTCGAGACCGAAGGCGCCAGCACCGCCCTTGATGGAATGCACGGCGCGGAACACAGCGTTGACTGTTTCCGGGTCGCGATCCCCGTCATTCATTTTCAGAAGACCGGATTCCAGTTCGGCGAGCTGCTCCTCGCATTCCTGGAAAAAGATCTCTTTGATTTCGTTCATATCCATAGGAGAAATTCCCGGCTTAGGCGGTTACACGCTCGATGGCATCAATCAGCTTGGTCGGATCGAAGGGCTTTACGATCCAGCCGGTGGCACCAGCCTGGCGAGCGCGGTTCTTCTTTTCCGCATCGCTTTCGGTGGTCAGCACCAGGATCGGCACGGCACGATACTTGTCGTTCTTGCGGACGCCTTCGATGAAGCCGAAGCCGTCGAGACGCGGCATATTGATGTCCGTGACGATCACGTCCGGGTTGCATTCTTCGAGAACTTCGAGGCCCTCGACGCCGTCTTCCGCCTGGATGGTTTCGAAGCCAGCATTGTTGAGGGTGACCAGAAGCATGTTACGGATGGTTCTGGAGTCATCCACGGTAAGTACTTTTTTCTTCACTGCCGGATCTCCTTAGCGAGCAGATCGTCTACGTTTACGCCGATGAGTTGAAGCGTCTTGAGGAAGGCATCGGAGGCCTTCACGAAGGAGAACGGCTTCTTGTCCGTTTCCCACGCCTTTGCCCCGGCCATCAGGATCTGCACGCACTGCGCGCCAACCCGCTCGACACCAGAAGCGTCGATCGCCACACTGCCGCCCCGCAGGGACATGAGATTGGCCTTCAGGTTGGAGGCCTCGTTCAGGTCCAGCACGGCGGGCAGTTTCAAGCTTTTCTGTTCGCTTTTCTTTGCTGCCATCAGTTCTTTCCTTGTCTTGCGAGCTCATGGCAATTTGTCCGTTCCTTGCCGAGCCTGGACCCTTGATCCACCGCCCGAACGGTCGCACTGCCCGCCCCAATGACCCATTTGTATCTGAAGTTGGTAAACAATCCCCTCAACCTCCAAGCCCCGCAATGTGCACCGGGAAGCCGAAATCCTCGTCGAATGCGGGGTTTTCGAGCTCCATGGGTTCAGAGACGGCGTGAGTGCGGACGGGCGCCGGCACGGCGCCCGAAATGCGCATTTCGGGGCGGGCCGGGCGTGTTGCACCCGTCTGCCGTTCGTAGTGGAATTCACGCACGGTCCTGCCAAGTTCAAGGATAACCGTGTGGAGATCGTCCGTGCCGCCACTCGACTGGCGTGCCAGAGCGGCGCTTTCGAAGAGCTCTCCGCCGAGGGCGGAGACATTGCCCGAGACGACCTCGAGTTCGCCGACATGGCCGCCGGTCTCGCGCGCAAGATCGGACACCGTTCCGCTGATGCCGCCGACCTGCTCGACGATGTCAGCGATCGCCTTCTGCGTCCGCCCGACGATTTGGACCCCGGCCTCGACCTGAGACTTGGTGGTCGCAACCAGCGTCTTGATTTCGCGCGCAGCATCGGCCGAGCGCTGGGCGAGTGCACGCACTTCCTGGGCAACGACAGCAAAGCCGCGACCGCTGTCGCCGGCGCGTGCTGCTTCGATGCCCGCGTTCAGTGCCAGAAGATTGGTCTGGAAGGCGATTTCGTCGATCGCCCCGATGATCTGACCGATCTGCTCGGCCGAGGCCTCGATGTCCGACATCGCCGAGATCGCCTGGCCGGCAACCGTTCCACTCGCTTCGACGGACTTCTGCGTCGCGGCGACATGGCCTTCGGCTTCACGGGTCTTTCGGGCGCTGTCGCGCACACCCGACGTCAGGGCTTCGAGTTGCTGTGCCGCATTGCCGAGACGGCTGGCCTGGTTCTCCGCCCGATCAGCAAGCCCGCCGGTCGAGGCGACAAATGACGATGTCGATGTCTCTGCGCGTGTCAGGCGCTCCTCGGCAGCAAGCACGGTCGACTGCATGTGTTCGACGGCAGCATTCAGATCAGCTGCAAGCGCCGCATAGTGCTCCGGGACGTCTTGGGCGACGCGGACAGTCAGGTCCTTCTCCGCCAGCCCGCGCAGGACAGGGCCGAAGATCTCCTCGGCCTCTCGGCGGTCCTTGTCGCGCTGGGCGACGAGATCACGATGGTGCTTGACCCGCAGTTCGTTGAAGCGCAGCGAAACGGCGATTTCGACATCGACCATGATGAGCCGGACGATCGCGCCGACGAGATCGGCGATCTCGCGGGTGCGCTTGCGACCTGATCCGAGCAGATTGCGGCTGCCGAGGTCGGCCATGACCGCCTGCAGCAGGTGCTCCATGACAACGGCATGGCCGGCAATGTGCCAGCGCGGGTCTAGCCCCATGCGGCTCTCGGTATCGGAGAGAACCTTGACGCGTTCCGCATAGAGCGCGTCGAAGCGTGCGTCTGTCAGCACATCCCAGTGGGAGGCGAGCAGATCATGGAGACGATCGAACTGCCGCTCGCTGGTGAAGTTGCGCGCCGCATCGGGAAAGGTCTGCAGGCGCTGAAAGAGATCGCGCAGGCCGGTCTTGAGATTGGGTTCCAGCACATGACGGTACTGGCGCAGGAGATCGCAATCGGCATCGTTCAGGCCGGCAAAGCGGAGACGGTCGCGCAGGCTGCCTGCCTGTGCGTTCGTCGCCCTATCTGTCGGCGAAACCTGCCCCACTGCCTATCCCCATAGACGACCGACCCATACGAGCCCGTCAGTTGAAAAATGCTCTCGGGATTCGATCGGGACTGCAGAACAGGAAGATGGCATGAGGGTCATGACCGCCTGTCCGCACTCACCGAAGGATTCTCCCGGAACCGCCTCAATGAATTCATACCGGACCAAGACCGGTGCGACGGGATGGCGTCATGCCCGACGGGAAACTCACCAAGCGGCAAGTCCCACTCCGACGTGTGCTTCAATCTTTATGGTTAATTCCTTGCCTGAAGGTTAATAAATCTTCAATCGCAAGCACAATCGCGCGCCTAAACAGCACATCCGACGGCCGAAACCAGGGAACGCGCAACCCAAGGAAAGCGCATCACAATTTCCTGCTACCGGTCAGTGTCTTCCATGAGGAACAACGGAAACAAGACAACAAAGCGCGCGCCTCCACCGGGGGCTTCCGACACGGCTATCGATCCCGCATGCGCCTCGACGAGATTTCTGACGACGGCGAGCCCCAGGCCGGCTCCTCCGGTCTTGCGGGCACGCGAGGGGTCCAGCCGAACGAAGGGCTCGAACAGGCTGTCGCGGTTCTCCTGCGCGATGCCCGGACCTTCGTCATCAACGGTCAGGACAATCGACGAACCCTCGACATCCAGCGACACATGCGCGACGCGTCCGTACTTGACGGCATTGCCGACGAGGTTGGCTACGATGCGGCGTAGCGCCAGCCGGTCCCCGATCAGCATGGCCTTGCGGGCAGCGGGCGAGATCGACAGGGTGCGCGACGACGCCGGGATCTCGCCTTCGAGGACCTCCACCTCGACGATTGAGGCAAGTTCAAGCAGTTCCTCGTCGAGCGAGCCGACACCGGCTCGGCCGGCCAGCAAGGCATTGTCGAGCAGCATGATCATATCGCCGATGTCGGCAACGGCACGCTCGCGTTCTGCCTCATCGTGGATTTGTTCCACCCGCAGGCGAAGCCGGGTGGCGAAGGTGCGAACGTCGTGCTGGATGCCGCCGATCAGGGCGAAGCGCCCGGCGATCACCGAATGGAGACGGTTCTGCAGGCGATCGAAGGCGCGGACCAGGGTGCGTGTTTCGGGTGCGGAAAAACGGACATCGGGGACGGATACCGGAGCCGCAGCCGGATCCATCTGGTCGACGGCGGCGGCAAGGCGCCTCAAGGGCTTCAGCTCCCGGTGCAGCATGAGGATCGCGACCAATGCGGCCAGCGTGCCGAAAAGACCGGCACCGAGGCCGGCGGGCAGGCCATTCGATGCAACGAGAAACGGTGTGCGGGTCTCCAGGATCAGCACGGCGGTTCCTTCAAGCGCCACAGTGAATTCGACGGGATTGTTCTGGCCGCCGAACAAGCGCGGCAGGGACGAACGTTCGCCGTTGCGCGCCAGAAGCGTCACCGCCAGAAGCCGGTCCCCCAGCAGGTCGCGATAGGGCGCGAAACGATCCTCCGACATCACGTCCACGTCGATCCCCGCTCCCGAAGACGTCAGATCGTCTTCGATACGCAGGTCGAGAATGGCGGAATTGAACGCAGCCAGGAGCTCGGGGCGGCGCCCGACCTCGGTTTCCCGCACCACGGCCGCGATCGCCGCCACCTGTTGCGGCGTAGGCAGCGCGGCAGCCCGGCGCAGACCGTTCGAAAGGTAGTAGGACGAGAGCAGGATGATCCAGACCGCCAGAAGCGCCGTGACCACGATAGCCGCGAGCCGGGCCGAGAGGCTGAGGTTCGGCATCACGACACCTGCCGGACCGGCGCCGTCAGCAGATAGCCGTTGTTGCGCACGGTGGTGATCAGCGCCGAACCGGGGCTTGCCGCATCGAGTTTCTTACGCAGGCGTGAGACGAGCAGATCGACGGTGCGATCGAACGGATCGGAAAGCCGCCCGTGGGTCCAATCGAGGATCTGGTCGCGGGAGAGAACACGACGCGGGCGCGTCACGAAACAGGCAAGAAGATCGAATTCGCTGCTGGTCAGCGAGACCGGCCGACCGTCATCGAGGTTGACGAGGCGCGCATCGAGATCGACGACGAAGCGATCGAAGGCAAACCGGCGCGACGGCGCCGATCGCGGCTGCGCGCCAGCGCGGCGCAGCAGCGCCCGGATGCGGGCCAGCAGTTCGCGCGGACCGAAAGGCTTCACAAGGTAGTCGTCGGCGCCCAGTTCCAGACCGACCACACGATCCGTCTCGTCACCCTTGGCGGTGAGCATCAGGATCGGCGTGTCGGCGTCGGCCCGCAGACGGCGGCAGATGCTCAGGCCGTCCTCTCCCGGCAGCATCAGATCGAGAACGACCAGATCAGCGGGCACACGACGCAGGACGTCGTCGAGCTCCGAACCGTCTTCGGCAAGCTCGACCCGATATCCCTCCCGCCTCAGGAGATCGGCAACCAGGCGGCGGATTTCGACGTCGTCGTCAACGATCAGGATGGTCTGGGCTTGGGTGGTCGGGTGAACGGACATGAGTGCCAGCATGCGAGCAAGCGCGCGGCGGATCAAGCGGGCCGGGGGCGTTTGCTACAAATTGCTACAGTCGGGCGACAGGTCGCCACAAAACGACACCTGGCCGCCACACGCGCCCGACATCCGAGGGCTAGCTTCGGGTCGTCATCGCCAGTCGATGAAGAGATCAACACGGACCGACGAGGATCACCCCATGATGAAGCAGATCGCGACCGGATTGCTCGCAGCAACGGTTACAGTCATCGCCGTATCGGAAGCCAATGCCTGGAACCGCAACCGCACGGTAACCACCAATCGCGGCACCCATTCGCTGAGTGCCAGCGGCTCCTGCGCCAACAACACCTGCACACGCAATGCAACGCGGACCGGGGTTTACGGCGGCACTGCGACGCGGTCGGGGTCGGTTACCTGCGACCCGGCGTCCAATTCCTGCAGCGGGTCTCGTACGACGACCGGCCCGAACGGCGGGACGATCTATCGTGAAGGCGAAGTCCATTGGTGACGCCCCCACCGCCTTCATGATGGCCGGCGGCGGGTACTCTCCACCTAGGCCCGCCGCCGGTCTCGCGAACAGCCAACGACAATGCTGAGGAACCGACGATGACCACGCATACCCGCTCAACCACAATCCTGATGTTCGGCGGACTTCTCGCCCTGCCCTTCCTTGCGATCAGCGCCCATGCGCAGACGACGAACCAATCGCAGTTTCAGGCAACGCCCGAGACGCGCGCCAAGGTCTACAAAGTCGCTCGGGCCTGCAAGGCGGACATCAAACAGTACTGCAAGGGGATCGAGTATGGCGGCGGCCGCATCGCAAGCTGCCTGAAGACCAACGAGGCCGCGATCTCCGAGGGATGCAGGACGGCGATGATCGAGGCGATGGTCCGTTAGGACCGCAGGCGGCGTCTCCCCGACGTATCTTTCGCCGTTTGCGGCGGCAGGTTCAAATTGCTGTCGTCTCCCTTTGTCAAACTGGTGTCATGGCGTTTACCGCCGGCTTCCTGCGACATCGAATTTCGACGGCCAGTGAAGGAACAGATGGCCCGCCATCGGCGTTCCTGCTGCGGCGACGAGGGAGAATTAAACATGGTGGAAAGAGACGAGGACTGGATAGCCAAGCGGGCTTATGCTCTGTGGGAGGAGGAGGGCAGGCCCGACGGCCGTCACGAATCCCATTGGCAAGAGGCTGCACGCGCCTGGGAGGCGCTTTACGTGAGCGCAAGCGAAACAAGCGCCAATGCGGTCCGGCGTATCCGGAGTGCGAAGATCATTGCGGAACAGGAGGGACTGCCGCCGCAGCCCGCCCCGATCCCCACCCCACGTCGGCCCCGCGCACCCAAGAAGGGCTGAGGCTGATGGGCACCTTGAGGCTCTCTCCAGCCTATCATAGACTTCACCTTCTCCAGCGCATGCGGGAAACCGTCACGCCCTTCGTCGCCTTGCCTGCAAATACGAATAGAATTGCCGAACAGCCGCATATCAGGGTCCTGGCTGCGACTTCCGAGATCTATCCCCTGATCAAAACCGGCGGCCTTGCGGATGTGACCGGCGCACTGCCGAAGGCACTGGCCGGATTCGATATCGAGACGCACACGCTGGTTCCCGGGTATCCTGCGCTCCTGTCGGCCGCGCGCCTGTGCCCGCCCCTGATGGAATTCGACAACCTTCTCGGCGAACGGGCAACCCTTCGTCACCTCCTTGTCGAAGATCTCAGTCTCCTTGTCCTGGACGCACCGGCGCTCTACGATCGGGGCGGCGGCCCCTACGTCGATCAGGATGGCAACGATCATCCCGACAACTGGAAAAGGTTTGCCGTCCTCTCCCTTGCGGCGGCTGAGATTGCCGCGGGCGTCCTCCCCGGCTGGCAACCGGACCTCGTTCACACCCATGACTGGCAAACTGCATTGACCTCGGTCTACATGCGCAGCATGGACTGCCGCCTCCCGGTGGTCCTGACGATCCACAACATTGCCTTCCAGGGCCAGTTCTCCTCCGCGATCCTGCCGGAAATCGGGCTACCGCCGGACGCGTACACACCGGAATGCATGGAATATTATGGTGATGTCAGTTTCCTCAAGGGCGGCCTGGCGACTGCCGATCATATCACTGTGGTCAGTCCGACATATGCCCGCGAAATCCTGTCGCGACGCTTCGGCATGGGGCTCGATGGCGTGCTGCGCAGCAAGCTCGACCGCCTGCAAGGCATCGTCAACGGGATCGACACCGATGTCTGGGATCCGGCAAGCGATCCCGCCCTTCCCTTTCCGTACGATGCAAGATCGCCCGGCAACAAGAAACGGAATAGGGAAGTGCTCCTCGATCGGTTTGGCCTCACGGATGGCAAGGGTCCGCTCTTCTCGGTCGTCAGCCGCCTGACCTGGCAGAAGGGCATGGACATGCTGGCGGATGTCGCCGACGAGATCTTCGCGGCCGACGGACGGCTGATCGTTCTGGGGCAGGGTGACCACGACATCGAGCAGGCGCTGACCGCCACGGCCTCACGCCATCCGGGTCTCATGGCCGTCTCCATCGGCTATGACGAAGCGACGGCCCACCTGATCCACGGCGGCTCCGACGCCATCATTCAGCCTTCCCGCTTCGAGCCTTGCGGGCTGACGCAACTCTACGGGCTGCGCTACGGCTGCATTCCCGTCGTCTCGCGCACCGGCGGACTCTCCGAGACCATCATCGACGCCAACGATGCGGCGGTTTCGGCGCGTGTCGCCACCGGCTTCCAGTTCCATCCAGTCCATGCGGACGGACTGCGCCACGCCATCCGACGGGCATGCCAGGCCTATCGCGACAAGCGGAAATGGACGAGGATGCAGTCACAGGCGATGCGTGCCGACTATTCCTGGGACCGAAGTGCGTCGACCTACGCGGCGGTCTATGCCGCTCTCGTCAAGGCAGCCGCGGCCGACGGGTAACACCGAAAGGAGGAGACCGCCATGACCGAAACCGCCATCCAGGAGATCGAAGGCAAGCTCAATGCGCACAGAGAGCTGCTTGTGGCCCTGCTCGCAGCAGCCTTGCTCGATCCGGAAAGCGTGTCGCGAACAGTGCAGAACCTCGAACAAGAACTTTTGTCCGGGGATGGGTCGGAAGATCCGGGGGCAACACCCTCGGCCGGTTTTGCACGCGGTGCCGAAAAGTCGGAAGAGATCCGCACAATTCTCGCGCAAGCCCGCGAGCGAGCCGCCGGCATGGCGCGGATGCGAAGCTGACACCGGCAACACGCCCGGGGCCATCATGAAGCTCAAGGTAGCGGACGCAACCCCGATCAGCAAGTCGGGCCGGGCTACTGCTCGCCATGAACATGCGGATTTTCGAAGGCCGCGAGGGGTGCAGTCAGCACCCAGCGCAGGCCGTGGCTGTCGAAATCGACGGCCACCTTGCCGCCGAACGCGGCCGCGGCGTGGCGTTCGATCACCGTGGAGCCGAAGCCCCGGCGGCGTGGTTCGACAACCGGCGGGCCACCACTCTCCGACCAGCTCAGCCTGAGCGCGGCCGTGCCCTCGGGATCATCCGCCTGAAGGACCTGCCATTCGATCAGAATGCGGCCTTCGGGTGCGGACAGCGCTCCGTACTTCACGGAATTGGTGGCCAGTTCGTAGAAGACCAGCCCCAGGTTCTGCACTGCGTTGGCGTTGGCGAGAAAATCCTTGCCGCGCAGGTCGACCCGGCCGGTCGATCCCGTTACCGTCGAAAGCTGCATCTCGATCATGGATGAGAGAGGAATGCCGCCCCATTGCTGCTTCGCCAGCGCCTCGATCGACTGGGCAAGTCCCGCAAGGCGTCCGCCAACAGCCTTCTGCAGTTCATCGACGCTGTCCGTGCCGCGAGCGAGCTGCCGGATCATCGCCTGCACCAGCGACAGGATGTTCTTGGTGCGATGGACAAGTTCCTGCAGGATGAAGTGGACCCTCTCCTCCGCCTCGGCGCGGTCGAAGGACGCATTGGACAGCGCGACGGCGACCTGATTGGCCTCGATCACCTTGGTGAGCTCCGGCGACACGATCTCGCCGCGGCCGATCCGCTCCGCCATGTTGGCGATCTGGCGGATCGAGCGCCGCAACTGATGGGCGGCGGCAAGGACAATGCCCAGGCTCAACGCGAGAAGCACGAAACTGCCGTAGAGAAAGCTCTGCCAGGTACTGGCGAGAGTAGCCTGTGCGGAAGCGACGGGGCCCCAGACCGCCACGCGCCAGGGCCAGTCGGACACGCGGGCATAACCAATCATGATCTCCTGCCCGGCGTGGTCAACAACCGCACTGCTGTTCGAACCGACGATCAGACGGCGCAGATCATCCGGATAAGGTGAACCGGACGCCATGTTCTCCGGGCCGCTGGAGACAATCACCTTTCCATCGGCGTCGAGGATGGCGGCTGACCAGCCCGGAGGCAGGATGTCGGTGGCTGTCATGCCGGCCAGGTCGCCGGCATTCTGGGTCAACACGAGGGCAGCACCGGAGGAGGATACCTCTGGTGGAAGCGGCATGATGACGTTGAAGACCCATTGCTGGCTGGTCGCACCGAAGAAGACACCGGACGCCTGCGTCTCACCGGTGCCGAGCACCTTTTCGAGGGTGGCGATGTCGGACATGCGGCGCAGCGGTGTGCCGAAGGGTACGCGGGTATTCAATCGCTGCATACCGTCACGATCAACGAGCAGGACATAGATCGACCCTGCCCCAAGGCTCGACGCGGTGCGGTCGTGGAAGGCAGCGAGGTCGCCAGCCGCCAACTCGGCGGCTCCTCCGAGCAGCCGGAGGGTGGTTGACATGTCTTCGAGTTCGCGCTCGACATTCCGGCTGATAGTCTGGGCGTCCTGCGCGGCTTCCCGTCGCAAGGCATCGTATTCGCTGCGTTCGAGTTCGGTGAGCAAGAAGACGACGAAGATAAGAAGAGGCAGCATGGCAAGGATTGCCATCGCCACCAGATAGACGCCGAGCGAGGCGGTCGGGAACAGACGGGAAAGCCTATCCATCTGCGCCTGCGGCCCGGGCCGGAACCATGGACAAGGGATAACCGTCGCCGGATGTCATTGGCCGCCCTTCCAATTCCCGATGTTGTCCCCACGATTGATAACGCAGCTTTGCCCCCCTGCCAACCGGTTGCGGTTGGAACAATCGCCCCGCTCCCACGGACGGCGAGCGAGAAATATTTCCGGAGACTGCGAACCAAATCCCGGCTGGCGCGTTCTGAGGCATCAAGCCGGAGAGGAGAGGCCCATGATTTTCAAACCACAGAGCTTTCACGGGGAGCCACCGGTTGTGGAAACCGAAAACCAAAACGAGGAACTGCTGGAAACGGCAGTCGCCCGGGCGCTTGCCGTTTCGCAGGGGATCGATGCCACACGCATCACCGTGACCGCCTCGGAGAATACGATATTCCTGTCCGGGAGCCTGTCGACCCAGGAGGAAATCGACCGTGCGATCGAGATCACGCTCGCGGTTCCCGGTGTACAACGGATCACGCACGATCTGCATGTCGACTGACATCGAAGCTGCTCTTGCAGTCTCATACGATTCCGGTCCGGGAAAGGGAGTTCCTGCCCTGCCCGGAAGTCGTATGTCGTCGAACCAGCGTTTCATGCGGGTATGCCAGAATGACATTCAGCGCGAGTTCACGACGCCATGCAGACCTGCCGGCTGGTAAGATGCGGCCAACGCCGTGATCTTCAACATGCGGCCTTTGAGATCCTGCTGCCGCAGAACCGTCGAAGCGTTGCCTCCACCGACGTCGTCCAGATGCCGCCGGGCAGCCTCCACTGCCAGATGGTAACTCGGATAAGACGGCGACTGCACGCCTCCGGAAATGAAAACCCAGCCTCTCGCATGCGGTAGGATATCGCAGAAAACTTCTGTCATGACGAACTCCTCCTTATCCGACAAACGCGCGGGCGGCCGGAAGGTTCCCGAGCTGCAGAGGAATTTCGGGGGCGCAGCAGTCCAAGACACTGGAGGCCCTGCCTAGGCGCGGACGAAGAACCCGATCATCGCATTGAAGATCTTGGCGAGGAACCCGCCCTGCCGTGCATCCGCCCCCATGTGGCTGAAGCCGAAGACCAGGGAGCCGAGGATAAGGAGCTTGCGCAGCCGCTCGTCGAGCGACCGTGCGGGTTCGGGGGCGTGACCCGAAGCGCGCATGATGAGCAAGACGAAGGTCGCCGATGTCACATGGAAGTCGAGCCAGCGTCCCCAGTCGATCGCGACCACATAAAGCGGCAGGAACGGCAGGCCGATGACCAGCAGTAATGCCGCCAGCCGCCAGTTGGTGTTGCGACCATCGGCAAGGTAGGTGGCGAGACCGGCGAAGGCGAAGAGCACCGAAGGCGCGAGCCAGAGAAGACCGTTGGCCGCGACGATTTCGGCGGAGAGACCCATCTCGTAGCCGAGCGCATGGGTCAGCGCCTCCACCGACCCGTCACAGAACTGAACAGGAAAGCCCCGCCGCAGAAGCGGTTCGCAGACCGGCGCCACATCCGAAAGCCTGGTTGCCGTGAGATTGACGAGGAAAGGTATCGCAAGGGCGACCGAAATCGCCAGATAGAGGCCGATCTTCCATCGCAACCCGGGGCCACCTTCCCGCTCGTCCGCAAAGGTGAAGTGGAGTGCGGCGAGGAAGGCCGGCAGGAAGAAGATCATTCCTTCGTGGGCAAGCACTGCGACACCCATCAGGACTATCGACAACGGAATTGCCAAGGCACGTTTCCAGACGCCCGTCGCAGCCAGCGCCAGGGTCGCAAGAGCAAGATAGACGATCATCTCCTTGCGCAGGCTACCCTGCGGATCGGCTGCCCAGAACAGTACGAAGAAGCCCGGGGACAGAAGGAGCAGGAGCACGCGATCGGTCAGGCCGGACCGACGGGCTGCGACAATGGTCGCCCCGATCAGCGCAAGCATCAGGATCGCCTGAAGCGCGCCGATCAGCAGGAGCGGCTTGATCGCCAAGAGATCGGAAAGGCGCAGCAGCCCGGAGCCGAAGAGACCGCGGCGGACGAAGACTTCCTCGCTGTTGACCAGCCAGTCCGCCTGCTTCCAGGAATTGCCGCCCACGAGTATGTCGCGCAGGAGATTGGCGAGCAGCAAGCTCGTCGCCAGGAAGTATGTGGCGCCGAGGACCCGGCCGTTACGCTGGCGGAGAAAGAAGGAACCGATCATCAGAGTTTCGTTCGCTTGAACAGGAATTCCGGAAGGGCGGTGATGATCAGCATGATCCAGCGCCACATCCAGCGGACATAGACGACATCCTTTCCGCGCTCGACGGCCCGGACGATGGTTTCAGCCACTTCGGACGGGGCAGCTGTCAGGGCGCCGGGCAGAGCCATGCCCTCGGTCATTCGGGTCCGCACAAATCCCGGCTTGACGGTGATGACGCGGACGCCCCTGGCAAATAGCCGATTGCGAAGACCGGAGAGAAAAGCCGTGAAGCCCGCCTTGGCAGCGCCGTAGACATAGTTCGAGGCGCGGCCACGATCCCCTGCGACGGACGAAATGCCGATGATCGTGCCGCTTCCACGCTGCTCGAAACGTTCCGCGATCAGGCCAAGCAGGAGGCACGGGCCTTCAAAATTGGTGCGCATCACCCGCTGGGCCTCGGCCGCATCCCGTTCGCTGACGGCCTGATCACCAAGCGTGCCCACGGCACAGAGCACGGCCTGCGGAAGGACGCCGAGCCCGTCGAGAAATCCGGTAAAACTCGGTGTGTCGAGGATGTCGAGCGTCGCGGCCACGGCGGAGCCCGCGGGAGCCCGCAGCGCAAGATCGCGGGCCTGTGCCTCGAGCCCGTCCCGGTCGCGCCCCGCGAGGACGATGTGCCAGCCCTTTCCGGCAAAAGCGACGGCAGTCGCCCTTGCCATATCGGATGAGCCGCCAATCACCAGCAATGTATTCTTGTCAGTGGTCATTCAAATCCCCGGAGGTGTCTGGTGGCTAAAGCCCAAGACGCATGGATTGGAGGGAGGCGAAATGGTTATCCGCCCCGGCGGCCCGCCGGAAAGCCCGCATGTCTGCGACCCGGCCATCCGCCCTTTCGAAGGTCGAGGCGCTCATCCGCGCATCCTTCGCCAGATAGAAACGCCCCCCGTGATCGAGTGTGATCGCATCCAACCGCTCGAGGAGCGCCAGGCTCGCGGTGCCGACGGGGAAATCGAGTGCCAGCGTGTAACCTTCCATGGGAAAGGAAAAGGCGCTCGTCTGAGGACCAAGGCGCTTCAACACGGCGAGAAACGACCCCTGGCCGGCCGCGGAGATCGTGCGGAGCAGTTCGGCCATGCCGGCGCGCGTCGAGGCGAGCGGAATGACGCACTGGAACTGCGCAAAGCCGCGGCGGCCGTAAATGCGGTTCCAGCCGTTAATGGCGTCCAGCGGGTAGAAGTAGCTGTCCCAATCGACAAGACTCATGCCCGAACTTGCCTTGCCTTTCCGATAATAGAGGGCGTTGAAGGCACGGACCGCATAGCGATTGAGCGTAAAACCGGGGGCATCGAACGGCACTGTCAGCCTGCGCTTCGACGGCGTGGCGAAGGGCGCGGCACGGCGCCGGAAATCAAGGTCCGCCAATCGCGCATGCTCGCCGAGCATCACGAGGGACCGCCCCAGATTGGCGCCGGTGGCCAGGCAATCGATCCAGGCGACGGAATAGGTCCATTCGCTCGCCTCCTCGAATTGGGCGATCGCCTGATCGAGACCCGCGGCGGGAAGCATCTTCTGGCGGATCCAGGCGGTCTCTACAGGAACAAGACGGAAGGCGACTCTCAGGATGACGCCGGTCAGGCCCATGCCGCCGATCGTGAAACGAAAGAGATCGGCATTGTCATCAACGGAACAGCGCCGCACCTCGCCATCAGCGCAGAGCAGATCGAACCACGCGACGAAGCCACCGAAGGAGCCGTCGCGATGATGGTTCTTGCCATGCACGTCGGCCGCAATCATGCCGCCGACCGTGACGAACTTGGTGCCGGGCGTGACCGGCGGGAACCAGCCGCGCGGCAGGAAGGCCTCCACGATGTCACCAAGAAGCACACCGGCTTCCACCGTCAGCACGCCGGTCTGCGGATCAAAATCCAGCATGTGATCGAAGCCCGACATGCCGAGCGTCGCATCCCGGTTCAGGGCGCTGTCCCCATAAGCCCGGCCGTTGCCTCTCGCGATCATGACGGAGCCCGATGCGACGACGGCCTTCAGCGCCGCTTCGGTTCGTGGCCGCTCGACCCGGCAATCGACAGAGGGATATCGGCCCCAACCCGACAGACGTTCGATACTAGTCATGGCTGCGCCTGTCCTCGAACACAAAGCGGCGGTCGAGATGGTACTTCACGACATAGCCGATGCCGAGACCGACGAGGGCACCGACCTCACGCATGGCCTCCGTCCGCCATGCGAGCCAGAAACCCGTCTCCATTCCCCAGAATATCAGCGTGGTGACGATGCCCATGACGGTGTAGAGGCCAAATTTCCTGCCGTGGGCCGCCATGCCGGCGGAGGTGTCGAAGAAAATCCAGTTCTTGTCGAGCCAGTATTTTGCCACGAGACCCGTCGCCGTGCCGGCAAGCAACGCCAACGTGAAGCCGACGGCATCCGGCGGCAGGACGTCCAGCACGAGGCGTTGCGTCGCCAGATTGATCAGGGTCGCGATCACGGCGAACCCGACATAGCGCAGGACCAGGCTTGGCGTGCTCATGCGATCTTCACCGTTGCCGCCAGAACGACGAGAAGCACAGCCACGCCGCAGAAGCGGCTGGTCTGGTCGCGGACGGCAAAGACGATCGGGTCATCATGCATACCACCGCGATGGGCGATCAGGGCCATCCTGCTGATCCAGTAGAGCAGCACCGGGCAGACACCCCAGAGCAGCAGCGGATGCGCATAGAGTTCACCGACGGCCATGCTGTCGAGATAGAGTGCCATGACGAGCACCGAGACATAACCGGCGGCAATCGCCATCATGGTCACGATCGGCAGATCCTCGGCATGATAGCCGCGTCCCGAGGCCGAAAGGCGGCCTGACTTCATCACGTCCACCAACTCGGCCTGCCGCTTGACCGCTGCGAGCGACAGGAACAGGAAGATCGAAAACGCCAGAAGCCAGACCGAAAGCGGAATGTCGGCGGCTGCCGCTCCGGCCAGAACGCGCACGGTGTAAAGTCCGGCAAGGACGCAGATGTCGATCACCGGCCGACGCTTCAAATGAAGCGAATAGGCCATGGTGACGACCATGTAGAGAGACAGCACGCCGAGGAACTCGATCCGGCCGGTCAGCGCACCGACTGCAATGCCGCCGAGGAACAGGAGAGGCGCGAGCAGCGTGCCGTGTTCCAGCGGAACTGCGCCGGAGGCGAGCGGGCGATTGCGCTTGCGGGGATGAGCCCGATCGGCGGCGAGATCCAGGAGGTCGTTCAGCAGATAGACGCCCGATGCAACGAGCGAGAAGGAGACGAAGGCGAGGCCGGCGGCGAGCCAGGCGGACACCGAATGCGCATGGGCGGCGACAAGCGGCAGAAAGACCAGCAGGTTCTTCAGCCACTGGTGGGGGCGAAGCGCCCGCAGGTAGGCCCGAGGCTCGAATGACGGCAGAACCAACGCCTCCACGTCTCCCGAACGGCTGGCGATCCTTCGCCCGAGCGAGGACGGGACACCAACGCTCAAGGCCCGCCGCGCAGCCTGCCAAACCGGCAGATCGGCGCTCGAATCCCCGACATAATCGAAGTTCCCGGCGCCGAACCTGTCCGTCAAGAACGCCGCCTTCGCGCTCCCCTTCAGGTTCCGCGTGCCATCCGATCCATGGACCTCGTCGAAAAGGCCGACATGTTCGGCAATCGCGCTCGCGACGCGCTGGTCCGTCGCCGTGACCAATACAGTGCGTCCGCCACCTTCTCGCCAATGGCGGACATAGTCGATGACGGCCCGGTTGTATTTGAGCATTGCGGGATCGACGATCGCATGACGCGACAGGCTCGCCTTGAAGGCAGCCTTGCCACGAAGGAGGGCAAACAGGGCAATGAAGACACGCCAGATGCTGGCAGCGGCCAGCGCCCAGAAGGACTCGTAGAGGATATCCGATTTGATCAGGGTCCGATCGAGATCGACCGCAAGAACCACGTCATCTGCCATTCCACCTTGCCCCACTTGCCTTTCACCGCATTCATTCCCTTTTCCTGTGTGCGACGCAAACAAATCCGCCCGCCATGGTTAAACCGCGCGGCAAACGAGGACGGGCCGGATCCGTTGTGATCCGGCCCTTGTCATGATCGTTCATTCGGTTGCCCAGAGCAGGAAGGTCAGGGCGAATTCGACGGCAGGGAAGCTGGCCAATTGAATAGGAAAACCGCGGACAGGAAGGCGAAGCCGCAGCGCAGCAGAAAGTCAGGGTCGCACTTTTTGAAGAAAAATGGTGCCCGGAGGCGGATTTGAACCACCGACACGCGGATTTTCAATCCGCTGCTCTACCAACTGAGCTATCCGGGCATCAGGCCTTTTTCAAAGCCATCCGGCGGAGTTTCCGACCGGCGGGGGAGAAGTTTCCCCCGGAAGCGAGGGCGTTATAGCATCTTGTTTCGGCATGTCCAGCGCCTTTCGGCACTTTTTTGACAGCTTTGCAAAACAATGAAAAAGACCAATCAAAAGAACAGGTTCCGAGGACGCTTTGACGACAACGGGCGACCCGTTCAGTCGCGACCGTCGTCGTCGGCCCTGGATTCGTCTTCCGTCACCGGGATCGCGTAGGATCCCTTGAGCCAGCGGGAAAGATCGAGATTGCGGCAGCGATCGGAGCAAAAAGGATAATGCTCGCGCTGCGAGGGGCGCCCGCATTCCGGGCAGGGTCGCGCCTTGCGCAGGGGCTCGATCTTGGCGCTACGGCCGGGTTCGTCGGCGGCCATGCTCAGCCCTCCGTCCAGCCGGACTGGACGCGGAAGCCCTCGCCCTGCAGCATCTGCAAGGTCTCGAAGAGCGGCAACCCGACGACGTTGGTGTAGGAGCCGACGAGCTTCTGGACGAACGAGCCGGCAATGCCCTGGATCGCGTAGGCGCCTGCCTTGCCACGCCACTGGCCGGAGGCGAGATAGCTTTCGATGTCGAGACCGGAGAGCCGCTTGAAGCGTACCTTGGTCTCGACGACCTTCTGGCGCAGCGTGCCCTCGGGGGTGATCAGACAGACACCGGTAAAAACCCAGTGGCTGCGACCCGACAGCAGATGCAGCGCGGAGGAAGCCTCCTCCAGGTATTCGGCCTTGGGAAGGATGCGGCGTCCGACCGCGACCACGGTGTCGGCGGCCACGATGAAGCTGTCGTTCCAGGCCGGATCACGGCGGATCTCGCCATGGGCGGCGCGCGCCTTGTCGCTCGACAGGCGGCGCGCAAGCGAACGCGGATGCTCGGATTTCTTCGGCGTCTCGTCGAGATCCATCGGCATCAGGCGCGCGGGCTCAATGCCGACCTGCTTGAACAGGTCGAGGCGGCGCGGCGACCCGGAGGCCAAAATCAGCTTCTGTCTCAGTTCCATCGGCCCTCTCGCTGCGCTCGTCGACAGCCGGCGATTACTTGAAGCGATAGGTAATGCGGCCCTTGGTCAGGTCGTAAGGAGTCATTTCCACCAGGACCTTGTCGCCTGCGAGAACGCGAATGCGGTTCTTGCGCATGCGGCCGGCCGTGTGGGCGATGATCTCGTGCTCGTTTTCCAGCTTGACCCGGAACGTCGCATTGGGAAGCAATTCCGTGACGACGCCAGGAAATTCGAGGACTTCTTCTTTTGCCATTGAGCGATTGTCTTTCTCAGGAGTTGGTCGGGATGCGCATGAGCGCCCCGAAAATGTGGGCGGAAACTACACAATCACCAAGGATTTGTGAACCTTGTAGATCGGGCTTTTCGAATTTGTTTCGATGCGCGAACTATGCTCTTTCGCCGCGTTTCGCAAGTCGGTCGACGATCAGGCGCTTCAACCGGTCACGGACTTCTCGATAGGCGCCGAGAATCTGCTCGCGCGTGCCGGTTGCGACCGTCGGATCGGGCATCGGCCAATAGACCACCTCGACCGCGGAGGAGCGCGTGAGTTCCAAAGCCGCGTGATGTGCCTCGGGTGCGAGCGTAACGACCATGTCGAAGTAGTCGTCCTCCAGATCGTCCAGGGTCTGCGGCTGGCGCCTGCCGAGGGTAAGACCGATCTCGTCGAGCACGGCATCGACGAAGGGATCGCGCTCCCCTGCCCTCACCCCGGCCGAGGCCACATAGGTGCCTGGCGGCAGGCAATCGCGGGCGATCACTTCCGCCATCGGCGAACGGATCGCATTCATGCCGCAGACGAACAGGATCGACCCCGGCAAACGCCCCTGGGTGCCGAACTCCTCCTCCGCGTTCATCGGGTCAGCCGCGCCAATAGAGGACGCAGACCAGGGTGAAGAGCCGGCGCGCGGTGTCAAAGTCGAGCTTGATCTTGCCCGACAGGCGGTCCATCAGCGTCTGCGAGCCCTCGTTGTGAATGCCGCGGCGCCCCATGTCGATCGCCTCGATCTGCGACGGCGTCGAGGAACGGATCGCCTCGTAATAGCTCTCGCAGATCATGAAGTAGTCCTTGATGATCCGGCGGAAGGGCGTCAGCGACAGGATGTGGGTTGCAACCGCCTCGTCGCTCTCGGTCTTAATCGAAAAGACCAGCTTGCTGTCGACCAGCGACAGGAGCAGCTTGTAAGGACCGCCGGAATGGCCGACCGGCTCGAAGATGTTTTCCTCGATCAGGTCGAAAATGGCGACGGCGCGCTCATGCTCGACATCGGGCGTCGAGCGACCGATCGTCTCGTCGAGCACAACATCGCAGAGCCGGAAATCGCCCTTGGCCATGGCTCAACCTTCGAGATTGAGCCGGATCGCGACCGAGCGCGCATGGGCGTCGAGCCCCTCGCTCTTCGCCAGCGCGATCGCCGCCGGAGCAAGCTTGCGCAGCTGCTCCGGTCCGAGCCTCAGGATCGAGGTGCGCTTGACGAAATCGAGCACCGAAAGACCGGACGAGAAGCGCGCCGAGCGGGCGGTGGGCAGCACGTGGTTCGAGCCGCCGACATAGTCGCCGATCACCTCCGGGGTGTGCCGGCCGACGAAGATCGCGCCGGCATTGCGGACGCCGGCCATCAGGGCGTCCGGGTCATCGACCGCCAATTCGAGATGTTCGGCGGCGATGCGGTTGGCAAGCGGGATGGCGTCGGCGAGCGACTTGACGAGGATGACCGCGCCGAAATCGCGCCAGCTGGCGGTCGCCGTCTCCGAGCGGCCGAGCGACTTGAGCTGCCGTTCGACGGCCGCCTCGACGGCCTTGCCGAGTTCGGCGTCGTCGGTGATCAGGATCGACTGGGCGCCCGGATCATGCTCGGCCTGGGCCAGCAGATCGGCGGCCAGCCAATCCGGATTGTTGTTGCGGTCGGCGATCACCAGCACCTCGGAGGGGCCGGCGATCATGTCGATGCCGACGGTTCCGAAGACCTGACGCTTGGCCGCGGCGACATAGGCATTGCCCGGTCCGACGATCTTGGCGACCGGGGCAATCGTCTCGGTCCCATAGGCAAGAGCTGCCACCGCCTGGGCGCCGCCGATCCGGTAGATCTCCTCGACGCCGGCGATCCGCGCGGCCGCGAGAACCGTCGGATTGATCTCGCCGCCCGACGCCGGCACCACCATGACGATACGCTCGACGCCGGCGACCTTCGCCGGCACGGCATTCATCAGCACCGAACTCGGATAGCTCGCGGTGCCGCCGGGAACGTAAAGGCCGACCGCTTCCACCGCCGTCCAGCGGGAGCCGAGGCCGACGCCGATCGCATCCTCGTAGATGTCGTCCTTCGGCATCTGGCGGGCATGGTGTTTCTCGATCCGTTCGGCGGCGAGGCGCAGCGCGTCCATAACCTCCGGCGAGACGAGGGATGCGGCTGCGTCGATTTCGGCTGCCGTCACACGCATCGGTACTTGCGAAAAATCGATGCCGTCGAAACGGCGGGAATAATCGGCGAGCGCCGCATCGCCCCGTTCGCGGACATCTGCGATGATCTTGCGCACAACGTCGTTCACGTCGTCCGACACTTCGCGTTTCGTCGTCAGGAAGGCTGCAAACTTTTCGCCGAAACCTTCAGATGCCTGATCCAACCAGATCGCCACGTCCCCTACTTCCCTCTTCCCCGGTCCAGAGCATCTATGCTCCGGCGCCGGTCAATCGCCCGGATGACCGGGCTTCAGGCTGGTTTCCCACGCCCCGCCGGTATCTGCAAGCTGTGCTTCAATACATTCAACGTCGAGGGCGATCATGCCGCCACCCGACAGGACAAGTTCCACGACCCCCTCGGGGCCTTCGCCCTCGACACGGTAGCGGATGGTCAGCAGCGAGAGCACCTCGTCGCCGCGCCGGCGATCGAAACCGATCGAGCGGACCGCCTCGACGCGCTTGAAGGAGAGAGCCGAGCGGCGGCGCTCGAAGCTCTTGCGTTTTTCGGCGCTTGTCTCCCAGACGAAACGATTGACCGCGAGGGTAAAGAGGCCCGACCGAGGCACGAAGGCCATGTCGGCAACCTTGAAGACCGCATCCTGCATGTGCGCGGAAATGACCGAAAGATCGTCGGGATCAAGGGCAAGAAGCTTCAGGCTCGTCATGTCACCGCAGTCCGGTTGGCAGGTGGATCATCCGTGCCGCCAGGAAGATTGCCGTTTGCCCGCCAATCTCCGCCGTCGCCACATTTCATCCATTCGACATAGGTCGCCGCATTGCAATAGGCAACAGGTCGCAGCCCGCAGTCATCGACAGGACACTCAGTCGCTGATGCGTTCGACCACAGCGCCGCAGCGCGTCAGCTTCTCTTCCAGCCGCTCGAAGCCGCGATCGAGATGATAGACGCGAGAGACCATGGTCTCACCCTCGGCGGCAAGCCCGGCGATGACCAGCGACACCGAGGCGCGCAGGTCGGTCGCCATCACCGGCGCACCACGCAGGCGGCTCACCCCTTCGATCCGCGCCGTCTGGCCGGACAGCGTGATGCGGGCGCCGAGGCGGGCGAGTTCCTGCACGTGCATGAAACGGTTCTCGAAGATCGTTTCGGTCACATGCGACACGCCGTTGGCGCGCGTCATCAGGCCCATGAACTGGGCCTGCAGGTCGGTCGGGAAGCCCGGATAAGGTTCAGTCACCACGTCGACCGGACGGATCGCGTCGCCATGGCCGACGATGCGGATGCCCGACGGCGTGTTCGTCACTTCGGCGCCGGCGCGGCGGATCGCCTCGAGCGCCGTTTCAAGCAGGGCAGCGTCGGTCCCCTCGAGCGTCACGTCGCCGCCGGTCATCGCGACCGCCATGGCATAGGTGCCGGTCTCGATGCGGTCGGGAAGGACCCGGTGGCGCGCACCCGACAGGCTGTGCACGCCCTCGATGGTGATCGTCGCGGTGCCGGCACCGGAAATCTTCGCGCCCATAGCATTGAGGCAGTTGGCGAGATCCACCACTTCCGGCTCGCGCGCCGCATTGTTGATGACCGTCGTGCCACGGGCGAGCGACGCTGCCATCAGCATCACGTGGGTCGCGCCGACGGAGACCTTCGGGAAGGTATAGGTGCCACCGATCAGGCCACCCTTAGGCGCCGTCGCATTGATGTAGCCGCCGTCGATTTCCATGGTCGCACCGAGCGCGGTAAGCCCCTCGATGAAGAGGTCGACCGGACGCGTGCCGATCGCACAGCCGCCCGGCAGCGAGACGCGCGCCTTGCCCTCGCGGGCGAGTAGCGGGCCGATGACCCAGAAGCTGGCGCGCATCTTCGAGACGAGCTCGTAGGGTGCGGTGGTGTCGACGATGGTGCGGCAGGTGAAATGAATGGTGCGGGAATAGCCCTCGCCCTGGCGCTCGCGCCGGCCGTTGACGGAAACGTCGACGCCATGGTTGCCGAGGATGCGCAGCAGAAGCTCGACGTCGGCGAGATGAGGCACGTTTTCGAGGGTCAGCGTGTCGCTGGTCAGCAGCGATGCGATCATCAGGGGAAGCGCGGCATTCTTGGCGCCGGAGATCGGGATCACCCCGTTGAGCTGGTTGCCGCCGACAATCCTGATACGATCCATGTGTGCCTACGATACGGGCCTCGCGCCCGCCTTTCCTGATCAAGGGTGGAAAAACCGCCACCCGGCCGGGTGGGCTCTTTAGACGAAAAGCCGGGCGGGTTCAATTCGCCCCGTTCAGCAACGGTTAATCATCGCGATTCGGCGAATTTGCGGCAGGCAGCCCCTCGGCCTCGTCAGCCTGCCCTTGCCGGCGGGCGCGCTGCTGCTGCTTGCGCCGCATGAGGTTCTCACGCAGCTTGTCGGCCGCACGCGCCTTGCGCCGGGCGGCCGCGACATCGGCATGTCGCAGGCGATCGGCAGCGGCGTCGCGGTCACTCTCCGGACCCGCCGCCCTGGGCCGTTCCTCCGCATCGTGGACACCTGCTGCGGGCCGCTCTTCATTCCGTTCTTCACTCATGCCCGCGTGATAGCGGAAAAGCCGGATTTGCGGAAGAGTTCGCGTGCCGAGACGGATTTCTTCGGAGGAAGTTCGTTTTGCGGCTTGCATCCCCCCCGAAGCTGTGGCAATAGGCGCCTCGTTCCGGGCGACACACGCTTCGCCCGCCGGATGCTGCTATAGCTCAGGGGTAGAGCACTCCCTTGGTAAGGGAGAGGCCGAGAGTTCAAATCTCTCTAGCAGCACCATCATTCCTCTTTGATTTTGCAGAACATATTGGATTTGTCGTGATTGTCACTCGGCTTGACCGCTTGGCCAGATCGGTGACCGACCTCCGTGCCACCACGAAGGAGCTGCAGGCGAAGGGCGTCGATCTCATCGTGACGGAACAACACATCGACACCAGCACTACCACAGGAAGGCTAATGCTCGCGTATGCTGGGCACGATTGCTGAGTTTGAAACCGACCTGAGGATGGAGCGCCAGCTTGAGGGAATTGCAAAGGCCAAGAAAGAGGCCGTTGCAAGGGACGTCATGTGACCGTCGATGCAGATGCGATAGGAATGCGCTTGCTGCAGGCAACAAGCCCGCCACGGTTGCTAAGCAGTTGAACGTTGCGCGCTCAACCGCCTACCGCTTGGCAAACAAGCACCCCGCTTGACGGAAGCGAGCCAATTAGAGTTGGGGCGTCTATACATTTCCGAGGCGCCCTAATTCATTTGCTTCGTCATCAACGAGGTCTTGAATGAGTACGTTGCAGACACCTGTAATCCGCTTCATCCGCTCATGGAAAGCATGGTAGCCCTCGATGATCGGCGACTTAAGCTTCTCGGACAGTATGGGGGTCAAGAGGCCACTCACCCATTCTGTGGACGACCCTTGCCGATGCATTACAGTTCGTGCGCAGTAAGCGAACCAGTCGTCATCGACTACGTAAGCGCCGATGAAAAGGAAGTCGCAGGTGCCCACCTCGTCAGTCGCAGTCTCTGATGTGAAACGTATGCGCGTTAAGCCAGGGGCCTGGGACATGACCGCATGCGCGCGTTTCAATTCGGATGGGTTTGCCAGCAGCGCGTCAAGCCGCATCGGTCGCTCGGGCACATTTGCCTCCTCCAACAACCAGATCGCGGCGTCCACCAAACTCAAAAGATATCTGAATTCACCGATATCTGTGTCACTCGGGGGCTCTGTCGTCCCAAGGTGCGCCTCTTTTCCATCTTCAACTCTGGTCAGCGACAGCGAGCATTCGTCTGTGAGCAACAGAAGGGCTGCGGATAGTTCGTGACGCCAAGAGGCAAGAGGCCGCTCAACATCGTCGTTCAGTCTAGCCGTATACGTTAAGCGGGAGCCGCCGAAATTGAATGTCACTAACGAAGCGATAAGCCTGAATTTGAGCTTGTCACGGGGCAGCCCTGGAACCTGCGGGTAGAGCGCAGAACACGAGAGACGCAATTCCTTACTCGAACCTTCACCAGTAATCGTCAGCTCATAACCGTCAATCGGGATAGCCTCAATCCTCAACTCCCCTCCCATCAAGCTCCCAGGTGCGGACGGTCGGGAAATGTTGAAGCGCCGCTCACTGAACTCCATACCTTCGATCGGAATGGACCGCTCGCCCATGTGGGCATCAACAAGCGCGTCAAAATCGATGCTGCCGAAGTTGATTACCGCAGTGAACCGGTCGCTGTCGAAGCCTAACGTCAACAATTCGTGGTTCTTGGCCTCAGCGTAGGCCGACATGCTTTCGCCAATGGCCAGCCTTATGGCCTGCGCGAAGGCGTCACCGTCAAGCTGGAACTCGACCGCATCGTCTGGCGTCAACGATATTGTTCGTCGGTTGAGGTCGTCGTGGCCTTTAGAGTCCGCATCGCGCAGACGTTCCAGAATGCGAGCTAGAAGGGCTCCGCGAAGATGCGCTAAGTACCCGCGCCGCACCTTGGCTTTTTCCCCAACTTCGAACAGCGCGATGAACGTGGGCTTGCCCGACTTTGCAAGACGTTCGGCGACGGATAGTGACATGTTCCACGAGCGCTGCTTAAGGCTTTTCGATTTCACTTGAATGTAGCAGCTAAGGGGTGGAGGCCGAGTGTCGAGCGATGCGAATTCGGAACAGGAAGTCGAAGGGAATTCCAGGTGGCGATCCACGCCTAGCAGATCGGGAACGAGAGCGACACATTTGAGAGAAGTCTCGTTGCAAAGTTCATCCAGCTTCAGCTCACCGGCTTTGCCGATTTGCTCGGGAGTGAGCGTGTCACGCGTTTTCATGGCTTCCCGGTTATCGATTGACCTAGCACCTACTGTAATGCATCTCACGGCGGTGTCACCACGTCAGGTGCGCGCTACGGCTGCCCCCACCAAAGGGCTCCTGATCAGAGATGCATCCGCCTTGACCCTGATGCACACCGCATCCGAACCCGCCAGCGCTTCACCAGCGTTTCCAGCATGTTTCACGCTAGATGCTTGACTTTAAATCTCTCTAGCAGCACCAGTTTTCTTCTCATTAAACCAAAAAATTGCGGCCACGAGCGCACTGCTCGTTTGTTGCTTGCGCTCTCGCGCATACGGCGATTGGGGCACAGTCCTTTTGTACTTGTCTTCGGGCTGAACCGAACACGCACTGGGGCGCAACCTGATCCTTTGCGGCTAGGTGCCAGTCCGGTTTCGTTTCGTTTACGGCAGATCGCCGGTGATAAGATCGATTTCGCGGAGGTTCCTGTCGCCAACGCGCGTCCGCATGGCGTCCGGCTGGAAAGGTCTCGCGCTTGGTGGCGGGTTGCGATAGGAGGCGTCAGGCGAGAGCGGGGAACGAGATGCCGAGGGACAAGAAGCGCAGCCGTCTTGAGAAGCTGCAGAACTCCTGGGCGAAGGCGACGCCGGCGGAGCGGTATGATTTTCTGAGCTGGATTTCCGGCGCCGTCGACGACGGAGCGGAGGCTTCCGACCCGACCGCGGCGGCGGGTTCGGCCGGCGGACCGATCGCGAGCGGTCGGTACCTTCTGCCTCCGGCCGTCCAGCGCATCCGGGCGGTCATGGCGGAACGTGGACTCACGCCATCCGATGTGATGGCGGAGATGGGCTTCGGGCGCAGCGGCCAGCCGCTCAAACGGGCGATGGACGACGGTGCGAGCCTCAGGCTCGCCGTCGTCGCGGCGCTCGAGCGCTGGCTTCTGGCGAATTCGGCGGCCCCCTTGCCGCCGCCGATCACGGAACCGCGGTGACGGTGAGTTCGCTGTCGCCGATCATGCCGACATAGAGACCATCCTCTTCCTTGTCCGCGCGACCGACCATTTCGAGACCCGACAGCGTCGAGTAGAGGATGAGCGAACCGTCGCCGTTGTTCATCGACCAGCCGGTGACGGCCTGGAGAGCCTTCGGGCAGGTCTCGTCGTCATGGCGCAGCGTCGCCCACACGCCCTCGGCGACCGGATCCTCCTGGAAGGACATGTGGCACGTTCCTTCCGGCGTCTTCAGCGCCCAGACTTCTTCAGCCGCGGACTGGGCCGACGCGCTCGACGCCGTCGCGATCAGGGCGAGCAAGGACAGGCAATGGATCTTTTTCGACATAGGATGGTTCTCCGATCTGGCAGTCGCCAATGAGCTAAGAGCCGCCGGCAGCGGCGTCAATCGCCACGGGCGCGCCGGCGGAGACCTGCCCAGAATTGGGCGTATGTCGGAAAGGGAGCGAGCCCCGGAGGCGTTACGGTTTTAGGCAAAGTCGCACGGGTCTCTATACATCTCCCAAAGGATTTCGTGGCATAAGCGAGCGGGCGCAAACGCAGCCGGAAGGTCTTCATGCCGAACGACCATAGCAGGGACAAGCGCGCACCCGGGGCGAACGGGGCCAAGCCGGCGCCTCCGAGGAGAGGCGCGCGGCGGCTCTTCGTCGTGCTGCTGCTCCTGTTCACCGGGGCAATCCTTGCGACTTCGCTGCTGGCCAACGGCCAGCGGAACCTGAGAGCGCTGCTCGACCGCTACAACATCGACTGGCTCGATGACGAGGTGCCGCCCATTCCGCGCGGGACGCGACCCTTGGCAGGACGGCAGGTCCCGGCCGACGCCATCATCTTCCCGTCACGCCTCCTTTCAGACGTGGAACTGGCCGCCACCGGCGCCTTCGGGCGTGAGTTCCGAATACGTGGCGAAGAGCTTTGCGCCGCGTTCGATGCCGCGGGCATCCGCAATGACGGATGGAAGCCCGGCCAGTTCGACCCCAAGATTTCCGAATGCCTGTCGGAAACGGTGCTGGCCGACAATGAGGCTGCTGGGGGGAACGCATCCTTCTTTTTCACTGCCAAGGGAACGCCCGGAGGCGAGGTCGCCTCGATCCGCATGAAGCTCATGGCGCCGGAGACAGAGCAGGGAGAAGCCGCCCACCGGCTGCTGGTCAAGGCGCTCGAACAGGTCATTGCACTCACCCAATGGCGCGACCTTGCCATCGCGGTCTCCAAGGCGGAGGTGCTCGAGGATTTCCATTCGGTGCGGTTCGGGCTGTCCCTCCGCTTCGCCCACGAGTTCAGCGCCATGCGAAACTTCAACCTCGTCATCCTGCCGGTCTCGCGGACATCGGCGATGACCCGAAGCCGCGCCTTCTTCGACAGCGCCGGCTGGCTCGAGCTGCCGTCTGTCATCGCACGGCTGCCGGCCTTTCTGCTACCGCATGTCGTGCGCACGGAACCGTCGTCCGCAATGCCGCCGTCCCCTTGAGCCCTTCCAGTCGCCTTGCGAACTTATATTAAAATCACTATGTATTTGCGACCACGCTGAAACGCTGCCGCCGACCGTCATGCCACGACGCATTTTCCGGTGCAGCAGGCCACTTGTCCAAAAGGAAGACCATCGATGAACATCCGCCCCCTCACCCGCACATACCACGTCACCGGCCAGCTGAAGCCCGGCGATCTCCAGCAGGTGGCCGAGGCCGGCTATTCGACGGTGATCTGCATGCGACCGGATGGCGAAGGCTGGGGACAGCCGAAGTTCTCGGCGATTGAAGAGGCGGCGAACGCAGCTAAGCTGAAGGCCTATTACCTTCCGGTCGGCGGCGCGGCCGTGCCGATGGAGCAGGCGCAGAAGCTTCACACGCTGCTGAAGGAAACGGAAGGCCCGATCCTTGCCTTCTGCGCTTCGGGCAATCGTTGCGCCGGCCTCTATCAGATGGCCCAGCAGATCGGCGGGTGAGAGCGCATTTGCTCCGGTCTGTTGCAAAGCCTCGCGCCAGCCTGACGCGCTAACAATCGATCAAGAGAGAGCAACCGGCAACCGCCTTTGTCGCCGGCCGGCTCCGGTACGATCTTCGAGCCCCGTCCGTGCACGATCCCGCGGATGGGGCCTTTCTTTGGTCGATGGGGCTGTTCAGAAGCCACTTGCCGCGAGGCGGCGACGCAAAGTGCCGATGTCGTTGGACACGTCGTGGGACAGCCGCGCTTCCCAGGCAATCGCCGTTTCGACGATCCTGTCGAGATCATCATGGCGCGGCACCCAGCCGAGTTCCTTTCGCGCCAGAGAGGCATCGGCAACGACGAAGGCCGCATCGCCAGCACGACGGGGGCCGTATTCGATCGCGATCGGCCGACCAGCCGCCCTGGTCACCGCGTTCAGCACGTCGAGCACGGAAAAGCCCTTGCCGTAACCGCAATTGGCAACGAGCGACGTACCGCCGCGGCGCAGGTGGGCGAGCGCGCAGAGATGGGCCTCGACCAGATCCGCAACATGGATGTAGTCCCGGATGCCGGTCCCGTCGCGGGTCGGATAGTCGGTGCCATAGACGGAGACGGACCGGCGTTTTCCGAGGGCCGCCTCGCAGGCCACCTTGATGAGATGGGTCGCACTGTCGGTCGACTGGCCGGTGCGCCCCTGCGGATCAGCGCCGGCAACGTTGAAATAGCGAAGCGCGACATAGCGGAAATCATGGGCGTGCGCGACGTCGCGCAACATGAGCTCGCTCATCAGCTTCGACTGGCCATAGGGGTTTTCCGGCCGCAGCGGCGCCGTTTCGCTCACCGGTTCGGCGACATCCGGCGTGCCGTAGACGGCGGCGGTCGAGGAGAAGATGAGCCGGTTTACGCCGGCCTTCAACGCCGCCGACATCAGGACCCGGGTCTTGCCGGTGTTGTTCTCGTAATAGCTGAGCGGATCCGCGACGGATTCCGGAACAACGATGGAGCCGGCGAAATGGATGATCGCCTCTATCGCATTTTCCGCGAAGACCTGCCGAAGGACCGTTTCGTCGCCGACATCGCCGAGATAGAACCGAGCCTGCGGAGCAACGGCCCAGCGGAAGCCGGTCGACAACCGGTCGATCACCACCACATCCTCGCCGGCATCCAGAAGCGCCCACACCATGTGGCTTCCGATGTAGCCAGCACCGCCCGTTACCAAGATCGCCATGTTTTTCTTCCCGCATTTTCTTTTGCGGGAAACATAGGCGCCCTTCGCCTTAAATATCCTGACGAATTTTCCGATTGATCAGTATCGGCACAGTTTAACTTCAGACAGGACAAACAAATCCCGAATGAATTCGTTCGAATTTTATCTATCGAAGACCAACGGCCTCACGCCATCTTGCGCCGACAGGTCAAAGCGCCAGGATGTAGCGGCAGAGACGATCGGCAGCTTCTTCGATCTGTCTCGGATCGCGCAGGAAGCAGGCGCGCAAGAAGCTCTCCCCACCCTTGCCGAAGGCCGAGCCGGGCGCCAGCGCCACGCCGGTCCGATCGACGATGTCGAGGGCGGCCTGCCGGCTGTCGGTGATGCCGTCGATCTTCAGGAAGGCGTAGAGCGCGCCTTCGGGCTTCAGGGTCTCGACGCGATTGGTGGCGATGAGCGCATCGCAGAGCAGATCACGCGACGTCTTCGCACGCTCGAAATTCTCCTGCACGAAGCTGTCGCCCTGATCTAGGGCGGCGACCGCGCCGCGCTGCATGAACTGCGCCACACCGGAGGTCGAATACTGGATGAGGTTTTCGAAGACCTGACCGGTTTCCGGCGGAGCGACGATCCAACCGACACGCCAACCGGTCATCGACCAGTTTTTCGAGAAGGAATTGGCGAAGAGGACACGGTCACCTTCCTGCATCACGTCCATGAAGGAGGGCGCGCGCTTCTCAGCGCCGTAGTAGTAGAGGGCGTAGATTTCGTCGGCGAGGATCCAAAGGCCGTGCCGGCGTGAAAGTTCGAGGATCGCCTTCAGGTCCTGGCGGGTCGCGGTCCAGCCGGTCGGATTGGACGGCGTGTTGACGAACAGCGCCTTCGTTTTCGGCGTGATGGCCTTTTCGAGCTGTTCGAGATCGAGCGACCAACGACCGTTGGAGAAAGTCAGCGGCTGCGCGACGGCGCGACCGCCTGCCACTTCGATCGCGGACACGATGTTCGGCCAGGCCGGCGAAAGATAGATCATCTCGTCGCCCGGCTCGGTGAGCGCCTGGACGCAAAGAACGATCGACTGCATGCCTGAACCGGTGACGTAGAAATGCTCCGGCGGAAGCTCGACGCCGAAGTGACGCGCATAATAGCGGGAGAGCGCCTGTCGCAGTTCGGGAATGCCGCGCTGCCAGGTGTAGAAAGTCTCGCCGCCGAGCAGGGCGTCACTGGCGGCGCGATTGATGAAATCGGGGCTCGGCAGATCTCCCTCACCGGCCCAGAGCGGCAGGAGGCCCTCGCGTCCACGCGCATAGTTGATGATCTCGACGATCCCGCTTTCGGGTGCAGCAAGAGCGCGCGGGCTGAGATCTTTCAAGAGCGACATGTCGAGCCTTTCCAATTTCACGTGTTTCCGGCAACGCAAGGTCTATCCGATCGACGCGGGAAAATCCCATGACAATCGGTGAGCACAGAATCGATTTCGGTGATGAATGAGCAAACGACCGCGCACGGGCTCAAGCCGGGACGCGGTCGTCGTCAGTGGCGTGGGATCAGCGGGTCTTCAGCAGATCGCGAATTTCGGTGAGAAGCTGGATGTCGGCCGGCGGCGGCGCGGCTTCCGCGGACTTCTTTTCCTCCTTCTCCAGTGAGGTGCGAAGGGTGTTCACACCCTTCACCATGAGGAAGATGATCCAGGCCAGGATCAGGAAGTTGATGACCACGGTGATGAAGTTGCCGTAGGCGAATACGGCACCCTGTTCGCGGGCAGCAGCCAGCGACGTCGCCGTGACATTGGCGCTCAGCGGCAGGAAGTAGTTGGAGAAGTCGAAACCGCCGAACACCACCCCGACGAGCGGCATGACGATGTCCTGGACGAGCGAGTTAACGATCAGACCGAAAGCGCCGCCGATGATGACACCGACAGCAAGGTCCATGACGTTGCCGCGGGCGATGAATGTTTTGAACTCGTTCAGCATTTCCCATCTCCTTGAGATCTTCGACAGGCCGCAGGCGCAAGCGCTTTGGCGTCCATCATGATTAACGAAAGTTCAATCATTCGAAAACAGTGATTTTGCGCTCATTTTCCGAGGCCTTCGACTTAAGGTCAATCCACAAGCGATTTCAAAAGGCCGCGACTTCCCCTAATGTTCGGCTGTATTTTGGAGCGCCGTTCTAGAGGAGGAAGCGTGCTTCCGGGATGGGTCATCTTTGCCTCGGCCTTCGCCTATCTGCTGCTGCTCTTCGCAGTGGCCAGTTACGGCGACAGGAAGAGCCGTGTGCACGGCGTCCCGGAAGGCGGGCGGCCGATCGTCTATGCGCTGAGCCTCGCGGTCTATTGCACCTCCTGGACCTATTTCGGCGGGGTCGGGCTCGCCGCCGACCGCGGCCTGGAATTCACGGCGATCTATATCGGCCCGATCCTGATGTTCACGATCGGCATGCCGATCGTGCGGCGGATCATCGAACTGGCCAAGGCGGAGAAGCTGACCTCCGGCGCCGACTTCGTGGCTGCGCGCTATGGCAAGAATCCGATTGTCGGCATGCTTGTCACCGTCATCTGCCTGGTCGGGACCATTCCCTATATCGCACTCCAGCTTAAGGCCGTCTCGAGTTCGGTGACGGCGATGGTCGACCCGACCGAATACGGCATCGGCACCGGCAATCTCTACTTCATCGACCTGCCGCTGATCGTCGCCTTCCTGCTCACCTGCTTCGCCGTCGTGTTCGGTACGCGCCATACGGACGCAACCGAGCACCAGGATGGGCTGATCCTCGCAATCGCCATGGAATCCGTGGTGAAGCTCGTCGCCTTCTGGACGCTCGGCGTCTATGTGGTTTTCTTCCTGTTCAATGGCCCGGCCGACCTCTGGCAGAAGGCGACCGAGAACCAGGCCGTGATGGCCGCGCTTTCCCACCAGACGCCGGTCAGCCGCTGGGTGCTGCTGATCGCGCTTTCGGCGTTTGCCATCATCATGCTGCCGCGCCAATTCCATGTCACCGTGGTGGAGAACCGCACGCCGCGCGAACTGAAACTCGCCGGGATCCTGATGCCGCTCTATCTGGTGGCCATCAACATCTTCGTGCTTCCTGCCGCCATGGGCGGCATCATGACCTTCGGCGGCACCGGCGACGCCGATCTCTACGTGCTCTCGCTGCCGCTGCATCACGAGATGGCACCGGTCTCGCTCATCACCTTCCTTGGCGGCTTCTCGGCCGCCACCGCCATGGTAATCGTCGCCTCCGTCGCGCTGGCGATCATGGTGTCGAACGACATGATCCTGCCGATCTTTCTCCGGCAGAAGCTTCTGACGCGACCGAGCCAGCGTGACGATTTCGCCAAGACGCTGCTGCACATCCGGCGCTCGGCGATCTTCGCCGTGATGCTGCTCGGCTATGTCTATTATCGCTCCGCCGACAACTCGACCGGGCTCGCCTCGATCGGCCTCCTGGCCTTTGCGGCCATCGCGCAGATCGCTCCTGCCCTGTTCGGCGGATTGCTCTGGCGGCGGGCCAACGCACGCGGCGCAATCGCAGGCCTGAGCACCGGCATCTTCGTCTGGGCCTACCTGCTCTTCCTGCCGAGCCTCGGGGCCGAGAACAATTCGCAGATCGCGTCGTCGATCCTCGGCTTCCTGTTCCCCGGCATCGACATGTTCAAGGCTCCCCATGCCGATCCTCTGGTCAATGCGACCTTGCTCAGCCTGCTGGTCAACACGGCGGCCTTCATCATCGGCACGCTCAGCCGCAATCCGCGGCCCGTCGAACGCATCCAGTCCGGCATCTTCGTCAAACGGCATCCCCGCTCGCAATTCGCCACACGCGGCTGGAAGACCCGGGTTACCGTCGGCGACCTGAAAGCGGCGATCGCGCGTTATCTCGGAGACGAGCGGATGATGCGCTCGTTCCGCTCCTACGAGCAAGCTGCGGGTCGAAGGCTCACCGACGACAGTCCGGCGGACATGGCGTTCATCCATTTCTCCGAACAGTTGCTCGGAAGCGCGATCGGCTCGTCGTCGGCGCGCCTGGTGCTATCGCTGATCCTGCAGAAGGCCGAGGATACCTCGGCCGACACCGCCTGGCTGCTCGATCAGGCAAGCGAGGCGCTGCAATACAATCAGGACATGCTGCAAACCGCCTTGTCCCAGATGGACCAGGGCATCGCCGTCTTCGATGCCAGCAACCGGCTGACGATCTGGAACCGGCGGTTCCGGAGCCTGCTCAACCTGCCGGAAAACGTCGGACAGGTCGGGTTCCCCCTCACCGAAATCGTCGGCATCCTGGCACAGCGGGGCGACGTGGCGGAAGGCGAGCAGGCACCACTGGTCCGGCGGTTCCAGCAGTTCGACAAACCCTTCCGTCTCGTCACGGCAGGCGGTGAACGCATCATCGAGGCCCGATGCAACCCAATGCCCGACAAGGGCATCGTCGCAACCTTCACCGACATCACCAGCCAGGTGGCCGCCGACAAGGCGCTCAAGCAGGCCAACGAGACCCTCGAACAGCGCGTGGGAGAACGCACTGCCGAGTTGACGCGGGTGAACCACGCATTGGCGGAAGCCCGTGCCGCGGCCGACGAGGCAAATATCGGCAAAACACGTTTCTTCGCCGCCGCCGGTCACGACATCCTGCAGCCGCTCAATGCTGCGCGCCTCTACTCCTCGTCGCTGGTCGAGCGGCTCGGCGACTCGGAAAACAGCCCGCTGGTGCGCAACATCGATTCTGCGCTGGAATCGGTCGAGACCATTCTCGGCGCGGTACTCGACATTTCGCGCCTCGATACCGGTGCGATGAAACCGCGGTTCGCGTCCGTGCCCCTCAACGGGCTGCTCGAACGCATCGAAACCGACTTCGCGCCGATCGCGCGGGAGAAGAACCTCAAGCTCGTGGTCATGCCCACGTCGCTGAAAGTTCGCTCAGACCCGAACCTGCTTCGCCGCCTCGTACAAAACCTTGTTTCCAACGCCATCAAGTACACTCCGTCCGGCAGGGTACTGGTCGGCGCACGGCGAAACGGCAGGGAAGTGATTATCCAGGTGATGGATTCAGGGATCGGCATTCCCTCTTCTAAGTTCCGCACCGTCTTCAAGGAGTTCGCCCGCCTCGAGGAAGGGATGCGCACGGCCTCCGGCCTGGGCCTCGGGCTATCGATCGTCGATCGTATCGCCCGCGTTCTGAACCATCCGGTGCAGCTCTCCTCCAAGCAGGGTAAGGGAACAACGTTCCGCGTGGTGATGCCGCTCGACCAGTCCGCTCCCGTTACCTCGTCTGTCACCGAGATACCGTCGAGCGGGAAGGGTGCGATGCCGCTCAAGGGCCTCAGGGTTCTGTGCATCGACAACGAGCCGAAGATCCTCGAAGGCATGGAACTCCTGATCTCCGGATGGGGCTGCGATGTCTCCTGTGCCGGCTCGATCGAGGCACTGGACGCCATCGTCGCGGCCAACAAGACCCCGCCCGACGTCATCATTGCCGACTACCATCTCGGCGATGGCAGCGGCATCGGCGCGATCCTGCGCCTTCGGGCACTCTACGAGAGCGATATTCCGGCGCTGCTCGTCACCGCCGACAGGACGGCGGAGGTGAGGGCCGAGGCGGAAAAGCAGAACATCGGCCTGCAGCACAAGCCCGTTCGACCAGCAGCGCTCAGGGCGTTCATCACGCAGATCTCGGCGACAAAGAGAGCAGCAGCCGAATAGCTTCTCCCGCTGCAAAGCGGATTGGAACCGGCCTAACGCTGCGCGACCATCGACGGCTGGCCGGATGTCTCGGACCAGGCGCCGGCGAGATCCCTGACCAGATCGTTTCGACGCGCGAATTCGGCGGTCTCCCGGCCCGAACGCAGATAGAGTAGGAACTTCAGGCGCGTCTGGCCGTCAAGCGTCGCCGCGACGACTTCGTCCGGCATGATCATCCGGCGGCCATAGACTGTCCGGACCGGCAGTTTCAGCTCGGGAAGCACAGTGTTCACCAGCTCGGTACAGAAGGTACAGGCCGTGGTGTCGAGATCGAACCAGTAGTCGAACGGCATTCCGAGACGCTGATAAAATCCGACCAGTGCCTCGCGCTTTCGCGTTTCCCCGAGGCCCGATGGCCGGAGGACAGCAATGGCATCGGCATCTAGCGCCGCCGCCGCAGTGGAGAGATGCACACCCTTGTTGTCGGCCTCGATGAACATCGCTCCCTTGCGGATCGCTGCCTGGTGTTTGCGGACCGCCGGGTGGTTCCACACCCCTGCCTGGCGCAACTGCTTTTCCGTTCCGACATAGACCGCAGCATGACCGAAAAGGCCCGGAATGGCGTGACCGGACAGGCGCCCCTTGTTGCTGACAGTGATGACGTCCAGCGGACGGAGTTGCTTCAGAACCCGGTCGATGGTGCCATCATGGCGGAGAAGATGTCCCTCGCGCCAGACCATCCGCGCGACCATGCGCCCGACCGAAGGTGCGATCGGATCGGCCAGCGCGACAAGAGCCGGCGGATAGCGCTCCGGCTTCGTGCAGCAATCCCCCAGGCGCACGACATCGCCGGTCTTCGCCGAGGGCGTTCCCTTGTCGACCGTCGTGCAACCTGCCGCCAGAAGCATCAGGACGAGAGCGAGGGACCAGGCGAGCCACCGAATGGATGCGCCGACTTCACATGCATCAGGCACTCCCAACGCCGACATCGAGCCCAATCGCATGCCACGAAACCAAGTCACCATGAATTGCCAGACCTACGCCCCCATGCCGCGTCGATCCCCATCGGCACGCCAGCATGCATTTTTTTCTGCTGAAATTCCTAGTCGGTCGGCGACGGCAAATCAATTGGCCGAACGGGCAGCAAGGCACCCGGAGAGATTGCCGGGCATCACCAGGACTTCAAGGCTCTGAGCGTCGGCGTCTTCTTGAGCATGTGTTCGTCCATGCGCGCCAGCAGACGATCGAGCAGTTGGACAGCCTGCAGGACTGCCGGCCCCTTGTTGAGCATGACGCATTCGGCCCGCGCTGCCATGGCGGCGTCGGTCATCTCGCCGCGCGTCGGGATGCCTTCTCGCACGAGGTCCTCAAGCACCTGCGTCGCCCAGACAGCCGGAACGGAGGCGGCCTCGCAAATCCAGAGGATTTCCTCCTGCATCTCGGCGAGCCGTTCGAACCCGATCTCGGCGGCAAGATCGCCGCGCGCGATCATCACGCCGAAGGGGCCGCGGCGACGGGCCCGGTTGATCAGCGCCGGCAGGTTGCGCACCGCCTCAGGCTGCTCGATCTTGGCGATGAGGCCGAGCGGTCGCCCCATCATGCCGTGGCGTTCGAGGATGGTGTCGAGCAGATCAATATCTTCGGGGCGGCTGACGAAGGAATAGCCGATGATGTCGGCACATTCGATCACGGTCGCAAGATCCGTCTCATCCTTGTCGGTCAGGGGCGAAAGACCGAGCGGCGTGTCGGGCAGATTGATGCCCTTTTCCGACTTGAGCTTCGATCCACGGGCCTTGGTCCGTTCGACCCTGACGACGGCCTCCCCGTCGGCAACGGTCTCGACAACGGCCTCCAATTTGCCGTCGTCATAGCGAACACGATCGCCGACAGACAAACGGGTCACCATTTCAGGCAGAGAAACACCGGCGGAATAGACGACTTCATCGCACGTCCTTGGTTTACCCGAGGCAACCAGCCGGATGCGGTCACCGACCTCGAGACGCGCCTTCTTGTCAGGGAGCGCAACCGCGGCCGTACGGATCTTGGGGCCGGCAATGTCCATCAGGACAGCGATGTCGCGCCCGGTCGCTTCGGCTGCGGCGCGGGTGAAGGCCGCCATGGCACGCCAGGCGTCGGGGCCGTCATGGGCGCAATTGATACGCGCAACATCGAGACCGCTCCGGGCCAGATCGAGAACGAAGTCCGGGCCATCGGCAGCTTCGCTCGGCAAAGTGACCATGATGCGGGTGCGCCGGTTCTCGGGCTCGCTGCCGAAAAGGTTCCTGGACGCCTGCTCGAGCCGCGCCTCGCCGTAGAAGAAGTCGGCTTCGGAGGGCATCGTCACGGGCTTCTCTCTCCCGGCAAGCGCGGCAAGGGCAACGAGCACGGCGTCGAGCGTCGGCAGGACGCGGCCTTCGAGGCGGCCGAGAGAGGAAAGGCCGAGGCGCATCAGGCGACGCTGGAGCGGGCGGATGTCATGGTGGCGGAGGCAGAGATAGTGAGCGAGGTTGACCGAGGCGGGATCGACGGCGTCGCCATCGATCGAGAAGCGGGTGACGAGCGGTTCGGCCGCTTCGAGGATGGCGGCACGCAGGGCAGTCACTTTATCCAACAAAGCCGATGCCTCAAGGGCCTCGGCCCGGAAATCCTGGCTGTTCATCGCGTCCGTCCTTCAGCTTGCCCGGCGACCTTCAGGACACCGCTTGCCGTCGCGGCCAGGCAACTCCCGGTTCCGCTCCGAACAATAGCCTTTTCAGTTGACGGATACATGACGCATGCGTCCTGACGATCGCAAGCACTCTAAGCCCTGTTTGAAACGGTCGCGCCCCCTCCTTCCGACCAATAGCCTTCTCCTCGATTAGCTCCTAGATTACCGCTCCAAGCATTCGTTGCCAGGGAGGGGTAATGCGGATCGCTTTTCTTTCGGACATCCATGCCAACAGGCAGGCGTTCGAGGCGGTGCTTTCGGCCGCACGCGAACGTGGCGCGGCGCGTCATGTCATCCTCGGCGACATCGTCGGATACGGTGGAGATCCTGCCTGGTGCGTCAACCGGACGATGGAACTCGCAGCAGCGGGCGCGATCGTCATCCGCGGCAACCATGACCAGGCCATCGCCGATCCGGGTGTGTCGATGAACGAAGCCGCGCGGGCGGCCATAGACTGGACGCGCACGCAGCTCGATGAAGCCCAGAAGGCCTTCCTCGCCGACCTGCCATTGAAGGCGGAAGAGGACGACCGGCTCTATGTCCATGCAGATGCCTCGGCGCCGACCCGTTTCAACTATGTGACCGACGCTGAGACAGCGGCCACGCATCTCGCCGCCTGCAGCGCACGCATCAGCTTCTGCGGCCACGTCCACCGGCCCGCGCTCTACGGGCTAGGCCCGAACGGAAAGGTCACGACCTTCGTTCCCTCCTCCGCCAACGGCATCCCACTTCTGAGGCAGCGACGTTGGCTTGCTGTGATGGGTGCCGTCGGCCAGCCGCGCGACAACAATCCGGCAGCAGCGTTCGGCATCTTCGACACGGACCGCGAGGAGCTCGAATTCCACCGCACCGGTTATGACATAGAAGCGGCAGCGGCGAAGATCCGGGCCGTGGGATTGCCCGAGGGGCTGGCAGTCAGGCTGTCGAGGGGAAAGTAAGCGGGGGAAGACAATGCCGAGGGGAAAGATCCATCAAGGCGCCGTGATCGACGGCTTCACAATCGGTGAGCTTGCCCATCGCGGAGGCATGGCACAGCTCTTCCACGTGACCCGGCCGGACATCGATTTTCCGATGCTGATGAAGGTGCCGGAAATGGGGGCGGGAACGGATCCCGCCATGATCGTCGGGTTCGAGATGGAGCAGATGATCCTTCCGCGGCTTTCGGGCCGCCACGTCCCGCGCTTCGTCGCCAACGGCGATTTCGCCAACCATCCCTACATCGTCTTCGAACGCCTGCCGGGCAAGTCGCTCTACCCGATGCTCGACGAACTGCCGCGACCGGCGGACGAAGTCGTGTCGCTCGGCTGTCGCATCGCCGCAGCCCTCGGCGACCTGCACCGGCAGAATGTCGTTCATCTCGACATCAAGCCGTCGAACATCATGTTCCGCGAGACGGGCGAGGCGGTGCTGGTCGACTACGGGCTTGCCCGTCACTTGCAGTTGCCGGACCTGATGGACGAGGAGTTCCGCCTGCCCTACGGCACCGCACCCTATATGGCGCCCGAACAAATCCTCGGCGTGCGCAGCGATTTCCGCAGCGACATCTTCGCACTCGGCGTCCTCATGTACTTCTTCGCCACCGCCCGGCGCCCCTTCGGCGATCCGCAGAGGATGAAAGGCCTCAAGAAGAGGCTGTGGTGGGATCCGGTGCCACCGCGCGCGCTCGTGCCCGACCTGCCCAAACCGCTGCAAGAAGTGATTCTGCGTTGCTTGGAAGTCAATCCGGCGCGCCGCTACCCGACGGCGGCGCAGCTGATGATGGACCTCCAGGACCTCACCAAGGTGACGCTGACGGGCCGGGCCGAGAAGCTGAAGCGCGATGGCTTTTCCGCGGTCATCAAGCGCCGGTTCAACCCCGATCCGATCGAACTGGTACGCCCGCAGGTGGCCGCGACGGCGCTTTCCAACGCGCCGATCGTGATGGTGGCGATCGACCTTTCTGACGGATCGGAGGAACTCGGCGATGCGTTGCGAATGACCGTCAGCCGGATCATCGAGAAGACGCCGAATGCCCGCATCGCATGCCTCAACGTGCTGAAGATCGCCCGCATCAGCCTGGAAAGCGATCTCGACGCCGACGGCAACAACAAGCATGTGGCGCGACTGGTGCAGCTCAAGCACTGGGCGGAACCGCTGAAGGCGCCGGAGGGCGCGATCACCTATCACGTGATCGAGGCGGTCTCGCCTGCAGGGGCGATCCTCGACTATGCGCGGGAGAACGTGGTCGACCACATCGTGATGGGCGCGCGCGCCAATTCGGCCATGCGCTCGCTGCTCGGCAGTGTTTCCGGTGAAGTTGCTGCTCAGGCGCCCTGCACGGTGACGGTCGTGCGCGTACGCTCATTGGCCGAGACGGCTGAATAGAGCCTGACGGGCTCAGAGCCTCAGTGCCCAGATCGTCGCCGACCGCAGCCCACCGGATGGCGCCGTCAATCGGGCCGAACGAACCGGATCGAAACCGTCTATCCGCTTGGTGCCGGCGATCCGGCCATCGTCGGCAAAGACCTCGATGGAGCCGTAGTCGAGAAAGACCCGGAGGCGGGAGACCCTTGCGGCCTCGGCGATGTAGTGCGGAGAGGGCTGCCCCGGCCTCTCATAGCGCAGAACGAGACCCGTTTCGTCCTGAACGAGCGCCAATCCGATCGACGGATGCTCGAGCGCAAGTTCGAAGCTCAAGCCAGGCTCTGCCACTTCAAAGAGGATTTCCACGGCGCCGCTCGGGAAGTCCACGCGCTCGCCATTCACCAGACGCGTGCGGTCGAGGATATGGCTGCGCAGGCTTTCCGCCGCGCCGAGCGGTGGGGTCAGTAACTGCCCGTCCTCCAGCCGCAGCGTGCGCGGCAGGGTCATGGCCGAGGGAAACTCGATCGTCGGGCCGGTATCGGCCCAGTTGCCCATCCAGCCGATGCCGACCGGCGTCGTTCCGTCGGCGAAGGCCTGGAAGGCATAGTTGTCGGTAATGAAATCCAGCTCGCGGCCGAACTCCTTGGAAAAGGTGCGCCCGTCGAACCATCCGACATCGGCCATGGTCAGGTTCTTCCGCCCCGTCCGCTCATCGACTGCGTTCATCAGTCCGTAGATCAGAGCCCAGCGGGTGGAAGGATGTGTGGGTTCCCCGTCCAGCGGCAAGAGGCAGGGGCATTCGAGCGCCGTTGTCGTGTAGCGGGTCTCGACATGAAGCTTGCCGATATAGGTCCAGCCGCCGGCTGCCTGCGGGTCCTCGGTCTCGTAGAGGAGGATCACCCCGCCCGCGTGGCTTTGGCTGCCGAGCAGCATCTTCCAGCGGCCGTCCGGTCCCTTGAACACATAGGGATCGCGGAAGTCGAAGGTCAGCCCCTCGCCGGCCGGACGATGCGGCAGGATAACGCTCGCCTCGCCGGCGCTGAAGAGATCGGCCGACGTCGCCGACATCTGGATCTCCTGTTCCGGAATGCGCTCGCTCACCTTTTCCGTGAAGAAGACCCGGATTCCGGGGCCACTCGTGAGCGGGATCGCCGAGCCGGAAAAGGCGCCGCCACGCTTGTCCGGACGGGCAGACAGTTCTTCGGAAGGAAAGAGGAAGACCGGCAGGTGGCGCCAGCGCAGATAGTCCGACGAAACGGCATGGCCCCAGTGCATGTTGTTCCATGTCCGGCCGTGTGAATAGTGCTGGTAGAAGAGATGCGGCCGGCCACCGAAGCGACCGAAGCCGTTGGGGTCGTTCATCCAGCCGAAAGGCGGGCGGAAGTGATAGCCTCCGGCCAGTTCCGGGGGCGCATTGGCCGGATTGGTGTGCAGCACGGTGATGCCGGTTTCCAATACGTCGGACGCCGTGAACCAGTAGGCGACGGAAACGGACGTGATCTGGCTGTCGTATTGCAGTTCGATTCGTCCGCCGCCGAACACCTGGTAGATGCGGAAAGAATGCTCTTCCGCATTCACTGCCTGGACCTCGCCAAACTTTCCGTTGGCGCTGACGAGCGAGACCGATCCCGGAATTCCCGGCCGTACGGCCTTCAGCCATAGATGCAGCGTCGCGTTAACCGGCAGCTCGGCGGAGATGATCCGCATCGTATCCCGATCCACGCCACTCATGGGCGATGCACTCCGGCCCTTGGCAATTGCAGGGGTAATGTCATCACTCGATCGGTCGGGTCGTTTAGCATGAACCGCTAACGATCAGGGACGCCCCGCAGTTCCACCGCGTGCGAGGATCATCGTTTCACCGATGCGCACTACGCGCGCCCGTCCATGGCCGGCGCTTGCAGAGAGGAAGCGGTCCGCCGGCTCAAGCAGCGGCTCCGGCGACAGCGCGAAGGTTCCCCAATGAATGCCGATGCCCAGCCCTGCCCGGACGTCATCAAGGATACGGGCGGCATCTTCCGGGCAGGAATGCATGTCCGATACGAGCGTCGCGGGTTCGAAGGCGCCGATCGGGACCAGGGCCAGGTCAAAGGGTCCACGGCTCCGGCCGATGTCGCGAAACACGGAACCGTAGGCGCTGTCTCCGACGAACAGCACAGAGCGCGTACCAGCCCGGATATCCCAGGAATTAGCCTTGCCGTCAGGGATCGCCAGAAAGTTTCGCCGGGTCGCATGAACGGCGGGAAGAGCGGTGATGCGGGTGGCACCGGCAATGACGACCCCGCCCTCCCTCGGGTGATCGACACGGGCAAAACCCGCCTTCTCGCCAAATGGCTGCAGCCCGTCCGGAACGATCAGGCGGGCCTTGGGAAAGCGTTTCACCAGAGCCTTGAGCGACGGCAAGTGAAGATGGTCATAGTCGCCGTGCGAAATCAGCACGACATCGATCTTCGGCAGATCTGCCAATCCGATGGGCGGCTCGACGTGGCGATGCGGCAAGGGAGCGCCGAGCACGATTCCGTCGGCCAAGACCGGGTCGGTCAGGATGCTCATCCCCTTCAGCCGGATGAGCGCCGTCGAATGTCCGAGCCACGTGACACTATCCGCATTGCCGGCGGCCGAAAGCCCAGCGAGAGCGACGTCGCGATCGAGTGTGACGTGGTCGTCGGCTTCGTCGCGACGCACATAAGTGCCGGTCACGATGCCGAGATGATGAAAGCCCAGGGCAATCGCGCGAAGAGGCTTAGGCAGCAGTGGGTGGTCTTGCCCACCGGAACTGACGGTCCGACCGTGGCAGCCTGCGAGAAGCGCAGAAACCAGGCCACCGAGCAGCAACCGCCGCACAAACAACCCCCAGCGTCGCGCAACGCCAACGGCATTACGCGGCCTTGAGACCAGCTTCCTGCATTCCCCCATGTCGCCCCCGCGTCCTCGCAGAACTAAGCGCGATCGCACGCCAGAATGCAAGCACCCCCCTTCGAAGTGACTAGACCCGCAGGATTCATCGTCCCGTCACCGATCTTTCACGCGGCTGTTACGCGCCGGTTCTATCGCGATTTTGACCCCATCGGACCAGGAGCCGCACCATGCGTTTGACCGCCCCGATCCTCGCCGCGTTGCTGTCGCTGATGCCAGTATTGCCATCGGACGCCTCCATCCCGAAATCCGACCATGCCGCACTGATCGGCGAAAGGCTTTCGAATGCCAACCTCTGGCGCGACCACGTCATGGTCGTCGCGCACCGCGCCGGCTGGAAGGAGAACGGTTCTGTCGTCAGGGCAGAGAACTCGCGTGCGGCGATCGACAATGCCGCCGCGATCGGCGTCGAAATGGTCGAGCTCGATGTCCGTCGCTCCCGCGACGGAGCGCTTGTCGTCATGCACGATGCGACGCTCGAGCGCACGACGACCTGTCGGGGCGAGGTTGGCGATCTCCTGCTGGAGCAGCTCATGGCTTGTCGGCTGGTCGTCGAGGGAAGCCGCATCGTGACCGACGAAGCAGTCCCGACGCTCGCGGAAATGCTCGCCCATGCAAAGGGGCGGGTCCTCGTCAACATCGACAACAAGCTGGAGCCGGAAGATCTTCCCGAAATGGTCGAAATCGCCCGACGTCTGGGCAACGCCGACGGCATCCTGATCAAGACGCCGATCTGGAACGACGAACGGCTGACGCGGGTCCGCGCCGTAATGCAGCAGATCGGGCCGGACATCGCCTTCATGCCGATCCTCGCGGACGACGCCGTGCGCGACGCCGCCTTCGTCGACAAGGTTTCCAAGGCCTTCTCGCCCGACGCGGCCGAGCTAATCCACTGGCGCCGGGAGACGACCGAGCCGCTGACCGTAGCCGGCGGGCCGCTCTTCACGCCACAGGCGCGGGCCGCAGCCGTGCGCGGCAATTTCCACATGTGGATCAACACCTACCCGATCACCGATCGGCCGGACGGCATGGTCGCGGGCGGACGCGGCGACGGTCTCGCCTTTGCCGAGGGAAAGCCTGACGACGTCTACGGTTTCTGGGTCAACCGCGGCGCCACCATCATCCAGACAGACGAGCCGAAGGCCGTTATCGACTGGCTGGAGCGACATGGGCTGCGGCGACCTTACGGGGCAGGCAGCTGATCGGGGCGGTTGGAAGGGCGCATCTCACACAGTGCACCCACCTTGCTTCACAAAAAAACCGACACCCGATCCTTCGATCAGGTGTCGGTTTCTTGTTTCCAAGGGACGTCGTGGGATGCCCCCTCATCCGCCCTTCGGGCACCTTCTCCCCGCAGGCGGGGAGAAGGAAAAGGAAGAGGCCTCAGGCCGCCTTTGCGCTTTCGCCATAGGGGTCGAAGCGGCCGTAGAAGGTTTCGCCCTTGGCGGCCATTTCCTTGAGCAGAGGCGTCGGCTTGAAATGGTCGCCGTAGGACGCGGCGAGCTTCTCGCAGAGATCCACGAAGGTCTTCACGCCCATGCCGTCGATGTAGGACAGCGTGCCGCCGGTATAGGGCGCGAAACCGAAGCCGAGGATCGAGCCGACATCGGCTTCGCGCGGATCGGTGACGATGCCTTCTTCCATGGTGCGGGCGGCCTCGAGCGCGATGGTGACGAGCAGACGCTGCTTGATCACCTCAACGTCGACATCCTCCGGCTTCTTCTGGGCGAAGAGATCCTTCAGGCCCGGCCAGATGAACTTCTTCGCCGGCTTTGCCGGATATTCGTAGAAGCCCTTGCCGTTCTTGCGGCCGCGACGGTCGAGTTCGTCGACCATCTTGTTGATCAGGGTCATGTGGCCCGGAACGACGGCGGCTTCGCCGAGGTCGGCGATCGAGGCCTTCATGATCTTCTGGCTGAGGTCGACGGCGACCTCGTCGTTGAGCGACAGCGGGCCGACCGGCATGCCGGCCATCTTGGCGGCATTCTCGATCATCACCGCGGGCACGCCCTCGATCAGCATGTCATAGGCTTCGTTGATGTAGCGGAAGACGCAGCGGTTGACGTAGAAGCCGCGGGTGTCGTTGACGACGATCGGGGTCTTCTTGATCGCGGCGACATAGTCGAGCGCGACGGCAAGCGCCTTGTCACCGCTCTCCTTGCCGAGGATCACCTCGGTGAGCATCATCTTCTCGACCGGCGAGAAGAAGTGCACGCCGATGAACTGGGCCGGGCGCTTCGAGTTCTTCGCAAGACCGGTGATCGGCAGGGTCGAGGTGTTGGAGGCGAAGATCGAGCCTTCCGGCAGGACGGCCTCGACGGCCTCGATGACGGCCTTCTTGACTTCGCGATCCTCGAACACGGCCTCGACGACGAGATCGGCATCGGAGAGCGAGGCGTAATCGGCAGACGGCGTGATCAGGGAGAGCAGCTTCTCGCCATCCTCCTTCGACATCTTGCCCTTACCGATCGCGCCGGCGACCAGGCCTTCGGAATGGGTCTTGCCCTTGGTGGCGGCTTCGATGTCGCGGTCGATCAGGACGACCGGGATGCCGGCAGCAGCCGTGACATAGGCAATCGAGGCACCCATGAAGCCGGCGCCGACCACGCCGACCTTCTTGAACTCGGACTTCGGAACGCCGGCCGGGCGGCGAGCGCCCTTGCCGAGTTCCTGCATCGAGACGAAGAGCGAGCGGATCATCGAATAGGCTTCGGTGGTCTGGACGATCTCGGTGAAGTAGCGCTGCTCGATCCGAAGGCCGGTTTCGAAGGGAACCTGCAGGCCTTCATAGACGCACTTCAGGATGGCGAGTGCTGCCGGATAGTTGCCGGCGGTCTCGCGGCGCAGGATGGCGGAAGCAGCCGGCCAGAGCTGGGCGGCCGCCGGGGTCCAGATGCCACCGCCGGGGGCCTTGAAACCCTTTTCGTCCCAGGGAGCGACGGGCTTCAGGCCGTCCTTGATCATCTGCTTGGCGGCCGGGATCAGCTGGTCCGGCTCGACGACCTGATGCACCAGACCCATGGCCTTGGCACGCGAGGCGGTGAGCGACTGACCGGTGGTCATCATCTGCAGGGCGTCCTGCGTGCCAGCGAGGCGGGAGACGCGCTGCGTGCCGCCGGCGCCCGGGAAGATGCCGACCTTGACTTCAGGCAAAGCGAGCTTGACCGACTTCGCATTGGATGCGACGCGGCCGTGGCAGGAAAGCGACAGCTCGAAGGCGCCGCCCATGCAGGTGCCGTTGATCGCGGCGACCCAGGGCTTGCCGTTGGTCTCGATCTTGCGCCACAGCCACGACATGCGGCCGGCCGCGTCGAACAGCTTCTTGACGGCGTTTTCCGGATCCTTGACCTTCTCTTCCTCGACCATGGCGAACATGCCCTTGATCATGGTGAGATCGGCGCCGCCGGAAAAGGAGGACTTGCCGGAGGTGAAGACGACACCCTTAACGGCGGCATCGGCGACGGTTTGGTCGACGATCTTCTCGATCTCGTCCATCACCTCGACGGTGAAGACGTTCATCGACTTATCGGGCATGTTCCAGGTGACGAGCGCGATGCCGTCTGCGTCGGTTTCGATGGTGAAGTTCTTGTAGGTCATGGTCTCTCTCCCCAAACTCAGACGCGTTCGATGATGGTGGCGGTACCCATGCCGGCGCCGATGCAGAGTGTCACGAGCGCGGTATTGAGGTCGCGGCGTTCCAGTTCGTCGAGCACGGTGCCCAGGATCATCGCGCCGGTCGCGCCCAGCGGGTGGCCCATGGCGATCGCGCCACCAGCGACGTTCATCACATCGTGGCTGACGTTGAAATGCTGCATGAAGCGCAGAACGACGGCGGCGAAGGCTTCGTTGAGTTCGAAGAGGTCGATGTCGGAGATCTTCATGCCGGTGCGGGCAAGGAGCTTTTCGGTGACGTCGACCGGGCCGGTCAGCATCAGGGCCGGATCGGAGCCGATGTTGGTGAAGGCGCGGATACGGGCGCGGGGCTTCAGGCCCATCGACTGGCCGCCGGCCTTCGAGCCGACGAGGACGGCCGCCGCGCCATCGACGATACCCGACGAGTTACCGGCATGGTGGACATAGGTGATCTTCTCGATATCCGGATGAGCCTGGATGGCGACGGCTTCGAAGCCGCCCATCTCGCCCGGCATCTGGAAGGAAGCCTGGAGGCTTGCCAGCGACTGCATGTCGGTGCCGGGGCGCATATGCTCGTCACGGTCGAGGATTACCAGACCGTTCTGGTCCTTGATCGGGATGACCGACTTGGCGAAATGACCCTTTGCCCAGGAAGCGGCTGAGCGCTTCTGGCTCTCGACCGCATAGGCGTCGACATCATCGCGCGAGAAGCCGTATTTGGTGGCGATCAGGTCGGCCGAGACGCCCTGCGGCATGAAATAGCCGGGGAAGTTGACCGAGGGGTCCATGTACCAGGCGCCGCCCGACATGCCCATACCGACGCGGGACATCGACTCGACGCCGCCGGCGATGACGATGTCGTCGGAACCGGCCTGGATCTTGCCGGCAGCGAGGTTGATCGCATCGAGGCCCGAGGCGCAGAAGCGGGAGATCTGGATACCGGGGGCGGAGAAGGCATAGCCAGCCTCGAAGGCAGCCGCCTTCGGGATCACGGCACCGGCTTCCATGACCGGGTCGACGCAACCGAAGATGATGTCATCGACGGTCGCGGTGTCGAGGCCGTTGCGGTCGCGCAGGGCTTCGAGCGCCTTGGCAGCCAGGCGCGGCGTCGGCACTTCGTGCAGCGAACCATCCTTTTTGCCACGGCCGCGCGGCGTGCGCACGTGATCGTAAATGAAGGCTTCAGTCATGATTTCTCTCCCTTGGGGCGCGCGAGCGCCGAAAATTCCTTGTCCCTCTTCTCCCCAGCGGGGGGAGAAGTGCCGAGCGGATGCGAGGCGATGAGGGGGCCAGTTGCGCAAGCGCCCCCTCATCCGGCCCTAACGGGCCACCTTCTCCCCGGTGGGGAGAAGGGGAGGTTCAGAATGCTTCTGCAGCCATTTCCATCAGGCTGTCGGCGCCGGCCTCGATGCGGACCTTGCGCAGCGCGGTTTCCGGCATGACCTTCTCCATGAAGAAGCGGCCGGTTAGCAGCTTGTTCTTGAAGTAGTCGGCATCGCCGGTGCCCGATGCAAGGTTCTCGTTGGCGGCCTTCGCCATCTTGGCCCACATGTAGCCGAGCACGACGAGGCCGAACATGTGCATGTAGTCGGTGGAACCGGCGCCGGCATTGTCGGGCTTGGCCATCGCGTTCTGCATGAACCACATGGTCGAGGCCTGCAGGTCGTTCAGACCCTTCTTCAGGCTCTTGGTGAAGAAGGAGAGGTTTTCGTCCGCACGGTTCTCCTCGCAGAAATCGCCGATCTCCTTGAAGAGGGCCATGACGGCGCGGCCGCCGTTCATGCCGAGCTTGCGGCCGACGAGGTCGAGCGCCTGGATGCCGTTCGCGCCCTCGTAGATCATCGCGATGCGGGCATCACGGACATACTGGCTCATGCCGTGTTCTTCGATATAGCCGTGACCGCCGAAGACCTGCTGGGCCATGACGGCATGGTCGAAGCCCTTGTCGGTCAGGACGCCCTTCAGGATCGGCGTCGCGAGGCCGAGGATATCGTCGGCGGCCTGCTTTTCGGCGGCATCACCCGAACGATGGGCGATGTCTGACTTCAGCGCGGTCCACAGCGTGAAGGCGCGACCGGCTTCGGTGAAGGACTTGATGGTGAGCAGCGCGCGGCGGATGTCCGGATGCACGATGATCGGGTCGGCCTTCTTTTCCGGTGCCTTGACGCCGGAAAGCGAACGACCCTGAATGCGTTCGCGCGCATAGTTGACGGCGTTCTGGTAGGCGATTTCGGCGATCGACAGGCCCTGGAGGCCGACGCCGAGGCGAGCCTCGTTCATCATGACGAACATGGCGGCAAGGCCCTTGTTCTCCGCGCCGATCAGGTAGCCGGTCGCTTCGTCATAGTTCATGACGCAGGTCGAGTTGCCGTGGATGCCCATCTTGTGCTCGATCGCACCGCAGGTGGCGGCATTGCGCGCGCCGACGGAGCCATCTGCGTTGACGAGGAACTTCGGCACGATGAAGAGCGAGATGCCCTTGGTACCTTCCGGCGCACCCTCGATGCGGGCGAGCACGAGGTGGATGATGTTGTCGGTCATGCCGTGTTCGCCGGCAGAGATGAAGATCTTCTGGCCGGAAATCTTGTAGGAACCGTCACCCTGCGGCACGGCCTTGGTGCGCAGCAGGCCGAGATCGGTGCCGCAATGCGGCTCGGTGAGGTTCATGGTGCCGGACCAGGTGCCCTCGACCATCTTCGGCAGATAGGTCTGCTTCTGCTCGTCGGAACCGTGAACGAGGATCGCGGCGATCGCGCCCTGGGTCAGGCCCGGATACATCATCAACGCCATGTTGGCGGACGACATGTATTCGCCGACGGCGGCATGCAGCGTGTAGGGAAGACCCTGGCCGCCGAATTCCTGCGGGACGGCGAGACCGATCCAGCCGCCCTGGCAATAGGCATCGTAGGCTTCCTTGAAGCCCTTCGGCACGGTCACGCTCGCGTCGTCATTGCGCTTGCAGCCTTCCTGGTCGCCGGACAGGTTGAGCGGGAAGAGCTGTTCTTCGGCCAGCTTCGCAGCCTCGCCGACGATTGCCTCGATCATGTCGGGCGTCGCGTCCTCGAAACCGGGCAGATTGTGGTAGCGTTCGAGGCCGAGCACGTCGTTCAGAACGAAAAGCGTATCGTTAACCGGGGCCTTGTACACAGGCATGGATCATCTTCCTCCGAGACTAGATGCCGGACGGGGTCCGGATGGGTTCAGGCTATATATAAAATATTGACGTTTGCGTAAACGTCAAAATCTGCACGCGACCGTTTTTTTGAACCGTGACGCGCGACCAGCAGGTTCGTCTCATGCCCATCCTGCAAGGCTCTGCTTGTGCGGGGCATATCAGCAAACGTTAAAAAATTTTTAGCCAGATTAACGGGTTGTTTACCACGTTTCGTGAATTGTTGCCTCGAAAGGTGATGGTCGGCGGTGCGTCGCGTGCGAAGCGCTTTCGCCGCTCCCGCCCGGAGGAAAGCCCGGTTGCGGAACGATCCATCGCCAAGCCTGAGCCTAGACCCCGACATTGGCCGTCGCGGGTGACCTGAACGAAGCGAGCAAGACCATGAACGGATCGCGATCTACTCCTTCCCGCCCCGGCGGCGCATCGTCGTTCGACGCGCTGAACCGCACGATCGAGGGACTGGAAGCGCGCATCGAAGGGCTGATGGGAAGCACCGCCCGTCCGCGTCCGATGGAACAGCCGCGACGCGAAGGCATTCGCGAGCGCGTAGAGGAGCGCCTGTCGCGATCCGACCGGGAATTGCGCAGCGACCCGCTCGCCGAAATCCGCCAGCGCCAGCGCTCGCTCGAGGAAAACCGCGCCCGCGTGCCAGAACGCGCCCCGGCTCGCGCTGCCGATCCCTACATGCCCGCGCCGCAGCCGCGCGCTGCCGCCGCAATGCAGCCGGCCGGCTATCCGCCGGAAAACATTACGCGCGAGATCACCCAGGCGCTGCTCGGCCTTCGCCAGGAACTGAAACAGGACATTTCCGAAGGCCTCGGCCGCGAGATCAGCGCGCTTCGAAGCGAGATGCAGGGGATCCGCTCGATCGCCGAGGAACGTCGCCCTACCCAGGACATGCGGGACGACATCGCACGGCTCTCGCACAGCATCCAGCAGCTCGGACAGGTTCGCGCCCCGGGCGCCGAAGGGCTCAGGGCCGAGTTCGAGGAACTGCGTTCGCTGATGGACGGGCTGGCCCGCGAGGATTCCGTTCGCCATATGGAAAGCCGCTGGAACCAGATCGAAGAACGTCTCGACGACGTGGATCCGGCCGCCCTGCGCGACGAAGTCGTCCGCCTTGCCGACCGGCTCGACGACATCAAGGGCCATATCGGCCGGATGGGCGACAATCGCGCGATCCATGCGCTCGAAGACAAACTCATCACCGTGGCGGCCGCCCTCGAGCATATCGGCGCCCATATCGACCCGAACGAACGCATGGTCATGGAGCAGTTCGCCGGGATCGACATGCGGCTCGACGAGATCACCCGGGCGATCGCTGCCGGCAGCCGCAGCTCCGCCGCCGGCGTCGACAGCTCCAGCTTCCAGCGCATCGAGGACCGCATCAGCGGGCTCGCCCACCAGATCGAGATGCTCGCCGAACAGCGCCCGGAAGAAGAACCAGTCAATGAACTCGGCGACCGCCTGGAGGCGCTGACCGCGCGCATTGAGGAGCTTTCGGCCGAACGTGCCGCAAGCCGGCTGGAGGAGCGCCTGGACCAGCTTTCGCAGCTTTTGGAGCGCAGCCATAAGCCGGTCGCGCAACCGGAGCTCACCGGCTACCTCGCCGACATTTCCCGCAAGATCGACGCGCTCGATCACGGCGCGGTCAACGACCGTCTGGCAGACCGACTCGACATGCTCGCCCGCCGCATCGAGGCGATCGAATTCCCCGAGCCGAGCGTCGCGCGGATCGACGACAGCGTGCTTCGCCATTTCGAGGAACGGCTGAATGCCGTGGTTGACCGTATCGAGGATGCAAGCGTCGCGCCGACCGGCGAGAGCGCGAATCTCCGCGGGCTCGAAGAGCAGATCGCCCATCTTTCGGCCCTGATCAGCAGCCCGGCATCCGATCCGTCCGTCGGCGGCGAGCTCTCAGGACGCCTGATGGCGCTCGAAGACTACATGGCGACCAGCGACGAATACATCATCGAGGCGGCCCGCCAGGCCGCCGAGACCGTCATGGAAAACTATGCCCGCCAGATGCCGTCTGCCACCGGCAATTCGGCGGGTGCGGCGGACGTCGCGGCCTTCGCCGCCCTCTCCGACCATCTGCGGCATCTCGAAGACTTCAGCCGCAACTCCGAAGAGCGGACCCACCGCACGTTCGAAGCGCTCCACGACACGCTGGTGCAGATCGCCACCCGTCTCGACGAACTCGACCACGGAGGCCGCCCGGCGCCGCGTGCCGAAATCGAGCCGGCGCCCGCCCCGGCCGCGCCGAGCCCCGTCAGGGCGGCAGCCGAACCCGCCCCGCGGGAGACCGCCTTCGAATTCGAGCCGCAGGTCTTCGAACCCGCCCCTGTCCGGGAACCGGCAATCGCTCCCGAAGCCGTCGACACCCTGTTGTCGGAGGTTCCGGTCATCGAGGCCGCGCGCCCGGAGAAGAAGGTCGAGAAGCCGAGCCTGCTTGCAGGCCTGAGCAAGCGCCTGCTGCCCGGCCAGAAGAAGGACGAGCCGCCGGCAACTTCCGGCCGCCAGCATATCGACAAGGCCCCGTCGATCGATCCGGCAGAAGTCCTTCCGCCGGAAGAGGCCAACGAACTCCTGGAACCCGGTTCGGGCGCGCCGGACGTGCGCAAGATCCTCGAGCGCGTTCGTGCCAGCCAGTCGAACCAGCGTAATGATGCGGCCGATCTTTCGGCCCAGGATGCCGACCGCGCCGACTATATCGCCGCCGCCCGCCGCGCCGCCCAGGCCGCGGCGCAGGAACTTGAGCGTACGCCCAAGGCCGCGGCAACCTCCCCTGCCCCGCTCGGCACCAGCGAGCCGAAAACTTCGGCCTTTGCGCGCTACCGCCGTCCGATCCTGATGGCGGTCGGGGCCATCCTGCTCGCCGCGATGGCCATGCCGCTCGTCAAGACGCTGACGGGTGGCCAGTCCGCGCCGACCGCAATCGAAGCACCCAAGCCGGTCGAAAGCGGCATGGCACCGCAGGCTGCACCCGTCGAGACCGAGGTCGCGGCCGATGCGCAGGCTGACCTGCCGGCCGCAGCTTCTGTCGACGCCAGCGGGGATGCGGACACGGAGGCCGCGAAGCCTGCCGCATCGGACGCCGCGTCAGTCGACGATCCGGCCACGGAGGCCGCGGCGGCCGCTCTCGTCGGCGGCACGTCACTCGACGGCGAACAACTCGACACACTGAAGCCGGCTCCGCATGCAGCAAGCAGTCCGGCACAGGGCTTTGCTCCCGCATCGACCGACGGCGCTACCGCTGCAACCGCGCAGCCCGCTCCGGCGGAGGCCGCTCCCGCGGCCCCTCCCGCTCCGGTCGCGGAAATCATCGTGCCGGCAGAAATCACGCCGCCCTCGCTCGCGCTCGCCGCCAAGCAGGGGGATCGGCTGGCACTTTTCGAGATCGCCTCGCGCTACACCGAAGGCCGGGGCGTTCCCGGCGACTTCGCCGAGGCCGCGAAGTGGTATCAGCTTTCTGCGGACAAGGGCTTTGCCCCCGCCCAGTACCGGCTTGCCAATCTCTATGAAAAGGGAACCGGCGTGCCGCGCGACATCGCCAAGGCCAAGCAGCTCTACCAGCAGGCGGCCGACGCGGGCAATGCGAGCGCGATGCACAATCTTGCGGTCATCTACGCTTCCGGCAGCGACGGCGCGCAGGACTACGCCAAGGCCGTCGAATGGTTCGCCGAGGCCGCCGAACACGGCGTCTCGGACAGCCAGTTCAACCTGGCAATCCTCTATGCCCGCGGCAACGGCGTGCAGCAGAATCTCGAAGCGTCCTACAAGTGGTTCGCCCTGGTCGCCAAGGAAGGCGACAAGGACGCCGCGCAGAAGCGCGACGAAGTGGCGAATGCCATGAAGCCGGACCAGCTCGAACGCGCCCGCGCCCAGGTCGATCTGTGGAAGGCGGCGCCGCTCGACGCCGACGCCAATTCGGCGACCGTCCCGGACGAATGGGTCGGCAAAGGCCTGAAGACGGCGAGCGTCGACATGAAGAAGGCGATCCGCAACATCCAGGTGATCCTGAACAACAACGGCTTCGACGCCGGGACCCCGGACGGGGTCATGGGCGAGAAGACCGTGACGGCGATAAAGTCGTTCCAGAAGTCGATTGGCGAAGAACCCACGGGCCTCGTCAGTGACAAACTGGTCAACGCGCTGCTGGCGCGCAACAAATAGTCGCTGAGAGTCATAAAAATCGGAAAATGCCCGCGTATTGCTGGGTCGAGAATTGACTCGCCCGGTATGCAGGCGCAAGAGAAATGACAAGGATCAAGCCCGATCAAGGGCTTGAGCCTGTTTCGCTTTTGCCTGAGACAGGCGGCATTTCCGACCCTTGCCCCATTCACCCGCTGCGGCGGGCAGACGCATTTCGAGGTCCGAGCGTGACGATCTACCTGCCAATTGCAGAATTGTCGGTGAACATCTTCATCATTCTCGGGATGGGTGCGGCCGTCGGGTTCCTGTCCGGCATGTTCGGCGTCGGCGGCGGCTTCCTTATCACGCCGTTGCTGATCTTCTACAACATCCCACCCGTCGTGGCAGTGGCAACCGGCGCAAACCAGGTGGTCGCCTCTTCGATCTCCGGGGCAATCACCCATTTCCGGCGCGGCTCGCTCGACGTCAAACTCGGAACGGTGCTGCTGTTCGGCGGTCTCGCCGGGGCTACCGTCGGTATCTACATCTTCTCGCTGCTGCGGCGGTTGGGCCAGCTCGACCTTTTCATCTCGCTGCTCTACGTCGTCTTCCTTGGGACCGTCGGCGGCCTCATGCTGATGGAGAGCCTCAACGCCATGCGCCGGGCGGCCCGCAACGAGACGGTCAGCCTGAAACGGCCGGGACAGCACAACTGGGTACACCGCCTGCCCTTCAAGATGCGGTTCAAGAAGTCGAAGATCTATCTCAGCGTGCTGCCGATCATCGGCCTCGGCTTCGCGATCGGCATCCTGACCTCGATCATGGGTGTCGGCGGCGGGTTCATCATGGTCCCGGCGATGATCTACCTCCTGCGCATCCCGACCAATGTGGTCGTCGGAACCTCGCTGTTCCAGATCATCTTCGTCACCGCCTACACCACCATCGTCCAGGCCGCGACCAACTATTCGGTCGACATCGTGCTCGCCTTCATCCTCATGCTCGCCGGCGTCATCGGCGCACAGTATGGCGTCAGGGTCGGGCAGAAGCTGCGCGGCGAACAGCTGCGTGCGCTGCTCGGGCTGCTGGTCCTTGCGGTCGGCCTGCGCCTGGCGGTCGAGCTGGTGGTGACGCCCGACGATATCTATTCGATCGCGATCGGGGGCTGACGATGCGCCGGCTCCTCGCCTCCCTTTCCGCCGTCCTTTGCCTCCTCGCCGCAACCGAGAGCCTGGCACAGGTGCCGCTCGCCTCGGACATGACCGGCAAGGAGAGCCTCGACATCGGCACGTCCACCAGCGAAATCGCCATCACGTCGGATTTTCGCGGCGCCGACCTCACCATCTTCGGCTCGGTCAACAACAGCGACACGCTGCTGCTCGCCATCGGTCAGTATGACGTGGTCGTGACGCTGGAGGGGCCGCGCGACGACACGACCGTACGGCGCAAGGAACGGCTGTTCGGAATCTGGGTCAACCGCACGTCGATGTCGTTCGAGCGGACGCCGATTTCGTATTCGCTGGCCAGCACGCGGAACCTGCTCGAAGTGACGGACCCGGAAACGCTGGTCGAACTCGGCATAGGGACCGACCATCTGGCGCTCACGCCAACCGGCTATCTCAGCAGCGGCGCCAACATCAAGGAGTTCCGCGAGGCTTTCCGGCGCCTGAAACTGAGCGGCGGCCTCTACCAGGGCGATGCCTCCGGAGTTCGCTTCGTCAGTTCCAGCCTGTTCAAGGCGACGCTGCGCCTGCCGGCCAACATTCCGGACGGTGTGCATATCGTTCACGCCTATCTCTTCAAGACCGGCGAATTCATCGGCGAGCGCGAGCTGCCGTTGCGCGTGATCAAGACGGGGCTCGAGGATTCCATCTCGCGCGCGGCGCATGAAAGCCCGCTCGCCTACGGCCTCCTTGCGGTTCTTCTGGCCCTGATCACCGGCTGGGGCGCGAGCCTCGTCTTCCGCCGCGACTGATCCTCGACTCAGACGCCGGCCGCGGCCATTCTCGCCCGAACCTCCAGATAGGCTTCCGTCAGTCTTGCAAGGGCCGATGGCGTGCCTTCAGGCATCGGGATACCGAGATGAAGGAAGCGCAATTCGTGCATGAAGTCCTGCCAGAGCGGGCGTCCGCCCTGTTCGAGGAGTTCGGCTCGTATGGAAAGATCCTCCGACACGGCGAGATGTCGCCTGCCCCAGGCGCCCATCTCGGCGAACAGCGGCACGAGATCGATCGACATCTCGGTCAGGCTGTAGATCGCCTTCTGCTTGTGGCTCGGATCATCGACGCGGGTCAGGAGCCCCTTCTCCACCAGCTTTTTCAGCCGGTCCGCCAGGATATTGGAGGCGATGCCCTCCTCCGAATTCTGCAACAGCTCGCGGAAATGGCGACGGTTGCCGAACATCACGTCTCGGATGACGATCAGGCTCCAGCGATCGCCGAGAACCTCGAGCGTCAGATTGATCGGGCATCCGGAGCGGTGGGGTTCCGACATTGTCTCTCCTGCTAACCAGTTGCGCTTTGCCATCAGTCGAGCTAGAACGCAACTGATTGCATATTGCAATCAGTTTGAAATCCTGACCGGGAGGAACCCATGCGCAAGTTGATTATCTGGAACCTGATGACGCTGGACGGCTATTTCGAGGGCCGAACCCCTTGGGACCTCGGCTTCCATGAGCTTGTCTGGGGAGACGAGCTGCGCGACTACTCGCTGGAGATCGGACGACAGGCCGACCTTCTCGTGTTCGGACGCATGACCTACGAGGGGATGGCGGCCTGGTGGCCCGAGGCGACCGAGGAGGCGGAAATCAAGACCTACATGAACTCGATCGCCAAGATTGTCGCGAGCCGCAGCCTTGAAGCGGCCGAGTGGACGAACACGCGCATCGTCCGGGACATCGAGAACGAACTTGCAAGGCTCAAGACCCAGGAGGGCAAGGACATCTTCGTCTTCGGAAGTGCAGTGCTCTGCGACAGCCTTCTGAAGGCCGGCCTGGTCGATGAAATGCGGATCTGCCTGGCGCCGGTCGCGCTCGGCGACGGCAATCCCCATTTCAAGCCGGCCGAAGAACAACGGCGCTTCCGGCTGATCGACAGCCGATCCCTGAAGACCGGTGGGGTCATCCTGCGTTACGAGCCGCTCACGGCGCGGTAATCGCCGCGCAGGGAATGGAGCGTCAGCCCATCAGGTTGGCGAAGCGCACGGAGTAGACGCGGTCTCGTCCGAGCAGATGGGCAACGAGGGCCTGCCGGTCGAACAGGCCCGTGAAGGCCTTGTGACGGAGGTCGAGGCCGCCGGTCAGCACACCGAAGGCCGGCATCATCAGACGCATGCCGTCGCTGGCGAAGCAGGGGCGGCGCACCGATTTTTCCCGACGCCGGACGGTTGCACAGGGGTGGAGGTGACCGGCAACCTCGCCCCGACCGGCGGCGAGGCTCGGCTCGTGGCGGAAGGTGAGCCCGCCATAGGCGAGTTCGTCGGCCGAGACGCCCGGCAGGCCCGACGTGCCGTCCGGATCATGATTGCCGTTGATCCAGATCCACTCCCGGCCAGCCGCCATCGCGCCGATGTGCTGGCGAAATGCGTCGGGCATCAAGGCCGAGCCGACCGGATCGTGGAAATTGTCACCAAGGCTGACGACGATACGCGGATCATGGCGCCCGATCACCGCTTCCAGGATGCGGAGCGTCGCGAGCGTATCGTAGGGCGGAAGCAGCTGGCCACGACGGGCAAAGGCTGCGCCCTTCTCCAGATGCAGATCTGAGACGACCAGCATATTGAGATCCGGCAGGACGAGTGCGCCGGACGGATCGGCGACCGCCTCGACCCCGTTCACGACGAAACGGGCCGAACAATCGGTATCGACGGCAACCGGATCCTGCAGGCGTGCCAGGCGGTTCATGCTTTCAACTCTTCCTTCGGTCGCTCGTCTTTCAGGCCATGGCCTCGGCGATCAGATCGTCGGCGGCCTCGGCCAGAACATGTTCCTGGGCTTCGCCGGCGACCGGCTCGCGACCGATCTCCAGCATCACCGGCACCGCGAGCGGCGAAATGTGATCGAGCCGCTTGTGGGTGATGTGCCCCCTGATTCTCTTTAGCATATCGGCAAGCCGGGCAATATCGAGGAGACCGGCGGCGGCATCCTGTCGCGTCGCCTGCATCAGGATGTGATCGGGCTCGTGGCTGCGCAGCACGTCATAGATCAGGTCGGCGGAGACTGTAACCTGGCGGCCGCTCTTTTCCTTGCCCGGATGACGCTTCTCGATCAGCCCGGCAATCACCGCACAGGTGCGGAAGGTCCGCTTCAGCATCCAGGATTCGGCGAGCCACGCCTCGAGATCGTCGCCCAGCATGTCCTCGTCGAACAGGTCGGAGAGGCGCAGGCGTCCGGACGCGATCATCGTGCCCATGTCCTCGAGCCCCCAGACGGCCAGCGAATAGTCGGTCGCGACAAAGCCCAAAGGCTTCGCGCCCATCCGCTCCAGCCGCCGGGTCAAGAGCATGCCGAGCGTCTGGTGGGCGAGCCGGCCCTCGAAGGGATAGGTCACCATGAAGAAACGATTGGCGCGCGGAAACGTCTCGATCAGCAACTCACCGCGCTTCGGCAACAGCGACTTTTCCCGCTGGATTTCCAACCAGTCACGAACCTGATCGGGCAGCGCCCGACGGCGCTCGGGATCATCGAGCATGGCGCGCACCTGGTCGGCCAGATAGGTGGAGAGCGGAAACTTGCCGCCTGCATAGGCCGGGATCTTGGGATCCTGGGAAAAGGCGTTTGAAACCAGGCATTCGTTGTCGCGCAACCCCTCGAAACGCAGAACCTTGCCGGAAAAGAGGAAGGTGTCGCCGGGACTCAATTGCTCGAAGAAATACTCCTCGACCTTGCCGAGCATCATGCCGCCGCGGCCGAGAGAGCCGAGATGGTTGCGCTTGACGAGGCGGACGTTCAGCATCGGCATCTCGACGATGGTGCCGAGATTGAGGCGGTATTGCTGGGCGACCTGCGGGTTGGAGACGCGCCAGCGGCCCTCCTTGTTGAGCCGGATGCGGGCGTAGCGCTCATAGGTCTTCAGCGCATAGCCGCCGGTCGCGACGAAATCGACGATGCGATCGAAGGTCTCGCGCGACAGCGCAGAATACGGCAGGGCGGAAGTCACCTCCGCATGGAGATCATCGGCAAGGAATGGGCCGGCGCAGGCCATGCCGAGCACATGCTGGGCGAGCACGTCGAGCGATCCGTCTCCGACGGGCGGCGTGTCCTGGGCACCGATGTAGTTGGCATCGAGTGCCGCCTGACATTCCATCACTTCGAAACGGTTGGCGGGCACCAGGATCGCGCGGCTCGGCTCGTCCATGCGGTGGTTGGCGCGGCCGATGCGCTGGGCAAGGCGAGAGGCCCCCTTCGGCGCGCCGACGTGAACGACCAGATCGACGTCCCCCCAGTCGATGCCGAGATCGAGCGTTGAGGTCGCGACGACGGCGCGCAGGCGGTTCTCGGCCATGGCGGCTTCGACCTTGCGGCGCTGCGAGACATCCAGCGAGCCGTGATGGAGCGCAATCGGCAGATTGTCGTCGTTGATGGTCCAGAGCTCCTGGAACAGGAGCTCTGCCTGGGAGCGGGTGTTGACGAAGATCAGCGTCGTCCTGAAGTTCTTCAGAACCTCGTAGAGTTCCGGCATGGCATAGCGGGCGGAATGGCCGGACCACGGGACCCGCTCCTCGGTTGCGAGGATCGTGATGTCCGGCCGCGCACCGCCCTCGACCGTGATCAGGCCGGCACTCTCCTCCCGTTGAGACCCCTGACTGACAAGCCAGCGTCTCAGATCCATCGGATCGGCAACCGTCGCCGACAGGCCGATCGTCTGCAGGCCGGGTGCCAGCCGACGCAATCGCGCAAGCCCGAGCGAAAGAAGGTGCCCACGCTTCGACGTGACGAGCGAATGGAGTTCGTCGAAAACCACATAGCGCAGGTCCTTGAAGAACCGCTCCGCATCGCCGTGCGAGATCAAAAGCGCAAGCTGCTCGGGCGTGGTGAGCAGGATGTCGGGCGGATTGAGCTTCTGGCGCTGGCGCTTGCCGGCAGGGGTGTCACCGGTGCGGTTCTCGATGGTGATCGGCAGGCCCATCTCCGAGACCGGCTTCGTCAGGTTGCGCTCGATGTCGACGGCAAGCGCCTTCAGCGGAGAGATATACAGCGTGTGGATGCCGGTGAAGGCGCTTCCGGGCGGCAGGCGTCCAGGCTCGGCAAGTTCGGTCAGGGACGGCAGGAAGCCGGCCAGTGTCTTGCCGGCACCGGTCGGGGCAATCAGAAGCAGGCTTTCCCCTCCCCTCGCGCGGGCCAATAGTTCCAGCTGATGGGCGCGCGGCTGCCAGCCCTTTTCCGCAAACCAACGGGTGAAGGGAATTGGCAGCAGGGAGGTGGCACGCTCGAGAATGGTCACACCGTCAACCTAGCGGAGTCGGGCCGAAAAAGAAGCGCCGGCGACAACCGATTTCCGCCGCCGCCGACAAGACGCAGGCCTCCTGGTAGCGGCAATGCTCCCGGTTATGCTCCTCACATCGCGATATAGCGATCCTTGCGATGGTTGATTGCGAGCGTCAGGTTGAGGACCACTGCGCCGACCACCGAGCAGAAGATGATGTAGGGCGTGGCGACAAAGAAGGAGAAGATCAGGACGGTGCCGTCGAAAACGAGCTGCACGAGGCCGGCACGCCAGCCGAAGCGATCCTGCAGATAAAGCGCCAGGATGCCGAAACCGCCGAGGCTTGCGCGATGACGAAAAAGAGCGAGCAGGCCGGCGCCGATGACCAGACCACCGAAAATCGCGGCTACCAGCGGGTCGATGTGAGAGATCCCGATCGCGTGCGGCACGGCCTCCGTCAGGAAGGAGGTGAAGGCGACGGCGGCGAAGGTCTTCAGGGTGAAACCGGGGCCGAAGCGGCGGAAAGCCAGCCAGTAGAAGGGCAGGTTGATCAGGAAGAAGAGCAGGCCGAACGCATAACCGGTCGCATAATGCAGCAGGAAGGCGACACCGGTGGTTCCGCCGGTGAGCAGGCCGGCACTCGAGAGAAGCAGAACACCGAGCGAGGCCATCATCGAACCGGCAGCGAGACCCTGGGCGTCATCGACGGGCGAATGCCGATCCGCAGCCGATGTCAGCAGTGTCGCAAAGCTCGTTCTCGCATCGGCCATTCTCTTCACCCGTCCTCTGATCTCAGTAGCCCGAACTCCTTACCCCCGGCAAGCGGGGGCCATCAAGACGGGAATGTTCGCGGCGGACGAAGGGAAACCTTCAAGGAACCTCATTCTCGCCAGGCGTGCCCCCCTCCTGTTCCCAATTCAGAAGCTGCCCGGTTTCCTGAGTGTTGAACTTGAGCCTCAGGCCCGGGCCGGCATCGCCCGCCGGAAGAAACTCCACGCCGAAATGATCGATCGCCTTGCGCAGCGCATCGAGCGACGCGTTGTCGAGGCCGGAGAGACCCTGCTCGAAGCGCACCAGCGCTTCGGTATCCAGGCCGGAGATTTCGGCCAATTGTCCTAGGTCGATTTGCGCCAGGGCGCGTGCGGCGCTCACGAGTGACGGGGTCAAGTCCATGGTGGTCTGCCTCCTCTATCTCAGTCACCCAGTGATTTTACACCAGGCGCGCCAGACGGACTAGCGCAGCGCGATGTAACGGTCGGAGCGATGGTTGATCGTCAGGAAGAGGTTGAGCACGACCGCCCCGACCACCGAGTAAAGCACGATCATCGGGCTCACCACCGCGAAGGCCAGCGCCATGACGACGAGATCGAAGGCGAGCTGCACCAGGCCGGCGCGAATGCCGAAACGATCCTGCAGATAGACGGCGAGGATGCCGAGGCCGCCCAGGCTGGCGCGATGACGGTAAAGTGCGAGCAGGCCGAAACCGAGAAGCAGGCCGCCGAGCACCGCGGCCCAGATCGGCGCCACAGTCTCGATGACCAGGAAACGGCTTTCGATTTCCACCAGGAAGGAGGTGAGGCCGACCGCGACAAAGGTCTTCAGCGTGAAATCAACGCCGACGCGCCGGAGCGAAAGTAGATAGAAGGGAAGATTGAGCAGGAAGAAGAGGAGACCGAAGCTCATGCCGCTCCAGTAGTGCAGGACGAAGGCAAGCCCGGCCATGCCGCCGGTGAGAAGCCCCACCTTGGCCAGAAGGTAAAGGCCGAGCGCCGAAATCATGCTGCCTGCGAGCAGGCCCTGCACGTCTTCGATCGGCGTGTGCCGGGACGGATTTGTATTCCAGATACCCAATACGCTGCTGACTTGCGCCATGGTCGATGCCTCCAGAAACGGTCCTTCCGAAGGCTTCAGGGTAGCTCAGAACGCCATTCCCGCAAGAGCGATAAGTAAGCAATACTGACCTATTGCAAAGTTCGCAATTTTCGTTCGGCTCACCCCTGCCGGATCGCAATAAACAGGATACCGGAGACCGGTTTTCCGCCATCCATGCGAATGACCGTCCGCTCGATTTCCGTCGTTTCGAAGCCGGCGGCGTGAAGTGCGCCACGGACATAGGATTCGGAATGGGCGTAACGCAGCGACGGGGCCAGATGAAAACCGTCCTTGGTCGCGGCATCCTCGACGGAAAAGGCAAAGACCGCGCCCGGGGCTGCAAGCGCCGCCGCGAGAGCAAAGGCATTGGAAAGATCGCCGAGATACATCAGCACGTCGGCGGCTCCCACGAGGTCGGCACGGCGAGCAGGTAGGCCGTCGCCGAACAGGCCAGAATCCCCTGCCGGGAGCGAGAGATCGGAGCGCGCCAGATGGTCGTAAATGCCCTTCTCCTCCGCCTTGGCCAGCATGTTGGCAGACAGATCGAAGCCCTCGAGACGCTTCACCCCGGAGCGGATCTCGACCCCGAACAGGCCGGTGCCACAACCGAGGTCGACAGCGCATTCGAAAGCGCCCGTTTCGCCGCGCACGCGCCGAACGAGTCTCGCGAGCTTGCCGGGAACGCTGTAGTCGAGCCGCTCCACGAGGGCCGCCTCGAAGCGATCGGCATAGTCATCGAAGAGCGCCTCGACATAGCGGCTCGGCGGTTTGTCGGGTGTCGCGACCTCGCCGAGCAGTGCGAGCTTCAGGCCCGCGCCAAAGATGTCCTGCGGATCGAGTTCGAGAACCCGGCGAAGTGCCGGCGCCGCATCGGACGGGCGCTCCGCCTTCTCGAGATACTCGGCAAGCCGCACCCAGCCTGCCGCCCAGGCAGGAGCCAGTTCGAGCGCCTGCTCCATCAATTCGGCCGCTGCCGCAGGATCGCCACCTTCCGCGAGCATTCGGGCATAGTCGGCGCGACGGTCGGCAATGACGTCGCCGGAAGAGAACTGGGTCGGTTGCATGGTGAAATCCCGTCAATCAAGCGGCTCTTGACCGAAGGACCGAAAAAACACAAGAGCTAAGTTGCAAGGGCCGATTTGCCCGGCGCCGCGCGGCTTGCGTGAAATGGCGCCCCTTCCTATGTGAGGCAAAACAGGAGACTTCCATGTCGGATCAGGTCAACAGGTTCCTCGGCGACACGCCGGGCCGCACGCTCGTCAAGCTCGTCGTCGTATCGCTGATCGTCGGTTTCATCATGCATGTCTTCGGCATCTATCCGGTCGACATCGTCGAGGGCATCCGCCATTTCTTCCTCGAACTCTGGTATCGCGGCTTTGCTGCACTCGGGCGGGTCGGCGACTACCTGCTGCTCGGCGCAACCGTGGTCATTCCGGTCTTCATCGTGCTGAGGTTGATCAGTGCGAGGAACTGAGATGATCGTGGCGACCTTCGAGCCGCTGGCGCGGCGCAGGCTGCTGGTCCTCGCCGGCACCGGGCTCGTCGCGGCACTTGCCGGCTGCCGTAGCACCGACATCCTGCCGGTGGAGGACGATCTCGCCCAGCTTCAGACCGAGGGCGCGCTCCCGATCGTCAACACGCTGCGCGCCAAGAAGGGCCTTTCTACGCTTTCCAAGAACCCGGCTGCGGAGAGTGCCGCCGTCGTGCAGGCCAAGCGCATGGCGCGCGCCGGCAAGATGGCGCATCTGATCGGCGTCAACGACAGCTTTCTCGACCGCATGAAGGCGACGCAGGTGCCGCTGCCGGCGGCCGAGAACATCGCCACGGGCCAGGATAGCGTCGACAGGGCGGTGCAGGCCTGGATCGACTCCAAGAAGCACCTCGAAAACATGCTCGGCGGCTATAACGGCCTCGGCGTGGCCGTCGCGCGCGACCCCTCTTCCGCTAACCGCCCCTATTGGGCCATGGTGCTGTCGGCCTGAGCGATTCCCGCCCGGCGCTGGAAAGACGGGCGAGACGATGGAACTGACGGGCGACAGCGGCATCAAGGCACAGGAGAAAGAGGGCCTGGCCTTCGACGTGACGCACCGCCTCGTGCTGTCGATCGCGGTGCCGATGACCCTCGGCTTCGTGACGACGCCGTTGCTGGGCGTGACCGACACAGCCGTCGTCGGCCGGACCGGAGACGCGGCCGCCCTCGCAGGGCTGGCAATCGGTGCCGTTCTCTTCGACCTCCTTTTCGGCAGCCTCAACTTCCTGAGGGCCTCCACCACCGCGCTCGTGGCGCAGGCCTTCGGTCGTCGCGACGAGCATGAGCAGCAGGCCGTATTCTGGCGCTCCTTCGTACTGGCGCTCGCCTTTGGCATCATCGTGGTGCTCGCCTCGCCCCTCCTGCTCACCGCCGGCCTCAAGCTGATGGGGCCGGAAGGCCGCGTGGCGGAAGCGACCGCCACCTACTTCTCCATCCGCATCCTCGCGGGCCCCTTCTCGCTTCTCAACTTCACCTTGCTCGGATTCATTCTCGGCAGGGGGCGCGGCGGGACGGGGCTCTTCCTGCAGGCACTGCTCAACGGCACCAACATCATCCTGTCGATCTATCTCGGGCTCATCCTCGACTGGGGCATTTCCGGTGTCGCCTGGGGGACCGCCGTCGGTGAGGGACTTGCCGCCGTGGTCGGCCTTGCGATCGTGATGCGCAGCTTCGACAAGAGCAAGTCGCCGCGGCTCGCGGAGATCTTTGCGCGTCATCAGCTTGTTGCGCTGATCGCGATCAACCGCGATCTTCTGGTACGCACTTTCGTCCTGCTCGGCGCCTTCACCCTGCTCACCCGCATCGGCACCGGATTCGGCCCGGAGGTACTTGCCGCCAACGCGGTTTTGATGAACTTCTTCATGGTCGCGAGCTTCTATCTCGACGGCATGGCCAATGCCGCCGAACAGATCACCGGTCGCGCCATCGGTGCGGGCCATCGTCCGGCCTTCGAACGGGCGGTCAAACTCACCGCAATCTGGTCCTTCGGCCTTGCCACGGTCACGGCGATCGTGTTCCTCGCCGCCGGACACTCGGCGATCGCCGTGCTGACCACCGCCGAGAATGTCCGGGCGCTTGCCGGCGAATTCCTGCCATGGGCCGCGCTGACCTCAGTCACGGGCGCGCTCGCCTTCCAGATGGACGGCGTCTTCATCGGATCGACGTGGTCTCGCGAGATGCGCAACATGATGCTCGCGGCATTCGCCGGCTACCTGCTGGCGCTTGCCGTGCTGGTCCCGGCCCTCGGCAATCACGGCCTTTGGCTGGCGCTCAACGTATTCCTGGCATTGCGCGGCCTATTCCTGCTCGCACTTTTGCCGCGGAAGCTCGATCAGACCTTCGCCGCCGCCCAGTGATCAACGCGACTGTCGCGCAAGTCCCGGATCGATGAGACCGTTTCGCGGTCGAGAAGCTTAGACATGCCGCGCACGATGCGGGCCGGCAGCCCCGGGCCTTCATAGACCATGCAGGAATAGAGCTGCACCAGATCCGCGCCGGCGCGGATCTTCTCGAGCGCCGTCTCCGCCGAGGAAATGCCACCGACGCCGATGATCGGCATTGCCGGACCGACGCGCTTTCGCATGCGGGCCAAGACGGCCGTCGACTTCTCGAAGAGCGGCCGACCGGACAATCCGCCCGCCTCGCCCGCCAGCCGCGGATCGGAAAGGCCGTCGCGCGCCAGCGTGGTGTTCGAGACGATCAGGCCGTCGAGGTCGTGGGCAAGCGCCTCGGCCGCTATGTCGTCCATGCCCTCCTCCGTGAGATCGGGCGCGATTTTCAGGAAGACCGGGCGACGCGCGCCGGTCGCAGCAGCGACTTCGTCGCGCGCGGCGAGCACCGCCGACAGGAGCGTGGAAAGGCTGTCGCGGGCCTGCAGGTCGCGCAGGCCGGGCGTGTTCGGCGAGGAGATGTTGGCGGTGAAGTAGGATGCAACGCCGGCAAACCGGCGGATCCCCTCGACATAGTCGGCGACCCGGTCGACGCTGTCCTTGTTGGCGCCGATATTCACCCCGACGATGCCGACGGGGTGACGCGCCGCAAGCCGCGCAAGGGCGGCCGAGTGTCCCTCGTTGTTGAAGCCCAACCGGTTGATGACCGCCATGTCGCGCTCCAGCCGGAAGATCCGCGGCTTGGGGTTGCCGGACTGCGGCTTCGGCGTGACCGTGCCCACTTCGGCAAAGCCGAAACCGAGGCGCAGCAATGCATCGGGCACTTCCGCATTCTTGTCGTAGCCGGCTGCCATGCCGAGCGGATTGGGGAAGGTCAGGCCGGCAACGGTAACGGCGAGGCGCGGATCCCGAACGTCACCGCAGTTCGGCACGAGGCCGGATTTGAGCGCCGCGATGGACATTCCGTGGGCAGTTTCGGCATCGAACAGGAAGAGGCCACGGCGGGCCACCGATTTGAACAAATCGATCATTGATCCATCTCCGGGAAGACATGCAGGCCGTTTGCGCCGATCGGAAGGGCTTTCTCCCAGAGAACGGCATCAAGCGGCAGGTCGGCATAAAGATGCGGGAAAAGATCGCCGCCGCGGGAGGCCTCGTAGCGCAGTGCATCGCCCAGTGCCGCAGCCTCGACCGCCACCAGAAGCAGTCCCTCGACCCCGGCGAAATGGAGTCTTGCCGTCTCGACGGCCTGACGCGCGGTCGAGAAATGGATGTAGCCGTCCTGAAGATCGATGGCCGCCCCTCGAAATACGCCGTCGCGACGTGCTTCCTGCCATAATTCCTGCGGCACAATCTTGTATATGATGCGATCCAAGGGTCCGTCCTTCCGCCAGAACATGCTTTGTCAGGCGGTTTGCCGCAAACCGCCTGCCTTGTCCACGTCCGAAAGGCCGCATGCAGGGCAAGCCGCCCAAAAACCGGGAGAGATTTCATGGGAGCAAGACAGTTCCTGCCGAAAACGATGGTAGTGCTTGCGGCCTGCGCCGCTGTTGCTCCTGCCAACGCACAAGACACCGATGCCGCCCGTTTCACACTCGAGAAGAGCGAGACGGGCTTCGTCCGGCTCGACCGCAAGACGGGCGCAGTAACACTTTGCCAGGAAAAGGACGGCACGCTGACCTGCCGGATGGGCGCCGACGAGCGGGCAGCCTATGAAGACGAACTGGAGCGTCTGGAAAAGCGGGTGGAAGCGCTGGAGCAGAAGGTCGCCGGACAGCCGCTCACGGATGGTTCGAAGGCCATGCCGACCGACGAGGAGGTCGAGCGGTCCATCGGCATCATGGAACGCTTCATGCGAAGCTTCTTCGGTCTGGTGGAAGAATTCAAGCAGCGCGAAGAAGGCGATACGGCCGGAAAAACATAGACTATTGTATATATTCACGGCTGCAGCTAAATAGAAGAAGAGCCGCGGACGCGGTGTGCAAGACCTGGCTCTTGGGAGGGGGCTCGATATGACGTCATCGACTTTCATCATTGCAGACGACCATCCGCTCTTCCGGGGTGCCCTGCGTCAGGCTGTAACCGGCATCGACGGCGACCAGACGATCATCGAAGCCGGCGATTTCGAAGCCGCGCGCAAGGCTGCCTCCACCCATCCCGAAGCCGACCTGATGCTGCTGGACCTCTCCATGCCCGGCGTCTCCGGCTTTTCCGGACTGATGTCGTTGCGCGCCGAATTCGCGAGCCTGCCGATCGTCATCGTTTCGGCGACCGACGATCCGACCACCATCCGCCGGGCGCTCGAACTCGGCGCATCCGGTTTCATCTCCAAGTCCTCCGGCATCGATGACATCCGTGCCGCGATCCAGTCGGTGCTCGAAGGCGACATTTGGACGCCGAAATTCTATCAGGGCGGCCAGGAACAGGATCCGGACGTGGCCGATCTGATCAACCGGCTTCGCACCCTGACTCCGCAGCAAAGCCGTGTCCTCGGGATGCTGGGCGAGGGTCTGCTCAACAAGCAGATCGCCTACGAGCTCGGCGTTTCCGAAGCGACCATCAAGGCCCATGTCTCGGCCATCCTGCTGAAGCTGAAGGTCGACAGCCGTACCCAGGCCGTCATTCAGCTCGGCAAGATCAATATGGCCATGGTCGCCTGACCCGCGGGCTCGCCGCCCGGACCACAATCAAGGATTTTATTCCTTTTTCATCTTTACTCAGACCATCCCCTTCGCTAAAGTTCCGGCATCTTGCCGGAACATGCGGAGCCAAACCGCGATCGCCGGCGCTGGAGCCTGAGCGACAATGCTTTCGCACGACAAGATCTGGGCCGCCATCGACAGGCTCGCCGAGCGTCACCAGTTGACGCCCTCGGGCTTGGCGCGGCGAGCAGGCCTCGACCCGACCTCCTTCAACAAGTCGAAACGAACGGGGCCGGACGGCCGGATGCGCTGGCCCTCGACGGAATCCATCTCCAAGGTACTGGATGCCACCGGAACCGGTATCGACCAGTTCATGAGCTTCATCGAGCCCAATGCCGTCTCGGCGGCGAGCGACTCGTTTCCCCCGCAGTCGAGTTCCATTCCACTCCTCGGCTTCGCCCAGGCGGGTGCCGGCGGTTTCTTCGACGATGGCGGCTTTCCGGCGGGACAGGGCTGGGATGTGGTCGAATTCCCCGCGTCTCCCGCCCGCAAATCGGGCGTCTACGCGCTCGAGGTGCAGGGCGACAGCATGAAGCCGCTCTACCGGGACGGCGACGTGCTGATCGTCGAGCCGGGCGCACAGGTCCGGCGCGGCGACCGCGTGGTCGTCAAGACCCGCGACGGCGAGGTGATGGCCAAGGTGCTGGCGCGCCAGTCGGCCAAGTCGATCGAACTCATCTCCCTCAATCCCGAACACCCCAACCGCACCCTCGAAATGACCGAAGTCGAGTGGATCGCAAGGATCATCTGGGCCAGCCAATAGTAGGAAAATCGACCTATGGGCGGCGCCCGTACCTTGTTGAGCGGCCTGACCGGCATCGCGATCTGGAGCATCCTGGTGGCTTGGGGCGGGAAGAGTGCCGGCGATGTCGGCATCGACGATCCGGCAACGGAAACAGCGGCAGCCGTACCGGGGGCGGCGCCATCCGCCACGGCGGCACCGACGATCGAAAATCGCAATGTCCGTAAGGTTCACCCCGAACTCTTCGCTGCGCCCTTTGCAGAAATGTCGGTGGGGCTCGAACGGATCGAGGCACGGCCGCCGCTCACCCCGCCGAAAGAAAAACCGGAGCCCGAAAAGGTCGTGCTTCTGCCGCGACCGCTCAGCATCGAGGCCGGCTTCATCGGCTTCGGGGCACGATCCCTGAAGCTTGCCGATATCGTTCCGACTGACCGCATGCGGACCTGCCGCTCGTCTTCGGGCGAGGACTGGCCCTGCGGAATGCTGGCCCGAACGCAGCAACGGCAACTCCTGCGCGGGCGGGCGATCACCTGCGAAACAGACCTGGCCACGTGGGAAGGCACGATCACGGCGCGCTGCAAGATCGGCGGGATCGACATTTCCGAATGGCTGGCGGCAGCCGGATGGGCGGAAGCGCCCGAAGGGTCTCCCCTCGCGGAGCTGACAGCCAAGGCCCGGGCCGAGGGCAAGGGTCTTTTCGGCGACAACCGTCACTGAGACGTCTCGCCCGCTTGAAAGGCTGGCCGCCAATGCCTACTCTGCGAAAAAACAATGAGGAATGCCCGAAAGATGACCGCACCCGTAACACCGCATGACGCGCTGATCTTCGTCATGGTGATGGCTTCTGCCGTCGACAATTCGATGAACGACAGGGAACTGCGCCGCATCGGCCAGTTGATCGACATCCTGCCGATCTTCGAAGGGTTCGACAAGGACAGGCTGATCGACGTTTCCCAGCGTTGCGCCGACATCCTGTCCGGGCCCGAGGGGCTCGATATCGCGCTTGAGGTCATCCGCGATACGGTACCGAAGCGCTCCTACGACACGGCCTATGCCCTGGCGGTCGAAATCATGGCCGTCGACATGGCCGTGAAGCCGGAAGAGATCCGCCTTCTGCAGTTGCTGCGGGACCGGCTCGGCCTCGACAAGCTCACTTGCGCGGCGATCGAGCACAGTGCGGTTGCCCGTTACCGGCCGATCTGATCTCTCTTGACGATGACGGCCGAAAACGAGCCGTCATTGTTGATCAATAGAGACCGTAGGGGAAGTATCGAAGGTAGATCTCCTGCAGGCGCCCGTTGCGCGACAGGGCCGCAAGGGCGCTGTCGAACGCGGCGACCAGCGTGGTGTCGTCATGCCGCGCCATGATCGTCAGGCCCTCGCCAAGAAAGCGTTCGGAAACATAGGCGTCGCCGAGCAGCGAACAGCAGGCGGCCGACGCCTCGCCCGACACCCAGAAGGACAGTTGCAGGGAATCGGCGAAGACCGCCTCGATCGTCTTTGCCTTCAGCGCCTCGAGCATCTTGTTCCGATCCTCGAAGCCTGCCGTCTCTATCGCCGGGAAATAGGCCTTCAGCATGGCCTCATGCGCCGTGCCACTGACGACGCCGACACGGCGGCCGTCCAATCCCTGCACATTGTCCCCCTTGATTTCAGCCTGCCTGCTCCGCGCGAAACGGGCTGGAAGCATCATGAAGGGGCGGCTGAAGGCGAAACGGCGGCGCAGGTCCTCGCTGACGGCGATGCCCGCCAGGACCGCATCCCCCTGGTCCGCCTCGAGCGCCTTTTCCAGATCGGCAAACGGCAGCGCCTGGATCTGGCACTTCGCCTCGATGCCGAGTTCGGCACAGATCGCGCGGGCAAGATCGATGTGGAAGCCGGACAATCGCCCGGTCTGGTCGGTGAAGTTGAAGGGCGGAAAATCGGTCGTCGTCAGGAAGCGCAACCGCAGAAGCCCCGAAAGATCCGGGCGCGACAGGCGCTCGCGTGCATCGAAAAGGACGGGCAGGTCACCGGCCAGCGAGGGGCGTTCACCCGAAAAACACGCAAGAAAAGCGCAAGCCGTCACAACTAAGGCGCGCAACCCCCTGAAATGCAGGGATGAAACCAAGATGCGTATCATTATGATCCTGTTCCGGGGACAGTGGGGCGTCATCATCCGATGACGATGTATCAGAACCATGCAGGTCGGGGAATACGGGGACGGCCCTGACAGGGCCTCCAGAACAAGAATTGCCGCACCAGCCATCGACGACACCAGCGCCATGAAGGCGGGTCGCGCGGCGATCCCTCGTTCACTGCGCGACGAGGCTCTGGTGTTGAAGTCGCTAGGCCTTGCCAAGCCACTGATCGCCCGGATGGGCGCGCGCGCCCTTCTGAACGGCACATCGATCGAACAAGAACTCCTTGCCGACGGCAGCATCGAGGAGGCGGCTTACTACGAAGCGCTTGCGCGCCGTGTCGGACTGACGTTTCTGAAAGCCATCCCCGAGGAACAAGTGTTCGACTACCGCCATCTCGACGCGCAACTGACCCGCCCCACCTCGATCCGGGTTCATGCGCCCGGCCAGCCGCAGATTACCGTCATCGCACCGGAGGCAGGCCATATCGGCCAACTGATCGAACGGCTTGAACGTATGCCGGGCCTGCGCCGCTCCCTCGCGATCGCCCCGCTGTCGCTGATCCGCGATGCCGTCTGGAAGGTTGGAGCGGAGCGTCGCGTCCGGGCAACGGTCGGCGCTCTCTTCGAAGACCAGCCGCAACATTCGGCCCGGCTGGTCGTCACCGGCCGCCAGGGTTTCTGGGGCGGCATCCTGCTCAGCGCCGGCGTGGCCCTGTTGCTGGGCTCGCCTTTCGTCAGCGCGGTCGCGCTTCACCTCGCACTGTCCCTTCTCTACTGCGCCTCGCTCACCATCCGGCTCGGCGCACTCCTGCACGGAAACCGGAAAAGGCGGCGTCGGCGGCGGCGCCTGCCGGTGCCGATGGCGACGGAGGCTGAGCTTCCGGTCTACACCGTCATGGTGGCGCTTTATCGAGAAGCCGGCATCGTTCGCCAACTCGTCGATGCGCTGCAGAGACTGGACTGGCCACGAACGAGACTGGATATCATGCTGGTCTGTGAAGCCGACGACAGCGAAACGCTGGATGCGCTGCGGGCTCTCAAGCTCGGCCGCCAGTTCAGCATCGTCGAGGTGCCGCCGATGCAACCGCGCACCAAGCCGAAAGCACTGAGCTATGCGCTGAACGGCGCGCGCGGCGACTATGTGGTCATCTACGACGCGGAGGACCGCCCGGATCCGGGCCAGTTGCGCGAGGCCTGCGAACGGTTCCGCAGGGTCCGTCCGGACGTCGCCTGCCTGCAGGCACCGCTGGTGATCACCAACGCCCGGGAGAGCTGGATCAGCGGGCTCTTCTCTCTCGAATATGCCGCGCTTTTCCGCCGGCTCCTGCCGATCCTCGCGCGCTATCGCCTGCCGCTGCCCCTCGGCGGCACCTCGAACCATTTCCGCATCGGCGCGCTCCGCCATGTCGGCGCCTGGGATCCCTACAACGTCACCGAGGACGCCGATCTCGGCATCCGGCTGCATCGCTGCGGCTATCGATCGGCGACGATCGACAAGCCGACCTTCGAAGACGCACCCGTGACAGCATCGGTCTGGATCGGCCAGCGCACCCGCTGGTACAAGGGCTGGCTGCAGACCTGGCTGGTGGTGATGCGCCGGCCCCGCCGCGCCGTCGCCGACATGGGACTTGGGTCATTCGTCACGTTCCAGCTTTTGGTCGGCGGCATGCTGATTTCGGCGCTCGCCCATCCGCTGATCGTCGTCTTCCTGACGTCATCCGCCTTCGCCATGCTCAATCCGCCGAGCGCCGCCATGGATCCTCTGGCCCGCTTGCTGTTCGCCATAGATCTCTTCAACGTCTTCGGGACCTATGCCGTCGTCATCGCACTCGGCGCGAATGCCTTGACCTCGGCCGAAAAGAAGGCGCTGGGGCGGCGATGGCTGGCGGTGCCGCTGTATTGGATGATGACATCGTTTTCCGCCTGGCGCGCCGTGGTCGAGCTGAGGGCGAGGCCATTCTTCTGGGAAAAGACGCCACACACGCCGCGGGCGGAACTGACGGCAGCGCAGCACAGCTCGACCTCCGGCACCCGGCCGGACCACGGCACAGCCCCGCCAGGGATCCCGACTTGACCATCCCCGGCACTGCGCGCAGATATGCGCGTATCTGACGCGTACCATCGAGAGGTGAACCGCCTTGGCGGAGACAAGTGACGCGCGCCGGGCGGCAAGCTGGAAACGGCTTCCCGGGGCGATCTGGGCCATCGGCTTCGTTTCCCTGTTCATGGACATCTCCTCGGAAATGATCCACGCCATCCTGCCGCTTTACCTGGTGACGGTGCTCGGCACATCGACACTGACCGTCGGGATCATCGAAGGTATTGCGGAAGCGACGGCTGCGATCACCAAGGTCTTTTCCGGAGCGCTCAGCGACTGGATCGGCAAACGAAAATTCCTCGCGGCGCTCGGCTACGGGCTTGCGGCGCTGACAAAGCCGATCTTTCCGCTGGCACCGAGCGCGGGCTGGCTGATTGCCGCCCGTTTCGTCGACCGCATCGGCAAAGGCATTCGTGGCGCCCCGCGCGACGCGCTGATCGCGGATATCACCGATCCGGAGCTGCGGGGGGCGAGTTTCGGCCTTCGCCAGTCGCTCGACACGCTCGGCGCATTGCTCGGTCCACTCTTTGCTATCCTCTTCCTCTGGGCCTTCAGCAACGACTTCACGATCGTGTTCTGGATCGCGGTCATCCCGGCCTTCATCTCCGCCGGCCTGATAATCGTCGCAGTCCGGGAGCCGAAACGGGATCGCCCCGAGCGCAAGGTTCGCATGCCGCTCAGCCGTGGCGAACTCCGGCGCCTCGGCGGCAACTACTGGTGGGTCGTCGCCGTCGCGTCAGCGTTCACGCTAGCCCGCTTCAGCGAGGCCTTCCTGGTCCTCAAAGGTCAGGATATCGGCCTTTCCATCGCTCTTGTTCCCGCGGTGATGGTGGTCATGAACATTGCCTACTTCCTGTCCGCCTATCCGGTCGGTGCACTCTCCGATCGCGTGGATCGCACCACGCTCCTGGCGATCGGCATCGGCCTGCTGGTCGTCGCCGATGTCGTTCTTGCGTTTTCTTCCGGTTTGATCGGCCTCGCCGCGGGCGCGGCGATCTGGGGATTGCACATGGGTTTCACCCAGGGGCTTCTGTCGACGCTGGTGGCCGACACGGCGCCGGCCGAACTGCGCGGAACGGCCTTCGGCATGTTCAACCTCGTCACCGGCGTGGCACTGCTCGCAGCGAGCGTGACCGCCGGATTGCTCTGGGACGTGATCGGTCCATCCGGCACATTCCTCGGCGGCGCCGCCTTCGCATTGATCACACTGGCCGGGTTGATCGCCCTCGAAAGGCGGATGCGCAGCAACGGCGGAAGCCTGTCCTCAGAGCGGCAGTGAAGGTTCACGGCGGTCCAGAGAATGGCTGGAGCGGGTGAAGGGAATCGAACCCTCGTATTCAGCTTGGGAAGCTGCTGCTCTACCATTGAGCTACACCCGCTTGCGGCCCGCACAGTTCCAACAGTTGGCGCCCGCTGTCAAGGGTGAAGGAGAGGCTTGCGGAAGGAAGATTTTAACCGGAGGCACGCACAATCGCCGAATATTTATCGCCCTTATTGTTCCGGTACTTTTCATCATGGATGCTCTGCGTCGCCTCATTTCCTCCGAGCGCTTCGATTCCTTCGTTACCCTCCTCGTGCTCGCCAATGCCGTCACCCTAGGGCTGGAAACCTCCCCAGTCATTGTGGCCAGGTTCGGTATGGCCCTGCATGTGGTCGACCAGTTGCTGCTTGCCGTCTTCGTGTTCGAAGTGCTCGCCAAGCTCGTCGTTTATCGGCGCGAATTCTTTCATGAACCCTGGCGAGTCTTCGACCTCGTGGTGATCGCCATTTCCATCGTGCCGGCCACCGAGTCGATCTCCATCCTGCGTGCACTCCGGGTGCTGCGGATCTTCCGCCTCATCTCCTCGGTCCCGTCGATGCGGCGCGTGGTCGGCGGGCTGTTTTCCGCCCTGCCCGGCATGGGATCGATCTTCCTGCTGCTGAGCCTCGTTTTCTATGTCTCGTCCGTCGCCGCGACAAAACTCTTCGCTGCCGACTTTCCCGAGCTGTTCGGGACGATCGCCGCCTCAGCCTTCACGCTGTTCCAGGTGATGACGCTCGAGGGATGGACGGGCGAAGTTGTGCGACCGATCATGGCGCTTCATCCGCTCGCCTGGGTTTTCTTCATCCCCTTCATCATTGCCACGTCGTTCACCGTGCTCAATCTCTTCATCGGCATCATCGTGTCGTCGATGCAGGCCGATCACGAGATCCCGACCCAGGTGTCCCAGGACCTGATCGTCGACGAGCAGAAGAAGATCCTCGCGGAACTCGGAGAGCTTCGCCGGGAGCTTTCAGCGTTGCGGCGCGAGCGGGGTTCAGCCGAGCCGGAAATGCTTTGAGAGCTTGAGGCCCTGGGCCTGATAATTCGAGCCGACACCGCTGCCGTAAAGCCCCTGGGGCCGTTCCTGCATGTGCTCGTAGACCAGGCGACCGATCACCTGCCCATGCTCGAGGATGAAGGGAACCTCGTGGCTGCGCACTTCGAGCACGGCCCGGCTTCCCGTGCCGCCGGCGGCGGCATGGCCGAAGCCGGGATCGAAGAAGCCCGCATAGTGCACGCGGAACTCGCCGACCAGCGGATCGTAGGGCGTCATCTCGGCCGCAAAGAGCGGCGGCACATGCACCGCCTCGTTGGAGACGAGAATGTAGAACTCGTCGGGATCGAGGATCAGGTCGTTGCGGCCGCGGCTGTAGAGCGGTTCCCAGAAGTCGAGAACGTCATGGGCGGCCTTCTTGTCGACGTCGATGACGGAGGTGTGGTGCTTGCCGCGATAACCGATCAGGCCGTCGGGCCCGGAGCCCTTCAGATCGATCGAAAGGGCGATGCCGCCGCCCGATACGTTCGGCGCTTCGCTCGCCACCAGCGTCTCGGACGCATGAAGATCCAGCAGCTCCTGATCGCCGAGCAGTGCCTGGCCGATGCGGAAACGGATCTGCGACAGCCTGGAACCGCGCCGGACAATCACCGGGAAGGTGCGGGGGGAAATCTCCAGGTACAGCGGCCCCTTGTATCCGGCGGGGATCTTGTCGAACTCCTGGGCGTTGTCGACCATCACACGGGTGAAAATGTCGAGGCGTCCGGTCGAGCTCTTCGGATTGGCGGAAGCGGACATCCCTGCGGGCAGGTCGAGCGCCTCCATCAGCGGCACGATATAGACGCATCCGGTTTCCAGGACGGCCCCGTGCTCGAGGTCGATTTCGTGCAGGGTCAGGCGCTCCAGCTTCTCGGCCACCGTATGCGCCCGCCCCGGCATAAAGCTGGCGCGCACACGCAGCGCTTTCGCCCCCAGCCTGAGGTCGAGACTGGCCGGCTGGATCTGGTCTTGATCGAGCATCCTCTCGCTCGTCAGCCGCCCTTCGCCAAAAAGCGTGCCGATGGCTCGGTCCGAGAGAATGCCGGTGGTCCTGATCATGTCGTTTCTTCCTATTTGGGTTCGACAAAACCAAAGTGGAGGAATTGACGCAAGCCTGTGATGGGCGTATGGCAAGCTTATCCCGTGGTGATTTGGCCGGTCGGCTTGCAGCCACGTTAAACAAATGGCTAAAGAGACCGGGTGCTTGAAACCGGTCCGATTTCGCGACCGGTTTTTTTGTGTTCGAAAGGCTTGAGTGGCATGAGCAAGAACTGGCGCCCGGCAACCCAACTGGTCCATGGCGGAACCCTGCGCTCGCCCTACGGCGAGACGTCCGAGGCGATCTACCTGACCCAAGGCTTCGTCTACGAAAGCTCTGAAGCGGCAGAGGCGCGCTTCAAGGGCGAGACCGACGGCTACATCTATGCCCGCTACGGAAGCCCGACCAACGACATGTTCGAAAAGCGCATGTGCCTGCTGGAAGGCGCCGAGGATGCCCGCGCAATGGCGTCCGGCATGGCTGCCGTCGCCGCCGCCGTGCTCTGCCAGGTCAAGGCCGGCGACCATATCGTCGCCGCCCGCGCGCTGTTCGGCTCGTGCCGCTACGTCGTCGAGACGCTGGCGCCGCGCTATGGCGTCGACTTCACGCTGGTCGACGGACGCGACCTGAAGAACTGGGAAGCGGCGATCCGCCCGAACACCAAGGTGATGTTCCTCGAGAGCCCGACCAATCCGACGCTCGAAGTCGTCGACGTGGCCGGCGTCGCCAAGCTTGCCAACCAGGTCGGCGCCAAGCTGATCGTCGACAATGTCTTCGCGACCCCGCTGTTCCAGAAGCCGCTCGAACTCGGCGCCCATGTCGTCGTCTATTCGGCGACGAAGCACATCGACGGCCAGGGCCGCTGCCTCGGCGGCATCGTGCTCTCGTCGAAGGAATGGATCGACGAGAACCTGCACGACTACTTCCGCCACACAGGCCCGGCAATGTCGCCGTTCAACGCATGGACGCTGCTCAAGGGCATAGAGACCCTTCCGCTGCGCGTCAGGCAGCAGACGGCAAGTGCCGCGGCCATCGCCGACTTCCTCGCAGAGCAGCCGCAGATCGCCAAGGTGATCTATCCCGGCCGCGCCGACCACCCGCAGGCCGACATCATCGCCAAGCAGATGACCGGCGGCTCGACGCTCGTGTGCTTCGAGATGAAGGGCGGCAAGGAAGCGGCCTTCAAGCTGCAGAACGCGCTCGAAGTCATCAAGATTTCCAACAATCTCGGTGACGCCAAGAGCCTGATCACGCACCCGGCCACAACCACGCACAAGAACCTGACCGACGAGGCACGGGCCGAGCTCGGCATGTCCGGCGGCACGGTTCGCCTGTCCTGCGGCATCGAGGATACGCAGGACCTGATCGAGGATTTTGCCCGCGCCCTGAAGTCGGTAAACGCTTGAACGGCTGATCTTCGACGAGCACAAACCCAAAAAAGTCCGGGCCGCAAACGCCGCGCCCGGACCGCGTTCTTAACGTCAATCATTAGCTTTAACGACAAAAACGCAAGGCCGTGGACGGATCGACCGTCTTACGGCCTTGTTTTTTCCGCATTGCGTTACATGCTGTATGCTATGCCTAGCAGAGCTTTAAGAAGGTCCAATGGATGTATCGTGCCCTGACACGCGATATCGAAGTCAGTGTCGAACCCTATTATCTGGAGGAGCAATCCGACCCGGAAGACAGCCGTTATGTCTGGGGCTACCGTATCGTGATCGCCAACCACTCTTCCAAGCCCGTACGCCTGACGCACCGCTACTGGCACATTACCGACCAGAATGGCCAGGTGGACGAGGTGAATGGACCGGGCGTCATCGGCGAACAGCCGCGCCTCCGCCCAGGCGATACCTACGAATATTCATCGGGCTGCCCGCTCGACACGCCCTCGGGCATGATGTTCGGCCATTACCAGATGGAAACCGACGACGGCGACGTCTTCGATGTGGAAATCCCGGCCTTTTCGCTCGATGCGCCGGGCATGCTGCGCGTCCTGAACTGACGGAAGAGGCAGGACACACAGTCCCCGCCCCTTCATTGTCGTGCGCCACTCAGGCGTTCAGCACTTCCTGCGCTTCATAACGGTAGCTCGACGAGCAGAACTCGCAGGTGACCGTGATCACACCGTCGGTCTCGCTGGCGGCGATCTCCTCTTCCGAGAAATTCCCCAGCACGCCCTTGATCTTGTCGCGCGAGCAGCTGCAGCGATCGTAAACGGCATTCGGTTCGTAGACCCGCGCACCGCGTTCATGGAACAGCCTGAAGAGAAGACGTTCCGCGCCGATCTGCGGATCGGTCAGTTCATCCGCATCGATCGTCTCGACCAGCATGCGCGCTTCCGCCCATGCGTCGTCTTCCGAAAGCGCGGAGCTGCCCTCATCGCCGTCACCGCCGTGAAGATCCGGCTGGCGCATGCGCTCCGGCGCCTCCGGCAGGAACTGGGCAATCAGGCCGCCTGCCCTCCAGCTGCGGCGCGGGCGCCCTTCGGCGTCACGGTCGAAGAATTCGGCCACGCCGAGGCGTACCCGCGTCGGGATCTGCTCCGATTGGCGGAAATAGACGCCGGCGATGTCCTCGAGCGAAGCGCCATCGAGCGGAACGATGCCCTGATAGGGCTGCATGAAGTTGCCCTGATCGATGGTGAGTGCGAGCACGCCGTTGCCAAGCAGTTCTTCCGGAGAGGTCCGACCAGCAGCAATCGCTTCGGCAAGGCGCTCTTCGTCGAAACGGGCATAAGCGCGCACGTTTTCGGGCGTGGTGAAGTCAGCGACCAGCAGGTCGACAGGACCGTCGCTCTTGGTCTGCACCGTAAACTTGCCCTGGAACTTGAGCGACGTGCCGATCAGCACCGTGAGCACGATCGCTTCGGCAAGCAGCCGAGCGACCGGGGTCGGATAATCGTGGCGCGAGAGGATGGTATTCAGCAGGGGACCGATCTGCACGGCGCGACCGCGCACGTCGAGCCCTTCCACCTGGAAGGGTACGACCCGGTCATCACCGGCGAAACCGAATTCGCCAAGCTCGGCAGGCCTGTTCGTCATGATTTTACTCCTGGCGCCGCAGCGCTCAAACAACGTGAGGCCCACAGGGGCCTCTTTCTCATCCGCACAGATGGGAAGCGGACCGAAAAAGGTCAAGCGCGGCGAGACGTGCGCTCAGCCGCGTGATCCGCCCATGCTCGATGGGTCTGCGCTCAGATTGCGCCCAGGCACCAGGCCAGGATCGACTTCTGCGCATGCAGGCGATTTTCAGCCTCGTCGAACACCACCGACTGCGGACCGTCGATGACATCGTCGGTCACTTCCTCGCCGCGATGGGCCGGCAGGCAATGCATGAACAGGGCGTCGCTGCCGGCGTGCTTCATCAGGGCCTGGTTGACCTGGAAGGGCTGGAAGATGTTGTGTCCGCGCGCCTTGTGTTCCTGGTTCATCGAGACCCAAGTATCGGTCACCACCGCGTCGGCCCCTTCGACGGCTCGTTCCGCATCATGGCACAGCATGATGTTGCCGCCGTTGTCACGCGCCCAGTTGAGGATCTTGTCGTCGGGCTCGGACCCCATGGGCACGGCCATGTTCATCCGATAGCCGAACCGTGCCGAGCCTTCGACGAGCGAATGCAGAACGTTGTTGCCGTCACCGGTCCAAGCGATCGTCTTACCCTTGACCGGGCCACGATGCTCCTCGAAGGTCATGATGTCAGCCATGATCTGGCACGGATGGGTAAGGTCCGTCAGAGCGTTGATCACCGGTACGGTTGCATGTTCGGCCATTTCAAGAAGGCGCGTGTGGTCCGTCGTGCGGATCATGATCGCATCGACGTAGCGCGACAGCACCTTGGCCGTATCGCCGATCGTCTCGGCGCGGCCCAGCTGCATTTCCGTACCCGACAGGAAGAGGGTCTCGCCGCCCAACTGGCGCATGCCGACATCGAACGACACACGGGTGCGCGTCGACGGCTTTTCGAAGATCATGGCGAGCATCTTGCCGGCCAGCGGCTTGTCGGCAGAGCCGGCCTTGGTCGCCTGCTTGCGGGTCTTTGCATCCTCCAGGATCAGGCGCAGATCGGGCGCCGTCATGGCCGAGAGGTCGAGAAAATGCTTCGCGGATGCCATTTCTTGCTTACCTGCCTTCGTTCTGAGCTGTTACAGCGAGCTTCTCGTGGAGATGCTCAGCCGCCTTTTCGATGCGCGCCAGACCTTCGCGCGCCTCTTCTGCCGTCGTGACCAGCGGCGGAAGCAACCGGATGACGTTGTCGCCGGCCGGGACGCCGAGCAAGTGCTCGTCGCGCATGGCCATGAGCAGTTCGCTGTTCGGGATCTTCGCCTTGATGCCGATCATCAGGCCTTCGCCGCGGATTTCCTCGATGATATCCGGGAAGCGATCCTTCAGCGAAGCGAGCCCCTGGCGGAAGACTAGCGCGACGTCGCGAACATGGTCCAGGAAACCATCGGCCAGCACGACATCGAGCACGGCATTGCCGACCGCCATGGCAAGCGGATTGCCGCCATAGGTCGAGCCGTGCGTACCGGCCTTCATGCCGGAGGCCGCCTCTTCCGTGGCAAGGCAGGCGCCGAGCGGGAAACCGCCGCCGATACCCTTGGCGACCGCCATGATGTCCGGCGTGACGCCGGCCCATTCGTGGGCGAAGAACTTGCCGGTCCGGCCGACGCCGCACTGGACCTCATCGAAGATCAGCAGCAGGCCGTTGTCGTCGCAAATCTTGCGCAGAGCGCGGAGGAATTCGTTCGATGCGGCGCGGAGACCACCCTCACCCTGCACAGGCTCGATCAGGATCGCTGCCGTCGCGTCGGTGATCGCGGCCCGAACCGCATCAAGATCACCAAAGGGAACCTGGTCGAAGCCCGGGGCCTTGGGTCCGAAACCTTCGAGGTATTTTTCCTGACCGCCGGCGGCAATCGTCGCGATCGTGCGGCCGTGGAAGGCGCCTTCGAAGGTTATGATGTGGAAGCGCTCGGGATGCCCCTTGGAGAAATGATAGCGCCGGGCCGTCTTGATCGCACATTCCAGCGCCTCGGCACCCGAATTGGTGAAGAAGACGCGGTCGGCGAAGGTCGCCTCGGTCAGGCGGCGACCAAGCGTCTCCTGGCCTGGCACGTCGTAGAGGTTGGACAGGTGCCAGACCTTGCCTGCCTGTGCCGTCAATGCCTCGATCAGATGCGGATGCGCATGGCCCAGAGAATTCACCGCGACGCCGGCGGCAAAATCCAGATAGCGCTCGCCATTCTCGGTGAAGAGCCAGACACCCTCGCCTCGCTCGAACCGCAAGGGCGCGCGCATATAGGTCTGGTAGAGTGGCGAGGCTTCAGCCATGGCGGAAACACTCCTTCTGGAGAGCGTGACGGAACGGGGCGACTTCGACTTTCCAAACAGGGTCCGAAAAATCAAAAATGCCGCCTTGCGGCGGCGGGTCGCACTATCATCATTTCAGCCTTGCCTGTCAACGAAACAGCGCAGTGCAGCGGAATTTTCGGGTCCCCGGGCGTCGCAACGACGGGACTTGAGGAGCCCGGTCGAGATCGACACGGGAGGGTAGCAAGTTGGGGAAAACTTTAAAATCGATTCCCGATGATTCGCCCGACTCTTGTCAGCGAGTCAGCCCGGCACTAGGTTAATAATCAATAAATTGATTGCATGCGGCGGAAATAGTCACCGACAGTATCGAGGCAGGTTTGTTTCGGATTCATCCGAAGCAACGGTGAGCGATTCTGCCATCACACAGCGCGAGCGGCGGAGATATAGCATGAACTGGACTGATGAGCGAGTTGAAAAACTCAAGCGCCTTTGGTCGGAAGGCTTGAGCGCAAGCCAGATCGCAGCACAACTGGGCGGCGTGAGCCGAAACGCCGTGATCGGCAAGGTGCATCGCCTCAACCTGCCGGGCCGCGCGAAGGCCGGCGGCAGCACGACCACCGTTCGCGCGGCAAAGCGTCCGGCGGGAGCGCAGCGCACCCCGAACTACACCGCCCGCAACACCACGACGACCCGCACGGTCACCCGTGCCGCCGGCGCGAACCTGCTCAAGGAAGAGATCGAGATCGACGGCCTGGAGGAGATCCAAATCTCGCGCTCCACCAACGTCGTGCTGCCGATTTCCCGCAAGCTCGCCCTGACCGAACTCACCGAACGCACCTGCAAGTGGCCGATCGGCGATCCGATGAAGGACGACTTCCACTTCTGCGGCTGCGAGTCCGCCGACACGTCGCCCTACTGCAACTACCACGCCAAGCTCGCATACCAGCCGGTGGGTGAGCGTCGCCGGGCGGCCGCAGCGGCAGCCCGCTGAAGGCGCCCGACACACGGCAGGACCAACGGAAAACGGGCCTTACGGCCCGTTTTTTATTCTGTTGTCATGATGTTGACGGAAGCTAGGCTTCCATCGAATAGCCCGCGCCGCGCACGGTGCGGATGACATCCTGCATGTTGGAGAAGTTCAGCGCCTTGCGCAGACGACCGACATGCACGTCGACGGTCCGTTCGTCGACATAGATGTCATGGCCCCAGACGCCATCAAGCAGCTGCGAGCGCGAGAAGACGCGGCCCGGGGACGCCATCAGGAACTCGAGCAGGCGGAACTCGGTCGGACCGAGGCGCACTTCGCGGCTCTTGCGGTGTACGCGATGGGTCTCGCGGTCCAGCTCGATGTCTCCACAGCGCAGGACACTCGAGAGCACCTCCGGACGTGCCCGACGCAGCATCGCCTTCACGCGCGCCATCAGTTCCGGCGTGGAGAACGGCTTGACGACATAGTCGTCGGCGCCGGTCGCAAGGCCGCGAACGCGCTCGCTTTCCTCACCACGCGCCGTCAGCATGATGATCGGCAGGCGCTCGGTCTCCGGGCGCATCCGCAGCCGGCGGCAAAGCTCTATGCCGGAGACGCCCGGCAACATCCAGTCGAGGATCAGGAGATCCGGAACGCGTTCCTGCAGGCGCAGTTCGGCCTCGTCGCCCCGCAGGATCGTCTCGACCTCGTAGCCTTCCGCTTCAAGATTGTAGCGCAGAAGCACGCTCAGCGCTTCCTCGTCCTCGACGACAGCTATTTTCGGCAGCATCGGTTTCGATAACCTTTCGAATGCGATCGACTATTCGGTGACGGCGCCGACGGAGGCGGTCAGATCTTCCTTCGGTCGCTCACCTTCCGGCTGGGCACCCGTCGTCATGTAGTAGATCGTCTCCGCGATGTTGGTCGCGTGGTCGCCGATGCGCTCGATGTTCTTGGCGCAGAAGAGAAGATGGGTGCAGCTGGTGATGTTGCGCGGATCTTCCATCATGTAGGTCAAGAGCTCGCGGAAAAGCGAGGTGTACATGGCGTCGATTTCCTCGTCGCGATCACGGATCGACTTGGCCTTTTCGGCCGAGCGCGAGGTGTACACGTCGAGCACTTCCTTGAGCTGGACCAGAGCGAGCTCGCTCAGGTGCTCGATGCCGCGGGCGAGCTTGCGGGGAACGCCGGTCGCCTGCACGGCCATGACGCGCTTGGCATTGCTCTTGCCAAGGTCGCCGACGCGCTCCAGGTCGTTGGCGATGCGCAGCGCACCGATGATTTCGCGAAGGTCGGCCGCGACGGGCTGGCGGCGGGCGATGGTGATGATGGCCTTGTCGCCGATCTCACGCTCGGCGGCATCCATGAGCACGTCGTCGGAGATGACCTTCTGGGCAAGTGCGCCGTCGGAATTCACCAGCGCGCGCACGCTGTCGCCGACCATCTGCTCGGCGAGGCCGCCCATCTCGGAGATGCGGCGCATCAGGTATTTCAGTTCCTCGTCATAGGCCGAGTAGATATGCGATGAAGACATGTTCGATTATCCCTGAATTGAAAGAGCGATTACAGCGCAGTGAGCATCAGCCGAAGCGGCCCATGATGTAGTCCTGCGTACGCTGATCGTCCGGATTGGTGAACATCTTGTCGGTGTCGTTCTCTTCGACGAGCAGGCCGAGATGGAACATCGCGGTGCGCTGGGAAACACGCGCCGCCTGCTGCATCGAGTGGGTCACGATGACAATGGTGAAGTTCGAACGAAGCTCGTGGATCAGTTCCTCGACCTTGGCGGTCGCGATCGGGTCAAGCGCCGAGCACGGTTCGTCCATGAGAATGACTTCCGGGCTGACGGCGACGGCGCGGGCAATGCACAGGCGCTGCTGCTGACCGCCGGAGAGGCCGGTGCCGGATTCCTGCAGACGGTCCTTCACCTCATTCCACAGACCGGCCTTCTGGAGGCTCGTCTCGACCACCTGGTCGAGTTCGGCCTTGGTGCGGGCAAGACCGTGAATGCGCGGACCGTAGGCGATGTTCTCGTAGATCGACTTCGGGAACGGGTTCGGCTTCTGGAAGACCATGCCGACACGGGCGCGCAGTTCAACGACATCGATCGACGGATCGTAGATGTCCATCTCGTCCAGCGTGATCTTGCCGGTGACGCGGCAACCGTCGATCGTGTCGTTCATGCGGTTCAGCGTCCGCAGGAAAGTCGACTTGCCGCAACCGGACGGTCCGATCAGGGCGGTCACGGTATGCTCCTGAACGTTCAGGTTCACATCGAAAAGGGCGCGCTTCTCGCCGTAGTAAACGGAGACGTCCTTGCCGATCATCTTGTACTTGGATTCGGTCATTTTCTGATCCAGCGCCTTTTCAACTGCTGCTTCCGACATCATGTTCATGTCTAACTCCCTCTACCAGCGCCGTTCGAAGCGTCGCCGCAACAGAATTGCACCCACGTTCATCACCAGAAGGAACAGGAGCAGAATGATGATCGCTCCGGAGGTTCGCTCGACGAAAGCTCGCTCGGCCTCGTTCGCCCACTGGTAGATCTGGACAGGCAGGGCGGTCGACGGATCGAGCGGCGTGCCCGGATAGTCGGCGACGAAAGCCACCATGCCAATGAGCAGCAGCGGAGCGGTCTCGCCGAGGGCGTGTGCCAGGCCGATGATCGTGCCCGTCAGAATACCCGGCATGGCGAGCGGCAGGACGTGATGGAAAACCGTCTGCATCTTCGAGGCGCCGAGGCCAAGCGCTGCGGCCCGGATCGACGGCGGCACGGCCTTGAGGGCTGCGCGCGTCGCGATGATGATGGTCGGCAGCGTCATCAGGGTCAAAACCAGGCCACCGACGACCGAGGCCGAGCGCGGCAGGCCGGCGAAGTTGATGAACACCGCGAGGCCGAGCAGACCGAATACGATCGACGGAACGGCGGCAAGATTGTTGATGTTCACTTCGATCAGGTCGGTGAAGCGGTTCTTCGGGGCGAACTCCTCGAGATAGATCGAGGCCGCGACACCGATCGGCAGAGACAGGACCAGTACGATCAGCATCATGTAGGCCGAGCCGATCAACGCCACGCCGACGCCGGCGGCTTCCGGACGGCTGGAGGCGCCGTTGACGAAGAGGCCGGTGTTGAAGTGCTTGGACAACGCGCCACTTTCGGCCAGCGTGTTCATCCAGCCGATCTGGCGGTCGGAGACCTTGCGGTTGCCTTCGTCGACCGAAAGATCGATCTGCCCCTTGAAGGCGGAGTCGATGTTCGCGTTGGCGAGCAGCGCCACCGGTACCGTCCTGCCGATCAGCGACGGATCGGCGATGACCATGTCGCGCAGCTGGACGCGGACACTATCGGACAGCATCTCGGTCACCGGCTTGGCGATCGTCTTGTCGGCGGGATCAAGGCCGAGGGCCGTCGCAAGAGCGCTGCGCGCGATCACGGGATAGTTCGCCATGACCAGCGTGTTCGGATTGGTGGCGCGAACGCCCTTCGGATCGATAACCTTCTCGCTGAACTCGATCGGCAACGTGATCTTCGTTTGCAGGAAGGCGGTGTAGCCCCTGGACGTGACGGATGCGACGAGGATGAACAGGAAGATCAGGCCGAAGGCGATGGCGGCCATGCCGTAGGCACGGAAGCGGCGTTCGGCGCGGTAGCGGCGCTTGATACCGATATCGCGGCGCACGGGCGCGGCGGCGGCGGTGTTGAGGCCCGGCACGGGGGTAACGACCTGGCTCATTCGTACTGCTCCCGGTATTTGCGCACGATGTAGAGCGCATAGATGTTGAGGCAAAGCGTGATGGCGAAGAGCGTGATGCCAAGGGCGAAGGCAACCAGCGTCTGCGGCGAGGTGAATTCAAGGTCACCCGTCAGCTGATTGACGATCTTGACCGTCACGGTGGTCATCGGCTCGAAAGGATTGATCTGCATGCGGGCAGCAACACCGGCAGCAAGCACGACGATCATGGTTTCGCCGATGGCGCGCGAGGCGGTCATCAGCAGGGCGCCGACGATGCCCGGCAGCGCGGCGGGCAGGATGACCCGCTTGACCGTCTCGGAGCGCGTGGCACCAAGGCCCAGCGAGCCGTCGCGAAGGGCACGCGGCACGGCCGTGATGATGTCGTCCGACAGCGAGGAGACGTAGGGGATCAGCATGATGCCCATGACGAAGCCTGCGGTCAGAACGCTCTGGGCCTGGATGAAGTTGACGTAGTTGCCGGTCGCAAGACCGTTCAGCTGGGCCGAGATGTCGCGCAGGAAGGGACCGACAGTGGTCATGGCGAAGAAGCCGTAGACGATCGTCGGGATGCCGGCGAGAACCTCGAGCAGGGGCTTGGAGATCGACCGGAAACGCGGCGAGGCATATTCGGCCATGTAGATCGCCGAGAAGAGGCCGACGGGTACGGCGACCAACATCGCCACGAAGCCGATGTAGAGCGTTCCAAGAAGGAGCGGGATCAGGCCGAACTGGCCGGACGAGTCCGTGGAGCCGGCCGCCGCGAAGCGCGGATCCCAGACGGTACCGAAGAAGAACTCCCAAGCGGGAACCATCTGGAAGAAGTGGGTCGCTTCGGAAAGCATGGAGAGCACGATGCCGACCGTGGTCAGAATGGCGATCGAGGATGCGAGAACCAGGCCGACCAGCATGACCTGCTCGACGCGGTTGCGCGCCCGGAAGCGAGGCGCGACTGCTCGAAGACCAAGGAATGCGCCGACCAGGGAAACAGCGATCACGGCACCCGTCATCACGAGCTTGTTGACGTCACTGTCGGCGATCAGCGTCTGGGCGGCGGTCAGCATGTAGGGCTGCGGATCGTCAGCAAGCGGCACGCCCTTGTCGGCAAGCAGCGCGCGAATATCGGCCGCCGGCATGGTGGCGACCTTTTCGCGTTCCGATGCATCGAGCAGGCGGAAACCGCGGGCAATCGCATTGATCATGCCGTAGTTCAGATTGACGGTCGCCTCGGGGAGAGCCTTCACCTCGTCAGGGAAGGTGGCGCGCACCCGATTTTCAATGAGACCCGGCGTAGCGGCGGACCAGAGGCCCAGCAGGATCACGGCCGGAAGCACCGCGGCGATCGCGGCAAACGAACCATGGTAGCCATACCGCGAATGAAGGCTGGACGGCTTTCCGGCAGCCAGGCTGCTGGCTCTCGATGTCCCGAGAAGATAGGCGACGACGCCTATGGCAATCACGATCAACAGCAAAAACGATGTACTCATTCGCACTTCCCCCGGCGCGACTGCCTCAGGCAGCCAGTCCAAAATCACCCCGGCGCGGTTCGATCAGGGATCGAACGTCGCGAAAAGAGACTGGCGCGGCATCCCTGCCGCGCCAGTCCTGATCAATTACTTGCCTTCGGCAAACTGGGTGCGGGCAGCTTCGCGCTCTGCATCCGGAGCCGGAACCAGGCCGTAGGCTGCGAGCGGGCCTTCCGGGCCGACCATCTGGTCGTCGAGGAAGAACTCTACATATTCCTTGAGGCCCGGGATAACGCCCAGGTGAGCCTTCTTCACGTAGAAGAACAGCGGACGCGAAACCGGATATTCGCCGGAGGCAACGGTCTCGACGCTCGGCGTGATGCCGTTGATGGTGGCAACCTTCAGCTTGTCAGCGTTGTTTTCGTAGAAGGACAGGCCGAACACGCCGATGGCGGTCTTGTTGGCGTCGATGCGAGCGAGCGTCTCGGTGTAGTCGCCGTCGATGTCGACAGCCTTGCCGTCCTTGCGAACCGCGGTGCACTTCTTCGGAGCGGTCTTTTCGTCGACGAGGGTCTTGATGACGTCGGCAGCCTTGGTGTCCTTGCAGCCGTGGGTCATGATCTTCTCTTCGAAGACTTCGCGGGTGCCGTGCTTTTCGCCCGGGATGAAGGCGGCGATTTCGACGTCCGGCAGTTCCTTGTTGATTTCGGACCACTTGGTGTAGGGGTTCGGAACCAGCTTGCCGTCGACGACGAGTTCAGCAGCCAGGGCCTGGTAGAGATCGGCCGGGGTCAGGGCGAGGTCCTTGTTGGAAGCGTCGACAGCGAAGACGATACCGTCATAGCCGAACTTGACTTCCTGGATTTCGGTCACGCCGGCAGCCTTGCAGGCCTCGACTTCGGAATCCTTGATCTTGCGCGAGGCGTTGGCGATGTCGATGGTTTCCGGGCCGACGCCCTTGCAGAATTCCTTCAGGCCGGCAGACGAACCGCCCGACTCGACGACCGGGGTCTTGAAGTTGGTGAAGGTCTCGCCGAAGGTTTCGGCAACGATCTTGGCGTAAGGCAGAACCGTGGAGGAACCAGCGATCTGGACCTGGTCGCGGGCAGCAGCCGCGCCAGCGAAGGCGACGGAGGCAACGAGAGCTGCAGCCGAAAGTTTCAGAATGTTCATTTAAATTCTCCCGTCGATGGGCTTGTGGGTCGGTGCGACCAAAACGGCATTGCCTGCCGCCGAAGATCAGCACGACGTTCATAGCGACCGTTCCCTCAAGCTTTTATGTCAGTTTGACGAAACATTTGTGACAGGTCATGTGACTGTATTTTAAAGACAATTCTCGACGGCGACGAAAACCGGCCGTCCTTTATGTCAAAAACGCACCGTAAAGTCGGTTCCCTCGCCGATTTCGGACTTCACGATGAGCCTTGCGCGATGGCGAGTGAGGATGTGCTTGACGATCGCCAGCCCCAATCCGGTGCCTTTCTTCGAGCGGCTGTCGGTGACGCTGACGCGGTAGAAACGCTCGGTCAGGCGTGGCACGTGCTCGGCAGGAATACCTGGACCGTGGTCCACCACGGAGACTTCGACGGGCCCACCTTCGGGTTTCCGGACGTAGACATCGACGAACTCGCCTTCCTGCCCATACTTGCAGGCGTTCTCGATCAGGTTCTCGAAAACCTGGACCAGTTCGTCCCGGTCGCCGATGACCTCGACCTTGTCCTCCGGGACATGAAGGCGGATTTCAACCGCCAGGTCGGCGGCGAGCGGCGCCAGGCTGTCTCGCACATGGCCGATGACAGGAACGAGATCGACCAGTTGATCAGGCGCGATATGCGCCTTGAGTTCGAGGCGGGAGAGCGACAGCAGGTCGTCGACGAGCCGGCTCATGCGGTTGGCCTGATCGAGCATGATGCCGAGAAACCGCTCCTGCGCCTTCGGATCGCTGCGCGCCGGCCCCTGCATGGTCTCGATGAAGCCGCGAAGGGATGCCAGCGGCGTGCGCAGCTCGTGGCTGGCATTGGCGACGAAATCGCTGCGCATGCGGTCGATACGGCGCAGTTCCGAAATGTCCTTGAAGGAGAGCAGGAAGAAATCGTCCTGCCGCCCTCCCAGCCGGACAGGGGCGATCCGCACGATATAGACCCGTTCGGACGGCAAGCGTTCTGAATGCTCGATCTGGTTCTGCACACCCGTGGCCATGGTTTCGCGGACCATGTCGAGAATGCTCGGCGAGCGGAACCGTGCGGAAATGTGCAACCCGTCCGGCGAAGGGCCGAAGGCCTTTTCTGCCGCCGCGTTCTGTCCGCACAGCGCCGCGTCCCTGCCGACAACGAAGACGGGGAGTTCAAGCGCGTCGAGGACGGCTGCTACAATATGTTCCACAGCAACCGGCTCGTCCTGGGATTGCGGCGCGGTCGCCGACACCGCAGGCGTCTCATGATCCGAATGGCCGTTGCGCATGAGAATAGCGACAATACTCAAGCCGAACAGGATCGCCGCGAAAAGAGGGTCGGCGCCCGAAAGGTAAGCCGACACGGAAACAAGACCCGCGGCGACCAGGAAGATCCAACCCGACAGCATGCGTCGGGACATGGGGCGCCGGACAGGGTTGGTTTCGCTCAAGACACGCCGCCTCTCGGTTTCGTCGCTATTCATCAAACTTCCCTCTTAGCGTCGATTCATGACAGATGTTTGCGACGCGCACCATTGCATTCACAGGGTTTTCCCCGTCGCCACGCGAGATTGCGGATATCAGCAATGGCTTGAATTCACCGGGCAATTGTGCCCTGACTAGATGTCGCCGGCATCGCATCGGCAGACGAAGAGGAAGAACAATGGACACTGCACCGGAAAGCCGCGCGGTCACGCTGACGATCGACGGCGAGCAACGCATCTTCGATATCGACGACCCCAAGCTGCCGAAATGGATCGACGACGAGTCGCTCGCCTCCGGCGGCTATCCTTACGACAAAAAGATGGATGAGGACGAATTCGAGGACGATCTCGAAAAACTCCAGATCGAACTCGTGAAGGTGCAGTTCTGGCAACAGAAGACGGGCAAGCGCGTGATGGCCCTGCTAGAGGGACGCGACGCGGCAGGAAAGGGCGGCACCATCCATGCGACGCTGTCCTACATGAACCCGCGTTCGGCCCGCGTCGTGGCGCTGACCAAGCCGACCGAAACCGAGAGTGGCCAGTGGTACTTCCAGCGATATGTCCCGCATTTCCCGAGCGCCGGCGAGTTCGTACTGTTCGACCGCTCCTGGTACAACCGGGCCGGTGTCGAACCGGTCATGGGCTTCTGTACGCCCGAACAGTATGAGGACTTTCTCAAGCAGGCGCCGCGCTTCGAGAAACTCGTCGAGCAGGACGACATTTATTTCTTCAAGTTCTGGCTCGATATCGGCCGCAAGATGCAGCTGGAGCGCTTCCATGACCGGCGCCACGACCCTCTGAAGGTCTGGAAACTGTCGCCGATGGATATCGCCGCGCTCAACAAGTGGGACGACTATACCGAGAAGCGCGACCGCATGCTCAAGGAGACGCATACCGAGCATGCTCCATGGACGATCGTCAGGGCAAACGACAAGCGCCGCGCCCGGCTCAACGTCATCCGCCACATCCTGCTGTCACTCGACTACGAGGGCAAGGACGAGGGCAAGATCGGCAAGCTGGACAAGAAGATCATCGGCTCGGGGCCGGATTTTCTTGGGAAGAAGTAGGATTACGCGCGAGATGCCGGGCGATCATTCGCCCGGCAGGATACGCACTGAATAGAGATTGACCCCGCGGTCTTCGCCGCCAAGGTCACCGTTGAGCAGAATTCGTCCCGGCGTTCCCGGGGCCATCGCTCTCTCGAAGGAAACGCGGAACAAGGCATCGGACTTTTCCGGATTGACCGTGAAGCGATGCCGCGCGCAATCGCCCAGCCGGCCGAAGTCGCAGGCAACCGAAATCTGGACCGGCTTGTCGTCCGACGACTGGACCGTCAGCGCGATGGTCGACACCTTGCCGGCCATCTCCCGGAGTACTTCCGCCGGAACCGTGATCTCCACGCTGCCGTCGGCATCGCTGCTGCGCGAGACCACGCGCACAGCCGTGCCGTCGCTCGCCGTGACGACATCGACCAGGGCATTGCTGCGCGGACGGATCGAGGCGATCTGTTTGGGCTCGAAGACCTCGACCCAGTTGTCGGAAAAGCCGCTCTGTGCGTCCAGCGCCTTCGGTTCCTGGGTCTCCGCGGATGTCTGTTCGCTGCCGGTGAAATCCTCTTCCTCGGCTTTTGGCGGTGGATTGGGAACGCTGGTGTCACGCTCGGCCGCCGTCAGCAGGACCCCGGTCGAATAGACCCACCAGGCGCCCATTCCGAGCGACACAAGAAGGACCGCCATCATGAAGATGCGCGAATAGAAGCCGCGGCGTCGCGGCTTGCGGGCGCGCATCGGCTCTTCGACACGGACCTCGGCCGCGCGATCGACGTCGTCGCGAAGCGGGGTGCCGACCGATATGTCCGCCGACGGCTCGATGCGTTCGTCACGGGACGCTGTCAGGCCATGATCCGACTGAACGGGCGGCGGAGCGGATTCGCCGCCGCCGAACAGCTGCGGTTCAGACCGGGTCGGCGCCGGTGCTGCGGCGGGAGATTCGATCTCGGGAGAGGAAACAGGTGCCCCGGAAGGCGCCTGGCGGGCCGGCTCGTCGGGCGGCGCCACGGTGTCGTCCAGCCGGTTGCGCTCTTCCAGTTCGATCGAATGGATCAGCGCCTCCAGGCGGTGCCGCTGGTAGGCAACGGTTTCCGGGTCGTTGATGTTCTGCTTGCGCAGGCCGCTCTCGAGCGCCTGTCGTGCTGACTGATAAATGCGGGCACGGGTTTCCGCATTGGTGCGATCCGAGCGCTCGAGAGCGTTTCTGATTGCCGTTTCCAATCCGTTCAAGGGTGCACTTGCTCCTGTCGGCGGCACACGATCCGCCCGCGGCCTGCCCTTTTAACGATTCGGTAACGGCTGGAGGCGCGATCCGCAAGCCCTGCCCTTGCCCTAAGCTCAGATACGCAGAAGAAAGTGGCGCCTTCGAGAAGCGCTGGCTATCCTTGCCGCGAGCCCGTTCGCGGGTGCGGCTGCGGGGCAGGATCGACAGGCGGCACCTGAGTGGCCTTTTCCTGCCGCGGCACATCTGCTAGCGTATTGACGTTTCCGTAAACGTAACTCTTTGTGAGGTTTCCATGGCACTTCCGCCGGTCCTTTCCGATCATCTCAGGCTTCCGGTGGTCGCTTCGCCACTCTTCATCATCTCGCATCCGCAGCTGACGCTCGCCCAGTGCAAGGCCGGTATCGTCGGCGCGTTCCCGGCACTCAATGCGCGTCCCGAGGCTCAGCTCGACGAGTGGCTGGCCGAGATCACCGAGGAACTGGCGAACCACAACGCCCGCAATCCCGAACGACCGGCGGCGCCGTTCGCCGTCAACCAGATCGTCCACACATCCAACAAGCGCCTCGAACACGACCTGATGATGTGCGTGAAGTACAAGGTTCCGATCGTCATTTCCTCGCTCGGCGCCGTTCCGGAGGTCAACGCCGCGGTTCATTCCTATGGCGGTATCGTGCTGCATGACGTGATCAACAACCGCCATGCCAATTCGGCGATCCGCAAGGGTGCCGACGGCCTGATCGCGGTGGCGACCGGCGCCGGCGGGCATGCCGGAACGCTCTCGCCCTTCGCACTCGTGCAGGAAATCCGCGAATGGTTCGATGGCCCGCTGCTGCTGGCCGGTGCGATCGCCACCGGCGGCGGAATTCTCGCCGCGCAGGCGATGGGCGCCGACATGGCCTATATCGGCTCACCCTTCATCGCCACGACCGAGGCCCGCGCCTCAGACGCCTACAAGCAGGCGATCGTAGAGGCCCATGCGAACGACATCGTCTATTCCAACTACTTCACCGGCATTCACGGGAATTACCTGAAGTCATCGATCATTGCCGCCGGGATGGATCCAGACAACCTGCCGGTCGCCGATCCGTCGAAAATGGACTTCGACAAGGCAACGACCGGCGCCAAGGCCTGGAAAGACATCTGGGGCTGCGGCCAGGGGATCGGCGCGGTGAAGGCCGTCGAACCGGTCGCCTCCCTCGTCGACCGGCTGGAACGCGAATACATCCACGCAAAAAAGGCGATTTGCGGCTGAGACCGCGGCTGCTAGCGTCTCCGCATCATCATGTTGCGGAGACACCATGCGTCACACAAATATCATCGGCTCTTCCCTCCTGTGGCTACTCGCGGCCACGGCAAGCTCTTCCGCCGGGGACGGCGCCTTCAAGGAGTTCAAGAACTGGCAGGTCATGTGCGGGCAGACACAGAGCTGCAGCATGCGACAGTTTATCTCCGACAACCCCATCAGCCAGTTCGAACTGCGGCGCTCCGGAACCCCGGAAGCACCGGTCGTCCTCGTCGTTTCCCCGAGAGAAAGCGCCCTGACCGAGGGCTCCCAGCCGACCGCCGTCACGCTCAGCGTCGACCAAGGCGAAGCGCTTGCGCTCGACGGGGAAGCCGTCAAGATCGACAGCCTTGCGGGCTCGATCAGCCTGTCGGCTGATTTTATCGGTGGCGGTTTCATTGATCAGTTGAAGAACGGAACGACGGTCAAGGTCAAGATCGAGCGCGGAGAAGCAAAGGCGGAAGGCGAGGTAGGCCTGGCCGGGGCTGCAGCCAGCCTGCTCTTCATTGACGAATTCCAGAAGCGCAACGGTCACACCGATGCCATGACGGCAAAGGGCGACAAGGCACCCAACCCCGCCCTTCCGGTTTCGGACATCCTCACATTCGCCGACTTCCCCGAAAAGATGCGCGGCTACTTCAAGGAAGGGGCTATCTGCGCCGACACCGAGGAGACCCTCTTCGACGGTAATGCTCTCGCCCACAAGATCGACGAGAACACCACGATCTACGTGACGCCCTGTGGCATGGGCGGCGCCTATAACCTGCCGTTCGCCGTTTTCGTCGACAGTTTCGACATGGTGACCCAGATGGCCTTTCCGGTCATGCAGGACGGCGCCCCGAGCGCCATGGCCGTCGGATACAATGTCGGCTACGACTATGAGACGCGCAGCCTTTCCGGCTTCTTCAAGGGCCGCGGCATCGGCGATTGCGGGACCTACAGCCAGTGGAAGCTCGCGGAAAATGCCAACGGCCCCGCACTGATCCTGGAAACGGAAACCTTCCGGGACTGCCCAGAGCAGTTCGACGAGAACGGAATGATCGACCCCGGGACCTGGCCCAAGACCTGGCCGGTCAAGTAAGCCTCGGCCAACCGCGACGCCCCGCCGGAATTTTTCCCCGGCGGCGGAAAAGCGGCTTGAAATCGCCGGGCAATGGCTGTATCAGCCCATCACCAATCGCCGTGCGGACGTTCCGCCCGGCCGGGCCGCTTTAGCTCAGGTGGTAGAGCACATCATTCGTAATGATGGGGTCACAGGTTCGAGTCCTGTAAGCGGCACCATTCTCCACAGTACTTCTCTCTCGTTCGACCGTAACTTCCCGTTCCGAATCGGTGTTTTCGTGCGGGCAAACAAATCGTGAAAAGTACCGTCTTTTCAACGTCCCTCGCGGATGAACGTCCCCGGCGAAACAGGGATCGCTAGAGTCTTCCGACAGCGCCGGCGCATCGGCGTCGCAACAAGGGAGCTTACGGTGGTCCAGATCAGTCTTCGTCTTTCGCCCGGCGCCAATTCTGTGCGAAGGGCGTTCAACCGCAACATCGTGGCCTGGGGAGATAGCCTCACAGCCGGGAGTGGAGTTGCCGGGAGCCTGACCTATCCGGTCCAGGCGGCTGCGCTTTTCGGCGGCGCGCGCAGCATCACGGCGAAGGGAGTCGGCGGCCAGACCGCGGAACAGATCGCGGCACGCCAAGGTGGCCGCGCCATTCTCGTCAGCCTCGCCGAAAATATCATCGGGGCAAAGGGATTGCCGCTCCAGTCCTGGAGCTTCGATTTCGCCAGCACTGCCGGCTGGACCAAGATCGGCAGCTCGGGGCTTCTCGACAACAGCGGAAACGTCCTCAGGCGAAGCGGGGTGACGGACAATCTCGGCGGCACTGCCATCCTACTCGGAAAGACGGTGCCGAGCGGACACACGATCACCGCGACCTTCGATCTCACTGAATATTCCGGCGGTTCGAACGCCGTCAAGATCAAGATCGGCCCGGCCAGCAGTTCGGGATCGGTCGGCACCTGGCAGGGAATCGAGAATGTCACTGCCGACACGATCGGCCAGCACGTGGTCAGCCACAGCGTCAGCGGCGCTTCGGCACTCGCTTATGCCTTTCGGTTCAATGGCACGCCTGCGACTGCGGCCAGTTTTGCGATCGACAACCTGGTCATCGAGGAACGCGCACCCTATGCCGCAGACGTCGTGACCACCAGGACGATCAATATCCTTCAGGACAGCGGGGTCTTCACCGGCAGCGCCAGCGGAACGCTTGCCGGACAACGCGGGACAATGCTGACGGACAGCGCCGGGAGCTGGTTCTTTTCGCGCATGGATGACGGCGATGCCGTGCCCTGCCCGGCCGGCACAGTCTTCTTGCCGGACGAGGCACCGTAGCTGCGCGATCACGTCGCGTGGATCTGGGCCGGCAACAATGGCGTCACGACCGATCCGAACACGGTCACCGACGCGCTGTCGCATATCGCCGCCATGGTGGGCCACCTGGGGCATCGACGTTTTCTGGTCGCAGGAACACTGATCCGCTCCTCGGATGGCGAAGACCTGAAAGTGCAACGGCTGGACCTCAATGCGCGGCTCTCGGCAAGCTATGGCGCCCGCTATGTCGATCTCCCCGGCTTGCTCCGGCCGGCCCACAACGGATCGGCAGAGGATCTCGCCGACGTCGCCGCACAACTCGTTCCCCGTTCGCTGCGGATCGATGCGGTGCATCTCAACGGCGCCGGTTACGCCATTGTGGCCCAGGCGATGCATGCGGCGACGACAGCGAGAGGGTGGTGAGGCCGAAGATCAGAGGGAGAGCCCGGTCAGCCGGGCGAGCTCATTCCGCTTGTTCTCCGCCGTGACATGCCGCCGAAGCGCACGCTCCCATTCGAAGACCTTGGCGCCGACCAGGAAGCGATACCAGAAGCCTTGCAGCCCGTGGTAGATCAGCCCCTCCCGTCCATCGAGAAAGCCCAGCTGGACGACATAGCGGAACAGGAAATAGCCGAGCGCGGCGAGCGGAAAGGGCATGCGGTCGTAGACCTGTTCCTTGATCCAGCGTTTACGGGCGACGCCTGGGGCGGTTTGGTCCTGCCGACCCCGTATTTCACGCTGGAACAATCCATGCCGCCGGTTGAGGATTTCGACCGCTTCGCGCGTCGCATAGCGATTGTGCTTTTCGACGAAGAAACCCAGATCGTTCAGATTGTGATCGGCGAAGGGTTGCTGGAGGCAGACGATCCGGCCGCCATCGATGACCACGTGTTCATCCATCCAACGATCCTCCACCCGTCCCCGCCCATGCCGCCAGATGCGGGTGAGGACCAGCGGATAGCGACCGCCGTGGCGGATCCAACGTCCGAGAAAGATCTGCTTCCGCTTGAGGGCGATGCCCGAAACGTCCGCCGCCATGGCCGGCAGTGTCTCGCAAATCTCCTCCGCGAGTTCGGCGCCGATGACTTCGTCGGCGTCGAGGCGCATCAGCCATTCCGTGCGGATATCGGCCTGCCTGACACCCCATTCGAACTGCCGGGCGTGACTGGTGAAAGTCTGCTGCAAGACCTCTGCACCGGTCGCAAGCGCGATCTCGACCGTGCGGTCGGCGGAGAAGGAATCGATCACGACAATCCGTTCGGCGAAGGGCTTCACCGAGCGGATGGCCCGCTCGATATGCCGTTCTTCATCGCGTGTGAGGATCAGGACCGTGAGCATCAGTAGAAGTAGGCGTCCGTTCGCGTGATGCCCCATCGCCCCGGCCCCGGCCCGACGAAGGACTGCCGGCCTTTCAGCGCCGCGCCTTGGTCGAGGACAAGGTGATCGTAGCGCCACGCGTCGTCGAGAATGACGACGCCACCCGAACGCACATGCCGCGCCGCATGGGCAAAGCAGCGCGGCCGCAACGGGACGCCGACCGCTCCTGCAACATCGTCCAGGCCGTCCACGAGGATCACGTCATAGCGACGGTCGAGGGCTTCGACGTAGCGATCGAGCTCCGCGTTTTCCGGGCGCTCGATGGTCACGCAACGAAGATGCACGACGGCATTGGCGGGGTTGGCGGTGCGGGCGAAAAGCGAATGCCACTCCGGCTGATGCTCGACTGCGGTCACGTCCCTCGCACGCCGGGAGAAGAACACGGTGGAGCCGCCGCTGCCATATTCGAAGACCGACATGTCCCGCGTGAGGAAAGCTTTGAGGAAATCGATCGCCGGCCAGGAAATCCAGGGAAGCCCGGCCTCAAGCGGATTCAGCGTGGCGCTCGCGGCATAGCGCCCAAGATCGGCAGGGCGTTTCATAAAGTGGCCGGCAAGGCGTGCGGAGCGTGTCAGGTAACTACCCTGCATGTGCCACCTGCATCTTGCGCGGGATCGCTCGCGCGGGGTTGCCGGCAACCGTGGTCGAGGCCGCGACATCGCGAGTGACGACCGAGCAGGCGCCGACAACCGCACCTGCCCCGATGACGACGCCGGGCATGACGAAGGCGCGCGCACCGACGAAAGCCTCCGAGCCGACGGTGATCGGGGCCGTGATCAGATGGCGCGAGGGCTGGTCGCACGCGTGAGTGCCGGTGCAAAGATAGGCCTCTTGGGCGATCGTTGCTCCGGCGCCGATCTCGATCCGTCCCAGGCTGTAGAGATTGGCCCGATCGCCGATGCAGGCGCAATCACGAAGCACGACATTCCACGGTGTGTGAAACCGCGCCCTCTGGTGGACGAAGGGGCGCCCCTCGATCCGAGTTCCGAACATCTTGAGGATTAAAAGTCGCCAGGCATTGGCCGGCTTTGGCGTCCAGACACACAGGAACATCCAGGCATAGTCGAACAGCAGCATTCCGAGGCGGGTCCTGATGGACCAGGGGCTATCGCCGGGTTTCTGCTGGTGGAGGAAATGTCGCGCCTCGTTCATCGCCCCGCCAGCTCCGACAGGTCCGCGAGCATCTGATCGGCAATACGTTCCGGCGTAAAATGCCGTGCCGTATCCCGGGCGGCGTCGGCCAGACTTTCGCGCAGCACCCCATCCGCCAGCAGCGTCTTCACACACCCGACGAGGTTGGCGACACCATCATGGCGGTGATCAAACACCAGACCGTTTTCACCCGGAACGAGATAATCGCGAAAACAATCGAGTGCGGAGACCACAACAGCGCAGCCACAGGCCATGGCCTCGAGCGGCGCCAGCCCGAAGGCTTCACCCTTTTCTGCGACGGAGGGATAGACAAAGACCGCGGCGCGCCTCAGCCGGTCCACCAGCGCCGCGCCGTCATAGATCGGTGGCTCGAAGTCTATGCGGGCAGTGCCGTTACAAGCGAGCGCCTTCAAGCCCGCCAGATAATCCGGCCCGTCGCCGCCGTGCGCGGTGTCGGAAGGACCGATGATAGTGAGCCGCCAGTCCGGAAAACGAGGAGCGACCTCTTCGAAGGCTTTCAGCAGCAGATCGATCCCCTTTTCGCGGCTGAGCCGACCGAGATAGACGATCTCGCAATCCCGGCTGCACAGCTCGGCCACCATTGCGCGTGCAAAATCATGGCTGATCGGATTGGGAACCACCCGCACCCTCGCGGCGGCTTCCGGCGTCTGCCTGCCGATCGTCTCGGCGACGGGGCGGGACGCGGCGTGGAACCTTGCCGCCCGGCGATAGAATCGCATCTGCCCCTTGGGATGACGCCCGACGCTGACGGCGATCCTGCCGGCCTTACGCAATGGCAGCAGGATCGGGGCTGCGACGCTGTTGGTGATCGTGACATCGGCCGGCGGCATTCGCCAGGCGACAAACAGGCAATAGACGACATCGATCAAGCGGTAGAGCCACCCGACTGGCGGCGGATCGCAGGACGGCAGGCGGATATGGTGGATCCCATTTTCCAGCTCGTCGCGGGGCAAACCGGAAAACCGGCGGGACAGCATCGTCACGGCATGCCCTCGCCGGGCATATTCGAGCGCCATGGCATATTGCCGCCGCTCGACGGCGAGGCCACGCACGGGCGGCACCGGAAAGAATGGGCCAAGCACGATGTTGATCCGAAGCCTGCGCATCATCCCTTCTCCGACTTCGGCAAAGGCGAAGACCAAGGCGAAACCAGCAAGTCGTGGTGCCCGCGAGCCGGCAGGCGCCCCTTCTCCAAGGCTGCGCCGAGGAAGCATGACCAGACGACCAGGTAGCAGCCGTCGAACGTGGCGAAGAACTGATAGCCGTTCTTGAAGCTGAATACCGACCAGATCAGCAACACGGCGCCGGTGGCGAGCGAGAACCCCATGCGTGACAGAATGACGATAAACCACGCCGCGCCGACAAGGCCGACCTTTGCGAGCATGGACCAATAGCCGTTTTCGACATCAAAGCGGGAATACTCCTGCCAGCGCGGGTCGCTCGACGGAATGCCGGGCCCGACCGGCAACATCAGCCCCCTTCCGAGCAACAGGGTGCCCGCATCGGCAAGGACGGTCTTTTGGGCATAGCGGATTTCTTCGGCCCGGGTTTCGTCGACGCTGCCACCGTCACTCCAGAACGTTTGCAGGCGCTCGAAGGCGACCGGACTGCCGACCGAGATCACCAGGCCGAGCACGGCGGCCGACAGGATGCCGAAGACGGTATTTCGGACAGAGAAACGGACAAAGAGAGCGATCACGAAGAGCATGCCCATGATGAGCAGGATGCTCTTCGCACCGGATTCCAGCAATGTCAGGCCGACGATCAGCAGCAGCCCGTATCGTTGCGTGACGGCGGCATAGAAGAAGATCAGCAGGGCGGAGGTGGTCGGATAGAGGAGAACACGCGAACCGTCCTCGGAAAACGAAGCGATGTTCGCGACCTCGATGCCGACCCGAAACAGCAGGACCTGGAGCGCCTGACTGACGGCGAAGATGTAGACGAGGACATCGACCGGAGAGGATAACCGGCGTGTGGACCGATGACGGGCAAGGATGCCTGCAATCGTCCGTGACATCGGCCCGTAACCCGCAAGCAGCACGCAGAGGAATGAGAAAGGCATGCCCTGGCGAAACAGCTGGAAGTAGGAATAGGGCTCGCCGGTAATGGACACCTGTACGGCTGACCAGAGCACCACCAGCAGAAGGAAGGGGCCGGTCAGCAGCAGGCCCGAGCGCGCCAGGAAGACGTACGGCAGCAGAGCCAGAAGGGAGAGGGGCTGGGTCACACTGTTGCCGATCCCCATCGGAACGGCAAAGACCAGCAGCGGCAGCGCGACAACAACCGAGCTCCAGGTCTGCCCGTCGCCGCGTGGCGCCGGACGGCGCGCCGGCATAGATGGGTAGACCGCCTGCCGACGAACCGCTTGATTGCTCATGGCCGAACCACCTGACGGGACACGCGCCCGATCCTGATGGCGCCGGCGTGACTGCACCTCAGTTGCCAGGCCACAAGGAGGAGCATGGCAGCTTCGATCACCGCCATCGCCAAAGCCACATCCAGCACGCCGGGATCCGGCGCCATCAAGGGAACGAGGGCCAGAGCGAAAGCGAGCAGCAGATAGACATGGGAAAACTGCCCCTGCCTGTTGATTGCCACAAAGGGACTTGCGGCGGCGGTCCAGAGCGCATTGCAGCAAACGGCCACAGAGCAGAGTGCGAACAGGGTCGGGTCGGCATGAAGCCGGCCGCCGGATAGCGTTGCGAGGACCGAAGGCCCGAACAGCACGAGCAGAATTCCGGAAGGCACGGTGATAGCTGCCGCAAGGCCTAGATTGAAACCTGTCACGCGTGCGGCGGTCACCGGATCCCCCAGGGCCAGGGCGCGGGAGAGTTCCGGCACGCTCGGCCGCAGCGCAAGGCCGGAGAATTGCAGCGGGACCCGGGTCAACAAGCGCACGGCCGCCAGCACTGCCACCGCTGCCGACCCAGCCACCCAGCCGAGGGTCACCAGCGTTCCCTGGATCACAAGAACACCGGCCAGGGTCAGCGACACGTTGGCGAATGAAGGGCTTGCAAGGCTCTTCAACACCGACCAGTGGCTCTTGCTCGACTTGTCGCCATTCAGCCAGGGATACGCATGGCGAAGGTGGAGATGCAGCAGGCCATGCCCGATCAGGCGCACGGCGAGGCACGCGAGCATTGCCGCCGTGAGCATGCCTCCCGACCAAGCAATCGCGAGAACGACGAGGCCTTCCAGCAAGGCGAGACTGCCGTTGAAAGCCGCAGCCGTCGCATAGCGGAGGGATGAACGATAGACGGCCATCATCAATCCGATATGGGCAAGACTGACCGAATAGACGGTCACGATCACAAGGCTCCAGGCCATGTCTGCATTGGCCATCCGATCAAACGCCGATGAAGAGGAGGCGAAGAGAAGATGGCCTGCATAACCGAGAGGCAGCAGTGCCAGCACGCCTGTGGCCAGCGTGACGAACAACCTTCCGGCACGCACGATCTCACGCGCTCCGGCGTGGTCACCGCGGGCAAGTCTCCCCGTGAGTTCCACTCCAGCGGCCGTTCCGATTCCAAGATCACCAAGCTGAAGAAACATCGGGATCGTCATCAGCAACAGCCAGTTGCCGTATCCTTCCGCACCCCATTTCGCCGTCAGCACCGGAATTGCAGCCGCCTGAACAAGGAGGGTCACGGCCTTCTCATAGAAGCTTGCCAGGCCGCCGCGCAGGATGCGTGCACGGACGGACGACGCTGCCAACTGCTGCAACGACCACCGCATCACGCGAATACCCCGAGCACGCCAACCCAGCAGATCAAGTCGGCGATGCGCGCCAGGGCGCCGGGTCGCGACAGAAGCCGGGCGCGCCGTAGCCGTCCGTCGCTAGGCTCGACCTGACGCCGGCCGGCAGATCTGCGGATTTCGCCCACCATCGCCTTCAGATCGCCGGGCGCCACAAGAACGGCCTCGTGCCCGAGAAAATCGGCAAGTTCCGTGCCGGGCTCGGCATTGACCAGAATCGGTTTCCCGGAGGCGAGCATGCCGCCAAGCTTGGAGGGCAAGGCAAGATCAGCAACGCCCCGTTCCTGCGGAAGCACGTGGAGATCGGCCATGTTCAACAGTTCATTGAGGCGGGAGGCCGGTTGGAACGGCAGGAAACGGAGATTGCCGAGTTGACCGAACTGCGCCTCCAGTTCCGCCTTCAGCGGTCCCTCGCCGGCAATCACAAAGTGAACCCGCGGCTCGTCGACCAGCGCTTCGGCTGCCATGAGAAGCGTACGCAGGCCGTGCTTGGCGCCGACGGTTCCGGCATAGAGCACGACGAAATCCTCGTCCGCGAAACCCAACGACCGGCGAAGATCGCCCGGTTCCTCCAGCGGAAAGATGTTTTCGAGATCGACCCAGTTGCGGACCACCGAAAGGCGCCGATTGTCCACTCCCTTCGCCAGAAGCTTTTCCGCCATCCGGTCGGAAATGGTGACGACCTTGTCGAAGCGGGGCAGGACAAGTTTTTCGAAGGAAAATGCAATCGTCTTCAGCCATCCGCGGTCCCAGAGATGACCAACCGCGAAGGCCGCATCGACTTCCAGATCCTGCACGTGGAGCACCGTCCTCGTTCCGGCGATACGTGCTGCGAGCAGGGCAACGGGAGCCGTGCACAGGGTCGGCTCGACGCAGAAGAGCACATCCGGCCGGCGACGGATCACTTGCCAGACGATCACCGGTGCCGACGTCAGGGCGAAGGTCAATGGCGCAACCAGCCGCCGGACTCCGCCCATTTTCCTGCTCAGGACAAGGGGGCAACGAAGGATACGCAACCGGGCTTCATGTTGAGAAGAGTAGCGATTCGAAAAGCCCGCAGACACCCTCCAGTCGGGATAATGGGGCGGCGTCGTCACGACGGTCACATCCATGCCGAGGCTCGCCAGGTGTTCCGCGATCTCGCCGGTGTAACGTCCGACGCCGGCCATCTCCGGGGCATAGTTCATGCCGTAGATCACGACGGTCTTGCGCGCCTCGTTCATGATGGCGAGCCCTGCGTTGCAACTGCGCGACCGGCAGACCGCCCTGCCCGGCCCTCCGCGAGAAAGGCCGCGTAAGTGTGGGCCAGTCCTTCTCGCAAGTCGATGTGCGCCGTCCATCCAAGCGCTCTGAGACGGCCACCGCTCAGCAGTCTGCGCGGCACACCATCCGGCTTGGCGACATCGCAGACAATGTCTCCGACAAAGCCGACCACCTCGCCGATCATCTCGGCCAGGTGGAAAATGCTGATTTCTTCGCCCGAACCGATGTTGACAGGGCTCGAATCGGAATAGGATTTCATCAGCGCGATGCAAGCATCTGCACAGTCATCAACGTGCAGGAATTCACGGCGCACTTCGCCGCTGCCCCAGATCGAAATCGTGGGATCTCCTCCAAGCTTTGCCTGGTGCGCCTTAAGAATCAAGGACGGGATGACATGGCTTGAGCGGAGATCATAGTTGTCCCCGGGGCCATAGAGATTGGCCGGCATGGCCGAGATAAAATCATCTCCGTATTGACTGCGATAGGCTTGGCAAAGCTTGATGCCAGCGATCTTGGCGATCGCGTAAGCCTCGTTGGTCGGTTCAAGCGCTCCGGACAACAGAGCATCTTCCTCGATCGGAGACTGTGCGAATTTCGGATAGATGCAGGCGGAACCCAGGAACAGGAGTTTTTCGACGCCGGATCGGTGCGCGACCTGGATGACGTTCAATGCGATCGCCAGATTGTCAGCAAGGAAATCCGCTGGCGCTTCGCTGTTGGCAAGGATCCCGCCGACCCTGGCCGCGGAAAGAAATATGGCATCCGGCCGGTTTTTCTCGATCCAGTCCTCCACCACGGCCTGCCGGGAAAGATCAAGTTCGCTGCGATCTGCAAAAAGGATCGTGCAACGTTCTCCCGCAAGACGACGCATCAAAGCCGAGCCGACCATTCCGCGATGGCCTGCAACCCAGACCCTCTTCCCCGCGAGATCATAGGCCATCGCAAGCCTCGCATTGCTGATCTTGAGTTCCCGCGCGAGCTACGCGGAACACCACCATTTCCCGGCACAGGTCGCCAGCGAAGGCGAGCGCCTTCAAGGGGTTTCCGCGATCGAATCGCGACCTACGTTTCATGCCGTGAACAAAACAACCTCTGGAAAGAGAAATTCGATCCAGAGGGGGCCCGGCCTGCTCCGCAATTCCGGCCATCAACGCAAAACTGGTCAAGCGCTCACCCCCATCACGGGTATGAAACGACGATCTACATATTCAACTTTCGAGATTCATTAAAACTTTATGCAACCAAATATAGCGAAAAGAACGGCGGACGCAACGCGAAATTTCTCATTTCGCAATTTTTGGGTGCAGCGAATTGCGCGAATGCCGACGCAGCGTCTTTCCGCGTGCGCCGAATAGGTCTGTCAGGGCTCAGATGACTCTAGTCGGTGCGACCGACGCTTTCATAGACAAAGCCCTGTCCGCGCACTTCAGCCGGGACGAAGACGTTGCGCAGATCGACAAGAACCGGTTGTTTCATCAGCCCGCCGAGCCGCCCGAGATCCAGGTCTCGGAACTCCTTCCACTCGGTGATGATGACGAGTGCATCGGCGCCGCTGGCAACGGTCTCGACGCCGTCGCAATAGGAAAGCTCGGGCATCGCCAGCCTTGCCGCATCCATTCCCTCAGGATCATAGGCCTTGAGGACGGCCCCCTTGTCGAGCAGAGCCTGCACGATCGACAGAGCCGGAGATTCACGGATGTCGTCCGTGTCCGGCTTGAAGGTCAAACCGAGAATACCGATGGTCTTGCCGCGCAGCTCGCCTCCCACGGCACGCTCAACCTTGCGGGCCATCGCGCGCTTGCGCGTCTCGTTAATGCCGACGATCGTCTCGATCAGGCGGATCGGGCTGTTGTGGTCCTGTGCAGTTTTGACCAGCGCCAGCGTGTCCTTCGGAAAGCACGAACCGCCATAGCCGGGGCCGGCATTGAGGAACTTCTGGCCGATGCGGCTGTCGAGGCCCATTCCGCGCGACACGTCCTGAACATTTGCGCCGACCTGTTCGCAGAGGTCGGCAATCTCGTTGATGTAGGCGAGCTTCAAAGCGAGGAAGGCATTCGCCGCATACTTCGTGAGTTCTGCCGAACGGCGCGAGGTGAAAAGCGTCGGATGCCGCGTCGCGTCGAGGGCGCCATAGACTTCGCTCATGATGGGGCGTGCCCGTTCGTCGTTCAAACCCACCACGACGCGGTCAGGCGCCATGAAATCGTCGATCGCGGCACCTTCACGCAAGAACTCGGGATTGGAGACGACTGCGACATCGGCGTCCGGATTGGTCTCGGCGATGATCCGCTCGAGCTCGTCGCCGGTTCCGACAGGCACAGTCGACTTGGTGACGACCACGGTGAAACCGCGAACAGCCCGGGCAATCTCGCGCGCCGCGGAATACACATAGGTCAGATCGGCATGGCCATCGCTCTTGCGGGAGGGGGTGCCGACAGCGAGAAAGACGACATCAGCCGCGGCGACCGGTTCTGCGAGGTCGGTGGTGAATTTCAGCCGACCGGCCGCAGCATTCCGCTCGACCAGCGCCTCGAGGCCCGGTTCATAGATCGGAACTTCGCCCGCATTCAGCATCGTGATTTTGTCGGCAGCCTTGTCGATACAGACGACGTCGTGACCAAATTCTGCAAGACAGACACCCGACACGAGCCCGACATAACCAGTACCAATAATCGCAATGCGCACAGCTTACCCCATTTTCCGGAATGCCCGGTCCATAAAAAAATCGCCCCGGCAGGCCATCAGCAAACGAATAGCGCACTTGGCCGCTTGGGACGCCCCGTGGCCTCGACGTCCGGAAATCCCTAGCCCATCAGGCGCCGGAAACCAAGAGGACAGGAACTGTGGCCGGACCGATAGAGGATCTGTATGCATCGGTTGTGACAGGTGCAGGTAACAACAAAAGGCCCCGCGATGCGGGGCCTTCGCAAGTTCGCTCAGAGCATTCAGATCCAGTACGGCGAGACACCGTAATAGTCGTAGACCTCCCGACCATTGTCGCGATACCAGTCGTGATCGGTTTCGCGAAGGCGCGGCGCCTTTTCGATCTGTTCCTTCGTCAGGTCGATGCGATAGCCGTCAAGGCGTTCGTCATAGGTGAGCTTTTCCCACGGCAGGGGATAGTAGTCGTCGCCGATCCCAAGAAAGCCCCCGAAACTCAGCACGGCATAGGCTACGCGGCCGCCGCGCTTTTCCAGAATGATCCGCTTGATCGATCCGATCCGGCCATCGTCGGAACCATAGACGGCAGTGCCGTCGACCTTGTCGCTGGCAATCAGCGACGGGGTGTCCTTGACATAGGGGTCGCTCTTCAAAGTCTGGGTATTGTGCATGACGCACCTCCTCGTTTCCTTGGTTGATACCCATTCGAAACGAATGGCTCGCCATGAAAGTTCCTCGAGACCCGGCCAGGCGCAGAGCGACATGCCCATTTCGCCGCAATCCCTACTACAGCAATACCTAAACAGCACTGCTTGCCCGTGAGACGAATTGACGCTTACGTCAAGGTTATATAGAGCTGTGAGGGCTTGAACCGGGTCGCCAAAGGCATAAGCTCGATGAAAGCATCTGGGAGGATAACATGCCGACGGCAACGCGCCGCGGTATGAAGCAGGAACGACTACGGGAGGAAATGCATGTCGGACGTCACGAGCCGCCTCAGTGGCCGCGCAGCTGAAAAGATATGGCTTTCGTCATATCCATCCACGGTGCCGGCGGAAATCGCGCCGCATGCGCATGCCTCGCTCGGCGCGCTTTTCGAAAGCAGCTGCAAGACCTATGCCGACCGGCTCGCCTTTTCCAGCATGGGCCGCGGCATGACTTTCCGCGAACTGGAGATCCAGTCGCGCAAGGTTGCCGCCTGGCTGCAGTCGAAAGGACTGGTCAAGGGCGACCGCGTAGCGGTCATGACCCCGAACATCCTGCAGAACCCGATCACCGTCTACGGCATCCTTCGTGCCGGCCTGACCGTCGTCAACGTCAATCCGCTCTACACCCCCCGGGAGCTGGAACATCAGTTGAAGGACGCAGGCGCCAAGGCGATCTTCGTGCTCGAGAACTTCGCCAACACCGTGCAGCAGGTGCTACCCAGGACGCCGGTGCAGCACGTGGTCGTCGCCACCATGGGCGACATGCTGGGCTTCAAGGGCCACATCGTCAACATCGTCGTGCGCAAGGTGAAGAAGCTCGTCCCGGCCTGGTCGATCCCGGGACATGTCAGCTTCAAGCGCGTGCTGTCCGAAGGCGCAGGCAAGTCCCTCAAGCCGGTTGATGTAACCGGCAACGATGTGGCTTTCCTTCAGTATACAGGCGGCACGACCGGGGTTTCCAAGGGCGCCACGCTCACCCACGCCAACCTTCTGGCCAACAAGCAGCAGATTTCGATGTGGCTCGAGGCCGCCTTCGAACTCAAGGGCCGGCCGGACGTTATGACGTTCATCTGCGCACTTCCGCTCTACCACATCTTCGCGCTGACCGTGAACTCGCTGATGGGCATTGCGACGGGCAGCCACAATGTGCTGATCGCCAATCCCCGCGACATTCCTGCCTTCGTCAAGGAACTGCAGAACCACAAGGCGCATATCTTCCCGGGGCTCAACACGCTGTTCAACGCGCTGATGAACAACCCGGACTTCAAGAACCTCGATTTCTCGTCGCTGCTGCTCGTGCTCGGCGGGGGCATGGCCGTGCAGCGCCCGGTGGCCGAGCGCTGGTACAAGATGACGGGCTGCCCGATCACCGAAGGCTATGGGCTGTCGGAGACATCACCGGTGGCAACCGTCAACCGGCTGGACAGCACCGAGTTCAGCGGGATGATCGGCCTGCCGCTTCCCTCGACCGACATCGAGATCCGCGACGAGGACGGCCATACGCTGCCGGTCGGCGAGGTCGGCGAGATCTGCATTCGTGGCCCGCAGGTCATGGCGGGCTACTGGCAGCGCCCCGAGGAGACGGCCAAGGTCATGACCGATGACGGCTTCTTCCGCTCGGGCGACATGGGGATGATGAACGAAGGCGGCTACATCAAGATCGTCGACCGCAAGAAGGACATGATCCTGGTGTCCGGCTTCAACGTCTATCCGAACGAGATCGAGGAAGTGGCCGCCATGCATCCCGGCGTTCTCGAATGCGCGGCGATCGGCGTGCCGGACGAACATTCCGGCGAGGCGGTCAAGCTGTTCGTGGTCAAGAAGGATCCGCAGCTCAGCGAGGCGGACGTCAAGGCCCATTGCGCGGCGAACCTCACCAACTACAAGCGGCCCCGCTACATCGAATTCCGCAGCGAATTGCCGAAATCGAACGTGGGCAAGATCCTGCGCCGCGAACTGCGCGACAACCCACCCGCCAAGTAACCAGCGGGCAGCAACAACAAAAAGCCTCGACCGGATATCGCCCTCGACATCCGGTCGGCATCCCATGCTTGATCGCATCTTTCTCGCAGAATAGTGTCTCCGGCATCTCCGTCAAATCAGGGACACGACGATGCAATCCATCATCGACAAACTCACGAGCACCGCAGCCGCCACCCGTGCGGAAGACTTGCGCGCCGCCTTTGCCGCTGATGCACAGCGCTTCGACCGTTTCAGCGCCTCGCTCGACGACCTGCTGATGGACTACTCCAAATGTGCCGTGAACGAAGAGATCATGGCCCTGCTGGAAGAGCTATGCGACGCCGCCGGCGTGGCCGCGAAACGCGATGCGATGTTTTCCGGTGAGGCGATCAACTTCACCGAAGGCCGGGCTGTGCTGCACACGGCGCTTCGCAACCGCTCGAACGCGCCGGTGCTTGTCGACGGACACGACGTCATGGCGGACGTCAACGCGGTGCTGGCCGGGATGGGCACGTTTGCCGAAGGAATTCGCTCGGGTGAGCTGCGAGGCGCGACCGGCAAGGCGATCACCGACGTCGTCAATATCGGTATCGGCGGGTCCGATCTCGGTCCGGTGATGGCGACGCTGGCGCTTGCCCCCTTCCATGACGGCCCTCGCCTGCACTTCGTGTCGAATGTCGATGGCGCCCATATCGGCGACACGCTGAAGATCCTTTCTGCGGAGACGACCCTCTTCATCGTCGCCTCGAAGACGTTCACCACCATCGAGACGATGACCAACGCCCAGACCGCGCGCCGCTTCGTCGCGGAAGCGCTGGGCGAAGCCGCCGTCGGCAAGCACTTCGCCGCCGTCTCCACCGCGCTCGACAAGGTCGCCGCCTTCGGCATCGACGCGACGCGCGTGTTCGGTTTCTGGGACTGGGTCGGTGGACGTTATTCCATCTGGTCGGCGATCGGCCTGCCGCTGATGATCGCGGTCGGCAAGGACGATTTCGGCCGGTTCCTCGATGGCGGCCACTCGATCGACGAACATTTCCGCTCCGCCCCGTTCCGCCAGAACCTGCCGATGCTGCTCGGCGCGATCGGCGTCTATCATCGCAACGTGCTCGGCTACCAAACCCGGGCGATCCTGCCCTACGACCAGCGCCTGTTGCGATTTCCCGCCTACCTTCAGCAGCTCGACATGGAATCGAACGGCAAGAGCGTGACCATCGACGGCAAGCCGGTCGCCGGCGGTTCGGGCCCGGTCGTCTGGGGCGAGCCGGGGACCAATGGGCAGCATGCCTTCTACCAGCTCATCCACCAAGGTACGAGCATCATCCCCGCCGAGTTCATGATCGCCGCAAACGGTTTCGAGCCGGAACTGCGCCACCAGCACGAACTGCTGATCGCCAATTGCCTGGCGCAGTCCGAGGCGCTGATGAAGGGGCGTACGCTCGCGGAAGCTAAGGCACAGCTGACGACCAAGGGCATGGACGAGGCACAGGCCGATTTCATTGCTCCGCACCGCGTCTTCTCCGGCAACCGCCCGTCGATCACCTTCGTCTACGACCAGCTGACGCCGTTTGCTCTCGGCCGCCTCATCGCGCTTTACGAGCACCGCGTCTTCGTCGAGGGCGTCCTCTTCCGCATCAACTCGTTCGACCAGTGGGGCGTGGAGTTGGGCAAGGAACTGGCGACGGGGCTGCTGCCGGTCGTCGAGGGCAAGGTCGCCGCGACCGGCCACGACAGTTCGACGGCGGGGTTGGTTGGAGCGCTGGCAGAGCGGAAGATGGGGTGAGCACAGCGTGTCGTGAGGCTGTCGTCGCCGGCGCGTTGTCGTATGGCGCCCGCATCTGGAAGCATCAAGGCTTCCCTGTCAGGTTGCAGTCCAATCGCCGTGCCGGCCGGCTGCCTCACCGGCTTGCAAGCATCTTATCAAGTGCATTCTTCAACAGATCGGCGGATGCATAGTCGAAATGAGACTGGTAGAATTCGATCCCCTGCCGCGCTTTATCGGTAAAGTCGATGCGGGAAGTATCGGTCGCCATATCCACCGGCTCACCGGTCGCCGCCGAGATCTTCAAGGTCATGCCCAGGAAGGCCGAACTTTCGTCAAGGGACATCTCGCCGCTGCGGATTTGGTCATTCATCCAGTCAAACAATTCCTGCCGGGTCATGCTGGTGAAATCGAGGGTCTGCCCCTCGGCGCTGCTGCCGGTGGCTTCGCGCGTGTCCGCGGTGCGTGCGCGAAGTGCCGCCCCGAATTCCTGCGTGTCGGCGCGCGTTCCCGCAAGGCTCCGTGAACCTGAGGACAGATAGCCGGCGCCCGTGTCAACCTTCATGACTTCTTCCCTTCTGCCTCGCTCTCAATCGCAATTCACTCTTGCGTCAAACTGCAACGAGAGAAGGGCGTCGAAAAAAAGTCTGCCTAGCCCAGCGCGCAGCCAGGTCTGGATTCCTTAGAAAGGCCCGTCTTGCGGCCTTACTTCAGAACCCGATCTCCGCTGCCGTCGGCGGGTTGGCTCCGGCCCGCGACACCGTCACCGCCGCCGCCTTGGCACCGATGGTCAGCGCCTCGCGCACGGCGTCTTCCGACAACGTCGCGACCTTCTCCTTGGTGAGCAGCCCCTGACGCTTCAGCGAGGCGAGGATGCCCGCGTCGAAGGTGTCACCGGCACCGACGGTATCGACGACCTCGACCTTGTTCGAGGGCACCGAGACCTTGAAATTCGCGGTGTAGGCGGTCGCCCCTTCCGCCCCCTTGGTGAGCACCACGAGCTTGGCGCCGCGCGTCAGCCAGTAGGCGGCACGTTCGTCCTGGCTGCCGGGCAGGTCGAACCAGTCCAGGTCCTCGTCGGAGAATTTCAGGATGTCGGACATGTCCGCCATGCGGGCGATGCGGGCCTGATGGGCCGCCTTGTCCTTGATGAAGCCGGGGCGGATGTTCGGGTCGAGCGAGATGACGCGGGTCTTGTGCTCACGGGTCATAAGCGCCTCGTAGGTCGAGCCGCAGGGTTCCGGAATGAGGCTGATCGCGCCGAAATGCAGCGCCTCGCAGCTGTCGTCCAGGGTCGGCAGGTCCGCCTCGGTGATCATGCGGCCGGCGGTGTTTTCGTCATAGAAAGCGTAGGACGCCTGGCCGTTGGTGAGCTTCACCAAGGCGATGGTGCAGGGGCGCGAAAGCGTCGCGCAATAGCTGAAGTCGACGCCGGAGGATTTCAGCGTGTCACGCAGGATGTCACCCAGCATGTCGTCGGACAGGCCGGTGAAGAAGCCGGTCGGGATGCCGAGGCGCCCCAGCGCAATCGCCGTGTTGAAGATCGCGCCGCCCGCATAGGGGGCGAAGGCGCGCTCGCCGAGCGTCGTTTCGCGTGGCAACATGTCGATCAGCGCTTCGCCGCAACACAGGATCATCTCGACCTCCCCGATATTCGCTTCAATCGATTTAAACGAATTCCCCCGGCTGCGCCAGTGCGTTCATGAGCATTTGCTCAGGCGAGAGACGAAACCCCGCCATTGCGACCGGACCAGGCGAGCGGGGCATCGAGGAAGGCCTCGACTTCCGACAGCGTCTTCTCGTCGAACAGCTTCTGCTCGCGGGCGACGGCGAGAACGTTGCGCCAGGTGGCGATGTGGTGGAGCGTGACCTTGCCGTCGGCAAAACGCTGCTCAGCCTCGGGGAAGATCCCGTAGTAGAACAGCGCGATACCGTGATCGACGGTGCCTCCGGCCGCACGAATGGCATCGATGAACTTGAACATGCTGCCGCCGGCCGTCGTCAGGTCCTCGATGACCAGAACCCGCGCGCCTTCCGGCATGTAGCCTTCGATCTGAGCGTTGCGGCCATGCCCCTTCGGCGCCTTGCGCACATAGATCATCGGCAGGCCTAGGCGTTCGGCCAGGAAGGCGGCAAAGGGAATGCCGGCCGTCTCGCCACCGGCCACCACGTCGAACTGCTCGAAGCCGGCGTTGCGCATGACGGTCGCGGCGGCAAAATCCATGATCGCCGAGCGGATGCGCGGATAGGAGATCAGCTTCCGGCAATCGATATAGACGGGGCTCATCATGCCCGACGAGAGCTTGTAGGGCTTGTCCGCCGAGAAATGGACCGCCTTGATCTCCCACAGCATCTTCGCCATCAGTTCCGCCATGACGGCGGGCTCGGGAAAGGTCGTGGTGGTCATGGGCGGGCTCTCCTAAGGTCACGGTTGCGCTCTCGCGCATAGCAGTTCATGCGACGCTCCGCCAGAGCGCGATTGCTGTCGACAGATCACCCTCGCCGCTGTCGCAATGCGGTACCGGCGATCCCTTAGGGCCAGATTTTCTTATTTGTTACAGAGAGTTAATCTTCCGCTTACGGCAATTTAATCCGCAGCCGCCTTATATACATAGTGATTTGCATATATTTATTGATTGACGGCATCCGCGAGGCAAGCCGGCCGCGACTTGGACCGGACCAGGCGGTTCGGATCGAAAGTCGCCGAGGAAACATCAAAAGGAGAATGGGAATGAGCCATATCAAGCGCGCGCTGCTCGCAGCCACCATGGCGGTGTCCGCCGCTGCAACGGCCGTTATCGCACCGGCTGGCGCCGCGACACTCGACGCGGCCGCTCACGCCGCCATCCAGGCAGCGCTCGAGGACGAACATAAGGCGGAAGCCTTCTATGCAGCCGTGATGGAGAAGTTCGGCGAGGTCCGTCCGTTCAGCAACATCATCCGCGCCGAGCAGAAGCATGCGTCCGCGCTCAACCGTCTGCTCCAGACCTACGGACAGGAGCAGACGGTCGACAACCCCTATCTCGGATCCGCCGAGGTGGCGGCTGCGGTTCCCGCAACGCTCGCGGAAGCATGCCGGATGGGCGTCGATGCGGAGATCGCCAATCGTGAACTCTACGACACGAAGTTGATACCTGCGGCCCAAGACTATGCCGAGATCAAGTCAGTGTTCAGTGCCCTGCGGGACGCCTCTGAAAACAGGCATCTCCCGGCCTTCGAGCGGTGCGGTAGCGGCCAGGGGCAGGGACACGGCATGGGCATGGGTATGGGCGCGGGTATGGGAATGGGCCACGGCAACAATGCCGGAGACCTTTGATCTCCTTGCCTGACGGCAGAGAGGCCCGCGGCTGGCGCGGGCCTCTTGTCGGGCGAATGACCGGTCAGTCGGTCAGTTCGAGACTTCGCTACTGCATTCCGGGTTGAAGCGCAGGAGGAAGGGGGCAGCGGCGCTGCAGCTGCCGGAGCTGGTGCGCAGGGACGCCGTCTTCACAGGCTTTTCCGGAGCAGGAACAACAACGACCGGGGTCGGCTTGGCCGGATGGTGAGGCTTCTTGCCCCCATGCTTGCCATGATGCTTGTCGTGGTGCTTGCCAGGCTTGCCGGGCTTGTCATGGTGTTTGCCGGGCTTGCCATGGTCCTTGCCAGGCTTACCGTCATGCTTGCCGGGTTTGCCTTCACCCTTGCCGGGCTTGCCACGGTGATCGCCGTCGCGACCGTCATGCTTGTCCTTGCCGCGCTTGTCCTTACCCTTTTCCTTGTCATCGTGACCATGGCGGCCCTTGTCCTTGCCGCGCGACTTGTCACGCTCGCTCTTGGGTTCCTTGGCATCGCGGTCATGCTTGCCCTTACCCTTGCCGTCGGACTTGCCGCGCTCGTCCTTCGGGCCTTTCATATCCCCGTCCTTGGAACGGTCCTCGCCACGATTGTCGCCTTCCTTGCCGGACGGGCCCTTGTCGTCACCGCCCTTGGAGCGGTCCTCGCCGCGGCTGTCGCCTTCCTTGCCCGACGGACCCTTGTCGTCGCCGCCCTTGGAGCGGTCCTCGCCACGGTTGTCGTCTTCCTTGCCGGACGGGCCCTTGCCGTCACCGCCCTTGGAGCGGTCCTCGCCACGGTTGTCGTCTTCCTTGCCCGACGGGCCCTTGTCGTCGCCGCCCCTGGAGCGGTCTTCGCCACGGCTGTCGTCTTCCTTGCCGGACGGGCCCTTGTCGTCGCCGCCCCTGGAGCGGTCTTCGCCACGGCTGTCGTCTTCCTTGCCGGACGGACCCTTGTCCGAACCCTTTTCGCTTCCGCCCGGACGATCACCGCCGCGCGAACTGCCTCCCTTGTCCTGGCTGGACTGTGCCGCATAGGCAGCCCCGACGAATTGTGTCGACGGCAGTCCGATGGTGGTAGTGGCGAACAGGGTCGCCAATACGTAAACAGCGCTCTTCCTCACAGAAATACTGCCGGCTGAGCTATACAGATTCCGGATTTTATGGATGCGACGCATAACTCTCTACTCCACACAAGCCAAAAGACGAACAACTCGTCTTGCGTTCAAGAGTTATCCACAGATTTGTTTCTTCTTCAATTGAAGATTAGCAATTTATAAACCATGGTAAATTTCGAAAATTTTCATCTGTACTCATTTTTAATAAAAGTTTAACTCATCAATACTATTAACTACTTTCACTTACCAATTAACGGATGAAACCCGGAAAGCTGACGGAACGCGCCAGGACGCCCCGAAATGCGACCAAAACCAGCCTGAATCAGATCACAGCGCAGGCGACCGGAAGAAGAAAAACTGTTTAGAATCAAATTCCAGGACAGCCCGACCGGCGTTCGGCCGGAAAACGGGCGCGGCGCTTAGCCGAGAGCCTCGCCTGGCACTGGCGGCGCCCCGGTCGAGCGGCGGCTGCCCGCATCCGGCATCTCGCAGCACGGCACCGGAACAGCCCGAAATGGAGCCTGCAGAGCTCCGGGCGAAAGGCATGTCGACGTGCAACGCCGCGCCGACGGCCCGGCGGTAACAACGGGAAAGGGGGAAATTCGACAAGGCAGATCAAAGTGACGAGGACGTCACCCACCGGTTTTCACAGGGGCCGGGAACGGAAGAGACGCGCAAGAAACCGCGCCGGAAAGGCATCACAACAGCGCGGGCTTGGCAATGCGAATGGGGAGCAGCCCCTCGGCTCGGATCAGCCAGCACAGGGAGAGAGGTCCGCGGACTTCGCGAAGAGGCACCGGATTGCCGGCGCCCGCAAAAGACCCGGGCGGCCGTTCAATCGGGCCGCCCGGTGGGGGTATTCGAACGCAGTCGACGCTTCAAGCAGTCGACGCCTCAAGCAGCCGGCTGCGGTCCGAAGCGGTTATCGCCCTGCTGGCCCGGCTGGACATTGAAGTAGATGAGCACAATCCAGCCGATCACCGGAATGAGACCGAGAAGCAGCCACCAGCCGCTGCGGTCGATATCGTGCAGGCGCCGGACGCCCACGGCAATGCTCGGCAGGATCAGCGCCAGCCCGGTCACGGTGTTCAGAACCGGTGAACCGAACACTGCGCCGTCAATGATGCTCGTCACCAGATTGACGAGGAAATTGAAGAGCACGAACCACCAGAACTCCGGACGGCCCGCGCGGCCGGTGAAGGTGGCATATTTCGACAGAACGGTACGAATGGAATCCTGAAAACCCATGTAGATCTAGCCCCGAATGAAGAAAAGACACTTGAATGGCGTCTAGGCTAGACAGTGCACCGGAACAAGACAATCGGCCGATGCAATCAAAATTGGCCGATCGGGTTGTTACTCCACGTCCCAGTGCAACGGAAACATCGGATCGAACACCGTGACCGGTCCCGCCCCCGTCTCGATCTTGGCCGGGAAGTCGACAGCGTCCTCGCGCCGAACAAGGGTGATCGTCTCCGTGTTCGGAGCAAGGCCGTACCAGGCAGGACCGTTCAGCGAGGCGAAGGCTTCAAGCTTGTCGAGCGCGTGCTCCTCTTCGAACACATGGGCAAGGCAGCTCATGGTGTTGATCGAGGTGTAGATGCCGGCGCAGCCGCAAGCGCATTCCTTGAGCGGATCGACATGGGGAGCGGAATCGGTACCGAGGAAGAAGCGGCGGTCGCCGGACGTGGCAGCAGTGCGCAAGGCCAGGCGATGGCTTTCGCGCTTGGCGACGGGCAGGCAGTAGTAGTGCGGCTTGATGCCGCCGACGAGGATGGCGTTGCGATTGATGATGAGGTGATGGGTGGTGATGGAGCCGGCGATATTGCGTTCGGCGGAACGGATGTAGTCGATGCCGTCCGAGGTGGTCAGATGCTCCATGGTGACCTTGAGTTCCGGCAGCTTCCGGCGCAGCGGATCTAGGACAGTGTCGATGAAGACCTTCTCGCGATCGAAGATGTCGACCTCCGGGGTCGTGACTTCGCCGTGCACGCAGAGCGGCAAGCCGATCTTGGCCATCCGCTCCAGCACCGGCATCGCCTTTGCCATGTCACGGACGCCGCCATGCGAATTGGTGGTCGCTCCGGCCGGGTAGAGCTTCACGGCGGTGATGAGGCCGCTTTTCTTTCCCTCTTCCACGTCATCCGGATTTGTATCCTCGGTGAGATAGAGGGTCATCAGCGGCTCGAAACGATCGCCCTTCGGCAGGGCGGCCATGATCCGTTCGCGATAGGCGCGCGCATCCGCGGTGGTAACCACCGGCGGGACGAGATTGGGCATGATGATCGCCCGGGCGAAATGGCGGCTCGTGTCGCCGACCACCCCCTCGAGCATCGCGCCGTCGCGCAGATGCAGGTGCCAATCATCGGGGCGGCGGATGGTGAGCGAGCGCATGGTCAATCTCCGGGCGTAAGCGATGCCCGCAGATAGCACGTTCGCCGCGTCGATCAAACCCGCGTGTCAGGCGACCTTGCCGGCCTGCAACGCGAGGGCCTTTTCAGCCTCTTCAAGCTGCTCGCGGCGGTCGTTGTCCATGATTTCACGGATCCTCGGCAATGCACGCTGGAACGCCGCCACGCAATCCGGATCGAACTGGCTACCGGCGCGACCGACGATGTGTTCGACCGTGCGCTCGAAGGACCAGGCCGGCTTGTAGGGGCGCTCGGTCGTCAGCGCGTCGAAGTTGTCAGCGATGCAGATGATCCGGCCCGAGATCGGGATGGCGTCGCCGGCCAGGCGGTTCGGATAGCCCTGGCCATCCCAGCGCTCGTGATGGCTCGCCGCAATCTCCGAGGCGAGCTGCAGCAGGGAGGAATGGGAGCGCGCTAGGATATCGCTGCCGATCTGGGCATGCGACTGCATCTGGCGGTACTCGGCCTCGGTCAGGCGGCCCTGCTTCAGCAGCACCGTGTCCGGCATAGCGACCTTGCCGATGTCATGCATCGGGGCGGCGAGCCGGATGTCGTTGCAGAATTGCTCCGGCAGACCGAGTTCAATGGCGATCGCTTCGGCATACGCGGCAACGCGAAGCGTGTGGCGCGAGGTTTCCGGATCCTTGTAGCCGGCGGCAAGCGTCAGGCGGTGGATGATCTCCTGCTCGCGCTGGCGCAGTTCACCAACAGCGCGGTCGACCTCGCGGCGCAGCCATTCCGCCTGGTCGGCGAGCTGGCGGCGGGCGCGTGCGAGCGAGACGATGTTCTGTACGCGCGCCTGGAACTCGACCGGGTTGATCGGCTTCGTCAGGAAGTCGATCGCGCCGGCATTAAGCGCAGCCATGCGGGTCGTCATATCCTTGTCCGCCGTGACGAAGATCACCGGAACCTGGGCATATTTGTCGAAACGCACGATCTCGGTGAATAGCTCTACGCCGTTGTAGACCGGCATCTGGTAGTCGATGATCGCGATATCGAAATCGAGATCCGGCAGTGCGGAGAGAACCGCGTCGGGACTGTCGAAGCCGACCGCTTCGCAGCTGTCGAGCTTCGCGACGAGTTTCGTCAGCAGTTTCAGGTTGGTGCTGTTGTCATCGACCAGCAGGATACGCATGGACGCCTCCCTAAGCTCTCAAGCTACGAGTTTGAATTTGAGGGTTTCGATTTCGCCGGTCAGCCTGTCGACATCGGCGGGAGAAGGACGACCGTCGCGCATCGCGTGCGCCCGATCGGCTAGGTCGTTGAGACCGATGTTCACGGCGGCACCCTTGATGGTGTGCAGCACGCGGTCGATCTTCTGGGGGTCATGGTTGGCGAGGGCCACGTGCAGTTCCTGAATGAGGGCGGCCGCATCCTGGAAGAAGGATTCGACGAGTTCGTAGAACACGTCTTCGCCCAATGCGTCGACGAGCTCCGACTGACGGGCTTCGTCGAGGCCCTCGATTGCCAGTTCCGGGATAGACGGGAAATCCGTGTCGTCCATGTTGATCAGCTCCGGCAGGCCGCCTTCGTCGGCGGCATCTTCGTTTCCGGCGTCGGCCGGCACATCGACAATCGACTTCACCACGTTGCGCAGCCGCTCCATCGTGACGGGCTTGGATTCGAAGCCCGCCATGCCGGCCTCGATGCAGCGCCGCCGGTCGTCGTCGGAGGCGTTTGCCGTCATCGCGATGATCGGAGCCGACGAGGACGGGCCGCCTTCGGCGATGATCCGGCGGGTCGCCTCGATGCCGTCCATCACCGGCATCTGCATGTCCATCAGGATGACGTCGAAGCTCTCCTCGCCTGCAAGCGTGACTGCTTCCGCGCCGTCATTCGCCACCACGACATCCTGTCCCAGCCGGTCCAGGAAGCGGGTCGCGACCATCTGGTTCACGCGGTTGTCCTCGACGAGCAGGATGCGCAGGCGCGGCAACGGCGCCTTGTCGGCAAAGCCGCCCTGGCGACGGACCTCGTCCTTGCCGACCGCCACCACGGAAAGCTCGAACCAGAAAATGCTGCCGACACCGACGGTGCTGCTCATGCCGAGCTCGCCGCCGAGCTTCTCGACGATCTGCTTGCAGATGGTCAGGCCGAGGCCCGTGCCGCCATATTTCCGGGTGATCGACGCATCGACCTGGGAGAAGGGCTTGAAGAGCTTGGCGAGGCCGACCTCATCGATGCCGATGCCGGTGTCCTCCACCTCGAAGCGCAGCATCAGCTTGCCGTGGCGATAGAACTCGCGAAGGCGCAGGGTCACGGTACCCTTGCTGGTGAACTTGACCGCGTTGGACAGGAGGTTCAGTAGCACCTGGCGCAGACGGGTGGGGTCGGTACGGACATAGAGCGCGTCGAGTGAATCCGGAATATCGAGCACGACGGTGTTGCCATGATCGTCGGCGCGGCCGCGGATGATGCTGACGGTGGTTTCGGCAAGGGCACGAATATCCACGGCACGCTCTTCGAGTTCGAGCTTGCCGTGCTCGATCTTCGAATAGTCGAGGATCTCGTTGATGACCTCCAGCAGTGCCTCGCCGGACGAACGGATCGTCTTGACGCTGGAGCGCGCATCATCGGGAAGTTCGGAAAACTCGAGGATTTCCGACATGCCGAGAATGGCGTTAAGCGGCGTGCGGATTTCATGTCCCATGGTCGCCATGAACTGGGATTTCGCCCGGTTGCCGGCATCCGCAGCCTCATAGGCTTCGCTGACGCGACGCGCCATGCCCTCAAGTTCCAGACCCGCCTTGCGAACCGACTTGAGCTGGCGACGCAGGGTGACGACCAGGAAGACGACCGAGATCATGAGCAGAGCGAGCATGATCGCCGAGGTTCGCTCGAGTTCAAAGACGGTCTCGCGGGCATCCGAGCGCTCGATGCTCAGCCGCATGTTGGTATGAACCAAAAGATCTTCGGTCCGTACCGCCAAGTCGGCGAGCGTGCTGTCAATCTCTTCAAGTTCCTCTGTCGTGGGTGCCCGACCGGCAGCATATGCGTCAAACGCAGGCTCCAGACCAGCGACGCCGGCAGAGATCTCGGAAAGCAGCCGGGCGACCTTCTCATCTTGCGAGAAGTAGCTGCTGAACTTCGATTCCTTCACCAGCCCGGCCCTGGAAAAGAGAATGTCATAGCGCAGGACGAGTTCGTCGGCGCGACCGGTCCCGGGCGCCTGGCGCCGCAATTCGGCAACGCTGTAATCAAGAGCGCGGACTTCCCGATCCAGCTGATAGACCGACCAAACGGCGTTTTCGCGGATACCGTCCTGCAGAAAGCGGAACTGCCGGGAGATGTCGACGAACAGCATGATCAGCACGAAGAGCAGGACAGCCGACAACAGCTGCAGGATCAGGGTGGTACTCCCTGCCTTGCGCATGATGTCACCGCTTCTGCGCAAACGTGTCACCGCACGACCTCGATTTCCTTGATCTGCCAGACCGACCGGGTGAAATACTTCTCGTTGTAGAGCGAGTGATCCTTGTCGAACGGATAGACCAGCATCAGGGGTCCCTTCGTCCGAACGGTCATCGGCTTGCCGTCGAGACGGGTGGCGAGGATCGTGTCCAAATCGACGGCATCGGCAAAGGGAACCTCGGCGGAATAGCCATTCAGCGCCCGCACGATCAGCATGGTGCCTTCGGCGCCAGCGGCCTCCAGCACCTTGCGGAGATAGGGGCCGGTGAACTCGACCTCACCCTTCGTCCACGGCGTTTCCATTTTCGCGGCGCGGCCTTCGATGGCCTCGATCATCGTGAGGTCAAAGGCGGCGCTACCGTCGTGATTGGCATTCTTGACGCTGCCGGAAATCGTCAGGACCACCGGTCCGGCCGGTGCGTCCAGTGCAAGAGCAGGGCTTGCAACGCAGGCCACGAGGGCGAGAGCAAGGAGCGTTTTCATGCGTTTCTTCCCGTATAGCTTCGATCTCAACCGGCAAGCGCCGAGGGAAAAGACGGGCACCCGAGGCAAGAAGACAGGAGTGCACGGAAAGCGACCGCCTCGACGGGCTTGGTCAGGAAATCGGTGACGCCGACCCCCTGCGCGCTCTCGCGCAGCTTTGGCTCCTGATCGGCGGTCACCATGACGACCGGAATAGCATCGTAGCGCGACATCATGCGGATCGCCTTGATGAACTGCAGTCCGCTCATGCCCGGCAACATGTGATCGACGATCAGCATGTTGAAGAGGGTATTATGACAAAGCGACAGGGCCTTCGTGGCATCTGCCTCGACGACGATGTCTTCGTCCGTCACCTTCTTCGCGAGATGCTTCAGGATCATTGCATTCGTAGCATTGTCTTCAACGATCAGGATCGTCATTCCGCTCTTCCCTCGCCGCAAAGCGCCTGTTGTGCCTTGGTTCTAGCAGGGGGACACTGATTTTGATTGAACCGTTTTGAATCAATTTTACGGATTGCTACATTAAGATGATCTTAAGTTTTTAGCGCACGCTAAAAGAACGGGTCCGGAAACGACAAGCGTCCGGACCCGTTCTTGAAGAAGCTCGGTCATGCTCTGGAAAGCGGGCGATCAGCCCTCGAGGGCGCGAGAAATTCGGCGGGACAGTTCGACCGGATTTTTCAGTACGATGGCACGGCTGGTGCGCTCGATCAGTTGCTCGCGGATCAGCTTGGACATCTCGCGGGACACTGTCTCTCGGCTGGATCCGATATGCTCGGCCAGTTCGGCGTGCACGAGGGGCGGCGAGATGATCCGCTCCCGGCCGCCGTCCCCCCGCAATCGCGAAAGCCTCAGCAGGGTATTGTAAAGGCGATGCTTTGTGTCGAGGAACGACAGTTCCGAGATCCTCTCGTTCATGACGCGGATGCGGCGGGAGAGCAACTGCATCAACGCCAGACAGACCTCCGGGCGATTGCGCAGGATATCGTGGAAGACCACATAGGGAATAACGGTCACGACCGCATCACTGACAGCCATCAGGCTTGCGGAACGCGCCATATCGTCAATCGCCGACAGCTCGCCCAGCAGGTCGCCGCGTCGAAAGGTGCCGAGGATTGCCTCTTTGCCAACGGTAAAACGGAGAACGGCGCGGATTTCTCCACTCTGGACAACAAAGACATCCTTCGACAGATCCTCGTAGTCGACCAGACTTTCACCCGCGCAGAGAGATCTCGTATGGCAACGGGACAGCCATTCGTTGTCTTCGCCCGCAGTCAAGCTGGCAAATATCGAAGTTCCGCGCAGCGTAGAGAGGTTCTGCGGGTTGGTCTGCAGGTTGGTTCCTGTCGTCAAACGGCTCTTCCACTTTTGTTATACTTGCAGCAGCATGGGCTGGACAAATGCAGAGACTTCTTATGCCCCGATCGGCACAAAGAGCAAGCCGGATCGGGACACGAAAGCCGTGGATCAATTACCAATTGGTAAAAAGTTGATCCGGAACTCGCCGTATTAACCAATCGAGCCGGCCGAAGGCCCCCAGACATCGGTCAGGGCGAAGCCCTCGGCCAGCGGGTCGAAGGGGTCGAGTGCCACCTGATGCAGGCCGAACGTGAAGCCACGCCCGCTGATCGTCGGAATGACGGCCGGACGGCCGGCCACCTCGGTCAGCTCCTTGAAGCCGACCTCGAACTCCGAACCGATGATCGAACGGGAGGTCAGGACATCGCCGACCTTGACCTTGCCGCGGGCATGCAGCGTCGCTAGATTGGAGGAACTGCCTGTTCCACAGGGCGAGCGGTCGACGCGACCCGGCCACATCGTGGTGCAGGTGCGGATCGCGCCATCGGGGTCGACGTCGCGGAACATCACATAGGCGACGCCGGAAATCGCCGGAATTTCCGGGTGAACCACCGGGATGCGGCGGTTGATCTCTTCTTTGAGGATCATCCCGGCCTCGACCAGGGCGCGGGCATTCGCCTTGTCGATCTTGAGCCCGACCTGGCCGACATCCACGAGCGCATAGAAGATACCGCCATAACTGAGATCGAAGGTGATACGGCCCCACTGCTCGGTTTCAAGGCTGACATCCAGCTCGTGCACGAAGGACGGAACCATGGTGAGCTTGACCCGCTCGCAACGGCCGTCGCGGCAGGTGGCGGTGGCGGTGACAAGGCCGGCTGCGGTATCCAGCGCGACGGTGGTCTCAGGCTCCTGCATCTCGACGATCCCGCTTTCGAGAAGCGCCGTGGTCATGCAGATGGAGTTGGAGCCGGAACTCGCATGCGCCTGATCGGGCTGCAGGATGACCATCCCGGCATCCGCCTTCGGATGCTTGGCAGGCAAGAGGAGATTGACCGAACCGATCGGGGCTCCGCGCGGCTCGAGCACGAGGAAGCGTCGCAGTTCCTGGCCCTTGGGATCGTTGTTCAGCCAATGCAGCTGCTCGGCGATCGTTTCGCCCGGGATCTTCGGCACGCCACCAACGGCAACCTTGCCGATCTCGCCCTCGCAGTGGACGTCAACCAGCTGAATCGTACGCTTCCATCTCATCAATATTACTCCGTCAATCAGGATGATCGGTCGGCACCGGCAAGGGCCGACAGAATTTCGGGATGCCGTGCATCCTTGCGGGCAAGGGCAGCGAACGCGGCTGCGCGATTGAGCCGCGCACGCTGCTCACGCAGCGCCGCCACTGCCTCGCTGCGGCTGACCAGGGAAAACCGCAACAGGCTCCCGACCGGCGCCTGGCCGAGGCGCCAGAGATCGGCCTCGATCACATGGGCGATCTTCGGATAACCACCGCAGGTATTCGCCTCGGCCAGCTGGATGATCGGCTGGCCTGATGGCGGCGCCTGCACGGTGCCCGGCATGATGCCGTGCGAATGCAGTTCGAGCTTTCGCGTCAGCCTGAGTTCGGTGCCCGACAATCGATAGCCCTGCCGATTGGCGTCTTCGGTGACCTTCCACGGCGTGGTCTCGAAGGCCGTGGCAGCCGACGCCTCGAAGAACTGGTGTTCGGCGCCCGGGACGACACGGATCGGGTTGGTTTCCGCAAGATCGGAGGCTGCACGCCCCAAGGCGACCGGATCAAGCCCGAAACCCGCTGGCAGGGCGGTCAGGGGGACCGAATGCGGCGTGAAGACGAGCCGGTCGCCGCGGCGCAGGCCTCGCCCCTCCAGTCCGCCCCACCCGCTCTTCAGGTCCGTCGCGGCCGAGCCCAGCACGTTTTCGACGACGATCCCGCCCGCGACCGCGAGATAGGCACGCGCGCCGGAACGCGGCAGGCCGAGTTCGAGAACATCGCCGCTTCGAACGGGCAATGCCCACCACGCGGGATGGAGGTTTCCATTGAGGCTCACGGGACAGTCGGCACCAGTCACCGCGACGAGGGCGGAATGGCTGAATCTTGCCCGAAAGGGAAAGACGGCGATCTCGATCGCGGCGGCGCCGGCATCGTTGCCGATCATGCGGTTGGCAATTTCCAAGGCCGACGCATCCATGGCACCCGAACGCGAGACCCCGGCGTCGAGATAACCGAAGCGCCCCAGATCCTGAACCGAGTTCGCGGCCCCCGTCGTGAGGATCTCGATCATGCGCGGACCTCCGTTGCGATGAAGCGGATGCGATCACCGGCTCGAAGAGCCGCCGGCGGTTCACGCTTCGCGTCGAACAGGGAGAAATCGGTATGGCCGAGAATATGCCATCCCGACGGCGCCGTCAGGGGCATGATGCCTGCCTGCGCGCCGCCGATGATGACCGAGCCGACCGGCACACCCATGCGGGGTACGGCGCGGCGCGGCAGGGCAAGATCGGGATCGAGGCCCGAGAGATAGACGAAACCCGGCATCGCGCCGACCGCCGCGACCGAATAGACCGGTGCGGTGTGCATTTCGACCAGCCGCCCGACAGTCAGCCCCTTGGCGGCCGCAACCTCCTTCAGGTCGCTGCCGTCGTTTCCGTAGACCACGGGGATGTCGACCAGCCGGCCGACCGCCGAACCCGGTTCCGCACGACGCCAGCCGTCCAGCAGTTGCGCTTCCAGCTTTTCGGGGTCGAGACGCAAGGGGTCGAAGACCACCATCAGGTTGTTCATGCCAGGTGCCGTCTCGGACACGCCGTCGATCTCGCGCAGGCTGCGGGCCAGAACCCACAGCCGTTCCTGCAGCACCGGATCGAAGACGGGACCGGCAACATCGAAGAGCAGCGCACCGGCGCCCTCTGCACTGATCCGTGGATTGTCGTCACCCTGTCGCATATCGACCGTCGCAGTTCCGCTTGTTCGCATTCTGATATATCAGAGGATTTGAAAGACCCAAAGCATTTCTTCACCGGCCCCTGTGCAAGCCGGCGTCCTCGACCTAAACTTTGCCCAGAAGGCAGAAACGGAGCGTAAGCGTCATGACAATCAGCGTCGATCTCAATTCCGACATGGGCGAGGGATTCGGAGCCTATCGCATGGGCGACGACGACGCGATGCTCTCGATCGTCAGCTCGGCGAATATCGCTTGCGGGCTGCATGCCGGCGACCCGGAAATCATGGCGACGACGTTCGCGACGGCCAAGGCCAAAGGCGTGGCAGTCGGCGCGCATCCGGGCTTCCCCGATCTGTGGGGTTTCGGCCGTCGCAACATACCGTTTTCGGCGGGTGAAATCGAACGGCTCGTCGCCTACCAGATCGGCGCGGCACAAGCCCTTTCCACTTATGCCGGCCATCCGATCACCCATGTGAAGGCCCATGGCGCGCTCGGCAACCTGACCCAGCAGGACGAAACCGTGGCACGCGCCGTCAACAATGCCGTGAAGGCCGTCGATCCGAGCCTGGTCTGCCTGACGATCGCGCTCGGGCACCAGGAACGACTGGCGCGTGAAATGGGTCTGAACTGCCGTTCCGAGATCTTCGCCGACCGCGCCTACACGGATGAAGGTTTCCTGGTGCATCGCAGCCAGCCGGGCGCGGTGATCCATGACGCCGATGCCGCAGCCAGACGCGTCGTGAGGATGGTGAAGAACGGATCGATCGAAACGATCACCGGACGCGTCATCGTCACGTCGATCGATTCGATCTGCGTTCACAGCGACACGCCGTCGGCCGTAGGCATCGCCCGGACCGTACGCGAGGCGCTCGAAGCCGCCGGTGTCACCGTCGCCAACTTCCTTCGCTGAGGAGGCCCCGATGGATCTCACCGTGATCGAACGACTGATGGAAATGCTGCAGAACTCGTCCCTCAACGAAATGGAGGTCAGCGAGAACGGCATGCGGATCCGCCTGTCCAAGACAGCCCCGCGCAGCAACGGAGTGTCCGCGGCCGCGCCGTCGATGCGCCAGAGTTCGCCCGAAGCCATGGCCGCCGCCGAGATCGCCGCCCTGATGGCGCTACCGGATGTCGCCGAGACCGACGAGGTCGTGATCGTCGCGGGCCTCTCCGGAACCTTCTACCGCGCGCCGGCTCCGGGTGCCGAACCGTATGCGAAGGAGGGCGACGTGGTCGAGGAAGGCCAGACGATCGCTCTCGTCGAGGCCATGAAGATGCTCAATCCGGTCGAAGCGCCGCGCTCCGGTCGCATCACCCGTATCCTGATCGAGGACGGTGAGCCGGTTACGCCTGGCACCGCACTTGCCTTGCTCGGCAGGGACTGACGCTGATGTTCGACAGCGTCTTGATCGCCAATCGCGGAGAGATCGCACTCCGCATCCTCCGGGCCTGCCGGGATCTCGGCCTTAGGACCATTGCCGTTCATTCCAAGGCTGATGCGGGCCTGCGCCATGTCGCTCTTGCAGATCAGGCGCTCTGTATCGGCCCCGCCCCGGCGGCACGAAGCTATCTGGACAAGCACGAGATCCTGCTTGCCGCGCAACTGACCGGGGCCGGCGCCATCCATCCCGGCTATGGCTTTCTTTCCGAAAACGCCGACTTCGCCGAAATGGTCGAACGCTCTGGCATCGCCTTCGTCGGCCCGCCGGCCTCGGCAATCCGCATAATGGGTGACAAGGTTTCGGCCAAGCGGGCGATGATCGCCGCGGGTGTCCCTTGCGTCCCAGGACCGGATAGCGCGCTCCCCGACGATCCGGACCGCATCGCGGCGATCGGCGCAGAGACCGGCTATCCGCTGATCGTCAAGGCTTCGGGCGGCGGCGGTGGTCGCGGGATGCGGATCGTGCGCGAGGCCGCCTCGCTCATCTCCGCCGTCTCGCTGGCGCGCGAGGAGGCCGGCCGGGCCTTCGGCAATCCCGAGGTCTATGTCGAGCGCTTTCTCGAATTTCCCCGTCACGTCGAGATCCAGGTTCTCGCCGACGCCCATGGCAATGCGATCCATCTCGGCGCCCGCGACTGCTCCACGCAGCGCCGGCATCAGAAGCTGATCGAGGAGGCGCCGCCACCCGGCATCGACCCGGTGGCGATCGACCGCATCGGCCGCCGCTGCGCGGCCGCCTGCGTTGCAATCGGCTATCGCGGAGCGGGAACATTCGAGTTCCTCTACGAGGACGGCGAATTCTACTTCATCGAGATGAACACCCGCGTGCAGGTGGAGCATCCGGTCACCGAAGAGATCACCGGGATCGACATCGTCCGCGAACAGCTGTTGATCGCCATGGGAGAGCCGCTCGGGGTCGCGCAGGAGGACGTGCGCTTCGACGGCCATGCCATCGAGTGCCGGATCAATGCCGAAAACCCGTTCCGCTTCACGCCCTCGCCGGGACGGCTCAGCCGATTTGTCGCCCCGGGAGGACCCGGCATACGCCTGGATACGCATCTCTATCCCGGCTACGAGATCCCGCCCAATTACGATTCCCTCATCGCCAAGCTGATTGCCCATGGCCCGACGCGCGAGATCGCGATTGCCCGCATGCGCCGGGCGCTCGGCGAGATGACGATCGAGGGCGTCGAGAGCTCCGGCCCGCTGCATTCCCTGCTGATGGCGGAGCCAGGCATCCTGGCCGGCGGGTTCGACATCCATCATCTCGAGCGGCTGATGGCCGACGGATTCGGGAGAGCCTGATGAGCGAGCATCCGATCGAAACACTGCTTGCACTCATGCAACGATACGGCATCGAAGTCTTCGAATTCGAGGACGGCGACCGGCATCTCCTTCTCAGTGCGGGAGACGTCGTCGAGACCGCGGATCCCGTCCCTTTGGCGCCGGCACCCGCGAGGGCGGGAGAGACCATCCCGGCTCCGCATATCGGGATATTCGAACCCCGGCATTCCCTCGGCGACAGCCAGGGTTCCCTGCCGCGCCTGGTCAGGCAGGGCGAGATCATCGGCCTGCTGAAGGCTGGAGGGCTGTTGCGGCCGGTCCTGGCGCCGTCCGACGGCATCCTGTCGCGGCAGATCCTGGAGACCGGCGCACTGGCCGGCTACGGCACGGCCCTCTTCGAGATGCACGTCAGGACAATCTAGGCGCAAAGCTCGGGACGCGCGGCTGCGGGGCCGCAGCCACACGCGCGGCGTTCACGGCTGTGCCGGTATCAGCGCCTCGCCGGCAGAACCGAGCGTATTGCCGGCCGAATTTCCGAGCAGCATCCATTGACGGCTGTAGCTGCGGCGCGTGCGGGGATCGAAGATGGCGATCGGCGTGCTGATGACGGTGCTTGCCGCCTGGCCGACCGTGGTGCTGGCGCCAATTGCGACGGCACCGAGGCTCTCGCCCAGCCCGACCGCGGAATCCGTCACCGCCTGGCCGGCAATCAGGCGATCGCCGATGAGGCGCACGACTTCCGGGCTCTCGGCGAACTTGCCGTGATTGAGCGGATCGCCGGACTTGAGCTTGGTCAGATCGAGCACGGAGATACCCGCCATTTCGAGCTGCGAGCGATAGGGCTCCTGGGTCGGATCAATGTGACCAAGCCGTTCGACATTGCCGGAAATACGCTTGGAAAGCGTCAGCGCGCGGTCGTCGCGCGAGACGAACAGGGTGAAGTGCGGAGGCTTATCGCCGAAGCTCTGGTATTGCCGGCTGAAGACGTCGACGTCGAGATCGGGCGCGGCCAGGATGACATTGCCGATCTTGGGATCGATGCCGCCGTTGCGGATCGCCATCTGGCGAAGTGCCTCCACGGCGAGCCAGGTGCCCATCGAGTGGGCCATCACCGTCACCTCGCCGACCGCGGGATTGCGGGCGATCTGCGTCAGCAGATCCTCCAGCGCATCCCGCGAATAATTGGTGCTTTCCTTGTCGTAGTTGTAGTCGAAGACCGTGCCCCGCGACGGCCAGGTAAATACCACCGGCACCACGTCGGCCTTGGAGTCGTGAACGATCTGGGCGAAGCGGTAGACCGCCTCCTCATAGAGGTTGTTGAAGCCGTGGACGAAAACGAGCACGCGCCGGCTCTCAGGCACATGCGTCTTCAGCCAGGCCTCACCTTCCTGCCTGCTCTCGATCGGGTCGACGGCAACGGTCGCGAATTCCTTGTGCGGATCCGGCGGCAGTCGTTTCGGCCATTGCACCTGGCCAATCTCGCGCTTCGCATCCGGCGGGATCGAGATGGTCACCGCGTCGATCATCAGGCCGGAACCGCGCTCGCCGGTGAACAGGATCGCCTTGTCGGCCGCCGGGGCCCGCGTGGTCGCCGCGATCAGCTCGACCTTGGTTGCACCGTCGGCGTGGTGATTGGTCGGCTCCATGACGCCGATCGGCCGGCCCGCGCAGGCGGCAAGGGCGAAAGCAACCAGACCGAGGAACGCGGTTCTGCGCAGCGCCGAACCGCTTGCTGTCCGGGACAGGACCCGTCCCGAAATCTCGGTGTGATCAGGATACACTCGCACTCCAACGCCAGGCCACAGATAGGCTGAGACCAAGCTTCTACCGGCCTTGACGATAGCTTTCCAGCGTTTTCGAATGAACACCGTCTTCGGGCGTCAGGCCTTGCCGATCTGGGAGCGGGTCCAGTCGATGATCTGCCGGGCCGACATGGCGCCGGAGACGCGGGCGATCTCGCGGCCGCCGCGATAGAGGAGCATGGTCGGGATGCCGCGAATGCCGAGCCGAGACGCCGTCTCCTGCTCGTTTTCGGAATTCAGCTTGATCAGGCGGACATCCGGCTCGAGCACACCGGCCGCCTCGGCAAAGGCCGGCGCCATCATGCGGCACGGACCGCACCAAGGCGCCCAGACGTCGACGAGCACCGGAACATCGCTGCGGCTTACGTGTTTCTCGAAGGCGGCGGCACCGGTATCAACAGGATGCCCCTGAAACACCGGCTGTCCGCACTTGCCGCAGCGCGCCTCCGCCGGCGGCCGGCCACCGACAAGCCGATTGACGGCGGAGCAGTTGGGACAAACGATCTTGCGGTCTTCCTGCATCTTCAAAAGCCCTGGATTTTCCCCGCCGACGGCGAAGGAACGGCAACGCCTAGCCTTGACAATATATTCAGATTAACGTAGATACGCAAGAATGAAAATTGATCCCGATTCCATGCAGACGGCCGCCGACGACGCCAGCGAATTGCTGAAGGCGCTCGCCAATCGCCATCGGCTGCTCATCCTCTGCCAATTGATCGATGGCGAACGCTCGGTCGGCCAGCTCGCAGAATTCCTCGGGATCCGCGACTCCACGGTATCGCAGCACCTGGCACTTCTGCGCCGCGACCGGATCATTTCCGGGCGCAGGGACGGACAGACGATCTGGTATCGCATCGAAAGCGAACCGGCCCGCAACGTCATCACGGCGCTCTACGGCACCTACTGCGCTGTGTAGCGCCGCCGCTGACATCTGGACACGAAAAGGGCCGCTGATGCGGCCCTTCTGCGTTCTACGATGCTACATCCTCAGGCGGGACGCATCGTACCCCGTTCGCGCAGATTGACATGCCAGGACAGCGCTTCTTCCAGAACATGGGGCGTATGTCCGCCACGCTTCAGCGCGCGGTCGAAATAGTCCTGCAACGCATCCCGGTACTCCTTCGCCACGCAATTGGCGATGATGACCGGCGCGCGCTCGCGCGGCGCAAGCCCACGCAGGTCCGCGAGACCGACTTCGGTCACCAGAATGTCGACATCGTGCTCGGTGTGGTCGACATGGCTGACCATCGGGACGACGCTCGAAATTGCGCCGTTCTTGGCCATCGACTTGGTCACGAAGATCGACATGAAGCCGTTGCGGGCGAAATCGCCCGAACCGCCGATGCCGTTCATCATGTGGGTCCCGCCGACATGGGTCGAGTTGACGTTGCCATAGATGTCGAATTCGAGCGCGGTATTGATGCAGATGAGACCGAGGCGACGGATCACTTCCGGATGGTTGCTGATCTCCTGCGGGCGCAGCATCAGGTGATGCTTGTACTCCGCGAGCCGCGGCAGCACCTTCTGGTACATTTCCGCCGACAGCGTGATCGACGAACCCGAGGCGAAGGTGAGCTTGCCGGCATCGAACAGCTCGAATGTCGAGTCCTGCAAGACTTCCGAATACATCTTCAGGTCATGGAACGGCGTATCGATGAAGCCATGCAGAACGGCATTGGCAATCGTGCCGATCCCGGCCTGCAGGGGCTGCAGGTCATAGCCCATGCGGCCCTGCTTCACCTCGTTCAAAAGGAAATCGGTCAGGTGGCCGGCGATTGCGCGGGTTTCATCGTCCGGCGGCTGGATGGCAGCCGAGCTGTCATGCTTCTCGGAAACGACGACGGCGACGATCTTTTCCGGCGGGATGGGAATGAAAGGCAGACCGACGCGGCTCTCAGGCGTGACGACGGGGATCGGCATGCGGGTGGGGCGACGCGATGGAATGTAGATGTCGTGCAGGCCTTCCAGCGTGATCGGCTGCGACATGTTGAGTTCGATGATCACCTTGTCGGCCAGGATGGCGAAGCTTGCCGAATTGCCGACCGAAGTGGTCGGAACGATGCCGCCCGTCTCGGTGATGGCGACGGCCTCGACGACGGCGATGTCGACCGGCTTGAGTTGCTTTGTCCGCAGTTGCTCGACCGTTTCGGACAGGTGCTGGTCGATAAACATCACCTCGCCGGCGTTGATCATCTTGCGCAGGCCCGGATCCGACTGGAAGGGAATGCGCCGTGCGGTGACGTGCGCCTCGGCGAGCGTCTTGTCGAGATCGTTGCCGAGCGAAGCACCGGTCATCAGGGTGATCTTCAGCGGATCCTTGCGGGCGCGCTCGGCGAGCGCCAGCGGCACGGCCTTTGCCTCACCGGCACGCGTGAAGCCGCTCATGCCGACCGTCATGCCGTCCTTGATATAGGCCGCAGCCTCATCGGCGCTGACCACCTTTTCGAGCAGTGGCTTGTAGCGAATACGGTCACGCAGCATGGAAGTTCCTTGTCGTCATCGAGTTTTGGCCCGGCTGGCGGGTGCACTGGCTTAAATGCCGAGGCGTTAACAAGGCAATCATTCTTCAGTCGCATCGCGCGCGTGTCTGCTATGCAAAAAACGCACAACTAACAACCAGCGGACAGATAGGTCAAACGCCAATTCGGTGCGTAATGACGACGTCTTAGTTTCGTATTTCGAAGGAAGGAAAATGGCGCACCCGAAGAGATTCGAACTCCTGACCCCCAGATTCGTAGTCTGGTGCTCTATCCAGCTGAGCTACGGGTGCGTACCGGTCCGACTTGTCGTCGGCGGCGTGGCGATCCTCTAAAGCGGGACGCGGAGGATTGCAAGCGCCTTTCGAAAAAAAGAGTCATTTTGCCGTCACATGAAGGGCCGAGCCCCTGCGTTTTCGGGCTTTCTTTTTTCAGGCGCGGGCCCGCCAGTCGTCGAGCGCGACGGGCCGGTCCGGAATCTCGATGCGGAACAGGGTGCCGGGTCCGGGCTTCTCCACCAGCGCGATCGTACCGCCATGGGCGAGCACGAGCTCGCGTGCAATCGCGAGGCCAAGCCCGGTGCCGCCGGAGCGCGCGGAGCCGCGGAAGGCGGTGAAAAGGTTCTCCCGGGCCTTGGCGGCAAGCCCCGGACCGGTGTCGTCGATCGAGATCGCCACCACGCTGCCGACGCGCTGCGCCGACAGCGTGATCCGCCGCAGGATGAGCGGGTCGCCAATACCGTGATTCGCCAGCGCCTGAACCGCATTGCGGCAGAGATTGTGAATGACCCTGAAAAGCTGCTCGCTGTCGGCATCGACCTCGGTGTCGACTGCAACGGCCTCGAGGAAATCAATGCCGCTCTCGGGATCGATGGCCAGGATATCCCGCACCTCCTGACAGAGGTCGGCGAGACGGAAGCGCCGGCGCTTCGGCTCCGCCTCCGAGGCCTGCCCATAGGCCAGAACCTCGCTGGTATAGCCGACGGCCCTGTCGATAGTTCGGACGAGCTTCGGTGCAAAGCCCTTCACCATCGGATCATCGACATCGACGAGGCGGTCGGACATCAGCTGTGCCGATGCCAGGATGTTGCGCATGTCGTGGTTGATCTTGGAGACGGCAAGCCCGAGATCGGCGAGGTTTCGCTGCTGCTTCAGCGTTCGCTGCAGCTGGCCCTGCATCAGGGCGAGATGACGTCCGGCAAGCGCGATCTCGTCGCTGCCCGGTGCCGGGACCAACACCCTGGCCGGATCTTCGGGGCTGTCGGCAAAGGCCTGCATGCTGCTGGTCAAACGGCGCACCGGCCTGATCATCATCCGGTTGATCGCGATGTAGATCAGCGAAGCGGTGATCAGCGAAATCATCAGCGAGACCGAGAAGACGTTTCGCGCATAGGCGAGCATCGCGTTGCGGAGGCTTTTCTCCTGCATGACGACCTCGATGATCATGTCGCTGTCGCCGACCGGTCCATAGACGCGCAGCACGCGATCGCCACCGAGCACCAGGGCATAGAGCGCGTCTCCGATCGACTCCAGCATGGGCACATCGGTCAGGTCGTATTTGGCGTCCACCTGCGGCGGCATACCGTCGACCGCGAGAAGCCGCGAGGTATCGTCGCGGCGCAGCACGATGGCTTTCGTGCCGGTTGCCATCAACGTGTCGTCCTGGACGTTGCGCGGCAATTCGATCGGCTGCAAACCGTCGATCACTACACCCGCGGCCGCGGCCGTGTTCAGGCGATCCTGCAACCAGCGCAGGCGCATGGTTGCGACCGAGGGAACGAAGATCAGCACTTCCGCCAGCATGACGAAGGCCATGGTCAGCCACAGGAGTTTGCCGGACAGCCCGCGCAGCCGATGGGGCATGGCGGTGGGACCGCCTGCCTCGGCTTCCGGACCGGTCTCGGTCAGACGCAGCATCGCCTACTCTCCGTGGTCAGTGTCGCCGCGAGCGATATTTGTCGGTGCCAGCGGAACATTTCAATGGCAGCATACTAAACGACGCGACGGTTTTTGGCCAACGGCATTGCGGCACCACCGGCAGGACCGCACCGGCTGGCTCATACCCCGGCACGGAGAAACGCAAACGCCGCGTCCCGATCGGGACGCGGCGTTCTGCAAGACTGGCGTTCGGGCCGATCAGAATTCTTCCCAGCTCTCGGTTTCCGGTACGGCTGCCCGGGCCGTGGCGGCGCGTCCGCCACCAAAGGCCTTGGCGACGGAACCCATCATCTGGCGTGCAGGAGAGGGCGCAGGGCGATGCTGTGCCGCCTTTGCCACCACCGGGGCCGATTGCGCGCGCCCGTCGTCGGAAATGCGGAACTGCGCGACAAGACCGGCTAGGCCATCGGCTTCGCCCGACAGCTTGTGGGTCGCAGCCGAGGTCTCCTCGACCATGGCGGCGTTCTGCTGGGTTACCTGGTCCATCTGGTTCATCGCCTTGGCGACCTCGGCAAGACCTGTCGACTGTTCCTTGGCCGCGGCCGCGATCGAATGGATGTGGTCGTTGATCTTCAGAACGCGGCTCTCGATTTCCGAGAGGGCTTCACCGGTGCGCTGGACGAGCTTCACGCCGCCGGAGACTTCCTCGCCCGACTTGGTGATCAGCGCCTTGATGTCCTTTGCGGCATTGGCCGAGCGTTGGGCGAGTTCGCGCACTTCCTGGGCGACGACGGCAAAGCCCTTGCCGGCTTCACCCGCACGGGCGGCCTCGACGCCAGCGTTGAGCGCCAGCAGGTTGGTCTGGAAGGCGATCTCGTCGATGACGTTGATGATCTGCGAAATCTCGCGCGACGCCTGTTCGATGCGACCCATGGCATCGACGGCATCGGAGACAACAATCGCCGACTGGGCAGCGCTCTGCTTTGCCTCGGTCACCATCTGGCTGGCTTCCTGGGCGCGTTCGCTCGATCCACGGACGACGACGGTGATCTCGTCGAGGGCGGCCGAGGTTTCCTCGAGGGCAGCTGCCTGCTGCTCGGTGCGCTTGGCAAGATCGTTCGTCGCCGAGGTGAGCTCGTCGGTGTTGCCGTTGATGAGATCCGTCTTGCCGCGGATGTCGGTCATCGTGTGGCGCAAACGCTCGAAGGTCGCATTGACGTTGGTCTGCAGTTCGGCGAAGGCGCCACGGAAATCGCCACGCATGTTCTGCGTGAGGTCACCCGCGGAAAGGCTTGCAATGACGCGACGGGTCTCGGAAACGCCCTGGTCGACCGACGAGAGCAGCGTGTTGATGTTGGCGGCGAAACGGTTGAGATTTTCGTCCTCATAATCCTTGTCGATGCGCTTGCCGAAATCGCCGGCTGCGGCCGCGGCGACCGTAACCGACATGCTGGACTGAAGGTCGTCGCTCTTGGCGCGCATTGCGGTTTCCTGGGCATTGAGGCGCTGGACGGCAAGACCGTTGCGCTTGAACACCTCGACCGCGGCGGCCATGTCGCCGATTTCGTCGGCGCGTCCCTCGTAAGGAACATCGGCGCTGAAATCGCCGTCGGCCACGCTCTTCATCGCCGCCGTGACCTTGCGGATCGGACCGCTCAGATGGTTGACGCCGATATGCATGCCAAGGCCCGCGCCGATGGCGAGCGACAGGACCGTCACGCCGGAAATGATGACCAGCATGGTGTCCTGGAAGCTTGCGAGCGAATCCTTGAGAGCCTGGAGTTCGACCTTGTCCGCATCGACGACTGCATCGATCTCGGCCTGGAAGGCCTTGCGGTTGGCGCGGTTGGCTTCGTTGTTGCCCTGCTCGTTCGCCGCCTTCGGATCTACCGTGGTGCCCAGGCGTGCCGTCTCCGCACGGAAGGTGCGGAACTCCGCTGAGCGGGCCTGCATCGCGTCGAAGGTCGCCATCTGCGCCTCCGGAACGAGCGGCTTCCAGGTTGCGAGCACCTTGTCCATCTCGTCGAGGTTCTTGAGCAGGCCCTTGGCGAAGTTCTCGGCTTTCTCCGTGCTCGGTGCCGCATAGATGCCGCGCGCTTCCATGACCACGCCGGTCACGAGGCGATTGAGACGCTCACCGAGATAGACGCGCTCCGAAACTTCACTCACCTGTTCGGACTTGGCGCCGTACTGCGTGGTGACGAAGATGCCCATCGCCCCGATCACGACGGCCGCGAAGCCGAGAATCCCCACCAATGAATAGACTTTACCGCTGATCTTCACGGACGTGCTCCTGCATGAGACGAAGAGGCCTCAACCCCCACATTTTTACTAAAATACAGTCCGCCTGTTAACGAAGTCTTGTCGCGCCGAATCGGCCTCTTTCGCATGTAAAACCGCCCCTGCACGTGCGAAATTTGAGCGCAGCAGCCATTCAAACGATCAAAACCGATCATTTTTCGCCGCAATGCAAGATGGCCGCGGCGTCAGACCCAGGAAACTGCTCGCGCTATTGGTTAATGACGAATGACAAGATCTTGCCGCAGCGAAAACGCTGGAAAGGCCAGGAATTGACTCTCGGGGCCTTCGCCCGTATAAGCCGCGCACGTTCGGACCGACCCGCCCATGTGGCGGATGAAGAGCCGTGCGATAAATCCAACGCTCTTGCAGTTACTGCAAACCCAAGAAGGGCCGCACACCGCGGTGTTAAATAAATGAAGCGTACCTACCAACCTTCCAAGCTTGTTCGCAAGCGTCGCCACGGCTTCCGTGCGCGCATGGCCACCAAGGGCGGCCGCAAGGTTCTCGTTGCTCGCCGCGCTCGCGGTCGCAAGCGTCTCTCGGCCTAAGGCCGGGGCGGCCCGAGACCGGGCGAATGAATGCTCCTAAAAACAAGCACACTGTCGGGCGGCTGAAAAGCCGGCCGCAGCTTCTTGCCGTTCGCGCCGGAGAAAAGCGCAAGGGAGGCCTGTTCCTCCTCGAAGTCCTCGACCGCCAGCAGCCGGATACCGAAGCGCGGGTCGGCTTTACCGTCACCAAGAAACACGGCAACGCGGTCGAACGAAACCGCATGCGGCGGCGGCTAAAAGAAGCCGTGCGGCTCAATGCGGCGTTTGCAATGCAGCCCGGACACGACTATGTGGTGGTCGCCCGCAGGGACGTGCTCAATGCACCCTTTGCGAGGATTGCCGCGCAATTGGCCGAGCGGATCAAGGCCAGACCGAAAAACGCAGGGTCCTCCGCGACCGATTCCAGGAAAGTATGATGCAAAACAACCGCAATTACTTCATCGCGATTGCCCTGTCCGTGCTGATCGTTCTCGGCTGGCAGTATTTCATCATGAATCCCAGGATCGAGGCGCAGCGGGTTGCCGAAGAGGCACGCCTTGCCGAACAGGCCAAGACCGAACAGACGACGACCACACCCGCACCGGCCGGCACCGTCTCAGGCACCCTTCCCGGAAGCAATGCGCAGGCCGCCGCCGAGGCGAGCCGCGAGGAAGCGATTGCGAAGTCGACCCGCGTCGCCATCGACACGCCCGCCCTTGCCGGCTCGATCAACCTCACCGGCGCCCGCTTCGACGACCTGAAGCTCAAGGAATACCGCGAGACCGTCGACCCGACGAGCCCGATCATCACTCTTTTCAACCCGGCGGACACCAAGGACGGCTACTTTACCGAACTCGGCTTCATCGGCGGCGAGAACGCCGGCACCGTCCCGGGCCCGACCACCGTCTGGACGCTCACCGAAGGCGACAAGCTCACGCAGACGACGCCGGTCACCCTCTCCTTCACCAACGAGGCCGGCCTGACCTTCAAGCGCAAGGTATCGATCGACGAGCATTACATGTTCACCGTCGAGGACACGATCAGCAATGCCAGCACGGCTGCCGCATCGGTCGCGCCTTACGGCCGCATCACGCGCTACAACAAGCCGACCACCCCCTCGGTCTACGTCCTGCACGAAGGCTTCCTCGGCGTCATCGGCGCGGAGAACGGTCTGACGGAAGAAAAGTATTCGAACATCGAGAAGGAAGCGATTGCCAACGAGAAGGCGACCGGCGGCTGGCTCGGTATCACCGACAAGTATTGGGCAGCAGCCCTCGTTCCGCAGCAGACGCTGGCATTCGAATCGCGTTTCTCCCATTTCACGGACGGCCAGCCGCGCTTCCAGGCTGACTTCAAGAACGATGCGGTCAGCGTCGCGCCGGGCCAGTCGGCCACGGTCAAGCAGCTCGTGTTCGCCGGCGCCAAGGAAGTTCCGGTCGTCGACAGCTACAAGGCAAGTCTGGCGATCCCGCATTTCGACCTGATGATCGACTGGGGCTGGTTCTACTTCCTGACCAAGCCGATGTTCAAAGTTATGGACTTCTTCTACCGTCACGTCGGCAATTTCGGCATCGCCATCCTGCTGACCACCATCGTCGTCAAGGCGCTGTTCTTCCCGCTCGCCAGCAAGCAGTACGCCTCCATGGCCAACATGAAGCGCGTCCAGCCGAAGATGGAAGAGCTGAAGGCCAAGCACGGCGACGACAAGATGGCGCTGCAGCAAGCGATGATGCAGCTCTACAAGGAAGAGAAGATCAACCCGGTCGCTGGCTGCTGGCCTGTTCTCCTGCAGATCCCGGTCTTCTTCTCGCTCTACAAGGTGATCTACGTCACCATCGAAATGCGTCATGCACCGTTCTTCGGCTGGATCCAAGACCTGTCCGCACCCGATCCGACGACGTTCATCAACCTGTTCGGCCTCCTGCCGTTCGAAGGCCCGACCTTCCTGCACCTCGGCGTCTGGCCGATCATCATGGGCGTCACCATGTGGCTGCAGATGCGGATGAACCCGACGCCGCCGGATCCGACCCAGGCGATGCTGTTCAACTGGATGCCGCTGATCTTCACCTTCATGCTCGGCACCTTCCCTGCAGGTCTCGTCATCTACTGGGCATGGAACAACACGCTCTCGATCGCCCAGCAGTCGATCATCATGAAGCGTCACGGCGCCAAGATCGAACTGTTCGACAATCTGAAGGGCATGTTCCGGCGAAAACCCACCGAGACGAAGTGATCCTCAAAGCCCCGGTTTACCGGGGCTTTCTTTTATGCCGTTTCCTTGTGAGTTCCCATGACCGCCCAAAACGCTTCGTCCACCTCCGCCCGTCCCTGGCTCGGCATCGCACTGGTGCTCGGTTCCGCCACCGCCTGGAGCTATGGCGGCGCGATCCAGCGCTTCATCGGCCTGACAGACGGTTGGGCGATCGTCTTCTGGCGCTGCCTGTTCGGCGGACTGTTCCTGTTGAGCTTCATGCTGATCCGCGACAAAGCCGCGGGTACGGTCAGGCTGTTTCGGGCCATGGGATGGCCGGGCGTGATGATCGCGATCGGCTTTGCCGCCGTGTCGACGTGTTTCGTGCTCGCCGTCAGCATGACGCCGGTCGCCAATGTGGTGCTGTTCATGGCCGCCATCCCGCTGTTCGCAGCATTGCTCGCCCGCGTCCTGCTCGGTGAACCGATCACCACGGTCACCTGGGGGGCGATTGCGGCCGTAATCATCGGCGTTGCAATCATGGTTTCGGCATCGATCGGTGAAGGCGGATCGATGCTCGGCCTCGGACTTGCGGCCTCCATTCCTCTAATCTTCGCCTGCATGACGGTTCTGACACGCCGTTATCCTGGTATCCGCATGACGCCGGCGGCAAGCCTCGGCTGCTTCATCGCCTCGGCGATCGCCGCCACGCAAGCCGGCAGCTTCGAAGTCGGCGTTCCGGATCTGTTACTGCTCTTTGCCTTCGGGGCGCTCAATCTCGGGCTCGGCATGGCGATGTACGTGACCGGCGCCCGGATGATCCCGTCTGCCCTTGCCGCCCTCCTCGGCACGGCGGAAATGATCCTCGCCCCGGTCTGGATGGTTCTCCTGCACCATGAGATCCCCTCTGTCCGGACGATGATCGGCGGGAGCATCGTGCTTGCGGCCCTGTTTACCTATCTGATCGGCCACATGCGTGGCGACGCGGGGCCGCGCGTGCCGACCGCGTCTTGACTTTGCCGGCCAAAACCCGGATTCCACAGGGTCACTCGAAAGGCGAACCCATGACCGACAACAATCAGAAGACCGACCTGCCCCTGTTCGGCAAGCCGTGGATCTTCATTCGTGGCGTCCCGTCCATGAAATTCCTGCCGCCGGAGGGACCACTCGAGGTCGCCTTTGCCGGACGTTCGAATGTCGGCAAGTCGTCGCTGATCAATGCGCTGACCGGCCAGAAGGGCCTTGCGCGCACGTCCAACACCCCGGGCCGCACCCAGGAACTCAACTACTTCGTTCCGGACGGCTATTCCGGCGAGGCGGGCGACCTGCCACCGATGGCGCTGGTGGACATGCCGGGCTACGGCTATGCCCAGGCGCCGAAGGAGCATGTCGATGCCTGGACGAAGCTTGTATTCGATTATCTGCGTGGCCGCGCGACGCTGAAGCGCGTCTATGTGCTGATCGACAGCCGCCACGGGATCAAGAAGAACGACGACGAAGTTCTCGACCTGCTCGACAAGGCGGCGGTCTCCTATCAGATCGTGCTGACCAAGACCGACAAGATCAAGGCGGCCGGCGTGGAGAAACTGATCGGCGAAACGCTCGGCAAGATCAAGAAGCGCCCTGCCGCCTACCCCTTCGTGATCGCTACATCGTCAGAAAAGGGAAACGGCCTCGACGAGTTGCGCGCGGCAATCATCGAGACCGTCGGCCAGGCCACCTGACGCAGCATGCCTGGCCCAGGCTCCCTGCCCGTCTTCAGCGGACTTGAGAGCTTACATCTTCGGCAGGAGCACCTTGTCGATCACATGGATCACGCCGTTCGACTGCTTGACGTCGGCGACCGTGACGGTCGCCACGCCGCCGGCTTCGTCGGTGAGCGTGATCTTGTCGCCATCCATCTTGGCCTGGAGGGTGCAACCGCCGACGGTCTTCACCGGATGGGTACCGCCGTCATCGGCGATCATCTTGCCGATTGCGGAAGACATGGCATCGGCCGCAACGACATGGCAGGTCACGATCTTGGTCAGCTGCTCCTTGCTCTCAGGCTTGAGCAAAGTGTCGACGGTGCCGGCCGGCAGCGCGTCGAACGCCGCATTGATCGGAGCAAAGACCGTGAAGGGCCCCTTGCCCGACAGCGTCTCGACCAGACCGGCCGCCTTGACGGCGGCCACCAGCGTCGTGTGATCCTTCGAGTTGACTGCGTTTTCGACGATGTTCTTGTCCTCGAACATGGCGGCACCACCGACCATCGGATTTTCAGCATGAGCGGTGACCGCGCCAACGGAAACGGCGGCAGCAAGGGCAAGCGGGAAAAGAGTGGTCTTGAACATTTCGGTTTCCTCTGTCCTGGTGTTCCTGATCCCGTCCTCGGCGGCTGGATTGCCGCCGGGCGGATGTCTCGATCCCGTTTTCGGGAACACTTCAAAGGACGAGGCCTGTCGCGATCGAGTTTCACTCCAGGCGCGAAATTGCCACAAATTTCCGTAAATACTTGATTTTACGTCAAAATAAATGAAGGGCGGCGTGCGTCAGAGATGGGCGGGGCCGAGCGCAATCACAGGCCCGGTTGCCTGGCCGGTCGGAGAGCCACCAAACGGTTCAAGGCTGACCGCCAGTATCACGCCCTCCGAGAAACGGGCCCGCATCTCGTCCGGAACGATGATCTCACCTTCACCGGTCTGGGGAAGAACGCCAAGGGAGCGAGGCGCGGCCTGCCCCTCTATCAGCCAGAGCTCAAGCGATTTCTGGCGCGCTTCGCCGGTCGCGACCGGGGTCACTTGCAGCCGCCCGGAACCATGGTCATAGCGGGCGACAAGGCTGATCACGCTATCCTTGCCGGCGAGCTCGGCTATCAGCGGCGCGCCAACTTTCGCACGGTCCCAGAGCCCTGCTTCCGTTCCGCCGACGACGATGGCAGATGCAATGCCGGCAACGGCCACGCCGCGCCACAGGGCGAGAGAATTCCAGAGAGCCCAAAGCAGGCTCGCCGCTGACCGCGGGCGGGAACCGCCGTGAATACGTTCCTCGATCCGGGTGAACAGGGTCTCAGGGGGAAGCTCGGCGCCATAATCGTCATTAAACTGCAGGAGATTGTCTTCCCAACGGCGGACGATCTCGGCGAAGGACCGGTCGTGGCGCAAGCGGGCCTCGACCTGCATGCGATCCTCGATGCCGAGCACGCCAAGCACATATTCACCGGCGAGAACCTCGTCTCGCGAGCGGTCACCCTTGCTCTGGTCTGGCGTCGGCATCCATGCACTCTCTCAATCTCAACAGGCTGCGCCGCAGCCATGTGCGCATCGTGTTCAGCGGCACCGCAAAGCGATCCGCAAGTTCCTGATACGACAATCCCTCCACATAGGCGTGCCTGACGGCACGAGCACGGTCAGGATCCAATGCCTGCAGACAGGTGTCAATCCGCTTTCCTTCGGAACGCAGCACAGCAGTGCGTTCCGGATCATCGGCCTCGTCGGCAACGTCGACCGCGGAATCAAGGTCCACAGCCGCGGGGCGCCTCGTCCGAATGCGGTCGATGCAGTGGTAACGCGCAACCGCCGCAAGCCAGCCCTCGGACCCGCGTCCGGATCCGGCAAAGCTCTCGGCGCGCTGCCAGATCTTCACGAAGACATCCTGAAGAGCCTCTTCGGCGTCTGCCCTGTCCTTCAATATACGAAGGCAGATCGCGAAAAGTTTCGGCGCGGTCCGCGCATAAAGCAGGGAAAATGCTGTTCGATCCTTGAGGGAGACACGGAACAGCAGGCTTGAGAGGTCATCGCTCGTCATCGGCATCAGCGCCTTTCCTCCGGACGGGTCCCCGCCCCAGGCATTCCAACTCGTTTCCGTTTGCGCTCCAATACGCATCCTGCCAGCCGACGGATCATCGCCCCGTAATCTTTGCCGGCATTATTCCATCGGTCACGATCTTGCGCTAAAAGGCCGCGAACCAGAGACGAGGGTATCCCATGACGGCTTCCGAAGGTGAAATGCAGGCGCGGCTCCTGGCCCAGGCCCTGCCCTACATGCAGCGCTACGAGAACAAGACGATCGTCGTGAAATACGGCGGGCATGCCATGGGCAATCCGGAACTCGGTCGTGCCTTCGCGGCCGACATCGCCCTTCTGAAGCAGTCGGGCGTCAACCCGATCGTCGTTCATGGTGGCGGTCCGCAGATCGGCGCGATGCTCACCAAGATGGGTATCGAATCGAAATTCGAAGGCGGCCTGCGCGTCACCGACCAGAAGACCGTCGAGATCGTCGAGATGGTGCTTGCCGGCTCCATCAACAAGGAGATCGTCGCGCTCATCAACCAGACGGGTGAATGGGCGATCGGTCTCTGCGGCAAGGACGGCAACATGGTCTTCGCCGAGAAGGCGAAGAAGACCGTCACCGATCCGGATTCCAACATCGAGCGCGTCCTCGATCTGGGCTTCGTCGGCGAGGTGGTGGAAGTCGACCGCACGCTACTCGACCTTCTCGCCAAGTCCGAGATGATCCCGGTCATCGCGCCGGTCGCTCCCGGCCGCGACGGACACACCTACAACATCAATGCCGACACCTTTGCCGGTGCGATCGCCGGTGCGCTGCGCGCCACGCGGCTGCTGTTCCTGACCGACGTTCCCGGCGTGCTGAACAAGCAGGGCGAACTGATCAAGGAACTGTCGGTCTCTCAGGCTCGGGCACTGATCAAGGACGGTACGATTTCCGGCGGCATGATCCCGAAGGTCGAGACCTGCATCGACGCCATCAATGCCGGGGTACAGGGCGTGGTCATCCTGAACGGCAAGGTGTCGCATGCCGTTTTGCTCGAGATCTTCACCGAAGGCGGCGCGGGGACCCTGATCGTTCCCTGATCTAGGTGGCCTGCCGAGGTCAGAGGGCGAAGAGCCCGACCGGGCGCATCTGCCCTTCGTGGCGCAAGAGCCATTTCTTGCGCCACAACCCTCCGCCGTAACCGGTGAGAGAGCCATCGGAGCCGATGCAGCGATGGCAGGGGATGACGATCCCGATGGGATTTGCGCCATTGGCCTTGCCGACAGCACGAACCGTCTCCATGCCTCCGACATTCTTGGCAATATCGCCATAGGAGCAGGTTTCCCCGAGAGGCACGGTCAGTAGCTCTGCCCAGACCTTCTGCTCGAACTCGCTTCCGGCCGGGGCAAGCGGCACGGTGAAGTCGAAGAGCTTTCCTGCGAAATAGGCCTCGAGTTCCCGTCCCATCCTCCCGGTGATCTCGTTGCCTGCGGCGACGATCTCGCGTCCCAGTTGGCGCTGTTGCCGCGCAAGGCTCTCGGCGACCGGCCTGTCGTCCTCGAAGCTCAGGACACGCAGACTCGTTTCGTCCGCCACGGAGACCATGACGCCGAGGGGAGTCGGGAACCATTCCGCGAAGAGTACCTTGCCCGTATCCATCATCCGTGCGCCAGTTGGAGTTCCGTTTTCCAATCTAGCCTCGGGTCGTCGCTCCATCAACCGGAGCCCCGCCGGTCAGGTGACGAGCAGCAGCAGGACGCCGGCGACGATCAGGAGGCAGCCTGCGACCTCCAGGCGATTGATCTTCTCCTTGAAGAAGAAGACCGAGGAGGCGAAGGTGAACAGCATCTCGACCTGGGCCAGCGCCTTGACCACGGCCACCTGCTGCAGCGTCATGGCGGTGAACCAGCCGAAGGAAGCCGTCGCGCCGACGAAGCCGACGAGGATGCCGATCCTCCAGGCCGAGCGGACTCGGCCAAGCTCGGCACGATCGCGCCACAGCATCCATGCGAGCATGGACAGCGTCTGGACGAGAATCACCACGATCAGCGTAAAGGCCGCCTGCATGACGCTGTCAGGTGCGGGCAGGCTCGGTTCGAGCGCCAGCGAAGCCGAACGGTAGGCGATGCCCGAAACGCCGAAGAACAGGCCGGACAGGAGGCCGATCAGTGCCGTACGGCTGAAGACGGATGTCACCAGCGCGGCCGGTGTCAGCGTGGTCCGTGCAACGGAAATCAGCATGACGCCCAGCACGGACACGAGAATGGCCGCCAGAACCGGAAGCGTGATGGTCTCGCCAAAGAGGACGAGCGCGATCAGCGCCGCCTGGGCGGGTTCCGTGCGGGAATAGGCGGTGCCGACCGCGAAGTTGCGGAAAGAGAAGAGATGCACCAGCAGGAAAGTCGCGGCGATCTGGGCGCCGGCGCCGACGACCGCCCAACCCCAGAACGGTCCGTTCGGCACGGGCAGCACGCGGCCCAATCCGTAATGAAGGATCGACAGGTACAGCAGGGCGAAGGGTACGCCATAACCGAAGCGCACGAAGGTGGCGCCGGTGGTGCCCATCCGGCCTTTCAGGTGCTTTTGCAGGACGGAGCGCAGATTCTGGAGGAATGCGCTGGCGAAGGTGATGGGGATCCAGGCGATCATGGCGGAGCTGTATCACCGCCACCCGGCCGACGAAAGCCTGTCCCGGCGGAGAAATGGCGTGCCCGTCAGAAACGTTCGGGCGAGAATCGCGACGGGGAAAGTCCCTCGCGGAGGAAGCCCTCCGGCACCTGCCCGCCGGTCAGGAGCGCGGCGGCCAGCGAACCGAGCGCCGGTGAACTCAGGATGCCATAGCCGCCCTGCCCCGCCAACCAGAAGAAGCGTGGATGATCGCTCGCCGGGCCGATGACGGGAAGGCGATCGGGTGCAAAGCTGCGCATGCCGGCCCAGCTCTTGGCGATGCGGCGGACGCCCATGGTCGTTGCGGTTTCGAGATGATGCGCCGCCCAGGCAATGTCGATCTCCTCCGGCTGCACGTCTCCCGGCTCGCACGGCGTCTCGTCGGCCGGCGAAACCAAAAGGCGTCCGGCATCGGGCTTGCAGTAGAATTCCTCGTCGAGTTCGTTGATCTCGGGAAGGCCACGCCAGTCGATACCATCGGGCAGGTCGACCAGGATCGCCGTGCGCCGATGCGGCACGATGCCCATCGGCGCGACGCCGAAGAGCCGCGCGGTCTGGTCGGCCCAGCCGCCGGTCGCGTTGACGACGGTGCGTGCGCCGATCTCGCCCTGTTCCGTGTCGATCCGCCAGCGCTCACCATCGTCGCGCGCGACGATCGCGCCGGCTTTCTGGCGCACGTCCACGCCGGCCCGTCGCGCGCCCTTGAGATAGCCCTGCAACAGGCTTTCGACCTCGATGTCCCAGAATTCCGGGTCGTGATAGGCGCCGGCGACATAGGCCGGATCGAGGATCGGGACCATGTCGATCGCCTCGTCGACGGTCAGTCGCCTGAGGCCATCGGTCTTTGCCTGCTCTGCAACAAAATGGGCCTCGAACCGCTCGGCCTTCTCGGCGTTGGCGATCATCACGCCTCCGCGCGGCACAAGCAGCGGCACGTCGGAAAAGCCCTGCGGTGGACGATCGAAGAAATCGCGGCTGATCGCGGCGAGCTTGCAGACCTCGGGACTGTTGTAGCGCAGGACGAATTCCGCGGCAGACCGGCCGGTCGAGTGATAGCCGAGGCTCTCCTCGCGTTCCAGGAGCACGACCGAGCGATCGGCGCCGAGGAAATAGGCAAGCGAGAGGCCGGCAATGCCGCCTCCGAGAATGGCGATGTCATAGGTCTGCATGTGCGGTCATCCTTAGAGAGGTCCGCACGCTAGCGATCGCATAACCTTCGTTCAAATTTATAACTTTAAATGCGGTCATCAATTCAATTGATGATATTGCTCATCCTCAAAGAGTTCGAGACCGTCCATCGCCGCGACGAATGCCTGTTCTGCCGGATTGAGCATGGCATTGGGATTGGTGATCAGAAAGACTTCGCTGACCGGAAGATTTCCATAGGGCGGCAGCTGCCAGAGCCTGCCGGCCTCGACCATCGGTCCCACCAGATGATTGGGCAACATTCCGATGCCTATGTTCGCGGCGACCATACGGATCACCTCCTCCACATTGCTGGAAACGGCGCACACCTCCTGCCCGAAGGAGCCGATCGCGCGAACGGCCGTCACGGCGTTCATGTGCTGGCCTCCCAGAACGTCGGCAGTGAAGGCGATATAGGGATCGCCGCGCAGGTCGTTGAGTGCCGCACCCTTCACGCCGAACAGGCGATGGCCGGCACCGCAGTAGAGCGCGTACCGCTCGTTCTTGTAGGGTGCCTTGGACAGGTGATCGGGAATGATGCCGTCGCAAATGCCGATGCTGGCGATGCCGCGCTCGACCGAACTGATGACATCGGCGGTCGTCTCGATCGTGACGTTCATCGTCACCTTCGGGTGCGCGGCGAAGAAGCGGGCGCTGCGTTCGTCCCAGCCCGGGTGATGGACATGGGAGACCGCGTGGACGGAGACATGGCCGGTGATATCGGCTCCGGCGCTTTCCAGCGTGTCCGGCAGGCGAACGACGGCGGCGAAGATGTCCCTCGCCTGGCGGTAGAGCCGTTCGCCGGCTTCCGTCATCTCGAAGCGGCCGGGCCGGCGATCGATCAACCGGTGACCGGTCGTCTCCTCCAGTCGCTTCAACGCCATCGAGACTGCCGGCTGCTGAAGCAACAGGCGGTTGGCGGCGGCAGTGATGGAGCCCTCCTCGACGACCACGGCAAAGGTGCGCAGGAGGTTCCAGTCGAGATTATGAGCAAAGCGTTCGAGCCGTTTGCTGGCCATGGTCGAGCCCTGAGACACAGTTTTCAGGATTAATCACGTTGATAACGGATATTGCAACTATCTATTTCGCTTATGGCGAAGGCCTGCATAGACTTTCCCCGAAGGCGGAGCAAAAGCCGCCACGAACCAGGGGAACGATCATGAAAAAAACCATTCTCGCATTGGCCTTCACGGCGCTGACGGCGTTCACTGCCCAGGCCGCAGACAAGCTCGTCATCGGCACCGAAGGGGCCTATCCCCCCTTCAACTTCGTCGATTCCGACGGCAAGGTCGGCGGCTTCGACGTCGAAATCGGCCAGGCGCTCTGCGCCGAGATGAAGGTGGAATGCGACGTCGTCACGCAGGACTGGGACGGCATCATTCCGGCATTGCAGGCGAAGAAGTTCGATTTCATGATCGCCTCGATGTTCATCACGCCCGAGCGAGCCGAAAAGGTCGCCTTCACCAAGTCCTACTACAAGGCGCCGATGACCCACATCGCCCAGAAGGGCGCCAACATCACCGACTTCACCAACGAAGGGCTCAAGGGCAAGGTGATCGGCGCGCAGGCGGGCACCACCCAGGCAGAATACGCCACCGCCACCTATCCGGACGTCGAGGTGAAGCTCTACCCGACGCAGGACGAAGTGAACCTCGACATGATCAACGGCCGCCTCGACCTTCAGGTCGGCGACATGCTGCCGATGATGGACTGGCTGTCCAAGGGTGACGGTGCCAAGTGCTGCGAACTGGTCGGCGCACCGATCGCCGATCCCAAGTTCATCGGCGAAGGCGCCGGCATCGCCGTGCGCAAGGAAGATACCGACCTGCTCGCCAAGCTGAATGCCGCAATCGACGCGATCCGCGCCAGCGGCAAGTATGCCGAGATCAACAAGAAGTACTTCCCGATCGACATCTACGAGATGAAGTGATCGACCGAACCTTCTGAAACCTCCCCTCGCCGTCCCGCGCCGGCGAGGGGATTTTCATTGCCAAATCCGATGGTCCTGTCATAACGCGGGACATGACCGACAAATCGCTTCTTCCGCATCGAGACGACTTCGCCCACGTCCGGGACTGGGTGTTCGATCTCGACAACACGCTCTATCCGCATCACATCAACCTGTTCGCGCAGATCGACCGCAACATGACGGCCTATGTGGCGCAGCTGCTGCAGATGGATCCGGCGGAAGCGAAGCTGCTGCAGAAGAAATACTATCACGACCACGGCACCACGCTTGCCGGCCTGATGCTGCACCACGGCGTCGATCCCAACGACTTCCTCGAAAAGGCCCATGCGATCGACTATTCGGCGCTGCTGCCCGATGCCAACCTCGGCGCGGCAATCAGGGCACTGCCGGGCCGGAAGTTCATCTTCACCAACGGCACCGTGGCCCATGCGGAAGCGGCAGCGCGTGCGCTCGGCATCCTCGACCATTTCGACGACATCTTCGACATCGTGGCTGCCGACTACCAGCCGAAGCCGGCCGGCAGCACCTATGACAAGTTCACCAGCCTCAACCGCATCGACACCCGCAACGCGGCGATGTTCGAAGACCTGCCGCGCAATCTCTCGGTGCCCAAGGCGCTGGGGATGAAGACGGTCCTGCTCGTTCCGCGCAATCTCGGCTCGGTCGTGCTGGAGAGCTGGGAACTCGCGGAGAACACCGACCCGGGCAGTATCGATTTCGTCACCGACGACCTCGCGAGCTTCCTGGAACGACTGATTTCAGCCGACGACTGAGCGTCCGGCTAGATTACCAAAGTTTCACCCAGCTTACCGATGTTTAAGTAGGTTCTGTTCAGCCGGCGCCTTAGGTTTCTCTCATCACCGAACGATGAAAGGAACACGCAATGACCGGCAAGAAACTCACGATCGCGGCGATCATCGGCAGCCTCATGATCGGCACCTCGGCTTCGGCCGTCCTCGCTCGCCAGGAGATGGGACGCGGTCCCGGCGGCGGCCCGGACGGAATCTTCGTCCGCATGCTCCAGAACTTCGACAGCAACAAGGACGGCAAGATCGCCAAGGTTGAAGCCACTGCGGCTGGTGAAAAGATCTTCGCTTCCATCGATGAGAACACTGACGGCAGCCTCACGCCCGGCGAGTTCCGCAAGCACCGCGACATGCGTGAACAGCGCAAGGCCGAACGCGAGGCCAATGCGGCCGGACAGGGCAATGGTCCAGGCCAGGGTCCGCAGGACGGCAGCGGCCCTCAGGACGGCCAGCCCCCGCGTGACGGCAGAGGCAAACAGTTCGGCTGGAACTGGGGCTTCGGCGGCGGACGCGGCGGTCACCATGGCTGGGGCGGCAACGGCCCGGACGGCAATGACGGTCCGCGACACGGCAAGCATCATGGCGAAGACCACGCCATGCGTGACGGCAGAGGCCCCGAGATGGGTCCCGACATGGGTCCCGGCGGCCCGATGGACGGCCGCATGGGTGGCCATGGTCCGCGCGGCATCATTCGCGTCGCCGATGCCGACGAGAACGGTCAGATCACCAAGGCCGAAGCCAGCGCGCTCATCGACAAGATGTTCACCCAGCTGGATACCAACAAGGACGGCGCAATCTCTGCCGACGACCTGCCGAAGCGCGGGTTCGGGTTCCTCTGATCCACCTCACATCCATGAACAGCAAAGCCCGCGTCGATCGCGGGCTTTCGCATTGTCAGAGCTCGTAGTGATCGGCGATGATCTTCCACGCCTCGTCCGCCGTCTCGACGAAGTGCAGCAGGTCGAGATCCTCGGGCGCAACGGTCCCGAAATCCGCGAGCGCCTGGAAATCGACGATCTTGCGCCAGAAGGACTCGCCGAAGAGGATCAAGGGAATCGGCGCCATGCGCTTGGTCTGGATGAGGGTCAGCGCCTCGAAAAATTCATCGAGCGTGCCGAACCCGCCCGGGAAGATGGCGATCGCCTTGGCCCGCATCAGGAAATGCATCTTGCGGATGGCGAAGTAGTGGAAGTTGAAGCTCAGTTCGGGCGTGACGAAGGGGTTGGGCGCCTGCTCGTGTGGCAATACGATGTTGAGGCCGATGGTCGGCGCACCGACTTCCGAGGCCCCGCGATTTCCCGCCTCCATGACGCCCGGCCCGCCACCGGTCGTTACCACGTATTCACGATGCTCGTGGCGCGACGCATATTCCGCGCAGAGACGGGCGAACTTGCGGGCCTCCTCGTAATAGACGGAGGCCGCCATCAGATTGGCCCGCTGGGTGTCGTTGCGCGCGGCCCAGGCGTCCTTGCCCGGCGCCGGGATACGGGCGCCGCCGAACATGACGACGGTCGACTTGATGCCGCGTTCCGCGAGGATCATCTCGGTCTTCAACAACTCGAGCTGCAGGCGCACGGGACGCAGCTCCTCGCGCATCATGAAATCGTCGTCGACATAGGCAAGCCGATAGGAAGGCGATTCCGACTGCGGCGTGAGCGGCACCTCGGCGGCGCGCTTGCGGTCCGTCCGACTGTCCTTCAGGGCAACCCAGGAGCCGTCCTTGCTCCGCTGCCGGCCATTGGTCTGCTTTGCCATATGTCATGCCTTTCTTTGTCGCAATCCGAGACGCCGAATGCGCCGGCGGCTGTTTTCAACCCCGGGCGAATGCGCTAGAGCAAGTGCCAGTTCCCGATTGCGAATTCGGATATCGTCCGGTTCAACGATAGACAACGAAGTTTAAGGAATTCAAATGAACGCCACGGATCTCACCGCCCTCGAAAGCATCATCGAAGCGGCCTTTGAAAACCGCGACACGGTCACGACCGCGACCCGCGGCGAGATCCGCGATGCCGTCGAAACCGCCCTCAACCTGCTCGACAGCGGCAAGGCACGCGTTGCGACCCGTGGCGACGATGGCAACTGGACCGTTCACCAGTGGCTGAAGAAGGCCGTGCTGCTGTCCTTCCGGCTCAATGCCATGGAAGTCGTCTCCGGCGGCCCGGGCGGCTCGACCTGGTGGGACAAGGTTCCTTCGAAGTTCGACGGCTGGAGCACCAACGAGTTCGAACGGGCCGGCTTCCGCGCCGTTCCGAACGCCGTCGTGCGCCGTTCCGCCTATATCGCGCCGAACGCCATCCTGATGCCGTCCTTCGTCAATCTCGGCGCCTATGTCGGTGAAGGCACGATGGTCGATACCTGGGCGACCGTCGGCTCCTGCGCGCAGATCGGCAAGCATGTCCACCTTTCCGGCGGCGTCGGCATCGGCGGCGTGCTGGAACCGATGCAGGCCGGCCCGACCATCATCGAAGACAACTGCTTCATCGGCGCCCGCTCGGAAGTCGTCGAAGGCTGCATCATCCGTGAAGGCTCCGTGCTCGGCATGGGCGTGTTCATCGGCAAGTCGACCAAGATCGTCGATCGCGCCACCGGCGAGGTCACCTATGGTGAAGTGCCGCCCTACTCCGTCGTCGTTGCCGGCTCCATGCCCTCGGGCAATGTCATGCCGAACGGCCAGCCGGCACCGAGCCTCTACTGCGCCGTCATCGTCAAGCGCGTCGATGAAAAGACCCGCTCGAAGACCGGCATCAACGAGCTGCTCCGGGACTGAGCCCCGATGCAGCCCGCGGCCCGGCGGCCGACTGTCGGCTGGTTGCTGTTCAGCCCGTCCGGCCGTGCCGGGCGGCAGGTTTTCATCCTCGGCTGGCTGTTCTGGATGACCGTGAACTGCTTCACGGTCAGCGCGCTCGCGGCCCATCAGGACGACGAGCAGGTATTCGGGCTGCTCAGCGTGCTCTTCTTTTCCGGGGTCTTCGTCTCGGCCGTATCGACCGTGATGCTCAGCATCAAGCGACTGCACGACATGGGACTGCCGGGGATCAGCGTCGCCGCACTGTTCATTCCGGCGATTTCCTTCGTCATGCTGTTCGTACTCTGTCTCTGGCCGTCGGTGAAAGGCCAGAATGCCTATGGTGCCGCCGCCGACCGGCCGCAATCCTGAGGCAGGCTTTGGCCGTGACAGGTCACGACCGATCGGCTAAACCTGCCAGAAATCCTCCCAGCCGGTCGCGGGCTTTCGCCTTTAGACCCCACACGACGCCAAGATCATGATCGCCACAAATCCCGTCGAAGTTCTCCAGGCTCTCATCCGCTGCCCATCCGTCACGCCCGCGGAAGGCGGTGCGCTCACCACGCTCCAGGCGCTCGTGGAACCGCTCGGTTTCAAGGTCTCGCGCATGACGGCGACGGAGCCGGGCACGCCGGACATCGAAAACCTCTATGCCCGCCTCGGCGATGGCGGCCCTCACCTCATGTTCGCCGGCCATACCGACGTCGTGCCGGTCGGCGACGAGGCGGCCTGGAGCCATCCGCCGTTCGCCGCCGAGATCGCCGACGGCGTCCTCTTCGGCCGCGGCGCCGTCGACATGAAGGGTGGCATCGCCTGCTTCGTCTCGGCGATCGCGCGCGTCATCGAGGAGAAAGGCGCGCCGAAGGGTTCGGTGTCGCTGCTGATCACCGGCGACGAGGAAGGTCCGGCGATCAACGGCACTGTGAAGCTGCTCGAATGGGCAAAGGCGCAGGGCGAAAGCTGGGACGCCTGCCTGGTCGGCGAACCGACCAATCCGGACCAGCTCGGCGACATGATCAAGATCGGCCGGCGCGGCTCGGTTTCCGGAACCGTGACGGTGCGCGGCGTGCAGGGTCATGCGGCCTATCCCCATCTTGCCGACAATCCCGTGCGCGGCGCCATCCGGCTTGCCGACGCGCTGATGCATCCGCCCTTCGATCACGGGACCGACAATTTCCAGCCATCGAACCTCGAAGTGACCTCGATTGACGTCGGCAATGCCGCCACGAACGTCATTCCCTCGCGCGCAACCTTCAAGTTCAACATCCGCTTCAACGACACCTGGTCGGCCGAAACCGTGCAGGCGGAGATCGTGCGCCGGCTGAACGTGGCTGCCGCGGAAAGCCCGCTTCGCCCCGGCCGCGACCCGGTTGCCTACGACATCGTCTGGTCGGAACGACCGAGCCACGTCTTCCTGACGCGCAGCAACTCGCTCATCAGTGCGCTTTCGGCTGCGATCGAGAAGCAGACCGGCCTCACGCCGCAGCTTTCGACGACCGGCGGCACTTCGGATGCGCGCTACATCAAGGATTATTGCCCGGTGGTCGAGTTCGGCCTCGTCGGTCAGACCATGCACATGGTCGACGAACGCGTCGCCGTCGAGGACCTGGAAAACCTGACGAGGATCTACAAGGTCTTCATCGAGCAATGGTTCGCGAATGCCGACGCTTAAGGAGGTCGAAATCTACCTGAACGGCCTTTGGCTGCTGTTCAGGCAGGACGCGAAGGGTTTTTCCTTCCTGGATTTCTCCGACCGCGGGGCGATGCGCTCGTTCTGGGCCGTCTTCTTCGCCCTGCCGACCACGATGCTCTCCTTCCTGTGGTGGAGGAGCATGTATCTCAAGGGAATGCCGGACGGCGTCGATGTCGGCGCTCTCTTCTTCTTCAGGCTCGGCCTCGTCGAAATCGCCAACTGGATCGTCCCGCTGGTCCTGGCAGGCCTGCTCTGCTGGATGCTGGGGATCGGCTCGCGATTTCTGGCTATCGTCGTCGTGTCGAACTGGCTCGCGCTACCGGTCTCCTACGCCTACGCGCTCCTCATCCTTGCCATGATACTCGTTCCGAGCCTGTCGGGCCTGGTCGCCATCCTGTCCTACGGACTGGCGCTCACGCTGATCATCGCCCTCTTTCGCATCCTCAGGATGCTGATCGGCGACCATTCTCTGACGATCGCGACGGTGGTCATGGTGTTGCTCGTCCCGACCATGATCCTCTCGGAACTGCTCGAACGCTATCTCGACGTCTATCCGGGCTGATCCGTTCAGATGGCGCGCTGATTGACGCGCTTCGACAATTCGGCTGCCGTCTCGACACGCTCCGAATAGCGTTCGACAAGATAGTCGGACCGCTCGCGCAGCAGCAGGGTGAACTTGACGAGTTCTTCCATCACGTCGACGACGCGCTCGTAGTAGGACGATGGCTTCATCCGGCCAGCCTCGTCGAACTCGGCAAAGGCCTTCGGAACCGACGACTGGTTGGGGATGGTGAACATCCGCATCCAGCGCCCCAGCACCCGCATCTGGTTGAGCGAGTTGAAGCTCTGCGAGCCACCGCTGACCTGCATCAGGGCGAGCGTCCGGCCCTGCGTGGGACGAATGGCCCCGATCGAGAGGGGCAGCCAGTCGATCTGGGTCTTCATCGCGCCCGTCATCGCGCCGTGGCGCTCGGGCGAGCACCAGACCTGGCCTTCCGACCAGAGCGACAGCTCGCGCAGTTCCTGGACCTTGGGATGCGACGCCTCGACCGCATCGGCGAGCGGCAGGCCATGCGGATCGAAGATGCGCACCTCGGCACCATAGCGCCTGAGGATTCGCGCGGCCTCCTCGGTCAGAAGGCGGGAATAGGAACGCTCCCTGAGCGAGCCGTAGAGCATCAGGATACGCGGCGGGTGGGTCATGCGCTCCGCGCGGAACAACCGGTCCTCGTCGACGGGACGAAACTGGCGTTCATCGAGGTTGGGCGTGTCGATGCTGTCGACGACGCTCATTCCGCGGTGCCCCCGCGCTTCACGGCCTCACCGTCTTCCTTGGTGAACGAGGTCAGCGGATTTTCGAGAATCTCCAAGACGACTTCCGAAGGCCGGCAAAGCCGGGTGCCCTTCGTCGTCTCGACGATCGGCCGGTTGATGAGGATCGGGTGAGCCATCATCGCATCGACCAGTTGGTCGTCCGAGAGGCTTGGGTCATCGAGGCCCAACTCCTCATAGGGCGTGCCTTTCTTCCGCAGCACATCGCGCGTCGAAATCCCCATCTTGCCGATCAGCTCGACCAGGCGCTCGCGGCTCGGCGGCGTCTTCAGATATTCGATCACCACCGGGTTTTCGCCGGACTGGCGGATCATCTCCAGCGTGTTGCGGGAGGTTCCGCAGGCGGGGTTGTGATAGATGGTGACGGTCACGAACAACTCCATATTTCTAGATTTCTCGAAATATGGATATGTCATTTCCGACCGGCTGGCAAGCGGCGTTCACCAGCAGGCGGGCGCGTCAGCCCCCTTCGTCACCCGGATAGTCGACACGCAGGAAGAACAGGCCTCCGGGCGGAGCGACCGGACCACAGGCGGCGCGATCACGCGCTTCAAGGGCGGACTGCACGTTGTCGGGGGTCATCTTGCCGTCGCCAACCAGCTTGAGCGTCCCGGCGAAGGAACGGATCTGGTTGTGCAGGAAGCTCTGCGCGGTCGCGCGCAGTTCGATCAGGTCGCCGCTGCGGGTGATGTCCAGACGGTCGAGCGTGCGGACCGGGCTGGTTGCCTGGCAATGCGCCGATCGGAAGGTGGTGAAGTCGTGATGACCGACGAGCCGCTGGGCGGCGGCGTGCATCGCCTCGTGATCCAGCGGCTTAGGAACCCACCAGGCGCGATCCGCCTCCAGTGCCAGCCGGGCGGGCCGGTTGATGAAGCGATAGAGATAATGGCGGCGCAGCGCGGAGAAACGGGCGTCGAAGCTCTGATCGACGGTGTGCACGTCGAGGACCGCGACCCTCTCGCCGGCGAGCGACAGATGTGCATTCAATGCGTTGCGCAGCTTGTAGGGAACCCATTCGCGCGCCAGATCGACATGAGTGACCTGGCCTATGGCATGGACACCGGAGTCCGTGCGACCCGCGCCCCGGATGGAAACCGTCTCGCCCGTCAGTGCCAGCACCGCCGCTTCGAGCGCGCCCTGGACGGAGGCACCGTTGTCCTGGCGCTGCCAGCCGACATAGGGCGTGCCGTCATACTCGACGGTCATCCGAAACCGCGGCATCAGGCGAGAACCGTGCCGGGCGAGACAGGCGTGCCACGCAGAAAATCGGCGGCATCCAGCGGTTTTCCGCCCGCCTTCTGCAATCGCGTCAGACGCACGGCGCCACTGCAGCAGGCGATTGCCAGCGCCGAATCGAGAACCTCGCCGGCACTTCCAGCACCTTCGCACAGCTCGGAGCCGAGCACCTTGACGCGCTCCGCCTTGCCGTTGACCTCAAGCTCGAACCAGGCTCCGGGAAACGGCGAAAGCCCGCGGATGTGATTGTGAACCTCGACCGACGAACGGGAAAAATCGATGCGGGTCTCGGCCTTGTCGATCTTGGCCGCATAGAGCACTCCGTCCACCGGTTGCGGAACGGTCTCGAGGGTACCCGCCTCCAGCCTGGCCATGGCATCGACCATGGCTTCCGCGCCGATTTCGCGCAGGCGATCATGCAGTTCGCCGGCCGTCATGTTCGGTTCGATGGCAACCTTGCGCGTCAGTGCGACGGGACCGGTGTCGAGACCCTTGTCCATCTTCATGACCATCATGCCCGTTTCCGCATCGCCGGCCATGATCGCGCGCTGGATCGGAGCCGCACCACGCCAGCGCGGCAGAAGCGAAGCGTGGCCGTTATAGGCGCCAAGTCGCGTTCCCGAAAGGATAGCCTCTGGCAGAAGCAGGCCGTAAGCAACGACCACCGCGACATCCGCACCGAAGGCGCGGAACCGGTCGAGATCCTCTGCCTCACGGAAATTCAGGGGATGGAGAACCGGAATTCCGAGGCGTTCAGCGGCGAGGTGAACGGGAGACTTCTGGAGGTCGAGGCCGCGCCGTCCGCCGGGACGTGGCGGCTGGGTGTAGGCGGCAACGATCTCGTGGCCCGCAGCGGCGAGCGCCTCGAGCGTGGCGACCGAGAAGTCGGGCGTTCCCATGAAGATGATGCGAAGTGCCATGATGGGTCCCATCTCCTCGCAGGATGTGATGCATGCCGCGACCACCTGGACCGCGCGACTGTCAGAGCGCCTTCGACTTGGCCGCCTTCGTGAATTTCTTGATCACCATCTCGCGCTTCAGGCGGGAGATGTGGTCAATGAACAGAACGCCGTTCAGGTGATCGATCTCGTGCTGCAGGCAGGTGGCCAGCAGGCCATCGGCTTCGGTCAGCTGTTCCTTGCCGTCGCGGTCAATCGACTTGACGGTTACGCTCGCGGGCCGTTCCACTTCGGCATAGTAGTCGGGGATCGACAGGCAGCCTTCCTCGTATACCGAACGTTCGTCGGAACTCGTGATGATTTCCGGGTTGATGAACACGAGCGGGCGCTTGTCTTCACCTTCCTTGGCGACATCGATGACCAGCAGGCGGCGCGGCACGCCGATCTGGATGGCCGCAAGACCGATGCCGGGAGCATCATACATGGTCTCCAGCATGTCGTCGGCCAACTGACGCATATCGTCGTCGACGCGTTCGATGGGCGTGGAAACCTGCCGCAGCAAGGGATCGGGGAGAATGATGAGAGGCTTGATCGTCATGGGCCTCCCTTATCGCATCTTTTCTGACGATGGAATCGAAAAACGCGGCGGGCCGCCGCGTTTCCGTAAGCCACCAGGATGGTGCTGGATCAGGCGGCTTTGCGCGACGCGGTCCCCCGGCGCTCGGCACCGGCCGGCATATCACCTTCACCGGAGCGTGTGTTGAGCTGGCCGAGCAGCTTGACGAGGCTCTCAACCTCGGAACGGAGGCGTCGGGTTTCGGCGGAAGTCTGCTCGACCATGGTCGAGTTCTGATGCGTCAGCGTGTCCATGCTGATCGTCGCCTGATTGACTTCCTTGAGACCCGTCGCCTGGTCCTTGGCGGCGGTGGCGATCTCGGAGACGATCGCATGGATGGTGTCGATCCGGCTGATCATGTCACCCAAGGCAGCGCCGGTGTTGGAGACGAGCCCCACGCCTTCGTTGACCTGGTTGGTGCTCTGCGAAATCAGGCGCTTGATTTCCTTTGCAGCGTCGGCGGACCGCTGGGCAAGCTGGCGGACTTCCTGGGCGACGACGGCAAAGCCCTTGCCCGCATCACCCGCACGGGCTGCCTCAACGCCGGCATTGAGAGCGAGAAGATTGGTCTGGAAAGCGATCTCGTCGATGACGCCGATGATCTTGGAGATCTCGGTCGACGATTTCTCGATTTCGGCCATGGCGTCGACGGCACGCGAGACGACGTCGCCGGAGCTGCGGGCCTGCTGCTGGGTGTCATGGACGGCGAGTGAGGCGCGCTCGGCATTGCTCGCGGTCTGGCCGACGCTGACGGAAAGCTGCTGCAGCGCGGTCGAGCTTTCCTGGATGCCGGCAGCCTGCTTGGCGGTGCGCATGGCCAACTCGTCGGAGGCCTTGGCGATTGTCTCCGTGCCGTCGAGGATTTCCTCGGAGGCGCGGCGGATCGAGGCGAAGGAGGCATTCAGGCGGACAACGGTTTCGTTGTAGTCGAGCGCCATCTGCTTGAAATTGTCCGGCAGGTCGGTTTCCATCCGGCTCTCGAAGTCGCCGCGAGCGAGCGCTTCCAGGCCACGGCTCAGGTGTTCCATGGCCAGCCGCTGGTCGGCTTCGAACTGCAGCCGCTCGGCCTCGAGCTGCTTGCGGCGATCCTCAAGCGCGTCGAGATAGACCGAAATCGAATAGTCCATGTCGAGCATGGAAGCCTTGATCAGGGCCCCAAGTTTCTCGCCAAGGGCGGTGGCGTGCTGCTTGCCGAAGGGAAAAGGCCAATGTTTGACGAGCATGCCCGCCACCAGTTCGGTCATCAGCATCGAATAGCCGCCGATGTACCAGCGGGGCTCCAGTCCAATGCGCGCATGAGCCTTGCCGATGGCCGTCACGCCCTTGACGTAATCCGGATCGAACGTTCCCTTCGAGACCTTGTCCCAATGCTGCATCTGAGCATTCTTCGCAGCCGCCATGTGCGGCTTTCCGTTGAAGAAGCCAGAGATCTGCGGGGTGGAGGCAACCTTGGCGTAGAACTTGTCGAGCACGCCGCCGAGGAGTTCACCGAGTGTCGGTCGAAGCGAATTGAGTGTCTTGCATGTCTTCTGGTCGATTTCGAGAAATGCCAGACGTTCCGTCAAATTCTTGTCTGCTTCTACACTCATTTGTTCGCCATGACTTACGTGGAGGCGGACAAACGCCCCCTAGATTTCAGGAATATGTCGAAAGAATTCGAGAAAATCCTGAACAGACCATGAAGATCCTCGGCGAGAAATGAGAAATCCCGGAACAGTCGGTGTCACGATCGCCCCGGGATGAAACAGGTTTGCAATTTGCGATTGGTCAACTTGCGCGACGATAGGACGAGATCCGGTCAGTGCCGCGTCGTCCCGCGCCGGAATCGTCGGCGGCATCGTGGTCACGGGTCTTGAAGCCCCGCAGAGCCGCCACCAGACGTTCCACTTCGTCGCGCAGCGTGGCCGTTTGCGCGGATGTCTCCTCGACCATGGCGGCATTCTGCTGGGTGATCTGATCCATCGAGGATACGGCGGTGTTGACCTCCTTCAGGCCTCCCGACTGGTCTGACGCGGCCGTGGCGATATCTGCAACTATACCGTTTATTTCATCAATACGGGAAATAATCTGGTCAAGAGCCTGGCCCGCGTGGTTGACGAGGCCGACACCCGCCTGAACCTGGCCGGAACTCTGCGAGATCAGGCTCTTGATCTCCTTTGCAGCGCTCGCACAGCGCTGGGCGAGTTCGCGGACTTCCTGAGCGACGACAGCGAAACCGCGGCCGGCCTCTCCGGCACGGGCCGCCTCGACACCCGCATTGAGCGCCAGGAGATTGGTCTGGAAGGCGATCTCGTCGATGACGCCGATGATCTTTGAGATCTCGTCGGAGGATTTCTCGATGGCGCCCATGGCGTTGACCGCGCTGGTGACGACCTCACCGGAAGCACGGGCCTCCTCCAGCGCAACGCTCACGACGCCCGCGGCCTTCTGCGCGCCGCTTGCCGCGAGGGTCACGTTCTGCGTGAGTTCGTGTAGGGCGGCAGTACTTTCCTCAAGACCCGCAGCCTGCTGTTCCGTCCGGTGGGCGAGGTGATCGGATGCGTCCGAAATCGCGCTTGCCGAGCGCAGGATCTCTTCTGCAGCGCTCCGCACTGTGCCGATCGTGTCGCGCAATTTCTCGACGGAGGAATTGTAATCATTCGCCATGCCGACAAAATTCTGCGGCTGCTCGACAGGCATCTTCGCCTCGAGGTCACCCTTGGCCAGCTTCGTCAGCACGGCACTCAGTGCCGCAAGTGCGACGGCCTGTTCGTGCTCGGCCTTCACCCGCGCCTCTTCGGCGGCCTTGCGCTCGGCTTCCAGGATATCGAGATAGACCGTGATGGAATAGTCCATGTCGAGCAAGGCCGCCTTGACGAGCACACCGATTTCCTGGCCGAGGGCCTCACCCTGTTTGCGGGCAAAGCGCGTCGGCCAGCGCTCGCGCATCACAGAGTGAACCAGTTGCTCGACGAGAAGGGCGTAGCCGCCGATATACCAGCGCGGTTCGAGGCCGATGCGGGCATGGGCCTTGCCAACCGCCGTCACGCCTTCGACGTACTGGCCGTCGAACTGGGCCGCGGTCACGACCGACCAATGGCCCTCCTGCCGCTTCTTGGCGCCCTGGATATGCTCCTCGTTGCGGAAGAAGGCAGCGGTTTCCGGCGTGCTTCGGACCTTCTTGTAGAAGGTATCCAATGCCGCACCGATATTGGCCCGGACGGTCGGCGCCAAGGTCCGGAGGGTGTTTCGGGCGGCCTTGTCCAGGCCAAGAAACTCGAGGCGCGCCTCAAGCGCACCCTTTTCGTCATGCTTTGTCATAGCCAACCCCCGCGTTGCATCTTGACGTTTGCGAACTACTTCAAGGAAGTATTTTTTAGTAGTTCATTATCTACTTAAAAGGGTAAACATTCCATTTACCTAATGAACACTATGTGTCTTTTTCTTGCATTAGCACTTTACATTTCCACCCGTGCGAGCATGCATGACGTTTGTCAGCTACCGCGGAGACCGTGCCGGATAACGGCGCTCGTCCTTCCGATCTGCGGCACCGATTGCGATGTTCCCGATTTGATCTGTCGCTGCCGACCGAATCTGCTAGTCTCCCCCGTCATGAACACGACAGCACGACTGCCCTTCGACCCCGGCACTCTCCTGGCCTCCCCAACAGCCGTCATGGCAATCGTGGGAGGGATCCTGCTTGTCGGAGTGGCTTTGCTGGCAATCACCATCCGTCGGGCCGGGCGATTGCGACTGGAGCTCGAGGCGGAAGCGCTGCGCCGGGAGGCTGCCGCCGAGGCAAGGCTTGCCGAGCTTCTGAAGGCTCAGGCCGAGATGCAGGGGCGTCTCGTCGCCATGTCGGACGTATTCGGCAATCGGCAAGCGGAACTGAACCAGGCGATCAACCAGCGCCTCGACGGTCTGACCCACCGTATCGGCACCACGATCACCGAACAGACCAAGTCCACCCACGAAAACTTGAGGCATCTTCAGGAGAGGCTGGCATTGATCGATGCCGCCCAGAACAACATCCAGTCGCTGGCGAAGGATGTGGTCGGTCTTCAGGCGATCCTCTCGAACAAGCAGACTCGAGGTGCCTTCGGTCAGTCCCGCATGGAGACCATCGTCGCCGACGGTCTGCCGATGGGTGCCTATACCTTCCAGTCCACGCTCTCGAACAGCATGCGGCCGGACTGCACGATCCGCATGCCCAACAATTCGCCACCTCTGGTAATCGACGCCAAGTTTCCGCTCGAGGCGTGGAATGCGATCCGCGACGCCGACACGGCCGAGGCAAAGAAGCTCGCCGGTCAGCAGTTCCGCCGCGACATCGAGGTCCATATCCGGGATATCTCGGACAAGTATCTGATTGCCGGCGAAACTCAGGACATGGCTTTCCTGTTTGTACCGTCCGAGTCGATCTTCGCGGAGATCCACGAGAACTTTGAAGCGGTCGTCCAGAAGGCGCATCGGCTGCGGGTCGTCATCGTCTCGCCCTCGCTGCTGATGTTGTCGATCCAGGTGATCCAGGCCGTGCTGAAGGATCAGCGCATGCGCGAGCAAGCGCATGTCATCCAGGGAGAGGTCCTGCATCTGATGGAGGATCTGGCACGCCTTGACGATCGAACGCGAAAACTGCAAGGCCATTTCCTCGCCGCGCAAAAGGACGTGGACATGATCCTGACCTCGGCCGACAAGCTGACAAAGAGAGGCGCGCGGATCGAGGCACTCGAATTCGAGACGGCTGCGGCCGCACCAGTGGAGGAAGGTCCGCGCACGGTCGAGAGCCGGACGGGCCTCCTGAAGCTCAGAATAGTAGACGAGGACTAGCCAACGGCAGCGCCGAGGGCCGCACCAGGGACGGAACGCAGATGATTTCAGTATTCGGCTCCATCAACATGGATCTGATCGCAACCACCCCTCGGCTTCCCAAGCCCGGCGAAACGGTGGCCGGAACGGGTTTTTCGACGGCAGCCGGTGGCAAGGGCGCAAACCAGGCGCTTGCCGCGCGGCGTGCCGGCTCCGTGGTCAAGATGGTGGGTGCCGTCGGACAGGACGAGTTCGCGGCTCCCGCCCTTGCCCTCCTTGATGCCGCCGGTACCGATCTTTCGTCTGTCCGCCATGTCACCGGATCGACCGGAACGGCGCTGATCCTGGTCGGCGGCGACGGCGAGAACATGATCACCGTCGTGCCCGGAGCAAACGGCACGATCACGGTGGCCGACGCAGCAGCGACCGTCGATACCATGCAGCCTGGCGACTACCTGATGCTGCAGCTGGAAGTTCCGGCAGCGGCGGTCGAGCGCGCGCTGACGGATGCCCGAACCCGCGGCGTGACCACCATCATCAACATCGCGCCCCTGACCGCCGATGCCGCGCGTCTCGGTCGCGCGGCGGACATTGTTATCGCCAACGAGACGGAGTTCGAACTGCTTGCCGGGCGTAACGGAATGACGGCAGCCATGCGGGAAGACGCGCTGATGGCCCTGCATCGCGAGACCGGCCAGACCCTGATCGTGACACTTGGAGCGGACGGGGTGATTGCGGCGCGGGGCGGCCAGCTTCACCGCACCAAGGGGCTTCACATCACGCCGGTCGACACGGTCGGCGCGGGCGACACCTTTTGCGGCTACCTTGCCGCAAGCCTTGACCAGGGACTGGATTTCGAGACTTCGCTTCGTCGGGCAGCCATCGCCGGCTCCCTCGCCTGCCTGAAACACGGCGCCCAACCTTCCATCCCGACCGCTGAAGAGGTGGCGGCGCACCTCTGAAGCCGCCAATGCGACATTGCGTGTCGCACGGATTGCGAAACAGCCTCAGGACTACGAGAAAAGAGCCAATCGCTTCAAAAGTCATTAAACTTTAGCCTATCATAGTGCGCGAGATTGGCGTGCGCTTCCGCATTTCGGAAGTGCGCTTACGCACCATGATGGCGCGGACCTACCGGTTGCATTCTCCAGCCGTTGCGGCTTTTCCGAATCCTGAGGTTTCCATGTTCAAGTTCATCTCGCGTTCGATCGCGGCGAAACTGCTCGTCGTCACCGGCGTCGCCATCGCCGCCGTCCTGCTTATCTCCAACCTCATTCTCATCACCCAGACACGCGACCGCGTGCAGAACCTGACGATGGAGCAGGCCAATTCGGAAGCGAAAGCGATCGCCAACGGCGTCGCCGTCGACATCGGCGAGCTGGCAAGCGCAGCGCGTTCCATGGCCGGCGTGATCGGCCGCGGTCACGAAGGCACGTCTTTCGACCGCAAGGGCGCCATCAACCTGCTCAAGGCCAACGTCGATCAGAACCCCTTCGCCTTCGGCAGCTGGTTCGCCGAAGAGATCAAGGCCTTCGACGGTCGTCAGGAAGACCTGCTGGGCAACAAGGAACTCGGCGCGAACGACGCGGGCGTCTTCACCCCCTACTGGTCGAAGGACCGCAACGGCAATATCCAGTTCTCGACCTTCAAGAACGATTACGCCGCCGAATGGTACGCACTGGCCAAGGCCAGCGGCAAGGGCGCCATCACCGCGCCTTACATGACCCAGGACACCGACATCCCGGTCGCAATGACCTCGATCGCCTATCCGGTCATGTCCGGCGGCAAGCTGATCGGCGTCACCGGCGTCGACATTTCACTCTCCTCGCTGTCCGACAAGCTCAAGGCTCTCCGTCCGTTCGAGACCGGCCGCGTGCTGCTCGTCGCCCAGGCCGGCCAGTGGCTGGTCGCTCCGTCTGATGACGTGATGATGAAGCCTTACGAGGGCGAAGGCGCCGATGCGCTCAAGGCAGCGCTTTCCTCCGGCAAGTCGCAGCTCGTCTCCGATCTCCAGGCAGAAGGCCAGGAGGGTTTTGACCGCCTGCTGTTCCCGTTCGCCGTACCGGGCGTGAACACCAACTGGGCCGTCATCATCGATATTCCGCACAGCGCGACCGGTGCTGCCGTCGAAGCGCAGACCTTGATGATGATCATTGCCGGTCTCGTGGTTCTTGGTGCCGTCATGACCGCACTGTTCCTCGCCGTCCGCGCCTTCGCCCAGAAGCCGCTCCACGCGCTGATCGGCGACGTCGACCGACTGAGCCGCGGTGAGTACAACGACGTGGTCAGCGGCCAGGACCGAGCCGACGAACTCGGTCTCGTCGCCAAGGCTCTCGAAGGCTTCCGCCATCGCCTCGCCGACAGCCGCAAGCTCGAGGGCGAAGCCGAGCAGCAGCGCGGTGCGGCCGATGCAGAACGTCGCCGTTCCGAACAGGAGCGCACGGAATCGCTCAACATCCAGCAGCAGGTCGTCAGCGTTCTCGGAACCGGCCTGTCGCAGCTGTCGCAGGGTAATCTCGGCTATCGCATCGACGACGAGTTCCCCGGCGAATACGCTGCCCTCAAGCGCGACTTCAACGAGGCGCTGGCAAGCCTCGAAACGACGATCGGCGCCGTCAACTCGAGCGTCGTCAATATCGGTGCAGGCAGCGGCGAAATCGCCGAAAGCGCCGCCGATCTCTCGAAGCGCACCGAACAGCAGGCGGCAAGCCTCGAAGAGACCGCAGCAGCACTCAACGAGCTGACCGAGCAGGTCAACGCCAGTGCCGTCAACGCCAATACGGCGGCGGCAACGGTCAGCCTCGCCTGCGAGGATGCTGAGCGCTCCGGCGAGGTAGTCCAGAAGGCCGTCACCTCCATGCACGGCATCGCCCAGTCGTCGCAGGAGATCTCCCGCATCATCGGCGTCATCGACGAAATCGCCTTCCAGACCAACCTTCTCGCCCTCAACGCGGGCGTCGAAGCTGCCCGCGCCGGCGAGGCAGGCAAGGGCTTCGCCGTGGTTGCCCAGGAAGTACGCGAACTGGCCCAGCGTTCGGCCGGCGCAGCGAAGGAAATCAAGACGCTGATCACCACCTCGGGTGCCCAGGTGAAGGACGGCGTCGAGCTCGTCGGCCAGGCTGGCCAGACGCTGCACAAGATCGCCGACCAGGTCATGCAGATCAACGACCTGATCCGCCAGATCTCGGCCTCCGCCAGCGAACAGGCGTCCGGCCTCAAGGAGATCAACTCCGCGGTCAACCAGATGGACCAGGTGACGCAGCAGAATGCCGCGATGGTCGAAGAAACGACCGCCGCCAGCATGACGCTGAAGAACGAGTCCGAGAACCTCCGGGAACTCGTATCGCGCTTCACCGTCTCGGGTGCAAACAGCTACAGGGCGTCTCCGCAGGCCCTGTCGTCGTCGCTCACCTCGGTCGCCCGCACCATGCGGACGGCTGCGCCGAGCGCTCCGGTCGCAACGCCTCGCCCGGCTGCCAAGCGCGTTGCCGCCGGCGGGTCCGCCGCAGCCGCTGTTGCCGACGACTGGCAGGAATTCTGAGCCTCGACCTCGGGAAGAAACACCAACGAGAAAGGCCGCCGGAGCAATCCGGCGGCCTTTTCTTTTTCTCTTTCGAGCCAATCAAAGCCGCGCGAAGCGCTCGATCAGGAGATTGAAGAAGCCTTCCGCATCGACATTGCGCATCACCTGTGCGTTCGGTGTGCGGCCGGATACCCGCCACCAGTCGACCACGGTCATGCCGACGGTCAGTTCGGAAGCGGTCTCGATCTCGACGTTGCAGTGGCGGCCCGAGAAGAGCTCCGGGCGGAGCAGGTATGCGATGACCGTCGGATCGTGCAGCGGTCCGCCGTCGGAGCCGTATTTCTCCTCGTCGAAGCGTTCGAAGAACTCAAGCCACTCGACCATGACCTTTGCAGGCCGGGTTCCGAGCGCCGCCAGACGCGCGACGCGGGCCTTGGTCGTCATCAGCTGGTGGGTGACGTCGAGCGGCATCATGACTAGGGGGATGCCCGATCCGAAGACGATTGCTGCAGCCTGGGGGTCGACATAGATGTTGAATTCGGCAGCCGGCGTGATGTTGCCGCCTTCGAAGAAGCCACCGCCCATGAGCACCAGTTCGCGAATGCGCGGCGCGATATCAGGCGCCTTCTTCAGCGCGAGGCCGACATTGGTGAGCGGCCCCAGGGTGCAGAGTGTGACGCTTCCCGCCGGTTCGCGGCGAAGGGTTTCGATAATGAAGTCGACCGCGTGCTGCGACCTGACCGCCATCGTCGGCTCATCGAGAACGGCACCGTCGAGGCCGGTCTTGCCGTGGACATGCTCGGCGGTCACCAGCTTGCGCTCGATGGGTCGGTCGGCACCTTCGTAGACCGGTACGTCTGTATTGCCGCAGAGCTCGCAGACAATCCGGGCGTTTCGGCTGGTCAATCTCAACGTAACATTGCCTGCAACGGTCGTGATGCCGAGAATCTCAAGCTCGTCCGCACTCGCAAACGCCAGCATCAGTGCAGCGGCATCGTCCTGCCCCGGGTCGGTATCGATAATGATCTTTCTGCGTTCCGTCATGCGTCCGGTCCCAATTTCAAAAGCTGGCCAGTTGAGCCAGTCAACCACCGTTGTCAAGATCCGAAGCGCTTGCAGCCATGCACCCGCCATCCCATATTGACCTGCAAGACGATTTCGACGCCGGCCCGTGGGGACGGTGACGACGAGGAGGATCGATGAGAAGCACCAGAACGTCGGCGCCCCCGATGCTACTCGGTTTCGGAATGGGCGATCCGATTTCAGGGCGCCTCACACGCCCCGGCGAGGGATATCCCCCCTTCGACATCGAGCGGTTGCGTGGTGCAGAGGCGCAAGGCGACAGATTGCGAATCACCCTGGCGGTCGCGGGCTTCGGCGAAGAGGAACTTGAGGTGCTTGTCGAGGCGAACCAGCTTGTCGTGCGTGGACGGCAGGTCGACCGGGCGGAGCCCCATTACCTCTTCCGCGGCATCGCCGCCCGCCAGTTCCAGCGGGTTTTCCTTCTCGAAAAGGGCATGGACGTGCTGAGCGCAACCTTGCGCAACGGCCTTCTTTCCATCGACCTCATCCGCCCCCAATCGGCACAGATGGTGCGAAAAATTAACATTTCCTCGGCACAGTAGGGTTAACGGCATGATCGTGCCGTAGCTCCCTATCTGGTGGAGGATCGGAATGTTGATGAGAGAAGTGAATTCGCGCCTGACCCAATCGGAGCTGGCGCATCTGGGCGCCGGCGAAGTGGGTTACATTCGCAAGATGCGCTCCGACGAAGTATCGCGCTGCTTTCCCGAGGCGCCCGACGTCGACCCCAATCTGGATCTCTGGGCCCTTTTCGCGGCAGACGGGACCCCGATCCTTCTGACCGACAACCGCTCGAGCACCTTCTACAAGGCAGCGGAAGACGACCTCAAGACGGTAAGCCTGCACTGACGCTCAGGCGTCAGCGCCGACGGAAAGTGAGATAGGCCGACGAGCGGCCTTCGCGCTTGGCCTTGGCTTCGTAGCGCGTTCCCGGCCAATTGGGAAACGGCGTCTTCCAGTCCGACGCATTGCGCGCTGTCCATTCGAAGCCGCCATGCTCCGCGCAATGCGCGAGCGTCCAATTCACGTAAGTATCAATATCCGACGCGAAGCAGAAATGCCCACCCGGCTTCAGCACGCGGTGGAAGCGCGTGAGATTGACCTGCGAGACGAAGCGGCGTTTCCAATGCTTCTTCTTCGGCCAGGGATCGGGATAGAGCAGATCGATCTGGTCGATCGAGGCATCCGGTAGCCAGTCGAGCAGCTGGGTCGCATCATCGTCATAGAGTCGGATGTTTTCGAGCTTGCGCTCCTCGACCTCGGCCAGCAGCTTCGCCATCGAATTGACGAAGGGCTCGACGCCGATGAATCCCGTCGCGGGGCTCTCCGACGCCCGGTGGACGAGATGTTCGCCGCCACCGAAGCCGATTTCCAGCCTGATGCGCTCCACCGGAGCGGCAAACAGCCCCTCGATCGGCCGAGGGGCCGGCGTGCTCAGGTCAACGCGCAGCGCGGGCAGGAGATGCTCCATGCGCACGACCTGCTGATCGCGGAGCGGCTTACCCTTGCGGCGACCGAAAAAGGCTTCGGTCGCCCTGCTGCGACGTTCAGATGTGTTCATTGCCGTATCAGGCCTTCAGCGCTTCCTTGAGCGGCTTGACCAGGTCGAGCTTCTCCCAGGAGAAGGAACCGTCGCGGCCAGCCTTGCGGCCGAAATGGCCGTAAGCGGAGGTCTTAGCATAGATCGGCTTGTTGAGGTCAAGATGGCGACGGATACCGGTCGGGGAAAGATCCATGACCTTGCGGATCGCGGCCTCCACCTGATCCTCGGTCACCTTGCCGGTGCCGTGCAGGTCGACATAGATCGACAGCGGCTGGGCAACACCGATGGCGTAAGAGATCTGGATCGTGCAGTTGTCGGCAAGGCCGGCAGCAACGACGTTCTTCGCCAGGTAACGGGCAGCATAAGCGGCCGAACGGTCCACCTTGGTCGTGTCCTTGCCGGAGAAGGCACCACCGCCATGGGGTGCGGCACCGCCATAGGTGTCGACGATGATCTTGCGGCCGGTAAGACCTGCGTCGCCGTCCGGACCACCGATGACGAACTTTCCGGTTGGGTTGATGTACCACTTGCAGTCGTCGGCAATCTTCAGGTCACCGAGCGCTTCGCGGATGTAGGGTTCGACGACCTGGCGAACCTTCTTCGAATCCCAGCTCTCGTCGAGGTGCTGGGTCGACAGGACGATCGAGACGGCCTCGGCCGGCTTGCCATCGACATAGCGTACGGTCACCTGGCTCTTCGCATCGGGGCCGAGCTTGCCGGCATCGCCGACACCCTTCTTGCGGGCTTCTGCGAGCAGCTGCAGGATGCGGTGCGCATAGTAGATCGGGGCCGGCATGAGGTCCGGCGTTTCGCGGCAGGCGTAGCCGAACATGATACCCTGGTCGCCGGCGCCTTCGCTGTTGTCGTGGTCGGCGGCCTTGTCGACGCCCTGGGCGATATCCGCAGACTGCGAGTGCAGCAGCACATCGATCTTGGCCGTCTTCCAGTGGAAGCCATCCTGCTCGTAGCCGATGTCACGGATCGCCTTGCGGGCAGCGGACTTGAACTTGGCCGGATTGATGACGTCCTTGCCGGTCTTGTCGGTCTTGAGCAGGCTCGGCGGCAGGCGAACCTCACCGGCGATCACCACGCGATTGGTGGTGGCGAGCGTTTCGCAGGCAATGCGCACGCTCCACGGATCCACGCCGGTCTTGGCCGCTTCGCGGTAAACCAGGTCAACGATTTCGTCGGAGATACGGTCACAGACCTTGTCCGGGTGACCCTCGGACACGGATTCGCTGGTGAAAAGATAGTTTGCGCGCATGCGGGATTCCCCTCAAAGAACAGGCTTCGATCTTGTTAGTCAGTTCGCACGCGAAAAACAAGAACACAACGACATAAATATATCTTTATGTGAGCATTCCACTGGCATTAAATCGACAAAAAAAGCGGCCGTCAGGCCGCTCTCTTTACCTGCCCCCCGGCTGGGTTCATTCGGCGTCGGACTCGGCGGCGAGCGCCTTGACGAGATCGACGAGCTTGCGACGGACCTTGGGGTCGGCAATCTTCACGAATGCACGGTTGAGCTGCAGCCCCTCGGAAGAGGACAGGAAGTCGACGACATAGTTGGAGCTTGATGCTTCAGCCATTCCGCCGGCGCCGGTCGGCTGCTCGCCCGGAGCGTCTTCGAAGAAGAAAGAAACCGGCACGTTCAGAATATTGGAAATGTTCTGCAGGCGGCTGGCACCGACGCGATTGGTGCCCTTCTCGTATTTCTGGATTTGCTGGAAAGTGATACCCAGGCTTTCGCCCAGCTTTTCCTGACTCATGCCCAGCATGGTGCGGCGAAGACGAATCCGGCTGCCGACATGAATGTCAATCGGGTTCGGTTTCTTCTTATTCTCGATCATGTTGTGATCCTGACAAGTGTTGGCAATTCACCATAACGCCCCTTGCTTCTCGCGGACCATAACGTGGCGTTGTATACGCCATTCAGGAACTTTGAGCATACTTACAGACTTATGGTTCCGACCACTATGCAATTTTAGGGGTTTTTGGTCAATTCTTCCTAAAAATAAAACCCATGCGTGAAATCAACGCAGTCATGGCGACAGCAAACAGGACCAACCACTGGTTTAATTTCCGGGCGTTAACGTCCCATTTTGGTACATTACCAATATCTAAAGTTGAGTCGACGACACCGCGCGTGCCGAGCGCCATTCCGCTTAGCACACGCCCCCGGGGATCGACCACGGCTGAAATTCCGTTATTTGCACCGCGAATGAGCGGCAGACCCGTTTCGACAGCGCGAATCCGGGCCTGCTGGAAGTGCTGGTAAGGCCCTGGCGTAATCCCGAACCAAGCATCATTGGTCACGTTGAGAATGGCACCGGCGCCCTCGACCGGTATGGCCACTTCGTCGGGAAAGATGATCTCGTAACAGATCAGCGGGTAAAGACCGATCCCGGCCGGCGTCGTGAGCAAGGAGCGCTGCTGGGCCGGCGAAAAGCCTCCCGGAAGGCTGACGAGATTGTCGAAGCCGATCCGGCGCAGGACATCCTCATAAGGCACATATTCGCCGAACGGGGTGAGATGCACCTTGTCGGACGCCGAGAGGATCTGCCCCTTGTCGTCGATCATGTAGACGGAATTGTAGTAGCGCGGCGGATGGCCCGCTCCCTGGTCCTCGGAGCGCACGGCCCCGGTCACCAGCACCTGGCCATCCTTCAGGACATCGCCGATCCGCGCGAGCGCATCGGGATTTTCGGTCAGGATAAAGGGAATCGAAGTTTCGGGCCAGACGATGATGTCCGGCTGCGGCTTGCCGGCTGCAACAGGTTCGGCAGACAGAGCCAGATGCTGGTTGAAGACATCGATCCTGTCGGTGTTCGCCAGTTTCTTGGCCTGATCGACCATCGGCTGGACCAGGCGCACGGTCAGTGGTTTACCGGACGGAACCGGCTCGGCAAGACGGTAGGCACCATAACCGAGATGGGCGGCTGCCAGCAGTCCGGCGAGCGCCAGACCGGGCACGAGCCCCTTCCGCGTGCCCAGCAGGGCGGGGGCAGCAAAGACGACGACGGCAAGCGCACTGACGCCGAAGACACCGATCACTGTCACGGACTGCATCATCAGCGGGATCGGCATTGCGCCGTAGCCGATCGCATTCCAGGGAAACCCGGTCGCGACGAAGCTCCGAAGCCATTCCATCAGACCGAAACCGGCGGCGAGAGCCGCAAGGCGGCCGAACCCTTCCGACCAGAAGAGGCGCGCCAGCATCGTCGCAAGACCGTAGAAGATCGCGAGAACCGCAGGCAGGCCGAGCACCGCGAGCGGAAGCGCCCAGGCGAATTCATCGGCCTCCACGAGCAGGGCATTTCCAAGCCACCAGAGGCCGGCAACAAAATAGCCAAAGCCAAAGGACCAACCGATGACGAAGGCCGAGCGTAGCCCGAAGGAATGGCTTCGATCGGGATTGCCGGCCGTGCCGTCGAGCAGCCAGACGAGGATCGTGAAGGAGAGAAATAGGGTTCCGAAGAAGCTGAAGGGTGGAAGGGCCAACGCGCCCACGGCCCCTGCCAGGAATGCGAAAAGCAATCGCTTCCATCCCCAGAGCAGCATGATCCTTCCGGCCAGCCGTTCCATGCCCGCCCTTTCCTTCATTCGCGAATCGGTTCGCCAGCAGTGTTCCAAAAAACACCGCGCTTGTCCCGCCGGTTGAACGATGAAGGGAACGTGGCGACGCTCATGCGCCGCCGTCTACATCCGTGGGCAATGCGTCATCGGCCTTGCCGGCCTTGGCGCCGCTGCGGGCCTTGGCCGGCACATCGGCCTCGCCCTTGGTCGGACGCCGACGAGCGGCCGCGCGCTTGCGCACGATCCGGACGCGCTTGATGCGCCGAGGATCAGCATCGAGGATGTGGAACTCGAAGCCGGGAACCGCCTGCACGACCTCGCCACGGACCGGGATACGACCCAGGGCCGAGAAGATCAGGCCGCCAAGGGTGTCGACATCCTCCAACTGGTCGCGAATGTCGAAATCCGGACCGATCGCCTCGGCGATTTCCTCCAGCTCGACACGCGCATCGGCGACCAGCACGTCCTCGGAGGTCCGGCTGAACATGGCCTCTTCGTCATCATGCTCATCGTCAATGTCGCCTACGACCATCTCGACGATGTCCTCATGGGACACCAGGCCATCGGTACCGCCATATTCGTCGATTACGAGAGCGATCTGAGTCCGTGCCGCCTGCATCCGGCTCAGCAGGTCGGAGGCGAGCATGGAAGGCGGCACGAACAGAATCGAGCGAACAATGCCGCATTCGGCGACGGTCTTGGTCAGGTCGACGCGGCCGAGGTCGAGATCGGTCCTGGCGTTGCGGGGCGCCGCTTTCTCGGTCTTGTCGGTCTTCTCGCCAGCAGCCGGGGCCGGGCGAGTTCCGTTGCGGCGTTTGTTGCGGGCCTGCTTGGTCACATAGGACAGCAGGTCGCGGATATGCACCATGCCGCGCGGATCGTCGAGCGTCTCGCAATAGACCGGCATGCGCGATCGCCCGGATTCCTCGAACAGCGTCATCAGTTCGCCGATGGTGATGTTCTCGTCGACGGCCTCGATGTCGACGCGCGGAACCATGACGTCTTCGACACGAACCTCGCGAAAGCGCAGGATGTTGTGAAGCATCGCCCGCTCTTCGGGCGTGAAGACGTCGCTTGTACCGGCATCCGCCTTGAGCGCGTCGGTCAGGTCCTCGCGAAGACTTGACGCCGAGGACGGCCTCAGGATGCGGGCGGCACGCGCCCAGAAAGAAGTGAGTGCTCGGCCGGATGATCCCTCCGGCCGCGAAGGACTACTGCCCTCCTCCGAAGAGGAACCTTCCGATCCCTCATTGGCCTCTGCGGCCACTCTTGTCGAAAAATCGCTCATTATTCCAAACTGTCAAACCGGGTCCTGCCCCGCATAGGGATCAGATAAGCCAAGTGCCGCCAAAATGCGAGTCTCAAGGGCTTCCATTCTTTCGGCCTCGCCCGCTTCTATATGGTCATAGCCGAACAGATGCAGAAAACCATGGACCATGAGATGAGTCAGATGATCCCCGAAACTCTTCTCCAGGTCCAGTGCCTCCCGTTCGACGGTTTCCCTTGCAATGATGATGTCGCCCAGCATCGGCCCTGGCATGCCGCCCGGCTGCAACGGAAATGCGGGGAAGGACAGCACGTTGGTGGGCTTGTCCTGTCCTCGCCATTCGGCATTGATCTCGCGAATGGACTGGTCGTCGGAGAAGACGAGCGACACTTCCGGCGCCATCGCCGGGAAGGGTTGCTTTCCCTCGGCCTGCAGATAGCGGGCGGCCTCGCCCAGCACACGGCCGGCGAGACGTTCAAGTTCGGCTTCGTCCGCCCAGCCTTCGGCTTCGACGGCGATCTGGATATCGAGTTCTTGCATCGTCGGTCGGTCCGACCCTATCGGTCGGTCTGCTCGCTTTCGTCCTGCACGGCATATTGGGCATCATAGGCCTTGACGATGCGCCCGACCAGCGGATGACGGACGACATCTACATCCTTGAAGCGGACCACCGAAATGCCCTCGACGCCCTTCAGGATCTGCAAGGCCTCGACCAGCCCCGACTTCACGCCGCGCGGAAGGTCGACCTGGCTCGGGTCCCCGGTGATGATCATCCGGGCATTTTCGCCGAGACGGGTCAAGAACATCTTCATCTGCATCGACGTGGTGTTCTGCGCCTCGTCGAGGATGACAGCGGCATTCGCCAGGGTGCGGCCACGCATGAAGGCGAGCGGCGCGATCTCGATGACGCCGGCGGTGATCGCCCGCTCGACCTTGTCACCGGGCATCATGTCGTAGAGCGCGTCGTAGAGCGGACGGAGATAGGGATCGACCTTCTCCTTCATGTCGCCCGGCAGGAAGCCGAGGCGTTCGCCGGCTTCGACGGCAGGACGCGACAGGATGATGCGGTCGACCGCGCCACGCTCCAAGAGCTGAGCGGCATGGGCGACGGCGAGGTAGGTCTTGCCGGTACCGGCAGGGCCGACGCCGAAGACCAGTTCCGAACGCTCCAGAGCCCGCATATAGGCATCCTGGGTCGGCGTGCGAGCCGAGATGGTCTTCTTGCGGGTGGCGATCTGCGCCATCGACAGCTTGGCCTTGCGCTCCATCGTCGGCAGCGTCAGCTGATCGTCCGCGGCGACCGCCATGCGGATCGCGCCTTCGACGTCGGAGGCTTCCACCGAGCCGCCACTCTGAAGACGGGCGTAGAGGAAATCCAGAGCACGGCGCGCCTGATTGGTGGCGAGCAGGTCGCCTGAGATGGAGACAGAATTGCCGCGGGCCCGCGCCTCGATCTGCAGCCTGTCTTCCAGAAGCTTCAGGTTCTGGTCGAACTGGCCAAACAGCTCACTGGCAAACCGATTGTTCTCGAACGTCAAAATGAAGTGATTGGCGTCGGTCAGGGCACGGACGTTGCGCGAGGATGAAGAAACCACTTCTTGTGCGTTCAAGCGATCAGGCTCCTGTATGATCAGGTTCAGGCCCTCACTCTAACCCTCTGCCACCTCGGCAAACAAGCTGTTTGGGCCGGCTGCGGTGATTCGTACATTTATAATGTCGCCGATTTGCGATGAATTTGCATCAACATTCACGGACTGCAGCCAAGGAGACCGCCCGATCAGCTGACCGGGCAGGCGTCCGGGCTTTTCGAGGAGCAAGTCGATCGTTCGACCGATCAGGGATTGCGAGAACTCCTGCTGCTGTTTCAGCAGCAATTCCTGCAGCCGCGCCAGTCGCTCGACCTTGATCTCTTCAGGCACATGATCGGGCAGATCGGCGCCCGGCGTGCCGGGGCGGGTCGAATACTTGAACGAATAGGCCTGGGCATACCCGACCGTCTCGACGAGATCCAACGTCGCCCGGAAATCCTCGTCCGTCTCGCCGGGAAAGCCAACGATGAAATCACCCGACAGGGCAATGTCCGGGCGCGCCGCGCGGATGCGCTCGATCAGGGCGACGTATTCCGCGGCCTTGTGGCGGCGGTTCATGGCCTTGAGGATGCGGTCGGAGCCCGCCTGCACCGGCAGGTGCAGGTAGGGCATCAGCATCCGCAGGTCGCGATGGGCTTCGATCAGGCGATCATCCATGTCGCGCGGATGGCTCGTGGTGTAACGGAGGCGTGCAAGGCCGGGAATTTCCGCCAGACGGTAAAGCAGATCGCCGAGCCCGATCGCGCGGCCGGCAGCATCGACGCCATGCCAGGCATTGACGTTCTGCCCGAGCAAGGTGAGTTCGCGCACGCCATCGGCGACGAGCTTCTCGGCTTCAGAAACGATCTGGAGCAGTGGACGGGAGACTTCCGAACCGCGCGTATACGGCACGACGCAGAAGGTGCAGAACTTGTCGCAGCCCTCCTGGACGGTCAGGAAGGCTGTGACGCTGCGCACCCTGCCCTTCGTCTTCGTCGGGTCCGGAAGGTGCTCGAACTTGTCTTCGAGCGCATATTCGGTGTCGACCACCCGCTCTCCGATACGGGCGCGGCGCAGAGCCTGCGGCAGGCGATGATAGGTCTGCGGGCCGATCACCACGTCGACGGCTGGCTCGCGGCGGGCGATCTCGTCGCCTTCGGCCTGGGCGACGCAACCGGCGACGCCGATCATGAACTCGCGGCCTTCGGCGGCGCGCACCTTCTTCGTCTCGCGCAGGCGTCCCAGCGCGGAATAGACCTTCTCGGCCGCCTTTTCGCGGATATGGCAGGTGTTCAGCAGGACGAGATCGGCGTCCTCCATGTCGTCAGTCGTGACATAGCCTTCGGAGGCGAGCGCATCGGACATGCGGCCGGAATCGTAGACGTTCATCTGGCAGCCATAGGTCTTGATGAAGACCTTGCGCTCGGGCGCCGCAGCGGCGTCCTCCGGCGTGCCCGTCGCGTCAATCAGTGCTGTATCCTGGGTCATGCCGGCTATTTAGTGGTTTTTCCGGCCGGATTAAACCGAAAAATGAACGCTCAGGCCGAACGGGCATGCCGCCCGCGCAGATGATCGAGCAACATGTTGCGGATCCGGCGTTCGACGAGACCTGCGACCTGCTTGCGATTGTCGCCCTCACGATACTCCACGACCTCGCCGAAGCTGACGTCGACGTCGATGGCGCCCGCCTTCAACACGCCCATCAGATGCGGCACCAAGGCCACGTCGCCGGGCCATCCGACGAGCGGACGGTGGTAGCGCCCCATCGGCAGTCCATGAACACGCGTGTAGGCGATCGCGATCGGCTGGACGTAGACGACCCCCTGCGGCGCAAGGGGAAGTGCGGCGGCGGCGGCACCGAACAGCGAGGTCTTCACCTCCAGCATGCGATTGCCGTCCGACGTGGTACCCTCGGGAAACAGGACGACGATCTCGCCATCGGCCATGCGCTCGGCGATCTCGCTCACCTGATCGCCCGTCCGCCGTTTCTGTTCACGGACGACGAAGATGCTCTTCTGCAACCTTGCGAGCGTTCCGAAAAGCGGCCAGTCGGCCACTTCCGTCTTGGCGATGAAGACGACGTCGGCCAAGGCTCCGAGAACCAGGATGTCCTTCCAAGAGGCGTGGTTGGCTGCGATCATCAAGGGGCGGTGCCGCTCCAGCGTGCCGTGGATGTTGATACGGATGCCGATCAGCCGGCAGGTTACGGAATGCCAGACGCGCGGTAGTCGTCGCCGCAGTTTCCAGTCGAAGCGAAGCGCGAGAAGTTGCAGCGGCGCCAGGACCAGTGTCATGACCGCAATGAAGGACAGAGCGAGGGCGATCCTGAGCCCGTTGATCACGCTTCGCCCCTCATTGCCCTTCGCATGCGTCAGCCTTCGTCCTTGGCGAGCGGAATGCCGTAGAGTTCGAGGCGATGATCGACAAGGCGGAAGCCGTGTTCGCGGGCAATGCGCTCCTGGAGCGCCTCGATCTCCGGCGAATGGAATTCGATGACCGTACCGTTCTTCAGGTCGATCAGATGATCGTGGTGCTCTTCCGGCACCGTCTCGTAGCGGGAGCGGCCGTCGCGGAAATCGTGACGCTCGATGATGCCCGTATCCTCGAAGAGCTTCACCGTGCGGTAGACAGTGCTGATCGAGATCTTCGCGTCGATCTTCACGGAGCGCCGGTAGAGTTCCTCGACATCGGGATGATCCGCAGAGTCCTCGAGGATGCGCGCGATGATACGCCGCTGCTCGGTCATGCGCATGCCGCGCTCAACGCACAAAGCTTCCAGCGATTTCGGTTCTTCGCTCATGGCACATGGATCCCGCGCATGTCGGTCTTATGACAGAGGCAACTATCGAAGATCGCGACGCATGACAAGCGCCGAGGAACGCCGGCCGCTCGCATCGGTATAGTAGGCGGGACGCTCGCCGGCCTTCTGGAAGCCGAGCTTGCGGTAAAGCCCGAGAGCCGGCTCGTTGCCGTCGTCGACTTCGAGGAACATCGCCTCGCCGCCCCGCCCGCCGGCTTCGCGCATTGCCGCCTGCATCAGGCGCCAGCCCAGGCCGAAGCGGCCGAACTTCTCGTGAACCGCGATGGTCAGGATCTCGGCCTCGCCGGCCGTCTCGCGTGCGAGGACAAAGCCCGCGAGCGGCGCCTTGAAGATCAGCGCATTGGTCTGCCAGACGACATAGCCGAAGGAATTCGGCTGCAGAAGCAGGCTGAGGAATTCACCGTCGTTCCACGCCTTGGAAAAGCGCTGGGCATGCAACCCAGCCACCGCCGCACAGTGCTCGGCGGCCATCGGCACGATTTCGAATTCGGGTTTTCTGTTGAAGTAGCTGTCCAGCATCGATTTCACGCCCTGAGTACGGCAAACCCCGCCTGCGGCTTGGCATCGGGTCCCCGCAAATATAGGGGTTTGGGCTTGCCCGCAGCTTTCGCCACGGCTCCGAGACGCGCGACGACGCCAATCGGGAAACGGTCTGTCTCGGTGAGCGCCGCCGGATCGGAAAGCAGTGCCGCGGCCGATCCGATGACCCTGAGGCCGCTCGCCGACCGGGCGAACGCCTCGACGGAGGCGATGCAGGCTTCGCCTTCCGGCGTGCCATCCGCTTGAAACTGCTGGAGATAGACCTCGCCGCGCTTGGCATCCATGGCGACCAGAAATGGCTGGCCGTCCTTTTCCGCGGCGTCGGCGATCGCTTCGAGCGTCGGGATCCCGACGGCATCGATGCCGAGGGAAAGGGCCAGCCCCCGGGCGGCCGCAACCCCCACACGGATGCCGGTGAAGGAACCGGGACCGACGGTTACCGCCACACGCTCGATTGCCGAAAGGTCCAGCCCCGCTTCGGCCAGGGCCGTATCGATCGTCGCCATCAGCTTTTCAGCATGGCCACGGCCGATGTTTTCAGTCGCCACGCCGACGAGGCGGCGGGCGCTTCCATCATAGACGGCCGCGGAACAATCGACCCCGGCCGTATCGATCGCCAGAACAATCATTCCCTGTCCCTGCTCCCCGCCCGCGGTCCGTCAGACCGCTTCGACTTCCTGAACCTCGGGCACGAAATGGCGCAGAAGGTTCTGCACACCGTGCTTGAGCGTCGCGGTCGACGACGGGCAACCGGAGCAGGCGCCCTTCATGTTGAGATAGACCTTGCCGTTCTTGAAACCGCGGAAGGTGATGTCGCCGCCATCCTGGGCGACGGCAGGACGAACGCGGGTCTCCAGCAGCTCCTTGATGGTCGCGACGATGGTCTCGTCGCCCGCTTCGAAGAATTCCTCGTCACCGTCCTCGTCATTGGCGACGGCGGCCGACCCCATGACCTTCGCGCCGCTCATGAAATGTTCCATGATGGTGCCAAGGATGGCGGGCTTCAGGTGCTGCCACTCCGGGCCGTCCTTGCTCACGGTGACGAAGTCGTAACCGAAGAACACGCCGGTCACGCCGGGAATGGAGAAGATACGGGCGGCGAGCGGGGAAACGGACGCGCTTTCGGCATCGCGGAACTCGGCGGTGCCGGTTTCCATGACCACCTTTCCGGGCAGGAACTTGAGGGTCGCCGGGTTCGGCGTGGCTTCGGTCTGAATGAACATGGGAACCTCCGGGCGGGTTCAAGGGCCGCCGTTCAATTTAGAATTCTTCAAAAGAAAATAGGCTCGAACGGGTCGCCCTTCAAGCCTGTATTTGACGATAGCCGCATTGCGGATCAGCAGAGAGCGTCGATCTCCTCGTCGGTCAGCGAGTCGGGTAGGACCGTGACCGGGATCGGGAAGGCGGCGCCGCGACCGGCGATCATCGACACCAGAGGCCCCGGCCCTTCCTTGGTCGAACCGGCGGCCAGAACCAGGATCGCGATGTCGCGGTCGTCCTCGATCAGAGCGTTGATCTGGCTGGCGGAACTGCCCTCGCGGATGACGATTTCCGGTTCGATGCCGATGGTTTCACGCACCGTCTGCGCAGCCTTCGCCATAACGGCTTCCGCCTCCTCGCGCGCCTCGGCGCGCATGATCTCCTCGACGCCAAGCCATTGCTGGAAATCGCCTTCGGGGATCACATAGATCAGGACGAGGCCGCCGTTCGAATTCTTGGCGCGGCGACCGGCATAGTGCACGGCCCGCGAGCATTCCGGCGTATTGTCGATCACCGCCATAAACTTGCGGCGGTGACCCTCAAGGCGTGACAGGCGCGTTGAAACCATCTGGGACCCCGCCGGCGGACTGTTGATCTTGCCATGAAAGCGGCTGGATCCGTCACCCCAGCCGCCCTGCTTCGCGCGACTTTACTGTACGAAACCGATAATGTCGCGGACTTCCTTCATGGTTTTTTCGGCCCGGGCGCGCGCCCTTTCGCCGCCGTCCCGAAGGACGCTGTCGATGTAGGCGGTGTCGCCCATCAGGCGGCGCATCTCGCCGTTGACCGGGGACAAGACGTCCACCGCGAGTTCGACGAGCGCGGGCTTGAAGACCGAAAACTGCTGACCGCCGAATTCGTTCAACACGTCTTCCTTGGTGCGATCCGACAGGGCCGCGAAGATGCCGACCAGGTTGTCGGCTTCCGGGCGACCCTTCAGGCCTTCCGTCTCGCTCGGGAGCGCGTCCGGATCGGTCTTGGCCTTGCGGATCTTCTTCGAGATCGCTTCGGCGTCATCCATCAGGTTGATGCGCGATAGGTCGGACGGATCCGACTTCGACATCTTCTTGGTGCCGTCCTTGAGGCTCATGACGCGGGGCGCGGGGCCGTCGATCAGCGGCTCGACCATCGGGAAATAGGCGTGTACCGGCTCGTCGCCGACCGTGATGTCCGTACCGAGGCCGGTGCGGCGGATGTGCTCCATGAAGTCGAGGTTGAACTTCATGGCGATGTCGCGAGTAAGCTCGAGGTGCTGCTTCTGGTCCTCGCCGACCGGCACATGCGTGGCACGATAGACGAGAATGTCGGCGGCCATCAGGCTCGGATAGGCGTAGAGGCCGAGCGAGGCCTGTTCGCGGTCCTTGCCAGCCTTGTCCTTGAACTGCGTCATGCGGTTCATCCAGCCGATGCGGGCGACGCAGTTGAAGATCCAGGCGAGTTCGGCATGCTGCGGCACGGCCGACTGGTTGAAGACGATATGCGCCTTCGGATCGATACCACTCGCGAGGAAGGCCGCGGTGATCGAGCGGATCTGGCCCGGCATGTCGTCGTGGACCAGCTGGGCGGTCAGGGCATGCAGGTCAACGACGCAATAGATGCAGTCGTGATGTTCCTGCAGCGCCACGAACTTGCGGATCGCGCCGAGATAATTGCCGAGATGGAGGTTGCCGGTCGGCTGAACGCCGGAAAAAACCAGCGGCTTGAACTCACCCATGATTGTCCTCAACAGGCTGGTGGAGGGCCCGATCTCTCGATCGAAATACGTTGCGGCTTATGCACGGCGCGCAGCCGACAATCAAGAGCTTCGTGGGCCGGCCAACGGGCGGCTAACCCGTCCGGTCACGCTACCCCGTAAGCAGCACTTCGGCACGAATTCCTTAATCAATATTAAGTATTTCGGCAACACATTCATATTATTGAGCAAATCTCTCCTTATTGATGTCATTTTTCGAAATGAAATACCCGTCCGCATCCTGTCAGACCTTTCATGACGAACGGTCCTTTTCGGAGGGATATCATGCGCAATACTTTTCGCGTCGCGCTTGCCTGCCTCTTGACGCTAAGCCTCAATGCCACCGTCGACGCCGGTGAACGCAAGAAGGCCCAGATTACAAAGCTGAAATACAATTACACCGCTGCCTACACCCTGCAACGCGTCAGCGTTCGGGCGAGCTGCTTCCCAACAAAACTGCGCATCATACTCGCGCACATTGCAGAACAAACCGGGCGAAGACCGGTCATTACTTCAGGACACCGCCCCCACTCGGGCAGCTCGCAACACACGCGCTGCTATGCAGCGGACATCCGCGTGCCGGGCGTCTCGGAAAAGCGGATCCTCGCCGCGGCAGCGACGGCGCCAGGCATTGGCGGCATCGGGCGCTACTGCAACGGCCTCGTCCATGTGGACATCGGCCCGCGGCGCGCCTGGGCGCATTGCCACAGACGATAAACGTCTTCTGCCGCAGCTTCAGCCCTTGCGCTGCAGGTTCCGCCGCAGCATGCCGAGGCTCGCGCCGCCGATGGCAAAGGCGACACCGAAGTAGATGACCATCGCGACGGCGATCAGGCCGGCGAGCGCGGACATCTGATGGACGAGAGAGGATTCGGGCGTCAGCCAGCCGGACCAGTAGTCCGACAGGTAGGCGAGCGCTACGGCCATGATTGCGGCAGCAACGATCAGGCGCATCGTACGGTGGAACAAGGCCCATTCCCAGGCGAGATGCCCGCGGCGATGAAGGGTCACGAAGAGCAGGACGGTGTTGATCCAGCCGGCCGCCGCCTCGGCGACGGCGATACCGCGCTCGGCCAGCAGCGGAAAGAGCGAGATCGCCAGGAGCGAGTTGATGACCACCGAGACACCGGTGAAACGCATCGGCGTGCGGGTGTCCTCGCGCGCATAGAAGCCCGGCTGCAGCGCCTTGATCATCACAAAGCCGGGAAGGCCGATGCCGTAGATCGCCAGGATCGCGGCGACGACGGCGGTGTTTTGCTCGGAAAAGGCGCCGCGCTCGTAGAGCACGCGGATGATCTCGTCCGACAGCACCCAGAGCGCCGCCGCCGCCGGCAGCGTCAGAAACAGCACGAACTCGATCGAGCGGTTCTGGAGGTTGCCGGCCTCCTTCATGAAGCCGCCCTTGAGGGCACGCGCCAGTTCCGGAAGCAGGACCACGCCCACGGCAACCCCGACCACGCCGAGCGGCAGCTGGTAGATGCGGTCCGCATATTGGAGAGCTGCGATCGCGCCTTCCTTGCCGGAGGCGATCGCCTGACCGATGAGCTGGTTGATCTGCGTGATCCCGCCGGTAACGGCCGCCGGGACGGCGAGGATCAGCAGGCGTTTCACGTTGGGGGTGAAGCGCGGGAACTTGAAGGCGATGCTCATGCCCGCATGGCGAACGCCGGCATAGACGACCGCCATCTGCAGCACGCCCGCGCCGAGCACCGACCAGGAGAGATACCATGCCGTGGCAGCCGGGTCGGCACCGCTGTAGAGCGCCCAGAACAGGGCGCCGATCATCATCACATTGAGGAAGACCGGCGCGATCGCGGCGGCGAAGAAGTGATGCAGCGAGTTCAGCATGCCCGACAGCATCGCGGTCAGCGACATGCACATCAGGTAGGGGAACATGACAGCCGCGAGACGCACCGTCAGCGAGAATTTTTCAGGATCGTTCGAGAAACCGGGCGCGATGACCCATTCGACCAGCAACGGCATGGCGAGCTCCATGGCGATGGTGATCAGCATCAGCACGGAGAAGAGTACGCCGAAGACTTCTTCGGAGAAGCGTTTGGCCCCCTCGACGCCGTTCGCTTCGATTTCCTTGGCGAAAAGCGGAACGAAAGCGGCGTTGAACGCGCCTTCGGCAAACAGGCGGCGGAAGAGGTTCGGGAAGCGGAAGGCCGCATAGAAGACGTCCGCCATCGGACCGGTGCCGAGCGCCGCCGCCATCAAAGTCTCGCGGGCAAAACCGAAGACGCGGCTGCCAAGCGTGGCGCCGCCGACGGTCATGAACTTCTTCACCAATCCCATGGTCAGACCTTGGCCTTCTTCTGCACCGGCACAGCGCGCTGGACCTGCGGCGCGATGATGCCCGACGGCATCCGGTCACGCAGTTCGTCGCTCTGTTCGCCCATCACGCCCTTCAATTGCGCAGCGATGCTGGCCTGGCGGTTTTCGTTGGTGACCTTCTGGCCGACCAGATCGGTGACGTAGAACGTGTCGATGACCTTCTCGCCGAAGGTGGTGATGCGGGCCGAATGGATGTCGAGCGACAGGTCCGACAGCACGGCGGTGATCTCGGCGAGCAGACCGATGCGGTCGAGGCACTCGACCTCGATGACGGTGAACTTGTTGGACAGCGCGTTCGAGATCGTCACATGCGGCTGGACGGGGAAGGTCTTGTTCTTCTTCTTGCCCTTGCTGCGGGTCGCGATCACCTCCGGCAGCCGCTTGCGGCCGGACAGCACGTCCTCGATCATCTTGCCGATCGTCGCGGCACGGCGCATCTCGTCTTCGTCGATCGGGAACTCGCGGTTGACGAGGATCGTGTCGAGGGCGCGGCCATCCGACGTGGTGAAGATCTGCGCGTCGGCAATGTTGGCGCCCGCTGCGGCGCAGGCGCCGGCAATGATCGACAGCAGGCGCGGATGGTCGGGCGACAGAACGGTAATTTCCGTGATGGCATGGAAGGAGTGCGTCCTGACCATGGTCGCCAGCGCCTGGCCTGCCTTGTCTGCCTGCCGGATGAAATGGGTGTGGCGAACCTGATCCTCGAGCGCGACGGAGAGCAGGTACGGCTCGTAGTGGAGCTTGGTATAGGTCTTTTGGTCCTTCTGGCTCCAGTCGCCGAGTGACTTGGTCAGCATCTCGGCCGCATGCTTGGCGCGCTCCTTGCGGGAGACCTCCGAGAAGCCGCCGGAAAGCAGCAGCTCCGTTTCATAGTAGAGCGTGCGCAACAGCTGGCCCTTCCAACCGTTCCACACACCCGGACCGACGGCGCGGATGTCGCAGACCGTCAGCACCAGCAGCATCTTCAGGCGCTCGAGCGACTGCACGGTATCGGCAAAGTCGGTGATCGTCTTGCGGTCGTGAAGATCGCGCGTCTGGGCGACCATTGACATCAGGAGATGCTGCTCGATCAGCCAGGCGACCAGCTCGGTCTGTTTGGCATTGAGCCCGAACCGAGGGCAAAGTTTGCGTGCCACCTTGGCCCCGGCGATCGAATGGTCCTCCTGGCGCCCCTTGGCGACGTCATGGAGCAGCACGGCCACATAGAGAGACTGACGATCCTCGATGCTCGGCATCACCTTGGCGGAGAGCGGATGGATCTCCTCGGACTTGCCCTTCTCGATCTCGGCCAGAACCTCGACGGTGCGGATCAGATGCTCGTCGACGGTATAGTGATGATACATGTTGAACTGCATCATCGAGACGATCTTGCCGAATTCGGGAATGAAACGCCCGAGCACGCCCGCCTCGTTCATCCGCCGGAGCATGAAACCCGGATCCTTGCGGGAGGTGAGAATGGCGAGGAACAGGCGGTTCGCCTCCTCGCTTTCGCGGAAGTCGTTGTCGATCAGCGAGAGCGACCGCGTCACCGCCTTCAGCGCATCGGGATGGAATTCGAGACCGTTCAGGTCCGCAACATGGAACAGGCGCATGATCGAGACCGGATCGCGCTTGAAGATGTCCGGGTCGGCAATCGCGATGCGGCCGCGGTCCTCGATGAATTCCGGCGTTCCGGGGATCTTGCGCGGACGGTTGGCAAAGCGGCCGAGCACGCCCGTCAATCCGGGAGCGGCCTTCGCCTGCTGCTCCTCGAGCGTCGCGCAAAAAATGCGCGTCAGGTCGCCGACGTCCTTGGCGACGAGGAAGTAGTGCTTCATGAAGCGCTCGACTGCCGACAGGCCGGGCCGCGGCTGGTAACCGAGGCTGCGGGCGATCTCCGGCTGGATGTCGAAATAGAGGCGCTCCTCCGGCTTGCCGGTCAGATAGTGCATGTGGCAGCGAACCGCCCAAAGGAAATCGTCTGCCTTCTGGAACAGATGCCATTCATGGCGAGACAGGACGCCGAGACGCACCAGATCGGCAGCATCGCGAATGTGGTACTTGTACTTGGCGATCCAGAACAGCGTCTGCAGGTCGCGCAGACCGCCTTTGCCTTCCTTGACGTTGGGCTCGACCAGATACCGGCTGTCGCCGGCCTTGCGGTGGCGTTCGTCGCGCTCGGCGAGCTTGGCGGCAATGAATTCCGGCGCGGTGCCGTTCGCCACTTCCTGGTCGAAGCGGCGGTCCAGTTCGGTGACAAGCTCTTCCCGGCCGCAGACGAAGCGCGCTTCGAGAATGGCCGTGCGGATCGTCATGTCGCTCTTCGAAAGGCGAATGGATTCGTCGATGGTCCGGGTCGCATGGCCGACCTTGAAGCCAATGTCCCACAGCAGGTAGAGCATGAACTCCACCGCCTTGTGCATGTTGCCGCTGATCTTCGGCGGCATCAGGAACAGCAGGTCGATGTCCGAGCCCGGCGCCAGCGTGCCGCGACCATAGCCACCGACTGCCGCAACCCCGATCTGCCCTGCATTGTCGGGATAGACATGGGTCACGACCAGATTGAAGATCACCGAGATCAACTGGTCCTGGATCCAGGAAATACGGCGCGCGCAGTCGATACCGCTGCCGTCGGCAAAAAGCCGGGTGCGCGCGACTTCCCGTCCGTCGGCACTGGCCTTCTTGAGGATCGGCAGAACGCCGGCGCGGATATCGAGGAGGTGGCCTGCGTGGTTGCGGGCGACTGCCTCGCATTCAGCCTTCAGAGCGGCGACGTCGAGCAGTTCACCGTATTCAATGTCGAGTTTGGCCATTACTGCGGCTTGCTTTCCTGGCTGGCCGGCCGCTTCCGGACCGGAGACGGATGGCGCTATAGCGCCTTTGCGGTACGTTGGACAGGGATATTAGCCGTCAAGACTTGCCAAGTTGTTTCCTCAGATCATAGAGCGCATCGAGCGCCTGACGCGGCGTCATGTCGTCGAGATCGAGGCTTTTCAAGGCCTCCTCGACCTTCGAGGGACCGGATTTCCGCGCCTCTTCGCGGCGCACCGCGACCTGGAAAAGCGGCAAGTCGTCGATCAGCGAGCTTGCCGGATTCTTGCGGTCGGCGTCTTCGAGATGAGAGAGCACATCACGGGCGCGCGACACTACGGAGGCCGGGAGACCCGCAAGGCGCGCCACCTGGATGCCGTAGGAACGGTCGGCGGCACCGGGGCCGACTTCATGGAGGAAGATCACGTCGCCGTCCCATTCCTTGACCCGCATGGTGACGTTGGACAGCCGGTCCAGCTTTTCCGACAGCACGGTCAGTTCATGGAAATGGGTGGCGAACAGTGAACGGCAGCGGTTGACCTCGTGCAGGTGCTCCACGGCCGCCCAGGCGATCGAGAGCCCGTCGAACGTCGCCGTTCCACGGCCGATCTCGTCCAGAATGACGAGGGAACGATCGCCGGCCTGGTTGAGGATCGCCGCCGTCTCGACCATCTCCACCATGAAGGTCGAGCGGCCGCGAGCCAGGTCGTCGGAGGCCCCGACGCGCGAGAAGAGCCGGTCGACGACGCCGATGTGGGCGGAGCCCGCCGGCACGAAGGAACCCATCTGGGCCATGATGGCGATCAGGGCGTTCTGGCGCAGGAAGGTCGACTTACCGCCCATATTGGGGCCGGTCAGAAGCCAGATCGCGCCGTCGGAGCCGCCCTCCGAGGGAGAAAGGTTGCAATCGTTAGCGATGAAGGGGCTCGCCGCCTGGCGGCGAAGTGCCTGCTCGACCACCGGGTGGCGACCGGCGACGATCGAGAACATGCGGCTGTTATCGACCAGCGGGCGGCAATAGCCCTGCTCCTCGGCGAGCGCGGCAAGACCCGCGGCGACATCGATCGCGGCCAGTGCCCGGGCGGCGGCCTTGATCGGCTCGGCGGCGCCGACGACGGCGGCGGTCATGCGGTCGAAGGCCTCCAGTTCGATCGACAGTGCCTGGCCGGCGGCATTTGCTATGCGGCTTTCGAGGTCGGCGAGTTCGGTCGTCGTGAAGCGCATCGCGCTCGCCATGGTCTGGCGGTGGATGAAGCGGGCCTTCGCCGCCTCGCCCTCGGTCATCGTGCCGGAATTGCCGGCCGTCACCTCGATGAAGTAGCCAAGCACGTTGTTGTGCTTGATCTTCAGCGACTTGATGCCGGTCTCTTCGGCATATTGCAGCTGCAGCCCGGCAATCACGCGGCGCGACTGGTCGCGCAGCGCGCGCACCTCGTCGAGCTCCGGTACAGCGCCTTCGCGCAGGAAACCGCCGTCGCGCTTGAGGAGCGGCAGGTCGTCGGCCAGCATCGCGGCCAGGAGTTCCCCGAGTTCGCGCGGGAGGGTGGCGATGTCGGAAAGGGCATCCGAAAGCTCTGCGGGAAGCGGGATCGAAGCCAGGAGGCGGCCGACCTCGTGCGCGGCCGACAGGCCGTGCAATATGGCACCGAGATCGCGCGGCCCGCCGCGGTCGAGGGCAAGGCGGGACAGCGCACGCGGCATGTCCGGCACCCGCTTCAACGCATCACGCAGGCCGTCGGCGAGCGACGGCTCCGAGAGCATCAGGGCAACCGCATCCTGCCTGAGCCCAATGGCGTCCGGGTCGGTCAGCGGGGACATCAGCCGTTCGGCGAGAAGACGGGCGCCTCCCCCCGTCACGGTGCGGTCGATCGCCTTCAGGAGCGAACCGTTGCGATCACCCGACAACGTCTTCACAAGCTCGAGATTGGCGCGGGTCGCCGGATCGATGAAGAGGGTCGAGGCGGCGCTCTGCCGCTCCGGAAGCCCGAGGGGCGGGCGCTCGGAGATCTGGGTCTTTTCGACATAGGCGACCGCTGCGGCCGCCGCCGCCGTCTCGGCGCGCGAAAAGCTGCCAAAGCCGTCGAGGGTTCCCACGCCGAAATAGCGAGCGATGCGACCCTCTGCTGTCGCGCTGTCAAACAGGACGGCCGGCTGGGGCACCACGACGCGGCCGAGGACATCGAAGGCCGGCTTCAGTTCCGGATCGAAGAACAGCGTGTCGGCGACGATGAGTTCGCGCGGCTCGATCCGCAGAATGTCGGCGAGGAGCCGCGTCTCGTTCGTCTCGGCCAGGCGGAAGACGCCGGTGGAGATGTCGATCCAGGCGAGCGCCATCTGCGGCGTCGAACCGCCGCGGATACGGGAGAGCGCCATCAGGTAGTTGGACTCGGAGGGGGATAGCAGCTTCTCCTCCGTCAGCGTGCCGGGGGTGACGAGGCGCACGACGTCGCGCTTAACCACCGACTTGGAGCCGCGTTTCTTGGCTTCTGCAGGATCCTCGACCTGCTCGCAGACAGCGACGCGGAAGCCGAGCGAGATCAGCTTCTGCAGGTAGTCGTCGGCCGCATGGACCGGCACGCCGCACATGGGAATATCGAGACCGAGGTGCTGCCCACGCTTGGTAAGTGTGATGCCCAGCGCACGCGATGCCTCCACCGCATCCTCGAAGAACAGTTCGTAGAAGTCGCCCATCCGGTAGAACAGCAGGCTGCCCGGATTGTTGGCCTTGATTTCGATATACTGTTCCATCATCGGGGTCGCGGAAGCGCGACTTTCCTCCGAGGCAAGCTCGGCGGCGTTCAGGACCTCGTTCGTGGGGGTGCTGTTGATCGTCACTGTCTAAAGTTTTCTTGAAAAAGAAGTCGTGCAACACTAACGACCTTGGCCAAGCAAAAACAACCACCAAGGACAGCCATGGGAAGGCTGCCCACAACAAGCTTCGAGGGAACATGGCAAGCAGGGATCGCAACGAACGCAGCAAGACGTCCGTCACGGAACAGGAAGCGCTCGATTTTCACGCACAGGGTCGTCCGGGCAAACTGGAGATCACGCCGACGAAGGCGATGGCGACACAGCGCGACCTTTCGCTCGCCTATTCGCCCGGCGTCGCCGTGCCCGTGAAGGCGATCGCCGCGGATCCCGCAACGGCCTACGATTACACCACGCGTGGCAACATGGTCGCCGTCATCTCGAACGGCACGGCAATCCTCGGCCTCGGCAATCTTGGTGCGCTGGCCTCCAAGCCGGTGATGGAGGGCAAGTCCGTTCTCTTCAAGCGCTTTGCCGACGTGGATTCGATCGACCTTGAGGTCGACACCGAGAATGTCGAGGAATTCATCAACTGCGTGCGCTATCTCGGCCCCTCCTTCGGCGGCATCAACCTCGAGGACATCAAGGCGCCCGACTGCTTCATCATCGAACAGCGGCTGCGCGAGATCATGGACATCCCGGTCTTCCATGACGACCAGCACGGTACCGCGATCATCGCCGCCGCCGGCCTGATCAACGCACTGGAACTGACCGGGCGCGACTTCAAGACGACGAAGCTCGTCTGCAACGGCGCGGGCGCGGCGGCGATCGCCTGCATCGAGCTGATCAAGGCGATGGGCTTCAATCCGGCCAACATCATTCTCTGCGACACCAAGGGCGTGATCTACCAGGGCCGATCCGAGGGCATGAACCAGTGGAAGTCGGCGCATGCGGTCAAGACCGACAGACGGACGCTGACGGAGGCCATGGCAGGCGCCGACGTGGTGCTCGGCCTGTCGCAGAAGGGGGCGTTTTCCGCGGACATGATCCGCTCGATGGCACCCAATCCGATCATCTTCGCCATGGCGAACCCCGATCCGGAAATCACGCCGGAAGAGGTCGCCGAGATCCGCGACGACGCCATCATGGCAACCGGCCGGTCGGACTATCCGAACCAGGTCAACAACGTGCTCGGCTTTCCCTACATCTTCCGCGGCGCGCTCGATGTCCGCGCCTCGCAGATCAACGACGCGATGAAGATCGCCGCCGTCCGGGCGCTGGCGAGCCTCGCGCGCGAGGATGTGCCGGACGACGTCGCTGCCGCCTACCAGGGCAATCGTCCGCGCTTCGGCGCCCAGTACATCATTCCGGTTCCCTTCGACCCGCGGCTGATCTCCGCCATTCCGGTCGCGGTCGCCAAGGCGGCCATGGAGACGGGCGTCGCGCGCAAGGCGATCGACGATCTCGACGCCTACGCCCGGGAGCTTTCGGCCCGCCGCGACCCGATCGCCGCGACCACGCAGCGCCTCTACGAGCGGGTCCGCAGCCAGCCGAAACGCGTCGTCTTTGCCGAAGGCGAGGAGGAACAGGTGATGCGTGCGGCGATCTCGTTTGCCAACCAGGGGCTCGGCACGGCCATCCTGCTCGGCCGTGATGCGCCGCTCAAGGAGACGGCCGAACGCGCCGGCATCGACCTCGACCGTCCGGGCATCGAAGTGGTCAATGCCCGCGTCTCGACCCGGGTCGAGGCCTATACCGAATATCTCTACTCGCGCCTGCAGCGCAAAGGCTACCTGCTGCGCGACTGCCAGCGCCTCGTCAACACGGACCGCAACCACTTCGCCGCCTGCATGGTGGCGCTCGGCGACGCGGACGCGATGGTGACCGGCACGACCCGCAATTATTCGACGGCGCTTGAGGATGTCCGCCGTTGCATCGACCCGCAGCCCGGCCACCGGGTGATCGGCGTATCGCTCGCGCTGACACGTGGCCGCACCGTGCTGGTCGCCGACACGGCGGTCCACGACATGCCGACGGCGGAAGAGCTTGCCGACATCGCCGAAGAGGCCGCGGGGCTTGCCCATCGCCTCGGCTACGAGCCGAGGGTGGCGCTTCTCGCCTATTCGACCTTCGGCCACCCCACGGGCGAACGCTCCGAGCGCCTGCGCGAAGCGGTGAAGATCCTCGACAAGCGCCGCGTTGACTTCGAATATGACGGGGAAATGGGCGCCGACGTCGCCCTCAACGCCCACCGCATGGAGCAGTATCCGTTCTGCCGCCTGTCGGGTACGGCAAACGTGCTCGTCATGCCCGCCATCCACTCAGCGTCGATCTCGACCAAGATGCTTCAGGAACTTGGCGGCTCGACCGTGATCGGCCCGCTTCTCGTCGGTCTCGAGAAGTCGGTGCAGATTGCCCAGATCGGGGCAAAGGACACCGACATCGTCAACATGGCGGCCATTGCCGCCTACAATGCCGGGACCTGAACCGAACCGGCGCCCCGTCAACCGGTCAACCGGGCGGCGGGGCGACCTTTCCGCCAATCACCTCTTCCAGGGCCACCATGTCGCGATCCAGTTCCTCGCGGATCCAGGCCTTGAAGGCATCGACCTTGGCGTTTTTCCGGGCACCCTCCGCCGTGACGAGATAGTGACCGTCTCCGGTGCGGACCCATGGACCGAAGGGGACCGTCAACTGTCCCGCGCGGATGGCATGCGACGCGATGATCTGCCAGGCCAGCATGACGCCCTGCCCCGAGATCGCGGAATCGAGGCAGAGGGACGCCTCGTTGAAGACATGGCGCGTGTTGACGGCGCGGCCTGAAAGCCCGGCGGCGTCCAGCCACAGATCCCAGCTGAACATCGCATGTCCGTCGATGATCACAGGCAGGGCCAGCAGCGCCTTGCGGCTCGACAGAGGTTCGGCGAGGGCCGGCGCGCAAACCGGGAAGATCCGCTGCTCCAGCAAGAGTTCCGCCTGCGTTCCCGGCCATTGCCCCTTGCCGACACGGATACAGAGATCGACGTCGGACGTTGCCGGATCGACCAGACGGGTCGATGCGTCGAGCCTCAGGCTGATCTCCGGATGGCGTTCGGAAAAGGCGCCGAGCCGATAGACCAACCACCGCGCGGCGAAGACGGGCGCGACAGAAATCGTCAGCACGTCGTCATTGCGGTGATGGGCGGAAGCGACCGCGCCAGACAAGAGACGGAAAGCCTCCGCAAGCCGGGGCAGGATCTGCACCCCGGCATCCGTCGGCACCATGCCCTTCGGCTGGCGGTCGAAGAGCTTGTGGCGCAACTGCTGCTCGGCCTTGATCACCTGCTGGCTGACCGCACCCACCGAGACGCCCATCTCCTCGGCCGCCGCCGGCAAGGAACCAAGGCGCCCGACGGCTTCCACGGCACGAAGTCCATTCAGATGAACCAGATTGAGGTTTTTCATATAGTTTTTCTATAGCCATCAATTGCAGAACTCAATTGTGGGGGCGAACTTCCAGGCGCATAGATACTCAGGATCCAAAATAGCAGCACTCGTACGCCGAGGCTTCGCCGGACCAACCAGCTGGAGAATGCGCCATGCTGAAGTTTTTCTCTATTAGTAGATTTTCCGGGCGCCTGTTTTCGGATGCGACGCGCGACTGGTCGCGCGACCCGCTATCCCATCCGGCGATTTCCGCCATGGACCAGCGAAGGCTGGCGGACCTGCCGCTCATGCCTGAACGCGCAGGTGAAAATATCACTGAAAACCGAAGAAAACCCGCCGCGTGAAAACAGCGGCGGGCGAGGCGCTGGAAGCGTCGGATCAGCTCGCGAAACGGCCGGCGTCGGCGCCGTAGTAGTTGCGGTAGCGATCGGAGATGCTGGAAATCGGCAGCACGATCAACACATCGGTGGTGTTGAAGGCATGATCGACGACGGCGCCTTCACCGACCATGGCGCCGAGCCGCAGATAGCCCTTGATCAGGGGCGGCATGGCCGACAACGCCTTGCGAGGATTGACCGCCTCGACCGGCATCAGGTCCATTTCGCGATAGAGTTCCGGCAACGCCTTCACCGCCCACTCCCCGCGTGCGACCGCGTTGTGGTGAAGGAAGGAGAGCGCCAGGGCATGCTCCTCCGGACGAATGCCCGGGAAGGAACCGCAACCGAACATCGCGTCGGCGCGATGCATCAGCGCATAGGCCCAGCATCCCTGCCACAGCAGTTCAACGGTGCGCTTGGTCCGGTATTCCGGCAGTACGCAGGAGCGGCCGAGTTCCATGAAACGCTTGCCCGGATGGCGGGCCATCAGTTCGTTGACGGCGAATTCGGACGCGGAATAGAAGCCGCCATGGGCGCGAGCCACTTCATGGCGCAGCAGTCGGTAGGTGCCGACGATCTGGTCTTCCGCGTCGCCCTCGAGGGAGCGGTCAACGACAAGCAAGTGGTCGCAAACCGCGTCCCAGGCATCGACGTCACGCTTGCGGCGCGCGGCATCCGGCGCGATCTGCGCGTTCATCTCCTCGACGAACACACGATAGCGGACGGCCTGTGCGGCATCGATTTCACGATCGTTGCGGGCAAGCCGGGTCTCCAGGTTGCCGATGCGCCCCAGAAGCCCCTCGGTCGAGCCGACAGCCTCCGTAGCGGACGTCGCGCCACCATCAACCAGGGACCCACGATCCAAAAGTTCAATGCTCATAGCGACTCGTCCGAATTGCGTTTCAAGGCCTTTAAACACGTCGTTGCGACAACAAGGTGACAGACAGACGACATCTCCACGAAGAAGAACCTCCATCCAATCTGTGCCGCCGGCGCCGTCTGACGCCTGATTTGCGACATTTTAGGCCTTCGACCGGCGATGCGCCAGTATCTCGTCCAAAAGAATAAGGCCCGCTCCAACGGTTATGAAGCTGTCGGCAAGATTGAACACGGCAAAAGACCAAGTGCGGGTGTAGAATAAGATGTAGTCGACGACATGGCTATAGACGAACCGGTCGATGATGTTGCCGAGCGCACCGGCGATGATCATCGCGAAGCCGAGATGGGCGATATGGTGCCCGTCGCCTGTCCGGCGCCACAGCCACAGAACGAAGGCGACGATCGCAACCCGAAGGGCGACGATGAACCATCCGTCGGCATCCGACAGCATCGAGAAGGCCACACCGAGATTGTGGGTGCGGTAAAGGGCCAACATCGGCATCACCGGCACCAGTTCGTGCATCGGCAGATAGACCTCGACCGCCAGCTTGATGACCTGATCGAGCATGAGCGCGACCAGAATGAAGATTGCCGCCGGAAGCGGCCGACTGAAGGGCGCGAGCATGTCGTTCATTGCGGCTTGTCAAGCACGAGGAGATGGCGGCGCACCTCGAACAGCATGACCCCTGTCGCCACGGCGAGATTGAGCGAGTCCGCCCTGCCGGTCTGCGGAATGCGGGCAAGAGAGTCGGCCGCTGCGGCAAGGTCATCGGGAAGACCGGACTGCTCGTTGCCCATCATGAGCACGACCGGCTTGCTGCGATAATCGATGGTCCGGTAGTCGACGGCGCCTGCCAGATGCGTTGCGACGAGGCGGACTCCGCAATCCTTCTTCCAGCGCAGGAAGTCGGCCGGCGTCGTCTTGACCAGAGGCACGGCGAACAGCGATCCCATGGTCGCCCGCACCGTCTCCAGCGAAAACGGATCGGTGCAGTCGCCGACGAGAATGACGCCCGAGGCGCCAGCGGCGTCGGCGGTGCGGATGATGGTTCCGAGATTACCCGGGTCGCGTACGCGGTCGAGCGCCACCCAGGTCTCCGTCCCGGACGGGCGAACTTCCTTCAATGCCGCCCAGCGCTGCTCGAAGATGCCCGCCACCATCTGCGGGTTTTCTCGCCGGGTGATCGACGACATCACCTTTTCGCTGACTTCGAGAACCAGGCCGCCGGACGCGATCGTCCGGGCCGCGACCTTCTCGACCATGGGCTTGCCCTTGGCCGCCTTCGCATAGACCAGCGTTCGGATCGTCCAACCGAGGTCGAGCGCATCGATCACCAGCTTCAGGCCCTCTGCCATGAAGCTCTTCGTTTCGTCGCGCGCCTTCTTCAGCGTCAGCGCCTTGATGTCCTTGATGATCGGGTTGGCAAGGCTGGTGATTTCCTTGACCTGCCCGACGCGGCGGGCGCCTTCGTGTCTGTAGTCGTCGGTCATTTCGGCACCCAGCGGCTGAAAAGGGAGGTGGAGAGCGCACGCCCCGGCGTCTTTCCGTCCAGGCCTGCCTCACGGATCACCAGTTCACCGGATTCGACCGTGCCGCCCTTGCCGCGCATCGTTTCGCGCATGAGCTCGTGGATCGAGTAGAAGCTCGCCCGGATCGAATAGGCCGTCAGCACAAGGCCGAGCGCCTTCGGCGCCAGAAGTTCGCGGCAGATGTCGAGCATCAGCGGGAGATGGTCGAAGAGCTGCCAGACCTCGCCGTTCGGGCCACGCCCGAATTTCGGAGGGTCGGTCAGGATGATGTCGTAGCGGTGGCCGCGACGCTCCTCGCGCTGGATGAACTTCATGGCGTCGTCGCAGATCCAGCGGATCGGCGCCTTGTCGAGACGGCTCAGCGTCTGGTTCTCGCGAGCCCAGCCGATGGCCTTCTTGGACGCGTCGACATGGGTGACCTCGGCGCCGGCTGCAGCCGCGACAAGCGAGGCGACACCGGTGTAACCGAAGAGGTTCAGCACCTTCAACGGTCGATTCGCGGTCTCGATCCGCTCTTTCATCCAGCTCCAGTGGGCGATCTGTTCGGGGAACACGCCGACATGGCGAAAAGCGGTGAAACGGCCATGGAAATCAATGCCGAGCAGCGACAGCGGCCAGGTCTCGCCGAGTGCCTCGCGCGGGAACCGCCAACGGCCCATGCCGTCCTCGTCCGTGTCGCCGGTGAAGATCGCGTCCGCCCGTTCCCAGACATGCGCCGGAAGGGCGCGCGGCCAGAGCGCCTGGGCCTCGGGGCGCACGATCCGGTAGGGACCGTATTGCTCGAGCTTCAGCCCTTCGCCACTGTCGATCAGGTGAAAATCGCCGGCTCCATGGGACTCGAGGATCACCGGAACGCGCTCGGCCGGGCGCTCGCCACTGCGGATCGTAAGCGTGCGCGCGGGTTCTGCCGCAGCATCGCCTTTGGTGTCCGCGGGGCTCGCGGCTTCGGCGGCCCTCACCGAACGGGGTGCGGCATCGCCATGACGGTCATTGCGCGGTTTGAAGGACCCGGCCTTTTCCGCGTTCCGTGCACCACCCTTCGGCCCACCGGGCTTTCCGGCTTTTCCGGCGGATGCCTTCTGCATCGGCCGGCGTTCCTTGTTCTTCACGCTAGATCCCGCTTTTCCGTCCTGAAATGAGAGCGAAACGCCATAGCATCCCGGGGCGGGGCGGGAAAGCGCTTTCGAATCTTGAGGTGAGTGGACCCTGCGGCCCGGTTACTTCGCCGGAATCTGCGGCAGGCCACGGCCGGCAATTTCCTCGGCGCGGGTCTTGTGGCGATCGGCCTCCGCCTGCCAGCGCACCGCCGCACGCGATTCCGCGCGGGCCTTCTTGCGATACTTGCCCTGCGCGAGCCAGGTCACCGCCGAGCCCAGCAGCAATCCGACGATCACGGCAAGGAAAAGAAAGACGAAGAAGGGCGCTGTCACGGACAGGACGGCATCGTCGGGCCTGAAGGGATTGAGAGCCAGGGTCACGGCCTGACGATTGGCGACCGAGAGCACGATCAGAACGATCGCCAGGGGCACGAGGACGACCAGGGCGATAATTTTCTTGACCATAGCGAACTCACTCCTCACGTAGCCTTGCCGCTGAGACTGTTCACCCGCGGCAGGCTGCCATTCCAATTAAGCACCTTCCGCCGCCTTTCAAGCGCCGGACCGGGGCTCAATCATCGCCTTCGTCGGCCATTCCCGGATTGAGACGCTCGCGCAGCTCCTTACCGGTCTTGAAGAAGGGCACCCATTTCTCCTCGACGAACACCGTCTCGCCGGTCCGCGGATTGCGACCAGAGCGCGACGGGCGATTCTTGACCGAGAATGCCCCGAAACCACGCAACTCCACGCGATTGCCGGCAGCAAGGGCGTCGGTGATCTCATCCAGAACGGCGTTGACGATATTTTCGACGTCGCGATGGTAGAGGTGCGGATTACGCGCCGCGACAATCTGCACCAGTTCCGACTTGATCACGCGCGCCCCCTGAAAAATTTGAATGAAACCCTGAACGGCCCAAAGGTGCCAAACCGAAAAAGGACCGTCAAGGAACAACTTAACGGGTCCGTACGGCCCGAGCGACCGTCCGTAAAACACCACAATGCGCCGCGATAATCAACCGTCGTGGTCGCGTTGCGACAACTGGCACGCAAGCCGTGGCGGCAATTGGTCTCCGTGGCCGCCTCTTGAAAGCGGCCGGCTGGCCATCCCTTGAATTCGCGCGCGCAGTTTTCATATTGGCAAGCGAATGCAATAATGCGAAATGACGCTCGAAATCCACCCAAAGCGTTTCCGGGCGGGCGAACCCGAACAGGCCTCACGCATGTCGAACCCTGTCAATGAAAGTGCGACGACTGCCGGCCGCCTGCCGGCCGGCGACGCCTATCGCCTAGCCGTCAACCACTCCCAGCGGGTCAAGCGCCTCAAGATCCTGCTGCCGATCGGTGCCTTCATTGTTTCGCTCGCCTTCATCGGCGTCTCCGTGGTGCGGGCCTACCTGCCGGAGAACCTGAAGATCGCCTCGGCCAAGATCGAGAATGGCAAGGTGGTGATGGAAAAGCCGGCGATCGCCGGCCGAAACGAAGACGGCATCAGCTATTCGATGCGCGCCGAACGCGCACTGCAGGACATCAAGAACCCGAACATCATCGCGCTTGAGACGATCGCCGCTGCGGTGCCGCTGAATGACAAGATCATTGCCAAGGTCCAGGCGCTCAGCGGCATCTTCGACCGCTCGGCCGACCTGCTCAACATGGACCAACCCTTCACCATCAAACTCTCGACCGGCATCGACGCCAGCTTCCAGTCGGCCAATCTCGACATCAAGGGCGGGAGCATGGCCACCGACAAGCCCGTCGCCATCAAGGCGAACGAGGCGTCCATTGTTGCGCAGTCGCTCAAGATAACGGATAAGGGACGCATCATTACTTTTCAGGGTGCGGTTCGGGTAAACGTCGAGCCGTCCGCAATTCGCAAAACGGGCAACTGAGAGCCGGGCCAGTCATGATTTTCAAATGTCGCACACCGCAATTGCTGGCAGGCCTTATGCTCGCCACCGGCCTCGCCGCTGTAGGCTTCGCACCGGCTGCCCTTGCCCAGTCGACCAAGAGCAACATGGACAATCTGAAGCTGTCGAACGACAAGCCGATCCAGATTGAGAGCGACTCGCTCGAAATTCGCGAACAGGACAAGACCGCCCTGTTTTCCGGCAATGTGAAAGTCGTGCAGGGAACGACCACGCTGCAATCCGGCAAGATGGTCGTCCACTACCGCGGCGAAGGCACGACGGTGACGAACGGCAATGCCGACATCGAGAAGATCGACGTCACCGAGAAGGTCTTCCTTTCGTCCGGCACGCAGCAGGCAACCGCCGACAAGGGCACCTTCAATCTCGACACGCAGATCTTCGTGCTCGAGGGCGACCGTGTCGTGCTGTCCGAAGGGCAGAATGTCTTCGTCGGCTGCAAGCTGACGGTCCGCATGGATTCCGGCGAGGCCAAGCTCGACAGCTGCGGTGGGCGTGTTCAGATCCAGCTCGATCCCAAGTCCCAGAAAAAACCGTAAGCAGCACCGGCCACATCGTGAAGATTCCCGTCGTATCAGACCTGCTCGGCTCGGACCGCGCACGACAAACGAAGCCTGAAGAGCAGCGCCTCGACAAGGCGCGATACGAAGGCACGTTGATCGCCCATGGCTTGACCAAGAGCTACAACACGAGACGCGTGGTGAACGGCGTTTCGCTGGTCGTGCGCCGCGGCGAGGCCGTCGGACTGCTCGGCCCGAACGGCGCGGGCAAGACGACGTGCTTTTACATGATCACCGGCCTCGTTCCGGTGGATGCCGGGACGATCGCGATCAACGGCAATGAAGTGACGGCCATGCCGATGTATCGCCGCGCCCGCCTCGGCGTCGGCTATCTTCCCCAGGAAGCGTCGATCTTTCGCGGCCTGACCGTCGAGGAGAACATCCGCGCCGTCCTCGAAGTGCACCAGAGCGACCGCAAGAAGCGCGAAGCCAAACTGGACGAGTTGCTGCACGAGTTCCATATCGAGAGGCTGCGCAAGTCGCCGGCCGTGGCCCTGTCCGGCGGTGAACGCCGGCGCCTCGAAATCGCCCGCGCGCTCGCGACCGATCCCACCTTCATGCTGCTCGACGAACCGTTCGCGGGCGTCGATCCGATCTCGGTCTCGGATATCCAGAACCTCGTCCGCCACCTGACGGCCCGCGGCATCGGAGTCCTGATCACCGACCACAATGTGCGCGAAACGCTCGGCCTGATCGACCGGGCCTACATCATCCATGCGGGCGAAGTACTGACGCATGGACGGGCGAACGACATCGTCAACAATGCCGATGTGCGCCGGCTTTATCTGGGCGACAAGTTCAGCCTCTGACGGCGCGACAGAAGAAATTCGTCGTCATCCTATGGTTCGGCTTGACCAAACCTCTCAAAAAAGCAATTTTTGGGCCAAGTGGAGTTCAACGAGGTATCCGGCGATCATTCGCGGGAGATTTCGGGGGAATATAGGGGAGTTTCGCGTCCGCCATGGCTTTGTCGGCCAACCTATTCCTACGCCAGAACCAGTCACTGGTCATGACACCGCAACTGATGCAATCCATCCAGTTGCTGCAGATGACCCATCTCGAACTGATCCATTTCATCTCGCAGGAAGTCGAAAAGAACCCGCTGCTCGAAATGGCATCCGACGACGGCGATGGCCTCGGCGAGGCGCAGAACGGTGCTGCGGACGCCGCTTCCGCCTCCCCATCCGACAATTCCGCGGCAGACGACACTTCGGGTACAGGCAGTTCGCTCGACAGCGACTGGTACGAGTCCGGGCATGAGAGCGGTCTGAATGACCGTCTCGACGCCAATTTCGACAGCGCCTTCGCCGATGAAGGCAGCGCAACTCGCGCCGATGCGCCGGAGCTGCTCGGGCAATGGAAATCCATGCCGGGCAGCGGCTCGGAAAATGGCGAGGGCTACGACCTCGATGATTTCGTCGCCGGCCAGGTCAGCCTTCGAGACTACCTGAACCAGCAGATACCGTTTGCGATCGCCCGGCCGGGAGATCGCGTGATCGCCGCGGTCCTGACCGACAATCTCGACGAAGCCGGCTACATGCGCGGCGACATCGAGGAAATCGCCGCCAGACTGGGTGAGGACGTTGCCCGTGTCAGCGCCGTGCTCGATACGCTCCAGGCCCTCGACCCTCCCGGTATCTTTGCCCGTTCTTTGAGCGAATGCCTGTCAATACAGCTGCGCCAGCGCAACCGCCTTGATCCGGCGATGCAGGCGCTGGTCGACAATCTGGAACTGCTCGCCAAGCGCGACTTCAATACGCTGAAGCGGCTTTGCGGCGTCGACGAGGAAGACCTCATCGACATGCTCGCGGAGATCCGCAAGCTCAATCCGAAGCCCGGCAGCGGCTTCGAGACCAGCATTCTCGAATCGGTCATTCCCGACATCGTCGTGCGCACGGCGCCGGACGGCGGCTGGCGCGTCGAGCTCAATCCCGACGCCCTGCCCCGGGTGCTCGTCAACCAGAGCTATGTCACCGCGGTGGGCAAGGGCGGCAAGACCTCCAACGCCGACCAGGCGTTCCTCTCGGAATGCCTGCAGAACGCCAACTGGCTGACCCGTAGCCTCGACCAGCGGGCCAAGACGATCGTCAAGGTGGCGATGGAGATCGTTCGCCAGCAGGACGGCTTTCTGCAGCACGGCGTCGATCACCTCCGCCCGCTCAACCTGAAGACCGTCGCGGACGCCATCAAGATGCACGAGTCGACCGTCAGCCGGGTGACGTCGAACAAATACATGCTGACGCCGCGCGGCCTTTTCGAACTCAAATACTTCTTCAGCGTCTCGATCGGCTCTGCCGAAGGGGGCGACAACCACTCGGCCGAAGCGGTGCGTCATCGTATCCGCACGATGATCGCCCAGGAGAGCCCGGACGCCGTCCTGTCGGATGACGACATCGTCCACACCCTGAAGTCGGGGGGGGTCGACCTGGCGCGGCGAACGGTCGCAAAGTACCGGGAGGCGATGAATATCCCCTCCTCCGTTCAGCGTCGTCGCGAGAAGCGGGCACAGGCCAAGGCGACTGCCGTCTAGGCTGCGGGAAGGCCTGCAGCACAAGGCATAAGTTAAGAAGTCGTTGACTTTTGCAGGTGGCAGGTCTAGAAGCCCGCCGCGATCGATACAGGTTCACATTCGTTCCACCTTATCCCCAAGATACGCCGGGCACGCAGGAAACGGACCGACATTAGCGCTTGAAAAGCTTGGATGCGGACAGGGCTTGGCGTAAACTGGTTTGCGCAAACCAATGATAAGAAGGGAAACTCCATGAGTGTGCGTGTATCCGGCAAACATATGGAAATCGGCGAATCCTTCCGGCAACGGATCGGTGAGCGGATCGATGAGGCGGTTACGAAGTACTTCGACGGGGGGTATTCGGGCCAAATCACCGTAACGAAGTCGGCGGCCGCCGCAGCCCAGTTTGTGGCGGACTGCCTCGTTCATCTGGACGCTGGCGCCAACCTGCAGGCTACCGGCTCCGCCAACGACCCGCAGATTGCCTTCGACATGGCTGCGGACCGGATCGAAAAGCGCCTTCGCCGCTACAAGAGGAAGCTCAAGGATCATCATCCCGCAGGCCAGAACGGCACTCCGATCGAAATTGCCTACACGGTCATGGATACGGCATCCGAAGACCATGAGGAGCTTCCCGAAGACTACGCACCGACCATCGTTGCCGAGAGCACCAAGCAGCTCCGGACCATGTCGGTGGCCAATGCGGTCATGGCGCTCGACATGACCGACGAGCCGGTCCTTTTGTTCCGCAGCCCGGGCAAGGCAGAGCTCAACATCGTCTACCGTCGTAACGACGGCAATATCGGATGGATCGATTCCGCCAACCTCAAGGGCTGAGACGCCCCAAGGCAGGTGGCGGTCCGCCGCCATCTGCTTCACACTTCTCGGCGGCATGAAGGATTATGAAATGGCCTTGGCAGATTTGCTGCAACAAGACGCGGTCGTTCCCGCCCTTCGGGTAAATTCCAAGAAACAATTGCTCCAGGAGCTGGCGGTCAAGGCCTCAAAGCTCACCGGGATTCCCGAACGGGAAATCTTCGACGTCATCCTGCAGCGCGAGCGGCTCGGCTCGACCGGTGTCGGCAACGGCATCGCGATCCCGCACGGCAAGCTCAATCGCATCCACGCCATCACGGGCATCTTCGCCCGGCTCGAAACGCCGGTCGACTTCGAGGCCCTCGACGACCAGCCGGTCGACCTGGTCTTCCTGCTGCTTGCGCCGGAAGGCGCCGGGGCCGACCACCTGAAGGCGCTTTCGCGCATTGCCCGCGTGCTGCGCGACCAGGAACTGGTGGCGAAGCTCAGGGCAACGGATTCGGCCTCCGCCATCTATGCCTTCCTCAACGAGGAACAGGCTTCCAACGCCGCCTGAGAGCTGAAAGCGCCCAGACCAGATATAAAAAAAGCGCCGATCACGGCGCTTTTTTCGTTTTCGAAGTTAGGGCTTGAGGATCAGGCGTTCTTCTCGCCTTGAGCCTCGCCGTTCGTCTCCCCCTTGGGACCGCCCTTGGCGACGCCGACCATGGCCGGGCGAAGGACGCGGTCGCCGATGGCATAACCGGCCTGGACCACCTGGACCACCGTGTTGTTCGGCACGTTCGGATTGGGAACCTCGAACATCGCCTGGTGGAAATTCGGATCGAACTTCTGGCCTTCCGCGTCGATCTTGCGCACGCCGTGGCGCTCGAGCGTCGACAGCATGCCGCGCTCGGTCATCTCCACGCCTTCGACAAGGGCGGATATTCCGGCATCGGCGGCCGCGCGCAGCTCCTCCGGCAGCGTTTCCAGCGCACGGCGCAGATTGTCGGAAACACCAAGCATGTCACGGGCGAAGCCGGTGACGGCATAGGTCTTGGCGTCCTTCAGCTCACGCTCCGTGCGGCGGCGCAGGTTGTCCATCTCCGCAGCGAGACGCAGGAAGCGATCGCGCAGTTCCGCATTCTCGGCCTTCAGCGCCTCGATCGGATCGACTGCGGCTTCGGTGCCGGCGTTTTCAGCTTCCTGAGCCGCATCGGCCATGGTTTCCGCTGCTGCGTCAGGTCCGGTGTTGTTTGCTTCGTCGGTCATGACGTCCTCCGAGTGACGATTTATGGATTTCGTGCCCGATATCAGGGTTTAACGTGGAAAAATCAAGGCTTGGGCAAAAGAAGGATGATCAGGGGACCGCTCAGAGACCTGACCGCGACAACCTGGCCATGAGTTGGGCCGTATAGTCGACCATCGGCACGATGCGGGAATAGTTGAGCCGCGTCGGCCCGATAACGCCGACTGCACCGACGATGCGATCCTCACCGTCGCGATAGGGTGCCACGATCAACGAAGAGCCCGACAGCGAAAAGAGCTTGTTTTCCGAACCGATGAAGATCCGCACCCCCGGACCGCTCTCGGCGAGATTGAGGATCTCGATCAGGCTCTCCTTGCGTTCGAGATCATCGAACAGCAGGCGCAGGCGATCGATGTCCTCGGAGCCGGCGAGCCCCTCGAGCAGATTGGCGCGGCCGCGGACGATGAGCCGTGTCGGCTTTTCCTCGTCGAGGCCGCCGGACCATACGGCAAGTCCGCGCTCGACGAGATCCTGGGACAACGCGTCGAGTTCGCCGGCAACCTGCTGCCGAAGCTTGACGAGTTGGGTGCGCAATTCGGCGAGCGTCTGGCCGGTCATGTTCGCATTGAGGAAGTTCGCTGCCTCGGTCAACTGCGACGCGGTGATCCCGGCCGGGAGGTCGATGATACGGTTCTCGACCTGGTTATGCTCCCCGACGAGCACGGCGAGCGCCTTCGTAGGCTCCAACCGAATGAATTCGACGTGTTTCAGCACCGGATCATTCTTGGATGAGATCACCAGCCCCGCTCCCTTGGAAAGGCCGGACAGCATGCGACTCGCCTCGGTCAACAGGCTTTCCATGGGCTGGGCCGGCCCCGGCGGCCGGATCTGCCGCTCGATGCTGCCACGTTCTTCCTCGGAGAGGTCACCGATCTGCATGAAGGCATCGACGAAGAAACGCAGGCCCTGCTGCGTCGGCAGCCGGCCAGCGCTGACATGTGGCGCATAGATAAGGCCCAGATCCTCGAGATCTGCCATCACATTGCGAACAGAGGCGGGCGAAAGCGACATCGGCAGCAGGCGCGACAGGTTGCGGGACCCCAACGGATCTCCGGAATCCAGATAGGTCTCGACGATGCGGCGGAACACTTCCCTGGATCGGTCATCCAGTGAATTGGCCACGTCCATGGACGGTGACTTCGGTAAACCCATTAGCCGCACGAGATCTGTTGGTCTGTCATTGCCCTGAAATATAGTGGCTCCGCTCCCAATCACCAACGGGAAAATCGGGGCTTCACAGCTGCCGCCGCTACGCAGCATGGTTTTTCTTTGCAAATCCCCCATGCGGACCGTAGAAGGCGTCTATCGATCCTAGGAGTGGGCAATGCGGCCATCAGGCAGAAAAACCGACCAAATGCGCAAGGTTTCTTTCGAGCGCAATTTTTCCAAGCACGCGGAGGGTTCCTGCCTCGTCAAATTCGGCGACACCCATGTGCTGTGCACCGCCAGCCTTGAGGAGAAGACGCCGCCGTGGCTGCGCAACAGCGGCAAGGGATGGGTGACCGCCGAATACGGCATGCTGCCGCGGGCAACCGGCGACCGCATGAAGCGTGAAGCTGCAGCCGGCAAGCAGGGTGGCCGCACCCAGGAAATCCAGCGCCTCATCGGCCGTTCGCTGAGGGCCATCGTCGATCTCGAAGCGCTCGGCGAACGCCAGATCACCATCGACTGCGACGTGATTCAGGCCGACGGTGGCACGCGTACCGCCTCGATCACCGGCGCCTGGGTCGCTCTTCACGACTGCCTCAAGTGGATGGAAGCGCGCAACATGGTCAAGGTGGAGAAGGTCCTCAAGGACCATGTCGCCGCCATCTCCTGCGGCATCTTCGCCAACCAGCCGGTCATCGACCTCGACTACCTTGAGGATTCCGCCGCCGAGACCGACGCAAACTTCGTCATGACCGGTACGGGCGCCATCGTCGAGGTGCAGGGCACCGCCGAAGGCGTTCCCTTCTCCGAGGAAGAATTCCTGACGCTGATGCGGCTTGCCCGCGGCGGCATCGGCGAACTCGTCCAGATGCAGAAGCAGGCACTTCTCTAAACGGGAAAACCAGAGGAACGGGAGCAGTGACACACCCCTTGGAAGGCATCCTGGAGACGGCGCTCTACGCGGGCGATCTCGATGCCGCGGAGGCCTTCTATGGTGGTGTGCTCGGCCTGGAGAAAGTGACCCGCCACGGCAACCGGCATCTCTTCTATCGCTGCGGCGCGGGGATCCTGCTGATCTTCAATCCGGCGGAGACGACAAAACCCGTCGCGGCCGGCGCATTGCCGGTTCCAAGCCATGGCGCAACGGGAGCAGGTCATGCCTGCTTCCGGGTCCGTGGCGAGGAAATCGACGCCGTGGTCCTGCGTCTGCAGAGAGCCGGTGTGACAATCGAATCCGATTTCCGCTGGCCGAACGGAGCGCGCTCCATCTATTTTCGCGATCCGGCCGGCAACAGCCTGGAATGCGCCGAGCCCAGGCTCTGGAACCTCGAATAGGATTTGACCGCATATGCGCAAGCTCGATACCCGCACCATCGTCGTGGCCAGCCACAATGCCGGCAAGATCGCCGAGATCGCCGATCTGATCGGTCCCTTCGGCTTTTCGGCCAAGAGTGCCGCGGAACTGAAGTTCGACGAGCCGGACGAAACCGGAACGACCTTCGAGGAAAATGCCGCGATCAAGGCGCTCGCCTCGGCGAAGGCCTCCGGCCTTCCTGCACTCTCCGACGATTCCGGCCTGGTGATCGACGCGCTGGACGGCGCGCCTGGGGTCTACACGGCCAACTGGGCCCAGCGGGAAGACGGCAGCCGCGACTTCGCGATGGCCATGGAAAAGGTCGAAAAGGCGCTCGCCGAGCGTGGTGCGACGACCGCTGCACAGCGCACCGGACGTTTCGTCAGCGTGCTCTGCCTTGCCTGGCCCGATGGGCACACCGAGTTTTTCCGCGGCGAGATCGAAGGCCAGGTCGTCTGGCCGCCGCGCGGGACATCCGGCTTCGGCTACGATCCCGTGTTCCAGCCGGAAGGATACGAGACCACCTTCGGCGAGATGACCGCGGACCAGAAACACGGATGGAAGCCCGGCGACGCCGAGGCGCTTTCGCACCGCGCCCGCGCCTTCAAGCTTTTCGTCGAAACCTGCCTGGAGGCCTGAGGCGCCGATGTCCGAAGCCACGCCGCTTCTTCTCCCCGATACCGGCGAGCCGGGCTTCGGCATTTATGTGCACTGGCCATTCTGTGCGGCCAAGTGCCCCTATTGCGACTTCAACAGCCATGTCCGCCACCAGCCGGTCGACCAGCCGCGCTTCGTCGCGTCCTTCCTGCGCGAGATGGCGGAGATGCGGCGGCTCAGCGGCTCGAAGACGGTCACCAGCATCTTCCTCGGCGGCGGAACGCCGTCCCTGATGGATCCCGAGACCGTCGGGGCGATCCTCAACGGGATCGCCCGCCACTGGCACGTGCCGGACGGCATCGAAATCACCATGGAGGCCAATCCCTCCAGCGTCGAGGCGACGCGCTTCCGCGGCTACCGCGCCGCCGGCGTGAACCGCGCTTCGCTTGGGGTGCAGGCCCTCAACGACCCGGACCTCAAGTTCCTCGGACGCCTTCACGACGTCGAGGATGCGCTGAAGGCGATCCGCCTGGCACGCGAGATCTTCCCTCGCATGTCCTTCGACCTGATTTACGCCCGGCCGCACCAGACGGTGGAAGCCTGGGAGAAGGAACTCAAAGAAGCGATCTCCTACGCGGTCGATCATCTCTCGCTCTACCAGCTGACGATCGAGGAAGGCACCGCCTTCTACGGCCTGCACAAGGCCGGCAAGTTCGTCGTGCCGGACGAGGAACAGGCCGCACTTCTCTATGAGGCGACCCAGGAGATCACCGCGCGCGAAGGCCTTCCGGCCTATGAGGTTTCCAACCATGCCCGGCCGGGCGCCGAAAGCCGCCATAACCTCACCTACTGGCGCTATGGCGACTATGCGGGCATCGGCCCCGGAGCCCATGGCCGGCTGACGCGCGGTCGCGACAAGCTGGCAACCGCCACCGAACGCAATCCCGAAGCCTGGCTCACCGCAGTCGAACGCGACGGCCACGGCATGGTCGAACAGGAACTGCTCGGACTGGACGAGCAGGCCGACGAACTCCTGCTGATGGGGCTGAGATTGCGCGAAGGTGTCGACCTGGCCCGCTGGCAGCAGCTTTCCGGCCGCGATCCCGATCCGGCGCGCGAGCAGACTTTACTGGAACACGGCTTCATCGAACGCCTCGGCAATTCACGCCTTCGCTGCACGCCCAAGGGCATGCTGGTGCTCGATGCCGTGGTTGCCGATCTCGCCTGCTGAGGAGAACCGGAGGAAATCGCCATGCCGGTCGACGACGCTTTCGCCCGCCACGACATGGCTGTCCTCTACGACAACTTCAACCGTCACGGCCCGGACAACGACTTTTACCTCAGGCTCGAGGCAGAACCCCGCCGGATCCTGGACCTCGGCTGCGGCACAGGCTCGCTCGCGCTCGAACTTGCGGAACGCGGGCATCATGTCACGGGCCTCGATCCGGCGCCGGGAATGCTCGCCGTCGCACGCGCCAAGGATCGCGGACATCGGGTCGAGTGGGTGGCGGCGGATGCGCGCAATTTCTCGCTCGAAAGGCATTTCGACCTGATCATCATGACCGGCCATGTCTTCCAGGTCTTTCTGGACGACCAGGAAACACTGGCCGTGCTCGAGAACGCCCACCGGCACCTTGCCGAGGGCGGACGGCTCGTCTTCGAAAGCCGCAATCCTGCGGCGCGGGAATGGGAGAACTGGACCGAGACGAAAACCCGCGAACGGTGTGCAATCCCCGGAGCGGGACCGGTCGAGGTCGAATACCACGTCACGAGCGCATGGGACGACTTCGTCCGTTTCGACACCGTGTTCACACTTCTCGAAACAGGGGAGCGCCGGGTGAGCGAAAGCACCTTGCGCTTTCCGAACCAGGGCGCGATCGCGCGCCTGCTCTCCGCGGCCGGTTTTTCGTCCGTCGACTGGATCGGCGACTGGGCGGGCTCGCCCTTTCTGCCGGAAAGCCCGGAGATCATCGCACTCGCACGGCGCTGACGCGCCGGTGAGACGGCAACATCGTCCAATCCCGATAATTCCGGGGACAGGAGCCTTACAACCAGAGCCGGTCCGATTGACGGACAGTCTGTTTTGACATCACTATCGAAGTGTAGTCGGCTGCGTCGTCCTTACATGCCTCTCTCCCGCAAAGGCGAACATGAAATCACCCCGTGCGCGTGACGAAATGACCGGCTCCCCGAACCGATCACGGTCACGGTGGCGCATCGAATGGCCGACCGTCGCCCTTGCTCTCACCATTTACGGGCTCTGGCTGGCTTTCACCTTCTACTGGGCTCAGATCCCCTACCCGATCCTCTTCCTTGCCGGTGGCTGGGTCATCGCCTGGCAGGGCTCGCTTCAGCATGAGGTGCTGCACGGCCATCCGACACGCTTCCGGCGGGTGAACGACCTCGTCGGCTGGCCGCCGATCTCGCTCTGGCTGCCCTACAGGATCTACAAGCAGTCCCATCTCCAGCACCACCACGACGAATGGCTGACCGATCCGATCGAGGATCCGGAATCCTATTATCTGACGGGCACGCGCTGGGAACGGACCGGCGCGATTGGGCGACTGCTGGTCAGGGCCAACAACACGCTGGCAGGCCGGCTGATCCTCGGGCCGCTGGTGGCGCTGGCCGCTTTCTTCACGGCGGAGGCCGCCCTGATCCTCGGCGGGGATCGCCAACGACTGAAGACGTGGATCGCACATCTTATTGGCTGCGCGGGCGTGCTCTTCTGGGTGCTCGCCGTCTGCGAAATGCCGCTATGGATCTACCTTACCGCCTTCGTCTATTCGGGCATCGCGCTTTCCAGACTGCGTTCCTTTGCCGAACACCGTTATGCGGGAACGAAGGAAGAGCGCACGGCGATCGTCGAGAACACACCGCTCTTCGGCCTACTGTTCCTGCACAACAACCTGCATATCGTCCATCATTCATGGCCGCAGGTTCCCTGGTACGATATCCCGACGTTCTATCGCACCCACCGTCAGGCCTTCATTTCGCTCAACGGCGGCTTGGTCTATCGGGGCTACGCAGACGTCGCGCGACGCTATCTCTTCCGATCGCATCACGAACCGGTGCATCCGCAGCATGTCGCACCGGGTACTGTCGAACCGGTGCGCGTTGACGGCCAGGATCAGGCAATCGCCGGGTAACAGGCGGCTTCCGCCTGCTGCCGATAGACATCCAGGACCAGATAGTCCCGGTCGCCGAGGATCTCGAGACCGACCAGCCCCAGACTTTGCGACAACCCGAGCGAAGGATCGGCGATCGCGTCAGCGATTGCCGCGCGAAGGGTGGGAAGCTCGCCGTCCGACGCATCGATCCTGGTGATGAACGGCAGCCCCGGCCCGCGCGGCGTTTCCGTTAGAATTCGAACGCCTTTCACCATCTGCTGCGCGTGCCGTTCGAGAAGGCCGAAGGTCACAGTATCCACCGCGGCGACGGACGCGCGGCCGGTACGAACCGCCTCCAGAGAAGCGAGATGCCCGCCAGTCACGATCACGTCGGAGAAAAATCGGCCTGAAGCGGCCAGCGGCGCGATCATCGCGCGCAGAAGGTTCATGCCGGAATTGGAAGCCGGATCGTTGATCGCCGCCGTCGTGCCACGCAGGTCCTCGATACGGGTCGCAGCCGATCGTTCCGCGACAACCACATAACTCGCGCGAGAGGTACCCTCTCCACCGGGAAAGGCATAGACCGGGGTCGCCACCAGCCGTACCTTTCCCCGAAGGGCCGTGATGTAGGGATAACCGCAGGCCTGCGCCAAAACGAGCCCCGGGTCATGCCAGGGCGCATCATAAGGGGACAGCCTGTCCAAATCGTCCGGAGCGCCAAATCCAGATGCGCGCAACCGGCCCCGGACGAAATGCCAGAGCCGGTCATTGCCTTCACGGACCGGCGCCAGCATGTCGTACATGGCAAGGCTGGCGCAGGTCATCGAGACGCGTCAGGCGTTGTTCTCGTTGATCAGCCGCTTCAGAAGCTCGATCTCGTGGCTGAGCTTGGTATCCTCGCCCACCAGTTCCTCGATCTTGCGCACGGCATGCAGGACGGTCGTGTGGTCACGTCCGCCAAAACGGCGGCCGATTTCCGGGAAGGAGCGCGGGGTCAGCGTCTTTGAGAGGTACATCGCGATCTGGCGCGGCTTGACGATGACGCGCGTGCGGCGGTTCGACACCAGCTCCTGACGCGAGACGTTGTAATGCCGCGCGACGATGCGCTGGATGTCCTCGATGCGCACGCGCTTCTGCTCGGACGCCCCGACGAGATGGGCCAGAAGCTCATCGACGCGCTCGACCGAAAGATTGGGCTCGAACGAACGGCGGAAGATCAGCTGGTTGAAGGCGCCTTCCAGGTCGCGGCCGCTGCTCGTGACGTTGCGCGCCACGTGGGAGAGGATCTCCAGCGGAATGTCGAGCGATCCGTCATCCTTGCGCGCGGCATCGAGACGGCTCCTCAGCATTTCGAGACGCATTTCGTAGTCGGGCGCTTCCATCTCGATGGCGACGCCACCCTGAAGCCGCGAACGAACGCGCGGGTCGAGCGATTCCAGTTCCCACGGCGCACGGTCGGCGGCGACGACGACCTGCTTGGCGCTGTCGAGCAGCATGTTGAGCAGGTGGCAGAACTCGTGCTGGATCATCTTGCCCTGCAGGAACTGCATGTCGTCGATGATCAAAAGGTCGATGTTGCGGAGCGAGTCCTTGAGGGTCAGCGCGTCATTGTCGCGGATCGCGGTGGCAAAGCGCCACATGAAATATTCAGCCGTCAGGTAGACGACGCGGGGCGCACGCGGGCTCTGGATCGCCGCATTGGCAATCGCCTGCAAAAGATGCGTCTTGCCAAGGCCCACGGAGGAATGAATGAAGAGCGGGTTGAAGCGCACTGCGCCGGCGCCGGCTTCGGCGATCGTCTTGGCGGCCGCGAGCGCCACGCGGTTGGACGAACCCTCGACATAGCTCTCGAACGTATAGCGGCTGTCGAGCGGCGAACCGAACAGCGGGCCGTTCGGCACGGCACGGGCAGTCGGGCTGCCAACCGGGGGAACGATCTGGCCGATCGACTGGGCCGACGTCTTGCGGGTCGGTGCGGCAGGCGCCTGATCGGCAGCCGGGCGCTCGTCCGCAGCCGGCGCTTTCGCGTTGCGGCTGGCACTACGAACCAGGATCTCGACCTTCAGGATCGCCGGATCTTCCTGCTGGAAGATGCCCGTGATGAGATCAAGGTAACGGTTGTTGATCCACGATTTCAGGAAGGTCGTCGGCACCGTCAGGCGCACGAGGCTCTTCGATGCGGAATGAAGCTTCAGGCGGCCGAACCAGCTGGCATAGACATCAGGTCCGACCTGCGCCTTCAGCCGCTGGCTGAAGCGCTCGAAAAGCGCGTCATGCTTCATTTCGGAAATATCCCCTGGCGCATCTGAGCATGCGGCGCCGAGTGCCGAATGTGCATGGTCCCCGTTCACCATTGCACCGGCCTTAACTGAATTAATCTGCATCTTGCCGCCTTCTTAAATCTTTGGCCGACCGGGCGACGCCTCGCGCACCCGGTGACCGCTTCATCCCCGTGCAGTGTGACGATCTCACCGGAATAGAGGTGACGACCGTACTCCCCTTCATCGCATGCTTACCCCAGCCAAAGGGCCTATGCGCTGCGACGTGAAACGCTGACGCGAATATACCGACCACGTTTCAACTCGCTCCGCCTGCCTTCATCCTCGACATGAGGGCCTGCGGTCGGGAAGGTCATTCCGTCCCGTTTCTTCTCCTGCCGGCAGGACCGGCACAATCGACAAAAGGATCTTGTCACGGGAACTTGGGACTCCCGGTGCAAGGCCAACAGTGTCTGAAGAAACGGAATGGATGTATCCCGCCCCAAGAGACGATGGGTAGCTCTGACACTCGTTTTGCCAGTTCAGATTACCCCCGGAGGTCAACTCCGTGCCCCTTGTTGAGAGGCATTAAGGCAGGATCAAAAGTGAAGATCAACAGTGAATTTTACGCAAAATTAAGCCGCGGCCATTGACTCGCGGTCCCGTCTTTGACTGTCACAATTGCCGTCTCCAGAATCGCTTTTGAATCAAGGAGATTCAAAAAAGGCCGAGGAGGAAGAGGCAAAAATCCGCGAAAAATAAAAATTCGCTTGACTCAAAAGTCGGGCCGCCTGCCGTTAAGTGAAGCACAGCCCTCACAGCAATCCTCGCGCAAGCCATTGTTTTTATTTATTTTTTTGTGTCACTCGACTGACACGTAAATGCCAAACCGGCAAGCCGTTGAATGCAAAGAGACGAACAGCAGAAAAAGCCCGGCTTTGCAGCCAGGCTTTTAGATCATGTCAAAATGGTGTCTAAAATTAGACGGCCAGTGCCTTCACGCGGCTCGCGAGACGCGAGATCTTGCGCGATGCGGTGTTGGCGTGAACCACGCCCTTGCCGGCTGCGCGCTGGAGTTCCGGCTGAGCGGCCTGGAGGGCCGACTTGGCGAGAGCGGCATCACCGGATGCGATGGCTTCTTCAACCTTGCGGATGAAGCCGCGAACGCGGGAACGGCGAGCCTTGTTGACTGCGGTGCGGCGAGCGATCTTGCGGGTCGCCTTCTTCGCCGAAGTGGTGTTGGCCATGGATGCCTCTCTAAGAATTCAAACCAAACTCCACCATCGCCGCGTCGGGTCGTTGCGACCTGCCATTTCAGCAATTCAGGAGCTATTTTCGAAAAAGCCAGCGGCTTTCCCAACCGTGGGCGGGCATATAGCCGGAAAGCGGCAGGCCGTCAACGCGCAATTTCAATGAATCGCGCGTTCCGGGCCATCAGCGGTTCTTGAAGACCGCCTTGCGCTTCTCGACGAAGGCCGCCATGCCTTCCTTCTGGTCCTCGGTCGAGAACAGCGAATGGAAAAGGCGACGCTCGAAACGCAGGCCTTCGGTCAAGGTCTGCTCGAAAGCCCGGCTGACAGTTTCCTTGACCATGCCGACGGCGACCTGGGAGAAGCCGGCGATCTTCTCGGCGGCGGCAACCGCCTCTTCCAGGAGCCGCTCCTGATCGACCACCCGGGCGACGAGACCGCAGCTTTCCGCCTCGTGGGCGTCCATCATCCGGCCGGTGAGGCAGAGGTCCATGGCCTTCGCCTTGCCGACGGCCCGCGTCAGGCGCTGGGTTCCGCCCATGCCGGGGATGACGCCGAGCGTGATTTCCGGCTGGCCGAACTTGGCCGTCTTCGTCGCAATGATGAAGTCGCACATCATCGCCAGTTCGCAGCCGCCACCCAGCGCGAAGCCGGAAACGGCCGCGATGATCGGCTTGCGGAAGCCGGCGATATCGTCCCACCCGCTGAAGAGATTTCCGAGATACACGTCGACGAAGTCGAGCGACTGCATCTCCTTGATGTCGGCGCCGGCGGCAAAGGCCTTTTCGGAGCCGGTCAGAACCACGGCGCCAATCGCCGCATCCGTCTGCAGCTTGCCGAGCAGATCGCAGAGTTCCGTCATCACGGTCGAGTTGAGCGCGTTCAGCGCCTGCGGCCGGTTGAGTGTGATGACGGCAACGCGACCGCGGGTCTCCAGCAGGAGAGTTTCGTAGCTCATGGATGTCTCCCTTTCTTCCTTATTGTCATTTCTGGCAGGCGCGGCAGTAAAATGTCGAGCGTCCGCCTTGAACGATCCGTCCGACGGTACCGCCGCAACCCGGCGTCAAGCAAGGTTCGCCCTCGCGGTCATAGACGCGAAAACTGTGCTGGAAGTAACCAAGCGTGCCGTCCGTCTGGATGTGATCCCTGAGCGACGAACCGCCGGCGGCGATCGCATCGGCAATGACGGCGCGGATCGCATCCGTCAGGACCACGAGCTCCTTCTTCGGCCGCCCGCCTGGCGTCACGAGGGTCGCTGCGGCTCTTTGCGGGGCGAGATGGGAACGCCACAGCGCCTCGCACACATAGATATTGCCGAGACCGGCGATAACCGACTGGTCGAGCAGCGCCGTCTTCAACGGCTGGACCTTGCCGGCAAAGCGGGTCGCAAGATAGTCGGCATCGAGCGCGTTGCCGACGGGCTCCGGCCCGAGGGTGCGAAAGGCCGGGTAGTCGTCGATCTCGTTGCGCAGCGCCAGATCCATGAAACCGAACCGGCGCGGGTCATTATAGATCACCCGCACGCTGCCCCCGTCACCCGGGCGGTCGAGATGGATGACCACATGGTCGTGCTTTTCGTCCTTGGAACGCTCCCGATGAAAGTCGCCGGGCGTCGTCGCTGCGTCGTTCGCCTCGACGCGGAAGGAGCCGGACATACCGAGATGCGCGATCACCGTCGTGCCGTCGTCGAGGTCAATCAGCAGATACTTGGCACGGCGGGCAAGACCGAGGACACGCCGCCCCTCGAGGCGTGCGACGAAATCGCGCGGCAGGGGGAACCGCAGATCCGGTCGGCGCAGCTCCACCTGCCGAACGAATGCGCCTTCCATCGCGGGAGAAAGCCCGCGCCTGACCGTCTCGACCTCTGGCAATTCAGGCATCGCCGACCATCTTTCTGTTTGAACCCTGCCGGAAACGACTGTAGACCAACGCCAAAGCGCGCACCGGCTGGCCCGAGATAGCGCGCCCGGAGCGATTTCGCTATGGTCTTTTGACCACCAATGAGAATGGAGTGATCAGATGGCCCAGAGCCGCACTTCCGCCGACGGCGGCATGGAAACCTCCTACGGCTTTCGCGATGTCGCGAAGGGCGAGAAGCAGGCTCTCGTCAATGACGTCTTCCACAAGGTCGCCAAGCGCTACGACATCATGAACGACGTGATGTCGGCAGGACTGCACCGGATCTGGAAGGACGCGATGATCGCCGCGCTCAATCCCCGCAAGGATCCCGACTACAAGGTTCTGGACGTCGCCGGCGGTACGGGCGACATCGCCTTCCGGATCGTCGAGGCCTCGGGGCGTCTTGCCCATGCGACGGTGCTCGACATCAACGGCTCGATGCTCGGGGTCGGCGCCGAGCGCGCGGAAAAGAAGGGGCTTTCCCCCAACCTGACCTTCGTCGAGGCCAATGCCGAGGAACTGCCTTTCGAGAACAACAGCTTCGATGCCTATACGATCGCCTTCGGCATCCGCAACGTGCCGCGGATCGACGTGGCCCTTCAGGAAGCCTATCGCGTTCTGAAGCGTGGCGGGCGCCTCCTGGTGCTCGAATTCTCCGAGGTCGAGATGCCCTTGCTCGACAAGTTCTATGACCAGTGGTCGTTCAAGGCGATCCCGCGCTTCGGCCAAATGATCACCGGCGACGCCGAGCCCTACCAGTATCTGGTGGAATCGATCCGCAAGTTCCCGAACCAGCAGGATTTCGCCTCGATGATCCGCACTGCCGGCTTCTCGCGCGTAACCTTCACCAACTATTCGGGTGGCATCGCAGCGCTGCATTCGGGCTGGAAACTCTGATACTGATGAGCACGATCGGTGCATATTTCCGCCTGGCGCGGGTCGGCTGGGTGCTGGTCAGGGAAGGCGTGATCTCGGCGCTTCCGTCGGAAGGGCTGCCGGCGCTGGTCGGCACAGCCAAGGCCGCGGCCGGCCTATTCGCCCGCAATCGCGCCATGCGCCAGCAGCGATCCGACCGGCTCGCCCGCGCGGTCGAGAGGCTCGGTCCGTCCTATGTCAAGATCGGCCAGTTTCTGGCGACACGGCCCGACGTCGTCGGGCCCGACTTCGCCGACGACCTTGCCGGGTTGCAGGACCGCATGGCCTTCTTCCCGACGGAGGCGGCCAAGGCGACGATCACCGGTTCACTCGGGCGCACGATCGAGGATCTCTACGCTTCCTTCGGAGAGCCGATCGCGGCCGCTTCCATCGCCCAGGTGCATCCAGCCGAGATCGAGACACCGGAAGGCCGCCGGAAAGTGGCCGTGAAGGTGATCCGCCCCGGCGTGCGCAAGCGCTTCGCAGCCGATCTCGAGGCCATGTACCTCGTCTCGCATCTGCAGGAGCGGTTCCTGCCGCATACACGTCGCCTGCGCCCGGTCGAAGTGACGCGCACCCTGGAACAGACCACCAAGGTCGAGATGGACCTGCGCCTCGAGGCTGCAGCACTCTCGGAGATCACCGAGAACACCAAGAACGACCCTGGTTTCCGCGTGCCGAGTGTCGACTGGGAGCGCACGGGCCGCGACGTCGTCACGATGGAATGGATCGACGGCACCAAGATGTCGGACGTCGATGCGCTCAAGGCCGCCGGTCACGACCTCGACCAGCTTGCCGACACGCTGATCCAGTCTTTCCTGCGCCATACCCTGCGTGACGGCTTCTTCCACGCAGATATGCATCCCGGCAACCTGTTCGTCTCACCGGACGGCATGATCGTCGCCGTCGACATGGGCATCGCCGGCCGCCTCGGCAAGAAGGAGCGCCGCTTCCTCGCCGAGATCCTCTACGGCTTCATCACCCGCGACTATTTGCGCGTGGCGGAGGTGCATTTCGAGGCCGGCTACGTGCCCGCGCATCACAACGTGTCGAGCTTCGCACAGGCGATCCGGGCGATCGGCGAACCGATCCACGGACAGCCCGCCGAAACCATCTCTATGGGCAAGCTGCTGACACTTCTCTTCGAAGTGACCGAGCTTTTCGACATGGAGACACGGCCGGAGCTCGTGATGCTGCAGAAGACCATGGTGGTGGTCGAGGGCGTGGCGCGCATGCTCAATCCTCGGTTCAACATGTGGAAGGCGTCGGATCCGGTCGTCTCCGCCTGGATCCGCGACAATCTCGGCCCGAAGCGCATCGTCGGCGACATCAAGGACGGCATCCGTGCAGCGGTCCGACTGTCGGAAGCCCTGCCGGAGATCGCCGCAAAGACCGAAAAATTCCATGGCGAAGTCGTCCGCATGAGCGAGGAAGGGCTGCGCTTTGCCCCGGAGACCGCCGAGGCGATCGGCCGCTCCGAGGCTCATCACAGCCGCTTCGGCCGCTGGGCACTCTGGCTGATTGCGATCGCCCTGATCATCATCGCCGTGCGAATTGGTTGATTTTCATCAAATTTCTTTCTACCCCTGACAGGGAGAACGGAAAAACGACGGGATCTCCGATGTCGGCCACCAATGCCAGCTTTGCCCGCACGACGCTTCTGATGCTGCTTGTCGGCGCCACCGTCCTGCTCGGCATCATCCTTTCCTCGCTCTGGCTGGTGGACAGAACACGGACCACATTCGACTACATCATCGAAGAGCGCGACATTCGCCGCGCGGCGGCTGACCTCCTGCAGAACCTCGTCGATTCCGAGACCGGGCAGCGTGGCTACCTGATCACCCGGCAGGAAAGCTTCCTTGAGCCTTATCGGCTGGCGCTCGATGATGTCCAGCGCAACCTCGCGCGCGTCGAAACGCTCGTCAAAGGCCGTCCGATCAAGGAAGAGCGAATTCCCGAACTGAAGCGGCTCGTCGAGCAGAAGGTTGCGGAAATGGCCCGCAGCGTCGAACTGACCCGGAATGGCCAGCAGTTAGAGGCGGCGGAACTTGTGCAAACCGAGTTCGGACGCAAGGTGATGGATGAGATCCGCGCGACCCTCGATTTCTTCAAGGAGCAGTCCGACCTCAATGTCCAGCGGGGTGTCGCGGAACAGATAGAATCCTCCAGCCAACTTCAGTGGTTCACGATCGGTGGCGGCATCGCCATCATAGCGGTCATGAGCGGCGCGATCTTCATCGTCACCCAGCATGTCCGCGAACTGTCACGCGCCCGGCGCGAGGTCGAATTGCTCAATGACAGTCTCGAAGAGCGCGTCAACGAGCGCACCGAGGACCTGATGCAGGCCAACCAGGAGATTCAGCGCTTCGCCTATATCGTCACGCACGACCTCAGGGCGCCGCTGGTCAACGTGATGGGCTTCACATCGGAGCTCGATACCTCGCTCAAGGCGTTGCAGGCCTATGTGCTTGCCGACGGCGGTCAACTCACAGAGGACCAGATCCGGGAGGCGCGGCTCGCCGCGTCCGAAGACCTGCCCGAGGCGATCGGCTTCATCCGCTCTTCCACGAAGAAGATGGACGGGCTGATCAACGCGATCCTCAAAATTTCCCGCGACGGCAAACGACAGCTGAAGCCCGAGTCAATCGAGATGAAGCCGCTCCTCGAAACCACCAGCGCCAGCGTGCACCACCAGATCGCCGAAAGCGACGGCAAGGTGCAGCTCGACGTTCGCGTTCCGATGATCAATACCGACCGTCTTTCGCTCGAACAGATCCTCGGTAACCTTTTCGACAATGCTGTAAAGTATAAGCATTCGGAGAGGCCGCTGAACCTCTCGGTGCGCGTTTTGCCGGAAGGCCGCAACATGGTGCGCATCGAGGTCGAGGACAATGGCCGCGGCATCGCAGACGAAGACCACGAACGGATATTCGAACTGTTCCGACGCTCGGGCCAGCAGGACAAGACAGGCGAAGGCATCGGCCTTGCCCATGTCCGGTCGCTGGCGCGGAACCTAGGCGGCGAGATAACCGTTAGATCGCAAATGGGATCGGGATCGACCTTCGTGCTGCGCCTGCCTTCGGATTTGTCGCGAATTGTACGGAGTTGAAGATGAAGGCCGTGGGAAAAGAAGTTACCATCGTGATGATCGAGGACGACGAGGGTCACGCCCGTCTGATCGAGAAGAATGTGCGCCGTGCCGGCGTCAACAACGAGATCATCCCGTTCACCAACGGAAATGACGCGCTCGACTTCATTCTCGGCAAGGACCGTAGCGGCAATGTATCAGTCGACCGCTATCTGCTGATCCTGCTCGATCTCAACTTGCCGGACATGTCGGGCACCGATATCCTGGAAAAAGTGAAATCAAATCCGCACACGCGCCGTTTGCCTGTCGTCATCCTGACCACGACCGATGACGAACGCGAAATTCAGCGATGCTATGATCTCGGGGCGAATGTCTACATCACGAAACCCGTCGACTACGACAATTTTGCCAATGCCATCCGGCAACTCGGGCTGTTCTTCTCGGTCATGCAGATCCCATGACATGAGTGATCGCCCATGAGCATCCGGGTTCTCTATCTGGATGACGACGCGGCGATTGTACGGCTTGTACAGAAGGCGCTTGAACGCATCGGCCATTCGGTAGTCCATGCCGAAACGCCGGATGATGCACTCGCGCTTCTGGATGTCGAAGGCTACGATGTCATCGTACTCGATCACTATCTGCGCCAGATCACCGGCCACGAGGTGCTGCGGCGCATGCGCGCGCGCGGCATTTCGCTCCCGGTCGTCTATGTGACGGGATCGAACGAGGCACAGATCGCCATCGAGGCGATCCGGGCAGGCGCCTCGGACTATGTCATCAAGACGGTGAGCGACGATTTCATGCCACTCCTCATCAGCGCCATCGAGCATTCGGTGGCGAATGCCCAGCTGAGGGCAGCCAAGGCGAAGGCGGACGAGGAAATCCGCCAGGGCAAGGAGCGAGCCGAAGCCCTCCTCGCGGAGGTGAACCATCGCGTTGCCAATTCCCTGGCGCTGGTCGCCAGCCTGCTGCGCCTGCAGATATCCAATTCGAAGAGCGAAGAGGTCAAGGCCGAGCTTTCCGAAACCCAGGCCCGCATCACCGCGATCGCCGGCATGCATCGCAGCCTCTACACCTCGGACGACGTGAGCCGGGTCGAACTCGATCGCTATCTGCAAAACCTCACCGGCGAGCTTTCGAGCTCGCTGCAAAACCCGGAAAAGCCGCTTCTCCTGAGGCTCGACGCCGACGCGATCTCCATGACCGCCGACCGGGCGGTTTCGGTCGGCATGATTGTCACCGAACTCGTGACAAATGCCTACAAATATGCCTATCCCGACGAAGCCGGCGGGGAGGTTCGCGTCCTCCTGAAGCGTATCGGCGAGAACGAGGCACTGCTCAGGGTCGAAGACGACGGCATCGGAATGAAACAGGGCAACGCTCCCAGTGGAACCGGTCTCGGCAGCCGTATCGTCAAGTCGATGGCCGCGGCGCTCGGGCCGGGACTTGCCCATGTCGAGACGGAACGTGGGACCGTCGTCGAGGTGCCGCTGCAGATCTGTGTCACCCATGCCGCCCGTCAGTGACAGGTGCGCGCACTTGTCCCCGGCAATTTGCCTGACCGACAATTTGCGATAGTGTCGCCACGACTTAACGGAGGTTGCCTGTCGCATGACACTGCCGGGAAAGCGTATTCTTCTCATCATCTCGGGTGGTATCGCCGCCTACAAGAGCCTGGACCTGATCCGGCGCCTGCGGGAACGTGGCGCTCTGGTCCGGCCCGTCATGACGCAAGGCGCGCAGGAATTCGTGACGCCGCTTGCCGTCGGCGCGCTGTCGGCGAGCCACGTCTATACCGAACTCTTTTCGCGTGAGGACGAGCAGGATGTCGGGCATATCCGGCTTGCCCGCGATTGCGACCTCGTGGTGATCGCACCCGCGACGGCCGACCTGATGGCGAAGATGGCGAACGGCCTTGCCGACGATCTTGCGTCGACGGTACTCCTGGCGACCGACAGGCCGGTGCTCGTGGCCCCCGCCATGAACCCGAAGATGTGGGCGCATCCGGCAACTTGCCGCAACGTCGAGACGCTGCGCCGGGACGGGCTTTCCTTCGTCGGGCCGACCGCCGGTGAAATGGCAGAGAGCGGCGAGAGCGGGCTCGGACGAATGGCCGAACCGCTGGACATCGTCGCGGCAGCGGAACGACTTGTTGAGGCCAAAGGCGCAACCGGGCCGCTTTCCGGCAGGACCGCGATCGTCACGTCCGGCCCGACCCATGAGCCGATCGATCCGGTGCGTTATATCGCCAACCGCTCTTCGGGGCGCCAGGGACATGCGATCGCGGCAGCCCTTGCCCGGCTGGGTGCCGACGTCACCCTGGTTTCAGGTCCCGTCACGATCCCCGACCCGGCCGGCGTGAAGGTCGTCCATGTCGAACGTGCCGAAGAGATGCGGGATGCGGTCGTATCCCGCCTGCCGGCGGACATTGCGGTGATGGTGGCAGCCGTCGCCGATTGGCGGGTGGCGACGTCCTCGGAACAGAAGATCAAGAAGAAGCCCGGCGAAGCGCCCGCTCCCCTTCAGCTCACGGAAAATCCCGACATCCTGAAGACGGTCGGCCATCACGAAAAACGGCCGACGGTCGTGGTCGGTTTCGCCGCGGAAACCGAGAATGTCGAAGACAATGGCCGCACCAAGCTCGAGCGCAAGGGCGCCGACCTCATCGTCGCCAACGACGTCTCGCCTGAGACAGGCATCATGGGCGGGACCCGCAACAGCGTGAAGATCATCTCCAAGGCCGGTGTGGCGGAATGGCCCGACCTTTCCAAGGACGAGGTCGCGACCCGGCTCGCTGACCTGATCGCCGGCAGGCTGAACGGAGCCTGACGGCCATGAACCTTTTCGACCTCGCCGAATTCGACGGTTTCGTCTCTGGCCTGCCCGGCGTTTCGCTGGTCGACCAATGGGACTCGCGCGTCGCCAAGGTCGGCGACAAGGTTTTCACCCTGCTCAGCCCCGCCGACGACGGAGCACGCATCACGCTGAAATGTTCGGAGGAGAGCTTCGAGATCCTGACGGCGCTCGAGGGGATCGGGCAGGCACCCTATTTCGCCAAGCGCAAGTGGATCTCGGTCGCGGCAACCGCGCCGCTTTCGGAAGACGAACTCACCCACTATCTCCGTAGGTCCTACAATCTCGTCGCGGAAGGGCTGACCCGCAAGCGCCGCGCCGAACTCGGGATCGTAACCCTCGACTGAACCTGGTTCGAAGTCAGTGCGCCATCGCCGGCTCGCGCAGTTCAGCTGTCTCGCGCTCAGGCTCCCAGGCGGGATCGAAGCCAGCCGCATCAAGGCCGTTGGCGTTGAGGATGACGGCGCTTCCGGCCGGAATCTCCACCCAGTCGGTCTCGTCGTTCAAAGGCTCGGACACCAGACAGTAGCCGCCCTTGCCGCCCATCGGAGCGGCGTAGAGGGTCGGGGCATGTTCATCGGTCGCGTAGCGGACACCATAGAGGGTCTGGCCATCGGTGAAGGCTGCCGTGAACCGGACGCGGGCAGTACCGGTGAGATGCCGGCTGATCTGCTCGACGAAGCCGATGGCCTCCGCCATTGCCGCGATCGGCCTTTCGCGCAGGCCGAACTGGAGAGCGAGAAGGAACAACAGTTCGGAATCGGTCGAGCCCGCACGGGCGTTGAAGTGCTCGTCGTCGAGCATGGATTCCATCGACCGGCGCAGGCGATCGAAATGATCGATCTGGCCGTTGTGCATGAAGGACCAGGTGCCGTTGACGAAGGGATGGCAATTGTCGCGCCGGGTGGAGCCATGGGTCGCGGCGCGAACATGGGCGAGGAAGAGCGGCGACTTGATCTGGCGGGCGAGGCTCTTGAGGTTGCAGTCGGACCAGGCGGGCAGCACGTCGCGGAACCGACCGGGCTCGGGACGATCGCCGTACCAGGCGATGCCGAAACCGTCGGCATTGGTCGCCGTCTTGGCGCGCGTCGCGCAATGCGACTGCTCGATCAGGGAGTGTGCAGGCGAAGTGACGAGTTCCTCGAGATAGATCGGTTCACCACGATAGGCAGCCCAACGACACATGCTCTTTCCCAAACGATCCGGTTAGTCCAAAGGACAGTGTTTGCCCGAATGGCTAACGAATTCTAAACATGCCGGCATTGATGACAGAATTTTGACGGATGAGGCAATCACTTTTTGCACTGCGACATGGCCTTTTGTGAACACTGCGTTCCCATCGGCAATCTCTACGCCCCGCGCCGGATCCCCTATATTGTGCGCAACTTCAAGTTCTGCTCGAAAGGAGCCCGACAATGTCCATACGCCCCGTCAAGCATGAAAGCCGCGCAACGCCCGCCATGGAAGGCGCCGGCGTCAAACTGCATCGCGTCTTCGGTTTCGGTGATCCGTCGATGACGGACCCGTTCCTGATGATGGACGATTTCCGCAACGACAACCCGCAGGACTACATCCGCGGCTTCCCCTGGCATCCGCATCGCGGCATCGAGACGATCACCTATGTTCTGGCCGGAACGGTCGAACACGGCGACAGCCTCGGCAATCACGGACTGCTCGGCGCCGGCGACCTGCAGTGGATGACGGCCGGCAGCGGCATCATGCACCAGGAGATGCCGAAGGGTGACTTCTCCGGCAAGATGCACGGCTTCCAGCTGTGGGCCAACCTGCCCTCGTCGCTGAAGATGACTGCGCCGCGTTACCAGGATATCAAGTCCGGCGACATTCCGGTGGTGGTCGATGACGACGGCACCGCCGTGCGGGTGATTTCGGGAAGCTTCTGGGGCAAGTCCGGCCCGGTCGACGGCATCGCCGCCGAACCGGTCTATCTCGACATCTCGATCCCGCCGGGCAAGCGCCGGAGTTTTCCGGTCGACACCTACCGCTCGGCCTTCGCCTACATCTTCGCCGGCTCCGGCACCTTCCGCGATGCCTCCAAGCCCTTCGGCGTCAAGGTCGAGAAGGAGTACCAGGGCGAGGAGCTGAACATCCGCGACCTGTCGGGCAACCGCACTCTCGTCGTTTTCGACACGGGCGACGAAGTCACGGTCCAGGCCGGTGACGAAGGCATCCGCTTCCTGCTGGTCACCGGAAAGCCGATCAAGGAACCGGTCGCCTGGCATGGCCCGATCGTGATGAACACCCGGGAAGAACTCATGCAGGCCATGCGCGAGCTGCAGAATGGCACCTTCATCAAGGCCGATCACTAGTACAAGAGACATCACTGCACCAACACCGACGCCGGGCGAAAGCCCGGCGTTTCTGCTTCCTTCGGATCAGGACGAAACACGGCTTTTCATCGCCGCGCCTTGCGATAGAGTGTCGCCAAAAATCTGGAGGCAACATATTCATGTACATACTTTATGGATCCATCGGCTCGGGCAGCGCCTCGGTCGAGGCGGCACTGGCCGTGTCGGGTATCGAATACGAAATCGTACAGGTCACGACCGCCGAAGGCCTGCACCTGACCGAGGACTTCAAGGCCATCAATCCGCGGCAGCAGGTGCCGGCGCTTCGGCTTCCCGATCGCTCCGTTATGACGGAAGGATCCGCGATGATGCTGCATCTCGCCGACGCCCTGCCGTCGACCGAGCTTGCGCCAGCACCGGGAACGGCGGCCCGCGCCCAACACGACCGCTGGCTCGTCTTTATGGCCATCAACATCTACGAAGGTGAACTTCGCAAGGCCTATTCCGACCGCTACACGGACGACCCGCAGGGCGCCGAAGGCGTAAGATCAAGCGCGGACGCCTATGTGAAACGGCATCACGCCATTATCGAGGAAGCAATCTCCGGCCCATTCATCCTCGGAGACCGGATGACGATGGCGGACATCTATCTCTGGATGCTGGCCGGCTGGATGGACCAAGAATGGCTCGCCACGCACTGCCCGAAGATCGTGGCGCTCGCAGCGCGCGTCAGGCAGGATCCGCGCATCGCCCCCATTCACGCCGCCCATTTCGGCTGACTCACACAGGCGCGTTTCGCGACAAGGAATATCACCATGGAGAAGACCGTTCTCGAAGACATTCAGGAGCGGCTCGCCTCCGCTCGCCGGGAACTCGAGGAAGAGCTGGACCGGCGCATCGCCGTTCAGCGCGAGCGCTTCCGCTACCAGATGCAGCAGGGCAAGGTCCGCTTCGAGGCGGACATGCGGGAATGGCAGGCCAGATACCGGACGGGCCTCTGGCGCTACGTCACGCGCGGGCACCTCGCCTACCTGCTGACGGCGCCGGTCATCTACGGCTTGATCGTTCCGCTGATCTTCCTCGACCTTTCCGTGACGATCTACCAGCACATCTGCTTCAGGGTGTATGGCATCGAGCGGGTGCGGCGCGGCAGCCATGTCATCATCGACCGGCAGCATCTCGCCTATCTGAACGGCCTGGAAAAGCTCAACTGCGTCTATTGCGGCTATGCCAACGGCGTGATCGCCTATGCGCGGGAGATCGCCGGACGGACCGAGCGCTTCTGGTGCCCGATCAAGCATGCGACCCGCGCGGCCGATCCGCATCCGCATTTCGAGAAGTTTCTCGAATACGGCGATGCGGAGGCCTATCGCGCCTGGATCGAGAGCTACCGGCGCGGCAAGCCATTCCCCGAAAGCAAATCGTGAGGCCCTTTCCGCAGCCGGGTTCGCGGGATATTACCACCGTCGAGCGCTTGCATACTCTCTGTATGCAGAATAGATCGACAACCATAACAGACCGGATCAGGAGAGACACAGAGTGACGACCACCACCTTGAAGATCGCCGACCTGCAGAGCCGCGTGGAAGCCATCTTTCGCAAAGCCGGCCTCAATTCCGTGCAGTTCGAAGCCCTTGCCCGCGTCATCGTCGCCGGGGAACGGGATGCCTGCAAATCGCATGGGATCTATCGGATCGAGGGCGCGCTGCGCACCGTCAAGGCGGGCAAGGTGAAGCCGGATGCCGTCCCTGTCCTGGACCTCAATGAAGGGTCCGCGATCGTGAAGGTCAATGCGGACGGCGGCTTCGCCAATCCGGCCTTCGAGCTCGGCCTGCCCGCGCTTGCCGAACGAGCCAGAAAGCTCGGCATCGCGGCACTGGTCATCAACGACTGCACGCATTTTTCCGCCCTCTGGCCGGAAGTCGAGGGCGTGACCGGCAAGGGCCTCGCCGGTCTCGTCATGTGCCCAAGCTATGCCACGGTCGCCCCCACCGGCGGCAAGACGCCGCTGCTCGGCACCAATCCCTTTGCCTTCGGCTGGCCGCGCGTCGATGCCTCGCCGTATGTCTTCGACTTCGCGACATCCGTTGCAGCGCGCGGAGAAATCGAGCTTCATCGCCGGGCGGGCAAGCCCCTGCCGGAAGGCTGGGCGATCGATGCTCAGGGCAATCCGACGACCGATCCGGAAGCCGCACTCGCGGGCGCCATGCTGCCGTTCGGCGGCCACAAGGGTGCGGCCATCGGCACCATGATCGAACTGCTGGCCGGCATCATGATCGGCGACCTGACGAGCCCTGAAGTCCTCGACTATCTCGGAACGACGACGCTCGCGCCGTTCCACGGCGAACTGATCATCGCCATGTCTCCGCAGGCTTTCGCCCAGGGCCGCGCCGGCGATCCCTTTGCCCGCGCAGAGGTGTTGTTCGATGCCATCGTCGGCAGCGGCGCGCGCTTGCCCTCGCAGCGCCGTTTCGCCGCCCGGGCAAAGTCGGAGGCCGATGGGATCACCCTGACCGCAGCCGAGATGGAGCATCTGGACCGCCTGCTCGACAAGGGTCTCGACGCCGTCGCGTGACACACTGACGATACGGCAGTCACGCCACCGAGATCGGCATGATCGCCAAAACAAGAAAGGCCCCCGCAAGGAGGGCCTTTTTTTTGCGCGTAACTTGAAGCTTACGCCTTGTACTTCTGCACGGCGCCGGGAAGCTTGCTCCACTCGGCATACCAGGTGTCGAACAGCTTCAGCTGGGTCTCGACATAACCACGCTGGCTTTCGGACAGCGCATCGGTTTCGTTGAAGTGCAGCGTGTACTCCTTGTCGCCCTTCAGCACCATCATGTGCTTGAAGAAGAGGACGAGATCCGGACCCTCGTCGAAGGACGAGAGCACGGCCAGGGCCGACTCAAGTTCCAGAGCACGCGTCCGGGCATCCGCGTCACCTGCGGCGGCGGCCTGCGCGAGGTTGCACATATGGAGGACTTCCTTCGGCAGCACGCAACCGATGCCCGTGATTGCGCCGACTGCGCCGCAATTGACGAAGCCATGGAAGACGCAGGTGTCGACGCCGATCATCAGCGAGACGTCGTCATCGCGGCTGGTGATGTTCTCGGCCGCGTAGCGCATGTCGGCAGCGCCGCCGAATTCCTTGAAACCCACCAGATTGGGATGTTCGGCGCGCAACGCGAAGAAGAGATCGGCGCGGGTGGCGAAACCGTAGTACGGGCTGTTGTAGATGACCGCCGGAAGATCCGGAGCGGCGGACAGGATCGCCTTGAAATGGTTCTTCTGGGCGGCGACGACGGAGCCGCGCGACAGGACGCGCGGGATGACCATCAGGCCCTTCGCGCCAACTTTCTGGGCATGGGCGGCATGGGCCACGGCAGAGGCGGTGTTGACTGCACCGGTGCCGACGATGACCGGAATACCGGCCTTCACGAGGCGTTCCACACCTTCCATGCGCTGTTCGTCCGTAAGCAGCGGCCAATCACCCATCGAGCCGCAATAGACGACCGCGGACATGCCCTTGCTGATCAGCTCCTTGCCCTTGCGGACCAGTCCGTCGAAGTCCGGTGTGCGGTCGTCATTGCAGGGCGTCATGAGCGCGGGAATCACGCCTGAAAAAATCTGGGCCTTCATGTCGGTCTCCTTGGGCAGGTGTCTCTGAGGGTTGACGGAGTGGATCCGTCAACGGGATTGACCATGGGATATCATCTTGCATTCAGTTTGTCGACAGAAGATTTTTTGAAAAACTTAGCGGGGGTCCAGGGCGGCTCGGTCGCGGCGAAAATGTCCGCCTGCACCCGGTTCTCCGCCCCTGCCGTATGCCCCTGCGATCAGTTGAAGACCAACCCGCCATCGACGACGAGGTTCTGGCCCGTCACCGCCCGCGACCAGGGGCTTGCGAAGAACAGCGCGGCATCAGCCATTTCGTCGGGCGTCGTTACCCGGCGCAGCGGTGTGGAGCCTGCGATGAGGTCGAAGACGACGTCCGGCGTCGCACGGCTCGCGTCGGTGGTCCTGAGCAATCCGCCCGAGACCATGTTGACCGTGATCCCGGACGGGCCGAGTTCTGCAGCGGCGGTGCGGGTCAGCGACAGGAGCGCGGCCTTTGCCGCCGTGTAGTCGTGATAGGGCACGACCGGGTTCTGGAAGAGATTGGTGCCGATCAGCACGATCCGGCCGAAGCCACGCTCGCGCATCTTGGGCACTGCGGCCTTGATGAGGTTCAGCGCCCCCTTGACCCCTGTCTCCATGTGGGCGGCGATCTCCTCCCACGCCATCGCCTCGAGTCTCGAACGGGCATCGCCGTTGAAGGAGAAATCGGCCAGCGCATTGTGGACGATCGTCGTCGGGGCGCCGAAGCGCGTGGTTACATCGGCCATCATCCGGCTGACGGCCTCGCCATCACGCACATCGGCGCGGAAGGCGGCGGCCCTGTCACCGAGCCGTGAGGCCAGGGCCTCGGCCTCGTCGCGGCTGTTGCGGTAGTTGACGGCGACCGCAGCGCCCTCCCGGGCAAAGGCTGCGGCGATCGCGGCGCCGAGGCCGCGACCGGCGCCGGTGACAAGCACGGTCTGTTGATCGATTGGCAAGCTCACAGGATGGTTCCTTTCGTGTTCCAGAGCGCATGAAAATGATGGACCGGTCCGTGGCCCGAGCCGACGGACAGCCTGCCTGCCTCGTCGATCGACCGGGCAAGCCAGGCCTTTGCGGCCGCGACCGCCTCCTCAGGGCTTGCGCCCCCGGCCAGTTCGGCGGCGATCGCGCTCGACAGGGAGCAACCAGTCCCGTGGGTATTCCTCGTCGCCACGCGGGGCGCCTCGAGCCAGGTGGTGCCCTTCTCGGACACGATGACGTCGGGGCTGTCCGCTCCGCCGAGATGTCCGCCCTTGACCAGCACCACCGCGGGACCAAGCGCGCGAAGCCTGTTTGCCTGAGCCTCCATGGCCGGCCGATCGATCGGCTCCTGCTCACCGAGCAGGGCGGCGGCTTCCGGCAGGTTGGGCGTGAGAAGCGTTGCAAGCGGGAGGAGCCGCGTCGTCAACGCGCCGACGGCCGCCGGATCGAGGAGGCTTGCCCCGCCCTTGGCGATCATCACCGGATCGAGCACGACGGGAATGCCGCGATGCGGGGCGAGCGCGTCGGCGACCGCTGTCGCGATCTCGGCATTGGCGATCATGCCGATCTTCACCGCATCGACGCGGACATCGGCAAAGACCATGCGGATCTGCTCGGCGACGAAGCCGGGCGGCACCGCATGAACCGCCGAAACGCCTTGCGTGTTCTGGGCGGTCAATGCCGTGAGCACCGCCATGCCGTAGGTGCCGCGTGCGGAAAAGGCCTTGAGGTCGGCCTGGATGCCGGCGCCGCCGGAGGGGTCGGAGCCGGCGATGGAGAGAATGTTGCGGATCATGATCTTGTCTTTCGAATGGCCTCTGACAACTCTGCGGCCGCGGCCCCGGGGTCCGGCTGCCCACAGATGGCGGAAACAACCGCGAGGCCATCCGCGCCGGCCTTCAGGACCGGTTCGACATGGCCCACCTTTAGCCCGCCGATGGCGACGGCCGGCAGGCACGTGACCGCGCGCATTCGTGCGAGCCCGTCGATGCCGACAGGGGGCTTGTGGCCGGGTTTGGTGGATGTGGCGAAGACCGGCCCCATCCCGACATAGTCCACGACGCCCGGATCGACCGCCGCCGCCAGAACCTCGGTCTCGACGGACAGGCCGAGGATCATGTCGGGACCGATCAACTGCCGGGCCGCCCTCGCCTCTATGTCGTCCTGGCCGACATGCAGGCCATCGGCGCCGATAGCGACCGCTGCCGCGACATCGTCGTTGACGATCAGGGGCACGCCCGTGCCTGCAAGCACGGACTTCAAGGCCCGGCCCATTTCAATCATGCGGGCCAAGGTCGCATCCTTGTCGCGCAGCTGGACCATGGTCACGCCACCCGCCACCGCGCGGCGCGCGGTCTCGACCATCCCCAGCGGGCGGCAAAGCTCAGGGTCGAGCACGAGATAGAGCGAGAGATCGAAGGGTTTCACAGCCACACCACCTTTCCCTCTTCATCGAGGGTGGCGGCATCGACGGCCGCCAGCTGGTCGATGAAGTGCATGGCGAAGCTGCCGGGTCCCTGCGACCGTTCGGCCGACCGCTTTCCGGCGACCGCGAAGTGGACGAGCGCAGCCGCCGTCGCATCGAAGGGGCTCTCCGGCCGGATCGCCGCATAGGCGCCGACAAGGCAGGTCAGCGAGCAGCCGAGCGCGGTGACCTGCGGCATCAGCGAAGACCCACCGTGAATGCGGACCGCCCGCTCGCCATCCGTGACGAAGTCGGTCGCTCCCGTGACCGCGACGATGCAGCATTGCGTGGCCGCGAGGCTCCTTGCCGCCTCCTCGGCGCGCTCGACCGGGTCACGGCTGTCGACACCGCGGGCGCGGCTTGTGCCACCGGCGAGCGATATGATCTCTGAGGCATTGCCGCGGATCACGGTCGGGCCGAGCGCAAGCAGATCGGCTGTAGCCTTGCGCCGGAAACCCGTCGCGAAGTGGGCGACCGGGTCGAGCACCCAGGGACGGTGTACTGCCGTGGCGCCGCCGACGGCCGCCTTCATGCCGGCAATCCAGGCCGGCGACAGCGTTCCGATGTTGACGGTGAGCGCACCGGCAAACCCGGCGAATTCGCCGGCCTCCTCCTCGGCATGGACCATTGCAGGAGAGGCCCCTGCCGCGAGCAGGACATTCGCGGCGACGTTCATCGCCACATAGTTGGTGATGCACTGCACGAGCGGGCTCTGCCCACGCATGGCTGTCAGCAGGGTTCCGGGAGTTTCGGTCTTGGTCATCTTGCCCCTTTTCCGACGGGGCAAGGGCCAGGGGACAGTCGGCGCACAAACGGCGAGAAGGCCCCGAGCGCCTCCCTCCGCCAGCATTATCTGGTTCAGGTTCTAAGGGTACGTCTCAGCCCGTCTTGCGACGAGCGCCCCTGGCTCTCAATGGCGCCGTTATAGCCGTGTCGTGCCCGCCTGTCACCTCCCTGTGGATCGGCTGCCGGACCAGAGGGTCCTCGGGGCAATCCGAAAACGCGTCCGGCAACCGAAGCCTCGCATGCGCGTGATTTGCGGTATCGACGAAAAACGGGTAGTCGAACTGCCCTCACCTCTCGCCGCAAGGATCACACGCTTGAGCTCCAAGACCTCCGTTTTCGGCCGCAGCCATGCCGGTTTCCTGTTCGACATGGACGGTACGCTGCTCAACTCGATCGCCGCCGCCGAGCGGGTCTGGGGCCGATGGGCGGAAGGGCACGGCCTCGACGTCGCCGCCTTCCTGCCGACCATGCATGGCAAGCGGGGGATCGACACGATCCGCGGGCTGAACCTGCCGGGTGTCGATCCGGAAGCGGAGGCCCTGGTCATCGAACGCGGGGAAATCGAGGATGTCGAAGGTGTCGTGGCCCTGCCCGGCGCGGTGGATTTCCTCAACACATTGCCGAAGGACCGCTGGTCGATCGTGACCTCCGCCCCGACGGCGCTCGCGCGCGCCCGGATCGAGGCAGCCGGCCTGCCGCAACCGCCGAAGATCGTCACGGCAGAGGATGTGATGATCGGCAAGCCGGATCCGGCCGGCTACCGGCTCGGCGCCCGTCATCTCGGCGTCGATCCCGCCCGCTGCCTGGTGTTCGAAGATGTCATGGCCGGTGTGCTGGCCGCCGAGGCGGCCGGTGCCGACGTGATGGTCGTCACCGCGACCCACGCCCACCCGCTCGATACAAGACACCCGACGATCGCGGGCTATGAAGGGCTCGATGTCAGGCTCGACGCGAGCGGCGACATGACACTGGTCCGCCGTGCCTGAGGGCGATCTTGCACCACGTCGACGGGCATGCGCGCCGCCGGCAGGTCCTGCCTATCACGCCGCCTTGATGGCGTGATATTCCTTGATTGCAGCCATCTTGATCGCCGGATAGCGCTCGCTTTCGTAGCGGAGCGAGAAACTGTCCTGCGCCATGAAGACCGGATCGCCGTCCAGGTCGCGGCAGATGTCGCCGCGCCGTGCGTTCATGAACTTGTCGAGCTCGCCCGGCTGTTCCGCCGAAATCCACCGGCAGACCGAGAAACGCGACATCTCGAACGACACCGGCAGGCCGTATTCAGCCGAAAGACGCTCTTTCAGAACGTCTAGCTGCAGGGCGCCGACCACGCCGACGATGGCGGGCGAACCGTCTTCGGGCGAGAAGAGCTGCACGACGCCTTCTTCCGCCATCTGCTGGAGCGCTTCCTTCAGCTTCTTGGCCTTCATCGCATCCTCGAGGCGGACGCGGCGCAGGATCTCGGGCGAGAAGTTCGGCACGCCCTGGAAGACCAGGGCCTCGCCTTCAGTCAGCGTGTCGCCGATACGGAGCGTTCCGTGGTTCGGGATGCCGACAACGTCGCCGGCAAAGGCGGTGTCGGCGAGCTGGCGCTGCGAGGCAAAGAAGAATTGCGGGGCCGTGAGACCTATCTGCTTGCCGGTGCGGGCGAGCCGAACCTTCATGCCGCGCTCCAGCTTGCCGGAGCAGATGCGAGCAAAGGCGATGCGGTCGCGGTGGTTGGGGTCCATGTTGGCCTGGATCTTGAAGACGAAGGCCGTCATCTTGTCCTCATTGGCATGAACCGTGCGCGTGTCGGCGACCTGGTCGCGCGGCGGCGGGGCAAAATCGCCGAGCGCATTGATCAGGTCGCGCACGCCGAAGTTCTTGAGCGCCGAGCCAAAGAAGACCGGGGTCATATGACCTTCGAGGAAGGACTGGCGATCGAAGGGACGGCATGCCTCGCGGGCGAGCTCGAGCTCCTCGATGAAGGCTGGGCGCTCGTTTTCCGGCAGCCGGTCGGCGATCGCCTGCGGACCGTTGACCGGCAGCGGCTCGACCTGCGTGTCGGAGCCGCGGAAGGTGTTGGCGGCGAGGTTGTAGGAACCTGCGAAGGTCTTCGAGCGGCCGACCGGCCAGGTGACCGGAGCCGTGTCCAGCGCCAGCTTCTCTTCGACCTCGTCGAGGATCTCGAAGGGATCGCGGCTCTCGCGGTCCATCTTGTTGACGAAAGTGATGATCGGGATGTCGCGCATGCGGCAGACTTCGAACAGCTTCAGCGTCCGCGGCTCGATACCCTTGGCGGCGTCGATCACCATAACCGCGGCGTCGACGGCCGTCAGCGTGCGATAGGTGTCGTCGGCGAAGTCTTCGTGACCGGGCGTATCGAGGATGTTGAAGACATTGCCTTCGTATTCGAAGGTCATCACCGAGGTGACGACCGAGATGCCGCGCTCGCGTTCGATCTTCATCCAGTCCGAACGGGTCTGGATGCGATCCTTTTTTGCCTTGACCTCGCCGGCGAGCTGGATCGCGCCACCGAACAGCAGCAGCTTTTCGGTGAGCGTGGTCTTACCGGCGTCCGGGTGCGCGATGATCGCGAAGGTGCGGCGGCGGGAGACCGCCTCTGCGAGCGTTTCGGCCATGTGCTGAAAATCCTTTTGGTTGGGCGGTTATCTAGCGAGTTGGGGCCGAATATGCAATTGGGGATGCGGAACGCCCGGCAAGAAGGAAACGTCATGCGCGATGTCATCGGCCCCCAGCTCAATCTCGTCCGGCTGCCGCACGGCGAGGACATTCCATTGCCTGCCTATGAGACCGCCGGAGCCGCCGGCATGGACCTTCGGGCCGCCGTCGCCGAGCACCAGCCGATGCGTCTCGAGCCCGGCCAGCGGGCGCTGGTCCCGAGCGGCTTCGTGTTCGAGATCCCGGAGGGTTTCGAGGCGCAGATCCGCCCGCGTTCGGGGCTGGCCTTCAAGAACGGCGTCACCTGCCTCAACACGCCGGGTACCATCGACAGCGATTATCGCGGCGAGGTGAAGGTGCTGCTCGTCAATCTCGGGCAGGAGGCGTTCGACATCACCCGCGGCATGCGGATCGCGCAGGTGGTGATCGCACCGGTCGTCCAGGCGCGCGTCGTGGAGGTGACCTCGGCATCGGAGACGACGCGCGGCGCCGGCGGCTTCGGCTCGACCGGGGTTGCCTGACCGGGGCCGCCTGCCTTTCGCCGGTGGCGGAATCTTGAACCTTCCCCTCAGCCGACGAAGGGCGGCAAGCGTCGTTTGACCGGGGTCGACTTGATCATCGACGTGTTGGTCTGTGCCCGCTCTACGATCCGTTCCAGGATACGGTCGAGATCGGTCATGCTGCGAACCGCCATGCGGCAGATGAAGCAGTCATCGCCCGTCACCTTGTCGCACTCGGTGATTTCCGGGGTCTCCTGGATGATCTTCTCGACGACATGCAGCATGCCCGGCAGAGGACGCACCCTGACGATCGCCTCGAGCGGATAGCCGAGCGAACTGAGCTCGACGTCGGCGCTGTAGCCGGTGAGCACGCCGCGTTCTTCCAGCCGCCGCAGGCGTTCCGAGCAACTGGGAGATGACAGGCCGGCCCGGGCGGCCAGTTCCTTGAGGGACAGTCGGGCATCGACGGCCAACGCCTCGACGATCTTGCGGTCGACGGCATCGAGGCCAGATACTCCATTAGGCTGCACGATCAAATCTCCAAACATTATTAGAGAAACAAGCCTAATCCCCTCATCATCGAGAAGCAATCCGGCGGAAGACCGCGCTATGATGTGTCCCATCGAAGGAGAGCGCCATGACGGGACCCCACACACGCGGAATACTGGAAATGACGGCCGCGATGGTCGTTTCGGGAACGATCGGATGGTTCGTCGTGACCTCCGGCGAGCCGCCGGTCGACGTCGTCTTCTGGCGCTGCCTGTTTGCGCTGCCGGCTCTTGTGGCGATCTGCCTTGCCGGCGGCCATCTCCGCGTCTCGCTGCTCGATCGGCGCAAACTGATGCTGGCGGTCGGCGGCGGCGTGGCGCTGGTGCTCAACTGGCTGGCGCTCTTTTCCGCCTACCCGCTCGCCTCGATCTCGGTCGCCACGATCGTCTACAACGTCCAGCCCTTCTTGCTGGTCGGCCTCGGCCTCGCCTTCCTCAACGAGCCGATCTCGCGTGACAGGCTGGCGTGGCTCGCGGTCGCCTTTGCCGGAACGGCGGTGATGACGCTCGGCGGCGCGCAGATCGGTTCCCCAACCGGGGCCGGAGGCTATCTGCTCGGCATCTTTCTCTCGCTTGCAGCCGCCTTCTTCTACGCCCTCGCCGCCCTTGCCGCGCGCAAGCTGCGCGGCACGCCGCCCCAGCTGATCGCGCTGATCCAGGTTGCGACGGGCGTTCTGATGCTGGCGCCGCTCGCCGACTGGGACACGCTGCCGACGGGCCTCGGAACCTGGTCCGTCCTTGTCACGCTGGGTTTCGTGCACACCGGGCTGATGTATGCACTGCTCTACGGCGCGATCCAGAAGCTGCCGGTCGCGCTCACCGGAACACTATCCTTCCTCTATCCGGTGGTGGCGGTCGCGGTCGATCTCTTCGCCTTCGGCCATGTGCTCACACTGACCCAGGCCATCGGCGGCGGCGCCATCCTCTTTGCCGCCATCGCGACGACGCTCAACTGGAGCCCGTTTCAACTGAAAACACCTGCAGCACCGGGAGACCGCCCATGATCACCTGCTTCCTCCGCTACGTCATCGACCCCTACAAGCTGGCCGAGTTCGAACACTATGCGAGGCTCTGGATTCCCCTCGTCAACCGGCTGGGCGGGACACATCACGGCTATTTCCTGCCACACGAGGGCGCGAACGACATCGCGCTCGCGCTGTTCAGCTTTCCCTCGCTCGCGAACTACGAAATCTACCGGAGCCGCATGGCCACGGATGCGGAATGCCAGGCGGCGTTCGCCTATGCCGAGGAGACCCGATGCATTCTCCGCTACGAACGAAGCTTCATGCGGCCTGTCGTCTGAGGAGCATTCATGCCGGCGGCGCGGACGGCGTCCCGGTTCGGTCAGCGCTGGGCTTCGGTCGCCATGCGCAGCGCCAGCCCCGCGAGAACTGTGCCCATCAGCCAGCGCTGGACCGTCATCCAGAAGGGACGCCCGGCGAGGAAGAGCGCGATCGAGCCGGCGGTGACGGCGATCGTCGCATTGACGGTCACGCTGATGGCGATCTGGGTCGCACCGAGCACGACGGACTGAAGGAGCACGCCGCGCGACGGATCGATGAACTGCGGCAGCAGCGACAGGTAGAGGACAGCCGCCTTGGGGTTCAGGAGATTGGTGACCAGTCCCATGGTGAACAGCTTGCGCGGGCTGTCCTTGGGCAGGTCGCGCACCTGGAACGGCGAGCGGCCACCGGGACGCAGCGCCTGCCAGGCAAGCCACAGGAGATAGGCGGCGCCGGCAAACCGTAGCAGGTCGTAGGCGAAGGGCACCGCCATCACCAGTACGGTGATGCCGAGTGCCGACATCAGCATGTAGAAGACGAAACCGAGCGCCACGCCGCCAAGCGAGACGAGCCCGGCTGCCGGCCCCTGGCAGATCGACCGCGAAACCAGGTAGATCATGTTCGGGCCGGGCGTCAGAACCATTCCCAGGCAGATGAGCGCGAAGGCGATCAGCGAGGCGGAAGAAGGCATGGCAGGTCCCTGGGTGACGAATTGATGCGGCACCTAAACAAAGGCGACCGGCGGCGACAACGGGGAACTTGTCACCATTGCAAGTTCGCCCGCCGGCGATTAGGTCATGGGCCTCAGATGAGATGATCCGCATGCCCGGAGGACCGCATGACACCCACCACGCTTCTCGCCTATAGCGGCGCCCTCTTCATCGCCGCGGCCATTCCCGGCCCGGGCATGACGGCAATCGTGGCGCGCGCCCTCGGGTCCGGCTTTCGCCCCACCTTCTTCATGGGGCTCGGCCTGATCCTCGGCGACCTCTGCTATCTGACGGCCGTGGTCCTCGGTCTGGCGCTCGTCGCCCAGACATTCACCACGCCCTTCCTCATCATCAAGTTCCTGGGCGCCCTCTACCTGCTCTACATCGCCTTCAAGCTCTGGACCGCCGGCCTGTTGCCGCAGAATATCGAGGCGCAGCGGGACACGAAGATCGGGCTCTCCTTCCTCTCCGGCCTGCTGGTCACGCTCGGTAACCCGAAGACCATGCTTTTCTACGTGGCACTGGTTCCCACGCTGATCCCGCTCGAAGAGATCACCATGCGCGATTATGCAGCCCTTGCGGGCTTAACCTTCGTGGTCCTGATGTCCGTGCTCATCCCCTATATCCTGCTGGCGTCACAGGCCCGCGCGCTGCTCAAGAAGCCGGCGTCGCTCAAGCTGCTCAACCGCTCGGCGGCAAGCGTGCTCGCCGGGACGGCGGCTTATATCGCGGCCCGCGCCTGAACGTGAGGCCCGAACAGGAAGCCTGAAAGAAGTTTCGCCCGGTGCGGCACTCGCCGCCATCTTTTTTCCAAGCAGACGGCGAAGCCTGGTCAAAGGGTTCTGGCGAGCATCCGGGTTTGGTCCTATGGTGCCGCCACGCATCCAGCAAAGGGAGAAACACAATGTCGGAAACGAAGAAACCGGGCCGCGGTCGCGTCTATGCCTCGATCACCGAGACGATCGGCGATACGCCCATCGTGCGCCTCGACAAGCTGGCGAAGGAAAAGGGCGTCAAGGCCAACCTGCTCGCCAAGCTGGAGTTCTTCAATCCGATCGCCTCGGTCAAGGACCGCATCGGCGTCGCGATGATCGAGAGCCTGGAAGCCCAGGGCAAGATCGCTCCCGGCAAGACGACGCTGATCGAACCGACGTCGGGCAATACCGGCATCGCGCTGGCGTTCGCGGCTGCGGCCAAGGGTTACAGGCTGATCCTCACCATGCCGGAAACAATGTCGATCGAGCGGCGCAAGATGCTGGCGCTGTTCGGCGCCGAACTGGTGCTGACCGAAGGGCCGAAGGGCATGAAGGGCGCGATCGCCAAGGCCGAGGAACTGGCAGCCACCCTGCCCGACGCCGTCATCCCGCAGCAGTTCGAAAACCCGGCCAACCCGGAGATCCACCGCAAGACCACGGCGGAGGAAATCTGGAACGACACCGACGGCGGCGTCGACATCCTGGTGTCCGGCATCGGCACCGGCGGCACGATCACCGGCACCGGCCAGGTGCTGAAGGCCAAGAAGCCTTCGGTCAAGGTGATCGCGGTGGAGCCGGCCGACAGCCCGGTACTTTCCGGCGGCAATCCCGGCCCGCACAAGATCCAGGGCATCGGCGCAGGCTTTGCCCCGAAGATCCTCGACACGACGATCTATGACGAAATCGTCACCGTCACCAATGACGAGGCATTCGAGAACGCCCGGCTCGTCGCCCGCGTCGAGGGCGTGCCGGTCGGCATTTCGTCCGGCGCTGCGCTGGCGGCGGCGATCAAGGTCGGCCAGCGCGAGGAAAACGCCGGCAAGACCATCGTGGTGATCATTCCGTCCTTCGCCGAACGTTACCTGTCGACGGCACTCTTCGCCGGCCTCGGCGAGTAACAAACCGCCCGGCTTCGACAGAACCATCGAGGGGCGCCAAGAGCGCCCCTTTTTCGTCTCCCTCAGCTGCGCCGCCCCAGCCGATCCGCGCCGGCCGTGCCTATTGTCGCCAAGGGTCGAGCGGAGCCTCGCGCCAACGCGAGAGCCACGGCCATTGCCGGCCCATACACGGTCACTCGTTTCCTCGTCCGCCCCGGTTCGCTCCAACCACACATGGCAGGCGCTACGTCATGCGAAAGTGCGCGCAGCGAGAGCCCAAGCCTTCACGCGGCCGCGGACAGCCGATCCGTGGCGATGCGATAGGAGATCGCCTCCGCCAGATGGATACGGCCGAGCAGGGCCGCACCGTCAAGATCGGCGAGCGTACGCGCCACCTTCAGCACCCGATGATAACCGCGGGCGGAAAACCGGAACTTCTCGGCGGCATCCCGCAACAGCTGGAGGCCGGCCGCGTCCGGCTCGGCAATCTTCTCGATCAGCGCCGTCGAGCAGCGCGCATTGGTCGTCACGCCGGTGACACCCGCCGCCGCGAAGCGATCGCACTGCAACGCGCGGGCAAGGGCCACGCGTTTCGCCACCGCCGCACTCGTTTCCGCCGCCATGGGACGGATGAGATCGGTCGCCTGGACCGCCGGCACGTCGATGCGGATATCGATGCGGTCCATCAGCGGGCCCGAAATGCGCGACTGGTAGTCCGTGACGCACCGCGGACCGCGCGCGCAGACATGACCCGGCTCTCCCGCCATGCCGCAGCGGCAGGGGTTCATCGCTGCGACAAGCTGGAACTCCGCGGGATAAGTCACGCGATGGTTGGCGCGGGCGATGATGCATTCCCCACTTTCGAGCGGCTGGCGCAGCGCATCGAGGACGGGCGGCGCGAATTCGGGCAGTTCGTCGAGAAAGAGCACGCCGTGATGGGCAAGCGAGGCCTCGCCCGGCCGGGCGCGTAAGCCTCCGCCGACAAGGACTGCCATGGTCGCCGAGTGATGCGGCGTACGGAACGGCCGGCGGTCGGAAAGCTTGCCGCCGGACAGTTGGCCGGCAATCGAGTGGATCATCGACACTTCGAGCAGTTCCGCGGCCGAAAGCGGCGGCAGGATCGACGGGAGACGCGCAGCCAGCATCGACTTGCCCGAGCCCGGCGGCCCGACCATGGCAAGGTTGTGCCCGCCGGCGGCCGCGACCTCCAGCGCGCGTTTGGCGCTTTCCTGCCCCTTGATGTCGGCGAGATCCGGCATGTTGGCCGGCAGCGCGCGGATCGCCGGCTCCGGCCTGGTGAGAACCTGGGTACCGCGGAAATGGTTGGCGAGCGCGATCAGGCTGCGGGGGGCCAGAATGTCGATGTCGGCGCCGGCCCACGCCGCCTCGGCTCCGCAATCCAGGGGGCAGATCAGGCCCTTTCCGAGCGCATTGGCGCCGATCGCCGCCGGAAGTGCGCCGGTGATCGGCGCTATCGTTCCGTCAAGATTGAGCTCGCCGATAACGACATAGCCGGCCAGCGCATCGCCCGGGATGGCGCCGAGAGCGGCCATCAGGCCGAGGGCGATCGGCAGGTCGAAATGGGAGCCTTCCTTGGGAAGGTCCGCAGGGGCCAGATTGACCGTCACCCGCTTCGGCGGCAGAGCCAGACCCGAGGCGTGCAGCGCGGCCTGGACCCGTTCACGGCTTTCCGCCACCGCCTTATCGGGCAGGCCGACGATCTGCATGCCGAGCTTACCCGGCGCGACCATCACCTGGACGTCGACCGGAACCCCTTCAATGCCCTGGAATGCGACTGTACTGACACGCGCTACCATCGCCCGCCCCCGAGAAAGCCAGATCGCCGTCCGCGCAACTACATCTTGCACGGGCTATCGATTGCAATCTGGCACAGAGAGCAACAGAAAACAAGAACATTAAAGGAACAAATTCGCGTATCGCGCGATGACGAGTTGTATGCGGTTGCAAGACGAGAACAAAGCCGGTCCGCCACCCGGGCGGACCGCAGTTCAGGCGCGCTTGCGTTCGATCGCGTCCCAAAGCAGGGATGCGATGTCCGCGCCGCCGAATTTCTTGACCTCGCGGATGCCGGTCGGCGACGTCACGTTGATTTCGGTCATGTAGTCGCCGATCACGTCGATGCCGACCAGGAGGAAGCCACGTTCCTTCAGCGCCGGGCCGATGCGCGAGCAGATCTCCTTTTCGCGCGCGGTGAGTTCGGTCGGTTCGGCGCGGCCGCCGACATGCATGTTGGAGCGGCTGTCGGTTTCCGCCGGAACGCGGTTGATCGCGCCGACCGGTTCACCGTCGACAAGGATGATGCGCTTGTCGCCCTTGCGGACCGCCGGCAGGTAGGCCTGGGCGATGAAGGGTTCGCGGAACATCTGGTGGAACATCTCGATCAGCGAGGTGAAGTTGCGGTCGTCGCGGGCCGAGTGGAAGACCCCAGCGCCGCCATTGCCGTAGAGCGGCTTCAGGATGATGTCGCCCATCTCGTCGCGGAAACGGGCAATCTCGGCGGGATCGCGGGTGATCAGCGTCTGCGGCATCAGGTCCGCGAATTCGGTGACGAAGATCTTCTCCGGCGAATTGCGGACCCAGGCCGGATCGTTGACCACCAGGGTCTTCGGATGGACGCGCTCGAGCAGGTGGGTCGAGGTTATATAGGCCATGTCGAAGGGCGGATCCTGGCGCAGCAGGACGACATCCATCGTGGCAAGGTCGATGCGCTCGGGCTCGCCGAGCGTGTAGTGATCGCCCTTGACGTCGCGCAGCTCCATCGGCTGGGCGACCGCGAAGACGCGGCCGTCGCGCATGCCGAGCTGGTTCGGCGTGTAGTGAAACAACCGGTATCCGCGCGCCTGGGCTTCGAGGCTCATGGCAAAAGTGGAATCGCCGGCAATGTTGATGCTGGAAACGTGGTCCATCTGGACCGCTACATTGGTGATCTTCGCCATGGCCTGCCCCTCGTTGAAAGCACACGAGATTTAGGCTGCCTCCCTCGGAAAGGCAACGCCGGCCAGGGTCAATTTTGCTGATCGAGGATCAAGGCCCCCTCAGCCGAAGAGACCCTTTGCGGAGGGCGAGCGCAGGGCGTTGCGGAGGCGATAGAGCGTGGCCAGCGGCTCGGGGAACGGCTTGCGCAGGAAGGCGATCTTGCGGACATAGTTGTCGACGCGCCAGGTCGCCCAGGTGCCGCCACGGAAGTAGGCGATGTCCCCGGACCTCAGGATGCGCTCGGAACCGTCTTCCGCCGTCACATGGACCTCCCCCTCCTGGATGACCACCGTCTCGTCCCAGCCGAAATACCAGCGGAATTCCCCGGCGGTGCAGTCCCACACGGCCGTCGAGCTCGCCTCGTCCGTGCTCGTCGAATGGTCGCCGACACGGGCGAGCGGCGTTCCGCGAATGATCCATTCCGGATTGATCGGCGCAGGCTTCAGCGCCAGATGACCGCTGTTAGCGGAGACCACAGGCGGGTTCTCGCCGGTCTTGCCGTTTCGCGGCGATGCAAGGAGGGCTCCGGCCATGCCGACGAGCAAGAGTTTCAAGGGCATTTGCCTTCCCTAATCCGTTCAACTTCCGGAAGGGTAGCAAAAGCCCGTTACGTTACACTTTGGCCGATCGCTAAAATTTTCGCGATCGGCAAGGCTTGTCCGACGCGACATGCCGCGTCCGGAACCTCAGGCAAAAGAGGTTTCGTGCGCAGACGATGCGACGGGCGCAGATGCGGCCACAGCGGACGGCGCGTCGATCCGGCGGCCGGTCTCCTTCGAGAAGAAATGCAGCCGATCCGGCTGGACGGTGAGCCTCAGTTCATCGGTGATCGTCGCATCGAGCGGCAGCACGGCGGTCAAGGGCTGCCCTGCGAGATGACCGTGCACGAGACGGTGCGCGCCGAGCTCCTCGACATAGTCGACGATGAACGGCAGTCCATCCTGCCCCTCGTCCGCAAGTGCGATGTCCTCGCCGCGCACGCCGATGGTGACCGGACTTTCGGCATGGCCGGACCGATCGAAAGCGATCGAGAGGTCACCGATCACCAGCCGGTCGCCGGCGACCGTGCCGTCGAGAAGGTTCATCGCCGGCGAGCCGATGAAGCTCGCGACGAAGGTCGAGGCCGGACGATGATAGACCTCGAGCGGGGTGCCGATCTGCTCGATTGCCCCGCCGTTCAGCACCACGAGGCGGTCGGCCAGCGTCATCGCCTCCAACTGGTCGTGGGTGACGTAGATTGCCGTCGTCGAAAGCCGGCGCTGGAGCTTGCGGATCTCGCCGCGCATCGTCACGCGCAACTTGGCATCAAGATTGGAGAGCGGCTCGTCGAAAAGGAAGACGGCGGGCTTGCGGACGATGGCGCGGCCCATGGCGACGCGCTGGCGCTGGCCGCCGGAAAGCGCCTTCGGCTTGCGCTGGAGATAGGGCTCGATCTCCAGCATGCGGGCGGCTTCGGCCACCCTCGCCTCGATCTCCGCCTTCGGCGTCTTGCGGTTACGCAGACCGTAGGCGAGATTGTCGAAGACGCTCATGTGCGGATAGAGCGCATAGTTCTGGAACACCATTGCGATGTCGCGGTCGGCGGGCTCGATCTCGTTGACGACCCGGTCACCGATCGAGACGGTGCCCTTCGAAATGCTCTCCAGACCCGCCACCATGCGCAGCAGGGTCGACTTGCCGCAGCCGGACGGACCGACTAGCACGATGAATTCTCCGTCGCCGATCTCGATGTCGACGCCTTTCACGGCATGCACGCCACCGTCGTAGATCTTCGAAACCTGGTCGATGATGATGGAAGCCATGGAAGTACCTTTCTCACTTGTCGCTTTCAGTGAGGCCCTTGATGAACCAGCTCTGGAAGATCACCACGACGACGACCGGCGGCAGCATGGCGAGAACAGCCATGGCGAAGGCTTCGTTGTAGTCGGGGATCTGCGAGCCGATCCAGACCTGGAGGATCTGCTTGATGCCGCGCATCAAGGTGTAGAAACTTTCGTCGGTGGTCATCAGCATCGGCCAGAGATACTGGTTCCAGCCATAGACGAACATGATGATGAAGACGGCAGCGATCATGGTGCGCGACAGGGGCACCAGGACGTCGATGAAGAATTTTACCGGGCCTGCGCCATCGATGCGGGCGGCCTCCAGCAGTTCGTCGGGCACGGACTTGAAGAACTGGCGGAAGAAGAAGGTTCCGGTCGCGGACGCCAAGAGCGGCAGGACGAGGCCGGTATAGCTGTTCAGCAGGCCGAGATCGCTCATCACCTTGTAGGACGGCATGATGCGCACTTCGAGCGGCAAAAGCAGCGTCGTGAAGATCAGCCAGAAGGCCAGCGTTGCGAAGCGGAAGCGGAAATAGACGATCGCATAGGCGGCCATCATCGACAGCACGATCTTGCCGATGGCGAAACCGAGGCCGAGAACCAGCGAGTTCATCGCCATGGTGAGGCCGGTCACCTCGCCGGTGAACCCGCCCTTGCGGAACAGGACGTTTCCGTAGGTTTCCTCGAAATGACCGCCGAGCGAGAGCATGAGGCCCTTGGAATGGATGTCGGCCGCAGTGTGGGTCGAGGTGGTGAAGGCGACCACCAGCGGGCCGAGCATCAGCACCACGCCGGCGATCAGGATCAGATGGTCTAAGAACTTTGTTCGGTACATTCTGCCGCTCCTCAGCCGTAATGAACGCGACGTTCGATGAAGCGAAACTGGATGAGGGTCAGCACCAGCACGATGACCATCAGGATGACCGACTGCGCCGAGGACGAGCCGAGATCGTTGCCGCGGAAGCCGTCGAGATAGACCTTGTAGACCAGCGTGATCGGGTTGTTCGCCGCTTTATCCTTCACGATGACGTCGATGACGCCAAAGGTGTCGAAGAGCGAATAGGTCATGTTGATGATCAGCAGGAAGAAGGCCGTCGGGGTCAGCAGCGGCAGGATCACCGTCCAGAACCTTCGGGTGCCCGACTTGCAGTCGATCGCGGCCGCCTCGCGCACTGAGGCGGGAATGCCCTGCAGCCCGGACAGGAAGAAGATGAAATTGTAAGGGATCTGGTTCCAGACAGCGACCGCGACCATGGCGAAGGCGGTGTCGAAGTAGTTGATCCCGACCTTCATGTCCCATCCGAAAAGAGCGACAAAGTGGACGAAGGGGCCGATATGCTGGTCGAAGAACATCATGCCGATCAGGCCGGCGACCGGCGGGGCGATCGCATAGACGACGATCAGAAGCGTCTTGTAGGTCGACTTGCCACGGATCACGGCATCCGCCTTCAAGGCGAGCAGCAGGCCGATCGAGAGCGTCAGGAAGGTGACGATCAGGCTGTAGGCGACCGTGAAGCGGGCGATCTTCAGGTATTCCGCAGAAGCGAGCGCATCCGTGTAGTTTGCGAGGCCGACGAAGGCGGAACCGAAGCCGAACGGATCCTCGATGAAGAAGGACGAGTGGATCGCCTGGGCGGACGGCCAGTAGAAGAAGATCGATATGATCACGAACTGCGGCAGAAGCAGCAGATAAGGGAGATATCGCGAGGAAAACTGGACGCGCTTCATTGGGGTGCCTTCACGGAAAATCCCGGGAGCTTGAAGCTCCCGGGAACTCAATGCATCGGAAGAGAAAGATCAGCCGGCCGTCTTGGCGAAGCGGGCGAGCAGTTCGTCGGCTTCCTTCTTGATGGTTTCCATGGCTTCCTTCGGCGTGGTTTCGCCGGCGAAGATGCGGTTGTATTCGCGTTCCATTACAGAACGGATCTGCGGGTAGAAGCCCATGCGGTAGCCCTTGTCCCATTCAGCGCCCGGCAGCGAAAGCTGCTGGATGCCGACTTCGGCGGCCGGCTTCTCGTTGTAGTAGCCTTCCGACTTGGACAGCTCGTAGGCAGCCTTGGTGATGGCGACGTAGCCGGTGGCCTGGTGGTAGAACTTCTGGACTTCCGGCGAGGTGAGGAAGTGGAAGAAGGAGGCCGTGCACTTGTTCTCGGCTTCCGGCTTGCCAGCCATGGCGAAGAGAGCCGCGCCGCCGATGAAGGTGTGGACGCCTTCCGGAATGACCGACTTCCAGTAGGGCAGGAAGGTGGCCGAGAAGGGCATGGTCGCCGTCTTCTGCAGACCGCCGAACGAGCCGGACGAGCCGATCCAGAGCGCGACCTTGCCTTCTTCGAACGGCTTCTGGTTGTCGTTCCAGCCGGCGCCATAGTAGCCGAACAGGCCCTGGTCGTACCAGGCCTTCAGCTTCTCATACATCATGACGTGGTTCGGATCGGTGACGTTGATCGTCGTGTCGACGACGCTGTCGTAACCGTTGTTGTTCGAGGCGAACTGAAGGTTATGGCGCGAGAAGAAGTTCTCGGTGAACTGCCAAGTCAGCTGCGACTGGACGAGCGGGATGAAGCCGGCTTCCTTCAGCTTCGGAGCGATGGCTTCGAACTCTTCCCAGGTCTTCGGGGCTTCGACACCGGCCTTCTTCAGGGCGTCGGTGTTGACATACATGATCGGAGCCGAGGAGTTGAACGGCATGCCGACGAACTTGCCGGTGGAGTCGGCGTAGAAGTAACGGACACCTTCAATGAAGTCGTCGCGGTTGAATTCGAAGCCGGCGTCCTTGATTAGGTCTTCGGCCGAAACGGCAGCGCCCTTGGCGTTGATGATGGTGGCGGCACCGGCGTCAAAGACCTGCAGGATGTTCGGCTGCTCGCCCGAACGGAAGGCAGCGATGCCGGCCGAGAGGGCCTCTTCGTACGTACCCTTGGACACCGGGGTGATGGCGCATTCGGACTGCGCGGCGTTGAACTTCTGCGCCACTTCATTGATGACTTCGCCGTTGCGGCCGCCCATGCCGTGCCACCAGGTGATATTGGTTGCGGCAAGCGTCGTCGATGCGGTCATCGCCAGGGCCAGAGCGGCCAGTGAAAGCTTCTTGAACATGGATAGATCCTCTCCGCCAGTGTTGGGGTGAGGAGTGGCTTAGTCGCGATCTGTGACGCGGAATTAAACGTTTTATGTCATTTCAATTACAAGAGTCGCAAATACGAAAGCGAAACGAAATTAAAACGCACCTTCGAAATGGCGGGGCATCTTCCAGGGCATGACGGCAACGATATCGTATCGTAGCAACAGCCGCGCTACATCCGGCTGGCGGGCAAGCCAATAGTCACTCGCCGCACGAATCCGGAGCTGACTGGCAAAGGTAACCGCATCGACAGCGGCCATCGCATTTCCCCGAGCCTTGACCTCGACGAAGGCAACCAGTTCGCCACGGCGGGCAATGATGTCGATCTCACCTGCCCTGACGCGGTAGCGCATGGCGAGGATGCGATAGCCCTTGGCCATCAGGAAAAGTGCCGCACCCCATTCCGACCAACGTCCCCGACGTTCGGCTCGCTTTCGCTTGTCGGGCGTGGCGAACCTGCTCATCCCCCACCCTTGAGTTCGAGGAGCCGCTGATAGAGATCCTTGCGCGGCAGTCCGGTGATCCGGGCCGCCTCGGTCGCCGCCTTCGCGGTCGGCAGCCCGACCGCCAGTTCGCCGAGCAGGCGGTCGATCTCACCCGCCTCCGGGGCCGGCTTTTCCAACGGTGGCCCGACGACCAGCACCACTTCTCCCTTGACCGCAAGATCGGCATAACGTTCCGCAAGATCGCCGAGACTGCCGCGGCGGAACTCCTCGAAGGTCTTGGTCAGTTCCCGGCAGACGGAAGCCTGGCGATCGGCTCCCAACTCATCGACGGCGGCGGCGAGCGTGTCGCCGATCCGGTGCGGGCTCTCGAAAAAGATGAGCGTTGCCGGAACATCCCTGAAGACCGACAGGCGTTCGCGCCTGGCCTTGTCCTTGGTGGGCAGGAAGCCGGCGAACAGAAAGGCGTCGTTCGGCAATCCGGAGCCGACGAGAGCGGCAAGCGGCGCAGACGCGCCGGGGATCGGCACGACGCGATAGCCGGCCTCGATCGCCTGCTGCCCGAGACGATAGCCGGGATCGGAGACCAGCGGCGTCCCGGCATCCGACACGAGGGCCACCGACTTGCCGGCGCCGAGCGCAGCGATGAGGCGCGGACCGGCCTCGTTGGCATTGTGCTCGTGATAGGCATAGGGCTTGTTCTGGATGCCGTAGCGATCCAACAGGACGCGCGTGACCCGAGTGTCCTCGCAGGCCAGGACGTCCGCGCCGGCCAGCGTTTCCAACGCACGCAGCGTGATGTCACCGAGATTGCCAATCGGGGTTGCGACAAGGTAAAGCGCGGGCTCGAGCGGGCGGGCCTCGACCGCCGTATCGTTCAGCCGATAGGTCCGCCGGGACTGTCCGGCCTCCTCTCTGTCTTCCGTCACCCTGGCCTCGCCCCGTCTGTTCGTCTTCGGTCCCCTTATCGTCCAGCCCCGGCGATTGGGCAAGAGCGGGGCTCCGGGTCGCCGCGTTAGCCATTGCACCAATTTGGTGCGGAGCGGTCGCAGCTAGCTCTTGCAATTCATGCGCAATTCCTGCCATTTTGCCCGTCCACATTGTCCGGCCCTTTCCTGTGGCCGGGAGGAGCAGTGCGGCCCGACACCCGGGCCGCGACAGGTCGAAAGCGGTAGCGTCCATGCGTATTACTCTTGAACGGTCCAACCTTCTCAAATCGCTGAACCACGTGCATCGCGTGGTCGAGCGGCGCAACACGATCCCGATCCTGTCGAACGTGCTGCTGAGAGCCGAAGGCGCGAGCCTCGCCATGAAGGCGACGGACCTGGACCTCGAAATCACCGAGGCGACCCCGGCGATGGTCGAGCAGGCCGGCGCGACCACCGTTCCCGCCCATCTTCTTTACGAAATCGTCCGCAAGCTGTCCGACGGCTCGGAAGTGGCGCTCGCCACCACTCCGGACGGCTCGTCGATGACGGTGACGTCCGGCCGTTCGAAGTTCTCGCTGCAGTGCCTTCCGGAAACGGACTTCCCGGATCTCACCGCCGGCAACTTCACACACTCCTTCAAGCTGAAGGCATCGGATCTCAAGATGCTGATCGATCGCACCCAGTTCGCGATCTCGACCGAGGAGACCCGCTACTACCTCAACGGCATCTTCCTGCACACGATCGAGGCCGGCGGCGCGCTCAAGCTGCGCGCGGTCGCGACCGACGGCCATCGCCTGGCGCGTGCCGACGTCGAGGCCCCGTCCGGTTCGGAAGGCATGCCGGGCATCATCATTCCGCGCAAGACGGTCGGCGAACTGCAGAAGCTGGTCGACAATCCCGAGCTCATCGTCACGGTCGAGGTTTCGGATGCCAAGATCCGGCTCACCATCGGCGAGATCGTCATGACCTCCAAGCTGATCGACGGCACGTTCCCGGACTATCAGCGCGTCATTCCGGCTGCCAACGACAAGGAAATGCGCGTCGACTGCCAATCGTTTGCCCAGGCCGTCGACCGCGTCTCGACGATTTCCTCAGAGCGTGGCCGCGCCGTGAAGCTGGCATTGACGGACGGCCACCTGATGCTGACCGTCAACAACCCGGATTCGGGCAGCGCGACGGAAGAAGTGGCCGTCGGCTACGAAAGCGATCCAATGGAGATCGGCTTCAACGCCAAGTACCTGCTGGACATCACCGCCCAGCTCTCGGGCGACGACGCCATCTTCCTGCTTGCGGATGCGGGTTCTCCGACCCTGATCCGCGACACGGCGGGCGACGATGCGCTTTATGTCCTGATGCCGATGCGGGTCTAAGACTAAAAACGCACAGGCAATCTTGCCGCTTGCGGCATTGTGCCTTGTTTTTGCGGCAAACCCGAACAACATTCATGAAGCGCGGATGACACGCGCTTCGGGGCTAGAGTGAGGGATTGGGCCATGGTGCGACGCTTGAAGGAACGGTTCGAGAAGAAGTTCGACGACGAAATCCGCTTCTTCAAGGGCATGATGCAAGGCCCCAAGACCGTCGGCGCTATCGCCCCGACCTCTTCCATCACGGCTAGGCGCATGGCGAGCGTCGCCAATCCCCATTCAGGTCTTCCGGTTCTCGAGCTCGGCCCAGGCACCGGTGTCATCACCAAGGCGATCCTCGAGCGCGGAGTTAAGCCGAAGGATCTCGTCTCGATCGAGTATTCCGAAGACTTCTACGAACATCTGGTCCAGGCCTTTCCGGGCGTGAACTTCGTTCACGGCGACGCCTTCGACCTGAAAAAGACGCTCGGCGAACGCGCCGACCAGAAATTCGACTGCGTCATCTCCGCGGTGCCGCTCCTCAACTTCCCGATGGCGGACCGGATCGCGCTTCTCGAAACGCTTCTCGATCACATTCCGCCGGGACGCCCGGTGATGCAGATCTCCTACGGACCCGTCTCGCCGATCCTTGCCAAACCGTCGAGCTATCACATCCAGCATTACGACTTCGTCGTGCGCAACATCCCGCCGGCGCAGCTCTGGGTCTATCGCCGCAACTGACGGCGCCCGATGTTCGGTCTCTACATCACCCACCCGCAGGTCAGGATCGACCCCGACGTTCCCGTGCCGCAGTGGGGGCTGTCCGAGATCGGCACCGCACGCGCCCGCCTGGCGGCATCGCGTCCCTGGGCCGGGTCGCTGAAGCGCATCGTTTCGAGCGGCGAGACCAAGGCGATGGAAACGGCGGACATTCTCGCGCGAGCCGCAGGCATTTCCTACGAAATCGTCGAGGCCATGCACGAGAACGACCGATCTGCCACCGGATTCCTCACGCCCACGGAATTCGAAAAGGCGGCAGACTGGTTCTTCGCCCATCCCGACGGCAGCTTTCACGGCTGGGAAAGGGCGATCGATGCACAAGCCCGCATCGTCGCAGCGGTCGAGGCAGTGCTTGCCGACCACGACCCGCGCCAGCCGATTGCCTTCGTCGGGCATGGCGGGGTGGGCACGCTGCTCAAGTGCCATATCGAGGGCCGGACCATCGCGCGCAGCCAAGACCAGCCGGCCGGTGGCGGCAATCTCTATGCCTTCACTCTTGCGGATCGGCGCGTCGCATGCGACTGGACGCCCATCGAAGACTGGAAGGGGATGCAACAATGACGCCAAGAGACCGCCTGATCGTCGGCCTGGACGTACCGACCGTCCGGGAAGCGGAAAAGATCGTCGACACGCTCGGAAACGAGATCCTGTTCTACAAGATCGGCTACCAGCTGGCCTTTGCCGGAGGCCTGGAATTCGCCCGCGAACTCGCCCAGTCCGGCCGGAAGATCTTCCTCGACATGAAATTGCTCGACATCGACAACACGGTGGCATCCGCGGTGGAGAACATCGCGAAGATGGGCATGTCGATGCTGACGCTGCACGCTTATCCGAAGGCCATGCGCGCCGCGGTCGCTGCGGCGAAAGGTTCCGACCTCTGCCTGCTCGGCGTCACGGTGCTGACGTCCATGGACGAGCAGGATCTGGTCGATGCCGGCTACGAATACGACCCGCACACCCTCGTCTTGAAGCGCGCCGAGCAGGCGCGCATCGCCGGTATGGGCGGCATCGTCTGCTCGGCCGAGGAAGCGAACGCGGTGCGCAAGGTGATCGGTCCCGACATGGCGCTCGTCACCCCGGGCATTCGCCCGCTCGGCGCGGACAAGGGCGACCAGAAACGGGTCATGACGCCCGCGGACGCGCTGAAGGCCGGCTCCAGCCACCTCGTGGTCGCCCGCCCGATCGTCAAGGCGGCCGACCCGAAGGCTGCGGCCCAGGCGATCCTTGCAGAGATGGCTTCGGCGCTCTGACGCGCCGGCCACCCCTGTCCCCGCGACAACCATCCCACTTTCGCGAGGCGCCCGAGAACAAGCCTGTTAACCAGGCGGGACCAGCGGCCGAAACTACGGTCCGAAATGCTTGACCGGGGGCGAAATTTCCGGAATTAAACCACCACAACCAGTCACAGATGGATAGAAGCTATGGCCAAGGGCTACTGGATCGCGCGCGTCGATATTCGTGACGCTGAACGCTACAAGGATTACGTCTCTGCCGCGAAGCTGGCATTCGAGAAACACGGCGCCAATTTCCTCGCCCGGGGCGGCGAGTTCACCGAGCTCGAAGGCAAGGCGCGTGCCCGCAACGTGGTGATCGAGTTCCCGTCTCACCAGGCCGCTGTGGACTGCTACAACTCGCCCGAATACCAGATCGCCGCCAAGATCCGCCAGGAAGTGGCCGACGCGGAAATGGTGGTCGTCGAAGGCATCTGAGCTTCGACCTTTTTCGAAGGGTCGCGACCGCCGACGGCCCTTCCGCTTGACCGGCGATTCGGCTAAAGACTGCTAGATCTTCAGCGCATTCTGCGCACGCCTATTCTAGGGAGCCCATCATGACCTTGTCCAACCTTCCGCCGCTCGTCACCGTGTTTGGTGGCTCGGGCTTCGTCGGGCGCCATGTGGTCAGGGCTCTGGCCAAGCGCGGTTACCGTATCCGCGTCGCAGTGCGCCGTCCCGATCTCGCCTTCTTCCTGCAGCCGCTCGGCAATGTCGGGCAGATCTCCTTCGTCCAGGCCAACCTGCGCTATCGTGCGTCGGTAGACAAGGCCGTGCAGGGTGCAGACCATGTCGTCAATTGCGTCGGTATCCTGTTCGAAAGCGGCCGCAACAATTTCGATGCCGTGCAGGATTTTGGCGCCCGTGCCGTGGCCGAAGCCGCCCGCTCGGTCGGCGCCAAGCTTACCCATATCTCGGCCATCGGCGCCGATGCCAAGTCTGAATCGCTCTACGCCGCCTCAAAGGGCCGCGCCGAGGCCGCCGTGAAGGCGATCGTTCCGGATGCCGTGATCCTGCGCCCGTCGATCATCTTCGGGCCGGAAGACGGCTTCTTCAACAAGTTCGCCGCCATGGCCAAGATGCTGCCCGTGCTTCCGCTCGTCGGCGGCGGCAAGACGAAATTCCAGCCGGTGCATGTCGAGGATGTGGCCGAGGCTGTCGCCCGCTCCGTCGACGGCAAGCTCGCCGGCGGCAAGACCTATGAACTCGGCGGCCGCGACGTGCTGAGCTTCCGCGAATGCATGGAGACCATGCTCGCCGTGGTCGACCGCAAGCGCCTCTTCCTGCCTCTGCCCTTCGGCATCGCGTCTCTGATCGGCAGCCTCTCTTCGCTGATCCCGTTCGTGAAGCCCGCACTTACCAGCGACCAGGTCAAGCTCCTGAAGAAGGATAACGTCGTCTCCGAGGCCGCCAAGGCCGAGGGGCGCACGCTCGAGGCAATGGGAATCACCCCGGTTACGCTTGATTCGATCCTGCCGACCTATCTCGTCCATTACCGCCCGCACGGCCAGTTCACCGGCTCCGGCAAGGCGGCCTGAGCCTCCAAAGGAACCCGGGAGGCCGTCTCTGCGTTGCACAAAAGACGCAGTGACAAAATCCCTGCGTTAACGGGCGATTCAGCAAGATCTACTATTGATGGCTCAGCCGGCAACGCGTAAACAATCCGCAAATTCGGGCGCGGCAAGCAAAGCCTGCGACGAACAAAGTATCATCTCATAGGGGCCTATTCATGGGTAAGTCTATCGCACTGTTCTTTGCGTGTGCGGCACTGGTCATCATCGCCGGTTCGTTCCTGGCACCGTCCACCGTTGCCGCCCGCAAGGGCAACTGCGCTCCCGCCTATGGCGTGGACCCCTGCAGCACCGGTTCGATCTCGGTCACGCAGTAAGCCTGCAGCCGACATCCCGATCAAAAAAGGCCGGCTTATCGCCGGCCTTTTTCGTATCCGTCCGCCTCAGGCGGCGCCACCAATCCCCAACATCAGACCGGCCAGCCCGAGCACACCGACGACAATCCGCCACCAGGCGAAGAGCGCGTAGCCGCGCTTCGAGACGAAATCGAGAAGCGCCTTGACCACCAGCAGCGCCGACAGGAATGCCGCGATGAAGCCGATGCCGATGATCGCGCCATCGTCGAAACTCAATGCATGGCGGTTCTTGTAAAGATCGAGGGCGAAGGCGCCGACCATCGTCGGCATGGCAAGGAAGAACGAGAACTCGGCGGCCGAGCGCTTGTCGGTACCGAGCAACAGCGCGCCGACGATCGTCGCACCCGAGCGCGATGTTCCCGGGATCATCGCGAGACACTGGCAGAGGCCGATCTTGAAGGCGAGCGACAGAGGGTAGTCGGTAACCTCGGTGTATCTCGGCGTCAGCTTGAGCTTGTCTACCCAAAGCAGCACGAAGCCACCGAGGATCAGCATCACGCAGATCACCATCGGGGTCTCGAACAGCACGCTCTTGATGAAGTCGTGGGCGAGCGCCCCGATGATCGCCGCCGGCAGGAAGGCGACCAGGATTGCCGCAACGAAGCGGCGGCTGCCCGGATCGGTCGGCAATGCGACGGCGATCAGGAAGAGCTTGCGGAAATAGACGCTGAGGATCGCCAGGATCGCGCCGAGCTGGATGAGCACTGCGAAGGTGTTGCCCGGGGATTTGAAGCCGAGAAAATGCCCGGCCAGCAGGACATGGGCCGTCGACGAGACCGGGATAAATTCGGTCAGACCCTCGATCAGGCCCAGGAATAGCGCACTGAGAATGGATTGATCTTCCATGGAATATCCTTGCGGGGAGAAGCGGGAGGAAAATTGCGATTTGCTTGTATTGCGACAGCCAAGCCCCTATAGCTTGGAAGCCGTGGTCATGGCCAGCCGCAAGTCGCGCGCCATGCCGGTGCCCAAACGTCATAGAAGTCCGAGTGACAATGCCGACATTGTATCATCACCCCATGTCCACTGCGTCCCGGTTCATCCGGCTGGTGCTCTCCGAATACGGCTTCCAGGTCGATCTCGTCGAGGAACAGACATGGGAAAAGCGCCGGGAATTCCTGTCTCTCAATCCCGCCGGAACGCTGCCGGTCTATGTAGATGACAATATGCGCGTTTTGTGTGGCCCGGTCGTCATCTCCGAATTTCTCGACGAGACCCACGGCGTGCTGAAGCGCGACCGCCGGCTGCTGGCGGAAGACCCGTTCCAGCGCGCCGAGATCCGCCGGCTGACCGAATGGTTCCTGCAGAAGATGGAGCAGGACGTCACCAAGCCGCTGGTCCGCGAGCGCGTCCACAAGCTCCTGATCCCGAACGGGCTGGGCGGCGGCGCCCCGGATTCGAAGGTGCTGCGCACCGCTCGCGGCAATATCCGCCAGCACATGAAGTATCTGAGCTGGCTGTCGGGCTCGCGTCAGTGGCTCGCCGGCGACCGGCTGAGCTATGCCGACCTTGCTGCCGCGGCCTCCCTGTCCGTCCTCGACTATCTCGGCGAGATCGAGTGGTCGGAGTTCCCGATCGCCAAGGAATGGTACCAGCGACTGAAATCGCGGCCTTCCTTCCGGCCGCTTCTCGCCGAGCGCCTGCGTGGCCTCACCCCGGTATCGCATTACGCGGACCTGGACTTCTGACGGGTGGCGGCCATGCCGGCGGAGCAGGCCGATCAGAAGAACGAGAAGCGTCGGGCGTCCCTCACCGCCTTCCTGAGGCAGGAGGCAGCCGCCCAGGGCTTTGATCTCTGCCGCATCACGCTCCCCTCTTCGATTCCCGAGGCGCCGCAAAGGCTGGCCGACTATATCGCCGCCGGCTATCACGGCACGATGGCGTGGATGCCGGAAACCTATGAACGCCGTTCCGATCCACGGGTCCTTTGGTCCGAGGTTCGGTCGATCGCGATGTTCGCGATGAATTACGGGCCGGACCTCGATCCCCGTGACTTGCAGGACCATCCCGATAAGGGTGCGATCTCGGTCTATGCGCGAAATCGCGACTACCACGACATCATGAAAGGCAAGCTCAAGGAGATTGCCACCCGCTTTGCCGCGCGTGCCGGCGCCGACGTCAAGGTCTTCGTCGATACCGCGCCCGTGATGGAAAAACCGCTGGCCGGCGCCGCCGGGCTCGGCTGGCAGGGCAAGCATACCAATCTGGTCAGCCGCGAATTCGGCTCCTGGCTCTTCCTCGGCAGCCTGTTCACAACCGCCGATCTCGAGATCGACGACGCGGAGATCGATCACTGCGGCTCGTGTCGGGCCTGCCTCGACGCCTGCCCCACGGAGGCCTTTCCGGCGCCCTACAGGATCGATGCGCGCCGCTGCATCTCCTATCTCACGATCGAGCACAAGGGCACCATCGATCCCGCACTGCGGCCCGCCTTCGGCAACCGCATCTATGGCTGTGACGACTGCCTGTCGGCCTGTCCGTGGAACAAGTTCGCCCGGCAAGCCAGCGAAATGAAGTTGAAGGCCCGCGACGATCTCCTCGCGCCGGATCTCGCCTCTTTCCTGGCGCTCGACGATGCCGCATTTCGCGCGCTGTTCAGCGGTTCTCCGGTCAAGCGCATCGGCCGCAACCGCTTTGTGCGCAACTGCCTAATTGCCGCCGGCAATTCCGGGGCCGGCGTGCTGGTCGGGCCGTGCACGTCCCTGCTCGACGACGCGTCGCCGGAGGTGCGGGGCATGGCGGTCTGGGCGCTGTCACGGCTGCTGCCCGGCGATACATTCGCCGTGCTTCGCCAGGCACGCCTGCCGGGCGAGGCGGAACCGGACGTCAGGGAAGAATGGACAAGGGTGGAGTGAGAGCATGCGCGTGATGATCTTCGGAGCCGGTTACTCGGGAAAGGCCATCGGCCGGCTTCTTGCTGAGGGCGGTCACCATGTGGCCGGCACGACCCGAAGCGCCGACAAGCAGGCGGCCCTTGCCGGTTGTGGCATTACGCCCTTCCTGTTTGATGGCGCCGGGCTGAACGCCGATCTGCGAGCCGAACTTGCGGGCGTCACCCATCTCGTCCAGTCGATCGCGCCGGGACGGGAGGGCGATCCGCTGATCCGGATCTTTGCCGCGGAAGACCTCCGGTCGGTGATGCCGAAGCTGGAATGGATCGCTTATCTCTCGACGGTCGGCGTCTACGGTGATCATGGCGGCGGCTGGGTTGACGAGGATGCGACGCTGAAACCCGTGTCGCAGCGTTCTGTGGAGCGTGTCGAGGCCGAGCGCGCCTGGCAGGAGCTGGCCGGCCGGCACGGCCTGCCGCTTGCGATCCTGCGCCTCTCGGGCATCTACGGTCCCGGGCGCAACACCTTCGTCAACCTCAACAACGGAACGGCCCGTCGCCTCGTCAAGAAGGATCAGGTGTTCAATCGCATCCGCGTCGAGGATATCGCCGCGGCGACCGCCTTCCTTGCGGCGGACAACCGGCCGGGGATCTACAACGTCACCGACAGCGAACCCTGCCCGCCGCAGGATGTCGTGACGGAAGCCGCGCGCCTCATGGGCGTCGCGCCGCCGCCGGAACAGGATTTCGACAGCGCCGAGCTGAGCCCCATGGCACGCTCCTTCTACGGCGAAAACAAGCGGGTCTCCAATGCCCGCCTGCGGGCGCTCGGTTTTGCCTTCCGCTACCCTGACTATCGCAAGTCTCTGGCGGCTCTGTGGGCTGGCGGACGCTGGAACAAAGACCCGGCGGGCGCGTTCTGAAGAGACAAGCGACCTCCAGTCGCGCGATCCACCGCCGTTTGCCCCCGAAATTTCACATTTCGGGCGGCAAATGTGGCGTGGTGGAATTTTTTTTCGTCATTTTCTTCGTGATCGCCCCATTTTGGGATTCACTCGGAATGGCGTTCCGCTTTTCGCCTGTAAACAAACCGTTTTTCCAAAAAGTTACCAAAATCTGAACTGGATCGATCGATCGCTATCGATCACAAATGTTACATCGCGAAACATTACGTGATCACCAAAAGGCACGTTTTTGCCATTTTTCGCCTCGTTTTAGCGTCGCCAAGCAAATTTTGGCTCGTGTCAACGACTAGGGAAATGCACATTGACGAATATCCGGCGCTCTACATTCACCGCGGCAACAATAATTGCACTTACTGCTTTCCTGCCGCTGTCGGCCCATGCGGCCTCTTCATGCGGCGGCGCGTCCTGGTATGCGCTCCATTCGAAGACAGCTTCCGGTGAACGTATGAACCCGTCGAACCTCACCGCAGCCCACAAGTCGCTCCGCTTCGGCACCAAGCTCAAGGTCACCAATGCCAAGAACGGCAAGAGCGTGGTGGTTCGCATCAACGATCGCGGCCCGTTCATCCGCGGCCGGGTTCTCGACCTTTCGAAGGCTGCCGCCCAGAACATCGGCATGATCCGCTCCGGCCACGGCAAGGTCTGCTACGAAATCATCGGCTGATCCGGTCCGCCGCGCCCATTGCATTCGACCGGCCGCATAGACGCTTGCTCTTCAAACGGTTCGCCGTTACCACGCTCTCTTCGAGCTCAGGAGAATGAACATGCGTTTGGGCGGCCGCCTTGCCGGTGCGATCGAAGTACTGGATGACATTGAAGCGCGGCGTCGCCCGGTCGCCGACGCGTTGAAGGACTGGGGCCTAGCCCATCGCTTCGCCGGCTCCGGCGACCGTGCCGCGATCGGCAACATCGTCTACGACGCGCTTCGCATGAAACTCTCCCATGCCTGGCTGATGGACGACGACAGCGCAGCCGCGCTCGGCTGGGCAGTCCTCATTCGCCAATGGGGCTACTCCCCCGAACGGCTCGCCTCTGAATTCGACGGCGACAATTTCGCCCCTGCACCGCTGACTGACGCGCAGATCGCCGCCATTACCTCGCGACGGCTCGAAGACGCGCCGCTTCACGTTCAAGGCGACATTCCCGAATGGATCCAGGCCTCGTTCGAAACAGCTTTCGGCGATAACTGGATCGAGGAAGCCCGGGCGCTTGCCGGCCGGCCGACGCTCGACCTCAGGGTCAACACCCTCAAGGCCAATCGTGACAAGGTTCTGAAGGCGCTGGATCGCGCCGGCGCCCAGGCAGCGCGCATCGCCCGCTTCGGGATGCGGGTGGCTGCCGGCGAAGGGGCCTCGCGTCTGCCCAACGTCACGGCCGAACTCAGCTTCCAGAAGGGCTGGTTCGAGGTGCAGGACGAAGGCTCGCAGATCGTCGCCGATCTCGTCGACGCGCGCGAAGGCGATCAGGTGCTGGATTTCTGTGCCGGCGGCGGCGGCAAGACGCTTGCCATGGCAGCCGCCATGCACAACAAGGGCCAGGTGCACGCCTATGACGCGGATCGCAAGCGGCTGGCCCCGATCATCGAACGGCTGAAGCGCGCCGGAACCCACAATGTGCAAGTGCATGACAGCGCCAAGGGGCTCGCCGCCATCAAGGGCAAGCTCGACCACGTGCTGGTCGATGCGCCCTGCACCGGCACCGGCACCTGGCGCCGCCGCCCCGACACCAAATGGCGTCTCACGGCTCGTAACCTCCAGGAACGCGTGAGCCAGCAGCAGGAAGCGCTGACCGAGGCGTCCGCCTATGTCCGGCCGGGTGGCGAACTTCTCTACGTCACCTGCTCCCTCTTGCCGGAGGAAAATGATGCGCAGGCAAGCGCCTTCTGCGCCGCCAACCCGGAGTTCTCGATCGCTCCGGCGCTCGAAACCTGGGACAAGCTGTTTGCCAAGGATGCGCCCCGCCCGCTGTCGCAGAACGGCCTGACAGTAACGCTCAGCCCGGCATCGACCGACACCGACGGCTTCTTCTTCTGCCGCATGCGCCGCAAGGGCTGACGGGCCGCACCTTGACGAAAGGCAAGCCGTCGGCCGGATTGCGATACTGGACTATTTGACACCAGTTTCATTTTCGGCCAAGACAGCTCCGTTCGTTCACACGGAGACGGCGCCTCGGCGTCAAAGGAGAGACCATGTCCCGGAAAACCATCATCGGCGCGTCGCTCGCGCTTCTGGTCGCGTCGGCAACGTTCATGACCGGTCCGGCCGCAGCCGCCACCGATCCTGCAGCCGTTCTGAAGCATTATGCAGAGCTGGCGCATGCCAAGTACGAGGACGCGCTGGTTACGGCGAAAGCCCTGGACGCTGCCATCGACGCACTGATCGCGACCCCGAGCGAAGACACGCTGAAGGCCGCCCGCGCCGCATGGATCAAGTCCCGCGTGCCCTACCAGCAGTCGGAAGTCTACCGCTTCGGCAACCCGATCGTTGACGACTGGGAAGGCAAGGTCAACGCCTGGCCGCTCGACGAAGGCCTGATCGACTATGTGGATGCGTCCTACGGCAGCGAAAGCGACGAGAACTCGCTGTTCATCGCCAACGTGATCGCCAATCCGAAGATCAAGATCGGCGGCAAGGATGTCGACGCGACCAACCTGACGCCGGAGTTCCTGTCGGAGACCCTTCATGAAGCAGGCGAAGTCGAAGCCAACGTCGCCACCGGCTATCATGCCATCGAATTCCTGCTCTGGGGACAGGACCTCAACGGCACCGGCCCGGGCGCCGGCAACCGCGCTTACACCGACTTCGACACGAAGAACTGCACCGGCGGCAATTGCGATCGCCGCGCGGCCTACCTGAAGGCCGCCTCCTCCCTGCTCGTCTCCGATCTCGAGGAGATGGTGACCGCCTGGGCTGCGGATGGGGAGGCGACCAAGCATGTCACCGCCGATCCGAAGGCCGGTATCGCCGCCATCCTGACCGGCATGGGCTCGCTCTCCTATGGCGAGCTTGCCGGCGAGCGCATGAAGCTCGGCGTCCTGCTGCATGACCCGGAAGAAGAGCATGATTGCTTCTCCGACAACACGCATGCCTCGCATCTCAACGATGCCGTCGGCATTGCCTCGGCCTACACCGGCGAATACACCCGCGCCGACGGCACGAAGCTGACCGGCCCGTCGCTTTCCGAGCTCGTCGCCGCGAAGGATGCGGCTCTCGACACCGAGATGAAGGCGAAGCTGACCAAGACGCTGGACGCGATGAACGCGATGGCTAAGCGTGCGGAAACGGTCGAAGCCTATGACCAGATGATCGGCGAAGGCAATGCCGAGGGCAATGCCACCGTCCAGGCCGCCATCGACGGCCTGATCGACCAGACCAAGACCATCGAACGCGTCATTGCGTCGCTGGATCTCGGCAAGATCGAGCTTGAAGGCTCCGACAGCCTGGATAATCCTAACGCCGTGTTCCAATAAGACAAAGGCGGGCCACCGGATCGATCCGGTGGCCCGATTTTTATCATCATGTCCCGCATGCCCAATCGCACAGCCAGACACATTTTGCTGGCAACCACCTTCATCCTCGTCTCGGCCGGCGGTGGTGCCACCGAGAATGATGTCCGGCGGACCGACCTTTCCCCGAAGGACCTCAAGCGCGTCGAGAAAGTCAGCCAGCCGGCGACGGAATTTTCGAAACCGGAGCAGTTCGAGGTGATGCAGGGCGGGGCGGCAACCTCGACCAAGCCGATTAACGCGGACGCGTTCTCGCACTTCTCCTCGAACATCACCTTTTCCGAGGAGGAGGATTTCAAGCTCGGCAACGCGCTGTTCCGCAAGTTCTGGGTTTCCTCGCCTTCCTCGACGCAGGCCTCAGACGGCCTCGGCCCGCTTTTCAACGCACGTGCCTGCCAGAGCTGCCACCTGAAGGACGGGCGGGGCCATCCGCCGGAGAGCGCGAGCGACGCGACCTCGATGTTTCTGAGGCTTGCCCGTCCGGCACAGACCGATGAAGAGCGCAAGGCAGTGGCCGACCTCAAGGTCGTGAACTTTCCCGACCCGGTCTACGGCGCACAGCTGCAGGATCTCGCGGTGCCGGGGCTCGCCGCCGAGGGCCGCATGACGATCTCCTATACGGAGGAAGCGATGACGCTTGCCGGCGGCGAGAAGGTGTCGCTGCGCAGGCCGAGCTATTCGGTGAGCGATCTCGCCTACGGGCCGCTCGATCCGGCAACCACGCTTTCGCCGCGGATCGCCAACCCGATGATCGGCATGGGGCTGATCGAGGCGATCACCGACGCCGACATCCTGGCGAAGGCGGATCCCGACGACACCGACGGCGACGGCATATCCGGACGCGCCGCCCGCGCGCGCGATCATCGGTCCGGCGAACTGAAACTTGGTCGCTTCGGCTGGAAGGCACAGAATGCGTCGGTGCGCGACCAGAGCGCCAGCGCCTTCAAGGGTGACATCGGTATTTCCTCCCCAGACGCCCCGAGCCACTGGGGCGACTGCACGGCGGCGCAGAAGGACTGCCTGTCCTTGCCGAACGGAGTCCAGGCCCGGCTCGGCGACACCGAGGCGCCGGATCCGGTTCTCGATCTCGTGACCTTTTATTCGGAAAACCTCGCGCCGCCGGCACGCCGCAACGTCGACGACACGACGGTGCTCAAGGGCAAGGCCCTATTCTACGGCACGGGCTGCATTGCCTGCCACACACCGAAATACGTGACGAGCCGCAAGGCGGGCAACAAGGCCCAGGCCTTCCAGCTGATCTGGCCCTATTCCGACTTCCTGCTGCACGACATGGGCGAAGGGCTCGCCGATGGTCAGCAGGTCGCCGATGCGAGCGGCAGGGAGTGGCGCACGCCGCCACTCTGGGGTATCGGTCTCACCGACGAAGTGAACGGGCATACGTTCTTTCTTCACGACGGCCGCGCGCGCAACCTGACGGAAGCCATTCTCTGGCACGGCGGGGAAGCCCAGACCGCACGCGATGGCTTCGCCGCTTTGTCGCCCGACGAGCGCAAGGCGCTCATCACGTTCCTGGAGTCCCTATGAAGCCCATCGTTTTCGGCCTTCTCACCGCACTCGGCCTTGCCACGACAGCGCTGGCCCAGGATGCCACGCTCGCACCGCCCGCTCTCCACGCGGAGGCGGTCCCGGCGGTGCTGCAGAAGGCGGTCGACGACTTCATCCGTCCGGGCTACCGCCATTTCCGCAACGAGGCTTCGCTGCTTGAGAAGGACATGCACGCGTTCTGCGCCGCGCCGACCGAGGCGGGTTTGCAGACGGCCCGTGACGCCTTCGGCAAGACCGTCGCGTCCTGGTCGACGATCGAGATCGTCCGGGTCGGCCCGATTATCGAGAACAACCGGTTCGAGCGCATCCTGTTTTATCCGGACCGCAAGAGCACCGGCCTGAAACAGGTCCAGGCCATGCTGGCCAAGCCGGACGAAAGCGCCACGTCGGTCGCCACGCTCAAGGACAAGAGCGTCGCCATGCAGGGACTGGGGGCGCTTGAATTCGTGCTCTACGGTACCGGCTCCGAAAAGCTCTCAACGGAAAAGGGCGGCTTCCGCTGCCGCTACGGGGCGGCGATCGCCGGCAACCTGGTTCGTCTCGGCGACGAACTCGTCACCGAATGGGATCGCCCCGGCGGCATCCAGGACGCCTGGAAACATCCCGGCCCGGAAAACCCGGTGTTCCGCGACGGCCGCGAGGCAATCACCGAACTGCTCGGCATCCTCGTGCACGGCTCGGAGACGATCCGCGACCAGCGGATCGAGAACTTCTACAAGGGCGAGGAAAACAACACCTTCCCCAAACAGGCGATCTACTGGCGCTCCGGCAAGACCTGGGCTTCAATTGAGGGCAACATCGAGGGGCTACGGACCCTGCTCAAGGTGTCCGGCATGGTCGAACTGGTGAACGAGGACACGCGTTCCATCGTCTCCTCCATCGATTTCGTCGCCAAGTCGCTGAGCCGGGTCGCCGGAACCATCGATCCCGACGTCGAGAATGCCGTCACGGATCCTGCCGAACGCGCCAAGCTCGATTTCCTCCTGCTGAACAGCAAGGACCTGATCCTGCGCCTCAACAACGACTATGGCGGCGCCATCGGCCTTGCCGCCGGTTTCTCCTTCTCTGACGGGGACTGATCCATGGGCCGGAGTGCGCTGATCGACAGGCGGTCGTTCATCAAGGCCGCGGGCGCGGCCTTCATGGCGTCCCTTGCGCCACGCGCCCTTTTCGCCCTTGAGCGCGCCGATGCGGTCTTCGCCTCCGGCTTCCGTGGTCCGGACGGACGCTACGGTGTCGGGTTGATCGGGGAAGACGGCACTTTCATCGAAAAGATCGACCTGCCCGACCGCATTCACGGGTTGGGATATAGTCCGGCGACCGGCAAGACGGTCGCCTTTGCCCGCCGGCCGGGCACCTTCGCGGTGGTGTTCGACGCGACGCGACGCTCCGAACCGGTGCTGATCGCAGCACCGGACGACCGGCATTTCTTCGGCCATGGCCATTTCTCGCCCGACGGCCGGCTGCTCTATGCGAGCGAAAACGATTTCGACGCCAATCGCGGCATGATCGGCGTCTATGACGCAGCGGATGGCTTCCGCCGGATCGGCGAATTCGAGGCGCACGGCATCGGCACACACGACATGACCGTCAGCGGCGACGGGAAACTTCTGATCATTGCCAATGGCGGCATCGAGACCCATCCGGATTTCGGTCGCACCAAGCTCAATCTCGACCACATGGAACCGTCACTCGTGATCGCCGACGCGAAAAGCGGGGCGCTGATCGAGAAGCACGTGATGCCCCGCGAACTGAGCCAGCTCTCGACACGCCACCTTGATGTCGCCGACGACGGGCGGATCTGGTTCGCCTGTCAGTATGAAGGCTCGCGCAACGACAGCCCGCCACTGGTCGGTAATTTCGCCAAGGGCGAAGCGCTTTCCTTCGTCACCATGCCTGCGGAGATCACGGCAGGCCTTGCCAACTATGTCGGCGCGATCGCCGTCAACCGGCAGCAAGGCTTGGTGGGGATCACCTCGCCGAAGGGCGGCCTTGCCGTCACCTTAGACCAGCGCAGCGGAGCGATCGTTTCGACGACCGCCGTCACGGACGCGGCCGGCATTGCACCCGCCTCCTCAGGCTTTGCCGTCTCGTCCTATGACGGTCGTTTCGAAGCGACCAGAAGTCCCGTCGCCTGGGACCAGCACATTGTCCGGATCGGCTGAAAACACCCCTTGGCGAGCACGCGGAGCGCCCTATCTTGTTTCGCATGCGCAAGATTTTCACCTATCTGATCTTTCTTTTCGTCGTCGTCGGTCTCGGCATCCTTTCGGGCCTCTCGAACATGCCTGGCGAGTGGTACCAGCAGCTGGCTAAGCCGTTCTTCAATCCTCCGGCTTGGGTCTTCGCCCCCGTGTGGACCATTCTCTACGTGCTGATCGCGATTGCCGGTGCGCGCATATGGCTGGTCGCGCCCGCATCCTTCGCCATGCAGGCCTGGTTCGCCCAGATGGTCCTCAATCTCGCCTGGTCGCCGGCCTTCTTCGGGCTTCAGGCTCCGGGTCTTGCGCTCCTGGTGATCATCGCCCTTCTCGTCGCCGTCGCGGGCTTCGTCTGGAAGGCAGGGGCGATCGACCGGCCGGCACGGCTGCTGTTCCTGCCCTATCTCGCCTGGGTCGGTTTCGCGACACTGCTCAATGCGGCGATCTTCCTTCTGAACTGACGACAAAGGCGCGGGAATTCCTGCTCCCGCCGCTTGCCGAAGCGCATCGGCCATGCCACTTTCGCAACCGCGAGAGGGGCGACTACATGAGTGAAATCAACAGCGACACCGTGCATGAGCGGATCCGGCAGAGCTTTTCCCGGCAGGGGGCGATGCACACGCTCGGCGCCGAACTGACCCGTGTCAGCCAGGGGGTCGTGGAGATCGAACTCCCCTTCGACGAGAAACTCACCCAGCAGCACGGCATCCTGCATGCCGGCGTGATCTCGGCGGCGCTCGACAGCGCCTGCACCTACAGCGCCTATACGATGATCGAGCCGGACGTATCGCTGCTCACCATCGAGTTCAAGGTCAACCTGATGTCGCCGGGCAAGGGCGACCGCTTCCTGTTTCGCGGCGAGATCACCAAGCCCGGCTCGACGATCATCGTCGCAGACGGACGCGGCTATGCGCTGAGCGACGGCCCGGCCAAGCTCATCGCCTCGATGACGAGCACGATGATGGTGGTTCGCGGCCGCGAGGGCATCACCGGATGAGCTTCGAACTGAAATCGGTCTCCGGGAAATCCATTCTCTTCGTCATGGCGGTCGACGCCGAATACGGACCGTTCCTGCGCTCGCGGATCGATCCGCTGATGACGGGCGTCGGGCCCGTGGAGGCCGCCGTCGCTCTGACCCGGACGCTCGCGAAGCTCGAGGAAGAGGGCGAGCGGCCCGATCTCGTGGTCTCGCTCGGTTCCGCCGGTTCTGCCCGGCTGGAGCAGACGGAGGTCTACCAGGCCTCGCATGTCTCCTACCGCGACATGGACGCCTCCCCGCTCGGCTTTGAAAAGGGTCGAACCCCTTTCCTCGACATGCCGGCAGCGATCGAGCTGCCGCTCCGCATCCCCGGAGTGTCAACGGCAACGCTGTCGACCGGTGCCAATATCGTGTCCGGCGCCACCTATGACGCGATCGACGCGGATATGGTCGACATGGAAACCTTTGCCGTGCTCCGGTCCTGCCATGCCTTCAACCTGCCGCTGATCGGTCTGCGCGGCATCTCGGACGGCAGAAACGAACTCAATCACATCGACGACTGGAAGGAATATCTCCATGTGGTCGACCGCAAGCTCGCACTCGCCGTCGACACGCTCTTCGATGCGCTCGAGGACGGCGTCTTCTGGTTCTGAGACCGGCAGAAGCGCGCGAAACCGCCCGAATTGCGGACAATCGGCACAATTCTCCGATTGAAAGAACCGGCGGTTTTCTTTAAAGCCTCGCCATGACCCAGACAGCACATCCCGACAGCGTTCTCATCATCGATTTCGGCAGCCAGGTGACGCAGCTCATCGCCCGGCGCGTCCGCGAAGCCGGCGTCTATTGCGAAATCGTTCCCTTCCAGTCGGCGGAGGAAGGCTTCCGCCGGTTGAACCCCAAGGCGATCATCCTGTCGGGCAGCCCGGCCTCCACGCTCGACGAAGGCAGCCCGCGCGTCCCGCAGATGATCTTCGACAGCGGACTTCCGGTGTTCGGCATCTGCTACGGCCAGCAGACCATGTGTACCCAGCTCGGCGGCAAGGTCGAAAGCGGCCATCACCGCGAATTCGGACGCGCCTTCCTGGAAATCGACAAGGAATGCGCGCTGTTCGAAGGCCTGTGGTCGGCCGGCTCGCGCCACCAGGTGTGGATGTCGCATGGCGACCGCGTCACCGCGATCCCGCCGGGCTTCGAGGTGGTCGCAACCTCGTCCAACGCGCCGTTCGCCTTCATCGCCGACGAGAAGCGCAAGTATTACGCCGTGCAGTTCCACCCGGAAGTCGTGCACACGCCGGACGGCGCCAAGCTGATCCAGAACTTCGTCCAGAAGATCGCCGGCATTCACGGCGACTGGACGATGTCCGCCTATCGCGCCAAGGCCGTTCAGCAGATCCGCGAACAGGTGGGCGACAAGCGCGTCATCTGCGCCCTTTCGGGCGGTGTCGACTCCTCCGTCGCAGCGCTTCTCATTCATGAAGCCGTCGGTGACCAGCTGACCTGCATCCTGGTCGACCACGGCCTGATGCGCAAGGACGAGGCGGCCAATGTCGTCGCCATGTTCAAGGAGCATTACAACCTCCACCTCATCCACGTCGACGCCGTCGACCGGTTCGTCGGCGAGCTGGAAGGCGTTTCCGATCCGGAAACCAAGCGCAAGATCATCGGCCGCCTGTTCATCGAAACCTTCGAGGACGAGGCCAAGAAACTCGGCGGCGCCGAATTCCTCGGCCAGGGCACGCTTTATCCGGATGTGATCGAAAGCGTCTCGTTCACCGGCGGCCCGTCGGTGACGATCAAGTCGCACCACAATGTCGGCGGCCTGCCCGAGCGCATGAACATGAAGCTCGTCGAACCCTTGCGCGAACTGTTCAAGGACGAGGTTCGCGTGCTCGGTCGCGAACTTGGGTTGCCGGACTCGTTCATCGGCCGCCATCCCTTCCCGGGACCCGGCCTTGCCATCCGCTGCCCGGGCGGCGTCACCCGCGAAAAGCTCGACATCCTGCGCGAAGCCGACGCGATTTATCTCGACGAGATCCGCAAGGCCGGCCTCTACGATGCCATCTGGCAGGCCTTTGCCGTGCTGCTGCCGGTCCAGACCGTCGGCGTCATGGGCGACGGACGCACCTATGAATTCGTCTGCGCGCTGCGTGCAGTCACCTCGGTCGACGGCATGACCGCCGACTTCTACCACTACGACATGGAATTCCTCGGCCGTGCGGCAACCCGCATCATCAACGAGGTCCGCGGAATCAACCGCGTCGTCTATGACGTGACGTCGAAGCCACCCGGCACGATCGAGTGGGAATGACGACAAAGAGCCCCTTCCGGGGCTCTTTTCACATCGGGGTCAGGCGTCCCTTGCCGACGTGATCAACAGGTCGCGGATCGCCTCGCGTGACTGGTCGTGCAATTGGGGCAGCCGCACCAGACGATCGACGAGATGTTCCCCTTCCGGCGAGGCCATCAGCTTCACCAGGCCGTCACGGTCGAACGCCATGATGTCGGCATGCACCGGAACACTTCGCCGCCGGGCCGCCATCGGCTCAAGCCCCAGGAGGCCCGCCCAGCCGACGGGAGCGCCCGGGCCCAGCCGGCGCACCGGCCGGGCCGGAGCGAGCGCAAGGAAGCGCGCCTTGTCGGCATCTTCCGGGATGCGCGTCGCCAGCGCTTGATAGACGAAGAAGGGATCGTCGGTCAGGCCGGCGAAATGCTGGGCCAGGGTGAAGGCGATCGGCCCAAGGAACACGGCCGCCTGCCTTGAAATCTCGCGCACCAGAACCGGATCGAGCCGCAAGGGTCGCTCGACACCGTGATCCGCCTCAAGGAGCGCGCCGACCGCAGCGGAGAGGTCGAATTCGTCGGCCAGCACCTCTTCCCGAAGCATGCCATCGGCTACGATCCCGGCCAGGTCGGCCGGCAGCACCTCGCCCGGGCCGAAGCGAAGAAGAGCGCCTTGTTTTTCAAATTCCGCTGGCACCACCGATCCGGCGCGCCATCTCCAGCGCGGTGCAGCGCCCGTCGGCACACCGAGGCCCTCGGGCGCGGCAGTCATCGGAATGCCCTTCCGGTCGAGGGCATACCAGATGCCGGTCAGGACGGCGGATGTCTGGCGGGAGAGTTCGATCGGGCGAAGGCTGTAGAAGCGGGCGCAGTAGCGGATAACGCCCGTCTGCGCCTCGGTGCCAAGGACGACCGCACTTCCGGGCGGATCGTCGGCAACGCCGGACACGCCGTTCGCGAGCACCTCCCGCACCGTTTCCAGAACGATCATCGGGGGGATTTCGGCCGGCACGTGGAATATCGCCTGGCTGCGAAACGGCGCGCCGCGGCGCACGACTTCGACCGCATCGGTGGCGAGCGCGCTGTTGGGCAGGACGACGGTGCCGCCGTCCGCCGTCCTCAAGAAGATCGAGCGCCATTTCAAGGCCTCGACCTCCCCTTCAATCGCTCCCTTGCGGATGAAGTCGCCGGCCCGCAGGGGCCGCTCAAGTTCCAGCGACAGGCCGGAGAACAGATTGCCAAGCGTGTTCTGCAAGGCGAAGCCGATGACCAGCGAGACGATCGCCGACGTGGCGAGCAGACTGGTAATGTCGAACGCAAGCCCGTAATGCAGCCAGACCAGAACGGCCGCGACATAGATGACGATGGAACTCATCACCTTGACGAGGTCGGTGGTGCGGCTGTTGCCGTCGGCATCGTCGACGAAACTGTTGACCAGCACCTCGACAATGCGGGCGACACTGATTGCCGTCAGGAAGTAGGCGAGTTCGCGAAGCAGAAGCGACCAGTCGTCTGCCTCCGGCGCTAGCGTGACGAAGAGAAGCCAGGTCAGCGCCGTGAGGGCAACCAGAAGGGCGGAGAAGACGTAGCTCATGGCCCGTTCTTCCGTTTTCCGAGATCGGGGAGCAGCCTCAGCGCTTCGTTCAGACTGGTGCGCAGGCGGCCGATCGACTGTTCCAGATCATGGAACTGCCCGTTGAGCGGTGTTTGCTCACCCGTTTCGTGACGCTCCGGAGCGAGGCTGGTCGAAATGGTGCGCCGCGTGATCGCCTCGAGCGGATGGGTGACGTAGCGACGCAGCAGGAGCAGGAAGACGGACAGCGACAGGATGAAGACACAGGTGAGCGCGCCCAAGGTCACCAGCAGACCCTTCATGGCCTGAGTGTTGGGGCCAAGGACGGGAACCTCGACGAGCTGCATGCCGATCACGTCGCCCATCTTCCAGCCGAAACCGTTCGCGCCATATTTCTCAACCATGGACGCCGGGGCAACATCCGGCGTGCTGTGACATTGCAGGCAGTCGGTGTTCGGCATGCGGAGCGGCCGGGCGAGATAGAAGCGCTTGTCCGTGCCTGCACCCACTTCGCCGGATAGCTCCTTCAGTTCGGCATCCTGCTGGAAGGTCTGCAACAAAGTCACCTCCCAGTCATTGGCCCTGTCGGCGATATTGGTCGGGTTGAGCGACGCCTCGCGATAGCGATAGTCGGGGAACCGGTCGCGCAGGAAACCGAGCGTGGTTTGGGCGCCGTAGGACGGCACCATCTGCGGGTGAAACTCCTCGTAGCCGAGCTTCTTGACGAGCGGAGCCACTTCCGTGCTTGTGTAGCTCCGAAGGGCAAGGCCCGTCTCCAGCAGGACGCGGGACTTCTCGTTGACCTCGGCGCGCGCCTGGCGGAATTCCAGCGTGAACGAGATGTAGCCGGCAATGGCCAGGCCGAAGACGAAACAGACGGCCAGGATCAGGCCAAAACGAAACTCGATGCGCATAGACGCCCCGCCATTTGGAGTGGATCATCCTCGCCGCCGGCCAACGGGCGGGACCCGCATTGCAGTGCAGCATAACTGCACGATGACAGCGTCCTAAGGCATTTCAACCGCCAATTCTGGACCAATCAGTTTGCGGTCCGGCCGGCTCTACGTCGCGCCTGCTTCTCCTCGCCAACGCAACGAGATCGGGCGACGTCGATGATGCATTGCAAAAACAGTTCCACATGAAACGAATAAAAGCGAAAATAGATTCGTAGAAATTTGACTATAATCAATTCATCGATCGTATCTCTTACGTTTCTACTTCACATCTTCAATATTATTCGATTTCTCTAAAGTAAAATATTCAAAACTTACCATTTGTAAACTATGTCGTTCTACCATCGTCGGCAGATGACCCAGAATACAATATTAGAAGAGGTCAATATTTCAGAAAATTCATTCACCGGCGAGGGGACCGCCATGACCAGTTTGAAGCAACAATCCGTTCAGGCGGATTCCAAGAATGCGCAAAGCGAACCTGAGAGCCGGTCGCTGGGGCGGCGTCTCGATTTCATGCAGATCAGCCGGGCCGATCTCGACGGCATCCGGAGCATCAAGCCCCTGATCGATCGCGAGCTGCCCAAGGGCCTCGACAAGTTCTACGAGAAGCTGCGGGCAACGCCCGAGGTTCGCCACTTCTTTTCCTCAGACATCCACATCGATCGCGCCAAGGGCGCACAGATGAACCACTGGTCGAACATCTCGGCCGGCGACCTCAACGAGGACTATGTCGCCAAGGTGAAGGCGATCGGCACGGTCCATGCCCGCATCGGGCTGGAGCCGCAATGGTATATCGGCGGCTATGCCATCGTGCTCGACCATCTGGTTCGCGAGGTGGTGACCCAGGCTTTCGGCAGCCAGGGAATGTTTGCCAGCGGACGCGCAAAAGCAGACGAAACCGGCCGTGTGCTCGGTGCGTTGATCAAGGCCGTCATGCTCGACATGGACTTTGCCATCTCGGTCTATATCGACGAGGCGGAGGCCGCCAAGCAGAAGGCCCAGGCCGAAGCGATCGCGGCGGAGCGCAACCTGGTCTGCGGCATCTTCGGCCATGCCATGGCACGGCTCGCCGACAGGGATCTCACCCACTGCATGAGCCACGACGTTCCGGAGGCCTATCTCTCAGTCTGCCACGACTTCAACGACGCCATGCACCAGCTGGCCACGACCATCGGCGAGATCGAGAGTGGAACCCGTCATATCAATGCCGGCAGCAGCGAGATCCGGCAATCGGCGGAGGATCTTGCCAAGCGGACGGAACGTCAGGCCTCCTCGCTCGAGGAGACGGCCGCATCGCTCGAGGAGATCACGACGGCCGTCGGCGATTCGACCCGCCGGGCCGACGAGGCCGGCAAGCTGGTCGACCGGATGAGAAACGGCGCCGAGCGCTCAGGTGCCGTGGTGCGGCAAGCGGTCGAGGCCATGGATGCGATCGAGGCCTCCTCCAGTGCAATTGGCAACATCATCGGCGTCATCGACAACATCGCCTTCCAGACCAACCTGCTGGCGCTCAATGCCGGGGTCGAGGCGGCGCGCGCGGGTGAGGCCGGCAAGGGGTTCGCGGTCGTCGCCCAGGAGGTCCGCGAGCTCGCCCAGCGCTCGGCGCAGGCGGCAAGGGAAATCAAGGAGCTGATTACCCGGTCGGGCGAGCAGGTCCGCAGCGGTGTCGAACTCGTCGGCCAGACCGGCAAGGCGCTCGACGGCATCGTCGAGGACGTGCGCGAACTCAACCACCATATCGGTGCAATCGTCCAGGCCGCGCGCGAACAGTCGACCTCGCTCAAGGAGATCAACGCGGCGGTCAACAGCATGGACCAGGCGACCCAGCAGAATGCCGCGATGGTGGAGCAGTCGACGGCAGCAACCCATGCGCTGTCAACGGAGATCGACCGCATCGTCGGGATGGTGCAGCAGTTCGAGATCGATCGGGCAGACCGCACGCCCGAAACCTTCGCCGCCACTGCTCCGCAGCGGCGGCCGGCAGCCTGATCAAGGTGAGCGGACCGGACGTCCGCTCACCCCCCGGCAAAGCTCCATTAACGAAAAGCTGGTTCAATACCCGAATATTTCGAATGCCAGTAGTATTTCAGGGAAGAGGATTTTCATCTTGGCTCGCTCATCCTTCAACGAGCAGGCATCCCGTCTTGATGGCGAAGTCTATGGCAAGATCGTCGCGGAGATGGAAGACGGTATCATCGCCATCGATGCACACGGGAAGATCCTCTACTGCAATCCCTCGGCCGCCACGCTGTTCCAGCAATCCACGGATGAGCTGGCCGGCCAGCCGATCGACACGATCCTGCCTCCCCGCTTCCGGCACGCCCACCGCGATCATCTCGCCGGCTTCATGAAGGGGCCGGTCGATGCGAAATACATGGGAAGCCGCAAGTCCTTCATCGTCGGCTACCGCGCCGACGGCACGGAGATCAGCCTCGGCGCGACGATTCTCAGGACGTCCGGTTCGGACGGCCCCATCTTCATCGCGGTGCTGCGCGATCTCACAGAGCGACATCAGCATCAGAGCGAGCTCGAGCGCCTGGCCAACACCGATCCGTTGTCGGGGATCAACAACCGCCGCGCCTTCGTCGATCTCGCCGGACGCGAACTCGAACGATGCCGGCGCAACCACAGTCCGGTGGCCATGGTTCTTTTCGACCTCGACGGCTTCAAGGCGATCAATGATCGCTATGGGCACGATGTCGGCGATACGGTGATCTGCGAATTCGCCAATATCATGAAGTCGATCGGCTTGGACAACGACCTGCTCGCCCGGTGGGGCGGCGAGGAATTCATCGCGATCATGCCGGATGCCACGCTCGACCGGTCCCTTGCGGTCGCCGAGCTTGTCCGCCGCAATGTCGAAGTCCTGGGGTTCGGTGCGGCAAACGGTCTGTCGCTGCCGATGTCGGTCAGCGCCGGCGTGACGGTTTCGCAAGACGCGAACGAAAGCCTCGATGAACTCGTGCGCCGTGCCGACCTGGCGCTTTATGCCGCAAAGGCCGGCGGACGCAACCGGGTGGCCACCCAGATCGGGGAGACGACGGTCGCCGCATGAGCTTGGCCCCGGCGTCTCGTCATCGTCAATTGCCCTTCTGACGGCAACGGGCCGCTATGGCGAGCCTCACGGCCTGGCGCAACACCGTTTCTGTCAGTGGAATGCGAGCGGTGTCGCTGGGCGGTGTCGCCCGTTTCAGCAGCCGTGCCATGACCGGAATTGATTGAACAAGTCTTTGCATCGCACCTCTCCCGTCTCCAATATATGCATGCATTATGCATATATATGGATCATGTCAAGACGACGGAACCTGCCATCACTTCATGTGGCTGATCGGGCAGCGGGCCCGCACGCAGACCGATTCGTCGCAGACCCGGCAGACGACGTCCTGGTCGGCGCCGAGATCGACAAGTGCCGGCAGCACCTTCTCCGCAAGTCGGCCGAACAACTGCATTTCATCGGGGTCGAGCACCGCGAAGGCACGTTCCGTCACGCCGCGCCGCGCTTCCTTGCAGCGGCCGTACAATGCCCTCCCCGCCTCCGTCAGCTTCAGAGCCTTCGCTCGCCGGTCCCCGTCAACCGGCTCGCTGCGCAGGACCAGACCCGCGGCTTCCAGCTGATCGATGAGGCGCACGGAGGCGGAATGGGAAAGCCCGATGATCCGCCGCAGCGTCTCGATAGTTATGCCGGAGCCGGTGCCGATCTGGATCAGGGCCGCGACCGAGCTGGGACCAAGCCCGATATCGGCTTCATAGGCGCGCTCAAGCTTGTCGACCAGCGCCAGGCTCATGGCGCCGAAGATATTCTCGAAGCGAAGTTTTTCCGTGTCGTCAGCCATTCTACCCTCATGTGCAGTTTGCATATAATTCGTGCGTTTGGCCACCACAAGAACGTGTTCGCCCGACCCGCAAGGCGGATTTTCTTTGGGCGCCACCTCGTGCTATCTGCGGTCTGATTGTTTCATCTCGGATTTTCGACCATGCAGGCACGGCTTTACGGCATCAAGAATTGCGACACGATGAAGAAGGCGCGCGACTGGCTCGACAGCCACGGCGTCGCCTACGTGTTCCATGACTACAAAACGACAGGCATCGACCGCGCCCATCTCGAGGCCTGGTGCCGCGAAGCCGGATGGGAAACCGTTCTCAACCGGGCCGGCACGACCTTCAAGAAGCTGTCCGACGAAGACAGGGGCAATCTTGATCAGGACAAGGCGATCGCGCTGATGCTCGCCCAGCCATCGATGATCAAGCGACCGGTGCTGGAAGCGGACGGCAAATTGCTGATCGGCTTCAAGCCGGATGTCTACGCGGCAGAACTGAAGGCCTGAGGCGATGGCGAAGACCACGCGTGCGACGCAGTTCCTGGAAAAGGCGGGGGTCGCCTTCACCACGCACACCTATGACTACGACCCGAACGCCGAACGCATCGGGCTTCAGGCGGCCGAGGCGATCGGCGAGGAGCCGCACCGGGTGCTGAAGACGCTGATGGCCGAACTCGACGGCAAGCCGGTCTGCGTCGTCGTGCCCTCGGACAAGGAGGTGAGCATGAAGAGACTCGCAGCCGCTTTTGGCGGCAAGCATGCGGCGATGATGAAGCCGACCATGGCAGAGAAGCTGACGGGTTACGTCGTCGGCGGGATCAGTCCTTTCGGCCAGAAGAAACAGGTCCCGACAGCAATCGAGGCCGAGGCGATGACCGAGGCGCTCGTCTACATGAATGGCGGGCAACGGGGCCTTCAGGTGCGGCTGTCGCCGGAAGCCGCCCTCAAGGCACTCGGCGCGATTTCAGCCCCGCTCGTCGCCTGAGCCGCGCCGCCGGGGAGCGGCCTCCCTTCAGTTCCATGTGGCCGCCCATTCGCGTAGTGCCGTCCTGGCGGATGCCGGCCAGCTCTTCACCTCCGGCCGGACGATGATCTTCGCGTCAAGCGGTTTCCAGGCGACATAGACCTGCTCTTCCGTCGTGTCGGCGACCACGATCGCCTCCACCGCGCCGCAGCTGTGCGGCAGGCAGCTGGTGCCGACATAGAAGCCGCCGTCCCGCAGCTCGCCGCTGCCGACACCGGTGATGATCTCTTTGAAGTCCGCCGCGTCGTCGCCCAGAAGCGCGTCGAGCTGATCGGCGATCGCGCCGAAGTCGTAAAGGCCCGAGGGGTGTTCGGGCGGTGCGGAGACGAGGCTGTCCCAGCCCTTGCCCGGATCGGGTTGGAAGGCGAGCGCGCCCATGGATTTGAAGCCGTTCGTCGGATCCCAACTCCAGCGTTCGCCGTCCCGACCCGGAAGGGGTTCAGCCGTAAAGACCAGCTTGCCGTCCTCCTCACTCGAGGAGACGCCGACGCAATCTTCGGGAAACATCTCAAGCTTCGGTTCATCGCCTGCCGGGAGTGTCAGGACGAATGGTGTCGGGGCGCAGGCATTGCCGCCGTCGGAGGAGGTGCCGACGATCGTCTGGACATCGTCGATGACGGCGACGCGTTCGATATGGACATAGATGTTGCGATGGACTTCCCGGTCATCGAGCTTCAGGATTTCGCCGTCGTCGTTCGATTCGACCACGACCCGATGGCCGAATACCTGCAGGTCGAATTCCATCGCGAAGGCGGACGAACCCCATCCGCCCCACAAGCCCGCCGCCAAGAGCACCGCCGTTGTCGTGGAGCTTGTCCTCCGCAGCATACGCATCCCTCAATCTCCCGCCTTCAATTTCGCCGCAAAGCCCGTTAGGCTTGCCGCTTCTCGCCAACAAGCATCAGGCAATCCCATGACATTCCTGCCCGAATTTGAAACCGCCGTCGATCCGGTCCGTCTCGAAAAACTCGCCGAAGTGGCTGTAAAGGTCGGCCTCCAGCTGCAGAAGGACCAGGATCTGGTGATCACCGCGCCGATCGCGGCCCTGCCGCTCGTGCGGCTGATCACGCGGCATGCCTACAAGGCAGGCGCCGGCATCGTGACGACCTTCTACGCCGACGAGGAAACCACGCTGGCGCGCTATGCCCATGCCCCCGACCAGAGCTTCGACAAGGCCTCGGGCTGGCTCTATGACGGCATGGCGAAGGCCTATGAGAACGGGGCCGCCCGCCTGGCGATCGCCGGGGACAATCCGATGCTGCTTTCCGGGCAGGATCCGGCCAAGGTGGCGCGCGCCAACAAGGCGAACTCGATCGCCTACAAGCCGGCGCTCGAGCATATCTCGAATTTCGACATCAACTGGAACATCTGCTCCTACCCCAACCCGTCCTGGGCAAAACTGGTGTTTCCGGACGTTCCGGTGACTGAAGCCGTCGCGAAACTGGCTGAGGCGATCTTCGCCGCCTCGCGCGTCAACGAGGCCGATCCGGTCGCTGCATGGGCGGCCCATAATGCGGAGCTGCGCAAGCGGTCGCGCTGGCTGAACGACGAACGCTTCGCGGCCCTGCACTTCACCGGACCGGGCACCGACCTGACCGTGGGGCTCGCCGACGGCCATGAATGGCACGGCGGCGCCTCGACCGCGAAGAACGGCGTCACCTGCAATCCCAACATCCCGACGGAAGAGGTCTTCACCACGCCGCATGCGCTGAAGGTGGAGGGTCATGTCTGCTCGACCAAGCCGCTGTCGCACCAGGGAACGCTGATCGACAACATTAAAGTCCGGTTCGAGGGCGGCCGCATCGTCGAGGCCAAGGCGACCAGGGGCGAGGAAGTCCTCCTCAAGGTCCTCGATACCGACGAGGGCGCGCGCCGTCTCGGCGAAGTGGCACTGGTGCCGCATTCCTCGCCGATCTCGGCCTCCGGCATCCTGTTCTACAACACCCTGTTCGACGAGAACGCCTCCTGCCACATCGCGCTCGGCCAATGCTACTCGAAGTGCTTCCTCGACGGCGCCTCGCTCTCTCAGGAACAGATCAAGGCACAGGGCGGCAATTCCTCGCTGATCCATATCGACTGGATGATCGGGTCCGGTGAAGTCGACATTGACGGCGTGCGGCCGGACGGCGCCCGGGTGGCGGTCATGCGCAAGGGCGAATGGGCCTGAAAGGATCCGGCCCGCCCTCGCAAGAGCGGCGGGCCGTCCCATCTCAACGGTAGTAGATGATCCTGCCGCCGTTTGCGGCGGTCTGGACCCAGACCACGTTGTGCCGGGCGATATGGCGCCGCGCCAGCGCTTCCTGGAGGCTTGCGTCCCGCTCGACTTCGGCCTGTGCCGCCTGCAGGCGGGCCGGCGTCTGGAATTCCGGCGAGAACGGACCGCCCATGCCGCCCTCTCGGTGGCCGGGCCAGACGGAAACGGCGGTCACGCCGTCATTGTAGTTGCGGCCGAACAGGATTGCCGCGACGTCCGCCTGATCGGCAAGCGCCGATGCGCCCAGAACCGACGACATCAAAAGGCCACTCAGCACCGCCGTCGAAAAACTCTTCATGGTGTCTTCTCCTTGTCTTCAGCGGCACACGCCCGCCCCGCGACGATCCGAGTGACCGTCGGTGCGCGCCATGCCGTCAGAGATGAGATAGGCGTTCGATCCGGCGTTTAAATGGCAAGAGCCAGGCAGCAGTCCTGCGGGTGATCACGAGGCAGTGAGAGAACGGCCGGCATGCGATCGTCATGCGCGCTGAAAACGCGGCAAGCCGCCCGCACGCGCCGGACTGTCTCGCCGCCTTCACCGCCCGTCAGAACAGGCTTCCCTGTCCGGCGGGTGGATCGCTTTTCCTGGACGCACGCGGCGCGGCGGGTCTGGCAGGCGCCACAGCGCCGGCGGCCGGCGCTTCGGGGGATGAGGAGGGCTGTACGGGCGATCCGTCACCGCCCTCGGTCACCGCCCTCAGCCGGCCATCGGCAAACTCGATGGAAATGGCTGCTCCTGCGGAAAGGGCGGCCGCGCGGGATACCGGGCGGTCCGCCGCGTCGCGGATCACCGCATAGCCGCGCATCAGCACGTTCTTGTAGGACAGCGACTGCAGCATGCGCTCGTGGCCAGAAAGGGTCGCACGGTGGGCGCGCAGTTCGTTGGCGAGCGCGCTGTCTGAGCGGCGGATCAGGCCGTCCAGACGATCACGGCTGCGGTCCATCTGGGTGCGCAGCCTTACCGGCACGTTTCGCAGCACCGCGTCCGCACCGGTCACGCGTCCGCGCAGCCGGTCGATCATCCGCTCGACGATGCGCTCGGCCATCGCCGCCCGCTCGGTGATGCGCTGGCGGCGCTCGCCGAGGCGGCGCGCCAGCATGTCGGGCGAGAGGCGCGATGCGGCCCGTTCGAAGGCGCGGCGCTTGGCCATCGTGTTGAGCTCGAGGCCTCGGCCGAGCCCGGCGGCCGCCTCGTCGAAACGGCGGCGCGGCAGGGCGAGCAACTGGTCGAGCGAGGGAAGCGCACGCGCCAGCGCCCGCAAGCCCTGGCGGCGGGTTTCCATCTGCCGGGCGGACGCCCCGGAGAGGCGCGCGGCGAGGTTCGCGACCTGGGCGACGAGATCCGCCTTCACCGGTACCGCCATTTCGGCCGCCCCTGTCGGCGTCGGCGCCCTGACGTCGGCGGCGTAGTCGATGAGCGTCCAGTCCGTCTCGTGACCAACCGCCGAAATCAGCGGTATGACGCTTGCCGCCGCCGCGCGTACGACGATCTCGTCGTTGAAGCCCCAGAGGTCTTCGAGACTTCCGCCGCCACGGGCGACGATCAGCACGTCAGGACGGGGGATTTCGCCCACCGGGTCCATGGCGTTGAAGCCATGGATGGCGTTCGCCACCTCCTCGCCACAGCCCTCGCCCTGCACCTTGACAGGCCAGACGAGCACATGGACCGGAAAGCGGTCGGCGATACGGTGGAGAATATCGCGAATGACGGCGCCGGTCGGCGACGTCACGACACCGATCACCTTCGGCATATAGGGCAGCAACTGCTTCGTCGCGGGATCGAACAGGCCCTCGGCACCCAGCCGGCGCTTGCGTTCCTCGATCAGCGCCATCAGCGCGCCGGCGCCGGCGGGCTCCATCTGCTCGATGACGATCTGGTACTTCGACGAGCCGGGAAAGGTGGTGATGCGGCCGGTGGCGATCACCTCCATGCCCTCTTCCGGCCGATATTTCAGCTTGGAAAAGGACCCCTTCCAGATGACCGCGTCGATGCGCGACTTGTCGTCCTTCAGGCTGAAATAGGCATGACCGGAGGAATGCTGGCCGCGATAGCCGGAGATCTCGCCCCGCACGCGCACATGGTCGAAGGCGGTCTCGATCGTCCGCTTGATCGAACCCGACAGCTCCGAGACGGTGAACTCGGCGAGATTGGTGGGCGAATCATCGCTGAAGAAACTGGTCATGGACTTCTAGTACCGCAAAAAACGGGGAAGATCAGCAAGGCTTGCGACCCTCTCCCGTGCCTTGGATCGTCAGCCAAGCGCCGGAAAAACAAAACATAGCGCTGCCTAACATCACCGCAAACGGCGCGAAGAATCTTTTCTCGCAGTCCCGAACGTCCCCGCCACACCGGCCTTGGTCGACAATGGCTCCATTGCAGACCTCAAGCGGAGCTTCGTCATGACCGATCGTTTTTCCCATTCCCAGCCGTCCCTTTCCGGCCCCGCATCGGCGGGCTTTTCCGTCACGCCGAGCGACACCACCGACCTTGAGGAGGCGACCCGCGCCCTTTATGTCGGAACCGGCGGCGACCTCTCGGTCGTCATGCTGTCGGGCGTCACGCTTCTCCTCAACGGTGTGCCGGATGGCAGCCTTCTGCCGCTTCGCGTGACGCGCGTCCGTGCGACGGGCACCACGGCCAGCGAGATCGTCGCTCTCGCCTGAGCCGCCGCGTTGACAACTCGACGAGCCGGGCGCCACTGCGGTGTCCGGCCGATTTACCTTTCGGAAACCATTTCGCCGTCAGACTGCCCGCCTTCTGGAGGCGATTTTCGTGGAGGTGCAGGCTTGATCTTCGTGACGGCACTGGCGATCGGCATGGTGACCGGCATCGCCCGCTCGGCGATGGTGATCGCCTTCGTCGCGATCTTGGGTGGACTGGGTTTCGGTCTGGCCGCCGTGTTCACCTCGGCCTCGGTTTCCCTGATCGGCCTTTACAGCGGGTTCAATTGCGGGCTCGCCACGGCACTCGCCGCGCAAATGGTGAAGGCCCTCCGCCGCGGCTAGAAGCGGACATTCGCCCCCCCCTCCCACGCCTTACTGTTCGAACTTCGTCCGATAAAGGGCAATGCCCGAGCGGGGATCCCTCGGCAAGGGCACCAGGTAGGCCGGGATCTCGCCGCGGCCGAGCGCGGCATAGAGCCCGTCCGTCTTCAGCTTGCGGATCGCCGCCGTCTGGAGGTCCGAATGACAGTAGGCAAGGATCGTCACTCCGGCACCCCGCAGGAAGGCTTCCGCCTCCTTCGGCTCGGTCAGGCCGATATGCAACTCGGTCAGCATGCCGCCCTGGTTGCGGTGATAGGGAGCGGACAGCACCCGGTGCGGGGTGAAACGCAGGATTTCCGACCCGATATTGGAGGGTGCCGCGACCGTCGCGGGCGGAAGCCCGGCCAGTTGGTGCAGCGCGGTCGCCGTTTCGCAATCCTCCGCAGCGGCTGCCGGCGCGTTCGCCTCGAAACGGCGCGTCAGGCCCATCGTGCCCTCGGTTGCGAAGACCCCGACCAGTACCCAGACACTCGGCACGGACAGAAGCGTCGCCACCACGAAGGTGAAGCCGGCGCTGAGGTTCTCCGGATCATTATTAGCGTTGCGGCGTAGCTCGGCAATCAGGAGCGAGAGGGGCAGGATCGACAGAAGGTTGGCGAAAACGGCACCGCGCACCTGGATGAGTGCAATGATCCAGGAGACGAGGATCAGCGCGAAAAGCACGGCATGGATCTGGGCCCGGTCGTCGCGCAGGACACGGAAGACACAGACGGTCAGCGCCAGGAACCCGGCGGCGTAGAAACCACCCAACCCGGCCGGCTCGATCCGCAGCTGGCCCAGGACCGACTGCGCCTCGGCGACATAATCGAGCCAGAGGGTGAAGAGCAGCGGATCGAGATCGTTCAGCGGGTTCTGCAGGCATTGCGGTGCCAGCACCAGGGCTGCGGCAAAAACGAGCACGCCGTCGAGCGCGAGCACCGCGAAGCGCATGGGCCGGCCGAGACCGCTCGCGAGCAGCGAAGACAGCAGGAGCAGCACCCCGCCAACGGCGGCGATGCCGTAATAACCAATCGACAGGCTGTCGCAGGTGACGGCCGTATAGAGGCGCGGCGGTACCGTCGCGAAAAAGACGGCTGAAATGGCGATGGTGACGGCCAGCGAAAAGGCACGTGCGGCGGGCCGGAAGGCTTCGCCGTTCCATGCCCACAGCGCTGCCACGACAAGGCAGGCCGCAGCGACGAAGGGCGTCGTCTCCGCACCGATCGCAATGGCGATGGCGCAGGCGACCCCGGCGAGGGCAAAACTCCAAGCGCGCTGACGCGGATCCACCAGCATGGCTGCAATCACCGCCACCAGCACCAGCTGGACATTGTGATGGTCAATGGCACCGGGCAGGAAGCGGTTCGACGTGAAGACGAGCAGCGCGCCGAGGCCAAGCGCGATCAGCATCGCCGGCGGCCCGCCTATCCGGCGCGCACCGACGGCGATCGCGATCATCATCGGGATCGTGAGGGAGAGCGGCCAGACCAGGAGTGCCGCGGCTTCCGCCCGCTCGGGCGCGAAGAACAGGGAGAAGAATAGGATCAGCGTTGCGATCGGCAGGTCGATCAGCCGCGACCAATGCATGAGGGTCCCGCCTTCGAGCCCCAACCGGTACTGCGTGAGGTCGAACCAGCTCTGGCCGGCGAGCAGGTCACGCACCTCGACGAGACGCATCACATCGTCGTTGTCGATGCCGACATAGTCGGTCGCTCCGGGGAGGTTGACCACGAGCAGCAAAAGGATGACCGCCGCCGAGAATAGGGAGATCAGTATCCAGGGCCTGGCCCACAGCCCCGATCCTGCCTTGTCGGAAAGTCCCTGGTCGGCCATGCGCGCTGCGATCCCCAAGCACCCGCGACGGAAGCCCGTGGCGAGGCGAAAAAGGTTGAATGACAAATCTTCCCGAAACCTAGCCTTAACCTTCTCAAGAAATAGTAAAACCGGGCCGGACACCTCTTTGTCGGGCATGTCTTCAGTAGCGAGTATATGATATGCGTGAGCCTGGACCTGAAAGTCTCGACGTGGCGGTTCTCCTGCCTTGCTACAATGAAGCAGGTACCATCGGCGCGGTCGTCCGCAGTTTCCGCGAGACGCTGCCGCAGGCGCGCATCTACGTCTACGACAACAACTCGACAGACAGCACGGCTCTGACCGCGATGCTTGCCGGCGCGACCGTCGTTCGCGAGCGCCGCCAGGGCAAGGGTCATGTGGTCCGTCGCATGTTCTGCGACATCGACGCCGACGTCTACATCATGGCAGACGGCGACGGCACCTATGCGCCGGAGGACGCGGAGGAACTCATCCGCACGCTCGTTACCGAGCGCTGCGACATGGTGGTCGGCACCCGTCGCGGCGTGCATGCCGATGCCGGCCGCCAGGGACATGCCTTCGGCAACCGCCTGTTCAACCAACTCTACCGCATCCTGTTCGGCAACGATTTCACCGACATCCTGTCCGGCTACCGCGCCTTCTCGCGCCGTTTCGTCAAGAGTTTCCCGGCCGTTTCGGCGGGCTTCGAAATTGAGACCGAGATGTCGGTGCATGCCTCGCGGCTCAAGCTGCCGGTCTGCGAACTCGAACTCGACTACGGCCGCCGCCCCGAGGGCTCGCACTCCAAGCTGTCGACTTTCAAGGACGGCGCGAAGATCCTCTGGATGTTCGCCATGCTGATGAAGGAAACCCGGCCTTTCGCCTTTTTCGGCACGATCAGCGCGGCGATCATGGCGGCAAGCCTCGTCTTCATGATCCCGGTCCTCATCGAGTTCTTCACCACCGGCCTCGTCAGCCGCATGCCGACCTGGGTCGCGGCGATGGCGCTGATGATGATGTCGTTCCTCAGCTTCACCGCAGCGCTGATTCTCGATTCCGTCGCCCGCTCCCGGGCCGAGCAGTTGCGGATCCACTACATGAACCTTCCGGCACTGACGCGCAGTCCCGCGCCCGTCCGTGCGGTCGAAACGCCCGGCCGCCGGGCGGATGCGGCATGAAGAAGCTCCTGCGCTTCGGCATCGTCGGCGCGCTGGGTTTCCTGGTCGATGCCAGCATGCTCGCGGCCCTGCTCGCCTGGACGCCAGCCGGCCCCTTCCTTGCCCGCGCGATCGCGATCGCCGTCGCTCTCGTCTCGACCTGGCTCATGAACCGCAGCTTCACCTTCGGCGCCTCGCGCCATTCGCTGGCTGTCGAGGGCTTCCGCTATGGTTCGGTCGGGCTTACCTCGGCGGTGGTGAACTACCTGATCTATGCAGGGCTTCTGATCTCGGTGCCGATCCTGCAGCCGCTGGCGGCGCTGGTGATCGCCTCGATCGCCGCCATGGCCTTTTCCTTCTTCGGCTATTCGCGTTTCGTCTTCCGCCGTTGAGCCCTTCGCTCAGACCGACTCCCAGCCGTCCCTTTCACCGGCGCGATAGATCGCATCGATGAAGCGCTGGTTGGCCCAAGAGCTTTCGAGGCTGACGATCTCGCTGCGATCCCCGGAAAGCGCCGCCTTGGCGAATGCCTCCGCCTCGCGCCGGTACTGGCGGCTGTCCTGGAACCGGAAGATCTGCGACTGGTTGTGCGACTGGTTGGAGAGTTCGACCTCCTCCGGTCCCCAGCGGTCGGCATTGAAGGGCGAGCGGACCTCGATGAAACCCTCGGTACCGTGGAAGACCATCGACTGCCGATTGGCCATCTGGGTCGAGATGTAGAAGCTCAGCTCGAAGCCGCCGAAGTCCGCCTTGACGCTCGAATAGATGTCGGTGCCGAACTCCGGATCACGTTCGACGACCGCCTGCACGCGCTTCGGCTCGGCACCCGTGGCAAACCGGGTCGAGATCGCCGGATAGACGCCGATGTCCGGCAGGCCGCCGCCGCCCAGCGCGGGGATATTGCGCATGTTGCCGGGATCCCGGTTGAAATAGGTGAAGACGCCCTGGACGTGGCGAAGCGTTCCGATCGCCCCTTCGGCGAGCAGCGAGCGAACCTTCCGCCAGACCGGCGTGTAAGTGACCATGAACGCTTCGGAGATCAGCACGCCGTTTCGCTCCCGCGCCGCGATCAGCGGATCGATGTCGGCCGCCTTCAGCGCGATCGGCTTTTCGCACAGCACGTGCTTGCCGGCATCCGCCGCCTTGACCGACCATTCAACATGCTGCGCCGTCGGCAGGGGAATGTAGACGGCGTCGATCACGTCGGAGGCGAGCATCTCCTCGTAGGAGCCGAAGGCATGCGGCACCGAGAAGCGATCGGCCATGGCGCGCGCCTTTTCAAGGTCGCGGCTCGCCACCGCCGTCACCACACAGTTCTCGGCATCCTGCATGGCCGGCACCACGAGATCACGACCGATCCTGGCCGTCGACAGAATTCCAAAACGCAGCATGGGTATCTCCTCCTGTATCGTTGCAGGCAAACTAGTCAGACACGGCCGGCATTGCAACGGCTCGATGAGAGCTTCGGAAACACTGGAGGGGACTTGGGGCATTGAATGGCTGGATTCGTCCCATGATCGTCCGGCGAGTGTCTTTCTGCCTTTCATTCTGCGGATAGAATTGGCTATATCGTTGTTCAAAAGGATGCAGAAAATGACCGATACGAAAACCGCCCTCCTGGTGATCGATGTTCAGGAGTCCTTCCGCCACCGGCCGTACTGGCGCGACGAAGACGTCGCCGTCTATCAGTCCCGGCAGCAGGCGCTGATCGACGGCGCGCGGGCAGCCGGGCATGCCGTCGTGCAGATCTTCCACACCGACGACGACGCCGAGTTTCGCCTCGACAGCGGCTTCGTCACGACGCTTGCAGGCCTGAGGATCCAGCCGGACCTCGTCCTCCACAAGACCCGTCATTCGGCCTTCGTCGGCACGCCGCTCGAAGTCTGGCTGCGCCAGCGCGGCATCGGCCGGCTGATCGTCTCGGGCATCCGCACCGAGCAGTGCTGCGAGACGACGACGCGGCACGGCGCCGATCTCGGCTTTGCCGTAGACTATGTGACGGAGGCGACGCTGACCTTCCCGATGACGCACGCCTCCGGACGGGTTTTCAGCGCCGACGACATCAGGATCCGCACCGAACTCGTGCTTGCCGGCCGCTTCGCCCGTATCGTCACCGTGGACGAGGCTCTCGGACGGATCGGACTTGCCGCATGACCTTGGCACAGCATACCGACCGCCGGATCATCCCCATCTATGTCGTGTTGCCGCCGCACACGCTGCTGATGGACGTCGCCGGACCGGTCGAGGTGCTGCGCTATGCCAATATCGAACAGGAGGCGATCCTGTTCGACTGCCACTTCGTCGCCGCGCGCCGTGAACAGACCACCTCGATCGGACTGACCCTCGCCAACCTCGAGCCCCTCCCCGAAAGGCTGCCTGAAGGCGCCTTCGTCATCGTATCGGGCAGTATCGGCAAGGTGCCTGATCCGGCGCTCGTCGAGGCGGAGCGGCGCGAGATCGCCGCCTGGCTCCGCCGCAGCGTCGTTCCCGGCATCACGCTCGTCACTATCTGCTCGGGCGCGCTGATCGCCGCGGCCGCCGGCTTGCTCGACGGGCACGCCTGTACCACCCATGCCGATTGCATCGACGACTTGCGTCGTCTCGCACCCGGCGCACAGGTTCTGGAAAACCGGCTCTTCGTCGAAGACGGCGAACGTTATTCGAGCGCCGGGATTTCCACCGGCACGGACCTGATGCTGCATCTCGTCGCCAAGCTCACCTCGGCGGCGACCGCCCTTTCGATTGCCCGCGTCATGGTCGTCTACATGCGCCGCAGCGGCTCGGACCCGCAGCTCTCCCCCTGGCTTTCCGGCCGAAACCACATGCATCCGGCGATCCATCGCATCCAGGATGCGATCATGGCCGATCCGGCCCGCGACTGGACGCTCTTGCAGCTTGCGGATCTCGGCCATCTCAGCGAACGGCACATGACGCGGCTCTTCCGCGAGCACACCGACCTCACGGTGACGGCCTATGTGAACCTGATGCGCGTGACGCTCGCCCGGGAGATCCTCGCCGGAACGCGGCTCGACATGGAGGCGGTCGCGGAACGCTCGGGCTTTGCCTCCCCACGGCACCTGCGCCGCATCTGGTCGCAGCACAACGATCAGCCGCCCAGCCACTATCGCCGTTAGATCAAAGAAATTGAGTGGTCGATCAACGGGGCGGTTGCTAACCTCTGGCCTCCTCCATCCGACCGCCCGGTCGTCATCCAACGCGGAGCTCTCGTCATGCAGATGCGCAAACTCGGCCGCACCGGCCTTTCCATCGCGCCCGTCGTCTTCGGCGGCAACGTCTTCGGCTGGACCGCGGACGAAAAGACGTCCTTCGACCTGCTCGATGCCTTCTTCGACGCCGGATACAATGCCATCGACACGGCGGACGTCTATTCGTCCTGGGTCGACGGCCATCAGGGCGGCGAGAGCGAGACGATCATCGGCAAATGGCTGAAGCGCGGCCATGTCCCCCGCGACAAGGCGGTGATCGTCACCAAGGTCGGGTTCGACAGCCAGGGCCGCAAGACGGGCCTTTCCGCCAAATGGATCGCGGAGGCGGCAGAGGCCTCGCTGAAGCGCCTCGGCACCGACTATATCGACCTCTACCTCGCCCACAAGCCGGACGACGAGGTGCCGATCGAGGAGACGCTGGAAGCGTTCTCGAAGCTCAAGGAACAGGGCAAGATCCGCGCGATCGGCTGCTCCAACTATGATGCCGACCAACTGCAGTCCTCCTTCGACGTCGCAACCCGCAGCAACCTGCCGCGCTACGACGTCGTGCAGCCCGAATACAATCTCTATACCCGCGACCGGTTCGACGGGCCGTTGGCGGACCTCTGCATCAAGGAGGAGATCGGTGTCATCAGCTACTATGCGCTGGCGGCAGGCTTCCTGACCGGAAAGTATCGCAGCCTGAAGGACACCGAGGGCGCGGCGCGCAGCTATCGCGTCGGCGGCTATCTCGACGACAAGGGATTGCGGATCCTCGCCGCCCTCGACACGGTTGCGGCCGAGACCGGCACGACGCCGGCGACGGTGGCCATCGCCTGGGTTGCGGCACGCCCCGGCATCACGGCACCGATCGCCTCGGCGACCAGCGTGCGCCAGCTCGAAAGCCTGGTCGCCGCCGGAACGCTTGAACTTTCCGCGGCCCAGATGGCCCTTGTCAACGACGCCGGAGCGTAAGCCATTCATGACCGTTGAAATTCGTGACGCCCAACCTCGCGACGAGGCCGCCTGGCGCCGGCTCTGGGCCGGATATCTCACCTTCTACAAGGTCGACCTCGCGTCCGAGATCACCGATCGCACCTGGGCCCGGATCCTTGATCCGGCCTCGCGCGTCGCGATGCGGGTGGCGTTCGTCGACGGCGTGATGGCCGGCTTCGCCATCCATCACTTCCACGATTCCACCTGGGCGCTGACGCCGGACTGCTATCTGGAAGATCTCTATCTCGCGGAAGAATTCCGCGGACAGGGCCTCGGCCGGGCACTGATCGACGACCTGATCGCGCTGGCAAAAGAGAAGGGCTGGTCGCGCCTCTACTGGCACACCAACCACGACAATGCGACCGCCCGCAAGCTCTACGACACCTATGCCAAGGAAGACGGACATGTGCGCTATAGGATGACGCTTGCTTAATTTGTCTCCGGCTGAAGACTGTAATAGACTTCAGCGCGAAGGAGTTCGACCATGGCCAACGTGAACATCCGGATCGACGACGAAATCGAAGTGCGCTGGGAAAAGATCGCCAAGGCTCACGGCCTTGATCGCAACGATATGTTCCGCGAAGCGATCATCGAAAAGCTCGAGGAACTGGAAGATCTCTACGCCGCGGAGGCTCGCCTGAAAGAGTCCTTCAAGCCCGTGCCGAACGATCAGGTTTGGAAGGAACTTGGGCTTGCGGATTGACTGGCATCCCGCCGCTGTGGAGGAACTCCGGCAGCTCGGGACCGCCGACCAGCGACGCATCAAGAAGACCTTGGATCTGCTGTTGCAGCTCGATGATCCAAGGCAGCGTCTCCAACCCTATCGGGGCGACCTGAAGGACTTCTGGAGGCTTAGGGTGGGCGATGTCCGTCTTGTCTGCCAGATCAGGCGCGAGGGCGACGACTACGTCCTCGTGATCCGGGTCGCCCATCGCAGTTCCGTCTATTCCAATCGCAGCCGCCGGCTTATCCAGGCACGCGATCCGGACCAGCCGTGAAGCGGAAGAAATCCACGAAGGCTCTCAGCGCCGGGCGCATCTGCCGGCGCGACGGGTAGTAGATGAAGAAACCCTCGAAGGGCGGGCACCAGTCCTCGAGCACGGGCACCAGCCTTCCGTCGCGCACGTCCTCGTCGATCCGCGCGTCGAAGAGATAAGCAAGCCCTACGCCGTCGAGCGCTGCCCGGCGCATCAGCCGCTGGTCGGAAAGGGTGAGTGGCCCCGGCACGTCGACGGCAAGCGTCTTTCCGTCCTTTTCCAACTCCCAGCGATAGAGGCGACCGCTCGAAAACCGCCGCCGGATGCAGCGGTGGCGGAAGAGGTCCCCCGGCACCTGCGGCTGGCCATGGGCGGCGACGTATTCGGGCGCGGCGACGATCAGGCCGCGCTGCGGGCCGCTTGCCCTTACAGCGATCATGTCGGCTTCCAGATGTTCACCGAGCCTCAGCCCCGCGTCGAAACCTTCGGCGACGATGTCCTCGAAGCGATCATTGGTGACGACGTCGAGTTCGATTTCAGGATAGGCCGCAAGGAAGGCCCCGAGACGCGGCACGATGAGATCCTCGGCGGCGAGCATCGGCATGGTCACGCGCAGGAGCCCGGCCGGTCGGCCGCGATCCTCGGCAAGGGCAGCCAAAGCCGCATCGATGTCGGAAAGCGCCGGCGCCAGCGTCTCGAGCAGGCGCCTGCCCTCCTCCGTCGGCGCGACGCTACGCGTGGTGCGGGCGAGAAGCCGGACGCCGAGGCTTGCCTCGAGCGTCGCCACCGCATGGCTGACGGCGGACGGCGCAATGCCGAGTTCGGCAGATGCCTTGCGAAAGCTGCAGGTCTCGGCGACGATCGCCAGCACGGCGAGTTGAGAGAGTTGGGTCCGGTTCATTGTTCTATTTGATAGAATAAGGATGACAAACTTACAGCCCTTTTCTTATCCAATCTGACCGTTATGCTGGCACTCTCACTTTCGCGCTGGAAAGAGGCGCTTCTCGAAAAGAGGTTCAGACCATGAAGACAAGACAGCTCGGCCCGCTTTCCGTTTCCTCGCTCGGACTCGGCTGTATGGGCATGACGCACGGCTATACCCAGACCGGTGACGAGGCCGGCTCGCTCGCCACGCTCGCCCGCGCCGTCGAGCTTGGCGTCACTCTGTTCGACACCGCCGAGATCTACGGGCCGTTCACCAACGAGATTCTGGTCGGCAAGGGCCTCAAGCCCTACCGCGACAAGGTGAAGATCGCCACCAAGTTCGGCTTCCGGATCAATACGGAGAACCCCAACGACGCAAGCGCCGGCGGCACCGATTCCCGCCCCGAACATGTGCGGGAGGTCGCCGAGGCCTCGCTGAAGCGGCTCGGCGTCGAGGTCATCGACCTCTTCTACCAGCACCGCGTCGATCCCGACGTGCCGATCGAGGATACGGTCGGCGCGATGGCCGATCTGGTTCGCGAGGGCAAGGTCAAAGCGCTCGGCCTGTCGGAAGCCAGCGCCGCAACGCTCCGCCGCGCCCATGCCGTTCACCCGATCGCCGCGATCCAGAGCGAGTATTCACTCTGGACGCGCGACCCGGAAGAGAACGGCGTGCTCGAGACCTGCCGCGAGCTCGGCATCGGTTTCGTGCCCTTCTCGCCGCTCGGCCGCGGTGTGCTGACCGGGGCGCTGAAGACGCTCGACGGGCTTGCCGAGAACGATTTCCGCCGCTCCCTGCCACGCTTCTCGCAGGAGAATTTCGACGCCAATCTGGCGCTTGTCGCGACCCTGGAACGGATGGCGGCGAACAAGGGCGTCACGCCCGGCCAACTGGCGCTCGCCTGGGTGCTCGCCCAGGGCGACTTCATCGTGCCGATCCCCGGCACCACCAAGATCGCCAACCTCGAAAAGAACGTCGCCGCTGCCGACATCGTGCTCTCGGCGCAGGAGGTGGAGACGCTGGGCGACATGCTGTCTCCCAAGAAGGTGGCGGGTGCCCGCTATCCCGAGCGCATGGCGCAGATGGCGAACAAGTAACAGGAGGATCAGGCGGCGCCTGAGATGCTGTGCCGATAGGCGGACGGCGTCGTTCCGGTCATCGCCTTGAACACCCTCGTCATGTGGCTCTGGCTGCTGAAGCCGCAGGCGGATGCGATCTGAGCAATCGGATCGCATCCCGAAAGCAGGGTCCTGGCGCGAGCCAGACGCCGGTGCAATACCCAGCCATGGGGAGATACGCCACAGCTGGCAGTGAACATGCGCTGCAGGTGGAACTCGCTGAGGCCGGCGATCGACGCCAGCTCGGGCAGGGTGACATGCGTGTCCAGATTGGCCTCGATATAGTCGAGGATACGGCGCCGGACGGCCGGAGAGAGACCGCCCCTTATCGCACCTGACCGCGCACCGCTGTAACGCGGATCGCGAAAGACGTTTACAAAGGCCGCGTTGATCGCTTCCTCGGCAAGAAGCGGCTGTTGCGACCGTGTCGCCATCGCCAGACACCGCATCGCCTCGGCCAGCGCCGGCGCATGTTCGAACGTCGCCTCGGGCAGAACCATCAGCCGGGCATCCTGATCGAAGGTTTCGGTGAACACGCGCCTGAGTTCATGATCCGGAACATAGAGATGGACGAACTCGAAGACGTCGGTGATCTCCCATTCGGACGAGGCGCCCTGCGGCATCAGGCAGACGGCGCCTGGCCAGCCATGCGCAGAACCGGCGTCGAGCCGGCGGGTGCCAGCTCCTCCCTCCAGATAAAGACTGAAAGTGTGATCCTGCGTCCGTTCATAGGTCATGCGGTCGTGCGCATTGCGCCAGATCGCGGCCGAACGACCAAGACCCAGATCGAGTGCTCCTGTTTTCTGCGCGCTCGGCGACGCCGAGAGAAAACTGAAGACAGACCTGTGTTGGCACGACATGGGTAAACCTCGAAAACAGACCTTCATTCTATCGCAGACTTCGCGGCGAGCCACTGCCGAATACTGCTTCAGGCACCCTCGATCGGCACTTCGCCGCAAGAATGTGCAAGAAGTGCCAGACGGCGCGCCTTAACCCTCGGGCAAATTCTACGAGGGCTACATGACCAACTTTCTTCTGTTTGCTTCGACCGTCGCCATCTGGGGCACCACCTGGATCGGCATTGCCATGCAAGTCGGCCCGGTTCCGGTGCTGGTCTCCGTCTTCTACCGCTTCGCGACGGCGGCCGTGCTGTTTCTCCTGGTGCTCGCCCTCACGGGCAAGCTGAAAATACCGGCTCTGAAGCACCAGCCATTCATTCTCGCGCAGGCGGTGTGCCTGTTCTGCTGCAACTTCCTCTGTTTCTACAACGCGGCAAGCTTTGTTCCATCGGGGTTGATCTCCGTGATCTTTTCCCTGGCGACCATCTACAATGCGGTCAATGCGCGATTGTTCTTCGGGGATAGCATCACCAGCCGAACGCTGGTCGCAGCCGTCCTCGGCGCCACCGGTCTCGGATTGCTCTTCGGTCCGGACATCGTGCTCGACTTCGACGCCAACACCTGGAAGGGTATCGGTCTTTCCGCACTCGGAACTTTGTTCTTTTCGCTCGGCAACATGGCCTCGCGCCGTAACAGTGTCGCCGGGATCTCGCCCGTGATCGCCAATTCGTGGGGGATGGCCTATGGTGCCGTCATGCTGGCGGCCCTGATTGCGCTGACCGGCACGCCCGTCGTCGCTCCTCCGGATGCCCGGTACCTGATCGCCATGCTCTACCTTGCCGTCATCGGCTCCGTGGTCGGCTTCACCACCTATCTCATGCTGGTCTCGCGCCTCGGTTCATCCAAGGCCGCCTATACGACGGTGCTTTTTCCGGTCGTCGCCCTTTCGCTGTCGACGGTCTACGAGGGCTATCACTGGACAGCGACAGGATTGTTCGGGCTCTTCCTGACGCTGCTTGGCAACGTGATCATCTTCACGCGGCCGGCAGCCAGGCGCGCTACCGTCGCCGCGTGACGGCGAACCGACGGGCATGCTCTCCCTGAACGAAGAAAGGCCCGCCGAAGCGGGCCTTTCGATTTATTCCACCGACGGGTGCCTCAAGCGCGCAGGCTGCCGCCCGTGGTCTTTTCGACATTGCCGACGATCTTTTTCGTCAACGCGTCGAAGTCCTCGTCGGTCAGCGTCTTTTCGACCGGCTGGATCAGCACCTCGATCGCGACCGACTTCTTGCCCTCGCCGACGGAGGCGCCCTCGAAGATGTCGAAGACATTGACGCCGGTGATCAGCTTGCGGTCGGCGCTTGCCGCCGCCTTGATGATCGCACCGGCTTCGACCGACTTCTCGACCACGAAGGCGAAGTCGCGCTTGACCATCTGGAAGGGCGAGAGATCGAGCGCCGGCTTGGTGCGGGTCGCCTTCTTCTTCGGCTCCGGCATGATGTCGAGATAGACTTCGAAACCACAGAGAGCGCCCGATACGTCGAGGGCCTCGAGCGTCTTCGGATGGAATTCGCCAAAATGGCCGACTACCACCTTCGGACCCATCTTGATCGTGCCGGAGCGGCCCGGATGGTACCATTCGGCCCCCCCCTGCTCGACCTGGACATTCGACATCGGCAGGCCGCAGGCCTCGAGCACGGCGAGCGCGTCGGCCTTGGCGTCATAGACGTCAACCGGCTTGCCGCCGCCCTTGGCCGCGTTCGACCACATGCGGCCGGCGCCGGCAAGCGATGCCGTGCCGCGGCGTATGCCGCCAGCGACGCGGCGCTGGCCTTCCGGCTTGTCGCTCTCGTAGGTGCCCGATACCTCGAAGATCGCCACGTCACCGAAACCACGGTCGGCATTGCGCTGGGCTGCCGTCAAGAGGCCGGGCAGCAGCGAGGGGCGCATGTCCGACATGTCGGCGGCGATCGGGTTGGCGAGCTTCAGCGCGCGGCTGCCGCCGCCGAAGAGCTTTGCCTGCTCTTCCGGGATGAAGGACCAGGTGACGGCTTCCAGCATGCCGCGCGAGGCAAGCGCCCGCTTGGCAGTGCGCGTGCGGATCTGCAGCGGCGTCAGGATGCGGCCGTTGACGCTGCCGGTCGGGGCAAGCGGCTCGGGCTTGATGTTGTCGACGCCATGCACGCGCATGACCTCTTCCACCAGGTCCGCCTTGCCGTCGACGTCCGGGCGCCAGGAGGGCACGGCGACCGAAACGGTCTCGCCGTCGCCGGTGACCTCGAAGCCAAGGCCAGTCAGGATCGTGCGGGCTTCCGCGTTGGACACGTTGAGGCCGGTCAGGCGCTTCACTTCCGAGAAGGGGAAGTCGACGATCTTGCGATCGAAGCCCTTGTAGCCGACGACCCTGGCCTTGGCCGCGGTGCCGCCGCACATGGACAGAACCAGTTCCGTGGTCCGCTCGAGGCCCGGCATCATGTATTCCGGGTCGACGCCACGCTCGAAGCGATAGCGCGCATCGGTGATGATGCCGTGGCTGCGGCCGGTCTTGGCGATGTTGATCGGGTCCCAGAGCGCCGACTCGATCAATACGTTGACAGTATTGTCATCGCAGCCGGAATGCTCGCCGCCCATGATGCCGCCGATCGATTCCGGACCGTTGTCGTCGGCGATGATGACGTTGGTCGGATTGAGCTTGTAGGTGCGGGTGTCGAGCGCGAGGATTTCCTCGCCTTCCCGCGCCCGGCGCACGACGAGCGCGCCCTTGACCTTGTCGGCGTCGAAGACGTGCATCGGACGGCCCTGATCGAAGGTCATGTAGTTGGTGACGTCGACCAGCGCGGAAATCGGACGAAGGCCGATGGCCAGAAGCCGCTGCTGCATCCATTTCGGGCTCGGGCCGTTCTTGACGCCGCGCACCAGACGGTAGGCGAAGCCGGGGCAGAGCCGCTCGTCGTCAAGAACGATCTTCACCTCGATCGGCGTTTCGCCCTCGGTCGTGAACTCGGGCGCCTTCGGCGCCTTGAGCGTGCCGAGGCCGGAGGCCGCGAGATCGCGGGCGATGCCGTAGACGGAGGTGCAGTCGGGACGGTTCGGCGTCAGGTTGATCTCGATGACCGGATCGTCGAGACCGGCATAGGATGCGAACGAGGTGCCGACCGGCGCATCTTCCGGAAGGTCGATGATGCCGTCGTGATTGTCCGACATGTTGAGCTCTTTTTCGGAGCACATCATGCCATGGCTTTCGACGCCGCGGATCTTGCCGACGGCAAGCGTCACGTCGATGCCGGGCACATAGACGCCGGGGCGGGCCAGAGCGCCGACGAGACCGGCGCGGGCATTCGGCGCGCCGCAGACGATCTGCACCGGCTTGCCGTCGCCGGCATCGACGGAGAGAACCTTCAGCCGGTCGGCCTCGGGATGCTTCTCGGCCGTCAGGACCCTGGCGATGACGAAGGGCTTGTAGGCGGCCTTGTCATCGACATCCTCGACCTCGAGGCCGATCGCCGTCAGACGCTCGCAGATCTCGTCGAGCGTGGCGTCGGTTTCGAGGTGATCCTTCAGCCAGGAGAGTGTGAATTTCATCGTTCTTTCCTCCTTACGCGCTCAGGCCGCCGAACAGGGTCGGCACGTCGAGCGGGCGGAAACCGTAATGGCTCATCCAGCGCACGTCGGCGTTGAAGAAGTCGCGCAGGTCCGGCATGCCGTATTTCAGCATGGCGATACGGTCGAGGCCCATGCCCCAGGCGAAGCCCTGGTATTCGTCCGGATCGAGGCCGCCGGCGCGCAGCACGTTCGGATGGACCATGCCGCAGCCGAGGATTTCCATCCAGTCCGTGCCTTCGCCGAACTTGACGATCGGGCCAGACGAGCGGTCGCACTGAATGTCGACCTCGAAGGACGGCTCGGTGAACGGGAAGAAGGACGGGCGGAAGCGCATCACAACATTGTCGACCTCGAAGAAGGCCTTGCAGAACTCTTCGAGGATCCAGCGCAGATGGCCGACATTGGCGGTCTTGTCGATGACGAGACCCTCGACCTGATGGAACATCGGCGAATGGGTGGCGTCCGAGTCCTGGCGATAGGTCTTGCCCGGGATGACGATCCGGATCGGCGGCTTCTGCGCTTCCATCGTGCGCACCTGGACCGGCGAGGTATGGGTGCGCAGCACCTTGCGCTCGCCGTTGTCGTCGGGTTCGAGGAAAAAGGTGTCGTGCATCTCGCGGGCCGGATGGCCCTCAGGGAAGTTCAGTGCGGTGAAGTTGTAATAGTCCGTCTCGATGTCCGGACCTTCGGCGATCGAGAAGCCCATGTCAGCGAAGATCGCGGTGATCTCGTCGACGATCTGGCTGATCGGATGGATGCGGCCGCGCTCGGCGGGCGAGGAGCGGACCGGCAGCGAGACATCAACCGTCTCGGCCTTCAGCCGCGCGGTAATGGCAGCGTCCTTCAGCTCGGCCTTGCGAGCGCCGATCCTGTCGGTGATTTCGTTCTTCAGCGCGTTGATCGCGGCACCGCGCGTCTGGCGCTCTTCCGGCGTCATGGCGCCCAGCGTCTTCAAGAGTTCGGAAACCGCCCCCTTCTTGCCCAGCGCCGAGACGCGCACCGCCTCGATGTCGGCTTCGTTGTCCGCCGCGGCGATATCGGCGAGAAGCGCCGCCTTCAAACTGTCGAGATCGGACATGTCCGTTTCCTGCCCCTAAATCCATCGCCGGCCCGTAACGCACCGGCATGACGACAAAATGAAAAACCCGCGCCAGCCCTGCCAGCGCGGGTTTCCCAACAATTTCTTTTTACAAAAGCTTGGGAAGCGCTGGCTTACTTGACCGCGCTTTCAAACTCGTTTGCCGTACCGGCTTCCTTGAGGTAGGCCAGTGCCTTCTTGGCAGCGGCGACCAGCGAGCCGAAGGCTGCCGGTTCATGGATCGCCATGTCGGACAGAACCTTGCGGTCGACTTCGATGCCAGCCTTGTTCAGGCCGTCGATGAAGCGGCCGTAGGTCAGGCCGTGTTCGCGGACGGCAGCGTTGATACGCTGGATCCACAGGGCGCGGAAGTTGCGCTTGTTGACCTTGCGGTCGCGGTAAGCGAACTGCTTCGAACGATCGACGGCAGCCTTTGCTGCGCGGATCGTGTTCTTGCGGCGGCCGTAGAAGCCCTTGGCTGCCTTGAATACCTTGTTGTGCTTGGCGCGGGAAGTTACGCCACGTTTTACGCGTGCCATGTCATGATCTCCTTAATGATCCAAAAAGCGAAAGGGTCTCAGAGACCGTTCGGCAGGTAGTTCTTGATAACCTTCTTGCCGTCTGCTTCGGCGAGAACCATCGTGCCGCGTGCATCGCGGATGAACTTGTTGGACCGCTTGATCATGCCGTGGCGCTTGCCGGCGGCAGCTGCGAGGACCTTGCCGGTACCCGTGATCTTGAACCGCTTCTTGGCGGAGGATTTCGTCTTCATCTTGGGCATTTTGCTACTCCATTGTTCTTGTATCGAAAACTGGCAGACGAGGCCTGTTTTCAAGCATAAAGAACGGCCACGGCATGCCCTGCCGGACCGTTCGGACGGGGGCTTATAACCGCAGACGCGGAAAAGCGCAACGGGTCGGCGCGGGAATCTCCATCAGAAGCGGCCGCTGCGCTACCCGCTAGTGCCGCAGCGGAACCGAGAGACGCACGAACAGCCCGCCGAGTTGCGAACGGGCCAGGTTCAGCTGGCCACCATAGGCCGCGACGATCTCGCGTGTGATCGACAGCCCGAGGCCGGAACCGCCGTCGTCTTCGCCGAGGTGAAGCCCCCGCGACGGAAGTGCCGCCAGGTCGGCGTCGGAAACGCCGGGGCCGTCGTCCTCGACGGTCACTTCGACCGAGGCGCCCGTCTGGATCGCGGCGATGGAGATCGTGCCCTTCGCGAAACGGGTGGCATTGTCGAGCACGTTTCCGAGCGCCTCGGCGAAATCGGCGGCGTCCATGTCGACGGCAAGCGCATCGGGGATGCGGACCGACCACTCGATGCCCTGCGGCGCAGTGATGGGCTTCAGCACCATGACCAGCTTGCCTACGAGGGGGGCGAGCTCCGTCAGCCCCATCTGCTCGACGCCGAGCCGCGCCGACTGGAGCTGGCGGTCGGCGCGCTGGCGGATGAGGTCCACCTGCTGCCGGGCGAGCTCCTTCTCCTCCGGCGGCAGACGGTCGGCGAGTTGCAGGAGCACGGTCAGCGGCGTCTTCAGCCCGTGGGCGAGGTCGCTGGCGCGGGCCCGGGCCCGCTCCACCGCCGTGGACCGCTCGTCGAGAAGCAGGTTGAGCTCGGCGACCAGCGGCTTCAGTTCCGACACGCCGACGTCGTCGACCGCGCTTGCCTGCCCGGACCGGACCGCGCCCACCTGATGCTCGAGACGCACCACCGGCGACAGCCCGACCGCCACCTGGAAAATGGCGGCAGCCACGAGCACGCTCGCGCTAAGCGCCAGCATCAACGCCATCACTCCATGGAACTCCGAAATGGCCGTTTCCAGTTCGCCGCGGTCGAAGGCTGCCTGCAGCAGGAAGCTTCTGGCGCCTTGGGGCTGTTCAATCGTGATGTTGCGGCGCTGGACGAGAAGGCCCGCTCCGTCGGGGCCTTCAGCGCTGAAGAAGCCGAACGCGACGGTCGGGCGAACATCTGCGGGTAGGTCGACATCCCAGAGCGAGCGGGAGCGCAGCACCTCCCCGGTCTCCGCCTGGACCTGCCAGTAGCGTCCGCTGCCGGGCAGTTCGAAGCGCGGATCGGTCGGCTGCTTGTCAAGCACCACCCTGCCGTCGCGCAACTCGAGATCGGCCGCAAGCTGGTCGATCACCGTCGACATCTCGATCTGGTACCGTTCCGAGACATAGCTGGTGAAGACACGGCTGAGGCCGAAGCCGACCAGCACAAGGACGAAGACGATGGCGACGAAGGCTCCGACGGCGAGCCTGATCCTCAGCGACCTGATCATGCGCCCTCGTCGGGCAGCACATAGCCGAAGCCACGGCGTGTCTCGATCGCGCCGGGCTCGGTCTTTCGCCTCAGCCGCGCAATCATCGCCTCCACCGAATTCTTCGCCGCGTCATCGTCACGCCCCTGGACATGCCTCGCAATCTCGATCGGATCGAAGACCCTGCCCGGGGCGCTCGCCAGCAATTGCACCAGCCGGTATTCGAGCGCGGTCAGTTCGAGCGGCCGTCCGTCATAGGTCACCCGGCGCGCCTCGTCGTTGACGACGAAACGGCCGACGGACTTGACGGACGAGGCTCGACCACCGGCGCGGCGCAGGAGCGCCTTGAGACGCGCGAGCAGTTCCTCGCTGCGGAAGGGCTTCGGAAGATAGTCGTCGGCGCCTGCCTCGAAGCCATCGACCCGCTCCATCCAGGAGCCGCGCGCCGTGAGGACGAGGATCGGGGTATCGACGCCGGCCGCCCGCCAGCGCTTGAGGATCGACAGGCCGTCCATTCCCGGCAGGCCGAGATCCAGGATGATCGCGGCATATTCGCCCGTCTCTCCTTCGGCCCAGATCTCCGGACCGGTCGCCAGGTGCTCGACGAGATAACCCTCGGCCTCCAGCTTCTTCCTCGTGTGTTCGGCGATGTCACGGTCGTCTTCGGCAAGCAGGAGGCGCATGCGTCACCACCATCCGAACGTGGACAGCTTGCGGCCGGTCACCGCGTTCACGCGCAATGTCTTCACCCTGCCCGCATCGCTCTGGACCTTCAGCGTATAGAAAGGCGACCTGCCCTGAAGCGAAAGCTCGACCGAGATAACCCGGCCCGTGTCCATGGCCTCGACCTTTTTCAGGATTTCGCGCAAGGGCAGGATCTTGCCCTCGCGAACGGCGTCTCGCGCCTTCACGTGGTCGCCGTCTTCGGCTCCGGTGCCGTCCTTTCCCTTGCCGCTGCTGTCGTCATCCTTGCTATCATCGTCACCGGCATCGTCTTTGCCGTCGTCGCCGCCGGACCCGCTGTTGCCGGAATCGCCATCGTCGCCGCCGTCATCCGAACCACCGTCGTCGGATCCGCCGTCATCCGAGTCGCTGTCGCCCGAGTCACCCTTGCCGCTGTCGGCACGCGCCACATCCGCGCGCAGAACCTCCGCGCCGCCGACAAGGGCCGCGATCAGCAACAGCAGGAAATTGCGTCTATCCATTGTCGTCACGCTTTTCTCAGGTCCCTCCCGGACACGGACACGACCCCAGACTAGCGATTGTCTGGTCGGGACGCCACCACGGCAAGAAAACCCCGCCCGGGGGTGCGGGCGGGGTTGAAACGGCGAGCGATCCTGGCGGCTGGGCCGCGGCCGTTTCGGGGACCTCTCAGGTTGCCGGAACGATCGACACCGCGGTAACCGAACCACGCGGCGCCTTGATCTTCACTTCGGTCTGATTGTGCTCCTGCTCGATCTCGACCTTCAGCCGGCGGCCGTTCTGGTCGACGGCGACCATCGTGCCGTTCTGCAAGCCTGCCAACTGGTCGTCGCTCACCACGAGACGGGTGTCGTTGTTGCGACCCTTCTGGCCGTGACCGTCGTCGCTCAAGTCATCGGAGGCGTCATCGGACGAGTCGTCGGATGAATCATCGTCGGAATCGTCGTCCGAACCGTGGTCGTCGGACCCATCGTCATCCGAACCGTGGCCACCGGATCCGTGGTCGTCCGAGCCGCTGTCGTCCGAGCCGCTGTCGTCCGAGCCGCTGTCGTCGGAACCGCCGCCATGGTCGTCGCCGCCACCGTCGCTGTCGGCCAAAGCCGATGACACGACGGATGCGCCGAGCGGCGCGGAAAGGGCCGCTACCAGTGCCGGTGCGATGGTCAGCGAGAAGATGGCGGCCGTGGAGACGAGCAGGTGCCTGCGCAAGATGACGAACATTTTATCCTCCGATAGATGCTTCGATGAACTCTATGGGAAGACTATGCATGCATGGCCCTGACAGGTCGCCGTGTGAAGCTGTCAGCGGATTGTCAGGAAAGGCACAAAAAAGCCGCCACAAGGGCGGCTCGTTTGATGAGACCGGCGGTGGCTCACTTCGGAGCCAGCACCATCATCATCTGGCGGCCTTCGAGCTTCGGCTCGGCTTCGACCTTCGCAATGGCGAGCGTGTCTTCCTTGACCTGCAGCAGCAGCTTCATGCCAAGCTCCTGGTGGGCCATTTCGCGGCCGCGGAACTTGAGCGTCACCTTGACCTTGTCGCCCTCTTCGAAGAAGCGGTTCATCGCCTTCATCTTCACCTCATAGTCATGGGTGTCGATGTTGGGGCGCATCTTGATTTCCTTGACCTCAACGATCTTCTGCTTCTTGCGCGCTTCGGCCGCCTTCTTCTGGTTGGCGTATTTCAGCTTGCCAAGGTCGAGGATCTTGCAGACCGGCGGCTCGGCGTTGGGCGAAATCTCGACGAGATCGAGACCGGCCTCTTCCGCCATTTTCAGCGCCTGGTCCGTCGGCACGATACCGAGGTTCTGGCCTTCCTCATTGATAAGCTGAACCCGGGGAATCCGGATTTCCCGGTTGGAGCGCGGCCCATCCTTGACGGGGGCGTCGGCTTTGAAAGGTCTGCGAATGGTCGTATTCTCCTGAACTATTGCGCATTGCCGCAACGCTTTCCGGCGCTGGTTTGGCGCGTCGCGGATATTTGGCGATTGCGGCGTTGCAAGTCAATAACACGCTTCAGATAGAAAATCACCTGCTGTCCGTCACTTCGCGAATCTGTTTAACAGGGCGGATCGAGCCCCAGGGAACCGTTCACATGTCGTCGATCCTGCCTGCCCCGCATGCCGCAACCATAACCGTCGGAGACGGGGACGCGGAGCGCGTCATTGCGACGCTGGTTCGTCCTGCCGCCGAGGCGACGCCGGCCGACGCTCCCGCCCTCGTATGGCTGGGCGGCTATCGCTCGGACATGACCGGCACCAAGGCCGTCGAAATGGATGCGCTCGCTGCCGAAAAGGGTCTCCAGGCAATCCGCCTCGACTATTCGGGCCACGGCGCATCCGGCGGCGAATTCCGTGACGGCACGATTTCCCGCTGGCTCGAGGAAGCGCTTGCGGTGATCGACCATTTTGCGCCGAAGAGCGTGGTGCTGATCGGTTCCTCGATGGGCGGATGGATTGCGCTCAGGCTCTCCCAGGAACTTGCCCGCCGCGGCACCGGCCCGCGGGTCGCCGGCATGGTGCTGATCGCACCGGCACCCGATTTCACGGCGGACCTCATCGAGCCCAATCTCAGCGAGGCCGAACGCGCCTCGCTCGCCGAACGAGGTTACTTCGAGGAACTCTCCGAATACAGCCCCGAGCCCAACATCTTCACCCGCGCGCTCATCGAGGACGGTCGACAGAACCGGGTGCTGACCGGGATCATCGAGACGGGCTGCCCCGTTCACATCCTGCAGGGAATGGAAGATCCGGACGTTCCCTTCGCCCACGCGCTGAAGCTCGTCGAGTTCCTACCCGTCGACGATGTGGTGCTCACCCTCGTGCGCGACGGCGACCATCGCCTGTCCCGGCCGGAAGACATCGACCGCATGAAGGCGGCGATCCTTTCGATGGTCGGAACCGGCCTGTAGCAATTTAACCATAGTTGACAAATCACTAACGCGCAGGCGCCGTCGCAATTGACTCGAAAGCCCCTTGGACATTAACGTTTTGTTAATGATCTAGGGGACGAGTTCATGACGAACAGTTCGCGCGCACTTGCCGTCGCGCTGGTTATGTTGGGTGTTTCAGCGCCCATGAACACGGCCATGACGGCACCGAAGCCGCAGTTTTCCATGCAGACCGGCAGCGTGACGTCGCAACCGATCGGCCATTACGAATTCTGCAAGCAGCATCATGCCGAATGCGCGATCAGGACAAAGTCGGCCGCCCTGCCACGGCTTACGCCTCACGGCTGGGACATCGTGCGAGACGTCAACAGAGACGTGAACGCCTCGATCACCCCGATGACCGATGCCGAGGCCTTCGGTCGCGAAGAAGTCTGGAGCTATCCGGTTGATGTCGGCGATTGCGAGGACTTCGTCCTCCTGAAGCGCCAGAAGCTCATCAAGGCCGGCTTTTCCGCTGCCGACCTGCTGATCACCGTGGTGCGCAAGCCCGATGGCGAGGGTCATGCTGTTCTGACGCTGCGCAGCGCGCAGGGTGATTTCGTGCTCGACAACCTGGTCGACGACGTGAAGCTGTGGACCGACACGCCCTATACCTATCTCAAGCGCCAGGCGAGCTTCGACACCGGCCGCTGGGTCACCATCGAGAACGGCACCACCGACGTCATGGTCGGCGCTCTCAAGTAAGCCGGCTATCGACCGATTAGCGTTCGCCTTCCGGGCGAAGCGAGGGCATGCGGGCAAGGCCCAGCATGGCGACAAGTCCGACCGCCCCCATCGCCAGCAGGCAGCCGACGGCCGCCGCCACCCCCACCTGTTCGTTGAGGAAGACGATCGTGACGGGCGCGGCCGCCGACAGCACCATGCGAATTCCCGACAGCGTGCCCATCGTGCGGCCATAACCTGCCGTACCGAAATAATGCAGGGGCAGAACGCCGCGGATGATCGAGGTGAGGCCCTGGCCGATGCCGAAGAAGACGGCGAAGACGAGTGCAACGGCAACCGCCGGATAGAGAGCAGCAGCAAACAGCAGAGCCAGCGCCACAAACAGCGCGCCGGTGGCGATCAGGCCCGTGACCGGCGGAGAAAGCACGCCGCGACGGGCATATTCGATGAGACGTGCGGCCACCTGGGACGGACCGATGAGGCTTCCGGTGAGCGTCGCGACGGCCGCCGTGAACCCGGCATTGCCGAGCAGGACCAGCAGCGAGGCGCCCATGGCCGAGAGCACGAAGCCACCGGCAGAGAGGCTGACTGCCATCAACACCAGCTGGGGCCGCCGGCTCACGGGCTGTCGAGCGGCCGCGCCGTCGGTATCCCTTGACGCTTCGCCGACCGGTTGGCGCCGCGACGGCCACAGCAAATGCACGGGCAGTGCCAGAAGCAGGTTGAGCCCGGCGAGCACGAGATAGACCTCCCGCCAGGTCATGAGGGTCAGAAGCCATTGGATGAGCGGCCAGAACACCGTCGAGGCGAAGCCCGCCACCAGCGTGACGAGGGTGATATGGCTGCGCGCCTCCTGGCCGTGGCGCTGCGCAAGCGCTGCGAAGCCGGCGTCATACTGGACGGCGATCGACACGAATTCCGCGGCAAGCGTCACGACTGCGAACTGCCAGCCGTTCTGGACCATCGACAGCGCGGCAAGGGCAAGGGCCGCCAGAAGCGAACCGCTGACGAGGACCGGTCGCGCGCCGAACCGGTCGATCAGTCGCCCGATGATGGGTGCAGAGACCGCGCCGCCGAGCAGACCGATCGAGAAGACCGCGAAGACAAAGCTCTGCGACCAGCCGAAATCGCGGGCGATCTCGGGTGCAAGGATCGAAAAGGAGTAGTAGAGCGTGCCGTAACCGACGGTCATCGACACGCCCATGCCGAGCGTGGCCGGGGAGATTTGCATGACGAGGCGCTACGCTATTCGCATTGCACCGATGTGACAATCCTCAACCGTTGCCGATCAGGATGCCGGCTGCGAGCACGAGCGAACCGCCGAGCACGACCTGCATGGCCGCCCTGAGGAACGGCGTCTCCATGTACTTGTTCTGGATGAAGGCGATGGCCCAGAGCTCGACGAAGACGATCACGCTGGCGGTCGCCGTGGCCGTCCAGAAATGCGGAATGAGATAGGGCAGTGCATGACCCAGGCCGCCGAGCGCCGTCATGATGCCGGAAGCGAGGCCGCGCTTGATCGGCGAACCGCGCCCGGACAGTTTTCCGTCGTCGTGGGCGGCCTCGGTGAAACCCATCGAGATACCAGCACCGACGGAGGCGGAGAGGCCGACCAGGAAGGTCTGCCAGGTGTCGCCCGTCGCAAAGGCGGCCGCGAAGATCGGCGCGAGCGTCGAGACCGATCCGTCCATCAGGCCGGCAAGCCCCGGCTGCACATAGGTCAGGACGAACTGGCGGCGGGCGGTCTCGTTTTCTTCGACCTTCACATCTTCCGGCGTGTGACGCTCGCCGAGCATCGAGGCGATTTCCTCGTGCCCCTGCTCCGCCAGCGCGAGATCGCCCAGCAGCTTGCGGGTCGAGGCGTCGGAGGTGCGGCTTGCGGCCTCGGTGTAGAAGCGATAGGCGCCCTGTTCCATGGCCTCGGCCTCGGCGCGGATCTGGTCGAGGCTCTGGCTGGCCCTGAGCCAGTCCGGCTTGCGGTCGTAGAAGCCGCGCACATGTTCGCGCCGGATCAGCGGGATCCGTTCGCCGAAGCGCTGGCGATGCAGTTCGATCAGCTGGTTGCGGTGTGTATGCTCCACTTCCGCCATGTCCTCGAAGACCTTTGCCGACTGCGGATACTGACCGCGAAGCTGGTCAGCATAGGCAAGGTAGATCCGCGCGTCATCCTCTTCGGAGGAAATGGCAAGCGCCAGGACCTCCTGGTCGCTGAGGCTCGAGAAGGAACGTTTGGAGGAGGAAAACAGGCGGGCGAGCATGACTTGGCTTTCGTTCTTTATAATAATTCTAAACTTATTCTGCCGCGAGAGACCCGTCAAGACAAGCGCGACCCTTCGCCTCACGGAGCGAATTCGCGACGCCCGAATGCGACCTTGGGTCTCGGGCTTCAGGTTTGACGTGGCCGGTTCAATCGGCGAAAAGCAGGGCCAAGCTCCCAATCGAAGCAGGAGACAGCGATGCAAGACGATCTCGTGGCGCGTGCCGCCCACCGCGCCGACATCACGGCGCGGGCCGAAGCGCAGATGGCTGCGTTGGGCGTCGATCAGGCCTTCATCGACAGGCTGGTCGAGACCTTCTACGGCCGGATCCATTCCCACGAGCGGCTCGGCCCGGTGTTCGAGGCCCGGCTTTCCGGGCGCTGGCCGGAGCATCTTGCCAAGATGAAGGCCTTCTGGGGCTCCGTCGCCTTCAAGAACGGCGCCTATGGCGGCAAGCCCGTGCAGGCCCATCAAGGCGTCGAAGGCATGCAGGAGAGGCTCTTCATCGAGTGGCTGGCCCTCTTCCGCCAGACGCTGTCCGATCTCGGCGCCAATGCGGAAGCCGAGGCCTGGTTCATGGCGACCGCCGAGCGCATCGCACGCAGCCTGGTGCTCGCGCTGTTCTACAATCCGGCGCTCGACGATCCGGCTCGCCGCACCAGTTGATACACGACCGCGCATCTTTCTCACCGAATGGGCTTCGGCTGCGAAATTTTGCGTATCTCCGGCGCACCTTGCGCGCAATTCTCGCGACTTTCGGGCTTGCATGAGCGGCCTGCGATGATAAGACCGCGCCCGGAGGGGGAGGATAATCCATAAGAAACAACCAAGGCCAAGAATCATGAACCGCCGTAAATTCTTCCAGCAGGCCGGCGCCGCCGGTTTGGGTGCAGCTGCCTCCATGTCGCTTGCCGCGCCCGCGATCGCCCAGGAAAACCCCAAGCTCAACTGGCGCCTCACCTCCTCCTTCCCGAAGAGCCTCGACATCATCTTCGGCGCGGCCACCGACATCGCCACCAGCGTTTCGGAAGCGACCGGCGGCAACTTCACCATCACGCCCTTCGCCGCCGGCGAGATCATCCCGCCGCTGCAGGCCGCCGACGCGGTTGCTGCCGGCACGGTCGAAATGGCGCATACCTGCTGCTACTACTATATCGGCAAGGATCCGGCGTTTGCCCTCGGCACGGCGATCCCGTTCGGCCTCAACGCCCGCATGACCAATGCCTGGTTCACCGCCGGCGGCGGCAACGAACTGCTCAACGAATTCCTCGCCGGCCACAAGCTGTATGCCCTGCCGGCCGGTAATACCGGTGCCCAGATGGGCGGCTGGTACCGTAAGGAAATCAAGACGATCGACGACCTCAAGGGTCTCAAGATGCGCATTGCGGGCCTCGCCGGCGAAGTGATGAGCAAGGTCGGTGTCACGCCACAACAGATCGCAGGCTCCGATGTCTACGCCTCCCTGGAGAAGGGCACGATCGACGCCACAGAATTCGTCGGCCCTTATGACGACTTCAAGCTCGGCTTCTACAAGGTGGCCAAGTACTACTACTACCCGGCCTGGTGGGAAGGTGGCCCGGCCGTCCATGCCTTCTTCAATTCGGACAAGTTCAACGAACTGCCGAAGAACTATCAGCGCATCCTGACGGACGCCTGCGCGGCGGCAAATGCCCGCATGCTGGCCCGCTACGACGCATCCAATGCTGCTGCCCTTCGCCAGCTGGTCGCCCAGGGCACGGAATTGCGCGCCTTCGGTTCCGACATTCTCGATGTCTGCCATGCGGCCGCGCTCGAAACCTATGCGGACCTCAGCGCCAAGAACGACAACTTCAAGAAGCTCTACGAGAGCCAGCTGGCGTTCAAGAAGGACGCCTACCTCTGGGCCCAGGTCGCCGAATACGGCTTCGACACCTACATGATGATCCAGCAGCGCCAGGGTAAGCTCTGATCGCTCTCGGGATCGGCTTCCAAAACGCCCCGGGCAGCTCAGTCAGCCCGGGGCATTTTTTCTGCCCGGAAGGGTCTCGCAGGGAGGACGCGGTTTCGTCGCTCCGCCTATGTTAGGCTTTTTTTATATTGAATATTCTATGCTCGACAGAACCGAAATGCCGGAGTTTTGTCGTGCGTCCCTGCGTCTTTCTCGTCTCGATCGTGCTGTTCATCCTCAACCCCGGGCTGGCCTCAGCCGCGGATTGGATCGCCTCCAAGGTCAAGCAGCCCGTCAACTTCACCGTCGACAAGGTCAACTGGACGCGTCTTGAAGCCGGCATGCCGGTGCCTGGTGGCGCCTGGATCAGCAGCGGTCCGCGCGGGCGCGCCGTCCTGACCCACGAGGAAGACATGGTCGCTATCCAGCCCGGCTCGATGGTTTCGGTGGTCGCCAAGGATCATGCCGGCGACAAGTTCGAGATCGTTCAGCAGATCGGCGAGATCGTCGTCGACTTCGAGAAGCGTCCCGGCCGCAATCTTTCCGTCCAGACCCCATTTCTTGCCGCCGTGGTCAAGGGCACGCGCTTCACCGTCAGCGTCGACGGCAAGGCGGCCCAGCTCGGCGTTCAGCGAGGGCTGGTCGGGGTCACCGATCCCCGGCGCGGTGAACGCGTCGATGTGAGGCCTGGCCAGTCGGTCGCCGTGTCGCCTGCCAGCGCCGGTTCCCTCAAGGTTGTCGGTCCCGGCCCGAAGTCGCCGGTCGTCAGCGTGTCGGCGAGCGCACCCACCGTTCCGGGCATCGGAGCTACGGCGAACACGGCCGACGACGACACGTCCGCCACCCGCGACGGCACAACCGGCAACGACAAGTCTGACACTGCTGGAAGCAATGGCAACAGCGCGAACGACAATTCGAACGCCAAGGGCAATGGCAACGCCAATGGAAATTCGAGCTCTGCCACCGACGGCAACGGCAGTGCCAATGCAAACAGCAATGCCGGAGGCCACGGCAAGGACAAGGATAAGGATAAGGGGAAAGGCAAGAGCAAGGACGACGGCGGCGACGACGATGACTGACGCCGTCATCACCTGAACCGTTTCCCAAACGATCCAGACCGAGAGAACAGGAATGCCGAAGGCTCACCTTCCCCGTCGCAGGCTTTTCGCGCTGGGTCTGCTGCTTGTTGTGGTTGGCGGTCTTTCCGCGATCGGCGCGTTTACCCGCCTCGATGCCGCACTTGTCGCCAAGCGCATGGGCATCGTCAGCCGGGTGCCAACCGGCCAGGTGGTGTTTGTCGCCATCGACAAGCAGAGCCTCGACAAGGTCGGGACCTGGCCATGGGACAGAACCATCTATGCCCGCCTCATCGACATCTATGCGGCTGGCGGGGCACGCGATATCTTCTTCGATATCGACTTCAGCGCCCGATCGAACCCGGCCAGTGATGCCGCATTCGCGGCCGCGCTCGAGGCCGCGGGCGGCGGCGTGATACTGCCGTCCTTCACCCAGCAGCTGTCGTCCGACGCGAGGTCCGACGCGACCGGGGTTAATCGACCGGACCCGATGTTCGCCGAGCATTCCTGGTCCGCAAGCGTCAGCCTGAGCGCCGACGCGGACGGTCAGGTACGCCGTTTCCCGTACGGCGAAATGCAGGACAGTGAGTTCGTCATGTCGGTGCCGGCAACACTTGCCGGTATCGCCGACAAAACCGCCGCCCCCCTTATCATCGACTTCTCCATCGATCCCGGCGGCGTATCCCGGTACTCGGTGATCGACGTGCTGGAGGGCCGGATCGATCCCTCGGTCTTTGAAGACAAGATTGTCGTTACCGGCGCCAGCGCCATCGAACTCAAGGACAATTTCCTTGTTCCCGTGCACGGGCTCCTGTCCGGTCCGATGGTGCAGATCCTTGCCACCGAGACCCTCCTCCAGGATCGCGCGCTGAAGCCCCTTTTTCCCTGGCCGTCGCTCGCGTTCGGGGCGATCATCTCGTTTTTCGCGCTCTCGCCCTACCGGGCGCTACGCCGTCAGCTGGGCATAGTGGGCGCGGGCATGCTCGTGACCGAAGGGATGGCTCTCTTCCTGCAGACGAGCCAGGGCGTGCTTCTGCCCACGGCGGCGACGCAGGTCCTGCTGCTGCTGACGATCGCCACCCGCTTCGTCGAGGAACTCGACCTGCGCAGCTGGCTGCTGCGTCTTGCCTCGGCCGATGCCGACAACACCCGCAACCTCCTCGGCAGGGTTATCAACGACAGTGCCGACGCCATTCTCGTCGTCGACGAGAATGGTCTGCTGCTCGAGCAAAGCGCGCGGCTGGCAGAAATCCTGCCCGGCCTTCAGGCGTCACGGAAAGGCGATCTCGTCGCCGACAGGCTTCCCCCGGAATGGGTGACCGGCATCCGGCAGGCGATCTCGGCCCTGCGTGACGGCCACGCGCCCCAGTCGGCGTTGAACGTGCTGGTGCTCGGACCTGAAGACGGCGACCGTGTCATCGAATACACGATCACTCCGTCAAAGCTGACGCGCGCCTCCGGCCGCAGCAGGCGCCTCGTCGCGCACGACTTCGTCGCCTGCATCACGGCCCGCGATGTCACGGCCCGCAGACGCCAGGAAGATCGCATCACCTTCCTGTCCGAGCATGACGTGTTGACCGATGCACTCCGCTCGTCCCCCTTCATCGCCATGATCGATGAGGCTCTTGAAGCCCCGCCCCCGGCGGACAAGGGGCACGCAGTGTTCGCCATCAACCTGCATCGCTTCAAGACCATCAACGCGACGCTCGGCCGATCCAAGGGAGACGCCTTGCTCAAGGCCGTGGTCGCTCGCCTCGAGGGTGTCGAGCCGCGCCTGTCCGAGATCGCCCGGCTCGGCGGCGACACGTTCGCCGCCTTCACAACCTCGCCCGTGAGCGAGACGGAGGCGAACGCGATCGCCGAAGAAATCGTCCGGTCGATCGGTATCCCCTTCGACGTGCTGGGCTCGAAAGCCCGGCTCGGGGCACGCATCGGCATGACCTTCCAGAGCGGTCCGCCGCTCAGAGGCGGCGCCGTGCTGGTCGCGGAGGCTGAACTTTCCCTCGACCTCGCACGCCAGACCAGCGGCAACGGCGTCACGCGGTTCGATCCGGAGACCGGACTGCGGCATGCGGACGCGCGCCGCATCGAGGCGGAGCTCTGGCATGCGCTGGACAAGGGTGAAATCCATGTTCTCTACCAGCCTCAGGTCCGCCTTTCGGATCGCAAACTGATCGGCGCCGAGGCGCTGATCCGCTGGATCCATCCAAAGCTCGGCTTCGTCTCCCCGCAAGACTTCGTGACGATCGCGGAAGCCAACGGCTTCATCGAGCAGCTTGGTTGCTGGGTGCTGACGCGCGCCTGCAGGGATGCGCTTTCCTGGCCCGGCGAACTGACGGTCGCGGTCAACGTGGCCCCGCTGCAGTTCCAGCGCGGCGACATCGTCGGTGCGGTGCGTGACGCGCTTTCACAGAGTGGCCTCTCCCCGAAGCGCCTTCACCTCGAGATCACCGAATCCGCGTTCCTCAATCCGTCGCCGGATGTGTTCGCCAAGATGGCCGACCTCAAGGCGCTCGGCATTTCGCTTGCGCTCGACGATTTCGGGACGGGCTATTCCTCCTTCGGCTATCTCGCCCGGTTCCCGCTCGACAAGATCAAGGTCGACCAGATGTTCGTCCGCAGCCTGATGGAAAACCCGGCGAGCCGGGCGATCGTCCACTCGGTCAAGGCGCTGTGCAAGGGTCTCGGAATCGCGATGATCTGCGAAGGGGTCGAAACCGAGGAGCAGGTCGTATTCCTCAAGGACATTGGCTGCGAACAGGGACAAGGCTACCTGTTCGGAAAGCCGCAGACATCGTCCGACCTCATCGACATGGCCGAGGGAGCAAGGGAACCGCTTCCCGCCTGACGATCACGCCTGCGACAGTTCAACTCCTCGTCACCGGGTAAAGCGCGGCCACGCCCTGCGCCCTATTTGGTCACCTGCCAGCTGCCACTGCCGCCGCCCCACTTGTTCCTGCCCGACCACTGGCCTGCACCCGAACGCCCGTCGACCCTGCCGCTCACCGTGCCGTTGAAAGGATAAGGTTTGACCTCTTTGTACAGCTTGCCTTGCAAGACCCCCGTGGTCGGTGCAGTGAACGAACCGTCACCGTTGAGAGAACCGGAAAACCGCGCGGTAAAGGCGTCGCCTTCAAAGGCACCGGAAATGGAGCCGGAAACCGATGCGCCGGATACGACGAGGCTCATCGATCCGGATGCCTGACCTGAAATGCGGCCGCTATACTGGCCGGCAAGATCCGCGGTGGCCGCCTGCGGCTCAACGGTCAGGCCACTATGGCCCGCAACGTTGGTGCGGTACTCCTCGAACTTGGCCAGCTGGTCCTGGTACTCCTTCGAGTTCGTGCCATGAACCAGCCCGGTCGACAGCAGATTCGCCATGGCTTTGATGTGAACTGCATTGTGCGGATCGAGCACACCGTCCTTCTTCAGCTTGTCGCGGATCAGCTGGGTGAAGCGTTCGAGATTGTAGGGGTGCTTGGTCCACCAATCCCGCCCGTATTTGCCATAGGCCGCGGAATCCAGCGCCTCCATCATCAGGCCGGCTTCGGCCTGTGCATCGGCGCGAGCCTTTTCCGCGACGGCGGCAGACTGCTCCTTCTTGGTGCGCGCGGCGAAGGTCTGGAAGATGTCGTCGATGACTTCACCGTCGCTGGTCTCCGTCAACCGCTCGCGAACCGCGTCGCTGGGCTCGGCCGTCGCCTGGGCGATATCGTCCGCCCGCTGGTCGGCGAGTTCGATCTTACGGTCGCGAATGACCGAGGCGTAGATCGGCAGGGTTTCCAACCGTTCGCGGATCACCTCGCGGGTATGTTCGTCGCCCTTGGCGTATTCCTGGTAAAGTTCTTCGATGGTGCTGTCGACAAACTTGCCCTTGGCATAGGAGACCACGCCAGCCGCCGTCTCGACTGCAGTGAAGGCGGCGGCGGCGGGTGTCGCGGCGATGAAGGCACGGCCGAGATACTCATAGGCCGCCTGCGGGTCGCCGCCGGCTGCCTTGCCGAGCACGTCAGCCGCTTCGTTGACCTTGTCGATATTGCCGAGCGCTCCGGCCATCTGCTGGCGCAGTGCCGGATCCTTGATCCCGTTGGCCAGCGTCTTGCCGAGCGCGACCGCGACCTCGTTGGAGGCGGCCTTGGCCTTTTCCGGGTCGCCGCTGGTCAGGGCGTCTGCAGCGTTCTCGGCGAATTTGTTGATTTCGTTGGCCGAAAGCGCCACCGTGCCGAGCTGTCGCACGAGGGTCTTGTTTGCACCCGACTTGTAGAGCTTCTTATAGAGCGCAACAATCGCCGCCTGCGACTGCGATTTCACCACGTCCTTGGCTTGCTGGTCGGCATAGTCGAGTGCGGCCTTCTTGGCATCCTCCTGCCATGTAGTCGGCGCCTGAGCAATGGCAGCCGCCACAGATGAGAGCGCGAAGGTACCGGCGAGGATCATGGCCCGAAAATCGAAGGGTCGCAGCGGTCTCATCTCGGGTTCACCTCCAGGTCGCTCAGATCGATATCGGCGAAAGGATCGCTGCCAGCTGCCGGTGCGACAACGGGAGACTCGACGTCCTCGGGCGGAGCGAAAGTCTCGTCCAGGCTCGCCAGCACCATTTCGAACAAAGGAAGGCCGTCGCCCAGTTCTTCACCGAAGGCCCGGTAGGCGAGCGCCAAGCGTGCACCGCCACCGCGCGGTTCATCGAAGAAGATCTGCCGGGCGCGCATGCGCCCCTCGCTCAGTTCCAGAACGGTCGCCGGCCGCCCCAGCATGACGGTATAGTCGAGCGACGTCACCTCAGCGCTCGGCATCGGCCTGTCTTCCGGCCAGAGGGACAAGGCGATCTGTGCGCCTTCGTCCGGCCGGGTCATGACGATGCCGCCGGCGATGTTCTCGTCCGGTGTAACCTTCCAGCCGCTCGGCACCGTAACCGAGATACGACCAACCCAAGCCCGACGCTCCTCGTCCTCAATGCCCCCCTCGTCGGCCGCGTCTTCATCGACCGTCGAGACATCCTCGGTCGTGGCATTCGGGGTTACGGGCTCCTCGCCGTCCGATCGAGGGACGATCAGCGGCTCTCCGCTGTCTTCCGCTCCGGCCTTACCTTCCTGCCCATCGATCGTCACGCTCTGGAGGATGCGGTCGAAGTCGGGTTCTCCGCCGCCGAGGCGGAGACCGCCGGTCGCCTCGAAAAGAAAATGCAGCCGCTTCTTGTCGGCTCGCCCCTCGTCGAGGGTCACACTCAGCGTTTCGACGCCCTCGAATTTTGAATGTATCCACAAGGCCGGCTCACCGGCCACCTTGATCTTGTGGTTGGAGACGATGTCGGAATAGCCGAGCAGCGGTTCGTCGGGGAACCACCACCAGACCATCAGGCTTCGCTTGCCGTCGGGAGCCTTGAGCACGAGCGTGTCGCCGTCGACCGACGCCTTCCAGTCTCCTGGAGCCTTCAGGGCGAACCCGTCGAAATCATGCGATTTCCAACCCTGGCCCACCGTCACCGAAGGCGCCTTGCCATCGTCGTCCGTCGCCCCGGGGGAAGGGGCACCCTGCAACCCGGAGGCATTCGTCGTCGGTTTCTCGCTTTTGCTTTCCACAGGCTCGTCCCCGGCCCGCAGCGACTGCGCCATGCGGGCGGCCACCGGGTCGAGCTTCGCCTTCAGGCTTTTGGCATAGCTGATCTCGAACGTGTGGATCACCGCCCCGGCATCGCTCAGCAAGACCTTGCGGAGGAAGAAATCATCGCCGCGGAAGCCGGAATGCAGATACCAGTCCTCGCCCCGACGCTTCTGCGTGACCTTCTCCCCCTCGCCGAGGCCTGCGAGATTTTCCTCAATCAGTTCGTCGAGCGAGCTGTCGAACACGTTGTGAGAGGCGAAAACCATGAAGCGGGCCGAGCCGTCACGCGCCTCGAAGCTCCGCCCGTCGTCGTTCTCCGGCGGCGGCAGCATCTCGAAAAAGGGGGCGGAATAGTCGATGCGGGTTCCGAAGCGGTCGTTGCGGTAAGTGATCCAGTTGCTCGCTGCGGGGGCTGCCGTCGTTCCGGCGGACACGGTGGCGGACGTCTTCGTATACCCTGGCCTCGCATCAGCAGACGAGGACGGCGCCTCCCCACCGATGTCAGCCGCCGGCTCATCCGGCAACACCCTGGCAGGTGGCGGCGGCTCGGCGGCTACCCTGTCCAACGGTTCGTCTGCAGAGCCGTCGTCGGGTGCGGCGCCGCCGACGACATAAGCGTCATAGGCCCAGCCGCGGGTGCCATCCTCCAGCTCGACATTCAGCCAGCGGCCATCGCGGCCGACCACGGTCAGGAAAGTCCCCGGCCCCATCGGCAGGATCATCGGAAAGCGCGAACCGGGGCCGGTACGCAAGGCCAGGAAATTATCGCCGGCCGGATTGAGCCCGCCGACATAATCGGCATTCACCGGCGCCGCCGTAAGCGACGCTCCCAGAAAGGCCGCGAGCCAGAAGATACGTTGCCAATCCATCATGTCCCCTTCAGTCCGGAACATGCGCCGTCCGCGATCAGCGGACAGGGAACGACATTCCGGCAAGTCTCCCCGACAATCCGAAGTCACTATGCGCCTTCTCGGCCGGAGACGATTGATTGAAGTCAACTGTCGAGGGCGGAAAACCGGCCCGACATCAGGAGCTTGGATCGGACGCGCACGATGTCCCCGAGGCTCAGGCCTCGAGGCCCTTCAAGACGTTCGCGACATTGAGGCCGATTTCGGGGACACCGTAACCACCTTCCATGACGGTCAGGATCGGCAGGCCGCTCGCGGCGATCATCTCGCCCATGCGGATATAGTCCGGCGACTTGAGCTTGAAGAAGCTGATCGGGTCCTGCTCGAAGGTATCGACTCCGAGCGACAAAACGATCGCCTCGGCGCCGAAGGCCGCGATCCGTTTGAGCGAGTCTTGCAGTGCGGCGGACCACACCTCCCAGGGCGTGCCGGCCGGCATCGGGTAGTTGGCGTTCAGCCACTCGCCCTCGCCTTCACCCGTCTCGTCGGCATAACCGAGGAAATAGGGGAAGGCATCGACCGGATCGCCATGCAGCGAGGCGAAGAAGATGTCGCCGCGATTGTAGGTGATGTCCTGCGTCCCGTTGCCGTGATGGAAGTCGACATCGAGGATCGCGACCTTCTTCGCGCCGTGGTCAAGCAGACGCTGGGCCGCGACCGCCGCGTTGTTGATGAAGCAATAGCCGCCGAACAGATCGATGCCGGCGTGATGGCCCGGCGGGCGGCAGAGCGAGAAGGCGAAGCGGTTGCCCTCGTGCAGCCAGTCGGCGCCGGAGGTCGCGACATTCATCGAGGCGAGCGCCGCCTCGTAGGTGCCCTTGGAAATCGCCGTCTCGACCGAGTTGGCGTAATAGCCCACGGCCCCGTCGATATTGTTCGGGACACGGTTGCGGCTTCGGCGATAGGCAAAGGCGGTCGGGATGGCCTCGCCCTTGAAGCCCATCGCGGTCCAGCGGTCCCAGCAGGTGCGCAGGAATTCGAGATAGTCGGCGCCATGCACCTTCAATGCGGTGGCAAGCCCGTGATCGCGGGGCGCCACGACGTCGGAGAAGCCTGCTTCCTTGACGGCCGCCAGGATCCACTCGGCCCGGAACGGCCCCTCGAAAGGCTTGACCAGCAGGCCGCCATGCAGCTCGGTCTTGGCATCTCTCAGCTTGTGGTCTTCGGAATAGATGACACGCATGTCGGTTACGTCCCCTGTGTTCTTGTCGGGAAAACCTAGCGTCATCGCCGGCCGCTCCGCAAGACGGAGCGGGCCTGTTTTAGGTCAAACGACCAAATATCTTCGGGCATGAAGTGCCAGTCGCGGCACCGCCTTCCGTCATTCGACGAGATTGATTTCCTCGGTCTGGCCGCCCTCGCAGGTGTAGCAGCAGTCCGTGCAGGTTTCGCCATTGTCCGGGCCGGTGCCCCAGTAGCTGCCCTTGTCGCCAGAAACCCAGGCGCCATAGCAGATCTGCTCGCCCTCGTTGCACGACAGCGGGATCTCCTTGGTCTCGCCGTCGTCGAGATAGAAGACCTCGTTGCCGCCCGGCCAGACATGCTCGCGGTCCTGGCTGTAGAGTTCGACCTCGACGGCATTCGGATGGCTGTTGCGCATGATGAAGGTCACATCAGCGGCAAGGGCCGGCATTGCGGCACCGGCAACGGTTCCAGCAACAAGAGCAAGGACGGCGGCGCGGCGCGACGCAGCAAGGAAAGACGACATGAATGAACCCCCGGTTGTCAGCGGTCCGCAGGCGCGAACCACCGACAGCCTAGCATGGGGCGACCGGACGACAAGGGGGGCGGATGCGCACCGGCGTGAACCTTTTCCGGGAGAACTGCGTCGCCCGACCTCAGCGGATCCGCTTGTAGAAGACCGTGGTGTCGCAGTAGCGGCCGTCGGGGAAGAGCGCGTAATCCGGAATGACGCCGCTGCGGCTCCAGCCGAGCTTTTCGTAGATCCGCTCGGCCGGCTCGCCGGTCGCGGTGTCGAGCACCAGCAGGCTGCGGCCCCGGCGGGCGGCTTCGGCTTCGGCCGTTTCCATCAGCGGCCGGGAAAGACCACGGCCCCGCGCCCGGCGGTGGACGAGCAGCTTCATCAGATCGGCGCGATGCGGCTGGTTGGGCTTCAGGGCGAAGCCGATCTGCACGGTTCCGTCGATCCGGCCTTCGGTCTCGGCGACAAAGAGCAGCACCTCGCCGCGCCCGACGGCGGCGGCCACGCCCTGCCAGAAGGGCACGGCATCCGCCGGCGTGAAGGGAGACATGAAGCCAACTGAGGCTCCGCCCTCGACGCAGTCCGCGAGCACGTCGCAGAGGTCGGGCAAGACGGCGAGGGTCTGTTGTTCGTTCAGCATGCGGATGGCGGTCATGGAAGCTCCAGGGCAGACGGGTTCAGCGGTGGCCGAGATCGATGATCACCGCATAGCGGGCCGGCTTGTCCGTCGGATTGCGAAACCCGTGGACGTCGCCGACATTCATGAAGAGGCAGTCGCCCGGCAGAAGCCGGTGCACCGTCTCGCCGACGGTCAGGTCCATCTCACCTTCGAACAGCCAGACATGCTGCCACTGGCTGCGGCTCGCCTGCTGGCCGGGAAAGCGCACCTCGGCACCGGCCGGGAACTCCACTTCGACGACATCGACGCGGCTGCCCGTTCCGCCCGGCGCAACCACCCGGCGCAGGTAGCCGCTTTCCGGATCGCGCCAGACCGGCTGGTCGGCCCGCCTCGCCAGCGGCGACACCTCCGCCCCGCCGGCCGCGAAGAACACAGAAAGCGAGACACCGAGCGCCGAGCAGAGCCGCGCCAGAAGCGCCGCCGTCGGGCTCGCCTCGCCGCGCTCCACCCTCGAGATCATCGCCCGGCTGACGCCCGACAGCTCGGCGAGCCCGTCCAGCGTCAGGCTGCGCTCGGCGCGCAACGTGCCGAGGCGGGCACCAATGCGGTGAGCAAGGTTTTCGTCGTCAAATTCCATTATTGTAGAATTGCGTAATCGTATAATGGAGTCAAGACCGATGGCAGTTGCGTCCAGGCAGCCGAGTCCATGCCCGTTGCTTGATCGGAAACCTGTCTTGCGCCCCGCCGGAAACTGCGGAATGACGTCGCGTGCACGCTATCGCAGCCGTTGCCGTTCGGCTAGAAAAGTCGCTTCGACCGGCCCGCCAGGAAGGGCAGACAATCTCAACCACCAGCGCGGCTCTTTCGGCGCGGTAGCCTTTTCCAGGATCACTCGATGACGACGCAGACCGTGACGACGACCAATTCGCCACTCTCCGTCGCCAGCATCGTCCTGTCCATGACTGCGGTCGCGCTCGGAAACGGGGTGATGTCGGCCTATATCCCCTTCGTCCTGTCGCGCTCCGACAGCCCCTCCTGGGCGGCCGGCGGTGCGATCACGGCGGTAGCCTTCGGCGGGCTCGTCGGCTGCGTCGTCGCCGGCCCGCTCATCCGCCGCGTCGGCCATGCGCGGCTCTTCGCGGCGTCGATGGCGCTCGTCATCCTCGGCGCCTTCCTGATCGCCCTCGGCGTCAACCCTATCCTGTGGATCGTCGGCCGCACGCTCTACGGTGCGGCCGGCAACACGAATTTCATCATCGCCCAGAGCTGGATCAACCACGCCGCCTCGAATGCCTGGCGCGGCAAGGCGATGTCGTTCTTCTACATGGCCTTCGTCATCGGTCTCGGCGCCGGCGCCTGGGGCTTCGGGCAGATGCCGGCGGAGGGCAATCTTGCGCCGCTCGTCACCATCTTCTTCACCGCCATCGCCATCCTGCCGATCAGCCTCACACGCCTCCCCACACCACCCGCCCCGGCAAGCGTCAGCGTCGATATCAGGATGGCCTGGCGCAACTCTCCGGTCGGCTTCGTCGGCGTGCTGGCGGCCGGCGGCTTCTCGATGATGGTCCAGGGCTTCACGCCGATATACGCGGCGGAAAACGCCGTGTCGCAGTCGGACATTGCGATGCTGATGTTCGTCATGCAGCTCGGCATGCTGTTCATCCAGTATCCGCTCGGCACGCTGTCGGACCGGATCGACCGCCGGCTGGTGCTGATCATCGCCTGCGGGCTGATCGGCGTGATGGCGGTGGCCGCACTCTTCGTCTCGTTCTCGAATTTGCTGCTGCTGATGGTCGTCTATGCGATCTGGGCCGGCGCCGTCGAATCCGTCTATTCGATCGCCAATGCCCATGCCAACGACCGCACGGCGCCGCAGGACTTCGTGCCGTTGTCCTCCACGCTTCTCGTCGCCTGGTCGACATCCGCGACGCTGATGCCGCTCGGCGTCACGCTCATCACCCCGGTCTTCGGCCCGCAGACGTTCATCTTTGCGGCCATGGGCCTCGCGGTCGCCTATGGCGGCTTCGTGCTGCTGCGGCTCAAGGGGCGCGAAGCGGTTCCGCCCGCAGAGCGGGAGGGCTTCGAAATGCTGAGCGCCCAGCTTCCCAACGCGACCGTGATCACCGATCCGGACAACGAGCGGGCGGACACGACCCTCTAGAGCGGCCCGAAAGCCACAGTTTCCGGCGGTCAGGGTGAACAAAACCCTTTCTTTCCGCTTTGCGGGCTCAACCGCCGCTGCTATATGCGCAAGCCATGAGCACAGAGAACCGCACCCCCCTCGACCATATCCGCAACTTCTCGATCGTCGCGCATATCGACCACGGAAAGTCGACGCTCGCCGACCGCCTGATCCAGACGACCGGCGGCCTTGCCGAACGCGAGATGTCGGAACAGGTGCTCGACTCGATGGACATCGAGCGGGAACGCGGCATCACCATCAAGGCCCAGACGGTGCGCCTGCACTACAAGGCCAATGACGGCGACACCTATGTGCTGAACCTGATCGACACCCCCGGCCACGTCGACTTCGCCTATGAGGTGTCGCGATCGCTGTCTGCCTGCGAGGGCTCGCTGCTCGTCGTCGACGCATCCCAGGGCGTCGAGGCGCAGACGCTCGCCAACGTCTACCAGGCGATCGACAACAACCACGAGATCGTCACCGTCCTCAACAAGATCGACCTGCCGGCGGCGGAACCCGATCGCATCAAGGAACAGATCGAGGAAGTGATCGGCATCGACGCTTCAGAAGCCGTGCTGATCTCGGCCAAGACGGGCCTGGGCATTCCCGACGTGCTCGAAGCGATCGTCCACAAGCTGCCCCCGCCGAAAAGCCCGGGCGGCGAGAAGGCCCCCTTGAAGGCGCTGCTCGTCGACAGCTGGTACGATACCTATCTCGGCGTCATGGTTCTGGTGCGCGTCATCGACGGCGTGCTCTCCAAGGGGCAGACCATCCGCATGATGGGCACCGACGCCAAGTACCAGGTCGAACGTGTCGGCATCCTGACGCCGAAGATGGTGGCCGTCGACAGCCTCGGCCCGGGCGAGATCGGCTTCTTCACCGGCTCGATCAAGGAAGTGGCCGACACCCGCGTCGGCGACACGATCACCGAGGACAAGCGCCCGACCGCAGAAGCCCTTCCCGGCTTCAAGCCGGCGCAGCCGGTGGTGTTCTGCGGCCTCTTCCCGGTCGATGCGGCCGATTTCGAGGACCTGCGCGCCGCCATGGGCAAGCTGCGCCTCAACGACGCCTCCTTCTCGTTCGAAATGGAATCGTCGGCGGCCCTCGGCTTCGGCTTCCGCTGCGGCTTCCTCGGCCTGCTGCACCTCGAGATCATCCAGGAACGTCTCGAGCGCGAATTCGACCTCGACCTGATCGCCACGGCCCCCTCGGTCGTCTATCAGCTGACCATGACCGACGGCACGGAGCGCGAGCTGCACAATCCGGCCGACATGCCGGACGTCGTCAAGATCGCGGAAATCCGCGAGCCTTGGATCAAGGCGACGATCCTCACCCCGGACGACTATCTCGGCGGCATCCTGAAGCTCTGCCAGGACCGCCGCGGCATCCAGACCGAACTCACCTATGTCGGCAAGCGCGCCATGCTGACCTACGAGTTGCCGCTCAACGAAGTGGTGTTCGATTTCTATGACCGCCTGAAGTCGATCTCCAAGGGCTATGCCTCGTTCGATTACCACCTGAACGGCTATCAGGAAGGCAATCTCGTCAAGATGTCGATCCTGGTCAATGGCGAGCCTGTCGATGCGCTCTCCATGCTGGTCCACCGCTCGGCGGCGGAAAAGCGCGGCCGCGACATGTGCGAAAAGCTCAAGGAGCTGATCCCGAAGCACATGTTCAAGATCCCGATCCAGGCCGCAATCGGCGGCAACGTGATCGCCCGCGAAACCATCTCGGCACTCCGCAAGGACGTGACCGCCAAGTGCTACGGCGGCGACGCATCCCGCAAGCGCAAGCTCTTGGACAAGCAGAAGGCCGGCAAGAAGCGCATGCGCCAGTTCGGCAAGGTCGAGATCCCGCAGGAAGCGTTCATTGCCGCGCTCAAGATGAGCGACGAGTGAGGGCTTTCCGTCCGGACCAGCAGGGCTTATTCTTGGCCCTGTTGCACCGGAGATGGCCATCGCTTCCCAGCCGAGAAAGACTGTCGCAGTTATACTTGATCAGTCACTGATCGCGGAAGCCTGCGATTTTTCGATCGACGTGTCGCATGCCGCCGAAGACGGTATCGCGCAGGCGATAGAGGCTGAAAAGGAACGGCGCTGGCGGATCGAGAATGCCCACGCGATCCGAGCGGAGAAAGAATACATCGAGAAACATGGCCTGCCGCTGGCGAATTATTGGCAGTTCTGATGGAACGCTTCCATGTCTACCGGCTCAAGGCCGGGAACATGCTGGTCGTCGATCTTCAATCAAACCTTCTCGATGATCTCCCCTCCAGGGTCATCGCGCCGCTGGTCGCTGTGAGTGACATGTCCTGGTCGATATCCCGGCTCACGCCCCGATTTGTCGTCGACGGTCAGCTTCATGTCATGGCGACACAACGGATGGCAGCGGCCCCCCAAGCGAAATCGGCGAACAGGTCGCCGATCTATCCGACAAGGCCGATGACATCACCGCCACCACAAATTTCCTCTTTCAGGGCTTCTGACGGGCGTCGTTCAACACCCGCCGTTCGCGCGCAACGTCCCTCAATCCCAGGCGATATCGAACTTCAGTCTGGCATTGCCGCTGGCCATGGAGTGGCTGGTGATGTCGCAATTGATCTTGGAGCGGATCGGGGCCGCTCCTTCCAGCGTGAACTGAGACATGCCGTACATGACGTGGTAGCGGCCGCGCACGGGATATTCGGTCGCGTCGCATCCCTTCTTGAAGGTATGGGCGACGCCGTCGATCAGGGCGCCGTCGGGATTGTTCATGTCCCAGGGCTTGCCGCGGAAGAGCACTGTGCCGCGCTTCACGGTGCCGGCGATCGAGTTCTTGGGTCGATCATAGACGATGACGCCCTTCGCGCCATCGACGATCATGATGGAGCCGTTGTGGTCATAGGGAATGCCATCGAGGGAGGCGACGTCGATCACCTCGACCGGAGAGAGCGTGCCGATGCCGTTTCCGCCCGAATGGCTTGACGGCTTCGCCTTCCCACCACCACTCGGCACGGCTTTGTCGCGCAGTCCCTCGGCATAGACGAGCTTTCCGTCCTCGCAGGTGCGCCAGATGCCGTAGCTGCCCTCATGGTAACGCCAGACGGGAAAGCAGAAACCAGGGCCGAGGATCTCGACATCCGGCCAGTCGCTGTCAGTGCGCGGATGGAAGGCGAGATCGGAACCCGGGAAACCGAAGGCGTCGGTCCAGCCGCCCTTGCCGTCGGAAATCAGCAGGCTGATTTCAGAGCCGGCATGCCCGAAACAGCTGGCAGCGCCGCTCGCCTGCTGATGGACGATGAGCTCGTCGATGGCATCGCCGTTGATGTCCTTGATCTCGTAGGGAAGCTCGAGCTTCGAGCCGTTCGATTCGGGGCAAAGCCGGGCTTCCGGCGTGTCGATTGTGGCGATCGCGGCATCGATTTCCGCCTGGGTCCAGGCAAAGGCGGGCGTGGCGGCAAGAAGCGCCAGCGCGCCCGCCATTCCCGTCAGCACTCCCCAGATGGAATTTGTGTTCGCTGCGTCCTGCTTCATCATTGCCCGCATGATCTTCCTCTTCAGTTTCCGGCGCGACACTGGCCGGCAAAACTGAGCGAGGCCTTAACGAAGAGGGGAAAGCGTGGTTACAGGCTTTCCAGCCTCCTAACCGTACGGATCGCATTCGACCGATCGACGCGTAGCCATGCATCTTGCGCTTCCTCAAGTTGCATTCTAAGTATTCTTGACAGTTGTCGGGCGAAATCAGCCCCGACGTCGGCATCAGGAGGAAACATGCACAAGTTCAAGATCTTGAAGAATGAAAAGGGCGCTTTCCGCATCCAGTTCGTCTACAATTCGGAAGTCATGGTCTGGTCTGAAAACTACGCTTCCAAGGCAAGCGCCAAGAATTGCATCGACTCGATCAAGAAGAACGCCCCCGACGCGGCCATTGTCGACCTGACGAAGGAAGAAACCGGCAGCGGTTATCGCTTCGAAATCGATGAGGCGAAGAACGGCGAAACCTTCATCCGCTTCCGGGCATCGAACGGCGAGATCATGGTCCGGTCCGAGACCTACTCGTCGAAGTCCAGCGCAAAAAACTGCGCCGAATCCATCAAGAAGAATGCTCCCGAGGCTCCGGTCGAAGACGAGACGGACATCGCCTGAGCCTATTCAACGGATCGCTGCATGGGCTTTCGGGCCGGTCACGAGACCGACCGCCTGAGCCGTGCGGAGACATTCCGCCGATCAGTCCCGGCCCTCAGTCATTGCCTTCCTTGAGCTCGCGGAAGCGGGCCTCGAATTCGCGTCGCAGAGTACGGCGCACATCGGCTTGGCGCGCGCGCCGGCGTTTTACGTCTGTTTCAAGCGCAAGTTCAGGAACCGGCGTCGGCTTGCCCTCCGCGTCGACCGCCACCATGGTGAAATAACAGGAATTGGTGTGCCGCCGCTCGCCGGTTCGCAGATCCTCGGCCTCGACGCGGATGCCGATTTCCATTGAGGTGCGGCCGGCGAAGTTGACCGAAGCCGAGAAGGTCACCAGTTCGCCCACATGGATCGGCTGGCGAAAAACCACCTGATCAACCGAAAGCGTCACCGCATAATGCTGGGAAAAGCGTGAGGCACAGGAATAGGCGACCCGGTCGAGAATGTTGAGCAGCGCGCCGCCATGCACCTTGCCGGAGAAATTCGCCATGTCCGGCGTCATCAGCACGACCATTTCGAGCTGGCTTGGGTCATGGGCACGATCCATGGGTCTTCCTTTGCAACGAGATCCGTCGCGCCAGTCTAGGGTGGGCGTGAGGCCGTGAAAAGAGGGCGGATGGGGCCCGGCGGTTCTTGGCCCGTGGACGGATGGCAGGACCAAGGGTTCAGCTCTGAAAGTGGATCATGTGCGTAGATCCTCGGGTCAGGCCCGAGGATGACGACCTACAATTTGGGGCGATGCCACATCGCTTCCCGTGCAGCCAGCACCTACATGTCCTTTGCCGCCGTGCCTCCCACAAACTCCGTCATCCTCGGCCTCGACCCGAGGATCCACGCACAAGCCCGCAAGCACTCTCCTCCGACACCCTTCTCCCATCCCCCACCACGGGGAAGCCCCGCCAGTTCCTCCAACAAAATCGACACCGCCCCCGCCCGTTCTTCCCCGCCCATTTCCGCCGCGCATACCCGTCCCCGTTCCGCCCTCGGATACACCAGGCAGTGCGAGGCACGGCGAGGCGGAGCCGGCGCGGGGTTGCGGGACAGTATCGGCCTTCGTTCAGCCAGGGATTTTAGGCACCGCGCCCTGCCCTGCTCGGCCGTGTCACACGAGACCGACGGCCCTGCCGGCGAGGCTGATGGCGAAGAAGACGAGGAAGCAGGCCGCGACGCGGCCGACGAGCGCGGGGTGGCGATGGCTGACGGCGCGGATGACGGCCGATCCCAGCGCCAGCCAAAGGCTCGCCACCACGCCGATCGTCATGCAGAGCACGGCTAGATAGGGCAGTGTTTCTGCGATGCCCGCCGACGGGATGAGCGCCAGCCCGATGATCAGCGCCTTCGGGTTCATGACCGTCGTCCAGTAGACGCAGCGTCCCTTGATACAGGTGTCGGCCGCCGTTGGTGCCGGAGCGGTCCAGAGCCTGATCGCCAGGACCAGGACCCAGGCGGCGGAACACAGCTTGACGAGATCCGAAACCACCGGCTGACCTTCGAGGAAGGGGCCGGCAAAGGTGACGAGGGGAACGATGGTCGTCAGGTAGCCGGCGAGTTCGACGCCCATCAGCGGCCAGGCGCGACGGAAGCCCTGCGACGCCCCCGCCACGGCCAGCAGCGTATTGGTCGGCCCCGGCGTCAGAAGCAGAAGCGCAAGCGCGATGGCAAAGGCGGCAAGGTTCACGTCATGTCTCCGCGGTCCGTTCGCCTGCACCATACATTCGCCCGGCGCTAGCGACTTGATCCCGGTCAATTCGGCCGGCTGCAGGCTTCATTTCCGTGTTGCCGGACGCGCCGGATTGCCGACCACCGTCGCGCCCGCCGGAATGTCGCGCGTGACCACGGCCCCCGCCCCGACGATCGCTCCGTCGCCGATCGAAACACCGGCCAGGATCACCGCCGCGCCGCCGATCCACACATCCCGGCCGATCGTCACGGGGCGGGCCACTTCAAGCCCCGCCGCGCGGCTGGCCCGGTCCTTGTGGTGTTCGGCGCAATAGATCTGCACCGCGGGTCCGAGCATCGAGCCGGCGCCGATTATAACCGGCGCACTGTCGAGAATGACGCAGCCGGCATTCAGGTAGACGCGGTCTGCGAGCGTGATGTTGAAGCCATAGCCGCAATGGAACGGCGCTTCGATGAAGGCTCCTTCGCCGAAACCGGCAAACAACCGGATCAGCGCCGGGGCGGCCTGACCGCGCTCTGCCGGCGCGAGCGTGTTGTGGCTGTGCACCGCTTCGCGCGCCAGGACGCGCAGGCGGTCGAGTTCGTCATCGAGGCAGCTGTACCACTCGCCTGCCGCCATCTTCTCGCGTTCGCTCGGCGCCATGTCCGGCTCCTTCCAAACAATGTTGCCGGCGCAGCGGAGACGGCGCCCGGCTCAGATCAGCGACACCCAGGCCCGGGCGATGGCAAGCCCCGCCGCATCGGCTTTCTGCCCTTGGGAAGCGGCGTATTCGGGGTGGCGGGAAAGCCATCCTGGATGCTTGCGCTCGACCAGTTCGGGGAACATGCGGTTCCATTCCTCGACGACGCCGCGGTTCGCTTCGAAATGGAATTGCATGCCATAGGCTGCACGACCAACACGGAAGGCCTGGTGGTGAACGGCGTCATTGGCGGCGAGATGCACGGCCTCCGGCGGCAGCGTGAAGGTGTCGTCATGCCACTGGAAGGACAGGAAGCTGTCGTCGGCGATCGCCGAAAGCACGGGGTCGGCTCGACCGGCTTGCGTCGGGCGGATCGCCTGCCAGCCGAATTCGGGGGCCGCGCCGATCAGGTTGTCGCCGCCGAAGGCGCGGGCGAGCATCTGGCTTCCAAGGCATATGCCGAGCACCGCCTTGTCGGCTTCGCCGAAGGCCCGCATGCGCTCGGCCAGCACGGGAAGATAGGGATGCTTCTCGTCGTCGCGGGCATTCTGCTCGCCCCCGAGCACGACCAGCGCATCATAATCCTCGACCGAATTCGGCAGCGGTTCGCCGGCATAGGCGCGGATCGTGTCGATGCGTGCCCCCGCCTCGGCGAGCGCCACGCCCACCTGACCGGGGTCCGAATAACGGGTGTTTTCGATGATGGCTACGCGCATTGTCCGTCCCTTGCCGACTCGCTCGGCGACGAGATGACCACGACGGGAAATCCTCTTCAAGGGCCGGCGGCGTCGCTTGTGGCGCCACCGGCATGCTTTTGCGCTCCGGCCTCAGAATACCTTCTTCAACCGCGCATCGACCGAGTGACTGTTTCCGCCACGGATGGCGAAAAAGATGAAGATCGTCGTCCAGAGGATCGACTTCTCGGCACCACCCAGTCCTTCCGCCTTGACGATACTATGGGAATAGACGGTCACGAGGAGAACGATCGCCGCCGCAAGCGAGGCCGGGCGGGTGAATAGGCCGATCGCCACCAGGATGCCGCCGAAGAATTCCGTCGCGGCAAGCAGCGGCGACCAGAAAACGCCGGGATAGAAGCCGAGGCTTTCGACCATGCCGACCGCACCGAACGGGTTCATGATCTTTCCGTAGCCGTGAGTGACGAGGAGCAGGCCGGCAACCACCCTCAGGATCGTCTCGACGCTTTGGTGGCCGGCGGAATAGAGCGGTGCGACCTCGGGAACGATCAGACGGTTGCGGTCGACGGGGGTGGACATGCTATCACTCCTTGTTTGCTTCTCGCCCGTCATCGCCTTGTCACCGCGACGGCTCAAGCGTCGGGCAATAATAACCTGATAAATTCAGTTGACTTTTTCGTGATGATTGAGACGAACGGAACTGAGGCATGAACGACAAGCCACGCATCACCATTCTCTACTGCACCCAGTGCAACTGGCTTCTGAGGGCCGGCTGGATGGCCCAGGAGCTCCTGCAGACCTTCGGCGACAGCCTCGGCGAAGTGGCGCTCCTGCCCGGAACGGGTGGCAATTTCGAGATCCGTGTGGATGGCGCACTGATCTGGGAGCGCAAGCGCGACGGCGGCTTTCCCGGTCCCAAGGAACTCAAGCAGAAGGTGCGCGACGTGATCGAGCCGGAGCGCGATCTCGGCCATGTCGACCGGCATGCGTCAGCACCGGAAAAGGAAGACTGAAACGAAGAGGGCGGGGATCTCTCCCCGCCCGAAGCCTTTGCCGATGTCGCTCAGTAGTAGGGCGAACGGCAGATCTTGAAGTAACCGCTCGACGACAGGAAGCGGTTGGTCTCCGGATTGTACGAGCGGTAGCGGTTGAAGCACCACTGCACATGCCGGTCCCAGCTGCGCCCGCCATAGACCGGCGGGGGCGGCGGAGGCGGCCGGCGGTAGATCGGCGGCGGCGGCCGGTGGTAGCCGTCATCCCATCCGGGAGGCGCTCCCCACGGCGGCGGGGGCGGCGGCCGGCGATAGATCGGCGGCGGCGGCGGTCGACGGATGTCGTAGCAGCCATAGGGGTCGCAGAAGACCTCGACGTTCACCACGTCGGAGGTTTCCGCAGCCAGCCGAAGCGACGGCGAGATCCCGGTCGCGGCTTCTGCCTGAGCGCCGAGCAGGCTTCCAAGGCCGATCAGCGAGCTCATTAGAAATGTGCCCAGTTTTTTCATGCGCTCCTCCAGGAGATAGAGCATTCGGCCTAGCGGGAGGACCATCCTCCCTTGCGCCGCGTTTTCGCGACCTGCCATCCCGGATGCCTTCGACCCGAAGGTCGACGGATCATGCGAAACGACGAAATCCCCTTGATCTTCCTAGAGATCGTGGCAATTCCAAGACGTCCTCGCCTGCGTTCCGGCTTGTCGCTTGGCTCATCCTATCCCCACTTCCGGGGACTTCCGCAAGGATAAAAAGCGGGGTTTGCAAAGGGTCGAAGACGGTTCGACACGAAAACTTCAAAAACCCGGTTGACAGCCGGAGTCGGCCCCTTTAAACGGCTCTTCGTCGCCCAGATGGCGGAATTGGTAGACGCGCCAGCTTCAGGTGCTGGTACCCGAAAGGGTGTGGAGGTTCGAGTCCTCTTCTGGGCACCAAATTCCCGTTTCAGACCGTCCCAGATGGTCCTGAAGCAAAGCAAAAAGCCCGGTTCGCCGGGCTTTTTTGTTGCCTGAGATTCAGCCGATCCGTTTGAAGGCAAGCGCCCCCTCAGTCGATGGCGCGCGGGTTGACGCCGGGATACCAACCACGGGAAGGCGTCGGTGGCGAGAGGCCCTCATAGACGGCGCCATTGCGGGTGCAACGGTAGACACGCACCGGCATGCCGTCACCGTGGAAGCGGACGCCATCGCGGCTGCGCTGGGTCCGGATCTCCGAATCGCAGCGATAGGATGACTGCATGTCGGACGGGCTCGCTCCGGGCTTGACGCCGGGCAGGTCATGGAAGGTCTCGGCGGTCGGTGGAACCAGAAGCGCCGGCGACTTCGTCTTCTGGGCTGCCGGCACCGCGGATGCGGAAAGGAGCAACACGCCAAGCAAACCGGCGAAACCGAGGAGCCGCGAGAGGTTCGAGGCGCCTTGCAGCCGTCGTTCAGTCCTTGATGCCACGTGCAAAACTCCCGGATGCCGATCAGCGTTCAGTCTGCATATGGGGCGCCCCGCAGGCAGAACCAAGTGCCGCGCCGATCAAAGGACGGGACGGCGATAGCCGGTCGGGTATTGGTAGAGCCAGCCGATCCGTTCGACCGCCGCTTCGAAGCCTTCGAGCGCGACCGTCATGGTGTGGCCGTTGGCGTGCAGCAGCGTGTGCTCGTCTGCCATGATGCCGGCATGGCCCTTCCAGAAGACGAGGTCGCCGCGGCGAAGCTCCTCGCGGGCAATCTCGGCCCCCAGGCCGGCGGCCTGCATGTCGGAATCCCGCGGTGCCGTGCGGCCGGTCATCTGCAGGGCAAGCTGGACGAGACCGGAACAATCGATGCCGAAACCGGAGCGCCCGCCCCACAGATAGGGCGTTTCGAGGAAGCGGCTGGCGATCGCCACAAAATCGTCGGTGGCATAGATGCCGAGCGGCAGGCAGTGGTTCGCCACCACGGCCCGGCCGTCGGCGAGCAGGAAGTAGCGCGTGCCACGGGTCTCGGCTTCTCCGGTCACCGCGATACGGCTTCCCATGGAAAGGGTCGCGGCGACGGGGAAGCGCAGGTCGGCGCCCGGATAGACGAAGGTTCTGGGCACGATGACGTGATGGGTGGGGGCGGGCGCATCAACGCTGAGCGCAGTCTCCGGCAGGTAACCGACATAGCCGTCGGAGCCCGCCTTGACCCAGGCCCAGCCGCCGGCGCGGTCGAAGACGGTCACGGCCTCGCCCAACAGAAGCTCCGTGTCGATGCCGGCTGCGGCATCGGGTTTCGCACGAAGGCCGACCACCGGCAGGCCGACCCGCGCGGGGCCGCCCTCGACGAAGCGGGCGGCATTCACAAGTCCGTCGAGCGCCTTGTCGGCAAGGTCGTCACGAAAGGCGTTCAGTCTGCGGTCGAGAGGCATGGCTTTCTTTCAGTAGGTCAGCTTGCGGGCCTGGTCGATGACCAGGTCGCCGAATTTCTCGAGGAAGAGCGCACCTCCGACGGTACGCTTGATGACGACGTTGCGCCGGTCGCGCTCGTCGCGGACGCGGTCGACCAGTCCCATCTCGCCCATCGTGTCGAGGGCACGGGTAATGACCGGCTTGGTGACGTTGAGCGTCGCGGCGAGCCCGCGCACCGTGTGCGGCGGAGGCACCAGATAGATCTGCAGAAGGATCGCCATCTGACGCAGCGTCAGGTCGCGCTTGTCTTCCTGCACCTGCTGCAGCGTCACCTTGTGCCAGAGGCCCAAGGCCTCGCTGGCGGTCAGTTCAACACTCATGGGCCGATCCGGAAACGGGGTTGCGTTCTTCTTTTCCGGCAATCGCGGCCGCAATGCAAGCATGTCAGGTGTGACGAAGGACTGTTGCAGCCGTCGCGGGGAGTGCTCAAGCGCCCTCCCCGCGCATCGGCATCATTTCACGCCAGAGCGCAGGAAACGATAGAGCGCACGGATCGCCTGGGCTTCTCCGCCGACCGGCGAATGGGGGCGTTCCGACTGCGACCAGCCGAAGATGTCGAAATGAACCCAGCTCTTCGACTTGCCGACGAAACGCTTGAGGAAGAGTGCCGCGGTAATCGCGCCCGCCATGCCGCCGCTCGGCGAATTGGTGAGGTCGGCAATCTGGGCGCGGATGTTCTTGTCGTAGCCGCGGTAGAGCGGCAGACGCCACATCGGGTCGTCCGTCTCGAGGCTCGCATCGACCAGTTCGTGGGCAAGGTCCTCGTCGTCGGTGAAGAAGGGCGGCAAGTCCGGACCGAGCGCCACGCGGGCGGCACCCGTCAGCGTTGCCATGTCGATCAGCAGATCCGGTCCTTCCTCGTCCGCATAGGCGAGCGCATCGGCCAGAATCAGCCGGCCCTCGGCATCGGTGTTGTCGATCTGGACGGTCAGGCCCTTGCGGCTGCGATAGACATCGCCCGGACGGTAGGCATTGCCGGCGATCGAATTTTCCACGGCCGGCACGATTACGCGCAGGTCGATCTTGAGCTTCGCATCCATGATCATCAGGGCAAGGCCCATGACATTGGCCGCACCGCCCATGTCCTTCTTCATCAGGAGCATGTTGGCGGCGCCCTTGATGTCGAGGCCGCCGGTGTCGAAACAGACGCCCTTGCCAACCAGCGTGACCTTGGGATGCCCCTTCTTGCCCCAGCGCATTTCAAGCAGACGCGGCGCCTGGGCGCTGGCACGGCCGACCGTGTGCACGAGCGGGAAATTGCGTTCCAGCAGGCCGTCGCCGACGATCACAGAGACCTCGGCCTTGTAGTGCTCGGCAAGGGCACGGAACGCCTTTTCGAGATCGGCCGGACCCATGTCGTTGGTCGGCGTGTTGATCAGGTCGCGCGCCAGGTAGACGCCGGCGAGCTGGCGCTTGATATCGGCCGCGTCGGCGTCCTGCGGGATGAGCAGGGTTGGTTCCGACGGCTTTTCGGTGCGGTAGCGGGTGAACTTGTAGGCACCGAGGCCATAGCCGAGCAGCAGTCGGTTGGCCGTCAGCGGCGCGGTCTCGATATGCCAGTCGCCGGCTGGCAGGGTGCGCGCCAGCTTGCCGGTGAGGAACGGTGTTTCAGAGGGGTTCGAGCCGAGGCCGAAAAGCGCTCCGCCGAGATGGCCGTCCTCGGTCGGGATCAGCAGCAGGGCACCCGACTCCGCCTTGAAACCGACCTTGCGGGCCCAGTCGAGGGCGATCGGATCGATCGTGCCGGTCTCGATATGGGCCGGGGTCACGGCGAAGACCGGCAGGGTCTTGCCGCCCTTGGTGTTGAACGGGGTCGGACGGTCAATGTACTGGTAGGGGACCATGGTCTGCCTTCTTCGGAGAATCACCTCGGGTTGGCGCTGTTAACGCTCCGTTAGGGTTAACAGATTATTGCTTGAGCGGAGGTTGCGCCGCCTTCGCCCTTCCGGACGACGCCGAGGCGCACACACCGATCCAGGACAAGCGACATGGCTCTTCGGCACGCATTCACCGGTTCCCCTGCCCGTCTCATGGGCAGCGTCTGCATCCTCGTCGCAGCCGCGGCCCTTGCCGGGTGTTCGACGACGAAGGACAAGACGCTCACCACCGGATCGATCCCCAAGATGACCAAGCCCGTCGAATCGATGACGGCGCCGGAACTCGCAAGCGCCGCCGAGCGCATCGGCAGCGCCTACGAACGCAATCCGAAGGACCGCAATACCGGGCTTGCCTATGCCAACATCCTGATGATGACCGGGCGCAACACCCAGGCGCTTGCCGTCATGCAGCAGGTGGCGATCGCCAATCCGGCCGATCGCGAGGTCCTCGCCGCTTTCGGCAAGGCGCAAGCTGCGGCTGGCCAGCTGGAACAGGCGCTCGCCACAATTGGCCGCGCCCAGACCCCGGACCGGCCCGACTGGCGCCTCTATTCCGCGGAAGGCGCCGTCCTCGACCAGCTCGGCCGCTCGCAGGAGGCCCGCGACCGCTACCGGATGGCGCTCGACATCAATCCGAACGAGCCGACCATCCTTTCCAATCTCGGCATGTCCTACCTGCTTTCGGGCGACTTGAAGACGGCCGAAACCTATCTGCGCAGCGGTTCTCAGCAGCCGGGCGCCGACAGCCGCGTCCGGCAGAACCTGGCGCTGGTGGTGGGACTGCAGGGCCGCTTCCAGGAAGCCGAGCAGATCGCCCGCCAGGAACTCGACCCGCAGCAGGCCGACGCCAATGTCGCCTATCTGCGCTCGATGCTCCAGCAGCAGAATTCCTGGAAACAGCTCGCCTCCAAGGAAAACAAGAGCGACAACAACACCAACTGATCCGGCAGTGCAGTGGGAAGATCAGACCGGCCGCAGGCGCACGGCATCGAGGATCAGGCGGATGCCTAATCCGACCAGCACCGCGCCGGCGATGCGGTCGACGACGTGTTTTGCCCGGCCATAGGCCGCGCGCGGGCGTTCGGCGGAAAAGACCAGAGCCACCACGGCATACCACCCCGCCTCGATCAGGAAGACGGCAAGCGGCAGCGCGGTGAAGAGCCAGGCTTCCGGCGAGGCCGGCAGGAAGGCTGCAAAGATGCTGCCATAGACGAGTGCCGTCTTCGGATTGCTGAGCTGGGTCGCCGCGCCGAGGAAGAAGCTCCTCCAGGCGCCCTCGCCGCGCTTTTTCCCCTCGCCGCGCTCCGGCGGAAGCGGCAGGCTGGCGCCCCGCCAGATGCGCACGCCGAGATAAGCGAGATAGGCGCCCCCCAGCAACTTGAACAGCAGATAGGCCCATTCGACCCGCATCAGAAGCGCGTTGAGGCCGGCCAGCGCGAGCAGGGCGAAGACCGCACCGCCGATGCCCATGCCGAGCGCGGCGGCAAGGCCGGCCTGGCGGGAGCGAATGATCGCGGTATGCGAGACGAGCACGAAACTCGGTCCCGGGCTCACGGCACCGACAAGCACGGTGCCGACAATGCTCAGCAGAATGACGATGGAAGACATCAGCACGTTCCCCGAAACGACAGACGGATTGGAAACGTGTAGGCTGAGTTGGTCCAACCGGCAATCGGCGGATGGGGCCTTTTTCAGGACGGAAAGCCGCGTCACCCCTTTGCCGGAAGTGCCCTAGAAGCGATCGGCCACCTGCATGCCGGCCGGACCGAGAATGACGGCGACGAGCACCGGCAGGAAGAAGAGGATCATCGGAACCGTGAGCTTGGGCGGCAGGGCGGCCGCCTTCTTTTCCGCCTCGTTCATGCGTTCGTCACGGCCTTCCTGGGCAAGCACGCGCAGCGCCTGGGCGATCGGCGTGCCGTAGCGCTCGGCTTGGATCAGGGCCTGGGTCACGGCCTTCACGCCGTCGAGCTGGGTACGGGTGCCGAGATTTTCCAGCGCCGTGCGACGGTCCTGGAGGAAGGAAAGCTCGGCGGTGGTGAGGACCATTTCCTCGGCGAGCTCCGGCGATTGAATGGCGATCTCTTCAGCCACGCGCCGCATGGCCGCCTCGATCGAGATACCCGACTCGACGCAGATCAGCATGAGATCGAGCGCGTCCGGCCAGGCGCGACGGATCGACAGCTGGCGTTTGGTCATCTTGTTCGAGACATAGATGTTCGGCAGGTAAAAGCCGACATAACCGCCGACGATGGTCACCAGAAGGCGGATGCCGAAGGGTTTCTCCGCCATGTTGCCGAGCGCGAAAATCCAGAGCCCCGTCAAGGTCAGGGTCAGAAACGGCAGCAGGAAGCGGGCGACCAGGAAGATATTGAGAGCGTTTTGCGAACGGAAGCCGGCGGCCTTCAGCTTGTCCATGGTCGCGTCGTCGACAAGCGCCTGGCGCAGGTTGAAGCGCTCGACGATCTGGCGGACGGACTGGTTGTTGGTGGCGCGAAGGCTCGCCTTGCCATGGGTGCTCTCGGCGTTCATGCGGGCACGTTCGCGGGCGCGGATCTGATCGCGTTCGGTCGAGACGGCGCGCATGCGCTTGCCGAGGTCGCCCCGCTCCAGATAGGGAATTGCGATCGTATAGAGCGTGGCAAAGACGGCGATGGCGACAAGCGCCGCAACGACCAGAGCGGGGTCGGTCAGTGTGGCGGCCAGATCCTGCGACATGCCCGGTCCTCCCCTAGATATCGAAATTGATCATGTTGCGCATGACGACGATGCCGATCGACATCCAGATACCCGACGCACCAAGAATCATATGTCCACGCGGATCCGTGAACAGCAGCATGATGTACTGGGGCGACGTCAGGTAGACGAGCAGCGTCACGATGAACGGCAGCGCCCCGATGATGACGGCAGACGCCTTGGCTTCCATCGAGAGTGCATTGACCTTGGCGCGCATCTTCTTGCGTTCGCGCAGGACGCGGGCGAGGTTCGACAGGGCCTCCGAGAGGTTGCCGCCAGCCTGCGACTGGATGGCGATGACGATCGAAAAGAAGTTCACTTCCTGGAGCGGCATGGTGAGCATCATGCGCTGGCAGGCTTCGGGCACGCTCAGGCCGACCTGCTGCGATTCGACCACGCGGCGGAACTCGCTCTTCACCGGCTCCTGGCCCTCGGCGGCGATGAGGCGCAGGGCATCGTTGAGAGGCAGGCCCGAGCGGATCGAACGCACCATGACGTCGAGCGAGTTGGGAAGCTCCGCCAGGAACTTCTTCTGCCGGCGGCCGATGAGGAAACCGAGGATCCAGCGGGGCAGGCCGAGACCGGCGACGAACCCCGCGCCGAGCACGGCGAGCAACGGCAGACCGAGTACGAAGGTGCCAATGATGAAGACCAGGCCCAGAACGACGCTGGCCACATAGAAATGCGTGGGGGTGAAGGGCAGACCGGCCTGGACAAGACGCGACTTGAGGCTGGCGCTGGCGATCTTCTTGTTCTTCTCTTCCTGCTTGCGCTCCAGGTCCTTCAGCGAATCCTGCACCGACTTGCGTCGCTTGGAGATTTCCTGGACGCGGTCGCGGGCGGCTTTCACCTTCACCTGGTCGGTCTCGGCCGCCTTCACGCGATTGATGCGGCTTTCGGTCTTCTTGTCGGCTTCAATGCGGGAATAGAGCAGGCCATAGGCGATCCCGCCCGTCGCGATCGCGGCGAGCACGACGATGGCAACCACCGTGGGATCAAAACCGAACATCTCCGTCAGGCCCCCTTGGTCTTCTGTTCCATGGCGTCGAGGGCAGCAGCCAGACGGCGCTCCTCGTTGTAGTAGCGGGCACGATCCCAGAAGTGCGGCTTGCCGATGCCGGTCGAGACATGGCGACCGACGATCTTGCCGTTGTGGTCCTCACCTTCGATCTCGTAGCGCATCAGATCCTGGGTGACGATGACATCGCCTTCCATGCCGATCACCTCGGTGATGTGGGTGATGCGGCGCGAACCGTCGCGCAGGCGGGCGGCCTGGATGACGACGTCGACGGAACCGGCTATGATCTCGCGCACGGTCTTGGCGGGCAGCGTGAAACCGCCCATGGCGATCATCGATTCCATACGGGAGAGGCACTCGCGCGGCGTGTTGGCGTGAATGGTACCCATCGAACCGTCGTGACCGGTGTTCATCGCCTGCAGGAGGTCGAAGACCTCCGATCCGCGCACTTCGCCGACGATAATGCGTTCGGGACGCATGCGCAGGCAGTTCTTGACGAGATCGCGCATGGTGATCTCGCCCTCGCCCTCGATGTTCGGCGGGCGGGTTTCAAGGCGCACCACATGCGGCTGTTGCAACTGGAGTTCGGCGGTATCTTCGCAGGTGATGACGCGCTCGTCGGTATCAATGTAGCCGGTGAGGCAGTTGAGGAGCGTCGTCTTACCCGAGCCGGTACCGCCGGAGATGACGACGTTGCAACGGACGCGGCCGATGATCTGCAGGACCTGCGCGCCCTCCGGCGTGATCGCACCGAACTTGACGAGCTGGTCGAGGTTGAGCTTGTCCTTCTTGAACTTACGAATGGTGAGCGCCGGGCCGTCGATGGCGAGTGGCGGCGCGATGACGTTGACGCGGCTGCCGTCGGGAAGTCGGGCGTCGCAGATCGGCGAGCTTTCGTCGACGCGGCGGCCAACCTGGCTGACGATGCGCTGGCAGATCGACAGCAGCTGGGAATTGTCGCGGAACCGGATCTCCGATTCGATGGTCTTGCCATTCACTTCGATGAAGGTCTGGCCGGCTCCGTTGACCATGATGTCGGCGATGTCGTCGCGGGCGAGTAGCGGCTCCAGCGGACCGAAACCCAGGACGTCGTTGCAGATGTCCTCGAGCAGTTCTTCCTGCTCGGAAATCGACATCGCGAAGTTCTTGATCGTGATGATGTCGTTGACGATGTCGCGGATTTCCTCGCGCGCACTCTCGCCGTCGAGCTTGGCCAGCTGCGACAGATCGATGGTGTCGATCAGCGCCGAGAAGACCTGGCTCTTGGTATCGTAATAATCCTGGGTGCGCGCAGGGCGCCGACGCGCCGCCGGGGACGCCGGAGCCTGCATCGACGGCGGAGCCACCTGCTGGCGGGAGATTGGCTCGTCGGCCGGCTCAAGGGTCGGCGCGGGGCGCTGCGGAGCCACGGCAGCCGGCGACGGCGCCGGCGAAACCGTTCCGGCTCCTGCTCCGCCCTTGCCAAATCCGTCGCTTCCGCGCTTGCCAAACATCACTGACTACCTGTTCCTGTCGAAGACATCACTTGCGCTTCAGAAGCTCGAGCACCTTGCCGAGCCCGGGCTTCTTCGGCTTCTTCACCGTCGCGCGCCCGGTCACCAGATGAGCGATCTGGGCGAAGGTTTCCGAAGTCGGCGATTTCGCATCGATTTCCGAGATCATCCGGCCGCTGTTCGCGGCATTGCCGAACAGTGCCGCATCGAAGGGAATGATGGCGATCGGCTCGATCTCAAGTGGTTCGAAGAAGTCCTGCGGCGCAATCTCGGGACGCTTCGGCATGCCCACCTGGTTGAGGATCAGGTGCGGCGGCTTGTCGTTGGGACGCAGCTTCTTCAGGGCGTCGAGCATGTTCTTGGCATTGCGCAGGTTCGCGAGATCCGGGGCGCAGGTGATGACCACCTCGTCGGCCTCGCCGAGCACCGTGCGCGTCCAGTCGGACCAGGCATGCGGCACGTCGAGCACCGTGACCGGTGCCGAGCGCTGCAGGAGCTCGAGCAGCGGCTGGAAGGCCGAACGGTCGAAATCATAGGCCCGGTCGAGAAGCGAAGGGGCAGCAAGCAGCGAAAGGTTCTGCGAGCAGGTCGTCAGCAGGCGATCAAGGAAGACCTCGTCGAGCCGGTCCGGAGAGAAGACGGCCTCCGCGATGCCCTGTGCCGGGTCCTGGTCGAAGTCGATGTTGGCGGTGCCGTAGGCGAGATCGAGGTCGGCCAGAATGGTTTCGGTCGAAAAGAGGCTCGAAATGCCGAAGGCACAGTTGTGGGCGATCGTCGAGGAGCCCACGCCGCCCTTGGCGCCGATGAAGGCGATGTTGCGGCCGAGCGGCTCTGCTTCGGGATCGACGAAGATCGCGGACACCGCGGCCATGATCTCGGCCATGCTGACCGGCGCGACGATGTATTCCGAGATGCCGTTGCGGATCAGCTCGCGATAGAGCGCAATGTCGTTGTGGCGACCGATGATGATGACGCGCGAGCTCGGGTCACAGACCTCGGCCAATGGCGCGAGCTCGCCGAGAAGCGCCTGCGGCGTCGCATCGGTTTCCAGGATGATCAGGTTCGGGGTCGGCGTGGAGCCGAACATCGCGGCCGCAGCGGCGATGTTTCCGCTGGTGATCCGGAGGCTCACCTTGGCCATGCGCCGATCCTGGGCGCATTGCTCCATCACCCGCTGCACGCCCTCGGAAATGCAGAAGGCGTGCATCGAGATACGCGGCAGAGGCCGCAGGCTTTCGAGGTCGCCCGTGGCAACCCGTTCCTCGGGGTAGAGTTCGTCCCCGGCCCTCTTCTCGAATTCGTAGTCGATCGCACTCATGCTTTCATCCTGCCTTCAGACGGTTCGGCCATCCTAGTTCGTCGAGGTGTCGGAGCCTTCCCGATAAAGGCCGATCACCGTCGAGCGCCGCGTGGCATCAATCGGTGCCATGGCGCGCGGGGTGACGAGGTCCATCGGGTTGGCAATCTGGGCTGCGAGGTTGGCCTGGCTGGCGCAACCGAAATTGTGCCAGTTCTTGTTGGCCATGGTGTTGTTCTGCAGATCTTCGGGCCACTGGCCGCACTGGTCGGTGATCGCGGTCGTCGCGACATAGCTCAGGCGCACGGGAGCGACGTCACCCGTCGCGCCGGCCTGGTAGGTGGTCTCGATGATGCGCGGCGCCGGTACGCCACGGCTGGTCAGGGCGGCACGGATATCCTTGCGAATATTGGCCGCGGCAGCCGAGTTGGGCGAACCCTGCGGCAACATGATCTGGATGGTGCCCGTGGAGGACGTCATGTATTCGGAGGCAAAGCCGCCGATGGAATCGCGCATGCCGGCGGTCAGCGCGCGATCTCCGGACGCCACCGGAACGTCGAGAGTGTGCTCGACCTCGGTGAGCGTGATCGGGTGGCGGGTGCGGTAGTCGTCCGGAATGGCGCCCGTGGACATGTTGTCCCGGTTGGCACATCCGGCCAGGATGGCGGTCGCGCCGAGGATGGCTGCGGCGAGGGCGGTGCGCGCGAAACGCGGTGCGGCGTAGGTCGATCTCTTCACAGGCATGACATGGGCGCCTTCGCTCTTGCCGGGGATGGTCTCGTTCGTCTTCATGGCGAGGGCCCCGTTCACTTGTAGATAAACCCGACGGCGCCGTGGTAGCGGCCGGAGGCATCCGCCTCGCGTCGGCCGTAGACCTTGTTCACCTTGTTCAGGAAGAAGGTCGCGGCGTCGTTCTCGGGGTTGAAGTTGTCATCCGGGCGCTGCAGCTGGTTGCGGGCAACCGGACGCACCAGATACGGCGTGGCGATGATCACCAGCTCCGTCTCGTTGCGCTGGAAATCCTTGCTGCGGAAAAGGGTACCGAGGATCGGAACCTTGGCGAGGCCGGGCACTCCGGACATGGCCTGACGGATGTTGTCCTGAACGAGACCTGCGATCACGATTGAGCCGCCGGAGGGGAGTTCCACGGTGGTCGAGGCTTCGCGCTTGCGGATCGACATATAGGTGGAGCCGGGGATGCCGGTGGACGTATTGCCCGTGACTGCCGAACCTTCCCAGGTCGGTTCGGAGACATTGGTCTCGATCTTCAGGCTGATGCGGCCGGGCGCCAGGACGACCGGGCGGAAATTCAGCTCGATACCGTAGTCGACCGATTCCGTCGTGCGGCTGACCGACGGCTGGCCGGTATCGCTGTCGACACCGATTTCCTGTTCAGCTGCCATGCGGAACTCGCCACCGACATAGAACTTGGCGTCCTCGCCGGAAATGGCGGTCAGGCTCGGCTCGGCGAGCGTGCGCATCACGCCCGCCTGCTCCATCGCATTGATGTAGCTGCCGATGGTGTAACGGCCGATCGTGGCGGCAGCCGTCGGCAGCGATCCGCCGAGCGCATTGGTGACACTCACGGCATTGCCGAGGTTGGCCGGGTTCTGGAAGGTGATGCCGCTCGAACCGTCGGAAACGCGGCCGTTGAAGCCGAGCTGCTTGAGAACCTGGCGGCTGACTTCGGCGACGGTCACCTTCAGCGAAACCTGGTCCTCGCCCTCGATGGTCAGCAAATTGACGATCTGCGAGACTTGGCGTTCTTCGGCGAAAATCGCGACGTCGCCGCCGTCCTTGCTGCTCGACGCGGTCTCGTTGCGGGTCGTCGCCTCGCCGCCCTTGAGGAAGGCATTGGCCAGGCTTTCGGCGCGTGACGCATCCTGGGGCGTGCGCACCGTGCCGGTCAGCACGATGTTGTCGGAAACGATCTCGACGGTGATGTCGGATTCGGGAATGAAACGGCGCAGGTTGGTCTCGAGGCCGGCGATATCGCGTTCGATCTCGATGTCGAGACTGACAACTTCCTCGCCGTTCTCACCGAAGATGAAGATGTTGGTCTGGCCGACGGATTTGCCGAACAGATAGATGCGGCGCGAAGTGCGCGTCACCGCGTCCGCCATTTCCGGATCGGCGACGAGGATATCGTGGGCATCCTGCGGCAGGTCGATGACGAGCGCCTTGTTCAGGCCGAGCTTGATGGTGCGGCGAGCACCGGGACCGGCCTCGGCGATGCGGATCACGCTCTGGCTCGCGGCTTCGGCGACGGGCATATCGAAGAGATGCGGCGCGAAACTGCCCGGCATGCCGGAGAAGGCCAGCGAGAACGCGAGGCCTCCGGCGAGCGAGGAACGGAATTTCTGTTTCAAGCTGTTCATGACATCCCCACTCATTCGGACTTCGCATCGGTGGTCGACTTGACCACCTCGCCCGACTTGATGACCTGGATCGATGGTCGGCCGGAACCGCCGCTCAGCAGGTAGTCGGCGGCGGACGTGTCTTCTTCCTGCGCGTCGGCAACCGAACGCAGGGCAAGCGAGAGCCGCTCCGCCATCTGCTGGGCGACCGTGATGACCTTTGCCTGATCCGGGGTCAGCTCGAGGGTCGCAGTAGTACCGACGACCGACTTCGAGCCGTCATCCTTTTCCTGGATCTGCTGGTCGATCGCGAGAACGCGCACATTGGAGAGAACCGTTTCAGTCAGGAAGGCATCGGCCTCGCCCCGGCGAACCATGATGACGTCGACACGGTCGTTCGGAAGGATGAAGCCGCCGGCACCGGTGACGACCGAAATCTCGGTGGCGACCGCGCGCTTTCCGGACGGCAGAAGCGACGACATGATTCGCGACGACGAATCGGCGATCTTCTCGCGCCGCACCGGCTCGCCTTCGAACATGGGCAGTCGTACGACCGTGCCGGCAAGTTCGGTCAGGGCCTGGGGACGGTTGGTTTCGGTAATGAAGCCCTCGACGATACTGCCCTCGGGCCAGGCCATCCAACGCATCGACTTGTCGTCAAGGCGCGAGCCCACCGGCAGATTTGCCGCAGAAACCAGCACGTTGACGGTCGGTTCCTTCTGTACCACGGTTTCGGCCTGCTGCTGCACAACCGATCTCGGGCCGCCGAGGCGCATGGCCAGCAATCCGGCCAGGCCGGCTGCGACGATAGCCACTGCGAGAATGATGATGCGCGCGGGTTTCATGATCGTTCCTTGAGGGACACAAAGGTCTGTGTCCGGCAGAATGATCAGGAATTGGTGTAATTATGGTTAATAAGCGCCTTACGATCTTGGTTAACGATCGCTTTATGGGCTCGCAGACCGGCTAGCCGCGCAGTCCCTCCAGCGCGGCCAGGACGAGAGGCGATTGCGGGTAGGTGGCGAGCCCAGCGACGCCGATGGCGATCGCATAGGGGATCTTCTTGGCCGAGATGATCGAATCGGGCAGCGGCAGCCCCATGGCAAGCACCGAATTCGAGCGTGCCCGCAGGATGAGGATCAGCAGGGTCAGCGCGCCTCCGGCATAGGCGACATAGACAAGAAAGGTGAAGAGCGCCGGCGTCAGGCCGTACCAGACGGCGGCGGCGGTCAGCAGCTTGGCATCGCCACCACCCATGACGTTCAAGGCAAAGAGAGCAAAGCCGACGGAGAAGACGACGAGGCCGGCGGCAAAATGGAGGCCAAAGGTCGTCCAGGTCATGCCAACAAAGGGCGCGACAACGAGGAAGGCGGCCAGAAGGATAAGAGGAATGCGATTGGGAATCGTCATCTCGAAGAAGTCCGTCCAGGACGCAAGAACGAGGCACATCGGGAAAATCACGAAAATCGCGGCTTCAAGCATGACTGACATTCCCTTCCAAGGATCAACGCAGGATAGTCGGGAGGCCTTACGAAATCGCAAACCCGGACTGCGGATGACGGGTCGGTCCACCGACGATCCGCGCGCCACAAAAAAGAAAAGCCGCCTCCAGCTTGGAAGCGGCATTTTCCATGGCAGCCGGAACGGTGGCGAAAGCCACCGGATCCGATTAGTTGCTGGCGTTGTCGAGCGTCGTTGCGAGGCCCGAGAACTTGTTGTCGAGCGAGTTGCCGAGCGTCGAAGCGCCGGTGATCAGGGCAACAGAGATGAGGGCAGCGATCAGGCCGTACTCGATTGCGGTTGCGCCGGACTCATCCTTCAGGAAACGTGCGAAAATCTTGGTCATGTTACTCTCCTACTCCACAAAAGTTGTTCAGCACTTCCGGCAACTGTTTGCCGCTGCTCGGATGCCAGCAACCTACACAGGAGCGTATTGCCATCGGCTTAAGAAAGAGGATTAACGGACCGTAAAGGGGGATTTGCCCGAGGTGTGGTAAACAATTGCCTGAAGCAATTCCGTGCATTTTAGAGAATAACCCGACACGTCCCGGGAAGCCTGGAAATACTTCATGCAAATCAGGGAGCTAAGCTTGGCCGCAGGGGACCAGACGACCGCGGCGTTCTGTCCGTGACCATCGATCACCCCTGGCGACCGCAGGGAAACGGCCGCGGAACCGGCTCAAATGTGTCGAACCGGAACACACGAGACGCATTTGACAGTCAAGCACGTCTCCCCGTCAGCACGTTCGCCTTCAGTCTCGGCACGGAATTGAAAACTCCTCAAAGCGACCGCACGACCCGAAGATGCCCAGAGGGTCGAAAACACGGCGGTTTGGGCGACAGGCTTAACGGATCATTCACCATTCAGGCCCATGCTCTCAGCCCAGTCATTGGTCACGAGCGTCTTCAAAGGGCTGGCACGTATGTTGTCTCGCAGCGCTATCATATCGCTTTCCGGCGCCCTGGCGCTGAGCAGCGCGCTATCGGCCGTTTCAGCCCGCGCGGAAGACAATCTCCTGCGTGTCTATATGAACAGCGCGCGCGTGCTGAAGCTCGACCGGCCCGTCAGCAAGGTCATCGTCGGCAACTCCGACGTTGCCGACGCAACGGTTGCCGATGCGCAGACCATCGTCCTGACCGGCCGCGCCTTCGGCACCACCAACATCGTGCTTCTCGATGCAGACGGCAACGCGATCGTCGACGAACGGATCCTGGTCTCCATCGACGAAGGCAATACGGTTCGCGTCTTCAAGGCAACGTCACGGACCGTGCTCTCATGCTCACCGAACTGCGAAGAACACGCGGCGACCGGCAGCAGTTCGAACTAGGTCAACTGTTCCCTTTTCGAAACCAGAACCGTTCCGAGCCTGAACGTCGTTCGAATTGTAAATATCGACGGAACGGAAAATCAATACTTGGCGCCTAATGTCCGGGTGTATTCCGACTATCGGACATGGGCGATGAGCGCGCAGCAAGAACAGGACACCGCAGGGGCGAAACCAGGACGACGCAGGCGCCCGCTGTGGCGGCGGATGCTGAAGTCCCGCGACGGAGCGGCGGCGATCGAATTCGCCATCCTTGCCATCCCCTATTTCCTTATCATCTTCGCAACGATCGAGACGTTCGTGGCCTTTACGGCCGAGCAGCTCGTTTCGACGGCAGTCAATAACCTGGCGCGCGAGCTCAGAACCGGCAACATCACCTACAATCTCGGTCGCAGCACCGACATGACGAAGGTGCAGTTCCGTACGGCCTTCTGCGACGAGGTGTCGATCCTGATCACCTGCTCCGATGAAGAGATCGCCACGCCAAGCCAGCTCTATCTCGACGTACGCACCTTCCCGACCTTCGGCGACATCCCGACGAGCATTCCGCGGGTCTCGAGCGCACAATTCGCCGACATCGATCCGTCGAGCTTCGCGTTCACACCCGGCGGGGCAAAGTCGATCAACATGGTGCGGGCGCTCTATCGCTGGAAGGTGATGACCGACCTCGTGCGCCCCTACATCACCACCATCCGGCCCGCCGACGGCTCGATGCCGACCGACTTCCTGATCGTCGCGACGACCGCCTTCCAGAATGAGGCCTATCCGTGAGCCCTTCGAAGACGCCCAAGGCACAGGATCCCCACAGCGGGCGGGCAGGCGGATATGCGCGGCGACTGGCCGCCATGCTGCGGCGTTTGCGCGACGACCGCAGCGGGATCGGCGGCGTGGAATTCGCGCTTCTGGCGCCGATGCTCATCGTCATCTACCTGATGGCTTTCGAACTGACGCTTGCCTTCAACACATCGAAGCGGGCGACGATGGCGGCGAGCACGGTCGCCGATATCGTGTCACGCACCGATTCGGTGGTGAAGGCCGATCTCACCGACATGGTCGACGTCGCCGACGCGATCTTCGCGCCCTACAGTCCGAACAATCTCTCGCTCAAGATCACGGGGGTGAAGGTCGACAGCGCCAAGGCGGCAAAAGTCGCCTGGTCGTGGTCGAATTCCGGAACGGCGCCCTATGCCGTCGGTACCGCCGTCAGCATACCGAGCGACATGCTTGCGGCGGACATCTTCCTCATTCGCACGGAACTCAGCGTCTCCCACGAACTGCTGATGTTCCTACCGAGCATGTCCGGCCAGGAGCTCAAGAGCCTGACCATCAGCCGCGAGTTCTTCTTCCGCCAGCGCATCAACGACGAGGTCAAGTGCGGCGACTGCTGAACCGATAGGAGCTACCCTCCGTCGGCTCGAATTTGCCAAGGCAAGAGTCAGGCGGTATTGATGCCGCGTTGACCGCTTGAACAACGAAGGCCATGACGGCCCTTCCCGCGGCGCAGGTGGACCATGGCACGCGCATTTCTTTTCGTACTCGATTCCTTCGGCATCGGCGGCGCCCCTGACGCGCTGGCCTATGGCGACGACGGCTCTAACACGCTTGGCCATATCGCCGAATTCTGCGCGGCCGGCGCCGGGGACCGCAAGGGATTGCGGTCGGGGCCTCTTTCCCTTCCCAACATGTCGGCACTCGGACTGCTCAGCATCGCGCGGCTCGCCTCGGGACGTTCGCCGGCGGGCATGCCAGTCCCGCAGCGCGTGTTCGGACTCCACGGGGCGGCGAGCGAAGTCTCGCACGGCAAGGACACCCCCTCCGGACACTGGGAGATCGCCGGCACGCCGGTGATGTTCGACTGGGGCTACTTTCCGGCCGGAGAGGAAGCGTTCTCGCCGGAACTCGTCGAAGCGATCTGTCGCGAGGCGGAGCTTCCCGGCATTCTCGGCAACTGCCATGCCTCGGGAACCGAAGTCATCGCGCGCTTCGGCGAGGAGCATATCCGGACCGGCAAACCAATCTGCTACACCTCGTCGGACTCCGTCTTCCAGATCGCCGCACACGAAACGCATTTCGGGATCGAGCGGCTGCTGTCCCTCTGCCAGATCGTCCGCCGGCTCGTCGACCCGCTGAACATCGGCCGGGTGATTGCCCGTCCCTTCGTCGGCGAGACGACCGCCACCTTCGAGCGGACCGGCAACAGGCGCGACTATTCGGTCCTGCCGCCGGAGCCGACGCTTCTCGACCGGCTTGTCGAGGCCGGACGCACAGTCCATGCCGTCGGCAAGATCGGCGACATCTTCGCTCATCAGGGCGTATCGCGCGTCATCAAGGCGAACGGCAACATGGCGCTGATGGACGCGACGCTCCAGGTGATGGACGAAGCCCAGGACGGCGACCTGGTGTTCAGCAACTTCGTCGATTTCGACATGCTCTATGGCCATCGCCGCGACGTGCCGGGCTATGCCGCGGCGCTCGAAGCCTTCGACCAGCGCCTGCCGGAGGTTCATCGCAAGCTCCGACCCGGCGACATGGTGCTGATGACGGCCGACCACGGCTGCGACCCCACCTGGCGCGGCACCGACCACACGCGCGAACGCGTGCCGATCATGGCCTTCGGCCCCGGCATCAAGTCGCGCATGGTCGGCATCCGCAACACCTATGCCGATATCGGCGAGACAATCGCGGCCCATCTCGGGATCCCTGCCGGGCCGCACGGACGGAGTTTCCTTTGACTGCACATCTGAAGAAGGCGGAGCTGCATTGCCATGTGGAGGGTGCAGCGCCACCAGCTCTGACGCTTGCCCAGGCCGAAAAATACGGGCTCAACCCCACCGGTTTCGTGGAGAACGGCGCCTATGTTTGGCATGACTTCACGAGCTTCATAGCCTGCTATGATTTTGTCGCGTCGGTGTTCCGCACGGCGGAGGACTACGCCCTTCTGACCGAGGCCTACCTTGCGGAACTCGCAGCCGCGAACACGATCTATAGCGAGCTGTTCATTTCTCCCGACCATGGCGAGGCCGTGGGTCTTTCGCCGGACGACTATGTCGCCGGACTTGCGGCCGGCATCTACGCCGCGCGGGAAAAGACCGGAATCGAGTGCCGGATGGTCATCATCGGCGAACGCCATCTCGGGCCCGAAAACGTATTGCGGCGTGCCCGCTGGGCAGCCGAGTTCCAGCATCCGCTGGTCACCGGTTTCAACATGGCGGGCGAGGAGCGGATGAACCGCGTGGCCGACTATGCACCGGCCTTCGACGTCGTTCGCGAAGCGGGGCTCGGCATCACCATCCACGCCGGCGAACTCTGCGGCGCCTTTTCGGTCGCCGACGCACTGGATCTCGTCCGTCCGAGCCGGATCGGCCACGGGGTCCGCGCGATCGAGGATGGCGAACTCGTCAAGCGGCTCGCCGACCTCGGGACCGTGCTCGAGGTCTGCCCGGGCTCGAACATCGCGCTGAAGGTTTTTCCGGACTATGCCAGCCATCCGCTCAGGCGTTTCGTCGATGCGGGCGTGCGCGTGACGCTCAATTCGGACGACCCGCCATTCTTCCACACCTCGCTTGCCGCCGAATACGAGACGGCGTCGCGTGTCCTCGGCTTTTCAGATGCCGAAATCAACACGATGACCCGGACGGCGATCGAGGCAGCTTTCGTCGACGAAGCGACCCGACAGGTCCTGCTTGCGCGGCTCTAGGCCGCGCGAACTGGGGATGATCGGGCAAAATTCGGCTATGCCCTTGCAGGCGTCTCAAGGAATGTGGAAAACATTCCCTATCAGAGAAAAAGAATAGAAGGGCCCGGCCATGAACGGCGTCACAGTCATCGATCACCCGCTCGTCCAGCACAAGCTGACCATCATGCGCCGAAAGGAAACCTCGACCTCGAGTTTCCGGCGGCTGCTGCGGGAAATCTCCACGCTCCTCTGCTATGAGGTGACGCGCGACCTCGAGCTCACCATGGAGACCATCGAGACACCGCTGACGACCATGCAGTCGCCTGTGCTCGAGGGCAAGAAGCTGGTCTTCGCATCCATCCTGCGCGCTGGCAACGGCCTTCTTGAAGGCATGCTGGAGCTGGTTCCGGCGGCCCGCGTCTCGCATATCGGCGTCTATCGCGACCACGAGACGCTGCAGCCGGTCGAATACTACTTCAAGGCGCCCGATGCGCTGGACGAACGCCTGATCATCGTCGTCGATCCGATGCTCGCCACCGGCAATTCGTCGATCGCGGCAGTCGACAAGCTCAAGGAGCGCGGCGCCAAGAACATCCGCTTCCTTTGCCTGCTCGCCGCCCCCGAAGGCATCAAGAACTTCCGCGAGGCACATCCGGACGTGCCGGTCTTCACCGCCGCGATCGACAGCCACCTCAACGAGAAGGGCTACATCATGCCCGGCCTCGGCGATGCGGGTGACCGCATGTACGGCACGAAGTGAAAGCTTAACCAGATTTTGACGAGAGCGGCCCGGAATGCCTGTTCCGGGCCGCTTTCGTTTGCGCCTTAGACAGATTTCAACCCTGATGGACTAGAGAAGCCTCAACGTCGTCAATCGAGGGAAATCCGTCCATGCTCATGCGCACGATCGGCCTGGTGTTCGTGGCTGCGGTTGCCGCAACCCAGGTTCCAAATTTCGTCGAGCTCTCGAAACAGACGGCGAAGGAAGAGGGCGACGCATCCGTTGCCAACACGATGCCGGTTGCGGCGTCGCCGACCGGAACGACTGTGCTGGAGGGCGATGCAAGCGGGCATTATCGTGGAACCTTCAAGCTCAACGGCAAGCCGACCGAAGCGATGGTCGATACCGGTGCCTCCCTGGTGGCGATCAACGAGAGTACGGCGCGGCGCATTGGCATCAGTGTCGCCTCCCTGGACTATAAGTATCCGATCGGTACCGCCAACGGGCAGACCGAGGCCGCCCATGTGCGACTGCAGCGCGTTGAGATCGGGTCGGTCAGGGTCGAGGGGGTCGACGCCTTCGTCCTCAAGGACAAGGCGCTTTCGACCACGCTGATCGGCATGAGCTTCCTCAAGCGCCTTAATGCCTATTCGGCCGAAGGCAACAGGCTGCGCCTGGTGCGATAAACCGCTTCCGGAGAAGACAGCTCCACACTTTTCGAGGAATTGCTCTGGACGCGGCCTGTCAGGCCGAGATGCGCTTGCCGATTGCCGGCGGAAGCGTCGGCTTCTCTCCGCCAATCCCATAGCTTGACCTCACGAGGCCCGCCGCGTGTTCCGCGCTGTCCCGGTCGTTGGCATGAACGATCGCGATGGTATCGCCCTTGGAGACGGCGGTGCCGAGCGGCAGCAGGCCGGACAGGCCGACGCGATGATCGATCGCATCGGTCGGCCGCTGGCGACCACCGCCGAGCGCGACGACGCATAGTCCCAGGCCACGGGTATCGGCGGAGGCGAGAAAACCATCGGCCGTCGCGAGCACCGGAATTTCCACCGCCGCCTTCTGCAGGTAGCGCGCGGGATACTCGACGAAATCGGCGGGACCACCGAGCGTGTGGACCATGCGGCCGAAGAGGTCGGCTGCCTCACCGGAGGCGAGCACCTTGCGGCACATGGCGAGGGCCTTGTCGAGACCGTCAACCGTGCCGGCATTCACCAGCATCTCCGCACCCAGCGCAAGCGTGACGTCTTCCAACCGCGTGCCCGATTTGGCACCCGCCAGGAAGTCGACGGCGTTCTGCACCTCAAGCGCATTGCCCGCAGCATCGGCGAGCGGCTGGTTCATGTCGGTCAGGAGCGCCGTGGTGCGCACCCCTGCCCCGTTGGCGACGGCAACGAGGGAACGGGCGAGCGCTTCGGCATTCTCGGCCTTCGCCATGAAGGCGCCGTTGCCGACCTTGACGTCGAGCACGAGGCTTTCGAGGCCGGCAGCGAGTTTCTTCGACAGGATCGAAGCGGTGATGAGCGGAATGGACTCGACCGTCGCGGTCACGTCGCGGATCGCATAGAGCCGCTTGTCGGCGGGTGCGAGATCGCCGGTCTGGCCGATGATCGCGCAGCCGACCTCGTCGACGACCCTGCGGAAGGTCGCGGCATCCGGCATGACGTCATAGCCGGGAATTGACTGCAGCTTGTCGAGCGTGCCGCCCGTATGGCCGAGGCCGCGGCCGGAGATCATCGGCACGGCGAGGCCGCAGGCCGCCACGATCGGCGCCAGCATCAGCGAGACGTTGTCGCCAACGCCACCGGTCGAATGCTTGTCGGCAATCGGCTTGCCTACGCCGGACCATGAAAGGACCTCGCCGGAATCACGCATGGCCACCGTCAGGGCGACGATCTCTTCCGGCGTCATGCCCTGAAAGAAGACGGCCATCGCGAAGGCGGCGACCTGGCCCTCGGAGATCGTCTCCTTGCTCAGACCTTCGATGAAGCCGGCGATCTCGTCACGGGTCAGTGTGCCGCCATCGCGTTTGCGGCGGATGATTTCCTGGGGCAGCATGGTCTCAGTATCCCGAATTGGCGGCAACCGAACGTCCGCCGCCGAGGACGGACAGAATGTCGTCGAGCAGGCCGGATGCGCCGAACCGGAAGGTGGACGGCATGACCCAGTCTTCGCCCATGATGGTATCGGCAAGCCGGAGGTAGAGCGCGGCATCAGCGACCGAGGAGATGCCGCCGGCGGGTTTGAAACCGACCTTCTTGCGGCTATCGCGGATCGCCTGGAGCATGATATCGGCGGCCTCTAGCGTGGCGTTGACCGCAACCTTGCCTGTGGACGTCTTGATGAAATCGGCGCCGGCGGCAATCGCCAGCTCGGACGCCCGGCGGATGAGCGCGATGTCCCTGAGTTCGCCGGTCTCGAGAATGGTCTTGAGCAGGACAGGCTCGGCACAGGCCTCGCGCACGGCGGTGACCATGGCCGTCACAGCGGCCTCGTCTCCGGCCAGCAGCGCGCGGTAAGGGATGACGAGGTCGATCTCGTCGGCGCCGTCGGCGATCGCTTCCCGCGTCTCCGCCAGAACATCCTCGACCTTGAGGTCGCCGGAGGGAAAGTTGACGACGGTCGCGATGCGGACCGGGCTTTCAGGCCCCAGAAGCGTGCGGGCGCGGGCAATGAAGCGCGGCCAAATGCAGATGGCGGCCGTGGTGCCGAACGGTGTCACCGCCTTTTCGTAGAGCGCATCGATCTGCCCCGGCGTGCAATCGTCCTTTAGGTTTGTGAGATCGACGAGGGCAAGCGCCCGGGCCGCGGTCGCCCGCAATTCGTGGTTATCCAAGATCCGTACCTCCGCCCGCGATCATCCTCTTGAGGATGGCGGCAAGTCGTTTACCACCGATGGGAGCCATGTCCTTGGTCTCTTCATGACTGAGTTCCGCCCCCGTCATGCCGGCTCCGTAATTGGTAATAACCGATGCGGCCGCGACGCGCAGCCCAAAAAAGCGCGCAAGAATGACTTCCGGCACGGTCGACATGCCTACCGCATCCGCGCCGAGAATGCGGGCCATGCGGATTTCCGCCGGCGTCTCGAAGCTCGGGCCGGAGAACCACATGTAGACACCGCTTGCGAGCGGGATGCCCTCGTCCTTCGCCGCCTTCTGCATGGCGGCCGCAAGATCGGCGTCATAGGCCGAGGTCATGCCGACGAAGCGACGGTCGCTTTCCTCGCCGATCAGCGGGTTCTTGCCGGAGAAGTTGATGTGGTCGGTGATCTGCATGACCGAACCGGGGGGCAAATCCTCCCGCAATGAGCCGGCCGAATTGGTGAGGACCAGCGACTGGACGCCCAGCCCCATCAGCACCTCGATCGGCAGGCGCATGGCATTCGGGTCGCCGTGTTCGTAGTAATGGATGCGGCCCGCCAGCATGATGACCGGGACGCGTCCCAGATGGCCGGCCACCAGTTCGCCGGCATGACCCGACACACCACTCAGCGGAAAACCCGGCAGGTCGCGATAGGAGATGCGGATCGGATCGCTCACCTCGTCGACCAGCGAGCCGAGGCCGGAGCCGAGCACGATACCATGACGGGGCACCAGGCCGTTCAACCGGTCGATGATGAAGTCGATCGCGGCCTTCATCCGAGGATGTCCGTGTCGAAGGAAAACGGCAGGAGCTCGTTCATCGTCATGGTCTTCTTCACGCCGACCTCGTCGCAGAGGTAGATGCGGGTGTCGGGTCCGGCGAATTCGGAGATCTTCTGTCGGCAGCCGCCACACGGCGGGCAGAGCACCATCTTCTCGGCGATGACCGCAATCTCGACGATCTTTTTTCCGCCGCCCATAATCATGCAGCCGATCGCCGTCGGTTCGGCACACCAGCCCTGCGGGAAGGACAGGTTCTCGATATTGGCGCCCGTATAGATCCTGCCGTCATCGGCGCGGATCGCCGCGCCGACCGGAAATTTCGAATAGGGCGCATGGGCGAACTTCATGGCGTCGCGCGCCGCCTCGAACAGATCATGGGACATCGCTCAACGCTCCTTCACGTAGGGGACACCACCGGCCTTCGGCGGATTGGCGGCGCCGATCAGGCCGGCAAGCAGGATGCAGGTCAGCACATAGGGCAGCGCCTGGAAGATCTGCACCGGGACCTCGCCGATCAGCGGAACCGACTTGCCCTGCATGAAATTCGCAAGGGCATCGAGAAAGCCGAAGAGCAGGCAGGCAAGCAGGACCGGGACCGGCTTCCACTTGGCGAAGATCAGGGCGGCGAGCGCTATGTAACCCTTGCCGGCCGACATGTTGTTGATGAAGGCGGCGGACTGGGCGATCGCCAGATAGGTGCCGGAAAAGCCGCAGAGGAAGCCGGCGACCAGAACGGCGCGATAGCGAAGCCACACGACCGAGATGCCGGCAGTATCGACGGCGCCCGGGTTTTCGCCCACGGCGCGCAGGCGCAGGCCGAAGCGCGTGCGGTAGAGCACCCACCACGACGCCGGAACCGCGAGGAAGGCGAGATAGGTCAGGATGTTGTTGCCGGAGATGACGTTCGCGTAGATCGGCCCGATGACCGGCACGTCGCGCATCATGTCCGCCCCCGGAAGGGTGATCGGCGAGAAGCGCGCATCGCCCGTTAGCTGCGGCGTGCGGCCGCCCTGGCGGAACCAGGCCTGGCCGAGAACCGCCGTCAGGCCGGCGGCAACGAAGTTGATCGCGACGCCAGAGACGATCTGGTTGCCGCGGTTGGTGATGGAAGCGAAGCCGTGCACCAGCGAGAAGGCCAGCGAGACGCCGATACCGGAGGCAAGGCCGATCCAGGCGGAACCGGTGAGATAGGCAGCGGTCGCAGCCGCAAAGGCGGCAGCCAGCATCTTGCCTTCGAGCCCGATGTCGAAGACACCGGCACGTTCAGAGAAGAGGCCGGCAAGGGCCGTGAAGATCAGCGGGATCGACAGGCGGATGGTGGATCCGAGAATGCTGACGACGATGTCCAGAAAGTCCATGGGCGTGATCCTCAAGCTTTCACGAATTGCTGGTAGATCCTGACGATCGCCGGCCGGAACATGTATTCGAGCGCGCCGGCAAACAGGATCACCAGCCCCTGGATGACGACGATCATGTCGCGGGTGATGTTCGGCATGTCGAAGGACAGTTCAGCACCGCCCTGATAGAGCACACCGAACAGGATCGAGGCGAGCACGATGCCGATCGGATGATTGCGCCCCATCAGCGACACGGCAATGCCGACGAAGCCGGCGCCGCCGACGAATTCGACCTGCAGGCGGGCGGACGCGCCCATCACCGGATTGAGCGCCATCATCCCGGCGAGACCGCCGGAAATCAGCATGGTGACGATGACGATCTTCACATAGGGAATGCCGGCATAGGCGGCGGCCGAACGCGACAGGCCGAGCGTGCGCATCTCATAGCCAAGCTTGGTGCGCCAGATCAAAACCCAGACGACGACGCACATCACGAGCGCGATCAGGAAGGACACGTTGAACGGCGCCGGGCCGAGCTTCATGCCGAACATGGCCATCAGCCAGTCGAGCTTCGGCAGCTGGCCGCCGGGCAGGAAGGTCCGGGTCTCGGGCGCCATCTTGCCCGGCACGATCAGCACGTTCACCAACAGATAGACCATCAGGGCCGCGCCGATGAAGTTGAACATGATCGTGGTGATGACGATGTGGCTGCCGCGCTTGGCCTGCAGCCAGGCGGGGATCAGTGCCCAGGCGGCGCCGAAGATCGCGGCGCCGATGACCGCAAAGGGCATGGTCACATACCACGGGACGTAATGATCGAGCGCAAGCGCCACCAGGGCAGCCCCCAGGCCGCCGACATAGGCCTGCCCTTCGGAACCGATGTTGAACAGACCCGCATGGTAGGCGACGGCCACCGACAGGCCGGCGAAGATGAAGTTGGTCGCGTAATAGAGCGTGAAGCCGATGCCTTCGCCCCGACCCAGCGCGCCCTGAAGCATGAGCTTCAGCGCCTCATAGGGGCTCTCGCCGATGACCCAGACGACGAGACCGGAGACGAGGAAGGCGAGGATGAGGTTCACCAGCGGCAGAAGCGCATAGTTGATCCAGTTGGGGAGCGGTACGGATGCGGTGCTCATCAAATCCTCACGCGGCAATACCGGCCATCATCAGGCCAAGGGTCTGTTCACCGGTTTCCGGGCCCTTCTCGCCGACGATCTTGCCGGCAAACATCACCAGGATGCGATCAGACAGCGAGCGGATCTCGTCGAGCTCGACGGAGACCAGCAGCACGGCCTTGCCGGCGTCGCGCGTCTCGACGATCCGGCGATGAATGAATTCGATGGCGCCGATGTCGACGCCGCGGGTCGGTTGGCCGACGATCAGCAGTTTCGGATCGCGCTCGATCTCACGGGCAACGACGATCTTCTGCTGGTTGCCGCCGGAGAAATTGGCGGTCTTCAGCCGCGGGTTCGGCGGTCGGATGTCATATTTCTCGATTTCATCGACCGCCGCCTTGCGCACCGCATCGGGCTTGAGGAACATGCCCTTACCGTAGCGTTCGTCCCGATGATAGCCGAGGATCGCATTCTCGCTTTCCTCGAGAGAAAGCACGAGGCCCATATGGTGGCGATCCTCGGGGATATGGGCGAGCCCAAGCGAACGCAGCTCGGCGGGGTTGAGACCGGCAACGGGCTGGCCGTTGACCAGAATCTCGCCGGAAGCCGGTTTGCGGATGCCGGTGATCGCCTCGAGAAGCTCGCTCTGGCCGTTGCCGGCGACGCCCGCTATGCCGACGATTTCCCCCGCCCGAACGTCGAAGGACACGTTGTCGACCATGACGACGCCGCGATGATCCTTGACGGTGAGGTTGCGGACGGAGAGATAGATCTCGCCCGGCGTCGCACTTCCCTTCTCGACATGCAGCAGCACGCGGCGCCCGACCATCAGCTCGGCCAGTTCCTCGACGGTCGTCTCGGCCGTCCTGCGGGTGGCGACGATCTCGCCGCGGCGCATCACGGACACGGTGTCGGTGATCGCCATGATCTCACGCAGCTTATGGGTGATCAGGATGACGGTCTTGCCCTGGTCGCGGAGCACGCGCAGGATCTTGAACAGGTGATCGGCCTCGGCCGGTGTCAGAACGCCCGTCGGCTCGTCGAGGATCAGGATCTCGGCGCCGCGATACATGGCCTTCAGGATCTCGACGCGCTGCTGCAGGCCGACCGGAAGCTCCTCGACGACGGCGTCGGGGTCGACTTCGAGTTCGTAGTCGTCCTCAAGCTTCTTCAGGGCGCTGCGCGCCGCATCCGTGCCCTTGCCGAGCATCGGGCCGCCTTCAGCGCCGAGCATCAGGTTTTCGAGCACGGTGAAATTCTCGACCAGCATGAAATGCTGGTGGACCATGCCGATGCCCGCGGCAATCGCAGACTGGCTGTCACGAATGTTCACGGCTTTTCCGTCGATACGGATCTCGCCGCTGTCGGCGTGGTAGAAACCGTAGAGGATCGACATGAGCGTCGATTTGCCGGCGCCATTTTCACCGATGATGCCGTGGATCGAACCCTTGGCAACGGTCAGGTTGATATTCTTGTTGGCGTGTACCGCACCGAACTTCTTGTCGATGCCGACCAGCTCGATCGCCGGCGCCAGGCTCTTTTCACTCATTCCGGTCCCCCAGACATGGAAAGGGCGCAAGGCGGGCTGATCAGCCGCCTTGCGCCCGCATCAGATCACTTCGGGCAGGAATTGTCCGACATGTAATCGTGGACCTTGATCGTGCCGGCAATGATGTCGGCCTTGGCCTTTTCGACCGCTGCCTTCATGTCGTCGGTGATGAGCTTGGCATTGTTGTCGTCGAGGGCGTAGGCGACGCCGTCTTCCTTGACGCCGAGAGCCTGGGTGCCGGCGGTGAACTTGTCACCCTTGGCATCGGCATAGGCGTTGTAGACGGCGAGGTCGACGCGCTTGACCATCGAGGTCAGAACCGAACCCGGATGCAGGTGGTTTTGGTTCGAATCGACGCCGATCGACAGCTTGCCGTTGTCGGCAGCAGTCTGCAGAACGCCGAGACCGGTCGCACCGGCTGCCGCGTAGATGACGTCCGCGCCCTGGTCGATCTGGTTCTTGGTGAGTTCGCCACCACGGACCGGGTCGTTCCACGCAGCACCGGTGGTGCCGGTCATGTTCTGGAACACCTCGATGTCAGCCTTGGCAGCGCGGGCGCCCTGCTCGTAGCCGCATTCGAACTTGCGGATCAGCGGAATGTCCATGCCGCCGACGAAGCCGACCTTGCCGCTCTTGGAGGCGAGACCTGCGAGCACGCCGACGAGGTAGGAACCTTCCTCTTCCTTGTAGACGACCGAACGGACGTTCGGCAGGTCGACGACGGCGTCGACGATGACGAACTTGGTATCCGGGAACTCGGCAGCGACCTTCTCGATGGCCGAGGTCCAGGCGAAGGAAACGGCAACGACCGGGTTGTAACCCTTGGAGGCGAAGTTGCGGATCGCCTGTTCGCCCTGCGTGTCACCGGTCGGCTCGAAATCGCGATAGTCGATGCCGGTTTCGGCCTTGAACTTCTCGGCGCCCGCATAGGCTGCCTCGTTGAACGACTTGTCGAACTTGCCGCCCGTGCCGTAGACGAGCGCCGGCTTGACGTCGGCGGCGAGCGCCGTTGCCGACATGGCGGCCAAGGCAAAGAGACTCAAAAGGGTTTTCTTCATTTTACAGCCCTGTTGTTGCTATTGATCTTATTGGGTCTTACCGCAAGCGCTTTGACACGCACGAGGCGGAACCACCGACCCCTTCCTCAAGGGCCTGGCTGGACGCATCCTTGCATGGCTTTTCGAAAAATTCACCAGATTTTTTTCAACTGGTAAAGAATAGTCGAACCCACGAATTTTCCGGCGCAGGCGCCGAAAAACTAGTCAGATCAAGGGGCTTTATGCCAAGCGATTCGGCAGCCGAGGTTCAGACGGCAGCCGGAAGCGGGCAGGAAACGCCGGTTCCGCGCAGGCCGCAATAACCGTTCGGATTCTTCGCCAGGTATTGCTGGTGATAGTCCTCGGCGTAGTAGAACGGCGCGGCCGGAGCGATCTCCGTCGTGACCTTCATCTTGCGTCCGGAGGCGATCAGCGCCTCCTGGAAGGCGTCGCGAACGCGGATGGCGACATCGATATCATCGGCATCTTCCGCATAAATGGCAGACCGGTAGGTCGTACCGATATCGTTGCCCTGGCGCATGCCCTGGGTCGGATCATGGGCCTCGAAGAAGACCTTCAGAAGCGCCTCAAGGGTGAGGATGCTCGGATCGTAGACCACCTTCACGACCTCGGTATGGCCGGTCAGTCCCGTGACCGTTTCCTGGTAGGTCGGATTGGGCGTGAAGCCGCCCTGATAGCCGGCGGCGGTGACATAGACCCCGGGCGTGTTCCAGAGCAGCCGCTCGGCACCCCAGAAACAGCCCATGCCGAGATAGACGGTGCGCAGGCCTTCCGGATAAGGACCTTTCAGCGGTCGTCCGGAGACGAAATGGATTTCGGCGGTCGGCATTTCCTCATTGCGGCCCGGAAGCGCCGTTTCCGGCGTCGGCATCGTCGTCTTCTTGTTGAACATGTCGATCAGGAACATCACAATCTCCTAGGAAAGGTCCGGCAGGACGGCTGATTGCGGCAACCGGGGCTCAGGCGGCAAAACGTCCGGCAGGCGACGGCTTCCGGTAACCGATCATCCAGAGCAGCAGGGCGGCGATCAGGAAGACGGCAAAAGCCGGCTGCGGAAAGAACCAACGATCGAGAACCTGCCAGGCAACGGCTCCGAGACGCTCCTCGACAAGCGCGCGAAAGGACACCAGCGATGCCGGCTCGACCTTCATCCAGGCATAGCGAAACGTCGTGAGTACATACTGGGACGCAGAGACGGAGGCGATCGAATCCATCGTCGCGGCAATGACGCCGAGGCACAGCGCCGCAAAACTCGCCAGACGGAACACGAACCGCACCATTTACTTCACCGCACTTCCATTGCCGAGACGCCGCGACCGACCGTTCGGCCCCACAGACACAGGTAATAGATAGGCTTTTGCGCGGACAAGTCAAAAAACCGTCAGATTTCGGTTGATCGGGCGGAAATCCTCGTTATATATCGCGCCCGACCGACCGCTTCGACGACAGAGGCTTCGGATCTTACGGACAGGTGGCCGAGTGGTTTAAGGCGCACGCCTGGAACGCGTGTGTACGTGAAAGCGTACCGAGGGTTCGAATCCCTCCCTGTCCGCCATTCAATTCAACAAGATGTTGATTTTTCATCTTATTCACCTTTCGATTGTCCAACTTTTCGCAAAGGTTGGTCAGAATTCGTTCGCTTTTTCTTCCCGGCGATGGCCTTGAGCCCCTTCTCTGCCAGCGCCGCTTGATTTGCTGCGGCTGTGTAGACTGAGACCTGTTTCAGGTCCGTGTGCCCCGTCACCGCCTTGATGATGTCACCACTCATTCCGCCCTCAGCCATCCGTCGCGCCGCAGCTTTGCGAAGCCCGTGAGCCGAACAGTGAGCAAGCCCAGCCTCGTTGCAGCGATCACGGAACCAGTTGCCGAAGCCGGCAGGCGTGAATGGTTTTCCAAAGTCGGTGGTGAGGAAGGTCGGTTTATCTCGGGGAAGTCCACGGATCGCGTCGGTGAGGGCTGGAAGCATGAACAGATCCAGTTCCGCGTCGGTCTTCACCTGCTTGACCTCGATGTATCTACCCTTGATCTTCTCCCAGCCCATCACGACCACGTCGCTGCGGCGCTGGGCTGTGTAGAGCAGAAGCGTGAGCGCCAGATGCGCTTTCGTTCCCTCAGGGTGCCGCAGCTCGTAAGCGGCAATCTCCCCGTCCGTCCACGTATGGAAGCCCTTCGTCTTCTTGGAAAACCCCTTGACCCCGCTCGCCGGATTGACGGCAATCCAGCCGTTGTCCAGGGCATGCTCGAGCATGATTTTCAGTAAGGAGAGGAGCCGATTGGCCGCTTGAGGCCGATCCGCCATGTCGCCGATCAGTGCCTTGACGTGCTCTCGCCTGAGATCCCGCAACAATCGAGAGCCATGCTCTTCCCGAAAATTCTCGATGATGCGGCGGTAAGTCTGTTTGGTGCTGTCACGAAGTCCCTGGAAGGCAGGCGAGCGATAATAGGAGACCGCCAAGGCATCAAATGAACCCGCGCGCGTTCTGAGCACGCCGATGTTGGCCCGCCACTCTGTTACGCCAGCGAGAGCTGCCGCATAAGCCTTCTCGAATTCGGCTCCGACAGGAGGGAACGGAAGGTAGGTGTCGACGCCACGCGTCCGGAACCTGATGCGCCGTTTTTTGTGCCGATCGATCACCAGCGAGCAATACTTCGGCAGTCCGTTGCGGCGCTTGGGCTTCATCTGCGAAGGACCTCGTCCCAGGTGTTTGCGGGTCTCGAATCTTGCTGATCGGCAATTGATGCCGAAACCTCGATGCGGCCGTCGGGGTGAATGACAACGGTCGCCGTCTCAAAACCAGCGCTCAATGCCGCTGCCAAAAGACGCTTCGCGTCGATCTGCTTGAACGTTGATGTCTTGGCCATGGTCGCCTCACTAGAAGAAAATGGCGATGCCCGTCGGAGATCAGTCCCGGGCACCGCCGCTGCGCCTGCTCATGACAGGCGACTATCGGCCAGCGCGCTCCTTTGCTGGCCGAATTCTTCCTCCTATAAGCCCTTCATCTTGTAGCCAGCGCGGTACTCGAACGGCGCGCAGCCGAAGTCGAGAACGCACCGATACTCGACGCCGAGGGTGTTCCAGCCGTCACGCTGCTGGAGCTGCGGGCCTTCCGCGCCACCAAGATAACCGTGCTGGAAGGCAGGAACGTCCTGTGGATCGGCGAACAGCCACCAGTCCGTGCCCTCGTACTGGTTCTCGACCGCGACGGTGAGCTTGCCGGCAAAGGGGTTCGCGTCGGATGCCTTCGCGGCGGTGATCTGCGCCACCAACTGCTCCGCGGCGGTTTCCTGCTTCGGACCAACCAGAATGATCGCAGGCGTGACACCCGCGTTGCCCGTCTTGTTGACATCCTTCTGGAGCCGCATTCCCTGCCGAGCGATAGTCAGAGACTCGACTGAGATAGCGGCACCCGTGGTGTGGATGTTCCCATGGTCCGCGTGGAAGAATGGCAGGCCGTCATCCATAGTCGCCCCGGCGAGGCTGTTTGCCGATAGCAGCTCCCAGAACTTCTTGTTTTCGAGCTTCCGGGCCCCGTCCGCGAAGACGACAGCAGCGCTCGCCAGTGCGGAGAGATCGTCGTTGATCAGAGCCTGACGACTGATGGCGAAGATCTTCGCGTAGGTCTTGAGCGTCAGGCCGTTGGCCTCCTCCTCAAGTGTGCCGTACTTCACATCACCGCCCTCGATGACTTCTTCGAGCTCCGGCGACTCGCCAGGACGAATGTAGTTGTGCTTTCGGAAGTCAGCGAGGTTGCGCTTGATAGACATCTGCTTCAGCGGCGACGCGTACTGGCCGAAACGCTGAGAGATGAACCGATAGAGGGCGCTGCCCATCAAGCTCGGGAAGTCCGAGGTGGCGTGCATCCCTCCCGTCATCCGAGAGCCGACGCCGCCGAGGCGGCTGACACCCATCACCATATCGGCGACCGCCAGGTCGCTCATACCCCGCGTAGAGATCCCCAGACTGTCATGGTAGGCGCGGACGTTTTCCATGACAGAGCGGCCGATGAAGGGGTTCTCGCCACCAGCGTCGATACGGCCGCCCATCTGGATGACCATCGCATCTTCGATCTGCTTCTCGATCTGCGGGCTGCGCGTCGCGCCACTGAGCGCCGCGCTCGGCAGATGGCCGATGATCTCAGGGCCGCTCCGATCGGCGAGCATATTGATGATGATGTCGCGGGCCTTGTCGGAGTCGCCCTTGGCCTCGGCGATAACCTTCTCCGTCTCGTCCATGCTGAGCTTTGCCGAACGGCAGCGAGCGAAGATTTCGTTGGTCGCATCCTTTGCGATAGACTGCTGTGTCATAACAGGTTCCTTTCGTGCCGCCGGCTTTTCCGGCTGGGTGGAAACGGGGCCGCGACCACGCCCGACCGCCGTCAGCAGTTCGGGAGGGGCATTCTTGAAAAGCGAATACTTGAAGGCAGGCGCGGCCATTTCTTCCCCGCCCTCGTCGATCTCGTCGGCAAAGCCGAGCGACTTCGCAGCAGCCCCGCGAAGCCAGCTTTCGTCCTGCATCATCCGCAGGATCTCTCGGCGGCTTGCGCCGCTCTTCCCTGCGTAGATGTCTGCTGCAGCTTCTGCGATCTGCTCCAGCGCCTGAATGGATTTCCGATGATCCTCAGCGGTGCCGATTGTGATGGTGCCGGGGTTGTGGATCATCATGAGCGCGCCCGCGCGCATCACCACGCGGTCGCCTGCCATTGCGATGACCGACGCAGCAGAGGCAGCGAGGGCGTCAACGTAGACCGTCACCTTGCCCGAGTGCTCGCGCAGCGCGTTGTAGATGGCGATGCCTTGAAAGGCGATGCCACCGCCTGAATTGAGCCTCACTGCGACGTCGCCCTGCATCTCGCCCAGCGCATCGATCACCTGCTCATCGGTGAAGCCCGTGGTCTTGATGCCATCTTCATCCCAGGACAGGTCGCCGCCGACCGTGCCATACAGATGAAGTTCGCCGTTCTTGATGAGCTGGTTCATGGGTGAACCCTCAGACCGGACCAACAACAGCGGATTTATGCCACTCGATCGAGTGCTCATTCGCCCGCTTCTCGATCGAGCGAACGACGACCGCAGGAGCGATGAGGTAGAGCTTTTCGAAATCATGCTCATCAGTGAGCTGAAGCCGATCCTCGATCTGCGACAGCGTCCCGCAAACGTTGGCACCGCCGAGATCATGCATCGCCGCGTAGCCAACGAAGTGCAGCTTCCGGGTCTCCCAGGTGCGAACTACCGCAGCCCGCGCATCCGCCCGCTGGTTGCTCATGATTTTCGAGGCGTTGGCGAAGCTCATGGCCTTACTGACGTATCCACCACCTGCGGCGAGCTGAACAGCGCAGGCCACCAGCAAGACATCATTGGCGGTGTAGCGTGCGTAGGTCTTTCGCCCGGCGTCGCCCTGATCATCGCCGTAGCCGTCATGCGACAGGAAGGGCAAATCATCCAGACCAGTCTTCGGGTCGACGCGTTGCGCCTGTTTGAACGCGTCGAGATCCATCCCAGCAAGGAGGCAAAGTTGCTTGCGGTTGTACATCAGAGAATCCTCTAAAGTGTGGCGGTATTTACACCCATAATCTCATTGATGTATGTGGGTGTCAATACGCCCAGAAATTCGCGATGTTCTCTGCCCTCGGTCGCTAGGCGCTTTCCCCTCCGCCGCCTGCATCGCCTCGGCAACGCGTGCCAGGTCGGCAGCCGGGGCCTCCATAGCTTCAATGCTGGCCCGCACCCGCATCTCCGCATGGTCGATTGCATCCAGCACCGCGTCGAGGCGCTTCCGCATCAGGTTTGCTGCCTGCTCCAGATCCCGAAGGCGTTCGCTGACCTGAGGCTCGCCGACACACCCCTCAATCATGTCGTTCAGGCTCAGCGCCATCATGCTGGCAATTCCGGCGCTCTCCCTGCATGCCCAGTAGATTGGTGAAAGGTCGTCGACCTTCTCGCCTTCTTTGATCGCAATGGCGACGTCGCTGATGTTGTACTGCGTCATGTTCGTTCTCCTTGTGTCGGTTGTTTGCAGACAAGGCTTCGCCCCTGCCCCGACCTGCGTTTTCGAGGGGCATCGGCTGAAATCTGATGTTCATTGGTCGTCGAGGTGTGAGGTTTCCCCGATATCGCCGCTAGGCGCTCAGGGCTTTCTCGCGGCGTCCGTTAGCGGTGCCCTCCCCTTCGCAGCCCCTTCTGCCTTGTTCGCGGTCAGCCGCTCAACCAGCGGCAGGATGCTCTTGATCAAGAGGCAAGATTCTTCCGAATAATTTTCGATGACCTCGCCCATATCATCCCTTATCCACAAGGCATTGAGCTGCATTTTCGCCACCAGGTCGCCGACAGATTGGCTCTCGCGGGCACAGACGAATTTTTCCAAGGCAATCGCCAGATCGCTTAGCGTCTCATACTGCCATTGAAGGAATGGGTGAGGAGTACTTTTCGCCCATTCTTTCCACCCCTCGAAATCGCCTCGAAAGCGGCCGTCGTGGCACTCATTTTCATAAACGCAGATTTGTGACCAAGCCTCGTCTTTCCTCGTCTCCAGGTACGATAGGGCCTTCAATGCAAAATCGAAGTCCGCGGATGGCTCCAGCGATAAGATGCTCGGGGCTTGCTGTTGGGCCGCTTGCTTGCCGTCGAAGAAATGAAAAGCGGCCTTCACCATTGGCTCGACAACTGAATCATCACCCCGATCTAACTCCACTGTGGCCAGCCTCAGCGCTGCAACAGCTTCTTCATGGTTGCGAGCGGGTACAGACCATTGCTGCAATGCCTCAGTCGGTGGTTCGTAGGTGACGGCAGCAAGTGCCTGGATCTCATCATTGTCGATGAGATCATTTTGATTGAACGCTTCCATACCCTCATAATAGGCACTGATCGCCGCCAGCAGATCGTTGGCGGTATCTCCGTGCGGCCGCTCAGTGACGGCCCCCATCAAGCGTGCCGCAGCGCCCAAGATCGAACCGGCCTCGTTGCTCTCTTCGATTTTCTTGGCAATCATGTCAGTCACTCCTTTTGTGGAAATCGCAGGCAAGGCTCCGCCCTGCCCCGGCCTGCGCTTTCAGGGGCAACGGCTAAGATCTGATTTCTGGAATGGATCGGGCCCTAGATTTCCCCGATATCCCCGCTAGGCTTTGCAGATATTCTCGCTGCCACGCGCGGTCGCCTCGCGTTCCATCTTCTCGCGCAATGCCAGGATGATCTCAGCGCTCTGCGAGCGGAGATTCCGCTCCGCCCTGTCGGCGAGCCATTCCTTGATCTCAGTTGGTATCGTCAGCTTGAACTGTTTCATGGCCCACCATGTACCTATTAGGTTCATTTTTGGTAGGTACCTTATAGGTCCGATTGCGTCAAGTACCTAAATGGTGCATCCATGGCCTATGCCGCCAAAACAGACAGATCCACAGTTCAAGCTCCGGATGACGCCGGAGATCAAGGACGCGATTGAAACCGCGGCAGCGCGCAACAATCGCTCGATGAACGCTGAGATATTAGCCCGCCTTCAGGCCTCGATCGACGGCACCGCAGAAGGCATGCCAAGCACCGACCTGCTGGCGGACCTTCGTGAAGAGCGCGGGCGCCTGGAAAGGCTTCTGGCCGAATACGTCTTCCTCTTCCGTGCCGACGTCGGCGGATCGCCCGAGGAGCTGCGCAAGCAATTCGACGAGATCCAGCGCAGCCGCGAGCGCGAGCGACCGAGAGCAGCAGATCGCGTGGCCAAGGAGGGGCGAGACTGATGGACATCGCGGCAGCACTGGCAATAGCAGGCCAGGCAATCGGTCTGGTCAAGGATTTACGCGAGATCGACAAGGGCCTCGACACGGCAGAGTACAAGGCGAAAATGGCCGAGCTCTACTCATCCCTCGCCGATGTCAAAATGGCGCTATCTGACGCGCAGATGGCTCTACGCGAGAAGGATCAGGAGATACACGAACTGCGGGCCAAGTTCGAGCTGCGCACCAAGTTGGTCGAAGTCGACGGGTTCAGATATGAAACCCACGAAAGCGGAAAACCAAAGGGAGTGCCGTTCTGCCCTCGATGCGAACAGAATTCCAGTCGGCTGTATCGCCTTACTCGCTTTAAAGGGATGATCATATACAAGTGTCCAGAGTGCAACGCTGAGTACAAGCCAGTACACGCTTACCCATGGACCGAAACAGATCCACGATAGCCCCATTTCTGGGTGCCGATAACCTCTAACTTTCCGGAAGCCAGAAACGGCAACTGGGGAATTTCCCCAGTTCTGACGTGGTCAATTTGATCCACCGACTGCGGAATCTCCGCGGTTGCCAGAGCGCTGACACTAGGTCTCGTCGGTGCTTCCACCCAGCAGCTTGACCAAGTAGTTGATCACTTTCCCGAGCCAAGATGTGTCCGACCACTCTCCGGTGAGAATGACGCGCATGAACAGCGCGCAACTCAGGAGCCCCACCGCACAAACGAGCGTTGCCACGATGCCAGCGAAGATAATGAGGGAGGTCAGGGCGGCCAGCGTTACGGCCAGAAGCAGTGCCGCGAGCACGAGGCCCAGGTTATAACTGCCGACGATACGCTTGTTTTCTTCATCGCGTTGCGCCACGACAGCTTTCGCTAGGTCTGGATCAACTTCCGCGAGCTTTCGTAGCTCGGCTAGGTCATTCGCATAATAATGCAAATGATTGATCAGAAGGTGGTTCCCATTCTGGGATCCACCCTCATTTCCGTCATCTGTTTTTTTCGGCGGTAGAATTTCGACCATGATGCGCAGTTGTCGCAGATTCGCGCTTCGATTGCGAGACCACCGTGGTTTTGTCAGACCGCTTTTCCGTAACGAACGCACCACTGACAGCGGCGCGAAGCGGCGCGAGCGTCATCAGATCTTCCACACCCTTACGGAACGCATGACGATCAATCCTGACTGTGTTGCTCATTACAGAACCTCCTGTCCTGCTTTTTGTTTTTTTCATAAGTGGCATATAGGGACTCTGCCCGCAATAGCCACTTTTGATGAGGCGAATTTGCTGCTCACGAATTTGACCAGCACGTAAATACAACTTCATGCACATCATAGTGTTCGAAGCTTGCCCGAGGAAAAATCGTCTCAAAAATTTATGAACGAATTGTGGGCACCGGCATCAATCAACTCAATGGTGGTCAAATTGCCACCTGCAAAGCTGCCTACCTATGCCAAGATCCGGCTGGCCGACCGACCGTCGCCGACCTGCCGCGTCGCCTGGGCATAAGCTGCATCGGCCCGCGTGCGTGCAGCTTCGCGAGGTCCTTCAGCTCGTCGAGGGGAATGCCGGCGGCGGCGGCGCCACGATCGAAGGCGGTGTCGATCTCGTCGATCGACACCGGGATCTCGGTTGCCATGTCCTTGATCTGTCCGCCAAGCTTCGCCATCTGCTCGGCCGTCGCACCGCAACGTAAAGATCGCCGAAGGTCGGTTCCCGCAGAACGATCGTGTCGAACGGCTCCATGCCCGGAACCTCGTAGCGGCGCGATAGCCTGGTGGTTGTCGTTGTCATGGGGTGATCCTCTCTTCGAAGTGGATGTCGATTTCGATTCCGGCCTCTTCAGCCGTGGCGGCTTCTGCAGCGATCGCCAGCAGGTGTTTTGCGACGTCGGCCCGGAGCCCGCGCACCTTCTCCTGAAGGACGCGGCGGAGCTGCGGCTCTCCCTTCAGCGCGGCTTCGTGGACCTCGGATATCCAGGACATCGGCGCGCCTATGTCGCGGATTATCGTTTCGCTGACCTTGATCAGCGCCGTTTCGAGGCCGTGGTCTCCCTTGACCGGGACGACCTGCCGAGTGCGCTCCGCGAAGTCGAGCGCCTTCAACTTCGCGTCGTAGTGAGCGCGGTCGGTCTGAGCGTCCCGTAGGGCTGCTGTCGGAGCTGTGGTCGATGAGCCGCGACGCATCTCCGTGCCGATCTCCCGCGCCGCATCTCCAGCCCGACCGATTGCGTGGTCATAGCTGGCCAGCTCGACGAGCCGGGACCGACCTTGCCGCCTGGTCGTCAGATGACCGCTGTGCTCGAGGCGGTCGACCCGCTCGGAAGCCGACTGGCGTGAGATGCCCTTGAGGCGTGCCAGTTCGGCGATCGTCACCCAAAGGCCTTCCGGTTCTATCTCACTCATGTTCACCTTGCCGATCTTTGTCAGGTAGTGTAATGTTGTCAGGTATTTAGTCAGGTCGTCAGGTCAGCATTTTTTGGGCTGTCACTAGCGGAGGCGCGGGGTCGTCCCGGCCCGCTTGGGGTGGGTGCCTGGGAAGGACCCGCAAGGGGGGTGGGGGTGGTGGCTAAATTCGCCACCTCGGTCGGCCCTCCCTTCGGAAACCAGACGTACTTCACAGCGCTCGGCAGCTTCAGCCATGGCCACCCCTTCTCAGTGAAGTGGATTTGCCATTCGTGGAAGGCGGCGGAGTCGACGGCGAGGGCTTCCATCTCCGGCAGTGTCGCCGACAGCTCGGCCGCCACTGTTGAGCCTTTGCCCTCCAGCGCCTGGTGGAACATGAAGTTCACTTTCGGCCACCCATAGAGCGCCAGACGGTTGCGCTGCTCGCTCATGCCGATCGCCGTTCCCTGCTCGATCTGCTTCGCCAGAAAGGCGGGCGCAGGAGGCAGTGGCGCGTGAGGCTTGCTCAGCTCGGCAAGGACGCCGACCATCCACGCTTTGCCGAAAGGTGCGGCCACCTTGCAGGTGGAAGCATCGGCCTCGTCTGGCACGCTCTCCCAGAGCCTTTCCCGGAGATAGGTCGACGGCACTGGTGTGTGATCCTTGCCATTCCTTCGGAGCATCGAGATCCATGCGTCGCGCTTCCCGGCTGCTGCGGTTCGCTCCTCCTCGCTCAGAGCGAACCATTCACGTTCGGCCTTGGAGAGTGACAGCCCTTCGAAGCCGGGCCAGTTTTTGACGAGACGCCGGAAGGCTCTCTGATCAGACTTGCTCGCCTCGCGAGAACTGTCGTCGCCATCGACGGTTTCAGAAATGGTCCGCGTCTGGGACCTTTTTTCAGAACCGTTTCCGTCGAAAACATTTTCTTCAGAAATATTTCGGGAATCGCTCTCTCGTGTGCGCGCATGCGCACTGAGAGGTTCCTTTGATGGTTCTATGACGGTTAGGGTGACGCCCACGTCACCCCCTGGCGCCGAATTTGTCACCCCTTCCGCCGGATTTGTCACCCGGTGACAATTTGTCGGGGGTGCCAATTTGTCACCCCTTTTGAGCGCGTCGCACTGTGCAAAGAGATCCGGGAAAGCGTCCAGCTTTTCGACGTCAATCTTGTACTTGTTCGTTCCGCTCGGTCCTGCGTTCGGCATGATCCTGATCAGGCCGGAGCGCTCCAGCGCGCGAAGGCAGCGCTGTGTGTTTCGCTCGCTCATCCGCGCCTTGGTGGCCAGATATGGGATGCCGGGATAGGCCGTGCCGCGATCGTCGGCGTTGTCCGCGAGGGCCTGCAACAGGAGAAGTTCGCCGCCTTGAACGGGCGCCTTGCTCCATACCATCGACATGATCCGGATGCTCATGACAGCACCTCGATCAGGTTGGGAGAGGCGTCGATTTTTCCAACGATTTCAATAGCCAGAAAGTGACGGTTAGGAGGGCTAAGTCTTTGGCAAATAAGGCGGTCAACAGAACCTCCCTGTCCGCCATATCCTTGCAAATCACTGACGCTTCGGAAGAAATCGTACCCGCTTCGCTCTTGAGCTGCGGCGTCACGGCATGGTTTGGCTCGCTTGGAAAGCGGCCCGAAGGCGCAGGACTGTTTGTCCTGGGCTCCCCGACAGCCCTCACCCTGACCCTCGCATGATCCGGCGCCTAACCGTCGCCAGTCGACGCTGCGTCTTCCGCGGCGAGTGGCATGCGCCAGATGCGGATCATCGCGTCGGGTGCCTCCTCCTGCGCGCCGGAGGACAGGATGACGTCGAGCGGCGAGGAATCTTCCTTGGTCGCGATGAGGCTCGGATACCAGTCGAGGGCCTTGTCGCTCGCCTCTTCCTCCTCTCCGGAGAAGATGGACAAGTCGATATCGCTGCGGCTCGGAGAAAGCGCGAGGATCAGGTAACGTCCGGGCTCGACCAGCGCATCGCCGAAGCGGCGAAAGAAGATCTCCTCACCCTCGTCGAACGGAAGGACGAGTTCCTCCTCCATGACCGGCTTCACGTCACCGGCCTTGGCATCGGGATTGGCGGCCAGCCACTCGCTCAGCACCTTTTGCGGGATCGCTTCCATCGGATCCTTGTAGGTCGAGAAACCCATGTTCCAGGCGAGTTCCCGCAGCGCATGACGTTCGGCCGACGGCCCATCCGGCAATTCGACCAGAAGATCGGCCCGCTGGGCGAAGTTGATATTGACCGCGTTCGGCGCACGCGCACCGTCTTCGGTCTGGATGATGTTGATCCCGGAAATCAGGCCGACGACATGGCCCTTGCGATTGACCATCGGGCTGCCGCTCGCCCCGCCCGTCGCGGGGATCGAGTGCTGGATCAGATAGCGTTCCGCCGGAATGACCGGGAGAAGAAAATAGTCGCTCAGCGCCGTAACATTTCCCAACTGGATCTGTGGAACGGGGGCGACCGGGTTGGTGCCGCCGGATGCAAGCTTTTCCATGGGGAAGCCGGCATAGGCGACGGCATCACCGGCCTGCAGGGCGTCGATTTCGGATGCATCGGCGACCGTCAGTGGAGGCCCGAGATCGCTGCCCGGCTCTATGTAGAGCAGTGCCACGTCATACCCCTCGCCCGGCGCATCGAGCACCTCGACATCACCGCCCACGGACCGGAACGGCTTGAACTTCTCCCATGCCTGGGTGAAGCGCTCATAGTCCGGATGGACAGCCACGGTCTCTACACGGAGGGTGTTGTAGGGCGAGACGGACGAACGCACGATCATGGTGTCGCCAGGAGTCCGTTGATTGAAGGCGGCCGCCACATGGGCGTTGGTGGCGAGCACGCCACCATCATAAACCCAGGCCGTGCCGACAGGTGTTTCCGAGCTGTCCGGCGACAGCATCAGGACCAGATAGACGGACTTGGCCACATCACGCAGAACCGAAGGGGCGATGACCTCGGTGTTCTCCACCTTTTCGAGCTTGGCCACCAATTCCGCGACCTGGCGGCTTTCCCGCTCGCGCTCGACATAGAGCCAGCCGCCGAAGCCGGCGAGAACGAAGACCAGAACCAGGGTCGCCCAGAGCGCCAGGCGCAGACGTCCGGCCGATCGACGGGTTTCCTGGGAGGGGGAAAGCATGGCCGTGCCGATGCGTGTTTCCGGCAGCGCGCTGTCGATGCTCGTCGTGACTTTCAGCGAAGGTCCGCCCTCGCCCAGCTGCAAGACATGCACACCCTCCAGCGGTTCGCCGTCGAAAGGCTCGCGCCCGTCGATCAGCACCGGATTGCGCAGGTTGGTTTCCAGCCCGTAGTGCCCACCGCTGTTGCGGATGGCGACATGCCGGCGCCCGACGCTGGTGAAGTCCGCCGGAAAGGTCACGCGACAGTGCGCGGTGTCGCGTCCGATCTCGACGACGTCGACATCGTCTTCGAAGATATGAACCGTTCCCGCGCCGGGGCCGCTGACAATCTCGATCCTAAGGGTCATGAAGGAGATCCTGCTTTGCTGTTGGGAGTGGGTGTTGCCGCAGCAGCCATGAAGGACTGTGCGACCGCTTCGGCTGCCGGCCTTTCCGACGGGTCGGGGGACAGAAGCGCGCCGAGAAGATCACGGATGGCGAGGTCGACGCCGCGTTCGACGAGACGCTGGGCGACCGCCGGCCCCAAGGGATCGTGCTGGCCGAAGGGCCAGAGACGCACCCGATCCTCAAGACCTGCGGGGCGCATGCCGGTCAGGATTTCCACCGCCATGACGCCAAGCGCGAAGCAATCGGCAGCCGGGCCGGCCGGTTCACCCTGCTGCTGCTCTGGCGCGGCATAAGCCTCGGTTCCGCCGAGGATACCCTGCATTCCCGCGAGCGTGGCAAGGCCGAAATCGACAAGAACCGGCTCTCCAGTTGATCGACAGAGAATATTGGCGGGCTTCAAGTCGCGGTGGACGAGGCCGTAACCGTGGAGGGCCGACAGCACCTGGGCGATGCGCCCTACGAGCAGCATACCCTCCCGGAGCGCCAGGGATTGCGCGGCAACCAAGTCGGCGACACTGTCGCCCTCGACCAGTTCCTGCGCCAAATAGGGCGAACCGTCGCGGTCGATGGCGAAGGCCAGTGCGCGCGCGACGCCGGGATGATGGAAGCCTTGGGTCGCATCCAGTTCCGCGCGGGCGGTCTCGATCGCCGATCGCCGCATGTCCTGATCGTAGTGATCCGGAAGGTGAAAACGCTTCAGCGCCACTTCTCGTCCTCGGACGAGATCGAAGGCCCGGAAGACCGTGGCGAAGCCACCGCGCCCCAGCCGCTCGATCAGGATGTAGCCTTCCGCGGCTAACATCGCGGCGTCACGCCGGGTATCGATGCCGAGACCCGAAGCGGGGCCGATGAGCGCCAGGGTCTCCCTGACCTTGCGCTCCAGGGCAACCGAACCGGACGCGACAGCGGCAGCGAGCGCCTTGCCCACCGCGGCAAGCGCTTCGCCCTCGCGCGAAAGATCGGCCAGCAACCGCGCCTGCTCCAGGCGCAGATCAATCGCGGGGGCGATGAGCCGTCGTTCCGAAAGGAGATCCGCAAGGCGCGCGAGGACCGGCTCGGCGGCAGCCCGGCCGTCACGCGCGTCGGCCGAGGCAACGATCGCCTCCAGCATGATCACCTCGTAACTTCCCGGCGCGGGTTCGATACGGGCAATCGCGTCTGTCGCGATCTGACGGGCTTCGGCGTTCCGTCCGCGTTCGAAGGCGAGACGCGCCCTTGCCTTCGCGACACGAAAGGCGAGATAGGGAGACCCACCGGTGTCCGCATCCGTCAACTCGGAAATAAGGGCCTGGGCCTCTTCAAGGGCACCGCTTTCGATCTCGGTCTCGATGAGCCCCAGGCGACAGCGCAAGTGGTCGCGCGGGGAGGCCGAGGCGTCGAGGAGCTTCGCCTGTTTCCGGAAAAATGCACGGGCGGCCCCTGCCTGACCGGCCTCCAGATGGATTCGGCCGCAGTCTCCGCAAAGCCCCGCAACCGCGGCCCGGTCTTCGCAGGACGCCGCCTCTGCGAGAGCGAGCGCCAGATGGGTCAGTGCCTCATCGAAGCGCCCCCGCCAGGCATGCAGGCTTGCGATCGCCGCATTGGCGCGGATGACAAGGTCTGATCGGCTCTCCAACTCGGACCGAAGCGCCGCCCAGTGCAGGTCGCGCAGTGCGGCCTCCGTGCGATCAAGCCTGTGGAGCGCGAGGCCGCGGGCCAGGCGAGACAGGATCTCCGCGACGACCGGTAACGGGGGGGCCTGCAGCAGGTGGTCAGCCTCATCGGCAATGCCCCCTGCATCCTCAAAGTCGTCCAGGCGCACCAGAAGACTGCGGGCTCGTGCTTCCGAGCCCGTCTGGCCGTCCCCCTGACGGTTCATCGATCCCACCCCTCTGCATGATCCCGCCCGGCCAGGCCGGCCGATGCAGAACACGCCAATATCAATCACAGTATTTTCGCGTCAACAAGTTGTCAGCGGTATATTTTTGTCTCTATTCTTCCATCTAGCTCCACCTTTACATCCGTCCCGCATCGAAAGTCCGGCCGCTACTACATGCGCACGATCCGTGTCTTCATTTCCTCCCCTTCCGATGCCATGCATGAACGCAATCGCGTTTCCCGCGCCGCGGCGCGACTGAACAGTCGATATCAGTCGATCCTGCGTTTCGAGATCGTTCGCTGGGAGGACGACTTCTACAAGGCACACCAGACCTTCCAGACGCAGATCCGCGAGGCGCGGGACTGCGATATCGTGATCGGCGTGCTGAAGCACCGCCTGGGCTCTCCGCTTCCGGAGGACTTCCCCCGCATGCCGGACATGCCGCCGTTCAACGGCGAACGCTATCCGTCGGGTACGGCTTACGAAATTCTGTCCTCGATCGCAGCGCGCCTGCTGTCTCGGGACGAGGGCCCGGATGTCTATGTGCTTCGCGATGCGGAGCCACCCCGCATCAGTCTGGGTGCGCGCGATGCCGAACAGGTCACCGAACAATGGCACCGGCTCGAGGCCTTCGTCCGGCGCTACTTCTTCACGGAGACCGGCGAATTCCGCTTTGCCATCGACACCTATTCCTCCACCGATGCGTTCGAGGCCCGCATCGAGGCGCTGCTCGAGAAATGGGTGGCCGACCATGTGCGCGGCGACGAGCGGATCACCTGGCCGATCGCGGTGAAGGGGTCGCCGTTTCGTGGTCTTGACGTCTTTGACTTTGCACATCGCGATGTCTTCTTCGGCCGCAGCAGGGAGACGGAAAGAGCGTTGTCGATGATCGCCTCGCTGTGCGACGCAGACGATAGCCGGCCAGCCTTCCTCGTGGTTCTCGGTCCCAGCGGTTCGGGCAAGTCGTCGCTGCTGAGGGCGGGCCTCGTTCCGACCATCCTGCAAGCTGACATAGGAAACGCCGACGAATGGCGGGTCGCCGTCATGAAGCCATCCGAAGGCGCATCGCCTTTCGAGGCCTTGGCGCTGGCGCTCTCCGGCAACAGAGGCGAACCGGATGCAGGAACGGCCAGTACGGCCGACCAGCCGTGCACCCTGCCGGAGCTCGCCGTTGGCGCCTTTGCCAATCCGCAGTCACTGACGGCGCTTCTGGCAGCCGGCGGCCTGGCGGCGGCCAGCGCGATCGAGGCCGCGCTCGAGGCCGCGGAACGGCAGCTCTCGGCGCGCGATGATTTCACCCGGCCCGCCCGGATCCGCCTGCTGCTGGTGGTCGACCAGCTCGACGATCTGTTTTCCGGCGCCGTCAGCGACGCCGATCGCGACCGTTTCACCGAGCTCCTGCGGGTGCTGGCCACAGGTGGCCGGGTTGCAGTCGCCGCCAGCCTTCGGGCTGGTCTCTACGAACAGGTGCTGAACGATGCGACGCTTTCGGCACTCCGACAGCAGGGCGCGATGCTCGAGCTGGCCAGCCCTGGCACTGCGGAACTCGCGGAGATCGTGCGCCGGCCCGCGGCTGCGGCAGGGCTGGTGTTCGAGCAGGATCCGGCATCCGGCCAACGCCTGGACGAAAAGCTGCTTGCCGATTTCGATCGACCGGACATGCTTCCCCTGCTGCAGTTTGCGCTCGAACGATTGTTCGTCGATCGACGCGAAGTAGACGGCCACACGACCCTGACGATCGCGTCCTACGAGGCGATGAACGGCATCGCGGGCGCGGTCGCGGCCGTCGCAGACCAGGCGCTTGCCGGCCTGGACGCCGCTGCGCGATCGAAGCTTCCAAAACTGTTGCGGCTTCTCGTCCAGCGTTCGCCTGGCACGAGCGACGGCGAAACGGCATTCAGCCTGACCGAGGCGCCGGCGAGCCTGGTCGCGAACGATCCGCCGCTCGCCGAACTTGCCGGCGCGCTCACTGCGGCCCGTCTCATCGTCGAATGCCGTACGACGACGGGCCAGCCGGCGTTTCGGCTTTCGCATCAGCGCCTTCTCACGATATGGCCCGAGGCCGCAAAGGCTGTCGAGGACAATGCCTTCTTCTTTCGCGTGAACACCGAACTCAACGAGGCATTGGCGCGCTTCCTCCGGAATGGCGGCCGCTTCTCCGGCGTCATCCGCGATCCCGTGCTGCTCGCGGAGACGGTGCGCCTGAAACGGGAATATGGCGACGAGCTTTCTCCCGCCGCCACGTCGCTGATCGGGCGCTCGCGCCTGCGCGCGCGGCTGGGGGCTATCGGCCTCATGACCGCCGTTGCAGGCTTCGCCGGCCTCTCCGTCGCGGCCTTCGTCTCCTATCAGCAGTCCGAGAGAAATTTTGGCCTTGCAGTCTCGACGCTCGACGGGGTGGTCAGCGACATCGCCGACGGACTGCGCAACGTGACCGGAATGACGATCGAAAACCGCCTCCGGATTCTTGGTCGCGTGCAGGAGACCGTCGATGCCCTCGAAGCACAAGCGGGCGCATCCGATCGGTTTGCCGTCACGCGCTGGCGCATGCTGGTCGTCAACGGCGATTCCCAGGCTGCCGGCGGCAACGGCGAGACGGCGGAAGCGCTCTATCGTGAAGCACTCGCACTGGCGGAGAGCGCAACGGCGAGCAATCCGGCGGACGCCACCTGGCAGCGCAATCTTTCGGTAAACCTGGAGCGTCTGGGCGACCTGGTGCTGAAGCAGGGTGACCGCGCGGGCGCCGAAGCGCTCTACGAGCGCAGCATCGCTGCGTCGCGAGCCCTTGTGAGCGTACTGGATGAGGCGGTCGCCGGGCCGGATCTGGCGATCAGCATCGACCGCTTCACCAGCCTGAAGACCGGTAGCGGCGACTTCAAGGGCGCGCTGGCAGCCGCCGAGGAAGCGCTCGCCATCAGGCGGAAGCTTGCGGCATCCTATCCCGACGACCGATGGAACCGCGACATCGCCTCTTCTCTGCAAACGATCGCCGAGATCGAAAATGGCCTTGGCGATCCCGACGCAGCGCGCGCTCGGATCGAGGAAGCATTGCAGCTGTCGCGTCAGCTCACCCAGTCCGACCCCGGCAATGCCGATTATGCCAGCACACTGTTTTCGGCGCTCAATATGGAGGCCGACGCCCTGGCCGATGCGGATCGTCGCGCCGATGCCGCGGCGATCATCGAAGAAGCGCTGCGTCTCGCCCGCCAGATGATCGCATCGGATCCGAGCAATGCGACATGGCAGGAGCACCTGGCCAACGCGCTGGAGCGTCAGGGCAACTACGCCCTGTTCGACAAACGGCTCGACGAGGCCAGGCGGGCCTATGAGGAGATTGTCAGCATGGCGCGCGCGTTGAGCGCGACCGATCCCGCCAATCTCGACTATCGCAATCAACTGGCCATCGGTACGATGCGGCTAGCAGACGTGGCGCTGGAGGGCGGGCAGACCACCGAGGCCAGGGAATTGCTCGAGGAGGCGCTTGCCATCCGGAAGGCGCTCGTGGAGAGCGACCCGCACAATATCCGGATGCTGGAAACGCTGAACACGGTCGAGATGCGCCTCGGCAACCTGGCAGAGCGGCAAGCCAAGCCGGAAGAGGCACTTCGCCGCCACATCGCCGCCATCCAGTCGGCGCGTTCGTTAACCGCAGCTTCGCCGGACACGCCGGACTATCGCATCCGCCTGCTCACTCGCCTGGTGAAGGCCGGCGACGCGAAGATCGCGCTCGGGCAGCCGAAGGACGCCGTGCAATTCTTGGAGGAGGCGCTGTCCCTTGCGCGATCCATTGCCGCAAGCGGGAAGAGCAGCGACCAGCGCGACCTGACCGTGATCCTCGACAAGCTGGGGGAAGCAGAACGCCTTTCCAACGCTCCGGAAGCAGCCGCAACCCACGCGTCGGAGAGCGTTTCCATCTCCCGCCAACTGCTTTCGGAAGCGCCCGCGGATCTTGACCGGCAGAGCGACCTGGTTCGTGGTCTGGCGCTTCAATACAAGGCCGGAGAGGCGGCCGGCCGGCATCCGGCCGCCCTCGCCAACCTACAGGAGGCCACCCAACTGAGCTTCGATATGCTCATCCGCAATCCGGCCGACGCCGCCAATACGGATCTCGCCCTCGAAGCGTCGAAGGAGTTCCTGACGCTTGCCGGTGAGGATCCCGAGGAAAAGGCCACCGCACTGGCCTTGCGGCGCGATATCATCGATAAAGTGCTTTCCCTGAAGCCTGACAATCCGGATCGCCTGTTGGACATGGCCGAAGTCTCGGGGCAACTGGCCGAGGCGACCGATGATGCCGCCGAACGGGAGCGCCTGTTGCGGCAGAGCCTCGCGGCAGCGCAGAAGCGTGCGTCACTGATGCCGTCGGATGCGGAGGTGCAGCGGCTTTCGGCCCAGCGCGGAGACAAGCTGGCCGAACATCTGCTTGCACAGGGTCGTTTCGCCGACGCGCTGACGCTTTTTGTTTCCGGCCGCGAGATCGCCACGAAGCTGAGCGCCGCCGCCCCCGAAAACGACGTCTACCGGCGCGACATTCTGGTCAGCGATCTCTATGCCGGCGCAGCGGCCACGCAGAAAGGCGACAAGACGGCGGCGGCCGCGTATTTCGCCGATGCCGTCGGCCACGCCCGGATCTTGAGCGAACACGGCGATCCGGGCGAAGCCGGACCCAGACTCGAACTGGTCAGAGCCCTCTACAATCACGCGGAAGCGATAACCGGGGTCCCGCGCCTTGACGCACTCACAGACGCCCGTGCAGTTCTCGCAGAGCTTGAGCAAAGCGGATTGCTCGCGGAAGACAAGAAGGGTTGGATCGGCGAGATCGATGCAATGATTGCCGCCGAACCGAAACCCTGACCCTCAGCGACGAGTCAGGGCACGCACCATCTCACGATCATAGTCCTTCACGTCGTCCGGCAGCGCATCGTAGCCCACCAGATGCGGATGGAGCAGCCGATCGTCGTCGCGGCGCTCTGCGAAACGCCATCCGTTCAGTTCCCGGTCGATGCGCCAGGAATCATGCTCGAGACGAGCCAGCGCCTCAAGCCGCCCGGGATCTTCCACTATTTCCGGCGGCAGGGCGGGTCCGTCCGTCACGTCACGCCACGCCGCCAGACCGGCACTCAGACGTTTGACCGGCAGATAGTCAGCTGAGCGGCGGCTGGCGATGCGCCAGGTTTCGGCAAGCCGCTCCCAAGGCGCGAGCGCAGGAAGATCAGCCGACGCCCCTTCCCCGAAGTTCTTCAGGCGATAGGTCTCGTGAAGCCGCCGCGCCAGAGCCTCCCGAGCGCCGAAGATGGCGTCCAGATTGCAGATATCCTCGAACAGGCCAAAGGGCTCGATCGCTTCACCGGGCGTTACTGCCTCTGATAGCCGGGCACAGGCCGAACCGTCTTTTCCCATCCGGCCCGGCAGGCGGCGAAACAGTGTTTCGAGGCTGGAGCGTTTGTCCATGCGAACGAAGAAGGGCACCGCAAGGCCCGCTCCCCTATTTCCCGGGGTATTCAGGGCAAGCGCCAGACGCGCGTCATTCAACACATTCTGCGAGGCAAAGATCGTCGCCGTGAACGGTCCCCATTCCGCCAGACGGTCCAGCAGCGCCGCATCCCAGGACAGCACGGAGGGATCGGCCGCGACGATGCGGAGCCGGGTCGCCCATGCGAGTGGTACATTTGCCGCGGGATCGGAGGCAGCAAGTCCATCCTCGAGGGCCAAGGCGAGGTTCGGAACGCGGGCCAGTATGGTCTCCCGGGCGGCCTCGGCATTTCCGGTCAACACGCTTATACGGCTCGGGCCGAGACCGGCACAGGGCGAGAGACGAAGGTAATGCAGCAGTACCTCCAGCGCCGCCGATGAGAATCCCGCAAACAGGAGATGAACATGCGACTGGCCGGCCGCGAGGGCCAGGTCCGAAAATGGCGTTCGTGCCAGCAGGAGGCGTGCCGCCAGCGCATCCGCGTTGAAGATCGCCAGTTCGTCGCCGCGGCCGGGCTGCGCGATCGCCGGTTGACGTGCCAGGGTCTCGGCCATGGCCGGATCATCGATCGTCAACACGATGCGGCCGTCGCGCGCCTCCGCGGCGGCGCGGCGGCGCAAGACTGCCTGAGCCAAGGCAAGATTTCGCTCGTCCGACCCTGAGCCGATCAGGACGAGCCTTGCCTTTTCCACGCGGGCCGGCGCGATTGCCTCGGAGTGATTGAGGTCAGCTTCCAGCAGAACGGCCCGTTGCGCCGTCGCCATATGGGCCATCGCGCTGCGGTCGTGGTCCAGGATGATGCTGGCGCTGCGATCATCGGCGGTGCGAGCCGAACGGGCGAAATGCGCATTGCGCTGACCATGACCCAGAACCGCGGTGTGGCCGGACAGGAACGAGGCACGCCAGACCGCAAACTCGCGGCCGAAAAGCGAAGCGATCGTCCGCCAGACGGCGACCACGGCAACCGTTGCTCCGACAAAACGGGCGACGACCAGGAACCAGTTTTCGGCAAGCGGCCGCGACGACAGATCGAGAGAGAAGAGCTTCAATGTCTGGATGAAACTATGGACCGCGAGCTTCGCAGCAGCGGCACCATCGGTCGGCTGAATTCCGTCACGCATGTTCTCGACGAGGAAACCGACAAGTCCGCTAAATAGAACGAAGATTGCGGCAATCGCCAAGCCACGCGACTTCAGCAGCCTTGCTGCCGCTCCAATTTTCTTCTGCAGCTTCAAATTCAACTCCATCCCAGGTGATCGCCCGCTTCCAATATGGGACGGCGTTGACCGGGCGGGCGCGCTGAATTCGACTGCCCGCAATAAGCCAAAACACCGTCATTCATTCTTCCACCTGTTCCGGATCACCGCGCGTCAACGCGGCCGTGAACGGCGTGAGCGGCTTCGCCCGGCCAGCGCATGCGGCCGTCGTGCTCCACCAGCAGTCCGTAAAGTTCTTGCCGAAGAGATCGGTGAATTCCGGAACCTGTCTTCCGCTTGGGCACAGAGCGGCGCGAGGAAAGCAGCAACGGCAACGAATAGACTTCTTGCTTTCACGCGTCGCTTACTCCGATAAGGTCTCTTCGGCTATGTATTTATCCAATACCTCACGATCGAACAACTGTATCATTCACGATCAGTACTAGGCCTAGAGATCGTCAGCACGTCTGCGCCTGAACTTGAGGACCTTGCAGCGGGAGATTTGTGATGGGATGTGACATTCACTGCGTGGCCGAGATCAAGCGAGCGCAAGGCTATGTACGAATTGTCGATCAGTGGTTCGGCGGGGGGCTCGGCGAACCCTTCGGAGCCGGCCCCTATGCCGTCTTCAGTTTCCTTGCCGACGTCCGCAACGATACGGACATAAGGCCGATCGCGATGCCGCGCGGATGGCCCGGCGATGCCAGCAAGGAGGCGCAAGCCTATTACGACGAATGGACAGCCGACGCGCATTCGGCGTCCTGGCTTCTGGTCGAGGAACTCTCGTCCTTCGACTATGACCAGATCGCCCAGACGGACACTTCAGGAATGCCGACAACCTATCGGGAATTCCTGGGTCCCGACTTCTTCGACGACCTTCATCGTCTGCATGAAGGCCGTGCAAGCCGGATCGTCTTCTTCTTCGACAATTGAGAAGACGGCGGCGTCACGCCGGCAGGGCGCTGCCGGCGTGACGGGTGCAAGAGGAGGATCCGTCCCTAACCCGGCCCCAGGCATGGGGCCGGAAGGCAGATGTCACTGGAGCCTGGCGCAGGCATCCGCGATGCGGGAAAGCGCTTCCCGGAGTTCCGATTCAGCACTCGCATAGGAGATGCGGAAGAAGGGCGAGAGGCCAAAGGCGGAGCCGGGGACGACGGCGACATTCGCGTCCTCGAGCAGGTAGGCGCAGAAGTCCGCATCGGTTTCGAGGACCTTGCCCGAAGGGGTCGTCTTGCCGAGCACGCCCGCGCAGCCGGAGAAGGTGTAGAAGGCGCCTTCCGGTACCCGGCAGTCCAGACCTTCGATCGCGTTCAGGCCGGCCACCACCAGGTCCCGACGATGTTTGAAGCTCGCCTTGCGCTCGGCGAGGAAGTCCTGCGGGCCGTTGAGGGCGGCGACGGAGGCCGCCTGGCTGATCGAAGACGGGCAGGAGGTCGCCTGGCTCTGCACCACGGCCATGGCCTTGATGAGATCGCGCGGACCGCCGGCATAGCCGATGCGCCAACCGGTCATCGCATAGGCCTTGGAAACGCCGTTGACGGTCAGGATGCGATCCTTCAGCCGCGGCTCGAGAGCGGCGGGCGTGACGAATTCGAAGCCGTCATAGACGATGTGCTCGTACATGTCGTCGACGAGGAGCCAGACCTGCGGATGGCGCAGCAGCACGTCGAGCAGCGGGCGGTAATCCTCGGCACGATAGCCGGCGCCTGACGGATTGGACGGCGAGTTGAGAATGACCCAGCGCGTGTTCGGGGTGATCGCCGCCTCGAGCTGTTCCGCCTTCAGGCGGAAGCCGGCTTCGGCGCTGCAGGCGATCAGTACCGGTGTCGCCTCGGCGATCTGGACGATGTCGGAATAGGAGGTCCAGTAGGGCGTCGGGATGATGACCTCGTCGCCGGGGCCGAGCGTCGCCATCATCGCGTTGAACAGGATCTGCTTGGCGCCGGTGGCAACCGTGATCTCGTCGAGGGCGTAGTCGACCGCGTTCTCGCGCTTGAACTTCTCGCGGATTGCTGCCTTGAGCTCCGGCGTACCGTCCAGCGCGGTGTACTTCGTCTGTCCGGCCTGCATGGCCTTCCACGCGGCCTCCTTGATATGCTCCGGCGTGTCGAAATCCGGCTCGCCGGCGCCGAGGATGATGACCGGCCGGCCTTCGCGCTTCAGGGCCTGAGCCTTGGCGCCGATCTTCAGGATTTCCGAAACGCCGATCGAGGAGATCCGCGCGGCGGGCCGGAATGCGGCCTCTTCAGTCTTGCTATTGATGTTCATGACCATCCTCTCCTGTTCTTCTCGTATCGCTCCCCGATGGAGAGCGGCTCGCCTCTATCGTCCTGCTCGCAAGCAATTCCCGGCGAAAAACCGTTTCATGCCTTTCCTCGCATTCCCCTAGCCAAAACGAACTGCGCCGAGAGCCGCCGGCGAGGTGATCGCCTTCAGCCCCGCCGCGAGCGCCTTGATCTTCGCATCCGTGTAGAGGTCGTAGTAATTCTGGTTCTTGCGGCCGATCGCGTGTTCGGCGCTGAAGCTGCCACCGAAATCGCGGACGGCAATTTCGAAGACCCAGTCGCGCAGCCGCTTTTCAAACGCCTTGTCCCTTGCGGCGGACGAATCCTTCGGCACCACGAGGTTGAAGTGCACGCCGCCGTCGCCGATATGGCCGAAATCGCAGGTGGTCACCTCGGGGAATACCGATGGCATCTCCGCCTTCATGCGATCGCAGAAGGCCATGATGTCGCCGCGGCGGAAGGAAAGGTCGAAGGCGATCAGCCGGCCGGAATGCTTGACGCCCTCCGACAATGCGTGGCGCAGTGCCCACATCTCGTGGGCCGGTCCGACGAAGGCATCGGCAAGCGGCGCCTCGGCGCTTTCCCAGATTTCGCCGAGAACGGTTTCCAGGACCGCATCCAGCGTCTGCTCACCCTCGCGGGGTTCCCAGGTGCGGGAAATCTCGCAGAGGATCACGTAGTCCGGGACGACACCGCCCTGGAAAGGATTGCGCAGCGAGGGGACATGATCGAGCGCGGCGGCGACGGCGTTCCGCGACATGCCCTCAAAGGCCGAGAGGTAGGCGCCGAGGCGCTCTTCCATCGCCCGCAGCAGCGGCATGACATGGGCACCGCTTGCCGGCACCAGATAGGCGGTCGCCACCTGTTTCGGCAGGGCCTCGAGGTTCAGCACGCATTCGGTGATGATGCCGAACGAACCGGCCGTGCCGATGAAAATCTGCTTCCAGTCGACGCCGGTATTATTCTTGCGAAGATCGCAATCGAGGTCGAGGACTGTGCCAGCCTCGTCCGCCAGAACGACCTTGATGCCGAGCGTGTTGCGCCGGACGTCGCCGTATTTCAGGAAACGCGAACCGCCGGTGTTGGTCGACAGCATGCCGCCGAGCCGCGGGTCGGCGCCGAGATCGATCGGGAAGAACAGTCCGTGGGCTTCGAGGCGCTGATTGACGTCGGACAGGCGAAAACCCGCATCGACCGCCAGCGAGCGGTTGTCGAGGTCGAGATCGAAGCGCTGCGTCAGGCGATCGAGGCTGAGGACCACTTCGCTGCCGGATCCATCCGGCGTCGAGCCGGAAACGAGGCCGGTATTTCCCGATTGCGGGATGAGGGCCAGTCCGTTGCGGACACAATAGGCGACCGCTGCGGAGACCTCCGCCGTCGTTGCCGGTCTCAGCACGAGGCCCGCCAGACCTTCGTCATAGCGGGCTCCCGTCTGATAGGCCACCATGGCACCGGCATCCCGAACGACACCCTTGTCGCCGAGCATGTCCACCAGCGCCAGGATGTGCTCCTGTTCGATCATTTCGTCTGCTTCACTCCGCTGCCTGGACGGCCGAAAGCATCTGTCGGCAATCGGCGATCGATGCCTGCTCGATGCAGGCATAGTGTTCGAATTCGTTCAGCACCTTGGCGCCAAGGTCAAGTTCGAAACGCTGCTGGTTCGGGCTGGCGACGAATTCCTGCGTTGCGTCGTCACCGAGATTGGACTGGAAGATGCCTGCGGCGCTGACCGGCAGGAAGTCTTCGTAGACGATCGGATCGAACTGGACGAGGCCTTCGGCAATCAGGTCATCAAGGCTCGCCTGCGGATCCGCCTTGGACTTGCGGCCCTTGGCGGTCAGTGAATAGGCGAAGTAGCCGAGCCCTTCGGCGCGGATCGCTTCCCAGCTGTCGGGGAACGGAACGAAGGCTTCGACGAGCGCCTTCTCGTATTCCGCGGCATTCGAACCGTCGGCGGCCGGGCGGACGATCTTGCGCGATGCATTGAGGAGATCGTCGTAGAGGGCGCGGCCCTTGGGGGTCAGCGCGATGCCGCGCTGTTCGATCTCGCCGAAACGGGCGGTGTGGGAGCCTTCCTTCCAGCTATCATCCTCACCTTCGAACAGGACGGGCTCGTTGAGCGCCTTGAAGGAGGTCTGGCGCAGCAGGATCGCGCATTTGCGTGTCGGCGGGCCTTCGACCACGGCCTTCGGCGAAATGCCGTATTCCGGCATGCGGGCCTGGACAAGATCGATGTCGAGAGTGCGGGGGGTGAGGTGATTGATGTGCGGCCCCTTGAACGAGACGACATCGGCGATCAGGCGGTGGGCGGCATGAAGCCGCGCATACATGTCCGCGCTGACGCGCGCCTTGTCGTGCCAGCGGAAGGTTTCGAGCGCCTCGGACACGAAGCGCGCCGCATCCGCGCGGTCGAGGCCACCCTGCCGTTCGGCCTTTTCGGTCAGCTCGACGGCGCCTTCCGTGAAGATCCGGCGGGTCGAGAGCGTGGCTTCTGCCTCGGCACGAAGGGTCTGATCGGCAATCAGATCAAGACGCAGCAGAGAGGTGAAGACGCGGAACGGGTTCTTCTTGAGGCTTGCGTCGCCGACCGGGCGAAAAGCGGTCGAATGGACCGGAACGCCTGCCGTTGAAAGATCGTAATAGCCGACCGGGAACATGCCCATCACCGCGAAGACGCGGCGCATCATGGCCAGTTCCGCCGGCGTGCCGAGGCGTATGGCGCCATGGCGCTCTTCCGAAATGCGGTCGAGACTGTCGGTGTCTTCGAGGCGCTCGCGCAGTTTCGGATCGGCATCGAGCGTTTCCTGGTTCACGCGGGCGACCAGGTCCATCAGCGTGCCGTAGGCGGGAACCTCGGCGCGGTACATGGCGGACATGGCGGCGGAGAACATCGAGCGGATTTCGTCGCTCGAGACAAAGGTGGTCTTGGTCATCACAGGCATCCCTAAGAACGGCAGGTGGAGAATTCGATGACCGGACCGATAGCCTTTTTGCACTGCAATAGATGCTGACGTTTATCAATGAGTTCATGATTCGACGGAATGACTTTCCGACTTGACGGGTTATTTTGCATGAACTGAATTTGTGACGCTCCCGCTGGCGAGCCCGCAAACGAGTCGTTATGAGGATTGCCAGGAGAGTTGCGCATGTTCACCCTCGCCCGCACAGAGAGCTTCAGCCAGGACATCAAGAAGAGCCGGTTCATCGCGCATGTTGCGCCGGTGGAAAACGAAGACGCCGCCAAAGCTTTCATTGCCGCCGCCGGCGATCCGGCCGCCAACCACAATTGCTGGGCATGGCGGATCGGCCAGGCCTATCGCTTCAGCGACGACGGCGAACCCAGCGGCACGGCGGGAAAGCCGATCCTGCAGGCCATCGACGGACAGGGGCTCGACAATGTGGCGGTCGTGGTCACGCGCTGGTTCGGCGGTATCTTGCTCGGGAGCGGCGGGCTGATGCGCGCCTATGGCGGAACCGCTGCGGCGTGCCTCCGGGCCGCCGAAAAGATCGAGGTGATTGCCCGTATCGATGCGCGGATCACGGCGGGCTTTTCCGACCTCGCTTTGGTGAAGGCGAGGCTCGGCGCCATTCCCGACCTTCTGGTCAGGAACGAGGATTTTACGGATAGCGGTGCAATCCTGACGGTGGCGCTGCCGGAGGCATCGGCCGCCGGCATGGCGCGGCTGGTAACCGACATCACCAGTGGCCGGGCCCAGATCAAGATCGAGGACCGTTGAGCCGGCTCGGCACCGACACGGCGCTCAGTGAATGGTGTCGACCGTTTCGTCGCGAAGAAGATCAAGGACGTCGCTCAGCGCCGCCACCAGAATATCGGTGAGCTCGTCACCCTTGTTCTCGACGATCAGATGCTTGATCGCTGCATCCTGCTGCTCGAAAAAGTGATCCGGTTCATTGGTCATCGTATCAGTCCCCTCATGGTGCCGATTCGGCTTGCGTCTTCCGGGGCAGTTAGACGCGCCTTGGCTTGCGCCGGGCTGTCATAAAAAAGACAAGGGGCCAAAACCCCTCAAGCCTCAAGAGGCGGCAGCATCGTCGCCGGCCCCACCGGCGACGATTTCGCCGAACTTCGAGAAGAACTCGCCCGCGAGTTTCTTCGAGGTCGAGTCGATCAGTCGCGAGCCGAGCTGGGCGATCTTGCCGCCGACCTCGGCCTTGACCGTATAGGTCAGGATCGTCGCATCCGCACCGTCGGCGGCAAGAGAGACGTCCGCGCCGCCCTTGGCGAAGCCGGCGAGGCCACCCTTGCCTTCACCGGCAATCGTGTAGGAATGCGGCGGATTGAGGTTCTGCAGCTCGACGGCGCCCTCGAACTTCGCCTTGATCGGACCGATCTTCAAGACGACCTTCGCGGTCATGTTCGTGTCGGATGTCTTCTCCAGGCTCTCGCAGCCGGGGATCGCTTGTCTCAGGATCTCCGGATCGTTCAATGCCTGCCACACCGTCTCGACCGGCGCCTCGATCCGCTCGCTGCCACTCATGTCCATGATGTCGTTCCTCCCCGGTGCGTATCGGCTGCCGCACGGCCCCTCCCCGGGCTGATCGACAGCTATCTGACGAACAGCTTACAGAGCGGCACGCGGATCGCAAGGGACGCTTGCGAAGGGCGCGGCACTCAGACGAAGACGGCCTGTTCGACGCGGTCCTCGGTGCCGAAGAATTTGAGGTAGCGATCGACCTCGGCCGGATCGCCGGTGGCCTTCTTCGGATTGTCGGAGAGCTTCACCGCCGGCCGGCCGTTCGCCTCGCTCACCTTGCAGACCAGCGAAATCGGCTTCAGGCCCTCGATTTCGCGCGGCGCGCAGCCGGCGAAATCATTGGTAAGGTTGGTGCCCCAGCCGAAGCTCATGCGCACCCGCCCCTCGAAATGCCGGTAGGTGTCAATGATCGCATCGACATCGAGCCCGTCGGAGAAAATCAGCAACTTCTGCCTCGGATCGCGACCCATCTTTTCCCACCAGGCGATGATCTTCTCGCCGCCCTCGATCGGCGGCGCGCTGTCTGGGCGGAAACCCGTCCAGTCGGCCACCCATTCCGGCGCATTGCGCAGGAAGGCGGCCGTGCCGAATGTATCCGGCAACACGATCAGCAGGTTGCCGCCATAGAGACGCTTCCAGTCGGCCAGGACCTTGTAGGAGGCCTCGGCGAGTTCCTGGTCGTTGCGGGCAAGGGCAGCCGTGACCATGGGCAGTTCGTGCGCATTGGTGCCAACGGCTTCGAGGTCGGAATCCATGGCCAGGAGCACGTTGCTCGTACCGGTGAAGGCCGGCCCGATGCCTTCCTTCAACGCCTCGACGCACCAGCGCTGCCAGAGAAAGCTGTGACGGCGGCGGGTACCGAAGTCTGAAATCCGCAAGCCGGGGAGTTCACGTAGCCGTTCGACCTTGGCCCACATCTTGGCCTTGGCGCGGGCATAGAGCACGTCGAGCGTAAAAAGGCCGAGCGAGCGGGATACGGCGCGCGACCGCATCTCGTTGATGATCGCCAAAGCCGGGATTTCCCACATCGTCGTCTCCATCCACTTGCCGTAAAAATGGAGACTGAACTGACCGTCCTTTTTCGAAAGCTCGTATTCGGGCAGCTGAAAATTGGCGAGCCAGGCAAGAAATTCCGGTTCGAAGATCTGCTTGGTGCCGTAGAAGGTGTTACCGGCGAGCCAGATCGCCTCCTTCTTGGTCAGACGCAGGGTGCGGGCGAAATCGAGCTGGTCGCGAAGCTCCGCCTCGTCGATCTCCTCGGCAAGCCGCACCGTCTTCGTGCGGTTGATCAGCGTGAAGGTCGCGTCGACGTCCGGATAAAGCTTCCAGATCATCTGCAGCATCAGCAGCTTGTAGAAGTCGGTATCGATGAGGCTGCGAATGATCGGATCGAGCTTCCAGCTGTGATTGAAGACTCTCGTCGCGATGTCGGTCTTGGTCATCGAAGTGACTGCCCTGCAAGTCGCGGCCTATTCTTGGTGCCGCTCAAATGGCCGGGCATTCCCCCGCCGTTTCAAGCTGTCACTTATCCGGAATTCACATTCCAAAGTCCATAGCTGGTCAACATCCAAAGCCGGCGATCAACGCTGGACGTTGGAATTCTCCGCCGGAGACGGTGCCACGTTTTCCACCGGCTGGTTGGACGGATCGTCCGGCGCAATCGCATTGCCCCACCACTCGGCCGGAATCCAGGCGATCAAGGCAAGAAGGATACCGACCAGCAACACCACGAGAACGGGGCGCCCTCGAAAACCCTGCCGGGCTTCGGTCGGGGTCATCGGTTCGGGATGCAGGCCACGGGTACGACGGTCCGTTGCATCCGGCAGGTCAAATCGGCTGTTCATCGGGCTTCTCCCTGTTTTCCGCAGCAGCTCGTCCGAGCCGCATCTGCGGGTCAACGGAAGGGAAGGCGGAAGGTTCCGATGAAGAGCGCTCAGTTCCTCAGTAACCGGCGGCCCGATCGACGACATGCTCCAGCGGCTTTCCGGATTCGAGCCGCTCCATCTGAGCCTCGACATGGCGGAAAAGCGCCGCGACATCGGACGCGGCCGCGGCATGCGGCGTGATGATCACGTTTTCGAGTGCCCAGAGCGGACTTGCCGCATCGAGCGGCTCCTTTTCGAACACGTCGAGCGAGGCCGCCCCCAGCACGCCGCCTTCGATCGCCGCAATAATATCCGTCTCGACCTGGCTGCCACCGCGGCCGGCATTGATGAAGACCGGCTTGCCCAGGGCACCACCCTGGCGAAGCCGGGCAAAGAGACGCGCATCGAAGATGCCGCGCGTTTCCTCGGTCAGGGGCAACAAGCCGACCAGGATGTCGGTCCGGGCGAGGAAAGCATCGAGGCCGGCGGCATCAAACGTCTCGATGCCGGCAATCTCCTTCTTGCGGCGCGACCAGCCGACCACATTGAAGCCCATGACCTTCAGCTTGGCGACGGCATCCTGCCCGAGCACGCCGAGCCCCATCACGCCGACGGTAACGTCGCGCGCCTCCGGCTGGGGCGAGAACTCGTCCCAGATGCGCACGCGCTGCTGGCGTCCATAGGGCAGCGCCCAGCGCAGATGGGTCAGGCACTGGAGCACCACCCACTCGCTCATGCGATCGGTCAGACTACGGTCAACGAAGCGCACGACGGGCAGGTCAGGCAATTCATAGGCCGAGAGGATCTGATCGACGCCGGCACCACCGGAGAAGATCACCTTGAGATCCGCCGCACGCTCGAAGAGCGCGGGATCGGGTTTCCATACGACGGCATAGGAGACGCCGGACAGATCCCTGCCCGCATTCTCCGGCTCGGCCATGTCGATGACGGTGCGACCTGCAAAAGCGCCCTTCAGAGCCGCGACGACGCTCGGGCGTGCGAATTTCAGGTCGATGACGACGGCATTCCGGTCGGACATGGCTCAGGATCCGTTACTGGCTGACGCCGCCGATTTCGACGGCTTCGAGGTTGAAGGCTGCGGCCATCAGGGCGCGGGTATAGTCGGCCTTGGGCGCGTGGAAGATGTCGGCAGCCGGCCCCTGCTCAACGACCTTGCCGGCGCGCATGACGATCACCTCGTTGGCGAGCGCCTTGACCACCCGGAGGTCGTGGCTGATGAAGAGATAGGCCAGATCATGCTTCTTCTGTAGGTCACGCAGCAGGTCGACGACCTGCGCCTGGACGGTCATGTCAAGCGCCGAGGTCGGCTCGTCGAGCATGACGAAACGGGGCTTAAGGACCATTGCGCGAGCAATTGCAATGCGCTGACGCTGACCACCGGAGAACTCGTGCGGGTAGCGCCAGCGGGTTGCCGTATCGAGCCCCACCTCGTCGAGCGCCCAGCAGACGCGCGCATCGCGCTCGTCGGCGGAAAGCGCTCTTTCATGCACCTTGAGGCCTTCGGCAATGATCTCGCCCACCGACATGCGCGGGCTCAGCGAACCGAAGGGATCCTGGAAGACGATCTGCAGCCGATCGCGCAATGGGCGCATTTCGGCGAAGGAATACTTGTCGATGTCCTGGCCAATGAAGCTGATCCGCCCCATCGACGAGATGAGCCGGGCGAGCGCCAGGCCGAGCGTCGTCTTGCCGGAGCCGGACTCGCCGACGACACCGAGCGTCTGACCGGCGCGCAGCACCATGTCGACGCCGTCGACCGCCTTGACGTGATCGACGACCCGGCGCAGGAAGCCGGCCTTGATCGGAAACCAGACGCGAATGTCGTCGCCCTGCATGACGATCGGCTTCGCCGGATCGAGCGGCGGCGGCTCACCGCGCGGTTCCGAGCCGAGCAGCTTCTTCGTGTAGTCGTGCTGCGGATCGGAGAAGATCGTTTCCACCGGTCCGCTTTCGACGATCTTGCCCTTGGTCATGACGCAGACCCGGTCGGCGAATTTTCGCACGATGCCGAGGTCGTGGGTGATGAACAGCATCGACATGCCGTGCTCCGCCTTCAGCTGGCGCAGCAGGTCGAGGATCTGGGCCTGAACGGTGACATCGAGCGCGGTCGTCGGCTCGTCGGCGATCAGGAGCTTGGGGCGGTTGGCAAGCGCCATGGCAATCATCACGCGCTGGCGCTGGCCGCCGGACAGCTCGTGGGGATAGGCCGTCAGGCGCTTTTCCGGATCGCGGATGCCGACCTGGCGCAACAGTTCGAGCGTGCGCTCGCGGGCCGCCCCGCCACTGACGACCTGATGCAGCGCAAGGATCTCGCCGATCTGCTTCTCGATCGTGTGGAGCGGATTGAGCGAGGTCATCGGCTCCTGGAAGATCATGGTGATGTCGTTGCCGCGAACTGCGCGCAGGTCGCGCTCGGACGCCGTCATCAGGTCGCGCCCCTCGAACAGGATCTGGCCCGAGGGATGGCTCGCCGACGGATAGGGCAGCAGCTTGAGGATCGAGGAGGCCGAGACCGACTTGCCGGAGCCGGATTCGCCGACCAGCGCGACGACTTCGCCGGGGGCAATGTCGAAGGAGATGTGATCGACGGCGAGCGTCTCCTTGCCACCTTGGTGGAAGGCAACCGAAAGATCCCGCACGGAGAGAAGGGGTGTACTCATCGGAAGGTCTTCCGCGGGTCGAAAGCGTCGCGCACCGCCTCGCCGACGAAAATCAGCAGCGACAGCATGATCGACATGGTGAAGAACGCGGTCAGGCCGAGCCAGGGCGCCTGGAGATTGCGCTTGCCCTGGGCGATGAGCTCGCCGAGCGACGGCGAGCCGGGGGGCATGCCGAAGCCTAGGAAATCGAGCGAGGTCAGCGTGGTGATGGAGCCCGACAGGATGAAGGGCAGGAAGGTCAGGGTGGCGACCATGGCGTTCGGCAGCAGGTGGCGGAACATGATGGTCCAGCTGCCGACGCCCAAGGCGCGGGCGGCGTTGACATATTCGAAATTACGGGCGCGCAGGAATTCGGCACGCACGATGCCGACGAAGCTCACCCAGGAGAAGAGCAGCATGATGCCGAGCAGCACGAAGAAGCCGGGCGGCAGGATCGCGGCGATGATCAGCAGGATGTAGAGAACCGGCATAGACGACCAGATCTCGATGAAGCGCTGCATCAGCAGATCGGTCCAGCCGCCGAAATAGCCCTGGATGGCGCCGGCGGTCACCCCGACCACGGCCGAGGCAATGGTCAGCACGAGGCCGAAGAGAACCGAGATGCGGAAACCGTAGATCATGCGCGCGGCGACATCGCGGGCCTGGTCGTCGGTGCCGAGCCAGTTGAGGTTGCCGAGGATGCATCCCGGATCTTCCGCCTTCAGCGGATAGGCGGCGCAACGCTCCTCCTTGCCCATCAGCCAGAAGGGCGCGGTCGGTGCCGAATGCGGGATTTCCGAGTTCACGGTGCGGTAGGAGTAACGGATCGGCGGCCAGATCATCCAGCCATTGGCGTTGATCTCGTCAGCGATGAAGGGCGAGCGATAGTCCGTGACGGCGAGAAATCCGCCGAACTTCTCTTCCGGATAGTCGACCACCACGGGAAAGAGGATCTCTCCCTTGTAGGAGGCGACCAGCGGCCTGTCGTTCGCGATGAACTCTGCAAACAGCGAAAGGACAAACAGCACCAGGAAGAGCCAGAACGACCAGTAGCCACGCCTGTTGGCCTTGAAGTTTTCCAGCCGCCGCCGGTTCGTCGGCGACAGCCACGGTTTGCGGATTGCCGGAGATTCGGCGGGCACAGCGTCGACCAAAGCCATGTCAGACGTCCCTCCGCTCGAAGTCGATGCGCGGATCGATCCAGGTGTAGATCAGGTCGGAGACCAGGCCGACGACCAGCCCCATCAGCGAGAAGATGTAGAGGGTGGCAAAGACGATCGGGTAGTCGCGATTGACGACCGCGAGATAGCCGAGGCGGCCGAGGCCGTCGAGCGAGAAGATGTTCTCGATCAAGAGCGAACCGGTGAAGAAGGCCGAGATGAAGGCACCGGGAATGCCGGCGATGACGATCAGCATCGCGTTGCGGAAGACGTGGCCATAGAGCACCTGGCGCTCGCCGAGTCCCTTGGCGCGCGCGGTCACCACATACTGCTTCTTGATCTCGTCGATGAAGGAATTCTTGGTCAACAAGGTCGTGGTGGCGAAAGCGGAGAGCGACAGCGCGATCAGCGGCAGGGTCAGGTGCCAGAAGTAGTCGATGATCTTCTCCCACCAGGAAAGCTCGGCGAAATTGTCGGAGACGAGGCCGCGCAAGGGGAACCAGTCAAAGAAGGACCCGCCGGCGAAGAGCACGATCAGCAGGATACCGAACAGGAAGCTCGGCACGGCATAGCCGATGACGATGACGCCCGACGTCCAGACATCGAAGGGCGATCCGTCCTCGACGGCCTTCTTGATGCCGAGCGGGATGGAGATCGCGTAGGAAAAGATCAGGATCCAGACCCCGAGCGAAATCGAGACGGGCATCTTCTCGACGATCAGGTCGATCACGCTGGTGTTGCGGAAGAAGCTCTCGCCGAAATCGAAGCGGATGTAGTTCCACATCATGTCGAGGAAGCGGGTGAGCGGCGGCTTGTCAAAGCCGAACTGCTTTTCCAGCTTGGCGATGAGCTCCGGATCGAGCCCCTGGGCTCCACGATATTTGGCGTTCATGTCGTCGGCCGCGAACTGCTGGTTCAGCATGTCGCCGCCGCCGGACAGGCGCTGGTCGGCCCCGTCGCCCTGACCGGTCAACTGGGCGATCACCTGCTCGACCGGGCCGCCGGGGGCAAACTGGATCACCAGGAAGGAAATGCCCATGATGCCGACGATGGTCGGGATCATCAGGAGAAGGCGCCTCAGGATATAAGCACCCATCAGTCCGCCGCTCCCGCCGGGTTCATGCCATGCCGAAGCTTCGTCATGCCGTTTCCGTCACTCAATCCGCAATTTCCTTCCGGCGGCGCCGATTCGCCTCTCCCATTCCTATCCGTTCGATGCCCGGGCGCAAAGCCCGTGGCTCATTTCGTGGCCGCTTTCGACCACCACACCGTCGGGAAGCCGATCGCGTAGGTCGGCAATTCCGCCGGGTGTTCGAACTTGTCCCAATAGGCGATGCGCGCCGTGCTGCCATAATAGAGCGGGACGACATAATCGTGGGCCAACAGGACGCGGTCCAATGCCTTCGTCGCGGCGACCAGTTCGTCACGCCCCTTCGCAAAGATCACCTTGTCGATCAGGGCGTCGACGCCGGGATCGGCGATGCCGGCATAGTTGCGCGAGCCGGGCCGATCGACGGAGGTCGAGCCCCAAAAGTCGCGCTGCTCGTTGCCGGGGTTGAGCGTCTGGGCCCAGACGATCCAGGTCATGTCGTAATCGAAACTGCGGGTACGGTTGGCATACTGGGAATCGTCGACGGTCCGGACGCGGGCCTCGATGCCGATCTTGCGCAGCGCTTCGCCATAAGGAACGGCAACGACCTCAAGCATCGGATTGGACAGCAGGATCTCGAAAATGAGGGGCGCCCCGGTCTTGGCGTTGACCATACGGCCTCCCCTGATCTCGTAGCCGGCCTCCTTCAGCAAGCCGACCGCCTTGCGAAGATTTTCCCGCTGGGCCTGCGGGTTGCCGCCGACGGGATTGGCGTATGGCGTCTCAAAAACTTCGGCCGGAACCTTGTCCTTGATCTCGTTCAGGATTTCCAGCTCGCGCCCCTCCGGCAGGCCTTTCGACGCAAGCTCGGTGCCGAAGAAGAAGCTGTCGACGCGCTTGTAGGCGCCATAGAAGACCGTGCGGTTCATCTCCTCGAAATCGAAGGCGTAGTTCAGCGCCTCGCGGACCCGCTGGTCCTTGAACTGTTCGCGCCGCATGTTGGGCACGAGCGCCTGCATCACACCCGTGGCGCGGAAGGGATTGGGCAGCTCCTCACGCTTGACCCGGCCATCCTTCACGGCCGGAAAATCATAGGCCGTCGCCCAGCGCGCCGCCTTGGTCTCCATCCAGTAGTCGAAATTTCCCGAGCGGAACGCTTCGACTTGAACGTCGAGATCGCCGAACATGGTGTAGCCAATCGAGCGGAAGTTGTTCTGCCCGACATTCACATTGAGATCCTTGCCCCAATAGTCGTCGCGTAACTCGTAGCGAACCGTCGCGCCGGCCTTGAACTCGGCGATGCGAAAGGGACCGGACCCCATCACCGGTTCCAGCGTGGTTCGGTTGATGTCGCGCGGCTTGCCGTCGGCACCGTTCGCCTCCCACCAATGTTTGGGCAGGATCTGGAACTGGCCGAGGATCATCGGCAGCTCATGATTGTTCTTCTCGTCGAAGCGGAAGGTCACGTCGCGTTCGCCGGTCTTTTCGACGGCGACGACATGCCTGTAGTAGCTCATGTAGAGCGGATTGAGTTCCTTCGACTTCTCGAAGCTGAAGATCACATCTTCCGGGGTGACCGATTTGCCGTCCGCCCACTTGGCCTCGGCCCGCAACCGGAAGGTCGCGGACGAGACGTCCTCGGGATAGGAGACGCCCTCGGCGAGCAGACCGTAGGAGGTCGAGATCTCGTCGTCTGCATCCTTCATCAGCGTGTCAAACACCAGGTTCAGCCCGGGCGCCGCCTCTCCCTTTTCGAGGATCGGATTGAAGGTGTCGAAGGTACCGGTCGCGGCAAGCTTCAGCTCTCCACCCTTGGGCGCGGCCGGGTTCACATAGTCGAAATGGGCGAAGCCGGCGGGGTACTTCACGTCACCCGACAGTGCCACTCCGTGACGCAACGGCTCGTCTGCCGAAAGCGCGGCAGGCGCATGACCGGTAATAATCAGGAAAAACGCCAGGAACAAACCCGCCTGCGCCCTCGACAACCCCATGCAAATCACCCCACAAAATTACTGGATTGAGAGAACAATAAGCAAAACCGCGGCAAAAAACAGACGGCGCCACGGCCGCGATGCGCATTGGCGGAAAACACGGATTCACCAAAATCCCGTTGCAGGCTATCTTTCTGGCAAATCACCCGCGGACAGGCGGGCGATCCTATCCGCGGTGGAAGACTGGATGACGATGACGCATGGACGATGGAGAGGCCTGGCAAAGGGCCTTGCAGTGGCGGCGGGCCTGATCGGCGCGGTTGCCGATGGCGCGCTTGCCGAAAGCCGGCCGGCCAAGGAACTGTTCGGCGGCATGAAACTGCCCGTGCGCGCGGCACCCGCCCCCTACGGTTCCTATGCCAAGGGCTGCATCTCCGGCGCGGTCGCCATCCCGGTCGACGGGCCCAACTGGCAGGCGATGCGGCTTTCGCGCAACCGCCGCTGGGGCCATCCTCAGATGATCTCCCTGATCGAGCGGTTTTCCCGGGATGCGCCGAGCGTCGGATGGCCGGGCATCCTGATCGGTGACGTGTCGCAACCGCGCGGCGGGCCGATGCTATCCGGCCACGCCTCGCACCAGATCGGGCTCGACGCGGACATCTGGCTCACACCGATGCCCAACCAGCGCTTGTCTGCCAAGCAGCGCGAAGACCTGCCCTTCACGAGCATGCTCAAGGAAAACAAGTTCCTCACCGTCGACGACCGGGTCTGGACGCCGGCCCATGCCAGGCTGATCATGCTGGCGGCGAGCTATCCGCAGGTCGAGCGCATCTTCGTCAATCCCGCGATCAAGAAGAAGCTCTGCGACACCTGGACGGGCGACCGCTCGGCACTCGGAAAGGTCAGGCCCATCTACGGGCACGACGCCCATTTCCATATCCGCATCAAGTGTCCCCAGGGCGCCAAGGGGTGCCAACCTCAGGCTGCAGTTCCTGCGGGAGACGGTTGCGACAAGTCGCTGGCATGGTGGTTCACCGACGAACCATGGGCGAAGCCGAAGAAGGATCCGAACGCGCCGCCGCCAAAGCCCCCACGGCCGATGCAACTCACGGACCTTCCGAAGGCCTGCACGGCCGTACTGAAGGGACCGGCCGCCGACAGCGAATTGGCCGCCACCTACGGCGGAGATCAGGGCCTCGTGTCGGCGCTTGCCGCCGCACCGGCGACCCAGAACGACGCGGTTCCCGCGATTTCGGCGCAGATGCCGCCGGAATTGCCGGACATCGTGCCGATACCGCTTCCGCGTCCCGCCGGCTACTGACCCGAGCCGGCGCCGATCGCGGGCTTTTCAAGCGGACCGTCCTGAGCTAGAAGGCAATCAAATCGATTTAAACCGGCAGGCACCCATGACATCGTCCCGCTGCATCGCCCTGATTGCCCATGACCAGAAGAAGGACGACATGGCGGATTTCGCCGCCCGCCATCAGTCGACCCTTGCCAACTGGCGCATCGTCGCGACGGGCACGACGGGCGGAAGGATCAAGGCCGCATGCCCGGAGCTCGAGGTGACGCGGCTCAAAAGCGGCCCCCTCGGCGGTGACCAGCAGATCGGGGCATTGATTGCCACCGGCGAAGTAGACATGCTGATCTTCCTCGTCGATCCTTTGACATCCATGCCCCATGATGTCGATGTAAAGGCGTTGATGCGGCTCGCGACCGTCTACGACATTCCGATGGCGCTCAACCGCGCCACGGCCGAAATCCTGATGACCATGCACGCGCACTGACAGGCCCTCCGACAGTCGCAGCCCGAAACGGAACCGGACATGCCCAAGCCCATCGACAACGACCAGCTGACGTTTCCCATCCTGATCGGTGACATCGGGGGAACGAATGCGCGCTTTTCCATCCTGATCGACGCCTATGCCGAGCCGAAGCAGTTTCCGATCGTGCACACGGCGGATTTCGCCACGATCGACGAGGCGATCCAGACTACAGTGCTGGACAAGACCTCCGTCCAGCCGCGTTCGGCCATCCTCGCGATCGCCGGACCGATCAAGGGCGACGAGATCCCTCTCACCAATTGCGACTGGGTGGTTCGGCCGAAGGCGATGATCTCCGACCTCGGCTTCAGCGAGGTCATGGTGGTCAACGACTTCGAGGCCCAGGCGCTGGCGGTGGCTTCGCTTTCGGAGGAAAACCGGGAGACAATCGGCGACAATCCGATGAGCCCGATCGCCTCCCGCGTGGTGCTCGGCCCGGGTACCGGCCTCGGCGTCGCCGGTCTCGTCCATGCCCAGCACACCTGGTTCCCGGTTCCCGGCGAAGGCGGCCATGTCGACATGGGCCCGCGCAGCGCCCGCGATTTCGCGATCTTCCCGCATCTGACGCCGATCGAGGGACGGATTTCGGCAGAGCAGCTGCTCTGCGGCCGCGGCATCGTCAACATCTACACGGCCGTCTGCATCGCCGACGGCGTCGAGCCGAAATTCACCAATCCGGCGGACATCACCGCCACGGCCCTTTCGGGTGTCGACCCCCAGGCGGCGGAAACCATCAACCTGTTCGTCACCTATCTGGGACGCCTCGCCGGTGACCTTGCCCTGATCTTCATGGCGCGTGGCGGGGTCTTCCTGTCGGGCGGCATCTCGCAGAAGATCATCCCCGCGCTGAAGCGTCCGGAATTCCGGCTCGCCTTCGAAGACAAGGCGCCGCATTCCGCCCTGATGCGGTCGATCCCGACCTTCGTCGTGACGCATCCGCTTGCCGCCCTTTCGGGCCTTGCCGCCTTCGCCCGGACGCCGAGCAATTTCGGCTTGGCGGTCGAGGGGCGGCGCTGGCGGGGCTAGTTGGCGATTCGACTGCAACGGAATGACTATGGCCAAAAGGGTTCCGACTGGCTATAGAGCGGCCAGCGCGGCCCAAAGGGACCTGCCGCGGCCCATTTCCACGGGGAACGCCCTTATTTGAACGCCAGCAGGACACACCACGAACCGGTCAGCTCCACAAGCGTGACAGCGATCCTCAAGCGCATCATCGCGGAAAACGGCCGCGAACATGTGCGGGGCTACATCTTTGCCATCATCTGCCTTGCAACAGTGGCACTGACGACCGCCTTCACGGCATGGATCATGGAATCGGTCGTCAACGAGGCCTTCGCCAACAAGCGGGCCGACCTCGTCTGGCTGATCTGCGGATCGATCCTCGGCGCCTTCGTGCTGCGCGGCTTTGCCGGGTACGGACAGGCTGTGACGCTTTCCTACATCGGCAACAACATCGTCGCCCGATATCAGCGCCGCCTCTTCTCGCATCTGATGACCCTGTCGCTCGGCTACTTCACGGAGTCGCGCTCGGCCCACCTCGCGGCACAGATCAGTCAGAACATCAACGGCATCCGCGACGTCCTCAACCTGACCGTCACCTCGACCGCGCGCGACCTCCTGAGCCTCGTCGCCCTGATCGGGGTGATGATCTTCAAGGACCCGATGCTGACGCTGATCGTCTTCGTAGCAGCACCGCCGTTGCTTTATGCATTGCGCTACATCTCCAAGCGGCTGCGCAGCGCGACGAAGGAATCCATCATCTTCAACAGCCATGTGCTGGGGGCGATGCAGGAGACGGTTCAGGGTATCGCGATCGTCAAGGCCTTCACGATGGAAAACGCGCTCGAGAGCAAGATCGGCACGACGATCGACGCGGCCGAGAAGCGTTCGAACCGGATTGCCAGGCTCAGCGAGCGGACGTCCCCGATCACCGAGACCTTTGCCGGCGTCGCGATCTCCAGCGTGCTTGCCTATGCCGCGTTCCGGTCGATCTATGGCAACATGCTGCCGGGCGCATTCTTCTCTTTCGTCACTGCGCTGCTGATGGCCTATGAACCGGCCAAACGGCTTGCGAAGCTGCAGGTGCAGATGGAACGCGCCGTCGTCAACGCGCGGATGATCTACGAAATCCTCGACATGCAGCCGCATCAGCGCGAAAAGCCCGGAGCGACCGATCTCGTCGTCAGCGAGGCAAGGATCGAGTTCCGCGGCGTTTCCTTCGCCTATGGCAACAATGAGGCCGTGCTCAAGGGCATCGACTTCGTCGCGGAGGGCGGCAAGACGACCGCGCTGGTCGGGCCGTCCGGTGCCGGCAAGTCGACGGTCATCACGCTCATCCCGCGTTTCTACGATCCCAGCGCCGGCGGAATCCTGATCGACGGGCAGAACATCGCGGACGTCACAAAGTCCTCGCTGCGCAAGCACATCGCCTATGTCTCGCAACAGCCTTACCTCTTCGAAGGCACGATCCGCGACAACATCCGCTACGGCCGGCCGGAAGCGACCGATGCCGAGATCGAAGAGGCAGCAAGGCTTGCCTATGCACACGATTTCATCAAGGCCCAGCCTCTCGGCTACGACACACCGGTCGGCGAGAACGGCGTGACACTTTCGGGCGGGCAGCGGCAGCGCCTGTCGATCGCCCGCGCACTGGTCCGAAACGCGCCGATCCTGCTGCTTGACGAGGCGACATCCGCCCTCGATACGGAATCGGAGGCTGCGGTACAGAAGGCACTCGACAAGGCCATGACCGGACGCACCGTCGTGGTCATCGCGCATCGCCTGTCGACCATCATGAAGGCCAACAAGATCATCGTGATGCAGGCGGGCACGATTGCCGAGGAAGGCACGCATGACAGCCTTGCGCAGCGTCAGGACGGCATCTACGCTCGACTGAACCAACTGCAGCCGAAAGCCGCTGCGGACGACTTCATCTAGGAAACGCCATGCAGGATGCAATGAAACTCGTCGTCGTGGGTGCCGGTGGCCGCATGGGCCAGACGCTCATCCGCATTATCGATGCCACCGACGGCGCGACGCTGCATGCCGCCGTGGAGCGTCCGGGTTCGCCCCTGATCGGCCGGGATGCGGGAGAGGTCGCCGGGCTCGGACAGAACGGCATCCTCATCGGCGACGATCCGCTCTCCGCCTTTCTCCACGCCGACGGCGTGATCGACTTCACCTCGCCGCAGGCCTCCACCGACTACGCGGGACTTGCCGCGCAGGCGCGTATCGTGCACGTGATCGGCACCACCGGGTGCCTTCCCGAACACGATGCGGCGATCGAGGCGGCGGCAAGACACGCCCGGATCGTCAAGTCCGGCAATATGAGCCTCGGCGTCAACCTGCTTTCGGTCCTCGTCCAGCAGGCGGCGCGCGCGCTCGACGCCGCGGGATGGGACATCGAAGTCCTGGAGATGCATCACAAGCACAAGGTCGACGCGCCCTCCGGTACGGCACTCCTGCTCGGCGAGGCGGCAGCCCGTGGCCGCGGCATCGACCTTGCGGAAAACTCGGTGCGGGTGCGCGACGGACATACCGGCGCCCGCGAGGCGGGTTCGATCGGTTTTGCCACGCTGCGCGGCGGTTCGGTGATCGGCGAGCATTCGGTGATCTTGGCCGGCGAAGGCGAACTCGTGACGCTCAGCCACAGCGCCGGCGACCGCTCGATCTTCGCGCGTGGCGCGGTCAAGGCTGCACTCTGGGCCCGCGACAAGAAGCCCGGTTTCTATTCGATGCTCGACGTGCTCGGGTTGTCTTCATCCATCTGACATCAATGCGGAGGATTTTCCGATGAGTGGTACCCTCGTGCTCGTGCGCCACGGCCAGAGCGAATGGAATCTCAAGAACCTGTTCACCGGCTGGAAGGACCCGGGCCTGACCGAGCTCGGCGTGCAGGAAGCCAATGCCGGCGGCAAGGCGCTCGCCGACTACGGCATCAAGTTCGACATCGCGTTCACATCGGCACTCTCGCGTGCCCAGAGGACCTGCCAGATCGTTCTCGACAATGTCGGCCAGCCCGATCTCGAAACCATTCGCGACGAAGCGCTCAACGAGCGTGACTATGGCGACCTCTCGGGTCTCAACAAGGATGATGCCCGCGCCAAGTGGGGCGAAGAGCAGGTGCATGTCTGGCGTCGTTCCTACGACGTCCCGCCGCCCGGCGGCGAAAGCCTGCGCGATACCGGCGCCCGCGTCTGGCCCTACTTCATGACCGAGATCCTGCCGCGCGTGCTGCGGGGCGAGGCCGTGCTGGTCGCCGCCCACGGCAATTCGCTGCGTGCGCTGGTGATGGTGCTCGACCGCCTGTCCAAGGAAGAGATCCTGAAGCTCAACCTCGCGACCGGCGTGCCGATGGTCTACAAGCTCAACCCGGACTCGACGGTCAAGTCGAAGGAAGTCCTGGGCGACATGTCGGGCGCGCACTGACGCCCCCCTTCTCCGTCAGTTGTTGATGGTGAATTCGACGCGGTCAGCGGGAAACCGTGTGACCGCGTATTGCATCGGTACACCGTCCATGTCGGTGTTCAGCGCCCGCGTCACGAGAACGATCGCGCCCGGTGTCAAAGCCAGTTCCGCCACATCGTCGGGTTCGGCATGGGTGGCCGAGATCTCGGTCGTCGCGCGCAGGTAATCGCCGACCCCGAACTCGCCGAGCGCCCGGGTGATCGAGCCCGAACGCCGGAACGCCTCATCGATGCCGGCGAAACGCAGAGCGGGAAACCAGATCGTCGAGCGCGACAGCGGCCGCCCATCGGCCTTGCGGACCACTTCGAGCCGCACGACCTTCACCTCCGGCGCAATTCCAAGCCACCGGCCAACCTCGCGACCGGCGTTCTCGACGCCGGAGGCCAGCAGCACCCCTTCGAGATCCTTGGCCTGATCACCGATGCCCTCGGTGAAACGGGTGCGTCTTGCGATCGGAAAGGAGAACTTTTCCTTGCGGTCGATCATCGTTCCGCGCCCCTGCACGGCACGCACGATCCCCTCCTGGGCAAGGGCCGCCAGGGCGCTGCGAACCGTATGGCGATTGACACCGAACTCCGCGGCCAGCTGTGTTTCGGGAGGCACCATGCCACTGGCATCGTAGTCTCCACGGGCGATCGACGCCCGGATCCGGTCGGCGATCTGACGCCAGACCGCCACGCCCTTGAGCCTTTCGACTGATTTCAACTCCATCATGTCACACGCTTGTCATGCCCGATTGCTAGCCATAAAGTCACTTGTATGGTTGTCTATATTACTAGACATTTAGAGGCCTGACAATGGAAGCAAGAGAAGAAATCGCCGCGAGCCCGGCACCGGAGCGCAAACGCGTGGTGGACCTGCTGGCCCGCGCCACGACCGAGGATCTGACCCGCGTCTGGAACAGTCTCGACACCGTGCCGGAGGTGCAGATGCTGCGCGGGCCGGAGATCGGCCTCGTGATGGTGCGCGGCCGGATCGGCGGCGGCGGTGCGCCGTTCAACCTCGGAGAGGCGACCGTCTCGCGTGCAACCGTCCGGCTCGACAGCGGTCTCGTCGGCCATGGCCATGTGTTGGGCGCCGACCTCAAGCGTGCCCGCCTCGCCGCGATCTTCGCTGCGCTGTGGCAGGATCCGGCGCATCGCGCGCTGGTCGAGCGCGAATTGCTCGAACCGGCCGATGCCCGCCGAACCGCCGAGGCCCGCCGCAAGGCACAGGAAACGGCCGCGACCCGCGTCGATTTCTTCACCATGGTACGAGGAGAGGACTGATGAACCCGAAGATCGAGGCACTCACCGGCGGCTTCGCCGAGCCGGTACATCAGGCGCAAAGCGTCTTCCGCATGATGATGGATTGCCTGGCCCGCCCGGGCACGATCCAGTCCATTCTTCCCGAGATCGAACCACCGGCGCCGATGGGGGCCGCTGCAGGCGCGATCGCGCTGACGCTCTGCGACCATGATACGCCCGTCTGGCTGACGCCGACGCTCGCCAAGTCGACGGTCGCGGACTGGATCGGCTTCCACACCGGCGCTCCGCTGACGCGCGAGAAATCGGAGGCCCGCTTTGCCTTTGCCGAGGCCGGCAGCGTGATTTCGTCCTTCGGCTGCTTTGCCGCCGGTACGCAGGAATATCCGGACAGGTCGACCACGATCATTCTCGAAGTCGCAAATCTCGATCGCGGAGCGCCGCTGCTTCTGACAGGTCCGGGCATCCGCGACACCGCGAGCATCGCACCGCAGGGATTGCCCGAGATGTTCCTCAGGCAATGGTCCGACAACCGGGCCCTCTTTCCGCGCGGCGTCGACGTCATCCTAACCGCCGGACGCCACATGCTCGGCTTGCCGCGCACCTGCAAGATCACGTCCAGGGAGGTCTGAACCATGTATGTTGCCGTGAAGGGCGGGGAAGCCGCCATCGACAATGCACACAGGCTGCTTGCCCACAAGCGTCGCGGGGACCGCTCCCTGCCGGCCCTTTCGATCGAGCAGATCGTCGAGCAGCTGGGGCTTGCCGTCGACCGGGTGATGGCCGAAGCCTCGCTGCATGACCGAGCGCTCGCAGCCCTTGCCGTCAAGCAGGCGAGGGGCGACATGATCGAGGCGATCTTCCTGCTGCGCGCCTATCGCACCACGCTGCCGCGGTTCGGCTATTCGGTCCCGATCGAGACCGGCCGCATGCAGGTCGAACGCCGCGTTTCGGCCACCTACAAGGACCTGCCCGGCGGGCAGCTGCTCGGGCCGACCTTCGACTACACCCATCGCCTGCTCGACACCTCTTTGCTCGACGACGGCGAGGTGAATGAACCCGTACACAAGGAACCGCTGGGCGAAGCCGTGATGCGGGTCTCCGACATCCTCGACGGCGAGGGCCTGATCGAATCCGACGGCGACATGCCCGAGGACCACGTCGCCGGCGACATTACGAGGGAACCCATCGAGTTTCCGATGGAGCGCGACACGCGACTGCAGGCGCTGGCGCGCGGCGACGAAGGCTTCCTGCTAGCACTCGCCTATTCCACCCAGCGCGGCTATGGCCGCACGCATCCGTTCGTCGGCGAGATCCGGATCGGCGAGGTCGAGGTGGAGATAGAGGTGGCTGAACTCGGCTTTGCCGTATCGCTCGGCACCATTCGCGTGACCGAATGCCAGATGGTCAACCAGTTCAAGGGATCGGCCAAGGCGCCGCCGCAGTTCACGCGGGGATACGGACTGGTGTTCGGCCAGAGCGAACGCAAGGCGATGGCCATGTCACTGGTCGACCGGGCGCTGCGCGCCACGGAATTCGGCGAGGACATCGTCGCGCCCGCGCAGGACGAGGAATTCGTCATCTCGCATTCGGACAATGTCCAGGCGACAGGCTTCGTCGAGCATCTCAAGCTGCCGCATTATGTCGACTTCCAGGCCGAACTCGATCTGGTTCGCCGCATGCGCGGTGAGTTCGAAGCGACACGGAAGCGCCAGCAGGGCGATCTTGCCGAGGCGGCCGAATGACCCGGCACCCGTCAATCGTGGTTCTGCTCGTTGAACCAGTAAGCACTGCCGACGGTGGTGGCGATCATGACCGCGATGATGATCGTGAGAATGACACTGATTTCCATTTCCAGCACTCCCTTCTGATCCAGGATAACGCCCGATGACGCAGGAAGTTTCGCAGTATTCAGGTCTGGCGAGCTATAATTTCGCCTATCTGGACGAACAGACCAAACGGATGATCCGCCGGGCGATCCTCAAAGCGATCGCCATTCCCGGCTATCAGGTACCGTTTGCCAGCCGTGAGATGCCGATGCCTTACGGCTGGGGCACGGGCGGCGTGCAGGTTACCGCCTCGATCATCGGTGCCGACGACGTGCTGAAGGTGATCGACCAGGGGGCAGACGACACCACCAATGCCGTCTCGATCCGCGCTTTCTTCCAGAAGGTGGCGAATGTCGCCGTCACCACCCATACCCGGGAGGCGACGATCATCCAGACACGTCACCGCATCCCCGAGGAAAAGCTCCAGGAAAACCAGGTGCTCGTCTACCAGGTGCCGATTCCGGAACCCTTGCGCTTCCTCGAGCCCCGCGAGACCGAAACCCGCAAGATGCATGCGCTCGAGGAATACGGCCTCATGCATGTCAAGCTCTACGAGGACATCGCCAAGAACGGTCGCATTGCCACAACCTATGCCTATCCGGTGAAGGTCGCCGGACGCTATGTCATGGATCCGTCGCCGACGCCGAAGTTCGACAATCCGAAGATGCACATGTCGGAGGCGCTCCAGCTCTTCGGCGCTGGTCGCGAGAAACGCATCTATGCGGTGCCGCCCTTCACGGAAGTAGTCAGCCTCGATTTCGAGGACCATCCGTTCGAGATCCAGAAATTCGACAAGCCCTGCGCACTCTGCGGTGCCGAGCAGGTCTATCTCGACGAGGTCGTCCTCGACGACAAGGGCGGACGGATGTTCGTCTGCTCCGACACCGATCACTGCGAAGAACGGCGCGAGCATGGCCATGTGGGTCATCTGGGTGTCGCGAAGGAGGCCGCCGAATGACCGATATGCCGCTTCTCAAGGTCCGCGACCTTTCCAAATTCTACGGCAAGCGCATCGGCTGCTCCAATGTCGCATTCGAGCTCTGGCCGGGCGAGGTGCTGGCGATCGTCGGCGAATCCGGATCGGGCAAGACGACGCTTCTCAACTGCCTGTCGACCCGGCTCATGCCGACGACCGGGACCGTCGAATACCACATGCGGGACGGAGCCTATCGCGACCTCTACCACATGAGCGAGGCCGAGCGCCGGTTCCTGATGCGCACCGACTGGGGCTTCGTCCACCAGAACCCGGCCGACGGCCTGCGCATGACGGTTTCGGCCGGCGCCAATGTCGGCGAGCGGCTGATGGCCATCGGCAACCGGCACTACGGCAATATCCGCAGCACGGCCAGCGACTGGCTGGAACGGGTGGAGATCAGCACCGACCGCATCGACGATCAGCCGCGCGCCTTTTCCGGCGGCATGCGCCAGCGCCTGCAGATCGCCCGCAATCTGGTGACCGGCCCGCGCCTTGTCTTCATGGACGAGCCGACCGGCGGTCTCGACGTCTCGGTGCAAGCGCGCCTGCTCGACCTGGTCCGCGGCCTGGTCAACGACCTCGGGCTTTCCGCCATCGTCGTCACGCACGACCTCGCGGTGGCGCGCCTGCTGTCGCACCGGATGATGGTCATGAAGGATGGCCACGTCATCGAGCAGGGGCTGACCGATCGCGTGCTCGACGATCCGCGCGAGCCTTACACCCAGCTCCTCGTCTCTTCGATCCTGCAAGTCTGACAGCCTGGAGAGGAATTACCCATGGCAACGCCCCTCGTCGTCTCGGAAGTCTCCAAGAGCTTCACCATGCACCTGCGCGACGGCCTCCGCCTCCCGGTGGTGTCCAACGTGTCCTTCTCCGTCGCCAGCGGCGAATGCGTCGTTCTCGGCGGTCCCTCCGGCATCGGCAAGAGTTCCATTCTCAAGATGCTCTACGGTAACTATGCCGTCGACAGCGGGCAGATCCTGATCGACCATGAGGGACGGATCATCGACATCGCCAGTGCCGATCCACGGTCGGTGCTCGATGTGCGGCGGACGACGCTCGGCTATGTGAGCCAGTTCCTGCGCACCGTGCCGCGCGTCGCAACCATCGACGTCGTGGCCGAACCGCTCGTTGCCCGTGGCGTTGTCGCCGAAGAGGCGCGCGCCCGCGCCGCCGAATTGCTGGCCAAGCTCAACCTGCCGCGCGATCTCTGGCAGCTCCCTCCGGCGACCTTTTCCGGCGGCGAACAGCAACGCGTCAACATCGCGCGCGGCTTCATCACCGACCACCGCGTTCTTCTGCTCGACGAACCGACGGCATCGCTCGACGCGGCAAACCGCGCCGTGGTCGTCGAGATGATCCGCGCCAAGAAGGCTGCCGGTATCGCGCTTCTCGGCATCTTCCATGACGAAGAAGTGCGTGAAGCGGTCGCCGACCGCATTCTCGACGTCTCGCAGTTCTCGCCGCGAAAGGCCGCCGCATGAGCAAGAAGCTTGGACTGGAACCCTACATCCACGAGACCGCCAGCGTGAAGAACGCGACCCTCGGTCGCTACACGGAAGTCTCCGAACGCACCCGCCTCGACGAGGTGGAGATGGGCGACTATTCCTACATCATGCAGGACGGCTCGATCTGGTGCGCAACGATCGGCAAGTTCGCCAACATCGCGGCGGCCGTGCGCATCAATGCCACCAATCATCCGACGTGGCGCGCCACGCTGCATCACTTCACCTACCGTGCCGCCGACTATTTCGACGGCGCCGATATGGAAACAGACTTCTTTGCCTGGCGCCGCGAAAACCGCGTGGTCATCGGCCACGACGTGTGGATCGGCCATGGCGCGACCGTTCTACCCGGCGTCACCGTCGGCAACGGCGCGGTGATCGGTGCCGGGGCCGTCGTTTCCCGTGATGTCGCCCCCTATACCATCGTCGGTGGCGTACCTGCACGGCTGATCCGCGAGCGCTTTTCCGCCGAGACGGCCGAGGGAATGGAAAAACTTGCCTGGTGGGACTGGGACCATGAGCGCCTGTTCGCCGCTCTCGGCGATTTCCGCGCCCTCGACGCTTCGGAATTCGTCGCGAAGTATTCCTGATTTCCAATAAATTTCAACGGCTTGGTCAATTTAACAAATTCTACACAAATCTGACATTGGCACTTCATGGACCCCCGCTAAAGCCATTCTCGATCGATTGACATGACGCCGAAAGAGCCGAGATGAGATTTCAGCTGAAGAATGTGACCCGCAAGTTTGGCCAGCACGTCGCCGTCGACGGTGTCAATGTCGACATCGAGCGGGGCGAGATGGTCGGGGTCATCGGCCGCTCGGGCGCCGGCAAGTCGACCCTTCTGCGGATGATCAACCGTCTCGTCGATCCGTCCGACGGCTCGATCCACTTCGGCGACGTCGAGGTGTCCGCCCTGCGCGGCGCCGGCCTTCGCAACTGGCAGCGCGACTGCGCAATGATCTTCCAGCAGTTCAATCTCGTGCCCCGCCTCGACGTGCTGACCAACGTGCTTCTCGGCCGGCTCAACCACCGCCCGACCGCGCTCAGCATCCTCAACATCTTCACCCGCGAAGAGCGGCTGATGGCGATCGCCGCACTCGAGCGGCTCGGCATCGAGCAGACCGCATTGCAGCCGGCCGGCACGCTGTCCGGCGGCCAGCAGCAGCGCGTCGCAATTGCCCGCGCGCTGATGCAGGGTCCCAAGGTCGTGCTGGCCGACGAACCGATCGCATCGCTTGATCCGCTCAACGCCAAGATCGTCATGGACGCGCTCAAGGACATCAACGAGCGCGAGGGCATCACCGTGATGACCAATCTGCACACGCTCGACACCGCCCGCAACTATTGCTCGCGCATCATCGGCATGGCGCGCGGCCGGGTCGTCTTCGACGGCACACCGGACGAACTCACCGCCGAGACGGTCCAGGAAATCTACGGCGCCGATAGCCATGGCGCCGGCATCGACGAGAGCATGACGTCGACCAGCATCCGCATTCCGGCCGCTGCGAATGCAGCCGCTGCCCAATCCGCTGATTTCAAGGCCCTGGCCGTCGCCGAGGCCTGAGATCACGACGATCGAACGCCCGCGTGAAGGGCAAACCCGATAACAGACAAGATTCTCACCGGAACATCCGGAAAACAGGAGATGGACTCATGTTGAAGAAGACCCTTCTTGCCGCCGTGGCACTCGTATCGCTCGCCGGCGCCGCTGCTGCCGAAGACCTCAAGGAGTTCCGCATCGGTATCCTTGGCGGTGAAAACGAAGCCGACCGCCTGCGCAACTACCAGTGCATGGTCGACAAGCTGCCTGCCGTTCTCGGCGTCGAAAAGGTATCGCTGTTCCCGGCTGCCGACTATGACGGCGTCATCCAGGGCCTGCTCGGCGGCACCCTCGACTACGCCGAACTCGGCGCTTCCGGCTTCGCCAAGATCTACCTCGCCGACGCCAAGGCCGTCGAGCCGATCCTGACGACCGTCCAGACCGACGGCTCGATGGGCTACTACTCCATCATGGTCGCCCGCAAGGATTCGGGCATGACCAAGGTCACCGACATCAAGGGCAAGAAGCTCGGCTTCGCAGACCCGGACTCGACCTCCGGCTACCTGATCCCGACCGTCACGCTTCCGGAAGCGATCGGCGGCCCGGTCAAGGAATATGTTGCGGAAACCGGCTTCGGCGGCGGCCACGAAAACCTCGTCCTCGAAGTGCTGAAGGGCACCTTCGACGCCGGCACGACCTTCGGTTCGGGCGTTGGCGAATTCAAGGACGGCTACACCTCGGGCAACCTGAAGAAGATGGTCGACAAGGGCGTTCTGAACATGGACGACCTCGTCGAACTCTGGAAGTCGCCGCTGATCCCGAACGGTCCGGTCGTCGTCCGCTCGTCGATGAACGACGACATGAAGTCCAAGTTCAAGACGTTCATGATGGACCTGCCGAAGTCTGACCCGGCCTGCTTCTCGGCCGTCCAGGGCGGCGACTTCACCGGCTTCACCGAAGTCAACGTCGACTTCTACAAGCCGATCATCGACGCCCGCAAGGCCACCATCGGCGGCTGATAGCCACCCCATCGATCGCCGCCGGGATAGAGACGTTCCGGCGGCGATTTCATGTCATGCCATCCCCCGAGCGGTCGAAAGCGGTATACCATGAGTGCTTCCCTCTTGCAGCCCGGCCTCAGCGAACGGGGCTCCGTCGTCGAGCGCCACTGGCAGGAACTCGCCCGCAGCCGGCGCCTCTACACGGCCCTCGGTTTCATCGGCCTGGCGACTGTCCTGTTCGGATCGCTGTGGTTCGCCAACGAGAGCAATTCCGGAAAATTCATCGAACGGCTGCCGCATGTGTTCGATTTCGTCGGCGATCTGGTCCCTCGTGACGGTATGGAGATCTGGCGGGCGATGTTCGACCTGCCCTCCCCCTATTATGACGGCAGCCTGCAATACGACTATAACGAAGGCCGCTACTACGTCACCGAGACACTCTACATTCCCGAATACTTCTACAAGATGGCGGAAACGCTCAACATCGCCGTCCTGTCGACGCTGATCGGCTTCATCTTCGGTTCCGTCCTCGCCTTTTTCGCCGCGCGAAACATGACGCACAACCGCGTCGTCAGGATGGCCGTGCGTCGCTTCATGGAGATCCTGCGCGCCTTTCCGGAGATCGTTCTGGCCGGTTTCTTCCTCGCAATCCTGTCGCTCGGCCCCATTCCGGCGATCATCGCGGTGTCGATCCACACCATCGGGGCCCTTGGCAAGCTGTTCTTCGAGGTGATCGAAAACGCCGACATGAAACCGGACGAGGGCCTGAAGGCCGTCGGCGCCAGCTGGATCGAGCGGGCGTGGTTCGGCATGGTGCCGCAGGTACTGCCGAACTTCATGAGCTACTTCCTGCTGCGGCTCGAAATCAACGTTCGCGCCTCGACGATCATCGGCGCGGTCGGCGGCGGCGGCATCGGCGAGCAGCTTCGCCTGTCGATCAGCCGGGGCCATGAAGCAAAGACCCTCGCAATCGTCCTTTTGCTCTTCTTGACGATCATCGCCGTGGACCAGCTTTCCGCATGGCTTCGCCGCAAGCTCGTCGGCGACCAGGCCTTCCAGGCCGTGATCTGAGGAACACCCCATGAAAACGCTGAGCCCCGCCGAACTCGACGCGATCGCCGCCCGCCACGGAAACCTGTTGCAGCCCTCGTTCTGGATGCGCTTTCGCCTCCTGCTGATCGGCGGCGCGGTCGTCCTCTATTTCCTCTTCTGCTGGTGGTTCTTCGCGATCGGCCAGGTGCTCGGGACCGCCAACTGGGGCATTGCCGGCACCTATCTGGCAGACTGGATCTCCTATGAAGTCCGACCCGACATCGAGATCGGCGACGACGGCAACATGAGCATCGTCTATCCGCGCTTCGATCCCATCGGCCCCAATCCCAATCCGGACTGGCTGGTCGCCGAGCGCGAGACTGTGACCCGCACGCTCGAGATTCCGGCCGAAGGACAGGGTTCGGTGCCCAAGGCCAGCTCGTCGTTCTCATTCATGGCGCCGAACACCGCGCAACAGGCGCTTGCTACGGCGCGGACGGAAACACGCACCGAGGAGGTCGTGACCCGGGCCAGCGTCCAGTTCAACGCCTCCGACCGCCTCGACGTCTCGCGAGACGGTGTGCGCGTCACACGGGGAGACGAAGTACTTCAGCTGACCCTTTCGAAGGATGGCCGCGTCGAAACTGATACCGCGCTGCCGATATGGGCGACACAACGTGCGCCAGGCGAGAAGATCGTTCTTGCCTTTGGCTTTTCCGGTTGGGCGGAGGTTCGCGGCGACGTGGTCAAGATCCACAAGCGTTTCCTGGGCTGGGCCAACTTCTTCTTCGACACCAACTCCGCCTTCTTCGGCAAGAGCTTCGGCGACGTGGGGCAACTCGTCGTTTCCGGCGAACGGCTCGATCCGACGCAGAGCAACCTGTCGCTTGCGTGGAACGACATTCTCTACAATCCGTCCTGGCAGCACCTCGACGTTTGGACAAAACTACTCCAGACCATCGTGATGGCCTTCGTCGGCACCTTCTTCGCCATGCTGGTCGCCTTCCCGCTGTCCTTCATCGCCGCGCGCAACATTATGCACAACGGCGTCATCAACCAGCTGACGAAGCGGTTCTTCGACTTCCAGCGCTCCGTCGACATGTTCATCTGGGCGCTGTTCTTCACCCGCGCCTTCGGCCCCGGGCCGCTCGCGGGGATTTCGGCAATCTTCTTCACCGACACGGGCACGCTCGGCAAGCTCTATTCGGAAGCGCTCGAAAACATCGATGACAAGCAGCGCGAAGGGGTCAAGTCGGTGGGCGCGAGCCCGCTCGCCGTCCAGCGCTTCGGCGTACTGCCGCAGGTCATGCCGCTGTTTGCATCGCAGGCGCTCTACTTCTGGGAATCGAACACCCGCTCGGCCACGATCATCGGCGCGGTCGGCGCCGGCGGCATCGGTCTCAAGCTGTGGGAAGCCATGCGGACGAATTCCGACTGGGAAAACGTCGCCTACATGGTGTTGCTCATCCTCCTCGTCGTCTTCATCTTCGACGGCATCTCCAACGCCCTTCGCTCGCGACTGATGGGTACGCGACACTGATTTCGGCGGAAACGCCGAAATCATCATCAATCTGTCATGCGCATCGGCTAGCGAAACCGGCTTGTACGGCGCATGCCTGACAGGTCATTCTGGCGGCGCCCACCGATACGAGGATTTGCCCCTTGCGCTATGCGCTCTACTTCACGCCACCCGCCGACGATCCCCTGACGCAGACCGCCGCCGCCTGGCTCGGCCGCGACGCCTTCGGCGGCCGGGACCTGCAGATCGGCGAGACTGGGACCTTTCCCACGGAGGTGTTCTGCGAGCTGACCGCCGATCCGCGGCGCTACGGTTTCCACGCGACGATCAAGGCACCCTTTTCCCTTGCCGACGGGCGCAGCGAGGCGGATCTCGTCGAGGCGTTCGACAGGTTCTGCAGCGCGCAGCCTGCCTTCGACATTCCCTCCGTCGTGGTGGATCAGCTCGGGCCATTCTTCGCCATCGTTCCGGCCGACATCCACAAGCCGCTGCAGGATTTTGCCGCCGCCGCCGTCGAGGCCTTCGAGCCGTTTCGTGCGCCGCTGTCGGACGCCGACGTCGCAAGGCGCAAGCCAGAGCGCCTGTCGGAGGCACAGCGCAACCACCTGATGCGCTGGGGCTATCCTTACGTGATGGACGAGTTCCGTTTCCACATGACGCTTAGCGGTCCCGTGGAGACGCATCTTGCTCCGGCGATGCACGCCCTCGCGACCGACCGTTTTTCCTCTTTCACCCAAAGGCCACTTCGCATTTCCGGCCTTGCGCTCTTTGTCGAACCCGATCGGGGCGCGCCCTTTACAGTCCTGACCTGGAAGCCGCTCGCCGGCACAGAAAACCTCTGAAAGCTCGCCCATGTCCGCCGAAACCATTTTTTCCAACGCCCGCATAGTCCTGGATGACCAGATCATCGAAGGCTCCGTTCAGATCCGCGACGGCCTCATCGCCGATGTTTCGGAAGGCAGCGCGCGCGCCGGCGAGGATTTCGGCGGCGACTACCTGATCCCCGGCCTCATCGAGCTCCATACCGACCATCTGGAATCGCACTACTCACCGCGCCCCGGCGTCCGCTGGCACAAGACCTCGGCGATCCAGGCCCATGACGCCCAGGTCGTGACCTCCGGCATCACCACCGTGTTCGACTGCCTGCGCATGGGGTCCGACGAAGACGGCGGCTTCGACAAGGGCGAGATGCGCGACATGGCCGATGCCATCCAGGCGGCGGAACGCGAGGACCGGCTGCGCGCCCAGCACTTCATCCACCTGCGCTGCGAGGTGGCTTCCGACAACGTGCTCGACCATTTCGCCGATTTCGAGAACGATCCGCATGTGCGGCTTGCCTCGCTGATGGACCATTCTCCGGGGCAGCGCCAGTTCCAGACGATGGATCAGTACACGCTCTACTACAAGACCAAGCGCGGACTGACGGACGAGGCCTTTGCCCGTTTCGTCGAGAGCCGGCTGGCGCTCTCCGCGCGTTATTCCGCGCTGCACCGCGACACGCTGGCGGGGATATGCGCGGCGCGCGGGATCACCGTTGCCAGCCATGACGACGCGACGCTGGCGCATGTCGAAGAAGCCAAGGGACACGGGGTCAAGCTCGCCGAATTCCCGACCAGCCTCGAGGCTGCCGAAGCCTCGCACAAGGCCGGCATGAGCGTCCTGATGGGGGCGCCGAACGTCGTTCGCGGCAAGTCACATTCCGGCAATATCGCCGCGCGCGATCTTGCCGAGCGTGGCGTTCTCGACGTTCTCTCCTCCGATTACGTGCCGCTCAGCCTGCTGCATGCCGCCTTCGTCCTTGCTGACGAATTCGACGCGATCTCGCTGCCGCGGGCGCTCGCCATGGTGACTTCGACGCCGGCGCGCACTGTCGGCCTCGACGATCGCGGCCGGATCGCCTCCGGACTGCGCGCAGACCTCGTGCGCGTCCGGCGCTCGGACGGTGTGCCGGTGGTGCGCTCCGTCTGGCGCGAAGGACAGAGGGTCGCCTGATGGAAGGAAAGCCGGCCGGAACAATCACCAAGAAGACGACTGGCACGATGGTGGCCGTCGTCGGTCCGAGCGGCGCCGGCAAGGACAGCCTCATCCATATCGCGAAGGCGCATTTCGCCGGGCGGCCCGAGGTGGATTTCGTCCGCCGCGTGATCACCCGACCGACCGACGCCGGTGGGGAAGCCCATCTCGGGGTCTCGACAGCCGACTTTTCCACGCTCAAGGAAGGTGGCGCATTCGCCGTCGACTGGGATGCCCACGGCTTGAGCTACGGCATTCCGGCAGCCGTGCACGAGAAGCTGGCGCTCGGTCACCTGGTGATCGCCAACGGTTCCCGTTCGGCGCTTCCGCATTTCGCCAGGGCTTTCTCGCCGCTGGTGGTCGTCAACGTCACCGCCTCCCCCGAGGTGCTCGCCGAAAGGTTGACAGCGCGCGGCCGCGAAAGCCGGGCGGAAATCCTCGAGCGCCTGAAGCGCGGGTCGCTGGCGGTCGACGGTGACTATGATGTGGTCGACATCGACAACAGCGGACTGCTCGCCGACGCGGGCGAAAAACTGATCGCAACGCTGGAGGATATCCTGGCAGGCCGCCGCAATCGATGAGCCATCGCGCCGGACGTCGTCCCCGCCCCTTTTCAGAACGGGGAGCGCTGCCGCTGGTCAGGCCTTCTTGAGGAACCGCTGCAGCAGGCCGGCCAGATCCTCCGGCTGCTCGACGCAGGGGATATGGCCGCAGCCGTCGATGATCTCGAGGTGGGCGCCGGGGATCCGGTCAGCGGTTGCCTTCACGACATCCGGCGGCGTCGAGCCGTCCTGGTCGCCGACCACGCAGAGAACCGGGACGGAAATCGTCTCCAGGACATCGGAGAAATCGGCATCGCGGATGGCCGCGCAGGTGGTGGCGTATCCGGCTGCCGACTGGCGGGTCATCATGGTCCGGTAGCCGGCCAGCTCGTCGGCGCGCTCGGCGTGGAAGTCCGGCGTGAACCAGCGCTGCATCACATTGTCGGCTATGCTTTCCAGGCCGCCCTTGGCAATCGCATCGATGCGGGCGTTCCAGGTGTCGGCCGTGCCGATCTTCGCGGCCGTATCACAGAGGGCGAGCTTCTTGACGAGATCCGGCCGCTTCTTCCAGACGCCCTGAGCGACGAGACCGCCGACGGAAAGGCCGCAGAACACGGCGCGCTTGATGCCGAGATGCTCGACCAGCGCAATCTGGTCGTCGACGAGGTCGTCAATGCCGAAGGCCGTGTCGGCCCCGCCGGTCAGGCCATGGCCGCGGGAATCGTAGAGGAGGACCGAAACGTCGTCACCCAGTTCGTCGAAGACTGGAAGCCAGATGCGGAAATCGGTGCCGAGTGAATTCGAGAAGACGACGAGGTTCTTCGCATTCGCCTCGCCGAGCAGTTCGTAGTGGACGGTTATGCCGTTGATTTTGGCGAATGCCATGGTGTCTTCCTCGCTTGTGCCGGATCGTTTTCGCCACGGCTTGTTTGTGGATCGTTTCGGGCGGGTTCCGACCTGTCATCGCCCGGGAGGCGCACCGGTCAGTGCGCTTCATCCCAGTTGTGGGCAGCCCGCGCATCGACCTTCAGCGGCACGCGCATCGCAATGGCCGGCATGGCAGCGTGCTCCATCGTCTCGACGATGATCGGCATGGCCGCCTCGATGGCCTCTTCTTCGACTTCGAAGATCAGTTCGTCGTGGACCTGCAGAAGCATCCGCACCCTTTCACCGAGCCCCGCCTCGGCCAGCACCGGTTCGATTTTGATCATGGCCCGGCGGATGATGTCCGCCGCCGATCCCTGGATCGGAGCATTGATCGCGGCACGCTCGTTGAATGCCCGCATCGACGGGTTGGACGACTTGATCTCCGGATAATGGGCGCGTCGGCCGAAGATCGTCTCGACGTAGCCGTTCTCGCGGGCAAAGGCCTTGGTGCTTTCCATGTAGTCCTTGATGCCGGGGAACCGCTCGAAATACTTCTTGATGTAGTCACCCGCCTCGGAACGCTCGATGCCGAGCTGGTTGGCCAGACCGAAGGCCGAAATGCCGTAGATGATGCCGAAATTGATGGCCTTGGCACGTCGGCGGACTTCCGACGGCATGCCCTCGACCGGGACACCGAACATCTCGGAGGCCGTCATGGCGTGAATGTCGACACCATCCGCAAACGCCTGGCGCAGCTGCGGGATCTCGGCGACATGGGCGAGCACGCGCAATTCGATCTGACTGTAGTCGGCGGAGAGCAGCTTGTGGCCCGGGGTCGCGATGAAGGCGGTGCGGATTTTGCGGCCTTCGGCGGTGCGAACCGGAATGTTCTGCAGGTTCGGTTCCGACGACGAGAGCCGGCCGGTCGTGGTGGCGGCCAGCGAGTAACTCGTGTGGACCCGTTTCGTCTGCGGATGGACATAACCCGGCAAGGCGTCCGTATAGGTGGATTTCAGCTTGGTCAGCTGGCGCCAGTCGACGATCTTGCGCGGGAGCGGTGCACCTTCCGCGGCCAGGTCCTCGAGAACCTGGGCCGAGGTCGACCACTGGCCGGTCTTGGTCTTCGATCCGCCCGGCAGACCCATCTTGCCGAACAGGATGTCACCCAGCTGTTTGGGCGAGCCGACGTTGAAGCGCTCACCGGCCAGTTCGTAGATCTCGTCCTCGAAGGCGGCGGCCTTCTGCCCGAGTTCGCCGGAGAGGCGCGAGAGGATCTGGCGATCGATCGAGATACCGCGCTCTTCCATATCGGCGAGCACGGGGACCAGCGGGCGTTCCAGACGTTCGTAGATGCGGGTCAGCTTCTCGGCGGCCAGGCGGGGCTTCAGTACCATCCACAGCCGCAAGGTCACGTCCGCGTCCTCCGCCGCATAGGCGGTCGCCTTGTCGATGTCGACCAGATCGAACGTCAGGGAAGACTTTCCGCTGCCGGCCACATCCTTGTAGGCGATCGGCGTGTGGCCAAGCCAACGCTCGGAGAGCCCGTCCATGCCGTGGTTTCCCTTGCCGGCATCCAGCACATAGGACATCAGCATGGTGTCGTCGAAGCCCTTGATGGCCACGCCGTAGCGCTTCATCAGCAGGTAGTCATACTTCAGGTTCTGGGCGACCTTGAGGATCGAGGGATCCTCCAGCATGTCCTTGAGGACGGCCAGTGCCTCGGCCATCGGGATCTGCCCGTCCGCCATACCGCCGCCCAACAGATCTCCCACTCCGGTCTTGTGGGTCAAAGGCACATAGGCCGCGCGGATCTCGGGCGAACCCGGCTGCAGGGCATTGTCGGCGATCGCGAGCGAGAAGCCGACGAGATCGGCGAGCATGGGATCGATGTTCGTCGTTTCCGTATCGAAAGCGACGAGGCCGGTTTCGCGCGCGGCGGCGATCCACCCCTTCAGAGTGTCGAGATCGCGGATCGTCTGGTAACTCGTGATGTCGATCTTGCGCCCGTGGAACGCGGCTGCGCGGGCGGCTGCAAGATCGGAGGGCGTCAGATCGCCGTTGGCAGCAGTGGCAGCCGGCGATACAGCCGATGCGCCGGAAACAGCGCCCGGTGCTGCTTCGGAGGTCGGCGTTGCCGCGTCGAGATCCGGTCCGTGGGCCGCCTGGCCCCGTTCGATCCCGATAGCCGAGGGCTCGATTGCCGAGGCGTCGCAATCACAGGCCTCGGCGACACGACGGGTGAGCGTGGTAAATTCCATGGCCTTCAGGAAGCCGATCAGGCGCGGGCCATCCTGCTTTTCCAGCGACAGGGAATCAAGCGGCAGGTCGAGCGGAACATCCGTCCGCAAGGTGACGAGCTGGCGCGACAGGCGGGCAAGCTCGACATTCGCGACGATGTTTTCGCGGCGCTTGACCTGCTTGATCTCCCCGGCGCGGGCGAGCAGCGTGTCCAGATCGCCATATTCCTCGAGCAGTTGCGCCGCCGTCTTAGGGCCGATGCCAGGAATGCCCGGAATGTTGTCGGTCGAATCTCCGGTCAGCGACTGGAGGTCGATCATCTTTTCCGGCGGCACGCCCCATTTCTCGACGACTTCAGGGATGCCGATCTGCTTGTCCTTCATGCTGTCATACATGTGGACGTTCGGCGTGACGAGCTGCATCAGGTCCTTGTCGGAGGAGACGATCGTCACGTCGGCGCCGATCGCTTCGGCCGCGCGGGCATAGGTGGCGATGATGTCGTCAGCTTCGAAGCCTTCGGTCTCGATGCAGGGCAGGTTGAAGGCGCGGGTCGCCTCGCGGATCAGGCCGAACTGGGGAACGAGCTCTTCCGGCGGCGCCGAGCGGTTCGCCTTGTATTCCGGGTAAAGCTCCTTGCGGAAGGTCTTCGAGGAATAGTCGAAGATGACCGCGAGATGGCTCGGCGTCACCCCGACGCTGGTGTCACGTGCGTCGGTCAGCAGCTTCCACAGCATGTTGCAAAAGCCCGAAACCGCGCCGACCGGCAAGCCGTCGGATTTGCGGGTCAGCGGCGGCAGCGCGTGAAAGGCCCGAAAGATGAATCCGGAGCCGTCGATGAGGAAGAGATGATCGCCTTTTTTCATGGCTGCATGGATAGCGCGAGGCGTTCGGGGCGTCCATACAAAGTTCGAAATCTCGAAGGCAGCGCCGAACACGCAAACGTTACAAATTTGTAATCCGGCCTTCCCTTGAAAAACCATATTCTGCCGCACATTTCATAGTCACCGGCGCCTGATCACGCCGCTGTCTGAAAGAGGCCCGTCCCCCGCCGCTTCAGACTGGACAAAGGCCTTATCCCCCTCTCCGGGCCTTTGTCCCCTTATTTCGAAGCCGCCATGGCGTCCGCCTCCAAGCCATGGCGGCTTCTGAAATCCTCACCCACATTCGTATTTCCAAAAATCGTCATATGAGAACTATATCGCCTGCGATTTAATCTTGAGAGCGGCGACGAACCGGCCTATCGATTGTCATGGCTTTCAATCGTTCCGATTCCGCCACCTACCTCGCCGGCCAACTGGCCAAGGAATTTGCCCGCGCCCTGCAGACGCGTGCGGCAAAGCTGGGATTTTCGGCCGGCCAGTTCCCGATCCTCCTCGAACTCTGGAACGAGGAAGGACTGACCCAGAAACAGCTCCTGGAACGTGTTGACGTCGAGCAGGCGACGATGGCCAATACGCTGGCTCGTATGGAGCGCGACGGGCTGATCGAGCGACGTCCGCACCCCTCCGATCGCCGCGCGCAGCTGGTCTTCCTGACCATCAAGGCACGAAACCTGAAGGACGAGGCGCTTTCGGCGGCCAGCGAGGCCGACCAGGCGCTCTTTGCCGGGTTCCGCCGCTTCGAGAAGGAGCTCATGCTCGAATACATGCGCTGGGCGATTGAGAACGCCCGCAAGCTGTAGAGCCTCAGTACAGCATCCCAACCGCGAGATTTTGTTTCAACCGCCCTCGAAACGGGCGGACCTTTGGTCTATCGTCCGGCCGATTTGCAATGTCCCGGATGGATACCATGACCGATATTTCCGCCGTACTCGACAGCGCCGACAAGGCTCTGCCGCAAAGCCTCGACCGCCTGTTCGACCTGGTGAAGATCCGTTCGATCTCCACCGACCCGGCCTTCAAGGCGGAGTGCCGCAAGGCGGCCGAATGGCTGGTGACAGAGCTTACGGCGCTCGGCTTCGACGCCTCGGTGCGCGATACGCCCGGCCACCCGATGGTGGTCGCCCATCATGCCGGCGCCAAGACTGACGCACCGCATGTGCTGTTCTACGGCCATTACGACGTCCAGCCCGTCGATCCGCTCAATCTCTGGGAGGATGATCCCTTTGCGCCGGCGATCAAGGAAATCGAGCCAGGCCGCAAGGTGATCACCGGCCGCGGCACGTCCGACGACAAGGGCCAGTTGCTCACGTTCCTGGAGGCCTGCCGCGCCTACAAGGCGATCCATGGCAGCCTGCCGATCAAGGTCACCATCCTGTTCGAAGGGGAAGAAGAGTCCGGCTCGCCGTCGCTGAAGCCTTTCCTGTCGGCCAATGCAGCCGAACTGAAAGCCGACTATGCGCTGGTCTGCGACACCAGCATGTGGGATCGCGAGACGCCGGCGATCGCCGCCGCGCTGCGCGGCCTGGTCGGCGACGAGGTCACCGTCACCGCCGCCGACCGCGACCTTCATTCCGGCCTTTTCGGCGGCGCTGCCGCCAATCCGATCCATATCCTCGTCGACATTCTCGCCGGCCTGCATGACGAAACGGGACGCATCACGCTTCCCGGCTTCTACGAGGGCGTCGAGGAAACTCCGGCCAATATCAAGGCCTCGTGGGATATGCTCGGCCGCACCGCCGAGAGCTTTCTCGGTGAGGTGGGGCTGTCGGTCCCGTCCGGCGAAAAGGGCCGCTCCGTTCTCGAGCTGACCTGGGCCCGTCCGACTGCGGAAGTGAACGGCATCACGGGTGGCTACACGGGCGAAGGCTTCAAGACCGTGATCGCCGCCAAGGCCTCTGCCAAGGTTTCGTTCCGCCTGGTCGGGGAGCAGGATCCGGCCAAGATCCGCGAGAGCTTCCGCGCTTATGTGCGCTCCCGGATCCCTGCGGACTGCTCGGTCGACTTCCACGAGCACGGCGGCTCGCCGGCCATCCAGCTTTCCTATGATTCACCCGTGCTCACCAAGGCGAAGAACGCGCTGTCGGACGAGTGGCCGAAGCCGGCCGTGGTCATCGGCATGGGTGGCTCGATCCCGATCGTCGGCGATTTCCAGAAGATGCTCGGCATGGATTCGCTGCTCGTCGGCTTCGGCCTGACCGACGACCGCATCCATTCGCCGAACGAGAAGTACGACCTCAACTCCTTCCACAAGGGCATCCGGTCGTGGATCCGCATCATGGATGCGCTGGCCTCGTCGTAAGAGGCCTGAAAAAGCAAAAAGGCCGGGGGTTACCCGACCTTTCGTCCCTTGTTTCGACGCACCTGCCAGTACATCCGTGGTCAGGGGCGGAAACAAGCAATGCACGTTTTCGAACGTCGGAGCCTTGAAGGTTTCCTTCGTTCCATGATCAGCAGGATGGCGCGAAGTGATTAACCGCTGGTTAATGCCGCGCTGCCGCTGATCCGAAATGCTGCAGCTCATCTTTCGGCGGCCGCTGCACTGGTTGACCTTCAAGTGGGGTTGCCGGGACACGATATCAAGAGGCCGGCGAAAACCCGTCTTGTCGACCGGCCGCGGTTGCGCATAGAAATACCGCATGAGCCTCGAATCCGTCCGTTCCTTCTTCGCCGAAAAAGCCCCCGACATCGACGTGATCGTCACCGACGCGAGTTCCGCGACCGTGGCGCTTGCCGCAGAGGCGCATGGTGTCGAACCAGACCAGATCGCCAAGACGATCTGCCTGCGGATCGGCGACGAGGTCGTGCTCGTCGTCGCGGCCGGGACGAAGCGCCTCGATAACCGAAAATTCAAGGATCGCTTTGGTGTGAAGCCACGCATGCTGGGTGCCGAGGAGGTCGTCGAGGCGACCAGCCATCCGGTCGGCGGTGTCTGCCCGTTCGGCCTGCCCAACGCACTCAAGGTGTATTGCGACGTGTCGCTCCAGTCCTTCGACCAAGTGGTTCCGGCGGCGGGTGCGACCAACTCGGCCGTCCACATCGCGCCCTCACGCATGGCGGAACTGACCAACGCCGAATGGGCCGATCTCTGCCAGTAGGGCGGGATCCCTCACCTGCAGCGGCGAACAGACGATTTCCGATTGGTTTACCGGCTGTTAACCCCCCCTTAAATCGCCGTATTTAAAATGCAATTCTTCGGCCGCGCCTTCCTGCTTGTCATGCGGCCGCAACATTTCGCGTCGAACGCGCTCCGGGCATCACCGGATCGGGGGCGCTCACGTTTCTGGAGCATGATCGCCAGCCATGGCAAGCAGAGGAAAATCCCGCGAACGCGTCGAGCCGACCTTCGGGGACGGCCCCGAAGAAGACGACGACGAGATCCGTCTGGATGCCGGCGACCGGATCGGCGGGAAACGCACGGCCAGCCGTTCGAAAACCCGTGCCGCCAAATCCGAGCCGAAGACATCACGCGGGAGCAAGCAAAAGCGCGGCCGGAAGCGCCGTTCCTCCGGGGGACTGTCCGGGCTGATCAGCCGGATGATCTACTGGTGCATCGTGCTCGGCATCTGGGGCGGCATAGGCATTGCCGGCGTGGTCGCCTATTACGGCGCGCGCATGCCGAGCGCCAACGTCTGGTCGATCCCGGAACGCCCGCCGAACGTCAAGATCGTCTCGGTCGAAGGTACGGTAATCGCCAATCGCGGTGCAACGGGCGGTGAGGCTCTCGCGCTCGAAGACATGTCGCCCTTCATCCCGCAGGCCGTCATCGCCATCGAGGATCGGCGCTTCTATTCGCATTTCGGTGTAGACCCGCTGGGGCTCGCGCGTGCCGTGGTGACCAATCTTATCAGCGGACGCACCGTGCAGGGTGGCTCGACGCTTACCCAGCAGCTGGCCAAGAACCTCTTCCTGTCGCCGGAACGCACGCTGGAGCGAAAGGTGCAGGAGGTTCTGCTCTCCTTCTGGCTCGAGCACAAGTTCACCAAGGACCAGATCCTCGCGATGTATCTCAACCGGGTCTATTTCGGTTCGAACGCCTATGGCGTCGAGGCGGCCTCGCGGCGCTACTTTTCGAAATCGGCGCGTGACGTCAATCTCGGCGAGGCAGCCCTTCTCGCCGGCCTGCTGAAAGCCCCGTCCCGCCTTTCGCCGGCGCGCGATCCGGAGGCTGCCGAAGCGCGCGCTCAGGTCGTTCTCGGCGCGATGCGCGAGGAAGGCTTCATCAGCGAAGACGAGATCAAGACCGCGATGTCGCAACCACCCACCCAGGCCAAGCGCTATTGGACGGGTGCAGGCCAGTACGTGGCCGACATGGTGCTCGACGAGGTGAAGATGCTCGTCGGCACGGTCGGCGAAGATCTGGTGGTGGAGACGACCATCGATATGAACCTCGAAAGGAAGGCCGAAGAGGCGATCGTCGAGACGCTGGAGGCCGAAGGCGACAAGCTCAAGGCATCGCAGGCCGCACTGGTGTCAATCGACGGAACCGGGGCCATCCGGGCGCTGGTGGGCGGCAAGGACTATGCCGACAGCCAGTTCAACCGCGCGGTCAAGGCCAAGCGCCAGCCGGGTTCCGCCTTCAAGCCCTTCGTCTATGCAGCCGCGCTCGAGATGGGCGCACGCCCCGATTCGACACGCAACGACGCACCGATAAGGATCGGCGCCTGGACGCCGGAAAACTATGACGAGAAATATCGGGGGCCGGTAACGCTCAGCAAGGCGCTTGCCGAGTCGCTGAATACGATCGCCGCCCAGTTGGTCATGGAGGTCGGCCCCGACCACGTGATCAAGCTTGCCCACCGGCTGGGCATCGAATCCGAACTCCAGTCGAACGCCTCGATTGCGCTCGGCACGTCGGAGGTCTCGCTGCTTGAACTCACGGCGGCCTATGCGCCCTTCATGAACGGCGGCTACAAGGCGACGCCGCACATCGTGCGTCGCATTTCCAACGTCGACGGCAAGGTGCTCTACGAGAACGACTATGCCGAGCCGCCGCGCGTGCTCAGCGAGCCGATCATCGCGAACATGAACCGCATGATGAAAGGCGTGATCGAAGAGGGCACCGGCAAGAAGGCGCGCCTCGACCGATGGGAAGCCGCCGGCAAGACCGGAACCACGCAGTCGTTCCGCGACGCGCTGTTCGTCGGCTATACCAGCAACCTGACGACGGGCGTTTGGTTCGGCAACGACGACGGCCAGTCGATGAAGAAGGTGACCGGCGGCGGCCTGCCCGCGAAAGCATGGCACGACTTCATGACAGCGGCCCATGCCGGGTTGACGCCGGTACCGCTTGCCGGCGAAGGCTATGTCGAGCCTCAACCCGAACCGACCACGATCGGAACGATCATTTCGGATGTGTTTTCCGGCGGGGAGGAACGTTATCCGGCGGCCCGCCCAACAGCGCAACAGGGGCTTCCTCCGGAAGACCTACCGACCGCGGGACCGCCGCAGGACAACACTGAACAGGGTGGCTACGACGGGCCGGTCCCACCGGCCGACGTCGGCGGCGGATCGCCCGTGCAGCCCGCGACCCGGCGCACGACACTCCTCGACATCATCATGGGCCAGTGATCAAGCGGGAACCACGACCGGGCGCTTGCAAAGCGGCACCGCCGGCTCCATCTTTCGGATGCAGCCCGGCGCAAGGCTTGCCTGCTAGCGCTCCTTGCCAACGAGACGGTTTTCGTGCGTGGGACAAGGCGGGGAAACAAGGCGCCAATCTGTTCTTTTTACTGGATTACAGCCGATTTCCAGCCTTGCAGTCGGAAAAACCGCTTCTTATATACGCGACATAAACCGCAGCCAGACTGCGAAACCCAGACCATCCACGTCGAGGGGCCGTCAGGGGAATGCCTTACCGGGGTTCCGACGGCCTGCTTCAAGGAGAGAATGACATGGCTAAAGTAATCGGTATCGACCTTGGAACGACCAATTCCTGCGTCTCCGTCATGGACGGCAAGGATGCAAAGGTCATCGAAAATTCGGAAGGTGCACGCACCACCCCGTCGATGGTTGCCTTCACGGAGGACGGCGAACGCCTCGTTGGCCAGCCGGCCAAGCGTCAGGCCGTAACCAACCCGACCAACACCCTCTTCGCCGTTAAGCGCCTGATCGGCCGCCGTTACGAAGATCCGACCGTCGAGAAGGACAAGGGTCTCGTCCCGTTCCATATCGTCAAGGGTGACAACGGCGACGCTTGGGTAGAAGCCCAGGGCAAGGGCTATTCGCCGTCGCAGATCTCGGCCATGGTTCTCCAGAAGATGAAGGAAACCGCGGAAGCCTATCTCGGCGAGAAGGTCGAAAAGGCCGTCATTACCGTTCCGGCCTACTTCAACGACGCCCAGCGCCAGGCAACCAAGGACGCAGGCCGCATCGCCGGCCTCGAAGTCCTGCGCATCATCAACGAGCCGACCGCAGCCGCCCTCGCCTACGGCATGGACAAGCGCGAAGGCAAGACGATTGCCGTCTACGACCTTGGCGGCGGTACCTTCGATATCTCCATCCTCGAAATCGGTGACGGCGTCTTCGAAGTGAAGTCGACCAACGGCGATACCTTCCTCGGCGGCGAAGACTTCGACATGCGCCTCGTCGAGTACCTCGCAGCCGAGTTCAAGAAGGACAACGGCATCGACCTGAAGAACGACAAGCTCGCCCTGCAGCGCCTCAAGGAAGCTGCGGAAAAGGCCAAGATCGAGCTCTCCTCGTCGCAGCAGACCGAAATCAACCTGCCGTTCATCACCGCCGATGCTTCCGGTCCGAAGCACCTGACGATGAAGCTGACCCGCGCCAAGTTCGAGAGCCTGGTCGACGACCTCGTCCAGCGCACCGTCGCTCCGTGCAAGGCAGCTCTCAAGGACGCCGGCGTTTCCGCCAGCGAAATCGAGGAAGTGGTACTCGTCGGCGGCATGAGCCGCATGCCGAAGGTCCAGGAAATCGTCAAGCAGCTGTTCGGCAAGGAACCGCACAAGGGCGTGAACCCGGATGAAGTGGTTGCCATGGGCGCCGCCATCCAGGCCGGCGTTCTGCAGGGCGACGTCAAGGACGTTCTGCTTCTCGACGTGACCCCGCTGTCGCTCGGCATCGAAACGCTCGGTGGCGTCTTCACCCGCCTGATCGATCGTAACACCACGATCCCGACCAAGAAGAGCCAGACCTTCTCGACCGCGGAAGACAATCAGAATGCCGTGACCATCCGCGTCAGCCAGGGCGAGCGCGAAATGGCGGCGGACAACAAGCTGCTCGGCCAGTTCGACCTCGTCGGCCTGCCGCCGGCACCGCGCGGCATGCCGCAGATCGAAGTCACCTTCGACATCGACGCCAACGGCATCGTCCAGGTTTCGGCCAAGGATAAGGGCACCGGCAAGGAGCAGCAGATCCGCATCCAGGCTTCCGGTGGCCTGTCTGACGCCGACATCGAGAAGATGGTCAAGGACGCCGAGGCTCACGCCGAGGACGACAAGAAGCGTCGTGCCGCAGTCGAAGCCAAGAACCATGCCGAGAGCCTCGTCCATTCGACGGAAAAGTCGCTCAAGGACTATGGCGACAAGGTTTCCGAGGCCGACCGCAAGTCCATTGAGGATGCGATCGCAACCCTGAAGACCGCCATCGAGGCTTCCGAGCCCGATGCCGACGACATTCAGGCCAAGACGCAGTCGCTGATGGAAGTGTCCATGAAGCTCGGTCAGGCGATCTACGAGGCCCAGCAGGCCGAGGAAGGCGCCGGCGCTTCGGAAGGCGGCAAGGATGACGATGTCGTCGATGCCGACTACGAAGAGGTCAAGGACGAAGACGCGAAGAAGTCGGCCTGATGCAGCGGCCGCAGCGACGCTTCACCTTCAAGAGGCTGGCCTTCGGGCCAGCCGCATTTTCATTGGCCCTCTGCGCAAGCACCGTCATGGCGCAGGACAAGGGGCAGATGGAAACCGTCTTCCGCAAGGTGAGTGCCGCTGAGGCCACCATCGTCAAGGCGATCGGCGCCGGCGACAGTCGGCAACTTTCCAAGACAGGCAGCGAGCTCGGCCGCGTCATCGAAGCAGCGCTCAAGCGCCGCGAAGAAGGCGGCAGCGTGACCTCCTGCGACATGGCAGCCCATTCGCTCGCCTTTCTCGCCGTTTCTGCGGCGGACGGACTGGCGAACAAGGGCGAGCCTCGCCGCATGCTGATCGAGGATGCCCGCGCCGCGGCTTCCGACTTCCAGAAAGACATGGCAGCCTGCGAGAAGCAGGCAGGCAAGAAGACTGGCAGCCACACGAGTGTGGAGAAGGCTTTGAGAGCTTTGTAAGACCATGGCAAAAGCAGATTTTTACGAGACCCTCGGGGTCGCCAAGACGGCTGACGAGAAGGAGCTGAAGAGCGCCTTCCGCAAGCTGGCTATGAAATACCATCCGGACAAGAACCCGGACGACGCCGAATCTGAAAAGAAATTCAAAGAGATCAACGAAGCCTATGAGACGCTGAAGGACCCGCAGAAACGCGCGGCCTATGATCGTTTCGGCCATGCCGCCTTCGAACAGGGCGGTGGCGGCGGCTTCCATCCGGGTGGTGGCGGATTTGCCGGCGGCGGCTTCTCCGACATCTTCGAGGATATCTTCGGCGAGATGATGGGCGGCGGTCGCGGTGGCCGTGCACGCTCGAGCGGCGGTCGCGAACGCGGCGCCGATCTTCGCTACAATATGGAGATCTCGCTCGAGGAGTCCTTCACCGGCAAGACGGCGCAGATCCGCGTGCCGACCTCGATCACCTGCGAGGCCTGCACCGGCACCGGCGCCAAGCCGGGCACCAAGCCGACGACCTGCACCACCTGTCAGGGCAGCGGCCGCATCCGGGCGGCCCAGGGCTTCTTCTCCGTCGAGCGGACCTGCCCAACCTGTCACGGTCGCGGGCAGACGATTTCCGATCCTTGCGGGAAGTGCCACGGTCAGGGTCGCGTGACGGAAGAGCGCTCTCTTTCGGTCAATATCCCGGCCGGTATCGAGGACGGCACCCGCATCCGCCTGCAGGGCGAAGGCGAGGCTGGCCTGAGGGGTGGGCCGTCAGGCGACCTCTACATCTTCCTGTCGGTCAAGCCGCACGAGTTTTTCCAGCGTGACGGCGCGGATCTCTACTGCTCGGTGCCGATCTCGATGACGACGGCGGCACTCGGCGGGACGTTCGACGTGGTGACGCTCGACGGCGCCAAGTCGCGCGTGACGGTTCCGGAAGGCACGCAGGCGGGCAAGCAGTTTCGCCTGAAGGGCAAGGGCATGCCGGTGCTGCGTTCGGCGCAGACGGGCGACCTCTACATCCAGATCCAGATCGAAACCCCGCAGAAGCTGACCAAGCGCCAGCGCGAACTGTTGCAGGAGTTTGAACAGTTGTCGTCGAAGGAGAACAATCCGGAGTCGACGGGCTTTTTCGCCCGGATGAAGGATTTCTTCGACACGCTGAGCGACTAAAGTCACTCGACATCGTGGTTGAATGCAAAGCGAGCCGGAGACCGTTCCGGCTCGCTTTTCTGTTTCTTCATGCGGCCATGGCGCGTGGCTGGCGCAGGATGAACCAGCTGAAGCGTCGCTGGATGGCAGGCGCAATCGCGTAGACGATGCTTAATACCATCACCGGTGCCAGAATGAGGGTGCGAGCCCAGATCGGCCAGCCTTCGGTCAGAGGCAGCAGCACATAGAGAATTGCCGTTACGAAGGGGTAGACCGCGGCCAGCATGAGAAGAGCCAGACGAAGCTTGGACGGGATCGGTCGGGAGGTATTTTCGGTAGACATATCTTTCTCCATAGAAACGGGACGTTTCGTTCTATATAGAAACGGATCGTTTCGTTCAATAGATATTCGTGCTAAATGCTCAAAAAATGGAGACCAAGAACCAGATGGCCAAACAGTCAGCGGATCGCCGGACGTCGATCGGATCGCAGCGCAATCCCGCGAGCGAAGAGGCGATCCTTGCGGCCGCCGAAGCCATTCTGCTCGAGGGCGGTCTGAACGCCTTTTCGATCGAAGCGGTGGCCAAGCGCGCCAAGGCGGGCAAACCAACGATCTATCGCTGGTGGCCGTCAAAGGCAGCCCTGCTTCTCGATCTCTACCACCGGCAGAAGGACGTCGTTCCCCATCTCGACAGCGGCGATGTGAGGAACGATCTAACGCAGTTTCTCAGGGGCCTGATCGGCTTCTGGCGGGACGGCGGCGGCGCGATCTTCCGCTCGATCATCGCCGAGGCGCAAAGCGATCCGGCAGCGCTCAACGCCCTGCGCGACTATGCGGTGTCCCGTTGCCGCCAGAGCGGCTCGATCCTCGCCCGGGCGCAGGCGCGGGGCGAGATCCGCAACGACGTCGATCCGGAACTGCTGATCGAGCTCTTCTCGAGCTTTGCCTGGAACCGGCTGCTCACCAGCAGGCTTGACGTGACGGACGCGGAGATCCGGCAGATCGTCTCGGCCATCGTGGACGGCGTGGCGGTTCGGACCTAGCGCTCAGTAGTGCGGCGGCCGGGTGACTGCCGGCGCTTCGAGCGCCTGCTCCTCCAAGGAAAGAAACCGTTCGGTCAGCCGGTCGAGCTTGGCACGCGTCTGCTCGACGACCTTCCACTGTTCGGCCAGCTGGTCGGAGAGCTCCTCGATCACGCGGGTCTGGTGTGCGACCGTTTCTTCCAGGCGCAGGACGCGGTCATCGTTTTCGGTCATGGCCTTTCGCTCCGTGGGTTCGACCGCGCGGTTCTGGCGGATCGGAACAAGACCGTCAATCGAAAAGGAATCGCATTCAAGGCCGGCTAGCGCTGTTTCTTCTTCTTGTAGGGCATCAGCATGATCGCGGAGGCAGTGACGGCGGCGGCGAAGGTAAGTGCCAGCGGTACGGCGATCATCGCGGCGGGCAGGAAAGGATTGCGGGCGCGCGCAAGGTGGCTGCCCAGGCCGCCGATGTCGAGCCATATCAATGCAAAGGCCACCATCACTCCGATCCCCGCGCCGAACAGGGCATTACCGGCAAGGAACCGCAGCATTTCCCAATGGTCACGGCGCGCCTCTTCCGGCGTCAGTTCGTCTCGATCGGGAGCCATTCGGTGATCTCCGCTTTTACGTCCTTTCCATTTCCATACACCTGCCCCATGTGCCGGTCCATGCGTCGGAACGTCTCCCAGCCCCGGTCCCGTTCCACCCATGCTTAGGGAAAACAGTCGAACCGCCTTGTCATGGGGCGGCTTTCCGCCTAGCTCATGGGACGACCAAGACCGGACCATCATGACGCACAAGACAACGATCCATCGGCTGAAGCTCGCGGATTTCCGCAATTATGCCGCGGCCTCCCTGTCGCTGGACGGCCGGCATGTCGTGCTTACCGGCGAGAACGGGGCCGGAAAGACCAATCTCATGGAGGCAGTCTCCTTCCTGTCGCCGGGCCGAGGCCTTCGCCGCGCCAGCCTTGCCGATGTCGCCCGGGTCGGCGCACCCGGCGGATTCTCGATCTTCGCCGAGGTGGACGGCATGGAGGGCGAGGTCGAGATCGGCACCGGGAGCGACGGAGAAGGCGAAGCCGTCGTCCGGCGCCTCCGCATCAACGGCACCGCGGCCAAGTCCGTCGACGAACTTACCGATCACCTCCGCGTCCTCTGGCTCACGCCGGCGATGGACGGGCTCTTCACCGGCCCGGCGGCAGACCGGCGACGGTTCCTCGACCGGCTGGTCCTTTCGCTGGATCCGGCCCATGGCCGGCGCGCCAGCGATTTCGAGCGTGCCATGCGCAGCCGCAACAAGCTGCTCGCGGAAGGGCGCTTCGATCCGGCCTGGCTTTCCGGCCTCGAGCGGCAGATGGCCGGACTGGGCGTGGCCATGACCCTGGCACGCAAGGAGATGCTGGGGCTGCTCGCGGGCCTGACCGGGCGCGCCGACGCGGCTTCGACCTTTCCGTCCGCCACGCTGGCGCTCTGCGGCTTTCTCGATGAAGAGGGCGACGTTCCCGCCATCGAGATCGAGGATCGCTACATGGCGATGCTCGCGGCCGGGCGTTATCGCGACGCGGGCGCCGGGCGGACCCTCGACGGTCCCCACCGTGCCGACCTGCTGGTGCGCCATGCCGACAAGGACATCGAAGCGGAGCGGTGTTCTACCGGCGAACAGAAGGCATTGCTGGTCGGGCTGGTGCTCGCCCATGCCAGGCTGGTCGCCACGATGACCGGCCACGCTCCGGTTCTCCTGCTCGATGAAATCGCCGCGCATCTGGACGAAGGCCGCCGCGCCGCACTTTTCGACCGGATCGATGCCCTGGGCGGCCAGGCCTTCATGACCGGGACCGACAAATCGATGTTCTCCGCGCTCGGCGAGCGCGCGCAGTTCGTCAGCGTGCACGGCAGCGTACTGTCGGCCTAGAGCCAAAACTCAATCAGGATAGGTGTTCTGTTGGTCCGGATGGGCCGCCTGATTGAGTTTTGACCCTAGGCTTTCGCCCGTCCGACAACCGTGCCATCATCGTCGCCATGGACCCGCTCAGCCCTGAAGAGATCTCCCGCTACCATCGCCATATCCTGCTGCCCGAAATCGGGGGGCAAGGACAGCAGCGCCTGAAATCCGCCCGCGTCCTGGTGATCGGCGCGGGAGGCCTCGGCGCACCGGTTCTCCAATATCTCGCCGCAGCGGGTGTCGGCACGCTCGGCATCGCCGACGACGACCGTGTTTCGCTCTCCAACCTGCAGCGGCAGGTGATCCACGACACCGGAACGATCGGCGAGGAAAAGACGGAGAGCGCCGCACGCGCCATTGCGCGCCTCAACCCGAATGTGCGGGTCCGTCGCTATGAGGAACGCTTCGGCCCCGCGTTTGCCCGGACGCATCTCGGCAGCTTCAACCTCCTGATCGATGGCTCCGACAACTTCGACACGCGCTACGCGGCGGCCGATGCCGCCGAACAGGCCGGCATTCCACTGGTGACCGGTGCCGTCGGCCGGTTCGATGGCTCGCTGACGGTGCTCAAACCCTATGAACACGGCCCGGATGGACAGCAGAACCCCTGCTATCGCGACCTCTTCCCCGAAGCGCCGCCCGAGGGGCTCGTGCCGGCCTGCGCCGAAGCCGGGATCGTCGGCGCTTTGACCGGTGTGATCGGCACGCTGATGGCGATGGAAGCGATCAAGCTCATCACCGGCGTCGGCGAACCCCTAGTCGGGCGACTGCTGCTCTACGATGCGCTGTCGGCACGCTTCGAGACCATCCGCTATCGCCGGCGCGCTGCAAAATCTGCCCGATGACCATCGAGATCCGCCGCGTCGACCAGAGCTTCGACCGCCATGGCGATTTGTTGGAACTCATACTGCGCGCCTTCGCCTATATGGACTGGCGGATCGATCCTCCCTCCTCCGCCCACCGGCTGACACCGGCATTGCTGAAGGAAAAAGCTTCACAGGAGTGCGCCTTCGTCGCCCAGGACGGTGGCCGCCTCGCGGGCTGCATCTTCCTGAAGCCGGAGCCGGACGCGCTCTACATCGGCAAGCTTGCAGTCGAACCGACGATGCAAGGCCGCGGCATCGGGCGGCGTCTGCTGGTGACAGCTGAGGCGACAGCGCGAGAGCACGGCCTCAAGGCTCTCCGCCTCGAGACGCGGATCGAACTCATCGAGAACCACCGGGTATTTTCCGGATGGGGCTTTCACAAGACGGCAGAGAACCGACATGCCGGTTTCGACCGGACCACGTCGATCGAGATGCGACGGGAGCTTGAGTGACCTGCCGGCTCAAGTCCGGCTCGGCAGAACCCGGTTCGGAGGGCGGTGACCGTCGAAATAGGTGCGGATGTTGATGATCACCTTGTCGCCCATGTCGATACGGCCTTCGATCGTCGCGGATCCCGTATGCGGCAGCAAAACAACTTTGCCTTCGCCCGCGAGCCTGATGAGCTTCGGATTAACCGCGGGTTCGTTCTCGAAGACATCGAGACCGGCGCCGGCGATCCGGCCCTCGCGCAGGCATTGGATCAGCGCATCCTCGTCGATGATGTCGCCCCGGGCGGTGTTGACGATGTAGCTGGTCGGCTGCATGAGCGCCAGCCGGCGCGCCGACAGGAGATGGAAGGTCGCCGGGGTCGAAGGGCAGTTCACCGAGACGATGTCGACACGGGCGAGCATCTGGTCGAGGCTGTCCCAATAGGTCGCTTCCAGCTCGTCCTCGGTGGCAGGGTTGACGCGCTTGCGGTTGTGGTAGTGGATCGACAGGCCGAAAGCCTTGGCACGGCGTGCGACTGCGGTGCCGATCCGCCCCATGCCGATGATGCCGATGCGCTTGCCCCAGATGCGGCGGCCGAGCATCCAGGTGGGCGACCAGCCGGTCCACTCGCCGGGCTTCTCGATCAGCACGCGCGCACCCTCCACCAGACGGCGGGGCACGGCAAGGATCAGCGCCATGGTCATGTCGGCCGTATCTTCCGTCAGGACGTTCGGCGTGTTGGTGACGGTGATGCCCTTTCGTGCGGCAGCATCGACGTCGATGTGGTCGAAGCCGTTCGAGAAACTGGCGATCAGCTTGAGCTGCGGTCCGGCCTGCTCGATCAGCGCCGCGTCGATGCGATCCGTGACCGTCGGCACGAGGACATCGGCGGTCTTCACGGCAGCGACCAACTCCGGCTGGGTGCGGGGCGTGTCGTCAATGTTGAGCTCCGCCTCGAACAATTCGCGCATCCGGGTTTCCACGGCGTCCGGCAGTTTCCGGGTTATGTAAACCTTGGGTCGTTTCCTGTTCATCATGGAAGATTCGAGGCCTTGTTCAGAGGTCATTAACCAAGACGGGGATAATTTCCCCGTTCAGGGCATTTTCTACCAAACCCGTTGGCGAAGACAAACAAAACCTCACGGCTTCGTGTCCGATTTATCGCGAAGTGCGTGCAACCGCCCGGGAACTGCAGGAAATACCCTTGAATTCGTTGAGGGATCGGAACAGCCATGCGTCATTTCGTGCTTCGTGCCCTTCTCGCCGGCTGTACCGCGCTGGGGATTACGGCGACCGCGACGGCACCGGTCGAAGCCCAGGCCGTTTCGAAGGGATCGAGCGGACTGCCGCTTCCCCGCTTCGTCAGCCTGAAGGCCAAGCGCGTCAACCTGCGCATCGGCCCAAGCACCGACTACGCGGTGTCCTGGCTGTACCTCAAATCCGGGCTGCCGGTCGAGATCATCCAGGAATACGAAAACTGGCGCCGCATCCGTGACGCGGACGGCACCGAGGGCTGGGTCAGCCAGACGCTGCTTTCGGGCGAGCGGTCGGCGATTGCCGCCCCGTGGATGCGGGGCAACAACGTCTTCGTCAACATGCGGGCCGATTCCCAGACGACGGCCGGCGTGGTAGCCAAGCTCGAACCCGGCGTGGTGATCCGCCTCGACGAATGCAACGGCAACTGGTGCCGGGCCGAAGCCGGCGGCGTCACCGGCTGGGTCTCTCAAGGCGAAATCTGGGGCGCCTACCCGGGCGAAGCCTTCAAATAAGGCCGGCTTCGCTCGCCGCCTTCGACAGCGAGCCGAGCGGGCGCGGGCCGATCTGCTGGATCACGATGCCTGCCGCCAGACAGCCGATGCGGCCGCAGTCATAGAGCGAACGCCCCTGGGTGTAGCCATAGAGAAAGCCGGCCGCAAACAGATCGCCGGCACCGGTGGTGTCGACCAGTTCCTTGATCACGGAAGCTTCGACCCGGATGCGCTCGTCACCCTTCAGGATGATCGCCCCTTCCTCGCTCATCGTCACGGCGGCGAGCTTGCAATCCCGCGCCATCAGATCAAGCGCCTTGTCGAAATCGTCTGTCTCGTAGAGCGACAGCGCTTCCTGCTTGTTGGAGAAGACGATGTCGACGGTGCCCGAGCGCATGAGATCGAGGAACTCGTCGCGGTAACGCCCGACGCAGAAACTGTCGGACAGCGTCATCGACATTTCCCGGCCGTTCTCGTGGGCAATGCGGGCGCAATCGAGGATTGCCTGCTTGGCGCGCGGCGGGTCCCACAGATAGCCTTCGAAATAGGTGACCTTGGACTGTGCGACGACCTCGGGCTCGACATCTTCCGGGCCGAGCTCGACGCAGGCGCCGAGATAGGTGTTCATCGAGCGCTCGCCATCCGGCGTGACGAAGATCATGCTGCGCGCGGTCGGCGGGTTCGAGCCTTCCGGCCGGGTCTCGTAGTGGACGCCCTGGGCGCGAATGTCATGCATGAAGATCTTGCCGAGCTGGTCTTCAGCAACCTTGCCGAAATAGGCGGCCTTGCCGCCCAGGCTGGCAATGCCTGCGGCCGTGTTGCCGGCGCTGCCGCCGGATGCTTCGACGGCCGGCCCCATCAGCGAATAGAGCTTCTCGGCGCGATCGGCATCGATCAGGTTCATCGCTCCCTTGGTGATGTCATTGTCGATCAGAAAGGCATCCTCGCAACGCGAGATGATATCGACGATGGCGTTGCCGACGGTGAGGACATCGAACCTGCTCATGAATTGCGGATCTCCGGTGGGTTGGGTTTTTCCGGTCATAGCCGTTTTTGACCGGCATGGAAGGGAAAACAGCACGCCTCGGACGAAATGCCGAGCCGTCATTCAGCTGTCACGCACATAGCCTAGACAAACGCCAAGTCAGGACGGCATCAGAGTATCTGCGTAAGCCGTCGCGAGGGACATGATCTGTCCCGCCATTCGAACTGCGCTCGACCACGGATGTACTGGCGATGCGGTTCCAAGTCCCGGCAGGATCGGGCGAGGGAAGCGGGGTCCTCCCCGCTTTTTTTCGTGGTCCGGCTGTCTGACAAAGATCAATCCGCACTGGTAGCACGCGTCGCATCGCGCTAGACCTTGGTTCTGCCTTCCCCTCCCCCCAAGGTTTGCCCCGCAGATGTATGCCATCGCCCACGACGTCTTTCCCATTTTCATCCTCATCCTGTTCGGCTGGAGCCTCGTGAAAACGGGTGTGCTCAATGCCGAGATCGGCGACGGCCTCGGAGAATTCGTGTTCCGCGTCGCAGTCCCGGTGCTGCTCTTCCACACGATCTCCCAGGCCGATTTTCACGGCGCTTCACCGTTCAAGCTGTGGGTCGCCTATTTCTCCGGTGTCGCTGTCACCTGGACCGTGGGCCATCTGGTGGCAACGCGACTTTTCCAGCGCGATGCGCGCGTCGGCGTCCTTGCCGGCGTTTCTTCGGCTTTTGCCAACAACATCTTTATCGGCCTGCCGCTGGTGCAGCGTACGGTGGGGAGCGACGGCATCGTCGCCGTCTCGATCCTGCTTGCGGTTCATCTGCCCCTGATGATGGTGATCGGCACGGTGCTGATGGAGCGCGCCGAGCACAAGGTGAATGGCGGCAGTGCGCGCGGGATCGGTAGCGTGCTCAGGCAGATCGGCACCAACCTGATGCACAATCCGTTGGTGATCGGCCTGGTCGCTGGACTGGCGCTTCATCTGTCCGGCCTCGCGCTGCCGGAGGTCCTGGCGGGCGTCACAGAACAGATCACCGCGATGGCGGCACCGGCCGCGCTGATCTCGCTCGGTATGGCGCTCAACAAATACGGCGTAAAGGGCAACCTGCAGATCTCGACCGTCATCGGCGCGCTGAAGCTGATCCTGATGCCCGCCTGCGTGTGGGCCGCCTGCAGGCTGCTCGGCCTCAGCACCGAATGGACGGCTGCCCTGGTGCTGACCTCCTCCGTGCCGACGGGTATCAACGCCTGGCTGATCGCCAACCGCTTTGGGGTCGGCCATGGACTCGCGGCCTCGACAATCACGCTGACGACCGCCGTCGGCGTCGTCAGCGTCACCTTCTGGGCCTGGATGCTGCAGTAGGAAACAGTCACCCCAAACGAAAAATGCCCGGCCGAGCCGGGCATTCAATTCGAGACGTTGCGGAAGGACCGCAGATCTTAGTTGTTCGTTGCCGGAGCTTCGGCCGGAGCCGGGGCAGCAGGTGCAGCTTCCGCCGGAGCGGCCGGGGCGGCAGCAGCATCGGCAGCCGGGGCGGCGGCGGCATCAGCGGCCGGAGCGGTTTCGGCAGCCGGAGCAGCAGCAGCATCAGCCGACGGCAGAGCGACCGGGCTGTCGGACAGCGTGCGCAGGTAGGCGATCAGGTTGGCGCGCTCGTCTTCTTTCTTGATACCGGCAAAGCCCATGGCCGTGCCCGCGATGAACTTCTTCGGCGCAGTCAGGAAATGGTTGAGATTTTCGAAGGTCCAGGTGACCGAACCACCCTGGGAGAAGTCCTTCATGCCAGCGGAATAGCCGAAGCCTTCATGCGAAGCGATCGGGCGTTCGACGACGCCGAACAAGTTCGGGCCAACCTTGTTGGCTCCGCCCTTGTCCCCGGTGTGACAGCTCGTGCACTTCTTGAAGACGGTTTCGCCTGCAGCAGCATCGGCGCTGGCGAGGAGCGTGGCGATTGGGGTTTCGGCAGCAGCAGCGGCTTCGCCCTCGGCGGCACCTTCGGAAGCACCTTCAGCGACGATGGCATAGCCTTCCTTTTCCGGCTCGGGCGAGTGGAAAATGCCTTCCGACGCGATGGATACGGACATCAGGACGAAAACGGTACCCAGAAGAGCACCAACGCCCATGTTCACATATGAGTTCATCTGCAAACGCTCCCATGCAGCCGGCGGATCAGTAACCGGACGATCTTGAAATCGCGCGGAACCTATGTCTTTTGCTTGACAGTTGCAACACGATTGTGATCCCCAGACTGGGACTTTTTGACACTTTTTCGTCGGGATTTGAAGGGACTGGGCATGAATAACGTCGATTCGAGAAAGACCCTCGTTCTTATCCCCGCCCGAATGGCTTCGACCCGCCTTCCCGGCAAGCCGCTGGCCGATATCTGCGGCCTGCCGATGATCGTCCAGGTCGCGCTGCGCGCCCGCGAGGCCGATGTCGGGCGAATCATCGTGGCCGTCGATGATGCCCGGACCTTCGACGCCGTTTCGGCCGTAGGTTTCGAGGTCGTGATGACACGGGTCGACCACCAGTCGGGTTCGGATCGCATCCACGAGGCGCTTACCAAGGCCGACCCGCAAGGCCGGATCGAAACCGTGATCAACGTCCAGGGCGACCTGCCGACCATCGAACCGGAAACGATCCGTGCAGCACTCCGACCGCTCGAAGAACCGGCCGTCGACATCGCGACGCTGACGGTCGAGATCACCGACGAAGAAGAGAAGACCAATCCCAACGTCGTCAAGGTGGTCGGCTCGCCGCTTTCGGAAAGCCGCCTGCGCGCGCTTTATTTCACGCGCGCCACCGCACCCTACGGCAAGGGTCCGCTCTATCACCACATCGGCCTCTATGCCTATCGCCGCAAGGCGCTGGAGCGCTTCGTCGCGCTCTCGCCGTCGACGCTGGAGAAGCGCGAGTCGCTCGAGCAGTTGAGAGCACTCGAGGCCGGCATGCGGATCGACGTGGAGATCGTCAAATCCATCCCGCTCGGCGTCGACACGCCGGCCGACCTCGAAAAGGCGCGGCAGATCCTGGGCCGCAAGGCTTCCTAAGAGAACGGACATACCCGATGAGCAACAAGACCAACAGGATCGCCTTCCAGGGCGAATTCGGCGCGAACTCCGACATGGCCTGCCGCGACATGTTTCCGGACATGTCGCCCCTTCCCTGCCCCACGTTCGAGGATGCCTTCGTCGCGGTGGAGAACGGCGAAGCCGATCTTGCGATGATCCCGATCGAAAACACGATCGCCGGGCGCGTCGCCGACATCCACTACCTGCTTCCCGAATCGCGCCTGCACATCATCGGCGAGTATTTCATGCCGATCCGCTTCCAGCTGATGGTGCTTCCCGGCGTCTCGATCGACGAGATCCGCACGGTCCATAGCCATATCCATGCGCTCGGCCAGTGCCGCAAGATCATGCGCGCCAACGGCTGGAAGCCGGTTGTCGCAGGGGATACCGCAGGCGCTGCAAAGCTGGTTGCGGAACGGGGCGACCGGACGATGGGGGCGCTCGCCCCGCGCCTTGCAGCCGACCTTTACGGGCTCGATATCGTGGCCGAAAACGTCGAGGACACGGAAAACAACGTCACCCGCTTCGTCGTACTGTCACGCGAGGAGCAGATCGCCCAGCGCAAGAATGCCGACGAGCTTTTCGTTACGACCTTCGTCTTCAACGTCCGCAACATTCCGGCGGCGCTCTACAAGGCCATGGGCGGCTTTGCCACCAACGGCATCAACATGACGAAGCTCGAAAGCTACCAGATCGGCGGCAAGTTCGTCGCGACGCAATTCTACGCCGATATCGAGGGCCATCCCGACGACGCACCGGTTCGCCGGGCGCTCGAAGAGCTGCGCTTCTTCTCGGAGAAGGTCCGCATCCTCGGCGTCTACAAAGGCCACCCGATGCGGGGCAAGCTTGGCAGCTGAGGCCCGACGCCTCAGCGCTTCCACTCCAGCCAGTCGACGATCAGGCGGCGGGCGATCGTGCCCTCGATCGGTATGCTCTTGCCGTCGACCTGGGCGTTGCGGGCCAGTTCGGCGATTTCGTCGCGGGTGAACCAGCGGCAATCGGCCAGCTCCGCCTCGTCCGCGGCGATGTCGAACGAGATCGCTTCGGCAAAACAGCCGATCATCAGCTGGTGCGGCATCGGCCAGGGCTGGGAGGCATGATACCGGACGCGGCCGATCTCGATCCCGGATTCCTCCCGCGTCTCGCGGCGCACGGCATTCTCGATCGTTTCCCCCGGCTCGACGAAGCCCGCGAGGCTCGAATACATGCCCTCGGGAAACCGGTGATTGCGGCCCAACAGGCAGCGGTCGCGCTTCTCGTCGATCGTCAGCATGATCGCCACGGGATCGGTGCGGGGAAACATTTCGTGGCCGCAGCCTGTGCAGATCCGCTTGTAGCCGCCGATCCGGCTTTCGGCCACGGAACCGCAGCGACCGCAGAACCGGTTATCGGCATTCCAGCGCAGCAGACTGAGCGCCTGGGCGGTCTCGCCAAGCAGGTCCTCGCCGACCAGCCGATCGCGAAACAAGGCGCGGGGATCGGCCGGCTTGTAATGGCCTGCGAGATCGTCGGCCGGGCAGCGGACCGGAACCGCGATACGCGGCTCGCCTGAAGGCTGGAAGCCGAGCAGCACCGCGTTTTCGAAGTCGGGATCGAGTTCGGCCAGTTCGTAAGGCGCAAAAAGCGGGTCAAGCACCTGACCGTCGTGCTTCAGCACGAGCTTTGAATCGCAGAAGGCGAGTATGTGGGTTCCCTCGACGGCAAGCGCCTTTTCGAGCGAGGTTTCGTCGCGGTGTTCACTGTCGCGTTCCAGCGCATTGCGCGAAAAGGCCGTGAGTTCGCTCGGTTCGGGATGGGGGCCTTTGCCGTCGAAAATCGATTTTTTCATGAGTGAAGGGCTTCGAGTAACTTCTGCTGGAGTTGGCGGCGGGCATCTTCGCCATACGGTATGGCAGTTCCGTGACCCCAGACGGGGCCAGGCCAATTTGGGTCACCCTCGACGCGGGCGATCACGTGGACATGCAATTGGCGGACAACGTTGCCGATCGCCGCAATGTTGATCTTGGTGGCGCCCGTCACCGTCTTCAGGGCGGCGGCGACGGTATTCTGCTCGAAGGTCAGGACCGCCTGGTCAAGCGGCGTCAGGTCGAACACCTCGGAGATGCCCGGCCGCTTGGGCACGAGAACCAGCCAGGGCCAACGGCTGTCATTGATCAGGCGCAGCTCGCAGAGGCCCAAGTGGACAAGGAGACCACTGTCACGCGCAAGCCGTTCGTCGAGCACGAATTGGTTCAAGGTGTTCCTCCTGTCGTTTTCTCTCTTCATAACAGTTTTTTGCGGGCTTGGCTTGCATTTGATCGCGTAATTGCCGATATGTGCCTCGGGAGGTTGGTGGTGGACGAGCCACTCGCCAACCGGGTCAGGTCCGGAAGGAAGCAGCCCTAACGAGCGCGGCACGGGTCATCGTGCCAGCCTCCCACCTTCCATTCCTTTTGGCCGGCCATGGCGCTGGCCAGGTCGTACCCGGATACGGGTCTTCCAGTGACGCTGGCAGGGGCGATGAGCGATTTCGAGCCGAAAGCATCGACTCCCGAGGGTGGCACGACCGGCTACCGGGTTCTCGCCCGCAAATATCGCCCCAAGGATTTCACGGACCTGATGGTCGGCCAGGAGCCGATGGTGAGAACCCTCACCAACGCCTTCGAAACCGGTCGCATCGCTCAGGCCTACATGCTGACCGGCGTACGCGGTGTCGGCAAGACGACGACCGCCCGCATTCTGGCGCGCGCACTCAACTACAAGACGGCCGATATCGACAAGCCGACGATCGACCTGCGCGTGCCCGGCGACCACTGCCAGGCCATCATGGAAGGCCGCCATGTCGACGTGATCGAGATGGACGCCGCCTCGCATACCGGCATCGACGACATTCGCGAAATCATCGAGCAGGTCCGCTACCGGCCTGTATCGGCGCGCTACAAGGTCTACATCATCGACGAAGTGCACATGCTCTCGACGCAGGCCTTCAATGGCCTGCTGAAGACGCTCGAAGAGCCGCCGGAGCATGTGAAGTTCATCTTCGCGACGACGGAAATCCGCAAGGTTCCGATCACGGTCCTGTCGCGCTGCCAGCGCTTCGACCTGCGCCGCATCAGCGCCGGCGATCTCGTCGGGCTTTTCTCGACGATCGCCGCCAAGGAAGGCATCGAAGCCGAAGAAGAAGCGCTCGCGATGATCGCGCGGGCGGCGGAAGGCTCGGCGCGCGACGGCCTGTCGCTCCTCGACCAGGCGATTGCCCACGGCGGCGGCACCGTGCGGGCCGAGGCCGTGCGCGGCATGCTTGGTCTTGCCGACCGGGCGCGTATCGTCGACCTCTTCGACCATGTCGTGCGCGGCGACGTATCCGCTGCCCTTGCCGAGTTCGGCAGCCAGTATGAGGCGGGCGCCAATCCGACGGTTGTCCTGACGGATCTCGCCGATTTCACCCATCTGGTGACGCGCCTCAAATACATCCCATCCGCCGCACAGGATCCCTCGCTCAGCGAGGTCGAGCGCGCCAGGGGTGCGGAGCTTGCCGACAGCGTTTCCGTCTCGACGCTCTCGCGCATCTGGCAGATGCTGCTCAAGGGAATTCCGGAAGCCGAGAACTCCTCGCGGCCGGCCGGAGCGGCAGAGATGGTCATCATCCGGCTTTCACATGCGGCGCACCTGCCTTCGCCGGAAGATGCCGCGCGCCGGCTGCTCGAACTTTCCGACGGAACCGACACCGCACAGCCAGGCGGCGCGCCACGGGGCGGCAATGGCGGCGGCGCCATGGCCTCCTACCGCACGGCCGCGGTCTCGCAGCAGGCGTTCGAAGCCGCGCCGAGACCGTCCAGCCCACAGCCGGTCGCCCGACTGCACAGCGTGCCGCAGCCTGAAGGGGCGCCGATGACGCTGGGCCGCGCCGAAGCAAGGCCCGCCGAGGCCCAGCCGCAGCCGAAGGTCCAGATCAACTCGCTCGAAGAACTGGCCGAACTCTGCACCAAGAATCGTGACCCGAAACTTCGGGCATTGCTGCGCAACTTTGTGCGGTTGGTGGGTATCGAGCCCGGCCGACTCGAAATCAACCTTCCGCCGGAAGCTCCGAAGTCGCTGGTCAGCGACCTGCAGAAGCGTCTGGAAGAATGGACCGAAATCCGCTGGATGGTGATCCTCAGCCGCGAACAGGGCCAGCCGACGCTGGTCGAGGCGGATGCCTCGATGCGGGAGGCGCGCCTCGTGGACGCCCGGCAGGATCCCGACGTTGTCGCGATCCTCGCCCGCTTCCCGGGCGCGAAGATTACCGACGTCCGCATTCGTGCACCCGCCGTCGAGGAAGAAACACCGAGCCTGCCGGCAGCGGCGGAATCGGCCGAAGGCGACATCCTGCCCGGCGACGACATCGAATTCTGACGCAAGACCGATCCGAGTTTAGACTTCAAGGAGATACCGACGATGCGCGACATCATGGGCATGATGGGCAAGGTCAAGGAAATGCAGGCCAAGATGGAGAAGATGCAGGCGGAGATCGCCGCACTCGAAGTCGAGGGCAAGTCCGGCGGCGGGCTCGTCTCGGTCACGATGACCGGCAAGGGCGAGCTGAAGGGCATCAAGATCGACCCCTCGCTCTTCAAGGAAGAGGAAGTCGAGATCCTCGAAGACCTGATCGTCGCCGCGCACAAGGACGCCAAGGACAAGGCGGAAAGCGTCATGGCCGAGAAAACCAAGGAAATGACGGCCGGCCTGCCGATCCCACCCGGCATGAAGCTGCCGTTCTGACCGGCTTCGAACACGTCCATCCGATTTCGCGACCGCCTTCGGGCGGTCGTGGCATTTATGCGGTGAGGAATGCCTTCAGCCTGTAATGCACGGGTACCGCAAGGTATCGATCTCTTTCCTCACCCTCGAGACGCCGGCCAAAGGTCTCCATCATCTCCGGCAGCATGATCCGGTCGCCTGCATAGGGCGACACCGCGACGGCCATGCCCCTCTCGATCAGACCTCCGGTCAGCACGCGCGCATAGGCGCCGGGGCGCGCCGCCTCCGTGTAGCGCCGGACAAACCGGGGATCCTGCATCTTCGCGGCAAAAGTGGCACACGGGATTCTTGCGGACGTCACCTCGAGCAGAACGTCGCCGATCAGGAACCTGTCGCCGGCCGCTACGTCCCGGTTGTCGAGGCCCTCAACCACCAGGTTTTCACCGAACTCCCCCGGCGTCAGCCGCCTTCCCAACTGCTCGGACCACCAGTCGAGAGTCAGCGAGCCCTCCAGATAGACGGCCTGGTCGACGCCGCCATGGTGCTTGCGATTGCAGATCCGGTCGCCGACGAAGCCTTCGGAATCGACCATCACGGGGCCTGAGACCGGCAGCTTGTTGATACCGGTCTTGTATTTCTTGCCGGGAAGCGTCTCGGCGCTTCCCAGGCAGACCGCGAGGATTTTCATCCGGCCGTGCTCCTTTGGACGATTCCGTTTCGCAAGGATATGGGATAGAAGCGGCCAATGGCAAAGCGAGTCACCGGCCCCGAAATCGAGAAACTGATCCAGCTCCTGGCAAAGGTCCCGGGGCTAGGCCCGCGTTCGGCGCGCCGCGCCGCGCTGCACCTCATCAAGAAGAAGGACCAATTGATGGGGCCGCTTGCCCATGCGATGGGCGACGCCTTCGACAAGGTCAAGGTCTGTTCGCATTGCGGCAATGTCGACACCGTCGATCCCTGCACCGTCTGCACCGACGACCGCCGCGACCAGTCGGTGATCATCGTCGTCGAGGATGTTTCCGATCTCTGGGCGCTCGAGCGCGCTGGCGCGATGAATGCGGCCTATCATGTTCTGGGCGGCACGCTGTCGCCGCTCGACGGGGTCGGCCCGGACGACCTCAACATCAAGGGTCTGATCGACAGGGTGGCAAAGGGCGGCATCCGCGAGATCATCATCGCGGTCAATGCCACCGTCGAGGGTCAAACCACAGCACACTATATAACCGACCATCTGGCCGGCCTCGACGTGAAGATCACACGGCTTGCGCATGGCGTGCCGGTCGGCGGCGAGCTCGACTATCTCGATGAAGGCACGCTTTCGGCCGCGCTCAGGGCGAGAACGGCAATCTGAACTTCCGACGACCAACAGGAGACCTCCGATGACCGGCCTCACATCTTGGACCAGCGGGCGGCTCGGGAAGCGCTCGATTGCACGCTCGACAGTTGCGATTGCGGCCGCGCTCACAAGTCTTCTTCTCTCCGCACCGATTGCCGGCGCTGCCTCCAAGGCCGCGGTGGAGCAACAGTTCCAAGCCTGGCTCGTCAAGGATCTCTGGCCCGAAGCGCAAGGTGCCGGGATTTCGCGCGGAGCCTTCGACAAGGCCATGGCGGGACTCAAGCTCAACTGGGACCTTCCCGACCTGGTGCCGCCGGGCAGCGCGCCGCCGAAGGACCAGAAGCAGAGCCAGGCCGAGTTTTCCTCGCCCGGCAGCTATTTTTCGGAAAAGCGCCTTCAGGGTCTCGCCGGCACGGGCCGCAGTCTGGCCGACCGCCATGCCTCCACGCTGCGCAAGGTCGAGGCCGCCTATGGCGTTCCGGGCTCGATCATCGTGGCCATATGGGGCCGTGAATCCGGGTTCGGTGGAGCGAAGCTCCCCTATTCCGCGGTCGAGGTCCTCGCCACCAAGGCCTTCATGTCGACGCGCAAGGATCTTTTCCGTCGCGAATTGATCTCGGCCCTGCACATCATCGAGGGCGGCGACATCGGTGCGACCGAGATGAAGGGTTCGTGGGCCGGGGCCCTCGGACAGCCGCAGTTCATGCCGACGAGCTATCTCAAATATGCGGTCGATTTCGATGGCGACGGCCATCGCGACATCTGGAACTCGGTGCCGGACAGTCTGGCTTCCATAGCCAACTATCTGAAGAAGAGCGGCTGGCAGGCGGAGCGCGGATGGGGCTTCGAAGTGGCGATCCCCGACGGCGTTTCCTGCGCACAGGAAGGCCCGGACCGGGCAAAGCCGCTCTCCGACTGGGCGGCTCAGGGCATTACCCGCATCTCGGACAAGGCCTTCCCGTCCAAGGAACTCTCCGCCTCGACCATGATGCTGGTGCCTGCCGGAACGCATGGACCCGAATTCCTCGTCAGCCCTAATTTCTACGTGCTGAAGGAATACAACAACTCGGACCTCTACGCGCTTTTCATCGGCAATCTGGCCGACCGCATCGCCTATGGCGGCGGTGCCTTCAAGGCCCCGTTTGGCGACGTCGGCAAGATGCTGCGGTCCGACGTTCTGGCGATGCAGAAGGCCCTCGTCGCGAAGGGTTATGACGTCGGCAATGTCGACGGGCTGCCGGGCTTCAAGACCCGACGGGCGCTCGGAGACTGGCAGGCGAAAAACGGGCTTGCGCCGACCTGCTTTCCCGACGCTTCGCTGAAGGGCAAGCTGCGCTAGAAAGCACCCTCAATGCGGGTCGACATGCGTCTTGTGAAAGACGTCGTCGGCCGGCGGTATGGCCTGCCGCTCGATCATGCGGTGGACGCGGGGCGTTGAAGCTCCCTTGTGAAGCGCCAAAAGCCGGTCGGTGGTGTCGGCATCGGCCTTGGTGCGCCGCTGGTTGTGGCGCACATATTCGACCCAGGTCGGGGTGTGATAGGTTTCCGTCCAGATATCCGGATTCTCGAGATCCCGCATCAGCGCCCAGTTCCTCGCCCCGTCGCGAATGCGGATACGGCGGCGCTCGACCATCAGGCGCAGGAATTCCGGCAGATCCTCGTCGGCGATCTCGTAGTCGATCTGGATGACGATCGGGCCGCTGCGCGGTCGGATGTCCAGCCTCAGCGGCGGCTCGTTGAAACGGTTGAGCGGATCGAGATCGAGCGAAGCGAAGGCCGGCATCGGCAGCCACAGGCCGATCGCCACCCCGACCACCATTAGCAGGCTGGAGGCGAAGAACGCGTCGGTCACACCCTGGCTTTCGGCCATGACGCCCCAGATCCAGCTGCCTGCGGCCATGCCGCCAAAGGTCGCGGTCTGGTAAAGCGACAAGGCGCGGCCGACGACCCAGCGCGGCGTGGAAAGCTGGACGACGGTGTTGAACAGCGAGAGTGCCAGCACCCAGCAGGCACCGGCAAGGAGAAGGGCGAGGCATGTCAGGACGGCATGGGTGCTCACGCCGATGACGGCGGCGCTCAGGGCGAAGCCGGCAAAGGCGCAGCGCACGATGTCCTCGCTCGTCAGGTTTTCGCGCAGCCGCGAATTGGCAAGCGCGCCAGCGATCGCGCCGGCACCGAAGGCGCCGAGCATGACGCCATAGGTCAGCGCTCCGCCACCGACCAGGTCACGGGCGACGACCGGCAGCAGCGCCAGGACGGCACTCGCCGTCAGACCGAAGACAAAGCCGCGAAACAGGACCTTTCCCAGGTTCGGCGACATCGCGACATAGCGCAGCCCGGCCGAGATCGCCTGGCCCAGCGCCTCGCGCGGAAGGGTGCGCTCGGGAATATCCGGCTGCCAGCGGTAAAGCGCCGAGACGAGAGCGAAATAGCTGACCGCATTCGCGGCAAAGGCAGCCGCGGCACCCGCCGCGGCGACGATCATGCCGCCGATCGCCGGGCCGACGCTGCGGGTGATGTTGAAGCCGACGCTGTTGAGCGAGACGGCACCGGGGAGATCCTCCCGCGGCACCATGTCCCCGACGGAAGCCTGCCAGGAGGGGTTGTTGAGCGCCGTTCCACTGCCGATCAGAAACGTGAAGAACAATAGCAGCCAGGGCGTGACGAGACCGAAGTAGGCGCAGGCCGTCAGAAGTACGGACGTGGCGAACATGAAAACCTGCGCGGTCAACATGACGCGGCGTCGGTCGTAGTTGTCAGCGATTGCACCCGACACCAGGGAGAAGAGCATAAGCGGGAGCGTCGTCGAGGCCTGGACCAAGGCGACCATGTTTTCCGACTGCGAGATCGACGCCATCATCCAGGCGGCACCGACGCCCTGGATCAACCCGCCCAGGTTCGAGGCGATGCTGGCACTCCATATGCTGCGATAAACCGGGTGCCGGAGCGGCGACAGGAAGGACTTGCGGGCGGGCATCTCGACATCCCTTTTCATTGCCGTCCTATATGGAACCGAATGGGCGGCAATGCCACCCTCCGATTTTCCGCGGACGAGAACGACCCGGCCTCCGAGAGCCAAAAGCAGTCCCCGGCGAAAAGCTTGCAATTGCGTCGAAACAAGCGTATACAGCGTCCAAATTCTTGATCGACAGATGAAGGGTGGGGCCGCAAGGACCCGCTCTTTTTTGTTGGCGATTGGATCCATCCGGGAGTATTACGATTGACTGACAGCATGCCGACGCCGGAAGCTGGCGAAGCGCGTATCATCATAGAGACCGGCCTTGACCGGCGCATTGCCGAGATCATCGAGCCTGTGCTCGTCGGGATGGGTTTCAAGCTGGTGCGTGCTCGGCTGATGAACCAGAACGGCCTGACGCTGCAGGTGATGGCCGAGCGCAATGACGGGACGATGACCGTCACGGATTGCGAAGAGGTCTCGATGGCGATCTCTCCCGTTCTCGACGTCGAGGATCCGGTGGACAAGGCCTATCACCTCGAAGTGTCGTCGCCGGGCATCGATCGCCCAATGGTGCGCAAGTCCGATTTCGCGCGCTGGCAGGGCCACATCGTCAAGTGCGAAACCTCGATCCTGGTCGACAACCGCAAGCGTTTCCGCGGCAAGATCACCGAGGTCGACATGGACGGTTTCACGCTCGAGCGTGACCAGGTTGCCTATGGCGAAGAGCCGCGCGTGAAGATCCCGTTCAACACGCTCAGCGAAGCAAAGCTGATCCTGACGGACGACCTCATCCGCGATGCACTTCGGGCAGACAAGCTCGCAAAGGCTGAAGCCGCGAACCAGAACGACGAAGACAGCGAAGCATAACGTTTGACTAACCGCATCGAGGGCCGCGGCCCCGGCAGGAAGACGGAGACTTAAGACAATGGCAGTCAGTGCTAACCGGCTCGAGCTCTTGCAGATCGCGGATGCGGTCGCCCGTGAGAAGGTCATCGACCGCGAAATCGTTCTCGCCGCGATGGCCGACGCCATCCAGAAGGCCGCCCGTTCGCGCTACGGCTCCGAAACCAACATCCGCGCCGACATCAATTCCAAGACCGGCGAAATCCGCCTGCAGCGCCTGCTCGAAGTGGTCGAGAAGGTCGAGGATTATTCGACCCAGATCGCTCTCGAACTTGCCCGTGACCGCAACCCCGACGCCAAGCTTGGCGACTTCATCGCCGACCCGCTGCCGCCGATGGACTTCGGCCGCATCGCCGCCCAGTCGGCCAAGCAGGTTATCGTGCAGAAGGTGCGCGAGGCCGAGCGTGACCGTCAGTTCGACGAATTCAAGGATCGCGTCGGCGAGATCGTCAACGGCACTGTCAAGCGCGTCGAATACGGCAATGTGATTGTCGACCTCGGCCGCGGCGAAGGCATCATCCGTCGCGACGAGATGATCCCGCGCGAAGCCTTCCGCTACGGCGACCGCGTTCGCGCCTATGTCTACGACGTGCGCCGCGAACAGCGCGGCCCGCAGATCTTCCTGTCGCGTACTCATCCGCAGTTCATGGTGAAGCTCTTCACCATGGAAGTGCCGGAAATCTACGACGGCATCATCCAGATCAAGTCGGTCGCCCGTGACCCGGGTTCGCGCGCCAAGATCGCCGTCATCTCGAACGATAGCTCCATCGATCCGGTCGGCGCCTGCGTCGGTATGCGTGGTAGCCGCGTCCAGGCCGTCGTCGGCGAACTGCAGGGCGAAAAGATCGACATCATTCCGTGGTCGAACGATCCGGCGTCCTTCATCGTCAACGCCCTTCAGCCGGCCGAAGTCGCCAAGGTCGTTCTCGACGAGGATGCAGAGCGCATCGAAGTCGTCGTTCCGGACGAACAGCTGTCGCTCGCCATCGGCCGTCGCGGCCAGAACGTCCGCCTCGCCTCGCAGCTCACCGGCTGGGACATCGACATCATGACGGAGCAGGAAGAGTCCGAGCGCCGCCAGAAGGAATTCAACGAGCGCACCAACCTCTTCATGAACGCCCTCGACGTCGACGAGATGGTCGGTCAGGTGCTTGCTTCGGAAGGCTTTGCCCAGGTCGAGGAAGTCGCCTATGTCGACCTCGACGAAATCGCCTCGATCGACGGCTTCGACGAAGACACCGCTCAGGAAATCCAGACCCGCGCCCGCGAGTACCTGGAGAAGATCGAAGCGGAAATGGACGCCAAGCGCCGCGAACTCGGCGTGTCCGACGAGCTGCGCCAGATCGACGGCCTGACCTCGCAGATGATGGTCGCGCTGGGCGAAGACGGCATCAAGACGGTCGAGGACTTCGCCGGCTGCGCCGCCGACGATCTCGTCGGCTGGTCCGAACGCAAGGACGGCGAAACCAAGAAGTTCGAAGGCCTGTTCTCGAAGTTCGACGTGTCGCGCGCTGAAGCCGAGAACATGATCGTCCAGGCTCGCCTTGCTGCTGGCTGGATCACCGAGGAAGACCTCGCCGGCGAGGCTGTCGAAGAGGCCGAAGAAGCCGGAGAAGCCGGAGAAGCCGAAGGCGAGCAGGAAGCGTGATGACCGAACAGGCTCCGGACACCACTCACGATGAAGACGACTTCGACGTGAGCGAAGTGAACGGACGCATGTGCATCGTCACCCGCGAGAGCAGCGATCCCGAAACGCTGATCCGCTTCGTCGCAGGCCCGGACGGCTCCATCGTTCCGGACCTGAAGCGAGCACTTCCGGGCCGGGGCTGCTGGGTCAGTCCAAGCCGGGCGGCGATCGACAGGGCAGTGGCGAAGAAGCTCTTCGCCCGCGCACTGAAACGGGACGTGAAGGCGAGTGCCGATCTCGGAGAAACCGTCGACCGGCTGCTTTCGCAGCAGCTCGCCGGGATGATGAACCTGGCGCGCAAGGCGGGCCAGTTCGTCACCGGTTCGGCCAAGGTTGAGGCGGCCGTGCGCAGCGGCGAGGCCGTTGCCGTCTTCCACGCGACCGATGCGGCGGCCGACGGGGTGCGGAAAATAGACCAGGCCCGCAAGGCCTGGCACCTCGGGATGGAGACGGAGGCGGAAATTCCCTCCTACCGGCTCCTCTCCGGAGCGGAAATGGACGAACTGATGGGCCAGAATGCGTTTATCCATGCCGCAGCGCTTGCAGGGCAGGCCGGTGAGGGTGTAGTGAAGCGCGCAAACCTGCTCGAACAGTACCGCAATGGCGGCCTGTCCCAGAAAAAGGATGTCTCTGACATGCCGAAGCAATGACGCGGCTACCGGTATCAGCCGGACGCTTTATCGGAATGATGAATTGAACGACGAGGTCTGATGCGCCGCATCCGTCCTTGTCCAAGGAACGGAACGGAATGACCGACAACAAAGACGACAAGACACTCAGCGTTACGGGCAAGAAAACCCTCACCCTGAAGCCGTCAGGAGTGACCCAGGGTACCGTGCGCCAGGACATGGGTCGCGGTCGAACCAAGGCCGTCGTGGTGGAGACGCGCAAGCGCCGCCCGACCCGTCCCGAGGACGAAAAGATCGTGACCCCGGTAGCAGCGCCGGTTCGTGCGCCCGAGCCGCCGGCGGCACCCGCCGTCCAGGCCCGTCCGGCCGCGCCGGCACCGCAGCAGCCGCAGCGCTTACACCAGCCCGCCGCTCCGCAGGCACAGCGCCCGGCGCCTCAGCAGCCTGCTCGCCAGGATCGCCCGCGCGGCAACGTGCTCCACGACCTGTCTGCCGGCGAAATGGAAGCTCGCCGCCGCGCCTTGGTCGAAGCCCAGGCCCGCGACGTCGAGGAAGCCAAGCAGCGCGCCATCGACGAAGCACGCCGCCAGGCGGAAGCGGAAGAACGCGCGCGTCTCGCTGCGGAAGAAGCCGCTCGCCGTGCAGCCGAGCCGCAGCCGACCGAAGAAGCGCCCGTCGCCGCCCAGGCGGTCGAGCCGAAGGCCGCTGAAGCAGCCGCCGCAGAGGCCCGGCCAGCAGTCAAGCCGTCGACGCCCGCCGCTGCCCAACCCGCGGCACCTGCCGGCTTCGTACGCGGTCGCAAGGCCAGTGACGATGAAGAGGAAGAACGCGGAGCTCCGCGTGGCGCGCCGGTTCGCGGCAAGGTCGCCGTTCCGGCACCCGCCAAGGTTCCGGCACGTCCGAAGGCCGAAGAGGATCGCCGCCGCGGCAAGCTGACGGTCACCACCGCGAATGTCGACGAAGAGGGCAATGCCCGCGGCCGTTCGCTCGCCTCCATGCGTCGCCGGCAGGAGAAGTTCCGCCGCAGCCAGATGCAGGAAACGCGCGAGAAGGTCATGCGCGAAGTCATCCTGCCGGAAACCATTACCATCCAGGAACTGTCGCAGCGCATGTCCGAACGCGCTGTCGACGTCATCAAGTACCTGATGAAGGAAGGCCAGATGATGAAGCCGGGCGACGTCATCGACGCCGACCTCGCCGAACTCATTGCGACCGAATTCGGTCATACTGTGAAGCGCGTCTCTGAATCCGACGTCGAAGAAGGTATCTTCAACGTCAAGGACGACGAAGGCGAGCTGGTCTCGCGTCCGCCGGTCGTGACCATCATGGGTCACGTCGACCACGGCAAGACCTCGCTGCTCGACGCCATCCGCAAGACCTCAGTCGTCTCGGGCGAAGCCGGTGGCATCACCCAGCATATCGGCGCCTACCAGGTCGAACAGAACGGCCAGAAGATCACCTTCATCGACACCCCCGGCCACGCCGCCTTTACGGCAATGCGTGCACGCGGTGCGCAGGCAACCGACATCGCCATCCTGGTGGTTGCCGCCGACGACAGCGTGATGCCGCAGACGATCGAATCGATCAACCACGCCAAGGCGGCCGGCGTGCCGATCATCGTGGCGATCAACAAGATCGACAAGCACGAGGCAAACCCGGATAAGGTTCGCCAGCAGCTTCTGCAGCACGAAGTCTTCGTAGAATCCATGGGCGGTGAAGTGCTCGACGTCGAGGTTTCGGCGAAGAACAAGCTCAATCTCGACAAGCTGCTCGAAGCCGTGCTGCTGCAGGCCGAAATCCTCGACCTGAAGGCCGACCCGACGCGCACCGCCGAAGGCACCGTCATCGAAGCCCAGCTCGACCGTGGTCGTGGTGCGGTTGCGACGGTTCTCGTCCAGAAGGGTACGCTGAAGCCCGGCCAGATCATCGTGGCCGGCGACCAGTGGGGCCGCGTTCGCGCACTGGTCAACGATCAGGGTACTCACGTCAAGGAAGCGGGTCCGGCCATGCCGGTCGAAATCCTGGGCCTGTCCGGGACACCGGCAGCCGGTGACAAGTTTGCCGTAGTCGAGAACGAAGCCCGCGCCCGCGAAATCTCCGAATACCGCCAGCGTCTGGCGCGCGACAAGGCGGCTGCACGCCAGTCGGGCCAGCGCGGTTCGCTCGAGCAGATGATGAGCAAGCTGCAGGACACCGGCTTCAAGGAATTCCCGCTGGTCATCAAGGCTGACGTGCAGGGTTCCGTCGAAGCGATCGTGGCTGCCCTCGACAAGCTTGGCACCGACGAAGTGCGGGCCCGCATCGTCCATTCGGGCGCCGGTGCCATCACGGAATCGGATATCTCGCTCGCCGAGGCCTCCAATGCCGCGATCATCGGCTTCAACGTCCGCGCAAATGCCCAGGCCCGCACGGCCTCGGAACGGTCGGGCATCGAGATCCGCTACTACAACATCATCTACGATCTGGTGGATGACGTGAAGGCGGCCATGTCGGGCCTGCTGTCGCCGGAGCGCCGCGAAACCTTCCTCGGCAATGCCGAGATCCTCGAGGTCTTCAACATCACCAAGGTCGGCAAGGTCGCCGGCTGCCGTGTCGTCGAAGGCAAGGTCGAGCGTGGTGCAGGCGTCCGCCTGGTACGCGACAACGTCGTCATCCACGAAGGCAAGCTCAAGACGCTCAAGCGCTTCAAGGACGAAGTCTCGGAAGTGCCGATGGGTCAGGAATGCGGTATGGCCTTCGAGAACTACGAGGACATCCGCGCCGGCGACACGATCGAGTGCTTCCGCGTGGAGCATGTCACGCGCACGCTCTAAGGCCGATCGACCTTCGATTGTCAGTATGGACGGGCGCCGGACAATCCGGCGCTCGCTTCTTTTGAGGCAGAAACGATGAACAGACCAACATCTTCCGCACCGTCGCAGCGCATGCTGCGCGTCGGCGAACAGGTCCGCGCCGCGATCACACAGGTCCTGCAGCGCGGCGAAGTGCGCGACCCGCTCATCGAGAAGACGGTGATATCGATCTCGGAAGTGCGCATGTCGCCCGATCTCAAGATCGCCACCGCCTATGTGACGCCGCTCGGCGTTGCAGACCACCAGGCCGTCATCGACGCGCTCAACCATCACGCCAAGTATATTCGCGGCCGGCTCGGACCCCAGCTCCGGCAGATGAAGTATATGCCCGAGGTGCGGTTCCGCGACGACACGAGCTTCGACAACTACAAGAAGATCGACGAGCTGCTGCGCTCCCCGGAAGTCAGCCGCGACCTCGACCACAGCGATGACGAACAAGAATAGAGTTTGATGTCCAAACCACGCAAACCCAAGGGCCGCCCGGTTTCCGGATGGCTGATCCTCGACAAGCCGGTCGATTTCGGATCGACGGAAGCCGTTTCCAAGATCAAATGGCTGTTCGACGCCCAGAAGGCCGGCCATGCCGGTACGCTCGACCCGCTCGCCTCCGGCATGCTGCCGATTGCGCTCGGCGATGCGACCAAGACGGTTCCCTATGTGATGGATGGCCGCAAGATATACGAATTCACCGTCACCTGGGGCGAAGAGCGGTCGACCGACGACCTCGAAGGCGACGCCACCCAGTCCTCCGATGCGCGTCCGACCGAAGAACAGATCCGTGCCCTTCTGCCGCGCTATACCGGCGTGATCAGCCAGGTGCCACCGCAGTTCTCCGCCATCAAGATTGCCGGCGAGCGCGCCTACGATCTGGCGCGCGACGGCGAGACGGTCGAGATCCCCTCACGCGAGGTCGAGGTCTTCCGCCTCACGCTGGTCGGCTGCCCGGACGCCAATCGCGCCGAATTCGAAGTCGAATGCGGCAAGGGCACCTATGTCCGCTCGCTGGCGCGCGACTTTGGGCGCGAGCTCGGTTGTTTCGGCCACATCTCCTCGCTGCGCCGCAGCTTTGTCGCGCCCTTCGCCGAGGAGACGATGGTTCCCCTCGCCGATCTCAAGGCTCTCGAGGCGATCGAGGACAAGCAGGAACGGCTGGCAGCGCTCGACGCCTTCCTGATCGACACCGGCGAGGCGCTTTCCGGACTGCCGCATGTCGCCGTCACCGACGAACAGGCGCACCGCCTGCGGATGGGCAACCCGATCCTCCTGCGCGGCCGCAATGCGCCCGTCGCCGAAGCGGACGCCTTTGCCACCTGCACCGGCAAGCTGGTCGCGATCGGCGAGATCGGCGAAGGCGAATTCCGCCCGCGCCGGGTTTTTGCCTGACCGAGCCTCGAACAAACAACGCTTTCATTTCGCGGCGGGATGAGCTATAGGCACGCCAGCACGGCGGCTTGCCGCCTGCTTTCACGGCCTTTGCTGGACGACATCCCGGCATATGGCGACATGATTCTCCTGACATAAGAAAGGAATTCCCGATGTCGATCACTGCAGAGCGCAAGGCTGCCCTCATCAAGGAATACGCAACCGTCGAAGGCGACACCGGTTCTCCGGAAGTCCAGGTTGCGATCCTGACCGAGCGGATCAACAACCTCACCGAGCACTTCAAGGACCACAAGAAGGATAACCATTCCCGCCGTGGCCTGCTGACGATGGTTTCGAGCCGCCGTTCGCTTCTTGACTACCTCAAGAAGAAGGACGAAGGCCGCTACACGAAGCTCATCACGAGCCTCGGCATCCGTCGCTAACAAGCTCTTCCGGCGGACCATCCTCGCGACGGTCCGCCGGTTTTCATTTCGGGACCGACGTCCCACTCCGTCGCGAAAGGCCGCAACGCCTCGCGACCCGCATGAAGGGCAGACCGGATGGGCCGGCGCTGCCAGAACCAACCGATGACCTGTCATGGGGCAGGATTGCCGGATGCTTTCGCCGAAGACCTCGGCCAGCCGATAGAGCGGCATTCTCCGACCGGGAATGTCCTCGACCCACGAAAGCCTCCCGCTGTCTTGCCCGTGATGCGTCAGCATTCCCGTGGATGCGCACGGCTCGCTCAGAGACCAGGCCCAAGGGCCCGCGACCACGGCAGAAGGACAAGATACATGTTTGATATCCATAGCGTGGAAATCGAGTGGGCCGGCCGCCCGCTCAAGCTTGAAACCGGCAAGGTCGCCCGTCAGGCCGACGGCGCCGTCATCGCCACTTACGGCGAAACCGTCGTTCTCGCGACCGTCGTCTCCGCCAAGGCTCCGAAGCCCGGCCAGGACTTCTTCCCGCTCACCGTCAACTACCAGGAAAAGACCTATGCCGCCGGCAAGATCCCGGGTGGCTATTTCAAGCGCGAAGGTCGTCCGTCGGAAAACGAAACCCTGGTTTCGCGCCTGATCGACCGCCCGATCCGCCCGCTCTTCCCGGAAGGCTACAAGAACGACACGCAGGTTGTCGTCACCGTCATCCAGCATGACCTGGAAAACAACCCGGACATCCTGTCGATGGTCGCCACCTCCGCAGCTCTGACCCTTTCCGGCGTTCCCTTCATGGGCCCGATCGGCGGCGCCCGCGTCGGCTACATCAACGGCGAATACGTTCTGAACCCGCATCTCGACGAGATGGACGAGTCGAGCCTCGACCTCGTCGTCGCAGGCACGCAGGACGCCGTCCTGATGGTCGAGTCGGAAGCCAAGGAACTCAACGAAGAGATCATGCTTGGCGCCGTCATGTTCGGCCACAAGGGCTTCCAGCCGGTTATCGACGCGATCATCAAGCTCGCTGAGGTCGCCGCCAAGGAACCGCGCGAGTTCGAGCCGGAAGATCATTCGGCCCTCGAAAACGAAATGCTCTCCATTGCCGAAGGCGAACTGCGCGCCGCCTACAAGATCACCCAGAAGGCTGACCGCTACGCGGCCGTCGATGCCGTGAAGGCCAAGGTCAAGGCGCACTTCACGCCGGCAGAGGGCGAAGAAGCCAAGTACACGGCCGAGGAAATCGGCGCCGTCTTCAAGCACCTGCAGGCGAAGATCGTCCGCTGGAACATTCTCGACACCAAGAGCCGTATCGACGGCCGCGACCTCGAGACCGTTCGCCCGATCGTCTCGGAAGTCGGCCTGCTGCCGCGCACGCACGGCTCGGCGCTGTTCACCCGTGGCGAAACCCAGGCGATCGTCGTTGCCACGCTGGGCACCGGCGAGGACGAGCAGTATGTCGACAGCCTGACCGGCATGTACAAGGAGCGCTTCCTGCTCCATTACAACTTCCCGCCCTACTCGGTCGGTGAAACCGGTCGCATGGGTTCCCCGGGCCGCCGCGAAATCGGCCACGGCAAGCTCGCATGGCGCGCCATCCGTCCGATGCTGCCGTCTGCCGAGCAGTTCCCCTATACGCTGCGCGTCGTCTCCGAGATCACCGAGTCGAACGGCTCGTCCTCGATGGCAACCGTCTGCGGCACCTCGCTCGCGCTGATGGACGCCGGCGTTCCGCTGGCAAAGCCGGTTGCCGGTATCGCCATGGGCCTGATCCTCGAAGGTGAACGCTTCGCCGTTCTCTCCGACATCCTCGGCGACGAAGACCACCTCGGCGACATGGACTTCAAGGTTGCCGGTACTGCCGACGGCATCACCTCGCTGCAGATGGACATCAAGATCGCCGGTATCACCGAGGAGATCATGAAGGTCGCTCTCGGCCAGGCACAGGGTGGCCGCAAGCACATCCTCGGCGAAATGGCCAATGCCATCACCGAAAGCCGTGGCCAGCTCGGCGAGTTCGCTCCGCGCATCGAAGTGATGAACATCCCGGTCGACAAGATCCGCGAAGTCATCGGCTCGGGCGGCAAGGTCATCCGCGAAATCGTCGAGAAGACCGGCGCCAAGATCAACATCGAAGACGACGGCACCGTGAAGATCGCCTCTTCTTCGGGCAAGGAGATCGAAGCGGCCCGCAAGTGGATCCACTCGATCGTTGCCGAGCCGGAAGTCGGCGTCGTCTACGAAGGCACCGTTGTGAAGACCGCCGATTTCGGCGCCTTCGTCAACTTCTTCGGTTCGCGTGACGGCCTCGTGCACATCTCGCAGCTCGCTTCCGAGCGTGTCGCCAAGACCTCGGACGTCGTCAAGGAAGGCGACAAGGTCTGGGTCAAGCTGATGGGCTTCGACGAGCGCGGCAAGGTTCGCCTCTCGATGAAGGCCGTCGACCAGGCGACCGGCAAGGAAATCGTCGCCGACAAGAAGAAGGAAGACGGCGAAGCCGCTGAATAAGCGGACGTCGGTCCCCATCCGAGGCGCGGGAGATTTTCCCGCGCCTTTTTTATTCGCCCGGAGAACACTGGCATGAGCCGCGAAACGCTGAAAACCCTGTTCCATCCCTTCGCCAGCGGCACCGTCGCCGCACCTGTCGCCGGCGAGCGCTTTCTTTTCCTCGGCGCCGAGGCGGGCTTCGCCACGCCGGAAGAGTTCGGCGCAACCATCGTGCCCGTGCAAGGACACAGGGGCGAGTACCTGCGCCTGCAGGCCGCCAGGCTCGAACCCCTGCCGGAAGTCGAGGGAGAGGGCTATGACGGCGCGCTGGTGCTGCTTGGCAAGCATCGCGGCGAGAACGACAATCGCGTCGCAGAAGCCCTCAAGCAGGTCAAGGCGGGCGGCCTCGTCGTCATCGCGGGCAGCAAGGAGGACGGCGTCCAGCCGATGCGCAAGCGCCTCGCCAATCTCGGGATCCCGGTCGACCACATGCCGAAATATCACGGCGTCGCGCTCTGGTTCATGACGCCGGAAGACAGCGCGGCTGCAGTCAACCATCTGGCATCGCCCGATACGCTGGCCGCCGGCCGCTATCGTACACGTCCCGGCATGTTCTCGTACGATCGGGTCGACGACGGTTCGGAACTGCTCGCCGGCCGCCTACCGGACAATTTCGACGGCAACGCAGCGGACTTCGGCGCCGGCTGGGGTTATCTCTCGACCATGCTCGCCGAGCGCTCGCCGCGAACAGCACGCATCGACCTGTTCGAGGCTGACCACGAGGCGCTGGAATGCGCGAAGGCCAATCTGGCCGCCCTCTGCCCCAAGTTGACCGCCCGTTTCTTCTGGCAGGACCTCACGCGTGAACCTGCCAAGGAGAAATACGATCTCGTCATCATGAACCCACCTTTCCATCAGGGGCATGCCGCGGAGCCGAGCCTGGGTCAGGCCATGATCAAGGCGGCCAGCCAGGCACTGCGCGGCGGGGGTATCCTGATGCTGGTGGCCAACCGCGGCCTACCCTATGAGGCGAACCTCGCCGAAGATTTCCGCGAATATGGCGAGACCTGCCGGAACGCACGGTTCAAGGTTCTCTGGGCCAAGAAGTAGGACGAACATCGCGTAAGCGGTGGCGAAGGTTCACGTCTCTGCATCCGGTTTTGGCCGGGTGCAGAGACCCTCGACTTTGCGCGAAAAGCCGCTTACCTTGAGGCGTCATTTGCTTATCATTGGACGCCAGATCTTAAATGCCTAATAGATCTATAGCCGATGAACTGACAGCGGTAGCCGGAATCGCCTCGGCGGTTTCCGACCATGCGCGCACCTATGGCGTCGACATCGCGCCGATTTGCAGCGCCCTGAAGATCGATCCGGAAATCTTCCAGAGCCTCACCGGCCGCATCAGCCTGGACAAGCTCTGCAGACTGCTGGAGGCCTGCGCGTTGCTGACGGACGACGAGGCATTCGGGCTGAAATGCGTCGACCGCTTCGTTGCCGGCTCCACCGGCCCCTTCGGATACGGCCTGATGACGGCGCCGACGGTGCGTGACTTCGCCCGCTTCTTCGCCGCTCACACGCAATATGCCACCTATGCCAGCAATCTGCGCTTCCGCATCGATGACCAAGGCGCTTCCTTTTCTTGGACCTTCGCGCCGGCGATCGTCAAACGGGACCAGTATGTCGACATGGCGCTGGCGATCGCCATGCAACGGCTGCGCAACATCGTCGGCGTCAGCATCGACCTGGTGGAACTCGATCTCGAGCGTCCCAAGCCCAGGTCCTCCCAGGTCTTCAGGGACTACCTGACCAGGAAACTGCGTTTTGGTTGCCGCGAGAACGCGATGCGCATCCCCGCAGAGCTTCTCGACATGAAGAATCCCAAGGCAGATGCCAAGCTTTTCATGCTGATGGACATCCAGTGCCGTTCGATGGGGCCTGACGCCGACTACGAGGAAGGCGAGTTCGTCGATCAGGTGCGCAAGTTCCTGCTGCTGCGGATGGCGGAACCGAGTTCCACACTACAGGATATAGCGCCGCATTTCGGCATATCCGAGCGCACGTTCCAGCGACGCCTGGCCGAGGAGAACACAAGTCTCGCCCAAATCCGCGACGACCTCAGGCGGGAGGTGAGCCTCAATCTGCTGACCGAAAGCGACCTTCCCATATCCGAGATCTGTTATCGATTGGGATATTCAGCGCCGAGCGCCTTCACGCGGTCCGTGACCCGCTGGTTCGGCCGCACGCCAAGCGACCTGCGGGACCGGAAGAGCGCCTGATCCGATCATTGCCAAGGCGCCGTTGAAGAGTGCCCAACTATTGACATTTGCCTCGTAGAGGGCAGAAATAGACGTCATTCGCGGTTCGGGAACGCGCAGCACAAGTTCTGTTGCGCGTAATGTAAACTGTTTGGCGCCCGGCGAGAATTACTTTTCCGATCTTCAAGATTATATATCGCTCAATGCAGCCGTTGCGGTCCACGACCAGCGACCGGGCCAAGATTACTCCTGAAGATCCATAACATCATGATGACCAGCAAGGCCCTCACGGGTGACACAGCTCGTTCCATCGGGTTGAACGAGCAGGAAATGCAGTGCCTGACCATGGTGGCCGAAGGCAAGCGGACACTCGATATCTGCAACCTGATGCTCCTGTCGGAGATAGAGGTCGAGCGTCACCTGTCCGCAGCAGAGGAAAAGCTTGGTGCGCGCAATCGAATGCACGCTGTCAGCATGGCACTGCTGATGGGCACGATCGGCGAAAATAAGACATCATAACCGGAGTAAAGCCGGGGACTCCCACTCGGCTGGCGGACCACTCCGTTTCAAGCCTGGCGCGATATGAGGTCGCGCCAGGCTTTTTCAATTGAGGTTAGCCGTCAAGCCTACTCGTCGTCCGAGCTGCGCAGGAAGTCCAGCGTCGGCATCGAGGTGATGTTGTAGCCGGAATCGACGTAGTGGATTTCGCCGGTCACGCCGCGCGACAGATCCGACAGCAGATAAAGCGCCGAATTGCCGACATCCTCGATCGTGACAGTGCGGCGAAGCGGTGCGTTCTTCTGCTGCCATGACAGCATGGCGCGTGCATCGGAGATCCCTGCGCCGGCAAGGGTCCGGATCGGGCCGGCGGAAATCGCGTTCACACGAATGCCGCGCGGACCGTAGTCGCCTGCCAGATAACGCACCGATGCCTCGAGTGCTGCCTTGGCGACGCCCATGACATTGTAGTTCGGCATCAGGCGCACCGAGCCGCCATAGGTCAGGGTCAGCATGGAGCCGCCCTCGGCCATCAGTTCGGCGGCGCGCTTGGCGATCTCGGTGAAGGAGAAGCAGGAGATCACCATGGTCCGCGTGAAGTTGTCACGCGTGGTGTCGGCATAGAGCCCCTTCAACTCGTTCTTGTCGGAAAAGCCAATGGCATGCACGATGAAATCGATCGTGCCCCAGCGTTCCTTCAGCGCCGCAATCACGGCATCGACGGACGCGATGTCTTCCACGTCGCATGGCAACAGGAAGTCAGAACCAAGTTCAGCCGCCAGAGGCTTCACGCGCTTGCCGAGGGCATCCCCCTGATAGGTGAAGGCCAGTTCTGCACCTGCGGCGCCGAGTGCCTTGGCGATGCCCCAGGCAATCGAGTGACTGTTCGCGACACCCATGATGAGGCCGCGCTTTCCCTGCATAGAGGCGATCATGCCGTTATCCATTGTGACGCTGGAAGACGAGGGTGGCGTTGGTGCCACCGAAGCCGAAGGAGTTCGACAGGACCGTGTCGATCTTCGCGTTGTCGATGCGCTTGCGCACGATCGGCACGCCGTCGAATTCCGGATCGAGTTCGGTAATGTGCGCGCTTTCGCCGATGAAGCGTTCCTGCATCATCAGCAGGCCGTAGATCGATTCCTGCACGCCGGCTGCGCCAAGCGAATGGCCGGTCAGCGACTTGGTGGACTGGATGTGCGGAATCTTCGAGCCGAAGACTTCGCGGATCGCACCGATCTCCTTGCTGTCACCCACCGGCGTCGAGGTGCCGTGGGTGTTGATGTAGTCGACTTCGCCGGTCACCGTGGAGAGCGCCTGGCGCATGCACCGAATGGCGCCTTCGCCGGACGGGGCAACCATGTCATAGCCGTCCGAGGTGGCACCATAGCCGACGATTTCAGCATAGATCTTGGCGCCACGTGCCTTGGCGTGTTCCAGTTCCTCGAGCACCAGCACGCCGGCACCGCCGGCGATGACGAATCCGTCGCGCGTCGCGTCATAGGCACGCGAGGCCGTTGCCGGGTTATCGTTGTACTTCGAGGACATGGCGCCCATGGCGTCGAACAGGTCGGACATCGTCCAGTCGAGGTCTTCGTGACCACCGGCGAACACCATGTCCTGCTTGCCCCACTGGATCATCTCATAGGCATTGCCGATGCAGTGGGCAGAGGTCGAGCAGGCCGACGAGATCGAGTAGTTGACGCCGTGCAGCTTGAACCAAGTGGCAAGGGTTGCCGAGGCCGTGGACGACATCGCCTTCGGGACCGCGAACGGACCGATGCGCTTCGGGCTGTTGTTCTGGCGGACGATGTCAGCCGCTTCGACGATCTGACGGGTCGATGGGCCACCGGACCCCATGATGATGCCGACGCGCTCGTTCTGGGCGTAATCGGCTTCTTCCAGGCCGGCATCGGCGATCGCCTGCTTCATGGCGACGTGGTTCCACGCGCCGCCCTGGGACAGGAAACGCATGGCACGACGGTCGACGAGCTCGGTCGGGTCGAGGCTGGGCTTGCCCCATACCTGGCACTTGAAGCCATGCTCGGCAAAATCGGGAGAAAAGGAGATGCCCGACTTTGCCTCACGCAGCGAGGCGGTCACTTCAGCCGCATCGGCTCCGATCGACGACACGATGCCAAGTCCCGTAACAACTACCCGTCTCATAATTCAGACCTTCTTCTTGCTGTGATCAGACAGGCCCGTTCAGGCCGTCTTATCCTTGGACAGACCGACGCGCAGGTCGGTTGCCTGATAGATGGTTTCACCATCAGCCTTAAGCCAGCCGTCGGCGGTGCCCAGCACCAGTCGGCCGCGCATGACGCGCTTGAAGTCAATACCGTATTCGAGCAGCTTGGTGTCCGGGCGGACCATGCCCTTGAACTTCACTTCGCCGGTGGACAGAGCCATGCCGCGGCCCGGCTCGCCGAGCCAACCGAGGAAGAAGCCGGTCAGCTGCCACATGCCGTCGAGGCCGAGGCATCCCGGCATGATGGGGTTGCCCTGGAAATGGCAGGGAAAATACCAGTCGTCCGGGCGAACGTCGTATTCAGCGCGAATATAACCCTTGTCGAACGCGCCACCCGTCTCCGAGATATCCGTGATGCGGTGGACCATCAGCATCGGCGGCAGGGGAAGCTGCGCGTTGCCGGGGCCGAACAACTCGCCGCGACCGCAGGCGAGGATCTCTTCATAGTTATAGCTGGATTGTCTCGATGCCATTTTCTTCTTCTTCCCCCCTAGGCGTCTCGTTAACGGACCCTTAGAGCAAGATAGGGACAAAATGAAGTCCCACAATAGGCGACCTCAAACCGGCACGAACTTCCGCCGGACCGACGCCATTTGCTGACTTCTGCCCGTCGCATACAGGAAGCCCCCTCGCAGGACCAGTCCCAAAACGGCCAAATTACAGGTTTTACGGCACTTTATGCCTGTCAGCCGAGGGGGAAACTATTGAAAGGCCGGCGCTTAAAAGTTATATCGTCAAGGTAAGTCTGCGAAAGACAGAGAGGCAGAGCGGAGAGCGTCTTGATGGCGGTTGAAGACCGTATGAGCACGGAAATGAAATTGCGCCGCTCGGGCCTGCGTCCGACGCGCCAGCGCATCGCGCTCGCCAGCCTGCTTTTCGCCAAGGGCGACCGCCACCTGACGGTGGAGGAACTGCATGAGGAAGCCCTCGGCGCAAGTGTCCCGGTGTCGCTTGCCACAGTGTACAACACGCTTCATCAGTTCACCGAGGCCGGCCTGATCCGCGTGCTCGCAGTCGAAAGCACAAAGACCTATTTCGACACCAATACTTCCGACCACCATCACTTCTTCGTCGAAGGACAGAACGAGGTGCTTGACATTCCGGTCAACAATATCGCCATCGACAACCTTCCGGAACCGCCGGAGGGCATGGAAATCTCCCATGTCGACGTGGTGATCCGCCTGCGCCCCAAGCAGCGCTGAGGCGCAGACCATCCCCACACCCGTCACTTCATGACGTCTTCGGGCGCACGACCCGGGCGTGAATTATAGGCCGGAAAACTCCAGCCGAAACGCAGGGCGCCGCCGCGGATGGAAAAAGCCGTCAGCGCGCCGAAGACCGACGCCACCGGAAGCGCCAGGCCGAACACCGTTGCCGCCGTAAAGACGCAGGCGCCGGCAAGCGCCGCCGTGACATAGATTTCGGGACGCAGCAGCACGGAGGGTTCACCGGCGATGATGTCGCGCAGGATGCCGCCGCAGGCCGCAGTCAGCGTGCCGGTGACGATCGCGACCGTCGGCGAACCTGTCGCCACGAACCCCTTGGCCGCCCCCATGACGCAATAGGCCGAAAGACCGATCGCATCGAGCCAGAGCAAGAGGCGGTAGCGCGATTCGACCAGGTGGGCAGTGAAGAAAACCAGGATCCCGACCGTTGCGCAGACCAGCACATAACCGGGGTCACGCACCCAGAAGACCGGGAGATTGCCGAGAACGACGTCTCTGAGTGTCCCCCCGCCGATCCCCGTCACGGCCGCAAGAAAGAGGAAGCCGATCACGTCGAGCTGTTTTCGGGAGGCAGAGAGCGCGCCCGTCGCAGCGAAGACGGCCACTCCCGCATAGTCGAGAAATCCGAGCAAAGTCATCCACGCCTCCCAGCGAAATCGTTTGGAAACCGTACGGGCGTCAGGGCCGCACAAGCAGTCTGGTTCATGATAAAGGAGACCGATCACATCTCCTTGGGACGATTGCCTTGAAGTATCTGCTGCTCGCCTTTCTGCAAACCGCATTTCTGCTCGTCGCGGCGCTTCCCTCCTTCAGCCAGCAGGAGCTCCTCGGCGATCCGGAAATATACGAGAAATCGCATTTTCAAAAGCGCTGCAAGATCGTTCAGTTCGGACCGAACTTCATCAGCCGGCTCGACATCAACAATGACGGCATCACGGATGCAGTGGTCAATGAGGGAGAAGTGGTCTGCGACGGCATGCGCGGCCCCGACTGCACCGACGACGGCTGCCCGTACAACTTCTACCTCCAGGTCAAGGAGGGCGGCTACTTCATGATCGCGACCGCCCAGATGTACGGCTACGAGTTCATCAAGCGCTTCGGCAACATGGTGTTCGTCATGCAGATGCACCCGCGCTTTTGCGAACGGACCGACGAGAACCCCTGCGAGATCACGGTGCGCGTGCGCGGCACGAAATTTCTGACGATCTCCAAAAAGTAGGCAGCGTCACGGGGCCGGATAGAGCTCGCCGATGCGACCGGCCAAGTAGTAGCCAACCAGCCCCAACCATTCCCGCATGGCCGTCGAGGACTGCTGGGCGTTGACGGTCGGCTGGGTCAGGTCGATGCCGAGGCTCGCCTGCCCGCTGGTGCGGTAGTCCGTCGGCCAGGGCGTCACGGCGATGCCGGCCTTCCGCATCAAGCCCATGGACCGCGGCATGTGGAACGCCGAGGTAACGAGCAGGCAGTTCTCGAGCCCGTTACCGGCAAGGACCGACTTGCTGTTCTCGACATTCTCGAACGTGGTGCGGGAGGTCGTCTCCCGAACGAGCCTGTCGGACGGGACACCGAAGGCAGCGAAGAAGCGCTCCGAGGCGGATGCATCGCCTTCAAAGGCCCCACTCAGGGACCCGTCCCCGCCTGAAACCAGGATGCGCGCTTCCGGATGGCGAAGGGCAAGCCGCAAGGCTTCGACGAAGCGATCGGCAGCCTGATTGAACTCGATACCGCCACGGGTCGTGGTGACCTCGGTCTCGAAGGCACCTCCCAGCACGATCATGCAGGACAGCGGCTGCGGCTCCGCCACGGGCCGTGGAAACCGCGCCTCAAGGGTCTGGAGGACGACTGAACCAGCCGTCGTGTAAAGCGTCACGAAAAGCACCGCCGCGGCAACCACATTCAGGAAAAGCCCGAGACGACGCCAACCGACGACAATCGCCACCAGGCCGAGAAAGATCCCGAGGAAGGCCAGAGACAGCGGCTGGGCGACGATCCAGACCAGTTTCGACAGCACAAACATCTTTGCCTTTCACCCGCCAGGTCATCGACCGCTGTGCCGGCCCTGGCAGCCGGTCATGCGCGAACATGAGTGGGGCTCATATGAAGCCAGTTTCGCTCAAGGCAGCGCCCTTAAGCCTTCCACTCACAAAATTTCAGTTTCAAATGCAAATACCGGTGAGCCCATGCGCTTCGCAATCGATATTCTGGACGAGGCAGGCAACAGTCGCATCTATATCGGCGTTCCACTCGGCCGATGCGGTGACAAGCTGCGCGTCCAGTTGCGCAACGGCGAGGCCGAACTCGACATCGACCGCATCACCGACTGGTTCCAGATCGACCAACCATCCAGCAGCGACCGCGGACAACTCTTCTACTGAAACAGGCGAGGCCTCGCTCCCGAAAAAGAGCGAGGCTTGGATATTGCGAGCCGCCGGTCAGGCTGCCGGACTGGAGGCCGGGACCGAACGCCGGCGGAGCCAGACGACAGCGACAGCAACGAGACCGCCCGCCGCAAGAAGGCCCAGAGACAACAGCGGGCGATAAGCGAACCAGCCAATGGCGATCACCAGCGGGCCGATCACCGCGGTCAGCACGAAGGCCGCAAGCCCGGTCCCGAAGCGGACCAGAGACCCCGCCAGCGGAACGAAATCGGCAATCACGCCGAGGATCGAGAAGATCAGACTGAAGCCGATCATGAGCCCGACAAGTCCCCCGAACCGGACAAGCCAGGTGATCAGCGTGTTTTCCGCCTGGGCGGTGTCGAACATCTCCGCGGCGCTCGCCTTGCCGGAAGCATTGAGGAAGATCTCGCGACCGTTGGACGTGGTGAAAGGCTGCAGGCCTTCGGCCCGCTGCTCTGCGACGAAGCTCGCTTCGGAGAGGTCGGAGCGCGTGTAACGGATGCGCAGGTCTCCCACCTGCGGTGCGGACTTGGCAGACCCCACATAGAAGCCGCCACGGTCGAGAAGCACGGTTCCGGACAGGTATTCCTGAACGCGGCCGCGATCGGCTTCGGAAACCGGCAGATCGCGCTGGTCGCCGAGACCGGCAACGTCCTCGCCCGATACCGTGAAGGCTCCGACCGTCGCGGTGTCGATCGTGAAGGACTGGCTCTCGACCTGCATCTCGGGATTTTCGTGTCCCTCGGGCTGACGGAAGTCGCCGGAATCCTGACGGTCCGAACGCCACTCCTTGGCGTAGGTGTAGGTGGTTACCGTCTCTTCGCTGCCGCCGAGCTTCGTCTCCCTCTTCGATTCGCTCTTCTCGACCCACTGATACATCTCGACGTCGCGGCGAAGCGCCACCGCGCCATCGGCCGCGATCCCGAACTCGGAATCGGTCGGCACGTCGGAGGTCTCGACCTTGCCGCTGATGTGAATGAGCTTGCCTTCGTTGGCGGGATCGATCGTGTCGGCACTCACGGACTGCACCAGCCCGGCGCCCTCGACGAGCGCCCGGTAGGATTTGATCGAGCGCCCCTCATTCCAGACCAGCGCCCAGATCGCCACCACCACCAGGACAATCCCGATGACTGCACCCACCAGCGCATTCTTCATCCGCGCGAACCACGATGTCCGCGTCGTTTCCGTAAAACTCATGCCCCACCCGCCTCTGCGTCGATTTGACTGTCGACAAGAGGGATAACCGATCTTTCGTCTTGGAACGGTTAAAATGCGCCGGACATGCCGCAGGAACCACCGCCATCGGGGAAAGCTCGCTGCCGCTCCTACGTGATTACCTCTGAGAGGTGTGACCCCTTTCTAGCTTTGGGGAATACCGGGAGGCGGCTGGACTCGAATCTTTTGGAGGAGGAAAATACAGAATCCCAAGCCGTGGAAGCGAGTTGATGCATCTTTGTTTTATAGACGAAAGCGGGACGCCACCCTCAAAGCCAAACCCAGACAGCCCTACTTCACGTTGGGCGCTGTGGTGATCGAGGCGGAGCAGTGGCATGAGGTTGCGAAGCAGATCCGAGGCTACACCTCAAGGCATCGCATCAAGGGTGAGCTCAAGTGGAGGTATTTCTCACCGCACAATCAGCAGCCCGAGAACCCGTTGCGAGACAAGACGACTGACGAGCGAAAGGCTCTAAGCTTAGAGCTGGCCACGCTGGTGGCCAAAAGCCCCCTGACGGTCATTGCTTGCGTGACGGACATCGAGGCGGCTTTTGCCTATGCATCTGTCTCTAATCAACGTGAGCTCTACCATTTCGCTTACAAGCCGCTGACGGAGCGCTTTCAGTATTTCCTTCAAGACAAGAAGAGCCTTGGGATTGTCATTGCCGACCACCGGGGCAGAGATGATGACCGACTGTTGCGTGCCCACCATGACACTCTCATTGCCAAAGCAGGCAACACCATATCGGGCTACAGCAAGCTGATAGAAGGTCTATTCCTACAAGACTCGAGCCACTCTATCGGAATCCAGCTTGCCGACTTCGTGGCTGGGGCAATTCACCGAGCCTATTCGACGGGTGACGGTGAACTGGCGGGCATCATCAAGCCACGCTTACGCAGGAAACCCGATGGCAGCACCTTAGGCCACGGGATGGTACATCATCCCCGCGATCGCTTCAGGCCAGAACTGAGAAGAAACTAGACGCCGGGCGATACCGTAGTATCGACGCCATAGATGTCAGGCTCCCGAGCGCAACCGATACATAGCGTTTCACACGATACAGCTCAAGGAATCGTATTCTAAAGTTGGCCTCTCGCAGAGCACATGGTGAATCAGTTTTCCGTGCAGCCGCTTTTGGAGCCCCCCACCAGTTAAGCTTTTGGGACTTTCGTGGGACGTGCGTTAAAACGCCATCCCGTAATGCGCCAGAAACATACATATTTAGGGAGGACTGAGAAATGGTGGAGCTAAGCGGGATCGAACCGCTGACCTCTTGCATGCCATGCAAGCGCTCTCCCAGCTGAGCTATAGCCCCATCAAGGGTCCGGCGATGCCGGTTCCGGGATCCCGTTGAAGCAGTGCTTCCGTCGGGGTGGCGGCTTATTACTTCCGGGTTACGGAGATGGCAAGCCGAAAATTGCAGGCTCGGAAATTTTTTCGATTTTCCCGAGCCCGAGCCTTTGATTGTCGATCAGACTTCGTCGTCGTCGCCGGTCACGCCGATGATGCCGGTCATGTCGTCGTCGTCGTCCTCGTCGTCAGCCTCGAGGAAGGTGTCGTCGTCATCGTCATCGAGCTCGACGTCGTCGTCGCCGATATCCGGAAGGTCGTCGTTGCCGCCGTTGTCGTCCGCGTCATCGAGCGATACGAGCTCGATTTCCGTGTTTTCGGTATCGACTTCCGCAACGTCCTCCTCTTCAGCCTTTTCCATGATGGAAGCGACCGAAGTCTCTTCGAAGTAGGAGAGCGGCCAGGATTTGCCGGTGTAAGGCGATACGATCGGATCCTTGTTCAGATCGTAGAATTTTTTCCCCGTGTCCGGGCAAGTGCGTTTGGTGCCAAGTTCTGCTTTCGCCACTGTCAAAGCCTCTTGAAGTCCTGAAGAACAAACCGCCGCGCGCGGTCATCCGGTCCATGCCCGGTCAAACTGTTAGCGGGTCCCCATAATCGTTGCAATCTCTTCTGTCAAAGGCAAACTTCGCAGCCGGCGGCCGGGGTTTTTGGCTGCCGAGGGATGACCGTTCCATCGCTCTGTGTTAACGAGCGCGAAAATGGCGTCCTCGGGATCCGGCCCCTCGCCCCGACCATCGACGACGCCTTGCCCAGAGGAAACCGTGCATGTCGCATGCCAGCCCGCCGAAACCGGCCATCGCTCGCAGATCGCCCGCGCTTTCCGGCAGTATCCGTATCCCTGGCGACACGTCCATTTCGTACCGTTCCCTCATGTTCGGCGGCCTTGCAGCCGGCGAGACGCGCATCACCGGCCTGAGCGAGGACGAAGACGTCGTCATTACCAGCAGGGCAATGCAGGCCATGGGCGCTGCGATCCGCAAGGACGGCGACACCTGGATCATCAACGGCGTCGGCAATGGCTGCCTCATCGCGCCGGAAGCGCCGCTCGACTTCGGCAATGTCGGAGCCGGATGCCGACTGGTCATGGGCCTCGTCGGCGTCTACGACTTCGACAGCACCTTCGTCGGCGACGCCTCGCTCGCCAGGCGACCTAGGGGCCGCGTGCTCGATCCGCTACGCGACATGGGTGTGCAGGTCAGGTCTGCCGAAGGCGACCGCCTGCCGATCACGCTGCGCGGACCAAGAACGGCGACGCCGATCACCTATCGCGTACCGATGCCGTCCGCCCAGGTGAAATCGGCGGTCCTGCTGGCCGGCCTCAATACACCGGGCATCACCACGGTCATCGAGCCGGCGACGACGCGCGATCACACCGAGAAGATGCTGAAGGGCTTCGGCGCAGATCTGGCGGTCGAGACGGATGCGCGCGGCGGCCGGACCATTCGCCTCGAAGGCCGCGGCAGGTTGACCGGACAGGCGATCGACGTCCCCGGCGATCCGTCTTCCACGGCATTCCCGTTGGTGGCGGCGCTGCTGGTCCCGGACTCCGACGTCACCATTGTCAACGTGCTGATGAACCCGACCCGCACGGGCCTGATCCTGACGCTGCAGGCGATGGGCGCCAGGATCGAGGTCATCAATCCACGGCTCGCGGGCGGAGAGGACGTCGCGGACCTGCGCGTGCGGTCCTCCAGACTGAAGGGCGTCACCGTGCCGGAAGAACGCGCGCCGTCGATGATCGACGAATATCCGGTGCTTGCGGTCGCCGCGGCTTTTGCCGAGGGCACAACGACGATGCTCGGTCTTGACGAATTGCGCGGGAAGGAGCCCGATCGCCTGGCTGCCGTCGCCGCAGGCCTGAAACTCAACGGCGTCGACTGCGACGAAGGACACTCAAGCCTCATCGTTCGTGGCCGGCCGGACGGCAAGGGCCTCGGCAATGCCGCCGGCGATGCGGTCGCCACCCATCTCGACCACCGCATCGCCATGAGCTTCCTCGTCATGGGCCTTGTTTCGCAACATCCGGTGACCGTCGACGACACCACGATGATCGCAACCCGCTTCCCCTCGTTCATGGACTTGATGACGGGGCTTGGCGCCAGAATAGAACCCATCGAAGGGAAAGCCGCATGACCCCGTCCTTCATCATCGCCATCGACGGTCCCGCTGCAGCGGGCAAGGGTACGCTGTCGCGGCTCATCGCTGCCGAATATGGTTTCCATCACCTCGATACGGGCCTGACCTACCGCGCCGTCGCGAAGGCGCTGCTCGACGCAGGCCTGCCGCTCGATGACGAAGCGGTGGCGGAGAAGACCGCGCTGGAGCTCGACCTGGCCGGCCTTGATCGTTCGGTCCTGGCGCAACATCACATCGGCGAGGCCGCCTCGAAGATCGCCGTGATGCCGGCCGTACGCCGCGCACTGGTCGAGGCGCAGCGCCGGTTCTCCGCAAAGCTGCCCGGGACCGTGCTCGACGGCCGGGACATCGGCACCGTAGTCTGCCCCGCCGCGCCGGTGAAGCTCTTCGTCACCGCCTCGCCGGAGGTGCGCGCCCGGCGCCGCTACGACGAGATCGTCTCCGGCGGCGGCAAGGCGGTGTTCGACGAGATTTTCGCCGATGTGAAGAAGCGCGACGAGCGCGACATGGGGCGTGCCGACAGCCCGCTTAAACCTGCGGATGATGCGCACTTGCTTGATACGTCGGAAATGAGTATAGAGGCGGCGTTCCGGGCGGCCCGAGAGTTGATCGACGCTGCCCGGAAGAGAATTTGACTTCCGGAATGAAGCTAGTCGACATCCGGTAGACGAACCAGCCGATACGACCGTCCCCGCGCCGGACAGCCCTTCAGGGGCGGACGATCGATCAGGCTTTGTGCAACGCGAACCCCCGGCGCATACCGCGTCCCCGACTGGATGCGATTAGGAGATTTCATGTCTGTTTCTACCCCCACGCGCGATGATTTCGCAGCAATGCTCGAAGAGTCCTTTGCCAAGACCGATCTGGCAGAAGGCTATGTAACCAAGGGCATCGTGACCGCGATCGAGAAGGACGTCGCCATCGTCGACGTCGGCCTCAAGGTCGAAGGCCGCATCGCGCTCAAGGAATTCGGCGCCAAGGCCAAGGACGGTTCGCTGAAGGTCGGCGACGAAGTCGAGGTCTATGTCGAGCGCATCGAAAACGCTCTCGGCGAAGCCGTTCTGTCGCGCGAGAAGGCTCGCCGCGAAGAAAGCTGGATCAAGCTCGAAGCCAAGTTCGAAGCTGGCGAGCGCGTCGAAGGCGTCATCTTCAACCAGGTCAAGGGTGGCTTCACCGTCGATCTCGACGGCGCCGTCGCCTTCCTGCCGCGTTCGCAGGTCGACATCCGTCCGATCCGCGACGTTACCCCGCTGATGCACAACCCGCAGCCCTTCGAAATCCTCAAGATGGACAAGCGTCGCGGCAACATCGTGGTTTCGCGTCGTACGGTTCTCGAAGAGTCGCGCGCCGAGCAGCGTTCTGAAATCGTTCAGAACCTCGAAGAAGGCCAGGTTGTTGACGGCGTCGTCAAGAACATCACCGACTACGGTGCGTTCGTTGACCTCGGCGGCATCGACGGCCTGCTGCACGTGACCGACATGGCATGGCGCCGCGTCAACCATCCGTCGGAAATCCTGTCCATCGGCCAGCAGGTCAAGGTTCAGATCATTCGCATCAACCAGGAAACCCACCGCATCTCGCTCGGCATGAAGCAGCTCGAGTCGGATCCGTGGGATGGCATCGCCGCCAAGTACCCGGTCGGCAAGAAGATCTCCGGCACCGTCACGAACATCACCGACTACGGTGCATTCGTCGAACTGGAACCGGGCATCGAAGGCCTGATCCACATCTCGGAAATGTCCTGGACGAAGAAGAACGTTCATCCCGGCAAGATCCTTTCGACCACGCAGGACGTCGACGTCGTCGTTCTCGAAGTCGATCCGTCCAAGCGCCGTATCTCGCTCGGTCTCAAGCAGACCCTCGAGAACCCGTGGCAGGCATTTGCCTACAGCCATCCGGCCGGCACTGAAGTCGAAGGCGAAGTCAAGAACAAGACCGAATTCGGCCTGTTCATCGGCCTCGAAGGCGACGTCGACGGCATGGTTCACCTCTCCGACCTCGACTGGAACCGTCCGGGCGAACAGGTCATCGAGGAGTTCAACAAGGGTGACGTGGTCAAGGCCGTCGTTCTCGACGTCGACGTCGAGAAGGAACGCATCTCGCTCGGCATCAAGCAGCTCGGCCGCGACTCCGTCGGCGAAGCTGCCGCTTCCGGCGACCTGCGCAAGAACGCCGTCGTTTCCTGCGAAGTCATCGGCATCAACGATGGCGGTATCGAAGTGAAGCTCGTCAACCACGAAGACATCACTTCCTTCATCCGTCGCGCCGATCTGTCCCGCGACCGCGACGAACAGCGTCCGGAGCGTTTCTCGGTTGGTCAGGTTGTCGACGCTCGCGTCACCAACTTCTCCAAGAAGGATCGCAAGGTCATGCTGTCGATCAAGGCTCTGGAAATCGCTGAAGAGAAGGAAGCCGTCGCACAGTTCGGTTCGTCCGACTCGGGCGCTTCGCTCGGCGACATCCTCGGCGCGGCTCTGAAGAACCGCGGCGGCGAATAAGCCTCCTGACGACTGAAATCAAAGAGCCCGCCGGTCACCGACCGGCGGGCTCTTCTCTTTTGCGGGTACGCCGCCCGAGCTGCTGGCGGCGATGCTCAGGACCAGCCGGCCATGCGCCAATAAAGATCGTTCGGGCTTTCGCTTTCACCCGCGGTCGGGGACTGCTCCGATGTCATCGCCTCGAGGGAGGCGGCACCCCCCTCGTCAGCAACCACGCCTGGCTCGTCCGCCGCCTGCTCGTCGCCGGCCTCACCCGAGTCGTCTCCGTCCGCCTCGCCCTCTCCCTGACCGCCTCCGAAGCGATGGTTCAACAATTCGGGCCGCTCGGTGAAGTCATCGTCGGCGAAGAGATAGTTGACCATCGGCAGGGGCACGCCTTCACGCAGGATCGCCGGCAGGCGCGTCCCCGCCTCTTCGGCACGCGGCAAGTCCAACGGGAGGCTACGGGCAGCCGCGGACCTTGCATCCATTGTTCCGTCCGCCGACGGAGGTTCCGGCGACTGTTCGAGGAGAGCGACATCGTCTTTCGCTGCGCGTGGTGAGGCTTCGGAGGTGACGTCCCTCGGGCGCCCAAAGTCGGCGGGGTCGGCGGATTTCGCTTCGTCGGCCTGGGTGAAATCCAAGAGTTCCGCCGGATCGGGGAAGATTTCCTCCTCCGTCGGCAAAATCGTAGCATTCCCGTTTTCGTCCGGCACTGTGACCGTCTTCCATTCCTCGCGATCGAGAAGAGACAGGGCACGTTCACCCGGCTGGGAAACCGGCCGTTCCGTCCCGGCGCGGGCATCAGTCACTGCCCCTGATCCACGTTCATGCTCAATGACAGGCTGTGTTCCGTCATCCTCCGACCTAGCCATTGGATGCTCTGCATCGGCGGCTTCGGGCTCGACCGGTTGAAGAAGCCCGTCGGCCGATGAGGCAGAGCGGATTTCGGAAGGATCCGGATCTTCGCCGAATTGCCCGGCAGCCTGGGAAAGCTCCGCCTGAGGCTTGTGACCGGCTGAATCAGTGCGCTCGGAATCTAAAGCCTCAGGGGCCGCGAACAGTCCTCGCAAGAACTCGGCGCCATCCTGAGCGGCCCGTTCCATTGCCCGCATTGCCGCCGCGGCAAGCGATCCGTTGGCTGTTTCATTCGTTCCAGAGAAGATCCGGCCCCTGGCGACCGCGTCCAGGGGATCGTTCGACGGAGCGGCCTTGCTGCCTTTCGGCGCGTTCACCCCTGAAGCAAGATTGCCGGTTGCAATCGCCGCCGCACCATTCCGCCCGGCAGCCGTGACCGTCGACGGCAAGGGGACCGACCGGACTTCCCCACCGTTCTGCCGATAAGAGGTCACCACGGTGCGTGCCGCGAGATCGCCCCGGTCCTTTGCCCGGTAGAACTCCAGATAGATCGCGAGCGTCGCCGCTTCCGGGCCTGCGGGATTGCGAAAGGCTCCCATCAGGGTGCGCAGCTGCAGGCCGTTGAACATCTGGGCGAGCTGGCGCTGTAGCGCCTGTCGGGCCTGCGGCGGCAAATCGGCGAGCGCCTGGACGAGACGGCCGGCGTAGCTGCTGATGGTTTCGCCAGGAGCACGCTCAACACGGAGCTCCTTGCCCAGAAAGGTCACGAGGGTCGCAAAGTTCTCCGACATCCGTTCCTGACCGGACAGGAGAAGAATGTTCAAGCGGCCGGCGATCGCATTGTTTTGCTCCACGCCGATGGCGGCCTGCAAGGGCGTGCCCTGCGTCTTCGCAGCCGCGCGGCCCGCATCCTCCTGCGAGGCACGGTGATCCTGATAGGAAATGGACGCGTTTACGACGGCGTTGACTGGTGGCAGCATGGCCGCTCCCCATCGGGCAACAAGGCTGAAGAATCATTGGCAACAGCGCGCCGCTCATGCGGCTCATAATCTCCGTCGACATGGCGACGGCGCCTGCAGAAGACATTGCTTCACTAATGATTCCGTATGCTGCGTCACAATGGTTAACAAATCACTAAGCCATATTAGAAAATCCTGCGCATTGCCGCCCCGCCCGGATTACCCTACAGCTTGGAGCAAGCGTTTTTGCGTAGAGGCAAGTTCCCATTCCTTGGCGCCGGAAGCTGCACGATGAACCAGCAGAATCTCATTCTGAACACCGACAGCTACAAGCTCGGCCACTTTCTGCAGTATCCGGAAGGCGTGCGGGCAGTCTCCGGATATGTCACGACGCGGGGGCACTCCTACAAGCCCGAGGTCATGTTCTTCGGGCTGCAGATGTTCCTCAAGGAATACCTGGGCAAACCGATCACCACCGCTGACATCGACGAGGCGGAAGAAGTGGCCACGCTGAACGGCCAGCCGTTCGATCGCGCCGGATGGGTCCATATCCTGAAAGTGCACGGCGGATACCTGCCGCTTCGCATCGAAGCCCTGCCGGAGGGCCTCGCCGTGCGCCGCGATGTTCCTCTCGTGCAGATCTCGAACACCGATCCCCATCTCCCGTGGCTCACCTCCTATATGGAAACGGCGCTTCTGCGGGCGGTCTGGTATCCCTCGACGGTGACGACCATGGCCTGGCGGCTGCGCCAGATGATTGCGCCGTTCCTGGAGCGGACCAGCGACCGGGCCGAAGAACTCATCCCGCGCATGATCAGCGATTTCGGCGGGCGCAGCACGACGAGCCTCGAACAGACGGGGCTTGGCGGTGCGGCCCATCTCGTCCATTTCCACATCTCGGACTCGCTTGCCGGTGTCCGGCATGCACGGCGCTACTACGGCGCGCTGATGGCCGGGCGCTCCATTCCGGCCTCCGAACACACGACGATGACGGCCTGGGGCCAGAGCCGGGAGACCGATGCCTTCTCCAACATGATCGACCGTTTCGCGCGCTTCGGCGCCTATTCGGTGGTGTCGGACAGCTATGACCTCAACAACGCCGTCGCCGAAGTCTGGGGCAAGACGCTGCAGACCAAGGTCCGCGCGGCCGGGGCGACACTGGTCGTGCGTCCGGACAGCGGCGATCCGATCGACACGCCGGTGCAGGTGGTCGCGCAGCTCGCCTATGCCTACGGCACTCATCTCAACGGCAAGGGCTTCAAGGTGCTGGACGACAATGTCCGGGTGATCCAGTCCGACGGAGTGACGCATCAGGATATCCAGATGATCCTCGGTCGGCTCGAGGCGATGGGCTTCTCGGCAGAGAACATCTCGTTCGGCATAGGCTCGACGCTGCTGCAGAAGGTGAGCCGCGATACGCTCTCCTTCACTTTTCGCGCCAGCGCCATGCTGGCGTCCGACGGGAACTGGCAGGCGATCGGCCGGCGTCCGGCCAATCCGCGCGAAAAGGCGCCGAACGGAGGCCGGCAGGCTGTCTATCGCGACGAGGGAGAAATTGCCGGCGTTCCGCTGGAAGAGCTCGGACGCCGGGAAAACCTTCTGGTGCCGGTCTGGGAAAACGGCCGTCTTCTCAAGGAATGGAGTTTCGAAGACGTGCGCAGGCAGGCTTTCGACGCCATGCCGCACTGAGTTTCAGGGCGAGATGTTCCTGAACATCCGGTAGAGGCCGTTGTCGTCGGAATTGACGGCCGAAATCATGTCGACAGGCGGGACATAGCTTTCGGTGTGTTCCAGCGCCATCGCATCGAGCCAGTTCGCCGGCACATAGGCGGCTTTCGGCTCCTCGGGTGCGACATACTCTTCCTCGTCACTCCATTGTTCCGCCGCCCCCGCAGATGCCGGGGTGCCGGCCTGGTCGAGCCACTCGCCAAAGATATCGCCGGTCGGGCCGTCTGCGGAGAACCTGCCTTCCGACGGGGCCGTTCCGCTACGCAACACGCTGTCCAGAAGTATGCTCGATGCTTCCATCGTGGCCGCATTCACATCGCTAGTTCGAGGCTGACGAAGACACGGAAAATCTCCCCTCCGTATCCACCCGAACATCATGCGACGAAGTGCTTAAGAAAGCTTAATTGACGATCGGCAAATTGAAAGCCTCTTGAACCCGTCGTGGATCACGGCCATCCTGGGAGCGTTGCCTCAGGAAAACCGAATGAGCCTTCGCCCGCCCTCCTCTCTGTCACCTGGCCGATCCGGAACGCTATCCGCGCTGGACTACGAGCTTGCGGCGGAAAAGGCGAACGCGCTGGCCCGTGCCGGCCGCAGTGTGGAGGCAGCACTCGAGGCGCTAGCGGAAGCGAGATCACAGGCCAGCGACATCGACGGCCACCTGAACGATGCGGCCGATGCCGTGTTTGCACTGTTCATCCAGCGCGAGCTCTGCGGCATGCGCGATCAGGCGGATGCGATCCGTCGATACGCCATTCCCAAGGATGTGGTCGCCCGGCTCGGAGTGGTTCGCCGATAAGAGAGGGTTCAGAACAGGCCGTCAGCTATGGGCGAAAATGTCCGTTTCTTCCCAACCGAGCAGGTCGAGCTTGGCCCGGGTCGGAAGGAATTCGAAACAGGCATTGGCATGATCGATGCGGCCGTCACGAACGAGGCGTGCCGTCAGCTTGTCCCGCAGCGCATGGAGATAGAGGACGTCGGAGGCGGCATACTCCAGCTGGGCCGGGGTCAGCATCTCGGCTGCCCAGTCGGACGACTGCTGCGCCTTCGAGATATCGACCTCCAGCATCTCCTTCAGATTGTCCTTCAGCCCGTGGCGGTCGGTATAGGTCCGGCTGAGCCGTGAGGCGATCTTGGTACAGAAGACGGGCGTCGTGGTGACGCCGAAGGTGTGGAAGAGCACCGCGATGTCGAAACGACCGAAATGGAAGATCTTCTCGCGCTTCGGATCCGCCAGCATGGCGACGAGGTTTGGGGCCTCTTTCTGTCCCGCGGCGATGCGGATGACGTCGGCCGTGCCGTCGCCCGGCGAGAGCTGTACGACGCAGAGCCGGTCGCGGCGCGGCACCAGGCCGAGGGTCTCGGTGTCGATGGCGATCGCGCCGGTATAGCGCGCCGCATCGGCTGCGGAAATGTCACCCTCGTGATAGCGGATCGTCGCGGCCATCCAAATCTCCAGATCGCGGATAATGTCTTGGCGCTGCCTATAGCCCAAAGCAGCGCCAAGCACTACCGCTTTCGCGGCAGAGATGGAGACGTCCTTGCCCGACCATGCGTCTCAGACGGTCGGCCGGCTGACCGGGCCTTCCGGGGTAAGCTCTGTATAGGCGAGCGTCTGATCGAGATGCGCGGCCCTGAGCGACAGGAGCTTTTCGGCATAGCGCAAGCGGGTCATCGCGTAGGCCGGGTCCTCGGCGACATTGACGAGTTCGTCGGGATCCTTCTCCAGGTCGAAGAGCAGGGGCGGCAAGCCGGCGAAATGCACATATTTGAACGCTTTGTCGCGGACGACCGAGAGGTTGCACTGGTTGGAGTGCAGGTCGAAATGCGCTTCCCGCTCGCCGTCGACCACGTCGCGGAAGTCGAACTCGAAGAAGGCCGCATCTCTCCACCCCGCCGGCGCATCGCCCTGCGTGAAGGGCAATAGCGAGCTGCCGTCCTGGTGGTTGCGCGGGCGGAGCCCGAGGCGTTCGCAGAGCGTCGGCATGATGTCAGCGGCACTGGTGAATGCGTCGACCTGGCGCCCGGCAACATCCGAGGCGGACGGATCACGGATCACCAGCGGGATATGATAGCTGCCGTCCTGATAGCCGCCCTTTCCGAGACTCCAGTGATCCCCCATCATCTCGGCGTGATCGGAGGTGAAGATGACGAGCGTGTTCTCCCACTGGCCGCTTTCGCGCAAGGCGGCGACAATCCGCCCGAACTGCGCGTCAACCTCGGCAATCATCCCGTAGTAGACGGCGCGAATGCGATCGAAATCCTCCGCAGTCCAGCCGGAGACCGGACCTTCGGCCCCATGGACGAAGCTCGACTTCGTCTGCTGGGACATGGCGTAGCGGGTGAACGGATGAACCGCCATTTCCTCGGCACGGCTTGCGGCGCGGGCATAGGCCGGTCCGTCGCCGGGGGCGAACATGCTGTTGTAAGGCTCCGGCACGCAGAAGGGAGGATGAGGCCGCAGATAGGAGATGTGGGCGAACCAGGGGCGATCCTGGATTTCTCGCCAGGCAAGAAAGGCATCGGTAAGGAATGCCGTCTGCGTCTCGTCAGCGCCATAGGCAGGAGCGGCTCCCAATTCGCCGCTGCCATGCACGTCTCGCGTCCAAGCATCTTCGTGACCTCTGGAGCGCAGCCAACTCAGCCACTGGCGCTCGTGCTCAAGCAGGATCTGGCCGACGGTGAAGCCTGCGAGAACGCCTTCATAGGTGGTCAGGACCGGATCCTGCGCATCAACGGCGCGGGGATCGGGCGAAACGTCGGTATAGCCGAATAGCGTGGGATCGTAGCCGGCGCGGCGGCCGGCAAGCGCCACGTTGTCGAAGCGCGCGTCGAGCGGCGAACCGTTCTGGCAGACGCGGTGATTCATCTGGTAGAGGCCGGTATAGAGCGTGGCGCGCGCCGGCGAGCAGGGTGCCGCTCCGGCATAATGGCGCCGAAAGAGCACGCCCTCGGCTGCGAGCGCATCGACATTGGGCGTCTTCACCGCCGGATGCCCGACCGCGGAAAGGCAATCCCCGCGCCATTGGTCAGCGGTGATCAGCAAAATATTCGGCTTCATGAAATTGCTCCGACGGGAAAAATGGTGCGGGCACAGGATACTGCCCGGCGACGGCGCAGTCTCATCGCCTTCGATCAATATGCAAATGAAAATACGATGACAGGGACGTAAAATTCTGTCCACGGCGTACCACGACCCACCCCAGCGCCGAACAGAGTGCTGGCGTGCTCGTGAACCGTCACATTCCCTTTATGAACAGAGGCCATAGGCAGGATCGAATCTTTCGGAGTTCCGGCGCGGGATGCGCCGGTTCGGTGCAGCCTTCGGACAGACGGGGAAACGCCATGGCCACTTATGATCTTGCCGTCATCGGCGCCGGCATTGTCGGCCTCGCCCATGCGCTGGCTGCCGCGCGTCGCGGCAAGAAGGTGGTCGTGATCGACCGCGATGCCCAGGCGAACGGCGCCTCGGTGCGCAATTTCGGATTCGTGACGGTCACCGGCCAGGGCGCCGGCGACTGCTGGACCAAGGCGCGGCGCGCCCGCGAGATCTGGGCAGGCCTTGTCGGAGATGCCGGCATCGCCGTCTTGCAGCGGGGCATGATCCTTGCAGCGCGGCTCGAGGAATCGGAAGCCGTCATCGACGCCTTCCTGCGCACGGAGATGGGGGAAGGCTGCCTAAGGATGGGACACGAGGAAGCCAGCGGCTTCGTTCCGGCACTTCGTCCCTCGGCAAGCCGATGGGTTCTCCACAGTCCGCACGAGGTACGCGTCGAATCGCGAACCGCCATTCCGCTGCTGACCCGCTATCTTGCCGAAAGGCATGGCGTCGAGTTTCGTTGGGGTACCACCGTCACCGCCGTCGAGCCGCCGCATATCACCACATCGCATGGCCTCATCGAAGCCGAGGCGGCGGTGGTTTGTCCAGGAGACGACTTCACGGCACTCTTTCCCGAACGCATTTCCGCCTACGGCGCGACGCGATGCAAGCTGCAGATGCTCCGCGTACAGCCGGCCACACCGCTCGACTTCAAGACAGCCGTGATGTCGGATCTCGGGCTTGGACGTTATCTCGGCTATTCCGACCTGCCGGAGGCGGAACGGCTGAAAGCCCGCCTCGACAGCGACCTTGCGGCGGAGCGCGAAAACGGCATCCATCTGATCGTCACACAGTCGGCCGACGGATCGCTGGTCGTCGGTGACAGCCATCATTACGCCGCGACACCCGATCCTTTCGCATCCGAGGCAGTCGACGACCTGATCCTCGGCGAGCTCGACCGCGTGCTCGATCTTCCAGGACGCAGCGTCCGTGAACGCTGGGTGGGCACCTATGCCTCGGCGAAAAACTGGCGCTTCACCGACAAGCCATCTGATTCTGTTCGCATCGCCGTGGTCACCAGCGGGTGCGGTGCCTCGACCGCTTTCGGGATCGGCGAGGAAACTATCGACGATCTTTACGGGAGGACAGCATGAGCAAGTTCAAGGCAGTGATCTTCGACTGGGCCGGGACGATGATCGACTTCGGCTCCTTTGCACCCATGGGTGCGTTTGTCGAAACCTTCGCCAAATTCGGCGTGGAGGTGACCATTGCCGATGCGCGGAAACCGATGGGGCTGCCGAAGCGGGCGCACATCGCCGCGATGCTCAACGAACCCCACATCGCCGCCCGCTGGCAGGCGGCCCGGGGTCATGCACCGGACGACGCCGCGATCGACGAAGTCTACGCACTTTTCGTGCCGCTCAACGAAGAGGTGGTCGTCGATTATTGCGAACTCATCCCGGGCGCACTCGAGGCCTGCTCCTATCTTCGAGCCCGCGGCATCAAGATCGGCTCGACGACCGGCTACACGCGCTCGATCATGAAGCGGGTCCTGCCGATCGCCGCGAAGCAGGGCTACGAGCCCGACAATCTGATCTGTGCGGACGACCTGCCACTCGGCCGGCCGACTCCGATCGGCATGTATCAGTGTTTCGTGAACCTGCTGGTCTATCCGCCGCAGGCGGTTATCAAGGTGGACGACACCGTACCCGGCATCGCGGAAGGTGTTGCCGCCGGATGCGTAACGGTCGGCCTCACGCTTTCGGGTAATGAAGCCGGGCTGACGCCTGCCGACCTTGCCGCTCTCGACCCCGCGGAACGGCAGGCCTTGCACGAACGCATCGGTACGATGTTGAAGGAGGCAGGGGCGGACCACGTCATCGAAACGGTCGCCGATTTGCCTCGGCTCCTCGATACGCTGGGCGCCTGAAACCTCGCATCACCCGCCGGAAGCGACCATCGCTACGCAACCGCGCAAATTGAGACGGATTCAGCCCGTATGTGATTAAAATTCAGGCAGAGAGTGTTATCTTCTTGCCGGAATCTGTTGGCTCCGGCCGATCCCGATCCTTGCGACGAGCGGAGCCATGCACAAATCGCACTGCTGCATTGCAGCAACGAAGATAGCAATCCGCCGGCGATGCCGCTATATTCCAATCATCGAAGCGGTGCACTCCTCCTCCCAGCGCCGCTAGATAGGATCGGCAATACTCCTCCTCCTCCCAATTGCCGATCAAGTTTAAGAGCCTGGCGCACCTCCTCCCGCGCCGGGCTCTTTTCATTTCCGGCCCCGATATCCGGCCACATCATTCATGTAATCTATGATCGCCATTGCAGCGATCTATTTGAAAAATGTCCTCGCCTGAAGGATGCTCTGTGAAGCCGCGCCAAGCGCGATGGATGCGTCGCCCGCGACGTTCCCTTCCGGAGACCGACCGATGGCATTGCCCAAGACCTTTCCCGACTACGGCCTGGATGCCGCGCAGAGGCACAAGGCGGTCCGCACCCACTATTACGAATATCCGGGCATGGATGGCGAACGGGGCGAGATCTGGTGCTACTCGGACCGCTTTTCCTATGCGCCGGGCGAGACGGTCATTCTCTTCGTCAGCTCCACCGCTCCTGCTTATGACCTCGTGGTGGCCCGGGACGGAGCCACGGACACCCTCGCCCTCACCCGGCAAAATCTCTCGTCCCACTGGCAGGAGACCCCTGAACACTGTTCCGTCGACGGCTGCGGCTGGCAGGACAGCTTCTCCTTCGCCATCCCGGAAGACTGGCCATCGGGCGCCTATCGCCTGACGCTGACGGCCGAAGGGCGCGATGGCGCGCCCATCCGCTGCCACCATCTTTTCATCCTGCGCCCGCCGGTGGCGCGCCGGCCGGGCCGGATCCTGCAGATCGCGGCGACAGGCACCTGGACCGCCTACAACACCTGGGGCGGTTCCAACCATTACGAGGGCATCACCGGGCCCGACCGCAACCAGTATTCCGTCCGTGTCAGCACACAACGGCCATGGTGCCGGGGCTTCGTCACGCTGCCACCCGAGGCGCCTCGCGTGCCGCTCGAAGTCGACATGCCGCCCGGCACTGTACCGCGCTATCCGCATATGGAATGGGCCTATGCGACGGGGCATTCCAAGAAATATGCCTCGGCGGGCTGGGCAAGCTATGACAGCCACTTCTTCCGCTGGGCGGAGAGGGCCGGCTATGGCGTCGATCTCGCCACCCAGCACGAATTGCATTTCCATCCGGAGCTGCTGGAGGGCTATGATTGCGCCGTCTTCGTCGGGCATGACGAATACTGGACTTGGGAGATGCGTGACGCGGTCGACCATTTTGTCGAGCGCGGCGGGCATGCCGCCCGGTTCGCCGGCAACTTCATGTGGCAGACGCGCCTCGAGAACGAGGGTACGCAACAGGTCTGCTACAAATATCGCGCCCGTTCCGAGGATCCCGTCTACCAGACCGGCGACACCAGCCGGGCGACGAATTGCTGGGAAGCCCCGGAAATCGGCAGGCCGGGATCGGCGACCTTCGGGCTCAACTCCTCCAACGGCGTCTATGCGGGCTGGGGCGGATGCGCGCCGCGCGGGGCGCGCGGCTTTCCGATCTACCGGCCCGAACACTGGGCCTTTGCGGGAACTGGCCTGTTCTACGGCGACCTCCTCGGGGCGGACAGTCATATCTACGGCTATGAAGTCGACGGACTGGATTACGAGATCCGTCACGGCAGGCCCTATCCGAGCCCGACAAGCGGCGCACCGCAGGGGCTGGAAATCCTCGCCCTCGGCATGGCGAGCCAGGTGGAGGAAGCCGACTTCCTTTCGATCGAGGACCAGTTCTTCGGCGACGAGGACGGACGCTTCATCGCGGAAACCCTTTACGGTGAGGCGAGCGACGAAAATCTCGAAAAGGTTCGCTACTCCAACGGCATGATCGTCAACTTCCCGAAGGGCAAGGGCGAGGTGTTCCACGCCGGCACCTGCGAATGGGTCGCCGGGCTTCTGCGATGCGATGCCATGGTCGAGAAGGTGACACACAACGTGCTCGAACGAGCCATCAACCCCTCCAGGCGATAGCGGGACACCATGAAATCGAAAAAGGTCATCATAAGCTGCGCAGTCACCGGCTCGGTCCACACGCCGTCGATGTCGCCCTATCTTCCGGTCACCCCGCAACAGATCGCCAGCGATGCGATCGCTGCCGCCCAAGCCGGCGCCGCGATCCTGCACCTGCACGCCCGCGATCCCGAGAACGGGCGGCCATCGGCCGATCCCGCCGTCTTCATGCAATTCCTGCCTGTCATCAAGCAGGCCTGCGGCGCGGTCATCAACATCACGACCGGCGGCTCCTCCCTGATGACGCTCGACGATCGGCTTGCGGCCGCGCTGCGCGCGGAGCCGGAAATGTGCTCGCTCAACATGGGATCGATGAATTTCGGGCTTTACCCGGCACTCGACCGTCCGCGCACGTGGCAGCACGAGTGGGAGCCGCAATTGCTGGAGGCGACACGCGGGACGATCTTCAAGAACACCTTTTCCGATATGGAAGCGATTCTCAAACGGCTCGGCGAAGGCTGCAGCACTCGTTTCGAGTTCGAATGCTACGACGTTGGGCATCTCTACACGCTCGCGCATTTCCGTGATCGCGGACTGATCTCCGGAACGCTGTTCATCCAGTTCGTCTTCGGCGTGCTGGGCGGGATCGGCGCCGACCCGGACAATCTCGCCCATATGCGGCGCATCGCCGACAAGCTGTTCGGAGACGACTATCGCTTTTCCGTCCTGGCGGCGGGCCGCCAGCAGATGCCGATGACCACCATGGCGGCGACCATGGGCGGCCATGTCCGCGTCGGGCTCGAGGACAGCCTCTATGACGGGCGGGAACTCGCACGATCGAATGCCGACCAGGTCCGCCGTATCGTGCGCATTCTCGACGAACTGTCGCTCGAACCCGCGACACCGGACGAGGCGCGTGCCATGCTCGGCCTCAAGGGCGCCGACCGGGTCGCCTTCTAGGAGAAAGCATGGTCGACGATATATCGCTGACGATCCGCCAGGCACTGGCCGGCGACGTGGAGACGCTGCACGCGGCTCTGCTCGCGCTCGCCCGCCACACCGGCGACGAAGGGAAGATGGAGAGCACGCCGGCCGACCTCCTGAAGCACGGCTTCGGCGAACGGCCGGATTTCGAGGCGCTGATCGCTGAAGTCGACGGCCGGTTCGCTGGCATGTGCCTTTCGTTTCCGAGCTTTTCCACCTGGCGAGGACAGCCCGGCATCTATGTTCAGGACCTTTACGTCGAGGATGCGTTTCGCGGACGCAAGATCGGCGAGCGGTTGCTGAAGGCCGCTGCCGCCCGCGGCCATCAACGCGGCGCCCGCTATCTCCGACTGTCGGTCGATACGGCAAACCTGTCGGCCCAGGCCTTCTACGAACGAGTCGGCATCCGCCATTCGCGCGACGAACAGATCCATATGATGCGCGGCGAGGCGTTCGAAGCCTTCGCCCGGGAGGGAATGACCGAATGAAAGTCTTCTTCGCCGACGAGCAGAAGCGCCATGACCCGAAGTTCTTCCTGTCGAGCGGGGGGCGCCAGCCCAACCCGGAGCAGCCGGAACGCGTCGAGCGCCTGCTCGACGGCGCCCGAGCAGCCGGGCTCGAACAGGTGCGCCCAGACAATCACGGGTTGGGCCCGATCTCGGCGATCCACACACCGGAATATCTCGACTTCCTGGAACGGATCTACCGGCGCTGGCAGCATATCGAGGGCGCTTCGGAAGAGGTGATTCCCAATATCCATCCGATCGCTCGCACCGGAAGCTATCCGGCATCGGCGGTGGGACAGGCCGGCTATCACATGGCCGACACCTCATGCCCGATCTCTGCGGAGACCTTCGACAGCGCATGCTGGAGTGCCTGGAGCGCCGTCTCGGCCGCCGATGCCGTGATGGCGGGCGACAGTGCCGCCTACGCGCTCTGCCGACCGCCGGGCCATCACGCCTTCCGCGACGTTGCCGGCGGCTTCTGCTTCTTCAACAACTCGGCGATTGCCGCACAGCGCCTGCGCCGCACGGCCGAACGCGTCGCGATCATCGATGTCGACCTGCATCACGGCAACGGGACGCAAGGCGTCTTCTACGAGCGCTCGGACGTGCTGACGGTCTCGATCCATGCCGACCCGGTGCGCTTCTACCCCTTCTTCTGGGGCCATGCAGACGAACGGGGCGAAGGCCTCGGCCTCGGTTACAATTACAACCTGCCACTGCCGCGCAAATCGGACGACGCAGCCTATCTCGACGCGCTCAAGGCGGCGCTGCGACGTGTCGAGGCCTTCAGCCCCGATGCCATCGTCGTCGCGCTCGGGCTCGACGCCTTCGAGAAGGATCCGTTCGGCGGGCTTTCCGTGACGACGCCGGGCTTCGCACGGATCGGCGAGGCGCTGGCGCGGCTCGGTCGTCCCGCCGTCATCGTGCAGGAAGGCGGTTATCTGTGCGACGAACTCGGCGACAATCTCACGTCATTCCTGACGGGCTACGGCACCAGGTCAGCCTGACGCTCTCTTCGCTCAGGCTCGCGGATAAGTGCGGGCTTCGAGCGGCGTCTCGTCGAGAGCACTGCCAAGCGCTTCGAGCAACAAGGTCTCGGGCCGAGATCGCCGCGCGGCCGGATCGTGGACGAGATGCACGTCGACGGCGGGCGGTTCGCTGAACGGCGGCAGGCGCCAGAGGCGACCCGCATCGACATCTCCCTCCACGGCGTGGATCGGCAAGGGGCCGAAACCGAAGCCGGCGACGATCAGCCGCTTGACCTCTTCCAGATGAGACGAAGTGCCCATGATCTTGCCGGACAGCCCCTGCTGCTGGCGGAGCAGCGCCACCGGCCACAGGGCATCGGCCATCTGGTCCGTCTTGAACGACACATAGGGCTCGTCCCGCAGATCCGCGAGTTGCACGTCGCTTCGGCCGAACAAGCGGTGGCGCGGCCCGCAGAAATAGCCGAAATGCTCGCGGTAGAGCGGTCGCGCTTCGAGTTTCGCGTTGCGTTCGGGGAGCAGGCAGATGCCAAGCGCGACCTCTCGGGCAAGCACGGCCCCGATGATCTCCCGGCTCGGCGCGACGGTGAGCGACAGGGTAACGCCGGCAAAGGTCTGGTGGAAGGTCGCCAGAACGTCGTCGAGGAAAGGACAGACCACGTGGCTTGCGAGCGCGATGTCGATGTGTCCCGCGATTTCATCCGGCGACTCGTCGATGCGTCCCGGCAGGCCGGAGACGATGTCGAAGAGCGACACGCACTCGCCATAGAGACGCTGGCCGGCGGGGGTGACGGAAAAACGGCCGGCCTTTCGCTCGATCAGGCGGCAGCCCATGTGGGTCTCCAACCGCCGAAGCGCATTGCTGACGCTGGGCTGGGTCAGGGACAACCGTTCGCCGGCGGCGGTCAATCCCCGCTCCTGTACGATCACCATGAAGGTACGCAGCAGATTCCAGTCGATCTCCCAGACAAACCGGCGCCGCTGACCACTCATCATCATCCCCTTCGCATCGCCCGATGCGTCGTAACATCCACACCGACGAGATCAAGTACACCCTTTTGCCGGCATTGCCTAAGACGCCCGCCCGCTCTACCTATGCGACCGACGGTCAATCGCGAGGAGACGGGCAAGATGGCAGTAAAATTCGGCACGAGCGGCCTCAGGGGTCTTTCGACGGAGCTGGCCGGAAGCGTCTCGGCTCTCTATGCGACCGCGTTCGCCCGCTTCCTGATTGCCGAAGAGCTCGCAACACCCGGCAGCCCCGTGGTCGTCGCCCAGGATTTCCGCCCTTCGAGCCCCGAAATCGCCGCAACCGTCATGGCGGCGCTGCGTCGCGCAGGCCTTGAGCCCATCGATTGCGGCACCATTCCGACGCCGGCGCTCGCGCTCTACGGCGGCAAGATCAACGCGGCGGGCATCATGGTGACCGGCTCGCACATTCCCGCCGACCGCAACGGCATCAAGTTCTACCGTCCGGGCGAAGAGATCACCAAGGCGGACGAGACGGCGATCACCACGCTTGCCGAAACGCTTTCCGGCGATGCGGCGGCCAACCTGGTCGAGGCGGGCTCCGGAGAGAACCATGAACAGGCAGCCACGGACCTCTTCCTGGCGCGCAACATGGCCGTTTTGCCGGCGGGTGCGCTGACGGGACTTCGCATCGGCGTCTACCAGCACAGCACGGTCGCACGCGACATGATGGTGAAGGTGTTCGAGCATTACGGTGCGACCGTCTTCCCGCTCGGACGGTCGGACCAGTTCATCCCGGTCGACACGGAGGCGGTCTCCGACGAGACGATACGCCTGATGGCCGACTGGACGGACAAGCTCTCGCTCGACGCCATCGTCTCGACCGATGGAGACGGCGACCGCCCGCTCGTGGCCGACGAACACGGACGGCCTTTGCGCGGCGATTTTCTCGGGCTGATCGCCACACGGTTCCTCGGCGCCAGGGTCGTTGCGACGCCGGTCACCTCGAATTCGGGGCTGGAGGCGGCCGGCGGTTTCGAGGTGGTGCGCACCCGGGTCGGTTCACCCTTCGTGATTGCCGCGATGGAAGAGGCGCTGGCTGACGGCAAGCACGGCGTGATCGGCTTCGAAGCCAATGGCGGACTGATGATCGGCTCGGACTTCCCGATCGGCACGACCATTCTGAAGGCCCTTCCGACGCGCGACAGCTTTCTGCCGGCGCTTGCGGTGCTCGGCATGGCGGTCCGCGCCGGACAGTCACTCTCGGCGCTTTCTGCGGCCTATAGCCTGCCCATTGCGCTCAGCGACCGGTTGGAGAATTTTGCCGTCGAACGCAGCACGGCGCTGATGGCCCATCTCAGAACGTCTGCGGACAATCTCGCTGGTTTCGTCGCGCCGCTCGGTCGGGTCAGGTCGGTGAGCGACATCGACGGCCTGCGGATCACCCTTGCCGACGACAGCGTCGTCCACTTCCGCCCCTCGGGAAATGCGCCGGAAATGCGCTGCTATGTCGAGGCAACCAATCAGGCGTCCGCCGAGACGCTGCTCGAAAAGGGGTTGGCGACCCTTCGCGACTGGAACCCTTCAGTCTAGTCGTCCGCCACCAGGATCGCCCGGAAATCGTTGACGTTGGTGCCGGTCGGGCCGGGCACGAAAAGGCTATCCGCCAGGGAAAACGCCGACCAGGCATCATGGCCGGCGAGGAAAGCCCGCGGATCTCCGCCTGCGGCACGGATCAGTGCCGCGGTTTGGCCATCGGCAAAGGCGCCGGCATTGTCTTCCGAGCCGTCGATGCCGTCCGTGTCGGCAGCAAGCGCGTGAATGCCCCTCGTCCCGTCGATGTCCAGCGCAAGGGACAGGAGAAGCTCGCTGTTGCGCCCGCCCTTGCCGAATCGATCGTTGGCAATCGTCACCGTCGTCTCGCCGCCCGAGAGAATGACGACCGGCTTGGCAAAGGGACGGTTCCTGTCGCAAACCTCCCGGGCCAGCGCCGCATGCATCCGGCCGACGTCACGGGCCTCTCCCTCGATGGCATCGGAGAGGATGACGGCCGGAACACCCAGTTCAGCCGCCCTGCCCGCCGCAGCCTCCAGCGAGACGCGCGCCGAGGCGATGACATGGATCTCGTTGCGGGCGAAGGCCGGATCGCCCGGATCGGGTGCTTCGGCGGCTGATGACTTGAGATGAGCCATGACGGCCGGCGGAAGCAACATTCCGTATTCGGCGACGATCGCCAGGGCCTCGGAAGGAGACGATAGAGATGGGACCGTCGGCCCCGAAGCGACGAAGGCGGGATTGTCCCCCGGCACATCCGAAACGATCAGGCTGACGACGCGGGCCGGCGCGCAAGCCGCGGCAAGGCGACCGCCCTTGATGCGGGAGACGTGCTTGCGCACCGTGTTCATCGCCGAAATCGGCGCGCCCGAGGCAAGCAGTGCCCTGTTGACGGCGATCTCGTCCTCAAGGGTCAAACCGGAAGGCGGGGCGGGCAGCAGCGCCGAGCCTCCACCCGAGATCAGCGCGACGACGAGGTCGTCTTCTCCCAGCCCCTCGACGGCCTTCAGCAGGGCCTCGGAAGCGGCGAGGCCCGCCTCGTCCGGAACCGGATGGGCCGACTGCATCACTTTGATGCGCTCGCATCGTGCCACCGGTCCGTGGCGGGCGACCACCAGTCCTTCGAGCGGCGCATCCCAGAGCCTTTCGAAAGCGTTCGCCATCTGGCTCGCCGCCTTGCCCGCACCGATGACCACGGTCCGGCCCTTCGGCTTTTGCGGGAGATGCGTCTTGATCGCCGCATAAGGATCGGCCGCGGCGACCGCCGCTTCGAAGAGTGAGGTGAGGAAAGCCCGAGGGTCGGTCAGGGTCACGAGTTCAGTCCGCTATCTCGATGTCATAAACGAGGATCCCATCGAGGCCGCCGACAGCGTTCTCGACAATCCTGGCGCCGGTCTTTTGGTGTTCCGGATCAGCAAGATAAGCGTCGCGTGCCGCCGGTCCATCGAAATCGACGATGAACCCTTCCCCATAGCCCTTGTCCATTCCCGTCTCGGGACTGACATTGTCGCCGAAATGGGCAGCGCGGAAGCCGGGCAGCCGCGACTGGAGTGCGGCGATCTCCGCATAAATTTCTGCCTTTGTCGCAGATGGCGTTTCAGGCTTGAAACGAATGAAGACGCAGTGGCGGATCATCCTTGCTCCTACCGAATGTTCGCCCGCGCCCGCGGGCGCTGGTCGTTGCGTTCATCGACGAAGACCGCCGGCGGCAGCGGCGCGCGCCCACGGATGATATCTGCGCCTTTTTCGCCCACCATGATGGTCGGCGCATTGGTATTGCAGGACGGAACCCGCGGCATGACCGAACTGTCGCAGACGCGAAGGCCTTCCAGTCCCCGCACCTTCAGATCCAGCCCGACGACGGCCATGCCGTCCGCGCCCATCCTGCAGGTGCCGACCGGGTGGTGGTCGGTCTTGGCATTGGCGCAACCGTAGTCGAACAGATCCTGATCGGTGATCGCCTTCGGCCCCGGCAACCGCTCGGCCATGACAAAGGGTTTCAGCGCCGCCTGGCTCATGATCTCCCGGGCGATCTTCAGACCCTCGATCGACATCGTTCGGTCGTGCGGATCCTCCCAATAGTTCGGGTCGATCAGCGGAGCCGCGGCCGGATCGGATGACGAAAGGCGCACCGTTCCGCGCGACCGTGGATGGAGATAGGCAGAGTTCAAGGTCACGCCGGCATTCTTCAGCTTTTCGACGCCCGCCTCGATGCCGGATCCGAGGCCGAGGTGGAACTGGATGTCGGGAGAACGGGCGTCCGGGTCCGCGTACCAGAAACCGCCGGTCTCGAAGAGCGAGGAAGCGACCGGTCCGGTGCGGAACAGCACGTATTCAATGCCGGCCCATAGTGTGCGATGGAGTTTTGCCACCCCGTCATAGGTGTGGTCGCCAGTGCATTCGGAGATGACGAAGAGGTCGAGATGGTCCTGCATGTTCGAGCCGACCCCGGGCAGGTCGTGCCGGACCGGGACACCGACGGATTTCAGGTGATCGGCAGGGCCGATACCCGACTGCTGGAGCAGTTTGGGCGAACCGATCGCGCCCGAGGAGACCAGGACCTCGCGCGATGCCCGGATCGTCTCCACGGCATTGCCCGCGACAACCTCGACACCAACCGCGCGCGTGCCTTCCAGCACGATGCGGGCGACGCGGGCGCCGGTGCGGATGGTTAGGTTCCTGCGACCCTTGATCGGCGAAAGATAAGCAAGCGAGGCCGACGAGCGTCGGCGGTTGCGCTGGGTGAGCTGATAGAAGCCGACGCCCGCCTGCTGCCTGCCGTTGAAGTCGTGGTTGTAGGGAATTCCGAGCTCCTGGCCGGCCCTGATATAGGCGTCGCAGATCGGCAGTGCCGAGACCGGCATGGAAACGCCGAGCGGGCCGCCATAGGAATGATAGTCGTCGGCGAAACGCTGGTTGTCCTCCGCACGCTTGAAATAGGGCAGAACCGACCGGTAGTCCCAGCCCTCGCAACCGTCCTCCGTTGCCCACAGATCGTAGTCGGCGGCATTGCCACGGGTGTAGAGCTGGGCATTGATCGAGGAGCCGCCGCCAATCACCTTGGCCTGCGTGTAGCGCAGGACTCGGCCCTTCATGTGCTTCTGCGGAACGGTCTCCCAGCCCCAACTGGCGACGCCCTTGGTCATCTTGGCAAAGCCTGCCGGCATGTGGAACAGGGGGTTCCAGTCCCCGCCGCCCGCTTCCAAGAGCAGTACCTTGACCGTCGGATCTTCCGACAGGCGATTGGCGAGCACGCAGCCGGCGGGGCCGGCGCCGGTGATGATGTAGTCGTAGGTCATAACGTCTTCCTCAAATCACTCGTCCACCCTCCCCTTGAGGGGGAGGGTCGGCACACAGTGCCGGGGTGGGGTGAAAGGACACAGGATCGGTTGACCACCCCCACCCGCGGCTACGCCGCGACCTCCCCCCTCAAGGGGGAGGTAAGATTACAGCCGTCCGATCGACAGCCCGCCATCCAGATCGATCACCGAACCGGTGGCGAAGGCGAAGCGGCCGGAGGCAAGGGCCGATACCACGCCGCCGATGTCGTCGGGCTCGCCCCAGCGCCGCATCGGCACCAGGCCATCGGCGATCAATGCGTCGTATTTTCCGGCCACGCCGGCCGTCATGTCCGTGCGGATGATGCCGGGGCGGATCTCGAAGACGGCGATTCCCTTTTCTGCCAGGTAGAGCGCAAGCCCCTTGCCGAAAGACGACAGCCCCGCCTTGCTCACGCAGTAATCGAGCCGCTCCGGAGAGGTGAGCTCCGCCGAAACCGAGGTGATGTTGACGATCGTCCGGCCCCCTGCCGGTGCGTTCGAGGCGAGCATCGCCCTGACCACGGCCTGGGTGAAGAACACCGTGCCGCGCAGGTTGGTCGCAACCACGCGATCGAAATTCTCCGGCGTCAGGTCGAGGAAATCACCGCGCACGACCGAGCCCATGCCGGCATTGTTGACGAGGCAATCGATCCGCCCGAAGCGGGCCATGATCTTCTCGACGGTCGCGGCATGGCCGGCGACATCGGACAGGTCCGCTTCGAAATAGGCGGCAGCAACGCCGCGCTTTTCGAGCTCGGCGAGAACGCCATCGTCCGGAGCGAGCGGGCCGAGGCCGGTCACGGCGATGTCGAAGCCGTCGTCGGCGAGCGCGCGGGCGATGCCGAGGCCGATGCCGCGCCGGCCTCCGGTGATGATAGCGACAGGACGTGAGCCGGTCATGCTGCAAAGTCCTCCCTGACGATATGATCCGCGACGCGCAGGGCCTGGGCAGCAACCGTCAGCGCCGGATTGACGGCAGCGGAGGTCGGCAGGCAGGCGGCGTCGACCACGAAGAGGTTCGGATGATCGTAAGCCCGGCACCAGATATCGAGGGGCGCTGTTGCCGGGTCATTGCCGATGCGAACCGTACCGCACTGATGCGACGGCGTGCGCTTGTCGAACGGACGCGAAAGCACGATCGGGAAGCCAGCGGCCTTCAGGACCCGCTTCAGATGCGCCACTAGGTCGAGATGGGCGTCCCAGTTGGTGCGATGCCATTGGAGGACAATCCGCTCACCGTCGACCATGACGCGGCTTTCCGGATGGGGAATGTCCTCGCTCATCGCATAGAAGTCGATCGCATGGCGCGAAATGCGCTCCAGCAGCCATTCGGGGACGGAAGGCATGTTGGCCTTCAGGATCTTGCCCGACACGCGCCCGAGAAGCTGGACATTGCCGAGCGGCGCCCCGCCCTCGCCATCCGACAGATAGAAATCGTTGAAACCGAAGGTCTTCTGATAGATCGACGTGTTGCGGTAGAAGGGCGAGATCGCCAGCACCGCGCTCGAGTTGTGGTTCATGAAATTGCGGCCGACCTGGTCGGAGGAGTTGGCAAGCCCCCGCGGATGACGGTCGCTCGCCGAGCGCAACAGCAGGGCCGCGGACTGCACGGCGCCGGCCGACAGAATGACGAGACGTGGCGCAATCCTCTCCGCGACGCCGTCGCGCAGCACATGCACGGCAACGATCCGGCGGCCGTCCTCGGAGGTTTCCAGCCGCGTGACGCGCGAGCGGACCTGCAGCGTGACGTTGGGATGCTGGAGCGCCATGGCGAGCGCCGTCGTCTCGGCGTCCATCTTGCCGTCCTGGGCGTTCGGATGCGCGTCCCAGGGGGTCTTCGCCTTGGCGAGCCAGCGGTCGAGATCGAGGCCGAGCGGCAGGGAATAGGGGTGCAGGCCGTTCTGTCTCAGCTTGTGGCGGACCGCGGCGATGGCAGGCTCGTCCGGCACCGGCGGAAAGGCATAGGGTGCCGAATGTGTAGGCTCGGTCGGATCCTCGCCAAGCGCGCCATGCACCTGATAGAGCCGCTCCGCCTCGGTGTACCAGGGCTCCAGTTCCTCGTAGGGGAAGGGCCAGGCCGGCGAGACGCCTTCGCGATGTTTCATCTCGGCAAAATCCTCGGCGCGGTAACGCACCAGGACCGCACCGTAGAATTTCGAATTGCCGCCGACATTGTAGTAGTTGCCGGGATTGAAGGCCGTGCCGTCGGCCTCGTACCACATCTCCTTCGGGCGGAAGTGACCGCGCTGGAAGATTGCCCGCTGGTCGCGGTTTTCCGGCCGGTCGGCGATATGGTCGCCGGCCTCGAGGATCAGGATCCTGGCGCCGGACGGCGCGAGCCCGGCGGCAACCGTCGAGCCGCCGATCCCCGAGCCGATGACGACGATGTCGGGCGTGGTTGTCATGGTCGTGCTCAGGCGATCCGGCTTTGCGTCTTCGGATCGAAGAAGACCGCCTTGTCGAGATTGAAGGCAAGCTTGGCCGTCTGGCCGGCAGCGATGCGGGCATCGGCCCTGAGCCGGGCGACGACTTCCTTGCCGCCGAGCTTGGTGACGGCAAATGTGTCGGAGCCGGCGGGTTCCACCACCTCGATCAGGCACTCTCCCTCGACCAGGGTCCGCGCATTGCGGTCGGAACCATCCGGGTCCGTCAGCGCCTCCGGGCGGATGCCGAACACCACGTCGCGGCCGGCATGGGCGGCGAGCGCCGCCTTGTCCGTCGCAAGCGGCAAGGACAGTGGCGTGCTGCCCGGGCGGTCGAGCGTGATGGCGAGGCCGCCTGACCCGTTCTCGACCCTGGCCGTCAGCAGGTTCATCGCGGGCGAGCCCATGAAATCGGCGACGAACATGTTGGCAGGGTTGTTGTAGATTTCGGCCGGCGAGCCGAACTGCTGCAGCACGCCATCCTTCAGCACCGCGATCTTGGTGGCGAGCGTCATTGCCTCGATCTGGTCGTGGGTCACGTAGACAATCGTGGTCTTCATGCGGTTGTGGAGCCGCTTGATCTCGGTGCGCATGTCGACGCGCAACTTCGCGTCGAGGTTGGAGAGCGGCTCGTCGAACAGGAAGACCTGCGGGTTGCGCACCAGCGCCCGGCCCATCGCGACGCGCTGGCGCTGGCCGCCGGACAGTTGGCTCGGCTTGCGATCGAGAAGGTGGCCGATCTGGAGCATCTCGGCGACACCGGCGATCGCCCGGTCACGTTCATCCTTCGGCACGCCGCGGATTTCCATGCCGAAGGCGATGTTCCCGGCCACCGTCATGTTCGGATAGAGCGCGTAGGACTGGAACACCATGGCGATGTCGCGCTTGGACGGCGGCAGGCCGGCGACGTTGCGGCCATTGATGGAGATTTCGCCGGACGTGATCGGCTCCAGCCCGGCGATCGTGTTGAGCAGGGTGGACTTGCCGCAACCGGAAGGGCCGACCAGAACCAGAAAGCCGCCTTCCTCGATCTCGAGATTGATGTCCTTCAGGATTTCGAGGGCGCCGTAGGATTTGCGAAGGTGTGAGATCTTGAGAAACGACATGGGCCTTATCCTTTCACTGCGCCGGACATCAGGCCACGCACGAAGTAACGGCCGGAGACGATGTAGACGATGAGGGTGGGCAGGGCGGCGAGGATCGCGCCCGCGAAGTGGACATTATATTCCTTGACGCCGGTCGAGGACGACACGAGGTTGTTGAGCGCAACCGTCATCGGCGTCGACGATGCGCCGGAGAACGAAGCCCCGAACAGGAAGTCGTTCCAGATGTTGGTGAACTGCCAGATGACGGAGACGACGATGATCGGCCCGGAGGACGGCAGGAGAATGCGGTAGAATATCTGGAAGAAGCTCGCGCCGTCGATCTGCGCCGCCCGCACCAGTTCGGTGGGGAAGTTCTCATAGTAATTGCGGAAATAGAGCGTCGTGAAGCCGAGGCCGTAGACCACGTGCACCAGGATCAGGCCCCAGATCGAGCCGGCCAGTCCCAGCAAGCCCAGAATGCGCGCCATCGGGATCAGCACGATCTGGAAGGGAATGAAGCAGGACAAGAGCAGCAGGCCGAAGAAGACGTTCGAACCGGGGAAGCGCCACTTCGTCAGCACATAGCCGTTGAGGGCACCGATGATCGTCGAGATCGCAACGGCGGGGATAACCATCAGGATCGAATTGATGAAGAACGGTTTCAGCCCGGTCGGCTGGACGCCGATCTGCGCGGTCGACCATGCCGAGAGCCAGGGCTCGACGGTCCATACCTTCGGCAGGTTCAGCATGCCGCCCTGGCGGATCTCTTCCAGGGGCTTCAGGGAGTTCACCACCATCACGTAGAGCGGCAGCAGATAGTAGACGGCGAAGAGGATCAGCGCCGAGTAGATAAGCGCGCGGACCAGGCGGCCGTGGGAGATGACATTGTCGGGGCTCGACGCACTCATTAGCGTTTTCCTCCGCGGATCTCGGAATAGAGGTAGGGCACGATGATCGAGAAGATCATGATCAGCATGATGATTGCGGACGATGCGCCGATGCCCATCTGGTTGCGGGTGAAGGTGTAGGAATACATGAAGGTGGCCGGGACTTCGGTCGCCTGTCCCGGCCCGCCGCCCGTCAGTGCCACGACGAGGTCGTAGGCCTTGATGGCGAGATGGGCGAGCACGACGAAGGCAGACAGGAAGACCGGGCGCATCAGCGGGATGATGATGCGGCGATAGACGGTGGCGGTGGATGCGCCGTCGATCTGCGCGGCCTTGATGATCTCGTTGTCAACGCCGCGCAGGCCGGCGAGGAACATCGCCATGACGAAGCCGGAGGACTGCCAGACGGCTGCGATCACGACACAATAGATGGCGTAGTTGCGGTCCTTGATCCAGTCGAAGGCGAAGCTTTCCCAGCCCCAGAGGTGCATGGTATTCTCGAGCCCGATGCCCGGATCGAGGAACCATTTCCAGGCCGTTCCGGTGACGATGAACGACAGTGCCATCGGATAGAGATAGATCGGTCGGAGCAGCCCCTCGGCGCGGATCTTCTGGTCGAGCAGGATGGCAAGCGCCAATCCGAGAACCGAGCAGATGACGATGTAGAGCGAAGCGAAAATGCCGAGATTGGTCAGCGCCCGCCACCAGTGCGGCAGGTTCCAGAGCTTGGCATAGTTGGCGAACCCGACGAAGTTGTAGGAGGGCAGCATCTTGCTGTCGGTCATCGACAGGAACCCCGTATAGGCGATGAAGCCGTAAACGAAGACGAGCACGATGAGGAAACTGGGTGCCAGCACGAGCTTTGGCAAAAGCTCCTGCAGCCGGCTGCGACTGTCCATGGTCGGTACCACCGTTTTCTTGTGTATTTTCAATTTTCTGGCGAGGGGTGACGCCCCTCATCCGCCTGCCGGCACCTTCTCCCCGCGAGCGGGGAGAAGGCAGATGCGGCACCGCGTTGGCCGTCCCCTCTCCCCGTGTGCGGGGGTCCGAAGGACGGGTCGAGACACGCGGCTCGACCCCGGTCGGGTCAGGGTGAGGGGCAGACACCCCCGCCCGTGGCTTTACTTTGCGCCCTCGACAGCCGCCGCCAGTTCCTTGACGGCTTCGTCGGAGTTGAGTTCGCCGTTGAACGCGCGGGTGACCACGTCGTAGATGGCGTTCTTCACGGCTGCCGGATTGGCATGGCCATGGGCCATGGAACCGAAGAGCGTGCCGCTGGTATTGGCCTCCGCCAGGTCCTTGATCGCCTTCTTGCCGCAATCGTCGAAGGCTTCGTCGGAAACATCCGTACGCGCCGGTGCCGAGCCCTTGACGACGTTGAAGGCCGACTGGAAGGCCGGGCTCTCGATGGCGGAAGCCATCTGCAGCTGGGCCGGGACCTTGTCGTCCGAAACCTTGAACATGGCGAACTGGTCGGAGTTGAAGGTTACCGAGCCCTGCGTTCCGGGGAAGCGCATGCACACGAAGTCGGAGCCCGGCTTCTTGCCGGCCTTGATGAACTCGCCCTTGGCCCAGTCGCCCATGAACTGCACGCCGGCCTTGCCCTCGATGACCATGGCGGACGCGAGGTTCCAGTCGCGGCCGGAGAAGTTGTCGTCGACATAGGTGCGGAGCTTCGCCATGCGGTCGAAGGCTTCCTTCATCTTGTCGCCGGAAAGCGCCGCCGGATCGAGATCGATGAAGGCCTGCTTGTAGAAGTCGTTACCGAGCGACAGCACGACGGCGTCAAAGATCGTCGCGTCCTGCCACGGCTGGCCGCCATGGGCGACCGGGGTGATGCCCTGGGCCTTGAAGTTGTCGAGCAGAGCGACCAGCTCGTCCCAGTTCGTCGGCTCCTTGCCGCCGGCCTTTTCGAGGGCCGCCTTGTTGATCCACAGCCAGTTGGTCGAGTGAACGTTGACCGGCGCGGCGATCCAATGACCGTCATACTTCGAGAACTGCTGCAGGGCGGTCGGGATCACCTTGTCCCAGCCTTCCTTGGCGGCGATGTCGTCGAGATTGCCGAGCGCGCCTTCCTTGGCCCAGTCGAGAATGTCGAAGCCGAGCATCTGAACCGCGGTCGGCGCGTTGCCGGCGGTGACGCGGGCGCGCAGAACGGTCATGGCTTCGGTGCCGCCGCCGCCTGCGACCGGCATGTCGGTCCAGGAAATTCCCTTGCCTTCGAGGTCCTTCTTCAGGACGTCGAGCGCGGCAGCTTCGCCGCCGGACGTCCACCAGTGCAGCACTTCAACGTTCTCGGCGGCCTGGGCGAGGCCGGCCATCATCGTCAGCGTTACAGCAGTCGTAGTCAAAAACTTGCGCATCGTATTCCTCCCGTTTGCAAGTCGTGCCGGCGGAACTCCTCCCCGCCGTTTGGGTGGGTCCGCTGCTCCTCGCATCGGCCCCGGTATTTCACGCGGTCTCCCACCGCGAGGGTATTAAAGAATTCATAATTTGACCAAGGTCAAGAACGTCGACACATATTTTTAAATCGATTGAAGCATATGTATTCCGGGCTTCTTTTCATCGCGGCATCCACCATCCGGTGCGGGCGCCGATATGCATGTTGAGCGTCTTGGTCTCGGTGTAGTCCTCGACGGCATGGCGGCCGAGTTCCCGACCAAGGCCCGACTGGCGATAGCCCCCGAAGGGCAGTTCGGCCGCGCCATCCATGAAGGTGTTCATCCAGACCGTACCCGCCCGCACCTTGCGACCGACGGTCAGGCAGGTGTCGAAATCACGGCTCCAGACACCAGCGGACAGGCCGTAGTCGATGGCATTGGCGATGCGGATCGCCTCTTCCGTTGTTTCGAAGGTCAGCACCGACAGGACGGGACCGAAGACTTCCTCGCGGGCGACCGCCATGTCCGGGGTGACCTTGTCGAGGATGGTGGGGGCCATGAACTGGCCCATGCCGAAATCGATCGCCGAACCGCCATAGGCGATATTGGCGCCACCGGCCGCTGCGCCCGATACATAGCCGGAGATCTTTTCGAGATGCTGCGGCGTGATGATCGCGCCGACCTGTGTCGTGGGATCAAGCGGATCACCGACCTTCACCGCACTCGACAGCTGGGCGACACGGGCGACCACATCGTCGGCTATACTCTTGTGCAGGATCAGCCGCGAGCCGGCATTGCAGCATTCGCCGGCATTGAACCAGGCACCGAAGACCGCCGCATCGACGAATTCGTCGATGTTGGCATCGGGGAAAACGATCTGTGGATTCTTGCCGCCGAGTTCCAGTGACACCTTCTTGAGGGTCTGGGCGGCGTTCGCCATCGTCAACTTGCCAACGCCCGTGGAGCCAGTGAACGAGATCATGTCGACCGCCGGATGCGTCGTCATCGGCGCTCCGACCTCCGGGCCAGTGCCGACCAGGATATTGACGACGCCGGCGGGCACGCCCGCCTCGATCAGGATCTCGCCGAGAACCAGCGTCGAACCGGAGGTCAGTTCCGACGGCTTGACGACGCAGGTGCAGCCGGCGGCAAGCGCGAACGGCAGCTTCTGGCTGACGATCAGGAAGGGGAAGTTCCAGGGCGTGATGATCGAGACGACACCGATCGCTTCCCGCAGCACGACGCCAAGGGTGCCGTCGCCAAGCGTATTGTAGCTCTCGCCATGCAGGTCGCGGGCCAGCGCCGCAGCATAGCGCCAGATGTCGGCTGCACCGCCGATTTCACCCTTGACCTGGGTGATCGGCTTGCCGGCCTCGACTGCGTCGAGATAGGAGATTTCGTCGAGGCGTTCTTCGATCAGCGTGGCCGCCTTCAGCAGAATCCCGGACCGCTCGGAGGCCGTCATGCGCGGCCATGCTCCCTCGTCGAAAGCCTTGCGGGCAGCGCGAATGGCACGCTCGGCATCTGCCGCGCCGGCCTGCTGGTAGCGGCTGACGACCACACCGTGTCCGGGCGCCACGCGCTCCAGCGTGCGACCTTCGGCACCGCCGACCCATTCACCGTCGATCAGCATGGAGAATTCGCGAACCGTCGTATCTTCGATCTTCCGCGGCGTTACGAGTACCGGCATTACCATTCTCCCTTGAATTCGGCGGTGCGCTTTTCCCTGAAGGCGGACACGCCCTCCCTCAGGTCGCCGGTCTTGGCGACCAGGATCGAACCCAGTGCCTCGACGGCTGCGCCATTGTCCTCGCCGCTGGCGATGGACAGCATGAGTTTCGAGATTTCGACGGCCGCTGGACCGCGCTGGGCGATCCGCGCGGCATAGTCCCGCGCGGCCTTGAGCACTTCACCGGTCTCCACGACGAGATCGACCAGGCCGTTGGCGCGCGCCTCTTCGGCTACGAACATTTCGCCACCCAGCACCATACGCCGGACGATCTGCGCGCCGAACCGGCGAACCAACCGCTGCGTGCCAGACCAGCCCGGCACCATGCCGAGCGAGGTTTCCGGCAGACCGATCTTCGCCTGACGCTCGGCAATGCGGATGTCGGCCGCCCCGGCAAGCTCCAGCCCGCCGCCCAGGGCATGGCCATTCATCGCGGCGATCACCGGCATCCGGAGCGTCGCCAGCCGATCGAAGATGCGGTGGCCGTAGCGGACCCACTGGTGGCCGAACTCGGCAGCCTGCATGCCGCCCCAGGCGGCGATGTCGCCACCGGCGGAGAAGGCCTTGCCCTCTCCGGTCAGGATGACAACGCGAACGGCGCTGTCGGCTTCGACCCGGTCGAGAACGATCGAAAGCTCGGCCAGCATGTCGAGATCGAGCGCGTTCAGCTTGTCGGCGCGCGAAAGCGTGATAGTGGCAATCGAAGCCTCGACGGCAAGACGGATGCGGGTCTCAGCCATGGGACACCTCCAGCACCCGCCTTGGCTTTTGCGGAAGCGTCAGGCCGATCGGCACATCGCGGAACAGCTCGTGATCCATGCCCTTGAGATCCGGTGAGATGATCAGCGGAAATTCCGACTGGGCGAGGATCTGGCTTTCAAGATCGATGCCCGGCGCGATTTCGGTGAGCATGATGCCGTCCGGCGTCAGCTTCATGACGCATCGTTCGGTCACATAGGTGATGTCCTGACCCTGCTCCACGGCGCGGCGGCCAGAGAAGGTGACGTGCTCGACCTCGTTGACCAGCTTCTTCAGCTTGCCTTCCTTTTCGACGACCAGACGGCCATCCTCGATGGAAAGCTTTGCCCCCGCGTTGAACATGCCGGAGAAGACGATCTTTTTGGCACGGGCCGTGATGTCGACGAAGCCGCCGGCACCGGCCGTCACATGCGGGCGGAAGGCGAGCTTGGAGACGTTGACCGAGCCGTCGCGGCCGATCTCGAGGAAGGAGAGCAGCGAGGCGTCGAAGCCGCCGCCCTGGAAATAGGTGAACTGATACGGCGACGGCATGTAGCCGTCCGCGTTCGACGCGCAGCCGAAGGCAAAATCGAGAAGCGGCACGCCGCCGACGGCGCCCTGTTCGATCACCCAGGTGACTGCGCCATGCAGGCCCTCTTCGAGCAGGATGCGCGGTACGTTGGCGGAAATGCCGAAGCCGAGATTGACGCAGCTGCCGGCCTCCAGTTCCTGCGCCACGCGGCGGGCGATCACCTTCTGGATGCCGAATTCCGGCAGGTGGAAACTGTCGAGCGGCCGGAAGATCTCGCCCGAGATCGCCGGGTCGTAGAGCGTCTGGGTCGTCTGCTTCTGGTCGGGGTCGACGATGAGATAGTCGACGAGCATGCCGGGCACGCGGACGTCGTGCGGCTTCAGCGAGCCGTCCTTGGTCATGCGCTTCACCTGGGCAATGACGATGCCGCCGTTGTTGCGGGCGGCCAGCGCCTGGTCGAGCCCGCCGAGATAGGCGCCCTCATGCTCATAGGTGAGATTGCCGCGCTCGTCGGCAGTGGTGGCGCGGATGATGGCGACCTGCGGCACGATGGCCCGGAAATAGAGCCATTCCTCTCCCTCGAACGCGATCTTCCTGACGACCGGCTCGGCCGCAGCGGAGGCGTTCATCGCGCAGCCCTGCCGGTCCGGATCGACGAAGGTTTCCAGACCGACCTTGGTGATGACGCCCGGCCGTTTGGCAGCCGCCTCGCGGTGCATGTCGAAGAGGATGCCGGAGGGAATGTTGTAGGCGGGGATCTCGTTGCCCGTGACCATCTGCCAGATGAGCGGTGGTTCGGAGGTCGAGGGTCCCGACGGATAGGAGCCGCCGATGATGCGCGCGAGCAGTCCTTTACGGGCGATATGGTCGATGCCCTTGATACCGCTCATGTCGCCGGCTGCGATCGGATGCAGCGTGGTCAAACCCCGCGGGTGGCCGGTCGCCTCGAAGCGTTCACCGATCGCCTTCAGCATCAGGTCGGGGCAGCCCAGACCGCTCGACGACGAGACGGAAACAATGGCTCCGTCGGGAATGAGAGCGGCGGCTTCGGCCGGGGTGATCAGCTTGCTCATGTCTTCTTCAAAGTCCGGTTTCAATCTTGACGGCGGCGCCTTCTGTGGCCGACCGCACGACAGCGAGGCCGGTCGCCAGCGACCACAGGCCGTCCTCGCCGGTGGCCGATGGGTTTCCATTGCCTGCGATCGCCGCATGGAAGTTGGCTATCGCGCGTTCGTAGAGATCTTGCTGATCGAGCGGCAGCTCCTGCTCGCCGTCCGCATTGCGCAGAATGACGGTGCCCACGGGACGCTGGGTCATCACGTTGCGGGCGATCAGCGAGCCCTCGGTGCCATGCACTTCGAAGCCGGTTTCGGCGAATTTCGCCGTGAAGGCATCGTGGAACTGGGCGATCAGGCCCGAACGGAAGCGCATCACACCCATCACGCCGTCTTCGAGACCCGACTGCCCCATCCCGGCCGACTGGCTGAACGCCGTCACCTCGACCGGATCGTCATGGAGGACGAAACGCAGGGTATCGGCGTCGTGCACGGTGATGTCGAGGATCACACCGCCGCCGGCATCGGGCCGTTCGAGGCGCCAGCCCTGCAGGTGCGGCGGCAGATAGACGGCGTGAAAGACACGCGCCGCCAGCGGCCGGCCGATCTTACCTTCGGCAATTGCGGCACGCATCGCGCGATGGCTGGCGGCATTGCGCAGGTGATGGTTGGTTGCGAGGACGACACCGGCCTTTGCGGCCTCGGCGATCATGCCGCGCGCGTCACCGAGCGACAGCGCCAGCGGCTTTTCGCAGAGAACATGCTTGCCGGCCCGTGCGGCGGCAATCGCCTGATCGCGATGCAGTTCGTTCGTCGTCGAGATGTAAACCGCATCGATGCCCGGATCGGCAACGAGTTCGTCGAGCGTCAGCGCAACCCGCGCGATGCCGTTCTCGGCGGCATAGGCTCGGCCACGCTCGGCATTGCTGCTCATGACCGAAACGACCTCGCCACCATTGGCGCGGATCGCCTTGATCACCCATTCGCGCGCGATCGTGCTTGCGCCGATCAAGCCCCAGCGGACCATGTCATCCTCCTCCCGGGCAGACCGGACCGGCCGCCCCGACTTTTCAATTCCTCACAGCGCGGCGGCAGCCGCACCCTCCATTGCCAGGCCACCAAGATGGGCCTCTCCCAGGGCACCACTTGCACCGCAGCTCTTGCGAACGACCAGATGCGCCGGGCTGACCACCGCCTCCGGCTCGACCTTTCCGGCATTGATCTGCTTGAGGAGCAGTTGCGCCGCGCGGCGGCCCATGCCCTGTGGATCGATGGCGACCGTGGTCAACGCCGGAACCGCGGTCTTCGCCTCGATCACGTCGTCGAAGCCCACCACGGCGAAATCGGCGCCTGGCTCCATCCGGGCCTTGCGCAAGCCATCGCAGACGCCGAAGGCAACGGCATCGTTGAAGCACAGGGCCGCCGTCGGACGGTCCGCGAGCGCCATGCAGCGCTCGATCGCGACCATGCCGCCGATGCGGGATGGGGCCGATGCCATCACGAGATCATCACCGCAGGAGAGCTTCGCGGCACCGAGCGCCTCCCGATAGCCCGCCAGCCTCTCGGCATAGACAGTCGTATCGGGGAAACCGCCGAGGAAGGCGATGCGATGATGCCCGAGCGCGATCAGATGCTCGACCGCAGCCTTGGCGCCGGCGGCATTGTCCGAGAGCAGCGAGGAGACCCGCGCACCTGAGACATTGCGCACCACGGCAACCACCGGAATACCGGCGACAGCAAGCAGCTTCAGATCGGTGGCGGGCGTTCCACGGGCAGGCGAAATGATGAGGCCCGAAATGCCGTGCTCCCGCATCGAGGCAACGACCTCCCGCTGCCGATCGGGGTTTTCGGCCGAATTGGCGAGAAACTGCACATAGCCGGCAGCCTGGACAGTCATGTCGATGCCGACGGCAAGCTCGGCGAAGAAGCTGTTGGTCAGGTCGTTGACGACGACGCCGATGATCTTCGACTTGGCATTCGACTGGCGCAGATTGGCAGCGCCGCGATTGTAGACATAGCCAAGCTCGCGGATGGCCGCGTTGACCTTGGCCCGCGTGCCTTCATTGACCAACGGGCTGCCCTGAAGAACAAGAGACACGGTCGATTTCGACACGCCGGCAGCGCGTGCGATATCGACAACCGTCACCCTTTCTCCCATTGGCGCATCCTCCCGACTTCTGATCTTTCCGGACTCATAATTGGAACGATCCAAATCTGTCAAGCCAAAAATGGAGAGCATTAAATGAACGCGGTTCCCAACTCGAAACCGCCATCGGCGACTGCTCCAGCGCTTCACATCCAGAATTTATCCATGTTTTGCGCACAAAAGAGATCTTTTCCGTCCCCCCACACTGCTGACGCCGGGCGAAAAATGCTCTCACCCAAAGCTTGCCATTTGGAACGATCTAAATTATTGAGCAGTCAAACCATGGAGGAGGATGCCATGACCCACGCCATCACGCTGCCAAAGGTGGACGGCACGATCGAGGCCTATCGCTTGATCGGTACGCCGGTCGGCCGGCCCGACCGACCGCCACGCTTCAACCGCATCGCCTATGCCGCCGCCCATGTCGTCTCGGATCCGTTGCGCGACAGCGATCCCTGGGGCTCGCCCGCCATCGACTGGGAACGCACGATGGCCTTCCGGCACCATCTCTGGGGGCTCGGTTTCAAGATCGCCGAAGCGATGGACACCTCCCAGCGTGGCATGGGGCTCGATTGGGCCGGCGCGCAGGAACTGATCCGCCGTTCGCTCGCCGAAGCGCGGCACGTGCCGGGTGCCGACCTCGCCTGTGGCGCGGGCACCGATCATCTGCCAGCCGCAGATGCACGCTCGCTGGACGATGTGGTTCGCGCCTACGAAACACAAATGGCGTTCGTCGAAGCCCATGGCGGGCGCACCATCATGATGGCCAGCCGCGCGTTGGCGCGCGTGGCGCGGTCCGCAGACGACTACCGCACCGTCTATCGCCGCATTCTCTCGCAGGCGAAGGATAAAGTCATCCTGCACTGGCTCGGCAGCATGTTCGACCCGCAACTCGCCGGCTATTGGGGCAGCGACGATTTCGACAAGGCGCTGGAGACGGTCCTGTCGATCATCGCGGAGAACAGCGACAAGGTGGAAGGCATCAAGATCTCCCTCTTGGACAACACGAAGGAGATTGCCCTGCGCAGGCGCCTGCCGCCGGGGGTGCTCTGCTATACCGGTGACGATTTCAACTACGCCGACCTGATCGAGGACGGCCCCGACGGCTACAGCCACGCCCTGCTCGGCATCTTCGACGCCGTGGCTCCCCAGGCCTCGCTTGCGCTGGCAACACTCGCAGATGGCAGGCAAGACGAATTCCGCAAGGTTCTGGCGCCGACAGTGCCCCTGTCCCGCAAGATCTTCGAGACGCCTACGCAATACTACAAGGCGGGTGTCGTCTTCCTCGCCTGGCTGAACGGTCACCAGAACCACTTTACGATGCCTGCCGGCATGCAATCCGCGCGCGGAATCCTGCACTACTGCGATGTCTTCCGCCTCGCCGACCAGGCAAACGTTCTCGATCAGCCCGAGCTTGCCCTGTCACGCATGGAAAGCTTCGTCGCCGTCAACGGCGGGCGCTGAACCACTCGCCCCGTCTTGCCGTATTGCTTCAGGTAGCGAAAAGGCAAGACGGGGTTCTGATGACCAACGACAACACATCGGTCGACAACGAGACGACGGCACCTTCGCGGGTCGCCTGGGTTACCGGGGCAAGTTCCGGCATCGGCCGGGCTCTCGCCTTGCGTCTTGCGCGAGACGGCTGGAACGTCGCCGCAAGCGCCCGCAGCACCGTCGAGCTCAATCGGCTCTGTGCCGAGGCACCAGACCGTATCGTCAGCTTCCCGCTCGACGTCACCGACAGGACAGCCGTCCACGAAACGGTCAACGAAATCACCACTCGATTGGGTCCGGTCGCACTCGCTGTCTTCGCGGCAGGAACCTATGCGCGGGACTACGCGTCCGACTTCGACGCCGCACGTCTGAAAACGATGGTCGACCTCAACCTGATCGGCACCGCGTATTGCCTGGAAGCGGTCATGCCGGCCATGATCGCCCGCAGAACTGGACAGATCGCGGTCGTTGCCTCGGTGTCCGGATATGTCGGCCTACCCGGTGCGGCGAGCTATGGAGCGACGAAGGCCGCGCTCAACGTGATGTGCGAGGCACTTCATCCGGAACTGGCAGAAAAGAGCGTTTGCCTGTCGATCGTCAATCCGGGTTTCGTCGATACGCCGCTGACCCGGAAGAACGATTTTCCGATGCCCTTCCTCATTTCATCCGAAGCGGCTGCGGATGCCATCGCCAAGGGCCTCGCGACAAACCGCTACGAGATCGTCTTTCCCCGCAGGATGGCTGTCGCGATGAAGATACTCCACGCACTGCCGGCGAGGCTCCGGTTCAAGCTGACGCGGCGAATGCTGAGATCCCCCGATTGACGAGCTATTCGGGGTTGTCGAGCCGGACCTGAACCACATCGATCCGACCCGTGCGAAAGCCGACGGCACAATAGTGGAGATAGAAACGCCACAGCCGATAGAATCGGCGATCAAAGCCGAGGGCCTCGATCTTCGGCCAATTCGCGACGAAAGCGTGGTCCCACGCAACCAGTGTCCGGTCATAATCGCGGCCGAAGGCCAGCAGCGAACCGATGGCCAGACCCGCCTTTCGAGCTCCGTCCTTGAACGCCGCCACAGAGGGGAGCATCCCGCCTGGGAAGATGTAGGTCTGGATGAAGTCGGCCCGGCGTCGATAGGTTTCAAAGCGGTCTTCGTCGATTGTGATGGACTGCACCATGGCACTGCCGCCGGGCTTCAGGCGTTGACGCAGCGTCGCAAAATAGACCGGCCAGTTTTCCTCGCCGACTGCCTCGAACATCTCGATCGAGACGATCTTGTCGAAGCGGCCTTCACAGTGGCGGTAATCCTCCAGACGAATGTCCGCCCGGTCGGATAGACCTGCCCGTTCCAGACGATCCCGCGCATATTTCGCCTGCTCGACCGAAAGCGTCAGGCAGGTGAGGCGGCAACCGGTGGCGCGGATCGCATGCTCGGCAAATCCGCCCCAGCCGCAGCCGATCTCCAGCACATGGTCGTCCGGACCGATGTTCAGTTCTCTGACGATCCGCGCATACTTTGCCTCCTGCGCGTCCGACAGGCCTTGTCCGGGCGTCTCATAGAGGGCCGAGGAATAGGTCATCGTCCGATCGAGCCAGAGCGCATAGAAACTGTTGCCCAGATCGTAGTGGAACGCGATGTTGCGGCGGCTGCCTTTCACCGTGTTGCGTCTAAGCGTGTGACGAATGCGGGCGACAGCGCCGGTGATCAGGTTGGGGGCCATCAGGCGCGAAAACCGGTCTTCATTGGCAACCGCCAGCTCGAGCACCGCACCGATGTCGGGGCTATCGACGTCGCCATCGATCACCGCGCCGGCAAAGCCCAAGGTGCCGCCCATCATGATCCGCAGCAGCGCACGGGGACGTCTTATCGTCAACACGGCTGTCGGACCCGTTTCGACGCCGGTCGCAACATGCTCGAAGCCGTTCTCAAACTGCAGGACCAGCCGTCCCCTGCGGAGCCTGTCCGCCCAACGGCACAGCATTCTCTGCCACACGGGGCGCGCAGGCGCGAGGCCGGAGGTTTCCTGTTCGGCGTGGCTCATGGTTTCTCCATTTCATTCTGCAGGACAACCGTGCTGGCGACCGGTATCGCCGCCGGCGTATGGCGGTAGATCGGCGTGCGCTTCAACCAAAGCAGCAAGGCTTCCCAGTGGATTCCGACGACCACCTTCATCGTCATCAGCGGATAGGTCAGCAGCATGCGCAGCAGCGCCGCATCGGAAATCTCGCGACGCTCCCCGACAAAGGACGCAAAGAGCAGGGCCCCTTCGTCATCACTCTCACCTATGTTGATCGCCACAGCCTCGCCCGGCGGCTTGATGTTGAACCGGTAGGTGCAATTCATCGGCACGAAGGGAGACACATACATCCTCTTGGCACATTCGTGCCGGACGGAACGGCCATCGCCTTCGACCGGAATCACATAGGTATGTCGCTCCCCGAAGGTGTTGCAGACCTCGTAGAGAATGGCGACCATCGCTCCGTCGCCCCGGCTGCAGAAATAGACGGTTAGCGGATTGAAGACGAAACCGAAGATGCGGGGATAGCACAGCATTGTGACCCGCAGGTCCGGCTCGGCGATGCCGGCATCGGCAAGATGTCCCGCCACCCAGCTCTTCAGCCCTTCCCGCCTTCCGTCGCCATGATCTGCATCATGGACGGAAAAGACGGCTCGTCGGTTGTGGCCGAACAGTCTTAGGCTCCTGCCTAGCAGCGGCAGCTCATCGAGATCCACCAACAGCGAAAAGACGCTGTAGCGCAGCCGATGGCGTTTCGGCCGGTGCCGGACATGAAGGACATGACCCGTGTAGAGGGCGGAGGCGAAGCTCATTCGACCGCCTCGTGTGCCCGGACATGGGCGATCCGTCCGGATTCGTCCGCGACCGTCCACGGACGGCGCACACCGCCAAGCGCCTCGGCCACCGCAAGGCCGGCCTGAAGACCGTCCTCGTGGAAACCGCTTCCGAAATAGGCCCCGCAGAACCAGGTGTTGCGTCGGCCCTGAAGCGACCAGAGACGACGCTGCGCGGCAATGGCCTTGAGGTCGAACAAGGGATGCGTGTAGTCGAACACGCTGATGATCTTCTTCTCGTCGAGTGCCCGGCACGGATTGAGCGTGACGAACAGCGGCGCGGCAGGATCAAGCGACTGCAGATGGTTCATCCAGTAGGTTACGCAAAGCGCGCTTTTTCCCGAGCGATCCGCATCCGCTATGTAATTCCAGCTCGACCAGACTTTCCGACGCTTCGGCATCAGGCCGACATCGGAATGAAGAACGGCAACGTTGGGCGTATAATCGAACGCGCCCAGCGCCTCCCGCTCACCGTTGTCTGCATCGGAAAGCAACCGCAGCGCCTGATCGGCGTGGGCGGCAATCACGACATCGTCGAAACGATCCGCATGGCCGGCCGCATCAACGACCTCGACGCCGATGGCGAGACGACGGACCGAGATGACCGCGCTTTCGAGCCGCACCTCACCGCGAAAATCGGCGAGCAGACGCTTCACATATTCGCGGCTTCCGCCGGCGACAGTGCGCCAGCGCGGGCGATCCTTGAGTTGCAGGAGGCCGTGGTTGGCAAAGAACCGGATGAAGGCATGCAGCGGATAAAGTCGCATTTCGGACGCCGTGGTCGACCAGATCGCCGCACCCATCGGCAGAAGATGGTCTTCGACGAATGAGGCGCCGTAGCCACTCCGGGCCAGATAGTCGCCAAGACTTACCGCCTCGAGTTCGGGGCGCCCGAGCAGTTCCGGCGCTTCCTTGTAGAAGCGCAGAATGTCGGAAACCATGCGCCAGAAGCGTGGACGGACCGCATTGATTGGCTGACCCAGAAGTCCGCCCAGACCTGAACCGGAATACTCGAAGCGTCCACCATCGAGGGACGCGGAAAAGGACATGGACGACGGCAGTGTCGGAACGGAGAGATGATCGAAAAGGGCGACCAGGTTGGGGTAGTTGCGATCGTTGTAGACAATGAAGCCGGTGTCCACGGCGATGTCGCGCCCGGCCGTGCGGGCGATTACCGTATTGGCATGGCCTCCAGCGCGCGAATCGGCTTCGAAGAGCACGACATCGGCGCTGCGGCTCAGGAGCCATGCGGCAGACAGCCCGGATATACCCGATCCCACGACAGCGATCTTGCGCCTACCGTTGTGGCCCGAACTTCTAAAGCCGCTGTCCATCGATCTACCTCGCCTTGCTGTTCATTTCACAGCATTACGCAGACCGAAGCGAAACGGATCGATGCCCGGTGAATAAATTCCGGTCGAGTGATCCGCTGTGGAGTTTGCGCCGTAAAGGCGGTCATGACGACAGGATTTTCCATAGCGGCGGATGCATGCCACAATGAACGGGGGCAATTTGTGCGGCAGCCCCGTCCTTTGCCGCAGGTTCGTGGGAAAAAAACGGCATCCATGCAGGCCAGCGACGATGAAAGTTCACAAGGTAAACTCGCTCAGCTTCTGACCGCCGTAGGGCAGAAGAAGGACGTCGAAGCCTTCGAAGCACTGTTCCGCCATTACGGACCAAGGGTGCGGGCCTACATGGCGAAGCTCGCCCGAGATGGACAGGCATCCGAAGAACTGATGCAGGAGACCATGCTGGCGGTATGGAATAAAGCACACCAGTTCGACCCTGCACGGGGCAACGTTTCGAGCTGGATCTTCACCATCGCGCGAAATCTCAGGATCGACGCCTACCGAAAAACGAAGCGTCCGGCATTCGACCCGAACGACCCCGCGTTCGTTCCCGACGACGTGCCATCGGCCGACGTCGAGTTCGAACAACAGGAGGAAGCCGACCGGCTTCGGCGCGCCATGACGACGCTACCCGCGGAACAACTGGAGCTTTTGAAACTGTCCTTCTTCAATGAAGCATCCCATAGCGCCATAGCCGCAAAGCTCGGTCTGCCCATGGGTACCGTCAAGTCTCGCATCCGGCTTGCCTTCGCAAAGCTGCGCGCCGCGCTGGAGGACCGGTCATGACCATACAACATCACGTCAGCGACGAATTGTTGCTTGCCTATGCTTCCGGCAGCCTCGCGGAAGGCTGGAGCATTGCAGTTGCCACCCATCTCGCCCTTTGTCCGACCTGCCGGCGGCGCCTCGACTTCATGGAACATGCCGGCGGCGAAATGCTGGAAATGGCCTGTGACGAGGTGGTGGACGACACCAGCTGGAACGCCATGAAAGCAAGGATCGAGGCGACCGAAGCGGCCGACCCTGCGATAGACAGTACAAAGGCGCCGCCCAGGGCTGCATCATCGAAGGATGTGGTCATTCCCGAACCGTTGCGCTCCTATCTCGGCGGGGACCTGGCGGCCTTGAAATGGAAGGCACTGGGTCGCGGCGCCTACCACATTCCGATCGCGACCGCCGATGGCGAAAGCATGGTGCGACTGCTCAAGATTCCGGCGGGCAAGCCGGTTCCGGAGCATTCGCATGGCGGACGCGAACTGACGCTTGTCCTTAGGGGAAGTTTCCGTGACGGAGACGCCCTTTTCCGGCGCGGAGACCTGGAAGAGGCCGACGAGACCCTGCAGCATCAGCCCATCGCGACGCCCGACGAAGATTGCGTATGCCTGGCGGTCACGGACGCGCCCCTGAAATTCCGCAGTCGTCTGTTGCGCCTCATTCAGCCGATGCTCGGCATCTAAGCGGAGAGATCGATGCGCGACGTCTTGCACGCCAGGATCACATCATGAGTACCTATGTCATCGCCTACATGGCGAGCGCCATCATCTTCTTCGGCCTCGACTATCTGTGGCTCTCCCGCATCGCGATAGGCTTCTATCGCCGCCATCTCGGCGAGCTTTTGCTCGCGACACCGAACTTTACCGCGGCGGGGCTCTTCTATCTCTTCTACATCGCCGGGATCGTCTATTTTGCTGTCCTTCCCGCTGTCTCGTCGGGCAGCCTGCTGACGGCCGCAATCGGCGGTGCCCTGCTCGGGCTGCTCGCCTACGGTACCTATGACATGACCAATCTGGCGACGCTCAGGGGCTGGCCCATCCCGGTCGTGATTGTCGACATGGCCTGGGGCTGCTTTCTCACGGGGGCCGCCGCCGCAGCCGGCTATCTGGCCGTCACGCGTATCGCCGGCTAAGCCTCTGGCATGCGACGGGCGCGCGCCCTATCTGTTTTGCCATGACGATAAGGCCCGAAGCCCTTCTCCACCCGACAGCCGAGGGGCTCTACTGCCCGTTCGGAAAGTTTCACGTCGATCCGGTGCGACCGGTCGAGCGGGCCCTCATCACGCACGGACATTCCGACCATGCACGCCCCGGCCATGGCCATGTGCTGGCGACCCGGCAGACACTCGACATCATGCGGCTTCGTTGCGGGCCCGAATTCGCAGGTAGCACGCAGGCAGTCGCCTACGGGGAAAAGATCGCGATCGAGGGAACCGATGTGTGTTTCCACCCGGCCGGGCATGTGCTGGGATCGGCTCAGATCTCAATCGAGCGAGACGGCATGCGGATCGTCGTCTCGGGCGACTACAAGCGCAGCGCAGACCCGACCTGCACGCCGTTCGAACCGGTCGGATGCGACGTCTTCATCACCGAGGCGACCTTCGGCCTGCCGGTCTTCCATCATCCCTCTCCGTCCATCGAGATTGGCAAGCTTCTCGCATCGCTTCGGCAATTTCCAGAGCGAAGCCACCTGGTCGGTGCCTATGCGCTCGGCAAGGCGCAGCGGGTGATATCGCTGCTGCGTCACGCCGGCTACGACCGGCCGATCTACATCCACGGCGCGCTTTCCCGGCTCTGCGACTATTATGAAAGCGAGGGCGTCATGCTCGGCGATCTGCGGCCGGCGACAGGCGAAGATCCGGACGCGCGCGATTTTCGCGGCGCCGTCGTTGTCGGCCCGCCTTCGGCCTTCAACGATCGTTGGGCACGCCGTTTCTCCGAACCGCTCTCCGTCTTCGCGTCCGGCTGGATGATGGTCCGCCAGCGCGCCAAGCAACGGGGCGTCGAGTTGCCGCTGGTGATTTCCGATCATTGCGACTGGCCCGAACTGACGACCACCATTTCCGAGCTTTCGCCCGGCCAGGTCTGGGTCACGCATGGCAGGGAAGAGGCTCTGGTCCGCTGGTGCGAACTGCAGGGCATCGCCGCACGGCCGCTCCATCTGGTCGGCTATGAGGACGAGGGGGACTGACGGCGCATGAAGGCCTTTTCCGACCTGCTCGATCGCCTCGTGCTCACGCCCAGCCGCAACGGCAAGCTGACCTTGCTCGTCGACTATTTCCGCACGACACCGGACCCCGATCGCGGCTACGGGCTGGCCGCGATCGCCGACACGCTGGATATCGGCGTGGTGAAGCCGGCGGTGCTGCGCGAACTCGCGCTGGAGCGGATGGACGAAGTGTTGTTCCGCTATTCCTACGACTATGTGGGCGACCTTGCGGAAACCATCTCGCTGGTCTGGGACGGCGATCGTGAACAGGCCTCCCCGGCGCTCCCGCAACCAAGGCTTTCCGAGGTCGTGGAGAAGATGCAGTCGCTCGGGCGTACAGAGGTGCGCGGGGCTGTGCGGACACTGCTCGACCGGCTCGATCCCTCCGGTCGGTTCGCCTTCCTGAAACTCGTCACCGGCGGCTTGCGCATCGGGGTTTCGGCCCGGCTTGCCAAGCAGGCTCTCTCCATTCTCGGCGAGAAGGAGATCACAGAAATCGAGACGCTGTGGCACGGCCTGTCGCCGCCCTATGAGGCGCTCTTTGCCTGGCTCGAAGGGCGACAGGAGAAACCGATACTGGCAACGCCCGCCATCTTTCATTCGGTCATGCTGTCGACCCCGGTCGGCGACAACGATCTCGACAGCCTCGATCCGGCCGACTTTGCCGCCGAGTGGAAATGGGACGGCATTCGCGTCCAGCTTTCCTCGTCGGCAAGCCGCACGAGGCTATACTCACGATCCGGCGACGATATTTCCGGCGCCTTTCCGGACATCATCGAGGCGGCAAACTTCGAAGGGGTGATCGACGGCGAACTGCTGATCGGCGGGACGATGCGCTCCAACGAGCCGACCCGCAGCTTCTCCGACCTGCAGCAGAGGCTGAACCGCAAGACCGTTTCGTCGCGCATGCTTGCCGACTATCCGGCGATCCTGCGGGCCTATGACATCCTGTTCGACAGCGTGGAGGACGTGCGAGGCGAAGCCTTTGTCGACCGGCGGGCACGGCTTAGCCGCCTGATCGACGACGCGCCGCCCTCGCGATTCGATCTTTCACCGCTCGTGCCCTTCTCCGAGTGGAGCGAACTCGACAGGCTGCGCCGCAATCCTCCCGACCCGGTGATCGAGGGGGTGATGATCAAGCGTCGGGACAGCAGCTACCTGGCGGGCCGCGCCAAAGGCCCGTGGTTCAAGTGGAAGCGGGATCCGCTCAACGCCGATGCGGTGCTGATGTATGCCCAGCGCGGCCATGGAAAGCGCTCGAGCTATTATTCCGACTTCACGTTCGGCGTCTGGACAAGCATCGATGGCAGGGACGTGCTGGTTCCGGTCGGAAAGGCCTATTTCGGTTTCACCGACGCCGAACTCGACATTCTCGACAAGTTTGTCCGCAACAACACCGTGGATCGCTTCGGGCCGGTCAGGGCGCTGAGAGCGGAACCCGATCATGGCTTCGTGGTCGAGGTCGCCTTCGAGGGTATCAGCCGCTCGAGCCGCCACAAGTCCGGAGTCGCGATGCGCTTCCCACGGATCGCCAGGCTTCGCCAGGACAAGCTTCCGCGCGAGGCCGATCGACTCGAAACGCTGACCGCGCTCATCGACTGACACGCGCCCGTCGGCAATTCTTCATCTGTATAATTTATGTGCATTTTGTTGGCGGCACATTTTCTAGGCAAAACGCTTGCCAAGCTTTTCGCACTGCGGCATCAATAGGCTATGATGCATCCCGACCTCACCATTCTCGTGATCGATGAGAACGCCATTCGCGCGTCCATCATCGAGGAGGGATTGCGGGATGCCGGGCATACCCATGTAACCGTCGTGCACGAAGTCTTCGGAATCGCCCGGATCATCGAGAACCTGAAGCCGGATGTCGTGATCATCGACATCGAGAACCCGAACCGGGACCAGATGGAGCATCTCTTCCAACTGACCCGTTCGGTCAGCCGGCCGATTGCCATGTTCGTCGACCGCTCGGACACCGCCTCGATCGAAGCCGCGGTCGATGCCGGGGTCTCGGCCTATATCGTCGACGGACTGAAGAAGGAGCGGGTGAAGCCGATCCTCGACATGGCTGTCAGCCGGTTCAACGCCTTCAGCCGCCTGCAACGCGAACTGGCGGACGCCCGCAATGCGCTAGAGGAGCGGAAGGTGATCGAACGCGCCAAGGGTATCCTCATGAAGATGCGCGGCCTTCCGGAAGAAGAGGCTTTCGCGCTTCTGCGCCAGACGGCGATGAACGAGAAGAAGAAGCTGTCCGACATCGCCCAGAGCGTGGTGACGGCAGCAGGACTGCTGATGTGATGCGGACCGAAGGCAGGATCGCGTCCGGAGGAGCCGGAGTGAATGACATGACGCAACCGATTTCAGTCGGAGCGAACCTGGCCACGCCGGGATTGGGCAAGGGCGGCACGCCGAAGGTTTTGCGGACGGGCTTCATACCACTGATGGACGCCTCCGTCCTGATTGCCGCCGCAGAATTCGGCTTTGCGGCCCGCGAAGGGCTGACGCTCGACCTCGTGCGCGACGTCTCCTGGGCCAATGTGCGCGACCGGCTTGCCTTTCGCCAGTTCGACATCGCCCATATGCTGTCGCCGATGCCGGTCGCCTCGATGCTCGGCCTGGGCTCCAACCCATCGCCGACGATCACGCCATTTTCCTTGGGTCGCGGCGGCAACGCCATCACCCTGTCCGTGCGGCTCTTCGACCGGATGCGGCAGGCGGCCGGTCTCGCAGAAACCGCAAGCGCACTGGACAATGCACGGGCACTGGCGACGGTCCTTGCCGACATGAAGACGCGCGGCGAAGCGCCGCCGACCTTCGGCATGACCTATCCCTTTTCGTCGCACAACTACGAATTCCGCTATTGGCTGGCAGCTGGAGGGATCAATCCCGACCGCGACGTCAAGCTGGTGGTAGTGCCGCCGCCACTGACCTCCGATGCGCTGGCCGCCGGCGCCATCGATGGCTTCTGCGTCGGCGCCCCATGGAACATGGTCGCCTCGGCACGAGGCGTCGGTCGCATCGTCGCGGCGAAGCAGGACATCTGGCCATCCGCCCCGGAAAAGGTTCTCGGCATGCGGCCGGACTGGGCCGGCGACCATCCGGACACCGTTTGCCGGCTGATCGTTGCCCTTGATGCCGCTGCGCGCTGGTGCGACGATCCCGCCAATCATGACGCACTGGCCGACGTGCTGGCGGATCCCCGCTACATTGCGGCGCCGGTCGACATCATCCGCCACGTGCTCGCCGGCGAGTTCAACCTGGATGCCAGGGGCAACAGGCGCATCATTCCCGACTATTTCGTCTTCCACCGTCATGCGGCAAATTTCCCGCGGACCAACCACGCGCTCTGGATCTACAGCCAGATGATACGCTGGGGACAGACCGCCTTCAGCCCGGCCGGCCAGAAGGCAGCGGCCTCCGCCTACCGGCCCGACCTCTACCGGCTGGCGCTTGGCGCAGACCGGGCGCCAGCCGATGATTTCGGCCTGGAGGGAAACACGGCCGACGACCGTTTCATGGACGGACTTGTCTTCGATCCGAGCACCATCGAAGATTATGTCGGACGCTTTCCCGTGCGGGCGCCGCGCCTCGAAATTGCGCCCGACGAAGACGCCTGAACCGCCGCACTGCACAATCCGGCGGCGCGACATGGTCACGAGGCAGTGCAGCCGCACAAAGTTTCATCATCAAAGCGAACTGCCATCGAAGGCGGCAAAATCCGTCGAGGCAGATTTTAGTCCATCAAAATCAATAGGATAAAAATTCACCTCGAAACTGGCATGCTGATTGCAGGAAATTATACGCCCCGGTCAACGGCGACCTGAAGGCAAATGAGCGCTCCGAGAGCGCGCTTCATCATAGACATCGACGTCGCAAGGTTTTTGCTGTCCGGACACCTCCCGTCCGAAAGACACGAACTCCATGCGGCGTTTTTTTCGTTTTCGGGTTCCGTCAATCCGCAAGGGGTCAGACACATGACAAAGATCATCGAACAAGGCATCAGCCGCCGCAGCCTGCTCAAGACCACCGCAACCGCCGCCCTCGTCGGCGCCATCAAGACCGCCTTCCCGTCCGGCGCCTTCGCCGCCTCGGCCGGCCCGGAAGTCACGGGCCTCAAGCTCGGCTTCATCGCGCTGACCGACGCGGCCCCGCTGATCATCGCCAAGGAAAAGGGCCTGTTCGACAAGTATGGCCTGACCGGGGTCGAGGTGCTGAAGCAGGCCTCCTGGGGCGCCACCCGCGACAATCTCGTGCTCGGCGGCGAGGCGAACGGCATTGACGGCGCGCATATCCTGACCCCGATGCCGTATCTGATCTCCACCGGCAAGGTGACGCAGAACAACGTGCCTGTGCCGATGTCGATCATCGCCCGGCTCAACCTCGACAGCCAGGGCATTTCGGTCGCCAAAGAATACGCCGAAACCGGCGTGCAGCTCGACGCTTCGAAGCTCAAGGATGCCTTCGCCGCCAAGAAGGCGGCCGGAAACGAGATCAAGGTCGCCATGACCTTCCCCGGTGGCACCCACGACCTCTGGATCCGCTACTGGCTGGCCGCCGGCGGCATCGATCCCGACAAGGATGTCTCGACCATCGTGGTTCCGCCGCCGCAGATGGTCGCCAACATGAAGGTCGGCAACATGGACGCCTTCTGTGTCGGCGAACCGTGGAACGAGCAACTCGTCAACCAGGGCATCGGCTTTACCGCCTGCACCACCGGCGAACTGTGGAAGGGCCATCCAGAAAAGGCGCTCGGCCTGCGCACCGACTGGATCGAGAAGAACCCGAATGCGGCCAAGGCCCTGATGATGGCCGTGATGGAAGCTCAGATCTGGGCCGATAGCATGGACAACAAGGAAGAGATGTCGGCGATCCTCGGCAAGCGCCAGTGGTTCAACGTACCGCCGAAGGATGTGGCGGGCCGCCTCAAGGGCACGATCAACTACGGCAATGACCGAGTCGTCGAGAATTCCGGGCTGGAGATGAAGTTCTGGAAGGACCACGCTTCCTATCCCTTCAAGAGCCACGACGCCTGGTTCCTCACCGAAAACATCCGCTGGGGCAAGTTCGCTCCCGACACCGACATCAAGGCGCTGGTCGACAAGGTCAACCGCGAGGACATCTGGCGGGCCGCCGCCGCCGATCTCGGCATCGCCGCCGACATCCCGGCTTCCTCGTCGCGTGGCGTCGAGACCTTCTTCGACGGCAAGGTCTTCGATCCGGAAAATCCGAAGGCCTATCTCGACAGCCTGTCGATCAAGGCCGGCGCGTAAAACGCCGGGCACGATCATGGCCCCTCATCCGCCTACCGGCACCTTCTCCCCGTGAACGGGGAGAAGGAACCCGCCGCAGCCGTTCCATCCCCTCTCCCCGCCTGCGGGAAGAGGGCCAGGGTGAGGGGGCAAATGCTCCACGACAACGAACACGACTCGAAAGAGGATCAAACCATGACCGCAACAGTCCGCAAGGCAGACCAGACGGCGACACCGACAGCGGTGGCCCACAAGGCGTCCAACAGAGGCGGAACCGTCGTCGTGATGACGCAGCGACCTGCCCGCAGGCTCGGCACGCAGCGCATCGTGACACTTGTCTGTCGTAACGTCCTGCCGCCTCTGTTCGTGCTCGTCGCTTTGATCGGCATCTGGCAGCTGGCCTGTTCCGGTCCCGGCGCGACCCTGCCGCCACCCTCCCAGGTCTGGATCGACAGCTACGACCTGATCGCTTTTCCCTTCTTCGACTATGGCTCGCAGGATATCGGCCTTGCCTGGCGCGTGCTGACCTCGCTGCAACGTGTGGCAATTGGCTTCGGCCTTGCAGCCATCGTCGGCGTCTTCCTCGGCGCCGTGGTTGGCCAGTCGGTCTGGGCCATGCGTGGGCTCGATCCGATCTTCCAGATCCTGCGCACCGTGCCGCCGCTCGCCTGGCTGCCGCTGTCGCTGGCAGCATTCCAGAATTCCAATCCCTCGGCGATCTTCGTGATCTTCATCACCTCGATCTGGCCTGTGATCATCAACACCGCCGTCGGTGTGCGTAACATTCCGGACGACTACCGCAACATCGCCCGGGTGCTGCGCCTCAATCCGCTGGAATTCTTCATCCGCATCATGGTGCCCGCCGCCGCCCCCTACATCTTCACCGGTCTGCGCATCGGCATCGGCCTGTCCTGGCTCGCCATCGTGGCGGCGGAAATGCTGACCGGCGGCGTCGGCATCGGCTTCTTCATCTGGGATGCCTGGAACTCCTCGCGTCTCTCCGACATCATCGTGGCGCTCGCTTACATCGGCGTGACCGGCTTCGTCCTCGACAAGCTCGTCGCCCTCCTCGGCAGTGTCATCACCCGCGGCACCGCGAAGAACTGAGGAGACGGACCCATGAGCGCCTATCTCAAGATCGACCATATCGACAAAAGCTTCGAACGCGGCGGCCAGACGACCGAGGTTCTGAAGGACGTGACGCTGACCATCGACAAGGGTGAATTCGTATCGATCATCGGCCATTCCGGCTGCGGCAAGTCCACCCTGCTCAACCTGATCGCCGGCCTGACGAAGGTCTCGTCGGGTGCCGTCCTGCTCGAAAACGTCGAGGTCAACGCCCCCGGCCCGGAACGCGCCGTCGTTTTCCAGAACCACTCGCTTCTGCCTTGGCTGACCGTCTATGAAAACGTCAACCTCGCCGTGTCCAAGGTCTTCGCCAACAGGAAGAGCAAGGCGGAAAAGCATGACTGGGTGATGCGCAATCTGGATCTCGTCCAGATGGGCCATGCCACGGACAAGCGCCCGGCGGAAATCTCCGGCGGCATGAAGCAGCGCGTCGGCATCGCCCGGGCGCTCGCCATGGAACCGAAGATCCTGCTGCTCGACGAGCCCTTCGGCGCCCTCGACGCACTGACCCGCGCCCATCTGCAGGATGCGGTGATGGAGATCCATGCCCGCCTCGGCAATACGATGATCATGATCACCCATGACGTCGACGAGGCCGTGCTGCTCTCCGACCGCATCGTCATGATGACCAATGGTCCGGCCGCGCGCATCGGCGAAGTGCTGGACGTCCCGATCCCGCGTCCGCGCGACCGCATCGCGCTCGCCGCCGACCGCACCTACCTCAAATCCCGCGAAGCTGTGCTGAAGTTCCTCTACGAACGTCACCGCTTCGTTGAAGCCGCGGAGTAACCGACATGGCGCAGAAACTCGTAATCATCGGCAATGGAATGGCGCCCGGCCGCATGCTGGAGGAACTGTTCGAAAAGGCCCCCGGCCTTTACGACGTCACGATCTTCAACGCCGAGCCGCGCGTCAACTACGACCGCATCATGCTCTCGCCGGTGCTGTCCGGCGAAAAATCCTATGAAGACATCGTCATCCACAATGACGACTGGTACGCCGCCTATGGCGTGACCCTGCACAAGGGCGCGAAGGTCACGGAGATCGACCGTCATGCCAGGACCGTCACTTCGGCCAATGGCATCACCGTTTCCTACGACAAGCTGGTCATCGCCACCGGCTCGCTGCCCTTCATCATTCCGGTTCCCGGCCATCAGCTGCCCGGCGTTCTGCCTTATCGCGATCTCGACGACGTCGACAACATGCTGAGGATCGCTGAAGGCAAGGGCCGCGCAATCGTCATCGGCGCCGGTCTCCTGGGTCTGGAAGCGGCCTACGGCCTGAAGCGCCAGGGCATGGACGTCACCGTCATCCACCTGATGCCGACCATCATGGAGCGTCAGCTCGATCCGGCCGCCGCCTATCTTCTGGAAAAGGCACTGGGCGAACGCGGTATCGACATCATCACCAAGGCCAACACCAAGCAGATCCTCGGGAACGACAAGGTCGAGGGCATCGAGCTGGAAGGCGGTCGTGTGATCGAGGGCGACATGGTGGTCATGGCCGTCGGTATCCGTCCGGCCTCGGCGCTCGCCAAGGAGGCTGGCATCGCCGTCAATCGCGGCATTGTCGTCGACGACGGCATGATGACCTCCGACCCGAATGTCTTTGCGCTCGGCGAATGCGCCGAGCATCGCGGCACCTGCTACGGCCTCGTCGCCCCGCTCTATGAGGCCGCCCGCGTGCTCGCCGATCGGCTGACCGGCGGCCATGCCGAATATCATGGCTCCGTCGTCAACACGAAGCTCAAGGTCACCGGCATTAATCTGTTTTCCGCCGGCGATTTCGCCGAGGCCCCGGACCGGCAGGAAATCGTGCTGCGCGATGCCTCGGCCGGCGTCTACAAGCGCCTCGTGCTGAAGGACAATCGCATCATCGGCGCCGTGCTTTACGGCGAAACCGCCGATGGCTCGTGGTTCTTCGACCTGATGAAGAAGGGCACCGACATCGCCGAGATGCGCGACACCCTGATCTTCGGCCAGTCCTACCAGGGAGGGTCTCCGCTGGACCCTATGGCGGCCGTTGCAGCCTTGCCGGATGATGCGGAGATCTGTGGCTGCAACGGCGTTTGCAAGGGCAAGATCGTCTCGACCATCACGGGCAAGGGCCTGACCGCGCTCGACGGCGTGCGCGCCCACACCAAGGCATCCGCCTCCTGCGGCAACTGCACGGGCCTGGTCGAACAGCTGATGGCGCTCACCCTCGGCGACGCCTACAACCCGGCCGCCGTCACGCCGATGTGCGCCTGCACCGAGCTTGGCCATGACGACGTGCGCCGCCTGATCAAGGCCAAGGGTCTGAAGACCATTCCGGCCGTCATGCAGGAACTGGAATGGAAGACCTCCTGCGGCTGCGCCAAGTGCCGTCCGGCGCTCAACTACTACCTTGTCTGCGACTGGCCGGATGAATATGCCGACGATTACCAGTCGCGCTACATCAACGAACGCGTCCACGCCAATATCCAGAAGGACGGCACCTATTCCGTCGTACCGCGCATGTGGGGCGGCGTCACCAACGCGGCCGAACTGCGCGCCATCGCCGATGTCGTCGACAAGTTCGAGATCCCCATGGTCAAGGTCACCGGCGGCCAGCGCATCGACCTGCTCGGCATCGAGAAGGAAGACCTGCCCGCCGTCTGGGCCGATCTCGGCAAGGCCGGCTTCGTCTCCGGCCAGGCCTATGCCAAGGGACTTAGGACCGTGAAGACCTGCGTCGGCCAGCAATGGTGCCGGTTCGGTACGCAGGATTCGACCGGGCTCGGCATCCGCATCGAGAAATTCATGTGGGGTTCGTGGACGCCGGCCAAGCTCAAGCTCGCCGTCTCCGGCTGCCCGCGCAACTGCGCCGAGGCGACCTGCAAGGACATCGGCGTCGTCTGTGTGGATTCCGGCTTCGAGATCCATTTCGCCGGCGCCGCCGGTCTCGACATCAAGGGCACGGAAGTGCTCGGCCTCGTGAAGACCGAGGACGAGGCGCTGGAGGTAATCGTGGCGCTGACCCAGATGTACCGCGAGCAGGCCCGCTATCTCGAGCGCATCTACAAATGGGCCAAACGCATCGGCAAGGACGAGATCCGCCGGCAGGTGCTCGATGATCTCGACAAGCGCAAGGGCTACTACGACCGCTTCGTCTTCAGCCAGTCCTTTGCCCAGGTCGACCCGTGGTCGGAGCGCGTTTCGGGCAAGGACAAGCACGAGTTCAATCCCATGGCGACGGTCGGCTATTCGGCGGCGGCGGAATAGTCCCTTCTCCCCTCTTGCGGGGAGAAGGTGCCCGAAGGGCGGATGAGGGGCCACATTGTATTGCCCCTCACCCTAGCCCTCTCCCCGCAAGCGAGGAGAGGGGACAGGAACAACAAGGAGTATCCCCATGAACTGGATCGCCATCGGCCATATCGACGACATTCCGCTGCGCGGAGCACGCTGCGTGAAGACGCCTGAGGGCAAGATTGCCGTGTTCCGCACGGCCGAAAACGAGGTCTTCGCCATCGAGGACCACTGCCCGCACAAGGGCGGCCCGCTCTCCCAGGGTATCGTCCACGGCAAGGCCGTGACCTGCCCGCTGCACAACTGGGTCATTTCGCTCGAAAGCGGCGAGGCGCTCGGCGCCGACGAGGGCGAGGTCCGCACCATCCCGGTCCGCAACATCGACGGCCAGCTGTCGATCGCGCTGGAAAGCATGCTGGTCGCGGCGGAATGATGCGATGATGACCGCGGCCCGGATACCCCCCTCTGCCCCACAGGCATTCAGGAGGCCTTATGTCCATTGAAACAAAGACCACCTGTCCCTATTGCGGCGTTGGCTGCGGCGTGATCGCGAGCGTTGATGACGCCGGCAAGGTCGCCGTCAGGGGCGATCCGGCCCATCCGGCCAATTTCGGACGCCTCTGCTCCAAGGGTTCGGCGCTGGCCGAAACACTCGATCTCGACGGCCGCGCGCTCTACCCGCAAGTAAGAGGCGAGCGCGTGACGTGGGACACGGCCCTCGACATGGTGGCCCACACCTTCGCGCAGACCATCGCCACGCATGGGCCGGATTCGGTCGCCTTCTATGTCTCCGGGCAATTGCTTACCGAGGATTACTACCTCGCCAACAAGCTGATGAAAGGCTTCATCGGTTCGGGCAATATCGACACCAATTCACGCCTGTGCATGTCGTCGTCGGTCGCCGGCCACCGCCGCGCCTTCGGATCAGACACCGTGCCAGGCCTCTACGAGGATCTGGAGCTTGCCGATCTCGTGGTGCTTGTCGGTTCCAACCTCGCCTGGTGCCATCCAGTGCTCTACCAGCGCCTTGCCGCCGCCAAGGCCGAAAATCCCGGCATGAAGGTGGTGGTGATCGATCCCCGGAAGACAGCTACCTCGGACATCGCAGACCTTCACCTCTCCGTTCGCCCGGATGGCGACGTTGCCCTCTTCAACGGCCTGCTGACCTATCTGGCGGATCACGGCGCGATCGATCGCCGTTTCATAGCCGACCATGCAAACGGTTTCGCGGAGGCGCTGGCCGCTGCACGCGCGACAAGCCGACAGGAGACGCTGCGCCTTACAGGGCTGGCCGAAGAGGAGCTCGATGCCTTCTGCGAAGTGTTCGCCGCGAGCGAGAAGGTCGTCACCTGCTACAGCCAGGGGGTCAATCAGTCTTCCATCGGTACCGACAAGGTGAACGCGATCATCAACTGCCATCTTGCCACCGGCCGGATAGGCCGCCCCGGCATGGGTCCCTTTTCCCTCACCGGGCAACCGAACGCCATGGGTGGGCGGGAAGTCGGCGGGCTTGCAAACATGCTGGCGGCCCATATGTCGATCGAGGATGCCGCAGATCGCGATCGCGTAAAGCGCTTCTGGTGCTCGCCGACGATCGCCGACAGGCCAGGCCTCAAGGCTGTCGACATGTTCCGCGCCGTGGCGACAGGACAGATCAAGGCGCTGTGGATCATGTCGACCAACCCAGTCGTTTCGATGCCGGACGCGGATGCGGTCAGGGACGCCATCGCATCCTGTCCCTTTGTGGTGGTCTCCGACATCCAGGAAGATACCGACACGGCCCGGCTTGCACACGTGCTCCTTCCGGCCACGGGCTGGGGCGAAAAAAGCGGAACCGTGACCAATTCCGAGCGGCGCATTTCCCGCCAGCGGGCATTCCTGCCCGGACCTGGCGAGGCGCGCCCCGACTGGTGGCAGATCGCCGAAGTCGGCCGGCGCATGGGTTTTTCCTGTTTCGACCATGCAGCGCCGGCGTCCATCTTCGCCGAACACGCGGCCCTTTCGGCCTTCGAGAACGACGGACGGCGCGATTTCGACATCGGCGCCTGTGCCGAGATGAGCCCCGCCGACTATGATTGCCTGCAGCCGTTCCAGTGGCCGCGGCAGAAGGGTCGCGCCATGTCCGAAACCCGCTTCTTCGCCGATGGCCGCTTCTACCATCCGGATGGCAGGGCCCGCTTTATCGCGACGTCCGTCGCGGCACCCCGCCGTGTATCCGCGGATTTCCCGCTGATCCTCAACACGGGGCGGGTGCGTGACCACTGGCACACGATGACGCGGACGGCCAAGAGTGCGCGGCTTTCGGCCCATCTCGCCGAGCCTTTCGCAGAGATCCATCCCGACGATGCCCGGTCGCTCGGCATCCAGGACGCCGATCTCGTCAGACTAGAAAGCGCGACCGGCGCCCATGTCATCGTCCGCGCGCTGCTGACGCGGCGCCAGGGTCCCGGCTCGGTCTTCGTTCCGATGCACTGGACCGATGAAACGGCGGCCTGCGCGCGCGTCGACGCGCTGGTGCCGGGCATCACCGATCCCATTTCGGGCCAGCCCGCGTCGAAACATGTCGCGGTTGTCGCCCGCCGGCTCGAAGCCGACCGTCACGGCTATGTCGTCAGCGCGATGAAGCCCGACGCAGTCGACAGCGCCTATTGGGCGGTGGCGAAAGCGGATGGCGGATGGCGCACGGAACTGGCCTTCGAGAAAGCACCCGCGACCTGGGAGACGTGGTGCCGGAAGCATTTCGACCTGCCTGGAGACGCAGAAAGCCTCGGCTACTCGGATGCGGTGAACGGTGACGCGCGGCTTGCCTTCTTTGCCGGTGATCGGCTGCTTCTCGCCCTCTTCGCCGGCTGCGGACCCGTCGCGGTTTCCCGCAGCTGGGCCGTTGCCCAGCTGACCGAAGCCCATGCGGACACCCGGACCCGATTTGCCGTGGTCGCCGGGCGACCCGGCGCGGGACGGCCCGATCCTGGCGCGACCGTGTGCTCCTGTTTTTCCGTCGGGGCGAACCAGATCGTCGCCGCGACCCGGGAAGGCTGCCGAACGGTAGAGGCGATCGGGTCGACGCTGTCTGCGGGTACAAATTGCGGCTCGTGCCGCGCCGAAATCAGGAGAATCCTCGATGGATGCAATGCTGTCGCTGCCGAATGAGCCTCTCGACGGTCGCCAAGCCGAGCGCATGGCGCCGCTGGCCAAGCTGCCGGTATTCTGGGACCTGAAGAGCAAGCGTGTTCTCGTGGCCGGCGGCTCGGACGCCGCCGCCTGGAAGGCGGAGCTTCTTGCGGCCTGCGGCGCGGATGTGCACGTCTTCGCGCCGAACGAGGATCTGGGCGAAGTTATGCGCGGCCTGCTGGACGTCGTGCCGGAGGCCTCACTCCCCTCTGTCCTGCCGGACAGACGGGGTAACCAAGCCCGCCGTGGCCGGATTCTCCATCATCCTCACGCCTGGCACCCGGACGTTTTCACCGAAGCCGTGCTTGCCATTGGCGATTGCGAGACCGACCAGGAGGCGCGGGCCTTCTTCAGCGGGGCTCGTGCCTCCGGCGTTCCGGTCAATGTCATCGACAAGCCCGCCTATTGCCAGTTCCAGTTCGGCTCGATCGTCAACCGCTCGCCCGTGGTGGTGGCGATTTCCACCGATGGCGCGGCGCCGATCCTCGCCCAGGCGATCCGCCGCCGTATCGAAACCTTGCTGCCGCCGGCGCTTAAAGGTTGGGCGCAACTGGCCCAGGCGCTGCGCGACCGGGTCAATGAGCGTCTGGCGCCGGGGGCGCTTCGGCGGCGGTTCTGGGAAGGCTTCGTCGACCGGTGTTTTGCCGGCACCAATACGCCGGAGGAGGGCGTTGGGCAGGCGCTGCTGGATGAGGCGACCCGCCTGTCCGGCGCGCCCGCCACCGGTCGCGTCACCCTTGTCGGAGCCGGCCCGGGCGACGCCGAGCTCCTGACGCTGAAGGCGGTGCGGGCGCTGCAAGCGGCAGATGTCATCCTGTTCGACGACCTTGTTTCCAACGAGGTGCTGGAACTCGCCCGCCGAGAAGCGAAGCGTATGCTGGTCGGCAAGCGGGGCGGTCGGCAAAGCTGCCGCCAGGAGGATATCAACGATACGATGGTGGCGCTGGCCAAGGCGGGCAAACGCGTCGTGCGATTGAAATCCGGTGACCCCATGATCTTCGGCCGGGCCGGCGAGGAAATTTCGCGCCTTGCTCGGGAGGGCATTCCGGTCGATGTCGTGCCCGGCATAACGGCCGCTTCCGCCATGGCGGCAAATCTCGGCGTGTCCCTCACCCATCGAGACCACGCGCAGGCGGTTCGTTTCGTCACCGGGCATTCACGCGACGGCGGCCTCCCCGCCGGCACCGACTGGGCGAGCCTTGCCGATCCGCGCACCACAACCGTGTTTTACATGGGGGGACGGATGGCGGCGAAGATCCAGGCGGCACTTAGCGCCGCCGGCGCGAGCCCGAATCTGCCGGCGGTTGTTGCCAGTGCCGTGACGCGCCCGAACGAACAGCGATGGATCGGCAGACTCGACGAAATGGCGGGCGCGGTGGCATCCATCGGCGTGGACGAACCCGTCCTGATCGGCATCGGAGCCGCATTTCGGGAGGCACTTGCATCCGAGGCCGCGATCCCGGCTTCCCTGACGGCCACGCCGCCTCCCGTTGCATCTGCCGGGTGACGGCCTTCATTGCCGCATTCCACGGCATGCCGGTCTACACGCGTGGCTTGCCAACATCGTCACCGCAATTGTACCTTCCCATCGGAGGATGGTCGCCCGAGGAGGAACCCGGCGACCGAAGATTTGATGTTCGCAGGGCACGATCCAATTCTCGTGACGCTTTCGCTCGCCGTCGCGATCCTGGGAGGTTACACCGGCTTCGGGCTTGCCGCCCGGATCCGGACGGCGCCCCATGCCAATCCCCGCCTGCTTCTGACCGGGGCGGCGGCCTTTCTCGCGATCGGCATCTGGACGATGCATTTCGTCGGCATGCTGGCGGCGCCCATTCCGGCCGATGCAAGCTACCTCGTGCTGCCGACGGTCATTTCCTTCCTGATCTGCGCGCTGGTGGTCGGCATCTCGCTGTTCTTCGTCAGCATCGGTGTTCCATCAGATGTGCGGGTCGGTGCATCGGCCTTGCTGCTCGGCTTCGGCATCGCCTCGATGCACTATGTCGGCATTCACGGACTGGCTGGCAACTTCTCCATCGAGCACGACTACCCGATGGTGGCGCTTTCGCTGGCGATCGCGGTCGCCGCCGCCTATGGGGGCCTCAGGATCTATCTCGCACGGCAGGGCGGGCTGCGTCTCGCTCTCAGCGCCGTCGCCTTCGGCGTCGCCGTATCCGGCATGCACTACACCGCCATGTATGGCATGCACTTCGTCCCGGCGGCCATGGGTCACCAGCATGAGCTGGGAGGTCTCGTCGCCTCGCAGCAACTCCTCTCCCTTGTCGTCGCCGTGCTCTGTTTCGTCATTGCAGCCGGTTTCCTGCTGTTCCTCGTGCCGGAACAACGGCAGCGTCTGGCGGCACTCGGTCCCGACAACGACCTGCAGACGCATGACCGACCTGATGAACTCGAAGGCCATCCCATCCAACCAGGTGAAGCGACAGGTTCTCGCGCCCTGCCGCTCGGCGGCATCGGGCACCCGAAACCGGTCATCGCGAGCCGCGTGCCGGTCGCCAGCGCCGACGGGACCCACCTGATCGACGTCTCGGAGATCCGCAGCATCAGGGCGGATGCCCACTACACCCTGATCCATGACGGCCAGCGGGAACGCATGTGTCCTTGGTCGATTTCCGAAGCCGAGGCGCGGCTCGACCCAGCCTTCTTCGTTCGCGTCCACCGCAGCCATATTGTGGCGCTGCCCCATGTCACCTTCATGCGGAAGGAAGGTGACGGCGCAATCATCGAACTCGGCGGCACCGTGCCGCAAATCGTGCCTGTCAGCCGCTCCAAGATCGCCGAGGTCAAGGCCCGGCTCGGCCTTGTCCGTCACGCCGCCGCCCGCCCGTAGGTCAGAAAGCCGGTAAGTCAGAAGGCTTGACGCAGTTCGTGCGCCAAAGGCCGCAATTCGTGCGAAACAGCGGACTTCGTGACGGGATCATCCCCCGCAGCTTGCGCATCATCAAAAGCGCGAACACGCTTTCTCCATCGTTCGCGTCGACGCCAGACCGACGGATGGGAGGAGACCATGATTCCAGGCGAATTCGAGTACCATCGGCCAGCCACGCTCGCCGATGCAGTGAAACTGTTGTCCGAACTTGGCGACGAGGCACGACCGCTGGCCGGCGGGCACAGCCTGATCCCGATGATGAAACTGCGCTTCGCGACCCCCGAGCATCTCATCGACCTCGGCGCGATCGATCAGCTTAAGGGCATCTGTCGCGACGGCAACGCGCTGGTGATCGGCGCCATGACGACGCAGGCCGACATCATCAATTCCGCCGAGATCGCGTCCCTTCTGCCGATCATCCGCGAGACGGCGCTTTTGATCGCCGATCCGCAGGTCCGCTACATGGGCACCATCGGCGGCAACGTGGCGAATGGCGACCCCGGCAATGACATGCCGGCCGTGATGATGGCGCTCGGGGCAAGCTATCGCCTCGAAGGTCCGGAGGGCGCGCGAGATGTGCCGGCCACCGAATTCTACCAGGGCGCCTATTTCACCGCGCTCGAGCCGGGAGAGATCCTGACCGCGATTTCCATTCCGGTGCAACAGGCTGGCCACGGTTATGCCTATGAGAAGCTGAAGCGCAAGATCGGCGATTATGCAACCGCAGCCGCAGCCGTGACCCTCACGATGGCGGACGGCAAGGTGACCGACTGTTCCATCGCGCTGACGAACCTCTCCGAAACCCCGGTCCTCGCCGAAGAGGCGGCCCAGGCGGTGATCGGAACAAGCCTCGACGACGCGGCGCTCAAGACGGCCGCCGCTGCGGCACGCGCCGTGATGAGTCCGGCAACCGATGCCCGTGGCACCACCGAATATCGCACCCATGTCGGCGGCATCATGGTCATGCGTGCGCTTCAGCGCGCCGCAGCCCGCGCGACGGCCTGAGGAGGACAAGAGAAATGGCAAAGACCCATGTAAAAATGGTGGTGAACGGGATCGAGGTCGAAGGCCTCGTCGAGCCACGCACGCTTCTGATCCACTTCATCCGTGAACAACTGCTGCTGACCGGAGCCCATATCGGTTGCGAGACGACCCATTGCGGCGCCTGCACCGTCGACATCGACGGCAAGTCGGTGAAGAGCTGCACCTTGTTCGCCGTCCAGGCGAACGGGGCCGCCGTGACGACAATCGAGGGCATGGCCAACCCGGACGGCACGCTTTCGGCGCTGCAGGAAGGCTTCCGGCAGATGCATGGCCTGCAATGCGGCTTCTGCACGCCGGGCATGATCATGCGGGCGCACCGCCTGCTGCAGGAAAACCCGAACCCCACCGAAGAGGAGATCCGCTTCGGCATCGCCGGCAACCTGTGTCGCTGCACGGGATACCAGAACATCGTCAAGGCGATCCAGTACGCCGCCGCCAAGATCAACGGCACCGAGTTCCAGGAGGCAGCAGAATGAACGACATGACTCCCACGCGGGAACAGAGAGAAGCCCGCCTCGAAGGCATGGGCTGCAAGCGCAAGCGCGTCGAGGACATCCGCTTCACCCAGGGCAAGGGTAATTACGTCGACGACGTGAAGCTGCCCGGCATGCTGCATGGCGATTTCGTCCGCTCGCCGCATGCGCATGCGCGCATCGTGTCGATCGACACCGAAAAGGCCCTGAAGGTGCCGGGCGTGCTCGCGGTCATCACCGCGGAGACGCTCAAGACCGTCAATCTCGCCTGGATGCCGACGCTCGCCGGTGACGTGCAGATGGTGCTGGCCGACGGCAAGGTGTTGTTCCAGAACCAGGAGGTCGCCTTCGTCGTCGCCACGGACCGCTACGCGGCCGATGACGGTATTGCAGCAGTCGAGGTCGAATACGAGGCGCTGCCGCCGCTGATCGATCCATTCACCTCAATGGATGCCGATGCGCCGGTGCTGCGCGAGGATCTCGCGGGCAAGACGGAAGGGGCGCACGGCCCCCGCAAGCATCACAACCATATCTTCGAGTGGACCGTCGGCGACCGCGAACTGACCGATGCGGCCTTCGCCAAGGCGGATGTGACGATCAAGGAGATGATCTCCTATCATCGTACCCATCCCTCGCCGCTCGAAACCTGCCAGTGCGTCTGCTCCTTCGACAAGATCAAGGGCGAGCTGACCATCTGGGGCACGTTCCAGGCGCCGCACGTCATTCGCACCGTCGTGGCGCTGATCTCCAAGATCCCCGAGCACAAGATCCATGTGATCGCGCCGGATATCGGCGGTGGCTTCGGCAACAAGGTCGGCGCCTATCCGGGCTATATCTGTGCGGCTGTCGCCACCATCGTCATCGGCAAGCCGGTGAAATGGGTCGAGGACCGGATGGAAAACCTCACCACCACCTCCTTTGCCCGCGACTACCACATGACGACCGAGATCGCCGCGACCAAGGAGGGCAAGGTCACAGGCCTTCGCGTGCACGTTCTGGCCGACCATGGCGCCTTCGACGCCTGCGCCGACCCGTCGAAATGGCCGGCCGGCTTCATGAACATCGTCACGGGGTCCTACGACTTCCCCGTGGCGCATCTGGCCGTCGACGGCGTCTATACCAACAAGGCGCCGGGCGGGGTTGCCTATCGCTGCTCCTTCCGCGTGACGGAAGCGGCCTACTGCATCGAGCGCGGCATGGACATCCTGGCGCAGAAGCTCGGCATGGACCCGGCGGAACTGAGGCTCAAGAACTTCATCAAGGCAGAGCAGTTTCCCTATCACTCGGCGCTCGGCTGGGAATATGATTCGGGCGATTATCACACCGCCATGAAAAAGGGCATGGAGACCATTGAATATGCCGGCCTGCGCCGCGAACAGGCGGCTAAGCGCGAGGCGTTCCAGCGTGGCGAGACCCGCGAGATCATGGGGATCGGCGTCTCCTTCTTCACCGAGATCGTCGGTGCAGGCCCGTCGAAGAATTGCGACATCCTCGGCATCGCCATGTTCGACAGTTGCGAGATCCGCCTGCATCCGACCGGTGCCGGCATCGCCCGCATGGGTACCAAGAGCCAGGGCCAGGGCCACGAGACGACCTGGGCGCAGATCATCGCCACAGAGATCGGCATTCCCGCCGACGACATCATGGTCGAGGAGGGCAACACCGATACTGCTCCTTATGGCCTCGGCACCTATGGCTCGCGTTCGACGCCGGTGGCGGGGGCCGCGATTGCCCTTGCCGCGCGCAAGATCCGCGCCAAGGCGCAGATGATCGCCGCCTACCTGCTCGAAGTGCATGAAGGCGATCTCGAATGGGACGTCGACGGCTTCAGGGTCAAGGGACTGCCCGAGAAGTACAAGTCGATGAAGGACATCTGCTGGGCGGCCTATAATTCGGTACCGCCGGGCATGGAGCCGGGCCTGGAGGCGGTCAGCTACTATGATCCGCCGAACATGACCTACCCCTTTGGCGCCTATTTCTGCGTGATGGACATCGATGTCGATACCGGGGTCTACAAGATCCGCCGTTTCTACGCGCTGGACGATTGCGGCACCCGCATCAACCCGATGATCATCGAGGGCCAGGTGCATGGCGGGCTGACCGAGGCCTTTGCCATCGCGATGGGCCAGGAGATCCGCTACGACGCCACCGGCAACGTGCTTGGCGGCTCGTTCATGGACTTCTTCATTCCGACGGCGGTCGAGACCCCGCACTGGGAAACCGACTATACCGTCACCCCCTCGCCGCATCATCCGATCGGAGCCAAGGGTGTAGGCGAAAGTCCGAATGTCGGCGGCGTGCCGGCGTTTTCCAACGCCGTCAACGACGCCTTCTCCTTCCTCGGCTCGACCCATATCCAGATGCCGCATGATTTCTGGCGCAACTGGGAAGCCGCGAAACGCCTTGGCGTCACGGGGTAAGCGGATGCCTGGCCCCTCATCCCGCTGCCGCGACCTTCTCCCCGCAAGCGGGGAGAAAGAGCCGGCAGGCGGATGAGGGGCATCCTGGATGGCGAGTGAAAGAGACAGTGCGACCATGACCACGCTAGACCGCGACGACATCGCTTCCCGTCTTTCGGCTGCCGGCTACATTGCCGACGGCGAGCTGGCGACGGCGATCTCCCTCATGGCCTTTCTCAAACGACCCTTGCTCCTCGAGGGCGAGGCCGGGGTCGGCAAGACAGCAGTGGCGGCTGCCCTTGCCGACCTCTACGACACCAGGCTCATCCGGCTGCAATGCTATGAAGGGCTCGACCAGTCGGCGGCGCTCTACGAATGGAATTACCAGCGGCAATTGCTGGCGATCCAGGCGCATCAGGGCCGCGGCGCGGTCGAGATCGAGGACGAGATCTTTTCCGAAAAATACCTGCTGGAGCGGCCGCTGCTGGCGGCGATCCGCCAGCCGAAGGCGCCGGTCCTGCTGATCGACGAGGTGGACCGGGCGGACGAGGAGTTCGAGGCCTTCCTGCTCGAAGTGCTCTCCGAATTCCAGGTCTCCATTCCCGAACTCGGCACGATTGGCGCGACAACCATTCCGCATGTGGTGCTGACCTCGAACGGAACGCGCGAGCTTTCCGATGCGCTGCGCCGCCGCTGTCTCTACCACTATGTCGACTATCCCGAGCCCGACCGCGAGGCGCGCATCATCATGTCCCATCTTGCCGGGATCGGTGCATCGCTGTCTTTACAGATCGCCCGGATGGTTGAGGCGATCCGCAAGGAGGACCTTCGAAAGGTCCCGGGGGTTGCCGAAACGCTTGATTGGGCGGCCGCACTGCTCGGGCTCGACCTGCGCGACCTGCACGACAATCCTGAGGCTGTGCACCAGACACTGCTTTGTCTCCTGAAGACACGGGAGGACCGGACGCGGATCGGTCGCGAAGTCACCGAACGATTGCTGGGGAGGGTCGCATGAGCTGCTGCGGCCAGCCGATGAACGAGGACGAAATGGACGCCGTCTCCGGGCTGGTCTCGGAAAAGCTCTCGGCCTTCCTGAGGACATTGCGCGACAATGCCTTCGCCGTCGGGCTCTCCGAGGGCAAGGACGCGGCAGCGTTGATGGCGGCAGGCTATGCCTCAAAACCCTCTCTGATGCGGCAGGCCTTCAAACAGCTGTTCTGCGCGCGCAAGAGCGAATGGCTACGCTTCGACGGCCTGTTCGACGCCTTCTGGCTTGGCAAGCACGTGCGTGGGCGCTCCGCCATTTCCGGTTCGCCGATGCCGACGGCCAATCCCTCACTCAAGACACTGCAGGACCGGGAGGCGACAGCCTCAGGCAACGAGGCGACCGACCAGGTACCGTCCTCCGGCGATGAGGGGATTGACCAGTCCGGCGAGGGCCGGATGGAGGGAGCTTCGGTGATCGACAACATCGCCGCAACCGATTTTCGCAAGCTTGCCAATCCGGACGAAGTCGAGCGCGCCCATGCTGTCGCCGCCCAGCTGGCGCGTGCCATGCAGGCGCGCCTGACGCGGCGCGATCTCGCACGCAGACACGGCTATCGCATCGACCTGCGCCGCACCATCCATCGCAATATCGGCCACGGCGGTGTGCCCGTTTCGCTGGTGATGCGCCGGCGCCGGCAGAAACCGCTGAGACTGGTGCTGCTGCTCGACGCTTCCGGCTCGATGAGCATGTATACCGGTGTCTTCCTGCGCTTCATCCACGGCGTGCTGGACAGTTTTCGCGAAGCGGAAGCATTCCTTTTCCACACCCATCTCGCCCATGTCTCGGACGCGATGAAGGAGCGCGACCCGGCCCGGGCACTCGATCGGCTGTCGATCATGGCGCGGGGGGCCGGCGGCGGGACGCGGATCGGCGACTGTCTCGCGGACTTCAACCGGCACCATGCGGCCCGGGTCATTCACTCGCGAACCTGCGTGATGATCGTCTCCGACGGCTATGAGACCGGGGATGCATCAAGGCTCGGCGAGGAGATGGCGGCACTCGGACGGCGCTGCCGGCGCATCGTCTGGCTGAACCCGATGATCGGCTGGGACGGTTATGCGCCGGAGGCCGCGGGGATCAAGGTCGCCCTGCCCCATGTCGATCTCCATGCGCCCGCCCATTCGCTGGAGAGCCTCGCGGCACTTGAACCCTATCTGGCCCGACTGTGAAGGAGGCAACCATGACCATGCATATCGACGTGATGGACCTCGTGGCCAAGCTTAAATCCTCGGAAGAGGCGTTCGTGCTGGCGACCGTGGTCAGAACTGTCTCGGTGACGGCCGCGAAGGCGGGGGCAAAGGCGATCATCAGGCCGGATGGCACCATCGCCGCCGGCTGGATCGGAGGCGGTTGCGCACGGGGAGCGGTGCTGCGTGCGGCGACCCAGTCGCTGCGCGACGGCAAGGCCCGGCTCGTCTCGATCCAGCCTGGCGACCTGCTTGCCGATCTCGGTGTCAAGCCCGGCGAGGCGCGCGAAGGTGTCCAGTTCGCCCGCAACATGTGCCCGAGCCAGGGAACCATGGATGTCTTCATCGAGCCGGTTCTGCCAAGACCGACGCTCGTCGTGTTCGGTGCAAGCCCGGTTGCCCTGGCGCTCGTCTCGCAGGCGCGTCCGCTCGGCTTCAACGTGACATTGGCCGCTCCGATGGACGACCTCGTCGAGACGACGGATGCCGACCATGTGGTGGACGGTTACGGGATCGACCCAGACGCTCCGGGTGAGCGCTACCTGGTCGTCTCGACCCAAGGACGCGGCGACGAGGCGGCCCTCAAGGCCGCGGTCGCGGCAAGGGCTGATTATATCGGCTTCGTCGGCAGCCATCGGAAGATGGCGGCTCTGAAGCAGGAACTTGCCGAAGATGGCGTCAGCTTGACCGCCCTCGACCACGTCAAGGGTCCGGCAGGGCTCGACCTAGGAGCCATCACCCCGGAAGAGATCGCGCTTTCAGTTCTCGCGGAAATCATTTCAATCCGTCGCCGCGGTCAGCGCGACGAAACGGCACAACAGGCCTAAGGGAAGAGGAACGACATCATGGACATGAGTGGCAGCGAGCGGATCGAAGCGCCGATCGAGACGGTGTGGCAGGCATTGAACGACCCCGAAATCCTGCGGCAGGCGATCCCCGGCTGCGAGAGCCTGGAGAAGACCTCAGACACGAACATGACTGCGAAGGTCGTCTTGAAGATCGGTCCGATCAAGGCGAAGTTCGAGGGCGCCGTCGAGCTGCAGAACCTCAATCCGCCGCATTCCTACACGATTGCCGGCGAAGGCAAGGGTGGTCTCGCCGGTTTTGCCAAGGGCGGTGCAGACGTCTCTCTTGCCGCCGACGGTGCGGATGCGACGATCCTGACCTACACGGTCAAGGCCGAGGTCGGCGGCAAGATCGCCCAGCTCGGCTCGCGGCTGATCGACTCGACCTCGAAGAAACTCGCGGGCGAGTTCTTCTCGAAGTTTGGCGAACTGGTCGGGAACTCCGTCGCCGCCGCCTGAGGAACGTAGCGCCCCGCCATGGCCCGACGGCCGAGGGGAAGCGTTCTTGTCAGCTATGTTTGGTAAGGCAGCGCGCGACGCAGTCGCGCCAACCGGCGATAGCTGTCCGGCGCTCGTCATCGGCCATGTCGGGTTCGAAACGGCGGTCGCGCTTCCAATGCTCGGCAAAGCCTTGTCGATCCGGCCAGATGCCGGCGCGTGAGCCGGCGAGCCATGCCGCGCCGAGCACGGTCGTCTCGAGGATCTGCGGCCGGTCGACGGGGGCCGCCAGAATGTCGGCGAGGCGTTGCATCGTCCAGTCCGAGGCAACCATGCCGCCGTCGACGCGCAGCACGGTCCTGTCGCTTGCGCCGTGCCAATCCTTCTTCATCGCTTCCAGCAGGTCGTGGGTCTGGTAGGCGACGCTTTCGAGCACCGCCCGGGCGAACTCGGCCGGACCGGTGTTGCGCGTCATGCCGAACATGGCGCCGCGCGCCTCCGCGTCCCAGTAGGGCGCGCCGAGGCCGGTGAAGGCGGGGACCAGATAGACGCGCTGATGCGGATCCGCCTTGGCCGCCAGTCCGTCGGTCTCGGCGGAGCTGCCAATGAAGCCGAGACTGTCGCGCAGCCATTGCACGGCAGCACCCGCAATGAAGATCGAGCCTTCCAGCGCGTAGGTGGTTTCGCCGCCCAGCCGATAGGCGATGGTCGTCAGCAGCCTGTTCGACGAGGCAACGCGGTCGGAACCGGTGTTGAGGAGCGCAAAGCAGCCGGTGCCATAGGTAGATTTCATCATGCCTGGTTCGAAGCAGGCATTGCCGATCACGGCCGCCTGCTGGTCGCCGGCAACGCCGAGGATCGGGATTTCGGCGCCGAAGACTTCCTGGTCGGTCACGCCGAAGTCGTCGGCGCAATCCTTGACCTCGGGCAGCATGGCGCGCGGGATCTGCAGAATCTCGAGAAGTTCGTCGTCGAAGCGGTTTTCGCCGATGTCATAGATCAGCGTGCGCGAGGCATTGGTGGCGTCGGTTGCATGAACCCGGCCGGCGGTCATCTTGAAGATCAGCCAGCTGTCGACCGTGCCGAAGCAGATCTCACCCTTCTCCGCGCGGGCGCGCAGGCCTTCGACCTGATTCAGCACCCAGGCGAGCTTGGTTCCGGAGAAATACGGATCGAGCAAAAGCCCGGTCTTCTCGGTGAATTTCGGTTCCAGCCCCCTGGCCTTCAGCTCCTCGCAAAAGCGGGCGGTGCGGCGATCCTGCCAGACGATCGCCCTGTGGAGCGGCTCACCGGTCCGACGATCCCAGACCACCGAGGTCTCGCGCTGGTTGGTAATGCCGATCGCGGTGATGTCCCTGAGGGTAATGCCTGCCTTGGCGACAGCCATGCGGCTTGTCGAAAGCACGCTCTGCCAGATTTCCTCGGCGTCATGCTCGACCCAGCCGGAATTGGGGAAAAACTGGGTAAATTCCTGCTGGGCGACGCCTACGATGCGCATGTCCTGGTCGAAAACCATGGATCGGGTCGAGGTGGTTCCCTGGTCGATTGCCAGAATGTATCCGCTCATCGGGCTTGGTCTCCTTGGATGAAGACCGGGGCGCGTGGTTCGCGCCCCGGTCCTTTGTCATGCTAACGAGGGACGATTACTTCTGCCAGCTCTTGACCAGTTCGTCATAGTTGACGGTCATCGGCTTTTCCTTCTCGTTCTCGACCTTCAGCTGCGGAGCAAGGTTGCCCTTTGCGACCGCATCCTTGTTCCAGTACTCGAGGTCATGCTCCTCGGCGAGCTTCGGACCGATGTCGCCCTGAACGCCGGCGCGTTCGAGGCGCTGCAGGACCTTTTCCTGCTCGGCGCAAAGCGAGTCCATGGCTTCCTGCGCGGTTTTCGCACCCGAGGATGCGTCGCCGATCGCCTGCCACCACAGCTGGGCCAGCTTCGGATAGTCCGGAACGTTCGTGCCGGTCGGCGACCACTGGACGCGAGCCGGCGAACGATAGAACTCGATCAGGCCGCCGAGCTTCGGAGCGCGGTCGGTGAAGCTCTGATGCTGGATGGTCGACTCGCGGGTCAGCGTCAGACCGACATGGCTCTTCTTGACGTCAACCGTCTTCGAGGTGACGAACTGGGCATAGAGCCAGGCCGCCTTCGCGCGATCGTCCGGAGTGGACTTCAGGAGCGTCCAGGAACCCACGTCCTGATAACCGAGCTTCATGCCGTCCTTCCAGTAGACGCCATGCGGCGACGGCGCGAAACGCCACTTCGGCGTACCGTCAGCGTTGACCACCGGCAGGCCATCCTTGACGAGGTCGGCGGTAAACGCGGTGTACATGAACATCTGCTGGGCGATTTCGCCCTGCGACGGAACCGGGCCGGATTCCGAGAAGGTCATGCCGTTGGCGGCGGCCGGAGCATAGGCCTTCAGCCAGTCGAGGTACTTCTGGATGGCGTAGACCGAGGCGGGGCCGTTGGTATCGCCGCCGCGGGCGACGCAGGAGCCGACCGGACGCGAGTTTTCGTCAACCTTGATGCCCCACTCGTCGACCGGAAGACCGTTCGGCAGGCCCTTGTCGCCGTTGCCGGCCATGGACAGCCAGGCGTCGGTGAAGCGCCAGCCAAGCGACGGGTCCTTCTTGCCGTAGTCCATGTGACCATAGACCTTCTTGCCGTCGATCTCGCGGCCGGTGAAGAACTCGGCGATGTCCTCGTAAGCGGACCAGTTGACCGGAACGCCGAGGTCATAGCCGTACTTGGCCTTGAAGTCGGCCTTGTTCTTCTCGTCGTTGAACCAGTCGTAGCGGAACCAGTAGAGGTTGGCGAACTGCTGGTCGGGCAGCTGGTAGAGATCGCCGTCCGGAGCGGTGGTGAACTTCAGGCCGATGAAGTCGTTGAGGTCGAGGCCGGGATTGGTGACGTCCTTGCCTTCGTTTGCCATCCACTTGGTGAGCGAGCGGGCCTGCTGGTAGCGCCAATGCGTGCCGATCAGGTCCGAGTCGTTGACATAGGCGTCGTAGACGTTTTCGCCCGACTGCATCTGCGTCTGCAGCTTTTCGACGACGTCGCCTTCGCCGATCAGGTCGTGGGTGATCTTGATGCCGGTGATCGCGGTGAAGGCCGGAGCCAGAACCTTCGATTCATATTCATGGGTGGTGATGGTTTCAGAGACCACCTTGATTTCCATGCCGGCAAAAGGCTTCGCCGCATCGACGAACCACTGCATTTCCTTTTCCTGGTCGGCGCGTGTGAGCGTCGACATGTCGCCGACTTCCTTGTCCAGGAACTGTTTTGCTTCGTCCATACCGGCAAATGCGGAGCCGGTCATCGCCAGCAGCATGGCTGCAGTCGTCGTCAAAAGGTGCTTTCGCATGGTTTTCCTCCCAAGGGTTTGCGATTGCAGTCTCTTTGCACTGAAGGACGACGGGCGCGACCCGCCATCCATTTTTCTTGCCTTAGACGAAGCGGAATACGCCGATCGCGTAGACCACCGACAAGGCGAGAGCCCACCACAGGCTAGGACCTCCCAGTCCCAGCCATGCGAGGTGAATGAAGGCCGATCCGAGCAGCGAGATAAACAGGCGGTCGCCTCGCGTCGTTTCGAACCGAAGGATGCCGATGCGGGGATTGCCGCCCGGCGAGAAGTATTCCCAGACCGCCATGCCGGCGATCAGGGTGAAGATGCCGCCGAAGAACAGCGCCGTCGGCAGCGTCCATGCCATCCACGAGAAGTCCATCTTGAGCCTCCCTCTCTCAGACGCGACCCAGGGCAAAGCCCTTGGCGATGTAGTTGCGGACGAAATAGATGACCAAGGCGCCCGGGATAATGGTCAGCACGCCGGCTGCCGCCAGTACGCCCCAATCCATGCCGGAAGCCGAAACCGTTCGGGTCATGGTGGCGGCGATCGGCTTGGCGTCGGTCGTGGTCAGGGTGCGGGCAATGAGCAGCTCGACCCACGAGAACATGAAGCAGAAGAAGGCGGCAACGCCGATGCCGGAAGCGATCAGCGGCATGAAGATCTTCACGAAGAACTTCGGGAAGGAATAACCGTCGATATAGGCCGTTTCGTCGATCTCCTTCGGCACGCCCGACATGAAGCCTTCCAGAATCCAGACCGCCAGCGGAACGTTGAACAGGCAGTGGGCAATGGCGACCGCGATGTGCGTGTCGATCAGGCCGAAGGCCGAGTAGAGCTGGAAGAAAGGCAAAGCGAATACGGCCGGCGGCGCCATGCGGTTGGTCAAGAGCCAGAAGAACAGGTGCTTGTCGCCGAGGAAGCGATAGCGCGAGAAAGCGTAGGCTGCCGGTAGGGCTGCCGCCACCGAGATCACCGTGTTCAGCGCCACATAGATGATCGAGTTGATGTAGCCGTTGTACCAGGACGGATCGGTGAAGATCACCGTGTAGTTCCGAAGCGTCGGGTTCTGCGGCCAGAGCGAGAAGGCGCCAAGGATCTCGTTGTTTTCCTTGAAGCTCATGTTGACCAGCCAATAGATCGGCAGGACGAGAAAAAGGATGTAGATCGTCGGGATCAGGAAGGAGAAGCGGCTCTTGTCGTGGTTCATCTTCGTTCTCCCTTACTTGGCCTGGGCGTCGTGGCTGGTCATGACGGTGTAGAACACCCAAGACAGCAAAAGGATGATCAGGAAGTAGATGATCGACATCGCGGCCGCCGGACCGAGGTCGAACTGACCGACCGCCATCTTGACGAGGTCGATCGACAGGAAGGTGGTGGAATTGCCCGGCCCGCCGCCGGTGACGACGAAGGGCTCGGTGTAGATCATGAAGGAGTCCATGAAGCGCAGCAGCACGGCGATCAGAAGCACGCGCTTCATCTTCGGCAGCTGGATGAAGCGGAACACCGACCAGCGCGAAGCGCCGTCGATCTTGGCGGCCTGGTAATAGGCGTCCGGGATAGAGACGAGGCCCGCATAGCACAGCAGCACGACGAGGCTGGTCCAGTGCCAGACATCCATGACGATGACCGTCACCCAGGCATCGACGGGGTCCTGCGTGTAGTTGTAGTCGACGCCAAGAACCGTCAGATAGTGGCCGAGAAAACCGATGTCGACGCGGCCGAAAACCTGCCAGATGGTGCCGACCACGTTCCACGGAATGAGCAGCGGCAGGGCCATCAGGACGAGACAGACCGGCACGCCGAGGCCCGTCTTCGGCATGTTGAGGGCAATCAGGATGCCGAGCGGCACCTCGATGGCGAGGATCACCATCGAGAAGATCAGGTTGCGTACCAGCGCATCCCAGAAGCGATCGGAATTGAGGATCTCGAGGAACCAGTCGGTGCCGGCCCAGAAGAACTCGTTGTTGCCGAAGGTATCCTGGACAGAATAGTTGACCACGGTCATCAGCGGAATGACCGCCGAAAAGGCGACCAGCAGCAGAACCGGCAGAACCAGGAACCAGGCCTTGTTGTTGAAGGTCTTTTCCATCGTCAGCCCTCCTGCCCGACGCGCCAGCTGTCGGCATAGATGCCGATCGCCTGGCTCTCGAAAGTGACACGCGCCTCGCCCGGGATCTCCGCATCCTCGGGCACGACGACCGAAAGCGGATGGCCGCAGAAGACGGTGCGAACAATCTTCTGGCGACCGATGTCTTCGACCTTGGTGATCCGGACGGGCATGCCTTCGCGGCCGAGGCGGACGAATTCCGGCCGAATGCCGAGTTCGACCCTGGCGCCGGCGGCGATCTTCGGAGCTGCGGCAAGCGCAATTGACTGGTCGCCGACAACCGCGGCCGAGCCCTGGACGACAGCCGGCATGAGGTTCATGCCTGGCGAACCGATGAAGTAGCCGACGAAGGTGTGGCTCGGGCGTTCGAACAGCTCCGCCGGCGTGCCGATCTGGACGATCTGGCCGTCATACATGACGACGACCTTGTCGGCGAAGGTGAGCGCCTCGGTCTGGTCGTGGGTGACGTAGACCATGGTGAAGCCGGACTGGCGGTGCAGCCGCTTCAGCTGCGACCGCAGGACCCACTTCATGTGCGGGTCGATGACGGTCAGCGGTTCATCGAACAGGATGGCGTTGACGTCGGCACGGACCAGACCGCGTCCAAGCGAGATCTTCTGCTTCTGGTCCGCGGTCAGCCCCTGAGCGCGTTTCGTCGCCATGCGCGCGAGATCCGTCATCTCGAGGATTTCCCGGACGCGCCGGTCGACTTCGGCTTCCGGCACGTGACGGTTGCGCAGCGGGAAAGCAAGGTTATCGTAGACCGTCATGGTGTCGTAGACGACCGGGAACTGGAAGACCTGGGCGATGTTGCGGGCCTGGGTGGCGAGCGCGGTAACGTCGACACCGTCGAACAGGATGCGGCCGTCCGAGGGGTGGATGAGGCCGGAGATGATGTTCAGGAGCGTTGTCTTGCCGCAGCCTGAGGGGCCAAGCAGCGCATAGGCTCCGCCGTCGGCCCATTCGTGGTGGACTTCCTTGAGGGCGTAGTCACCGGCCGCCTTGGCTTTCGGGCTGTAGGCGTGGCGGATATGATCGAGGTTGATGCGAGCCATGGTCTTTCCCCCTCACACCGCCGCCGGGACGTCGGCGAGCGCACGTCCGTCCGGGCCGAACGCCATCAGGTGGCGCGTGTCGATGAACACTTCGATCTCGTGATCGGGGTCGATGTCGTGAATGCCGTGGGCCAACATGACCCAACGCGCATCCGCAAACTGAAGATGCACGAAGCTCTCCGAACCGGCGATCTCGGACACCAGCGTGCGGGCGACGAGGCCCGTCGTCGCATGGTCGTTGCGCGATAGATGGAGATGATGCGGCTGGAAGCCAACCGTCAGCGGACCATCGGCGACCGCGGCGAGATGGGCGGGCACCGGCAGGATCGGGCGCCCGGCCAGCAGGAACTGACCGTCGGCCTTGACCAGCTCGATCGTGTTAAGCGGCGGATCGGCGAAGGTGCGAGCGGTCAGCAGGTCGACCGGGTGGCGATAGACGCGAATGGTCTCGTCGAACTGGGTCACCGACCCTTCGCTGAGCGTCGCGGTATTGCCGCCGAGGAGGAGCGCTTCGGAGGGCTCGGTGGTCGCGTAGACGAAGATCGCGCCCGACTGGGCGAAGATCTTCGGCAACTCTTCGCGAAGCTCTTCGCGAAGCTTGTAATCGAGATTGGCGAGCGGTTCGTCGAGAAGAACGAGATTGGCGTTCTTGACGATGGCGCGCGCCAGCGCAGTCCGCTGCTGCTGGCCGCCGGAGAGGTTGAGCGGCGTGCGTTCGAGATAGGGCGTGAGCTTGAGGAGATCGGCGGCCTTCTTGACTTCGCGATCGATGGTCGCGGCATCCTTGCCGGCAATCCGCATCGGCGAGGCAATGTTCTCGTAAACGGTCAATGCCGGGTAATTGATGAACTGCTGGTAGACCATCGCGACATTGCGCTTCTGGACAGGCATCCCGGTCACGTCGACGCCGTCGAAATGAATCGATCCGGCGGTCGGCTTGTCGAGGCCCGCCATCAGGCGCATCAGCGAGGTCTTGCCGGACAGCGTCGGCCCGAGCAGGACGTTCAGCGACCCTCGCTGCAAGACGAGATCGGTCGGACGAATATGATATTCGCCGGCAACCATCTTCGAGACATTGCGCAATTCAAGCATCTATTCCTTAGGCCTCCTCCGAACCTTCGGCTATTCTAAAGCGGCTGCGCGCGCTCAGCGGGCGGCGGCTGCCATGTAGTTTTCGAGTTCCGCGGCCTCCCCGGCCGTCAGATACAAACCCTGTTTCGTGCGGCGCCAGAGCACGTCTTCGGCGCTGCGAGCCCATTCCCGCTCGATCAGCCAGCGCACCTCGCACTCGAAGAGCGTTCCGCCAAAATGCCGCCCGAGCTCTTCGGCACGCTTCGCATTGCCGACGATCCTCTGCGCGTCCGTGCCATAGCAGCGGACCAGCCGCTCGGCATGCCGCCGCTCCAGGAACGGACAGACACGGATCAGCTTGTCGACTTCGGCGGGGTAAGTCGTCGCGCCGAAATCTCCCCCCGGCAGTCTGCTCGTCCCCGTCCAGGAACCGCCCTTCACGCCGATCGCCTCGCCGATCTTCTCCAGCGCATGTTCGGCAAGACGCCGATAAGTGGTCAGTTTCCCGCCGAAGACATTGAGAAGCGGCGCATCCTCTGCGACACGATCCAGCTTCAGAACGTAGTCACGGGTGGCTTCCTGGGCTTTCGATGCACCATCGTCGTAGAGCGGACGCACGGCCGAATAGCTCCAGACGATATCTTCCCGGCGAACCGGCTCAGCGAAATATTCGCTGGCAGCATTGCACAGATACGCGATCTCTTCTTCGCTTATTTTCACATTTTTCGGATCGTCCGTATAGTCACGATCCGTCGTGCCGATGAGCGTGAAGTCCTTTTCGTAGGGAATCGCGAAAATGATCCGGTTGTCGGGGTTCTGGAAGAAATAGGCGCGCGGATCGGAGAACTTCTTCTTCACCACGATATGACTGCCCTGAACCAGGCGGACATTGTGAACGTTGTTGCGGCCGAGAGTGCCCGCGAGAACCTGGTCGACCCACGGCCCCGCGGCGTTGACCAGCATGCGGGCCTTGTACGTCTGCATTTCGCCCGAAGCCTCGTCCGAGACGACCACCGTCCAGAGACCATCTTCGCGACGGGCGGACGTCACACGCTTGCGGTCAAGGATCGTTGCCCCACGGTCGGCGGCATCGCGCGCGTTCAGCACGACCATGCGCGCGTCATCGACCCAGCCGTCGGAATACTCGAAAGCCTTGGAAAATTCAGGCTTCAGCGGCTTGCCGGCCGGATCGCGGCGCAAATCGAGGGTTTTCGTCGCCGGAAGGAGTTTGCGACCACCGAGGTGATCATAAAGGAACAAGCCGAGGCGGATCAGCCAGGCGGGACGAATACCGCCCTTCTGATAGGGAAGGACGAACCGCAGCGGCCAGATGACATGGGGCGCCATCGCCCAAAGCACTTCGCGCTCCATCAAGGCTTCGCGCACGAGACGGAACTCGTAGTATTCGAGATAACGCAGGCCGCCATGGATAAGCTTGGTCGCCCCGGAGGACGTGCCGGCGGCGAAGTCCTTCATCTCGGCCAGCGCAACGCTGTAGCCGCGGCCGACGGCGTCACGCGCAATGCCGCAGCCGTTGATGCCGCCCCCGATGACAAAGACGTCGAAAACCTGATCGACCTGCATTCGCTCCCGCTCCCCTTTTCGCATTGCACAATTTTACGCAATTGCGAAAGTGAGATCATCTAAATCGAAACCAAATCGAATGTCAAACGAAGATTCACGGAAGCGACTAGCGATCGTCCCTGATGCCGCCATCGCCATCGCGCGTCTCCAGAAGATGCACGTCGTTTTCCGCACAGATCCGGCGGATGGACTCCACGGGACAATGGTCGGTGATGAAGGTATGCACTTGGGAAATATGGCCGATCCGCACCGGCGCGGTGCGCTCGAACTTCGATGCGTCGGACACCAGGATGACATGACGCGCATTAGCGATGATCGCCTGGGCGACTTTCACTTCGCGGTAGTCGAAGTCGAGCAGCGCACCGTCCTCGTCGATCGCCGAAACACCGATCACGGCGAAATCAACCTTGAACTGCCGGATGAAATCGACGGCAGCTTCGCCGACGATACCGCCGTCGGAGCCGCGGACGACACCGCCCGCGATCACCACCTCGATCGACGGGAAGACGCGCAACCTGTTGGCAACATTTATGTTGTTCGTAATGACCATCAGCTCTTTATGGTCAGTCAGGGCTTCACCCACGGCCTCGGTCGTCGTGCCTATATTGATGAAGAGGGAGGAATTGTCGGGGATGAGGGCCGCCGCCGCCCGACCGATCGCCTGCTTTTCCGGGGCAGCCATGGACCGGCGCGCCTCATACTTGACGTTCTCGTTGCCGGTCGGAAAAATCGCGCCGCCATGAATACGCGTAAGAGCCTTGCCGTCGCACAGATCGTTCAGGTCCTTGCGGATCGTCTGCGGCGTGACGGCGAAACGCGTGGCCAGTTCGTCGACGAGCACGCGTCCTTCCGCCTTGGCAAGTGCCATGATTTCGGCCTGGCGGCTGGTAAACAGCATCTGGCTCCTCCCTCTTCTTTTCGTTTTCTTTCATCCTAGGCAAAAATGAAAACCGGGCAATAGGCACATTCTCGGGACCGCAAACGAAAACTCCCCGGGCCGCCGATCTGCGTCCCGGGGAGTGGCCCCCGCCAAAACCTCTGCCGATCGGAGACCGGCAACCCGGACTACTTACAGCCCTGGTAGACTTCCCACTGCTCGATGTTGCTGACGCGGCGCTGCTCGCCCGGGGTCAGCTTGCCATAGGGCGGAAAGCAACCGCGGCCGAAGACGTTGCGGGCACGCTGCGTCTTGAAGCAGTAGCCCTTGGCCGCGTAAATCGCGTTGCGCTCGTACCAAAGCTGCTCGCAGCTCATTCCGTCATAGTCCTGGGCATAGACTTCACCGAGCGACCCCATTCCCACCACCATCGGCACCACGACAAATATCGTCGCCGCAATCGTGCTTCTGTACCCCATCGCAATGTCCTCTCCTGTTTAACTGTTGAAAGTCTATCACTTGCCGGATGACCGCAATTGACCTGCGTCAATATCCGGCTTGCACGATGGTCGCATGAACGTGACTGCGCTCCACCCGGTCCCACGCCGAAAGACCAACGACATACTTGACGCAAGTCAATGCCGGCGAAGGCACCTGCGCGCTCTACTGAAGAGCCTGCGGGGGAGGGTCTGATGGCGCAGTCTTCTGGAATTCGACTTTCGGTCTTCGCTCTTGGCGCGGCACTGCTGATGTCGCTTCTCACAACCGCCATGGCCCAGGAGACCAGCGACCAGACCGATCCGGATGCGGCGGTCCGCAAGCGTATCGAGGAACGGCTCGCCCTCCTCAACAAGGCCAAGCTCGACGCCTTGCTCGAACGGGCCGGACGACAGCCGCCCGTCGATTTCTACGCCTGTCTCTGTTCGACCATGTGGCGGGCCGGCCATGTGGGCGTCAGCTACCGTGACGGCAAATGCCATTTTTCAGGCTTCGGCGAGTGGGACGAACCGCTGCCCAACGATCCGGCGACATGGTCGACCTGTATTGCCTCCCAGCGCTACGAGGACGGTTCATCGATCGTCGATGTCCTGATCGGCGAAGTGAAAACGATACGCGACAAACAGAAGCAGGCGGAGGCCGCCAAGGCAATCGAGGCGGCAAAGGCACAGAAAGGGCCGGAGTCTGCAGTTTCGGACTATGAAAAGCTGCTGGCCAAGAACCTGACGGCCCTTCGCTTGAAGGGCTATCCGATGAACAAGCTCGAGCAGTTCAATGCGATGATGCGCAAGCGGATCATGCAGCTCGATCAACCTGGCGCGCTGCCCGGATTCTGGGAGTCCCTGGGGCTCGCAGCACCGCCGGCATCGGATGCGGCATCGCTCGATGCCTGGCGGAAATCCATGCTGGAGAAATGGGACAGGCGCTTCATCGGGTTGCTCGAGGGCGGAGATCCGAAGGCGATCTTCGAGGGCGTCCGACAGATGTCCGGCGCGCTGGGCAAGTACGAGTCGGGGCTTCAGATCGCGGCGGAAGGGGCTCTCGACGAGATTGCCGGGAACCAGAAAATGGTCGAGGACGTGCTGTCAGCCATTCCGATCGTCGGCGACACGATGGATCTCATCGCGGTGGCCGGTTACCTGGCCGGCAAGGGCGACTGGACGCTTTCCGGTGACCAGGTCACCGCCTTCGATGCGATGCTGCGGTTTGCGGCGATTGCCGGCCCGCTGGGGCTCGAGAAGCTGATGGCGAGTTCCAAGGCCGCTTCGAAACTGGTCGATGATGTCGGCGAGGTCGCCGTGACGCTCGGGTCGGCGAACGCGAAGGCCGTGGCCGCCAAGGCGGTCGGACGCAGCGGCAAGGCGATCGACGAGGCGGCGGAGGCTGCGGAAAAGGCTTTCATCCAACAGAGAAAAGCCGCGACAGATGCCTTGAAAGCAAAGGCCGACGACGCCGCCAGGAAGTTCGAAAGCAGCGGCACCGGGGCCCTCGACATCGCCGCCGTCGAGCGTGATCGCAAGCAGGCCGCCGCCCTGATCGACAAGCTCAAGCAAGCCGAACCGGGATCGGACGCCTACCAACAGGCCCTGCGCGAGTTGCAGGCCAACAAGACAGCCCAGGCCCTCATCAACGACAAGGCGATACCGGACGATCTGCGCAAGCAGGCCAAGCAGGCGGTCGAAGGCTGGTACAAGTCGGCCGATGCCGGGGCGGGAAGCGATCTCAAGAAACTGCTCGGCAGTTCCGGCGATACGAAGGTCGTTGCTCAGCAACTCGGCATCGATCCCAAAGCGGCGGAAAAGCTGCGCAATGACATGGCCACCTATGCCAAGAACAACAACCTTTCGCTCGACGACTTCAAGATCGAGGTGAAAACCATCACCAACAAGCGGCCGGAAGACGGCCTCACCAGCTTCGGTCGGGACCGCGACGTGACCTTCGAGGTCGTCGCGCCGGACGGGCGTCGCTTTGACATCGATCACAAGGTCAGCGAGACAGCCTATGAACAGAATTTCTGGAAGACGACCCGCAAGGAACCGCTTCCGCTGACCAAGGATGGTGTGCCGGACACCAAGGCGATCCACGACTATGCCCATGAGACGATGGACCAGACGGTGACGTCGAAATGGCATGCGGAAGCCTACAATCCAGGAGAAGTGCAGCTCGGCGACTTCCTCGACAAGGGCATCAAGCCGACGATTACCCGGGTCGAGGACGTCCGTGACACCGTGACCTACAAGTCCAAGGTCTGGTTCGATCGCGCGACGAACGCGACCGATCCCGCCGAGCAGGCGCGCAACATGGCAGAAGGCATGCGTCAGGCCAGCAAGCAGTATAACGACCTCATCCTCTCCCGCCTCGAACAGTATGGCATGAAGGGCGCGGCGGTTCCGCCGCAACTGCAGGCGGCGATGGACATCTTCCAACAGGTCAAGGACATGAAGGTGACGGCCAAGCAGGCCGAGTCCATGCTCGAGGCAATCGGCTCGTCGCCGCAGAAGGCGGTCGGCGACATGGCCTCGATGTTCGAGACCATGGAAAAGGTCGGCGGAGCAACCTATCGGGCGGAACAGGGGGCCAAGGTGCTTGCCGAGGTCAAGGCTCTCACCGGCAGCGGGCCGGGCTGGCAGGAGGCGGCACTGAGCAAGCTGAATGACGGGCTGAAGAACGGCCGGCTTTCGGGCGATGATTTCCTTAAGAACCGGCAGGAAATCATCCGCAACGCGACGGCGGCCATGTCGAAGGAAAATATCGCGAGCTGGGCGGCGGAAGCGCGGGCCAAGGGCTTGATCAGCGCGGATGAATTCGCACAGCTGAAGGGGCAACCATGAGACCACATCCTCGCTCCCTCCTTCACCGGTTCGCCGCTGTCCTTCTGGTCTTCCTCGGAGTGCTGACGGCGAGCGGCAATGCCCTTGGCCAGAACCCTACTCAGATCGTCGCCGTCGGCCCGCTTTCGCTTCGGGTTCCGGCCGACTGGACGCGCCGCGACGGCCCGGCAGATGACAATCCGCATTATGACGAGCCCGCCCCATCGCCCGGCCTCGGGGCAACGGTGGCCATCGCCGTCGAGGATACATCCTCCGGCAGCAGCGAGGAGGGCGGCGGGACGCAGAAGCTCGCGCCGCGCAACTATTCCGGCCATCGCGCGTCGGTCGAGCAATGGCTCTGGGATGAAGACGGCGTGCAGGGCATCACCCTCACCTTCGCCGCCGTCATCCCCGGAAAGGTGGTCAAGGTCATCGGCTGGATGCCTCAAGCCGACTGGAAGGCACGCAAGCAACTGATCTGGGACATCTTCGCCTCCATCGAGATCGGCGACGGCGAGGCCAACGACCAGCTACAGTCGGACTCGCCCGCCCTCGGGCCGCCGCAGCGTTTCGAACTCGGCAACATCGATGCCGTGGCGAACGGCCCCCGGGTGCCGACAATGATCAACATCGCACGGCCGATCCAGCTTCTCAGATTGCGCACCTATCACTGGAACAACGGGCACGGCAAACAGCCGGGAACGATCTCCCTGATCAACGAGCAGGGCGAACGGCTCGGCCCCTGGCAGGCGATCGGCGAACCGGGACAGGGCGGAGTGCCGAACGCCTATTGGCTGGCGGAGATCAATACGCCAATTCCCGCCGGCTCCTACAGGCTTCGGACATCGAGTGACAAGACGTGGTCGACCAATGAAGGTGTCGGCTGGCAGGGCTTCTTCTCGGTCGAATGGCAGGACTTCACAAACGAGGTCGGGCCCGGAACGAATGACGCATCACCCGGTCCGGAGGCTTCCGAGGATGTCTTACCCGACGAGATGCCGAACGACGAAATCCTCGTCGATGAACAGCCTTCGACGGCGGAACCGGTCGCGGAGCCGGTGCAGAGCGTGGCTCTCGACAGCTGGCGCGCACCGACGGAAGAGGTCCTGTTCGACGGAACCGAGAGCAAGCTCTTCATCCCGCATCAGGCGCATGGCGGCGTGTTCGATCAACAGGCAACCTACAAGGACGGCGCCCTCGTCGTCGACGTGCCGGCAAACAGCGGCTGGGGCAAGGTGGGCCTGCTCAGCCCCGACCCGCTGGTCTGGCTCGACCAGTTCCACGACGACGCGGAGGTCAGGGTCGATTTCACGCTTGATCCGACACGGACCAGCGGCTTCGGCTTTGCACTCGCCGAGCCCGGCTGGGGTGGGGTCCCCGGCAACGAGCCGGGAAATCCCGATGCGCGTTTCTACTGGATCCGCCAGCCGGACGGCGCATCCGTGAGATCTGAATTCCATGTGGACCCGCACGGGGAGAACGATTTCTGGAAGGACGTGCTGAAGCCCGACGCGCCGGAAAAGGTCAGCTTCGTGCTGAAGCCGGGCAAGATTTCCGTCGAGATCGACGGCAGGGTGCTGGCGGAACGGCCATGGTCACTGCTGGCGAGCGGCACGGGGTTCCGCATCTATGCCTTTTCCCATGCCGCGGACGCAAACCTGCCCACCCAGCTGGTGCTTCGATCGATCACGGTCACGCGTCACTATTCCGATAAACCCGAACCGGAAGGTCCGCCGGCGGGCATCGAACCGCTTCCTGTCACGACCATCTTCGAAGGCGAGCCGACCCCCCTCTTCGAACCTGCAGCAACGGCCGGCGGCAATTTCGACAGTTTTGCCTCCTATGCCGACGGAGCACTGAAGATCGATGTTCCGCCCGGCAACAGCTGGGGGAAGACGGGTCTGCTCTCAGCAGAACCGTTGGTGACCCTCGATCCACGGGCGCGGGAAACGCCGGTGAGGCTAGGCCTCACGGTCGATCCGAAGGCAACCCGAACCTTCGTCGTGGCGCTGCAGAGCGACAAGGTGGTGGAGATGTGGCCCGGCCACCAGGCATGGCTGGTCCTGTCGCGACGCGACGACCTCGGCAGCTATCTGCTGCAGGTCCACGGTTCAGTGTACAATGACCGCGTCAGACGCTTCCCGATCGCCTGGTTCGACCAGCATTGGCACGGTCGGTTGGACATAGACATCGCCGACAGACATATCTGCCTGCGTATTCCCGATGGCCCCGTACTTTGCTCCGAGATGCCGGTCGGCGTCGGCTACCAGCTCTACGGTACGGTCCTGGCCCATGCCCCAAGCGAGGGCGAAGGCACGGCACTTTCCATCAGCAAGATCACCCGCGGGCTGGCGACACCGGCGAACATGACTGCCGACCGTCGCTGGTACCTGGACGACGATGCGGCTTTCGATCCCGACAAGTTCATGTCCGAGCTCGGCGCCCTGGTCGAGTGAAGCTTCCACATCCGTCCACTGATCCGGCTGCTCGCCCTGCGAGCGACTGGACAACTTTGCCCTTGTCAAAATCACCCATATGTGAAAGATAAATTCAAATAAGAATTCTCCGCCGCATCCATCATCCGATCGCGACCGGCGGAAGGGATGAATGCCGCCTCGGCGGTCATGGGAGGAGAATGACATGCAGGATGATGCCGGCCCGTTGCTCGCGGGCCTGACGGTCGTCGATATGAGCCAGTTCCTGTCGGGACCCTACTGTTCGCTCAGACTGCTGGATCTCGGTGCACGCGTCATCAAGATCGAACGCCCGGATGGCGGCGACCTTTCCCGCAGGCTCTATCTTTCGGACACCGAGGTCGGCGGCGACTCCACACTTTTCCATGCGATCAACCGCGGCAAGGAAAGCCTCGGCATCGACCTCAAGAACCCCGACGACCTGGCATTCCTGCGCAAGCTCCTGGCTGAGGCCGACGTGATGATCCAGAATTTCCGCCCCGGCGTGATCGAACGCCTCGGCCTCGACTACGAGGCCGTGAAGGCGATCAATCCGCGGATCGTCTATGCCTCGATCTCCGGTTATGGCGAGGAAGGTCCCTGGGTGATGCGCCCCGGCCAGGACCTGCTGGCGCAGGCCCGCTCCGGGGTCATGTGGCTGAATGGCGACGAAGACCAGGGACCGGTTCCGCTCGGCCTTTCGATCGCCGACATGCTCGCCGGCGCGAATACCTGCCAGGCAATCCTGGCGGCGCTGGTCCGCCGTGGCATGTCGGGCAAGGGTGCCCATGTGCAGACCAGCCTGCTTGAGAGCCTCGTGGACCTCCAGTTCGAGCTCCTCACCACCCACCTCAATGACGGGAAGCGACTTCCCAAGCGCTCGTCGTTCCGTAATGCGAATGCCTATCTTTCCGCGCCCTACGGCGTCTATCCGGCGAAGAACGGTTATCTTGCAATCGCCATGACGCCGATCGGCCGGCTGCAGGACCTTCTCGGCATCGAGGCGCTTGCTCCTTTCCGCGACGACACGAAATCCTGGTTCACCCGGCGCGACGAGATCAAGACGATCATCGCCAACCACATCGCCACCGAGACCGTCGAGCACTGGCTGTCGATCCTCGAGCCGGCCGACATCTGGTGCTCGAAGGTGCTGGAATGGCCGGAACTGCTGGAAAGCGAGGGTTTCCGCCTGCTGGACATGCTGCAGACCGTGACACGCGAGGACGACGTGGCCATCGGCACCACCCGCTGCCCGGTACGCGTCGATGGCAAGCGTCCCTATGGCGGACGCGCGGCACCGCTTGTCGGTGAGCATACGGCAAAGATCAGAGCGGAGTTCGCGTAATGGGCAAAATTCTCAAAGGCATGACCTGGAGCCACCCCCGGGGCTACGACCCTATGGTCGCCTGCTCAGCCGACTGGCTGAAGAAGACCGGCGTCACGGTCGCGTGGGACAAGCGCTCGCTGCAGGATTTCGAGAGCTTTCCGGTCGAGGAACTGGCCCGCCAGTATGACCTGATCGTGATCGACCATCCGCATGTCGGCCAGATCACCGCCGAGGGCTGCCTCGCACCGCTCGATGTACCGGGGCGCGAGACCGCGTTTGCAGCCCTGTCCGCTGGGACGGTCGGCCTCTCCTTCCCGAGCTACAACTGGCAGGGCCGCCAATGGGCCTTCCCGATCGATGCCGCGACGCAGGTGCTTGCCTGGCGCCCCGATCTCATCGGGGCTGCGCCGACCCGCTGGGCAGAGGTTCTGGAGCTTGCACGCGAGGGCCGCGTCCTGCTGCCGCTTCGGCCACCGCATTCGCTGATGAGCTTCTTTACGCTGACGGGGAACCTCGGCCATCCCTGCTCGGTAACTGGGGAAGCCCCCTTCGCCGACCCCGAGGCCGGTGCTTGCGCACTGGAGATGATCCGTGAACTGGCTCTCCTCATCGACCCGGCCTGCCTGACCATGGATCCGATCGCTGTGTTCGACCGGATGGGCGCGGCAGATTCGCCGATCGCCGTCACCCCGCTGATCTATGGTTATGTCAGCTACGCACTGGCGGGTTTTCGAGACCGACGCATCAGCTTCACCGACATCGCGACGATCGGGGAACGCGGTCCCGTCGGCTCGGCACTCGGCGGCACGGGCATTGCCGTCTCGGCCTTTTCGAAGGAGCCTGAAGCGGCAATCGACTTTGCCTACTGGATCGCCAGCGGCCCCGTCCAGGCGGATCGCTACTGGCGCACGGGCGGCCAGCCCGGCCATGCGGCAGGCTGGGAGGACGACGGCGCCAATGCGGCAACGCTGGACTTCTACCGGGGCACCCGGGCCACACTCGAAGGCGCCTGGCTTCGCCCGCGGCACAACGGCTACATGCCGTTCCAGGAAGAAGCCTCGCACATCATCAACGATGCCGTCACGGGATCGATCGCCGTAAAGGCCGCCATTGCGCGGCTCAACGAGCGGTTCGTGCAGAGCGTCGAGGCCTGACAGTCAAGCCTGTCCAAGGCTGGATCCAGCCGTCAATCGATGCCACCATGGGTGACCCTCAACATGGTGGCATCGATGCATCCCATATTTTCCACCGGCGCGATCTATGCGGCGGCAGCATTCTGTGAAATCGCCGGCTGTTTTGCCTTCTGGGCCTGGCTGAAGCTCGACAAATCCGCGCTCTGGCTGATGCCCGGCGCTGCCCTGTTGGTTGCCTTCGCGGGACTTCTGACGCTGGTGCCGAGCGAGGCCGCCGGCCGTGCCTACGCGGCCTATGGCGGCGTCTACATTCTTGCTTCGCTGGTGTGGCTGTGGCTGATCGAAGGCCAGATGCCGGACCGCTGGGACGTGACAGGCTCAGGGCTTGCGCTTGCCGGCGCGGCAATCATCCTGTTTGCGCCCCGCGCCGCCTGAGGAAAGCCTCAGGCCTCGATTTCAGAGCTTCCAGAGCGCGCGCGCGTTGCCGGAGAGAACCCTCGCCTTCTCCTCAAGGCTGACGCCAGACAGCAGCGCATGGGTGGTCCCGACCCAGGTCGAGAGCCCGCCGCCGAGGGTGCAGACCGGCCAGTCGCTGCCCCAGATCATGCGATCGAAACCGAAGCTCTCCGCGACATGGGCGAAATAGGGCTTCAGGTGCTCCAGCGTCCAGTTCTCGGCACCATAGGCCGGCAGGCCCGAAAGCTTGACCGTCACATTCGGCCTGCGGGCGATCTCGGAAAGCGGTCCGCTCCAGGCGTCGAACCTGCCACCCTTGATGTCCGGTACCCCGCAGTGATCGAGAACGAAGGAGACATCGGGGGCGAGATCGGCAAGGGCGGCCGCCTTCCCGATCTGGTGCGGCAGAACGCAGAGGTCGAAAGTCAGGCCGAAATCGCCAAGCCGCCCGATGTTTTCGCGGAAAAGCGCGCCCTCGGACAGGTCGTCCGGCATCACATGCAGCACGCGTCGGAAGCCCTTGACGAGGCGATTGGCACGGGTCCGATCGAGATAGGCGGCAAAACCCGGCTCCTCCGGCCGGCAGGAGGCGATCGCGCCGACAAGCAGGCTACCCGTTTCGGCGGCCAGTCCGGCGATGAGGTCGGTTTCGTCCTCGATCCGGTCCGGTGCGACATCGACTTCCATATGCAAGGTCGAAACGATCCCCAGGCGACGGGCTTCGCGCTGGTAGGCGTCATAGGTGAAATCAGCGTCAAGCGGAGGCACGGACGACAGCCAGGGATAGGCCAGCCGGTCACGGTAGATCAGGTGCAGATGGGTATCGACAATCATGCAGGCCTCCTCCTTGAGAGGACGGAAACCTGCCACAGAAGAAGCGTTCATTCAAATACGGATTTTTAGCGATCAAGACCCTTCGGACTTGAAGTCAGAGCCGGCCATTTCCGACAGCTTGCGCGTGGTCTCGACCACAAGGTGGATGCTGTTGGTGATATCCGGCGCGCCCGGCGTATTGATGAGCGTGATATAGGGCACGGTCAGCGCCGCGATCGCCTTGCCGTCGGCCCCGAGCACGGGCGCGGACAGGTTGATCACACCCGCCGTCTGGGCGCTGGGCATCATTTCGTAGCCACGGTTGCGGATCTGGTCGAGGCGCGACAGGAATTCCGGCGTGACCTTGGCATGATCGCCACTGCTGCCGAGGTTTTCGGCGATCATCATCTCGCGTTCCTCCTTGGTGTGGAAGGCGAGCAGCACGTGGCCGGAGCCGGTGTCGAACAGGCTGATCCGCGACCCGACGCGGATGGAGATACCCCAGTATCCCGGCGCCTCCTGCTGGGCGATCACCACCGGATAGCCGCGATCGAACACGACGAGCTGGTTTGCCTGACGGGAGGCCTCGGCGAGCTCGCGCATCAGGGGAATGGCGAAGGATGCCAGCCGGCGCACGGGAGCGTGCAGCTGGGCGAGGCCGAACAGCTTGAGCGTCAAGGCGAAGCGGTCGCCGTCGATGCGGGTCACGTAGCCGCGCTTCACCAGGCGGTCCAGCATGCGATAGAACTCGTTGGTGCTGCGATCGAGGCGCTTGGCGATCTCCGCCTGCGTCAGGCCACCATCGACAGCGGCCAGGAGTTCGAGAATGTCGAGTCCCTTGTCGAGCGCCGGCGCACGATAGCGGTCGTTGTCGTCTTCCGTCACGCTTAAGCCCCCTTCAGTAAAACAACTCGTTCATATACGCAGAATGGATGGCCTGCAATAGTTTGAGCTTGACGATAGGCGAATAAATGGTTTGTATATGAATGAAGCTCTTATTGGTGAGGGCTGGGCGAAAGCCAAATGGGAGGAGAAAATGCCAAAGCTTTGGACCGGCGTTGCAGCCGGCGCATTAATGTGTGCTTGGGCGGGAGCGGTCGGCGCGGCCGATCTGCCGGGCAAGTTCGACGGCGTGACCATCGACGCCAAGTTGATCGGCGGCCAGCAGTATGAAGCGCTCTACGCGCGCATCGCCGAATGGGAGAAGGCGACCGGCGCCAAGGTCAACGTGATTTCGAAGAAGAACCACTTCGAACTCGACAAGGAGATCAAGTCGGATATCGCAACCGGGAACATCTCCTGGTGCGTCGGTTCCAACCACTCCTCGTTCGCGCCGCAGTATCCGGACATCTACACCGACCTCTCGGCCCTGCTGCCGAAGGAAGAAATTGACGCCTTCGTGCCGGCAAACATCAAGGCCTCGACCCTCGACGGCAAGCTGGTGATGCTGCCGCGCGCGCAGTTCGACGTCTCCGCGCTCTACTACCAGAAGAGCCTTTACCAGGACGAAGCCAAGAAGAAGGCCTTCAAGGAAAAGTACGGCTATGAGCTGACGCCGCCGGATACCTGGCAGCAGGTGAGCGACCAGGCCACCTTCTTCTCCAGCCCGCCGGATTTCTACGGCACCCAGTTCGCCGGCAAGGAAGAAGCCATCAACGGCCGCTTCTATGAAATGGTGGTCGCCGAGGGCGGAGAATACCTCGATGCCGACGGCAAGCCCGCCTTCAATTCCGAAGCCGGCGTGCGCGCGCTCGACTGGTTCGTCAACATGTACAAGGCCAAGGCGGTTCCGGCCGGCACCACCAACTATCTGTGGGACGATCTCGGCCAGGGCTTCGCCTCCGGCACCATCGCCGTCAACCTCGACTGGCCTGGCTGGGCAACCTTCTTCAACGACCCGAAGTCGTCTAAGGTTGCCGGCAATGTCGGCGTGAAGGTTCAGCCGGCAGGCTCGTCCGGCAAGCGCACCGGCTGGTCCGGCCATCACGGCTTCTCTGTCACGGAAAGCTGCTCCAGCAAGGAAGCTGCCGCCTCGCTCGTCTGGTTCCTCACCAACGAGGACAGCCAGAAGCTCGAGGCAGCCGCCGGCCCGCTGCCGACCCGCACCGCCGTATGGGACTGGGACATCAGCCAAGCCGAAAGCGACCCGTACAAGAAGGAAGTCCTGAGCGCCTTCCAGGAAGCGGCCAAGCATGCCTTCGCCGTTCCGCAGACGCCGTCCTGGATCGAAATCTCGAACGCCGTCTATCCGGAACTCCAGGCCGCCATCCTCGGCGACAAGACGTCGAAGCAGGCGCTTGACGATGCTGCCAAGAAGGCGACCGAGATCCTCGAGGACGCCGGCGAGCTTTAAGGCTCCGATTACCGGAAACGGCCCCTCACCTTGACCCTCTCCCCGCACGCGGGGAGAGGGGACGGAAACGGCGCGGCATCTCCCTTCTCCCCGCTTGCGGGGAGAAGGTGCCGGCCGCCGGATGAGGGGCTAAACTTATTTAGCATTAGCAGGCAGTCCGCACTCGCAAAACGGCTCCTCGTTCGGAGCCACAGGGAGTGTTGACTGCATGACAAACACTTTCAAAAGCATACAGGAGAGGCATTTCATGAAAGGCTGGAGACTACCGGCACCCGTCCTGCTTCTGCTGCCCGCATTCATCATCCTGGCAGCCGTCGTCATCATTCCTCTTCTGCTCTCGCTGTATTCGAGCTTTACCGCCTTCCGGCTGACCCAGCCGGCATCGCTCTACACGCTGGTCGGGTTTCGCAATTACCAGCGCATCCTGACCGACTGGGAGTTCTGGACAGCGTTCGGACGCACCGTTCTCCTGCTGACCGTTGCCCTCAACGTCGAGATGCTGCTCGGCCTCGGCCTTGCCATGCTGGTGGAGAAGGCCTCGCGCGGACAGCGCGTGCTGAGAACCATCATGATGTTCCCGATGATGTTCTCGCCGATCCTTGTGGGCTTCCAATTCAAGTTCATGTTCAACGACAATATCGGCCTCATCAACAATGCACTGCAGTCGCTTGGCCTCACCAATCAGGCGATCCCGTGGCTGATCGACGGGCAGCTCGCCTTCTGGGCGATCATCACCGCGGAAATCTGGTCGTCCACCTCGGTCTTCGCCATCCTGATCCTCGCCGGCCTGCTTGCCATGCCCAAGGAGCCGATCGAGGCCGCGCGTGTCGATGGATGCACGCCCTTCCAGACCTTCCGTTATGTCACCTGGCCCTTCATCATGCCTTTTGCCTATATCGCCATGACGATCCGCTCGCTGGACGTGGCGCGTGCCTATGACATCGTCAAGATCATGACCGACGGCGGCCCGGCCAAGCGCACGGAACTCCTCTGGACCCTGGTTTCACGCACTGCCTATTCCGACGCCCGCATGGGGCTCGCCAATGCCATGGCCTATTTCGCCATCCTGCTGTCGATCCTCTTCACCGTCTATTTCTACAAAAAGCTGGCGGCAGCCCGCACCCAGATCGCTGCGGAGTGGTGATATGAACGAGAATGCTGAAGCCCGCCTGAAATCCTTGGGCCTGTCGATCGCCCACAAGATCGGCCTGTTCCTGGCCATGACCATCATCTGCCTGCCGGGCCTGTGGATCGTGCTCGCCTCGTTCCGGCCGACGGTCGAGATCATGGCGAAGCCGCCGGTCTGGATCCCCCAGCACCTGTCGCTCGACGCCTATGTGGCGATGTTCTCCGGCATCGGCCAAGGCGGTATCCCGGTCATCGAATACTTCCGCAACTCGCTGATCATCTCGGTCACCTCGACGGTGATCTCGCTCGCCATTGGCATGGCCGGCGGCTATGCCTTCGCGCGCTACCGCTTCAAGGCCAAGTCGTCGATCTTCCTCGGCCTGATGCTGACCCGGACCGTTCCGGGCATCGCGCTCTCGCTGCCGCTGTTCTTCGTCTATTCGAAGCTCGGCATCATCGACACGCATTTTGGCCTGATCCTCGCCTATGTTGCGCTCAACGTGCCCTTCACCATCTGGCTGATCGACGGTTTCTTCCGGCAGGTGCCGAAGGATCTCGCCGAGGCAGCGCAGATCGATGGCTGCACCCGCTGGCAGGCCTTCTGGCAGGTCGAGTTTCCGCTGGCAGGACCCGGCATCGCCTCGGCCGGCATCTTCGCCTTTCTCACCTCTTGGAACGAGTTCGCGCTCGCCTCGCAGCTCACCCGTTCCGTGAACTCCAAAACCCTGCCCGTCGGTCTTCTCGACTATACCGCCGAGTTCACCATCGACTGGCGCGGCATGTGTGCGCTCGCCGTCGTGATGATCATCCCGGCCCTCGTGCTGACCTTCATCGTGCAGAAGCATCTCGTATCCGGCCTCACCTCCGGCGCAGTCAAAGGATAGACCATGGCAACCGTTTCCCTCGAAAAGCTGGTCAAGCGCTATGGCGCCCTCGAAGTGGTGCATGGCATCGATCTCGAAGTGGCCGACCGTGAATTCATCGCCCTTGTCGGTCCCTCCGGATGCGGCAAGTCGACAACGCTCCGGATGATCGCCGGGCTCGAGCCGATCTCCGGCGGAAACCTGAAGATAGGCGGCCGGATCGTCAACGACCTGCCGCCGCGGGCCCGCAACCTCGCCATGGTGTTCCAGTCCTATGCGCTCTATCCGCACATGACCGTGCGCGAGAACATGGGCTTTTCGCTGAAGATCGCCGGCATGAAGCCGGAGGAAATCGGCCCCCGTGTCGAGGAGGCGGCCCGCACCCTTGACCTCACCGCCCTTCTCGAGCGCCGCCCCTCGCAGCTTTCCGGCGGCCAGCGCCAGCGTGTCGCCATGGGCCGCGCCATCGTTCGCGATCCGGAGGTCTTCCTGTTCGACGAACCGCTGTCGAACCTTGATGCGAAACTCAGAACCCAGATGCGCACCGAGATCAAGAAGTTGCATGCCAAGGTGCAGTCGACGGTGATCTACGTGACACACGACCAGGTCGAGGCAATGACGCTCGCCGACCGCATCGTCATCATGCGTGACGGTTACATCGAGCAGGTCGGAACGCCCGAAGACGTCTTCCAGCGGCCGACGTCCAAGTTCGTCGCCGGCTTCATCGGCTCGCCGCCGATGAACCTCAAGGACGCCGAGATTGCCGATGGCCGCATGGTCTTCGGCAATGGCGACAGCCTGCCGCTGCCGAAACAGTTCGCAAGCCGCGTCTCGGCCGGCCAGAAGGTGACCTTCGGCCTGCGTCCCGACGACCTCTATCCCGCCGGCCATGGCATTCATTCGGGCCACGAGACGGATGTCCATGCTCAGGACCTCAAGGTCGCGATCACCGAGCCGCTTGGCAACGAAACCCTCGTATTCTCCGAATTCGGTGGTGCCGAATGGGTCGGCCGCATGCTCAATCCGCGGCCGTTGAAGTCGGGAGAAAGCCTGCCCTTCTGCTTCGACCTCTCGCAGGCCCACCTCTTCGACCGCGACAGCGGCAAGACCCTGAGGGGCTGACATGGCGAAGATCGAACGCGTCGAGCTTTCCATGGTCGACCTTCGCCCGAAGGTCGAGCGCACGGACGCCATCCAGAGCTTCGTCAGCCAGGAAACGCCGCTGGTCACAATCACCGACAGCGACGGCGCCAGCGGCACCGGCTACAGCTATACGATCGGCACCGGCGGCTCGTCGGTCATGCGGCTTCTTGCCGATCATCTTAGCCCCCGCCTGATCGGCCGCGACGCCGACCAGATCGAGGCGATCTGGCACGAGCTCGAATTTGCCACCCATGCGACGACGATCGGCGCGATCACCTCGATCGCGCTCGCCGCGATCGACACCGCGCTCTGGGACCTGCGCGCCCGCAAGCAGGGGCTGCCGCTCTGGAAGCTCGCCGGCGGCGCCAAGGACAGGTGCCCGCTGTACACCACCGAAGGCGGCTGGCTGCACCTGCCGGCCGAGGCGCTGGTCGAGGATGCGCTCGACGCCAAGGCCAAGGGCTTTCGCGGCTCCAAGGTCAAGATCGGCAAACCGCACGGTGCGGAAGACTTCGCCCGCCTGTCGGCCGTGCGGCAGGCCGTCGGCGACGGCTACGAGATCATGACGGACGCCAACCAGGGCTTTGCCGTGGACGAGGTGATCCGGCGCGCCGAACGGCTGCGCGAACTTGACCTCGCCTGGCTGGAGGAGCCCCTGCCGGCCGACGACATCGACGGTCATGTCAGGCTCAATCGCTCGACCGCCACGCCGGTCGCGGTCGGAGAGTCGCTTTATTCGATCCGCCATTTCCGCGAATACATGGCACGCGGCGCCTGCTCGATCGTGCAGGTCGACGCCGGCCGGATCGGCGGCATCACGCCGTGGCTGAAAGTGGCGCATGCGGCGGAAGCCTTCGACATGCCGGTCTGCCCACACTTCCTGATGGAACTGCATGTCAGCCTGACCTGCGCCGTGCCGAACGGAAAATATGTCGAATACATCCCGCAGCTCGACGACATCACCACGTCACGCCTGGTGATCGAGGACGGGATGGCGCTTGCGCCGTCGACGCCCGGCCTCGGCATCGAGTGGGACCGCGATGCGATCCGCAGCCGCCGGATCATCGAATTCGACCGCGACATACGCTGAACCGGGAGGACATCATGGAACGCAAGGGAATGGTGATCGGCCTCAGGCCGGAGAAGATCGCCGAGTACAAGCGCCTGCATGCGGCGGTGTGGCCCGACGTGCTGGCGATGATCTCGGCCTGCAACATTCGGAACTACTCGATCTTCCTGAAGGAGCCGGAGAACGTGCTGTTCTCGTTCTTCGAATATCACGGCAGCGACTTTGCGGCCGACATGGCGAAGATGGCGGCCGATCCGACCACCCAGGAATGGTGGGCCGTCTGCATGCCGTGCCAACAGCCACTCGACACCCGGAAAGACGGCGAGTGGTGGGCCGAGATGGAGGAGGTGTTCTTCCATGCGTAACGCTGTGCCCGGGGTGTGCTGTGACTTGCCCCTCACCCTGACCCTCTCCCCGCAGGCGGGGAGAGGGAATGCTGACGTCGAGGCCGGCCCGGGTCTTCCTTCTCCCCGTCTGCGGGGAGAAGGTGGCGGCAGCCGGATGAGGGGCCTCCCAACTCTCCCGGAGACGATGCAATGACCTTCGACCCGAAATCCCTTTCCCAGTCCTGGCCTCTTCCTGCCAATCCCCGTCCGATCGTCACATTCGGGGCCGGATCTATCGTCGGCGACGCGCATTTTCCAGCCTATGCCAAGGGCGGCTTTCCGATTGCGGGGCTCTATGACCCCGATCACGAGAAGGCAAAGGCGCTGGCCGACAAATGGGGCGTGAAGGCCTATGCCACCGTCGAGGAGGCGGCAGCCGTCGAAGGTGCGATCTTCGATCTCGCCACGCCGCCGGCAGCCCATGCCAAGGTGCTTTCCGCTCTGCCCGACGGCGCGCCAGTGCTGATCCAGAAGCCGATGGGGTCCGACCTCGCTGCCGCAACGGAAATCCTCGAAATATGCCGGGCGAAGAAGCTCAAGGCGGCCGTGAATTTCCAGCTGCGTTTCGCGCCGATGATGCTGGCGCTCAAGGATGCGATCGCCAAGGGCCTGCTCGGAGAAGTCGTGGACTTCGACGTCTATCTCGCGCTCGATACGCCGTGGCAGCTCTGGGCCTTCCTCGAAGGCCTGCCGCGCATCGAGATCGCCATGCATTCGATCCACTATCTGGATCTCATCCGCCAGGTTCTCGGTGACCCGAAGGGTGTACATGCCAAATCGATCGGCCATCCCAATCACAAGATGGCCCAGACGCGCACGACGGCAATCCTCGACTATGGCGACCGCGTCCGTTGCGCCGTGTCGATCAACCATGACCACAAGTTCGGCCGTCGCTACCAGGCCTGTGAGTTCCGCGTCTGCGGTACCGAGGGTGCGGCCTATGTGCAGCTCGGGGTCAACCTCGACTATCCGCACGGCGAGCCCGACATCCTGGCGATCTATCCGAAGGGCGGCACCGACTGGGTCGAGGTTCCGCTGCAGGGCACCTGGTTCCCCGACGCCTTCGTCGGGCGCATGGCCAATCTTCAGCGCTACGCCGCAGGCGAGGATCAGGAACTCGTGTCCTCGGTCGAAGATGCCTGGATGACGATGGCACTCGTTGAGGCGCTCTATGCCTCGAACGCGGCGCCTGCCACCCCGCTCGCCGCAAAGCCCTGACAAGGAAGTCCGCAATGGAACAGCTCAAATACTACGAAGACTACCAGATCGGCGAGCAGCGCCAGACGACGGGACGCACCATCACCGAGACGGATTTCATCGTCCATGCCGGGCATACCGGCGATTTCTTCCCGCATCACATGGACGCCGAATTCGCCAAGACGACCCCGTTCGGCCAACGCATCGCCCATGGCACCATGGTCTTTTCGATCGGTGTCGGGCTGACCGCATCCGTCATCAATCCGGCTGCGTTTTCCTACGGCTACGACCGGCTTCGTTTCATCCGTCCGGTCTTCATCGGCGACACGATCCATACCCGGGTAACGATCCATTCGAAGGAGGACGATCCGAAGCGGGCCGAGGTCGGCCGCGTCGTCGAGCGCACGGAGGTTGTCAACCAGAAGGGCGAGGTCGTGCTCGCCGCAGACCACATCCATATCGTCGAGCGGCGGCCGAAGGCCGCCTGATCCGGCAAGCATCCAGAAAGGAAATTCCGATGTCGCTTTCCCTCGAAAACAAACGTGTCGTGGTGACGGCTGCCGGCCAGGGGATTGGCCGCGCGAGCGCGCTTGCCTTTGCGGCCGCCGGTGCGCGGGTGCTGGCGACCGACATCAACGAGGCGGCGCTCGCAGAGCTTGCGGGACAAGGCGGCGGTTCGATCGAGACCGCGCGGCTCGACGTGCTGGACGAGGCGATGGTCAAGGACGTGCTCGGACGCTTCGGCGATGTCGACGTGCTGTTCAACTGCGCCGGCGTCGTGCATGGCGGCACGGTCCTGGACATGGCCGACAAGGACCTCGACTTCGCCTTCGACCTCAATGTCCGCGCCATGATCCGCACCATCCGCGCCGTGCTGCCCGGAATGATCGCCCGCGGCGACGGCTCGATCATCAACATGGCCTCGGTCGCCTCCTCGGTGAAGGGGGTGCCAAACCGCTGCGCCTATACCGTCA
>NZ_JABBGK010000003.1 GCF_012927355.1 Rhizobium terricola
CCAAAAATCAAACAAGTTATTGATATTAAACTGGAATTCCAGTCTCTTGATACAGAGACGGCAGAATAGGGGTCAAAAGCCGGACGGCAGGCGCGTCGGCTCGGACCACCATTCCGCACAGACGACATATCCCCGTGTACCGGGCCACACTTCCGCAGACGCCGCGCCGGATTCGCGCTTGAACGGGGCAGCGCAGTTGCTAGTGTCGGCGCCAAATCGACACGGAGAACAACATGCTCGTCCTGCACGAAGGCGAAACCGCCCAGGCCCTGAAGTGGGCCGAACTCATTGATGCGATCGAACGGATGTTCCGCAGCAGCTGCGTGATGCCGGTCCGTCACCATCACGATGTCGCCGTTCCCGGCGAGGCGAACGCGACCCTGCTTCTAATGCCGGCCTGGGTTCCGGGCGACTACATAGGGGTGAAGCTGGTCTCTGTGTTCCCCGACAACCATCTGCGCGGCCTGCCCGCCATCTTCGGCAGCTACATCCTGTCATCGGGAAAGACCGGCAAGATGCTCGCGGTCGTGGACGGCGGCGAGCTGACGGCGCGGCGGACCGCGGCCACCTCGGCGCTCGCGGCCAAGTATCTCGCTCGCGAAGATGCGTCAGACCTGCTGGTCGTCGGAACCGGCCGCCTGTCGCTCAACCTCATCCAGGCGCATTCCGCGGTCCGGCCGATCGGCCGTATCTCGATCTGGGGTCGTAACCCGGCCAATGCGGAAAAGACCGCCGAGGATGCTCGCGCGCTCGGGTTCGCGGTTTCTGTCAGTACCGACCTCGAAAGCGCGGTCCGCACGGCCGACATCATATCCTGCGCCACACTCTCCCATGAACCGCTCGTCCATGGGGCATGGTTGAAGCCCGGGGCCCATCTCGACCTGATAGGCGCCTTCAAGCCGACCATGCGCGAAAGCGATGACGAGGCCGTGCGCCGCGCCAGCGTGTTCGTCGACACCCGCGCCGGCGCGATGAGCGAGGCGGGCGACATTCTTCAACCCCTGAAGGCGGGTATCATCACCGAGGCCGACATCAGGGCCGACCTGTTCGATCTCGCCGTCGCGCGCCACGCGGGCAGGACCAGCGCCGAGGAGATTACGCTGTTCAAATCCGTCGGGGCTGCACTCGAGGATCTCGCCGGCGCCATTCTCGCCTACGAAACAGCGATGGAGCCGTTCGCGCGCCAGGAGGCCTGATGGCGAGAGCCCTGCCCTTCCTTCCGGTCACCGAGAGCCTGCCGGCGTTGACGGCGGCACTCGCGAATGCGAACCGGGCGATCCTGTCGGCGCCTCCGGGCGCCGGCAAGACGACGATCGTACCGATCCACCTGCTCGACCAGACCTGGCGCGGCGACGGCAGGATCATCCTGCTCGAGCCCCGCCGGCTTGCTGCACGCGCTGCCGCGAGCCGCATGGCGAACCTGCTTGGAGAGACGGTCGGGGAGACTGTGGGCTATCGCATGCGGCTCGACAATCGGATTTCGGGTCGCACACGCATCGAGGTGGTGACCGAGGGTGTGTTTGCCCGCATGATCCTTGATGACCCGGAGCTTTCCGGTGTCGCGGCCGTGCTGTTCGACGAATTTCACGAACGCTCGCTCGACGCCGATTTCGGGCTGGCACTGGCGCTCGACACCCAGTCAGCGCTGCGGCCGGATCTCAGGCTGCTGGTGATGTCCGCGACCCTGGACATCGAGCGCATCGCGGCCCTGCTTGTCGATGCGCCCGTGATCCGCAGCGAAGGCCGGAGCTTTCCGGTCGACATCCGCTATCGCGACCGGCCCGGCGGCGAGCGGATCGAGGATGCGGTCACCGCGGCCATCGTCGAGGCGCATCGGACGGAGAGCGGTTCGATCCTCGCCTTTCTGCCCGGCCAGGCCGAGATCAAGCGCGTGGCAGAACGGCTCGACGGGCGTTTCGACCAGACGACGCTGATCACGCCGCTCTACGGCAATCTCGGCCAGAAGGAGCAGGACGCGGCGATCCGTCCCGCGCCTGAAGGATACCGCAAGATCGTGCTTGCCACGTCCATCGCCGAAACCTCGATCACGATCGACGGCGTTCGCGTGGTGATCGACAGTGGCCTGCAGCGGTTGCCGGTGTTCGAGCCCTCAACCGGTATTACCCGCCTGGAAACGGTCAAGGTCTCCCGCGCATCGGCCGACCAGCGGGCGGGACGGGCCGGACGTACGGAAACGGGACTTGCGATCAGGCTCTGGCATTCCGGCCAGACGGCGGCACTTCCGGCCTTCACGCCCCCGGAAATCCTGTCGGGTGACCTGTCGAACCTCGTGCTCGACATGGCCCATTGGGGGGTACTCGATCCTGCATCGCTCTCCTTCATCGATCCGCCGCCCAAAGTCGCCTGGAACGAAGCCAAAGCCCTGCTTCAATTGATCGGCGCCTTGGACGCCGCCGGCGCGATGACACCCAGCGGACGGAAGATCCGCGACCTCGGCCTTCCCGTGCGTCTCGGCGCCATGGTGCTTTCGGCATCGGGCGCCGGCGCCGGCAGGCAGGCGGCGGAGCTTGCCGTACTGCTTACCGAACAGGGGCTGGGCGGAACCGGTATCGACATAGAGGAGCGGCTGCGACGCTTTCGCCAGGAAGGCGGCGAGCGGGCCGCCTCGGCACGCAGGCTGGCCGAACGGCTGGCGCTGAGTGCGGGCGCGGGGAAAGGTACCGAGAGCCCGACGGGTGCCGGCCCGTTGCTGCTTCATGCCTATCCCGACCGTATCGCGATGCGTCGTGGGGCAAGGGGACGCTTCGTGATGGCGAATGGCCGCGGCGCCGAAGTATCGGAAACAGAAAGGCTCGCGGGCGCCGACATGTTGGTGATCGCCGACCTGACCGGCCGGGCCGCCCAGGGGCGCGTCCTTGCCGCCGCGGAAGTCAGTCGGAGTGATATCGAATGCCTGTTGCCCGAGGCCATCCAGCGCCCGGAGGAGTGTTTCTTCGACGCTTCGAGCCGCCAGGTCCGCGCCCGGCGGGTCACGCGGCTCGGTGCCATCGTGCTCGACGAGACACCGCTTGCCAGACCGAACGGACCCCAGGCGGCCGAGGCGCTGGCCGAGGGCGTGCGCCAACTCGGGCTGACGTGCCTGCCCTTCTCGAAAGCGGCGGAACAGCTGCGACAACGCATCGGTTTCCTCAACCGCACGATCGGAGAGCCCTGGCCGGACATGTCGGACGAGGCGCTCATCGCGTCACTCGACACCTGGTTCACGCCGTTCCAGCATACCGTGCGCAGCGTCGACGACGTCACTGCTGCATCGCTTTCCGATGGATTGGCCGCTCTTCTTCCCCATGGGCTGCAGCGCGAGCTCGATCGCCTCGCCCCTACGCATTTTACGGCGCCGACGGGACAGAACCATCCGATTCGCTACGACGGCGCCGAGCCGGTTCTCTCTATCCGGGTTCAGGAACTCTTCGGTCTCAAGTCCCACCCGGCGATCGGTGGCGGCAAACTGCCGCTCGTCCTGGAGTTGACCTCGCCGGCCCATCGGCCCATTCAGACGACGAGGGACCTGCCCGGCTTCTGGGCAGGTTCCTGGAAAGATGTGCGCGCCGACATGCGCGGCCGCTATCCGAAGCATCCCTGGCCGGACAATCCGGCCGACGCCATGCCCACCACCCGCGCAAAGCCGCGCGGGACGTGACGCAACAACAGAAAAGACCGAGAGGCCGCAGATGATCACCACGCCGGATGCAACGCTCCAGTTCGGACCTTCGAGCCGACGCCTGCGGCTGCAGACGCTGGTCTGGCTCAGATGGCTGGCCGTGGCCGGGCAGAGCCTGACGGTCATCCTGGTCGACTTCTGGCTCGAGTTCCCCCTGCCCTTCACGACCTGCGCGGCTCTGATCGGTGCACTGGCGGTCGCCAACTTCGTGTTGTCGGCAAGCTTTCCGCCAACTTATCGACTGGAGCCGCTCGCCGCCTTCGCCGTCCTCAGCCTCGACCTGCTGCAGCTCGCAGCCCTGCTCTACATCACCGGCGGACTGGCCAACCCATTTGCACCGCTGATCTGCGTGCCGGTCATCATCTCCTTTGCCTCTCAGCCGCTGCGGCACGCGGTCGCGCTCTTCATCCTTGCAGTCCTCTTCGTTTCAGCGCTCGCCTTCTCGCCCTACCCTCTGCCATGGTACGGCGGCGATGCGCCCTTCCTGCAGCCGATCATGCAGGTGGGCGTCTGGGTCGCGATCACCTCGATGATGGCCTTCGCCGCCTTCTACGCCTATCGGGTTTCGCAGGAGGCGACGCTGCTTGCCGACGCTCTCTCGGCGACCGAGCTTGTGCTGCAACGCGAGAAACATCTCTCCCAGCTCGACGGCCTGGCTGCCGCGGCCGCCCATGAGTTGGGCACTCCTTTGGCAACGATCAGCCTCGTCGCCAAGGAGATGGAGCGTGAACTTGGCCAGGACGAGCGCTTCGGCGAGGACGTCCAGTTGCTGCGCAGCCAGAGCGAACGCTGCCGCGACATCCTGAAGAGGATCGCGACACTGCCCTCGGAGAGCGAGGCGCATATGCGCCGTCTGCCGCTGTCCTCGCTGATCGAGGAGGTGCTGGCACCCCATCGCGAGTTCGGCATCAAGCTGGAGCTCGTGGAGAAATCCGACCGAGCCAGGGAACCGGTCGGGGTGCGCAATGCCGGTATCCTCTACGGGCTCGGCAACCTGATCGAGAACGCAGTCGATTTTGCCCGTGAGAAGGTTGTCGTCACGGTCGAGCACGATGCCTCGCGGGTGGTCGTGACGATCGAGGACGACGGGGTGGGCTATTCGCCCGACGTGATGCAGAGGATCGGCGAACCCTATGTGACGAGCCGTCAACGGGACGACAAGGCAGGTGGCCTCGGGCTCGGCCTGTTCATCGCCAAGACGCTGCTCGAACGCTCCGGCGCAAGGCTGCGCTTCGAAAATCGCGGGCCTGAGACGCCGGGCGCCCGCGTCGAGATCATCTGGCCGCGCAATCGGATGGAGAGCAATCCGGCCTGAAATGACTTTACCCATCGGCCATTAGTGGCCATAACGACTTGCGACCTTTCGATATACTGCTGGGATGCCTGGCCATGACCGACATATCTCCATCCGATCCGAAGATGTCCGACCGCGCGCAGAAGGGCGGGGACGAGGCAATCGGCGCGGATCCCAATCTCCTGATCGTCGACGACGACATCCCGTTCCTGCGCCGTCTGGCGCGTGCCATGGAAAGCCGCGGCTTTACGGTAGAGACAGCCGCCTCGGTGGCCGAAGGGATCGCAAAGGCCAAGGCTGTGCCGCCAAAGTTTGCGGTGGTTGACCTGAGACTCGGCGACGGCAACGGCCTCGACGTCATCGAGGCCATCCGCCAGCACCGGACGGATACGCGGGTGATCGTGCTTACCGGTTACGGCAACATCGCGACTGCCGTCACGGCAGTAAAACTCGGCGCACTGGACTATCTGGCAAAACCCGCAGATGCCGACGAGATCTTCCTGGCGCTGACGCAGCGCCCGGGCGAGAAGGCGGTCGTTCCGGAAAACCCGATGTCGGCTGACCGGGTGCGCTGGGAACATATCCAGCGGGTCTACGAAAGCTGTGAGCGCAATGTTTCCGAGACGGCCCGCCGTCTCAACATGCACCGGCGCACACTCCAGCGCATTCTGGCAAAGCGCGCCCCGAAGTAAGCCTAGTCGCGGCCCGGCGAGCGGGCAGCCCATTCGGCCAGCATCAGGCGTTGAGCAGCCGCCCGCGAGAAGTCGAGCGTCACGGCCTTGCGAGTCGCCGGGGCCAGACGATGCTCGGGGGCCTCGCGCACCAGATGGGCGCCGTAACCGTCCGACAACAACAGCCCGCAATCCTCGGGGAAGATATACAGCGGCACCTCCGGGTGGGTAGCAAAGAACAGACGGTCACAATAGGCCCGGTAGTCGGGCCATTTCCGATCGACGCGGAAGTCCTCGATCGACGACTTGATCTCGATGATCCAGATCTCGCCCTTCTCCGACAAGCCCACGAGGTCGGCACGTCGGCCGTTCGAGAGCGCCAGTTCGGGAAGCAAGGCGAGACGCATGTCGTGCAACAGGATCTGCACCCCGCGCCGCACCAGCATGGCGCGATCGGACTGACGCCCGTCGATTAACGGATTGTTTACGGCGACGGAAAGAATCGTCATGAATATTGTCCAAACCGACCCTTTCGCATGTTGCAAAAAAACAATGCGGAGTCATTTTGCAGCGCCGAAGACATTCAGCCTTTGCCTGCTACTTGCAAAGCCGAGTTTAATCAAAAATAAACCATAATCAAAGATGGTCGAGAGAACCATCTCCTAGCCCACAGACACGAGTTTCCCATGCACCTTCGCAATGCATTGACTGTGTTCGGCCTCGTCGCGACGATCGCCCTGACAGGTTGCACTACCACGACCGAGACGAAGACTGCCGAAGCCGAAACCACGGCCAAGATCTTCACGGATTCCTACGGCAGCGTCACCGATGCCGGCTATGCGCTCCCGGCGATCCCGATCAACAAGCTCGACAAGAAGTTCCACCGCCAGATCGTCTCCTATCAGACGTCGGAAAAGGCCGGAACGGTTGTCGTGAACACCCGCGAACGCTTCCTTTATTACATACTGCCGAACGGCAAGGCGGTTCGTTACGGTATCGGCGTCGGCAAACAGGGCTTTGCGTGGTCCGGTACCGCCTACATCGCCTGGAAACAGGCTTGGCCGACCTGGCATCCGCCGAAGGAAATGGCTGCTCGCAAGCCGGAAGTGGCCAAATATGTCGAAGAAGGCATGGGGCCGAGCATCCGCAATCCGCTCGGCGCACGCGCGATGTACCTCTTCAACGAAAAGGGCCAGGATACTCTGTTCCGCCTGCACGGCACCCCGGAATGGGCTTCCATCGGCACCGCCGCCTCCTCGGGCTGCATCCGCCTGATGAACCAGGACGTGATCGATCTCTATAACCGCGTTCGCCCGGGCAAGAACGCCAAGGTCGTGGTCATCCAGTAAGGTCTCTCGGGAAACGAGACAAGAAAGCCGCCGGAGTGATCCGGCGGCTTTTTTCGTTGTCCTTCCGTTTCGCTCAGGCCTTCAAACTGGCCTTCAGTTCGCGCCGGCGGCGATGAAGGACCGGCTCGGTATAGCCGTTCGGCTGCTCGCGACCTTTCAGAACCAGATCGAGAGCCGCCTGGAAAGCGATCGAACCATTGAAGTCCCTGGCCATAGGCCGGTAAGCCGCATCGTCGGCATTCTGACGGTCGACGACTTCGGCCATGCGTTTCATGGTTTCGAGGATCTGGGCTTCGGTGACGACGCCGTGGTGCAGCCAGTTCGCCATGTGCTGAGCGGAGATGCGCAAGGTCGCGCGATCTTCCATCAGGCCGACATTGTTGATGTCAGGAACCTTCGAGCAACCAACGCCTTGGTCGACCCAGCGCACGACATAGCCGAGAATCCCTTGCGCATTGTTGTCAAGTTCGCGCTGGATCTCCTCTGGCGTCCAGTTGGGTCGCGGCGCGACCGGAACCGAGAGAATGTCCCGCAGGCTGGCCCGCGCACGCTTCTTCAGGCCAGCCTGAACCTCAGTGACATTGACGCGATGATAGTGCGTGGCATGCAAGGTTGCCGCGGTCGGCGACGGCACCCAGGCCGTGTTGGCGCCCGCCTTCGGGTGGGCGATCTTCTGCTCGAGCATAGCGGCCATCAGGTCGGGCATGGCCCACATGCCCTTGCCGATCTGCGCGTGGCCGGAAAGGCCGCATTCGAGGCCGATATCGACGTTCCAGTTTTCGTAGGCGGCGATCCAGGCGGCCTGCTTCATATCGCCCTTGCGAATCATCGGGCCGGCTTCCATCGAGGTGTGGATCTCGTCGCCGGTGCGGTCGAGGAAACCGGTGTTGATGAACACCACCCGTTCCTTCGCCGCACGGATGCATTCCTTCAGGTTGACGGTGGTGCGACGCTCCTCGTCCATGATGCCCATCTTGATGGTGTTGGGCGCCATGCCGATCAGCGCTTCGACGCGCGAAAAGATCTCGCAGGCGAAGGCAACCTCTTCCGGTCCGTGCATCTTCGGCTTGACGACATAGAGCGACCCCTTGCGGGAATTGGCCCGTCGGCCGTTGGGACCGATGTCGTGCAAAGCGATCAACGCGGTGACTGCGGCATCCATGATGCCTTCCGGGATCTCGTTGCCGTCGCGATCGAGGATGGCCGGGTTGGTCATCAGGTGGCCGACATTGCGGACCAGCATCAGCGAGCGGCCATGCAGGACGAGCGAACCACCATCCGGCGCGATGAACGTCTTGTCGGCGTTCAGCGTACGCGTGAAGGTCTTGCCGCCCTTGCTGACCTCTTCGGTCAGGTCACCCTTCATCAAGCCGAGCCAGTTTCCATAGACGACGACCTTGTCCTCGGCATCGACCGCAGCAACAGAGTCCTCGCAGTCCATGATGGTGGTGATTGCCGATTCGAGCCACAGGTCGTTGATCCCTGCCGGATCCGTCTTGCCGATCATGCCATCGGCATCGATGACGATCTCAATGTGCAGGCCGTTGCGGCGGAGCAGCAGGGCTTCCGGCTTGTCGGCGCCGCCGCGATAGCCGGCAAGCTGCGCAGGATCGGAAAGCCCGGTCACGGCACCGCCCGAAAGCGTGATGAATAGAGCGCCGGACTTGACCGACAGAGCCGCCACGTCGCTCCAGCTGCCCGCAGCGAGCGGTGCCGAGTCGTCGAGAAGCTTGCGACCCCAGGCGATGACCTTCGCACCCCGCACCGGATTGTAGCCCTTGCCCTTTTCCGCACCATCCGTCTCGGAAATCGCGTCAGTGCCGTAAAGGGCGTCATAAAGCGAGCCCCAGCGGGCGTTGGCAGCGTTCAAGGCATAGCGCGCATTCATGACGGGAACGACGAGCTGCGGGCCGGCGATCTCGGCGATCTCGGCATCGACATTCGAGGTCGAGACCTTGACCTCGCCGCCCTCGGGAAGCAGGTAACCGATCTCGCGCAGGAAGGCCTCGTAGACGTCCATATCAACCGGTGCGCCGTTCTCGCGATACCAGGCGTCGATCCGGGCCTGAAGGTCGTCTCGCTTTGCGAGAAGCGCACGGTTCTTCGGCGCGAGATCGTGGGCGATCGCCGAAAAGCCCGAGAAGAAGGCGTCGGCGTTCACGCCGGTCCCCGGAATGGCCTTTTCGACCAGGAAACTGTGCAGTTCCCGATCGATTGAAAGCCCGTGCAGTTCGATCCGGCTCATGATGTTTTTCCTCGCAAATTTCAAATGTAGTTCGATCATGCGACAATGATCCGTTCTCATTCATTGTCAATCGAGCACAAATTACAAAGATTTTTCACGAATTGGAAAAGGTCAGTCGTGCACCATCCGCGGTCTGCCGCTGGCAGTGGCTATGAAACGCGCCTCGACCAGCTTACGATTGCCCTCGATCTGCGGTGCGTCGATTTCTTCGACGATGGAGACGGCTGCATCGTCCGCACCGCTGTCGCGGGCATGGGCGAGAGCGGCCTCGGTGGCGCGTCGCCGCGCCGTGCCGAAGGCCTTTTCCTCGTCCGAGAAACGCATGTTCTCCCCGGCTCCGGAAACCACGAAGACACCCTCTTCCGGCACTGTCACGAACACCGTCACCGTGGAGCGGATGCGACCGACGACGGCTCCGATTGCGTTGGCCACATCGGCGTCGCCAGGTACCTCGCAAGGAACCGCGAGCATTTCGCCGATTGCCGGATAGTAGACAGGCGCGGATGCGCCAAGGCCGATCAGGGCGCGATCGAGTGAGAGTCCGAATTGCACGATACCCGGTTCCCGGCGCAAAGCGCGATCGATCAGCGTCGAGCGGGACGGATCGATGTCGCCGATACCGTCCTCGGCCAGGCACGCGGTAAGGATCACTTCCGACGACTGGCGCGTCAGGCGAGCGACGATGCGCTCGGCAAGCTCCTCGGGTGAGCCTGCAATCGGCTGACCGGTGCCGTCTTTCTGGCGCATGGCGAGCCGCAGTCCCAATTCCGCCGCCTCACGATTCCATTGGCCCTGCCGGCCCAGCACATGCATCGCATCCGATGGGGTCACGCCGCAGATGTGAACGAGGCCGCGCGCCACGAGCCTGTCGAGCGTTGCCTTTTGCGGCGTGGAGGTCAACAGCTGCTCGAGCGCCACCGGCACGTTGCTGATGCGCGCGAAAAGGGCTGCCTCCTGCGCCTGCAGGCCGGCGGCGAGGTGATCGGGGACGCCGGTCCTGATTGCCAGTCGACCGTCATGGCGACCGACATGGGTTGCGCGCAGCTGGCGCTCGAGGATCCCTATCACGTCCGCCCCATGCAGGGCCGCTGCGAGGCTCAGCGGAACCAGGCGGCGCGGCCCTAGCTCCATGCGCGCCATGAGACCGCGATCGTTGATCCGGACTTCCGAGTCCCCCCCGAGCCCAAAGGTGCGCATCGCGACGGCCTCGACCATCGTGCGATAGCCGCCGACGACGGCCCCCTCGGCATCGAGCCGCGGGCGTCCCTTCTCCATGATTGCCACGTCCGTGGTCGTACCGCCGATGTCGGAGACTACGGCATCATCGAGGCCAGTGAGATGCCGGGCGCCGACAAGGCTTGCTGCCGGTCCAGACAGGATCGTCTCGATCGGCCTCAGCCTCGCCTCGGCCGCGGAAATCAACGCGCCGTCCCCCCGCACCACCATCAGCGGCGCATCGATGCCCCGGCGACACAGGAAATCCTCGCAGGCGCCGACCAGCCGGTCGATCATCGAGACCAGACGTGCATTGAGCAGCGTGGTGAGCGCCCGGCGCGGACCGCCCAGTTTGGACGACAATTCGTGGCTGCAGGTCACCGGCAGGTGGCAGTTTTCGCGAAGGAAATCACGGACACGGATTTCATGGTCCGGATTGCGGACCGCGAAGTAACCGGCAACGGCGAAGGAAGAGACACCCTGTTGCAGCAGCGGCAATGCCTCTTCGAGCGCGCCAAGATCGAGCCGTGTCTCGTTGCCGTGAACGTCGTGGCCGCCGGGCAGATAGATGACGGGATCGGTGCCGACGGCTTCGGCGAGCCCGTCCCGCTTCAGGTCGTCCGGTCCGAAACCGATCATGACCAGACCGGCACGTCCGCCCTGCCCCTCCACGAGCGCGTTGGTGGCAAGCGTGGTGGAAAGGGAGACGAGACTGATTGCTTCTGCGGTGATGCCGGACGACTCGAGCACGTTTTCCAACGCCTCGCCGATGCCGACGGAAAGGTCATGCCGCGTCGTCAGAGCCTTGGCCTTGGCAAGAATACCTGCCGTTTCGCTGTAGAGCACGGCATCCGTATAGGTGCCACCGGTATCGATGCCCAGCAGGTAATGAAGTGTCACGCGGCAGCCTCGGAATTTCTGGAAAGACGAAGTGTTCGGAAGAGCTTATCGCACGGGATGTCGTGAGCACACTAGCTGACAAACGGCAATTATTGTGGAGTTGCAACACCCCGTGGACGAACCCGCATCGGAAGGCCGCCACCCGGCTGGGTGGTCAGCTTCTGCACCGGCCATGGCCGCGTTTCGTTCGTCACCGAGAAACGAAAACGCTGCATCAGAACGGCAAGCGCGATCACGGCCTCCTGGAGCGCAAAGGTCGCGCCGATACAGACACGCGGCCCGGCGCCAAAGGGCAGATACTGAAACCGGCCGATCCGCTCACGATTTTCCGGCAGGAAGCGCGATGGATCGAAGGCACGCGGATTCTCCCAATGAAGTGCGTGGCGATGCAGCGTCCAGGGCATGATGAGAACGGTCGTCCCCTTGCGGATATCGAGGCTCTTTCCGTTGGACGCCACGAAACGATCGTCGGCGAACGCCTGCCGGTTGATGGATGGTGCGGGCGGATAGAGGCGCAAGGCCTCCTCGAAAGCCGCGCGGACCCGAGGCATCCGATCGATCCATTCTACCGGGTCCGCACCCTCAGCGAGGACGCCATCGATCTCGGCCTCCATGCCGTCACGAACGGCGGGGCTGTGGGCAACGCAATAGAGCGTCCACGACAAGGCCCGCGCGGTCGTCTCGTGACCGGCGCCGATGAAAGTGAGGATGTTGTCCTCTATCTCGGCGGAGGTGAGACCCTGCGGCCCTTCGATGTCGAGCAACAATGTCAGGAAGTCGCGCGGCACATTCGCCCGGGTATCCGTCATGGCGGATCTTCTGGCGTCCATGGTTTTGCGGACCACGGAGCGGAACTTGCGCAGCACGCGATACCCTCTGATACGACTCAAGCGCGGCAACCATCGCGGGGCTCTCAAAAGGTCGAGCACATCGATACGACCCATGTGATGAAGAAGTGCCTCGACATCGCCGGCGATGTCACCATTGTCCGCAACAATCTCTCCGGAGAACAACGTATCAGCGAGAATCAAGTAGGTGAGTTCCGTCATGTCGACCGAGATGTCACGAACCAGTCCGTCGGGATCGGTCGTCGCGTATCGGTCGGCGAACGCCTCGCTCTGCTCGAGCATCTGCCGGGCAAATCCACGCGCGTGCCGCGGCGTGAAGACCGGAGCCATCGCCTTGCGGGAGCGCTTCCAGACATCGCCCTCCGCGGTCAGCAATCCGTCGCGAAGGATCGGACGCAGGACGAGCTGGCGGATCTCGTCCATCGGATAGTTCGTCGAGTTTTCCACGAGCACATGGCGAATGAGCTCCGGATCGTTGACGATCAGCGTCGTTCGGCCAAAGAAACGCGTCTCGATCCAGGGCAATGTGTAGGAGGGCTCGCCCCAAAGTTCGAGCGGATTGCGCAGAACGGTCCTGATGATTTCAAGGCGCGACGGCGGCACCGTGCGTGGCACCGGCGCTGGGGGTTCAAAGCGATCAAGACCATCGACAGCTGCCATGTCTCCGCTCCCGCGGCGGCCGCTCTGTGCGAACCTTCGTCAGAGCAGACCCTTGAGTTCATCCAGACGGTCATTGATCAACCATCCGTAATAGTTCTCTTCCGGCCAGGTCGAGCCACCGCCCGCATTGCGCCGGGCCAAAGCCTGGGCACGCTCGCGCGAGTTCCCGACATTGAACAGGGTGGCAGTCAATCCCGGGTTTCCGGAGATGTCCATGCCGGCAATCGAACGATAGTCATCGATCGCCTTGCGCAGCGCGGCCGCCATGTAGGCAAGCGAGACGTCGGGTTCCATGATGGCCTTGTAAACGCCTGCCGCGTCGGTCTCGTCGAGTTTCTCGTAACCGGACCGGTCATGCACCAGATCGGTCAGCATCAATGCGGTCAGAGGATTGATCTGGCCGAGGCCGAAGGTCTGGCCGGCATAGAAGGGCTGGAAGAACACGGCGCTGAGCCGGTTGTTCGGGTAGGACTTGCCGCCAACCGTATGACCGCGGAACGTCTTCTGCCAGACATCTTCACGACAGGACCAGAGCAGATAGGAATCATCGATCCCGGCGCATTCGGAGAACTCCGGGCGCGCGACAAAATCGGCAATATCCTCGTCTTCATAGGCGAAGCGGAAGCTGCTGCCCGCATAGGACGCCGCCTTCACGTAGTAACTCTGCAGACTGTCATAGGCGTCGACGTTGAAAGTGTGCTCGCCCACAATCGCTCCGACCATGTGGATCGGGTCGATCCCGTATGCCGATGCCGTCTTCCTGATCTTGGAACGCAGGCGCTCGTCGGTCGCCAACAGGTCACGCACCTTTTCGAACTTCAGGTCGAACGTCGTCTTTCCTGCCTTGGTCCGACGGACCGACGCACCGGGAATCGGTGGCTGCTCGGCATGGCGGTTGCCCTCGGGAACGATGCGCACCGATCCGGCATCGGCTCCGACCGGAGCGAGCATGACGAGCGCGAAGATGAATGCCCGAGTAAAAGACCGCACGATACCTGTGTCTCCAGATCTGAACTTCGACTTTGCCTTACGGGCGCAATGCATACAGAAGCGAGGCCGCCCTTGTCGACCTCGCTTTCCGTCACAAGGGCGGCATTCCAGCAGCAAATGCGCGCTTTTTTAGGTTTCGGTCACAGAATATAGCGCGACAGATCGGCGTCGGCGGCGATTCCCCCGACATGCTCGCGCACGTAGTCGGAATCTATCATGACGGCCGAACCGCCCCGGTCGGGAGCATTGAAGGAGATGTCATCCAGCACACGCTCCATCACCGTCTGGAGACGGCGGGCGCCGATGTTCTCGACCGAGGTGTTGAGCTTGACCGCAACGTCTGCCAACGCGTCGATTGCGTCTTCGGTGAATTCGAGATCGAGCTCCTCGGTCGCCATCAGTGCCTTGTACTGCCGGATCAGGCTTGCTTCGGTCTCCGTCAGGATCCGTCGGAAGTCTTCCTTGGTGAGCGGCTTCAGTTCGACGCGGATCGGCAGACGGCCCTGCAATTCGGGAAGGAGGTCGGACGGCTTCGAGACATGGAAAGCGCCGGATGCGATAAAGAGGACGTGATCCGTCTTCACCGGACCATACTTCGTCGAAACCGTGGTCCCTTCGACCAGCGGCAGCAGATCGCGCTGGACGCCCTCACGGGAGACGCCGGCACCCACGCCGCCATCGCGCGCGGCAATCTTGTCGATCTCGTCGAGGAACACGATGCCGTCGTTCTCGACCGAACGCACCGCCTCGCGCTGGATCACCTCATTGTCGATCAGCTTGTCGGATTCGTCGCGGATCAGCTCGGCATAGGAGGCCTTGACGGTGGTGCGCACCTTCTTGGTTCGACCGCCCATGGCCTTACCGAACATTTCGGACAGGTTGAGGATGCCGACATTGCCGCCAGGGACGCCCGGGATCTCGAAACCCGGCATTCCATTGCCGCTGTCGGCGATCTCGATGTCGATCTCCTTGTCGTCCAGCAGGCCGTCACGAAGCTTCTTGCGGAAGTTGTCACGGGTCGCGGGCGAGGCCGTGGAACCGACGAGCGCATCAAGCACGCGTTCCTCGGCGCCGGCATGGGCCTTGGCCTGAACCTCGGCACGCTTCTTTTCGCGCACCAGGCCGATGCCCACCTCGACCAGATCGCGGATGATCTGCTCGACGTCGCGGCCGACATAGCCAACCTCGGTGAACTTGGTCGCCTCCACCTTGATGAAGGGAGCACCGGCGAGCTTCGCCAGGCGACGCGAGATTTCGGTCTTGCCGACACCGGTCGGGCCGATCATCAGAATGTTCTTCGGCATCACCTCGTCACGAAGGCTCTCGTCGAGCTGCTGGCGCCGCCACCGGTTGCGCAACGCGATGGCCACGGCGCGCTTTGCTTCGTGCTGCCCGATGATGAAACGGTCGAGTTCGGAAACGATCTCGCGGGGAGAAAAGGTCGTCATAGCGGTTGTTCCAGTCAGGTCCAGGAAGGGGCTCAGTTCTCGCTGTCGAGTGTCTCGACGACGATGTTGTCATTCGTATAGACGCAGATCTCCGCGGCGATCGCCATGGCCTGCCGGGCGATTTCTTCCGCCGACTTGTCGCTGTCCATCAAAGCCCGTGCCGCCGCAAAGGCATAGTTGCCGCCGGAGCCGATCGCCATGGTTCCGTGCTCCGGTTCGAGCACATCGCCGTTGCCGGTGATTGCGAGCGTAATCGACTTGTCGGCCACGAGCATCATGGCTTCGAGATTGCGCAGGTACTTGTCGGTACGCCAGTCCTTGGCAAGTTCGACGGCCGCACGCATCAGCTGGCCTGGATACTGTTCCAGCTTCTTTTCGAGCCGCTCGAGCAGCGTGAAGGCATCCGCGGTCGCGCCAGCGAACCCGGTGATCACGTCGCCCTTGCCGATGCGGCGGACCTTGCGGGCATTGCCCTTCATCACGGTCTGGCCGAGGCTCACCTGTCCGTCACCGGCCATGATGACCTTGCCGCCCTTGCGTACTGTAATAATCGTCGTCATTGAGGCACCTGTTGGCCCGCGACACGGGCTTTCGATTGGATGCGCTTTGGCGCGCCGTTGGATCCTATGTAAGTTGGCGCGCGGCGAATGCAATCTCATGACGCAATGCGGCAAAGCAGGGCCTGCTTTTGCTGGATATTTACCGGACCGCCTGATAAGGAACCCCTGACCAAGGCATGGAGCAGACCCTGATGGGCGAAACGACGATCCAGCGCGCGGGAAGCATTTCGCGCAAGACCAACGAAACCTCCGTTTCGGTATCCGTCAATCTCGACGGCACCGGCGCCGCGAAGATTTCGACGGGCGTCGGTTTTTTCGACCATATGCTGGATCAGCTCAGCCGACATTCGCTCATCGACATGGAAATCGACGTCAAGGGCGACCTGCATATCGACGATCATCACACGGTCGAGGATACCGGCATCGCGATCGGCCAGGCGATATCCAAGGCACTCGGCGACCGCCGCGGCATCACCCGCTACGCTTCGATCGATCTCGCCATGGACGAGACCATGACCAAGGCGGCGATCGACGTTTCGGGCCGGCCTTTCCTCGTCTGGAACGTGGCGTTCAGCGCACCCAAGATCGGGACATTCGACACCGAACTGGTCCGCGAATTCTTCCAGGCACTCGCCCAGAATGCCGGGATAACCCTGCATGTGCTCAATCACTACGGCGCGAACAATCACCATATCGCCGAAACCTGCTTCAAGGCGGTGGCGCGTGCCCTGCGCAGCGCGGTCGAAATCGACCCGCGCCAGGCAAGCCGCGTTCCCTCGACCAAGGGCACCCTCGTCTGAGGCCGGGCCGCCCAATGGCGGCAAGACCGGTGTGATCTTAGCTTTGCGATGCGTCGAGGCCGCTGCCCTCTGCGTCGCGTTTGAGAAAAGGACGTTCCACGATGCGCGTGGCGATCATCGACTATGGTTCCGGAAATCTCCGCTCGGCGACCAAGGCCTTCGAGCGTGCCGCCCGCGAAAGCGGTATCGACGCTGTAATCGAACTGACAGACAAGGCCGATCGCGTGGCGACCGCCGACCGGGTCGTTCTGCCGGGAGTTGGCGCCTACGCCGACTGCCGCAACGGCCTCGACGCCGTTTCGGGAATGCATGAGGCGATCGTCGAGGCGGTCGAGACGAAGGCGCGGCCATTTCTCGGGATCTGTGTCGGCATGCAGCTGATGTCGAGCCGTGGGCTGGAAAAGGCGATCACCCCCGGCTTCGGCTGGATCAAGGGCGACGTGGTCGAAATGACGCCCAGCGATCCGTCGCTGAAGATTCCTCAGATCGGCTGGAACACGCTGGACCTTCGCCGACCGCATCCGCTTTTCGAGGGCGTCAAGACCGGACCTGACGGTCTGCACGCCTACTTCGTGCACTCCTACCACCTGGCCGCAGAAAACGCGGAAGACGTGATCGCCACCACCGACTACGGCGGCCCGATGACGGCGTTCGTCGGCCGCGACAATGTCGCTGGCGCGCAGTTCCATCCGGAAAAGAGCCAGGCGCTCGGCCTCAAGCTGATCGCCAACTTCCTTTCCTGGCAACCGTAAGTTTCCTCGAGTTTCGGGTATTTCCGCATGATCCTCTTTCCCGCCATCGATCTCAAGGACGGCCAGTGCGTGCGGCTCAAGCTGGGCGACATGGACCAGGCGACCGTCTACAACACCGATCCCGCCGCTCAGGCCAAGGCCTTCGAGGACCAGGGTTTCGAATGGCTGCACGTGGTCGATCTCAACGGCGCCTTTGCCGGTGAAAGTGTCAACGGCGCCGCCGTAGACGCCATCCTGAAAGCCACGAAGAACCCGGTGCAACTCGGCGGCGGCATCCGCAGCCTCGAGCATATCGAGAACTGGCTGCAACGCGGTCTTTCCCGGGTGATCCTCGGCACGATTGCGGTGCGCGATCCAGGACTCGTGATCGAGGCCTGCAAGGCTTTTCCCGGCAAGATCGCGGTCGGGATCGACGCCAAGGGCGGCAAGGTCGCAGTCGAGGGCTGGGCGGAGGCGTCCGAACTCGGCGTCATCGAGCTCGCAAAGAAGTTCGAGGGCGCAGGCGTCGCGGCAATCATCTACACCGACATCGATCGCGACGGCATCCTGACCGGGATCAACTGGGAATCGACGCTTTCGCTGGCCGATGCCGTTTCCATTCCGGTGATCGCCTCGGGCGGGCTTGCCTCCATGGACGACATCCGCCGGATGCTGGAACCGGATGCAACAAAGCTCGAAGGCGCGATCTCCGGGCGTGCCCTCTATGACGGCCGCATCGACCCTTCCGAAGCCCTGGCGCTGATCCGCGCCGCCCGCACCTGAACGAGGTGAGACCATGACGCTGAAAGCCCGTGTCATTCCCTGCCTGGACGTCAAGGACGGCCGCGTCGTCAAGGGCGTCAACTTCGTCGACCTGATCGACGCTGGCGATCCGGTGGAGGCCGCCAAGGCCTATGATGCCGCCGGTGCCGACGAGTTGTGCTTCCTCGACATCACCGCGTCTTCCGACAATCGCGAAACGATCTTCGAAGTCGTCGCCCAGACCGCCGATCATTGCTTCATGCCGCTCACCGTGGGTGGCGGGGTGCGCAGCGTCGCCGACATCCGCAAGCTGCTGCTCTGCGGCGCCGACAAGGTGTCGATCAACTCGGCGGCAGTGAAGGATCCCGATTTCGTCGCCGAGGCGGCCGACAAGTTCGGCGACCAGTGCATCGTGGTATCGGTCGACGCCAAGAAGGTTTCCGGCGCCGGCGAGGCCGACCGCTGGGAGATCTTCACCCATGGCGGGCGCCAGCCGACAGGCATCGACGCCGTCGAGTTTGCCGCCAAGGTGGTGGCGCGCGGCGCGGGCGAACTGCTGGTCACCTCGATGGACCGCGACGGCACGAAGAGCGGCTATGACATCGCGCTCACCCGCACCATCGCCGACAGCGTCCGCGTTCCCGTGATTGCCTCCGGCGGGGTCGGCAATCTCGATGATCTGGTTGCCGGGATCACCGAGGGTCATGCGACCGCGGTGCTTGCAGCCTCGATTTTCCACTTCGGCACCTATTCGATCGCCGAGGCCAAGCAGTACATGGCACAGCATGGCATCGCCATGCGCCTCGATTGAGCCAGCGAAAGGCGCCGCGATGAGCGATTTCTCCCTCTTCGACCTCGAACGTATCGTTGCCGATCGTGCCAAGGCCCGCCCGGACGAATCCTGGACTGCAAAGCTGGTGGCCGGCGGACAGCCGAAAGCGGCCAAGAAGCTCGGCGAGGAAGCGGTCGAAACCGTGATCGCGGCCATCGGCAACGACCGCGAAAACCTCGTCTACGAGAGCGCGGACGTGCTCTATCACCTGTTGGTCGTATTGAAAATCGCCGACATCCCGCTAAAAGCGGTGCTAGACGAGCTTGAACGGCGTACAGCCCAGACAGGCCTCAAAGAGAAGGCCAGCCGGCAGGATCCATGACCACAGCGACGCGGGAATCCGAAACGCCAGAGGCACTCGACCACTTCCAGGAAAATGGATACTCGCCGTATCTATTCTTCAATTCCGAGGAATGGTCGCATTTCCGCGCCGACACGCCGCTGACGCTTACCGAGGACGAACTGCGCCGGCTGCGTTCGATCGACGACCCCATCGATCTCGACGAGGTCCGCCGCATCTATCTTTCCCTGTCGCGCCTGCTCTCGGCGCATGTGGAGTCGTCACAGCTGCTGTTCGAACAGCGCAACCAGTTCCTTAGCACTTCAGGGCTTGCAAAGACGCCGTTCGTCATCGGCATCGCCGGTTCGGTGGCGGTCGGCAAGTCGACGACCGCCCGTATCCTGAAGGAGCTCCTGGCGCGCTGGCCGTCGAGCCCAAAGGTCGACCTCGTCACGACGGACGGTTTTCTTTATCCGAATGCCCATCTGGTCCGTCACAAGATGCTCAACCGCAAGGGGTTCCCGGAGAGCTACGACATCGGGGCGCTGCTGCGCTTCCTGTCAGCCATCAAGGCCGGTTTGCCGAACGTCAAGGCGCCCGCCTACTCGCACCTCACCTACGACGTGCTCCCGAACGAATTCAAGGTGGTCGACCGCCCGGACATCCTGATCTTCGAAGGCATCAACGTCCTGCAATCGCGTGATCTGCCGGCAGACGGCAAGATCGTTCCGATCGTTTCGGATTTCTTCGATTTTTCGATCTACATCGATGCGGACGAGGCGCTGATCCATCGCTGGTATGTCGACCGCTTCATGAAGCTTCGCCAGACGGCATTCCGCGATCCCAGCTCCTACTTCAATCGCTATGCGTCGATCAGCGAGGACGATGCGCTTGCCATCGCCGAGGACCTTTGGGCCAACATCAATCTGAAGAACCTGCGCGAAAACATCCTGCCGACGCGTCCGCGCGCCGATCTGATCCTGCGCAAGGGTGACAATCACCTGGTCGAGCAGGTTGCGCTGCGAAAACTGTAGGCGATATATACCCGGCAATCGATTCAATAGCGCGCTATATGTCCGAGGGCCTGGGCCTTCACGGGTTGACACGACGCAGTGTCAAATTGATGCGGCCGCCATTCTTCAGCAAGGTCGAGGTTGCCGGGTAGATCCGGTCTACGCCGTGGAAACACAGGCGCCCCTGCCCGCCGATCACGAACACATCGCCGCTCGAGAGCTTCAGCGACATGGTCGGGTCCTTGCGGTCAGTCCCTCCGACGCGGAAAAGACAGGAATTGCCGAGCGAAATCGAAACGACCGGCGCGTCGAAGTCCTTTTCATCGCGATCCTGATGAAGTCCCATTCGGGCGCCGTCGTCATAGAAGTTGACGAGACAGGCCTCCGGCGGCTTGTCATAGCCTGAAACCTTTTCCCAGATCCCGAGCAAGGTTTCTGGAATGGCCGGCCACGGCTTGCCCGTCACCGGATGCGTGGATTGGTATCGATAACCGCGTTCACGGTCGGTCACCCAGCCGAGCGATCCGCAATTGGTCATGCGAACCGACATCTCCTTTCCCGTGCCGGGCATTGCAGGCACGAAGAGCGGCGCTTCCGCCACGATCGCGCGGATCGTGGCGACCAGTTCCTCCTGGTCTTTCCGGTCGATGAGGTCCGGAAGATAGCGAAGACCTTCCGGCAGGGTACGCTTGGCTCTTTCGGGCATATGCGGGGCCAGCGGCCGTCTCCTTTACCGTCCGGTCAGGCAAGATCCGGAATGCGCAGGACCTGACCCGGGTAGATCTTGTCGGGATGGGTCAGCATAGGCTTGTTCGCCTCGAAGATCACGGTGTGTTTTGCACCTTTGCCCTTGCCGTAGTGCGCTTCAGCGATCTTCCAGAGGTTGTCGCCCTTCTTGACCGTATAGAAGACCGGCTCCTTGGCCGCGACAGGAGCCGCGGATGGCGTATCGGCAATCTTCAGCTCCCCGGCCTCGACCTTGGAGATGCCGAGCGTGTTGCCGACCGCGATGACGACCTTCTCGAAAGCCGACTGGTCCTTCACAACGCCAGTCAACACGACCTTGTCGTCGACAACCGCGACATCGACCTTGTCGGTGCCGAGATCATGCGAGGCGAGTTCCTTCTTCACGGCTTCGGCGTCCGGCGCCTCGTCGTCGGCTCCGATACCGAGTTTCTTTCCGGCACTCTTGATAAAGCTGAACAGACCCATGAGACTTTCCTTTCCGCTGTGTGAGGCTCAAGATGAAGCCACTCCACAACAAAGCACAAGCAATTATCTAAAATATGTCGTGCTATATTAGGTCGCACCTGGCCTATTGATCGCCTCCAGGACGCCCACGCATCTTCTTGACTTCCGACCGTCCCGACTTCTCCTTGAGCCGGCGTTCGACGGACCCCTTGGTTGGCTTTGTCTTCTTGCGCGGCGGTGGCGGCGGAGCGGCAGCAGCCAGGATCAGTTCCTTCAGACGCTCCCGCGCGTCCTCGCGATTGCGGTCCTGGCTGCGAAAACGGCTGGACTCGATCATGAGGATGCCCTCCTTCGAGACCCGACGCCCGGCAAGTTTCAGGGCATTCTGCCTGATGCGGTCGGTGAGGGCCGGTGAGCCGGCGATGTTGAAGAACAACTGGACCGCGGTCGCCACCTTGTTGACGTTCTGACCGCCCGGCCCGCCTGCCAGGACGAATTGCTCCGTCAGTTCCCAGCCGGCAATGGTGATGCGGTCGTTGATGTAAAGTGGATCGCTGGCCATGGTCTGTCTCCGTGAGTTCTCTTTCATATCCGAACGTCAGGGAAAACAAAAAACCCGGCGGAGCGATCCGCCGGGTTTTTTCTTTGGCTCTCGCGCCGTCGTTATTCGGCTGCGATATTGGCACTCGGAGCGGCAGCGCGCACCGTGTGGTCGACGTGGTCCTCGAACTTGGCGAAGTTGGTGATGAACATGGCCACCAGCTTCTTGGCCTGCGCGTCGTATTCCGACGCATCCGACCAGGTCGAACGCGGATCAAGGATCTTCGTGTCGACGCCATCGACCGCGACGGGTACGGCAAAGCCGAAGTTCGGGTCGATGCGGGTTTCCGCCTTCTTCAGTTCGCCGCTCAACGCACCCGCGAGCAAAGCGCGGGTGGCCTTGATCGGCATGCGGTGACCGATGCCATAGGCGCCACTGGTCCAGCCGGTATTAACCAGCCAGCAGTCGACATTGTGCTTGGCGATCAGGTCGCGCAGCAGATTGCCGTACTCCGCCGGATGACGCGGCATGAACGGAGCGCCGAAGCAGGTCGAGAAGGTGGCTTCCGGTTCGGTAACACCTTTTTCAGTGCCGGCGACCTTTGCCGTGTAACCCGACAGGAAGTGGTACATGGCCTGTTCCGGGGTCAGGCGGGCGATCGGCGGCAAAACACCGAAGGCATCTGCCGTCAGCATAATGATCGTCTTCGGATGGCCGGCGCGACCGGTGTCCGATGCGTTCGGGATGAAGTGCAGCGGATAGGCGCAGCGGGTGTTCTCGGTGCGCGAGGCATCATTGAAGTCCGGCACGCCCGCTTCGTCGAGTACGACGTTTTCGAGAACGGTGCCGAAACGCTTGGTCGTCGCATAGATTTCCGGCTCGGCTTCAGCCGACAGGCGGATGGTCTTCGCATAGCAGCCACCTTCGAAGTTGAAGATGCCATGCTCCCCCCAGCCGTGCTCGTCGTCGCCGATCAGCGTCCGGCTCGGATCAGCCGAAAGCGTGGTCTTGCCGGTGCCCGAGAGGCCGAAGAAGACGGCCGAGTCGCCCGCCGGACCGACATTGGCCGAGCAATGCATCGGCATGACGCCCTTCGGCGGCAACAGGTAGTTGAGTGCGGTGAACACCGACTTCTTCATTTCGCCGGCATAGGACGTGCCACCGATCAGGACGATGCCGTTGGTGAAGTCGCAGGCGATGACCGTTTCGGTGCGACAGCCGTGACGGGCCGGGTCGGCGCGGAAGCTCGGCAGGTTGATGATGGTCAGCTTCGGCTGGAATTCGACCAGAGTCGAACGCTCCGGGCGGATCAGCAGGTTGCGGATGAACAGCGAGTGCCAGGCGAGCTCGGTCACGACGCGGGTCGGGAGCTGGTTTTCCTTGTCGGCGCCACCGACGAGGTCCTGAACGAAGAGTTCTTTGCCCGCGGCATGCGCCAGCATGTCCTTGTGCAGGATGCCGAAATGTTCCGGAGACATCGGCTTGTTGTTGTCCCACCAGATGTGGCCATCTGTATGGCTGTCCCGGACGATGAACTTGTCCTTGGCCGAGCGACCGGTGTGCTGACCGGTTACCGCACAGAGCGCGCCATCGGCGGTCAGTACGGCTTCGTTGCGGCGAATCGCCTCTTCATAGAGGTCGCGCTCACGGAAGTTGTAGTAGACGCGAGCCGCGTCACCCAATCCGATCGCTACTACCCCTATGAGGGGATTATTTACACCAAGCTCCTCCATGAGCGCGCATCCTCTAGTTAATACAAAGTGACGGTGAATTTCCGGGAACCTAGTGTCCGGGTTTTCAAAACGCAAGAAGCTTGCGCAAAAATAATCAATAATATCAAATAATTAATCGATTTAAATCGAAATATGTATTTTTAAATCGGTTTACAAAGGTGCGATCGACCTGTCCAAAGGCGCGCCTGAGGCCCCCGTCGGCAACGCCCCCTTTATCTTTGCCACAATTTGTTCCACCTTTATCCTCAATAAGCGCATGCTCAATGTCGCCACACCCTGGGCTGGGAACTTTACCAGGAGCAGCGCTTAATGATGACGGAGACCAACACCATGCAGACGATCGCGCTCGTAGACGACGACCGCAATATTCTCACTTCGGTGTCGATTGCGCTCGAAGCGGAAGGATACAAGGTCGAGACCTATACCGACGGCGTCTCGGCGCTGGACGGACTGCTCGCACGACCGCCGCAACTCGCCATCTTCGACATCAAGATGCCCCGCATGGACGGGATGGAACTCCTGCGCCGGCTGCGTCAGAAGTCGGATCTGCCGGTCATCTTCCTCACGTCGAAGGATGAAGAGATCGACGAACTGTTCGGCCTGAAGATGGGCGCGGATGACTTCATCACCAAGCCGTTCTCGCAACGCCTGCTGGTCGAACGGGTGAAGGCGATCCTGCGGCGTGCGGCGAGCCGCGAGAGCCTTGCCGCCGGCGGTCCCGCCAAGGCCGGCGCCGAACAGCAGGCCCGCACGCTCGAGCGTGGACAGTTGGTCATGGACCAGGAACGCCATACCTGCACATGGAAGGGTGATCCGGTCACGCTGACCGTCACCGAATTCCTGATCCTGCAGTCGCTGGCGCAGCGTCCGGGGGTCGTGAAGAGCCGCGACGCGTTGATGGATGCGGCCTATGACGAGCAGGTCTATGTCGACGACCGCACAATCGACAGCCACATCAAGCGCCTGCGCAAAAAGTTCAAGATGGTCGATACCGACTTCGACATGATTGAAACACTCTATGGAGTGGGCTACCGCTTCCGCGAAGCAGCGTGAACGCCGCCATGACCGGGATAAGCCCGGTCCGGCAAAAGGGTTGAGCTTGGTCAAGCAAGTTACCGACGGAACTATCGACGAACTGGACAGCCTGAGCGAACAGCGCCGTTTCCCGGTACACCCCTTCACGCTGGTGCGCCGGATCTTCGGCCATGCCCTGTTCTCCAGCCTGACGCGCCGGATCGTGTTCTTCAATCTCGCCGCGCTCATCGTGCTGGTCGGCGGGATCATGTATCTCAACCAGTTTCGCGAGGGACTGATCGATGCCCGCGTGGAAAGCCTGCTCACCCAGGGAGAGATCATCGCCGGGGCGATTTCGGCTTCGGCCTCGGTCGATACAAATTCGATCACCATCGACCCGCAGAAACTTCTCGAATTGCAGGCTGGCCAGAGCATCACGCCGGTTCCGAACGACGAGGACCTCGAGTTCCCGATCAATCCGGAACGCGTCGCTCCGGTGCTGCGCCGGCTGATTTCGCCGACCCGCACGCGTGCCCGACTGTTCGACGCAGACGCCAACCTGCTACTCGATTCGCGCCACCTCTATTCACGCGGCCAGGTGCTCCGTTTCGATCTGCCGCCGGTGGAAAACGAGAATTCGGGCATCACCGACTGGGTCGCGCGCATCTTCAACACGATCCTCCAGCCCTCGAACCTGCCCGTCTACAAGGAAGCGCCGGGCGGCGACGGATCGATTTATCCGGAAGTCATGAATGCGCTGACCGGCGTGCGCGGCGCAGTCGTGCGCGTGACCGACCAGAGCGAGCTCATCGTTTCGGTCGCGGTACCAGTCCAGCGCTTCCGCGCCGTCCTCGGCGTGCTGCTGCTTTCCACGCAGGCGGGCGACATCGACAAGATCGTCCATGCGGAGCGTCTTGCGATCCTGCGCGTCTTCGGCGTCGCGACGCTCGTCAATATCGTCGTTTCGCTCCTTTTGTCCTCCACCATCGCCAACCCGCTGCGACGCCTGGCAGCGGCGGCCATCCGCGTTCGACGTGGGGCGAAGGAACGCGAGGAGATTCCGGACTTTTCCGCGCGTCAGGACGAAATCGGCAACCTGTCCGTTGCGCTCCGCGAAATGACCACCGCGCTTTACGACCGGATCGATGCGATCGAAAGCTTTGCGGCGGATGTCAGCCACGAACTCAAGAATCCCCTCACGTCGCTACGCAGCGCCGTCGAGACCCTGCCGCTCGCCAAGAACGATCAGTCTCGGCAGCGGCTCATGGACGTCATCCAGCACGACGTTCGCCGCCTCGACCGACTGATCAGCGACATCTCGGACGCTTCCCGTCTCGATGCAGAGCTCGCGCGAAGCGATGCCAAACCGGTGGACCTGGAGGTGCTGCTGTCCAGCCTTGTCGAGGTATCGCGCCAGATCCGCAGCACCAAGAAGCCGGTTGAGCTCGAATACGTGATCGACCAGAAGCCGGGCACCAAGGCGCGTTTTGTCGTCAACGGCCACGACTTGCGACTCGGCCAGATCATCACCAACCTGATCGAGAACGCGCGCTCCTTCGTGCCGGAGATTGGTGGCAAGATTACCGTCAGGCTGTCGCGGACCAAGAGCCGCTGCCTCGTCCAGGTGGAGGACAACGGTCCAGGGATCCAGGCGGAAGACATCGACCGGATCTTTGAGCGGTTCTATACAGACCGGCCGGAAGGAGAAGGTTTCGGCCAGAACTCGGGCCTGGGGCTGTCCATCAGCCGGCAGATCGCCGAAGCGCATGGCGGCACGCTGAAAGCAGAGAACGTATTCGAAGCCGGCACCGGCCGGAGGCTCGGCGCCCGCTTCATCCTGGCCCTGCCCGTCGAGGCCGCATCTTGAGCGGCGCGCCCGCCAATGTCCATGGAACGGCAATTGTCGTGGGAACGACCGGCCTGATTTTCCTCGGTCCTTCGGGATCCGGAAAGTCAATCCTGGCCTTCGACTGCCTCTGCGAGGCGCGTTCGGCAGGCCAGTTCGCGGCGCTCGTCTCCGACGACCGGGTTCTGATCAGTCGATACGGCGACTGCGTAGTGGCGACGCGTCCGAACCAGATCAAGGACCTTATCGAACTGCGGCATGCGGGCATCGGCCGTTTCCGCAGTATTCCCCGCACCGTACTCTCCTATGCCGTGCTGCCGATCAACCGGGAAACAGCCGACCGGCTGCCCCCTGAAAATGCACGCGTGGCGCTCTGCCGCGACACTACCCTGCCGGCAATCCACCTCCCCACCGATGTGCGCTTGCCTTTTGCCTTCATAAATGCCTTGATCGGCGCCGAGGTGCCTCTGATATAGGCACATTCAACTTAGTTTGCGCTTGAACTTCGGATTTTCATCGCCAAGATGGCGTCCCACTCATGGACGAAATTGCTGCGTTGCGTTATTTCCGCCAACAGTTCGCGCAGCCAAAGGGGCAGTAGAAGAATGATCGGACTTGTGCTTGTCACTCATGGCAAGCTGGCTGAAGAATTTCAGCATGCAGTGGAACATGTCGTCGGACCGCAGAAATTCATCGAAACCGTCTGTATCGGTCCCGATGACGACATGGATCAGCGTCGACAGGATATTCTCGACGCCGTCATGCGTGCCGATGACGGTCACGGCGTCATCATTCTGACCGACATGTTCGGCGGTACACCGTCCAATCTCGCCATCTCCGTGATGAACACCGGTCGCATCGAGGTCATCGCCGGCGTGAACCTGCCGATGCTGATCAAGCTCGCAGGCGTTCGCGGAGAAAACGACATGGAAAAAGCCCTTGTCGACGCGTCCGACGCCGGGCGGAAATATATCAATGTTGCCAGCCGCGTGCTCAGCGGCAAGTGACCGTCTCGAAAGTCCCTCCATGTCGAATTCCCGGGAACTGCTGATCATAAACAAACGCGGCCTTCACGCTCGTGCATCCGCAAAGTTCGTGCAGACGGTCAGCGGCTATGATGCGATGGTTCACGTGACAAAGGATGGGACCACCGTGGGCGGTACATCGATCATGGGACTGATGATGCTGGCGGCGAGCCCTGGCTGCACAATTCACGTCAGCGCATCCGGAAGGCAGGCTGAAGACGTACTTCAGGCACTTGAAGCGCTCGTAGGCGACAAATTCGGCGAAGAGATCTGATCGCAACCAAACATATAAAGACATAAGGACTTCTTTATGTCTTCTTGCCATCCGTAACGATCCCTGCTAGATCCGGATCAGAAACCCGTCTTTTGCAGAGGGGCCATCAATGGCGCTTGTCTCGCATCCGATCCGGAACCCGATATTGCGCTGACATCATCCTAGCCGGGAGAATTCCATGAGCACTCAAAACGACTACATCGTCGCGGACATTGGCCTTGCCGATTTCGGCCGCAAGGAAATTGCCATCGCCGAAACCGAAATGCCGGGCCTGATGTCCTGCCGTGCCGAATTCGGCGCCGCGCAGCCGCTGAAGGGCGCCCGCATCACCGGCTCGCTGCACATGACGATCCAGACCGCCGTCCTGATCGAGACGCTGGTCGCCCTCGGCGCGGAAGTGCGCTGGGCATCGTGCAATATCTTCTCGACGCAGGATCACGCAGCCGCCGCGATCGCGGCCGCCGGCATTCCCGTCTTTGCGATCAAGGGTGAGAGCCTGATCCAGTATTGGGAATACACCGACAAGATCTTCCAGTGGGCCGACGGCGGCGTGTCCAACATGATCCTCGACGATGGCGGTGACGCCACCATGTACATCCTCCTCGGTGCGCGCGCCGAAGCTGGCGAGAATGTGCTGTCCAATCCGGGTTCCGAAGAAGAAGAGATCCTGTTCGCCCAGATCAAGAAGCGTCTTGCCGCATCGCCGGGCTGGTTCACCAAGCAGCGCGACGCAATCAAGGGCGTGACCGAAGAGACCACGACCGGCGTGCATCGTCTCTATGAGCTTTCCAAGAAGGGCCTGCTCCCCTTCCCGGCCATCAACGTCAACGACTCGGTCACCAAGTCGAAGTTCGACAACAAGTACGGCTGCAAGGAGTCCCTCGTCGACGGTATTCGCCGCGGCACGGACGTGATGATGGCCGGCAAGGTCGCCGTCGTCTGCGGCTATGGCGACGTTGGCAAGGGTTCCGCCGCTTCGCTGCGCGGTGCGGGCGCCCGCGTGAAGGTCACCGAGGTTGACCCGATCTGCGCGCTTCAGGCTGCAATGGACGGTTTCGAAGTCGTCACGCTCGAGGACGTCGTTTCCTCTGCCGACATCTTCATCACCACCACCGGCAACAAGGATGTCATCCGCATCGAGCACATGCGCGCGATGAAGGACATGGCCATCGTCGGCAACATCGGTCACTTCGACAACGAGATCCAGGTTGCCGCGCTGCGTAACCTGAAGTGGACCAACGTCAAGCCGCAGGTCGACATGATCGAGTTCGCCGGCGGCAACCGCATGATCCTGCTTTCGGAAGGCCGCCTGCTCAACCTCGGCAATGCGACCGGCCACCCGTCCTTCGTAATGTCGGCCTCGTTCACCAACCAGGTTCTGGCCCAGATCGAGCTCTACACGAAGCCCGGCCAGTACAAGAACGAAGTCTATGTGCTGCCGAAGCACCTTGATGAGAAGGTTGCTCGCCTGCATCTCGAAAAGCTCGGCGTTAAGCTCACCGAGCTCTCGGAAGAACAGGCTGCCTATATCGGCGTCACGCCGCAGGGTCCGTTCAAGGCAGACCACTACCGCTATTGATATTCTTCTGGATATCTACAAAACCTAGTAGCCGCGGCCTTGACAAAGGCCGCGGCTTCTTTTTTGGGCCCGACCCTTCCCGGGGATTCCCTAAGGCAGTATTGTTTTAGAACTTGATTCGTGGCCCGCCATCAGGTGCGCCCACGGAATGGGATGTCTTGTCGACGATGCGGCACATAGGACGGAGACAGACCGAGGATGTCGGTAAAAAATAGTGGCCCGCTGGAGTGGGAAACGGCGACGGGTGATCTTAAGGCTCCGCGGCAGGAGCGTGCGGATCACGCGAAAAAATTGGCCGTCGAGAAGTCAGTCCGGCGCAGCGGTCTGGTCGGCGGTCGTCTGCCGCGACTGTGGACCACGTGCATGAGCGGTACGGTCCTCGCCGGGTTCTCCGCCCAGGGCATGGCTCAGGCCGAAGCGGTCGTTGTTCCGGCCGAACGCCTCTTCACGTCGGCGGACATGACCGGCTACGCGCTGGTCGTCGGTGTCCTTTCCGCCATCCTGCTGTCGGCTGGCTGGCTCATCCGTCAACGTGGCCGTCTCGAAGCGGAGGGCAACGAGATGCGCGCGGCGCTGTCCGACGCCAATCAGCGGATCTCGCGCTACCAGGCGCTCATCGCCGACAAGAATCGGCGGATCGTCATCTGGGACGGTCAGAGCAGCAAACCGGAATTTCTGGGGCAATTGCCGGCCGAAACCGGTGCTCCGCAGTCGGATGGGGAGTTTCTCGCTTTCGGCCGCTGGTTGAAGCCCGCATCGGCCAGCGAGTTGGAAAAAGCAATCGAGACCCTGCGTTTCAAGGCCGTGAGTTTCGACGTGATCGTCGAAACTCAGCGCAACGAAGTGATCGAGGTCCAGGGACGCCTGTCCGGTGGGCGTGCCTTTACCCGTTTTGTCGCCCTCAACAATCTCCGCGCCGAGCTCGCAGAGCTCAAAATCGAGCGAAATCGCCTCCGCAATTCAATCGCCACTTTCGAATCCTTGCTCGATTCCATCGAGCAGCCGGTCTGGCGCCGCGATGCCGAGGGACGGCTTACATGGGTCAACCATGCCTATAGCGAAGCCGTCGAGGCAGGCTCCCCGGATCAGGCCGTGCGCGAGGGACGCGAGATCCTCACCAGCCTGACCCGCGAGAAGATCAAGGCCGGCACCACGCCGGAATCGCCGTTCCATGACGTGGTATCGACGGCCGTGCGCGGCAATCGCACCTTCTTCGACGTCGTCGACATTCGAGAGGCCTCCGGCTCCTGCGGCATGGCGATCGACGTCAGCGGTGAAGAAGCCTTGCGCGAGGAGCTCGCACGCACGCTGAAGAGCCACGCGGAAACGCTCGATCATCTTGCAACTCCCGTCGCAATCTTCGACGGCGAGCGCCGCCTGCAGTTCTATAACCAGTCCTTCGCACAGCTCTGGGAACTCGAACCGGCATTTCTCGATTCCCGTCCCGACAACAGCGAACTGCTCGACCGGCTGCGGTCGGCCCACAAGCTGCCGGAACAGCTGAGCTGGAAGGCCTGGAAGGAAAATACCCTTTCAGTCTACCGCTCGCTGGAAACCCAGACCGACCTCTGGCATCTGCCGAACGGCCAGACGCTGCGCGTCATTGCTTCCGCCCATCCTCAGGGCGGCGCCACCTGGGTCTTCGAGAACCTGACGGAACAGGTCGATCTCGAAACCCGCTACAACACGCTGCTGCGGGTCCAGGGCGAGACGATCGATCATCTTTCGGAAGGTGTGGCCGTTTTCGGCCCCGATGGCCGCATTCAGCTCTCCAATCCGGCCTTCCGCGCGCTCTGGGGCGTGACCGAAGCCGATGCGAAGCATGGAACCCATATCCGCGCCATCGAGACTGCATGCGCTCCCTCCTATGACGGCGCAGACGGCTGGAAGTCCTTCGCCAAGATCATCACGAGCTTCGAGGACGAACGTCCCTCAAGCCAGGGCACCCTGGAGCTCTATTCCGGACTCGTCCTCGATTATGCCGTGACGCCGCTACCGAACGCGCAGACCATGCTGACCTTCGTCAACATGACCGACAGCGTCCGGGCCGAGCGGGCGCTCAAGGAAAAGAACGAAGCGCTGCGCAAGGCGGACGAGCTGAAAAATGACTTCGTCAAGCACGTCTCGTATGAACTTCGCTCGCCTCTGACCAACATCATCGGCTTCACCGACCTGTTGAAGACCCCGGCTATCGGCCCGCTCAACGATCGGCAGGCGGAGTATGTCGATCATATTTCGACCTCGTCTTCGGTGCTGCTGACGATCGTCAACGACATCCTCGATCTCGCGACGGTCGATGCCGGCATTATGCGGCTCGACTATTCCGACATCGATCTCAACGACCTGCTCGACGACATCTCCATGCAGATGACCGATCGCCTGCAGGAGGGCAATGTCGCCCTGGAAATCTCGGCCTCGGCACATCTCGGCCATATCGTTGCCGACCAGCAGCGCCTCAAGCAGATTCTCATCAAGATCCTGACCAATGCCGTGAATTTTGCGCCGGAAGGTTCGTCGATCGACATGCGCTGCTGGCGTGAAGGCACCGATTTCGTCTTCTCCGTCCATGACAACGGATGCGGGATGACTAAGGACATGCTGGAAACGGTCTTCAACCGCTTCTCAACCAACGGCAAGGGCGGAAAACGCAGCGGCGCGGGTCTCGGCCTCTCGATCGTGGAAAGCTTCGTCAACCTGCACAACGGCACTGTCACGATCGACAGCGAACCGGGTCGCGGCACGACCGTGGCCTGCCGCATTCCGTCCGCCGCACCGCAACAAGCCATCGCCGCAGCCGAATGACCGAAACGAATACCAGCCTGAACCTTACCCTCCAGAACGAAGCCGACACGATTCGCCTGGGCGAGGAACTGGCCCTGGTGGTGAAGTCGGGCGACTGCCTGGCGCTTCGCGGCGACCTCGGCGCCGGCAAGTCGACCCTGTCGCGCGCGCTACTTCGCGCGATGGCCGACGACGACTATCTCGAAGTACCGAGTCCGACCTTCACGCTTGTCCAGAACTACGACCTGCGCCTTCCGGTCGCTCATTTCGACCTCTATCGGCTCTCCGATCCGGCCGAACTCGAGGAGATCGGCTTCATGGATGCGCTGGAAAACGGTGTCTGCTTGGTGGAGTGGCCGGACAAGGCCGGTGACTGCCTTCCGCAGACACGGATCGACATCAGCTTCGCCTTCGATCCTGCCGGTGGGCGGACCATCTCGATCACCGCTTCGGCCACCAAGATAGCCCGGATCAAACGGGTGCTTTCGATCCGCAGGTTCCTCGACAGCCGTGGCTATGCCGGCGCCCGCCGGCGTCACCTGACGGGCGACGCGTCGACCCGTGCCTACGAGTATATCTATCCCACGGATGGTGGCGCGCGACGGATCCTTATGGATGCGCCGAGGCAGCCCGACGGCCCTCCGATACGCGATGGAAAGCCCTATTCGCAGATCGTGCATCTTGCGGAGGACGTCTATCCCTTTGTCGCCATCGACCTGGCCCTTCGTGCACGTGGCTTCGCCGCACCGGAAATTTTTGAAAGCGACTGCGAAGCCGGACTCCTGCTGATCGAGGATCTCGGTCCGGACACCGTGCTGGACGAAGGTGGACGACCGATCGCCGAACGCTATCGAGCGAGCGTCGCATGCCTCGCAGCCCTTCATGCGACGCCTTTCGAGCGGGACATTCCGCTGCCCACCGGCGGCGTACATCACGTTCCGGACTACGATCGCACTGCGATGAAAATGGAAGCCGAGCTGCTGATCGACTGGCACCTGCCCTGGAAACGCAACGGCGAGCCGGCAACGGCTGCAGAGCGCGCCGAATATCTGGCGATCTGGGACGCATTGATCGACCAGCTCGCAGATGCCGAAAAGACCCTTGTCCTGCGCGACTTCCACTCGCCGAACATCATCTGGCGCGGCGACAGGCAAGGCATCGACCGGATCGGCCTTATCGACTTCCAGGACGCAATGATCGGGCCGTCGGCCTACGATCTCGTCTCGGTGGTGCAGGATGCCCGCGTAACCGTCGAGCGCGATCTCGTCGATCAACTGATGACCGACTACCTGTCGATCCGGCGGTCGGAAAGCGATTTCAATGAGGCGAGCTTCCTCAAGGCCTGGTCCATCATGTCCGCCCAGCGCGCCTGCAAGCTCAACGGGCTTTGGGTGCGGTTGATGACGCGCGACCATAAACCCGGCTACATGAAGCACATGCCGCGCACGCTCTGGCACCTGTCGGTGGCTTTCGAGCATGAAGCACTCGCCCCCTTGCGCGATTGGTGCGCCCGGGTTGGAATCGGCGAGAACGAATCACTTCCGCAGGCACGATGAAGATCACCAACGCGATGGTGCTCGCAGCCGGGCTCGGCACCCGGATGCGGCCGATCACCGACACGATGCCGAAGCCGCTTGTCCGGGTCGCGGGCAAGCCGATGATCGACTACGTGCTCGACGCGCTGGTGGTGGCCGGCGTCGAACGTGCCGTCGTCAACGTCCATCATTTTGCCGACCAGATGATCGAGCATCTTGGTGGCTATGGCGGGATAGAGATCCTGATTTCGGACGAGCGTGACGCCCTGATGAATTCCGGTGGGGGCCTGGTCAAGGGGCTGAAGCTTCTCGATCGGTCGCCCGCTTTCGTCATGAATGCCGACCTGTTCTGGATTGGCGATCAGGCACTCGGGAGACCCAACCTGACCTTGCTCGCCGATTTCTTCGACCCGTCCCGCATGGACATGGCACTGCTCTGCGTGCCCCTTGATCGAACGACCGGCCACAACGGCAAGAAGGATTTCTCGATGGCGCCCGACGGGCGCCTCAAGCGCTACCAGCCCGGTGATCCGAATCCCGTCGTTTATGCCGGGGCGATCGCGTTGATGCCGCAGCTTTTTGACGATGCGCCTCAAGATGCCTTCAACCTCAACATCTATTTCGACCGCGCGATCGCCGATGGGCGACTCTATGGCACGCTGCTCAACGGCCATTGGATGACGGTCGGCACGCCGGAGGCGATCGAAGAGGCGGAAGCGGCGATACGACACCACGGCAGCGGAGCCTGAACGGTGAGTCGGGCGAGGTCACCGCGTGTTCTGACGATCCCTGCGGGGCGGCCCTTCCTCAAGGTTCTGGCCAAGGCTCTTCTCGACGGGACGCTTGCTCAGGACTACCGCTACGACCCCTCCGACCCTCTGTCGCTGGCGAAGGTGACGATCCTCGTTCCCACGCGTCGTGCCGCCCGTGTCCTCAGATCGGCCTTCGTCGACCTGCTCGGCGGACAATCGGCGATCCTTCCGGTTATTCGTCCCCTCGGCGAGACGGAGGACGACAACGGTTTCTTCGAAACCGATGCCCCCGCGCTCCTCGATCTCGCGCCTCCGATCGGCGGCACCGTCATGCTTCTGGAGCTCGCGCGGCTGATCCTTGCATGGCGCAACCAGCTGCCCGCCATCGTCCGCAGTATTCACGCCGACACGCCGCTGGTGGCCCCGGCGAGCCCCGCGGACGCAATCTGGCTGGCGCGATCGCTCGCCGAGCTGATCGACGCCGTGGAAACGGAAGGACGCGACTGGGCCGATCTCTCCAAGCTCGACGCGCGCGAGTTCGCGTCTTGGTGGCAACTGACACTCGAATTCCTGCAGATTGCGACCGCGTTCTGGCCGGCTCGCCTCGAAGAACTCATGCGTTCTTCTCCCTCCCGACACCGCGACGCGGTCCTCAAGGCCGAAGCCCAGCGCCTCGGACGGCTTGAAGAGGACTATCCGGTGATCGTCGCGGGCTCGACAGGTTCCATTCCGGCCGCGGCCGAACTCATCGCGGCGATCGCGGAGAAACGGCAGGGCGTCGTGGTGCTGCCCGGGCTCGACAAGACCATGCCGGCCGAAGATTGGTCGAGGCTGGCAATCGAACCGGAGACCGGCCGTCCGGCCGACACAGCGGGGCGCGGCCATCCGCAATACGGGCTTTTTCGCCTCCTCGAACGCATGCAGATCGACCGCGAGGAAGTCGAAGCACTGGATCTCGCGGAGGACGATCTCGCCGATCGGGCCGAGATCCTGTCGCGCGCGCTCGCGCCGGCCGGTGCAACGGATGCGTGGCAGGCCTGGCGCAGCGCCTTCGGCGACCAGCGCTTTACACGGGCCTTTTCCAACGTATCCTTGATCGAGGCGGCCAATGAACGGGAAGAGGCTACCGCGATCTCGATCGCCCTTCGCCTCGCGCTGGAAAAGCCCGGCGCCGACGGGGGCGAGAGCCGCGTTGCGCTGATCACGCCGGACCGCGCGCTGGCCCGGCGCGTCACAGCCGAGCTTGCCCGGTTCGGCATTGTCGCCGACGACTCTGCCGGCACGCCTTTCAGCGCCACGCAGCAGGGCATCCTCGCCCAACTCATGCTTGAGGCGACGCTTCGGCCCGGTGATCCGGTTGCTTTGGTTTCGGTGTTGAAGCATCCGCTCGCACGGTTCGGCCTGCCAGAATCCACGTACCGTGCAGCGGCTGATGCACTTGAAACGATCGCGCTTCGCGGTGGTATCGAGCCGGTCGATCTCGCCATGCTGTCGGCACTTTTCGATCGCCGGCTCGCCGAGCATGAGACCGACAGGCATGCACCACAATGGCGCCGTTCACTGGATCCCGAGGCGATCAATGCGGCACGCGATCTCGCGGTCCGCATTTCGCGGGCCGTCGAGCCGCTGGTTTCAGTCCTGGTCCGCATCGCGGACGGGCGCGTGCTCACCGACAAGCTGTCGATCAGCCAGTGGGCCGAACGGACCGGACGAGTGCTTGAAGCCGCCTGCGCGGACGAACGCGGCGATCTCTCGGCACTCTGGTCCGACGAGGCCGGTGAAACGCTGGCCGACAAGCTCGGCGAGATCATGTCCGCGGACGGACATATCGAGGCGGATGGACCGCAATGGATCGACATCTTCGGCGCCCTGACCGCCAGCGACGCGGTCAAGCCGAAAGCGATGCGCCATCCCCGCGTCTTCGTCTTCGGCACGCTTGAGGCCCGCCTGCAAAGCGTGGACATGACGGTGATCGGCGGCATGAACGAAGGGTCGTGGCCGGGACAGACCACCAACAACCCCTTCCTTTCACGCCTGATGAAAGCCGAGATGGGCCTGGAGCCGCCTGAACGGCGGATCGGCCAGTTGGCCCATGATTTCGAGATGGCCAGCGGCACCCGACACCTCGTCTACTCCCGAGCCTTGCGCCAGGGCTCGGCACCCACAGTGGCGTCGCGCTGGCTGCAACGCCTGCTGGCGCTCGGCGGCAAGCCGTTCGAAAAGGAGCTCAAGGCGCGTGGAGACGTCTACCGCCATTATGCGAGCCTGATCGACCGGGGAGACAATCAGCTTGCCGCCCAGCGCCCAGCACCAAAACCGCCTGCAGACCTGCAACCGACGCAGTTTTCCTTCAGTGAGGTTGGGCGTTTCCGGCGCGATCCCTATTCGCTCTATGCGCGTCGTATCCTCAAGCTCGATCCGGTCGACGGCTTCAACGAGGATCCAGGCGCTGCGGAGCGCGGGACGCTTTATCACAGGATCATCGAGCGCTTCGTCAGCGAGGGCCACGATCCTGCCCTGCCGCAAGCCGAAGAAGCCATGCAGCGCATCACAAACGAGCTCTTCGATCAGGAACGCCTTCCAACTCATATCGACATCGTTTGGCGGCAGAGGTTCGCTGCGATCGGCCGAGCCTTTGTCGAATGGGAGCGTGCACGCCGACCCGAGATCCGCAAAACGTTGACCGAAGCCCGAGGCGCGATCGAATTGTGGAATGGCATCAAGATCACCGGCGTCGCAGACCGCATCGACGTGAAAGGCGGGGGCTTTGCGGACATCATCGACTACAAGACGGGGCTGAGCCCCAGCAGTGCCCAGGCACGGAGCTTGCTTGATCCGCAGCTCGCGCTCGAAGCGGCGGCACTCAGAGCCGGCGCCTTTCGCGATGCGGGTCCCCTGACGCCCGAGAACTTGCTCTATGTGCGCCTCAAGCCCAGCGAGACCTTGCGCGTGGACCAGGTGAACAACGAACTCAACGGACGCGGAGACAACAAGAAATCAGCGACCGACCTTGCCGACCAATCGGTCGACGAACTGGCCAAGTTTGTCGAGGCTCTCAGGAGTGGCACTCGGGGCTATGTCTCACGCCTGATGCCGGCGCAGCAGAACGATTTTGGCGGCGAATACGATCATCTGGCCCGTGTTGCGGAGTGGTCGACAGCCGAGACGGAGGAAGCCTCCGGTGACGAATGACGATCTGACCTCGCTTCCTTCCGGCAACGATCCCGCTGTCTGGCGGGATTGGACGACGTTACAGCAGGCGACGGCATCCGATCCCCGGAATTCGGCCTGGGTGTCGGCCAATGCCGGTTCCGGCAAAACCCATGTGCTCACCCAGCGGGTGATCAGGTTGCTCTTGGCAGGCGCCCGGCCCTCATCCATTCTCTGCCTGACCTACACGAAGGCGGCGGCGTCCGAGATGTCGAACCGCGTTTTCTCGCGGCTCGCCGAATGGGCCACACTCTCGGACGAGGCACTGACCGAACGCCTCTACGAAATCGAGCGGACAAGGCCGGACCAGCTCAAGCTCGCGCAGGCAAGGCGGCTCTTCGCCAAGGCGCTAGAGACACCCGGCGGCCTGAAGATCCAGACCATCCACGCCTTCTGCGAGGCGCTGCTGCACCAGTTTCCGCTGGAGGCCAATGTCGCGGGGCATTTCAATGTCCTCGATGACCGGGCCGCCTATGCGGTGCTCGCCGAAGCGCGCCGTTCCCTCCTTATAGCAAGCTCGTCAGAGGACGATGCCGCCCTTGCGGAGGCCTTTTCCCTCGTGCTCGGCATCGGAGACGAAAGCGGCCTGGAAGCCCTGCTGGGCGATCTCGTCGCCAACCGGCATGCCGTTCGAGAATTTTCCAGAGCCGCCCGCGCTGGCGGTGGTGTCGAATTCACACTTCGCAGAGGACTTGGCCTTTCCGCCGACGAAACAGAAGAGAGCCTGGCCGCGAGTTGCTGGCCATTGCCCGGCCTCGAAGGGTCGGTTCTTCATCACTACCTCGATCTTGCCCGGGAAAAGGGTGGCGAGAAGGTCAAGGCGACCGCCGAGGCACTCGGCCACGCCAGCCGGGAGCGTGATCCGCTGCGGCGCATGGCCCTCCTGGAGGAGAGCTTTCTCACCAAGGCCGAAACGCCGAAGGCAGACGTCTCTCTGATCGCGGCGGCAATGACCAAGGTGGCACCCGCCCTTCGCGATGCCGTCGCCCTCGCGCGCGACCATGTCGTCGCGTGCCGGGACCGGCTACGCGTCCTGAGAATGTTCAACGCGACCATGGCCGCGCTAACGCTCGCCGAACGACTGGATGCCGACTACGAGGATCTGAAGAAGAAGCGCAGCCAACTCGATTTCGAGGATCTGATCGCTCGCACCGCCGAGCTTCTGATCCGAAGCGATGTCGGCCCATGGGTGCATTACAAGCTCGACCAGGGTATCGACCACATTCTCGTCGACGAGGCGCAGGACACCAGCCCGATCCAGTGGTCCGTCATCCGCTCGTTGCGCGAGGAGTTCTTCTCGGGAGACAGCGCGCGCGCATTGACGCGCACCTTCTTTGCTGTCGGCGATGAGAAGCAGTCAATCTACTCGTTCCAGGGCGCTCGCCCGGAACGTTTCGCAGAGGAGGCCTCGGTCACCAGAAGCGAGGTGGAGCGCAGCGGCGAGGCGTTCAGCTCCCTGCGCCTGCCGCTCTCCTTCCGCTCGACGGAAACGGTCTTGACTGCCGTCGACCAGGTCTTCCGGGCCCCGGATAATGCCCGAGGCCTGAGTGCGGCAGGCACGGATATAGTGCACATGTCGAACCGCATCGGTCATCCCGGCTCCGTCGATCTCTGGGACATGATCACGCCGGAGCCCGCGGAAAAGACGGAGGACTGGACCGCTCCCTTCGATGCGACGCCGGAAAGCGCTCCGTCCGCCGTGCTTGCCCGGCGTATTGCCTATGCCGTCGAAGGCTTGATTGGCAAGGAGACCATCGTCGAGAAAGGCGTCCGCCGCCCGATCCGGCCCGGTGATATCCTGGTGCTGGTGCGCAAGCGTGACAACTTCGTCAACGCGCTGACCCGTGCGCTGAAGCGGCGCAACAACATTCCCGTTGCCGGAGCCGACCGGCTCAAGCTCACCTCGCATATCGCGGTCCAAGATCTCCTGGCACTCGGCCGCTTCTGCCTGCTTCAGGCCGATGACCTCTCGCTTGCGGCTCTTCTCAAGAGCCCGCTCTTCAACCACAGCGAAGACTATCTCTTCGACCTGGCAGCGCTCAGGCCGGTGGAAACCAGCCTCTGGCTCCGTCTCGCCCAGTCCGCCGAAGAAGACCCTTTACGCTGGGAACGGACGAAACGGCGACTTGACGGCTTCATATCGCTTTCGCGGACGCTCCCGGTCCACGATTTCTACGCCCGCGTGCTCGGCGTTCATGGCGGACGCCGCTCCTATCTGGCGCGGCTCGGCACGGAGGTCAGCGATATTCTCGACGAATTCCTCAGCTTCGCGCTGGCCTTCGAGACGGCCGGCATGCCGGGTCTTCAGGCCTTCGTGTCGACGCTGGAGACCGAGGCGCCCGAAGTGAAGCGCGAGCAGGACAAGGATCGGGACGAAGTGCGGATCATGACCGTGCACGCCTCGAAAGGCCTGGAGGCACCTATCGTCTTCCTCGTCGACGGCGGCGGAAAGGCCTTCAATCACAGTCATCTCGCCAATTTTCGCATGATCGAGACCGGCGGTGGCGTACCGCCCTTGCCGATCTGGGTACCGGGCAAGGGGCTTGCAAACGCGCTGACGGATGCGGATGTCGAGCGCCGCAAGCAACTCGCCGAGGAAGAATATCGACGCCTGCTCTACGTGGCGATGACCCGAGCCGCCGACCGACTGGTGATTTGCGGCTATCGCGGCGTTCAGGAGCCGGGAGACGTCTGGCATCGCATGATCGCCGACGCACTCAGTGCCGATCCGAGCCGATGCAAGGAGGTCGAATTCGCTGGGCCGGACGGAACATGGAACGGCCTTTCATGGCGATTGGCTGCTTCGGAAAAGGCGTTCGACACACAGGCCGAAAGCCCGGCCAACCTGCCCGATGACCGGTTGCCGGAGGCTCTGCTCCGACCACTGCCAGCGACCAGCGGCCTGCCGCGTCCGCTCAGTCCCTCAAGCGCCGGCGCGATCATCATCGACGAAGCGGATGACGCACTGGTGACGTCCCCGCTGTTTTCCGACCAACCGTCCGCAGGCATCGCGCTTCAGAAGGGACGACTGATCCATCGGATGCTGCAGATGCTGCCGTCCCTTCCTGAGCCCGATCGTGAGGCGGCCGCCTGGCGCTATGCAGCACGCGCCGCCCGATTCTGGCCCGCGGGGGAACGCGACGCGCTGGTGCAAACGGTGATGGCGGTGCTCGAGCATCCCGACCTTGAAGGCGTATTTACCGGCCATGCGCAGGCGGAGGTTTCGGTGATGGGGACCTTCGTCCTCAATGACGAGGAACGAGCGGTTTCCGGTCGTATCGACCGGATGGCCGTGCTGAAGGACAGAGTCGTTCTGGTCGACTACAAGACCAACCGAAGTCCGCCGCGAAATGCCGGCGATGCGCCCGTCTCGCACAGGGCGCAGCTCGCCATCTATCGGGAAATCCTGCGTCCTCTCTATCCCGGCTGCCACTTCGATTGCCTGCTCGTATACACCGAGACCGGGACGGTTCTCAGCCTCGACGAGGCCTCGCTGTCACAATCGCTTGCTGCGCTCAAGACATCGTGAGATACCGCATATTGAAAAGATGCCGCGAGACATCACATATCTAGTTACAAATCGATACCGGCAAAGGAGCAGCCCATGGCTACGGTGAAAGTCGACAATTCCAATTTCCAGAGCGAAGTTCTCGAGGCGGCTGAACCGGTCGTCGTTGATTTCTGGGCAGAATGGTGCGGTCCGTGCAAGATGATCGCTCCGAGCCTTGAAGAAATCTCCACTGAGCTTGCCGGCAAGGTGAAGGTCGTGAAGGTCAACATCGACGAAAACCCGGAGATTGCCGCCAAGTTCGGCGTGCGGTCGATCCCGACGCTTGCCATGTTCAAGGGTGGCGAAGTGGCCGACATCAAGGTTGGCGCTGCTCCGAAGACGGCGCTTTCGAGCTGGATTTCCAGCGCCGCCTGATTGGCTTTGCGACTGAAATGGAAAAGCCGGGTTCAAACCCGGCTTTTTTCATTTTGGCGGGGTGCCGTTGTCTGAGAGCACATTGCCGACAAGATAGAGCGATCCACCGATCAGGATGCGTGGCGCCGGCATGTCCGGATCCAGACGCTCGGAAATTTCTTTAAGCGCTTCAGCAACAGACGAGACGGGAGCCGCGACCAGTCCCGCATCGAAGGCGGCCTCAGCCAAGGCTACCGGATCAAGCGCCGCGTCGGTACCACGGATCGGAACGGTGAAGACGTCCTGCGCAATATCGGCGAAAGCACGGAAATAGCCGACCGGATCCTTGGTGTTGATCATCCCGGTGACAAGATAGAGCGGTCGAGACTGGCGCTCCTCGAACCCTGCCATGGCCTCGGCTATAACCTCGCCGGCGCCGGGGTTGTGACCGCCATCGACCCAGATCTCCGCTCCGGCCGGGGCAAAATCCATCAGCTTGCCTTCCGTCAGCCGCTGAAGACGGCCCGGCCATTCCACCCCACTCATCGCCTTCTCAGCCACCGCATTGGTGACCTCGAAACCAGCCGCCTTCACTGCGCGTATCGCCGCTGCCGCATTGGCATACTGGTGCCGGCCCGGAAGACGCGGCACCGGCAGATCCATGAGGCCGAATTCGTCCTGGTAGACAAGTCGACCGAATTCTTCGTGGGCGCCGAAATCCTGACCAAACACGGTGTGGGGGCAACCGAGCCGCTCCGCCGTGGCAATCAATACGTCCCGGGCGGACTCATATTCCTGCTGGCCGATGACGACGGGATGCCCACGTTTCATGATCCCGGCCTTCTCGGCGGCGATCAGCTCGACTCGATCGCCGAGATAGGGCTGATGATCAAGAGAGATCGGCATGATAACCGAAACCGCCGGATGGTCGATGACGTTGGTCGCGTCGAAACGACCGCCGAGACCGACCTCGATGATCGCCACGTCGGCCGGGTGCTCGGAAAAGAGGAGGAAGGTGGCAGCCGTCAGGATCTCGAAGACAGTGATCTGTTGTCCGCCATTGGCATCGGCGATTCGACGCAAGACCTCGGCGAGAACCTCGTCTTCGACCAGCTTGCCTGGGCCTCCCTTGACGCCTATGCGATAGCGTTCATGCCAGTTCACCAGGTGCGGCGAGGTGTGCACGTGCACACTGAGGCCCTGGGCCTCCAGCAACGCGCGACAGAAGGCTGTCACCGAGCCCTTGCCGTTGGTGCCTGCGACGTGGATGACGGGGGGAAGCCGCAGCTGCGGATTGCCCAGGACGTCAAGCAGCCGCCGGATACGGTTGAGAGAGAGATCGAAACCCTTGGGGTGAAGCCCCATGAGCTCGTCGATTACCTGTTCTGCCTTGCTGAAGGCGGGCTCGGCCATGATCTTGATTCCGCTCTTCGCCTCGATCGACAGGCAAACCCCGGCCTCAGGCCGAGGCCGCCTCCACGACCGGCTTGGCAGCCGGAACGCCGGCACCGACCGGACGCTTCATCATGATTTTCAGGACGCGCGCCAGAAGCGACGGGATCTCGTGCCGCTTGACCACCATGTCGATCATGCCATGTTCCAGGAGATATTCCGAGGTCTGGAAGCCCTCGGGAAGCTTTTCGCGGATGGTCTGCTCGATGACGCGCTTGCCGGCAAAGCAGATCTCGGCTCCCGGTTCTGCGATGTGCAGATCGCCCAGCATCGCATAGGATGCCGTCACGCCACCGGTGGTCGGGTTGGTCAGGACGACGATGTAGGGAAGACCGGCCTCCTTCAGCATGTTGACGGCAACGGTGGTGCGCGGCAGCTGCATCAGAGAGAGGATGCCTTCCTGCATGCGGGCGCCGCCGGAAGCCGGGAACATGACCAGCGGGCACTTTTCAGCAATCGCCCGTTCGAACGCCTTCACGATCGCCTCGCCGGCGGCGATGCCGAGCGAGCCGCCCATGAAGTTGAATTCGTGGACGACGGCAACGAGCTTGACGCCCTCGACGGTGCCGACACCGGAGAGGATCGTATCTTCCTGCTCGGTCTTCAACCGGCTGTCTTTCAGCCGGTCGACGTATTTCTTCGAATCACGGAACTTCAGCGGATCCTGCGCCACCTTCGGCTGCGACAGGGCCTCGTACTGACCATTGTCGAAAAGGTCGATGAGGCGTGCTTTCGCAGGCATCTTCATGTGATAGCCCGAAGCCGGGATCACCCACTTGTTTTCCTCGAGATCCTTGTGAAAGACCATCTCGCCGGTTTCGGGGCACTTGATCCAAAGATTCTCGGGAACCTCGCGGCGGCCCAGCATGGAATTGATCCGCGGCCGCACGTAGTTGGTAATCCAGTTCACTTGACTAACTCCTGACTGTCCCAGTCAATATGGGAAGACTATTCGGCAGCGGCAAGGCGAGCGGCATGAACGCCGGCCGACAGGCCACGGACGAAGGTGGCTACCGACTGAACGGTGTCGGCGGTCGCCTTGCCGTCCTTGTCGAGCGACGTGGCCACCTGATTGACGATCGCCGTACCAACGACGACGCCATCGGCCGATGCGCCGATGAGACGCGCATGCTCGGCCGTTTTGACGCCGAAGCCGACGCAGACCGGCAGATCGGTCTTGCTCTTGATGCGGTCAACGGCACCGGCAATCTTCGACGGATCGGGTAGCGCCGAGCCGGTGATCCCCGTCATCGACACGTAATAGACGAAGCCCGACGTATTGGTCAGCACCTTGGGGAGGCGCTTGTCATCCGTCGTTGGCGTCGTCAGACGGATGAAGTTGATGTCGCGCTTGCGGGCCGGGATGCACAATTCACTATCCATTTCGGCGGGAAGATCGACAATGATGAGGCCGTCAATACCGGCCTCCAGGGCGTCGTCGAGGAAACGCTCGACGCCATAGACGTAAACAGGGTTGTAGTAGCCCATGATGACGATCGGGGTCGTGTCATCCCCCTTGCGGAATTCGCGGGCCATCTGCAGCGTCTTCTTCATCGTCTGGCCGCCCTTCAGCGCCCGCTGGCCTGCCAGCTGGATCGCGGGACCATCGGCCATCGGATCGGAGAAGGGTGCGCCAAGCTCGATGATGTCGGCGCCAGCGCCGGGAAGCGCCTTCATAATTTCCAGCGAGGTTTCGTAGTCCGGATCGCCCCCCATGAAATAGGTGACGAGCGCCGGCCGGCCCGCGGCTTTCAGTTCGGCGAATTTCTTATCCATGCGAGCGGTCATGTCAGAGCCCCATTCCGAGAATCTTGCCGACGGTGAAGATGTCCTTGTCGCCGCGGCCGCACAGGTTCATGACAATGATCTGGTCCTTGTCCATGTTGGGCGCGCGCTTGATCACTTCGGCCAGTGCATGGCTGGGCTCTAGCGCGGGGATGATACCCTCCGTGCGGGTGAGCATCTGGAATGCGGCGAGCGCCTCGTCGTCCATGATCGGCACGTATTCGACACGGCCCTGGTCCTTGAGCCAGGAATGCTCCGGACCGATGCCGGGATAGTCGAGACCGGCCGAGATCGAGTGGCCTTCCTTGATCTGTCCGTCGCCGTCCTGCAGCAGATAGGTGCGGTTGCCGTGGAGAACGCCCGGCGAACCGGCGGTCAGCGAAGCGCAGTGCTCCTCGCCGTCCAGGCCCTTGCCGCCGGCTTCGACGCCGACGATCTTGACCGATGTGTCATCGAGGAAGGGATGAAAGAGACCGATGGCGTTGGAGCCGCCGCCGACCGCAGCCACCAGCATGTCCGGCAGGCGGCCTTCGGCGGCCAGCATCTGCTCACGGGCCTCACGACCAATCACCGACTGGAATTCGCGCACCATTTCTGGATAGGGGTGCGGCCCGGCGGCGGTGCCGATCATGTAATAGGTGTCGTCGACATTGGTGACCCAGTCACGCAGCGCCTCGTTCATTGCGTCCTTCAGCGTGCCGTGACCGGCAGTCACCGGCTTCACCTCTGCGCCGAGAAGCTTCATGCGGAACACGTTCGGCGCCTGGCGCTCGACATCGGTCGCGCCCATGTAAACGACGCAAGGAATACCGAAGCGGGCGGCGACAGTCGCGGACGCCACGCCGTGCTGGCCGGCGCCCGTCTCGGCGATGATGCGGGTCTTGCCCATCCGCTTGGCCAACAGGATCTGGCCAAGGCAGTTGTTGATCTTGTGCGATCCCGTGTGATTGAGCTCGTCGCGCTTGAAGTAGATCTTCGCGCCCCCCAACTCCTCGGTCAGCCGCTCGGCGAAATAAAGCGGGCTCGGACGACCCGTATAGTGGGTGTTGAGATGGGCGAGCTCCGCCTGAAATTCGGCGTCGGTCTTTGCCTTTTCCCACTCGGCCTGCAGGTCGAGGATCAGTGGCATCAGCGTCTCGGCCACGAAACGTCCGCCGAAAATCCCGAACAGGCCGTCTTCGTCGGGTCCTTCACGGAAGGAATTGGGTCTCGGTGTCTCGTTCACTCTCAGCTCCCTGAAACCGGCTCGCGAACCGAAGCTCGGTCGATCGCCGCGAAAAACTCATCCATCTTGTGCAGATCCTTGACGCCCGGTGCGCTCTCCACGCCGGACGACACGTCAATACCGCGGGCACCGGTCTCCATCAGCGCATCGGCGATGTTGTCCTTGTTGAGGCCACCGGAAAGCATGTAATCGACACCGGCGTCAAGCGTACGCAGGACGCGCCAGTCGAACGACACACCGTTGCCACCCGGCAGATCTGACCCTGCCGGCGGCTTGGCGTCGAACAGAAACCGATCGGCTATACCGATATAGGGCTCGATCCGCTTCAGATCATCAAGCTCGCGGATGGAAAATGCCTTCATGACCGGCAGGCCGGTGACGGCCTTGATGGTCAACACCCGCTCAGGGCTTTCCTTGCCGTGGAACTGCAGAATGTCGGGCCTGACAAGCGCGATGATCTCGTCGAGGTCGTCATTGTCGGCGTCGACGGTAACAGCGACGATCTTGGCGCGTCCCCTCGCCCGGTCGGCCAGCACGCCGGCCAGGTCCGGCTCGATGTTGCGCGGGCTCTTGCCGAAGAAAATGAAGCCGACATGGGTCGCGCCGCGTTCGACGGCACGATCGACCGCCTCCGGCGTCTTCAATCCGCAGATCTTGATATCGGGTCTCATGGCAGCGGAAGTCGCACGAAAACGCAAAAGAGTCGAGCCAATTTGCGACAACGCCGGTTCGCGAGGCTCAAAGTCTCAATCGAAATCGATGGCGTGCAGCTGGGTGCCGTGACGCTTGAGCCAAGCCTTGGCGGTTTCCATGTGCGGGCACAGTTCACGGCATAGTGACCAGAAAGCCGGGCCGTGGTTCATCTCGCGTAGATGGGCTACCTCGTGGGCGGCGAGATAGTCGATCACCGGCGGCGGCGCCATGACGATGCGCCACGAAAAACTCAATGCCCCATCCCAGGAACAGGAACCCCAGCGGCTGCGGGTGTCTTTCAGGGTCAAAGACTTCACGGGCTTGCCGACAGCTCTGGCATGAACGGCAACGAGACCCTCCAGATCGCGCCGCGCCTCCTTTTTCAGGAATGTCGCTACGCGCCGACCCAAATGTTCTTCCATGCCGCTGACGCTCAACACCGGCCCGACCTCGGAATCGATCGCTTCGGTCAAGCCGCGCAGCTGACCGGAGTGGATGATCCGATGAGAGACACCGCGCAGAAGGATTTCGCCACCGTCGGCCAAATGCTTGTCGGTCGAAAACTTGGCAAGCCGGCTTTCCAGCCAGCCGCGATGCCGATCGAGGAAGTCGGCGATCTCGCGGTCCTTCAGGCCGGGCGGGACCGTCATCTTCAGGCCCCGGCCGCCCGGTTCAATGCGGAGCGTGATCCGGGTCGCACGCGGGTTGCTGCGGACCACCAGCGGCATTTCGCGACCGCTCACATCGAGCACGCGGCTCGATGTCATCGGGGTCTTTGTCCGTGCCGGTTTCTGCAGGAAAGAAAACATGGCCTCGTCTTAGCCGATTCGCCCGGGGAACGCATGAAAAAGCCGGCACGCCAAGGTGCCGGCCCATTACCGCAAGGCTCGGCGTTCAGACGCCTGCGGCGCCCGATGCCGCGTCATCACCGTCGGGACGGACGGCGGAACGATCGCGCATGAAGCGGTCGAACTCCTCCTGGTCCTTGGCGCGACGCAGTTCCCGCACATAGCGGTCGAAGTCGGCGCGCATCTCATCAAGCTTGCGGCGCTCTTCCTCGATGCGTTCGATCTCGGCCTTGCGCCAGTCGTCGAAGGCCACATTGCCCGTGGAGAAATGGGCGTTGCGAAAACCGCTCGCGCGGCATTTGCCGAACATGCCGTCGGCAGTCTGGTTGGCGCTCCGCTTGAACTCACGGAAGCGATCACCGAACAGAATATAGGCCAGCATGGCCAGTCCCAGAGGCCAGAACACCATGAAGCCGAGCACCATCAAGGCAACGGTCGCCGGCGTCCAATCCGGCCGAAGCAGTGCTGACTGGTTCATCATCGATTACCCTCGCTTTCTTCGGCGGCGGGATGCCGGCCGATGGGAATCGATGTGGGAAAGGCTCCCCTCGCCTTCAAGGAGAGCCTTTCGGCAATCGGCTAATGTACTGAAACCCTCACGGAAAACGTGAGACCGTCAGGTCGATTTCCCGCCCTTGATGACGCGCTTGACCGGACCCGTCTTCACACTCCCCGAATGTTGGGTGGCAAAGGCGACGATACGCGGAGCAATTTCCTTGCGGAATCGGGAGCCGTTGAACACACCGTAGTGCCCGACGTCCGGCTGCAGGTAGTGCATACGCTTGTCGTCGGGGATGTTCGAGCAGATCGTCTGTGCCGCACGCGTTTGGCCGACACCGGAGATGTCGTCATTCTCGCCTTCGACGGTGAGCAGCGCCACGTTTCGGATGGCCTTGGTGTTCACCAGCTTGCCACGGTGCATCATCTCGCCCTTGGGCAAGGCATGTTTGATGAAGACCGTGTCGACGGTCTGGAGATAGAACTCCGCGGTCAGGTCCATGACCGCCAGATATTCATCGTAGAAGTCGCGATGCTTCTCGGCCGAGTCCCCGTCGTTCTTGACGAGGTGCATGTAGAAGTCCTTGTGGGCGATCATGTGACGGTCGAGGTTCATCGACATGAAACCGGACAACTGAAGAAAGCCCGGATAGACCGCGCGCATGAAACCGGGCTGCGGCCACGGCACGTTCATGATCACGTTGTCCTTGAACCAATCGAGCGGCTTGTTCTGGGCGAGCTCGTTGACGGCCGTCGGGTTGATGCGGGTGTCGATCGGACCACCCATAAGGGTCATCGATGCGGGCGCCAGCGGATCATTGTTGTCTTCCATGACGGCGACGGCCGCGAGTACGGGCACCGAGGGCTGGCAGACCGCGACCAGATTGGTATCGGCGCCAAGGTGGTGAACCATCTCGATAACGTAGTCGATATAGTCGTCGAGATCAAAGTTGCCGTCCGTGACGGGCACCATCCGGGCATCGATCCAGTCGGTGATGTAGACGTCGGCGCTCGGCAGCAGCGCCTCGACAGTGCCACGCAACAGCGTCGCATAGTGACCTGACATCGGGGCGACGATCAGGATGCGCGGACCGGTTCCCTGCCCCGCCGGAAGATCACGGCGAAAATGGATGACGTTGCAGAACGGCCGTTTCCAGACGATCTCTTCGGTGACTGCGACGGGCTGGCCGTTGACCACCGTGGTGGGCAGACCGAATTCCGGCTTGCCGTAGCGACGCGTCACGCGTTCGAACACTTCAAAGCCCGCGGCGAGCGTTCGGCCGACAACCGTGTGGGATAGCGGATTGAACGGATTGCGATAGGCGAGCCGCATTGCGTCAGCGGTCGCCCGAAAAGGCGCCATTGCCGCATGGTTCATCTCATAGAGCTGGTAGAACATGAATCCGCTGCCTTTTCGTTTCCGCAGTCCGAGCCGTCTGACGAATCTCAAAACTAGCAGAGTTTGGTTAATTAGGAACTGCTATGTTCGTCGTAGGGTCACAGGCGCAAGACCGTCGCTCCACATCCGATACGCACTATACGCACAATCGCACCGAGGCGTTAAAAGTTCCACGCCCGAAGCTGGTTAATGTTTCACGCATTGGCAGACCGGGGTGCCGTCACTTTCCAGAGCCGGTATCCTTGCAAGGTTTGCCCAGCCCTATATCTACTTCTGCGTCACTTTACCGAAGCCGGTGATTTCCCAGCCGGCGTTTGCAGCCCCCTTCGGAGCAGATCCTTCCATGACCAAGAGCAACGACCGCGTATCCGAGTATGATATCGACCCGATCTTCCTTGATCGGTGGTCTCCACGTTCCTTCACCGGAGAAGCAATGGAGGAGAAGGCATTGCTGACCCTTCTCGAGGCCGCGCACTGGGCGCCGTCGGCCAGCAATTATCAGCCGTGGCGGTTTGTCTACGCTCTCAACACATCGCCGGACTGGGGACGATTCCTGGGACTGCTCGCCGAGTCCAACCAGGTCTGGGCGAAGTACGCTTCGGCCCTGGTCTTCTTTTTCTCCGATACGCTGAGCCGTCGCGACGATGGCACTGAACCGAAACCCTTCCGTAGCCACAGCTTCGATACCGGTGCCGCATGGGCGATGCTGGCGCTGCAAGCCGTTCGTTCGGGTTATCTCGCGCATGGGATGGGTGGCGTCGACTTCGATCGTGCAATCGTGGAACTCGGCGCCCCGGCGGGTTTCAGGGCTGAAGCAGCGGTTGCGATCGGCCGCCGTGCGGAAAAGGCTCTGTTGCCCGAGCACCTGCAGGCCCGTGAGGTGCCGAGCAATCGCAAGGCGCTTCGGGATGTCGCCTTCGCGGGAACTTTCCCGCGAAGCTGATTTATCGGCAGTTAACCAAGTGTTTCACGTGAATCACTCCTTAGCCGGATTCACGAAACCTGCGCACCCTAGATATCGAGGTTCGCAACGCTCAGCGCGTTGTCCTGAATGAACTCGCGGCGAGGCTCGACCTCGTCGCCCATCAGGCGGGTAAACAGACCATCGGCGTCAGTCGCATCGTTGACGCGCACCTGCAGCAGAGACCTGACGTTCGGATCGAGCGTCGTTTCCCAAAGCTGCTCGGCATTCATTTCTCCGAGACCTTTGTAACGCTGCATGGTCAGGCCCTTGCGGCCGGCCGCAAAGATCGAGTTCAGAAGCGCACGCGGGCCGGAGATCTCGCTCTTTTCCTCCTTGCGCTTCAAGACCGGCGGCACGCCGTAGATGTCGTGCAGGCGGGCCGAGAGTTGGTCGATGTGGCGAGCATCGGCGGAGCCGATCAGCGCCACGTCCAGGCTCGCGACTTCCTTGACGCCACGAACCATGCGCTCAAAGCGGAGGCCCCCCTCGTCGGTCACATGTCCGGTCCAGCCGCGCTCGGTCTCCTCGGCAATGAGGTCGAGACGCTTGGCCACGTCGGCGGCCGTCGCCTCTGCGCGTTCACGGTTGTCGGTGAGTTCCGGATTGAGCGCGCCGGAGATTGCGGCCTGCTCGATCACATTGCGATTGTATCGGGAATGGAGGCCGTCGATCAGCGTGCGCAGCCGCAACGCATCCTGGATCACTTCGCGCAGATCCTGACCGGCGCGGACTTCACCATTGCCGAGGGTCAGCGTGGTGTCTTCTAAACCCATGCTGATCAGGTAGTCCTCGAGGGCCTGCTCGTTCTTCAGATACTGAACGGACTTGCCGCGCGCGACCTTATAGAGCGGCGGCTGGGCGATGTAGATATGGCCGCGCTCGATCAGTTCCGGCATCTGCCGGAAGAAGAAGGTCAGCAGCAGCGTCCGGATGTGCGCGCCGTCGACGTCAGCATCGGTCATGATGATGATCTTGTGGTAGCGCAGCTTCTCGGCGTTGAATTCGTCCTTGCCGATCGAGGTACCGAGCGCGGTGATCAGGGTGCCGATTTCCTGACTAGACAGCATCTTGTCGAAGCGTGCGCGTTCCACGTTCAGGATCTTGCCTCGGAGCGGAAGGATCGCCTGGCTCTCGCGCGAGCGTCCCTGCTTCGCGGATCCGCCTGCGGAGTCACCCTCGACCAGGAAGAGTTCCGACTTCGCCGGATCACGTTCCGAACAATCGGCGAGCTTGCCGGGCAGCGACGCAATGTCGAGTGCGCCCTTGCGGCGGGTGAGCTCGCGCGCCTTGCGGGCGGCTTCACGCGCGGCGGCGGCTTCTACAACCTTGCCGACGAGGACCTTCGCATCCGAAGGGTGCTCCTCGAGCCAGGTCGAGAGCGCTTCGTTGACCAGGCTTTCGACAACCGGCCGCACTTCCGAAGACACAAGCTTGTCCTTGGTCTGCGACGAGAACTTGGGATCCGGCACCTTTACAGACAGAACCGCGGTCAGCCCTTCGCGGCAGTCGTCACCAGTGAGGCTGACCTTTTCCTTCTTCGTGATGCCGGACGTGTCGGCATAGGAGGTGATCTGGCGGGTCAACGCGGCGCGGAACCCGGCCATGTGGGTCCCCCCGTCGCGCTGGGGAATGTTGTTGGTGAAGCAAAGCACATTCTCGTGGTAGCTGTCGTTCCACCACATGGCGACCTCGACGGTGATCCCGTCCTTCTCGCCACGGATCGCCACCGGCTTCTCAACGAGCGGCTTCTTCACGCGATCGAGGTAAGCGACGAAGGCTTCGAGACCACCGTCGTACAGCAATTCTTCCTGTCGAATGTCTGACTTGCGTTTGTCAGTCAGGAGGATGCGAACGCCTGAGTTAAGGAAGGCGAGTTCGCGAAGGCGATGCTCCAGCGTGCCGTAGTCAAATTCGATCTGCGAAAAGGTCTCCAGGCTCGGCAGGAACGTGACTTCCGTACCCGAGCGGCCTTCGTAGTCACCGGTGGCAACCAACGGCGCATCTGCGACGCCGTGGGTAAAACTCATTTCGTGGATCTTGCCGGCACGCCGGATCTTCAACTTCAGCTTCGTGGAAAGGGCGTTGACCACCGAGACGCCGACGCCATGCAGACCACCAGACACCTTGTAGGAGTTCTGGTCGAACTTACCGCCGGCATGCAACTGGGTCATGATGACTTCGGCCGCAGACACACCCTCGCCCGTATGGATGTCGGTCGGAATGCCGCGGCCATTGTCGGTGACAGTTACCGAACCGTCCGCATTCAGCGTCACGGTAACAATGTCGGCGTGCCCTGCCAACGCTTCGTCAATGGCGTTGTCGACGACTTCGTAGACCATGTGGTGCAGGCCCGAACCGTCGTCGGTATCACCGATATACATGCCGGGACGCTTGCGCACCGCATCAAGGCCCTTGAGCACTTTGATCGAATCGGCGCCATATTCGGCCGGGCCACCATTTTCGTTGATCGGCGTGTCGGTCATTCAGCAATCTTTCCAGTCATCATCTCAAAAACCCGCATCTTCGAATCAGCGGCTTCAAGCGCTTGGACTATAGGAGGTTTGAGGCAAGTTCCAAAGCCGGGATGCGGATATCCCGTGGATATGCGGCCATTCTCGGGCCGTCAGGCCGTTTTTCCCGCCGCTTCGAGCAGGTTCCGGAGATCCCTTACCATGTCCGGCGAAAGGTGGCGAATCTTCCGGGCCAATTCGTTTGCCAAGGCCGTGTAGTCCGCCGGCATTCCGGAGGTGTCGACGACGACCCTCGGATCCGACGCCCCCGCCACCATGAAGAGCTCTTCGGCCTCGTCCCAGATGATGTTGAAGTAGCCCGCGACACGCTGGAGGAAATCGAAATTCGGCGTTCCGCGGCGTCCATGTTCGAGTGCCGAGAGGTAAGCGGGCGACACGCCGATGGCCGCGGCCATCTCCTTCTGCGACACACCCTTCCTTTCACGAAGGCGTCGAAGGGCCTCGCCAAAGGGTGTCATCGCCGCTCCCCCGTGCTGCGCGACAGGCGAACATAGAGTGCCCCATCGCCACCATGCTGACGCGCCGCGGCTTCGTAGCTCGATATGAGGTACCGAAACTCCGCCTTGGAAAACCACAGCGGCACCGCGCGCTTCAAGGCACCTTCGCTTCCAAGGGAGCTTCCCTTGCCGGTGATCACCAGGACATGGCGAAGGCCTCGTTCATGGGCGCGAATGAGAAAGTCGAGAAGGATGGAATGTGCTTCGCTCTGGATCAGGCCGTGCAAGTCGATGCGCGCTTCCAGCGCCAGATGCCCCCGCGAGAGTTTGCGCTTGACCGGCTTTTCGAGCGGATGATGTATGCCACCGGGTTTCTTCTGGCGGCCATTCGTTTCATCCGAGGCCTGCGATGCGGCAAGATCAGCCTTTGCAATCGGCTGTCCGGTGGCCTGCTCATCGAAATCCTCCTCGAATTCGAGAAGGTCCTCAAGTCGCCCGGGCATCGGCCGGGTGGAACGCGCGACCTTGCCCCAGAGGATGCGATCTTCCGTGCTGAGTTTTCTGCTGCCCGCCACTAGCCGAACCTCGATGCCGCCTGCTTCGGCACGAGTATATAGAAATCAGCGGCATCGCGAACAGCTCCGGCGCGTTCGCCCGCGACATCCCCGGAGCCCGTGAAGATATCCCCCCTTGCCGGTCCGACGATTGCCGTTCCCGTATCGAGGGCGAGCATCAGGCGGGCAAACGGCCGACCATGGTCGAGGCGCGTCAGGCTTTCGGAATGAATGAAGAAGGGGTAGCCGAAGCTGTGGATCAGCCGATCAACCGCCAGTGACCTCCCAGCGACCAGCGGCACCTTCGCCGCGGCAATCGGCCCGAGCGAGATATCTTCGACCTCCGCCTCGCGGAAGAAGATGTAGGAGCGATTGTGCCAGAGAACCTCGTCGACTTTTTCCGGATGGGCGGCGAGCCACGCCCGGATCGTCTGCATCGACACTTCGTCGAGCGTAATCTCTCCGCGGTCAATCAGGAGCCTGCCGATCGCCGAAAAAGGATGACCCGCCTTGGCGGCATAGGTGATCCGCTTCAATCCTCCGTCCGGATAGCGCAACCGGGCGGCGCCCTGGACATGGGCATAGAAGACGTCAACCCTGGATCTGGCCCAGGCTATCTCCAGGCCCCTGCCCTCAAGATAGCCTTCATCGATCGCGCGACGGTCCGGATAGGCCGATATGCCTTGGCCTGTCCTCAGGCCGAAAGCATAGCTGACATCCAGGCCGGCCGGGCGATTGCTCTCATCGAGATCGACCAGATCGTCAGGCCGACGATAGAAGGGAAAGCAGAATTCGGCATCGGGCCGGTCCGACACTAGGACTTCGGGTTCATAAAACGCCGTGACGAAACCACGATTGCCGTTCGACTGCTCGATCAGGAAAGGCCGGCATTCTGCTTCAAAAAAGGCCCGCGCTTCGGCAGCACTTGCCGGATGGGCGACGGCCGCGGCATCAAGAAGCGGCAGGAGATCTGCCGAGGAAAGGCCGCTCGATCCGGTTCGATAGGGTTTGACGTCCCTGATCTGCCGTCGACAGTTCGCGAGAGCCGCGAGGAGCGCCGACGGATCGTCTTCACGCCAGCCTGGCAACGCATCAAAGCCCACCGGCGTGAAGCGAAAGTCCATGTTCTCGACCCTTACGCCTCGGATTCGGTAGCGACGAGCTTCCAGTTCGGATCGCGCGACCGGACGTCGCGAGCAAAGGTCCAGAGATCGTTGACCTCGGAGACTTGTTCGGCGTCGCCGTCGATCAGGGCGCCGGCCTTATCATAGGTCGCCGTGATGAGCTGGCAGATGATGCGAACCGTGATCAGTTCCTCGTTGTCCTTCACAGCAGCCTGGGTGATCTCGGCCCTCTCGATGCCGACAAAGGTCGACTTCACCACCTCGCCACGAGACTCGCGATCGGCGATGACGGCTTCGAAACCTTCCAGCACCTCACGCGAAAGCAGGCTCTTGAGCGTCTTGCGATCGCCATCGGCAAAAGCCATGACGATCATCTCGTAGGCCATCCGGGCGCCGTTCAGGAATTCCTTCGGGTTGAAGTTCGGGTCATGCTTGACGACTTCGCGAAGCGAATCGTTGAGCGGTGTGCCGGGCTTGGCGAAACCGTCGATCGAGGCAAAGCGTTCATCAGCCACTGCATCCTCGCGGCGCGGCAGGGTCACGACCTTGCCATCTTCGCTTCCGGGGCCCTTGGCGAGGTCGCGCGGGCTATAGGGTTCGAACGGCGGCTTCTCGTTGCCGGTGCGACGACCGAGCACGCTGCGCAGCTGCAGGAAGATCAGAACTGCCGCGACAAGAAAGAAGAGAGTGACAAAATCGTTTGATCCCATAGCTATCTGCCGGCCTTGTTTAATTTCCCGCTCGTGACACCCATATAGTCTGCCTATGATCATCATTCAAATAGCCAATCGGCTTTCTTTGAACGGTGGCACGCACGGGTCCGTGAACAGCGGATCGATTGGAGAATAGAACAATGCGCATACCTTTGGCGATCCTACTGCTTCTACCCCTCGCGGAGATCGCCACATTCGTCTTCGTCGGGAAATATATCGGCGTCCTCGCGACGCTTGCCCTCATCATCCTCTCAGGCGTGGTGGGTCTCCTGCTCCTGCGCATTCAGGGCGCGGGCGTGCTCCGGCGCCTGCAGACCGAGAGCCGCAATGAGAAGGGGTCGGCGCGTGAGATCACCCGCGGCGCGATGATCGTGGTCGGCGCCTTCCTGTTGCTCATTCCCGGCTTTCTCACCGACATTCTGGGAATCCTGCTGTTCATTCCTTTCGTTCGCGAATTCGTGTGGTCGCTTGTTCGACCCCATGTGACCTTTGCGGGGGCAAGCCATTTCTCCTACCGTACAAACACGTCCTCGACTGAGAGAGATACCGGCCGTTCGACCGTCATCGATCTCGATACGGAGGACTATCAACGCGAACCCAACCGCCAGTCGCCCTGGTCTTCCGTGCGCGACGGACGCGAAGATTGAGCGGGGCTGGAGGCCGTCCGGCGCAAGGGTTGTAAGGCCTTTGCCGAAATGTTAGATGGCCTCACCAATTCAAGCCGCGAGGAACGCCCTATGGCAGACGAAAATCAGGGATCGCAGTCCCCTTCCCTCAACATTCTTGCCCAGTACATCAAGGATCTCTCGTTCGAGAATCCGGGCGCTCCGCGGTCGCTGCAGTCGCGCGACAAGGCTCCGGCGATCAACATCAACGTGAACGTCAACGCCAACCCGCTCTCGGAATCCGATTTCGACGTCGTGCTCGCGCTCAACGCTGAAGCAAAGGATGGCGACAAGGTCCTGTTCGCCTGCGAACTCGTCTATGGCGGCGTCTTCCGCGTCACCGGTTTTCCGCAGGAACACATGCTGCCGGTCCTCTTCATCGAATGCCCGCGTCTTCTGTTCCCATTCGCTCGCCAGATCGTCGCCGACGCAACGCGCAACGGCGGTTTCCCGCCGCTGATGATCGACCCGATCGATTTTGCCCAGATGTTCGCCCAGCGCGTTGCCGAAGAGCAGTCCCGGGCGAAGGTATCTGCCCCGAACTGATCGGCGCACACATAAGACCACATGGAAAGGCCCGGGTTGACCGGGCCTTTTTCGTATCGGATCAGTTGTACTTGCCCCAGATCGCCTTCTGGCCGAGCCGAGCCACCAATGCCGCGTGCCCGTCAATCTCCGCCTGGCTGACCCGTGGCGGCAACATCCGCGGACGGTCGTAACTGATCTCGATGATCTCGACTTCCTCATTGCCCGTTGCACCGGCGCGCCCACCTTCTGCCGGCATCAATCCGAAAGCCGCCTGGCGGCCACCGAGCATTTCGATGTAGACCTCGGCAAGGAGTTCGGAGTCGAGCAAAGCGCCGTGCTTGGTACGATGGGAATTGTCGATGCCGTATCGACGACAGAGCGCATCCAGCGAGTTTGGACCCATCGGATGCTTGCGTCTCGCCAGTGCGAGAGTATCAACCACGAGGTCGGTCGCGACCGGCGGACGGCCAAGACGCTCGAATTCCGCATTGATGAAGTTGATGTCGAAGGTGGCGTTGTGAGCGACCCACTTCGCGCCTTCGAAGAACTCCACCAGTTCTTCAACGATCTGCTCGAAGGGCGGCTTGTCCTTGAGGAAGTCATCGGTGATGCCGTGCACCGCGAGCGCGTCCGGATGGACGCGGCGATCGCCCGGATTGATAAAGACATGGAAGCTGCGGCCGGTCGGAAAATGGTTCAGAAGTTCGATGCCACCGATTTCGATGACGCGGTCATTCTTGAATTCGAGGCCTGTCGTTTCCGTATCGAAGACGATTTCACGCATTGGGTCAGTCCCCTCTTCTTCCTGCTCGCAAGGCAGCAATGATTTCCGCGACACGTCGCCGGGCCGCATCTATGCCATGGCCGGTATCGACAATGAAGTTCGCCCTCTTACGCTTTTCCGCGTCCGGAACCTGGCGTGAAAGGATCATGGCGAATTTCTCCTGGGTCATGCCCGCCCGCTCCAGGACCCGCTTCTTCTGGACCTCAGCATCTGCGCTCACGACGACAACCACGTCCACCCGCTTCTCGCCACCAGTCTCGAAGAGCAGCGGAATATCGAGCACGACCATATCGTCTCCCGCCTTCTGACGGCTTTCGAGGAATGCGCGCTCACGAGCACGCACGAGCGGATGGACAATCGCCTCAAGTTCTTTGAATTTAGCCGGATTCTTCGCCAGATTCTCGGCCAAGACGACCCGGTTGACCATTCCATCGGTAACCGCATCGGGGAAGGCCGCGCGGATCGGTTCGACGGCTTCGCCGCGATAGAGCTGATGGACTACCTGATCGGCATCGTTGACTGCGATGCCCGCCTCGGCGAAGAGCCCGGCAGTGGTCGACTTACCCATGCCGATCGATCCTGTCAGGCCGATCACGATCATCAATGTTTCTCCATGTCGGCAATGATCAGGGCGCGGAGTTCCGCATCGACGACCGGCTTTTTGCCGAACCACTTTTCAAACCCCGGTGCCGCCTGATGAAGGAGCATGCCGAGACCATCGACGATCGGAACACCTGCCCTTTCAGCCTGAAGCAGAAAGGGTGTCTTCAGCGGCACATAGACAATGTCGGTGGCCACGGCCCCATCGGCGAGAGCAGCGAACGGCAATTCGGGCGCCGGCTCACCGTCCATTCCGAGCGAGGTCGTGTTGACGAAGAAGTTCGCCCCGGTCATCAGTTCGCCGCAAGCGGCAAACGGATGGGCCCGGACTTTAGCGCCGAAGCGATCGGCCAGTTCCCTTGCCCGTTCGATCGACCGGTTGACCACATGGATCTCGGCAAAGCCGCGTTCCCGGAGCGCCTGTATCACTGCGCGGCTGGCGCCTCCGGCACCGAGGACGACGGCACTGCCCCCTCTATCCCAACCCGGATGACGATCGTCGAGATTCGCCAAGAAGCCAACACCGTCGGTGTTCGTCGCGATCAGGCGCCCGCCTTCGAGCCATAAAGTGTTGGCCGCCCCAAGCTCCTGCGTAAGCGCGTCGGTCTGGTCAGCGAGACCATAGGCCGCCTCCTTGTGGGGGATCGTGACATTGCCACCGCAGAAGCCGGATGTCCCGTCCTTGAGGCTCCCGACGAAGGCGGCAAAGCCATCCGGCGCTACCTCGATGCGTTCATAGCTGCCGGCGATGCCGAGCTTGTTGAGCCAATGGGTGTGGATCAGCGGAGAGCGCGAATGCTTGATAGGGTAGCCGACAACGAAAGCCCGATGGTTAATTGTTTCACGTGAATCAGACATTCAGCACCCCTAATGAACGAAGCTCCGACAGGAGCGGCAATAGAGGTAGGCCCAGGATGGTAAAGTAGTCACCAACAATATCGTCGAAGAGCTGGATGCCGATACCCTCCAGCTGATAACAGCCGACGCTTCGCATCACCGCATCACCACATCGATCAAGATAATCCTCCAGGAATGCATCAGAGAAATCGCGCATCCTGAGATCGGCAACCGACAAATCCCGCCAGATCTCCTTTCCGTCGCTCACCAGCACCACGGCACTGTTCAACCTGTGGGTCCTGCCTCGCAGCGTGGCTAGATTGGCCCGCGCTTCCTCGCGGTCTACGGGCTTGTGATAGACACGCTCGCCCAACGACATCGTCTGATCGCAGCCGACAACCAGGGAACCCACATTACGAGTGCTCACATCCAGTGCTTTGCGAAGAGCAAGTTCCAGCGCGAGTTCACCCGGACATAGCGCCTTGTGCGCGATGTCTTGCTCTACCGCTCGTTCATCGATCTGCGCCGCTTCGGCCTGGAAAGAGAGCCCGGCATTCTCCATCAACATCCGGCGTGACGAACTTGCAGACGCAAGCACGAGTGTCTGTGGCATGCCAATCGCCTCCTCTGGTCTTTCCGATGCGGGATTCGGCTTATCGCAGCTTTACCCGCAGGGCAACGATCGCGGCGGCCGTCTCTTCAATGGAGCGGCGTGTCACGTCTATGAGCGGCCAGTTGTTCCGCGCACAAAGCGAGCGTGCATATTTCAGTTCCTCGGCAATCGTCGCCCGATCGGTGTAATCGCTCCGGTCGTAACCGGGCGTAGCCCCCAGTTCGCGATTTTCGCGAACCTGTGAGATGCGATCCGATGTCGCGATCAATCCGACGATCAAAGGCTTCTTCGCCTTCAACAGATTGTCCGGCAGAGGGACACCGACTACGATTGGAATATTGGCCGTCTTTATGCCGCGGTTGGCAAGGTAGATGCTGGTCGGTGTCTTCGACGTCCGGCTGATCCCGATAATGACAACGTCGGCTTCATCATAACCGTCAGGCGCCTGCCCGTCGTCATGATCCATCGTGAAATTCAGTGCCTCGATGCGCGCAAAATATTCGGCGTTCAAGACATGCTGCGCACCAACCCTGCCCCGCGAAGGGGTCCCGAGATAAGACTGGAATTTCTCGATGACCGGCGCAAGGACATTGACGCTTGGAAGCCCCATCTCGCGGCATGTCGTTTCCAGCAGGTTCGCAAGATCGGGATCCACGATGGTGTAAAGCACGATGCCGGGTTCATCGTCGATCGCCTGCAGCACAGGCAACAACTGTTTCTTCGAGCGGATCAGTGGATACACGTGCTCGATCGCATTGGAGAACTTGAACTGCGCTGCAGCCGCCCGACCCGTGGAGATGAGAGTCTCGCCCGTCGAGTCAGAAATGAGATGGAGATGGAAGAAGTTTTTGCGGTTCTCCACGTTCTTCTCAGCCACCTGTTGATAATCCTGGACAAGGAGAGGTAGCGGTCCGACCGAGCCGGAGGCAAGAGGAAAAGTGTCGACTTATCCACATCGGCGGGTCGGCGGGGCAGTTTTCTGGCAGGCTGTGGATTGTGGTAAGAAGCCGCAGTAGCCGTAAAAAATTCACAGCTTTTCCACAGAACGATTCCAATCGGCACCACTAAACAAGGTGCTGAATCTTCAGCGGAAATAGCAATTGTTCACGGACTTTTCCAGAAACATGAGAGACAACTGGTCTAACGGCGTCAATGCTCACCTTCTGGGGGTGGATCTGTGGAGCCGGTTTAAAGCTTGATACTCACAGACTCTTAGAAATAGAAGAAGATTCAATATCTCTTTTCTTTTTTGAAAGGGCTTAGGCCTTGAGCGCTACCGAACGGAAAATCCTCGACGTCCTGAACGGCAAGACCGTGACACCACCGCCGATCTGGCTGATGAGACAGGCAGGGCGCTATCTTCCGGAATATCGTGAGACACGTGCCAAGGCCGGCAGCTTTCTCGATCTCTGTTATACGCCTGACTTCGCCGTCGAGGTGACGCTGCAGCCGATCCGTCGTTATGCCTTCGATGCCGCCATTTTGTTCTCGGATATCCTGGTCATCCCGGATGCCTTGAAGCGCAATGTGAGGTTCAGCGAGGGTCACGGCCCGCAGATGGACCCGATCGATGAGATTGGTATCCGCCAGCTGGTCGCCGGCGATTTCATGAAGCATCTGGACCCGGTGATCGAAACCGTGCGGCGTCTTCGGAAGGAGCTCCCTGCTGAGACGACGCTTCTCGGTTTCTGCGGCGCGCCATGGACGGTTGCGACCTACATGATCGCCGGCCATGGAACGCCGGATCAGGCCCCTGCCCGTCTGTTCGCCTACCGGCATCCTGAAGTGTTCGAATATCTCCTGAACTTCCTTGCGGACATGTCGGCGACCTACCTGGTGGCGCAGATCGATGCCGGCGCCGATGCCGTGCAGATCTTCGATTCCTGGGCCGGCGTGCTCGGTGAGGAAGAATTTGATCGCTACTGCGCCAAGCCTGTGGCTCGGATCATTGCCAGCGTGCGGGCGCAGCGGCCGGATGCGAAGGTCATCGCCTTTGCCAAGGGTGCGGGATTGCTGTTGCGCGACTATCGCCAGAAGACAAAGGCGGATGCGATCGGCCTCGACTGGACGGTACCCTTAGACTTTGCAGCCGAATTGCAGAAGGAAGGCCCTGTTCAGGGAAATCTCGATCCGATGCGGGTCGTTGCAGGCGGAACGGCGCTCGAGGAAGGCATAGACCGGATTCTGGACAAGCTCGGCAATGGTCCGCTCATCTTCAATCTCGGCCACGGCATCACGCCGCAGGCCGATCCAGAACACGTGACGGCGCTGATCAACCGTGTTCGTGGCAAGAGGGCCTAAGCGTGACTACCGAGCGGCAGACCAGTGCGAAGGCGGGGCGAAAGGCGGCGTTCAGGGCTGCCACCGCGCTGCTTTTTTTTGGTGCTATTGCGGTCGCGGTGGCCGTCTTCGGTGCAGATGCGGCCTATCCCTGGATCAAAGCACTGCATGTCGTTGCCGTGATCTCCTGGATGGCCGGCATGCTCTACATGCCACGGCTGTTCATCTATCACAGCGACAGTAAGCCGGATTCGGACCAGGCCCGCACATTCTCGATCATGGAAGAGCGGCTGCTCAAAGTCATCATGAACCCGGCCATGATCATTTCGTGGGTTCTGGGTCTCTATATCGCCTGGACCGTTTTCGGCTTTCAGGGGGGCTGGCTTCATACGAAACTTGCCGCGGTGTTCGCCCTTTCCGGTGTTCACGGCTACTTCGCCAAGGCGGTGAAGTCCTTCGGCAACGGAAACTACGTGAGGACACCGCGTTTCTGGCGCCTGATGAACGAGTTGCCGACGCTTTTGATGATCATCATCGTCGTGCTTGTGGTTGTCAAACCGTTCTGAACCAATCCGGTGACCGGTCGATATTTTCGATAAATTCTGCTTTTCGCTTGCGAGGCACAGGCGGACTCGCTATTTTCGCGCCATCTCATCTTATCGGCTTGCGTAGCATTCAGTCATTTGCGGCCTTCGCGGATCGTACCGAATTCACCCGGCTCGCCTTCCCCTTAAAAAATAGAACGTGGTCCTTCTTCATGGCTGAAATGAAGCTACAAGAACTCAAAAGCAAATCGCCGACTGATCTCCTGACGTTTGCCGAATCGCTGGAAGTTGAAAATGCCAGCACGATGCGCAAGCAGGAGCTGATGTTTGCGATCCTCAAGATGCTTGCCAGCCAGGATGTGGAAATCATCGGCGAAGGCGTCGTTGAAGTTCTGCAGGATGGCTTCGGATTCTTGCGTTCGGCTAATGCAAATTACCTGCCCGGTCCGGATGATATCTATATCTCCCCCTCGCAGATCCGCCGCTTCTCCCTGAAGACGGGCGATACGGTCGAGGGCCCGATCCGCGGCCCGAAGGAAGGCGAGCGCTATTTCGCACTTCTGAAGGTCAATACGATCAATTTCGAGGATCCGGAAAAGATCCGTCACAAGGTCCATTTCGACAACCTGACGCCGCTCTATCCGAACGAGCGCTTCAAGATGGAACTCGATGTTCCGACGTCCAAAGACCTGTCGGCGCGTGTGATCGACCTGGTCGCTCCGCTCGGCAAGGGTCAGCGCGGGTTGATTGTGGCGCCGCCGCGTACTGGTAAGACGGTGCTGCTGCAGAACATCGCGCACTCGATCACCGCCAACCATCCGGAATGCTACCTGATCGTTCTGCTGATTGACGAGCGTCCCGAAGAAGTCACCGACATGCAGCGTTCGGTGCGCGGTGAAGTCGTGTCCTCCACCTTTGACGAACCGGCCGTCCGTCACGTGCAGGTCGCGGAAATGGTCATCGAGAAGGCAAAGCGTCTTGTCGAACACGGGCGCGACGTTGTCATCCTGCTCGATTCGATCACGCGTCTCGGTCGGGCCTACAACACGGTTGTCCCCTCTTCCGGCAAGGTTCTGACCGGTGGTGTCGACGCAAACGCACTGCAGCGCCCGAAGCGCTTCTTCGGTGCCGCCCGTAACATCGAAGAAGGCGGTTCGCTGACCATCATTGCGACCGCGCTCATCGATACCGGCAGCCGCATGGACGAAGTCATCTTCGAAGAATTCAAGGGTACCGGTAACTCCGAAATCGTTCTCGATCGTAAGGTCGCGGACAAGCGCATCTTCCCGGCGATGGACATTCTCAAATCCGGTACGCGTAAGGAAGATCTGCTGGTTCCGCGCCAGGACCTCCAGAAGATCTTTGTCCTGCGGCGCATTCTGGCGCCCATGGGTACCACCGATGCGATCGAGTTCCTGATCGACAAGCTCAAGCAGACGAAGAACAACGGTGATTTCTTCGACTCGATGAACACCTGAATTCAGAGAGGCAATTCAGGTTTGGTGACGAATGAGCGAGCGGCGGGGCAACCTGCCGCTCGATTCGGTTCCGGTATGTTCTGTGCTACTGAATAGGCCAATAGCCATGCACCTTCCCCGAACGGAAACAATTTTCGCACTGTCATCCGGTGCGCCGCCATCGGGCGTCGCGCTGGTTCGCGTCAGCGGGCCTGCCTGCGAGGCCATTTGCATCGCGATGGCTGGTTCTGTGCCGGAGCAGCGGCGGGCAGCGCTGCGAACGATTCGTACCCGAAATGGCTTGCTACTGGATCAGGGACTTGTTGTCTGGTTTCCCGGTCCCAATTCCTTTACCGGTGAAGATTGCTTGGAATTTCAAATACATGGCGGACGCGCTCTGGTGCGGGCCATTTTGGAAGAACTGTCTGGCTTTCCAGATTGCCGGCTCGCGGAGGCCGGTGAATTCTCTCGTCGCGCCTTTGAGCACGGAAAATTGGATCTGGTCGAGATTGAAGGCCTTTCGGACCTTCTAGCAGCCGACACCGAGATGCAGCGGCGTCTGGCGATCGAACAGAGTTCTGGTCATCTGTCTGCCGTCTATGAAGGTTGGCGGGAGAAGCTGGTCTTCGCCCGTGCAATGATCGAGGCAGAACTCGATTTCTCCGATGAAGGCGATATCCCTGGATCCGTGTCGGAGCGGGTCTGGGGGGACATGTCGATGTTGCTCGAGGAACTGGAGCGCGTCCTGGCTGGTCTGAGGACGGGCGAGATCATCCGAGACGGGTACAAGGTTGTTATTGCCGGCAGGCCGAATGCCGGCAAGTCGAGCTTGATGAACCGGTTGGCGGGACGCGACGTGGCGATCGTTACCGAATATGCTGGCACAACACGTGACGTCCTGCATTGCGAGCTCGATATTGGTGGTTTCGCTGTCCACTTTTACGATACCGCCGGTTTGCGGGATACCGATGAACCTGTTGAGCGGTTGGGTATCTCGCGTGCGCTGGAGAAGCTCGAGGAAGCGGATCTGGTGCTGTTGCTTTTAGACGTTTTGGACCGCGAGGAATTTTCTGTCTCTGTTTCGGATAGCCAGGCGCTCTTGGTGGTGCGGACGAAGGCAGACCTGCTTACCGATTCGGATCCGAAACCAGAGTGTGACGTTCTGTTGTCCAGTGAGACGGGGACAGGATTCGATGTACTGAGGCAGCGTATTCAACACGCTGTGGAGGAAAAGGTCGGCGCGTTTTCTCTTGCGATTCCCAGCCGGTTGAGGCATGGACAGCGGCTTCGGGAAGCCATGGATGAAATACGATATGCGATTTCCGGCCAGGATCTTGGTCTGGAAATCCGGGCGGAGCACCTGAGGCGTGCTTCCGACTGTCTCGGCAGGATTACGGGGCGTATCGATGTAGAGATGTTGCTCGGAAAGATCTTTTCGGAGTTCTGCGTCGGCAAGTGATTCACGTGAAACACTGATTCCTGCGTTTGCAACGCGGGACAGGGAGGACAAAGACATGACCGACGATAACTTTGATGTCCTCATCATCGGCGGTGGCCATGCTGGTGCTGAGGCGGCCAGCGCAGCTGCACGTGTCGGCGCGCGCACAGCACTCGTGACACACCGTGCGGACACTATCGGGGCCATGTCGTGCAATCCCGCCATAGGCGGCCTCGGAAAGGGCCATCTTGTCCGCGAAATCGACGCGCTCGATGGCATCATGGGTCGTTGCGCGGACTTCGGCGGCATTCAGTTTCGCATGCTGAACAGAAAGAAGGGGCCGGCGGTCTGGGGGCCGCGGACCCAGGCAGATCGCAAGCTCTATCGCAACGCCGTTCAGTTGGCCCTTGCGGAGACAGAGGGTTTGATGATCGTTGAAGGGGATGTGGTTTCCTTCACTCGTGACGAGGATGGGATTGGCTCTGTTCAGCTTTCTAGTGGAAGGGAGATTCGCTGCCGGGCGATCGTGATTACTAGCGGCACGTTCCTGCGGGGCCTGATCCACATCGGAGACGTCAAGATTCCGGCAGGGCGCGTTGGTGAGGCACCTTCTTTGGGCCTGAGCGAGGTGTTGCTTTCGGCGGGGTTAAAGCTTGGTCGGCTGAAGACGGGGACGCCCGCGCGCTTGGATGGTAGGACCATCGATTGGGCGTCGCTGGACCGGCAGGAAGCCGATTCGGATCCGATACCATTCTCGTTTTTGACCGAAGAAATTACGAACCCACAGATCTCCTGTGGTATTACGCGCACGACTGCTGCAACGCATGACATCATTCGCAGTAACATTCATCGTTCGGCGATGTATTCGGGTCAAATCGAAGGCGTCGGGCCGCGGTATTGTCCATCCATCGAAGATAAAATTATGCGGTTCGGTGATCGTGACGGACACCAAATCTTTCTTGAACCGGAGGGGTTGGACGACGATACTGTCTATCCCAACGGAATTTCTACGTCGTTGCCGGAAGATGTTCAGGATGCCTATATCCGAACGATCCCTGGACTGGAGAAGGTTCAAATTCTTCAGCCCGGATATGCCATTGAATATGACTATGTCGACCCGCGTGAACTGAGTCCGACACTGGAGGTCAAAAAGATCGCCGGTCTTTTCCTGGCAGGCCAGATCAATGGAACGACCGGTTATGAGGAGGCCGGTGCGCAAGGTCTTGTTGCCGGACTGAATGCTGCGCGCCTCGCTTGCGGGCAAGATGGCTACGTTTTCAGTCGCACCCAGTCTTATATCGGTGTGATGATTGACGATCTGACGTCGAATGGCGTGACCGAACCCTATCGGATGTTTACATCTCGTGCGGAGTATCGTTTGACGCTTCGTTCTGACAATGCCGATATGCGCCTTACGCCGGTCGGCCTTGAACTTGGCTGCGTCGGTCCGGAGCGCAGGAAGCGGTTCGAGGCATACCGCGAGGCGCGCGTTGTTACGATGGAGACTCTTGAGGGTCTGGTCGTGACGCCGAACGAAGCGGCCGCCAAGGGGATCGTGGTCAACCAGGACGGGCGTCGCCGCTCAGGTCGGGAGCTGCTTTCCTATCCCGACATTCAATGGAGTGACCTCTGCGTTTTGTGGCCCGAGCTCTCCACCGTTTCGGCTCGCGTGTCAGAAGCGGTGTCGATTGACGCTCTGTATTCTGCGTATATGGATCGTCAATCAGCAGATATCGCCGACGTTCAACGAGAGGAAGACCGCGTCATTCCGGAACTGTTTGACTATGAGTCGCTGTCCGGTCTGTCAAACGAGCTCAAACTGAAGTTGAGCGCTGCTCGGCCACGAAACATTGCACAGGCCAAGAAGGTCAACGGCATGACACCAGCAGCGGTCTCGCTGCTGATCGGTTTTTTGCGAAAATACGAGCCTTTGAGGAAGACGGGTTAAGCATGTCGGTCAAACAGATTTCCGATCTCATCGGGCTGAACGTTTCACGTGAAACGTTTGAAAGGCTTGAACGCTTTGCGAGTCTCTTTCAAAAGTGGGCTGCGACGATCAATCTGGTCGCCCCTTCGACCGTGGGAAACATGTGGTTGCGGCACATCGCGGATAGCGCCCAGATCTACAAGATCGCTCCGGGACCGAAACGGTGGATTGACCTTGGAAGTGGCGGAGGATTTCCGGGCGTCATTACTGCTATCCTGCAAACCGAGAGTGGCAATGGATGGGTTGATCTTGTCGAAAGCAACCACAAAAAGGCCAGTTTCCTGCGGACAGCGTTGACGGAGACGGGCGCTCGCGGTTCCGTGCACGCCATCCGAATTGAAGATGCGGCGAAAAAGCTGCTTGAATGTGACGCGATCTCGGCTCGGGCGCTGGCTGATCTGGATCAGTTGCTGGCTTTTGCCGAGCCATGGGCTTTGCGCAACCCGGCACTGCGTTGCTATTTTCACAAAGGCCGGGATTATCAGGCCGAAATCGACAAAGCGCGTGGCCGCTGGGTCTTCGATCTGTTAATACACAGAAGCGCGATCGAGCCGGATTCCGTAATCCTTGAGCTGGCTGGCGTCACGCGCAGGGTTCAAACAGTGTCAGGTGTGGAATGACCGTCGAAAAGAACCGCATCATCACGATTGCAAACCAGAAAGGTGGCGTCGGCAAGACGACGACCGCTATCAACCTCGCGACGGCACTTGCCGCCATTGGTGAGCGTGTGCTGATCGTCGATCTCGACCCCCAGGGCAACGCCAGCACCGGTCTCGGCATTGATCGTCGGGATCGTAAGCTCTCTTCCTATGACGTACTGGTTGGTACGCACACCGTTGCGGATGCGGCGCTGGATACCGCGGTGCCCAATCTTGCGATCGTTCCGTCGACTCTTGACCTGCTAGGTTTTGAAATGGAGATCGCGCAGCAGGCAGATCGCGTTTTCCGCCTCAAGAAGGCTCTGAATGCGGACGATGCCCTGCAGTACAGTTACGTCCTGCTCGATTGCCCGCCCTCCTTCAACCTGCTGACCATGAATGCCATGGCTGCAGCGCATTCGGTGCTTGTGCCCCTGCAGTGCGAGTTCTTTGCCCTCGAAGGGCTCAGCCAGCTGCTCGAGACGATCAATCAGGTACGTCATACCGTCAACCCAACCCTCGACATTCAGGGCATTGTCCTGACGATGTTCGATGCGCGCAACAATCTTGCCCAACAGGTGGTCAGCGATGTGCGCATGCATTTGGGTGAAAAGGTCTATACGACACTTATTCCGCGCAATGTTCGCGTTTCCGAGGCGCCGTCCTACGGCAAGCCAGCGATCCTCTATGACCTGAAATGCGCCGGAAGCCAGGCCTATCTGCAGTTGGCGTCCGAGGTCATCCAGCGGGAAAGACAACGCAAGGCGGCTTGAGCCTTGCGGTCCAGCAACGAGGTATAGTGTATGAGTGACGACATTTCCAAGCGCCGCCTGGGTCGCGGCCTGGCGGCCCTGATCGGTGAAATGGATCAGCCGGTTCCGGTCGGTGAAACGCGCCCCAGCGTGAACCCCGACCGCACCGTGCCGATCGAATTCGTCTCTCGCAATCCGAAGAACCCGCGCCGCTATTTCGACGAGGCCGAGCTGCAGGATCTGGCCGGTTCAATCCGTCAGCACGGTATCGTCCAGCCGGTTGTGGTTCGCACCCGCGAGAAAGACAGGTTTGAAATCATAGCCGGCGAAAGACGTTGGCGCGCCGCGCAACTGGCTGGATTGGTCGAGATTCCGGTGATCGTTCGTGACGTCGACGACCGCACCGCCCTCGAGCTTGCGATCGTCGAGAACGTCCAGCGTGCGGATCTCAATCCGCTTGAAGAAGCACTCGGCTATGAACAGCTGATTGCCGAACACGGCTATACGCAGAACGACCTTGGCGAGATCATTGGCAAGAGCCGCAGTCATGTGGCGAACAGTCTCCGTCTCTTGAAGCTGCCTGATCCGGTCCGCGACATGCTCGCCGATGGAAGCCTGTCGGCTGGCCATGCCCGTGCGCTCGTTTCCACGCCCGACCCGGTTACGCTGGCGAAGACTATTGCATCCAAGGGCCTTTCGGTGCGTGATGCCGAAAAGCTCGCCCAGACCCATATCAAGGCGCAGAATGCGCCGCCGGCCGAGCCGCGCGAACCGAGGGATTCGGATACCATTGCGCTTGAGCGCAGCCTGACGGATCGCCTTGGCCTTGCGGTCGCCATCAATCACAAGGGCAATGGCGGTCAGATCAAGATCGCCTACAAGACGCTCGATCAGCTCGAAGAGATCTGCCGTCTGCTTGAAGGGCGCGCGTGAGCCTCGCTCAGGCGCGGCGATTGCGCCGCGCCGACTGCAGTGTGGTTGCGAGCAAGGTCTGGAGTGCCAGATTGTCCTCCAGGGCCTGCTTCTGGCGGGTCTGAAGGATCGCGGACTGGATCCGGCTCGCCTCTCTGCTCAAATCTCTGGCGTTCCAATTGCGCAACGTGCGCTCGATGATCGGCTTGCGCCGGAAATGGATGCCACGTCCCAGTGATTGCATGACCTGGCTCGCCTGGCTCTGGCGTTCTTCCATCTCGTTGCGCATCTGTTCGAGTTGCTGGAATTGCCGCATGCAGGACTGCAGGACAAGGAAGACTGGTGTCTTCGACGTGACGATCTTCTGGATCGCATGGAGGAAAGCATCTGGCTCGCCGCTCAGCACGGCATCCACGACCTCGTCGGTGGAGATCGCGCTCGCATCGCCGATGATCTCGATGACATGCTGTTCATCGATCATTGGCTCGTGCAGGCAATAGAGCAGAAGCTTGCGGATTTCGTTGCGCGACGCAATCCGGTCGCCACCGAGCGATTCCTGCAGCGCTTCCCGAGCCGCGGGGGTGATCCGCTGGCTCGCAGCCGCAAGTTCAGCGTCGATCAGGGCATTGATCGCACGGGCATCGTCCTGATAGCAAGGAATCGTGGCAATTGCGCGGGATGCCTCGGCCACCTTACGAAGCGCCGATCCCTTCTTGAGGTCTCCGGCTTCGATAATGACGTGACTGGTCTCAGGCGGCGTCTCCGACAGAAACTGGAGCGCATCGACCAGCCCCTTCTCGTTTGCCGCACCCCGGATCCAGATCAGCTTCTCTCCGCCGAACAGACCAAACGAGTTCACCTCGTCCATCAGTCGACCCGGGTCAGACTGGATATCGCCGATGTCGAGACGAATCAGGGCAAAGCTGTCGGTGAGATCCACGCCGGTTGATTCGGCGATCTGTGCTGCCCGTTCAGCGACCAACCCTCTGTCCGGGCCAAAGATCACGAAGATGCGATAGAATCGCACCGACTTCTGCAGGAAGCTTTCGAATTCGTGAGACTTGATCTCCGCCATGGCTCCGGCCGCCTCAGCGTCCGAGAACCATGGAAAGATCGGCGCGGATCAACTCGGCAAGCTCGCGCGCACCGCGGTTTTCGGCGTCCCGAATGGCACGAAGCTTGGCGAATTCCTGGAAGGGGAAGTCGACAAGGGCAACCGTCTTGCGCGTTCCGACCTTCAAGACGGTGCCGTCCGAAACCCGCTCCAGGATGTAGTTGCCGATGACAAGCACGCGACCGGTCTGCGCGACGGTCGATTGGGAATCGAGTACCTCGCCGGCACTGGAGCTGACCTTGAGCTTGACACGATACTGCGGCGACGCCGGCTCGCCTGAGCCGCCGCCAGTCATGAAGATGAGCTGGTTACGCACTTCCAGTTCCACGCGCGATGTCGCGTCGGAATACGCAATCGCGCCCAGGTTTGCCTGGGTCGCAGCCGTTTCATTGTAGAGCGGCCTTACCTGGCAAGATGCCACAAGCGCCGTGAATGTGAGGCAAAGCGCCAGGCTCAACCGGCGAGCCGGCACGCGGACGGGGTCAAACGACAATGTTCACAATCCTCAACGGAACGACGATGATCTTCTTCGGAGCCTGCCCGTTCAGGGCCGACTTCACGGTATCGAGCGCGAGAACCGCGTCCTTTACCGCATCTTGGTCCGCGTCGCGGCTGATTGTCAATTCAGCGCGTTTCTTGCCGTTGATCTGGACGGGAAGCACGACTTCGTCGAGCTGTACCAGGCTGGGCTCGAATTCGGGCCAGGCCGCGGTTGCCACCATGCCTTCACGGCCGATCACCTGCCAGCACTCCTCCGCCAGGTGGGGTGTCATCGGGCTGATCAGCTGAATGAGGATCTCGGTGGCGTTCTTGACCGCAGCCGTGAAGACCGTGTCGGACTTGCCGGCCGCGACCTCAGTCAAGGGGCCGGCCAGGGCGTTGACCAGCTCATAGATGCGCGCCACGGCCTTGTTGAAGGCCAGTTTGTCATAATCGCCCTGGACCGCGGCCAGCGTACGATGAGCAATCTGCGAAACGGCAAGTGCTGCACCATCCTTAGCCGGATTCGCCTCAACGGATTTCATGGCTTCGGCCGCCTCGGCGATCAGGCGCCAGACACGCTGGACGAAGCGGTGCGATCCTTCCACACCGGCTTCGGACCAGATGACGTCGCGATCCGGGGGCGAGTCGGACAAGACGAAGAAGCGTGCCGTGTCGGCGCCGTAGGAGGCGATGATATCGTCCGGATCGACGACGTTCTTCTTCGACTTCGACATCTTCTCGATCGAGCCGATGCTGACTTCTTCGCCGCTTGAGAGCAGGAAGGCCTTGCGGGCGCCGTCGACTTCTTCGATGCGGATGTCGGCCGGGGCGACCCATTGGCCGTGCGCACCGGTGCCCAGCTTATAGGTCTCGTGCACGACCATGCCCTGGGTGAAGAGGCCCTTGAAGGGCTCGCTCAGGTTCACATGGCCAGTTTCGCGCATCGCGCGGGTGAAGAAGCGCGAATACAGCAGATGCAGGATCGCGTGCTCGATGCCGCCGATATACTGATCGACCGGCAGCCAATGGTCGGCGATCGCCGGAATCGTCGGAAGATCCTCGCGCGGTGCGGTGAAGCGGGCAAAGTACCAGCTCGAATCGACGAAGGTGTCCATCGTGTCGGTTTCGCGTCGTGCATCCTTGCCGCATTGCGGGCAAGCGACATGGCGCCACGTGGCATGGCGGTCGAGCGGGTTGCCGGGCACGTCGAAGGTCACGTCGTCCGGCAGCTTCACCGGCAGGTCCTTCTTCGGCACGGGCACCACCCCGCAGGCCTCGCAGTGGATCACGGGGATCGGGCAGCCCCAATAGCGCTGGCGCGAGATGCCCCAGTCGCGCAGGCGGAAATTCACCTTGCGCTCACCTTGCGGCGCGTTGCCGAGCAGCGTTGCAGAGAGCTTGTCGGCGACCGTTGCGAATGCCTGCTCGGTGTCGAGACCGTCGAGGAAACGAGAATTGATCATCACGCCGTCGCCGTCATAGGCGGTGTCGCCAACCACAAACGTCGTCGCATCGCCATCCTTCGGCATGACGACCGGCACGACAGGCAGATCGTACTTGCGGGCGAAATCGAGGTCGCGCTGGTCGCCGGACGGGCAACCGAAGATCGCGCCGGTGCCGTAGTCCATCAGGACGAAGTTGGCGACGTAGACCGGCAGTTCCCAGGAGGCGTCGAAGGGGTGACGTACCTTGACGCCGGTATCGATGCCCTTCTTTTCTGCGGTCTCGAGCGCTGCGAGCGAGGTGCCGGCGCGCCGGCATTCGTCGCAGAAGGCGGCAACGTCGGCGTTCTTTTCGGAAACGGCCTTGGCCAGCGGATGATCGGCAGCGATTGCCAGGAAGGAGGCGCCGAACAGCGTGTCCGGGCGTGTCGTGTAGACGGTAACCTCGCTGTGGCCTGCGGGAGCGGAACCAGCGATCTCCCAACGCAGGGTCAAGCCCTCCGAGCGGCCGATCCAGTTCTTCTGCATGAGCCGGACCTTCTCCGGCCACTGGTCGAGCGTGTCGAGCGCATCGAGCAAGTCCTGGCTGAAATCCGTGATCTTGAAGAACCATTGGACGAGGTCACGCTGTTCGACCAGGGCGCCGGAGCGCCAGCCGCGTCCGTCGATCACCTGCTCGTTGGCGAGCACGGTGTGATCGACCGGATCCCAGTTCACCTTCGACTGCTTGCGATAGACGAGGCCCTTTTCCAACATGTCGAGGAACAGATACTGCTGGCGATGATAATATTCGACATCGCAGGTCGCGAATTCGCGCGACCAGTCGAGCGACAGGCCCATGGACTTCAGCTGGCCACGCATGGTTGCGATGTTCTGGTAGGTCCATTCCTTGGGGTGAACCTTGTTCTGCATGGCTGCGTTTTCAGCGGGCATGCCGAAAGCGTCCCAGCCCATCGGGTGAAGAACGTTGAAGCCGCGGGCGCGCTTGTAGCGCGCGACGACGTCGCCCATCGCGTAGTTCCGGACATGGCCCATGTGGATGCGTCCCGACGGATAGGGGAACATCTCGAGGACGTAGTACTTCTCGCGCTTGTCGTTGTTGTCGGTGACGAAGACGCCTGCGTCAGACCATTTCGCCTGCCAGCGTGGTTCGGCGTCGCGCGGATTGTAACGTTCGGTGGCCATATTCTGCATTTCCGGAATAGCAAGGAAGGATGGGCGTGACCTTCACCACGAAACCGGCCAAGCGTCAAGTTTTTGAGGCCATTGCGGCCATTTGCGCGTGGCTGCTAGAAGCTATCTGCAATGCGTCGATTTTGGAGTCTCCGCAGCGGTGTCGCGGGATAGTCTGACGCTTGAAAGATAAGACAAGGAACGGGTGCAGACATGAGCGTTGAGGAAAGATTGGCCGATATTCAGGCGCGGATAAAGAAGGCGGCGGTCGAGGCGAATCGTAAGCCGGATTCCGTGCAGCTCGTTGCCGTTTCCAAGACCTTCGACGCCGACGATGTTCGCCCGGTCATCGCTACCGGACAGCGTGTCTTCGGCGAAAACAGGGTCCAGGAAGCGCAGGGAAAATGGCCGGCGCTCAAGGCCGAGACCGATGGGCTGGAACTCCACCTGATCGGGCCGCTGCAATCGAACAAGGCTGCCGATGCGGTCGCGCTCTTCGACGTGATCGAGACTGTCGATCGCGAGAAAATCGCCCGTGCGCTTGCGGAGGAAGGGAAGCGCCAAGGCCGGGCGCCGCGCTTCTACGTTCAGGTGAACACCGGGCTCGAGCCCCAGAAGGCGGGTATCGCTCCGGATGATGTCGACGCCTTTGTGCGCCTGTGCCGGGACGAGATCGGCTTGCCGGTGGAAGGGCTTATGTGTATTCCGCCGGCAGACGAAAACCCTGGTCCACACTTCGCATTGCTGGCCAGGATCGCGGCACGGAACGGCCTCGAAAAGCTGTCCATGGGCATGTCGGGCGATTTTGAAACAGCCATTGCGTTCGGGGCGACGAGCGTGCGCGTCGGTTCCGCCATCTTCGGTTCACGTTGATACAACGTTTGCGTCTTACGTATCTCTCGATGTAATCATCGTGGGTATACCGCTTTGGTCTGGCTTTCCAGATCAAGGCCTGCTCCCTACTATTGCGACAAAATTTCAAAAGTCTCGCGTCGCATCGGGAGGAATTCATGCAAGGCAAGTATTTGGAAACCTATCAGTCGTGGATGGGTAACCCTGAGGCATTCTGGAAGACCCAGGCAGATCGGCTCGACTGGTTCAAGCCTGCCGAAAAGGTCTTTGATCCCGAGGCGGGCGTTTATGGCCGCTGGTTTACCGGAGCAGAAACCAATACCTGCCACAACTGCCTGGATCGCCACGTCGCGGCAGGTCGCGGCGAGCAGAAGGCGGTCATCTACGACAGCCCGATGACCGGTGCGAAGAAGAGCTACACCTTCTACGAGGTTCTTGCGGAAGTAACGGCGATTGCTGCGGTTCTCAAGAACCACGGAATCGGCAAGGGCGATCGGGTGATCATCTACATGCCGATGATCCCGGAAGCGGTGTTCTCCATGCTCGCCTGCGCCCGTATAGGCGCGGTGCATTCGGTCGTCTTCGGCGGCTTCGCCGCGCATGAGCTTGCGACCCGCATCGACGACTGCAACGCCAAGGCCGTGATCAGTGCGAGCTGTGGTCTCGAACCTGGACGCATCGTTCCCTACAAGCCACTGCTCGACCACGCGGTGGACATGGCAAAGGTGAAGCCGGAATACTGCTTCGTCCTTCAGCGCGACGAACTGCATGCGCCGCTGCGATACGAACACGGCGACGTCGACTTGGCCCAAGCGGTCGAGGTCGAACGCGTCAACGGAACTGCGGTAGCCTGTGAACCGGTCGCGGCGACCGACCCACTCTACGTGCTCTACACGTCGGGCACGACCGGTCAGCCGAAGGGCGTCGTTCGCGACAACGGCGGCCATATGGTGGCGCTCGCCTGGACCATGGAAAACATCTACGGCGTGAAGCCCGGCGAAGTCTTCTGGGCAGCCTCCGACATCGGCTGGGTCGTCGGGCACTCCTACATCGTCTATGGTCCCCTGCTCGCCGGCAACACGACGATCATCTTCGAGGGCAAGCCGGTCGGGACGCCGGATGCCGGAACCTTCTGGCGGGTGGTTGCCGATCACGACGTCAAAGCGCTCTTCACCGCGCCGACGGCTTTCCGTGCGATTCGCCGTGATGATCCGGATGGCGATTTTGTTCGCAAATATGATATCTCCGGCTTGCGCGCGCTCTTCCTCGCCGGCGAACGCGCCGATCCCGAGACGATCAAGTGGGCCGAGAAGATGCTCAAGGTTCCGGTCATCGACCATTGGTGGCAGACCGAAACCGGCTGGCCGATCGCAGCCAATCCGGCAGGCCTCGGCCTTCTTCCGGTCAAGTATGGCTCCCCGGCTGTGCCGATGCCCGGCTATGCGGTCGACGTGCTCGACGACGCCGGTCATCCGGTGCCGCGTGGGACACTCGGCAACATCGTCGTCAAGCTTCCGCTGCCGCCTGGGTGTCTCGTGACCTTCTGGAATGCCGACGAGCGCTTCCGCTCGTCCTGCCTCGAGGAGTTTCCCGGTTACTACAAGACGGCCGATGCCGGTATCGTTGACGAGGACGGGTATGTCTTCGTCATGGCGCGTACCGACGACATCATCAACTGCGCTGGACATCGTCTGTCGACCGGCGCGATGGAAGAAGTCTGCGCTATGCATCCGGATGTGGCCGAATGCGCGGTCATCGGCATCGCCGACGAGCTCAAGGGCCAGATCCCCTGCGGTTTCCTTGTGCTGAAGCACAACGTCAACCGGGACTTCTCCGCCATCCAGCGCGAAGTGGTTCAGCTGGTGCGCGACGAAATCGGTCCGGTCGCGGCGTTCAAGACGGTGATGAAGGTCGAGCGCCTTCCAAAGACCCGCTCCGGCAAGATCCTACGCGGCACCATGCAGAAGATCGCCGACGGCATGCCATGGAAGATGCCGGCGACAATCGATGATCCGGCAATCCTTGATGAGATCACCGACGTTCTCAAGAAGCACGGTCACGGCTGAGGACAATCAAGAATCCGGGAAACCGTGCGGCGAAGCGGGACGCTACTTCGCCGCATGGTTTCTCGCTGTGACCAAAGATTTCCGTGTGTCAGCCCCTCGCCCTATGTAGAGCGCCGTAACTGCGGTCTCGCCTATTGATCACGATGCCGAACCCCGTCACGAAAAACCCCGGAGGGCAGGCCCTCCGGGGTTCAAATGCGTGACTGATAACCGAAGCAGGATCAGTAGCGATCGTCGTCTTCGTCCTGGTTGCGGTCGGACTTGAGCGACTGCAGCTTGGAGAAGACGGCGTTGACGTCGATTTCCTTCTCTTCCTCGCGTTCATAGCTGAAGCCGAGGTTCTCAGTTTCGTTTGCAGACTGCAGGGTCGCGCCGAGTTCGGCTGCGGTCGGCAGCGGTCGACCCTTCGAGGCCTTCTCGACTTCCATGTCCAGATCGATCTGGCTGCAGAGGCCGAGCGTGACTGGATCCATTGGCGTCAGGTTGGTCGAGTTCCAGTGCGTGCGATCGCGGATCTGCTCGATCGTCGACTTGGTCGTGCCGACGAGACGCGAGATCTGGGCGTCCTTCAGTTCCGGATGGTTGCGCACCAGCCAGAGAATGGCGTTCGGGCGATCCTGGCGCTTGGAAACTGGCGTGTAGCGCGGGCCGCGGCGCTTGCTGTCGGGAACGCGAACCTTCGGCTCGGAGAGCTTGAGCTTGTGGTTCGGATCCTTCTCGGCGCGGGCGATCTCGTCGCGCGAAAGCTGGCCGGTGGCGATCGGATCGAGACCCTTGATGCCCTGAGCCGCTTCGCCGTCCGCGATCGCCTTCACCTCGAGCGGGTGGAGCTTGCAGAACTGCGCGATCTGGTCGAATGACAGCGCGGTATTGTCGACAAGCCATACGGCCGTCGCCTTTGGCATGAGCAATGTCTGGGCCATGGAAACAATCCTTCTCTGCGTCCGCGCCGTGGGTCGCGGGCCGTGGTTTAAGCCACAATTTCTGGGAAATCACATGTCTTATACCCGCAATGTAGCGTAATTGCAATTCTTGAAGCCGCGAATGACCTTTGTCTAATTGCTGTGTGCTTTTGAACTGCTATGAATGTTCGTCAGGGGTCACGGGAGGAGAACCTGCGACCCGACACATAATTGGCGCGTCAACATGAGGAGGTGTTCATGTCAGCCAAAACCTATCCGGTGCTGAAGTCGGCAAAGAGCCGTGCCCTGATCGACAAGGACAAGTACCTGAAGTGGTACGAAGACAGCATCGAGAACCCGGAAAAGTTCTGGGACAAGCATGGCAAGCGCATCGACTGGTTCAAGCCTTACACCAAGGTCAAGAACACCAACTTCAAGGGCAAGGTCTCGATCAAGTGGTATGAGGACGGCCTAACCAACGTCTCGTACAACTGCATCGACCGTCACCTGAAGACCCATGGCGAACGCACGGCGATCATCTGGGAAGGCGACAACCCCTATATCGACAAGAAGATTACCTACAACCAGCTCTACGATCACGTCTGCCGCCTCGCCAACGTCCTGAAGGATCAGGGCGTCAAGAAGGGCGATCGCGTCACCATCTACATGCCGATGATCCCGGAGGCGGCCTATGCGATGCTCGCCTGTGCCCGCATCGGTGCGATCCACTCGGTGGTCTTCGGCGGTTTTTCTCCTGACGCCCTGGCCGGCCGTATCGTCGACTGCGAGTCCACCTTCGTCATCACCTGTGATGAAGGCCTGCGCGGCGGCAAGCCGGTGCCGCTCAAGGAAAACACAGACACCGCGATCGACATCGCAGCCAAGCAGTATGTGATCGTCAACAAGGTTCTCGTCGTGCGCCGCACCGGCGGCAAGATCGGCTGGGCGCCGGGCCGCGACCTCTGGTATCACGAGGAAACTGCCAAGGCGAAGCCGGATTGCCCGCCTGTCAAGATGAAGGCGGAAGATCCGCTCTTCATTCTCTACACCTCCGGTTCGACCGGCAAGCCGAAGGGTGTCGTCCACACGACCGGCGGCTATCTCGTCTATGCTTCGATGACGCACGAATACGTCTTCGACTACAAGGACGGCGAGATCTACTGGTGCACCGCGGACGTGGGCTGGGTTACGGGCCACTCCTATATCGTCTACGGACCGTTGGCGAACTGCGCCACTACGCTGATGTTCGAGGGCGTGCCGAATTTCCCCGACCAGGGACGCTTCTGGGAAGTCATCGACAAGCACAAGGTCAACGTCTTCTATACAGCGCCGACGGCTATCCGTTCGCTGATGGGCGCGGGCGACCAGTTCGTCAAGAGATCCTCTCGGTCGAGCCTTCGTCTCCTCGGTTCGGTCGGCGAGCCGATCAATCCGGAAGCGTGGGAATGGTATTACAACGTCGTCGGCGAGCAGAAGTCGCCGATCGTCGATACCTGGTGGCAGACCGAAACAGGGGGCATCCTGATCACCCCGCTGCCGGGCGCGACTGATCTCAAGCCGGGCTCGGCGACCCTTCCGTTCTTCGGCGTCAAGCCGCAGCTGGTCGACAATGAGGGTAACGTGCTCGAGGGCGCCACCGACGGCAATCTCTGCATCACCGACAGCTGGCCGGGCCAGGCGCGTTCGATCTATGGCGATCACCACCGCTTTGCCGAGACCTATTTCTCCACCTACAAGGGGAAATACTTCACCGGCGACGGCTGCCGCCGCGACGAAGACGGCTATTACTGGATCACCGGACGCGTGGACGACGTTCTGAACGTCTCCGGCCACCGCCTCGGCACGGCGGAAGTGGAATCGGCTCTGGTGTCGCACCACTTCGTCTCCGAAGCGGCCGTCGTCGGCTACCCGCATTCCATCAAGGGTCAGGGCATCTACTGCTATGTCACGCTGATGGCGGATCACGATGGTGACGAGGCGCTTCGTCAGGAGCTCATCAAGCATGTCCGCGCGGAAATCGGCCCGATCGCGACACCGGACAAGATCCAGTTCGCTCCCGGCCTGCCGAAGACCCGTTCGGGCAAGATCATGCGGCGTATCCTGCGCAAGATCGCCGAGGACGATTTCGGTGCGCTCGGCGATACCTCGACGCTCGCCGATCCGGGCGTCGTCGATGATCTGATCGCGAACCGTCAAAACAAGAGCGCCTGATCGCTTACTGTTTCAGAAGTCCCCCTTGAGCCCCTCTGCCTCGCGCATTGGGGCTCCTTTTTCATGAACAGCGCGGCGTCTTCTTGTGGCCGCCGCGATAAGGTTCGGCGAGCCCTTCGGCAAGCAGGGTGGTGGTGGGATCGCTGCCATCGGCCAGCCGGATGGCTGCGACCACCCGACCGTAATACTTGTCACCCGAAATATCGGTCAAAGACACGAGCGGCGAGGCGGCCAGAAGCTCGGAAAGCACCGCCTGGGCTTCAAGGGCGGCATGGCGCGTTGCCGGACAGTGCGATTTGAGTTCCGGCGCGTCTATGCCGCGCAGGCGCACATAGGTGGTCACACGATGACCCGGCCAGGGCATGGCGCTCACCATGACGGTGTCGCCGTCAATGACGCGAACCAGTTCTGCAGCGACCGGTCCGGCAATCCGCTCGGCGGCGTGGAGAGTACCTATTGTGCCGGGTGCACTGCTCAGGATGACAGCAAGGAATGCGCGCAGGAAGGGATGGGTTCGCATGGATATGGAACATATTCCTATCAAGCGACGCAATCAATAGGCTTTTATTCAAGCCTCAAAAGTCGATGGCCCTGCCATTGATCTCCCAGTCGCCGAAACGCGCCGGATCGGCGCCGCCGCGGCCGCCGATTTCGGGCGCCGGTTGCTGTCGCTTCTCTGCGTTGCGACGTTCTTCCGCCTCGGCGAGCGCGCGCATTGCAGCCTCGCTCAACGGCCGGCGCGCCGGCTGAGGGACGTCAACTCCGGCATCCTGTGGCTGATTGTCATTGTCGGCGATGTCGCTCATGACCGATTCATTTCCGAAATCATTGAAACTTTGCTCAGGCCTTTTACATCTAGTGCAGCCATGCGCGTCAACCAAGCTCTCATTGGCGTCCATGCGTCCAAAGACGGAGACAAAGAGATGAACTTCATGCGTACCGCCATGTTGCTCGCCTTCATGACGGCACTTTTTATGGGTGTCGGTTACCTGATTGGCGGCCAGAGCGGGATGATGATCGCGTTCGTCGTCGCCGCGGGCATGAACTTCTTCTCCTACTGGAATTCCGATCGCATGGTGCTCCGCGCTTATCACGCGCAGGAGATCGATGAGAACAACGCCCCGGAATTCTTTGCGACGATCCGCGACCTTTCGAAGAATGCCGGCTTGCCGATGCCGCGCGTCTATATCTTCGACAGTCCGCAGCCCAACGCCTTCGCCACGGGCCGCAATCCGCAGAATGCGGCGGTCGCCGCCTCGACCGGCCTGCTTCGTCGCCTGACACCGGAAGAGGTGGCCGGGGTCATGGCGCATGAACTCGCCCATATCGAGAACCGAGATACCTTGACGATGACGGTGACCGCCACGCTTGCCGGTGCGATCTCGATGCTCTCCAATTTCGCCTTCCTGTTCGGCGGCAGTCGCGACGACCGGAACAACCCCTTCGGGTTCGTCGGCGTTTTGGTCGCGATGATCGTTGCGCCACTTGCCGCGATGCTCGTGCAGATGGCCATCAGCCGTACTCGCGAATATGCCGCCGACCGGCGCGGCGCCGAAATCTGCGGCAATCCCCGGTGGCTTGCCTCCGCTCTCCAGAAGATTGCCGGTGACGCTTCCCACGTCGAGAACCTCGATGCCGAGCGCAATCCCGCGACCGCGCACATGTTCATCATCAATCCGCTGTCTGGGCAGCGGATGGACAACCTGTTCTCGACCCACCCAAATACTGAAAACCGCGTCGCCGCCTTGCTCCAGATGTCGGAAAGTGGCTTTGGGGGATCGACGCGGCCGGCACCCGCTGATAATGCGCCCCGTAAATCGCGTTCCGTACCGAATACCGGGTGGGGTCGCGGTGGCTCCGAACCACCTAAGGGACCATGGTCTTGAACGACGAGCGCAATCGGCGAAAACCTTCCGGCAAGAACCCCACGACAGGACGCCCGGGCTCTGATCCGGCCCATCACGCAGCGCCGAAGCCCGGCTTCGAGGTTCGCAGCGCGGCAACAAAGATCCTGGCGGCGGTCATCGACAAGAAGACCCCGCTCGACGGCATGCTCGACGCCGAACATGGCAACCCGGCCGTTCGCGGCCTTTCCGAAGCTGACCGCGCTCTCGTCAGGGCCATACTTCACAGCGCCCTGCGCCACCTGCCACGCATCGAGGCCATCATTGCCGGTCTGCTCGACACGCCGCTGCCCGATGGCGCTCGCTCGCTCCATCACCTGCTGGTCGTTGCGGCCGCGCAGATGCTCTACCTTGATGTCCCCGACCATTCGGCCGTCGATCTAGCCGTCGAACAGGCCAATCATGATCCCCGCAATCGCCGTTTCGCCAAGCTAACCAATGCCATCCTTCGCCGGATCGGGCGCGAAAAGGAGGCTCTGCTCGCTTCGGTCGCCGATCTCCCCTGCTTCCCGGATTGGTTCTTTGCGCGCATGGTCGAGGTCTACGGACCGGAGGCTGCACGCGCGATCGCCGAAGCACAGATGCAGCCGGCAGCGATCGACGTGACGGTCAAGCAGGACACCGCGCTCTGGGCGGAGCGGCTCAACGGCAAGGTTCTGCCCACCGGCAGCCTGCGGCTCGAGCGTTTTCGGGGCACGATCCCCGAACTCCCGGGGTTCGACGAGGGCGCGTGGTGGGTACAGGATGCGGCCGCAGCACTTCCAGCCAGGCTCTTCGGTGACATTCGCGGCAAGCGTGTCGCCGATCTCTGCGCCGCGCCCGGTGGCAAGACCGCGCAGCTGATCGCAATGGGTGCCGAGGTAACCGCCGTCGAGCAGTCCCGCTCGCGCCTGACCCGGCTTCAATCCAATCTCGCCCGGCTGGGCTTTGAGGCGACGTGTGTGCTTTCCAACCTGCTCGATTTCAAGCCGGACCAGCCCTTCGACGCCGTGCTTCTCGACGCGCCCTGCTCCTCCACCGGGACGACACGTCGCCATCCCGATGTGCTCTGGACGAAAGGGCCGGAGGACATTGCCAAGCTCGCCGAGCTTCAGGAAAAGCTGCTGCGTCACGCGCTGACACTGGTTCGCCCGGGCGGGCTGGTGGTCTTCTCCAACTGTTCGCTTGACCCGAGCGAGGGCGAGGAGATGATCGAGCGCGTTCTCGGCGGTGATGCGGGTCTTGAACGCGTCCCGGTCGATCCTGCGGACTGGACTGGCCTTGAAGATGCGGTCACCGTGCGCGGTGAAATCCGAACCACCCCGGCCATGCTTGCAACCGAAGGCGGCATTGACGGATTCTATGCATGCGCAATCGCTAAGATTTAACGGAATTTTCACTAAAATTGTTCGAATCTGAGGGAATACGCAATTGGCGGCTCGCAGATCGCGGGTTACGGCGATATGCGGAACGACTGCGCCTTGCCTTCAAGGCGGATAATGGTGCGGATCGAGGCACGCTCGACGCGTCCGGCGGGGATGTCGCCCGGGTTTCAGTGCGACAGCTTGGGAAGATGATGCGACTGACGCAACGCCAGAAGCTGGTCTATCTGTACATGGCGGAAACTGGGCGAAGGGTTGTCCGCGCTTTCCGGCGCTTCCGTGTGCCCTCCTTCGGTCTGCCGGGCGTGGCTCCAGGCCGTCTCATCGTCGCGCCGACGGATCTGCGGGTGATCGATCCCTTCGTTGCCGAAGAGATCTTCGTGGGGCGTTTCCCGCTGGCAGGCCGCATTCTCGATGCAGGCAATCAGTCGCCCTTCGCGCTTGAACTTCCGTCCCATCATTTTGCCGTACGTCTTCATTCCTTTGCCTGGTTGCGCCATATCCGTGCCGACAAGAGTGCTGCGGCCTGTGCCAACGCGCGCGCGATCGTCGACGACTGGATCGGGCTGCACGGGTCGAGGATCGGCGGCGTCGCATGGGAAGCCGATGTCATTGCCCAGCGCATCATCGCCTGGCTCTCACATTCGACGGTCGTCTTGCATGAGGCCGATGCCGGATTCTATCGCCGCTTCCTGACCAGCCTCGCCTATCAGGTGCGTTATCTTCGCCGCAATGCCGGACATTCTCCGGCCGGGTTTACCCGCCTTAGGGTGCGCATAGCGCTGGCGATGGCTTCGATCTCGATGGAAACGCGCGGGTCGACCATCCGTCGCAGTGCACGCGAACTCAATCGCGAGATCGACCGCCAGATCCTGCCCGATGGTGGTCATGTGTCGCGCAATCCGCAATCCGCTGTCGAACTGTTGTTCGACCTTCTGCCGCTGCGGCAGACCTACATCAATCTCGGACATGAAGTTCCGGCGAGGCTCATTCCTGCGATCGACCGGATGTATCCGGCGATCCGTTTCTTCCGCCATCAAAGTGGCGACCTTGCCCTTTTCAACGGTGCGAGTTCGACCCTTGCGAACGAATTGATGTCGGTTTTGCGCTACGACGAGACCGCCGGGCAACCCTTCAAGGCGCTGCCGCATTCTCAATATCATCGCATGGCGGCCGGCGGCGCAGTCGTGCTGGTTGACACCGGCGTGCCGCTCTCGTCCGACCTGTCCCGCACGGCCCATGCGGGGTGTCTGTCCTTCGAGCTCTCGTCCGGACGGCACCGGTTCATCGTCAACAGCGGGTCGCCCCGTTTTGCCGGCGACAAGCTCAGGCAACTGGCCCGCACCACGGCTGCTCATTCGACGGTCTGCATCGGCACCTCATCCTCGGCACGCTTTTCGGAATCGGAGTATCTCGGACCTCTCATGGTTTCCGGCGTCTCCAAGGTCGATGTGTCGCGTCAGACCGGGCCGGACGGCAGCGACCGGCTCTGCGCCAGCCATGACGGTTATCTCGGCAAGTTCGGCCTGGTTCACGAGCGCGAGATCCGCATGAACGAAGCCGGCAACAAGATCGCTGGAAGGGACCGTTTCCTTACGCCGGACGGCAATCCCGCGACCGAAGCGCCGGCCGAGGCTGCTGTCGCCCGGTTCCATGTCCATCCCTCGATCACGCTCGAACGGATCGACGAACGCAAGGTGCGGATGACTGCCTCCGACGGTGAGAGCTGGACCTTCTCCACGCCGACGGGACAGCTCTTGATCGGCGAGGACGTGTTTTTCGCCGACGTCTCGGGCGTGCGGCCGTCGCAACAGCTCGAACTTGCCTTCCAGGGCCCGGAAGTGCGCTGGTTTCTTGCCCATCACGCATAGAATGGTTCCCTCCGGGGGTAAGCTGTGCTAGGCGGCGGCATCGCGCACGCGATGTCCTTTTCCCCGGCAGCGCGGCAGTTCAGATCGGAGCAGAACCATGGCAGTCGTATCGAAGAAAATCCCCGTTCCAGACCGTGTCAAAGTCCGCACTGCCCTTCTGTCGGTGTCCGACAAGACCGGCATCATCGAGTTGGCCCAGGCACTGAACGACATGGGTGTACGCCTGCTGTCGACCGGTGGCACGCACAAGGCGATTGCCGCAGCCGGACTGCCCGTCACCGATGTCTCCGAGGTCACGGGTTTCCCGGAGATCATGGATGGTCGCGTCAAGACGCTGCACCCCAACGTGCATGGCGGCCTGCTGGCGATCCGCGATGATGCCGAACACGTTGCTGCGATGAAGGCGCATGGTATCGACGCGATCGATCTCTCCGTCATCAATCTCTACCCCTTCGAGGCGGTCCGTGCCGCCGGGGGCGACTATCCGACTACGGTCGAGAACATCGACATCGGCGGTCCGGCGATGATCCGCGCCTCGGCAAAGAACCACGCCTATGTCACCGTTCTGACAGACCCCTCCGACTACCCTGCCCTGCTCGAGGCCCTGAAGGCCGACGATTGCCAGACGACCTATGCGCTACGCCAGCAGTTCGCCGCTAAGGCCTTTGCCCGCACGGCTGCCTATGACGCGGTGATCTCGAACTGGTTTGCCGAGGCTCTGTCCATCGATATGCCGCAGTATCGCGCGATCGGTGGCTCGCTGAAGGAAACCATGCGCTATGGCGAGAACCCGCATCAGAGCGCCGGCTTCTACCTGACGGGCGACCAGCGCCCGGGCGTTGCCACGGCAACTCTTCTGCAGGGCAAGCAGCTGTCCTACAACAATATCAACGACACGGATGCGGCCTTCGAACTGGTGGCCGAGTTTCCGCCCGAACAGGGACCTGCCTGTGCGATCATCAAGCACGCCAACCCGTGCGGCGTCGCGACCGGTTCCAGCCTGGTGGAAGCCTATCAGCGGGCGCTGGCCTGCGATTCCATCTCGGCCTTCGGCGGCATCATCGCGCTCAACCAGACGCTCGATGCGGAGACGGCGCATGAGATCGTCAAGCTGTTCACCGAAGTGATCATCGCGCCTTCCGTCACCGACGAAGCGAAGGCGATCATCGCGGCAAAGCCGAACCTGCGTCTGCTCACCACCGGTGCCCTGCCCGACCCGCGCGCGCGGGGCATCGTCGCCAAGACGGTTTCCGGCGGTCTTCTGGTGCAATCGCGCGACAATGTCATGGTCGAGGATCTGGAGCTCAAGGTGGTGACCAAGCGCGCGCCCACCGCGACCGAACTCGAAGACATGAAGTTTGCCTTCAAGATCGCCAAGCACGTGAAGTCGAATGCGGTAATCTATGCGAAGAACGGCCAGACGGCGGGCATCGGCGCCGGCCAGATGAGCCGCGTCGATTCCGCCCGTATCGCGGCGCTCAAGGCCGAAGATGCCGCCAAGGCGCTTGGGCTTGCCGAACCGCTAACCAAAGGCTCGGCTGTCGCTTCGGAAGCTTTCTATCCCTTCGCCGATGGCCTGCTTGCCGCCATCGCGGCAGGAGCCACCGCGGTCATCCAACCGGGTGGATCCATGCGAGACGCCGACGTCATTGCCGCGGCCGACGAACATGGCGTGGCCATGGTCTTCACCGGCATTCGACATTTCCGCCACTGATCGACGATCACCAGAATGGAAAGAAGCCCGGCCTTGTCCGGGCTTTTTTCATTGCTCAAGCGGAGATGCCGGATGGGCAGCCGGATAAGGCGTCCTGAGCAGGATTACCAGGCCGCCGATGAGAAAGACGATCAGGCTCGCCATGCCGATACGGGCCGAACCGGTCCAGTAGGTCAGGAGCGAAAAACTGAGGGTGGCCATGAAGCTCGTGGCGCGGCCGGAAAGTGCATAGATGCCGAAGTAGCGCCCGGCCTCCGCAGGGCTGACACTCCGGGCCAGATAGGAACGCGACGATGCCTGGACCGGGCCGAAGGCAATGCCGATCAGCAGGCCATAGAGGATGTAGGCCTTTTCTGCGGGCGTCGAGAACAGACCCTCCGTCGTCGTCACCGGCAGGCTGACCAGCCCGAAGAGGGTGAAGTCGGTGCCCGTCGAGATGATGCCGATGGTGGCTGCCAGCAGCGACAGCAGGCTGAGTACCACGACGAACTTTGAGCCGAGCACTCGGTCGAGCGAACTTGCGGCGATGCAGCCGAAGATCGCGATGATGTTGAGGATGATGCCGTAGATGCCGATCTCCATCGTCGACCAGCCGAACATCGCTGCCGCGAACACGCCACCAAGGGTCAGCAGGCCGTTCACGCCATCCTGGTAGATCATTCGCCCGACCAGGAAACGCAGGATCCCGGGCTTGTTCCTCAGTTCGGAAAGCGTATGGCCGAGATCCCTGAGGCCCGAGCGCACGGCTGCCGGAAGCGGCTTGCCGCGTCCTGCGTCGGGTGTGAACAGGAACATCGGAAGGATGAAGACGAGATACCAGAGGGCCGAGATCGGGCCGGTGACACGTGCGTCCTCGCCGGCGGCGGGATCGAGACCGAAAATGGGCGTCCCGCCCAGGAGCGTTTTGCCAGTCTGCGGATTGCCGGCTATGAACAGGACCACACTGATCAGCACGATCATGCCGCCCAGGTAACCGAGGCCCCAGGCAATGTTGGACACGCGCCCGACGTCCTTCGTGCCGACGAGCCGCGGCATCATCGAGTCGTTGAAGACGATCGAAAATTCGGCCGAGACCGTGGCAAGCACCATCAGGAGTACGATGAAGGCGACGGGGGAACCGGGCGCCGCCGTCCAGAGGAGGCAGAGGCTGACAATCTTGATCACGGCGAAAAAGGCGATCCACGGCTTTCGTGAGCCGGATTCGTCGGCGATCGCGCCCAGGATCGGCGACAGCACGGCGATGATGATCGACGAGATCGTCGCCATGTTGCTCCAGGTCGCCTGGGCGCTCACCGGATCGCTGGTGAGGCGCGAAACGAAGTAGGGACCGAAGATGAATGTCGTGATCACCGTGAAGAAGGGTTGGGCTGCCCAGTCGAACAACATCCAGCTCATCACCCCGCGGCTATAGACCTTCTCTCCCCGGTCGTCCGTTACTCCCGCCTGTACCGTCACGCGTCCGTTCTCCCCCATCTGCCGATGGGGGACACTGTCATCTTGTCCGGTCGTTCGCAAGGTCGGTCAGCAGGCCTGCCGCCACCGTGATCTTCGCGAGGCTGCCCTCGCTGCCCTCGCTGAGGGCCGCAAGCTCCGTTGCCAGCCGGTTGACCCGCTGGCGGGCGGCTGCGAGCCAGGCGTTGACCGGATGTTTCTCGCCGCCATGCCGGGCAAAGGCCGACACAACGATATCGCGACGGGCCGCACCGATCTGGTCGAGGCTGCGACCGAGCGCGAGGCTCTCGTAGTGATCGCTGCTGACGATACGGTTTCCGGCGACGAGGATGCGATCGATCCGGAACGCTTCCGAAACAGCAAAATAGGCTTCGATGACACGCGGCAGCTGTGCTTCGGTCCGCATGGCGATCTGCATGACCTCGGGCACCAGGAGCAAGGTCTGAAGGCCGACTATTTCGCGGGCGATGTCTGCCGGGGCGCCGCCATCCTCCAGTTCTTCCACCTCCTGTTCGAAGGTTGCCTTGAGATTGGCCGGAAATGCCGAACCGAAGGCCTGGCGGGCCGATTTCACCGCAGACTTGAGGCGAGCGAGGGCCTCGGAGAGATCACCGGTGGACATGCCGGTCTCGACCAGCAGACGGGTGACACCTGCATAGACGCGGGCGACGATCGCATGCATCCGGTTCTGAGTTTCGCCAGGGATCTTCGCGTCGAGCGCATCGATCTTCTCCCAGAGCGCCGGTAGCTGCAGGCCGTCGCGGGTGAGCAGGGCCGCCCTGACGATCTCGGGCGGCATCGCGCCCGTGGCATCACCGATCGTGGTAATGAAGCCCGGGCCGCCGCGATTGATAACGTGGTTGGCGAGTACCGTCGCGATGATTTCGCGATGCAGGCGGTGCCCGGCGATATCACCTGCATAGGTCCTGCGCATCTTGGCCGGGAAGTAGTTAGTCAGCGCGCTTTCGCAATAGGGATCATCCGGCAAGTCGGAGGCGACCAGCTGGTCGAAGAGGACGATCTTGGCATAGGAAAGCAGGACGCCGATTTCCGGCCGGGTGAGTGCCTTGCCGGACGCGAAACGTTCGGACAGCGTCGCGTTGTCCGGAAGGGTCTCGACCTTGCGGTTGAGGCGGCCGAGGCCTTCCAGATAGTTCATCAGGCGGCCGAGTTCCTCGCGGTTCGCGGCGCCCTTGCGCTGTGTCAGCGAGATCGCAAGCGTCTGCAGGTAGTTGTTCCGCAGAACCAGTTCCGCCACCTCGTCAGTCATGTCCGAGAGCAGTTTGTCGCGCTTGTCGCGCGTCAGACGCTTGTCGGCCAGTGCCGAGGAGAGGGCGATCTTGATGTTGACCTCGACGTCGGAGGAATTGACGCCTGCCGAGTTGTCGATCGCGTCGGAGTTCAGGCGCCCTCCGCTCAAGGCATAGGCGATGCGGCCCTTCTGGGTGACGCCGAGATTGGCGCCCTCACCGATGACCTTGGCGCGCACTTCCCCGCCGGTAACGCGGATTGCGTCGTTGGCGCGGTCGCCGACATCGGAGTCCGCCTCGTCGGAAGCCTTGATGTAGGTACCGATGCCGCCGAACCACAACAGGTCGACAGGCGCCTTCAGGATCGCGTTCATGATGTCGAGCGGGGTAGCGACCGTCTTGTCGAGGCCGATGATCGCTGCCGCCTCAGGCGTGAGCGTCACCGATTTTTCGGCGCGCGAAATGATCATCCCGCCCTTCGACAGGAGCTTCGTGTCATAATCCTGCCAGCTCGAACGCGGCAGTGCAAACATGCGCTTGCGTTCCTTGAAGGAACGGGCCGTATCTGGATCCGGGTCGATGAAGATGTCGCGGTGGTCGAAGGCCGCGACGAGCCGGATCTTCTCCGACAGGAGCATGCCGTTGCCGAAGACGTCGCCCGACATGTCCCCGACGCCGGCAACCGTGAACGGTGTCGACTGGATATCGATGTTCATCTCGCGGAAGTGACGCTTGACCGCTTCCCAGGCGCCGCGCGCGGTGATGCCCATCTTCTTGTGGTCATAGCCGGCCGAGCCGCCGGAGGCGAAGGCGTCGTCGAGCCAGAAGCCGGCGGCTTGGGCCAATCCGTTCGCGGTGTCCGAGAAGGTTGCCGTTCCCTTGTCGGCGGCGACGACGAAATAGGGGTCGTCATCGTCCAGCCGGACGGTGTCGGCCGGCGGCACGATCCGGCCGCCGTCGATGTTGTCGGTGATCGACAGCATGGTGGTGATGTAGGTCTTGTAGGCCTCGGTGCCGGCCGCCAGCCAGGCGTCGCGGCTACCGCCGACGGGCAGGAGCTTCGGGAAGAAGCCGCCCTTGGCGCCGACGGGCACGATTACCGCGTTCTTGACCTGCTGCGCCTTGACGAGGCCGAGCACTTCCGTGCGGTAGTCCTGTGCGCGATCCGACCAGCGCAGGCCGCCGCGGGCGACCTTGCCGAAGCGCAGGTGGACGCCTTCCACTTCGACCCCGTAGACGAAGATCTCGCGATAGGGTCGCGGTTCGGGCAGGCCTTCGAGCAGCTGCGGATCGAACTTGAAGGCGAGCATAGGCCGCTCGCTCTGGGCATAGGCCTTCTGGTAGTAGTTGGTGCGAAGCGTGCAGTCGACTGAGTTGAGATAGCGGCGCAGGATCCGGTCCTCATCGAGGCTCGGAACCGATACAAGGGCCGCCTCGAGGGCTGCCCGGCCCTCGGCGAGCTTCTTCAGGCGGATTTTCTCGCCGATCCTTGGATCGAACGTCGTTTCGAACAGCGAGAGGATGGAGGCGGTGATTTCCGGATACTTGTTGAGTGTATCGGCGATGTGGCGTTGGGAGTAAACGAAGCCGCACTGGCGAAGATGGGCGGCATAGGCGCGCAGCACATTGGCCTGGCGCGCGCTGAGGCCCGCCGTCATCACCAGCCGGTTGAAGGCGTCGTTGTCGACCGTGCCGCGGAAGGCGAGCACCAGTGCCTCCTCGACGGCCTTGCCCTGGGTCGCGATGTCGAAGCTGCGCGCTCCATGGACCTGAAGTTCCATGTCGTGCAGGACGACCAGCCTTTCGGTTTCATTCCGGTCGGTGACACCGATGTCGAAGGTGCGTTCGCTGATGACGCCGAAGCCGAGGTTTTCCAGCAGCGGAACGCGGCGCGACAGCGGCAGATGCGCGCCTGCATGGAAGATTTTCAGATAGAGAAGCTGGCCCTCATCGGCGGTGACTTCGTGGAATGCGATCGATATCGGCGCGCCGGCGAGGCAGGCTTCGATATGGCGGAGATCGGCGACCGCGTCCGCGGCTTCGAAGGCCTCCTGATAGGCCTGGGTCACGGAGAGCTTGGGCGCGGCAGGCCCGGCAAGAGTGGCAAAGCGATCGTCCCAGCGCGCGGTGATTTCACGGATCGCCTGCTCGAGGCGCGCTTGCGGAATGCGGGGCGTCTTGCCTTCGGAGCGGCCGATGATGATGTGCACACGGGCGACACCGCCCTCGGGGAAGGCCGGATAGTAGGCCGATACGTGGCCCTCATAGACGGTCCTGAAATAGTTGCCGATCTTCTCGCGGACGATCGAGTTGTAGTCCTCGCGCGGAACATAGACGATCAGCGAGACGAAGCGGTCGAACTGGTCGATGCGGGGGAGGACCCGGACCCGCGGGCGTTCGGAGAGGTCGTTGATCTGTTCGCAGAACTTCGCGAGCAGGTCGGTGTCGATCTGGAAGAGATCGTCGCGTGGATAGGATTCCAGCGTATTCTGCAGGATGCGACCGGAGTGGCTCTGCGGATCGAAGCCGAAATGGCTCGTCACCTTTTCGATCTTGGCCCGGAGCAGCGGGATCTGGTTGACCGAACGGGTATAGGCCGTCGCGGTGAACAGGCCGACGATGCGGAGTTCGCCGACAACCTTGCCGTCAGGCCCGAAGCGTTTCACGCCGACATAGTCCATGTAGGCGCGGCGATGCACGACCGACTTCACATTGGCCTTGGTGACGATGAGGAAATCAGGCCCCTGCAGGAAGGCAAGAATTTCCGGCGTCGTCGTGACGGCATGCTTGCCCTGGCGGAGCACGAGGACGTCCGGGTCGGACAATATGCCGAGCCCCTGGCCGAGGCTGCGCTCGACCTTCGCTTCCGGGCCTTCGCCCGTGTAGACATATTCGCGCATGCCGAGGAAGGTGAAATTGTCGCTGCGGAGCCAATCGAGGAAGGCCAGCGCCTCGTCGCGGTCAGCCTTGCGGCGTCCTGCGCCCGAGGCGGCACCGGCAAGTTCCTGCATGGCCGCGTCGAGCAAGGCAAGCATGGGTTTCCAGTCGGCGGAGGTCATCTGGACCTGGGCGAGCACCAGGGCCAGACTTGCCTTCAGCGCGGTAGCCTGATCGGCCGTCAGCGGTGCGATGTGGATCTGCATGTAGCTGACACGGACCGCTCCCTCGACCTCGTGTTCCGGGGTCGAGAGCGAGACTTCGCCTTCCTCGGTCCGGGCGAGGATCGGATGGACCGCCATGAAGACGTCGCGGTAGAGGCTCGTTACCTCACCCATGACGGAATCGTAGAGGAAGGACTTGTTGCGATCGACGACCGACAGCACGCTGACCGGAACGCCGTCCGGGCTCACATCGGCGATCGGCTCGATGGTGATGCACGGCTGCTCGCCGTCCCAGGCGGCCAGGTCTTGCGCGGCGCGTACGGCGGAGAATGCGAGCATTTCGGGTGTGTAGAGATCGAGGTCGTCGTTGCTTGCGCGACCGAACAGAATGCCGGGATCGATGAAGGCCTCCCCGTTCGCCACGGCGATACGGCGTGCGCTTTCGAATTGCTGCTCCCGCCGGGGTTTCCTGTTCGCGACCATTCTCTTTTCCTCCCTGTCATCGACACTTTGTGCGGATGATCCATAAAACTGTTTTCCGAAAGGTGTATCTGCTTCGGGCCGCATATGGGAAGTCCATTGTACGGCCGTGCAATTTCTAGGAGCCAATTGGTGCACGATATTGACAGCCCCGGGCGAAAAGCGTGATCAGAAGACCGAAACAACAGGAATTTTCCGCCATGACAGAGAAATCCCAAGGCGCCGTGATCGTCATCTCGAGCCACGTCGTCCGCGGATCGGTCGGCAATCGTGCCGCCGTGTTCGCGCTCGAGAGCCTCGGTTTTCCTGTCTGGGCGCTTCCGACGATCGTCCTGCCCTGGCACCCCGGCCACGGTCCCTCGACGCGGCTGACCTTCGGGGAAGAGGAATTCGATCACGCCATCGACGATCTCATCCGCGCGCCCTGGCTTCCGGAGGTCAAGGCGGTCCTGACCGGCTATTTCAGCAATGCTGCCCAGCCTCACGCGGTTGCCCGGCTTGTCAGGGCCCTGCGGGCGCAAAATCCCGATCTGCTCTATGTCTGCGATCCGGTCATGGGTGACCTCGGCGGTCTCTATATCCGCGAGGAGACGGCGATTGCCGTCCGCGATCAGCTGATCCCGCTCGCCTCGCTCGCCACGCCGAACCGCTACGAGCTCGAGTGGCTTGTCGGTGCCCGGCTTTCCACCAATGCCGAGATCATGGAAGCGGCTCTTTCACTCGGGCCACCCCGCATGCTGGTCACGTCGGCGGTGCCGATGATGGCCGGAGGTACCGGCAATCTTTATCTGAGCGGCAAGCATGCGCTCCTCGCCGAGCACCGGCTGATCGACAATCCACCGAACGGGCTCGGCGACCTGACATCGGCCGTCTTCCTCGCTCGTTTGCTGGACGGTGTGCCGGACGAGCGTGCGCTACAGCTCACGACGGCGAGCGTCTTCGAGGTTCTCGCCCGCACCGCCAAGCGTGGCGGCGACGAACTGACGCTCGAAAGCGATGCTGCCAGCCTATCAACGCCGATGGCGCTGGTTCAGATGCGGCACCTGCTGCATCCCGCACAAAGGCCGAAACGCAGCTGAACGCGATTCGCATTGCCGCTTTGCGTTCGAAGCTTGCGTGAAACTGTTGCCATGACGGCCTGGTCGCGCTAATCGATGGGCATGAAGCGTTTTCCAGTTCCCCTCCTCAACGGTTATCGCAACTTCATGTCCGGGCGTTATGTCGACGAACGGGAGCGATATCGCGTTCTGGCGGACCAGGGGCAGAAGCCGCACACACTGATTGTCGCCTGCTGCGATAGCCGTGCCGCGCCTGAGACGATCTTCGATGCCGGCCCCGGTGAACTCTTCGTGGTTCGCAACGTCGCGAACATGGTTCCTCCCTACGAGCCGGACGGGCAGTATCACTCGACTTCTGCCGCTCTGGAATTTGCCGTCCAGGCACTTCGTGTGCGTGACATCATCGTCATGGGCCATGGCCGCTGCGGTGGTATTCGCGCCGCGCTCGACCCCAGCGCCGAACCGCTGTCGCCGGGTGATTTCATCGGCAAGTGGATGAACCTGGTCAGCACCGCCGCCGAACAGATCCAGGGCAATTCGGTGATGACCGACAGCGAGCGGCAGACGGCGCTGGAACGCATCTCCATCCGCAATTCGATTGCCAATCTTCGCACTTTCCCGTGTGTGAAGATCCTGGAAGAACGCGGTAAACTGCAGCTCCATGGTGCCTGGTTCGACATTTCGAACGGCGAACTCTGGATCATGGATCCCGATACGCGTGATTTCGTTCGCCTCGACAAGTGAATACGACGCGAAATATCCGTCCACCGTCGAGTCTAATTTAGAACTTATTCATGTCATGGCGCTAGCGTCACCCTTGAAATTATAGGGTGGGCCACGACCTGACTGCTACCGCCGGGCCGGGGCCACCAATGCCCTCTCCACTTTCCTGGTGCGTGGATGAACTTGAAAGCCACTCAGAAGGTCGTCATGGCGGCCCTTTTGCTCCCCAGCGTCGTGATTGGAGCAATGGCGATCCTTCTATTGGAGCACTACTACGACCGCTTCCGCGTTCTGGATGCCGACAAACGCTTCGCTTACGCCTCGTCCGATGCCGGCCGCATCGGTTCCTCCACCATCCCGACCGAAGCGCTCATCACGATCCGGTACCTGACCGAGACGACCGACCGAAACCGACGGGACATGCTTGAGTCGCGTATCACCCTCGACCGGGAGATAGAGGCATTCGAAGCGCTTCTCGATGAGGATAGTGCGCCGATCTTCCAGCCGTTCAGAGAGAAGCTGCGACTTCTGGTCGATGGAATGCGGCGCTACCGCATCCGGGTGGACAACGGCAAGGCCGTGACCGCAGAAGTCATCGACCAGTACAAGCCCGTATCGGTCACCTATCTCGACATCGTCGGAGCGCTGCGCTTCGAGATCGACGACGCCCTGCTGTCGCGCGAGCTGCAGCTCTTCCTCGATCTGCTGGTGGCCAACGAGGCAGGGCTTGTCACCAATTTCTACGGCACCGAATATCTTCGCGGCCATGATCTTTCCGCTGCCGACCTCGATCTCTTCTCGCGGGCAACCGCAGTAAAGGAAGATGCGCTTCAGCGCCTCTCCGTTCGGATGGCCAGCCCCGGACTGAAGCCGCTTCTCGATTTCGAATCGACGCCGTCGGGCCAATGGCTCCGCGCGACGGCCCAGGCCATCCTTCACGACAACGTCGCGCCCTCGCCCGAACTGCTGCGGCGCTGGTCTCTCGAGAGCGACCAGCGGATCTTGTTCTGGAAACAGGGTATCAGCGCCGTCATCGGCGAGATCCGTGCCGCAGGCGACAATCTCGCTGACCAGGCGCGGACGCAGCTCGGATCGCTCGTGGTGGCCACGTTGGTCCTGTCGTTCATTCTCGGTTTCATTCTGCTGATGGCAATCAAGGGCGTCGGGCTCGCGTCCCGCCTGCTTGCCGAGCGGGCCTTGCTGGTCGACGAACTGCGCAACGCCGCCCAGACAGACCTGCTGACAGGGCTCTTCAACCGTCGCGGTTTCGAGGCCATGGCCCGTGAGATGCTGACCCGGAACGAGATCATCCGGCAGATGTCGGTCGTCATCTTCGACCTCGATCGTTTCAAGCAGGTCAACGACATTTACGGCCATGATGTCGGTGACATCGTTCTCCAGCGGATCGGCGACCTGGCACGCGGCAACTTTCGCAATGGGGATCTGCTGGCGCGCCATGGCGGCGAGGAATTCGTCGCGGTGCTGCCCAACAGCTCGCTCGATGCTGCAGCCGACGTCGCCGAGCGGGTCCGACAGGCCATCGAAGCAACGGAGTTTACGCTGGACGATGGCACGGTGCTGCAGGTAACCGCCAGCTTCGGCTGTTCGAGCGCCGTCGAGCCGATCAACGAGGCTTTGTTGCATGATCTGGTCCGTCGGGCGGACCTGGCGCTCTACACGGCAAAATTCTCCGGTCGCAACCGCGTGGCGCGGGACGGAGACAATGATGGACTGATGTTCGACAGACGTGTTTCGAGACCGGCCTGAGCCGGTCCCGGATTCGACGAGCCCTTACTGGCCGTCGATCTGTGCGCCGATATAGGCAATTGCCTGCTGATAGACCTTGGCCGCATTCCAACCCTGCAGCGCGCCGAAATTCGGCTCGCCCGGCTGATAGCCCGCACCCGGCTGCCAGCCATGGCCACGCAGGAAGTTTGCGGTCGAAGCCAGCGCATCGGCGCGCGAGCGGACGAGGTCGACGCGGCCGTCGCCGTCGCCGTCGACGCCGAAGCGGGCGACGTTGCGCGGCAGGAACTGGGTCTGGCCGATTTCGCCGTGAGCGGCGCCTCGGGCGGTCAGCGGAAGCGTGCCGGTCGAGGCGAGCTGAAGCGCAGCGTAAAGCTGGTCTGTGAAGTATTCGGAGCGGCGGCAATCATAGGCCAGCGTGGCGACCGCAGACAGAGTGTGCTCGTTACCCATGTACGAGCCGAAGCCGGTTTCCATGCCCCAGATGGCGATCAGGGGACCGGCCGGCACGCCGTAGCGCTGCTCGATCCGCGAGAACAGGGCTGCGTTGCCCTTCTTCATGCTCTTTCCGCGCGAGATGATGGTCGATCCGCCACGCTTCTGCATGAACTGCTCGAAGGAAAGCTTGAAGCTCTTCTGGCCACGGTCGGCGCGGATCGTGGCATTGTTGTAGGAAACGGTGGCGAAGGCCTTGTCGAGAAGCTTGGGGCTCAGTCCCTGTGCGCTTGCCTCGGTCTTGAACTGCTCGACCCATTGCTCGAAACCCGCGGAGGTCTTGCCGCATTGCGCGGCGGAAGCCACGGTTGTTGCGGTTGAAAACGCGGCGGCGGTCAGAAACGCCGCGGACAAGATCTTGAACAGTCGCATTTATGCCTCGAATCCTGCAATTTTAGACTTGCTGCGCACCATGCCAGCGACGGTTGATTCTGTCACGGGGCGTCGAGCTGTTTCGATGCTGCTTTTTTTGTCTTTCCGGTCACGAAAGGACGAGCTTGGCCGGCCCTGTTGTCCGTTTGGACGAAGGACCGGCCAGGAACGATCAGGCAGCAGCCTTCTTCGGCTTGATCAGGCCGCGATTGACCAGCAGTTCCGCGATCTGCACCGCGTTGAGCGCCGCGCCCTTGCGCAGGTTGTCGGAGACGATCCACATGTTGAGGCCGTTCTCGACAGTTGCGTCTTCGCGGATGCGCGAAATATAGGTCGCGTCTTCGCCGGCGCATTCAACCGGCGTCACGTAGCCGCCGTTCTCGTGCTTGTCGACCACGAGGCAGCCCGGCGCGTCGCGCAGGATGTCACGGGCCTGATCGGCAGTGATCTCGTTCTCGAACTCGATGTTGACCGATTCAGAATGACCGATGAAGACCGGAACGCGCACGGCGGTGCAGGTCACCTTGATCTTCGGGTCGAGCATCTTCTTGGTTTCGGCGAGCACCTTCCACTCTTCCTTCGTGTAGCCGTCTTCCATGAACACGTCGATGTGCGGGATGACGTTGAACGCGATGCGCTTGGTGAACTTCTTCGCTTCGACCGGGTCGGCGACGAAGACGGCGCGAGTCTGGGTGAAGAGCTCGTCCATGCCTTCCTTGCCGGCGCCAGAGACCGACTGGTAGGTGGAGACCACGACACGCTTGATCTTGGCGGCATCGTGCAGCGGCTTCAGGGCCACGACGAGCTGCGCGGTCGAGCAGTTCGGGTTGGCAATGATGTTGCGCTTCTTGAAGTCGACGACGGCGTCCGGGTTTACTTCCGGAACGATCAGCGGAACGTCGGCGTCGTAGCGCCAGGCGGAAGAGTTGTCGATGACGACGCAGCCCTGGGCGCCGATCTTCGGAGACCACTTCTGCGAGATCGTGCCCCCTGCCGACATCAGGCAGATATCGGTGTCGGAAAAGTCATAGTTTTCCAGGTTCTGAACCTTCAGCACCTTGTCGCCGAAGGAGACTTCGGTGCCCTGGGAGCGGGCAGATGCCAGAGCCACGACCTCGTCGGCGGGAAAGCCGCGCTCGGCGAGAATGTTCAGCATTTCGCGCCCGACATTGCCGGTTGCGCCTGCGATTGCGATCTTGAAACCCATTTACATGCTCTCTTTCTGTCTCTCCGCGGTATGGTGAGGGGGAGAGCCGCGCATTGCGCGTCTTCCTTGTCCCCGGCCGTGCCGGGGAGAGAGCGGGGGCCAGAGACGTCAGACGGTTTTCGTCGTCGTTTTGGCCTTGGTCGTGAACGAAGCGGAGAAACGCATCGAGATCCCGGCGCTGTGCGCCAGGGCAAACCTGTCTGCGAAGTGCGAGCAGAGCGAATGCATGAAGCGAATCCTTATTCCGCCGAGCTATTAAAAGGTTTTTGCGGAGAGTCAAGCAAGAGCCGGGCCGATTCCTGCGATTCCTGAGTTCCTACAACCCTTTGGGTGCAGTGCAGCAGTTTGGCGCGCCTGTGAATTGCATGTCGCAAATTGGCGACAAAAGCGGTTCTATTTTCTTATTTGCGTCGCTCATCAAACTTCGCGTTAGACTTAAGTCATAAGCCCAAAGCATCTCTCTTGATTTCTCCTGTTTTCTGCCAGTGTGTAAACAACCCGTAACCGCGACAAAGCGACCCGGAGGAGTGGTGGGTCGGCGGGCAACGGGGAACCTGATTTTTGTGGAGGAATAGCAATGGCAAATGTCGCAGCCGTCACCGGCTCGCCCAGAGGCATGACCGCCGAAGAGCGCAAGGTTATCTTTGCGTCGTCTCTCGGTACGGTTTTCGAGTGGTACGACTTCTATCTTTACGGTTCACTGGCGCTTTATATCGGCGCGACCTTCTTCTCTCAGTATCCGGAAGCAACCCGTAACATCTTCACCTTGCTCGCCTTTGCTGCGGGCTTCCTTGTCCGTCCGTTCGGCGCGCTGGTTTTCGGTCGCCTGGGCGACCTGGTCGGCCGCAAGTACACCTTCCTTGTCACGATCCTTATCATGGGCTTGTCGACGTTCCTGGTCGGCCTTCTGCCCGGCTCGGCAACGATCGGCATCGCTGCTCCGATCATCCTGATCGCACTTCGCATGCTGCAGGGTCTCGCCCTTGGCGGTGAATATGGCGGTGCTGCCACCTACGTGGCCGAGCATGCCCCGCACGGCCGTCGTGGCTTCTACACCTCGTGGATCCAGACGACCGCAACGCTCGGCCTGTTCCTGTCGCTTCTCATCATTCTCGGCATCCAGACCGCAATGGGCAAGGAAGCCTTTGCTGCCTGGGGCTGGCGCATTCCGTTCCTGCTTTCGGCACTCCTCCTCGGCGTTTCCGTCTGGATCCGCATGAAGATGAACGAGTCCCCCGCCTTCAAGAAGATGAAGGAAGAAGGCACGCATTCCAAGGCGCCGATCTCCGAGGCCTTCGGCCAGTGGAAGAATGCCAAGGTTGCCATTCTCGCTCTCGTCGGCGCCGTCGCCGGCCAGGCCGTGGTCTGGTATTCCGGTCAGTTCTACGCGCTCTTCTTCCTGCAGAACGTTCTGAAGGTCGACGCGCAGGCTGCGAACATCATGGTCGCCATCGCGCTTGCCATCGGCACGATGTTCTTCGTCGTGTTCGGCTGGCTGTCCGACAAGATCGGCCGCAAGCCGATCATCATGGCCGGCCTCCTGCTCGCCGTTCTCACCTATTTCCCGCTCTTCAAGGCCATGACCCAGTTCGGTAACCCGGCTCTGGCAACGGCCCAGGAAAATATCCGTGCGACGGTCACCGCCGATCCGGCAGACTGCAACTTCCAGTTCAACCCGACCGGTACCGCCAAGTTCACCACGTCGTGCGACCTCGCGACCTCGACGCTGACCAAGAACTCGGTTCCCTATGACGTCGTTGCCGGCCCCGCCGGTGCGGTTGCCACGATCAAGATCGGCGATGCGACGATCGAGAGCTATGACGCCGTCAAGGCCGGCGATCAGGCCAAGGCAAGCGATGCCAAGATGCAGAAGGGCATCAACCTCGCCCTGCAGGCCAACGGTTACCCGCTGGTTCGTGCTGCCGCAACGGTTCCGGAAAGCAAGCTCGACGGCTTCGTTGCCGCCAATTCGGAGCTCTCGCTCGACGCAGCTGCAATCCGTGCGGGCGAAAAGGCGATGGTTCCCACCAGCAAGCTCGTTGCCGACAAGGTCCTGACGGCCGACGAAGCCGCTGCTGCGGGCGCCGCAGAAGTCCCGGTCTACACCATCGCCAACGCCGGTGCGTTCAAGATGGTGGCCGATCCGGCCCAGGTGAACTGGACGGGCGTCATCGGCGTGCTCACGATCCTGATGATCTACGTCACCATGGTCTACGGCCCGATCGCCGCCATGCTCGTCGAGATGTTCCCGACCCGTATCCGCTACACCGGCATGTCGCTGCCGTACCACATCGGCAACGGCTGGTTCGGCGGTCTTCTCCCGGCAACGGCCTTCGCAATGAGCGCCGCCAAGGGCGATATCTACTACGGTCTCTGGTATCCGGTCATCATCGCTGGCGTCACTTTCGTCATCGGCATGATCTTCCTGCGCGAAACCAAGGACAACGACATCAACGGCTGATCGGCGCGATGTCCAAACCAATGGAGCCCGGTGCGAAAGCGCCGGGCTTTTTCGTGGCCGGAGCCCTGTCCGGCTTCTCTGGTCGTGTTGCTTGAAGTACCCCTGCGGCTGTGAAAGAGTGGGTCATTCCTGCCTCCTGACGGTGATCCCATGACAATCAGCCTTCGACCCGCCGACGTCTCCGACATTGCGGCGATCACCCGCATCTACGCGGATGCGGTGTCGACCGGAACGGCGAGCTATGAGCTCGCGCCGCCCGATGAAGCGGAGATGGCCAAGCGCTTTTCGGCGATTACCGGTCAGCGCTATCCCTATCTCGTGGCGACCGCCGAGGACGGTGCTGTGCTCGGTTACGCCTATGCCTCGGCCTTCAGGACGCGGCCCGCCTATCGCTGGCTGGTCGAGGATTCCATCTATATCGCGGCCGAAGCCCGCGGCCGTGGGATCGGCCGCCTGCTGCTCGAGGCACTGGTGAAGCAGTCCACCGATCTCGGCTTTCGCCAGATGGTCGCCGTGATCGGCGGGGCGAGCCTCGCCTCGATCGCCGTCCATCGCGCCTGCGGGTTCCGTATGGTTGGGACGCTGAACGGAACGGGCTTCAAGCTCGGCCAATGGCTCGATACGGTCTTCATGCAGGTTACGCTCGGAGAGGGCGACTCGACCGACCCCGATCCGGCACGTTATCCTGGAACGCTCTTTTCCGGCTAAGACGTCAGTCGACCAGCTTCAGGGCCTTGTCGAAGACCTTGAGCACCTGTTTCAGCTCATGGCCGCGCTTCAGGATGCGCCCGTCGGCGCCGATCACCGAAAAGGCGCCCTGCTTGGCGGCGAGCTTGGGATTCTTCTCGATGCGGTAGAGCGGATACTCGCCCGAACGCTTGAAAACGGAGAAGACGGCCTTCTCCTTCAGGTGATCGATGGCATAGTCACGCCATTCTCCCTCGCCGACCATGCGTCCGTAGATCCAGAGGATGGCGTCGAGTTCGCGTCGATGGAAGGTGACGGGCAGGGGATCGCGGCTCTGCCTGTATTCGCGGAGGTCGACAACCGAAGCAAGGCTGGCGTCCGGGCTTTCGATGTCCTGGCGCCCTATGTCCGGCTGATCGCTCATCGGTGGTTCGCAACCCTGCATTCATGACGAATGGATGACAGTTTGCCTCAAGGAGGCGAAATTGCAAGCCTCGTCCGGCCATTGCCGCGGCCGGTGCCGCAAAGGCAGACAGTCATCCGCGTCTGCGGTTGTCGAACTCAGACATGACCAATTCGCGCATGCGGGCAGCGATCGGGGTCATGCGTTTTCCTGCGACCGTGATCAGGTGATACGGCGCCACCGCGATCGGAAGCTCGATGTCGAGCTGGAGGAGGCCCGTGCCAGTCGTGTGCCGGCACAGCAGTTCGGAGACCTCTCGCGACATCGGGGCGATTGCGTTGGAGGCGGCGAGCATCGCGATCATCACCAGCAGCGAGGTGGTGTTGACGATGTTGGAGGGGATCGCCGCGCCCTGTTCGATGAAGACGCCTTCGAGAGCCTGACGCACCGGCGCGCCCGGGGCCTGCATGACCCAGGGGAAGTGGACGAGGTCGGCCATGGTCAGCCGTTCGGCATAGGCGAGCGGATGGCTCTGGTGGACGAGAAGGTCGACCTCTTCCGACAGGACACCGACGATCGAGAACTGCCGGGCATCGACGCCGTTCGGAATGCGGCCGAGGACGAAATCGAGCTGGCCGGCGAGGAGATCGTTGATCAGGGCGCCGCTCGGCGCGACGTCGACATGGATGTCCGCCGCTTCCGCCTCCGCCTTCAGCGTCTGGATCGCGGGGACGACATAGCCGACCGCGCCGCCGGTCACCGCGCCGACCCGGACCGTGCCGGTCATGCCGCGCCGGATGGCCTCCACCTCGCGTGCAGCTTCGCGAATCTCCTCGAGCAGGTTCTGGGCGCGGCGTGCCAGCGCGACGCCGATCGCCGTCGGCTCCATGCCCTTCGGGGTGCGAACGAAGATCGCGGCGCCGACATGGCGCTCGATGTCGGCCAGCATGCGGGATGCGGCCGGCTGGGTGAGCGCCAGTGCATTGGCTGCAAGACTGAGCTGGCCGTATTCGGCCACGGCACGAATCAGGCTGAAATGCTTCGGGAGCAGTCGATTTGCGAGGATATCGGACATGGCTCACATATCATTCATGGTATGCAGAAAGTCAAACTAATCATTTGATCGGTATATTCGCGGCGCTAAGACTCGCCTCGGATCAGGCGGGGCTCGTGCGGTCGCCGGTTCTCGCAGTGTGCGGTCATCAGAAGGAGCTGGGACCGGACTTATAGCCAAGGGAGGAATTCCGTGAAGAAAATTGCTACTCTTATTGCCTCTGCCGCACTGGGCATTTCGATGCTCGCGTCGCAGGCGATTGCGGAAACTAAGGGAATTGTCGGTATCTCGATGCCGACCAAGACATCGACGCGCTGGATCTCGGACGGCGAGACGATGGAAAAGCTTTTCAAGGAAGCCGGTTACGAGCCGGACCTGCAGTTCGCGGATGACGACATCCCGAACCAGCTCGCCCAGATCGAAAACATGGTCACCAAGGGTGCCAAGGTTCTCGTCATCGGCGCCATCGACGGTACCACGCTGTCGGACATCCTGCAGAAGTCGGCAGACGCCGGCGTCAAGGTTATCGCCTATGACCGTCTGATTCGTGACTCGGGTAACGTCGACTACTACGCCACCTTCGACAACTTCCAGGTCGGCGTTCTCCAGGCAACCAGCCTCGTTGACGGTCTGAAGGCCAAGTTCGCCGACACCAAGCCGTGGAACGTCGAACTGTTCGGCGGTTCGCCGGACGACAACAACGCCTTCTTCTTCTACGATGGCGCGATGTCGGTCCTGCAGCCCCTGATCGACAGCGGCGACATCGTCGTGAAGTCGGGCCAGATGGGCATGGAACAGGTTGGTACGCTGCGTTGGGACGGCACCGTCGCCCAGGCTCGCATGGAGAACCTGCTGTCCTCGACCTACACCGATGCCAAGGTCAACGGCGTTCTGTCTCCCTATGACGGTCTGTCGATCGGCATTCTCTCGGCTCTGAAGGGCGTCGGCTACGGCTCGGGCGACATGGCAATGCCGGTCGTCACCGGTCAGGACGCCGAACTGCCGTCGGTCAAGTCGATCCTCGCCGACGAACAGTATTCGACCGTCTTCAAGGACACCCGCGAACTCGCCAAGGTCGCCGTCAAGATGGTTGATGCTGTCCTCCAGGGCAAGGAGCCGGAAGTTAACGACACCAAGACCTACAACAACGGTGTGAAGGTCGTTCCGTCCTACCTGCTGAAGCCGGTCGCCCTCGACAAGGCCAATGCCAAGGACGTGCTCACGTCTTCGGGCTACTACACCGCCGACCAGATCGACAAGTAATCATCTGATCGACATTCGGGTCCGCGATCCTTCGCGGACCCTTTTCCCGTAGAGACTAGGGAGCTCGCGCTTCGGCTTGACGATATCGTCGCCGAACCTGCGCCGGAATTCTGCACATGGACAACATCATTCTCGAGATGCGCGGCATCACCAAGACGTTTCCCGGCGTGAAGGCCCTGGACAATGTCAGCTTCAAGGTGCGCGAAGGCGAGATCCACGCGCTGGTCGGTGAAAACGGAGCCGGCAAGTCGACGCTGATGAAGGTGCTTTCGGGGGTCTATCCCGCCGGTACCTACGAGGGCGAAATCCACTTCGACGGCGAAGTGCGTCGTTTCTCGACCATCTCCGACAGCGAGCATCTCGGCATCATCATCATTCACCAGGAACTGGCGCTCGTGCCGCTCCTGTCGATCGCCGAAAACATCTTTCTCGGCAACGAGATAGCCAGCAACGGCGTGATCAATTGGCCCGCTACGTTTGCGCGGACCCAGGACCTTCTGGCCAAGGTCGGCCTGAAGGACGCCCCCTCGACGCTCATCACCGACATCGGTGTCGGCAAGCAACAGCTGGTCGAGATTGCCAAGGCGCTGTCGAAGAAGGTCAGGCTGCTGATCCTCGACGAGCCGACCGCATCGCTCAACGAAACCGATTCCGACGCCCTGCTCAATCTGCTTATGGAATTCCGCAAGCAGGGCATGACATCGATCATCATTTCCCACAAGCTCAACGAAATCCGCAAGGTCGCCGACCAGATCACCATCCTGCGAGATGGCGGCACCGTCGAGACGCTCGACTGTCACGGGACGGACGTGAGCGAAGACCGGATCATCCGCGGCATGGTCGGCCGTGCGATGGAAGACCGTTATCCGCCGCGCGAACCGAAGATCGGCGATACGCTGCTCGAGGTGAAGAACTGGAACGTCTTCCACCAGAATCATCGTGACCGTCAGTTCCTTCACAATGTGAACTTCAAGGTCCGGGCCGGTGAAGTCGTCGGCATCGCCGGCCTGATGGGAGCAGGGCGCACCGAAACCGCGATGAGCATCTTCGGCAAGTCCTGGGGCCACAAGATCACCGGAGACGTCACGATGCACGGCAAGCCGGTCGATGTCAGCACGATCCCGAAGGCCATCGAGGCGGGGCTCGCCTACGTCACCGAAGACCGCAAGCATCTGGGTCTCGTGCTGAACAACAACATCATGCACAACACGACGCTTGCCAATCTGTCGGACGTATCGTCGAACGGTTTCATCGACGAGCGGAAGGAGGCGAGCGTCGCCTCCGGCTATCGCCAGAAGCTCAGGATCCGCTCGCACTCGATCTACCAGGAAGCCGTCAACCTCTCCGGCGGCAACCAGCAGAAGGTCGTGCTGTCGAAGTGGCTGTTCACCAATCCCGAGGTCCTGATCCTCGACGAGCCGACGCGCGGCATCGACGTCGGCGCAAAATTCGAAATCTACACCATCATCAACCAGCTTGCCGCAGAGGGTAAGGGCATCCTGATGATCTCGTCGGAAATGCCCGAACTGCTCGGAACCTGCGACCGCATCTACGTCATGAACGAAGGCCGGATCGTCGCCGAGCTCTCGAAGGAAGAAGCGAGCCAGGAATCCATCATGCGTGCCATCATGCGCTCGGGGGAGAAACACTAATGGCCATCGACACCCGCACCGAAACCCCGAAAGTCTCCGTCAGCGACTATCTGAGGAAGAACATCCGCGAATACGGCCTGCTGCTCGCGCTCGTCGTCATCATGCTGTTCTTCCAGTTCATGACGAACAACGTTCTGTTCAAACCGGTCAACATCACCAACCTGGTGCTGCAGAACTCCTTCATCGTCATCATGGCGCTCGGCATGCTGCTGATCATCGTCGCCGGACACATCGACCTGTCGGTCGGGTCGATCGTCGCCTTCATTGGTGGTATCTCGGCGATCATGCTGGTCAAATGGGGCTGGCACTTCTCGCTGGTCGTGCCGCTCTGCCTCATCCTCGGCGCTGCCATGGGTGCTGCCCAGGGCTACTGGGTCGCCTATCAGAAGATCCCGTCCTTCATCGTGACGCTCGCCGGCATGCTGGTCTTCCGCGGCCTGACCTATGTCGTGCTCGAGGGCCGCCCGATCGGTCCGTTCCCGAAGGAATTCCAGCTGCTGTCGACCGGCTTCATCCCGGACTTCCTGTCGTTCACCGATCCGGCCACCAGCCTGATCAAGAACTACGTGGCGCTGGTCGCGGTCCTCGCGCTGGTCGGCTGGGCCGTCTATTCGGGTCTCAAGAGCCGCGCGCTCAACGACAAGCACGGCACGCCAAACGAGCCCTTCATCTTCTTCGCCGGCCAGATGCTGGTCATCAGCGCGGTCGCCATCTTCCTCGGCTTCCAGCTGTCGACCTATCGCGGCCTGCCGAACGTGCTCGTCGTCATGGGCGTGCTCATCGCCTTCTACACCTTCATTACGACCCGCTCGACGATCGGCCGTCGCATCTATGCGATGGGCGGCAACGAAAAGGCGGCCAAGCTCTCGGGCATCAATACCGAGCGGCTGACCTTCTATACCTTCGTCAACATGGGTGTGCTTGCGGCGCTTGCCGGCATGATCATCGCGGCCCGCCTCAATTCGGCGACCCCGAAGGCCGGCGTAGGCTTCGAGCTCGACGTTATCGCGGCCTGCTTCATCGGCGGCGCATCGGCCTCGGGCGGCGTGGGACGCATCATCGGCGCGGTCATCGGCGCCTTCATCATGGGTGTCATGAACAACGGCATGTCGATCATGGGTATCGGCATCGACTACCAGCAGCTCATCAAGGGCCTGGTCCTGCTCGCAGCCGTCTTCTTCGACGTGTACAACAAGAACAAAGCAGTCTGAGGTAAGGGCATGTTTCTTTCGCAATTGAAGGCCGGTGGTGTGATCTGCCGCCAGGGGGAATCCGCGCGCATCGTTCCGGGCTTCTCCTCGACATATGATCTCGCGAAGGCCGCCGTCGAAGCCGGTTCGTCGCTGGCGGCCGTGATCGAGAGCGCGGGTGCCGGCGAAACCGTCGATCTTGCGGCTCTTGCGGCCTCCGGCAAGCTCGACTGCCCGGTCCGTCACCCGGATGCCGCCCATATGTTCCTCACCGGTACGGGGCTCACCCATACCGGATCGGCTTCGGCCCGCGATAGCATGCACGCCGACACCGTCGGCATGAGCGACTCGATGAAGATGTTCCGCATGGGCCTCGAGGGCGGCAAGCCGAAGGCCGGCGAAACCGGCGTCCAGCCCGAGTGGTTCTACAAGGGCACCGGCGTCAATGCCGTCGCCCCGGAATCGCCGCTGGTATCGCCGTCCTTCGCGCTCGACGGTGGCGAAGAACCCGAGATCGCTGGCTTCTACCTGATCGGCAAGGACGGAACGCCGTTCCGCATGGGCTTCTCGCTGGCGAACGAGTTTTCCGACCACGTGACGGAAAAGATCAACTATCTCTACCTTGCCCATTCCAAGCTCCGGCCGGCCTCCTTCGGCCCCGAAATGCTGGTCGGCCCGCTGCCGGCCCATATCGAGGGCACCTCCCGCATCCTGCGCGGCGGCAAGGTGGTCTGGGAAAAGCCGTTCCTGTCAGGCGAGGACAACATGTCCCACACGATTGCAAACCTCGAATACCATCACTTCAAGTACGGCCTGTTCCGTCAGCCCGGCGACCTGCATGTGCACATGTTTGGCACGGCGACGTTGTCGTTTGCCGACGGCATGAAGGCCGAGGAAGGCGATGTGTTCGAAGTCCAGGCAGCCCAGTTCGGCCTGCCGCTCAAGAACCCCCTGGCACATGCCAGCTCTGAAGCCATCGACGTAACAACCCTCTGAACAGGCCGCCGACGAGGGGCGGGCAGGTTCGGATAAGAGAACAGAGAATAGCCATGAGCGCATTCAAACCGGCCGCTTGGCCACGCAAGCTCAGATCCCAGGAATGGTTCGGCGGCAACAGCCGCGACAACATCTATCACCGCGGCTGGCTGAAGAACCAGGGCCATCCGCACGACCTGTTCGACGGCCGTCCCGTGATCGGCATCATGAACACCTGGTCGGATCTCACCCCCTGCAACGGGCACCTGCGCGAACTCGCCGAGAAGGTGAAGGCAGGCGTCTGGGAAGCCGGTGGCTTCCCGGTCGAAGTTCCGGTGTTCTCGGCTTCCGAAAACACCTACCGTCCGACGGCGATGATGTACCGCAACCTTGCCGCACTCGCGGTCGAGGAAGCGATCCGCGGCCAGCCGATCGACGGCGTCGTGCTGCTGGTCGGTTGCGACAAGACCACGCCGTCGCTGCTCATGGGCGCCGCCTCCGTCGACCTGCCGACCATCATGGTGTCCGGCGGACCGATGCTGAACGGCTATTTCCGTGGCGAGCGCGTCGGCTCCGGCACCCATCTGTGGAAGTTCTCCGAAGCCGTGAAGGCCGGCGAGATGACGCAGGAGGAATTCCTCGAGGCCGAGGCCTCGATGTCGCGCTCGACCGGCACCTGCAACACGATGGGCACCGCTTCCACCATGGCCTCCATGATGGAATCGCTCGGCATGACGCTGTCGGGCAATGCCGCCATCCCGGCGGTCGACAGCCGCCGCCGCGCGATGTCGCAGCTCACCGGCCGCCGCATCGTGCAGATGGTCAAGGACGACCTGAAGCCCTCCGACATCCTGACCAAGGCCGCCTTCGAGAACGCCATCCGCACCAACGGGGCGATCGGTGGTTCCACCAATGCCGTCGTGCATCTTCTGGCGATCGCCGGTCGCGTCGGCATCGACCTGACGCTCTCCGACTGGGACCGCCTCGGCCGCGACATCCCGACCATCGTCAACCTCATGCCGTCGGGCGAATACCTGATGGAAGAGTTCTTCTACGCCGGCGGCCTGCCGGTCGTGCTGAGGATGCTCGGTGAAGCCGGCAAGCTCCACAAGGATGCACTCACGGTCTCCGGCGGGGCGATCTGGGACGAAGTCAAGGACGTCCGCAACTGGAACGACGACGTCATCCGTCCGGTCGAGCGGGCGCTCACCCAGCAGGGCGGAATCGCCGTGCTCAAGGGCAACCTTGCGCCGAAGGGCTGTGTTCTCAAGCCGTCGGCGGCTTCTCCGCACCTGATGCAGCATCGTGGCCGAGCCGTGGTGTTCGAAGACATCGACGACTACAAGGCCAAGATCAACGACGAGTCCCTCGACATCGACGAGACCTGCGTGATGGTCATGAAGAACTGTGGTCCGCGCGGCTATCCGGGCATGGCCGAGGTCGGCAACATGGGCCTGCCGCCCAAGGTGCTCCGCAAGGGCATCACCGACATGGTTCGCATTTCGGATGCTCGCATGTCCGGCACGGCTTATGGCACGGTTCTCCTGCACACCTCTCCGGAAGCCGCCGTAGGCGGGCCGTTGGCCGTGGTCAGGAATGGCGACATGATCGAGATCGACGTGGCCAACCGCCGCGTTCACCTCGACATTCCGGACGAGGAACTGCAGCGGCGCCTGGCCGCCTGGCGTCCGGCGACCGAACCGCCGGCAAGCGGCTATGCGCGGATGTTCCACGACCATGTCGAAGGTGCCGATACCGGCGCCGACTTCGACTTCCTGAAGGGTTGCCGCGGTTCGGCCGTCGGCAAGGACTCGCACTGACAGAGACAGGCTGATGACTGCCCAGACCCGTATCCCGCTCGCCATTGCCGGCATCGGCAAGATCGCCCGAGACCAGCATATCCCGTCGGTCGCAGGCGGCGAAGACTTCGACCTGAAGGCAGCCGTCAGCCGTCACGGTAAGGTTGAAGGCATCGAGAACTTCGAAGATTTCGATGCCTTCCTCGCAAAACGTCCGGATATCCGTGCGGTGTCGCTCTGCACGCCGCCGGAAGTCCGTTTCGACATGGCCAAGAAGGCGATCGCCGCCGGCCATGACGTCCTGATGGAGAAACCGCCGGCGACCACGCTCGGCGAGGCCGAAGCGCTGGCTGACCTGGCAAGGGAGGCGGGCGTCACGCTTTTTGCCACTTGGCATTCGCGCTTCGCCCTCGGCGTCGAGCCGGCCCGTGCCTGGCTCGCCGACAAGGCAATCCGGTCGATCGAGATCGTCTGGAAGGAAGACGTGCGCCGCTGGCATCCCGGCCAGGCATGGATCTGGGAGCCGGGCGGCTTCGGCGTCTTCGATCCGGGCATCAATGCCCTGTCGATCCTGACCGCCATCGTGCCCGGGCGGATCCGGGTCGAAAAGGCGAACCTGTCCTTCCCCGCCAATCGCAAGCAGCCGATCGCGGCCGACATTTCCATGCGCACGGCGTCTGGTGCTCCGATCTCCGCCGCGTTCGACTGGCGCCAGGAAGGTCGGCAAACCTGGGACATCACGGTCGAGACCGATGCCGGTACGCTTCGCCTGTCGAAGGGGGGCGCCGAGCTTTTCATCGACGGCGTCGAGAAAACCGCTGGACCCGACCGGGAATATGCGGGCATCTACGAGCGCTTTGCCGCGCTCATCCGGGCGCGTGAGAGCGACGTCGACTATCAGCCGCTGCGGCTGGTAGCGGATGCCTTCCTCTGTGGCGAACGTCGCGAAGTCGCGGCCTTCGAAGATTGAAATCTGACAGGATAAAAGATCATGGCGTATGAGTTCACGGGCAAGCACCTGATTGCCGGCCGTTGGGTCGGTGGCGAGGAGACCTTTGCGTCTTCGCCAGCGGAAGGCCCTGTGCGCCGTTTCTCGGTCGGTTCGGCCGAGCTGGTCGACGATGCAGTTCGCGCCGCCGAACAGGCCTTTGAAACCTATGGCTATTCGAGCCGGGCCGAGCGTGCCGCCTTCCTCGAAGCCATTGCCGAGGAAATCGACGCACGCGGCGACGACATCACCGAAATCGGTTCCGGTGAAACGGGGCTGCCCAAGGCGCGCCTCGTCGGTGAACGCGGCCGGACCGTCGGCCAGCTTCGGCTGTTCGCCTCGCACATCCTGAAGGGTGACTATCTCGACCGGCGCCATGACGCGGCCCTGCCGGACCGCCAGCCCTTGCCGCGCTCCGACCTCAGGCTGATGCAGCGCCCGATCGGGCCCGTCGGCGTCTTCGGTGCCTCGAACTTTCCGCTTGCCTTCTCGACTGCCGGCGGCGATACGGCCTCGGCGCTTGCGGCGGGCTGCCCCGTCGTGGTCAAGGGTCATGAAGCTCATCCTGGTACGGCCGAAATCGTCGCGGCGGCTATCGATGCCGCGATCCGCCGTACCGGTGTGCATCCCGGCGTCTTCTCGCTCGTACAGGGCGGTCGCCGCGACGTTGGCACGGCGCTTGTCCAGCACCCGTTGATCAAGGCCGTCGGCTTTACCGGCTCGCTTGCAGGAGGCAGGGCGCTTTTCGATCTCTGCACACGTCGCCCGGAGCCCATCCCGTTCTTCGGTGAGCTCGGCTCGGTCAACCCGATGTTCCTCCTTCCCGAGGCGATTGCGTTGCGCGGCGAGGCCATCGCGAAGGGCTGGGTCGGTTCGTTGACCATGGGGGCAGGCCAGTTCTGCACCAATCCGGGTATTGTCGTGCTGATCGAAAGCGCGGCCTCCGACGCCTTTTCCAAGGCAGCCGAACAGGCGCTTTCCGCAATCGGCCCGCAGACCATGCTGACGGATGGCATGGCGGATGCCTACCGCAAGGGTGCGACGAAGATCGCTTCCGCGGAAGGGGTTCGGACCGTGCTCACCTCGACCTGCGACCTGCGCAATGCAACGCCTTATCTTTTCACCACGACCGGTGCCGAATGGCTTGCGAACCATGCGCTCGGCGAGGAGGTCTTCGGGCCGCTCGGAATGATCGTGACGGTCAAAGATGCCGACGAGATGGTCGCGGTCGCCCGTAGCCTCGAAGGCCAGCTGACCGCTTCGCTGCATCTGGAAGCGGCAGACCAGCGCCTCGCGGCGCGGCTTCTGCCCATCCTTGAGCGCAAGGCCGGCCGCATTCTCGCGAATGGGTTCCCGACCGGCGTGGAGGTTGCCGATTCGATGGTTCATGGTGGCCCCTATCCGGCGTCCACCAACTTCGGCGCCACCTCGGTCGGCACCATGGCCATCCGCCGCTTCCTGCGCCCGGTGTGCTACCAGGATATTCCGGTCGCACTTCTTCCCGAAGACCTGCGCTGAGGTCCTCCATGAACGACAGCGCAGCCGTCGCACTGGTCGATTGGGGAACGAGTAACCTGCGCGTCTGGCTGGTTGACCGCACGTCCCAAGTGCTCGGCGAACGCCAGTCCCCTGAAGGCATGGGAAGCCTGACGCCCGATCGCTTTGCAGGCGTCCTCGAGGCGCATCTCGCCGCGCTCGGCGCGTCCGACGATCTGCCGGTTGTCGTGGCCGGCATGGCCGGTGCCCGCGCCGGCTGGATCGAGGCACCTTATGTGGAGACGCCTGCGCCGCTCGGCGATCTTTTCCGCCAGGCTGTTGCGGCTCCGGGTGTGTCGCGTCGCGTGCATATCCTTCCCGGGGTCTGCCAACGGCAGGCCGGTGGCGAAGACGTGATGCGCGGCGAGGAGACGCAGTTGCTCGGTGCCGTCGAGGCCGGGCTTCGCGACGCCCTGTTCTGCATGCCGGGAACCCATTCGAAGTGGGTGTCGCTGGAAGACGGTCGCGTCGTCCATTTCAACACCGTCATGACCGGTGAACTGTTCCAGCTGATCAGTCGGCAATCGATTCTCCGACTGTCGATCGGCGAAGGCAGGGCGGACGATCATCATCCCGCCTTCCGTTCCGCTGTCGAGGAAGCCTTGACCGCCGATTTCAGCCTGACGACGCGGCTCTTTTCCATCCGTGCCCGGGCACTCCTTGCCGGCGCTGACGAGGCGAGTGCGGCGGCCCGCCTGTCGGGGCTGCTGATCGGCGCGGAAGTGGCCGCCATGCGTACCTTCATTGGCCCGGACCGCCGGGTACAGCTGATCGGCAGTGGGGCGCTCAACGATCTCTATTCGCAGGCGCTCGTTCTTGCAGGTGCCGAGCCGGTTCCGCTCGACGGTGGCGCGCTCGTGCGCCGCGGGCTGTTTGCCGCCGCGAAGGCCCTCTATCCCGAACGTTTTGCGGAGACCGCGTGATGACATCCTCCACCGTCGCCTGGCCCAGCCTGAAGCGCAATCTCGTCGCCATCCTGCGCGGCATCAAGCCCGAGGAGATCGAGGGCGTGGTCGGCGGTCTGGTCGAAGCTGGTTTCGAGGCGATCGAGGTGCCGCTCAATTCGCCGGATCCGTTCGTGTCGATCGAAAAGGCGCGGCGTCTGGCTCCGGCCTCCTGCCTGATCGGTGCGGGGACGGTGCTCGACGTTCCAGACGTCGATCGGCTTCACGATGTGGGCGGCAATCTGCTGGTCACCCCGAATGTCTGGCCGGATGTCATCCGCCGGGCGGTCAGCCACGGTATGGTGACGATGCCGGGTGTCTTCACCGCTTCGGAGGCGCTGCTTGCCGCCAAGCATGGCGCGGCGGCCCTCAAGTTCTTCCCGGCCAGCGTGCTTGGCCCGCAGGGCATAGGCGCCCTTCGCGCCATTCTGCCGCCGCATCTGCCGATCGGCGCCGTCGGTGGCGTTTCGGAAGGTGATTTCGCCGCCTATCTCAAGGTCGGTGTTACCTGCTTCGGTCTCGGTTCCAGCCTCTACAAGCCGGGCGACAGCGCGGCAGTCGTGGCCGAGCGAGCCGCGCGCACGATTGCGGCCTATGACGAGGCCGTTTCGGCGGCCTGAGGCTGTCCAGCGACCTTTTGAGGTCTCCGTCTTCCATAAAATGTTTCACGGGAATCACGCATCGTCTCGCGACGATGTGCGGTCACCTCAAGTCATTTCCACATGCCGCGCATGCGGGCGCCGACATCCAGCCGGATCTGGCGGGCGTCGCGCGTTGCACCTGAGGACGGCTGCGCCTGCGGCCAGGCGCTGCTTTCGAAGAACTGCAGGAGTGTCGCCGGAATGAAGCGGGTGCGTGCGGCATAGACATGCCGGTCACCCTGCGCATTCTGCCCATGGGTGAAGAAGCGCTGCGGGATAGTCAGGTGGAGGCTGTCCTTTGCCCGCGTCATCGCTACGTAGAGCAGGCGCCGCTCTTCCTCGATCTCGGCCGTCGTGCCAACGGCAAGGTCGGAGGGAATGCAGCCGTCGACGCAGTTCAGTACGAAGACCGAGGTCCATTCCTGGCCCTTGGCGGAGTGGATCGTCGAGAGGATCAAATAATCCTCGTCGAGCAGCGGCACCCCGGCCTGGTCGCTGGTCGCGTCCGGCGGATCGAGCGTGAGATCGGTCAGGAAGCGATCCCGTGACGGGTAACCGGAGGCGATCTGGCCAAGCTGCAGGAGATCGGCCTTGCGGGTGTCGCCATCTTCATGGAGGCGTTCGAGATGCGGCTCATACCACAGCCGCGCGATTTCGATCTCGCCGGGCCAGCCGGCCTCGCCCTTGCCCAAGGAATTCAGCATGTCGACGAAACGGCCCCAGTCTTCGCCGGTCCGTGGTGGCGGCGGGATCTCCGCGAGGGCCGCGAGCGGCTGTGGGTCGGTGGCGATCGCATCGAGGATTTTCGAGGCCGTCTGCGGGCCTACGCCCGGAAGCAGCTGCATGAGGCGGAAGCCCGCCACCTTGTCGCGTGGGTTCTGGGCGAAGCGCAGCGCCGCCAGCAGATCCTTGACGTGTGCTGCGTCGAGAAACTTCAGCCCGCCGAACTTCACGAAGGGAATGTTGCGGCGGGTCAATTCGATCTCGAGCGGTCCGGAATGGTGCGAGGCGCGAAACAGCACCGCCTGGTCCTTCAGCGTCTGGCCCCGTTCGCGGTTCTCCAGGATCTGCTCGACGATATAGTTCGCCTGCTCGGCCTCGTCACGCACGGTCACCAGCCGCGGCCGGTCCTCGGACTGCCGCTCGGTCCAGAGATTCTTGGTGAAACGCTCGCGGGCAAGGTCGATCACACCGTTGGCGGCGGCCAGGATCGGTTGCGTGGAGCGATAGTTGCGGTCAAGGGTGACGATGTCGGCCGGCGGATCGAAGCTTGCCGGGAAATCGAGAATGTTGCGGATCGTCGCGGCGCGGAACGAATAGATCGACTGGGCGTCGTCCCCAACGACCGTCAGCCCCCGGCCGTCCGGCTTCATGGCCTTCAGGATCGACGACTGCAGGCGGTTGGTGTCCTGATACTCGTCGACCAGCATATGATCGAAGCGGCCGCCGATATCTGCGGCAAGATCCGGATCGCTGACCGTCTGGGCCCAGTAGAGCAGCAGGTCGTCGTAGTCGAGCACGTTCTGCGCCTGCTTGGCCTCGACATAGGCGGCGAAGAGGTCGCGCAGTTCCTTCTCCCAGGTCGCACACCACGGATAGGCGCTGCGCAGCACTTCGGCCAGCGGCGTTTCCGAATTGACGGCGCGGGAGTAGATGGCAAGGCAGGTACCCTTGGTCGGAAAGCGACTTTCCGTCTTCGACAGGCCGAGGTCGTGCCGGATCAGGTTCATCAGATCTGCCGAATCTTCCCGATCATGGATGGTGAAGCCGGGGTCGAGGCCGATCTCGTAGGCATAGTCGCGAAGGATCCGCGCGCCGATGCCGTGGAATGTTCCGGCCCAGGTCAATGCGTCGGTCAGCACGCCGGCATTGGTCCCGAGCACCTTCCTGCAGATGCGCTCGACGCGGCGTGCCATCTCGTTTGCCGCCCTGCGCGAGAAGGTCATCAGCAGGATGCGGCGCGGATCGGCGCCGTTGACGATCAGATGGGCGACGCGATGGGCGAGCGTGTTGGTCTTTCCGGAGCCCGCGCCTGCGATGATCAGCAGCGGCCCTTCGGCCTTTGCACCCTCCGGACCGATGCCATGCACGACGGCGCTTTTCTGCCTGTCGTTCAGCGTCTCCAGATGTGCTGCCGTCATGCGGGTCTTCGTCCTTGCTGCGATCGCCTATCCGGTTTGCCCGACATTCGCCGATTTGGCAAGAACAGAAAGGGAACTGTAAGTGCGCCTATGCGCCTATTGTCCGGTCATCTGACGGACCGGGTGGACCCGATGCCCGCCGGTTACGGTGTGCAGGGGCACAATTTTTCGCAGCGCCCCATTTTGAACAAAACAGCGCCCAATTTGGACTTGAGATTAATCAAACTTGGTTGGCGCCTCGCGCCAAGAGGGTCCGGTCTGGCGCATTGACCCCTTACCCCCAGCCCCCCAATGCTTCCGGGCCGGACCTGCCAAGATCACGACTTCGTCGTATCAACCCACATGGTCGCACCGAGAATGGCTGCCGGTTCGCCGTGCGGTCCCGTCGATTGCAGGAGGATGGCGCAGCCGTCCGTGCCGTCCTGGCCGATCATCTTGGCCGGCAGCACGAGTTCGAGCGCCGGGCCTTCCCACATGCCGACGGTCTGCACGTCGGTCACGCTGTTCACGTAGTCGATGGTCTTGCCCATGTTCTCGCCGTTTAACACGTCGACCGACTGCCGCTTGCGGAAGTAGACGACCACGACGTCGGCCTTGCCCGCGCCGGCACCGATGCGGATGGCGAGCTCGTCACCCTTGCGCCTGGCCTCGATCGGGACGTTCAGGCCCTCTCCCCTGGCGCGGAGCGCTTCCAGCCGGCCGTCGAGCGTTTCCGCATCCGTGCCCTTCAGGTGATCGCGGCCGTTGATAATCGCCTGGGGCGTATAGACGCCGCTGCGGCCGAGGCTGCGCGCATAGGCATACTGGCGGGCGGTGTTTTCCGGGGAGGCCAGCGTGTCGGCCCAGCCCCGATAGTTCCAGTAGTCCACGTGATAGGACAGCGCCACGATGCCGCCCTGCTCGACCAGTGTCGCAAGCGCGCGGTCGGCCGGCGGGCAGGAACTGCAGCCTTGCGAGGTGAAGAGCTCGATCACCCCTTTCGGCGTCGCCGCGTCGCCGGCGCGCACGGCTCCGGACAGCGCGATCACGCCGCAGAATGCCAGGCCGGAAACGATCCTCGAGATCATGGCTGCAAAACCTGTTCAGTGCTTTCCGACACGGGCCGCGAGGCGGTCGATGGTGGTTCGGCTTTCGGTTGACGACAGAAATAGCCCTTCATCGTGTTCCGTCAAAGTCACGATGGGGTGAAACCTCCGAGAGGACAAGAGCGGCCCGCCCCGGACGAGAAAAAGGGCCGCCGGGAATGCCCGGCGGCCCTTTTCAGGATGCGTCTATGCTCAGGCGGCGAGATCGCGCAGAACGGTCTGCAGGATACCGCCGTTGTTGACGTAGGTGACTTCGTCCAGCGTATCGATGCGGCAGACCAGCGGGATCTCCTTCACCGAACCGTCGGCATAGGTGATCTTGGCGATCTTCTTCTCGCGCGGCTTGATCTCGCCGTCGAGGCCTTCGATGGTGACGGTCTCGTCGCCCTTCAGGTTGAGCGAGGCCCAGGTGGTGCCTTCCTCGAAGCAGAAGGGGATGACGCCCATGCCGACCAGGTTCGAGCGGTGAATACGCTCGAAGGACTGGGCGACGACGGCGCGAACGCCCAGGAGGTTGGTGCCCTTGGCGGCCCAGTCACGCGAGGAACCGTTGCCGTATTCGACGCCGGCGAAGATGACCAGCGGCGTGCCTTCGGCCTTGTACTTCATGGCCGCGTCGTAGATCGACATCTCTTCCTTCGACGGATAGTGGATGGTGTAGCCACCTTCCTTGCCGTTCGGGCCGAGCATGTGGTTACGGATGCGGATGTTGGCGAACGTGCCCCGCATCATGACTTCATGGTTGCCGCGGCGCGTGCCGTACTGGTTGAAGTCGGCGACACCGACGCCGTTTTCCATGAGGTAGGCACCAGCCGGCGAGGCGGCCTTGATCGAACCGGCCGGAGAAATGTGGTCGGTGGTGATCTTGTCGCCGAAGAGGCCGAGAACGCGGGCGTTGACGATGTTCGACACGCCGGAACCGGTCTTGCCCATGCCGACGAAGTAAGGCGGGTTCTGAACGTAGGTCGACTTGTCATCCCAGGCATAGGTCTGGCCAGCCGGAACCTGGACGGCCTGCCAGTTCTCGTCGCCCTTGAAGACGTCGGCGTACTTCGATTCGAAGAGTTCGCGGGTGACGTATTTGGCGATGAATTCCTGGATCTCGTGCGAGGTCGGCCAGATGTCCTTGAGGTAGACCGGGTTGCCGTTCTGGTCTTCGCCGAGCGGTTCCGTGGTCAGGTCCTTCTGCACCGTGCCGGCGAGCGCGTAGGCGACGACGAGCGGCGGCGAGGCAAGGTAGTTGGCCTGGACGTCCGGCGAGATGCGGCCTTCGAAGTTACGGTTGCCCGACAGAACGCCTGCGGTGATCAGGCCCTTGTCATTGATCGTCTTCGAGATCGGCGCCGGCAGCGGGCCGGAATTGCCGATGCAGGTCGTGCAGCCATAGCCGACGAGGTTGAAGCCGAGCTTGTCGAGATCAGCCTGCAGGCCGGACTTGGCGAGGTATTCGCCGACAACCTGGCTTCCCGGTGCCAGCGAGGTCTTGACCCACGGCTTGGACTTCAGGCCCTTGGCAACGGCGTTGCGGGCGAGAAGGCCGGCGGCGATCAGCACGCTCGGGTTCGAGGTGTTGGTGCAGGACGTGATGGCGGCGATGCAGACGTCGCCATGGCCGAGATCGAAGGCTTCGCCTTCGACGGCATAACGCGTGTCGAGCTGCCCCGGCTTCTTGTAGTCGTTCTCGAGAGCGGTCGCGAAGTTCGGTGCGATCGTTTCGAGCGGCAGGCGGCCTTCCGGACGCTTCGGGCCGGCCATCGAGGGAACGACGTCGCCGAGGTCGAGTTCCAGCGTGTCGGTGAAGACGAGCTGCGAGCCGTCGTTGTCACGCCACATGCCCTGGGCCTTGGAATAGGCTTCGACCAGCGCGATGCGGTCCTTGGAGCGGCCGGACATGTTGAGGTAGTTGACGGTTTCGGCGTCGACCGGGAAGAAGCCGCAGGTCGCGCCGTATTCGGGACCCATGTTGCCGATGGTGGCGCGGTCCGAAACCGGCATGTTGTCCATGCCCGGGCCGAAGAATTCGACGAACTTCGAAACGACGCCCTTCTTGCGCAGCATCTGCACGACGGTGAGCACGAGGTCGGTCGCGGTGACGCCTTCCTTGAGCTTGCCGGTCAGCTTGAAGCCGATGACTTCCGGCAGGAGCATGGAGACTGGCTGGCCGAGCATGGCTGCTTCGGCTTCGATACCGCCCACGCCCCAGCCGAGAACGCCGAGACCGTTGATCATCGTGGTGTGGCTGTCGGTGCCGACGCAGGTGTCCGGATAGGCGATCGTTTCGCCGTCCTCTTCCTTCGTCCAGACGGTCTGGCCGAGATATTCGAAGTTCACCTGGTGACAGATGCCGGTGCCGGGCGGAACCACGCGGAAGTTCTTGAATGCCTGCTGGCCCCACTTCAGGAAGCGGTAGCGTTCGCCGTTGCGCTGGTATTCCAGCTCGACGTTCTTGGCGAATGCCTGCGGGGTACCGAATTCATCGACGATGACCGAGTGGTCGATGACGAGGTCGACAGGAACGAGCGGGTTGATCTTTTCCGGATCACCGCCGAGGGCCTTAATGCCGTCGCGCATGGCTGCGAGGTCGACGACGGCGGGAACGCCGGTGAAGTCCTGCATCAGCACGCGGGCCGGGCGGTAGGCGATTTCGGCTTCGGCCGTGCCCTTGTCGACGAGCCAGGCGGCGATCGCTTCGATGTCCTTCTTGGTGACCGAACGGCCGTCTTCGTTGCGGAGCAGGTTCTCGAGCAGAACCTTCATCGAGTAGGGAAGCTTCGATACGCCGGTCAGGCCGTTGGCCTCGGCCTTGGGAAGGCTGTAATAGACATAATCCTTGCCGTTGACGGAAAGCGTCGAACGACAATTGAAGCTGTCGATGGATTTGGACACGGATAAAACCCCGCTTATTCTGATAGCCTACACATTCGTGCGGACGCCTATGCACTTCATGCACATCAGGATGCGGGTACGGCCATTTCCGCTGTCCGCACGTGAAAATTGCCCGTAAGCAACTCCAAGTTCGGCACAAGGATGAACTTCACGCCGACCGCTGGCGTGGTTGCAGGTCTTATAGATAATTTCTAAGAAAGGTGCCAGACCAACGAATGGCGAATTCGGACAATTTTTTGGAAGGGCGATGGACCCATCGCCGGAAGGTACAAACCGATGCGGCTGATAGCCGAAGACCTCGCCGCCCGGCGTGGCGAAGACCTGATTTTTGTTAATGTTTCCTTTCAGTTGACGCCTGGAGAGGCGATGGTTCTCACGGGGCGGAACGGCTCCGGGAAGTCGACCTTGCTGCGCGTGCTCGCCGGTCTCTTGAGGCCCGAGAAAGGAAGCGTCGAAGCGGTGTTCCGTGACGGTCGGGAAAGTCGTCCCGCACGCGAGGTGAGCCACTATCTCGGTCATCGAAACGCGATGAAACAGGAGCTAACCGTCATCGAGAACCTCGGCTTCTGGCAGTCCTTCCTCGGCGACGTCGAAGGGGGCGAGGGCCGCTCCATCGAAGAGGCCGCGGACATGGTCGGGCTCGGCGGCATCACGCATCTTCCCTTCGGCTATCTTTCCGCCGGACAGCAGCGGCGTTTCGCCATGGCCAAGCTGCTGGTCGCACATCGCCCGGTCTGGATTCTCGACGAGCCCACCGCTGCACTCGACGCCAGCGCCGATGAGATGTTCGCCGGACTGGTGCATGAGCATCTCGCGAATGGCGGTATCGCAATTGCCGCGACCCATCAGCCGCTGGGGCTCAAGGACGCCAAGGCGCTGGTCATGAAGGGTTTCGCGTATCACGAGACGGAGGAAATGGCATGATCGCCCTCTTCCTTCGCGACCTCAAGCTTTCGGTCCGTGCCGGCGGTGGGGCGCTGATCGGCGTGCTGTTCTTCATGACCGTGGTGGCGGTCATTCCCTTCGGCGTGGGACCGGATCTCAATCTGCTGTCGCGAATCGGGCCGGCGATCGTCTGGATCGGTGCGCTTCTCGCCGCTCTTCTCGGGCTCGACCGGCTGTTCCAGGCCGACCGCGACGATGGGTCGCTGGACCTCGTCCTGATGCAGGAGACGCCGCTGGTGCTCACCGTGTTCGTCAAGTGCCTGGCCCATTGGGTCGCCACCAGCCTGCCGCTGGTGATCGCTTCGCCGCTGCTCGGCCTCTTCATGAACATGAATGAAGTGGCGATCGGCGCCGTGATGCTGACGCTTCTCGTCGGATCACCGGCGATCACGTTTATCGGAGCGGCGGGCGCGGCCGTTGCCGTCGCCTTGCCACGCGGCGGGCTTCTGGTATCCATCCTGGTGTTGCCGCTGGCGATACCGGTGCTGATCTTCGGGGTCAGCGCCTCCTACGCCGCCGTCGAGGATCCCGCGCCCTTCATGCCCCCGTTCCTGTTCCTGATCGCCATCACCCTGTTCTTCGCCGTCATCGGACCGCTTGCCGCGGCGCTGGCACTGCGCAGCTCCTCGGATTGACCGGGATCAATTGCAGAGGAAGGGCACTCAGGTTAGAAGCATTCCATGAACACCACGAGCCTTGTCATCTCGAAGTTTAGCGAACTCGCCAATCCAACGCGGTTCCTGGCCCTGTCGGGCCGGATCCTGCCTTGGCTCGGCGGCTTGACCGCGCTTCTTCTCGTCCTCGGGCTCTATATGAGCTTCACCACCGAGGGCGACTACCAGCAGGGCGAGACCGTGCGCATCATGTATGTCCATGTGCCGGCGGCCTGGCTGTCGATGATGTGCTATTCGGTCATGGCGATCTCGGCGATCGGCACGCTTGTCTGGCGCCATCCGCTCGCCGATGTGAGCCACAAGGCTGCTGCGCCGCTCGGGGCTGCCTTCACGCTGATCGCGCTCGTCACAGGCTCCCTCTGGGGCAAGCCGATGTGGGGCACCTGGTGGGTCTGGGACGCACGGCTGACGTCCGTCTTCGTGCTCTTCCTGATGTATCTCGGCCTGATCGCGCTCAATCGTGCCATGGATGATGCGCCCAGGGCCGCCCGCCTGAGTGCGGTGCTGATCCTCGTCGGTTTCGTCAACATCCCGATCATCAAGTTCTCGGTCGAGTGGTGGAACACGCTGCACCAGCCCGCGAGCGTCATCCGGCTCGACGGCCCGACGATCGACCCGGAATTCCTCTGGCCGCTGCTGGTGATGGCGATCGCTTTCACGCTTCTGTTCTTCACGCTGCACCTGATGGCGATGCGCAACGAGATCTGGCGGCGGCGGATCGCGACCCAGCGCCGCATGGCCGCCCGCATGGCTGGCCGGGAGGGTTGAAGATGAGCCACGCCTTCTACATCTATCTATCCTACGGCATCAGCGGGGCAATCGTATTCGCCCTGATCGGCTGGACTTGGCTCGACGGCCGGGCGCGCCAGGCCGAACTCCGGGCCCTGGAGGCCGCCGGTATCCGCCGCCGGTCCAGTGCCGCTGCAACCGAGACTTCGCCGCAATGAGTGACGATCAACAGAACACCGCGCCCGGCAAGGGTGTCGGCCGCTATCTGCTTGCCGCGGTTCCGCTTCTCGTTTTTGCGGTTATTGCCGGAACGGCCGGCAAGATGCTCTATGACCAGGATTTCAACGGCAAGAACGTATCCGAAATCCCCTCGGCGCTGATCGGCACAAAGGCTCCGACCCTCGATCTTCCCGCTCTCGACGGCTCCAACACCCCGCCGCTCACCAGCCCGGCCATTGCCGGCAAGCTGACGCTGGTCAACGTGTTTGCGTCCTGGTGCGTGCCCTGCCGCCAGGAACACCCGATCCTGAAAGAGCTGTCCAAGGATGCCCGGCTCAACGTCGTCGGCATCAACTACAAGGACAAGAACGACAACGCGCTGCGCTTCCTCGGCGAACTCGGCAATCCCTACCGTGCAATCGGCGTCGACCCGAACGGCCAGGCCGCGATCGACTGGGGTGTCTACGGCATTCCGGAAAGCTACCTGGTCGCCGCCGATGGGACTATCCTCTACAAGAAGGTCGGCCCCTTCGACCCGCAGTCGCTGCAAACGGGCCTTTATCCCGCGATCGAGAAGGCGCTGGCCGGTTCATAATCGGCTTAGAGTCGTCAGAGCGCTGCCTGCCATTCTCGGACGATGTCGAGTGGCCAGACCAGCATCAGGACGTTGAGGGTCAGGTTGTCGCGGATCAGCCAGCCGGTGAAGAGCTCGAAGAAGACTGCGATCACGATGGTCAACCAGACGGGCGCGCGGGCGGCGAAGAGGAAGCCGAGCGCCATGAAGACCGTGTCCATCGCGGAGTTCAGCACGCTGTCGCCGGTATAGCCGATCGCCATGGTGGCGGTGCGGTAGCGGTCGATGATGATCGGCGAGTTTTCCAGGATCTCCCAGGCACCCTCAATGATGATGGCAAGCGACAACTTGGCGCCGACGGTGGCGCGGCGCATCATGAGCGTGGCAAGCCCGTAGAACAGAAAGCCGTGGATGATGTGCGAGGGCGTGTACCAGTCACCGATGTGCTGCGAATTGCCGGCAGTGTTGACGCCCGGCTCGAACAGCTTGACGTAACCGCATTCGCAGATCGGGATGCGTCCCATCGCGAAGAGGATCACGATCTGCGCGGCAAGCAGTCCGGCGGCGAGACCGAGCCAAAGGCGCGCGGCGCGCGTGTCGACCGTCGTTGCGATCGGGCCGCCGGTCATTGCACTTTTTCCTCGGCGGTATCTTCGACCGAGTGACGCATGATCAGCGGCATCTGGGCGAGGGTGAACAGGATAGTGATCGGCATCGTGCCCCAGACCTTGAAGTTCACCCAGGCGGCGTCGGAGAAGTTGCGCCAGACAACTTCGTTAAGGACCGCGAGGAACAGGAAAAACACACCCCAGCGAAGCGTCAGCTTGCGCCAGCCTTCCTCATCGAGGCGGAAGGCAGCATTGAAAACGTAGCCGAGCAAGGATTTTCCGAAGACGAGCCCGCCGAGCAGGACGATGCCGAACAGCGAGTTGACGATGGTGGGCTTCATCTTGATGAACGTTTCGTCCTGCAGCCAGATCGATAGCGATCCGAAGACCATGACCACGACGCCCGAAACGAAAGGCATGATCGGCAGATGGCGGAAGACGATCTTCGAAACGACCAGCGAGGCGACGGTCGCGACCATGAAGAGGGCGGTCGCGATGAACAGCGGGCCGCCGACGGCGGACAGGGCCGGAAACGTCCTGGCCAGCCACTCGCCACGCAGGTTGCCGAAGAAGAAGACGAGCAGCGGCCCGATCTCCAACGCCATCTTGAGCAGCGGATGATGGCGCTCCTCGGGGGTCGGCTTGGTGTCGCTCTCGAAATTGCTCATCGTTTCGTCTTTCAAATCCGTTTTGCTTTACCGCGGTCGCCGTTCAATGCGGCAGTCCGGCGATGGCGCTGGCGAAATCTGCCGCCTCGAAGGGCTCGAGATCGTCGATCCCTTCGCCTACGCCGATGAAATAGACCGGAAGCTTGTGCTTGGCGGCGATGGCGACGAGGATGCCGCCGCGCGCGGTGCCGTCGAGCTTGGTCATGATCAGCCCGTTGACGCCCGCGATATTGCGGAAGATCTCGACCTGGTTCATGGCGTTCTGCCCGGTCGTGGCGTCGAGCGTCTGGAGGACGGTGTGCGGGGCGTCGGGGTCGAGCTTGCCCAGAACGCGGACGATCTTTTCGAGTTCGGCCATCAGTTCGGTCTTGTTCTGCAGCCGGCCAGCCGTGTCGATGATCAGCACGTCGCTCTTTTCGGCCCGCGCCTTTTCGAAGGCATCATAGGCAAGGCCGGCGGCATCGGCGCCAAGCCGGGTGCCGATGAAGGTCGAGCCGGTGCGGTCGGCCCATATCTTCAACTGTTCGATCGCCGCGGCGCGGAAGGTGTCGCCGGCGGCGAGCATGACCTTCAGGCCGGAGCCGGAGAGCTTGGCGGCCAGCTTGCCGATCGTCGTCGTCTTGCCGGTTCCGTTGACGCCGACGACCAGGATGACATGCGGCTTGTGGGAGAGGTCGAGCTCCAGCGGCCTTGCGACCGGTTTCAGCACCTTGGTGATCTCGGCGGCCATGATGCCGGCGACGTCCTCGCCGCTGACGTCCTTGCCGTAGCGCTCGGACGACAGCGCGCCGGTGATGCGCATCGCGGTTTCGACGCCGAGGTCGGCCTGGATCAGCAGGTCCTCGAGTTCGTCGAGGGTGTCCTCGTCGAGCTTGCGCTTGGTGAAGAGCGCCGCGATCTGGCCGGTGAGCTGGGACGAGGTCCGCAAGAGACCCCGGCGCAGCCGCTGGAACCAGGTCAGGCGTTCCTTCGGTGCTGCCAGTTCCGGCTCCGGGGCTTTTGCCGCGGTGGCAAAACCCTTCGGCAGCGCGATGCCGGTCTCGTCGTCGGAGCGCAGGTCGCCATGGGGGAGATCGGCGGGCTGTTCGGGCTGCGGCCGGAGTTCTTCTTCCTCCAGATCGGCGCTGTTCGCCGCCGGAGAGGGCTCGAAGGTTTCGGACGCTGCCTCTGCCAGGTCTTCGCCGGCCTCGACTTCGTCGGTCGCCGGGCCGCCGGCGGTATCCACGACCTCAGGAGCAACAGGGTCCGCCGCCTCCGGCAAGGTTTCCAGCGTTTCGTCGCGGTCGAGCTGCTCGGCCTTTTCGACGAGTTCGGCGAAGTCTTCCTTCGGTGCGGTCGCGTCGGCCGCCGGCTTTTCCTTGCCGAAGGTGAAGACTTTCTTGATGAAGCCGAGCGCCATGGAAGCTGTCCGTTCTGTCAGGCGGCCGAAGCGGCCGCCGGTTGCATGTCGAGATGGCGGCCGTTGTGGCCGGTGATCGTCACCGTCGCAAGGCTGCGGGGTGCAAGGCCCGGCGCTGCGACCAGCGTGAAGTTCTCCGTATGGGCCATCCCGGTCATTTCGACAAGGATGGTCTGGCGCGTCCCGACCATCGAGGCGAGATGCCGCGCCTGCAGGCGCTCCGCCGTCGCTCGGAGAGAGGCGGCCCGCTCCTTGACCAGGCGGCGGTCGAGCTGAGGCATTCGGGCGGCCGGTGTGCCGGGGCGAGGGCTGTAAGGAAAGACGTGCAGCTGGGCGATGCCGATCTCCTCCGCAAGGCTTGCGGAGTTGGCGGCCATATCTTCCGTTTCCGTCGGGAAGCCGGCGATCATGTCGGCGCCGAAGCTCATGGCGGGGCGCAGCCGGCGGACCTGTTCGGCAAAGGCGATCGCATCGGCGCGCGAATGCCGGCGCTTCATGCGCTTCAGGATCATGTCGTCGCCGTGCTGCAGCGACAGATGCAGGTGCGGCATGAATCGGGGTTCATCGGCGATGAGATCGAAGAGATGCCGATCGGCCTCGATGCCGTCGATCGACGAGAGGCGCAGCCGGGCGATCTCCGGCACCTGCTTCAGGAGTGTTCGGGCCAGCAGCCCGAGCGTCGGGCTGCCCGGCAGGTCCGCGCCGTAGCTGGTGGCGTCGACGCCGGTCAGCACCACCTCGCGATAACCGTTCGCCACCAGCTTGCGGGCCTGGTCGACGATCGCCCCCATGGGGACGGAACGGGAATTGCCGCGGCCGAAGGGGATGATGCAGAAGGTGCAGCGATGATCGCAGCCGTTCTGGACCTGAATGAAGGCACGGACATGTCCGTCGATGTGGCCGACCAGCTGGGGAGCTGTTTCGGTCACGCTCATGATGTCGTTTACGCGCAGCTTTTCCTCGGCCGCGACGCCGAAATCGGGCAGTGCCCGATAATGTTCGGCCTTCAGCTTCTCCTCGTTGCCCAGGACGGCGTCGACCTCGGGCATGGCGGCAAAGCCGGCCGCGTCGGTTTGCGCGGCACAGCCGGTGACGATGATGCGGGCTTTGGGATTGTCACGGCGGGCGCGGCGGATCGCCTGGCGGGCCTGGCGCACGGCCTCGCCGGTCACGGCGCAGGTGTTGATCAGAACGGCATTGTCGAGCCCGGCTTTCGCCGCCTCGGCCTTCATCACTTCGGATTCGTAGGTGTTCAGCCGGCATCCGAAGGTGATGACGTCGACGCCGCTCACGTCGCCAAGGCTCCGGCTGCATCGGCGCCGGTGTCGGGGTCCCGTTGCCAGCTTCCTGTCTGGGGATCGAGATGGCCGGACCATTCCCATTCGGCCGGGCCGGTCATGACGACGCGATCATTGTGATCGCGCCATTCAATGATCAGCGGCTGGCCGCTCGGGCTGGAGGCCACATCGATGGTGACCTTGCGGCCCGTGCGGCCGGTTCGGGCGGCGGAGACGCCTGCGGCGCAGGCGGCGGATCCGCAGGCCAGCGTGAGCCCGGCGCCGCGCTCCCAGGTCCGGGTGCGAAGGGTGTCCTTGCCCGTCACCTGGGCCAGCGTGATGTTGGCCTTTTCCGGAAACATCGGGTGGTTTTCGAGAAGCGGGCCGAAGCGCTCGAGCTCGAAGCTCATCGGGTCGCGATCGACCCAGAAGATCGCGTGCGGATTGCCCATGGAGGCGACCGAGGGGGAGTGGAGGATCGGTGCGTCGATCGGGCCGATCTGAAGCTCGATCCGGCTGGTGTCATGGAATTCTTCCGACAGCGGGATGCGGTCCCATTCGAAGACGGGCTTGCCCATGTCGACGGAGATCATACCGTCCTCGTGCTCGACGGCATTGAGGATCCCGGCCAGCGTGTGGAAGGTGAAGGTCTTGCGGCCGGTCTCGGCGGAGAGCGCCTGGACGACGCAACGCGTGCCGTTGCCGCAGGCCTGGGCGCGCGTGCCGTCGCAATTGATGATGTCGATCCAGGCGTCGGTGCCTTCGATCTTCGGATCGTGGATCGCCATGATCTGGTCGAAGCTGGTCTGCGGATCGGCGGCCAGCGCAATCGCAGCCTCGGGCGTCACGGTGTCCTTGCAGCCGCGCATGTCGACGACCAGAATCTTGTTGCCAAGTCCGTTCATCTTCGCGAATTCGACCATCGATGCCATCTGCTCATTCCCCAGTGTCTTCGGGCTTATATGGCGGAAACCGCCGGAAATTACCAGTGTCGGGGGCAAGGGAGGCTGCCGCGATGTGCGTGGCAGGGCGGTGATTTTCGGGAATGCATGCCAAAACCCCCGGCCGGCCCTCACGCCCCCCGGTTTTGCCATCGTTTCCTTCTTGCCCCAGTCGAACTTGAGCGGACGGGGCGCCTTTGGCTGCCGCGTAAGACAAAAATTCTAGATGGAGCCCGAAGGTGCCCCGTTCTGCGGTTTTGCCCCGCGACTTAGGTCGCTCTGCGAACGACCGGCGTTCTTGAGAATTTCCGGGCGGTGCCCGGCACTTGCCGGCGGACGGGGATATTTGCGCGGGCGTAGATACGGGGCGTTTGCGAACTTGGTTGTGGATCCTCGGGCTTGACCCGAGGATCCATGCACGAACCCCACCTCTGCCCTGGCCTTCTTGCGCGATAACCAGTGAACCCGGAGGTTGACCTTGAGCTTGGGGTCGCGTCGCATGGATCTTCCGCGAGATCGGGGCGTCCGGCGCCGAACATGCCCGCACGACCGACAAGCCCGGGCGCCAGGTCGCCCGGGCTTGAAAGTAAGGCGGTCGGGATGAATGGCGAAACGTCGCCGACGGAAATCACACCGCGGGCACGTCGAAGATCTCACCGGCGCGCAAAGGGCGGAAGCGGGCGGGGGAGACGGCGTGGGCGGTGAGTGCGTCGGCCAAGTGCTCGACCGGGGCTTCGATTGCCTCGTCGGTCAGCTGGAAGGTGCCGAAGTGGTGGCCGACGGCAAAGGCCGCGTTGGCGAGGCGCATGCCGATTACGGCTTCCTCCGGATTCTGGTGCTGACCTTTCATGAACCAACGCGGCTCATAGGCGCCGATCGGCAGGATGGCGAGACGGAAGGCGCCGTGCTTTTCGGCCGCGGCGCGATAGTTGATGCCATCGTGGAAGCCGGTGTCGCCGATGTGATAGATCCGGCCCGCAGGGGTCTCGAGCACAAAGGCGGCCCAGAGCGCCATGCGGCGATCGCCGATGCCGCGCGCCGACCAGTGGTGGCAGGGCTCGGCATGAAGGGTGACGCCGTCAGCGATCACGAGGTTGTCGCCCCAGTCCATCGTGTCGATCCGTGCCTCGGCAAGGCGCGGGCGCATGATGACGTCGTTGCCAAGCGGCGTGACGATGCGGGGGCGGTGGACCTTCTGGAGGCGGGCGAGCGTCTCGAGGTCGAGATGGTCGTAGTGGTTGTGGGTCACGAGCACGAGATCGATCGGCGGCAGGGCATCGAAGGCGATGCCCGGCTCGATCACGCGTTTCGGTCCGGCGAAGGAAAAAGGACTGGCGCGCGGCGACCAGACCGGATCGGTCAGGATGTTGAGGCCGGCAACCTGGATCAGCAGGGAGGCATGGCCGATCATCGTGACGCGAAGATCCTCGCCATCGACCCGTTCGCACGACGGGGCTTGCTCGCGCCTCAAGGGTATGCGCTTGGGCCAGCGGGCGCGCTGGCCGTTGGTCTTCCATTTCCACAGATCGGCCAGATTACCGGGTTCCACCCCTTCCGGGTTGAAGAAACGGGTACCGTCGAAATGATCGGTCACGGGACCTTGGTAATAGGGATTTGCGGATCTGCTCGCCATGGTCCACCGTGATGGTTGTCTGAAGCCCAAGATCTGGGGTGCGGGGAGCCGCTTGCAAAGGGTCACGCGGGCGGCAAGGCCGATTTTCCCGTGAAGCCTTGACTTTCTGGGGCTTTTCCTGTTTATCGCCCTCAATCTGCGACGAGACATGCACTCCGAGCCGCCGACCGGGACCCGAAAAGGTATAAAGAGATCCCGGAGGTCAACACCCGACAGCGCGATGCGCCCTCGGGTGGTTTTTGGCTTTGCGTCTTGTTTTCAGCGCGGAAAAGACCAACGTTTCGGGAACCCGTGACGCAACCCGAAACGACAAGGAAGAGCCGATGTTCGAAAACCTCCAGGACCGCCTTGGTTCCATTTTGAATGGACTGACCGGCCGTGGCGCATTGTCGGAAGCCGATGTTTCCGCGGCGCTGCGCGAGGTGCGCCGTGCGCTTCTGGAAGCCGACGTGGCGCTCGAAGTCGTGCGCTCCTTCACGGATCGCGTCCGTGATAAGGCCGTCGGCGCGGCCGTCGTGAAATCGATCAAGCCCGGCCAGATGGTCGTCAAGATCGTCCATGACGAACTCGTCGAGATGCTCGGCAACGACGGCGTCGGCGTCGATCTCGCCGCCGCCGCCCCGGTCGTCATCATGATGGTCGGCCTGCAGGGCTCGGGCAAGACGACCACGTCTGCCAAGGTCGCCAAGCGGCTGACCGACCGCGAGAAGAAGAAGGTCCTTCTCGCATCGCTCGACACGCGGCGTCCGGCAGCCCAGGAACAGCTTCGCCAGCTCGGGCAGCAGACCGGCATCGACGTCCTGCCGATTATCGCCGGCCAGTCCCCGACCGACATCGCCAGCCGCGCCGTGCAGGCTGCCAAGCTCGGCGGTCACGACGTCGTCATCCTCGACACCGCGGGCCGTACGCATATCGACGAGCCCTTGATGGTCGAGATGGCCGACATCAAGAAGAATTCGCGGCCGCATGAAATCCTGCTGGTCGCCGATGCGCTGACCGGTCAGGACGCCGTCAACCTGGCGCGCAACTTCGACGAACGCGTCGGCATAACCGGCCTTGTGCTCACCCGCATGGACGGCGACGGTCGTGGCGGTGCGGCGCTATCGATGCGCGCCGTCACCGGCAAGCCGATCAAGCTGATCGGCGTCGGCGAGAAGATGACGGAGCTCGAGGAGTTCCATCCGCGGCGCATCGCCGACCGCATCCTCGGCATGGGCGACATCGTCTCGCTGGTCGAGAAGGCGGCTGAGAATATCGACGCCGAAAAGGCGGCCGCCATGGCCGCCAAGATGGCCAAGGGCAAGTTCGACCTCAACGACCTCGCCGACCAGTTGAGCCAGATGCAGAAGATGGGCGGCATGGGCGGCATCATGGGGCTGATGCCCGGCATGGCCGGCATGAAGGACAAGATGGCCGCCGCCGGCCTGGACGACAAGCTGTTCAAGCGGCAGATGGCGATCATCTCCTCGATGACCAAGGCCGAACGCTCCAATCCGGACCTGCTCAAGCATTCCCGCAAGAAGCGCATCGCTGCCGGTTCCGGCACCGATGCCGCCGAGATCAACAAGCTTCTCAAGATGCACCGCCAGATGGCCGACATGATGAAGATGATGGGCGGCAAGGGCAAAGGCGGCATGATGAAGCAGATGATGGGCGGCCTTGCCTCGAAGATGGGCCTTGGCGGGCTCGGTGGCATGGGCGGCATGCCCGATCTGTCCAGCATGGATCCGAAGCAGCTCGAGGCGCTTGCCAAACAGGCCGAGGCGGCAGGCCTCAAGCCGCCGCCGGGTCTTGGCGGCATGGGCGGTCTGCCAGGTCTCGGTGGTGGCCTGCCGGGCCTCGGCGGCGCGAAACTTCCCGGACTGGGCGGCCTGCCGGGCCTGCCGAAGAAGAAGTGAGGAAGCCAGACCGATGACCGAACAGACCGTCAAGGAACAGCTTTCCGGCTATCGCCAGTCGATCGACAACATCGACGCGGCGCTGGTCCACATGCTGGCCGAACGCTTTCGCTGCACCAAGGCAGTCGGCGTGCTCAAGGCCAAATACGATCTGCCGCCGGCCGACCCGGCGCGCGAGGAATACCAGATCGCCCGACTGCGCCGGCTGGCCCAGGACGCCAATCTGGATCCGGATTTCGCCGAGAAGTTTCTGAACTTCATCATCACGGAAGTCATCCGGCATCATGAAGCCATTGCCGCCGATCTCGGCGGCGTCACCGAAAAGGCCGTCTGAGACGGTCTCGTCAGAACGGGGCCGTCGCAAGACGGTCGCAACAGCATGCCCGGGACCACCGCAAGGCAGTCCCGACAAGAACCCCGGACCGCCGGAAGGCGGCCCTAACAAGAACCAAGGAGTAAACCCATGTCCCTCAAGATTCGTCTCGCCCGTGGCGGTTCCAAGAAGCGTCCCTACTACCAGATCGTCGTTGCCGACGCCCGCTCGCCGCGTGACGGCCGTTTCCTCGAGAAGGTCGGTTCGTGGAACCCGATGCTCGGCAAGGACAACGAAAAGCGCGTCGAGCTGAACGTCGATCGCATCAAGGATTGGCTGGCCAAGGGCGCACAGCCGACCGACCGCGTCCTGCGCTTCCTCGCTGAAGCCGGCATCGCAACGCGCGACGCCCGCAGCAACCCGGAAAAGGCAAAGCCGGGCAAGAAGGCGATCGAGCGCGTCAAGGAAAAGGAAATGAAGGCTGCCGAAGCCGCTGCTGCCGCTGCCGAAGCCGCTGCAGAATAAGTTACGGCGCTTTCCGTAATTTCCGACGGGCGGCAGGCTTCCTGCCGCCCGTTTTCTGTTTCCCATTCTTCCCGCTTCGCCGTAAAAGGAGCGAGGATCCCAATTTTTCCGACCGGAACAGACCGAAACGATGACGAAGCTCGAAAACCCCGTATTGATGGCCGTAATTGGCGCGGCGCAGGGTCTGCGCGGCGAGGTGCGGGTCAAGACCTTCACTGCTGATCCCATGGCGCTCGGCGAGTATGGCAACCTGCGCAGCGCGGACGGACGGGTCTTCGAGATCCTCGACCTGCGGGAAGCCAAGAATGTCGTCGTCGTGCGGTTCCGGGGCGTCAACGACCGCAATGCCGCCGAGGCGTTGAACGGTCTCGAACTCTTCATCGAGCGCGACGCTCTGCCGGACGAGGAACTCGACGAGGACGAGTTCTACTATGCCGATCTCGAAGGTCTCGAGGTGCATGACGGCGAGGGCAATCACTACGGCGCGGTGACCGGCGTCTACGATTTCGGTGCCGGCGATCTGCTCGAACTCAAGGGGCCGGGCAAGCGACCCGTGCTGATCCCGTTCTCCGAGGCCGCAGTCCTCGAAATCGACCTTGAGGGTGGCAAGATCCTGATCGATCCGATCGCGGCGGGCCTCAAGGACGAAGATGACGCGAAGCCTTATGGCGCGGGGCCCAAGGGCAAGCCGCCGCGGGACGATTCGTGAGCGATCGCCCGATGCCCTTCAAGGCGAGTGTGCTGACGCTTTATCCGGACATGTTTCCCGGCCATCTCGGCCAGGCACTCGCGGGCCGCGCACTGGACCGCGGTGACTGGTCGATCGAAGCCGTACAGATCCGCGACTTTGCCCTCGACAAGCACCGGAGCGTCGACGACACCCCGTCGGGCGGCGGAGCCGGCATGGTGCTGAAGCCGGATGTGCTGGCGCGTGCGATCGATTCGATCGCCGACGATAGCCGCCCGCGGCTGCTGATGAGCCCGCGCGGACGGCCGCTGACCCAGGAACGGGTCCGGGCGATTGCCGAGGGCGAAGGCGTGGTCATCGTCTGCGGACGCTTCGAGGGCGTCGACCAGCGGGTCATCGAGGCACGCGGGCTCGAAGAGGTATCCATCGGCGACTATATTCTTTCCGGTGGCGAGCCGGCGGCTCTGACCCTGCTCGATGCGGTGGTAAGGATCCTGCCGGGCGTCATGGGCAACCAGTTGTCCGGCGTACATGAAAGCTTCGAGGGCGGGCTGCTCGAGCACCCGCACTATACCCGGCCGCAGGTCTTCGAAGGACGCGAGATCCCCGAGGTACTGACGTCGGGCAATCACGCCGCCATCGAGGCCTGGCGCCGCGAGGAAGCGTTGAAGCTGACGGCCGAACGACGGCCGGACCTCCTCAAGTAATGACTGCGTCGAGCCTGCGGTTACCCAGCCCTGCCCTTCGCGTGGGCTCAGGGCGTTCATCATTCGAAACGATTCGCTGGATCATTTCGTCGACCATTCCTCACCCCGTGACGAAGTAATAGATCGCAAGGCCGAGGCCTGCCGCCACGACAATCCATCGCAGAACGGCCTGCGGCACCTTCCGTGCGAGGGCGACGCCGGCATAACCGCCGATCGCGACGGCCGGGACCATCACGGCGGCATGGGTCCACGAGACTGCGCCGGCGCTGGTGAAGACCAAGATCGCCACCGCGGCGATGACGATCGACAGGAAGTTCTTGAGTGCGTTCAGCCGATGATAGTCGCCGCCGCTGGCAAGCCCGAGCGATGCAAGCATCATGATGCCCATGCCGGCGCCGAAAAAGCCGCCATAAAATGAGGTGAGCCCCTGCAGGGCAAGTCCGAGCGGCGTTGCCGGGTGGCTCTCGCCGGCCTGTTTCGGGCGGAGTTTGGGCCCGGCCGCAAAGACGATCGTCGCGGCGATCAGCAGCCACGGCACCATGGCGCGGAAGGCCGGATTGGAGAGCGAGATCAGGAACAGCGCACCGCCGAGCGCGCCGACCGCGGAGACGAGAGCGAGGATCAGGGCGCTCTTCCTCAAAGAGGCGAATTCGCTTCGATAGGCGAGCGTCGAGGTGATATAGCCTGGAAACTGGGTGATCGAGGACGTGGCATTGGCCGCGATCGGCGGCAGGCCGGCGAGCGTCATCGCGCCGAAGGTCAGAAAGGTGCCGCCCCCGGCGATCGCATTGACGACGCCCGAGAGAAAGCCGGCGGCAAACAGCAGGACAAGGGTGGCGATCGACATATGCGGCTTCCTCCGTGGTCGCGCACGGTTATTCGTTCAGCGTCGGGACCGCAATGGTGCGTCGGCGAGAAAAATGCGCCGAAGGGGTGACAAACCGGGATGTTTGGTGTATTGGCCCGCTTCGGAAATGGGCTTAGCCCGTCTGCCACAAACAAAGAGCATGCGTAACCGCTCCCGTCCGCGAGGACAACATCCGGAGGCAAGGACCGAAGGATCGACGAGCGCTCTGGCTGTTTCAGAAGAACCGAGGTTAGACATGAACATCATTCAGCAGCTGGAAGCCGAACAGGCCGCCAAGATCGAAGCCAAGCGCAAGCTTCCGGAATTCTCTGCCGGCGACACGCTCCGCGTCAACGTCACCGTCAAGGAAGGCAACCGTACCCGCGTGCAGGCCTATGAAGGCGTTTGCATCGGCCGTTCGGGCGCCGGCATCAACGAGAGCTTCACCGTTCGCAAGATCTCCTACGGCGAAGGCGTCGAGCGCGTATTCCCGGTCTATTCGCCGATGGTCGAAAGCGTCGAAGTCGTTCGTCGCGGTAAGGTCCGTCGCGCCAAGCTCTACTACCTGCGCGATCGTCGCGGTAAGTCGGCTCGTATCGTCGAAAACACCGGCTCGCGCGCACGCAAGCTGAACGACGCCGAGCGCGCTGCCGTTGCCGAGGAAAAGGCACGCATCGAAGCTGAAAAGATTGCAGCAGCACAGGCTCTCGCCGCCGAAAAGGCAGCAGCAGAAGCGGCTGAAGCAAAGGCTGCCGCTGAAGCTGCAGCTGCAGCCGAAGGCTCCGCAGAATAAGACTTTCCCCTTCGGGAATTGGAAAAGGCGGTCTTCGGGCCGCCTTTTTTTGTTGCCTTGGTGCGGCAGCGCGTCTCGCTTGCATCTTCCCGCGTCCATTGCTAACCCTGTGGGCGGACCGGGGACAATCGATGCGAACCAGGATGGGCACATGGCAGCTCTTGACGCGCGCGCTTTGCGTGATCGCGCTTGTTGCTGTCGGCTTTGCCCATCGGGCCCCAACTGCCGCGGCGTCCAAACTGTCATCGGCCGAGGTCGCCGCGCTCACGCTGCCCGATGGTAGCCTGCCCGAACTCTGCCTTCCCGGACAAGATGATGACGGTGCGCAGAAAGACCACCTCGGATCAGGTACCTGCGAAGCCTGCCTGATCTCCGCCTCCGTCCTGCTGCCGTCGCCCACCGACCTCACCGGCGCTCGGATTGTTGTCGTCGCCGAAACGCTGCTGCCGCCGCGTTTCGAGGCTTTCCACCGTCTTATCTTCCCTCCCAATGCCGCGCCCCGTGCGCCTCCCCATCCGGCCCTTGTCTGAGCCCGGTTCCGCGAGCGGCGAAACGCTCGTGTCCGGAATCCTTCATCGAGGCCGGTAGGACGCATCGAGCATGCGCATCCGGCCTGAACGCCGGATATCGTCATGCTGCATTTCACCCTAGACAAGGCGGACACCCGTCCGCTGCCAGCCCATGCGCTTGTTGAAAGGCGAGCGCCACGCCACGACGCCACCGCCCTCAGGCTGCCCCCGCGCAGCACCCTCTTTCTCGAGGGCCATGATCGCGCCCCGCAATACCGCGTGATCGAGGGCTGTGTTGCGCTCTCTCAATCGCTGCCGGATGGCCGGCGACAGATCATCGACATGATTGGTCCCGGCCGCCTGCTCGGCATCGGCGGCGGCGACCACAGCCGATGCTCGGCGGAAACGCTGAGTTACGTCTCTCTCGAAACGATCGAACGCATCGAGCATGCCGATCTGGAAATCGACCTGAAGGAGATGCTCCTGCGTGCTCAATCGCATGCGATCCTCCTCGGGCGCAAGACGGCGAACGAAAGGGTCGCCTCCGCCATCCTCGACCTCGCCGATCAGTTCGTGCGCCCATCCCGGGGCCGAAAGCGCAATACCATCTGCTTCAACCTCTACCCGACCCGCGGCGATCTGGCGGACTGGCTCGGCCTGACCATCGAGACGGTCAGCCGCTGCTTCACCCGCATCAAGAAAGCGGGCCTGATCGACTTCACCCATCCCGAAATCGTCACCCTGCTGCATCGGGAAACGCTCGCCGAGATCGCATCCGGCAGCCGGGCCCTTGACGCTTGCAACACCCTTTGAGGAGAGAATTCATGACCCTTGCAACAGACAGCCCGGCGACGCCGGCAACTGCCGCGTTTTCCCGACGCTTCTATTTCACCGCCTGGCGCTGGCATTTCTACGCCGGGCTCTATGTGGCGCCCTTCCTCGCAATGCTGGCCGTCACGGGGCTGATCATGCTGTGGTCAGCGGTTCTGGTCGGGCGCGACGGGGAAAAGGCCTTCACGGTCACCCCCGCGGCGAGCCAGGTCCTCGTTTCGAAACAGGCCGATGCGGCTGTTGCCGCCGTGCCGGGCGGCAGCCTCGTGCAGTATATCGCACCACGGACGCCCGAGGGGGCGGCCGTTTTCCGCGTCAACGCCGGCGAGGCGTCGAGCATGGTGGCGGTCGATCCGTATACGGGTCAGGTTCTCGGCAGCTGGGAGCGCCGTAATGCGCTCTACGACCTTGCCGACACCATCCATGGCACGCTGCTCATCGGCGACATCGGCGACCGGTTGATCGAGATCGCCGCCGGCTTCGGTGTGGTGCTGATCGTGACCGGGCTTTATCTGTGGTGGCCGCGCGACGGCAAGGGCTTTTCCAGCGTCCTCGTTCCCCAGCTCTCTGCCCGGGGACGCATGCTGTGGAAGTCCCTGCATCTGACGGTCGGCTTCTATGCCTCGCTGATCCTTCTCGTCTTCCTTCTGTCCGGGCTCACCTGGGCCGGGATCTGGGGCGAGAAGTTCACCCAGGCCTGGAGCACCTTTCCCGCCGAGAAGTGGGACAATGTTCCGGTTTCGGATGCGACCCATGCGGCGATGAACCATGGCGGCATCAAGGAAGTGCCGTGGACCCTCGAACAGACGCCGATGCCGATGTCAGGCTCCGATGCCGGCGCAAGCGGCCTGCCGGACGGCCAGCCTGTCGACATCGACACCGTCATTGCCTTTGCCCGATCGCTCGGCTTCGACCAGCGTTTCCAGCTCGCCGTTCCCGCCGACGACAAGGGGGTCTGGACGATCTCCCGCGATACGATGAGCAATGACAGCGGCAATCCGGTCTCCGACCGCACCGTCCACATCGACCGCTATACCGGCAAGGTTCTGGCCGATGTCGGTTTTGCCGAATATGGCCCGGCCGGCAAGGCCATGGCGGTCGGCATTGCGTTTCACGAAGGAGACATGGGGGCGTGGAATGTCGCGCTCGTCACCCTCTTCTGCCTCTCGGTGATCTTCCTGTCGGTGAGCGGCATCGTGATGTGGTGGAAGCGCAGGCCGCAGGGCGCGGGCCGCCTTGTGGCTCCTGTGCGTGAGCCGGGTCCGCTGTGGAAGACCGGCGCGGTCATCATGGTGGCCTTGTCCCTGCTCTTCCCGCTGACCGGCGCGGTGCTCGTCTCGGTGCTCGTCATCGATCTCCTGGTGCTCCGCCATGTCGCCCCGCTGAAACGGATGTTGAGCTGAATTCGCGGAGTTGAACACTCTTTGCGCATTTACCGAAACCAAGGGGGGCGCCATTGCCTGCGCCCCCGCTTCTTTGGAACGACGTACCCTTGCAAGACCGTGAGACTTCATGACAATTTGGCTCGCCACATTTTCAGGAGACCAAAATGTTTTCTCGCCGCGCCCTTATAGCCGCCGGTCTTTCGACTCTCGTCCTTTCCCCGCTTTCCAGCTTCGCGGCCGAACTGCCCGACCTCGGCGGCAAGACGGTGGTCGTCGTCACCGAAAACGCCTATCCCCCGCTGCAGTTCGTCGACCCGAAATCCGGCCAGGCCATCGGCTGGGAATATGACGCGATGAACGAGATCGCCAAGCGGCTGAACTTCAAGGTCGAATACCAGAATACGTCCTGGGACGCGATGATCCAGGCGGTGTCCGACGGCCAGTACCAGATCGGCATGACCGGCATCACCATCAAGGACGACCGAAAGGAGAAGGTCGACTTCTCCGATCCTTACATGCGCTCGGAGCAGTTCATGCTGGTGCGCGGCGACGAGACCCGCTTCACAGACGGCAAGAGCTTCGGCGCGTTCAACGACGGCCTGGTCGGCGCGCAGCCGGGCACGACGCCGTTCTACACGGCCGTCTACGAAATCCTCGACGGCAATGAATCCAATCCGCGCATTAAGCTGTTCGAGACCTTCGGTGCCACGGTGCAGGCCCTCAAGACCGGTGACGTGGACGTGGTGCTGACCGACGGCACCGCCGGCAAGGGTTATGTCGACGCCTCGAACGGCGGCCTGAAACTCATCGGCGGACCGCTCGGCTCGGAGGATTTCGGCTTCATCTTCCCGAAGGGCTCCGACCTGGTGGCGCCGGTCAATGCGGCGATCGCTGTACTCAAGGCCGACGGTACGCTGGACGGGCTGAACAAGAAGTGGTTCCTCGACTACAAGATGGGCGAGTGAGCGTGACCTGTAGCGAGGCCGGGGCCGGCTGATGGGCTTCCAGACGCTTCCCGGCGCAAACGGCAAGGACGACTATCCCTGGTGGCTGGTCGCCCTTGGCCTCGTTGCGGCGGCGATCGCCGCCGTGATCATCTTCAACGGCCTCTATGCTCAGGTCTTCATCACCGTGGCGCGTGGCATCGGGGTCACCGTCTTCGTGACGGTGATGGGCTTTTCGTTCGCGACCGCACTCGGGCTTCTGATTGCGCTCGCCGGCTTGGCCGACAGCCTGGTGCTCCGGCAGGCGGCGCGCTTCTACATCGAGGTGGTGCGCGGCATTCCGGTGCTCGTGCTCCTGTTCTACGTCGCCTTCGTCGGCGCGCCGGGTTTTGTCAGCCTCTACAATTTCGTGATCGGCCCGCTCGTCGAGCGCGGCTGGACGGCGCCGCTGCAGGTTAGGGACGTCTCGCTGATGTGGCGCGCCATCATCGCGCTGACGATCGGCTATTCGGCCTTCATCGCCGAGATCTTCCGCGCCGGCTTCCAGTCCGTCGACAAGGGACAGATCGAGGCGGCAATGGCGCTCGGCCTTTCCCGCTTCCAGCGTTTCCGGCTGATCGTGCTGCCGCAGGCGATCCGGGTGATCTTCCCGCCGCTCTCCAACGACTTCGTCGCCATGGTGAAGGACAGTTCGCTGGTCTCGGTGCTCGGCGTCGCCGACATCAGCCAGGCCGGCAAGATTTATGCCTCCGGCTCCTTCCGCTTCTTCGAGACCTATTCGATCGTCGCCTATATCTACCTGATCCTGACGATCGGCCTGTCACTGCTGCTCAGGCAGTTGGAAAAGCGGATGCGGCAAAAGGGTCAGGCGCGATAGGCCGCGCCCGACCGCAGCGCCTCAGAACACTTCCGGCACGTACATTTCTTCGGGCACCGGTCGACGGATGTAGTCTTCGTTGCGGACGCGCTCCGGCAGCACGATGTGCTCCTTCGGCACGTTCTCATAGGGGATCTGCGACAGGAGATGGGCGATCATGTTGAGGCGCGCCCTTTTCTTGTCGACGGCCTGCACCACCCACCACGGCGCCTCGGCGATGTGGGTGCGATCGAGCATCTCTTCCTTCGCCTTGGTGTATTCCTCCCAGTGGATGCGGCTCTCGAGGTCCATGGGCGAGAGCTTCCACTGCTTCAGCGGATCATGGATGCGCATGCGGAATCGGAATTCCTGTTCCTCGTCGGTGATGGAGAACCAGTATTTGAGCAGGATGATGCCGGAGCGGACCAGCATGCGCTCGAATTCCGGCACGTCGCGGAAAAATTCCTCGACCTGGTCGGGCGTGCAGAAGCCCATGACGCGTTCGACGCCGGCGCGGTTGTACCAGGAGCGGTCGAACAGCACCATTTCGCCGCCGGACGGCAGGTGCGGCGTGTAGCGCTGGAAATACCACTGGTCGCGTTCGCGCTCGGTCGGAGCGGGAAGGGCGACGACGCGGCAGATGCGCGGATTGAGCCTCTGGGTCACGCGCTTGATCGCACCGCCCTTGCCGGCGGAATCGCGACCTTCGAACAGGACGACCACCTTGAGTTTCTTGTACTGCACCCAGTCCTGCAGACGAACCAGCTCGTGTTGAAGCCTGAACAGCTCGCGGAAATAGACCTTCCGGTCGAGGCTCGGTTCGGACAGCCCCTCCGTGACCAGATCCTCCAGCCGCTCTTCCTCCATCTGCTGTTCGAGCTCCTCGTCGAAACTGTCGACGATCTCGTTCTTGATCCGGTTCAGCAGTTCTTCGGTCGGCTCGGACATCGCGGCATCCTCCAGTTTCGCCCAAGCAGATCAAGCATGTTTGCAAGAACGCCGTATGACAGTCGTGTGTCAGGGGGCGGACGATGCAAAGCGATTGCCGGTCCTGTGGAAAACTGTTATGAGGCGGGCCATGGGATCGAAATTCGGATGTCTCGCGCCTGATATCTTTGTGCTGCAGGACCACAAGCGTCTTCCGGCACGCTTCTTCGCGCGCGTCTCCGGGGCGCTCAACAGCCGACTCGCCTGAGGCGACCGTTCCGCCGGCCCACGCGGCCACTGACCTATTTCCCGAAATCGACATTTCCGACGGATCAAAGCCATGAGTGCACCCCGTACCCTCTACGACAAGATTTTCGACGATCACCTGGTTGACCGCCAGGACGACGGCACCTGTCTTCTCTACATCGACCGCCACCTCGTCCATGAAGTGACGAGCCCGCAGGCGTTCGAAGGCCTTCGCATGAGCCACCGTCCGGTTCGCGCGCCGCAGAAGACGCTCGCCGTCGTCGACCACAACGTGCCGACCACGCCGGACCGCCACACCGGCATCAAGAACGAGGAAAGCCGCATCCAGGTCGAGGCGCTCGCCCACAATGCGGCCGAGTTCGGCGTCGAATATTACTCCGAGAACGACAAGCGCCAGGGCATCGTGCACATCGTCGGCCCCGAACAGGGCTTCACCCTGCCGGGCATGACGATCGTCTGCGGCGACAGCCACACCTCGACGCATGGTGCCTTCGGCGCGCTGGCGCACGGCATCGGCACGTCGGAAGTCGAGCACGTGCTCGCCACCCAGACGCTGATCCAGTCGAAGGCCAAGAACATGCTGGTGCGCGTCGACGGGAAGCTCCCGGACGGCGTCACCGCCAAGGACATCATCCTTGCGATCATCGGCGAGATCGGCACGGCCGGCGGTACTGGCCACGTCATCGAATTCGCCGGCGAGGCGATCCGGTCGCTCTCCATGGAAGGCCGCATGACCGTCTGCAACATGACGATCGAAGGCGGCGCCCGCGCCGGCCTGATCGCGCCGGACGAAAAGACCTTCGAATACATCAAGGACAAGCCGCGTGCGCCGAAGGGCGAGGCCTGGGATCAGGCCGTCGCCTACTGGAAGACGCTGCACACGGATGAAGGTGCGCATTTCGACAAGGTCGTCGTGCTCGACGCCGCCAACCTGCCGCCGATCGTCTCCTGGGGCTCGTCGCCTGAAGACGTCGTTTCGATCGAGGGCGTCGTTCCGAATCCGGACGAGATCGCCGACGAGAACAAGCGTGCCTCCAAGTGGCGTGCGCTCGACTACATGGGCCTGAAGCCGGGCACCAAGATGACCGACATCACCATCGACCGCGTGTTCATCGGCTCCTGCACCAACGGCCGTATCGAGGACCTGCGCGCTGCCGCCAAGGTGCTGGAAGGCAAGAAGGTGGCGTCGACGGTTTCGGCCATGGTCGTTCCGGGCTCCGGCCTGGTCAAAGAACAGGCGGAAGCCGAAGGTCTCGACAAGATCTTCAAGGATGCCGGGTTCGAATGGCGTGAGCCGGGCTGCTCGATGTGCCTGGCGATGAACGACGACCGGCTGAAGCCGGGCGAGCGCTGCGCCTCGACTTCGAACCGCAACTTCGAAGGCCGCCAGGGCTACAAGGGCCGCACGCATCTCGTGTCGCCGGCCATGGCCGCCGCCGCTGCCATTGCCGGCCATTTCGTCGACATCCGCCACTTCGGCTAAATCCCGGCCGGAAATTCCGTCCACAATCCGAAAGGCCGCCGTCAGCCATGCCGGCGGCCTTTTGGCATCAAGCGTGAAGGTGCCGGCCTGTGCTCCCGGGGGCAACCGCCGCACACTTCATCAGCCGACCGGGTGTGGATCCTCGGGGCAAGCCCGAGGATGATGCCCCCCCCATTTGGGCCTTGCCTGTGTTCTGCCTCTCAGCAAGCGTAAGCTTGGCCCTTCATCACCGACGCCACCCCATACATTCCGTTATTCTCGGCCCTGAGCCGAGGATCCACACGGCACCGCGTAATAGAGGGTCGCCGGCTCAGCCTACATGTGTATCGCCCGAACGTCCGGATCAGAGGTGTGCTTGTGCGTGGACTTCAGGTCATCGGTTTTGCCCGAGGACGGAAATGACGGCCTCGTTTGTGGCGGCTATGACCGCCTCCTCAATTCTGCAAGCGAAGACCCGTCATTCGCAGTCAGCCGGTGTTGCGATCGATGATTGCAAAGCGGCGGAAAGTGGCTATCGTCCGACCGTCATAAAACTGTCATAAAAGCAGCAAGCCCGATGTTTCCTCAGCCCGAAATCGTGCCTCCCGCGCCCCGTGCTTCCCGTTTGCAGGCGAACGCATCGTGAGCACGATTGCCGTTGTGCTTGCCCTCGTCGCGGCCATCCTGCATGCGAGCTGGAATGCTTTCCTCCGAAACGGGACCGACCGGCTTTGGTCGGTGACGGTCATGAGCCTCGCGGGCTCGGTCATCGCGCTGCCCTTCGTCGTCTACTTTCCGCTGCCGGGTGCGGGCGCCTGGCCCTATGTCCTGCTCTCCGCCTCGCTGCAGGTGGGCTACAGCCTGTTTCTCGTCGCGGCTTATCGGCATGGCGAACTCGGGCAGGTCTATCCCATCGTTCGCGGCACGGTGCCGCTGCTCGTTACGCTGGGCGGCTTCCTGATCTTCGGCGAAATCCTCGGCACGTTTCAGACCATCGGGGTCGTGCTGGTGGCGGCCGGGATCATGAGTCTGTCGTTCGGCCGCTCGCGAGCGGCCACCTCGTCGCTTCTCTTCGCCTTCGCCACCGCCCTCATCATTGCCTGTTATTCAACGGTTGATTCGATAGGCGTGCGCCAGGTCGAAAACCCAACGGCCTATGCGATGTGGGTGCTCTTCCTGTACGGATTGCTGCTTGCGTTGACCTACGCCATCGTCCGGCGCGGTCTCGTCATCGATTTCCGGGCGCCCGCCACGTGGAAGGCCTTCGGCGGCGGAGTGGTTGCGCTCACGGCATACGGCATGGTGGTCGTCGCCTATTCGTTTGCGCCTGCCGGCCTGGTGACAGCGGTGCGCGAGACGAGCGTCGTCTTCGCGGTTATCATCGGTGCGCTTTTCCTGGGCGAGCGGCTGACCGTCCGGCGGGTCGCAGCCTGCGTCGTCGTGGCCATTGGCGCGATCTCGGTCAGCCTCTAGACTGCGACAGAGCAGTTCACACCGGGAGGAGGCCGTCATGGCGCAGGACGAGACCGCAGAGAAACCGCTTGCCCCTTCGACCCTGCGGCTGATCCTGCTTCGGCACGCCAAATCGGACTGGCCCGAGGGTGTCGCCGACGAGGAGCGGCCGCTGGCCGAGCGCGGGCGGAAGGCGGCGGCATTGATGGGCGACTACCTGACGCGCGAAGCGCTGACCCCCGAACTGGCGCTGGTCTCCACGGCACGGCGGACGCGGGAAACCTGGGCGCTGGTGGCGGAGCGTCTTCCTGCAGTTCCCCCGATGCGGCACGAAGCCGATCTCTATGCGGCGAGCGCCGAGGGTATCCTTCGCGTGCTGCGTTCGGTCGATCCCGGCTGTCGTTCGGTGCTGGTGCTCGGCCACAATCCGGGCATGGAGGATCTGGCGCTGATGCTGGCGAGCCATGGTGACGCGGCGGCGCGAAAACGAATGTCGGAGAAATACCCGACGGGCGGTCTTGCGGTGATCGATCTTCCGGTCGGGCGATGGGCGGATATCAAGGCCGGTGGAGGCGTGCTCGAGCGCTTCGTGACGCCGCGATCGCTCACGTGAGGGCTGGCGTGGAAACCGGCACGGCTCGACGCCTGAGCAGGAGCGCCTTCATCGCGGCGCTGTCGTTGTAGAAGCCGGCGACGATCTCCATCTCGGCGGACGTGCAGCCGATCAGCAGCTTGAGTTCGGTATCCTTCTTGGTGAGGTCGACGGTGCAGACGGCGCCGACGATGGCCCCGGCATCCAATGAGCCGCGCCAGAGATCGACGCCCTGGCCGTCGATCGCGGTGGTGCCGTCGAGATAGCCGTAGTCCAGCGGATAGACGATTGCGGGATAGCGCGGGTGGGTCGATCCCTTCGGGCGGTCGATGATAGGACGGGCGCCGGCGACCAGTGCGTCCAGCGCCTGCCAGAAGGCGGCTTCGTCGTCCGGCCGCGTCACAGCACGCTCATCACGGTGCGGGTCCCCAGATAGGGCATGAGGCGGCGCATGTCGGCGGCCGAAAGCGCCACGCAGCCTTCTGTCGGCGTGTAGCCGGGGCGGGCGAGGTGGAAGAAGATCGCCGAGCCGCAGCCCCGGCGGCGCATGGTCACGTTCCAGTCCATGACGATGCAGACGTCGTAGAGAGTGTCGTCGCGCAGCAGCTTCTCGTGGCTTGCGGAAAACGGTGCCTTGACCGGCCGGTTGTATGCCGGATGCCCCGGCGCATCGCACCACAGCATGTCCCTGCGGAGACGGCGGATCGGCAGCGTCGTCGGCATGGCGCCCATGCGGTCGCCGCGGCGATAACCGGACAGGAGGCGCATTGAAGCACGGGGTGTCGCGCCGTCTCCCTCCCTCTTGAGGCTGGTTATGCCCGAGCGGCCAAGGGCGGCGCGCATGCGCAGCGGGCCATATTGCAGGATGGCCTCAGCCGACTTTCCGGGGGCACGGCGCACGAGGATTGTCCGCTTCGGCTTCTGCGTTTGTTTCTGCGGCCTTGCCTGCGTGGTCACGAGATTTTGCCTTGTCTGTGAAGATCGGTGTATTCATAGCACTTCGAACACGAGTACAGGCAAGCAGCAAGCGTCTCCCGGTTTGCGAAAACGTGATTCTGGCTTAAGCAGGATCAGGGCACCGGCGGGCACGAGCGGGAGTAGAACAGCATGACGGCGCGGACCATTCTCCTGGTGGATGACGACAACGACCTTCGCGAAACCCTGGTCGAGCAATTGTCGCTCTACGAGGAATTCTCGATCGCCGAGGCGGACAATGCCACCAAGGGCATCCAGGCCGCCCGGAGCGGCCAGGTCGACCTTATGATCATGGATGTCGGCCTGCCGGACATGGACGGTCGCGAGGCGGTGAAGCTGCTGCGCAAGGGCGGCTTCAAGGCGCCTGTCATCATGCTGACCGGCCACGATACCGATTCGGATACGATTCTCGGCCTCGAAGCCGGCGCCAACGACTATGTGACGAAGCCTTTCCGATTCGCCGTGCTGCTTGCCCGCATGCGGGCCCAGCTTCGCCAGCACGAGCAGAGCGAGGATGCGACCTTCGGCGTCGGCCCCTATCTGTTCAAGCCGAGCCAGAAGCTGCTGACGACGGAAGACGGCAAGAAGATCCGCCTTACCGAGAAGGAAGCGGCAATCATCCGCTATCTCTATCGGGCCGGCCAGCAGGTCGTCACACGCGACGTGTTGCTCGAAGAGGTCTGGGGCTATAACTCGGGCGTCACGACGCATACGCTCGAAACGCATGTCTACCGCCTGCGCCAGAAGATCGAGCGTGATCCGTCGAACGCTGAAATCCTGGTCACCGAAAACGGTGGCTACAAGATCATTCCCTGACTGAGCGGAGACCGCCATGGCGCTTGCCGACGATATCGACCTGCTTGGCAAGGTGCCGCTGTTTGCGGACCTTTCTCCCGACCAGCTGCGGCTGATCGCGTTCGGCGCCGAGCACCGGACGATCTCCAAGGGGCAGGCGCTGTTTCGTGAAAAGTCGCCGGCGGAATGCGCCTATGTCGTGTCGCGGGGGAGAATCGAGCTTTCGACCATCGGCCGCGGTGGAAAGCAGGAGGTCGAGGCGACCGTCGGTCCGGGCGTGATGCTGTCGGAGCTCGCGCTGGTAACTATGGTCGAGCGCAAATTCACCGCGACCGCCCTCGAGGATGGCGACGTGATCCGCATCACCCGTGCGCTCTTTCATCGCCTGCTGGAGGAGTATCCGGATATGGCGAGGGTGGTCGAAGGCCGTATCCGCGCGGCGATCGGCTCGCTGATCGACGGGGCATCGGCGATGGCCGGACGTTTCGAATAGTCCGGCCCTTCGGCTTCAGAGCGAAAAACGCGCCGTGACCGGCACGTGGTCGGACGGCTTTTCCCAGCCGCGCGCCTCCTTCAGGATCTCGATGCCGCGGAGGTTGGCCTTCAGGTCCTCAGAAGACCAGATGTGGTCGAGCCTTCGGCCGCGATCGGCGGCGGCCCAGTCCTTGGCGCGGTAGCTCCACCACGTATAGAGTTTCTGGTCGGCCGGAACATGCTCTCGCATCAGGTCGACCCAGGCCCCCTCGCGCATGATGTCGAGCAGGCCTTCAGTCTCGACGGGGGTATGGCTGACGATCTTCAGCATCTGCTTGTGCGACCAGACGTCGTTTTCGAGCGGCGCGATGTTGAGGTCGCCGACGAGGATCGCCGACACACCAGGCTCGGCGCCGGCCTTCAGTTCACGCATTTCGCGGATGAAATCCAGCTTGTGGCCGAACTTCGGATTGACGGTACGGTCGGGCTCGTCGCCGCCGGCCGGTACGTAGAAGTTATGGATGCGGATGCGGCGGCCGCCCCATTCGAAGATCGCCGAGATGTGGCGGGCGTCGCCCACGCCGCAATAGTCCTGCCGATGGTCCTCGGTCAGCGGAAGACGCGAGGCGATCGCGACACCGTGATAGCCCTTTTGCCCATGGATGATGATGTTGCCGTAGCCCAGCGCCTTCAGCGCATCGGCGGGGAACTCGTCGTTCTGGCACTTGATCTCCTGCAGGCACAGGATGTCGGGCGCGACGGTCTTCAGCACATCCTCGACGATCGGCAGGCGAAGCCGGACGGAGTTGATGTTCCAGGTGGTGATCGAAAGGTTCATCGGCGTTCGCTTCCCTGCGGTCTTTGACCGCAAGGTCTAGGCAATTTTGCCGGGGCTGAACAGCGAAAGGCGACCCGGCCGCGAGGCGGGTTGCCTTTTCTCCACAGGGGATAGAGCGCGGTTCAGCGCTTCTGGCCGTGAACGTCGGCGTAGGGGATCTCGAAGACGCTTGGATCGAGAGCGACGCCGTTCTGGACGTTGAAGATCATCACCGAGGTGTCCTTGGCCTGGACGTCGGTGATCGTCCACTGGCGCAGGTCGAAGGTTTTCGGATCGAACATCAGGGTGATGGTCGAATCGCCGAAGATGGTCTTGTCGCCGAGGACGATGGTGGTGAGGTCGGCCTCCTGCTTGACGTCGCGGACCATCTTGTTGCCGAGGTCGATCTTGTCGGCCAGCAAAAGGCTGAGCGGCGTCTTCGACAGCGGATAGAGATCCCAGGTCTTCAGCTTCATGTTGCCGATGACGACGTTCTTGCCGTCGGCTATGACGCGCATCGGTGACGGCTTCTCGTAGTTGAACCGCAGCTTGCCCGGGCGCTGGATGAAGAACTTGCCGCCGGTCTGCTCGCCGCGCGGGCCGAACTGGACGAATTCGCCCATCATGGTCTTCACCGAGGAGAAATGGTCGGCAATCTTCTGGGCGGCTTCGGGGCTTGCGGCGGCCAGCGCGGAGACGGGCAGCGCTGCGAGCGCGAAGCAGGCGGTCGCGCCAAGGACGAACTGGCGGCGGGTGCTCGGTGCGGAGAGGGCCGCCAAACGCTCGGAATTGTCTTCAATCATCCGTAACTCCTTCATTTCTTTCCTGCATCGCCGAAGAAGACGGCGTCTTCATGGCCGTGCAGGCGGCGGCCGCAATCCCGGTGAGGCGTCGCCAAGGCAAACGCCGATCCTCGGTTCAAAGTTCACCGCTCGATGATGTCACTCTTCGGTTGGCACGAGGATCTCGCGCTTGCCGGCATGGTTGGCCGGCCCGATGATGCCTTCCTTCTCCATCCGTTCGATCAGCGAGGCGGCACGGTTGTAGCCGATGCCAAGGCGCCGCTGGACGTAGGAGGTCGAGGCCTTGCCATCGCGCAGTACGATCGCCACGGCCTGGTCGTAAGGGTCGTCCGATTCGGAGAGATTGGACGTGCCGGCCGGGCCTGCGCCGCCCTCGTCGTCATCCTCGTCGATGGTGATCGCTTCGAGATATTGGGGCGCGCCTTGCGTTTTCAAGTAGGCGACGATCTCCTCCACCTCGTTGTCCGAGACGAAGGGGCCGTGGACACGCTGGATGCGGCCACCGCCGGCCATGTAGAGCATGTCGCCCATGCCCAGCAGCTGCTCGGCGCCCTGCTCACCGAGGATGGTGCGGCTGTCGATCTTCGAGGTGACCTGGAAGGAGATGCGGGTCGGGAAGTTGGCCTTGATCGTGCCGGTGATGACGTCGACCGAGGGGCGCTGGGTTGCCATGATGACGTGAATGCCGGCGGCACGGGCCATCTGGGCCAGCCGCTGCACGGCGCCTTCGATATCCTTGCCGGCGACCATCATCAGGTCGGCCATTTCGTCGATGATGACGACGATATAGGGGATCGGCTGGAGATCGAACTCCTCCGTCTCATAGACGGCCTCGCCTGTCTGGCGGTCGAAGCCGGTCTGGACAGTGCGGGTCAGTACCTCGCCCTTGGCGAGCGCCTGCTCGACGCGGCTGTTGAAGCCGTCGATGTTGCGGACGCCGATCTTCGACATCTTCTTGTAGCGCTCCTCCATCTCGCGGACGGTCCACTTGAGCGCGACGACCGCCTTTTTCGGGTCGGTGACAACCGGCGAGAGAAGGTGCGGGATGCCGTCATAGACGGAGAGTTCGAGCATCTTGGGGTCGATCATGATCAGGCGGCACTTCTCCGGCGACAGCCGGTAGACGAGCGACAGGATCATCGTGTTGATGGCGACCGACTTGCCGGAACCGGTGGTCCCGGCGACGAGCAAGTGGGGCATCTTGGCAAGGTCGGCGATCACCGGCTCGCCGCCGATGGTCTTGCCCAGCGCCATGGCGAGCTTCGCCTTGTTGCCGTCGAAGTCGCGGCTGCCGATCAGCTCGCGCAGATAGACGGTCTCGCGGGTCTGGTTCGGCAGTTCGATGCCGATCGCATTTCGGCCTGGCACGACGGCGACGCGGGCGGCGATCGCACTCATGGAGCGGGCGATGTCGTCGGCAAGGCCGATGACGCGCGACGACTTGATACCCGGTGCAGGTTCCAGTTCGTAGAGCGTGACGACCGGACCCGGGCGGACATGGATGATCTCGCCCTTGACGCCGAAATCCTCGAGCACGCCTTCCAGCATGCGGGCATTCTGTTCGAGCGCGTCCGCCGAAAGGGTTGCGTCGCGGGCGACGGCCTTGGGTTCGGCGAGCAGGTGAACCGAAGGGAGCTGAAAGCCGTCGGGCTTCAGCAGCGAGCCCTGGGCATCGCGATCGACGCGGGCGCCGACCTTCGGCCGGGGCGCGGGTGCGGAAACACGCGCGGAGGCCGCCGGTGCGCCACGATGCGTACCGGAAACCGGCGAGGGCGCCCAGTGATCGTCGTCCGGCAGGATGCCGGCCGGGCGCGGCATGTCGTCGAGATCGAAGGGGGCGTCGTCATCGTCGTCGATGTCGCTGCTGATCGGCGGCGGCGAGACGACATGCCGCGACGGCGGAGCGACGCGCGAGGAGACAAGCGGGCCTCCGTCGAGCGACGGCTCGCGGCGGTCGAAGGTGGCGGGAGCCTTGGGACGTACCGGTTCGTTCAGCGTGCCGAACTCGTCGTCGTTGAAGTCGTAGGGTTGTTCGAAGCGACGGGCGCGATCGACGGGTTTGAGGCCGAGCACACGCCGGAACCGGGCGCGCAGGGTGTACCAGTTATGGGTGACGGCGCCGAGCGCGAGCGCAATCGGTCCCTCTTTGTCATCGTCCTCCTCGTCCTCGGCGTTCCGGGTGATGGCCTTGGCGCGTGAGGGGGCCACCAGCTGCTCGAATTCGAGGTCGTCGAGAGCTTCCCGGCCGATGATGCCGGAGGCGAAAAGCACCAGCCAGGCCGCCGGGACGGAGAGGATCCCGCCCAGCACCATGGATACGGTGCCGGTCGGATAGGCACCGATGAAAAGGCTCGGGAAACGCAGGATCATGTCGCCGAAGACGCCGCCGATGCCGTTCGGGATCGGCCAGGTCGTAGGCGGCGGAAAGCAGCCGATGACGGCAGACGAGACGATCGAGCCGACCGCCCAGGCGGCGATCCGGGCCGGAATGCGGTTGAGCGGGCGGCCGCTGATCAAGGCAAGCGACCAGGCCAGGACCGGCAGCAAAGCGAGCAGGCTGGCGAGACCAAAGAACTGCAGCATGATGTCGGCGAAGATGGCGCCACCGTGGCCGAGGATGTTGGTTGGTTCGTTGGCGGTCGCGTAGGACAGGCTGGGGTCGGCGACATTCCACGTGGCGAGCGCGGCGACCGCCAGAACGAGGCCGAGGAAGAGTGCGAAGCCGACAAGCGACAGGAGCTGCCGCAACACGAAAGCGCTGAGCGCAAAGCGGCTGGACTGATCCCCGATCGCGCTCGAATTGCCTCTGCTCATCTGTCCGTCCGCCGTTTCGTAACCGTGTGACCCAAGGGTTCGGGCCAGGCGGCGCGCATGGAGCGGCCACCATCAAGGCACCTTACATGCGCGACAGTTAATGGTGCATTAACCATGAGCGCCTGGGTGCTGTGGAATTCGGGCACAAAAAAGCCCGGACCGCTGGTCCGGGCAAAGCACGACTCGCCTTTCGACGGCCGTGACGGGAGGATAAGCCGCGCCGGCGAATCGGCGCGGCGATAGCGCTTAGTTGTGGTAGGCGGCTTCGCCGTGCGAAGCGAGGTCGAGACCTTCGCGTTCGGCTTCGACCGGTACGCGCAGGCCGACGATGACATCGACGATCTTGTAGAGGACCGCAGAGCCAATACCCGACCACAGGACCGTGACGATGACGCCCTTGAGCTGTGCCCAGACCTGGGTTGCCGTGCCGGCATAACCGGCGGCGAAGTCGGCCGTCGAGTAGTCGACGATGCCGGCGCCGCCGAGAGCGGGGTTGACGAACACGCCGGTCAGGATGGCACCGATGATGCCGCCGATGCCGTGCACGCCGAAGACGTCGGCGGTGTCGTCATAGCCGAACTTGTTCTTCACGGTGGAAACGAAGAAGTAGCAGATCGGGGAAACGACGAGACCCATGATGATGGCGCCCATCGGACCGGCGAAACCGGCGGCAGGCGTGATCACGACGAGGCCGGCAACTGCACCGGATGCGGCACCCAGCATGGAGGCCTTGCCGCGGGCAAAGGTCTCGACGATCGACCAGGAGACGATCGCAGCTGCGGTGGCGACGAAGGTGTTGATCATGGCGAGCGCGGCATAGGCGTTCGATTCCAGGTTGGAACCGGCGTTGAAACCGAACCAGCCGACCCACAGCAGTGCGGCGCCGACCATGGTGAGGGTCATCGAGTGCGGGGCCATCATGTCCTTGCCGAAGCCGGTGCGCTTGCCGACCATAATGGCGCCGACGAGACCAGCGATACCAGCATTGATGTGAACGACGGTACCGCCGGCGAAGTCGATGGCGCCGAAGCCGAAGATCAGGCCGGTCGGGCCGTCATAGGCGCTCGGGCCACCCCAGAACCATACCATGTGGGCCATCGGGAAATAGATGAAGGTGAGCCACAGGATGGTGAAAAGGATGACGGCCGAGAACTTGATGCGTTCCGCAAAGGCGCCAATGATGAGGCCGGGCGTGATGGCGGCGAAGGTCATCTGGAAGATGACGAAGGTCAGTTCGGGAATGGCGACGCCCTTGGAGAAGCTCTCCGCCATCGTCGTGACGTCGACGCCGGCTAGGAACATCTTGGAGAAACCGCCGACGAAGCTGTTCAGCGAACCGCCGTCGGTGAACGCCAGCGAGTAGCCGTAGGCAACCCAGATGAGCATCGCGACAGCGGCGATCATCAGAACCTGCATTGCGACCGAAAGCATGTTCTTGGTGCGTACGAGGCCGCCGTAGAACAATGCGAGGCCCGGGACGGTCATGAGAAGAACCAGCGCCGACGAAACGAGCATCCAGGTGGTGTCGCCCTTGTCGACGGTCATGGCCGGAGCGGCGGCTGCAGCTTCCGCGACGGCGGGTGCGGCTTCCTGCGCAAAGGCGATCGCCGGCGCAAGAAGCGCGGCAGCGGCCACGCCTGCACGGCCGAAGTTGGAAGAAAACTTGGAAAATGACATCAGAAAAAACTCCCCTAACGGCCGTTCTTACAGAGCTTCGGAATTGGTTTCGCCGGTGCGGATGCGCACGGCCTGGTCGATCGAGTAGACAAAGATCTTGCCGTCGCCGATCTGACCGGTCTTGGCAGCGGAAGCGATCGCTTCGACGGCCTTGTCGGCTAGCTCGGAGGCAACGGCGATCTCGATCTTCAACTTCGGCAGAAAGCTGACGGCATATTCGGTGCCGCGGTAGATTTCGGTGTGCCCCTTCTGGCGGCCGTAACCCTTCACTTCGGTCACGGTCAGGCCCTGAATGCCAACAGCGGTGAGGGCTTCGCGCACCTCATCCAGCTTGAACGGCTTGATGATGGCCATCACAATCTTCATCTGGTTTCCCATCCTTTGCTTGTCCTCGGCCCCGAGCCGACTCTCCTTGCCGTCGGCAAAAACATTCGCCGAGCGACTGGAGGGAGACATTCAAAGTATGTGCCAGTTTGAAAGAGGCTAAAAAGTTATTGAATTATAAACACTTAAGAATCGGCATCCAATAAAGGAGCATTTGGTCGGCCCATGTGCGCCTAAAATATGGGCAAAACCTCTATTTTGCTCTCGGTTTAGGCATCTGCCCTTTTCCGGATCAAACCTTCCTGGGCGACCGAAGCGACGAGCACGCCGTCGCGGCTGTAGATGCTGCCGCGCGTCATGCCGCGGGCGCCGGACGCACTCGGACTGTCCTGGGTATAGAGCAGCCAGTCGTCGAGCCGGCAGGGGCGATGGAACCACATGGCGTGATCGAGGCTGGCGGGCTGGATTTCCGGATTGAAGATCGACGTTCCGTGCGGATAGAGCGAGGTGTCGAGCAGGGTCATGTCGGACAGATAGGCGAGCATGGCATACTGATAATGGTGATCGTCCGGCACCGGCCCCGTGGTGCGAACCCAGATATGCGCGGTCGGGTCGAGCTTTTCGTTTGAGATGTAGTGGGTGAGCGACACCGGGCGGATCTCGATCGGTCGCTCACGGCCCCAGTAGCGCTTGACGGTGTCGGGAGCCTGGGCGAGGAAGACCTCGCGGAATTCCTTCTCGCCCATCAGGCTGCCGGGTTGCGGTACCTCCGGAATGGACATCTGGTGATCGTAGCCGGGTTCTTCGATCTGGAACGAACAGGACATCGCGAAGATGGTCTTGCCATGCTGGACGGCGACGACGCGGCGGGTGGTGAAGCTCGTGCCGTCGCGGGTGCGCTCGACCTCGAAGATGATCGGCACGGACGGATCGCCGGGGCGGACAAAATAGGCGTGCAGCGAGTGGACGTGCCGGTCAAGGTCGACGCAGCGCTGGGCCGCCATCAGCGCCTGGGCGATGACCTGGCCGCCGAACACCCGCTGCCAGCCGTTCTGCGGGCTCTTGCCGCGGAACAGGTTTTCCTCGAGCTTTTCGAGATCCAGCGTCTCGATCAGCCGGTCCATGGCAGTGGGATTTTCGCTCGAATTCGGCATAATAGCGCGCCCCGCTTGTAGGAACTAGTTCAACGCTGATCTATATAGGAGCGCGGGCGTGCACAAGGGCAAAGGAATTTCGTCATGCTGGATTTGCTGATCGTCGGCGGTGGTTATGTGGGGCTCTCGGTCGCGGTCGCGGTCAAGCAGGCGGCACCGCATCTGGCCGTCGAGGTGATCGAGGCGGCGCCCGAAGACGCCTGGAAGAAGGATCCGCGCGCCTCGGCGATCATTGCCGCCGCCACCAAAATGCTCGATGTCTTCGGCATCTGGGACCTGATCGAGCCCGAGGCGCAGCCGATCACGAGGATGATCGTCACCGATTCGAAGACGTCCGATCCGGTCCGCCCGGTTTTCCTCACCTTCGACGGCGCGGTGGAAGAGGGGCGCCCGTTCGCCCACATGATCCCCAATGTCGCGATGGTCGGCGCGTTGCGCGAGGCCTGCAGCAAGGCCGGGATTACGATTCGCCATGGCGTGCGCGCGGTCGGTTTCCGCAATGCCGGTCCGGCGGCCGAGCTTTCGCTCTCCGACGGTTCCGTCGTTTCGGCACGGCTGGTCGTCGCCTGCGACGGCGTGCGTTCCAAGCTTCGTGATCTCGCCGGCATCAAGACCGTCAGCTGGAATTATGGCCAGTCCGGCATCGTGACGACTGTCGAGCACGAACGTCCCCACGAGGGAGCGGCGGAAGAACATTTCCTGCCGGCCGGCCCCTTCGCCATCCTGCCGCTCAAGGGCAACCGTTCGTCTCTGGTCTGGACCGAGCGCACGGAGGATGCCGACCGGCTAGTCGCATCCGACGACCTCGTTTTCGAGGAGGAGCTGGAGCGTCGCTTCGGCCACAAGCTGGGAACGATCCGCGCCACCGGCGACCGCCGCGCCTTTCCGCTCGGTCTGACGCTGGCGCGCGAATTCGTGGCGCCGCGGCTGGCGCTGGCGGGCGACGCCGCGCACGGGATCCATCCGATTTCGGGCCAAGGCCTCAATCTCGGCTTCAAAGATGTCGCGGCGCTTGCCGAGACGATCGTCGACGCGGACCGCCTCGGCCTCGACATCGGCGATCTCAACGTGCTGGAGCGCTACCAGACGTGGCGCCGTTTCGACACGTTCCGCATGGGTGTGACGACCGACGTGCTGAACCGGATGTTCTCGAACGACATCACGCCGCTTCGTGTCCTGCGGGACGTCGGGCTCGGCATGGTCGACCGCCTGCCGGGGCTTAAATCCTATTTCATCCGCGAAGCCGCCGGGACCGCCGGCGGGGGTCGGCCGAAGCTTCTGGCCGGCGAGGCGATCTGAGTTTCGCCGTCTGGCAACGCCATCGCCGGGGTGTGCCGGTCCTCCCGCCGAAAGCCCATCTTGCGGCGCCGCGTCACCGTCACTAGGTTCACCGCGATCCGAGAATTCAGGAACAAGACCCATGCAGTTTACCGGCACCGCCGACTATATCGCCGACAAGGATCTGATGGTCGCCGTCAACGCGGCGATCGCGCTGGAGCGTCCGCTGCTGGTGAAGGGCGAACCCGGCACGGGCAAGACCGAGCTTGCCCGCCAGGTGGCCGCGGCGCTTGGCCTCGACATGATCGAGTGGAGCATCAAATCGACGACGAAGGCGCAGCAGGGCCTTTACGAGTATGACGCGGTGTCGCGGCTGCGCGACAGCCAGCTTGGCGACGAGCGGGTCAACGATGTTCGCAACTATATCCGCCAGGGCAAGCTGTGGCAGGCCTTTGCCGCGGGTCGCAAGACCGTTCTGCTGATCGATGAGATCGACAAGGCCGACATCGAGTTCCCGAACGACCTCCTGCAGGAACTCGACCGAATGGAGTTCCATGTCTACGAGACCGGAGAGACGGTGAAGGCGGCGGTCCGGCCGATCGTCATCATCACCTCGAACAACGAGAAGGAACTGCCGGACGCGTTTCTGCGCCGCTGCTTCTTCCACTACATCCGCTTCCCCGACGCGGATACACTCACGCGTATCGTCGAGGTGCACTATCCCGGCATCAAACAGGCACTGATCCGCTCGGCGCTCACCCAGTTCTACGAGATCCGCGAGACGCCGGGGCTCAGGAAGAAGCCCTCGACCTCGGAGGCCCTCGACTGGATCCGGCTTCTGGTGGCCGAGGATGTCGATCCTGCCGACCTGCGCGCCGATCCGAAGCAGGCCCTGCCCAAGCTGCACGGCGCGCTCCTGAAAAACGAGCAGGATGTGCATCTCTTCGAACGGCTGGCTTTCATGGCGCGTCGCGAGGGGCGCCAGGGCTGACGTTCCGTTCCTGCCGGCCGCGGCGCAATATCCTTTTTCGTTGACCCGCCGCGGCGGGAAAGCTATCTAGGAGCGTCCCGTGGTGATTTGGCCGGCCGGCTTGCAGCCACGTTAAAGAAGTCGCTAAAGGGGCCGAGGAAAGTCGTATTTTCCCGTGCACCGGTCGCGATTTCTCGCCGCCGGTTTTATTTTGCGGTTTTGCCGCCGATGCTGGGAATGAAACGATGCCGATCAGGATACCCGATACACTGCCCGCCTTCGAAACCCTCGTCCACGAGGGTGTGCGGGTGATGACCGAGACGGTGGCCGTCCGCCAGGACATCCGCCCGCTGCAGATCGGCCTGCTCAACCTCATGCCGAACAAGATCAAGACCGAGGTGCAGTTCGCCCGGCTGATCGGCGCCTCGCCGCTGCAGGTCGAGCTCAGCCTCGTGAGGGTCGGCGGCCACAAGGCCAAGAACACCTCGGAAGAACACCTGCTTTCCTTCTACCAGACCTGGGAAGAGGTGAAGGACCGCAAGTTCGACGGTTTCATCATCACCGGCGCCCCGGTCGAGACGCTCGACTACGAGGACGTCACCTACTGGAGCGAGATGGAGCAGATCTTCGACTGGACCGAGACCAACGTCCATTCGACGATGAATGTCTGCTGGGGGGCGATGGCCGCCATCTACCATTTCCACAAGGTGCCCAAGCATGCGCTGAAGCAGAAGGCGTTCGGCGTCTATCGCCATCGCAACCTCGCGCCATCCTCGGTCTACCTCAATGGCTTTTCCGACGACTTCCAGGTGCCGGTGTCGCGCTGGACCGAGGTGCGCCGCGCCGACATCGCAAAAGTGCCGTCGCTCGAGATCCTGATGGAATCCGACGAGATGGGCGTCTGCCTGGTGCACGAGAAGCGCGGTAACCGGCTCTACATGTTCAATCACGTCGAATATGATTCCACCTCGCTCGCCGACGAGTATTTCCGTGACGTGAACGCCGGTCAGCCGATCAAGATGCCGCACGACTACTTCCCGCACAACGATCCGACGATCCCGCCGCTCAACCGCTGGCGCAGCCACGCGCACCTGCTGTTCGGCAACTGGATCAACGAAATTTACCAGATGACGCCGTATGATCTGCAGGACATCGGGCTGGAGCGCTGACATGGCTGGCAATGTGGAGATACGGTCGCTTCGCGCCGAGGACGAAACCGCCTGGCGTCGCCTGTGGAGGGACTATCTCGCCTTCTACGAGACGGAACTGCCGGAAGAGATCTATGCCACGACGTTTGCGCGGCTGACCGGAAACGAGGCCGGAGACTATCGCGGCCTCGTGGCCCTCGTTGATGGCCGGCCCGCGGGCCTTGCGCATTATCTCTTCCATCGGTCCTGCTGGCATATCGACAACATCTGCTATCTTCAGGATCTCTATGCCGATCCGGAGATCCGCGGCAGCGGCGTCGGTCGTGCGCTGATCGAGGCGGTCTACGAGCGGGCACGCGCCGAGGGTTCGAAGGAGGTCTGCTGGATGACGCAGGAATTCAACGCGACCGCGCGCCGGCTCTACGATCGGATCGCGGAGAAGACGCCCTTCATCATCTACCAGAAGAATTTCTGACGGCGATGTTCGTTCCCTTCTTCCTCAAGCTCAAGGAAGCGCGAGTTCCGGTCACGCTCCGGGAATTCCTGGTGCTTCTCGAGGGCATGGAGAAGGGGCTGGCAGCGTTCGATACCGAGGCCTTCTATTTCCTGGCGCGGACGGCGCTGGTGAAGGACGAACGGCATATCGACCGGTTCGACCGGGTCTTTGCCGAGATCTTCGGCGGGCTGGAGACGGCTTCGGGTGGCGACGGCGTGGAAAGCGCGGCGATCCCGGAGGAATGGCTGAGGAAACTCGCCGAAAAACACCTGTCGGACGAAGACAAGAAACTGGTCGAGGCGCTCGGCGGCTTCGAAAAGCTGATGGAGACGCTCCGGCAGCGGCTGGCCGAGCAGAAGGAGCGCCACCAAGGCGGCTCGAAATGGATCGGCACGGCCGGCACCTCGCCCTTCGGCGCCTATGGCTACAATCCAGAAGGCGTGAGGATCGGCCAGGACGAGAGCCGCCATCGCCGCGCGGTCAAGGTCTGGGATAAGCGCGAGTTCCGCAATCTCGACGACACGGTGGAGCTCGGCACCCGCAACATCAAGGTGGCGCTCAGGCGCCTTCGCCGCTTCATCCGCGAGGGGGCGGCAGAGGAGTTCGACCTTACCGGGACGATCCGCGCCACGGCCGAGCACGGCTATCTCGACGTCAAGACACAGCCCGAGCGGCGCAATGCAGTGAAGCTCCTGATGTTCTTCGACGTCGGCGGCTCGATGGACGACCACATCCGCACCGTCGAGGAGCTGTTTTCGGCGGCCCGGTCCGAGTTCAAGCACATGGATTATTTCTACTTCCACAACTGCCCCTATGAGTGGGTGTGGAAGGACAACAACCGCCGCATGGCCGAGGTCATCCCGACCGCCGACGTCATCCGCACCTACGGGTCCGACTACAGGCTGATCTTCGTCGGCGACGCGTCGATGAGCCCCTACGAGATCACCCATGCCGGCGGTTCAGTCGAGCATTGGAACACGGAGGCCGGTGCCGTCTGGGTCGACCGGCTGACCGGGCATTTCCGCCGCAGCCTGTGGATCAATCCGCTGCGGCAGGATCGCTGGAGCTACACGGCTTCGGTCGGGTTGATTCGGCGCCTGATGGGCGGGCGTATGTTTCCGCTGACGCTCGGCGGGCTGGAAGAAGCCGCGCGCGAGCTCGCACGATAAACAGCCGAAAGGCGGAGGAGAACGGAATGGCAGGGCGCGAAGTGTTCGGCACCACCGAGGCCGGCGAAACGGTAGAGCGCGTGACGCTTTCCGGCGGCGGCATGACCGCCAGGATCATCACCCTCGGTGCCGCGATCCAGGATCTGCGTCTCGACGGTCATGCCGCGCCGCTGGTGCTCGGCTTCGAGCGCCTTGAGGACTATGAGCGCCATTCGCCCTATTTCGGCGCGACGCCCGGCCGGTGCGCCAACCGGATCGCGCATGGACGTTTTTCGATCGACGGCGTCGACTACCAGCTCGAATGCAACGAGCGCGGCCTCACCCATCTGCACGGCGGCTCCACGGGCATGGCGCAACAGAACTGGTCGATCGTCGATCGGGGTAGCGACCATGTCACGCTTGAGGTGATCGATCCGGACGGCCGGGCCGGCTATCCGGGAAATTGCGTGATCCGCGCCACCTACGCGCTGAAGGCGGAGGGCGTGCTTTCCGTCGGTTACGAGAGCTCGACGGACCGAGCAACCATCGCCAATGTCTGCCAGCATTCCTACTTCAATCTCGACGGCCGCGACGACATTCTCGGCCATGACCTGATGATCGCCGCCGACCATTATCTGCCGGTCGATCAGGACCTGATCCCGACCGGCGAAGTCCGTGCAGTCGCGGGAACCGCCTTCGATTTCCGCAGTGCCGCTCCGATCGCCCGTGAGGAGGACGGCAAGCAGGTTCCCTTCGACCACAATTTCTGCCTGGCGCGGGAACGCGGAGCCAAGCATTCGGTGGCGCTGGTGCGCAGCATCAATTCCGGCGTCGCCATGGAAATGCGCACGACAGAGCCGGGCGTACAATTCTATGCCGGCGTCTATCTCGACGTGCCGGTGCCGGGACTGGAAGGCCGGAACTACGGTCCCTATGCCGGCTTCTGCCTGGAGACGCAGATCTGGCCGGATGCCGTCAACCATCCCGGCTTTCCGGCCGCGATCCTCCGGCCCGGCAAGGTTTTGCGCCAGGAAACGGACTACGTGTTCACGAAAAGCTGAGTCGGGCCTCAGATCGCCGTGAAGCCGTTGTCGACGAAGAGGTGCACACCGTTGACGAAAGCCGACTCGTCGCTTGCCAGATAAAGCGCCGCGCGGGCCACGTCCTCGGGCTCGCCGATGCGGCCCTGCTGGGCGGCGATCGCGGCTTCCGAGACGTCGACGCCGTGGGCGGTGAGTTCGGCCACCTCGCGAAGCCCGTGCGGCGTGCGGATGAAGCCGGGGCAAACCGCGTTGCAGCGGATGTTGCGGTCGCGGAACTCCACGGCGATCGCGCGGGCGAACATGTGCACGGCGCCCTTCGTCGTATCGTAGAGAACTTCCATCGGCGTCGCCGCCACGGCAGAGATTGAGGAGGTGCAGACGATCGAGCCGCCGCCGGCAGCGATCATGCCCGGCAGGACCGCCTTCGTCATCAGGAACATGGAGCGTACGTTGACCGCATGCAGCCAGTCCCATTCCTGGAGCGTGGTTTCGAGGAACGGCTTGATGACGATCGTGCCGGCGTGGTTGAAGAGCACGGTCACTGCGCCGAAACGCGCCTCGACGCCGCGCACAGCGGCATTTACGGCCTCTTCGTCCGAGACGTCCGCGACGAAGCTCTCGGCCTCGCCGCCAGCATCGCGAATCGCGGCGACCGTCTTTGCGGCTTCCTCGCCGTTACGGTCGATGATGGCGACCTTCGCGCCCTCGGCCGCGAAGAGCTTCGATGCCGCTCCTCCCATGCCGGTCGCACCGCCCGAAACGATCGCGATCTTACCCTGAAGCCTGCCAGCCATGTTTTGTTTCCCCCTGAAAGGCGAGGGAACTATAGGACAAAAAACGGAGTCGGATAGACGGGGGGTGAAAAACAGCAGACGTAATTGAGAGTGCCAAGCCGGAAACCGGCGCCTGTACTGATTTCTTCCGGGAGAAGAAACTGGAGCGGGTGAGGCGATTCGAACGCCCGACCCCAACCTTGGCAAGGTTGTGCTCTACCCCTGAGCTACACCCGCTCATATCGACGATCCGGGGGTAGTCGGTGGATCGAAGGCCGTCCGTCTTGCGGCGACGGGCGCTATATGGCCCAACCATTTTTCAAATGCAACAGGGAAATGACGAAATTTTCGAGAAAAAGTGCGGCGGGTCGGTGCGGCTTCCGCAAAGCCCTGCAAACGCGGCATTTCGCCGATCCGCGACGATTGCCAAGTTCGGGGGGCGGACGTATCACTCCTTCGCCGGTCCGCTTGCGGCCCGTCCATTGCCCGTTTCAACGAGAAGAGACCATCGATGACCACCGCGCCCAAGACCGCAGAAGACCTCTACCGCTTCCTCGACGACCTGAAGATCGAGCACAAGACGAAGCATCACGAGCCGGTCTTCACCGTCGCCGAGTCGGTGGCGTTGCGCGACGAGATCCCGGGGGGCCATACCAAGAACCTGTTCGTCAAAGACAAGAAGGACCAGTTCTTCCTGTTGACCGTCGAGGAGAACGCCGTGGTCGATCTCAAGACCGTGCACACGCTGATCGGTGCCGCGAGCAAGGTCTCGTTCGGCAAGCCGGAAAAGCTGATGGAGTATCTCGGCGTTATTCCGGGCGCGGTGACCGCCTTCGGCGCGATCAACGACACCGGCCACAACGTGACCTTCGTCCTCGACAAGGATCTGATGGAGAACGACATCATCAACGGCCATCCGCTTTCCAACGATGCCACGACCTCGATCGGGCGGGATGACCTGATCCGTTTCATGGAGGCGACGGGTCACACGCCGCTTGTCTTGAAAGTCACGGCCTGACATACGATCTTAGCGGCAAAAGCGGCCCGTTCGGGCTCGAAAAGGTGCGGGAGACAATCGATGAGCGACAACAGCAATCCCTATGGCGGTTTCGGCGGGCAGATGACGGGACAGGCGCATTTCGGCGGCGTCGCTGCGCCTCAGGCGGGCGCTTCCGCGGCGGCCGCGATCAAGGACACCACGACCGCAGGCTTTGCCAAGGATGTTCTCGAGGAGAGCCGCAACCAGCCGGTTCTGGTCGATTTCTGGGCGCCGTGGTGCGGTCCCTGCAAGCAGCTCGCGCCGGTCATCGAGAAGGTCGTCAATGAAGCGCAGGGCCGGGTGAAGCTGGTCAAGCTCAACATCGACGATCATCCGGCTATCCCCGGCCAGCTCGGCATCCAGTCGATCCCGGCCGTGGTCGCCTTTGTCGGCGGCCGCCCAGTCGATGGCTTCATGGGTGCGGTGCCGGAAAGCCAGATCCGCCAGTTCATTGACAAGATCGCAGGTCCCGCCGGCGCCGACGAAGCCGCAGAAATCGAAGCCGTGCTTGAGGAGGCCGCGACGCTTCTGGCGAACGGCGATCTCCAGGGCGCCGCGCAGCTTTACGGCGCCGTTCTGCAGGCGACCCCCGACAATTCCAAGGCGGCTGCCGGCATGGCCGAGTGCATGATCGCTGCCGGCCAGCACGACCGCGCCAAGCAGTTGATCGCCGGCATGCCCGAAGAACAGCGCAACGCGCCAGAGATTCAGGCGATCGTCAAGAAGATCGAACAGATCGAGGAAGCCCGCAAGCTCGGCGATCCCGTGGCGCTCGAACACGCGCTGGCACTGAACCCCGACGATCACGAGGCGCGCATGAAGCTCGCCAAGATCCGCAACGTCGAGGGCCGGCGCGAAGAGGCGGCGGAACACCTGCTCCTGATAATGAAGCGCGACCGCAGCTTCGACGACGACGGCGCACGACGCCAGCTCCTGCAGTTCTTCGATGTCTGGGGGCCCAAGGATCCGGCAACCGCGATGGCACGCCGCAAGCTGTCGTCGATCCTGTTTTCGTGAGGATCGTGTTTCGTGGGACCCAAGGGCGGCTTCGCCCTTGAGTTTTGCGCACAAAGATCCACATTAAGCTTAGGTTACGGCCCAGTCCGGGCCGGACAGGGTGACGATCCATGCAAGTGGGCAATGCCAGATACCTGACCGAGAACGATCTGCCGGACGTGCTTCCGGTCTTTCCGATTGCCGGGGTGCTCCTGCTCCCCGGTGGACAACTCCCCCTCAACATCTTCGAGCCACGCTATCTCGCCATGTTCGATGCGGCCATGGCCGGCAATCGGCTGATCGGCATGATTCAGCCCGCCCTCAACGAGGGGCTGACGGACAACATTCTTCCGGAACGGCCTCCGCTCTGCCAGGTCGGCTGCATCGGGCGGATCACCTCGCTCACCGAGACCGGTGACGGGCGATACATCGCCTCGCTCGGTGGCATCTGTCGCTTCCGCCTGATGGAGGAGGTCCATTTGGCTGGAAAACCCTATCGCAGCTTCAACATCGCCCCCTTCATCGCCGATCTCGCGAGCGCCGAGGAAGAATCGACCGTCGACCGCGACGGTTTGCTCGCGGCCTTCCGCGCCTATCTCGATGCCAACAAGCTGGAAGCGGACTGGGAAAGCGTCGAGCGGGCCAGCAACATCACGCTGGTCAATTCGTTGTCGATGATGTCGCCCTTCGGCCCTGCCGAGAAGCAGGCGCTTCTTGAAGCGCCTGACCTGAAGAGCCGCGCCGAGACGCTGATCGCCATCACCGAATTCGTGCTCGCCCGATCCTTCGGCGATGCCGACACCGTCTTGCAATAGGCTCATCGACCGATGACGGATGAACGGCTCAGCAAGGTGGACGTCAAGCTTCTCGAACTGCTCGTCTGTCCGTTGACGCAGGGGCGGCTTTCCTATGATCGCGACCGCAACGAGCTCGTCTCCGCGCGCGCCGGCGTCGCCTATCCGATCCGTGACGGTATCCCCATCATGCTCGTTTCCGAAGCACGTAAGCTCGAGACCTGAACGGACTTCCCGTTTTCCGGGGCCGACTGCCCCTTCCCCCTCCCACTGGTGACGAACCGCTTTCCCTTTTGCCGCCAGATGGGTTAAGGGCTCTCTCCATGACGAAGACGACCTTCACCATCCTTCTGGGCGGCGCGCTCGACCCGACCGAACGGCTGAAAGCCGCGGTCGCGGGAAGCCGTGCGATCGCCGCGGACGGTGGCATGCGGCATGCGGGCGTGCTCGGGCTTTCACCTGAGCTCTGGGTCGGCGACTTCGACAGCTCGGCCGATCTTGCGATCGAGGATTTTGCCGGTGTGCCGCGCCTGCCCTATCCGGCCCAGAAGGCGGCGACCGACGGTGAGATCGCGGTCGAGGAAGCGCTTGCGCGCGGGGCAGAACGGCTGGTGCTGGCCGGTGCGCTCGGCGGCGAGCGATCCGACCATGCGCTGATGCATCTCCTGTCCGGAGTGGCGCTCGCCAAGGCCGGCGTCGACGTCATGATGAGCTCGGGCACGGAGGAGGCCTTTCCGCTGCTGCGCGATGCGCTGACGATCGACCTGCCGAAGGGCTCGCTGTTTTCGATCCTCGGGTTTTCGCCGCTTGCCGGCCTTTCCATCACCAATGCGCGCTATCCGCTCGACGACTTTGTCCTGCCGTTCGGTTCGTCGCGCACGATTTCCAACGTGGCCGAGGGGCCGGTGTCCTTTTCGCTGAAAAGCGGTGACGCCGTGATCCTCGCCCGCCCCTATGACCTTTCCGGAGCTTGATCTTGGCGCCTCCCATTCTCAAACTCGACGATATCTTCCTGTCCTTCGGGGGCACGCCGCTGCTTGCCGGCGCCAGCCTTCAGGTTGAACCCGGCGACCGAATCTGCCTGGTCGGACGCAACGGGTCCGGCAAGTCGACGCTGATGAAGATCGCCGCCGGAATGGTGGAGGCCCAGTCGGGCGAGGTGTTCCGCCATCCATCCTCGACGATCCGCTATCTCGAACAGGCGCCTGATTTTTCCGGTTATGCCACCGTTCAGGCCTACTGCGAGGCGGGGCTTGGGCCGGGCGATGATCCCTATCGCGTCACCTACATCCTCGACCATCTCGGCCTTTCCGGCCAGGAAGACCCGAAGAGCCTGTCGGGCGGCGAGGCGCGCCGGGCAGCACTCGCCCGCGTCATGGCGCCGGAACCAGACATCCTGATGCTCGACGAGCCGACCAACCACCTCGACCTGCCGACCATCGAATGGCTGGAAGGCGAGCTCGCCAAGTCGCGCAGCGCGCTGGTGCTGATCAGCCACGACCGCCGCTTCCTCGAAAAGGTGTCGACGGCGACCGTCTGGCTCGACCGCGGTCTTTCGCGTCGCCTCAACAAGGGTTTCGCCCATTTCGAGGAATGGCGCGACAAAGTGCTCGAGGAAGAAGAGATCGAGCAGCATAAGCTCGGCAAGGAGATCCAGCGCGAAGAGCATTGGCTGCGCTACGGCGTGACCGCAAGGCGCAAGCGCAACATGCGGCGCCTCGGCAACCTGCAGGCGCTGCGCGCCGAGTATCGCGGCCACAAGGGGCCGCAGGGCACGATCCAGGCCAACGTCACCGAAGGCAAGGAAAGCGGCAAGCTGGTCATCGAGGCGGACAAGATCACCAAGGCCTATGGTGAGCGGACGATCGTTTCGCCGTTCTCGATCCGGGTGCATCGCGGCGACTGCATCGGCTTGATCGGCCCGAACGGCGCCGGCAAGACGACGCTGCTCAAGATGCTGACGGGCCAGCTTGCGCCGGACACGGGAACCGTCAAGCTCGGCACCAATCTCGAGATCGCCGTGCTCGACCAGAAGCGCGAGGATCTCAACCCCGACGATACGCTGGCGCATTACCTGACCGACGGACGCGGCGAGAACCTGCTGGTCAACGGCGAGCAGAAGCATGTCACCGGTTACATGAAGGACTTCCTGTTCCAGCCGGAGCAGGCGCGCACGCCAATCCGCAACCTGTCGGGCGGTGAGCGGGCACGCCTGATGCTGGCGCGAATGATGGCCAGGCCGTCGAACCTTTTGATCCTCGACGAGCCGACCAACGACCTCGACATCGAGACGCTCGACCTGTTGCAGGAGATCGTCGCCGGCTATTCCGGCACCGTCATCCTGGTCAGCCATGACCGCGACTTCCTCGACCGCACCGTGACCTCGACGATCGCACCGGCCAATCCGGAGGCCCCGGACGGTCGCTGGATCGAATATGCCGGCGGCTATTCCGACATGCTGGCGCAGCGCAAGGGCGCCGAAGACGAGCGCAAGCGGGCGGAGAAGGCCGAGAAGGCGAAATCCGCCGAGACATCGGCCAAGCCGGCGGACGGTGGCGGAAGGGCCAAGGGCAAGCTCTCCTACAAGCAGAAGTTTGCGCTGGAGAACCTGCCGAAGGAGATGGAGAAGACGGAGAAGGAAATCGCCGCCCGCGAGGCGAAGATGGCCGACCCGAACCTCTTCACCAAGGATCCGGCAACGTTCAACAAGCTTGCCGCCGAGACCGAGAAGCTGCGCGCCGACCTTATTCGTATGGAAGAGGAATGGCTGGAGCTCGAAATGCTGCGCGAGGAACTGGAGGGCTGAGGTTCTTCTGTCCTCGACGCCGACGCTAGTACGCCGGGCGGACGGCGGGGTCTCAGCCCGCTTGCGGCGCCGACTCCTGCAGCGGCTCGCAATGGATCCGTTCCAGGTGCAGAAGGTTCGGCGAGAGCGTGTCGTAGAAGGCGGCAGAGCGGCCGATATAGACGAGTGTCGATCCGGATAGCTCGGCCAGCACGCCGGACAACCGAGTGACGGTATCCGGTTCGAGTCCTTCCAGAACATCGTTCAGCACGACCCAGCGCGGCCTGCGCAACAGGAGGCCGGCAAAGGCAATGGCCATCTGCTCATCCTTGTCGAGCAGTCGGTCCCAGCGAGCGCGTTCGTCGAGCCTGCCGACGAGACGTCCGAGGCCGACGCGCTGTAGCGATGCGATCATCGCTTCGTCCGTGAAGGCGGCTGAGGCGAGCGGGTAGGCGAGAACGCTCCTGAGCTTGCCCTCGGGCAGGTATTCCAGCTGGGGAACGAACAGGATGTCGTCTTCCCGGGGCAGGAGAATGCGGCCCTTGCCATAGGGCCAGAGGCCGGCGATGGCGTTGAACAGCAGTCTGCGGTTGACGCCCTGGTCGCCGTTGATCATCACGCGCTCGCCGAAGGCGATGGTCGGACTGCCTTCCTTGATCCGGAAGCCGTCCTGCTCGCAGTCGCCGTCGACATGGGAGGCGATCGATACCGCCTCGAGGGTCAGGCGTTCGGGCTCGCCGCGCAGGACGACGATCTGGCCTTCGCGCGGGCTGACATCCATGTCGATGAGCGCCGCGCGCAAGGTCGAGACGCGCAGCAGAGCTGCCTTCCAGTCGGCGATGGCGCCAAAATTGTCGACATACCAGCGCAGCGCCGAATGCACCTGGTTGAAGGCGGCCGCCGCCATCATCAGCCCGCCGAAAGTCATGGTTCCGGCGAAATAGGCGGGAGCCGCGATCAGAATCGGCACCAGGATGGCGAGCCAGCCGAAGCCGGCGGTGACCCAGGTCAGGTTGGTGAGCGCCGTGGCGAGCGCCCGGATGGAGCGCAGCACCGCATCGAGCTTGTCGTGGATATGGCGGCGCTCGGTCTCCTCGCCGCCGGCAAGTGCGATTGCCTCGAGGTTTTCGTTGGCACGCATCAGCGAGAAGCGCAGTTCGGCCTCGTTGGAGTAACGCTCGGCATTGAGGCGGGTCAGCTTCCATCCGACGACCTGGCTGAACAGCGAGGCAATGCCGGCATAGGCAACGGCGCCCCAGACCATGTAGCCGGGTATCGAGAAGCTGTAGTCCCGGAAATGGAAGACGAAGCCGCTCGACAGTTGCCACAAGACGCCGATGAAGCTCACAAGCAGGATAGTTGCCTGGACCAGGCCGATCGTCAGCGACGTGGTCATTTCGGCGAGCTTGCGGGCATCCTCGTGCAGGCGCTGGTCGGGATTGACGCCGAGCGGGCTCGTCATCATCAGGCGATAGGCCCGCCGATCCGTCAGCCATTCGTCGACCACGTTGCGCGCCAGGCCCTCGCGCATGTAGAGCGCGGTCATCTGGTTGAGCCAGGTCTGGATGACGTTCAGGAGCAGCAGGAAGCCCGCGATCTTGGCGAAATTGCCGAGCTCGGCGACGAAGGCATCGAGGTCGCGGCGTTCGAGCGAATTGTAGAACGGTGCGTTCCAGCTGTTCAGCAGGATCTGGCCGTAGGCCGTCAGGAGGATGATGGCCAGCAGCGCCGTGGCGAGAAGCATGATGCGGTTGCGAACCGGAGAGGCCCAGAAAGACGCCGTGGCTATGGTGAGTTGCCGTCGAAAACTGATCTCGATCGCCGCAGGGGCCGGTGCATCCGGCGCAGGAATATCGGGTACCGAATTGAACATGCAGTCAGTTTCTCGCCGTCTCGGCCCCATCAGATACCATGCCGGGACGGGATGTCCATGCGGGCTGTCAATATCGGGCCGTTCACGGGGCCATTCTAGACCAAAGAGGTTGGCAAAGGGTTTTCGCACGCGAAGTCCCGAGCGGCGAGGAGTGGCTGCGGCTTGCAAGCTGCGCGTCGGCACGTTATGTCTCTTCCTGCTCTAACGGGGTGCCCTTCTTCCGGCGACGGACGATTGGCTGAGAGGCGAACAGCCAACCCGCGGAACCTGATCCGGCTAACACCGGCGGAGGGATTAGACGCGTAGATCAAAGACGCCCTATCCCGATTTTTCAACATGCAGAGGAGGGGCGCATCATGCCGACCTGTCATCACTATCTTCGTCGCGGCCTTGCCGCAATTTTTGCGATCGCAGCGCTTTCGGCGCCGGCGGCCCATGCCGCCGACAAGAAGCTGACCATCTACACCTATGAAAGCTTCATCTCCGAATGGGGTCCAGGCCCGAAGGTCAAGGAGGCCTTCGAAAAGGGCTGCGCCTGCACCGTCGATTTCGTCGGCGTCGCCGATGGGGTGGCGCTTCTCACCCGCCTGAAGCTCGAGGGCGAGGGCAGCAAGGCCGACCTCGTGCTCGGCATCGACACCAACCTGGTCGCGGAAGCCAAGGCGACCGGTCTGTTCGAGGCCCACGGCATCGACACCGCTGCCGTCAAGGTGCCAGGTGGCTTCGCCGACGACACCTTCGTTCCCTATGACTACGGCCACTTCGCCGTCGTCTATGACAGCGAAACGCTCAAGAACCCGCCGAAGAGCCTGAAGGATCTGGTCGAGGGCAATCCCGCAGAGAAGATCGTCATTGAGGATCCGCGCACCTCGACGCCTGGCCTCGGCCTGCTGCTCTGGGTCAAGTCGGTCTATGGCGACAAGGCGCCGGAAGCCTGGACCAAGCTCAAGGACCGCGTGCTGACCGTCACTCCCGGCTGGTCGGAGGCCTATGGCCTGTTCACCAAGGGCGAGGCACCCATGGTGCTTTCCTACACGACGTCGCCAGCCTATCACATGGTTGCCGAAAACACCGAGCGCTACCAGGCTGCCGATTTCGCCGAAGGCCACTACGTCCAGATCGAGGTGGCCGGCATCCTGAAGTCGGGACCGGAAAAGGACCTCGCACGGCAGTTCCTGCAGTTCATGGTGACGCCCGGCTTCCAGGATACGATCGCCACCAACAACTGGATGATGCCGGCGACGGCGACGTCCGAGCCGCTGCCGGCAGCCTTCGACACGCTGGTAAAGCCGTCCAAGACCTTCCTGATGAGCCCGCAAGAGGTTGCCGAGCACCGCAAGGCCTGGATCGACGAGTGGCTCGCGGCCATGACGCTCAACTGATCATGGCGGCCGGGTTCCGTTCCCCGGGACGCAGGTGGCTGCCGGCTTTTGCCGGCGGCCTTGTCGTGCTCGCGCTGATCGGAGCCTTCGTTGGAACGGCGATCGTCTCCCTGCTGAAGATCGGCAGCGAAACCTCGCCGGTGTCCATATTCAGCGATCCCGTGGTTCGCTCCGTCTTGCGGTTCACGCTGCTGCAGGCTGTGCTGTCGACCCTCTTCTCGATCCTTGGCGCGATCCCGGTCGCCCGTGCACTGGCCCGGCAGCCCCGTTTTCCCGGGCGGGCCTGGCTTATCCGCCTGATGGCGGTGCCGATGGGGCTGCCGGTGCTCATCGGCGCGCTCGGCCTTGTCGGGATCTGGGGACGGCAGGGGCTGGTCAACGACCTGTTCGTCGCGCTGGGCGCGGACGGCCGTTTCGGCATCTACGGGCTTTCCGGCATCCTCATCGCGCATGTGTTCTTCAACATGCCGCTCGCCGCCCGCCTGATGCTGGCCGGGCTGGAAAACGTTCCGGCGGAATACTGGCGGTCCGGGGCGAGCCTCGGAATGGGCAGCCTTTCGACCTTCCGCTTCATCGAATGGCCGGTGATTGCGCGGGTCATCCCCGGCATTGCCGGCCTAATCTTCATGCTGTGTGCGACCAGCTTCACGCTGGTCCTGGTGCTCGGCGGCGGACCGGCGGCAACGACGATCGAGGTGGCGATCTACCAGGCGCTACGCTTCGATTTCGATCCGGTGCGCGCCGTCTCCCTGGCCTTCGCGCAGATTGCCGTCACGGCGGCGATCCTCGCGGCGATGGCGCTTTTCCCGGTGCCGTCCGATCCGGGCATGACGGCTGGAGCGGTGCCGCGCCGCTATGACGGCCGGAGCCTGCGTTCCCGCATCGCCGACGGGGTGGTCATTGTCGCTGCGGCGCTCTTCCTCGGGCTACCGCTCGGCCAGGTCGTGGTCGCAGGCCTCGGGGCCGATCTTCCGAAGCTCGTCAGGGAGGAGGCCGTCTGGCGGGCGGGGCTGACAAGCCTGACGATCGGGTTTTCGGCGGCCCTGCTTTCCGTTGCGGTTGCGGTCGCGATCATCCGTGCGCGGGCCGGGCTCGGTGACGGCCGGCGGATGCCGCTGTTCGGCTACACGCTCTCGGTCCTTCTCTCGGCTGCGTCCTCGCTCGTCCTACTCGTGCCGACCGCCGTGCTCGCCACCGGCTGGTTCATGATCCTGCGTGGTTTCGGAGACACCGCGACCTATGCGCCGGCGATCGTCGTCGGTATCAATGCGCTGATGGCGCTGCCCTTTGCCATGCGCGTCCTTTCGCCCGCCTTCGAAGAGCACAGGCTGCGGAGCGCGCGCCTAATCGACAGTCTTGGTATCCGCGGCATGGCGCGGCTGCGGCTGGTGGACTGGCCGGTGCTGCGCCGACCGGTGCTGACCGCACTCTCCTTCGCCATGGCGCTGTCGCTTGGTGATCTCGGGGCGGTGGCGCTGTTCGGCTCGGAAAACCTCACGACGCTGCCCTGGCTGATCTACAGCCGGATGGGCGCCTATCGCAGCCAGGATGCTGACGGGCTCGCGCTTGTGCTGGGCATCGTGTGCCTGATGCTTGCCCTCGCAGGGACGTCCGGTGCGGGACGAAGGGAGAGTGACAATGCCGCCTGAAACGAGAAGCGCGGTGGAGCTCGAAGACGTTGGGCTCAAGCTGGGGAGTGCCGAGTTTTACTTCGACTGCCGCATCGCCACCGGTCAGATCACCGCGATCGTCGGACCTTCGGGATCCGGCAAGTCGACGTTGCTCAACCTGATCGCCGGCTTCGAGCAGCCGGATACGGGGCGGGTCAGGATCGAGGGCGAGGACGTGACGGAGCGGCTGCCTGCCGCTCGGCCTGTCTCACTGGTGTTCCAGGACAACAACCTGTTTTCCCATCTCGATCTCTTCACCAATGTCGGGCTGGGGATCGACCCGGCCCTCCGGCTCACGGCCGCGGATCGTGCGTCGGTCTCGTCGGCGCTTGTCCGTGTCGGGCTCCAAGGCCAGGAGAAGCGCATGCCGGCAACACTTTCGGGTGGCGAGCGGCAGCGCGCGGCCTTTGCCCGGGCGCTGGTAAGAAAAAAGCCGGTGGTGCTGCTCGACGAACCTTTCGCCGCGCTCGATCCGGGCCTGCGCGCCGCGATGGTCGATCTCCTGGCCGATCTTCACCGCGAAACCGGCTTTACCATCGTGCTGGTGACGCACGATCCGCAGGACGTGGTTCGCCTTGCGTCCGACGTCCTGTTCCTGGAGCATGGCCGGATTGCGCTGCATGCAACGCGCGACGTGTTCTTCTCCCGGACGGATCTGCCGGCCATCGCCGCTTTTATCGGAGAATCAGCCCTCTAGCGGGATGGTGCCAGCGTTGTTCCGCCTTATTTTGGACGCTCGCGAGTGGCATTCGCTCAAGCCTCGACCGCCATACCGGCCCTTGTTTGTTTCCTTGTTCTCGACCTGCGCCTCTTTTTTCCCTATGCGAGTTTATCCATATCTAATGAATGGTGTTAAAAGGGCCGCACTGGTGAACGGCCTTGAGGGTTCATCCGTTTTCAGGTTGCGTCGGTCGGTCGGGCGCTTCAAAAGGAGTTGGGAAGGCACGGTGTCATCGGGGCAGGAAGCAGGTCATGGGCGTTAAGGGCGTATCGCGTCTCAGCCGCGTTCGGCGAAGCCTTTCGGCTGGTGCCACGCCGGGCATCGCGGCGATTCTGTCTGCCTCGCTCTTGCTGTCCTCCTGTCAGTCGATCTTCGAACAAGCCTATGAGCCGACGGTCGGTCCTTCGAGCAATCCGCAGATCGTCGATGAAGTGCAGAAGGACGACCCGCGCGCGCAGATGGGTGCGCGCGAGCATCCGCGCATCGTCGCGAGCTATGGCGGCGAGTATCATGACGAACGCACCGAAAAGCTGGTCGCCCGGATTGCCGGCGCGCTGACGGCGGTTTCGGAAAACCCGAACCAGTCCTATCGCATCACCATCCTGAATTCCCCGGCGATCAATGCCTTTGCCCTGCCGGGCGGCTATCTCTACGTGACGCGCGGCCTGCTCGCACTGGCCAACGATGCCTCGGAAGTGGCGGCCGTGCTCAGCCACGAGATGGCCCATGTGACGGCGAACCACGGCATCGAGCGGCAGCGCCGCGAGGAAGCAGAAGTGATCGCCAGCCGCGTGGTGGCCGAGGTTCTGTCGAGCGATCTCGCCGGCAAGCAGGCGCTGGCCCGCGGCAAGCTCCGGCTCGCCGCCTTCTCGCGGCAGCAGGAGCTCCAGGCCGACGTCATCGGCGTGCGCACGCTCGGCGAGGCCGGCTACGACCCCTATGCGGCGGCCCGCTTCCTCGATTCGATGGCCGCCTACAGCCACTTCACCTCCGTCGATCCGGATGCGGACCAGAGCCTCGACTTTCTGTCGAGCCATCCGAACGCGCCGCAGCGCGTGGAGCTTGCCCGCCGGCACGCCCGGGCCTTCGGGCCGGAAGGCTCTCATGGCGAATCCGGTCGCGACTACTATCTCAAGGGTATCGATGGCCTGCTCTATGGCGACAGCCCGCAAGAGGGCTATGTGCGCGGGCAGACCTTCCTGCACGGCAGTCTCGGCATCCGATTCGACGTGCCGGACGGCTTCCAGATCGACAACAAGGTGGAGGCGGTTCTGGCAACCGGACCTGGTGACGTCGCGATCCGTTTCGACGGCGTGTCCGACAACCAGCGCCGCAGCCTCAAGAACTACATTTCCAGCGGTTGGGTGACGGGCCTGTTGCCCGAGACGATCCAGGAGGTCACGGTCAACGGCCTGGAGGCTGCGACCGCGCGCGCCACCGCCGAGCGCTGGGACTTCGACATCACGGTGATCCGCATCGGAACGCAGATCTTCCGTTTCCTGACGGCCGTTCCGAAAGGCAGCGCGGCACTTGCCCCGACGGCGGACAAGCTGCGCGCGAGCTTCCGCCGGATCACGCCGCAGGAAGCCGCGTCTCTGAAGCCGCTCAGGGTGCGCGTCTTGACGGTCGGGGCGAACGACAATATCGGCACGCTTTCGGCCCGGATGATGGGCACGGACCGCAAGCTGGAGCTTTTCCGGCTGATCAATGCCCTGACGCCGACCTCGACGGTGGCGCCTGGCAGCAAGGTCAAGATCATCTCGGAGTGACAGAAAAGGCCAGTCGAAACCGGCCTTTTTTCGTGTCGGACTTTCCTCAGAAGGCCATTTCGAGCGGCTGACCGCTCTTCGGTCCGTAATGGGCCAGCGCCATCTTGAGTTTCTCGAGCGCCCGGGTCTCGATCTGGCGCACGCGCTCCTTGGAAATCCCGAGTTCCATGCCAAGTTCCTCGAGGGTCGCGCCTTCCTCGGTGAGGCGTCGCGCCGCGATGATGCGGCTTTCGCGTTCGTTGAGTTCGGTCATGGCGTTGCGCAACCACCCGCGCCAACGTTCGCCGTCGATGATGCCCCGCACCTGTTCGTCCGGCGGCAGTTCGTCGCTTTCCAGCATGTCCAGCTGTTCGGTGCCCTCGCCGTTGCGGCCCATCACGGGCGTCTGCAGGGAGGTGTCGGCGCTCGACAGGCGGGCGTCCATCGACTGCACGTCGGCGAGGCTGACGCCCAGCGCCGAGGCGATTTCCTGATGGATGGCCTGTTCGCTGAGGCGGTTGTCGCCCTGGGCGAGCTTGGCGCGCAGGCGGCGCAGGTTGAAGAACAGCGCCTTTTGAGAGGAGCTCGTCCCGCCGCGCACGATGGACCAGTTGCGCAGGATGTAGTCCTGCATCGAGGCACGGATCCACCAGCCGGCATAAGTGGAGAAACGAACTTCGCGTGCGGGCTCAAAGCGGGCCGCCGCCTCCAGCAGGCCGATGTAACCCTCCTGGATCAGGTCGTTGAGCGGCAGGCCGAAGCCGCGGAACTTGGCGGCCATGGCGATGACGAGGCGCATATGGGCATGGGCAATGCGGTTGCGGGCGTCCTGATCGTTATCGTCCTTCCAGCGGATGGCGAGGTCTAGTTCCTCCTCGCGCTCCAGATAGGGCTGGGCCATAGCGAATTTGATGATGTGTCTGTCGGCGGACATGGCGTTCATCGGCGTCTCCATGGGCAAAAGGATTGGGCGAAAAGGTCGTAAAGTCCGGTCACTCCTGCATGAACGGGCCGGGGGCCGATCGTGTTCCATCGCGCGTAGGACAAATCTTGCAAAAGACAAGATGCGGCCCGGCGACGCCACCGTTCAATTGACAATACGCAAGATGTGGGGATTCGGTTCGCCGCTGTCAGTGCGAAATGATCAAACTGCGCCTGTCTCACGCAGATGTGATGGCCGAGGCCTGCCTCGGCGAGACGTCAGTCTGCGGGAAAGAGGCGGAACCGCGGGACCGGCCAGCCCTTGGGATCCGGCATGAAGACGAGCCGGTAGCGGGCGAAGACATTGGCGAGCAACAGGGCACACCATGCGCCATAGGACAGGCCGGCTATCACGTCGCTCGGATAATGGGCGCCGACCATGACGCGGCTGAAGCCCATCCAGAGGCCCAGGAGAACGAATGCGAGGCGATAGCGCGGCAGGATGAGGATGAGCACCATGAAGATGGTGCCGACGGTCGTCGCGTGGCCGGACGGGAAGCTTTCGAACTTCGAGCCGCTGAAGGCAGAGAATCCGAACGCGCCCCAGTCGTCGAACTGGCCGGGCCGGGCCCTGCCGATGATCCGCTTCAGGATGTTGGCGGTAAGGCCGGAAAACGCCACCGCCAGGAAGAAATAAGCGCCGATCTGTGCGGCATAGAGGGCGCGGAAACGCTCCTTCAGGCCGCGGGCGAGGCGCGAGGAGGCAAGACCCGAGACGAACAGCATGGCGGATGCGATGAGGATCCAGCCGGAACTGCCGAAATCGGTGATGATCTCGCCGAGCGAGCGAGTGAAGAAATCCCTGTGGCGGATAGCGCCGACCGGATTGTCGAAAATCAGGAAGGAAAGGACCACCAGATTGGCGGCGACGACGGCGAAGATCTGCCAGTAATGCGGGGCCGGCGGGTGCCGGTTGAGATCACGGCGTCTTTCCAGCCAGGTCCTGATCTTGTCGATGCCGTTCACGTCTCTGTTCCGCTCCGCTCAAGCCTGCCGGGGGGACGGGAAAATATCGGGTTTCCGCAAACGGCATGCAGCCGCGGCAAGATGGTTGCCGCGGCTGGCAATTGCAAGGCTTGTCAGGCAGACAGCGCCTTGAATTCGGCGAGAATGGCAGCGCCCATCTCGGTGGTTCCGACCTTGGTGCAGCCTTCGGCCATGATGTCGCCGGTGCGGATGCCCTTGTCGAGCACGTTGGCGATTGCCTTTTCGAGGTTGTCGGCTTCCTTCACCATGTTGAAGGAATAGCGCAGGCACATAGCGAAGGAGGCGATCATGGCGATCGGGTTGGCGATGCCCTGGCCGGCGATGTCGGGGGCCGAGCCGTGGACGGGCTCGTACATGGCCTTGCGCTTGCCGGTCTTGGCATCCGGGGCGCCGAGCGAGGCCGAGGGGAGCATGCCGAGCGAGCCGGTCAGCATGGCGGCCACGTCGGACAGCATGTCGCCGAACAGGTTGTCGGTGACGATGACGTCGAACTGCTTCGGGGCGCGTACCAGCTGCATGCCGCCGGCATCGGCCAGCATGTGCTCGAGCTTCACGTCCGGATACTTGGCCTTGTGGGTCTCGGTGACGACCTGGTTCCACAGCACGCCGGACTTCATGACGTTGCGCTTTTCCATCGAGCAGACGGTGTTCTTGCGGGTGCGGGCCAGCTCGAAGGCGACGGAGGCGATGCGCTCGATCTCGTAGGTGTCATAGACCTGGGTGTCGATCGCGCGCTTCTGGCCATTGCCGAGGTCGGTGATGGTCTTCGGCTCGCCGAAATAGACGCCGCCGGTGAGTTCGCGCACGATCAGGATGTCGAGGCCTTCGACCAGTTCCGGCTTCAGCGAGGAAGCGGCGGCGAGTGCCGGATAGCAGATCGCCGGGCGCAGGTTGGCGAAGAGTTCGAGATCCTTGCGCAGACGCAGCAGGCCGGCTTCCGGGCGCACTTCGTAAGGCACGGCATCCCACTTCGGGCCGCCGACGGCGCCGAACAGCACGGCATCGGCGGCGAGTGCCTTTTCCATGTCGGCGTCGGTGATGGCGACGCCATGGGCGTCATAGGCGGAGCCGCCGACGAGGCCTTCATCTGTGGTGAAGCCGGCGCCCTGCTCGGCGTTCATGTAGTCGATGATCTTGCGGACTTCGGCCATGGTTTCCTGGCCGATGCCGTCGCCGGGCAGAAGGAAGAGATTGCGCTGTGTCATGGGAAGCCTCCCTGGCTTGATCAAGAGTTGCCGCCTTCTATCGGGCAGGAGCCCGGATTTCAAGGACACTCAGGGGCAGAACGGTACGGAGGGAGGGGCCGTAGCGGGCGTTGCGGTGCGGCAGCGGGAGACCGTTTGCCGCACCGGAGCGTTTTTCAGATCAGGCCCAGGGATGAACCTGAGCGTTGGTCTTTTCGAATGCCGTGATGCTGTCGGCCTTCTCGAGCGTCAGGCCGATGTCGTCGAGGCCGTTCAGCAGGCAGTGGCGCTTGAAGGCGTCGATGTCGAACTTGATGCGGCCGCCATCCGGCCCGGTGATTTCCTGGGATTCCAGGTCGACCGACAGGACGGCGTTGGAACCGCGGCCTGCGTCGTCCATCAGCTTGTCCAGGTCATCCTGGCTGACCACGATCGGCAGGATGCCGTTCTTGAAGCAGTTGTTGTAGAAGATGTCGGCGAACGAGGTCGAGATGACACAGCGGATGCCGAAATCGAGAAGCGCCCACGGTGCGTGTTCGCGCGAGGAGCCGCAACCGAAGTTGTCACCGGCGACCAGGATCTGAGCGTTGCGATAGGCCGCCTTGTTGAGGACGAAATCCGGATTTTCCGTGCCGTCCTCGTTGTAGCGGGCCTCGGCGAACAGACCCTTGCCGAGACCGGTGCGCTTGATGGTCTTCAGGTAGTCCTTCGGGATGATCATGTCGGTGTCGATGTTGACGACCGGAAGGGGTGCTGCGACCCCGGTGAGCTTTACGAACTTTTCCATCAGACCCTGCCTTCGGAATACAATTCAGGAATTCCGCTGCCCATAAAAGAAAACCGCGCGGATTTGAAGGCCTTTCCTGGTCGAAAGGGTACGCTTCGGCATCAAAAATGCCGGTTCCCGCCTCTTATCGGCGGGGCGCGCGTCTCAGAGATCGATGATCGTGCCGCGACCGTCGTTCCAGACGCGCATTTCGTCGCGGCGCTTGTTCGCCTTCGCATAGACCGGAGCGGCCTTCCTCTTCGGGCTCAGCATGCGGGCGGCGAGCGAAAGCGTCAGCACGGCGCCAGCGATCAGCGTCAGTGAGACGGTGAAGGCAGCAGCCAAGGCCAGAACGGCGATGCCGGTAATGCCAAGTGCGACGGAACGGAGATTCTGCATGATCGAAATCCTTTCTCGACAGTGAAGGTGGTCCTTCTTCTCCGGGAATGCAAGGGCTTTCCGCCAAATGTCGCCTTGCGCGGCTGGCCAAAGCTTGGCAAAAGTTCGCCCATGACTTCGATCACCTCACATCACCCCGCGCGGCTGCGCCGCTCGGTGCTCAGCGTGCCGGCCATCAACCCGCGTGCGCTGGAGAAGACCCATGGTCTATCCTGCGACGCCGTCATCTTCGATCTCGAGGATTCGGTGGCGGTCGAGAAGAAGGCCGAAGCCCGCGAAAATCTCAGGCGTTTCTTTGCCGAGACGCCGCTTCGGGGCCGGGAAAGCATCATCCGGGTGAACGGGATCGATACCGAATTCTTCTCCGACGACATGGCCGCCGTGATCGCCTGCCGGCCGGATGCCGTGCTGCTGCCGAAGGTCGACGGCCCGGACGACGTGCAGCGGGTGGCCGACCTCATCGCCGAAACCGATGCGACGGAAAGTCTCAGAATCTGGGCGATGATCGAAACGCCGCGCGGCGTGCTCAACGCAGCGGCGATCGCCGGCGCGGGACGCACCGCCGGCGGCCTGCTCGACTGTTTCGTCGTCGGGCTGAACGATCTGCGCAAGGAGACGGGCGTGGCTCCGGAGACGGGGCGGATCTATCTCGTGCCCTTCCTGATGCAGGTGATCCTTGCGGCGCGCGCCTACGGGCTCGACGCGATCGACAGCGTATCGAACGAGTTCAGGCAGCTGGACGCCTATGAGGCGGAATGCGCGCAGGGCCGCGCCATGGGGTTCGACGGCAAGATGCTGATCCATCCGGCGCAGATCGACGGCGCCAACCGGCATTTCGGCTTTTCGGAAGCGGCACTCGCCGAGGCGAAGGCGATTGCCGCCGCCTTTGCCGATCCCGCGACCGACGGCCTCAACGTCATCAATCTCGACGGCCGGATGGTCGAACGGCTGCATCTGGAGCAGGCCGAGCGACTGCTCGCCAAGGCTCGCGTCATCGCAGAAAGAGAAGGCAGAACAGCATGAAGGTCTATCGTTTTCTCACCGGCCCGGACGACGCGGCCTTTTGCCATCGCGTCACCGATGCGCTCAACAAGGGCTGGGAACTGCACGGCGCGCCGAGCCTTTCCTTCAATGCCGCGACCAACCAGATGCATTGCGGGCAGGCCGTGGTGAAGACCGTGCACGGCAAGGACTACGATCCGAGCATGAAGCTCGGCGAGCAATGATAGAAACGGAGCGCCTGCCGTCTGCGGCGGGCGCCCCGGGATAACGCGTCACTTGACGGCGGCATTTCCGCCGTCGGCGTAGAGCGCCGAGCCGGCGACGAAGCTTGCCATGGGGCCCGCAAGGAAAAGGGCCGCGCGGGCGATTTCTTCCGGCCGGGCGATGCGCTTCAGGGCATGCAGGCCTGCCGCCCAGTCCTTTTGGGCCTGATCGCCGGCCATCCGCGTATCGGTGCCGCCCGGCAGGAGCGCATTGGCCCGGATGTCGCGGCTGCCGTAATCCGCAGTGATGCCCTTTACCAGACCCATGATGCCCGCCTTGGAGGCGGCATAGGTGCCCATTCCGGGAAGGCCGACGCTCGTTCCGACGAAGGTCGAGACGAAGACCAGGGCGCCGGAGCCACGTTCCAGCATGGCCGGGATCTGGCAGCGGGCGGCGAGAAAGGCCGAGGTCAGGTTTGCCGCCAGCGTCTCCTGCCATTCGGGCATCGTGACTTCCGCGAGGGGCTTGATCGGACCGACGGCCCCGGCATTGTTGACGGCGATATCGAGGCCGCCGAACCGGCTCATGGCCGCATTGACCAGTCTTTCGTGGGTTTCGACACGGGCGACGTCACCCGGCACGGCATGGGCGATGCCGCCCCGGCTCTCGATCAGATCGACAACCGCGTCGAGTGCTTCGCTGCCCCTGGCATTGAGCACCAGGGATGCGCCCTCTGCGGCAAACAGCAGGGCGGTTGCGCGGCCGATGCCGGACGACGCTCCGGTGATGATGGCGACCTTGTCATTCAGGCTTGTCATGGAAACCTCCTTTGGGTGTCGGAGGCCAAGGGATAGGCGAGGAGGCGGGGCGGCGGCCACCCGTTTCCGGACGGGGCGATCGGCGGGCGTCTGATGGTGGTGGGCGGCGGCCTGCCGTGCTTTTCGACGGCGAGGTGGCGGGCGGGATCGGCATCCGTTCAGGTACGCCGGCACGGGATCTGCAATGTGCCGAAGCCGGGACCGCGCATTTTCTTGCGAAGCGCGACTAGTCCTTTACCGCGACAGAGAGGCCGTCCGCTTCCGCGGCGGCGTCCTCGGCGCTTTCCTCGATGCGTTCCATGTCGTCGTCGGAGAGGCCGAAATGATGGCCGATCTCGTGGATCAGAACGTGGGTGATGATGTCGCCCAGGGTTTCCTCGTTTTCCGCCCAGTAGTCGAGGATCGGGCGGCGATAGAGCGTGATGCGGTTCGGCATCTCCCCGGTTTCCATGGTGAAACGTTCCGAGATGCCGCGGCCCTCGAACAGACCGAGCAGGTCGAAAGGCGTCTCCAGCGCCATGTCCTCGAAGACTTCGTCGGTCGGGAAATCGGCGATCTCGATGATCAGATTTCCCGTCAGCGCCCTGAATTCCTCCGGCAGATGGCCATAGGCCTCGATCGCCAGCGATTCGAACGTGCTGATCGTCGGGGCATGGCGCTCGCGCCAATCTTCGGTCTGGTCAATGCGGGCCATCTGAACTCCTTACTGGTTCTCCATATAGGAGTTTTGTTCCCGCTTTTCGAGTGGGAATCCTGTCAAGGAATAAATTCACAATGAATCCGGTTGACTCTTTTCGAAAGCTCTGGAATCCATAAGAACATATAGAGAACATTTCGACGGAGACACGTCATGGGCGGGACCGCTCTGGCGCAGGGGAAGCTGTTTGCCCTGCGCGAGGCTATCGCGAAGATCGAAGGCAGGCCGCTTGCGGCCGGGCTCGAACCCGAGCCGGATGCCGGCTGTGCCGAGGTGGATGCTGCCGGCGGTTCCGCAGGGGCGGAGGAGGCTTCAGGCCTCGAAAGCGTGCTGCCGGAGGGGTTTCCGATCGGTGCGATGATCGAGCTTCGCGGCGCGCAGCTGAGGAACGCGGGCGCCGTCAGCGGCTTCGGGCTCGGCTTATGTCTTGCCTGTCTGCCTGCCCAGCCGGAAAAGCGCATTCTCTGGATCGGCGAGAGCTTCGTCGCCCGTGAGGCGGGGCTGCCCCACGCGGCGGGCCTCACCGATTACGGGTGCCGGCCGGGTGAACTCGTCTATGCCATGCCCCGGCGGGTTGAGGAGGCGCTGTGGCTGGCGGACGCCGCCCTTTCCTGCGGCGCCTTCGCGGCCGTGATGCTGGAGGTCAACGGCAACCCGCGCGGCTTCGGACTGACCGAAAGCCGGCGTCTCAGCCTCAAGGCGCGCAGCACGGGTGGCTTTCTTCTTCTGGTGCGGCAGGGAGGGGAAGAGGAGGCGAGCAGCGCCTCGCTTCGCCTGCGCATCGAACCCGCGCCGGCGGCGGCGCGCATTCTGAGCGACGGAACGATGCTCGGCGGCAGCATCGGCAATTCCGTCTTCCGCCTCGTTCCGGAAAAGAGCCGGCTCGGGGCATCCCGCGAACTGACCCTGGAGTGGAATAAAGATGACCGCCTGTTTTACCCCGCAACTTTCGCTCACACCGGCCAGCACCGCCCCGAACGGTCGGCGTATCCTGGCGCTCTGGTTTCCCAGGCTTTCGACCGATCGGCTGGCGCGTCGCCGCTGGGGACTGTCGTGGCGTTCGACAGGGCGTCCTGACCATCCGCCGGTCGTCTGTGCCGGGCGGGTGCAGAACGCGGTGCGCCTCACCGCGCTCGACGAGACGGCCGAAACGATCGGCCTGCGGGTCGGGCAGGGTCTTGCCGAGGCCCGCGCCATCTGCCCGTCCCTCGACGCTGCGGAGGAGGATCCCGCCGCCGACCGGCGGTTTCTGGAGGCGATCGCCGACTGGTGCGACCGCTATACGCCACTGGTGGCGCTGGACGGCACGGATGGACTGATGCTCGACGTCACCGGCTGCACGCATCTGTTCGGCGGCGAAGAAGCGATGATCGAAGACCTGCTGGACCGCCTTCTGCAGCTCGGGCTCGATGCGCGTGGCGCGATTGCCGGAACGCCCGGCCTGTCCTGGGCGGCGGCCCGTTTTTCAGGAAAGACGGTGGTGGCCGATCCCGAGATGGTTGCGGTGCTGTCGCCACTGCCCCTCAAGGCGCTGCGGATCGACGCCGGCATGGCGGCGTCGCTTGCCCGGGTCGGGCTGAAGCAGGTGGGCGATCTCCTCGCAATGCCGCGCGGCCCGCTGACGCGGCGTTTCGGGCCGGCCTTGCTGCTCAGGCTCGACCAGGCGCTGGGGCGCGAAGGGGAGCCGATCGTACCACGTCGGCCGGTTGCCCTGCTTTCGGTCGAGCGGCGGCTCGCGGAACCGATCCGTGACGAAGAAGCGATCCTCGATCTCGTCGGGCGGCTGGCCGCGGGGCTGAAATCGGGTCTCGAAGGGCGCGGGGAGGGAGGGCGGCTTTTCGAGCTTCTGCTCTTCCGCGTCGACGGACGGGTGTTCCGGATCGAGCTCGGTGCCGCCGCGCCGCTTCGCGATGCCGGGCGGATCAAGGCGCTGTTCAACGAGAGGCTCGCCGTGCTGCATGACGATCTCGACGCCGGTTTCGGTTTCGAGATCCTCAGGCTGAACGTGCTCTGCACGGACAGGCTCGCCGAGACCCAGGCGCGTTTCGGTGCCGGCGAGGCGAAGAACGATGCCGCGCTCGATTTCATCGACCGGGTGACGGCCCGGTTCGGCGAAGGGTGCCTGAGGCTTCCGCTGTCCCATGCGAGCCACTGGCCGGAGCGCGCCTCTGGCCTTGTTCCACTTGCGCAAGCGCCGGCGAGATCCGGGCCGAGGCCCTTGCCGCCGGTTCGCAACGACCGGCCGATCTGGCTCTTTGCTTGTCCGGAGGCGGTCGAGGTCACTGCCGAGGTGCCTGACGGTCCGCCAGCCAGCTTCCGGTGGCGCCGTACCCAGCATCGCGTAGTGCGGGCCGAGGGACCGGAGCGACTGGCGCCGGAATGGTGGATCGACGGGGAGGACGCGCTGCCGCGTGACTATTTCCGCATCGAGGACAGTGTCGGCCATCGCTACTGGCTGTTCCGCGAAGGCCTCTACGAACGGGGAGCGGATCGGCCGAACTGGTTCATGCAAGGGGTCTTCGCATGAGCGACCCGGCCTTTTTCGAGATCGGCTGCCGCAGCAACTTCTCCTTTCTGGAGGGTGCCTCGCATCCGGAGGAAATGGTGACCACGGCTGTCCGGGTCGGGCTTTCCGGATTGGGGCTCGCCGATCGCAACACGGTGGCGGGGGTGGTGCGCATGCATGCAGCCGCCAAACTCAAGGGGCATGCCTTCCGGCCGGGGGCGCGGCTTTGCTTTGCCGATGCGACGCCGGAATGCGTCGTCTATCCGATGAACCGGCGCGGCTGGGCGCATCTGTGCCGGATGCTGAGTGTCGGCAATCTCCGGTCCGAAAAGGGTGCCTGCACGCTCTATGAAAGCGATTTCGCCGAATGGGCGGAGGATCTGATGGTGGCGGCGATGGTACCTGCCTTTGCCGACAACGGAGCGGCCGAAGACTATTGCGCCCGGCTCGCGCGGCTGGGGCCGGTGCTTGCGGGACGGCTCTACCTCGCGATCGTGCCGCGTTATGACGGTCTCGACCGGCTGGCCTTTCACCGGATCGCGGAGATGGGCCGGCGGCTGTCGCTTCCGCTGATCGCCAGCAATGATCCCTTCTATAACGCCCCCGACCGCAAGCCGCTGGCCGACGTGATGACGGCCATCCGCGAACATGTGACCGTTGCCGAAGCTGGTTTCCGGCTGCAGGCGCATGCCGAGCGGCACCTGAAGGATCCGCGGGAAATGGCGCGTCTCTTTCGCGCCTATCCTCAGGCGATCGCCGGGTCGGGCGAGTTCTTCAGCCGGCTTCATTTTTCCCTCGATGAACTCAGCCATCAATATCCCGACGAAGCGGTCGGGGGGGAGCCGGCTGACCTGGCGCTGCGCCGGCTGACCTATGAGGGCGCGGCCCGGCGGTTTCCCGGCGGGGTTCCGGCAAAGGTCGCCGACCTGCTCGCCTATGAGCTGAACCTGATCGGCGAGAAGCGCTACGAGCCCTATTTTCTGACCGTGCACCGCATCATCGGCTTCGCCCGCTCGGAAGGCATCCTGTGCCAAGGACGAGGCTCGGCGGCCAATTCCGCGGTCTGCTATTGTCTCGGCATCACCGAGGTGAACCCGGAGAAGACCACGCTTCTCTTTGATCGCTTCATCTCGACCGAGCGCGACGAGCCGCCCGACATCGACGTCGATTTCGAGCATGCGCGCCGCCAGGAGGTGATTCAGTTCATCTACGATACCTATGGGCACGAGCATGCGGCGCTGACGGCGGCCGTGATCAATTACCGGGCGCGTTCTGCCGGGCGCGAGACGGCCAAGGCCTTCGGTCTTTCCGATGATGTGCAGACGGCATTGTCCGGGTCGATCTGGGGCTGGTCCACGGCCGATCTCTCCGAGCGTGAGGCCCGGGCTGCCGGGCTCGACCTGGCGGATCCGACCACCCGGCGCGTGCTCGACCATGCCTCGGCCCTGGTGGGTTTCCCCCGACACCTTTCACAGCATGTCGGCGGTTTCGTCATCACCCGGGACCGGCTCGACGAGGTCGTGCCGATCATGAACACGGCGGACGGGCGTTACATGATCGAGTGGAACAAGGACGATCTCGACACGCTGAAGATCCTCAAGATCGACGTCCTGGCGCTCGGCATGCTCACCTGCCTGGCCAAGGCCATCCGTCTGCTTGACCAACATTACGGGAGACAGTTGACGCTTGCTTCCTTCTTCGAGGATCACAGGCCGGAGGTCTACGACATGATCTGTCGTGCCGATACGCTCGGCGTCTTCCAGATCGAGAGCCGGGCCCAGATGAGCATGCTGCCGCGGCTCAAGCCCAGGGAATTCTACGATCTGGTGATCGAGGTGGCGATCGTCCGGCCGGGGCCGATCCAGGGAAACATGGTGCACCCCTATCTGAAGAACCGCAAGGAGAGGGAAAACGGCGGGAAGATCACCTATCCCAAGCCGGAACTCGAGGCCGTTCTGGCGCGAACGCTCGGTGTGCCGCTCTTCCAGGAGCAGGCGATGCAGATCGCCATCACCGCCGCCGGGTTCGCACCCGCGGAAGCCGACCAGTTGCGTCGCGCCATGGCGACCTTCCGCCGGACGGGGCAGGTCGCCAATTTCAGACAGCGTTTCATCGACGGCATGATGCGGCGGGATTATACGCTCGAATTCGCCGAGCGTTGCTTCAGCCAGATCGAGGGCTTCGGCGAATACGGTTTTCCCGAAAGTCACGCGGCCTCCTTCGCGCTGTTGGTCTATGCCTCGGCCTGGATCAAGACTTTTTATCCGGATGTCTTCTGCGTGGCGCTGCTCAATTCTCAGCCGATGGGTTTCTATGCGCCGGCCCAGTTGGTGCGGGATGCCCGGGAGCACGGGGTCGAGGTACGACCTGTCGACGTCAACGCTTCGTCCTGGGACAGCACGCTGGAAACGGACGGCTTCGATCCGCGGCGCCTTGCCTCGCGCCACGCCTCAATGCGCAACGTCATCCTGGGAAACCGGGCCGTGCGGCTCGGCTTTCGCCAGGTCAAGGGGCTTTCGGAGCCGGAGATGAAGCTTCTCGTGACACGGCGCGGCAGCGGCTATGCCTCGGTCCGCGATCTGTGGATGCGGACCGGGTTGCCGCGGGCCGCCGTCGAACGGCTTGTCGACGCCGATGCCTTCTCCTCACTCGGCCTCAGTCGCCGCGAGGCGCTCTGGGCGGCGCAGGCGCTTGATCACCAGGCTGCCGTCGAACATCTGCCGCTCTTCGCCGACGCGGCAGTCGATGCCGCGTCGCAGGTAGAGACTGCGGTTTCGCTGCCTTCGATGCCTGCCGGTGAAGAAGTTGTCAGCGACTACCGTGCACTGTCGCTTTCTTTGAAGGCCCATCCGCTCGCCTTCCTGCGCGAGGCCTTTGTCCGAAGCGGTATTCTCGTTTCCGTCGATCTGGAGAAAATAGCAAACGGGTGTCAGGTCGAGGTGGCGGGTCTGGTTCTCGTGCGCCAGCGGCCGGGCTCGGCCAAGGGGGTGATCTTCATGACGATCGAGGACGAGACCGGGGTTGCCAACATCATTGTCTGGCCGAAGACCTTCGAACGCTATCGCAGCATCGTCATGGGGGCGAGGCTGGTGAGAGTGAGGGGGCGTCTGCAGAAGGCCGAAGGCGTCATCCATGTCGTGGCCGAACATCTCATCGACGAGACCGAGAGGCTCGGCCTGTTGCGCGAGGACATGCAGGGCTTCGGCGGGCTTGCCCATGCCGACGAGGTTCGTCGCCCGGTCAACGAGCACCGGCATGACAGCCGATCCACCGGTTCCCTGGCGCGACTGATCCGGGATGTTCCCGATCTGGTTGGCGAGGTCAGGCAGGCCATGCCGAAGGGGCGCAATTTTCATTGAGGGAAACCGAAGGGAGGTGAAACGGGACCTGAATACCGGGACAGGCAGCGCCGGCCGGAAAATTTCTTGACAAAGGCCATCCTCTTTAGCAGAAAGAAGGGGCTGAAAGTCAGGTTTGAAAGTTCATCGACGCCATGCTCGTCTGCAGCTGCAATTACATCACCGACAGGGAAATCAGGGACGTCATCAACGAGCTCCTTGACGAGGACTGTTGGCAGCTGATCGTTCCGGCGAAGGTTTATCATGCGATGGGCAAACGGGGCCGTTGCTGCGGCTGCTTCCCGAACGTCGTCGACATCATCATCCGCACCACCGAAGACTATCACGCGTCCCGTCAGACCGATGGTGCGGAAGTGGTCGATTTCATGGAACGCTTGAAGCGTTTCCACGAAGAGCAGAAGACTGCAAGCCTGGAGCGCCGCCAGCGTGCCGCGCAGGTGGCCTGACCCTCTGCTTTCTTTCACTGCCGCATTCCGTTCCGATACCCGTCGCCGAGGACCGAGGTTCTGCCTTTCGCACGCCCTCTTCTGCATACCGACATTTCCCGGCCTGTCGTCACGGCGGTGCCTGTCGGCGTCGCGTGCGGCACCCAGCGGCGCTCCGGGTGCAAGATCCGGCGCCTTCGCCGACTGGAACGCTCCCCGGCGAACTGCGCTGAAAGCTCTGCGTTTCACGGTCTTAACGCCGCCCCGCTGCAATGGGTACTCGCGGCTTCGCCCGAGCGCCATGGGCGTCACGTCCGGACGGCGTCAGCCGAAGTGCCACCGGGCCGGTGTGGCGACGCGGGAACCAGGGTAGACCTCGGTCGTTTCACGCTTGCTCGACAGCTTCCGGCAATTCTGCTCTATTCTCAGAACCAAAAACACAAGAAGGGTGATTTATCATGAAGGGTGATCAGAAAGTAATCGACCGACTGAACGAGGCCCTGTTCCTCGAGCTTGGCGCGGTCAATCAGTACTGGTTGCACTACCGCCTTCTCGATGACTGGGGCTTCACCAAGCTCGCCAAGAAGGAGCGCGCCGAATCGATCGAGGAGATGCAGCATGCGGACAAGCTGATCTCGCGCATCATCTTCCTCGAAGGCCACCCGAACCTGCAGACCGTGGCGCCGCTGCGCATCGGCCAGAATGTCAAGGAAGTGCTCGAGGCCGACCTCGCCGGCGAATATGATGCCCGCACCGCCTACAAGGCATCGCGCGACATCTGTTCCCAGGCTGGGGACTATGTCAGCATGAAACTCTTCGAAGAGCTCTTGATGGACGAAGAGGGCCACATCGACTTCCTCGAGACCCAGCTCGAGCTGCTGTCGAAGATCGGCGAAGAAAGATACGGCCAGCTCAACGCCGACTCGGCAGATTCCGCCGAATAACAAGGTGGACCGGGCCTGCCCGAACAGGACAGGCCATCATCACCAAATTGCGTGGCGCGATCAGCGCCACGCCGACGGTTCGATGTCTGCCTCGCGCGGTTGCGACCAAGGTCCCGACAAGGCAGCTCACGTCTCTCGGCGCAACGCGCACAGGGGGCTGTGCGCCCGTCTCACTTCCAACACATCTTTCCGTCGCGCCGCCGCCTTGCTCGGGCAATCGTGCCGGAGCGTTTGGCTTCGACGGTTCTGACCGGCCCGGGCCGGGGCAGGACGCATGCAACGCCCTTAACGCAGTTTCGATGGCGGGCGTCCCGGGGTCTCACGGATCGGCCCTATCGGCGAAGACCGGCCACCTGACCACCCAAAGCCCCAGTTCACCCCGCGTGGTCGTCCGTCGAGTCACCGGCCTTTGCTTGGGAAAGGCCGGCGGATGCTGGGCAACCTCACTTCCACTCGAAGAGCTTTTCGGTGCGGAACGGCCGCTCGCGAACGAGGATAGAGGGATCCGGCAGGGCTTCCGCATAGCGGGCGGCATCCTGATCATCGTTGAAGCCGACGAAGATCATCACCATCGACCGCGCCATCGGCTGGCCCTTCTTGCGATAGGCGAAGCGGAAAGCGCAGGATGGATATTGCGATCCGATTGACGTTAGTCCTTGGAAGGGGTCGCCGCCCATCGCGCCGGCGCTGCCGTCGAGCGCAAGAAACTGGCCGAGCGCCATGAAATGGTCAATGGCTGCGAAGGCGGTCTTCTGGGCAATCTGGCGATTGCTCTCGTCCGGACCGGAGCGGCCGTAATAGAGGCTGTCGGTAAGCCCTTTCCGCCTGCGCGTTTCATAGACGACCAACCGGCCCGCGGCCGCCACTTCCACATGGAGATCGAAGTTCTGGAACAGGTCAGGCTGTCCGTCGAGTTCGGCAAACAGGACCCGCAGGTCTTTTACGTAATCCGCATAACGCGCGGCTGTCATGATATTCGTTCCCTGCTTGCTGATGTTCAATGCGACGTCTGCAGCGGAGGCGCGGAGCGGAAGGGTCACCGGCCGAGATCTACCTGTTTCAGTGTGATGCTGATGACCGCTCGTTGTCACGCCGCCTGTCACCCGGCTGTGGTCCGCCAACCGCGTCGGCGCTCCGCCCGGGCTAGCCGGCCAGATGGGTGAATTCGGCAACAACCTGTTCATACACGGCGCGCTTGAAGGGGACGATCAGGTCGGGCAGTTCCCGCATCGGCTTCCATGCCCAGGCATCGAATTCGGCGACGTGGCCGCCGGGCGGCGGATCGATGGCGATCTCCCTCTCATCGCCCTCGAAGCGGAAAGCGAACCAGCGCTGGGTCTGGCCCCGATAGCGGCCCCTGAGGCCGATGCCGATGAGTTCCCGCGGCAGGTCGTAGTTGATCCAGCGGCCGGCTTCGGCAAGCAGCGAGACACTCTTCATGCCCGTCTCTTCATAAAGCTCGCGGATAGCGGCGGCGAGCGGGTCTTCCCCGTCGTCGATTCCGCCCTGGGGCATCTGCCAGAGCATCGGGGAGCCGTCATATTCGGAATTGCCTTCCGGGATGCGCCGGCCGGCCCAGACGAGGCCGGCCCGGTTCAGCACCATGATGCCGACACAAGGGCGGTAGGGCAGGTCTTCAGGTTCGAGCCGGGGTGGCATGGTGATCTCCATCTGGATCCTCTTTACTCCACGGCGTCGGCGGCAAGGGCCGAGACGCCAACGATTTCAATACCGCGGGCTTTCGCCTCCTCGCTCCATTCGCGCACGGCGGCGATGGTCTCGTCGAAGGCGGAGGCCGTGCCGATGGCCTGTCCGTTGCGGCGGGCGATGCGTTCCAGTTCGTCGAGCTTGGCGAGCACGGCCTGCTTTTCCGGCTGGCCGTCGAGCAGCAGGTCGCCGTCCGCATAGGGCATGCCGATGGCCTTGGCAAATCCGTCCGTCAGCGAGCGGGCGGTGGAGCCGTCATCGAGGAAGAGCAGCCCGCGCTGGCCGATGTCGCGCATCACCGGCTCGAAGACGGACGCATCCGACATGAACTTGCCGCCCATGTAGTTCATGACGCCGGTGTAGTTGGTGATGCGGCCCAGGGCCTGATGCAGCTTCTTCAGGCTCTCTTCGGGCCGGTCGCTGGTCAGCAGAGTGCCCCTGCCCGGATCGTTTTCCGGATAGTCGAAGGGCTCGAGCGGGATCTGCAGCAGGATCTCGTGGCCCTTCATCCGGGCCTCCTGCATCCAGCGCGACAGGCTGTTGCCGGTAGAGGCGAAGGCGAGCGTGACCTCTTCCGGCAGGTCGCGAATGGCGCGCAGGCTGCCGGTCTGGCTGAGCCCGATGCCGCCGACGACGATCGCGATGCGGGTGCCGCGGGCGCCGGACCACGGGCGGGCATACTGGTCGACCGGGCGCTGGCCGTCAGGCCCGACGACGGGAAGGCGACCTTCGGCCGTCTCCTCGATCAGGTCGTCGTTGGGAAGCGCGGCAAGACGGCCTTCCTGCCCGAGATTGCGATTGTCGATCAGCACAGGCCCCTTGCCGTCGCGGGGCTTGGGCGAGAATTTGGTGACCACCGATCCGTCGTCGGTCAGTGTGCGTTCCACTGCCGCGCCGCCAAGCGGTCGGCTGTTCGCCATTGTCTGTCCGTTGCCGTCAGCTGCGCCCGCGGCCGGTGTCGTTTTGCCGGCGCCGCTGGCGGCGTCTTGCGCTGGTTCCGTGGCTGGAATGGGTCTCTGAAGGGGAAGCGGCTCGAAGGCCGAATAGGTCGAAAGCCCCAAGATGGAGAGGGCAGCGATCCCGCCGAAAATGGCAGACACGGGAAGGCGGCGGAGCGGCCTTTTCGCGGCCTTGCGATCCTGGCCGAGCGGTGCGTGAAGATCAGCGCCCAATTTGTCGTCCGCTCCCGTCGGGTCGCAAATGTGTTCGGGCGCCGGATTGCTCCGGCGCCCAATTCCTTACTTTGCGACGACGGCCTTTGCCGGGTCGGCGGGGAAGGACGGATCCGTCTTCACGCCACGCAGCAGGTCGAGCGCATAATTGAGCTGCATGTCGTCCTTGGCTTCCGGCGGGACGTAGGCGGACGAGCCGGAGCCTTCGTCGTTCTCGTTCTGGCCCTTGATGTGGCCCTTGAGCGAGGATTCGCCTTCCGCACGGACCTTGCCCTGCAGTTCTTCCGGCAGCGGCTGGTCGACCTTGATGTCCGGCTCGATGCCGGTGCCCTGGATCGACTTGCCCGACGGCGTGTAATAGAGCGCCGTGGTCAGCCGGAGCGCACCCTTTTCGCCCATCGGGATGATGGTCTGGACAGAACCCTTGCCGAAGGAGCGCGTGCCGACAACGGTCGCGCGCTTCAGGTCCTGGAGCGCGCCGGCCACGATTTCAGAAGCCGAGGCGGAGCCGCCGTTGACCAGCACGACCAGCGGCTTGCCGTCGGTCAGGTCGCCGGCGCTGGCGTTGAAGCGGCGGGTGTCTTCCGGATCGCGCGAACGGGTGGAAACCACTTCGCCACGCTCGAGGAAGGCATCCGAAACATAGATCGCCTGATCGAGCAGGCCACCCGGATTGAGGCGGAGGTCGAGGACGAAGCCCTTGAGCTTGTCGGCCGGGACTTCCTTCTTGATCTTGGCGATCGCGGCTTCCAGATCGTCATAGGTCTTCTCGGTGAACGAGATGACGCGCAGATAGCCGACATCGCCCTCGACGCGCGACTTGACGGCGCGGATCGGGATGATTTCGCGGACGATCGACAGTTCGATCGGCTTGTCGGCGCCCTTGCGGAGGATCGTCAGCTTGATCGGCGTGTTGACCGCACCGCGCATCTTGTCGACGGCTTCCTCAAGCTTGAGGCCGCGCACCGACTCGCCGTCGATCTCGGAGATGAAGTCGCCGGCGAGAATGCCGGCCTTGGAGCCGGGCGTGTCGTCGATCGGGGTGATGACCTTGACCAGTTCCTCTTCCATGGTGACTTCGATGCCGATGCCACCGAATTCGCCACGGGTCTGGGTCTGCATGTCCGCCGCATCCTTGGCGTTCATGTAGGTCGAATGCGGGTCAAGCGAGGTGAGCATGCCGTTGATGGCGTTCTCGACCAGCTTCTCCTCGTCCGGCGGCGTCACGTATTGTGCGCGAACGCGCTCGAACACGTCGCCGAAAATCGACAGTTCCTTGTAGGTGGAAGCGCCGGCGGCCTGTGCGGGAATGCCGGCCGAATAGAGAACGCTCATCGCAGTCGCGCCCATCAGCGCACCAACGAGAACAAGAGAGACCCTAGGTATCATTCTGTGCCTTTCCAGAACCGCTTCCGGCCCACCACTGGCGGGAATCAACCGGTTTTCCATCTTTCCGAAATTCTATGTAAAGTGTCGGGCGATCCGTTTCCAGCGCCAATGCCGTCGCGCTCGCCACTCTTTTTTCCCCCATCACCGCCAGCGGCTCGCCGGACAGGACGAACTTACCCTGGCTGGTGTTGATGCGGTCCATGCCTGACAATACCATATGATAACCGTCGCCGGTATTCAGGATGATCATCTGCCCGTAACTGCGGAATTCACCGGCGAAGACAACCCAGCCATCCGCGGGAGCGGTCACCAGCGCCCCGGGCGTCGATGCAATGACCATGCCCTTGGCCTCATGGCCCGTGCCGTCCGGATCGCCGAACTGGCGGAGGATATCGCCCGCGGCCGGCAGCTCCAGTTTCTGCTTCAGATCGGAGAAAGCGTATGCCGGGGCAATACGGTTTTTATCGGGCAATGACGATAGGGCAAGCTCGCGCGCCTTCTGGCGCTGCTCCTCGCTCAGGGCCTTCAGGCGCTCTTCCTCGGCACGCGCCTGCTCGGCCGCGTCGCGGACCGAGCGGATCTCGTTTTCCAGACTGGCGATGAGGCCCTCCATGTTGGAGGCCTTTGCCGCAAGCTCTTCAGCACGGCGCTTCTCGGTCGCGAGTTCCAGCGTGTTCTGGCGCGACAACCGGTCGTTCTCGACCAGCAGGAGATCCATGCGACGCTCTTCCTCCTGCCGGCTGGCCATGGTGGCAATCAGCGTCTCGGTCTCCTTCTCGCCTTCCTGGCGCAGGCGCACGAGTTCGGCGAGATCGTCGGCGAGCTTTTCCGTCTCCTTGCGGATGCCCGGAACGACCGCGCCGAGAAGAATGGCAGTGCGCACCGAGGCGAGTGCGTCCTCGGGCGTCACGAGCAGGGCGGGCGGCGGGTTGCGTCCCATGCGCTGGAGTGCGGCCAGCACTTCGGCGAGGATCGCACGCCGGTCGCGGAAGGATGCCCGGATCCTGTCCTCGCTAAGCCCCAGATCGGCTAGCTTGCGTCCACCCTCGGCAATCTTGCGCTCCAGGTCCTTGCGACGGGCGGCCGATTCGATGAGGGCAGTCTTCAGGCTTTCGGAGGTCTTGGCGAGCGCTGCGATGCTCGATTCCAGTTCCTTCGCCTTGTCGCCGGAGACCTGCATGCTGCGGGAAAGCTCCTGCAGTTCGCGGCCGATCTGGTCGCGTTTCTGGCGCAGGGCGACAGCCGCGTCCCCGGTGCCGGATTCTGCACCCGCCGGAGAAGGAGGTGCCGGCGGCGACGCCTCTACCGAGGCGGGAGGGGGTGTCTGCGCGGTAGCCTCTTGCGAAGAGCCGCCGGCCGGAAGGACAAGCAGGGTCGTGGCTGCCAAAGCGCGAAGGAGCAGTGCCCGGCTTCGGCCTGCAGAAACGATCTTGTTGGTCGGACGGTCGTCGTGTCGCAAAGCGCTATCCCGGTTCGCGCGGAAAATACGCTGATTTGCGCCGACAAGCAAAGAGCCCGGACAGGGAGCCCGGACAGGCCGGACGGTCATCTCAGACGCGATGGTAGGGATGGCCCGACAGGATGGTGACGGCGCGATAGAGCTGCTCGGCGAGCAGGATGCGCACCAGCTGGTGAGGCCAGGTCATGCGGCCGAGATTGAGAACGAGCTTGGTCTTTTCGCGAAGATCCGGATCGACGCCATCGGCGCCGCCAATGACGATCGCAAGGTCACGTTGGCCGCGGTCGCGATGATCGCCCAGAAGATCGGCGAATTCCTGGCTGTCGAGCGCCTTGCCGCGTTCATCGAGAACGATGACGAGGGCACCTTCCGGCATGGCCTTGACCAACTCCGCCGCTTCCTCGCGCTTGCGGGTGGCGGCGTTCGACGCGCGGCTTTCGGCAATTTCGACCGAGCGGAACAATTCGAGCCCGCAGGCAGGCCCGGCCTTGGCGAAACGATCCATATAACGGGACGCGAGTTCCTTTTCCGGTCCGGCTTTCAACCGGCCCACGGCATAAATGCCAACGCGCATGTCCCAATCCTTCCATGATGGCCGCAAAACCCTTTGAGCGGCGAACAGCGATGATCGCCACCTCGTTCCGTTTCGCTGCTGCCGGGATCAGCGGCAGCCGGCCACAGGTCCTTAGTGCAGACGTCCTTCCTCGATGTCCGGAGCCGCCCACATCTTCTCGATGTTGTAGAACTCGCGGATTTCGGGACGGAACACATGCACGATGATGTCACCGGTGTCGATCAGGACCCAGTCGCCCGTTTCCAGACCCTCGACGCGGGCAGAGCCGAAGCCCTCCTCCTTGAGGTCCGAAATGAGGTGTTCGCTGATCGCCGCCACATGACGGTTCGAACGGCCGGACACGACGACCATGTAGTCGCCCAGCGCGGACTTCCCGGCAATGTTGATGGTGACAATATCTTCTGCCTTGGAGTCCTCGAGGCTTGCGAGGACCAGCTCAAGCGCGCGGGCTGCGGCATCGGCGCCACGTTCCGGGCTTTTCGGGAGGATGGCGTGCATCTTTCCCTTGGTGTGTACTGTTGTCAGAGTTCTTCCTTTCCTTGAATAACAGCACGGAGGCGATTCCCGTTTCGGCAATCGCTGATAGAAGGTGGCATCGATCCGTCAATCTTTCAAGAGATCGGTGCGCCGGGAGGGCCGCAGAGCTCACTTTCCGGCCGCTTCGCGCAGCGCCGTCGAGCTCAGCGTGGAGCGCGGGCCATGGATGAAGGTCCAGGCCGGCGCCTTTTTCATCCAGAGCACGCCCGCATCGTCCTCGTCTATCCGTGCATAGTCGAAGGTACGGGCCATCTTGGAGGACAGGTAGGAGAGCGTCGAACCCGGTCGGTCGATGACGGCGATTGGGAAGGTGGTCGCGATGTGTCTCCAGCGCTGCCAGCGATGGAATCCTGCCAGGTTGTCGGCACCCATTATCCAGACGAAACGGGCGTCCGGATTGCGGGCCTTGATGGAGTCCAGGGTGCGGGCGGTGTAGCTGGTGCCGAGCGTCAACTCGAAAGCCGTGACCTTGATGCGGGGGTCGGAGGCGATCGCCTCGCATTTCTCCAGCCGTTCGGCGAGCGGAGCGAGGTTGCTGTGGCTTTTCAAGGGATTGCCGGGCGTCACGATCCACCAGAGCTGATCGAGACCAAGGCGCCGGAGCGCGATCTCGGCAACCAGGGCATGCCCCTGATGCGGCGGATTGAAGGAGCCACCGAAGAGGCCGACGATCATGCCGCTTTCGACATGCGGCATGCGGCGGTAGCGGTAAGCGATCGGCCCGTCCGCCACGTCAGGGCCGCACCTGTCCGGAGCCACGCACCCGGTATTTGAACGAGGTCAGCTGCTCGACGCCGACCGGACCGCGGGCATGCATCTTGCCGGTGGCGATGCCTATTTCGGCACCCATGCCGAACTCGCCGCCGTCGGCGAACTGGGTCGAGGCGTTGTGCAGCAGGATCGCCGAGTCGATCTCGTTGAAGAAGCGCTCGACGACCGCCGGATCTTCGGCGATCACCGCTTCCGTATGGTGGGACGAATAGTGTTCGATGTGGTCGATGGCACCCGATACGCCGTCGACGATCGCGACCGCGATGATCGCGTCCAGATATTCGGTGCGCCAGTCTTCCTCGGTCGCCGGCTTGAAACCGGGATGGACCTTCAGCACGGTCGGAGACGCATGGATCTCGCAGCCCGCCTCGGTCAGGGCCTCCAGCAGCGGCATCAGATGCGTGCCGATCGCGGCGCTGTCGACCAGCAGGGTTTCGGCTGCACCGCAGATGCCGGTGCGGCGCATCTTCGAATTGACGACAATGCGCTTGGCCATCTCCAGATCCGCCGAAGCGTCGACATAGACGTGGCACAGGCCCTCGAGATGGGCGAAGACGGGAACACGCGCTTCCGACTGGACGCGGGCGACGAGGCTTTTTCCGCCGCGCGGAACGATGACGTCGATTGCGCCGCCAAGACCCGTCAGCATGGCGCCGACGGCCGCGCGGTCGCTGACGGGGACCAGCTGGATCGCATCGGCCGGAAGGCCGGCGGATTCCAGGCCGCGCACGAGGCAGGCATGAATGGCGCGCGAGGAGTTCAGTGAATCCGAGCCGCCCCGCAGGATCACGGCATTGCCGGATTTCAGGCAAAGGGCGCCGGCGTCGGCCGTCACGTTTGGCCGGCTCTCATAGATGACGCCAATGACGCCGAGCGGCGTGCGGACGCGCTCGATGTGCAGGCCGTTCGGGCGATCCCATTCGGCAATCAGCTCTCCCACCGGATCCTTGAGATCGGCAATCGCACGAATACCGTCGGCTATCGCGGCCACGCGCTGCGGATTGAGCGTCAAGCGGTCGATGAAGGATCCAGCAAGGCCGCTTTCACGGCCGTTCTTGAGGTCGATGGCGTTGGCGGCAAGGATTGCCGCCTCGTCGGACAGGATCGCGTCTGCCATGGCAAGGAGTGCGCGGTTCTTCGCATCGGTCGAGGCGATCGCCAGTGGTCGAGCCGCCGCCCGGGCACGCTGGCCGATGTCGAGCATCAGCGCGTCGATCGTCCTGTCGTTGGTGACGGTATCAAGCATGGGCCTCGTCCCTGGGTTCATTCGCTACCTGCCCGGCCTTGCCGGCCGGGTCGGTCATCACGAGATCGTCGCGATGGATCATTGCGGCACGGCCGGCATAACCGAGCAAAGCTTCGATCTCGCCCGACTTGCGCCCGGCGATCTTGCGGGCGTCTTCCGCATCGTAGGCGGCGAGGCCGCGGGCGATCTCGCGACCCTCGGTGCCGATCACCGAAACCGTGTCACCACGGCTGAACTGTCCGACGACCTGGCGCATCCCGGCGGGAAGGAGGCTCTTGCCGGCCTTCAGCGCGGCCTGAGCACCGGTATCGACGTGCAGGATGCCGGCGGCCTGCAACTGGCCGGCGATCCAGGTCTTGCGGGCGGTGACCGGGGCCTTCGAGGCGGCGAACCACGAATGACGGGCGCCGGTCTCGATCGCCTTCAACGGATGATCGGTCTTGCCGGAGGCGATGATCATCGCGCAGCCGGCGCCGGTCGCGATCTTGCCGGCATCGATCTTGGTGCGCATGCCGCCGCGCGACAGTTCGGAAGCCGCGCCGCCGGCCATGGCCTCGATCTCCGGGGTGATCTCGGCAATCGTGTCGAGGAAACGGGCATCGGGATCGAGATGGGGTGGGGCAGTGTAGAGGCCGTCGATGTCCGACAGGAGGACCAGCAGGTCGGCGCCGGCCATCGTCGCGACGCGGGCGGCAAGCCGGTCGTTGTCGCCGTAGCGGATTTCCGTGGTCGCCACGGTATCGTTTTCGTTGATGATCGGCACCGCGCCGATTTTCAGAAGCTGCTGCAGGGTAGCGCGCGCATTGAGGTAGCGGCGGCGTTCTTCCGTGTCGCCGAGGGTGAGCAGGATCTGGCCGGCAACGATCGAGGAGCGCGACAGGCTTTCCGACCAGTGGCGGGCGAGCGCGATCTGGCCGACGGCCGCCGCCGCCTGACTTTCCTCCAGCTTGAGGGCGCCGGAAGGGAGATCGAGGACGGTACGGCCGAGGGCGATCGCACCGGATGAGACGACGAGTACGTCGACGCCGCGGGCCTTCAAGTCGGCAATGTCGTCGCAGATCGCATCGAGCCAGGCCTTCTTCAGGCCGCTGCCGCGATCGACGAGAAGGGCCGAGCCGATCTTGATGACGATGCGCTTGTAGCGTGACAGCGGCTTGCGGGCGGTCGACATCTATTCGTCGCCTTCCTTGTCTTCCTGGTCACGCTTGCGGTGCTTGTCGCTCTTTTCCCGGAGCTCGACGTCTCCGTTCTCGGCGACGATGATGTCGCGGAGCGTGCGCAGCGCCTCGGTCATGCCCTTGCCCGTCACGGCCGACAAAAGGAGCGGCGCCTTGCCGGATGCCTTCTTCAGCTCCTGGGTCTTCTTCTTGAGGCTTGCCTCGTCGAGCACGTCGATCTGCGATAGCGCGACGATCTCCGGCTTGTCCTCGAGCCCGCCGCCATAGGCTTCCAGCTCGTGCTTCACCGTCTTGTAGGCCTTGCCGACATTCTCCTCCTGGGCGGAGACGAGATGCAGCAGGACGCGGGTGCGCTCGACATGGCCGAGGAAGCGGTCGCCGATGCCGACGCCCTCATGCGCACCTTCGATCAGGCCGGGAATGTCGGCGAGGATGAATTCGCGTTCGTCGATGGTGGCGACGCCGAGATTGGGGTGCAGCGTGGTGAAGGGGTAGTTGGCGATCTTTGGCCGGGCGCGGGTGACCGAGGCGAGGAAGGTCGACTTGCCGGCATTCGGCAGGCCGACGAGGCCGGCGTCGGCGATCAGCTTCAGGCGAAGCCAGACCGTCTTCTCCTCGCCTTCAAGACCGGGATTGGCCCAGTTCGGCGCCTGGTTGGTCGAGGTCTTGAAGTGGGCGTTGCCGAAGCCGCCATTGCCGCCCTTGCCGAGGCGGAAACGCTGGCCCTCGACCGTCATGTCGACGATCAAGGTCTCGTTGTCTTCCTCGAAGATCTGGGTGCCGACCGGCACCTTCAGCGTCACGTCCTCGCCATTGGCACCTGTGCGGTTGCGCCCCATGCCATGCGTGCCGGTCTTGGCCTTGAAATGCTGCTGGAAGCGGAAATCGATGAGCGTGTTGAGGCCGTTCACCGCCTCGACCCACACGTCGCCGCCACGGCCGCCGTCGCCGCCGTCCGGACCGCCGAACTCGATGAATTTTTCACGGCGGAAGGAGACGCTGCCGGCGCCACCGTCGCCGGAGCGGATATAGACCTTAGCCTCGTCGAGAAATTTCATGCTTCTGCCATTGATAATGTGTCGGGATAAGCGGTTTTATGTGGGCCATCGATATAGCCGGTTGAAGCGGAGGTCAAAGAGTATCGTGAAGTTCGTCAGCTACAACATCCAGTTCGGCATCGGGCTGGATGGCAAATTCGACCCCCGCCGGATCGCCGACAGCATCGCCAAGGCGGACGTGATCGCCCTGCAGGAAGTGACCCGCGGTTTTCACCGCAACGGACATGCCGATCTGGTCGAGACCTTCGCCTCGCTCTTTCCCGGCTATTCCCATGTCTACGGGCCGGCCTGCGACGTGTTCGTCGACCACGAGACGATCGACGGGCGCCGGCGCGAACGCCGCTTCCAGTTCGGCAACATGGTGCTGTCGCGCTATCCGATCCTTTCCTGCCGGATGCTGCTTCTGCCGCGCAGCCGCACCTTCGACAAGCTCAACCTGCAGCGCTGCGCGACCGAGGCGCTGATCGACGCGCCTGGCGGACCGCTGCGCGTCTATTCGGTTCATCTCGACCACGTCTCGCCGAACGAGCGGATCGCGCAGATCCGCTTTCTCAAGGAGCGCGCAACCAACCATCTCAACGAGGGCGGCGCATTGACAGGCATCAGCGAGTTCGACCTGCCCGAGCTTCCGCTCGCGCCGGACTATCTGATGCTCGGCGATTTCAACATGGAGCCGGAATCGCCGGAATATGTCGAGATGGTCGGACACGACGACGCATTCTACGGCCGGGTCGCCCGCGCGGACCAGCCGCTGGACGCCCAGACATGCTGTGGCGGCCACAGCGCGGACGGCTTCAGCTGGGTGAGCCCGGACGGCAAGGTGCGCAAGCATCTCGACTATTGCTTCCTCAGTGGCAGCCTTCAGCCACGGTTGAAATCCGCCCGCGTCGACACGACGGCGGACGGATCGGATCATTTCCCGCTCTGGGTCGAGATCGACTGACCTTTGCCGGGCGGCCCGAAGGCCGCCCGGCAAAGGAAGAGCGCTCAGCGGTGGAAGGTTTCCGCCGTGATCTGCGTCTCGATATGCGGCACCAGTGCACTGCGCGAGATGCAGTAGATCTCGCTGCAGCGCCGGATCGCGAAGCCCAGCTTTTCCTGCAGACGCAGGGAGGCCGCGTTGTCGGCGAAGACGCCGGAATGGAGCACCGTTTCCGGCATGCGCCGGAAGAAGCGCTCGATCGCGGCACTGGCCGCCTCGCTCATTAACCCCTTGCCCCAGTAGAAGCGGTTCAGCCAGTAGCCGAGATGCCACTGGCCGTGCCTGAGCTCGATCGAGATAACGCCGAGATGGACATCGTCCCCGGCCGTGACGGCAAACGCCCAATCAGGGGTGAGGCCGGATGTCGCCCGGCTCAACCAGTCGTTCGCATCCTCGCGGTCGTAGGGGACGGGAACCCGCGCCAGCATGCGCGAGATCTGGAAGTCGGACAGCGAAGCGGCGATCGCGTCCGCATCGCTCATGCGATGCGGCCTGAGCGTCAGCCGCGACGTCTCGATGACCGGGCAGGGGCCAGGCATCGGAAGGGTCGTCTTTCTCAAGGGCGCGTTCACCGCATTTCCCCCCAGCTCTTCAGCGACATCCAGGTCTTGCGGTCGAGGCGATACCATTCGACCGGAACCATGCCGCCCATGGCGAGGTTGCCGACCATGCCGGTCCCCTGGAACTGGAAGCCGCACTTCTGGATCACCCGCCGCGAGGCGATGTTGGTGACCCGGCAGCGGGCGTCGATCCGGGCGATGTCGCGGGTACGGAACGCCATGTCGATCAGTGCATGGGCGGCTTCCGTCGCATAGCCCTGGTTCCAGTGGGGCTCGCCCAGCCAGTAGCCGATTTCCAGCGTGTCCTCGTCATTGACCTGGGGCTCGAGCGCGCAACAACCGAGAAACGCGCCGTTTCCGACCTTGGTAATGGCATAGACGCATTTGCCGATCTCGCCAGCCTTCGTACGTCGCACGAAATCGGCGGCGTCCTTTGCCGTATAGGGATGCGGCATGCGCGATACCATCGTTGCGACGGCGGCGTTGTTGGCGAGATGGGCAAGGGCGTCAATGTCTTCTTCGTGCGGCGCGCGCAGGACGAGCCGCTGCGACAGCAAGACGGGGCAATCGCTTCTTAACCGATCCGGCCTCAACCGGTCTTCGGGTGACCTGGACTGGTCGACCCGTGATAATTCGAGTTGCATGGTTCAGTCTCCTTCCAGTTGGAAAAAAGGCACAAGAAAAAGGGGAGATGGCGTCCCATCTCCCCTGTTTTCTGGACTGAACCTGGTACGGCCAGCCGGGTCGATGAGACGCCGGCTGTTTTAGAGCGTTACCGGCTTTATTCCGCTGCTTCGGCCGTTTTCGGCGCTACGGACACGTATACGCGGCCATTGGCCTTCGTACGGTAGGCGACATTACCGGCGGTGAGCGCAAAGAGGGTATGGTCCTTGCCCATGCCGACGTTCGGGCCCGGATGCCACTGGGTGCCGCGCTGACGCACGATAATGTTGCCTGCGACGACGACTTCGCCGCCGAACTTCTTCACGCCAAGGCGCTTGGATTCGGAATCGCGACCGTTACGCGAGGAACCGCCAGCTTTTTTGTGTGCCATTGGAGTTCTCCTTTAAACCTTGTTCCTGTTGAGCGCTTAAGCGGCGACGATGTCGGTGATGCGAACCACGGTGTGGTGCTGGCGATGGCCGCGCGAACGCTTGGAGTTCTGGCGACGACGCTTCTTGAAGGCGATGACCTTCTTGCCACGGTTCTGTTCGACGACTTCGGCCGTGACCTTGGCGCCGGCGACGAAGGGAGCGCCGATCTTGGCATCCGCACCTTCGCCGACAACGAGGACTTCGGTGAATTCGATGGTTGCACCAGCTTCGGCTTCCAGCTTTTCGATGGTCAGCACGTCGTTGGCGTTTACGCGGTACTGTTTACCGCCGGTCTTGATGACTGCGAACATTGGTTATCCTTTCATGTTCGTTCCGGCTCTGCCTGGCAACCAGGCGGCCGTCTTCTTGTCAGTCGGGTATTGGCAGACGGCGAAATCCAGGGAAATCGCTTGCCTGCCGGCGAAGCTCCGCGAGCCGCGGAGAAATCAGGACACAGTAAGCCCATGTCTAATTCACGGGCTCGCATACGTGAGGCCCAAAAAACTGTCAAGATAAAAGCTTGGTCTGGCGCGATATTCGCGCTTGCAAGCCTCAGAATCTCTCGCTATGTAACCCCCGCGCTTCAAACGCGCCGACCAAGGATGACCCGGAGAGGTGGCTGAGTGGTCGAAAGCACCGCACTCGAAATGCGGCATACGGGCAACCGTATCGTGGGTTCGAATCCCACCCTCTCCGCCAAAATTCGCGCCATTGATTTCATGCGGTTTTCAAAAGTCCCGGTTTGGGTCCGTACCCATCCATGTACCCGGGCTTTCCATGTATCATACACGTCACGGCAACGGCTTCAGATTTCAACGCCGAATCCCGCATGATCTCGTACCTATCCTTGGTAGGTCTCCAATCCGTCTAAATCTCGGCAGGGTGTCTAATCGACAGGCTGCGACAATCTGCCGGCTCTTAGCCGCCCGCCTTGACCGGCTATTTGCTCATACCCTCAGAACAGAGGGAAAAACGATGGCCCAAAAACAAGACCCGAGAGACATCATCATCGCCGAACTGCAGGCCGAGGTGGATTATCTCATGAGGACGATGAAAGAGGTGGCTGACGTCACCGATCAGGTCATGGAAGAGCAAGACCGCCTTCATGCAATCGAACTCGAAAATCAGGGTCTCAGACTACGAGCGGAATCACATGAGCGCGAGATTACCTTCAAGCGCGAGGTTAACGCCGTCTACTCGTCATTCATTGATACGCAAACCTCAATCCTCCAAACGCTCCAGCGCGGGAGGACGACCACCACGACGACTCCGGAAAATGTGCAAAATCAGTTGGAGGCGCTTGCCAGAAAAATGGCAAGCCTCAACCAGTCTGTCGAAATCATGCTTGATGGCGGCCATCCAGGTCCGCTGCTGTCAGAAGCACTTGAGCATTGGTTCAAGGTGCGGTCCGGACTCGGTCTCGACCAGAAGAAAGTCGATACCGACTACAACCGGGTAAAGGATTTCATTTCCTTTGCTGGTGACAAACCAATTAACAGATATCGCTATCTCGAGTTTCAGGAGTTTGCGAACCTGCTGGCGCACGTTCCCGCAAAATTCAGCATGAAACCTGAATTCAAGGGCATGACGCAATTCGAGGCGGCAGCACATAACCGTAGCCTAGACCCAAGGAAGCGCGAGAAAACCCTGACGGGCAAAACCATCGAGTCAAATTACCTCTCGCCATTGAACATGATTTTTCACGACATGTGCGCCCATCACGGTTTTCCATCGCCGCTGGCCAACGTCAGCATTCGAATTTCTCAAGAGGCGCGCGCGTCGACAGAGCGTCTGCCGATTGAAGTACCGGAGCTCAATAAGTGGTTCGAACATGCGGCAAAGGAAACCCGCGGGGACAACAAATGGCTACCGCTTCTGGGAACCGTAACGGGAGCTCGTATTGGCGAACTCATCTGGCTTCAGAAGAAGGATATCTACCAGGTCGAGGGCGGCATTTGGGTCATGGACCTTACGACCGACTTGATAGACGCCCAAGGCATTCCAGTCGCTCGTCGGATCAAGAACAATTCTAGCCGGCGGATTATTGCCATCCACCAAGCGATCGTCGATGCGGGGTTCATTGAGTACGTTCAGTCCTTTCCGAAAGACGGATGGATATTCCCGTGGGCATTTCACCATGGGAAAAACGAGGTCAAGCGCCCTGCAGATGCGGCGTCGAAACGGCTTAACGCTCAGCTGAAGAAACTGGGAATTCACAAAGAGATAGAGCAGACATTTCATAGTACGCGTCATACCGCGAAAGACATCATGCGCGTCGCAAAGATTGACCAACGAACGCATGATATGCAGACCGGGCATGCGCAGAAGACGGTTTCCGACAGCTACGGAGCCAAGACACTCAAAGCTGACCAGCTCGAGGTGTTGGTGGCTTTGTCACTTCCGCATGGCCTTGATCTCTCGCCTTACCTTGCAAGTCGGTAAGTTGATCGGCGCTTGACCCGTGCGCAAAAGGCCGGGAGCATGAAAAAACCGCCGTCGACGGGCTGGAACCCTCAGGCGGTTTTTTTGGGATGCGAGTTCATGTTGATCTACAGCGAGACTGCAGTAAAGCCCCGTCACTTTAGCCGGTGACCCGCTGGCTGGTAGATACCCCAGCCAAGTCCAAGCACGACCTCGCCCAACGACGTCAACAATTTTGGAAGCCCCGCGCCATCGGCGACGAAGTATGGCAAGGGCGGGATCGCGATCGCGCCCTTCGTCTGTCATGGCGTTGTAACGAGTATGAGTTTGCTAAATGCCTGGACCTTCCCCTTGCGGGGTCGGCGAAGAATGTGCGGGCGATGATCTCCGTCGCCGTCGATGCAGTTCACACGGCGCTTCATTTCCCCGAGCTTCGCGTCTCTTGTTCCCGCCGTAATGGCTGGTGGCAAGAGACACGGCGGTATCGCGATCCTGATTTCACCTACTATAATGTCGTGCCGGCGATCGATGCCCTGCTGGAAGCCGGAATTCTAGTCGACTACGACCTTCAGCCCGCAGGCCGATCCACTGGCGTCCAGTCGAGCTACCGGCCCGCCCCATGGCTTGCGGAGATCATATTGCCGGAGCTGCGCTACGAGGTCGGCGAGGTCATCCGATTGAGAGACGCCGAGGGGCGCTTGATCGACTACCGTGACAATGACAAGACGCGGCGCGATCGCGCCATGCTAGCGAAGATCAACCGCAGCCTAGCAGAAGCCGCTATCGATCTCGATGTTCCCGCCGCCGTTCGGGACGCCAATGCGATCCGCCTCGACGGCTATTCGGTGTTCCCGGGAATGACATCCCTGTACCGGGTCTATAAAGGCGGATGGGATCGCGGGGGCCGGTTTTATGGTGGGTGGTGGCAATCGTGTCGGAAGACGCACCGGCAGCACCTCACTATCGACGGCCACCGCACTATCGAACTGGACTACCAGCAAATCCATCCCCGCCTGCTCTATGGCATCGCCGGGCGGCACTTGGAGGGAGATGCGTACACTATTCCCGGGTGGGATCGCGGTGTCGTCAAAAAAGCGTTCAATACCCTCTTGAACACTCAAGACTTCAAGGAAGCCCGCGGCGCAATCGCCAAAAATCTAGGCACTGATCGTGACACCGCAGAATGGCTGATGCTCGATATCACGATGCGGCACCCGGATATCAAATCCTACTTCCACAGCGGCATCGGCATGACGCTCCAGAATATCGATTCCGAAATCTGTCGGCAGGTTCTCGTAGAGATGTATCGTAAAGGCATCGTCGCGCTTCCTGTGCATGACTCCTTCGTCGTCGCCGAGGAGCACGAGGACACACTCTCGCAGGTTATGCAGACGACGTTCGACGCGGTCGCGAAAACGGCCAAAAAACTATTCTAAAACACGTGGATAGAACCGTCATAGACTACAAGCGGCCCCGTAAGGGGCCGCTGCCCTTGGAGGCTTCCTTCTCTGTCAGGATGTAAACGGTCAACGATATCTCCAGTAAGCGCATCCGGGTCATTGAATATGCCAAAGTGTTGCGTCGAATCCGCTAGATTCCGATGGGATGTAAAACGTTGGAGTGCGTCCCGCCAGATGAGCGAACAGGCCTGCGATGGTGAAGGGCATCAATTGATGTCCCCTACTGACGCGCTCACTGGAACAAACGCATAGTGAGAATGAACTTGACCCAGGCTATTGCCGACCAGACCCTTTGATAAAGGCGCGATCATTTGACGCCGCCTATGCCAGGAGGGAAGTTTATGAAGACGTCAGGCCAAACGCTCAGGACGTGTGCCGCGGAACTCTCGACCGACTTGGAGGAAGCGGATGGCGCGTGGAAACTCGCGCGGCTGGACGCTATCGCAAGGATGGATGATCCGGCAATCCGTGAAAACAACCGGTACGTCTTGCGGTACATGGTCGGCAACTCGGGTGACTATGATGATGCCGCGTTTCTGCAGACTTTCGGCTCGATGGTCCTATTGAAAGACGCCGCGTGGCAAAGAGGGAAACTGGACGCGCAATCCGAAGCTATTCGATCAGGATATATCCGCGATCCAAAGACTGGAACGCTCTGGAGTTTACACGCCCTACCGTCCGACAGAGATTAAACTGTCGGACTTCCACGTTCAGAAAGTTGCTCAATGGAAGATTGCGGCCCGTCAGCACCGCACAAACGTTTCAATTGGGTCCGACATCGCTTTCGGCGCTGGACCCCATCTGTCGGGCCTAGAAACCGCAAATTCGGCCATGCAAATGAGAAGCGCTCATTGGCGCTGGCCTAGTCCCGGCCATGGTTTCATGTCCGGGTGCGGAATGATGGTGGACTACGATCCGTCAAGTTGTCGTCTTCGCGACCGAGGCTCGGCTTTGCCTGCGCCCGCACCGCCCGCTTGACGAAACTGGACAGCTCTTCTCTGTCCAATCGACTGTTTCAAAGTTCGAACGGTATGCTTCGAAACTCGAAATACCGGACAGTTCGACAATCGAACTATAGCCGTTTCGGGAGCGGAGGCATCATGTAATAGTTCATGATGATGACATTGGCACCGGCTTTTCAAATCCCCTGCTTGATGGTTCGAGCCTCGAAATATCTGTCCGTTCGAGTTTCGAAAGGTTCATTTCGAGTTTCGAGCTTTTTAGATGGAGATCGAAATCGGCGGCGGTCGATCCCGGATCGCTATGGCGACCTCCTGCGGCAGCCTTTTCTCCGATTTCTTCACGCGCGAATTCCCGAAGTCCCGTCCTCGACGGCGCTATGCTGACTTCTCCGATATGCTCATCCTTGTCCCGAGCCTTCGCAAGCGATGGCGGTTTAAGAAACATTTGAATGCTTCGAACTTCGAAGGACACCATTTGCGCCGGTGAACTTACGGGCACACCATTCTGAGAAGCAGAAGGGGATAGCCAGCAATGCCTCGTGCCCACAGGCACTCGGCGCTGGTCAGGGGAGATACTCCCCGTGAACCCCTCATCCCCGACGTCGGGGCAGAATGGAGGAAGACGCATGCGCGATCGCATCATCCGCATCCGTGCGAGCACGGAAGAAATGTCGAAAATCGAAGCACTCGCGAAAGGTCGAGGTCTTTCGATTTCCGAAATGATGCGGCGCGCTGCGCTCGGTGTGCGAATGCCCGTCCGAACGTTCGACGCAACCCAGGTCGTACTGCTGACCCGTGCCTTGGGCGAAGCCGGTAGGATCGGGGGAAATTTGAACCAGCTTGTCAGACGCGCGAATTCGGGAAAGCTCACCGGGCACGACGCCGATCTAGCCCAAACTCTTTCGGGCATCGACACCCTGCGGCATCATCTCCGGAGCATCATATCATGATCCTCCAAACCTCACGCATCTCCCGAAAAGGCGGCGTCCGCTATCTCTCTCATCATCTACTCGGCAAGGTTCACGAGAACGAGAGAATAGAAGTCCTTGCTGGTGATCGACATGTTCTTGACGACGCCCAGTCGCTCGCCGCCCTAAAAGGCTGTCGATACAGCATTCGGCATCTCTCAGTATCACCGGAACGCGAGATGACGCCCGCGCAGCTAGGTGAATTCTTGAAATCCGTTGATGTCGAGTTTCGCATTGGGCCGGACCGGCCGCGGCTTGTAGTCCGTCATATCAAGAAAGGTCGATCGCATTTTCACATCGCGATTGCCGAAGTCGATCCTGTAACGCTTCGCGTCTTGGATTGCCGTAACGACTACGCGCGTCTCGAAGAGCTCGCTCGTCGCTACGAACAGCGCCACGACGAGACCGTGCAACCGACGCGAACCGAACGTCGCCAGCGCAAGGTACAAGGGTGCTCAGATGTCGCCCGCAAACGTGCCGAGCGAGTTAGCCCCAAGTTCGACCGAACGAAACTGAAACTGGCGTTCGGCGTCGGCGGACAGGCCTTCGCTCATGAGCTTGCCCGACAGGGACTGCGGATCACAATCGGCTACAAGGGGCCGATCCTGGTTAACATAGCAGGGACGTTCGTCGCCGCCGCAAACCGCGCTGTTGGTGTCCGCCGCGGCGAATTCTCGAAATTTATGGAGACCCTCACTTATGACAGAAATCATTTCCGCGTCGATGCGGACGCTGACGTCGGTCGAGCGAAACACCGAGATGCTGTTGCCCCTTCTATCTCTGCTGGACACGCAGGACGGCCCGGATCGCATCGCCCAGCTCCTCGATCTACTGACGCACATTCTCGACGCGCAGAATCAGCAGGTAGAGGCTTTGAGGATCGTGGGCGACCGGCTCGATCGTCTATCTCGCCGCTGACCCGACGTCTTCGGCGAGAACAGCTCTTCCTGCACAGAATCGGAAATGTGGACCTTGATGATCTCCTGCGGCGCGCTCGCGAAATGGCCTTGTGGATTCAAGCGATCTTCGAACCACCGGCGCAGCGGCTGACCCGACGAATTCAAGAACTCAAGCAAGAGCAGAACAGGATCGTGCCGGCGGAGATTTCCACGCCTTCGCCGTCGACTTTCACATTCCAGAGGAGGAGGACACCATGAAAGACATGAGGAATAAGCGCAAACGGCGAAACTGCTATCATAGGCTTCGGGCACGTTACATCGAGGCCCAGCGAGCTCGTCGCGGCAATCCTGCCGCGTCTGCCGCAACGCAGTTGTTCGCCATCTTCGCGGTGGTAATCGGACGTGCGCCCTTGCTCCCCGCAGCGCCCGTCTGTCCTCGCTACAGTCCGCCGCAACTATCGCCAGCGGCGGCACACCGTACGGCGATGGCGCGGCGGATGGGGGTGCCTGTCAGATATCTCGATTTGGTCCTCTCACAGGGCCAGGTACCCTATGCTGTATTGTTCAATCACATCCGCCAAGGCGGCGTTTTGCGCCGTGATGCGATGATCGAATTACGGAAGCGGATACCCGAGGCGGCGCTTGATTGGCTTGATTACGTTGAAAAATGGGATCGATGGTCTGAACTCCTCCGCTGCCATGTCGCCAAGGAGCAGGAAGACCTAACAGATGTCAGGGTCTTGAAGTCGACGGTGCGCTGGCTTGAACATCTGAAGGACAACGTGCCCTTTCAGCCCGGTACAACGCTCGAAACTGCCGGCGGCGATACCGATCCTCAGAAACCCAAGACTTGAAATCGTACGCGCAAATTTGGGAAATGACGAGGCTTGAGGCCCCGGTCCTTTCCGATTAAGGCCGGTACAACTCTCGATTATCGCGCAGGGATCGTTGAGAGCCGGGTCCCGCTCGTATATCCGTAGAACAACGGCCACGGCGTTTAGGATTCTGGGTCCCGACGAGCTTTGGCGCGGGAATATTGTCGTCTGAAACGGAAATCGCATGAGCAGTTACGAAGACCTTTCCCGTGAACAACTAATCCAGCTGTTGAAGAAGCGCGATCGTACAAAGAAGCTTGGGCTTGTGTGGGAGCGGGACGAGATCGAGGCCGACAACGCTATTGATGCGAACTTCGTTGCCGCAACCATAATTCCCGAACTGTCGGATAGACCTGCACCTTGGCGTAACATGGTTATCGAAGGTGACAACTTCGACGCGCTACGTTGGTTAAGGATGACGCTGGCAGGCAAGGTAAAGTGCATCTACATCGACCCTCCATACAATACGGGAAACAAGGACTGGGTCTACAACGACCACTATGTAGAGAAAGAAGACCGATATCGCCACTCGATGTGGCTGGATTTCCTGTATCAGCGGCTTCGCATAGCGCGGGATTTGCTTTCTTCAGATGGGCTGATCCTAGTGTCGATCAGTGACGAACAGCGGGCAAAGTTGGAAATGTTGATGGACGAGGTGTTCCCGGGCATGCGCATCGGAACATTCGTCTGGAGAACGAAGGATTCTTCCAACGACGCTGATCGTAACCTGTCGTCCGTTCATGAGCATGTTTTGGCGTACGGAAATTCAGATTTTAGTTTCTTGGGCTTCGAACTTGATGACGCAAAATACCGACATGACGATGGGGATGGACGCGGCAAGTATAGCCTCGATCCGATAACCAAAGCCCATGACTACACCGAACGCGAGAACACTTATTATCCGATTCTCGACCCACAATCTGGGTGGTGGTACCCATGTAATCCGGATAGCGTGTGGCGTTTTGCTACAAAGGAAAAAGTTAAGGAGGGTCAGAAGCTTCGCAGTCAGACGATTGAAGACCTCATCAGCGATAGGAGAATTCATTTCTCCGCTTCCGACTACGTTATTTACGACACCATCGATGATCTGCTTAGCGCCATCGATAACCGTGTAGGCCCGGTTGACGGCAACGGCCGTCAGCTTTTACGCCGTGGCCTTCCCGATCTTGAGTTTTGGGTTGGTAAGAAAATTGGTCTCGGGCGTCCGTCGAAGAAAGCCTATTGGAACGAGAAGGGGGCTACAATAAAGCCGGTGAGCAGCTTCGTGCTGGGTACGAAGGAGGCAAAGGTTGAGAATTTTCACGAGCTAGTTTCGGAAAAGCAAGGCAAAGCGACAGGTATTGTCACTGAACTCTTTGGAAAGAGGGTCTTTCAAAATCCCAAGCCGGTTTCGCTCCTGAAGTCTTTAATCTCCGCATCAGTGCCAAACGATGGCTTAATTCTAGATTTCTTCGCTGGTTCAGGCACTACTGCACATGCCGTAATGGAATTGAACGCAGAAGATGGGGGGACGCGACGCTTCATATTGGTGTCCTCTACAGAAGCTACCAGTGACGAACCTGATAAAAACCTTTGCCAAGATATTACCGCCGAGCGTATTCGCCGCCTGAACAAATCTGAGGACCCCAAGTTCGCCGAGCTTGCCGCCGAGTTCGCGTATCTCCGCTGCGAGGGTATCGAATTCGAAGACCTTGATCACGATCTTCGGCCGGCGCAGGTATGGACGGCTTTGGAGGTGTTACATGATCTTCCGTTGACACATTATTGCGCCGGCCCATGGCAGGAGCACACGACCGATGAGCTGACGCTTATTTTTGCAGACCGGGTGAACTCCGACCTGATCGAGCACCTGAAAGAGATCGCACGGGAGCGCGTAAACGCTTTCGTATATGCCTGGGCACCCGGCCAGATCACTCAGCAGATCGGCCAAGCTCTTGATGTGAGGTCCGTGCGCGAAGAACTTATCGGAAGGTTCCGCCAATGAACGCGCCGGCTGATTTCCGTCTCTCCCTTGCCGCCTATCAACAGAAGGCGGTGGACGCTATCGGAGAGACACTGGATTATGTCGCGGAGCTTCATACGCGAGAGCCAAACCACCGGGCGAGGATCGCCAGGGAATTAGGCGTCATACTCCTGCAAGCTCCGACTGGGTCCGGAAAAACCCTGATGCTCGGTCGTACCCTCGAGGCAGTCCGCGGAAAGCTGGATGCCAAGACAATCTGGTTCTGGTTCGCTCCCTATTCAGGCTTGGTGGCTCAGACTAAATCGGCACTTGCCGCACAATGCGGGTCCCTTCGCCTACGCGATGTCTACGTCGATCGCGAGGCGATCGGCGCGCGCGATGGAGACGTCTTCGTACAGACATGGGCGTCTGTCGCCGTGGTGAAAAAGGAGAGCCGCAAGGTAAGAACCGACAAAGAGGCGGCGCTTTCCATCGACAGCATGATTGAGGAACTCCGTGAACGCGGCTTCCGTATCGGCGTCGTTATTGACGAGGCGCATCTGAACTTCGGGTCCGGCGCGGCGGCCACGGCCGATTTCTATCTCAACGTCCTGTCTCCGGATTATACGATACTCGCAACTGCGACCCCCAGCGACGCCAAACTCGAGAAGTTCGAGAAAGACGTCGGCCTGAAGGTGGAAAGCCGCGTCGTCGTTGGTCGTGACGAAGTCGTGAAGGCAGGTTTGAACAAAGTCGGCCTGATGGTCGGCGTCCTGCGCTTCAAGGAAGAAGACCGCGCCCTCATAGACGTCGAGATGGCGACGCTCACCGCCGGATGGTCGCAACACAGCTTTATCAAAAGCAGGCTTGCCGAGAAGGGCATCCATGTGACGCCCTTGATGTTAGTGCAGGTGGAAGACCAAGCAGAAGGAAAGGATGACCCCGTGGCTCGCGTCCGCGAGCGGCTGCTAGAAGTCGGTGTGCCTGAGAAGGCAATCGCTGTTCATACCTCGGGCGAACCAGACCCCGCCTTCCACACACTGGCATACGATCCCCAAATCGAAGTCCTGATTTTCAAAGTGGCCGTCGCCACCGGCTTCGATGCCCCGCGCGCCTGGACGCTTGTTTCCGTTCGCCCAAGCCGCGGCCGTGACTTCGGCCTTCAGATAGTTGGTCGAATCATGCGCGTTCATCCTCTGGTGCGCCCTCTTCATGGCACAGAGCCATTACTTGATCGTGGCTATGTGTTTCTGTCAGACCCTGAACTTCAAGTCGGACTGGATGAAGCCGCCGCCGACTTAAAGGCCGTCAGGGAGGGCATTGAGGTCCTGACTGATCGCCTGGAGGTCACAATCCTGGGGAATGATGATCGCGCATCCGAGGTCTTCGGCACGACGATCGCGCGCGTGCCTTTTCACGAGGCGTCCCCAGTCGATCCTGTAACTGAACGCGCAGAAAGACAAGCTGCGCTGGGGCTTCTGATTCCGGGGTATGTCACTGCTTCACCGGCACAGTTGGAAAGCGCGGTGGCGGTGATGGGGATTTTTACCGAGTCCGACGCTCCGCCGTTGTTTCCCGACTTACCTGAAGTAAGTTCCGCAAATTCAAGACCAGCCGCAACCGGCCCTAGTGCCGATCATCTGATCAAGTATCCACTCCGTCGGGAACTGGGAATCCCGAACTCACTCATCCGGGAGGAGCTTCCGAGCTTATACGACATCGAGGCCGATCTCTGCCCGCAGATCGCACGGGAGTTCTGCAAACATATACCGATGACGTCGCTCATTTTAGCGGTCAACAGTAATGCGGAACTGTCGATGCGCGACCTCTTCAACGAGGGGCTGATTGACACTCGGCATCTAAATGTCCGTATGTCCGCGGCCCGCATAGCCGAGCAAGCGCAGATGCAGCTCTCCTTCAATGACGGCATAGACCCGCGCCGGATCAGGGAGGCCATCGAAAGTGAACTTCAGCGTATTTGTCAGAAAGAGGGGTTCGACGTCACACTGCGTGACATCCGACGCACAATTAATCTGGCAATCTTGCGGCATCCTCATGCCCTAAGGGAAGCCGTCCGCGTGGCACAGGGTCTTCATATCCGGCTCGAAGACAACGAACCGATTCCTGAATTCCAGTATGGTGCAAAAGATGCCGCTGCCTCGAAAAAGGGAGCTTACGGCGCGTTTATCGGTAACTTTAACAGACCTGAACTTGCTTTCGCCCAGATGCTCGACAACGACGATACGGGTCTCGTTAAATGGTGGATTCGAAATCCTGAGAGCCAGACGTGGGCGACCCGGCTAATTCTGCCGACGGGTAGGCGATTTTTCCCAGACTTCGCGGTCGGCATTGCTGGACGTAAGACTAGGCACAGCGTCGCATTGGTCGAAATCAAAGACGATGGCGAGACCGGTCGTCTGCAATCGGACAGCAACACGATTAAAATCCGGTCTGAACATTCGGAGTATAAGAAGGTTTTTTGGACGTATCAGGACGTCGATAGCGTCTTCCTGAAGGCCGTATGGAACCAGTCCCACAATCGCATCTTCCCGGCCGGGCCGTTCGAGATCGGCGATATGGTGATGGTCAACTAGGCCTTTCCGGAGAGGCAGTTTATGGATGCGCAGTATTGCATGCGTAAAAAAATCGGTAGTAGAAGATAGCCAATCACAACCGTTCGATCGTCTTTCAAAAATGCAATTTGACCGGATCAAGAAACTGGCAATGGTGGCGCGGGCTGACGAAATCAGACGCGCCGCCGAACGTTACGAGATATTTGTTGCCGGTCCCTTCATCGATATAAATCTAGACAAGGACGATCCTGTAAACGCATCGACAGACGCGAAGCGGCTTCGCTTCCACGTTCATCAGTACTACCGAGCCGCGGGACATAATTTGTACCTCGGAGAGGACGTTGAGCTGCGGACGATCGGGGAAAAGCATTATGGCGCGGCTGCCAATGCGACCTTCTACGAAAGACACTACATTGCTGACAACATTGATGCCCTAATTGTTTTTCCTGCGGGACCTGGAGTCTTCTGCGAGTTTGGAGACTGGGCGACTTCACAACATTTTTGTCGAAAGATGTTGGTGGTAATTGATAAGGAATACGAAGGTCAGCCGAGCTACATCAACGACGGGACCGCGAAAGCTGCGGCATATAATGGCGCAACCATAGTCTACGAGAAATACTCGGACCAGGCTGCCGTCCTAGTTGAATGTGACAGATTTATCGATCGCTTAGCGACTCGGGCCAGAGTGGACCAACTCTATGGAAGATAGATTTTCGATTGCCGATAGATACATTCTTACCATGAGGATTATTCAGCCTGCCCGCGTTCAAGATGTTCTGCGGGCATATGCTGAAATGTGGGACGTAAAAGAAGACGATCGATTGAAGGACGTGATCTACAGCTTACACGAGAAGATGAGAGAGGACGGGCTTCTAGTCGATGTCCGTAAGGGCACATATCTGCTTACCGCCAAAGGAATGGAGATCGCCGCCCGTTTCATAAAGGAGCGCGAAATAGATAATCGACGATTGTTCTTGATGAAACGCCAACGCAGGTTGTATCAATGAGTCGCGAGGCGGTATCGGATAGGGGGCTGCACCAGCCTTCCTGCCATTCAGGTCAAATAGTATAAGGATCGCGTGAGAAGTAAGGATCGGTCAGCGATTGGCTGAGCCTTCACCCAACCACTGACCGATCCTTACTTCTCACGCATTCAAAGCAATCTTCTTGGAGATTGGTTTTTCCCATGCCGCCTCGCTCCTACTACAAAGAACCGCGCGTCTCGGACTACATCGCATTCGCGGATGCATATTTTCCTGAGGAAAGGAATCTGGCCGCCGAATTCGCGGAACGGACGCGGTTACCGTACGTCGAAAGCTCCAAGCACCTAGCGGCCTATGTGGGGGTGTCGCCATCCCTTCTCCGCCAAATCATGCACAAGCCCTCATACCATTACCGAGAGTTCCCTCTTCACAAGGCGGATGGGAGCGAGCGGAAAATTTCGACGCCAAAGACCTATCTCAAGGTGGTGCAATGGTGGGTCTTAGATAACATCCTCGCGCGACAGGCGCTCGATGAGTGCGTCCACGGTTTCCGGAGCGGGCGCAGTTATGTGACTAACGCTCGCGTCCACCAAAACTCCCGGCATATATTGAACGTTGACATCAAAAGCTTCTTTGACAGCATCAAGATGTCCCAAGTCGCCAACGTTTTTTTGTCGTTGGGATACTCGGAAGCTGGAAGCCTTACTTTGACGGCCTTAACCACGAAGGACGGGGTGGCACCGACTGGGGCTCCTACCAGTCCCATGATTGCAAACCTTATATTCCGTGATGCCGACCTCGCATTGGCCGAATTCGCGGAAGCTAACGGTTTAATCTACTCAAGATATGCAGACGATCTTACTTTCTCCGGCCAACACAGAATACCAGATGAGGCGGTCGCAAAGATCGCGGAGATCGTTAATGCTGCCGGCTTCGAACTAAACATAAAGAAGACCAAATTCATGGGACCCGGTGACCGACAGGATGTCACCGGAGTAGTTGTTAACAGCGGCCTCAATGCCCCGAGAGAATGGCGAAACTGGGCGAGGGGCTACCTTCACCGCGTCCGGCTGAACCCCGATAAGAGCGCTGAAGAGTTAGGTCGTGTTCGCGGCGTCTACGGCATCCTTCGTCAGTTCGATCCTGAGCGGACGAAAAGCCTGACACGCGCTGCATTCGAAACCCTAGAAGCGCTGAAACAGTATCGAACTGAGCCCTGAAACGGGGCCTCGTATGCGTGCGAACTCCCCTAGACAAAGGCACTCCATTTCTCTATTTCAGCGCCGTACCCACGAATGTACCCAAACCGCATTTTGGCGATGCATGAATCAATGGGTTACGCGACGTTTGGCGGGCGGTCCCACCCTCTCCGCCATGTCAGATCTTCGGCCTTAAGGTTTCCCCGAGACTAGCTGGCTTACTTCTATATTTGGAGTGCGCCCCGTTTCACCGGAGAGGTTGGCTAGTTTGATTTAGCCCCGATGAACTGCCGTGGGGATGCCATCTTGAGCGCGGAATGGGGATGGGTTTCTTTGTAGTCCTCGATCCATCCGTCGATGAGCCGGGGCGCCGTTTCAGCGTCCGGTAGGGTCGAGATGCGGATATAGTCTCGCTTCAGGGTTTTGACGAATGCCTCGGACCTGCCGTTCGACTGCGGACTGGCCACCGGCGTGAAGCAGGGCGTCAGGTTGAGCGCCTGGGCAAACAGCTTGGTCTCCCGCGCTGTGTAGGCCGAACCATTGTCCGAGAGATGCTCGATAGCATGTGGGGCTCGGGTGGCGCCGAACCCTTTCTCGAACGCCTCCGGCATCATGTCGCGCCCGTCTGAGCCGGAGAAGCCTGTGCCACCGGCAACGCAGATTGGGCGCAACGCCATCGCGGCGAGCAGTGGAAGACACTGTCTCGCCTGGTTCGGGGCGCTGCTCAATGATCGTTAGCTGCTACTCGGTTGTCCACGGCCTGCGGCGAACATCACCCGTCAGCAGTTCAACGTGCCGATACGCGTTGGACATACGCCCGTCCTCAAGCCTGTGCTTGAACCTCTCTGCTTGTGCCGACTGTCCGGTCGAAATGGGGGCAGCTCAGACGTGAAACGGTGCCGCCTGAAATCGCATATCAATGGTCGCGCCGAAAATCATCAGCAGGGTCTCGAGTGGTGTATTGACTGCAACGGTCACCACTGTCGCGGTCAACCCGTCCCTTCTGAAGTCCTCGCCAGCCTGCGACAACGGCTGGTTGGAGACGTCAGCGGGAAAGCCAGTCGGAAGCGCCCTGGCGGTAGAGGCGGGGCGAGACGGCGGTGTGATTACGAAAGAAGCGGCTGAAATGGGCCGGGTCGGAGAAGCCGAGGCTGCTTGCCGCCGCGCTGAGCGTCTCCTGAGAGACCACCGTGAGGCGGATCGCCTGTTCGAGCCGCACCACATTCTGGAACAGGCCCGGCGACATGCCCGTGCATGCCTTGAACTGGCGGAAGAAATTTGCCCGGCTCATGCCGATCTCTGCCACGACCTGGTCGATGGTATCGAAATCGGCGTTGTTCTGCTGGAAGAACTTGACTGCCTTGCGGATACGCCAGTCGAAGAGATGCGGCCGACCGCATCTGGCGCCGGCATGGCCCGCGGCGCCGGCTCGCGAGATTGTGGTCAAGACCAACTGGCTGAGCAGGAACTCCACATCCATCCGTGACGGAGATACGCCACTCAGGCAATCGACGACCGCCATCAGGATGCGATAGGCGTCACGCGAGACATGTCCCGAATTCGACTTGAAGAAGTCCATCGGGTTGAAATCGCCGAGATCTGCGCTCAATGCTGCGAGCCAGTCGGAATCAATATAGAGTGCGATGATCTGCGTGGGCGGCTGGCCGGGTCGGTAGACGAACTCGTGGGGCCGCCAGGCATCGACCAGCACCACCGAATCTTCCGTCAGCGGCGCCGCGACATCATCGACGATGAAGCTCGAATCCGCTCCGCCGACCTTGAACAGCATGTGGCAGTGGGGATGAGCATGGCGCACGAGGCAGTGCTCGAGCTCGACAAGCGCAACCCGACCAAAACTCCCCAACATGACACGTACGGCTGACGTCATGATCGCTCGATTACCAAGTTTCCAGTTTGAAAGAGAACAGAACTGCCGCAGTCATTCAAGTCGTGAATTGACTTAGCAAAGGCGTGAAGCGATACGATATTCGCCAGGGCACGAGAGGTGGGAGACGGCAGTTGGACGAAGACGAGTCCACGCGACTGAGGCTGGTTCCTGCCGTGGAACGCGCGTCCATCATTCTTGACATCGTGTCCGCCTCCAAGCGCTACCTCACTGTTTCCGATCTCGCGCGCGAGACGTCCCTTCCGAAGAGCACTGTGCACGGCCTCTGCACCACGCTCCTGCATCTCGGGCTTCTCATTCGGCGGCCGGACCAGACCTTCGTGCTCGGTCCGCATCTGCTGAAATGGTCGAACGCCTTTGAACGGCAGACGGACATCGCTGCCGAGTTCGCGGCTCTCTGGGACCAGACCGACGAGTTCAGGGATTCGGTGGTGTCGTTGTGCATTCTGGACGAGACGGACGTGGTGTTCATCGCGGCGCGGCAGCGAAGCGCGCTCGAGCATTTCACTGTCCGACCGGGCATGCGACTTCCGGCAGTCTTTTGTGCGGCGGGCAAGGCGATGATCGCGCGCTGGCCCGATCACGACATTCATCGGGCTTTGAAGGCTTTTCCGGAGCGGTTGACGGAGCGATCGATCACCGACGTCGGCGAATTTCTCGAAGAGGTGAAGGCGGTGCGTGCCGATGGCGTCGCAGTCGACGTGGGGCAATGCCAGCGTGGCGTTACCAATTTCGCTGCCGCGGTTCTCAATTCGTTGAACCGAACCGTGGCCGCCGTGCTGATCAGCGTCAATTCGGAAGATCTTCCGGAGGATGCGATCAGGGAGTTCAGCGCCAGTGCACGCGGGCTCGCGACGCGCCTTTCGCAGCGTCTGGGCGCGGAACTGGCCGGCTGAGCCAGGCGTGTACGCGCGTGGGCGTTGCTGCGCGCGCATCGGCATCAGCGGGCGGCACGGGTCCGTATCCGGCCGCTCCCGGATTTCCATTCGATGTCCTCCAGATGGCCGCAAATCAGGTCGAGCACCACTTCCGTGCTGTCATGCTGCGGGAAATGGCCGTCATTGCGCAGGATTACCCACTTCATCGGTCCCCGAACGTGTGCCGACAGTGCCGACATCTGCTGATGGGCACCGTATTCATCGTTCAGCCCCTGGACCAGGAGCAGAGGGGCGCCGAGCGTGGCGAGGCGAGCGAGCACATGGTCGGGGCGCGCAGCCAGCGCCTCGCGCGCGGCGGCCCAGCAACGAACCGCAAGGTCGGGATCCAGATGCTCGGCCTCCAAGCGGGCGATGTCATCGCTGAAACGGGAATCCGCCAGAAGGTCGCCGGTCGTGGCGACGAACTGCCGGTCGGCGTGAACCTGCGGCGAGAGTGCCACGATCCGCTCGACCATCGAGGGGTGGGCGCATGCAAACAGCATGGCCACCGCCACGCCGTCGCTGTGGGCTACGATGTCCGCCGACGTGATGCCGAGTGCCCGCAGGATAGCAGGCAGCACCCGCAGCGACTCGTGGGTGAGATGGTCGTCCGCCTCGATCCCGGGGCTTGCAGGACTCGATCCGCGGCCGGGGCGGGAGTAGGCGATGATGCGTCGAGCCGGATGGCGAGCCTCCAGCGCCTCGGCGATCTCCTGGAAGGATTCGAGGCTTCCCAGCCCGTGCGTGATGAGCAGGATAGCGCGTGGCGCATCCTTCCCAATGTCCAAGACGTCGATGCTGCCCGCATCCGTCGCGACAATCTGGCGCCTCCAAGCCGGCAATCTCGCCATGCGTGCGGCAGTCGCACTTCTGTCCTGTCTGAAATACAGCATTGATCCCCTCCCAAGGATGAGCCGCCGGCATCCCTGCTCTTGCAGATCAGCGCCGGCCCGTCAGGATCATGGCATCAACAGGCGAGGGCGATAAGCCCCGGGGCCTGCCGGAACTTGCCCCAGAATCTCATTTTTGTTCGCGCGGGGGCCGACCGCGGCTCCCCACCTCGCCGGCGACAGAGAGATCCGCGCCCATGCGATGGGAGAGCCGGGTGGCCATCTGCAGCACGTTGTCGATGATCGAGGAACGGTCGGCCATGGCATCGGCATCCATCGAGAGGCTGACGGCGACGCCTGCGATCGGTCGATTGCGCGAATCCAGCACCGTTGCGCCGAAACAAACCATGCCTTCGACAATCTGCTCCTCGTCGCAACTGTATCCGTCACGTCTGACGGCGCGCAGTTCGGTCAAGAGCTCGTCCACGCTGCGGACGCTGTGGCCCGTCCGCGCCTCCGGAAGGCCCTGGGCATAGAGACGACGGACCTCGTAGTCACTCATGTGGCTGAGAAAGGCCTTGCCCGTCGCGGTGAAGGCGGCGGGAAGGCGCATGCCAACCCGGAATTCGAGGGAAGAGTGCGCGCGCTCGTTGTTGCGGGCGGCAATGTAGACGACTTCCGCACCATCCTGCACGGTCAGCGTGATCGTGGCGCCAGGCAGCCCCGTCTCCTGGTCCCAAACGGCGGCGAACTCGGTGGCCACGTCCGATTGCAGCGTGAAGGCGTTCGACCAGCGCATCAGATGTGGTCCGAGCTGGAAGGTCTGGTCCGGGCGTCGGATCAGGAGCTCGAGATTGACGAGTGTCTGGCAAAGGGAATGAACGCTGGAACGCGCAATCTTCAGTTCGCGGGAGAGATCGGAGAGGCTCAGAAAGGTTTTCGAACGCGCCACGACGTCGAGAATACGGGCGCCTCGTTCGAGCGCGGGCGACTGATGTGCCTTGGTGTCCGTTGAAGCCATGAAGCGATCCGCAGATTTGGTAGGGCGTCATTTTTCTTCTTGACATTCGTATAGCCCGCCGACTAGCGTCCAGTCCAATGAAAAGTGTTCAGTATATTGAACGATTATCGAAATGCAGGATGCGGTCCCGGTTATGAGGATCGCGTGAAGTGAAGCGCTGGAGGTTTCAGGCATGGTCATGAGCGTGCGAGACTGGGCTGTCCGTTTCGGCGAGGCATCGGACCGGGATCCGACGATCGGTGCCATGGCCCGGTATTTCACTTGCCGCTACCTCTGGGACATGGGCTCGGCAAAGGTCATCGTCGATGTCCGGGACGGCAAGGTGCACAGCATCAATACCGACCCCCAACCGCTGGACGCCTATGACTTTGCGCTTCGGGCAAGCGCGGGAACCTGGCGCGAGTTCGCCAAGCCCACACCGGAGCCGATGTATCACGGCATCTGGTCGGCCAGCTTCCGCCGCGACCTGAAGATCGAGGGCAACATCCTCCTGATGATGCAGAACCTGCGCAACTTCACGGTCCAGTTCGAATTGCTCCGCAAGGTCGGCGTGCCGGTCTGACGACGTCCCCATTACCTACAGGAATAACCGGAATGGCCAAGCACTCCCCCGTTATCGGTCGTTACGTCACCATCGATGTGGACGGCTACGAATACAAGGTCTTCTATCTCAGGAATGGCAGCGGCGTTCCGCTGGTTTGCCAGCACACTGCGGGCTGCCACAATCACCAGTGGCGGGGCCTGCTCGAGGACGAGTCGATCACCGGTCGCTACGACGTGATTGCCTACGACCTCGCACGCCACGGCAAGTCCGACCCGCCTCTCAACAAGGAGTGGTGGAAGGAAGAATACGTACTGACCGCGCGTCACTACATGAACTTCATCATAGCGCTCTGCGATGCGTTGGAACTCGACCGGCCGATCTTCATGGGATCGAGCTTCGGCGGCAACGTGGCTCTGCAGCTGGCCCTGCATCATCCGGACAAATTCCGTGCCGTCATTCCCGTCGAGGCGGCCGAACACGCGCCCGGCTTCTATCTCGACTGGTGGCGTCACCCCCATGCCAACGCGGCACAGGTCTGCGCCAGTGGCGTCTGGGACTTGATGGCGCCGCAGAGCCCGGACATGGATCGCTGGCTGACCTGGCACTACTACACACAGGGTTCCGAAGCCTTCAAGGGCGACCTGTTCTTCTATTCCATCGATCACGACCTGCGCGGCAAGCTCGGGAACATCGATACGAAGCGCTGCCCGGTCATCATGATGACCGGAACCTACGACTATCTCACGCCGCCCGAAGCGACGGAAAACACCGCCCGCCAGATCCCCGGCGGCATCTACATCGAAATGGAGGACATCGGCCATTTTCCGATGTCAGAGAACTATCCGCTGTTCGCCGTCTATCTGAAAGAGGCGCTTCGACTTGTCGAAGCGCGCACCTGAAACCGATTCCGAAAGCGGGAAATCATCCATGAAGATCATTGAATTCGATGACAAGGGGCAACGCATCGAGACCGAGGCATCCGCCCCCTCGCGTTCCGCCACGACGTCATCTCTGGCGCCGCGCCCCAGTTTCTCCCCGGCCCCGAAGGAAGCGACCCGCACGCGTCGCAAGTCTTCGGGGATCGAATTGCACATGTTCCAAACCGGAACGCTGAAGACCAAGACCAAGTACATCAAGATGAACCAGGGAGAGGATGAGTTCGAGATCCCCGTGCCGTGGTTCCTGATCAAGCATCCGCAGGGCAACGTTGTCATCGATGGCGGCAATGCGGTCGAGACCGCGATCGACAAGCGCGGTCACTGGGGTGCCGTGGTGGACGCCTATGACCCGGTGATGTCCGTCGCGGACAACTGTGTCGACCAACTGAAGATGGTCGATGTGAGCCCGCAGGACGTGCGTTATGTCGTGCAGTCGCACCTGCACCTCGACCACACCGGTGCGATCGGCCGCTTCCCGAAGGCCCAGCATATCGTTCAGCGCAGCGAATACGAATATGCCTTCAAGCCGCACTGGTTTTCGGCCGGCGCCTATATCCGGGCCGATTTCGACCGCCCGGGTCTCAACTGGAAGTTTCTCGGCGGTGAGTTCACCGACAACTACGACCTGTTCGGCGATGGCACCGTGCGGATGATCTTCACGCCTGGTCACTCCCCGGGCCACCAGTCGTTCCTGATCACGCTGCCGGAAAGCGGGCCGATCCTGCTCACGATCGATGCCGCCTATACCGTGGATCACTGGGAAAACCGGGCGCTGCCCGGACTCGTCACCTCGTCGATGCAGGCGGCGGACTCGGTCGCCAAGCTTCGGCGCATCGCCCACGACACGAATGCCATGGTCGTGACCGGCCATGACCCTGTCACCTGGCCGGGGTTCCGAAAGTCCCCGCAGGATTTCTACGACTGATCGCGGGACGGGATTATCCGTCCACAACTAGGAGGAGAGTTGGAATGTTACGCAAATTGCTGTGCGCAGCGGCGCTCATCGCCGTTTCCGCCACCGGTGTGCTCGCCGAGGGTGTCGACGAGTTGAACCCCGACGTCGCCAAGCGGCTTTACAACAAGGACATGCTGGACCCGATGCAGCCGGTCGGCCCCAGCAAATGGCGCGATTTCAAGCCGAAGAAGGGGCCGCCGTGGAAGATCGGCTATGCTTCCTCCTACGCCGGCAATACCTGGCGCGCTGCCGCCATGGACGAGCTGCAGAACGTGATCGTGCCCGAATGGCAGAAGCTCGGGTTGCTGTCAGAAGTCGTGGTCACGCAGTCCAACCTCAATGACTCCACGCAGATCCAGCAGATCCGCCAGCTGGTCGACCAGGGTGCGGACGCCATCATCCTCTGCTGCTCCAATCCGACGGCGCTGAACGCATCGGTGAAGTATGCAGCCGACAAGGGCGTTCCGGTCTTTTCGATGACCGGCTACCTGACCTCCGAATATGCCGTCAACTCGTCGGTCAACTATCAGGTCGGCGGCTACGAGATCGGCAAGGCTATGGCCGATCAGCTCGGCGGCAAGGGCAATGTTCTCGTGGTCGAGGGCATTCCGGGCACGTCCGGTTCCGACAGCCAGAACCGCGGCGTGCTTGCAGGCCTCGCATCTTCCCCCGACATCAAGGTCGTCGGTTCCGTCGCCGGCATGTGGACGGACCAGGTTGCCCAGGGCGAAGTGCAGAAATGGCTCGCCACCAACCCCGGTAAGCTCGATGGCATTGTCGTTCAGTCGGCTGCGGAAATGGGCGTTCTGCGTGCCGTGCAGCAGGCTGGCCGCGGCGAGATACCGGTTGCGATCGGCGGCGAGCTCGGTGCACTCTGCCACTGGCGCAAGAACCCGAACTACATCAATGCCGCCTTCCAGCTGTGGCCGCCGGCCGACGACATCGAGCTGATGTGGCATATCATGATGCGCACGCTGCAGGGTCAGGGCCCGAAGGTGCAGTCGATCCTCGTCGATCCGGTGAAGCTCACCCATGAAGACCTGACCAAGGTGATGGACGAGAATTGCAATCTCGACAGCGCCGAATGGCTGAAGGTCGGTTCGAAACGCTGGGGCTATGATCCGTCCTATCTGGACGACTTCTTCCTGCACCCGGCCGATCCGCGCGCCTTCAAGCCGTGACTGACCGGGGCTGGCTTCGCCGCAATCCGGCGCGGCCAGCCCCGTTTTGAACCCCTCTCAACTCCCGCTTCCTTCGTTTCATCGGCCGTACCGCGACCGGATGGGTAGATCCATGACGTCCATTGCTCCAGAAATCGCACAGCCTGCCGGCCGGGAGACAATCCTGGTGCGTGGCGTGAAGAAGTATTTCGGGCCGACCCGGGCGCTCGACGGTGCTTCCTTCTCGGCGCGGGCAGGCGAGATCCATGCCATCGTCGGCGGCAATGGTTGCGGCAAGAGCACGATGGCGAAGGTGGTCTCCGGCATCCTGCCGGTCGACAGCGGAACGGTCTCCATCCTCGGCGAGACACCGTCCACCCCGGCGGAAAGCCGGGCGCTCGGTATTTCCACCGTCTATCAGGAAGTGCTGGTGGCGGATGAAAGCTCCGTCGTCGACAACATCTTCATGGGCTCCGACCGGCTCTTTTCCAAGACGCTGTCCCAGGACCGCAAGGTGGCCCGCGCAGCCGAACTCATGGAAGAGCTTTCCGGCGAACCGATCGATCCGCATGCGCTGGTCGGAACCCTGCCGCTGGGGCTGAAGCAGTGGATCACGATTGCCCGCGCGCTTCTCTCCGAACCGAAGATCCTGATCCTCGACGAAAGCTCCGCGGCCCTCGATTTCGATTCCACCGAGCGCCTGTTCGCCCGCATGCGAGCTCTGCGGGATCGCGGCACGACCATTCTGATCGTCACCCACCGCATTGCCGAGCTGGTGCGCATTTCCGACCGTGCCACGGTGTTTCGCGACGGCCGCGACGTGGGCGTGCTCGAAAAGGCAGACATTACCGAAAAGAACCTGCTGCGACTGATGACCGGGGACGACCGCTCGGGCGGTCACGGCCATGCGGAAGCGCCGGTGCCCACGAATTCAGAGCGCGCGATGAAGGCGCGCAAGCTTGCGGTCTGGCCGAATTCGAAACCGTTCGACTTCGATCTGCGCCGCGGCGAGGTCCTCGGCATTGCCGGCCTCGACGGACAGGGGCAGGACGCCTTCGTCCGCGTGCTGGCCGGTGTCATGAGCGCTTCCCAAGGAATGGTCCAGGTCGCGTCGCGCGACGGAAGCTGGCAGCCGGTACGCAATCTTGCCGAAGCCGTCGCGAACAAGGTCGCCTATGTCTCCGGCGACCGCAAGCGCGAGGGTATCTTCGCCTCGCTCTCGATCTTCGAGAACATGGTGATGCCGCTTTACCGGGAAAAGAAGCGTGGCGGCATCCTTGGCTTCATCGATCGCGGCACGCTCTCGACCCTGTTCAAGCGGGAGGCGGACAACCTGCTGATCAAGTTCGGCGTCAAGGAGGACCGCATCACTTCGCTGTCGGGCGGCAACCAGCAGAAGGTGCTGATCGGTCGCGGCTTCGCCATGCGGCCGGACGTCATCATCCTCAACGATCCGGCGCGTGGCATCGATGTCGGCGCCAAGACCGAGCTCTACCGTCACCTGCGCAACTATGCGGAAGAAGGTCGGGCGGTGATCTACCTCTCATCCGAGATCGAGGAATTCCTGGGCTTTGCCACACGCGTGATCGTCTTCCGCGACGGCGCGCCTTTCGATGCGTTTGACGGCCGCGGTCTGGAGCCGAAGCGGGTGCTGGAGGCAATGTTCGGCCAGACCGGGGGCGAGGGCCTTGCCTCGGCCACCTTTGGACTGCGTCCCGGCGCACCACAAGCCTCGGGCATGGCCGCAGCATCGGCAGAGCCGCTTCCCGGCGACGGCGTTCGCATTCGTGTCGACATGCCCGCGGATCTCAAGCCGAACCCGGTGTCCCAAGTCCTTCCACACGCGGCGGGTGGCTCATCGCCGGCCGCGGTCGACCCGTCGCCGGAAATCTCTGCATCGCACGCCAGGAGCATACCGGCTGCGAAGCCCATCCGGATCGTCGAGTTCGGCGAAAATGGTGTCCGGATCGAAGGAGGGCGCCGATGAGCCTGCCCGCGACCCAGACATCCGAGACGACGACGGCCAAGGCAGAACTGCAGGGCGGGCGGTCCAATCCGTTCCTGCTCATGCCGATCACGCTGTTTTTCGCGTTGCTCTCCATCGCGGTGCTGCGCACGCCGAGCCTGATGACGGCGTCCGGTATCGGCGCGGCCATCATCGTGGTGACGCCGTTGATCCTTGCCACCTATGCGCTGATGGCCTCCACGATCGCCGGCCGAGGTACGGTCGACCTGTCGGTCGGGCCGCTGATCGGCTTCATCAACGTGACGATGATCCAGCTCCACGCCGCGGGCATGCTGGAGAACCCGATCCCGGTGTTTCTCTACTGCATGATCGTCGGGGCGGTGTATCAGTTCATCTTTGCACTGATCGTCATCTATGTCCGCGTACAGCCAATCATCGTTTCGCTGTCCGGCTATCTAGCACTGTCGGGCATCAACCTCGTGATCCTGCCACGGCCCGGCGGCATGGCGCCGCCCTTCATGGCGGAATGGGGATATGGCACCTCGATCTTTTCGCCGGTGCTGATCATTCTGATCGTCGCCACCCTGGCCTGGCTGCTGTTCACCGCAACCGCTTTCTACACGCATCTGCGTCTGATGGGTTCGGACGAACGTGCGGCCTACACGTCCGGTGTGCCGATCACCGTGGTGCGCATCGGTGCCCATCTCATTTCCGGTTGCTTTGCCGGCCTTGCTTCGATCTGCTTCACGGCGCTGATTTCGTCCGGCGACCCTTCGCAGGGCACGACCTACACCCTGATCGCGGTGACCGCGCTGGTGCTTGGCGGCGCCTCGCTCGCGGGTGGTCGCGGCGGCGTCTTCGGATCGGCACTGGGCGCGCTCAACCTCTACATGATCACCTATGTGCTCTCGACCTTCAACTTCGGGGCCGTGCAGAGCTTCGTCACCAATCTCGCCTATGGCGCCATCCTGGTGATCTCGCTGCTGCTGACGCTGCTGATTCCGGTCATTCAGCGCTACATCCGCAACTTCTCGCCTCTGCTCTATTTCATCGCATTGTCGGTGGTCGTGCTCGGCATCATCCTTCATGCCACCTTCGACTACGCGAGCCTCGGCGCGGCACCGGCCTATCTGCCGGGACCGATGGACATGCAGGCGGCGCTGACCGGGCCGCTCGAGATCGCCACGCTCTCGCCGGAGACGCAGGCACTCCGGCTTGAGGCGGCCCCGTTGGTGTTCTTCGTCATTCTGCTGGTGATCCTCGCGGTGTTCCTGCGACTTGCGGTCGGCCAGTCGAGCCGGCGCACGATCGGACCCGCGGTTGCGGTCATTGTCGGAGCCCTCGTCCTCGGTGGCGCCTGGGTCATGCATGAAAACGCCATGCCCAGCAGCACGGAGGCCGTAAACTGATGGAAAAGCTGCCCCCAATCAGCCTTCCGGCCCGCATTCTCGGCCTCGTCATCGCCATCCTGCTTGCGGGGTTGGGCGCCGGTTTCGGCTTTGCGCAAGGCATGGCCGTCCAGGTCGTCATCCTCTCCGCCGTCGCCACGCTGGCGCTTTCGGTTTGGGCGTGGCGCTATGTCATCGGCCAGTTCGTCGAGAGCGAGCCGCTCGCCACGGACGCACAGAGCCCGCTGCGGCAGGCCTGGGTGCAATATCGCTGGCCGCTGATCGGCCTTGCGCTGGTGCTCGCTGCCTTCCTGTTGCTGTCGCTTTCCATCGAAGGCTTCTTCAACATCTGGAATGTGATCTCGCTATTGATCCTGCTCGCCATCCTCGTGCTCACCCGCACGCTGGGCCGGCAGTTCCAGCAGAACCGGTCCGCCTTTATCGGCATCATGGTGCTCGCGGGCCTGTTTTCGGTCGGTTCGATGAACATCGAGGGCTTTGCCTCGGGTAACAACATCAAGTCGATGCTGCTGTTTGCCTCCTTCCTTGGCATCGCTTCGATCGGCCAGACGCTGGTCGCGCTGCTCGGTGGGCTGGATCTCTCCATTCCCTTCATCATCGGCGGTGCCAATGTGGGACTGCTGTATCTGATCGGCCTCGGCGTCCCGCCATGGCTCGCCACGCTGATCGTGCTCCTGATCGGCACCGTTCTCGGGGTGATCAACGGCCTGCTCAGCTATCGTCTGCAAGGGCAGGCGCTGATCGTCACGCTCGGCACCGGCTTTGCGATTTCCGGCGGTGTGCAGATCGTCACGTCGATCGGCTCGGCCTATTCCGGCAACGTATTCGGCACGGTGCCGGCATGGCTCTCCAACATATCCGCCATGAACGGGTCCACCTTCGGACTGCCGTTCCCGCCGGTCATCCTGATCTGGGCGGTCATCGCGCTGATCCTGATCATCGGCCTGAGGACGACGGTCTATGGGCGCTACCTCTACGCGCTCGGCGTGAACAGGACGTCCGCCAGCCGCGTGATGATCTCGGAGATGCGCTACTGGGTCATGATGTATGCGCTTTCCGGCTTCTTTGCCGCGCTCACCGGCGGCCTGCTGCTCGGCTGGTCGGGCGGCGGCTTCATCGGAGTGGGCGACCAATACCTGTTCCTGACGCTGGCGGCCGTGGTGGTCGGGGGGACATCGCTTCTCGGCGGAGCCGGGGGCTACGGCTTCACCGTTATCGGCGTGCTCGTGCTGCAGGTGCTCTCGAGCTTCCTGGTCGGCATCGGCCTCGATTTCAAATGGCAGCAGTTCATCTTCGGCCTACTCATCCTGCCCATGGTGGCGCTCTACGCACGGTCGCCGCACATCCGGACGCAGATTTAGGGAGAACCCAATGCGACACGACATTTTCCTTCAAGAGGGACAATAACCATGGTGGTCTACCAGACATCCGACCTGACTGCGGCGAGCTTTTCTGTCGCCCTGTTCGGCCTGGCCGCGACCACGGTGCTTCTGCTGATGGGCGCAGCCTGGGTGGGCCAGAAATGGCGCATCCCCGTGGCGCTCTGCGCAATTGCGGCGCTGATCGGCATCGGTTCCGTCTACGAAGCGCGCGAGGCCTGGCTTGCCGGCCAGGGCGTGCCGGTGGTCTATCATTACGTGGGCTGGTCGATATCCATGCCGCTACAGGTGATCGCGCTCTTCTTCCTTGCGCGTACCGCCGGAACATTGACTGCCGGGCTCTTCTGGCGCCTCACGGTTGTCTCTGCGCTGATGGTCTTCGTCCGCTATCTCGGCGAGGCGCAGTTCATGCATCCGACACTTGCCTTCCTGATCGGACTGGTCTTCTGGCTTTATCTGCTCGGCGAGTTCTATTTCGGCCGCATGGACGACGTCGTCCGTGCCTCCACCGGCGACCACCTGCGTCGTGGCTATTTCTGGCTGAGACTGATCGTTACCATCGGCTGGGCCATCTATCCGCTCGGCAACTTTCTCACTGCCTTTGCCGGCATGGTCGACGATGGCAGCCTCTCGGTTGCCTACAACGTCGCCGACATCCTCAACCGCATGGCCTTCGGCATAGCCGTCCTCGCGACCGCCTTCCTCGTCACGGAGGAGAGCGCCCGTGCCTGAAATCCATCACCTGCCTGAAACCCCTGCTCATTCAAAAGGAACACGTCCATGAAGGGTGCAGACGTCATTGCCATCATCATTCTGGCGGCCATCGTCATCGCTGTCGCCGCCTATCTTCTGCACTGGCTCTATCGCCGTTCCACCAAGGACGTGAGCTTCGTTCGCACCGGCTTCGGTGGCGAGAAGGTCGTCATGGGCGGCGGCGCGCTGGTGTTGCCGATCCTGCACGACCTCACCGAAGTCAATATGAACACGCTGCGGCTGGAAGTGACGCGTGCCCGCGAAAAATCGCTTATCACCAAGGATCGCATGCGTGTCGAGCTGACCGTGGAGTTCTATGTCCGCGTTTCGCCGAACACCGAAGCAGTGGCTACCGCCGCCCGCAGCCTCGGCAACCGTACCATGAACGCGGAGCAACTGAAGGACCTGATCCAGGGTCGCTTCGTCGATGCCATGGGTGGCGCCGCCGCCAAGATGACGCTCGAGCATATCCATGAAACCCGCCAGGCCTTCGTCAAGGAGGTCAAGCAGGAGGTGGCGGAAAGCCTGGCGCTTGACGGCCTTGAGCTTGAGTCCGTCTCGCTGACCTCTCTCGATCAGACCGACATCAAGTTGTTCGATCCTTCGAACACCTTCGACGCCGAAGGTCTGACACGCCTGACCGAGCAGATCGAGAGCCGCAAGAAGAAGCGCAACGACATCGAGAAAGATACCGCCGTCGCCATCCGTGCCAAGAACCTCGAGGCCGAGAAGCGCAGTCTCGAAATCGAGCGGGACAGTGAATATGCACGGCTGTCGCACGAGGCCCAGGTGGCGATCGAACGGGCGGCCAAGAAGTCCGAAATTGCCGCCCAGAATGCCCTGCGGGAACGCGAGATCGAAGCGGTGAAGCTCAAGGAGCGCGAAGCCGTCGAACGCAGCCGCATCGATATGGAACGCGAAGTCGAGATGCTGGAGATCCGCCGGCGCGAGACGATCCAGCTCGAGGAGCAGACTCGCGAGATCGCGGTCTCGCTGAAGTCCAAAGAGCGCTCCGAGGCACAGGCGCAGGCAGAGCAGGCCCGTGCTGCCATGGTCGAGGCCCAGGAACGCGTGCAGACGATCCGCGACACCGAGATCGCCAACCGCCAGAAGGCCATCGAGCGCATCGACGCCGAACGTTCCGCGGAAGCGGAAGCCGTGCGTGTTCGCATCCTCGCGGAAGCGGAAAAGGTGGCGGCCAAGGACAAGGCCGATGCCGATCGCATCGCGGTCGCAGCGCTTGAAGCCCGCATGAAGGTCGAGGCCGAGGGCAAGGAAAAGCTCAACGCGGCGGAGAACATGCGTACCGACGCCAGCCGGCGTTCGGCCCTGCACAAGGCGCTGGTCGAAAACCTGCCTGCGATCATCCGCGAAAGCGTCAAGCCCATGGAGAAGATCGAAGGCATCAAGATCATGCATGTGGAAGGACTGCCCGGTCTCTCCGGCCATGGCAGCTCGACCGTGATGCAAGGGGTCGAAGGTGGCTCGCCGCGGGACGGAAACCTTGCCGAACAGGTCGTCAGCTCGGCGCTGCGCTATCGCACGCAGGCCCCCTTTGTCGACACGCTTCTCGGCGAGATCGGACTGACTGCCGAAACGGTTCATCGGCCGCATACGCTGAGCGACCTCTCCAAGGTCGTCTACACCGAGCCGTCCGCGGCCGCGCCGACGGTCGAGGAAAAGGGTCGTCCGAACTGATCCGGCAAACGCCGGCCGGGAGGTTCCCGGCCGGAGACCTCCCTCTGAGGAAACGCAGGAAATCGTATCATGAACCCAACCGGTCCTCACATCGAACGTGCCGTCCTGGTCTTTGCAATCTGGGCCGTCCTTGGTTTCCTCGGTCTCGGCGTATTCCTCGAGGGCATGAAGGATGACCTCTGGTCATTGTCGTCAGCAGGTGTGCTTCTCATTGTTGTCGCCTTTGCGGCCCATATCATTGTCAATGGAATATTCGACACCGGCTTCACTCAGGGCGAAGCGGCGCTTGGAATCGGGGCCTATGGAGTGCTGGGTCTCGTCTTCGTCGTCTCGGCGGCCGGCGGTGTCCTGACGATGGCGGACTACTACTCCGGCCTCACCCTGTTTGGCGTGCTGGCGGTCGGATTCCTTGCCTATCTTTTCACCCGGCATGGTCTGCGCGGCGCCTTCTCGCGCTTCCACATCAAGCCGATGGACAAGCGGGAGGAAGGCCTTTGATCTGGCTGCCGCTCTACGGATTGTTCTATGCCGTCGCCACGCTTTATTGGGCGCGTCTCAGCGCCCGTGCAAATGGCGACTATCAGACCTATTTTTCCGCTGCACACGGCCTTTCGCCGTGGATTTCGGCACTGGTCATCGCTGGCGCAAGCATGTCCGGATGGGCCGCGCTTGCCGGCGTGGATCAGATCGGCCGCCAGGGCTTTGGCCTTGCCGCAGTGCTGCAGGCCGGCATTGCGCTGGCCCTGCCGGGGGTAATCTTCTTCAAGCGGATCTGGCTGCTGGGCCAGCGCCTGCGTATCTCCTCGCTGGCGGAATTGCTGCGCGCCTATTGGGGGTCGGAATTCCTGACCGCCGTAACCGCGATTGTTGCGGTACTGTTTGCGGTTGCCTTCGCCGGCCTGCAGCTTCAGGCACTAGCCCGACTGATGGTTGCGCTCGGCGACGGGATGGTTTCGCAGGCGATGGCATCAAGCCTCCTCGGCATACTGCTGTTCGGAAGCGTGGTGATCGGCGGCATGCGCGCCAGCGGATATCTCGGCGCGATCCAGTCCGTGCTGGCGGCGGCGGCGCTTGTGGTCCTGGCGATGTTCTCGCTGATCGATGCCGGCGGCTTTGCCGCGCTCAACGCCGGGCTTACCAGGATGGCGGCCGAACCGACGACGGCCACCCGTTTTTTGGTGGCCGGCGTGGTCCAATTCACCGCGGGCATCGGCAAGGAAGCTGCTGCGGGGCACGAGGGCACGGCGCTTGCCAACCTGTCCTTCGCCATGACCCTGATGGGTCTGCAGGCCAGTCCGATGATCATGAAGGTGGTGCTATCGACCTCAAGTCCTCGCGGCTTGGCGGCCGGGCAGACCTGGGTGATGGCGGGAGCCTTCGGCGCGCTGGCCGCCTTCTGCATGGCGGTCATCGGTGCCCATGCGCTCGTCGATCCCGCGCGAGGTCTTTCGGGATTGCTGTCGGCGCTGTCGCCCTGGTTTTCGGCCTGGCTGTTCATCGGCCTCCTCGCCGGCGTGCAACTGATGGCCGGGCTTGCACTTCTTTCCGCTGGCGAGACGCTGGTCCGCCACCTCTACAAGCCTTTCTTCCATTCGAGCCTGTCGCGGCGGGATACGGTGACTGTGACACGGGTGGTCATCGGCCTGTTGCTGCTCGCCAGCGTGCTGATGCAGGTGCTCACACCGGTCACGCTCTCGCTGCTGGCCTCGCTTGCCCTGCCTTTGTCCTTCCAGCTTTGGGTGCCTCTGCTCGGTATGACCTGGCTGCGCTGGATGACGCGACCGGCCGTCGTGACCGGCGTGGGTTTTGGTATTGCGGGCGTTCTGCTTACCGAGCCGTTGGGCATCGCGGTTCTCTCCTTCTTCGGGCTTGATTTGCCCTGGGGACGCAATCCGTGGACGATCTATTCGGCTGCCTGGGGCATGGCCGCCAATACTGCGGTCACCCTGCTGGTGTCGGCCTTCACGCAGCGCCGCGGGTTCGGGGAAGAAGGCGAGGAAGCAAGACGTTTTCTGTATGTCCAGCTCGCCAGCAGCACGCGGATCAGGGCGCTACGCTCGACCGCCTGGTCGGTCACGCTTGCCTGGTTCTTCCTCGCGCTTGGTCCCGGCCTGATCTTCGGCAACTACGCCTTCACCGACGTCGAGGGCCACTGGACCCTCGGCATGCCTTCGCTCTGGGGTTGGTCTTTGATGCTCTGGGTGGCCGGGCTCGGGCTCGTCTGGTTCCTCGCCTACAAGATGGAGATGGCGAGCCCGCTGGCGATCGACGTGCCGGCCTACACGCCCCGCCCGAGGCTGAAGCAGAACCGGATCGGGGCCGAGCGGGAGCGGCGTCGTGTCGCGCTCATCACCCTGGTCATCGGTTTCAGCCTTGCGGTGATCGCCGCAATGTCCTTCGGACGCCTCTGAGAATCTATTGAAACAAGGAAATTCGAGATGAAAGCCAGGATTGCGCTTCTGAGGTCCATGGGTGCAGCGCGCCCCTACCAGGACACCAAGCCGCTCGAGATCGTCGAGGTGGATCTGGACGAGCCGGGTGCAGGGGAGGTGCGGGTAAAGATGGTCGCGGCCGGCCTTTGTCACTCCGATCTCTCGGTGATCAATGGGGACCGCCCGCGAGACATGCCGGTCGCACTCGGCCATGAAGCCTCGGGCATCATCGAAGCTGTCGGGCCCGGGGTTTCCCGCTTCGTCCCGGGTGATCACGTTGTTCTCGTCTTCGTCCCGTCCTGTGGCCACTGCGTTCCCTGCGCCTCCGGTCGGCCGGCGCTCTGCGAACCCGGTGCAGCGGCCGCAGCCAAGGGGACGCTGATCGGTGGCGAGCGCAGGCTCCGTTACAAGGGGCAGCCCGTCAACCATCACATCGGCGTATCCGCCTTCTCCACCCATGCAGTCGTTTCCGTGAATTCCTGCGTCAAGATCGACAAGTCCATCCCGCTCGACAAGGCCGCTCTGCTCGGCTGCGCGGTGCTGACCGGCGTCGGGGCTGTGCTAAACTCCGGCGAACTGAAGATGGGTGAGAGCTGCGCTGTCATCGGTCTCGGCGGCGTCGGACTTGCCGGGCTCTTGGGAGCCATCGCCGCCGGGGCACAGACGATCATTGCCGTCGATACCGCGGAGAACAAGCGAGCGATGGCACTTGAGCTGGGGGCGACCCACGTGATCGACCCCATGGCGGATGATGCCGTCGCACAGGTGAAGGCGCTCACCGGCGGGGGGGTCGATCTTGCCGTCGAACTGGCCGGTGCTGCGCCGGCGCTGAAATTTGCCTACGACATCACGCGCCGCGGAGGTACGACCGTCACCGGCGGCTTGCCCAATCCGAAGGCCGAGTTGCACATACCGGCCGTCTCGCTGACGGTCGGGGAGCAGACACTGAAGGGATCGTATGTCGGCTCCTGCGTTCCGGTGCGCGACATTCCCCGCTTCGCCGCGATGATGCAGTCCGGCCGCCTGCCGATCGAGAAACTCGTGACGCACACGATTTCACTCGACGAGATCAACGAGGGTTTCGAGCGCCTTGCCACCGGGGAGGCCATCCGTCAGATCATCCGATTCTGACAGCTACGTGGATGTCGAAAGCCGGCAAAGCTCCGTCGTTGGCTTCAAACGTGCCAACACGCTCGATGAACCGTTGAAGACGATCGGTTTAGTCCGAGACATCACCGAAGAGGGTGAGTGCCTCTCTTCGGGAAGGAATTCTGGCGATCGGGTAAAGGCTTCGGCCTCGTAAGCGGTCTGATGCCTTTTCGAAGCAATGTCCCGTGGCCTAATAGTGTGGAGGGGTGATCACCCAAACCACTTTGGTGGGTTCGTTGCCGCTGTTTGCGCAGCGGTGAACCTCGGTGCTCTTGAAGGAGAAGCTGTCTCCCTTTTCGAGCTGAAAGAACTGCCCGGACACCCAAAGATCAAGCCGGCCGGACAGCACGAAGCCGGCTTCAACCCCGTCATGGGTGTAGTCGCCGCTGTCTGCGCCGGGTTCTATGGTGCTCAAGAGCATCTCGAGCGGGCCACTCAGATTGGGTGACAGCAGTTCTTCCTCGATGCCGATCCCCGTGAAAGTGAACCGTCTGCGGTTGTGCGAGCGGACAATGATGTCCTTCTCCTGGGCCGGCGTATCGTTCGCCTGGAAAAACCAGTTCATGTGGACGCCCAGCACATCGCTGAGTTTTCTGAGGACGCCGATCGGCAGTTTGGACTGGTTTCGCTCGATCTGGCTGAGGTAGCCCACGGATATCCCGGCGCTGTCGGCCAATTGCTGAAGCGTCAGGCCCTTGACCTTTCGAAGCTCTCTTATCTGGCCGCCGACGGCCATTTCCTGGTCCGGGTCGGCGGTCTTCAAATCTTCTGATCTGCGAACTGCTCTCGGCGGCATGGCATTCCTCGGTGATTTTCACGAACAGGTACAGTCGTTGGATGCCGGTGACAACCGACAGTCACGCCTTGTGAAAAACATCACTGCAGTTGTCATGCAAGTTCCCCACCTAGGCAATGATAACTCTGCATATGTGAAAAAAGCGATCTATTTTTTCATACTTGTAAAAATTTTTTCGGTGTGACATGATTTTTCCATCCGCCGCAGTGCGGTCCGCCGGACCTGCCCGTTGCCGGGCAAGAGACGGGTTCGCGAGATGATAATGGAGTGGGAACGATGAATGACCGGAAACGGGTCGTCCGATCGGACGGCGCCCCGAATGCGAACCCCTGTCCTCTTGCTGGCTTCGCCGACTTGGTTTTGCTGCGCGATGACGCTTGGGAATAGGCCATCGCGCTAGGTCAACGTGCCGTTAATACGAGCCCACGGCCGCATCCGATGTGCCGAGCCGCGTCCGGCGACTTCCAATTCGCTCCCACAGGCCATCGACAGGAGTTGTTGAATGTCTGAACTACCATCGAGAACCCGCGTGGTGATCATCGGCGGAGGTGTGGTCGGGGTTTCCGGCCTCTATCATCTCGCCAAGGCCGGCTGGACGGACTGCGTGCTGCTCGAAAAGAACGAACTGACCTCGGGTTCGACCTGGCATGCTGCCGGCAACGTGCCCACTTTTTCCTCCTCGTGGTCGCTGATGAACATGCAGCGCTATTCGACCGAGCTCTACCGACGGCTCGGTGCGGAAGTCGACTACCCCATGAACTATCACGTGACCGGGTCGCTACGGCTTGCGCATAGCGATGAGCGCATGCAGGAGTTCCAGCGCGTCAAGGGCATGGGCCGATATCAGGGCATGGATATCGACGTCCTCGGCGTCGACGAGATCAAGGGGCGATACCCCTTCCTCGAAACCCACGACCTGAAGGGCGCGCTCTACGATCCCAATGACGGCGACATCGACCCGGCACAACTCACCCAGGCCTTAGCCAAGGGCGCGCGCGACATGGGTGCGAGGATTGTCCGCTTCTGTCCGGTGACGTCGGCCCGGCGCGAAAATGACGAATGGATCATCACCACCGGCAAGGGGGAGATCCGCTGCGACTATGTCGTTAACGCCGCTGGCTATCGTGCAAGGGAAGTCGGCCGCATGTTCGGCCGCGATGTGCCGATGGCGGTGATGAGCCATCAATACATCCTGTTCGACGAGATCCCGGAACTGGCGGCCTGGTCGAGGGAAAACGGCGGGAAGCTGCCGCTCCTTCGCGATGTCGACAGCTCTTACTATCTCCGGCAGGAGAAGAACGGGATGAATCTCGGCCCCTATGAACGCAACTGCCGGGCTCACTGGCACACGCCGGATGATCCGATGCCGGAGGACTTTTCCTTCCAGCTCTATCCGGACGATCTCGACCGGCTGGAATGGTATCTGAACGACGCGGTTGCCCGCGTGCCCATCCTGGGCACCGCCGGCCTCTCCAGGGTGATCAACGGTCCCATTCCCTATGCGCCGGACGGCAATCCGCTCATCGGCCCGATGCCCGGTGTTCCCAATGCCTTCGAGGCATGCGTCTTCACATTCGGTATCGCCCAGGGCGGTGGCGCCGGCAAGGTGCTGGCCGAATGGATCATCGAGGGCAAGACCGAGTGGGACATGTGGTCTTGCGATCCGCGGCGGTACACTGATTACACCGACCCGCAATACTGCGTGGACAAGGCGATGGAGATCTACGGCAACGAATACGCCATCCATTTCCCACGGCACATGTGGCCGGCCGGCCGCGACCGCAAGCTCTCGCCCGTCCACGACCGCATCAAGGCGCTTGGCGGACAATTCGGCCCGTTCAACGGCTGGGAGCGTGCCAACTGGTATGCGCATCCGGGAGACGACATCTCCGAACAGGCGTCGGAAACCTTCCTTCGCGATGGCCCGTGGCAGGCCCGTGTCCGGGAGGAATGTCTCGCCGTACGCGATCACGCCGGCATTCTCGATCTGCCGGGCTTTTCGCGTTTCGAGGTCCGTGGCGCTGGCGCCCGTGCCTGGCTGTCCGGCCTGACGACGGGCCTCATTCCCAAGCCCGGCCGGATCGGCCTTGCCTACTTTGCCGACGACGGCGGCCGCATTGTCACCGAGATGTCCGTGACCGCACTGGGCGAGGACGATTTTATCCTCGTGACCGCTGCGGTGGCGCAGTGGCATGACCGCGAGTGGCTGGAAAGGCACCTGCCCGGCGGCGGCCCGATCACCATCACCGATGTGACGGAGCAGTATGACTGCCAGATCCTGACCGGGCCCAAGTCGCGTGACATCCTTGCGGGCGTCGCGGCATCGGCTGATCTCGGAAAAGGCTGGCTTACCCACCAGACGGCGACGATCGCTGGGCGGGAATGCCGCTTGGTCCGCGTCTCCTTCGCCGGCGAACTGGGATGGGAAATTCATAGCCGGATCGAGGACACACCGGCGATCTTCGATGCCGTATGGGATGCGGGGCAAGGTTTCGGACTGAAGCCTTTCGGCATGCTTGCCCTGGATTCGCTGCGCATCGAAAAGGGTTACCGCGCCTGGAAGGGCGACCTCTCCACCGACTATAGCGTGCTTCAGGGCGGCCTTGAGCGCTTCGTCCGCTGGGAGAAGGAAAGCTTCATCGGCAAGGCGTCGCTTGCCGCCGAGAAGCAGGCCGGCGTCGACAAGCGTTTCGCCACGCTGACGATCGAAGACAGCGACTTCGATGCCCCGTACATGTCGATCCTCTGGCTTGGCGACACCATCGTCGGTGAGACGACGTCAGGCGGGTTCGGCTTCCGGACCGGAAAGTCGATCGCGCTCAGCATGCTGCGCGCAGACCTGCATGAACCCGGCACCCGTCTCGAGATCGAAATATTCGGACAGAGATACCCGGCGATCGTCGAACGGGACGAGCCGCTCTGGGATCCGAAAAATGAGAGAATCCGCGCATGAGCACCATTCCTTCCAAGGCGCGCGTCGTCATCATCGGCGGCGGCATTTCCGGCTGCTCCGTGGCCTATCACCTCGCCAAGCTCGGATGGACGGATATCGTCCTTCTCGAACGCAAGCAGTTGACCTGCGGCACGACCTGGCATGCCGCCGGCCTGATCGGCCAGCTGAGGGCCTCGCAGAACATGACGAGGCTGGCGAAGTACTCGGCTGATCTCTACGTCAAGCTCGAGGCGGAAACCGGAATTGCAACCGGGATGCGGCAGAACGGCTCGATCACCGTCGCCCTGACCGAGGAGCGCAAGGAGGAGATCTATCGTCAGGCGAGCCTGGCACGGGCCTTCAACGTCGACGTCCGGGAGATCTCGCCGGAAGAGGTCAAGAACCTCTATCCGCATCTCAACATCTCGGATGTGCTGGGTGCGGTGCATCTGCCGCTGGACGGCCAGTGCGATCCTGCCAATATCGCCATGGCCCTTGCCAAGGGCGCACGCCAGCGCGGCGCGAAGATCATCGAAAACGTCAAGGCCACCGCCGTCCATGATCGCGACGGCCGGGTCACCGGTGTGTCCTGGGCGCAGGGCGCGGAGATGGGCACGATCGAAACCGATCATGTCGTCAATTGCGGCGGCATGTGGGGCAGGGATCTCGCGGCGCGTTCCGGCGTGACGCTGCCGCTTCACGCCTGCGAGCATTTCTACATTGTCACCGAGGCCATCGAGGGGTTGACCCGCCTGCCGGTTCTGCGCGTCCCCGACGAATGCGCCTACTACAAGGAAGATGCAGGCAAGATGTTGCTCGGCGCCTTCGAGCCGAAGGCCAAGCCCTGGGGCATGGAAGGCATCCGAGAGGATTTCTGCTTCGATCAGCTGCCGGAGGATTTCGAGCATTTCGAGCCGATCCTCGAAAAGGCCGTCAACCGCATGCCGATGCTCGAGACGGCCGGCATCCACACGTTCTTCAATGGTCCGGAAAGTTTCACGCCTGACGATCGCTATTATCTCGGCGAAGCGCCCGGGTTGAAGGGGTATTGGGTGGCGGCCGGCTACAACTCGATCGGCATCGTTTCCTCCGGCGGCGCCGGCATGGCGCTTGCGCAGTGGATGAACGACGGCGAGCCGCCCTTCGATCTCTGGGAGGTCGATATCCGCCGCGCCCAGCCGTTCCAGAAAAACCGCCTCTATCTCAAGGACCGCGTCTCCGAGACGCTCGGCCTGCTCTATGCCGACCATTTTCCGTATCGCCAGATGGCAACATCGCGGGGCGTGCGCCGCTCGCCGCTGCATGAGCATCTCAAGGCCCGCGGGGCCGTCTTCGGGGAAGTTGCTGGCTGGGAGCGTGCGAACTGGTTCGCCAGAGAGGGGCAGGAACGCGAGTACCGCTATAGCTGGAAGCGCCAGAACTGGTTCGAGAACCAGAAGGAGGAGCATCTGGCCGTCCGCAATGGCGTCGGCCTGTTCGACATGACATCCTTCGGCAAGATCCGCATCGAGGGCCGCGACGCACTCGCCTTTCTCCAGCGGGTCTGCGCCAACCAGATGGATGTGGTGCCCGGCAAGATCGTCTATACGCAGATGCTCAACGAACGCGGCGGCATCGAGAGCGACCTGACCGTCACCCGCCTGTCGGACACGGCATTTTTCGCCGTCGTCCCAGGTGCCACGCTGCAGCGTGATCTTGCCTGGATGCGCAAGCAGTTGAAGGCCGACGAGTTCGCCGTCATCACCGACGTCACCGCAGCGGAATCCGTTCTCGTCCTGATGGGACCCAAGGTTCGGGACGTGATAAGCCGGGTCAGCCCGAACGACTTTTCCAATGACGCCTTTCCCTTCGGCACGGCGCAGGAAATCGAAATCGGCATGGGCCTCGCGCGGGCACACCGCGTATCCTATGTCGGCGAACTCGGCTGGGAGCTCTATGTATCAAGCGACCAGACGGCGCACGTGTTCGAGGCGATCGAAGAGGCAGGCCGGGAAACGGGCCTGAAACTCTGTGGCCTGCACACGCTCGACAGCTGCCGCATCGAAAAGGCATTCCGCCATTTCGGTCATGACATCACCGACGAGGATCACGTCCTCGAGGCCGGGCTTGGCTTCGCGGTCCGGACGGACAAGGGCGACTTCATCGGCCGTGACGCCGTCCTGCGCGCACGGGAGGAAGGACTGAAGCGCCGACTGGTCCAGTTCCGTCTCAAGGATCCGGAACCGCTGCTCTTCCACAATGAGGCGGTGGTTCGCGACGGAAAGATCGTTTCGATCATCACGTCCGGCAACTACGGCCATCATCTCGGCGGCGCGATCGGCATGGGCTACGTGCCTTGCGAAGGCGAGAGCGAGGAACAGGTTCTCGCTTCCAGCTACGAGATCGAAATCGCCGGTGTCCGTCACCAGGCCGTGGCATCCTTGAAGCCGATGTATGACCCCAGGGCGGAGCGCACCCGGTTTTAGCAGATCTCCGGTTGCAGAGTTGGTAATCTCCCACAAACGTCGTTGGTCACCTTCGCTTGAGAAGGTCGAAACACGTCGGTGCGAGCGGCATGTGGTGAAGCCCGTTGGTCGTCGTTACCGGCGCCTGGGGGCGTTCGGACAGATCGAGATGCCGGACTCCTCCATTGTGCCCCTGCGGCTATCCGGGTCGGCAAACGGTCAAGCCAATATCCTGCCGGTCAATATCGTCGCCCGGTAAAGTTCGCGAAGGCCGGCAGCATCTACCGACACGCACGCCCGGTGAGAGGGGCGATCGTCCCACGCACCGGGCGGGAAGGCTAGCGTATCCGGCTTCTGAATCGTCATGCCCCGCGTAATGCCGGTGGTCGACACGCGGATCGCTCCGGTACGGGTTTCAAAGAGGTCCGGCCTCAGCAGGTAGGCGACGGCGGAGGAGTCGTGGACATAGATCGACGGCACGCCACCAGCCTGGTGGAAGGCTTCATAGAAACGTGAGACGTCCCAGATGAAGCGCCCGCTTTCGCCGCCGAGGTCGGCCAATTCCGACAGATAGTCGGTCGGCATGTGGGTCTTCTGGGTCACGTCCAGTCCGACGAATGTGATAGGCCAGGCTGCCGCGCAGATCTCGTCGGCTGCTTCGGGGTCGCCGATGATGTTGGCCTCGGCGGCCGGTGTCACGTTGCCCTGGACCCCGGCGATGCCGAAGGCACCCCCCATGATGATGACCTGCTTCACCAGTCCGGCGATTTCCGGGTCCTCGCGTAGCGCCAGCGCCAGATTGGTCATGCGGCCGACAGCGACGAGGGTGATCTCGTGCGGCGCGGCACGCACCGTGTCGATGATGAAGCGGTGGGCCGGGCGCGGGTCGGCCGCGGTTGTGAGTTCACCCGGCAGCGATATGTCGCCAAGCGCGTTCACCCCGTGGACGAAGTCCGGCGGATCCATCGGCTCGCCGACGAGCGGCTTGCCGGCTCCCTGCGCGACCGGCACGTTCATGCCGAAGCGTTCGACCAGGTAGAGCGCGTTGAAGGTCGTCTGCGCAATGGTGCCATTGCCGAACGTGGTCGTGATCCCGACCAGTTCGATTTCCGGAGCATGGTGCAGGAAGAGAAGCGCCATGGCATCGTCCACGCCGGGATCGGTGTCGAAGATGACTTTGTGAATGGTCATTGGGGGCTCCTTGGAGAGATCTGCCGTCAGGAATGAAGCGCGCGCTTCTTGCGGGCACGGGCGTGAATGACGAGGGCGACGATCGGGACGAGATAGGGCAGGGCCTGCAGCAACTCGCTCGGGAAGCCCTTGCCCTGCAGCGAGATCGCGACAGCGTCCGCGGCCCCAAGCAGCAATGACGCCGCCAACGTGCCCCAGGCGCTGCCATGTCCCATCAGATCTGCGGCAAGCGCCACGAAACCGCGTCCCGCGCTCATGTTCTGCGAGAACCAGCTGACATAGCCGAGCGACAGGAAGGCGCCCGCTGCGCCCGCGAAGAGGCCGGACAGCACGAGCGCCGCAACCTGCATTTTTACGACGTCGATGCCTGCGGTTGCCGCGGCCTCGGGATTTTCGCCGACGGCCCGCAGACGGATTCCGAACGGCGTGCGCGTCATGGCGATTGCCACGACAGGGACGAGCAGAACGGCAACATAGGTCAGTACGTGATGCCCGGAAAGCAGTCTTCCGAGGACGGGAAGGTCGGCCACGAATGGCAGCGAGAGCGATGGCAGGGTGCCGCTCGAAAGCGACCCCGACATGCCCTTGTCTCCGGTCAGCATGTAAAGGACCAACGTTGTACCGGCCGCTGCAAGCATGTTGAAGGCTATGCCCGAGAGGATGAGGTCCGCCTTCAGGATATGGACCGCCAGCGACAGCAGCATGCCGAGTAGGGCGCCGGTCAAGAGGGCGCCGACGAGCCCGACCCAGGGATTGCCGCTTGCCGCACTCGCCAGCACGGCGGCGAGTGCGGCTGACAGCATCATGCCCTCGATGCCGAGATTGAGCACGCCGGCCCGCTGGGAAATGTGGACCCCGAGTGCGGCCAGCAGGATCGGTGTCATCACCCGGAGAAGAACTGGCACGAGATCGAGAAAATGGCTGATATCCGCCAGTGCCGTCATGGCCTTACCTCCTGTCGCCGGCCGGCGATCAGGGCAAGAAGACGCGGATTGCGGGTGATCGCGGCGGCCGTCACAAGGATCAGGATAAGCGCCTGGATAACCCCAACCACTTCGTTTGGCACGTCGTGATTGCGCGCCACCAGATCGCCACCGACCTGAAGGTAGGAGAGAAACAGCGCCGAGGGGATCAGGAGCAGTGGATTGTCGCGCGCGAGGATCGCGACGACGACGCCGGTCCAGCCATTGCCGGGAAGCGCCTGCCACGAAAAGCGCTGGTAGAGTCCGAGAAGCTCGATACCTCCGGCGAAGGCGGCGATCGCGCCGCCGATCACCTGGGTCCTGAGCATGATCGAGCGGATCGGCAAGCCGAGATGAGCGGCGAAGCCGGGATTGGCACCGACGATGCGCGATTCGTAACCGACCTTGGTGCGGAAGAGGTAGATGGCGCCAGCAATGCAGGCGACAAAGGCGAAGAGCGTGCCGAGGTGAATGCGGGTGCCATCGACGAGGCGGGGCAGCCGGGCTTCCGTCGGGATCTTGTAGCTGACCATGGCGCCGGCGGCCGGATCGCGCAGGATCGAATTGACCACGTAGAGGCCAATGAACATCACGGCGAAATTCAACATGAGGGACGAGACCAGTTCGGAAACCTCGAACCTGCTGCGCAAGACTCCCGGCACCACGCAGGCCGATGATCCGATGATCGTGCCGCCGATCAGACTGACCGGCGCCATGATCCAGCCGGGCAGCGGCAAGAGGATGACGATGGCGACGGTGGCAAGGCCGCCGAGGAAGAAGGCCCCCTCGACGCCGAGATTGAACATGCCGGCCCGGAACATCAGTGCGACTGCCAGTCCGCAGAGCATAGCCGGCGTCGCCATCTCGACGATGTTACCCGTGTGGCGAAAACTGCGGAACGGACCGAACAGGAATGTATCGATCACGCCGGCCGGATCCGCGGTGCTAAGCGAAACCGGGACCAGCACGACGGCGATGGCAACCACCAGAACGGCAAGTGTCAGGACGAAGGGTGCGAGCGTTTGGCGGATCATGCCGTCTCCTGCAATCCGAGCATGAAAGGCCCCAGTTTCTCCGGCGTGAGGTCCGGTTCGTTGTCGAGTACGGCACTGATCCGGCCGGCATAAATCACGGCGATCCGATTCGAAAGCGCCAGTAGTTCGTCAAGATCGGCGCTGATCAGCAGGACCGCCGCGCCGTCTGCCGCAAGCTTGAGGATCTGGCCCTGGAGAAAGGCGGCGGCAGCCACGTCGATGCCGCGTGTCGGCTGGTCGGCGATCAGGAATTTCGGTCCGGTCGCGAACTCGCGTGCGGCGATCACCTTCTGCGCATTGCCGCCGGACAGGGCCGAAAGCGGTGCTCGGGGGCCCGGACAGCGGATGGCGAAGCTGTCGATGAAGGCATCAGCCTGCGCTTCCATTTCCGCCCTTCGCAGGAACGGCCCCCGCGAAAAGCGCATGCCGCGATGGGCGCCGGCAAGGGCATTGTCGGTGACGCTCAACTGGCGGGCGCCCCCTTGATGGAACCGGTCCGCCGGCAGGTGGGCCATTCCGCGGCCGCGAAGCAAGGCGGTGGTGCTCCCCTTGCCGGTCTGGCCGTCGAGATGGAAATCGCCGTCATCGGGGCGACGCTCGCCGGTCAGGACGGATACCAGCCCGCGTTGGCCACTGCCGTCGACGCCGGCGAGCCCGAGGATCTCGCCGGCCCGGATGGAGAGGTTGATACCGCTCAGCCGGTCGGCTCCGGCGGCCGCATGCAATGTGAGGTTTTCTATCCTCAGCCGCTCCTCGGCCAACGTCCGGTCGCTTCGGAGCGGCGGTGTCGATTTTGCGGCGCCCATCACGAGCGCGGCGATCTCGGCATTGGAGATTTCGCTCATGGGAGCATCGCCGGACACCTCTCCGGCGCGCAGGGTGGTCACATGGTCAGCGAGTGCGCGCACTTCTCCAAGCTTGTGGGAAATGAAGAGAATGGTGAGCCCGGCTGCTCGCAGATCGGCCAGGCGCTGGAACAGCTCCTCCGTTTCAGGCGGGGTCAGCACCGCGGTCGGTTCATCGAGGATCAGTACCCGGACGTTGCGCGACAGCGCTTTCAGAATCTCGACCTTCTGCTGAGCCGCGACGGAGAGGCTTGAGACGCGCGCATCCGGATCGATGTCGAGATTGTATCTTGCAGCAAGCCCCGTCACCCGCTCGCGCGCCGCCCGGCGGTCGATGAACGGTCCTTTGCGCGGTTCCTGGCCGAGCAGGATGTTTTGCGCGACGGTGAGCGACGGCAGAAGCGAGAAGTGCTGGTGCACCATGCTGATACCCAGCGTAGCGGCGGCCTTCGGCGAGGCGATGTCGACCGCTTTCCCATCGATGAGAATCCTCCCGGATGTCGGCTGTTCGAGGCCGAACAGGATCTTCATCAGCGTTGACTTGCCGGCGCCGTTTTCACCGCAGATGGCGTGCGTTGTGCCCGATGCGATCGAAAAGGAGACGCCTTTCAGCGCCACCGTTCCGTTCGGATAGCGCTTCGAGATGGCCTCGAAGCGGATGAGGGGCTCTGCCGTCATGGGCGGTCAGGGCCGGACGGATGTGCGCAGGGCCTCGAGCGCTGCCGGATCGACGGCGAAGCCGGACGACACCTTGATTGCGCCCGAAATAATGCCTGCCTTCGCATCCGCGATCTTCTGCTTAAGCCCCGCCGATGCGAGGCTTGCCATGTTGCCGTCTTCGGCAAGGCCGACGGCATCCTCCTTGAGGCCGATCGCCTCGGTGGCACCGACCGGCAGCTTCCCGTCGACATAGAGGTCGTAGGCCCGGGCGAGTGTCACGTCGACCTTCTTCAGCATCGAGCTGGCAACGCGCGCTGCCATTTCCGGATCGCTTTCCTTGAAGATCAGTTCCTGGTCGGAGTTGACGCCAAGCGCCCACTTGCCGGTATCCTTGGCCGCGGCGATCTGGCCGATGCCGGTCAGTCCCGCGACGTTGAAGCCGATCGCGGTTCCGGCGCGATACTGGGCAAGGGCCAGTTCCTTGCCCTTTGCGGCGTCGTTGAAACTGCCGGCATAGGAGATCGCGACCTTGACATTCGGTTCGACGGAGCGAGCGCCTTCGATGTAGCCGACAAGGAAGTCGTTGATGACGGGAATGTCCATTCCGCCGAGGAAGCCGAGCGAGCTCCCCATGGAGGCCGCAATGGTGCCGTCCTTCAGCAGGCCAGCAGCGAGAATACCGGCGAGATAGGACCCTTCGTTCTGTTTGTAGACCACCGAATAGACGTTGCCGTAGTCACCCTTGTCGTAGGGCATCACGCCGTCGATCAGTACATAGGTCTTGTCCGGATACTCCGGCGCCACTTCCGTCATGATGTCGGAAATCTCGAACGTGCAGGCGACGATCAAGTCGTAGTCCTGTTCGGAAACGTCCTGGAAGGTCGGTAGCCATTTCGTCTGGTCGGTTCCCATCTCGATGACCTTGGTCTCGACGGCGTCGCCATACTTCTGCTTGATCATCTCCATGCCCTTGGCGCCGAGGTCGAAATAGGACTTGTCGCCAAGGTTGCCGTTGACGAGAAAGACAATCTTCTTCGGTTCGGCGGCAACGGTGCCGGTTGCCGAGGAGACAAAAAGAGCGCTCGTGGCTGTCAGCAGAATTGCGCCCAAAGCGGTGCGGCGGTTCATTGCGGTCATCTTCATGGGTTCCCCTTGATTATTGAATGAAGGACGACGTTGCTGGGATCGGTATTCAGGCGGCACTGATCGGGCTTATCGCTCCCTTGCTGTTGTCCGCAAGCCATTCGGCCCGGCGGGCGAAGAGACCGGGCACGACGCCGTGTACTTCGGCGATCAGTTCGCCGATGCTGGCTGTCTTCAGATGCCCGTCCTCGACGATGATGCGGCCGTCGACCATGGTGAGGTCGACGTCGCTGCCGCGCACGGCATGGACGAGATTGTGGTGCAGGTTACCGTCGCGTCCTCCGAAAAGCGGCGTCATGCGCGGTGTGTCGGTGCGCACTGCGATTATGTCTGCCTTCTTGCCAACTTCCAGCGAACCGATCTCGTGATCCTTGCCGATGGCGCGGGCACCTTCGATCGTCGCCATGCGCATGACGTCCCAACTGTCGAGGGCCGATGCGTCGAGTGTCGCGAACTTTGTCAGCAGGGACGCGAACTTCATCTCCTCGAACATGTCGAGATTGTTGTTTTCCTTCTCGCCGTCGGTGCCGATGCCGACGGCGACGCCGGCCGCGCGCAGCTTGCCGACCGGCGCGTAGCCGCTGGCGAGCTTCATGTTGCTGGTCGGGTTATGGGCCACCGCGACCCCGCGTCTGGCCATCAGTTCGATCTCGCTGTCGTCCAGCCACACGCAATGGGCAAGCAATGTCTTGTCTGCATCCAGGAGGCCAAGCTTCTCGAGTGCCTGGATCGAACGGCAGCCATAACGGCGCTGCATCTCCTTCAACTCGACGTCGGCCTCATTGGAATGGGTGTGGAAGCCCGTCCTGAACTTCCGTGCCAGTTCAATCGCCCGACGATGACCGGCCTCGGTGGAATAGAAGGCGTGTTCCAGGCCGACCCAGACTTCGACCCGGCCGTCGGCCTTGCCGTGCCAGGTTTCGAGCAGGCGTTCGGTGTCGTCGAGATGGTCGAAATAGTCATAGTCCGGATGCTCGCCGACATAGGGCGCCATGACCGTGCGGTTGCCGATCTGGCTTGCGGCGCGGGCTGCGCCCTCCATGTAGCGCCACATGTCGACGACGGTCGTGGTGCCGGAGAGGACCGCCTCGGCGTAGCATAGCCAGGACGCGGCTTCCGCCTCGCGCGGAAGAAGGACGCGGTGCATCGGGTCGATATACATGCGCAACCAGTCCCAGACCGGCAAGCCTTCGGCCGTGCCGCGCAGCAGTCCGGAATGGAGGTGCGCATTGACGAGGCCGGGCATCAGCACGCGGTTCGGCATCCTTCGCACACGTGCATGCGGAAGATCGGCGACGAGCTTGCCCAGGCTTCCGACGGCCTGGATCCGGCCGTGCTCAACGGCCACGGCGCCATCGGCGATCACGTTGTTTGCTGGATCCATTGTGATGACTTGGTCGGCGGCGAGAATTTGCATTGCCATGGCTATCGGTCATTCCTCAAAACGGCGCATGCGGTCGGCCGGAAGGACGGGGCGCGCCCGCGGCTTTCCTGCGTTTACCTTTTTCGCCAGAGAGTTAAGATCATCGGCAGGGGATGCTGCCTGCATGCTGGAGAAAAGTTTATGGTTGCATCTGGTCCCCGACAAGAACAGTTTATTGCACGCCCCGTGCTCAAAGTGAGAGCAGTCATATTGCATGCCTATTTTTACGACAGCCGCCCGTTGCCTGGTGGAAGTGATTGATGCCGGCTCGATCCGGCGTGCTGCCGAGATCCTCAACACTGCACCATCTGCGGTTAACCGACAGATCCTGAACCTCGAGGCCGAATATCGTACCACCTTTCTCGAACGCCTCCCGCGCGGGGTGCGTGCGACGACGGCCGGCAGACTGATGGCCGACCAGATCCGCAAGTGGCAGGGTGACATGGAGAAGGTTGCCGACGAACTGGCGAGACTGAGGGGTGCCGAACGCCACCAGGTGACTATCGGCATGATGGAGTGTTTTGCCGGCTCGTTCTTCGCCGAGGTGCTGGACGAGGTGCGCCGCAGCCACCCGGAGGCGAGCGTGATTGCCCGCGTGGGGGGCACCCGGGAACTCGTGAACCTGCTCGAGGATGGCGAGATCGATCTAATCATCGGCTTCAATATCCCGCCGAGCTCGAACTACTGGGTTATGGAGACGATCCCGGTGGCCATGGGCGTTGCGACGGCGGCAAACCATCGCCTTGCCGGAAGGAAGTCGCTCTCTCCGGCCGAAATCGAATCCGAACCCTTGCTGCTGGTGGATGACACGTTGAGCCTGCGGCCCTTCGTCGACAGCATCATGCCGAATGCCTCGTCCTGGTCCAACGCACCCCTGACATCCAACTCGATCGCCATGATCCGCACTGTTGTCGGCAGCGGTGCGGGTATTAGCATCCTGACGCGCCTCGACGTGCGTGACGAACTCGCTGCCGGGCGGATCATCCTTGTGCCGCTCGATGCTGCGAATACCCGCGAAAACCTGTCGATCTGCGTTCGCGATCAAACGGCCGTCCCGGCGCTTATCACGGCCTTCACCCAAGCCATGATTGCTGCGATCCGCCGAGATCTGGCTGCGTGACGGTGTTGGCTGCGCATTCCGACCATATCTGCCGCGCGATGCGCATCAGTTCGAGGGAATCCTTCCAGCGATTGCCGATGTCGATGCCGTCCGGACCGGTGATCGCATAGGGTGCGGCGCCGAGTTCGCACAGAAACGTCAGCTCGTCACCCTCCCCGTGGCGGTTCTGCCATGCATGAAAGCCGTATCGCCACCAGGATTCGAACTGCTTGAGCCAGTCCCGGTTGCAGCTGAAGCCGATGTCGAGCTGTATCTGCTCGGCCGAGGCAACCCGGCCATGGAAGGCCTCGGCGTGATCGAGGATGCGCCGCATCTGGGCTTCGGTTTCCCCGGCTACCGGCAGAAGGATCTCGCGACCGACGACGTAGTGGGAAAGATCGGCCGTGAGCCTGAGGCGGGGCAGCCCATCGAGCAGCTTCAATGTGAACAGCAGGTCGTTTGTCATGCGACCGCGATGGGTTTCGACATAGATCGGAAAATCCACCTGTTCGGCAAGGCGCTGCCAACCTTCAAGTATTCGGCAGGCTTCGCTCACTTCCGTCGGGCGGATGTCCGGCTGAATGTTGAGGTGGTGCAATCCGAATTCTGTGCCCCATTCGAGCGCGGGTTTCAGTGCGTCGATACTGTCGGGCAAGGCCGTGCCCTCGATTGCCAAGCCGAGTGCTCTGGCAGGCCTTGCCACTTCGCGAGCCGCTTCTCGCTCAAGCCAGAGCGTTCCTATCCCGTCGAAGCCACTGGCGCTGGCCAGGGCGAGCCGGCCGTGCAACGTTTCAATGCCCAAGGGCGGGTGGCGCAGGGCTTCGAATGTCCAGAGCGATTGCAGGACGAGAAGTCGTGACATGGGCCCGTATCCTCAGTGTTGCGCGCGCGGCAGGTGGATGATCAGGCCGTCATGGTGTTCGGTGAGGGTTACCTGGCAGCTCAGGCGGCTTTCCGTACGTGGATCGATCACGCACTCGATCATGTCCTGCTCGTGGGCGCCCGGAGCCGGCAACTTCGCGATCCAGCTCTCGTCAATGTAGCAATGACAGGTGCCGCAGGCGCAGGCCCCGCCGCACTCGGCGATAATTTCGGCGATTCCGCCGTTGACGGCGGCGGCCATCAGGCTGTCGCCCGGACTGGCTTTCACCTCGATCGGCTGATCTTCGGCAGGGATAAAAATGACGCGTATCATCGTATCTGGTTCCTTGGTCAGTCGTACTCAGTTGGCCAGTCGAAGCTTCAGTGCTTTCGGGCCACGGACCGAAAGGCTGTGTTTGTACTCGGGCGCTTCGGTCAGCTCGATGCGGGAGAAGCGCGAGAGCAGGATCGTGAAGACGATCTCCATGTCTAGCCGGGCGAGATGGTTGCCGAGGCAGAAATGGGCGCCCCCGCCAAAGGCGAGGTGGCGGTTCGGCTTGCGGGAAATGTCGAAGCGGTTCGCGTCGGCAAAATGCGCAGGGTCGCGATTGGCTGCGCCGTAAAGCAGGCCAAAACGGGTGCCGCGCGGAAAGCGTCGGCCGGCAACCTCGACGTCGTCGCTTGCATAGCGGTCGAAAAAGGGCAGCGGGCATTCGTAACGGAACATTTCCTGCACGGCCGTCTGGGCAAGGCCCGAATTGGCGCGCAGCATTTCCATCTCCTGCGGAAACGCCAGCAGCGCATGCATGCCTGATCCGAGGACATCGATTGTCGAGCCGTGTCCCGCCATCAGGATCAGCATTGCGGTCGAGATGAACTCATCCTCCGACATCAGCCCGCTGTCCTGCGCGGCAATCAATTGGGATGTCAGGTCTTCCTTGGGGCTGCGGCGGCGCTCGGCCTTCAGATCGCGCAGGTAATCGGCAAATTCGGCCGTTGTCTTCTCCGCAAGTTCCTTGCGGTCGGCACTGCGGTCGATGTCGAAATACTGGACGATGTTCTCCGACCAGGTACGCAACATCGGACAATCCTCCTCCGGTACGCCGAGCAGGTGGCCGATGACATGGCCCGGGATGGCGGCGGCGAGGTCTTCGATGAATTCGATTTCGCTGTTTTGGTCAAAGCGATCGACCATGCCGACGACCAGTGCCTGGATGAAGTTCCGATGCGAGGTAACGTAGGCGGGTGTGAAGAGCCTGAAAACCAGCCGCCGCAGGCGATCGTGAACCTCGCCGTCGCTGTTGAGCATGGAGAATTGCACGAAGCGCGCATGGTGGGGCATGTCGTGGAAATTGTCCTGCTGTCGGCGACGTTCTAGTTCGTCCGCCGGCAGGATGCCGTTCGGCATACGCGGCATGTTCGGATTGAGGACGATCGAGGAAACATCGTCGAAACGCGAGGCCAGCCACATATCGAGGGGCGCGAAATAGGCGAGCCCTTCCGCTTCCCGCAGGCGGGCGTAGGCCTCATAGGGATCTGCGGCGAAGGCCGGCGAAAGCGGGTCAAACGCGGCGGGGGTGGATTCGGTCATGGTCTGGTCTCCGTGGGGAAAAGCAGGCTAAGGCGGCAAGGCTCGCCGGACCATTTATCGATGTTGCATCGACATAGATATTTGTCGCATCCTGTCGGCTAATTTTCCCATGTTTCCAGAACTGTCACCGCCAATGAATGACGAAATCTACTTTCCCGTGGCCAGGGCCGAGGCAGCATTCTTTGCCTATCGGCTGCTTGTGGCTGGCTCGCGCCGCGCCCGGCCGGCGGATCCGGCAATCACCACGCTCTTTCACGAGCAGTGCCTTATCCTGACTTTGTCCGGACGTGGCATTGTCGACGCCGGCAGGACCCGATCCGTCGTCACGGCCGGCGATGTCGCATGGATAGACACGGCGCGGCCCTATGCCCACCACTGCCATGGTGAAAGCGATATCTGGCACTATCTCTGGATCAGCATAGACGGCACCGGGATTGCAGACCTGCATGGCTGGTTAGGCTTCCGTGAGGCGCCCGTCATCGCCTGTGGCGAAGCCGCTGAACTCGCGGACCAGATGAGGGAGATCCTTCGTCTTGCCAGAATGCCCGACCGTCACGTGCTGGGAACCCTCAACGTGGCAGTCGCTCATGTACTCTCGGTGATCGCCCGGTCGCGCTTGACCCTGGCCGAGAAAACCCTTTCCCGCGGCGACCAGGCGATGGAGGCGCTGGTCGCTCAGGTGCGACGGGATATTGCCGCCGACTGGTCCGTTCCGCGCATGGCTTTGTCGGCGGGCGTAAGCTGTTCTCAACTTCATCGCCGCTTCCTGAAGACCTTCGATCAGTCCCCGGCCCGGTGGCTGCGGCAGGAGCGGATCAACCTGGCGCGCCGCTACCTGCTGAGCGGATTTGAAAAGATCAGCACGATTGCCAGTCGCTGCGGTTATGACGATCCGTTCCACTTCAGCCGTGACTTCCGAGTCTTGACCGGCCTGAGCCCCACCGACTACCGGAAGTCGCAGGCTGACGGAGCCAGCGCCGATCGCGGAAGTTCGGCTGAAACCTGAGGCTCTGGCGCAGGATCGCGAAGGGACGACGCCTGATGACGGTCTCGCGTCCTTGGCCAGCAGGTGAGGGAAGAGCAGGTTTTCCGAACGGATCCGAGCCCCTGGGCCTCCGCCGGATTTTGGGATGGTCCGTCAGAGCAAGCATGCAGCAGCAGCCACAGCCTGACGCCGCACGGCCTTGAAGGCCGGACTGCGGTTCTAAAGGCCGTTCTCCCTAGTGGCGTATGCCGGTACGGGAGGTGATGACCGGAAGGGTCATGAGAATGATCTTGATGTCCAGCCAAAGCGACTGCTGCTCCAGATATTCCCGATCCATCGCTACCTTCTCCTCAATGCTGAGGTCGTCGCGCCCGCGCACTTGAGCAAGCCCAGTCAGGCCTGGGCGCAGTTTGTGGACGCCTGCCTCCGTGCGCAGCTTTATCAGGTCGTCCTGGTTGAACAGAGCCGGGCGCGGGCCGACAATGCTCATGTCGCCGACGAGGATCGACCAGACCTGCGGCAATTCGTCGAGGCTGGTCTTTCGAATGAACTTGCCGACGGGAGTAATGTAGACCTCAGGCTGCGTCAGTTGGTGAGTGGCGACGTTCGGCGTATCGGTCCGCATGCTGCGAAACTTCGGCATCTTGAAGATCGCGTTGTCGCGGCCCACCCGATCCGACCAGAACAGGACCGGCCCCTTCGAGGTTGCCTTTACGAGAATTGCCACAAGAATGCATGGCAGCAGAAACACGAGTCCGGCCAGTAGGCTGAGTATGATATCGATAGAGCGCTTCAGCATCGTTCAACCCACCAGCGAGCGGATCTTGCCCGTAACACGGGCAATGTCGTCCTGCGTCATGTTTGATCCCGAGGGCAGACACAAGCCGATATCATAGAGCGAATCCGAAACACTGGTATTGTCATGCTGGTAATAGCTGCAGCCCTTAAACACCGGTTGCAGATGCAGCGGCTTCCAGATGGGCCGTGCCTCAATCAGATCGTCAGCCAGTTTCTTCAACAGTGTATGATTGTCGATCCTGCTTTTGGTCGGATCGAGTGTGCAGGCTGTCAGCCAGCGGTTCGAGAAGCTCCATGCCGGTTCGGGCATCCACTCGATCCCCGGAATTCCGGAGAGTTCGGTGACGTAGGTATCGAACATCCTGCGGCGTGCCTCGATCCGGTCATCAAGCACCTTGAGTTGCCCGCGGCCGATACCGGCAAGGATATTACTCATCCTATAGTTGTATCCAATCTCCTTGTGCTCGTAATGGAGTGCAGGCTCGCGTGCCTGCGTGGACAAGAAGCGGGCCCGCGCGATCAGATCGGAGTCGTCGGAGACAAGCATGCCGCCGCCCGACGTGGTGATGATCTTGTTGCCGTTGAACGAGAAAACGCCCAGACGACCGAATGTGCCGCTGTTGCGGCCCTTGTATTTCGCTCCGAGAGATTCGGCTGCATCCTCGACAACCGGCACGCCGTAGTAGTCGGCAAGCTCCAGAATTGGGTCCATGTCGGCGCTCTGGCCGTAGAGATTGACCACGACAATCGCCTTCGGAAGCTTCCTTTCGGCCTTTGCTTCAGCCAATGCACGTTCCAGCGCCTTGGGCGACATGTTCCATGTCTCGGGTTCGGAGTCAATGAAGACCGGTTCGGCATCCTGATAGACAATCGGGGCCGCGCTCGCGATGAAGGTCAACGAGGAACAGAATACCCGATCTCCCGATCCCACACCTAACAGCCGCAGCGCAAGATGGATTGCCGCGGAGCCCGACGACAAGGCTGCGGCCGCCTTGATGCCGATCATCTCGCAGATTTCCCGTTCAAAGGCGTCGACGTTGGGGCCGAGTGGTGCAATCCAGTTCGAGCGAAACGCCTCGTCGACGTATTCGCGTTCCAGGTCGCCCATGTGCGGCGACGAGAGGAAAATCCGTTTCGACAAGGTCTTGCGGTCGAAGATTTCGACCAGCCGGTTGCCGGCATCAACGACCGGCAGATGATCCAGATGATATTCATCCATGATGCCGAGCGCCTCGACACGCGAGATTCCCTGCGGGGCCGTGACCGGGACGCGCGGAGGCAGCCCCCTGACCGGATCCTCGAGCGAGGCGCCCTTGAGGATCAGACGTCGCAGATCGCCGTCAGTAACGGTTCGGCGGACTTCGCCGCCTTCGGAAAGGATCACCAACACGCCGCGACCCGAGGCATCAAGCCGCGCAAGGGCCTCGCGCAAAGTGGTTTCTTCCGCAATGCAATCCGTTTTCATTCGCTCGTCACTCCCTGACAATGCGTGCATTTCCAATCCAAACCGCGCCATGGGGGATGGATTTGGTGACGACAGATCCGGCTCCGATCACAACGTCGTCGCCGATTTCGATACCCGGCAGGATGGTCGCATTGGAACCCACCAGGACATTTTTTCCGATCAGAACGGCTCCGCCGAGGGTCGATGCCGGTGCTATATGCGTGCCGTCACCAATCACGCAATCATGATCGACGATCGCCCCATGATTGATGATCACGCCATGCCCCACCCTGGCCTGCGACGACACGATTGCACGGCAGGCTACGAACGTGCCTTGCCCGATTGTCGCGCTGGGCGAAAGGGAGGCGTCGGGATGAACAACACTCAACAGTTCGCTTCCGGAGGCGCGAGCCCTGTCCAGCAAACGGATACGCACGGCGTTATTCCCTATGGCGACGTGGCTTTTCGTTCCCCGCATGTCCGCGAGGCATTCCGGCGCCTGTACGAGCCTGCCCATGAACTCCCCTTCGTGGTCGGCCCGCACGGTGACCTGCGTAGGATCACTTCCAGCGGCAATCAATGCCTCAAAGACCACCTTTGCATGGCCACCGGCTCCAATCAGGATCGTGCTCAATATGACAGGACCTTCTTCAGGATCTCCGCCCCAAGAGGATGGGTGGAAAGGTGAAACGCAAGTCTTTCGCCGGCCCGCCCGTCCCCATAGACATTAACGGCGGCGGGCCTTGGCGTCACGCGGATCGACGCCAACCGGTCCGCAATCGCGGCTGCGTCTTCGGGAAGGTCGATAACGTTGGCATTGCGCTCGCGCAGGTTCTGACGTGATCCAAGGTTCAGAACCGGCGTCCCGAAACTGGCTGCCTCGATGATGCCAGAGCTCGAATTCCCGACCATCGCATCCGCAACAGCCATGATCTGGATGAATTCGGCGCGCGGAAGGTGGACGAAGGTCTTCATCCCCTCGAGCGTTTCGGTCTCGAAGACGGCGCGGATCGCGTTGCTTCCCGCATCGGCATTCGGCAACAGCGCGACGCTTTGCCATTGCGCCCGACGAAGCCCCTCGAGCACGGCGCGGATCTTTTCACCGGCGGCCTCCGCTTCCTGCAGAACCGGGTGGAACAAGACCAGCGCGACCGGCCGGGCCGTATCGAACCCCATTTCGGCGAAGACCTCGTCGCGGGTGCGCAGGGGGCCATCGGTCAGGCCATCGAGGCCGGGGGCTCCTGTGACGTACACGCAATCGGGTCGCTCACCCAATCTTATCAGCCGCGCGCGCGATTCCTCGGTTGCGGCAAAATGGAGGTGGGACAACTTCGATATGGCGTGACGCACGGATTCGTCCACTGTCCCGGACCGTTCGCCGCCGTGGATATGGGCCACCGGGACGTTCAGGTGAATGGCAGCGATCGCGGCTGCCAGCATTTCGCCTCGATCCCCGAGCAGCAAAACAGCATCGGGACGCTCGGCCTCCATCACATCGACGAAGGCACTGGTCATGGCGCCTATGCTTCTTGCCATGGTCGCGCCGGTTGCCGGATGCAGGGCGACAGCCACCTTGGCAGCAATCCGCAAGCCAGAGGCCTCTATCTCGCGCCAGGTTTCACCATACCGAGGATCAAGATGCATCCCTGCCGCCACGACAGCAAGGTCGAGGGCAGGATCCGCCGCGATCCGTTTCAGGCTGGATTGCATCAGCCCGAAATCGGCGCGTGTACCCGAGACATAGAGAACCTTGCGCATTCGTTCACGCGCCTTCGATGTCATCCCATTGAAGGGCTTGCCCGTCTGTGACGGGCCGCTTCAGCACCCGCCCTATAAGCGAATCGTGATGGCGCGGCAATATCCCGACCGCAGGCCGCAGCATCGCCATATCGGATGCCGCCAGGATGGTGCCCGCCGGCAAGTCGCGCGTTGCCGCGATCGAGCGACGAGCGAGCACACGCATTTCCTGTTCCGAATCGGTCGGGCTTTTGTCGGCACTTCCCAATGCAGCTTCTACAACGCGGACCTGCTCGACCATGGTCTTGAGCTCCGATGGTTCGAGCGACGCCTTGTGGTCCGGACCCTCCATGGTTCGATCGAGGGTGAAGTGCTTTTCCACGACCGTCGCGCCAAGGGCGACTGCTGCCGGACATACGGCGATCCCCAACGTGTGATCCGAGTAACCAACGGGCAAGCCGGTCGAAGCTGCAATCGACTGCATCGCCCGGAGATTGGCGTTCTCCGGTGCCGTCGGGTAGTTCGACGTGCAGTGCAGGATCGTCAGGCATTCGTCGAGGTTGCGCGCTCCGGCCCAATGCGTCCGCAAGACGGAGACGGCATCGACGATCTCGTCCATCGTGGCCATGCCCGTCGAGAGGATGAGCGGCAATCCCTTGCGGGAAAGGTGCCGCAGAAACACATGGTTGGTAATCTCACCCGATGGGATCTTTATGCGCGACATGCCAAGGTCGACGAGGAAATCGGCCGACTCCGCGTCGAAGGGCGTCGACATGAATTCAATTCCGCGTCTTGCGCAGTACGCGAACAGCCCGCGATGCAGGTCATGGCTCATCTCGAGCTTCTTCAGCATCTCATACTGGCTGCCTTCGCCCGTTGCCTCCTGCTGGTATTTTGCCTTTGCGGCGGATTTCTGCACCACCTTGTCGGCGGAAAAGGTCTGGAACTTCACCGCGTCGGCGCCGGCGTCGACGGCGGCGTCGACAAGCGCATAGGCAAGATCGTCCTGACCATTGTGGTTCACCCCAGCCTCGGCGATGATGAAAGTCGACATGATCAATCCTTGTCTCGGAAGAATTCGTCGCGGGGAGGCGCCCAATTCAATCTGGATTTCGTGGCGGTGATATCGACTTCGAGGTCACCGAACAGCTGTTGATCCATCGCGCGTTTCCCCATGAGGCGCAAGGCCGCACGCAGCAAGAAAACGGGAACGGGCACGAAGCGTGCCCGTTGTCCCGTGGCCGCCGCCAGACGTTCGAGAATTTCACGCGTGCTCATGGGTTGCTCTTCCGCGACCAGAATCGGTCGCCCGGGAGCGCTCGGATGGATGGTGCAATGGCGGATCAGGTCGCACAGTGTGCCGACACTCACCAGTGAACGACGGTTTTTCGTCGCGAGGCCAAAGGGCAGCGGGATGCCCCTGCTGATCATGCGCGACAAGGACTGCAGGTTTCCGACCGGCTCAGGACCGATGATCAGCGGTGGACGGATGACGACCACCTCCAATCCCGTCTCGGCGGCGATCTGGGCAAGCCCTTCTTCGGCCGCAAGCTTGGATACCGCATAGGGCGAATGCGGTGCTGGCGGGTCGGTCTCGCGGAAGGGAGTGCCATCGGTCTGGTTTCCGTTCACGCCGATCGACGATATGAACACGAAGCGCTTGACGCCTGCCCCAACCGCCTGCCGTGCCAGATGCAACGTCGCATCCCGGTTCGCCCGCATGAACAACGGCAGCGGGTCGTCTACCGTTTCGTGCAGGATATGTGCCCTTGCAGCGCAATGAACGACACAATTAACCCCGCTTAGCGCCGCTTCGAGATCGGGTGTGTCGGTCAGGTCCTCGAGGGCGACGCTGTCCGTATCCATTGCAGTGGTGGTGCGCATGCCGGCCAGAACCCGCCCGTCCCGGCGGAGGAAGGGTACGAGTTGTCGACCCAGAAAACCTGCCGCACCCGTTACAAGAATGGTTTGTGTCATCAATGGCCCTCAATCGGCGAGAGACCCGCCTCGGCGGGTCTCGTAGTCACCCTATGCAACACAGTGTTGTCGTTCCGGCCAGTCCAGGGATCCGCGCAAGAAATCTGGTGTCTGGCGCCAAACACTTGCCAGGGCAGGCGAGACGGCGACCCAAATCGGAGCTGCATCGCAGCCGGTTCTCCTTCCTGGTCGAGCTCCTCGCTGGTTGTTGATTTCGTTCCCGGGTCTTAGAACCGGGCAAATTGCAGATAGGATCCTTCAATTCGTGGATGAGTTCCTGGCAACCGCTGCATCGGCCGGGCGGCGCATGAGAACAAATGCCAGGACCAGCCAAACATGCGTGATGAAGCCGTTGCTGAAGCCAAGGGGCGTGTTCACGATGCTGAAGAAGATCCCCAGCGTGACGAAGGGGGCGAAAACAAACCAGCGTGCATCTTGCCCGAGCCTGGTATTCCGATAGACCAGGGCTGCCAGCCATCCCCACACCAACGCAATTGCCAGGCCGCCGTATAGATAGTCGACATAAAGCGTTCCAAACGCAGATGGATAGAAACCATAGATGTCGTGATCCAGCAGGTACTTGAAGTTCTGGGCCACTCCGTCGGGGTCGAGGCGACGCATGATCGCCGTCGTGATTTCGATGCCATAGACCCCCATCAGTGGTCCGCCGGCGTAAGTCGCGAACAATGAATTCGAAATGACGATGCCCTGAATGAAATACCAGACGAAGACAAAGATCAGATAGGTCGTCGTCGAGCCCAGGAGATCGACCATCCATTCGGCCTGGGGGCCGCCGAATGTGACGCCCCACCGGATTGCGGCATGCCGCAACATCTCCTGTCCGCCGCCATCCAGTTCGGCACGTGTGATGAAGACATTGATGAAGTAGTTAAACCCGACAAGGGCCAAGACGACCGCGACGATCTTTACCAAAGGATGAATCCGGTGCGGCTTGGCGGCACCGAGCGCTTTGACGCGACCCCAGAGATACGGCCGCGCCGCATAAGCCAGAAACGCATAGGCCATGGTACTGAAAAGCGGCGTTCGCCCGCCCATGGCCAAGCTTGCTAGCACACCTGGAAACACACCGAAAATGAAGATCTCTACCCAATTCGGCTTGCTTTTGAACAAGACGGCACGAACCAGGTAAACATAGCTCGCGGGATAACACAAAAAACCGATCTTAAACGCGCCGGAGCTTTGCGACATGGTCCCGAGCAACATGGCCTGGGCCTGCTCCGAGCGAGCGGTGTAGGCGGAGGCCAGGTCGAGCCCGGCGCCGCGAACGAGCTCATAGCCCATTGAAATGCAGCCGACTACGGCGATCGACTTCAGGAGGAGATCTGCCCGCGAAAAGTCGATTTCGGTAGGTGCCTGTACCGGTTGCTGAGGCAGGTAGACCGTTCTCAGGAGGCCGCCTAAGCAGAACATGGCCAGGAACGCCAAAAGAACCAGGAAGCCATCGGTCGAGATTGTCCGGTAGGTCAACTGGAAAGGAAGCACCAGAAACGCGCTGAGCGCCCCGAGCCAGACGACAATCATGAAGAGCGCGGGATGCATCCTCACGACACGAGTCCTTGCGTTTGATCTGGCGCCCCGGCGGCCAACCAAGCTGTGCGGTCGAGCCGGGGAGAAGCGTTTGATGCCCGCAATCTCCCTGCGCATGGTTGGCGAGAGTATTCCAACTCAAGAGTTCCGTCGACCGGGGTCTTGAATAGTATGTCGGGCAGATCGGAAATCTGCCGAAATTCGGGATTGTCGCCAGCAGCGCAAGAAGCACCGAGCAGTCTTCGTTTGATGAGCGACGTCATGAAATCCTGATCGAGATTGCCTGAGAACGATTTGCGGTGCAACTTTCGCGTTGAATGCCAGATCAGCCGGACTGGGTGCCGCTCTCCGTTGCGGTTCACTGGCTGATGGGCTCCATAAACCCTGCCGAACTACGCGGGTCAAACAGAAACGACCGTCCCTGCGATTGATGAAAACCGTGGCTGGGGCTCAATTGCCGGTCGTCCTTGGGCCGTCGCCTTCCTGTTGATTTGGCTGCACAGTCATCAACTGTCTGATCTCCTGACCTACGATCTGGCCGAGTTCGGTTGCTCCGTTTGACGGATTTTCCGGATCAAAGCCCTTGAAGGAGAAGAAGTCCGAAGGGAAGCTTCCCTTGAGCAGCTTTGCGACAATCCGTCTCTGTCTTGCGGAAAGGTCCTGGACCACCGGAAAGGCCTCCACCATCTGAGGAAGCGAAGGGACCTGATCGCGGTTCTCGAGAAGGATGAAATCTCCCTCGGTGGTGTAGTAGTTCCGCGTCGTGATTGATTTCGCGCCAGCCAAGGCGGCTTGCAGGCCGAGTGTGCCCGTGCAGGTGAAATTCACGCCGCAGAGGCCGAGCGCTTCCATTCCGCTGACTTCATAGGGCAGCAGAACGACATTGGGCAGGGCGAGGAGCCGTTGTATCAATCCCAACTGTCGGAATCCGAACTGTAGCGGATGATCTTTGACAAGGATCACGTAGCCGGCGCTTGTAAAAGCATCGGCGGTCTCGACAAGAAGATCCTCATGTTCGATCAGCTTGAGATCATGAACCCAGTAGTCGATCGATGCCTCGGGGAACAACTGAAGGCCGAAAAACACACGCCGGCTCTTGTCGAATGCTTCAATCTTGTTGCGCCAATCGTAATCGACCATTGCTGTTATCTTGCGGTCTGACAGACTTGGCTTGTGCCCGAGGAAGCTTTGCGCATCAAGATAGTGGAGATTCAGGCGATCTTGCTTCAGCAGCGAGATGAGCCAGAAGATGAGGCCTCTTAAGCGGAAATACAAGAAGACCTTGAGGAAGCGGTACTGGGTGAAGTTCGCAGCCCCCTGAACGTATGACGGCGTGAAGAGTGGGGCCGTCAACGCGTCGACATGGCGCGTGACCTCGTCAGGATCGGGTGGTGCATCGTGCATGCACAGGACGCCCTTCTTCATCAACATCGACATGTGGGGAAGGGCAGAAACCGTCAATTCGTAGAACGGGATGCCCCGCTTGAGCGCGATGATGGACAGAACGTCCGAGACGTACCGGTCGATCGGGAAGCTCAAGATCACGTCGGGCCTGGTCTTGTCGAGCACCCCCTTGAACGCCTCTGCCATCGCCAGGGCCATTGCCGAGGCACGCCGCTCGCCCATGAAGCGCAGGACCCGGCAGCGCGCCACAATCTCCCCGACCTCGTTCTGACTCAACAATTCTGATGAGGTGGCGTGCTTGTCATAAAAGATCTTCTGGTGGCGTTGAAAATCGTCGACGACGCAGAAATCGCCCTCTCCCCGCAGATCCGAGACGGTGTAGCTTCGGTGAAACCCCATATTACGCCCGAGATGGCGAAACCAGGGTTCAGTGCGGTGAATCGAATAGATCAGCACCGCGCCTTCGCGTTCAATTGACATGTGAGAACTCCGAAGTCATGCGCACAAGGCGTATCTTTGTGAGGATCAGGTAGACCGTCGCGCTGACCCCCGTCGCCGCAATCAGGCCCGGAATGCCGAACCAGGCGGCAGTTGCGATCATGATCGGAAGGCCTATGGCAAATGAGAGAACCTGGGCGCGGAAGACGAAGGCTTCCTGATGTAGTGCATTGAACACGAGACTGTTCAGATCCGCGCGCGCTCGGACCGCCGACACGACCAGTAAACCGCCGAAATAGGCAAGGTCGAGCCTGTAGGCGAGAATGAGTTCCGTTGGTGCCAGCACGAAGAACCCGAAAATGCAAATGGCGGTCAACAGCCAGAAGATCAAAACTCTGCGGAACTCCCGCCTGACTATCGCTTCAAGCGCCCCGGGGTCCCGCTGCTGGCCGGACGCAAACACCGTCGGCAGAATCCGATTGAAGAAGGCGATGTTAAACACCTGATACAGCATCGCCGTCAGGAGAATGTGGCGAAAAAAGATACCGGCCTGTTCATGCGAAAGCAGCGCGCCGACCAACAGGCGATCCGACTGCAGGGTCAGAACTGCAGTCAACCCAAGGAGAAAATGCGTCCATGAACCGCGGTACTGCCCCGCGACAATTTCACGATAGCCAGCACTTGCCGCACTTTCCGGCGAGCGCCCGCGGAAGCCGGTCCATAGGAGTGCTATCACCAAAAGCGCTGCAAGCGATGCCCCCGCCCAGATCCCGACGACGAATTGAAGCGTGAGTGCTTTGCCCCAGAGCGCCCCGGCGAGCACCCCGGACGCGATCACGACATTCTTTGCCACCGTCACCACCAGCATTGAACGATAGCGCGGCTCGACCATGGCCATCTGATAGGCGAAGTTCATCAATTGCTCGGCAATCGCGATGGTCACGCACATGGCAATGATGGCGGGCGATGCCTTGACCATGAAGACCAGAGCGAGCACGAGGAGCGGGACGCAAAGCAGATAGTTGGTGGCGAAGAGCACCAGCGCCCGGGCGACAGCCTGATCGAAGCTTGCTGGCTCACGGCCGACCATGCGACGCATCAGGTCGATGTGGCGCTCATAGCCGATCGCAAAGGAGGCCAATCCCTGCAAAGTCACCAGAAGGCCGAACTGTCCCGCCTGTCCGACTTCAAGCGAATAGGTCGTGAAGACGACAAAGAGCGCCCGACTGCCGACCTCGAGAAATTTCAAAAGGACAACAAACATCCTGCCGATATCACCACGCCGTCCAGCCGCCATCGGCGGCAAGCACCTGACCTGTGATGTAGCTTGCCTGATCCGATGCAAGGAACACCGCGGGGCCGACGATCTCCTCGGCCTCGGCCATGCGTCCCATGGGTGTGCGTTGAGCGTAGTTCTGCTGAAACACGCCATTCTGACCGCTCGACACCCCACCGGGCACAAGGCAATTCGCCCGTATGTTGTGGGGTCCCCAATGTGTCGCGAGCCATTTCGTCAGCCCGACGACGGCGGCCTTGGACGCCGAGTAGACTGCGGGCGTATTGATCGGGCCGCCAAGGTAATAGGACCCTTCATAGATGCGCGGATCCGGCCCGACGAGCCCGTAGATCGAGGCTATGTTGATCACCGATCCACCTTTGCCCTGTGCAAGAAACTGCCTACTGGCAGCCTGCGACATCAGAAACATCCCGTCGATGTTCACCGACATCACGTCACGCCAGATTTCGAGGTCGTAGTCCTCGAATGGCGTGAAGAAGGCACGCACATCGCGCGATTTCGAAGCGGCGTTGTTGATCAGCACATCCAACTGGCCCGTCCTTGTGACGACTGCCGCCAGTGCTTCGCGCACGGATTGTGGATCGGTGATGTCGCAGGTAACGCCGAAGGCGCCGTTTCCGGTGGCTTCGGCTGCCTCCGCCGTGGACGTGGCATCGCGATCGAGCACGGCCACGGTTGCGCCGGCCGCCGCGAAGCCCTTGCAGAAATTCTGCCCCAAGATGCCGGCGCCGCCTGTGATCAGCACCGTCTTTCCCGACAAGTCCGGCAATGTCTGAACGCTGCTCATGAACGAGACCTCAGTTTGTGGGGCGGAAGACAGGCTTTACGGGTTCGCCTTCAAGGAAATCGGCGGGGTTTCCGTTCAGCGCCGCCGCGTACACGTCCAGGGCCTTCGACGCTGCCAGAAGTGTCTGGTCGAGCTCTGTGGGGCCATGGGCCAGCGAGATGGAAATCCAGGGGATCATGACCCTGTTGCGCAGCATCTCTTGCGCAAAGATCGTACGCATCACGGGGCTTGCTTGCCCTGTCGCGTCGCGGGTGACGTAGTTCAGTGCAACCGCAGGGCCCTCCAGGAGGAAATGGTCGGCCAGTCCGCGTTCGGCCGCGAGGGCTTGCAGCCCTTCCCGCAGCCGTGCACCGTATGACCAAAGATGTGCCGGAACATCCTCCTGCTCGCAGATATCGACGGCGGCAAGGAAGGCTCCCAGTGCAGGCATCTCTCCGCCATGTGTCGAGGAGAGGAGGAAGGTGCGCTCCATTCCGGGCTTGTTGATTGCCCCGACTTCCATGTATTCGGCCTTACCAGCCACTGCTGCCAGGGCGAAGCCGTTTGCCATGGCCTTGCCGAATGTCACGAGATCGGGCTCTACGCCGAAGAAATGCTGAGCGCCTTTCAGGTGCCAGCGGAATCCGGTGATCATCTCGTCGAGAATGAACAGCGCGCCATTCGCGTGGGCGAGGTTGCGAACCTGATGCAGGAAATTGGTGCTGTTCTCCGGGCATTCCGCGCAGGGTATCTGCGGCCACCGGGCCGAACAGGTGCTGCTGCAGGGCGTGATATGCGTCGCAGGCTCCAGCATGACTGCGGCGATCTGGTCGGGATATGCCGCAAAGTGAGCCGCCAACGAGTTGATGTCGTTATAGTCGAACAACAGCGTCGTGCTGGCATGTTCGGAGAGAACCCCACGCTTGATCGCAGTTGACCCGATGAACCAGTCGTCGAACGAAAAGAACGGATGCTGGCGGGGCACGCACACGTATTTGCGGCGCGTATAGGCGCGAGCAATCTTCACTGCCGCGGTGGTCACGTTCGAGCCGTTCTTGGCGAACTTCACCATCTCGGCTGCGGGAATCAACTGGCTCAGGCGTTCGGCGGCGCGCAGCTCGGTCATCGACGCCCGGGTGAGGCCTACGCCTTTCCCGATCTCGGCGATCGCGGCGGCATTCACCTTGGGGTGCGCGTAGCCCAAGGTGACCGATCGCAGCGCCATTCCGTAATCCAGATAACGGTTGCCATCCACATCCCAGACATAAGCGCCTTCGCCGCGTTCCAGCAGAGCCGGCGCATTGGATGGAAACTGATCGTCTCCGCGCGAGTAGGTGTGCGCCCCACCGGGTATCACAGCGTGCAGGCGCTGGCTGAGCGATTGATTGTCGGTCTTGTCACGGGACATGGGTTGGATCCTTATCCGATCGTGCGCCAGAGGGGATATGGCGCGGTATTGGGCTTCATGCGCAGCTGGCCGGGGCGGCCCATGACCAGGGTGCCAGCCGAAACATCAGTGTCGAGAACCAGCGTTTCGGCCGCAATCTGGCAATTGTCTCCGACGACGCTCTTTCCGAGGACGGCTGCGCCTGGACGGAGTGTCACATGCTTGCCCAGCCGGGGATAGATATCCCGATTCGAACCGATGCCGCAGCGCTGATAGGAAACGAAGTAATCCTGATAATCACCGCGCCCCAGAACGGTGCCCAACGGGTGCACAAGAAGAAAGATCTCGGGCAGCGCCACCTCATAATAGATGTCGCAGCCATGTAGTGCCTTGTTGAGCAGAAACAGCTTGCTACACACCGCAGCGTCGCCCCCCTGACGGAACAATTCGTTCGACAGGAAATAAAGCCACATTGCATATTGGTCGCCATGCAGATGGCTGAAGACCGATTGCGTGCCGTCAAAGAAGTACTTGTTGTCGATCTGCGCGAAACAATGCGCAAGCCGTGCCAACGCCTGGGGTACTGCATCACGCAGGTCATCGACGTTGACCGGATCCGGATCCGGAAACTGGTTATTCAACTGTGCTGTCGCATAGCCGGCCAACTGTGTCGGGGTCAGCGAAGTGCGGATATCCGAGACGGGTCTCACGACCTACTACCATGTTGCGAGCGAACGTTCCGCCCGTTCGTCGAAAGATAGCTGCGGACTTTGATCGGGCTCTGGTCGGTGAAAAGGAACATGGACGAGATCGTGATGGCCGAAGCCCCTGCATCCAGAGCATCCATGCAGTGCTTCAGCGTTCCTGCGCCGCTCGAGGCAATCAGTGGCTTCTGGAGCCGGTCTGAAAGAGCGGCGATCATTTCCAGATCGTAGCCTTCCATCGTGCCGTCGCGATCGATCGACGTCATCATGATTTCACCGGCATGAGCATCTTCCATCCGCAATGCCCATTCCACCGCATCGAGTTCGGTCCTTTCGGTCCCGCAACGTCGGTAGACAAACGACCCTTCAGGGCCGGTGCGATAGTCGACAGCAACCACGATACACTGATCGCCGAAACGCGATGCCGCCTGCGTGACGAAACCGGGACGATCGATCGCCGACGAGTTGATGCAAACCTTGTCGGCCCCGGCTTTCAGCAAGGCCTCAATCTGCTGGAGCGTCGTAATCCCGCCGCCGACGGTCAGGGGCATGAAGACCTCTTCGGACACCTTCTCGATGATACGGCCTTCGGGCGGACGATTCTGCAGCGTTGCGTCGATGTCGAGAAAGATCATCTCGTCGACGCCATAGCTGTCGTAGACCTTCGCCGTCGAAACCGGATTTCCCGCTTCGCGCCATTGTTCGAAGAACTCGATGCCCTTGACCAGTCGACCGTCACGGATCAGGAACTTGGGGATGATGCGTTTCTTCAGCATTCAGAATTCCCTGTCCATCCAGTTCTGCAGGATCTGCAACCCGTTGTCCTGACTCTTCTCCGGATGAAATTGGGTTGCCACGATATTGCCGTGTGCCACCGCCGCAGTAACCGTCTGCGCATGATCGGTAGTGGCGATGACATCGTTTTGGTCCTTGCAGACCATATGGAAGGAGTGGACGAAGTACACGTCGTTTCCCTTGGCCGGCAGACCCTTGAACAGCCACTCCTCGCCGCAAATCTGCAACTGGTTCCAGCCGACCTGCGGCACCTTGGCCTCAGGCGTCGAAATCATCGGCATGACATCGGCATCAAACCAGCCCAGACCCTTGTGCGTGCCGTGCTCGTGGCTCACGCTGGCCATGAGTTGCATCCCTAGGCAAATTCCAAGGACGGGTTTGCCCTGGCCGAGGACCTGGTCGTTCAAGGGGCCTTCGAGGTCGAGCGAACGCAGAAGGCCGATGGCATCGCCGAACGCGCCGACACCGGGCAGGACGAGCCGGTCCGCCGCCGCGAAGGCCGCAGGGTCGCGGCTGATCTCGGTGTCGTAGCCGAGATACTCGAACGCGTTCGACAAGGACCGGACGTTACCCATGCCGTAGTCGACGATGACAATCATCTCACTCGCCTTTGTCCGTGTCTTTCGTATTCCTGACTCGCCCCCAGGTCTTGTCTTGCGGTCCGAGCGGAACATCACTCAAATCCGTGCGGTCCCATTTGTCGAAGTCGTAAGGCACAGGCCCGGTTTCGACCTTGGCCCGGTCAAACTCCCATGGATGGATAGCGAGGGGCCGAAGATACTCGTAATATTCGTCTTCCGTCATGCCAAGGATCTCGAGGAACCAGTCCATCGAGGCAGGGCGCTTGCCGTCGTACTGGGCTTCGAGGCGCAAAGCCTCTTCGCGCGTCTTGCGGCCGTGGCGGATGTCGATCGACATCAGGTGGTTCGTGCGGCCATAGCCACGCTTCACGAACTTCGAATAGTCACGCATTCCCTGGAATGTGCATTCGACCTTTTCGTAGTGATACTCCGGCGGTACGCCTTCGACCTCGTGTCCGAACCAGTCCAGTTCCTTGCCGATGAGCTCGACGTTCGCACGGGTGTCCCACTTGATGTAGTTGCCCAGGCAGATTGAACGGACCTTGAGCTTCATCAGGTCCTTGCGTTTGGGATAGTTGAACATCCAAAGGTCGCGCATCTCGACACGTCCGCCGAGGAACTCGTACATGTCATCGGCAGTGATGCCCTGATTCATGAGCCGGTTGAAGCGCTTCTCGTCGACTTCTTCCATTTCTTCAAAGGTGTACCAGCTATGGTATTCAGCGGTGCTCTCTCCCCAGAACAACAGCGGCACCTCGAAGCGCACAGCCATATGCATGACGCCGGCATAGATGCCCGTGTGGCAATGCCAGCAGAAGTCGCCCCGGCGCTTGAAGCTTTCCAGCATGAGCTCGCGCACGACATGGAAGTTGGGCTGGAACTCGACCACATCGACGCCGAGCTTCTTGAACACCATGGTGTTGTTCTCTTCGACCTTTGGCCGGTAACCCCAATGGTTGAAGCGCACGACCAGCGGCTTCAGCTTTAGCTTGCGGACGATGTACCAGAGCTGGAAAACACTGTCCTTTCCGCCCGAAAACGGGACGATGCAGTCGTAGAGCCCCTTGTTCGCATATTCGGCGATGAGTTCGTCAAGCTGGCGCTGACGGTCGTCCCAGTCGATGGCCTCCGCCTTGTATTCGGACTGGCGGCACACGCTGCAAACACCTTCTTCATCGAAGGTTAGCGTGTCGACGGTTTCGACGTTAAGGCAGCGAGTACATCTTTTCATGATTTATCTCCTTCAGAGACGGCGTTTTTTGCCCGGTGCTTCATGATCGCTTCGATGCAGATGAAATCAGTGAGATCATCAACTTCGAGGGACTTGAAGCGATCGGTCGAAATTCCCATCGTCGCATCGTGACAAAAGCCACGTTTCTGGCGAATTGCGTCAATTGTCGACAGATAGAAGCTGCCGTCCAGTGCATAAACAGGTTCAAGGTCCTGGCGCCTCGGCAACGTGCCGAAGTCGCCACCCTGCAGAGGGACGATCTGTCCGGATTCGGGGTCGCGGCGCACGGCAAAAGCCGGATGCTGGGTTTCCATCGCGGAAATTCCTACGGCCGCCGTGAGTTCCGGGCGCGACATCAAAGCCTTGAGCGCGGCGTCGATATCGGATGCCTCGGTCATCGGCGAGGTGGGTTCCAACAGTACCAGCAGGTCGAAACGGTCGCCTGCTGCTTCAAGCGAATCAATGGCATGCAGTATGAAGTCGATGCTGGGGGCCTTGTCCGAGGCGAGCTCCGCGGGGCGCAGGAATGGCACATCGGCTCCATACTTGCGACCGATATCGGCGTAGTCAGGCGAATCGGTCGACAGGATCACCCGGTCGACATACGCTGACGCCCTGGCAGCCTCGATCGGCCACGCGAGAAGCGGCTTGCCGAGCAACGGCCGGATATTCTTGTGAGGCAGCCCCTTTGACCCTGCCCGAGCGGGTATCAGTGCCAGAACTCGTTTGCCGTCAATCATGGTTATCTCGTCGCCAGGAGGTCCGGAGCCTTGACGAAGCGCCCGCGTACGCGCTGCATGAGCCGGTCGATGATCTTTACGCCGTAGAACCTTACCGTCGAGCAGCGAACGCCATGCTTTTCCTGCGCGGCGCGAATTTCGTTGTTCTGCCGCAGGATCGACTTCATGTTGCCTCCGGTCGCGCCGCCCGAGCGCATCCGTACCCAGATTTCTGGGACATAGACCGACTGGACATTGTGTGTGTAGAACGTGCGCAAAAGGAATTCATAGTCGGCGGCGAGCCGGTAGGACAGGTCGAAGTTGCCGACCTTTTCATAGACGCTGCGACGCAGGAACACCGTCGGGTGGGCGGGAATGAACCCGCTGCGTAATGCCGCGCGTGTTATCGGCTTCGAATGCCAATGCCGCTCGATCTGTTCGGTGTGTTGGGGGTTCACATAAACCAGGTCGGCATGGCAAGCATCAACCGCCGGGTCCTCGAACACCTTCATTACCTGAGAGGCAACATTGCCGGAGGCATAGTAGTCGTCCGAATTAATGAAGCCGATAATTTCGCCAGTGGCAAAGGTGAGGCCCTTGTTGTAGGCGTCGTAGATCCCCTTGTCGGGCTCGCTGACGATTTTCGTGATCCGCGTCCCGACATTGCGACAGATCTCCACGGTGTTGTCCTTCGAGTTCCCATCGATAATGATGTGCTCGATTTCGGGATAGTCCTGCGCGTTCACGGACTTAAGCGTATCCGCGACAGTGGACGCGCTGTTGTAACACGCAGTCAGCAAGGTCAGCTTGGTCATCGGTTCACTCTCAATTGGCTTGGCGAACAGGCCGGGCAAGCGGGATCCCTGCCTTGTCCTTGTTCGAAAGCTGCATGTCTCCGAGCGAAAGTGCCTCGCTCAACACGTCAGCGACGAAGTAGCTGTCCTCTGCGGCTTCATCATAACGGCCGTCACAAAAATATTCGAACTCGACGTCGGTAATTGCATAGAATCCGTGTGCAAGATGGGCGGCAATATGAACCCAGTCCGTTTCCGGAGTAATCTCGCGATACCAGATCACACCCTGTGGATCGTCGGGATCGGTGACGAAATCGTAGATCCGTCCGGATAGGACACGGATGATCTTGTCCTGCAACGAGGGCGCTCGCTGCCGATGGAGTCCGCGAAAAACGCCCTTCTGCGAGGTCGAGCGTTTCAGGACGACATTGCCTTTTTCGTAGAGGATCTTGATGCATCCTCGCTGATCACCCAGAGTCACGGGCTGATCCAGCAGGCAGGCAAACGGCTTTGCGACGTGTGACGTCATGGATTGCTCATCAAAGGGAAAACCAACGCCTCGATACCGACTGCAGCCCCCGTTTGCAAGGAAGATCATGGCCCGCACAGTGCGGCGGCCATGATCCGCCGGCCATTTCAGCCTTCGATCGACACCGGCAATTCCAACCCGTGTGCCTTGATCAGAGCGTGTCGGCGAGCCGTCTTGAGATCTTCAACCACCATTTCGGCGCACATTTCCCTAGCCGTAATCTCCGGCGTCCAACCGAGTTTTTCCTTCGCCTTGCTGGGGTCACCCAGCAATGTTTCGACCTCGGCAGGACGGAAGTAGCGCGGATCGATCCGCAGGATCACGTCTCCGGGCTTGACCGCCGGGGCATCATTGCCGGTGACGGCTTCGACCACCGCGATCTCGTTCACGCCAGAACCTTCGAAGCGAAGCGTGATGCCAAGTTCCTGCGCGGTCCAGACGATGAACTCGCGCACCGACTGCTGGACGCCTGTCGCAATCACAAAGTCTTCCGGTACGTCCTGCTGCAGCATCATCCATTGCATGCGGACATAGTCCTTTGCATGGCCCCAATCGCGCAAGGCGTCGATATTGCCCATGTAGAGACAGTCCTCGAGACCCTGCGCGATGTTGCAGAACCCGCGCGTGATCTTGCGGGTCACGAAGGTCTCGCCGCGACGGGGGCTCTCATGGTTGAACAGGATGCCGTTGCAGGCGTAGATCCCGTAGGCTTCGCGATAGTTTACCGTGATCCAGTATGCATAAAGCTTTGCCACCCCGTAAGGACTGCGCGGGTGGAAAGGCGTGGTCTCGCGTTGCGGCGCTTCCTGGACCAAACCATAAAGTTCAGAGGTGGAAGCCTGATAGAAACGCGTCTTTTTCTCGAGGCCGAGAAACCGTATCGCCTCAAGCAAGCGCAGGGTGCCGATCGCATCAACATCAGCAGTGTATTCGGGGGATTCGAAGCTCACGGCGACGTGGGACTGGGCCCCTAGATTGTAGACCTCGTCGGGCTCGATCTGGGCGAGAATGCGGGTGAGGTTCGAGCTGTCCGTGAGGTCGCCGTAATGGAGTTTCAAGCGCTGATGATGCGCATGAGGATCCTGATAGATGTGGTCAATTCGCTGCGTGTTGAACAGCGACGAACGCCGCTTTATGCCGTGAACCTCATAGCCCTTGTTCAGCAGAAACTCCGCCAGGTAGGAACCGTCTTGCCCGGTAATCCCCGTGATAAGTGCCCGTTTTGTCATAGATAACCCGTCCGTTCGTGGAAACAGCTTGTCTCAGGCTGGCGCCTTGTCCTCTTGCGCCGAGCATCGTGTTTCGTGTGAGTCTGGTTTCAGTTGCCCCTTGGGTATCCGGTTCAAGTGTCAGTGTCAGGTCTGCCGGCTGCCGCCGGTCCCTGCCGACCACACCAGACTTCTGTTTCAGGTGCCAAAGGCGTGGTCGTGCCACAATCGTCAATCCCCCAGCCCGGCTGCGGTGGAGAAGTTCAAGATGGGATAACATTCAAGCCGGATTGCCCCAAGGGTTAGATCCGACCGGACCTCCGGAACCCCCAACAAATCGAAGTGAGAGCCTGCCAGGAAGGGGGAGCCGTCGACGATTTGGTTCGACCAAGCAAGCCGAGCCTGCTCTGAGCGTTCACCAAACATCACCTTATCCAAGCCTCGGTACGGCATGTCTGGCAAGATGTCGAACCAGAAGCAACCCCAATCCCGCAAGGGCACCAAACAACAGTGCCACGACGGTGAACATCATGCGTCTGGGTCCGACCGCATATTCGGGGGCGTAGATCGGCGTGGCAAACTTTGCGGCTTCTGTTGCGGGCGGCAACAGATCGCGCTCCAGCTCGCTGATACGAGCCCTCAATGTTCTCGATTTTTTTTCCTGATCCTTTAGCAGGACGCCCTTCTTGTCGCTTTGATATACTTCGCTGTCAAAGTCGAGCGATATGTCCTCCTGCGAGGATTGAAGCAAGTTCAGTCTCTTGCCGAGATCCTGAATGCTGGATTCAAGGCTTCGAATGTCTGCTTTCTTCGACAGAACCACGGATAGAAGCATTGAAGATTCCAGCGAGTGGTCATCATCTTGAGTGAGACGTGCAGCCGCGGCCTCGAGCCGGCCCAGGACAGTTTTCGCGTCGGCGAGCTCTTGTTCGGCCAACTCAAGCCCGTTTTGAGTCAGCTCAAGCTCGTTTCGTTGCTTGATGTCAGTGTAGGCCAATAGTTTCTTTGATGCCTTCAGATCGTCTTCGACGCTTTTCGAACGCGCGGCCATCAATTCGGCCTGGTTCTCATTGACGTCGCTCAGCACGGCCTGAAGGCAATCTCGCGACAGTTGCGAACTTCCGGACCGGTAGGAAACAGAAATGAATACCGATTGCCTGGATATGCTTGCGTTGATTGCGTCGCTCAGCTGTTTCCCGTCCGCCGAGCCGCACGCCTCAAGTGTCTTCGCGGTGAAGAAGGTGGGCGAGCGCATCTTTTCTACCAGGACGTTGATATCCTCCAGCGGAACGTCTGAGACCTGAGCGGGGCGTATCAGGCCTGTCGCGGAGAACTGGTCCGGCATGCGATAGCTGAGGCCAGCACCGATGATGCCTCCCAGCGCGGCGGCAAGCGCAAACGTCTTCCAGCCTTCCTTGATAAAGCGATAGACGTCAACAAGGCTGATTTCGCCATCGGAATCGTAGCTGCGTTCGTTCATGTGTTCTTCCAGATATAGATTTTCACGATGCCGTGTCGCCTAGATACGCCGTGGTGCCTCTTGAGCAGAGCGACAGGGCTTTTCGTTACAGCCTGGAAAGGCGGCATGCTATCCTTTTTCGAGGTACGCGAGACGTTGCGCCTTCGAGACAGGGGCAATTCAGCGAAAGAGCCTGCCTGCCGCGTTTGATAGTCCGGCCCGAATGTTAATGCATGCGGGGCCCGATCGCCACCACAGAGTTGGCGTTTCGACGTGCTGGGGCCGATCAGCTGTTCAGGCCCCATATGGCCGTAGCCTCCCCTAAGGGGTCGACAGCGTGCTTTCCGATGCGCCGTTTTGTCATCAACTCTACCACCAGGCCTACCCTTGTCAGAGCAAAAGCGATCTCCCGGTCAAAGACGGCGCCATAGCTGGGTTCCGCCACAACCTGGGCGCCGCCTGCGACAAGATCGTTCAGGTCACTCGCCAAATCGTCAGTGAACAAGCAGATATGATCCAGCCCTCCCCCGCGCGCCAGACGGTTTGCCACCGGGCTGTCGGTTGCGTCCAACGGTGCCACCAGTTCGATTGGCGCCGCGCCCCGAAACAACAGGAGCGCACAGCTCACCTTCTGAATCGGGTCAATCGCAGGCGGCACGAGGATCTCCGCGCCGAGCTTCGTCCATGCCTTAATGGATCGCTCCATGTTGGGAACCACATATCCGAGATGGAACAGCTTGCGAGGATCGTATCCCAGGTCAGGATCATCAGGGATCATGGGGCTATCGCCAGTCATCGCGAATATCCGGCTTCACGACCTGAATGTATTCCGGGACGGCAAGCTCGTCGGTGCTTCTGTCAAATGTCGAGCGACCGCTGTCGGTCTCGCGCAATTCGAAACCGTGTCGGAGGAAGAGGTCGGCTACCATCCCGTTCTTCTTGGTCGCAATGATCTCGCCGACCGCACGCTTCGAACCCTTCCGTCGCGCCAACTCGATGCCGAAGCTGATGATTGCGGATTCAATCCCACGTGCCAGGACACGACAGGACATCAGCAACGTGTCAAATTCGGAACGGCCATCAAAGTGCTTGAGTATTGCGACGCCGACGATCCCGTATTCGCCGAACCGATCTTCGACGCTGACGCAGAACAGGTCGGTCGTCGGATCCTTGAGATATGCCGTGATCTCCTGCGCCGTATAGCGCCTCGATGTCGCGTTGAACTGGTTGGTCTTGTTGACCAACTGGGTGACCCTCGCGATGTCGCTCTCATCCGGAACTATGATCGTCACCTTGAGGTCAAGGCTCGCGAGATATTGTTCCGGCGCAAGTTGTTGCGCCAGTTCGTTGCGGGCTGCTTCGTGCCGGACCATGGCCACGCGCTGCAAGTCTTCGCTGGTGATCTCAAGCCTGTCGAACAGTCGGGACGCGGCCTTCAGCAGGGTCGGGATATCCGTGGCATCCTCCGGGACGGTCAGGCACGTGACGCCCGGCGCGTTCGTGCCGACTTCATCGATCTCGAACGGATTGTCGTCAATGAAAACCAGGGAATCCAGGCCGATGTTCAGGTCCTTGGCGATTTCCGCGAGATTCTTGGACTTTGGCTCCCAATTCACTCTCCAGGAGGAGATGTCATCTCTCTTCAAAATCATGCCGCTGTGACGCTCGAAGATCTCGTCGACGTCAGCGGGGTTGTTCTTGCTGCAAACGGCGAGGAAGATCCCGGAATCGCGCATCTTCTTGAGTTGCCGCTGAAACTCGCGATAAGGCCTGCCGGGGAAATCATCCGACAGCGAGATGCCGTCGAGGCCGTCTTCGCCGATGATCCCGCCCCACAGTGTGTTGTCGCAATCGACAACAATACATTTCTTCGGCTCGCGCTTCCTTGCGGCATGGATGCGCAACAGCCTGTCCGCGATCCGCAGCTGAAATCTTGGGGAATACGGCTGACGATAAAGCATTTCGTCGCGAGGGCTAAGGCTCTGGGCTTCCCCCAATCGCGAAATTTCTTCTTCAAGATCGACGGTGTAGATGCCGGAGCTCGAGCTTGCCAGATCATGGATCCTGGTCAGCGTCTCATACCATACGCCCATCAGGGCCGATGGTTTGGAGAAGGTTGAAATCCCCTCGGTAAACCCTCTCGGCTTTGGGGGGAGGGAAAGCACGATCATGCCCTGATACTGTTCCCTGAGAAGAGTGACGGCGCGCAGCAGCACGTCCGTCGCCTCGCGTGTCGTCCGGGGATCGTCCGTGTTCGAGAGATCCTCCAGCCGGAACAAGATGACAATGGCTTCCGGCTCGGGGGTCCCGAAAGCATCGCGATGGTTCAGGCAGATCTGGGTGACCTGATTGTAGTCGGCGACGCTGACCCGAGGATTGGCGTGACCGGCCTCCAGCAGCAAGGCGCCAAAGAAGTCGGCGATCCCGCGATCCGTGAACGTGGAAGAGAAGGCAACGAAGACGTCGTTATCGTTCTCCTGCGTTTCCTCGTAGGTGTAGCTGCGCCAGAGTTTGGAAAGGCTGCGAATTCGATCCTTGTCGGGATCTACGTGGCTGCCCATCAAAAGGTCACGCCCTTTGCAGCGAGCACTTCGCGGGCGATGCCGATCGTCCGCATCTTCATAACTTCCTTGCCCGAGAGCGTGACGTCGAATTCGCTTTCGATCGCGGCCACCAGACGCATCGCTGCAAGGCTGTCCCAGCTTTCTACCGTGTCGGGGTTGCTGCCGTCCGAAAGTTCGGAAGGGTCAACGCCCAATTCTTCGGCAAATAGCGCAATCAGTTTATCGGACATCGGCCTTCAGCTCTCTGCAGGTTTTGTTGCGGTGTTGTTGGTGTTCGTCTATACACGCCGCATCTGAGCGCATCAAGAAGGGGCGTTGCGCAGTGTTTTCTGAGAAGTACGACTACCTGAACAAGGTCCTGAAAATTCAACTTGATGCGTTTCCGGACCACGAGAAGTTTTTGGACCGCAGGCTTAAGGCCGTGAGCAGCGACGACCTAGAGACGCTGAACGATCTCGCAGGCCATGTCATCAAGCTGACCGGAGCGGAGTTGTCGACCTACGCTGCCGACTATGCGTGGCTCTGCAGGGAGCAGCTGGACGAGGAGCTTTTCTTTCGTCGGAACGGCCGATATCGACTGAGCACGTTCGCGGAAGCGTATGAACTTGTCTACAGTAACAAGGAATACATGACCCGCTACATGAACGGGTTGCTGATGACCCAGTTGTGGTGGTCGAATCACACCGGGGTCATGGACTATTACCGTACGGAGTTTTTGGCGCGTAATCCGGAAGGATACAGGCACCTCGAAATCGGCCCGGGCCACGGCCTCTTCCTTTATTTCGCCGCTGCGGACAAGCGAGCCGGTGCCGTAACCGGTTGGGATATCTCCGAGGCTTCAATTGAACTTACTCGCGAAGCGCTCGCCAAGCTGGGGCTCGAGGCGCTGCCAAGTCTCGAGTTGCAGGACTTCTTCGATGCCCCGCAGGCGAAGTTCGACAGTGTCGTCTTCAGTGAAGTTCTGGAGCACATGGAGAAGCCCCTCGAAGCGCTGCGTGTGATCCAGCCGCTGCTTTCGGAGGAGGGCAGGCTGTTTCTCAATATGCCGATCAACAGTCCTGCACCCGACCACCTGTTCAATGCCGACAGTCCTGATGCATTGAAGGCGTTCGTTGAAAGCGCGGGATTCAGGATCGAAAGCTGCGCCTATCTGCCGGCAACCAACCAGACGCTCGAGATGTCGCTCAAGAAGAAGATGACGGTATCCTGTGTGTTTATCGCACGGCCGGCGTAAGGCGTTGCACGGTAACAGTTTCCGATGGCGCTGAGTGATCCCCGCTACCTCCTCTTCATAGCGGCCGCCACGTTATGTCTGGCGTTCGTGGCTGCGGGCCGCAGGCGTGAACTCTGTCTGCTCGCATTCAGTTGCTTTTTTCTCCTGCTCCTTGAAGCCCGGTGGTACATCCCGTTCTTCGTGGCCGGATGCGCGTATCTTGGCGGTCTTGCCCTCTCCCGCATTGAAGACGGCCGGTTTCGCGACATGGGATTTGTCGCGTTGCTCGGCGTGCTCTTCTTCCCGCTTGCTTTCTACAAGTATCTGCCCTCGCTGCATTTTGCCGTTGAACTCGGCAGCGGCTTCGATCTGATCCTTCCGATCGGTATCTCGTTCTACACATTTACCGCCGCAGGCTACCTGATCGACGTCTATGTCGAGAAGATCGAGGCGGAACGCAGGTTGCTGACATTCTTCAACTTTATCCTCTTCTTCCCGAATTTTTCCGTTGGGCCGATCGAGCGGGCTGAACACCTGATCCCTCAGATGAGCCGCGTTGGAGGTTTCGATTACCGTCGAACGGTCAGCGCAATGCAGCTCATCCTGCTCGGTTACTTCTACAAGGTGGTGATTGCCGACACGCTTGCCCCGTACGTCGATCGCGTCTATGCGAGCCATCAGACCCACAGTGCGGAGGACCTGTTTCTTGCCACGGTCTATTTCGCTTTTCAGGTGTATGCGGATTTCGCTGGCTACTCACTGATTGCCATCGGAAGCGCCCGACTGCTCGGCATCGATCTGATCCCGAACTTCCGGCAACCTTACCTCAGCACCACCGTGGCGGAGTTCTGGCGCCGCTGGCACATCAGTCTTTCCAGCTGGTTCAGGGACTATGTATTCACGCCGATACATTTTCGGTTTCGCAAGCGTGGCCGCGTGGGAATGGCGATTGCCCTGTTGACCTCGTTCACGTTGGTCGGTCTATGGCACGGCGGCGGCGTTCAGTTCCTCGTTTTCGGCTTGATTCACGGGACGCTGGTCGTGTCGTCGTCGCTGAGCCTTGAAGCGCGCAATCGCTTCTGGGCGAAATACCATATTCCAGACCAAATACTCGTGCTGGGCCGGACGATCATCACGTTCCTGATTGTTTGCAGTACCTTGGTGCTGTTCCGTGCTGCCAGCATGAGCGACGCGATCAGCATCTATGAGCGGGTCCTCGATTTCGGTTCGGGTCAAAGAACGCTTCCGCTTGGCTTGCCTCTCCTGGCGATATCGGCGTCGCTGGCCTGTGACGTGTTCGCCTACAAGAGACTGTCAATCTACGCCATGTCGGCGGGCCTCAGGTGGGCCACATATTACGCAGCAATCGCGATTATTCTCGGCGCGACCGTGGTGCACCTGTCCGAAGGAAGTTCCTATGCGCAGCAATTCATCTACTTCAAGTTCTGAAGCCTTGGTTTCTGCCGGTCCCGGAGCATCAGATTTCTTTGCGCGCGTTCGGACGTTTCTCCTCCCGTTCCTCATTCTGCCTGTGCTGGCAGTTCCCTTTCTGCTGAGCGGAGAACTGGTGCCGGTTTCCGTCGTCGCCTGGGCTCAATCCCGTGGTGTGCCGCTGCTGTTTCTCCAGAAATATTCCGACCACAATTTCGCACTGAAGGTTGCATCCGCCAACATGCGCAAGGCCGAGGTCATTGTTCTCGGCAGCTCACGCACGAATCAATGGCGCAGCAGACAATTCGCGCCATACACGTTCTATAACGCCGGAAACACCGCTGCGCGCCTAGGCGATATAGCGCAGTTTCTCGCGAAACTGGAATACAATCCGAAGGTCATCATCTTCTCGCTCGACTACTTCATGTTCAGTGACTCGTGGTCTCCTGAATCCGACAGGATGGCCAAAGGAGACATCGAGTATCCCCATGAAGCTGCCTATATCCTGACGCAGTTGGCGCAGTCCTACGTGAATGGTTCTGCGCGGCTGTCGGTTTGGCCGAAAGAGCCGAACTATTCGCAATGGGCAGTTGGCCTGTCGGCCCAAAACGGCGTCGGTTTTCGGCTGGATGGATCTTATCAGTACGGGACCATCTATCGCGGCATGAAGGCGGGCGTCGCAACGCCGGATGATGCACTACAGAGAATCGAAAAGGGCGTCGCGCCTTTCATCAAGTCCGCCAAGCCGGACGCCGCGGAACTTTCGGCTTTTCGCGAGCTTGTGAATGCCGCCAGGAAAAGAGGGATTGCGCTCGTCGGCGTGACGACTTCCTACAATCCCGTTGTTGTAGATGCGATCGAAAGATCTGCCGACCACGGGCTTTGGCGGCTCTTCCGGTCCGCCGCGTTCCGGTCGTCGCTGGAAAGCCTAGGCGTGATCACATTCGATTTTACGGACATAGGATCCTATGATGGCCGTGCAGCCGAGTTCATCGACGCGTTCCATCCGAGTGAGCCGTCTCTCAGTCGGCAGCTTCTGGCGATGATGAAACGACCGGAAATGAAGGCGCTGCTCCCCGAAATCAGGACGGGCGAAATTGCCGCCGCTCTGGAACAGGCGTCGGAGTTTGAAGTCTACAGAAACAGCTTCTAGTTGATTTTTCGGGATTGGAGCGTCGTCCGGAAACGCTGACCCGATTGGTAGTCCCGGGCTGGCCATCGTGAACGACTGCGGGCGGAGTTCCTGAAACTCTCTCGCTAAAGCCTTGTGCGGATGAATCGGTTTACATTGAACCCTCTGCAAGGCGGAAAGCGATCACGTCATGAATCGAACGCTTTCACCAGTCAGGTTCCTGCGGTTACACGAGGCTTGGCCTGTTGCGTCGACATCTCCCGGCATATCACACCGGCGTCGATCCAGATGCCACGGGCGTCAACTGCGTTGTCACGGTGCGGGTCTTGCAATGCCCGGCTCGCAGTGTAAGGGGTAACCGAAACGGTCGGGCGCGTCGGAACTCGCAGTTTGTATTGGTGTCTTGAATGTCGAAGCCAGCACGATGACTGAGAAAATAATATCTCGAATTCTGAGCATACCGCGGATCGTCAAGCGTATCATTGCGCTCGGCGTGGACATGGTGTTGTGCACGCTTACTGTGTGGCTTGCCTTCTGTCTGCGGCTCGATGGTTGGGTCGCGTTGTCAGGCGTTCAGTACGTCACGATCCCTGCATCGATCGCCATCGCCATCCCGATCTTCATTCGCTTTGGCCTTTATCGCGCCGTCTTCCGCTTCATCGGATGGGAAGCATTTTTTTCAATCGTCAAGGCGGTCGGGCTTTATGGCCTTATCTACATGACAATCTTCACGTCCATCAGCGTTCCGGGAATCCCGCGAACGGTGGGGATTCTGCAGCCTTTGTTGCTTCTGATCGCCGTCGGACTGAGCCGCTTGGTCGTCCGTCGTTTGTTTGGCGAAGCTTACCAGAGGGTGCTCAGGGGCAATGAGCAATCGAATGTCCTGATCTACGGAGCCGGCTCGATCGGGCGGCAATTGACTAGCGCCCTTGCGAATTCCGGCGACCAACGTGTCGTCGGATTTCTCGATGATGACAGGAGCCTTCACCATTCGGTCATCAATGGGGTTAAAGTCCATGATCCCCAAGAGTTGAGTGCACTCGTCGCCAAACACAACGTGCGCACCGTGTTGCTTGCCCTGCCGACCTTGAAGGCGTCCCGGCGCAAGGAGATCATCGAGAGCCTCCGCGGCAAACGAGTAGCTGTGCGAACTGCGCCAAACGTCAGCCAGATTGCACAGGGAAGGGTTGATTCTGCCGCTTTTCAGGAACTCGACGTCAACGACCTTCTTGGTCGTGAGCCGGTAGACCCCGATCAGGCTCTTCTGCGCCGCAACATCAAAGACAAAACCGTTCTGGTCACGGGGGCCGGTGGGTCGATCGGCAGCGAATTGTGTCGGCAAATTCTGACGATTGGCCCGAAGCACCTCCTGCTGGTGGAGCAGAACGAATATGGCCTCTACGCCATTCACAGCGAACTGTGCAGGCACTTTCCGCAATGCATCAATCTCGTGACGCCGCTTCTCGCGTCGGTTCGCGACGACCGGCGTATCCGCGAGATACTGAAGAGCTGGTCCGTTGACACCATCTATCACGCGGCTGCTTACAAGCATGTTCCGCTTGTCGAACACAATCTCATCGAGGGCATTCGCAACAACCTGCTCGGGACGGAGATCGTTGCCAAGGCCGCGATCGACCACAAGGTGAAGAGCTTCGTCCTTGTCAGCACGGACAAGGCGGTAAGGCCGACGAATGTGATGGGAGCAAGCAAACGACTGGCCGAGATGGTCCTTCAGGCCTTGTCGGAGACGTGCGAAGCGCCCGTCTTCTCCATGGTGCGTTTCGGCAATGTCCTTGGCTCGTCGGGTTCCGTGGTGCCGCTGTTTCGCCAGCAGATACGTGAAGGTGGTCCGATCACGCTGACGCACCCTGACATAACGCGCTTCTTCATGACCATCCCGGAGGCGTCGCAACTGGTCATTCAGGCGGGCGCGATGGCAAATGGGGGCGATGTTTTCGTTCTTGATATGGGTGAACCCGTCAAGATCATCGACCTCGCAAAGCGTATGGTCGAACTGTCAGGCTTGACCGTGAAGGACGAATCCAACCCCAACGGCGATATAGAGTTGATCATGACCGGCTTGCGCCCGGCCGAAAAGCTCTATGAAGAGCTTCTGATGGGTGACAATCCTTCTCCCAGCCAGCATCCGCTGATCATGCGGGCCAAAGACGATTTTCTTCCGCTACAGACGTTGGAAGAGCATATTGCGCGCCTCGTCGGATACATGAATGCCGGGAAGGTTCAGGAAACCAAGGAGCTTCTTTCTGTTCTGGTGAGTGGTTACCAGCCGAGCGCCGAAATCGTGGATTTCATCGCGTTGCGTAAGGCTGAACTCCAGAACGAATCGATGCACGGCAGCGGCGGCACGATCTAATGCCATCAGAACGGTGTGTTCCGGTCATCATCCGATAACCCCGCTCGCGATGCCGTTTCCGGTAATTCACATGGGAGCCGGGGCAATCGTGGGTCGCCGACCCTGCCCCGCTCGGCCGGCTTGGGTCCGAGACCGATCGGCGCCGCCTTTCAGATCCGTGGCTTGTCTCCTGGGGCAAGCGAAGCTTTCCGGACAAGCGTGAGGGCGAAGACAACGGCGGCTGCGAAAATGAAGAAGCTTTCGCCGATCGCCAGACGGTTGTTGGAGTTCGTCGCGATCGTCGCGAAAAAGAAGAAGCTGATGCTGAACAGATAAAGGGCAAGGCTCATGGAGATGAGTCCTTCGCGGTGGGCGCGATTGATTCGCCAGGCAGATGCAAGTGCGAAGACGGCAAGGACCGTAAGCCCCAGGAATCCATGTCTCACCATGATTTCCAGATAGCCGTTGTGGATCAGGGTGAAACCGACACTTGAATAGGTGGTCTGCCGCCACTCGCGCAGCCACAGATTTCCCCAGCCGACCAGGGAGGATGCCTGGATGAGTTCAAGAGCATCCGACCACAGCATCAGGCGCTCGCGCATCGCCTCGGGTGTGGAGGGCTTCTCGATCGCAGATCGCATGGCGCTGACCGGGCCTTCCGTGAGCAGCGCCCCGTCAGTCAGCTCGATTGCCGCATCGACCGTCGAGCCCGCAACCTTGAGCACATAGGGCGATGCGACGACGGCAGCCGATACGCCGACGACGATGAGGCCGCCAAAAAGGTAGATTCGCCCTTTGCCTGCAATGTGGAACAAAGCCAACAGACCCATAAGGGCGAGCGTTGCGGCGAGCGCCAGCCATGCTCCCTTCGACTGTGCGCCAAGTGCACCCAGGAGACCAAGTGCCATCGTTGCGCAGGCCGGGATCACATACCGCCACTTTCCTCGACCGGACAACCGACCCGTTTCTCCGGCATAAAGCAACCAGAACAACGCGGTGATGAAGAGCATGGAACTTCCGACACCGGCGTGAATGGGGTTCTTGTGAAACAGTGGCGGCGCCAGGCTGCCTTCGATGACCGCCCTAAAGTCCATCGTGGCGAGCAGCCCGACCAGGCCTGCGAGCACCAACAGCGTGGCCGCCGTGAACAGATACCGGCGCGTCGCGTACAGCGCGGCACCGACCAGGGGGAAGAAGGCTGGGAACGCATACAGCCATTCCGAAGAGCCTTTCTCTCCGTAAACAGTGATTCCGATCGCGAAGCGCACCAGGACATAGGCGCTCCAGACATAGCAGAGCACTGCAAGCCAGTCGCGTGAAACGCGCCGCACCTCGGAAGGCTGGCGCCAGAAGGCAAAGATGACTAGGGCTATCGTGACGTAACGGTATACGTCGCTTTCGACGAGCATTGCGGAGGCGAGCAGGGCCCAGAGGATGGGAAAAATCCAGGCTTCGAGGCGCTCGTTGCTCGTCAATCGAAGACCAATCGCATTGATACCGGTTTTCATCGCTCACCCTGCCCGAGATCCAGTCGCCCCTGCGGCCTTTCGGTCTTCACGTGTCCAAGTCGCGTACGTCGCCTAGCACTTTCCTCGCCGCGTTCGCAACCGCACAGTTCGAGGGCCAAAGACCCCACCTGCCGAGAACGAGGGCATAGTTCCGTTCCTAACTTTTCGACGGGCGCGTGGCGCGCAGGTCTGCGACAAGCGGGAAGGACGAGAAGAGGCCGAGGGGGATGGCGAAGAGGGCGGCGGCGGGTAGGCCGACGCGGCTGAAGAGCAGGGCGCCAATGATGCCGCCCAAGAAGAAGAGACCGATCAGCGAGAGCAGCAGGACAAGCTTCGCGCGGTCGGCGACGACGGGAGGCAAGTCAGCGTGGTCGGAGCTGTTGCAGTAGATTAGCTTGCCGATCTCGATCCCGGCGTCCGTCACGAGCCCCGTCACGTGGGTGGTACGGATGCGGGCCCCGGAGAGCTTGGTGATGATGGCGTTTTGCAGCCCCATGATGAAGCAGAGAAGGCCGATCGTCAGCAGGATCGTCGACGGCAGACCTGCCCGCAGGAAGAGACCGGATAGGCCGAAGAAGAGGAGCAGCACGGCTTCGACCGCGAGCGGCAGGGCGTATTCCGATTCAAGATTTCGACGGCGGGCCCAGTTGATCAGTACCGCCGAAGCCGCGGCACCGGCGACGAAGGACAGGAGCGAGGAGAACCCGACGAAGACGAGCAGACTGTTGCCGAGAACGAGATTGTCGGCAATGGCGGAGACGATGCCCGACATGTGAGATGTGTATTGGTGCACGGCCATGAAGCCGCCAGCGTTGATCGCGCCTGCGACGAAGGTCAGATAGAAGGCCAGATGGCGATCCGTCCCCTCGCTTCGCGTTCGGGCGGCGAGGCCGCCCAGATAATGTCTCATGCTACTTTCCCCGCCGCGCCGGCCGTACCGGATGGATGCGTCCCATCCTCATGACAATTGGTAAACGAGCGGTCAAAGGCCGTTGAGGCCCGGCCACGACGAACTATCCAACGAACATGATCAAGAGATGGCAATCGGAGGCGGGCAACGCAAGCGAAGGAACCTTTTTGGATCAAACGGGGTTGCCGGGAAAAGGAGTCCGACATGAAACAGACGGAGAGACGGCCGGCGATTGTCGGCAAGCTTGATCGCAACATCGAAGCACTGCTCGATCGGCAAGCGAGAGACCGTGAAGAGGCGTCGCGCGAGGAGAAGGTCGCTGCCGCGATCACGCGCTTCGTCGGTTCAATGCTCTTCGTGTACCTTCACATCCTCTTCTTCGGGCTGTGGATCACCGTCAATCTGGGTTTCCTGCCGGTGCTTCCGCCGTTCGATTCCTCTCTTGTCGTCTTGGCGATGTTCGCTTCGGTAGAAGCAATCTTCCTCTCCACCTTCGTATTGATCAGCCAGAACCGGATGTCTGCAGCCGCCGACAAGAGAGCCGACCTGAATCTGCAGATTTCGCTCCTTGCCGAACACGAGGCAACACAACTGATCGCCATGGTCTCCGCTATCGCACGGCATCTTCAAATCCCGACGGAGGCTGACGGGGAGATCGAGGAGTTGACGCGGGAAGTCGTGCCTGATCAGGTTCTCGATCACATTGAAAAAAAAGCCGAAGACGGCAAGGCGGGCGGCGTCTGAGTGCGATCGGGACCCATGACCCCGTGCGGATGCGGCGGTCTGCGCTTTCCAGCGTCGCCATCCGGGGATATGTGTTCTGGCCGAACAATGAAACCGCAGGTGCCCTGAGGCCCGGCTGTCCGTGGAGGTGCTTGTGAGTGACATCGATCGCCGGCGTGCCGAGCGCCTGATGGCCGAGGCCGGGTTGGACGCTCTTGCCATCTTCCAGCCGGAGGCGTTTCGCTATGTGGTCGGGGCGCCGGCCGGGGTTGCCATGATGTGGGGCCGGGCCGGGGCGGCGATTGCCGTGGTGCCGGCCGACGCGGCCATCCGCATCGGCGCCGTGGCCAGCGACCATGCCGCGGGGCAGATCCGCAAGGCGGCCCCCGAGGTCGACCTTCGGACCCATCGCATCTGGATCGACATGGTGGATCTCGCGGTCCTCGCCGACAATGCCGACGCTGGAGGGGAAGCGGTCGATGCCGCCTACAGGTCCCAGGCGCGTGCGGGGGCAAGGCCCGAAACCTTCGACCGGGAGGCCTGTTTCGCCCTGCTCGCCGAGATCCTTGAGGAGAATGGACTGGCGACCGGGCGGATCGGTGTCGATCTCGAATTCGTGCCGGCAGCCGACTTCGAAGCCCTGAAGCGTGCCTTGCCGCGTGCCACCTTCGTCGATGGCTCGATCGTGCTGAAACGTCTCCGGGCTGTGAAATCGCCACGGGAAATCGAACTTCTGAGACGCGCATCGTTCGCCGCCGAAGCCGGCCTCGTCCGGATGGCGGAGGCGGTCGCGCCGGGCGTGCCGCTCGCTGTTCTTTCTAGCGCGTGGAAGGCCGGTGCGCAGGCGGCGGCTTCCGCCGGCGGTTTTGCCCTGAGCGGGCATTGGGATTACATTTCCGTCGGATCCGATCTTTCCGACATGAACGCGCGGGTCGTGCCGGGCGCCATCATAAAGGCCGATGTGGGCACGCTGGTCGACGGCTACTCCTCGGACGGTGCCCGGACCTTTTCCTTCGGACCGCCCGCTCCGCTCGCCCGGCGGATCTTCTCCGCCCTTGAGAATGCCTTCGCCGCCGGGCTTGCCGAACTCAGGCCTGGCAACCGCTTCGATGCTATCCATGCGGCGATGCTGTCCTCGATGCGCAGGGATGGTTTCACCGAATACCACCGCGGCCATTTCGGCCATTCCGTTGGAGGCGGTGTCGGCATCGAGGAGTGGCCGTTCTTTTCTGCGAACAGCGGCGAGATCCTGAAGCCGAACATGGTCGTGGCGCTCGAGGCGCCCTTTTATGCCGAAGGGCTCGGTGCTTTGATGATCGAGGATCAATTTCTCGTGACCGAGGCCGGGGTAGAAGCCATGAATCGGTTGCCGCGCGAACTCCGCGACCTTTCCGCACGATAAGCCGGCGGCGATCCGGTTCAGGCCTGGGCGGTGCTCAACGACGTTCGGCCAGGGCGACGCCAAGGCCCTCGATTTCAAGAAAAATCACGCCGCCAGCTTCGAGTGCCTGGATGAGCTGGGCCGCGGTCGCACGATGCAGTTCGTGGCGCGCGCCCTCGTAATCACGTATGGTGCTGCGCGAGACCGAGGAGCGCTCGGCAAGCTCATTCTGTGTCCAGTCGAGCATTCCGCGTGCCGCGCGGCAGAGTGAAGGCGTCAAAATCGGTGACGGCGAACCTTGACCCATGGTTTCATGCTGCCCATATTGGTTGAATTCAACCATATATGGCATTTTCCATGTAACATTTCCAGTGAGGTCCGATGCTGCACGATACGCCCCTGATTTCTACGATTGTCGGCGGTCTCGTGCTTGCATTCGCCTTCGGTTACGTCGCCCACCGCCTCAAGCTGCCGCCGCTGGTCGGTTACCTGTTTGCCGGCATCCTCGTCGGACCGCACACGCCGGGCTATGTCGCCGACCAGCATCTGGCGCCGGAGCTTGCCGAGATCGGCGTCATCCTGCTGATGTTCGGGGTCGGTCTGCATTTCTCGCTCAAGGACCTGCTCTCGGTGCGTGGCGTGGCGGTCCCCGGCGCAATCGTGCAGATCGGCTTCGCCACGCTGCTTGGCTGGGGCATGGGTTGGCTCCTAGGCTGGCCGATGGGTGGTGGTCTCGTCTTTGGTCTGGCGCTGTCGGTCGCCTCCACCGTGGTGCTGCTCAAGGCGTTGCAGGAGCGGCGTCTCGTCGAGACGGAACGGGGCAAGATCGCGGTCGGGTGGCTGATCGTCGAAGACCTCGCCATGGTGCTTGCGCTGGTCCTCATTCCGGCCTTTGCCAATTCGGGTGAGACGGGCATTCATGCCGACGCCCTGTCTGCTGCCGTTGCCGATCTTTTCGACATTGAGCTCAATCTCGGCTGGGTGCTCGTGCTCACCTTCCTCAAGGTCGGCGCTTTTCTCGGCCTGATGCTGGTCATCGGGCGGCGGTTAATCCCCTGGATGCTTCACGTGATTGCGCACAGCGGATCGCGCGAACTGTTTCGCCTCGGCGTGCTGGCTGTCGCGCTCGGGGTTGCCTTCGGCTCGGCCCAGCTGTTCGGCGTGTCGCTGGCGCTCGGCGCCTTCTTTGCCGGCATGGTGCTGTCGGAGAGCGAGCTGTCGCACCGGGCCGCCCAGGAAAGCCTGCCGCTGCGCGATGCCTTTGCCGTGCTGTTCTTCGTTTCCGTCGGCATGATGTTCGACCCCAACATCCTGGTCGACAGCCCGTTCAAGGTTTTCGCCACCGTCTTCATCATTCTCATCGGCAAGTCGCTCGCTGCCTTCCTCATCGTGCGGGCCTTTCGCATGCCGGCGGGCACGGCGCTCACCATTTCGGCGAGCCTCGCGCAGATCGGTGAATTCTCCTTCATCCTCGCCGAACTGGGCGTCGGCCTGAAGCTGCTGCCGGAGGAGGGCCGCGACCTGATCCTCGCCGGCGCGATCATCTCGATCATCCTCAACCCCGCGGTCTTCTACCTCGCCGATCGCATCATGCCGCGTATCGAGGCGCGCCTTGTGCCGAAGGGCGGTGAAAAGGTCGCGGGCGTGGATGCAGCGACGACCGTTTCCGCGGTGAGTGGCGAAGGGGTGGAGCCGACAATCGCCGCGACGGTGGCGCCGGAGACCGAGGCCAAGGCGTCGGTAGCGAGCGCGCTCACCGGGCACGCGATCGTCGTCGGCTGTGGTCGCGTGGGCAAGATCGTGGTCGACAATCTTCGTTCCAGCGGCGTCCCCTTCCTCGTTATCGAGGATTCCGACCGGCCGCTGGAAGAGCTGTTGCGTCAGGAAACCGAGGTGATCATGGGCAATGCGACGTCAGCCAAGGTGCTGGAGCTTGCCAATATCGCCGCGGCCAAGAGCATAGCCGTCGCCATCCCGAACGCGTTCGAAGCCGGAAACGTCATCCAGCGGGCGCGCGAGATCAATCCGGCGATCCTCATCCTCGCCCGCGCTCATACCGATGCCGAAGTGGAGCACCTCACAAAGCTCGGAGCGGACCGGGTGATCATGGGCGAGCGGGAAATCGCCAACGGCATGCTCTCGAGCCTGGACCAGGTGCACTGGCCGGCATTGCAGACGGAGGACGGCGCCGCCTGAGGGCTGCCTCAGCCCGGGCGCGTGACACTCAAACGTCGGCTTTGTCGACCGCGCTGCGGTCGTCGGTTTCCGGCGCACTGCCGATCGAGAAGCGCATGCGGTATTCTCCGGGCGAAACTCCGACGATCTTGCGGAAGATCTTGCGGAAGGCATTGGCATCCTCGTAGCCGCTCGCCCAGGCGATCTGCTCGATCGACAGGTTCGATTGCTCGAGCAGGTCGCGGGACTTGGCAACCCGCAGGCGCTGCGAATATTCCGTCGGATTGATACCTGTCGCCTTCTGGAAGCGCCTGAGGAAGGTGCGCTCACCAAGACCTGCCCGTTCCGCCATCATCTGCAGGTTCAGCCCCCTGGAATCCGTTCCGTGCAGCCAGTGCTGGACGTTGAGGATCACGGTATCGCCGTGGTCGAGACGCGGGATGAACTTGGCGTAGAAGCTTTGCTCGCGGGCACCAGGATCGATCAGCATGAACCGGGCCGTCGCCAGCATCACGCTGGCGCCGAGGAGGCGGTCGATCAGCCGCAAGCCCAGATCCGTCCAAGCCATCATGCCACCGGCGGTGATGATGTCGCCCTCGTCGAGCAGCATCTTGTCGGTGTCGATGCGAATGTCCGGATGGCGCTTGGCGATCGTGTCGCCATGCAGCCAATGGGTCGTCGCCGCGCGGCCGGAAAGCAGTCCGGTCTGGGCGAGCAGCGATGCACCGCCACAGGCCGAGCAGACGATCGCGCCGGCTTGGTGGTGCCCCCGGATCCACTCGGGAAATGCGCCCATGCGTTCGCCGAACGGCAGGTCGTCACCGAGGCCGGGCGGCAACACCACGGCCACGAGCGCGCGTTCCCGCTCGGCGGGATGCGTATCATAGACCTTCGACACCGAACCTGACGCATTCAATTCGTGATGGCTGATCCGCAACCGGCGGCCATCCGGCCCCGATTGTTGAAGCTCGTATTTCGCCGCCACCGAAAACATGTCGGTCAGGCCATACACCGCCGCGCGCCAGGCATCGGGATAGCTGGCGATGGCGATTTCCATCGTGTCGTGGATCAAACGCTTTGTCACTTCCGACCCTATGCTTGTCAATTTTGCCATTCGTGTGGCGATGCTCCCGCCATTATCACATCAACCAGCGCTCCGGAACGCTCAGGCAATCAACAGACAGAAAAGCAGGCAATGATGAAAAACGCGACCACAACAAAAACAGGCGAATTCCCGACGTCCCGCCGCGATCTCCTTGTCGCCGGTGCCGTCGGGGCGGTCGCCGCCCTCATCGCGGCAGGCGGTCCGACAGGGGGCGCCATGGCGGCCCAGATCAACCAATCCAACTTGAATTCAACAGGAGTGAAGACAATGACAAGCACGATCACAACTCGCGACGGCGTCGAAATCTACTACAAGGACTGGGGTCCGAAGACCGGTCAGCCCGTCATGCTCAGCCACGGCTGGCCGCTCAACTCCGACAGCTGGGAAGCGCAGGCCTTCCATCTCGCGCAGAACGGCTTCCGTGTCATCACCCATGACCGTCGTGGTCACGGGCGGTCCAGCCAACCCTGGGATGGCAACGACATGGACCACTATGCGGACGATCTTTCCGATCTGATCGAGGCCCTCGATCTCAAGGATATCATCCTTGCCGGCTTCTCCACCGGTGGGGGCGAAATTGCCCGCTATATCGGGCGGCATGGAACGGCGCGGATTGCCAAGGCGGGTCTCATCTCGGCGGTGCCGCCGTTGATGGTCAAGACCGAAAAGAACCCTGGCGGCCTGCCGAAGGAGGTCTTCGACGGCCTACAGGCGGCGAGCCTCACCGACCGTTCGCAGCTCTACAGGGATATCGCCAGCGGCCCGTTCTTCGGCTTCAACCGGCCGGGCGCCAAGGCATCGCAGGGCATGGTCGACAGTTTCTGGCTGCAGGGCATGATGGCGGGTCACAAGAACACCTATGACTCGATCGTCGCCTTCTCGCAGACCGATTTTACCGAGGATCTGAAGAAGTTCGACGTGCCGACCCTGATCGTGCATGGCGACGACGACCAGATCGTGCCGATCGACGCCGCCGGCAAGGCTTCGAAGCGGCTGATCCCGCATGCGGAGCTCAAGGTCTATGCCGGCGCGCCGCATGGCCTTGCCGATACCCACAAGGACCAGCTGAACGCCGACCTGCTGGCCTTTGCCAAGGCCTGAGGCTCATTCGGCCCTGATCCACGTGCCGGCGCCGTCCTGGATGGCGCCGGTACTCTTGCGTGAACCAATGCCTTCGGCGCTAGACTGCGGTTCCGACCACCGCGCCAATTCCGGCCGTCAGCGCCATGGCGAAAGCTCCCCAGAAAGTGACGCGCAGCGTGGCGCGCGCAATATTCGCACCACCGGCCTTGGCACCGACCGCACCAAGGAGGGCGAGGAACAGCAGCGAAGCGACGGAGACCGTCCAGACCAGGGTGCTCGCCGGAGAAATCACGACCATCAGCAATGGCAGGGCAGCGCCGACGGCAAAGGTCGCGGCCGATGTGAGGGCTGCCTGGATCGGCCGGGCGGTGGTCATTTCGGAAATGCCGAGTTCGTCATGGGCATGGGCGACCAGGGCGTCCTTGGCCATCAACTGGTCGGCGACCTGTCGTGCAAGCTCCGGTTCGACACCGCGGGCGACATAGATCTGAGCCAGTTCCTCCCGCTCGAATTCCGGCTGCGTCTCGAGCTCCTTTCGCTCCCGGCTCAGGTCGGCCTGCTCGGTATCGGATTGCGAGCTGACGGAGACATATTCACCCGCCGCCATCGACATTGCCCCGGCAACCAGACCGGCGATGCCGGCCACGAGAACCTCGGAGCTGCCTGCGGAAGCGGAGGCCACGCCGACGACGAGGCTGGCTGTCGAGACGATCCCGTCATTGGCGCCGAGAACGGCGGCACGCAGCCAGCCGATGCGCGAAACAAGATGGTTTTCCGTGTGTAGCCTGCTCATGGGTGAAATCCCGCTCCCGTCACCGACAATCGATCTATCAAGCCTAGCAGCTCACCCATGTCGGGCGAAAGTCAATCCGGGTGATGTTCAAGCGCGACCGGCGCGACGCTTCAGCGCCGCAACTTCGGTTTCCGTCAGAAAACGTGTGCCGCCCTTCTCAAGGTCGCCGAGCAGCAGGTCTCCGAAGGCGACGCGCACCAGCCGCAGGCACTCGAAGCCGGTCGCCTCCAGCATGCGGCGGATCTCCCGGTTCTTGCCCTCATGCAGTTCGAATTCCAGCCAGCAGGTCTTGTCGGCTTCCCGGAGAATCCGTACGCGGGCGGCCTTCAGCAGCTCTCCGTCATCGAGGATGCCGGCGGTCATGCGGGCCAGATCGGCTTCGCCGGGGCGGCCGCGCGTCTGTACGTGATAGATCTTGGCGATGTCGCTTTCCGGGTCGAGCAGGCGCTGGGCGAGCACGGTGTCGTTGGTGAAGAGCAGGAGGCCCTCGCTCGCCTTGTCGAGGCGGCCCACGGGAGAAACATGCGGGATGTCGAGATTTTCGAGGCAGGAAAAGACCGTCTCACGGCCTTCGGGATCATCCCGCGTGGTCACCAGTCCGCGCGGCTTGTTCAGCATCAGGTAGACCCTGGTTTCCACTCCGACCGGCTTGCCGTCGACGGCGATGCGATCGGTGCGGATGTCGACCCAAGCGGAAAGGTCGGTGACGCACCTGCCGCCGACGGTGACATGGCCATCGGCTACGAGCTTTTCCGCCTGGGTACGAGAACAGTAACCGAGCTTGGAGAGAGCCCTGGGAAGGGTCACGCGGGTACCAGGCGCTGCTTGCGAATTCTTGGCCAACCGTCTCACATCCGGAATTGTCAGGGCGGCCATTCGGCCGCAGGTTTCAACGGGTCAACGACTGCCCGCGCGGTGGCGATCCCGTCAAGAGAAATGTGACGGGGCCGACCTGCGGGCTAGCTCGAGATTTCGTGGATCCGGACCTGTGGCACCACACGCCGGGCGATGTCGCAGAGATGGCGATGGTGCGTGAGATAGATGACCTGGCCGATCTTCGCCATTTCCCCGAATAGCCTGAGCACTTCTTCCGAGCGCGGTTCGTCAAAGGTCTCCATGATGTCGTCGGCGATGAAGGGAACGGAGGGCCGGCTTGCGGCGAACTCCTCGTAACCGGCGAGGCGAAGCGCCAGGTAGAGCTGGAACTGGGTTCCCTTGGACATCTCGCTGGCCAGCTTCGAGCCACCCTGGCGCGACAGGCCGATCAGGGTTTCGCGGTCCTTGTCGGGCTGGGTCGCGAGGCCGGTATAGTCACCACGGGTGATGAGGCGGAAGGCGTCCGAGGCGCGTTTCATCATCGATGAACGATGCTTGTCGCGGTATGCCCGCAGGGCCTCGCCGGCGATGAGCACGCCGCTCTTGAGACGCAGGTTACTGGCTGCGTGCTCCTCGATCTCGAGGAAGATCGTCCGGCGTTCGGCTTCGATCCGGGCGACCTGATCGTCGCCGCCGACCGCATCCAGCCGGTCACCCGCCCGCGTCTTCTCGGCGAAGAGCTGCCTTGCGCGCTCGTCGAGATCGTCGAGCCGGGCGGCAAGCTCTGCTTGTTCCTGTTCCATGGCGTCGAAATCACTCGCCTCCACGTCGGCCAGCGCGGCTTCGATCGTGGCGGCATGCAATTCGGCGAGGAGCTGCTCCCGAAGGCCATAGAGGCGCGTCTCGCGGCGGGCCCGTTCGTTTGCCGCTTCGAGCGCGAGCGCGACCTCGGCCAGCGTGTCGACCCCGAAGAACGAGGTGAGCTCGCTCTTGCGGGCGGCGTGTTCCGCGAGATCCTGCCTGAGCTTGCGCTGGGTTTCGGCGAGGCGATCGAGGGCGGCGATTTTATCGGAGCGCAGCGACTGGTCATGGCGCGCCTTTTCCAGACGAGCGGCGAGCGTCACGGCGGTGCGGCTGGCCGAAGCCGGGTCGGCGGTTTCGCCCAGATCCGACAGGATGTCCTGCACCTCGGCGACGAAGTCGGCCTGATCCTTTTCCATCGTGGCGATGCGTCGCGCCAATTCGTCTCGATCATTCAGGGCGGGGGCGAGTTCGTTGAGGGTCTCGATGATTTCACGTACCGCCCCGGTCGAGGTGATCTCGCCGAACCAGGTTTCCGCGAGGGTGGTCGAGAACCGAGCTTGCCAGTCGTCCCGGTCTTTCTCGGCTTCCTCGAATTCGCGCCGCCGATCGTCAAGCGCACGCTTATGGTCGGCGATGGCTTTTTCCGCCGCTGTCCGGGCGGCGGCCCTGCTGTTGCCGGCGGTTACGGCAGCCTCGGCCACTTCGAGCAGTTCGGTAAGCGTTTGTCCCGTCCGGTCGAGGCCGACCGCGTCGAGGGCCGTGGCGAGCGTGTCACGATCGAGTTCGGCATCGGCCCGCGCCGTCGCGATTTCGTGCCGGGTCGCCTCTAGGCGCTCCCAGGCGGACAGGGCGTCGGAGCGTGCGCGGACAAGCTGTTCGATCAACGAGAACAGCCGGGCCAGGTTGCCGTCTGCGCTGACGGACAAGGCCTTTGGCAGTGTGCCCCGCAGCTCAGAAATGAGTCTTTCCCGCTCAGACTTCGCTTCGTCCAGCAATTCCTCCTGGCGGTCGATCCCCGCTGCCGCAACCGACCGTTCCTCGGTGAGGGTGCGCAGATCGGCAAGGTCGCGCATCGCCGCCATGCGCGCCGTGGTTCCGAGGTCATCGGCATGCATGGCTTTTTCGAAAGCCTCGGCGCTTTCCTTGTCCAGCCGCTGAAGATGGTCCTTCCATGCAGCGTCGCGTTGAGCGCGCAGTCGGAGTACTTCGGCATCCTCGACCAGCCCGCCGCGTGCGCCGAGGGCGGTGATCCGCGCTTCGACCTGCCTGTGCTGGGTGACGAGCTGGCGTCCGCGCTCGGTATGGTCGGCGATGCGGCTGTCCACGGCGGCAAGAGCCGCGCGCCAGATCTCGAGTTGTCGCGGATCGGGCAAGGCAAGGATACGGAGAGCTTCGCCGTCAAGGAGATCTCCGTCGGCGAGCTCGGCAAGCGGGCGGACGGCTTCGGCAAATCGGCGCTCCAGATCACCGAGACTGCGCTCCGCAAGCCGCAATCGGGTCGAATGATCGCTGCGGCGGACAATCGCCAACGTTGCCGTGAGCCGGCTAATCATCGAAGCGTCGGCGTCCTCGCCACGTGCGACCAGGGCCTCGTGTTCGGAATCGGCTCGCTCCTTGGCGACCCTTGCGGCCGCGAGCTCGCGGGCTGCGGTTTGCAGGCGCGCCTCGACGCCGGAACGCATCTCGATTAAGTCACGCAGGGCACCGATGGTCGCGGCCGGCAGAAGCAGGTCTTCCGGCGTCTCGAATCCCGTCCGGTCCAGTCGGGTCAGGATGCCGCCGATGGTGGAGTTTCGAGCGGCAAGGGCTATCCGGCGCTTCGGCAGATCTTCCTCCGCTCCGGCGAAACGCGCGAGCCCCCTGGCGAGATGGGTGATCCGGTCGGAAAGCGCGAGAACGGGTTCATCGAGTTCGCTGCCTTCGATTTCCTGCCGCACGCGCTCCATGTCCGTCTCGATGCCGGCAAGGCGGGTCGCGAGCCGGGTCTCCTCCTCCATCAGGCCGGGGAGATCGCGGGCCCAATCGGCCGGGGGACGCCGAAGGCCGGCGTTTTCGGCGAGCTCCGCTTCGAGCCGGCGGTATTCGGCGGCGAGCGGGCGGGCGCGCAACAGGCGGGTGATCGCCTCGCTTCTCGCTCTTGCATTGCCGCGCGCATGCATTGCCTCGTCATAGGCCGCCTCGGCGTGGCCGAGTGCGGCGACGAGGCCGGCATGGGTCGACGCCAGGGTGTCGATTTCGTCGCGCCGCGTCTTCAGTTCCGCAAGCTTTTGCTTCAGCTCGGCGATCCGCGTGGAGCGTGCCCGTTTTTTGTAGAGCGCGTCGGCCTCGTCCGAGATGGCGCCCAGTGTCGTGCTGACACCGGCCAGACCGGCGCTGGCTGAAAAGAGCAGTTCGCCGAGGTCACCCTTGCTCTGGAGGATGGCATTGCCACCCTCCTCGAGCGTCACGTCGTCGAGCGAAAACATCGTGCGATAGGCGTCCCGGCTGACCCCCGCCAGCGGAACGGACAGCAGTGCCTCAGGCACCGCTTCGCCGCGCCCGTCGAGCAGCGATCCGGCGCGTTGCTTGACGCGCTTCAGGTCGTGGGACGCGCCGGCGAATTCCAGGCAGCCGCCGACCTGCATGGCACTATAGGCATGCAGGAAATTGTAGCGGCTGCGTTCCTCGATCCCGTAGAGCAGATCGAGGTAGGCGGAGAGAGAGGTCGACTTTCCGGCCTCGTTGAGACCGTAGACGATGTGCAGGTCCGGCGCGCCCGGTTCGACCGCGCCGAAGTCGATCACATGGTCGGTGAACTTGCCGTAGCGGGTGAGATCGAGTCTCCGCAGCCTCATTCGGTGGCCCCCGCACCGTCGCTCCTCAGACGGGAGACGATGTCGTCGCTGCCTTCGGCCAGCAGCCGTTCGACAAAGGCCTCGAACTCAGCTTCGTCGCTCCCGGTGAAGGCGCGGCTCTCGGGCGGAAGCTCGTCGCGCAGTTCCTTGACCATGCGACGGACTTCCTCGCGCAGCCCGTGTCGGATCGACACGTCGTCGCGCATCAGTTCGGCAAGCTCGATCAGCGGATCGGCGCTCGACCGGGAGGATGCCTCGCCCGGCGCCTTGGTGGTGATCTCGATTTTTTCGATCCAGGCTCGACCAATGCCTTCGGCGCGCTGCTCGGCTTCGGCGAGCAGCAGGTCCCGGTCGCGGCGCAGGCGCCACGACAACGGCGTCGTGCCGGTCAGCACGAGGCGTGCGACAAGATGATCCGACGGCATGCGGCCACGCAGTTCGGCAACCGACGTTTCGATCGTCTCGACGACGTCGAACCAGCTGGCGGCCTGGCTCAGGTCGACGGGAAGACGTGCGAATTCCGCGATGCTCGCCAGGCGCTCCTCGACGGTGAGGCTGCGGTCGTCGTGGATGGTCACGAGTGATATGCCCTTCGGGCCTGCCTCGTTGATGTCGCGTCCCTGCGGCATGCCGGGCATGACGACCGTTGTGCGGCCCGCGTACTCGCTGCGCTGGTGGATGTGCCCGAGCGCCCAGTAGTCGAAACCCGAGCCCTGCAGGTCGGCGAGACTGCACGGGGCGTAGACGTCGTGGCCTGGGGCGCCGGCGAGGCTCGTGTGCATGATCCCGACATTGACCCGGTCCGGCAGCGGCGGCCGATACTTGGGCAGCAGGCTTTCGGGCGCCTGGGGTCTTGCAAAGCTCAGGCCGTGAAAGGCGATGCCGAGGCCTCCCTTTTCCACTTCCACGGCCTCGGCCCGGCCGGAATAGACCTTCACCGAGGGCGGCAGAACGAGTTCCTGGGTGATGCGCGACAGGGCGTCGTGGTTGCCGCGTATCGTGTAGGTGGCGATCCCGGCCTGATGCAGACGCTGCATCTGCGAGGCGAGGAAGCGCGCCGTCTTCATCGATGTCTGGTCGCCGTCATAGAGATCGCCAGCGATGACGAGCGCGTCGACCTGCTCCTCGACACAGAGATCGACGATCCTGACCAGCGCCTGGCGGGTCGAGTCGCCGATCAGGTCCGCGAGCTCCCTGTTGCGCAAGGACAGCGAGCGAAGGGGCGAATCCAGATGGATGTCGGCAGTGTGGACGAAGCGGAAGGCCATCAGCGGTTCATTCTGGTCCTGTCTTTGGGCAGGTCGCCGGGCTTACGATTCTCCGCCGGCGGTGCGCTGACGATATAGGCACATTCCGGACGGCAACAAGCGATTTCACCGCCAGCTTCCAGTCCTTCCCGGTGTACGCCCTCGAGGACGAGGTCTCGCGGGGCAGGCGAGGTTGACAAAAATCATCTGTCGATTTACAACTGACGAAATTCGAAATTCGTCAGTCATCAGGATCTGCCTATGGCCACCGTCAATACCGAAAGCGAAAGCCATTCATCCGAGAGCCTTGCGCGGCAGGAAAACGTCAAGCGGATCCTCGATTCCGCCGAACGGCTTTTCCGCCACTACGGCTACAGCAAGACCAATGTCGCCGACATCGCCCGTGACCTCGGCATGTCGCCGGCGAACATCTATCGCTTCTTCGAGTCGAAGAAGGAGATCCTGCAGGGGCTCTGCAGCCGGATGCTCGGCGCCGGTTACGAACTGGCCCTCAGCATTGCTTCCCTGCCGATCAGTGCAGAGGAACGGCTTCGCCGCTATGTCGAGATGGAGCACCGCCTGACGGTCGAGACCATGATGGACGCCGAGAAGGTCCACGAGATGGTGGTCGTCGCCATCGAACAGAACTGGCACGTCATCGACCAGCATATCGACCGGATGAACGAGGTTCTTCAGAAGATCATCGAGGACGGGATCGCCGCCGGCGAATTTCCCGATCAGGATGCCATCGTCGCGTCGCGCTGCTTCGGTGCCAGCACCGTCATCCTCAGCCATCCGCAGCTTGTCGCCCAGTGCCTGAGCAAGGAGAACCGCGCATCTCCGGCCGAGCTGACCGAATTCGCGATCCGTGCCCTGAAGGCCTGATCGCGGCGCGAAACAGAAGATCAAATTGCGAGAATAAACGACCAGCCGCGAAGGCCGCCCTTCGCCGAGGATAGCGTCCCATGTATCAGAAAACCGTCCTTCCCCTGCTGCTCGTTGCAGCGCTTGCCGGCTGCTCCGCCGAAACGGCGGAAGCGCCGAAGGAACCGGTCCGTCCGGTCAAGGTCGTCGAGGTGGCTCCGGCCGCGATGACGCGCCAGCTCAGCTATTCGGGCGCCGTCCGCGCCCGCAGCGAAGCAGCAGCCGGTTTCAGGATCGGCGGCAAGATCGTCGAGCGCAGTGTCCACATCGGTGACCGGGTTCGCGCCGGCGATGTGCTCGCCAGGCTCGATGCCACCGACTACGCGCTTTCGGTGACGAGCGCGCGCGCCAATCTCGTCGCGGCCGAACGGCAGGTCGAGACCGCCGACTTCGCGATGAAGCGTGCCGACCAGCTGTTCAAGCAGCAGGTGGCGGCGAAGGCCCAGCTCGAACAGGCGCAGCTCGCCTACAATCAGGCGGTCGCGGCACGCGATTCCGCCCGTTCGGTGCTCGCCCAGGCGGAAAACCAGGTCGGCTATGCGGAACTCACGGCCGACAAGGACGGCATCGTGACCGCGACCCATGCCGATGCGGGGCAGGTTGTCGCTGCCGGCACGCCGGTGGTGACGGTCGCCGTCGACGGCGAAAAGGAAGTCTCGATCGCCGTCCCGGAAAACGACGTCTTCGCATTTGCCCCCGGCAAGGCGGTCAAGGTGGGCGTCTGGTCGAATGACAGCGTCGCCCTCGAAGGCAAGGTTCGCGAGGTCGCCGGCAGTGCCGATCCGGCGTCGCGCACGTTCTCCGTCCGCGTGTCGCTACCGGCCGACGATCGGGTGCTGCTCGGCATGACGGCATCGGTTCGGGCCGATGCCGAAAGCGGCCAGCCGCTCTTCAGCCTGCCACTCACCGCGCTCGCGCGTGACCCGGCCGACCGTCCGATCGTCTGGACGGTCGATCCGGCAGCGAAGACGGTGCATGAGCGTCCTGTCACCGTGGTCGATTTCTCCGACACCGGCGTGCGCGTGTCGGAAGGCCTCAAGCCCGGCGACCTCGTCGTCGTCGCGGGGACGCAGTTCATGAGCGAGGATCTGAAGGTGAAGCTTGCGGCCGCCGATGCCGAGCAGGCCTCGCTTGCCACCGGCAGCATCACGCCTGCCAGCCAGACCCGCTGACCCAACCCTTTCGAGAACGGATTTACGCCATGACCACGTCCACCGATAAGGGTTCCTTCAATCTGTCGCGCTGGGCGATCGGTCACCCGAGCATCGCGCGCTTCCTCTTCGGCCTGATCCTGATCGCCGGTGTGCTCGGACTGATGCGCATGGGCCAGAAGGAAGACCCCGACTTCACCTTCCGCGTGATGGTCGTTCAGGCCGTCTGGCCAGGGGCCTCGATCACCGACATGCAGGACCAGGTGGTCAACAAGATTGAGCGCAAGCTGCAGGAAGTGCCGCATCTCGACTGGGTCAAGTCCTATACCCGGGCCGGCAGCGCGATCATCACGCTGCAGGTCGAGGGCGATACCAATGCCGATGACGTGGCAGACGCCTTCTACCAGGTGCGCAAGAAGGTGGGAGACATCTCGAGCGAATTGCCGGAAGGCCTGCTCGGGCCGTATTTCAACGACGAGTTCGGCGACACCTTCATCACCCTGCACTCGCTGTCCGGCGATGGCTACAGCTATCCCGAGCTCAAGACCTACGCCATCCAGGCGCGTGACATGCTGCTGACGACACCGGGCGTCGAGAAAGCGGTCATTCTCGGGGATCAGCCGCAGAAGATCTACATCGACGTCTCCTCCAAGGTTCTTGCGGAACGCGGCCTGACGTTCAGCGATATCAAGAATGCGCTGGAAGGTCAGAATGCCATCGATCCCGCCGGAACGATCGATACGGGCGAACGCTCGGTCCGCATCTCCGTCGACGGCGGGTTCGGACGCGCCGAGGACATTCGCGAACTGAGGCTGCGAGCCGGCCAGCAGGTGACCCGTCTCGGCGACATTGCCACGGTCACCGAGGGCACCGAAGATCCCTATCAGCGCAAGTTCCGCTTCAACGGCCATGACAGCGTCCAGGTCGGGGTCGTGATGGCCAAGGGCTTCAATGTCACCGATGTCGGCAAGGCCGTCGAGGAAACCTTCCAGCGCTTCGAAGCATCGCTGCCGCACGGCGTCGAGGTCGCGCAAATCTCGAACCAGCCCGAGGTGGTGCGTGAGGCTGTCGGCGAGTTCATGAAGGCGCTGGTCGAGGCGCTTGCCATCGTGCTGGTGGTGTCCTTCGTGTCGATCGGCTGGCGTTCCGGTCTGGTCATCGCGATCGCCATCCCGCTGGTGCTCGCCGCCACCTTCGCCATCATGTACGAACTCGGCATCGATCTGCAGCGCATCTCGCTCGGGGCGCTGATCATCGCGCTCGGCCTGCTTGTCGACGATGCGATGATCGTCGTCGAGATGATGGAGCGAAAGCTCGAAGAGGGGCTGCACAAGATCGACGCGGCGAGTTTTGCCTATACCTCGACCGCTTTCCCGATGCTGACCGGTACGCTGATCACCACGGCAGGCTTCATCCCGGTCGGATTCGCCGAATCCACCGCCGGCGAATATGTACGCTCACTTTTCTACGTGGTCGGCATTTCGCTGGTCGTATCCTGGTTCGTGGCGGTCTATTTCACGCCCTGGCTGGGGTACATGATCCTCAAGCAGCGGCACCACGCCGGAAGCCACCAGGACGTGTTCGATACCGGCTTCTACCGGCGCCTGCGCGCGACGGTCGGCTGGGCCGTGCGCCATCGGCTGATCGTGATCGGCCTGACGCTCGCGACTTTCGTCACCAGTCTCTGGGCCTTCCAGTTCATTCCGCAGAACTTCTTCCCGCAGTCCTCGCGTCCGGAAATCCTGGTCGATCTGTGGCTGCCGGAAGGGACCAGCATCAACGAGGTCGAGACGCAGGCCAAGGCGCTTGAAGGCCGGATCATGGACGACCCGGACAAGCGCTTCGTCGCGACCTATATCGGCGAGGGCGCACCGCGCTTCTTCCTGCCGCTCGACCAGCAGCTTCGCAATCCGAACTTCGCCCAGCTTCTCGTGATGGCGAATGACGAGCCGGCTCGCGAGCGCCTGATTGCCAAGCTCCGCGGCATCCTGGCGGAGGACTTCCCGTCCATCCGTTCGAAGGTCGACAGGCTCTTCCTCGGCCCTCCGACGGGTTGGCCCGTGCAGATGCGCGTCTCAGGCTCGGATCGGGCCGAGGTTCGCCGTATTGCCGACGAGGTGAAGGCCGTGTTCCTTGCCAATCCGCTCCTGAGTGCCGTTCACGACGACTGGCTGGAGCCGGTGCCCGCGATGAAGCTGGTGGTAGACCAGGACCGCGCTCGTGCACTCGGCGTCACGTCGCAGCGCCTCCGGCAGATGCTGCAGGCGACGATGAGCGGTGCGCCGCTCGCCGATGTCCGGGCCGGTGAGGAGACCATATCGATCGTCGCCCGCGAGCCGGACGACAGCCGGCAGCTGTTGACGGCGGTCAACTCGGTCTACATTCCGACCGACAACGGTGCCTTCGTGCCGCTGTCGCAGGTGGCTCGCGTGGTTCCTGTTCTGGAACAGGGCATCGAGTGGCGCCGCGATCGCCTGCCGACCATCACGGTTCGCGGTACCTTGCCGGACGACGTACAGTCGAACGACGTGGTGACGGAGATCTATGGCCAATTGCAGGACCTGCGCGCCAGCCTGCCGGCCGGTTACAAGATCGAGGTACAGGGCGGCGCCGAAGACAGTGCCGAAAGCCAGGCGTCGATCGCCGCCAAGGCCCCGGTCATGCTGCTCGTCATTGTGGTGTTGCTGATGATCCAGCTTCAGCATTTTGGAAAGGCGATGCTGGTGCTCGCGACCGGTCCGCTCGGTATCATCGGTGCCGCTGCCGCGCTGCTCGTCAGCGGCGCCCCCTTCGGCTTCGTGGCGATCCTCGGCGTGATTGCCCTGCTCGGGATCATCATCCGCAATTCGATCATCCTGATCGACCAGATCGACCAGGACATCGCTGCGGGCATGGAGCGTTCGGAAGCAATCATCGGCTCGGCAATCCGCCGTTTCCGCCCGATCATGCTCACGGCACTCACAGCCGTCCTGGCGCTGATCCCGATCTCGCGCGGCGTGTTCTGGGGTCCGCTCGCCTATGCGATGATGGGCGGCATCCTTGTGGCAACCGTTCTCACCATCCTGGTGCTGCCGGCAGCCTATGCCTTGTTCTTCGGTCGCGAGCCGAAGAACAAGGGGAAGGTCGAGGGCGCGGGCGGTGCGGGCGCGGCCGGCAACGAGAACAGCCTGCCGCCGGCCGTCGCTGCTGAATGAGGCCTGGCGGCCGACGTCGATTGAGACCGCGGCCGCTTGTCTTCCCGGCGATGCCGGGAAGTCTTCAGGGTGCTGCTGCTGCGGCGGCCGTTTCCTCGGTCAGCAGGCCGCTCGTCTTGAGCAGGGAGGCGAAGCGACCGCCGCTGGCGCTGAGCTCGTCATAACCGCCCATCTCGACGATGCGACCGTGATCGAGGAAGAGCACGAGGTCGGCCTCGCGCACGGTGGAAAGTCGATGCGCGATGATGAAGGTCGTGCGGTTCCTGCGAAGGCGGTCGATCGCCGCTTTCACGCGCGCTTCCGTCTCGACATCCAGCGCACTGGTCGCCTCGTCCAGAACGAGGATTGGCGCATTCTTCAGGATCGCGCGGGCAATCGCGATACGCTGGCGCTCGCCGCCGGAGAGACGGTTGCCGCGCTCGCCGACGACGGTCGTCAGGCCGGCGAGGCGGCTTTCGATGAAGTCCGTCGCTGCCGCGGCCTCGGCCGCCTTGAGGATTTCCTCGTCACTCGCGTCCTCGCGACCCAGCCGGATATTCTCCTGGATGGAGCGGTTGAGCAGGCCGGCATCCTGGAAGACCGTGGCGATCGAATGGCGGAGCGATTTTCGGGTGACGGCCGAGATGTCCGTACCGTCGATCAGGATCTTGCCCTTCTGCGGTTCGTGAACGCGCTGGAGCAGGTTGATCAGCGTCGTCTTGCCGGCGCCGGTCGGTCCGACAATGGCGATCGTCTGCCCGGCCTTTACTGAGAAGGAGACGTCGTGAACGCCCTGGGTGGTGTTGGCGAAATCGAAGGAGACGTCGCGGAACTCGACGTCTCCCTTCACGTCCTTGAGTTCGGCGGCACCGGCCGGCTCCTCGCGTTCCTGGACGGAATCCTCAAGCTGGTAGAAATCCTCGAGCTTGGATCGTGCCTCGAAGATCTGGGTGGCGAACTGGCGCATCTGGTCCAGTCGACCGATGAGCAGGCCGGCAAAGCCGGTAAAGGCGATGATGTCGCCGACCTTCAGTTCGCCCTGCTGGACGAGGATCGTGCCGATTACCAGGATGACCAGCATCGAAACTGTGGAGGCGATGCGGTTGAGGGCGCTGGCGATGGCCCACCAGTCGAGCACCGGATATTGGGCGGCGAGCAGCTGCTGCGCATACTGCTTCAGCGCACGCGTCTCGGCCTCGATGCGGTTGTAGCTGTGCAGCACCGAGACGTTGCTGATCGAGTCGCTGACGTGGGAAAAGACCGTATGGTAGTGGCTTTCCACGGAGGCCTGACCCTCCTTGGTGCGGTTCATCACCGTCTTGCCGATCAGGACGTAGAGCACGCTGAGGACGATCAGCACGGAGGACAGCCGCCAGTCCATCGAAAAGGCGGTCGGAATGAGCAGGGTGAGTGCCACGGCGGTCGCCAGGTGAGTCCGCATGAACTCAAGCCACAGGCCAAAAAGGGTCTCGCTTGCTCGCAGCAGGGTGTGCAGGGCGTTCGAGGTGCCGCGCTGGTGATGCCAGTTCAAGGGCATGGAGATGATGCGGCCGAAGGCTTCGGTCAAAAGATCGGCGCGGCGGCCATGGGCGAGCCGATCGGCTTCGCGGGCGACCAGCACATAGGCAATCGTGTTGAATACGCCGAAACCGCCCCAGGCGATCAGCATGGTCTTGGCATCGCCCTTTTCCGAGATGGCGTCGATGATTCGGCCAAAGAGGATGGGCTCGACGATGGTAATGACCGCCAGAATGATGTTGGCAATCACCACCATGGTCACCCGCAGGCGGTAGGCCGCCAGATATTTGAGAGCCTTGATGTAAACCTGGAACAAGGACAATTGCTTTACCCCATCAGCGGGCCTGAATGGCGCGCGCTGTTTCAACCGTTTTTCTTATAAACCGACAAGGACATATGCCATAGTACATGGCGGGTCGATTGCATCTTTTCGGCGGCCCGCAGACGCGCAATCCACCCAGGAATGGTCGGTCGTTCATGTTCCGACCCGCATGATTGTGGTGGTCAGCTTTTGCACGGATGGCTAGATTTCATGTGTTAGATTTAAATGCCTCCTAACCGAATATGTTAGCTTATGCCCCAATTCCACCCGGCCAAGGCCGATAGAAACGGGCGCCGTATGGCTTTTTCGTGATTTCGCTCGGGTGATGACTTTTTGGGGGGTTCGTGTGAGCGTTAATCAGTTGGTCCAGTTCCTGGTCATCGCCGACGAGTACCGGAATGCGGAAGAAGTGGTGGCTGAATTGCAGAAGCTGTTCAGTCTCTATCGGTTCGAATACTACGGCATCGTTCGCCAGCCGAAGCCGAACGAGAACCCGATGTCACTGGTTCTGATGGGACATTGGCCGGAGCGCTGGCCGGAGACCTATATCACGAAGAAATTCGTGCTGATCGATCCGACGATCCGGTATCTCGGTCAGGCACAGAAGGGATTCCGCTGGAGCGACACGCTGGGTTTCTTCAAGAATGACCCGCACCGCAAGCGGATGGAGCGCATGATGATGGAGTCCGTCCGCTTCGGCCTGCAGGACGGTTACATTTTTCCTGTCCATGGGCGCACCGGTCTGCTCGGCAACATGACCGTCGGCGGCAAACCTGTCGATCTGTCTCCGGTCGAGATAACCCTTTTCGATGCGGTGGCGAAGAAGGCCTTCTGGCGTTTGCTCGAGCTTCGCAAACAGGTCGACGATGTGATGGAGGCCACCAAGGTCGACACGCGCATGACCCGGCGTGAAATGGAAGTCTTGAACTATCTTGCAGACGGCATGACGTCGAACGACATCAGCAAGGTGCTCAACATCTCAAACCACACGGTTGACTGGTACATGAACGGTATCCAGGACAAGCTTCGGGCGAAGAACCGGCAGCACGTGGTTGCGCTTGCCTTCCGGCTCGGCCTGATCACCTGAAACCGCGCGGAAATTTAGCAGGCCGCGGTCGGAGAAATTGAACTTCCGGGCACAACAGGATATGGAGATTTCGCAGGTGCAGCATGCCCCGCTAAATCGACTGAGGAGACCGATTTGTCCATATCCAAGATTCTCGTTGCCAATCGATCCGAAATTGCCATTCGCGTGTTCCGCGCGGCCAATGAACTTGGCCTGAAAACGGTTGCGATATGGGCGGAGGAGGACAAGCTCTCCCTGCATCGATTCAAGGCGGACGAGAGTTATCAGGTTGGACGTGGCCCTCACCTGGCCCGTGAACTCGGACCGATCGAAAGCTACCTGTCGATCGACGAGGTGATCCGTGTGGCCAAGCTTTCGGGCGCGGACGCCATTCATCCGGGCTATGGCCTCCTTTCCGAAAGTCCCGAGTTTGTCGATGCCTGCAACGATGCAGGCATTACTTTTATCGGGCCGCGCGGGGAGACCATGCGGCAGCTCGGAAACAAGGTGGCGGCGCGCAATCTTGCGATCTCTGTCGGCGTCCCTGTGGTTCCGGCGACCGATCCGCTGCCCGATGATATGGCGGAAGTCGCCCGCATGGCCGAGGAGATCGGTTACCCGGTGATGCTCAAGGCATCCTGGGGCGGCGGCGGCCGCGGCATGCGTGCGATCCGTGACCCGAAGGACCTGGCTCGCGAAGTCACCGAGGCGAAGCGCGAAGCGATGGCAGCGTTCGGCAAGGACGAAGTCTATCTCGAGAAGCTGGTCGAGAAGGCCCGCCACGTCGAGAGCCAGATCCTCGGCGACATGCACGGCAACGTGGTCCATCTGTTCGAGCGCGACTGCTCAATCCAGCGCCGCAACCAGAAGGTCGTCGAACGCGCTCCCGCTCCCTATCTTAGCGAGGCACAGCGACAGGAGCTCGCCTCCTACTCGCTGAAGATCGCCCAGGCCACGAGCTATGTGGGCGCCGGCACCGTCGAATACCTGATGGATGCCGACAGCGGTAAGTTCTACTTCATCGAGGTCAACCCGCGCATCCAGGTCGAGCACACGGTCACCGAAGTCGTGACCGGCATCGACATCGTCAAGGCGCAGATCCACATCCTCGACGGACACGCGATCGGAACGGCGGAATCCGGCGTTCCGGCCCAGTCCGACATCCGGTTGAACGGCCATGCGCTCCAGTGCCGCATCACCACCGAGGACCCGGAGCACAACTTCATCCCGGATTACGGCCGGATCACCGCCTATCGCGGCGCGACCGGTTTCGGTATCCGCCTCGACGGCGGTACGGCTTATTCGGGAGCGGTCATCACGCGCTACTACGATCCGCTGCTCGAAAAGGTGACCGCCTGGGCGCCGACGCCACAGGAGGCGATACAGCGCATGGACCGTGCGTTGCGCGAGTTCCGTATCCGCGGCGTCGCGACGAACCTTACCTTCCTCGAGGCGATCATCGGGCACCCGAAGTTCCGCGACAACAGCTATACGACGCGGTTCATCGACTCGACGCCAGAGCTCTTCGCCCAGGTGAAGCGCCAGGACCGTGCGACGAAGCTGCTGACCTATCTCGCCGACGTGACCGTCAACGGGCATCCCGAGGCCAAGGGGCGTCCGCGTCCGCCGGCTGATGCGGCGGAGCCGGTGGTGCCTTACATCGATGCGCCGGTCCCGGACGGTACGAAGCAGCTTCTCGACACGCTCGGCCCGGTCAAGTTCGCCGAATGGATGCGCAACGAGACGCGCGTGCTCGTCACCGACACGACGATGCGCGACGGCCACCAGTCGCTGCTCGCGACCCGCATGCGCACCTATGACATCGCGCGCGCCGCAGGCGCCTATGCGCGGGCCCTGCCGAACCTGCTCTCGCTCGAATGCTGGGGCGGCGCGACCTTCGACGTGTCGATGCGCTTCCTGACGGAAGATCCGTGGGAGCGTCTGGCACTCGTGCGCGAAGGGGCACCGAACCTCCTGCTGCAGATGCTGCTGCGCGGCGCAAACGGCGTCGGCTACAAGAACTATTCCGACAACGTCGTGAAATATTTCGTACGCCAGGCAGCAGCCGGCGGCATCGATCTTTTTCGCGTGTTCGACTGCCTGAACTGGGTCGAGAACATGCGCGTCTCGATGGATGCCGTGGCGGAGGAGAACAAGCTCTGCGAGGCTGCCATCTGCTATACGGGTGACATCCTCAACTCCGCCCGGCCGAAATACGATCTCAAGTACTACACCGCGCTGGCCGCCGACCTGGAAAAGGCCGGTGCGCATATCATCGCGGTCAAGGACATGGCCGGCCTCCTGAAGCCGGCTGCGGCCCGGATCCTCTTCAAGGCGTTGCGCGAAGCGACCAGCTTGCCGATCCATTTCCACACGCACGACACCTCGGGCATTTCGGCCGCGACCGTCCTGGCCGCCGTCGAGGCAGGCGTCGATGCGGTCGATGCGGCGATGGACAGCCTGTCGGGCAATACCTCGCAGCCGTGCCTGGGCTCGATCGTCGAGGCGCTGCGCGGTTCGGAACGCGATCCGGGCCTCGACCCCTACTGGATCCGCCGCCTGTCGTTCTACTGGGAGGCCGTGCGCAACCAGTATGCCGCCTTCGAAAGCGACCTCAAGGGGCCGGCTTCGGAAGTCTACCTGCACGAAATGCCGGGCGGCCAGTTCACCAATCTCAAGGAGCAGGCCCGTTCGCTCGGCCTCGAGACCCGCTGGCACGAAGTGGCCCAGGCCTATGCCGATGCGAACCAGATGTTCGGCGACATCGTCAAGGTGACGCCGTCCTCCAAGGTGGTCGGCGACATGGCGCTGATGATGGTCAGCCAGGACCTTACGGTCGAAGACGTCGTCGATCCGGCCAAGGACGTGTCCTTCCCGGAATCGGTTGTCTCGATGCTGCGCGGTGATCTCGGCCAGCCGCCGATCGGATGGCCGGAGGGTCTGCAGAAGAAGGCGCTGAAGGGCGAACAGCCCTACACGGTGCGTCCGGGCTCGCTGCTCGAAGACACCGACCTCGAAGCCGAACGCAAGGCGATCGAGGAGAAGCTCGACCGCAAGATCAGCGACTTCGAGCTTGCTTCCTACCTGATGTATCCGAAGGTCTTCACCGACTATGCGCTGGCCGCCGACACCTACGGTCCGGTTTCCGTGCTGCCGACGCCCTACTACTTCTACGGTCTGCCGGCCGGCGAGGAACTGTTCGTCGATCTCGAAAAGGGCAAGACGCTGGTTGTCGTCAACCAGGCCATGGGCGCCACCGACGACAAGGGCATGGTGACGGTGTTCTTCGAACTCAACGGCCAGCCGCGCCGCATCAAGGTCCCGGATCGCGCCCATGGTGCCGCCGGCAGCGCGGCACGCCGCAAGGCCGATCCGGCCAACGCTGGTCATGTCGGCGCGCCGATGCCGGGCGTCATCTCGACCGTGGCCGTGGCTGCCGGCCAGTCGGTCAAGGCCGGTGACGTGCTGCTGTCAATCGAGGCGATGAAGATGGAGACGGCGTTGCACGCCGACCGCGACGGTACGATCTCGGAAGTGCTGGTCAAGGCCGGCGACCAGATCGACGCGAAGGACCTGCTGGTCGTCTTCGCCGCCTGACACGTCTCACTGCCGTCTGAAACGAAAAGCCCCGCCGAGCGATCGGCGGGGCTTTTGTCATTTCAGCGGTGGCTACGACCGCCCTCAGGCGGTCGCTGGGCCGGTCACAGCGTGTGGCCGGCATCCAGGTCGTTGATCGCCTTGCCGTCGACCGTGACGGCGTAGCCGGCTGTCGTGGACAGGCGTTCGACCTTGATCGCGTGCGTCTTGCCGTCGATGGCGAGGTTCGCTTCGAAGTCGTTCCATTCCGGCGGCAGGGCCGGCTTGACGAACAGGACCCCACCCTTGCGGCTGATCCCCAGCAGGCCTTCGATGGCGAAGCGGTAGAGCCAGCCGGCGGAGCCCGTGTACCAGGTCCAGCCGCCTCGGCCGAGATAGGCATCTCCGCCGTAGACGTCGGCAGCAACCACGTAGGGCTCCACGCGATAGCGTTCCGCCGCTTCGGCATCGAGCGCGTGATTGATCGGGTTCAGCATCTTGAAGCAGCGCCATGCATCCGCCGGGCGACCGGCCTTTGCGAGCGCCATGCCGAGCCAGATGGCCGCATGGGTATACTGGCCGCCGTTTTCACGGACGCCGAGCGGATAGGCCTTGATGTAGCCCGGATCCACATTGGACTTGGCGAAGGCCGGGGTGAACAGGCGAATGATACCTGCCTCGTCGTCGACCAGCTGGGCGAGCGCGGCGTCGAGTGCCTTTGCCGAGTGCTCGGGCTTGCCTTGGCCGGAGAGCACGCTCCACGACTGGGCGATCGAGTCGATGCGGCATTCCTCGGACTGCGCCGAGCCGAGCGGCGTGCCGTCGTCGTAGTAGCCGCGGCGATAGTAGTCGCCGTCCCAACCCGCGCGTTCCAGTGCATCCGAAAGCTCGGTCAGATGGGCAGTCCAGCGCGTGACGCGGGCCTGGTCACCCTTTTCGAGGGCATAGGCGAGGAAGGACTTGAGGGTGGAGGCCAGGAACCAGCCGAGCCAGACGCTTTCGCCTTGGCCCTTCTCGCCGACGCGGTTCATGCCGTCGTTCCAGTCGCCGCCCAAAATGAGCGGCAGGCCGTGGGGGCCGGTTCGGGCGACGGCGAGGTCGAGCGCGCGGGCTGCGTGCTCGTAGAGGCTGTCCTGTTCGGCGGTCACCGACGGCTCGAAGAAGCTGTCATGCTGACCGTCGGCGAGCTGGGGCCCTTCGAGGAAGGGCAGCGTCTCGGCGAGGAAAGCCTTGTCTCCGGTCGTCGTCACATACTGGTCGACCGCATGAGCGAGCCAGACCACATCGTCGGAGATCCGGGTCCGGACGCCGGCGCCGGTGCGCGGCAGCCACCAGTGCTGCACGTCCCCTTCGACGAACTGGCGCGAGGCGGCGTTGAGGATCTGCCTGCGGGCGAGCGCGGGCTCGTGAAGCAGGAAGGCGAGCGTGTCCTGCAGCTGGTCGCGGAAGCCGAAGGCGCCGCTGGCCTGGTAGAAGCCGACGCGGGCGAAGATACGGCAGGCGAGGGCCTGGTAGGGCAGCCAGCGGTTCACCAGCGTGTCGAAGCCCGCATCGCCGGTCCGGACCTGCAACTGGCCGGTAAAGCCGGTCCAGAATTCGGTGGTCGTGCCGAGGATCGTCTCGAAGCGTTCCTTGCGAATGGCTTCGATCAGGGCGCGGGCGGCTTCGGGCGTATCCGTCTCGCCAAGCAGGAAGGTGAGATCCCGCTCGGTTCCTGCCGGCACCTCGATGTCGAAGGCGAGGGCCGCGCAGGGATCACTCTCTGTCTCGGCCGAGCCGGAGAGACGCGACTGGCGGGCAAGCGCCTGCGGCAGCTTGATCGTACCGTGGCGGCCGATGAACTCGCGGCGGCTCGCCGAATAGCCATCGGGCGCGGCGGGACCGGCGAGGAAGGCGGTTCGGCCCGGATAGTTGATGTCGTAGGGGTTTGTCGCGAAGAGCGCGGACGTCTCTTCGTCGAAGGACGAAAGGACGAAGGGCGCGGTCTTCTGCTGGTTGTTGCCAAGGACCCATTCGGCATAGCCGTAGACGCGGAACCTGCGGGTTTCCCGCGTCTTGTTGCTGAGCACGAGGCGGGACAGCTTGACGGGGCGGCTGCGATCGACCGTCTGGGTGAGCTGCAGCTCAAGTCCGTCATGGGTGCTCGTAAAGACCGAGTAGCCCAGGCCGTGCCGGGTCTCGTAACGGGTCGTTTCATCGAGGTTCAGCGCGCTGACCGGCGAGTAGGTGCGGCCCGTATCGAGGTCGGCGACGTAGAGGGCCTCGCCGGGACGGTTGACGACCGGATCGTTGGTCCACGGCGTCAGCTGATAGTCACGCGAATTCTGGCTCCAGGTGAAGCCTGAACCTTCCGCCGAAACGTGGAAACCGAATTCCTCGTTCGAGATCACGTTGATCCACGGCTGCGGGGTCGCCTGATGGCCGGCAAGACGGACGACGTATTCCTTGCCATCCTTGGCAAAGCCGCCGAAGCCGTTCCAGAAGTCGAGATCAGTTCCGCCGATCGCCGGCGAGATGGCCGAGGGGGCGGCCGGAATGGCTGGCAACAGGCCCGGCCATTCAGCTTCAGAGCCGTCCGGTGTGCGCGGAGTGGCAAAGAGCGAGACAGTCCGGTTGATCTGGTCGACGACCTTGCCGTTGCGGGCATGCAGGACGACGCGAGCCGCGGCGAGCAGGGCCTGGGACGCGCTGTCTTCCATCAGGTCGTGGCGAACGACGAAGACATGCGGCTTGCCGCCGCTGCCGTCGGGCAGGCGATGCCTGAGGTTCTCGGCCATCTGGTCCAGGGCATGCTGCATGTCCTGCGCATAGGAGGTGGCACGCTCGTTGACGATCGCGAGATCGGCGACAACGCCACGCCGACGCAGGTATTCCAGCGCGCTCATCGCCTCGCGGGCGATGTCGGTGTCCATGTCGTCGTTGATGCGCAGCGCGAAGATCGGATAGTCACCGGAGATCGCCAGCGGCCAGAGGGCCGACTGGGTAGTCAGCCCGCTGCGCACGGTCGCCGGATCGACCCGGAGATGGGTGTCCGGATAGACCAGATAGCGGCCGAGGTGCTGGAAGGCGGCGGCCTGCTGCGAGGTGATGCCGATATGGCGAAGCTCGACCTGGGCGCGGGTCCAGGCATGGATGAGCTCGTGGCTGAAGGCATCCGGGTGACGATAGCGTTCAATCGCCTGGTCGATCTTCTCGCGGTTCGGCGCGGCGATCGTCCAGAAGATGACGCTGACCTTCTTGCCCGAGGGGACGCGCACGAGGCGGCGCAGGCTGAGGATCGGATCGAGGGTGAAGCCATCGGTACCGGAGAGCGTTGCGCCCGGGTCGAAGGCGGCGGCCTCGGCGAGGCTACGGCCACGGCCGAGGAAGCGGCGCCGATCGGTTTCGAATTCCGTCGGGCGGCCCGGGCCGGCATTGTCGACCACGAGGTGGGCGACGCACATGTCCGCATCACCGGGGCTGCGCTTGTTGCGCTCGGCGCGGATCACGTCGCGGCGGCGGCCGAACTCGGTCCTGATGAACATTCGGGAGAAGAGCGGATGGGCATTGTCCGCGTCGTCCTGCGCCAGAACGGGCTCCATGTAGGAGGTCACTTCGATGAAGCGATCCTCGGGGCCGGTGTTGAGGATGGTCAGGCGGCGGCCTTCGGCATCGTGTTCGGTTGCGACGATGCACTCGACCTGGGTCGAGATGTCGCCGACGGTCTTGAAGAACTCGGCCTTGTCGTCGCCGAAGATCACCTTGGACTTTTCATCCTCGGCACGGCGCGGCGAGGCGGTGGCGGACCACCACTGTCCGTTCGACATGTCGCGCAGGAAGATGAACGTGCCAGTGCGATCCTCGGTCGGATCGGCCTTCCAGCGGGACACAGCCTGGCCGTTCCAGCGGGAATAGCCCGAACCGGTCGCCGTCAGCATGACCGAATAGTGGCCGTTGGACAGGAATGCGACTGCGCGGTCCTTGGTCGCCGGGTCGGTGACGGTGCGGATTTCCGGGCGCAGCAGGTCGGCCTGACCCTTGCCGGGTGTCTGCGGTTCGTATTTCGCGCTCATCACCGGGATCTCGCGCGGGGCCTTTTCCTGCAGCAGGAGTTCGGCCGCCTCGATGACCGGGTCGGCGTGGAAGAGTTCGCGCAGGCGGCCGTTGAAGGCGACGTTGGCGATTGCGGCGATCGACATGCCATGGTGGTGGGCATAGTAGTTGTAGACCACCGCACAGGTCTTGCCATCCGGCACGCGGGTCGGCGTGAAGTCGACCGCGTCATGGAAGCCGTAGGCACCCAATGCGCCGAGCTTGCGCAGGCGCTCGAGGTTTTCGACCGCGGCCTCCGGGAAATACTGGCTGGCGAGGATCGAGGCATAGGGCGCGATGACGGCGTTCTGGCCGAGTCCGCGCTTCAGGCCGAGCGTCGGCACACCGAAGTTGGTGTACTGATAGCTCATCTCGTGATCGCGAGCATTGAAGGCCGCTTCGGAGATGCCCCACGGGATGTTGAGGCGGCGACCGTGGTTTATCTGCTCCTGGACCACCAGATTGTTGGTCTGGTTGAGGATGCCGCCCTGGCGCTCCTGCATGACGAGCGGCGGCATCAGGTATTCGAACATCGAACCGGACCAGGAGATCAGAGCGGCGCGTGCGCCGATCGGAACGACCTGTCGACCGAGACGATACCAATGCTCGGTCGGAAGATCGCCCTTGGCGATGGCGAACAGACTGGTCAGGCGACATTCGGAGGCGAGAAGATCGTAGCAAGCCTCGTCGAGTTCCCGGCCGTCGACGCGATAGCCGATCGACAGCAGGCGCCGTTCCGGACGGAAGAGGAAGCCGAAGTCCATCGAAAAGGCGATGTCGCGGGCGCGGTCGCGCAGCAGGGTCAGACGCTGGCGCAGCGGATCGATGTTCGAAAGGTCGAAGGCGGTATCGGCGATGTGGGCTTCGCAGATTCCGACCAGCGATTCCGTCCAGCGGATCACCTCGGCGCTCTGGTCGGAGCGCAGTTCGTGATGGAGGTTGGCCGCAAGCTTCTGGATGTCCCGGGCGAGAACGGCCAGGTTGATGATGCGGATCGAAGCGAATTCGTGCTCGCGCTTCACGGCGGACAGCGCATTGTTGAAGCCGACGATGCGTTCTTCAAGGCGACGGCGCAGCGGGCGAACCGTCTTGCGATCGTCCGGCAGGTCCTTCAGCACCTCGAGAAGGATGCCGCCAACATCCCCGATGCCGTCCAAATTGCCCTGGAGATGGGCGGAGGGCGCTTCGGCCCACTCGCGGCAGGCCGAGGAGATCGCGATGAGGTGGCCGGCGAGGTTGCCGCTGTCGACCGCCGATATGTAGCGCGGTCCAAGCGTCTTCAGGGTATCCGTGTGGTACCAGTTGTAGAGGTGGCCACGGTACTTATCCATGCGCTCGACGGTCGAGATCGTCTGCTCGAGACGCTCGATCGTCTGCTCGAAGCTGATCCAGCCGAAATGACGGGCGGAGACGACGGACAGCAGGTAGACGCCGATATTGGTCGGCGAAGTCCGGTGCGCGACAATGGGTTCCGGCCGTTCCTGGAAGTTGTCCGGCGGCAGATAGTTGTCGCCGGCAGTCACGAAGGTCTCGTAGAATCGCCAGGTACGGCGCGCGATCTTGCGCAGTTCGATGGTAACGTGTTCGGGAACGAAAAGGCTGTCCTCGGTCTCCGCCGACTGGCTGACATACCAGGCGACGAGCGGGGAGAGCACCCACATGATCGCGAAGGGCAGGCCGATCAGGAAGCCGTAGCCGCCCGGCAGCGCCGCGAAGAAAAGGGCAAGGACCGCCACGACCGGCGCATGCAGCATGCTGCGGTAGTAGGTCGAAATGCTGCCCTGCGCAGACGACTGGATGCTGGCGGCGGTGCGCCATTCGAGCAGCAGCTTGCGGCTGACCAGCATGCGGTAGAGCGAGCGAATGATCGCGTCGCCCATCATGTAGGCCATGTCGGCGATGAAGACGATGCGCAGGGCAACCTGCGCATTCGACGAGCGCAGTTCGGACCACAGCGACTGGAAGTGTGCTGCCGGAACGATGTCGGTCTGGCGCGGCACCAGGCCCGAGAGCAACGACAGAGTCGGTGCGACGAACAGACAGAAGATCAGCACAAGCTGCCAGATGAAGGCGCCGACCGGATCCATGGCGAACCAGCCGAGGACGGAGGCGAGGAACCAGGCCATCGGGGTCAGCGAGCGGCGCAGGTTGTCGACCATCTTCCAGCGGCCGAGCGAGGTAATGCCGCGGGCGGGATCGAAGATGTAAGGGATGAGCTGCCAGTCGCCGCGGGCCCAGCGATGCTGGCGCGAGATCTCGACCTCGTAGCGGGTCGGGAAGTCCTCGACCAGTTCGACGTCGGTGACGAGGGCGCAACGCGCCATCGAGCCTTCGAGCAGGTCGTGGCTCAAAACCGTGTTCTCGTCGATCCGTCCCTTGAGGGCGGTCTCGAAGGCATCCACCTGATAAAGGCCCTTGCCGGTGAAGGTGCCCTCGCCGGTGATGTCCTGATAGACGTCGGAGACGGTGAAGACGTAAGGGTCGACGCCGCGGTTCATTGAAAAGACGCGCTGGAAGACGGATGCGTCCTTGCCGGTGGTCAGCGAGGGCGTCACACGGGGCTGGAGAAGGCCGTATCCGCTGACGACGCGGCCGGTCTTCGGATCATGGACCGGGCGGTTGATCGGGTGATAGAGCTTGCCGACCAGCTTGGTGACGGCGTCGCGCATCAAGCGCGTGTCGGCGTCGAGGGTCATCACGTACTGGACGTTTTCCGGCACCATGTTCGCGCCCGGAAGATAGGACGTGTCGCGGTCGCCGCGCAGCAGCAGGTTGAGTTCGTGCAGCTTGCCGCGCTTGCGCTCCCAGCCCATCCAGGCGCCTTCGGCCGGATTGAAGAGGCGGCGGCGATGCAGCAGGTAGAAGCGGGTCTTGCCGTCATGCGCATAGCGGGCGGAAAGCTCGGCGACCTGGCCCTTCGCGTATTCCAGGATTTCGAGATCGGCGGCGGTTTCCTCGACCGCGCTGTCGCGCCAGTCGCTCAGCAGCGCGAAGTAGATCTCGCCGCGCGGGTTCGTGAGGTAGTGGACCTCAAGATTGCGGATCAGCTCATCGACATCGTCGCGCTTGGCAATCAGGCAGGGCACGACGACAAGCGTGCGTGCATCTTCCGGCAGGCCTTCCTTGAACTCGTAGCCGGTCAGGCGGGCGGGTTTCGCGATGAAGGTCACCAGCGTGTTGAAGAGGCCCGTCGCACCTTCCGACGCCGGCAGCGAGAACAGCAGCAGCAGAACGATGGTCATCGGCGTCGACAGGCCGGCCATCTCCAGGAAGTAACCAACCACCGCCATTGCGGCGAGCGTCAGGCCGATGACCGGCACGGCGATGGAAATCCAGTTCAGGCGCTGGATGCCGAGGGCGAGGCTGCGCCAGAGCGGCATTCGGTAGCCGATCGCCTGCTCAAGGAGCGGGCGCTGGGCGCCGACCAGGTAGCCGCCGACATTCGGCGTCACGCCGGCTTCCCCGGATCTGGCGGCCTCAGCTGCGAGATCGATCGCCATCTGGGCGATTTCGATCTCACTCTTGTCCGAGCGGCGGGCCAGCTTTTCGATCGTGTTGCGATAGGCGTTGCGCGAACCGAAGTCGAGCTCGCGATAGTCGGTGTGGTTGCCGAGGATCTTGTCGACGAGGCAGACGTCTTCCACCCAGACCGACCATTCCTTGTCGTCAATCTCGCGCAGGCTCTTGACGATGTTACCGGTCGTCACGTTGCCGGAAGACAGGCGGTTGTGCTCCGCCGTCATCGATTCCTCGGCGGTGCGGCCGGCCTTTTCCAGGCGCTGCTCGACCCAGGCGATCGCAAAGCTGGTGTTCTGCGATCCGTTGCGCAGGCGATAGAGGAACTGGGTCGCGAAGGTATTGTCTTCGGCGAGCGGTTCGATCTGCTTGAGGAGTTCGGTCGAGCTTGCCGCATCGTTCAGCCGAATGATCTCGTCGGCGACTTCGTTGGCCTTGCGGCGCATGCGGCGGGAGCGATCGACACGAGTGGAAATGCGGCGCAAGTTTTCGATCAGAACGAAACGGACGATCGACGGCAGCGCCCACAGTTCCCCGATTTCCAGCGTCTGGTGTTTCTGGAAGCCTTCGACAAGCGCGGTCATGGCTTCCATCGACACGGTCGAATGGGTGTGGGCCACATAGAGCCAGGCCAGCGCCATGGTGCGGGGGATCTCGCGGTTCCCGACCTTCATCGTCGGGAGCTGGCGATAGAACTTCTTCGGGAAGTCGCGGCGGACTTCCTGGATCGCTTCCTCGATGATGTAGTGGTTGTCGAGCAGCCATTCGGCGGCAGGCGTAATCGTCGCGCCGGCTTCGACGTCGGCTGCGGTTGCCCGGTAGACGCGCAGGATTTCCCGCTCGTTCTCGCGGTGGCGCGCAAAGAAATCGAAGTCGATCAGACCGGGCAGGTCGGTGGCCCCGTCGCGGGCCAGAGCTTCGGCGCTTTCGCGCAACTCCTCGATCGTGAAATAGGCGGCCCGGATCGCATCGTTGTGATCGATCTGTCTGGTATCTAAGTCGCGCGACTGAACATGCAGCGTCATGGGCAAAGACTTATTCTCGGGTGTTTCGTTTACTGGAAGCCGTCAGGGTTCGTCTTGGCCTGCTGCCGTCTTCTCGCGCATCGCTTTGCATGGTTTTGGCCTTCCGTTCAATCATCTGAACTCAAAAAGGCAGCTATGCGACGCGAGGGCGGCAAGAAAACGGATCCAGGCGGAGATGGGACCGTGGCTTCGCTGGGAAAATTGGCTTTTTTATGCCTTATTTCAAAGCCGTAGCCAAGCGATAAAGCAACCGCCTGCGCGGCCGGGCGCCGTGCGGCGGGCAAATTTCGGCTTTATGTGAAGGATCCGTGCAGAGTCTTTGTGCGGCACAAGGAGCGGCCCTCACGAGCGAGCCGCCCTTTCCGATCAGGCGGTCGCGCCGCGGGTCTTTCTCTCGTGGATCTCGATCAGGGTGGGACCCAGCGTCCGGCTGGCATCGACCAGGGCTCCCGGCAGCGCATCGACGTCGGAAAGCCGGACGGCCGGCAGGCCATAGGCCTCGGCAATCTTCAGGAAATCGGGCGGGCTCGGCTTCACGCCTTCGGGCACGATCCCCTGTTCGATCATGTAGGTCTCGATCTCCTGATATCCGTCGTTGTTCCAGACGAGGAAGATCACCTGGGCGCCGGCGTCCTTGGCCGCGCCGAGCTCGGCGAGCGAGAACTGCAGCCCACCGTCCCCGACCAGGCAGACGATTTGCGTTGTCGGCTCCGCGATGCTCGCCCCGATGGCGGCCGGCGGCCCGTAGCCGAGCGCTCCGTAGCCGGTCGCGGCATTGAACCAGCCGTGCAGGCGATCGGCTTCATAGTAGAGGTTGCCGGAATAGACGGCCTGGGTGGAATCGCCGACGATGATTGCGCCGGGAAGCGTTTCCCGGATCGTCTCGAGGATAGAAATCTCGCAGCGCATCTTCGGCGTCAGTTCGGCAAGCGCCGCCTCGCGTGCTTGCAAGGCTCTCAGTACACCCTGCGCATCGATCTTTTCACCACCGAATTCGGCAAGCTCGGTCAAAAGGTCGTCGACGAGATTGTTGACCGTGGAGAGGATCGGCAGCGAAGCGGACGGCCCGCGGGCGAGCTGCGCCGCGTCGATGTCGACGCGCACGAGAGTCTGCGGCAGTTCGGGGAAGCCGTTGTCGGCGTACATGTCGTAGTCGGTCTGGCCCATCTGCGTACCGAGCGCGAGAACCAGATCCGCGTCGGCGATCAGTCGGCGGACGGCCGCAAGACTTGGGCTTGCGGGAACGGACAGCGGATGCCGGTAGAACATGCCGCGCGCATTGACTGTGGTGACGACAGGCGCGTCGAGCCTTTCGGCCAGCACCTCGATGCCCGGAGCGGCAGAAACGGCGCCACCGCCGCACAGGATCACCGCACGCTTCGCCTGACGGCAGCGCTGGGCGAGATCGAGAACGGATGCGATGTCGGCGCGGGGTCGGGGGACGGGCGGATTTTCCGGCTGCGGCAGTGCTATGGGCTTTGCCATCACATCGGTCGGGATCTCGATATGTACGGGGCCGGGACGACCGGAGCGCAAAATGGCAAAGGCGCGGTTCATCACGGCCGGAAGGTCTTCCGGTTCCAGGAGCGTATGGGACATCAGCGCGAAAGACGCGATCATCGCCCGCTGGTCCGGCAATTCATGCAGGCGGCCGCGACCATGACCAAGGCTCGACCGGGCATTGACCCCGGAGATCACGAGCAGCGGCACCGAGTCCTGCTGGGCCTGGGCCATGGCCGTGATGGTGTTGGTGAGGCCCGGGCCGGTGATGACGAGGCAGACGCCTGGCTTGCCGCTGACGCGGGCATAGCCGTCGGCCATGAAGCCGGCACCCTGTTCGTGGCGCGGCGTGACATGGCGGATCTTTGCGCCCGCAAGGCCGCGATAGAGTTCCACGGTATGGACGCCGGGGATGCCGAAGACGACATCGACGCCGTTGGCCTCCAGGATGTCGACCAGAGCCTCGCCGACCGTCTTCACTTTGTCGCCCATCGCGGGGTGTCCTTCTCGCCAACCAGTTCATTTGCCAGGTCGACCATGCGCCCCGTGGCGGTTGCCAGCTTAGGGTCATCGACCGTCAGCGAAATGCGGATGAAGTTTTCGGCTTCCTCGCCGAAGGAGGCGCCGGGCATGACGGCGACATCCTTTTCATCGAGCAGACGCTTGGCGAAGGCCTGGCCGGCGAGGCCCGAGGCGGAAACGTCGACGACGATGAACATGCCGCCCTCCGGCATCATTGGCTTCAGGATGCCGTCCTGGTCGAGGATGCCGGCAACCAGTCTCGCACGCCGCTCGTAGTTGTCGCGCATGACGGCGGCGGTATCGAACGGCTGTGTCAGGGCCATTGCGGTCATGTCGGCGATGAACGGCTGCACGCCGAACAGCATGGTTTCCGAGACAGGCAGAAGACGGTCGCAGAATTCCGTGGGGCCTACCGCCCAGCCGCTGCGGAAGCCCGGTGCAGCATGGGACTTCGAGATCGACGAGACGACGATGGTGCGTTCGGCAAGTTCGGGATCGTCGAAGGGCGAGGCGAAGGCGGCGCCGAAGATCAGCTCTTCATAGACTTCGTCGCAGACGATCCAGAGATCGTGCCGGCGGCAGACGTCGCCGATGGCGGCAATCTCGGAGGCGGTCAGGACGGCCCCCGTCGGATTGTGCGGCGTGTTGAGCAGCAAAACACGCGAGCGCGGGGTCACGGCACGTTCCAGATCCTCTGCCTGGAGGTGAAAGCGCTTTTCCGGATGAAGCGGAACCGGAACCATGCGCGCGCCGCTCGAGGCGATCACGCCTTCATAGGTCGCGTAATAGGGGTCGCCGACCAACACCTCGTCGTCGCGCTCAAGCAGGCCGAGCATGACGGTGAAGAGTGCGGTCTGGGTACCGGGGAAGCAGAGCACGTTGCGCTCGGTGGCGTCGGCTCGGCGCTTGCGATATTTCCCGACGAGTGCCGCCACGACGGAAGCCTCGCCGCGGCCGTTGGAATAGCGGGTGCGGCCCGCATACATGGCGCGGGCGCATTCGTCGAGCAGGGACTGATCGGGACGCACATCCGGTTCGCCGATCGTCAGTTCGATGACGGGCGTGCCTGCGGCGGCCTTGCGCCGCGCCTCGATGTGAATGGCCCATTTGCCGGAGCCGAGATCGGCAAGGCGTTCGGTGATGGCTGCGTAACGCATGGGTTGTCCAATCATTTCTTGTCGTGTGCGACGGCTTTGGCTTCGACGAGGCTCAGGCCACCGAGCAGCGCCTCGACCGAGGCAAGCGCGATGCGGGGCAGCGCCTGGTCGTCGAAAAGGTCGCCGGCCAGAGAGCCTTCGAGCCACAATCCGTCGATCAGGCCGTTGATGGCGATCGCGAGTTCATGGCATTCGGCGGGTTCAATCGAGCGGCCGCATTCCTTGAGGAACGCTGCCGTCAGCGTCTCGAGCGAGGCCAGGAAGGTGAGGTAATTTTCGCGGTGGATGCGGGCGAATTCCGGGTCGACGCGCACATGGCTGATGAAGGCCGCCCAGAGGGACAGGGTGCGCGGGTCGGTCACCGGCGGGCTGACATTGGCGATGATGAAGTCGTGCAGCCGCTGGCGCGCACTTTCTCCGGCCGTCTCCGCGGCATTGACCGCCGCCGAGGACATCGTCGTCATGATCTCGCGATAGGCGGCCTGAAGCATCTGGTCCTTGCCGGTGAAATAGTGGCGGATGAGGCCGCCGGTGACACCGGCACGGGCCGCGATCTGGCGGACGGTCGCGCCCTGCAAACCGTGTTCCGAGATACAGTCGAGCGTAGCCGTGATCAGGTCCTGGCGGCGTTCGGCTTCGCCAGCGCGGTGAAAGGTGCGGCGGGTCATGGCTCGAGCCTGAGGATCGGGCGCGTCAGGCAGGTCGGGCCGCCCTCGCAGGCGATGCAGAGCGCATCCGCGGCGAAGACCTGAACGTCGCAGCCTGCGGCTTCCATGGCCGCCCGGGTCTCGGGGAAACCGTCGACCATGATGACCTTGCTCGGAGCGGTCGGAAGGACGTTGAGGTTGAGGCCACTGCTCGCGGCGAATTCGCTTTCGGGTGCGACCACCAGCCGAATGCCTTTTTCCTTCAGAAGGAAATAGAAGGCTGCCGGCAGCAGGGGTGCATGTACCAGCGCGAGGTCGTCGGCAAGCGGGCTGATGACCGACATCAGATGAAGACAAGCCTCCTCGCCCTGCCACAGCGGCAGGTCGAAGCCGAGCACGGTTACGCCGAGCGGTGCAAGAATGGCGGAGACCTGGTCGATGCCGGCCTGGTTCGAGCGCACGCCGCGGCCGATCGCCAGCGTCTTGTCATCGACCCAGACGCAGTCGCCGCCTTCGACGGTGCCGAGAGCCTCGACGCGGCCTAGGATCGGAACGCCGGCCTTACGATAGGCCGCCTCGTGCAGTGCCGGCTCTCCGGCGCGCAACGGTTTGCCCATGTTGAGGATGATTGCACCCTTGTCCGTCATCAGTGACGGGTCGTGGGTGAACATGGCATCGGCCAGGCCGTCGCCATTGTCCTCGAGCCAGAGGATCTCGGCTCCCGAGGCGGCGACGAGGCGCGCGAACTCGCCATATTGGACAATGGCTTTCTCGCCGTCGAATGTCGGGTCATAGTGCCATTTCTTCGGGTCCGCAGCTCTCAGGCTTGGTCCGGGGCGACGCATCAGGACGCGACGCAGCGGCTTTGCCATTTCCTGCGAGCCGTATTCCTTCATGCGCTTCTTCCTCCGACGGGCAGGCCCGGCAACCATTTGCGGCTCTGCGTATCGTTTTATTTATACGGTTGAATAATTGCCGCACAAGTGCAAAACTCGCGTCAATTCACCGGGCGTGGTCCAGCGGCGCACCGGGCAGACAAGAAGCTGGCGGGAACAGTCGCAACGATCTGCCGGAGGTATTTCTCCGGACATTGGCGGTATTTCATGACGGAATCGGCGCATGCCATCGAGGTGCAGAATCTCCACAAACGGTTCGGGCCTCTCGAAGTACTAAAGGGTGTTTCCCTCTCGGCCAGACAAGGCGACGTGATCGCCATCATCGGCGGCTCTGGTTCGGGCAAGTCGACCTTCCTGCGATGCATCAACATGCTGGAACTGCCGAGTGCGGGCTCCGTAACGGTGCATGGCGAGACCATCGAGATGAAAAAGGACGGGCATGGTGGGCTGATGCCGGCCAATCGCCGCCAGGTTCAGCGCATCCGCAGCCAGCTCGGCATGGTGTTCCAGAGTTTCAACCTGTGGCAGCACATGACCGTTCTGCAGAACGTCATCGAGGTGCCGGTCCACGTTCTCGGCATGCCGAAGGACAAGGCTGTCGATATTGCCGAAACGCTTCTGAGGCGGGTCGGCCTCTATGAGAAGCGGGATGCCTATCCCGCCTTCCTGTCGGGCGGCCAGCAGCAGCGCGCCGCGATTGCCCGGGCGCTCGCCATCCAGCCGCTCGTCATGCTGTTCGACGAACCGACTTCCGCGCTCGATCCGGAACTGGTCGGCGAAGTGCTCTCCGTCATCGGCGACCTCGCCAAGGAGAAGCGAACGATGATCCTCGTCACCCATGAGATGAAGTTCGCCCGAGAGGTGTCGAACCACGTCGTCTTTCTACATGGGGGCGTAATCGAGGAGCAGGGGCCGCCGGACCAGGTGTTCGGCGCGCCGAAATCCGAGCGGCTGAAGAAATTCATCAGCTCTATCCATTGAGAACTTCACCAAGTCATAAAACAGGGGAACTGGAATGAAGAATGCAATGAAGATCGCAGTCATGGCCGTGGCACTCAGCGGTGCAGTGTTCGGCTCGGCACTCGCCGAAGAGGTGAAGGTGGGCTTTGCCGCCGAACCCTATCCGCCGTTCGCATCGCCGGATGCCAACGGCAAGTGGATCGGCTGGGAAGTCGAGTTCATGGAGGCGCTTTGCGCCGAGGCCAAGCTCGACTGCGTCATCACGCCGGTCGCCTGGGACGGCATCATCCCGGCGCTGACGTCGAAGAAAATCGACATGATCGTCGGTTCAATGTCGATCACCGAAGAACGCCTGAAGACGATCGATTTTTCCGACAAGTACTACAACACGCCGACCGCCATCATGGGCCCGAAGGGGGAAAAGTTTGACGCGACGCCTGAAGGCCTCGCCGGCAAGATCATCGGCGTGCAGGTCTCGACCATCCACCAGGACTACGTGAACAAGTATTTCGGCCCGACCGCTGCCGAGGTCAAGGAATACCAGACGCAGGACGAGGCCAACCAAGATCTCGCCGCCGGCCGTGTCGATGCCGTGCAGGCCGACGTGATCGCGCTCGATGCCTTCATCAAGTCGGAGGCAGGTGCCTGCTGCGAGATCAAGGGCAATGTCGTGGACGATCCGGCCATCCTCGGTGCCGGCGTCGGTGTTGGCCTGCGCAAGGGCGAGACCGAACTGAAGGACAAGGTCAATGCCGCGATCAAGGCGATCCGCGCCAACGGCACCTACGACACCTTCTCCAAGAAGTATTTCGACTTCGACATCTACGGCGGCTGAGCCATAGCCTGGGCATGCGGCGGCGAGCCCGCCGCATGCCATTTTCCTTTGTTCATTTTCGGGTAGTTCACGATGGCGGCAGCGGCCGGCGGCCTTTTCGATCTCAGTCTTCTCGCGTTATCGCCTCCCGGCTGGGGCGGCGTTCTTCTCGAGGGCTTCGTGCGCTCGCTGCAGCTTGCGATCGGTGGCTATGCGCTTGGCATCGTGATCGGCATCGGTGGCGCCTTCGGGAAGCTCTATGGCGGGCCGATCATCAGGGACCTGCTGGAGGTCTACACGACGCTGATCCGCGCCGTGCCGGAGCTGGTGCTCATCCTGCTGCTCTATTATGCCGGCACCGATGCGGTGAACGCCCTGCTTTCCCTGATCAGCCTGCCACCTGTCGATATCAGCGGTCTCGTCGCCGGCATCTTCGTGATCGGCGTGGTCCAGGGCGCCTATTCGACCGAAGTGCTGCGCGGGGCGATCAAGGCCGTCCCGGCCGGGCAGATCGAGGCCGCCCGCGCCTTCGGAATGTCGCCGTTCAAGGCGCTGACGCGGGTGACGCTGCCGGCCATGCTGCCTTTCGCCATTCCGGGACTTGCCAATCTCTGGCTGATTTCCACCAAGGATACGGCGCTGTTGGCCGTCGTCGGTTTCAGCGAGCTGACGCTTGTCACGCGCCAGGCCGCCGGTACGACCAAGGCCTATATGCTGTTCTTCTGCGCGGCCGGCGTTCTCTATCTCGCACTGACGCTCGTCTCCAACATCGTCATCGGCATCATCGAGCGCCGGGCGCGACGTGGCATAGCGGAGCCGGTGTGAGCCCATGAGCGATATCGTGTCCGACGCACCCGCCGCCTACCAACCGCCGCGCGGCCGGCACCTGTTTGAACCGCATCGGCTGGCACTGATGGCCATCTTCGCCGTCCTCATCTTCTGTGTGGTGTGGTTCATGCGCTGGGACTGGCTGCCCAAATACCAGGGCCGGCTGATTGCAGGCGTCGGGCAAACCTTGCTGATGCTGTTTTCCACCGCGATCGTCGGCTTTCTGCTCGCCGTGCCGATCGGCCTTGTCCAGGTGGCTGGCCCGCGTCCGCTCGCCTGGCTCGCCAAGATATTCTGCACCCTGATCCGCGGCACGCCGCTGCTCCTGCAGCTGTGGCTGCTTTATTACGGCCTCGGCTCGCTCTTCGCCCAATACCCCGAGATCCGTTCCTCCTTTCTCTGGCCCTATCTGCGGCAGGCCTGGCCCTATGGCTTCACGGCCCTGATGCTGTCCTTTGCGGCCTATGAGGGCGAGGTGATGCGCGGTGCCTTTGCCGGGGTTCCGAAGGGTGAGCTCGAGGCGGCGCGCGCCTTCGGCATGAGCCGGTTCACGGCCTTCCGGCGCGTCTGGCTGCCGAGGGCCGTGCACCGGGCGCTGCCGACGCTCAATGGGGAGACCGTGCTGCAGCTCAAGTCGACGCCGCTGGTGGCGACGATCACCGTCATCGACGTCTATGCGGTGATCTCGAAAGTCCGGCAGGACACTTACCTCACTTACGAACCGCTGCTATTGCTGGCGCTCATCTATCTGTGCCTGACCGGGGTCCTCGTGACGGCGTTCAGGATGTTTGAAAACCGCATACCAACCCGTGGTGCCTGACATGACGATCCAATTTTCGAACTACATGGCCGAGGTCGTTGCGACCCGACACTATCTCCATCAGTATCCGGAAATCGGCCTCTCGGAGTTCAACACGTCCGACTACGTCGCCAGGCAGCTTGGGGCGCTGGGATACGAGGTGACGCGCGGGCTTGCAAAAACCGGCGTCGTCGCGACGCTGCGCTGCGGCACCAGCACCAGGAGCATCGGCATTCGCGCCGACTTCGATGCCCTGCCTATCCTTGAGGAAACCGGCCTCGAATACCAGAGCAAGAACCCCGGCATGATGCATGCCTGCGGGCATGACGGGCACACGGCGATGCTGCTGGGGGCTGCCAAGATCATTGCGGAACGCAAGAATTTCGACGGCGTGGTTCACCTGATCTTCCAGCCGGCCGAGGAAAATTTCGGCGGTGCCAAGATCATGATGGACGACGGACTCTTCGAAAAGTTCCCATGCGACGCCGTCTTTGCGCTTCACAACGATCCGACCATCCCGTTCGGCCAGTTCGCTCTTCGCGAGGGGCCGATCATGGCGGCCGTGGATGAATGCAAGATCACCGTCGACGGACGTGGCGGCCACGGCGCCGAGCCGCAGGATACGGCGGACCCGATCGTCTGCGGTGCCTCGATCATCATGGCGCTCCAGACGGTCGTGTCGCGCAACATCCATCCGATCGACCCGACGGTCATCACCGTGGGCGCCTTCCATGCCGGCGGCGCGAGCAACGTCATCCCCGAACGTGCCGAGATGCTGCTTTCCATCCGCTCCTTCGATCCGAAGGTGCGTGACCAGCTGGAAGAACGCATCCGGATGATCGCCGAGGGCCAGGCGGCGAGCTTCGGCATGGGCGTCACCATCGACTACCAGCGGGGCTACAACGCGACGATCAACCACAAGGATGAGACGGATTTCATCCGGACGCTGGCGACCCAATTCGCGGGGCCAGAAAAGGTCTTCGATCTGCCGCGTCCGACCATGGGCAGCGAGGACTTCGCTTACATGCTGGAAGAGCGGCCCGGCTGCTATTTCTTCGTCGGCACCCAGCGTACGGCGAACGATCCGCCGCTCCATCATCCGCGTTACGACTTCAACGACGACATCCTGCCGATCGGCACCAGTTTCTGGGTCGAGCTGACGGAGAAGTGGCTCGCCGCGAAATAAAGGCGCCCGCAGATCAGGCGCAAAAGAAAAGGCCCGGGAACGTGGTGTTCCCGGGCCTTTTCTTTTGCGCGTCGGCTTCGTGAAGTCTCAGGTTCTCAGGACCCTGTAGATTGCCGGGATGACGAGAACGGTCAGCAGCGTCGACGAGGCAAGTCCGAACAGCAGCGATATTGCCAGCCCCTGGAAGATCGGGTCCGTCAGGATGACCGCGGCACCGATCATGGCCGCGAGCGCGGTCAAGAGGATCGGCTTGAAGCGGATCGAGCCGGCCTCGATCAGGACTTCCGTCAGATCCCGATCCGGGGTCTTTGCATGGCGGATGAAGTCCACCAGCAGGATCGAGTTGCGCACGATGATGCCGGCAAGGGCGATGAAGCCGATCATCGAGGTCGCGGTAAAGGGCGCGTCAAACAACCAGTGTCCGCCGAGGATGCCGATGAAGGTCAGCGGGATGGGCGTCAGGATCACCAGCGGCACCTTGAACGAGCCGAACTGGGCGACGACCAGGATGTAGATGCCGAGCAGCGCGACCATGAAGGCGGCACCCATGTCGCGGAAGGTGACCCAGGTGACTTCCCATTCGCCGTCCCACAGGAGCACGGACTTGCTCTGGTCTGCCGGCTGGCCGTGGAGCGCTATTTCCGGCTTCGTGAGCCCCGTCCAATCCTGCTTGTCGAGTGCGTCCTGCACGGCAAGCATGCCGTAGAGCGGTGCTTCGAAGTCGCCTGCGAGCTCCGCCGTCACCATCTCGGCATAGCGGCCGTTGTGGCGGAAGATCGGGAAGGATGCCTTTTCCTCGTTGACGCGGATGACGTCGCCGAGTTCCACCACCGAGCGCGAGCCAGGCAGGAGATTGGCCGGGATCGGGGTCGACAGGAAGGTTTCGTCGAAGACCTTGGCGCCCTTGGGACGGCTGATGACGATCGGGATCGGCGCGCGGCCTTCGCCGCGATGCGAGTAGCCGAGCGTCGTCGAACCGTTGAGGATCGACAGCGTGTCGAAAACATCGCTTTCGGAGACGCCGAAGAAGTCGAGATCGTCACCCGAAATCGTGGCGCGCAGGCGGCTTGCCGGCTGGCCATAGCTGTCATCGACGTCGACGATGAACGGCACCGACTTGAAGGCAGCCTTGACCTTTTCCGCGGTGGCGCGGCGGGTGTCGGCGTCCGGGCCATAGACTTCGGCAAGCAGGGTTGCCATGACCGGCGGGCCGGGTGGCGGCTCGACGACCTTCAGCGAGGTCCCTTCGGGAACCTTCACTTCCGCGAGAAGGCGCTGGCGCAGGTCGAGTGCGATGTCATGGCTCGAGCGGTCGCGGTCCGACTTCGGCGTGAGGTTGATCTGAACGTCGCCCATATAGGTCGCCGAACGCAGATAGGCATGACGCACCAGGCCGTTGAAGTTGAAGGGGGCGGCGGTCGCGGCATGGGTCTGGACGCTCAGGACCTCGGGTGTGTCGAGGGCCACCTTGGCGACCGCCTGGGCGACGGCATCCGTCGTTTCGACCGAGGAACCTTCGGGAAGATCGATGGTGACCTGCAGTTCGGACTTGTTGTCGAAGGGCAGGAGCTTGACCGTGACGTCCTTGGTGTAGAACAGCGCCAGCGAGCCGAGCGTGGCGGCGCCAACCAGCAGCAGGAAGACCCAGCTGTTCTTCTTGGTCGCCAGGATCGGACCGGCGACCCGGGCATAGCCGGCGCCGAGAACGCCGCCGGTCGCGTGGGCGTCGTCATGGTGGAGCTTGGCCTTGCCGGCGATCTTCAGCATCAGCCACGGCGTGACGAGCACGGCGACGAAGAAGGAGAAGATCATCGCGGCCGAAGCATTGGCCGGGATCGGGCTCATATACGGGCCCATCATGCCGGAGACGAACATCATCGGCAGAAGCGCCGCGACGACGGTGAGGGTGGCCACAATGGTCGGGTTGCCGACTTCGGCGACCGCGTCGATCGCGGCCTCGCGCCGGTCCTTGCCGTCGTTGAAGCCCCAGTGGCGGGCGATGTTTTCGATGACGACGATCGCGTCGTCGACGAGGATGCCGATCGAGAAGATCAGGGCGAAGAGCGAGACGCGGTTCAGCGTGTAGCCCATCAGATTGGCAGCAAAGAGCGTCAGCAGGATGGTGACCGGAATGACGATCGCAACGACCAGCGCTTCGCGGCGGCCGATCGAAACCCAGACGAGGGCAATGATCGACAGCGTGGCAAGGCCGAGATGGAAGAGCAGCTCGTTTGCCTTCTCGTTGGCCGTCTCGCCGTAGTTGCGGGTGACTTCGACCGCCATGCTGTCGGGGATGAGGTTGCCCTTCAGCTCCTCGACGCGGTGCAGGATCTCCTCGGAGACCAGAACGGCATTGGCGCCAGCGCGCTTGGCGAGCGCGAGCGTCACGGCCGGCACGCGCTTCAGCTCGCCGTTCTCCGTCCGCGTGACGGTCGAGGCGCGGGCGTCGGCCGTGTCGGTGACGAAGGAAACGTCGGCCACGTCACGGACATAGACCGGACGGTTGTCACGGGTGGTGAGCAGCAGGTTGCCGATCTCGGTCGGGGTCGAGAGCGTTTCCCCGGCGACGAGTTCGATCTGCCGGCCGTCATTGCGCACCAGGCCAGTCGAGAAGGAACGATTGGCGGCGGTGACCTTGCCGGAAAGCTGCTGTAGCGTCATGCCGTAGAGCGCCAGCTTCTCGGGCTGGGGGGCGATCCGGATCGCATCACCGGTTTCGCCGACGAGGTAGCTCAGGCCGACATTGTCGATCTTGGCCATCTCGACGCGCAGTTGCCGGGCGATGCGGGTGAGTGCGGTCGAATCGACGTCGGCGCCCTTGTCGGCGGAAGGGGTCAGCGTCAGCGATACGATCGCCACGTCGTCGATGGTGCGGCCGACGACGAGCGGCTCGGGAATGCCGACCGGGATCGAGGCCATGTTGGCGCGGATCTTGTCATGGACGCGCAGGACCGCGGAATCGCCCGATGTACCGACGACGAAGCGGGCCGTCACCATGACCTGGTCATCGGAGGTCTGCGAGTAGACGTGTTCGACGTCGTTGATGCCCTTGATGATGGTCTCGAGCGGTTCGGTGACGAGCTTGACCGCGTCTTCGGCCTTCAGGCCGTCGGCGCGCACGATGATGTCGACCATCGGCACCGAGATCTGCGGCTCTTCCTCACGCGGCAGCGTCATCAGGGCGACAAGGCCGAGCGCAAAGGCGGCGAGCAGGAATAGAGGCGTGAGCGGTGAGGTGATGAAGCCCTTGGTCAGGCTTCCCGCAATGCCGAGACTGGGAACCTTCATGGCAGTACTACCTCGTCGCCGGCAGACAGGCCGGTCAGGATTTCCGTCATTTCCTTACCGTCGCGCAGGATCGGCTTCGCGGTGACGACCGCGCGCTCGACCGTGGCGTCGCCCGACTTGACTGTCACATAATCGACGCCGAAACGGCTCGTCAGCGCAGCAACCGGCAGCAAAAGCGCGTCCCGCTCGCCCACCGGTACGCGGACCAGAAGGCGCTTGTTGACGAAGGAGGCGGGCAGGTTTTCGACCTCGACATCGGCGATCACGCGGCCATTGTCGATTTCCGGATAGATCTTGGCGAGGCGGCCCTTGCTCTCGTGGCCGTTGCCGCTGTCGATCTCGATGGTGGCGTCCTGGCGGAGCAGATCGGAATGCCGCTCAGGGATCGCGAGCCGCAGGAAGAAGCCTCCACCACCGATCGTCGCAACCGGTTCACCGGCCATGATCACGGCGTCCCTGGTGACCGGAACAGTCAGGACCTTGCCGTCGGCCGGGGCGAGAACGGCGCCTTCCTTGCCCTGCTCGACGACGACGGAGCGCTGGGCCTCGGCGGCGGCGATCTGGTTGCGGACGACGTCGACCTGGGTCCGCAGGGCGTCGAGACGCTGGGCGGTGGTGACGCCGCGCTTGATCAGTTCCTCGCCGCGCGACAGTTCCGACTGGGCATTGTCGAGCGATGCCCGCAGCCCGAGCAACTGGGCCTCGATTGCGGCGATCTGGAAGTCGATCTTGTCGTCCTTGACGCTCGCGATGACGTCGCCAGCCTTGACGTTGTCGCCCTCGGTGACCTTGAGGTCGACGACGGTGCCCCCGATGCGCGCGCGGGCGGCGACGCTGTCACGCGCCTCCACGCGGCCATAGACTGCCTTCCATTCGAGCACCTTCACCTTGTCCAGGCGGATGGTTTCGGCTGCAAGGGAGCCGGTGGCGCCGAAGCAGAGGGCGAGGGCGGCGAAACGCGCAAGCGTCAAGGCGTTCATGGGTATTTCCTTCGGTTCTGGCCGCTCAGAATGCGGTGCCGGGACGAAAGCCGAGTTTCTTGAAGATCATCGCCGCGGGGCAGAAGCCGGTGAAGGCGGACTGCAACATGTTGGCGCCGATGAACACGGTGAACCAGATGAAAAGCGGGCTCACATAGACCGTCAGCAGGACGGACAGGAGAACCATTACGCCGGCAAAGGCCAGCACTGCACGGTCGAGGGACATGGGAAACCTCCAAACATATATATCTACATATATTCGTATATACGTTGGTTGCCGTCATAGCAAGCGCTATTTTCCGGATCGGCGGCGCCGTTCAGGCTGAAAGGACCATGAGAAAAGTCGTCGGGCGGTGCTTCAGGTCGCCTGCCGGCGCGCCACCAGGCGTTCACTGAAGATGATGATCAGGCCGGCGCTGCAGATCAGGGCCGCACCGAGGAAGACGTTCGCTGCGGGAACGTCACCCCAGATGGCATAGCCCAGCACGAAAGCCCAGACGAGAGAGGTGTATTCGAAGGGTGCGAGCACGGATATCGGTGCTTTGCGCATGCCTTCGAAAAAGGCGAGCTGGGCCACGCCGCCGATGATGCCCGTCGCCAGCGACAGGCCCAGTTCGGCAAGGCTGGGCTGGTGCCAGACCTGAAAGACCATGGTGCCGGTCAGGATCAGGAAGAAGCTGTTGGTGACCGTCATCTGAACCAGCGAGCGGGCGCCCATGGCGGTCCGACGCAAGAGGACCGTCGAGAACGCCCAGAGAAAAGCGGCCTGCAGCGCGAGATACACGGGGAAGGTGATCCGCAGTCCGATCGGATTGGTGGCGACCAGAACGCCGACGAAGCCGACGATGACCGCGGTCCAACGCGGGGCGGTCACACGTTCCTTGAGGATCGGTACCGCAAGCAGTGTCGCGACCACGGGGGCCGCATAGTAGAGCGTGGTGATCTCCGCGAGCTGCATGGTGCGGGCGGCGTTGTAGTAAGAGAGCCATGCCCCGAGCAGGAGGAAACTGCGGATCACCATCGGCTTGACGACCGGCGACGTCGCGGCTTCCCGAACCAGCGAAGGGCCGCCGAAGAGGAGGCAGCCTGCGAGAATGGTGACACTGCGGAAGAAAAGGATCTGCCAGACGGTCGTCGTCTCGACCAGCAGCTTGATGACCCCGTCATGCAGCGTGAAGAGGAAATAGGACAGGCTAGTCAGCAGGATGCCGAGGCCGACAGTGGTTTTCACGCATGCACCTGTGGAGACAATGAGGGGAGCGCGGGTTCTGCCGGAACAATCGACAGCCCGCGAAAGGAACGGCGCCATCTTTCTTTTTCCTCTCGGGCTGTCAATTGCATCATTTCAGGGTTCGCGGCAGTGCATGCCGGCCATTTCGCCGGGAAACAAAATGTGAGACGTGCATGGCGATTTCGCGGTTGTCGTTTCAATCGATTTAAATAAAGTGCCGCCCAATCGAGGAGTGGATCATGGCTGAAACGATCAACGACACCAACGCCGCGTCGAAGGGCGGCTATTTCACGAGGACGCGGGCGGCGGTTTCGCTTCTCTTCTTCGTGAACGGCCTGATGATGGGAGCGTGGGCGCCGAAGATTCCGGTCTTCGCCAAGGCCCTGTCGCTCAGTGAAGCGGACCTCGGCGTCATGCTGTTCGTCTTCGGCATCGGGTCGCTGGTGATGATGCCGGTTGCCGGCATGCAGATCGCCCGCTTCGGTTCGAGCGTCGTTGTTCAGGCCGCCGCGTTGCTCTTCATTCCCACGGTGATCGGCATCACCCTTGTCTCGTCGGTGCCGGCCGGGGTCGTGGCGATCTTCCTGTTCGGCGGGCTCGGCGGTGCCATGGATGTTGCCATGAATGCCAATGCGGTCGAAGTGGAGCGCTCGATGCGGCGCTCGATCATGTCGTCGTGCCATGCCTTCTGGAGCCTTGGCGGTTTGGTCGGCTCGGCCACCGGCGGGTTTCTGATCGCCCATGTCGGACCTATGGGGCATGCGCTTCTGGTGGCGGGGCTCGGCGTTCTCCTGTTCCTTGTCGCGCGCCCGATGATCCTTGCCGACCGGCCGCACCCGGCGGAGCGCCGTGAGCGCACCCGCCTGCCGCTTTCGCCGCTTCCCTGGCTGATCGGGATCATCGCACTGTTCTCGATGATCCCGGAGGGGGCAATCCTCGATTGGGGCGCGCTCTATCTTGGCAATGAATTGTCTGCCTCGACGGCGCTTTCAGGTTTCGCCTTTGCCGCCTTCTCGCTTGCGATGTCGGTGATGCGTTTTGCCGGCGACCTCGTGCGCGACCGGCTGGGTGCGGTTCTGACGCTCAGGCTGTGCACCGTCGCTTCTTTCGTGGGGCTGGTGATTGCCGGCCAGGCGCCGAACGTGACGATCGCGCTGATCGGTTTCGGAATCGCCGGCATCGGCATTTCCAACATGGTGCCGATCGCCTTCTCCGCCGGCGGCAACATCTCGGGCCTCGCGCCAGGGATCGGGCTGTCGGTCGTCACATCACTCGGTTACTCGGGCATCCTGTTTGCGCCGTCGGTGATCGGGTTCATCGCGGAATACACGTCGCTGTCGACCGTCTATACGGCCGTGTCACTGCTCAATCTGGTGGTGCTCGCGATGTCGGGACTTGCCCGCCACGCCGACAGGGTCGGCGAGGCGGCGCACTGATCGATCAGGCGAAGTCGACCTCTTTCGAGAAGGGTAGCGCCCGCAGCCGCTTGCCGGTCAGGGCGAAGATCGCATTGCCGAGCGCCGGCATCGACGGCGGCGTTCCGGGCTCGCCGGCGCCGCCCATGCGGTGGGCATTCTCGAGAAGCTCGACCTCGATCACCGGGCACTGGTTGATGCGCAGTGCATCATAGGCATGGAAATTGTTCTGCTCGACCACGCCCTCGGCAAAGGTGATTTGCTGGCCGATCGCGGCGGAGAGGCCGAACACGATGCCGGACATCATCTGCGCCTTGAAATTCTGCGGGTCGAGGACGATGCCGGGGTCGGCCGCGCACCAGACTTTCTCGATACGAATCGCGCCATCGGTCTCAGAGATTTCCACGACCTGCGCCACCCAGGTTCCGAAGGAAAGACCAAAGGCCAGCCCTCGGGCGCGGCCGGCGGCCGGGGGCGTTGACCAGCCGGACATTGCTGCCACCTTCTCCACGACCGCAAGAGCGACCGGGAAATCCTTCATCAGGGCGCGCCGGAGTTCGAGCGGGTCCTTTTTGCCGGCTCGCGCGATCTCGTCGATGAAGCTCTCGTGCATGAAGCAGTTGTAGGAGTACCCGACCGAGCGCCAGAAGCCGACGGGTACACCGACCGGCGCCTTGCGGCCATCGATCCGGTAGTTTTCGATGCCGTAGGGCTGGTTATAGGCGCCGTCGATCAGGGAATTGTCCGGTCCGCCCATCGGCACGTCAGGATAATAGCGGCCGACCGCGCTTGCGACCACCGAGGGCGCAGCGATAGAGCCGGTGAGCGCCTTCGGAAGGCCGGCGTCGTCGAGCACTGCCTTGTATCGCCCCTTAGCCACGGGTCGATAGGGGCCGTGGGTCATGTCTTCCTCACGCGTCCAGGTCACCTTGACGGGGCGTCCCTCGGCTTCCTTGGCAAGGCGGATCGCGTAGTCGGAGAAGTCGGGCTCGATGCGCCGGCCGAAGCCGCCGCCGAGGAAGGTGGTGTGGACCTTGATCTTTTCGGCCGGCAGCCCGGTGATGCGCGCGCCGACCACTTCGATCAACGTCGGTCCCTGGTTCGGCGCCCAGACTTCGAGCAGGCCGTCCTTCAGGCGCGCCGTCGCATTCATCGGCTCCATCGTCGCATGAGAGAGGAAAGGCGCATCATATTGCGCCTCGACCACCCTGTCGCGCGCGGCGTCGGCGAAAACGAGGTCCGGGTCTCCGAGGGTTCGAAGCGTGAAGAAGTCGGGACCCTCCAGTGTCCTGGCAAGGATCGCGTCGATGTCCGCCGAGCTCTTCGGGTTGGGGCCGGCTTCCCATTCCACGGTCACCGTTTCGGCTGCCCGGAAAGCGCGCCAGGTGTTGTCGGCGATCACGCCGATACCCTGGCCATAGGGGCTGTCGATCGCGATCACCTTCCGCACCCCGGGCATGGCGAGGGCGGCGGCAGCGTCGAAGGATTTCATCCGTCCGCCCGGGCTCGGGTTTATCCGCACGGTTCCGTAGAGCATGTCGGGGAGCGTGACATCGACGCCGAAGATCGGCGCGCCCGTCACCTTGGCCCGCATGTCCTTGCGCGGCTGCGGTTTGCCGAGGATCTTCCACTCCTTGCGATCGCGCAGCGCAATGCCGGAGGGCGGTTCGATTGCCGCCGCGTCGAGCGCTAGTTCTGCGTAAGTAAGGCTGCGGCCGGAAGCCGGGTCGCTGACGACGCCTTCGAAGGTCTTCAGGGTCGAGGACGCGACCCCGAGCTTGCGGGCTGCCGCTTCCTTCAGTGATTCGCGCGCCGCCGCGCCGGCATAGCGCATCTTCTCGAAGCCATCTGCCATCGAGGTCGAGCCGCCGGTGAACTGCAGGGCCACGAACTTTGCGACGACCTTCATCGCGGCGCGCAGGCTTTCGGCGACCATGCCCTCGTCGAATTGCGGGAGAGGTGCGCCTTCGCTCAATGCAGCGGCATTGTAGTAGGCAGGCGAGGAGGGGCCGTGCTCGATCGAAACCTGGTCGAGGCGAAGGTCGAGCTCCTCGCAGACGAGCGCGGCAAGGGTCGTGTAGCTGCCCTGACCCATCTCGGCGCGCGGAGCGATGACAGTGATCCGGCCGTCGCTGCCGATCTTCACATAAGGATTGAAGGTGGCCTCCCCGGATGCCAGCTCCTCGGAAAGGGGATTGGCGAAGGGTTTCCGGTAGCTGTAGTAGCCGAAGGCGACCCCGCCGGCGACGGCGGCGGCGCCGAACAGGAAGGTGCGGCGGGCAATCTTTCCAATCCGGGACATCATCAGGCTCCCGTGACTTGGGTTGCGGCGCGGTGGATCGCGGCCCGGATGCGCGGATAGGTGCCGCAGCGACAGAGATTGCCGGCCATGGCTTCATCAATGTCGGCGTCACTGGGCGAGGGGTTGGCTTCCAGAAGGGCGACCGCATTCATGATCTGGCCGGCCTGACAATAGCCGCACTGTGCGACCTGCTCGTCGATCCAGGCCTGTTGCACGGGATGGAGGACGTCGCCGTTTGCCAGCCCGTCGATCGTTCGCACTTCAGATGTCACGTCGGCTGCCGCCACCTGGCAGGAGCGGACGGCCTCGCCGCCGATGATGACCGTGCAGGCTCCGCAGAGCCCTGCTCCGCAGCCGAATTTGGGTCCCTTGATGTCGAGGATGTCGCGCAGCGCCCAGAGGAGGGGCATGTCCGGTTCGACCTCGAGGCTCAATGCTTTTCCATTGACGATCAGGTTCACTTCGTCCTCCCGCTGCACTAGGGTCACATCTTGTAATCAATGCATCGTGACAAAATAACAAAATATGTCAGAATGTCAAACATGGACGATCTGAAGACCGACTCCAAGCGCGCGGCCATTCTGGAGCAGGCCTTTGCCGCCTTTACGACCTATGGCTACAAGCGCACGACGATGGACGACATCGCCCGCGCTGCCGGCCTGTCGCGCCCTGCGCTCTATCTCTTCTATCGCAACAAGGGCGACATTTTCCGTGCCAGCATGAGTGTCATGATGGCAGAGATGCGGGGAAACGTCGCCCGCTGTTTCGAAGGGGAGGGCGGCGCCCTCGGAAAAGTCAACGAAGCGCTCAACGAAGCGATCGTGCGTCCGTACCGCCAGATCGCCGACACGCCCCATGGGGCGGAGATCTTCGACGCCAAGGACGAATTCGCCAGCGACCTTTTCCTCGAATGGATCAATGCCGTGGAGGACGAGATCTCGGCCGGTCTGGAAATCGAGGAGGCCGCCGGCCGGATCGATCTCGCCGGCGCCGGGGTTGCTCCCCGGCTCTTGGCTTCACTGCTTCTTGATGCGACGGAGGGCATGAAAATGCGTATGCCGGACATGGATGTCGTCTCGGCCAAGCTCGCCGATCTAGTCCGCCTGTTGATCGGGCCCTATGCACGTTGACCGTGCTTTAGCATGCAGTTGACAAGGGGACGGGTTTGATCCACCTGATTTCTGACATTTTCCTGCCGTTCAAGGGCATTCCATGACTTCAGCAGACGAATTCGATCCCAAGCCGCGCCACCAGACCGTTGCCGTTGATGTCGGCGGCGTGATCGTCGGCGGCGGCGCGCCCGTCGTCGTGCAATCGATGACCAACACCGATACGGCCGATGTCGATGCGACCGTCAGACAGGTGGCCGAGCTTCACAAGGCGGGCTCCGAGATCGTGCGCATCACGGTGGATCGCGACGAGAGTGCCGCCGCAGTTCCAAAAATCCGCGAGCGTTTGCTCAGGCTCGGCATCGACGTGCCGCTGGTCGGCGATTTCCACTATATCGGCCACAAGCTTCTCGCCGACCATCCTGCCTGCGCAGAAGCGCTCGCCAAGTACCGCATCAATCCTGGCAATGTCGGCTTCAAGGACAAGAAGGACAAGCAGTTCGCCGACATCGTCGAGATGGCGATCCGCTACGACAAGCCAGTGCGCATCGGCGTCAACTGGGGGTCGCTCGACCAGGAACTGCTGACCCGGCTGATGGACAAGAACCAGGCGGAGGGTTTTCCGCTGTCGGCGCGCCAGGTGACGCGCGAGGCGATTGTGCAGTCCGCACTGCTGTCGGCGGAACTGGCCGAGGAAATCGGCCTGCCGCGTTCGAAGATCATCCTCTCGGCGAAGGTTTCGCAGGTCCAGGACCTGATTGCGGTCTATTCGATGATGGCCCGCCGCTCCGATCATGCGCTGCATCTCGGCCTTACCGAGGCCGGCATGGGGTCGAAGGGCATCGTCGCCTCCTCGGCGGCCATGGGCTTTGTCCTGCAGCAGGGCATCGGCGACACCATCCGCGTTTCGCTGACCCCTGAACCGAACGGCGACCGCACCCGCGAGGTGCAGGTGGCGCAGGAACTGCTGCAGGTCATGGGCTTCCGCCAGTTCGTTCCGGTCGTTGCCGCCTGTCCCGGTTGCGGGCGCACCACCTCGACCATATTCCAGGAGCTTGCCCAGCGCATCCAGGACGACATCCGCAAGAACATGCCGGTCTGGCGCGAGAAATATCCGGGTGTCGAAGGGCTCAACGTCGCGGTGATGGGCTGCATCGTCAACGGACCGGGCGAGAGCAAGCATGCCGACATCGGCATCTCGCTGCCGGGTACCGGCGAAAGCCCGGCGGCTCCGGTGTTCATCGACGGCCAGAAGGCGATGACGCTGCGCGGTCCGAACATCGCATCGGATTTCGAGGCACTCGTCATCGATTACATCGAAAAGCGCTATGGTCGAAAGAGTGCCGCCGAGTAAGATCGGGGGCATGCAACTTCATAATGCCGCAATTCGGCTGTTGACGGAAATCAGACCTTTCCTGGAGTTTGTCCGACAATGATCAAGAAGCTCTCGATTCTCGCGCTTGCCGCGATCTATCTCACCGCCTGCACGACGACCGATCCCTATACCGGCGAGCAGAAGGTGTCGAACACGGCCGGCGGCGCCATGCTAGGCGCGGCTGCGGGCGCGCTTGGTGGTCTTGCCGTCGGCGGTGGCGGCCGCGAGGGTCGCAATGCGGCGCTGATCGGCGCCGGCATCGGCGCACTGGCCGGCGGCGCGATCGGCAACTACATGGATCGCCAGGAGTCCGAGCTGCGCGCGCAGTTGCAGGGCACCGGCATCTCGGTTACCCGCATGGGCGACCGCATCATCCTCAACATGCCGTCCAACATCACCTTTGCGACGGACCAGTATGCGGTTATGCCGCAGTTCTATCCGACGCTGAATTCGGTTGCTGTCGTGCTGAACAAATTCAACCAGACCCTGATCGATATTAACGGTCACACGGATTCGACCGGCAGTCTGGCGCACAACCAGGAACTTTCGCAAAACCGCGCGCAGTCGGTGGCGAACTATCTGTTCAGCCAGGGGCTGGACGGGCGCCGTGTCTCGGCCATGGGCTTCGGACCGAACGAGCCGGTCGCGTCGAACGCCACTCCCGAAGGCCGTGCGCAGAACCGCCGCGTCGAGATCCAGATCGCGCCGATCAAGGCCTGATCGGACCAAAGACCGGACAATTTGCGAAAGCGCTGCCCCTTGGGTGGCGCTTTTTCATATCCGGGTGGCGAGCAGCTTTATCCCGGCCGCCGCGAACAGCACGCCCAAGGTCGCGTCGATGCCCCGGCGGGCGGCGCGATAGACGCGGAAGGCGCGTGCCGTCGAGAACAGGATGGCGTAGCCGGTAAAGACCGTCATGCCGGTGAGCAGGCAGCCGCCGACGATGAAGGCGACGGCCTGGGCCGAGGCATTGGCGGGAAGCCCGAGCGAGATGATGGCGACCCAGGCGAAGATCGCCTTGGGATTGGTGAGATGAATGGCATAGCCGAGCAGGAAGATGCGCCTCAGACTGCGTTTCTCCGGATTGCCGGTTGCCGGCAGGATGTGGTCGTCCTTGCGTGATGCCGAACGAAGGGCCTTTGCGGCGAGATAGAGCAGGTAGAGGCCCCCGGCGATCTTCACCATTTGCAGGAAGCCGGCATATTGTGTGAGAAGGGCGGCAAGGCCGATCGAGGCTGCCATGGCCCAGGTGAAGGATCCCGCAAAGACGCCGGCCGCCATGGCAAGCCCTGCGCGCCGTCCGTCGCAGATCGAGGTCGACACGATTGCCATGATCGCCGGGCCGGGGCTGATGACGGCGACCAGGTAGACGAGATAGGCCGCAACGATCTGCGGCAGATGTTGGGTGATGTCATTCATGGTCGGCGCCCCTCCTCGTTCGGTCGACGAGGAGCAAGACTAGCTCGACCAGGCTCTCCAAACACGTCAGTAGTTTTGATTGCGACCTATCGGCGATTGATGGGTTTGTCCCCCGACGCGTTCGGCCGTTCAGCTTTTGCGATTGGCGACGAAGCGGGCGGCTTCGGTCAGTGTCTGTGCCTTGTCGCCATAGACGGCGATCAGAGCCGTCGCCTCGCCAACCAGTCTGTCGAGTTCTTCTTCTGCCCAGGCTTGCCCTTTCAGCGCGACGAGCGTGCCTTTCCCGCGGGCTGCATCCTTGCCGGCCGCCTTGCCGAGGGTTGCCGCATCGGAGGTGAGGTCGAGCAGGTCGTCGGCAAGCTGGAATGCGCGGCCGACAATCTCCCCGAAGCGGCGCATGCGGTCGCGATCGGCAGCCGGTGCACCGGCGATGATGGTGCCGGCCTCGCAGGCGAACCGGATCAGGGCACCGGTCTTCATCGCCTGCAGTGTGATGATGCCGGCTTCATCTGGAGCCTGCTTTTCGGCCGCGAGATCGAAAGCCTGGCCGCCGGCCATTCCTCCGATGCCAGCGGCGCGCGAAAGGGCGAGCACGAGCTCGGTCTTGGCCCGGTCCGTCAGGTCGGTTTCCGGGTCGGCGATGATGTCGAAGGCATAGGTTAGCAAGCTGTCGCCGGCGAGGATCGCGGTCGCCTCGTCATAGGCGATGTGGACCGTCGGCTGGCCGCGCCTGAGGTCGTCGTCGTCCATGGCCGGCAGGTCGTCGTGAACGAGCGAATAGCTGTGCAGGCATTCGAGCGCGCAGCCGACGCGCAGTGCAGCCGCGCTGTCACCGCCGAAGAGTGCCGCGCTTTCGACGACGAGAAAGGGACGCAGGCGTTTTCCGCCGTTCAATGCTCCGTGGCGCATGGCGTCCAAGAGGCGTGCGGGCCTTGTGATTTCCTGCGGGCGTGGTTCGGCGGAGAGGAGCTCCATCAACAGCGTTCCGGTCTGTCGGGCCGATGCCAGGAGTTTCGTTTCGAAGGGAGTGACTTGCGCGTTCATGGCCGCTTTCTTGGCATGCGTCCGACAGGCTGGCAACGGTAAACTGGCTGGAAAAGCGGCTGTCCCGATCCGTGCGGTCTGGCTATCATTCATCAAGGCCGCTAAGAGAGACAAGCACTCGAAGAGACCGGACAGACCCTCCTTGGCGGAAGACAGCGATATCGGGAACGAAATCGAGGACGACGGGTCCGCAAGGCGGCGGCCGGTCGACCTGTTGCGCAAGCTGCTGCGCACAGCGCTCGTGCTGCTCGTTCTGCCCTATGCCCTGATCGTCGTCTATCGGATCGACTTCATTCATCCGGTCTCGACGCTGATGCTCGCCGATCTCGTCACCTTTCAGGGTTACGACAGGCGATGGGTCGATTTCGAAGATATCTCGCCCAATGTCGTGCGTGCCGTCATGATGTCGGAAGACGGCCAGTTCTGTTTCCATAGCGGGGTCGACTGGGAACAGATGAAGGGCGTGGTCGATGACGCGCTTTCCGGCCAGACGACCCGCGGTGCGAGCACCATTCCCATGCAGGCGGTCAAGAACCTCTATCTCTGGAATAGCCGGTCGATGGTTCGGAAGGGGTTGGAGCTCCCGCTCGCCATGGTCGCCGATGCGATCTGGCCAAAGGAACGGATGATGGAGATCTATCTCAACATCGCCGAATGGGGGCCGGGAATCTACGGGATCGAGGCCGCTGCGCGACATCATTTCAAGACCTCCGCGGCCAAGCTGACCTCTGCCCAGGCGGCGCTCCTTGCCGTTTCTCTTCCCAATCCGATCGAGCGTGTGGCGGGGAAGCCCGGCAAGGGCATGAAACGTCTTGCCAACGTCGTCGACCGACGCGCCAAGCGTTCGGGCGCATACATCAAATGCCTTTATGAATGACGTTTGAAAGTTTGGTTGGTGCGAAGGCCGATCGCCCCCTATCCTCGAGCAAGACGAGCCAATCGGGAGCGCGACGGTGGAACCTTTCATTCTCTATATCGGCAACAAGAATTACTCCTCGTGGTCATTCCGCCCTTGGGTGGCGCTGACCGGCTGCAACATCCCCTTCGAGGAAAGGCTCATTCCCTTCGATTTCGATGCGGGCAATCCAAAATTCCGGGAGATTTCGCCGACTGGCCGCGTGCCGGTGCTTCATCACGGCGGCTTGAGGGTCTGGGAATCGCTGGCGATCATCGAATACGCGGCGGAGTTGTTTCCGGAGGCCGGCCTGTGGCCGGAAGACATCGGCGACCGGGCCATGGCGCGGTCGATCTCGATGGAAATGCTCTCGGGTTTCCGCGCTCTGCGCGGCGCCTGCCCGATGAACATCCGGCGGGAGGTCCGCTCGATCGAGTTGCCCGACGGGGTGACGGACGACGTCGCCCGCATCGAAACCATCTGGCGCGACATGCGCAAGCGTTCGGGAGGGCCGTTCCTGTTCGGCGCCTTCTCCGCGGCAGACGCGATGTTCGCGCCGGTGGTCAACCGTTTCAGGGTCTATGATCTGGCGAAGTCCAATGATACGCTCGATTACATGGCGGCGATCGAGGCCCATCCTGCATGGATCGCCTGGCGCGAAGCCGCACTCGCCGAAACCTGGATCGTGCCGGAGGATGAGGCCTGAGCGGCGATGCGCCCGGCCGGGTCGGAAAAAAATGACTCAGGGACTGGTCAAAGCCCTGCAGGGCATGTATAAGCGCGCCAAATTCCGAGATCGAGACAGGTACTGTTCGGCCTCATCCGGCCGCGGAAACCTGTTTTGCCCGTCATGTGGAGTAAGTTAAATGGCTGTACCGAAAAGAAAAACAAGCCCGTCCAAGCGCGGTATGCGCCGTTCTGCTGACGCGCTGAAGGCTCCGACCTACGTCGAAGACAAGAATTCCGGCGAACTGCGCCGTCCGCACCATATCGACCTCAAGACCGGTATGTACCGCGGCCGTCAGGTTCTGACCGTCAAGGAAAACGCATAACATCCGAATTTTCGGATGACTTTTTTAAGGCCGGCATTTTGCCGGCCTTTATTTTTTCAAGGTATTTGAATTAAATCGCGACCTCGACCGCTTGCCCAACGGTAGGCGTCCCCCCACGCTCCGTCGATCGAGGACATGTCCATGCTTGCTGCCATTCCGTTGATGATCGTGCCACTGGTTCTCTACAACCTCGCCATGATCGGTGCCTTCGGCGGCGGGGGCGTCGCAGTCCTTTCCGACCAGCTCATGGCGCAGTCGATGTTGTCCGGTGCCGTCTGGACGCTGTCGGTCGGCGATGCGCTCATTCTTGCCGCGCTGGCGGTTCTGTTCGTCGAAATCCTCAAGGCGACCCGCAACAGCTCCGGTTCCTTGCTGAACCACATGCTGTCGATGCTGGTGTTCATCGCCTTCCTTGTCGAGTTCCTGCTGGTCAAGGGGGCTGCCACGCAGACCTTCTTCATCCTGATGACGATCGCGTTGATCGATGTGATCGGTGGTTTTGCTGTCTCGATACGATCGGCCGGGCGCGACGTTTCGATCGGTCTCTGAGCCTAGTCGGGCTCTGATCTGCAGATGTGAAAAAAAGGCAGGGTTTCCCCTGCCTGTCATGGTCGTGCGACGGGATGCGTTGACGGCGATCTCAAAGATTGTCGAGCTTGCTCTGCAGCGTGCGCAGCTGCTCCTTCAGCTCGTCGATGTCCTTGGCTTCGGCCTTCTTGCTTTCCTTGGCCGGCTGGGCGCCGAGGAAGGGCGAGAACATCTGCATGGCCTGGTGGAACATATCGGTGTTGCGCTTGACCTGTTCCTCCATCAGCTGGATCGGCATCTGCAGGTTCTTGCTCAGTGGCGTGTCCCCGAAGGCCTTGGTCATCTGCTCGCGCATCTGGACCTGCTGTTCGGTGAAGGCCTTCATCGAATGTTCGAGGAAGCTCGGCACGACCATCTGCATCTGGTCGCCATAATAACTGATCAGCTGGCGGAGGAAGGAAATCGGCAGCAGCGTGTTGCCGGTCTTCGACTCCTGCTCGAAAATAATCTGGGTCAATACGGAATGGGTGATGTCTTCTCCCGACTTCGCGTCCTGGACCGTGAACTCCTCACCCTTCTTGACCATCTTGGCCAGGTCTTCCAGCGTTACGTAGGTGCTGGTGCCCGTATTGTAGAGGCGTCGATTGGCATATTTCTTTATGACGATCTCGCCATCGGCTTTGGCCATTTTTGTCTCCTAACCCCGTTGTTTTTGTGGATTTTTGCTCTTCCCGCAGTGAGTGTAAACGCAAAAGAAGGCTGGTGACAATCTCTTTGTGCAATGCGGTACCCGCATTTGACGAAACTCAAGAAGATGCAACTAAGGAACGAAACATCAGTCGCTCTTCGTGTTTGACTCGGAGGGAAAGCTTTGCCAGTTTCATCACCAAAGCGAAAAATATCCGAGGAGACCTCCATGAGCAGTTCATCCATCGTCATCGCCAGCGCGGCCCGTACTGCGGTGGGGTCCTTCAACGGTGCCTTCGCCAATGTGCCGGCTCATGATCTCGGGGCAACGGCCATCAAGGGCGTGCTGTCGCGGGCCGGCGTCGACGCCAAGGAAGTGGATGAAGTCATCCTCGGCCAGGTGCTTTCCGCCGGCGCCGGACAGAATCCGGCGCGCCAGGCCGCGATGAAGGCCGGCATTCCGCAGGAAGCAACCGCCTGGGGCATGAACCAGCTTTGCGGCTCGGGGCTGCGCGCGGTCGCGCTCGGCATGCAGCAGATCGCCACCGGCGATGCAAAGATCATCGTCTCGGGCGGCCAGGAGTCGATGTCGATGGCCCCGCATTGTGCGCACTTGCGGGCGGGTACGAAGATGGGCGACCTGAAGATGGTCGACACGATGATCAAGGACGGCCTGACCGACGCCTTCTACGGTTATCACATGGGCGTCACCGCCGAGAACGTTGCGCGTCAGTTCCAGCTCACCCGCGACGAACAGGATGCGTTCGCGCTGGCGTCGCAGAACAAGGCGGAGGCGGCACAGGTTGCTGGCCGGTTCAAGGACGAGATCGTTCCGGTCGTCGTGCCGGGTCGAAAGGGCGATGTCACGATCGACGCCGACGAATACATCCGCATCGGCGCAACGCTCGACAGCATGACCAAGCTTCGTGCGGCCTTCGACAAGGAAGGCACGGTCACTGCCGGTAACGCGTCGGGCATCAACGACGGTGCGGCCGCAGCGCTGTTGATGAGCGAGGCCGAGGCGTCGCGCCGCGGTATCACTCCGCTCGTTCGCATTGCCTCCTGGGCCACGGCCGGCGTCGATCCGCAGATCATGGGTACCGGGCCGATCCCGGCCTCTCGCAAGGCCCTGGAAAAGGCCGGCTGGAAGATTTCCGATCTCGACCTGGTCGAGGCCAACGAAGCCTTCGCGGCCCAGGCCTGCGCGGTCAACAAGGATCTCGGCTGGGACACGTCGATCGTCAACGTCAATGGCGGTGCGATCGCCATCGGTCACCCGATCGGCGCCTCCGGCGCCCGCATCCTCAACACGCTGGTGTTCGAAATGAAGCGCCGCGGCGCAAAGAAGGGTCTTGCGACCCTCTGCATCGGCGGCGGCATGGGCATTGCCATGTGCCTCGAGGCGCTCTGAACGGGAAAAGACGGTCCGGAGGAGGGCGGTGGCAGTGCCACCGCGTCCGAGGCTGAACTGCATGTCATAAAACTGCACTACCAACGGCTCCGTCAGAAGAGCCGGTGGGCGGAGAAAGTTTACACTGAGGGGAGATCAGGACATGAGCAGAGTGGCATTGGTAACGGGAGGAACCCGGGGCATCGGAGCGGCGATCTCGACCGCGTTGAAAGCCGCGGGCTATCGGGTCGCGGCGAACTACGCCGGCAATGACGAAAAGGCGAAGGCCTTCGAGGCCGAGACGGGCATTCCCGTCTTCAAGTGGGATGTGTCCGACTACCAGGCCTGCGCAAGCGGCATTGCCAAGGTGGAGGCGGAGATCGGCCCGGTCGAGGTGCTGGTCAACAATGCGGGCATTACCCGGGATGCGATGTTCCACAAGATGACGCCCGAACAATGGAACGAGGTCATCAACACCAATCTTACCGGGGTGTTCAACATGACCCATCCGGTATGGTCCGGGATGCGCGACCGCAACTTCGGTCGCGTGATCACCATATCGTCGATCAACGGCCAGAAAGGCCAGATGGGTCAGGCGAACTATTCTGCAGCCAAGGCCGGCGATCTCGGCATCACCAAGGCGCTTGCCCAGGAAGGTGCGGCCAAGGGCATCACGGTCAATGCCGTCTGCCCGGGCTATATCGGTACCGAGATGGTGCGGGCGATCCCCGAAAAGGTGTTGAACGAGCGGATCATTCCCCAGATCCCAGTAGGGCGTCTCGGCGAACCGGAAGAGATCGCTCGCATCGTGGTTTTCCTCGCCTCGGACGATGCCGGCTTCATCACCGGTTCGACGATCTCTGCGAATGGTGGCCAGTTCTTCGTGTGACTTTCGCAGGCGGACGCGAGGTCATCAAAGGCCGGTCCTTCGGGGCCGGCCTTTTTTCATGCCGCCATGGCGAAGGTTAACATTCGTGCGGGCCTTGAGTGCCCGAAATCCTAATATCCACGGTTTCCTATGGTTAACAGATTGTTATTCCACAATATATGGTGATGAACAAAACGGGAAACATTGGCCGTAACCGATTCGTCGCCGATTCGTTCCGGCTTTGATCGAGGGGTTAACGGCAAGGCACTTTGCCGAACGTCAAAAGGCCGCCGGTGGGGGCATCCGGCGGCCTTCTGGGAGCATCGCTGCGGCGTGTTCAGCGGCAGCGTGCCTCATAGGTGCGTCCGTAGCGGTCGCGATAGACGCAGTAGCCGGACCGTTCCTGTGACTGGCCAATCAGGGCGCCTGCGGCTCCGCCGACAACGGCCCCGACGGCAGCGCCGCCGACCGAATTGGTGGCCACACCACCGATCACGGCGCCGGAGGCGGCACCGATGGAGGCACCTCGTTCGGTCGCCGTGCACGATGCCAGCGGAGCGATGAGGGCAAGTGCAAGAAGTGTCTTTTTCATCGTCGTTTTTCCTCTTCGGTTTCGACTACGCTCAGATCCGGCCCATGAGCAGCAGGATGACAAGAATAAGCACGACAAGCCCGAGGCCGCCGGACGGTCCATAGCCCCAGTTTCGGCTATAGCCCCAATTGGGCAGGGCGCCGATCAGCAACAGGATGACGATGACGATGAGAATTGTACTCAACATGGTGGCCCTCTCGATTGGTAAATTCGAATTCCGGTTTGCGTGATGCCTCAACGTCGGGCGCCGAGGTTTGTTCCATCGATGCCAGGCTCATTGTTCCGAGGTCGATGTCTTCTCCTGAGAGAAGAGGCTCGAAGTAACGAGACCAGCGGTCAATCAGGGCTGCGGCCGATGTCGCAGACGGGTCGATGAAGCTGCCGATGATCTTGTTCATTCGGTGCCTCTGTTCGACCATGACAAGATGACCGCAATCTCCGAACAGCACGGTCTGTGCCCTGGGCAGCAACTTCGACAGGCGCAACTGGTGGGAGGGAGGCACGATCGCGTCATGAACGCCGATCAGGTTAAGGACCGGGATCGAGATCTTCGGCAGGTCGGCGAGGATCGAGGTGCCCGACATGAATTGCACGCAGGCCGCAACGTCCTCCGGCCGTGTCTGCAGGAGGTGACCGCGGACCATTTCCATCGCGGCGGCGGCGCGATCATCCTCCCAGGGGCAGGACTTGTCGTAGACGCATTCTATCGAGCCCCAGCGAAACTGTTCGCTCGTCGAGATCCAACGCTTGAAGAAATGGCGGAACACATAAGGGCCAACCCGCGGGATCCGGAGTAAACGGGCCGCAAATCGCTCCTTCCCCTCGAAGCGGCCGCAGGCGAAGCCACCGAGGAGGACGACCGAGCGCACGAGATCCGGGCGGCGGACGGCAAGAAGGAGGGAGAGAAATCCGCCGGTCGAATGACCGATCAGGTCGACTTGCTCGCCGCCAAAATCTCGGCCAATTGCGTCTGCCATCGCATCCACGACCGCTTCCGGCGAGATGACCGCTCCTGGAACCGGCAGGTTCCACGGATGATGCCCGGGAAGGGGATAGGCTACGGCTCTGCCCTCGCGGGTGATTTCCGGGGCAAAGACCTTCCAGAACGCGGGTGCCATGACCATGCCGTGGATCAGAACGAAGTTCCGTCCAGGCTTGTTGCTGATCCATTCTGCAGGTGGCGGCGGGAGTGTCATCTTGGTCAACCTCGGCCCGGACAACGCGCCGTGAAGGCTTTCTGTTCCCCTTGTCCGAACCGTTTTTGCCACATCTCGGAATCATCTCGACAAGCCGTTGATCCGATTCAGCATTTTGTGGCCGACTCCGTGTTTCGCGTCGACATGTAGCCGTGAACAAATCCTGAATCACGAGGAGTCAGCGATTCGTCGCCGATTCGTTCGCAAACTGTTCCACGGTCCGACGGGACCAGTATTCCGGCATCTTTTCCGCTGAAACCTGGGGTCTGTAGCCGTCGAATACGCTCCGTAATGCCCGAGTGGCTTGCCTTTGGCGGCAATCGTCGCCATGTGTGGGGCGAGATCGCCGGTCGCCCTTCTTGATCGACGGTCCGTTGCAGCGCGGAGCGGTAATTGAATTCGCAACCCATGATCCTGAGCGGCCGCGGTGTCACTGCTGTGCTGGGGCCGACCAATACGGGTAAGACCCATTTCGCCATCGAGCGCATGGTCGCGCATGGCTCCGGGATCATTGGCCTGCCGCTTCGCCTGCTTGCACGCGAGGTCTATCAGCGGGTCGTGGAACGGGTGGGGGCGTCACAGGTGGCGCTCGTTACCGGCGAGGAGAAGATCGCTCCTGCCGGCGCGCGCTTTTCCGTCTGCACGGTGGAGGCCATGCCGCGAGAGACGAAGGCGGCCTTCGTGGCGATCGACGAGATCCAGCTTGCCGGAGACCTCGAGCGGGGCCATATCTTCACGGATCGCCTGCTTCACCTGCGTGGCCGCGATGAGACGTTGCTGCTCGGCTCGGCAACCATGAAGCCGATCCTGCAACAGGTTCTTCCCGGAATCACGATCGTGGAGCGTCCACGGCTGTCGCAGCTGTTCTACGCGGGCCAGAAGAAGATTACCCGGTTGCCCCAGAGAACGGCGATCGTCGCCTTTTCCGCGGACGAGGTCTATGCGATTGCCGAACTGATCCGTCGCCAGCGGGGTGGTGCTGCCGTGGTTCTGGGCGCGCTCAGCCCGCGGACCCGCAACGCGCAGGTCGGCCTCTATCAGGCGGGCGATGTCGAGTATCTGGTGGCGACCGATGCGATCGGCATGGGCCTCAACCTCGATGTCGATCACGTGGCCTTCGCCCAGGACCGCAAGTTCGACGGCTATCAGTTCCGCAACCTCAACCCCGGGGAGCTCGGACAGGTCGCCGGCCGTGCCGGGCGTCACCTGAAGGACGGAACCTTCGGCGTCACCGGCCGGGTCGATCCTTTCGACAACGAGCTGGTCGAGCGGCTGGAAAGCCATCAGTTCGATACCGTCAAAGTTCTGCAATGGCGAACGGCGAAATTCGATTTCTCGTCGATCGGCGCGCTGCAGCGCAGTCTCGAGGCCGCGCCGCGCGTCGAGGGGCTGACCCGCGCCTTGCCGGCCATCGACCAGCAGGCGCTCGATTTCCTGGCGCGCTATCCCGAAGTGACCGATCTGGCGAATACACCGGAAAGAGTCGAGAAGCTGTGGGAAGCCTGTGCGCTTCCCGACTATCGGCGCATCACGCCGGCCCAGCATGCGGACCTGATCCAGAGCCTGTTCTTCGACCTCGTCCGCCATGGTGCGGTCAACGAAGACTTCATGGCCGAGCAGGTTCGCCGTGCCGACCGGACCGACGGCGAAATCGATACCTTGTCGGCACGGATTGCCCAAATCCGCACATGGACTTATGTATCGAACCGGCCAGGTTGGCTTGCCGATCCGACACACTGGCAAGAAAAGACGCGGGAAATCGAAGACCGATTGTCCGATGCGCTACATGATAGGTTGACGAAACGCTTTGTTGATCGCAGGACATCTGTGCTCATGAAGCGCTTGAGAGAGAATGCGATGTTGGAAGCTGAAATCAGTGTGAACGGCGATGTCTTCGTGGAAGGACATCCCATGGGACAACTCGCCGGTTTCCGGTTCACGCCCATATCCGGTACGGAGGGTCCCGATGCCAAGGCCGTTGAGGCAGCTGCGCACAAGGCGCTCGCGCTGGAGTTCGAGGCGCGGGCGGCACGTCTGCACGCTTCGGGCAACAACGACCTTGCCATCAGCGCAGACGGTCTGGTGCGCTGGCTCGGCGATCCCGTCGCACGCCTCACGGGCAGCGATCACATGCTGCATCCGCGCGTCATCCTGCTGGCTGACGAACAGCTGACCGGCAATGCGCGCGATCATGTCGTCGCTCGTATCGAACGCTTCGTGAATCACCACATCTCGACGGTCCTGAAGCCGCTTGATGATCTTTCGCGCGCCGAAGACCTCCAGGGTCTCGCCAAGGGCCTGGCGTTCCAGCTTGTCGAGAACCTCGGTGTACTCTTCCGTCGCGATGTCTCCGACGACGTGAAGTCGCTCGACCAGGACGCGCGCGCCTCGATGCGCCGCTATGGCGTGCGCTTCGGTGCCTACCACATCTTCATGCCGGCGCTCTTGAAGCCGGCGCCGGCCGAGCTCATCACGCTCCTCTGGGCGCTGAAGAACGACGGCCTCGACAAGGCGGGTTACGGGGACCTGATCCCGGTTCTTGCCGCCGGTCGTACCTCCGTGGTCACCGATGCGGGCTACGAGCGCATGTTCTACAAACTGGCGGGGTTCCGTTTCCTCGGCAAGCGTGCGGTGCGCATCGACATCCTCGAGCGCCTTGCGGACCTTATCCGTCCGCTGCTGCAGTGGAAGCCGGGTGCGACGACGCGGCCGGACGGTGCCTATGACGGCCGTCGCTTCACCACCACCACCGCCATGCTGTCGATCCTCGGCGCCACGCCGGACGACATGGAAGAAATCCTGAAGGGCCTCGGTTACCGCGCAGACAGCGTAACGGCCGAAGAGGCCGAAGCGTTTCTTGCGTCGCAGACGGCATCTTCCGTCGTGCCGGGTGAAGAAAAGCCGGACGAGGATGCCGACGCGGCTGCTGAGCATGCGGACGTCGATGCAGGCACCGAAGAGGCGACTGAAGCCGCTCAGCCGGTTGTCGAAGCGGTTGCCGATGCTGCTGCCGTCGAAGCGGCTTCCGCGGAGGAAGCTGCCGTTCCCGCCGAGCCGAAGCCGGTCCTCCTGTGGCGCCCCGGTGGCCGCAGCGACAACCAGCGTGGTGCGCGCCCGGCGGGAGACCGTCAGCGCCATGGCGGCAATCGCGGCCCGAACCGCGGTGCGACCGAAGGCCAGGCCGAGGGTCGGCGCGATGAGCGCCGTCGTGACGGCGAAGGCGGCAAGGGACGCGACCGGGACAGCGGACGTGGCGGGTTCGGCCAGAAGGGCGACCGTCAGGAGCGTGGTGATCGCAAGGATCGCGGTCCGCGTCCGGACCGCGACGCAAAGTCGCAGCCCGCGCGCTTCGAGGCTAAGCCGCCGCGCAAGGAGAAGCCGGTCGATCCGGATTCGCCCTTCGCCAAGCTCGCTGCGCTCAAGGAACAGATGAAGAAGTGAGATGGACGGGAAGAAGCCACAAAGCGGTTCGCGCCAGCGTATCGACAAGTGGCTCTTCTTCGCGCGCATCCTGAAAACGCGCACGCTGGCCCAGGAACGCGTTTCCGCCGGTCACGTGCGGGTCAACGGCCAAGTTGTCCGCCAACCCAGCCATCTTGTCGGTCCAGGCGACCGTCTGGAGGTCGCCCTTGAGCGGCGTGACCTCATTCTCGTGGTCACAAATGCCGGCGAGCGGCGCGGGCCGTATGAAGAGGCGCGGCTCCTCTATGAAGACCTGACGCCTCCGCCGAGCGAGGCGGAGCGCTTCGGACCTCTCGAGCAGGCGACGCGCCTGCCCGGTGCGGGGAGGCCGACGAAGAAGGAGCGTCGTGCCATTGATCGCCTCCAGCCCGGCGAACCATGGTCGGACGATTAGAAAAACTCTCGGCATTCTCGGCTATTTTCAGGATCGTTTATCCTTGCTATAGGCCGGATAACACAGTAGCTGACGTCCCTGTCCAGCCGCACCTCGCGTCGGTCCATCAATCACTCGGTTTGTGGTCCTGACCATTCGCCCGCGAGGCAGGCTCGAACGTCGCCTGCGCCGAAACGAGATCCTGGAGTGCCCGCATGACTTATATAGTCACCGACAACTGTATCCGCTGCAAGTACACCGATTGCGTCGAGGTCTGCCCGGTCGATTGTTTCTACGAAGGCGAGAATTTCCTCGTCATCCATCCCGACGAATGCATCGATTGTGGCGTCTGCGAACCGGAATGTCCGGCCGAGGCGATCAAGCCGGATACTGAGCCGGGCCTCGACAAATGGCTGCAGATCAATACAGAATATGCGAAGATCTGGCCGAACATCACGGTCAAGCGGGATCCGCTGCCGGAAGCCAAGGAAATGGACGGCGTCGAAGGCAAGTACGAATTGTACTTTTCCACGAAGCCGGGTTCCGGCGATTGAGCGTCATCGGGCTGCCGCGGCGTGGCCGCGGCCACCGTCTGGCCTGAATCATCTCGAATCACGCCTCATTGGGGCGTGACAAGCCCCTTTGTGGCGCCGCAGCAGTAAAATATTGATTTCCTCAGATTTTTGTGATAGGGTCACAAGACTGTTCCACTTCGCGGCATTTGGTGTGCCCTGAACCATCACGAAAGCAAACTCATCGTTCAACGCTGTTACCGTGGCACTGCGACTTCGTCTGTCGCGTTGCTGTTGCGACGATAGGGATGTTTTGCGTGGCGGGCCGGACCAGCATGGAGTGACCCGACGGTTTCCCCCGTCTCATCCGGGCCTGACCGACCCGGCACCGGCGTGATGCCGGGAGCATAACAGGGAGTTTTTGAAACGAATGACGACCCAGCAGAAAAAATCCCCGACGCGCCAGGGCTTCAAGACCGGCGAGTCGATCGTTTACCCGGCACATGGTGTCGGTATCATCACGGCAATCGAAGAGCAAGAAGTCGCCGGCATGAAGCTCGAGCTTTTCGTGATCGACTTCGAGAAGGACAAGATGCGTCTCAAGGTGCCGGTCGGCAAGGCCGTCAGCATCGGCATGCGCAAGCTCTCCGAAACGGATTTCGTCGAACGCGCCCTCAAGGTCGTCCAGGGCAAGGCACGCGTGAAGCGCACCATGTGGTCGCGCCGTGCGCAGGAGTATGATGCGAAGATCAATTCCGGCGATCTGATCTCGATCGCGGAAGTCGTTCGCGACCTGTATCGTGCAGAAAACCAGCCTGAGCAGTCCTATTCCGAGCGTCAGCTTTATGAAGCCGCCCTCGATCGCATGGCGCGCGAAATCGCTGCCGTGAACAAGATGTCCGAAACCGAGGCTGTTCGCCTGGTGGAGGTCAATCTGGCCAAGGGCCCGAAGCGCGGCAAGGGCATCGAGGAAGACGACACCCAGGAAGAGGCCGCGTAAGCGTCCTTCCGCATTGGTGGTTCTTAGAAAGCCTCCGGTCGAAAGATCGGGGGCTTTTTTCATGATTGGACGGCGGATGGCGAACCGCTATGCGGGGCATGCGGTGGTTCCGCCACGATCGAGTTCTTCGAGACGCCTTTCGCGGCTGAGTACTCCATTTGGTGAAAATTCTACCTCTGGATGTTGCGTGTTGTTTCGTGCTACAAAACTTATAGGGGAATTATTTTAAATCCGGTTGTGTTGGGGAATACGGATTTGAAACGCTTTGTCACCGTCGCCTTGTGCATTTTTGTCGTTGGTTGCAAGGCGGTTCCTGGAGCAGGTCCCCTCGCGTCAGATATCAATGACCGGGCCGGCAGGCCGGCGGAGGAGGCCGAGCGCGGCCATCGAACGGTCTTCGAGATTGTCGACGTCGATGCGAAGACGGCGCGAACCGTCTCCGATTTTTCGATCGGCATGCTCCAGCGGCGTTTCGGCATCGGCGGTGCGGTTCGTAGTGCCGTGATCGGGATCGGCGACCGGCTCGTCGTGACGATCTTCGAGGCGGGATCGGACGGGCTCTTCTCGACGCAGGATTCCAAAAAGACCGAGATCGAGGTGACGGTTCAGCCGGATGGCAAGGCCGCGGTCCCTTATGTGGGGCAGGTCCGCTTCGCCGGCCGAACACTCGAACAGGCTCGGCAGGCCATACTGGCCGAGCTGGTGAACAAGGCGGTCGAGCCGGACGTCATCGTCAGCAGCGCGGCAACATCATCACGGAACGTCACGGTGTCGGGTGCAGTCGGCAAACCTTCGATGGTTTCGCTCGGCCTCTCCGGTGAAACGATCATGGAAGTGATCGCCATGGCCGGCGGCCCGACGAAGGCACCCTATGAATCCTATGTCACGCTGGCCCGTGGTCGCAGAACCGGCACCGTCCTTTTGCAGTCGATCGTCGAGAACCCGTCGGAAAATATCCATGTCGAGCCGAAGGACCAGGTCTTCGTCACCCATGATCCGCGGACTTTCACCGCCCTCGGCGAGGTGTGGAAGAACGACCGGATCCCCTTTGGTTCGAACGACGTCAACCTCCTGGAGGCGATCGCGCTGGCGGGCGGCGGGGCGGATGAGCGGATCGATGCGCGGGGCTATTTCGTCTTCCGCTACGAGGAGCCGGAGATCGTCGCGGACCTGTTGACGCCGGAACGTTTCCACGAACTCCAGGCGAACGGCCTCAGGCCAGACAAGGACGGCCGTTACCCGATCGTCTACCGGTTCGACATGTCGGCCGCCGACAGCCTCATCACGGGGCAACGCTTTCCGATCAAGAACCGCGACGTGGTTTATGCGTCGCGCCATCCGGCGGTCGATATCGCGAAGTTTGTCCGGCTGGTGGCCGCACCCCTCCACGCGGCCCGGGCAACGCAGCAACTGATCGACTGAGGCGGCGCCGGCGGCGCCGCGAAGCCGCGAGGCGACAGAAAGGTTTCAACAAAAAACCCGCCGTCTCCGGCGGGTTCTTCGTTTCGCGAAGAAGGCGAATGACCGTCTTCGCGATGGTCTGGATCCTGTTAGTCGCGGTTTCCGAGGAAGCGCAGGAGGAACAGGAAGAGGTTGATGAAGTCGAGGTAGAGCTGCAGGGCGCCCATGATGGCCTTGCGGCCGGCGACGTCTGCGCCATCGGCTTCGTAGTAGGATTCCTTGATGTTCTGCGTGTCATAGGCGGTCAGGCCGGCGAACAGCAGGACGCCGATGACGGAAATTGCGAATTCAAGCGCGGACGACGCCAGGAAGATGTTGACGAGCGAGGCGATGATCAGGCCGAAGAGGCCCATGATCAGGAACGAACCCATCGCCGACAGGTCACGCTTCGTGGTGTAGCCGTAGAGCGAAAGGGCACCGAACGACGCTGCCGTCACGAAGAAGGTCTGGACGATGCTCGCGCCCGTATAGACCATGAAGATGGACGAAAGCGACAGGCCCATCAGCGCGGCATAGACCCAGAAGGTCGTTTGCGCGGCAGAGACGCTCATCGAGTGAATCCGGAAGCTCATGAAGAACACCAAGGCGACCGGAGCGAAGATGACAACCCACTTCAGCGGGCTCAGATAGATCGCCTGGCCGAATGCCGTCAGCTGACCGTCGCTGATCGCCATCTGTGCGGTGACGAACGCGGCAATACCGGTGATCGCCAAGCCGAGCGCCATCAGGTTGTAAACCTTCAGCATATAGGCGCGCAGGCCTTCATCGATCATCGTCGCCGACTGGGCGTTACCCTGGCCCATGCGACTCTGGTAGTTGCGAAGTTCAGACATTGTTTCCTCTTTTCAAGCTCCGGAATGGTTACGGTGTCGGGTTTCATACCCAGGCGCCGCTGCGGAGCTCCAGCATGCCTTGCTCCAATATGAGGTTTCCGGGCCTGCGGGACAAGACCTGCACACCTCAAAATGCCGTTATCACGGCCGGCGGGCCGATGCCCGGCGTTGGTGGATCGTTGCCGGTGCCGTCAGAGCTCGCGAAGGACGGGGGCAGCCTTCTGTCCAAGGATGCGCCAGGTACCCGTCAAGCCGATGCCGATGGTCGTGACGAGGGCGATCGCGATGGTGGCGATCGCGACGTCGGGCAGGAAGCTGGAGGGAAGCCGCATGATCTGGCTCAGCACGTACCAGGCGACGGCGCCGCCGGCCAGCAAGGCAAAGCAGGCGGTCGCGGCGCCGAGCAGGAAGTACTCATAGGTGAAGGCGCGGATCAGCATCGAGCGTGTCGCACCCAGCGTCTTCAGGACCACCGCGTCATGCGTGCGGGCGCGATTGCCGGCCGCCAGCGCGCCAGAGAGGACGAGTATGGAGGCGATCAGGGCTATGGCGGCGGCGGCGCGGATGGCGGTCGCCAGCTGACCGACGAGCCGGTCCACCACGTCAAGCGCATCCTTGACGCGCACACTGGTGATCGTCGGAAAGGCCTGGGTGAGGGCCCTGAGGACAGCCGCTTCGTCCGCGCCGGTCGCTTTGGGGTCGGTGAGGGTCGCGAGCCAGGCATGGGGTGCGCCGGCAAAAGTGTTCGGCGAGAAGACCATGACGAAGTTGATCGAAAGGCTCTCCCACTCGACCTTGCGGAAATTGGCGATCTTCGCGGTGATGTTGCGTCCGAGCACGTTGACGGTGACCGTGTCGCCGATCTTGAGGCCGAGTTCGCGGGCTTCTTCCGACGAGAAGGAAACAAGCGGTTCGCCGGCATAACCGGGCTCCCACCACTTGCCTTCGACGATCGAGGCATTCTCCGGCACGTTTTCGGAATAGGTGATGCCGCGGTCGCCGCGCAGCACCCAGCGGCCTTCGGGCGGGACGTCCATCTTGGTCACGTCGTTGCCGTTGAAGGCCAGGATCCGGCCGCGCAGCATGGGAACTTCAACGAGGCTGCCCTCCGGCGCCTTGTCCTTTACAACGGCGCGGAAGCCGTCGATCTCCGCCTTCTGGATATCGATGAAGAAGAAGTTGGGTGCGCGCTCGGGCAGGTTGCCGGTGAGTTCGCGCCGGAGATTTCCGTCAATCAGGGCGAGGGCGACCAATAGGCTGAGGCCAAGCCCCAGCGACAGGGTGACGGCCGGCGTCAGGGCGCCTGGACGGTGGATGTTGCCGATCGCCAGTCTGAGAGCCGCCGATGGCGGGTGCGGCACGCGTCGTGCCACGTAGGCAATCAGCATCGCGACCAGGCGCAGGAGCAGGAAGCCTGCAGCCATCGCCACCAGGAAGATGGTCGCGATTCGGCGCTCCTCGGCGGTGACGATGGCAAGAGCGGCGAGGGCAGATAGCGCAATCGCGGTCGCGGCGACATAGGGCCAGGCGGGCAGGCCGCGCGGCTCGAAACCCTGTTCGCGAAAGAGGGCTGTTGCCGGAACCTGGCGTGAATGACCGAGCGGCAGGATGGCGAAGGCAAGCGTCACCAGCATGCCGAAGACGGCGGCCAGCAGCAGGGCTCCGGGATAAAGCGTCGGTTCGGTCGAGATCGGCAGGAAGCCGGCCAAGTAATAGGCGGCGACCAGCGGTGCGATCGCGCCGAGCACGAGGCCCGCGACGATGCCGATCGAGGCGACGATGGCGATCTGGAAAAGATAAACCATGACCACGACGGAGGCCGGGGCGCCGAGGCATTTCAGGGTGGCGATCACCGTGCGCTTCGAATCGAGAAAGGCGCGCACCGCGTTGGCAACGCCCACGCCGCCGACGACGAGGGCCGTCAGTCCGACAAGCGTCAGGAACTGGGAGAAGCGTTCGATGTTCTCGGTGAGCGAAGGAGCCGCACGATCGCTCGTGCGGATCGACCATCCGGCATTCGGCAACTCGTTCTGCGCCCTCTGCCGGATCGCCTCGGCCGTGGGCGCGGGGTCGGCAAGGCGGATCTTGTAGGCATGTTCGACTAGGCTGCCGGTGTCGACAAGGCCGCTCGCCTTCAGTGCGTCTCGGCTCGTCAGGAGGCGCGGGGCAAAGCCGAAGCCGTCGGAAATCGCGTCCGGCTCGTTGACGATCGTGCCGGTGATGATGAAGCGTGCCTTGCCGATCAGGATCTCGCCACCGACAGCCAGGCCGAGGCGTTCGAGCAGGAGCGGCGCGGCGATCGCGCCATAACGGGGGCCGTCCGGTGCGACGAGGTCGACGAGCGGCCGGTCCGGTTCCGCCTTGAACGTTCCGTAGAGCGGGTAGGCGCCGTCTACGGCCTTCACCTCGACCAATGACTGGTCCGCCCCGTCGGGAAGACGCGCCATCGAGCGGAGCACGGTGGAGGCCGAGACCTTTCCGAGCCCCTCAAGGAAGCTTAGCTCGGCCGGTCCCGCCTCGCGATTGGTGAGTTCGAAGCGCACGTCACCGGCCAGCAGGGTGCGGCCCTCCGAGGCGATCGAGCCGGTGATCGCGGTCGCGACCGAGTTCACCGCGGCGATGGCCGCCGTGCCGAGCGCAATGCAGGCGAGGAAGATGTAGAAGCCCTTGAGGCCGCCGCGCAGTTCGCGAAGGGCAATGCGAAAGGCGATCGACAGTCGGGTGGGAAGGGTTCTCATGCCGGCTGGTTTTCCGGATGGCGCGCGCTCGCGGTGGCGTCTGCGGCGATCCGGCCGGAGGCGACGCGCACCTGGCGCGAGCAGCGGGAGGCGAGTGCCAAATCATGAGTGACCAGCACCAGCGTCATGCCGCGTTCTGCCTGCTGGGCGAACAGCAGATCGGCGATCTGCCGCCCGGTCTCGCTGTCGAGGTTGCCGGTCGGCTCGTCCGCGATCAGCACGGCCGGCGACGGGGCGAGGGCGCGGGCGATCGCGACGCGCTGCTGTTCACCGCCCGAAAGCTGGCCGGGATAGTGGCGCAGGCGCTCGCCGAGCCCCACCGCTTCAAGTTCTTTGCGGGCGATGTCGAAGGGGTTGCGGACATTGGCCAGTTCGAGCGGAATCGCGACGTTTTCCAGCGCCGTCATGTTGGCAATCAGGTGGAAGGACTGGAAGACGATGCCGATGTTCTTGCCGCGGAAATCGGCGAGCGCGTCTTCGCCGAGCCGGTGCAACGGGGCGCCGTTGACATGGATTTCGCCACTGTCGAGCCTTTCCAGTCCGGCAAGCACCATCAGCAGCGTCGATTTGCCCGAACCGGAGGGACCGACGATGCCCACCGCCTCGCCCTGGGCAATTTCCAGGTCGATGTCCTTCAGCACGTGGACGGATGCGGCCGCATTGCCGAGCGTCAGATCGGCCCTCTTCAGTTCGATGATGGTTTTTCTCACGCGCCCTCGCCCTATATAGATACGCGAAGAAACCTTCACGCGCCGCGACTTGCGGCACCCGCCAATTTAGGAAAGGCCCCATGAGATTTAAAGCAGCCCTGCTTCATTTCGCCGTGATCGTCGGCGGGCTTCTCGGTGCCGTGCCAGTCGCGACCGCCGAGCCGTTGCAACTGGTCGGCTTCGGCGACAGCCTGATGGCGGGCTACCAGCTGCCGCCGGACGATGCGCTGCCGGTCAAGCTCCAGAAGGCGCTCATTGCGGAAGGCGTTGACGTCGTCATCACCAATGCCGGCGTGTCTGGCGATACGACGACGAGTGGGCTGGCGCGTGTCGACTGGTCGGTGCCTGACGGAACGGACGGGGTGATCCTCGAACTCGGCGCCAACGACGCCCTGCGGGGCATAGCGCCCGAGGAAACGCGAAAGAACCTCGAAGCCATCCTCGACCGGCTGAAGGCGCGCGGGATCCCTGTGTTGATCCTAGGCATGCTGGCGCCGCCGAACATGGGGGGAGATTATGGTGATCGCTTCAACCCGATCTACCCGGAGCTTGCGGCGAAATACGCGCTGCCCTTCCATCCTTTCGTGCTCGACGGGGTGGTCACGCATCCGGATCTTCAGCTGGAGGATGGAATGCATCCGAATGCGAAGGGGGTCGATGTGATGGTGGAGCGCATGCTTCCGGTTGTACGGGGCTTCGTGAAAACCATCGGGGATCGCTGAAATATTAGCTTGCACGGCTGAGCGTTGCGTGATTCGCTGTGTGCATATGCAAAAAGATTCGGGGAGCTCGCGATGCCGAGATTATTCACTGCCCTCGAAATTCCGCGTAGCGCGGCTTTGAGCCTCTCCCTTTTGCGCGGCGGTATCCCCGGAGCACGATGGATCGATGTGGAGAACTACCACATCACCCTGCGTTTCATCGGAGACGTCGACGGCCGGACCGCCGACGAGATCGTCGATCGACTGGACCGCATCGACCGTCCCGAGTTCAATCTCAGCCTGTCGGGCATCGGGTCCTTCGGTTCGAAGAAACCCCATTCGATCTGGGCCGGGGTCACACCGACCCCGGAAATGTATGCGCTCCAGGCGGAGATCGAACGGATCTGCCAGCGCATCGGCTTGCCGTCCGATCCGCGCAAATTCATGCCTCATGTGACGCTGGCGCGGCTCAAGTCCTGCCGCGTCGACGACGTGGTGCACTATCTCGCCGGTCGTGGCGACTTCCATACATCGCCGTTCACAGTCACCCGCTTCGTGCTTTTGTCATCCAAGGAGTCGGTGGGCGGCGGCCCTTACCTCACCGAAGAGGTGTTCCCGCTCCACGAGCCGCTTTCTAGCTTCTCGACAAGGGACGTGCAGCCGGCAAAGAGCATGGTGTAGACGGCCTGAAAGCCGTCGATCCCACCGTAATAGGGATCCGGGACGTCGGCTTCCGTGCCTGTCGCGAATGCCGAGAATGAGGCCAGCCGGGCCGTCGTGTCCGGCGGCGCCATTTTTTCGAGGTTGCGCAGATTGTCGTGATCCATCGCGAGGATCAGCCCAAAGCGCCTGAAGTCCTCGGGAGCCACGCGTCGGGCACGCAGGCCTGCAATGTCGATGCCGTTCATTCGTGCGACCTCAATCGACCGCCGGTCGGGCGCATGGCCGATGTGCCAGCCGCCGGTGCCGGCGGAGTCGGTCGGATAGCGTTCCTCCTGGCCACCAAGTGCGGTCAGGTGGCGGAATATGCCTTCGGCCAGCGGCGAGCGGCAGATGTTGCCGAGGCAGACGAACAGGACGGGGAACGGGGACATCGGTGGGTTCCGCAGGAAGGAGCGCTGACGCCATGAAATACGAGAAACTCGACAAGGCCGCAATTGCTGACCGGTTGCAGACCGCATCCGGCTGGACGTTGTCGGAGGACGGTTCGGCCATTGCCCGGCATTTCGTCTTCACCGACTTCGGCGAGGCCTTTGCGTTCATGACCCGCTCGGCGCTGGCTGCCGAACGTTTGGACCACCATCCGGAATGGTCGAATGTCTATCGGCATGTGGATGTGAAGCTAACCACCCATGCGGCCCAGGGATTGACTGATCTGGATTTCCGTCTCGCGGCGGCGATGGACCGTGCGGCGGGCGGGCGTGATTGATTTCATCCTCGCGATCACCATATTTTGATCGGGTCCAAACACGAGGGTCGAAAGACGATGGACGATATCAAGATCGGCGAAATCCTCTTGCCGGGTGACGAAGAGACGCAGAAACGCCAGGAGACCAATGTCCGGGCAAAATTCTGGCCGACCATGAAAAAGGCGATGCGGCAGGTTCCGTTTTCGCGCGATGTCATTGCCGCCTTCTATTGTGCCACCGATCGACAGACGCCGCTGCGCGTGCGCGGAGTGTTGCTGGCTGCCCTCGGCTACTTCGTCCTGCCGCTGGATGCGGTCCCCGACATGTTCGCGCTGATCGGCTTCACCGACGATATCGCCGTGCTCACCACCGCAATCGCGCTGATCAACGGGCATATCAAGGACCGACATTACGAATCGGCAGACAGAATGCTCGCCGATGCGCCCGAGGAGGGTGCGGCCTGACGACGACGGCAGGCCGGCGACGAAACAGCGCATCCGTCGTGATTGAGGCGGCGATCGATGCTTGCCTTCTCTTCCCTAGCGGAAAAGAGGTCCAGGGAAATCTCCTCAAGCCCAACTCTCGCCAGATTTCTTCATTTTAGATCATTTTTCATGGGGAGGCTGCTCTTGGTCGCATTGATGTCGCGAAACAAGGCGTGTTTTTCCCGCGGAATATGGTTTGCGACCCGGAATCGTCTCGCTGTTGACGGTTTGGTAACGTAAATTAAGTCATACTGAATCAAGTTTTGACGATGGAATGTCCGGCTTACCTCGGCCGGGCGGTGGATGGACAAGCAACCGGCAGGAAGACATGTTCGTAAGAAGTAGCGTAACCGCAGTGGCAATCATTCTCGCAAGCAGCGCTCTGGCTGCAGCGCAGTCGCCCACGCGTATCGAGCAGTTCAAGGCATGGGGCGCCTATTCCTACAAGTCGAACGGGGGGACTGTCTGCTATGTCCTGTCCGTGCCGACGGCCAAGGAGCCGCCGGCAGTCAATCACGGGGATATTTTCTTCGTCGTGTCGCAGCGTCCCGGCCAGAACATCTCCTACGAACCGCAGGCGATGATGGGTTATCCGCTCAAAGAGGCTTCGAAGGTCAATGTCACGATCGACGCCAAGAATTTCGTGATGTTCGTGAAGGATACCTCGGCCTGGGTCGAGAACGCGGCTGAAGAGCCGGCGCTCGTCGCGGCCATGAAGACGGGCTCGTCGATGACGGTCAAGGCGACCTCGGCGCGCGGCACCGGCACGTCCTACAGCTACTCGCTGTCGGGTATTTCGGCGGCGCTCAAGAAGATCGAGAACTGCAAGTAGGATCCACGACGATCCGGATTTTCGAAGAGGTCGGCATTTGCCGGCCTCTTTGCGTTTCCGGCGGTAGCCGCGGTGAACCATATTCGGCGTGACGAATGCCGAAAAAACTGCTAGAGCGCCGGAAAAGCCGGAAAATGCGTCCTTCAGCATGGGTTCCGGCGCGATTTCTAGGTTCATGCCGGTCGGGTGCCGTCGTCGCGTCAGCGGCGATCGGGGTGCGTTTGATCGAAGAGGTGTATGCGAATGGCTGTCATGGAAAGTGTGATGGGGCGTGAGACTGTCCGCGGCGCGCCGGCCGGCGCGACCATCGCGGAGAAGCCGACGCTGATCGGTGCCGATCGCGAGGAGCTTGGCGCGATGCTCAGGGAAAAGGGCGTTCCCGAGCGGCAGATCAAGATGCGCGTCAGCCAGCTGTGGAACTGGCTCTATGTCCGTGGCGTCTCGGACTTCGACGCCATGGCGAATGTCTCGAAGGACATGCGCGAAATGCTGAAGGGCAATTTCAGCATTGCCCGGCCCGAGATCGTCGAGGAGCAGGTGTCGAACGACGGCACCCGCAAGTGGCTGCTGCGTTATCCGCCACGCGGAGCGGGCCGCCCCGTAGAAGTCGAAACCGTGTACATCCCCGAGGAAGGCCGCGGCACGCTTTGCATTTCGAGCCAGGTCGGCTGTTCGCTGACCTGCTCGTTCTGCCATACCGGCACGCAACGGCTGGTGCGCAACCTGACGGCCGAGGAAATCCTTTCCCAGCTGCTTCTGGCCCGCGACCGGCTTGGCGACTTTCCCGACCGTGACGTGCCGCAGGGCGCGATGATCCCGTCGAGCGACCGCAAGATCACCAACATCGTGATGATGGGCATGGGCGAGCCGCTCTACAATTTCGAGGAAGTGAAGAAGGCGCTGCTGATCGCGTCGGACGGCGACGGCCTGTCGCTGTCGAAGCGCCGCATCACCCTTTCGACCTCGGGCGTCGTACCGGAAATCTACCGGACCGGCGAAGAGATCGGCGTCATGCTGGCAATCTCGCTGCATGCGGTTCGTGACGAACTGCGTGATATGCTTGTGCCGATCAACAAGAAGTATCCGCTCAAGGAACTCATCGAGGCCTGCCGCGCCTATCCGGGCCTTTCAAACGCACGCCGCATCACGTTCGAATATGTGATGCTGAAGGATGTCAACGACAGCCTTGAGGACGCCAAGGGGCTCATCCAGCTGTTGAAGGGCGTGCCGGCCAAGATCAACCTCATCCCGTTCAATCCGTGGCCGGGCACCAACTACCAGTGCTCGGACTGGGAGCAGATAGAGAAGTTCGCCGACTTCATCAACCAGGCCGGCTATGCTTCGCCGATCCGCACGCCGCGTGGCCGTGACATTCTCGCTGCCTGCGGCCAGCTGAAGTCGGAATCGGAGCGCATGCGCAAGACCGAGCGCCTGGCATTCGAGGCCATGATGATTGCCAATCACGGCGAGGACGACTGAGGAAACCGGGTCGCGGGTGCGACAATCCATCACGAGAAATCATCGTCCCCATCGGGGTGGGCGAATTGATTTCAAGCGACCGCTTACCTAAGACGATCGACGGCATACCCAACAATTGGAGGCATTCAATGCGCGCCACGCTACTCGCACTTTTCGCTGCTACCGCCCTCATCCTGCCGGCCAAGGCCGAAGAGGTCACCGTCGCCGTCACCGCCATTGTCGAACACCCGGCCCTCGATGCCGCCCGTGACGGCGTCAAGGAAGCGCTTGCGGCCGCTGGTTTCAAGGAAGGCGAAAACCTGAAGTTCGTTTACGAGTCCGCCCAGGGCAATCCGGGCACGGCTGCGCAGATCGCGCGTCAGTTTGTCGGCGATGCACCGAATGTCATCGTCCCGATTTCGACTCCGTCTGCCCAGGCCGTCGTTTCCGCGACGCGCGACATTCCGATCGTCTTCACGGCCGTTTCCGACCCGCTCGGTGCCGAGCTCGTCAAGGACATGCAGAAGCCGGGCGGCAATGTCACCGGCCTTTCCGATATGTCTCCGGTCGCCGACCACGTCGCGCTGATCAAGGAGATCACGCCGAACGCCAAGTCGATCGGCTTCATCTACAACACTGCCGAAGCCAATTCGGTCTCGACGCTCGCGGCCCTCAAGGCTGAAGCCGAGAAGGCCGGCCTTTCGGTCGTTGAATCGGTCGCCACCAAGTCGGCTGAGGTTCAGGGTGCTGCCCGTGCGCTCGTCGGCCGCGCCGACGTGATCTACGTCCCGACCGACAACACGATCGTGTCGGCGTTCGAAGCGGCCGTCGGCGTCGCCGAAGAAGCGAAGATCCCGCTCTATGCTGGTGACACGGATTCGGTGAACCGCGGTGCCCTTGCCGCACTCGGCTTCAACTATTTCGATGTCGGCAAGCAGACCGGCGAGATCGTCGCGCGTGTGCTCAAGGGCGAAAAGCCGGGTGACATCCCGGTCACGGTCGCCGCCGGCACCGACCTCGTGATCAACAAGAAGGCTGCGGCCAAGATGGGCGTAACCTTCCCCGAAAGCATCACCAGCCGCGCCACTAAGACCATCGAGTAACTTTCGACAACCGGGGCCGTGTTTTGCGCGGCCCCGCCAACTGCCTGCGTATCACGCCGCGGCGAAACGGCGGTGCGTGGCGTACAAGGACTTTTCCACCGTGAGCCAAATCGCCTTCTGGGGTGCCGTTGAGCTGGGTCTGGTCTTCGCCTTCGTGGCGATCGGCGTCTATCTCGCGTTTCGCGTGCTCGACTTTCCCGACCTGACCGTCGACGGATCCTTTCCGCTCGGTGCTGCCGTCGCCGCCGTTCTCATCATTGCCGGGCTGAACGCCTGGGTCGCCACAGGCATTGCCATGCTGGCCGGCTCGGCCGCGGGCCTTGTCACGGCGGTTCTCAATGTCCGCTTCCGCATCCTGAACCTGCTCGCCTCGATCCTGACGATGATCGCGCTGTTTTCGGTTAACCTCAGGGTGATGGGAAAGCCGAACGTGGCGCTGCTCAACCAGGACACGATGCTGACCCCTTTCTACGGCCAGGGAGTTCCCGAGTATCTCGTGCGGCCTATGTTCGTCTTTCTGCTGGTGGCCGCGGTCGTCTTCCTCGTCTGGCGCTTCCTTGAAAGCGATGCAGGCCTTGCGATGCGGGCAACCGGTGCCAACGCGCGCATGGCGCGCGCGCAGGGCGTGCAGACCGACAACCAGATCTATCTCGGCATTGCGCTTTCCAACGCGCTGGTCGCCCTCGGCGGCGCGCTTTTCGCCCAGACCAACGGTTTTGCCGATGTCACCTCCGGCGTCGGCACCATCGTCGTCGGCCTGGCCGCGGTCATCATCGGCGAAACGCTGTTCGGCAAGCGCGGCCTGCTGATCGCGCTCATCGGCTGTGTCTTCGGCTCGATCGCCTATCGCCTTGCAATCCAGCTGGCGCTGTCGAGCGACGTGCTTGGGCTCAAGGCCTCTGATCTCAACTTCGTGACCGCCGTGCTGGTCGCGGTCGCGCTCGTCCTTCCGAGGCTGCGCCGTGGAGGAGCTTCCTCATGATTTCGCTCGAGAACATCGAAGTCGTCTTCGGCCGTGGAACGCCGCTGCAGAAGCAGGCGCTGAAGAACGTCAACCTGGCCATCGAGACCGGCTCGTTCGTGACCGTGATCGGTTCCAACGGGGCCGGCAAGTCGACCCTGCTCGGCGTGCTTGCGGGTGACGTCTTGCCGACCTCGGGCCGGGTCTCGATCGGGGCTGCCGACGTCTCGCGCAAGGCCACCGCGACGCGGGCCGGGCTCGTCGCCCGCGTCTTCCAGGATCCGCTTGCCGGAAGCTGTGGCGCGTTGTCCATCGAAGAGAACCTTGCGCTCGCCTCGCAGCGCGGCAAGCGCCGCGGGCTTGCTTCAGCGCTCGGCGGTTCCCGCCGCGGCGAGTTCCGCGATCGTATCGCCTCGCTCAACCTCGGCCTTGAAAATCGCATGGCCGACCGTATGGACCTCCTGTCCGGTGGCCAGCGCCAGGCCGTGTCTCTGGTGATGGCAACGCTCGCCGGTTCCGACGTGCTGCTGCTCGATGAACATACGGCAGCGCTCGACCCGGGCATGGCGGAATTCATCATGGGGCTCACCCAGTCGATCGTCTCCGAACGCAAGCTGACGACGCTGATGGTCACCCATTCAATGCGTCAGGCGCTCGACTACGGCAGCCGGACGATCATGTTGCATGGCGGCGAGATCGTGCTGGATGTTGCAGGGGACAATCGGAAGGACCTGCAGGTCGAAGACCTGATCGACATGTTCCGCCGCATCCGCGGCCAGACGCTCGACGACGACGAGCTGCTGATCGGCTGATCGCGCCGAGTGGAGAACGCGATAAAGGCGCCGGCCCCGTCAGGGTCAGGCGCCTTTATCGTTTGTGCAGAAAGGTCAGCGAGCCTGGGTGAAGAGGATCTTGACCGCAAAGATCGAGAAGACGCCGGCGAAGGTGTAGTCGATGGCGCGCAGAACCTTCCGGTTCGCCTGCAGCCAGGAGGACAGGACGTCTGCCAAGAAGATGATAGCAAGGCCGATCGGCAGCGACAGGATGATCGACCAGATGCCGAGGAAGATCAGCTTGCCGGTGACGTGCGGGTCGCTGGCGCTGACGAATTGAGGCAGGAAGGTCATGAAGAAGATGATGACCTTGGGGTTGAGCAGATTGACCCACAGGCCGTTGAGGAAGGCCTTGGAGGCGGAAGCCTGACGCTGCCCCTCGGCCTTGATCACGAAGTTCGAGCCGTGGCGGATCGCCTGGATGGCGAGCCAGAGCAGGTAGCCGGCGCCCCCGGTCTTCAGGACCAGGAAGGCGGTCGGCGAGGCGACGATCAGTGCCGAGATGCCGAAGGCGACCAGCATCGTATGGATCGAAATGCCGAAGCTCGTGCCCGCCAGCACCATGAGGCCGCTTCCACGGCCGTCGCGCAACGAGCGGCTGATCCAGAGCGTCATGTCCGGTCCCGGGGTGATTGCGAGCAGAAGGATTGCGAGGCTGAAGGCAAGGAAGGTGGGCAGGCTCGGAATGAATTCCATGGATCGGTTCCACACTAGAAAGAAGCCCGGCACGGGCGATTTTTTCGCATCCTCCATACCGGGCTGCCGTGCGCTTGCCAATCGGCCTTATTGACCGTTGAGATAAGCCCTGAACTTTCCGCCGTAGTCCGGATGCCAGCGCGATAGCGGCGGCCGGTTTTCGACGATGTCGCCGGCCGCCCAGAGAATGCGCTTCTCGTCGGTGGCGCGATTTACTTCATTGTCGGGGCAGAGAATGTAGAAGTCGCCGCGCCCGATGCTCTCAAGCATGAAGTCGACGGTTTTTTCCGGGGTCCACGCCCCCTCGGGCTTTTCCGTGCGCCCGTTGGCCGTCAGCGCCGTGAAGACGAAGCCAGGGATCATCAGGTGGGCGGTCACCCTGCAATCGGGCGTATTGCGCAGCTCATGCTGAAGCGCTTCCGTAAACGCCTTCACGCCCGCCTTCGAGACGTTATAGGCCGGATCTCCGGGCGGCGTTGTGATGCCCTGCTTGGAGCCCGTGTTGATGATGAGTGCGGGCTCGCCGTGGCCGATCATGTGAGGCCCGAAGGTGCGCGTGCCGTTGATGACACCCAACAGGTTGACGCCAAGCACGTTGTCCCAATTGGCCTGCGGTCCGAAAAGGCTGCTGCCCGGCTGGATGCCGGCATTGTTCATCAGCACATGCACGCGACCGAAGCGCTGGATGACGGCGCGTTCGAGCGCCTCCAGTTCGTCGAGCTTTGCGACGTCCGTCTCGATGGCGACGATGTCGGTGTCGGGATGGGCAGAAAGTTCGGCGACCTGTGCGCAGGCGTTCGCCAGGCGGTCGCCACCGAGATCGGCAAGCACGACGCACATGCCGTTTCTGGCGAAGGCCTTGGCGGCGGCGAGTCCAATCCCGGATGCTGCGCCCGTCACGACGGCGACCTTGCCTTCGGCGATAGCTGGATGTTGCATGTCGGTGTCCCTCTTCGTTTGTCTCGAACACCGCTGGATATGGGTCGCGTGGCGGCTCCGGTCAAACAGTGTCGGGATGCCGGGCTTTTTGCCGCGCGCCGGCGACCCATTGTCCCTTCCCCTTGCGCGGCGCGATAATCTCGCTAAAAGTGCCGCAAACCAAGGGCCCTGGTCCATGCGGCTCAATGCTCACGAACGGACTTTCATCATGGCATCGCATAAAGACGTGAAGAAGGTCGTCCTCGCCTATTCGGGCGGGCTCGACACCTCGATCATTCTGAAATGGCTTCAGACGGAACTCAACGCCGAAGTTGTGACCTTCACTGCCGATCTCGGCCAGGGCGAAGAGCTCGAGCCGGCGCGCCGCAAGGCGGAAATGCTCGGCATCAAGGAGATCTTCATCGAGGACGTCCGCGAGGAATTCGTCCGCGACTTCGTCTTCCCGATGTTCCGTGCCAATGCCGTCTATGAAGGCGTCTACCTGCTCGGCACCTCGATCGCCCGTCCGCTGATCTCCAAGCACCTGATCGACATTGCCAAGAAGACCGGTGCCGACGCGATCGCGCACGGCGCAACGGGCAAGGGCAACGACCAGGTCCGTTTCGAGCTTTCGGCCTATGCGCTGAACCCCGATATCAAGATCATCGCTCCGTGGCGCGACTGGTCGTTCAAGAGCCGTACCGACCTTCTGGAGTTCGCCGAACAGCACCAGATCCCGGTTGCCAAGGACAAGAAGGGCGAGGCTCCCTTCTCGGTCGACGCCAACCTTCTGCACTCTTCGTCCGAAGGCAAGGTCCTCGAAGACCCGTCGATGGAAGCTCCGGAATACGTGCATATGCGCACGATCTCGCCGGAAGCCGCTCCCGACAAGGCAACGATCATCAAGATCGGCTTCGAAAAGGGTGATGCGGTCTCGATCAACGGCGTTCGCATGAGCCCGGCCACCATCCTCGCCCAGCTCAACGACTACGGCCGCGACAACGGCATCGGCCGTATCGATCTCGTCGAGAACCGTTTCGTCGGCATGAAGTCGCGCGGCGTCTATGAGACCCCCGGCGGCACCATCCTGCTCGCGGCCCACCGCGCCATCGAATCGATCACGCTTGACCGGGGTGCGGGCCACCTCAAGGACGAGCTAATGCCGCGCTATGCCGAGCTCATCTACTACGGCTTCTGGTTCTCGCCGGAACGCGAGATGCTGCAGGCTGCGATCGATCTCAGCCAGCGCCATGTCGAGGGCGAAGTCACCCTGAAGCTCTACAAGGGCAATGTCATGGTCATCGGCCGCGAGAGCGAGAAGTCGCTCTATTCGGACAAGCTGGTGACCTTCGAGGACGACCAGGGCGCCTATGACCAGAAGGATGCGGCCGGCTTCATCAAGCTGAACGCGCTGCGCCTTCGCACACTGGCAAAGCGTAACCTGAAGGGCTGATCAGCCCATTCGATCAGGAATTCGAAGCCCGCCGCTGCAGCCCGCAGCTGCGGGCTTTTTGTCATCCTGCGCGCCGCCGCGCCCAGAGGAAGGCGAGATAGGCGGTGATCGACAGGAATTCCATCGCGGGGATGACGGTGCCGAAAGCTGTCAGGGGATCGCCGATCATGGCCGCAGCAACGCCGCCGAGGAAGCCGGAAGCCATCTGTATGAAGCCGATGAGCGCGGCAGCCGACCCGGCAATCTCGGGATGGGGTGCAAGTCCGGCAGTGGTGATATAGGGGCTGACGAAGGCGATCCCGAATGAACAGACGGCGACGGGTCCCATGATCGACAGGAAACTCGGTTCGACGAATTCGACGGAAAGGGCGATCGCCGCGCCGCCGATGCCGACCAGGAGCAGGCCGACCAGCAGTGCGCCGCGCTCGCCCAGCCGCCGTGCGAGGAGCCGCAGGGCGACCGAGCCGGAAAAGAAGAAGCCGGATTGCATCAACATGCCGAAGCCGAACTGGCTGGGCGTCAGGCCGACATGGTTGATCAGCACGAACGGCAGCATGGTGGATTGGGCATAAAGCGCGCCGATGCAGCCTCCGAGTACCAGTGCCGAGAACAGCACGCGCGGATCCGAGATCAGCGTCGCATAGGCCCGGGCGAGGCGATCCGGTCGAATGAGGGCCCGATCCGGCGTGGTCGTCTCGGCCATCAGAAGGCTGATCGTCAGGCTGGTGCCGATGCCGAACACGACCATCAGGAAGAAGATCGCCTGCCAGCCGGAAAGCGCGAGCGCCAGGCCGCCCAGCGTCGGGCCGGCGGCAGGGCCGACCGCCAGCATGATGCCGATCATGTTGAGGATCCGGGCCGCTTCCGCGCCGTTGAACTGGTCGCGAACGATCGCGCGGGAAACCGTGACGCCAACCGATGCGCCGATCCCCTGGATGAGGCGTCCGGCAAGCAGGAAATCGACGGTCGGGGCAAAGGCGGCAATCAGGCTGCCGAGGATGTAGATCGTCAGGAAAACGAGCGTCGCCTTGCGGCGTCCGAATGCATCAGAGACCGGACCGGCAAGAAGCTGGGCGACGGCAAATCCGCCGAAATAAATGGAGAGGCTGAGCTTGATGGCGCTGTCGGTCGTCTCGAAGGCCTTGACCAGTTGCGGCATGGCGGGGGTGTAGACGGCCATGGAAACCGGGCCGATGGTGGTGAGGAGGGCGCCGATCAGCGAGGTCCGGCGCTCGCTCATGCGAGCCTTTGTCATGCAATTCCGTTCTTGCGATTTTTAAGGGCGCCGAGCCGAACCTGCTGTGTCGTCGCCGAGGAATGACTGCGGACCATAGGCCCGGCAGGCCGATTTGGCGATAGGAAGAATACGACATTCATCGCGTTGCCTTGGCGCCTGAGGGTAAGAAATTTTGTCGGTCTCGGGCTCCGCGCTTGCCAAGTTCGCACCACGAATACCATATCGCATGTCAGTAGCCTGCTTCGCGGGCGTCCGTCAGGCCAAGGGGAAATCGTCATGAGCAAAACGTCGTCCGTCAATCCTGCCGTCTTCGAATGGAACGGGCCGAACACTCTGCCACGCTTCGAGGCGGTTTCCGATGGCGACTACGCTCCGGCTTTCGAGGCGGCCTTTGCTCTCCACGACGCGGAGATCGATGCGATCGCCGGCAACGCCGAGGCACCGACATTTGCCAATACCATCATCGCGCTCGAAACCGCCGGTGACGAGCTGTCGCGCGTCTCGGCGCTGTTCTGGAACAAGGCGGGCGCTCACAGCAACGATACGATCCAGGCTCTGGAGCGTGACATTGCCCCGAAGATGTCGCGCCACTACTCGAAGATCGGCATGAATGCCGATCTCTTCCGGCGGATCGACACGCTCTGGGAGGCGCGCGCCGGCCTTGGCTTGACGACCGAAGAGCTTCGCGTGCTCGAGCGCCACTGGAAGGGCTTCGTCAAGTCCGGCGCCAAGCTCGAACGAAAGAGCCAGGAACGGCTCGCTGCCATCAACGAGCGCCTGGCAGGCCTCGGCGCGCAGTTCGGCCAGAACGTGCTCGCCGACGAGAAATCCTGGTGCCTGCCGCTCAAGGGCGGCGAGGATCTCGCCGGCATTCCCGACTTCCTCAAGGAGGCGATGGCGGCGGTGGCCGAGGCCCGAGGCGAAGGCCATGCGTATGTCGTCACGCTCTCCCGCTCGATCATCGAACCGTTCCTGACCTTCTCGACCCGCCGCGATTTGCGCGAGCAGGCCTTCCGCGCCTGGGTGGCACGCGGCATGAACGGCGGCGAGAGCGACAACCGCGCCATCGTCAAGGAGACGCTGGCATTTCGCGCTGAAAAGGCCGGCCTGCTGGGCTATGCCAATTACGCCGCCTACAAGCTCGACGACACCATGGCCAAGACACCCGAAGCGGTGAACGCACTGCTGATGAAGGTCTGGGAGAAGGCCGTCGACCAGGCAAAGGCAGAGGAACGCGAACTGGGCGCGCTCGTGGCGGAAGAAGGCAAGAACCACGAGGTCATGCCCTGGGACTGGCGCCACTATGCCGAAAAGCTTCGGGCGCGGAAGTTCGATTTTTCCGAAACGGAGCTGAAGCCCTACCTGCAGCTCGAGAAGATCATCGAAGCCTGTTTCGATGTCGCCGGCAGATTGTTCGGCATCACGGCGGTGCCGCTGAAGAATGTGGTCGGCTATCATCCTGACGTGCGGGTCTTCGAGATCCGGGACCGCAACGGCAAGCTGGTGGCCATGTTCCTTGGAGACTATTTCGCCCGGCCGTCGAAGCGCTCGGGCGCCTGGATGAGTTCGTTCCAGTCGCAGCACAAACTGCCCCTGAAGAATGGCGCTGTCGGCGAGATCCCGATCATCTACAATGTCTGCAACTTCGCCAAGCCCGAGGAAGGGCGCCCGGCGCTCCTGTCGCTCGACGATGCGCGCACACTCTTCCACGAGTTCGGCCACGCGGCGCATGGGATGTTGTCGAACGTCACTTATCCCTCTGTGTCGGGAACCGGCGTGTCGCGTGACTTCGTCGAGCTGCCGTCGCAGCTTTATGAGCACTGGTTGACGGTTCCGGAAATCCTCAAGACCTACGCGGTCCACTACGAAACCGGGCAGCCGATGCCGCAAGCGCTCCTCGACAAGGTGCTGGCCGCCCGGACTTTCAATGCCGGCTTCGCGGCCGTCGAGTTCACGTCGTCGGCCCTCGTCGACATGGCCTTCCATACCGGCGGTGCAGTCGAGGATCCGATGGCCCTGCAGGCGGAGGTGCTGGAGAAGATCGGCCTGCCGAAGTCGCTCGTCATGCGCCATGCCACGCCGCACTTCCAGCACGTCTTCGCGGGCGACGGCTACTCGGCCGGCTACTATTCCTACATGTGGTCCGAAGTGCTCGATGCGGATGCTTTCTCGGCCTTCGAGGAAACCGGCAACGCCTTCGATCCGGCAATGGCGGAGAAGCTCAAGGCGAACATCTACTCGGTCGGGGGCTCGGTCGATCCGGAGGTGGCCTATACGTCCTTCCGCGGCCGTCTTCCGAGCGCGGACGCGATGCTGAAGAAGAAGGGGCTGGCGGCCTGAGGGCGGTCCAGCCTCGACAAAGGCCGGCGGGTCAAGGCAGTCTGGTGTTCACGAAGGCCACGAACTCGCCTTCGAGGCGGCCGGCGATGATGCCGTCCGTCTCCAGTACGGCGCCGACCAGAATGCGCGCCCGTCCGCGCCGGGCCAGCAGCCGTGTGAACGAGGCCCAGGAATTCGGATCGACGAGGTAGGACCGCGCCGTGAAGTCGTCGGTTATCGGTGCGAGGTAGTCCATCGTGTTGTGCTGGATGACCACGCGGCTTTCCAACCCTTCCGATTTCAGCCGCAGGTGCAGAAGCGACCACGCCGAGAGGATCGCCACGGCTGAAGCGCTGCCGCCGAACACCGTTTCCCGGTGATTGATATTCGGCGCGAGTGGTGCCGCCAGCGTGATGCTCTTCTCGTCCGTTGCGGCGACGCGGACATGCATGGCGGCCGAGATCGGGATGTGGTCATGCAGATAGGACTGTAGATCCGCGGGTGTCATTATCGGGCTGGCCAAAATGGGTATTCCTCCTCAAGGGGTGCCTTGTTATGCCGAATTTAGGAAGGCCGTAGCCGGCCCGGAAGCCCCGTTTGACGGGGCAGAAGCTCTTACCCCTTTCGCAAACGCAAAAAACAGGGTATGAGCGCGCCAAAGAAACAAGGCGCCGCACCCCGTCTCGCGCCCCAGCCATCAGAGATCTTTTCATGAAGCTTCGCAATATCGCGATCATCGCGCACGTCGACCATGGGAAAACGACCCTCGTCGACGAGCTCCTCAAGCAGTCCGGCTCGTTCCGCGAAAACCAGCGCGTTGCAGAACGCGTCATGGATTCGAACGATCTCGAAAAGGAACGCGGCATCACCATTCTCGCCAAGGCGACCTCGGTGGAGTGGAAGGGCGTCCGCATCAACATCGTCGACACCCCCGGCCACGCCGACTTCGGCGGTGAGGTCGAGCGTATCCTGTCGATGGTCGACGGCGCGATCGTTCTCGTCGACTCGTCCGAAGGCCCGATGCCACAGACCAAGTTCGTGGTCGGCAAGGCGCTGAAGGTCGGTCTTCGCCCGATCGTCGCGATCAACAAGATCGACCGTCCGGACGGTCGCCATGAGGAAGTCATTAACGAGGTCTTCGACCTGTTCGCCAATCTCGACGCCACCGACGAGCAGCTCGACTTCCCGATCCTCTACGGTTCGGGCCGTGACGGCTGGATGAACGTCAATCCCGAAGGTCCGAAGGATCAGGGCCTCGCGCCCCTGCTCGACCTCGTGCTGGAACATGTTCCGGAGCCGAGCGTCGGCGACGAAGACGGCGCCTTCCGCATGATCGGCACGATCCTTGAAGCCAACCCCTTCCTGGGCCGCATCATCACCGGCCGTATTCACTCCGGCTCGATCAAGCCGAACCAGGCCGTCAAGGTTCTCGGCCAGGATGGCAAGCTGATCGAAAACGGCCGTATTTCGAAGATCCTGGCTTTCCGCGGTATCGAGCGCACGGCGATCGACGAAGCCCATGCGGGTGACATCGTCGCGATCGCCGGTTTGTCAAAGGGCACTGTTGCCGACACGTTCTGCGATCCTTCGGTCACCGAGGCGCTGACCGCCCAGCCGATCGACCCGCCGACCGTCACCATGTCCTTCATCGTCAACGACAGCCCGCTTGCCGGCACGGAAGGCGACAAGGTTACCAGCCGCGTCATCCGCGACCGCCTGTTCAAGGAGGCCGAAGGCAATGTCGCGCTGAAGATCGAGGAAGCCGAGGGCAAGGATTCGTTCTTCGTCTCGGGCCGCGGTGAACTTCAGCTCGCCGTTCTGATCGAGACCATGCGCCGCGAAGGCTTTGAGCTGGCCGTGTCGCGTCCGCGCGTTGTCATGCATAATGACGCGACGACCGGCCAGTTGATGGAACCGATCGAGGAAGTCGTGATCGACGTGGACGAGGAACATTCCGGCGTCGTCGTCCAGAAGATGTCGGAGCGCAAGGCCGAGATGGTCGAGCTTCGTCCGTCGGGCGGAAACCGCGTCCGCCTGGTCTTCTTTGCGCCGACCCGTGGCCTGATCGGCTATCAGTCGGAGCTCCTGACCGACACCCGCGGCACCGCGATCATGAACCGCCTGTTCCACGACTATCAGCCCTACAAGGGTCCGATCTCCGGTCGTATCAACGGCGTTCTCCTCTCCAACGGTTCGGGCGAGGCGGTTGCCTATGCGATGTTCAACTTGGAAGACCGTGGTCCGATGATCATCGAGCCGGGTGAAAAGGTCTATCAGGGCATGATCATCGGCATCCACAGCCGTGACAACGACCTTGAGGTCAACGTTCTCAAGGGCAAGCAGCTCACCAATATCCGCGCCGCCGGCAAGGACGAGGCAGTCAAGCTTACCCCGCCGATCCGCATGACGCTCGACCGCGCACTTTCCTGGATCCAGGACGACGAACTGATGGAAGTCACGCCGAAGTCGATCCGTCTTCGCAAGATGTATCTCGACCCGAACGATCGCAAGCGCATGGAAAAGGCCAAGGCCGCACAGGGCTGATTGGCGGACGACGTCTCTCCTTTGTAACCCCGGTCCTCGCGGCCGGGGTTTTTGTTTGTGCATACGGCGGCCATCGGGCTTGCGGCGGGCGTTAAGATTGCGTTAAATTTCTATCTAATGGTCCAGTTGATGGTTCCGGAGAGGATGTTTGCGGCGGCATGAGGTCGTCGCTCGAGTGTCTCCGGTCCGGCGAAAGTGGCGTTATGAAGACGTTGTCGATCGATGTGCGTCCTGCGGAGCCGCAGGATGCCGCTTCCATAGCGGAGGCGCACCGCTGCTCGTGGCAGCACACCTATGCCGGCCTGATCCCGCATCGCCCCCTGGTCAAGATGATCGAGCGCCGCGGTGAAACCTGGTGGCGCAAGGCAACCCGCGGACCGGCAACCATTCTCGTCGTCGACGTTGCCGGAACCATCGCCGGCTATACGACGCTCGGTCTCAACCGGGCACGCGCCCTTCCGCAGGAAGGGGAGATCTACGAGATCTACATGCGCCCCGAATACCAGGGTATCGGGCTCGGCCACACGCTTTTCGGCGAGGCGAGGCGTCTCCTGAAATCGCTGGGCTGCAACGGCATGGCCGTCTGGTGCCTGGAAGACAGCCAGCATGCGGTCGACTTCTTCCGCTCCAATGGCGGCGTGGATGCCGTCGAAGGCATGGAAGACTTCGACGACGTCCAGTTGAAGAAGCTCGGCTTCATCTGGAACTGAGCATTTCGGCTCCGTTACTCCAAGGCGTCACTCTTGTGCCAGCCCCTCCGGCCAGACATGAGTCGGATCGCTGGTCTTGTCACCACGCTTGCCCGTCCACATGCTCTCCTGATAGCCGCAGGCAAAGTCTCGGGCCTCATTGTCGGCGATCTGCCGCGCGAGTTCGTTGGCGTTCGGATTCGATAGAGCGTCGACATAGCCGACGACGCAGCTCAACCCATCGTCAGGCTGCGCCACCCGCGAGATAACGAGCACCTGTCCCTCGGCCTCCTTGGTCGGTGAGCCGGTGTCGCCGATGTTCTCGATGAACCAGCGCAGGATCGCGGCGAACGGCTTTCCGGAGGCGTCGAGGCGCCACTCGACCTTGGTGTTGACGTGGTTGAAGGGTTCGAAGGATTCGAACGCGCCTTCAATGAGCTCTTTCCTGACAGGGCCGTAAAGCATGCTCTGGCGCAGATCGCCTTCGAGGAAGTGAATGTCGTAGCCCTTGAGGCCCTTGCACTTCATGATCGCGCCCATGTCGTCCGAGGCGATCGTCTTGCACTTGTCCAGATCGAGATCCGTGTAGGTGCTGTCGGCGGCCGTCACCGGGCCGGTCAGAGCCAGCATGGCGAAAATGGCAATCGCAGTCGTCAGTCTTGCGTCAGTCGTCATCGAATATCCCCCTCGTGCGGCACTCGTCCTGAGCGCAGATAAGATCGATCCTATTGCGCGAAGAGGGAGGAGAAAAGGTCGATTTTCGCAGTCGTTGGGCGACGGTCTTCGCCCAAAGCTGTGTTGCATTGCATCGGAATTCCCATTAGGAAACGCGGGATTTCAACACTCCCATGGGGATGAAAATGCGTATAGATGCAATCAAGATCGGCAAGAACCCGCCGGATGACGTGAACGTCATTGTTGAAGTGCCGGTCGGCGGCCACCCGATCAAGTACGAGATGGACAAGGAAGCTGGCGCGCTGATCGTCGACCGCTTCCTCTACACGCCGATGACCTATCCGGGCAATTACGGCTTCGTTCCGCACACCCTGTCGGAAGACGGCGACCCGATCGACGTCCTGATCTGCAACACGCGTCCCCTCGTTCCGGGTTGCGTCATCAATGTGCGCCCGATCGGCGTCATGGTCATGGAAGACGACGGTGGCAAGGACGAGAAGATCATCGCCGTTCCGTCGCACAAGCTGACCCAGCGCTACGACAAGATCGAAAACTACACCGACATGCCGGAGATCACGCTGAAGCAGATCGAACACTTCTTCGAGCACTACAAGGATCTGGAACCCGGCAAGTGGGTGAAGATTGCGGGCTGGCAGGACGTCAGCGTCGCGAAGAAGCTGATCGTCGAAGCGATCGACCGCTTCAAGGCACAGAAGTAAGATCAGAGGGCGACAAGCTCGTCTATCCGTCTTGCCAAGTCCTCCGGGTCGCCATCGATCCGGAGGATTTTTTGTCTGGCGGTGTCGCCGGACACAAGGGAAATCGAGGACTTCGGTACGCCCAGCCGCTTGGCGATGAGGACGATGAGGGCCTGGTTGGCCTTGCCCTTTTCCGGAACGCAGCTCACGCGGGCCTTCAGGTGGGCCTCGCCGTCGCCATTGGGCTCAATGCCGTCGATCGCGTCACGCCCGCCATTCGGGGTCAGGCGAACGGCGAGCCGCAAGTGGTCAGCAAAGAGCTTGTAGGGCCTGCTCAAGCAAAGAGCGGATAGAGGCTGTTCCACATGAAGGAACGGACGAAGAAGATGATGAGCAGCACGACGATCGGCGAGATGTCGATACCGCCGAGATCCGGCAGGATGCGGCGCAGCGGACGCAGGACCGGCTCGGTCACGTTGTAGAGGAAGGTGCCCAGCGAGTTGACGAACCGGTTGCTCGAATTGATCACGTTGAACGCATAGAGCCAGGAGAAGATGGCACTTGCGATAAGCACCCAGGTATAGAGGTTCAATGCCAGATCGATCGTCTGAAACAGCGCGAGCATGCAGGTCTCCATTTCTCGGTTGACAGACATGTAGACATTGGCGACTAAACCGGCAAGTACTGCGGCCCGGCGGAAGACGAATCATGTTTAACGGGCGAACCGGCCGTTTCCGTTGCGCTTTCGCCCGACTGGAAAGTTTCCTCGATGTCTGCAGCTCAGTCCGCCGATCGCTTCGCGGCATTCCGGCACACTTCCTATCTCCGCTTCTTCATCTCGCGCTTCCTCGGTGCGTTCGCCACGCAGATCCTCTCGGTCGCCGTGGGCTGGCAGATGTATGACGAGACCGGCAGCGCCTTCTTTCTCGGGATGATCGGCCTGGTGCAGTTCCTGCCGTCGCTGCTGCTGATCCTGGTGACGGGTTCGGTGGCGGACCGATACAATCGCCGTGCGATCGTGGCGAGCTGCATGGTGGTCAGTGCGCTTTGTGGGGGCGCACTGCTGCTGCTCACACTGTTTAATGCCTTCGAACCTGTCCTCGTCTTCGCCATCCTCGTGGTGTTCGGGATCGAGCGCGCCTTCAATGCGCCCGCCGTCCAGTCGCTGGCGCCGAACCTCGTTCCGCCGGAAGATCTCGGCAATGCGGTTGCCTGGAACTCGTCCTCCTGGCAGACCGCCTCGATCGTCGGGCCGGTGGTCGGCGGCCTGCTTTACGGTGTCAGCGCCTCGCTTGCCTATACCGTCTCCTTCGTGTTCTTCATCGGGGCGGCGGTTCTGGTGTTCATGGTTGCGAAGCCCGCCCAGCGCAGTCCCTCAAAGGCCGTGTCCTGGGACACCATCCTCGCCGGCTTCCGCTTCATTTTCGGCGAGAAGGTGGTTCTCGGGGCGATTTCGCTCGACCTCTTCGCGGTGCTGCTCGGCGGCGCCATCGCGCTCATGCCGGTGTTCGCCCGGGACATCCTGACACTTGGGCCGCTCGGTCTCGGCCTGCTGCGCGCGGCGCCGGGAGTCGGTGCCATTCTCGTCGCGATTGCGCTCGCGAGCTTCCCGGTCCGGCACAATGCGGGCGTCTTCATGTTCATCGGCGTCGCGTTGTTCGGCGCCGGCACGATCGTCTTCGGCCTGTCCGAGACGGCCTGGCTTTCAATCGCTGCGCTGATGCTGATGGGGGCGGCCGACATGGCGTCCGTCTATGTTCGCGAGACACTGATTGCGCTGTGGACGCCGGACGAAGTGCGTGGCCGCGTGAATGCCGTGAACATGGTTTTCGTCGGAGCGTCGAATGAACTCGGCGAATTCCGTGCCGGCACGATGGCGCATCTCGTCGGGCCGGTGGCGGCGGTCGTGATTGGCGGTGCTGGAACGCTGGCGGTTGCCGTGGTCTGGGCCCTGGGTTTCCCGCAGTTGCGCAAGATCGACAGTCTGGAAGCTCCCAACACTCAGGCGAAGTGAGGGTTCTTCACGAAGACGAGGTCGAGGAACTCCGACAGCCAGGCACGAAGCGGAGCATCGAAGATCATGCGGCCTTCGAGATGCTCGCGTCCCTGCTGGGCGTTCGGCATGATGAAACGATGTGCTCCATGCACGACCCATCGCTGCATCATGGCGCGGGTCAGTTCGGCATGAAACTGCAGGCCCCAGGCCTGCTGGCCATAGCGGAAGGCCTGGTTGCGGTAGACATCGCCCTCGGCCAGGAGCTGGCAGCCGTGAGGCAGGTCGAAGCCTTCCCGGTGAAAGTGATAGACCATCTGGGGCCAGCGCATCAGCAGACGACCGTGTTCGGTCGGACGGATCGGGTACCAGCCGATTTCGACGCGGCCATCTCTGTCTGCCTCGACCTTTCCGCCGAGATGGCGGACCAGCATTTGCGCGCCGAGGCAGATGCCGAGGAACGGCTTTTTTTCCTTGAGAGGCACGGCCAGCCAATCGGTCTCTGCGCGCACGAAGCTGTCGGGATCGTTGGCGCTCATCGGGCCGCCAAAGACGACGGCACCGGAATGCGCTTCAAGGGTCTGCGGCAGGGGCTCTCCCAGAACCGGGCGGCGGATGTCGAGCGGAAAGCCCTTTTCCTCCAGCATCTGGCCGACGCGTCCGGCGCTCGACCGTTCCTGATGCAGCACGATCAGCACCGGGGCGCGGCCCTTTGAGCGTGCCGGAACGTCAAGCATCATCATTTCCCGTCAGGCCGGAGCGCGACTTGGCGCCCTGCCGTGCGTGCACGCGATCGCGACCCGAGACGCCGAGAAGCTCGGCGACGCGCCAGATCGCATGGTCTTCCATTTCACTCCGGGTGCCGTCGGCATAGACGATGTCCCAGAGAATGCCGATCAACTGCTGGCGCTGTTCGTCATTGAGGGCGCGCTTCAGATCAGATGTGAAGCGGTAATAGTCCACCGCCTCGCTTTCGGCGCGCGCACCCTCTTCCAGGAGAGCGTTGAGGGACGGTTCGTCGAGCTGGTATTGCTCGCGCAGGATCGACCGGAGCTTTTCGCGTTCGGCAGCATGTATTACGCCGTCCGCGTCCATCACCTGGAGGCAGAGGCCCGCGACCGCGATGCGGATGTCGTCCGGTGCGAACGAGGGCCTCTGGTCCCGGTTCTGGGTCAGGCTCTGGAAGAAGGCTTGCAGTTGTTCCAGCATGCGTTCGCCCTCAAAACAGCTTCATGCGGCTCTTCTGTTCCGCTTCCGACCGACGCTCGTCCTTGCGGACGCCCGGATCATCGGGCGCATGGCCGAAGAATGGTTCCGGTTCCTTGGCCGGCGCGGCGGCAGTGCGGTCGCCGGCCTGCTTCGCGGTCGTCCTGGCCGGTGCCGGTTCCACTTCCTTGAGCACGGTGGTCGCCTCGACGACCGGCGTCGGTTTCTGGGCCTCGACCTCGATCTCCGTCGTCTTGACCGGAGGAAGGGTCTCAAGAGCCAGTGCCGCGGCGCCGAGCGAGCTTTCCTCGACCGGGCCTTCGAGCTGGTCGAAGGGGACCTTCCATTCGAAGGCGTCGAGCCTGCCGGTCACGGGGGATACCGGCAGCCATTTGTCGGATACGTGGCCGTCGGCCACCCAGGCCGGATCGCGGCCGGCTTTCAGCGCCTGGGCCATCCAGTGGCGGATACGGCCCTGGTCGCCGGTTTCTGCCTCCTCGATGTCGGCCAGCAGCAGGTAGACGCGTTCGCGCGATTCCATGCGGGCGGCGGCTTCGGCCTTGGCGCGCGCCTTCTCGAATTCCTGCGCGTCCAGCGCCGCTTCGGCGACGATCAGCAGGGATTCCGTGTTGTTGGTCCGCAGCGCCTCAAGCCGTTCGGCACGCTTCAGCCGATCGACGGCGCTGTCGCCGCTGCGTGCCCGCAGATAGGTCCGAGCGATCTCGGGATGCGGGTTTAGCTTCCAGACCTGTTCGAGCACGTTGGAGGCCCGGCGCAGGTTGTCTTCCCGGAGATAGGCCTTGGCGGCGACGATGGCGGCCGGCACCAGGTCTTTCGCCAGCTTCAGCGCCTGAAGCGCATTGTCGCGGGCGGCGGAAGGCTGGCCTTCAAGGTGGTCCTCGGCCTTTGCCGTCAGCAGTACGGCCTTCAGGCGGTCCGCCTCGGCGCGGTTCAGCACATGGGCCACGCGCTGCTGGTCCAGCAGGCGAATGGCGTCGTCCCAGTGACCGGCGCGGCAGCGATGTTCCAGCGTCGCCTTGGCGGCCCAGGGAAGGTAGGGGGCCGCTTCGGCTGCGGTCTCGGCATACTGGCGGGCGGCTTCGTGGGCTGCCAGACGGTCAGCCTCGACATAGAGACCACGGAGGCCGAGCTCGCGGGTTTCCGGATCTTCGGTCATCTGCTGAAAAAGCTGGCGGGCCTCGTCGTGGCGTCCTTCGATGACGGCGGCCTGGGCATCGAGTACGAGGATCAGCGGTTCCTGGTCGGCGCGCAGCAGGCCGCGCGCCCGGGCACTCATCTTGCGGGCGAGCGCGGCATTGCCGGCGCCGGCCGCGATCAGGCCGGTCGAAAGCGCCTGATAGCCACGATCGCGCGTGCGGGCACGGAAGTAGCGCCTGACGGAATGGGGCGAGGTCCAAACGGTTCGGATGAACCACCAGCCGAGCATAAATACGGCGACAATCAGCAGGACGATCGAGGCGGCAACCATCAGGCTCATCTCGATCAGCTGGCCCTGCCAGAGGATCGACAGCGAACCGGGGCGATCGGCAAGCCAGCCGAAGCCAAAGCCGAGAGCCAGAACGGCGAGAATGAAGAACAGGATCCTGGTCATCGGTTTCGTTCCTCAGCCCTTCTTGCCGCTGACGGTGGCGGCCAGTGCGTCGCCGACCAGCGTCTCGATCTCGATCCGGGTCTTGAGTGTCGAGACGAAGGTCGCCGACACGGTCTTGCCTGTCTCCGGAAGACCTTCCCATTCGATCGTGGCGCCCTTCAGGTCGCCATTCTGCAGCTTGTCTTCCATGCGGGCGATGATCGCCTCGGGTGTTGCACCCTCGACATTGCCGACCGGGCGAACCTTGACCACCGAGAGCGCACTCGACAGCAGGCGCTCGCCGATGCCCTGGTTCGGATCAGGCTGATGGATCGCCGCGAGAATCGCATCCGCCACACCGCCGAACTGGCGGGTGAGCTCGGCGCGGGAAGGAATGCCGGTCGCCGCGTGCGGGCGAAGGCCTTCGATCGCCGGCTCTTCCGGTGCGATGGCCGCAAGCGCATCAAGCTCGGCCATATAGGGGCCGCCGCGTTCGGTGGCGGACTTCAGCGCCGTCAAGGCAATGGCCTTGGCCATCTCGACGTCGGAACGTGGCGCGTCGATCTTCTTCTCGGCCTCGGCGAGGCGTGCGTTGAGGCGGGTCTCGGTCTCGCCCAGAGCGCTGGCATTGCCGGCGATCTCGGTCTTCAGCGCGTCCAGCGCGGCGGTCGTTTCGGACAGGCGCTGGCGGAGTTCCTCGATCGCTGCGGTGTCCGGCGGCGCTGTCGTCTGATTGGCTATTGCGGCCTCCAGGGCGGCAAGGCGTTCCTCGGCGCGCGGATCCGTCGCCGTGGTGGGCGTGCTTGCGAGATTGGCGACCTCAGCCTTCAACGCGGCGATCTGATCCGCCAGCGCGGACGTGTCCGCAGGTGATTTCGTTTGGGGCGAAACGGCCGGGAGATAGCCTGCATATTGCATGCTGCCGGCGCCGGCCAGTGCCACGAGGCCACCGAAGATGCCGGCGGCGACAAGCGCGGAGAGAGCCGGGCTGGACTTCGCCGGGCGCGCCTCGCGCAGTTCCCCGGCTGCGGTCGAGGTCGATGCCTGGGCGGCCTGGCCGGTTTCGGAAACGGCTTCGCTCGGTGAATCCGCCTGCTCGCTGAAGCTTGCCGTTTCGGCATTTCCAAGGGTGAAGGCAGCGGACGGCTCATTTGCCTCCGGTGCCGGGTCGGCGCTGCCGTTGGCCACGCCCGTCGCGGTCTCGGACGGCGTTTCCTCGGCGGTCAGGTCGATGGTGACCGGGTCGTCTGGCGACTTCGAGCGACGGGGCGGCTTTCCGGAAACCATGGCAACCTCTTCATTTCCTTGCGGTGCAAATAAAACTAGTCAGTCGGACCCGCGAAAGAAAGGGCGAAGATCAATTTTGGTTCCTCGACCTTAGAGTAGGGTCAGCAGCGATGCTTCGTTTGGTGCCGTCGCCGCCCGGGCTTTCAGGCGATGCGGCTCGGGCACCGAGCATGCGATCTTTTCGCTCAGGCACAATATGCGCGTTTCGGCGAACTGGCCGGGGCGAGACGTCGTCAGTTCGAGTTCAAAGAAGCGCCGTGCCCCTTCGCTCGAATAAAGGAGGAGGGCATCGACCGGGTGCGATCCGACAATCCGGTCGACCTCTTCTTTCGAATGGGCAAGCGGGCGCATCCGGTAACATAGGCAGGTCTCGACCGGTATCTTGAGGGCGGCAAGCTCGGTCTCGAAGCCCGGGGATCTGGGCTCGCCAGCGAGATAGAGGAGCGGGCGTGCCGCGTCGACCGTCCTGTCGAGCCTTTGCCCGACCAGTCGGGCGAGACCGACACCGTCGTTGACTCCTGAATGAACGTCATGAAAACCGAGCGCTTTTGCCGCGTGGGCGGTCCTGTCGCCGACCGCAAACAGTGGCGTGTCGAAGGAGCGGCCGGTTTCTCCGCCGAGGGCCGCAAGCACGCGGACCGCCTCGGCGCTGGTGACGGCGAGCGCCGCATGGGGGCGGCCAAGGGCCGCCCGCGTCGATTCGATGTCGTGTTCAGCCGTGAAAAGCGGGAGCAGGAGCGGTTCGTGCCCCTGACGTCTCAGTTCGGCGGCGGTGATACTCGCCGCCGGTTCCGGTCGGGTCACGAGAACCCGCATGTCCCTAGCTCCAGCTGTCGAAGAAGCCAGTGCCGGCTTCGGCGCGGATTGCTTCGCCGGCCTCGCGGCCGATGGCGGGGGCTTCGGTGCGGTCACCTTCGCGGTGAATCTCGTGGAAGCGGGAGCCGTCGGGCGTGAGGATCATCCCGGAAAACGTGATACGGTCGCCCTCGCACCGGGCGTAGCCGGCGATAGGAGTACGGCACGAGCCGTCGAGGGCCGCAAGGAAGGCCCGTTCGCAGCTGACGGCATCGAAGGTTGCGTGATCGTTGATCGTCTCGAGTAGCGAATTCACCCGGTCGTCGCCGATGCGGCTTTCGATGCAGATGGCTCCCTGCGCCGGAGCAGGTGGAAAATCCTTCGGGTCGAGCAATTCGGTCGGCACGTCCTGCTTGCCGAGGCGGCGGAGGCCGGCATAGGCAAGCAGCGTGGCATCGACCTGGCCTTCGGCGAGCTTGCGTAGGCGCGTGTCGACCAGGCCGCGGAAGGTGATGACCTTGAGATCCGGACGCAGGCGCCGGATCAGCGCCTGGCGGCGGAGCGACGAGGATCCGACCGTCGCACCCTGTGGAAGATCGACGAGGCGCGACGAAGCGGCGCCGATGAAGGCGTCGCGGACATCTTCGCGCGGCAGGTAGGCAGACAGGAACAGGCCCTCCGGCAGAACGGTCGGCATGTCCTTCGACGAGTGCACGGCGAAGTCGAGATCGCCGGACAGCAGCTGCTCTTCCAGTTCCTCGGTGAACAGGCCCTTGCCGCCGATCTCGGAGAGAGAACGATCGGTGATGCGGTCACCCTTGGTCGACAGGACGACGATCTCGAACATGTCTTCGGCAAGTCCGTGGGCCGCCATCAGCCGGTCGCGGGTCTCATAGGCCTGGGCGAGCGCCAGCGGGCTGCCGCGCGTGCCGATGCGGAAAGGTTTTGTTTGCATCCGATCTGATCCGTTGTTACCGGAAGTTCTCGTAGACCGGTTTCCGGGTGATCGCAATCAACGAACAGGGCAAATGAGCGCCAAACTACGCATTCTCGGCATCGAGACGAGTTGTGACGAAACGGCCGCAGCGGTCGTTTCGCGCTTCGAGGACGGCACGGGCCGCATCGAGGCCGACGTGGTGCTCAGCCAGCTCGACGAGCACAGCGCCTATGGCGGCGTCGTGCCGGAGATTGCCGCACGCGCGCATGTCGAGGCTCTGGATAGCCTGATCGAGGAAGCCCTTGTCCGGTCCGGGACGACGCTTGACGAGATCGATGCGATCGCCGCGACCGCAGGGCCGGGGCTGATCGGCGGACTGATCGTCGGGTTGATGACCGGCAAGGCGATCGCGCATGCGACGGGCAAGCCGCTCTATGCCGTCAATCATCTCGAGGGTCATGCGCTCACCGCGCGGCTGACGGACGGGCTTTCCTTTCCCTACCTGATGCTGCTGGTTTCCGGCGGGCATACGCAGCTGGTTCTGGTTCGCGGCGTGGGTGACTACGAGCGGTGGGGCACGACCATCGACGATGCGCTGGGCGAGGCCTTCGACAAGACGGCGAAGCTTCTTGGACTGCCTTATCCGGGTGGACCGGCTGTCGAGAAGGCGGCGGCCAGCGGCGATGCGAAGCGTTTCAACTTTCCGCGGCCGCTGGTCGGCGAGGCGCGACTCGATTTCTCCTTTTCCGGCCTGAAGACGGCCGTGCGGCAGGCTGCCGAAGGCATAGCGCCGGTCACGGACCAGGATATTTCCGATATCTGCGCCTCCTTCCAGAGGGCGATTTCCCGCACCCTCGACGACCGGATCGGTCGTGGACTGCAACGGTTCCTTGCCGAATTTCCGGATCGCGAAGGCATGCCGGCCCTCGTGGTCGCCGGCGGGGTGGCGGCGAACCAGGAGCTGCGCCGCACGCTGCAGTCGCTCTGCGACCGCCACGGCTTCCGCTTCGTCGCGCCGCCGCACCATCTGTGCACCGACAACGCCGTGATGATCGCCTGGGCGGGGCTCGAGCGGATGGGAACGGGCCTGCCTTCGGACACGCTCGACGTCCAGCCACGTTCCCGCTGGCCGCTCGATGCGGGGGCACAGGCCGTGATCGGCCACGGCAAACGTGGAGCGAAGGCATGAGTGGAAGAGAAACGATCGCCGTGGTCGGCGCGGGCGCCTTCGGAACGGCCCTGGCCGCCGTGATCGCCCTTGAAGGAAAGGCCGACGTGACGCTGGTCGGACGCGATCCCTCGCTGATGGCCGACCTGCGGAACGACGGCGTGCACGATGCGGCTCTTCCCGGCATCCGCCTGCCGGATGCCCTGAACTACTCGCACGAGCCGGAAGTGCTCTCCGCAGCCGAAACCGTGCTGTTCGCCATGCCGTCCCAAGCCCAGGTTGACGCGGCAATGGCCTATGGCCCTTATCTGAAGGACGGCGCGACCGTCGTCACATGCGCCAAGGGGATCGACCGCGCGACGTCGCGGCTTCTCTCCGACGTGCTGGAAGAGGCCTTGCCCCACCATTCCATCGCCGCCCTTTCCGGGCCGGGTTTTGCCGCCGACATCGCAAGCGGTCTGCCGACCGCCATGGTGATCGCGGCTGCGTCGCTCGGCGAGGCCGAAGGTCTGGCCAAGGCGATCTCCGGGCGCACGTTCCGTCTTTATGCCTCCGACGACCGCATCGGCGTGCAGCTCGGTGGCGCGTTGAAGAACGTGCTCGCGATCGCCTGCGGCGTCGTCGAGGGCATGGGGCTCGGTGATTCGGCACGCGCGGCCCTGATCGCGCGCGGCCTTGCGGAAATGTCCCGGCTGATCGCTGCGATGGGCGGTAAGGCGGATACCGTGCGTGGGCTATCGGGCCTCGGCGACCTCGTGCTCACCGCGACCAGCCACCAGTCGCGCAACCTGCGTTTCGGGATTTCGCTCGGCCGGGGCGAACCGATCGACTTCTCACGCGGCCAGCTGGTCGAGGGGGCATTCGCCGCGGCGGTGGCCTCGCGGCTTGCCGAGGGGCTGGCGGTCAGCCTGCCGATCACCGATGCGGTGACTGCGATCATCGAGGGTAGCCTCGATATTCCGACTGCGATCGAACAACTGATGTCGCGGCCGATCACCACCGAGTGACGGGCGCCAAGGAAACAAGGAGAGACCAAGTCATGCTGTTTGCCGTGATCTGCGCCGACAAGCCCGCCCATCTCAACCTGCGCATGGAGACCCGTCCGGCCCATGTCGAATGGCTGAACGGCCTGAATGCCGCCGGCACGCTGAAGATCGGCGGCCCCTTCCTCGACTCCGACGGCAAGCCCTGCGGCTCGATGCTGCTGATCGCCGCTGAAGATATCGAAGGCGCCAAGGCGATCGCGTCGGAGGACCCGTATGCCAAGGTCGGTCTGTTCGCCAATGTCGAGATCAAACCCTACAACTGGGTCTTCAATAATCCGGAGGCTTGAGGGCGACATGGCATTCTGGCTCTACAAGTCCGAACCCTTCAAGTGGTCGTGGCAGATGCAGAAGGACGCAGGGGCCGCCGGCACCGAGTGGACGGGCGTGCGCAACTATCTCGCGCGCAACAACATGCGGGCCATGACGATCGGCGACAAGGGCTTCTTCTATCATTCGAACGAGGGATTGGAGATCGTCGGCATCACCGAGGTCTGTGCGCTTTCGCATCCGGATTCGACGGCCGAAGGCGACGCCCGTTGGGATTGCGTCGACATCCGCGCCGTGATGGACATGCCGAAGCCGGTGTCGCTCAAGGACATTAAGGCGAACGAAAAGCTCGCCGCGATGTCGCTCGTGACCTCGATGCGGCTTTCCGTCCAGCCGGTCACGGAAGACGAATATCTTGAAGTCTGCCGGATGGGCGGGCTCGACAATCCGCCGCGCTGAGGGGGTGGCTTGTACACCGATCCTGAACTCTTCATCCGTGCCAATACCAGCCTGACGGCGCCGCCACATGTGCCGGAAATCCGGCTTCGACTAGCGAGCGAGGTCCATGATCTCTGGCTGAAGACGGAGGAAGACCTTCAGGAGATAGGCCTTCCGCCGCCGTTCTGGGCCTTTGCCTGGGCCGGCGGGCAGGGGCTTGCCCGTTACATTCTCGACCATCCCGAAGAAGTGCGCGGCAAGCGGGTGCTGGATTTCGCAAGCGGCTCGGGTCTCGTCGCGATCGCGGCGAGGCTGGCCGGTGCCAGCGAAGTCGTCGCCGCCGACATCGATCCATGGGCGGAGACGGCCATCCGCCTGAATGCCGTGGAAAACGGCGTCGAAATCGGCTTTGTCGGAGAAGACCTGATCGGCCGCCCCCTCGATGCGGACGTGCTGCTCGCGGGCGACGTCTTCTACGATCGTGACTTCGCCAATGCGCTGGTCTCTTGGTTCGGTACGATCGCCGCCGAGGGAAAACGCGTGCTGGTCGGCGATCCGGGGCGCAGCTACCGGCCGACCGAAAGGCTGGAGGCGCTCGCGACCTACGAGGTGCCGGTCACGCGCGTGCTCGAAGACAGCGAAGTCAAGAAGACGACCGTCTGGCGTTTTCGCTGACTGTGGTGATCAGTTTCGGGGCCGGATGACGCAGACGCCGGCTTCATAGGCGCAGGCGGCATCCTCCATCTCGGCCTCGATCTCGATGATCTTGGCCGGTGGCGGCCGATAGCCCACCACGTCGCTCTTCGATCCTTCAACCGCAAAATAGATGCCCGATCCCCGAACACGTACGGCAGAGATGGAGCCCGCAAAGGTGCCGATGCCCGGCACGACCGAGGGAAGGCCGGCGCCGCCGATGACGGCGTCGCCGTGGTTCTGATGATGCTGGCTACGTTCATGATGCAGACGCGGGCGCGGCCCATGGCCGTAGTCGCCCGCCGCCAGCGGCAGAGAGGAAATTGCGAGGAATGTCGCTGTTGCGACGATCAGCCCGGTGCGGGCAAGACGCGTGACCATGGATGCCTCTCCGTCGGGATCGGTTGCGGTTAACAAATCGTTAACGGCACCATGTCGGATTTTTTCGGGAAAGTCATTGGAACGCAGGATTTTTTAGGAGAATAGGCTTAACGTCGGCCCTTGGCATAAAGTTGTATTCATCCCAATCGATTAAATTGGAATCGGCGGGTGAATGGGCTTGTCGTCCGTCATTTCGGCGATTAAACGTCGCGAATGATGCAATGCACCCGCTCGGGTTTCAGTCATTGCCCGCAATTGTCCGAGAATTCGGATCGCATCGAAACGCCGCGAGGTTCTGATGGCGAATGTGACAAACAATCGGCCTTTGTCGCCGCACCTGCAAATCTACAAGCTGATCCCCACCATGGTCATGTCGATCCTGCATCGCATCACCGGCGGTGCGCTCTATTTCGGCACGATCCTCGTCGCCTGGTGGCTCATCGCCGCGTCGACGGGTGCCGCCTATTTCGAATGGGTCACCTGGTTCATGGGCACCATCATCGGTCGCCTCATCCTCCTGGGATATACCTGGGCCCTGCTGCATCACATGCTCGGCGGCCTGCGCCACCTCATGTGGGATGCCGGCTACGGCTTCGACAAGCACTTCTCCACCAAGCTCGCCAAGGCGAACATCATCGGTTCGGTGGTGCTGACCCTTCTCGTGTGGGCAATCGCCTACGCCGTCCGCTCCTGAGGTCACGAACATGGATATGCGCACTCCGCTCGGCAAGGTACGGGGCCTCGGCTCGGCAAAGGAAGGCACGGAGCACTTCTGGCGCCAGCGCCTGACGGCCGTTGCCAACATCCCGCTCATCATCTTCTTCGTCGGCTTCCTGGTCTGCTACGGCGGCGCTCCCTATACGGAAGTCGTCGGCGCTCTGGCCAACCCGGTCGTCGCCGTGATCATGGGCCTCGTGGTCGTCTCCGGCGTCGTTCACATGAAGCTCGGCATGCAGGTCGTCATCGAGGACTACATCCACGTCGAACTGACCAAGCTTCTGCTGCTGATGCTCAACACGTTCTTCGCAATCCTGGTCGGCGGGCTCTGTCTTTTCGCCGTTCTGAAGATCGCATTCGTAGGATAAACCATCATGGCATCGAACAGTTCAGCCGCTCAGAACGGCAAGGCATACAAGTACGTCGACCATTCCTATGACGTCGTCGTCGTCGGTGCCGGTGGCGCCGGTCTGCGCGCCACGCTCGGCATGGCCGAGCAGGGCTTCAAGACCGCCTGCATCACCAAGGTCTTCCCGACCCGCTCGCACACCGTTGCCGCCCAAGGCGGTATCGCTGCCTCGCTCACCAACATGACGCCGGACTGCTGGCAGTGGCACCTCTACGACACCGTCAAGGGGTCCGACTGGCTCGGCGACGTGGACGCCATGCAGTATCTCGCCATGGAAGCCCCGAAGGCCGTCTATGAGCTCGAGCACTACGGCGTTCCCTTCTCGCGCAACGAGGAAGGCAAGATCTACCAGCGCCCGTTCGGCGGTCACATGCAGAACTACGGCGAAGGCCCGCCGGTACAGCGTACCTGCGCTGCCGCCGACCGTACCGGCCACGCCATCCTGCACACGCTCTATGGCCAGTCGCTGCGCAACAACGCCGAATTCTTCATCGAGTATTTCGCGCTCGACCTGATCATGGCGCCCGATGGCCGCTGCACCGGTGTCGTCGCCTGGAACCTTGATGACGGCACGATCCATCGCTTCGCTGCCAAGATGGTGGTGCTGGCGACCGGCGGTTACGGCCGCGCCTACTTCTCGGCCACGTCGGCGCACACCTGCACCGGCGACGGCGGGGGCATGATCGCACGCGCCGGCCTGCCGCTCCAGGACATGGAGTTCGTGCAGTTCCACCCGACCGGCATCTACGGCGCAGGCTGTCTGATCACCGAAGGCGCTCGCGGCGAAGGCGGCTATCTCGTCAACTCCGAAGGCGAGCGTTTCATGGAGCGTTACGCTCCTTCCGCGAAGGATCTCGCCTCGCGCGACGTCGTCTCGCGCTGCATGACGATGGAAATCCGGGAAGGCCGCGGCGTTGGCAAGAACAAGGATCACATCTTCCTGCATCTCGATCATCTCGATCCGGCGGTTCTGCATGAGCGCCTGCCGGGCATCTCGGAATCGGCGAAGATCTTTGCCGGCGTCGACGTGACGCGCGAACCGATCCCGGTTCTGCCGACCGTCCACTACAACATGGGCGGCATTCCGACGAACTACTGGGGCGAAGTGCTGAACGCCGACGCCCAGAACCCGGAACGCATCGCGCCCGGCCTGATGGCGGTCGGCGAAGCCGGCTGCGCGTCGGTCCATGGTGCCAACCGCCTCGGCTCCAACTCGCTGATCGACCTCGTCGTCTTCGGTCGTGCCGCCGCGATCCGCGCCGGCCAGGTCATAGACAAGTCCGAGCCTGTTCCGGCGCTTGACGTTGCCGCTTGCGACCGGATCATGGATCGTTTCGACACCCTGCGTCATGCTTCGGGTTCGACGCCGACCGCCGTGCTCCGCGACAAGATGCAGCGCGCCATGCAGGAAGACGCCGCCGTGTTCCGGACGCAGGAAGCGCTCGAAAGCGGCTGCCGCCGCATCTCGGCGATCTGGAAGGAACTGCCGGACGTCAAGGTCACCGACCGGTCGATGGTCTGGAACTCCGACCTTGTGGAAACGCTGGAATTGCACAACCTGATGGCAAACGCCATCACCACGGTCTATGGCGCGGAAGCACGCAAGGAAAGCCGTGGTTCGCATGCTCGCGAGGACTATACCAGCGGCCCGTTCGCCGGTCGTGACGACGAGAACTGGCGCAAGCACACGCTCGCCTGGGTCTCCGAGGCTGGCGACGTGAAGCTCGACTATCGTCCGGTTCACACCGACCTGATCGCCGACGGCATCGATCCTTACAAGATCGCGCCGAAGGCCCGCGTCTACTGATCTCGAGAGGAACTGGATATGGTTGAACTCGCTCTTCCGAAGAACTCGCAGATCAGTGAAGGCAAGGTCTGGCCGAAGCCGGCCGGCGCCAAGAATGTTCGCGAATACCGGATCTATCGCTGGAATCCGGATGACGGCCAGACACCGCGTATCGATACCTATTACATCGATATCGACGATTGCGGCCCGATGGTTCTCGATGGTCTCTTGTACATCAAGAACAACATCGACCCGACGCTGACGCTGCGCCGCTCCTGCCGCGAAGGTATCTGCGGTTCGTGCGCGATGAACATCGACGGCACCAACACGCTCGCCTGCACCAAGGGCATGGACGAGATCAACGGTACCGTTAAGGTCTATCCGCTGCCGCACATGCCGGTGGTGAAGGACCTCGTGCCGGATCTTACCAACTTCTATGCCCAGCACCGTTCGATCGAGCCGTGGCTGAAGACTGTTTCGCCGCCGCCGGCCAAGGAATGGAAGCAGAGCCACGAAGACCGCCTGAAGCTCGACGGTCTCTACGAGTGCATCCTCTGCGCCTGCTGCTCGACCTCCTGTCCGAGCTACTGGTGGAACGGCGACCGCTATCTCGGTCCGGCCGTGCTGCTGCAGGCCTATCGCTGGCTCATCGACAGCCGCGACGAAGCCAAGGGCGAGCGCCTCGACAACCTGGAAGATCCCTTCCGTCTCTATCGCTGCCACACCATCATGAACTGCGCGCAGACCTGCCCGAAGGGTCTGAACCCGGCCAAGGCCATCGCGGAGATCAAGAAGATGATGGTCGAACGCCGCTTCTGATCGGCGTCCATGCTGAATGCGGGTTGCCTTCCCCGGATGGTGATCCATTTAATCAATCGACCCGGCGCGGGCCTCCTTTCGAGGCCCCGCCGGTTCGTTTATTGCTAGCGTCTTGATTCGCTCGTCCCTTTCGCGATAATTCCGCCTTGTTTCGGGACGACAACCGGCCAAATGCGGTCAACCGGGAGTGTGGTGATGAAGTTGAAATATGCGGCAACGGGCGTCGCGGTCCTTCTGTCTCTGGCAGGCTGCCAGCGGACGTCCTTCAGTGGCGCCGATTCCGGCGCATCCTCACTTCCGCCGCTCGAAGCCCAGCCCGTCCCGTCGGTCCAGTCGGGCCAACTGCCACCGCCCAGTGGCGCTCCCGGCCAGTTCCCGGCCGCGCCCCAGGCCGCGACGCAAACCGCCGCCGCAGGCGTAGCACCGGCAACCGCGCTCGACGTGACGAAGGAATCGATGGTCGGCAACTGGCGCGTATCGAGCGCCGGCGCGTCCTGCGACATGTTCCTGACGCTGACCAACCTCGGCAGCGGCTCGCGCGGCGGCACGCGCGGTTGCGCAGGCCCGCTGACGGCCATGGGCTCCTGGGAAGTGTCCGGCAAGCAGGTCGTTCTCAAGGACCGCAGCGGAAATGAGCTGGGTCGTCTCTACAAGACAGCCGACGCCCGCTTCGACGGCACGGTCAGCACCGGGCAGCCGATCAGCCTGAGCCGCTAAGCTCCCCATTCATCAAAGCCGAGCGGCGGTGGCCCCGGCGGCGCCCCGCGTTTCAAGCGGAGCTTGCGCATGCAGCCCATCCCCGACTACGCGCTGAGCGTCGCCGAGCAATTGCGGTCGATGACCGAGGCCGGCACGCTCAGGGCGGACAAGGCGCAGATGGAGGTGGCTGACCACCTCGATCGAATTCTCCAGGACATGAAACAGCGCAAGCCGGCCGCCAAGAAGAGCGCGCTCGGCTGGATGTTCGCGCAGAAGCGCAAACCGCTGCAGCCCGGTCGCGGGCTCTACGTGCATGGCAGTGTGGGGCGCGGCAAGACCATGCTGATGGACCTGTTTTTCAAGCTCGCGCCGGTCGAGAAGAAGCGCCGTGCGCATTTTCACGAATTCATGGCCGATGTGCATTCGCGCATCCACGCCCACCGGATGAAGCTGAAGAACGGCGAGACGCGGCAGGCCGATCCGGTTCCGCCGGTTGCGGCGGCGCTGCGCGAAGAGGCGGAGCTCCTGTGCTTCGATGAGTTCACCGTGACCGACATCGCCGATGCGATGATCCTCGCGCGGCTTTTCACCGAGCTCTTTGCCCGTGGCTGCACACTGGTTGCGACGTCGAACGTCGAACCCGGCAATCTTTACCGCGACGGGTTGAATCGTGGGCTTTTCCTGCCCTTCATCGAGCTCCTGAAGCGGCACGTCGATGTGACCACGCTCGATTCCCCGACCGACTACCGCATGGAAAAACTGGAGAGCCTGCCGGTCTATGTGGCGCCGCTCTCGCCCGATGTCGGCCGCCTGATGGATCTTGCCTGGAAGCGGGTCACGGAGGGGCGGCCGGAAGCTGCTGCGGAGATCGACATGAAGGGGCGTGTCATTCCCGTCCCCCGTTCCGTCGGTCGCGCTGCACGCTTCAGTTTCGCCGAGCTCTGCGAGCGGCCGCTGGGTGCCTCGGACTATCTCGAAATCGCCAGGCGCTACGATGTGGTGTTCATCGACCACATCCCCCATCTCGGACCGGCGAAGCGCAACGAGACGAAACGATTTATTATCCTTGTCGATGCACTCTACGACGCGGCCGTCCGGCTCTTCGCCTCGGCCGAGGCCATGCCTGAAGAGCTTCTCACCGAGAAGAAGGGTACCGAAGGTTTCGAATTCGACCGCACCGTTTCGCGGCTTTTCGAGATGCGCAGTGCCGACTATCTGGCGCTCCACAAGGCTCAGCGTGGGCAATTGTGACGCTTCTACGTCAGAATGTTTGACGTTTACGTAAGAATTTTATGATCTAACCGATTGAAAATACTGCGCCAAAAATAATCGGTTGCAGTTTTTTTCAAGTGTCGTTATGCGATTTTTCACAATGCCCGGCTATATGAGGCCGTCAGCCTTGGTTTTGGATCTAAAAGGAAGCACTTCAATGGCGCGCAACAAGATCGCTCTTATCGGTTCTGGAATGATTGGTGGAACGCTGGCGCATCTCGCCGGCCTCAAGGAGCTGGGCGATATTGTCCTGTTCGACATCGCCGACGGTATCCCGCAGGGCAAGGGCCTCGACATCGCCCAGTCCTCCCCGGTCGAAGGCTTCAACGCCAAGCTGACCGGTGCCAGCGACTACTCCGCCATCGAAGGCGCAGACGTCTGCATCGTCACCGCCGGCGTCGCCCGCAAGCCGGGCATGAGCCGCGACGACCTGCTCGGCATCAACCTCAAGGTCATGGAACAAGTTGGCGCCGGCATCAAGAAGTATGCCCCGAACGCCTTCGTCATCTGCATCACCAACCCGCTCGACGCGATGGTCTGGGCCCTGCAGAAGTTCTCGGGTCTTCCGACCAACAAGGTCGTCGGTATGGCCGGCGTTCTCGACAGCGCCCGCTTCCGCCTGTTCCTTTCGGAAGAATTCAACGTTTCGGTCCAGGACGTCACGGCTTTTGTGCTTGGCGGCCACGGCGACACCATGGTGCCGCTTGCCCGCTACTCCACGATCGGCGGCATTCCGCTGACAGACCTCGTCAAGATGGGTTGGGTCACCAAGGAACGCCTGGAAGAAATCATCCAGCGCACCCGTGACGGCGGCGCGGAAATCGTTGGCCTCTTGAAGACCGGTTCGGCTTACTATGCGCCGGCCGCCTCCGCCATCGAGATGGCTGAATCCTTCCTCAAGGACAAGAAGCGCGTTCTGCCTTGCGCCGCCTACCTGTCCGGCCAATACGGCGTGAAGGACATGTATGTCGGCGTGCCGACGATTATCGGCGCCGGCGGTGTAGAGCGCATCATCGAAGTCGAATTCAACAAGGCCGAGGAAGAAGCCTTCCAGAAGTCCGTCGGCGCGGTCGCCGGCCTCTGCGAAGCCTGCATCAATATCGCCCCCGCCCTCAAGTAACCGCCATTCGGCCCAGAACTAGGGACTAGACGATGAATATTCATGAATATCAGGCCAAGGCTCTCTTGAAGGGCTACGGCGCCCCGGTCGCCGAAGGTGTGGCGATCTTCTCCGCGGAAGAAGCCGAAGCTGCCGCCAAGCAGCTTCCCGGCCCGCTCTATGTGGTCAAGAGCCAGATCCATGCCGGTGGTCGCGGCAAGGGCAAGTTCAAGGAACTCGGTCCGGACGCCAAGGGCGGCGTTCGCCTCGCCTTCTCGATTGACGAAGCCAAGGCCCATGCCAAGGAAATGTTTGGCAATACTCTGGTGACCGCCCAGACCGGCGAAGCCGGCAAGCAGGTCAACCGTCTCTACATCGAAGACGGCGCCGACATCGCCCGCGAACTCTACTGCTCGCTGCTGGTCGACCGTTCGGTCGGTCGCGTTGCCTTCGTCGTCTCGACGGAAGGCGGCATGGACATCGAGGCGGTCGCCCATGACACGCCCGAGAAGATCCACACGATCGCCATCGACCCGGAAGCCGGCGTCACGGCCGCCGACGTTGCCGCCATCTCCAAGGCTCTCGAGCTTTCGGGCGCTGCCGCCGAAGACGCGAAGTCGCTCTTCCCGGCGCTTTACAAGGCCTTCAACGAGAAGGACATGGCGCTGCTCGAGGTCAACCCGCTGATCGTTATGAAGAATGACCATCTGCGCGTCCTCGACGCCAAGATGTCGTTCGACGGCAATGCGCTCTTCCGTCACGACGACGTCCGGGCACTGCGCGACGAGACTGAAGAAGACGCTAAGGAAATCGAGGCCTCCAAGTGGGATCTCGCCTATGTCGCGCTCGACGGCAACATCGGCTGCATGGTCAACGGCGCAGGCCTTGCCATGGCAACGATGGACATCATCAAGCTGTACGGCAAGGAGCCGGCCAACTTCTGCGACGTCGGCGGTGGCGCCGGCAAGGAGAAGGTGGCTGCAGCCTTCAAGATCATCACGGCTGACCCGAAGGTCGAGGGCATCCTCGTCAACATCTTCGGCGGCATCATGAAGTGCGACGTCATCGCCGAAGGCGTTGTCGCAGCCGTTCAGGAAGTCGGTCTGAAGGTTCCGCTGGTCGTCCGTCTCGAAGGCACCAATGTCGAGCTCGGCAAGAAGATCCTGAACGAGTCGGGCCTTGCGATCACGGCTGCCGATGACCTGGACGACGCGGCCAAGAAGATCGTCGCGGCGATCAACGGCTAATTTGAGGGACCTGAACCAATGTCGATTCTCGTCAATAAGAACACCAAGGTCCTCGTTCAGGGCCTGACCGGCAAGACCGGTACCTTCCACACCGAACAGGCGCTCGCCTATTACGGTACGCAGATGGTCGGTGGTATCCACCCCAAGAAGGGTGGCGAAAACTGGACCGGCTCCAAGGGCGAAACCCTGCCGATCTTCGCGACCGTCGCCGAAGCCAAGGAAAAGACCGGTGCCGACGCATCCGTGATCTACGTTCCGCCGGCCGGCGCCGCTGACGCTATCATCGAGGCGATCGACGCCGAGATCCCCTTCATCACCTGCATCACCGAGGGCATCCCGGTCATGGACATGGTCCGCGTGAAGGCAAAGCTCGACAAGTCGAAGTCGCGCCTGCTCGGCCCGAACTGCCCGGGCATCCTGACGCCGGAAGAATGCAAGATCGGCATCATGCCGGGCTCGATCTTCCGCAAGGGTTCGGTCGGTATCGTCTCGCGCTCCGGCACCCTCACCTATGAGGCCGTGTTCCAGACCTCGAACGAAGGCCTTGGCCAGACGACCGCTGTCGGCATCGGCGGCGACCCGGTCAAGGGCACCGAGTTCATCGACGTGCTCGAGATGTTCCTGGCCGACGAAGCCACGACCTCGATCATCATGATCGGCGAAATCGGCGGCTCGGCTGAAGAAGACGCAGCCCAGTTCCTGATCGACGAAGCCAAGAAGGGCCGCAAGAAGCCGATGGCCGGCTTTATCGCAGGCCGTACTGCTCCGAAGGGCCGCACCATGGGCCATGCAGGCGCGGTCGTCTCCGGCGGCAAGGGCGACGCAGAATCGAAGATCGCCGCGATGGAAGCAGCCGGCATCAAGGTTTCGCCTTCGCCGGCCCGTCTCGGCAAGACCCTGGTTGAAGTCCTCAAGGGCTGAGACCACCTAAAGAATGCCAGGCAGGAGGGCCACCCAGGTGTGGTCCGCCTGCCTGATTTGGCGTTTTAAGATCCGGATCGCACGGGGCGGTCCAAGAAAGCGGCAGGCCGGTCTCCGGTCATCACCTCAAGTCGGGAGGCGGACGGAAACGTTCGCAGGACACCATGGCAAGGCAAGAAGCCAACGAGCAGTTTCAGATCACGTCGTTCCTCGACGGTTCGAACGCTGCCTATATCGAGCAGCTCCACGCGCGTTATGAGGACGATCCGGCATCCGTGCCGGCCGAATGGCAGGCCTTCTTCAAGGCCCTTGCCGAAAATCCGTCCGATGTGAAGAAGGCCGCCGCCGGTGCGTCCTGGCAGCGCAAGAACTGGCCGATCGCCGCCAACGGCGAGCTGGTCTCGGCGCTCGACGGCAACTGGGGTCAGATCGAGAAGGTCGTCGAGACCAAGGTCAAGGCCAAGGCGGAAGCCGCCGGCCAGACGATCTCGGCCGAACAGGTTCTCCAGGCGACCCGCGATTCGGTGCGCGCCATCATGATGATCCGCGCCTATCGCATGCGCGGCCACCTGCATGCCAATCTCGATCCGCTCGGCATCGCCGCCCCGGTCGAGGACTTCAACGAGCTCTCCCCGGCAGCCTACGGCTTCACCGAGGCCGACTATAGCCGCAAGATCTTCATCGACAACGTGCTTGGTCTCGAATACGCGACCATCCCGGAAATGCTCGATATCCTGAAGCGGACCTATTGCTCGACGCTCGGCGTCGAGTTCATGCACATCTCCAATCCGGAGGAGAAGCACTGGATCCAGGAACGCATCGAAGGCCCCGGCAAGGGCGTTGAATTCACCGCGAACGGCAAGAAGGCCATTCTCTCGAAGCTGATCGAGGCCGAAGGCTTCGAGCAGTTCATCGACGTCAAGTACAAGGGCACCAAGCGCTTCGGTCTCGACGGCGGTGAATCGCTGATCCCGGCGCTCGAGCAGATCATCAAGCGCGGCGGCCAGGAAGGTCTTGAAGAGGTCGTGTTCGGCATGGCCCATCGCGGCCGTCTGAACGTCCTCACCAACGTGATGGCGAAGCCGCATCGCGCCGTGTTCCACGAGTTCAAGGGCGGTTCGTTCAAGCCCGACGAAGTCGAAGGTTCGGGTGACGTGAAGTACCACCTCGGTGCGTCCTCAGACCGTGAATTCGACGGCAACAAGGTTCACCTGTCGCTGACGGCAAACCCGTCACACCTCGAAATCGTCAACCCGGTCGTCATGGGCAAGGCCCGCGCCAAGCAGGACCAGCTCGCCAAGGTCTGGGAAGGCGACATCATTCCGCTGCGCGAACGCGTCAAGGTCCTGCCGCTCTTGCTGCACGGCGACGCCGCCTTTGCCGGTCAGGGCGTGGTTGCCGAAATTCTCGGCCTGTCGGGTCTGCGTGGCCATCGCGTCGCCGGCACCATGCACTTCATCATCAACAACCAGATCGGCTTCACCACCAACCCGGCCTTCTCGCGTTCGTCGCCCTATCCGTCCGACGTCGCCAAGATGATCGAGGCGCCGATCTTCCACGTCAACGGCGATGATCCGGAAGCCGTCGTCTACGCCGCCAAGATTGCCACCGAATACCGGATGAAGTTCCACAAGCCGGTCGTGGTCGACATGTTCTGCTACCGCCGCTTCGGTCACAACGAAGGCGACGAGCCTGCGTTCACCCAGCCGAAGATGTACAAGGCAATCCGCGCCCACAAGACCGTCGTTCAGCTCTATGCCGAGCGTCTGATCGCGGAAGGCCTGATCTCCGAAGGCGAATTCGAGAAGATGAAGGCCGACTGGCGTGCTCATCTCGAGCAGGAATTCGAGGCAGGCCAGTCCTACAAGCCCAACAAGGCCGACTGGCTGGATGGCGCGTGGTCCGGTCTTCGCACGGCCGACAACGCCGACGAGCAGCGCCGCGGCAAGACCGCGGTGCCGATGAAGTCGCTGAAGGAAATCGGCCGCAAGCTGTCGACCATTCCGGAAGGCTTCAAGGCGCACCGCACGATCCAGCGCTTCATGGACAACCGTGCGCAGATGATCGAAACGGGTGAAGGTCTCGACTGGGCAATGGGCGAAGCCCTTGCCTTCGGTTCGCTCTGCGTCGAGGGGACCAAGATCCGCCTCTCCGGTCAGGATTGTGAACGCGGCACCTTCTCCCAGCGCCACTCGGTTCTCTACGATCAGGAGACCGAAGACCGCTTCATCCCGCTTGCCAATCTGGCGCCGAACCAGGGTCGCTACGAGGTCATCAACTCGATGCTCTCGGAAGAGGCCGTGCTCGGCTTCGAATACGGCTATTCGCTGGCCCGTCCGAATGCGCTGACCCTCTGGGAGGCCCAGTTCGGCGACTTCGCCAACGGTGCGCAGGTCGTCTTCGACCAGTTCATCTCGTCGGGTGAGCGCAAGTGGCTGCGCATGTCCGGCTTGGTCTGCCTGCTGCCGCACGGCTATGAGGGCCAGGGTCCGGAGCACTCCTCTGCCCGCCTCGAGCGCTGGCTGCAGATGTGCGCCGAAGACAACATGCAGGTCGCCAACGTCACCACTCCGGCCAACTACTTTCACATCCTGCGCCGTCAGGTGAAGCGCGACTTCCGCAAGCCGCTCATCCTGATGACGCCGAAGTCGTTGCTGCGCCACAAGCGTGCGGTCTCCAGCCTGTCGGAACTGGCCGGGGAAAGCTCTTTCCACCGCCTGCTGTGGGACGATGCCGAAGTCATTAAGGACGGCCCGATCAAGCTGCAGAAGGACAACAAGATCCGTCGCGTCGTCATGTGCACGGGCAAGGTCTACTACGACCTTCTCGAAGAGCGTGAAAAGCGTGGCATCGACGACGTCTACCTGTTGCGCATCGAACAGCTCTATCCGTTCCCGGCCAAGGCGCTCATCAACGAGCTCTCCCGTTTCCGCAACGCGGAGATGGTCTGGTGCCAGGAAGAGCCGAAGAACATGGGCGCATGGTCGTTCATTGATCCGTATCTCGAATGGGTGCTCGCCCATATCGACGCCAAGTACCAGCGCGTTCGCTACACCGGCCGTCCGGCGGCTGCCTCGCCGGCGACGGGTCTGATGTCGAAGCACATCGCCCAGCTCGAAGCCTTCCTCGAGGATGCGCTGGGGGGCTGATGCCTCCCAACGCCGAGACCCCATCGACAGAAACGTTCTCTGATCAACGGAATTGAGATCATGGCCACAGAAATCCGCGTACCCACCCTGGGTGAATCCGTCAGCGAAGCCACCGTCGGCACCTGGTTCAAGAAGGTCGGCGATGTCGTCAAGGCCGACGAACCGCTCGTCGAACTCGAAACCGACAAGGTAACCGTCGAAGTTCCGGCTCCGGCTTCGGGCGTGCTCACCGAAATCGTTGCCGCCAATGGCGAAACCGTCGGCCTCGGCGCGCTGCTCGGCCAGATCGCCGAAGGTGCATCGGCGGGTGCCGCCGCTCCGGCTGAAGCCGCCAAGCCCGCCGCACCGGCTGCCGCTGCCGCTCCTGCTGCACCGGCCGTTTCCGCTCCGGCTCCCGCCGCAGGCGCAATGCCGGCCGCTCCGGCCGCCGCCAAGATGCTTGCCGAAAACAATCTCTCGGCCGACCAGGTCGAGGGTTCGGGCAAGCGCGGTCAGGTTCTGAAGGGCGACGTGATCGCCGCGGTCGCCAAGGGCGTCACCGCTGCAGCCGCTCCGGCGCCCGCTGCCGCTCCGCGCGCACCGTCGGCCGCCGAGGACGCCGTCCGCGAAGAGCGCGTCAAGATGACCCGCCTGCGCCAGACCATCGCGAAGCGTCTGAAGGACGCCCAGAACACCGCGGCCATGCTGACCACCTACAACGAGGTGGACATGTCGGCCGTGATGAGCCTGCGCAACAAGTACAAGGACATCTTCGAGAAGAAGCACGGCGTGAAGCTTGGTTTCATGGGCTTCTTCACCAAGGCCGTGACGCATGCGCTCAAGGAACTCCCGGCCGTCAACGCCGAGATCGACGGTACCGACATCGTCTACAAGAACTACTGCCACATCGGCGTCGCCGTCGGCACCGACAAGGGCCTGGTCGTTCCGATTGTGCGCGATGCCGACCAGATGTCGATCGCCGAAATCGAGAAGGATATCGGCCGTCTCGGCAAGCTCGCCCGCGACGGTGCGCTGTCGATGGCGGACATGCAGGGCGGTACCTTCACCATCTCCAATGGCGGCGTCTACGGTTCGCTGATGTCCTCGCCGATCCTCAATGCACCGCAGTCCGGTATTCTCGGCATGCACAAGATCCAGGACCGCCCGGTCGCCATCGGCGGCCAGGTCGTCATCCGTCCGATGATGTATCTGGCGCTCTCCTACGACCACCGGATCGTCGACGGCAAGGAAGCCGTGACCTTCCTCGTTCGCGTCAAGGAAAGCCTGGAAGATCCGGAACGCCTGGTTCTCGATCTCTAAGACAACACTTGCGAGAGGCTGCCCCGGCAGCCTCTCGTGCAATCCGGCATAGCGGCCAGCCGCATACTTGCGCTGCGCCGGAAGGGAAACGATGATGCACGCCTATCTCCTGGAACTCGCATCTCTGATGGCCGTCTTCTCCTTCGCGATCGTCGCGCCCGGAGCCGACACCGCGATGGTCATGCGGCAGGCGATGGTGCACGGGCGCCGCGCGGCGATCCTGACCAGTGTGGGGATCGGCACGTCGCTGATGTTCCATGTGACCTACACGATCCTCGGTCTCGGCATCATCATTTCCCAGTCGCTGCTCCTGTTCGGCATCATCAAGTGGGTGGGTGCCGCCTATCTCATCTACATGGGCGTGATGTCGCTTCGTGCCGGCAAGACCGAGCTGGAGCCTTCTGCGGGTGAAACGGACGCGCCGCGCCAGAGCGCGTTCCGCGCCTTCGGTCTCGGCTTCCTTGCCAATGCACTGAACCCCAAGCCCGTCCTCTTCTTCCTGTCGATCTTCTCGGCGCTCGTCAGCGCCTCGACGCCGGGCATGGTGAAATTCGGCTACGGCCTCGTGATGGCAACCTGCCTGATTACCTGGTTTGTCGGGGTTTCCTTCTTCATGACGACGCCGCGTATGCGTGCGGTCTTTTCCCGCATGAGCAAGTGGATCAACCGGGCTTCCGGTCTGGTGTTCATCGCCTTCGGGCTGAAGCTTGCCGCGGCAAAGGCGAACTGAGATGAGGCGCCGCCGAACGCTGTCGATCGCGTTGGCTTTCTGCGGCGGCGCCTTGCCGGCGATCGCCGCAGACTGCCCGATCGAACGGGCCGTCTATCGGGAAGCGGAGACCAACATGGAGATCCGCTTTCAGGCGGCGAGCGGCGAAAACACGCCTGTCAGCCACCGCTTCACGCTCGCGACCCCTTCAAGCAAGGCGACCGTCGAAGGCCATGTGATGTTCGATCCGGAAATCGAGCGCCCCGTCGCGATGGTCATGCACAATTGTCCGGAAGGGGATGTGACGGGGGCGGATCTCGCTGCCTGCACGATCTGGACCGGCATCATCTACGCTGCCGACAAGGCGACCGGCCATATCGATCTCCTGCCGCCCGAAGGGGCTGCGGCGCCGGACAGCCTGCTTCTGCCCGGTTTTGGGCCCGCCGTATCCCGGTCGGTGATCGGCAAGGATCTGGACGCCATGCCCTTTGATGTGTTCGCGCGCAATGAGTGCTCGAAATGACCGGCCGGCCCGTCGTCCTGATCACCGGCGGAAGCCGTGGTATCGGCGCAGCGGTTGCCCGCAAGGCCGCAGACCAGGGCTGGGACGTGCTCATCAACTATGTCGCCCGGAAGGAAGCGGCGCAGGTGCTCGCCGATGAGGTCCAGGCGGCAGGCGGACGCGCCGAGATCGTCCAGGGCGATACCGGCACCGAAGCCGGCATTGCCGCCATCTTCGCGGCCCTCGACGAGCGCTTCGGCCGGCTCGACGCCCTGGTCAACAATGCCGGCGTCGTGGACCAGACCGAGCGCGTCGAGGATTTCAGCCGGGAACGCCTGGACCGCATGTTCGCGATCAACGTGATCGGCAAGATCCGCTGTGCGGCCGAGGCGGTCCGGCGCATGTCGACGAAGCACGGCGGACAAGGCGGTTCGATCGTCAACCTGTCCTCCATGGCTGCAATCATCGGCAGTCCGGGACAATATGTCGATTACGCCGCCTCCAAGGGGGCGATCGACACCTTCACGGTCGGCCTGTCGAAGGAGGTCGCAGCCGAAGGCATCCGCGTGAACGCGATCCGCCCCGGCATCATCGATACCGACATCCACGCGTCCGGCGGTATACCCGACCGGGCGAGTGCCATGGCCTCGGCGATCCCCATGCAACGTCCCGGTCAGGCCGGTGAAGTTGCCGATGCAGTTCTTTATCTCATGTCCAGCCAGGCATCCTATGTGACTGGCGCCATCTTGAATGTCAGCGGCGGACGCTAGTCGCCGGAAACGAAGGAAGCAGCCCATGTCTTACGATGTCATCATTATCGGCTCCGGCCCCGGCGGTTATGTCTGCGCAGTGAAGGCCGCCCAGCTTGGTCTCAAGGTCGCGGTCGTCGAGAAGCGCGCCACCTATGGCGGTACCTGCCTCAATGTCGGCTGCATCCCGTCCAAGGCCCTCCTGCACGCTTCGGAGACCTTTCATCACGCGGCCCACGGCATGGATGCGCTCGGCGTCGAGGTTGCTGCGCCGAAGCTCAACCTCGCCAAGATGATGGCGCACAAGGACGCGACCGTTAAATCGAACGTCGAGGGCGTTTCCTTCCTGTTCAAGAAGAACAAGATCGACGGCTTCCAGGGCACCGGCAAGGTGGTTTCGGCCGGCAAGGTGTCGGTGACCAATGATAAGGGCGAGGAGCAGATCCTCGAGACCAAGAACATCGTCATCGCAACCGGCTCGGACGTCGCCGGTATTCCGGGCGTTGCCGTCGAGATCGACGAGAAGGTCATCGTTTCCTCCACCGGCGGCATCGCGCTCGACAAGGTTCCTGGCAAGATGATCGTCGTCGGCGGCGGGGTCATCGGCCTTGAGCTCGGCTCAGTCTGGATGCGTCTTGGTGCCAAGGTGACGGTGGTCGAGTATCTCGACACCATCCTCGGCGGTATGGACGGCGAAGTTTCCAAGCAGTTCCAGCGCATGCTCTCCAAGCAGGGCATGGAATTCAACCTCGGTGCCAAGGTCACCGGCGTCGCAAAGACCGACAAGGGCGCAAAGGTCACCTTCGAACCCGTCAAGGGCGGTGAGGCGCAGACCGTCGATGCCGACGTCGTGCTGATCGCGACCGGCCGCAAGCCCTACACCGAAGGCCTCGGCCTGGCGGAAGCCGGCGTTGCGCTCGATGGCCGCGGCCGCGTCGAGATCGACGGCCACTACCGCACCAACGTCGCTGGCATCTATGCCATCGGCGACGTCGTGAAGGGCCCGATGCTCGCCCACAAGGCTGAAGACGAAGGCGTGGCACTCGCCGAGATCCTCGCCGGCCAGCATGGGCATGTGAACTACGACGTCATCCCGGGCGTGGTCTACACGCAGCCGGAAGTGGCTTCCGTCGGCAAGACCGAGGAAGAACTCAAGACGGCAGGCGTCGCCTACAAGGTCGGCAAGTTCCCCTTCACCGCCAACGGCCGCGCCCGTGCGATGCTGGCCACCGACGGTTTCGTCAAGGTTCTCGCCGACAAGGAAACCGACCGCGTGCTCGGCGTTCACATCGTCGGTTTCGGTGCCGGCGAGATGATCCACGAGGCGGCCGTCCTGATGGAATTCGGCGGTTCGTCGGAAGACCTCGGCCGCACCTGCCACGCCCACCCGACGATGTCGGAGGCCGTCAAGGAAGCCGCGCTCGCGACCTTCTTCAAGCCGATCCACATGTGATCCAGCTCAGAGATTAAAAGTTCTCCATGTTGAGGGCCGCGTCTTGCTTAGCAGGGCGCGGCCTTTATCATTCGGAGGTAATTGCCCTCGACCTATTGATAAAAGGCAACTCTGATGTCTTCCTCCCCCGTTCTTTCCTATTCCATTCCCCAGCGTCTGATCCATTGGCTGATGGCCGGCCTGATCCTTTTCAACCTCCTCTTCGCCGAAGCCATGGAAGAGGTGAGCGAAGCCTTCGAAGATGGCCAGACACCCTCCGCGGACATGATCGCATCGGCCAATATTCATGCCTATGTCGGGATTGCGGTGCTCTGTCTTGCGATCATCCGTGTCATCCTGCGTTTCACGCATGGCGCACCTGAAGCTCCGGCCGATGAGCCGCCGCTGGGTAAGATTGCCGCCAAGGTTGCTCACGGCGCCTTCTACCTGCTGTTCTTCGCCCTGCCGATCAGCGGTGCGCTGGCCTATTACGGTGGCGTCGGAGCCGCTGGCGGCATCCATGGCGGACCGATGAAGCTGCTCATGTGGATCCTGATCGTCGTGCATGTCGTGGCCGTCCTGGTGCATCAGTTCGTCTGGAAGACCACCGTTGCCCAGCGCATGACCAAAGGCTAAGTGTGCAGTCTGCGGATTGTGAGCAAGAGGAAGCGCCATGGCCCATATCGTTCCGGAAGACCCGGCGCTTCCGCATTCCGCGCTGCCGGACGCAGACTGGGCCGATCGCTATGTCGTCCTGTCGCCCGAGCGGTCCATGCCGGCGATCCGTGCGGCGCGGCTTGCGCTCGGCCAATCACCGGCCTGGGTTCGCGGGCTTCTTGGCCTGCGCAACCGCATCGTCGCGCCGTTCGGCCTCAAGGCCGCGGAAATGAAGCTCGGTGAAGCGGGCGCGGTCGGCGCCTTCCCGGTCGTCAGCGTCCGGGACGACCAGGTCGTGCTCGGCTTCGACGACAGGCATCTGAATTTCAGGATCGTGGTCGATGTGGCTGCTGCCGGAGCGGAGGGGAGCAGCGTCGCGGTGACGACGCTCGTCGACCGCCACAATCTGTTCGGCCGGCTTTATATCCTGGCCGTCACGCCGTTCCACCGGCTGATTGTTCGCACGACGCTGGCGCGCCTGGCCGATCCGGCAGTGCTCAGCCGTTGACGGCCGTGACCTTGAAACCCTGCTTGCGCAGCAACTCTACCAGCCCGCCCTTGCCTGGCAGATGAAGTGCGCCGACGGCGACGAAAACGTTGCCCTCTGCCAGCATCGGCGCGGCGCGCTCGGCCATGACCTTGTTGCGATCGAGCACGATGCGCTGTTCGAAGGCGGCGTAGCCACTCTCGTCCTCACCGGGCTTGCCTGGGGTGACGGCTGCCAGCATCGGCATCGTCATGCCGGTCTCGCCGGCAAGATAGAGCATCGTCATGGTTTCGATCACGTCGTCCATGCGGTCGCCAAGTTCAAGCGTCTCGATCAGGGCCTGCAGATGGAATTCGACCGGCAGGTCAGCCATGGCCTTGAGCTGCTCGGCGAGCGTTTCCAGTCCGGCGACCTTTTTGCCGGCTTTGATCGCATCTTCGGCGATCAGCTTGTCGAGGAAGGAGGCGCCGCCTGCCTTGCGGGCGATTTCGCAGGCCGGCAGCGCGACGAAACTCGAGATGATCCACGGCTTCATCCGGGCGACGGCGGCAAGGGCGAGCCCGCGTTCCTTCAAGCCGTCCTCCAGCAGTGTCGCGTCTTCAGCGGAAAGATGGTCGCGGATCGTCGTGCCGTCCATGAACATGGTGAGTTCCGGATGCATCAGCATCGCTGCGGCAGCCTTCTTCTCGTCGAGGATCTCGTCGGATTCGATGACGATGGTCGAGGCGTCCGCCGCAGCCTTGCGCGCGGCCGCCGGCATCGTGAGCACCCGCGGGTCGGTGACGTGCATCGTGCCAAGCAAATAGGAGGGCTTGAGGCCCTCCTTTTCGATCTTCCAGAAGAGGCCCTTGCCGTTCGGCGTCTTCTCCGCCTCGGCGAGGATTTTCCGATAGGCGGCAGGGTCACTCTGCTGAAGGCCGGGCAAGAGGTTCTTGCCGTTGCAGGTGACCGGTTCGGCGGCGTTCGCCGACGCGACCGACAGGAGTGCCACGACGACCGCGGCAAGCAACGCCAGCGGCAGGGCTGCGGCGAGCCAGAGGAGAACATCGCCCGGCGACGTCATCGTCAGCCTGTGGCGGAAGCGGTCGAAGGAAAGCGCGATCATCAGCCCGTCCGTTTTTCGGTCGCGGCACTCTAACGACGGGGCCCCTCACGTTCCATTAAAAGGTTTGGTTAATGCGGGCGCCTTCTCAGGCGCGAGGATGGGCCTTGTCGTAGACGTCGAGAAGGCGCGCGGCATCGATGCCGGTATAGACCTGTGTCGTCGAAAGGCTCGCATGGCCGAGCAATTCCTGGATGGTGCGCAGGTCGCCGCCGCTGCCGAGGAGGTGGGTCGCGAAGGAATGGCGCAGCGCGTGCGGGGTGGCCGAATCGGGCAGGCCGAGGGCCGAGCGCAGGCGCTGCATCTCGCGCTGGATGATGGCCGGCTGCAGCTTGCCCCCGCGCGCCCCGCGAAACAGCGGTTCGGTGGCCGGCAGGTGATAGGGGCAGAGTTTGGCGTAGGTGTCGACGGCCTCGTGGATCGCCGGGAGCAGGGGCACAAGCCGGGTCTTCGAGCCCTTGCCGGTGACGCGGAGTGCCGTCGGGCGGCCGGTGAAATTACCCGGCGTGAGGTCGAGCGCTTCGGAGATACGCAGGCCACAGCCATAGAGCAGGGTGAGCACCGCCGCATCGCGGGCCGCGATCCAGGGTTCGTCATGCATCTGGGCCTCGCGGCTGACGACGGTCATCGCCTGGCTGCCGGACAGCGGTTTGGGCAGAGACTTGGGTTGCTTCGGGGAGCGTATCGCGCCGGCGCCGGCGGCGTTGACCAGGCCCTTCCGTTCGAGGTGCCTGAGGAATGACCTGAGGCCCGCCAGATGACGTCCGAGCGAGCGGGCGCCCGCCCCCTCCTTGCGGCGGAAGGCCAGAAAGGATCGAAGGTCTGCCGGGCGCAGGGCCGAGACATCGCTGATGCTCGCCGGCCCGCCGACATGAGCCGTCAGAAAGGAAAGGAACTGCCGGGTATCGCGCTCATAGGCATCGAGCGTATTGGCGGCAAGCCTGCGTTCGCCGGCGAGACTCTCCAGCCAGGCGGCCCGTTCGGCCAGCAGGTCTTCGGCGGCGAGGATCAGCAGCTTGTCCACGCTGTTTCCTTTGCAAAATCGTGTCGGTGGAGCATGTCATCCCGATCGTTAGGGAATGGCTAACGCAGGAATTGTCTGTCATTCTTCGATCACATTGGACTGCGATAGAATTGAGCCCGGTTTGATCGGAGTTTTGCATGACGCGGCGTGATTCGATGACCACTTTCGAGCAATTCGCCGAGGCCGTGGCGCTGGTTTCGCATGGCAAGCCCGGCCACATCGTCGATACGCTGATTGCCGAGCGCGGCCAGAAGATCGTCAAGAGCCCTCTTTGGCCGGTCATGCGGCCCTTCCTCTACACATTGCTGCGCTACGCCAAGGCGATCGAGTTCGCCAACGACATCGCCAACATGCCCGGTTGCCAGGCCTTCGAGTATCTCAGCGATATCCTCAGGCTTGAAACCAATGTCAGGTTCGGCGAACGAATCCCCGACCGTGGCGGGTTCATCCTGGTCAGCAATCATCCGACCGGGATCGCGGACGGCATCGCCATGTTCGACCTGCTGAAGGAGCGCCGGCCGGACATGATGTTCTTTGCCAATCGTGATGCGTTGCGCGTCAATCCGCGCTTTGCCGAGATGGTCATTCCCGTCGAGTGGCGGGAGGAGCACAAGAGCAAATTGAAGGCGCGCGAGACTCTCAAGCTGACGACGCGGGCGGTCGAGGAGCAGAAGGCGACGGTTCTCTTTCCCTCCGGGCGCATCGCCTACTGGGCGAACGGCCGGTTGAATGAGAGGCCGTGGAAGACGTCCGCGGTCGGACTGTCGCGCAAATACAATCTGCCGATCCTGCCGGTTCACATGGCGGCGCGCAATTCGGGGCTGTTCTACTGGTTCGCCAAATGGTCGACGGAACTGCGCGACATGACGGTATTCCACGAACTCTTGAACAAGAAGGGCGACCGGTTCGACTTCACGGTTGGCCGGATGATCCAGCCGGACCAGTTGAGCGGTGATCCGGTCGACGTGACGGCCGCGCTCGAACGGCATACCGTCCATGCGCTCGCGGCGGACGGCAATGCGGAATTCGGTTCCGGCATATGACCGGTCGCATCGCTCAGCTTCCCTGATCCTCTGCACGGCGCCGCCTTTTCGGTTTTCTTTCCAGCCGCGCAAGGGCAAACATGACGTCCCATGAAAGACGATTCGCCCGGACTTTTCGGCCCGCTGCCAACATCCCGCGTCGTGCCCGTGCTGGTGCCGATGCCGGCACCTGTCGCCTATAGCTATAGCGTTCCGGCCGGAATGGCTGTCGAGGCAGGCTCGATCGTGCAGGTACCACTTGGTCCGCGACAGGTCATCGGCGTGGTCTGGGACGGACCGGACGGCGGATCAGTCGATCCGAAGAAGCTGCGGCCGATCAGCAAGGTGTTCGATTGCCCGCCGCTCGACAAGGACATGCGCACCTTCCTCGACTGGGTGGCGGCCTATACGCTTTCCCCGCCCGGCTATGTCGCGCGCATGGCACTGCGGGCACCGGCGGCCTTCGATCCGGAACCGATGGTCGAGGGTTTTCGTTTTTCCGGCATCGAGCCGGAGCGCATGACGCCGGCGCGCCGCAAGGTGCTCGATCTTGCGGCCGACGGGCTGTCCTGGACGAAGAGCGGCCTTGCCCATGCGAGCGGCGTTTCGGCGAGCGTGATCGACGGCCTCGCGACCCAGGGCGTATTCGAGACGATCTTCCTGCCGCCGCCGCCGCTCGTGGCGCGACCGGATCCGGATTTCGCTGCTCATCGGCTTGCCGGTCCGCAGAAGGAAGCCGCCGACGAAATCCTCGACGGTATCGCCAAGGGCGGCTTTTCCGTCGCGCTGATCGACGGTGTCACCGGTTCCGGCAAAACGGAGGTCTATTTCGAGGCGATTGCCGAGACGCTGCGACGGGGCAAGCAGGTGCTGATCCTCCTGCCGGAAATCGCGCTCACCGCCAATTTCCTCGAACGCTTCCAGGACCGGTTCGGCGCCAAGCCCGGCGAATGGCATTCCGATCTGGCGACCCGCACCCGCGAGAAGGTCTGGCGGCAGACGGCGACGGGCGAGATCCGCGTCGTCGCGGGCGCGCGCTCGGCCCTGTTCCTGCCCTTCGAGGAACTGGGCCTGATCATCGTCGACGAAGAGCACGATCCGGCCTTCAAACAGGAAGACCGGGTCTTCTACAATGCGCGCGACATGGCGGTGGTCAGGGCGCGGATCTCCGGCTTTCCCGTCGTCCTGGTCTCGGCCACCCCGTCGGTCGAAAGCCAGGTGAACTGCCAGGCCGGCCGGTATCGGCGCATCCACCTGCCGACCCGCTTTGCCGATGCGGCCCTGCCCGATCTGCATCTCGTCGACATGCGTCGCCATCCGCCGGAGCGCGGCGGCTTCCTGTCTCCCATCCTGCTGAAGGCGATCGGCAAGACGGTCGAGCGCCAGGAACAGGCGCTGCTGTTCCTCAACCGGCGGGGTTATGCGCCGCTGACGCTTTGCCGCGTGTGCGGTCATCGCTTCCAGTGCCCGCAATGCTCGAGCTGGTTGGTCGAACACCGTTTTCGCGGCCAGATACAGTGCCACCAATGCGGCTATGCCGAGCCGACGCCGCAGGCATGTCCCGAATGCGGAACGCTCGATCATCTCGTTGCCTGCGGTCCCGGCGTCGAGCGGATTGCGGAAGAGGTGGAGCGGCATTTTCCCGACGCGCGCACGCTGGTGCTCTCCTCAGACCTCGGCGGGGTCAAGCGGCTGCGGCTCGAACTGGAGGCCATCGCCAACGGGGAGGCGGATATCGTCATCGGCACGCAGCTGGTCGCCAAGGGGCATAATTTCCCGCTGATGACGCTGGTCGGGATCGTCGATGCCGACATCGGGCTCGCCAACGGCGATCCGAGGGCGGCCGAGCGCACCTTTCAGCTTCTCTCCCAGGTAACCGGCCGGGCCGGACGAACCGGACGCAAGAGCCACGGGTTGCTGCAGACCTTCCAGCCGATGCATCCGGTGATGCAGGCGCTGGTGTCGGGGGATGCGACCGCCTTCTACGAGCGGGAGATCGCCGAACGGGAGCGAGCTGCCCTGCCGCCCTTCGGCCGTCTGGTCTCGATCATCGTCTCGGCCGATACACGGCCAGAGGCCGAGACGCATGCGCGCCAGCTCCGGCAGTCGGCGCCCATCGAGCGCGACATCGCCATTCTCGGTCCGGCGGAGGCGCCGCTCGCACTGATCCGCGGGCGTCACCGGTTCCGCCTGCTGGTGCATGGACGGCGCAACAGCGACATGCAGGGCTTCGTCCGGCAGATGCTGGCGAACGGTCCCAAGGAGCGGAAGTCGATCCAGGTCCAGGTCGACGTCGATCCGCAGAGCTTCCTCTAGCGTCCGGTCGGTCCCGGCGTTGCGCAAAAGCCGAGAAAAAAGCCGCCGGGCCGATACCTCGCCCGTCAATCTTGTGCGATAAGCGCGTCTCTCGATTTGCTTGAAGACGGGGACTGACGATGGAGTTCTATTTTCCGACGGAATTCGGCGAGCAGCTGGCTTTCGGTGCCGCCGCAATCGCGGGGGTGATCGGCTTGCTGGTCATGTTTGCACCGGGGCTGACGCTGAGATTTTTCGCGCTTGAACCGCGCGACATGCGGCCGGACGGCTATGGCGCGGTTCGCTCGGCCGGAGGGCTGATCACCGGATTTTCCGCAACGGCCCTGCTTCTGGCTCAGCCGATGGTCTATCTCGCGTTCGGTGCCGCGCTCGCGCTGGCTGCCTTCGGACGCATTCTGTCGATCATGTCCGATCGTGGCGCGACCGTTCGCAATTTTCTACTTCTGGTAGTGGAGATTGTTCTTGCAGCGTTGCCGATCGTTTACGTGTTCGGACTGGTCTGACGGGAGCGAGCGGCAGGTCTGGTCGCGGTTTTGCCAATTTGACGCAGAATTCGACAAAATTGCAGCCAAGGCCTTGTCCTAAAGGCTTATTCCGTTAATACGCGTGTTGCGAGTCCAAACTTCCTATGCTAGACGGACCGCGAAATTCGGAAAACGCAAGCGGGCGACCTTTGTGTTTTTCAGGAAAAACCTAACGATTTCAGGGAAATATCGCTTCGGCTGTCGATGCGAAAAAGACCTGGGTCAAAATCAGGGAATATTTTGCCCGTGGCAGACACATCCCAAGTCATTTCAGGTGTGGCGGAGCGCTATGCGACGTCCCTTTTTGAGTTGGCCCTCGAGGCTGGCTCGCTCGACGCGGTCGGCGCCGATCTCAATCGTTTCCAGGCCATGATCGACTTGAGCGATGACCTGAAGCGGCTGGTCGCCTCGCCCGTGTTTTCGGCCGAAGACCAGACCAAGGCGATCGTCGCCATCTGTGAGAAGGCCGGTCTCGGTGGTCTCGTCGCAAACTTCCTGAAGGTTGTTGCCGGCAATCGCCGTCTCTTCGCCGTTTCGGGCATGATCGCCGCCTTCCGGCAGATCGCAGCCCGCCATCGTGGCGAAATCACGGCCGATGTGAAGTCGGCTCATGCCCTGTCTTCCGAGCAGGAAAACGAATTGAAGGCGGCGCTGAAGAGCGTCACCGGCAAGGACGTAACGATCGCGGTCACGATCGATCCGTCCATTCTCGGTGGTCTGATCGTCAAGGTCGGCTCGCGCCAGATCGACACGTCTCTTCGCACCAAACTTTCCACCCTTAAGCTTGCACTGAAAGAGGTTGGCTGATGGATATCCGCGCCGCGGAAATTTCCGCAATTCTTAAAGATCAAATCAAAAACTTCGGCAAAGAGGCGGAAGTCTCCGAAGTCGGTCAGGTGCTCTCCGTCGGTGACGGTATTGCCCGCGTCTACGGTCTCGACAACGTCCAGGCCGGCGAAATGGTCGAGTTCCCCGGCGGCATCCGCGGCATGGCGCTGAACCTCGAAGCCGACAACGTCGGTGTCGTTATTTTCGGTTCGGACCGTGACATCAAGGAAGGCGACACCGTCAAGCGGACCGGCGCCATCGTTGACGTTCCGGTTGGTCCGGAACTGCTCGGCCGCGTCGTCGACGCGCTCGGCAATCCGATCGACGGCAAGGGCCCGATCAATGCGACCCGCCGTTCGCGCGTCGACGTCAAGGCTCCCGGCATCATTCCGCGCAAGTCGGTTCATGAGCCGATGTCGACCGGCCTCAAGGCCATCGACGCGCTGATCCCGGTCGGCCGCGGCCAGCGCGAGCTGGTCATCGGTGACCGCCAGACCGGCAAGACCGCCATCATTCTCGACACGATCCTGAACCAGAAGGCCATTCACGACAATGGTCCGGACGGCGACAAGCTGTTCTGCGTCTACGTCGCTATCGGCCAGAAGCGTTCGACGGTTGCCCAGTTCGTGAAGGTTCTCGAAGAGCGTGGCGCTCTCAAGTACTCGATCATCGTTGCCGCAACGGCGTCCGATCCGGCTCCGATGCAGTACCTCGCACCGTTTGCCGGCGCTGCCATGGGCGAGTATTTCCGCGACAACGGCATGCATGCCCTGATCGGCTACGACGACCTTTCCAAGCAGGCCGTCGCCTATCGTCAGATGTCGCTGCTGCTGCGCCGTCCGCCGGGCCGCGAAGCCTATCCGGGCGACGTCTTCTACCTGCATTCCCGCCTTCTCGAGCGCGCTGCAAAGCTCTCCGACGAAAAGGGTGCCGGCTCGCTGACCGCTCTGCCGGTCATCGAAACCCAGGGTAACGACGTTTCGGCCTTCATTCCGACCAACGTGATCTCGATCACCGACGGCCAGATCTTCCTCGAAACCGACCTGTTCTACCAGGGCATCCGCCCGGCCGTTAACGTCGGTCTGTCGGTTTCGCGCGTCGGTTCGGCCGCGCAGATCAAGGCGATGAAGCAGGTTGCCGGCTCGATCAAGGGCGAACTCGCCCAGTATCGCGAAATGGCAGCCTTCGCCCAGTTCGGTTCCGACCTAGACGCCTCGACCCAGCGCCTGCTGAACCGCGGTGCACGCCTGACCGAACTTCTGAAGCAGCCGCAGTTCTCGCCGCTGAAGACCGAAGAACAGGTTGCCGTGATCTTCGCCGGCGTTAACGGTTACCTCGATAAGATCGCCGTCAACCAGATCGGCAAGTTCGAGCAGGGCCTGCTCTCCTACCTTCGCTCGGAAGACAAGGCCATTCTCGACGCCATCCGCACGGAAAAGGCTATCAGCGACGACACCAAGGGTAAGCTCAAGGTTGCTCTCGACTCGTTCGCCAAGTCTTTCGCGTAATCGGGGCTCAAGCCAAGGACGGATAACGGATGCCTTCACTTAAGGATCTGAAAAACCGGATCGCCTCCGTCAAGGCGACGCAGAAAATCACCAAGGCGATGAAAATGGTCGCCGCGGCGAAGCTGCGTCGTGCGCAGGAGGCGGCCGAGGCCGCACGTCCCTATTCGCAGCGCATGGGTGCCGTCCTTGCCAACATCGCTCAGGCGGTCGGCAGCGATGACGGTGCACCGAAGCTGATGACCGGGACCGGCAGGGACGATGTGCATCTGCTCATCGTCTGCACGGCCGAGCGCGGCCTTTGCGGCGGTTTCAACTCGCAGATCGCCCGCTTTGCCCGCGATCACGCCCGCAAGCTCCTGGCGGCCGGCAAGACCGTCAAGATCTTCTGCGTCGGCAAGAAGGGTTACGACAGCCTGCGTCGCGAATTCTCCGCCAACATCGTCGAGCGCACCGATCTGCGCGAAGTCAAGCGCGTCGGTTTTGAAAATGCCGATACGATTGGCCGCAAGGTCATCTCGATGTTCGAGAAGGGCGAGTTCGACGTCGCGACGTTGTTCTATTCGGAATTCAAGTCGGTCATCAGCCAGGTGCCGACCGCTCAGCAACTGATCCCGGCTGCCGCTCCGGAAGCGGTTGCCACGACCGGTGCTGCCGCCGTCTACGAATATGAGCCCGATGCCGGCGCGATCCTCGAGGATCTCATCCCGCGCAATATCTCGGTGCAGATCTTCCGGGCCCTGCTCGAAAACGTCGCCGGTGAAATGGGCGCCAAGATGAGCGCGATGGACAATGCGACGCGCAATGCTGGTGAGATGATCAACAAGCTCACGCTTTCGTACAACCGTCAGCGCCAGGCCCAGATCACCAAGGAACTCATTGAAATCATTTCGGGCGCGGAAGCGCTCTGAGGTTAAGGAAAGAGGGTAAGAAACATGGCTAAGGCAGCTACCCCGAAATCTACCGCGGCGAAGGCCGCAGCCGGCTCCGCAGGCCGGGTTACTCAGGTCATCGGCGCTGTTGTTGACGTTGCGTTCGACGGCGAGCTGCCTGCGATCCTGAACGCGCTGGAAACCGACAACGGTGGCAACCGCCTCGTTCTCGAAGTTGCCCAGCACCTCGGTGAAAACCAGGTTCGCACGATCGCCATGGACTCGACCGAAGGTCTGGTTCGCGGTCAGCCGGTCAAGGATACCGGCGCTCCGATCACCGTTCCGGTCGGTCCCGAGACCCTCGGCCGCATCATGAACGTCATCGGCGAGCCGGTCGACGAAGCCGGTCCGCTCACCACGTCCGGCAAGCGCGCCATCCACCAGGAAGCCCCGGCCTACATCGAGCAGTCGACCGAAGCCCAGATCCTGGTTACCGGCATCAAGGTCGTCGACCTTCTCGCTCCTTACGCAAAGGGCGGCAAGATCGGCCTGTTCGGTGGCGCAGGCGTCGGCAAGACCGTTCTCATCATGGAACTGATCAACAACGTCGCCAAGGCGCACGGTGGTTACTCGGTGTTCGCAGGCGTGGGTGAACGTACCCGCGAAGGCAACGACCTCTATCACGAAATGATCGAGTCGGGCGTTAACAAGCACGGCGGCGGCGAAGGCTCCAAGGCCGCGCTCGTCTACGGCCAGATGAACGAGCCGCCGGGCGCACGCGCTCGCGTCGCTCTCACCGGTCTGACGATCGCTGAAGACTTCCGCGACAAGGGCCAGGACGTTCTGTTCTTCGTCGACAACATCTTCCGCTTTACCCAGGCAGGTTCCGAAGTGTCGGCTCTGCTCGGCCGTATTCCTTCGGCCGTGGGCTATCAGCCGACGCTGGCAACCGACATGGGCGCCATGCAGGAACGCATCACCACCACGACCAAGGGTTCGATCACCTCGGTTCAGGCCATTTACGTTCCGGCCGACGACTTGACCGACCCGGCTCCGGCCACCTCGTTCGCCCACCTGGACGCAACGACCGTTCTGTCGCGCTCGATCGCTGAAAAGGGTATCTACCCGGCCGTTGACCCGCTCGACTCCACCTCGCGCATGCTCGACCCGATGGTTGTCGGCGAAGAGCACTACGAAGTGGCTCGTAAGGTCCAGTCGACCCTGCAGCGCTACAAGGCTCTCCAGGACATCATCGCCATCCTCGGCATGGACGAACTGTCCGAAGACGACCGTCTGGCCGTTGCCCGCGCCCGCAAGATCGAGCGCTTCCTGTCGCAGCCGTTCTTCGTCGCCGAAGTCTTCACCGGTTCGCCGGGTAAGCTGGTTGCTCTCGAAGACACGATCAAGGGCTTCAAGGGTCTCGTCAACGGCGAGTATGACCACCTGCCGGAAGCTGCCTTCTACATGGTCGGCTCGATGGACGAGGCGATCGAAAAGGCCAAGAAGCTGGCCGCTGAAGCTGCCTGATAACGGACTTGGCGCGCGCTTCTCGGCGCGCGCCGTTCCCGCCTCTATCGAAGAAGTGAACAACCATGGCTGACAATTTCAATTTTGAACTCGTTTCGCCCGAGCGCCTGCTGCTTTCCGAAAAGGTGAGCGAAGTTGTCATTCCGGCAACCGAAGGCGAAATGACCGTCATGGCCAATCACGCGCCGACGATGACGACGATCAAGCCGGGCGTGGTTTCGGTCAAGCTGGCCTCGGGTCAGGTGACCAAGTATGTGGTTTTCGGCGGTTTTGCCGACATCGTTCCGACCGGCTGCACGCTGCTTGCCGAATCGGCTGTCGCACTCACCGATCTCAACCGCGAGACGCTCAGCAAGCGCATCGAAGACGCCCGTGCAGAACTCAAGGCGACTGAGAGCCATGAGCACCGCACCCGTCTCGAGCAGTATCTCGACGAGCTTACCCATCTGAACGGCATCCTGATCGCCGCCTGATGGCAGGTCGGCCTTAGCGGGTCGGATAACGAAATTCAAAAAGCCGGGCCTTGGGTCCGGCTTTTTCGTTTTCCGTCTACCGGGCGTCCTCGAGGACCAGGTCCGCTGCCTTCTCCGCGACCATCATGGTCGGCGCGTTGATGTTGCCGGCCGTCACATTGGGGAAGATGGAGGCGTCAACGATCCTCAGACCTGCAAGGCCGTGCACCCGCAGGCGATGGTCAACCACGGCGTCCTGCCTATCCGGACCCATCGCACAGGTCCCGCAGAGGTGATAGATCGAACCGCTGTTCTGTCGAAAATAGTCGAGAAGCTGTTCATCACTTTCCGCCGACGGAGAGGGGGAAACCTCTTCCTCGATGATGCCCGCCAGGGCGGGTGCCGCCGCAATCCGGCGAACGAGCCGGCTGCCTTGAACGGCCTCCGCGACATCGTCTTCGGTGGAAAGGAAGTTCGGGCGGATCAATGGTGCTGCGGAGGGGTCCGGCGAGCCGAGGAGGATGTCGCCACGGCTGGTTGGCCTGCAGGGGTTGAACGCTATCAGGAAGCCGGGATAGGGCTCCGGGCGAAGTCCGGCGCCGGGATTGTTCGGGATACGATAGGACAGCGGATTGAAATACAGCTGGATATTGGGTCTCGTGGCGTCCGGGCTCCCGCGGAAAAAGCCGCCGGCCTGGTTCACGCTCATCGCGAACGGGCCCTTGCCGGCCAGCAGATACTGCAGCCCGAACGCCGCCTGTCCGATGAGGCTGGCAAAGCTGCCGTTCAACGTTGGCCGGTTGGCGCGATAGTAGAAGCTGGCGCAAAGATGATCCTGAAGGTTCCTACCGACGGCCGGCAGGTGGTATCTTGTCTCGATACCCACGGCCGATAGCCGGCTACCATCGCCTATCCCGGACAGCTGCAGCAACTTGGGGGAATCCACCGCGCCTGCGGCCAGGATCACCTCGCGACGGGCGGAGAACCGTCGACGCCGTCCTTCCTGAATGACTTCGACACCCTCGAGGCGGCCGTTTGCAGCGAATAGAAGGCGCTGTGCGACGGCGTTTCGCTCGACGGCGAGATTGCTGCGCTTCAGGGCGGGGCGGAGATACTCGGCACTCGAGTGCGAGCGGCGCCCACGGCGGGTGTTGATGTCATAGACGCCGGCGCCCTCGATCGACGAACCATTGAAATCCTGATTTGCCGGAAGGCCGAGTTCGGCACAGGCGGCGAGAAACGCATCGCTGACAGGGTGGGTCATGCCGCGCATCGGCGTCACATGGATAGGCCCCCGGTCGCCATGCCAGTCCGATGCGCCCCGGGCGTGGGTTTCCATCTTCTTGAAGTGGGGCAACACGTCTTCAGCGCCCCAGCCGGGATTGCCTGCCGCCCGCCAGTCGTCAAAATCCTGAGCCGCTCCGCGGACGAAGACCATCGCGTTGATCGAGCCAGAACCGCCCTGCACCTTGCCGCGCGGCACGTAAAGGCGCCGGTTGGCGAGCTCGGGCTCGGGTTCGGTCGAGTACATCCAGTTGACCTTGGGATTGTAGTAGCTCTTCGCATAGCCGACGGGGATCTTGAACCAGAACGAATCATCGCTCCCGCCTGCCTCGACCAGCAAGACGCTGTGGCGCCCGTCTTCGCTGAGCCGGCTGGCGAGGATGCAGCCAGCCGAACCCGCGCCGATGATGATGAAGTCGAATGTCATGGCCCTTGATCAGCCCTTGGCCGGGATGAAGGCTTTGACGTCGGCTGGCTCGGCTGCCATCTGCAGGTGAAGGCGGTCGCCGGTATAGGGGCTATGGCGTTGGACAACCTCCAGGTCGAGCTCGATCCCGAGGCCCGGCTCTCGCGAGGGGATCAGGTAGCCATCGTCGAACTGAAGCTTGGACTTCAATACCTCCGCGTGGAACCCGCCGAAATCGATGATCGCCTCGTGGATCAGGAAGTTTGGCGTGGCCGCCGAAAGCTGGATGCTGGCGGCCGCGCCGACCGGGCCGTTGTAGAGATGCGGAGCGATCTGGGCATAGAAAGCCTCGGCCATGCCGGCGATCTTCTTGGCTTCCAGCAGGCCGCCGACGCGGGCGACATTCATCTGCAGGATCGAGGCAGCCCCGGTCTGGAGAACGCGCTGAAACTCGTATTTGGTGGTGAGCCGCTCGCCGGTCGAGACCGGAATGGATGTGCCCCGCGCTACCTCCGCCATCGCGGCCTCCTGACCCGGGGGAACAGGTTCCTCGAACCACAGCGGGTCGTATTTTTCCAGCCGCTTGGCGAGCCTTATCGCCGAGGACGGAACCATCTGTCCGTGGGTGCCGAAGAGGATCTCGGCGCGGTTGCCGATCGCGTCGCGGATCTTACGGCAGAACTCCTCGCAGCGATCCATGACGCCGAGCGAAAGCTGATGCCCGGAATAGTTGGTATAGGGTCCGGCCGGATCGAACTTCACTGCGGTGAAGCCCATCTCGACCATACGGACCGCCTCTTCCGCAGCAAGGTCGGGATCGTTGTAGTCGTATTCACCGGCCGCATTCTTCGGGTAGAGATAGGTGTAGGCCCTGAGCCTCTCATGTACCGTGCCGCCGAGCAGGTCTGCGACCGGCCGGCCGGCAGCCTTGCCGATAATGTCCCAGCAGGCGATCTCGAGGCCGGAGACGATGCCCATCATCGTCGGGTCGGGCCGCTGCGTGAAGCCGCTCGAATAGGCGGCGCGCCAGAAGCGTTCGATCCGGTGCGGGTCGTGGCCCAGGAGATAACGCTCAAAGACGTCCTCGATCAGTGGCACCAGTCCGGAAGGATGGAAGGCGCTGTCGTAGAGTTCGCCGACGCCCTTGATGCCGCAGGCCGTCTCAAGCTCGACGAAGATCCAGTACATCCCGCCGACATGCGGCGGCGGAACGGCGACGACATGGGTCTTGAGCGATGCGATCTTCATGGTTGTTCCCCGGGGCAATCTGTTTGGAGTGTTGGGCAGTGTGGCGTCGTCAGGCTCGTCGGTCAGTGCTTCAGGACGACGAGCCGGGTCTGGGTGAATTCCAGCATGCCGTGCTTGCCGTCGTCGCCGCCGAGGCCGGACCGTTTCCAGCCGGCGTGGTAGCCCTGGTAGGGATCGGCGGGGAAACGGTTCACGTAGAGCTCGCCGGCCTCGATCTCCGTCGCGGCTTTCATCACCTTGCGGTAGTTCTCGGTGAACACCACGGAGGCGAGGCCGAACTGGTGATCGCTGGCCATCACCAGTGCATGGTCGAAATCGCCATAGGACATCACGGCCAGTACCGGACCAAAAATCTCCTCCCGTACGATCTCCATGTCCTGCCGGCAATGGGAAAGAAGTGTCGGCGGGTAGAAGTAGCCTTCGCCCGGCGGAATGAAGCCGCCTGTCTCGACCTTCGCGCCGTCCTCCCTGGCACGCTCGACCATGTGGTGGACCCGCAGGCGCGCGGCGGCGTTGGCGAGAGGTCCCATGTGATCGGGTGCAGCCCCTCGGTCGCCATACGACCGTGCGGAAAAGGCATCGCGCAATTTCTGGAGGAGAGCCCCGTGTACCGAATGGTGCACGTAGAGCCGCTCGACGGAGGTGCAGACCTGTCCGCAATGGGCCGTCTTCGCGGCAAGGACCATGCGTGTCACCGCATCGAGGTCCGCGTCCGGCTCGACGATGACGGGCGTCTTGCCGCCGAGCTCAAGCGAGGGCTTGGCGATATTGGCCTTGCAGTATTCGAGAACCGTCTGGCCGGCCGCGACGCTGCCGGTGAGCGTAATCATGCCAACCTCGGGGCGCGTGCACATGACGCCGGCCGTCTCGTGGGTCATGGCCATGATGCTGACCAGGCCAGACGGAAGTCCCGCCTCCTCGATCGCTTCGGCGAACACCATGGCCGACGTGGGTGTGGTGTTGCTCGGCCGGACGACCACCGCGTTGCCGGTGATGAGCGCGGGCGCGATCTTGCGGACCAGCGTGTAGATCGGGAAGTTGAAGGGGATCAGGCAGGCGACGACGCCGATCGGGGCGCGCATCAGCATTAGCGTTTCGTCGGGCGTGTCGCTCTCGATGACTTCGCCCTCGATGCGTCGCGCCCATTCGGCGTGATAGCGCATCAGGACGACGGCGTAAGTGGTCTCCGCGAGGGCATCCGCGTGGCTCTTTCCCGATTCGCGCGCCAGCGCCTCACCGATCCGATCAGCCTTGCGTTCGACCGCGTCAGCGAGACGCCGAAGTGCGTCGGCCCGCTCGATGGCCGGCAGCTTCGCCCAGCTTCTCTGGGCGGCTTTCGCCAGATCGACGGCTTCGATCACATCGGCTTCGCTTGCCATCGTGCCGTGTGCAAAAGGCTTGCCGCTTGCCGGGTTGACGACCTCGATCGACGGGTGCGCGCCGCCTTCGATGAAGCGGCCGCCTATGAAGTTGCCATGGATGTTCATCGGCGTTTCCTCCCGCAGCGGATCATCCGCCAAGTAGGATCCGCCACGCCCTCCGGTGCAAGCGAGTTATTTTCTGGTTCATCATTCCAAAAAGGAATGTTTCAGAGAGAGGCCGTCTTCCTGGTGGCGGGTTCCTCAGGGGCGAGCTCCGTGCCGAGCCACCGGCGGAAGGCCGCCACATTGGCCGTTTCGGGCTGTTCCGTGCGGGTCACGAGCCAATAGGATTCATGGCCCTCGACCTCCACGTCGAGAACCTGCACCAGCCGGCCGCTTTCCATCAACGGGGCGACCATGGCGCGGTCCGCGACCGTGACGCCAAGCCCGCTGCAGGCCGCTTCGATCGCCATGTCGAGCAGATCGAATTCGAGACCGCCGCGCGTGTCCGTGTTGCTGAGGTCGGCGGCGTCGAGCCAGTGCTGCCAGGTCAGGTAACGCTGGTCGGAAGAGGCGAGCACATGCAGGAAGGTCAGCCCGGAGAGATCGATCGGCTGACCCGAAGTCCGGCCGGCCAGCAGTTGCGGGGCGCAGACGGCGATATGGCGTTCGGTCATCAGCAGCTGCGACTGCAGCAATGGCCATTCACCGTCGCCGAAGCGGATCGCGCAGTCGAGAATGCTGCGCTCCGTCAGGCTGTCCTGCAGGTCGGTGGTGATGCTGATCTCGATGTCCGGCAGAAAGGCGCGCAGGCTGCCGAGGCGTGGCATGAGCCAGCGCTTGGCGAATGTCGGCGGCACGTTGATGCGAAGCCGGTGGTGGTTGCTCTTTTCCATGATGTTGCGGACGACGAGTTCCACGCCGTGGAATGCCTGCTGCAACGCTTCCAGCAACTCGACGCCCGAGGGCGTCAATTCGAGATGATGATGGCGACGGATGACCAGCGTCTCGCCGAGCTGCTCCTCCAGATTACGCACCTGGCGGCTGACGGCGCTCTGGGTCAGGTTCAGCCGGTCGGCGGCGCGGGTGAAGCTGCGGGTCTGGCCCACCACCTCGAAGACCTTCATGGCTGAAAGGGCCGGCAACTTTCGCATGATTGTCCCATCTCGTCCGTGGATCGCTCGGTGTCGTCACATCATTCAAACAAAGGCAGCGTAACGACGTCACGCAGTTTCGCCTCCAGCTTTCTGTCGCGCAAGTCTTCGACTAGGATCAGCGCGCGGCGGACGGCATGGCCGTTTCGGCCAACGGAATTGAACGAGGGAGATCCGGGATCATGAAAGTCGGTATCGTCGGGGCGGGCATGGTCGGAAGCTCGGCGGGCTACGCCCTTGCCCTCATGGGCATTGCCAGCGACCTCGTGCTGGTCGACAAGAATGCCGCCCTCGCCCTTGCCCAGGCGGAGGACATCTCCCATGCCGTGCCTTTCGTCTCGGCGACCACGGTGATTGCCGGGGACTACGCTGCGCTGGCCGGGGCACGCGTGGTGATCATCGCTGCCGGCGTCAGCCAGAAACCCGGCGAGAGCCGGCTGGAACTTCTGGAGCGCAATGCCGCGGTGTTTCGCGATGTGGTCGCAGCCGTGCTCAGGGTGGCACCCGAGGCGATCCTGCTGATCGCCTCCAATCCGGTTGACATCATGACCCAGATCGCCACTCGCCTTTCCGGCCTGCCGCCGCAGCGGGTCATCGGCTCGGGCACCATTCTCGATACGGCGCGCTTCCGCAGCCTGGTCGGCCGTCATCTCGGGATCTCGCCGCAGTCGGTGCATGCCTATGTGCTCGGGGAGCATGGAGACAGCGAGGTTCTGGCCTGGTCCAGTGCCCGGGCCGGTTCGATCGCGCTCGGCTCGTTTGCCGATCAGGTGGTCAAGCCCCTGACCGACGAAGTCCGGTTGTCGATCGATGACGGTGTGCGCAATGCGGCCTACAAGATCATCAACGGCAAGGGATCGACCTATTACGGGATCGGGGCGGGTCTGGCGCGGATCGTCAAGGCGATCGCCCAGGACCAATGCGACGTCCTTTCGGTATCGATCGTCACGGCGAAGGTCGCCGACATCGAAGACGTGGCCCTGTCCATCCCGCGGGTGATAGGCGCCGGGGGCGTGATTGCCGATCTCTTTCCCGATCTCGATGACGGGGAGTATCAGTCGCTCAATCGCAGCGCCTCGATCCTCAAGGAACGTGCCGAGTCCGTCCGGCTCGCCTGACGCATGAGCCGGGCGAAGCCGGTTTACCATGGGCCTTTCGGACCAAGCTTCGACACAAACCTGCATTATTGGCATTTTCGTGCGCGGCGCGATATCGTATAGGCGATTGCGTATATATCTCACGAGGTCGGACCGCTTCATGAACTTACCGCAGATCAAGGCCGGGATGGAAAAGGAACAGCTCGAAGGCTTCATGTCGAAAGCCCGTGCTGCCAGCACTCTCCTCAAGGCGCTGTCCCACGAAACGCGCCTGCTGATCCTCTGCATCCTGAGCCAGGGAGAGAAGACGGTTGGCGAGATCGAAGGGATCCTGGGCCTACAGCAGGCGGTGGTGTCGCAACAGCTCGCGCGTCTCCGGCTGGAACAGATCGTCCAGACGCGCCGCGAGGGCCGGCTCATCTACTACATGATCGCCGATCCCGCACTCAACGAGCTGATTTCGGTCCTCTACAGCATGTATTGCGAGCCGCGCACGGTCGTGCCCTTTGCTCCGGTCGCGTCTGCCGACGACTGAACCCGTTCGAGGCGACGGTCCTCCGATCTCTCCATGGCATCCCGTCACCGCGCCATTTGCGCCCGGATCGCTTCGGCCCTAGTGTCACGGCCAAGGAGAGCCGATGATCGACAAGCTTGAATTCTTCATCGCGCTGGCGCGCGCCCAGCATTTCGGCCGGGCGGCGGAGGAGTGCGGCATCACGCAGCCGACATTGTCGGCGGCGATCCGGCAGTTGGAGGATCAACTCGGCGTGATGCTGGTGCAGCGCGGATCCCGCTATCAGGGCCTGACGCCCGAGGGGCAGCGCGTGCTCGAATGGGCGCGCCGGATCGTCGGCGACGCCCGCACTATGCGCGAGGAGATGCGCGCGGCGCGGCGGGGTCTTGCGGGCCACATCCGCATCGCGGTGATCCCGACGGCCCTTTCCATGGTGCCGCGCATCACTGGGCCCTTCCAGGAAAAGCACCCGGACGTAACTTTTTCGGTCAGTTCCCGCACCTCGCTGCAGGTCTTGAGCCTGCTTGAAAATCTCGAAGTCGACGCCGGCATCACCTATCTCGACAACGAGCCGCTCGGCCGCGTGACGTCCGTACCGCTCTACGAGGAGCGCTATCATCTCATCACCGCCGCTGGCACGCCGCTCAGCGATCGCGACGAAGTGACCTGGCGGGAGGTTGCCGATCTTCGGCTTTGTCTATTGACGGCCGACATGCAGAACCGTCGCATCATCAATCAGCATATGGCGGAGGCTGGAGCCTCGCCAAAGCCGACGCTCGAATCGAACTCGATGATCGTGCTCTTTTCGCATATACGCACCGGCCGCTGGGCCTCGATCATGCCGCGCAATGTGGCGGAATCCTTCGGCTTTTCCAAAGAGATCATGATGATCCCGATCACCGAACCGGACGCGGCACATTCGGTCGGCCTGGTCGCGCAATATCGCGAGCCCTTTACGCCGCTGGTGTCGGCCTTGTTGCACGAGGCGCGGCGGCTTTCCGACCTGCAGGCATTTCAATAGAAATCTTCTATCAATTCACGTGACTGCTTTATTGACCGCGCCCGGCTCGCGGGCGCATTCTATCAGAATGTCAAAGAGTTCTGCAGGAAAGCGGACTTCGCCAGCGCGTAAACATTGAAAATCGGCTGACATTCGCTTCTCATTGGCTCCTCTGGTTGGCGATGTTCGTGTCGGTTTGGGAGGGCTGATCATGAATATACGGTCATCTGCGGATGATTTGGTTTCCCGCACGCAAGCGATCGTGGCGGAATTGAAAGGTCTGGAAGGACCGCTTCTGCCGATCCTGCATTCGATTCAGGAAAGCTTCGGCTATGTGCCGGACGAAGTGAAACCCGTGCTTGCCGAAGCGCTGAACCTCTCGCGCGCCGAAGTCCATGGTGTGATCTCCTTCTATCACGATTTCCGGACGCATCCCTCGGGCCGTCATGTCCTGAAGCTCTGTCGTGCCGAGGCCTGCCAGTCGCGAGGCGGCGATGCGCTGGCCGATCGCGCTCGTGCGCTGCTCGGCATCGATTTCCACGAGACCACGCCGGATGGCGCCGTGACGCTGGAGCCGGTCTATTGTCTCGGCCTGTGCGCCTGTGCGCCGGCAGCCATGCTCGACGACGAGCTTCACGGACGGCTGGATGCCGACTGTCTCGAGGCGCTGGTCGGGGAGGCGCGCCGATGAGCGTTACGATTTTCGTTCCCCGCGACGCGGCGTCCGTCGCCGTCGGCGCCGACAAGGTGGCCGCCGCCATCGAGGCGGAGGCTCTCGCCCGTGGTCTCGACGTGACCGTGGTCCGCAACGGTTCCCGCGGGCTGCTCTGGCTCGAGCCGTTCGTCGAGGTCCGCACCGGACGTGGCCGTATCGGCTATGGTCCGGTGACCGTTGCCGACGTTGCCGGCCTGTTCGATGCCGATTTCCTGGGCGGTGGTGATCACCCGCTCTGTCACGGGCTGACCAAGGATATTCCTTATCTCGCGCGCCAGACGCGGCTCACCTTTTCCCGCTGCGGCGTGACCGATCCGTTGTCGCTCGCCGACTATCGTCACTACGAGGGTCTGAAGGGGCTCGAAAAGGCCATCGCCATGGGCCCCGCGGCGATCGTCAAGACCGTCACCGACAGCGGCCTGCGCGGACGCGGCGGCGCCGGCTTCCCGACCGGCATCAAGTGGAAGACCGTCGCCGATGCCGCCGGTCCGCAAAAATACATCGTTTGCAATGCCGACGAGGGCGACAGCGGCACTTTCTCCGACCGGATGATCATGGAGGGCGATCCCTTCGTGCTGATCGAAGGCATGGTGATCGCCGGCATCGCCACCGGCGCGACCAAGGGCTATATCTATACCCGTTCCGAATATCCGCATGCCATCCGCACCATGCGGGCCGCGGTGGACATCGCCCGTGTGGCCGGCATCCTTGGTCCGTCCGTCATGGGATCTTCCTACGCCTTCGACATGGAAGTCCGGATGGGTGCCGGCGCCTATGTCTGCGGTGAGGAAACCTCGCTCCTCAATTCGCTCGAAGGCAAGCGGGGCATCGTTCGCGCCAAGCCGCCGCTGCCGGCGCTGCAGGGCCTCTTCGGTCGGCCGACGGTGGTCAACAACGTGATCTCGCTCGCCTCGGTTCCGGTCATTCTCGACCGTGGTGCCAACTTCTATCGCGACTACGGCGTCGGCCGTTCTCACGGAACGATCCCGATCCAGCTGGCGGGCAACATCAAGCATGGCGGGCTCTACGAGACGGCTTTCGGCCTGACGCTCGGCGAGCTGATCTATGACATCGGTGGCGGCACGGCGAGCGGCCGTCCGGTCAAGGCGGTTCAGGTGGGCGGTCCGCTCGGGGCCTATTTCCCGCCGTCGCTGTTCGACACCGTCTTCGACTACGAGGCGTTTGCCGCCCGTGACGGGCTTATCGGCCATGCCGGCATCGTGGTGTTCGACGACACCGCGGACATGCTGAAACAGGCGCGTTTCGCAATGGAATTCTGCGCCGTCGAGAGCTGCGGCAAGTGCACGCCCTGCCGAATCGGTTCAACGCGCGGTGTCGAGACGGTCGATCTGATCGCCCGGGGCATCGAGCCGGAGAAGAACAGGGCGTTGCTCGCCGATCTCTGCAACACGATGAAGTTCGGTTCGTTGTGCGCGCTTGGCGGGTTCACGCCTTATCCGGTGATGAGCGCGCTTCATCATTTCCCCGATGATTTCGCGCCGGCACCGTTGGTGGAGGCTGCCGAATGAGCGGGACAGAAAAAGTGAAGGGACCGGCGTCCTACTTCCCGTCGATCGAGAAGACCTATGGCAAGCCGATCGCACACTGGCAGGACATCATCCGGGCCCAGGACGGCAAGGCGCATATGCAGATTGTGGCCTTCCTCAAGGAAACCCACGGTCTCGGCCATGGTCATGCCAATGCGCTGGTCGCCGCGACGCTGACCGAGCGCAAGTCATAAGCAGAGTTGAAGTTTCACCGCCCGGCCTCGCAGTGTGGCGGAATGATTTACCCGGAGGTTCCCATGTCCCTCGTTTCTGAAATCGACTACGGCACGCCCGCGTCCCGATCCACCGAGACGGTGACGCTCACCATTGACGGCCGTCAGGTCACCGTTGCGGCCGGAACGTCCGTGATGCGTGCCTCGATGGAGGCCGGCATCCAGGTGCCGAAGCTGTGTGCCACCGACATGGTGGATGCCTTCGGCTCCTGCCGCCTCTGTCTTGTCGAGGTCGAGGGTCGCAATGGCACGCCGGCTTCTTGCACCACTCCTTGCGCTCCTGGCATGGTGGTCCACACCCAGACAGAGCGGCTGAAGCAGCTCCGCAAGGGCGTGATGGAGCTCTATATCTCCGACCATCCGCTCGACTGCCTGACTTGTGCGGCGAACGGCGACTGCGAGCTGCAGGACATGGCGGGTGCCGTGGGCCTGCGTGACGTGCGCTACGGCTACGAAGGCGAGAACCACGTCAAGGCACGGCAGAACGGCGAGGCCAATCTGCGCTGGATGCCGAAGGACGAGAGCAATCCCTATTTCACCTATGATCCTTCGAAATGCATCGTGTGCTCGCGCTGCGTCCGTGCCTGCGAGGAAGTGCAGGGCACGTTTGCGCTGACGATCGAGGGACGCGGTTTCGACAGCCGTGTGTCGCCGGGTGCGCACGAGCATTTCCTGGAATCGGAATGCGTGTCCTGCGGCGCCTGCGTGCAGGCCTGCCCGACCGCGACGCTCACCGAAAAGTCAGTGATCGAGATCGGCCAGCCGGAGCACTCGGCCGTCACCACCTGCGCCTATTGCGGCGTCGGCTGCTCGTTCAAGGCGGAAATGCGGGGCGAGGAACTGGTGCGCATGGTGCCGTGGAAGGACGGCAAGGCCAATCGCGGCCATTCCTGCGTGAAGGGCCGCTTTGCCTATGGCTACGCGACCCACAAGGACCGCATCCTCAATCCGATGATCCGCGAGAAGATCTCCGATCCGTGGCGTGAAGTCACCTGGGAGGAAGCCTTCGCGCATGTGGCTTCCGAGTTCCGCCGCATCCAGTACCAGTATGGCCGGGAATCGATCGGCGGGATCACGTCGTCGCGCTGCACGAACGAGGAAACCTTCCTCGTCCAGAAGCTGATCCGGGCCGGCTTCGGCAACAACAACGTCGATACCTGCGCCCGTGTCTGCCATTCGCCGACCGGCTACGGCCTTGGCCAGGCCTTCGGGACGTCAGCCGGCACGCAGGATTTCGATTCGGTCGAATACTCCGATGTCATCATGGTGATCGGCGCCAACCCCTCCGCCGCCCATCCGGTCTTCGCCTCGCGCATGAAGAAGCGCATCCGCCAGGGTGCCAAGCTCATCGTGCTCGACCCGCGCGTGACCGAGACTGTGAACTCGGTGCATGCCAAGGCCGATTTCCACCTGCCGCTCAAACCCGGCACCAATGTCGCGGTCGTGACCGCTCTCGCCCACGTCATCGTCACCGAGGGCCTTTTCCACGAAGCCTTCATTCGCGAGCGGTGCGACTGGTCCGAGTTCGAGGACTGGGCCGCCTTCGTGTCGGAGCCGCAGCACAGCCCCGAAGAGACGGAAGCCTTCACTGGCGTGCCGGCCGATCTCGTGCGCGGGGCGGCCCGTCTTTATGCCAAGGGCGGCAACGGCGCGATCTATTACGGCCTCGGCGTCACCGAACACAGCCAGGGTTCGACGACCGTCATGGCGATCGCCAACCTTGCCATGGCAACCGGCAATATCGGACGCCCGGGCGTTGGCGTTAATCCGCTTCGCGGCCAGAACAACGTCCAGGGTTCCTGCGACATGGGCTCCTTCCCGCATGAGCTTCCCGGTTATCGCCACATCTCCGACGACGCGACGCGCGAGACCTTCGAGAAATTGTGGGGCGTCACTCTCAACAACGAGCCGGGTCTTCGCATTCCGAACATGCTGGATGCGGCCGTCGACGGCACATTCAAGGGCATTTACATCCAGGGCGAGGACATTCTGCAGTCGGATCCGGACACGAAGCATGTGTCGGCCGGTCTCGCCGCCATGGAATGCGTCGTCGTGCACGACCTCTTCCTCAACGAGACGGCGAACTATGCCCATGTCTTCCTTCCGGGTTCGACCTTCCTCGAAAAGGACGGCACGTTCACCAACGCCGAACGCCGCATCAACCGCGTCCGCAAGGTGATGACGCCGAAGAACGGCCTCGGCGACTGGGAGGTCACGCAGAAGCTGGCGCAGGCCATGGGGCTGCCGTGGAACTACAGCCATCCGTCCGAGATCATGGATGAGATCGCGGCCACGACGCCGAGCTTCGCCAATGTCTCCTACGACTATCTGGAAAAGATGGGTTCGGTGCAGTGGCCCTGCAACGAAAAGTATCCGGAAGGCTCACCGATCATGCACGTCAACGGTTTCGTGCGTGGCAAGGGCAAGTTCATCCGTACCGAATATGTCGCGACCGATGAACGCACTGGCCCGCGCTTCCCGCTGCTGCTGACCACTGGCCGCATCCTGTCGCAGTACAATGTCGGCGCCCAGACACGCCGGACCGAAAACGTCGCCTGGCATGCGGAGGACCGCCTGGAGATCCATCCGCATGATGCCGAACAGCGGGGCATCAAGGAGGGTGACTGGGTCCGGCTCGCCAGCCGCGCCGGAGAAACGACGCTTCGTGCTCTGATCACCGATCGGGTTTCGCCGGGGGTCGTCTACACGACCTTCCATCATCCCGAGACTCAGGCCAATGTCATCACCACGGATTTCTCCGACTGGGCGACCAATTGCCCGGAATACAAGGTGACGGCCGTGCAGGTCTCGCCGTCGAACGGTCCGTCCGAATGGCAGCAGGATTACGAAGACCTGTCGCGCCAGTCGCGACGTATTGCCGGCAAGCTCGAGGCGGCGGAGTAGGATATGCCAATGGGTGGGGCCGATACGCCATGAAGACCTCCACTTTCGTCCGCGAATTGCAGTTCCGCAACGGCGCGCTTGCCACGGCAAGCCGCGTCGTTCCGGAAGAGGTGCCGATTGCCTTCTCCTATGGCGGGTCGACGCATGCCGTGATGATGGCGACGCCGGCAGATCTCGAGGATTTCGCATTCGGTTTTTCGTTGACCGAGGCCATCATTTCCGATCGCGCCGACATTGTTTCGCTGGAGGCCGTCGATGCCGGTGACGGCATCGACCTGCAGATCGTGCTGGCCGACCGGACGGCGGCGGCGCTGACGACGCGGAGGCGGCACATGGCGGGGCCCGTCGGTTGCGGCCTCTGCGGAATCGAGTCGATCGAGCAGGCGACCCGGCAGGTGCCGTCTGTCGATCATTCGACCTTTACCATCACGCCGGCACAGATCGCCGAGGCCGTCCGCCTGGTCGACGAGGGCCAGCGGCTCAATCGCGAGACGCGTGCCGTTCACGGTGCCGGCTTCTATGTGCCGGGCCGCGGCCTCACCGCCCTTCGGGAGGATGTCGGCCGGCACAACGCGCTCGACAAGCTGGCGGGTGCGGTGCTGAAATTGAACGTTGATGGTTCGTCCGGGGCGGTGGTCGTGACCAGCCGGCTGTCCGTGGAAATGGTGCAGAAAGCCGCCGCGCTCGGATCGGCCATGCTGGTCGCCATTTCGGCACCGACGGCGCTGGCGATCCGCACCGCAGAGGCTGCCGGAATGACGCTCGTAGGCATTGCCCGCGGAGAAGAATTCGAGATTTTCACACGACCGGAGCGCATCGTCGCTGGAGCAGTTGCCAATGTCGCATGACACCCACGAAAAAATCGTCCGCATGGCGAACCAGATCGCCACATTCTTCCTGTCGCAACCCGAAGCGGTGCGCGTGGACGGGGTGGCGAATCATATCAACAAGTTCTGGGAACCCCGGATGCGCCGCCAGCTGTTCGAGCATATAGACAAGGGTGGCGAAGGCCTGTTGCCGCTGGTCATCGAGGCCTCCAAGGTGGTCAAGCGCCCGGTTGCAGCCTAAGGCATCGCACGCCCCCGATAGTTTTGGCGTTTGCCGCTACCTCTGCTATGCATGACCTGACGTTGAACGTGGGGAGGCGGGCGACAAGGTGCGTGCAGAAACGGCGCGAAAGGTCCAGGCGACCGAAAGGGATCCCGAGTTCGGGCCGTGGCTTGCGCAGGCGAGCATTCTCGTCGTCGATGACGAGCCCGGCATGCGGAACTTCCTGGTCCGGACACTGGCGCCGCGGTGCAAGCGCATCGAGGAGGCCGCCGACACGGAAGAGGCTTCCCGCAAGCTCGATCAGCACCATTTCGACGTCGTCATCCTCGACAACATCATGCCCGGCAAGAACGGCGTGGACTGGCTGAACGAACAGCGGGCAATCGGCTTCTTTGCCGATGCGATCCTGATGACCGCCTATGCGGACCTTGAAACGGCGATCCGGGCGCTAAGGGCAGGTGCCGTCGATTTCGTTCTCAAACCCTTCCGTTCCAACCAGATCCTCAATGCCGTCGCCCGCTGTCTCGACCGCATGCGGCTGCAGCGTGAAAATTTCGTCTTGCGATACGAGCTGAAGGCCACCGCCGATCATATCCTGCTTCGCGACAAGCTGATCGGCGGGTCGGCGGCCATCGAACAGGTGCGCGAGACGCTTGCGAAGGTCGCCCCGCTGCCGACGACGGTGTTGCTGACCGGTGCATCCGGTACGGGCAAGGAGGTGGCGGCCCGCTCGCTGCATGCCCTTTCCGACCGCGCGGCGAAACCCTTCGTCCCGGTCAACTGCGCCGCCATCCCGCCGGATGTGATCGAGTCCGAGCTCTTCGGTCATATTCGAGGGGCCTTCACCGGAGCCGAAGCCGACCGCGAGGGGCTGTTCCTGCATGCCCAGGGCGGCACGCTCTTTCTCGACGAGATCGGCGAGATGCCACTCGCAACCCAGAGCAAGCTGCTGCGGGTGATCGAGGACCGGCGGGTCCGTCCGGTCGGTGCCGAGCGCGAGGTGCCGGTCGACCTGCGCTTCGTTTTTGCAACCAATGCGGATCTCGAAAAGCTGGTCCAGCACGGTTCGTTCAGGGCCGACCTGTTTTATCGCATCAATGTGATGCAGCTGAAACTGCCGCCGCTCAGCGAGCGCGGCAACGACGTGATCGAGCTTGCGGAACTCTTCATGCGCAAACTTTCGCAGCAGCTCGGCATGCCGCCATTGCCGATCGACACGCGGGTCCGGGCGGCCCTTTCCGCCTATGGCTGGCCTGGAAATGTGCGGGAGCTCAGGAACCTCATCGAGCGGTCGCTGATCCTCGGCGGATTCCCTGCCGATTTTTCAGGAGGCGCTACACCGGGGGTCGCGGCACTGTCGGGAACCCTGGAAGAGGTCGAGCGGCGACATATCCTGGCAGTCCTTGCCGAGACGGGCGGCGACCGCGACGAGGCGGCCCGGCGGCTTGGTATTTCCCGCAAGACGATAGACCGCAAGTTCGTGGCCAGGAATGGCTAGGCGGGTTGCGGCAGGCACAAGGCCCGGCAATGGCGGCTCGATCCGTTTCCGCCTGCTTGCCATCGCCCTTCTGCCGACGCTGGTGATCCTGCCGCTGCTGCTTGCCGTCACCATGGCGCGGTGGGAGGCCAAGTTCGACGCGGTGCTTACCTCCAAGGTCAACGGCGATCTCACCATTGCACATCAGTATCTCTCGCGGATCCTCGAAAATACCGGGGAGCACCTCAATGCGCTGACCGCGTCTGTCGCCTTTCGCGAGGCGGTGATCAAGGACGACCGGGGCGCGCTCAACAGCTATCTCGACGACAATCGCAAGCGGCTCGGGCTTGATTTCCTGTTCATCATCGAGCCCGGCGGCGAAGCGATAGGGCTTCCGCAACGGCCCGATGCCGTCCGGGTGAGAACCGATTGGCCGGTGCTCGCTTCCGCCTTCGCCGGCGAGGCGAAGACTGCGATCGACATCCTTTCCGAAGCGGAGCTTCAGGCGATCTCGCCGCAACTGGCAGCCCGGGCGAGGCTGGAGCTGGTGGCGACGCCGAATGCGGTTGCCACCGACCGTTCCGCCGAGACGCGGGGCATGGTGGTGCATTCCGCGAGCCCGGCACTGGTTCCGGGGTCGAAGGCCGTGCTGGTCGGCGGTATCCTGCTCAATCAGAACCTCGTTTTCATCGACACGATCAACGATCTCGTCTACCGCGAGGCGAGCCTGCCGGAGGGAAGCAAGGGCACTGCGACGCTTTTCCTCGAGGATGTCCGGATCAGCACCAATGTCCGCCTGTTCGAGGATCGGCGCGCACTCGGTACGCGGGTTTCTGCTGCGGTCCGCTCGACTGTTCTCGATCAGGGGCGCGTCTGGCTCGACAGCGCTTTCGTCGTCAACGACTGGTATGTCTCGGCCTATGAACCGATCAGCGACAGCTACGGCAAGCGGGTCGGCATGCTTTATGTCGGTTTCCTGGAGGCGCCGTTCGCCCGGGCGAAGACCGAAACGATCGTCGGGATTGCCTTCGCCTTCCTCGTGGTGACTGCCGCAAGCGTGCCGATCTTCCTGCGCTGGGCGCGGGCGATCTTCAAGCCGCTGGAGCGCATGACCGGCACGATCGCGCGGGTCGAGGCGGGCGACCTCGGTGCCCGTTCGGGTCTTTCCGGTGCGCGCGACGAGATCGGTGTTGTTGCGACCCATCTCGACAGTCTGCTCGACCAACTGCAGCAGCGCGACCGCGAATTGCGCAACTGGAATGATGAGCTCAACGACCGGGTGGCCGAGCGCACGCGTGAACTCGAACTCGCAAACCGCCAGCTTGAGGCGACGACCAAGCAGCTCATCATGTCGGAGAAGCTCGCGGCGATCGGTGAGATCACGGCCGGCGTCGCGCATGAGATCAACAACCCGGTCGCGGTGATGCAGGGCAATCTCGACGTCGTGCGCAGCGTGCTCGGAGAGCGCGCCGATGAACTGGCGACCGAGTTCAGGCTGATCGACGAGCAGATCCACCGGGTGAACCAGATCGTCACCAAGCTGCTGCAGTTCGCCAAGCCTGAGGAGTATGCCGGTTATGTCGACAGGCACGTGGTCGCCGAGGTGATCTCGGACTGCCTGCCCCTCGTCCAGCATCTGCTCAACAAAGCCGAGATCACCGTCGAGCGCGACGATCGGGCGAGCCGGTGCGTCCTGATGAACCGCACGGAGCTGCAGCAGGTCCTGATCAATCTGATCGTCAATGCCATCCATGCTATGCCCGACGGCGGTCGTCTCGGGCTCGTGAGCCGCGACGAGGACCGCGATGACCGCCCCGGCATCGTCATTCAGGTGATCGACACCGGGATCGGCATGGCGCCCGAGGTGATGCAGCGCATCTTCGATCCGTTCTTCACCACCAAGCGTCGCGAGGGCACCGGTCTCGGACTGTCGATCAGCCAGACCCTGGTCACCCGCCAAGGCGGGACCCTGGTCGCCGAGAGCGCCCCGGGCAAGGGAACGACCTTCACGATCTGGTTGCCCGAGGCGAACTGAGGTTCACTGCTCTGGACATTTTGTCCCGCGAAACCGGACATTCTGTCCGTCACGAGCTTTCCCCAATCACTTAAGCCATTGAAAAGACGAAAGCCACCCGATTGGCATGCGGGTTGCTCCCTGTCCTGCGTCACCGGTCGCCGCAGATGCCCGAGGAGGGATGCGTTCGGTGCGGGGAGGAAGTGGCGCTTTGCTGCTTCAGGAGTGGCCGGCCAGGTTGGCGCAGCGTCCGGGGAAAAGGACGGGCTGCCGCCGCCATCTTGACGGTCTGGAACAGGCACCATCGGCATGGCCGATGGAAGGGAGGATTGCACATATGTCTGCTACAGAAACCTTGACGGGCGGATACGAAGGCACCGGCCTTCTTGACCGCGAACGCATCATTGCCAAACCCGGTTTCAATCGATGGCTCGTGCCGCCGGCGGCGCTCTCCATTCATCTCTGCATCGGCATGGCCTACGGGTTTTCCGTGTTCTGGCTGCCGCTCACCAAGTCGCTCGGCATCAGCCAGTCGGTCGCGTGTCCGGACCTGACGCTCGCTTCCGCCCTCTTCACGACCAGCTGTGACTGGCGGGTCAGCGACCTCGGGTGGATCTATACCCTGTTCTTCGTGCTGCTCGGCTCGTCGGCCGCAATCTGGGGCGGCTGGCTGGAGAGGGTCGGTCCGCGGCGGGCCGGTTTCGTTTCGGCCTGCTGCTGGTGCGGCGGCATCCTGATCGCAGCGCTCGGCGTGATGACCCACCAGCTCTGGCTGATGTGGCTGGGCGCCGGCGTGATCGGCGGCATCGGCCTCGGTCTCGGCTATATCTCGCCGGTCTCGACGCTGATCAAGTGGTTCCCCGACCGCCGCGGCATGGCGACCGGCATGGCGATCATGGGCTTCGGCGGTGGCGCGATGATCGGTGCGCCGCTGGCCGACATGCTGATGAATACCTTCAAGGGCGAGGCCTCCGTCGGTGTCTGGCAGACCTTCGTGGTGATGGCCGGCATCTATTTCGTCTTCATGATGGGTGGCGCCTTCGGCTACCGCATTCCGCCGGCCGGCTGGCTGCCTGAGGGCTGGACGCCGAAAACTACCAGCAACGCGATGATCACTCACGGTCACGTCCATCTGAAGGACGCGCACAAGACGCCGCAGTTCTGGCTGATCTGGGCGGTTCTCTGTCTCAACGTGTCGGCCGGCATCGGTGTCATCGGCATGGCCTCGCCCATGCTGCAGGAGATCTTCGCCGGTTCGCTGATCGGCCTGCCGGAACTGAAGTTCGCCGACCTCAGCAAGGAACAACTCACCGCGATCGCCGCCATTGCCGCAGGCTTCACGGGGCTCTTGTCGCTCTTCAACATCGGTGGCCGCTTCTTCTGGGCTTCGCTGTCCGACAAGATCGGCCGCAAGAACACCTATTACGTCTTCTTCCTGCTCGGCATCGTGCTCTACGCTTCCGCTCCCTGGGCCGCCGGCATCGGCAGCAAGGTTTTCTTTGTCGCGGCGCTCTGCATTATCCTGTCGATGTATGGCGGCGGCTTCGCCACCATACCGGCCTATCTGGCGGACATCTTCGGGACCCAGTTCGTCGGCGCCATTCATGGTCGGTTGCTGACCGCCTGGGCGACCGCCGGCATCATCGGGCCGGTTGTCGTCAACTACATCCGCGAGGCGCAGATCGCCGCGGGCATTCCGCGCGCACAGGTCTACGACTTCACGATGTATATCCTGGCAGGCATGCTGGCTCTCGGGCTGGTCGCCAATTTCCTCGTCCGTCCGCTCTCGGACAAGTGGTTCATGTCGGACGAGGAAGTTGCGGGGCTGCAGGCGAAGACAAAGGCTGCCTCGGCCGGTCCGACCGGCTCGTTCGGCATCGGCAAGGGCGGTCTCGACGGCAGGGCGGCGCTCGCCTGGGCGGTGGTCGGCCTGCCGATCCTCTGGGGTATCTGGATCACCCTGCAGAAGACCTTCGTGCTCTTCGGTTGAGGGCCGGCCTTCCAATCCGAAAGGGAAAAAGGCGGCGCAAGCCGCCTTTTTCATCGTGCCCGAGCGGGTGCTCAGGCGGCCGCGGCGATCCGGCGTTTGTGCCCCGCGGCGTCGATACGAAATTCCCGCAGCAGACCGTGAAGGCTGTCGGCCTCCCGTGCCAGTCCGTGGCTGGCTGCCGTCGTCTCCTCGACCATCGCGGCGTTCTTCTGCGTTGCCTGGTCCATCTGATTGACCGAGTGGCTGATCTCGCGAAGGCTAGCGGCCTGTTCGCGGGCGGCACCCATGATGGCGTTGACGTTCAGGTCGATCTCGCCGACGCGCGAGACGATCTCGCTAAGCGCCGCACCCGTCTTGCCGACGAGTGAAACGCCTGATGACACCTGTTCGCCCGAGGTGTGGATCAGTGTCTTGATCTCCTTCGCCGCGCCGGCCGAGCGTTGCGCGAGCTCGCGAACCTCCTGTGCCACGACAGCGAAGCCCTTGCCGGCTTCACCGGCACGGGCCGCCTCGACGCCTGCGTTGAGAGCGAGGAGATTGGTCTGGAAGGCGATGTCGTCGATCACGCCGATAATGCTGGTGATCTGGCCCGAGGACTGCTCGATGCGGCTCATCGCCTCGATCGCCTGCTCAACGATTTGACCCGAGGACTGGGCGCTTCGGCGCGTCTCTCCGACCAGGCGACCAGCCTCATCGGCCCGCTGGCTGGCATCGGCGACGGTGGTGGTGATCTCCTCCAGTGCTGCGGCAGCCTCCTCGAGCGCTGCCGCCTGGCGTTCCGTACGCTTGGCGAGGTCGTCGGAGGCCTCGCGAACCTCAGCGGCGGCCGAGGCAATGCCTTCTGCATTTCCCGCCACCGTCTGCATGGCGGCGCGCAACTTGGCGATCGCCGCGTTGAAGTCGGCCCGGACCTTCTCCATCGTCGGAACGAAGGCCTGCTGCAGGCACTGTGTGAGGTCACCGTCGGCTACTGCGGTCAGGGCTTCCCCGAGCGCGTTGATGGCGCTCATGCGGGGAGTGACGTCGGTCGCGAACTTCACCACCTTGTAGACCTGTCCGGAAAGGTCGTGGATCGGATTGTAGGTCGCCTGGATCCAGACCTCGCGGCCACCCTTGCCGTAGCGGACGAATTCGTTGGCAAGGAAGCGGCCCTGGGCGAGATCACCCCAGAAAGCCTTGTAGGCCGGGGACGCCACATATTCCGGTTCGCAGAACATGCTGTGATGACGGCCGACGATCTCGGACAGGGCATAACCCGTGGCCTGGCAGAAATTCTCGTTGGCGGACAGGATTTCGCCCGTCGGGGTGAATTCGATGACGGCTTGCGAGCGCGAGATCGCGCTGATCTTGTTGGCGTCTTCGAGTGCACGCCGCTTGGCTTCCGTGATGTCGGTGGCGATCTTGACGACCTTGTAGGGCTTGCCGCCGGAAAATACCGGGTTGTAGGACGCCTGGATCCAGATTTCCTTGCCGCCCTTGCCGAGGCGCTTGTACTCGCGGGCGTCGAACCTGCCGGCGGCGAGGTCATTCCAGAACCGCTTGTATTCGGCGGATTCCGCGTAGGCCTGTTCACAGAACATGCGGTGATGTTGACCGATGATTTCGTCGCGCCGGTAGCCAAGCGCGCTGCAGAAGTTCTCGTTTGCATCGAGAATCTTGCCGTTCAGATCGAATTCGATGAAAGCCTGCGACTTGGAAAGCGCAGCATGCACGTTCTTGTGGTCCTTGCCTGCAAACAGTCCCATTGTCTCACCCTTTGGCCCGATCTCACCGACCGGTGCCTTCCCCGCCGTCATCGCGCTTCCGCCGGTTCATCCGGTCAGGAGAGATGCGAATACACGCAATGATGGCGATCGCAGACTTAACAATCGTCTAATTTTGCTGGTGAATTTTTGTATTTTCTAAAAAGCAAAGATTTGCAGAAACGAAAAACCCCCCGGCGATGCGGGGGGCTTTCAATCCTTGCCGAGATCCGGAGGGACGAGCGTCAGGCCGCCAGGTCCTCAATCTCCGTTCCCTTGAACATCTTAGCGAGGTTCAGGAAGCAGATCATGCCGTGTTCGTTGGCGATGATGCCTTCGGAGAACGACTTGTCGAAGGAAGCCGAAATTTCGGGAACCGGCTGAACCTGGCTCGAAGGGATCGTCAGGATGTCCGAGACGCGGTCGACCAGCATGCCGATGACCATGTTGTGCACTTCGGCAACGACGATCGCGGAGCGTTCGTTGGCGACCGTGCTCTTCATGCCGAGCTTGTAGGCCAGGTCGATGATCGGGATCACCGAACCGCGCAGGTTCATCACGCCGATGACGTCGGCAGGTGCGTGCGGGATCGGCGTGGACGGTGCCCAGCCGCGGATTTCGCGGATGGTCGTGGTCTTTACGCAGAACTCCTGATCATGCAGCCGGAAAGCGATGATTTCGAGGGTTTCACCGTTGAAGCTTGTCGAGTTGATCGTCGTCGCCATTAAAATTCTTCCCAACTTTCCTGTGCCTGGGCGGTTGCAGCGCCACCGGTAGCGGCGCGAGCGACCTTTGCCATGAGTTTGCGTGCCGGGGATGCGACAGGTCTGGCATCAGGACGCGCTACAGTTACTGTATTCGAAGAGTGTTGCCCAAATCTAAACTGAGCCAGGAGATTGCGAAGGGTTTCGGCTTCCCTGGCAAGGCTGTGGCTGGCAGCGGTCGTCTCCTCGACCATCGCGGCATTGTGCTGCGTGTTCTGGTCCATGGCGTTGACCGCCTTGTTGATCTCCTGCAGACCGGTCGCCTGCTCACGGGACGCTTCGACGATGGCGATGACGTTCAGGTTGATGTCCTTAACTTCCGTGACAATCTGCTCGAGCGCCTTGCCGGTCTGGCCGACCAGGGTGACGCCGTTGCGGACCTGTTCGCCGGACGTGGTGATCAGCGCCTTGATCTCCTTCGCCGCATTGGCGGACCGCTGGGCCAGTTCGCGAACCTCCTGGGCGACGACGGCAAAGCCCTTGCCGGCTTCTCCAGCGCGGGCGGCTTCGACACCGGCATTCAGCGCCAGCAGGTTGGTCTGGAAGGCAATGTCGTCGATCACGCCGATGATGTTGGATATCTCGCGGGAGGACGCTTCGATCTGGCCCATGGCGTCGATGGCGCTCTTGACCACTTCCCCGGATTTCTCCGCGCCGGCCTTGGTTCTCGCCACGAGCGAGCCTGCTTCCTCGGCCCGCTTGGAGCTGTCGCTGACCGTCTGGGTGATCTCTTCCAGCGCGGCTGCGGTTTCTTCCACAGCTGCGGCCTGCTGCTCGGTGCGCTTGGCCAGGTCGTCGGAGGCCGACTGGATCTCTCGCGAACCGGCGGCGATCGCATTGGTATTGTCGCCGACCGTGCTCATCGTCGCCTGGAGCTTGTCCAGCGAGTTGTTGAAGTCGATGCGCAGGCGGTCCAGGCTCGGCAGGAGCGGGTGATCGATCCGAACCGTGAGGTCGCCGTCTGCAAGCGCGGTGAGGCCGACCGCCACATCATCGACCGAGCGGACGCGCTCGGTGACATCGGTGGCGAACTTGACGACCTTGAAGACCTTGCCGTTCATGTCAAAGATCGGATTGTAGGAAGCCTGGATCCAGACCACCTTGCCACCCTTGCCGATGCGCTTGAATTCCTCTGCGACGAATTCGCCGGCGGCGAGTTTCTGCCAGAAGCGCTGGTAGTCGGCGCTCTGTGTGTAGGCTGGTTCGCAGAACATAGCATGGTGCTTGCCTTGGATCTCCCCGAGGCTGTAGCCGAGCGTATTGAGGAAATTGTCGTTCGCCGTCAGGACCTCGCCCGTCGTGGTGAATTCGATCACGGCTTGAGCTCTGGACACTGCGGCGAGCTTACCCGCATCCTCGGCCGCCTTGAGTTTAGCCGCGGTGATGTCGGTTGCGAACTTGATAACCTTGTAAGGTTTTCCCCCGCTGAAGACCGGGTTGTAGGAGGCCTGGATCCAGACGTCCTTGCCGGTCTTGGTGATCCGCTTGTACTCGCGGGCGTCGAACCGGCCGGCGGCCAGCGAGGCCCAAAAGTCCTTGTATTCTTGCGTCGCAGTATAGGCAGGATCGCAGAACATCCGGTGATGCTTGCCTTTGATCTCCGACAGTTCATAACCCAGCGCACGACAGAAATTTTCATTGGCGGTCAGAATATTGCCGCTCAGATCGAATTCGATAATTGCTTGGGATTTACTCATAGCGGCCAAGATCGCCTTTGCATCCGAGCCAAATAGTGTCATGCCCACGTTCACCCCCAAATTTGCGCTCGGTTTTCGAAACGATACCCGCGCCGTTCGTTGCCAAATCTTCGCAAAGCCGAGCGTCGCTATGCCGAAACGGTCTAGAGCGCTTGCTTCCCCCCAAAATTTAGGGAGGAAAAGTTAAGGGGTCATAAACGATATTGAATAAACGCATTTCTGCGCCTTATAGCGCGAAGTACTTTCAAAGTTCAGCCTAAAGTAATAGTGAATACAGTGCCGATCTTCTGGGGGTATAGGGCCGGCGGATGCCGGCCCCTTATCGAGTGATCGATGGCAGGCGTCGCATCAATGTGTCGCAGGGCCCTTCGCCAGCACCGTGTCGATCCGTTCCAGCGCCCAGTCGACCTGGTCGCGGGTGATCACCAGCGGCGGAGCGAGCCGGATCGTGTCGACATGGGTGTCCTTGGCGAGCAGGCCGGCATCTTTCAGTGCATAGCAGTACTGGCGCGCGCCGCCGGCTTCGGGATCGAGCTCGACGGCCAGCATCAGGCCGCGGCCGCGGACATCGCGAATGATGTTCGAACGGATCGATTTCAGCCCTTCCAGGAAATAGGCGCCCATTTCCGCGGAATTCTCGACCATCTTCTCCTCGACCAGGACCTTGAGGGCCTCGCGGGCGATCGCGCAGGCGAGCGGGTTGCCGCCGAAGGTCGAGCCGTGCTGGCCCGGCTTCAGCACACCGAGAACCTCCGAATTGGAAAGCACCGCCGAGACGGGATAGAAGCCGCCGGACAGGGCCTTGCCGATCAGCGTCACGTCGGCCTCGATGCCTTCATGCTCTTCGGCGAGCAGCTTGCCGGTGCGGCCGAGACCGGTCTGGATCTCGTCGAGGATCAGCGTGATGTTCTTTTCCGTGCACAGTTCGCGGACGCGCCGCAGATAGCCGGCCGGCGGGATGACGACGCCGGCTTCACCCTGGATCGGCTCGATGAGTGCGGCGACCGTATTCTCGTTGAGCGCATCCTCGAAGGCCTGAGCATCGCCGAAAGGCACGGTGCGGAAGCCGGAAGTGAAAGGCCCGAACCCGCCGCGCGCATCCGGATCGGTCGAGAAGGAGACGATGCTCAGCGTGCGGCCGTGGAAATTGCCGGAGCAGACGATGATCTCGGCCTTGCCTTCCGGCACGCCCTTCGTCTCGTAGCCCCATTTGCGTACGGCCTTGATGGCGGTTTCGACCGCCTCCGCGCCCGAATTCATCGGCAGGATCTTGTGCGAGCCCGTCAGCGCCGCCAGTTCTTCATAGAGCAGCGCGAGCTGGTCGTTGCGGAAGGCGCGGGAGGTAAGCGTCAGCTTCGACGCCTGCTCGGTCATTGCGGCCAGGATGCGCGGATGGCAATGCCCCTGGTTGACGGCGGAATAGGCCGACAGGCAATCGAGATACTGCTTGCCGTCGCTGTCCCAGACATGGACGCCCTGACCACGGGTCAGGACGACGTCGAGAGGCTTGTAGTTGTGGGCGCCGAGGCGCTGTTCGGTGGCGATGAGGTCTGCTGCGTTCGACATCGTTTGATCCTCGGTCTGTTTCAGGCGGCGCGTGTGGGGCGGTCGAGAATGCGGCGGCCGAAGAGGCTCGCTGCCAGCTCGACGATGACGCGGGCGCTCTTGCCGCGATCATCGAGGAAGGGGTTGAGCTCGACGAGATCGAGCGACGAGACAAGGCCGCTGTCATGCAGCATTTCCATGATCAGGTGCGCCTCGCGGAAGGTCGCGCCGCCGGGCACGGTGGTGCCCACGCCCGGCGCCACGTCCGGATCGAGGAAATCGACGTCGAGGCTGACGTGGAGCAGGCCGTTGGCACGGGACACGTCGGCGATGATGCGCCGCATGATGGCGCCGATGCCTTCCTCGTCGATGGCACGCATGTCGAAGACGTTCACGCCGTTTTCGGCGATCGCCTGGCGCTCTTCCTCGTCCACCGAGCGGATACCGACCTGGTAGACATGGCGGGGATCGACGAAGGGCCGGTCGGCGGGCAGGATCGGCGCGAACTCCGCCTTGCCGCAGTAGAACGCGACAGGCATGCCGTGAATGTTGCCGGAGGGCGAGGTCGTCGGCGTGTTGAAGTCGGCATGGGCATCGAGCCACAAGACGAAGAGCGGCCGGCCAATGTTGCTGGCGTGGCGCGCCATGCCGGACACGCTGCCCATCGACAGGCTGTGGTCGCCGCCCAGCAGCACCGGCATCGAACCGCCGCCCGCCGTACGGTAGGTCTCCTCTTCGATCGCACGGGTGAAGGCGCCGACGATCGGAAGATGATGAGCCTTAGGGTTTTGCCCGAGGTCGGTGGCGGGCGCAGGGCGAAGGTCGCCGGCGTCGGCGACGCGGTAGCCCAGCTCGCCGAGTGCCTGGCCAATGCCGGCAATGCGCAGCGCCGCCGGGCCCATGGCGCAGCCGCCGCGGCCCGAACCTTCCTCAAGGGGGACGCCGATCAGGGTGGCGGCCTTCGTCTTCTCTTTCATCAAGATCTCCTCGTGCATGAGCAAGGATCATCTTCAAAGCGCGCGTCTGCAAAAAGATGGAAAATAATCGGAAAGTCAGTTAAATTGGGCAAAACGCCGGCATGTTCTGACGAAGTGTAGATATGGACGATCTGGACCGCGATATCCTCAGTGCCCTGCGCCACAACGCGCGCATTCCCGCCTCCTCACTTGCAGCGATGACCGGCGCCTCACGCGCGACGATTGCCGCACGCATCGAGCGGATGGTGGCCGACGGAACGATTGCCGCCTTCACCATCCGCACCGGCAGCGAGATTCGCCCCGCAGGGGTCAGGGCCATCGTGATGATCGAGGTGGTGGGGAAGTTCGCCGACCGCGTCGCCCACCAGCTGCGCGGCCTGCCGCAGGTGCGGGCGCTGCACAGCACCAATGGTCGCTGGGACTTCATTGCCGAGCTCGAGGATCGCGATCTCGCGGCCTTCGACGAGACCCTGCGGCGTATCCGCCTGATCGAAGGGATCAATACGACCGAGTCGAGCATTCTGCTGAAGACCAGCAAGGTCAGCTGACGATCAGTGGAGCCCGCTGGCGGGGCTCAGTATTCCTTCTCATAGAAGATCCCGCCGCCGGCCCCTTCTGCGCCGGCTTCGCCCTTGAGCTTCACGCCGCGGCCGATGTCGAGATTGATCACCGCCTTCGTTTGGCCGGTTCCGCCCTGCTGCAGCTCGATATAGGTGCGGTCGTTGAGATACTTGCCGGCGCTCACCTTGGCCTGGCCGGTCTCGTCGGTCGAGATGTCGAGGTCGTCGACGCCGAGCGTCGAGCGCAGGGCCTCGAACAGCGACGTCGAACGGCCGCCGGCGAGCTGGGCCGCAGCGTCGGCAAGCTGGGCGATCTGCAGTGCCGAGAGCCGCGACATCGACTGGCCGAAGATCAGCTGTGCGAGGATTTCGTCCTGCGGCAGCGCGGGCGAGGAGGAGAAGGAAACCGTCGGATCATTTGCGAAGCCCGAGATGGTGATGGTGATCGTCGTCGAGCCCGAGGTCGTCGTCGCCTCCATGTCGAGGATCGGAATCAGGCCGCCGCCGAAGGTGATCGTGCCGCTGGTGAATTGCATGCGCTTGGTGAGCACGGAGAGGCGACCGCGTCTCAGCTCGAAGGCGCCGGCGACGTTCGGCGACTGGGCATTGCCCGTGACGCTGACCGTCCCGCCGAGCTCCGCATCGATGCCGCGGCCGCGCACGAAAATCTGGGTCGGCGACGATACGGTCAGGTCCAGGCCGATCGTCGACTGACTGCCGTGGCGCTCGGTCTTGGTGATCCTGGCCATCTGGGTTTGCACCTTGCCAGGAGCGTTCCGGTGCTTGATGTCGAGTTCCGAGAGGCTCGTCGGCAGGCGTTCGGGAATGGTGATCGCTGTCTTGGTCAGATTGACCGTCCCGGCAAGCACGGGTGCCGACAAGAGCGGGCCCTTCAAGGTCAGCTGGCCGTCGGCAGTGCTGGCGACCATCGTGCCGTCGACATAGACGGCCTTGTCCAGCGTGATCGCAATGTCTGCCGGCATGCCCGGCGAGAGGATGTCGATCGTTCCGCCGCCGGAAATCCGTCCGCCGCTCGCGAGCTTGCCGACCAGCCCCGTGACCGAGGCGCGGTTGCCCTCGAGCGTTACCGTCGCGGTCAAGTCTTCGATTGCGAGGTTGCGGCGCACGTCGATCAAGCGTGCTCCTGCGGTGCGCACGGTGCCGGTGATTTGCGGCTTGCCGAGCCCGCCCGAAAGTGTGACATCGGCATTGGCCTTGCCTTCGAGCACGAAACCCTGTCGGCCCAGCAGCCCGTTCAGTGCCGCGAATGGCAGGTTTCCGGCGAATTTCATCGCGATCGGCCGATCCCCGGATATCGCCAGCGTTCCTCCTCCGGAAAGCGTCAGGCCCGATTGTCCGCTGGCGCGCCCGTCGAGCGAAAGCCTGCCGTCGCGGAAATCGCCCTTGGCCGTGATCGAGAAAGCCTCCAGCCCTGCCGAGCGGGTCGGCGCGGCAGCGGCGTTCGCCCAGTCGAGATTGTAGGCGACGACGGGGGCGGCGGGCGTGCCTTTGATGGTGATGTCGCCGGAGATCGCGCCTTCCGGCGCAATGGACGGTGCGACGGTGGAGGCTAGCGATGCCGGTAGGTTTCGTAGCGTCGCGACGAGGTCCAGGGTCTCGCCGGCTCCGCCCTTGATGTCGACCGTGCCCGACCCGGCCGTGATCGTCGCCGTCTCGACGTCCACCTTGCCGTTCGCGACCCTGACCGCGGCGGGCTTGGCGAGCTTCAGGGGAATGCGGCGAGGAGCGGCCGAAAGCTGGTCGAGCGCAATCCGCATCGCGCCGGCATCCTGCTCCAACCGTCCCCGCGCGACGAGCGGTGCTCCGTCATAACGTCCGTCAAGGGAGAAAGCGGTGTTCGAACCCTCGCGCGTGAAGCCGAGTTTCAGGGCTTCGACGCGGTTGTTCCCGACCGAAATGGCGGAGGCCGCGATCGTTCCTTCGGCGGAAAAACGGGCGAGGTCCGAGATTGAAAGGCCAATCTTGGGCTCGGTGACGGACAGGGTATCGCGCGTCAACACCGAGCCGCTCGCTTTCACATCGGCGGAAAGCCTGCCGTCGGTCTCGGTGAGCACGATGTCGCCCTTCAGGTCGCCTGCCGCAGTCTGGCCGGCAAGGGCGGCAAGCAGGCCGACCTCGGGCAGGTCGAAGGTGAGCTTTCCGCTCGGCAGGAAGGCCGGTGAAAAGGCAAGCGCGCCTTCGATCCGGTTTGTTCCGGCAGCAATCTTCAGCGCCGGAATGGCCGAACGGCCGCCTTCCGCGACGAGGTCCGCGGTGCCTTCGATCGGCTGGCCGTCGAGTTTGCCCGACATGCGAAGGGTGCCCTTGGGCGCAGACCTGTCCGCCGTGCCCGCAATCTCGACTATGAGGTCCTCCAAGTTACGCCCTGCGGCCACGGCCTCTTCCGAACGAAGGGAGAGCTGGGCCGCCAGCGCATCGAGCGGACCGGTCGCCGTGAGAGCAAAATCGGCGCTGCCCGAGATATTGGCGGCGAGAACTTCCAGCTTGGCGATGTGACCCTTCAGGTCGGCGACCAGCGTGTCGTCGGCCGCGAGGTTTGCGGATCCGGTAACATCGCCGAGGCCGGTCGTGATCTTGAGGTTGCTGAGCGCGATCTGGCGCGGCAATGCGTAGTCGAGTTTGCCGGAAAGGCCGATCATGCCCTCGAACTTGGCAGCCACGCTGTCCGGCAGCACCGCCGGCACGGCGAACAGTTCGAACGTGGTTTCGAGAGCCTTTGTCTCCAGCCCGTAACGGCCGCTCGCCGTGCCGCCGATCGTCGGGCTTTCGATGCTGGCGCCGTCGAAGGCAAGGCTGTCGCTGGCGATCGACAAGGGTGCCTTGACCGTCAGTGGAGCCTTGATGATGCGATCGAGTTCGGGATTGGCAAGCGCTCCTCCGGCAACCGCGATGGTCGCTGCGAGGGGACCGGTTCGGGTCGAGAGGTCGAAGGTGTTGCTTGCCACCGCGACGTTCACGCCCGAAAGCTCGCCCTGCGGATGCGTCAGCGTGGCAAGCCGTGCCTTCAGGTCAACGGACGCTGACTTGGCCGGGCCGCTGATCGCAAGCGAGAGGCTTTCGATGGCGGCGGAGATCGTGTCTTCGCCGCTCGTCCAGCTGATGGGAACCGGTTCCGTCTTGCCGACGAGACGGGCCTTGAGGTCGTTGTTGCCCTTCGGATCGTACCGTCCCGACGCTGCAAGATCGAGCGCCGCGGTCGCGACGTTGCCGGTCTCGATCGTCACCGCGCCGTTGCGGTCGATACTCGCGGCGAGATCGATGACGGTTTCTCCGTCGAAGAGCGGGCGAACGGTCGGCGGCAGCAGCGCGTCGAAGCGGCCGCCGCCTTTCGCGGTGATGCTGCGCAGCCCGGCGGCGAGGCGGTGGGTGGCTTCCACGGCAAGGGTCGGGCGGCCATCGACGTCGGCCGTCACCGTGCCCTTCCAATCGTTCAGCTGACCGTCGCCATCAACGCCGATACGAAGTGCAGGTGCGCCGGGCAGCTTGAGAAGACCGGCGACCATGCCGCCCTGCGGTTCGTTCAGTTCACCGGTTAGCCGAAGGCGGTTGTCCGCCGGGGCATAGACGAGATCCGCGGTCACGCCAGCCTCAGGCGCATCGGCGCGCTTGACGGCGATCTGCGCCGCGATGCGTTCGCTTACGGCTTGGCCTGCTCCTGTCACGGACAGCAGCATATCGCGGGTGGCGAGAGCCGCGCCCAACTCGACGCGCGGCAGGTCGATCGCCCCGATGTCCAGTTCGACCGGCAACGAGAAGCCGCTTTCATCCGTCTCGGCCGGTACGGCGGTCGTGACGGGAGCGCGATCGATCCGGACGGAACTGGCGGCAAGACGGGACGCCGTCAACCGGCTATCCAGCAGGTCGAGTGGCGACCAGTCCATGGCCAGGTCGCGGATTTCGGCATAGCGCCCCTCTGTATCAGCGAGCGCGATCGCACCGACGCGCAGTTCTCCGCCGAGCAGTGGCCCGGCATTCTCGATAGTGATGCGGCGGTCGGGGGTCGACAGCATGGCGGCCACCTGGCGGGCGACGAAATTGCCGCCGGCGGCCGTAAAGCCGGCAATCAGGAATACCGCTACGCCAACAACCAGGGCGCCGCCGAACACCAGGGCGATAATGCGCAAGGCATGTTTGATGAGGCGTTTCAGCAGCTGCATGCGGGCTCCCGTCGTCTTTCCGGTCTACGCTCAGAAGCTCTGACCAATGCCGGCATAGATGCCATAGGTGCTGCCGCCTTCGTAGCGGTCGAGCGGCATGGCTACATCAAGGCGCAGCGGGCCGAACGGCGTCTGGTATCGCAGGCCGAGGCCCGCGCCCATGCGCATATCCGAGAAATCGGGATAATTCGCGGCAGTCACCGAACCAATGTCGAGGAAGGGCACGATGCCGATCTTGTCGGTGACGGCGATGCGCGCCTCGAAGGAGCCGAGCGCATAGGCGCGTCCGCCCGTCGCGTCGCCGGCCGCGTTGTAGGGCGAGATTTCCTGATAGGCATAGCCACGCACGGAGCCGCCGCCGCCGGCAAAGAAGCGGCGGGTTGCGGGCAGGGCCTCGAGATCGCCCGCGCCGACCAGAACCCCGGCGGAAACCCTGGCGGCAAGAACAATGCGGTCCTCGGCGCCGATCCCGTAATAGCCGGAAACCGACCCTTCGAAGGAAGAGAAGAAGGTCTCGCCGAGGATTTCGTAGCTCGGGATCGCACTCAGCGTCGCGTTCAGGCCTTCGGTCGGATTGAGCTTGTTGTCGCGGGTGTCCCGCGCATAGGTGATCGGCAGGCCGAAGGTAAGGTAATTGTTGTTGCCGAAGGCGTCGTCGATGTCGTCGTAGGAGAGTGACACGCCCCCGCTGACCTTGTCATAGTCGGTGATCTCGTAAGCGAGGGCCACCTTGCCGATCACGGAGGCGGCATCATAGGACTCGGTGGTGAGCGTAGCGCCCTTGATACTCGCTTCCAGGGTGGCAGACGGGAAGAAGGCGCCCGGCTTGATGAAAGTGACACCTGCCGAGTAGTCGAGATCCTGGACGCTGCTGAAATCGCCCAACCCACCGACCTTGCCTTCCAGCCGCAGCGATTCCGCCCGGCCGAAGAGATTGCGGTGGCCCCAATAGCCCTCGAGGCCCAGTCCGTCGATCGAGGAGACGCTGGCGCCGATGCCGAAATAGCGCTGCTTGCCTTCGGCCACCACGATGCCGAGCGGCAGGTCGCCATCGGCCGAAAGCGTGTCTGCCTCGTTGATCGTCACGCTGGAAAAGACCCCGAGCGCGCGGAGGCGCTCAGCGGCCTTCTTCAATTGTTCCGGGGAGTAGGGCTGTCCTTCACGCAGGCGGGAATAGCGGCGGATGAACTCGGCATCGACCTTGCGTGCACCCTTGACCGTCACCTCGCCGATCGGGGCGACCGGGCCTGCGTCGACCGCGAGCACGACGTCGACCGTGTTGGTCTCGTGATCGGCAACCACATCGCGCCGTGTCAGTTCGGCAAGCGGACGACCCTCCGCTTTCAGGTCGTCGACGATCCTGCCGCCCGCCTTGAGGATCACCAGCGAACCCGCCGGATTGCCGGGTGCGAGATCGTAGGCGCCGGGATCGATGCCCGCCGCATCGCCTTCGAGCGTCACCTTGCCGAGTGTGAAGGCGGGGCCGGGGTCGACGCGAACCGTCACCGGGATCTGGCCGGAGCGGGGAAAAGTCGGGTTGGGCGGAAGATTGTCGATGTCGCGACCGTCGACGAGCACCCGGACGACGCCGGCATAGCGTGCGTTTTCGTAAAGCGTGGCGATCAGCCGGTCGCGATCGTCGCGTGCCTTGATGACGAGGCCGAGGTCTCCCGAAACGGGGGCTTCTTCTCCCTGAACCAGCAGCGAACTTCGCTCGAGCGCATCGGCGAGATCCTTGTCGGCGCCGTCGGTGTCGAGGGTGACATCGTATCGAACGGGATCGATGACTTCGTTCGTCGCCTCGTCTTCGCCGAAGAGCGTGATGCCGAAAATCTTGAAGGCGAAGGCCTGATGGGCGAGGGCGGGGGACAATGCGAGCGCGAGACCGAGCCCGAGTGCGGTGCCGGATCGCCGAAACGCAGTACTGATCTTCGGTGCTATCGGTTTACACGGCATGCGCAGCTTGGCTCGTTGCAATCGGTAGCTCGGCAGGGCATCCCGCCAGCTGGACCGAGTTTAAACGCAAACGCGCCAAAAGGGATATCTTTTTTAGAAAAATGCTCGCGAAACGAGTCCCGGCGCGAACGCCGGGACCGTATTTCGGCCGAAAATCAGTAGCCGCGCGGGCAGCTGTCGACGTAGCGGCGGCCGTAGCGGTCGCGGTAGTAGCACTGGCCGGGCTGGTCGGCGACGTTGCCGATTACGGCGCCGGAGACGCCACCGATTGCCGCGCCGACAGCCGCCCCGCGGACGTCGCCGGTGATGGCGCCGCCGATGATCGCGCCCGAAGCGGCGCCGATTGCGGCGCCCTTTTCGGTCTGGGTGCAGCCGGCGACCGACAGGCCGATCAGAGCGAGCACAAGAGCTTTCTTCATGATTTTTCTCTCCACTGTTTTACGCGGCCGGGTTCGCCGGTCCATGTTTTCTCCGCCAGGACGCCGGGTGCGTCTCCACTGGGCGGTCGCGCGCCCAGAATAGCCGGCAATTCGGGAAAGTCCACGGAATTGAAAGTCGAATGCGCCGCTCCAGAAAGGACTGTGCGCTGCGTCACAGTAGAGGCGGAATCTATGCTGCGGCGCGAAAGATAAAAATTCCGTCCGACCCCAAAGTACCGGTTGATCGTGCAGTGAAAAAGTCAAATGATAGCTCATGTGTCCGGGAGAGACACGAGGAGGAACAATATGGCAAAAGTAACGCTGACGGTGAACGGCCGGACAGTGAGCGGGGAGTGCGAGGATCGTACCCTGCTCGTCCATTTCATTCGCGAAAAGCTTGGGCTGACCGGAACGCACGTCGGTTGCGATACCACGCAATGCGGTTCCTGCGTTGTGCACATGGACGGCAAATCCGTGAAGAGCTGTTCGATCCTGGCCGTCCAGGCGTCCGGCTCGGCGATCACCACGATCGAAGGGCTTGCCAGCAATGGCGAGCTGCACCCGGTCCAGGCGGCGTTCAAGGAACATCACGGCCTGCAGTGCGGCTTCTGCACGCCCGGCATGGTCATGACGGCGGTCGACATGATCAACCGCCACGGCGGACATCTCGACGAAGCCACCGTGCGCCACGAGCTCGAAGGCAACATCTGTCGTTGCACCGGCTATCACAACATCGTCAAGGCCGTCCTTTCCGCCAATGCCGAGATGCATGGCGGACGCCAGGCTGCCGAATAACCAGTCGTCCTCCGGCTTGACGTCGCGACAGAGGACTTTTCGCGACTGGATGCCGGACCGAAACCCCATCGGGAGGAAATCATGGGTGTTGAAGGAATCGGTGCGCGCGTCACGCGCAAGGAAGACAAGCGCTTCCTGACCGGCAAGGGTCGGTATACGGACGACATGGTCGTTCCGGGCATGAAATTCGCCTACTTCGTGCGGTCGCCCTATGCGCACGCCAGGATCAAGAATGTCGACATCTCCGCCGCCAAGGCCATGCCCGGCGTGATCGACGTGCTCGAGGGCAAGCAGCTGCTGGCCGACGGGATCGGCAACATCATCTGCGGCTGGATGATCCATTCCAAGGACGGCACGCCGATGAAGATGGGCGCCTGGCGTCCGCTGGCGCACGACACCGTCCGCTATGTCGGCGATGCGGTGGCAATCGTCGTCGCCGACAGCGTGGGTGAGGCGCGCGATGCCGCTGAAGCCGTGGTGGTCGACTATGAAGAACTGCCTGTCGTGACGCAGGCGACCGAGGCTCTCAAGTCCGGCGCGCCGCAGATCCATCCCGAGGCACCGGGCAACCTGATCTTCGACTGGGAGATCGGCGACAGTTCCGCTGCCGACCGGGCGATTGCCTCTGCCGCGCACGTGACCGAGATCGAGATCCACAACAACCGTCTCTCGCCCAACCCGATGGAGCCGCGCGCCACGCTCGGCATCTACGACACGGCCGAGGATCACTACACCTGCTACACGACTTCGCAGAATCCGCATGTCGCGCGGCTGGTGATGAGCGCCTTCTACAATGTCGCGCCGGAAAACAAGCTGCGCGTCATCGCGCCGGATGTCGGCGGCGGCTTCGGCTCGAAGATCTACATCTACCCCGAAGAGATCGTCTGCCTGTGGGCCTCGAAGAAGACGGGTGTCCCCGTGAAGTGGACGTCCGACCGCACCGAAGCCTTCCTCACCGATGCCCATGGCCGTGATCACGTGTCGAAGGTGAAGATGGCCTTCGACAAGGACCACAAGATCATCGGGCTGAAGGTCGACACGATCGCCAATCTCGGCGCCTATATGTCGCTCTTCTCGTCTTCGGTGCCGACCTATCTCTACGCGACGCTGCTCTCGGGCCAGTATGCGATCCCGGCGATCCACGCCAATGTGCGGACCGTCTATACCAATACCGTGCCGGTCGATGCCTATCGTGGTGCCGGGCGTCCGGAGGCGACCTATCTACTGGAGCGCACCGTCGAGACGGCGGCCCGCGAACTTGGCATCTCGCCGGCAGAGCTGCGCCGCAAGAACTTCGTTCGCACCTTCCCGTACCAGACGCCCGTGATCATGTGCTACGACGCCGGCGACTACGACGCCTCGCTTGAAGCCGCGATGTCCGCCTCGGACTGGAACGGCTTCCCGGCCCGCAAGGCGGAAGCAGCCGCCCGCGGCCGCAAGCGCGGCATCGGCATGAGCTGTTACATCGAGGCCTGCGGCATCGCGCCGTCGGCGGCCGTCGGTTCGCTTGGCGCCGGGGTCGGTCTCTGGGAATCGGCCGAGGTCCGGGTCAATGCCGTGGGCACCGTCGAGGTTCTGACCGGCTCGCACAGCCACGGCCAGGGCCACGAGACCACCTTCGCCCAGCTGGTATCGGACCGCCTCGGCGTGCCGATCGACAATGTCTCGATCGTCCATGGCGACACCGACAAGGTGCAGATGGGCATGGGCACCTACGGGTCCCGTTCCGGCGCCGTCGGCATGTCGGCGATCGTCAAGGCTCTCGACAAGGTCGAGGCCAAGGCCAAGAAGATCGCCGCGCATCTGATGGAAGCGGACGAGAGCGACATCGTCATCGAAAACGGCGAGCTGAAGGTCGCCGGCACCGACAAGACGGTACCGTGGTTCCAGGTTGCCCTTGCCGCCTACACCGCCCACAACCTGCCGGGCGGCATGGAGCCGGGGCTGAAGGAAGGGGCCTTCTACGACCCGTCCAACTTCACCTTCCCCGCCGGCTGCTACATCTGCGAAGTGGAGGTCGATCCGGAGACCGGCAAGACCGACATCATCCAGTTCGTCGCGGCCGACGACTTCGGCAACATCATCAATCCGATGATCGTCGAGGGCCAGGTTCACGGCGGCATCGCCCAGGGTATCGGCCAGGCGCTGCTCGAAGGGGTGCGCTACGATCCCTCCAACGGCCAACTGCTGACGGCGAGCTACATGGATTATGCCATGCCGCGCGCCGACGATCTGCCGTCCTTCCAGGTGTCGCACCAGAACACCCCGTGCCCGGGCAACCCGCTCGGCATCAAGGGCTGCGGCGAGGCCGGTGCCATCGGCTCTCCGCCGGCGCTGATCAACGCCATCACCGACGCCATCGGCAACAACAACCTCAACATGCCAGCCACCCCGCTTGCCGTCTGGTCGGCAATGCAGGCCGCCGAGTAACGGGAGGACGACCATGTATCCCTATTCGACCACCTATCATCGTGCATCCTCGGTGGAAGACGCCGGCAAGCTGCTGTCGGGTGCTGCCGACGGCAAGTATGTCGCCGGCGGCCAGACGCTGGTCGCAACGCTGAAACAGCGTCTCGCCCAGCCCTCCGACCTCGTCGACCTGCGCCACGTGCCGGCCCTCAAGACGATCTCGGTCGAGGGTCGCGCCGTGACGATCGGTGCCGCGGTCACCCATGCGGAGGTTGCCGGCTCGGCGGCCATCCGTGCGGTCTGCCCTGCGATCTGCCATCTCGCCTCGCTGATCGGCGATCCGCATGTTCGCCATCTCGGCACGATCGGCGGTTCTATCGCCAATGACGATCCGGCCGCCGATTATCCGGCTGCCATGCTGGGCCTCGGGGCGACGATCGTCACCGACCGCCGCGAGATCGCGGCCGACGATTTCTTCGTCGGCCTGTTCGAGACGGCGCTCGACGAGGACGAGATCATCACCGCCGTGCGCTTCACCGCGCCGGAAAGGGCTGGCTATGCGAAGTTCGCAAACCCGGCCTCGCGATTCGCGATGACCGGTGTCTTCGTCTCAAAGGGGGCTGCGGGCGTTCGGGTTGCCGTGACCGGGGCGGGTTCGGGTGGTGTTTTCCGCCATGAAGGACTTGAGGCGGCACTTGCCGGCGACTGGTCGCCCGGGGCGTTGGCCGGGGTGAACGTCGATCCGACGGACCTGATGTCCGATCTGCATGCGACGGCCGAGTATCGCGCCAATCTCGTGAAAGTGATGGCGAAGCGGGCCGTTGCGGCCTCTTGATCGCGGGCTGATCGCCTATTCCGGGAAAGGGCGGCCACGGCCGTCCTTTTTCGATTCAGCTTGACGCAGATCAAGTTTGCATCGTGGGCAATCGGTTAGCAATTTTCTGGAAAGATTCTTGAATTGCACCTTTTGTCGCAGTTTAGAATGAATTTACTGTGCCGGGGTTGACCGCAAACGCGTTGGATCTCAAAAGGGACGGAACGGACTGGAGTTGGACGATGGATTTCGAGGCGTTTTTCAAGGGCGAGTTGGAAGGTCTTCACGAAGAAGGCCGATACCGGATCTTCGCCGATCTTGAGCGACAGAGGGGCAATTTCCCCCGCGCCACGCGATACACCGACAATGGCCAGCAGGATGTCACCGTCTGGTGCTCGAACGACTATCTCGGCATGGGCCAGAATGCCGAAGTGATCGCGGCGATGAAGAACGCCATCGATCACTGTGGTGCGGGTGCCGGTGGCACCCGTAATATTTCCGGCACCAACCACTATCACGTCCTTCTCGAGCGCGAACTGGCCGACCTGCACGGCAAGGAATCGGCGCTGATCTTCACCTCGGGCTATATCTCGAACTGGGCGACGCTCGGCACGCTCGGCCAGAAGATCCCGGGCCTTATCATCTTCTCCGATGCGCTGAACCATGCCTCCATGATCGAGGGTATCCGCTACTCCAAGTGCGAGCGGGTCATCTGGAAGCACAACGACGTCAAGGACCTCGAAGCCAAGCTCACAGCCGCCGATCCGAAGGCGCCGAAGCTGATCGCCTTCGAATCGGTCTACTCGATGGACGGCGACATCGCGCCGATCAAGGAAATCTGTGATCTCGCCGACAAGTATGGCGCGATGACCTATCTCGATGAAGTGCATGCCGTCGGCATGTATGGCGCACACGGTGGCGGTATCGCCGAACGCGAGGGCCTGATGGACCGCCTGACGGTCATCGAAGGCACGCTCGGCAAGGCCTTCGGCGTGATGGGCGGCTATATCACCGGCTCTACCGCACTCTGCGACTTCGTCCGTTCGTTTGCTTCGGGCTTCATCTTCACGACGGCGCTTCCGCCGGCGCTGGCTGCCGGTGCGGTCGCGTCGATCCGCCACCTGAAGTCCAGCCAGCTCGAGCGTTTCGCTCATCAGGAGCGTGTGCGCCGCCTCCGGTCGATGCTCGACGCTCGCGGCATTCCCCACATGCCGAACCCGAGCCATATCGTGCCGGTCATGGTCGGCGATGCCGCCAAGTGCAAGTGGATCTCCGACCTGCTGCTCGACAATTTCGGCATCTATGTCCAGCCGATCAACTATCCGACCGTTCCGAAGAAGACCGAGCGCCTGCGCATCACGCCGACGCCGGTGCATTCGGACGGCGACATGGAGCATCTGGTCGGCGCGCTGCACCAGCTGTGGTCGCGTTGCGCACTGGCTCGCGCCGTCGCCTGAGGCGGCGGTCTCCCATCGAAATCGTCAGAGATTGAAGAAGCCGCCTGTCCTTCAGGCGGTTTTTTCGTGCTCAATGATCGCGGACGCCACTTGGCGCGCCTCGGCGTCGGCCTCGAAGACGGCGTCTATGCTGCCCGCCGATCCGCAGTCGAGCAGACGATCCATGGTCGCCTCGACGATATCGGCCATGTCGAGAAAGCCGATCTTTTCCTCGACGAAGGCGTCGAAGGCCGTTTCCTCGGCGGCGTTCATGATCGCCGCCTGCAGGCCGCCGCGGGTCAGTGCCGTGCGTGCAAGGCGGATGGCGGGGAAGCGCACCTCGTCCGGGGCTTCGAAGTCAAGCCGGGCGAGCTTGGCGAAGTCGAGGCGATCGACCTTGAGCGACGGCCGCTTCGGATAGGTGAGCGCGTATCCAATGGCGGTCCTCATGTCGGGTGCGCCGAGCTGGGCGATCACCGAGCCGTCGCTGTAGCCGACCATCGAATGAATGATCGACTGCGGGTGAACCACCACTTCAATCTGTTCGGGCGCGACACCGAAGAGATGCTTGGCCTCGACCATTTCGAGCGCCTTATTGAACATCGAGGCGCTACCGACCGAGATCTTCAGGCCCATCGACCAGTTCGGGTGGGTGCGTGCCGTCTGCACCGTCACGCCGGCCATCTGTTCGCGGGTGAAGGTGCGGAACGGACCTCCGGAGGCCGTCAGGATGATGCGTTCCAGCGCATGGCGCTGGTCGTTGTCGAGGCACTGGAAGATCGCGCTGTGTTCGCTGTCGACGGGAATCAGGCGCCCGCCGCCGGCCTTGACCGCCTCGACGAACAGCTCGCCCGCCGAGACCAGGCATTCCTTGTTGGCAAGCGCGATGTCGGCGCCGCGCGCGGCGGCTGTCAGGGTGGGGCCAAGTCCCGCCGTGCCGACGATTGCCGCCATCACCCAGTCGGCGTCAAGGCTCGCGGCCTCCTGCAGGCCGGATCGGCCGGCAGCGACGTCGACGCCGCTGCCCGAAAGGGCATCCTTCAGGGTCATATACTGGCTCTCGTCCGCGGTGACGGCCAGTTTCGCGCCGGTGGCGCGGGCCTGCTCGGCGAGAAGCTCGATATTGCCGTTGCCCGTCAGCGCACCGATCTCGAACGCGTCACGGCCACCGAGCTGCCGGACCACGTCGAGCGTGTTGACCCCGATCGAGCCGGTCGAGCCGAGGATCGTCAGGCGGCGCGGCTGTTGCTTTTCGATGGTCATACGGGCTGTCCGGAAGATTGCTTCATCTGCAGATGCGTCTACAAGGGATTGCTGAAGGCGGCAAGCTTCCCATTCGGTGACCGCATGCCGCATCAGGAGACTGTCCGGAGGTCCCATGGTCGGTGAATACGAGAGCCTGCGCCGTTTTGGTTTGCCGGTTCTGGCGCTTCTTGCCTTGATGACGCTTGCCGGCGGTGGTCTCGCGTCCTTTTCCGATCAGGTGGCGTGGGCCTATCGCCTGTGGTCGACCGGCACCGCACTTGTTCTTGTCGCGCTTCTCGTCGAGATCGTCCGGTCGCTGGCGCGAGGGCAGTTCGGCCTCGACATCATCGCGGGGCTCTCCATGGGCGCGGCCCTTGCCTTCGGCGAACCGCTCGCCGGCAACATCGTCGCCCTGATGTATGCGGGCGGACAGCAGCTCGAGAACTTTGCGGAAGGCCGTGCCCGGCGCGAAATGACGGCCTTGCTTGGACGCACGGCGCGCACGGCCATGCGTCACGCCGGCAGTGCGCTCGAGGAGGTGCCGATCGAGGTGCTGGCGCCCGGAGACCGCATCCTGATCCGCCGCGGCGAAGTGGTGCCGGTCGACGGAAGGCTGCTCGCGGCACGGGCGGATATCGACCTTTCGGCCCTCACGGGCGAGTCCCTGCCGGCGCGTTTCGGCCAGGGCGACGACATTCCGAGTGGCGGCACCTCGATCGGCGCGGTCTTCGATCTCGAAGTCTCGCGCACGGCTGCGGAAAGCACCTATGCCGGCATTGTGCGGCTCGTCGAAAGTGCTCAGGCAAGCAAGGCGCCGATGGTGCGGATTGCCGACCGCTTCGCCCTCTGGTTCCTGCTGTTCACCGTCTCGATCGCCGGGGCTGCCTGGTGGATGACATCTGATCCGCTGAGGGCGTTGGCGGTTCTGGTCGTCGCAACGCCCTGTCCGCTGATCCTCGCGGTTCCGGTCGCCATCATCTCCGGCATGTCGCGGGCTGCCTCGCTCGGCGTGTTGGTGAAGAGTGGCGGAGCGTTCGAAACGCTCGCCCGGGTGCGGACCGCCGTGCTCGACAAGACGGGTACGATGACCAGCGGCAAGGCCGGCGTGGTCGAGATCCGCACCGCCGACGGCGTGGAGCCGGACGAGGTATTGCGGCTTGCCGCGTCGCTCGACCAGGCCTCCAACCATGTCAGCGCCGAGGCTCTGGTCCAGTCGGCGCACGAGCGGGGCATGGTGCTCTCCTACCCGTCCGATATCGTCGAGGCGCCGGGAAGCGGCATCGAGGGCAAGGTCGACGGAAGGCGGCTGGCCGTCGGCGGCAGCGACTTCGTCCGCGGGCGCTGCCTGTCCGGCGATCCGCGTGATCTCGGCCGGGACCTGCCACCCGGAACTGCTGTCGTGGCGGTCGGTATCGATGGCGTGGTCGCCGGCATCATCCTGCTTTCCGACCGGCTGCGCGACGATGCCCGCGCCGCCATCGCGGCCTTCCGCCATGCCGGGATCCGTCGCTTCGTCCTTGCCTCAGGCGACCAGGCCGATGCCGTGGAGGCAACCGGGGCACTGCTCGGGGTCGATCTGGCCCGAGGCGCCCTCCAGCCGAGCGAAAAGGTCGAGGTGGTCATCGCCGAGCGGCGCGATGCGCCGGTGATGATGATCGGGGACGGCGTCAACGACGCACCCGCCCTTGCCGCAGCCGATGTCGGTGTCGCCATGGGTGCGCGGGGCGCTGCAGCTTCTTCCGAATCTGCCGATGTCGTGCTGCTCGTCGATCACCTGGGGAGAATGCCCGCGGCCCTTTCGATTGCTCGCCGAACGCGCCACATCGCGTTCCAGAGCGTGGCCGTCGGATTGGGTCTTTCGATCGTCGCGATGGTCGCCGCGGCGCTCGGCTACCTGCCGCCTGTCCAGGGTGCCGTCCTGCAGGAGGTGATCGATGTGGCCGTGATCCTCAACGCGTTGCGGGCCTTGAGCGTACCCACCGGAGAGGCGAGGGCAGGAGAAGGACTGCCGAGCGGCGGAATCGGTCGCTGATCCGGAACAAAAGCCTGGGTGTCGCGGTTTGACAGGTGCAAATGCTCTCAAACCAGGAGACACCCGAAATGGCACAGAAGACTCTGGACGACCTTTTCCATGAAACGCTCAAGGACATCTACTATGCCGAGCGCAAGATCCTGAAGACCCTGCCGAAGATGGCGCGCGGTGCCCAGGATCCGAAGCTCCAGGCGGCCTTCGAAAAGCACCGGGAAGAAACCGAAGGCCAGATCGAGCGCCTCCAGCAGGTGTTTGAGATCATCGGCAAGCGCCCCCGCGCGAAGACCTGCCCGGCAATCGACGGCATCGTCGAAGAGGGCGAGGAAATCCTGGAGGAGTTCAAGGGCACGGCGGCGCTCGATGCCGGCCTCCTGGCCGCCGCGCAGGCGGTCGAACACTACGAGATCAGCCGCTACGGCACCCTCAGTGCCTGGGCCAAGCAGCTCGGTTTGAAGGACGCCGTGAAGCTTCTCGACGAGACGCTCGCCGAAGAGTCCAAGACTGACGAAGCTCTGTCGAAGATTGCCGTCTCGGCCGTCAATACCGCCGCGACGGAGAAGAAGGCTGCGTGACGCAGCCCTTGATCGGATGATCATGCGCCAAGGGCGTTGCCGGAATTTTCGGGCGACGTCCCTGGCGTTTTTCTTTCCACGCTACCGCTCCGCTCGCCATGCTTGGTTCTGCTTCCCATCCGACGGCGGGCTCGTCGTGGGGAGAAAGATTAATTAACAATTCTCAAGTACGTTCGTTCTTTATAAGTATTGTCATTATTTGGGGGTTGCAGCCTATGTTTGCTGCGCATGCCGTCCAGTCCTGTGAAGTCCAGTCGGATGACATCTACCGCAAGATATTCTACGAGGTTGCCGACGGTATTGTCGGGATCGACGAAAACGGCATCATCAGCCTATGCAATCCCTCCGCAGAGGTCATGTTCGGATGGCAGCCGGGTGAACTCATCGGCCGCCCGCTCGATGTGCTGTTGCCGGAAGAGGTTCGGCCTCACCATCATCATCACATTGCTGATTTCCAGTCGGGAGCGGTCGATGCCCGCTACATGGGTCAGCGCCTTGCCAACACGATTGGCCGGCGCGCCGATGGGAGCGAGATCAATCTCGGCATCACGATCCTCAGGACGCAGACGGAGGCCGGTCCGATCATGGTCGCAGTGGTTCGCGACATCACCGAGGTCCGGCGCTACCAGAGCGAGCTTCAGCGGCTTGCGGATACCGATCCGCTGACCGGGCTGCTCAACCGGCGTGCCTTCAAGTCGAAAGCCGAGCACGAAATCGCCCAGAGCCTCAGCCAAGAGCACGATGTCTCGGCCATTTTATTCGACATCGACAACTTCAAGATGATCAACGATACCTTCGGCCATGACGCCGGCGACGATGTCATTCGCAACTTTGCCTGCACCGTGCGCAAGGTGATGGAGGGATATGATCTCGTCGGCCGCTGGGGAGGCGAGGAATTCGTCGCGGTGGTGGCCAACACGTCGCTCGGCCGGGCGGCGGAGATTGCCGAGGCGGTTCGGCTAGACGTCGAGGAGCAGTGTCTGCTGCCGGCCGACGGCGCTCCGGTAAAGGTGACGGTAAGCGCGGGCGTGACTGGATTGAACCGCAAGGAAAAGTCCCTGTCGCCGCTGATCTCGCGGGCCGATGCGGCGCTCTACGAAGCGAAGCGCCACGGACGAAACCGGGTGATGCTCCTCTGACCAGGCGACGGTCAGCGGACGCGGTCGTCAGTCTTTCAATTCGCCGACGTTTCACCGAGCTCACGCCGCAACTGGCGTCGTGCGCGGTTGAGCCGGCTCTTCACTGTGCCGATCTTGCAGCCGCAGATCTCGGCGGCGTCCTCATAGCGTTCGCCCAGCATGACGATCAGGATCAACATTTCCCGGTGATGATGGGGCAGGCGGTATAGCGCGCGGCGTACGTCGTCGGCCTGCATGATCCAGTCCTGGTTCGGCTCCACGCTCAACCGATCGGCTATCCCGTCCGGAAGCCCAACTGTCTCTCGGCCACGTCGCTTGAAACGCGTGCAGAAGGTGTTGCGCATGATGGTGAACATCCAGGACTTCAGTCGCGTGCCCGGTTCGAAAAGATCGATATGGGCGAGCGCCTTGGTGAGTGTCTCCTGCACGAGATCGTCCGCCTCTTCCGGCTTTGGGCAGAAAGTGCGGGCGAATGCTCGGAGCGCGGGGATGAGATCGACCACTTCCGACTGCGTCACATGTTCGGGGTTCATGGTCGCCAAGACCTCACCTCCATCATCGTTGGCCCGTGAACAACAGGTCGTAAACGCAGCTGTCGTTGCATGGTTCCGCCGGTTCGCAGCCAATGCGTGTTCCTCTTGGATGCGGAGTAGCGACATGTTCGAGCGTAAAGGTAGCTGGCTACCTTTGTTCTCGACGCTGCTGGGATGCACGATGTTCCAGGATTTTTTCGGCCCTTTTGGAACATCGGGCCTTCCGTTGGTGTTGGAAGCCGACAAAAAAGTGATGCACCCGATCTCCCTGAGGCCGGCGCGCGCAATGCTCGGACAAAGTGACGGGCAGCTGGAGAAGAAAGGCGACGCCGTGGCAGGTGGAAGAAAGCACGATCCCCGGAACGACGATCTCAGATCCACACTCGATCAACTGTATGTCGAACTGCAGCGTTCGGCCGTTCCGGACGAGATGGCGAGGCTGGCAAGCCAGGTTCAGCTCGCACTGAACGCCAGACGCAAAAAAAGCCTGACACCTTCCCCCCGTCGTTCATCGCTGTAGCGGAGCAATCGCATTCTGCAGGGGTTGCCCGGCGACGATACCTCGCTCACCGTCGGCGGGATATCGTCCGCTGGTGTCGAGTACCACGGTGTAGAGTTTCTCATTGCGGAAGGCGCTGGCGAAGCTTGTCGATACGTCTTCCGCCGGCTTGGCGCCGATGTCGCGAAAGTCCGTCTCCGCCTCACTCGCCACAAGGCGCGCGTCGCCGGTCGAGCGCGCACGCACGACGACTTCACCCTGAAGCGATACGTTCTGCCAGTTGGGGTCGGTGAGCGGCGCGGACGGCAACAGACGATAGATCTGCAGTTCTTCCTTCTCGATCATGATATCCTCCATTGTTGGAATTGGGAAACGGTTGGAATTGGGGAACGTCCGGACGGTCCTGCCGTTCCATCGATCTTCTTCGGAACCCGGACCCCTGTCCGACGGTTACATCTGCCGGGCCGCGCGCCGGCAGGCGAGAACCCGACGGGGCGGCCGTTCAGGGGCGGAAGAGAACGCAATCGGGGAAGACTGCCATGCAGAAGACTGCACACCTCCAGCATGCGATCGACGTCGCCGCCGGCGCTCATGAAGGCCAGATGGACAAGCTCGGCCGGCCCTATTTCGAGCACTGCCAGCGGGTCGCCGGCGCGGTTTCGGGGGAGGAGCCGAAGATCGTGGCCTACCTGCACGACACTTGTGAGAAAGGGCGGGGCTGGACGCTTGACCGGCTGAGGGAGGAGGGTTTCGCGGCGGCGATCGTGGCCGCCGTCGATGCTTTGACGCGTCGCCCTGGTGAGGCGGAAGAGGAGTTCCTACGCCGTGCCGCCGGCAATCCGCTCTCGTCTGCGGTCAAGCAGGCAGATCTCGAGGACAATCTGTGGCAGGCGGAGATGGCGGGTAGCGACAGGCGTCGGTATCAGCAGGATCTCGAAACTCTCGCCGCTCTTGCCAGACCCGGTACCGGACGCCATTGAACAGCGATTGTGCGGAAGATGGTGATCCCGACGCGATTCGAACGCGTGACCCTCAGATTAGGAATCTGATGCTCTATCCTGCTGAGCTACGGGACCACTGGCTGAACTCAATACAAAAGCCGTGCCGGTAAGCCAAGCATTTTCGGTCGTTGTGGGAAAGAGGCGTGCGCCGGCGTGCCTTGTGGCGCGCCGGCCGGCTGTCGGTCAGTCTGTCAGCCGTTGCTCCGCAAGGCGAACCCAATAGGAGATGCCGTAGGCCAGGACCTCGTCGTTGAAGTCATAGGCCGGGTTGTGCAGGCCCGGCGTGTCGCCGTGGCCGATCATGATGTAGGCGCCGGGGCGGGCCTGCAGCATGAAGGCAAAGTCCTCTCCGGCCATCGACGGGTCGACTTCGGTGTTCACCTTGTCGATGCCGGCGACGTCGGCGGCCGCACGCGCGGCATGTTCTGTTTCGGCCGCGTGATTGACTGTGACCGGGCAGGCGCGTTCGTAGATCACTTCAGCATCTCCGCCGTTGGCGGCAGCAAGGCCCCGGGCAATCTCCCGGATACGGCTTTCGGCCATGTCGCGAACCTGTTCGTCGAGGCTGCGGACCGTGCCGGAGATCGATGCCTCCTCGGGGATGATGTTGTGGCTGGTGCCGGCATGGAAACGGGTGACCGAGACCACGACCGAACGCAGTGGGTTGGTGTTGCGCGAGGCGATCTGCTGCAGGTTGGTGACGATCTGCGCGCCGATCGCGATCGGATCGACCGCCTTGTGCGGTTCCGCAGCATGGCTGCCGCGTCCCTTGACGGTGATGAAGAACTTGTCCGGCGCGGCCATGATGCCGCCCTTGCGGATCGAGAAGGTGCCGACCGGCTGTCCGGGCATGTTGTGCATGCCGTAGACTTCCTCGATGGCGAACCGCTCCATCAGGCCGTCCTGCACCATGGCAAGGGCGCCGGCGCCGCCTTCTTCGGCCGGCTGGAAGATCACCACCACGCGGCCGTTGAAGTTGCGGGTTTCCGCCAGGTGCCGGGCGGCACCGAGCAGCATGGCGGTGTGGCCGTCGTGGCCGCAGGCGTGCATCCGGCCCTTGATCTTCGAGGCCCACGGCTTGCCACTGATCTCTTCCAGGGGCAGGGCGTCCATGTCGGCGCGAAGCCCGATCGCGCGGGTGCTCGTGCCCCGGCCGTTGATCACGCCCACGACACCGGTGCGGCCTATGCCGGTCACGATTTCGTCAACGCCAAACTCTTCAAGCTTCTGCGCAACGAAGGCGGCCGTGTTCTCGACGTCGTAAAGAATCTCTGGATTTTCATGGAGATGGCGACGCCATTCGCTAACCTCCGCCTGGAGTTCGGCAGCGCGGTTCAATATCGGCATGTTGCAGTCCTGCTTGTCGACTTCGATATATCGCTTGGTGGGCGCGCAGAATGTGCGCCTTGAGATTGACGTAATCAATGGGTCTTGCCATTGCTTGCAGTCATAGGTCAATTGTCGGGCCTTTGCGAGACGCTTCCGCATTTAAGAGGTTTTCATCGTGTCGTCGAAGAAATTCAGCATGCCGTCAAAGGCGCGCCGCAACCGCCGTTTCGCGGCTCTCGTCTGCACCGTAGCCGCTTGCATGCCCAGCCTCACCCTTGCCAATCCGCAGATGGTGGTCGACGTGAACACCGGTCGGGTAATCGCGCACGAGGACGCCTTCCGCAAGTGGTACCCGGCATCGCTGACCAAGCTGATGACCGCCTACACCACATTCAAGGCGATCCGCGCGGGCGAAGTGTCGCTGGAAAGCATCGTGGTGATGAGCAAGAAGGCTGCCGACCAGCCCGCCAGCAAGATGTACTACAAGCCGGGCACGCAACTGACCCTCGACAGCGCGCTGAAGATCCTGCTGGTGAAGTCGGCCAACGACATTGCTGTCGCGATCGGCGAGCGGGTCGGCGGTTCGCTCGACAACTTCGTCGCGCGCATGAATGCCGATGCCCGGAGCCTCGGCATGACCTCGTCGCACTTCATCAATCCGAACGGCCTGCCGGGCAAGGGCCAGTATACCACGGCCCGGGATCTCGCCGTTCTCGCCGTCGCGCTGCGCCGCGAGTTCCCCGAATATGCCGGTTACTTCTCGCTGGAAGGGATCAATACCGGCAAGAAGGAATACCCGAACTATAACCTCCTGATCGGCCGCTTCGACGGGGCCGACGGCATGAAGACCGGCTATATCTGCGCCTCTGGCTTCAACCAGGTCTCATCGGCCACCCGCAACGGCCGGACCGTGGTCTCGGTGGTGCTCGGCGCCGACAGCCTTGGTGCGCGTGCCGACGTTTCCGCCGATCTCCTACAGAAGGCGCTGACGACCGGCGGTTCCGGCCCGCGCCTTGATACCCTTCAGCCCTACGGCGATGGCCGCGACAGTGTCGCGGACATCAGCGCCGAGATCTGCAACCCGCAGGCCCGTCAGGTGCGCAGCGAAGGACGCGACGATGCCGGACGCATGAAGCTGCTTTCGCCCTATATCCATGAGATGGGCCGTCCGCCCCGTACCGTGTTTGCCGGCGCCATTCCGGGAACCGAGCCGGTCAAGAACGGCGCCGCCGGGGTCGCCGAGATCGCCAACGTTCCGATCCCGAAGCCGCGTCCGACCTTCTGATCCGGGAGTTCACCATGTCACCAGTCAACGGCCGGATCCCCGTGTCGATCATCACGGGCTTCCTCGGTGCCGGAAAGTCGACCCTTCTCAACCGCATCCTCAAGGATCCGGCCATGCGGGACGCGGCCGTGATCATCAACGAGTTCGGCGAAGTGGGTATCGACCACATGCTGGTCGAGGCCTCGAACGATTCGATCGTCGAACTCGCCGACGGCTGCCTGTGCTGTACCGTACGCGGCGAATTGGTGGACACGCTGGCCGAACTCATTGACGGCATGCAGACCGGCAAGCTCAAGGCTCTGTCGCGGGTGGTGATCGAAACGACCGGGCTTGCCGATCCGGCGCCGGTCATGCAGTCGGTCATGGGACATCCGGCGATCGCGCAGCATTTCGACCTCGACGGCATCGTGACGGTCGTCGACGTCGTCCACGGCCTGTCCACGATCGCGACCTATCCGGAAGCGCTGAAGCAGGTCGCGGTCGCGGACCGGCTGGTGCTGACCAAGGCGACGCTTGCCGGGGCGGCGCAGCGCGCCGAACTCATCGAACGGCTGCGGTCGCTCAATCCGCGGGCGGACATCACGGACGGCGACACGGAAGAGGCGGGCACCGCTGCGATCCTTGCCAACGGCCTCTACGACCCGGCGAGCAAGATCCCCGACGTCGGCCGATGGCTGAAGGACGAGGCGCATGCCGGCCATGGGCATGACCATGGGCACGATCATGGCCACGGCCATCATGGGCACCATCACCACCATCACCACCACGACGTCAATCGTCACGGCGACCAGATCCGCTCCTATTCGATCATGCATGACCAGCCGATCGACCCGATGGCGCTGGAGATGTTCCTCGACATCCTGCGCTCGACGCATGGCGACAAGCTGTTGCGGATGAAGGCGGTCGTGGCGCTGACGGATCGTCCGGAAAGGCCGCTCGTGCTGCATGGGGTACAGACGGTCTTCCATCCGCCGGTGCGTCTTCCGGCCTGGCCCGATCCCTCGGATCGGCGCACGCGGCTGGTGCTGATCACCCGCGATCTGCCGGAAAGCTATGTGCGGGAGCTGTTCGATGCCTTCACGGGCCGCGTGCAGGTCGACCGACCCGATCGGGCGGCGCTCGAAGACAATCCGCTCGCCATTCCCGGCCTGAAGATGTGACAGGGCGCGGGGGCGTTCAGCCCTTGCGGATCAGGAAGCGATGGCCATGGTCGAGCTTTGCCTGCCCGATCAGTTCGTGGCCGTCCTCCCGGCAGAAATGCGGAATGTCGATGACTGCCAGCGGATCGGTCGTTTCGATGCTGAGTTCCTCGCCGCGCTGCATGCTTGCGAGCTTGCGCCGGGTCTTGAGCACCGGCAAGGGGCATTTCAGCCCCTTGAGATCGTAGAAGACGTGGGCGCTCATTGCGACGGCTGCGACTGCCAGAACATCCAGAAGGGCTTCTTATTCGTCTCGGCTGTCTGGACCGGGGCGGGTGCGGCCATCGGGTTCGGCTGCGGAACCGGTACGGCGCCGGCCTGGGCGGGCATGGTCGTGGCGCTTGCCGTCGCGGCAGCAGCATTGGCCGGGTTCTGTGTGGCCGGTGCAGCGGTTCTCGAGGTCTTGGCAGCCGGTGCGGAGGCAATCTGCTCGATCGCGGCCGGTGCCGTCTTGGCCGGGGCGCTGGCCGCCGTCGTCTGGTTCTCGTAATCCTCGATCTTCATCAGCTTGCCGGCCTTCAGCGCCGAGCCGGTCGGGGCATAGGCGAGGTCGTGGCCCTTGCGCTGGTCGGCGACGATCGCCTTGCGTTCGGCCTCGGTCGGATCATACCAGATCTTGCCGTCGAACTTCTTCGTGGCCTTGGCGTAATCCTTGGCATAGGTCGCATTGTACGAGGCGAGCGCCATCTGGAGTGCCGGCGGCGTGGTCATGGCGGGGCAGGCGGCAGAAGCGCTCAGCGCCTTTCCATCCTCGACCTGCTGGTTGAAGACGTATTTCTTGTCGCAGACGGCGACTTCCGGGGGACGCTTCGTCACTTCGAAATTGTCGTAGCCGACCTTCAGCATCTGCCAGAAGGCAAAATGCGGGCTGTGCTGGTGGCGCGCCATGTTCTCCGCGGTCATGCGGAAGGGGAATGCCTGCAGCTGGATGGTCTGCTGACCGCCCTTGAAGGCGTCGCGGGCAAAGGCGTAGATCTCAAGGATCTGGGCGTCGGTCATCGAATAGCAGCCCGACGACGAGCAGGCGCCATGGATCATCAGGTTGGTGCCGTTGCGGCCGTTGGCCTGGTCGAAGCGGTTCGGAAAGCCGGTATTGATGGCGAGGTAATACTTGGAATTCGGATTAAGGTGATAGGGCGAAAGCGGGTAGAAGCCCTCTGGTGCCTGACGGTCACCCTCCTTGACCTTCGGGCCCAGTCGGCCCGACCAGGCGCAGATCTGGTATTCCTTCACCTTGTCGAAGCGATTGTTGGTCTTGGCCTTCCAGATCTCCAGGACGCCTTCTTCCTTGAAGATGCGGATGGCGATCGGCGAATTGCGATCCATGCCCTTGGCGCGCAGCTCGGCCAGCATCTTCGACGACAGCGGGTGGTCGTCCTTGTCGGAGATCTTGGACGTATCGACGCTGTCCAGCGTTTCATTGACGGTACAGCCGGCAAGTGCGGCGACGAGGGTCAAAACGAGAGCGGTCGATTTCCAGCGCATTTCCGAAGGCTCATCAGATAAAGGACAGAACAGCTTTCGTCAGAAAGCATACCTTTTTAGTCTATAACGCTTTTCTTCACAAACCATTAACCAACGGCGCAGTCGAACCGCGGCATCACCGCGCTTAACTTGCGAAAGCAGCAGCATTGTGACGGGCGCTGAACGCCCGGCCTTAGAGATTGCGTCCGATGTTGAGGAATTTCTGGCGGCGTTCGCTGCGCAGCTGATCACCGGGGCGGGGCGAGAGCTCGCCAAGCGCGTTGGCAATGACGTCGCCGGCCGCCTGGATGACCGTCTTCGGATCGCGATGTGCGCCGCCGACCGGTTCCTGAATGATGCCGTCGATGACTCCGAGGGATTTCAGGTCCTCGGCGGTGATCTTCATGTTGGTCGCGGCCTCCTTGGCGCGGGTAGAATCGCGCCACAGGATGGAGGCGGCCCCTTCCGGAGAGATGACCGAGTAGATCGCATGCTCAAGCATGTAGACGCGGTTGCCCGTGGCGATCGCGATCGCGCCGCCGGAGCCGCCTTCACCTAGCACGACGGAAACGATCGGCACGCGGATGTTGAGGCACATCTCGGTGGAGCGGGCGATGGCTTCCGCCTGGCCACGCTCCTCGGCGCCGATGCCCGGATAGGCGCCGGCGGTGTCGATCAGGGTCACGACGGGCAGGCCGAAGCGGTCGGCCATTTCCATGACGCGGATCGCCTTGCGATAGCCTTCCGGACGGGGGCTGCCGAAATTGTGCTTGAGGCGCGACTTGGTGTCGTTGCCCTTCTCCTGGCCGATCACGGCGACCGGCTGGCCGCGAAAGCGGGCAAGGCCGGCCTGGATCGCGGCATCTTCCGCAAACTTGCGGTCGCCGGCGAGCGGCGTGAAGTCGGTGAAGAGCTCGGAGGCATAGTCGACGAAGTGCGGACGCTGCGGGTGGCGGGCAACCTGCGTCTTCTGCCAGGCGTTCAGCTTGGAATAGATCTCTTCCATCGCCTCGCGGGTGCGGGCCTCCAGCCGACCGATCTCCTCGGAGGTGTCGATGCTCTCATCCTCTTCCGCGAGCTTCTTCAGTTCGTGGATCTTTGCTTCGAGGTCGGAGATGGGCTTTTCGAAGTCGAGATAGTTGTGCATGAAATCGGGTTCCGATCGTTTTGCCCTTTGCCATTCGGGCGCTTGGCACCGGCGTTGCCGGTCCTAATCGAGGTTTTTGGCCTTTTTTGCAAGAGGGTGATGCGTCTGGACCAGTTCCTGCAGCCTTTCATCGAGCACATGCGTATAGATTTGTGTCGTTGAAATGTCGCTGTGGCCCAGCAGTTCCTGCACCACGCGCAGGTCTGCTCCGTTCTGCAAAAGATGGCTGGCAAAGGCGTGGCGCAGCACGTGCGGCGAGACGGACGCGGCGGGAAGTCCGGCCCGGACGGCGAGATCCTTCAGTTCGCGCGCGAAGACCTGGCGCGGCAGGAAGCCCTCCTTGCTTGCCGCCGGAAAGAGGAAGGGCGAGGCTTCCCGGTCGCCGCGTTCCTCAGCCATCAGGTCGCCGTAGCGGGCGAGTGCCGCGACCGCTGCCTTGGACAGCGGCACCAGGCGTTCCTTGTTGCCCTTGCCGCGGACGACCAGGAAACGCCCCTCCTGGGTCAGCACCCTGGCGGGCAGGGCAACCAGCTCGCTGACGCGCATGCCGGTCGCATAAAGGAGTTCGATGAGGGCGAGGGTGCGCAGGCGCAGCAGGCGGCCGGGACCTTCGAGCGCTGCTTCCTCCTCGGCAAGCCTCAGCAGCCGCCCGACCTGTTCGACACTGAGGAATTTCGGCAGCGGACGTGCCTTCTTCGGCGAGTCGAGGATCGCCGTCGGGTCGTCGCCGCGCAGTCCTTCGGCATAGAGGAACTTGTAGAACTGCCGCATGCTCGACAGGCGCCGGGCCTGGGAGGTCGGCTGGAAACCGCGCTTGGCGAGGTCGGAGAGATAGGCGGACAAATCGCCGCGCTCGGCCGCGTCGAGGCTTGTCTTCCTGCCGGACAGGAAATCGCAGAGGTCGTCGAGGTCGCGCTCGTAGGAGGCAAGCGTGTTGGCCGCCGCCCCGCGTTCGGCGCTCATCATCTCCAGGAAGGCCTCGACATGGGCGCGGCTCAGATCGGCCAAGGACGGCTCCTTCGTCTACTGTCCGGCGCCGTCTTCGGGCGGGTTGACCTGCTCGGAGGGAATGCGGATCGTCACGTCGCGTTCGCGCGGCTCGACGAAGACCACGAGCGACCACATGGCGGCATAGACGATCCCGACGATCGTTGCGCAGAAGAAGAGAAAGCGGAATAGCGTCGGCATAGCATCGTCCCCGGGCTGCGAACGGCACCTGATATGATGGGGCGCCGCTGACTGTGCAATGCGCGCAGTCGTCGCATTCATTCCAGTGTATGGCTTGACGCTCGGCGTTCATTTGTCAATACCGTTGGGAAACGGATGCGAACAGGTCGATGAGCGATATCATATTTCCCGTTGCCCCCACCTTGGGTGAACGCGCGCGTGCTGCGCTGGGACGACGCAATCTCGTCTTCGTCGGACTGATGGGGGCAGGCAAGTCGGCTATCGGCCGGATGACCGCCGCCCAACTCGGCCTTCCCTTCATCGACACGGACACCGAAATCGAACGCGTCTCGCGCATGACGATCAGCGAACTCTTCGCGGCCTATGGCGAAGAGGAGTTCCGGGCGCTGGAGACGCGGGTGATCAAGCGGCTCCTCAGGTCCGGCCCGCGGGTCGTCTCGACCGGCGGCGGTGCCTTCATCAACGAGAAGACACGCAAGCAGATCGAGCGGGGAGGCATTTCTATCTGGTTGAAGGCAGACCTCGAGGTGCTGTGGGAGCGGGTCAACAAGCGCGACCACCGTCCGCTGCTGAAGACCGAGAACCCGAAGCAGACGCTCGAAAACCTGATGAACCAGCGCTATCCGGTTTACGAGCTTGCCGACATGACGGTCCACTCGCGTGATGAGCGCAAGGAGACGATCGTCAACGAGGTGCTGGAAGCGATCATTGAATATACGGGTAAAGGCAGCAAGAACGATGAGTAAGACCGAGAGCGAAGAGCGGCTCGTCCATGTGCCGCTCGGCGAGCGCGCCTATGACATCCTGATCGGGCCTGGCCTGATCGGGCGTGCGGGCGGCGAAATCTCCACGCGCATCAAGGGCCGGAAGGCCGCGATCATCACCGACGAGAATGTCGGCGGCATCTATCTCGACCCGCTGATGGACAGCCTCCAGACCGACGGCATCGAGGCCGTGTCGCTGACGCTGCCGCCGGGCGAGAAGACCAAGAGCTTCGACTACCTGACCAAGGTCTGCGACGTGCTGCTCGAGGCCCGCATCGAGCGCAACGACGTGGTGATCGCGCTCGGCGGGGGCGTGATCGGCGACCTCACCGGCTTTGCCGCCGGTATCGTGCGGCGCGGCGTTCGCTTCGTCCAGGTGCCGACCTCTCTGCTGTCCCAGGTCGACAGCTCCGTCGGCGGCAAGACCGGCATCAATACGCGCCAGGGCAAGAATCTCGTCGGCGTGTTCAACCAGCCGGACCTCGTTCTCGCCGATACCGACGTTCTCAATACCCTGAGCGAGCGTGAATTCCGTGCCGGCTATGCCGAGGTCGCAAAATACGGCCTGATCGACCAGCCGGATTTCTTCGCCTGGCTCGAGCGCAACTGGCGTGAGGTGTTCTCCGGCGGTGCGGCCCGCATCGAGGCGATCGCCACGAGCTGCCAGGCCAAGGCCGATGTCGTCGTCGCCGATGAGCGCGAGACCGGCCGCCGGGCACTCCTGAACCTTGGCCACACCTTCGGTCATGCCCTCGAAGCCGCGACCCAGTATGACAGCAGCCGCCTCGTGCATGGCGAAGGCGTGTCGATCGGCATGGTTCTCGCCCACCGTTTCTCGAACCGGCTGAACCTGATCGGCGTCGAGGATGTGGCCCGCGTCGAGGCCCATCTGAAGGCTGTCGGCCTGCCGACCTCGATCGACGATATCGAGGGAGAACTTCCCTCGACCGAGGTACTGATGGATGCCATCGGCCAGGACAAGAAGGTCAAGGGCGGCAAGCTCACCTTCATCCTGACGCGCGGCATCGGCCAGTCCTTCGTCGCCGACGACGTCCCTGCTTCAGAAGTCTATTCGTTCCTGGAGGACATGCGGGCGAAATGACGGCTGAACGGGGGGGCTTGTCGCGGTTCGTCAATGCGATGGTTCGGGGGCTTCTCCGTACCTTCAAGGTCGATCTGTCGCAGGAGACCCTGTCGCTTTCCAGCTACGACGACCTGCAGGCGGCGCTCGCCATCGTCCATCACGATGCCCATCTCGACAAGACCGATCGCGACCGTCTGGGTGGCGTGCTCGACCTCGGCGAGCTCGAAGTCTCAGACATCATGATCCACCGCATGGCGATGCGGGCGGTCAATGCCGACGAGCCGCCGGAAGTCGCCGTCCGCGCCGTGCTCGACAGCCCCTACACGCGCATGCCGCTCTGGCGCGGTGCGACCGACAACATCATCGGGGTCGTGCACGCCAAGGATCTGCTGCTTGCGCTTGCCGAACCGGATGCCGACGTCTCGCGCCTTGATCTGGTGAAGATCGCCCAGAAACCCTGGTTCGTGCCGGATACGACCAACCTCAAGGACCAGCTCGCCGCATTCCTGCGCCGCAAGATGCACTTCGCCGTCGTGGTGGACGAATATGGCGAGGTGCAGGGCATCGTCACGCTCGAGGACATCATCGAGGAGATCGTCGGCGACATTTCCGACGAGCACGACCTGGAGATCCAGGGGGTGCGGCAGGAGGCCGACGGCTCGATCGTCGTCGATGGCGCCGTGCCGATCCGCGACCTCAACAGGGCTCTCGACTGGTCGCTGCCGGATGAGGAGGCGACGACGATCGCCGGGCTGGTCATCCACGAATCGAAATCGATCCCGGAAGAGCGGCAGGCCTTCACCTTCCATGGCAAGCGCTTCATCGTGATGAAGCGCGAGAAGAACCGTATCACCAAGCTGCGCATCCGCCCGGCCGACGAGACTTCAGGCCGCGACCAAGCAACCGGTCCCGCTTGACGGAGTGTCCTGGCCGTCCCATCTGAGCGTCAGCAATCCTCTTGGAAAGCAGTCTACCAGCGCGTTTCCTCGCCGGGTGCCGCGGGTTCGATCGCCAGCGCGTGCAGCCCGGCATCGAGTTCCGGCTGCAGGAGTTCGGTGATCGCCCGATGGCGGGCGAGCCGGGTCATGCCGGTGAAGACGGGGGCGACGATCCGCACGCGCATGTGTGTGCCCTCGGCGCCTTCGAAGCCGGGCTGGTGGCCGGCATGCTGGCTGCTTTCGTCTATGACGAAAAGGCGTTCCGGGCTGAATGCCTCGCGCAGTTTCGCCTCAATTCTGTTGCGTAGAGACATGACCTTCCTTGCGCTTTGCCGGCTCGAAAAAAGCCTCACAAAGCCTAGAACAATCACGTTTGTCAATTCTTGTTGTCGACTGCCGGAGGCACCATAATTACCGGATGAAACTCGATTCAAAATACTTCGACCGGATCCGCACGCGGCGGAAACGGGAGCCGGAGGCGGAGAAAACCACGCCGACCTGCCAATGGGACGGGTGCGACAAGCCCGGGGTTCATCGGGCACCCGTCGGACGCAACGCCGAAGGGCAATTCTTTCTGTTCTGCTTCGAGCACGTGAAGGAATACAACAAGGGATACAACTACTTCTCCGGCCTGTCCGACACCGAGATCGCCCGCTACCAGAAGGAGGCGATCACCGGCCATCGGCCGACCTGGACGGTTGGCGTCAACAAGAATGCGAAAGCGAGCCCGCTGCATTCGACCGCCCGGTCCGGCTCGGCGGCCTCCCAGGCGCGCATCAAGGACCCGTTCGGTTTCGTCCAGCAGGGGCGCGGCAACGGTTCGCGCCTCCAGCCGCAGGCCCGCAAGCTGAAGTCCCTCGAGGCCAAGGCGCTCGATACGCTCGGGCTTGCGGCCAACTCGAGCGCGCAGGAAATCAAGAGCCGCTACAAGGAACTTGTAAAAAAACACCACCCTGACGCAAATGGCGGAGACAGGGGCTCGGAAGAGCGTTTTCGCGCTGTCATTCAAGCGTATCAATTGTTAAAGCAGGCGGGTTTCTGTTAATCGATAGTGCCTGTAACGCGCTTTATTTGGAAGGCCGGTCGGCGCCGCCCGGCATGGAGAGACGATGAGCAAAATTGAACTTGATATTTCCAATCTCCCCGACACCACCGTGTCGGTGCGCGAGGTGTTCGGTATTGACAGCGATATTCGCGTCCCGGCCTACAGCAAGGGAGATGCCTATGTGCCCGACCTCGATCCGGACTACCTGTTCGATCGGGAAACGACGCTCGCCATCCTCGCCGGTTTCGCCCACAATCGCCGCGTCATGGTCTCCGGTTTCCACGGTACCGGCAAGTCGACTCACATCGAGCAGGTCGCAGCCCGGCTCAACTGGCCGTGCGTGCGCGTCAACCTCGACAGCCATGTGAGCCGTATAGACCTCGTCGGCAAGGACGCGATCGTGCTCAAGGATGGTAAGCAGATTACCGAGTTCAAGGACGGCATCCTGCCCTGGGCCTACCAGCATAACGTCGCGCTCGTCTTCGACGAATACGATGCCGGCCGCCCGGACGTCATGTTCGTCATCCAACGCGTGCTGGAAAGCTCGGGCCGCCTGACGCTTCTCGACCAGAGCCGCGTCATCCGTCCTCACCCGGCCTTCCGCCTTTTCGCGACTGCCAACACCGTCGGCCTCGGCGACACGACCGGCCTTTATCACGGTACGCAGCAGATCAACCAGGCGCAGATGGACCGCTGGTCGATCGTCACGACGCTGAACTATCTGCCGCACGACAAGGAAGTCGACATCGTTCTCGCCAAGGTGAAGAGCTTCGGCAAGACTGAAGATGGTCGCGACACGGTCTCGCGCATGGTTCGCCTCGCCGACCTGACCCGCTCGGCCTTCATCAACGGCGACCTGTCGACCGTCATGAGCCCGCGTACCGTCATCACCTGGGCCGAGAACGCCGAGATCTTCGGTGACGTGGCCTTCGCCTTCCGCGTGACCTTCCTCAACAAGTGCGACGAACTCGAGCGCACGCTGGTCGCCGAGCAGTATCAGCGCGCCTTCGGCGTCGAGCTGAAGGAAAGCGCTGCCAACATCGTGCTCGGCGCCTGAGAGGGCGATCACGATGGCAGGTCGCGGGGATAATTCGAGAGCAAAGCCCGGCACGGGAGTGGACACCGAGCCGCTTCGCCGGGCGATCACCGGTTGCGTTCGTTCGGTGGCAGGCAGCCCCGAGGTCGAGGTCGTGTTCGCCAACGAGCGACCGGGCCTCGCCGGGGAGCGTGTCCGGCTGCCGGAACTGTCGAAGAAGCCCACGGCCCACGAACTCGCGGTAACCCGCGGGCTCGGTGATTCCATGGCGCTACGCATCGCCTGCCACGACCAGAAGATCCATGCGACGATGGCGCCTCAAGGACAGGATGCCCGTTCGGTCTTCGATGCGGTCGAACAGGCCCGTGTCGAGTCGATCGGTTCGCTCCGGATGAGCGGCATGGCGACGAACATCACCGCCATGAACTCGGAAAAATACGCCAAGGCGAATTTTTCCGGCATCAATCGCCAGGAAGACGCGCCGATCCAGGAAGCCGTCGCCATGCTGGTGCGCGAGAAGCTCACCGGCGAAAAGCCGCCTGAATCCGCCGGCAAGGTGCTCGACCTTTGGCGTCCGTTCATCGAGGACAAGGCCGGTTCCAGCCTTGAAGACCTGCCAGCTGCGATCAACGACCAGCAGGCCTTTGCCCGCGTCGTGCGCCACATGCTGTCCGCCATGGAAATGGCGGAAGACGTCGGCGACGAGACCGAAGAGGGCGAGGACGAAGATCAGTCCTCCGAGGACCAGCCGCGCTCCAACGAGGAAGAGCAGGAAAGCGCCGAGGAGGAGGCCGGCTCCGAGCAGGCTCCCGCCGAGGAGAGCGAAGCCTCGCAGGAGCAGATGGACGACGGCGAGATGGACGGCGCCGAAATCTCCGACGACGACATGTCGGACGAGGGCGAGGACGACAGCGAGACGCCCGGTGAGATGCGCCGTCCGGCAAGCCCGTTCGACGATTTCAACGAAAAAGTCGACTACAAGATCTTCACCCAGGAATTCGACGAGGTCGTGACGGCGGAGGAACTCTGCGACGAGGCCGAACTCGACCGCCTGCGCGCCTTCCTCGACAAGCAGCTGGCCCATCTGCAGGGCGCCGTCGGGCGCCTCGCCAACCGCATGCAGCGCCGTCTGATGGCGCAGCAGAACCGCTCCTGGGATTTCGACCTGGAGGAAGGCTATCTCGATACCGCGCGGCTCACCCGCATGGTTATCGATCCGATGCAGCCGCTGTCCTTCAAGATGGAGCGCGACACCAAGTTCCGTGATACCGTCGTGACGCTCGTCATCGACAATTCCGGGTCGATGCGTGGCCGTCCGATCACGGTCGCCGCGACCTGCGCCGACATTCTTGCCCGCACGCTTGAGCGCTGCGGCGTCAAGGTCGAGATTCTCGGCTTCACCACCAAGGCCTGGAAGGGCGGGCAGTCGAGAGAGAAGTGGCTCTCGGGCGGCAAGCCGCCGACACCCGGCCGCCTCAACGACCTCAGGCACATCGTCTACAAGTCCGCCGATGCGCCGTGGCGCAGGGCGCGCCGCAATCTCGGCCTGATGATGCGCGAGGGGCTGCTCAAGGAAAACATCGACGGCGAGGCGCTGATGTGGGCGCACAGCCGCCTGATGGCTCGCTCGGAGCAGCGCAAGATCCTGATGATGATTTCCGACGGTGCGCCGGTCGACGACTCGACGCTTTCGGTCAATCCGGGCAACTACCTTGAGCGCCATCTGCGCGCCGTCATCGAACAGATCGAGACCCGCTCGCCGGTCGAGCTTCTGGCGATCGGTATCGGTCACGACGTAACGCGTTACTATCGCAAGGCGGTGACCATCGTTGATGCGGACGAGCTGGCCGGTGCTATGACCGAGCAGCTCGCGGCCTTGTTCGAAGACCAGGAACAGGGCGGCAAGCGCGGCGGCAGGGCACGCCGCGCCAGCTGATCATCAGGCTTCGACGGCGGCCTCCGAGGCCTCCGTGCTGCCAGCCGAGGTCGTGCCCTTGTCCACGCCAAGCCGTTCCTTGATCAGTTCGGCAATGTCCTCCTCGATCGCCTTGCGGGCATCGGGATCCATCGCGGCGAGCGATTCCTCGGTGAGGCCCTGATCCTGCAGATACTGCGCGCGGATGAGTTCCGCGACGTCCATATGCGCCCATTCGGAAAATTCCTCGATCAGGCTCTTGGCCTCGGCGCGTGCCTGTTCCTCTTCCGGCGTTGTGTCGTAGGCAACTGTGTTTTCGTCTTCGAGCGAGAAGGACGAACCGCCGTCATAGGAGAGGAGTGCGTCGGAAAAGCCGCCGCTGTCGGTGCCGGCGGACTGGCCCGAACGGTAGAGGAGGGGAGCATATTGCTTGTCGCTAACGCCGTTGATCACTGCAAACTCCTGAAATAGTGGCTTGGATGGAATGGGCGAAGGCTCGCATGCGTAGCTTGTCCCGGCCTAAAGCCCGAGCTCCGTTTCCCGGTGCTTTGCCGGTCGGGGCGTCCGTGGCATAAGGCGGTGAACGCTCCTCCCATTCAGGGTCAAGTCATTGCCATCCCGCCGCCCTCTCGCCTTCGCCTGCATCCTCGCCGCCGCCATGATCCTGCCTCTTCCCGCCAGGGCCGAGCCGGCTCGGATCGATGCCCTGGCGATCGCCAATTTCGCGTCCGATGCCCGCAGCCGCTTCGGGGCGCTGGAATTCGTCGGCGGCCTGGAGCTTTCCTCGCCCGAACCGCTTTTCGGTGCCTGGTCGGGTATCCGTTTCCTCCCCGATGGTGAACACTTCCTCGGCGTTCTCGATACCGGCCACTGGATTTCGGGAAGGATTACGCGGGACGACGCCGGCCGGCTCGGCGGGCTCTCCGACGTGACGATCGCGCCGATGCTCGACGTCAACGGCGCCTCCAACCGGCGCAAGCGTTCCGTCGATGCCGAAAGCCTGGCGTTCCGCGGCGGGGATGTATTCGTCGGCTACGAGCAGATGCATCGTGTGAGCGGCTACCGGCCCCTCTCGTCCATCGAGACGGCGCGTCCGTTCGCCATGGCCTTGCCCCTGCCGATCCCGGTCCGGGAACTGCGCGGCAATGGCGGGCTGGAGACGCTTGCCCTGTCACCGCCGTCGAGCCCGCTTTCCGGTGCCCTCGTCGCCGTGGCGGAGAAGAGCTATGACGGAAACGGTCATCTCTTTGCCGGCATCCTCGACGGACCGCTCGAGGGGGCGTTCCGGGTCGTCGCCCATGACGGTTTCGACGTGACGGACGGTGCCTTCCTGCCTGACGGCGATCTTCTTCTGATGGAGCGGCGCTTCTCACTCGCTACCGGGGTGGCGCTGCGCATGCGGCGGATTGCCGGCGAGAGCATCAAGCCGGGTGCCGTCGTCGACGGCAGCATCATCCTCGAAGCCGGGATGGACGAGGAGATCGACAACATGGAGGGGCTGGACGTCGTGGTCGCGCCCGACGGCTCGACGCGCGTCATCCTCGTCTCGGACGACAATCATTCGATCCTGCAGCGGACGCTGATGCTGGAGTTCCGGCTCGTCGACTGAGATCGGTGACGAGCCGGCTTGTTCTTCCGCCTAGGCGGAACGGGCCGGTGCCATGGGGCGCAGGACGCTCATCAGGGCGCCATAGGGCAGAAGCATCACGACGCCGACGAGCATCTTGACTGCGAAATCGCCGATCGCCCAGGACATCCAGCGCGGTGCATCGGTTGCCAGCACGCCGAGGATCGGTGCCCATTCGATGGCAAAATCGTCGTTCGGGCCGATCAGCGTGAAGATCGGGGCGAAGGCCAGAGAGAAGAAGATCATCGTATCCATCACGGACCCGAAGACCGACCCGATCAGTGGCGCTTTCCACCAGGCGAGCCGGCGCAGGCGGTTGAAGACGGTGATGTCGAGCAGCTGTCCGGCAAGATAGGCCGAGCCGGAGGCGATCGCGATGCGCGGCGACGAGGTCACGAAGGACAGCGCGACGCCGACGACGAAGCCGATGAAGACGACCTTTCGCGCGGTCTGCGGGCCGAACTGTCGATTGGTGAGGTCGGTGACGAGGAAGGCGACCGGGTAGGTGAAGGCGCCGTAGGTCAGGAGGTCGCCGAGCTGGATCCCTGCGAGCGTACCCGAGAGCGGATACTGGACCAGGATGTTCGAGGCGACCACGATGGCCGTCATCAGCAGGCTGTAGATAAGGATATGGCGTGCGTTCAGCATTTTTTTATCCTGGGTGATGCCACCAGTTGGAGTAACGATGATGCAAAAGGAAAAGGCTTGTACGGGCGGTCCCGTTCAAGCCTTCTGACCTTGTCGAAGCGTTGCGAACCGCGGATTAGGCGGCAGCTGCAGTCTTCTTGACGATCTGGCGACGCAGCAGGCGGGCGCGCATCGACAGTTCGTTTTCGTTGGCCTTCAGAAGGAAGGCGTCGAGGCCACCACGGTGCTCGACCGAGCGCAGAGCGGCTGCGGAAACGCGCAGGCGGTAACGCTGGCCAAGTGCGTCCGAGATCAGCGTGACGTCGCACAGGTTCGGAAGGAACTTGCGCTTGGTCTTGTTGTTCGCGTGGCTCACATTGTTGCCCGACTGGACGCCCTTGCCGGTCAATTCGCAACTGCGGGACATGATACACCTATATTTTTCTTGGCCATCGCATTGCTTCCGGGCAAATACCGGCGTGGCAATCCAACGGCGTTTGATTGGAAAGTTGCGGTTCTATAGTCAGACTGGCCGGGCGCGTCAAGCCAAACCTTGGATTTTCGCGCAAGTGCGGGAAATTCCCGCTATTTTGTTGCCACAGTCGCTGCACAGGATAAGCGCGATCATCACTCGCCGTCAAACGAGAGGCGGGATCCGACCCTGGGGGCCGCCGTTGCGTTTATTGAGCCTTTTAAGCTGTCTGCTTGTCCTTGCCGTCGGGCCCGCCGCGGCTGAGAACCTGCGTTACCGCACGGACTACCGCGTGACGCTCGGCGCACTGCCGATCGCGCGCGCCTCCTTCGTCACCGAGGTCAATCAGTCGAGCTACACGATCTCCGGCAGCTTCAAATCGTCGGCGATCGTCAATGTCGTCACCACGATCTCCGCCGTTTCCAACGTGTCCGGAACCCTTCATGGCGACCGCATGCAGACCGACCGCTATACGCTGGTCTATCAGAAGGGCCGCAAGAAGCTCACCTATGATGTGCACTACCAGGACGGCAACGTCACCCAGACGACGATCGAGCCGCAGCCGAAGCGGCGGCCCGAGACCTGGATCGAAGTCACCCAGCAGGATCTCATGGCGGTGCTCGATCCGATCAGCGGCCTCATCATTCCGGAGGGGGAGGCCGCCTGCCCGCGAACGCTTCCGATCTATGACGGCGAAAGCCGCATGGATATCGTGTTGACGCCCAAGGGGCGCGAAAGCTTCTCGGTCGGGGGCGTCAAGGGTGAGGCGATCGTCTGCTCCATGCGGTATGTCCCGAAGTCCGGTTTCCGCAAGGGCCGCAAGGACATCGAATACCTGCGCAAGGTGGACGGCATGGAAATCTGGTTTGCCAAGACGTCCACGCTGAAGGTATATGCTCCTGTCTATGCGCGCGTGCCGACGCAGATGGGGACAATCTATGTTTCGGCGGTCGAATTCGACGGCTGAGGAGGTGCGGGCCTGATCCCCGCGAGGGGAGACACGGGTGAAGACCAAAGCAACGCTGATCGGCTTCACGGCCATCCTGATGTGGTCGTTTCTGGCACTGCTCACGGCCGCGTCCGGCACGATGCCCCCGTTCCAGCTTTCGGCGATCACGTTTGCGATCGGCAGCCTGCCGGGCATCGTGACCTTCATCCTGAAGCCGGAACGCATCCGCGAATTGCGCCAGCCTCCTAAGGTCTGGCTCACCGGCGTGATCGGCCTTTTCGGTTATCATTTCCTCTACTTCACGGCCCTGCGTAATGCTCCGGCCGTCGAGGCCGGTCTGATCGCCTATCTCTGGCCCCTGCTCATCGTCGTCGGCTCGGCTCTTCTGCCGGGCGAGCGGCTGCGCTGGTATCACGTGGCCGGTGCGCTTGCCGGGCTTGCCGGCACGGTGCTGATCGTCGCCAAGAACGGCATTGCCTTCGATCCGGCCTATGCATTCGGCTACATGGCCGCGCTCCTGTGCGCCTTCACCTGGTCGGGCTATTCGCTTCTCACGCGCCGCTTCGAGGCCGTGTCGACCGACGTGGTGACCGGTTTCTGCCTTGCCACCTCGATCCTCTCGGCGCTCTGCCATCTCGGTCTCGAGACGACGGTCTGGCCGGACAGCGTGTCGCAGTGGGTTGCCGTCGTCGGCCTCGGCATCTTCCCGGTCGGTCTTGCCTTTTATGCCTGGGACCATGGCGTGAAGAACGGCGACATCCAGATCCTCGGCGCGTCGAGCTATGCCGCGCCGCTGCTGTCGACGCTCATCCTGACCCTGTTCGGCTTCGCCGAGCCGAGCCTCAGGATCGCCTTCGCCTGCCTGCTGATCACCGGCGGTGCCATGCTCGCGGCGCAGGACATGATCCGCCGCAAGCGCAAGGCCGAAGCCTGATCGGCCGATTGTTGGGGAGGGGACGATGGAAGCCGCTGCCACGATCGTCCTTTCGATCGCCGTCCTTGTCGGGCTCAGCTATTTCCTAATCCTGAACAAGCCGCCGAGCCACAGGCGTGCGTTCTGGAAGACCCTGCCGGTCTCGCTGCTTGCGCTCTATGCCCTTGTCATGGAGGCGCCGCATCTGATGGTCGCGGGGCTTGCGCTCAGCGCGCTCGGCGACGCCTTCCTGGCCTATGAGGGCGAGCGGAACTTCATCGGCGGCCTTGCCTCCTTTCTCCTCGCTCATCTGGCCTACGGGGCACTGTTCTACCAGATCGGCGATGTCGGACTTGTCACTGCAGAGGCCTGGAGGATGGTGGCTGCGGTCGTCGCCGTGCTGCTTGCCGGGGCCCTTGTCGGTTTCCTCTGGCGTGCGGCCGGCGAACTGGCGCCGGCCGTGCTCGCCTATGCCTCGGCGATCGCCGGCATGGCGGTCCTGTCGCTCGGCGTTTCTTCCGTCGCGGTCTTTGCGGGCGCCTTGCTCTTCATGTCGTCCGATGCGGTGCTGGCCGTCGAGACCTTCAAGATGACAAAAGATCACCCGCTGCGCCGTCTTGCCGCCCGCTATGTGTGGGCGAGCTACTTCGGTTCGCAGGTCGTGCTGACCCTGTCGGTCGTGGCAATCGCGTCCTGACCGGCCGCGAGACTACCTGACGTCCGCCGTCAGTGTCCGGGCGACCAGCCGGGTGGTGCCATCTCGAAGCTCTGATAGTCGAAGCCGGGTGCGACCGTGCAGCCCACCAGCGTGAAGTCGCCGAGGCTTTCGGCGGCCTGCCAGCCGTCGGCGGGGATCACGGCCTGCGGGCGCTCGCCGCGCAGGAGATCGGCCCCGAGCACGATGGTCTCGACGTTCGTTCCGTCGGGCGCGCTGTAGAGCGCCAGCGGCGCGCCGGCATGGTAGTGCCAGACCTCGACAGCGTCACGGACCCGGTGCCAGTGGGAACGTTCCCCCGCCTTCAGCAGGTAGTAGATCGCCGTCGAGTGTCCCCGCGGTCCGCCGGCACCGTCGCGAAAGGTTTCGACGAACCAGCCGCCCTCGGGGTGGGGCTGCATCCCGAGGGTCTCGATCACCTCTTCTGCCGTCATCAGAAGTGATCCTTGCGCTTGCGGATTTCGGCAAACACTTCCGTGTCCGTCGCGCCTTCCATCAGGAGGTTGCGGCGGATCGACGGGTCGGCGGCGCGCAGGAAGGGGTTCGTCTCCTTCTCCAGGCCGATCGTCGTCGGAATGGTGAATTCGCCCTTCTGGCGCTTGGTCTCGATCTCGGCGGCGCGGTTCTTCAGCCGGTCGTTCTCGGGGTCGATGGTGAGGGCAAAACGGGCGTTGGACAGCGTGTATTCATGGCCGAAGTAGACGGCCGTCTCGTCTGGGAGGGCGGCGAGCTTCTGAAGCGAATGCCACATGTCGGCCGCAGGGCGCTCGAAGAGCCGGCCGCAGCCGAGGGCAAACAGGGTGTCGGCGGCAAACAGCAGCTTGTCGTCGGGGAGGTGGTAGCAGACATGGCCGGCGGTGTGGCCAGGCGTCTCGATCACCTGCACCATATGGCCGCCGAAGTCGAAGCTGTCGCCGTCGCCGACCGCGCGGTCGAGCCCGGGGATCGCCACGGCCTCCTCGCGAGGGCCGATGATCTCGCAGCCGAACTTCTCCTTCAGTGCCAGGTTCGCCTCGACATGGTCACCGTGGTGATGCGTGGTGAAGACATGGGTGATCTTCCAGCCGCGGCGAGCCGCGGCGGCGAGGATCGGCTCCAGTTCGGGAGCGTCGATCGTGGCGGTGAGACCGCTTTCCTGACAGTGGATGAGAACGCCGAAATTGTCGCTCCGGCAGGGAAAGACGTCGAGGTCGAGGGGCTTCATCGGGCCTTTGTCCGTTGTGCTTCGATTGCTGAAATGTAGCGTGTTGCGCCTTGAAGTCCACCGGCCGCCTGCTATCAATGGCGCCATGCACGTCGATATCGTCGATCTCCGCCAGTTCTACCATTCCATGCTGGGCCGCATGGCGGAGGAATCGATCGCCATGGCGCTTTCGGCGCTCTGGGTGCGGCTGCCGCAGGAGCGTCTCGTCGGCCTCGGCTATGCCATCCCGTTCCTCGATCGCTTCCGGGCTGACACGGAACGAACCTTCGCCTTCATGCCGGCCGGACAGGGTGCGGTGAACTGGCCGGTCGGCGAGCCGTCTGCCACGGCGCTGGTGTTCGACGAGGAGCTGCCGTTACCGGATTCCTCGGTCGATCGGGTGCTGATGGTCCATTCGCTGGAATTCGCCGAAAACCCGCGGGAAAGCCTGAAGGAGATCTGGCGGGTGCTGGCACCCGGCGGGCGGCTGGTCGTGGTGGTGCCGAACCGGCGCGGGGTCTGGGCCCGGATGGAGCACACGCCTTTCGGATCCGGCCGCCCCTATTCGCGCGGCCAGCTGACCGCACTTTTCCGCGAGACCAATTTCACGCCGGGGGCGAGCGCGGAGGCGCTGTTCTTCCCGCCGTCGAAGATCCGCGCGGTCTTGCGTCTGCGGCGCAGTTTCGAGCGGCTGGGGCGTTTTGTCTGGCCGGCCTTCTCCGGCGTCATCGTCATCGAGGCGCAGAAGCGCCTCTATCAGGGCCTGCCGGTCGCGGCACGAGCTTCGCGCCGTGTCTTCGCGCCCGTTCTCGCGCCTCAAGGGGTGCCCACGACACGGGTGAAGGCGCTGCCGGAGCGCTGATCCGGAGGACGGCTGCGACAGCGGTCGCCCTCGACAAAACCGGCTTTCCGTTTTATGGGCTCTCATCCGATATTGCCGGGCGTCCGCCCGGAATTTCAACGACAGAAAGCCACATCGATGAGCAGCGAAACCATGAAGCCGACCCCGCGTCCGGGTATCCTTGACATTGCCGCCTACGTGCCGGGCAAGGAACATGCGCCGGGCGTCGCGCGGGTCTTCAAGCTGTCGTCGAACGAAACCCCGCACGGTCCGAGCCCCAAGGCGATCGACGCCTTCAAGCAGAGCGCCGGCCATCTCGAAATCTACCCGGACGGCCAGGCGGTGGCGCTGCGCGAGGCGATTGCCGAAGTGCACGGCCTGAACGCCGCCAACATCCTGTGCGGCAACGGTTCTGACGAACTGCTCGGCCTGCTTTGCCACGTCTATCTCGGCCCGGGCGACGAAGGCATCATCACCGAGCACGGCTTCCTCGTCTACAAGATCCAGATCATGGGCGCCGGTGCGACCCCGGTCGTGGTGAAGGAAAAGGATTGCACGGTCGATGTCGATGCGATCCTTGCCGCCGTGACGGAGAAGACGAAGATCGTCTTCCTCGCCAATCCGGGCAATCCGACCGGCACCTATGTGCCGGCGAGCGAGATCCGTCGCCTGCATGCCGGCCTGCCGGGCAATGTCATCCTGGTGCTCGACGCGGCCTATGCGGAATATGTCCGCCGCAACGACTACGAGGCCGGCATCGAGCTCGTCTCCGGCAACCGCAACGTCGTGATGACCCGCACCTTCTCGAAGGTCTACGGGCTTGCGGCGCTGCGCATCGGTTGGGCCTATGCGCCGCTGGAGATCATCGACGCGCTGAACCGCGTGCGTGGTCCGTTCAACATGAATGCGCCGGCAATCTCTGCGGGTGCGGCATCGGTCCGCGACCAGGCCTTCGTCACGATGGCGGCCGACTACAATCTCGCCTGGGTCGAGAAGGTCTCGACCGCGCTCTCAGCTCTCGGCCTCAAGGTCACGCCTTCGGTTGCCAATTTCGTGCTGGTTCATTTTCCTGACGTCGACGGCAAGCGCGCCGCCGAGGCCGACGACTTCCTGACCAGCCGCGGCTTCATCCTGCGCGCCGTGCGCGGCTATGGCTTTGCCAATTCGCTGCGCATGACGATCGGCAGCGAAGAGGCCAATCGCGGCGTGATCGATGCGCTGACCGAGTTCATGGGGCGTGCCTGATGACTGCGATGTTCGACCGGATCGCGCTGATCGGTATCGGCCTCATCGGCTCGTCGATCGCCCGCGACGTGAAGGAACTGGGCCTTGCCCGTGACGTTGTCGTCTCGACCCGCAGCGCCGACACGCTGAAGCGCGCGGAAGAGCTTGCCCTCGGTACGGCCTACGAGCTGTCGGCGGCGGATGCGGTCAGGGATGCCGACCTAGTGATCGTCTCGGTTCCGGTCGGCGCCTCAGAAGCCGTGGCCCGGCAGATCGCCCCGCATCTGAAGCCGGGTGCAATCGTCACCGACGTCGGCTCGACCAAGGCGTCGGTCATCGCCCAGATGGCGCCGCACATGCCGGACAACGTGCATTTCATTCCAGGGCATCCACTTGCGGGCACGGAAAAGTCCGGCCCGGATGCCGGCTTCACCGGTCTGTTCCAGGGGCGCTGGTGCATCTTCACGCCGCTGCCGGGCACCGATGCCGGCGCGCTTGCGACGCTCCGTGCCTTCTGGGGTGCGCTCGGCTCCAAGATCGACGAGATGGACCCGGAGCATCACGACAAGGTGCTGGCGATCGTCTCGCACCTGCCGCACATCATCGCCTACAACATCGTCGGCACGGCGGACGACCTCGAGACGGTGACGCAGTCGGAAGTGATCAAGTATTCGGCGTCCGGTTTCCGCGACTTCACCCGTCTTGCGGCCTCTGATCCTACCATGTGGCGCGACGTCTGCCTGCACAACAAGGACGCGATCCTCGAAATGCTGGCGCGCTTCTCTGAGGATCTCGCCTATCTGCAGCGGGCGATCCGCTGGGGTGAAGGCGACAAGCTGTTCGATCTCTTCACCCGCACCCGCGCCATTCGCCGCTCGATCATCGAGGCTGGCCAGGATGTCGACGTGCCGGATTTTGGCCGCCACTCGCTGGAGAAGAAGGCCTGACCGCTTCGCTCAGAGCGGCGGCAGGACACCGATCGGGATGATGCCGAGGGAGACGACGCCGTTCGTCAGCCTGAGGTCGGCGCCGCCCTTGTCCTGACCGCCGAACAGCGCCTTCAGCACATTGGCAGCGCTGTCGATGCTGTCCTTCTCCTCGGGGAACGCTGCGTTCAGGGTATCCCGCCAGGCGGCGATGCCCTCGATTTCGAAGCGAAGCCTGCCGGACAGCATGCCGTCATCGCCGACCGAGATAGGGCCGCTGATCGTCACGACGCGGCCACCGCCCATGTCTGCCACGAGGCGGCGGATCTCGCCCTCGCTGCCGTAGAGCCCTTCCCCGCGGTCGCCCTTGAGTTCGAGATACTTGGCTTTGCCGACGAGCGTCATGTCCAGGCTCGATGATACCGGCGGCAGGAGCGACGTCTGGCCGCGCACCGACACCACCGCGTCGCGTGACAGGAGCGCGATGTCCAGGTCCTCGCCGGAGCGGCGAAGGTGGGCTTCCGCATGCGGCGCCGTCGTCTCGATGGTCGCCCCGTCGACCAGGGTCGTCAGAAGAACCTGCAGACCGGTCGCTTCGAGCGAGGTGCGGTCGAGGCCGGAGAGCCCGGCATTGAGGCTCGAACGCAGCGCCTGCCATTCCAGCGCCAGCGAGAAGCCTAGCGCCGAGCGGACCTGGCCGGGGCTGTCCAGTTCCCAGACCACATGGCCCGGGGCATAGACCTGTGCCGCCGAGCGGAATGCGCCGAAACTTGCTGACAGGCCATGGAAATGGTCGTCGACGGACAGCCGGCTGCAGGTGACGCCGACGCGGAAGGGGAAGCCGCCGACCTGCATGTCGTCGCATTCCGCGGTGATGGCCGCGGGATTGGCGCCGGAAAGGACCGCCGTCAATTTGTCCCTCAGGGCCCCTGCCGCGCCGTACCACAGGCCGCTATAGACGAGGATGCAGAGCACGACGGCAATGCCGAGTCGTACGACCTTCAGGGTGGCGACACTCCGGTTTTCCTCACTCGACGTTGCCATCAGGCGCTCCAAACGTAAAATGGTGATCCGGTAATCGGGCCGGTATTCTGGAATGACCTGCGATATGGACGAATTTTGGGTGTTTGGCTACGGATCCCTGATGTGGAATCCGGGCTTTTCCTACGAGGAGCGGGCCCAGGCCCTGATGTTGGGCTATCGCCGCTCGCTGTGCGTGCGCTCCTGGGTCCATCGCGGCACACAGGAATGCCCGGGGCTGGTGCTGGGACTGGATCACGGTGGCTCGTGCCGCGGCGTCGCCTTCAGGGTCGCCGAAGCAAACCGGGAGGAAACCATCGACTACCTTCGCCAGCGCGAGCTCGTGACCCATGTCTATCTGGAGCGCACCCTGCCGATCCGCCTCTCCGACGGACGGAAGGTCAGGGCGCTGACCTATGTCATCGATCGCGGGCATCATCAGTATGCCGGGTCGGTTTCCGTCGGTGAGGCGGCCGAGATCGTCAACCGCGCGGTCGGTGTGTCGGGACCCAACCCGGTCTATGTGGCCAACACGGTCGCGCATCTGCGCGAACTCGGCATCCGGGACCACTGGCTGGAGCAGGTCGCCGCCGAAATCGAGCGGCTTGAAGGCGTTGCCTGAGCCTCAGGCGTCCTTTTCGGCCAGAAGCTCTTTCATCCGCTTGGCGGCGGACGGCGGCAGCGGAAGGCCGGGATTGTTCTCCACCGTCTCGATGAGGAGTTCGTCGCTTACCCATTCGAGTTTTTCGATGAGGGTTTCGTAGAAGGTGTCAGGATCGAGCCCGGGCGCGATCGGCGGCAGGATCTTCACCTTGAAATGCCCGGGGAAGCGGAGGAACTTGCGGCGCGGCCAGAACAGGCCGGGATGCATTGCGACGGGTACGACCGGAACTTCGAGGTCGCGATAGATGCGGGCAATGCCGTATTTGTAGGCCGGCTCGGCGCCCGGCGGACGGCGGGTGCCCTCCGGGTAGATGATGAGCTGGCGGCCGTCGGCCATCTCCTTCTTGGTGCGCTCCATCACCCCGACCATCACCTTGCCCTTGGCGCCGCGATCGACCGGGATCATCTTCTGCCGGGCGACATACCATCCGAAGATCGGGATCCACATCAATTCCCGCTTGAGAATGTAGACCGGGTCGTCGAGCCAGGGCAGCAGCGCGTAGGTGTCCCAAAGGGACTGGTGCTTCGGCGCAAGGATGTAGCCGCCCTTCGGAATGTTCTCGAGCCCCTCCACGGTGAATGTCGTGCCGACGATTTTCTCCATCAGCCAGTGGTTGGAGCGGGCCCAGTTCTTCGGAATGACGAAGGCCTTCTTGCGTGGCGCCAGGAAGTAATAGGGCGACAGCAAGATCATCTGCAGGATCAGGTTTGCATAGAAGAGCGTGTTGAACAGGATCGAACGCAGTATGATCATCGGGCAGGATTTCCTAAGACGGGCGTGACACCGTCCCTAACGCATATTGCCCGGGATAAAAAGCCGTGTTTTGCCGGTCGCGGCCGGCTCAGCCCGACGTCTTCGCGAACTTGGCCGTCGAGCGCAACCCGTCGCCGGCACCCCATCCAATCACGCCGCGTGCATAGGCGATCAGCGTCTTGCCGTATTCCGACAGGAGGGTGCGCACGACATTGGGATCGGCATACCAGGCGGTGTGCTTGAGATCGGCATTGACCACCGGATAGGGAATGAAGTTGGTCGCGCGATCGATACGGCGCAACTCCATGAGGCTGCGCGGCATGTGATAATTGTTGGTGACGACGAGAACTGAGGCATAGCCGTGATCATGGATCCAGCGCGAGGTCTCATTGGCGTTGCCGATCGTGTCCAGCGCCTCGTAACCGACGTCGACGCAGCATTCGAAGAGGTCCGGCGAACTCTGGGTCATCTTGCGGATCTGCGCCGGAGATGTCGTCGGATGGGCACCGGAGATGAGCAGGCGCCGACCGGAACCGCGGCGCAGGAGTTCCACCGCCTGGTCAATCCGCTGATAGCCGCCGGTCAGCACGACGATGGCATCGGCGCGGGCATCGGCGGGCGGGACGAGGGTGGTGACCGAATCGGCAAACCACAGGAAGCCGGCAAGGATGACGGCGCAAAGCAGGATCGCGATCAGGCCGGCATAGTGCAGAAAACGACGTAGCAGGCCCCGGCGCGCAAGAAGGCCGCCGGCGGGGTTCTTTGGCAGATCCTCGCGGAATGCTCTATCGCGTCTCATCCGACCCATCGTCATTGTTCGTGCATAGCGTGCTTCTGCCATGCGGAACAGGCGGCTTTGTGGCATTCAACAGGCTTTCACGGCGTCAGTCACTCAGCAACCCGTCCGTGCGTGCCGGGTCGGAGCGTATGCTGTCGATTTCATAGATTGTGCGGATAACCGTCAGCCGGGCGGTCAGCGTCGTCAGAAGGGCAATGACGATCATCGTCGCGAAGATGCCGAGATAACCCATATATCCGATCGAAAACGTGCCGAAGAGTGCGCTTGCCTGATCGCTTTCCGGCGTGGCGAGCGACCGGCTCTGCCAGTAACCGGCGATGGCGAAGAGGGCGGCTGCAAGCAGGCCGCCGGCGGCGGCACCCTTCAGGCTGATCTTGAGAAAATGCTTCTGGAACTCCCGGGCGACGAAGGAGCCCTCGGCGCCGACGAAGTGCAGGACCTCGATGATGTGACGATTGCCGGACAGTGCCCCGCGGGTCGCGAACACCACCGTCAGCACCATCGCGGTGAAGACGAGCAGGAGGATTGCCGAGCCGATCAGCACGGTGGTGCGGGCCATCTGAACGAGCCGGTCGACCCAGGTGCGGTGGTCGTCGAGGAAAGCCTGCGGAACCTCGGTCTTCAGCATATCCCGCATCGCCGCGAAGTCCGGCGGGTTGCTCTCGTCGATGGTGACGATGACGAGCCGCGGGACGGGCAGCTCGTGAAGGTCGAGTCCGGTGCCGAGCCAAGGCTCAAGCAGGCGTGCCGTTGCCGCATCGTCCATGATCTGGCCGTCCTTGGTGCCGACGAAGGTCAGGGCCAGGTCACGGGCCTTGGCAAGTGCCTTGTCCATGTCGAGGCCGTCCTCGGGCTTGATCTGGATGGTGACCTCGCGGGAGATCTGGCTCTGCCAGCCGGCGGCGGTGGCGCGCACCATGCTGACCGCGCCGAGCGTCAGGCAGGCGAGGAAGGCCATGATGGCGATCACCACCATCAGCGCATTGCCCTGGATGTTGGAGGGCGGCAGGATCGCGCCCGTCGGGCGCACGGTCATCTCGGTGCGCCGCGCGGCCTGCTGAGGGGATGCGGTGCGCGGGGCGTGGCTCTCGTAGTGATCGTGATCAGTCATAGATGTCGAGCCGCCCGTCGGTGAGGATCATGCGTCTTGCATCGACCTGATCCATCAGCGCCAGGTCATGGGTGGCGATGACGACGGCCGTGCCAAGGCGGTTCAATTCGAGGAACAGGCTGAGCAGTCGGCGCGCCATCGGCGGATCGACATTGCCCGTCGGCTCGTCGGCAAGCAGGATCTCGGGCCGGTCGATCAGGGCGCGGGCGATCGCCACGCGCTGCTTCTCGCCGCCGGAGAGCACCGGCGGCAGCACGTTGATGCGCTCGCCGAGACCGACCCATTTCAGGAGCTCGATCACGTCCTTGCGGTAGGTTGCCTCGTCCTTGCCGCGCACCCTCAGCGGCAGCGCGACATTCTCGTAGGTCGTCAGGTGGTCGAGCAGCTGGAAGTCCTGGAACACGATGCCGACGCGGCGTCTCAGCATCGGCAATTCCGCGCGCGGGATCTTGGTGATGTCGCGGCCGAAACTGCGGATCAGTCCGCGCGTCGGCTGGAGCGACATGAACAGAAGGCGTAGCAGGGTGGTCTTGCCGGCACCGGAAGGCCCGGTCAGGAACTGGAAGGAACGTTTCGGAATATCGAAGGTGAGGTCGCGGAGAATTTCCGGTCCCATCCCATAACGCAAGCCGACATTTTCGAAATGGATCAAGGGCCCAGCCAGTCTGACAGATCGCGGATCCGCGACATCTTAACGAATGAGGTTAACAGTGGGTAAATCCCGGTCGAATTACGGCCGTTGCGGCCCCTTCTTTCCGAAGCATTAACCATTTGAATTTACGTCTGGAGAGGATTCGTTTCAATGCCCAGATTTGGCCGGTCCGCGGGCGATTGCGAAAGGCTGTTGGAAGATGAACGCATTCCGCTCCAGAAGGCACGCCGCCGCACCGGACATCGACCTCCTGCCGCCCGACAGGCCGAGGATGACGCATGCCTGGCCGATCCGCGTGACGGAAGACATCGTCGACGCCGAGTTCGTCACGGTCCGCGAAAGCGCGCCGCGCCGGCCCTCCGATGCCTGCAGCTCCAACGACAATCACCGCCGGACCGCCGACAGGGGCTGGTCGGCGTCGCGGCCAGTCAGCAGGCGCACCTTTGCCGCAGGCATCCTGTCCCGGCTGGAAAACCTGCTGCAGACACTTTCAGACAAGGGGTTCGCCGCCTTCGTTTCGCTCGTCTTCGTCGCGATCTTCGCGCTTGCCGGGCTGATGGTCGGCGAGCCGGGGACGAGGGCCAATGCCGAGCCGCTCGACATCACCCACGTCAGCCTCACGCCGCACGACGACGACGGCATGCGGGTCCTGCAGGTCAACGCGATCATCGAGAACCGTGGGACGCGGACAAGCGTGCTGCCAAAGCTGCGCGCCGACCTGATCGCGGGCGGCCAGGTGATCGCCAGCACCTATATCGCCACCCCTGTCAGCGAAATCGATGCCGGCCACAGCCGCGGCATCACGGCCAGGCTCCTGCATCCCGGTGGAAAAATGCCGGAACTTCGGCTTTCCTTCGAGGAAACGGGTGCCTCGCGCTCCTGACTATGCTATCGGCCAACACTCTCGACGCTCGGTCCCGACAGGCCGTGCCGCAGTCCTGAAGGAGTGAACCATGCCCGTCGTCCGCGGAAAGAACATCGAACCGCTCTATACCGCCCGGCAGATCAACGAGCGCAACCACCAGATCGCCGCCGAGATCGCCAAGGGACCTGCCGACGATCTGCTGGTGATTGCCGTGCTCAAGGGCTCCTTCATCTTCGCTGCCGACCTGATCCGTGCGCTGCATGACGTCGGTCTTGCTCCGGAGGTCGAGTTCATCACCCTGTCCAGCTATGGCACAGGCACTGTCTCGCAAGGGGTCAGGATCGTGAAGGACATCGACAGCGACGTGAAGGGCCGCAACGTGCTCCTGATCGATGATATCCTCGAGTCCGGCCGGACGCTCAAGTTCGCCAAGGAACTGCTTTACGAGCGTGGTGCCGCCCATGTTTCGCTGGCCGTGCTTCTCGACAAGAAAGTCAAGCGCCAGGAACAGCTTGAGGCCGATCACGTCGGCTTCGAATGCCCCGACTACTTCGTCGTCGGCTACGGCATGGACGTGGCCTATGCCTTCCGCGAACTGCCCTTCGTCGGCGTCGTCACGGGCGACGCCTGAGGTCTTCGCCGGGGCTGACTTTCGCCCCGAAACGAAGAGCACTTGTTAACCATGGGGGCGGTCGGCCCCCGCGGCGTTTACCGATCGCAAAGGAAACTCTGGTGATTTCGCTTCCGGGACAGCGAATGAACGGAGTAGCGATCATGGCGAGAATTCTGATTACCGAGGACGAGGATTCCCTCCGCTCCTTCGTGGCGCGCGCCCTCCGTCTCGACGGCCATGAGACTTTCGAGGCCGCCGACGGTGCCGAAGGCCTGGAGCGCCTGGGTGAGAAGGAGTTCGATCTCCTGCTGTCGGATATCCGCATGCCGGTGATGGACGGGATCGAGCTTGCCCATCGCGCCGCGTCATCTTTCCCAGACCTCAAGATCCTGCTGATGACCGGCTATGCCGAGCAGCGTGAACGCGCCGACGATCTCGCCGCGAAGATCATCGATGTCGTGTCGAAGCCCTTTGCGCTGCCGGACATCCGTGCCGCCGTTGCCCGCGCACTGGCGAGCTGACGTCTGCCTGCCGGGCGACATGTCGGCCGGCGATAACCCTGCCTACTGGATGTCGAGCAGTCGTTCGAGATAGCGCCGCTCCAGTTCCGGACCGGCATTCTCCCCAAGCTTCTTGCGGATCGCCTCGAGGATTTCGCGTGCGCGCTGCACGTCGATCTCGTCGGGCACGTTGACGCGTTCGCCGAAGTCCGGGCCTGAGCTGGCTCTCGGCCGACCGAGCGGATCGCGGCCGTTCTGGCCGCCTTGCCCCATGCCCTGCTGCTCGCCCTGCTGGCCCCGCATGGCCTGCATCATCTGGTTCATCATGTCTCGCGCGCCCTTGCGCAGGGCCTCCAGAGCCTTGCCCTGTCCCTCGACGGCGCGGCTGCCCTGGCTCTTGCCGAGCGCTTCGCCCGCGCCGCGCATCTCGCGTCCGGCCTCTCCGAAACCCTCGCCGGGCTCGACGCCCAGTTCCTTCAGGCCCTTCTGCAGTTCGCCGAGCTGCTTGCCGAGCTGCTCCTGCTGGGCACGAAGGTTCTTCAGTGCCTCGCGCAGCTGTTCGGCGGTCATGCGATCGGTCGGAGAGCCCTGTTGGCCGTCCTCGCCCTGCTGGCCCTCCTGCGGCTGCTGGCCGCCTTCTCCTTCCGGCGGCATCTGCTCGAGAAACTCGCCGTCCTCGCCGTCGCCGGGATCGCCACGCTGCATGCGGTCCTTCAGCGCCTGGTCGAGACGGAAGGTCTCGTCCATCAGCTTCTGCTGCTCCTGCATGATCTCGCCGAGCTTGTCGATCTGCTGGCGGACCTGGCTGTTCTCCTGCTGCTGGCCGCCGCGCTGCGGGCGTCCGGCCTGCAGGTTGTTCATCATGCGCTGCAGCTCGGAGAGCATCTGGCGCGCGGCGTCGCGATTGCCGGAGCGCGCCAGGTTCTCGATCTGGTTCATCATGTTTTCGAGGTCGCGCTGGCGCAGCACGTTCTGGGCCGACTGCTGCTGCTGTTGCCCCTGGGCATCCGGCTGCCGTTCCGCGAGCGCCTTCATGAAATCCTGCATGGCGGCGCGTAGCTCGTCCATCAGCTTCTTGACTTCCTCGTCCGGGGCGTTGCGTTCGAGCGCGTCGGCGAGGGCCTGCTGGGCGTCGCGCAACTTGCGTTCGGCAAGCGACAGGTCCCCGCCGTCGATGCCGAGCGCGATCTCCCAGAGATAGTCGGCGGTGCCTTTCAGATCTTCCGTCGTGCGGGCAAGCTTCATGCGCGCCTGGGCCGACTGGATCAGCAGGTAGTGCGTGGTGTTGGGGATCGTTTCGTCTGGACGGAGCGACAGTGCCTCGTTGAGGGCGATCGATTGCGGCAGGTCGCGCACATCCAGCGCGAAGACCTGACGCTCCTCGGCGACCGCGGCGGCCAGCGGCTCGACGAAGGCGCGCGCCGGCAGGACCATCTCGTGGGGCTGGCTGCGCCCGGTCTGGCCGGCACCATCGGCCGCGACGAGAGTGATCCTGACCTTGCGGCCTGAAAGCGGATGTTCCGTGATGTTGCGGCTCGAGACGCCCTTGGCTTCGCGGGAATTATGGCGCGGCAGGTCGAGCTTGTAGTCGGGCAGCGGGTAGAGCGGCAGGGCATCGGGCTTCTGATCGACCGGCTCGATCTCGGCAAAAGCCTTGGAAAGCCCGTAGTCGTCCTGCGCCTTGAAGCCGATTTCGAGCGCGCCGTTTGCGCTGCGCCGCGGAAGGCCGTCGAAGGCGATCTCCGGCGCCTTGTCGGCGATCACCTCGATCCGCCACTGGTGCCCACCGACCAGCAGGTCCCCGCTCGTTCCGAGCTTCCATTCGTAGACACGGGCGGCGGGTGCCGCTTCCGCCGTCTGCTGCTTGGCCGGATCTTCCGCGGTTTCATCCTCAGGGACCGCGGCTGCGACGTCCGTCACGGCACCGCTGTCGGCGGCACGGAAGATCACCTTTTCATCGGCGCCACCGCCGGTGATGCGCACGGTCGCCTGGGCATTCTGCGGCACCCGCACAAGGCCTTCGGTCGCACCGTCCAGACCCGACAGGAAGACCGGAGCCTGGCTGGTATAGGCCGGCGGGGTGATCCAGGCGTCGATGCGCATGTCGGGCATGTCCCCGGTCCGCGGCTGCTGGCGGAAGGCGTCGGCGATGACGCCGGCGCCGTTCGAGCTGGAATAGGCGAGTGCGACGGCAAACAGCAGCGCGGGGATGGCGCGCAAGGCATAGCGGTCGAAGCGGGCTATGTCGGGGCGTGGCAGGCCGGCGTCCAGGGCCGCGATCGTCTCGGCCATGCGCCTCTGGTGTTCGACCCACAGCGCACGGGCGAAGGGTGTCTCGAAGGCGGGTTCGTCATCCTGTACGGCGACCGGCTGGTGCGGCAGGTGGTTGCGCTCCTCGAGCAACCGGTCGGCCTCTTCGCTTGCCGGCCAGCGCAGCCGGGCGAAGGGCAGGAGGCTCGCGACGAAGGCGAAGGTCAGCACGAAGACGAGAACGAGCCGAACGGCGTCGGGCAGTTGCCGATAGACGCCGAGCCAGGCGAGCGAGATGAATATGGCGGCGATGCCTGCCAGCGGTATGAAGAGCGGCAGAAGCCGTTCGGCAAACAGCACGAGCCTTGCGAGGAAGCGCTTGATCGCCACCCGCCGCGCCAGGGCCGGGTCGTTGCGAAACGCTCCTGTTCTCGTTCCACCCGGCTGAGGAGGGGTCATCCGTCGGGTCTCCGTTGAGCGGGCCTTGGACCGGGAAAGGTCGCGAGCCGGCCTTTTGCCTTCTCCGGGGAGGATAGCATTGTTTGTGGCGAAGACGAGGGCGGACGGCGCGCTCAGTCCGCTTTTTTGCCGCGGTCGCCGAAAAGTGAACGGCCGCCGCGGGTGCCGATCAGTCCAGCCAGGCCGGAACCGAATCGAGTTTGATCATGTCGTCATAGCTCGGACGCGGGCGAATCACATGGAACTCGCTGTCCTTGACCAGCACTTCCGGCACCAGCCGGCGGGTGTTGTAGGTGCTCGCCTGGACGGCGCCATAGGCGCCTGCCGAGCCCACGGCCATCAGGTCGCCCGCCTTCGGCATCGCCATTTCCCGGTCGAGCGCGAGATAGTCGCCGGTCTCGCAGACGGGGCCGACGACGTCGGCGCGGATGCGCGGTGCGCTTGCCGCCTGGATCACTACCGGGCGGATCTCATGGTGGGCCTCGTAGAGGGTCGGGCGGATCAGGTCGTTCATCGCCGCGTCGACGATCACGAAGGTCTTTTCGCCGCCGTCCTTTACATAGATGACCTCGGTCACCAGGATGCCGGCATTGCCGACGATCAGGCGGCCCGGCTCCGCGACGATCTTGCAGTTCAGCCCGGCCAGCTGTTCCTTGACGATCCGGGCATAGTGGTCCGGTTCCGGCGGCGGGTTGTTGTCGTCCTTGTAGGGAATGCCCAGGCCACCGCCCACGTCGACGTGATCGATCGCATGGCCGTCGGCGCGCAGCGTCTCGACCAGTTCGCGCAGCAGCCGGAACGCGTCCTCGAAGGGCTGCAGCTCGGTGATCTGGCTGCCGATGTGCATGTCGATGCCGGTGACCTTGATGCCGGGCAGGCTGGCTGCGCGGGCATAGACGGCACGGGCGCGCTCGAAGGAAATGCCGAACTTGTTTTCCTTCTTGCCGGTCGAGATCTTGGCGTGGGTCTTCGCATCGACGTCCGGATTGACGCGGAAGGAGACATGCGCCTGCTTGCCCGCCTTGACGGCACGGGCATTCAGAACCTCGAGTTCCGGTTCGCTCTCGACGTTGAAGCAGTAGATGCCTGCCTCGAGGCCCAGGTCCATTTCGGAGACCGTCTTGCCGACGCCGGAAAACATGATGCGGTTTGCCGGGATGCCGGCGGCGAGCGCGCGGCGCAGTTCGCCTTCCGAGACGACATCGACGCCGGCCCCGAGCCTGGCGAGGGTCTTGAGGACCGCCTGGTTCGAGTTGGCCTTCATCGCATAGCAGACCATGGATTCGACGCCGGCGAAGGCCTTGGAGAAGACCTTGTAGTGACGTTCGAGGGTGGCCGTCGAATAGCAGTAGAAGGGTGTCCCGACCGCCTTGGCGATGTCGAGTACGGAAACGTCCTCGGCGTAGAGCACGCCGTCGCGATAGTCGAAGTGGTTCACGGGCTACGACCTGTCAGAGAAGGGGATCGAGGATGAAGGGGTCGTCGGCGACGGTCGGTTTCTGTGCCTTCTGGCCGGGTGCCAGCTTGTTCTGCTCGGCCGCCGGCATGTTCGGCGGATCGAGGTCGGCCTTTCGTCCGCAGCCAGTCAGCACCAGGGCGGCTGCCAGGATGCCGGCTGCCATCGTCGCACGGGAAAGCGTCTTCACCATCACCCAATCCATCGAAAATCTCGTCTCTTTAGCCTGTAGCGAAAATTGGGGCGCTTGTGCACCCTCAATCTCGTGATGACGGCTTAAACGAGCGTGATCAGTTGCGCGCCCGCCACCAGGCGATCTGCCGGCGCACTTCTTCCGGTGCGGTGCCGCCATAGCTCTTGCGGCTGGCGACGGAGGCCTCGACGGTCAAGACGTCGAAGATGCCGGCGGTGATGGCCGGGTTGATCGACTGGAGGTCTTCGAGCGACAGTTCCGACAGGTCGCAGCTCTTCGCCTCGGCCATGGCGACGGCCTTGCCGGTCGCATGATGGGCGTCGCGGAACGGAAGGCCCGCCTCGCGCACCAGCCAGTCGGCGAGATCGGTCGCGGTCGAGTAACCCGAACCGGCCGCTGCCTTCATCTTGTCGGTGCGCACCGTCATGTCGCGGACCATGCCGGTCATGGCGGCGATTGCCAGTTCCAGGCTTTCGGCCGAGTCGAAGACCTGTTCCTTGTCTTCCTGCATGTCCTTGGAATAGGCGAGCGGCAGACCCTTCATCACGGTCAGGAGCGCGATCAGGGAACCGTTGATGCGACCGGTCTTGGCGCGCACCAGTTCGGCGGCGTCCGGGTTCTTCTTCTGCGGCATGATCGACGAGCCGGTGGAAAAGGCGTCCGACAGGCGGATGAAGCCGAATTGCGGGGTCGACCAGATGACGATTTCTTCGGCGAGCCGTGACAGGTGCGTGGCGCAGATCGAGGCGATCGACAGGAACTCGAGCGCGAAGTCGCGATCGGACACGGTGTCGATCGAGTTGCGGGTCGGTTCGCGGAAGCCGAGCGCCTGAGCTGTCATGTGGCGGTCGATGGCAAAGCCGGTGCCGGCAAGGGCGGCTGCCCCGATCGGGCTCTCGTCCATGTGTTCGATCGCGTGTCGCACGCGCTGGCGGTCGCGGCCGAACATCTCGACATAGGCCATGCAGTGATGGCCGAAGGTCACCGGCTGGGCGGTCTGCAGATGGGTGAAGCCGGGCATCACGGTCGCGGCGTGTTCTTCGGCGCGGTCGAGGAAGGCGGCGATCAGCGACGTCAGAGATCCCTCGACCTTCTGCAGTTCCTCCTTGACCCAGAGACGGAAATCGAGCGCCACCTGGTCGTTGCGCGAGCGGGCGGTGTGAAGGCGTCCGGCGGCCGGGCCGATCAGCTCGGCAAGGCGCGCCTCGACGTTCATGTGGATGTCCTCAAGCTTGCGCGAGAACTCGAACCGGCCTTCCTCGATCTCTGACAGGATCGTGTTCAGGCCGTGAACGATCTTGTCTTTGTCTTCGCCGGTGATGATGCCTTGATGGGCGAGCATGGTCGCATGGGCGATCGAGCCGCGGATGTCCTGGGCGTAAAGCTTCTTGTCGAAACCGATCGAGGCATTTATCTCCTCCATGATGGCGGCCGGCCCGGACGCGAAGCGACCGCCCCACATCTGGTTGGAGGATTTCGTGTTCGTGGTGTCCTCAGCCATTCGATGCCCATCCTGGAGACTGCGATGACAGAAAAAAGACCGCTCGGACTTCCTTCCGCCAAGCTTGTGTTGATTGCGGCGGTCGCCGGGATCATGGCCGGCGCGGTCGCGGTATACGTGAAGCAGGCCGGGTCTGGCAATGGCGCCGAGACGGCGGACGCGGCCCAGTGCGCGGGGAGCATCGAAAAGGCCGCGGCCTTGAAGCCCTTCACCGCTGGCGAAGTCGCGGCGATGGTGGCGGCTAGCGAGCCGCGCCTGATCGGCGGTCTCAACTTCAAGGACCAGGCGGACAAGGCCACGACCCTTGCCGACTTCTCCGGCAAGACGCTGCTGGTCAATCTCTGGGCCACGTGGTGCGTGCCCTGCCGCGAGGAAATGCCGGCCCTCAACGCGCTGCAGAAGGCCGAGGGCAGCGACAGGTTCCAGGTGCTGGCGATCAACATCGATACCGGGCCGGTCGACAAGCCGAAGGCTTTCCTCGACGAGATCGGCGTCGATGCGCTCGGGCTTTATCGCGACGCCAGCATGGGCGTGTTCAACACGATGAAGAAGGAAGGCCTCGCCTTCGGCCTGCCGGTCACCCTGCTTCTCGACGGCAAGGGCTGCCTGCTCGGTGCGATGAACGGTCCTGCCCAATGGGACAGCAAGGATGCCCGGGCGCTGGTTGCGGCAGCGGCAGGCTCGTGAGCGCCTGAGCCCACCTGCTGTATGGATGACTTTTTGCGGCTGTCATGATAGTCTTTTTTGATAGACGAAGGGGTTCGCGATGACGCTGCAGATCAGAGATGCCCGTGCTCGCGCCCTCGCGCAGGAACTTGCGGAAAAACGCAAGGTGACCCTGACCACGGCGGTCATTCAGGCGCTGGAGGGCGAACTGAAGCGGGAGGGCGGCAAAGTGAGCCTCGCCAAGAGGGTCGCGCAACTGGCTGGCGAGTTGAAGGATCAGGCGGGACCTGGCGGGCGGACGCCGAGCAAAGACGAGATCGACGACATGTGGGGTCAACCGTGATCTTCATCGACACGTCGGTCATCGTCGCCCTTCTCGCGGGCGAGGACGATGCCGCCGCCTATGCGGATCGTATCGAGAGATCAGGCGCTCGCTTCACGTCCGGTCTGGTGGTCCTGGAGGCGTCGATGCGCCTCGCGACCATGCTGGACCTTGATCCCGTCCTGGTCGAATCCCGAATTCAGGTCCTTTTGCGCGAGGCCGAGATCGAGCTTCTGCCGATCGACGGTCCGGTCGCCACCGTCGCTGTCCAGGCCTTTGCGACCTATGGCAAGGGGAGAGGACATCCCGCGCGGCTCAATCTCGCGGACTGCATGTCCTATGCCTGTGCCAGGGTTCACGGCCTGTCATTGATGTTTAAGGGCGAGGATTTTGCCCTGACGGACATCCCCGCCGCCTGAAGCGTCTTTACCGCGTCGGGACCGGCACTTCGCCGCGGTAGTCGTAGAATCCGCGGCCGGACTTGCGGCCGAGCCAGCCGGCCTCGACATACTTCACCAGCAGCGGACAGGGGCGGTACTTGCTGTCGGCCAGGCCGTCGTGCAGCACCTGCATGATCGACAGGCAAGTGTCGAGGCCGATGAAGTCGGCAAGCTGCAGCGGGCCCATCGGATGGTTGGCGCCGAGCTTCATCGCGGTGTCGATCGCCTCGACCGAGCCGACGCCCTCATAGAGCGTGTAGATCGCCTCGTTGATCATCGGCAGCAGGATGCGGTTGACGATGAAGGCCGGGAAATCCTCGGCGACGGTGATCGTCTTTTCCAGCGAACGGACGAAGGTCTTAGCGGTTTCGAAAGTCACCTCTTCGGTCGCGATGCCGCGCACCAGCTCGACGAGCTTCATCACCGGAACCGGGTTCATGAAGTGGATGCCCATGAAGCGTTCCGGGCGGTCGGTCGAGGCGGCGAGGCGGGTGATCGACAGCGAGGAGGTGTTGGTGGCGAGCAGCGCCTCCGGCTTCAGGACCGGGCAGAGCTGGGCGAAGATCTTGCGCTTGACCGTCTCGTCCTCGGTGGCGGCCTCGATCACGAGGTCCATCGGCGCCATGTCGTTGATATCGGTGGTGCCGGAGATGCGGGCAAGGGCCGCCTTGCGGTCCTCATCGGCGAGTTTGCCGTTGGTCACCTGGCGGGCGAGATTGCCGTTGATGGTGGCGAGGCCGGCCTCGATGCGATCCTTGGCCAGGTCGTAGATGGTGACCTTGTAACCCGCGAGCGCCGAAACATGGGCGATCCCGCAGCCCATCTGGCCCGCGCCGACGATCCCCACATTGCCAATAGTCGTAGCCATCCCGTTCTCCTCGCCAGGCTTTGATCGCATTTCATGAAAATGCCGGGCCAACGAAAGCCGGCCCGGCAAATTGATAGACCCCCGCGGGGCGTTTTTCCAGCCCTTTCGCAGTTGCGAAAGGAACGCGGATCAAAGCGCCTTCTGGAGTTCCGGCAGGGCCTCGAAGAGGTCGGCGACGAGGCCGTAGTCGGCGACCTGGAAGATCGGGGCTTCCTCGTCCTTGTTGATCGCGACGATGACCTTCGAGTCCTTCATGCCGGCGAGGTGCTGGATGGCACCCGAGATGCCGCAGGCGATGTAGAGCTGCGGGGCGACCACCTTGCCGGTCTGGCCGACCTGCCAGTCGTTCGGCGCATAGCCGGCATCGACGGCGGCGCGGGACGCGCCGACGGCGGCACCGAGCTTGTCGGCGACGGGCAGGATCACTTCCTGGAACTTCTCCGACGAGCCGAGTGCGCGGCCGCCCGAGATGATGATCTTGGCGGAGGTCAGTTCCGGGCGGTCCGACGACGACAGGGCGTCCGAGACATGGCTCGAAAGACCCGGATTGGCAGCCGCCGAGATGGTCTCGACAGCGGCCGAGCCACCTTCGGAGGCCGCGGCGAACGACGCCGTGCGCACGGTGATGACCTTCTTGGCGTCGGTCGACTGGACGGTCTGGATGGCGTTGCCGGCATAGATCGGACGCTTGAAGGTGTCGGCCGAGACGACCTCGATGATTTCCGAAACCTGCATCACGTCGAGAAGGGCGGCAACGCGCGGCAGCACGTTCTTGCCGACCGAGGTGGCCGGGGCGATGATCGTGTCATAGGCGCCGGCCAGCGAAACGATCAGGGCTGCGAGCGGCTCCGCCAGGTTGTTGGCGAGAGACGCGTCGTCCGCGAGAAGCACCTTGGAAACGCCAGCGAGCTTTGCCGCCGCGTCGGCGGCAGCCTTGGCGCCGGCACCGGCGACCAGCACATGGACGTCGCCGCCGATCTTGGTCGCGGCGGTGAGCGCCTTGGCCGTCTGGTCGGAGACGGTTGCGTTGTCGTGTTCTGCCAGAAGAAGAATGGCCATGTTCAATATCTCCTCAAATCTTCCGGATCAAAGCACGCCGGCTTCGGTCTTCAGCTTCTCGACCAGTTCGGCGACCGACTTGACCTTGACGCCAGCCTTGCGACCCGACGGCTCCTCGGTCTTCAGCACCTTCAGGCGAGCAGCGGTGTCGACGCCGAAATCGGCCGGGCTCTTCTTGTCGAGCGGCTTCTTCTTTGCCTTCATGATGTTCGGCAGCGAGGCATAGCGCGGCTCGTTGAGGCGAAGGTCGGTGGTGACGATCGCCGGGAGCTTGACTTCGATGGTCTGCAGGCCGCCGTCGACTTCGCGCGTCACCGTCGCCTTGTCGGCGCGGAGATCGAGTTTCGAGGCAAAGGTCGCCTGGCTCCAGCCGAGCAGGGCCGAAAGCATCTGGCCGGTCTGGTTGGCGTCGTCGTCGATCGCCTGCTTGCCGGTGATGACGAGGCCCGGGGCTTCCGCCTCGACCACGCCCTTCAGGATCTTGGCGACCGCGAGCGGCTCGACCTGATCTTCGGTCTCGACCAGGATCGCACGATCCGCACCCATTGCAAGCGCCGTGCGCAGCGTTTCCTCTGCCTTGGCCGGGCCGATCGAAACAACCACGACTTCGTCCGCCTTGCCGGCTTCCTTCAGGCGAAGCGCCTCTTCGACCGAGATTTCGTCGAACGGGTTCATCGACATCTTGACGTTCGCCAGCTCAACGCCGGAACCATCAGGCTTCACACGGATCTTGACGTTGTAGTCAACAACCCGCTTGACGGTAACGAGTACTTTCATGAGTTCCTTCCTTCATTGCCCTGCCTGAAAATGCGCTTTCAGGCGGCTATCCGATAGTCAGTGGGCGACATGGATACGCATTTTTTTCCCAATTACAACGTCCTCGGGTGCCGATGACTATCCTTAAAACGATTAACTGACGTTTACGTCCACGTAAAATATTGGCTCTGGCCGCTCATCGGCCCCATTGCAGCGTCCGTCGCGGTCCGCCGGCTTGCGGGACGGGGGTCGACGGCGGCGTGGTGGTCCGGTGCACGACCGCCTTCGGGGTGACGATCGTCCGGTCGAACAGCGGCACGCCGCGCCGCCGCATAACGACGACCAGAAGCGCCCCGGCGAGAATGCCCCCGACATGGGCGCCCCAGGAGACCGTGCCTTCGCCATCGGTCGCCAGCATGACGAATTGCTGGCCGATCCAGAAGGCGAGCGGCAGGAAGGCCGGAAGTGGCAGTGGAAAGCGGAGGAGCACGAGCACCCAGATCCGCACCTTCGGATGCAGCATGAGGTAGGCGGCGACGACGCCGGACACGGCACCCGAGGCGCCGATCAGCGGGGCCTGCGAGAGGGGTGCGACCAGTCCGTGAAACAGCGCACCGGCGGCGGCGCAGAGAAGATAGAAGAGCAGATACCGGACATGTCCGAGCGCGTCTTCGACATTGTCGCCGAACACCCAGAGGAACAGCATGTTCGAGCCGAGATGCATCAGGTCGGCATGGAGGAAGGAATAGGTGACGAGTGTCGCATCCGGCGGCACGATGGCGAGCGCCGGATCGAGCACGGCGCTGTCGAAGACCACCGCCGGGATGAAGCCGAACCCGTAGACACTGGCCTCCGCGACCGCTTCAGGGGTCAGCAGGACGGTGAAGGCGAAGACCAGCGCGTTGACGAGGATCAGGCCGCCGGTGACGTATTGGCGCCGGATGTGCTTGAGGGCGTTGCGATCGTGCAGCGGAATGAACATTCGCGCGCCCCTTCGGCCCGTTGGCGGTTCAGCGGTTCTTGCCGGGAACCCAGAGGATGTCGGCCTTGCCGCCGTCATTGGCGAAACGGGCGGCCACGAAGAGGAAATCCGACAGGCGGTTGATGTATTTCAGCGCCGGTTCGGCCACCGTCTCGCCGTCGAAGCGCGACAGTTCCACCATGATGCGTTCCGCGCGCCTTGCGACGGTGCGTGCGAGGTGCAGGTGTGCGGCTGCCAGCGAGCCGCCCGGGAGGATGAAGGATTTCAGCGGGTCGAGATCGGCGTTCAGCCGGTCGATCTCGCTTTCGATGCGGATCACCTGCGCCTCGATCACCCGCAGCGGTTCATAGGACAACACTTCGCCGGTCTCGGGCGCTGCAAGGTCCGCGCCGAGATCGAAAAGATCGTTCTGGATGCGCATCAGCATGGCATCAAGCTCCGCCATCTCGCCGGTGTGCAGGCGGGCGACGCCGATCGTCGAGTTCACCTCGTCGATCGATCCATAGGCGTCGACGCGCAGGTCGTGCTTGAGGCGGCGCGGACCCGAGACAAGGGCGGTCGTGCCGTCGTCGCCGGTGCGGGTGTAGATCTTGTTCAGTCGGACCATTGCCGGTTCCCCCTCAGCGGCCGCCGCCGGTCAGCCACAGTGTCAGCATGATCAGCGCGATGGCGATCGCCTGCAGGACGAGGCGCGCCTGCATCAGCTTGTTCGACGTGTTGCCGCTGCCGCCCTTCAGCATGTTGAACAGGCCCCGGATGAGGACGAGGACGACGAGGCCCATGACGATCAGGGCGAGGACGGTGGTGAAGCCGGACATGTTTTCTCTGTTGCTTTCTTTTCAGGCTCAGTCCAGCGATCGCATCAGCCTGTAGAACAGGTCGGCCGGCAATAGCCGTTTCAGCAACGCGCCCTGCCGGGCCGGTGTGGTCACGAGATAATGTGGGCGGGGTCGCGCCGCGGTCAAGGCATGTTTCAGCACTTTGTAGACCGCCTCCGGACCGAGCTTGTGGCGATTGATCGGGCCGGTTCCGTTGAGGCGGGCAAGCTGGCGCCTGTACTCCTCCGCATGGGCCGAATTTTCCAGGTCGACATTGGCCTCGATCATCTTCAGCGCGTTGGCGGTGAAGCGGCTTTCGATCGGGCCTGGTTCGATCAGGCTGACATGGATACCGGTGCCCTCGAGCTCCATGCGGAGCGTCACGCTGAGCCCCTCGAGAGCATATTTCGAAGCCGTGTAGGCTCCGCGGTAGCGGTAGGGCAGGATGCCGAGGATCGACGAGCACTGGACGATGCGGCCTTCGCCGCGGGCGCGCATCAGCGGTATGATGCGCCGGGTCAGTTCATGCCAGCCGAAGACGTTCGTCTCGAACTGCCGGCGCAGGACATCGGTCGAAAGGTCCTCGATCGCGCCGGGCTGGCCATAAGCGCCGTTGTTGAAGAGGGCATCGATGCGGCCGCCGGTGCGCTCGGATACGGTGTCGACGAGCGCGGCGATGCTGTCGGTGTCGGTATAGTCCATCAGCAGGGTCTCGATGCCGTCCGCTTCGAGCGAGGCCCTGTCTTCCTCGTTGCGCACCGTGGCGAAGACCCGCCAGCCATCGGCCTTGAGCGCCCTGGCGCAATGGGCGCCGATGCCCGACGAGCATCCGGTCACGATGATGTTGCGGCGATCGGTCATCGAATGTGTCCTGTACAAACCGCTTCCGTTTCCCATATTCGTTCGCGGGTGACAATCGGCCGTCGATCGGTGGCCGGCCGAATTCAAGGAGATCGGATGCCGGCATTCCTGCGCATGCTCTACAAGGTCAGCTTCGACGCGCTCAATCATTTCAGCGAGGATGACGGCTGGGCCATGGCGAGTCACGTCGCATTGTCGGTGCTGCTCGCCGTCTTTCCCTTCCTGATCTTCGGAACTGCGCTTGCCAGTTTTCTCGGTGCCGACAGCTTTGCCGAGACCGCCGTACACATCATCTTCGACACATGGCCGGAAGCGATCGCCAAGCCGCTTTCCGAACAGGTGGTGCAGGTGCTCACCATTCCACGCGGCGGCCTTCTGACGATCTCGGTGCTTGCGGCCGCCTATTTCGCCTCCAACGGGGTCGAGGCGCTGCGGGTCTCCCTGAACCGGGCCTATCGCGTCGTCGAGACGCGCCGGTGGTATCTGACGCGTCTCCTCAGCCTCGGCTTCATGCTCGGCGGCGTGGCGGTGCTCGCCGCGATCAGCGCGCTGCTCGTCGCGGTGCCGGTTGCGCTCGGCTTCGCGGAGAAATGGTTCCCCTGGCTCGAAGGTGTGCTCGCGACCCTTTCGGACTGGCGCATCTACGGCACGCTCGGGCTGCTCGCCTTCGGCCTGGTGCTGTCGCATCTCAGCCTTCCCGATGGTCACCGCCGCATTCGAGATGTCCTTCCCGGGGTTCTGCTGACTCTCGTTCTCTGGCTGATCGGCGCCCTGATCTTCGCCTATTACCTGGCGAGCTTCGCCAACTATGCCGCCACCTATGCCGGTCTGGCGTCGATCATGGTCGTGCTGGTCTTCCTCTACATGGTGGGCGCGATCTTCATCATCGGCGCCGAATTCAATGCGGCGCTCCTGAAGTTCGAGGTGCTCGGCCAGAAGGGCCTGGTCGAAGAGGCCAAGCCGTCAAAGGCCGACGAGCCGGCGAATATCGGCTGAGGTCGCCCCTTCCGCCCTGAGCGCCGAAAGGCCCGTATCGCCCTCGCTCTTCGATAGCTTCCGTCCGTCAGGCCCGAGGATCAGCCGGTGGTGGTAATAGACGGGTGCCGGAAGACCGAGCAGCGTCTGCAGCACCCGATGCACCGACGTCGCGTGGAAGAGGTCGAGGCCGCGCACCACATGGGTGATGCCCTGCGCCGCATCGTCGACGGTGACGGAGAGGTGATAGCTCGACGGCGCGTCGGACCGCCACAGGACCACGTCGCCCCAGGCCGCCGGATCGGCGGCGATTATTCCCGTTTCGCCGTCGCCCGTTTCCGTCCAGGAGAGCGTTCCGCCACATTCCTTGAGGGCGCGAAGCATGTCGAGCCGCCAGGCATGGCGCGTGCCCTCATCGATCATTCTCCGTCGCTCGTCCCCGCTGCGCTCCCGGTCGACGGGGGGGTAGCGGAGGGCGCCGTCCGGATCGCGCGGCCAGGGCGCGCCTTGCTTCCCCCCGGCTGCCTCCATGGTCGCCACATGGGCTTTCACCTCACCGCGGGTCATGAAGGCCGGATAGGCAAGCCCCCGGGCGATCAGGTCGTCGAGGGCCGCCCGATAGGCGTCGAGATGCTCCGACTGGCGGCGGACCGGGCGCTCCCAGTCGAGCCCGAGCCAGGCAAGGTCGTCATAGATCGCCTGTTCGAATTCGGGTGTACAGCGGATCACGTCTATGTCTTCCATGCGCAGCAGGAAGCGCCCGCCGAGCGCGCCGGCCATGTCGGCATTGAGCAGCGCCGAGAGGGCGTGGCCGAGATGCAGGAGGCCGTTGGGGCTTGGCGCGAAGCGCAGGGCCGGTCTTTGAATGGCAGGCGGGATCATCGGTCCATCTGGCACGAAATGCCGGGTGGCGAAAAGAGGGATTACGGGACGACATGACGATCCGCACCGCTGCCGATGTCGAGGCCGGCCTTGCCGCGCTTGTCGCGCTCGACCCGCGGCTCGAGCCGCTCGCCGTGCGGCTTTCCCCCCTGCCACTGCGCCTTGCCGAGCCGGGTTTTGCCGGTCTCGCCCACATCATCGTCTCGCAGATGGTCAGCCGCGCGAGTGCCGAGGCGATCTGGCGCCGCATCCTGCAGGCGGCGGGCGGCCTGCCCTCCGCCGAGACCTACCTGTCGATCGACCCGGAAGCGGCCGCCGGCCTCGGCCTGTCGCGGGCCAAGGCGGAAACTTTGCTCAACGCCGCGCGCGCGGTCGTCTCGGGCGATCTCGATCTCGAAGCGGTGGCAAAGCTCGATGCGGATGCTGCCGTGGGGCAACTGACCGCCCTGAAGGGCATCGGGCTCTGGACCGCGGAAGTCTACCTGATGTTCTGCGGCGGGCATCCCGATGTCTTTCCGGCCGGCGACGTGGCGCTTCGGGCCGCGGTCGGCGATGCGCTCGGTCATGCCGTGCGGCCCGAAATCCGTGAGGTCGCGACGATCGCCGAGGCGTGGACGCCCTGGCGCTCGGTCGCGGCCCGTCTCTTCTGGGCGCATTACGCGTCGCGGACTGGTCGCGAGGCGGCGCCGGCGGCCGAATAGCGCGGGCTTCGGAATTGGGCTTCACAATGCTGTAACAACGGACCTAATATGTAGGCGTAGGTGCCGAATCGCTCAGGAGAATGCCTTGACGATTGCAGTCTCGCCCCAGGCCTTGCCGGCGCTCGTCCTGAATGCCGACTACAGGCCGCTGAGTTATTATCCCTTGTCGCTGTGGTCCTGGCAGGACGCGATCAAGGCGGTCTTCCTCGACCGTGTCAACATCATCGCCGAATACGATCATTCCGTCTGCTCGCCGAGTTTCTCGATGCGGCTGCCGAGCGTCGTCAGCCTCAAGACCTATGTCCAGCCGACCCGCAATCCGGCCTTCACCCGCTTCAACGTGTTCCTGCGCGACAAGTTCGAGTGCCAGTATTGCGGCTCGGATCACGACCTGACCTTCGATCACGTGATCCCGCGCGCCCATGGCGGCGAGACCACCTGGGAAAATGTCGTCGCGGCCTGTTCGCCCTGCAATCTGAGGAAGGGCAGCAAGCTGCCGCGGCAGGCGCAGATGTTCCCGCACCAGAAGCCTTACCGACCGACCGTACAGGACCTGCACAACAACGGCCGTCTTTTCCCGCCCAACTATCTGCACGACAGCTGGGTCGACTATCTCTACTGGGATTCCGAACTGCAGCCCTGAGCGCTCAGGCGATGCGTCGGCGGAAGGTGGCCCAGACCGCGATCGCCGCAAGGGCGAGACTCGTCAGCACGTTCCAGCCGGCAAAGGACAGGCCGAGCACGCGCAGCGCCGCTTCGGTGCAGGAGGGGCCGCGTGTCTCGTTCAGGGCTTCCAGCACATTGCCCGGTGCGGCCCCGCCAGTCGCGCCGACCGCGCAGGTCGTCGGGCCTTCCCAGAACTTCCATTCGACGCCGGCATGATAGGTGCCGAGCCCGATGCTGACGATCATCAGCACGGCGATCACGGCGAACAGGCCGCGGGTGACGGCCGGTGGCAGCCTGAAGGCCGAGGACAGGATGGCGAGGAGACCGACGCCGACGCCGATGTAATAGGGGTTACGCTGCAGCAGGCAGAGCGCGCAGGGAATGTAGCCGCCGATGTGCTCGAAGCCGAGGGCCGAGCCGACGACGACGGCCATGCCGAACGTCAGAACCGCCGCGATCGCGGTGTCGGAGGTAAGGAGGGATGCGGGCTGGTTCATGGACGGTGTCCGATCTCAGTGAAGAAAATAGCGGTAGGCGACGTATAGCACGATCAGCACGGCGGCACCGACGCCGGCGATCTGGCCGAGACGCCTTTCGATGAAATCGCGGATCGGCTCGCCGTAGCGCTTCAGCAGCCAGGCAAGCAGCAGGAAGCGGGCGCCGCGGGCGACGATGGCCGACACGATGAACAGCCAGATGTTGATGTGGGCAACGCCCGAAAGGATGGTCACCACTTTGATCGGCGGAAGATGCGCGAGCCCCGAAGTCACCAGCAGCAACAGCACCATCTGGTAGTCGACCGAGGTGCGCAGGCGCTCGAAGGCGTCGAACTTGCCGTAGAATTCGAGGATCGGCTTGGCCACTGTCTCGAATGCGTAATAGCCGAGGAACCAGCCGGCGATGCCGCCGAGCACGGAGGCGACGGTGGCAATCAGCGCATAGCGATAGGCCTTCTGCGGTCTGGCGAGCGCCATCGGCAGGTAGAGCACGTCGGCGGGCACGAGGAAGACCGAGCTTTCGATGAAGGCGATGACCGCCAGCCATTTCTCCGCCGACTTGCGCGCGGCAAGCGACATGGTCCAGTCATAGAGGCGACGCAGCATGCTTCATTCCCTGATCTTCGGCCCGAGCGGTTTAAAGCAAGCGGACGGCCGCTGTAAACTCCCGGCGCCGCGACCCTTTATCCGCCGGGCAAACATTTGCGTGAACGGTCGCCGGCGTGAAAAAGGCGGTTGACCGCCTCGGCCCGCTTCGTATAGTCCGGCGCAGTCCTACCGACGCAAGTCGCTTCCGTGCCCCATTGGCGGAACTGGTAGACGCGCTCGACTCAAAATCGAGTTCCGAAAGGAGTGCTGGTTCGATTCCGGCATGGGGCACCATCGACATCCGATTCCAACATGCCGAGATGATGTCTTCACGGTCTCCACCCCGTGCAGCAAATGGTCGCGACTTCTTGATTTTCCCGGTGGTCCGGGGGAAGCTCCTGCCGCGGCGGTGAGCTTTGCCGGCGCGTCCGGAAATGACGAGTGCCCCCAGACCGATGTCCGAAACTCCCCGCAAGACCACGTGTGACTCGCTGTCTTCCCCGGTCGACGGAGGGTCTGTCGTGCCGCCTTCCGATGAGGACGCTGCCGGCTCTGCACTTTTCGACGAGATCGCGCGCCAGGGCGCGGGTGTCAGGCGCGCTGCGCTGTGGAGCTGGATCCCGGGCCTGCTTCTCGTCGCGGTCCTTCTCCTTGCGGTTTCCCGGTTCACGGAACTCCAGCATTTCGTCGCGCTCGCTTCGGCGGCCGATCCGCGCTGGCTCCTGCTCGGTCTCGTCGCCCAGGCGCTTACCTATCTCTGTGCCGGGGGCGTCTGGTGGCTGTCGCTCAAGCATGCGGGCTACCGGATGCGGCTGGCCGGTTTCGCCTCGCTCGGGCTCGGAAAGCTGTTCGTCGACCAGGCTCTGCCGACCGGCGGGGCGAGCGGCACGCTTCTGGTCGCGGCGAGCCTGCGCAATCGCGGCGTACCGCTCAGGATCGCGTTCTTCGCCATGCTGGTCGGGCTGTTCTCCTACTATGCGGCCTATCTCACCGCGGCGATCGCGAGCTTTGCGATCATCTGGACGAGCCATCGCATGGGCGCGGCGCTTGCCTCCGCCTTTGCCGTCTTCGCCGTCGTCGCGCTCTTCATCCCGCTTGCCGTCATCGCCATCAAGTCGGTGAGCGCGCGCTTCATCCCGGGCTGGCTCAGGCGCCGCCCGACCGTGCGGATCGTCCTGATGGAAATGGCCGAGGCGCCGCTGTTCGAGCTGATGAGCCTGCCGCTCTTTCTCGGTGCCTTCGGCTTCCAGCTGGCCGTCATCCTGCTCGATGCCGCCACCCTCTGGCTCGCCTTCCGTTCGATCGGCGTCGACGTCGATCCGTTCGTCGCCTTTGCCGGTATGGTCGCGGGCTCGATCGGGGCGACCATCGGTCCCGCCCCCCTCGGTCTCGGCACCTATGAGGCGTCGGCGGTGGCGGTCATGTCCATCCTCGGCATCCCTGTCGCTCCCTCGTTGACGGCCGTCGTCGTTTTCCGCGGCCTGTCCTTCTGGCTGCCGATGCTGCCAGGCCTGTGGTTCTCGCGTCGTGAGCTCGGCAGGTCCGCGCATCGGGCCTGAGATCCCGTCGAGCCCAGTTTGAAAGATCATTTCAGCCTCGATTGCCTGCCAGCGGCAACATCTCTGCCAGCAGATCGGCCAGGTCGGTTGCAGGCGCGCCGGCGTCGGGGCGCAGGCGGAGGGCGAATTCCGCCTCCGGCAGTTTCGGAAGACCGAGATCCCCGTCGAGCGGCCGAATCCCGTCGCCGGCCATGCGTCCGGTGCGGGCGGTGACGGCGATCCCGGCCTTCACCGCGGCCGCGAGGCCCGACAGGCTGGCGCTGGTCGCGGCGATCCGGTAGCGGCGGCCGGCGGCATCGAGGGCGGCGATCGCGGCATGGCGGAAACCGCAGGGCGCGTCCAGCAGGGCAAGCGGTACTTCTCCGTCGATCCCGTGGAGGCAGCGCGGCAGTCCCAGCCACAGCATCGGCTCGCGCAGCACCAGCCGTTCGTCGGTCGACGGGCCGCTGCGCATGGTGAGGGCGATGTCGAGTTCGGCGCGGTCGAAGGCCCCCGTCAGTTCCGCGGATCGACCAATCCGCAAATCGAGGCGCAGGCGCGGATGGCTCTCGGCAAACAGATTTAGGATGGACGGCAGCCCGCTTTCGGCAAAATCCTGGGTGCAGCCGAGGGCAATGCGTCCCTCGGCGCGCGTGCCCTTGAGGCTCAAGAGCGCCTCGCGATGGGCCGCGAGGATGCGGCGCGCATGGCCCACCAGCGCCTCGCCGGCCGGCGTCAGGCTCCGGCCACGGCCCACCTGTTCGAGCAGCGCGTCCCCGACGGTGCCTTCCAGGCGTTGCATCTGTGCCGTGACGGCAGAGGGCGAGCGGCCGACGATGTCGGCGGCGCGGGTCAGCGAGCCGGTCTCGGCGAAGGCGAGGAAGGTGCGGAGCAGTTCCGGATCGAGCGTTTCCATATTTCGATTTTGTCGAAATAATTTTGAATTACAATTCGATTTTTCTGATGTGTTGTTTCTGCGAAAACGGACTGGCCGGCCGAAATGTCCGGTCATCCATCGAGAAAGGTCCATCATGCCGATCATATCCGTCGCCATCACCACGCCACCCGACGCGGAGCGCTCCGCCCGCATCGCCGAGACTGTCACCGAGCTGACCCGCACGCATCTGCGTAAGGATCCGACGGTGACGGCCGTTGCCGTCACCCATGTCGATCCGGCCCACTGGTTCGCCGGCGGACGCGCGCTCGCCGACCAGGGGGCACAGAGCTTCTGGCTCGACATCAAGGTCGTGGACGGAACGAACACCAAGAGCGAGCTCGCCGATTATCTCGCGGCGATCTATGCGGCCTTCGGGGCACTGCTCGGCAATGTTCATCCGGAAAGCTACGTGCTCGTGCACGAGGTTCCCGCCGCCGCCTATGGCTTCGGCGGCAAGACGCAGGAGTTCCGTTTCATAGAGGGGCGCATGAGGGCCGCCTGACTGCGATCGGCCGAGGGTGCATCATCGGCCTGCCATGACAGGGGAAGGATGTCAGGCCTTGTCGGCGGCTTCCTTGCTCAGATGTTCGAGCAGGGTCTTCAACTCGCCGGCGCGGACCATCTGTGCCGGCGTGCGGCCGCCGAGCTCGGCCAGATGGTGGCCGCGATACCATTTTTCGGCGGCCTCGACCGAACCGAGGCTCTTTGCCGTGCGGGCGATCAGCAGGCGCTTGGCCTCCGCAGCCGGCAGGCTGCCGGCTTCGATCGCCGCTCCGACCCGGGAAATCGTGGTCTTCAGAGCCTGCTGCTTGATCTTCTGGCGCGTGGCGGAAACGGCCGGATGCACCGGCGCAACGATGTTGACCTTGGCGGTCGCGCCCGTGTCGGTGGCGGGTTTCCGGTTGATCGTCTTGGGGAGCAGGCTGGCATCCACGGTCACCTGTTTGACGGGTTGGCCCAGGCGGACCTTCTTGCCGGGAGTTTTCATGGATGTGCTTTCTGCCAGTTCGGGACGAATTCGATGCGATGCCGGCAAGGCCGGCTGACGGTCTTTAACGTTAGCATGCGGCTTTGAACGGTGTCCAGCGAACCGCCCCGCGGATCGGCCTTTCGGGGGCAGAGTGCACATCCATTGTGCAGTTGCGAAATGAATGATAGCAAAATGGCGATGTGAACTGGAAAACCGGCATGTTCCTGCCCGAAAACGGCTCCTACGAGCGCATTTATCGCGATTTTTCGTGGGAGATCCCGAAAGACTTCAATATCGGCCGCGCGGTCAGCGACGATTGGGCCGCCCGCGATCCGGATCGCGTCTGTCTGGAGCATTTCTCGCTCGACGGCGTGCATCCGTCGATGACCTATGGCGAACTCGCGGCGAAATCGGCCTCGTTTGCCAATGCGCTTACGGCGCTCGGCGTCGCGCCCGGTGACCGGGTCGCCCTGCTGCTGCCGCAGTCTTTCGAGACGGTTGTCGCCCATGTGGCGATCTACAAGATGGGGGCGATTGCACTGCCGCTCGCGCTGCTCTTCGGCGCCGAGGCGCTGGAGTACCGGCTTGCAGCAGCCGGGGCAAAGGTGATCGTCACCAATGATTTCGGCCTTTCGCGGCTCGGCGAAATCCGTTCCCGCCTGCCGGATCTCACGCAAGTGATCTCGATCGGGGCTGCCGGCGACGGCGTGCATGCATTCGGCGATCTCGTCGCGGCGCATCCGCCGGTCTTTGCCGTTGCCGATACGGGACCGGATACGCCCGCGCTGATGATCTTCACCTCCGGGACCACCGGCCCGCCGAAGGGCGCGCTGCATGGCCACCGGGTCCTGCCGGGCCATCTGCCCGGGTTCCAGATGGTGCATGATTTCCTGCCGCGTCCCGGCGACAAAATGTGGACCCCGTCCGATTGGGCCTGGGCCGGCGGGCTTCTCAACGCTCTGCTTCCGGCGCTGATGCTCGGCGTGCCGGTGGTCGCATCGCCTGCGCAGAAATTCGACCCCGACACGGCCTACCGGATCATGGCCGAGATGAAGGTTGCCAATGCCTTCATTCCGCCGACGGCACTCCGGCTGTTGAAATCGGTCGAGCGTCCGCGCGAACGCTATGATCTCTTGCTGCGCAGCATCGGCTCGGCCGGTGAGGCGCTCGGACGCGAGACCTATGAATGGGTGAAGGCGACGCTCGGCATCGTGCCGAACGAATTCTACGGCCAGACCGAATGCAACTTCGTTCTCGGCTCGGCCGCCCATCTCGGGGTGACGAAGGCCGGCGCGATCGGACGGGCGGTGCCCGGGCATCGAGTGGCGATCATCGACGACGCCGGTCGCGAGCTTCCGGCCGGAACGACCGGCCAGGTGGCCATCGCGCGGCCGGATCCGGTGATGTTCCTCGGTTACTGGAACGACGAGGATGCGACCCGGCGCAAGTTCGTCGGCGACTGGATGAAGACCGGTGATCTCGGGCGTCAGGACAAGGACGGCTATGTCGAGTTCTTCGGCCGCGACGACGACGTCATCACATCGTCGGGCTATCGCATCGGACCGGCCGAGATCGAGGACTGTCTGATCGGCCATCCGGCGGTCAGGCTCGCGGCGGCGATCGGCAAGCCCGATCCGCTGCGCACCGAGATCGTCAAGGCCTTCGTGGTGCTCGCCGAAGGCCATACGCCGAGCGTCGCACTTGCCGGTGAAATCCGCGACTGGGTCAAGCAGCGGCTCTCGATGCATGAGTACCCGCGCGAGGTCGAGTTCATCGACGAGATGCCTCTGACCACCAGCGGCAAGGTGATCCGCCGCCTGTTGCGTGATCGCGAGATGGCGATCGCGGCCGAATAGCCACGGATCCGTCAGTCGGCGAAGCGGCGGGACAGGATCTTGTCGCGCAGGATGCGGGCGAGATTGCGCGTGTTGCGATACATGTGGAGCTGGGTTGCCGCCTGGCGCATGTCGCGGTCGGCATTGGGCCTCAACCCGATCACCAGCGTTCCCATCTCCTCGCGCTCCTTCCAGAAGCGGCTCATGATCGGATGGTCCGACACGGCGCAACTGTCGGTGCGCTCGATGTTCGGGTCGTCGAGATGCCATTCGGTCAACTCGGAGAGCAGCAGCTTGCCCGGCGAATAGCGGGCGAAGCTCTCGTCATAGGCCGTCTTCCACGTATAGGCCTCGCCGGCCATGATGAAAACCACCATCGAGGCGACCGCGCGGCCGTTGAGGTCGAGCGTGTGGATACGCACGGCGTCGACTTCGGCGAGGTTGGTGATCGCTTCGCGGGCGAAAGCGGCGCGGAAGCGGTCCATGACCATGGCGGAACGCTTGCGGCCCTTCCAGCCGCTCGCCTCGAGCGCCAGGAATTCCTCCATCCTGAGCCGGATCTCCTCGGGCTGGCGGGCGACGTTATAGGTGACGCGGCCGTGCTCTCCCAGAAGGCGGAACTGGCGGCGCATCTCGCGCAGGTGCGACTTCGAGATCGTTTCCTTCAGATAGGTGTCGCCGTCGTCGTAGCTCTGCAGCATCGGCCGGTCGAAGGTGTTGGTGACGGTCAGCGGCAGGTCGCGGCCGATCGCCACTGCCTTGGCGAGCTGCGAGAAGCGGCCGTTGAGGCGCAGGTCCGGCAGAACGAGAATGCCCGGCAGCTTCGCCTCGGGACGGGAGAAGGCATCAAGCAGGTTGTCGATCGTCTCGGCCGCACCTTCGGCATCGACCAGCGGCGTGCCGAGCGGACCGAAGGGGTTCGACCACGCCCGGATGATCGAGGGGCCGACCGAAAAGCCGGGCTTCTCGACGGAGAAGGGCAGCATCAGGCGAACGCGGCTGCGGGTGCCGTTCTCGTCGCGCAGCACGGCGAGCCGGATCTGCCGTTCGTCGAGGCGCGGCATGGCGGGTGCAAGGAAGCGCGGAGCGAAAAAGACATTCGCCTCCATCACACGATAGGTGAGGAAGTCGAGTTCCTCCTGCAGGTCGTAGCCGACGCGGCCCGGATAGAGACTGAGCTGGCGGCCGGGGCGGCCCACATCGACACGCAGGTCCGCCGCGGGGCGCATCTCGCGCTCGTCCGCCAGGTTGTCGACCAGGCGATTGGCGCTGCTGTTCATGCTCTCGTTGTAGACTGGAGGTTCCACCATGGTCAGGTCGTCCTCGTCCTGTTCAGGATGGCGAGCGGGTCGGCGAAGGCGAAGAGCACGATGCCGAGTGAGGCGCGTATGGCCACGTGCAGCAGCAGAGCTTCCGTCATCGTCGCCGCCGCAGTTGCGACAGCCGCCCCCGTCAGACCGTAAAGCGGGATCAGCGTCACGTTCAACGTGATGTTGGTTGCGAGCGCGCCGACATAGAGCAGCACGCAGAGCTTCTGCTTGCCGGCCATCGTCAGAAGCACCTCGCCCGGGCCGACAAGGGCCTTGGAAAGGCTGCCGACGAAAAGGATGGCCATCAGGCCGTAGCCGGCCGTAAAGGCAGGGCCGAACAACCCCAGCAGGAACTCGCCGACCGCCAGCACCGAGAGCCCGACCATGAGCGATGGCCAGAAGCTCCAGCGCGCCGTCTTGCCGGCGAAGGCGGCGAGCGGGCGCATGTCGCCTTCGGCCATCATCGCGGAGAAGCGCGGGGCGGCGGCGGCCTTGACCGCGAAGAAGACGAACTGCACCAGCGCCATGGTCTTGGCGGCCGCGAAATAGATGCCGACCTGGTCCGGGTCGAGATAGAGCCCGACGACGACGACGTCCGAATTGGTGAGCAGGAAGCCAAAACCCTCGATCAGGAAGATCGGCAGGGCCACCTTGAACCAGGCCATGAAATCGATCCGGCGCGGACCGTCGATGAAGCGCTTCTGCAGGCGGCGATCGATCGTCAGGAACTGGCCGAGGCTGGTGACATAGGTCGCCGCAAGGGCCGCCTGCATGGCCGTCGTCGCCGTGCGCGGCGCGCCGAGCCAGACGGCGGCGATCATGAAGAGCAGAATGAGGGTCGGCCGGACGATATAGGTCGGGCTCAGCGCCGCGACCGGCCAGCTGTTGGCGCGCGCCGTGCCGTCCAGCACGTCGCCGAGCGCGATCATCGGCAGCGCGAAGAGGCCGAGGAAGAGCGGAATGACGTAATAGGCCTCGATCCGGTCGCCGAAGAAATGCAGGAATCCAAGACCGAAGAGCGCAAGCGCGCTCGCCGATGTCAGCGCGAAGATCCGGGCCGTCATGGTCAGCCCGCGGATCTCGTCATGCTCGTCGCGGGCGTCGTATTGCGGCAGGAAGCGGATGACGGCAGTGTGGAAGCCGAGGCAGGAGAGGTTGCCGAACAGGACGACCAGAACCCAGACGAAGACGAAGATGCCGTATTCGAACTCGCCCATCAGCCGCGCCTGGATGATCTGCGAGACGAAGGCGATGGCGGCCGAAACGATGCGAATGGCAAAGGCAATCAGCGCCATGCGCTGCGCACGCGCCGTCTCGTCGTCGCGGGTAATGGCGGCAACGACCTTGCGCAATGCCGGATGGAGACCGGATGGCAGGAGCTTTTCCGCTGTCTGGATGACTGCCATGATCGACACAAAAGGCCCATTGGTGACGCACGAACAACAGCGTGGACCATGTCAGATCAGGGTTAAGAAACGGTTCCGATCGGCATGGCAGGGCGGATTTCCATTTACGAAAAAAGGCGGCCCGAGGCCGCCTTTTTCGATGTCGATGCCGGTCTGCAATTCGCTACCGTCAGGCGTTTTCGAACGCGCCGTGGCAATGCTTGTACTTCTTGCCGGAACCGCAGGGGCACACCTCGTTGCGGCCGATCTTGCCCCAGGTCGACGGATCGTTCGGATCGCGGTTTTCCGGTGCGACGAAGGGCAGGTTGGAGGTTGCGGAACCTTCGCCGAAATCGTCCTCGCCGGTGGTGGCGTCGAGATGGTGGCCTTCCATCTCCGGCAGGGCAGGCGCCGGCGGCGTCTCGCGCACCAGTTCGACGCGCATCATCTGCGAGGTGACGGCGTCGCGCAGGTTGGCGAGCAGGGCCTGGAAAAGCTCGAAGGCTTCGGCCTTGTATTCCTGCAGCGGATCGCGCTGGGCATAACCGCGGAAACCGACGACCGAACGCAGGTGGTCGAGGTTGACGATGTGCTCGCGCCACAGCGTGTCGATCGTCTGCAGTACGACCGAGCGCTCGACATAGGCCATGATCTCGGGGCCGAAGCGCTCGGCCTTGTCGGCCATTGCCTTGTCGGCCGCTTCGGTCACGCGATTGACGATGTCGTCTTCGGCAATGCCTTCCTCGGCCGCCCAGATCTCGACCGGGAGGTCGAGGTTAAGGGTGACGGCGATCTGCTGCTTCAGGCCGACGACGTCCCACTGCTCGACATAGGCGCGCTCTGGGATATGGGTACGGACCAGGGTCTCGATGACCTCGTGGCGCATGTCCTCGATCGTGCCGGACACGTCGGTCGCGTCCATCAGCTCGATGCGCTGTTCGAAGATGACCTTGCGCTGGTCGTTCAGCACGTCGTCATACTTCAAGAGGTTCTTGCGGATGTCGAAGTTGCGCGCCTCAACCTTCTTCTGGGCGCGTTCCAGCGCCTTGTTGATCCACGGATGGACGATCGCTTCGCCGTCCTTGAGGCCGAGCTTCTGCAGCATCGAGTCCATGCGGTCGGAGCCGAAGATGCGCATCAGGTCGTCCTGGAGCGACAGGTAGAACTTCGAACGGCCCGGGTCGCCCTGGCGGCCCGAACGGCCGCGCAGCTGGTTGTCGATGCGGCGGCTTTCGTGACGCTCGGTGGCGATGACGTAAAGGCCGCCGGCGGCGAGGGCCTTTGCCTTGAGTTCCTGGATTTCCGCCTTGATCGCGGCGGTCTTCGCCTCGCGTTCGGCGTTGTCCTCGACGCCCTCGAGCTCGCGCTCGAGACGCATGTCGATGTTGCCGCCGAGCTGGATGTCGGTACCGCGGCCGGCCATGTTGGTGGCGATCGTCACCGCACCCGGCACGCCGGCCTGGGAAACGATGTAGGCTTCCTGCTCGTGATAGCGGGCGTTCAGGACCTGGAACTTTTCGAAGCCGGTCTGGCGCAGCAGGTTGGCAAGCAGTTCGGACTTTTCGATCGAGGTGGTGCCGACGAGAACCGGCTGGCCGCGTTCATGGGCATCCTTGATCTCGGCGATGATCGCCTTGAACTTCTCTTCCGCGGTCCGGTAGACCTCGTCGTCCTCGTCGATACGCTTGATTGGCAGGTTGGTCGGGACCTCCACGACCTCGAGGCCGTAGATGTTGCCGAACTCTTCCGCTTCGGTCGAAGCGGTACCGGTCATGCCGGCGAGCTTCGAGTACATGCGGAAGTAATTCTGGAAGGTGATCGAGGCGAGCGTCTGGTTCTCGGGCTGGATCTGCACCTTTTCCTTGGCTTCGAGCGCCTGGTGCTGGCCTTCCGAGTAACGGCGGCCCGGCATCATGCGGCCGGTGAACTCGTCGATGATGACGATCTCATCGTTGCGGACGATGTAGTCCTTGTCGCGGGAGAAGAGCTTGTGGGCCTTCAGCGCGTTGTTGATGTGGTGGACGATCGCGACGTTCTCGACGTCGTAAAGCGATGCACCCTTCAAGAGACCGGCCTGGCGGAGCAGGTTTTCCAGCTTCTCGGTGCCGACTTCGGAGAAGTTCGCCGAACGCTGCTTCTCGTCGATCTCGTAGTCTTCTTCCGTCAGCTGCGGAATGAAGGCGTCGATCGTGTTGTAGAGGTCCGAGCGGTCGTCGAGCGGACCGGAGATGATGAGCGGGGTGCGCGCCTCGTCGACCAGGATCGAGTCGACTTCGTCGACGATCGCATAGTTGTGGCCGCGCTGCACCATCTGGCCGCGCTCGTACTTCATGTTGTCGCGCAGATAGTCGAAGCCGAGCTCGTTGTTGGTCGCGTAGGTGATGTCGCAGGCATAGGCCGCGCGGCGTTCCTCGTCGGAGAGCCCGTGCACGATCACGCCGGTGGTCAGGCCGAGGAAGCGATAGAGCTTGCCCATGGTCGCCGCGTCGCGGCTGGCCAGATAGTCGTTGACCGTGACGACATGCACGCCCTTGCCGGCGAGCGCGTTGAGATAGACGGCGAGCGTCGCCACCAGCGTCTTGCCTTCGCCGGTCTTCATTTCGGCGATCGCATTGTCGTTGAGGATCATCGCGCCGATGAGCTGCACGTCGAAGGGGCGCATGCCGAGGGCGCGGCGCGAGGCCTCGCGGGCAACCGCAAAGGCCGGGACGAGGATGTCGTCGAGCGTCTTGCCTTCCGCGAGCAGCTTGCGGAATTCCTGCGTCTTGCCTGCCAAGGCCTCGTCGGAAAGCGCCTTGATGCTCTCTTCGAGTGCTCCAATGGCGGCTACCTTCGGCTGGTACGAGCGAACGCGGCGCTCGTTGGCCGAACCGAAGAGTTTGCGGGCGAGCCCACCGAGACTGACCATTCGACGGTCCTTTCTGACCTTCGTCATGTTTTCGTGCGCGTCCCTGAACCCTGTCGCAAATTCGGCGATTAGGCTCCGAGCCCCGGGAAACGGCTCTGGACGCGCGGTTGCGTGACAGATAAGAGGGGGGTCGAATGATGTCAACGGCGTGGGTCTGCCGGAAAAGCCTGCCTCGCCTTGCATCTGACAATTTTTCGCCCGATTCGAACGGTCTTGAAACGGTTCACCCTCCGAAAGGTTTCTTATGCTTCGTTTTCATAAATTTGCTCTCGCAGCTTGTGTGGCGTTCATCGGGCTGCAGGGCCAGGTCGTCGCGCAGGACGCCGATGCAGTCGTTGCCAAGGTCGGCAAGCTCGAGATCACCCAGTCCGAGCTGGATCTGGCGATCGCCAACCTCGACCCGCAGCTCGCCCAGCTGCCGGACGAACAGAAGAAGGTCGCGGCTCTTTCCGGTGCGATCGACGTCAAGCTGCTCGCCGGCAATGCCGACGGCGAAGGCCTGAAGGACGACGCCGAGTTCAAGAAGCGCATGGCCTTCATCGCCGATCGCGAACTGCACAACCTCTATTTCAAGAAGCATGTCGTCGACGCTGTCACCGAAGACGAAGTCAAGGCGCGCTACGAAAAGGAAATCGCAGCCCTTCCCAAGCAGGAGGAAGTGCGCGCCCGCCACATCCTCGTGAAGACCGAGGAAGAAGCCAAGGCAATCATCGCCGATCTCGATGCCGGCAAGGATTTCGTCGAACTCGCCAAGGAAAAGTCGACCGACCCGAACAAGTCTGAAGGCGGCGATCTCGGCTATTTCACCAAGGGACGCATGGTTCCGGAATTCGAAGAAGCAGCCTTCGCCATGGAAAAGGGCTCCTATTCCAAGGTTCCGACCAAGACCCAGTTCGGCTTCCACGTCATCAAGGTCGAGGACAAGCGCGATGCCGCGCCGCCGGCATACGAGCAGGTCGGCCAGCAGATCCGTCAGCTGGTGATGCGCGACAAGTATCTCGCCATCATCGAAAAGGCCAAGGCCGAGCAGAAGGTGGAGATCCTCGACGAAGCGCTGCGCAAGGGCTACGAGGACGTCAACAAGCCTCAGCAGCCGCAGCAGTAAGCGATAGTCTCCCTTTATCACGGGCCCGCATTTTCGCGGGCCCTCCCATTCCAGGCAGCCGAAGATGTCCGCAACCGTTTCCCCACTCGCCCCCACGTCCTATGCCGACATGCCGTCGATCCGCGGCGTGCGGATGGCAACAGCCGCCGCCGGCATCAAGTACAAGAACCGGACCGACGTGCTGCTGATGGCCTTCGATCGTCCGGCCGCCGTCGCGGGCGTCTTCACGAAGTCGAAGTGCCCGTCCGCGCCCGTCGACCACTGCCGGGCGAATCTCGGCCACGGCCTGGCACTCGGTGTCGTGGTCAATTCGGGCAATGCCAACGCCTTCACCGGCGTCAAGGGCAAGGCTGCCACCCAGCTCACCGCCAGGTCGGCGGCAGAGGCACTCGGTTGCGGCGAGAACGAAATCTACCTTGCTTCGACCGGTGTCATCGGCGAACCGCTCGACGCCACCAAGTTCGCCGGCGTGCTCGGCGACATGGCGAAGGGTGCGACCGGTGACTTCTGGCTGGAAGCGGCCAAGGCCATCATGACCACCGACACCTATCCGAAGGTTGCGACCCGTTCGGCCGAGATCGGTGGCGTCACCGTGACCATCAACGGCATCGCCAAGGGCGCCGGCATGATTGCGCCCGACATGGCCACCATGCTGTCCTTCGTGGTGACCGATGCCGACATCGCGGCTCCGGCACTCCAGGCGCTGCTTTCGGCCGGCGTCGAGCCGAGCTTCAATTCGATCACCGTCGACAGCGACACCTCGACCTCCGATACGCTGATGCTCTTCGCAACGGGTGCGGCGGCGGCCGACGGACAGACGAAGGTCGAGGATGCGAACGACCCGCGTCTTGCCGGCTTCCGTGCCGCGCTCGACGACCTTCTCAAGGACCTGGCGCTGCAGGTGGTCCGGGACGGCGAGGGTGCACGCAAGATGGTGGAGATCACCGTCACCGGCGCCGAAAGCGATCTGGCTGCCAAGAAGATCGCCATGTCGATCGCCAACTCGCCGCTGGTGAAGACTGCGGTTGCCGGCGAAGACGCCAACTGGGGTCGTATCGTCATGGCCGTCGGCAAGTCCGGCGAGATGGCCGACCGCGACCGGCTGGCGATCTGGTTCGGCGACATTCGCGTCGCCGTCGATGGCGAGCGCGATCCGGCCTATTCCGAGGCCGCCACGACGGCCGTCATGCAGGGCCAGGACATTCCGGTCCGCGTCGACATCGGGCTCGGCGCGGGCAAGGCCACCGTCTGGACCTGCGACCTCACCAAGGAATATGTCGCGATCAACGGTGACTACCGGAGTTGATTGCCGCGATGTCGTCCGTGCCCTTCGATCAGAACCTGCCGCTCGTCCGGCGCCTCGAGGCCGTCGGCTTCAGGGCATGGCCGGCGACGAGCGTTCAGTATGACGGCAGCTGGCAGATCCGCCTGACCGGTGGTCATCCCTCCAAGCGGCTGAACTGCATCGTCGCGCTCGATCCTTCCGACTGCCGCGACATCGGGCTGCGGCTGGAAAAGGCCGCACGCAAGTTCGAGGCCCATGGCCGTCCGATCCTGGTGCGCGAGACGCCGCTCACGCCGCCACCGCTTCTCGACCTGATGAAAGGCGAGGGCTGGGAACGCTTCGAGGAAGTGGTCACGATGACCTGCGATCTCGGCGCGATCGAACTGCCGGGCGATACGCTCGATCACCTGCCGAGCCATGACGTCGGCCGTTATGTCGATGCCGACCTTCTCGTGCACGGCAGCGATCCGGCCCTGAAGCCGGCACTTGCCGAAGTGGTGAGCGGCATCAAGCCGCCGACCGGGCTGTTCGTCATCGAGGAGCCAGAAAGCGGGCCGGTCGCGGTGGCGCTCTGCGTTCAGGACAACGATCTTGCGGGCATCATGTCGCTCGCCGTGCGGGCCGATCGACGCCAGCGTGGTCTCGGGCTCGAAATCCTGACGGCGGCACTGCGCTGGGCGCGGATGCGCGGCGCCCGGACGGCCTGGCTTCAGGTGGTCGCCGGCAACGAGGCGGCGCTTGCGCTCTACGCCAAGCTCGGTTTAGTCGAGGCCTATCGCTATGCCTACTGGCGCAAGGGAGCGGATGCATGAGCAACGGCAACAAGCCCATCCTCCTCGTCGCCGCCTGCGCCCTTGTCGATGCCGACAACCGGATCCTTCTGGCGCAGCGCCCTGAGGGAAAATCCCTCGCCGGGCTCTGGGAGTTTCCGGGCGGCAAGGTCGAGCCCGGTGAAACGCCGGAGGAAACCCTGATCCGCGAACTCGAGGAAGAACTTGGGATCGCCACCAAAGTGCCGTGTCTCGCGCCGCTGACCTTTGCCAGCCACACCTACGAGACATTTCACCTGCTGATGCCGCTCTATATCTGCCGCCGCTACGAGGGCATCGCCCATGGTCGCGAAGGTCAGGCGGTGAAATGGGTGCGCGCCAATGCGCTTCGCGACTATCCGATGCCGCCGGCCGACGGGCCGCTGATCCCGTTTCTCCAGGATCTTCTTTAGCCGTTTCTATAATTTGCTGACGTTCTTAACGCAAAGTTTACAGCCATGGGGCAAAGCTCTTGGCTGTTCATACGTTCAAGCGTGTGTGTGGAGCGTGTCATGGCAAACGAGGATTTCTGGAAGGCCGTAAGGTCGAGAGAACGGTCTTCGCAAAGGTCCGGTAAGACGGGCGTACTCAACCTCGCCCTGCTGTTCGGTACGGCGGCGGTGGCGCTTTCGCTCGTCGTCACGCCGATGCTTGCCGGCAAGACCGAGAAGAAGAGCCTGGCTTTCGAGCCGGACCAGTATGACATGATGAGCACCGGTTCTATCCCCAAGGCGGAAGGCGGAAAGCGCTACACCATCCGCCGCAGCGTCCTGCAGGAAACACCTGGATCCGTCTGCATCGTCGACGGCTTCGGAACGGGCCAGGGTTGCTGACCATCCAGAGACTTCATTCCCGTGATCCGGCAAAATGACGGCCGGCGGGTGCCCAGGAGAGACCATGCATCTCGTTCGCAAGTTCTTTGCCGACAACAGGGCCGCGACGGCCGTCGAATACGGTCTGATGGCGGCCCTGATCTCTGTCGCGCTGATCGGCGGGTATGGACAGTTCGCCGATTCGCTGATGAACGTGTTCGGAACGGTCGAAACGTCCGTAAACGGCGCCGGCAACTGATACGATCAGACCACCAGGCAGACCTGTTCGCGCGCACTCCCCGTGCGGGAAGGCGCTTCTCCCCGTGTCTCAGCCGTCCCCCTTGCCCGTCGGTGGTTGACCCTTGGTCGGGTCGAGCGCGTCGGCGAGGCGCATTTTCGCGGAGCCCGGTTTCAGTGGCTTCTGCTGACTTTCGTGGGGCGCCCAGCCTGAAACGTAGATGACCGAAAAGGTGGCGCGGATGCGTCCGTCCGGATCGGAGTATCGTTCGGCATAGCGTTCCGCCGCCTTCAGAAAGAAGGCCCGGCCGAGCGGCTTGCGGCTGCGCCCGATCAGCGGATTGGACATGCCCATCGCCTTCAGATCCCGCATCAGCGCGAAGAGATTGTCGTAGCGGACGGTGTAGCTTTCCTCGTCGATCACCGGCAGGGCGAAGCCGGCGCGCTGCAGGAGCCCGCCGACGTCGCGGATGTCGGCAAACGGGATGACCCGCGGGCTTGCGCCTCCGTAGAGCTCGACCTCGGTCGTCAGCAGCACGTCGCGCAGTTCGCCGAGCGTTCCGGCACCAGGGATCGCCGCAAGGAACAGGCCGTCGGGCTTCAGGGCCCTGCGAATGCGGACCAGCATGCCCGGCGTGTCGTTGGTGAGATGCAGGGCAAGCGGGGAGAGAACGAGGTTCACCGATTGAGGCTCGAGCGGGACGTCCTCGAAGGGGGCGACAGTGAGAGCTTCTCCGGCCCCGCGGTATTCGGCATGCGTCTCGACACGATCCAGACGATCGATCTTGCCGGTCGCGAGTGCGAGCCTTGCGGCAGCGCCGGTTACGCCATGCAGTTCCACGGCATGTTCGAAGCGACGCTCGACGATCGCCAGGCGTTCGGCAAGTTCGCGGGCGGCGACTTCCAGGAGAAAGTCGCTGCCGGCCTCCTGCCTGCGGTGTGCCCGTAGCCGGTTCGCCGTCAGCAGGTCCTGATCGAAAAGCCGCTCCATGTGCCTGTGCTCCAGTCGAAAACTCGGTCTGGCAAAGGCGCCGCCGAGCGCCTAAAGTCAACCGCATGCCGGGTCAAATAGTGCAAAAAGCTCTAGGCGTCAGCCTCGCCGTGCCGCTCGGCATCGCGACCGTGCTGCGCGATCTCGTCTTTCCGCCGAGCTGTGCCCATTGCCACGTGCGGACGGAAAGACATGGCGGCCTCTGCGCGCGCTGCTGGTCGTCCCTGCGTTTCATCGAACGGCCGTATTGCGAGGTGCTCGGCACACCCTTCGCCCACGATCCCGGGACCGGGATGCTGTCGGCGGAGGCGATCGCGCATCCGCCGGTGTTCGACCGGCTGCGCTCGGTGGCACTGCACGAGGGTATCGCCCGCGACCTGGTGCACGATCTCAAATATCGCGACCGCACGGATCTCGCTCCGATGATGGCGGCGTGGATGGCGCGGGCGGGAACCGAGGCACTCGCAGACTGCGATGTCGTCATCTCGGTGCCCTTGCACCGTTTCCGCCTGTTCGGGCGCAAGTTCAACCAGTCCGCCGAACTCGGCCGCCATGTGGCGCGACTTGCCGGCAAACGCTTCTGCCCGCAGGCGCTGCTGCGAAAGAAGCGCACCGCGCAGCAGGTGGGGCTCACGGCCAATGCGCGGGCGCTCAACGTGCGGGGTGCCTTTGTGGTCCCCGAGGCCATGGCGCCCGAGGTTTTCGGTCGGCACGTCGTTCTGGTCGACGATGTCTTCACCACCGGCGCAACCGTCAGTGCCGCGACCCGAGCCCTCAAGAAGGCGGGTGCGCGCGAAGTCACAGTTTTAACCTTTGCAAGGGCAATCTCCGGTCTTATATGACCGCTATACCCATATCCTTTCCGGCATTTGCCGGCTCGTTCCGACCGGAGACATACATGGCATCGGTGACCATCTATACCCGCCAGGGCTGCGGCTACTGCTCGCGCGCCAAGGCGTTGCTCGAATCCAAGGGCGTCGATTTCCTCGAGCACGATGCGACCGGGAAACCGGAACTGCGCCAGGAGATGATCAGCCGGTCGAATGGCGGCATGACCTTCCCGCAGATCTTCATCGGCGATAGCCATGTCGGCGGTTGCGATGACCTTCACGCGCTCGACCGCGCCGGCAAGCTCGACGCCCTTCTGGCAAACTGAGGAAAAGAGACCCATGACCTTCAAGGCTGCCGCCATCCAGATGTGCTCGAGCGTTGACCCGGAAAAGAACGCCGCCGCCATGGCCCGCCTCGTTCGCGAAGCTGCCGGCCACGGGGCGATCTACGTGCAGACGCCGGAAATGACCGGCGCCGTGCAGAAAGACCGTCCGGGCCTGATGGCGGTTCTGCGCGACGAGGCGAATGATATCATCGTTCGAACCGCCGGGGATCTTGCCCGCGAACTTTCGATCTACCTGCATGTCGGATCCACGGCGATCGCGCTTGCCGACGGCAAGATCGCCAACCGTGCCTTCCTCTTCGGACCCGATGGCCGCAAGATCTGCACCTACGACAAGATCCACATGTTCGACGTGGACCTCGACAATGGCGAGAGCTGGCGTGAGAGCGCGGTCTACCGGCCGGGCGAAAAGGCGACGGTCGCCGACCTGCCCTTCGCCAAGCTCGGTTTCGGCATCTGCTACGACGTGCGTTTCCCGCAGCTGTTCCGCACGGAAGCCGTTGCCGGCGCGCAAATCCTCACCACGCCTGCCGCCTTCACTCGCCAGACCGGCGAGGCGCATTGGGAGATCCTGCTTCGTGCCAGGGCGATCGAGAACGGCGCCTTCGTCATCTCCGCGGCCCAGGCCGGGGTGCACGAGGACGGCCGGGAGACCTTCGGCCACTCGATGATCGTCGATCCGTGGGGCAAGGTGCTTGCGTCTGCCGGTGGCAGCGGCGAAGCCATCGTGCTTGCCGACATCGATGTCGCGGCGGTCGGTGCGGCACGCGCCAAGATCCCGAACCTCAAGAATGCCCGCGATTTCGAGCTCAACATGCAGCCAGAACTCGCGAAAGGGGGCGTCACCGTTTGATCCGCTACTCGCTCCACTGCGACAATGCCCACGAATTCGAGGGCTGGTTCTCGGAAAGCGCCGACTTCGAACGCCAGAAGTCGAGCGGTTTCCTGAGCTGTCCGGTCTGCGGCTCGCTCGAGGTGACGAAGGTGCTGATGGCACCTTCGGTCTCGACCGCGCGGCAGAAGGAGGCGGTTCAGGCGCTCGCGGCGAACGAGGTGCAGAAGGAAGCGCTGACCAAGCTCAAGGAGGCCGTCGTCGCGATCCGCGCGAACAGCGAGGATGTCGGTGAGCGCTTTCCGGAAGAGGCCCGCAAGATCCATTACGGCGAGGCCGAGGCCCGCGGCATCATCGGTGAGGCGTCGCTGACCGACGTCAAGGCTCTGGTCGAGGAGGGCATCGAAATCGCGCCCCTGCCGGTCCTGCCTGACGACGTCAACTAAATGAAGTCTCACGGCTTCCACGTCGCAATCTACAATTTCGGCATCCATGTTGCAGAATACGGCGATCCCGCGATCGATGGGTTTCTAACGCGGGAACCCCTGAATTTCGAGGCGGCGGCGCGAGCATCGGGCTTCGTTGCGCGATCGGGTTATGACGGGGAACCGGGACCGGCGAGTTGGGGGCCTCAGGTGTTTCCACGGTTCCTCTCGGGAAGCGGCCGCCAATCCGGCCCATCCTCCCTCTCGCTCTGGCGGGACATCGAGAGCCTGATGGCATTTTCCTATGCAGGCATCCATGCCGAGGCTTTGAAGCATGCCAGACGATGGAATATGCCGCAGCAATGGCCCCCGCTTGTGTTGTTCTGGATCGAAGCCGGCCAGCAACCGGAGTGGCGGGATGCGGTCGAGCGGTTCGAGCTTCTGGCCGATCGCGGCGCCTCGGCGACCGCATTCACCTTCAAGCAGGCGTTCGATCCGGATGGTCGTCCTTACGGGATCGACCGCGCCCGGGTCAGGGAGATCGCCGCCATCAATGCCGAGGGCCAGGCGGAGCTTCTGCACACCGCCCGGAGCCTGCCAGTCTGATGGGGCCATCCGGTCAACGGTCGGGCGCCTGTCTTTGCACTCCTTGAACTGCGTGTGGGCCGCAGAAACTCAACCCTTGAAGCCGCCGCCGTCGAGATAGGCTTGTTCGGATGGGGTCGTCTCGCGTCCGAGCGCGGCGTTGCGGTGGGGGAAGCGGCCGAAACGGGCGATGATGTCGCGGTGCTCGACCGCCCAGCGCAAGCTTTCCGCATCGCCGGTCTCGTCCCGCAGAGTCGTGAACAGCTCGACGCTCAGTTCCTGGTCGGCGGGCTGTTCCGAATGCTCGAAGGGCAGGTAGAGGAAAGGACGCAACGTCGGATCGACGGCACGGTCGAAGCCGCGCTCGAGTGCCTCTCGGGCGATCCGGCGGGCAAGGCCGTCAGTGGCGAAGGCATGACCGCCGTCGCGGAAAAGATTGCGCGGAAACTGGTCGAGGAGGATCAGGAGCCCAAGCGTCCCCTCGGCCGTCTCCTCCCAATCGGCCATCTCGCCGCGGGCGGCGGCAAAATGCATATCAAGAAAATTCTCGCGGATCGCCGCGTCAAAGGCGTCGTCCCTAGCGAACCACTTCGCTGGCCCAGCCTCGCGCCAGAAGGTGACGACGTCCGACGGCATCGTCATCAGGCTTGTCCCGCGGACGGCCGGCGAGCCAGGACCATGTAGTTCACGTCGATATCGGGCGAGAGGTTCCACTGGTTCTGCAACGGATTGAAGAACACGCCCTTCATCTCGACCACGTCGAGCCCGGATTTTTCAATCGGTGCCCGCAGTTCTTCGGGGCGGACCAGCTTCTCGTACTGGTGGGTGCCGCGCGGCAGCCAGCCGAGCACATATTCGGCGCCGACGATGGCAAGGGCGGCCGCCTTCAGCGTACGGTTGATGGTCGAGACGAGCATCAGGCCGCCGGGGCGGACCATCGAAGCGCAGGTGGTGATGAAGAAGTCCACGTCGGCGACATGTTCGACGACTTCCATGTTCAACACGACGTCGAAGGTCTCGCCGGCCTCGGCGAGCGCTTCGGCCGTCACGGCGCGGTAGTCGACGGCAACCCCCGTCTGGGCGGCATGGGTGCTGGCGATGCCGATATTGCGCTCCGATGCGTCAGCGCCGAGGACATTGGCGCCCATCTTGGCGACCGGTTCCGACAACAGGCCGCCGCCGCAGCCGATGTCGAGGATGCGCAGGCCTTCGAGCGGGCGGTGCGCCTTCGGATCGCGGCCGAAATGGGCCGAAACCTGATCCCGGATATAGGCGAGACGGACCGGGTTGATCTTGTGCAGGGGCTTGAACTTGCCGGTCGGGTCCCACCATTCCGCAGCCATGGCGGAAAAACGGTCGACTTCGGCCTGGTCGATGGTGGTGCGTGCCTCTGCGCTCATTGCCGGATCCTCTCTGCACGGATAACGCTTTTCAAGTCGGCCCATCGGTCGCCAAAGTCAAGGGTCGGGCTCGTCGTCGTCCGGGCCACCAAGGAAGCGGCGGTGCGCACGGTCGGGGCTCATGATGCGCCGCAGTAACCTCGGCGGGCTCCCGAAAAGCGCTTCTTCGAGCTGCGGGAGCGTGTTCTGCGCGTGGAGCTCGAACAATTCGTCGTCAAGGTTCACCATGCAGCGGGGAAGACAGGCGACCGCGACGCCACTGAGGCCGAGATCGCGCTCCCTGGTGATCGCCGGACCCTGGCGGGGTGTGGCCAGCATCGGGCCGCTGCACATGCGGTTGCGGCGGCACCGGCGAATGCGGCAGCCCTGTTCGGGGGTGGTGTTGTGGCGGAGCCCGAGGTGGCAGGTTCCCATGAGCCGCCAGCGGGCCTCGTGGCGTGCTTCACGGGCACGCTCCAGTTCGTAGTGATCGCTCTTTGCCATGGCTTGCCTCCTCTTGTGGACGCGGGTCGTCGTTCACGCGGGCCGAAACCCCGTGTCATGCGGTCTTCCCATTCATCCGGCCAGTCGGCCGGGGCGCCCGGCGTGCCGGACAAGGTAGAAACAGTGACACGCAGGGCGCCCCGTTTCGATGATTTTCGCCACCCAATTCCTTTCCCTCTGCAGCATCGGGACCGACGCCTTGTGTGCCGCACAGGCACGCCCCTTTTCAGGGAGGGGGATCGCCTCAGGGTAGCCTGCGACATCCTTCCGCGTTTCAGAAGGACCCTTCGCAGCACCGTTCCCGCCTCGCCGGCAACGCTATCCGGTGTATCCGTGGCGGGACGTGAACATTGTGGGCGAGCCGGGAAGGGCGGGGAAAACAGAATCGAGAAAAATCGAAAAACGCCGAAGGGAACAAAGGGCGGGCAGCATACGTTCAGCATCGGTTCATTTGCCTGGGCGCATATGAGCACCGAATGGCATCGAGGAGATACCCCAATGAAAAAGCTCAGGATTTTCGCTATCGGTGCGGTAATTGCGGCGGCTTTGCCGGGCATTGCCGCGGCCGCAACCGCCTATTCGACCGCGAATGTGAACATGCGTTCCGGGCCGAGCACGCGTTATCCGGCGGTCATCGTCATCCCCGCCGGCGCACGCGTCAACATCCAGGGCTGCATGCAGACCGCCAACTGGTGTGATGTCGCCTATGCCGGCTATCGCGGCTGGGTTTCCGGTCGCTATCTTCAGACGACCTACTCGCAGCGCCGTATCTATGTGGAGCCTGAATACTATCGTCCGCTCGGCATTCCGACGGTGACCTTCTCCATCGGCAGCTACTGGGATCGTCACTATCGCGACCGCGATTTCTACCGCGACCGCGACGACTGGCGTGACGGTTATTATCGTCCGCGCCCGCCGCGTTACGATGACAACGATACCTGGCGTCGTCCGCCGCCGCCTCCGCGGGACTGGGACAATGTCGAGCGGCCGCGCCCCCCGTCCCGCGATGGTGACTACATCATTCGTCGCGAGGGCGGCGTGCTCCAGCCCAAGCGAGACAAGGATGCACCGCGCAGCCGCCAAGGCGGACAGGTCATCTGTGATGCGAACGGCGAGAACTGCCGGCGGCTCTAATCGCTGCTGATCGTCCCAATCGACGGGGGCGGCGGAAGGATCGCCCCCTTCTCAAGTCATCGCAGGTACCTGCCCCGGCACGTTGTACCCCAAGGGTACCCCAGGGCAGGTTTGACCGATGTCATCATCGCCATGCCGCGGCATGGCGGGCCATTGAACTTGCCCGTCGTTTTCGATAAGAGACCGCAACTTCGCCCGACGACCGGTTCGTGGGGCGCTTCTCTCAAGGGGTGCCGGCGAGCACCCATCAGCGTGACGGTACAAGGCATGGCTCGCATCGTGATGAAATTCGGCGGAACCTCCGTCGCCAATCTCGAACGCATCTACAACGTTGCCCGGCATGTCAAACGCGAGGTCGACCAGGGCCACGAGGTCGCGGTAGTCGTGTCCGCCATGTCCGGCAAGACCAACGAACTGGTCGACTGGGTGCAGACCATGCCCAAGGTCGCCGGCGCCGACTCCCCGTTCTACGATGCGCGCGAATATGACGCGGTGGTCGCTTCCGGCGAACAGGTGACGTCCGGGCTTCTCGCCATCGCGCTGCAGTCGATGGGCATCAATGCCCGCTCATGGCAGGGCTGGCAGATCGCCATCAAGACGGACAACGCCCATGGCGCCGCCCGTATCCAGGAAATTGACGGCACCGACATCATCCGCCGCATGGGCGAGGGCCAGGTGGCCGTCGTCGCAGGCTTCCAGGGCATCGGCCCGGACAACCGCATCGCCACCCTCGGCCGCGGCGGTTCCGACACGTCCGCTGTCGCGATCGCCGCCGGCATCAAGGCCGACCGCTGCGACATCTATACCGACGTCGACGGCGTCTACACCACCGACCCGCGCATCGAGCCGAAGGCGCGCCGCCTGAAGAAGATCGCCTTCGAGGAAATGCTCGAAATGGCATCGCTCGGCGCCAAGGTGCTGCAGGTCCGTTCGGTGGAACTCGCGATGGTCCACAAGGTGCGCACCTTCGTGCGCTCAAGCTTCGAAGATCCCGATGCGCCGGGCATGGGTGATCTCATGAACCCGCCCGGCACGTTGATTTGCGATGAGGATGAGATCGTGGAACAGGAAGTAGTGACCGGCATTGCCTATGCCAAGGATGAAGCACAGATCTCGCTGCGTCGGCTCGCCGACCGCCCCGGCGTTTCGGCGGCCATCTTCGGCCCGCTGGCCGAGGCGCATATCAATGTCGACATGATCGTCCAGAACATTTCCGAAGACGGCTCCAAGACCGACATGACCTTCACGGTCCCGTCCGGTGACGTCGAGAAGGCCATGGCCGTTCTCGCCGACAACAAGGACAAGATCGGCTACGACGTCGCCCAGAGCGAAAAGGGCCTGGTCAAGGTGTCGGTCATCGGCATCGGCATGCGCAGCCATGCGGGCGTCGCCGCGACCGCCTTCCGGGCGCTCGCCGAAAAGGGCATCAACATCAAGGCTATCACCACCTCGGAAATCAAGATTTCGATCCTGATCGACGGTGCCTATGCCGAACTCGCGGTTCGGACTTTGCATTCCTGCTACGGCCTCGATAAGAATTGATTCTCTAAAACGGCATTCGCCTTCCTCGTCATTTCGGGACCCGGGCGGCGAGGCCGTCCGACCCAATGACGAATTCGGGAGCACGTACGCGATGAGAGACCTTTCCGCGGGTCCGCGTGTCCTCCTCAAGCGGTTGCGCGAATTGATGGCGGAACCGCTCGAGCCGCAGGAGCGCCTTGACCAGATCGTTCGCCAGATCGCGAGCAACATGGTCGCGGAGGTGTGTTCGGCCTACGTGCTGCGCTCCGACGGCGTTCTCGAACTCTACGCAACCGAAGGTCTGAACAAGGATGCCGTGCACCTGGCCCAGCTGAAGATGGGGCAGGGCCTCGTCGGCACCATCGCGGCCTCGGCACAGCCTCTCAACCTTTCCGACGCGCAGGCCCACCCGGCCTTCCGCTACCTGCCGGAAACCGGCGAAGAGATCTATCACTCCTTCCTCGGCGTGCCGATTCTTCGTGCCGGCCGGAGCCTTGGCGTTCTCGTCGTGCAGAACAAGGCGCAGCGCAACTACCGGGAGGACGAGCTCGAAGCGCTCGAAACCACCGCCATGGTGCTGGCCGAGATGATCGCGACCGGCGAGCTCAAGAAGATCACCCGTCCGGGGCTCGAACTCGACCTGACGCGGGCGGTGACCATCGACGGCGACAGCTACAACGAAGGCATCGGCCTCGGCTATGTCGTGCTGCACGAGCCGCGCATCGTGGTGACCAACCTCCTCAACGAGGACACCGAGACGGAAATCCGGCGCCTTGCCGATGCGCTCGGCTCGCTTAGGATCTCGATCGACGACATGCTGTCGCGCCGCGAGGTATCGATGGAAGGCGAGCATCGCGACGTGCTCGAGACCTATCGCATGTTCGCCCACGACCAGGGCTGGGTCCGCCGCATGGAAGAGGCGATCCACAACGGCCTGACTGCGGAAGCCGCGGTCGAGAAGGTGCAGAGCGACACCAAGGCCCGCATGATCCGCCTCACCGATCCCTATCTTAGGGAGCGGATGCACGATTTCGACGACCTCGCGAACCGGCTGCTGCGCCAGCTCACCGGCTTTTCGCCGCGCAGCGCCGCGGAAGGCTTTCCGGCGGATGCGATCGTCTTTGCCCGGGCCATGGGGGCTGCCGAACTTCTCGACTATCCGCGCGCCAACCTGCGCGGCCTCGTGCTTGAGGAAGGGGCAGTGACCAGCCATGTGGTGATCGTGGCGCGCGCCATGGGCATCGCCGTGGTCGGCCAGGCGGCCGGCGCGGTGGCGCTTGCCGAAAACGGCGATCCGGTCATCATCGACGGCGACGACGGCAAGGTACACGTGCGGCCGGTGGCCGACCTGCAGAAGGCCTACGAAGAGAAGGTCAAGCTGCGCGCCCGTCGGCAGGAGCAGTTCCGCGCGCTGCGCGACGTCGAGCCGGTCACCAAGGACGGCAAGCGTATCACGCTGCAGATGAATGCCGGCCTGCTGGTCGACCTGCCGCAGCTTTCGGAATCCGGCGCCCAGGGTATCGGCCTGTTCCGCACCGAGCTGCAGTTCATGATCTCGTCGACCATGCCGAAGGCCGAGGAGCAGGAGAGCTTCTATCGCAGCGTGCTGAAGCAGGCGGCCGGACGGCCGGTGACCTTCCGCACCCTCGACATCGGCGGCGACAAGGTCGTCTCGTATTTCCGCGCGCAGGAGGAAGAAAACCCCGCGCTCGGCTGGCGGGCGATCCGCCTTTCGCTCGACCGTCCGGGCCTGTTGCGCACGCAGCTGCGGGCGCTGCTCAAGGCGGCGGCCGGTGCCGAGCTCAAGATGATGCTGCCGATGGTGACCGAGGTCGCAGAGATCCGGGCCGTGCGCGAGCTGATGCAGAAGGAGGTCCAGCACCTCTCGAAGTTCGGCCATCCGCTGCCCAAGAAGCTGCAGTTCGGCGCGATGCTCGAAGTGCCGGCGCTGATGTGGCAGCTCGACGAGCTGATGGAGGAGGTGGACTTCGTTTCCGTCGGCTCCAACGACCTGTTCCAGTTCTCGATGGCGGTGGACCGCGGCAATGCGCGCGTGGCGGATCGTTTCGACGTTCTCGGACGGCCGTTCCTCAGGATCCTGCGCGACATCGTCAGGGCAGCCGACCGGCACGAGACCCCGGTGACACTGTGTGGCGAAATGGCGGGCAAGCCGCTTTCGGCCATGGCGCTGCTCGGCATCGGCTTCCGGTCGATCTCGATGTCGCCGACGGCGATCGGCCCGATCAAGGCGATGCTTCTCGGGCTCGACGTGGAGCAGCTCGGCCGGCACATCAATGCCGCGCTCGACGACCACCACACGCATGTGCCGCTCAGGGACATCCTGGTCGGTTTTGCCGAAGACAACAACATTCCCGTCTGATCGAATACAGTTTGGAGTAAAGGGTGGCGAAGCTTCCTGTCGAGAAAATGCGCGAACTCGAACGCCGTTTCGGCGAGATAGAGGCGCGCATGTCCGCCGGACCGGCGGCCGACGTCTATGTGAAGCTGGCGTCGGAATATTCCGAACTGCAGCCGGTGGTGAAGAAGATCCGCGAGTACGAGGCGGCGCTCTCCGAGCTTTCCGGGCTCAAGGCGCTGCTGGCCGACCGGGCGACCGACCGCGAGATGCGCGAGCTCGCCGAGATGGAGCTGCCCGAGGTCGAAGAGCGGATCGAGGGGCTGGAGAAGGATATGCAGATCCTGCTCCTGCCGAAGGATGCCGCCGACGAAAAGAGCGCGATCCTCGAAATTCGCGCCGGCACCGGCGGTTCCGAAGCGGCGCTCTTCGCCGGCGACCTTTTCCGCATGTACGAGCGCTTCGCCTCCACCAAGGGCTGGAAGGTCGAGGTGTTGTCGGCAAGCGAGGGCGAAGCCGGCGGCTACAAGGAGATCATCGCGACGATCACCGGGCGCGGGGTGTTTTCCAAGCTCAAGTTCGAATCCGGCGTGCACCGCGTCCAGCGCGTGCCCGAGACGGAGGCGAGCGGCCGGATCCACACCTCGGCGGCAACCGTCGCCGTGCTGCCGGAAGCCGAAGAGATCGACATCGAGATCCGCCCGGAGGATATCCGGATCGACACGATGCGGTCGTCGGGCGCCGGCGGCCAGCACGTCAACACGACGGACTCGGCGGTGCGCATCACCCACCTGCCGACCGGCCTGATCGTCACCTCGTCGGAAAAGTCGCAGCACCAGAACCGCGCCAAGGCCATGCAGGTTCTCCGGTCGCGTCTCTATGACATCGAGCGGCAGAAGGCCGACAGCGAACGGTCGGCCGATCGAAAGAGCCAGGTCGGCTCGGGCGACCGCTCCGAGCGCATCCGCACCTATAACTTCCCGCAGGGGCGCGTCACGGATCACCGTATCAACCTGACGCTCTACAAGCTCGACCGGATGATGGAAGGCGAAATCGACGAGATGGTCGATGCGCTGATCTCCGACTACCAGGCGGGCCAGCTGGCCCAGCTCGGCGACCAGACGTGAGCGGAGCGGAGGCGACGATCGCTTCGCTGCTGGCGGAGGCCCGCCGCCGCTTCGCGACCGTCGAAGGGCTCGACGATCCGGCGACCGAGGCCCGGATGCTGATCGGCGGGCTGCTCGGGCTCAACCAGACCGACTTCGTGCTGCGCGGTGCAGAGCCTGTCACGCGTGCCGATGCCGCCCGTATCGAGGCGGCGATCCGTCGGCGCGAGGCCCGCGAGCCGGTCCACCGCATTCTCGGGCACCGGGAATTCTACGGCCTCGACCTGACGCTGTCGCCCGACACGCTGGAACCGCGGCCGGACACGGAAATCCTGGTCGACACGGTGCTGCCGTGGGTTCGAAGGATCGTTCAGCAAAAGGGCAGCGCGCGGATCCTCGATCTCGGCACCGGAACCGGGGCAATTGCGCTGGCGCTGATCAAGGAATGCCGCGAGGCGCGGGCGGTCGGCGTCGATATTTCTCCCGGCGCCCTTACAATTGCCACAAGCAATGCCTATCTCAACGGTGTGACCGAGAGGTTTGGGACCTGCGAGAGTGCATGGTTCGACAAGGTCGAAGGAAGCTTCGACATCATCGTGTCAAATCCGCCCTATATACCGACCCTAGTGGTCGAGACGCTGGATCCAGAGGTCAGGGACCATGATCCGCGTGCCGCCCTCGATGGCGGTGAAGACGGCCTCGAGGCCTATCGCGCGATCGCGGCGGATGCGGCGCAGCATCTGCTGGAAGGCGGGGCGGTCGCAGTCGAAATCGGCTACGACCAGAAGCTTAGCGTCAGTCAAGTCTTTGAGGAAAAGGAGTTTTCCCTTTCGGAGGCACGGCAGGACTATGGCGGCAACGACCGTGTCCTGCTCTTCGTCAAGAAGGGCTGATCCGCATTTGCTGCGTACGCTAAGGATATTTTGGCTTTTGGAAGAAAAAGGCTTGGTTTTCGTAAGGAAGCGTAATAGTTTGCGGGCACGCAACGGGCAGCGGGGAATGAACGAGATTCGTTCGGGTCTGGGTCTGCTTCGATTTCGGCTCGTGACAGGGCTACACGGGGCGCGGAAATCCCGGTGCGTAACTCAGTAAACTTGACTATCACCAGCGGCACAAAAGCGATGGCGCAGTCTGCCCGCGGCACGCATAGCCTTGGTCCGGTCCAACCAGAACCAACAGCGTTGCCATCTATCAGCACAACGGAAGAATTCAGGTGAATCATCTATGAGGCCAGGACAGCAGAACAAGCGTGGTCGGGGGCGTAACAATGGCGGCGGTGGTGGCGGCGGCGGTGGAGGCAACTTCAACCGCAAGGGCCAGAACCCGCTGACCCGGACCTATGACAGCTCCGGCCCCGATGTGAAGATCCGTGGCACTGCCCAGCATATCGCCGAGAAGTACGCCACGCTCGCCCGCGACGCTCAGAGCGCCGGCGACCGCGTCATGGCCGAAAACTACCTGCAGCACGCCGAGCACTACAACCGCATCATCGCCGCCGCCCAGGCGCAGATGCAGGAACGCTTCCAGCGCGAGGACCGCGACGACCGGGATGACCGCAACGACTACGGTGATCGTGACGGCGACGACATGGACGGCATGGAAGACGTCGGCGGCGCTCCGCAGCCGCAAGCACAGGCTCAGCCCCAGCAGCAGCGGTCGCACCAGCAACCGCGCCAGCCGCGCCGCGAGGTCGAAATCGCCGGCACCGGACCGCAGCCGGTGATCGAGGACATGCCGGCCGAGGCGGCAGCCGCCGCTGCGGAGAGTGCAGCCGAAGAGACAGGCGAACGCCAGCCGCGCCGCCGCAACACACCGCGCCCGCGCCGCCAGCCGCGTCGCGGCAATGCGGAAGAGGGCGGCGAAGCCCAGGCTTCGGCCGAGGCGCCGGCACTCGAGGCCGCTTCGGAGTAAGTGCTCCGGACAGGTGACAGACCAAGGCCCCTTCTTCCGACCGGGAGGAGGGGCTTTTTGCATCCATGGGGCGAGACGGAGGGTTTCGGAGGACTTTCCGAGGTGGTGCTTGCCGATCGTCAAGGGCCACAGATTTTGCTCCAAATCGCTCTTTAAACGCCGAAAATGCCTCCCCATATCACGGTCAAGGGGACGGCGACGTCCCGCACGGTCCGCCTTGTCAGGGGGCCGTATCTCAACCGCCGCGCTGTGCCGATCGGGCAGGGCGGCTACCGGAGACAGGCACGATGAACATCGAAAAATATTCCGAGCGCGTCCGCGGCTTCCTGCAGTCCGCCCAGACGTACGCACTTTCCGAAGGCCACCAGCAGTTCACTCCCGAGCATGTGTTGAAAGTCCTGCTCGACGACGACCAGGGCATGGCGTCCTCGCTGATCGCGCGCGCCGGCGGCGACGCCAAGGAAGCGCGGATCGCCAACGACGCCGCTCTCGCCAAGCTGCCCAAGGTTTCGGGCGGCAATGGTCAGGTCTATCTGTCCCAGCCGCTGGCGAAGGTCTGCACCACCGCGGAAGAAGCCGCCAAGAAGGCCGGCGACAGTTTCGTCACCGTCGAGCGCCTGCTGCTCGCGCTTGCCATCGAATCCTCGGCCTCGACATTCCAGACCCTCAAGAAGGCCGGCGTGACCGCGCAGGCACTCAACCAGGTCATCAACGAGGTCCGCAAGGGCCGCACCGCCGACAGCGCCAATGCCGAGCAGGGTTTCGACGCGCTGAAGAAATATGCCCGCGACCTGACGGCGGAAGCCCGTGAGGGCAAGCTCGACCCGGTGATCGGCCGTGACGACGAAATCCGCCGCACCATCCAGGTCCTGTCGCGCCGCACCAAGAACAACCCCGTGCTGATCGGTGAACCCGGCGTCGGCAAGACGGCGATCGCCGAAGGCCTGGCCTTGCGCATCGTCAACGGCGACGTGCCGGAGAGCCTCAAGGACAAGCGCCTGATGGCACTCGACATGGGCTCGCTGATCGCGGGTGCCAAATATCGGGGCGAGTTCGAGGAACGGCTGAAGGCCGTCCTCAGCGAGGTGCAGTCGGAAAGCGGCGAAATCATCCTGTTCATCGACGAGATGCACACGCTGGTCGGCGCCGGCAAGGCCGATGGCGCGATGGACGCCTCCAACCTGCTGAAGCCTGCCCTTGCGCGCGGCGAGCTGCATTGCGTCGGCGCGACCACGCTCGACGAGTACCGCAAGCATGTCGAGAAGGATGCGGCGCTGGCCCGCCGGTTCCAGCCGGTCATGGTCGACGAGCCGAATGTCGAGGACACCATCTCGATCCTGCGTGGCCTCAAGGAAAAATACGAGCAGCACCACAAGGTGCGGATCTCCGACTCGGCGATCGTCGCGGCCGCGACGCTGTCGAACCGCTACATCACCGACCGGTTCCTGCCGGACAAGGCGATCGACCTGATGGACGAGGCCGCCTCGCGGCTGAGGATGCAGGTCGACTCGAAGCCCGAGGAACTCGACGAGCTCGATCGCCGCATCATGCAGCTGAAGATCGAGCGCGAGGCGCTGAAGAAGGAAACCGACAGCGCGTCCGCAGATCGGCTGAACCGGCTCGAAAGCGAAGTGACCTCGCTCGAGGAGCAGGCCGATGCGCTGACGGCGCGCTGGCAGGCGGAAAAGCAGAAGCTCGGCCTCGCCGCCGACCTGAAGGGCAAGCTGGACGAGGCCCGCAACGAACTGGCGATCGCCCAGCGCAAGGGCGAGTTCCAGCGCGCCGGCGAGCTGACCTACGGCGTCATCCCGGCGCTGGAAAAGCAGCTGGCCGAAGCCGAAGCCCAGGACAGCACGACCAATGCCATGGTGCAGGAAGTCGTCACGCCGGATGCGATCGCCCATGTCGTGTCGCGCTGGACGGGCATTCCGGTCGACAAGATGCTGGAAGGTGAACGCGAAAAGCTGCTTCGCATGGAAGACGAACTGGCAAAGTCGGTCGTCGGCCAGGGCGATGCGGTGCAGGCGGTGTCGCGTGCGGTCCGCCGTTCGCGCGCAGGCCTGCAGGATCCGAACCGACCGATCGGCTCGTTCATCTTCCTCGGCCCGACCGGCGTCGGCAAGACGGAGCTCACCAAGTCGCTCGCCCGCTTCCTGTTCGACGACGAAACGGCGCTGGTCCGGATCGACATGTCGGAATACATGGAGAAGCATTCGGTCGCCCGGCTGATCGGCGCACCTCCCGGCTATGTCGGCTATGAGGAAGGCGGAGCACTTACCGAATCCGTCCGCCGCAAGCCGTATCAGGTCGTGCTGTTCGACGAGATCGAGAAGGCGCATCCGGACGTGTTCAACGTGCTGCTCCAGGTGCTCGACGACGGTCGCCTGACCGACGGCCAGGGCCGCACCGTGGACTTCAAGAACACGATCATCATCATGACCTCGAACCTCGGCGCCGAATACCTGACCGGTCTTCGCGACGACCAGGACAGCGAGGCGGTTCGCGACCAGGTGATGGACGTGGTGAAGGCATCGTTCCGTCCGGAGTTCCTCAACCGCGTCGACGAGATCATCCTGTTCCACCGGCTGCGCCGTGCGGAAATGGGGGCGATCGTCGACATCCAGCTCAAGCGGCTGCTGGCGCTGCTGGCCGAGCGCAAGATCGCCATCGAGCTTGCCCCGGACGCCCGCGAATGGCTGGCCGACAAGGGCTACGACCCGGTCTATGGCGCGCGTCCGCTGAAGCGGGTGATCCAGAAATACGTCCAGGATCCGATGGCCGAGCAGATCCTGTCGGGCACGATCGCCGACGGCGCGACCGTCCGCATCGCCGCAGGTTCCGACCGGCTGCTGTTCACGACGGTGAAGGCGGTCAGCGAAGCGGCCTGACCTCAGCCGAAACTCCCAACAGACAGGAAAGGCGGTCCCGCAAGGGGCCGCCTTTTCGTCGTGCGGACGAGCGCCGTGCGTGAAGACCGGCTGGCGGTACTACAGGCCGCCGGTCCGGGCTCAGGGATCTCAGTTGCTGGCGACTTCGGGCGGCTTGCCGCCGCCCTCGAGCAGGGCGTCGATGCGCTGGCGCTCGGTCTCGAACTTGGCGAGGGTTTCGCCCTCGAGCGACTTGCCGCCGGGCAGGCGGACGCGCAGCGGGTCGACCTTGGTGCCATTGACGATCAGCTCGTAATGCAGGTGCGGACCGGTCGACAGGCCGGTATTGCCGACATAACCGATCACCTGACCCTGACGGACCTTGGCGCCCGGCGTGACGCCCTTGGCGATGGCACTCTGGTGATTGTAGGAGGTGACATAACCGTTGGCGTGACGGATCAGCGTCTGGTTGCCGTAGCCGCCCGAATCCCAGCCGGCCTTTTCCACCGTGCCATTGCCCGACGCGATGATGGGCGTGCCACGGGGTGCTGCCCAATCGGTGCCGGTGTGCATGCGTGAATAGCCGAGGATCGGATGGCGACGCATGCCGAAACCGGACTTGAACACGCCGTTCGGCACCGGGTTGCGCAGCAGGAACTGGCGGATCGACTTGCCTTCCTCGTTGAAGTAGTCGACCGAATTGTCGGCCGGGTCCTGGAAACGATAGAAGGTCGTCACCGTGTCGCCGAAGCGGGCCCGGACATAGAGCAGTTCGCTGTCCTCGGTCGCGTGACCCTCCTCGTCCTCGACCGAGAAGAAGGCCTCGAGCGTGTCGCTCGGCTTCAGCTGTGCCTGGAAGTCGACATTGGCGGCGAGCAGCTTGATCACGAGCGCCGTCATGTCGCTGTTCATGCCGTAGGACAGGGCGGCCCGATAGATCCCGTCATAGACGCGGGGCAGGTCGCGCGCTGCCGAGGGAACCTGCGGCGCACGCTCGTCGAAGGCCGTGGCGATCGCGTCGAGGGCCGGCGGCTCGGAGCCCGTAACCAGGCGGCCGGCATCGCTCACCGCAAGCGTCACGACATGGGTCGCGCGGCGGTAGAGGCTGATGCGGACGATCTTGACCTCCTCGCCGCGCTGGATGATGCCGATGCGCAGCACGTCGCCTTCTGCAAGCTGCTGGCCGCCGGCATAGGGTTCGAGCGCCTTGGCGATGTCACCGGCCTTGGCCTTCGGGTAGCCGGCCGCCATCAGCACGGCGTCGGCGGTCTGGGCGCGGCGCACGGGCAGCACGTCGTCGGCATATTCGGGCGTTTCCGGCGTCAGCATTTCCGGCTCGGAGACAGTCATGTTCTGTTCGACGATGCGGGCGGTGAGCCCGGCGGCGAGGTCGACGCCCGAGGTCTCGGTGTCAAAGCGTTGCGGGTCGATGTAGTAGAGGGCGGCGACCTGGGTCGAACCGTCGGTCAGAACCGAACCGTTGGTGCGGACGTTTTCCTCGACCTCGTCGAAGCTCATCTCGCCGGCGAAGGGGCGGCTGGCGCCGCCGGTCGGAAAGGGCGTGGTCTTCAGGCTGACCTCGGATTCGACATCGGAGCCGTAGAGGGTGCCGGTACGGGTCGCGGCAGGCGCAACCTTCTCGTCGGTGGCGAAGATCGCCAGCGGGTCGAAGGGCGGATAGTTTTCCTGGGTCTTGTAGTTGGCGGCGAGCGCCATCTTCACATGGGCGAAGGGCTGGCGGCGGACCACCTCGCGTTCGCCGTCATGGGTGACGGTGGAAACCTCGAGGATTGCCTTGTCGACCGGACGGGCGGCAATCTTCGGACCGAAGAGGCGGGCGCCGCGGCTGACGGTCTCCGCCTCCAGGCCGGCCTTTTCCCCTTCGCCGGTCACCGCATAGGCTTCGGCCGGGATCGCCAGTTGCTGGCGGCCGTCGAGGGCGGCGAAGAGGGCAACGCCCATCAGGATGCAGGAGGTGATGCCGGTGAGGAAGGTGCCGGACAGCCAGCGCAGCGAAATCTCGCGCCGGTCCGGCGCGCGATGGCCGTCGGCAAGGATCGGCGGTTCGCTTCCAAGCGATCGCACCATGTTGCGGTCGTTGATCATCCGCGCGGCATCCGTGCTTTCCCCATGAACCCCGCCCGCGTGTCACGCGGGCCGGCCAACATCTGCATGTTTCGACGCGCCCCGTCAAATCCCGGGGTGCCTGAGGAGCCCGCGCGATTGCCCGTGCGCGAGGCAGGAGACCCCCCGCGTGCATCCTCAAGGCATGCTCTAGACCATGCAATTGTGAAAATCCCGGGACGGAAAGATGGCATGCCGGTGGCTCGGGGCCGGATGAGCCTGGAAGACCGAGCGATATCCAGGTCCCTCGGCCTGCTCCTTGTCGCGTTTTACGGAATTTCCTTTTCCTATCAACGACTTGTTTGATTTTTCT
>NZ_JABBGK010000004.1 GCF_012927355.1 Rhizobium terricola
ACCTCGCGCCAAACCCGAAAGCCCGGCTTCCCAATCAGCATCTCAGCCAATTTAGAAGAGTTTCTCTAGAACGAAGGACTTCGTCGCCAGCAGCGCCGCCGCCCTCGTCAGTGAGCGGGGTTATAGAATCGCTTCTTCCGGCAGTCAACAGCCTTTTGTCAAAAAACTGTCTTTTTCTATAAGGCACTGAATTAACTAAGCTATTTCGAAACACGCTCGGATGCGGCCGCCACCGAGTGCCCAAAAGCCCTCTTTTGGACAGAGACAGCATCATATAGAGGGCAGTACCCCGCTCCGAGTGCCATCGGGCGCTGCACGCTGACCGCGAAACGAACGCCACTGGCCTCTCTCTGGTCGCTGCCGGTCGCTACTACGAACTTCGCCTATATATAGGGAGAGCGGCACGATCAGGGGCGCAAGGCAGATATATCAGCCTTGCCAACTCATGCCTGGCCTGACAATTTGCCGCCCGGACCAGAATTCTTAAGGTGCGGCCCATGCGGCTATCACCGAAACACCACGGATCGGAAGGACACTCCATGACATTCAACAATCTCATCGCCGGCGAATGGGTCGGTGGCAACGCCTCGGAAAACCGCAGCCCCTCCGACACCAATGATGTGGTCGGCCTCTATGCACAGGGCACACCGGACGACATGCGGGCTGCCATTGCCGCCGCCAAGGCCGCATTCCCCGCCTGGTCGCGGTCCGGCATCCTGGAACGCCATGCCATACTGAAGAAGACCGGCGACGAGATCCTAGCCCGCAAGGAAGAGCTCGGCACGCTGCTCGCCCGCGAGGAAGGCAAGACGCTGCCGGAAGCGATCGGCGAAACCATCCGCGCCGCACAGATCTTCGACTTCTTTGCCGGCGAATGCCTGCGGCTTGCCGGCGAGAGCCTCCCCTCCGTGCGCCCCGGCATCGGTGTCGAGATCACCCGCGAACCGATCGGTCCGATCGGCCTCATCACGCCGTGGAACTTTCCGATCGCAATCCCAGCCTGGAAGATCGCCCCTGCTCTCTGCTACGGCAACACCGTCGTCCTGAAGCCGGCCGAACTGGTTCCGGGCTGCGCCTGGGCAATCGCCGACATCCTGCATCGTGCCGGACTGCCGAAGGGCGTCTTCAACCTCGTCATGGGCAAAGGCTCGGTCATCGGTCAGGTCATGCTCGACAGCCCGGATCTCGCCGGCATCAGCTTCACCGGTTCGGTCGGCACCGGTAAGCGCGTTGCTCTTTCCTCGATCGAACATGGCCGTAAGTATCAGCTGGAAATGGGCGGCAAGAACCCCTTCGTCATTCTCGACGACGCCGACCTTTCCGTTGCAGTCGAGGCCTCGCTCAACTCCTGCTTCTTCTCGACCGGCCAGCGCTGCACCGCATCGTCGCGCCTGATCGTGACCGAAGGCATCCATGACCGCTTCGTCGCCGCCCTGGTCGAGCGCCTGAAGTCGGTGACGGTGGACAATGCCCTGAAGGCCGGCACCCATATCGGGCCGGTGGTCGACGAACGCCAGTTGATGCAGGACATCGACTATATCGACATCGGTCGCTCGGAAGGCGCAAAGCTCGCCTTTGGCGGCGAACGCCTGAACCGCGAAACGCCCGGCTTCTATCTCCAGCCGGCGCTCTTCACCGAAGCCAGCAACCAGATGCGCATTTCACGCGAGGAGATCTTCGGACCGGTCGCTTCCGTCATCCGCGTCAAGAACTACGAGGAAGCGCTCTCGGTTGCCAACGACACCCCGTTCGGTCTCTCGTCGGGCATTGCCACCACGAGCCTCAAGCATGCGACCCATTTCCGCCGCAACGCCGAGGCCGGCATGGTGATGGTCAATCTCCCGACGGCGGGCGTCGACTTCCACGTGCCCTTCGGCGGCCGCAAGGGCTCGTCCTTCGGTCCGCGCGAACAGGGCCGTTACGCCGCGGAATTCTTCACCACGGTCAAGACCCAGTACACGCTGGCCTGATCCGGCGCCGCTGCGGGGCGGGCTTCAGTCGAATGCGAAACGGGCCGGAATTCCGGCCCGTTTGTCTTTCATCCGTTGGTGATCAGGATCAGGATGACGAACATGGTCGGCACGGCCACAAGCGCCGGAATGATGATCGCCGGATAGCCGAAGGCGAATATCGCAAGCAGCCACAACAGCAAGAGGTTGACGATGAAGAGCACCTTGGCGGTGGTCGGGCCGCTCACGGCCTCCTTCAGCATCCAGCCGAACACCGGCACGTGATAGATCATCCTCGCAATCATCGCACAGTCCTTTCCGGGCAGCGCCCAGTTCTTGATATTTGTCACCCCTAGCGACCGGTTGCGGCTGCCGCAATGCGGCAAAATGACATTCGTCAGGAACGCCGAACAACAATCGCGACATGGCAGATGACGCTTATGGACAGATGCGTGGCGGCAGTCCTATTAGTGTGTCCGTGATGGTTCCAACGACCCGGACGGCGAGGTGGACGAAGAGGGAATACGGTGAGGACTACCCATCAGGGGCCGAAACCGTGGCTGCCCCCGCAACTGTGAGCGGCGAGCGACGTCCAGAGTGCCATTGGCCAGACGGCTGATAAGGCGGACCGAGAGCGAAGACCCGCAAGCCAGGAGACCTGCCATCACCTGAGCCACGAGCGTGGCATCTCACGAAAGACCGCGCGGTGGGCGCGGACGAAAGGAATGACAAATGCATATTGAAGTTGGAATTATCGACCCGATCCGCCTTGCCCTGGCAAATGCGGCCGCCCTCGCCGTTGTGGCCTCTCAGGTTCCGGCTATCGTCAGGAACCCGCTCAACATTCCGAAGGCAGCGCTCGCGGCCGTCGGCTTTTCCGCGATGATGCAGATCTGGCACCTGCCGGTCGGCCCCTCCGAACTGCACCTCATCGGTGCGACCACCATCTACATGCTGTTCGGTTTTGCGCCGGCCATGCTCGGCTTCGCGTTCGGCCTCGTGCTGCAGGCCTTCCTGTTCGAGCCGGGTGACATTCCGCATCTCGGCGTCAATGCGCTCTCCCTGATGCTGCCGATGATTGCCGTTCACTACAGCTTCGGGCGCCGACTGTTCGACGCCGGTCTCAAGGACCGCTTCAGCCTCGGCAAGGTCCTGCGCATCGATGCAGTCTATTATGCCGGCGTCTCAGCAATGGTCGGCTTCTGGCTGATGATCTCGAACGACAGCTTTGCCGTCACGGACTGGGCCACCTGGGTTGCCGCCTATTTTCCAGTCTTCGTCGTCGAGGCCTTCATCACATTCGCAGCGGTGACCTTGATCCGCAACATGCGTTCGAACGGCATCGTCGCCAACATGACGGAAGTGAACCGCCTGACCTTCGCCTGATCGGGCGCAGTCAAACCGCAAGAAGCGGAGAAGACGAAGCGCGGGCCATGGCCCGCGCTTTTTTCTTTGAAAAAGCCCGCCGCTTGCGCTACCGGCCTCTCAGAAGCCGGCGGCGCTTGACATGCGGCCGGTTAAAAACCACGGTCCGGTTGGCTCGCCTGCCGTTTCGACCCGCTCACCAAAGGGTAACGCCGTTGCGCATTCTGTCCGAAGCTCACTTTCCCGAACTGCCGAACTACTACCGCGGCAAGGTGCGGGAGAACTACGACCTGCCCGACGGTCGCCGGATCATCATTTCCACGGACAGGCTCAGTGCCTTCGATCGGATCCTCACCTGCATTCCCTACAAGGGGCAGGTCCTGACCCAGACTGCCCGCTACTGGTTCGAGAAAACGGCCGACATCTGCCCGAACCACGTCATCGACTATCCGGACCCCAATGTCGTCGTCGGCAAGCGGCTCGACATCCTTCCGGTCGAGATCGTCGTGCGCGGCTATCTTGCCGGCACCACCGGCACCTCGATCCTTACGCTCTACAAGAAGGGCGAGCGCAGCATGTACGGCATCACCTTGCCGGATGGTCTGCGCGACAACCAGGCCTTGCCCGAGCCCATCATCACCCCGACCAGCAAGGCCTTCGACGGTGGGCATGACGAACCGCTGAGTGCCGCCCAGATCGTCTCGGAAGGCCTTCTGACGCAAGAACAATGGGACACCGTCTCACGTTATGCGCTGGCCCTCTTCGCCCGCGGCCAGAAACTCGCGGCCGAACGCGGTCTGATCCTCGTCGACACCAAGTACGAATTCGGCACCGACGCAGACGGCAACATCCTGCTGGCGGACGAGATCCACACCCCGGACAGCAGCCGTTACTGGCTGGCCGACAGCTATCCGGAAAGCTTCGAGAAGGGCCAACGCCCGGCGAGCTTCGACAAGGATTTCGTGCGCGCCTGGGTGGCGGAACGCTGCGACCCTTACAAGGACGAGATTCCGGAAATCCCGGTTGAACTGGTCGAGGAGACCTCAAAGGTCTATATAAGAGCCTACGAGACGATCACCGGCCGCAAGTTTGTGCCGGACGATCGCGAAGCAACACCGCGCGAGCGCGTCAAGGCGAACCTCGCCGCCTATTTCCCGGGGAGTTGATACCAGGTGCCAGCCTCGCAGAAAGGTCTTCGGTCAGCGGAAGTCGAACGCGCCTGCCCCGGCGCGCGCCCGACACGGCGTCCGCGCCGACCGGCCGGCGAGACGCGCGAGGACATCCTCAACACGGCCGAGCATCTTTTTCGCACCCGTGGCTATTCCAGCGTGGCGATCGCCGACATCGCAACCGCACTCGGCATGTCGCCGGCCAATATCTTCAAACATTTTCATTCGAAGACGAGCCTGGTGGACGCCATTTCGGCCCGTCATATCGAGAAGATGATCGCCCGCCTTGGCGGTCACGACACGGAGAAGCCGGCTCCGCTGCAGCTACTCGAGTTCGTCAAGCATCTCATGCAGAGTCATCTGCGGGATCTGGCTGAGAACCCCCACATATTCGAGATGGTCGTCCTGACGGCAAAGGACGACCTCCAATGCGGTCACCGCTATCGGGATATGTTGCTGGCCGACCTCGCCACCATCGTCGACGCCGGCATTGCCGAAGGTATCTACAAGGTCACCGACAGCCACAGGGCGGCCAATGCGGCCTTCCTGGCACTCGCCTGTGTTCTCCATCCCGTCATGATCGCGAACGAGAAGGCTGACATATTGGCAACACGCTGCGAAGATGTCGTGGCGCTGATCAATGCCGCACTGCAAAGTCCGCTTGCAAAGTGACGATTTCTTCCATACGTCACTAGCCGGAATTCACATTTTGCAATTCTTCCGATCCTCCCGTCGGCTGGCTCGCTGCGAATTAACAGGAGTTAATTTTGAAGCCGAACCGGTTTATTGTACCGCTGGATCGCCCGCCACATTGATGACCCGGAAAAGACAATGAATAGACACATCAAGCTGACCTCGGCCCTCCTGCTCCTCTCCGCCGTCCTGGCCGGCTGCAACGATGCCGGAACGGCCGGCAATGGTGCGGCAGGTGCCGGAGCCGGTGCGGAGCGCCCGCCATCACCCGTCAGCGTCGTGGTGCTGAAGAAGGCCGTTCAGCCGCTCACCACGCTTCTGCCGGGTCGAGCATCCGCATTCCAGGTCGCGGAAATCCGCCCGCGCGTCAGCGGCATCATCAAGGAAATCGCCTTCAAGGAAGGCAGCGAGGTGAAGGCCGGCGACGTACTCTACAAGATCGAGGACGACACCTATCAGGCCGAAGTCGCGCAGGCGAAGGCAAGCCTTGCCAAGGCCGAAGCAAGTGTGCCGAGTGCCGAGGCGAACCTTGCCCGCTACGAGCGTCTCGTGAACAGCGGCGCCACCCAGATCGAGTTCGAGAACGCCAAGGTGACGCTGCTTCAGGCGCGCGCCGACGTGGCGCAGGCACGGGCTGCGCTGAACGTGTCCCAGATCAACCTCGACCTCACCGAGATCACCGCCCCCTTCGAGGGCGTGACGAACACGTCGAAATTCTCGATCGGCAACGTCGTGACGGCCAATCAGTCCGATGCACTGATGACGCTGCGCCGCCTTGACCCGATCTATATAGACCTCACGGAATCGAGTGCCAACCTGCTTCGTCTCCGCCAGGAGATCGCCGCAGGCCGAATGAACAAGAACGAGAATGACGCAACGGCCGACATTCGCCTGACGCTGGAAGACGGCATCGAATACCCGCATGCCGGCAAGCTCGACATGTCTGAAATGGCCGTCAGCGAAACGACCGGCACCTACTCGATCCGCGCAGTCTTCGACAATCCGGACAACCTGATCCTTCCCGGCATGTATGTTCGCGCGAGCGTCACCGTCGGCAGCGAGGACGGCTACCTGATCCCGCAACGCGCCGCGACCCGCAACGCTCGCGGCGAATTGACGGCGAAGTTCGTGACGGCGGAGAACAAGGTTGAAACCCGGACCTTCGTCAACAGCCACATTTCCGGCAATTCCTGGCTCGTCACGGATGGCATCGCCGACGGCGACAAGCTGATCGTCGATGGTTTCCAGTGGATCGGCGATGGTGCGACGGTCGCCCCGGTCGAGGCGACCGTGGATGCGAGCGGTTTCGTCGTCGAAGCGCCGAAGGCGCAGGACGCAGCGCCGGCCGCGAAGCCCTGAACGGGCTCGGCAGGCAGTACAAAGGCGCTAAGGGGTAATCCATGGCCAAGTTCTTCATTCACCGTCCGATTTTCGCATGGGTGATCGCGATCGTCATCATGCTGGGCGGCGCGCTCGCGATCTCGACGCTCTCCATCTCGCAATATCCGGACATCGCGCCGACCACCGTTCGCATCAGTGCATCCTATAGCGGCGCAAGCGCCGAAACCGTCGAGAAGTCGGTAACCTCGATCATCGAGGACGGCATGACGGGTCTCGATGACCTGAGCTACATGACCTCGTCGTCCAGCACCGGGCAGGCCTCGGTCACGCTGACCTTCGGCAACAGCATCGAGCCGGACATCGCCCAGGTCCAGGTCCAGAACAAGCTGCAGCTCGTCCAGTCGCAGCTCCCCGACATCGTTCAGTCGGCCGGCATCTCCGTTACCCGTTCGACCTCGAGCATCCTGCTCGTCGGCGCACTGGTCTCTACGGACGCCAAGCGCCAGCCGGTCGAACTCGGCGACATCTTCGCGACCCAGATCGAAGACCAGATCAAACGCCTCGAAGGCGTCGGCAGCATCGAGGTGTTCGGCACCGGCTACGCCATGCGCGTCTGGCTCGACCCCTTCAAACTCAACAAGTTCCAACTGACGCCGACCGACGTCACCGCCGCCATTCAGGCGCAGAACACCCAGGTGTCTGTCGGTTCGATCGGCGGCCAGCCGGTCGTCGAAGGCCAGCAACTGAATGTCACCGTTACGGCCCAGAGCCAGCTGCAGACCGTTTCCGACTTCGAATCCATCATCCTGAAGGTCGAGACCGACGGCGCGACTGTCCGCCTGAGTGATGTGGCCCGCATCGAGATCGGCCAGGAAAGCTATGGCACCAACACCCGCGCCAACCGCAACCCGGCGACCGGCTTTGCGGTGAACCTTGCCACCGGCGCCAACGCGCTGGACACGGCCGATCGCGTGAAGACGGCGCTTGCCGCGATCGCACCGTCTCTGCCGGAAAACGTGATCATCACCTATCCCTATGACACGACGCCGTTCGTTCAGCTCTCGATCGAGAAGGTGGTTCACACCCTTATCGAGGCGATCGTCCTGGTCTTCTTCGTCCTGCTGATCTTCCTGCAGAACCTGCGCGCGACCTTCATCCCGATGATCGCCGTGCCGGTCGTCCTGCTTGGCACCTTCGGCATCCTCGCCTTGACGGGATACTCGATCAACACGTTGACCATGTTTGCCATGGTTCTGGCGATCGGCCTCCTCGTCGACGATGCGATCGTCGTCGTTGAGAACGTCGAGCGCATCATGTCGGAGGAAGGCCTGTCGCCTATGGAGGCGACGGAAAAGTCGATGGGCGAAATCACCGGCGCCATCATCGGCATCGCGCTCGTCCTGACCGCCGTGTTCATCCCGATGGCCTTCTTCGGCGGCTCTACCGGCATCATCTATCGGCAGTTCTCCATCACCATCGTCTCGGCGATGCTGTTGTCGGCTCTCGTCGCCGTCGTGCTCACACCGGCTCTCTGCGCCACCATGCTGAAGCCGATCGATCACGAAAAGGAAAAGCGCGGTCCCGGCGCCTGGTTCAACCGCAACTTCGATCGGACCACCAAGGGTTACGTGTCGAGCATCGGCTACCTGCTCAATCGTCCGCTCCGCGTCATGCTGATGTTTGCAATTGTCATCGGCGGTGTGGCCTGGTTCTTCGCCCGCCTTCCGAGCTCTTTCCTCCCGCAGGAAGACCAGGGCGTGCTGATGACCATCGTTCAGCTCCCGAACGGCGCCACCACGGCTCGCACCGAGGAAGTCATCAAGAAGATCGAGGACTACTATCTCGAGCACGAGAAGGAAGCGATCCAGGACGTCTTTGCCGTCTCGGGTTTCAGCTTCACAGGCCAGGGCCAGAACTACGCAATGGTCTTCGCCAAGCTGAAGGACTTCGACGAACGCACCAAGCCAGAGCTTGCGGCTGGCGCAATCGTGCAGCGTGCCATGGGTTACTTCTTCACGCTGCGTGACGCCATGGTGTTCCCGCTCCAGCCGCCGGCAATCCCGGGTCTCGGCACTTCGAGCGGCTTCTCCATGTATCTGGTCGACAGCGGCAAGAACGGCACCGATGCGTTGACGACCGCTTCGAAGCAGCTGCTTCAGATGGGCAACTCGAACCCCAACGTCAGCTCGCTGCGCTCCAACAACCCGGATGCCGAAAGCCAGCTCAAGATTCTCCTCGACCAGGAGAAGATGGGCGCAATGGGTCTCGATATCGCTACCGTGAACTCGATGCTCTCGACGATCTTCGCCGGGCGCGACGTCAACGATTTCACCCTCAACAGCGAGCTGAAGCCGGTCTATGTCCAGGGTGATGCGCCCTACCGCATGCAGGCCGACGCCATCAGCCAGTGGTTCGCCCGCAATGGCGATGGCGAGATGGTGCCGTTCTCCTCGTTCAGCAACGTCGAATGGGTGAGTGGCGCACCGACTCTCTCGCGCTTCAACGGCGTCAGCGCCATTTCGCTTGACGGCGCTGCCGGCGCCGGGGTGAGCTCGGGCACCGCCATGGACACGATGGAAACCCTGACGTCCCAGTTGAACGGTGGTTACACCGTCGCCTGGCAGGGCATCTCCTACCAGGAACGGCTTTCGGGTTCGCAGGCCCCGATGCTCTACGCCCTGTCTGTCCTGATCGTCTTCCTGTGCCTTGCCGCCCTCTATGAAAGCTGGTCGGTTCCGTTCTCCGTCATCATGGCGGTTCCGGTCGGGGTGCTCGGGGCGGTCGCTGCGGCCCACCTCTTCGGACAGGCCAATGACGTCTACTTCAAGGTCGGCCTTCTCACCACGATCGGCCTGGCGGCGAAGAACGCGATCCTGATCGTCGAATTCGCCCGCGACCGGCAGGATCAGGGAGCAAGCCTGCTCGACGCGACGCTCGAGGCGGCTCGTCTTCGGCTGCGCCCGATCATCATGACCTCGCTTGCCTTTATCCTCGGCGTCGTACCGCTCGCCATTGCAACGGGGGCGGGCTCTGCGGCCCAGAACTCGATCGGCATCGGCGTCCTCGGCGGCATGCTGGCGGCCACCCTTCTCGGGATCTTCTTCGTGCCGTCCTTCTTCGTGATCATCAGGAAGCTCACAACCCGTGCAAAACCGAAAGAAGCACTGTCATGATGACCTGTCACTCTTTACGTTAATCAGATATTTACCATAGTTGATTCCTCATGGAACGACAGGCGAAGCGGCAGGACGACATGACGACACGCCTGCCGCGCGACGCAAACCGAGCAAGATAATTAGGATAATATGATGGTATCCATTCGCGTAGCCGCCCCTCTAGCACTGCTGCTGCTCTCGGGTTGCGTCACCGGTCCGGATCACACGCCGCCGCAGACCCCGCTTCCGGACAAGTTCGCCGAAGGCGGCAAGAAGAGCGCGGGCGACGTGTCGCTGGCACCATGGTGGACGGCGTTCAATGATCGTCGCCTCGATGGCCTGGTCGAAAAGGGCCTGTCCGAGAACCTCGACGTCCTTCAGGCGCTCGAGCGCATCACCTCTGCGGAAGCGAACGTCGTCGTCGCAGGCGCGGGCGCCCTTCCGTCTCTGACCCTCTCGGCCGAGGAATCGGTCAGCCGCACGACCGGCACGCGCGACTATGAGACCCGCACCACGGACACGACCTCGACCAGCAGCGGCGGCCTCGGCGTCTCGTGGCTGCTCGACCTCTTCGGTCAGTATCGCCGTGCCAAGGAGGGCGCTGCCGCCTCGCTCGACGCAGCCTATGCCAGCGCCGACGTCGCCAAGCTTTCATATCTGTCGGATCTCGTCACGTCCTACATCAATGCGCGCTACTATCAGGAGCGCATTGCCATCGCGAAGAAGAACCTCGCTTCGCGGCGCGAAACGCTTGAACTGACCAAGCTTCAGCTCGAAGCCGGTGCGGCATCGCGTCTTGACGTCGTGCAGTCGGAAGGCCTCGTCAACCAGACGCTGGCGGACCTGCCGGGCCTGGAAACCAACTTCCGCAAGTCGGCGCATCACATCGCCACCCTGCTCGGCCTGCCGGCTTCGGCTCTGATCAGCGACCTGCAGAAGGGCTCTCCGCAGCCGATCGCCCGCCGCAGTGTCAATGCAGGCGTTCCGGCCGACCTGATCCGCAACCGCCCCGACATCCGCAAGGCCGAACGCGATCTGGCCGCCGCGACGGCCGAAATCGGCGTCGCCGAAGCGCAACTCTACCCGTCGATCACCCTCGGCGGCACGATCTCTCCGTCCTTTGTCGCGACGAAGGGCCTGACGGGCAGCTTGACCTCCTGGTCCTTCGGCCCGAGCCTTACCCTGCCGATCTTCGACGGCGGGCGCCTGAAGGCCAATGTCGACATCGCCAACTCCACGGCTCGCGTCCAGTACATCGCCTGGAAGGCCGCCGTTCTGAATGCAGTCGAGGAAGTCGAGAACGCATTGGCCGCCGTCAATCGTGACAGCCAGACGGTGAATGCCCTTCGGGCAACCGTTCGCTCCTACGAAGAGGCGCTGTCTCTCTCGACGGCAAGCTACAAGGATGGTGCGTCTTCGCTGCTCGACGTGCTCGATGCGCAGCGCTCGGTTTCCTCCGCCCAGGCAAGCCTCGCGGCTGCCGTGCAGCAGATGGCGGCCGACTACGTCGCGCTCAACGTGGCGATCGGTGGCGGTTACGCCTTCGACACCAAGGGCACCAGCGGCACCAAGGTCGCCAAGGCCATGTGAGGCATACGTCGAGCATCGCTCGAGAGATCAGACCCGGCACCGAAAGGTTGCCGGGTTTTTTCATGGCTGTAGACAAGAGGATGGGGAACACCGGTTGTTGGCCGGGATGGAGCCGTCAGAAGGTGGCCGGCGTGTTGATCCAGATGAGCACCGTCTCGCCATCGGACCGGTTATGCCAGGAATGGGGCCGCCGACTTTCGAAGTAGAAACTGTCACCGGCATTCAGCTCGAAGAACTGGTCACCGTCGAGGATGATCTCCAGGCTGCCCGACAGCACATACATGAACTCCTCGCCCTCATGCTGATAGGCGCCTTCGCTGGAAGCACCTGGGGCGAGCTGGAAGCGGTTGCATTCCATCTGGTTGCGCCCTTCGGCGAGCACCTGGATCGCAACACCGGATGACGTGGTCGGCCATGTGGGCCACTTCCCATCCCGGATCAGTGACTCCTTGCCCTTCCCCCGCTCCTGACCACTCAGGGACGCGATCGTCGTACCGAGGAAGGCGGCGACGCCGTGCAGAGCCGTGAAGGAAAGCCCCTGCGAGGTTCGTTCGAACGTGGAAAGCTGGGAAAACGACACCCCTGTCGCCTGCGCGACCGCTTCGAGGGTCTTCCCCGCGTCTCGCCTGAGCCGTCGGACCTTCAGTCCGACAGGGATCTCGGCAGCATCGGCGTTATCCTCCGGGACGGCCTGGGCACCCGACGGCGTTTCAGCCGTCCCTTCATCGCGCAAATTCTCGCGGATCGCGACGGGGTTCAGGCCCTTTTCGCTGCGCAGCCAGGCGATCGTCTTCAAACGCTCGACCAGAGCGCGATCATAGAGCCGCTGCCCCGACGGGGTGCGGATCGGCTGGATCAAGTCCTGCGTTTCCCATAACCTCAAGGTCGAGGGAGAAACCCCCGCCATTCTGGCGGCTTCGGCAATCTTGAAACGGATATCATCCATGAGGACCGAACCCTGTCAGCGCGATGTCATCGCCATGTGTGATAATTGCGACAAACCATATTGCAAGTCTACAGAAAAAATGTAGGAAATATTGCAGCCTTGCGATCGAACAAGAATGGCCGACGCTGAGGGTCAACCGCTTACCAGAGGAATTTGAGAATGAAGAACTCCGAAATCGCAGTTCGCAAGAACGATGCCATCTCGCGTGGCGTCGGCATGACCACTCAGGTATACGCCGCCAAGGCGGAGAACGCCGAGGTATGGGACGTCGAGGGCCGCCGCTACATCGACTTCGCCGGCGGCATCGCGGTTCTCAACACCGGCCATCGCCACCCGAAGGTCATCGACGCCGTCAAGAAGCAGCTCGACTGCTTCACCCACACCTGCCATCAGGTCATGCCCTACGAGAACTATGTCGCGCTCGCCGAGCGGCTGAACAAGATGGTTCCGATCGCTGGCCCGAAGAAGACGATTTTCGCGACCACCGGCGCTGAAGCCGTCGAGAACGCGGTCAAGATCGCGCGTTGCGCCACCGGCCGCTCGGCCGTCATCGCCTTCACCGGCGCCTTCCACGGCCGCACCTTCATGGGCATGGCGCTCACCGGCAAGGTCGTTCCCTACAAGGTCGGTTTCGGCCAGATGATGGGCGACGTCTTCCACGTCCCCTTCCCGATCGAACTGCACGGCATCAGCGTCGAGGAATCGCTCGACGTTCTCGACAAGCTGTTCAAGGCTGACGTCGACCCGAAGCGCGTCGCCGCGATCATTCTCGAGCCGGTGCAGGGCGAAGGCGGCTTCTACGAAGTGCCGCGCGCTCTGATGAAGGCCGTGCGCCAGCTTTGCGACGAGCATGGCATCCTGCTGATCGCCGACGAAGTCCAGACCGGCTTTGCCCGTACCGGCAAGGTTTTCGGCATGGAAAACTATGACGTCCAGCCCGACCTGATGACCATGGCGAAGAGCCTGGCCGGCGGCTTCCCGCTGTCCGCCGTCACCGGCCGCGCCGAACTGATGGACGCCCCCGGCCCGGGCGGCCTTGGCGGCACCTATGCCGGCAACCCGCTGGCGATTGCTGCAGCCCATGCCGTTCTCGACGTCATCGAGGAAGAAAAGCTGTGCGACCGCGCCAACCAGCTCGGTGGCCGCCTGAAGCAGCGCCTTGAAGCTCTCCGCGCCGACGTGCCGGAAATCTCCGACATCCGTGGCCCGGGCTTCATGGTCGCGGTCGAATTCGGCCAGGCCGGCTCCACCAAGCCGAACCCGGACCTCACCAATGCCATCCGCCTGAAGGCACTCGAAAAGGGCCTGATCCTGCTGACCTGCGGCGTTTACGGCAACGTTGTCCGCTTCCTGTCGCCGATCACCATCCAGGACGAGGTTTTCAACGAAGCACTCGACATCATCGAAGCATCCATCCGCGAATGCGCAAGCGAGGCCAAGAAGTGACCATTTCGACCGTTCTCACATCCAAGCTCAAGGACGCATCGCTCGCGACCGACAAGGCTCTTGTCGGCACCGAGTGGCTGGCGAAGTCCGACAGCGGTAAGACCTTCGAAGTCACCAACCCTGCAAACGGCGACGTGATCGCCGTTCTGCCGGATCTCGGCAAGGCAGAGGTAGCCCGCGCGATCGAAGCAGCAGACAAGGCGCAGAAGGCATGGGCGAAGAAGACCGGCAAGGAACGCGCCGGCATCCTTCGCAAGCTTTACGACCTGATGGTTGCCAATGCAGACGACCTGGCAACCATCCTGACCATGGAAATGGGCAAGCCCTGGCCTGAAGCCCGCGGCGAAATCCTCTATGGCGCATCCTACGTGGAATGGTTCGGCGAAGAAGCCAAGCGCGTCTATGGCGATACCATTCCGGGCCATCAGGCAGACAAGCGGCTGATCGTCATCCGCCAGCCCGTCGGCGTGGTCGGTGCAATCACGCCGTGGAACTTCCCGAACGCCATGCTGGCCCGCAAGATGGCTCCCGCCGTCGCCGTCGGTTGCAGCATGGTTTCGAAGCCGGCCGCCCAGACCCCGCTCTCGGCGCTGGCGCTTGCCATCCTTGCCGAACGCGCGGGCCTGCCGCTCGGCGTTTTCTCGGTCGTCACCTCGACCGACGCCGCCATGGTGGGCAAGGAGTTCTGCGAAAACGACAAGGTCCGCAAGCTGACCTTCACCGGCTCGACCAATGTGGGCCGCATCCTGATGCGCCAGGGTGCCGACCAGATCATGAAGCTCGGCCTGGAACTGGGCGGCAACGCTCCGTTCATCGTCTTCGACGATGCGGATCTCGACGCCGCGGTCGAAGGCGCGATGATCTCGAAGTACCGCAATGCCGGCCAGACCTGCGTTTGCGCCAACCGTCTTTACGTTCAGTCGGGCGTCTATGACGCCTTTGCCGCCAAGCTCGCCGAGCGCGTCGGCAAGATGAAGGTGGGTGACGGCTTCGCGGAAGGCGTGACCACCGGTCCGCTGATCGATACCAACGCCCTGAAGAAGGTCGAGGAACATGTGTCCGACGCCGTCTCCAAGGGCGCCAAGGTCGCCGTCGGCGGCAAGCCGGCCGACCAGGGCGGCCTGTTCTTCCAGCCGACGATCCTGACCGGCGTCACTTCCGACATGAAGGTTGCCGTTGAAGAAACCTTCGGCCCGGTTGCGCCGCTCTTCAAGTTCGAAACGGAAGAGGAAGTCATCGAACTCGCCAACAACACCGAGTTCGGTCTCGCCTCCTATTTCTACTCGAAGGACGTGGCCAAGATCTTCCGCGTCGCCGAGGCGCTGGAATACGGCATGGTCGGCATCAACACCGGCCTGATCTCGACCGAAGTCGCTCCGTTCGGCGGCATCAAGCAGTCCGGCCTTGGCCGCGAAGGCTCGAAATACGGCATCGATGACTACACGGAACTGAAATACATGTGCCTCGGCGGCATCGAATAAGCCGCAGGCCCATTGAACAAAGGATCCCCGGCCCTCGCGCCGGGGATTTTTTTGCGTGTTTGGACCACAAGAAAAAGGCCCGGCGCCTGTGGCGGCCGGGCCTTTTCGTCAGATCGAATGAGAATCGGAAATCAGTTCTTGGCGCGCTCGACGTAGGAGTTGTCTTCGGTCGCGATGACAACGCGGGTACCGGCGTCGATATGCGGCGGCACCAAGGTGCGGATGCCGTTCGACAGTATGGCCGGCTTGTAGGACGACGAAGCCGTCTGCCCCTTGACGACCGGCTCGGTCTCGGTGATTTCCAGCGTCACGTGACGCGGCAGTTCGATGGCGAGCGGCACGCCTTCGTGGATGGACAGAACGCAGGTCATGCCTTCCTGGAGATAGGCCTTCTGATCACCCATCGTGTCGACATCGACGACGACCTGATCATAGCTTTCCGGGTTCATGAAGTGGAAGCCTTCGCCATCCTCGTAGAGGAACTGGAAGTTCAGGTCTTCGACGAATGCACGTTCGACCTGCTCGGTCGTGCGCCAGCGTTCGGACACCTTCACACCGTCGACGATGCGGCGCATGTCGACCTGGGTGACAGGCGTGCCCTTGCCGGGGTGGAAGTTCTGGGCAGTGAGCACGACGTAGAGCTTGCCGTCCACGTCGAGAACGTTGCCCTTGCGGACCGAAGAGGCGATGACCTTGACCATTGGAATTCCTTGTAACTGCAAAAGGCCCGTCGTAAAGGACGACACACTGTCCCAGTCGACGTCTTCTTTGAAACTTTCCTGGGCGCAACTAACCCAAAATCGGCGAAATAGCCAGCCCGTGTTGCAACAAGGACCGAGAAAGCCGGAATGAACGATCGCCATCGCTCCTCAGCCGCCTGGTGGACGCCGTCGGCCCATGCCGACCGACGCCCCTTCCTGCTTGGCCGCAACGCGATCCAGGCAGCCTTTCGCCGATACTTCGCCGAACGCGACTTTATCGAAGTCGATACGGCGACGTTGCAGGTTTCCCCCGGCAACGAGGCACACCTGCATGCTTTCGCCACCGAGGCGATCGGCAATGACGGCATTGCCTCACCGCTCTATCTTCACACCTCGCCGGAGTTCGCCTGCAAGAAACTGCTGGCCGCGGGCGAGCCGCGCATCTCCTGTTTCGCCCATGTGTACCGCAATCGAGAACGCGGGCCTCTGCACCACCCCGAATTCACGATGCTCGAATGGTATCGCACCGGCGAAAGCTACGAAGCCCTGATGAGGGACTGCGCGGCCCTTCTTGCCCTCTCGGCCGAGACGATGAAGACGCGCGGTTTTACCTATCGCGGTCAGCGCTGCGATCCCTTCCTCGAGCCGGAGCGCCTGTCGGTCGCCGAAGCCTTCGATCGCCATGCCGGGATCGACCTGCTGGCGTCCGTCTCCGCCGATGGATCGACCGACCACAACCACCTCGCCTCCGAACTTCGCAACGCAGGCATCCGCGTGGCCGGAGATGACACCTGGGCGGATATGTTCAGCCGCGTGATCGTCGAAAAGGTCGAGCCGCATCTGGGTTTCGGCCGCACGACCATCCTCGACGAATACCCGGTCTGCGAGGCCGCCCTTGCCCGCCCCAGCGCAAGGGATCCAAGGGTCGCGGAACGCTTCGAACTCTATGCCTGCGGCGTCGAGCTCGCCAACGCCTTCGGCGAACTGACCGATGCGGACGAGCAACGCCGGCGCTTCGAGGCGGAGATGGCGGAGAAGCAACGCGTCTATGGAGAAACCTATCCGCTCGACGAGGACTTTCTCGAAGCGCTGGCTATCATGCCGGATGCCTCCGGCATTGCCCTCGGTTTCGACCGCCTTGTGATGCTGGCAACCGGCGCATTAAGCATCGACCAGGTGATGTGGGCACCGGTCGCGGAGACGGGCCGGTGAGATCGTCAAGCCTGCATAGCATCGACGACCTCGTCGGCGCAGGGCTCGTCGCCGAGGAAGAGCGTGGCGCGATCGAACCTGTTGCCGCGCGCTATGCCGTCGCTCTGACGCCGACCGTCGCTGCCTTGATCGACAAGTTCGACCCGACAGATCCGATCGCACTGCAATACATCCCGCGCCCCGAAGAACTGAAAGAGACGCCGGAGGAACGCGCCGACCCAATCGGGGATCACGCCCACAGCCCGGTCGAAGGCATCGTCCACCGCTACCCGGATAGAGTCCTCCTGAAGGCGGTGCATGTCTGCCCCGTCTACTGCCGCTTCTGTTTCCGGCGCGAGATGGTCGGCCCGCAGGGCGACGGAAACCTGGCGCCCGCAGCGCTGGAAAAGGCGCTCGACTACATCGGTGCGCATCCGGAAATCTGGGAGGTCATCCTGACCGGCGGAGATCCGCTCGTGCTCTCGCCGCGCCGCCTGAGAGAGATCACGAAGAGGCTGGCAACGATGCCGCACGTGAAGATCCTGCGTGTCCACAGCCGGGTCCCGGTCGTGGACCCCGATCGCATCAGCGCGGAGATGATCGAGGCACTGAAGATCGGCGGCAAGACGGTCTATGTGGCCCTCCATGCCAATCATCCGCGCGAGATGACCCCTGCAGCCCGTCAGGCATGCACGCGTCTGATCGACGCAGGCGTCGTGATGGTCAGCCAGAGCGTCCTGCTGAAGGGGATCAACGACGAACCGGACGTGCTCGCCGATCTCATGCGGGCCTTCGTCGAGACCCGGGTCAAACCGTACTATTTGCACCATCCGGACCTTGCGCCCGGAACGAGCCACTTCCGCCTGACGATCGCCGAGGGACAGGCGATCTTGCGCGCGCTGCGCAGCAAGGTTTCAGGGCTCTGCATCCCGACCTACATCCTCGACCTGCCGGGCGGACATGGCAAGGTGGCCGTCGGCGACGACAGCCTGAAGGAGATCGAACCCGGCCGATACGCGGTCCTCGATCGCCTCGGCGCGGAGCGTTCCTATCCCTGAATCTGCGATGAAATTCCGGTCCTGAACGCACTTCGGAGGCCTCCGGAGCACTCTCTTTCGCCGCGTGTCTGCGCTCAGTCAAACCGCTCAGTTTTCCTTAACTACGGCATTTAGCGGAATCTTATGCTTTCGAGCCTAAGAAATCATCCAACATTTTGGAAGAATAGTATCCGGGAAGGGGAAGTACATGAACGAAACGATCCGTACCTTGTTGACGAAACTCGGCGGCCTGCCGGTTTCCGTCGACACCCTCGCCAATGACGCCGATCTTTATGCGGCGGGGCTCTCCTCATTTGCTTCCGTACAGCTGATGCTCGGCCTTGAAGAAGCCTTCGACATCGAGTTTCCGGACCACCTGCTGAACCGCAAGTCCTTTGCCAGCATTGCCGCCATCGAAGGCACGGTCACGTCCATTCTCGAGGACAGGAAGGTCGCCTGATGGACCTCTCGAGCAAATCCGTCGAAAAGAGCCTCAAGGCTCGCGCTATGCGCGTCGCAACGGTTGCGGCCGCCTATGCGGATGAAGTTGATAAGGTCGGTCGCTTCCCCCGTGAAGCGATCGATGCGATGAAGGCCGAGAAGCTGATGGGCATCATGATCCCCGTCGAGTTCGGCGGCGAAGGCCTCTCCACTTCGGAGATCGCCGAAGTCTGCACCATCCTCGGACAGTCTTGCGCTTCGAGCGCCATGATCTTTGCCATGCATCAGATCAAGGCATCGAGCCTCGTCTGCCATGGTACCGAGGCGGACTGGCACCGCAACTTCATGCGTCGCGTGGTAGCCGAGCAGCTGTTGCTTGGCTCCGCGACGACAGAAGCCGGCATCGGCGGCAACATGCGCAACAGCATCTGCGCGATCGAGGTTAAGGACGGCCGCTGCTACCTTGAGAAGGATGCGACCGTCATCTCCTACGGCGCCGACTGCGACGCCATCCTGATCACCTCCCGCAGCCACAAGGACGCAGCGTCGTCCGACCAGGTCATGACCGTCTTCCTGAAAGAGCAGTACACGCTCGAGCACACCCAGACCTGGGACACCCTCGGCATGCGCGGCACCTGCTCGGATGGCTTCATCTTCCGCGGCGAAGCACCGGCCGAGCAGATCCTGCCCCAGCCCTTCGCCGAAATCGCCGCCCAGTCGATGTTGGCAAGCGCCCATCTGCTGTGGAGCTCGCTGTGGTACGGCATCGCCGTGGACGCCTTCGCCCGCGCCCAGAATTTCGTCCGCGCCGCCGCACGCAAGGCACCCGGCACCCAGCCGCCCGGACTCGTTCAGCTGGCCGAGATGTCGAGCCAGCTCCAAGCCGTGCGCTCCAACATCGTCAACGGACTGCGCTCCTTCGAGGAAGCCCGCCAGGATCAGGATCGCCTGTCGTCCATGGGCTTCGCCGTCGCAATGAACAACGTCAAGATCGCATCCTCCGAGATGATCCTTCCGATCATCAACCAGGCCATGCGCGTCTGCGGCATTCTCGGATACAAGAACGGGACCCCCTACAGTCTCGGTCGCCATCTCCGCGATGCCCATTCCGCCGAGCTCATGATCTCGAACGATCGCATTCTCGCGAACACGTCGAACATGCTGCTCGTCCATAAACAGGAAACAGGTTTGCTGGGGTGAGATCGATGGATATGCAGACGAGCTTTCTGGACCGCCTCTTCGAGAGCGGCCTGCTGATCGAAACCGGTGTGGACGGCCTCTATGGTCGCGGCGGCCGCTTCGAAGACGTGATCGCCGCCTTCGAGCGGCTCATCGACCGCTATGGTGCGGGCGACGGCGCAGAAGCCATCCGCTTTCCGCCGGGCATGAACCGCGCCTATTTCGAAAAGAGCGGCTACATGAAGAGCTTTCCGCAGCTCGCTGGCACGGTGCACAGCTTCTGCGGCAACGAACTTGACCATATCGGCCTGCTGAAATGCATGGATGCCGACGAGGACTGGACGGCCGAGCAAAAGGCGACCGACATCGTCCTGACGCCGGCGGCCTGCTACCCGCTCTATCCGACGATCGCCAAACGCGGCAACCTGCCGGAAAAGGGCGGCCTCTACGACCTGCAGTCCTATTGCTTCCGTCACGAGCCGTCGAACGATCCGGCCCGTCAGCAGCTGTTCCGCATGCGCGAATATGTCTGCATGGGCAGCCAGGAGCAGGTCACCGATTTCCGCCAGACCTGGATGGATCGCGGCCAGAAGATCATGGCCGAGGTCGGCCTGCCGGTGGAGATCGACGTCGCCAACGATCCGTTCTTCGGCCGTGCCGGCAAGATGCTCGCCAACAACCAGCGCGACCAGAACCTGAAGTTCGAGCTGCTGATCCCGATCACCTCCGTCGCCAAGCCGACCGCCTGCATGAGCTTCAACTATCATCAGGATGCCTTCGGCACGAAGTGGGGCCTCAACCTGGCCGACGGCTCGGTCGCCCACACGGCTTGCGTCGGCTTCGGCCTCGAGCGCATCGCGCTCGCGCTGTTCCACCATCACGGTCTCGACGTCGACCAGTGGCCCGCCCCCGTTCGCAAGGCACTCTGGGGCTGATCTGGTGACGAAAGCCGTCTTTCCCGGACTCGATCCGGCCACCTATGTCCCGCATGCCCTGCATGCGAGCGAGCGGATGTGGCCGGAGACGAACTGTTATGTCGACCTCTGGATCGAGGTTCTCGCAAGCCTCGGCGTCGCGCCGGAGGCCATGCTCGGCTTCACCCTGACCCAGGATTTCGAGGGCGACCAGTTCACCTTCTTCAAGGTTCCTCTGGAGGATCTCGAAGACCTCTACGGCATCAAGGTGACCGAACTTGCGATCTACGACACGGTCGAGTCCCATGTCGCCGAGCAGGTGAACCGCGGCAGGCTGTGCCTCGTGGAAATGGACAGCTTCTTCATGCCGGACACCCGGGGCGTCGGCTACCGCCAGGAGCACGGCAAGACGACGGTTGCCGTCAATCGTCTTGATCTGGCCGGCCGCACCATGGACTATTTCCACAATGGCGGCTTCTTCCGGGTCGACGGCGAGGATTTCGACGGTCTGTTCCAGCACCATCTGCCCGAAGGCGCCCTGCCCTTCCTGCCCTATACCGAATTCGCCAAGTTCCCGGGCACCCCGCACACGGCGGCGCATCAGCGCACCGCTGCTAAGCGGTTGCTCGGTCGTCACTTCGCCCGCAGGCCGGATGCCAATCCCATCGCCGCCTTTGCAAGCGTCTTTCCGGATCAGGTCGAGGCGATCGCGGAACGCCCCTTCGGCTTCTTCCACAAATATGCCTTCAACACGCTTCGGCAGTTCGGCGCCAATTTCGAATTGCTGGCAAGCCATCTCACCTGGCTCGCACCGCAGCAGTTCGAGGAGGCCAGCATTCAGGCTCTGAAGATTTCGGAGACGGCAAAGACGGTACAGTTCCAACTCGCCCGGGCCGTCACGCGGAAAAAGTTCGATCCCTTGCGATCGGCCCTCGACCCCGCCGCCGAGGCTTGGGACAAGCTCATCGGAGCACTTGGCGAATCGCTCGCCTGAGGAGGCACGATGACAGGCATGACCACTTATCTCGCCGCGGACGAACGCCCGCTGGAGAGCGGCTGGACAGTGCTCGTCACCGGGGCCGGACGCTATCAGGGACCGGACGAGATCCATCGGCCCGCAGCCCGCATTCCCGCACCTGTTCCCGGCACCGCCGCGTCCGCCTTGGCGGCTGCCGGGCTGTTTGACCCGCAAAAACCGCATCCGCTGCATGACAAGGACGCCTGGTACTTCCGCTCGCTCGACGGCGAGAAGGAAGGCCCGGCAATCCTGCGCCTTGCCGGCCTTGCGACCATTGCCGAGGTCTACATCAACGGCGAACTGCGCCTCCAAAGCGAAAGCATGTTCGAGGCACACGACCTTGCGCTGACTCTCACCGGCAAAGACGAAATCGCCATCTGCTTCCGCGCCCTGCTTCCCCATCTCGACAAACGCGGCCCGCGTGCACGCTGGCGCCCCCAGATGATGGACCATCAGGGGCTGAGACTGATCCGCACGACACCGCTCGGCCACATGCCTGGCTGGTGCCCGGAAATCCATCCCGTCGGCCCCTACCGGCCCGTCAGCCTCATTCGCCGGAACACTCACGCCGTCATCGATCTGATCCTGCAGGCCAACCTTGAGCCCGACCACAGCGGGCGCCTTCTGGTCTCCTTTGACCTCGACGGCGAAGCCTCTGAGCTCAACATTTCCTGCGCCGGCAAGGACGCGCTGATGCGCAAGGGCGAGGACGGCCGCTGGCATGCCGAACTCTCGATCCCGGCCGTCGAACCCTGGTGGCCCCGCACCCATGGCAAACCGAAACTCCATGACGTGCGACTGACGATAGACGGACGGGCGCATTCCCTGGGCCTCGTCGGTTTCCGCCGCGTCGAGATTGACCGGGGCTCTGACGGCCGCGGCTTCAGGATCGTGATCAACGGCCAGCCGATTTTTTGCCGGGGGGCGGTCTGGACCAATGCCGATATCCTCCAGCTGCCCGGCTCTGCCGAAGACTATGCCCCCTGGCTGACGCTTGCGGCAGAGGCCGGCATGAACATGATCCGGGTCGGTGGCACGATGACCTACGAAAGCGCGGACTTCTTCCGCCTCTGCGACCAGTTGGGGCTCATGGCCTGGCAGGACTTCATGTTCGCCAATTTCGACTATCCCACCGGTGACGACGCTTTCGCCGTCCATGTCGAACGGGAGATCGGGCAGCTTCTCGCCTCCCTGCAAGGTTCGCCGTCGTTGACGGTCCTCTGCGGCGGCAGCGAAGTCTATCAGCAGGCAGCCATGCTCGGCCTGCCCGAGCGGATCTGGAGGACCGCGTTCTACGAAGAGACACTGCCGGCCCTCGCACGTTCCTTGCGCCCCGATGTCGCCTATGTCGCGAATTCTCCCTCAGGCGGGGCCATGCCGTTTTCGCCGAACGAAGGCGTCACCCACTATTACGGCGTCGGCGCCTATTGCCGGCCGCTCGACGATGCGCGCCGCGCCGATGTCCGCTTCGCCGCCGAATGCCTCGCCTTCGCCCATGTCCCGCAGCAGTCGACGCTGGATACGCATCTGCCCGTGGCACCGGTCCATGATCCTCGCTGGAAAGAGCGCGTGCCGCGCGACCGCGGCGCCTCCTGGGACTTCGAGGATGTGCGAGACCACTATCTGGCCGACCTCTACAAGCTCGACCCGGCCCGGCTGCGGCGCGAAGACCCGACGCGCTACCTGGATCTCTCACGAGCGGTGACCGGCGAGGTGATGGCGGAGACCTATGCCGAATGGCGACGCGAAGCTTCCAAATGCGGCGGAGCCCTCGCCTGGACGCTTCAGGACCTGCAACCCGGCCCGGGCTGGGGACTGATCGACTCCACCGGAGAACCGAAGCCCGTTTGGTATGCACTCAAGCGCGCCTTTCGACCGGTACAGATCAATCTGCTCGATGAAGGAACCAACGGGCTCGACCTGCACATCCTGAACGAAACCGCATCGGATCTCGCCTGCGAGATCGAGCTTGCCTGCCTGCGGGACGGCAGCCAGCCCGTGGTCAGCGGCCGCCGGTCCCTCACCATCGAGGGCAGGTCTTCGCTGCGGCTTGCCGCTACCGATCTCTTCGGCGCCTTCTTCGACACCACCTATGCCTTCCGCTTCGGCCCTCCTTCGCACGACGTGACCGTCGCCCGCCTGATCGCGCCAGACCACGGACAGATCATTGCCGAGGCCTGCCACTTCCCTCTCGGTCGTGCCGAAGCCATGCATGACGCTGCAATCGAGGCCGCCGTCGAACAGAAAGACGGTGCCTGGAACCTTCTTCTGTCCACGCCCTGTTTCGCCCAGTCGGTCCATATCGACGTGGAAGGTTATCGCCCGGAAGATGACTGGTTTCATCTCCTGCCCGGTCACCCGCGACGCATCGAACTGCGTCCGGGTGGTGCAGGAGCGCACGACCGGAAACCGACAGGTACGGTCACGCAACTCGGCTCGAAGCGTCGTATTTCGTTCTGAGGGAAGCGCCCAGGATCAGGTGCCGGGCGGAAAGCGTCGGGCGAGATCGATGACGGTGTCCGTATAGACACGCCGGGCGGGCGCGGGCGTGAAGTTGTGATCGGCCCCCGGAACCACGGACATATGCGCATTGGGATACCGGCGAAGGCCGCGCCCGGTGCGGCCGAAATGGTCGACGAAATGCTCGAAGCCGACATCGTTCTCGCTGTAGAGCACGACCAGTTCCGTCTTCCGTTCGGCGAGCGTGTGGAACGACCTGCGCACCTCCGCCTGCACGCCGCGCTGGCCTTGCAGCATCCGGATCAGCGGCCGGGCAAACTGCGACAGCCGTCGAACGATGGCCCGGCCGATATTGCCGAGCGCCCGCCTTGCATCGACCCGCCCGGAGAAAAGTCGCCGGAAGGTCTCGAACTGGAACAGGCGTTCACGGTAGTCGTCGAGCGACCGCGGCACGTAGCGCAACGCGCCATCGATATCGACGGCCGGGTTCCAGTAGAAGACGAAGGGATTGACGACCACCGCTGCGGAAAGTCGTTGATCTGCAACGGCGCTGCGGAACGCCAGGTAGGCGCCGCTACAGCGCCCCGCCACCACCATCGGACCAAGGTCGCGCTTGGCGAGGAAATCGAGCGCGGCCTGCACGTCGGCAACCTGGCAATCCTGATATAGCACCTGCATCGGCTGCCCAGCAACGGCCGGGCTGTCGCCGATATTGGCACCGTCGAAGCGCAAACTGGCAATTCCGGCACGCGCAAGCTCGCGCGCCATGTCGACCCCGGAGCGCCCCCATCCGGCATGACGATCATAGGCCGTACCGAGAATGACCACCGTCGCCCCCGTGCGTGGTCCTTGCGGCTCACAGAGGACGCCATAAAGACGGCCATGCTCTCCGAACCGCGCAGGCGTCTCGCGAAACCCGTCACCGAGAAGGGCGGGCGCCTCGGCCGACCGGGGCGACGGAGTCGACGGCAAGGTCGGGAATGCGGCGGCAACGCCCGTTACCCATTCCAGCAGGCGCAGGCGAACGCCCTCCGGCAGTATAGAAGTGGCGGGATTGGAAATGAAATCGTCATAGCCGGCATAATCCGCCACCTGCACATCGATGCCGAGCGTTTCGAGATGACCGGCAAGCTCCGCATCGGCCGGACGGTCCGCACGCTTGCACACGAATGCGCGGGAAAACTGCATCGACGAGAGCTGGCCCACCGCGAGCTTGCGAACATCCGCAGCAATCGCATCCGGCATAGAGAGTCCCGCGATCGATACCCCCTCGCGTTGCCGAAACGCCTCGGGAACGCCGAGCCCTTCATCGACCATCCGCGACCAGATCTGCATCTCGCGCAGGAACGCCCGGCCGGACGTCACCGGTGCGAGCAGTGCCATGCCGGCCACGTCGCCGAGGCTTCCGGAAATCTTTGCCGCGAGTGCCGCACCGAGCCCCTGGGAAATCACGATCAGATGGCGGCAACCCGACATTTCCCTGAGCATATCAGCGGCAGCGACCACGCTCGCCTCCCAGAGCCCAAGTCCTGCCGAGTGATCAGAACCATCGAGCGCATCGCCCGTACCGGGATAGTCGAAGCGAAGGCTGGCAATACCTTGCAACGCCAGTCCTTCGGCCACGACGCGCCAGAACTTGCGCAGGCACATCTCTTCCAGCCCCCAAGGGCTGACGAAGAGAACACCCAAAGCCGATGCCGTGCCTTGGGCCGGCGTAAAGAGCCCGACCGTACCGCTGAACGTCACGGGACAGGCGGCCGAGACGCTTGCCGTCACACCTTCAAGCTTGATCTGTTGTGCTTCCATGCCAATCCCCCAGCACGCGCGCGCGTCAGCTGTCCCCTTCGCTTCTGACCGGCCTGGCGAACAGAAAGCCGAGCATGCGATCGGCGATCGCTGTCGCGGGGCCCGGCAAGCGCCCCGCCAGCATCTCGATCGCCTTCTGGTCCTCGACCGGTACAGCAGCCAGCAGGCGCAGCGCCAACAGATAGACGAGCGCGCCCGTCATGATCGCCGCGGCGAGACCCACCAGTCCTCCGACGAGACCCAGGACACCATAGGCAGACGCGCCACAGGCCGCAGCGGCAACCGAAATCTTGCCGACCGTCAGGAACATCGGCAGCAGCGAGCCTTCGAATTCTATCTTGCGCAACATGAGCAGGGCCATGATCAGGAACACGACCAGACGAACCGCCGCCGCGCCCTCGCCGGCAAATGTCGGCACGAACAGGATTGCCCCGCCCACCATGATGACGGCCCCGACGATCCCGATGTTCAGGCGATCCCGGATGCGATCGAGCGAGAACAGATACTGGGTGCAGATCATGCTGAACACGAAGACCGGGGTCACCAGCGCAAGGATAGCGAGGATCGGGCCACTGGGTTCAAACGCCTGGCCGAAGACCAGTGTCACCAGGGCAGGCGCGATCGCGGCCAGCCCGAAGCTGAGCGGCATGGTGATATAGGCGATGCTCCTGACGACGCTTTCGAAGACGGCCACCGGCAGCCGGTCCGTGTCATGCAGTTTGAGCTTTTCGGAATAATACGGCACGAGGCTGCCCGTCAGCTGGATGGGCAGCTGCATGGCAAGATTGGCAAGCGACAGGGCCGCCGCATAATAGCCCACCATCTCGACGCCGTGGTGCCGCTCGATGAAGAACAGTTCGACGCGGTTGAGGAAGATCGAATCGACGATGTATTGCGCAGAGATGATCAGCGACGAGTTGACCAGATAGCTTGGCGCGATGCCGCACGGGTCGGCGCGATGGCGCAGGATCCCAAGCGAGTAGAGGAACTGCGGCAGGAAACCGAAGATGTAGCCGCACAATGCCCCGGGCACTCCGTAGGTCACGGCTCCCGCAAGCACGGCGCAGAACTGCAGTGCCCCGGCAATCACGGAAATGCGCAGGAACGCCCCGACATTCTGCTCTCCGAGCATCACGTTCTTGGTGAATGAACCGATCGACTGTACGAAGATGAGGGCACCCGTCAGGAGCACCACGGCCGGGGCACTATCGGCCCAGTGCTCATGCTCGGCCACCCAGAAGGCGACGAAGAAGAGGATGGTGATCGCGACCGTCGCGAGGATGACGGGACGCAGGAGATAGGCAGAGAAACCCCGCAAGGCCGCTTCGCCGTGTCCCTGCACCCGCAGTTGCGGTAGCTGCCGGAGAAGGATGACCCCTGTCCCGAGCTCGGAGATCAGTGCCGCCGTGACGGCAAGCCACAGCGAGAAGGCGATCATTCCGTTCGCTTCGGGTCCAAGCAGACGCGCAGTCACGATCGAGCAGACGAAGCCGACCAGCAGGACGGCGAGGCCTGCCGCGGCGTTCAGCGCCGAATTCGCAACGATTGTCTTGGCCATCAGTTCTTCTCTGCCGGATCCGTTCGATACTGACCACGGAAGGTCGGTCGTCGATCTCTTTTTCTAGTGAAAAAGCCTTAAGGCTTCATGCCGGCGCGCGGCAAATGCCTTGACGGCCGGACACTCGGGGCTCACGCGACGTCCTTGTGATCGAACAGCACCTGAACCGCTTCCCGCCAGTTGCGGATCGACGCGGTGTCTATGCTCTCCCGGTCGTAGGACAAGGCCTTGTTGAACGCGTCGACCAGCGATTGCGCATCGTCCGGCTCATAGGCGCAGACATGATCACGGCCGGCCGCAGCGAACCGGGGCGCGACGATCGGCAGGCGGCAATAGCTGTACTGGATCATCTTGAGGCTGGACTGGCTGAGATAGTCGGCCACCTCGCTGCGGCGATAGGGGGCAAGACCGACCTCCGCATATTTGATCATCGGCACGATGGCCTCGAACGCGACCTCGCCATGGCGCAAGATATTCGCTCGGGCGACGACCGGCACGGCATTCTTGCCGAAAAGGTGGAAAGTCCAATCCGGAAAGGCGACCGCCAGCGTATCGATGGCCTGTCCGTCGAACAGCATGTCACCGACGCTGACGGCGTTGCGGGCCTGCGGATAGGGATTCGTCTCAGAACGGTCGAACACGTCCTTGGCGATCCCGTGCTGCAGGTAGAAGACCGGGACATTCGGCGCAAAGTCGGCGCGCATGGCCTCCGCCATGATGTGCACGAGGTCGTAGTCGCCGATGTTGTCGGAAAGCGCCGCTTCGATGCAGGGATGGACGTGGATTGTGTGGAGCCGGTCGGCCGCATGATAGATGATCCGCGCGTCGGGCGCGGCCTTCCGGATGCGGTGGGTCAGAAGCGGAGGCGGTCCGCTCTCGATCAGGATGTGGGTATAGCCCGGCAGGCGGTCCATGACCGCTTTCGGCAGGAACCGGGCATAGAGATTGAAGAGTGGGGTCGAAAGCCGATTCAGAAGCGAAAACTTCAGGTTCATCGGATGGAAGGGCGCGTTCCAGAGGAACTCCTCCAGGTGCTCGTCGACCTTGCGCCAACGGTTGAAACCGCGTTCGCGCGCGTAGGCGAACCGTCCGTCCTTCAGGAAACGGCTGAAGGGGCTCAAACGGCACACGAGGAAATCCACATGATCTCCGCCGGCACGCAGGGCATCCGCCATGAAATGCAGATCCACCTTTCGCGGCGCGTCAGCAAAGTGGTGGCCCGTGACGATCAGAACCCGACGTTTCGCCCCATTGACCGTCATGCAGCGAGGCTCCGGAGGTGTCCGATCGCAGCCGGACCCAGAGCCTGCTTGTAGATGTCGATGTAGCGATCGGCGACGGCATCCCATGCATGCACGGCCGATGCCGCCATCATCTCCGAGCGCTTCGCTGCCGCGTCTCCGGAAAGCAGATCGAAAGCCTTTTCGATCTGCCGGGCGCTTTGCTCAGGCTGGGCGAAGTCGGCGAGGAAGACACCCGGATGCTGACGGGCAAGGACCTGATAGGCCTCGTTGGCATGCAGGACCGGAACGAGGCCGGCACTCATCGCCTCCACGGCGACCAGGCCGAAGCCCTCATACTCGGACGCGGATGCGAACAGGGATGCGCCGCCGATCAGGCGCTTCACCGCTTCGTTGTCGACGCCCACATGCAACGTCACATGATCGGAAAGCCCGCGCCGGGCGATCTCCGCGGAAAGGTCGGCCGCACTGTGGTCCGACGGCGATCCGACGACATCGAGATGCCAGTCTTCGGAACGCCTCGTCAGCACCGCCATGGCGTCAAACAGGCGATCAAGGCGCTTGTTGACCGAAAATCGGCCGATGGTGACGATGCGGCGCGTGGCAGTTGCAGACGAGAGGCCTGCAAACTTGACCGTATCGACGCCATTCTCGACGAGCACGGCTCGGTCGGATGCGATACGGGAAAAAAGGGCCATGTCAGACTGGCTGCAGCAAAGCAGCGATCGATAGGCGAGCGACGACAGGCGCGTCACCGTACGGAACCACAATTTCTTGATGGCAGCATATTTCGGCGTGTGGAAGAAGCCGCCATGCGTCGTCGCTACCATGGGCTTGCCGTGCAGAAGACGGGTCCAGGCGAGCGCGTCGAAGAAGAAGTCGATGCCATGGACATGCACGAGATCGGCATCGGCGATGTGACGGAATACCGAGGGAGCAATCGGATAGCGGCTCGAGCCCTTCCACGGAATGCGCACGACCTCGACGCCGTCGATGGTTTCCGCATCCGGAAGCCGGCGATCACGAGCCGTGAAAAGACTGTCGAGAGTGACGACCCGGACGCGAAAGCCGCGATCCCGCAGGAGCCGGCTGAGATTGGCGACCACGTCTTCCAGCCCGCCCCGCCCGGGCGCGTACTGGCGTACGACCTGAACGATGAGTGGAGCTGCGACTGCCCCTTTTCCGGCAATGTCGTTCGACGGATGGATCCGTGTCATTCTTCACCTGTCGGCGTCGCTCATCGACGCAGGAATACTCACCTTCGGTCGGGGCACATAGAGCACGGAAAACTCTTAAGATCACGTATGTCGCGAGCCGGCTGCGATCGAAATGGCGCGGCAGGGTTAATGGGACTTGGAGAAGGACTTTGACGCGGATCGGCGGGCGCGCGCCTATCGTCGATCCAAGGCAGGACAAGCAGCCACGGCAGGTGTCTTGAGCGCAGCGCTCAGACCCTTGAGTTGCGGCCGGTCGCCTTCCGCGGTGGGCTGGATGTTGAGTTCCTCGCTTGCTGGCCACCAATCGCCGGCGACCCAATAGGACCAGCCGATCCAGAGCGCATTCTCGCGCTCAACCAGCGTCACCATGTCCGAAAGCGCCGATACGCAGACTTCGCCGGCGGGCACGCCGAATTCGCCCAGATATCCGCGTTTGCCGTTGGCCTTCAGCCAGCGGGTGAAATTCTCGACCGCTGCCACGGCATCCGCCGCGCGGCTGCAGTTGCCCCTCGTGCCGGAAAAGTCGTCATCGAAATACTGATGAACCTCATAGGCGTAGTTGTCGCCGGGATCGACGACGCCGAGCATGACCCTGGCGTTCGGCGTTCCGTAACCGCCACCCTCCCAGCTGTGGGCGCCACTCCAGGCGGTACCGGGCACCAGCACGAGATTGTCGGCATTCGCGGTCCGGATGCGGGCGAGTGCCGCATTGGCGGCCTCGAGCCACTGTTCGGCCGGCATTTCGTAAGGTTCATTCATCAAGCCGAACACCACGCCGGCCTGATCGGCAAACTCGCCGGCAAGCCGCCCCCAGAAATCGGCAAACGCCGCGTTCGAGACGTCGGTCGAACCAACGACATGTCCCCGATAGCGGGCATAATTGTGTGGATCGAGAACGACATCCAGTCCAGCCGCGCGCAGCCGCGCCACGCTCTCCTTCAGGCGACCAAGCTCGGCTGGATCGAGGGCGCCGCCCAGTTCCGGTTGCAGACGCTCCCAGAGAAACGGCAGCCGAACCGAATTGAACCCCTTTGCCGCGAAGTAGTCGACCGTCTGCTGTCCCGGATAGGTGTAGTCCTTGCCGAGCAAGCCGCCCGCCTCGCCGAACTCCGCTCCGGAAAGATTGATGCCGCGCAGGCAGGCCTGCCCCGCCCCAGCTTGGCCTGCGAGGAGCGTTGCGACCAGACCCAGGGCAACCAGGCGCTTCGCAAAGCCTCGCTGGAAGCGGTCGGGGAAATGGGCGGCGACCATGTCTTCTATCCGGTTTGGTTCGCGACTAGTTAGAGATTTCGCAGTCCTCCGGTCAATGTCGAAACGCTTTCCGTCGACTGCTCGTCCTGCCCTCATTCCGGACGACGGGGATACGCTTTAGAAAGGCGCAATAGGAACGGAATTTTCCGTACTCTCCCCTAAGTTCGGGAACGACGGATGGAACGCTAGGCATCGCCGTCGCGAATAGGAACCGGCCTCGACACTTGACAATCGAGAGTACGGAATTTTTATTCGAATAACGGAATGTAAATTCCAAAATCGAGCGGAGCGGCCTTTGCCGCATCGTGCGATTGCGGTAGAGACAGCGGCGTTCATCCAAAGGCGAGGAAAAGGTTGATCACATGACGAGCTATGTACTGACGGTATCGTGCAAATCCACCCGTGGCATTGTCGCTGCCATATCGGGTTATCTGGCCGAGCAAGGCTGCAACATCGTCGACTCGTCGCAGTTCGACGACCTCGACACCGGCAAGTTCTTCATGCGCGTCAGCTTCATTTCGCAGGGCGGCGTAAGCCTCGACAAGCTGGTGGAGGGTTTCAAGCCGATCGCCGACAAGTTCGGCATGGTCAGCGAGATCCACGATTCCGCACATCGCATGAAGGTCCTGCTGATGGTGTCGCGCTTCGGCCACTGCCTGAACGATCTTCTCTACCGCTGGAAGATCGGCGCGCTGCCGATCGAGATCGTCGGCGTCGTCTCCAACCACTTCGACTACCAGAAGGTCGTCGTGAACCACGACATCCCCTTCCACCACATCAAGGTGACAAAGGAAAACAAGCCACAGGCCGAAGCACAGCTGTTGGACCTTGTCGAACAGACGGGCACCGAGCTCATCGTGCTGGCCCGCTACATGCAGGTGCTTTCCGACAGTCTCTGCAAGAAGATGTCGGGCAAGATCATCAACATCCACCATTCTTTCCTGCCATCCTTCAAGGGCGCTAACCCCTACAAGCAGGCCTATGAGCGGGGCGTGAAGCTGATCGGCGCCACTGCGCACTATGTGACCGCCGATCTCGACGAAGGCCCGATCATCGAGCAGGATGTTGCCCGCATCACGCATGCCCAGTCGGCAGACGACTATGTCTCGATCGGCCGTGACGTCGAGGCACAGGTGCTCGCCCGGGCGATCCACGCGCATATCCATCACCGCAACTTCATCAACGGCAACCGCACCGTCGTCTTCCCGGCAAGCCCCGGATCCTACGCTTCCGAGCGCATGGGCTGACACGTCTCGCATATCCGGCCCGCCCCGCAAGGCGGGCCGATTTGCGTTCGGGATGGACGAGCGATTTACCTTTGATAATGTCGGCTATGTGATTCTTCCGGGAGAACAGCCATGCCCGACACCGCTCTCCTCCAACGCACGGAGTTGCCGCGCCCCGACGTGTCGGAAGATCAGGCCGCTGTTGTCCTGAAGGAACATTACGGACTCGAAGGCACCATCAAGGAGCTCGGCAGTCAGCAGGACCGCAATTTCCGCATAGACACCGGCGAAGCCCGTTACGTCCTGAAGATCTGCCGTTCCGAATATGCAACGATCGAGCTGGCTGCACAGAACGCCGCCATGCGGCATCTCGCTGCCCAGCCGGACATGGCGCGCATCCCGCAACCCGTTCTCGCCTCGGGCGGTGAAGACATCCTGTTCGTGACCATCAACGACGAGGACTACCAGGTTCGCTTGCTCACCTATCTCGAAGGCGAGCCGCTGACCCGTCGCAAATATCTTGCCCCGTCGGTGGTCGCCGAACTCGGTGCGCTGACGGCACGCGTTGCCCAGGGCCTCAAGGATTTTTCCCATCCCGGTCTGGAACGACAACTGCAATGGGACCTCCGCCGGGCCGGCCCGGTCGCACTCCACCTCCTGAAGTCCGTGACCGATCAGGAGCGCCGCGACCGCATCGCCAAGGCGATGGTGGCCGCCGTCAAGCGCATCCAGCCCCTTGCCGGCAAGCTGCGGGTCCAGGCGATCCACCACGACATCACGGACGACAACGTGGTCGCCCGCCCGGATGAAACGGGCCGGTTGATGCCCGACGGCGTCATCGACTTCGGCGACGTGATCACCGGCTGGCTCATTGCCGATCTGGCCGTCACCTGCACGGCCCTCCTGCATCATGCGGATGGCGACCCCTTCTTCATTCTGCCGGCAGTGCGGGCCTTCCACAGCCGCAATCCGTTGAACGAAGCCGAGCTCAAGGCGCTCTGGCCGCTGATCGTCGCGCGCGCCGGTATCCTGGTCGCAAGCACGGAACAGCAACTCGCGATCGATCCGGACAACGAATACGTGAAGGGCAACGCCGCCCACGAACGCGAGATGTTCGAGGTTGCGACCTCCGTTCCCTTCACGCTGATGGAGACGGCAATTCTCGACCAGGTCGGCCAGAAGGCACCGCCCTTCGATACCGGCACGCTCGGCCGCCTGCTCCCGGATATCGACCCGGAAACGATCCACCTCACCGATCTCTCGGTCACCAGCCGCGACCTCGTGGAGGACAACTGGTCCGATCCCCAGATCGACTGGAAAGTCCTGGCGCGCGCGGCGGCCGACACCGGCGTCGCCTCGACCGCCTATGGCGAATATCGGCTGTCCTATACGCGCACGCTGTCGGAACGGTCGCCTGCGACCTTCGCGCTGCACATTGACATCTGCCTGCCCGCCACCACACCGGCGGTCGCGCCTTTCGCAGGCAGGATCGTCAAGGATGGGCACCACCTCATTCTGTCCTCCGAAGCGATCTCCTTGCACCTCGACGGCCTGGACTGCCCGCTGGATCAAGGCGCAGAGGTCGAGGCCGGCGAGCCGATCGGCGTGGTCGCAGGAGAAAGCGGCGCCGTCGGGGGACTGCGGCTGCAGCTCTGCCGCGACGCCGACCTGGTGCCGCCGCTCTTTGCCCGCCCCGCCCATGTCTCGACCTGGTCCTGGCTCTGCCCATCGCCGTCGGCCCTGATCGGTGCCGATCTGGATGCGCCGCCGCCTCAGAGCGCCGCATTGCTGGCCCGCCGCAGGAAGAGTTTCGCCAAGCCGCAGAAGAACTACTATGCCGATCCCCCGCAGATCGAGCGCGGCTGGAAGGAGCACATGTTCGATGTGACCGGCCGGTCCTACCTCGACATGGTCAACAACGTCACCATTCTCGGCCATGGCCACCCGAAACTCGCACGCGCTGCCGGCCGGCAATGGTCGCTGCTCAACACCAATTCGCGCTTTCACTATGCCGCCGTCGCGGAGTTTTCCGACCGGCTCGCCTCCCTCGCCCCGGAGGGGCTGGATACCGTCTTTCTCGTGAACAGTGGTTCGGAAGCGGTCGACCTCGCCTTGCGCCTCGCCTGGGCCAGGTCAGGTGCCCGTAACATCGTCAGCCTGCTTGAAGCATATCACGGCTGGACGGTGGCGAGCGATGCGGTCTCGACCTCGATCGCCGACAATCCCCGCGCTCTCGAAACGCGACCGGGCTGGGTCCATCCGGTCACCGCCCCGAACACCTATCGCGGCCCTTTTCGTGGTCCCGCATCCACGGCCGACTATGTGGCGAGCGTCGCGAAGGCCCTCGACGAGATCGAGCAGGCGGGTGAAGGCCTCGCGGGCTTCATTTGCGAGAGCGTCTACGGCAATGCCGGCGGCATTCCGCTGCCACCCGGCTATCTCGCCGAGGTTTACGGCATGGTCCGCGCCCGCGGCGGCGTCTGCATCGCCGACGAGGTGCAGGTTGGCTATGGCCGGCTTGGGCATCATTTCTGGGGCTTCGATCAGCAGGGCGTCGTGCCGGACATCATCACCATCGCCAAGGGAATGGGCAACGGCCAGCCGCTCGGCGCCGTGATCACCAGTCGCGAGATCGCCGATGCCCTGGAGAACGAGGGATACTTCTTCTCGTCCGCAGGGGGGAGCCCCGTCAGCTGCGTCGTGGGTATGACCGTGCTCGACATCATGCGCGACGAGGCTCTACAGGAAAACGCTCGCGACACAGGCGACTATCTGAAATCCCGGCTCGAGGCGCTTGGCCAGCGCTTCCCGTTGGTCGGGGCGGTCCACGGGATGGGCCTCTACCTCGGCCTGGAATTCGTCCGTGACCGAGAAACACTGGAGCCGGCGACGGAGGAAACCGCAGGGATCTGCGATCGCCTGCTTGATCTAGGCGTCATCATGCAGCCGACCGGCGACCATCTTAACGTTTTGAAAATAAAGCCGCCGCTCTGCCTGTCGCGTGAAAGCGCCGACTTCTTCGCCGAAATGCTGGAAAAGGTGCTTGCCGACGGCTGGTGAGTGCCGTCAACGCTTCGGACAGTTGCTTAATTCGTGATAACATTGCCGAGTCATCTCGCCGCAAGTCGTAAACGCTTCGCAAATTGCAATACCAAGCGCGTCAGAAACCGCCTTCACAGCCGCTTCGGAGAGTGCCTATCTTCTCCGCGAAAGCATCACTGCGCGAAGGATAAGCAATGGCCGGCATGCCTGATATGATTTCCACCCACTGGATCGTATGGGGCATCGTGCTGTTCCTGATGAAACACCTGCTGGCCGATTTCGTCCTGCAGTCCAGCTGGATCGCCGGGGGAAAGCAACAGCGTGAAGGGTGGCTCGCCCCTCTGACCGTTCATGTCTCTCTGCACGCCGCGCTGACGGGCCTGATCTTGTCGATTCTGGCGCCCGGATTGGTCTGGCTGGCCCTTGTCGATTTCGTCGTGCACTTCGCCATTGACCGGACAAAGGTCATCATAGAGCAGCGTTACGAATTCAAGGCTTCCCAGGCCCGCTACTGGTGGCTGTTCGGCACCGACCAGACACTGCACCACCTCACCCATCTCGGCTTCGCGGTGATCCTCGCGGCCAACAAATCGATGTGACAGCTAGGCCGACTGCTCGGCAGCCGCTTCCTTGAGGATCCAGTCACGAAACGCCACGAGAGGCGGATAGCTGGCGCGTTCCCGGGTATAGGCCAGGTAATAATGCTCCCGGCTCTCTATCTCGCGATTGACCGCGGGAACCAGATCGCCGCGTTCGAGCTCATCACGAAACAGGAATACGGGCAGAAGCGCGACGCCGAGGCCACCGATCGCGGCCTGGGATGCGGTGGCAAACTGGTCGAACAGCATGCCGTGAACGGTCTCGAACGAGACCCCGTTCGCCGATAGCCAGCGTTCCCAGGCATCAGGCCGCGTCGTCAGGTGCAGAAGCGGGACGCCGAGAATGTCGGCCGGCTCTTCGAGCTTGTGAGCCCGCTTGAATTCCGGGCTGCAGACCGGAATGGTCGTCTCCCCGCGCAGTAGAGTGAGTTCGGCACCCGGCCAGGCCGGCTCGCCAAAATGGATTGCCGCATCGATCGTGTCGAGCCGGAAGTCGAAAGGTGACAGGCGCGTGATCATGTTGATCGTAATGCCTGGATTGGCGGAAAGGAAGTTGTTCAGCCTCGGGGCGAGCCACCGCGCGCCGAAGGTCGGCAGGATCGCCAGGTTGAGCGTTCCGCCATGCGGATTGGCCCTAAGGTTGAGCGAGGCGCTCGAAATACGCCGGAGCGCTTCGCGGATCTCGCGGGCATAGCCATCGCCCGCGACCGTCAGGCGGATCGTCTGGCGTTCGCGCAGGAACAGCTCCACACCAAGCTGATCCTCGAGCGCCTTGATCTGCCGGCTGACGGCACTCTGGGTCAGATCGAGCTCGCGTGCCGCTGCCGTAATGCTGCCGGTTCGCGCCGCAGCCTCAAAGGCGGCCAGCAGCGACAGGGAGGGAAGGAAACGCCGGGCCGGCAGCATGTTATACCTCGACGGAATGAACTCTTGAGAAATTATCGTTGGAATGGGTTAGTTTCGTCTTCTAGATTTCGCAAGACTTTACGTTTCGGAATGACGCGCGAAAACGGCGTCCCTTCGTTGCCCCCTTCGCGGGGTGCGCCCCAGGGAGACCGGAAGGCCGCGCGACCCGCCGGACGAACGCGTCTTTTACGGCTACCCCCGGCCGCTCCTGAGGAAGACATCATGCTGAACGACAATCGCTCCCACGGCCTGTGGGAAAAGACCGCTCCCGCCGCTCCCGTGACACCGCCGCTTTCCGGTCGCGTCGATGCAGACGTCGTCATCGTCGGCGGCGGCTATACGGGTATCTCGGCGGCACTTCATCTGGCCGAAGCTGGCACCAGGGTCGTCGTTCTCGAGGCCACCGAGATCGGTTTCGGCGGCGCTGGCCGCAATGTCGGCCTGATCAACGGCGGCATGTGGGTTATGCCCTCCGAGATCCCCGGCGTTCTCGGACCGGTCTACGGCGAACGCGTCCTGGACCTGCTCGGCAACGCGCCGCTCCTGGTGCGCGCACTGGTCGAGAAACATGACATTGCCTGCGAGATCGAAAAGAACGGCACGCTGCATTGCGCCGTCGGCGAAGCCGGTCTCAAGGAAATCAAGGAACGTTGCAGCCAGTGGGCGGCGCGTGGCGCGGATGTCCGCATCCTGTCGGCCGAAGAAACGGCGAAGCGCATCGGCACCACTGCCTATGCCGGCTCGTTGCTCGACATGCGCGCCGGCACGCTCCAGCCGCTGGCTTACGTTCGGGGGCTCGCCAAGGCGGCAATCGCCGCGGGCGCGAAAATCCACACCGGCAGCGCTGCGGTTTCGACCGAGCGTGATGGAAGCCGCTGGGTGGTGAAGACGGCGGGCGGGTCGGTGTCGGCCGACTGGATCGTCGTGGCCTCCGAATACTATTCCACCGGCCCGTGGGAGGCCGTCCGCAAGGAGCAGGTTCTCCTGCCGTACTTCAACTTTGCGACCAAGCCGCTCCCGGCCGACCTGTTGAAGAAGATTTTGCCGGGACGCGAAGGCTGCTGGGACACCAAGGAGGTCCTGTCCTCGTTCCGCATGGACAAGGCCGGCCGCCTCGTGTTCGGCAGCTGCGGTGCGCTGCGCAACACCGGCCTGCCGATCCACCGCGCCTGGGCCAAGCGGGCCCTGAAGAAGCTCTTCCCCGAGCTCGGCGACGTGGAATTCGAGACCGAATGGTATGGCCGCATCGGCATGACCGACGATGCCATTCCGCGTTTCCACAAGTTCGGACCGAATGTCGTGGGCTTCTCGGGCTATAACGGCCGCGGCATTGCGCCGGGCACCGTTTTCGGTAAGACACTGGCCCGACATATTCTTGGCGAACTTGGCGAAGCGGATCTGCCGCTGCCCGTCCGGGACGTCGTCGAAGCCCCGCTTCGTAATCTGAAGGGCGCCTATTACGAGGCCGGCGCCCAGATCGCCCATTTCGCCGGCGCGCGCTTCTGAACCGGAAGCACGACACGCCAGACACCCCATAACGGAACACCCGATATCACTGGAAGGAACACCATGACCCTTGCCAACCTCAACTTCTCGGCCGAAGTGGCCGCCATCATGGGCCGCCTCGGCGTCCCGGCCGCCAGCCTTTCCGGCGGCACGCTCGCCGTACGCTCGCCGATCAACGGCGAGAAGATCGCCGCCGTCGCCGAGATCAGCGCCGCCGACACGAAGGCTGCCATCGAAGCCGCCCACAAGGCCTTCCTCGAATGGCGTCTGGTTCCGGCGCCGAAGCGTGGCGAACTGATCCGCCTTCTCGGCGAGGAACTGCGCGCCGCCAAGGACGACCTCGGCCGCCTGGTTTCGATCGAAGTTGGCAAGATCACCTCCGAGGGCCTCGGCGAGGTTCAGGAAATGATCGACATCTGCGACTTCGCCGTCGGCCTGTCGCGCCAGCTCTACGGCCTGACGATCGCCACCGAGCGCTCCGAGCACCGCATGATGGAAACCTGGCACCCGCTCGGCGTGACCGGTATCATCTCCGCCTTCAACTTCCCGGTCGCCGTATGGTCGTGGAACTCGGCGCTCGCATTGGTCTGCGGCAACTCCACGATCTGGAAGCCGTCGGAAAAGACCCCGCTCACCGCCATCGCCACCCAGGCTATCTTCGAGAAGGCCGTCAAGCGCTACGTCGCCGATGGCGGCAAGGCTCCGGCCAATCTCTCGACTCTGCTGATCGGCGGCCGTGATATCGGCGAAATCCTCGTCGACAACCCGAAGGTCCCGCTGATCTCGGCCACCGGCTCCACAGCCATGGGTCGCGCCGTCGGTCCGCGCGTCGCCAACCGCTTCGGTCGCTCGATCCTCGAACTCGGCGGCAACAACGCCGCGATCGTCTGCCCGACCGCCGACCTCGACCTGACGCTGCGCGGCGTCGCCTTCGCCGCCATGGGCACCGCCGGTCAGCGCTGCACTTCGCTGCGCCGCCTCTTTGTGCATGAGAGCGTCTACGACACCCTCGTGCCGCGCCTGATCAAGGCCTATGGTTCGGTCACGATCGGCAACCCGCTCGAAACCGGCACGCTGATCGGCCCGCTGGTCGACAAGGGTGCGTTCGACCGCATGCAGCATGCGCTGGAGGCAGCAAAGGCAGCCGGCGGCAAGGTTTCCGGCGGCGACCGCGTGAATGCAGGCGAAGCTTCGGACGCCTACTATGTCCGTCCCGCCCTCGTCGAAATGCCGAGCCAGACCGGCCCGGTTATCGAGGAAACCTTCGCGCCGATCCTGTACGTCATCAAGTACAAGGAATTCGATGACGCGCTGGCACTGAACAACGACGTTCCGCAGGGCCTGTCGTCCTCGATCTTCACCAACGACCTGCGCGAAGCGGAAGCCTTCGTGTCGGACCGCGGCTCGGATTGCGGCATTGCCAACGTCAACATCGGCCCGTCGGGTGCCGAAATCGGCGGCGCCTTCGGTGGCGAAAAGGAAACCGGCGGTGGCCGCGAATCCGGCTCCGACGCCTGGAAGGCTTACATGCGCCGCGCGACCAACACGATCAACTTCGGCAAGACGCTCCCGCTCGCCCAGGGCGTCAAGTTCGACGTGGGCTGATCGCCTTTCTATCGATGAATGAAGCCGCGCGGTTCGACGAACCGCGCGGTTTTCTTTTGGTCATGTCCGCTGACCTCTAAGACCAAGGTTCGATCCGTCGCTCTGGCCTTCGCCGGAGGAATCGGCGAAGGTGCGGCCGTGAAAGCAGCACCCGCTGGAGGGCGAATGGACATTCACGACCAGACCGCGGCTACGGCTTTCCTGAGCAGCGCCGCGAGCTATGGCGAGACGGGCGACGTCAAGATCATCGAGACGCACATCTCGCTGGTTTTCCTGATCGACGGTCGGGCCTTCAAGCTCAAACGCGCGGTCAAGTTGCCTTACGTGGATTTCTCGACCTATGACCTGCGCCTCCACTATTGCCTTCGTGAAGTCGAGCTGAACGGGCGTGCAACGCCGGATCTCTATCTCGGCATCCGCCGCATCACGCGCGAGGCCGACGGCAGCCTGGTTTTTGACGGAGAAGGCGAGCCGCTTGACGTCGTGGTCGAGATGACCCGCTTCGCCCAGCATGACCTGTTCGACCGGATGGCTGCCGAAGGCAAGCTGGACATCCCGCTGATGGAAGAGACCGCACGTATGATCGCGGCCGTCCATGCGACGGCGCCGGTTGTCCACGCCGGCAGCGGCTCGGCAAACATGGGCGACGTCCTCGACATCAACGAGGCAGGCTTTGCCACGAGTCACGTCTTTGCGGACGAAGACGTCGAAAGGCTCACCGGCGCGTTCCGTCGGGCCTGGCAAGAGCGCATCGCTCTGATGGATCGCCGCGAGGCAGGCGGCATGATACGCCTCTGCCATGGCGACCTGCACCTGCGAAACCTCTTCATGAGCCCCGCCGGGCCGCGCATGTTCGATTGCATCGACTTCAACGATCAGATCGCGACCGTCGACGTACTTTACGATCTGGCCTTTCTGCTCATGGATCTCTGGCATCGCGGCTTCCCGCCCTTCGCCAATGTCGTGATGAACCGTTATCTAGACATCACCGGAGATGACGGCGGCTTTGCCTTGCTGCCCTTCTTCATGGCCGTCAGGGCCGCGGTACGCGCGCATGTGACCGCGACCCAGATCGAAGAGTCCGGCAAACCCGACCAGGATCTCCTGGGAAGTGGGAAGGGCTATTTCGACTTCGCGGCCGAACTTCTGGGTAACGGTCAACCGAGGCTGGTGGCGATCGGTGGATTGAGCGGGTCAGGAAAATCCACGCTCGCGGACTCCCTCGCCCCGCTTATCGGCAAGGCGCCCGGAGCAAGGCTTCTCGAAAGCGACCGACTGCGCAAGGCGATGTTCCAGGTCGCCCCCGGCGAGCGCCTGCCGCTGGACGCATACCGGCCCGAGGTGTCGCGCAGGGTCTATGACGAAATGGCAGACCGCGCCCGGATCGTGGTCGCCGGCGGAGGCACAGCTCTCGTCGATGCCGTGTTCGACCGCCCTGAAGATCGCGCCATGATCGAGGCTGTCGCGGTCGAGCTCGGCATTCCCTTCACGGGTATATGGCTGGAAGCAGATCCAGCGACCCTGAAGGCCAGAGTGGCGGCCCGTCCCCAGGGGCAATCCGATGCAACAACCGACGTCCTTGAACGTCAACTCGCCAAAGACCTTGGTGAGATCACCTGGAGCCGGCTTGCGTCCACCAGCTCCCTCGAAGCCTTGAGGGAGGCAGCGCTGCGGCTGATCGGCTCACCAGCGGTGGCAGACCGCTGAGCGACGGAAGAGAACGAAGCATCACTCCTTGGCTCCGAGGCCTCGGACATCCTGGCCGGAGCCTACCGAAGTCCGCCACCCCGGCTCACTTGAACCGGACCGGCAGGGACAGATAATTCGGAACGCCAGCCGGTGGCGCCGGCAGTGGCGAGGAACGCCGGACCATGGCCGCCGCGACCTGATCGAGCGAGGCATCGCCGGACGAACTCCTCGCCGACACCGAAAGGACATTGCCTGACTTGTCGAAGGTGATGTGCAGCTGAACCATCGACGTCTCCGCGATGGTCCTCGACAGGGACTTGGCACGGCGCGCGATATGCGCCCGCACCCGGTCCCGCCACTTGGCCGGCGACACATTGCTGCCGCTGCCGCTGGTCGTCTGCTGTGCAGCGGTCCGATTGGACTGCTTGACTTCGGCCTTGGCTTGCAGTGCGGCCTTAGAAGCCGGCGGCGCCGGGGCCTTGGGTTTCGACGCCTTCTTCTTCTCCGGCTGTTTCTTGGGCTTTTCCTCGACCGGCTTCGGCAGAGGCGGTCGCATGACCGGGATCGGCACGGCGACATTCTCGAGCTGGGCCATCACCAGCTGCTCGATCGGATCGAGCTCCTCAACCGGTTCCGGCAAAGGCTCAGGCAACGGCCGTGGCTCGATCACCGGTTCAGGAAGGGCTTCCGCCACCTCTTCCACCGGAGGCTCCGGCAGGGGCTGAGGCATGGGCTCGGGTGGCGTCTCCTTGACCGGCACCGGAGCAGGCTCGTGTGAGGCGGTCTTGATTTCCTCGGCATCGACCGTGTCGGGAACGATCTGCTCCTCCTCGACGGCTGCGGCTTCGGGTTCGGGCGCAAGTTCGATCATGATCGCAGCCGGCGGCGCCGCGTCGGCCAGCTCGATTTCGGGCTGCTGAAGCAACAGTGCGACGGCGCCCGCATGGACGGCTGCAACGCAAAGGGCAGCGCTCGTCCAGAGCAGCAGCTCCCCGCCGGTCCGGAAACGCGACTTCTGGGAAAGATGAACGCTCATTGCACCGCCCCTTCGCTCGAGGCCGGGGAATTGGCCGAAGACGGGGCAGAAGGCAGTGTCTCCAGACCGACCAGCGCGATCTTCAGGTAACCGGCATCCCGCAACAAGTTCATCACCTCCATGAAGGCGCCGTAGTCTACGGCCTTGTCGGCGCGCAGGAAGATGCGGGCTTCCTTGTTGCCCTTGGTCAAGCTGTCGAGATCGGCTGCAAGCGCTTCCCGTGCCACCGTCTCGTTGCCGAGCGACAGGCTCATGTCTTCCTTCAGAGTCACATAGACCGGCTCTTCCGGCCGCTCGGCAGGCTTTGCGGTGGAAGCCGGCAGGTCGACGCTGACATCGACGGTCGCGAGCGGCGCCGCGACCATGAAGATGATCAGCAGCACCAGCATGACGTCGATGAAGGGCGTGACGTTGATCTCGTGGTTTTCCGCGAGTTCGTCGCCTGAGTGGTTTTCGCGAATGCCGCCGGCCATGGTGGGTTACTCCGCAGCGATCGGCTGAAGGACGCCCTGCGCGTCGCGCGGCACCCGGCGATAGTCGAGGTCGCGGCTCACCAGCCGCTCGATACCGGCGGCGGCATCGGCCAGCAGTTGGCGATAGCCGGTCACGGAGCGGGCGAAGACATTGTAGATGATGACCGCCGGAATGGCGGCGACCAGGCCGATCGCGGTCGCCAGCAGGGCTTCGGCGATGCCCGGTGCCACGACGGCGAGATTGGTCGTCTGCGATTCCGATATGCCGATGAACGAATTCATGATGCCCCAGACGGTACCGAACAGGCCGACGAAGGGAGCCGTCGAACCGATCGTGGCCAGCACGCCCGTACCCTTGGAAATCTGCCGTCCGGCGCGCACCTCGATCCGGGCGAGTCCCGACGCGACACGCTCCTTCACACCGTCTCCGCCGGCATGGTCGATCGCGGCGTCTGACAGGCGGATCTCCTCGCTCGCGGCGCGGATCATCGCGGCGACCACGCCACCGCGTCCCTCCATGTGCGAAAGCGCATGCGCGAGCGTCGGCGCGGCGGCAATGGCCTTCAGCCCGCGGAACGCCCGGAACCTTGCACCGGTCAGCTGCAAGGTCTTGGCAAGCCAGACAGTCCAGGTGACGAGCGAGGCAAAGGCAAGAGCGATCATCACCGACTTGACCACCCAGTCGGCCGCCATGAACATGCCGAGCGGTGACAGGTTGTGCGGCAGGTCCTCGCGGGTGACGTCCGTGCTTTCGGGAGTGTCGATCTGAACCGCAGAATTGACGGCATCGGGCGCACTCGGCGCGACAGTGCCGACCGAAGACGGCTGTGCGGCCTGCGACCCGCCATCGCTTGTAGGCGGGGATTGAACCGGAGCCGCGGCTTCGGAGCCGGACGCTACCGCCGGAGATTGCGGCTGGACGACGATCGGATCGGCAGGCGCCGTCTGCAGAGCTGCAGGTGCAACCGGTGCCGCATCCTGCGCCAATGCCGCGCCGGATGTGAGGGCGAGAAGTCCGCCGAGGGCCAAGGCCACGGTCGAAGGTCCCGAATGACGAGGAAACATTGGGGAGCTCCTTTTACGGCAAAAAACATTGAGACACAGGACATTGACCGCACGGCGGCACGCCGACGATCCGCCCCATCGCTTCTTCGATAATAAACTTGAGTTTGATTGACAAGTAATAAGCCGACACTCCGCGAAAAAACTTGATTGGAATTCGCATCTTTTTTCGGGCGACTGCGCTTGCGGCTTCACAGCGCAGCATGCCTTGATCATTGTCAAAGCACTGCAATCGCGCGGTGGTTATCGTTGACAACATAGAGGTGCAACCAAGCCCTTCGCGCCAGACCGTCATTTAAGAACGCAACCAGGGAGAGTCTTCATGTCCAAAGTCGCTGAATCCATCGCATGGTTCGAAACCCTGGGGCGCCATGACGTTCCCCGCGTGGGCGGCAAGAACGCCTCGCTCGGAGAAATGGTGCAGACCCTCGCCGCGAAGGGCATTCGTGTGCCACCGGGCTTCGCGACGACTGCCGACGCCTACTGGCACTACGTCGGTGCCAACAGCCTCACAGATCGCATGACGGCCTTCATCGCGGACTGGGAAGCAGGCAAGGCGACCCTTGCCGAAACAGGTCAGGCGATCCGCAACATCTTCCTGAAGGGCGACTGGCCCGCCGAAATCGAGACTGCGATCCGCGCCGCCTATCGCGAACTGTCGAAACGGGCGGGCGTGGACGAGGTGGAGGTCGCCGTGCGGTCGAGCGCAACGGCAGAAGACCTGCCCGACGCGAGCTTCGCCGGCCAGCAGGAGACCTTCCTGAACATCAAGGGCGAAACCGCACTGATCGACGCCTGCCGCCGCTGCTACGCATCTCTCTTCACCGATCGCGCCATCAGCTACCGCAAGGCCAAGGGCTTCGACCACATGAAGGTGGCGCTTTCGATCGGCGTGCAGCAGATGGTGCGTTCGGATATCGGCGGGTCGGGCGTCATGTTCTCGATCGACACCGAGACGGGCTTCGACAAGGTCGTCCTCATCAACGCCGCCTGGGGGCTCGGCGAGAATGTCGTTCAGGGCGCAGTCGACCCCGACGAGTATCAGGTCTTCAAGCCCCTGCTGGGAGATCCCAAGCTGACGCCGATCATCGAGAAGAAGAAGGGCGCCAAGGACATCAAGATGATCTATGCGGTCGGGGAAAAGCCGACCCGCAACGTGCCGACCTCCAAGGCCGAACGCGCCGCCTGGGTCTTAAGTGATCCGGAAATCGTCGAACTCGCCCGCTGGGCCGCGACGATCGAAACGCATTACGGCTGCCCGATGGACATGGAATGGGCACGCGACGGCAAGACCGGAGATATGTACATCGTGCAGGCCCGTCCAGAGACGGTCCAGGCACGCCGCGGCGCCGGCGCCTTCAAGACTTATACAATCGGCAACAAGGGCAAGGTGCTGACCAAGGGCCTGTCGATCGGCGACGCGGTCGCCAGCGGTCAGGTCTGCCTGATCGAGACCGCCAGGGACATCGACCGGTTCATCGACGGCTCCATCCTGGTCACCCAGACCACCGACCCGGACTGGGTGCCGATCATGAAGCGTGCCGCTGCGATCGTGACAGATCATGGCGGGCGAACCTCGCATGCCGCGATCGTCAGCCGTGAACTGGGGCTCCCCGCAGTCGTCGGGACGGGCAATGCGACCGAAATCCTGCACACGGGCCAGGATGTGACGATCTCCTGCGCCGAAGGCGACGAAGGCTTCGTCTACGAAGGCATCGCCGACTACTCCGTGGAGGAACTGGACGTCACCGATCTCCCGGAAACCCGAACCAAGGTGATGTTGAACCTCGCCAACCCCGGTTCTGCCTTCCGTTGGTGGCGCATGCCGGCCGACGGCATCGGTCTTGCCCGCATGGAGTTTGTCGTATCGAACGCGATCCGCGTTCACCCGATGGCCCTTGTCCACTTCGACAAGCTCAAGGACGAGGAGGCCAGGGCGGAGATCGCAGCCCTCACCGCCGGCTACGACAGCAAGCCGGACTACTTCGTCGACAAGCTGGCGCGCGGATTGGCGCGCCTTGCCGCGGCCGTCCATCCGAAGCCGGTCATCATTCGCATGAGCGACTTCAAGACCAACGAATATGCGGGCCTCGTCGGCGGTGCGGAATTCGAGCCGGCGGAGGAAAACCCGATGATCGGCTTCCGCGGTGCCTCCCGTTACTACTCGCCTCGCTATCGCGAAGGCTTCGCGCTCGAATGCAAGGCAATCAAGCGCCTGCGAGACGAAATGGGTTTCACCAATGTCGTGGTGATGATCCCGTTCTGCCGTTCGGTCGGCGAGGCGGACAAGGTGCTTGGCGTCATGGCCGAAAACGGTCTCAAGCGCGGTGAAAACGGTCTTCAGGTCTACGTGATGTGCGAAATTCCCTCGAACGTGATCCTGGCGGCCAAGTTTGCCGACCGCTTCGACGGCTTCTCGATCGGCTCGAACGACCTTACACAGCTGACCCTCGGAGTCGATCGCGACTCCGGCGAACTCGCCGATCTCTTCGACGAACAGGACGAGGCGGTCAAATGGATGATCGAAAAGGTCATCTCCGAGGCCAACAAGGCCGGTGCCAAGATCGGTCTCTGCGGCCAGGCTCCGAGCGATCATCCGGAATTTGCCGAGTTCCTCGTGGAATGCGGCATCGACTCCATGTCGGTCAGCCCCGACAGTTTCATCGCCGTGAAACAGATCGTCGCGCAGGCCGAAAAAGCAAAAACGGGACGCGGCTGACCGCTATTGATTGAAAAACGGTGCGGGCAATTGCCCGCACCGTTTGATTCGAGTCAAAACATTCCGGCAAAAGCCTTGTATCGTGATATTGTTTGAATGCCCGCGGTGCGTGCATAACAACGGCCACGGGTTTCCTACGCAGACAGAGTAGCCTTTTCCAACGCCATAAGGCGAACGGGCTTTGACGCCCGCAATTTTCGGGAGGATGCCATGCGTTACATGAAATCATTCATCACTGCGACTGCCGTTTCACTTCTCATGCTGCCGGCCGCGGGCCATGCGGGTGGCACTGTGGAGGTTCTTCACTGGTGGACGTCCGGCGGCGAGGCAAAGGCCGTCGGCACGCTCAAGGAAGCCTTCGAAAAGCAGGGCGGGAAATGGGAGGATTCGCCGATCGCCGGCGGCGGCGGCGATGCAGCCATGACGGCCCTGCGCGCCCGTGTCATGGCCGGCAACCCGCCGGCGGCCGTCCAGCTGAAGGGCCCCGGCATTCAGGAATGGGCCGAACAGGGTGGGTTGGCCGACGTCGAAGACGTGGCCTCGGCGGAAAAATGGGACAGTGTGCTGCCGCCATCGCTCGCCGAAATCATGAAGTACCAGGGCAAGTATGTGGCAGCGCCGGTCAACATCCACCGCATCGACTGGATGTGGATCAATCCGGCGGTCCTGGCCAAGGTCGGCGCGGAGGTGCCGAAGACTTGGGACGAGTTCAATGCCGTCGCCGACAAGCTGAAGGCCGCAGGCATCACGCCGCTCGCCCATGGCGGGCAACCCTGGCAGGACGCCACCGTCTTTGAAACCATCGTGCTCAGCATGGGAGCGGATTTCTATCGCAAGGCCCTCATCGAACTCGACGAACAGGCACTGACTGGCGAGACGATGATCAAGGTCTTCGACCAGCTTCGCAAACTGCGCGGTTATGTCGATCCCGGCTTTTCTGGCCGCGACTGGAACCTCGCCACCGCGATGGTCATGAACGGCGAGGCTGGCTTCCAGATCATGGGCGACTGGGCCAAGGGCGAATTCCTCGCAGCCGGCAAGGTGCCGGGCAAGGACTTCCTCTGCGCCCCGACCCCGGGCAACGGCTACAGCTTCAACACCGACAGCTTCGCCTTCTTCAAGGTCGAAGGCGCCGACCGTGTTGAGGGCCAGAAGGTGCTGGCCAGCCTGATCATGTCGCCCCAGTTCCAGGAGACCTTCAATCTGGCCAAGGGCTCGATCCCGGCAAGAACCGACATCAAACTCGACAAGTTCGACAGCTGCGCGCTCAAGTCCCACGAAGACCTGACTGCGGCCGTGAAGAACAACACCTTCGTGCCGTCAATGGCGCACGAGATGGCCGTGCCCCGGACCGTGCGCGGGGAGTTCCTCGATGTGGTCACCAACTTCTTCAACTCGGACATGAGCTCGGCCGACGCGGCCAAGGCTCTCGCCGCGGCTGTGAAGCGGGCCCAATAGGCTGACGGACCATAGACAACGGGATCCGGTCTCACGGCCGGGTCCCGAACGATCCGGACGAAGTAGAGCCGGACCGGATGGTGATATGCGGGAGGAAGTGAGGGAGGGGGCTGATGATGAATCCGAAGAGCCGGCGCGTGGCCGTGGACCGCTTCGTCGAGCGCTGGCTGCCGCAGATCGTGGTATCCCCGATCTTTGCGACGAGCCTGCTGTTCGTCTACGGCTTCATCGCCTGGACCGTCTACATCTCCTTCACCAAGTCCGGAGTGATGCCGAACTACACGCTTGTCGGCTTCGCGCAGTATGTCCGCCTCTGGAGCACGCCACGCTGGCTGGTGGCGCTGGAAAACCTTTTCATTTTCACCAGCCTGTTCATCATCGGCTGCATGCTGATCGGCCTCGTGCTGGCCATTCTCCTGGACCAGCGCATTCGTGTCGAGGGCGTGATCCGCACCATCTATCTCTATCCGATGGCGCTCTCCTTCATCGTCACCGGCACCGCCTGGAAGTGGATCCTGAACCCGACGCTCGGGATCGAGAAGATCGTTCAGGATCTCGGATTTCCGGGCTTCAATTTTGACTGGCTGGTCGACTCGAACATGGCGATCTACACCATCGTTATAGCCGGGGTCTGGCAATCCTCCGGCTATGTGATGGCGCTGTTCCTTGCCGGCCTCCGCTCGGTCGATGACGAGATCATCAAGGCAGCAGCCATCGACGGCGCCGGACCGTTCCGGACCTATTGGAGCATCATCCTGCCGATCGTACGACCGGTCTTCTTCTCGTCCTTCATCATCCTCTCGCATCTGGCGATCAAGAGCTTCGATCTGGTCATGGCGCTGACCGGCGGCGGACCGGGTTATGCCACCGACATGCCCGCCACCTTCATGTACTCCTTCGCCTTCCAGAGGAGCGAACTGGGAACGGCAGCGGCAAGCGCCGTCATGATGCTGGTGACGGTGACCGCCATCTTCGTACCCTACCTCTATTCTGAACTGAGGAGGCCGGCCAGATGAGCAGCACGTCCGTCTCCGGCATCGTCCGCCCGAAGGGCCTGAAGAACAGCCTGCTGCGGCTGCTGCTCTTCGCCATACTCGGGCTGTTCTGCCTCTATTATCTGATGCCCCTGTTCGTCATGATCTCCACCTCCCTGAAGTCCCTGGAGGAAATCCGGACCTCCTCGCTGATCAGCCTGCCGAAGGAAGTGACCTTCGCAGCCTGGGAAAAGGCTTGGAACGCGGCCTGCGTCGGCGTCCGGTGCACGGGTCTCCAGCCTTACTTCATGAACTCGGTGCTGATGGTCCTGCCCGCGGTGTTCATTTCGACGCTTCTCGGGGCGATCAACGGTTACGCGCTCACGAAGTGGCGGTTCCCCGGCGCCGATATCATCTTTGCCCTCATGCTCTTCGGTTCGTTCATTCCCTACCAGGTGGTCCTGCTGCCCATGGCGCGCATGCTGGGCTACTTCGGTCTCGCGGGCAGCGTCTACGGCCTGATCCTGGTGCACACCGTCTACGGGCTCGCCTTCACGACCCTCTTCTTCCGGAACTTCTTCGTCACCGTCTCGGACGGCATCGTCCAGGCCGCCAAGATCGACGGAGCCGGTTTCTTCGGCATCTTCTTCGGGGTCCTTCTTCCGATGGCCCCGCCCACCATCGTCGTCACCGTCATCTGGCAATTCACGCAGATCTGGAATGACTTCCTGTTCGGCGTCGCATTCACGGTCGGCGACAGCAACCCGGTAACCGTCGCGCTCAACAACATCGTCGCGACCTCCACCGGCGTGAAGGAATACAATGTCGACATGGCCGCCGCGATCATCGCCGCCTTGCCGACGCTTCTGGTCTACGTGGTGGCCGGCAAATATTTCGTCCGCGGCCTGGCCGCCGGCGCGGTGAAGGGATGAACGCATGGCAAGAGTGGAACTCAGCAAGGTCTGGAAGAAGTTCGGCCCGGTGGAAGTCATCAAGGGTGTCGACCTCAGCATCGACGACGGGGAATTCGTCGTTCTCGTCGGCCCGTCCGGCTGCGGAAAGTCGACCCTCCTCAACATCATCGCCGGTCTGGAAACGCTGACCAGCGGTGAGGTGCGGATCGGCGACCAGGTGGTCAATGACGTGCCGCCGCGGAATCGCAACATCGCCATGGTGTTCCAGTCCTACGCGCTCTACCCGACCAAGACGGTCCGCGAAAATATTACCTTCGGCATGCAGACGCGCGGGATAGCGGAGAGCGAACAGAACCAGGCCGTGTCCGGGGTCTCGCAACTGCTGCATATCGAGCAGCTTCTCGATCGAAAGCCGGGCCAGTTGTCCGGCGGCCAGCGCCAGCGCGTGGCCATGGGCCGCGCACTCGTGAGGAACCCCGACGTATTCCTGTTCGACGAACCCCTCTCCAATCTCGATGCCAAGCTGCGCATCGAGATGCGCACCGAGGTAAAGAAGCTTCATCTGCGCCTGGGCAAGACTACGATCTACGTGACCCATGACCAGATCGAGGCCATGACGCTGGCCTCGCGCATCGCGGTGATGGACAACGGCCACGTTCGCCAGTTCGGCACGCCTGAGGAGATCTACGAAAACCCGGTGGACCTCTTCGTCGCCGGCTTCATGGGATCCCCCTCGATGAACATCGTCACCGGCCGGGTGGTGGACGAGAACGGGCTCGCGATCGCCGTCGGCGACGAGGAAGGAACGATCCTCTTCAGGACGGGGCCGGAACAGGCGGCAAAGTTGCGGGGCCGGGAAGGCGAAGAGATCCACCTCGGCCTCCGCCCCGAGACGATAACCCATGTCGGCGCCCATGAAGCACACGACTCCGACCTCTTCGTAATCGAACGGGTGGTGGACGTGGTGGAGCCGACCGGTCCCGACACCATGCTGGTCTTCACGCTTGGCGGCGTCGAGGCCATTGCCCGCGTCCGACCCGAGGAGCGCGTCAAGCCCGGCGAGATGTTCCGCTTCGAGGTCAACATGGCGAAGGCCAAGCTGTTCGACAGCCGGACTGGCCTCAGGCTCTAGCCTGCGGTCAGGCAGGCACCGGCGAAGATCAGCCCTTGTTGGTCTCGTAAAGTGAAAGCACGTCCGCGCGCCGGCAAAGATCAGTGCCGGAGGTCATGACCGTCGCCGCGCCGGCGGCAAGGCCAAAACGGAACGCGTCGCCGATCTCGTGGCCCTCGGCGAGCGACCATGCCATCGCCGCGACGAAACTGTCCCCCGCCCCGACGGCAGACTGGACGGGAACCTCGATCGCCGGGACGCGGTGAATGCGCTCGGCATCGACCAGAATTGCGCCGTCGGAGCCCAGCGTGACTGCAATAAATTGAGCGACACCACGCCTGATGATTTCCTGAGCGGCAGCGCCTGCATCCTCGTGGCCGACCTTGCGTCCAACAAAGCTCTCCAACTCGCCAAGGCTCGGCTTGACCAGGAAGACCTTGGCGCTCGCCAAGGTCGTCTGAAGCGCATCGCCAGACGTGTCGAGGATAAAGCGGGCATTCTTTCGTTCGGCGATCTCGGCCATACGGGCATAGGTGTCTTCCGGCACGCCGCGCGGCAGGCTCCCGCTGGCAATGATGTATTCCGCAGGAGTCTTTTCGAGGAGATCGAAGACCGGCGCGAGTTCTGCTTCACTGACCAGCGGCCCTTCTGGAACGAAGCGGTATTCGAGATTGGTGGAAATCTCGCGAACGTTGTAGGCAATGCGCACCGGATCATGGATCTTCAGGGGCACCTGCCTGATGTTCAGAGGCTTAAGCATGGCCTCAAGCAACTCGCCCGTGGCGCCTCCAGACAAATAGATCAGCTCGCAATGCCCTCCCAGCTCGGCGATGACACGCGCGACATTGATGCCGCCGCCGCCCGGATTCTGGCGCTGGTTGTGCGTACGCGTCTTGTGCGTATGGCGAACGGTTTCGGCCTCGCTGGAGATATCGATGGCCGGATTGAGGGCAATGCAAAGGATTCTGGACATGCCGGAACCTAACGCCCTCCGATGACAAATCCAAGACGTGCCTGCAGAGCGGATGAGCGAAAGAAAGCGTCGGCGCAAAGTGCCGGAAATCGTCTCCTGTCGCCTTCATGGCGGCTTCGCTCAACGATCCGCCTGCCAGATGCCCTCTCCGGCCCTGGTGAGCAGCGGTGTCGAAAAGACGCCGAACGTCCTATCCGGCCAGTCACTGCCCAAGGCTGAAATCTGCTCCTTCCAGCGTTCCGTCTGCAGCATGGCAGCACCGAGCGCCACGGGATTGATGCCGAGCGCTCCCAGCAGCGTCAGGCCGGAAACCATCGATGCTCCACTGGACATGACGTCGTCGACCAGAGCGACGCGACGCCCCTGGAGCAACGGGAGCATGCGCGGATCGGTAAAGAGCCTCTTCTGTTGGTGGGGCGTCGTGATCGAACTCATCGGCACGGAGAGCTCATCGATATACCAGAACTTGCGCGACGTGCCGAACGGGACATAACGATCGTGACCAAGCTTCTGGGCGACGGCGGCGGCCAGCGTGAGGCCAAGTGTCGGCAGACCGACGATGACCTCCGGCTCGGCGCGACGCAGCTTGTCGGCGAGGCTGGCCGCGAGCGCGTCAAGCACGCCGAAACTTGCCTGGTTGATGATCAGGGAGGCGATCCCATGGGTTCCGTCAGCGAGAGCCCGGATCGGCAACAGAACCTGCCGGCCGTCGTCCAGCATCGCCGGATAGCTCGCACCATAGGGACCTGTCGTGCAAAACTCCCGGGCGGGTAAATGCTTTGCCAGTAATCATGCGCGTGCATCGCAGGTCCTTTCCACCGCGCGTCAGGGACGCTTCGTTGCCAGTTCATCGCAAGCCGGCGCTGCTTTGGCAACGCAGAGCGGGGGCTCGTTCAGCAACTCTTGACGAACCGTTACGATTTCGCGGTTGTCTTTGCCCGATTGCACATTACCTTTGCATGGAATTCACGGCGGGCACAAAAGGCCTCCAGGACACAGGAACACACATGTACACCGGTATCGTTCAGGCGGTGGCCCCGGTCACCGACATCATCCGTCATGACGGATATACGGAATTCCACGTCGAGTTTCCGGCTCGACTGGTCGAGGGGCTGCAGATCGGCGGCAGCGTCTCGGTCGAGGGCGTCTGCCTTTCGGCAACCTCCATCCGGGGCAATACGGTGACCTTCGATGCGATGGACGCAACCCTTTCGCGGACCAATCTTTCGGACCTCAAGGTCGGCGACGGCGTGAACATCGAACGGTCGGCAAAACCGACCGACGAGAACGGCGGCCATGCGATCGCAGGTCATATCGCGACCACCGCGACGCTCGTCGGCTCAAAGAGCGAGATGCCCGGCGCCCACATCCGCTTTTCCGTACCGGAGGATTGGGCGAAGTACATTTTTCCGCGCGGCTTTCTCGCGGTCAACGGCGCAAGCCTGACGGTCGCCGAAGCCGAAGGCAATGTTTTCCAGATCAACCTCATTCCCGAGACACTGCGCCAGACCACATTCCCTCGCTACACGGTCGGCGACAAGCTGAACATCGAGGTGGACCACCAGACGATGGTCATGGTGGATGTCGTGGAACGAACGCTGACCCGTCTGCTGGACAAGCGTCAGTAACGATCTCAATGGCTCGGACGCAACGCCGTCCACGGCCTTTCGCTGATCAGTGAAATCAGGATCTTGACATAGTCGGCCGGCTTCTGTGCGCAGAGGCCTGCCGGAATTCCCTTATCGGCGATCTCCGCCAGGGGAGAGCCTGACACGATGCGAAAAGGGATACCCCTCTGCCGAAGCCGGTCCACAACCGGCGTCACGGCACCATCCCGCACCTGGAAGTCAAGAATTGCCACGGAAATCTCTTCCGTTTCCAGAATGTCGAGCGCGTCACTGACAGTTTCTGCAGTGACCACGTTGACTCCCACGCGCGAAACGCTGTCGGCTGCGTCCATCGAAATGAAGACGTCATCCTCGACGATCAGGACGGTATCTGCGGGCATGCTGCGGTTGTTCTTGAACATGGCAAATCTCCTTTGTCCGGAGAACGCTCGCCATCCGTCTTTGTTCATATTTTACTAAATTCACATCCATGATGGTAAACAGATTCTGAACGATCGCATGCGGCCTATTCGCCTTCTTTCCACCATCTGCCCGATGCCGTGGAAGTATCGCCTGGAACCTATATCGATTGGCTGCGTTTTCATCCGGTCATGAAGATGGGAGAAAGACCATGCAGATCGTTGATACACAGGTTCACCAGGACGTGGGCGGCGTTCCGGGCTTCACGGTCGAGTTCGTCGGCGATGGCGGAGAGGTCGTCTCCGTTCGCATGAAGCAGGGAAGTTCAGATCAGCTGACCCGCGAGAATGCCTTGGAGAAGGCACGGGTACTCCTGTTGCAGGTCGGATCCTTCGACGGAGCGGTTGAACCGTTCGACAAGGCGGAAAACGACCAAGGCAAGGATGCGATCTCCGATGCAGTCCTGAGCGCCCGCCGCGCGCAGGACGAGGCGGAATTGGAGGCCCAGGTCGACGAAGGACTGCTGGACTCATTTCCCGCAAGCGATCCTGTCTCGGCGACCTATTCGTCGACACCGGGCGCGAGGAAGACCCACTAGTCGCATCGTCTACAATTAACGCGCCGGTCGCCGCCGGCGCGTTTCCTGACTGAGACCCGCAGGATTGCCCATGACGTTAGCCCCATATTTTGCCACCGAAACCTGGTTGCCGCTCACGGTCATCGTCCTGAGGTTACTGGTCGCGATGCTGTGTGGAGGAGCGATCGGCTACGAGCGGGAGCGGAAGAACCGGTCTGCGGGCCTGAGAACCCATATTCTGGTTTGCCTGTCGAGCGCGATCGTAGCGATCCTGACCATCGAAATAGCCCATCACGACGCCTTTCAGGGTGAATCTGCCCGGATCGACCCTCTTCGTCTCATCGAGGCCATCACGGCGGGCGTTGCTTTTCTCGCTGCTGGTCTGATCGTGTTTTCCAAGGGCGAGGTGCGTGGACTGACAACCGGCGCAGGCCTTTGGTTTTCCGGAGCCATCGGCCTGTCGTCCGGTCTTGGCTTCTGGCAGATCAGTCTGCTCGCCACCGCTTTCGCACTTGTTGTTCTCTGGCTCTTGCACGCTGTTGAAGCGCGTTTCTGCAACCGTGCGGAAGATCCCGGTCCTCACCCCGAGTGAGTGGGGCGGCCCAGATCGGGCACTCCTTACCTCGCAACCGTCAGTGCTTCGCCACGTGCTCCGGCTTGCCCTTGCGTTTTGTGGAGGCGAGTTCCTCGAGTTCTTTTTCCGTCATGGAATCGTGCATCTCTTTCGACGCACCCTTCAATGCGCTCTTTCCTGCCTCGCCACGCTTCACGGCGAGCGCAGCGCCGGCGGCCTTTTGCTGGGCTTTCGATTTTGCGGGCATGGAGACCTCCTTCAAAGGGTTATGGCTGCAGAAACACCAAACTCGCGGTCGCCGACCTTGGTTCCCGCGACGCTTGCGACGGGGTCCAACAGCACAAGGGGAACAAACGTCGCCGTCGCGGATTTATGCAGCGCAGCATTAAGCGACAAGGACCCTTCCGATGGATGCCAGAACGAGAACGATCGACGTGAAAGCCGGTGACTGGCGATCGCTTGGTGCACATCATGACGGCGAGGGAACCAACTTCGCTCTCTTTTCCGCCCATGCAGAACGCGTGGAACTCTGCCTCTTTGACGAGAGTGGTAGATCCGAAGTGGCACGGGTAGAACTCCCCGAATTCACCAACGAGGTGTGGCACGGCTATTTGCCCGACGTGAAGCCTGGCACCCTGTACGGCTATCGCGTCCATGGTCCCTATGACCCGGCCAACGGTCATCGCTTTAATCCCAACAAGTTGCTGCTTGATCCCTATGCGCGCGAGATTGTCGGAGACATCCCGTGGTCCAATGCGCATTTCGGCTACGACATCGACAGCGTCGAGAAGGATCTTTCATTCAGCACGCTCGACAGCGCGGCAGCGATGCCGAAGTGCCGCGTCATTGATCCCAGGGAAAGCCGGGAATACGACGGCAATCCGTCCGTCGCCTGGGCCGATGCAATCGTCTACGAAACGCATGTGAAGGGGTTCACGCAGCTCAACCCGGCAGTCCCGGAGAACCTGCGCGGTACCTTCGAGGGACTTGGCCACAAGGCTGCCGTCGACTACATCAAGCAGCTCGGCATCACGTCGGTCGAGCTCTTGCCGGTCCATGCCTTTCCCGATGACAGCCACCTGCTCGACAAGGGCCTGCGCAACTACTGGGGCTATAACACGATCGGTTTCTTTGCGCCCGCCAGCCGCTATTACGGCCCCAAGGGCCTCAGAGGTTTTCGCGACATGGTTCGCGCCTTTCACGATGCCGGCATCGAGGTGATCCTTGACGTCGTTTACAACCACACCGCCGAAGGCAACGAACTCGGCCCGACCCTTTCCTTCAAGGGTATCGACAATTTCTCCTACTACCGGACGTTGCCGGACAATCATCGCTACTACATCAACGATACGGGCACCGGAAATACGGTCAACACATCACATCCCCGCGTCCTGCAGATGGTGATGGATTCTCTCCGTTACTGGGCGCAGGAAATGCACGTTGACGGTTTTCGTTTCGACCTTGGCACCATCCTGGGCCGAGAACCGGAGGGCTTCGACCAGCGGGGCGGTTTCTTTGATGCCGTGACCCAGGATCCCGTGCTGTCGCGGGTCAAGCTGATCGGCGAGCCCTGGGACATCGGTCCGGGAGGTTACCAGGTGGGTGGTTTCCCACCCGGCTGGGCGGAATGGAACGACAAGTATCGCGACTCGACGCGCGAGTATTGGCTGAACGGCGACAATTGCGCTCCCGACTTCGCGGCCCGTCTTCTCGGATCCGGCGACATCTACGACCAGCGCGGACGCCGTCCCTGGGCGAGCGTCAACTTCGTTACCGCCCATGACGGGTTCACCCTGAACGACCTAGTATCCTATGACCAGAAGCACAACGAGGCCAATGGCGAGGACAACAATGACGGCCACAACGGCAATCGAAGCCACAACTACGGCACCGAAGGCCCGACCGATGACGAGGGCATAAATGCGCTGCGCGAGCGGCAGAAGCGCAACTTCCTCGCGACGCTCTTCTTCTCCCATGGAACGCCGATGCTGCTCGCGGGCGACGAATTCGGTCGATCACAGATGGGCAACAACAACGGCTATTGCCAGGACAGCGAGATCAGCTGGCTCCACTGGGAGAACCTGCCAGCCGGTTGCGACGCCTTGCGCGAATTCACCAAAAGGCTGATCGAACTCCGCAAGCAGCAACCTTTGCTGCGCCGCGCCAACTGGCGCGACGGCATGGTCATCGACTGGTATAACGTCGACGGCGGAGCGCAGTTGCCCGAGCATTGGCTCGATGGCAACCCGCTGGCATTGAAGCTGCTGCGCGACGATCTGGAGGGCCGTGACGGCATCTGGCCCGAACTGTTGTTGCTGTTCAACCCGGTCGACGCGGACATCGGCTTCAATCTTCCGAAGACCGGCGGCAGCGATTGGCGGCTGGAGCTGATGACGAGCGACCCGACGCGAAACGGAGACATTGCGACCGAAGGGAACAAATATGTTCTCACGGCCCGCTCCCTCGCCCTGTTCCGCCGCACCTAGATCACGGCAGGACGCCGAAGGTCAGGATACTGCGACGGCAATAACCTCGAAGTCGTAGAGTACGCCCGCGAGTACAAGCCTGCGCGCCGAGATTAACACCGGGATCACGTCTCCGTTTGCATTGCGGATTTCCGCGCGTTCGCCGGAATATTCCCCCCTCTTATCGAGTTTCTCGAGGCGGCGCGCGCGCGCATCGTTGCCGATGACGAGCCCGGAGGACACCATTTCATGACCCCGGATCTCGTCCCAGGATTTTCCGACGAGATCGAGGTAGGCCTTATTGACGCGAACGTAGCGTGAGCTGTTCCGGCCGATCGTCGAAATCGAGAAGGCGACGGGCGAAAGGTCGAAAAGCGCCTGGATGAGGGAGTCCGACACGCCTTCCGTAACAGCGGGGTTGCCGACCAGCGCGTCCAGTTCATCGAGTTCGCTGCTTGGCGGCATCTCGTAATCGATCGGCAGTGAAGCCTCATCACGCAGCACGGCGACCATGCGCCAAAGGTCCACCTCGAGGAACAGGGCCTTGTGCTCATCGGCAATATTTCCAAGCCTGAGCGGAACCGCACGCGCGGCGGCCTCCAGCCGGGCGGTTTCCCCAGACGAACTGGCCGAAGCCGCCAATCCGCGCAATGCCTGGGTCGCCATCTTGTGCACGATGGAATAGGCTTCCTCCAGCATTGCGCGCCGCGCCTGCTCGAGCATGACATCGATCAGCGTGGCGTCCTCGGCCGTGGGCAACCGGTCAAGAATACGCCAGACACGGGCTTCCTCCGGACTTTCCCATGTCTTCGGCGTGCCCCGCGGGGCAAATCGGATCAGCGCCAGCAGGGTGTCCGTCCGAAGCCGGTCGGTATCGAAGGGGACATTGCGGCCCTGTTCGTTCGACGTTGCCGTCAGTCGTGCCGGTCCACCATTATCGTCAAAGAACAACGAAATCTCTTCGACATCCGCCGGGAGCTCCAGCCACGGATGCTCGCTCCTGAAAGCGGCGAGGACGTCCTTGTCCATAACGGCAACCGTATACATCTTCTCTCCTCGTTACGGTTTCGATGGGGCGCCAACTGAAGCCGTTTGGGTCCAAGTCACTCTACGATAGACCACCTCGTCCGGATCAACCCTGACGGGCAGAGCATTTCATTCATGTTCCGCGACGACAAAGCACGACACGGGGGAAATCCGCGATACGCCGTGAGGCAGGATTCGATCAGATCGGCAGTCTCGAATTCTCTGCTAAGACGAAAAGCTCCGAAGAACGGTCCAATTCCCTTAGCGTTTTAGCGTCCGAAAAAATATATCGATTCTTGTAGGTATCTTGTCAGAATCGGAAATTTATCGGTCAAAATGCTCGCATTTGTTGCGCCGGCTGTTGACGGCTCGGCATTCCCCCTTGGGCGACAGCTATCGATTTGCGTTCAACCTGCACGTCTCCAGCCGGACCGAGACTGGGCAGTTGACGCCTTCCGCGGAAGGATGAACCGCCCGATCAGCTCCCGCAGCTTGGAGGCCTCCGTTGCCAGATTGCTCAATGCGACATTCGACTGTTCCACCATCGCCACATTCTGTTGGGTGGCCTGATCCATCGCGCCAAGTGCGGCGCTAACCTCCGCAAGGCCGGAGGATTGGACGCGCGCTGACGACCAGATGGCATCCACGTGGGTATCGATCTGCTCAATGTAGCCGATGATCCCGCTCAATGCTTCCCCCGTGCTCTTGACCAGCCGCGCGCCCTCGCCGACTTCGGACGTCGCGTTCTCGATCAATGCCTTGATCTCGCGGGCAGCATTGGCGGAGCGCTGGGCAAGCTCGCGCACTTCCTGCGCGACGACGGCAAAGCCTTTCCCCGCATCGCCGGCTCTGGCGGCTTCCACTCCGGCATTGAGTGCAAGCAGATTGGTCTGGAAGGCGATATTGTCGATCACCCCGATGATGTCGACGATCTTCGAGGAGTGTTCCTCAATTCTCTCCATCGCCTGCGCGGTCGCCGTGACGACTGCAGTCGACTGCCCGGCAAAACGGTTTGCCTCGACACTGACACGACGAACCTCTTCCGTGCGCAACGTGGACGCCGAAACGTTGGCAGTAATCTCGCCGAGCGCGGTCACCGTCTCATCCAGCGCGGCAGCCTGTTTTTCCGTGCGCTGCGACAGGTCGCGCGCCGCGTCGGAAATCTCGTTGGCGCCCCCGTCCATTGTCTCGACGGAATCGGCAATCACCGACAGTGCCTCGGCCAGGAAATCGGCAGAACGATTGAAATCGTCGCGCAGGGGTGCATAGGCGACTGGTATATCCTCGACGATGTGGTGGGTCAGATCCTTTTGGGCAATCGCACCGATCGCTTCGCCGAAGATGCGCCGAACGAAGCCACGCTCAGCTTCTATCGCTTCGGCTTCCGCCTTCTTCTTCGCCGCCTCCGCCTCTTCGATGTAGACGGAGATCGCAAGATCCATGTCGAGGATGACGGCCTTGACCAGGGCCGAGATGGTCTTTGCCGTCTCGGCGTTGCTGGACTTACGCTGGCCGAAGATCCCACCGGTCGTTGAAACCTTCTCCAGGACAGCCTCGACCAGACGCTCGAGGATCAGCGCGTAGCCGCCAATGTACCAGCGCGGCTCAAGACCGATGCGCGCGTGCACGCTGCCGATCGCCTTGACCTTCTCGAAGTAGTCGTCGGAAAAATCTCCCTTGGCGATATTCTTCCAGTGCCGGATCTGCGCATTCTTTGCGCGCTCGACGTGCTCGCCGGTCGGAAAGAAGCGCTGCACCTCCGGCGCCTCGGACAGCAGCCCGTAGAACTCGCCGAGAACGTCGGGGAGCTTCGCATTGAGCAGCGGCCCCACCTGCCGGATTCGCTCCATCGCGCTCTTGTCGAGCTGCATGAATTCCAGACGTCGCGCAAGATCCGCGTAGCTTATGCCCGCCGGCCCCTGTTGATGACTTCCCGATACCACACCCCTCATCACACCCCCAAAAACTTGCGATCTGTCAAAATGAACAAACAATTAAGTCGGCAGGGCAAGATTTAGTATGTCAATAGTTTATGATGTTTTAAATTAGGGGGACTTTTGGTCACTTGACCGAAACTTATTTTTGCAAGCCGCCGGACCCTCGGTGCTTGGCCACGCACCTGCAGCCAGATGCGGAAAAGCCCGCCGGAAAGGCGGGCTTTGAATATCTGCAAACAGTGAGGATGAGGCCGGAAATTAGCCTCAGAAGAAAGCCTGGATGCCGGTCTGGGCGCGGCCGAGGATCAGCGCGTGAACATCATGCGTGCCCTCGTAGGTGTTGACCGTCTCCAGGTTCTGCGCGTGACGCATGACGTGGTATTCGATCTGGATGCCGTTGCCGCCGTGCATGTCGCGGGCCTGCCGTGCGATGTCGAGCGCCTTGCCGCAATTGTTGCGCTTGACGATGGAAATCATTTCCGGGGCGAACTGATGTTCATCCATCAGGCGGCCGACGCGCAGCGAGGCGAACAGGCCGAGCGTGATCTCGGTTTGCATGTCGGCGAGCTTCTTCTGGTAGAGCTGCGTGCCGGCGAGCGGCTTGCCGAACTGCTTGCGGTCGAGACCGTACTGGCGCGCGCGGTGCCAGCAATCCTCTGCGGCCCCAAGAACGCCCCAGGAAATGCCGTAGCGGGCACGGTTGAGGCAGCCGAAGGGACCCTTGAGGCCCGAAACACCCGGCAGCAATGCATCCTCGCCGACTTCGACGCCGTCGAGCACGATCTCGCCGGTGACCGAAGCGCGCAGCGACAGCTTCCCGCCGATCTTGGGCGCGGAAAGCCCCTTCATGCCTTTCTCGAGCACGAAGCCGCGGATCTCGCCACCATGGGCTTCCGACTTCGCCCAGACGACGAAGACGTCGGCGATCGGTGCGTTCGAGATCCACATCTTCGAGCCGCGCAGGCGGTATCCACCTTCGATTTTCTCGGCGCGGGTCTTCATGCCGCCCGGATCGGAGCCGGCATCGGGTTCGGTGAGGCCGAAGCAGCCGATCAGCTCGCCCGAGACGAGCCCCGGCAGATATTTGTCCTTCTGCTCTTCCGAGCCATAGGCATAGATCGGATAGATGACCAGCGAGGACTGCACGCTCATCATCGAGCGGTAACCGGAATCGACGCGCTCGACTTCACGCGCCACGAGACCGTAGGAGACATAGCCCGCACCGGCCGCGCCGTATTTTTCCGGCAGCGTTACGCCGAGCAGACCGGCCTGCCCCATCAGGCGGAAAAGTTCCGGCGCGACGGTTTCGCCAAGATAGGCTTCGTTGACGCGGGGCTGGAGTTCGCTCTGGGCAAAGGCCTCGGCAGACGCCTGGATCATGCGCTCGTCTTCGGTGAGCGCCTCCGACATCAGGAATGGATCACTCCAGGAAAAGGGCCGCATTTCGCTCATGGGTCTGATATCCTCTGTAAACTGATGCATAAATTGACGAAATGGGAACGGAACGCAACACATGTTTACTCATGCGGCTATCAGGTCTATTCATAGCAGATGCTGACCCATCAACGCCGTTTCCTACCGTCGACAAGCGCGCTCGCCGCCTTTGATTCCGTTGCCAAGCTCGGCAGCTTTTCCGCCGCCGCCAACGAACTCAACCTCACCCAGGGTGCGATCAGCCGCCAGATATCCCTTCTGGAAGATCAACTTGGCGTCAAGCTGTTCGAGCGCAACAATCGTGGTGTCGAACTGACATCCATCGGTCGTGACTATGCCAAGGGCATCGGCGACGCACTCGCAACGATCCGGACCCTGTCGCTGGAGGCCATGGCAAAGGCGGAAGACACCCATCTGCGCCTAGCTATCCTGCCGACCTTCGGCACCCGCTGGCTGATGCCGCGGATCCCGGATTTTCTCCAGAAGAACCCTTCCGTCATCATCGATTTCGCAACCCGCATCGGCCAGTTCGATTTCGAAAGCTCCGGCCTTGACGCTGCAATCCACATCGGCGAACCGAACTGGCCTGGCACGGACTGCCAGTTCCTGATGCAGGAAATGGTCGTGCCGGTCTGCAGTCCCGCCTTCCTGCGCGATCATCCTGTTTCTCGCCCCGAAGACATGCTGTCCATGCCGCTCTTCGACATGGCCTCGCGGCCCCGCGCCTGGGAACACTGGTTCGCAAGTCTCGGCATACCCAACGGGCGCGGCGGCGGCATGCGCTTCGAACAGTTTTCCAACGTGGTCCAGGCCTGCCTTGCCGGCCTCGGCATCGCTCTTGTCCCGACATTCCTGATTGAACCGGAGCTTTCCGGCGGGCAACTCGTGCGCGCCTTCGATCACGAGGTGAAGAGCGCCAGCGCCTACTACCTGGTGCGCCCACTGTCAAAGATGGCCTACCAGCCGGCCACCGCGTTTTCGACCTGGTTGCTCGGGCAGGTGCGCGACTTCAACGCACAGCGCGAGCCGACTTCCGGCTAACAAGCCAGATCCCGCAATGATTGCCTCCGCGGCGAGAGGGCCACTTGTCAAAGTCATCCGATGACTTTATCTTCAGATCATGAAGCCAATTCAGAAGACCAGTCTCGCAGACACGACGACAGATGCGATCCGCGAGGAAATCACCGCCGGACGCTTTGCCGTCGGCGCCCGCCTTCCCAATGAAGCGTCGCTGTCGGCGACGCTCGGCGTAAGCCGCGGCACCGTGCGCGAAGCGGTGCGGGTCCTGGCATCCCGGGGACTGCTGGAGGTTCGGCAGGGCTCCGGAACCTATGTTCGCTCGGCGACCGACAGCCTGAGCACACTCGACGGCACCCGCCGTGCCAGTCTCCGGGATCGCTTCGAGGCACGCTGCGCCCTCGACGTGGAAGCCGCCCGCCTGGCGGCCCAGCGCGCCACGCCGGCGACCATTGCCAGGCTGAGAGCGCTCCTCGCCCAGCGCGGGAGCTCCGATGTCGGCGACCGGGACGGCTTCGTCGCCCGCGATCTTGCCTTCCACAAGGAGGTGATCGCCGCCTCCGGAAACCGTGCCATGGTCGAGCTTTTCGAGTTCTTCTCCGCCTCCATTGCCGACACCATCCGGGCGACCACCGGCGGGACGTTGCCCGAACCCGACCTCGCCGCCCATGCCGCGATCGTCGATGCGATCGAATCGGGCGCCCCCGACAAGGCAGGCGATGCCGTGCGCCGGTTCATGGCACCCGTGCTGGCCTTCCTCGACGGCGAGGTTGCAGCGTGAGACGCGATGACGAGCAGCACACGCTCGATCTCGCGGACGAACTGCTGATCGACGCCGAAGATCTTCCCATGCCCTCGCTGCCCGCGCAGGCGCAGATGAGCCCGTTGGCACGGACGGTTCTGGGCATCAGCCTGGTCCTGACCGCCTTCAACCTTCGCCCACTTTTCTCGAGCGCATCCGCATTGCTTCCCGAAATACGCTCCGAGCTCGGCCTTTCCACGCTCGCCACGAGCCTGCTGACCACGGCGCCTGTCGTCTGCCTCGGTGTATTTTCGCCGCTTGCGCCGCGCCTCGCTGCTCGGATCGGCGCGGAGCGCGCGCTTCTTTGTGCCCTACTCCTCCTGGTGGTCGGCACCGCCCTGCGCGGCTTTCATTCCGTGCCCCTGCTGTTTCTCGGAACAGCACTGGCCGGCGCCTGCATAGCCATCGGCAACGTCCTCCTGCCCGGCCTCGTCAAACGCGACTTCCCGGACCGGGCCGCCCTCATGACCGGCTTCTACACCATGGCCCTTTGCGCAGGTGCGGCCGGCGCCGCGGGACTGACGCTGCCGATCGAGGCAGCCCTCGGCGGATCGCTCGGGGGCGCACTCGCCATCTGGGCCGTGCCCGCCGCGATCGTCGGATTGATCTGGCTGCCCCAGGCCCTCGGAAGCCGGGGAAAACCCGGCAAGGCCAGCGTGAGCGTCACCGGCCTTTGGCGGGACCGCCTCGCATGGCAGGTGACCCTCTTCATGGGACTTCAGTCGGCGCTCGCCTACTGCGTGTTCGGCTGGCTGGTGCCGCTCCTGCGCGATCGTGGCATCGACGGCGTCACCGCCGGTGCCATCGTCTCCCTGTCGGTCATGATGCAGGCAGCCTCCTGCATCGTGTGCCCCCAGATCGCCGTGCGTGGCAAGGATCAGCGCGTGATCAACGTCGCCCTCCTCGTCATCGCCGTCGGCGCGCTCCTCGGCATCCTATTCGCACCGGTCTCCACGGTCTGGACCTGGGCGATCCTCCAGGGCATCGGCCAGGGCGGCTTGATCGCCGTCGCCATGACGGCGATCGTACTGCGCTCGCCCGACAGCCATGTGGCAGCACATCTTTCCGGCATGGCGCAATTCGTCGGCTATTCGCTTGCCGCGATCGGCCCGCTTCTGGTCGGGCTGATCCGGGACTGGACCGGAGGTTTCGCCGCGACCTCCCTGCTTTTCGTCGCGCTCGGCCTTGGCGCCGCAGTAAACGGCTGGGGGGCCGGAAGAGCACAACACGTCGGTGCGAGAACCATTCGAAGTGACGGCTGACAGGCATCTGTGTCGGCGCTCACAACGCGACTTTCGGCACAATTGACAAGCGATTGTTATGGACGAAGAGTACCCTCCGCCAGAATTGCTTAAGCGTGGGGAGGGACATCATGTCCAGGCGCAGGTCCAGTGGTTTCACCGCAATCGTTTTCGGCCTGCTGGCCCTCGCGGCTCCCGTCGCCGCTGCCGATGGTCGTAGCGTCGTCACCACCCGCGACGGGGACTATTTCGGTTTCGATCTCAGGACCGAACAGAACGTCTCTCTCGCCCAGTGCGAGGCAAGCTGCGTCGCGGATCAGGAATGCAGGGCCTTCACCTACAATCCAAAGGTCAAGTGGTGCTTCCTGAAGTCCGACTTCAACCAGCTCAACACCTTCGTCGGTGCGATCGCCGGGCGGATCATCACGGCCGGATCGGAGGAGGACATCGGCGCGCCCTCCCAGCCCGGCTTCGTCTCAGAACAGCTGATGCAGGATGCTCGCCAGCAGAAGGCGGAGCTCTCCATCGGCGGCGACCAGCAGGGGATCGGCCATGCCGCGCTCTTGCAGATGGGCCGCGACGCCCTTCTCGGAGGCAACTACGACGCTGCACTCTATGCCTTCAAGGCGGCGCTCGCGCTGACGCCGGACGATGCCGCGCTCTGGATCGACATCGCGCGTGCGGAAAACAATGTCACCGGCAACGAGACGGTGACCAGCCAGGGCGTGCTGGCCGCCCTCAACGGCTTCCTGCTGACCCGCTCCACCCAGGAGCGCGCGGATGCCCTGGCCGTGCTCGCCAAGGGGCTGGAGAATGCGGAAAACTACCGCGGCGCACTGAGCGCCTACAAAGCCAGCCTCGAACTCGTGACGGCCAAGACCGTTCAGGCCGCCTACAATGACCTGCGCTCCCGCAAGGGCTTCCGCGTCGTCGGCAACACCATCGACGCCGACAGCGTCACGCCTCGTGCCTGCGTCGAGTTTTCCGATCCGCTGGTCAAGCGTGGTGTCGACTATGCTCCCTTCGTCACGCTCGACGGGCAGGCGCCGAAGGCCGTCGAGGCGAAGGACAACCAGATTTGCGTAGAGGGCCTTACCCATGGCGCGCGCTACAAGCTGGCCCTTCGCGCCGGCCTTCCGTCCTCGGTCGAGGAAAACCTCGAGGCCCAGGTCGACCTCGATCTCTATGTGAAGGACCGCTCGGCTGCCGTTCGCTTCACCGGGGACAGTTTCGTCCTGCCGTCGACCGCGCGGCGCGGCATCCCGATCGTCTCGGTCAACACGGAAAGCGCCAAGCTCCAGCTCTACCGGATCGGTGACCGCAACGTGGCGCCTCTGCTTGCCGCGTCCGAGTTCCTGAACCAGCTCGACGGATATGGAACCGACCGCATCGAGAGCGAACGCGGCGAACTGATCTGGCAGGGCACGATCGACATTGCCAACGAGATCAACAAGGACGTGGTCACCAGCTTCCCGGTTGACGAAGCACTGCCCAAACGCCGTCCCGGCGTCTATGTCCTGACTGCCTCCGTTGCCAATGCCACGACCGAAAGCTGGGATACCCGCGCCACGCAGTGGTTCGTCGTCTCCGATATCGGCCTTTCGACCTTCGCGGCCACCGACGGCCTGCACGTCTTTTCCCGCGCGCTCTCGACCGCAGCGCCCATGGAAGGCGTCGATCTCCAGTTGATCGCCAAGAACAACGAGATCCTTGCGACGGCAAAGACCGATGCATCCGGCCATGCCCGCTTCGACGCAGGCTTGATGCGGGCCGGCGCCGCGCTGGCCCCCGCGGTGATCGTCGCGCGCAAGGGGGAAGACGACAATGTCTTCCTCGACATGACCCGAGCCGGCTTCGACCTTTCGGACCGCGGTGTGACCGGCCGCCCGGCGCCCGGTGCAATCGACGTGCTCGCATGGACGGAGCGCGGCATCTATCGCCCCGGCGAGACGGTGCATGCGGCTGCCCTTTCGCGTGACACCGAAGCCGATGCCATCGAGCGGCTTCCCCTCACCTTCATCTTCGATCGGCCCGACGGGGTCGAGTTCCGCCGCATGGTGGTGAACAGCGAGACCCTCGGCGGCTACTCGGCCGACCTGCCGTTGCTTGGCGACGCGATGCGCGGAACCTGGACCGTCAGGATCCACACGGATCCGAAGAAGGAGCCGATCGCGCAGCAGACCTTCCTGGTTGACGACTTCGTCCCCGACCGTCTCGAATTCGATATTGCAAGCGAGGCCAAAAGCGTCGAACCCGGCGTTGCCGTACCGGTCACCGTCGACGGACGTTACCTCTACGGCGCCCCGGCGGCCGGCCTGATGCTGGAGGGCGAAATCAACATCCGCCCGACCCGCACCAGTCCCGACTTCGAACGGTATGTCTTCGGCCTCGCCGACGAGGAACAGTCCGAAGACACGCGGATTCCGCTGGAAGCGCTGGAGCCGCTCAACGAGACGGGCCACACGGCCTTCGACGTCGACGTGAGCGAACTGCCGTCCACCACGCAGATGCTCGAAGCGGAAATCGTTCTGCGCCTGACGGAAGGCGGCGGCCGCGCCGTCGAGCGCAAGCTCGTCCTGCCGGTCCGCCCCGAAGGCGCGATGATCGGCGTGAAGCCGGAATTCACCGGCGACCTCGCCGAGAATTCGACCGGTCGCTTCCATGTCATCGCGGTCGGCACGGACGGACAGAAGCAGGCGTTGCCCGGCGCCAAGTGGAAACTCGTCAGCATCGAGCGCAACTACCAGTGGTATCGTGACGGCTCCTCCTGGCGCTTCGAACCGATCCTGACCACCAAGCAGGTCGCCGACGGGACGGTGGACATCTCCGCCGACGGCACGGAAGTCGCAGCCCCGGTCGGCTGGGGTCGTTATCGTCTCGAGGTCGAACAGCCGGGCGCCGCAGGGGCTGCCACCAGCGTCGAGTTCGACGCGGGCTGGTTCGTCGAGGCGAGCTCTACGGAAACACCGGACGCCCTGGAAATCGGCCTGGACAAAGCAAACTACGCTGTCGGCGACACCGCAAAGCTGAAGGTCTCTCCGCGCTTTGCCGGCGAACTCCTGCTGACCGTCGGGACCGACACCGTGATCGCCACCCAGACCGCCACGATCCCGGCCGGCGGCGGTGAGGTCGAGATCCCCATCACCGCCGATATGGGCGCCGGCGCTTACGTGACCGCAACGCTCTTCCGCCCGGGCGAGGCGCAGGAAAGCCGGATGCCGATGCGTGCCATCGGCGTCACCTGGCTGAGCGTCGACCCGGGTGCGGACAAGCTCGCCATCAAGCTTACTCCGCCTGAAAAGACCCTGCCGCGCCAAGCATTGCAAATCCCCGTCGAGGTGGCCGGTGCCGGCATCGGCGAGGAAGCCTATGTCATGGTCGCCGCTGTAGACGTCGGCATCCTCAACCTGACGCGCTACGAGGCACCCGATCCGGAAACCTGGTATTTCGGCCAGCGCCGGCTCGGCATCGAGATGCGCGACCTCTACGGTCGCCTGATCGACGGCTCGCTCGGGGCAACCGGCAAACTTCGCACCGGTGGCGACGGCGCCCAGATGCCGCTCCAGGGCAATCCGCCCAAGGAAAAGCTCGTCGCCTTCTTCTCCGGTCCTGTGAAGCTGGACGCAGACGGCAAGGCGGTGATCAGCTTCGACATTCCGCAATTCAACGGCACCGCCCGCGTCATGGCGGTCGCCTGGTCGAAGTCGGGTGTCGGCCATGCCGAAACCGACGTCATCATCCGGGACCCGATCGTCGTAACGGCAAGCCTGCCCAGGTTCCTCGCTCCGGCCGACACCAGTGAACTCCGCCTCGACGTCGTCGCAACCGACGCCCCGTCCGGCGAATACACGCTTGCCGTCACCCCCAGCGAACCGGTCGGCATCGAAGAAGCTGACCAGACCCAGAAGATCACGCTGGAGGCCGGCGGCAAGACGACGATTACCCTGCCACTCACCGGCGTCACGCCCGGCCAGGGCACGATCGACATCGCCCTTTCCGGCGGCGACGGCATCGCGCTCGAACAGGAGCTTTATGTTCCGGTCAGTCCGGCATCCCTGCCGGTCACGGAACGCCGTGTCATCAACCTCGCGGCCGGACGCAGCCTGACCATCGACGGCGACCTGTTGGCCGACAGCCTCCTGCAGGATGCCTCCGTCAGCCTCAACGTCGCGCGCGCCGACGGCTTCGACGTGCCGGCGCTCCTGATGAGCCTCGACCGCTACCCCTATGGCTGCGCCGAGCAGACCACCAGCCGCGCCCTTCCGCTCGTCTATTTCGATGAGCTGCAACCCGGTTCCGGCCTGCCGGCTGATGCCGAGATCCACAAGCGGGTGCAGGAGGCCGTCTATCGCGTGCTCTCCTACCAGTCGTCGAGCGGCAGCTTCGGCCTGTGGGCTCCCGGCTACGAGGACCTCTGGCTCGATGCCTATGTCACCGACTTCCTGACCCGCGCCCGTGAACAGAAGTTCGACGTTCCGGACGAGGCGATGGTTCAGGCACTGCAGAACCTGCAGAACCGCATCGGTTACGACACCAACATCAAGGACCGCGGCAACGAGATCGCCTATTCGCTCTATGTCCTGGCACGAAACCGCAAGGCTGCCGTCAGCGACCTGCGTTACTATGCCGACACCATGCTCGGCGATTTCCCGACGCCGCTTTCCAAGGCCCATCTCGCCGCGGCGCTGTCGCTTTACGGCGACGCCGAACGGTCGCGTGCCGTCTTCCTCGAAGCCGCCGGCATGTCCGAGGAAGCACGCCTGACGAAAGTCAGCCTCAACCGCTCTGACTACGGCTCCTCGCTGCGTGACGGCGCTGCCGTCCTGGCACTCGCCGCCGAAAGCCGGCCCGTCCCGCCGATCGTGCCGACCCTTGCCAAGGTCGTCGCCGACGAATTGCGGGAGAAACGCTACCTCAGCACCCAGGAACAGACCTGGGCGCTCCTCGCTGCCCGCGCGCTCGACAAGGGCGACGACGGCATCAGCCTCGAGGTCAACGGTGCAAGCCACAGCGGCGGATACCGCGCCAGCATCGCCGGCGATGCCCTGCTCGATCATCCGGTGGTCCTGACCAACAACAGCAGTGATCCGGTGACGGCGGCAGTCACCACGGTTGCGGCACCGAGCACGCCGCTGCCGGCCACCTCGGAAGGCTTTACCATCGCCCGCACCTACTACACGCTGGACGGCGAAGAGGCCAATGTCAGCGAGGCGACCCAGAACGAGCGCTATGTCGTCGTCCTCGAAGTGACGGAGACCGACAACTGGCCGGCCGAACTGCTGATCACCGATCTCCTGCCGGCGGGCTTGGAGATCGACAATCCGAGCCTCGTCGACAGTGCGCAACTCGCCAATTTCGACTGGATCGGCGAGACGGAAACGGCCCATCTCGAGTTCCGCAACGACCGCTTCGTGGCGGCCATCACCCGGGGCGCCGACGTCAACGATCCGATCACGCTCGCCTATGTCGTGCGCGCGGTGACGCCGGGCACCTACGATCACCCTGCGGCAAATGTCGAGGACATGTATCGTCCGCAGTTCTTCGCCCGCACGGCAACCGGGCGAATGGAGGTCCTGGCAGCGCAACAATGAGGGCTGTTGGCAAAATCGGCATCGGAGCACTGGCCGCCCTCGCGGTGACGGGGGCTTCCGTTGCCGGCCTCTTCTGGGCAGAGCGGGCCTTTCCGCCACCGCTTGAGCGCGCAGCGACAGTCTCGACGGAAGTGGTCGACAGGGACGGCAGGCTACTGCGCGCCTTCGCGACGCCGGAAGGATTATGGCGCCTGAAGACATCGGCATCCGATGTCGATCCGGCCTTCCTGAAGATGCTCGTCGCCTATGAGGACCGGCGCTTCGAGGAGCACCGGGGCGTCGATCTTCTCGCTCTCGGCCGCGCCGCCCTCCAGCTCGCGGCCAATGGACGGATCGTGTCCGGCGGCTCGACCATCAGCATGCAGGTCGCCCGCCTGATCGAGCCCAGGCGGGAGCGCTCGCTGGCCGCGAAACTGATCCAGATCGCCCGCGCCATCCAGATCGAACGCCGCCTTAGCAAGGCGGAAATCCTCGACCTCTATCTGACACTCGCGCCCTATGGCGGCAATCTCGAAGGTGTCAGGGCGGCGAGCCTCGCCTATTTCGGCAAGGAGCCGCGACGGCTTTCCGTTGCCGAGGCCGCACTTCTGGTGGCTTTGCCGCAATTGCCGGAGCGACGCAGACCAGACCGCAATCCCGCGGTCGCCGATGCCGCCCGCCATCGTGTCCTTGAGCGCATGCAGGCTGCCGGGATTGTCGATCCCGGCGAAATCGCTCAAGCGGAGACAAGTGCCGTGCCCAAGGCTCGCCAGCGCCTTCCGGCCCTTGCCGCCCATCTGGCGGAGGCCGCGCGCAAGGCGACGCCCGGTGCGAACCGCCATCAGACCACGCTGCAGGCCGACATCCAGCAGCGGCTGGAAACCGTCGCATTCGAGGCCGCGGCAAAGCTCGACCCGAAAGTCTCCCTCGCCATGATGATGGCGGATTCCACGACGGGCGAAATCGTCGCGGAGATCGGTGCCGCGGACTATTTCGATGCCGCGCGCTGGGGCTGGATCGACATGACCCGGCAGAGCCGCTCACCGGGCTCGACACTGAAACCCTTCATCTATGGCCTCGCCTTCGAAGAAGGTTTGGTGGCCCAGGAGACGATCGTCGAAGACCGGCCGGCGGACTTCTTCGGCTATCGCCCGAAGAATTTCGACATGAGCTACCAGGGCGACGTGTCGATCCGGCAGGCCCTGCAGCTCTCGCTCAACGTTCCTGCCGTTCGTTTGCTGGATTCCCTCGGTCCGGCGAGACTGATGACCCGCCTGCGCCGGGCGGAGGTGAAGCCCCGCCTGCCGACCGCCGAGGCTCCCGGCCTCGCCATCGCGCTCGGCGGTGTCGGCACGTCGCTGAAGGACCTCGTCCAGCTCTATGCCGGCCTCGCCAACCGCGAAAACACGGTCCGCCTCGGGGACGGCGTCCGCGAGGCGCCCACCGTGCTGGACGGCCCGCCGCTCTTCGAACCGGTGGCCGCCTGGAACGTCGCGGACATCCTTTCCGGTGTCCTGCGGCCGCTCGGCAGCCAGCAGTCCGGCATCGCCTACAAGACCGGCACCAGCTACGGCTACCGGGATGCCTGGTCGGTCGGCTTCGACGGCCGATACGTGATCGGCGTGTGGATCGGCCGACCCGACAATGCCGCCATTCCCGGCATATCCGGCTACGCGACCGCGGCACCAATCCTGTTCGAGGCCTTTGCCAAGTCAGGCCTTGCAGGCAACGCCCTGCCGCCGTCGCCGCACGGCGCAGCCCGCATTGCCCTCGCCGAACTGCCGGTGAGCCAGCGCCGGTTTTCCATGCAACCGAATGGTCTTTTGGCAACCGGCGCCCGGGAAAAGCCGCCGCAGATCGTCTATCCACCGGAGGGTGCCCAGGTGGAGCTTGGAACGGCGCCAGACGGCACACCCCTGCCCCTGATCCTCAAGATCCAGTCCGGCCGTGCGCCCTTCCGCTGGCTTGCCGACGGCAAACCGATCGCCGATCCGACGCGACGCCGGACCAGCGACTGGCTGCCTAACGGGTCCGGCTACTCCACTCTGACCGTCATCGACGCCGTCGGCCGCGCCGCCAGCGTCGGGATTTTTGTCCGCACTCCCTGATCCGATTTCACGCTTCGCCCGTAGGCGCTTGTATGGAAAGCGTCGCCAACCGAGGTGGAGAGCATCGATGACAAAACTGACGAGGACGAAAATACTTGCAGCGATCGTCATGGGACTGACCGGCCCGCAGACCCTTCATGCCAATCAGCAGCAATACAGCGCCAGTGAGATCGAGAACACGATCATCGGCCGTCGCATCTATCTCGCAGTGCCGTTCGGCGGAGAGTTCCCGCTCAACTACCGACGCGACGGGCGGGTCGACGGCACCGGCGAAGCGCTTGGCCTGGGACGTTTCGCCAAGCCTTCCGACACCGGAAAATGGTGGATCGACGGAAACCGGCTCTGCCAGAAGTTCACCAGTTGGTACAAGGGGGAGCCGATGTGCTTCGTGCTCGAGCGCGTCGGAGCGAACACGCTCAAGTGGACCCGAAACAACGGCCAGACCGGCACGGCGAGGATCGGCAAGAGCCTCTGAGCGGTTCGTATCTCATGATGGTCGCTTGATCGTCGGACCGGCGCTCCGCTACACCTTGGCGGCAGTGACAACCGGAGACATGCGATGCACCAGCCGAAAACCCGCCCGACCGGTGCGAGCGCCAGCCTCGGCCGCACCGGCTTCCCGCACGTGGTCACTCCGACCGGCGGAACGCTCGACATCGTGACCGGCGCATCCCAACCCGGCTTCAATCCCCTTGACCTGCTCTACGCATCTCTCGCCGCCTGCATGGCGATGAGCGCACGCATCGCCGCAAGCCGGATGGGCGTTCTGGAGCACATCCGGGACATCCGCGCCGACGTCACCGGAGCGAAGGCAAGCGAAGGCCCTTCGCGCATAGCGAACTTCCAGGTCGTCTTCATCATCGATGCCGATCTTGATGCCGAGACGAAGCAGGCGATCGCCCATGCCGCCGAGGAAATCTGCACAATCAGCAACACTCTGAACGGAAATCCGCCAATTCTCCTGCAACTCACGAATTAGGCATGCAATGCGGCTGCGCGGGGCTGGAAAACACAGCCGCCAACACTAGATGCGCGTTACGCGGGGGCGGATGAAGCCAAGGTCTTGACGCAAGGCCGGTCTTTGGTGAAAACAAATGTGCTCCGTGGCTGCGGCACTTTTTTGTCGCGGCGGATGAACTTAGGTGCCGGGCCCCTCTGGCGAGAGTTTACGGCGCTCTCGTGATGTCGGTACCGCCAGCAAGATGAGCCGGCGGATTCAGAAAATGCAAAAATTGAACACGCTCCTACCCCGTGCGTTGTGGGCGACGCGCGGCGTATCCTCACATCTTTCCTCTAACGCATCACTCGTTTTGAAGGAGGTGCGCCGATGAAAGCGTCCACCTCCTCAACCAGCACCCTCGGTTACTTCAAATGGGCCTTCATCGTCACGATCGTCGGCCTTTTGCTCGGCGCCTGGCTCGGTTGGCAGACCACCGGCACGCTTGGCGGCATGGCGACCGTCTTCTTCATCTGCGCCGTGCTCGCAGTTCTTGAAATCTCGCTGTCCTTCGACAACGCCATCGTCAACGCCAACAAGCTGAAGGACATGACACCGGTCTGGCAGCATCGCTTCCTGACCTGGGGCATCGTCATCGCCGTCTTCGGCATGCGTATCGTCTTCCCGCTCCTGATCGTCGTGATCGCCGCCGGCATCGGCCCGATCGAGGCCATGTTCCTTGCCGCACGCGAACCCGCGGAATATGCCCGGATCATGAATGACGCGCACCTGCCGATCGCAGCATTCGGCGGCACCTTCCTGATGATGGTCGGCCTCACCTACTTCTTCGATCACGAGAAGGACGTGCACTGGATCAGCGTCATCGAAAAGCACATGGCGCGCTCCGCCTCGATCAAGGGCATCGAGATCGCCTTCGTGCTGCTGCTGATCCTTCTTTTCGCGGAACTGCTGGAAGGCCCGGAGGCTACCACCTTCGTCTACTCGGCGATCTACGGTCTCCTGACCTTCCTCGCCGTTGAAGTGCTGGGCGGCCTGCTCGACCAGTCGCAGAAGACGATGTCCGAAGCGGCCAAGGGAGGCCTCGGCGCCTTCATCTACCTCGAAGTGCTCGATGCGAGCTTCTCCTTCGACGGCGTCATCGGCGCATTCGCACTGAGCCAGAACCTGTTCGTCATCGCGATCGGCCTCGGCATCGGCGCCATGTATGTCCGCTCGATGACCATTATGCTGGTCGAAAAGGGCACGCTCGCCGAATATCGCTACCTCGAGCATGGCGCCTTCTACGCGATCCTGATCCTCTCGGTGATCATGTACTGCCAGACGCTCGTGCATATCCCGGAAGTGATCACCGGTCTCGGTGGCGCAGGTCTGATCGGCATCTCGCTATGGTCCTCCATCCGCTACAATCGCCGGGAGCGCGCCGAAGAACTGCGCCGCGACCGGGAAACGGTGGCGGAAAGCATCTAGCCTCGAACGCCTGACCAACAAGGAGCCGGCGGGCATGATCCGCCGGCTCTTTTCTTCCGGAAATAAGAACGGCCATTCACTCAGGCCCGGCATCGGCCTTTGTCGCGCCGGGTTCCGGCAACGATCCGGTTCCCGGTGTCTTCATCGGATCCGTGAGTTCCTTTCTGGCGTGCGGACCAGCGGCCGGCATATCCTTTTCTCGCCGTTCGCGTTCCAGCTTCGTCCTGTCGATCTTCGATGCGGCTGTCATCATCGTCTCCTTGGCTGCTCACCAAGGAAATGATGTCATGCCTCGACAGGTTCCACGATCACACAGAGAGAGCCAGCAGCGGCCCGAGAGCAAGCCGGGTCTTTTCGTCGAGAGGCACCGGCCGCCTTGTTTCCCGGTCGACCTGCACATGGATGAAATGCCCTTCCGCTGCAGCAGTTTTCTCCTCGTTGCGGAACAGACCGACCTCGTAGCGGATCGATGAGGTGCCGAGCTTCGCCACCCGGATGCCGGCATGCACGATGTCGGGAAAAGCCATCTCGGCGAAATAGCGACAACCGGTCTCCACGACCAGGAAGACATGGCTTCCCTTGTGCGGATCGAGCAGTCCCTTGTCGATCAGGACGCCGTTCACGGCAGTGTCGAACAATTCGTAATGCACGACGTTGTTCATGTGACCGTAGAGGTCATTGTCGGCCCAGCGTGTGGTCAGGATCCGGTAGAGCGGATAGGTGTCCCGGTCCGCTGGTGAGGATCTTGCCATCGACTTTTCGGGTCCCGAATTGCGGCTCTGCACGCGTGTCTCCTCTGCCTTTTGGCGGACACCGTAGTGCACGCGGGAGCGTCTGGCCACAGCGGTCGGTTCATGATGACCTTGTTACGCCGCATACAGAACCTACATCGAAACCGGTGAAGCGTGAGCTCCTCGCAGTGCCGAACATCGAAGGACAAGACCGTGACCGAAGGCCGATCTCCGAAGCTGCCCGGAACAGCATCCCAGCAACTGGCAGCGCTTGCCGAGGCAGCAGCGGCATCCGGAACCATCTCGCTCGGGCAGCTGCTGACGGCCATGGGACGTACCAGCATCGCCTTCGCCATCCTCATTCTCTCTCTCCCGGCCCTCACACCGATACCCGGCCCCTTCGGCATGGTCTTCGGCAGCTGCCTGGCAATCGTTTCGCTGCAGATCATCGTCGGAAATGAGTCGATCTGGTTGCCGAAATTCCTGGCCCGCCGCACGCTGTCTGCAACGACCGTAAATCTCATCGTCCGACACACCGCACCGGTGATCCAGCGTGTGGAGGCCCTGTTGCGCCGAGGTCGGCTGCGTCCCTTGACGGGCAGGACCGCCCAATCGCTGATCGGCATTCCGGTCTTCCTGCTGGCGGTGGCCATCGCCCTGCCGATCCCCTTCGGCAACATCCTGCCGGTTGCTGCACTCATCGTCATAGCCATGGGACTGATGGAACGCGACGGATTGGCCACGTTGGCCGGCATCGTTCTCGCGGCGGTCGCGCTCGGCACGTCGGGCGGCCTCGTCTACGGAACCGCCTCGGCGCTCGGTTGGGCAATCGGCTGATCACCCCTTGAACGCTGGATCTTCTGTCACCCGAAGGCATTGGCCGGATAGGGTTTCGTCACCACCGGCAGGTGCCGCGCGCCTTCGGCCAGCAGGAACTTCTCGAACGCCTGCATGGCAGGATTGGTGGCGCGATCCGCTCGCGACACGCTGAACCACTGCCGCCGGATCGGCGTATCCACCACGTCGAGGATCACGAGGCGCCCGAGCTTGATCTCCTGCTCGATGGTGTGAGCGGACAGGAAGGCGATGCCGAGACCGGCGATGACCGCCTGCTTGATCGTCTCGTTCGACCCCATTTCCGTGCCGAGTTCCTCCAGCCGCCGGGGCACTTCACTGAGGAATATCTCCAGCGAGATGCGCGTGCCCGATCCCCGCTCCCGAACGAGAAACTGCTCCTCCGCGACACGCTCGCGAGAAATGTCGAGCACGCCCGCAAGCGGATGATCGGCAGGCGCGATGAAGACCAGCGGGTGATCGCCGAAAACCTGCGAACGTACGTCGAAGTCGCGCGGCGGCCGCCCCATCAAGGCTATGTCGATCTCGTGATCGCGAAGCTTCTGGATGATCTCGGCACGATTACCGACGAAGAGTTTGATCTCGACCAGAGGCACCTGCCGGCGGAAGGCGGCAATCAGCTGAGGGGCAAAATACTTGCCCGTCGATACAGCGCCGAGCCTAAGGCGGCCGGTCCTGAGCCCCTTCATCGCACTGATCGCGTCCTCGAGCGTCGCGAGATTATCCTCGATCGACCGGGCGGCTTCGAGAAAGGCCAGGCCAAAACCGGTCGGCACCATGCCTTCCCGCGTTCGGTCGAAGAGCGGCACCCCGGCATCCTGCTCCAGTTGCTGGATCTGGAGCGTCAGCGCCGGCCCGGTCAGCCCCAAGGCCTCGGCTGCAAGATTGATCTTGCCCAATCGGCACACGGCCTGGACGGTCCGCAACTGGCGAAGAGTGACGTTACGCATATTAGAAAGTAAGTATTTTTAATCCAGTCAGTCAACATAATAAATTTTACAAATCTACAGCCAGCGCCAATCCTGCCCTCGACAGTTGTTGGGAGGAGACATCATGTCAGGCGCAACTCTCGAAGCATATCTCGTCTCATGCATGGCAGCGCATGATGACACCGCGCGCGACGTCGCGACGGTTATCCAGCGGCTGGCTGCCGCCGCTCTCGACATCCGTAAGCTGGTTGCACAGGGTGCGCTTGGCGAAGCCTTCCACGGGCTGCGTGGCGGCGCCAACGCCGACGGCGACCTGCAGAAGGAACTGGACGTCATCTGCGACGACCTTTTCCTGTCGTCTCTGAGCGGCGCACCGGTCGCCTACTACGCATCGGAGGAACTGGAGCATCCGGTGGCGCTCGACCCGGAGGCACGCGTCGCGGTCGCGATAGACCCGCTCGACGGCTCGTCCAACATCGATACCAATGTTTCGATCGGAACCGTCTTTTCGATCCTGCCGGTCGTCAACGGACCGGGCGCCAATGCGATGTCGACGTTCCTCCAGCCGGGAAACACCCAGCTGGCCGCCGGCTTCTTCATCTATGGCCCGCAGACCGCACTGGTCCTGACGGTCGGTCGCGGCACGGAGATCTTCATCTTCTCGAACCGGATGGGCTGCTTCGTTCAGGGTTACAAGACAGTGGGCATTCCCGAGCGCGCCCACGAATTCGCGATCAACGCGTCAAACTACCGCCATTGGGAGGAGGCGATCCGGCTCTATGTCGACGACTGCCTTGCCGGCTCGGAAGGGCCGCGCGAGCGCGACTTCAACATGCGCTGGATCGCGTCCCTTGTGGCCGACACCTATCGGATCCTCGTCCGCGGCGGCATCTTCCTTTATCCGGCAGATACCCGCAAGGGCTATGCCCAGGGCCGTCTCCGGCTGGTCTACGAGGCCAATCCCATCGCCCTGATCGTCGAGAATGCCGGTGGAGCCGCGACCAACGCCGTCTCCCGCATTCTCGATATCGAACCGGAAAACCTGCACCAGCGCGTGCCGCTTGTGTTCGGTTCCCGCCGCGAGGTCGCACGCGTGGCCCGCTACCATGTCGACCCCGCCATGATCGGCGAACGCGCACCGTTGTTCGGCAAGCGCGGCCTGTTCCGCGCCTGAGGAGTAAACGATGTCAGCACGATACCCGATCATTTCGATCACCGGCTCCTCCGGCGCCGGCACCACAACGGTCAAGGATACCTTCGAGAAGATCTTCAAGCGGGAGAACATCTCCGCATCCTTCATCGAGGGCGACGCCTTCCACCGCTACGACCGCGAAGCGATGAAGAAGAAGGTGGCGGAAGAGAAGGCGAAGAGCGTCGATTTCACCCATTTCGCCGCCGAGGCCAACGAACTCGAAATCCTCGAAAACGTCTTTTCCGAATACGGGCGCCGCGGGGTCGGCCGCACCCGCCACTACATTCACGACGAGGGAGAAGCCGCCCGTTACGGCACGGCCCCCGGCACCTTCACGGAATGGGAAGAGTTCAAGGGCAGCGATCTCCTCTTTTACGAGGGGCTGCACGGCTGCGCGGTGACCGAAGACGTCAACCTCGCCCAGCATTGCGATCTCAAGATCGGCGTCGTTCCGGTCATCAACCTCGAATGGATCCAGAAGATCCATCGCGACAAGGCGACCCGCGGCTACTCCACCGAGGCCGTGACGGACACCATTCTCCGGCGCATGCCCGACTACGTGCACTACATATGCCCGCAGTTCTCGCTGACCGACATCAACTTTCAGCGCGTGCCGATCGTCGATACGTCCAACCCCTTCATCGCCCGCTGGATTCCGACCCCTGCGGAATCGATCCTGGTGATCCGCTTCGCTAATCCGCGCGGCATCGATTTCCCCTATCTGCTGTCGATGCTGCAGAACAGCTTCATGTCGCGCGCCAATTCGATCGTCGTCCCCGGCGACAAGCTCGATCTCGCCATGCAGCTCATTTTCACGCCGCTCATCCACAAACTGCTCGAACGCAAGCACCGCATGTCGTGAGGAGGACACCGATGAACATATCGCAGAAGATCGAGACCACTGCCGCGGTGTCCGAGCAGGACATGGCCAATGCCATCCGTTTTCTGGCAATGGACGCCGTCCAAAAGGCCAATTCCGGCCACCCCGGCATGCCGATGGGCATGGCGGATGCGGTGACGGTGCTGTTCAACCGTTTCATCAAGATCGACCCGGCCAAACCGGACTGGCCGGATCGCGATCGCTTCGTACTGTCCGCCGGTCACGGGTCGATGCTGCTCTACGCCATCCACCACCTGATCGGTTATACCGACATGCCGATGAGTGAGCTCGCCGCCTTCCGGCAGATGGGTTCGAAGACCGCCGGCCACCCCGAATATGGCCACGCGCTGGGCATCGAGACGACCACCGGGCCGCTCGGCCAGGGGATTGCCACGGCAGTCGGCATGGCCATTGCCGAACAGATGATGGCCGCCCGCTTCGGCGGCGCGCTGGCCAATCACTTCACCTATGTCGTGGCGGGCGACGGCTGCCTGCAGGAAGGGATCAGTCACGAGGCGATCGACCTTGCCGGACATCTCAAGCTGCGCAAGCTGATCGTGATGTGGGACGACAACCGCATTTCGATCGACGGCGACACCGATCTCTCGACGTCGATGAACCAGATCGCCCGTTTTCGCGCCGCCGGATGGGACGCCCAGGCCGTTGACGGCCACGATCCGCAGGCCGTTGCCAAGGCGATCGCCCGCGCCCGCAAAAGTCGGAAGCCGTCGCTGATCGCCTGCCGGACCAGGATCGGCAAGGGCGCCGCCAGTATGGAGGGCTCCCACAAGACCCATGGCGCAGCACTCGGCGACAAGGAGATTGCCGCAACCCGCGAAAAACTCGGCTGGAGCTACCCTGCATTCTTCATTCCGTCGGACATCAAGGCCGCCTGGGAAGATGTCGCAGTTCGGGGAAGAGCGGCCCGCCAGACCTGGGAAATCCGTCGCGAGACCTCCCGGTCGAGGAAGCGCTACGAAGAGCTGGTCGGTCGCGAAATCGGCCCGGAGCTTGCGCGTCGGCTGGCAAAATTCCGCGCCGAACACCGCGGCAAGGCGACCAAGGTCGCCACCCGCCAGGCCTCGCAGATGACCCTCGAAGTCATCAACGACGTAACGCCCCTGACTATCGGGGGCTCGGCGGACCTGACCGGCTCCAACCTGACCATGACGGCCCAGACCAAGCCGATCGCGCCGGGCGATTTCAAGGGTCGTTACTTGCACTACGGCATCCGCGAACACGGCATGGGCGCGGCCATGAACGGCATCGCCCTGCATGGCGGTTTCATTCCCTACGGCGGCACCTTCCTCGTGTTCTCCGACTATGCCCGGGGTGCGATCCGCCTCTCGGCCTTGATGGGCCTGCCTGTCGTCTATGTGTTGACCCATGATTCCATCGGTCTTGGCGAAGACGGACCGACGCATCAGCCGGTCGAACATCTGGCCATGCTGCGTGCCACGCCGAACCTCAACGTCTTCCGGCCCGCCGACATCATCGAGACGGCCGAATGCTGGGAGCTCGCCTTGACGGAGGCTTCGACGCCCAGCGCGCTGGCGCTTTCCCGCCAGGCCCTGCCGATGCTGCGTCAGGGGGAAAGCCAGGACAACCTCTGCGCCCGCGGTGCCTATGTGCTCCGCGAGACGAAGGGTCCGCGGGACGTAACCATGCTCGCCACCGGCTCGGAGGTCGAGATCGCGGTTGCCGCCGCCGACCGGCTCCGGGCCGATCGTGGCATCGAAGCCGCCGTCGTCTCCATGCCCTGCTGGGAGAAGTTCGAAGCCCAGGACGAGGCCTACAGGAACCGGACGCTCGGAAATGCCCCGCGCATCGCGATCGAGGCCGCCGGCCGGCTCGGCTGGGACCGGTGGATGGGGCCGCGCGGCAGCTTCATCGGCATGCAGGGTTTCGGCGCCTCGGCCCCGGCTGGAGACCTCTACCGCCATTTCGGTATCACCGCAGACCATGTCGTGGCCGAAGCACAGCGGTTGTGCGGCAATTCCAAGGGCGGGCGGCGCCAATGACCCTGATCCACCCCGTTTTCATCCATTGCCAGAGAGAGGATGCCTGACCATGGCCCGCATCACGCTTCGTCAATTGCTCGACCATGCCGCCGAACGCGGCTACGGCGTGCCCGCCTTCAACATCAACAACATGGAACAAGGCCTCGCCATCATGCAGGCAGCCAAGGCCTGCAATGCGCCCGTCATCCTGCAGGCATCCCGCGGCGCCCGGACCTATGCCAACGACATCATGCTCGCCAAGATGATGGAGGCACTGGAGCTGATGTATCCGGATATTCCGCTCTGCATCCACCAGGACCATGGCGACCGGGTTTCCACCTGCTTGTCGGCGATCCAGCATGGCTTCACCTCCGTGATGATGGACGGCTCGCTGAAAGAGGATGCCAAGACGCCCGCCGACTATGCCTACAATGCCGGCATCACCGCCGAAGTGGCGCGCCTCGCCCACATGGTCGGCGTCTCGGTCGAAGGCGAACTCGGCTGCCTGGGCTCGCTCGAGACCGGCCATGGCGAGGCCGAAGATGGCCATGGCTTCGAAGGTGCGCTCGATCGCTCGCAATTGCTGACCGACCCGGACGAGGCAGCCCGTTTCGTCGCCGAGACCGGCGTCGATGCGTTGGCGGTGGCGATAGGCACCTCGCACGGCGCCTACAAGTTCACCCGCAAGCCGACCGGCGAGGTTCTCGCCATGGATGTCATCGAGAAGATCCACCGCCGCCTGCCGGACACACATATCGTCATGCACGGCTCCTCCTCCGTGCCGGAGGAATGGCAGGAGATCTTCAACGCCCATGGGGGCGAGATGCGCGAGACCTATGGCGTGCCGGTCGAGGAGATCGTCCGCGGCATCCGTTTTGGCGTGCGCAAGGTCAACATCGACACCGACCTGCGCCTGGCAGCCGCCGCTGAGTTCCGCCGCGTCGCCGACACCCGCCGCGACGAGTTCGATCCGCGCAAGTTCCTCAAACCCGCCATGGATGCGATGGCCGCGGTCTGCAAGGCGCGCTTCGAAGCCTTCGGCACGGCAGGCAATGCCTCCCGCATCAAGGTGATCCCGATGAGCGACATGGCCAAGCGCTATGCCGCCGGAAGCCTGAAACCCCAGACGGCGCGCTCCGAAGCCGCCTGATCCCTCACTGACAAAGGAAAGGACAGAGCCATGAACGCCGACGCAAAGACCGAGATCAAGGGCAAGGAACGCTATAGGGCGGGCGTCCTGAAATACGCCCAGATGGGCTACTGGGACGGCCATTACGAGCCGAAGGACACCGACCTGATCGCCCTTTTCCGCATCACGCCTCAGGAAGGCGTCGATCCGATCGAGGCGGCGGCGGCCGTCGCCGGTGAAAGCTCGACGGCCACCTGGACGGTGGTGTGGACCGATCGGCTCACCGCCTGCGACCAGTACCGCGCCAAGGCCTACCGGGTCGACCCGGTGCCAGGCACGCCGGGGCAGTACTTCTGCTACGTCGCCTATGACCTGATCCTGTTCGAGGAAGGCTCGATCGCCAACCTGACGGCCTCGATCATCGGCAATGTCTTCTCGTTCAAGCCGCTGAAGGCCGCGCGGCTCGAGGACATGCGCTTCCCCGTCGCCTATGTGAAGACCTTCAAGGGACCGCCGACCGGGATCGTCGTCGAGCGCGAACGCCTCGACAAGTTCGGCAAGCCCCTGCTCGGCGCGACGACCAAGCCGAAGCTCGGCCTGTCCGGCAAGAACTATGGCCGCGTGGTTTACGAAGGCCTGAAGGGCGGCCTCGATTTCATGAAGGATGACGAGAACATCAACTCGCAACCCTTCATGCACTGGCGCGACCGCTTCCTCTACTGCATGGAGGCCGTGAACCATGCCTCCGCGGTCACCGGCGAGATCAAGGGCCACTACCTCAACATCACCGCCGGGACGATGGAGGAAATGTACCGCCGTGCCGAATTCGCCAAGGAACTCGGCTCGGTCATCGTGATGGTCGACCTGATCGTCGGCTGGACGGCAATCCAGTCGATCTCGGAATGGTGCCGCCAGAACGACATGATCCTGCACATGCACCGGGCCGGCCACGGCACCTACACCCGCCAGAAGAACCACGGCATCTCGTTCCGCGTCATCGCCAAGTGGCTGCGGCTTGCCGGCGTCGACCACCTGCATGCCGGTACCGCCGTCGGCAAGCTTGAAGGCGATCCGCTGACCGTGCAGGGCTACTACAATGTCTGCCGCGAAACCAAGAACGAGGTCGACCTCCAGCGCGGCATCTTCTTCGAGCAGGACTGGGGCGACATCAAGAAGGTCATGCCGGTCGCCTCGGGCGGCATCCATGCCGGCCAGATGCACCAGCTGCTCGACCTTTTCGGCGACGACGTGGTGCTGCAGTTCGGCGGCGGCACGATCGGCCACCCCATGGGCATCCAGGCCGGCGCCACCGCGAACCGCGTGGCTCTCGAGGCCATGGTGCTGGCCCGCAACGAGGGTCGCGACATCGCCACCGAAGGACCGGAGATCCTGAGAGCCGCCGCCAAGTGGTGCAAGCCGCTGGAAGCCGCCCTCGAGACCTGGGGCAATATCAGCTTCAACTACACCCCGACCGACACCTCGGACTTCGTGCCGAGCGTCAGCGTCGCCTGACAGAGCAAGCGAAAAGGAGAAACGACAATGCGTATCACCCAGGGCTGCTTCTCGTTCCTGCCGGACCTGACCGACGAACAGATCACCGCGCAGGTGGAATACTGCCTGCGCAAGGGCTGGGCCATCGGTATCGAATACACCGACGATCCCCATCCGCGGAACACCTATTGGGAAATGTGGGGGCATCCCATGTTCGACCTGCGGGACGCCAAGGGCGTGATGATGGAGCTGGACGACTGCCGCAAGGCCAATCCGCAGCACTACATCCGGCTCAACGCCTTCGATTCCAACCGCGGTTTCGAGACGGTGACGATGTCCTTCATCGTCAACCGCCCGGAAAACGAGCCGACGCTCGCGATGACCCGCACGGACACCCGCGGTCGCTCCCAGCGCTACTCCTGGGCCACTCGGGTTTGAGAGGAGTTTGAGCCATGGCGATGCCCGAACGATCCGCCCCGGAAGAGAAGCTGCCGACGTCGGTCGACCTCGCCGAGGAATATCGCACCTCGGGCGTCGCAGACATTCTCGAAGAACTCGATCGCGATCTCGTCGGCCTGAAGCCGGTCAAACGGCGGATCCGCGAGACCGCGGCACTTCTCCTCGTCGAGCGTGCCCGCCGCGCCATGGGCCTCTCCCACGAGGCCCCGTCACTCCACATGAGCTTCACCGGCAATCCCGGTACCGGCAAGACGACGGTGGCCCTGCGCATGGCCGACCTGCTCCACCGCCTCGGATACATCCGCAAGGGCCACCTCGTCTCCGTCACCCGTGACGATCTCGTCGGCCAGTACATTGGTCATACCGCCCCGAAGACCAAGGAAATCCTCAAGAAGGCCATGGGCGGCGTGCTCTTCATCGACGAGGCCTATTACCTCTATCGGCCGGACAACGATCGCGACTACGGCCAGGAAGCGATCGAGATCCTCCTGCAGGTCATGGAAAACAACCGCGACGACCTCGTGGTCATCCTCGCCGGCTATGCCGACCGCATGGATCGCTTCTTCGAAAGCAATCCGGGCTTCCGCTCGCGGATCGCCCACCACATCGATTTTCCCGACTATGCCGACGACGAACTCTTGTCGATCGCCGAAAGCATGCTCCAGCGCCAGGGCTATCACCTCGACGGCAATGCCACCGCGGTCATGGCGGACTATATCACGCGGCGCCGCAGCCAGCCGCATTTCGCCAATGCGCGATCGATCCGCAATGCGCTCGACCGCGCCCGGCTTCGTCAGGCGAACCGCCTGTTCGAGGAGACGAAAGGCCCCGTCAACGCCGAACAGCTCTCGACCATCATCGACCGCGATATTGCCGCAAGCCGCGTCTTTTCCATGAGACCCACAGCAACCGCAGAACCCGGACAGGAAAAACCATGAGTGCGCAGACCATCATTGCCCCGTCGATGCTGTCCTCCGATTTTTCGCGCCTCGGCGAGGAGGTCGAAGCTGTCTGCCGAGCCGGCGCGGACTGGATCCACCTCGACGTCATGGACGGCCATTTCGTCCCCAACATCACCTTCGGCCCTCCGGTCATCAAGTCGATCCGCAATCGCACCGACCGGGTCTTCGACTGCCACCTGATGATCGAACCCTGCGATCCCTATCTGGCGGCCTTTGCCGATGCGGGTTGCGACGTTATCACCGTGCATGCCGAGGCCACCCGGCATCTCGACCGCTCGCTGCAAGCCATACGCGATCTCGGCTGCAAGGCGGGCGTGTCGCTCAATCCGTCGACCCCGGAAAACGTCATCGAATACGTGCTCGATCGCCTCGACCTCATCCTCCTGATGACCGTCAATCCCGGCTTCGGCGGTCAGGCCTTCATCCCGTCCGTCGTGGACAAGGCCGCCCGCATCAAGGCGATGATCGGCGAACGCCCGATCCTGATCGAAATCGACGGCGGCGTGACCCCCGAGACCGCCCCGCTCGTCGCCCGGGCCGGCGCCGACGTGCTCGTCGCCGGCTCGTCGGTCTTCAAGGGCGGACCGGATGCCTATGCGGCCAACATTGCGGCGCTGAGGCGAACGTCCGATGGCGTCCGCCGCGCGGCGTGAATGACGGAGCGGACAGATGGCAGCAATCGCGCCCCTCTGCGACTTCGGCTGGAAGGCGGTGGACGCCCGGTTGCCCGGCGTCGACGGCCGGGCGCACTCGCTCTTCGATTGCGCCGGCCCGAACGGTCTGGTCGTCGCCTTCATCTGCAATCACTGCCCCTACGTGAAGGCCGTGATCGACCGGATCGTGCGTGAGGCAATTGACCTGGAGACTTACGGGATCGGCTTCGTCGCCATAAACGCCAACGACGCGAACGCCTATCCCGACGACTCCTTCGGCAAGATGAAGGCGTTTGCCGACGAACACGCCCTTCCGTTCCCGTATCTCCATGACGAGGACCAGTCGGTCGCGCGCGCCTATGGCGCGGTCTGCACGCCGGATTTTTTCGGCTTCAACAGGGCGTTGGAGCTGCAATATCGCGGACGCCTCGATGCCTCGCGCAAGGAGGCGGCCCAACCGGGCCTCAGGCGAGACCTATACAAGGCGATGATCGCGGTCGCCGGCACCGCAAGGGGACCGCAGGAGCAGCACGCCTCGATCGGTTGTTCGATCAAGTGGAAGGTCGACCCCTCCTGGTCAACGGACGGGCAGACGGCCCTGTCCTGATTTCGCCTCCAATGTCTGCACCCGGCGGACAATCTCCCATCGGCTTCGATCAAGCAAAGAAAAACCGCCGATCGGCAATCGGCGGCTTTCGATGTCTCAGGTCTCTCCCGTGATGAGAGCGGCCAGGCACCTCAAACCCCACCCTTGGTTCGCTTCCTGAAGAAGCGGCCAGGGCGGGGCCTGGGGGGAGGAGCGATAGGCCTCGCGTCAGGCTGCAAGTGCACCCGACTGCTTGGCGATATGGGTGGCGATGGCATCCATGAGCGCCGGCGACAGCGCGTCATAGGGAGGCAGTCCCAGCTCGTTCAGGCGAGCCCGGATTTCCGACATCTTGTCGGGGCTGACACCGCTCTCGATGACCGACGATACGAAAGCGGCGAATTCCGGCGGCGACCAGCCGGTCTCGTCGCTGAGTTCCGTGTGCACGAAGTCGAGGCCGTAGAAGGGATGTTTCGTATTCTCGATGCGGCCATACATGTGCGTCCCGCAATCCTTGCAGGCATAGCGCTGGATGGTGGCGCTGGGATCGACGATCTGCAGCTTGTCGGCGCCGGTCGTGACCTTCACCTTGTCGCGCGAGACCACGGCGATCTGAGCGAAGATCGCACCCTTCGGCTTCCAGCATTTGGTGCAGCCGCAGGCATGGTTATGGGCGGTCTGTGAACTGATTTCCACCGTCACCGGATTGGTGGCGCACTTGCACTTCAGCGTGCCGCCGGAAAAGCCCGGCCTGGCAGGCGGAAAGCCGTTGTCGATGGACGGATGCAACTTGATCATGGGTTCCTCCTCCTTTGCTCCAGACATCTCTGGCGTCTCGAGCCTTGGACAGGATCGGAGCAAACAGGGGGAACGGCAACATAGCGGAAAGTGGCGGTTTTCGGCGGCCTGCCCGCTGGCCGCATCAGACAGCCGAACGTTCAGCCTCGTGATCGCAGCATCGCCCGCGCGGGGTCATATCCCCAGAGCGCGGCAAGCATGAAGACGACGAAGCATCCGCAGACCCAGGCAAGGGCTTCCACATTCAACTCGCCATAGAGCGCAAAGCGGATGAGTTCGACCGCGTAGGTGAAGGGATTGTAGGCGCAGATGTCGCGGAGCAGCGGTGAACTCTCGGCCATCTTCCAGAGCGGATAGAGCGCAGACGACAGGAAGAACATCGGAAAGATGACGAAGTTCATCACGCCGGCAAAATTCTCGAGCTGGCGAATGGTCGACGAAATCAGCAACCCGAACGCCCCGAGCATCAACCCGCTGAGAAGCAGCGCCGGCAGGACCGCCACGTAGCCGAGCGGTGGCAGCTCGATGCCGGTCAGCGCGGCAATCCCGAGAAACACCATCACCTGCAGGATCGACACGATGACACCGGCAAGCAGCTTGGAAAACAACAGCCACCAGCGCGGCAGGGGCGAGGTCAGGAGCAGCCGCATCGAACCCATCTCCTGGTCGTAGACCAAGGAGAGCGACGACTGCATCCCGTTGAAAAGCTGGATCATGCCGCACAGGCCGGGAAGGATGTAGACCTCGTAGGTGATATAGGTCTGGTAGGGCGGGATGATCGACACGCCGAGGGCGGCGCGAAAGCCGGCGGCAAAGACGATGAGCCAGACCAGCGGACGAACGAGCGCGGCGAGAAAACGCCCGCGCTGACGCAGGAACCGCATGTTCTCGCGCGTCACGATGGCGATCAGGGCGACGAACCACGCTTTCATGGGCTTACCTCGTCCCCTTCGGCGGTCATCGCCAGGAAGGCCTTCGCAAGCCCCCGTTCTTCCGCGAGCTCCGCCGCACCTCCATTGCTGAGCACCCGGCCGCGATGGAGCACCACGACCTGATCGGAGGGCGCGATCTCGTCGACAAGATGCGTGGCCCAGAGCACGGCGAGCCCGTTGTCGGCCAGGTCATGAACATGACCGGTGATCGACTGGCGCGACGCGGCATCAAGGCCGACCGTCGGCTCGTCAAGCAGCAGGATGTCGGGGCGATGAACGAGGGCACGGGCGATCTCCATGCGCCGTCGATGTCCGCCGTTGAGCGCCCTGACCGTCTCGTCGGCGCGCTCGGCCATTCCGAGTTGGGTCAGCGCAGCATCGATGGCGAGGGAGGCCGACCGACCGGACAATCCGTGAAGCCCGGCGAAATAGCGCAGATTGCGCCGCACGGTCATGTCGAGATCGAGGGTCGGTTGCTGGAACACGACGCCGATGCGTGCAAGTGCCGCGCGCGGGGATCGCGCGATATCGAAACCGGCGACGCAGATGGTCCCCTCGTCGGCGACGATCAACCGCGTCAGGAGTGCGAACAGTGTCGACTTGCCGGCACCGTTCGGCCCGAGCAAGGCACAGAAACGGCCGGGCTCGACCGTGAAGTTGACGTCATCGAGCGCCCGACGCTTGCCATAACGAAAACTGACATGGCTGATGTCGAGGCCCGGCATCGCTATCCCTCCCGGCCCGCCAAGGGCTGCCCGCTCCCGGAATCGATGATCGTTGCGGGTTGCCCGACGAGCCGAAGGGTGCGGTCGGCCAGGCGCTTCGCCTCTGCCTCCGAATGGGTGACGAGAATGATTGCCGGCCTCGTCTCGGCAATCAGCGCCTCGGTGAGTTCCAGCATCTCCTCCGACGTTTGCGGATCGAGCGATACGTAGGGCTCGTCCATGACGAGGAGCGACGGGCGACCCGCGAAGGCACGCGCCAGGGCCAGCCGACGCTGCTGACCAAGCGAGAGCTGCCCAGGGAAAAGATCGGCCTTGTCGGCGATGCCGACGCGGCGAAGCGCAGCCATGGCTGCGTCACGACCGAGTTCGGGATGAACGATCGTCAGGTTTTCCAGGACACGTCGCCACGGCAGCAGGACCGGCTCCTGAAACACCATGGCAACGTCCTGCGGTCGAACGATCTGGCCTTCAAAGTCGTGGTCGATGCCAGCGATCACACGCAGCAAGGTCGACTTGCCGACGCCCGAAGGACCGAGGATCGCAACTGCCTCGCCCGGCCGCATCTCGAACCGGACATCCTTCAGGACCGCCGTCTCGCCAAAGGCCTTGCGTCGCACATCGATCCTGATCATGCCATCCTCCAGGCCCGCACACGGCGTTCCGCGGGTTGCAGGACAAGCATCTCGACAAGGAGCATCACAGCGATGAAGGTCAGCGCATAGACGAGCACCATCGCGACGTCGAAAAGCTGGAAGTAGAAGTGGATCTGGAACCCGATGCCGCTGGAACGACCGAGAAACTCGACCACCAGCACGATCTTCCAGATCACCGCGACGCCCGACCGCGCGGCCCCGGCGATGAACGGCGCAAGCTGCGGCAGGATCACATGGCGAAGCCGTGCCATCGGCCGCATCCGGAAGACCATCGCCATGGCGTCGAGATTGGGATCGAGCGCGCGCCCCCCCTCCCGCAAGAGCGTCGCGACATTCGGGATCTTGTTGAGCACGACGGCAAGGATCGCCGCCGTCTCGTTGAGACCGATCCACAGATAGCACAGCACGATCAGCACGAGCGCCGGCAGGTTGAGGAAGACGACCAGCCAGGGATCGAGCCAGCGGTCCACGTCCGGGTAGCGTCCCATAAGGTAGCCGATCGCCACGCCGATCAGCATCGCAGGCAGGAAAGCGGCAATGACGCGAAAGAGGGTCATCGCCAGATGATAGGGCAGGTCACCCGAACCGACGGCCCGGACGAACGGATCGGCGAGCGCCCAGGGTTGCGGCAAGACACTCGCATCCGCCGTCAACGTTGCCGCGACCGTCCACGTCAGAAGGATCAGTCCGAGCGACAATGTGCGAACGACCGCGGAATTTTTCAGCGTTTCACTCAAGGTGCAGGAACACCCCTTCCGGCAATGTGGTTGCCTTGCCCACGAGCTCCTCGCCGCCGAGCTCGGCCATCAGCCGCAGGAACCGGTCGGCCGCCGCCTCGTCGATCGGCTTGCCGCTCGGAATGCCGGCCCGATAACCGTCGCGCAGGGCAGTAAACTCGGCGTCGTCGGCCGCGTTCATCTGGCCGCGAAGTCCATCCCAGGCCTTGTCGTCGGTGCGCAGCAGGTTCTTTGCCGCGGAGGATGCCTTGTAGAGCCCCTGCGCGACCTCCGGGTGCGCCTTGACGAATTCGCCCTTCAGCACATAGCCCAGCAGCGGTGTATCCGGATCCAGCCCGAGCTCGGTCGCAGCATCGGAAACCGTGACGAGATCATGCATGCCCTTGGCCTTCATCTTCGCCAGGAAATGCCAGAAATTGACCGCACCGGCGGTCTCGCCGGAAAGTGCTGCCTTGAAGATCAACGGCGGAGCCGCGAAGACCTGTTCGGTCGCACCGGCGAGATCCATGTCATGCTTCTTCTTCGCGTAGGCACGCAGGATGAGCCAGCTCTTGTCGAGCGGGCCACCGGCAATCCCGATCTTCTGACCGGCGAGATCCGGCAGCGCCTTGACGGGGCTGTCATCCTTGACGACGAGGCCTCCCACGGCACGGGAATAGGGGATGAAGACATAGTCCTTGCCGGCGGCACGCTGATAGGCGACCCAGATCCAGTCGGCGACCATCGTGTCGGCCTCGCCGCCTTCGAAGGCGACGCGCGTTGCCCCGTTGTCGGCATAGTCCTGCACCGCCATCTCGAATCCGTTCGCCTTGTCGAACGCATTCGCCTTGATCGTGCTGATCTCCCAGTTGACCGTGCCAGACGCCAGCATCGCGGCCCGGAGTTTCGGCAGATCCTCGGCCACGACGGCGCTCGACAATCCGAGCGCCAGGAGGCAGCCTGCGAACAAACCTCTCAAGTTACCCATTGCTCCTCCTCCCCTGCCCCGGCGACCAGCCGTGCCGGGCTTCTTGTCCGACCGCTTTCTACACGATTCGCACCGCCGCGCGGTGGTCGCACTATTCCTTGCGTTTCTCGGCAACCGTCAGATCAGCATTGAGATCCATGTCATACTGCCCGTCGGCGCAGAACACGTCGTCGATCTCGAACCCCTCGCCCGAGGCTTCGATATTGGCGGGATCCACCTCGCATTGCATGGTCTTCAGCATGTCCTGGATCGCCTTCTGCTTCTCGGCAGCAACCTCCGCCGCCGAAGCGACAGAGGGCACGGCCAGCATCAAACCCAGAAACGCTATCGAAATCGCCTTCATCGGATTGTTCCTTCTGTCTGTCATGGCTTACTGAATGGTGATCGTCATCTTCTGGCTGTCGCTCGTGGTGTTCGGAATGCGAACCTCGTAGCTGCCTGGCTTGATCGCGATGAACGACATGGCCGCGACACCGGCCTCGTCGAATTCCAAGCTGTCGACCGCCATGGGCCGCACTTCGATGCCGTTGATCACGATCTCGTTCATCCAGATCGCTCGGAAGAAGGAGGCCCCGGTTATGGCGAGCTCGGCCGAACCGTCGGCGCTGATTTTCATCACGTAATAGGCCCCCGATTGCAGGGTTACCTCTGGCTTCCCCAGAGGCTTGCCGGATGCCAACGTAACTTCGATCGGTTCGCCGCGATTGCATTTCGCAAGCAGACCGGCAAAGCCGAGCTTGTCGCAAAGCGGTGCCGCCGTGGCCGGTCGGATCATGAGCGGACCTGTCAGGGAAATTGCCACGAGCGTGGCGGCAAGAAGAGTGAAGCATTTTTTCATCTGAAAATTCTCCCATCAAAAGCGGTTCGACAAAACGTCAGTTCGGCGCGACCACGACCCCCCAGGGCTGCTCGCCGACGGGAACCGAACGAATGACTTTCTCGGCCTTTACATCGATGATGCTGACGTCATTGGAATTGCCGTTGGTTACCACGAGGAATTCCTCCCCCGGCGTGAACGCCATCTGCCACACGCGTTGCCCCACCAGCAGGTAATCGAGCACTTCATCGGTTTTGGCGTCGATCACCGCGACCCGATTGGCGGGACCGAGCGCGACGAAGATGCGGGACCCGTCGCTCGTCGCCTTGATGCCGACCGGCTGCAACCATTCATGCAGCACGCCAGGCACCTCGAAGCTAATCTTCTTGTCGACCTTGGGTTCGCCTTCACCGCCGAGATTGATAACGGAAACGGTGCCGCCGATTTCCGCGCTGACATAAAGCTTCTTCCCGTCCGCGGTGAACTCGGCATAGCGCGGACGCTGATCGACGAGCACGTTGTGCACGATCTCAAAGGTCGATGTGTCGATGAAATGTGCCATGTTCGTCGTTTCCGACGTATTGATCAGCGTCTTGGCGTCCGGACTGACCGCCACGCCCTCGGGCTCCACCCCGACAGGAATCTCCGCGAGCACCTGGTGGCTCTTCGTGTCGACGACGGTCACCAGATTGTCGTCCTCATTGGCGATATAGAGCGGGTTCCCCGAAGGATTGAGCGCGAAAAGTTCGGGGTCCGGACCAGACGGCAGCGTGTGAAGCTCCTTGTAGGTCTCCGGGTCGAAGACCCGAACGGCATCGTCATCCGATGCGCAGACATAGAGCTCCTTACCGTCGGGGCTGATGGTGATGCCCCGCGGCCGGTTGCCAGCCGGAAACTCGCCGATCTTCTCCCAGGTCTTGCTGTCGAGCACCGTCACGCTGTTGCCGCGCTCGTTGGTGACGAAGACCTTGTTCGCGAGCGCAGGTCCGGCCAACAGCAGGGCGGCAGGCAGGATCGTCCAGACTGATTTCATGCTATCCTCCAAAGGCGCGGCAGGTGGTTTCGGGCTGGTCGATGCCAAGTGTATCGAGCGGCGAATGCTGGTGCAGATATCCATCCTGGGGAGACACCGAGACCGTGATCCGCCCATCGCCGAGCAGGATCGGCTGGCGCATCTGGCCGTTCCAGGAGCGGAAGGTGAGCTTCTGGCCCTTGAAGGCGGCAAGTTCGAATTCTTCCGACAGAGCGTAAGCACGGATCGACGCAGCATCGGCCTTGCCCGATCGCGTCACCGCCTCGCCGATCACCCGCATGGCAAGCCAGGCCTGGTAGTCCTCTTCCCGCATGCCGCGGCCCGCAAGCTTTTCGAAACGGCGCTGGAACTGGGTCGCTCCCCAGGATTCGTGCGCCGGATGCCAGGAGAGAGGCATCAGGCCCGCCGATCCGGCAACGGGCCGGGGGTCCCAGGAATGGTAGGGCAGATAGGCCGCAAACACGTCTGTTTCATCGGCGGCAACCGTGACGTCGTGCTCCTCGGCATCCTGCGTGAACACCGGGATTTGCTTCTGTACCAGTACATGGCCGGTATCCGTGCGCCGGGCACCACCGGTGTCGAGGAATTCGCGCTCTTCGACGATTTTCGCCCCGAACTTCGCTGCCGACTTTCTGTAACTCTCGGCCAACAGTTTGTCTTCCGGATGCGAGCCGGAGATCAGCAGGATCCGCGACCACTTCTTCCACATCAGGAACTGGATCACGCTGTCGGACAGCATCGAGCGGCTCGGGGAGACATGCAGGACATTCGCCCGGCACTCGGCATCGCGCAGAGCATCGTCTCTCGCCCCGGCATTGAGGATCAACACATCCGGTCCCGCGCGGTCGGCCAGCACCTTCAACGTGGCACCATCCGAGATCACGGCGAACAGGCTGACGCCCTGCGCCTTCAAAGCATCGAAGGCGGCCTCCGCCTGTTCGGGAGAAACGACCTTCGTCGTCAGCTGATAATCCATCCCCGTGAAGGCCCCGGTGGTCCGGTTGTCTTCGTTTCCGAGCTCGGCTCCGGCGAAGCCGAGATCGTCCGGCGCCACGTCGAGACGCGAAATCGGTGGCAGGGATGGGCGATCGACCCGCAGGACCGCGGTCTTGACCTCCAGGGCCCAGCACGTGGGCGCAGCAAAAAGGGCAGCAGAGAACAGGGCGAGCGTAAGCCGCGGGTTAGGCATAGCCGGAATGACCTCCCAATCGTCCTGACACATCCTAAAGTGGAGAATAGCAGCGAGGTTTGTGGCACGAAACCGATACTTATGGATCGTGGTGCCGCCCCGCCGCTGTGTTAGGCTGAGAAGCATGCAGCGCATTTTGATGACCCTCTGTCTCCTTCTGATCCCGGCGTTTGCCATGGCCGCGCTGGACAAACCATTGATGCCCGGAGCGCGGATCGCCTTTTTCGGCATGACCTTCATCGATACGTCCACCGAGGGCGCCTATGACGGAGTGCGCGCCGACCAGACGGCGCGAACACAACTGCTGGAAGAAGAGGTGCGCAAGCGCTTTGCGGAAAAGGGTTTCCGCATCATCGAGAACGATCCGGTCGCAGACGAACTCCGCACGGTTACCAACCCCGCCCACTGTTACGGCTGTGAGCGGAGAATGGCGGCAGAGCTCGGCGCCGACTATGTGCTGGTGGGTGAGGTGCAGAAGGTCTCCAACCTGATTCTCTCGATGAATCTCGTCCTGCGCGATGTCGAAAGCGGGGAGATGCTGCGCGGACTTGCCGTCGACATCCGCTCCAACACCGATCAGAGCTGGCTTCGCGGCCTTAACTACATCCTGAAAAACCATATGTTCAAGAAAATGTGAGGAAACCCATGCGCCTGCTTCGTCATTTCCTGCTGACATTTCTGCTCCTGCTGCCGTCGCTTGCACTGGCGCACGGCCCGACCCGGCAGAAGCTTTCGCTTGCGATCGACGTGAAGGCGCCGCCGGAGACGGTCTGGGCGACGATCGGCAACTTCCAGGACATGAGCTGGCATCCGGCCGTCTTCTCGGCGACAGGCAAGGGTGACAACACGATAGGCGCAACACGCACCCTGACGCTTGGCAAGGAAGGCGGCCCGACGATCGCGGAGGAGCTCTATAAATATGATGCCACCAAGATGAGCTATTCGTACCGGATAACCGCCGTCGAGGTGTCGGTCCTGCCGGTCACCAACTATTCCTCGCACCTGACTGTGACACCGGGCGCCGGTGGTGGATCGCATATCGAGTGGCGCGGCGCCTTCTACCGTGGCTATCCGAACAACGACCCTCCGGAAAACCTCAATGATGCAGCGGCAATCGCAGCAGTCACGGCGGTGTACAAGGCAGGTCTCGATGCCCTTGAAGCAAAGTTCGGCAAATAGCCTCGTTCTTCTGCTCGGACTGGTCGCGGCGTCGGTGATGCCGCGACCGTCGCTCGCTGACTACGCCTATGTCACAAACCAGTCCTCCAGCGACCTGAGCGTCATCGACCTTGAGCGCATGGAGGAAATCCGGCGAGTCCCCGTTCCGGGCATGCCGGCCGGTGTCGCCGTCTCGGACCGCCTGCATTCGGTCTTCACCGTAAGCCCCGACAGCAAGACCCTGCGGCGCTTCGATCTTAACGGTGGTGCCCCACACGCGGAGATTCGGCTCGACGGGGGACCGATCGGCGTCGCCGTCGATGACACCCGCAACCGGCTTTTCGTCTCCGACTGGTACAATGCACGCGTCTGGGTGCTCGGCGCCGATGATCTTGCCCTGCGGCAAAGCCTTACGACCGGCAGCGCCCCGGCAGGGCTCGCCCTTTCGCCCGACGGCCGCTTTCTGGCAACCGCCGATCGCGATTCCAACCAGGTTTCGATCTTCGATGCCGAGACACTCGCTCTCCGCCACCGCGTGACGGTGGGTGAGCGCCCGTTCGGTATTACCTTCGCCCCGGACGGACGCCTCTTTTCCGCCGATGTCGGCAGCGATACCGTCACGGTGATCAACCCGGAAAGCGGAAAGGTCCTCGGCAGGGTTCCGACGAAATCAAGGCCTTACGGCATCGCCTTTGCCGGAAGCCACGGCTTCGTCACCAATCAGTATGACGACAGCGTGAGCGTCTTCGATTCGCGTACCTATGCCCCGGTCAAGATTATCCCCGTCGACGGCTATCCCGAAGGCATCGACACGACGGAGGACGGCCACCACGTCATCGTCGCCAACTGGGATTCCAATACCTTGTCGGTGATCGACGCGGACACGCTCGAGGTAACGGGCTCCATTCCAACCGGCGACGGTCCACGCGCTTTCGGCCAGTTCATCTCCAGCCGGAGGGGCACCATCTTTGCCGGAGACAGCGCTCCTGCAAAGCCGTGACAACCGGCACCCGAAGGATCGTACGGCTTACGTTGCAGTGAGGCTATTCCCCGCCGGGCTCCGGCCTCAAGGTCTCCGTCGGATAGCCGGCCACCGCCCAGCCGTCACTGCCCTCAGGATACCAATAGACACGCGTGTATCCAAGCGAGAGCGCGCGTTTGGCGGCATTCCAGGACATCCAGCAGTCGGGCAGGCAGAAGAACAACAGAGGCGCGTTGACATCACCCCCCGTCGCTTTTTCAAGGCCTTGGCGGAAATAGGCAAGCGTCACGCCGGCCAGTTTTCCGTAGCCGGTATTCGGCAGCCAGAGCGCCCCCTTGATCGAGACATGCGGTTTTTCCTTCCAGATCGTGCCGGCCGGCAGATCCGCAGGTTTCGGCGTGCGCGGCAGGACATCGACAAATGCCGTATTGCCTCCCTCCCAGAGCGCATGGGCCTCGGCCGTGGTGACGACCGTGGCACCGGAAAGCGTTGCAGGAACGGGCGCCCTGTAGACATCCTCGCGGTAACCGGCCGGTTCTTCCACCGCAGGGGGAGCCGACGGCTCCTCCGCCTTCGCCGGCAGGGTGAGGCCGATTAACACCAGAAAGACGCGGAAGCCGAGCGTGCTCCTCACTTCGGTGCCTCCAGCAGTCCCGTGCCCATGTCGTTGAGAAGGGGAACACCTGCCTCCGATAGGACAGCGTTGATCTTCGCCTGGTTGCGGCGGATCAGCGAATTCAGCTTGCGTTCCCAGACCTTTTCGCCCTGTCGCACGCCCATGGTGATGCGATAATAGAGGCGCGGTGGCAACGGCTCGGTCAGGAGCGGCGTCAGCTTGAGCTTCGGATGATCGCGCTTCACCAGAGGTCCACCGATCGGCCCCCACAGGATCGCGGCGTCGATCATCCCCGCCTCCAGATCGGAAAGCATATCACCGGCCGGATCCTGGTAGCGCCGGTCGACCATCAGGTCGTAGCCCTTCGCTTTCGACATCAGCCCATGAAGGGCCATGTGGGTCGCAGGCGGGCTGCCGGCCACCACCCCGACCCGCTTGTCCTTGAGCAGCGGGTCGCCGATCGCAGCCACCCCGGCAAGCGGTCCGTCCCGAGACACGATCAGGACATAGCCGGAGGTGTAATAATGGTTGGTGTTGAGCACCATTTCGTCGCCCTGGGCATAGCCGATGACGACGTCGCACTTGTTGGCCTGAAGCGTCTTGCGAATGAAGCCTGTCGCCATCGGAAACCAGGTGTATTGCAAGGGCAGCTTGAGCTCCGCAGCGAGAAGCTCGGCGATCTTGTTTTCGAAACCGGCGCCAGAACTGTCGGACATCGGCAGATTGGCGGGATCGGCACAAACCCGCAACGCCGATTTCGACACGAGATCCGATGTCTGCGCCAGTGCCCCTGTCTCGCCGCAGGCGAGTGTGGCCAGCGCGACCAAGGCCGCGAGCCGCCTAGTGACCGAGGCAGTCGGCTTCCGCTTGACGGATCGCATCGGATTTTGCCTCCTTCTTGCCTGGCCGACCTCTTGGCAGCGCATCGGTACCGCGCGCCTTCAGGTAGACATAAATGTCATCGAGATAGCACATGACGTTCACGTTATCGCCGAAGGACGGCATGACGGAATTGTGTGAGGCATCCACCTTCTTGCGGCCGTTCGTGACCACATCGACGAAATCGTAGTAGTCCATGGCGACCGCCGAGTTCTTGAGTGCGGGCGCATAGCTCGATCCCTCGCCTTCCGGCCCATGACAGACATGGCATTCCGAATGATAGCGGCGGAAACCGGAATAGGTCAGCCAGTCGATCGTGCCATCCGGCGCGATCTTGTAAGTCGGGATGCCGTCGGCGGTCAGATAGCGACCGTTTTCGTTTGTCACCGCAGTGATATTGTCGGGCTTCTGCTCCGCATCCTGTGGCAAGGCCGCGCTGGCAGACAGCAGTGCGGCAAGGGCAATCGGCATCGCTTTGGCAAGTCGGGTCATGATCTGTCCTTTTGGGCCTTGAGAAGGAACTGGCGCGGGTCGTCAGGTCCCGCGCCAGTCTTTGGGCTCGTAAGAGTCAGTTCGGCAGCGCGAAGACCGTCAGCGTGCCGCCAAGCGCGGTATAGTCGCTGAGTGCCGCGTAGCCGCCGACAGCGCCGAGGCCTTCATTCGGGTTGGTGAGACCGGCTGCGAGACCGATGCCGGCCCAACCGCCGACACCCGAGAGGACCGCCACATACTGCTTGCCGCCATGGCTGTAGGTCATGACGTTGCCGATGATGCCCGACGGAGTCTTGAAGCGATAAAGCTCCTTGCCGGTATCGGCATCGACAGCCTTCAGGTAGCCTTCGAGCGTGCCGTAGAAGACCACATTGCCGGCGGTGGCAAGCGCACCGGACCAGACCGAGAACTTCTCGGGCAGCGACCACTTGATCTTGCCTTCCTTGTTGTCCCAGGCGATAAAGTTGCCCATGCCGCCGTGGCTTTCCGGAGCCGGGTACATCGACAGCGTCGCCCCGACATAGGGTTGGCCGGCGGTGTAGCTGACGCGGAAGGGTTCGTAGTCCATGCAGACGTGGTTGGTCGGCACGTAGAACAGCTCGGTCTTCGGCGAATAGGCCGCAGGCTGCTGGTCCTTGGAGCCGAGAGCCGCCGGGCAGATGCCCGTCGAGTTCACGTCTTCACCGTTCTGCTCGGTCGAGTACTGAGCAACGACCTGCGGACGGCCATACTGATCGGACTTCGGATCCATGACGACTTCCGTCGCCCAGTTGACGGCCGGATCATACTTCTCGGCCACCAGCAGTTCGCCGGTCACGCGGTCGAGTGTGTAGCCGAAGCCGTTGCGGTCGAAGTGCGTGAGCAGCTTGCGATCGGCATCACCAATCTTCTGCTGCGTCAGGATCATCTCGTTGATGCCGTCATAGTCCCACTCGTCATGCGGCGTCATCTGGTAGACCCATTTCGCCATGCCCGTGTCGACGTCGCGGGCCCAGATCGTCATGGACCAGCGGTTGTCGCCGGGACGCTGTGAAGGGTTCCATGTCGAGGGGTTGCCGGAGCCGTAATAGACCAGGTTTTCGTCCGGGTCATACGAATACCAGCCCCAGGTCGTGCCGCCGCCGATCTTCCACTGATCACCTTCCCAGGTGGTCAGGCCGGAATCCTTGCCGACAGGCTTGCCGAGGTGGGTGGTCTTTTCCGGGTCCATCAGCGTGTCGCTGTCCGGGCCCATCGAGTAGCCGCGCCACAGGAGCTTGCCGTCGGCCATCGAATAGGCCGTCACAGAACCTCGGACGCCAAACTCACCACCGGAGATGCCGACGATCACCTTGTCCTTGACGGGCAGAACCGTCGCGGTGTTGGTTTCGCCCTTCTTCGGATCGCCGTTCTTGACGCTCCAGACCACCTTGCCCGTCTTGGCATCGAGCGCGACGACGGTCGTATCGGCCTGATGAAGGAAGATCTTGCCGTCCGCATAGGCCACGCCGCGGTTGACGGTGTCACAGCACATCACCGGAATGACGTCCGGATCCTGCTTGGGCTCGTACTTCCAGACGATCTGGCCTTCCTTGCTGAGATCCAGCGCGAAGACCGTGTTGGGGAACGGCGAATGAACATACATCATGTCGCCGATGACCAGCGGGGACCCTTCGTGACCACGCAGGACACCGGTCGAAAAGGTCCAGGAGACCTGGAGCTTGTTGACGTTGTCCTTGTTGATCTGGTCAAGTTTCGAGTATCGCTGGTTGGCATAGTCGCCAGTCTGGATAACCCATTGGTTCGGGTCATCGATCTTGGCCTGCAGGTCCGAATTTGCGACTGCGATCTGCGCGCCGCCGATCGACAGCGCAGCAAGCATTATGAGAAGTCGTTTCATCATATCCTCCCGTTGGGTGTTGCCGATCGGGGTCGTTCACCCCCCTCGCGCCGGGAAGACCTCTCGGTCTCCTCCATCCCGGCATCGGCTCCGCGAGAATTCCCCCATGGCCGGCGGCATCGGTTTCCCGAACCGCGACCGCATGCACTGACCGGTTCTTCCTCCTCTCCGTTTTGGGCACGGTGCAACAGACACGATCTTCGGCCCGTCCCCGCTCTCACTCTGCATTCCGGCCGCAACGTCTTCCCGTCTTGATGTAGAGGAAGCGGCGGCATTCGTGTTCAGGCGGCGTGAAGCCGCTCCGCATGCCAACGCACATGGTCTTCGCCGAAACTCGCGACGAAGAAATAGCTGTGGTCATAGCCGGCCTGCATGCGCAGGATGCCGGGCTGGCGTCGTTCCGCCATCAATTGCGCCATGGCTTCCGGTCGGATCAGTTCCAGAAACTGGTCCGTGGCGCCCTGATCGATCAGAATGTCGCCATGCCAGCCGTGTTCCGCCAGCAGAAGGCACGCGTCGTAATTGGCCCAGTGCGCCTCGTCGTCGCCGAGATAGGCCGAAAACTGCTTTCGTCCCCAACCCGAGCGAGTCGGATTGACGATCGGCGCAAAGGCCGAAACCGACCGGAACTGCGCGGGGTTGCGAAAGGCGATCGTCAATGCGCCATGGCCGCCCATGGAATGTCCCGTAATCCCGTGAATGCCTTTGAGCGGCTGGCTCTCCAGCAGGAGGGCCGGCAATTCCGAAACGATGTAGTCATACATCCGGTAGTGGCGCGCCCAGGGCTTCTGCGTCGCGTTGACGTAGAAACCGGCGCCCTGACCGAGATCATAGGCCTGGTCGTCCGCCACGCCCTCGCCCCTCGGAGACGTGTCGGGGAAGACCACGGCAAGGCCATGCTCCGATGCATGCCGCTGCAGTCCCGCCTTCGTCATCGCATTCTCGTGCGTGCAGGTCAGGCCCGAGAGATACCACAGCAGCGGTACCGGACGGCTTCTGGCGAGCGGCGGCAGGTAGAGACCAAAGGTCATCTCACCCCCACAGACTTCGGAGGCATGCCGGTAGACCGACTGAGTTCCGCCGAAGCACTGGTTTTGCGACACGAGTTCCATCATCGCGCTCAATAGACGACGACGCCGCGGATGGATTCACCCTTGTGCATCATGTCGAAACCCTTGTTGATGTCTTCGAGCGGCATGGTGTGGGTGATCATCGGGTCGATCTGGATCTTGCCGTCCATGTACCAGTCGACGATCTTCGGCACGTCGGTGCGGCCGCGCGCGCCGCCGAACGCGGTGCCCATCCACTGGCGGCCGGTGACGAGCTGGAAGGGACGCGTCGAGATTTCCTGGCCGGCACCCGCCACCCCGATGATCACCGACTTGCCCCAGCCGCGATGGGCGCTTTCGAGCGCCTGCCGCATGACCTTGGTGTTGCCGGTGCAGTCGAAGGTGTAGTCGGCGCCGCCGATCAGGTCGCCGTTGCGCTTCGTCAGGTTGACGAGATAGGGCACGATGTCGCCCTCGACCTCCTTCGGATTGACGAAGTGGGTCATGCCGAACTTCTCGCCCCATGCCTTGCGGTCCGGGTTGATGTCGACGCCGATGATCATGTCGGCGCCGGCAAGGCGAAGCCCCTGCAAGACGTTGAGGCCGATGCCGCCGAGACCGAAGACGACCGCGGTCGCGCCGATCTCCACCTTGGCGGTGTTGATCACCGCGCCGATGCCGGTCGTCACACCGCAGCCGATATAGCAGATCTTGTCGAAGGGGGCGTCGGGATTGACCTTGGCGACCGCGATCTCCGGCAGCACGGTGAAGTTCGAAAACGTCGAGCAGCCCATGTAGTGGTGGATCTTGTCCTTGCCGATCGAGAACCGCGAGGTGCCGTCCGGCATCAGGCCCTGGCCCTGCGTCGAGCGGATCGCGGTGCAGAGATTGGTCTTGCGCGACAGGCAGGAATAGCATTCGCGGCATTCGGGCGTGTAGAGCGGAATGACGTGGTCGCCCTTCTTGACCGAGGTGACGCCCGGACCGACGTCGACGACGATGCCGGCGCCCTCATGGCCGAGGATCGCCGGGAACAGGCCTTCCGGATCGGCCCCCGACAGCGTGAAGTCGTCGGTATGGCAGATCCCCGTCGCCTTCACCTCGATCAGAACCTCGCCCGCACGCGGGCCTTCGAGCTCGACTTCGGTCACAACAAGGGGTTTTCCGGCCTGAACAGCCAGAGCAGCGCGTGTGCGCATGGATCGCCTCCCGGGATATGCGTTATGGAATGCCGGCCTTTTCCGACCTTGACGCCAGATTACAGACGGTCAAAGCGCACTGACAATTGCGACCTTAGTGTGTAAATTGCCACCTTGGGCCGAGCGGCTACGTCGGCCTATACTGACGCATCTTCGAGGAGGAGACTGCGCCATGAGAGCCGCCAATCTGCTGCTGTTCCTGCTGTTCCTGCCCGCCGGCAGCTTCGCGGCAGACTTCTCCGACCCGACATGGCCCTGCATCCAGCGCAAGGTGGAAAACCTGTCGGCCGGACTCATGTGGCCCAGTCCCGTCGACAAGGTCGAACTCACGCCGGAAGCGGAGAGCCTGGCAACGCTTCTGGCGCTGCGTCGCGTCTCTCTGGAGGATGCAGAACGACAGGTTTCCGACTTTGTCGGAAAGACGCCGTCCTCGGATGCCCGGCTGCTCGGCAACGTCTTCCAACGCGTCTTCGACAAGCTGTCATCCGATCGCCAGCGTCTGATGAGCGGCATCGCGCGCTACTCGCAGAGCCAGATCAGGCTGGCGCAGAAGATCGATCAGAGCCAGGGCGAGATGACCCGGCTGACGGCCGAGACCAATCCCGACTTCGATCGTATCGACAAGCTGGAGGAACAGCTCGACTGGGATGAGCGCATCTACCACGATCGCGCCCGCGCGCTGACCTATGTCTGCGAAACACCCGTCCTTCTCGAAAAACGCGCCTATGCGATCGCACAACTCCTGCTGAAGCACGTGCCGAACTGAGAGCATCCGGCTAGTCCCATTCCAGCTCCGTATAGGCGGCAGTCGCGTTGCGCGGATTGTAGAGTTCGAAGAGCTGCCAGCGATTGGCCTCGCTCCGCCCGATCGTCTCGGTCGCGGCCGACAACGGCACCCCTTTTTCAAGGGCCGCCCGCGTGTCCTCTTCCAGCACCGAGAGATAGCGCTCAAGCGGCAATCCGCCTTGCGGCCAGGGGAGGACGGGACCACCGTGCCCCGGAACCACCCGGTCAGCCTTGATTGCCATCAGCTCTTGCAGCACATGTCGCCATCCCTTGACCGATCCATCGAGTGCAGGCGTGTGTTGGTCGAACAGCAGATCCCCCGCCAGCAATGTTTCGGTCTTGCGGTCGAACACCGTGAGATCGGTCACCGTATGGGCGGTCGGCCAGGCACGAAGCTCGATCTGCCGGCCGCCGAGATCGATAGTCTCTCTGTCCTCGACCGTGTGATCGGGCGCGACAATCCGGCTGCCGAACATGCCGGGTTCGCCGATCAACCGCGTGAAACTTGCCTGATAGCTCTCCGCCCGCTCGGAGAGCGCCCGCGGCAGGTTTTGCTGGCCGATGATCTGCGCGCCGGCCTCACGAAACACTTCGGCGCCGAACACGTGATCGGGATGCATGTGGGTAAGGATCAGGTGCGAGATCGGCAATTCGCTTCTTTGCCGGATTGCGAGATAGACCTGCTCGCCGATCTGCCGTGATCCGCCCGCATCGACAACGGCGATCCGGTCTTTCCCGACGATGAAGGCAAGGTTGGCGATGTCACCGAGATTGTCGGGCCCGACCTCCGCAATCTCACCGCGGTGGACGAAAAGTCCCGGTGCAACTTCATCGAAATCAAGAGAGGAAGTCGGACGTGAGCGGCAGAAGGGTTCGCCAATGACAAGTCCGGGCCACTGTGGAGGCTTGGACAATGCACCTTTCTCGCACCCTGCCAGCGATTGCGCGGCATGCCCCGGGAACAGGGCCGTCCGACAGATTTCCGGAGCGGACGGTGAACCGTCCAGCGGCGCCGATACGAGAGCGCAGACGACCGCAAAAGCCTCGAACATGCTCCTCCTCCGCACCGGTTGCGAGGAGAAACCCTGCCCCGCGGCTATCGGGTGGACAACACATCCGAAAGGCTCGGTTCTGCATGACCGCACCTTGGCTTATAATGTCAGCCTGCTCGACAGAGTGCCGGGTTATGTCCTTGCCAGATGGGGCCGGACCATGAAGTTCATCTTTGCAGGCTTATCGCTCTTTCTTGCTGCCGGTCTCGCAAGCGCCGAGGAGGCTACGTCCGACAATGCGCTTGCCGAAAGTCCGACCTGGGAGGAGATCAAGGCTGATGTCGTCGGCACCACGGAGCTGAAGGACGGCGCCTCGCTCTTCACCCTGACGGCGCCCTATCGCGCCGATGATGCCGCAACCGTTCCGGTGGTCATCGAACAGAAAACCCCGGGCAAACTGCTGATCAAAGCCATCACGCTCGTCATCGACGAGAACCCCGCTCCGGTCGCCGCCGAGATCCACTTCGGACCGGCCATGATGCCGCTCAGGTTCGAGACACGCGTGCGCGTCAACCAGTATTCGAACATCCGCGCGATTGCGGAAATGCCGGACGGAAGCTACATGACCGGCCGTTTCGTCAAGGCCTCGGGCGGCTGCTCGGCGCCAGCCGGCAAGGACCCGGCGGCAGCACTCACCGGAATGGGCGACATGCGGCTCAAGCTTTTCGACGAGGCCGTTCCCCTGACACGCCGCGAGGCGCAGATCATGATCCGGCACCCCAACTATTCGGGGCTGCAGCGGGATCAGGTCACGCAATTGTTCATCGGCGCCCATTTCATCAACCAGCTGGAAGTACGCCAGGGCGGAGAACTGCTCTTCTCCCTTGAAGGCGGGATCTCCATCAGCGAGAACCCGGTCTTTCGCTTCAGCTATTCGGACAATGGCTCCCCCGATCTTGCCGTGCATGCGGTCGATACCGAAGGCAACGTCTTCGATCAGGTCCTGCCGAAACGACCGCCGGCCTGAAGTCCGGGCCTTTCCCCGCAAGTTCTAGAAGCAGAGAATTTCGGCTTCGGCCTGGGCGCGCCTCAGTTCAGCGACCATGGTCTGCGACACCACCGCCGTCTTGTACATCGCGAGTTGCTCGCCAGTCCCTTGCTGCAAGGCCAGAACAGTCTCTGCCTCGACATATTTTTCGTAAGGCAGGATCGATGCGATGACATCGATAGAGCAGGCGCATTTGCGCAGCACTTCGCGGTTCTGCCCGTTGGCCGCCATGCAGCCGAAGACATAGTCGGTGCGGGCTTCGGTGGGATAGTCGTTGAGGTGCTCCGGCATTACCTGGGCGGCAGCGGGTGTTACGGACAGAAGGGCAGTTCCGAGCCAGACAACCGCGCGCCTCATGGCGTTGCCTCGCCGAGCCCCTTCAGCGTGATCGTGTTGACATAGCCGATATCAGCATCGCCCTTGCCCTCAGGCACCGTCGCCTTTAGCGAATAGTACCCGCCCGGCACGTCTTCCGACACGGTGATGGCAAGCGCGAGATCGGCGAAACGGCCCATCTTGTCACGCGCCTTGTCCTTCTCGAACGGCCGGAGCGTCACCTGCTGGGCCTGGACATCGCGATCGCCGATACGTACCGCGACCGGTACGACCTCGGCGTCCCTTCTGAGGGCATCCTTGATCCTGTTGCGGATGTAGAAGGGGCTTCCACCCGACTGCTTCGCAACATCGTCGAGCGAGCTCTCGAGGAAATACATGATCAGCGGATTGCCGACGGAGGCCGGGAAATTGCCGAGCGAACGCATCTGGGGTCCGCGATGCAGGATGAGGGTCACGTTGTCATCCGTCGTCAATTGCAGGCCGATGCTGTCGGTGTCCGGAGAATCACCCTTCTTGAGGCCCGACGTCATCTTGTCATAGACCAGCGTATCCTTCCCCTCCTGTCCCGCTGGAGCGGGCGGCGAGGCGCTGAGCGTGGAAAGCGAGCCCTTTCGGAACAGAAGATCGTAGGTCTCGGCGGCCGTAGCCTGCGCCGCGAACCCTGCGGTGAAGAGAAGAAGAAGCAGAACCGGACGCATCGCAGACCTCCCTTTTTGCCCGACAGCCTAGTCCCCACAACGCCGTAGTCACCGCAGACATTGGTCGGTATTGGTCACGCGACACGCGAGCGGGTCTTCCAGTCGATGAGAGCTCTGAGCCGCACCAGTTGGACCGGTTTGGTCAGGACCGCAAACGACATTTCATTGCCGAGGCGCAGGAACTCCCGCTGGCGGTTGGCCGAAATGATGACGGCGGGGATCTCGACGCCGGCGAGTGCCCGCAGCGTGCGGATCGTCTCGATGCCGTTGTCGTCCTCGTCCAGCTGGTAGTCGGCCAGCAGGATGTCGGGTGGCGTGCCGATCTCCTGCATCAGCGCCACAGCCTCCGCAGTGGAGGCCGCCGCCAGCACGCTTGCCCCCCAGCTTTCGAGCTTCTGCGTCATTGCGTGGAGTTCGTCCGCATCGTTCTCCACGATGAGAACGATCAGGTCGAGATTGCCCTCGGGCATGGCCTCAACCGCCGGGTTTTCGAAGGCGCTGTCGGGGCCGGGCACAGCCAACGGCACTTCGATCGAAAACATGGAACCGTGCCCCGGCCGCGAGACCAGCCGCACCGGATGATCGAGATGGCGGCACGCACGCTCGACGATTGACAGCCCGAGTCCCATGCCGGTTCCCTTCCCGCCGCCGGCGCGGGTAAACTCCTTGAAGACACGCGCCTGATCCTTCTCGGAAATCCCGATGCCGGTATCCCAGACCTCGATACGCAAGCGGCCGCCCGCAAGCCTGCATCCGACCAGCACACGCCCGCGTTCGGTGTACTGGATCGCATTCACCACGAGGTTCTGCACGCTGCGCATCAGGTAGCGCTGATCGCTGGTAACCCAACGCGTCGAAGGAACGATGGTGAGGTCGATTCCCTTCTCGGCAGCGAGCGGCGCAAGATCCTCCGCGATGCCCTGAAGCAGGCTGCCAAGGCTGAAGGATGTGACGTTGAACTCGGCGCCGGCGCTGTCCAGCCGCGAAATGTCGAGAAGCGCCTGTAACAGCGTTTCAATCGAGGTGAAGGAGCGGTTCAGCCGGCTGACCACCTCCCGCGCACCGGGTTGTTCGACAGTCTCCGTCAGCATGGAGAGGTAAAGCTTGGCCGCATTGATCGGCTGCAGCAGGTCGTGGCTTGCGGCAGCCAGGAAGCGTGTCTTGGATGTATGCGCAGCCTCCGCAGCTTCCTTGGCCAGACGAAGATCACCCTCGATCTTCGTCTGCTCGGCGGCATGGATCTGCAGCAGCCGGTTGACCTCAGTGAGTTCGGCGGTGCGTTCCTGAACCCTCCGCTCGAGCAGAGCCGCCGCCTCGGTTTCGGCGGTGACGTCCATGATCGAAACGAGGAAGCCGTCGTCGGGAAGGGCATGCAGCCGGAGGTCGAGGCTCATGCCATCGCGCCGTCGGAAGCGCTGCTGCACCGTCTCCCCCCGCGCAAGGGCCTTGAACCACCCTGCCAGATCCTTGCGGCGCGACGTTCGGCCCAGGATCTCATGGCGCTCTAGATGCTCGACGAGCCGCTGGAATCGGGTGCCCTTCTTCAGCAGCGGCAACGGGATCCCGAGCAGTTCGCCGAATCGTTCGTTGTGAATGAGAAGTTCGCCTGCCGACGAGAATGTACAGACACCAAGCGCCATATGGTCGAAGGCCGCCTGCAGGAGATGCGCCTGCTGGTCGATCAGCCGGTCCTTCTCGCGCCGGTTCTCCCGCACCAGATCGGTGATCTCGGTCTGCAGTACTGCGATGTTGTCGGAGCTCGTCTGGCGATAGGAAATCTGGAACCATCGATCATTGCGCAATTCCATCACGAAGGACGAGAACCGCGCGCCGACAGGACCAGACGCCGGCGCCACAACCCGGCTACGCGTCGCATCTCTCTCGCCACTGGTCTGCACGAGATAGCGACTGGTGTTCACCGCGGCCAGATAGTCATCGAAGGCAAGTCCCGGTTTCAGCAACGGCTCGAGATCGGGAAGCAGGCGCCGAAACTGCGCATTGCACACCTGCAGCCGATCTTCCGAAAAGAGCGCGAAACCACCTTCCATCGCAACCATCGCGTCCGCGAGGTTACGCTGGATCCGCTCCTGCGCCTGGTAGGCGATCTCCAGTTCGCTGGATGCGCGGCCGAGCGTGTCCAGCGCCTTTTCGAGATCCTTGGTCTTTTCCCAGACCTCCGCCTGCAGGGCGATGGCCGACTGGAACAGAGAGTAGGCGGTGCTGCCCACTTCGTGCCCGCGCTCGGCGCGATTGATCAGCGCTTCGATGATCTTGGCCTGCTTGGCGATCTGCACCTCGTAGGGTTCGCTCGGATCGATCACGGCAAAACACTTCCCCGTGGCTTGAAGAAGGCCACACCGACGAAGGTCTGGTTCACATGCACGCCGAGATGCTGTTCGCCATAGGTGCTGAAACCCACCACGCGGCGCTCGCGAAAGCGTTCGGATGCCTCCGGCGCCAGGCCCTTGCGGTCAATCTCGAGCTTGCGCAGATAACAGTCGAAACCGAGGATGAAATCAGGTGGCTCGCCCTGTTTGTCGGTGACGGCAAGGCCGGTGTCGAGCGTCCGGATGATCTCCTTGCCGCGGCCCAGCGTCAGAAGCAGTCCATCGTCGATCGCGGACAGAAAGGTCAGGCCATGTTCGCCGTGGATCTGCTGGATCGCCCGGACGTGATAGGTGTTGCCGTTACGAACCAGCACCGGGTTTTCGGCAAAGATGGTCGGTGACAGCTCGTCGACAGGCACATTGACGAGACGGGCATATTCGTGAGCCGCTGGCGAGCCGTTGATCTCCAGCACCAACCGCTCCTCCGGCACCGCCCGGGTCACCACCATCCGGCTGTCCGTCGGCTGGAAGTGATCGAACCCCAACCCGCTGAAGGCGAGTTCGGTCTCGAGCAACAGCAGCAGGGCCGCGTTGCTATGGAATTCGCCGTTGCGCAGGACCTGGGTCTGCTCGAAACGCATGCCGTCCCCGGCCGAGCCGCCGAAGACGGGAATGTCCTTGAGGCCAGCCTCCAGCGCCGCCACGAGAATGTCCTCCTGCTTGGACAGGCCATCCGCGAAGATCAGCGCCAGCCGCTTTCTCCCCGGGGTAACCCGAAACTGCTCCGCAAGCCGCTCCGTCTGCTGGACGACGTCTGCGATGGAGACCGGCGAGATCGGCGCGAAGAGAGTCGAGGCCACGCGGAAATGGCTGCGCTCGAAGGCAAGCGCGACCAGGGCGTCGTCCTCGTAGCCGCGCGGCGTGATCTGGCCAGCGGTGGTACAGCCGAAGACCACCGTGTTCGGAAAGACGTTGCGCAACGCTTCCGACAGCGCATCGGGAGAGAGCCGGCTCGGAACGAAGAGCAGGATAAAGCTCGGCCGCGCGTGGCTCAATTGCCGTCGAAGATCAGCAAGCGCCGCCTCCGCGTCATCGAGATGAGACACGGCAATCCGCACCGCTTTCGCGGGCATTCGGTCTAGATCTTCCAGAACCGTCACCGTGCCGCCGTCCTCCTCCCAGGGTCCGCACCACTCGACGCCCCGTTCTATTGCAGGCTGTGGCGGATCGAAACCTCGCGAACCAGCATGGCGGCCTGCGTGCGGTTGTGCACGCCAAGCCTTCGGAGCAGAGCCGTGATATGCGCCTTCACCGTCGCTTCGGCGAGCTGCATCTCGTAAGCGATCAACTTGTTCGGCATGCCCTCGCAGATCAGACCAAGAATTCGGGTCTGCTGCTGCGAGAGATGGGCGATCTTGCGTGAAATGGTCTCGACAGAACGATCGGAGGACTGAGCACGCGTCGGCAACGCGATACCAGGCGGCACATATGTCTTGCCGCTCCAGATATCGCGCATGGCATCTTCGAACGACTGCCTCCCCGTTTCTTTGGGTATAAAACCCGCGGCGCCGGCGGCAAGGACCGACTGCACGACGCCTTCCGTTGTGATCGCGGATATGACGATCACCGGAATGTCCGGCGCCTTCTCCTTGATCTTCAGGAAACCGCTGAGGCCGGAGGCATCCGGCAGGTTCAAATCAAGAATGACAAGATCAGGCGAAAAACGCATGCGCAGCTGCTGCAGCGCCTCGCCCAGTGACGTCGCTGTTCGGATCCGGCGGGTATTGAAGATGCTCTCCATCGTCGTTGCCAAGGCATCGCAATAGAGTGGATGATCATCGATGACCAACGCCGACTTGATCGAAAGCGAGTGCTCGGACAGCTCGGCCCGCGACATGGCTTTCCTCCCAAAAATATTTCCTGGTCAATATCGTCGGCACGACCTCAAGCCGCCCCGAATGCACTGGATAATATTTCTGCTCCCATTCATGGCCGGCCCTCCCAAGCACAACCACACGTAATTTGTTGCACAGATTCGTCAGGGGTGCAATTGCCGATTTCCCGCGCAAAAAATCGCACCGGAACAGCCCGTCAGCGGAACATTCCATTGAAAAACAAGAAAAAAGAAGACGACGACTATAAACCGTAGGTTAGAAATTTCTTACGGAAGATTGGACGCCTATGCCAGTGACGACTCTAGGAACGCAACCGAAACGATATCCGGAAGCGCTGATCAGCCGCCGTTCACCAGATTCAGGATCAGCTGGTGGACATTCCCGCCTGGGCTGAGTTCGACCTGGTCGAAATCGCGGCTGCGCTTCCGCTGCTCCTGGGAGAGGGCCGAAAGCCGGGTGGTCATTTCGTCCCTGATCTTGCGGCATTTCGGATCGTCCGGCACGGTCAGCCCCAATGTCGCCGCTTCGATCTTGCGCACCATGTCGACGATGATATCCCCATGCACCTTCTCATGCGCCTGCACGCCTTCGATGAAGGTCGTCCAATTGGCCTTGATCTGACCCGACAGCCGGTTTTCCGGCTTCGGCAGCACATAGGTGATGATGAGCTTCGGCTTGGCAACGGCGAGCACGCAGTCATTGCCGCGGGTCTCGTATTTGCGTGTCCATGTCAGGGCGAAACTCGTCTGCGCAATGGTGCGCATCCCGACACTCAGTTTCGGGCCACGCGCTCCGATCGACTCGTAGAGCTCCCGTCCGCTCGCGCCGGCGATGGAATAGGGCTGGACCTTCTCGATGGGCTTCCATTCAGCCGCGGCCCGATGGGGCACTCCGGCGATGCTGGCCATGACCAGACAAGTTGCGATGCCTGCCTTCACACGTTCTTCCTGCTCTGTCTCGTTGCAGGTGAACACTAGAGGCGAAGGTGCAGACACGCAACGCCAGGGGACACAACATAGATACTGGACAACATCAAAGGCCCGCCTCGGGGCACCGAGGCGAGCCTTTCTAAAAGGTCATCCGAGATTACTGAGCGCTTGCCAGTGCGGCGGCAACACGCTCCTGAGCCTTCTTCGGCAGCTTGACCGCCTTGAAGGCTTCGAGGTTCGCCGATGCGTCACCGACCACGACGACGCCGACCATACCCATGCCGACATGCGGTGCGCACTTCACAGCGTAGGCGCCCGGAACACTGAAGGTCACCTTGATCTGCTCGTTCATCTTGCCTTTGAACTCGGTGGCACCTTCCGGGATCATCCCCTTGATGCTTTCGGCGTTGTGGCCCTTGTCGGTCGGAATGAAGGTCACGCTGTCACCGGCAGCGATCTTCAGGCCGGCCGGTTCGAACACCATCGCGCCATCCTTGCCCTTGTTCAGCATGTGGACTTCGAAATCGGCGGCAACGGCAGAACCGACGAAAGCAGCAAGGACGGCACCGGCGACGGCGAAACGCTTCAGCATTGCGGACATTCTCTTATCTCCTTGAAATCAGGACCCCTCGGGTCCGTTGGGACAGGAGATACGCCCACCGAAGCACGGCTTCTTTGTCGCCGCACAAATAACAGAACGCAACTTGCAAGACACTCGCATTTCGGCTCTTTCAGGCCTGATCCTTTGAGCCTTCGGCAAGTTCGGAAAGGCCCGCCGGGTTCTTGACGATGAGCTTCTGCCGCCCGCCCTCGACGAGACCCAGGCTTTCCCACGCACTGAGAATGCGCGACACCGTGTGCAGCGTTGTGCCGGTCATTTCGGCGATGTCCTGGCGCGAGATCGGGAAGTCGATGCGGATGCCGCCATCTTCCTTGCGACCGGCCTTCTTGGCCAGGCGAAGGACGGCATGGGCAACGCGGCGCTCCACTTCCTGCGTCGACATTTCACGAATGCGTGTGTGCGCTTCCTCGAGCCGCTGTCCGATGGTCTGCATGGCACTGACGGCAAGGCGGGGATTGTGTTCCACGAAACTGGGCCAGAGGTCCGTCGGCCAGCCAAGCGTCAGGCTCTCGGCGGCCGCGATCGCCGTCCCGGGATAATCGCTGCGCTGCAATGCCTTGGCAAATCCGAAGAGGTCGCCGGGGTGGACGACGCGGACGATGATCTGTTGGCCGTCGGCGGTGACCTGCGTCACCTTCAGGCGACCGTGCAGGAGGAGGTAGAAACTGACGGCAGGTTGGCCTTGTTCGAAGACGGTGTCGCCCTGCGGCACGCGCCGCGGGCTGGCGTGGCCAAGGAGCTTGTCGAGATCCTCGTCGCTCATCCGGTCGAACAGGGGAAGAGCCTTGACGACGGCTCGATCAATTTTCACCGTGGTGAATCCTTTCCTCAGGCGACCGACGCACTCATGGGATTCAAGCCGAGCGCAACGACGTCGATCTACCCTTCAAGGTAGGCTTTCTAACCCAGCGACCCACTTAACGAAAGGCAAAAAATAGCCTTGCAAACCACCGATCATCGCGAACGAGCCGGAAGCCGACATTGTCCGGCGGGGTGCCGACGGAGCAGCCGCCGCCCTTGGGGTCACGGATAAAGGAACTGAGCGGTGCCCGGTGCTTGCCTGAAGCGATGTAGATCCCACAATCACTGGCACCCTCCACTTCCTGGGCCGTTTCCTGCAGGAGGACACGCCGATTGCAGGTCGTTGTCCACTCCCAGATGTTGCCGCCGAAATCGGCGAGGCCGTATTCCCCTTCACCGAAATGCCCGAGGGCCTGCGGCGCGGGATCGCGCGACGCCTTGCGTTCGGCTTCCCGCCTGTAATCCGCAAGCCAGCGAAGGGCCGGGTTCTTGCTGTCGGGATCGACGCCGAGCGCATCATCAGGAAACTTCGAGCCCGCCGCAAAGGCAAGGTCTTCGTCTGTGGGCAGGGTCCAGACCGCACCGCTCTTTTCGCTGAGCCAGTTCGCATAAGCCGTCGCATCGTCGTGGCTGACGCCGGTCACCGGCAGGTTGTCCGTCGATTCCGTGGCGCTCTCGCGCACCGGGCAGGCCCCGTCTGCGACGCAGGCATCGTACTCGGCGGTGGTGATCTGAAATTTCGTGATCGACAGGGTATGCGCCCTGACAACCTCGGCCTTGGGCGCATCCACCGCGAAGCCGTTCTTGTAGAACTCGCCGGCGGGACGGTACTCGAAGGCGCGGGGTTCGATGCTGAGGGTCATCGGTACCGTGACCGTCGGCGCAGGCCGATGGAACAGTCCGGACTGCAGCCCGAGTGCAACGCCGATCACGGCGATCAGGGCAGTCGGAATGACGAGCGAGGCATTTGAAGCCGCTGGACGGTTTTGGATGAGCGAATGCATTTAAAATCTCCCGGAAAGAATTTGTCCGGTCGTGAGGGTGGCCCATGCCTGCCAAAGGCTGGCATGGGCCTTGGCCGATCAGCTGGCCGAAGGAGCCATGACCGAGGTCATCAGGTCGTCGTTCCAGTCACCCGTGACGGTGAAGTGGGCGGCAGCACCCTTTTCGAACGCCTCGATCAGGTTATGGTTCACGTAGGCATACACACCCGGCTGTTGGAAGGTGTAGTATGCGGCGCCGGCAGCACCACCGGGGATGAACCAGGTTTCCTGGTCGGTTTCCGGAACGTTGGCGAACTTGCCGGTTGCCCAGACATAATCGCCATGACCGCCGATCAGGTGCGGGCGGGTATCCCGGTTGGCCTGGGAGTGAACGATCAGGACACGATCACCGACTTCAGCCTTCATCGCATGTTCGCCGGTCAGCGCACCGACCGCACCATTGAAGACGATGTGGCTGGGGGTCAGCGTATTCATGACTTCAAGCGTGTCGGCATAGGCGTCGCCGGCGCTCTCGTACTTCTTGTAGTTGCCGTCCGCATCCTTCGGGACATAGAAATCCTGCTCGCCGACATAGTAGATCTTGTCATAGGCGAGATCGTTGCCCTTGCCGTCCTTCAGGCCGTCACGCGGCAGGACCATGATGGCGCCGTTCATGCCCGAGGTGACGTGCCACGGAACCATTCCGGGAGGTGCGCAGTGGTAGACGAAGACGCCGGCCTTCGTTGCCTTGAAGCGGAGCACCGTCTGTTCGCCGGGGTTGACGATAGTCAGCGCGCCGCCGCCCAGCGCACCCGTTGCGGCATGGAAATCGATGTTGTGCTGCAGCGTGTTGGTGTCGGGGTTGATCAGCGTGAGTTCGACGTAATCGTCCTGGTGCACCACCATCAGCGGGCCGGGAACGGAACCATTGAAGGTCATGGCATGGACCTCGGTGCCGGAGTCATCGAGGATCATCTTCTGTTCCTTGATGGTCAGCGTGAACTCGACGACCTTGGGACCACCTTCGGCCTTCTGGGTATGTGCATGAACGAACGGGGGCTTTACCAGCTCGACCTTTTCGCGCGGCAACTTGGCAATGTCGGCGGCGGTCGCCGCTGCGTTGGTCTTGATGCTGCCGCCTTCGGCGCGGGCTTCGGTCGTCTTGATGATCGGCGCCAGGGCGCCGGCAAAGGCCGCGCCGGCCAGAATTGTGCGGCGGGTCACCTGAAACTGCTCAGTCATCGGAATATCTCCTTGTGGGTCTTGGCGGACCTCATTTCGTCCGGTGAGGGTGTTCTACCCCCGGACCGGATACCGCAATTTGTGCCAGCACAAACTTCCCCGAGCGGTGGACCACCTGCGTCAATTTGGCAGGAAGCGCGCAGCGGAAGCCCCCGAATCTATTGGGAAACAAGCGTTTTCCTTGCGTCTGGTCAAAGAGGACGCAGGCTCGATGCCGTAGCAGGTTTGCACATTGTCAAATTTGAGGAATTTCCCATGACCATGCGACAGCCTACTCGCCCCGCCGGCGGTATTCCGCGCGGCTTGTCCAGAACCGGTTCGGTCTTCTTTTCCTACGGCTTCCGGCCGTTCTTTCTCGGCGCCGCCATCGTCGCCGTCGGCGTGATGTTTCTTTGGATCCTCGCGTTGACCCAGGGTCTTGCGGTCGGAGGCTCCTATGGCGCCAGCGCATGGCACGCCCACGAAATGCTGTTCGGCTTTGCTTCGGCCGTGGTTACCGGCTTCCTGCTGACAGCCGTCCCCAACTGGACCGGCAGGCTTCCGGTCTCCGGCCCGCCCCTGATGGCGCTGTTCGGCCTCTGGCTGGCGGGACGGATCGTGCTGATCGATCCTGACCTGCTGACCGTCGACATCGCTGTGACGATCGACAGCCTATTCCTCCCTGCGTTTCTCCTCGTCTGCGCTCGCGAGATCATCGCAGGCCGCAAATGGAAGGAACTCAAGGTGCTGGCCATCCTTGCCCTTCTTTCTCTCGCCAACATCGGGTTTCACGTCGGGACGCTGACCGGGGAAACAACCGGGATCGTGCAACGGCTGGCGGTTTCGGCCTACATCGTTCTGATCATGATCGTCGGTGGGCGCATCATCCCGAGCTTTTCCCGGAATTGGCTGAACCAGAAAGGCCAGACGCGTTTCCCCGTTCCCTACAATCGCTTCGATGCAATTGCGATCATTGCCGGCGTGATGGCGCTCGGCAGCTGGACGCTTATTCCGCAGGATCGCCTGACGGGTGGTGTCGCGCTCGTTGCAGGCGGTTTGCATGCGGCCCGGCTCCTGCGCTGGCGCGGTCACGCGGTGTTCGCCGAAAAACTGCTCTTCGTGCTGCACACCGCCTATGCATTCGTACCGCTCGGCCTCTTTACGGTAGCGCTCGGTCAATGGCAGCAACTGGCCCCGAATGCCGTGCTGCATGTCATGACCGTCGGTGCAATCTCCATGATGATGCTGGCGGTGATGACCCGCGCGACACGCGGCCACACCGGGCGCGTCCTGACAGCCTCGAAGATCACGACCGCGTCCTATGTCGCGCTCCTCTTCGCAGCCTTGCTGCGCCCGGCAGCCGATTTCCTGCCGGCGCAGGGATTGGAACTCTACGCCGCGGCCGGCCTGTGCTGGATGCTCGCCTTTGGCCTGTTCATCTTCGAATATGGTCCGATGCTCACACGGGTCCGCCGCGTGGTTTAGGGTATAGAACTGCAAAGCCCGGTGTCTCACGACGCCGGGCTCAGCAAGACTGACATGAATATCAAGATTCAGTGTCGTGAGGAAAAGGGAAAGACGCCCGCACGGATCATCTCCGGCGTCCAGCGCGGTTCATAGGTCAGGTGCACGACAGCAACCGTCACCCCCGCAACGGCCTCGACCGAGGCCTGCACCGCCTGTTGCAGGAAACCGGCTGCCGGACATCCCTTCGTCGTCGTCGTCATGACGACGTTTGCGGCGCCCGCCTCGTCGACGGACACGTCGTAGATCAGCCCGAGGTCAACGATGTTGCCGCCGATCTCGGGATCGGTGATGCCGGTAAGGGCGGCCAGAACATCGGCCGCAAGACCCCGCGCTTGATCGATATCCATCACCTACTCCGCCACGCCGCCGATCCGCACCAGCATGCGGTAGGCCTCGCCCGTCTCGTCGTAGTTTCCGACCCACTGGTGACCGCGCTTCTCCAGTTCCGGCATCAGGAAGACGGGTTCACGCGATAGCAGCGCGAAGAGAACCTCGCCCGGCTCCATGAGTTCGATCCGGGACAGGATCTTGGCCATCGGCTCCGGGGGATCGAGATCGGTGAGGTCGAGATGGAAGATTGGCTCGGCCCACACGGCCGCCGCCTCGGCTGCCCCGCTCGAGGCGGCGAAATCGGCCGCGCCTCCGGCCTCGGGCGTGAAAAGCACCTGCCAGTCGCCGCCCTCGATCTCGGACGCCTCGTGCGCATATCCGCGCTTGCCCATCACGCGGAAAAGCGGCTCGGGCTTGAAGGTGGCCACGAGCCTGAGCCCTTCGCCTGGCTTCAGCGATTGCACGGCCTCCATGATCGCATGGAACGGTTCCCCGCCATTGCGCAGGATGGGACGCACGTCGAGTTCTCTATAAGGCGTTGTCATTGTGACCTCATGGGGTGAAAAGAGGGTAGAAAGAAATTGGGCCGAACGGCGCCCGCGGGCAAGCGCTTATTGGGCTCGACCTCCATCAGGCTTCGGGCACGGAAGAATTCGAAACAAAGCCCGGCAATCGCGGCGAATTGCAGGCTGGCGGCGCTGCGAAAAAGAAGATTGCTTCCAAGCACAAGCGAAACCGTCGAGGCGACCACGGCGCAATGGAACATCGCGAACCACAGCCGCGCACGCGGTTCGTTGACGAGATCCTGCACCCGCGGCGTCGGTCCACGACCGAGGACCGGGCCATAGCATTCGAGCCAGGTCAGGAAAGGTACGATCTTGTAGAGCTTGGCGAGCCCGAGGCCTGTCAGCCATCCGAACCCGAGAAGATAGACGATCGCCGGAACATCTTCGCCAAGCCGCCCCGCGATTGTTGCGAGCGTCAGCCACAGCGCTCCGGCAGCGAGCGCCGCGAATGCCGCTATGCTGGCAAGACTGTTCAGCTCCAGCTGTGGTCGACGCCGCGCCCGGTAAATTGTGAGAAGGTCGGCACCATAGAGGCCGAGTCCGACGACCGACAGCCCGAGTGCGGCAACCATGATTATCCTGGCACCCGGGACATCGGCCAGGACCATAGCAAGCACGGCGGTCAGCACCGCGATAGCTGCGGAGCCGGCAATCCACACCTTGCCGCCGAACCGGGAAGCGCTGTCGGGCGCCAGCATGAACATCGGCAGCAGTCTGTAGCTGACACCGAGCGCAGAAAAACTCAGCCAGCCTCCGAGACCCAAGGCGACGTGCAAGGGCAGCGCATCAGGCAGGAAGGCGAGCCAGCTGGCCGGCAGAAAACCCGAAAGTGCAAGGGCGAAGATGACGCCGAGACCGAACGTCGCGCAGAGACAGAAGAGGCCGACGGTGACGAAGCGGGCTGGCAGACCGAGTGGTCGCGCGGTGGCGATCGTGAGAACGAGAATGGCCGCAACGCAGAGATAGCCACCCGCGAGCAGGAGAGCACCGCAGGTGAGCAGATGCGGCGCAAGCGAGAGATCCCCGGCCATGCCGGCAAAGCCGATGACGAGGCTCGACGCTCCGGCGACGATCGCGCCGAGTGCGGGAAAGGCTGCGCCCTCGCCTTTGAGCGGCTTGGCGATCAGGACCGGCACGAACTGCAGCAGCGCACCGGACATCAGGAGCCCGAGCCAGCCGGCCGTGAAGAGGTGAACGACGGCAAGCGTCGACGGCGCCTCGACCGCGGATATCGGGTCTCCGTAGCCCGCGGCCAGCAATGCCTGACCGATCAGCAGAAAAAGGCAAGCGGCCGCGAAGTAGCCCATTGTCCAACGGGAAAGACTGGCACTCGGCATGTCGATCACCTCATAGCGGAAGCGTCAGGGACGGTCCGCCTAATGGTCCCCGCCACAGCTGCACTCGCAGCCGGCGTCTTTCATGCGTGCGATCTCGACCCGCCAGACCTCCGGTCCCTGTTCGAGATATTCCCAGCCGAACATGCCCGAGAAGTTCGTTTCGAGATGATAATGCAACGGCCGCGGATCATGGTCACTCGTGATCAGCATCGAGCCGCCTGGAAGCAGTGCGTTGAGCATACCGAAGATCCGGGGATGGCGTTCCGGCGGCGGTACGAGGCGTACGTCGATCGATGGCTTGATCTCTGCAATGTCGGTCATCAGTCTATCCTGTCTGTTTCGGCATGCCGGTTTCCGTCGCGGCCCGGCCCCGGCCTGCCGGCATTTCTAGCGTGAAGTCGGTCATCGAAACTTGACGCCGCGCAAACAAGTCCGAGATGCCCGGCCGGCTTTCGCCGCGCTGATTGGGATTTGGCAAAGAGCAAGACGAACGGCCGGTCTAGGAATGGTTCACCAAAAACTGGAGAGCCCCGATGCCCCATGAATTGATCCGGAAATATGGCGAGTCCCGCCTGCCCCGCTACACGAGCTATCCAACGGCGCCCCGCTTTGCCCCCGGCATCGCAGCCGGCACCTATGGCGACTGGCTGTCGCGCATCCCCGCTCGGGAGGCCGTTTCTCTCTACCTGCACATCCCGTTCTGCCGGTCCATGTGCTGGTATTGCGGCTGTCACACCTCGATCACGCAGAAGGACCAACCGATCCTCGACTATCTCGACGTCCTGAAGCGGGAGATCAGACTGGTGGGCAAGGCGGCCGGCAAAACACTGAGAGTAGGACAGATCCACTTCGGCGGCGGCACGCCGACGATCATGAAACCGGAAGAGTTTCTCGACCTGTCAGCCTTCCTGCAACGGGAACTGGACGTCACCCCCACCGCCGGGATCGCCGTCGAGATCGACCCGCGCACGCTTTCCCGATCGATGATCGGTGCATTGGGACAGTCCGGGGTAACCCGCGCCAGCCTCGGAGTGCAGAGTTTCGATCCGACCGTGCAGAAGGCAATCAACCGCATCCAGACTGTGGAACAGACGGCCAATGCGGTTTCCGGTCTGCGTGGCGCCGGGATCGAGAGCATCAACTTCGACCTGATCTACGGGCTGCCGCATCAGACCGTGGAATCCTGCGTGGCGACGGCCAGGACAGCGATCGCAATGCGCCCGGACCGTTTCGCCGTCTTCGGCTATGCGCACATCCCGTCCTTCAAGAAGCACCAGCGCCTGATCGACGAAAATGCGCTCCCGGACGCCGCCACCCGGCATGCCCAGGCGGAAGCCATAGCCGATACACTCTCCTCCGCCGGCTATCGCCGGATCGGTCTGGACCATTTTGCCCTGCCGGACGACGAACTCTCCCTCGCCGCCGAGAACGGCCGTCTGCACCGTAATTTCCAGGGTTACACGACGGATGCCTGCACAACGCTGATCGGTCTCGGCGCCTCTGCGATCGGCCGGACCGCGGACGGCTACGTCCAGAACGAGGTGGCAATCGGTCAATACGCGCAGCGCATCGCCTCCGGAAAGCTCGCAACCGCGAAAGGTTACCGCATGACCGCGGAAGACCGGCTGCGGGCGACCGTGATCGAGCGGCTCATGTGCGATTTCAGGGCCGATCTTCCCGCGCTGTGCGCAGCCCACGGTTTCGAACCCGATCAGCTGCTGAACGGCAACGCGATGTTCGAGAACATCCTCGAGGACGGCATCGCGGATATCGCCGACGGTGTCGTTTCCGTTCGCCGCGACTGCCGCTTCGTCATCCGCGCGGTGGCGGCCAGCTTTGACGCCTATCTCGACCAGTCGACCCGGACCCATTCCAAGGCAGCCTGAGACTTTCGCCCTCTCCCGGATACGGAAAGGCCCGGTGCTACCCCAAGCACCGGGCCTTTCTTTTCGCGACCTGCCTCCGCCTTATCCGGCAAGGCCGCGATAGATCGCCGGCAGGGCCGACGGCAGCCGCCCGATGTTGGACACGACGGCATAGCCGTGCTGCCCGAAAATTGCCGGCACATAGGATTTCGCGTCGCGATCGACCGTCACCCCGAACACCCGAACACCCTTGCGACGGGCTTCCACGACCGCGCGACGGCTGTCTTCGAGAGCAAAGCGTCCCTCGTAGTGATCGACGTCGTTCGGCTTGCCATCGGTTAGCACCAGCAGGAGCTGCCGACGGTTCGGCTGTTCGGCGAGCTTCGCAGTCGCATGGCGGATCGCCGCTCCGATGCGCGTGTAGTAGCCCGGTTTCAGGGCGGCGATGCGGTTCTCGACCACCGGCCCCATCTTCTCGCCGAAGTCCTTGATCGTCTCAACGCGAACCCAGGATCTGCGGCGCGAGGTGAATGTCAGGATCGAATGGTTGTCGCCGCATGCGGAGAGACCATTGGCGAGCACCAGAAGCGCTTCCTTTTCCACATCCAGCACGCGCCGGTCGTCGAACCAGGCATCGGTCGACAGTGAAACGTCAACGAGCAGCGTGACGGCAAGATCATGCGCCTGCGGCCGGCTCATCAGATGGATGCGATCGCTCCCCTCGCCTCCGGCCCTGAGATCGGTCCGACTGCGCACGACCGCGTCGAGGTCGAGATCGGCCCCATCGAGCTGCGCACGCAACATTTCGTGCCGCGGACGCAGAACCTCGAACTGGCGGCGCACGCGCCGGATCAGGCTCCTCATCGCCGCACTCGTTTCCGGACCCTCGCCGGCTTCGCTTGCCGGGCCGGAAAGAACCCGACAATAGTTCTTGAGATACGCATTCCGCCGGTAGTCCCATTCAGGATAGGACAGTTCGGCTGACAGGGGCGTGCGGTCGAGCGCTTCGGGTGGCAGGTCGAGGTCGAAGCGGAAGCGGGCCGACGGACGCCCTTTGCGCTCGCCGAGCGTCATGTCGTCGAGTTCCTCTGCCGCGGTCGCGTCGTGGTCGTCGCTGTCGTCGCCGGGGCGATCGACATTGACCATCTCGGCCATGGCGAGGATCTTCTCGAACCGGTTGAGAATGAAGGGGCTGCGATCCTTGTCCCGGCCGTCATTCTTCTCCCGGGTCGCAATGTGGCGCCCAGCGGCCGCACCTTGCCGATCGCCACCTGCCGCAGGGCGGTCCTCGCCCTCCCGGGGAGGGCTTTCCTCTCGAATGAGAGCGTCCGGCCATAGCGGTACCGGCAACATCGGCAGATAGCCCGGCGGTGCGCGGGCCGGCAGCGGTTCCGGAAAAGCGAGAGGTGCGAGGCCCGCTCCGGCGCGCAACAGGCCGATCACCCGATCCTCGACCATTTGCTCGACCCGCGGCAGCTTGCCACGATGCCGCTCTACCAGTGCCGCGGCGCACAGACGGCGGTAACGAACCTCGAGCCCCGGAAAGGCTCTGATCGTCGCCCGCGCGGAAGCCTCGGCCCGCGCCAGCAGGGAAACATCACGGACCAGCGGATCCACGTCCGCTACCGGATCGAGCGGCATGGTTGCCATCACCGCAGCAAGCCAGACATAGAGATCGCCATTCAACGAAGCGTGCGGAAAGAGGTCGATCACCGGAGGAAGCATCAGGGTCGCATGGTCGCGACCGGGTTGCACCAGTTTCTCCTCTCCAAGACCCAGCCGCTGGCGAAGCTTGAGACGGTGACCGGAGGTGCGACCCCGCGCCGGTGCGATCTGGACCGCGTGCTCGCCGCCGAAGCCGCGAAAGCACACGGCAAGCACCGCCTGGACACCCTCCAGCGCCACCCCCGCCTCGGGATAGCGAGGCCAGGTGCGTGTATTGCCGGCGATGTTGTGCCAGGCGCGGCCGACGGTTTCTTCCAGTTCGAGGAAGTCCAGCATGACATACCTCTCTAGCGGATGATCGCGCCGGCCAGTTCGAGAAGGGCTGCGCGTACATCGGCTTCGTCGGTGAGCGGCTCGATCATGGCCGAGCGCACCGCATCCTTCGGCGGCAGGCCGGCGTCGATGAGGCTCGCGCAGTAGACCAGGAGACGCGTCGACACGCCTTCTTCGAGATCATGTCCCTTGAGTGCACGCAGGCGCCGCGCGAGCTCGACGAGCGGCACGACCAGCCCCTCGGCCAGTCCGCTTTCCGCGGCCACCACGGCGATCTCGCGATCGCGCGGCAGGAAGTCGAACTCAATGGCGACGAAACGCTGGCGCGTCGAAGGCTTTAGCGTCTTCAGCAGGTTCTGGTAGCCCGGATTGTAGGAAACGACGAGCATGAAACCGGGCGGTGCGCTCAACTGCTCGCCGGTTCGTTCGAGCGGCAGGATGCGCCGATCGTCGGTCAGCGGATGGAGAACCACGGCGACGTCCTTGCGGGCTTCGACCACCTCGTCGAGATAGCAAATCCCGCCGTCACGCACCGCGCGCGTGAGAGGACCGTCGACCCAGACCGTGTCACCGCCCTTGAGCAGAAAGCGGCCGGTCAGGTCCGCAGCAGCAAGGTCGTCATGGCACGAGACCGTCGAGAGCGGCAGGCCGAGCCTGGCGGCCATGTGGCTGACGAAGCGGGTCTTGCCGCAGCCGGTGGGCCCCTTGAGCAGCAGCGGAAGCTGGCGGGTCCAGGCCGTCTCGAACAGCTCGCACTCGTTGCCGATCGGTGTATAGGCCGGGATGTCGACGCCGGATGGAGGATTGGTGAGCATGATGTTCATCGGGGTGTTTCCTTCAAGGCTGACGATGCCGTCACGGACAAGATTTGTTCGGTGCCTCCTCCCCGGCGGGAAGAGGCACCAGTCGCATTCGAAAGGGATGAGGGGACAAACGGCGCCCCCTCATCCGGGGCGGAGGACTGCCCTCTCCCCGAAGGGAGAAGCAGAGATTTACTCGGCGGGTTCGGCGTAGCCGCCGAAAGCAGGCGCCTTTTCCTTGCCGGGAACCAGGATCGCCCAGATGAACATCAGCGCGGAGATCAGTACGACCACGCCGGAGCCCAGGCGGACCCAGTAGAACAGCGCAAGCTGATCCTGGACGGCCATGTAGCTTTCGCCCAGCACGCGCTGCAGATGGACCTGCAGAACCCCGGCGAACGTGAGCGCGAAAGTCATCACCGACATCGCCGTGCACATCATCCAGAAGCTGACAATCGAGAGCCACTGGTTATAGGGCTGCCGGCCGCGGATTTCCGGTACGGCATAGGCCATGACGGCGAGATTGAGCATCACATAGGCGCCGAAGAAGGCGAGGTGACCATGGGCCGCGGTAACCTGGGTGCCATGGGTATAGTAGTTCACCGACGACAGCGTGTGCAGGAAGCCCCAGACGCCGGCGCCGAAGAAGGCCATGACCGAGCAGCCGATCGACCAGAGCAGCGCCGCCTTGTTCGGATGCTTGCGGCCCGCCTTCCAGCTCATCACGAAGGTGAAGATCACCATGGTGAAGAACGGAGCGACCTCGAGCGTCGAGAACAGGGAGCCGATCCACTGCCAGTAACCCGGGGCACCGATCCAGTAGTAGTGGTGGCCGGTGCCGAGAATGCCCGAGAAGAGAGCAAGGCCGACGATGACATAGAGCCACTTCTCGACCACTTCGCGGTCGATGCCGTTGAGCTTGATCATCAGGAAGGCAAGCACCGACGCCATGATCAGTTCCCAAACACCTTCGACCCAGAGATGGACGACATACCACCAGTACATCTTGTCGAGCGCCAGGTTGGCCGGGTTGTAGAAGGCGAAGAGGAAGAAGATCGCGACACCCCACAACCCGAAGACCAGGATGTTGGTGACCACCGTCTTGCGGCCCTTGAGGATCGTGAGCGTCACGTTGAACAGGAACATCAGCGCGACGATGACGATGCCGACCTTGATGGCGAAGGGCTGCTCGAGGAACTCGCGGCCTTCGTGGATGTGGAAGAGATAGCCCACCACGGCCACGGCAGCGGCGACGAGGAAGATCCAGAACTGGGCAATTGCCAGTTTGGGGCTATAGAGCTCGGTCTCCGCCTCTTCGGGAAGCAGATAGTAGGTTGCCCCCATGAAGCCCATCAACAGCCAGACGATGAGCGCATTGGTATGGACCATCCGGACAATGTTGAACGGCAGGAGCTCGGAAAGCGTGTTGGGCAGGACATAGATGGTGCCGGCAAGCACGCCGAACAGCACCTGGGCGAGGAAGAGGCCGAGCGCGCCGTAGAAATACAGCATCGCGACCTTCTGGGTTTGATATTTCATGTTGTTTCTCCTTGTCGCGACGCTTGCTCAGCCCGCCTCGTTCGGCGGCCAGTTCTGGGTCTTGATCCGGCTCGTCCACTCGAGGAAATCGGCGAGGTCGTTGAGTTCCTGTTCGGTCAGGTTGAACTGCGGCATCTGCCGCCGTCCCTCGACACCCGAAGGCTGCGCGGCCATCCACGATTTCAGCGTTTCGCGGGCGCTTTCCGGGTCGCTTTCACCGCCCCAGCGCTTCCAGACATTGCCGAGCTCCGGCGCGAAGTAGGCGCCTTCGCCGAGCAGGGTGTGACAATTGATGCAGGAATTCTTTTCCCAGACATGCTTGCCGCGAGCGACGCCGTCAGTCAGCGTCGATTCATCGGTAGATGTCGTCTTCATGTAGTAGTGGCTATGGGCCGTGAGGCCCACGAAGATCGTGAAGAAGAAGATGGACCCGCCGTAGAAGACGTTGCGGGCCCCTGTCTTGGTTAGGCGCTCTGCCATCCCCATGGTCCTTTCGTTTGCCGTAGGTTTCATTCCGCCGCCGGCCTGGTGAAATCCCCTGCAGTCGACGGCGGCGACACGCCCCTCAAGCCGTTCTGCGGGATGCTCCCTTTCTAGCGGCGCGGCAGAAGCCTTCTTTGCGTTTCGGCAAACAAACGGGCGATGATCGAGGAGACACTCAAACGAGGGTGATCAGGACGGCCCGGGAAAGGGCAAGGACGAGGAAAAACACCGGCCAGCCGATCAGTGCCGTCCGCAACAATCCGCGCGCTTCGCGAAGATCCATGAAGTCGAGAATGACCAGCCGCGCCTTTGCGACGGCCGCGGCGAGCACGATGACGACTGGCACCAGCAGACTACCGCTCAGCGCCGCGAAGACGGCCCCGCCGACAGCAAGGACCATCAGGGTGACAAAGGCCCAGTGCAGGCGTTCCAGGGAAAAACGGTTCATCGTATCAGGCCAGGTAGATGATCGGGAACATGACGATCCACACGAGATCGACCGCATGCCAGAGCGTGGTGATAAGCAGCACGTTGGTGCGCGACGGCTTCATCGCCACCAGGAGCATGACAATCGAACCGAATACGACATGCAGGAGATGGAAGCCGGTGATGATGAAATAGATCTCGTAGAAACGGCTGAGAGCCTCGTCGGCGGCATACTGCGCCTCGCCGAAATACTCGAAGAGCTTTATGCCGACGAACACGAAACCGAACACGGCGGCCAAGACCAGCGAACGTTGCGTCTGACGGGAGGTCGCATTGCGCCGGGCGGCGATCGCTGCGAGCCAGCCGCTCGTCAACAGAACCACGGTATTGATGGCCGCAAGCCCCGGGCTGAGATGCAGCCGCGCCTGCGCGAAACGATCGGGCTCGAGCGCCGACATCACGAGAAATGCGCAGATCAGGATACCGAAGGCGACCAGTTCGCTCCAGACAAGCACCCAGAGCAGAAAGACATCGCCTTCCTGTTCGTCTGCGGCCGTCGCGGACCCCGCCGTGGCGATGTTGGCTATCGTGTTCATGCGACATTTTTAGCCAAGGCCGTTCTTTGCTTCTTTGCGGAAGCTCAAAGAAAAATGACAGGAGGCAAGTTAGGATTGGATTATAAATGGAGATTGCTTCGATGACTGATGCCCAGATCGGCCTTGCCGTTGCCACACCTATCATCATCGGCTTTGCCATCCTGCTTTATCGCATGGGCGTCTTGCAGCGCGGCGGCACGATATCGGCAGTGCTGGCATCGGTCGCCATAGCGACCATACTTTTCCTAGGACAGTAAGGAGGTGCGCCATGCGCACGGAAAAGCGGATCGACGAACTGGACCTGAAAACCCTGCAGCAGAACCATGAGGAACTGCTCGGCCTCTGCCGCAGCCTCGAGGAGCTCGCAGACTCCCTGCCATTCGACATCGACGACACCCTTTGCCGCAAGGTCTCGGACGCCGTCGTGCCGCTCATCGACAGGACGCAGAAATTCGAGGAACAACTGCTGTTCCCGGATCTCGACCGGAGCGCCGGCTCGTGTTTCACGGCAATGATGATCGAGCGGCTGAAAAACGAACACCGTTGCGACCGTCTGGCTGCGGAGGAAATCTCGCTGACGCTGAAGGCACTCCTCGCCGGACGCTGCGGCCTCTCCTTCGATACCGTCGGCTACATGCTGCGCGGCTTCTTCGAATGCGTCCGTCGCCATATCGCCGCCGAAACGGCCGTCATCGACTCCCTGTTCGCCAGGGAGCCCGAACGGCAGGCGGCCTTGTTATGACGAATCTGCTGATCGCGCTCACGGCTTTCCTGGCGCTGCATTCGATACCCGCACTCCCGCCGGTGCGGGCGGGAGCGATCAGCCTTCTCGGCCGTAGAACCTACCTGATGATCTACTCGCTGGTCTCCATCGTGGTGCTCGGCTGGGTGTTCCAGGCGGCGCTGGCCACGGACTACATTCCACTCTGGCAACCGGCCGGCTGGCAGGCCAAGGTTACCATCGTGACGGCTCCGCTCGGTCTGTTCCTGGTTCTGGCGGGGCTTGCCAGTTCCAATCCCATGTCGGTCAGCATCCGCCCGGATGTGGCGCCGGGTGCCATTACCTCCGTGACACGCCATCCGGTCATGTGGGGCTTCCTGCTCTGGTCGGTCGGCCACCTGGTCCCGAACGGCGATCTGCGCTCGCTGATCCTGTTTGGCGGTTTGTCGCTTTTCACGCTTGCGGGACTGTTGATGCTCGACCGACGCGCGCACAAACGTCTCGGCGACGACTGGGCGCCGATGAGCAGAGCCCATTCGATGATCCCCTTCGCCGCGATCCTCAAGGGCCACAACCGGCTTCGCATCGATCGGCCGATGATCGTCTCGGCCGCGATCGCTGCCGTAATCACCTGGTGGCTGCTCGCCGGCGGTCATGCCGCACTGTTCGGGGCAGACCCTCTGCTTGCCGCAACCTTCTAGAGCAATTCCAGCAGAAGTGTGAAGCGGTTTTGTGTGCAGAATTGCGTCAAAACAAAGAGATAGAGCGTTGAGGCGAATCCGTTCTCGCCGGAAATGTTCTAGCGATCAGCATCGCCCTTCCATTCGGAGGCCAGCGGCTCGTCGGTGATCCGCAAAAGGTCGATGGCGCGCGCGGCGATATGGTCGACAATGGCGTCCACGCTTTCGGGACGGCGATAGAAGGCCGGCACCGGCGGCATCACCACGGCCCCCATTTCGGTCACCGAAACCATGTTGCGCAGATGGCCGAGATGGAGCGGCGTTTCTCGCGCAAGGAGCACCAGCGGTCGACGTTCCTTGAGATGCACGTCCGCGGCACGGATCAGCAAGGTATCGGCAAGCCCCGCGGCAAGACCCGCAAGGCTCCGCATCGAACACGGCGCAACGATCATGCCCGCCGTCCGAAACGACCCGCTGGCGATTGCCGCGCCGATATCGTCGATCCGGTAGCGGCAGGCGGCGAGCTTCTCGAGTGACAGGAGCGCACCGTCGCCGAGCTCGTGGGCGAAGGTCCGTTCGGCAGCAGCCGACACGACGAGATGCAGTTCGACCGCCTCGATCGCCGCGAGCCGTTCGGCAATCCGCAGCGAAATCGCCGCACCTGATGCACCGGAAACGCCGAGCACGACCCTGTGGACCTTCATGACGGATCTCCAAGCCCGAGTTCACCCCAGAGTGCATCGACCCGTGCCACGACGTCGGGCGCCATGTCGAGAACCCGGCCCCACTCCCGATCCGTCTCCGGGCCAAGCTTGCGTGTCGCGTCGAGCCCGAGCTTGCCGCCCAGCCCCGGCCTCGGAGAGGCGAAATCGAGGTAGTCGATCGGCGTGTCATGAATGACGGTCACATCGCGACCGGCGTCGAAACGCGTCGACAAGGCCCAGATGACGTCCGGCCAGCTGCGCACGTTGATGTCGGGATCCACCACGATGATCAGCTTCGTGTAGCTGAACTGCGGCAGCATCGACCACAAACCCATCATGATGCGCTTGGCCTGACCCGGATAGCGCTTGTCGATGGACACCACGATCGCCCGGTAGGAACAGGCCTCCGGCGGGAGCCAGATATCGTGGATTTCGGGGAACTGCTTCCGGACCAGCGGCACGAACAGCTCGTTCATCGCCTCACCAAGCTTCGACGGCTCGTCCGGTGGACGCCCCGTATAGGTCGAAAGATAGATCGGCTTTCTGCGCATCGTGATCGCCGAGAGCGTCATCACTGGAAATCGCTCCACCGAATTGTAGTAGCCGGTGTGGTCGCCATAAGGCCCCTCATCCGCCAGTTCGCTCGTCGAAACAGTGCCTTCCAACACGATCTCGGCGTTGGCGGGAACGCAGAGCGGCTGGGTCGCCGCTTTCACGACCCGGCTTCGCCTCCGCTTGAGCACGCCTGCGAAACCCAGTTCGCTCATGCCTTCCGGCAGCGGCATCACCGCCGACAGGATCGTCGCGGGATCCGCGCCGATCACCACCGCGACAGGCATATCCCGGCCGAGTTTCTGCCATTGGCGATGATGTTTCGCGCCGCCGCGATGGGCGAGCCACCGCATGATCAGGCGGTCACGGCCAAGCACCTGCATGCGATAGATACCGACATTGACGTCGCTCGGATCGTCAGGCGACTGCGTGATGACCAGCGGCCAGCTGACCAGCGGTGCCGGTTCTCCCGGCCAGCACCACTGGATCGGCAGGCGGCCGAGATCGATCTCGTCGCCCCACCAGACGACCTGCTGGCAGGCGGCAGCCGACACCTGTCTGACCCTGAGCGACAGAGCGGATTGCAGGAGGGGCAGCTTGCCGACCGCCTCTCGGAACGACTGCGGCGGTCGGGGTTCGCGCAACTCGCCGAGCAGGCTCGCCAGTTCGCCTATTCCGCCACTTGGGAGCCCGAAACCCCATTCGATCCGATCGCGTCTGCCGAAGAGATTGGCAAGCAAGGGGATCGACATGACGTCGCCGGCCGCATTGACCGGCTTTTCGAACAGCAGCGCCGGGCCCTCCGCGGCAAGCACGCGCCGGTGGATTTCCGTTACCTCGTGAACGAGCGACACGGGCCTTTCGACGCGTTTCAGGCTTCCCCGTCGCTCGAGTTCCGCCACGAATTCCTGCAGGTCGGCATAGCGCCTGATCGTCGATGCTGCGTGTGTCATGCTGCCTGTGTGGCGGGTAATATTCATGACGTCTTTGCGCTGGCTCAAATGCTTTCTCCGGACAAGCCGTTAGCATGCCGCAGTTCGCTCTCTGCAAAGGCCTCATAATCATGCAATTTCCCCAAACGCTTGCGGCCCCGCTCAATCTTGTTCCCTTGGCCGCGATCGAACGAGCGGTGACCCTGCTCTTCCAGCGGATGATGAAAGAGCATCCGGGTCTGTTCGACCGCCTCGGCGAACACAAGGAAAAGCGCTTCGCCTTCCTGCCCGTCGATGTACCGTTGTGCTTCGTCGTCGAACCGGCAAGGCCCGCGATCCGCGTCATGCGCAGGTCCGGTTCGCCGGCGGGCGTCGATGCCTCGGTGGAAGGCCCGCTCTTCACCCTGCTCGCACTGCTCGAAGGTCGCTGCGACGCCGATGCCCTCTTCTTCTCGCGCGATCTTTCGGTCACCGGCGACATGGAGGCGATGCTCGCGATGCGCAATGCGCTCGACGATTGCGACATCGATCTGCCGCGCGATCTCTCCACGCTGGCGGGACCACTCGCACCGCTCTTCGGACGGATCGGCGAAGGTATCCGCCGGCGCGCCCTGTCCGGGGAGGCCTCCACATGGAACTGATCTGCCCCGCCGGCACGCCCGCGGCCTTTCGCGAAGCCGTCGACGCCGGTGCCGACGCCGTCTATTGCGGCTTCCGCGACGAGACGAATGCCCGGAACTTTCCCGGTCTCAACTTCAGCCGGGACGAACTTCGCGATGCGATTGCCTATGCCCGTCGGCACGACACGCAGACCTTCGTCGCGCTCAACACCTTCATGCGGGCCGGGGACGAGGAGATCTGGTACCGCGCCGCCGCCGATGCGGTCGCGCTCGGCGCCGATGCATTGATCCTCGCGGATTTCGGTCTGATGGCTCATGTGGCGGAGCGCTATCCCGACCAGCGCCTGCATGTATCCGTGCAGGCCTCCGCCTCGAATGTCGATGCGATCAACTTCCTGGTCGAGGCCTTCAACGCCAAACGGGTGGTCCTGCCGCGCACGCTGACGATCGCCGACATCGCCCGGATGGCCCCGAAGATCCGCTGCGAGATCGAGGTCTTCGTCTTCGGTGGGCTCTGCGTCATGGCGGAAGGCCGCTGCTCGCTCTCCTCCTATGCGACCGGCAAGTCGCCGAACATGAACGGCGTGTGTTCACCCGCCAGCCACGTTCATTACCGGAAGGAGGGCAATGAGCTTGTCTCGGAGCTTGGTGACTACACCATCAACCGGTTTCCCGCCGGCGAGGCGGCCGGCTATCCGACACTCTGCAAGGGACGCTTCGATATCGCCGACGATCGCAGCTATGCTTTCGAGGACCCGGTTTCGCTCGACGTCATGGGTGAGATCGACGCACTGACCGCCGCCGGCGTCAGCGCCCTGAAGATCGAAGGGCGCCAGCGCGGCAAGGCCTATGTCGCCGAAGTCGTCTCGACGCTGAAGAAGGCCCTTTCCGCCAGTCCCGACCAACGGTCGGCACTCCTGTCGCGTCTTCGTGGCCTGAGCGAGGGCCAGAAGACCACATCGGGCGCCTACGAGAAGCGCTGGAGATGAGCATGAACGACATGAAAGCACCGTCGCTCACGATGGGTCCCGTCTACTATCTGTGGGACGGCCCGAAATGGCGCGACTACCATTTCCGCGTCGCCGATGAGTCCCCTTTCGAGACGGTCGTGATCGGCGAGACCGTCTGCTCCAAACGCCAGCATTTCATCGAACCGCATATTGCCGAGGTCACCGAGCGGCTTGAGGCTGCCGGCAAGACGGTGGTGTTCTCGACGCTCGCACTGGTCACGCTGGAACGCGAGAGCCGGCAGATCCGCGACCTGGTCGGACAAAGTGATCATCTCGTCGAGGCGAACGATCTCTCGGCACTCGGCCTGTTGAACGGAATGCCCCACACCGTCGGCCCGCTGGTCAACGTTTACAATGCCGCAACCGCGAGGCTGCTGGGCGGGCGCGGCGCGACCCGCATCTGTCTGCCGCCGGAACTGCCCTTCACCTCGGTCGAGCGCATCGTGGCCGAAAGCCCCGGCATCGATTTCGAGGTTTTCGCCTTCGGTCGCATGCCGCTCGCCATCTCCGCCCGCTGCGCCCACGCCCGCTCGAAGGGCAAGATCAAGGACAACTGCCTGTTCGTCTGCGGCGAGGAACCCGATGGTCTGCCGGTGAGAACCCTTGACCGCCAGTCGTTCCTGGCGCTGAACGGCGTTCAGACGGTCTCTCACACCTGCCAGGCCCTTCTCGGCGAACTCGAAGACCTGGCGAAATGCGGGATCGCGGCGGTCCGCCTCTCCCCCCAGGACTGCGACATGGTCTCCGTTGCCAACCTCTATCGCAGCGTGCTCGACGGTGCCCTTGATCCGGACGAGGCGCTTGGCCGGTTGCGGGAGATCTATCCCGCGGCTCCCCTTTCGAACGGTTTCCATCACGCCCGTGAAGGGGCAGCCTGGGTGGCCCGCGCCCGGGACACGGCCCATGGAGCCGTAGCCTAGGAACAGCCGCCGCCGTTCGAAAGCCCCCCGTTCATCGCGCTTTGGAGAGCCCCGCAGTCCCACGACCGCGGGGCTCTTCGTCATTTCGCTCCAAGGCTCGCGGCCAGCCACTCGCTTAGACGGCCTGGGCGCCCCTTAATTTTTCCTGAATGACGGCTTGACGGAATGATATAAAAATATACCGTATCGCTATAGAGATATAAAAATAACATTTTTGACAGAGGGATTTGATGGCGACGGTCAAGGAGCGTTTGCTCGACAGTCTAGAAAGTTCCACGGCCGCCGGCCGTGCGATCGCAACTTACATGCTGTCGAATCTGAGCGAACTGCCCTTCGAGACGGCCGCCAGCATCGCCGCCAAGGTCGGCGTCGGTGAGATGACCGTCGGTCGTTTCTGCCGTTCGATCGGCTATACCCATTTCAAGGAACTGAAGGCCGACCTGAAGGACGACTTCGGCGACAGCCCCTGGCTTGTCGGAGACAGATTGAAGGAATTCGCGGCGCGCGCCCGCTCCGGCAACGACCAGCTGGCCGCCGGTCTCGAAATGGAGATCGGCGCGCTGGTCCGTGTCTACGAACTTGCCCAGACGCCGGAATTCGCCCGCTTCGTCACCCGTCTCAGCAAGGCCCGCAAGGTCTACTGCGCCGGCTTCCAGACCGAGCGCGGCGTCGCCGCGGTGCTTGCCCATCAGCTCCAGTATCTTCGCGACGAAGTCCACATCGTCGACATGGCAGCCGGCAATTTCGTCGACGTGCTGCTGACCAATCCGGACGGCATCATGCTGGTGGTGATCGACACCCGTCGCTATTCGCGCCAGAGCAAGCAGCTTGCCGAAGCCGCCCACGCAAAAGGCATTCCGGTCACCATCATCACCGACACCTACTGCGACTGGGCAACCTCCGCTTCGAGCGAGGTCTTCGCGGTACCCACCGCCCTCAATCAGTTCTGGGACTCTCTCAGCCCGCTCGTCTCGCTGGTACAGCTCGCCATCAGCGGCGTCTTCAGTGAGCTCGGCGTCGAGGTCGAGGACCGGCTGGGCCAGATGTTCAATTGCTACAAGACCTTCACGGGCTATGCCGGAGGCACCCCGGAAGACTGACAGATCCAAATCCTCCACCCGTCACGCCAAGTCAAAAAAGGGGAACGCAGACGATGACGAACATGAAGTGGGAATTCAAAGGCGCAATGGTCGCGCTGACACTCGCTTGCGGCGGCATGATGCCGGCGTCGGCACTCATGGCGGCGGAAGCCGTCTTCGTGCTGCCGTCGTCGGAAGCCGGTGCGCCGAACCACGATCCGATCCGCAGCACGCTGGTCACGCTCGCCGACGCACTGATTTACGACCGCCTGGTCGTGCAGGGTGCCGACCAGGGTTTCTACCCGCACCTCGCCACCAGCTGGGAATCCTCCGCTGACGGCCTGAGCTGGACCTTCCATCTCAAGGACGGCGTCAAGTTCCATGACGGCGAGCCCTTCAATGCGAAGACGATCGCCTGGTGGATCCCGAAATTTGCCGGCACGGAAAACGAGTATCTCGTGGCCGCCATCGACAAGGTCGAAGTGGTCGACGACCTGACGGTCCGCTTCGTCATGAAGCACCCCGACGCCAACATGCTCTACAACCTGTCGAGCGGCTTCATGGGCATTCCGAGCCCCAAGGCCTATGATGCCGAAGGCACCAATTACGGCGTCACCGTTGCCGTCGGCACCGGTCCCTACAAGCTCGAAAGCTTCACCACCGGCGTCGAGTCTGTGCTCGTGAAGAACGACGAATACACGTGGGGCAGCGCCGCCTCGGAGAACAAGGGGCCGGCCAAGATCGACCGCCTGACCCTTCGCGAAATCGCCGATTCCTCGACCAGCTTCCTGGAACTGAAGACCGGCGGCGTCGACGCGGTCATTGATGTCCCGAGCGACATCCTGCCGCAGTACCAGACTCTGGAAACCGCGACCGTCCAGAGCATGCCGGGCTTCGGCACCTTCTACATGCCGATCAACACGACGGTCGAGCCCTTCACCGACCTCAAGGTCCGCAAGGCGACGGCGCTCGCCGTCAACCAGCAGGAAATCCTCGACAAGCTGTTCGGCGGAAAAGGTCTTGCTGCCCACAACTTCCTGATCGCGTCGCTGCCCGAATCCAAGGTCGATCCGAAGTTCAACATTTCCTACGACCCGGAACAGGCCAAGGCGCTCCTTGAGGAGGCCGGTTGGAAGGCAGCAGCGGACGGCAGCCGCTCCAAGGACGGCAAGCCGCTGACGGTCACCCTCTGGACCCAGAGCGACACCGAGTTCAAGCGCCTGACGGAAGTCATCCAGGCCCAGTTGAAGGCCGTAGGCATCAATGCCGAGATCACCGTCTTCGACACCAGCTCGATCCGTGCCGAATACAAGAAGGGTACCCAGCAGCTCGCAGTCCGCAGCTATGGCTGGAACAATGCCGACATCCTCGACTGGTTCTTCTCCGGCGAACGTCTCGGTTATCCGAACGTCTCGATGTGGAAGGATCCGAAGGCGGAAGAACTGCGCGTTAAGGCGCTGACCGGCTCCAAGACTCCCGAGGAGCGCGTCGCCAACTTCAAGACCTATCATGAATACGTGCTGAGCCAGTATCCGTTCGCCCCGATCTACGAACCGGTGCAGACGCTCGTCTTCAACAAGGACCGCGTCGTGGTTCCGGCCACGATCAACGGGCCGCAGTTCTCCGCCCAAAGCGTCCTCGACATCGAAGTCAAGGAATGACGGTTCGGGGACGACGGATATGATGGGTTATGCGCTCAGGCGCCTTCTCGCGATGATACCGGTCTTCTTCGTCGTCTCCGGCGTGGTCTTCCTGATCGTCCATCTCGTGCCGGGTGATCCGGTCGACAATCTGATCAGGACCGGCTCCTCACCTGACCAGCGGGCGGCGATCGTCGCCCGCTACGGGCTGGACCGGAGTATTTTCGAGCAGTATCTCACCTGGCTCGGCAATGTCGCCCAAGGCGACCTCGGGACGGCCATCGTCATGCGCCGTCCCGTGGCCGACCTCATTCTCGCCAATCTCGGCCCGAGCCTCGCGCTCGGCGCCTGGGCCCTCGCCTTTTCCGCCGTCTTCGGCATTCTCGCCGGCGCGCTTGCCGCAAGCTTCCGCGACCGTTTCGTAGACCATTCGCTGATGGGGCTGTCGCTTCTCGGTTCCACCGTTCCGACCTTCTGGCTCGGCCTCCTGATGATCATGCTCTTTGCCGTCCAGCTCGGCTGGGTACCCGTTTCCGGGGCCCGCCATTGGACCTCCCTCATCCTGCCGGTGCTGACCGTCGGTCTCGGCGGCATGGCCCTCGTCGCCCAGGTGACCCGTGTCGCCATGATCGAAACGGCCCGCGAGGATTTTGTCATGCTGCTGCACGCCAAGGGCCTGTCGCGGCTGCGAATCCAGATCGCCCATGTGCTTCGTCATGCGCTGATCCCTGTCGTCACCATCCTCAGCCTGCGTATCGGGCTCATCGTCGGCGGCTCGGTAACGGTCGAATACGTCTTTGCCCGGCCGGGTCTCGGTTCGCTGCTGATCCGCGCGCTCGGCCAGCGCGACTATCCGCTCATCCAGGGCTGCCTTCTGTTTCTGGCAATCGCCGTCATGCTGGGAACCCTTTTGGGTGACCTCCTGCAGGCTGCGATGGATCCACGCCAGCGCGAGGAAGCTGCCGCATGACCTCCCGCAGCATTCGCACCCCTTTCCTGTCGAGGATTGCGGCACTGGCTCCCACGCCCGGCGCAGCCTTGTCCGGCGTGGCTCTCCTGCTGCTCGCCATCGCCGCGATCGGCGCACCTTGGCTTTCGCCCTACGCCTATGACATTCAGGACCTCTCGATCGCCAATCAGGCGCCGTCGGCGGCCCATTGGTTTGGCACCGACGAGTTCGGCCGCGACATCCTCTCCCGCGTGATCTACGGCGCCCGTACCTCGCTGAGCGTCTCCGTGATCTCGATCACCCTGTCCCTCGTCGGCGGCATTCTGATCGGCGCCGTCTGTGGTTACGTCGGCGGCCGCTTCGACAGGTTGACCATGTCCGCGGTCGATCTCACCTGGTGCTTTCCTGAAATCCTGCTGGCTTTGCTCATCGTCGCGATCCTGGGACCGGGCTCCGGCAGCACGGTGCTGGCGATCGCCATCGCCTACCTCGCCCAGTTCACCCGCCTGACGAGGACTCAGATCATCACCCTCAAGCGCCAGACCTTCGTCGAGGCGAGCCGCAGCATGGGCGCCGGTCCACTGCACATCATGATGCGCCGGCTGCTTCCCAACGCCATCGCCCCGGTCGTGGTGGTTGCCATGCTATCGACCGGCAATGCGATCCTGCTCGAAGCGACCCTCGGTTTCTTCGGCATGGGCGCCCAGCCCCCGGTGCCGAGCTGGGGCGGCATGATGAGCACGGGCTCGGCCCAGCTGTTCAACGCGCCGTGGGTCATCCTCTGGCCCGGTATCTTCGTCGCCGCTTCGGTGATCTTCATCAATCTGTTCGGTCAGGGCGTGCTGAAGTCCCTCGACGTCAAGGCGAGGATGAGAAGCTGATGCCCGCCCTCCTCAAGGTCGAAGACCTCCATATCGGCTTCGGGCCGCTCGAACCGCTTTCCGGCGTGGACATCGCCGTCGATCGCGGCCGCATCCTCGGCCTCGTCGGCGAATCTGGTTCGGGCAAGTCGATGACCGCGATGAGCGTCATGGGCCTGCTGCCGCTGATGGGTGGTCGGATCAAGTCGGGCCGCATCCTGTTCGACGGGACCGACCTGACCTCCATCGGCGAAAAGGCCTATCGCAACCTCCGCGGCGGCCGCATCGCGCTGATCACCCAGAACCCGATGACCTCGCTCGATCCGGTCGTGAAGGTCGGCCGACAGATCGACCAGGTCGCGGAAATCCACCTCAAGCTCGACCGGCGGGCTGCCAGGGAGAAGACGATCGGACTGATGGCACGCATGCGGATCCCCTCGCCCGAAATGACCTACGATCTCTTTCCACATCAGCTGTCGGGTGGCCTGCGTCAGCGCATCGTCATCGCCATGGCGCTGGCCGGCGACCCCGACCTGCTGATCGCCGACGAACCGACCACGGCGCTCGACGTCACGGTCCAGGCGCAGATCATCGCGCTCCTCCACGAGCTCGTGAAGGAAAAGGGCCTCGGCCTTGTTCTCATCACCCATGACATGGGCGTCGTCGCCCAGACCTGTGACGAGGTCGCGGTCATGTATTGCGGCAAGGTCGTCGAATATGGCCAGGTCGACGCGATCTTCGACGCACCCCGCCATCCCTATACCCGCGCACTGATCGGCTGCATCCCGCAGCCCGGCATGGCCCAGGGCAGCCTGGCCGGGATTCCCGGAATGGTGCCGCCGGCAAGCGCCATGCCCGCCGGCTGCCGTTTCAATCCGCGATGCCCGCAGGCGATCGACGTCTGCCGCGCATCGAGCCCGCCAAGCGTGGTCGATGCCGGACGATCGGTCGCCTGTTTCCTTGCCGAAGGAGCGAGCGCATGACGCCACTTCTTTCCATCCGGTCCCTGTCCCGCGTCTTCTCGAACGGCGGCGGTCTCTTCCGCAAGAAACGCCAGTTCCGCGCCGTGACCGACGTGTCCTTCGATCTCGAGCGCGGAGAAATTCTCGGCGTCGTCGGCGAATCCGGCTGTGGCAAGTCGACGCTCGCGCGCCTCGTCTCGCGCCTGATCGAACCGACCGGCGGGGAAATCCTCTTCGACGGACAGAACATCCGCCCATTGAAAGGTCGTGCGCTGAGCCGCCTGCGTCGACGCTTCCAGATGGTGTTCCAGGACCCCTACTCCTCGATCGACCCGCGCCAGTCGATCCGCTCCGCCCTACTCGAACCCTTCGACGTGCAGGGCATCCGCATGAACCGGGCGGAACGCGACGCCAAGGTGTCCGAACTCCTCGCGATGGTCTCGCTGCCCGCGCACCTGGCAGACAGCTATCAGCACCAGCTGTCCGGCGGACAGAAACAGCGTGTCGGCATCGCCCGCGCGCTGGCGCTTTCCCCCTCGCTGGTGGTGCTCGACGAACCGACCGCCTCCCTCGACGTCTCGATCCAGGCCCAGGTCATCAACCTGCTGCAGGACCTCCGCGACCGCCTCGACCTGACCTACGTCTTCATCTCGCATGACCTGGCGCTGGTCCAGTATTTCTGCGACCGCATCCTGGTGATGTATCTCGGCCGCATCGTCGAGGTGCTGCCGCGCGGAGCAACTCCGACCCATCCCTATACGATCGCGCTCCTCGACAGCGCCTTCGTGCCCGATCCCCATCACCGCCGGGACATTCCGCGCATCAGCGGAGAGATTCCGAGCGGCTACGACGAACCCCGGGGCTGCGCCTTCGCCGGCCGCTGTCCCCTCGTCGAGAATCGCTGCCACAGCCAATTGCCTCACCTGAAATCCCTGGCCGGGACCCATGCCGTGGCATGCCACGTCAAGGGCGCGGCGCAAATCATACTGGAGACCGAGAATGCCGTTTAAAGTCCTGACTGCCGAGTTCATGCACGAATCCAACACCTTCAGCATCCGCAAGACCGGCATTCCCGAGTTCCAGCGTGAAACGCTGATGATGGGCGACGAGGCGATCGCCAAGCGCAGCCAGTCGAACACCGGGCTCGCCGGCGCGCTCGTCTGCCAGAAGGAGTTCGGCTGGGACATGCGCCATTCGGTCAGCGCCTGGACCGAGCCGTCGGGGCCCGTCACCGTCGAAGCCTATGAGTTCCTGACGGGCAAGATCATCGAAGCCGCCAAGGCCGAGAAGTTCGACGGCATCCTGCTTTGCCTGCACGGTGCGATGGTCGCCGAGCACACGGACGACGGCGAAGGTGAACTGCTCGAGCGCCTGCGGGCCGTCGTCGGCCCGGATCTGCCGATTGCGGTCACGCTCGACCTGCACGCCAACGTGACGAAGCGCATGTGCGCGCTTGCCCAGATCCTCGTCTCCTACAAGACCTATCCGCATATCGACCTGCGGGAGACCGCCTACCACGCCGGCAGCCTGCTCGACCGCACGATGAAGGGCGAGATCGCACCGAAGACGCTGCGCATTCAGCTGCCGATGCTCGAAGAGGCAAATGGCGGCCGCACCGACGTCGGCGCCATGGTGGAACGGATCGCCAAGGCACGCGCTTATGAGAAGAGCGAGCCGGGTGCACTCGCCGTCAGCATCAACGGCGCCTTCCCGGAAGCCGACATCCCCGAGGTCGGCCCGACGGTCCTCGTCACCTATGATGGCGATCCGGCCCGCCACCAGGCCTTCGCCGAGACGCTGGCCGACGACATCTGGGAAAAGCGTCACGACGTGATGAACACCTTCCACCCTGTGGAGACTGTCGCCGAGATGGCGCGTACCTATCCCAAGTCCAACGGTCCGCTGATCATTGCCGACTATGCCGACAACCCGGGCGGCGGTTCCTATGGCGACTCCACCAACCTGCTCAAGGCCATGCTGGAGGCGGGCGTCGACGATGCAGCCTTTGGTCCGATGGTGGACCCCGAGGCCGCGGCCGCACTCGCTGCCGAGGGCGAAGGTGCGACGGTCACCATCGCCATCGGCGGCAAGACCGATCCGCGTTTCGGTGGCGAACCGCTGACCGTGACGGGCACGATCCGTCTGGTCAGCAACGGCCACTTCGTCGGTGACGGCCCAATGGTCGGCGGCCTGGAACAGAGCTACGGTACCAGTGCCGTGCTGGTCGTCGACGGCATCGAGGTGCTGGTGACGAGCGTCCCCCTGCAGATGCTTGATCTCCAGCAGTTCCGCGCCTTCGGCATCGACCCGGCGAAAAAACGCGTGGTGGGCCTGAAGTCGATGCAGCATTTCCGCGCCGCCTTCGAGCCGATCGCCAGCAAGGTCGTGGTCTGCGACAGCGGTGCGCTCTGCACGCTCGATTATGCCCGACTGCCCTACAAGAAGATTCCGCGGCCGATCTTTCCGCTCGACAGGGACATGGTGCGCTGAAGACCGGCGCCGGAGGAAACGACATGGAAATCTTCGACGTTGCCGTCGTGGGAGGCGGCATCGCCGGTGCATCCTTCGCCTATCGGGTAGCCGGGCGCCGATCGCTCGTGCTGCTCGAGGCGGAGGCGCAGGTCGGCTATCATTCGACCGGCCGTTCGGCCGCGGAATTCTCGCGGCAGTTCCAGAACGAAACGACCGGCCTGCTCGCGGACGCATCCTATGACTTCCTGTCGAGCCCTCCGGAGGGTTTCGCCGATGTGCCGCTGCTCATTCCCCGCGGCAATCTGGTGATTGCGACCGAGGACCGCCTGCCCCAGCTGGACGCGGCCTTTCGCGAAGTGATCGGAACGTCGCCGGAAACCCGCCGGGTATCCACGGACGAGGCGATCGCCGTGGTTCCCTTCCTGCGCGGCGACTACATGGCCGGGGCCTTCTATGATCCCGCCTGCTGGGACATGGAGGTCGAAAGCATCCTGCAAGGCTATCTGCGCGCCGCCCGCCGCGCCGGCGCGGATATCCGCACGGGCGCGCCCGTTACAGTCGTCAAGCGGGAGAACAACGCCTACCGCCTGGAAACGCCGCAAGGACCAGTCTTTGCCCGGCGCATCGTCAACACCGCCGGGGCTTGGGCGGACAGGCTCGCCGAACTGTCCGGCCTCGAACCGCTCGGCATCGTGCCGCATCGCCGCACGGCCATCACCGTCGACGTTCCGGACGAATACGATCTGGGACCCATGCCCGGCGTCAACGAGGTCGACGAGGATTTCTATTTCAAGCCGGAGGCGGGAAAGCTGATGGTCTCACCGGCCGACGCGACCCCCAGCATGCCCTGCGACGCCCAGCCGGAAGACATCGACGTCGCCTATGCCGCGCATTTTCTCGAGCAGTCGACCACGCTTCCGGTGAAGAGCATTTCGCACAAGTGGGCGGGTCTGCGCTCCTTCGCTCCCGACAAGCATCAGGTCGTCGGTTTCGACCCCCGCGATCCCAATTTCTTCTGGCTGGCCGGGCAGGGCGGCAGCGGCATCCTGACATCGCCGGCGCTGTCGGAATGGGCGGCAGGCGTGTTTCTTGACGGCGCGCCTCCGGAGCACCTGACCCGGCTCGGGCTTAACGCCGGAACCTTCCTGCCGGCCCGTCTCGGCGCTTGAAAGCTTCACCCGGAAGCCGGGCAAACGGAAGTGCGGGATGTCGGTCCCGCGCTTCCGTATTTTTTGTCGTCATACCTGTCGCCGGCTGATCGGCTCAGCTTCTCAGGCCCGGCGCCTCGTGGCCGGTGCGCGCCACATATTCGGTGTAACCCCCACCGTACTGGAAGGCGCCTTCAGGGGTGAGTTCCAGCACCCGGTTCGAAAGCTCGGCCAGGAAGTGGCGATCGTGGCTGACGAACAGCATCGTGCCCTCATACTGGGACAGCGCCTTGATCAGCATTTCCTTGGTATCGAGATCGAGGTGGTTGGTCGGCTCGTCGAGGACGAGCAGGTTCGGCGGGTCGAACAGCATGATCGCCATCACCAGACGCGCCTTCTCGCCGCCGGACAGCACCCGGCAACGCTTTTCGATATCATCACCGGAGAAGCCGAAACAGCCCGCGAGCGCCCTGAGCGGCGCCTGACCGGCCCGGGGGAAGGTGCTTTCCAGCGTTTCGAAGATGGTCATGTCTCCGTCGAGAATGTCCATGGCGTGCTGGGCGAAGTAACCCATCTTCACGCTCGCACCGATGCTGACCGTTCCCTGGTCGGGCTTGGATTCGCCGGCGACCAGCTTCAGCAACGTCGACTTGCCCGCGCCGTTGACGCCCATGATGCACCAGCGCTCCTTGCGCCGGACCATGAAATCGAAACCGTCGTAGACCACCCGCTGTCCATACGTCTTGTGGACGTTCTTCAGGTTGATCACGTCTTCGCCCGAACGCGGCGCCGGCTGGAATTCGAAGGCCACGACCTGACGCCGCTTCGGCGGTTCGACGCGCTCGATCTTGTCGAGCTTCTTCACCCGGCTCTGGACCTGTGCGGCATGGCTGGCTCGGGCCTTGAAGCGTTCGATGAACTTGATTTCCTTGGCCAGCATCGCCTGCTGCCGCTCGAACTGCGCCTGCTGCTGCTTTTCGTTCTGCGCCCGCTGCTGCGCATAGAACTCGTAGTCGCCGGAATAGCTGTTGAGCGAGCCCGCGTCGATCTCGATGATCTTGTTGACGATGCGGTTCATGAACTCGCGGTCGTGCGAGGTCATCAGCAGCGCGCCGTCATAACCTTTGAGAAACTGTTCCAGCCAGATCAGGCTCTCGAGATCGAGATGGTTTGAGGGTTCGTCGAGCAGCATCACATCGGGGCGCATCAGCAGGATGCGGGCAAGCGCCACGCGCATCTTCCAGCCACCGGAAAGTTTGCCCACGTCGCCGTCCATCATCTCCTGGCTGAAGCTGAGGCCGGCAAGCACCTCGCGCGCGCGCCCCTCCAGGCCGTAACCGTCCAGCTCCTCGTAGCGCGCCTGAACCTCGCCGTAGCGCTCGATGATCTGGTCCATTTCGTCGAGACGGTCGGGATCGACCATGGCGGCCTCAAGGTCGCGAAGCTCGGCGGCGACGACGCTGACAGGCCCGGCCCCATCCATCACCTCGGCGACAGCGCTTCGGCCGGACATCTCGCCGACATCCTGGTTGAAGTAGCCGATGGTGACGCCGCGCTCGACCGAGACCTGCCCCTCGTCGGGAAGCTCCTGCCCCGTGACCATGCGGAAGATGGTCGTCTTTCCCGCACCGTTCGGCCCGACGAGGCCGATCTTCTCGCCCTTGTTCAGGGCGGCGGATGCTTCGAGGAAGAGGATGCGGTGGCTGAGCTGCTTGCTGATGTTTTCGATGCGTATCATGGACCGGACAGGAAACTGGAGAGCGGGGACTGCGGATTTGCGGCGCCCTTATGTCATGCCTCGCGCGGCATGTCGAAACCTATCGCACCACTTTGACGGCCCGGTAACACGGGTTTCCTTGCCGAGCGACGGATCAAATCGCGATCATGCATCGATGCCGTTTTGCCCGACATGCTGCGTTAATGCAGCGGACATGTCGAAGCAGAATTAACGTTTCCCGCAAACAACTGACAAAGAAGAGAAATTCGACGCGGCACAGGCTGGCATGCGTCTTGCGTTGCAGCATCGTGTCCCAGGAGCGATCCCGAGGACCCAAAAGAACCGTCGGCAGAAACGGTCGAAAAATGCACGTTAAGAATAATCCAGAAAGGGAACCGAAATGAAAAAGCATATTGGCCCGGGCCGTCGTCTGCTCGCCCTCGTCTCCGCATTGGCAATTGCCGCCCCTTCCGTCGCAGCTTCGGCTGAACTCAATATTCTGACCTGGGAAGGCTATGCCGACCCGTCTTTCATCTCCAAGTTCGAGGAATCGTCCGGTTGCAAGACGACGTCGACCTATGTCGGCTCGAATGACGACTTTGCCCCCAAGCTTGCGGCAGGCGGCGGCGTCTATGACATCATCGTCCCTTCGATCGACACGATCGGGCTTATGCGCCAGGCCGGATTCGTAGAGCCGATTGACACCGCCAAGATCGAAGGCTGGTCCGACGTCTATCCGGAATTCTCCGGCGCGAACGACGTCTCGGCCGAGGGCTCGGTTTGGTCCGTTCCGCTCGTCTGGGGATCGATTTCGCTGATGTATCGCGCCGACAAGATCGATCCGAAGCCGGATTCGATCGGCGTACTTTTCGACGAGAAGTACAAGGGCAAGATCGCCATGTGGGACGACAAGTCGTCGCTCTACTGGACCGCTCGCCTGCTCGGCTACGAGAACATCTACGACCTGACCGACGAACAGCTCGAGGCGGTCAAGCAGAAGCTGATCGCGCAGAAGCCGCTGATCCGCAAGTACTGGGCGACCGCTGGCGAACTCACCGAACTCTACGCCAACCAGGAAGTCTGGGTCTCCAACACCTGGACCGGGCTGCAGAGCAAGGACGTAAACGCCCTCAAGAAGGGCTTCGAGGTCGTCGAGTTCACGCCGAAGGAAAAGGCCGAGGGCTGGATGGACTCCATGCAGCTCGTCAAGGGCAGCGCCAACAGCGAATGCGCCTATAAGTTCTTCTCCTTCATGCTGTCGGCCGAGGGCCAGTGCGGCATCGTCGGCTCGACGGGCTACTTCCCGGTCAACCCGAAATCCGTCTCCGGCTGCCTGACCGGCGCCGACGCGGAAGCCAAGAAGGTCAACAACATCGAGTTCGTGAAGAGCCTCGTGATGTGGCAGATGCCGGCACGCCTCGACAAGTATCTCGAGGTCTGGAACGCCGTGAAGGCGGCTCCCTGAGCACCGATCAGGACGACCCCGATCACCGCCGGTCATTCCGGCGGTGATTTCCGCTGTTCATATTCGACTCGCTCAAGGACCTGCCTATGGCATTGCAACCCATCGTGACCCTGGAAAACGTCGTGAAGGCCTACGGGAACTTCACCGCGCTCCACAACATCAACCTCGAAATCGGCACCGGTGAATTCGTCACCCTGCTCGGCCCGTCCGGCTGCGGCAAGACGACGACGCTTCGCCTCATCGGAGGCTTCGAAACCGCGGATCAGGGCCGCATCACATTGGCAGGTTCGGACGTGACGCAAGAGCCGCCCTATCGCCGCGACATCAACACGGTGTTCCAGGACTATGCCTTGTTCCCCCACATGACCGTGGCCGAAAATGTTGCTTACGGGCTGACGGTCCGTGCCAACCGCAAGCCGAAGGAAGAGCGTGTCAGGCGCACAGCCGATGCGCTTGCGCTGGTCGGTCTCGCCGACAAGGCCGACCGCATGCCCCAGCAACTTTCCGGCGGTCAGCGCCAGCGTGTGGCGATGGCCCGTGCACTGGTGCGCCAGCCGAAAGTGCTGCTGCTCGACGAACCGCTCTCGGCGCTCGACGTGAAGCTGCGCGAAGCCATGCAGGTCGAGCTGAAGCATCTCCACCAGAAACTCGGCATCACCTTCCTGATGGTGACCCACGACCAGGAAGAAGCACTGGTGCTGTCGGATCGCATCGCGGTGATGCAGGGCGGCCGCATCGCCCAGATCGGCTCGCCGTCCGAGCTGTACGATCGCCCGGCAACCCCGTATGTCGCCGATTTCATCGGCGCCGCCAATCTGCTTGCCTGCACCTTCGCCGGCAGGGATAACGGACACACCAAGGTCCGGTTGCCGGATGGCAGCGTGATATCGGGGATCGAGGTCCAGCCGCAGGCCGGACTCAAGGAGGGTGACCGGGCATTGATCGCGATCCGCCCCGAGCGCATGCAGGCCGGTCCTGCACCGGAAGGAAGCTCGACATTGGCCGCGACCGTCGTCAACCAGCTCTTCCACGGTGGCCGTTTCCAGATCGAACTCAAGCTCAACGGCGTCGAGGCACCGATCTTCGTCGACATCCCCCGCAGCACCGTTACAGCCGACGGCAGCGTTCCCCAGCCCGGAAACCGCATTGCCTTCCACGTCGCCCCGCTCGACGTGCTGGTCTATCGAGCGGAGGACGCTGCATGAAGGCCCGCACCCGCAACAAGGCGAGCTTCTGGCTGCTCTTCTCCGTACCCCTTCTCTGGACCCTGGTCTTCCTCATCCTCCCCTATGCCTCGATGGCAATGATGAGTTTCTGGGAGCGGAAATTTCCGCTGTTCGTCCCCGCCTTTCAGCTCGGCAACTACCTCCAACTCTTCTATGACCCGCAATACTCGACAGTCATCCTCAGAACCCTGAAGATCGCGGCACTCGTCACTCTCTACTCCGTCGCGCTCGGTTATCCCCTCGCCTATTTCCTCGTCTTCACCATCCGCTCCGAGAAACTGCGCACCCTCCTCTACATGTGCGTGGTGGTGCCGCTGTGGGTGTCCTACCTGCTGCGCGCCTACACCTGGAAGATCATCCTTGGCACGGATGGCGCACTGAACTCCGCCCTCCTCTGGCTGGGCCTGATCGACCAGCCGCTGGACATCTTTCTCTACAACCAGGCGGCCATGGTCATCACGCTGACCTATATCTTCATCCCCTTCATGGTGATGCCGATCTTCACCGCGTTGGAGCGCATTCCCTCGAACCTGATCGAGGCGTCGCAGGATCTCGGCGCCGGCCCGTTCGAAACCTTCATGCGGGTCATCATGCCGCTGTCGACGGCAGGCGTCGTGGCTGGCGCCACGATGACCTTCTGCCTGTCCTTCGGCGACTTCGTGGCCCCGGTCCTGGTCGGTGGCCCGAGCGGCACGATGGTCGCGACCGTTCTGCAAAGCCAGTTCGGCGCAGCCCTCAACTGGCCGCTCGGCTCGGCGCTCGCCGTCGTCCTGTTCACTCTGGTCCTGGTCGTGCTGCAGATTTCCAGCAGACTCGATCGGGCCGGCCGCGTTTCGATGGGTTGAAGGAGATCACCATGCACAAACTCATCTGGTGGCAGAAAAGTCTGGTCGGCGTCGCAATCGGAACCCTGCTGTTCCTCTACGTCCCCGTCGCAATCCTGATCCTGTTCTCCTTCAACGACAGCCCGGTAACCTCCTTCCCGCTCTCAGGCTTCACCTGGGGCTGGTACGAGAAGGTCTTCTCCAACCAGGCCCTACTGCAGGCGCTGGTGAACAGCCTTCTCGTCGCGATCTCGGCCACCGCGCTGACCATCGTGATCGGAGTGCCGGCGGCATTGGCGCTGGACCGTTATCCCTTCATCGGCAAACAGCTGTTCAAGAACACGATCCTCTTGCCGCTTTCCCTGCCCGGCATCGTGACGGGCATCGCGATGCTGAACTTCTACAAGCAGATCGGCCTTCCCCAGAGCCTCGGCGCGGTCGTGATCGGCCATGCCACCGCGCTGGTCGGCATCGTGGTCGGGCAGGTTCTGGCACGGCTGGAAAAGGTGAACCGCAATCTTGCGGAGGCGAGCTCCGATCTCGGCGCGACGGGCGTGGAGACATTCCTCCATGTGACCCTGCCGAACATCCGGTCGGCCATCATCGGTTCGGCGCTCCTTTGCTTCACGCTGTCCTTCGACGAAATCCCGGTGACGTACTTCCTGACCGGTCGCGATGTGACGCTGCCGATGTACATCTACTCGACGCTGCGGCGCGGCATCACCCCCGAGATCAATGCGATCGGCGCGCTGATCGTCGTGGCTTCGCTTGCACTGATCCTGAGTTCGGTAAGCCTGCTGCGACAGAAGCAATAGGTAAAGATCGGTCCCGGCGTTCGCGTCGGGACCTCATTCTGCCGTGCGGTTGGTCTTCCGGACGATGGTGGCGATGTCGACGCCGAGCTCCTTGGCGGCGGCTCGCTTGGATCCGAGACGGTCGAGCGCCTCGTTGATGATCCGTTCTTCGAAGGCGCGCGCCATTTCCTTGAGTGTCCGGCCACCGGGTTCGATCTCCGGCGCAGCCCCCTCGTCACTGATCTGCGGACGGACCGGCGCCTGAGACGGCTCGATCGCCGTTCCCTGGTGCCGGGAGAACGACGGCGGCAGATGCTCCGGCCCCGCGAGATCGCTCGCAACGATGTCCAGATAGTCGACCACGCTCTTCATCTCGCGCAGGTTTCCCGGAAACGAATGACGCATCAGGATCGCCCGGCAAGCGGCGGTGAGCTTCAGCGGCGCCCCACGCTCCTGGCTTGCCCGCTCCAGCATCATGTCGAGGATGTCGGCCTTGTCGGAGCGATTGCGCAGCAGCGGGATTTCGACCGGAAAGGTCGACAGGCGATAGAGCAGGTCCTTGCGGAACCCTCCCTGCCGCGTCATCTCGGTGAGGTCGCGATTGGTTGCGGTGATGACCCGGGTGTCGATCTTCTTCGAGACGGAGGATCCCACCGGCTGGATGGTCCCATCCTCCAGGAATTTCAGGAGTTTCGGCTGGGACGACAGCGGGATTTCGCCGATTTCGTCGAGAAACAGCGTGCCGCCGGCCGCACTTTCGATATAGCCGCGCTTGCCCGCCTGCAGCGCGCCGGTGAAGGCGCCCCGCTCGTAGCCGAACATTTCGGACTCGAACAGCGTCTCGGGAATGGAGCCGCAATTGACATGCACGAAGGGTCGCCCGCGGTCACCGCCCGTCAGGTGGATGTGGCGGGCGATCGCCGTCTTGCCGACGCCGGATTCGCCGAGCAGAAGAACGCGAAAATTGCGCGCATAGGCCCGCACCGCCTGTTCAACCTGGGTCTTCAATCCATCGGGGAAGACAAGCCGCGCGCTTTCCTTCTGGTCACCCGCCGAGATCGACCGCCCGGCAACCCCGCGTTTGGCGCGGTCCTGGTTTTCCGGGTCGCGGAGAAAGTAGACGGTGAACCCGCTGGCGGACCCGGCAACCACGAGCACGCGGCGGCTCGCCTGATAGACCTTGCCGGAGATTTTCGCCCGCACCAGACCTTGGGTGTGCCCACGTTGGGCGGAGGCGAGAAAATCGTCCATGTCGAAATCGGAAAACCGGAGGAAGGTCGACAACGCCTGGCTCTCGAAGGGCGAGGACAGCCGCGCCGCCCGTTCCGCAGCGGTGTTCAAAAAGACCACGACCTCATCGGGGTCGACGATCATCAGGCCGTCCGGAAGCAGATTGGCGAAGGCCCGAAACTGCGGCGACTGAAAGTTCTGCTCCCAGGCCTCGCGGCTGAGCGCCTCCGCCCCCCGGACGCCTAGATAGAACTGCGGTATGTCGCCCGGTGTCATCATCTCTTACGGCCGCTTTGGCTGGCGGGATGCGCGTTTCGGCACATGTGGCTCCCGCTCACGAACAGTTATAATCGTCCAGGTCTCGCCGTCCATGCCGCTGATCTTGCGGATATGGACATCGAGCAGGACCGAGGGCCCCGGTCCGCCGGGATTGGTGAAAAGCGACCAGCCGGAAGCGCGCCGCCGGGTGCGCACGAATGCGAGAAGCTGCGTCTCGACGGTTCTGCTGCCGGAAAAGGCCGTGGCATAAGCCTTGTTGCGGTTAAGCACCCTGCCCTCGGCATCGAGCACAATGACCGGATCGGGCATGCCGTCGAGGGCACGGATGGCAAGTTTCAGCGCATTTGCCTTCTCGTCGTCGGCATGGCGCTGCTCGGTGACATCGCGGCAATTGCCCCACAGCCGCAGGAGGAAGCCGTCGACGATGTCGGCCCGCACGTCGTTGAGGATATATTGCAGCGTGCCGTCATGGCGTCTGTCGACGCTGAGCGCATCATCGATCGCGTAGTTGGAGTTTATGATTTCCTCGACGAACTTCTCGTTGGCGGCACTCCGCGGCCAGTAGAGACGGACATCCTGTTCGTTGAAGTCGACCGATTCCGGCAACTGGTAGATCCGCGACATGGCCGGGTTGCACATCCGCCAGACGGACTGGTTCTCGAACACCTGCCGGATCACTTCGCTCTTCGGCAAGGTGGTGTCGACAGGCTCGAGGAAGACGATCCCCCAATGCGCCTCGTTCGAAGTCGCGAGCATGGCTTGCAGCGTCCGGAAATCGTCTTCCATCTGCCGATAACGCGTGCCGACTGGACCATAGTCCATCTTGGCAAGCCGGAGACAGATCTCTCCGTTGAAACGCACGAAGCGAGCTCGCGCGAGTGTCCGGATCGGCCGTCCGCCGCGCGCAAGCAAGGTGAGTTCCATGGTCGCGCCATGTTCGGAACGTGTCCGGTTGCGCAGGATCTGCTGGATCTGCGCAAAGCAATCCGGCGCATAGAAGGCCGCGGCGTCATAGCCGACAATCTCGTGGTCATAGGTGCCGAGCAGTTCGGCCTGCGCTTCGTTGAACCACAGCACGCGCCCATCCCGGGAAATCACGTCGATCAAGAGATCGTCTTCAGGCGACAGGCCGCTTTCGGCGGCTGCCTGATCCGGCAGATCTCCCTCCATCATCGCCATTCTATGCGACCTTTCTTACTCAGGCGTCGGATGCCTCGGCATCCTGCCGCTTCGTCCATACTCTCCGGCATTCCGGCGCGAACCGGAACCCGCCCCGTCTCAAAGCAGGCCCGTTCCCACAATGAAATTTCCGATCATCCGTTCGCAGCCGGGGATGAAGCTGTATCGTGACGCCTGCGCCGGATCGATTTCCGCCCAACAGGTCGCCATCCGGTCACAGGTAGTTTCCGGATGGAATTGCACCGAGACCCAGTTGCCGCCGTGATCCAGCGCAGCCGCGGGAAGCGTCGGACGAGTCGCGAGCACGACCGTTCCATTCGGCACCTCGACGACCCGGTCGAAATTGCCGAAGAAGAAGGGGGACGTCTCGTCGAAGCCGTCGAGCAGGTAGTGGTCGCGCCCCTGGTCGGTGAAGCTGAGCGGCAGGCTACCAACCTCCGGTCCGCTCGGGTTCTTCTCCACCCGGCCGCCGAGAACGGTCGTCATCAACTGGTGGCCCCCGCAGATGCCCATCAGAGGCTTGCCGGTCGCCCGCCAGCGCGTCAGCCAGTCGGCGATTTCTGCCTGCCAGCAATAATTGTCAGAGACGGATGCGAAGCTGCCTCCGAGGATCACGCCGTCGACGGCATCGAGATCGGCCGGCAACGGCTCGCCTTCATGCGCCTTGATGCCGATATAGTCGAGCCGGTCCAGGGCGCCGATATGATCGAGCAAGGCCTCGACCGCGATGGTCTCGTCGTCACCGCCGTGAATCCGACGCCAGGTGGACTTGTTGTAGCTCCCGGGTTCGGCAAGCTGCGAAATGAAGGCTAGCGTTTTTCTCGACATGGTGTTCCGTCTGCTGAATGACCCGCACATGACCGACCCGCAAGACAGGGCGGCTCTTTAGTGAATTTAGCAAAATCCATGCCACGAAAATAACCGAGCATTTTCAATCGGATTCGGTTCAGCAAGCGGGAATTGATGCGCACTTGCATAGGTCGCCGTCATTTTTGCAGCGGCCGCCCGCACCTTGCGAGACCCAGGCGCATTGGCCTGTGGGCACTCCAACAGAACGGCCGATCAGCGCCCCATCCGACAGCGATTTCCGCACCCCAAGGACCGCTTCACCACACCTCGTCGCCGATGCTGCGTGATTGCAGAAAAGTCTCCGCAAAAACGCAGCGCAGTTGTCCACATCAGCGAGCTGCGCCAACAGTCGATTTTTTTCATAAGCAAAATCAACACATTGAAAATTTCGGTGTGGCTGGCACGGCTTTTGCTGCGGACAGGGAAAACGCAAAAATGCGAGGGAACCATGATCGCAGATGAATTGATCGATATCGGCAGCTTACCTTTCCTCGACATGAGCGACCCGAATTTCTCGATTCGGTCGCAACAGGTCGATGATGCGCGTGAACAGAACTGGTGCGCGCGGACCAACTACGGTCTGGCCGTTCTGCGCTATGACGAAGTGCACAAGCTCATGCGCGATGCGCGCCTCAGGCAGGGGAGCTATGCCTGGCCCAAGCTGAACGGCGTGTCCGGTCATTTCGCCGGCTGGTGGGAGCGCATGCTGCTGAGCCAGGAAGGACCGAACCACGCCCGCCTGCGCCGCCTCGCCAATCCGGCCTTCTCGCCGAAGCTGGTCATCAGCCTTCGCCCGGAGTTCGCCAAACTTGCCAATGAACTGATCGACAACTTCATCGAGAAGGGCAGTTGCGAGTTCATGGCGGATTTCGCCGAACCCTATGCGACGCGGGTCATTTGCATGCTTCTCGGCCTGCCCCACGAAAAGTGGCGCGAACTCGCGGACCTCGCCGCCGACATGGGCCTGGCGCTCGGCGTGACCTTCAAGCAGGACCTCGAAACAGTCGACGCGGCAACGGTGAAGCTGTTCGACTACGTCATGACGCTGGTCGACGAACTGCGTCAGCAGGAACTCGGCGAAGATTTCCTGTCGATGCTGGTGAAGACCAACCTGCAGAGCGACGAGGCGCTGTCGGAACGCGAACTCTACGACCTGATCATGCTCGCCATCTTCGGTGGCATCGACACCACGCGCAACCAGATCGGCCTTGCGATGGAGGTGTTCATGCGCAATCCCGGTCAATGGACGTTGCTTGGTGACAAGCCGGAGCTCGGCAAATCCGCGGTCGAGGAAGTCATGCGCATCCGGCCGACCATCACCTGGGTGACGCGCGAGGCCGTGGAGGACTTCGTCTACCAGGGGCTCGAGATCAAGCGCGGCACCACGATCCACTTGTTCGGCCAGTCGGCAGCGTCCGATCCGCGCGCCTATGCCGACCCTTCCTTCGACATCACCGCCGAGCGTAAACCGCATTTCGGCTTTGGCGGCGGCGCGCATTTCTGCCTCGGCCATTTCATCGCCCGTGGCGACATGACGGAAGCGCTGGCGATCCTCGCCCACCGGGTTCGCAATCCCCGCATCGAAGGAGAGGCCCGCTTCCTGCCCGACAGCGGCAATACCGGCCCTATCGTCCTGCCGATTGCGTTCGACCGGGGCGAGCGCAAGACGTTTATCCCGCCGAGCGCCGAGGAGGCAGTAAGGCCGGCCGCAGCGCCCGGCGCCGAGACCGACCAGGCCCTGTCGCTCACCATCCTCTACGGCACCCAGACGGGCAATGCCGAGCAGATGGCAAGCGACATAGCCGGGATCGCCCGTAGCCGGGGATTTCAACCGCGTGTGGCGCCCCTCGACAGCATCGAAATGGACGAGCTGGCTGGACTGAAGCGCCTGCTGATCGTGACATCGACCTATGGCCAGGGTGAAATGCCGGACACCGCGCGCGGTTTCTGGGATGCGCTCTGCGGCGAGGATGCGCTCGACCTTGGCGGCCTCTCCTATTCGCTGATGGCCATGGGGGATTCCGGCTACGAGACCTTCTGCGCGGCAGGCCGTGACATCGACGAGCGGCTGCAGGCCCTCGGCGCACGGTCGATCGAGCCCCGGGTGGATTGCGATACCAACTATGCGGCAACCGCCTTTGCCTGGGTGGATCGTGCGCTTGCCGCGGCAAGCGGCGTTGAGGGCGAAGATGCCGAGATCGCTCTTGGCGGCATGCCATCGGAGTCTGCGGTGCGTTCCAGGTGGAGCCGGCGCAACCCTTATGCCTCCCGCATGGCGGTCAATCGCCGACTGTCGCGCGAAGGCTCGGCCAAGGACACCCGCCATATCGAGTTCGACCTCGGCGACAGCGGCCTCACTTATGAAGCCGGCGACTGCATCGGCGTCATTCCGCAGAACGACAAGGGCCTCGTAGATGCGATGATGAGCCATTTCGGCGCCTGCGCCCATGTGTCCGTCGCAGGCTACGACAAGCCGCTCGGCGCGCTGCTGACCGAAACGCTGGAGATCAGCACCCCGTCGCGCGACCTGGTCGGAGAAGTCGCCCGGCTCTCCGGCGATGCCGAACTCAAACACATCCTGGACAACGGCGATCGCCAGTCGCTCGATGCCTGGCTCTGGGGCCGGGACATTCTCGACCTCCTCGGCATGATGCCGAAGGACGCGATGGGGCTTTCCGATTTCGTCGGCCTGCTGAAGCCTCTGCAACATCGCGCCTATTCGATCGCATCGAGCCCGAAGGAACACCCGGGCAGCATCCACCTGACGGTCGGTACCATTCGTTACCGGAGCCATGGCCGGATGAGGCAGGGCGTTGCCTCGACCTATCTCGCCGACCGTGTCGCCGAAGGCGCCACGGTACCGATCTTCCCGTCGCCGAACCGCGCCTTCCGCGTGCCGGAGGACGATGACGCCCCCATGATCATGATCGGGCCTGGCACCGGGGTTGCCCCCTTCCGCGCCTTCCTGCAGGAGCGGCGTGCCCGTGGCGCGGGCGGCCGGAACTGGCTCTTCTTCGGTGATCAGCACCGCAGTCGGGACTTCCTCTATGAGGACGAATTTGTCGCCATGCAGGCCGGAGGGCTGCTGAACCGCCTCGATCTCGCCTTCTCGCGTGATCAGGCGGAAAAGGTCTATGTCCAGCACAGGATGCGCGAAAACGCCCGCGAGCTCTTCGCCTGGCTCGAAGAGGGCGCCCATCTCTACGTCTGCGGCGATGCCACGCATATGGCGGCCGACGTCGAGCAGGCCCTTGTCGAGATAGTCGCTGCCGAAGGCGGCATGTCGGCCGATGGGGCCGAGGCCTATCTCGAACGCCTGCGCAAGGAAAAGCGCTACCTCCGCGACATCTACTGACCCCAGTTCCGACCTTCCCCAACCTTCATGGGCGGCCGCTGGCCGCCCCGAACCGGAGAGAACGCATGACGACCATCGATCAACTTGGCGCGCAGCTCGAACGGGACGGTATCGACATCCTTCATGTCGGACTGTTCGACTATGCCAGCGTCTTTCGCGAGCGGCGCCTGAAGCGTGAGCAGTTTCTTGCCTGGGCCCGCGACCCGCGCTTTTCCAACACGCTTCCCCATTGGGACTCCGCCGACAGCCTGTTCGGCGGCGGCCCCTTCCTCACCGAGACCCTGACGCTCGACGCAGATTCGCTCCGCCCCTATGCCTTCGAACCGAAGGCAGCCGCCATCGTCGCCGACTATGCCGGACCGAATCGGGACCTGATGCCGCGGGCTGTCCTTGCCCGCCAGATCGAACGGGCTGAAAGTCTGGGCCTAGAGGTCCGGGCCGCCTTCGAGTTCGAGGTCATATTCCTCAAGGAAAACGCGGCGAGCCTGCGTGACAGCGGTTTCTCCGCCATGCACACCTTCATGCCCGAGAACAAATGCTGGTCGGGCCAGACGGCGGCCGACCAGGCCGAGTTCGTGGCGGGTCTCGAAAAGGCGATCGTCGACCACGGCGTCTCGCTCTTTGCGGTCGCCGGCGAGCTGGGACCGGGCTGCTTCGAGGCAACGCTTGCCGCCGAGACACCGATGAAAGCCGCGGACGATGCGGCATTCTTCCGCCAGGCGGCGCGAGCCTATGCCCGCCGGCAGGACATGACGGCGAGCTTCATGGCACATATGGGCGGCGCGTTCCCGGGTATCGGCGGCCATGTCACGCTGTCGCTCCGGGACAAGAAGACCGGCCGGAACATCTTCGCCGATCCGTCGGCCACGACGAACCAGGCTGCGAAGCACTTCATCGGCGGCATGGCGAAACTGGTCCCCGAGGCATTCGCGCTCTGCGCTCATACGGTCAACGCCTATCGCCGTTTCGCGCCGGGGTCCTGGGCTCCAAAATCGGTCAGCTGGGCCGAATACACCTTCACCACCGCAGTGCGTTCCGTTCCGTCCGCGGAAGACAATGCGCGTCTCGAGTTTCGCCTGCCGGGTGCCGACTGCAATCCGCATCTGACGCTTGCACTGATGCTGGCCGGCGGCCTCGAGGGCATCGAACAGCAGATCGCGCCGCCCGAGGCGACCCCGTTCGGCGGTCCCGACGACATCCCGCCCGGTGCGACGCGCCTGCCGCGCGACCTCAAGGACGCCGCCGAGCGGCTGCGGGCCAGCGAAAGCGCCGCACGCCATTTCGGCGAGGCGTTCACCACCCATTTCGCCAAGGCCTGCGAGATCGAGCATGCAGCTCTCGCCCGCGCCGTCAGCGCCTTCGAGCTCGCCCGCTACCTCGAAGGCTGAAACCACCCCAACCCCCAAATCAAGAACCACAAAGAGGAGAACGCCACATGGCAAGACACGAAGACAGCGACCTGTTCCGCGAGCTTAACGATCCACTGCGCAAGGAACGCGTCGCGCGGGTGAGCGAGAAGATCAAGAAACTCGGCGTCGAATACATCTACTATCAGTATGTCTCGATCACCGGCCGCGTGCTCGGCAAGGCCGTGCCGGCCCGCCACTGGGAATACAATGCCCGCAAGGGCGTCCAGACCTGGATGGGCGGCGTCACCAATGTCTCGACCGACATGAACGGCACGTTGTTCGGCTTTTCGGCAAATGACGGCGAAACGGTCGCCCTGCCCGACCCGGAAACCTTCTGCCAGCTGCCCTGGGACAAGTCGGTGGCCCGCGTCTTCTGCACGCTCTTCTACGGCCTCGAAGACGCAAAGAACCCGGGCGGCTACTTCGAATGCGATACGCGTGGCAACCTGAAGCGCTTCGACCGGGAATTCCGTGAGAAGCACAACGGGCTCCACCTGCGCGTCGGCATGGAACCGGAAATGCTGTGGCTGAAGAAGAACCCCGATGGTTCCGCCACCCCCTATTCCGGGATCACCGAGCCCTATGCCTACCATATCGGCCAGTTCGAAAGCGCCCGCCACATCTGGAAACAGGTCTATGAATACTCCCATGCCATGGGCCTCGACATGATCCAGGGCGACGTCGAGGACGCACCCGGCCTGCTCGAACTGAACTTCGCCTTCGACGATGCGCTGAAGACCTGCGACCGCCTCACCACCTATCGGCAGATCTGCAACGAGGTGGCGCGCCAGAACGACCTCATCGCCTGCTTCATGGCGAAGCCCATGATGGGTGTGCCGGCCAACGGCTGCCATCACAACTGCTCGATATGGACTGGCGGCTCCGCCGAGCTTCAGCGGCTGGTTCCGGGCGAACTGCCGGGCATGGAGGAACTGTTCACCTACACCAAGGGCGGCGTGAACGAGTTCGAAAACAAGGAGGGTGGCTGGCTGCCGACCGAAATCGGTCACCACGCGCTCGGCGGCGCCTTGAAGCATATCGGTGCGCTCACCGCGATTGGCGCCTCGACCGTCAACTCCTACCGGCGCTTTGCCGATATCGGCCTCTGGGCTCCGATCGGCGCAAATTGGGGTCTCCAGAACCGCTCCTGCACGATCCGCATCTCGGCGCCCGACCGCTTCGAGTTCCGCGCCGTCGACGCCATGGTCAACCAGCACCTGTTCTGCGCGGCACTCATCAAAGCTCTCGACGACGGGATCTCGAACAAGGTCGACCCTGGCGCACCCGAGGATCGCAATGTGGTCGAGGTGATGAAGGCCGGCGGCCATGTCGACCTGATCCCGCTCAACCTGCACGAAGCGCTGGAAGCACTGAAGAAGGATGATCTGGTACTGGAAGCCATGCCCGGCAGGCTTTATGAACTCTATGACATGATGAAGCGCGACGACTGGAAGCGCTTCCTCAAGGAAGTCACCAACTGGGATCTCGAGCGCTACATGGACTATCTGCCCTGAGCGGTTGCCACCAAGACATTACGGGCGGCGCGACGCGCCGTCCACCTCATCATTTCCGACCTCTGACTGGAGTTTTACATGTCCCACAATCTGAAATTCTTCATTGACGGCGCCTGGGTCGATCCGGCCGTCCCTGCGACGCTGGATGTCATCAATCCCGCGACGGAAGAGGCCTACACGCAGATTTCCGTCGGTTCGAAGGCCGATGTCGACAAGGCCGTAGCGGCTGCGAAGAAGGCCTTCGTGACGTTCTCCAAGACTTCGGTCGCCGAGCGTCTGGCGCTCCTGAAAAAGATCCTCGAAGTCTACAACGCCCGTTTCGAGGACATCGCCGTCGCCGTATCCAACGAAATGGGGGCGCCTCTTTCGTTTGCCCGTGACGCCCAGGCCTGGGCCGGCCGTGCCCACATGGAATCGACCATCGAGGCACTGGAGAACTACGAATTCAGCGAGAAGCGCGGCTCGACTACGGTCGTCAAGGAGCCGATCGGCGTCTGCGCGCTCATCACCCCATGGAACTGGCCGCTCAACCAGATCGTCTGCAAGGTCGCACCGGCGATTGCCGCTGGCTGCACGGTCGTGCTGAAGCCGTCCGAAATCGCTCCGATGTCCGGCATCGTCTGGGCCGAAGTCATGGAAGAGGCCGGCGTGCCGAAGGGCGTGTTCAACCTCGTCAACGGCACCGGCCCTGATGTCGGCCAGGTGATGGCCGGCCATCCGGACGTCGACATGGTCTCGTTCACCGGCTCCACCCGCGCCGGCATCATCGTCGCCAAGACCGCTGCCGATACAGTCAAGCGCGTCGCGCAGGAACTCGGCGGCAAGTCGGCCAACATCGTGCTGCCTGACGCCGACCTCGAAACCGCCGTCACCAAGGGTGTGCAGGGTTGCTTCGGCAATTCCGGCCAGTCCTGCGACGCGCCGACCCGCATGCTGGTCCCGGCCCATCGCCACGACGAAGCGCTGACGATCGCCAAGGCCGCAGCCGAAGCCCACAAGGTCGGCAGCCCGACCGCCGACGACACCGATCTCGGCCCGGTCGTCAGCCAGCTGCAGTTCGACAAGATCCAGCGGCTCATCGAGGCCGGCATCAAGGAAGGTGCTACCCTAGTCACCGGCGGCCTCGGCCGGCCGGAGGGACTGAACCGCGGCTACTACGTTCGTCCGACCATCTTTGGCAACGTGACCAACGACATGACCATTGCCCGCGAGGAAATCTTCGGGCCGGTTCTCTCGATCCTGCCCTACAAGACCGAAGAGGAAGCGATCGCGATCGCCAACGACACGGTCTATGGTCTTGCCGCCTACATCCAGTCGCAGGACCTCGAACACGCCCGCGCCGTGGCCCGCGAGATGCGCGCCGGCTCGGTATACCTGAACTATCCGGACTGGGACACGCGCGCCCCCTTCGGCGGCTACAAGCAGTCCGGTAACGGACGTGAATACGCCGATTTCGGCATCCACGACTTCCTCGAAATCAAGGGCATTGTCGGCTACGGCGACTGATCAAGCCTGCGATTGAAAAATCCGATGGACCAAAGAAAGCGGCGCCCGGAGCAATCCGGGCGCCGCTTCAAATTTAGGGTTTCGGCAGGTGCGACCCATGTCTCACCCTTCACGACTTCCCTACGCTTTGATCCTTTCCATCGCCGGATCGAAGAGCGGCCCGAGATGGATCTTTGCCGGGGTCTTCTCCATGGCAACGACAAGTTCGTAAGCGCCGTCGAGCAGGTAGTCGTCGCTCACCCCTTCGGCATTGCGGACATAGCCGTAGCCGATGTTCTTGCCGATGGTATAGCCGAAGCCGCCGCTCGTCAGGTAACCGACGGGCTCCCCGTTGCGCAGGATCGTCTCGCGTCCCACCAGCACGATGTCGGGATTGTCGACGGTGAAGCCGGCCAGCCGCTTCTTGAGCGGAGCGTCCTGCAGCCCCTCCAGGGTTCGGCGACCGTTGAAGTCGGTATTCTTGCGCAGCTTGACCGCCCAGCCGAGCCCCGCCTCGAAAGGCGTATCATTGGGCGTGATGTCGGAACCCCAGGCCCGATAGCCTTTCTCTAGGCGAAGCGATTCCAGTGCCCGGTAGCCGATCGGCCGGATCCCGTGGACCTTGCCGGCCTCCATCAGTGCGTCGAAGACCTCGCCGATCGCACCGATCGGCACATGCAGTTCCCACCCCAGTTCGCCGACATAGGTGACACGCAGCGCCCTGACGGCATGGCCGGCGATCGCAATTTCCCGCGCGTGACCGAACGGAAATGCGGCATTCGACACGTCGGAATCGGTCACCGCGGCAAGCACGTCGCGCGCCTTGGGGCCCATAAGCGAAAGTGTGCCCCAGTCTTCCGTCACGTCGGTGAAGGTCACATCCATTCCGGCCGGGATATGGTCGTCGATCCAGCCGAAGTCATGCGTCCGGAAGCCGGTACCGGTGACGATGTAGAACTTGTCCTCGCCGAACCGGGCGACCGTCAGATCGGCCTCGATGCCGCCACGCGTGTTGAGAAGCTGCGTGTAGGTCAGCCGCCCGACAGGTTTCGACACGTCGTTGGCGCAGATCCAGTCCAGCGCCTTGGCGGCATCCGGACCAGAAACCTCGTATTTTGCGAAGGACGACTGGTCGAACACGCCGACGGCTTCGCGCACATGGGCATGCTCTTCGCCCACCGCGAAAAACCAGTTCTGCCGCCCCATGGAATAGACGTCCTTCGTCTCCGATCCCGCCGGCGCGAACCAGTTCGGCCGCTCCCAACCGAGCTTCGAGCCGAACACCGCGCCGTGCGTCTTCAACCGCTCGTAAAGCGGCGAGACCAGGCGCGGCCGGCCACTCTCGTATTCCTCATGGGGAAATCCGATGGTGTAGTGCTTGCCATAGGCTTCGAGCGTGCGGTCGAGAACCCATTGGCGATCGCGGTGCATGCCGGCAAAGCGGCGAATGTCGACGACCCAGAGGTCGAGCGGCGCCTCGCCGTCCACGACCCACTGGGCAAGCACCCAGCCCGCACCGCCGCCCGAGGCGATGCCGAAGGCGTTGAAGCCGGCGCCGACGAACATGTTCTTGCATTCGGGCGCCACGCCCAGAATGAAGTTACCGTCCGGCGTAAAACTCTCCGGCCCGTTGATCATCTGCTTGACCCCGACCTTTTCGAGCGCCGGAACGCGCTCGATCGCCTGGGTCATGTGCTGCTCGAAATGGTCGAAATCGTCGTCGAACAGGCGGAACGCCCACTCGTTCGGAACATCCCCGGTCGTCCACGGCTGCGGATTGGGTTCATAGCCCCCCATCACCAAGCCACCCACCTCTTCCTTGAAGTAGGTCAGGCGGTCCGGATCGCGGATGGTCGGCGCGTCGGTCGACAGCCCATCGATCTTCTCGGTGATGATGTATTGGTGCTTGACCGGCTGGAGCGGCACGTTGATGCCCGCCATGTCGCCGACCTGCCGGGCCCACTGGCCCGCGCAATTGACCACCTTTTCGCAGGCGATGTCGCCGAGCGTCGTCTTCACCTTGAGAATGCGGCCATCCTTCATCTCGAAGCCGGTCACCCGGACATTCTCGACGATCTTCGCCCCGTGCATGCGCGCGCCCCTGGCGAGCGACTGTGTGATGTCGGACGGGCTCGCCTGGCCGTCGGTCGGAAGCCAGCTTGCACCGACGAGGTCATCGACATTCATCAGCGGCCACATGCGCTTGACCTCTTCCGGCGAGACGAGGTGCATTTCCATGCCGAAGCTCCCGGCCGTCGTCGCAAGGCGGCGGAATTCGGTCCAGCGATCCTGGTTGGTGGCAAGGCGCAGGCAGCCCGTCATCTTCCACCCGGTTGCCAGTCCCGTCTCGGCTTCAAGGCCCTTGTACAGGTCGACCGAATACTTCAGCACCCGGGTGATCGACGCAGAGGAACGAAGCTGGCCGACGAGACCCGCCGCATGCCAGGTCGAGCCCGAGGTCAGCGTGCCCTGCTCCAGCAGGATGACATCCGCCTTGTGGTCGCGGACGAGATGATAGGCGGTCGAGCAACCGATGATGCCGCCGCCGATGACGACGATCTGGGCATGGGATGGCAATGTCATGACGAGTGTTTCCCGTAGTTTGTCCGGTAATGTTCAAGGGCCGCGTCGAGGCGGGTAAGGTTTTCGGTGGTGTAGGCGACATAGTCCGCGCCTGGCGCCGACAGATGCAGCTCGGAGACCATGCTCCACATGGCCTCGCGCAACAGTGAGGCACATTGCATCGCGGCGAACGACCGGCGCACCGCCTGGTCTGGCGGCCCCTCGAAATAGGTCGTCAGGAAGTCTTCAGACTGGTCGGCATCGAAGCCGGCATTGGACGTGACGCCAGCAAGGTCGAACATCGCGGTCGAGAAGCCGGCATATTCGAAGTCGATCAGCCAGAGCCGTTTGCCGTCGTCAAGAAAGTTGGCGGGCAGCAGATCGTTGTGTCCGAAGACGATCGGCAACGGCATCTGCGCGGCCTCGAGTTCTTCCGCGAGCGCGAGATAGCCCGGCAGATGCTCGACCATCCGGCTGCCGCCCAGTTCCAGGGTGCGGGCATAGTCGCGAATGACATGGAAGGCCCAGAACATGAAACCGGCGCCGCTGAGGTGGCGCGCCATTTCCCGGTGGAAGCGCCGGACGAGTTCGGCGATCCGGCTGCGGTTTGCCACGACATCCTCTGCCGCATAGGTCTTCGCCCCGAGGAATTCTGTGACCATGACGCCCGTTTCGGCATATTCGACGCGCGGAGCAAACCCCGCCTCATGGGCGGCCCGCGCGGTCATCAGTTCGCGATCGCGGAACACGTGGTGAAACGGATAGTCCTTGCCGAAGCGCACGACGTGACGGCCGGCGGCGTCGGTGACGACGAAGCTCTCGTTGCTGATGCCGCCTTTCAGGGGCGCGATCTCGATCCGTCCATTCCAGCAGGGCAGTCGATGGATACGGTCGTGCGTGGCGCCCATTGCCTTCCCGGCATCGATGATCATGATGCCGAACCGTCAGAAAATGTGGTTTCTTGTGAGAATTCCCGATTGCGGCTTACCTGAATGGATGGAGCAGGATCCGAATTCGCTGCGAACATGCGAACATGGCTTTGCATTCGAGTTCTCCCAGTAGAGCCCATTGAGCGATAATGCTGGCACCACACCCGAACGCCGTTCCCCGTACTTTTCATATCTTGTGACGAGGGTGTGTCAGCGCAATGTCATGCGAGCAACGGGAAATTGTCAATCCGGATTTGTGGTTTTTTGTGTTTTTATGACCGATTATGCGGCACCTCATTGCCGAGTGCTCGAAGCTTCGTTATGACCTTGGATGTCAACCGTCGGACGAGGCCCCCATGAACCAGTCAAAACGGCACCGGGACATTCTCCGGCTCCTGGAATTGGACGGCACGCTGGCGATCGCCGACCTCGCGCGACACCTGAACGTCTCGCTCGAAACCGTACGCCGCGACATCAAGCCGCTCGCCACCCAGGGCGCCGTCGTCAAGTTGCATGGGGCAATCTGCCTGCCTTCGGCCGTGGGCGAGGCACCGTTCGAAAAACGCATGCGGGAAAACAGCGAGGCCAAGAAGGCGATAGCGGCGGCCGTCGCCGCGACCATCCGCGACGGTGACTCGATCATGCTCGACACCGGCACCACGACGAGCTTCCTCGCCCGCGAACTGCTAGGGCACCGCCGACTGACCGTCGTGACCAACTCCTCCGACATTGCCCGCACGCTGGCGACCGTCAACGACAACAAGGTCTACATGGCAGGCGGCGAACTGCGCAGCGACAACGGCGCAGCTTTTGGGGCCTCGGCGATCGACTTCGTCAGCCGCTTCAGCGTCACCCACGCCATCATCTCCGCCGGCGCCATCGACCTGGCGACCGGGGTGATGGACTACGAGCTGGAGGAAGCGGAATTCGCCAGGGTCGTGCTCTCGCGCGGCAAGCGCGCGCTGATCGTCACCGACCACAGCAAGTTCGGTCGTCAGGGGCTCGTCAAGGTTTGCGATTTCGACGCGTTCGGTGAACTGGCGACGGACTGTCCGCCGCCCGCGGACATCGCCGACGCATTGGCCGCGAGCGGCATTGCCCTGGTCATCGCAAAGCCGGAACGAAAGCGTACTTGATCGCCGGGATCAGGCCCCTCGGGCCGCACGCAGTATCGACGCCAGGCCTTCTTCATCGAGCTTGACCGGATTGCCGCCGGCACAGGGGTCGGCGACACCCATCGCGGCAACCTTCCCGATATCGATGCCCTTGAGGCCCATGCCGGCAAGTGTCTCGGGAATGGCAAGCGTCTCACGCAGTTCGACGATCCAGTCGATCACACCAGAGGCGCTGGGTATCGGTAGATCTAGGAAACGTGCCAGGAGTTCCAGCTTGTCATCGATCACCGGCGCGTTGAATTCGAGGACATACGGCATCAGGACGGCATTCAGCAGGCCGTGATGAGCATCATTCAGGGCACCAAGCGGATGAGCGAGGGCATGGATCGCGCCCAGCCCCTTCTGCAGGGCGACGCAACCCATGCCCGACGCGACCAGCATCTGTCCCCGCGCCTCGATGTTGTCGCCTTCGGCGGTCGCGACCGGCAGCCACGTCTTGATAAGACGCAGCGCATTGAGCGCGATGCCTTCCGCCATGGGATGAAATGACGGCGCCGAATAGGCCTCTAGCGCATGGGAGAGGGCATCCATCCCGGTTGCCGCGGTGATGTGGGCCGGCAGGCCCGTCGTCAGACCCGGATCCATCAGCACCACGTCCGGCAGCATGCGGGGGTGGAAGACGATGACCTTGCGCTTTTCAGCCTCGTTGGTGATCACGGAGGAACGTCCGAGTTCCGAGCCGGTTCCGGCGGTCGTGGGTATCGCGATAACCGGCAGGAGGCGCGACGTGTCGGCACGCTTCCAGTTGTCGCCGATGTCCTCCAGGTCCCACATCGGAATGGTCTGGCGGGACATCAGCGCAATCGCCTTCGCGGCGTCGAGGGCGCTGCCGCCGCCGATGGCGATGACGAGGTCATGACCACCGTCGCTGAGGGCCGCGATCCCGTCGGCCACATTGCCGCCGGTGGGATTGGGCTTGACGTTGAAGAAGAGGCCGGCCTCCAGCCCGCCCGACCGCAAGACCTCCAGCACACGCTGGACCGGGAAGAGGTCCTTCAGCCCTGCGTCGGTGATTACCAGAGGCCGGCGTCCCCCGAGTTCGCGAACGATGCCAGCGAGTTCCGAGACGCGCCCGTTGCCAAACCGAACCGCAGTCGGGAAGCTCCAGTTGCTGGACACGGCCTTGGTATCGACTGACATGGAGCGTCTCCTTGCTTTCGGATGAACTCAGGATGCGGAGGCGGCGGCGCTCTGCCGTTTCAGCGCCCGGCGACGCATGAATTCGGCAAGCCCTACCAGCGCCAGCGCCGGAATGAAGTTGAGAGTGGCCAGCGCCGGGTAGATTGGTGACGACCCGACGGCGATGCCGCTGTAAACGAAGACCGGCAGCGTCCGAGCGGTTCCCGCCAGCGAATAGGACACATAGAAATTGCCCCACGACAGCAGGAAGGCGAAGGTGGCCGCCGAGAAAATGCCGGGCCAGAGCAGCGGGAAGGTCACTTCGCGAAAAACCTCCCAGCCGGTTGCGCCGGCATCACGCGCAGCGTCTTCCAGCACGTCGTCGAAGCCGTAGACCTGCACGGCGACGATCACCAGCGCAAAGGGCGTGATGTAGACGACATGCCCGATGACGACGGTGACGAGCCCCGTCGAAAAGCCGAGCCAGTTCCCAAGCACCGAGAACCACAGCAGCATCACCACCCCGAGAAGCAGTTGCGGGAAGAGCAGCGGAGCGAAGGTGACGGCACGGAACGCATTCTGGAACCGGAAGCGGAACCGGATCCAGGCGATCGCCCCCGCTGTTCCGAGCAGTGTCGCGAAGACGGTCGATATCGCCGCGACCATCGCCGAGTTGATGACTGCAGGAAGGAAGTCCGGTTTGCGGACCAGTTCGCCATACCACTCGAGAGAAAAACCCTCGATCGGAAAGGTCAGTACCCGGCTCGACGTGAAGGAGAAGGCGACCAGGGTTACGATCGGAGCGTAGAAGAAGGCGATAAGAAGCACGACACTGCCGACGAGCATGGTATCGACGAATGCGTTCTTGAAGCGTTGCGGCATCATGCGGCTACCCTCGCCGGCTCTGCCCTGCGGCGCGTCGCGAGCGCTCCGGCAAGCGCCAGCGTCACGGCACCGATGACGATCAGCACGATGGTCAACGCGGCTCCGAGTGGCCAGTTGACGCGCGTCTCGAAGCTCTGCCGGATGAGTTCGGAGGCAAGCGGCGAAGTGCCACCGCCCAACACCTTGGGCTCGAGGAAGGCACCGAGACTGAGAACGAAGACCAGCACGGCGCCGGAATAAAGCCCTGGACGGGAAAGCGGCAGCGTGACTTCGAAGAAGGTACGGATGCGCGAGGCCCCCGCGTCATAGGCCGCCAGCATCAGGTCGCGATCGATCCGCACCAGGGACAGGTAGATCGTGAACATCGGATAGACGACGAGATTGTAGACCATGCCGATCATCGCGCCTGTCGGCGTGAACAGCAGGTTGAGCGCTTCGGGGCCAAGGCCGAGATGGGAGAGGAGCCAGTTCGCGACCCCGTTCTTGTCCAGCACGAGGATCCAGCCGAAGGTCTTCAGCACGGCATCGGTCAGAAAGGCAAAGACGATCAGGATCTGGATCTGCGCATTGTAGGTCTTGAGCCTCGTCGCCAGCGCATAAGCCGTCGGGAAGGCGATCAGGACCGAGAGCACCACGCAGATCAGCGCCATCGTCACAGTGCGCAGCATGATCGTCCAGTAATGCGGCTTGGAGAACACCTCGGTCCAAATCTTCAGGTCCCAGGTCCACTGGAGGCGATAATACTGCGTCGTCTGGAAAGTCAGCACCGCCGTCATTGCCAGCGGCACGACGAAGAAGACGAACATGGCGACCGCGAGCGGCGCGACCGCCGCGATCAGGACAGGATCATTCCATGTCTTCGCCTGCGTCTTCATGATCACTCCGACAACAGGAAGGCGCGGGACGGATCGAAGCCGATCCGGACCTTGTCGCCGACATTGGCCGGCAGGTGGATGGAGCCAGGCAGATCCATCACGACGGGGGCCTCCAGACCTGCGACACGGACCCGGTACTGGGTCGAGGACCCCTTGATGAAATATTCCTCGACCTCGCCGTCCAAAAGCCAGAAGCCGGCCGGAGCCTCACCCGTTACGAAACCGATCGTCTCGGGACGAACCAGAAGGGCCGTGTTCTGGTCGATGAGCGACGATGAGACGTTGGCTGCAGAAAGCGGCGCGGGCTCGCCGACGGCAAGTGGTGAACGGACGATCGCGCTGCCATCCGGCGCGCGCACCGCAGCCACCGGCAGGAAATTGGTCTCGCCGATGAAACCCGCCACGAACATGTTGGCCGGGCGATAATAGATGTCGGACGGCGTGCCGATCTGCACGACGTTACCGCTGCGCATGACGCAGATGCGATCGGCCAGCATCATCGCCTCTTCGAGGTCGTGCGTGACGAGCACGAAGCTCGTGCCGATCTCGCGGTGCAGCTTCTTGAGCTCCGCCTGCAGGGACTTCTTGAGCTTGGCATCGAGTGCGCTCATCGGCTCGTCGAGCAGGAGCACGCTCGGCTGCGAAACCAGCGCACGCGCCAGGGCGACGCGCTGCTGCTCGCCGCCGGAAAGCTGGGCGGGATAGCGGTTCAGGTATTCGGGCTTCAGGTGCATCAGCTCGAGCATGCCGGCGACACGGGCCGCCATTTCCGCCTTGCCGACCTTCTGCAGCTTCAGTGGAAAACCGATATTCTCGCCGACTGTCTTGTGGGGAAAGAGCGCGAGCTTTTGGAACACCATGCGGGTCGGGCGGCTCGCCGCGGGAACGCCCTGCATGTCCTTGCCCTGGATCTCGAGGCGACCGCCGGTCGCCTCCTCGAAGCCCGCAAGGATCTTCAGAAGGGTGGTCTTGCCGCAACCCGACGGACCGACAAGCGCGACGAACTCCCCCGCCCCGACCTTGAGGGAAACGCCATGCAACGCACGCGCCGAACCGTAATCCTTGATGATATCGGACGCATCGATAATCGGAGTAGCCAATGCCTGCTTCCCAACCCTCTTGAAATCTTGATCGACGGCATCCCGCCCCGAACAGGGGGCGGGATGCCTTGAAGGAACATGCCGGCTCAGCGAGCGGCGAGCTCTTCCTGCCAGATGGCCAGCATGTCGTCGATATTGGGCGCGACCGTGTGGAACTGGCTGTTGTCCCAGGCCGTCCACATGTAATCCATCTGGAGAGCCTTCTTCTCGGCGTCGGAGAACAGTGCTTCCGCCTTCTGATTCGGCACCAGATTGCAGGTCGCTTCGGTGATCGCGAGCTGCTTGGCCACTTCCGGCGAGACGATGTACTTGAGGAAGTCAGCGGCGATCTGCGAGTTCTTGCCGTTGTCGACGAGACCGGTGGCCTCCATCCAGATGATGCCCTGCTTCAGGCCGCCCTTCGGCTCGGGCACGATCGACTGGATGTAGTCGTGGCCCTTGAGGCGCAGCGACGAGGTGCAATAGGTACCGCCGCCGATCAGCGCCCGGAACGAACCGTCGATCAGCCCCTTCTGCGCGACCGCGAGGTCGGCGACGATGGCGCGGGTGTTCTTGAAGGCGGCGCGGAGCACCTTGCGCACTTCGCCGAGGGCTGCCTCGTCGAGCTCCTCATACGGGTTGACCCCGGCATAGAGCGCGAGCGGCATGATCGGCCAGTCACCCCAGTCGAGCAGGCAGATCTTGTCCTTGTAGGCGCTGTCGAAGACGGGAGCATAGCTGGACCAGGCCTCGAGCTTGTCGAACTTGGTGTTGACGGTCGGGCCGACCCAGCCCCAGCGCGTCGGCAGGCCGGTCGCCTTGCCTTCGAACTGCAGCGGCTGGAACGGCGCACGAAACTGCGGGTAGAACTCGGCATACTGCTCGGCGAAATCGTTGTCGTCGAGGAAGCGGCAGAAGCCGGCCGGCCCCATGCGCTGGATCCACGGGCTGTCCGACGAGACCAAGTCGAAATCCTTCGACGCACCGGCTGCGAGCTTCGCGAAGCCGCCGGCCGAGTCCGTGATCAGATCGACGGAGACGGTGGCATCCTTCGCCTTCTGGAACGGCTCGAGAATGCTGGGGGCGTTATAGCCTTCCCAGCACATGTAGTTCAGGCTTTCTGCGGCGCTGGCGCCCCGCGGCATGCCAAGCAAGCCACCGCCGGCAGCGGCAAGGCCGAGCCCGCCCATGCCCTTGAGAACCGAACGACGGCTGACGCCGTTCGATCCCATGCTGAAGTCTGCTGTTCCCTTTTTCATTTTTGGTTCCTTCCTCTTTTCATTCCCGATGGAAGGGAAGCTCAGACGATACCGAGGTAACGCCTGATCTCCCATTCGCTAACGTGTTTTTGATATTCTGCATATTCGAAACGTCGCGCCGCCACGAAGGTGTCGACGAATTCCGCGCCGAAGAGCTCCCGCGCCACCGGACTGCGGTCGAGGCGGGTGGCCGCTTCACCGAGATCGCGCGGAAAAACTGCCTCGGGCGCAGGCGTCGACGCGTAGAAGTTTTCGGCGCTGCCTTCCGGCGGCTCGATCTCGTTGCGAATGCCGTAGAGACCGGCACCGATGCACATCGACAGCGCCAGATAGGGATTGGTATCCGCGGATGGCACCCGGAATTCGACGCGGGTCGCCTCCGGCACGTCGTTGATCACCCGCACGGCCGCCGTCCGGTTCTGCACGCCCCAGTTGGCCGAGGTCGGTGCCCATGCGCCGGGCACGAGCCGCTTGTAGGCATTGACCGTCGACGAGCACATCGCCAGCAATTCCGGCATCAGCTTGACGAGGCCGCCGATGAAATGCCGTGCGGTCCGGCTGATGCCGTCAGGCGCCGAGGGGTCGGCGAAGGCGGCATTCCCGGCCCGGTCACGCAGGGAGACGTGCAGGTGGCCGGACTGGCCGGACAACTGGGTGGAAAGCTTCGACATGAAGCTGACCGTCAGGTCGTTGAGCGAGAAATAGGCCTTGGCGAAGTTCTTGAAGAGCATCGCATCGTCGGCCGCCTTGATACCCTTGGCATAGGTCAGCGGCGCTTCGAAACATCCAGGACCAAGCTCGGTGTGAATCGCATCGAGCTTGATGTCCATCGTCCGCATGGCCTCGTCGAGCCCCTGCAGAAGATCGCCGTAGAGCGTCGTCGTCTGAAGCGAATAGGTGCGATTGCCCTGGGCGAAGTGCGTGAGGTCGCGGTAGTCCTTGGCACGCAGGCTCTCCGGCGTCTCGTCGAAGACGAAGAATTCGAACTCGAACGCGGACAGCACGTCGAACCCGAGGTCGGCCGCCTGGGAAATCAGGTCGAGGCAGAGATTGCGCGGCGAAAGCCTGCCGAATTCACCGATGAAGTCGGCAAGGCACACCGCCGCATCCGGCGCGAACGGAAACTTGCGCACAGTATCGGTGAAGATCTTGGCCGGGCGGTCGATGAAGGCCGCATCCTTGTAGGCCTTCTCCGCGATATCCCAGAAATAGAGTACTTCGCAGAACGGATAGCTGGCGGCAGCGAGCTTCTTCGCCTTGTCGGCAGACACCAGCTTGTCGCGGAATTCGCCTTCCGGGTCCACCATGCCGATATGCACCGACCGGGCGCCGATTTCCTGCAGTCTGGCTTCAAAATTCACTGTCGTATCACTTGTATTAGGCATAGCTCTCTATCTCGGTAATCAACGAAGGTTAGGCGCGCTTCCCAGGCAATAAAATATCCCGTTTGGGATAGACGCAGATGCGCAAATCTGCTCACCTGATCGCGACCTGATTGCAGGAAAGGGAAGTCTTGAGCAGGGGATTTGCGGCATGGAACAGCGCGATCGCTGACGCGATCGAGGCCTTGGGAAAGAGCGACTTTCCAAGAAGGATCGAAGCCGCGCTGAGAACCATCGTGGATTTCGACATCCTGATGGTGTTTGCCTATGCCGGGGCAGCAAAACCCGTCTGCTGCCACCACAACATTGATCAGCAACGCGCCGCGACGGTCATCGATGCCTACTCCAGAGGGCCTTATCTGCTGGATCCCTTTTTTGGCGCAGCAACCGACCCCAAGGTCACCGGCGTGAGACGGCTCCGCGACATGGCGCCGGACCAGTTCTACAGTTCGGAATACTTCCGCCAGCATTACGGTCTGACAGGAATTCGCGACGAAGTGGGCATCGTCTGCCGCCCGGTCAACTGGACGGGCCTCGTCATCAGCTTCACCCGCCCCGTCACGGCACCCGCCTTCGGCCGGCGGGATCTCACGGCAATCCGGGAAGCGGAGCCGCTCATCCGAACCCTCGCAGAACGTCACTGGGGTCACGAAAGCCCCGCACCGGCGCCTGCGGAAACTGGAAAGATGTCGCGCAACCCGATAAACGATTCGCTGAACCGCATGACGGACGGGATCCTGACGCCGCGGGAAATCGAGATCACCGCCCTGATCCTCAGGGGCCATTCCAACGTCTCGATCTCCCATCGCCTTGGCATCACCGAAGGTACGGTGAAGATCCACCGTAAGAACATCTACCAGAAGCTGGACGTGTCGAGCCAATCAGAGCTTTTTGCGATGTTCATCATGCAGTTGTCCTCGGCGTCCGAACCGGCTTGACCGATCCCACCGTGGCCTGTCAGGCAACGGCCTGCAACAACGCACCATTGGCGATCTGCCGCAGCCTGCGGCAACGCAACGCCTCGTGCATCAGCACCTCGTCGGCGAAGGCCCGTGCATTCTCCCGCGCCTTTTCCAGGTTGCTGACCCGCCCGGAAGCGAGGGTGTGCAGCGTCCCGCCGCAATCGAAGACGTCGCGGAATGCGGAACGCTCGATGATCGGTGTATCCATCACGTGAACACTCCGCTCGGCGAGGAGCGCCTTGACGGTCTGCAGCGCGCGGGTGGTCACCATCGAATTGACCCGCGTCAGCACGACCGAATACGGAATGTGAATATCGCCCTTCTCGGCGAGATACTGCATCAACTCGATGACATGGGCACCGCCCTGGGCGTCCATCGAGCAACCCTGGATCGGGATGAGGACGTGGTTCGAATAGCCGATCGCCTTGGCGAGCAAAGGCGTCCGGGCGCCCGGCAGGTCGACCAGAACATAATCGGTCTCGGCACGGGCTTCCTGGATATGCTTCTCCAGCGAGGTGGCCGTCACGTAGGGGATGACCTTGACCGCGGTCCTGTCTCCCGAATTCTGCCGCCAGCGGCTGATCCAGTATTGCGGGTCGGCATCGAGCACGGCGACCCTGAAACCCATTCTCTCGAGCTCGGTAGCCAGCAGCAGCACCGCGGTGGTCTTTCCTGCGCCGCCCTTGGTATTGGCAAAGGTGATGACGGGCATTGTCGATCCTCCGGATCTGAAAACGAATCGTAGCCCTTTGAAAATCAGGACTTTTTCCTGACCGGATGTTCGACCGTTATGGTTAACGATTTCTGAACGCGGGGCGCGAATTGTCGGCGCGCGAAAGTCTAGCGGCTGCGGTCGGCGGCCAGGATCTCGTGGGCGATCTGGTCAAGCGGAACGACCTTGTCGACCCCGCCCCGCGCTACGGCTTCTTTCGGCATCCCGTAGACGACGGACGTCGCCTCGTCCTGGGCGACCGTGAAGGCTCCGGCCTCGTGCATCTCGGCCATGCCGCGCGCGCCGTCGTCGCCCATGCCGGTCATGATGACGCCCATGGCATTGGCGCCCGCCGCCCGCGCCGCGGAACGGAAGAGGACGTCGACCGACGGCCTGTGCCGCGAAACGAGCGGACCCGAGCGGACGGAAACGTGATAGCGGGCGCCCTGCCGTTCCAGCAGCATGTGATGATCGCCGGGCGCGATGAGCACATGCCCGCGAAGCACCGGATCGCCGTCGACCGCCTCCTTGACCTCGACGGCACAGAGCGTGTTCAGGCGCTTGGCGAAGGCTGCCGTAAAGCGTTCCGGCATGTGCTGGACGATCACGATACCCGGCGCATTGGCCGGGAGCTGCTCGAGGAAATCGCGAAGGGCCTCGGTTCCCCCGGTCGATGCCCCGACACAGACCACCATCTCGGTCGTCTTGGCCATGGCCCTGCCACTCGGCGGCGGCAGCACGGCATCTGCCGTGAGTTTTGCCGACGGACCGCTCTGGGCCGCGCTGCGTCGAGGTCGGCCGGCGACACGCGCATGGGCCGCACTTTTCACCACCTCGCAAATCCGCATGCCCGCCTCGGCCAGATGGTCGGCCGCACCGATCTTCGGCTTGAGGATGACGTCGACAGCCCCTGCCTCCAGCGCCTGCAGCAGCGTCTCCGATCCCTGCTCCGTCAGCGAGGAGCACATCACCACCGGAATGGGACGCTGCGCCATCAGCTTGCGTAGAAAGGTGATGCCGTCCATGCGCGGCATCTCGACGTCGAGCGTGATGACGTCCGGGATCTCGTCCTGGATCTTGCGCGCCGCCATGAAGGGATCGGACGCCGTGCCGATCACCTCGATCTCCGGGTCCGCTTCGAGAACGCGGCTCAGCGTCTGCCGGACACTGGCTGAATCGTCGATGATGAGAACGCGGACCTTCTTGGCCATCAGGATGCGTTACACCTTCTGGAAGACGGTATTGGCAACCTGACGGATCGGCAGGTCGAAGCCGGAAACCGTCTCGGAATGGCCGATGAACAGATATCCCCCCGGTACTAGGCAGTCGACCAGTCGCGAAAGCACCCGTTGCTGCGTCGGCTTGTCGAAGTAGATCAGCACGTTGCGGCAAAAGACGATGTGCATCGGATCGCCGACCGTGTAGTTCGCATCCATGAGGTTCATGCGCGCGAAGCCGACCTTCGACCGCAAGCGGGGATGGATACGCACCTCGCGCCGGCTGGCGTCGATCGCCTGCATCACGTAGCGCTCGCGAAACTCCGGCGGGACGGGCGCCACCATGTCTGCGTTGTAGATGCCGCGGCACGCCGTCTGGAGCACGTCGGTGCTGAGATCCGTGGCAAGAATGGCATAGTCCTGGGACCCGTTCTCGCCGACGAAGTCATCGAGCACCATGGCGATCGTATAGGGCTCGGCGCCCGTGGAGCAGGCCGAACTCCAGACCCGGATGCGGCGAATGTCGCGTGCCGCAAGCTTCGGCAGCGCCTGGTCCCGCAGATAGGTGAAGTGGTTCGGCTCCCGGAAGAAATCCGTCTTGTTGGTGGTCACCGCATCGATCAGGAAGACCTTCTCCGCCTCAAGCCCGCCATGCTTGAAGAGATAGTCGCAATAGTCGTCGAAGCTGGAAATACGGGTCGCCCGTAACCGGCGGCGCAGCCGGCCTTCCAGCATGGTGAGCTTGGTTGGCGGCATCTTTATGCCGCTGTAATCGTAGATGAAACGCGCGAGCTGGTCGAAGTTCCGCTTGCTGATGTGGTCTTCGACGCAGGCAACGGTGGCGACTGCAGACATTCCCTCGGGCTCCGGTCTGATCAGGCGGCGTTGCGCGACAGGAGCGCAGTGTCACCGCTCGAAAGCAGACGGGCGAGGTCGACGATGACCACGAAGCCCTCGTCACGGCGAACGACGCCGGCGATGTATTCGGAACTCCACCGCACGCCGATCTCCGGAGCCGCCTCGATCTGGTTGCGCCGGAATGGAATAACCTCGAATACCCGGTCCGCCACCATTCCAAGCGACAGCATCCGGTCCGCGAGCGGAATGTCGAGCACGAGAACGCGGGTGTTCGGGGTGGGCTCGGTCCTGGACAGACCGAGCTTGAGACGAAGATCGATGGTCGGCACACCCTGCCCGCGCACATCGCGCAGGCCGATCAGGTAGTCGGGACCGTTGGGGATGCGGAACAGTTCCTCGTAGTCGAGGATTTCGCGCACGACCTCGACCGGAACGGCAAAGACTTCCTTTCCGAGGGCGAAGGTGACGAACTGTGCCTCGTCGGACATGCCGGCCATCATGCGCTCTCCTTGAATTCGCTGTCGGACGCATCCGGTCCGCCCATGTTGAGGTCGAGGGCAAAACCCTTGACCCGCGCCTGCTGGGCCGCAACCGTCGGAGCGACCTTGGCGGTCGAACGGACCGGAGCCTTGGCGGCCGGTGCCGGACGGTTTGCGGAGACAGCAGCCTTCGGCTGGGTGCCGCGGGTTGCCGCGTCCACCCGGAAGAAGGCGATCGAGCTCTGCAGCTCCTCTGCCTGGGCCGCCAGTTCTTCCGACGTCGCCGACATCTCTTCCGATGCACCGGCATTCTGCTGGGTCACCTTGTCGAGCTGCTGGATCGCCTCGTTGATCTGCGAGGCGCCGATATCCTGCTCGCGGCAGGCGGCAGAAATCTCGGCAACCAGTTCGGCGGTCTTGCGGATGTCCGGAACCAGGCGGTTCAGCATCTCGCCGGCATCCTGCGCCGACTGCACCGTTTCGCCGGACATTGCACTGATTTCGGCGGCGGCAGACTGCGAGCGCTCGGCAAGCTTGCGCACTTCGGAGGCGACCACCGCAAAGCCCTTGCCATGTTCGCCGGCACGGGCAGCCTCGACCGCCGCGTTGAGCGCGAGAAGGTCGGTCTGGCGGGCGATTTCCTGGACGATCGAGATCTTCTCGGCAATCGTCCGCATCGCGGCAACCGCGCGGTTCACCGCATCGCCGGAGGTCTCGGCGTCCTTGGCCGACTGGCGGGCGATCTTTTCCGTCTGGGCGGCGTTGTCGGCGTTCTGCTTGATGTTGGCGGCCATCTGCTCCATCGAGGCAGACGCTTCCTCGGCCGAGGCCGCCTGTTCGGTCGCACCCTGGCTCAGCTGCTCCGAGCTTGCCGACAGCTCCTGGCTACCCGACGACACGTTGTCCGATGCCGAAAGCGCATCCGCGACCACTCCACGCAGGCGCTCCACCATGCTTGCCAGCGCGAGGCCGAGCGTATCCTTTTCGGACTGCGGCTTCGGCGTCACCATCAGATCGCCCTCGGCAATCTTCTCGGCAACGTTCGCCATTGCCTTCAGGTTGGACGTCATGCGGTTGATCGTGTCGACGAGGTCCTTGATCTCGTCATTGGTTTTCATCTCGACATTCTGGTCGAGGTCGCCAATGGCAACAGCATCGGCCACGGCCATGATCTTGCGCAGGCCGGCGCTGATGCCGAGCGCAATCCACAATGCGGTTGCGGCTGCGACCAGGGTGGCGATCACGGACAGAGAGACGAGCAACGTGCGGGTCGAATTGTAGTCGGCATCGGTCGTGGCCTTTGCCTCCTGCAGGCGGTCCCGGTTGATCTGCACGCCCTCTTCCAGCTTCTTCGTCAAGGCATTGGCGTCGTCACGACCTTCGTTCGACGACAGCTGCGAGGCAGCGGCCGTGTTCCCGTTGCGAACGAATTCGTGGACGCGGCTGTCGCTGGCCTCGAACTTGTCGACGATCGCACGGAGCTCCTGCCAGAAGTCGCGCGTCGCAACACTTGCGGTCGACGCCATCTCTTCGAAGATCTGACGGAAGTGGGCGCGACTTTCGGCGCTCGCTTCGGCGAAGCGCTGTACTTCCTGCGGGGAGGTCGCAAGGATTGCATTCTTCTGGGCGCGAACGGTCGACAGCGAGATGGCGTTCAGCTGCTGCATCCGGTCAAGGCGGGCAACGGTCACATCGATGACCTCGTCCATGCCCGACTTGGAATTGGCGAGACTGAAGATGCCGTAACCGGCAGTACCGACCAGCATGAGGATGAGAAACCCGAAGGCGATGGCCAGTTTGAGTTTGATCGTGAAGCGCATGTTGCTATGTCCCGCGTGTATCTGTGAAGGCTTTAGGCGACGGCTGTTCCGTTGCCTGCTGGTGGCAAGCCGGCGCTTCAGCGAAACAAGGCGATCCATTCACCTTCATCTTCGTTGGCTTTCCGGCACTTGCGGTCCCAGCGCATACACACGCGGGTCCTGTATGCCGCGCCCGTCCCCCTGGGCGCGACAGCAGTTCAGGCTCCTCCCGAAATCAGGCACTCTCCTTGAACTGGGCGTCGGCCGCATCCGGCCCGCCCATGTTGAGGTCGAGGGCAAAACCCTTGACCCGCGCCTGCTGGGCCGCAACCGTCGGAGCGGCCTTGGCGGCCGAACGGACCGGAGCCTTGGCGGCCGGTGCCGGACGGTTTGCAGGGGCAGCAGCCTTCGGCTGGGTGCCGCGGGTTGCCGCGTCCACCCGGAAGAAGGCGATCGAGCTCTGCAGCTCCTCTGCCTGGGCCGCCAGTTCTTCCGACGTCGCCGACATCTCTTCCGATGCACCGGCATTCTGCTGGGTCACCTTGTCGAGCTGCTGGATCGCCTCGTTGATCTGCGAGGCGCCGATATCCTGCTCGCGGCAGGCGGCCGAGATTTCAGCCACCAGTTCGGCCGTCTTGCGGATGTCCGGAACCAGGCGGTTCAGCATCTCGCCGGCATCCTGCGCCGACTGCACCGTTTCGCCGGACATCGCGCTGATTTCGGCGGCTGCCGACTGCGAGCGCTCGGCAAGCTTGCGCACTTCGGAGGCGACCACCGCAAAGCCCTTGCCGTGTTCGCCGGCACGGGCGGCCTCGACCGCCGCGTTGAGCGCGAGAAGGTCGGTCTGGCGGGCGATTTCCTGGACGATCGAGATCTTCTCGGCAATCGTCCGCATCGCGGCAACCGCGCGGTTCACCGCATCGCCGGAGGTCTCGGCGTCCTTGGCCGACTGGCGGGCAATCTTTTCCGTCTGGGCGGCGTTGTCGGCGTTCTGCTTGATGTTGGCCGCCATCTGCTCCATCGAGGCGGATGCCTCTTCCGCCGAGGCCGCCTGTTCGGTCGCACCCTGGCTCAGCTGTTCCGAGCTTGCCGACAGCTCCTGGCTACCCGACGACACGTTGTCCGATGCCGAAAGCGCATCCGCAACCACTCCACGCAGGCGCTCCACCATGCTGTTCACATAGCTCAAGAGCTCGCCGATTTCGTCACGGCTGGTAATCTCCGCCATCTTGGTGAGATCCCCTTCTGCAACGTCCCGAACCACCGAGACCGCACGTCCGAGGCCGCGGCTGATACCGTAAGCGATCCAGAAGGCCGTGACTGCACCGATCAGGAGAGCTGCAACGGAGACGACGATCATCACCATGCGGGTTTGCAGATATTCCTCGTCCGTGCGGGTCTTGGCTTCCTGCAGGCGGTCACGATTGATCTGCACACCTTCTTCGAGCTTCTTGGTCAGCGCATTGGCGTCGTCACGTCCGCCCTCGGAAGATAGCGCGGTTGCTTCGGCGACGCTGCCGACCCGCACCAGGTTCTGGATGCGCTCGTCGCTTTCCTCGAACTTTTTGAGGACTACACCGAGCTCGTTCCAGTAGGCCTTGGTGGCGGCACTCGCAGACGAAGACATCTCCGAATAGAGGGCGTTAAAATCCGCCTTGGTCGATTTGCTCTGCTCAAGGAAGCCGCTCATCTCGGCCGGTGTGCGGGCAAGGAGAATGTTCTTCTGCGCGCGCACCGTGACCAGCATCAGGGATTTCAGTTGCTGGATCTTGTCGAGACGAACGACCGTAACGTCGATGACCTCGTCGGAGCTGTCCTTGGAGTGACCAAGGCTGACAAGACCGTAACTGGCGACGCCGATGAGCATCGCGATCAGGAAGGCAAAAGCCAGCGACAATTTCAGTTTGATGGAAAGCCGCATTTCAAAAATCCCCCACCCGCGGCCGTTCAAGCAGAGGCTTGAACGTCTCTCTTCGCGGAAAAAATTGTTTTCAGGTTCGGTAAAATCACAAAGTCCGCACCCCGCTTGACGAGGCAGTCGATATAGTCCGCACGCCAGCGCATGCCGACGCTCGGTGGATTTTCCCGCGACGCTCGGCTGAGTGTCGTGACTTCATGGACCTTGTCCGTCCGGACGCCGACAAGCGTCGGCTCCCCCTCGATGTCCAGTTCGACGACGATGATGCGGCTGTCGATGGTCGTTCCCGTCGCTTCCATTCCGAAGGCAAGGCGAATGTCGGCAAGTGGAATGACTTTGCCGCGAAAATTGATGACGCTGCCGACGAAGGGCCTTGCCCCCGGCACCGCAGTTTCGGGCAGGAGATCGAGGATTTCCTGAACCATGGTGGCGTCGAAGGCGAAAGTCTCGCCGGCGAGGTCGAAGGTCAGGACCTCGCGGTCGTCATTGTCGCCCCACTGGTCGACGGTCTGCTGAGCCACTGATTTCATCCGGCCGCGCGCAACTGCGCCTCCTGTTGTTGTCCGGCTGCCACCAGATGGGCGACGTCCAGGATAAGCGCCACGTTGCCGTCGCCGAGAATGGTCGCGCCCGAGAAGGTTGCGACGTCATGATGAAGCTTGGAGAGGGACTTGATCACGGTCTGGTGGTCGCCGATGATCTGGTCGACGACGAGGCCGACGCGCTCAGCGCCTGTCGAGATGACGACGATCTTCTGGAACGGATCCGGTTGAGTCCGCGTAAAGAACAGTTCCCGCAACCGGATGAACGGCACGAGGTTGTCGCGCAGCGAAATGAAGCTGCGGCCACGCGAACGCATGTCGTCTTCCGGCGACAGCTCCAGGCATTCTTCGACGGCAGACAGCGGGATGACATAGGCGCCTGTACCGACGCGAACCAGAAGCCCGTCGATGATCGCGAGCGTCAGAGGGATCCGGAGGGAGATTTCCGAGCCGTTGCCCGGCGTGCTGATGACTTCGATCGCCCCGCGCAGCGCCTCGACCGTCTTCTTCACCACGTCCATCCCGACGCCGCGGCCGGAAAGATTGGTGATCTGCTGGGCAGTCGAGAAGCCGGGCTGGAAGATCAGCTGCAACAATTCCTGATCGGTGAGAGCGGCCCCCGGCTGAATGAGGCCCGAGGCCTCCGCCTTGGCGCGGACCCTTTCGCGATTGATTCCGCGACCGTCGTCCTTGACGGTGATGATGACTTCACCGCCCGACTGGCGTGCCGACAGAAGCACGCGCCCCGCTTCCGGCTTGCCGGCGGCCCGGCGTTCGTCGGGCGTCTCGAGACCATGGTCGATCGAATTGCGCACGAGGTGGACCAGCGGATCGGCCAGGCGGTCGATCACGGTCTTGTCGACTTCGGTCGTCTCGCCCTCGGTTTCGAGCTCGATGACCTTGCCCGTCTCGCGGGAGAGGTCGTGGACGAGGCGGCGGAAACGGCCGAACAGGCTCGCGACCGGCATCATGCGCAGGACCATCATCGTGTCGCGCAATTCGCCGGAAAGCCGTTCGATGTCTTCCGAGACGGCCCGAAGCTGGATCTCGATGCTGGCATCGGCAAGCTGCGACAGCCGCGACTGGGCGATCACCAGTTCGCCGACGCGGTCCATGAGCTCGTCGAGACGCTCTGCCGGGACGCGGACGTTTTCCGAAGCCTTGGCCTGTTTCTGTTCGGCGGCGGCCGGCTGCGATACCGGGGCGGCTGCAACGGATGGCTGCCTTGCCGGCGCAACCTCTGCGACCGGCGCAGGCGGCATGACAGTCGGTTCGATCACCTGGGCGGCCGGCGCCGCAGCGCGAAGGATCGGTTCGATCGACAGCTCCATATCGTCCATGACGAAGATGAAGACGTCCTCTACCGCGGCGCGATCCGCGTCCGTCATCACCTCGACGGTCCAGCCCAGATGAATGTCGGAGGGGTTCAGCGCCTCGAGCGGAGGAAGCTTGCTCTTGTCGACGGTCACGCGGCAGGCGCCGAGATCGCGCAATTCGTCGAGCAGTCCAAGCGGATTGGTTCCGTTGGCCATCGCATTGGCCGGCAGGCGGAAGCGCACGATCCACCCGGCCCTGTCTTCCTCGCGCTTCGTTGGAGCCGCGGCGGACTTGGTCTCGGGGACGGCAGATGTGGAAACCTGGGCGCCACCGTTGACTGCGGCATGAAGCGCATCGAGCAGGGCGCTGCTCTTGTCGTCGTGCTCACCGAGCGGCGTCTCGATCAGGGCCCTCATGTGGTCCTGCGCGGCCAGCACCGCCGCAACCAGTTCCTGGCTTGCGGGGACATCACCCTTGCGGACGCGGTCGAAGGCGGTTTCGCAGTGATGGGTGAAGGCAGCCAGAGCATCGAAGCCGAACATGGCGCCCGAACCCTTGAGCGTGTGAAGGCCGCGGAAGACCGCGTCGATCTGTTCCTTGTCGTCGAGCCTGTGGGTCAGGTCGAGGAGGCCGATCTCGATCTGCTCGAGCAGTTCGGCAGCCTCCGTGAGAAAGACGGCAATCGGATCGGTTCCACTCATTTGCCGAGGACTTTCCTGGTGATCTTGACGAGGTTCTCAGGATCGAAGGGCTTGGTCAGCCATCCCGTCGCGCCCGCTGCCTTGGCTTGGGCCTTGATCTCGCCGTCGGACTCGGTGGTAAGGAAGATGACCGGCACGCCCGTATGCGCCGGCATCTTGCGCAACTCCCGGATCATCGTCAGCCCGTCCATGTTCGGCATGTTGAGATCGGTGACGATCAGGTCGAACGTCCCGGACGAGAGCTTGGCAATCCCGTCGGCTCCATCGACCGCTTCCGTCACCGTGTAGCCGGCATTCGCCAGCGCAATCTTCGTCGTCATCCGGATACTGGCGGAATCGTCGACGGTCAGGATATGTGCACTCATTGGGCGGTTTCCTTGTGAAGCCAGAACAGTGCGTCCTCCTCGAACGCGGTCTCGATGAAGCCACCGCGTTCGAGCACATCGAGCAGCGCTCCGCTGGCAGGCCGAGACATGGAAAGCGACCTGCCGTTCGCCCCGGCATGAAGGCGCGCAGACTCGACGAGTTGCACGAAACTGAGGTCGACCTCGACTGCGTCGGCGACATCGATCTCAACCGATCGGCCGGAAGAAAACGCAGAAATCACATCAGAAAAGAAACTGGATATATTTCGTATATTTGTAGTTTTTTCTAATTTTACTACAATACAATTTTGATTGTTGCCAGACATTACTTCGAATCATCCAACAGAGGATCGATATTTGTCAAAATCTTGGCGGTCGCCGGTTAACGAGATGTGAATGTCGTATGCGACTTTTCAGACCCCAAAACGTGCATGCGAAAACAATGCACGACCCAAGGGTGTTTCATTAACCAAGGCGTTCGTTATTTTCCCATTTTTATCATGATGTTAATTCACGTGGGCGGATGCTGCATCACAGGTTCGTTCAACGGGAAAGCGGCGCCAAATCCTTAACGATAGGGAAGCGGCGCACCAATCACCCTTAAGAATCTATAGTAAAACAAAGCGACCGTTAAATTAGAAAAACAAAAAAGACTATTGCCGCGGAGAAGAAGAAGTGCCGATCATCCAGAAAGTGGCTCTAGCCACAAGCGTCGAATTCGCCACAGACCTCTCCGCAGAGCTGGAGAACGCCCGATCCCGGATCGAAACCCGCTTCCTCGAAGGTGGCACGGTCCTTCTTACCGTACTCGACACTGTGTCCAAGATGATCGACACGCTCGACGCGATGATGGGCCAGTTGAGCGGAGAGGCGGCGGACCGGACCAGGGACGATCTTGCCAGCATCATGAAGAGACTCACCGAGCTCCCGAGACTGGAAGAGAACCGCCAGCGGAGCCTCGCGCGGATTGGCGAAATCGAGCGTGACCTCGCAAACGAAGTGGGACGCATGCGCGAGACGCTGCGTTATCTCCGGACCTTTGCCGTCACAGCCAAGATCACCGGCGCCGGGATCAGCGAATTTGCCGGTTTTGCCGAAGAGATAATCGAACGCATCCGCTACGGCAGCGAACAGGTCGAAGGCTTCTCCGCCAACCTGGTCGAGCTCTCGCAACAGTTGAAGCCGGCCGCAAGCCGTGGCCAGCAGATCCTCAGGAGCTACCGCGACCTTGTACCGAGCATCGCCGCTGATCTCGGACGCGGTTCGGGGCAGCTCGCGGAACACCACAGGCAGCTCGCCGTGGCCGCACAATCGGTACGCAGGCTCGCCGGCGCCGTCCAGGGAAAACTGGCGACCGTTCTGTCCGCAATGCAGATCGGCGACATCACCCGCCAGCGGATCGAACACTGCCAGTCGAGCCTCACCATTATCGATGAATATCTTGATGGTGACGGTGGCCGGGCGCTTTCCGGGGATCAGAAGGCAAGGCTCCGGGCAAGCGTCTTCACTCTCGTGCAGCGGCAGCTCGATCAGACCCGCGCCGATTTTGCCCGCGACACAGCAAAGATTGTCTCGACCGTCGGCAGCTTCAACGCCGACATCGCCTCGATCCTTTCGTTCCACGCGGGTATGAACGACGATGAGGGCACCGGCAACAGCCTGATCCGTCAGCTCGAAGCCGGCGTTGCCAGCGCCCAGGACGTCGTCCGGACCGTCACGTCATCAGCCTTGGAATCCGACGAGTTGAGCCGCAGCACCAGCCAGATCGTCCGCGAACTGCTCGAAGGCATCGAAATCGTCCGCGTCGTACGCACCGATATCCAGTACATGGCGCTCAACACCAATCTGCGCTGCAGCCGGATCGGCGAGGAGGGTCGCGCGATCAATGTCGTGACCGCGGAACTCCGCGCCTTTGCGGGTCAGATGGACGAAAGCGCGGAAAACATTCTCTCCCACCTCCAGGAACTCGGCACCTGCGCCGACGCGCTGTCCGGTGTGGCCGACGCTTCGAGCGAGCCAGAGACGGATCTCGATGCGCAACTCGGCGGCACGCTGGACAGCATTCGCGAGGCCGCCGAACGCATGGAATCAAGCCTCGCAATGGTCGACCAGCAAGGCCAGGGAGCGGCCGAGCAGATGCAGAACACCATCCGCAAGCTCGACTTCCGGGCAGAACTCGGCGAGATCCTCGATCGCTGCGCCGAACAGATCGCCGAGGAAGCGCCGGCGGCCCTCCCCGACACCTCGGATATCGAAGGCCCGATGATCGAAGTCGGCGCCGGCATCGGCCGGCTCTACACCATGGCTGCCGAGCGCGAATTGCATGCCGACATCTTCGGCGCGCCCCCTGCCGCCGCCATCAACCAGGCGACGGCCGTCACAGGCGTGCCTGCATCTGACGAGGAACTCTTCGAAGACGCTCTCTTTTGAGGCCGCCAGGCCGGACCGACTGCCAGGTTCCGCATGATGCGGCCTTTTTCGCCCGAAATGTCGATGTCCCTTCGGCGGACGAGCCATTCAGAAGAATTCATTGCGGAGACCCTCATGCGCGTTATTGCCATTGACGACAGCGCGGCCGTTCTGGCCCTGCTCCGTCATATCGTCGGGCAGATCGACGACTGCGACGTGCGTACCTTCCTGAAGCCGGAAGAAGCCCTGGACCACGTCGCCCGGGAAACGCCGGACCTGGTTCTGGTCGATTACACCATGCCGGTGCTGAACGGTGTCGACGTCATCCGGCGGATCCGAAGCCGGCCGTCGACCGCCGACGTGCCGATCATCATGATCACCTCCGAACGGGAAAATGTGATCAAGATCGCCGCGATCGAAGCCGGCGCGACCGAATTTCTCGGCAAGCCCTTCGACGCCGCCGAGCTGACGCTCCGTGTCAGGAACCAGCTGAATCTGCGTCGCGCCCAGCGCGCCCTTGCTGAACGGGCGCAATCGCTGGAACGCGATGTCGAGGCCGGTCTGAAGCGCATCGAGAGCCAGGAGAAGGAGATCATCTGGCGCCTGTCGAAAGCGATCGGCTGTCGTGACGGCGAGACCGGCAGTCACCTGGAACGGGTCGCCGCGGTCGCCCAGCTGATCGCCGAGGAACTCGGGCTCGGCGAGGAACGCTCCCGCATCATCTATCTCGCAAGCCCTTTGCATGACGTGGGCAAGATCGGCGTGCGGGACGGTGTCCTGCTGAAGCCGGGCACCTTCACACCGGAGGAACGGCTCGAGATGCAGCGCCACACGGAATACGGCGCCGAGATCCTTTCGGGCAGCCAGTCCGAATTGATCAGGACCGCGGAACGGATTGCCGCAAGCCATCACGAGAAGTGGGATGGCACCGGCTACCCGAAGGGGCTTACAGGCCCGGTCATTCCGCTCGAGGCCCGCATCGTTGCGGTGGCCGACGTCTTCGACGCCCTGAGCTCGGAACGCCCCTACAAGCCGGCCTGGCCGCTCGAAATCGCCCGCCACGAAATCGTCAACGGCTCGGGAAAGCACTTCGATCCCGCATGCGTCGAGGCCTTCTGCAATCGCTGGGATCAGATCCGCAGGCTTTATCTCTCGGATCGTCTGGAAGGCACCTCATCGCCTGCAGCAGCAGGTCCAGATGAAAGCTCAACAGAAGAACAGATTCAGATGCGCCGCTATGCCTCGAACTAACTGCCGGATCCGGCAATTCCGGCTCTGTGGCATCCTCTATCGGCAATAGCTGTGACTGTCGTCAAGTCACGGCGCCGACCTGCCACGGCACGAATTCGTTGTCGCCATATTCGAATTCCTCGCTCCGCGTCTTCTTTCCGGACGCCACCGCTATCACCTCCTCGAAGATCCGTTCGCCCGCCGCCTCGATCGTGTCCTCGCCCGAGACGATGTCGCCGCAGTTGAGGTCCATGTCTTCCTGCATGTGGCGGTACATTTCGGAATTCGTGGCGATCTTGATGCACGGCGCCGGCTTGAATCCCGAGACCGAGCCGCGACCGGTGGTGAAACAGATGACGTTGCAGCCGCCGGCCACCTGGCCGGTGACGGCGACCGGGTCGTATCCGGGCGTATCCATGAACACGAAGCCGGGTTCGGTAATCATTTCAGCATATTCGTAGACGGCCGAAAGCGGCATCGATCCGCCCTTGGCGACGGCGCCCAAGGATTTTTCGAGAATGGTGGTGAGCCCGCCGAGCTTGTTGCCGAAGGACGGGTTGTTGTTGAGTTCGTCGCCGTTGCGGGCGGTATACTGGCGCCACCACTCGATGCGATCGAGCAGCTTGCGCGCGACATCCGCATTGACCGCACGCCGTGTCAGCAGGTGTTCCGCCCCATAGATCTCCGGCGTTTCGGCCAGCACCGTCGTCGCACCGTTACGAACCAGCATGTCGGAAGCGAAGCCAAGCGCCGGATTGGCCGAAATTCCGGAATATCCGTCGGACCCGCCGCATTCGAGCGCGAGCTTGATGCCGGAAAGCGGCTGTGGCGTGCGCCCGACCGAATTGACGATCGGCAGCATTTCGTTGATCGCCTCGCAGGCGGCCTCGATGGTCTTGCGCGTGCCGCCCGTCTGCTGGATCGTCATCGTCCGCAGAAGCGTGCCTTCGGCCAGCTTGTAGTGTTCCAGGATCGGCGCGATCTGGTTGGTCTCGCAGCCGAGGCCGATCATCAGGATGCCGCCGAAATTCGGATGACGGGCATAGCCCTGGATGGTCCGGGTGAGGATCCTATAACCCTCGGACTTGGTGTTGATCGCGCAGCCGCTGCCATGGGTCAGCGCCACGACGCCGTCGACATTGGGGAAGCCATCGAGCCCGTGATGCCGGTTGAAATGCTCCGCCACATAGCGCGAGACGGTGGCGGAACAGTTCACCGACGAGATGATGCCGATATAGTTGCGGGTCCCGACGCCGCCCGGTCCGCGGTCGAAACCCATGAAGGTGCGCCGCTCGGCTTCGGGTAGAAGAGCGGGGCCTGCCACGCCGCCGAAATCGTAGTCGTGATGGGCGTCGATCATGTCCAGATTGTGCAGGTGGACATGGTCGCCCGCCTCGATGGGTGCGGAGGCGACCCCGATCACCTGGCCGAACTTCAGCACTTCCTGGCCCTTCGGGATCGCATGCAGCGCGATCTTGTGTCCGCGGCCGATCTGGCTTCTTGCGACAAGGCCTTCCGGTCCGGCTGCCGCGCCGGCCGGAATGACCTTGCGGGCCACACCGACATCGTCGGCAGCATTGAGAATCATGATCGGCGAAACGGCATCGGACATCGCCGGGCCTCCCTGAAATTCGAGAAATGAAGACATCGTAGCGCGATCCGTCGCGGTGTCATGCTTTACGGATGCTGGCCTTACGGATACTGGGCACCGGTCGCGGTCGTGTAGACGGCATAGAGCGACCGCGTCGCCGTGATGAAGAGGCGATTGCGCCGCGGCCCGCCGAAGGTCAGGTTGGCAACCGTCTGCGGCACGAGGATCTTGCCGAGCAACGTACCGTCGGATGCGAAGCAATGCACGCCGTCGCCGGCCGAGGTCCAGACATTGCCGGCGATATCGACGCGAAAACCGTCCGGAATGCCGTTGTCCAGATCGCAGAAGACGCGGCCGTTTTCGAGCCTGGTGCCGTCGACCACGTCGAAGACGCGGATATGGCTCGGAGCCGTCTCATCATGGCTTCGGGCGGAATCGGCCACATAGAGCTTGGTCTCGTCGGGCGAGAAGGCGAGCCCATTCGGCTGGCGAAAGTCGTCGACCACGACCGACAGCGCACCGGTCGCGGGATCGAGCCTGTAGACGTTGCGGGTCGGCTGTTCGGGCTCGGCCTGGTAGCCCTCGTAGTTGGAGAGGATGCCATAGGTCGGATCGGTGAACCACACGCTGCCATCGGTTTTCACCACGACATCGTTCGGAGCATTGAGGCGCCGGCCCTGATAGCTGTCGGCAAGCACGGTGATCCGCCCGTCGATTTCCGTGCGGGTGACGCGCCGACCGCCGTGTTCGCAGGTGACGAGCCTCCCCTCCCGGTCCCGTGTGTTGCCGTTCGCAAAGTTCGACGGCGCCCGGAAGACGGAAACACCGTGTCCGGGAACGTAGCGCAACATGCGCTGGTTCGGAATATCGCTGAAAACGAGGCAGTCGAGATCACCGAACCAGACCGGTCCCTCGGCCCAGCGGCAGTCGGAATAGAGTTCGTCGAGGCCGGCGCTTGCGACGATCAACTGCCTGAAGCGCGGGTCGCGGATCTCGTAGATCGAGGATTGGGCAGTCACCATGGCTTGATTTCCGAAAGGCTGGAGAAGGAATTGGAGTGCAATGTCAGGCTCCCCGCTGCGGCCGGCTGGCGACGAGGATGACGGTGAAGATGATCAGGCCGGTCAGGATCAGCCGGATGCCGGCGCCGAAACCGTAGGTGTTGAGCATTGAGACGACCAGGAACATGAAGAGCGACGCGCCCCATATGCCCGGCACGTTGGAATTTCCGCCGGCGACCGCTGAACCTCCGATGACCACCACGGCGATCGACATGAGCAGGTATTCCGAGCCCATGTTGAGTGCCGCACCGCCGGAGAAGCTCGCCAGGAGGTAGCCGCAGACCGCGGCCAGCACGGCGCACAGCACATAGGTAAGCAGCCGGCTTCCGTCGACCGGAATTCCGGCCATCCGGGCCGCAAAGCGGCTCTGGCCGATCGCCGAGATCCAGCGGCCGAAGACGGCACGGTCGAGCAACCACCAGACGATGACCGACAGCAGAAGCGCGACGAGCGCCATGTTGGGCACACCGAATGTCGTCGACGTGGTGAACTCCGCCAAAAGTTCCGGCGGCTTGATGCGCAGACCGCGATTGTACCAGATGGCAGAGGACTGCACGATGAAGCTCATCGACAGCGTCGCGATGATCGGCGGAATACGAAGGATCTTGATCAGCGCATAGTTGAGCATGCCGACCACGATGCCGATCAGGACTGCGACGAAAAGCCCGACGACGATCATCGCGTCCTGCCCGTCCATCAGCTTGAGTGCGATGGTGCCGGAAAGGGTCATTGTCGCCGGAACGGAGAGGTCGACATTGCCAGGTCCGAGCGTGATGACGAGCATCTGCCCGAGACCGACGATCACCGAAAACGCCGCAAAGGTCAGGGCCGCCTGCGACAGGCCGGCCGAACTCGCGCCGCCCGTGAAGAGAACGGTGACGATCCAGGTGGCAATAGCGGCGACGAAAGACCAGATCCAGGCCTTGCCGAAAAGCGCGGTAACGCGAGTCATGGCTGCTTCTCCTCCTGGCCGCGACGGTTGAGCACCAGCCGAAGCCCGAGCACGATGATGAGGATCGCTCCCTGCGCGCCGATCTGCCAGTCGGGAGAAATGCGCAGGAAGGACAGGAAGGAGCCGGCAAGCGTCAGCGTGAGCGCACCGATGACCGCCCCGACCGGCGAGACCCGGCCACCGACGAATTCACCGCCGCCGAGGATTACGCCGGCGATCGAAAGCAGCGTGTAGCGAAGGGCGATGTTGGCATCGGCCGAGGTGGTGAGCCCGACGAGCGCGATGCCGGAAAGCACCGCGAAGAAGCCGGCGGCGGCATAGGTCGCTCCCCTGAGCCACAGCACCGACCAGCCGGCGCGGGCAACCGACCGGGCATTGCCGCCCACCCCGCGCATCAGCACGCCGAAGGTGGTGCGCATCACCAGAAGATGGGCGCAGACGGCAATCAGGATGCTTGCGATGATCGCCATCGGCACGAAGGGCGGCTTGGACACCATGACCGCCCGCAGCCAGGCCGGCGCTTCCCCGCCCGGTGCCGGCAGGATGATCACGGCAAGCCCGCCCCAGACGAAGCTCATGCCAAGCGTCACGACGATCGACGGAAGGTCGCGCAGGTGGATGATCATGCCGAGCGCCGCATAGGTGGCAATTGCGGCTCCGAGGATCGCAATGGCGATGAAGGGCGAGGTCGGCATGTAGACGGCCGTCACGCAGGCGGCAAAGCTGACGAAGGTGCCGATCGACAGGTCGAGGTCGTTGACCGCGATGATCAGCATCTGCCCGATGGTCGCGAGCGCAATCGGCACCGCCAGATTGAAGAGCAGGTTGAGCCCGGTATAGCCCATGGCCCGCGGCTGGATGTAGAACACCGCCGCAAGCAGGACGGCGAGCGATACGGCCGGCAGCATCAGGCGCAGCGTATTGGCGGAAGGAGCCTTCATGCGGCCTCTCCCGAAAACGATGCGGCAAGCACGTTCTTCTCCTCGATCTCCGCCCCGGCGAGTTCGGCGACGATGGCTCCGTCGCGGAAGACATAGACGCGATCGCAAAGGCAGATCTCATCCATCTCGGTCGAATACCAGACGAATGTCCGGCCGGCCTCCGCCTCCGCACGCAGGATGGCGTAGACCTCCTGCTTGGTACCGATATCGACGCCGCGCATCGGATCGTCCATCAGCACGATCTCGGCGCGGGTCGCAAGCGCGCGCGCAAACAGCACCTTCTGCTGGTTGCCGCCGGAAAGCGAGAGGATGGGATTGCCCATGTCGGGCGTCCGGATTTCCATGCGGTTCTTCCAGTCCGTGCCGAGCGCCTGCTCGCCTCGTTCATCGATCGTCGACATCCGCGCGAGGTGCGGCAGACTGCCGATCGACAGGTTCTTCAGGATGCTCCACAGCGGAAAGGTGCCGTTGAGGGCACGGTCGCCTGCGACGAAGGCGATCGCATCGCCGTGACCGGGAAGCCAGTTGCTGCTGCGATCGCGAAAGAGGTCGAGCAGCATGTCCGTCTGGCCATGCCCTCCGAGGCCGGCCAGCCCGATGATCTCGCCCTTGCGCGCCTTGAAGGCGATCTGCGAGCCGAAGGCAGGTGCCCGCTCGATCGAAGGCGGCGCGTCGGCCAGGGCACGGGCGCCGCCCCGCGCACGCTCCTTGACCACGCTGCCCATCGCCTCGACGAGACTGTGGACAGTGAATTCTGCCGCCGGTCGCGAAGCCACGACCCGCCCGTCCTTCATCACGACGATGCGGCTCGAGGTCGACAGGATTTCGCCGAGGATGTGTGAAATCAGAAGAACCGCCCCGCCGGCCGCCACGTAGCGGCGCACATGAGCAAGCAGTTGTTCGGCAAGCCCCGCGTCGAGCGACGATGTCGGCTCGTCCAGGATGACAAGTTTCGGCGTGTCGGTGACCGCGGCAAAGGTGATGGCGATCTCGACCATCTGCCGCTCGGCGATCGAAAGCTCGCCGACGGTCGATGTGCAGTCGATGTGATTGCCGGGGAAGATTTCGTCGAGTTTGGCGCGAATGAGGGAAAGCGCCCGCTGGCGCCAGCCGAAGCCGGACAATCCGGCATGCATCACCCGGGTATTTTCGACGATCGTCAGGTTCGGGCAGAGCGACAACTCCTGGAACACGCAGCGCACGCCGTTCGCCCGCGCCGTCGCAATCCCGCCCGAGCCGGTCGTGCCGCCATAGCCGATCGTGCCCTGATGCGGCAGGAGCCCGCCGTTGATGACGTTGACGATGGTCGACTTGCCGGCGCCGTTATGGCCGACAAGACCAAGCGCCTCGCCGGGCATGATCGACAGATCGACGCCGTCCAAAGCCTTGACCGCGCCAAACTCGACCTTGATTCCGCGAGCGGAGACAACCGCCTGGTGATCGGCTTCGATACTCATGCCTTTAGCCACTGCCTGTCCGAAAGCTTCGTGAATTGACCACCCGGCGCCATCGAGACGGCGCCGGGTGGCGGGAGATCACGGCGTGAAGAGCACCGTGATGAAAAGGCTCACTTGCCGGCGATCACCGCCTGGGCGTCCTCGAGCGAGTACTCGACGTTCGCGACGCCGCCCTTCTCGGTGGTTTCGAGGTTCTTTTCGAGCGTGTCCTGGTCGATACGCAGGAACGGCACCACGAGATCCTTCTTGACGTCCTTGCCGTCGAGGATCTGCTGGGCGACCCAGAAGGCGAGCGTCGAGACGCCCGGCGCGATGGAGACGGACATGGTTTCGTAGCCGCTCGCATCCTTCTGCTTCTTCCACCACTGCAACTCGTCCTCGCGATTGCCCATCACGATGGTCGGCGTCGGACGCTTGGCAGCTTCGAAGGCCTGGGCAGCACCATAGCCGTCACCGCCCTGGGTCACGACGGCGGCGATTTCCGGCAGGCTGGGCAGGATGCCGGCGACGGCGCGCTGGGCGACGTCCTGTGCCCAGTCCCCATGCACCGATCCTGCGATCTTGAACTGCGGATACTGCTTCACGCCCTCGTGGATGCCGGCGGAGATCTCGTCATCGACGAAGACCCCGGCAAGGCCGCGGATTTCGAGCAGGTTGCCGCCGTTCGGCATCTTCTTGGACAGGTATTCGACCTGGCTGCGGCCCATTTCCTTGAAGTCGACGGCAATGCGCCAGGCGCATGGCTCGCTGACGATGCCGTCGAAGGAAACCACGACGATACCGGCGTCGCACGCTTCCTTGACGGCGCCGTTGAGCGCGGTCGGAGAAGCGGCGTTGACGACGATGGCGTCATAGCCTTCGAGGATCATGTTCTGGATCTGCGCGGCCTGTTCGGTCGCCTGGTTTTCCGCGGTCGTGAACGGATCGGCGGCGGCGACGATGCCGCTCTTGACGGCTTCCTTGGTCACCTTGTCCCAGCTGGTCAGCATGGCCTGGCGCCAGGAATTGCCGGCATAGTTGTTCGACAGCGCAATCTTCTTGCCGGAAGTATCGGCATGGGCAGTCATCGGCATGGCGGCGCAGACAAGCGCAGCCGACGCCAGGAATACGTTCCTGAAGGTCATCTCTCTCTCCCTAGAGCCGGTAAGGTCCGGCGGATTTCCGGGACCGCTCCTCAACGGCCGCTCCGGAAATGTTGCTCCCCTGAGGATTTCGGCCTCAGTGAATTCAGGATGGATGAAAGCGAAAAAGCTGTATAGACGAATTGAAGCAGGGAGCCTGCGGGATCCCGCAGGATATTTGCGGAATTCCGCAGGACGCCGTATGCGCTTTTTGCGCTAATGGCAACAGAATGGAGGAGGCTTCGCGAGCTCTGGAGGGAGCATGCCAAGCCGGGAGGTCATCATGCTCGAAGACGCCTCGGCATCGCTGCTGGGTCAGTACCTGGCGATTTCGCGCCTGCTGGCCGGGCAGCTCGAATTCCACTCCGCCATACGCGCGGTCGCCAAGGAAATCAACCTGATCATTCCGAACGACCATATGGACGTTTGCATCATCTCGCCCGACAACACCTATCATACAGCCTATGAGAGCGGCTTCGAGACCGACTGGGGCAAGATGCCCCCGGCCCTCGTCTCAAACAGCCCGATCCGCAAACTGCTGAAGGGCGAAGTGGAATGCATGCTGACTGCCGATGCAGGCGTCGATCCGGCCTTCAACTTCTCCGGCGCCTTCTCCCGGCCGATCTTCGAGCACGGGCTGCGCAGCCGCCTGCATGTGGCGCTCAAGGTGCAGGGCGAGACGATCGGCGCACTGTCCTGCTCCAGCCGTAAGCCCGACTTCTACACGCCCGCCGACGTCGCCCGCGCCCGGGCGATCGCCGACCTTCTGGCACCCTATTTCTTCGCGCTCAGGGCGGCCGAACAGGCCAAGCGCTCGGCGATCGTCGAAGCCGAGGCTCGCGCCCGGGAAGAGGGGCTGCGGCTCGGCGCCCTTCGCCTGACCGAAGCGCTCGAAGCCGAGCGCCAGCGGATCGGCATGGACCTGCACGACCAGACACTCGCCGACCTTACCCGCTTCGCCAAGCGCCTCGAGCGCCTGAGCCTGATGCCGACCATCAGCGGAGAAACCCTTGAGCCCCTGTTCCGCAGCCTGCAACATTCCATGCAGGATCTTCGGCAGATCATCGAGGAGGCGCGCCCCTCGGTCCTGCAGCTCTTCGGACTGACGGATGCGATCGAGAACCACCTCGAGCGCTCCGTCCGCGACAGCGGCCTGCCGATCGGACACACGCTGACCGACAGCACCGATGGCGCAACCGAACGTCTCGGCCATTCGGTTCGCGTCGCGTTGTTCCGCATCGCGCAAGAAGCGATCAACAACGCCATCCGCCATGCGCAGGGCGACTGCATCGCGGTCGGGCTGTCCTGTGCCGCGGGTCAGTTGCTGCTGGAGGTGCGGGACAATGGGATCGGCATCGGCAAGGTCGCGAGACGGCCCGGTAGCGGACTGGAAAACATGCGGACCCGAGCGCGGCTGATCTCTGCCGGGTTCAACTTTGGCCGCGAGCAGGACGAGACCTTTGTTCGGGTCAGCCTGCCCCTGCCGGACGAGGAGACTGAACAATGAAAGTCCTAATCGTCGAGGATGACGCACTGCACAGGGCGTATCTCAATGAAGCCGTCCGTTCCGCCTTGCCGGAATGCGACATGGTCTTCGAGGCGGAGAACGGGCTCGTCGGCGAAAAACTCGCGCGGGAACATCGCTCGGAGTTTATCGTCATGGACCTGCAGATGAGCCCGCGCAACGGCATCGAGGCGGCCCGCACCATCTGGAAGGAACGGCCGGAAACCAGCATCCTGTTCTGGTCGAACTATGCCGACGAAGCGAATGTCCGCGGCATTTCCCGGATCGTTCCGGAAGGCGCGGCTTACGGTTACGTGCTGAAGTCGGCGTCCGACGAGCGGCTGAGGCTGGCCTTGCGCTCGATCTTCATCGAGGGGCAGTGCGTCATCGACCGGGAAGTGCGGGGACTGCAGCAGAAAAGCCAGGGACATGCCCGCGGCTTCACCGATTCCGAATACGAGATCCTGATCGACATCGCTCTTGGCCTCACCGACCGGGCGATCGCGCGGCGGCGCAATCTCTCCCTGCGCAGCGTGCAGAACCGCCTCCAGCAGCTCTACGAAAAACTCGGCGTCTACCAGCCGATCGGCGAGGAACAGGAAGAAGGCCGTTTCAATCTGCGCGCCCGGGCCGTGACCGTCGCCCTGCTCCGCAAGCTTCTCAACCACAATGCACTCGAAAGGGCGGAAGCCGAGCTGGAACAGTGGCTCGATCGCAGGCCGGCAAGCACAGTAGCCCGCCGCTCGGCATCTGCCTGACGCTTTCCTGAGGCAGTTGGACCGGACAGCGACATCTTGTCGGCAAAAAGAGATTGCACGATCTCGCTGTCGACAATATGCATGCAGATAGAAATCCAGTCATCCCTAACCGGCTGCAGGCGACATCATGACAGACACGACGACAGACGACGGCAACGTCGATACCCCGCGGTCCCGTGGTTCAGGAACGCAGACGGTCTATAACACGCTCCGGCAGGAAATTCTCGCGATGAGCCTGCCGCCGGGAAGCCCGCTGGATGAGGTCCGGCTCTCCGAGCGCTTCGGCATGTCCCGCACCCCCGTGCGCGAGGCGCTGCTCCGGCTTTCCTCCGACGGACTGGTGACGACGCTACCGAACAGGAACACGATCGTCGCGACCATCGACTTCGCCAGCCTCCCCACCTATTTCGATGCGCTCACCTTGATGTATCGCGTCACCACGCGTGCCGCCGCCGGCAAGCGGAACCCTGCGGCGATGGCCGTCATTCGCCAGCGCCAGACGGAATTCGAGGCCGCGGTTCGCGCGCAAGATGCCTATGCGATGATCGAGGCCAATCGCGAATTCCATGTCGCGATCGCCGAACTCGGCGGCAACGGTTATTACACCACCTTCTTCGCGCGCCTGCTCGACGAGGGACGGCGCATCCTGCGCCTCTATTATTCCACCTTCGACGATCGCCTGCCGCTGCAATACGTGCGCGAGCACGAGGACATGATCGCCGCGATCGAAGCAGGCGACGTCGAGGGTGCCGACCGCCTGGCGATCGACCATGCCGCACAGATTGTCCGGCAGATCCAGGAATACGTGGCCCGCGACATGAACAATGCGCTGGCGATCGACAAGCTCTGATCGCGGCGAGACACAGACCACATCAACACGGAAGAACGACGGGAAGATTTCATGGCCGCTGAGACAAATGCCGACGTCATCGTCATCGGAGCCGGGATCGTGGGGGCAATGGCCGCTTTCCACCTCCAGAACGACGGGCGCAAGGTCACCATGATCGAGCGGGAAGAGGCCGCGGCGGGCGCCAGCGCCGGGAATGCGGGCATTCTCGCTTTTCCCGAGATCATTCCCATTCCGTCGCCCGGCGTGATGTTCAAGGCGCCGAAGTGGTTGATTGACCCGCTCGGCCCGCTGAGCATCCCGCCGGCCTATGCCTTGAAGATCGCACCCTGGCTGTGGCACTTCTGGCGCGCCAGTTCGCGCCGCGCCTTCGAACACGGGATAGCCGCGCAGACGACGATGATGCACCTCGCCTCGACGGCGATGCACGGCGTCAGGGAGACTGCCGCGCTGGCCTCCTTCTTCGACAACACCGGCACCCTCGACCTTTACGACAGCGAGGCGAGCTTCGATGCTGCGGCCGCCGACTGGCGCGCGAAGGAAAAGGCCGGCTTCGAGTTCAACCGCGTCGGTCGTGCCGAGATCGACGCGCTCCAGCCGGGGCTCGCTCCGCAGTTTCGCCATGCCATCTATGCCTCCGACGGCATTCAGGTGAACGACCCGAAAGGTCTGACGAAGGCCCTCGTCGATCTTGTCATGTCGCGCGGCGTGACCTTCCAGAAGGGCGAGGTGACGGCTGTCGCGCCGGCAGGAGCCGGAAATGTTGTGACACTCAGGGATGGCACGACGATCTCGGCCAACACGGTCGTTGTCGCCTGTGGGGCATGGTCGCGGAAACTGGCCGCAGGCCTCGGCGACCGGGTGCCGCTCGAAACCGAGCGCGGCTACAACACGACGCTGCCGCCCCAGACCTTCCGCCTCCAGCGACAGCTCTATTTCAACGATCACGCCTTCGTCGTCACCCCGCTCGCCGAAGGCATCCGCGTCGGTGGTGCTGTTGAACTCGGCGGCCTGGACCTTCCGCCGAACTACCAGCGCTCCAGGGCCCTGCTCGCCAAGGCCAAGCGTTTCCTGCCCGAACTCGAGACGACCGGCGGCCGCGAATGGATGGGCTTCCGTCCCTCCATGCCCGATTGCCTGCCGGTGATCGGACGCGCGAGCGGCAGCCGATCGGTCATCTACGCTTTCGGCCACGGCCACCTCGGCCTCACCCAGTCCGCCGGCACCGGCAGGTTGGTGGCAGAGCTCGCAGCCGACAGGCCGACCAGCATCGACATCACCCCCTTCCGGCCCGGTCGGTTCAACTGAACGCCGCCGAGACCGGACCCGGACCCTATTGAAAGGCGCCCCCCAATGAGCCTCCCCCACCCCAAGATCTCTGATCAGGAAAGATCGGCAAGGCTTTCGCGGCTGCGCAAAGCCATCGAGGAACAGAACCTCGGCGGTGTTCTGCTCGGCTCGACCGAGAGCCTGCGCTACTTTACCGGCCTTGTCTGGCATCAGAGCGAACGCCTGCTGGGCGCCGTCGTGACGCCGACGGCACGCCACTACATCGTGCCGGGCTTCGAACTCAGCCGCGTCGAGAGCCTTCGCCATCTTCCCGGCGAAATCCATGTCTGGCAGGAAGAGGAAAGCAGCGCTGCGCTCGTTGCCTCTCTTGTTCCGGATGGCGCCAAGCTCGCGCTGGACGATTCCCTGCCGCTCTTCGTCTATCATGCGCTGGCGCGCCAGCTTGGCGCGGAGCGCCTGCTCGACGGCGGCCCGCTCGTCCGCAGCCACCGCCTGCGCAAGTCGAAGACGGAAATCGACATCATCCAGTATGCGATGAACCTCACGCTCGAGGTACATCGGCGCGCCCATGCCATCCTGAAGCCCGGCATCCGCGCCTCGGAGGTCGTCCGCTACATCGACGAACAGCACCGCGCCTTGGGCGCCGAAGGCGGCTCCACCTTCTGCATCGTCTCCTTCGGAGAGGCGACGTCTCTGCCGCACGGCGCGGACGGCGATCAGGTCTATGCGCCAGGTGACGTCGTGCTCGTTGACACCGGCTGCCGCATCGACGGCTATCACTCCGACCTCACCCGCACCTACATGCTGGACGAGCCTTCCGCCGATTTTGCCCGGATCTGGGCGATCGAGCGGGAAGCCCAGCAGGCCGTGTTCGACGCGGCGCAGATCGGTGCCCCGTGCGAAAGCCTCGACGCCGCTGCACGCGCGGCCCTCGCCCGCCATGGCCTCGGACCGGACTACCGCCTGCCCGGCCTTCCGCACCGCGCCGGCCACGGCCTCGGCCTGGAAATCCACGAGGAACCCTACATCGTCCGCGGCAATCAGGTTCGGTTGGAGGAAGGCATGTGCTTCTCCAACGAACCGATGATCGTCGTGCCCGGCCAGTTCGGCATCCGTCTCGAGGACCACATCCACATGACGGCATCGGGTCCGCGATGGTTCACGACGCCGGCAAAAGGCCCGACGGAACCCTTCGCCTGACATCGCTTCCCGCGGCCGTCGACAGGCGTCGCGGATAGCTCTTCACCAGGCTCCGCGACGCGGCAGATAACACTTCCGCGTCCGTCTTTTCCCGGTGCCCGACCCGGAAGCCGATGCGTTCCACCGCGTTCCCAACTCTCGCAAACAGCGAAGTAGGGCAACCTTCCACAAGTCAAAAAAGATCAACGATTTGTAACAAACATTCAAAATAGCTTGACATTTCAAAGCCTGTTTTACGATAAAAGATAACAACAGGTTCTGAGGATTTGTCCATGCTGGCGATCATCGCCGACGACTTGACCGGCGCACTGGATACGGCTGCTCCGTTTGCTGGACGAGGGCTGCACACCGAAGTCGCGCTCCGGGTCGAAGCGGTTTCCGAGGCACTCGCCGAAAGACCCGAGGTCCTGACCATCAATACTGGCTCACGGGAGCTCGATGGCAACACCGCGCATCAGCTGGCGGCAGCAGCCGTCAGAGCTTTGCCCGCCGGTACGCGTCTTTTCAAGAAGATCGACTCGCGGCTGAAGGGCCATATCGTTGCCGAACTGGATGCGACACCATTTAAAACCGCGCTGGTGGCACCTGCCATTCCGGCCTTTGGACGCCTCGTCCGCGCCGGCCACATCGAAGGCTTCGGCGTCACAACGCCGATTTCGGTTTCAGAAAAGCTCGGTCCCCACGCCGCGCGTGCGACGATCCCCGACACCCTGACACCGGGCGACATGGAAGCGGCACTCGAGGCAGCGGAAAAGGCCGGCCTCGATCTCCTGATCGGTGCGCGAGGCCTCGCCGAAGCACTTGCGCGCCGGATGACCGGCCGCAGGGATGCAACCCCAGCGGACATTCCGGAAGGTCCGGTGCTGTTCGTGGTCGGCTCGCGCGATCCGATCACCCTGGCGCAGATCGATGAACTGAGGGCCGCGTACCCGTTGCGCTATCTGCCGGCGCCGAACGGTCACCTCCGTGACCTGCAGGCCGATACCAGCCCGATCACTCTCGTCCAGGCCACCCCGGGCGACACGGAGATCACGCCGCTGGCGGTATCACAAAACCTCGCTGAAGGTGTCTGTCCGGCCTTGACCGAGACCGCGACGACCCTGCTGCTTTCCGGTGGGGCAACAGCCGAAGCCGTGCTGGAGCGTATGGGCATCACGCGCTTCAGGCTGCTGGGCGATTGCCTGCCGGGTTTGGGTCTGGCTCACGCCGGCGGACAATGTATCATCGCGAAGTCCGGAGGATTCGGGCAACCCGACACGCTCCGGACGATCGCCGGCAATATCCTCCAGAAACTGGGATGACGAATGGGACTGGAGAACGGAACGACCCGCAAGAGCCTCGCCGACCTTGTCTTCGAACGGATGCACCGTGCGATCAAGTCGGGGGCCTATCAGCCGGATGAACGCCTGCCGACGGAACACGACCTCGCGGCCGAGTTCGAGGTGTCGCGGCCGATCATTCGCGAAGCGCTCCGCCGTCTGCGGGAACAGGGCCTGATCTACTCCCGTCGCGGCGCAGGCAGCTTCGTGCGAGCCCTCGGGATGAAGGAACCGCTCGGCTTCGGCCAGCTGGAAAACGTCGCGGACCTTCTCAATTGCTACGAATTCCGACTAACCCTGGAGCCGGCGGCGGCGGCCGCGGCGGCAGCCCGCCACGATGCGGTGAGCCTTGCCGCTATTCGCCAGGCGCTTGAGCTCATGCGTGACGCCACCAACCGCCAGTCCCACCGCGAAGATGCGGACTTCCAGTTTCACCTGGCCATCGCCCGCGCCGCGCAGAACAGCTACTTTTCCACCGCGATGGAGGCCCTGAAGGACCACATTGCCGTCGGCATGAAGTTCCACGGCGCCTCCGTCAAGCGCGAGACGGCCGGCCTCTCCCGCGTCTTTGCCGAGCACGAAGCGATCGCCGATGCCATCGCGGCCGGCGACGGCGCCGGCGCAAGACAGCTGATGCTCGACCACCTGACCGGATCGCGCGAACGTCTCTTCCAGACGACCCGCTAGAAATTCACGCCTGAACGCATGACGCCCCGGCCATCGACCGGGGTGTCATGCGTCTTGGGAGAAGCAATCTTCAGAAGGCCGCCTTGTAGATTGCGTGCACGTCCTCGACCTGCATGTCGATCGGGTTGTTGTCCATCAGGCGACGGTTGGCATGCGCCTCGCTCGCCCAGAGCGGCAGATCCGCCTCTTTCGCGCCATGGGCCGAGAGCGACATCTCGATGCCGAGATCCTTGCAAAAGCCGTGCGCCGCACTCAACAGGGCTTGCTGCGACAGCCCGCCGCCCAGGCCGAGCGCCTGCGCGACCTCGTCGGTCTTTCCGGCAGCAACCGGCTGATTGAAAGCCAGCACATGCGGAAAGATGACGGCATTCGCCAGACCATGCGGCAACCGCAGGCGGGTGCCGAGCGGATAGGCGATGGCGTGGCCCGCGGCGGTATTGACGGGCCCGAGGCAGATGCCGCCATAGAAGGATGCGAGCATCATGCCCTCGCGCGCCTCGGTGTCCGAACCGTCGCGAACGGCACGGGCGAGATACTTGCCGACCAGGCGGAAGCCCATCCGCGCGAAACCATCGATCATCGGATGCGCGCGCCGGTTCGTGAAGGCCTCGACACAATGGGCCATCGCATCGACACCCGTTGCAGCGGTCACTGCCGGGGGGACCGAGTAGGTGAGCTCCGGATCGAGTACGGCAAAGTCCGCGATCATGTACGGGCTTTCGACGGCGATCTTGCTTCCCTTCTCGGGATCGGTGATCAGCGAACGGATCCCGGCTTCCGATCCCGTTCCCGCCGTCGTCGCGACCTGGACGAGACGAGTGTTGCGCCCGGCGACCCTGTTCGGGCCGGCAACGTCGGCAAGCGTCTGCTGCGTATCCCAGAGTGCCGCCACGAGCTTGGCGACATCCAGCACCGAACCACCCCCAAGGCCGACGATCACGTCGGGCCTGCACTGTCGCGCGGCTTCGAGCGCCGCCTCGAGCGTTGCGATATCCGGCTCTCCCGGGATTGCGTCGAACACCGTGACTTTTCCGGAGAATCCGAGGCGTTCGACGAAACCTGCCGTGATCGGCGTCGCAATGACGAGCGCCGAACCTGCATCGCCAGCCCAGACGCCGACGTCGCCGATGGTGCCGGCGCCGACAGCCAGGCGACGCGGTTGATGAAGCGTGATGGAAGTGTTGGTCATGGCTTGGTCATCCTTGCTTGGCACGGCCAGCCACCAGCTTGCGGGCATAGGCGATGGCGGAGTTCATGTTGCCGTGGTTGGCAATCCCCTTCCCGGCGATGTCGAAGGCCGTGCCGTGATCGACCGAGGTGCGGTCGATCGGCAGCTCGACCGAGACATTGACGGCCGTATCGAAGGCAACGAGCTTGATCGGGATGTGGCCCTGGTCGTGATACTGGGCGACGACGAGATCGAAGGCACCCGAATAGGCACGGTGGAAGACGGTGTCCGCAGAGATCGGACCATAGGCGTCGATACCTTCGGCACGCGCCGCCGCAACGGCGGGGGCGATCTGGTCGTCGTCTTCGGTGCCAAACAGGCCGTTCTCCCCGCAATGCGGATTGATACCGGCGACGGCAATCTTCGGCGCGGCATAACCGATGCGCTTCAGATGATCGTTGCCGGCACGGATCGTCGCGAGAACCCGCTCGGTCGTCGCCCGGCGGATCGCCTCCTGGAGCGAGACGTGGGTCGACACGTGGATGACCTTCAGGCGCTCCGAGGCGAGCAGCATATAGGCCGCCTTCGAACCGGTGAGGCTGCGCAGCATGCCGGTATGGCCGTCATAGTGATGGCCGGCAAGGTTCAGCGCTTCCTTGTTGATCGGCGCGGTGACGATGCAGCCGATCTCGCCTGCCTCTGCGTCGCGGACCGCCTTTTCGATGAAGCGGAAAGCCGCGTCGCCGGCCACCGGGCTCAGTTGCCCCCAGGGGAGCGGCGCGCCTTCGACAGGCAGGTCGACCACGTAGGGCACGAGATCGATATCAACGCCGAGCGCTTCCCGGGCCGCCTCGAGCGTGGCGAGATTGCCGTAGATTCGGGTCTGCGCCCGGTCCGCTGCCGGCATTTCCGCCAGCGCACGAACGGAGATCTCGGGACCAACCCCGCACGGATCGCCCATGGTAATGCCGATAATGGTGCTCATTCCTCACTCCGTCCTGCCGCACTGTCCCAACCGGGGGCCAGGCGGACATATTTGATAGCGCGCCGATGATAGGTGCAGGCGATATGCATGGTTCCGTCCGGTCCTTCGAGCAGCCAGGGATAGGACATCTCCTTGTTGCGGCCGTCGGTCGAATCGTTCGAAAGACAGGTGCCCGGTCCATCCTCGATCAGCACGCGGACAGGGAAGGTCTTTCCCCCGTCCTGCGAAAGGCAGATCGAGACCGGCGCACGCGGCACGCCCCAGATCGGCACGCAGCCGCCCGTCGGATCCGCATCGGGCCGACTGTCGTCCTCGCCCAGCTCGTCGTAAAGCGATGCGCGGCGATCCGGCGACAGCGCCGCATTCACGGGATTGCAGATCATAGCGATCCGGCCGTCGCGCAGGCGCGTCGTCGCGATCGAGGAATTGTTGTTGGGCACGTCGGTCGCCTGCGGAACTGACCAGCTGCGCCCGGCATCCCCGCTCTCCGTGCGATAGACGAAGTCAGCCTGGCGGCGCCGGAAGAACGCGGCGAGACGCCCGCCATCGAGACGGACGGGGGCCATATGGACGCAGCCGGTGGACTGACCGAGGTCTTCGAGGCGCCACGTCTTGCCGCTGTCCTCGGACACGCCGACCGCGGCAGTGTCGTGACTACCGTTCCACTTCTGGCCGGGGCGCTGCACGCAGCGAAAGATGGGCAGCAGCCATGCGCCGTCGTCGCGAACCAGGAGCGGCGCCCGCACGAAACACCCGCGCGGCAGATCCAGATAGCGCCCGGCTTCGGCCGACAGGACCAAAGGGTCTGCCGCATCGCGACGGACTTCGGCCATGCGGATGCGGCATTCATCCTGATTGCCGGACGGCTGGGACGTGTGGAACAGCCACAACGTCCCGTCCGGCGCCGCAAAGAGCACCGGATTCTGCTCCGAATGCAGAGGGTCGAAGCTCAACCGCTGCGCCGGCCCCCATGCCGTCGCCCCTCGGGCAAGCACGGATGCGAAGATCGAAATATCGGACTTGCCTTCGAGCGTTCCGCCGAACCATGCGCAGACAAGCGCGCCGTCGTCCGCCAGATGCAGGAAGGCTGCATGGTTCTGCACCATCGGCGAGGGCAGCAGCGCCTCCTCGCGCCCAGGGGATACGACATGAAGGACGCCGCTCATGTTGCGGGCAATTTCATCAGGATGCATGAGACCCTCCTCTTGCGACGAGAAAAATCACCAAACAAGCAAAGTTGTCAAGTTTTTTGATGTCATCAAACCTCTAGAAATTCAAAAGTAAAGTGATTAAACATATGATTTAACTCATTTTTATTCAGAACAAAATTTCAAGATTATTTTACATTGCGAAATAATTTGACAAACTTATAGGAAAGATGGATGGTCATGCCGAGCCGGCAGGAGGATGCTGGACAGGGAGGTTTTCATGCAGGATGCCCGGAGCCGCCGGACGGCGACGATGGCCGTCGCCTTTGCAGCGGGCGCAGCGACGCTCGCCGCAGCGGACGCGGTGATCGTTCGCGCCCTGAGCGGCGCGGTTCATCCTTTCGTGATCGGCTTCTTCCGTGCTTTCTTCGGCGCGGTGATCCTCCTGCCCTGGATTGCCTTGCGCCCGGCTGTGCTGCAGTCGAACCACCGCCTACGCCAGCATGCGCTGCGTGCCGGCTTCAAGCTTCTCGCGATGATCGCCTTCTTTGCGGCATTCAGCTGGGGACCGCTCGCGGACGTCACTGCGATCGCCTTCATGTCACCGATTTTCGTTGTGCTGGGCGCAGCCCTGACCTTGGGCGAACGCCCCGGTCTCCCGATGTTGGCCGCGGTCGCCGTCGGCTTCGCCGGCGCCATGCTGGTCATCGGCCCCTCCGCCACCGGCTTCAGCCTTGCGGTCGGCCTGGCGCTCGTCGGCGCCGTCCTGCAGTCGGCGATCCAGCTGCTGCTGAAATCGATGTCGAAGGGTGACGCCACCTCGACGCTCGTCGTCTGGAACCTGTTGCTGACGGTTCCGATCGCCCTCGTTTTTGCCTTGCCCTTCTGGTCCACGCCGGGCTGGCGGGAGATCGGCCTGCTCGCACTTCAGGGCGCGGTCGGAACGGCATGCATGGGCATGATGACCCACGCCTTCTCTCTCGCCCCGGCGACGGTGGTGGCGCCGGTCGACTTTCTGCGCCTTCCGCTCGTGGCGCTCAGCGGCTTCGCCCTCTTCGGCGAAAGCGTCGCCCTGACGACCATCGCCGGCGGCGCGCTCATCTGTTCCGCAGCGCTGCTCGCAGCACGCGCGGGGAGCTTTAAATCCACATCGAACTGAACGACTTTACTAGGGAGGAGAATGAAATGAGAAAGACACTTATCCTGGGTGCCCTGATGTTGGGCTCGGCGCTGTCGCCGGCCTTTGCCGGATCAGGCCCGGTCAAGATCGTCCTCGCGGAAGAGGCCGATCTCCTGGAGCCCTGCATGGCGACCCGCTCGAACATCGGCCGCGTCATCATGCAGAACGTCTCCGAAACACTGACCGAGCTCGACGTCCGCAACGACAAGGGCCTGATGCCGCGTCTTGCTGAAAAATGGGAGCAGAATGCTGACGGAAGCTGGCGCTTCCATCTGCGCCAGGGGGTGAAGTTCTCGGACGGCAGCACCTTCGACGCCAAGGACGTCAAGCACAGCTTCGACCGCATCATGAGCGACAAGAACGCCTGCGAGTCACGTCGCTATTTCGGCGGCATGACGGTTGCCGCGAACGTAGTCGACGACCACACGATCGAATTCAAGGCCGATCCGGTTCAGCCGATCCTGCCGTTGCTGATGTCCCTCGTGACGATCGTGCCGGAAGAAACTCCGCTCGAATTCGTCCGCGAGCCGGTCGGTACCGGCCCCTTCAAGCTCACCAACTGGACCCCCGGCCAGCAGATCGTGCTGACGAGCCGCGACGACTATTGGGGCGACAAGCCACAGGTTACCGAAGCGACCTATCTCTTCCGTGCCGATCCGGCCGTGCGCGCCGCCATGGTCCAGGCAGGCGAAGCCGATCTGTCGCCGTCGATCTCGCAGCTCGATGCGACCAACCCTGCCACCGACTTCTCCTACCTCGACAGCGAGACCGTCTACCTGCGCATCGACCACAACATCGAGCCGCTTAACGACGTACGCGTCCGCCGCGCCCTGAACATGGCCATCGATCGCCAGGCATTCCTCGGCACGCTGGTCCCGGCCAGCGCCCTGCTCGCCACCGCGATCGTCCCGCCGCCGACCCTCGGCTGGAACCCGGACGTCAAGGTTCCCGCCTTCGACACCGAAGGCGCCAAGAAGCTTCTCGAGGAAGCCAAGGCGGATGGCGTCAAGGTCGACACCCCGATCACCATCATCGCGCGTTCGGCAAACTTCCCGAACGTCACGGAGATCATGGAAGCCATCCAGGCACAGTTGCAGGAAGCCGGCTTCAAGATCGAACTGAAGTTCGTCGAAGTCGCGGAGCATGAAGGCTACTACTCCAAGCCGTTCAAGGAAGGCCGAGGCCCGCAGATCGTCGCCGCCATGCACGACAACTCCAAGGGCGACCCGTCTTTCTCGATGTTCTTCAAATACGCATCGGAAGGCACCCAGTCCGGCTTCTCCGACCCGAAGGTCGATGATCTGATCAAGCGCGCTTCCGCAGCCGTCGGCGACGAACGTGCCAAGCTGTGGTCCGAGCTGATCGCCTACCTGCACGACGACGTGGTCGCCGACGTTCTGCTCTTCCACATGGTCGGCTTCTCGCGCGTTTCCGAACGCCTGGAATTCAAGCCGACCATGGCAACGAACTCAATGCTCCAGCTGTCGGAGATCACCATCAAGTAACCCGTGCTGGCGGGCTTCTGCATCGCCAGTCAGAAAGGCAATCAAGGCGGCGGGATGATCCCGCCGCCCGATGCAATAGAGAGGCGCCATGCTGAGCTTCATCCGAAAACGCGCCGTGGCCAGTCTGATTTCACTCGTCGGACTGATCGTCATGGTCTTCTTTCTCTCGCGCTTGACGGGCGATCCGGCCGCGCTGTTCCTGCCTGTCGAGGCTTCGGCCGAAATGAAGGAACAGTTCCGCGAGATCCACGGCCTCAACGACCCCTTGCTGGTGCAGTTCACCCGCTATGTCGGGGATGTGGCCACCGGTGATTTCGGTGAATCCCTGCGCAAGGCGCGCCCGGCGCTCGACGTGGTGATCGAGGCCTTCATGTGGACCCTGTGGCTCGCGGTCATCACCATGACGCTGGTCACCGCCGCCGCCATCGTTGTCGGTTCGCTCGCGGCCTTTCGTGCGGGCGGCTTCTTCGACCGCCTCTCCTCCGTGATTTCCCTGATCGGCGCATCCGTGCCGGACTTCTGGCTCGCAATTGTCGCGATCGTCGTCTTCGCCGTGAACCTCGCCTGGCTGCCGACCTCCGGAACCGGCTCCTTGCTGCACTGGATCCTGCCGATCTGCGTGCTGTTCGTGCGCCCCTTCGGCATCATCGTCCAGGTCGTCCGCGGCTCGATGATCGGCGCGCTCTCGTCGGCTTATGTGAAAACGGCCCGCGCCAAGGGCGTAAGATCCGGCCCGATCATCTTCGTCCATGCGCTCCGCAACGCCATGCTTCCGGTCATCACCGTGATCGGCGACCAGGCGGCCAGCCTTCTGAACGGCGCGGTCATCGTCGAGACCATCTTCGGCTTTCCCGGCGTCGGCAAGCTGATGATCGATTCCATTCTCCAGCGTGACTTCAACGTCGTCCTGGCCGCCATCCTCGTCACGGCCCTGGCAATCTTCCTGATGAACCTCCTGATCGACCTCGCCTATGCGCTGCTCGATCCGCGCATCCGTCATTGAGGAGGCCGACGATGACCCTTCAAACGACAGAGACCTCGATCCCCGCCGAGCCACGTTTTGTGGTGCGCATGGCGCGGATGCTCTGGGCCGACAAGTTCGCGCTCTGCGCCGCGATCTTCCTCGTCACCATCCTCGTTCTCGCCATCGTCGGGCCGAGCTGGCTCGGCGATCTCGCCACCAAGCAGAACCTGCGCGGCCGCAATGCCGCCCCCTTTGAATGGGAGCGCGGCTGGGTCTGGTGGATGGGCGCCGATGCGCTCGGCCGGCCGCTGCTCGCCCGTATCATCGTCGCGACGCAGAACACCCTGATGGTCGCCGCCGGCGCGGTCGCCATCTCGGCGATCATCGGCACCGTCCTCGGCCTGATCGCCGGCTTTTCCTCGCCGCGCATCAACCAGGTGATCATGCGCCTCGCCGACGTCATCATGTCGTTTCCCTCGCTGCTGATCGCGGTCATCGTGCTCTACGTGCTTGGCTCGTCGATCCTCAACCTGATGCTGGTCCTGTCGATCACCCGCATCCCGGTCTATCTCCGGACCACCCGTGCCGAGGTACTGGAAATACGAGAACGCATGTTCGTCCAGGCCGCCCGCGTCATGGGCGCCTCCAGCAAACGCATCCTCTTCCGCCACATCCTGCCGGTCGTCCTGCCCACGCTGACGACGCTGGCAACGCTCGACTTCGCTTATGTGATGCTTGCCGAAAGCGCGCTTTCCTTCCTCGGCATCGGCATCCAGCCTCCGGAAATCACGTGGGGCCTGATGATCTCCCAGGGACGGCAGTACCTCACCAATGCCTGGTGGCTGTCCTTCTGGCCGGGTCTCGCAATCATCCTGACCACAATGTCGCTGAACCTGTTGTCGAACTGGATGCGCATCGCGCTCGATCCGGTCCAGCGCTGGCGGCTCGAAATGAAAGGTCGCAACAATGGCTGACCATCTGCTGGAAGTGCGCAATCTGTCGGTCGAGTTCCACACCGCCATGGGCGTGGTCAAGGCGGTGCGTGACATCTCCTACCACCTGGACCGCGGCGAGACGCTGGCCATCCTCGGTGAAAGCGGTTCGGGCAAATCCGTCTCCTCGTCGGCGATCATGAACCTCATCGACATGCCGCCCGGCCGGATCAGCTCGGGCGAGATCCTGCTCGACGGCGTCGACCTCCTGAAAATGCCGGCGCATCAGCGTCGCGAGGTGAACGGCCGGCGCATCGCCATGATCTTCCAGGATCCCCTCAGCCACCTGAACCCGGTCTACACTGTAGGCTGGCAGATCCGCGAAGCCCTGACCACCCACGGAACGGACGCAACCAAGGCGCAGGCCGAAGCCCTTCGTCTGCTGGGCCGCGTCGGAATTCCTGATCCGGAACACTCGCTCGACAAGTATCCGCACGAGTTTTCCGGCGGCCAGCGCCAGCGCGTGATGATCGCCATGGCTCTAGCCCTGCGTCCCGATCTCCTGATCGCCGACGAGCCGACGACGGCACTCGACGTGACCGTGCAGGCCGAAGTGCTGGCACTCCTGGAGGAGCTGCAGGAAGAGACCGGCATGGCGGTGCTGATCATCACCCATGACCTCGGCGTCGTCGCCGAGGTCGCCGACCGCGTCGTCGTGATGGAAAAAGGCGTGTTGGTCGAGGCCGGCACCGTGCGGGACGTCTACAAGAACCCCCAGCATCCCTATACGCGCAAACTGATCGCGGCGGCCCCCGGCAAGGGGGAGATGCATGCGCCCGCCGCCCGCGGCGAGCCGGTCCTTTCCGTCCGTGATGTCCGCAAGCACTACGGCGCCTTCGAGGCACTGAAAGGCGTCTCCTTCGATCTGATGCCCGGCGAGACGATGGCCGTGGTCGGAGAAAGCGGATCCGGCAAGTCGACGCTCGCCCGGATCCTGCTACGCCTCGACGAGCCGGACGGCGGCAGCGCCTTGTGGAAGGGACGCGACCTCTTCAAGCTCTCGCCGGCCGAACTCTACAAACTGCGCCGTGATCTGCAGATGGTATTCCAGGATCCGACCCAATCGCTCAACCCGCGCATGACCGTCTACCAGCTGATCTCCGAAGCCTGGGTGATCCACCCGGATATCCTGCCCCGGTCCAAGTGGCGGGAGCGCGTCGCCGAACTCCTGGTTCAGGTCGGGCTCGGCCCGGAACATATGGGACGCTACCCCCACCAGTTTTCCGGCGGCCAGCGCCAACGCATCGCGATTGCCCGCGCCCTCGCCCTCGAACCGCAGCTCATCATCTGCGACGAGGCAGTCTCCGCCCTCGACGTCTCGGTCCAGGCGCAGGTCATCGCCCTTCTCGACCGGCTGCGCCGCGAAATGGGTCTTGCCTTCATCTTCATCGCTCACGACCTCCCCGTCGTCCGCGATTTCGCGGACCATGTGATGGTCATGCAGAAAGGCAATGTCGTGGAACTCGGCACCGTCCGTGAGGTCTTCGAAACGCCACGCGAGGAATACACGCGCGCCCTTCTCTCCGCCGGCCTCGACCCCGATCCCGATGTGCAGGCCGCCCACCGGGCCGCCCGCCTTGCGCGCGCCTCCTGAGGCGCCGTCACCCCGTTCACAGGAGACTGCCATGTCCAGACAAGCCTTCGTCGCGCTCGTGACCTGCTTCAACGAAGACGAAACCATCAACTACCAGGCAACCCGCGCCCAGGTGCGCCGCCAGGTCGAGGCCGGAAACAACATCATGTGCGCCGGCACCAACGGCGACTTCACCGCCCTCACCTTCGAAGAAAAGGTTCGCCTGACGGAAGAAGTCGTCGACGAGGTGGCAGGGCGGGTCAGGGTCATCGTCAACGCCGGCATGCCGGCCACCTTCGAAACGCTGAAACTGGCACGCGAATTCGACCGTATCGGCGTCGACGGCATTGCCGTCATCACTCCCTTTTTCATCGCCTGCACCCAGGACGGCCTGATCCGTCACTTCTCGACCGTCGCCGACGCGGTGAAGACACCGGTCTATCTCTACGACATCCCGGCCCGCACCCAGAACCACATCGAACCCGAAACGGCGCGCCTTCTGGCAGGCCACGGCAACATTGCCGGGATCAAGGATTCAGGCGGCGCCAAGGAGACGCTAGAGGCCTATCTCGAGGTCGCCCGGGACATCGACGGCTTTGAAGTCTATTCCGGGCCGGACCATCTGGTGCTCTGGGCGCTGCAGAATGGAGCGGCCGGCTGCATATCCGGTCTCGGCAATGCGATGCCGCACGTCCTCTCGGGCATCCTCAGCGCCTTCAATGCCGGCGATATAGCCGAGGCAGAACGGCAGCAGGCGACCTTCGCCGCCTTCCGCACCGACCTCTACGCGCTCGGCTTCGCCCCCGCCATGGTCAAGCGCTCGCTCTATCTCCAGGACGCCTCGGTCGGCGCCAGCCGCCAGCCGGCTCTCCTGCCGAACGCCGAACAGGATGAGAAGATCGCCGAGATCCTTCGCAGCTATAATCTTCTCTGAATCGCGCTGCTCAGCGCGCCAGCCGGCAGCCATCGGCCGACAAGATGTCCTTCCCAATGAGCGCCGTGGGTATTCCCGCGGCGCTTCGATATTATTGGTCGCGACGTCGCCGGGGCAATCGCATTGACGTTGACGCCTCTGGCCGCCCATTCCCAACCAGAAGTCTCGTCACCCCGGCGGCACCACTTTCGACGCTCGACGCTTGAACAGGCAGGACGGCCCTGCCAGGCCCGCACGCGACCGAAAACCCGGCAAGGCGAGGGAAGTGTGCTCTGCTTCAAGGCTCGTCATTTTCTCCGCGACCTTGAGACTTTGCCGCTTCATTCCGATTGACTCGGCGACTCTCTGCGTTCTAATGGAAAATTGGTAAGACCACCTTACCAAAGCGCGTGAGAGGACCTGCGCACAGGGAGGATGACGATGTTTGTGGCCTTGGAGCCGCGCCGCCTCTATCGGCAGGTCGCGGACCAGATACGCACACTGATCGAAGCGGGCGAACTGCGCGTCGGCGAACGCCTGCCCGCCGAGCGCGACCTTGCAGACCGGTTCGGCGTGTCCCGCCCGACCGTGCGAGAGGCGCTGATCGTGCTCGAGGTCGAGGGCCTTATTCAGATCCGCATGGGTTCGGGCGTCTACATCGCGCGGAAACCCGCCACGGCGCCTGCTATCCGGCCCCTTGCCGACGGCGACGGTCCGTTCGAAATTCTTGAGGCCCGCCGCATCGTCGAGAGTGCCATTGCCGAAGAGGCCGCGCGTCGGCCCTCGCCGGAAGGCATTGCACGCCTCGACGAGATGCTCGGGCGCATGGAGCAATCGCTCGATGCGCCGGAACGCGCCATCGCGGCCGACCTCGGCTTCCACGCCGCGATCGTCGACATGGTCGGCAATACCGCCCTCCGTCATGTCATTGGACTCGTGAGCGACAACCGCACGTCGCCCTACTTCGAGAAATTGGCAAGCTATTTCGAAGGCCCCCACACCTGGAAGCGGGCGGTCGAGGAGCACCGGCATATTCGCGACGCCATTGCCGCCGGTGATCCGGCTGCCGCTCGCGAGGCGATGCGCCGACATCTGACCCTCGCACAACAGAGATTTTCGGAAAGCTTCGGGGAGGAGCCGGGAGGAGAAGACGGATCGGGCAGCAATGCAGGCGCGAGCTGAGCCTCGATCAAACGACGGGAGGCGGAGGACAAGACGATGAAGCACACATGGCGCTGGTTTGGCCCGGTTGACAAAGTGACGGTGCGCGACGCCGCGCAGGCCGGCGCAGAAGGCATTGTCAGCGCGCTGCATCATGTACCGACCGGCGTCGCCTGGACCATCGACGGCATTCGCCAGCGCCAGGACGAGATCAAGGCCGGCGGCCTCTACTGGGACGTGGTCGAGAGCGTGCCCGTTTCGGAAGACATCAAGACCCAGACCGGGGAATGGCGCACCCATCTCGCCAAATGGCAGGAGACGCTGCGCCGCCTGTCGGCCTGCGGCATCCGCACCGTCTGCTACAATTTCATGCCGGTGCTCGACTGGACCCGCACCGACCTGCGCTGGGAAACCCGCCATGGCGCGCGGGCCATGCGCTTCGATCTTACTGATTTCGCCGCCTTCGACATCCATATCCTCAAGCGCCCTGACGCCGCCGGCGATTATCCCGACTGGCTGGTCGAGGATGCGGCCAGGCGCTTTTCCGAAATGGCCGACGGCAAGATCGCCGCGCTTGGCCGCAACATCTGCGCCGGGCTGCCGGGTTCCGCCGACGGCTACACGCTTGACCAGTTGCTCGAAAAGCTGCGTTCCTACCAGGGCATCGATCGCGCCCGGCTGCAGCAGAACCTCGTCGACTTCCTCTCCGAGGTGACGCCAGTGGCGGAACAGGTCGGCATCAACATCTGCGCCCACGGCGACGATCCGCCGTGGCCGCTGCTAGGCCTGCCGCGCATTCTTTCGACTGAAGCCGATTATGCCCACATGCTGTCCCAGATCGACAGCCGCGCCAATGGCGTGACGCTCTGCACCGGCTCACTCGGCGCCCGCTCCGACAACGACCTGCCCTTCTTCGCCAGCCGCTTCGCCGACCGCATCCATTTCGTGCACCTGCGCAACGTCACCCGCGATACCGATACAGTGCCCTGCTCCTTCTTCGAGGACGAACATCTGGAGGGCGGCACCGACATGGTCGCGGTACTCGCCGCGCTGCTGACCGAGGAAAAGCGCCGCCGCGACGAGGGCCGGGAAGACCATCGCATCGCCATGCGCCCCGATCACGGCCAGGAAATCCTCGACGACCTGACGCGCAGCGCACAACCCGGCTATCCGGCGATCGGCCGCCTCAAGGGGCTGGCCGAGTTGCGCGGCATCGAACGCACCCTGCTTCACTCCCGATACGGACTGGCCTGACACCGATGGAACGCCTTTCAACCTCGACCAACCTGCCCGCCGGCGTTCTTCGCCCAACCTATGACCGCGCGGCACTGCGCCCCGGCATCGTTCACTTCGGTCTCGGCGCGTTCCACCGGGCGCATCAGGCCGTCTACACGCAACGCGCCCTCGCATCGGCCTTCGGCCCTTGGGGGATCGTGGCTGTCAACCTGCGTTCCCCGGAACCGGTGGATGCCCTGGGCGAACAGTACGGCCTCTATTCGATCATCGTGCGCGGTTCGGGCGAAGACACCGCCGAAATCATCGGCGCGACGGTGGACTGGGTCTGCGCGGCGCAAGACAGGCAGAAGGTCCTCGACTATCTGGCACACCCCGGCATTCGCGTGGTGACCCTGACGGTTTCGGAAAAGGCCTATGGCCTCCACCCTGCGACCGGTGGCCTCGATGTCGATCATCCCGCCGTCGCGGCGGACCTCGCCAACCCGCACGCACCCGTCGGCGCACTCGGATTTCTGGTCGAGGGGCTGGCACTGCGCCGCGACCGGGGCGTTGCGCCCTACACCGTGCTCTGCTGCGACAATCTTCCCTCCAACGGCACGATCGTCCGCCGTCTCGTGCTGGAAATGGCCGAGCGCCGAGACGCGGACCTTGCCCGCTGGATCGCCGGCAACGGCGCCTTCCCCTGCAGCATGGTGGACCGTATCGTACCCGCCGCGACCGCCGACACCAGGGCACGCGCGGCCGACCTGCTCGGCGTCGAGGACAGGCTCGCCCTCGAGACGGAACCTTTCCTGCAATGGGTCATCGAGGATCGCTTCGTCTCCGGCCGTCCCGCCTGGGAAGCCGGCGGCGCGATCTTCGCAAGCCATGTCGAACCCTATGAGAAGATGAAGCTCAGGCTTCTCAACGGCTCGCACACCCTGATCGCCCATCTTGGTCTGCTCCACGGACTGGAATTCGTGCGCGACGTCATGGCCGTCCCGGAACTGGTCGAGGAGGTCCACCGCCACATGAAGGCGGTCGTGCCGACGCTTGACCCCGTTCCCGGCATCGACCTCGAACAATACCAGCGGCAGTTGATCGAGCGCTTTGCCAACAGGGCGATCGCCCACCGCAACATCCAGATCGCCATGGACTGCAGCCAGAAGCTGCCGCAGCGCATCTTCGCGGCCGCGGTCGAAGCGCTGGCAACCGGCGACAGGGCTACGGAATTCGCCCATGTCGTCGCCCTGTGGATCGCCGTCCTTCGCAGGCGCATGGATTGCGACGACCCGCGCCGCGACGAAATTCTCGAAGCCGCCCGGACCGTCGATGCGACGGACCCCTCCGCCCCGTTCTTCGCCATCTCCGGTCTCTTCCCGCCGGAACTGGTCTCGGGGCGCGCGTGGCGCGACCACGTCAATGCCGACCTTCAAGTCATCGCTGCCAAGACAGACAGGAATACCCAATGAAAGCGCTCGTTTGCGACGAACCCGGCCGCCTCTCTCTCGTCTCCCGCCCCGATCCCGTCCGCGGTGACGGCGAGGTCCTGGTCCGCATCCGCCATGTCGGCATCTGCGGCACGGATTTCCACATCTTCGCCGGCAAGCATCCCTTCCTCGAATATCCGCGCGTCATGGGACACGAACTGTCCGGTACGGTCGAGGAGGCGCCGTCCGGCAGCGCTCTCCGCAAGGGCGACCCGGTCTACATCGTGCCATACCTGTCCTGCGGCGGCTGCCAGGCCTGTCGCAAGGGCCTGACCAATGCCTGCTGCAACATTCGCGTGCTCGGCGTCCATTGCGACGGCGGCATGGCCGACTATGTCTCGGTACCGGAACGGAATGTCGTGCCGACCGGCGGCATCGCGCTCGAAGACGCGGCCATGATCGAGTTCCTCGCGATCGGTGCCCATGGCGTGAAGCGCGGCAACATCAGCGCGGCGAATCGCGTCCTGGTGACCGGCTCGGGCCCGATCGGCATGTCTGCGATCATCTTCGCCAAGGCCCGCGGCGCCCATGTGACGGTCATGGACACCCGCGAATATCGCCTTGCCTTTGCCGTGGATCGGCTGGGCGCCGATGCGGTCCTGATCGCCGACGACCGGGCGGAAGCGAGTGCCGAAAGACAGACCGGCGGCGAATGGTTCGACGTGGTCGTCGATGCCACCGGAAACGCGGTGCCCATGCAGCGCGGCTTCAACTTCCTGAACCACGGCGCCCGCTACGTGCTGCTTTCGGTGGTGCGCCAGGACATCGCCTTTTCCGATCCGGAATTCCACAAGCGCGAGGCGACACTTCTTGCCAGCCGCAACGCCCAGCCCGACGATTTCGCCGAGGTGGTGCGGCAGATCGAGGCGGGCCGGGTGCCGACCCGCGCGCTCAACACCCACCGCGGCAGACTGGAAGACGCGGTAGGCCTTTTCTCCGAATGGTCGCGCCCCGAGGCCGGCGTCATCAAGGCCATCTTGGAAGTCTGATCCCATTTCCACCGGCCCTCGCCCCGAAACGAAATTCGGGCGGTAAGAGCTGGACAAGCCCTGCGAACCCTGCGGCGCCAAAGGCCCCTCGCAAAAGCCGGGTATCAGGTTCAGGCAAGCTTATGCCCTCATAAATTGTCCCGTGCATGGGAATGCCGGGATGCCGTCCTGCGTCTTCGATTCGCGAGGACAGGCCGATTTCGGCAATTTTTCCGCGCGCATAGAGGCTTGCGGCAACCGCATGGGGCACGTCTTCCGGGGATCGGCAGCAGGGCGAAATGATTTGAGCAATGGATAACATCAAAGGGCTTCTCTTATGACCACGACCATTCCTACGCTTAGCGTGAGCCAAATCAGGAGCCTCTCGACCTCTCAGGTCGCGGCGTGGACGACGGAAGATGCGGCCGCCCTGTCGACCACCCAGATCAAGGCCCTTTCATCGGCCCAGATCGCCGCACTCGAAACCGAAGACCTCGCCGTATTCTCGACGACCCAGGTCAGCGCGATCTCCGCATCGGTCATCGTCGGCCTCACCCTCGACCAGCTCGCCATACTCACCACCGACAAGATCGAAAACCTGAACACGGCACAGGTCGCGGCTCTGAGCACCAAGCAGGTGAACGCCTTCGACTCGTCTCAGGTCGAAGCCCTGACCTCCACCCAGGTGGCAGCCCTCACCTCCGCTCAATTGGCGACGCTGACGACCGATGAAATCGCCACTTTCTCGACGGCCGACATCGCGGCGATCACGGCCAAGGCCCTGCCCGGCCTCTCGACGACCAACATCGCGACGCTGAGCTCGGACCAGATCGCGGCGTTGAAGACCACCCAGATTGCAGCCCTGACGACGGCCCAGATCGCCGCCCTGACATCGGATCAGGTGACCGCGCTCTCGACACTTCAGTTCGCCGCCTTGACCTCGGCGCAGGTCAGGGCCTTGTCCACCGACAACATTGCCGCCCTCTCGACGGCGCAGATGGCAGCTCTGAGCACGAAGGCCGTTCCGGGCCTGACAGCCACCCAGATCGACGCCCTGTCCTCGGGACAGGTTGACATCCTGTCCTCCCTTCAGATCGCCGCGCTGACGTCCACCCAGATCGCCGCGCTGACCACCGAAGATGTCGCGACCTTCTCGACCGCCGAAATCGCGGCGATCAGCTCGGCGGCAATTACCGGCCTGTCGAGCGAAACCATTGCCGTGCTGGGCACCGGTCAACTGGCCGCGCTGAAGACCAATCAGATCGTCGCGCTGAAGACCAGCCAGGTCGCGGTGCTGACGTCCGATCAGATTGCCGCACTGACAACGGCACAACTGGGAGCCTTGACATCGCTCCAGGTCAAGGCCCTGTCCAGCACCAGCGTTCCGGCCTTGTCCTCCACCCAGATCGCCGCCCTCAGCACCAAGGCGGTCTCCGGCCTGACCTCCGCGCAGATCAGGGCGCTGACGTCCGACCAGATCGATGTCCTGTCGACCGCACAGATTGCCGCGCTGAGCTCGATCCAGATTGCGGCGCTGACCTCGGAAGATCTCGCGACTTTCTCGAGTGCTGATATCGCCGCGATCAGCTCGTCCGCCGTGATGGGTCTGACCACGAGCAATGTTGCCGGCCTCACCTCGGAGCAGATCGGCGCGCTGAAGACGACCCAGGTCGCGGCGCTGACCACCGCCCAGATCGCCGCCCTCACATCGACCCAGATCGTTCTTCTGTCATCGACGCAGATCGGTGCGCTGACCTCACTGCAGATCAAGGCTCTGTCGAGCACCAGCATTCCCGCGCTGACGACCGACCAGATAGCCGCGCTCGGCACCAAGGCGATCCCCGGTCTCACCTCGACCCAGATCGATGCCCTGACAAGCGCTCAGATTGACGTTCTGACCTCGGCCCAGATCGCCGCCCTGACCTCGACCCAGGTCGCCGCCTTGTCCTCCGAGGACATCGCGACCTTCTCGACCGCCGAAATTGCGGCGATCAGCGCCTCGGCGATCGGCGGGCTTTCGACCGCAAACATCGCCGGACTGACCACCGAACAAGCCGCGGCCCTCAAGACCGCGCAGGTCGCAGTCCTGAAAACCACCCAGATCGCGGCGCTGACGACCGACCAGCTCGCAGCCCTGACCACGCTGCAGGTCGCCGCCCTGAACTCCGCCCAGATCCGGGCGATTTCCTCGGACAGCATCCCCGCCCTCTCGACCGGCCAGATTGCCGCCTTGAGCTCGAGGGCTGTTCCCGGCCTGACATCCGCCCAGATCGACGCCTTCTCCACCAGTCAATCTGAAGCACTGACCTCCGTTCTGGTCGGAGCAATGAGCTCGGCACAGATCGCCGCCCTGACGGACCAGGATATCGCGACCTTCTCGACGGCGGACATTGCCGCGATCGCAGCCAAGTCCGTGGTTGGACTGACCACCTTGAACATTGCCGCTCTGAGCCCCGACCAGATAGCGGCGCTGAAGACGACCCAGATCGCGGCTCTGACCACGGTTCAGGTCGCCGCTCTTACACCGTCGCAGATTTCGAACCTGAGCACGTCCCAGATTGCCTCACTCACCCAGGCGCAGGTCGCAGCACTGACGGACGACAATATCGCGGCTCTTTCGACCGCACAGGTGGCAGCCCTCAGCACCAAGGGTGTTACCGGCTTCACCAGCGCGCAGATCGACGCCCTCTCCGTCATCCAGGTCGAAGCCCTGACCTCCGCCCAGATCGCCTATCTGACATCGGCGCAGATCGCAGCCCTGAGCACCGCGGATCTTGCCAGCTTCACGACCACCGAAATCGCCTCGATCAGCACGCTCGGGATTGGTGGCCTCTCGTCCGACAACCTCGCGGCTTTGAGCTCGAACCACACGGCGGCACTGAAGACCAGCCAGATCGCGGCGCTGAAGACCGGCCAGATCGCTGCACTCACCTCAAGCCAGATCGCGGCCCTGACGGCGACCCAGTTCGGCGCCCTGACTTCAACGCAGATCAAGGCTCTTTCCACCAGCAGCATCGCCGCTCTTTCGACCGACAAGGTCGCGGCACTTAGCACGACAGCGGTTGCCGGCCTGACCGCCGCCCAGGTCGAGGCTCTGTCACCCGAGCAGGTCGACGTCCTGTCGTCCGCTCAGATCGCGGCTCTCGGATCCGTTCAGTCCGCCGCACTGACGGCAGAGGACCTCGCGACCTTCTCGGCGGACGAAATCGCGGCCCTCTCCTCGGCCGCAGTTTCCGCTCTTTCGACGAGCAACATCGCTTCGCTCAGCAATGAGCAGATCTCTGCGATGACGACCAACCAGTTCGCCGCCCTGTCGTCGGGTCAGGTCGAAGCCTTGAGCTCCACCCAGATCGGCAACCTCTCCACCTCGCAGATTGCCGCCTTGAGCTCGGCCGGCATTTCGGGCCTGTCGACGGCCAAGATCTCCGCGCTCTCTGCCGATCAGATTGCCGCCATCAGCACCAAGGCGATCACCGGACTGAGCTCCGCCCAGATCGAAGCCCTGTCGACGGGGCAGGCCGCCGCCCTGACCTCTGCCCTTGTCGGCGCGATGACCTCGGTCCAGATCGCCGCGCTGTCGACCGAGGATATCGCTACCTTCTCGACCGACGACATCGCAGCAATCAGCTCGACGGCGATTGCCGCCCTCGCGACCGAGACGATTGCCGCCCTCAGCCCCGACCAGGTTTCCGCGCTCAAGACCACCCAGCTCGCTGCGCTGTCTTCGAGCCAGGTCGATGCATTCGGCTCCGAACAGCTCGAGGCGTTCTCCACCCTCCAGATTGCCGCATTGAGCTCCGGCGGCATCTCCGGTCTGTCGACGGCGAGCATCGCATCGCTGACGACCGAACAGGTCGCAGCGCTGAGCGCCAAGACGATCGCCGGTCTGACCTCGGCACAGGTCGAGGCCCTGACGACCGCGCAGGTCGAGTCGCTGACCTCGGTGCAGATCGCGGCCATGAGCTCGGCGCAGATCTCCGCGCTGAGCACCGCCGATCTCGCGACCTTCACGACCGAGGAGATTGCCGCCGTCGGTTCCGCGGCTATTACCGGCCTGTCGACCGAAACCCTCGCATCGCTGAACACCGACCAGATCGCGGCACTGTCGACAACCCAGGTCGCCGCCCTTACCGCGAGCCAGGTCGGCGCACTCGGTTCAGGACAGGTCGCCGCCCTGACGACGGCCCAGATCGCCGCGCTGACCGCGACCCAGATCAAGACCGTATCCACCGCGAATATTGCGGCACTCTCCACGGACCAGGTCGCAGCCCTGAGTGCCAAGGCGATTGCCGGCCTCACGGCAGGGCAGATCGAGGCACTCAGCACCGATCAGATCGACACCCTGTCCTCCACCCAGATCGCCGCGCTGACATCGACGCAGATCGCGGCCCTCAGCGCCGACGATCTTGAGACCTTCTCGTCTTCCGACATTGCGGCCATCGGCTCTGCGGCCCTTGCCGGATTGTCGACCGGCAACATCGCCGCCCTCAGCCAGGAACAGGTCGCGGCGCTCACCACGGCACAGATCGCGTCGCTGACCTCCGGACAGGCCGCCGCCCTGACATCGACGCAGGTCTCCGGCCTGACGGCGGCCCAGGTCGGCGCTCTGAGCTCCACTGCCGTCGCCGGACTGACGACTGCAAGCGTCGCCATTCTTTCCTCGGAACAAATGGCGGCCCTGAGCTCGAAGGCGATCCCGGGCCTGAATGCCGCCCAGATTACCGCGCTTTCGAGCATGCAGATCGAGGTGCTCTCCTCGGCTCAGATCGCCGCCCTCAGTTCCGACCAGATCGCGGCCCTTTCCGTCGCCGATCTGTCGACCTTCACCACCAGTGAAATCGCCGCGATCAGTTCGTCCGCCATCCCGGGCCTTTCGGCCGCGAACATCTCTGCGCTCACTGTCGAGCGTGTTGCGGTACTGACCAGCGGCCAGATCGCCGCACTGTCTGCCGCCCAGGTCGAAGCCCTGAGCTCGATGCAGGTCGGCAGCCTGACGACGGCGCAGATCGGCGCACTGAGCTCTGCCGGTATCTCCGGTCTGTCGACCGGCACGATCGCCGCGCTCTCGTCGGAACAGATTGCAGCGCTGAGCACCAAGGCCCTGCCGGGCCTGACATCCGGCCAGATCGGCGCGCTGTCGACTGCTCAGTTCGACACGCTGTCCTCGGCGCAGCTCGGAGCCCTTGGCTCAACCCAGGTTGCCGCCTTGTCGACGGGCCACCTCGCGACGCTCTCGACCGATGATCTCAATGCAATCAGTGCATCGGCGATCGCAGGTCTGTCGACGGCCAACATTGCCGCTCTGAGCACGGAAAAGGTCGCAGCCCTCTCGACCGCGCAGATGGCGGCCCTGAGCTTCAGCCAGATCCGCAGCCTGACCTCCACCCAGATCGCCGCGCTGACCACCGGGCAGATCGGCGCGCTGAATGCGGTCCAGGTGGCTGCGCTCGGCGCCGGCAACATCGCGGCACTGACCACGACTCAGGTGGTCGCCTTGAGTTCCAAGGCGCTCGCCGGCTTGACGACGGCGCAGGTCGCGGCCCTCTCGACCGTACAGGTCGAGGCTCTGACGGCATCCCAGGTCAGCGGTTTGAGTTCCATCCAGATCGCTGCCTTCGGCACCGAGGATTTTGCCACCTTCTCGACCGCCGACATCGCCTCGATCAGCACATCGGCACTTGCCGGCCTGTCAACCGAGGATATCCACAACCTGTCGAGCGAGCAGTTGCAGGCGATCACCACCGACCAGATGGCCGCCCTCAACGCCGAGCAGATCGCAGCAATCGTCGAAGCCTACCAGTCCGTCTGACAAGCGCCGCGGCGACGTCAGGAATGACAACGACCACAGCAACGGCCCCACCCTGTGGGGCCGTTGTTCCGTGGCTCTTGCCCAGACACAGCGTTTCTGCCTTCAAACCAGTGTCACGACCGCCAGCTACCTGATCGCGATCACCCGGGTTCGACCCGTGCTTCACGATCGGGGACATCGCGACAATGCCGACGCTGGAAGAAATTGCTCTGAGGGCCGGTTGCTCCATGGCAACCGTCAGCCGCGTCCTCAATCGCGGCGGACCGGCCAGCGAGGGCATGGTCCGCCGGGTGCGCAAGGCCGCCTCGGACCTCGGCTACCATCGCGCCGACCGTCCGAACCCGGGGACACGCCGCCGCCCCGTCGTCGGGGTCCTCATTCCGAGCATCACCAATCCCGTGTTCGCCGCCTCCCTCTCCGGCATTCAGAACCGGATGCGGGTTGCCGGCCATGGCGTGCTGATCGCCCAATCCGACTATGATCCGGCCCGCGAGATCGACGCGGTCGAGTACCTGCTGGCGGAAAAGCCGACGGGGTTGATCCTGACGGTCTGCGACCCGGTTCGGAGCCAACACGCCCTGCCGGTCCAGCTGCCGCCGACCGTCCTGCTCAACAATCTGCCCAATGCCCGCTTTCCCGCGGCCGTGACCGTGGACAACCGCTTCGCCGGCCGCGAGATTGCCGAACATCTGATCGAGCACGGGCATCGCGACATTCTCTTCGTCTCTGGCCATTTCGAGGCTTCCGACCGCGCACGCCTGCGGTACGACGGTTATTGCGAAGCCATGCTTGCTGCCGGATTGCCGGTGCTCGACGCGCTGCAGATCCCCTTCGTCACCGGCTATGACGGCCTCGATCTCGGCCTTGCCATGCATCGCCCGCGGCCGACCGCGATCATCGCCTCGAACGACCTCCTGGCCCTCGGCGTAATCGGCGCGCTGCGCCGGGAAGGGCTCTCGGTGCCGGACCACGTTTCGGTTACAGGCTTCGACGGCATCCCGATCGGCCGGCTGATGCATCCACAGCTGACGACGATCGAAATGGCCGATGCCAGCATGGGCGCGACGGCCGCCTCTCTTCTGCTCGACATGGCCGAGAATTCCGCCGCTCCCCGTCACCTCCGGCTCGCCCACAAGCTGAACCCCGGCGGGACGGTCCGCCGGATTTCCACGGCAAACTGATAAAATAGAATGCGCCGCCTTGTGAGCGGCGCATCCGTTTCAGGAGAGCGAAGTCTCTCGTGTCAGCTGCGAGGCAGCAGGGCCTCGACTTCGGCAGCGGCATCGTCGAGCGCTTCCTTCGGCTCGGCCGACTGCTCGACCACGCGCGACAGGTTCTCGACGATCGTCTGGGTGACCTTCACGCCGTTCGAGCCGGGGAAGGCATACCAGGGCTGCATCAGCGGCATCTGTTCGAGGCCGGCGCGGAACAGCGGGTTTTCCTTGTAGAAGTTGCCGAGATAGTCCGGCGACTTGGCGGCGAGTTCGTTGTTCGGCACGTAGCCGGTGCCGGGAACGACGACCGAGGCGCCGAACGGGCCGGATGCGAACTTGATGAACTTCCAGGCAGCGTCCTGCTTTTCGGCATCACGGGTCAGCATGACGGCCGCGTTGCCGCCGGTCGGAAGCTTGCCGTTGGCCGGGTCGATCAGCGGGATATGACCGGTGCGCAGCTCGAACTTGTCGCCGACATTCTTGATGGTGTTGCGAAGCGCACCGGTCGTCATGAAGGCAAAGCCGACCTTGCCGGCAACGAAGGCCTGTTCGCCGGCCTGCTTGGTGAACACCGGAAGGCCGCCTTCCTTGACCAGGCGGTCGACCAGTTCGAAGGCCTTCTGACCTTCCGGACCGTTGAACGCCACGCCGCTTTCGTCATCCTTCAGCATCTGGCCACCGGCGCCGAACAGCAGCGCGGAGAACATCCAGTCGTCGCCCTGCCAGCGGAAGTCGATGCCTTCATTGCCGTCACCGAGCGCCTTGATCTTGGACGACAGCGCGATCACTTCGTCCCAGGTCTTCGGCGGCTGATCCGGGTTGCCGCCGACTTTGCGGACGAGATCGGCGTTGTAGTACATGATCGGGTTGGAGGTGGCGAAGGCGAGGCCGACCTGCTTGCCCTTGACCTGGGCGAGCTTTAGGATGTTGTCGGAAAAGCCCTGCTCGGCCATGTTGCCGTCCTTGGCCATGAAGGGAGCGAGGTCGACCGGGATGTCGCGCTCGTTGACCATGCGCAGGCGGTTGAGGCCGATGAAGGTGACATCCGGCATTTCGGCCGTGCCGGCCTGGCGCATGATGGTCTGGATGCCTTCTTCATAGGTCGCCGAAGGATTGGCGAAGGTGATCTTGATGTCCGGGTTTTCTTCCATGAACTTCTTCGAGATCGTGTCCATCACGTCCTTGAAGAAGCCGGGCATCGGATAGTGCACATTGAGCGTGGTCTCGGCATGGGCAGGCATGCTGACGGCGAGCGTCACAGCTGCCGCAGCCAGCGCCTTCTTGAGATAGGTCATCGCAGGTCTCCTTGGGTTGCGACCGATCAGCCTTTCAGACCGGTCATGGTGATGCCCTCGACGAAACGCTTCTGCGCGAGCAGGAAGGCGAGCACGAGGGGAAGGGTGATGATGAGGGTGGCCGCCATCAGCGCGCCGTAGTCGTCGCCTGCTTCCGCCGCGCGGAAGTAGAGAAGGCCGAGCGGCGGCGTTGCATAGGCCTGGTTGGTGACGACGATCAGCGGCCAGAACAGGTCGTTCCAGTGCGCCACGACCGAAAAGATCGAAAAGGCGGTGATCGCCGGCCAGGCATTCGGCACGATGACACGCGCGACGATGCCGACCTCGGACATGCCGTCGAGCCGCGCCGCATGGATCAGGTCGTCGGGAATGCCCCGAAAGAACTGCAGGAACAGGAAGATCGCGAAGACCGAGATCGAGAACGGCGCGACCAGCGCGAAATAGCTGTTGAGCACAGCCAAGCGATCGAAGGCGACATAGAGCGGCAAGGCCGTGGCATGGATCGGCACCAGCAGACCGAGCATGACCAGCGCCATCATCACCCGCGCCGCCCGGAAGGACAGCTTGGCCATGGCATAGGCGCACGGAATGGCGACGATCACCTGAACGACCAGGATGAGGCCGGAAACGATAACACCGTTGACGAGCAGCCCGCCCATGGAAACCCGGCCGAACGCCTTGGCGAAATTCTCCGCATAGGACCAGGTCTGCGGGATCAGCGACAGGGACGAGGAGAAGATCTCGCTCTGGGCCTTGCCGGCGGTCGAAATCATGAAGATGTAGGGCGCGAGAAAGATAATGGCCCCGAGGGTCAGCAGGCCCAGACGCAGCGCCCGCGCCGGTGTGAAGCGGTCGGTCGTGGTCATGCGTAGTGCACCTTCCGGTCCATGACGCGGTATTGGAGGAACATCAGGGAGACGAGGATCGCCAGGAAGATGACGGTCATGGCCGAGGCGTAGCCGACCTTCAGATAGACAAATCCCTCCTGGTAGATGGTGAAGAGCAGGACCTCGGAGGCCTTGTTGGGGCCGCCTTCGGTCAGCGTTTTCACGGTCTCGAACACCTTGACCGAATTGATGATGCTGATCGTCGTGACGAACAGTGTGGTCGGCCCGAGCATAGGCCAAGTGACGAGGCGGAAGCGGGAGAGCGCCGAGCGCGCGCCGTCGACTTCCGCCGCCTGGTAGAGCTCGCGCGGAATGGCGGAGAGGCCGGCGAGGAACAGCACCATGTTGAAGCCGGTCGCCTGCCAGATGCCGATGATCGACAGGCTGGTCATCACCGTGCTGGAGGCGCCGAGCCAGTTGGGGCCCTCGACGCCGATCATCGCCGAAGCCGCGTTGATCGGCCCGATGGTCGGGTGAAAGAGATATTGCCAAACAGTGGCCATGGCGACGAGCAAAGAGGCGACCGGCAGGAAATAGACGGTCCGGAACAGGCTCTTGCCCCATCCCTCCGCCTCGATCAGCAGCGCGATGCCGAGACCGAGGGCCATCGAGACCGGCGCGACGATCGCCGCATAGACCGTGGTGTTCCACAGCGATCTCTTGAAGGTGCGATCGTTCAGCAGTTCGGCATAGTTCTCGAAGCCGACGAAATTGAAACTGCCGTAGCCCAGCTCGAAATCGGTAAAGCCAAGGAAGAGCACCGCGATCGTCGGCAGGATGATGAAGAGCAGAAGCAGCACCAGCGCCGGAGCCGAAAGCATCATCGCCAGCCTAGCCTCGCGGCGGCCTGCGACTTCGGCCGCCGAAGGTGCGGGCCGGGCAGTAGCCGGGAAAGACACGACGCTAGCCATGCAGGACTTCCTCCTGCCCGGCAGAGACCGTGGCAACGCTGGCGGCAAGTCGCTCGCCGTGTTCGTCGAACAGCAGGATCGTCCTCGGGTCGAGTTTCAGCTCGACGCGCTGCCCAGCCTCGAGCCCGATCGCCGCGGACGGCGCGAGCTTGGCGACGACCACGCCGTCCATCGCCGCGAGCTTGGTGAACACCACCACTTCCGAGCCGAGGAATTCGAGCCGCTCGATACGAGCCGGCATGCCGCCCTCGCCGGCACCGGCAAGCCGAACGAATTCCGGACGGAAGGCGACCGTCACCGCGGTTGCGGATTTCAGATGGCTGCGCGGTGCGAGGCGAACGTCGCCCGCCTGCACGAGCCCGCGATTGTCGACCACCGTCTGCAGCACGTTGATCCGCGGTTGCCCGAGGAACTTGGCGACCTCCAGATGGGCCGGATCGTCGTAGATCCTGCGCGGGCTGTCGAGCTGCAGGAGCCGGCCGCCGATCATCACCGCGACGCGGTCGGCCATCGATAGCGCTTCCGACTGGTCATGCGTGACATAGAGTGTCGGAACGCCGGCCTTGCGATGCAGTTCGACGATTTCGCCCCGCGCATGGACGCGAAGGTTGGCGTCGAGGTTGGAAAGCGGCTCGTCCATCAGGAAGACGTTGGGGTGGCGCACCATGGCACGGGCGAGCGCCACACGCTGGCGCTGGCCGCCCGACATCTGCCCGGGCTTGCGGTCGAGCAGATGGTCGATCTTCAGCGATGCCGCCATTTCCTGGACCTGCCGCTGGATGTCGGCGCGAACCCGGCGTTGCTCCGCCAGCATCGCCCCGATCAGAGGCAGGCGCCCGGCCGTCGACAGGCGCCGCATGGCAAGCGGTACCGCGATGTTCTGCCCCGCCGTCAGATGCGGATAGAGCGCGTAGGACTGGAACACCATGGCGATGTTGCGATCACCGGCCGCCTTGCCGGAAACCTCTTCGCCACCGATGACGATCTCGCCGCGGTCGGCATGGTCGAGGCCGGCGACGATACGCAGAAGCGTGCTCTTGCCGCAGCCGGAGGGACCGACCAGCGCGATGAACTCGCCCGGCTCTGCCTCAAGGCTCACGCCCTTCAGGATGCTGTTGCCTGCATAGGACTTGTTGATGTCGCGAAGGCTGAAGACGCTCATTCCGCCGCCTCCGTGGGAACCGCGGTGATGTTGCGCGGATAGACCTCGTCGATCACGTCGTCGAGAACATGAGCGGTCATTCCTGGAACGCGAACGATCTCGCTCTTCACGTCATCGGCGAAATGATGCACCACCGCGCCGACCAGCCGCTCGCCGGGCATCAGTCGCTCCAGCTTGTCGAGGATGAAGGAGGTGGGCGGTGCCCAGACGAGCTGCGTGTTCCCGACAGCGCCCTGCCAGGTCCAGTGCAGGTGGCCGCTGGCATAGAGCGCCACGTCGTGAGCCGCCAGAAGGCCTAGCAGGCGCTGGCGTTCGCTCGGACGCGCACCCCAGTAGCCGGTGTCGCCTTCGTCCGCATCGTCGACGAACAGCGGCTTGTGCGCGAAGATCGCGATCCGACGTGCTTCGCGCGTTTCGAGCATTTCGGTCAGCCAGACGAACTGCTCTTCTTCCTCAGGGTGGCCCGATCCGACGAGCAGGCTGTTCAGCCCGATCAGGCGCCAGTTGCCGACATCCTTGGCAAAACGGTCAGGACCGGCAAGCCGGCGCCAGCGCTCGAGCCGCAGGTCGTCGATCGGCTGGTGCGAACCCGGCATGTGGCCGACGTCGTGATTGCCCGGGACGATCAGGACCGGCACGCCGAGTTCGTTCATCAGCCCCATCGAAAACAGGATGTCGTCCTCGCGGTCCGCTCCATCGATGGTCAGGTCACCGGTATGCACGACGAGATCGGGCGCGATCTCGTCGATCCAGCGCCGGATGGGATCCCAGTTGCCGTTGAAATGCGACTTGGTGGGACTGAAATGGGTATCGCTGATCTGGACGATCTTCATGGTCGGGCACCTTCTGAACACAGGGCCGCACAGGTCCTCTGGAAACCGCGGCGCGCTGCCGAACTCTCTTAGGTGCTCTCCGTGTCAGCTGCGTAAGGCGTCTTTCAGCGTTCTTTCAAAACCGTCATCAATCCGTCAGCAACGGCTTTCTGCCCGGCTTTCAAGGGGCCCCGCACAACGGATTGCGGCAGGCGGTCGAGGCCACCTCCTGCACTCGCCCACTGATCGGGAAACGACCGCATTCGGAATTTATTTGACACATGTATGATAAGTGACATATTTTGCATTCAAACACGCAGAGCACCGCTGCAGGCGACTTGGGGACAGCAGGCGAAAAGCGCTTGAACATCCGCCGCCAAACGCAGGAATAATCTGACATCGCAGCCTTTCCAAACTGGGGAACAACATGGCGAACAGCGCGCCACGCAACTGCCGCGTCGGGGTCGACATCGGTGGAACTTTCACGGACATCGCCCTGGATCTCGACGGAACCCTCCACTCCACCAAGATCCTCACCGACTACACCGCCCCCGAGCGCGCCATCCTCGCCGGCGTGAAGTCGGTCGCCACGACGGCAGGCATCGCCCTCTCGGACATCGACATCCTGATCCATGGCACCACCCTTGCCACGAATGCGCTGATCGAACGGCGCGGCGCAAAAACCGCCTTCATCACCACCGAGGGCTTTCGCGACGTGCTGGAGATGCGCACCGAGAACCGGTTCGAACAATACGACCTGAACATCGCCTTGCCTCCGGCCCTCATCGCCCGAGCCGACCGCCATGTCGTTCGCGAACGCATCGACGCCACCGGAAAGGTCCTGCTGCCGCTCGACGAGGCATCCGTCGCGGCAGTCGTCGAGCAGATCGCCGCCGGCGGCTACGAGAGCGTCGCGATCGGCTTGATCCATGCCTATGCCAACGGAGACCACGAGGCGCGCGTTCGCGCAGCCCTTCTGGAGCGCCTCCCGCACCTGTCGGTATCGATCTCCTCCGAGGTCTCCCCGCAGATGCGCGAGTTCGAGCGCTTCAACACCGTTTGCGCCAACGCCTATGTCAAGCCGGCGATCAAGTCCTACCTGGACCGCCTCGTCGTCTCGCTGAAGGAAATCGGCGTCGGCTGCCCGGTCTTCATGATCCATTCCGGCGGCGGCATCGTCTCTGTCGAAAGCGCATCGGAATTCCCGGTTCGCCTCGTTGAATCAGGCCCGGCCGGCGGCGCCATCTTTGCCGCCGACATCGCCCGCCACCACGGGCTCGATACCGTACTTTCCTTCGACATGGGCGGCACGACCGCCAAGATCTGCCTGATCGAGAACCAGGTGCCGAAGACGGCCAAGACCTTCGAGGTCGCCCGGACCTACCGGTTCCGCAAGGGCTCGGGCATGCCGATCTCCATTCCTGTGGTCGAGATGGTCGAAATCGGCGCCGGCGGCGGCTCGATCGCCAGCGTCGATGCCATGCGCCAGATCCGTGTCGGCCCGCACAGCGCAGCCTCCGAGCCCGGTCCGGCCTGCTACCAGCGCGGCGGCACCAGGCCCACGGTGACGGATGCCGACCTCATCCTCGGCAAGCTCGACCCCGACAACTTCGCCGGCGGCGCCATTCCTCTCTCCATAGAGGCAAGCCGCAGCGCGATGACGAACGAGATCGGCAGCGTCATCAATCTCGATGCCGAGGCCGCCGCCTACGGCACCTGTGAAATGGTCGACGAGAACATGGCGAATGCCGGCCGCGTCCACGCCGTCGAGAACGGCAAGGACATTTCCGACTTCACGATGATCACGTTTGGTGGTGCCGGTCCGCTTCACGCAGCGCGCCTCTGCGAGAAGATGGGCATCTCGACCTTCCTCGTCCCTCCGGGTGCAGGCGTCGGCTCGGCGATCGGCTTCCTTAAGGCGCCGTTCGGCTACGAGTCCGTCCGCAGCGCCGTGTTCAGCCTGTCCCGCTTCGATGTGGCCGAGGCCAACCGGCTGCTCGCGGTGATGCGCGACGAGGCGATGCGCTTCGTCGAGGGCGGACTCGAAACCGCAGACCCCGTGATCGAGCGCACGGTCTTCATGCGTTATGCCGGCCAGGGCTGGGACATTCCGGTATCCCTGCCCTTCGGCGAATTCGACGCCGCGAGCGCTGCAAGGGTGGTCGAACTTTTCGAGCAGGAATATGCACGCTTCTTCGGCCGCGCGATCGAGGGTCTCGAAATCGAGATCGTCAGCTGGTCGGTCAAGGTCAGTTCACCGCTGGCCGAAGTGACCCGTGTTCCGCCGGTTGCCGCCGGCGCCGTCGTCGAGCCGCCCCTGCGCCGCAAGGTCTTCGATGCCGCAAGCCATGTCTATCTCGACGCCGGCATTCACAACCGCACCGACCTAAAGCCCGGCGACGTCGTCAACGGCCCCGCCGTCATCGTCGAGCGGGAAACCTCGACCCTGCTCACATCCTCGTTCAAGGCAATCCCGCAGAACGACGGCTGCCTTCTCGTAACCCGCCGCTGAGGACCCTGCCATGAACCAGTCCATGATCGACATCCATATGCAGGTGATGTGGAACCGGCTCATCTCGGTCGTCGAGGAACAGGCCCAGACGCTGATCCGCACGGCGTTTTCGACCAGCGTACGCGAGGCGGGCGACCTGTCCGCCGGCGTCTTCGACCTGAAAGGACAGATGCTCGCCCAGGCCGTCACCGGCACGCCCGGCCACGTCAACGCCATGGCGGAATCGGTCGCCCACTTCATCAACGACATCGGCCCCGACAACATCTTCGAGGGCGATGTCTATATCACCAACGACCCCTGGAAGGGCACCGGCCACCTGCACGACATCACGATCGTCACTCCGTCCTTCCACCGCGGCAAGCTGGTCGGTTACTTCGCCTCCACCGCGCATGTTGTCGACGTCGGCGGTCGCGGCTTCGGTCCCGATGCGCGCGAAGTCTATGAGGAAGGACTGTTCATCCCGATCATGAAGTTCTTCGAGCGCGGTCAGGTCAACCGGACTCTGGTCGAGATCGTCAAGAACAACGTGCGCGAAAACGACAAGGTCGTCGGCGACCTCTACGCGCTCGCCGCCTGCAACGAGACCGGACACCGCCGCCTCGTCGACATGCTGACCGAGTTCAACCTCGACGACCTCGGCATGATCGGCTCCTTCATCCTGAAGCACAGCCGGGAAGCCACGCTGGAGCGCCTGCGCAACCTGCCGCACGGCTCCTGGTCCTACAGCCTCGATCTCGACGGCTATGACGAGCCGGTGAAGCTCGCCGCGAAACTGACCATCGGCGCGGACGGCGTCGTCGTCGATTTCGACGGCACCTCGGGCATGAGCAAGTTCGGCATCAACGTTCCGCTCGTCTATGCCAAGGCCTATGCCTGCTACGGCATCAAATGCGTGGTCGCGCCCGAGATCCCCAACAACGCGGCGTCGTTGGCCCCCTTCGACGTCGTGGCGCCGGAAGGCTGCATCCTCAACGCCAAGCGCCCGGCACCGGTCGCCGTGCGCCACGTGCTCGGCCATTTCGTTCCGGATCTGGTGCTCGGCGCCCTTCACCAGGCATTGCCCGGCCAGGTGCCGGCAGAAGGTGCGAGCGCCCTTTGGAACCTGCACATGAGCGTCCGTCCGGTCGCCGACCAGATCGGCGGCAAGGGCGCGGAAATCCTGATGTTCAATTCCGGCGGCACCGGCGCCCGTCCCGCGCTCGACGGCCTCAACGCCACCGCCTTCCCGAGCGGCGTGCACACCATGCCGATCGAGGCGACGGAAAATGTCGGCCCGATCATCGTCTGGCGCAAGGAGCTTCGCGAAGGTTCGGGCGGCGCCGGCGCGCAGCGCGGCGGCCTCGGGCAGACCATCGAGATTGCCGCCGCGGAGGGATACAGCTTCCGCTTCTCGGCGATGTTCGACCGTCTCGGCCATCCGGCCCGCGGACGTGACGGCGGTGGCGCAGGCGCGGCCGGCTCCGTCTCGCTCGACGACGGAACCACACTCCGGGGCAAGGGCCTGCAATTCGTGCCGGAGGGCCGCAAGCTGGTGCTGCAGCTTCCCGGCGGCGGCGGTTACGGCAACCCGGCCGAGCGACCCGCCGCAGCCGTCGACCACGACCTTGCACAAGGTTACATCACCGCCGAACAGGCAGCGGACTATGGAGCCGCGAAGAATTCAGGACCGAAAGCATGACCGTCACGTTCGAAAGCGCCCGCGCCGCCAGCATCAAGTCCTCGCCCTCGATGGCCGTATCGATGGCGGCCAAGGCCATGCGTGCGAAGGGTGAAGACGTCATCGACCTTTCGCTGGGCGAACCCGATTTCGACACGCCCGCCTTCATCGTCGAGGCGGCGATCGAGGCGATGCGGAGCGGCAAGACGCGTTACACCAGCCCCGACGGGCTGCCGGAACTGCGCGCCGCGATCGTCGCGAAGTTCAAGCGCGAGAACGGCCTGGACTTCGAGATGGACGAGATCTCGATCGGCAACGGCGCCAAGCAGATCCTGTTCAACGCCTTCCTCGGAACGCTCGAACCGGGCGGCGAAGTGATCGTGCCGGCCCCCTACTGGGTGTCCTACACCGACATCGTCATCCTGCATGGTGGCGTGCCGCGGATCGTTCCCTGCGGCGTCGAGGAGGACTTCAAGCTCACACCTGCGAAACTCGAGGCGGCGATCACGCCGAGAACCCGCTGGTTCCTGTTCAACTCGCCGTCCAACCCGACCGGTGCGATCTATTCGGCCGCCGAGCTCGTGGCCCTCGGCGAGGTGCTCGAACGGCATCCCCATGTCTGCGTGATGTCGGACGAGATCTACGAGCACATCGTCTGCGGCGACGTACCCTTCGTCTCCTTCGGCGTCGCCTGCCCTTCGCTGCGGGGGCGGACCCTGATCATCAACGGCGTCTCCAAGGCCTATGCGATGACCGGCTGGCGGCTCGGCTATGCGGCCGGTCCGAAGAGCCTGACGAAGGTGCTCAACAAGATGCAGTCGCAGAGCACGACCTGCCCTTCCTCGATCTCGCAGATCGCAGCCGCCGCCGCGCTCAACGGCCCCCAGGATTTCGTGACGACCGCGGTTGCCGAGTACAAGGCCCGCGGCGCCCTCGTCGCGAGCGGCTTTGCCGCGATCCCGGGCCTTGACGTGCGCGCGCCGGAAGGTGCCTTCTACCTGTTCCCGAAATGCGAGGCCTATATCGGCAAGATGGCTCCCGACGGAACACGGATCGAGACGGACACGCAGCTGGCGAGCTACCTGCTCACCGAGGGCAAGGTGGCAACCGTCCCGGGTGCCGCCTTCGGTGTCGAGCCCTATATCCGCCTTTCCTTCGCGACCTCGCGCGAAAATCTCTCCATTGCGGTCGAGCGGGTCGGCCAGGCCCTCTCCAAGCTCAGATAACCGGTTTCAAGGATTGCTCCCGTGACTGACTTTCAATGCACGCTTCTGACCGGCGCGGCCGGCGCCCTCGGAACGCAACTGCGCCAATCCGGAACGAAGCTCGGCAAGACCGTTCGCCTTTCCGACCGCCGGCCTTGCGAAAACCTCGAGGCCCACGAAGAGGATTTCCCCCTCGACCTGTCCGATTTCGAGGCTGTCTCGAAAGCCGTCAAGGGTTGCGATGCGATCGTCCACATGGGCGGCCAGCCGCTGGAGGGACCGTGGGAGACGATCCTCAACTCCAACATCGTCGGCGGCTACAACATCTATGAAGCCGCCCGCCAACACGGCGTGAAGCGCATTGTCTATGCAAGCTCCGTGCATGCCATCGGCTATTACGAGCGCACCGAGACGATCGACGGCACCGTGCCGACCCGCCCGGACAGCCTGTACGGCGTGTCGAAGACCTTCGTCGAAAACCTCGCCCGCTACTACTTCGACAAGTTCGGCATCGAGACGGTGTGCATCCGCATCGGCTCGAGCTTTCCCGAGCCGACCGATCGGCGCCATCTGATCACCTGGCTCTCCTATGCCGATTGCCGCCAACTGGTCGAGAAGTGCCTGTCCGCGCCCCGCGTCGGCTTCATGATCGCCTACGGCATGTCCAACAACAGCGAGGCCTTCTGGGACAACCGGACGGCCGCCGTGCTCGGCTACAAGCCGCAGGACAGCGCCGACGACTACCGCGAAAAGGTCTTCGCCTCGACGACGCAGGGCGACCCGAACGATCCGGCCGTGCGTTTCCAGGGCGGCAGCTTCTGCGCTGCCGGACATTTCGAAGACGAGAAGAAGTGAGGCAAGAAATGCAGGCCTCAAAGTCTTCCTATGATGTGGTGATCGTCGGCGGTGCCGTCGTCGGCAGCTCGGCCGCATTTTTCCTGGCGTCCAATCCCGATTTCAAAGGCTCGATCCTGGTCATCGAGAAGGACTGGACCTATGCACGCTCGGCAACGGCGCTGTCGTCGAGCTCGATCCGGCATCAGTTTTCCAATGCCATCAATGTGCAGATCTCGCAATTCGGCACCGAATTCATCCGCGAGTTCACGAAGCATGTGGCGGTAGACGGAGACGCCCCGGAACTCGGCTTCCACGAGAACGGCTATCTGTTCCTCGCCGGCGACGCTCGCGGCCGGGCCGTTCTGGAGCGAAACCATGAAACGCAGGTCGCCTGCGGCGCCGAGATCACGCTGCTCGAGCCGGAAGCGCTCGGCCAGCGCTTCCCCTGGCTCAACCTCGATGGCCTGACCCTCGGCAGCTACGGCGAGCGCGGCGAAGGCTGGTTCGACAGTTCGGGGCTGATGAACGGCTTTCGCAAGAAGGCCCGTTCGCTCGGCGTCGAATATATCGAGGACGAGGTGGTCGAGATCACCCGCGAGGGCGACCGGATCGTCTCCGTGACGACGAAGGGCGGCCAGACGATCGCCTGCGGCACGTTGGTCAATACGTCGGGCACCCGCGGCAAGAAGATGGCGCGGCTCGCCGGCCTCGACATCCCGGTCGAGCCGCGCCGCCGTTCCCTCTTCGTCGTCAGCTGCAAGACGCCGCTTCCTGGCGTCGTCGGCCTCACCATCGATCCGACCGGTGTCTTCTTCAGGCCGGAAGGCCAGTTCTACCTGATGGGGACCTATCCGAGACATGATCCCGAAGTGGATCCGGAAGACTTCGACGTCATGCATGCGGAATTCGAGGAAGAGATCTGGCCGATCCTCGCCGAGCGCGTTCCGGCCTTCGAGGCGATCAAGGTGGTCAATTCCTGGGCCGGTCACTACGACTACTGCACGCTGGACCATAACGTCATCCTCGGACCGCATACGGAGGTGAAGAACTTCCTGTTCGCCAACGGCTTCAGCGGCCATGGCCTGCAGCAGTCGCCGGCCATGGGCCGCGGCCTCAGCGAACTCATCACCTACGGGACCTTCAGGACACTCGACCTCTCACCCTTCGGGTACCAGCGGGTCGTGGCGAACGAGCCGTTCCTCGAAGACGCCGTCATCTGACACTCAAATCTGGGGATCCCCATGGAAGCGACCAGGACCACCCGCACCGGCGGGCAGGTGCTCATTGATGCACTCAAGATTCACGGCGTGGATCGCGTCTTCTGCGTGCCGGGTGAAAGCTACCTCGCCGCGCTAGACGCGCTGCACGACGCAGCCGACGCGATCGACCTGGTCGTCTGCCGCCAGGAAGGCGGGGCGGCCTACATGGCCGAGGCGCACGGCAAGCTGACCGGCAGGCCCGGCATCTGCTTCGTGACGCGCGGCCCGGGCGCCACCAACGCCGCCGTCGGCGTGCACACCGCCTTCCAGGATTCCACCCCGATGCTGCTGTTCATCGGCCAGGTCGCCCGCGACCAGGTGGAACGCGAAGCCTTTCAGGAACTGGATTACCGCCGCGTCTTCGGCCAGATGGCCAAGTGGGTCGTCGAGATCGACGACGCCGCCCGCATCCCGGAACTCGTCAGCCAGGCATTCCATCGCGCGGTCAACGGTCGCCCTGGCCCGGTCGTCGTCGCCCTGCCCGAGGACATGCTGACCGATCTGGTGGATGTCGCCGACACCCCCGCCTACAAGCGGGTCGAGGCCTATCCCGGCCCCGGGCAGCTGGACGAATTGCTGGTACTGCTGAAGACGGCCAAGCGGCCGATGGTGGTTGCCGGCGGTGGCGGATGGACGTCACGGGCCGTCGCCGATCTCCGCGCCTTTTCCGAAGTCTTCGCGCTTCCGGTCGCCGCTTCCTTCCGCTGCCAGGACCTCTTCGACAACACGCATCCGAACTACGCCGGCGATCTCGGCCTCGCGGCGGGGCCGAAGCTGATCCAGCGCATGAAGGACTGCGACGTGCTGATCTCGATCGGCGCACGGCTCGGCGAGATGACCACCGGCGCCTATACGCTGATCGACATTCCCGTGCCGAAGCAGGCGCTGGTCCATGTGCATCCGGGTTCGGACGAACTCGGCCGCGTTTATCATGCGACCCTGCCGATCAACGCCGGCGTCGGCGCCTTCCTGTCGCTGGCGAGCCGCCTGACGCCCGACGCAGCGCCCGCTTGGAAGGATTGGACCGCCGCGGCCCATGCCGACTACCTGGAAAATCTGAAACATCCCCAGACCCCCGGCGACGTACAGATGGGCGACGTCATGGCCTGGCTTCGCGACCATCTGGCCGAGGATGCGATCCTCACCACCGGCGCCGGCAACTACTCCGCCTGGGCGCACCGCTTCTACCAGTATCGCAGCTTCCGCACGCAGCTTGGACCGACCAACGGCTCAATGGGCTACGGCGTCCCGGCGGCGATCGCCGCCAAGCTCGCCGACCGTAACCGCACCGTCGTCGCCTTCGCAGGCGACGGCTGCTTCCTGATGAACGGCCAGGAACTCGCGACCGCCGTCCAGTATGACGCCGACGTCATCTTCCTCGTGATCAACAACGGCATGTACGGCACGATCCGCATGCATCAGGAGCGCAGCTATCCCGGACGCGTCTCCGGAACGCAGCTGACCAATCCGGATTTTGCCGCCCTCGCCCGCTCCTACGGCCTGCACGGCGAGACCGTCGAGAAGACGGCAGACTTCGCCGAAGCCTTCAAGCGGTGTGAAGCCTCCGGCAAGCCGTCGTTGATCGAAGTGAGGATCGACCCCGAGGCACTGACGGTGAAAATGAGCCTCTCGCAGATCCGCGACCAGGCGATTGCCGCCGGCAAGTAGGCCAAAAGACGAAACGCCGCCCGGACAGCCGGGCGGCGGAAAATGCAGCGGTCGTGCGGGTCGCGCAGACTATTCCGCGACTTCCGCGCTCGCCGGCTCGTCGAGCATGGCGCGGTAGCGGTTGAGGCTTTCCTCGAGATGGGCGGCAAGGGCGCTCTTGGCAGCCTTCGCATCGCCCTGGGTGATCGCCGCAAGGATTGCCGCATGCTCCTTGTTGATCTTCTTCAGATAGCTCTGGTGGGTGCGCGCCGACTGGCGGTGCTTCAGAACCAGATCGAAGCTGATCTCGCCCATCACCGCTTCGAGAAAGCGGGGGAAATGCGGGTTGCGCGTCGCCTTGGCGATCGCCAGGTGAAACTCGAAATCCGCCTGGGCTTCGACTTCGGCGTCGTCGCTGTCGAGGTTGTCCAGGTGATCATAGGCGCGGGCGATCTCGGCCAGCGCCTCGGGCGTGCGGCGGGTAGCGGCAAGCGCAACGGATTGCATCTCGACGCCCAGTCGCAGCTCGAGGATCTGCATGGCTGAGCGGATGTCCTCGATCCGGCTGATCTCGAAATTGAGCGTCTTTGCATCCTTGTCGGTGACATAGACGCCCGCCCCCTGGCGGGTGATGACCCGTCCAGCAACCTTGAGCGAGGTCAAGGCTTCGCGGATCACCGTCCGGCTCACGCCGAATTCCTCGCAAAGCTGCGCGCTTGACGGTATCTTCTCGCCCGGTGGATAGAGACCGGAATCGATGCGGGAGGTCAGCTGCGCCACCACGATCTCGGCAAGGTTGCCGCGCTGCGTAATCACGGACACTGTCGGTCTCCCCTTCTCTCCCGGATGGCACCCGCCATCACATATCACATATCATGCCACAAGCGACAGGGAACCGGCACCGTCCGGTATCAGTGCGTTGAGAACCTGCAGCGGATGCCGCGGAGCCCGTCCCTCCATCAGCTTGACCTGGGATCGGCAGGAATAACCCGTCGCCATGACGTCGTCGCCTCCCGCGGCGCCCTCGAGGGCGGGCTTCCAGCTGAGCGTATAGATCTCCTCCGAAAGCGCCCTGTTGCGAACCTCGTGCCCGAACGTCCCCGCCATGCCGCAGCAGCCGACCTGCGCCTCGACGACCTCAACGCCCCATCCCCGGAACAGGGCGATCCACTGGCGCGCCGCGGCCGGAACCTGGCTGCGTTCCGTGCAGTGGAGAAAGAGCCGGAAGCGCCGCTCGCCGACATCGGCAATGCGCGGCCGCAGGGTTGCAGCATGGAAGGAGAGCCATTCCTGCGGAAGCAGCACGGGCGGCAGTGTCGCAACGCCCGGAAGCCGCGTGTACTCACCGCGATAGGTGAGCGTCATCGATGGATCCAGACCGACCAGCGTAACCCCCGGCTGACCGATCGCCGCCAGATAGGCCGCGTTGCGCGCCGCCTGTTCCTCGAACCGCCGCAGATAGCCGTGAACATGCAGCGCCTTGCCGTTGGGTCGCAGCTCAGACACGAAAACGATGAAGCCCAGCTTACGGGCGAGATCGACCGCATCGAGCACCACCTCGCCGTCGAAATGGCTGGTGAATGCATCCTGCACGAAGACCACGGCGCGGTTTCTCTCGCTCGCGGAAAGGTTCGAGACAAGCTCCGGCGTCGCGAAGGCCACGCCGCGCCGCCGAAGCTCTCGCTTCAGGGACAGGCGCCCGAGCGTCGGCATCGCAGTGAGGCCGGCCCAGCCCATGAGGCGACGCCCGACGCCGCTCCCGACGAAGGCGTTGTAGGCGGGCCACACGGAACCGAGCCAGGGCAACAGTTTTTCGATCGACGCGACCAGCGGATCCTTCACCGGGCGCAGATAGCGACCATGGTAGAGCTCGAGGAATTTCGCCCGGAAGGCCGGCACATCGACCTTGACCGGACATTGGCCCGCACAGGCCTTGCACGACAGGCAGGTGTCCATCGCCCTGCGCACCTCGTGGGAAAAATCGTCACGGTTCGCTGGGCTCAGCGAGTTCCATGCCCGCGCAAGAAATGCCGACAGGCCGCGCGTCCAGCGTATCTGCTCCGTTTCCGCCCGCGGATCGATGCCGGCAAGGGCAAGCAGCCTCAGCCATTCGCGCAGCAGCGACGCCCTGCCCTTCGGCGAATGGCGGCGATCCCGGCTCCCCTTGTAGGACGGGCACATCAGCGATGTCTCGCTGAAATCGAAGCAGGCTCCGTTGCCGTTGCAATAGGCGGCATTGTCGAAGGCGGCCCGGATCTCCGCGCCGATCGCGCGATCGAGGGCACCACGCAGCGGAACCGTATCGATCCGCTTCAACTCTCCCTCTTCCGGCAATGCGATCTTGCCCGGATTGAGCTGGTTGCGGGGATCGAAAGCCCGCTTGATCTCCTGCAGGCACGGATAGAGCGGTCCGAACACCTCGGGCACGTATTCCGACCGCATGCCCTTGCCATGCTCTCCCCAGAGCACGCCGCCATGTTTGCGCGTCAGCGCCACGACGGCGTCGCTTACGCGGCGGACCAGGCGTTCGTGTTCGGGCCGGGTCAGGTCGAGCGCCGGCCGCACATGCAGCACGCCCGCGTCCACATGGCCGAACATGCCATAGGAAAGCCCTTCTGCGTCGAGAAGCGCGCGGAACTCGCGGATATAGGCCGCGAGGTTTTCCGGCGGCACCGCCGTGTCTTCGACGAAGGCGACCGGCCGCGTCGGTCCCTCGACATTGCCAAGCAGGCCGACGGCACGCTTGCGCATGGTCCAGATCGCCTCGACCGCCTCAGGCGTCCGGGCGACCGTGTGCCCGCCACGACCGGCAAGCGGCAACGCCTCGAGCCCTGCGAGCACGGCGGCAATCTTTTGCTCGATCTCGTCCGCATCTTCGCCGAGCACCTCGACGATGTTGATGCCGTTGGAGAAACCCTGCCCGTCCGCCGGGAAATAGGCGGCGATCTCCGGCCAGACATAGTCGCCCCTGGCGAGGCCGAGCACCGTCTCGTCGACCGTCTCCACCGAAGCCACCTGCAGCGCCACCAGGTTGCGGGCATCTTCGAGCGCGGCATTGAAATTCGAGTAGCGGATGTTGATCAGCGCCGCGCAGGTCGGAATCGGCAACAGGTTGAGCTCGGCCTCGGCGATCATCGCCAGCGTACCCTCCGAGCCGCAGAGCACGGCATTGACGTCGAGCCCACCGCCCTCCGTCCGCAGATGTGCCAGGTCATAGCCGGTGAGATAGCGGTTGAGCTTCGGAAAAATCTTCTCGATCGACGCGCGATTGTCCCGCTCGATGCGGTCGAGTGTCCGGCAGATCTCGCCGACACGGCCGGTTCCGGCCATTGCCGCTTCGAGCGCCTGCGGATCGAGCCGCCGCGACCACCATTCGCAGCCGTCCGCCAGCACGACCCGTAGCCCAAGCACATGATTGCTGGTCTTGCCGTAGATGCAGGATCCCTGGCCGCACGCATCCGTGCTGACCATGCCGCCGATCGTCGCCCGGTTGGAGGTCGACAGTTCCGGCGCAAAGAACAACCCGTGCGGTGCGAGCGCCCGGTTCAGCTGGTCCTTCACGACGCCGGCCTCGACACGGGCCATCCGGCGGACGGGGTCGATCTCGAGGATCCGGGTCATGTGGCGCGAACAGTCGACGACGAAACCGTCGGTCAGCGACTGGCCATTGGTACCGGTGCCGCCGCCCCGCATGGTCAGCACCACGCGAGCGAACTCGGCGCGCGAGGCAACCCGCGCAATCGTCCTGAGATCGTTGCCGTCGCGGGGAAAGAGAATGCCGACCGGCTTCACCTGGTAGATGGAGTTGTCGGTGGAGAAAACCGTCCTTGCCGCCTGATCGAGCTCGATGTCACCGCGAAATCCCTGCTCTGCCAGGCACTCGACGAAGTCGGACCGCGGGAGAATTTCGTGGGATGGATGGGCGAGCCGGGGTATCATCGACGGGTCCGAAAAGAGATCGCGAGCTGCTTGAAAGTTGGCACATAAGTGATAACATACCATTCAAACAACGCAATCGGCACGGAGAATTAAAGTGAAAGACCAGACTTCGGTCATCGTCGGCGGCGCATCGGGACTGGGGCTTGCGACCGCAAAGCTCATGGTCGCTCATGGCGCGGCAAAGATCGGTCTCATCGACCGCAACGAGGCGCTTCTCGCCACCTCCGCGGCCGCACTTCGCGATCTCGGCGCCGAAGTGGCGACAGCCACCGCCGACATTGCCGTCGGCGAAAGCGCCCATCGCGGTTTTGAATCGATCGTCGAGCAGCTCGGTCGCGTGCATTCACTGGTGAACAGCGCGGCGATCTATCCGCGCAAGCCGATCCTCGAGATCACCGATGCCGACTGGGATCTGGAAAACGCGATCAACATCAAGGGCACCTATCACATGATGGTGGCCGCCGTTCTGCACATGCGCCAGTTCGTGGATCTGCCCCATGTCAGCGGCCGCATCGTCAACGTCACCTCGGTCGACGCGTTCAAGGCCCATCCGCAGAACGCCCATTATGCCGCCACCAAGGCGGCCGTCGTCAGCCTGACCAAGTCCTTCGCCCAGGAATGCGCAAAGGACCAGATCCTGGTCAATTCAGTGGCGCCGGCAGGCTTTGCGACCGACCGCGCCAAGGAACTTGGCTTCCTGCCGGAACTGGCCAAGGCAAGCGCGCTTGGCCGGGCCGCCGAGCCGACCGAGATGGCCGAGTGGATCGTCATGATGGCGTCGAGCCGCAACACCTATGCGACCGGCGAAAACGTCGTGATCAGCGGGGGCTACATCTATGTCTGAGGTGCGCGCCTATCGCACCGCCGTCGTCACCGGCGCGACCTCCGGCATCGGCCAGGCGACCGTGGTGAAGCTTCGCGAACTCGGGCTGGAAGTCTACGCCATCGGCCGCAACGAAGCCACGCTTGAGAGCCTCGCCGCCGACTGCGGCGCGGTTCCCGTCCGTGCCGATGTCCGTGACACGGCGGCGATCGTCGCGGCTCTCGCCGGCGTCGAGGTCGACATTCTCGTCAACAATGCCGGGATCCTCTCAACCCGGGCGACCTTCCACGAGATCGATCCGGCCGAGATCGACGCGATGATCGACATCAACCTGAAGGCGCCGATGCACCTGACCCGCGCCTTCCTGCCCGGCATGGTGAGCCGCCGGCGCGGCCATCTTATCTACATCGGTTCGAGCGGCGGGCAGGCACCCTATCCGTCGATGGCGGCTTACGGTCCGTCCAAGGCCGGCCTCAGCCTCTTCTGCGATGATCTCCGTTGCGACCTGCTCGGAACCTCGGTTCGCGTCAGCGAGATCGTCCCGGGCCGGGTTCAGACGGAGCTCTACCGCACCGCGATCGCCGACAACCAGGCGAAGGCCCTGCTCTATGACGGCTATCGCCCGATCCAGCCGTCACATATCGCCACGATCATCGCCAACGTGATCGAACTGCCGACCTTCGTCGACGTCGCGCGCGTCGAAGTCTTCCCGACCGACCAGGCGACCGGTGGCGGCTCGATGGTCAAGCACGAAGGCTGAGCCGGACAGTTCCGCCCCTTTCGGGCATCAGCCGGAACCCGTCCCCGCACCTGAAAACTTCAGGCGGCGACGGGTTTCCGATGGGCTCTCGCGAAAATGCGCACGGTAGCTTCGGGCAAAGGCCGAGGCGGAGTTGAAACCGGTGGCCGCCGCGACATCGGCAAAAGCCAGCCGCGTCTCGATCACCTTGCGGCGCGCCGCATTGAGCCTGAGTGCCAGATAATGCACATGCGGCGGAACGCCGATCGCGGCCGTGAACAGCGACTGCAGTCGGCGCTCGCTGACCCCGACGCGCCTTGCGAGCCGCACGAGCGGCAGAGGCTGCTCGATATACTCCTCCATCACCCGCATCGCCTGGCTGACGCGGGGATCGGCAAGACGGATGCTGCCGGTCGAGGGCATCGCGGTCGCCTCGCCGCTGACACCGCCCTGCTCATAGATGAACTGGCGCGAAACCTCGAGCGCGAGCGAATATCCATGCCGGCGGCGGATCAGTTCGAGCATCAGGTCGAGCGTCGGCAGCGAGCCGCCCGTCGTGATCCGCTTCCCGTCGATCACGAAGCGTTCCCGGACCGCGCGGATCTGCGGATAGGCGGCGGCAAACTCCTCGTAGTCCTCCCAATGGGTGGTGGCGCTGAAATTGTCGAGGAGTGCGGTGTCGGCAAGCAGCCATGAACCCGATTCGATGCCCGCCATCATGGTCCGGTGACGGGCGGCTCTCGCAATCTGCATCTTCAGCCCGGAGGTCGCATAGCGCCGCCAGTTGTGGCTCGACAGCACGAAGAGCGGAGCACTGTCAGCGTCCGGCCGGAACGCCCCTTCGACCGGGATCGGGATCTGGCTCTTGGTTTCGATCGGCTGGCCGTCGGGGCTGAAGATGCGCCAGCGATAGAGCTCCAGCCCACTCACCCGGTTGGCGACGCGCAGCGGCTCGATGACGGAGGCGACCAGGATGAGATTGGTCTCCGGCACGACCAGCAGATCGAGCAGGGTCGATGCCGGGCTTTGGTCGCTCATGCGCATTGATCTCCATCAATTTCTGATAATGTACAAAAGATATCCGATAATGCAAAGCATTGCCAGAAATTCTGCCCCGTAATAGCGCTAACAAACGAGGGAGAACCGATCGTGCCTTTAGCCATGAACCGCGATGTTTTCATCACCTGCGCCGTCACCGGGGCGGGCGACACGACCTCCAAGTCGCAACATGTGCCCATCACTCCGAAGCAGATCGCCGAGTCGGCCATCGATGCGGCCAAGGCCGGCGCGGCCATCGTCCACTGCCACGTGCGCGATCCGGAAACCGGCGCTGCAAGCCGCCGCAACGCACTCTACAAGGAAGTGACCGACCGCATCCGATCGGCCGATGTCGACGTGGTGCTGAACCTCACCGCCGGCATGGGCGGCGACCTTGTGTTCGGCAATGTCGAGGCCCCCTTCCCGGTCAATCCGAACGGCACCGACATGGCCGGCGCGACCGAACGCGTCTCCCACGTCGCCGAATGCCTGCCGGAAATCTGCACGCTCGACTGCGGCACGATGAACTTTTCGCTCGGCGACTACGTGATGACCAATACCCCGTCCATGCTGCGCACCATGGCCAAGATGATGACCGATCTCGGCGTACGCCCCGAGATCGAGGCCTTCGACACCGGCCATCTCTGGTTCGCCAAGCAGCTCGTCGAGGAAGGCCTGATCGAGGATCCGGTGCTGATCCAGCTCTGCATGGGCATTCCGTGGGGCGCGCCCGACGACCTCAACACCTTCATGGCCATGGTCAATAACGTGCCGTCGAATTGGACCTTTTCCGCCTTCTCGATCGGCCGCAATGCGCTCGCCTATCCCGCGGCCGCCGTGCTCGCCGGCGGCAATGTCCGCGTCGGCCTCGAGGACAACCTCTACATCGGCAAGGGCCAGCTTGCCACCAATGCCCAACTGGTCGAAAAAGCCGTCGGGGTCGTCGAGGGCATGGGCGCCCGGATCATCGGGCCGGCCGAGGTGCGCGAGAAACTCAAGCTGGTTAAGCGCTGACGCATTCGCAATGAGCACGGTCTTCCCGCCCGTCCGGGATGGGAAGACCGGCGACGGGATCTTTTGAGGCGGAATGAAAAAATGAGCAAAATCAACAAGGCAGCCTGTATCGGTGGTGGGGTTATCGGCGGAGCATGGGCGGCCCGCTTCCTGCTCTCCGGCATAGACGTCAACATGTTCGACCCGCACCCGGAAGCCGAGCGCATCGTCGGCGAGGTCATCGCCAATGCGGAGCGGGCCTATGCCATGCTGACCATGGCGCCGCTGCCGCCGCGCGGTAAGCTCACCTTCATCAAGAGCATCGAGGAAGCGGTAAAGGGCGCGGACTGGATCCAGGAAAGCGTTCCCGAGCGCATCGACCTCAAGCGCGGCGTCATCACCCAGATCGATGCGGCTTCCGATCCCGAGGCTCTCATCGGTTCATCGACGTCGGGCATCCTGCCTACCGAGCTGCAGCGCGACATGAAGCACCCCGAGCGGATGTTCGTCGCCCACCCCTACAATCCTGTTTACCTCCTGCCGCTCGCCGAACTGGTCGGCGGAGAAAAGACCTCGCCCGCAGTCCTTGAGGATGCCAAGGCGAAGCTCGCCACCATCGGCATGAAGGGCGTCATCCTCAAGAAGGAAATCGAGGCCTTTGTCGGCGACCGCCTGCTCGAAGCCGTCTGGCGCGAAGGTCTTTGGCTGATCAAGGACGATATCTGCGACACCGAGACGCTCGATGACGTGATCCGCTATTCCTTCGGTATGCGCTGGGCACAGATGGGCATGTTCGAGACCTATCGTATCGCCGGCGGCGAGGCGGGCATGCGCCACTTCATCGCCCAGTTCGGTCCCTGCCTCTCCTGGCCCTGGACCAAGCTGACCGACGTCGTCGACCTCGATGACGCACTGACCGACAAGATCGCCAACCAGTCCGACGCCCAGTCAGGCGCATACGGCATCCGCGAACTGGAACGCATCCGCGACGAGAACCTCGTCGGCATCATGCACGCCCTTAAGGGCGCCAACGGCGGCAAGGGCTGGGGCTCGGGCAAGCTGCTGGCCGAGTTCGAGGCGCATCTGTGGGAGAACGCACCGAAGCCGGAAGCCGCGATCGGCGCCGAGCCAATCCGCTTGCTTGACACGAAGGTCAATCCGTCCTGGGTCGACTACAACGGCCACATGACCGAGTTTCGCTACAACCAGTGCTTCGCCGACAGCGCCGACGCGCTGCTGCGCCTGATCGGCGTGGACATGGACTATGTCGCCGCCGGCCACAGCTACTACACCGTCGAGGCCCACAACCAGTGGATCGACGAGGCCAAGCTCGGCGACGCGCTCTACGTGAAGGCGCAGATCCTCCCCTGCGACGGCAAGAAGCTCCACACCTTCATGTGGCTGCACCGCGTCGCCGATGACGCAGTCTTGGCGAGCTGCGAGCACCTGATGCTTCACGTCGCCTCGAAGGAAGGCAAGGTCGTACCGCCACTGCCGGCGGTCAAGGACAGGCTGCAGCCTTTGATCGACGCCCATGCCGGTCTGCCGCTGCCGGCCAATGCCGGGCGCGTGGTCGGACAGAAGAAATAAGGACGTAGCGCTATGCATTTCGGACTGACCGAAGAACAGGACATGATCGTCAACACGGTGCGCAGCTTCGTGGAAACGGAGCTCTATCCGCTCGAGGACCAGGTCGAGAAGCAGGGTTTCGTGCCCCCGGAAATGGGTCAGGAAATTGCCCGCAAGGTCAAGGAACTCGGCTTCTTCGGCTGCAACATGCCGGAAGACGTCGGCGGCGCCGGCCTTGACCATCTGACCTTCACCCTGGTCGAGCGCGAGCTCGGCCGCGCCTCCATGGCCCTCACGGTCTTCTTCGGCCGCCCTTCGGGCATCCTGATGGGCTGCAACGACGACCAGCGTGAGCGTTACCTGATCCCGGCCACCAAGGGCGAGAAGTTTGATGCGCTCGCCATGACGGAGCCCGGCGCAGGCTCAGACGTGCGCGGCATGAAGTGCTTCGCAAAGAAGGATGGCGACGACTGGGTGGTCAACGGCACCAAGCACTTCATCAGCCATGCCAACATCGCCGACTTCGTCATCGTCTTCATCGCCACCGGCGAAGAGCAGACGCCCCGTGGGCCGAAGAAGCTGATCACCTGCTTCCTCGTCGACCGCGGCACGCCGGGCTTCGAGATCCGCGAAGGCTACAATTCGGTTTCCCATCGCGGCTACCAGAACTGCATCCTGAACTTCGACGACTGTCGCCTCCCCTCGGCCCAGATCCTCGGCGAGGTGCACAAGGGCTTCGACCTCGCCAACGACTGGCTCTACGGCACCCGCCTGACGGTTGCCGCCAACTGTGTCGGACGCGCCCGCCGCGTCTTCGACTACTGCGTTCCCTACGCAGCCGAACGCCACCAGTTCGGCAAGCCGATCGGCGCCAACCAGGGCGTCTCCTTCAAGCTCGCCGACATGATCACGGAAATCGACGCGGCCGACTACCTGACGCTGGCCGGCGCTTGGCGGCTCGACCAGAAGCTCCCGGCAAACCGCGAGATCGCTTCGGCCAAGCTCTACGCCTCCGAGATGCTGGCCCGCGTCACCGATCAGGCGATCCAGATCTATGGCGGTATGGGGCTGATGGACGATCTGCCGCTCGCCCGCTTCTGGCGCGACGCCCGCGTCGAGCGGATCTGGGACGGCACCAGCGAGATCCAGCGTCACATCATCAGCCGCGACCTGTTGCGGCCATTTGGAGCCTGACACCATGCGCGGCACCGCCCCCGGCCTGAGCTTGCTCAAGAAGATCGCCCAGCTGGCGAGCGGCGGCGGCACCGACACGAGCTTCCTCAACATTTCCGGCGACGGTCCACACACGACACCGAAGACGGCTCCGGACCCCGGAGCCGCCTCGCTCTTCAAGGCTCTCGAGCCTGGCGTATTCCTCAGCAGCAGGTGGCTTGGATGAAAACACTCTCCCCGAACGCGCTTTCCCGACTGATCCGTCCAGGTTCGATCGCCGTCTTCGGCGGCAAGGAAGCCGGGCGCGTCGTCGAACAGTGCCGCAAGATGGGCTACCGGGGAGAGATCTGGCCCGTTCATCCGACCAGAGACGAAGTACACGGTTATCGCTGCTATCGTTCGGTCGCCGACCTTCCGGCGGCGCCCGACGCCGCTTTCGTCGGCGTCAACCGGTTGGCCACGATCGACATCATGCGCGACCTGTCTAAGCGTGGCGCCGGCGGCGCGGTCTGCTATGCCTCGGGCTTCTCCGAAGCCGTCGAGGAATTGCCTGACGGCCATGAGCTGCAGGCGAAACTGGTCGAGGCGGCCGGCGACATGGCCGTGCTCGGCCCCAATTGCTACGGCTTCATCAACATGCTCGACGGTGCGCTGCTCTGGCCGGACCAGCACGGCATGATCCGCACCGACAGGGGCGTCGCCATCCTGACGCAATCCTCCAACATCGCCTGCAACATCTCGATGCAGGCGCGCGGCTTGCCGCTGGCCTATCTGATGACCGCCGGCAACCAGGCGCAGACGGGCCTCTCCGCCCTTGCGGTCGCGGCACTCGAGGATCCGCGCGTCACCGCGGTCGGCCTGCATATCGAGGGCTTCGACGATCTCGACATGCTGGAGCACCTGGCATCCCGCGCGCGGGAACTCGGAAAGCCGGTCATCGGCCTCAAGGTCGGAAAATCCGAAGCCGCCCAGCGCGCGACCGTGTCGCACACGGCCTCACTGGCCGGCAATGACAAGGTCTCGTCGGCAGTCTTGAAGCGCCTGGGCATCGGGCGTGTCGATACCCTGCCGGAACTGCTCGAAACGCTGAAGCTCCTGCATGTCTGCGGGCCGCTTGCCTCCAATACGGTCTCCTCGATGAGCTGTTCGGGCGGCGAGGCCTCGCTGGTCGCCGATGCCGGCGTCGGTCGCAACGTGAAATTCCGCGACCTGAAGCCCGAGCAGCTGCCGGTTCTGCGCGAGGTGCTCGGCCAGATGGTGACCCTCTCCAACCCTCTCGACTACCACACCTTTGTCTGGGGAAATCGAGAGAAACAGACGACGGCCTTCGCGACGATGATGAAGGGCGACTACGCCCTCAATCTCGTGGTCCTCGACTTTCCGAGAACCGATCGTTGCGACCCGGCAGACTGGATGACCACGGTCCATGCCATCATCGATGCGCGCAACGCGACCGGCGCCAATGCCGGCGTGGTCGCGTCGATGGGTGAGAACATGCCGGAGGAGATTGCGATTGCCCTCGTCAACGCCGGCGTCGTGCCCTTCTGCGGCATCGATGAGGCGCTGGCCGCGGTGGAAATCGCCAACGGCATCCACGAAACCTGGTCCCGGCCGGCACCCGCCCGGCGCCTCGATGCAACCATCGCCGGCACCGACCTTGTCACCCTGTTCGAGGATCGCGCCAAGCCGGAACTGGCCCGCTTTGGCGTCACGGTCCCCGAAGGTGTCGTGGCGGCGGATCCCGCAGAAGCGGTGAAGGCCGCCGACCGGCTCGGCTATCCCGTCGTTCTCAAGGGCCTCGGCATTGCTCACAAGACGGAGGCAGGCGCCGTCCGCCTCAACCTGCAGAACGCCACCGACGTCAGTGCCGCGGCGACCGCCATGGCCCCGATCTCCTCCCGTTTTCTCGTCGAGAAGATGGTGATGACGAAGCCCGTCGCCGAGGTGATCGTCGGCGTCATGCGCGATCCGGTCGCTGGCCTCGTCCTGACGATCGGCGCCGGCGGAATTCTCGTGGAATTGCTCGATGACGGCGCGGTCCTGCCGTTGCCGGTGACCACCGACGAAATCCGGTCGGCAATCGCCAGCCTGAAGGTTTCGAAACTGATGGCCGGCTACCGCGGTGCACCGCCCGGCGATGTCGAAGCCCTGATCGACATGGTCGCAGCCGTATCACAATATGTCGCAGCCAATGCGTCCAAGGTGGAAGAACTCGACCTTAATCCGGTGATGGTGTTTCCGGAAGGTTCCGGTGTCATCGCCGTAGACGCCCTCATCAGGACAAGGAGTTGACGCGTGACTGACCCGATCCGCACCCGCCGCGAAAACGGCATTCTCGAGGTCACGATCGACCGCCCCAAGGCCAATGCGATCGATCTGGTAACAAGCCGGATCATGGGCGAGATATTCCGGGATTTCCGCGATGACGAAAGCCTGCGCGTAGCCATCATCACCGGCGCCGGCGAAAAGTTCTTCTGCCCGGGCTGGGACCTGAAGGCGGCGGCGGCCGGCGACGCGGTCGACGGCGACTATGGCGTCGGTGGCTTCGGCGGCATGCAGGAACTGCGTGACCTCAACAAGCCGATCATCGCAGCCGTCAACGGCATCTGCTGCGGCGGCGGCCTTGAGATCGCCCTTTCGACCGACCTCATTCTTGCGGCGGAACACGCCACCTTCGCCCTGCCGGAGATCCGTTCCGGCACGGTGGCCGATGCCGCATCGATCAAGCTGCCGAAGCGCATCCCCTACCATATCGCGATGGACATGCTGCTCACCGGCCGCTGGCTCGATGTCGAAGAGGCGCATCGCTGGGGCTTCGTCAACGAGATCCTGCCGGCCGACAGGCTGATGGAACGCGCGTGGGAACTCGCGCGCCTGCTCGAAAGCGGCCCGCCGCTTGTCTACGCGGCGATCAAGGAGATCGTCCGCGATGCAGAAGGCAAGGATTTTCCGACCGCGATGAACAAGATCACCAAGCGGCAGTACCGCACGGTCGATATCCTCTATTCGAGCGAAGATCAGCTCGAAGGCGCGCGCGCCTTCGCCGAAAAGCGCGATCCGGTGTGGAAGGGAAAATAGGACAAGGGAGCAAGGCTGAGGCGATCGGCCTGATGAACGACATCGAAACGATCACCAGCGCCACGGGAACAATAACAAAGACCCGGGCGTGTCACGTCAACCAGAGAAGGAACAGGCAATGAACGATTACACGAAGTACCTTGCAGGTCGTGCGACGTCCGGCGGAATGAACCGCCGCGAGTTCATGGGACGGGCCATGGCGGCCGGCCTGACACTGACGGCAGCCAGCAGCCTCTTCGCTGCCAGCGCCTCCGCCGAAGAGCCGAAGCGCGGCGGACATCTGAAGCTCGGTCTGGAAGGTGGCTCGGCCACGGACAGCAAGGACCCGGCAAAATTCCTCTCGCAGTTCATGTTCTGCGTCGGCCGTTGCTGGGGCGACATGCTGGTCGAAAGCGACCCGCTGACGGGTGCGGCCGTGCCGGCACTCGCCGAGAGCTGGGCACCGTCCGCCGATGCGGCCACCTGGACCTTCAAGATCCGCAAGGGCGTCCAGTTCCACGACGGCAAGACCCTCACCGTCGACGACGTCATCGCCACCCTGAAGCGCCACACCGACGAGAAGTCGGAGTCCGGCGCTCTCGGCGTCATGAAGTCGATCAAGGAAATCAAGAAGGACGGCGACGACCTCGTGCTCGTGCTGACCGAGGGCAATGCCGACCTGCCGCTGCTGCTGACCGACTACCACCTCGTCATCCAGCCGAACGGCGGCAATGACGATCCGCTCGCCTCTATCGGCACCGGCCCCTACAAGCTGACCAGCTTTGAAGCCGGCGTCCGCGCGACGCTCGAAAAGAACCCGAACGACTGGCGCACCGACCGCGGCTATGTCGATTCGATCGAGATCATCGGCATGAATGACGCCACCGCCCGCATCGCGGCTCTGTCGTCGGGCCAGGTCCACTTCATCAACCGCGTCGACCCGAAGACCGTGTCGCTGCTGAAGCGCGCACCGACGGTGGAAATCCTCAACACCTCGGGCCGCGGCCACTACGTCTTCATCATGCATTGCAACACCGCACCGTTCGACAACAACGACCTGCGGCTTGCACTCAAGTATGCCATGGATCGCGAGACCATGGTCGAGAAGATCCTCGGCGGCTACGGCAAGGTGGGCAACGACTTCCCGATCAACAACACCTATGCCCTCTTCCCGGAAGGGATCGAACAGCGCGCCTACGACCCGGACAAGGCATCCTTCCACTTCAAGAAGTCCGGCCATTCCGGTCCGGTCCTGCTGCGCACCTCGGATGTCGCCTTCCCCGGTGCCGTCGACGCGGCCGTCCTCTACCAGGAAAGCGCCAAGAAGGCCGGCATCGAGATCGAGGTGAAGCGCGAACCCGGCGACGGCTACTGGTCGAACGTCTGGAACGTGCAGCCCTTCTCCACGTCCTACTGGGGTGGTCGCCCGACCCAGGACCAGATGTATTCGACGGCCTATCTCTCGACCGCCGACTGGAACGACACCCGCTTCCTCCGTCCGGATTTCGACAAGCTGCTCCTGCAGGCCCGCTCGGAACTCGACGAGACGAAGCGCAAGGACATGTATCGCGAAATGGCGATGATGGTCCGCGACGAGGGCGGCCTGATCCTGCCGATGTTCAACGATTTCGTGAATGCCGCGACGAAGAACGTCAAGGGCTACGTCCACGACATCGGCAACGACATGTCGAACGGCTACGTCGCGACCCGCGTCTGGCTCGAAGGCTGATGCCAGGAAAGCGAACGGTCGCTTCTTGCGGCCGCTCCGGTCAATCAACCCGCGGAGATGGCTCCGCGGGTCTTTCCCGCATTTCTGGACATCGGCAGGCTGACCATGACCTCATCGACCGATACCGGTGAACCACCGGCCCGCAAGCTATCGGAGCGATTTCCTCTGCTGACCCTCGTGGTGCAGCGGCTGGCGCTCAGCATCCTCCTTCTCCTTGCCGTATCCGTGCTGATCTACGGTGGCGTGGAAGCCCTGCCCGGCGATTTCGCCACAACCTATCTCGGCCAGTCGGCCACGCCCCAGGCGGTCGCCAACATCCGCTCGCAGCTCGGCCTCGACCAGCCGATCGTCACCCGCTACTTCGCCTGGCTCGGCAATGCCCTGCAGGGAGACTTCGGCACCTCGTGGGCAAGCCACAACTCCGTCACCGAGCAGATCGGCAAGCGTCTCGGCAATTCACTGTTTCTTGCCGCCTTCGCCGCCACCGTCTCGGTGCCGCTCGCCGTCATGCTCGGCATGCTCGCCGTTCATTTCCGCAACCGCATGCCGGACCGCATCATCAACGTGATTTCGCTTGCGGCGATCTCCCTGCCGGAGTTCTTCGTCGGCTACCTGCTGATCCTGTTCTTCGCCATCAACTTCAACCTGGCGACATTTCCCGCCACCGTTCATGACGGCATGGGTTTCCTGGAAAGACTGCAAGCCATGGCCCTGCCGACGGCCACCCTCGTCCTCGTCGTTCTGGCCCACATGATGCGCATGACGCGTGCGGCAATCCTCTCGGTCATGTCGTCGGCCTACATGGAAACCGCCGAACTCAAGGGCCTGCCGGCCTTCCGCGCCATCGTCAGGCATGCAGCGCCGAATGCCATCGCCCCGATCGTCAACGTCGTCGCGCTGAACCTCGCCTACCTCGTCGTCGGTGTCGTCGTGGTCGAGGTGGTGTTCGTCTATCCCGGCATGGGCCAGTACATGGTCGATGCGGTGACAGTGCGCGACATGCCGGTGGTCCAGGCCTGCGGCCTGATCTTCGCCGCCGTCTACATCTTCCTCAACATGCTGGCCGACATCATCGCGATCGTCGCCAATCCGAGACTGAGGCATCCGCGATGAGATTGAGAGACATCCCCCTTAGCGCCTGGATCGGCATTCTCGGCATCATGATCGCCTTCATCTGCGCCGTCTTTGCCCCGTTCATCGCCCCTTACGGCGAACGCGAGGTCGTCGCCGGCGTCTGGGAACCGATGGGTGCGCCCTACCTGCTCGGCACCGACAATCTCGGCCGTGATCTGCTCTCGCGCATGATCTACGGTGCGCGCACGACGCTCTTCGTCGCGCTCGCGGCCACCGTCATCTCGTTCTCGCTCGGCATCTTCCTGAGCTTCACCGCCGCGGTGTCCCGCGGCCCGCTCGATCAGGTCCTGTCGCGCTTCAACGACCTGATGATGTCGATCCCGACGCTGATCTTCGCGCTCGTGGTGCTCGCCGTTCTGCCGCAGAATCTCTTCGTCCTCATCATGGTCATGGCCATCCTCGACTCGACCCGCGTCTACCGCCTCGGCCGCGCGGTCGCGCTCGACGTCGCCGTGATGGAATTCGTCGAGGCCGCCAGACTGCGTGGCGAGGGCAAGATGTGGATCATCTTCCGTGAGATCCTGCCCAACACGCTCTCGCCGCTGCTCGCCGAATTCGGTCTGCGCTTCGCCTTCTCGATCCTGTTCCTCTCGACGCTTTCCTTTCTCGGTCTCGGCATCCAGCCGCCGGCCGCCGACTGGGGCGGCATGGTCAAGGACAACAAGGACGGCATCATCTTCGGTATTTCCGCAGCCCTGGTCCCCGGCTCGGCGATTGCCGCGCTCGCCGTCTGCGTCAATCTCGTGGTCGACTGGCTGCTCAAGCGAACCTCTAGCCTGAAGGGAGGGCGAGGCGATGCCTGAGCTGCTTTCCGTCCGTAATCTCAAGATCGAGGCGACCGCCTATCCGCCCGGCGAGCCGCCGAAGGACATCACCATCGTCGAGGGCGTCTCCTTCGACCTGACCAAGGGCCGCGTTCTCGGCCTGATCGGCGAATCCGGCGCCGGCAAGTCGACGATCGGCCTCTCTGCCCTCGCCTATGGTCGCGGCGGTGTCCGCATCACCGGCGGCGAAGTGCTGCTCGACGGCGAGAACATCCTGGCCCTCGGCAAGGGTGGCATCCGCAAGGTGCGCGGCGCCCGCGTCTGCTACGTCGCGCAGTCGGCGGCAGCCGCCTTCAATCCGGCCCACAAGCTCGGCGACCAGGTGATCGAGGCAAGCCTCACCCACAGGCTGATGACCGTCGAGGAGGCCCGCAAGCGCGCCGTCTACCTCTTCGGCGTGCTCGGCCTGCCCGACCCCGAAAACTTCGGCAACCGCTATCCCCACCAGGTATCCGGCGGCCAGCTGCAGCGTGCCATGACCGCCATGGCGCTCTGCCCGTATCCCGAACTGATCGTCTTCGACGAGCCGACCACAGCACTCGACGTGACGACCCAGATCGACGTCCTGGCCGCCATCAAGCACGCGATCGAGGAGACTCACACCGCCGCCCTCTACATCACTCACGACCTTGCCGTCGTCGCCCAGATCTCCGACGACATCATGGTGCTGCGTCACGGCCGGACGGTAGAATACGGCACCGCCCGGCAGATCATCGAGGCGCCTGCTCAGGATTATACCCGCGCCCTCGTCAACGTCCGGCAGACCAAGAAGGACGAGGCGGCGGACCAGACGGGCGCCCAGCTCCAGATCGAACATGTCACCGCCGGCTACTCAAACGGCTTCAAGGTCCTGCATGATGTCAGCCTGCACCTGCCGAAAGGCCAGACACTCGCCGTCGTCGGCGAGAGCGGATCCGGCAAGTCGACGCTCGCCCGCGTCATCACCGGCCTTCTGCCGCCCCTGTCGGGCAGCGTCACCTTTGATGGCAAGGTACTGACGCCGGCCCTGAAGAACCGCAGCCGCGACGATCTCCGGCGCATCCAGCTGATCTATCAGATGGCCGACACGGCGATGAACCCGCGCCAGACGGTACGCGACATCATCGGCAGGCCGCTGACCTTCTATTACGGCCTGCACGGGGCCGAGAAGACCGCCCGCGTCAAGGAACTGCTGGAACAGATCGAGATGGGCTCCGGCTTCGTGGACCGTTATCCGGCCGAGCTTTCCGGCGGCCAGAAGCAGCGTGTCGCGATCGCCAGGGCGCTTGCCGCCAAACCGGAACTGATCCTCTGCGACGAACCGACCTCGGCGCTCGATCCACTGGTCGCCGAAGGCATCCTCAGCCTGCTGATGCGCCTGCAGGCCGAAACCCATGTATCCTACATGTTCATCACCCATGACATCGCCATCGTCCGCGCCATCGCCGATTCGGTCGCCGTCATGCATCGCGGCCGGCTGGTGCGCTTCGGACCGAAGTCCAAGGTGCTGGAGCCGCCCTTCGACGACTACACCGACCTCCTGCTCAAGTCGGTCCCGGAAATGGAGATCGGCTGGCTGGAAAAGGCGCTGGCGACCCGCAAGATGGCAAGCGCCGGCAACTGACGCACTGTCCCAAGACCCCCTCTGGCCTGCTGGCCATCTCCCCCACAAGGGGGGAGAGAACATGCGGCAAGCCCACGGTTCCGTCACCAACGGCGCGGCCGGGGTTAAGCCCTCCTCCTTGTGGGGAGGGTTTGGGAGGGGCGACACCACGAACTCGAATTCATCATCTGAAGGCACAGCATGTCCCCTCGCTCCCACACCGTCATTGAAAACGAATGGATCATCCTTGCCGATGGCACGCGGCTGGCCGCCCGCATCTGGATGCCGGAGGGCGCCGAGGCCGATCCGGTCCCGGCGGTGTTCGAGTTCCTGCCCTATCGCAAGCGCGACGGGACCTGCATGCGCGACGAAAGCACCTATCCGCATTTCGCCGCCGCCGGCATTGCCGGCGTGCGCGTCGACATCCGCGGTTCGGGCGAATCCGACGGAGTGATCGACGGCGAATACACGCCCCTGGAACTGGCGAATGCCTGCGAGCTGATTGCCTGGATCGCCGCGCAGCCCTGGTCGAACGGCAATGTCGGCATGATGGGGATCTCCTGGGGCGGCTTCAACTCGCTGCAGGTCGCGGCGATGAACCCGCCTGCGCTGAAGGCCGTCATCTCGATTGCCTCCACCACCGACCGCTACAACGACGACATCCATTACAAGGACGGTTGCCAGCTCTACGCCCAGCTCTCCTGGGCCGCGACCATGCAGGGCTACCAGTCGCGCTCGCCCGATCCGGAACTGGTCGGTGAGCGATGGAAGGACATGTGGCTCGAGCGGCTCGAAAACGAACCCTTCTTCATGGAGGAATGGCTGTCCCACCAGCGCCGCGATGCTTTCTGGGAGCACGGCTCGATCGCCGAGGACTTTTCCGCCTTCAGGATCCCGGCCCTTGTCATCGCCGGCTGGGCCGACGGATATCGCAACACGCCACTGAAGGCGGTCGAGGGCATCGGCGCCCATGCCAAGGCGCTGATTGGCCCTTGGGTCCACAAATATCCGCACTTTGCCTGGCCAAAGCCGCGCGCCGACTTCATCGGCGAAGCGATCGCCTTCTGGAACCGGCACCTGCGCGGCGAAAAGAACGGCACCGACGCGACGCCGCAGGTGCGCGCCTATATCCTCGACGCGATCCGCCCTGCCCCGCGCCGCGATTTCGACCCCGGCCGCTGGGTGGCGAAGCATGCCTGGGAAACGCCCCAGATGCAGACGTTCGGCATCGACGCAAGCGACCGGCTGGCCACCGCCGCGCCGTCCGCCAGCGCGGCGCGCGACGTTTTCCTCCGCTCGCCGCTCGATCTCGGCACCGCCTCGGGCGAATGGTTCACGCTGAAGCCGGATGCCGAGCTTGCCGCCGACCAGCGCTTCGAAGACGGCGGCTCGCTCTGCTTCGACAGCGAACCCCTGGCCGAAGACATCGACTACCTCGGTCGTCCGGTCGTCCGCTTTGAGGTATCCTGCGATGACGACTGGGCCAATCTCTGCGCGCGCATCTGCGACGTCCATCCGGACGGCACCAGCTATCGCGTATCCTTCGGCGTACTGAACCTTGCCCATCGCAACGGCAATGCCGACCCGACACCCATGCCCCATGCAGAGAAGGTCGAGGTGACCCTGGTGCTGGACGCCTGCGGCTATCGCTTCCGCGCCGGCCACCGGATCCGGCTTGCACTTTCGACCAGCTACTGGCCGATGATCCTGCCGCCGCCCACCGATCCGGGCGTCACCATCGACAAGGCAGGTCTCGTGCTGGAGATGCCGCTGCTCGGCGAGCATCGAGACATCTCCGTTCCGGAGCCTTCGGATCCAGATCCGTTGCCCACCTATGTCACCCATGCCGAAGGCGATAGCTTGCGCGAGGTGACACGCGACATCACCAATCACCTGACGACCTATCACATCCTCGACGACACCGGGCTCACCGAGCACCCCGACACCGGGCTTGCCACCCGGCAGGTCCGCGAGGAATTCTGGTCGATCGCGCCCGACGATCCACTCTCGATGACTGGCACGGCAATCTGGACCTGCGACATGGCCCGCCCCGGCTTCGAGGTACGGACGGTCGCCACCACCTCGATGTCCTGCACCGAAACCGAGTGGCTGATCGCCATCGAGGTCGAGGCCTATGACGGCGACGAGCTGATCTTCGAACGCCATGAGGAAACCGTGATCCCGCGCGACTTCCAGTAGTCCGTATTTCGGGCTATCGCTTCGTCGACGATTTGAAACGGACAACAAGGATGAAGCCATGAAGGCGATGCTTTATGAGCGGTTCGGCGAAGCACCCGAGATCGTGGAGGTTCCGGATGCCGCACCGCCGGAGGAGGGCGTCGTCGTCAAGATCACGGCGACCGGCCTGTGCCGGTCGGATTGGCATGGCTGGATGGGGCATGACAGCGACATCCGTCTGCCGCATGTTCCCGGCCACGAATTCGCCGGCGAGATCGTGGCGCTCGGTAAGTCCGTGCGCGGCTTTGCGGTCGGCGACCGTGTCACTGTTCCCTTCGTCTCGGGCTGCGGCCATTGCGTCGAATGCCGGTCCGGCAACCAGCAGGTTTGCGAGGAACAGTTCCAGCCCGGCTTCACCCATTGGGGTTCGTTTGCCGAATATGTCGCGCTCGACTATGCGAGCCACAATCTGGTGAAGCTGCCCGATGCGATCGACGATGCCACCGCCGCCAGCCTCGGCTGCCGCTTCGCCACATCGTTCCGCGCCGTGGTCGATCAGGGACGCCTGAAGGGTGGCGAGTGGCTGGCCGTGCACGGCTGCGGTGGTGTCGGCCTTTCCGCCATCATGATCGGCAAGGCACTTGGCGCGAATGTGGTCGCGATCGACATCGCCGAAGACAAGCTGGCGCTTGCACGCTCACTCGGCGCCTCGGTCACGATCAATGCCTCAGTGGAGACCGATGTCGTCTCGGCGGTCCGCGACGCCACCGGCGGCGGAGTGCATGTCTCGGTCGACGCGCTCGGCCATCCCTCTACCTGCTGCCATTCGGTGCTCAACCTGCGGCGCCGCGGCCGACACGTCCAGGTAGGCCTGTTGCTCGGGGCACATTCGACGCCCGAAGTCCCGATGGCCCGCGTCATCGCCCATGAATTGGAGATCTACGGCAGCCACGGCATGCAGGCTTGGCGCTATGACGCCATGCTCGACATGATTGCCGCCGGAACCCTTAGGCCGCAGCAGTTGATCGGCCGCCACATTTCCCTCACTGAGGCGGTGCCAGCGCTGATGGAGATGGACCGTTTCGCCGAAAACGGGATCACGATCATCGACAGTTTCAAATAGAACCATACGTTTGGCTTTATTAGCCTTAACGGAAAATTGGTGATACCCAAGTAGAAAAGACTCTACGTTTTCCTCCCGCGAAGAGTCCTACATGCCCACTATGCCCTTCGGTCTCGGCGACGATTCGAGACTTGTCGTCGACGCCCTCAGCCGGTCGCTCGCGATCATCGAGTTCGATCTCCAGGGCAACATCCTCGCGGCCAACGAGAACTTCTGCCGGGCAGTTGGCTACAGTCCGGCCGAGATTGTCGGCAAGCACCACCGCATCTTCGTCGATCAGGCTGAGGCTGCGTCCCCCGCTTACCGGGAGTTCTGGAAAGGGCTCGCTGCGGGAAAATTCGATCAGGGGCAATACAAACGCTTCGGCAAGGGCGGTCGCGCCATCTGGATCGAAGCCAGCTACAATCCGGTCCTGAGACGCGGCAAGCCCGTCAAGGTCGTCAAGATCGCGACTGACATCACGGCCGAAAAGCTCCAGTCGCTCGACAGCAACGGCAAGATCGAGGCCCTGACGCGCTCTCAGGCCGTCATTGAGTTCTCGCCGAAGGGCGAGATCCTGACGGCCAACGAGAACTTCCTGAAAACCCTCGGCTACAGCCTGAACGAAATCGTCGGACAGCATCATTCGATGTTTTGCGAAAAGGACTACGTCGCCGCCGCCGAATATCGCGCCTTCTGGCCGAGCCTGGCTGCCGGAGAATTTTATGCCGGCCAGTTCACCCGCGTCGCCAAGTCCGGCGAGAAGGTGCATATCCAGGCAACCTACAATCCGATCCTCGACGAGACCGGCAAGGTCTGGAAGGTCGTCAAGTTCGCAACCGATGTGAGCGGCCGGGTTCGCGCCATGAATGAACTGGCTGCCGGTCTCCACCGTCTTGCCGACTGCAACATCCGCTTCACGATGGACACGCCCTTCGAGAAGGAATTCGAACACCTTCGCCACGACTTCAACACCTCGATCGGACGCTTTCAGGAAACGCTGGTCGAGGTTCTCGCGGAAACCTCGGCGCTCAATTCCAACAGCGCCCGCATGCAGGGCGGATCGGAAGAACTCGCAAAACGCTCCGAACAGCAGGCCGTGTCGCTCGAACAGACTTCGGCCGCGCTGACGCAGATCACCGAGACCATCAAGGACTCGACCGTGCGCACCAACGACACCCGCGCGCTCGTGCAGGACGCCCGCAAGGCGGCCATGGAGTCGGTCGAGGTGGTCAATGCTACGGTCGCCGCCATGGGTCGCATCGAAGGCGCATCGAAGGAGATCTCGAACATCATCGACGTGATCGATGAAATCGCCTTCCAGACCAACCTGCTGGCCCTCAACGCAGGCGTCGAAGCGGCCCGCGCCGGCGAGAGCGGCAAGGGTTTTGCCGTCGTCGCCCAGGAAGTCAGAGAGCTCGCCCAACGCTCGGCAAAGGCTGCGAAGGAAATCGCCGACCTGATCTCGAATTCGACCGCCGAGGTCAAGGAAGGCGTGCGCCTTGTCGCCGACACCGGTGATTCACTCAACCGGATCGAGACCTTCGTCCATTCGATCGACGTCAATGTCGAGGCGATCGCCAATGCAGCAGCAGAACAGTCGCTGCGCCTGTCGGAGATCAACGCCGCGGTCAATTCGCTCGATCAGATGACGCAGCAGAACAGCGCCATGGTCGGCGGAATGAACTCGATCAGCCAGGCGCTCGCCGGCGGCGCCGCGAAACTCGTCGAACTCGTCGACCGCTTCAAGCTGAACCGTCGCAAGGCCATCCGCGAAGCGGGTTCTGCCGAAGCCGCAACCCACACGCATCGCCGCGTCGCCTGACGGCGGGGCTGCCGCCCCTCAATCCGCCGGCGCCACGAAATGGGTGACGGCCCTGCAGAGGGCGCCGAACCCCGCCCGGGCACCCTCGCTCATGTGGCGTGCCCTGAGCCACGCATGCACCATCTGCGGCTCTTCGCGGAACCAGACTTCGACGCCCGCCCCGACCAGCCGCGCGGCATAGTCGCGGCCGTCGTCGCGCAAGGGGTCGAAATGCGCGACGCTGACAAAGGTCGGCGGCAATCCGGCAAGCGACATCGACAACAGGGGATGGGCGATCGGCTCATCGGCCGGAGCCTGAAGGATGGCCCGGTAATAGGCGGTGTCGGCGGTGGTCAGTCCCGGCGCGTCCGCCATCTCGACATAGGAGCCGGAGACGAGATCGCCGCCGAGTGCCGGATAAATCAGCGCCTGCCCGACGATCCCGGAAATGCCCGCATCGCGCGCCCTGATCGCGAGCCCCGCGGCAAGATTGCCACCGGCGCTGTCGCCGATCAGCACGATCTTCCGCCCCTCGCCAAGCAGTTCGCCCAGGACCGCAAAGCAGTCGTCATGCTGCGCCGGCCAGACATGTTCCGGGGCCAGCCGGTAGTCGATCGAAACAAGTTCTGCGCCCGCAGTTTCGGCAATCTCGGCACAGATGGCGTGATGGCTGTCGAGCGATCCCACGACGAACCCACCGCCATGGATGTAGCAAAGCAGCGTTTGCGTGCCGAGTGCTGCCGGGCGATAGCGGCGCACCGGTATCCACCCCTTAATCAGGCTGTCTTCGGTCGCCATGCCGTGCGGCAGCGGCCGGTCGAACTGCGCGCACAGTGCATCATACCACGCCCGCTGCTGCTCGATCGACGCATCGACCGCATCGTCGGGATAGAAGGCGCCGCAGATCCTCAGAAACTCGAGGATCCCTGGCTCGCTCGGCATCGGTTTGTCGGTAGGCTGCGTCATGGAAGGCGGACCCCGCAATCGGAGAGACAGGAATGTCGCCAATCCTAGAGCATGTCGCGGGCAAGTCTGTATTCGATTTGCGACCGCGGGCGGTCCGCGAACAGCAAGCTGTTCACGCCTGAGCCGTCATCAAGGTCATGAGAGCGGCCGGGAACGGCATTGCATGCGTTCCCGGCGAGTTGTCATCAGCCGATGGTCATCAGGCTCGCATTGCCGCCCGCGGCCGCGGTGTTGACCGAGGTCGACACTTCTTCAAGCAGCCAGTTGAGGCAATAGGCGTCCGGATCGCCGGCAAGCTCTTCCGAGGTCGCGGCCTGAACCAGGACCAGCGGACCGGGCAGTGCGGCGATCTTGCGGTTCGCGGCCCCGACGGTCTCGCTGTCGCCTTCCACCAGCGCACCGGAGAACGGCCCGTCGGTTTCCCAATTGGACGTCCAGGAGATCCGGGCAGCGACGGCCGGCGGCAGGTCCGGGAAATTGGCCGGCGTGACCAGGCCCTGGTCGATCACGACCTCGTTGCCGGTCGAAAGCGCCGCGGCGATCTGCCGGTAGAGGCCGCTCGTGCTGCTCGGCACGAGCAGGATGCGCCCGCGCGGATGCAGCGCATAGAGGTTGCGCTCGCCGACCGGACCGACCAGCTCCCGCTCCAGCCCGAGCGCCGAGCGGCTGGCGAACCTGCGGGCCGCCTCGCCCTCGCTCGACAGACCCTGGCGGTCGAGCCAGATGATGTAGTCCCGCAACGCCGGATCGGTATGCACCGAATCCTGCTGCGGCGGCACCGGCGCCTTCTGGACGAGGCGGCCGAGATAGAGCGGTCCGCCCGCCTTGGGACCGGTGCCCGAGAGGCCGCGGCCACCGAAGGGCTGGACGCCGACCACGGCGCCGATGATATTGCGGTTCACATAGAGATTGCCGGCCTTGATGCGGCTGGTGACGTGGGCGATCGTTTCGTCGAGACGCGTGTGCAGGCCGAAGGTCAGCCCGTAGCCGGAGGCGTTGATCTCGTCGATCAGTCGGTCGAGATCGGCGCGGCGGTAGCGGATGACGTGAAGCACGGGGCCGAAGACCTCGCGCTGAAGGTCGGACAGCTTGTTGATCTCGATGATCGTCGGCGCGACGAAGGTACCCTGCTTCGTCGCCTCCGGCAGAGGCAGCTGGTCGATGCGGCAGCCGAGACCGCGCATGCGCTCGATGTGCTGCTCGATACCGTTCTTCGCTTCCGCGCTGATCACCGGGCCGATATCGACATTGAGGCTGTCGGTGCGGCCGATCCTGAGCTCCTTGAGAGCGCCCTTGAGCATGGCGAGCGTGCGGTCGGCAACCTCGTCCTGCAGGCACAGAACGCGCAGTGCCGAGCAGCGCTGTCCGGCGCTGTCGAAGGCGGACGCGATGACGTCGCCGACAACCTGTTCGGCCAGCGCCGAGGAATCGACGATCATGCCGTTCTGCCCGCCGGTCTCGGCAATCAGCGGGATCGGCTTGCCGCCGGCCGAAAGCCGCTCGGCGAGTTGCGCCTGGATCAGGCGGGCGACCTCGGTCGAGCCGGTGAACATCACGCCCTTCGTCTCGTCGGCGCCGACAAGCGCCGCGCCCACGCGTCCATCGCCGGGAACGAACTGCAGCACGCCGGCCGGAACGCCGGCCTCGTGCAGGATCTTCACGCTCTCATGAGCGATGATCGGCGTTTCCTCGGCAGGCTTGGCGAGCACCGGATTGCCGGCCACCAGCGCGGCAGCGACCTGGCCGGTGAAAATCGCAAGCGGAAAGTTCCACGGGCTGATGCAGACGATCGGGCCGAGCGGCGCATGGGCCGGTCCCAGCGTCTTGCGGGCCTGGTCGGCATAGTAGCGCAGGAAGTCGATCGCCTCGCGCACCTCACCGACGGCATTGGCGGCCGATTTGCCCGCCTCGCGCATGACGATGCCCATCAGAGGCTCGATCCGGGACTGCATGAGGTCGGCCGCCCGGTCGAGGCAGGCCGCCCGGTCGGCGGGCGAAACAGCTGCCCATTGCGGGGCGACGTCAGCCGCCATCCGCACACTGCGAGCCGCAGCTTCGGCCCTCACCTCGGTGACCTGGCCGACCACATCCCGGTGGTCCGCCGGATTGAGCACCGGACGGGTATCCCCTTCTGTCGCGCCGTCTGCCAGGAGCGGAACCGCATGCCAGGCAACAGGAACGGTGGCGGAAAGCTTCTCGGCGAGCTCGGCAAGAACCTCTTCGTTGGAAAGGTCGAGACCGGCGGAGTTGTCGCGGGCGCTGCCGAAAAGGCCCTTCGGCGCGGCAATCAGGTCATGCTGCGCGCCGACCACCGGCATCGCGGCGACGATCTCGACCGGATCGGCGACCAGTTCGTCGATCGAGACCTTCGGGTCAGAGATCCGGTTGACGAAGGACGAGTTCGCGCCGTTCTCGAGAAGGCGGCGAACCAGGTAGGCAAGCAGCGTCTCGTGGGTGCCGACCGGCGCGTAGATCCGGCAGGGACGGTCGAGCTTGTCCTTGCCAACCACTTCGTCATAGAGCGGCTCGCCCATGCCGTGCAGGCACTGGAACTCGTAACGGCCGACTTCGAAGTCCGGGCCGGCGAGATGGTAGATGGTGGCGAGCGACTGGGCATTGTGCGTGGCGAATTGCGGGAAGATCGCGTCCGGCGCGTCCAGCAGCTTGCGTGCGCAGGCCACATAGGCGACGTCGGTGTGGATCTTGCGGGTATAGACCGGAAAACCCTCCAGCCCTTCGAGCTGGGCGCGCTTGATTTCGGCGTCCCAATAGGCGCCCTTCACCAGACGCACCATGACGCGGCGCTTCGCCCGGCGGGCGAGGTCGATGATGTAGTCGAGCACGAAGGGGCAGCGCTTGCCATAGGCCTGGACGACGAAGCCGAGGCCCTTCCAGCCGTCGAGTTCCGGCGCGAAGCACAGGTCTTCCAGCAGGTCGAGCGAAAGCTCCAGACGATCGGCTTCCTCGGCGTCGATGTTGAGGCCGATGTCATAACCCTTGGCGAGAACGGCCAGCGCCTTCACCTTCGGCAACAACTCTCCCATAACCCGGCCGGCCTGCGCACGGCTGTAGCGCGGATGTAGAGCCGACAGCTTGATCGAAATGCCCGGGCCGCCATAGACGCCGCGGCCTGCGGACGCCGTGCCGATCGCATGGATCGCCTGTTCGTAGTCACGATAATAGCGCTCGGCATCCGCACCTGTCGTGGCGGCCTCGCCCAGCATGTCGTAGGAGTATTGGAAGCCCCTTGCCTCGAGCGGGCGGGCGCGTTTCAGCGCCTCGTCGATGGTTTCCCCCGTGACGAACTGCTCGCCCATCATGCGCATCGCCATGTCGACGCCGCGACGGATGACCGGCTCGCCGGCGCGAGCGATGAGCCGGGTGAGCGCAGCAGACAGGCTGCGGTCGTTGACCGTCGAGGTCAGCTTGCCGGTCACCACCAGGCCCCAGGTTGCCGCATTGACGAAGAGCGACTTGCCGCCACCGATATGCGAGCCCCAGTCGCCCTCGGCGATCTTGTCGCGGATCAGAGCGTCCCGGGTGTCCGTATCGGGAATGCGCAGAAGCGCCTCGGCAAGGCACATCAGGGCGACGCCTTCCTGGCTGGAGAGCGAGTATTCCTGGACGAGCCCCTCGACGCCGGTTCCCTTGTGCTTGGCACGCAGCGCCGCGATCAGGCTGTAGGCGGTGGTGCGAATGTCGTAGCGCTTGGCGTCCGGGACGCGGGCGGCCGCCACGAGCGGTGGCAGGCATTCCGTTTCGGGCCGGCGATAGGCAGCCGTGATCGCCCGGCGCAGATCAGATTGCGGCCGGATCGGCGGCGCAAAATTCGAGAAGGGTGCGACCGCGGTCGGGTCGCCGTTGGACGCGGAGCTGGTTTCGTCGTTCAGCATGAAAACACCTGTCGGGCTTTGGATTGTCTAGCGGATGAACGAGGGACCGGGCTCGCCCGCGTCGTCGTCCAGAAGATACGGTCCGGAATACTCTGTGTCACGGATCGACGGCCCCGTCGGCTCCGCACGCCTCAGGGCGAGCGCGGCCGCCACCGCCTTCAGTGCCAGGGGGCGATAGTGAGCCAGCAATTCGGGTTTGTCACCCGCTTCGAATTCGGTCCCGTGCATTGATGATCCCTGTCGTTCGGGGCTGCTCGCGTCCGCTGCGAAACCGCTGCCCGGTTCTCCCGTCGGCGCTTCGAGCGACCCGCCGGAACAATATACCGTTCAACGAATTCATTCTCACTTGATTTGACGGATTTTTGCAATATTTCTCTATTTCAATAGGCAATTTTGAATAGAAAAGACCATGGCAAGCCATCAAAATAGTGAACTTGATCGACTGGATACCAGGATCCTCGAAGTCGTCACGGAAGAGGGACGGATTTCGATCACCGATCTCGCCGAACGGGTGGGTCTGTCGAAGACGCCGTGCCAGCTTCGTCTCAAGAAACTGGTCGAGGAAGGCTACATCGAAGGCTTCGCCGCGATCCTCAATCCGTCCAAGCTGGGTCTCGACCATGTCGCCTTCGCCGAAGTGAAGCTGACCCACACCCACGAAGAGGCACTGAAGAGTTTCAACGCGGCCGTGAAGAAGATTCAGGAAGTCGAGGAGTGCCACATGATCGCCGGCCGCTTCGACTACCTCCTGAAGATCCGCACCCGCGACATCCGGCGCTACCGCCATGTGCTGGGCGAGAGGATTTCCTCCCTGCCCTTCGTCGCCAGCACGTCGACCAACGTTGCGATGGAAACCATCAAGGAAGGCCGCGGCAACCTTCTGAACGCTGGCTGACGACGCTCGCAGCCTTCGAAGCGATCCAAGCCAGAAAGGGCGGAAGGGCGGGCTGCAAGGCCCGCCCTTCGTCTTGTCAGATGTCCTTCACCAGACGAAGCGCGTCATAGATCGCCGCATGCGTGTTGCGCGCTGCGACCGCGTCACCGATGCGGTAAAGCTGGAAACCGCCGCCGGCATTGCGGACGACCGATTGCGGCTCGCCTGCAATCAACTCCTCGTAGGAGACAGCACCCTGGTTGCTCGACTTCGGCTTGAGCTCGAAATAGAGCTCGTCGAGCGGAATGGTACCGTGGTTGATGACGACCTGGTCGACGGTGCGTTGCTTCGAAACGCCGCCATAGTCGCTGCCGACATGGGCGATCAGGCCGTTTCCATCCCGCTCGACCGCCTCGACGCGATAGGTGACGGTGAAGGTCACGTCCTGCTTCTGGAGCGAGCGCATATAGGGCACGAGGTTCATCGCCATGACCTCGGGCGCGAAGGAACGGTCAGGCGTCATGATCTCGACCTTGGCTCCGGAGTTCGCGATGAACTCGGCCGCCTGCAGGGCAGCATGATCGCCCGCGTCGTCGAAGATCAGCACATTGGTACCCGGCTTCACGTCTCCGGAAATGATATCCCACGACGAGACGACGAGCTCGTTGCCCTTCGACAGCATGTCGGTATGCGGCAGGCCGCCGGTGGCAATGATGACGACGTCCGGCTTCTCGGCCTCGATCGTCTCCGCCTCGGCCCAGGTATTGAACCGGAAGCGCACGCCCAGCTTCTCGCACTGCGCCATGCGCCACTCGATGATGCTGATCATTTCCTTGCGGCGCGGGCTCTGTGCGGTGAGCCGGATCTGCCCGCCGGGATTGCTGGCGGCCTCGAAGACCACGACGTCATGCCCGCGCTCGCCAGCCACACGGGCGGCCTCCAGGCCGGCCGGACCGGCACCGACGATCACGACCTTCTTGCGGACCTCGGCCTTGGCGATCACATGCGGCATGGTCTGCTCGCGGCCGGTGGCCGCATTGTGGATGCAGAACGCCAGCCCGCCCTGGTAGATGCGGTCCAGACAGTAGTTCGCGCCGACGCAGGGACGGATGTCGTCCTCGCGCTTTTCGATGATCTTGCGGACGATGTGCGGGTCCGTCATGTGCGCCCGCGTCATGCCGATCATGTCGACCTTGCCGGAGGCGATGGCGTGACGCGCGGTCGCGACGTCCTGGATCTTGGCGGCATGGAAGGTCGGAAAATTCGTCGCCGCGCGGATCTCGCCGGCAAAATCGAGATGCGGCGCGCTCGCCATGCCCTGGATCGGGATGACGTCCGTCAGGCCCGGGTCGGTGTCGATATGCCCGCGGATGACGTTGAGATAGTCGATCAGGCCGCTTTCCTTGAGGCGCTTCGAGATCTCCATCCCTTCGGCCTTGCCGGTGCCGCCGGGAAGACATTCGTCCGCCGTGTAGCGTACGCCGAGAATGAAGTCGTTGCCGACCCTCTCGCGCATCGCCCGGAACACGTCGAAACAGAAGCGCATGCGGTTGTCGAGCGAGCCGCCATAGGGCCCGTCGAGCTCATTGGTCAGCGGCGAGGTGAACTGGTCGATCAGGTGGCCGTAGGCCTCGAGTTCGACCCCGTCCATGCCGCCGGCCTTCATCCGCTCCGCCGCATCGGCGAAGTCCTTGATGATGCGCTCGATGTCCCAGTCCTCGAGCTTCTTCGGGAAGGCGCGGTGGGCGGCTTCGCGGTGATGCGACGGCGCGACGACCGGCAGCCAGTCTCCCTTGTCCCAGCGCGTCCGTCGGCCGAGATGGGTGAGCTGGATCATGATCGCCGAACCCTGCTCGTGCACCGCGTCGGTCATCTCCCGGACCCACGGCACGATCTCGTCCTTGTAGGCAAGCAGGTTGTTGAAGACCGGCGGGCTGTCCTTCGACACGGCAGCCGAACCAGCGGTCATCGTCATCGCGACGCCGCCCCTGGCCCTCTCGACAGTGTAGGCGCGGTAACGCTCCTTCGGCATACCGTCTTCCGGATAGGCCGGCTCATGGGACGTCACGATGATGCGGTTGCGCAGCGTCAAGTGCTTGAGTTGAAAGGGCTGAAGAAGAGGATCGTTCGACATGTGCCGTGCTCCGGATTAGAACTGGTCGCCCCGACGCTAGGTAAAATGTACATACGTGTCAACAATGAAAACAACATAGTCACCTTCATGGACACTCATGTACATTTTTCTTGTGCGACCCTTCACAATTTGTTAGGAGACTGCCCATGGACCAGACATTGAACGACACCGGCTGGCGCGGATCGCAGGAAGGTTGGCTCGAAGCGGCCTACGAGGCGCTTCTGGAATCGGGCGTGGATTCGGTGAAGATCCTGCCGCTCGCCAAGCGCCTCAATCTGTCGCGCACCAGCTTCTACTGGTTCTTCAAGGATCGCGTGGAACTACTCGACGCCCTGGTCGGCCGCTGGCGCGACAAGAACACGGGCGGCATCGTCCGGCAGTCGGAGGCCTATGCGGAATCCCTCGCGGAAGCGATGCTCAACGTTTTCGACTGCTGGCTGAACGAGGAGATCTTCGATTCGAAGTTCGAGTTCGCGGTTCGCAGCTGGGCGCTGCAGTCGGATGATCTTCTGGCAGAGGTACGGCAGGCGGACCAGATCCGGCTCGAAGCCTTGAAGCGCATGTTCATGCGATTCGGGCACGCAGAAAACACAGCCGATGTCCGCGCCAGAACAACCTACCTCGTCCAGATCGGCTACATCTCGATGCAGTCGAACGAGGACATAGCCCTGCGCATGAAGCGTATTCCCGAGTATATCGCGATCTACACCGGCCAGGTACCCCAGCAGAGAGAACTCGATCGTTTCTTTGCCCGCCACGGCTACAGGCCTGATTGAGACGGAGGCGGGGATGACGGCAACGCAGCGCATCGGCATCATCGGGGGCAACGGCTGGCTGGGCGGAGCGATCGCCGCAGCAATCCTCGACACCGGCGCGATCGAACCGGGCCATCTTTCCCTCTCCTATCGCCGCAACAGGCCGGACCGTTTTGAAGACGCGTTCTGGACGGCCGACAACCAGGCCCTTGTCGATCGCTCGGACGTCGTCATTCTCTCCGTCCGCCCGGAAGACTGGCCGGCCATTCCCGTGAACGCGGAAGGCAGGCTCCTCATCTCCGTCATGGCGGGCATCCGGATCGACCAGCTCTCGGCCGTCCATGCGACCGACCGCGTTATTCGCGCATTGCCCAATGCGGCAGCGGAGGTCGGCCGGTCCTATACACCCTGGACCACCTCGCCGGCAGCGACCGCCGAGGATCGCGCCACCGCGCGCATGATCTTCGACGCCTGCGGCATCGAAGACGAGGTTTCCGGCGAAGCCGATATCGACTACCTGACCGGCCTGACCGGCTCCGGGCCGGCCTTTCCCGCCCTGCTCGCGCGGGCCATGATGGCGGACGCAATCGCCCACGGCCTGCCGGAAGCGACGGCGCGGCGCGCCGTGAACATGGTGCTTGTCGGAACCGGACGGCTGCTCGAGCGCCGCGATGAGGATCCGGCCGAGACGGTCAAGACCTTCCTCGATTATCGCGGAACCACGGCCGCCGCCATCGAGACGATGCGGGCCGGCGGTTTCGACCGCGCCGTCGCCGACGGACTTCGAGCCGCATTCAAGAAATCGGTAAGTATGGGAGACGCCTCCTGACAACCGTTGGGGCGGGTTCTCGCGGCACCCCGCTCGTCGTTTCAGATGCCGCCAAGACAGAGGGAACTGCAATGAAGACTCTTCTTTCATCGACCTGCCTGGTATTTGGCCTGCTGGGTGGAGCCTCGGTCGCGAGCGCCGCGGATTGTGGCAGCGTGACCATTGCCAGCATGAACTGGCAGAGTGCTGAGGTGATCTCGAACCTCGACAAGATCATCCTGAACGAGGGTTATGGCTGCGAGGCGGAGATCACGGTCGGGGACACGGTTCCGACGATCACCTCGATGGCGGAGAAGGGTCAGCCGGACATTGCACCGGAAGCCTGGATCGACCTTCTGCCGGACGTCGTGAAGAAGGGTACGGAAGAAGGCCGCATCGTCAAGGTCGGCTCGCCGCTGCCGGACGGCGGCGTGCAGGGCTGGTGGATTCCGAAGTACATTGCCGACGCCCATCCCGACATCAAGACAATCCCGGATATGCTGAAGCATCCGGAACTCTTCCCCGATCCGGAAGATCCCTCCAAGGGCG
>NZ_JABBGK010000005.1 GCF_012927355.1 Rhizobium terricola
GGCGTGCCGACCAGCAGACCGAACTGGGTCTCTGTGAGATTCAACTCCTTGCGGATCTGGATGCCGATGATCGCGAAGATCGTCCAGACAGCGAAACAGACGGTGAAGGCGATTGTGCTCATCGCCAATGCGGTCTTCTGCCCCTGCGGATTGCCATCCAATGCGTTTGGCATAGCCATGCTCCTGGTTCGGATTACACGTATTTCGAAGCATAAAAGACCAGTCGCCGATTGTTTTTGTTGATCTGTGTCAAAGGCATTGCGTTTTTACAATATTTAACTCGATCGCTTCTGGGAAGCTCTTATTTTTTGCCTATTTCGGCTTCCAGATTTACTTATATCGCCTCCCTATTTGACATTTTTCGCTCCATGGATTGATATCCGCGGCAACAAGCCAGGACCCATGCAATGCGCGCCGAAGATACCGAAAAGCTGAAATGTCTGAACTTCTTCAGGGGGGTGAAGGAAAACACCTTCCGACGAGCAATAGCCCCCAGTTTCCTGCAATCATTCCCTGCCGGAACGATACTCCTCGAGGAGAATAGGCCCGCAGATTTTCTCTACATCGTCCTCGATGGACTGGTCGAAATGTCGTCGTCTGCAGCTGGTGACGAAACGGTAATTGAAATCCTCGGGCCTGTAAATCTGTTCATACTTGCGGCCGTGCTCAACAACGACATCTGTCTTCAATCCGCCAGAACCCTGACGCCCGCCCGGATCTTGATGATCCCCGCCAACCTCATTCGCGAGCTGCTCAGCGAGGATCACGATTTCATGAAGGCGGTGGTGTTCGAACTGGCAAGCGCCTATCGGCGTACGATCAAGGAACTGAAGAATCAAAAGCTGCGCAGCGGCACGGAACGGCTGGCCAACTGGCTGCTCCGCGAAGAGCGCGGCCAGGGCGGCGAAGGGCGTCTGACCATTCCGTACGAAAAGCGGATTCTGGCCGCCTATCTCGGCATGACGGCGGAAAACCTCTCGCGCGGGTTTTCGGCCCTGTCCGCGCATGGCGTCCAAATCAAGGGACTGCAGGTCGACATTGTCGATATCGGCAAGCTCTCAGACTATGCCCGGTCTTCGCCGCTGATCGATGACGGCGAACCGCCATTGCCGCGAAACTAACTTTCCGCCGCGAGCCTTCGGTTACGAACGCATTGACCGCCACGCAACAGCGGCGATGGTTGCCCACACCGCCGTGCGCAGCAGCATCGCTCCGACGGTGCGCATCTCATAGAGCCCACCGCCCGCGACATGCAGGCCGAAAGCCGCCAGTACCAGAGCCGTGGCGAGTGCAATTGCGATCGACAGCCGCACGGCCCAGCGCGCTTTCAGCAACAGCCCCAGGCCGGCAATGACATATAAGAAGCCGGCGATAAAATTGAACCACAACACGAACGGAACGGCATTGCCCACGGCCGCCCGTGCCGCCTCGCCGCCGAACAGCGCTGTACCTCCGGAAAAGACCGTCAAAAGGCCAAAGACCAAGCCGATGGCACCTGCCGTCTTCAGACCCCAGCCGCCGTGCTCAATCGTGTTCATGTCTTGCTCCCTTTGAACCGGCCCGGCTCTACCGGAGACCGTTTGGTTTAAATCATGCGGCCATGCTGGTGTGTCCAGCATGGCATAATATCGTTCTTTGGCTTCGGCGGGCGGCATATTTCCGATGGGCTCCAGAAGGCGACGTTTGTTGAACCATTCGACCCATTCCAGCTTGGCGAACTCTATAGCTTCGAAGTCACGCCACGGCCCCCGCCGATGGATGACCTTGGCCTTGTAAAAGCCGTTGATCGTTTCGGCGAGAGCGTTGTCGTAACTGTCGCCAACGCTTCCGACAGACGGCTCGATGCAAGCCTCCGCCAGCCGCTCGGAATAGCGAAGGGATACCTGACAAGCGCCCACCGCCATCGCCAATGACCACAAGCAGAGCCTGATTGGTAGTTACTTTCAAACTGCCATTGCGCTGGTCATGTTCAGGCGGCAGAAGCATTACCGTAATAACAGCAAAATATTCGGCTTAAAGAACAGTATAGCCATGGTTGGTCGTAATACCACGGCGCACTTGCCTAAACATTTCTCATGCCCTAACAATAATAGTCTATCGCAATCTTGTCCATTTGCTTTTCTGCCCTTCAGGATATCTGTTCGAACGAGCATAACCTGCAGCCACTTTACTATTTAGGCGGTCTCTACAGATCTCTATGGTAAGAGGTGCATACCCAGTAGACGAATAGCCACCGCAATCCAAATCGCAACCGTCAGCAAGAGTGAAGCCTTCCACCGCCAACAGGAACTCTCCCAAGAAGACGTTGAGCTGCATTCGAGCAAGAGCAGCCCGAGGGCAAGTCTCAATGCTGGCCCGTGAGATCAAGCGCCGCACGTCGGCATCAGAACCATCCGCATCTGAAAAGCCCAAGTCACGGATATCGCCGTCAGGCCAGCCAGCCCCCCCCGCTATCCCGTACCATTCTACCAAGCGCCGCCCACCAAGAGCCCCTGAAAGGGGGTCGGTTCGTCGGTCGCGAACCAGCTGGCCCTGCAGCCGAATTATCTCTGCTGTCGCTACGGGCAGCGACTGAAAATTCTGACGTAGCTCAGACTGCACAGCAAGATTGGTCGCAAGAAATTCGACGGTGATCCTAATGGCGGTTTCGATCGTTGCAATCTCTTCCGCCACCCAGTCGCTCAACACGCGACAAATCTGCGAATCATCCAATTGCAGTCCAAATGCTGACTGATGAATGAGTGTGGTGGTGAGATCCGCTGGGGCAGCCAAGCCTGAGCGCCTGCGCCATTCCAGTTGCGGCAGAATAAGATGATAGAAATCGCGCCTGAGCGAGTTCAAGACCTTGGCGTCCAGTCTGGGAGCCTCTGCACGGTATTTCAGAACCCAATCGAGAAGAGGCACCTGAAATGAGGCGGGCCAACCGAACTTGGCGCATTGGATGCGTGCAGCAAAGGGCAGCGCCAAGGCGCCAATGATCTCGATAGATTGGACCTTTTGCACACCTTCCACGAGATCGCATACAATTTTCCGGCAAGCGGGTTCAAGACGCTGCACGCACTGGGGTTCGAAGTGTGGCTCTATCATCGTCGACCAAGCCACACATTCTTACAGACAGAGACCCATTGAAGATAAGCGGTTGAATCAAGGCAACGCCAAATGGTTGCGTTTCTCAACAACCGTCGAAAGGCGGCATGATGGAAAGGCAATAGAGTGGGTATAGACCCTTTCGCCCTGCAGCAGGACGCAGCCCCTCGATCAATGTGCAAATCATGTCGAGGATGCCGGCCGGAACGTCGTTCGTAGATATCTGTTGCTTGCGCTTCTGCGGTGAGTTCCAACGCGGTCCATTTCCTTTTCTTGCCAACGACCATTCAAATTCCAGAATTTGTCATTGTTCTTTGTCGCCGATCAAAGAGTAGATCGGCGCTCAGGAGACACTTGGCTTGATGCGGCATACTGGCCACCGGCAGAGGCCTAGCTTCTGAGCGACGGCTGGGCAACACGTTCAGCTATCTACGATATTGGGAGAATGAGGGGGTCAATCCATCTCTGCCCCATGGAGTAACGAATTCCTTGCGTACGTTGATATCCATGCACGATTACTTTGTTCTAGCTCAAAGAAATAACGGCTATCCTCGGCTATGAGCGGGACATGTGTCCATCTGCCTCGCTGACCAAGCTGACCTCCCGGCTGTTCCGTTCGCTTTATCCCCTCTGTCGGCAGTCGACGGCACCGGGAAACGGCGGCCCGTTGGGCTGAACCATCTTATTTCCGGATGCCGGAACGACCTTGCCACCAAGCACCTTGGGGGAAAGGAATCAGCATGTCTCGGACACGGGAAATACAACAGCGCGGTTTCGCGCGCGCACGGCGATCGGTTGATCGCAACGACTTTCGGCACGGCATCTCGCTTGCCGTTCTCATGACATCGCCGGCGTTCGGCGGAGGCATGGCACTTGCCCAATCAGCGGCACCCGGCGCAGTGACCCTGCTCGACCCGATCGTGGTCGAAAGCGGCTGGGACACGTCGCTCGGCTATATCGGCGACCGCCTGAAGCGTTTGCCCGGTGGTGTCGCGCTGGTTTCCGAAGACGACTATGCCTCGAGCACGTCATCAACGGTATCCGACGCGCTTGCCGGCGTGCCCGGCGTGATCGTCCAGGACTTCTTTGGCGGCCATGACCAGCCGCGCATCCAGATCCGCGGCTCTGGCCTGCAACAGAACCCTGTCGAACGCGGCATCCTGATGATGCGCGACGGCCTGCCGATCAATCGCGCCGACGGCTCTTATATCGCCGGCTTTGCCGACCCGTCCAACGCCCAGGCCATCGAGGTCTATCGCGGCTACCTGGCCAACCGTCTCGGGGCAACCGTCATCGGCGGCGCCATCAACTTCATGTCGCCCACCGTGGCGACTGCGCCCGGCACCGAGATCACGGTGAGCGGCGGCAGCTTCGGCCAGGTGGGCACCTCCGGTCGCACCGGCTATGACGGTGAAGGCTTCGATGCGTCGCTGCATTTCGATCTCTCCCGGCGCGACGGTTTCCGCGACTACAACGGCTCCGAGCGCGTCTCCGTCGGCGGCAATATCGAAGCCGAGCTTTCGGACACGCTCACTACGCGGCTGTTCTTCGGCTACACCGATCTCGGCTTCGACGTTGCCGGCCCGATCAACAAAAACGCCTTGGAAGACGACCCGTCGCAGGTGTCGAGCGGCCCTGTCGTCACCCCGTCCGGCGTCATCAATCCCGGTCCTAATGTCGATCGCGACAAGCCGCGACGCGACGCCAGCCAATATCTGATCGGCTCGCGCTCGACCATCGACCTCGGCGAGCACCAGATCGACATAGGTCTCGGCTATACCTATACCGACGATACCTTCCGCTTCCCGATCTCCTCGGGCATCCGTGAAACGGTCGGCGGCGATGCGACGGCGCTTTTACGCTACGCCTACCAGCCCGATGCCGACAGCCTGCTGCCGCTGTTCGAGGCAAGCGCCCAATATGCCTTCGGCTCGGCCGAGCGGCGCTACTATCTCAACGAGTCCGGCCGGCGCGGCGCCCTGTTTGGCGAAAACGACCTGGACGCGACAACGCTCTCGCTCCATTCGGCCTTCAATATTCCACTCGCCAAGACCTGGACCATCTCGCCCGGCCTGTCCTTCGCCCACGCCACCCGCGCCAGCGACGACACCTATTCGGCAGCGACCCGTCCAACGATTGGCTATAATCCCGCCAACCCGACCGTGCGTTTGCCGAACGGCGTCGTGCCGACGGTGAGCACCGACTACGATCATAGCTACAATGCCTGGAGCCCCAGCCTCGGCATCACCTTCGAGCCGGCGCCTGAGCAGGTGCTGTTCGCAGCCGTCAGCCGCAGCTTCGAGCCGCCGACCCATGACGACCTGCTGGCCACGGTCAACGGCACGCCGAACAGCAGCCCCGGCCGCCCGGCGCCGGGCAATCCGGGGCTCGCCGCCGCCACTTTCTCGACACCCGATCTCGAGGCCCAGACGGCCACTACAATCGAATTCGGCTGGCGCGGAAACCATGGCGACCTCGGCTGGGACATGACGACCTATTATTCCTGGATCGACAACGAACTGCTCAGCCTGCGCGATGCGACCGGCGCTTCCCTCGGCGCGATCAATGCCGATGAGACGACCCACTTCGGCATCGAACTCGGCCTCAATGCGGAGATCCTCGACCGCCTCACCGGGCGTCTGGCCTATACTTACCAGGACTTCCGCTTCCGCGACGACCCGTTGCGCGGCAACAACCGGCTGGCGGGAGCACCGCATCATGTGATCAATGCCAGCCTTTCCTACCAGGCCACCGAGGACTGGTCGCTCGGCGCCAGCCTCAAATGGGTGCCGGACGAGACGCCCGTCGACAACATGAACACGCTCTGGGCTGATCCCTATGCCGTGGTCGACCTGAAGACCGAATACCGGATCAACGACCATGTTTCGCTGTTCGGCGAGATCACCAATCTGTTCGATGAGAAATACGCCTCATCGACCCTGGTCGTCGATCAGGCCACCGCCGACCAGGCGGCCTTCCTGCCCGGCGACGGCCGTGGCTTCTATGTCGGGGTCAAGAGCCGCTTCTGACGAACCGCCATGCGACGCGCCGCGAACCGGCGCGTCGCAAAATTCCTTGCGTCACGACAAAGAGAACCCGCGTGACATGACGCAGGGTGGGATTGCAGTCGCAGCAGTGCCGCGCGTCGGACCGGCCATCTGTTGACACCGTCAAGCCTCCGGCTGCTCCAGGGAGAAACGAACATGTCCTTGACCATTGATCTCGATGCCGCGGGGATCGTCGAACTCGAGCGCAGTCATGCCAGGCTGCTTGGCCTTTGCCTCACGCTCGAGGAGATTGCCGATTCCATTCCCTTCGACGTCGATAGCGCCACGTGCCGCGAGGTCAGCGAAACCCTCGGCCCACTGCTGACAGAGGCGCACAGGCGCGAAGAGCAGATCCTCTTTCCCGACTTCGACAAAAACGCCGGCTCCTGCTTTGCCGCCATGATGATCGAACGGCTGAAGGCCGAGCATCGCTGCGACGGATTGGCCTGTGAGGAGATGGCCAAGACGCTGGAAACCCTGGCCGAGGGAAAATGCCCGCTGCCGTCCGAGACGGTTCGCTACATGCTGCTCGGTTTCCTCGAAGGCCTGCGCCGGCACGTGTCTTCTGAGAGGCTGATGATCGAGACGCTGCTGGCCGCCAAGGCGGAGGGGCGGGAAGTCTTCGCCTAACTCTCAACGGGCCGCCGAGGTTGTTTGTCCTGGCACAAAGAAGAGCGATGCGGCACGCCCTATTACATGACTAATCTAATCATGTTTACGCGAGGCGCCCCGATGAATCCGAACAGCAAGCAAGTGCGCGAAATGGCGGTGACCGACATCAACACGGCGGCGCAACCGACCATGCTTTCGCGCCGCGCGGTCTGCGCCGGTCTGGCCGGCACACTCTCCCTGCCCTGGATCCGACGTGCCGAGGCGGCCTCTCTCGCCGAACTCATCCTGTACGGCCCGCCGGCCGGGCCTTCGATCACGCTCGCCTATGCCGTCGGCGCCGGCCTGTTGCGCGACGTTGCCGACAAGGCTTCGTTCAAGGTCTGGCGGACACCGGACGAAATGCGGGCAGGCCTCACCTCCGGCCAGATGCAGGCGGTGGTGATGCCGATCACGGCGGCGGCCAACCTCCACACCCGCGGGCTCGGCGTGAAGCTCGCCAATGTCATGACCGACGGCCTTCTCTACGTCATCACCACCGACGCATCGATCCGGCAGATCACCGATCTGAAGGGGCGTCGGATCACCGTCCCCTTCCCCAATAACACCCCGGAGCTTGTCTTCGATGCCGTCCTGGCACAGAACGGCATGGCCGAGGACGTCGAGGTCGACAGGGCCGGCACGCCGATCGAAGCGATTCAGATGCTTCTCGCCGGCCGCATCGACATCGCGCTTGTGCCGGAACCGGCGGCAACAGCCGCCATGGTCAAGGCAGCGACCTCCGGCAAGACCGTCTATCGCGCCATCGACATGCAGGTCGAATGGGGCAAGGTGACCGGGCTCGGGCCGTCCATGCCGCAGGCAGGCCTTGCCTTCGCGCAGAGCTTTCTGAACCAGCATGCGGACAAGGCCGCACCCCTGCTCGCCGCGCTCGAAAAGGCGACGGCCGCCGTGATCGCCAACCCCGCGGAGGCCGCCAGCCACGCGGCCTCCGCGCTCGAACTGCCCTGGCCGGTGATCGAGAGGGCAATCCCCTATTCCAATCTGGTTGCCACGCCGGCAAAGGCCGCCCGGCCCGCCATCGACGCCCTGCTCACGGCGATCGCCAAGGTCAATCCGCAGATGATCGGCGGCAGGATGCCAGACGACACGCTCTATCTCTGAGGACAGGTGGATGTTGTCGATAGCCGATCGCACCGGCCGGGCCGGACGGTTCCTGTGGTCTGCCTGGGCAGGCCTTGCCGGATTGTCCGTCTTTGCCGCCGCCTGGCAACTCGGCCACGAGGCCTATGGCAGCTTCATCCTGCCCTCGCCGGCAGAAACCTTCACAAGCCTCGTCGCCCTACTGACGAACGAGGAGAGTTGGGCGCTGGTCGGCGCAACTGCGATCCGGGCACTGGTCGGCTTCTCAGCCGCTGCCGGCATCGGAACGCTTGCCGGGGTTATCGCAGGCTACCATCCCGCCGTCATGCGGCTGGTTCGGCCGCAGATCACCCTGCTCCTCGGCGTGCCGCCGATCGCCTGGATCGTTCTCCTGATGATCTGGTTCGGCACCGGCACCGGCACCGTCATGGCAACGGCGACCATTGCCTGCTTGCCGATCGTCTACATCGGCGCAGCGGAAGGCGTGGCAACCCGTGACCGCGCCCTCGACGACATGGCGCGCGCCGCCGGCGCAGGGCCATTCACCCGTCTCTTCCGCGTCGTGCTGAGGCAGATGCTCCACACCCTGTTTCCCGCCCTGGTGATGGCGCTCGGCACCGCGTTCAAGGCCGCTGTCATGGCCGAACTGCTGGCCAATGCCGGCGGTGTCGGCGAAGAACTGGCCATTGCTCGCGCCAATCTCGACGTGGCCGCAGCGCTCGCCTGGATCCTGCTGTCGGTCGCCGCACTGATTACCGTCGAATACGGTCTGCTGCAGCCGCTGCGCGCCGAGTTCGAGACCTGGCGCGAGGCCGCAAGGCCTTGGGGAGTGAAGCGATGACCATGCTCCATCTCGAACGCATCGGTCATTCCTTCCTTGGCCGCACCGTATTGGACGGCATCGACCTTGAGATCGCCCCCGGCGAACTGGTGGCTCTAGTCGGCCCCTCCGGCTCCGGCAAGAGCACACTTGCCCATATCGCCGCCGGCCTCGTCGAGCCCCGCCAGGGCCGTGTCACCCGCGCCTATCGCCAGCATGCGGTGATCTTCCAGGAACCCCGGCTCCTCCCCTGGGCCACGACCGCCGACAACATCGCCTTCGGGCTCAAACGTCAGCGCTTATCGCGGACTGAGCGCCGCGAAAGGGTGCTGACCGTCGCAGCCCGCGTCGCTCTCGAGCCCGCCGACCTGAAGAAATACCCTGCCCAGCTCTCCGGCGGCATGCGCCAGCGCGCCGCGATCGCCCGGGCACTGGTGGCAAAACCGGATTTCCTGTTCTTCGACGAGCCCTTCACCGCCCTCGATGTCGCACTCAAGCGCCGGATGCAGGATATCGTCATCGACACGGTGGCCGCGTCCGGGCACTGCGGCCTGTTCATTACCCATGACCTGAGTGAAGCGGTGCGTATCGCCCACCGGATCGTCGTCCTCGACGGCAATGGACATGGTATTCTCGGCAGCCGCAGCGTGCCACTGGTCCCTGGAACCCGCGACGACGCCATGGTCTTTGAGACCGTGCAAGCCATGCTCGGGCATGACCGGCTGTTTGCCCATGTCAATGATTGCGACGAGCGGAGTGTGGCGTGACTACGATCCTCCTTGATCCCCCTGCAACGCGCAATCGCCTCATCGCCGCCATGACCGGCGAAGGACTGCGGCTGTTCTTCCCGCTTGCCGCGCTGCATGCGGCGCTCTGGCCTCTGCTCTGGGTTTTCCTATGGAGCTTCGGCCTGCCGCTGGCGAGCGTAACCACGCCGGGACAATGGCATGCCCAGGAAATGGTCATCGGCTCCTTCGGCGCGGCACTCATCGGCTTCCTCACCTCGGCGCTGCCCGAATGGACCGAGACGCCGCGCCTGCATGGCCGGCCGCTCTTCGTACTTGCTGGCCTCTGGGGCCTGGCCCGTATCGCCGGCCTTGTCGGCTTCGAGCCGACGATCGTCGTTGCGGCACTTACCGATCAGGCCTGGCTTCTTTTTCTGCTGGCCTATGTCCTTTTACTCTCATGGCGTCGCCGCACCACGGGTTTTCTCGGCTTCGCCGCGTTGCTCGGTGCGCTCGCGCTTTCCGCCGGCGGCATGCGACTGGCCATGCTCCAGGGCGACTTCGACGCCGGAGAGACGGCGATTCGCTTCGGCGCATTCGCATTTCTCGGTCTGCTCGGCCTCGCCTTGGCCCGCATCACGGTACCGGTCACCAATCTCATCCTTGATCCGAGCGAGACGACCTCCCCCTACCGCCCCCATCCCGGACGCGTCAATCTGGCGCCCGGCCTTGTCGGGCTGCTCTTGATCGCGGAGTTGGCCGGTTTGTCTGAACCGGTACGCGGCTATCTGATGATCGCCGCCGGCGCAGCCTTCCTTGATCGCGTCGCCGAAGGTTTCGTCGGGCGAGAGGCGTTCAGGGCCGAACTGGCCGCCCTTTGGCTGTCCAGCGCCCTTGCCGGCGCCGGGCTCCTGCTGGCCGGCCTGTCCCATATCGGCCTGCCTCTACCCTTTGTCGGCGCCCTGCATCTCATGCTCATGGGCGGGTTGGGTCTCGGCGTGCTCGCCGTCCTGTCGATCGCCGGCCTTCTCCACACCGGCCAGCCGCTTGTCTTCGCCGCATCGACCCGGATTGCTATTCTCCTCATGCTGGGCGCCGTCCTCCTGCGCGTCGCACCGGAATTCATCCCCGGGCTTTCGCTTCCTGGCGGTCAACACGGCCTTGCCGCGACAGGCTGGGCCCTTTCGCTGGCGCTCTGGCTGAAGACCTACCTCCCCTTGCTCTGGTCGAGCGCAACCCGTGCCTCCGAAAGCTGCTAAAAATGTCCCACACCATCGATAAACACTCTCCCTCGCTGATCGCCCATTTCTTCTCCGGTGGTTTTCGCCCCTTCTTTCTCGCCGGTGCCCTGCATGCCGCGCTGATGATCGCACTCTGGGTGCCGTGGTTTCTCGGCTTCATCCACGTTCCGACGGCCCTTTCGCCGGTCGTCTGGCATCAGCACGAACTGCTGTTCGGCTTCGTCCCCGCCGTGATCGCCGGTTTCCTCCTCACCGCCGTGCCCAACTGGACCGGTCGCAAGCCGCTTGGCGGCTGGCCCCTCGGCCTGCTGTTCGGGCTGTGGCTTGCGGGGCGCCTGGCGATCGCCGGCTCGGAGACGATCGGCCTTCATGCCGCCATGACCGTGGCCGGCGCCTTCCTTCCGGTGCTGGCAGGTCTGATCCTGAGAGAGCTCGTCGCCGCCCGCAACAGCCGCAACTACAAGGTCGTCGCCGTGATTGGCATACTCTTTGCCGCGCAGCTCGTCTTCTTCCACGAATTCGAACGCTACGGGCGCATCGATATGGCCGACCGGATGGCGATCGCCACGATCATCTTCCTGATCGCGCTCATCGGCGGCCGGATCATCCCGAGTTTTACCGGAAACTGGCTGCGCCAGAACAATCCGGGACCGATCCCTCCGGCCTTTAACCGCTTCGACCTTGCGGCCACGGTGCTTTCCGGCCTGGCGCTTGCCGCATGGCCGACCGCCACCGGCATCACCGCGCTGGTTCCTTTCGCCGGCCTTCTGCTGATCATCGCCGGGATCGCCCAGTTTCTCCGCCAGCTCCGCTGGAGGCCGGAACGAACGCTGGCCGAACCGCTGGTGACGATCCTGCACATCGCCTTCTTCTTCATTCCGCTCGGCTTCCTGATGACGGGAACCGCCCTGCTGCTCGATGATGCCGGACTTCGCACCGCCGGGGTCCATGCCTGGACATCCGGGACGATCGGGGCCATGACGCTCGCCGTGATGACCCGGGCCACGCGCGGCCATTCCGCCCAAGCGCTTCGCTCGCCCTCCTCAACCACGTTCGGCATCTACCTGCCGATCGTGCTGGCGACCCTGCTGCGCATCGGCGTGGCCCTTGCCCCTCAGTACACCATGTTCCTCTTGCCACTCACCGGCCTCTTATGGATCGTCGCCTTCCTCGGGTTTCTTGTTCTTTACGCCCCATTCGCGTTGCAACGAAAATTCCGTCCAAATCCGTCAGTCTAGGCACAGGGCTTTGTTCCGCGCAGCTGGTCTGACGAGCTCGTTATCCCGTGCTGCGGCCGGAAGGTGGAGGCAGTATCCGAGGTTATTGCCGCTTGCGTTTACTTCCCGCGATCCGCGGCTACTATTGTGAGGTAAATTGTTGAAACCGTACCTGCTATCTCTAACCATCGCGATGGGCTTCAGCTGGGCCGACTTTGCCTCCGCTTACGCCGAGACAAGAGGCCTTTCGACCGGAAAAGCAATCCGGACAACCATTGCTTCGGGACTGTTCCTGAGCTCGCTAGCGTTTATTTTTATTGAATGCGGACCTGTTGATGCCGCGCTTCTGCTATCTATGGGGTTTGGTATCGCGTTACTGCGGCGCAGCGTGATTTCATCAAATATCGCACTACCCACAGCTACTTTGAGCTTTGCATTCTATCTGGACGAACGGTTGTTGTCGTGAGTTCCCTTAGCTCAAGAGGCGAACCGATTGTAGACCGACGCATCTGGGTCATAGCGCTCAGGCAGATCGTAGCAGCGCACCCGGCTTAGCGGAACCTTGAATAATGCGGCTCACTACACGGACTAATCTGGCCATAAGGACCTTGATGTTTTGCGCAGTCAATGCCCACATCGTTGTGCGCAAGAGCGATATCGCTGCAGCCTACAACGCCTCGGAAAATCATCTGGGCCAGGTGATCCGCATCCTTGGCCAGCACGATCTCATCGCCACGATACGCGGCCGCCACGGCGGGCTCCAGCTAATGCGCGCCCCTGCTGACATCAATATCGGCTCGGTATTCCGGCTTTTTGAAGCCGATGTACCCTTCGCAGAGTGCTTCAGCCCAGCCAATACATGTCCGCTGGTCCAGGCCTGCAGGTTACGCAATGCCATCCGCGACGCGGTGGAAGCCTTCTATGCCTCACTCGACAAGGTGCGACTGTCCGATCTGGTCGAGTGCAATGACCGCCTTACAGCACTATTACACTTCCCTGCCGCGCAGGTATGCACTCTTCCGAGACGCAATAGCCGATTGCCCAGCAGATAGCATCGTTTACAGAGGGCCGGAGTCGGCCAGTCTTAAGTGCCAGCAAGCCACTACGCCAAAACGTAACGCTGATTGTAGAACTAAATTCAGAGCACGAATAGCAGCGGAACAGAAAGCCCCTACAAGTCATCTACGACTCGTCATCCGAATCAACGAGTCAAAGATCGTGCACCCGCTATAGCTAGATTGCCATCGCCCTGCCAATGCATCGGTCAACACCATCGGCGATGCAGGAAAGTGTTTGCCAGTTCTTGACGCAAAGGCGGCGATTCGTGTCGAGGGATATCGCCCTCTGCCGGATCAACTCACTGAAAACGCGTGAAACGGTCTCGCCTCTCAAACCGAGCCAATCGCCGATTTCGGTCCGCGTGAGAGGTAGAGTCAGTGTAGCGCTTGTAATCGGATCAGCACCGAACTGTAACGCGAGATCGATTAGGACCGTCGCGATCCTCTGAACAGCCGTTTTTCCGCACAAGAGCGCGACATGCCGGTGAGCACGGTCAATGTTCTCCACGAGAGACTCATGAATCATCCGGGCGTGTCTGCGAAGGCTTAGCACTTCGTAGCGGCATTCCATTCGCACTTCGGCCAAGCTCGGCGCACTGGGATGGACGAAGACGTCGCCGGGACCATAAACGTCAACAAGTTGGGCGATGCCGTTCGTCGCCAGCCGGCTATATACGATGCATCCCTCATGAATCAGATAGATCGGGCAGCCAGAAGGATCCGACGCACAGAGGACGGTACCGACTGGGAAGAGCTCCAATACTGCTGTGCCTATCCGCCGTTTTTCCGCGAATGGACGGGAAACAGTGCGGCGTTCCGGGGTTACCATCAAGTTCATCGTCGAAGACCTTCAGTGACCGCAAAGTAGCGTCGTTAAGAGGAGGCTGGAATTACCAGTCCAAGCCAGCGGCCTCAAACTTCGTTCATAGGAGGCGGACTTGACAGCCGCTTCTTTGAGCCAGCGCAAGCACTCACGAGATTTCGCCGGAAAAGGTCGTCTGCCGCCTGATCAAAATCACCCTTCGGATTGTCGGTCGGGAGTGCATGCCCTACGAAACCTGTTGCAACTAACGGAACCCGGTGAGAATCCGGGGCGGTCCCGCCGCTGTAACCAGATACGTGTGTCAGGAGGCATTGGCCGCCACTGTCCGCTTGCCGGATGGGAAGGTGCCTGCACCCGGTCAAGCTGGAAGTCAGAAGACGCGTTGCCACATCCTGAAACCGTCCGATGGCAAAGGGCGGGGCAATTGCTCATGCGAGCTTCGGTGTCACGTGGAGGACCCGTATGTCTGACCCAAACAGCCTTCCGACAAGGCAAAAGTCCCTTGCACCCATAAAAGACCTCTCAGCCTTGCGCAGAACGCTGCAGGCACTGCCGGCCGGAGACGAAAACGCGGCAAGCACGGCGACAGCGCGGGAGGAGATCCTGACCAAACCGCCAGGCAGCCTCGGCAGGCTCGAGGAAATCGTCGCCTGGCTGGCCCGCTGGCAAGGACGCTATCCCCCTGTCATGGATGATCCGCAAGTATGTGTCTTTGCGGGCAATCACGGCGTGGCGGAAACCGGTGTGTCGGCCTATCCTCCGGTTGTCACCGAGCAAATGGTGCAGAACTTCGAGCGCGGCGGAGCGGCTATCAATCAGTTGAGTGCCGAACTCGGCGCCAAGGTGACCGTCGTGCCGCTCGAGCTGGCTCGTCCCGTCAACAACTTCCTACATGCCCCGGCCATGACCGAGGGCGAGTTCCTCGAAGCATTCCAGTCCGGGATGCATGCGGTTCGACCGGGCGCCAGCGTGCTTTGCCCCGGCGAGATGGGCATCGGCAACACCACTGCTGCCTCGGCCATATGCTTCGCCCTTCTGGGCGGCAACCCAGCGGACTGGTGCGGGCGAGGGTCCGGGATCTCGATCGGAACGGTAGAGCGCAAGATCGAGGTTGTCTCCGAGGCAGTTAGACTGCATGGAAACGCCATAAGCGATGGGCTGGACGCCTTGCGCATCCTGGGCGGACGCGAAATCGCCGCGATGGCCGGATCGATTGTCGCGGCGCGCCTGCTTGCCATACCGGTCATGCTCGATGGTTTCATCTGTTCGGCAGCCGCACTCGCGCTCCACTGCAGCGGACCTGGAGGCCTAGCGCACTGCATGGTTGGTCACAGCTCGATGGAGACCGGGCATCGGCGGCTTCTCGCCCAACTCGGATTGCGGCCGCTTCTCGATCTTGATTTACGATTGGGCGAAGGAACCGGCGCGGTGTTGGCCGCCCTTATGGCAAGGGCAGCGCTGAGATGCCACCTCGGCATGGCAACTTTCGCCGAGGCCGGTGTAAATAGCGGCATCGCGCGGTAACAGAACCCCGGCGGGACGCGAGAGAAATCAGTTAGCCGACTCGCGTCCCCGTTTCGGGTCAGCGGTGCGAGGTTCGTGGCGAGCACTGCCGAGAACCCGACCGGGGATCGCATTTCTGCTCTCCCGGTCGACATCCAACCACGCCGTCATATCTCCAATCAGATGCAATCGGGGCCCGGCTTGGTGGCTCCCTCCGACGATTCCCATCTCCTCTTCGTCGCAAGCCCCTAAATGTCGACCTGCAGGAAAACTGACGCGAAGCCGCTTGCGGGATAGACGGCTGGCAATGGCTCGGCTCCCGTCACCAGCGAAAAGGGCCCGATCGTATCAAGCAGTTCATTGATCATCACTTTCAGCTGCATTCTCGCCAGGGCAGCGCCCGGGCAAATGTGGATGCCCGCGCCGTAGAGCAGGTTTGGCATCTGGTCGCGGTCGGGACGATACGCATCAGCAGCCTCGAAGGCTTCGGCGTCTCGGTTGGCCGATGCCCAGATCACTGTCATCCTTTCCCCAGCCTCGATCCGACGCCCGCCTATCTCCACGGACCGCACTGCCGTTCGCCGATTGGATATCAGCGGTCCGTGCAGACGCAGGATTTCCTCGATCGCCGGCGAAAGGCCTGACCGGTCGAGGCGTAGCCGCCTCTGGATCTCGGGATTCTCGGCAAGAAAATGCACGATGATGCCGACGCAGGCCGCAATCGTACCCAACTCCCCCACCGTCCAGTTGCGCAAGATGCTGACGATTTCGCCGTGACCGAGCTGCTTGCCGTCCACCGTCTGGCGAACGAGGCTGGTGGTGATGTCGTCCGGCGCGGCGTCACCGGCCTCTTCTCGCCATTGGAGCTGGGAGCGGATATGCCCGTCGAACTCGAGCGCAATGGCGGCCATGGCGTCAGTATCACGGGCAAGCGTCGCTTTTCGATTCTTGCGCACCCATTGAAGCAATGGCTCATGCAGCGACGTCGGCCAGCCGAGAAAACTGCACTGGATTCTGACGGCATAGGGCTCGGCAAGGCAGGCCATGACTTCGAAGGACGGGGCATTGCTGAGCGCCTTGAGAAGATCGCCGGCGATCTGTCGACACTCGGGCTCGAAGGCCTCGACCCGTTCCTGGGTGAAATAGGGATCGATCATCCGTCGATAGACGGTGTGTTGCGGCGGATCCATGCCGTTGGGCACCGCCGGGTGCCGTCAGACAATATTGCTGAACGTCTCGTGATCGGTGAGAACCCGCAGAATGTCGGCGTGGCGGAAAAGGGACCACCCGAGATAGTCGCTGTAGGCAACCGGACAGGTTTGGCGCATATGATCATAGGCCCGGATCTGGTCGTTCTGGACCTCGCCGCTACGGGGATCCCAGTCAGGGCAGCGCTCTGCCAAGCTTGCGTCCACGTCCGATTTCTTCCCATTTGCCGAGAGCATATGTCCTATTTCCCCTTCCACAGGCTAGCGGCTACAATGCAGCACTCGGGAGCAGGGTCTTTGTCTTCACGCAAAGAACTCAAATGCCGGTTCCTGCAATAATCGACTGTGTGTTCACAAATGACCGGAGGGACTGAATTGCCCGACCAGATAAGGCAGTTTGCGATTGCTGAAGTCAGATTAGGTCGGGCGAAGCCCTTTGGTCCGGGTACGGCACGGTCGGCGATTGACAAACACCCCGTCACAACCTCGCTTCTGGCCACTGCACTTGGCCTGGAGGGTGACGAACAGGCAGATCTTCGCCACCACGGCGGTGCGGATAAGGCAATCCATGCCTATAGCGCGGAGCATTATCCGAAATGGGCGCATGATCTTCCCGAAGCCGCAACGCAATTCCGAACCGGCGGCTTCGGAGAGAACCTGGTGGTCGAAGGCGCAACCGAAGCTGACCTTTGCCTGGGAGATCGATGGCGGGTTGGAAACGCATTGTTGGAAGTCTCCCAAGGCAGGCAGCCGTGCTGGAAGTTGAATATCCGCTTTGACGTGCCCGACATGGCACGTCGGGTACAGGCGACCGGTCGCTCCGGTTGGTATTTCCGTGTGATAGAACCGGGCCACATCAAGGCGGGCGACCATGCTTCACTTGAAGAGCGTCCCGCACCTGACTGGCCTCTGACGAGGGTCACCGAGCTATTCTACAAGGACAGGCTCAATCGTCCGGCTCTTATCGCTTTCGTCGCCCTTCCCGGGCTACCGGAAAGCTGGCGCACGCTGGCCGAGCGCCGTCTGCGAAGCGGTGAGGTGGAAAACTGGGATAGCCGCCTGAACGCGCCGAGGGAAGCGCTTGCCTGAACAGCCGCAGACATGTCCTGCCGAACAGCCACGATCACGATATCGCCGGCACCATTGATCCTTGCGCGGCACTGAAGGCCAACACCAGGCAATGGAATCTGGCGGCGACCAAGACGGCCAGATAAGCATTCGGACGCGGCTATATGGCCGGCTCCGATCTGGGAGTGAGTTCGGCGTCGAAACCGGTTACGCGGCTCATATTCCCTATCTATAACCGACGCCCATCACGTAATCATGAAGCATCTTCTCTTCATGTTCGACATCTTGCAGCAGCGACTGAAGCACATCTCTCGCATTGGCAACACCGATCGGGGCCGACTGCTGATCCAGGACCGGAACGTTCTTCAAGCCACGCACCTTGAGTGCAGACCATACCTCGCTCAACAGGTCACTTGGTCGGCAAGACACAATGTCCGTCGTCATCACCTGGGTCGCCGGCATTGAGCAACTGCATCCAGTGCAATAGCTGATCCTGCTGACCACGTCGGTCTTTGTGATTACCCCGACGGCCTTGCCGCTGCCATCGCATACGACAACGAGATTGAACTGCGGGCCGTTCAACAGTCTGGCGGCGTCTATCAGCAGGGCGTTGTCCGCGACGGTAGCGAGCCGTCGCTGCGCTACCTCCAGTATGCCTTCGACTCTCATTGCACCCTCCCTTCTTCCGGTTTCACGGATTTCAGCCAGAGAAGCTCCTGCCTACCCTTGCGCATAGCGCAACAGCAGATCGAACTGCAAAAACAGCAGGATGAACGCGGTGTTCAACCCCCAAGCCACATTCAACCACCTGACCATGGTGGCCCAGAAGGGAGAAGCAATGTCCGCGCAGCGCCAGATCGCAACGAGAACCCAGGGCGTATAGAATCCGAACGCAAGGATAAGGGTTTGCTGAACCCATATCTGGTCGAGGTAGAGGGCGATCACATACAGCATTGCGAGCTCTGCGCTCACGAAAACGCCATAGACCCAGAAGACCCCGGCCAAGGACATCTCTCCCCGCCAGGCCTTGCGCTCCGGGAGGAGATGGCGCTCGATGAACAGCTCGCTGATGGGACCCAAAATCCTGGCCTCTCTCGTCTGCATCCGGACTTGTTGAACTAGCGAGCCGGGTGTTGTTCGCCGGAGCAACATCTTGATCAGCCGGTCGCGTCATCGGTCTGATCCGCGCCAATCTTCGCATCGCGAGAACGGGTGGCAATCGCACGATCGAAAAGATCGAACGGTTAGCGCCGCGCTATTGCGGCCTCTGTCACGACCAGATCCATCGGGATGTCATGCTCTTGCGGATAGATTGTCGAAAGCTTCGCCGCACTATAGCCGACGCCGATGACCTTGGGCCTGGGCTGCATCGCAGCAAGCGTTCGATCGAAATAACCGCCGCCATAGCCCAGCCGATAACACCCATGATCGAACCCAACGACCGGCGCGATCACCACGTCCAGAATGCAGAGTTGCTTTTCAGCCGGGACCGGGATGCCCCAGATCCCTCGCGACAATGGCTGTCCGGCCTGCCACAAATGAAATTCCAGAGGCCGTCCTTTTTCCACCACCACGGGCAACGCGGTGCTGCCGCCCAACCGGGCGATCTCCTCCATCAGCGGGCGAAGGTCCGGCTCCCCCCGGAACGGCCAATAGGCGCTGACGATGCGACCCTCTACATCACCGATCTCGGCCAGGACACGGGCGGCGATCGCTTCCCCCGCCGCAATGCGAACCTCGGCGGGGACAGAAAGTCGCCCCGCGATCAGGCGCTCACGCTCCTTCGTGCGCCAAGGTTTGATATCGGCCCACGTGGTCATGTCCGATGGAGCGGCCAATCCCGCGTAAACGGGGTCGATCTCGTGCAGAAAGCAGGCCGGTGAAGCGAAGGAGCGTGTAGCATCATCGTCAACCATCAAGCGCCCTCCGATCAGCCGTCTATCGCCTGCAGGCCGGCTTCGAGGCCCGCCAGAAGGTCATCGATGTGTTCCAGACCGACCGAAAGCCGCAGAAGCCCGTCGCCAATGCCGGCATTGGCCCGTGCCTGCGGCCCCATGTCGGCATGGGTCATCGTCGCCGGGTGGGCAACCAGGCTCTCGACACCGCCGAGAGATTCGGCGAGCGTGAAAGCGCGCACCGCCGCCACAAAGCGCCGCACGGCGGGAACGCCGCCAGCAAGCTCGAAGCTCATCATTGCGCCAAAGCCGCGCTGCTGCCGACAAGCCAGAGCATGGTCCGGATGATCGGCGAGACCTGGATAGTGCACGCGGGCGACCGCGGGATGGCCTCGCAGCCGTTCTGCGACCGCCATGGCATTGCGTTCCTGCCCTGCCATGCGCGCAAAGAGTGTTCGAAGGCCTCGCAACGTCAGCCAGCAATCGAAGGGTGCCGCGATCGCGCCGGTCACGTTGGCCCAATGCTTGAGCTTTTTCGCCTCCTCCGGGTCTGCGGCGATGACGGCGCCGGCGATCACGTCGGAGTGGCCGTTGAGGAATTTCGTCGTCGAGTGCAGCACATAATCGGCGCCGAGCGAAAGCGGTTGCTGCAACGCAGGAGACAGGAAGGTATTGTCAACCACCACCCGCGCGCCTGCATTCTTCGCAAGCGTCGACAGCGCCGCGATATCGACAACCCGAAGGAGAGGGTTGCTGGGTGTCTCGATCAGCACCAGCGCCGGGTGGTCGCGGAGTTGCCCCTCGAAGACCTCCGTGTCGGACTGGTCGACCAGCGCGAGCCGGATCTGGCCAAGCTCGGCCCGCGCCTTCAGGAGCCGCATCGTTCCGCCATAGCAATCGTGCGGGGCGAGAACCAGGCTGCCGGCCGGGAGGCGGCCTATGAGAAGATCAAGCGCCGCCATGCCGCTCGGTGTCATCACCGCACCGGCGCCACCTTCCAGCCTGGCGATCGCCTCGGCCACGAGGTCCCGGGTGGGATTGCCGACCCGGCCATAATCGTAGGCACGGGGCGCATCGAAACCGGCAAATTCGTAGGTGCTGGAAAGGTAGAGCGGCGGCGCAACCGCGCCAAAGGCGGTATCGCTGGCAACGCCATATGCCGCGGCGACGGTTTCCGGGTGGAATTCAGCCGGCGTTCGCTCGGACATTCTTGGCTCTCCTCATGTTGCAGTCGCAAAAATGGCCGGATTGATTAATTGTGACAAATGAAATTTATTGCTGTTTATCCGCAATTTTCTTGCAGTCATTCTGGTGGACGGCAGCTGATGGACCACGCAATCGCTCGAACATTCCTCGAAGTGGTGAAAGCTGGCAGCTTCGTCGGCGCCGCGGAGGCACTCAACATTTCGCAGACGGCGGTGAGCGCGCGCATCCGCGTGCTGGAGGAGCAACTGGAGCGCCCCGTCTTCGTGCGCAACAAGGCCGGCGCCAGGCTAACGCCGGCCGGCGAGAAATTCCTCCCCTTCGCCTCGAGCCTGGTGCGGGTCTGGGAAACGGCTCGCAATGTCGTGGCGCTGCCGCCCGGCCGGTCCCTGCTGGTCAGCCTGGGCGCCGAGCTCAGCCTGTGGAGCCCGCTGCTCTCACGCTGGCTGCTCTGGATGCACCGGGAATGCCCGGAGATTGCGGTGCGCACCACGATCGACACTGGTGAACATCTGCTGGCGCAAATGCAGGAAGGCGGGCTCGATGCCGCCGTCATCTACGGCGCCCAGCGACGACCCGGACTGGTCGCCGAACTGCTGTTCGAGGAGCGCCTGGTATTTGCCCGAACGCCGGCGCACACAGGTTCAAATGAGATCATCGGAATAGACTGGGGTGCCGATTTCGCCGCGAGCCTCCGTGCCACATTTCCCGAGAACGCAAGCCCGGCCGTCTCGATCGGCTACGGCCCGCTCGCCCTCGACTACATCCTTGCAATCGGCGGCGCCGGCTACTTTCGAGAGGGATTTATCCGGCCCTACCTGGAGGATGGCCGGCTGCAAATCGTGCCTAACAGCCCAACCTTTGCCTATCCCGCCTATCTGGTCTTGTCCGAGAAGACGGATCCGGCCCTTGTTCTGCGCCTACGGGAGGGCTTGCGCGCGGCAGCAGCTGGAGCGCGACCCTAGCCGTTCGCAAGCCGCAGAGGCTCCGGAGACTAGCAACGAAAGAGCGACCGGCCGATACGTCGCAACAGTCCACCCATGCCAAGGAGCCATACAGCCAGCGCAACAAAAACCAGCACCCTCGGAACCGGATCGAGGAACCCGTAACCCATGGCGCGGCCGAACTGGTAGGTGCTCGTGCAGTACATGCCCATTGGGAACACCATTCCCCACACCGCAGGTTCGTAGGTGAACCGGTCCTTCATCCAGATATAGCGCCAAGCCATTAGTGCAAAGAGGAAGGGGATCCACCAGCTCGCGACAGCCCAGAAGAAGAAGGTAAAACCTTTCAGGAACGGCAAGAGCGGGGTGATCATCGGCCATGTTTCACCGCGAAGGACCAGAATGGAGCCGGCCAGAGCCGTGATCGCCACAGCGCCCATGTTGATCCAATAGGGCGGACTGAAGTCCTCGCGACTAAGCGATATGAAAGTGAGACGGTAGAAGATCAGCGGGATGATCGCGAGATAGAGCATGCACCCGATCAGGAACATGGTGAGGACCTGGAACTGAATGAGCTCCGCCGGTGCCCCTGCAACATCGATTACGCCCCTCAGAACGACCACGGACTGGGTGGAAACCGCGGCGATCAGCCAGGCGCCGTTGATGCCGCGTGCAAGTGTCGGCTTACCTTTTCGCACCGTGACGGCCGTGAAGAAGGTGTACATAACGACGAACCACAAAAGCAGTCCGAACCACCACAGCACGGTCGCGATCCCGGTCGCGCCGACGACGATCATGTTCTGCGTTCCCAGAACACACGTGCTGGCCACGATCGTGAAGAAACCGGGCGCTCTCTGGTGGTCCGAAATATCACGCAGCAGCAGGTCGCGAAACCGCAACGCTCGAACGAGCGTCAACGCCCAGAGTACTGGATAGGCAATCCAGTTGACCGTCACCAGCGCGAGCGCAAGGCCGTGCATCCCCAGGAGATGGCAGGCGATGGAAACCACGCCGGTCGCCATGACCAATGCGAAATAGCCAGGAAACAGCGTGGCTGCCGCTTCGAGGATCGGATGCTGCGGGACGCTTGTCGCAACGCTGCGGCGAGCCTCCTCCGTCCGGTGTCTATCCATGTCCATATTGCACCAGCAGATCGATTTGTAAAAAGTGCAGAATAATAAGGTATTGACCACAAACCATGGTCAGCCGTCCGGCCATCGTCCCCCAGAACGCGTCGGCGAGCGACGGTTTCGCTCAGCATACCCCTTCCCGTGACAATAATCCCGGCAAAATCGCGCGTTTGGGGCCAACCTCCTTCGCAATGACCCGGATGACCAGCCCGTCGATGCCCTTGCTTGTTTGTCTTGACTGGAGTGGGCGGCACCTCTCCTTGAGTTGCTGGAAACAACTGAGACCAGCAGGCGTGCGGTCAAGGCGTCTGTCCTGCGTGTCTTACCTGGAGGATGGCCGGTTGCAGATCGTGCCCAACAGCCCAACCTTTGCCTACCCGCCTATCTGGTCTTGTCCGAGAAGACGGATCCGGCCCTTGTTCTGCGGCTGCGGGAAAGCTTGCGCGCGGCAGCAGCTGGATCACGTTAAGACGGATCGGACAACAGCTCGGCAAGAACGACGGCCTGGTTGAGCTTTCGGTCTCGCGCGCCGTAGAGCAAGGTGACGGTTCTGGTCGCGCTCCGTTCTCTCAGGTCGTTGACGGCCGCGTTGCCTTTCAGCTCCAGAAGGTAGCGCTCCCTGAACTGCGCCCACCGCTCCGGCTTGTGGCCGAACCATCGGCGCAGGCCCGTCGACGGAGCGACATCCTTCATCCATTCATCCAGTTTGGCCTGCTCTTTCGTACAGCCGCGCGGCCAGACGCGGTCGACGAGAATGCGGTCGCCATCTTCAGCTTCCGGGTCGTCATAGATCCGTTTGATCCGCACAGGCATTGTCTAGCCTCCCTGGCTTACCGTGCAACCGAGGTTCGAAAGCAATCCGTCCTGCAGGCCGTAGATCCAGCCGTGAATGGACACCTCCTTGCCCGAGGCCCAGGCCGTTTGCAAAGTCGGGGTTCGGGCAAGGCGCTCCACCTGTGCGGCAACTGAAGCCTCGCAGAGACGATCGAGTTCCGGCTCGCTCCAGCATTCGCGGCACTCAAACTGACTGCGCGCCAATTCACGGACTGGTTGCAGCCAGTGGTCTATCAGCCCGAAGGACCGGCCGCTGACCGCAGCCCGAATACCGCCGCAGCCGTAGTGCCCGCAAACGATGATATGCTTCACGCCCAGCTGGTGCACCGCATATTCAACCACGGAAAGCATGTTGAGATCGGTCGGGTGAATGAGGTTGGCGACGTTGCGATGCACGAACACTTCCCCCGGCTCCAGCCCCGCGATCACATTCGCCGGCACACGGCTGTCGGAGCAGCCGATCCAAAGATATTCCGGCTCCTGCAAGGTTGCCAGGCGCTCGAAATAGTCTGCCTTTTCGGCCTTGCGCTCGCTGGACCAAGCCTTGTTCCGGGTGAAGAGCTCTTTGATCATGGCTATCTCCGCTTCCTGGGGTTCTGCAGGCCTCTCGATCAATAGTTGGCTTTTGTCAACTCAGCGGCCTGTCACAGCACCGGCAATGAGCCCTCGCCGGACGCCTCCTCCCGGCAACTTGGCCCTCGGTGAGGACCTGCGACATTTTTACATCTTCAAGCGAGATCATAATGGAGTCAAAGTGGCATTTAATATACCTCTTTATTTTAAGCCTTTGACCAGTTGCAGGGATCTCGCATGCGAATGACGCTTCACACCGACTATGCACTGCGAATGCTGATCTATCTGGCAACGCGATCAGACGGGGTCTGCACGGTCAACGACGTCGCCGAGGCCTATCAGCTGCCCCGCAACCACCTTCTCAAGGTGGCCCAGACGCTGCGCGACCTCGGTTTTGTCGAAACGACCCGCGGCCGGGCGGGCGGTATCCGATTGGCGAAGCCACCAGCGGCGATTGGCGTGGGCGCACTGGTCCGCGCGACCGAGGAGGAGTTCTCACTCGCCGAATGCATGCAGGCTCAAGGTCGGCCCTGCGCCATTTCGCCGGCCTGCAATCTCAAGGGCATGCTGCACGAGGCGCTCGCTGCCTTCCTGGCGGTCCTCGACAAATACACGCTCGCCGACATCGTGAAGAACCGGACCATCCTTGGCTCGTTTCTCGGGATCGGCGGCCCCGTCAAATTGGAAGAAGGAACGCAACCATGGTGACAGGATTGACGCTGGCCGAGCGCCAGCTTGCGCTGGTCGTGCTGGGTATTCTGGCGCTCGCCGGCCTTGCGATGGCGGTCGCCGGCCGCGGCGATCCGCTGGCCGTACATGGCTACATCGTGCTTTTCTTCAGCCTGGGTCTCGGCTTTTTCGTGCTTTCGGCCGTCTTTGCACCGGAACCGCCGGAAAGTCGTCATGCCGAATACTATGACGACCCCACGCGCGTCGGCATCATCCTGGCGCTCGCATGGGCTGTCGTCGGCATGTTTGTCGGGGTATGGGTGGCATCATTGCTGGCCTGGCCGGAATTGACCTTCGTGGACTCGGCCTGGGCAAGCTTCGGACGGCTCCGGCCGGTCCACACCAGTGGAGTGATCTTCGGCTTCGGCGGTAATGCGCTGATCGCAACCTCGTTCCATGTTCTCCAGCGCACCTGTCGCGCCCGGCTTCCGGATCAGTTCAGTCCCTGGTTCGTGCTGATCGGCTACAACCTCTTCTGCCTCGTCGCCGCCACCGGGTACCTGATGGGCATGACGCAATCCAAGGAATATGCCGAGCCGGAATGGTACGTCGACATCTGGCTGGTGGTCGTGTGGGTGGTCTATTTCGTGACTTACATCCGCACGCTCCAGCGCCGCAAGGAGCCGCATATCTATGTGGCCAATTGGTACTACCTGGCGTTCATTCTCGTCGTTGCCGTGCTGCACATCGTCAACAATCTTGCCATTCCCGTAACCCTCGGTCACGCCAAGAGCTACTCGCTGTTTGCCGGTGTGCAGGACGCAATGACGCAATGGTGGTACGGTCACAATGCCGTCGCCTTCTTCCTGACCGCGGGCTTCCTCGGCATGATGTATTACTACCTGCCGAAGCGCGCCGAGCGGCCGATCTTCTCCTATCGGCTCTCCATCATCAGCTTCTGGGGCATCACATTCATGTACATGTGGGCCGGTGCGCACCACCTGCACTACACGGCCCTTCCGCATTGGGTGCAAACACTCGCGATGACGTTCTCCATCGTGCTGCTGGTTCCCTCCTGGGCATCCGCCGGCAATGCGCTCGCGACCCTCAACGGCGCCTGGCACCGGGTGCGCGACGACGCGACCCTGCGCTTCATGATGGTCGCCGCCGTGTTCTACGGCCTTTCCACCTTCGAGGGCTCGTTCATGGCGATCCGTGCCGTCAACTCGCTCTCCCACTACACCGACTGGACCGTGGGCCACGTTCATGCCGGAGCCCTTGGCTGGGTCGCCATGATCACCTTCGGCTCTTTCTACGCCCTGGTGCCGTGGATGTGGAAACAGGAGCGGATGTATTCGCCCAGGCTCGTCGAGTTGCACTTCTGGCTCGCGCTCGCCGGCACCGTTGTCTACGTCTTTGCCATGTGGAACTCCGGCGTCATCCAGGGTCTGATGTGGCGAACCTATAACGACAGCGGAACCCTCGCCTATTCGTTCATCGACAGCCTGGTCGCCATGCACCCCTACTACATCGCCCGCGCTTTCGGGGGGCTGCTTTTCCTGGCGGGTGCCGTCGTCTGCTCGTTCAATGTCGCCATGACCATCCGCATGGCCCGCAATGCGCGCAAGGCCGAAGTCGGTAGCGATGTGCCTCTGGGCGGCAGAACCGGCGCGGTTCAGGCAGGAGAGTGATCATGAAGGAATTCTTCCACCGCAAGATCGAACGCAATGCCATCGGCTTCGTGTTGGCGATCATCGGCGTGGCATCCATTGGCGGCTTCGTCGAAATCGCTCCGCTGTTCACCATCCACGAGACGGTCGAAGAGGCGCCCGACATGCGCCTTTATACGCCGCTGGAGCTTGCCGGTCGCAATCTTTACATCCGCGAGGGTTGCTACGCCTGCCATTCGCAGATGATCCGCACGCTTCGCGACGAAGTGGAGCGCTACGGCCCCTTCTCGCTTGCGGTGGAATCGAAATACGACCACCCGATGCTGTGGGGCTCCAAGCGCACCGGACCGGACCTTGCCCGCCTCGGCGGCAAGTATTCCGACGCCTGGCACGTCGCCCATCTCGTCAATCCGCGTGACGTCGTGCCGGAATCGGTGATGCCGCGCTACGGATGGCTGAACAAGAATGCGCTCCGGGTTGACGATCTCGGCGAACATCTGAGCGCTCAACGCGCCGTCGGCGTCCCGTATACGGACGCGATGATCGACAACGCGACCGCCGACGCCCGCGGCCAGGCCGCGCCCGACAGCCCCGAATCGTCCGGCGTCACGGAGCGCTACGGCGAGGCAACCAATGTGCGCGCCTTCGACGGAAATCAGCGTGCACTGACCGAGATGGACGCGCTGGTTGCCTATCTGCAGATCGTCGGTCAGCTGACGCAAGCTGCTCGACAGGAAACCGCAGCGAAGGAGGAGTGACGTGGAGATCGACCACAACAGTGTCGTCGCCTTTGCCAAGAGCTGGGGGCTTTTCTACCTCGTCGCAATGGCGCTCGGCGTCGTGATTTACGCGCTCTGGCCCGGCAACCGAAAGCGCTTCGACCGCGCAAAGACAAGCATTCTCGACAAAGACGATCGGCCCGGAGATTGAGCATGGCCGAGGAAAGACACGATCCCGCCACCGGGCGCAGCACTACGGGACACGAGTGGAACGGCATCGAGGAGCTTGAAACGCCGATCCCGCGTGTGGTGCTGTTCTTCCTTGCCGCAACCACGCTGATTGCCATCGGCTACTGGATCCTCATGCCGGCTTGGCCCATAGGCGTGACCTACACCAAGGGCCTGCTCGGTCTCGACCAGCGCGCCATCGTGACGAAGCAGGTCGAAGACGCGGCAGCCGCCCGGGCTTCCTGGACCGACCGCATTGCCGAGGCGAGCCTCGAGGAGATCGCTGCCGATCCGGACCTGATGCAGCGCGTGCGCGAAACGGGCCGCACGCTCTTCATCGACAATTGCGCCGCCTGTCACGGCACGCGAGGCACGGGTGGCCCCGGTTTCCCGAACCTTGCCGCCAAGGCCTGGCTTTGGGGCGGAGAGCCTGAAACGATCCTCGAGACGATCCGCGTCGGCATCAACTCCACCCATGCGGAGACGCGTGTCTCGCAGATGATGGCCTTCGGCCGGGACGGGACACTCGAGCGAGAGCAGGTCCGCGCTGTTGCGGCTTACGTTCGCTCTCTTTCCGACCTGCCGATGAGCGCTGACCACAAAGCCCTGATCGAAACCGGCAAGGAGGTCTTTTCGGCCAATTGCGCCGCCTGCCACGGAGAGGACGCACGTGGCAGCACCGACATGGGCGCACCGAACCTGACCGACAAGACCTGGATCTACGGCGGCGATGCGCAGACCGTCTTCGATACCATCTATTCCGGAAGACAGGGCCTGATGCCAACCTGGGAAGGGCGGCTCTCTGCGGTCGATATGAAATTGCTGGCACTTTATGTCGGCACGCTCGGAGAGGAGGCCAAGTGAGTACGACGATGGAAAAGACCAACCTGCGGAAAGGCCTCAACTGGCGGGTCGTGTCCTGGCTGCTTGCGGGCATGACTGCGCTCACGGTTATCGGCGCGAATGTCCATCTCGTCCACGTCGCAACGGGCAGCCAGCCCGAATGCGTCAATCACCTGAAGGCGGAAGGTCGCGACGGCACCTATCGCGCCGCGGCATCGTCCTGCTGAGAGGAGCAAGGTCACAATGAGAACGACCGAGAAATCCGGCGATACGAACATACCTCTGGCCGAACGGCGTCGACGTCACTTGCCCGCCAGCGCGGCCTTCGGCTGGCTTTCCGCCGGTTGGCGCGACCTCTGGCACAATCCGCTGCCGAGCCTGCTTTACGGGCTTGCCGTCTTCCTGCTCTCGCTCGCCGTCGTCTGGTTCCTCTTTCGCCTCCAGCTCGACTACATCCTGTTTCCGGCGCTTGCCGGCTTCATGGTGGTGGGGCCACTGGTCGCGATCGGGCTCTATCGCAAGAGCCGGGACATTGAAGAGGGTATTCGGCCAAGCCTCTCACGCATGATCCTGGTAAAGGCTGCATCCGGCGCCCAGGTCTGGTTTACGGGTGCGATCCTCTGCCTGCTGATGCTGGTCTGGATGCGCGCGGCGGTGATAATCTATGCACTTTTCATGGGCTTGAGACCGTTTCCAGGGCTGGACCGCATCGTGGCAATTCTCTTCACCACGACCGAGGGCTGGGGCATGATCATCGTCGGCACGGCGGTCGGTGGGCTCTTCGCCGCCTTCTCCTTCGCCGTCAGCACCTTTGCCATCCCGATGCTCCTTGCGGAAAGAACGGACGCCTTCACAGCCATGGGCACCAGTATCTCGCTCGTCTTCCGCAACCTGCCGGTCATGCTGGCCTGGGGCGCGATCGTGCTTGCGCTGACCGTCATCGGCATCGCGACGGGGTTCCTCGGCCTCATCGTCATCTTCCCGCTGCTCGGCCACGGCACCTGGCACAGCTACAAGGCGATCCGATGACCAGCGGGTACCGGATCACCCAGAGGCCGCCATCGGATCAGGCATGGGGGTCCGGACTGTTCTGACTGCTTGCGCTGCGCATCTTCCACAATGGCAGAGAAACGTCGGCAATCAGTCCCGACCCATCGGCTCGTTCTGCGAGCACAAAGCTTCCACGATGGCTTTCGACGATCTCCGCAACGATTGCCAATTCCAGGCCGCTTCCGGAGGTGCCGCTGCCGCCAGCCCGGACGAAGCGATGCAGGACCCGTGCGCGCAGCTCCGGTGGAATGCCGGGCCCCGAATCCTCGACACGCAGGAGCAAATTCCCCTCGCTTCTTGCGAGGCGAACAGACACCCAGGCCCCCTCGGGAATGTAACGCAACGCATTGTCGACGAGGTTCCGCAACATCGCCGCGAGAAGATCGGCATTGCCGCCGACCCTTGCATCGAGGCCCGGCTCCACCTCCAGCCCCAGATCGATATTGCGCGCGACGGCCTGCGGCGCCATGAGTGCGATCGTCTCGCGTGCGAGTTCCGCCAGATCGACCGGCTGTGCCTCTTCTTCTATGGCGTCATGCTCGACCCTTGCCAGCGCCAGGAGTTGTTCGACGACGCGGGTGCCACGCTCGACGCCGACGAGGACATCCGAGATCGCCTGATTGCGTTCGGCGGCATCCTTGGCGTGACTTGCCACCTGCGCATGCGCGCGTATCGCCGCAAGCGGCGTGCGCAGTTCATGCGCGGCGTCCGCGGCAAAGCGGCGGTCCCGTTCGCGGGCAAGCGCGATCCGCTCGAAGAGGCCGTTGAGCGCGCCCACCAGCGGCAGAACCTCGGTCGGCGCAGATTGCGGACTGAGTGGCGAAAGATCTGCCGGCGACCGCTGCTTCACGCCTGCCGTCAGTCGCTCGAGAGGTCCAAGCCCCCATCGCACCAGACCCCAGATGAGGGCGGCGAGCAACGGTGCGGCAATCCATACAGGGTGAAGCATATGGGCCGCGACGCGAGCGGCAAAACTCGTGCGCACCTCCTGTCGAACTGCCACCTCGACCCAGGTGCCGGTCGCGTTCGACGCGCCATAGACGCGCCAGCCCTCGCCCTTGTCGATGACGTCGCGATATCCGGCCCGCCATTCCTCAACCGAAGGGTTGAAATCGCCTGAGCGTCCGGATACGGCGGCCGGGGTCAGGATGCGGTAGGAAAGGCGCTGATCCGGCTGGCGTTCCCGCAGCAGGTCGGCAGGCAGCGCATCCGCTGGCAGTTGTCCCACGAGCCCGAGTACTATCTCGGCGGATTGCTGCAGGTGTTCATCAGTCACCTCGTCAATCAGGCTTCTCGTATCGAAATAGGTAAAATAGGCTGTCGCGAGCCAGGCCGTAACCATGCTTCCGCAGAGCGATAGGACGAGACGGCGGCGCAGCGAACCGGTCATGGCTGGGCCGGTACGATGTAACCCACGCCGCGCAGGGTTCGGATGACATCCGGAAAGAGCTTGCGGCGCAGGTTGTGCACATGCACTTCGACGGCATTGCTGTCGATTTCCTCACCCCAGCCATAGAGTTGTTCCTCCAACTGGCTTCGGCTCAGCACCCGTCCGGCATGCATCATCAAGCCCTGCAGCACCGCGAATTCACGGTTCGAAAGGGTAACAGGCACTCCGTCCAGCGTTACGCTATGGGAGGCAGGATCAAGGGTGACACGACCACTGTGGAGGACCGGCACCGCTTCGCCCCTGGAGCGACGCAGCAGTGCCCGCAGCCGAGCCTGCAATTCCTCCAGATCGAAAGGCTTGATCATGTAATCGTCGCTTCCCGCATCCAGACCCGATACGCGCTCGGCAATCGTGTCGCGTGCGGTCAGCACCAGAACCGGCGTCTTGTCTCCCGCGGCACGCCTGTGCTTCAGGAGGCTGATCCCATCCATGCCGGGCAGGCCGAGGTCCAGCACGACGGCATCATAGGTCGTGGTCGCAAGCGCGGAATCGGCATCTTCGCCATCACGCACCCAATCCACCGCAAAGCCCGACTGGCCCAGTCCCGCAACTAGGCCACGACCCAACAATGTGTCGTCCTCGACCAGCAGAAGTCTCATCGCAGCCGCCCATCGGCAATCTTGGGAACGCAGGGAATACACGCCCGGCGAAGCCGCCGGGCAGGTATCATGTCAGTCTGGCATCTTCGGTGAGCAGGAACAATCCCGCGCAAACCGCCGGTCTACTCGAGCGGCTGCCAGTTGGCGTGTTCGAAATGGGTGCCGTAGGCGTTCAGTGCCTCGACGACCAACACTGCCCCGGCGCGCGGATCGGTCTCGCCCTCGAGCCCAGACACACCATCGAGCACATGGCCGAGCACGATGTGGAATTGCTCGTCCACCTCCGGAGTGAGCTTGCAGTTCTCGACCATGAAATCGACCTGCGTCTGGACTTCCCCGGCAAGCGCCTTGTAGTCCGACAAGGGCAGCGTGCCGTCGTGGATAGCGGAAAGCCGTGTGGCGAGCGCACCGCGGATGGCGTCCATGCCCTTCAGCATGTTTTCATCGCCTTGCCACTTCGCCTGGCCATTAAGCGTCAGTTCGATTGCGGCACCCTGGTGCTCTTCATGGCCTGCCGTCTCTGCCCAGGAGACGCCGGTCGAGAGACCAAGACCGAGGACGAGAACAGGAAAAATAAGGCTTCTACGGATGTGCATTTTCGTCATTCCCTTTCAAGACGAGAGGAATTTCTCTTCGCCCGGTGGGATTAGCCTCCCCACCTTATGGCTCGCTTAAGTGCCGAAAGAAAATTGAACAGCAAGATCGACGATACGCCCTCGACGCAGGAGCGTAGATCACAATTGATACCTCACCCACTTTGGGCAATCCAAACGCCCAACCGATCGTAACTGCCTGGCGATGACCGCACAGGAGTCTCAGGCTTGTGAGCGTGGTTGCAGCTCTCCTTCGGTCGACCCATCAGACGCGAAATGAACCGCTCCGAGTTTACCGGAGGATGTTTGGTTCAAGTCATTGAGGCCGGCCCGGGAAACCGGATCGACCAATTTTTGTTATACTCCGTCAGACATTTACCACCAATTCGGCGACCATCTTTCGCAGTTCAGGTTTGAGAATCTTGCCGATGCCACTGCGCGGCAGGGCGTCGAGAAAGATCACAGCCTTGGGGCATTTGAAGTGGGCAAGGTGGCTACGGCAATCGTCGATGATGTCCTGTTCGGCAACAGCGACGTCCGACTTGCGCACGGCGAAGGCGACCGGCACTTCGCCCCAACGCGCATCGGGCCGGCCGACGACCGAGACCTCGGCAATACCGCCATGGGCAAGGATGATCGCTTCAACCTCGACCGGGTAGATGTTCTCGCCGCCACTGATGATCAGATCCTTCAGGCGGTCGACCAGATAGAGGAAGCCTTCATCATCGAGATAGCCGACATCGCCAGTGGCGAACCAGCCGTCGCGCAGGGCGGAGTTGGTGGCGTTGGGGTTGTTCCAGTAACCGGCGAAGACTACCGCCCCCTGGCACATGACTTCTCCTGCGACCCCGCGCGGCACCGGCTTACCGGTCTCGATGTCGACAATCCTCACGCGATTGAGGAAAGCGGGTTTTCCATGCGAGGTGCCCTTCGACGCATCCATTCCGGCCTTCCAGAAGGAAAGTGCTCCGGTGACTTCGGTGAGACCGTAGACCTGCTGGATGCTGACGCCCATTGCCGCCCAGGCCTCGATCAATGGCTTCGGTACGACCGAGGCGCCACAGGTGATATTGACAAGGCTCGAAGCGTCGGCTTCGACCCTCGGCGCGATCGCCAGCAACGCGTTCAGCATCGCCGGCACCGACATCATGGTGGTGATCTTCTCGTGCCGGATGACACCCCACACCGCGACGGGATCGAAATCCGGCAGGAAATAGACGGTGGAGCCCTTCTGCACGCTGGTGGTGAGCGGCATCAGCCCGCCGATGTGGAAGATCGGCGCCACCAGCAGAAAGCGATGGCTGTCGTACCAGTCAATGGTGCTCGATGTGCCATGGCCGGCGGCGAGGAAATTGTCATGGGTCAACATAGCCCCCTTCGGCTTGCCGGTGGTGCCGGAGGTATACATGATGATGGCGGTGTCGCCGCCTCGGCGCACGGCCGGAGGTCCAGGCGGCAGGCTTTCATCGGCCACGATGCCGGCATAATCCGGGTCTGTGGCCGAGACTCCGTTGCAGATGAAAATCTCAAGCCCGGTGCGGTGGCGCAATTCCTCCACAATCGGGGCAAAGGCGGCGTCATAAAACAGGGCCCGGGCGCCGCTGTCGTTGAGGATATAGACGAGTTCCTCCACCTGCAGGCGCCAGTTCAGGACGACAGCGATGCCATCAGCCTTGGCGGCGGCGAAGATGGTGGTGGCAAGGGCTTCGGTGTTCTTGCCGCACACGGCGATCCGGTCGCCGGGCTGAAGACCCGCTTGCCGCAGCCACGAGGCAAGCCGCTCGCAGCGCCGGTCGACCTCGGCATAGCAGTAGCGATAGTCCGGGCCGATGAAGCCTTCGTGGCGTGGGGCCAGATAGGCCCGGTGTGCGAGCATTTCGCCGAGATTATAGGTCAAGCGACTCCTCCCAAAGCGTCAAGACTGGATGTGAATGAAGGGGTCGTCGTCCGCAGACGACGGCCTCAGGATCAGGCCGCCACGCTGGCGCGATCGATCAACCGCGCAACCGGCGCATCGGGGCCGAGCGTACCAAAGGCAAGCCCGTGCTCGCCTCCCAGCCGCGAGCGGCCGAAACAAGCCGCAATCGGCGCCTCGGCCGATTTGATCAGGATCGAGGCCTGCAACATCAGCGCCGTGCGTTCGACGATGAAGCGGCTGCGATATTCGACCGTTTCCATGTCGTCGAAGGCATGGCCCAGACGGGCGAGTTCGGCGTCGTAATGCTTGTCCTGACCTCTGGCGCTGGCCAGTTCGGCAAACAGCGCGTCTCGCGAGGCGGGCTCCTTGCGCAGTGCACGCAGCACGTCCAGGCACTGCACATTGCCGCTGCCTTCCCAGATCGAATTGAGCGGAGCCTGCCGGTAGAGCCGCGGCATCATGGTCTCTTCCACATAGCCGATGCCGCCCAGGCACTCCTGTGCCTCATTGACCTGCGATGGTGTACGCTTGCAGATCCAGTATTTGCCGATCGCGGTGGCGATGCGGGCAAAGGCGGCTTCGTTCTCGTCGTGGCCTGAAGAATCGATGGCACGGGCGATGCGCATGGTCAGCGCGATGGCCGCCTCGCTTTCCAGCGCAAGATCGGCGAGCACATTGCGCATCAGTGGCTGGTCTATCAGGTGTCTGCCGAAGGTCTGGCGCTGGCGGGTGTGATTGAGGGCCTGCACTGTCGCCTGGCGCATTTGCGAGGACGAGCCAATCATGCAGTCGAGCCTCGTCAGCGCAACCATCTCGATGATGGTGGCAACGCCGCGCCCTTCGCCGCCGACCAGTTCGCCGAAAGCGCCCTGGAACTCGACTTCGGAGGAGGCGTTGGCCCAGTCGCCGAGCTTGTCCTTCAGCCGCTGTACTTCGACTGCATTGCGGCTGCCGTCGGGACGGAAGCGCGGCACGAGGAAGCAGCTCAGGCCCGCTTCAGTCTGGGCGAGCACCAGATGCGCATCGCACATGGGTGCGGAGAAGAACCACTTGTGGCCGACCAGTTCATAGCTGCCGTCCGGCTGACGGATAGCCCGGGTGGTATTGGAGCGCACGTCCGAGCCGCCCTGCTTTTCCGTCATGCCCATGCCAATGGTGCAACCGGTCTTGTGCTCCATCGGCAGGCTGCGCGGATCGTATTGGGTGGAAATGAGTTTCGGGATCCATTTTTCGGCAAGCACCGGGGCGTGGCGCAGTGCCGGAATGGCCGCATAGGTCATCGACATCGGGCAGCCGATACCGGCTTCCGCCTGCGAGCCGATATACATCACCGCCGCGCGCGCCACATGGGCGCCTTCCCGGTTGGCGTTGCGCCAGGCAAAGCCGTTCATGCCATATTCCATCGCCGCGCTCATCAGCGCGTGATAGGCCGGGTGGAATTCCACTTCGTCGATGCGGTGGCCGTAGCGGTCGAAGCTTCGTAGCTTCGGCTTGTTCTCGTTGGCGGCAAAACCAAGGTCGATCAGGTCGCCGCCGGCACGCGCGCCATACTCGCCCAGATGCTCGCCCGCCCAGGCCGCCCCCTCGCGCGTCACCGCCTCCCGCAGCGCGGTATCCGTCGCCCAGACATTGTAGTTCTTCAGCGGTTCCGGCTGATTTTGCACTTCGTGGGTCGAGAATTGGCTGGTAAGTGACATTTTTCCTCCTCGTGCCGGCTGCCGCCTTGTGCGGTGGGGCACATGCCACGAGAACATTACGTATGACGTCAAAAATTGTCAAACGGAGTAATTTTGAAGATTCGCCGACTGTGACGACGGAGATGCCCAATGCGCGGCGGCTCGTTCTCAACCTGCTGGGCGCCGCCGAAAGTGGCCGGCTAACCGTTGGGGAAGCGCTCGCAGCCTGCGCTTTGTTCGACATTTCGGAGAACAGCGTCCGTGTCACGCTGGCACGTCTGGCGCAGGCCGGATTGGTGGAGCTCGCCGAGCGGGGCGTCTACCAGCTGGGGCCGGAACGGCGGCGGATCCAGGATGAGATCGCAGGCTGGCGAGGGATCGAAGAACGGCTGATCGTCTGGACAGGCCAGTGGATTGCCGCCTCGACCGGTGGGCTGCCACGCAGTGATCGCAAGCAGCTTCGAGCGCGCGAGCGCGCATTGTCGATGATGGGCATGCGTGAGCTGGACCACGGGCTCTATATCCGCCCCGACAATCTGGCCGGCGGAGCGGAAGACGTGCGGCAGCGATTGACGGCGCTTGGCCTCATCGAGGCGGCGGCGGTGTTCCGCGCAACCGACTTCGACAGCGCACGAGAAAAGCAGGCGCATCGCCTTTGGGAAGGGGCCGCTCTGGTCGAGGGCTATCGACAGGGAGAAGAGCGCCTGGAAGCCTGGCGCAGGAGCGCGGGCGGCTTGCCTCTTGATATCGCCGCCCGCGAGAGCTTCCTGCTGGGCGACGCGGCGATCCGCCAGATCGTATTCGACCCTATGCTGCCGGCGCCGCTGGTGGACGAGGCGGCGCGCCATCTGTTTGTCGAGGCTGTGAAGCGGTTTGACGACGAAGGCCGGAGAATCTGGATGACTTTTCTCGGAAAGGTCGGTGACTGATCATCCCTGCGGTCGCGGGACGCGACCCTGGCGCAAGCGGACCGGGGCGCGGCTTTGCCGTGACGAGTAGGTCGGCCAGCCGGAATAAGGATGCGCGCTCGTAGAGGATTATGCCCATCGATCCTCAGGGCGAAGAAGATGGAGGTGATCGTACCGGTCAGGAATTCGCGCATGGCGAACATCTCACCCCGCATCCAGAGCGGCGGCAGGTTCTCGAACATGTAATCGTGCGCGGCCTCCGATATCTCGAACCATTCGCCGCGATAGAGCGCGCTGTCGTCGCCCTCCCATCGGTTCGGGCGCTGGGCATGGCGGTCGAACATGCGGAACATCTGCCGGCGATCGGCGATGCCCTGATAGACCTTGCGTATTGCAGAGAGGGTCATGGGCGGGGCTCCTTGTGGCTTCGTCGGACCGAAGCGCGGCTCATCCCTCGCGGACAGCCATCTTCTCTTCAGCCCTTCCTGACCCCTCCCCCGCGGCCGCCTCTCCGTCCGGCCGGGTCAAGGGCAGGCGAAAGCCTGGCGAAGCTTCAGCCTTGACGCGGCCGGCGGGCATGCGGCAGGTCTCTTCTCCCTCCCCTTCTTTCCTTCTCCTTCAATACCTTTGCCTACCAGGCATCGTTCCAGTCCTCGGCCGGCGGCGTGAGGCGGAACCAGTCGCAACCCGCCTGATCGGCGATGTCACGCAGACGACCGGCGAACGTCTCGCCCCGGCTGTTGGCATCGGTGGCGGCAACGAGCTCAGCGCCCGGTCGCCCGACAAGAGCACGAAACGCTGCCTCGGTCGTCGGAGACCAGCCACCGCCCGTGCTGAGATAGAGGCTCCCCTCCCGCAAGCCCTCGAAGGCTGCAAGGCTCATGGCGCCGATCGCGGCTTCGGTGACGCAGAGCCGGAAAGCCTCGGTCGAGCCGAGACGAAAAAGAACCTTGGTGCCACCTGTCGAAAAACCGCGCCAGTCGGGGCCGCGTTCTTCCCAGCCAGTGACCGAACCGCTGTCATCGACGTGGGCTGCCCACTGCCATATCTTGATCGCGATCCCAGTAATTCGCTCATGAACATAAATCACCGTGCAAGCCTGAAGAAACCGATATTTCCTCCCTTGTCATTTGCGCCAGAACAAACAGATGACCGTCTCGTTGTTGATGACCCCGTCGTCGAGATCGTTCGACCGAGCGCGGCCGATTGCGGACGTCGCGGTACGCCGCTAGCTTGTCCGGGCAACAAACGGAACCCGGTGGAAATCCGGGGCGGTCCCGCCGCTGTAACCAGATACGAGTGTCAGGAGGCATAGTCCGCCACTGTCCGTCAGACGGATGGGAAGGTGCCTGCACCCGGCCAGGCTGGAAGCCAGAAGACGAGTTGCTCCAGATTGAAACCGCCCGATGGCAAAGGGCGGGGCAATGGCCATTGCGCCCCGGTGTCACGTGGAGGACCCGTATGACCGATATGACTGACCTGCCTGCCGCGCAGGCGGAGAGACCGCGCTTTGACAGCATGACCGCCCTTCGCGGTTCGCTGCGCCACCTTCCCGAAGGCGATGAGGATACCGGACGCGCGGCCGCCGCGCGCGAGGCGATGTTGACGAAACCGCCCGGCAGTCTCGGCCGGCTTGAAGAGATCGTGGCCTGGCTCGCCCGCTGGCAGGGGATCTACCCACCGCGGATGGACAGGCCGCAGGTTTGTGTCTTTGCCGGCAATCACGGGATCGCGCAGGCCGGCGTGTCCGCCTATCCGCCGGTTGTCACCGAACAGATGGTGAGGAACTTCGAACGGGGTGGCGCCGCGATCAACCAGCTCAGCGTCGCGCTGGGCGCGCGCCTGGCCGTCGTGCCGATCGAGCTCTCCCGACCCGTCGCGAATTTTCTTGACGGGCCCGCCATGGATGAAGGGGAATTCGTCGACGCCTTCAACATCGGAATGGCGGCGGTTCGACCGGGATCGAGCCTTCTGTGCCCTGGAGAAATGGGCATTGGCAACACCACGGCGGCGGCGGCGATCTGCCATGCGCTTCTGGGAGGTTCGCCGATCGAGTGGTGCGGTCGAGGCTCGGGGATCGAGACGGAGGGCGTGGCACGCAAGGCGGAGGTCATCCGCCTCGGCGTGACGCGCCACCGCGCCGACATCGGCGACGGACTGGACGCGCTTCGCATTCTCGGCGGGCGCGAGATCGTCGCGATGGCCGGCTCCATCCTCGCCGCGCGCCTGCAGCGCATCCCCGTCATGCTGGACGGCTTCATCTGCACCGCCGCGGCACTGGCCCTTCATGCCTCGGCGCCGGGCGCGCTGGCGCACTGCATGGTCGGCCATGTCTCGATGGAACCGGGCCATCAAAGGCTTCTCGCCCATCTCGAAAAGCGGCCGCTGCTGAGCCTTGATCTACGCCTTGGAGAAGGAACCGGTGGCGTCATTGCCGCGATCCTCGCCCGAACGGCCCTGCAATGCCACCTCGGCATGGCGACCTTCGAAGAAGCCGGCGTCTCGACGAGCTGATCGGCCAACGGCTTGGGCCGGAGCGGCAAAACGTTCCGGCCCAGGCAAGCATGTTCGGGTCATTCCTGCCCCTTGTCTTCACCTGGCCACAGACGCCGCGTGGGAGCGGACGGCCAGCAGCCAGATGATGGAACCCAGCAGAAGCAGGGCGATCACGAACTGCGCGAGCAGGGCTTCCGCGACGGGGTAGAGGCCCAGATAGAGCTGCAGCCAGGTCTGGTCGGGAAACCACGACACAGGGGTCGCGGGCAAAACGGCCGCGGTTTGCAGCCCCCGGATGCCGCTGCCGACAAGTGTGACGCTCATCAGGGCCAGCAAGGCGCCCGTCACCCGGAAAAATGCCTTCACCGGCAATCGGGCCTCAAGGCCGAGCATGAGGTAGGCGACCGCGACGGCCAGGACGGAGCCGGCCACAAGGCCGCCCAGAACAGGCATGGCCGGGGCGTCCGCCAAAAGGGCTTCGTAGAACAGAACGGTCTCGAAACCTTCGCGAAAGACCACGAGAAAGGCCAGTCCGAAGACCGTCAGACCACCGAACATGGTTGCGATTTCCCTCGGCCCGGACGCCATCTCCGCCTTGCGCCGGATGTGCGCCAACCAGTCGCCGACATAGGCCTTGCGGAACATCCAGTGGGTCACATAAAGCAGCACGCCCGCCGCAAGCAGGGCGGTCGCGCCCTCCAGCAATTCACGCTGCAGCGTGCTCATGTCGAACAGTTGACCAACCGCCAGCCAGAGGGCGAACGAGGCAAGCAGGGCGGCCGAAACGCCGCCCGACACCGGCAGGCGCCAGCCTCGCAAACCGCCGGCCGGTGTTCCTCCGGCCTTCAGGGCGCCGATCATGCAGGCCAGGACCAGAACGGCCTCCAGCCCCTCGCGCACGAGAATCGCGAGCGATTGCAGGAAGGCCCCGAGAGACGAGAGCTGACTGTCGAGGATCGTATGCGCCTGCGCGGTCGCGGCCTTCATGCGCTCGACCACCTGCCGCAGCGCCTCTGGCGGACCCTTGTCGGCGATCAGGCGTCCAAGACCCGCTTCCGATGCGCTGCCCTCCCAGAAGCCGGCCTCCATCTTCAGGGCCAGCGCCGGCGCTCGCGGCATCAGCCTCTGTTCGATGTCGGGATCGAACAGCGCATAGGCCTCAAGCCGCTTTAGTTCGGCCTCTTCCCAATCGCCGGCTTCGGCCACCAGAAGGATTTCGTCGAAAAGATCCGGCAGCATGCCGAGGGCAAGCCTGTAGCCGCCTTCGTTCGACAGGCCATAGGTGTCCGCGATGGTCTTTGTCGCGGCTTCCGACAATGCCCGGACGCGTTTCTCATCGCCCTTTGCGTCAATCACCGTTTCTATCTCGGCCAGGATGGCACCGAGCCGTTCGAAGGCCTGCGGCGAACGGGCGGCGAGATCCGCGCCGAGGTCGCCGAACAACATCGCCGCCCGATCGCGAAATAGGCCGGCCTCGAAATACTCGAACGGAATGGTGACCGCGCCATCCCGCACACCCTTTTCGTACTCCACCGGAACCAGGCCGATGAAGCGCGACAGCAGCCTCACGCGGCGCTCGCGGTCCTCGGGCGACAGGCTGGTCGGGGAATAGATCGCAAGACTTGTCTCCAGCCGTGCCAGAACCGAATCCGCGCTGCCGGATGGCCGGGATCCCGCCTCGGCGAGGGCGGTTTTGATCGCTTCAGCATGCTGGTGCCCGATCCGGGCGGCGATGTTGTCGGACAGAAGGTCGCGCAATCCACTCGCCCGCGCCAGGGCATGGGCAAACTGCACGGGATATCCCGAGGCGAGATGCGACCGGCTCTCGGCGATCGAGCGGCGCAACTCGCCGGCATAAACTCCGAGAAGTTCCGCCTCTATCACCTCCCGCGCCTTCGCCGGATCCAGGCGCCGGGCCAGGACTTCCCGCATGGCGATGGTGGCGGCGGTATCGCGAGACGTGCGCGCATATTCGCGAATGTTCAGCCACTGAGCCGCGTCTTCGGATCGCCCTTCGTCGAGCGCGGTGAGCGTGGCATCCATGGCTCCGTCGAGCAGGGTCGTCCACAGCCGTGCACGCGCCGCCGCCGCCGCCGCGGCATTCCAGCCGGAAAGAGCGGCCGCGAAGTCGTCGACGGCGGCGTCGATCGGCGCGACGGCATCCGCCGCGCCAAGCCGATAGGCGGCTTGCAGCCGGTCTGCCCACAAGTGGCGTACCCGCTCGATGCGCGCCGACATGTCCCGCCGGGCCAGGTCGTCCGGCGCGCGGAACAACAGGCGCTGGGTGGCCGCGGACTCGCTTCTGAGCGCCTCGGCATCCTGCCAAGGCACCGCCGCCGCGCATGGCGGGGCGAAAGCACCGACGAGTGCCAGCAGCATGATCACGAACGCGGGGCATCGGCCAATCTTCACGGGCGCACCTCTTCTGTCGCGGGCAGGACGAACCGTTCCGCCGCCAGTTCGAATGGAGGAATGACGAGGTCTGTCTTCAGCGTGTTGTAGGCAAATTCCTGGGTGGCAACGCGGTACCAGAGCCTGGCCTCCAGGCTGAACGGGCCTTCCGCGTCGGGCGGGACATCTGTCTCGTAGGAAACCACATCCTCGCCCTTGGCCGGAACGCCGGCGCGCACATGCGAAATCTCGGCGGTGATGAAGGTAAGGTGATCGGGGATGCGTTTGCCCTTTGCGTCGATGAAATCCTCGCGCCAGACCACCGCGTCGGGATCGGTTTCTCCGCGCACGGGGTCGAACGCGCCGGAATGAAAGATCTTCCGGCCCGCGCCATCCCTGACGACCACCTCCAGCCACATGTATTTCTGATCGATCACGCCGGTCGGCAGATTGTGGCCAGCCCCCAGATTCTGGACGGCGACGGCAAAGCTCAGGCGATCCTTGTCGAGCGAGCTGCGCCGGAGCGAAAGTCCGGCGGCCGAGCGTAACAGCGCCCGCGTCGCCTCGCCCTGCCGGGCGATCAGTTCGGTGTTCCTGGCATCCGACAGGCCCGGGACGATGCCTCCACGCAGGAAGGTGAGATTGCCACCGAGACCGGTATCGAACATCAGATAATTCGATCCGACGAAGTTGTGGGCATAGCGCTCCGGCTTCGCGAGGTTGCCTTCCCGGATCTGCCGAACATAGGCAGCGGGATCCGGCGCCATGTGGCAATCCTGGCAGGTGACGTCATTGCGGCCGTACCAGCTGTTCTTCCACTCACGGAAGGTCGTCTGAACATGCTGCCGGCTTTGCGCTTTCGACATCGACGTGTCGTAACCTTCGGTGTGGCAGGCGCCGCAGAAATCGCCGCTGGCGATCAGCGCGTTCGTCTTCGCCCCGCCATAGGCGCGAGCATGATCGCGCGGCGCGGCAAGAAGCATGGCATTGGAGAGCTGGTCCACGCCGGTATTGACCGCGAGTGTCAGCGCGCCATTGCCCTCCTCCGGATCGGCATGCGTGGCCGTGTGGCACATGACGCAGGTAATACCTTCGGTTTCGGCCGCCGATGGCATCACCGACTTGAAGCGATTGGTCCTCCCGGCCAGCACCTCGCCGGGCGCGTGACAGCCCTCGCAGAAACGGGCCTTTTCGACACCGTCCTTGTGCAGGTCCTCGTTCGCCTCGACCGCCTTCTCGTAGACAGTGTCACGCCCGGCGATGGCGTGCAGGGAGGGCGCCCATTCCTCGAATTCGCGCTGGTGACAGGTGGCGCATTGCGCCGCCGACGGAATGACGGCGGGATCGACCATCCTGCCATTCTCGGTGTTCAGCCGCGAGGGCCAGAATGGCCTTGGCCGGCCCGCTTCGTCCGGACCGAACGGCAGTTGGTAGAACGGAATATCGGCGAGCGGAACGCCGGGTTCGGCGGCTTTCTGCCCGAACAGCTCGGCGCCGACGATGACCAGAAGTCCGCTCAGCATGCCGAGCGCCAGAAGCGGGAGATGGGCCTTGAACTGGTATTTCATGACGAAGCCCCGCGCCTCACGGAGGCCGGCTTGCGCCAGTGCCGAAGAAGGAGATGCAAGAAGAGGCCAGCGGCGGCCGCGAAAGCGCTCCAGAGATGCAGGAAGGTCAGCACACCCGTCGTATCAAATTGAAAGAACCAGACCCTTCCAGCGAGATATGATGCCAGGGGAATGATCATCACCAGGCCGGTTCCAAACACCAGCAGGTAGCTGGCCAAGAGCAGCCAGCTTAGCCATGTGAACAGGGGGCGCTGGCTCTTCGGCAAACCATGAAGCACATGCGGGCCGATCCAGGAGGCGAACACGGCGACGCAGACCAGCCCCAGAACGATGTGCAGCACGAGCACCGCCTCTCCGGCATTCCAGTTCCGCGCGGCGAGGAATTCGATGTAGATTCCCGTGCCCAACAGAACCGCGAACAGGATCGTCAGGAGGGAGGTCCGGCGAACGGCCAGCCTGGTTGGGCCGCGAACCGTGACGGCGTACGGCATCTGCGCATGTGTCGGGGATTGAAGGCTCGTCATCGATGTCCGGTCCCGGCGGCCGACGCAAATGGTCGGCCGCACTCTGCCAATCGCCTGGTCAACCGTTGATCGTCACGCCGGACTTCGCTGCCGCCTGCAGGATCATGGCGACGATCCTGTCGGCGATATCCTGCGCCTCGTTGCCGAGCGCGTCCGCTTCCTCAACTCCGAATTTGGCCCCGGCGGCCTCGCGCGCATGCGTGTCGTCGACCAGCGTCAGCAGTTCCTTGAAACCGGCCGTGATCCGCTGATCGAGGTCCGCGTCGGCGGCCGCCACCACCGGCGAGATCGCCTCGGAATACATCTTGCGGCAACCGTTCATGATGCCTTGCACGTCGGTGAGCCGGCTCTGGGCGACGAAGGCGCCGATCTCGCCGGTGATGAATTGCGATTCCTTCCACTCGCCGAAATAGTCGCCGACCGTCGGCGTCATGACGACGACCGAGGTGAAGGCATCCTGGCGATTGGGAGCCCAGGCCGACATGTCGGTCTCGAGCGCCTTTGCCCATTGGACGAGCGCCTGGGCGGCACCCTGGCCGAGATTGGCGTCGAACAGCATTTCGCCCCGAATGATCTTGCCGTCCGCGTCGAGATCGACCGGCAGCTTCACACCCTTCTCGTCCATGCCCCAGAACAGCGGTTCGGTGATGCCGTGGAACAGATTGCCCGGACGCTGAAGCACCGTTCCGTCAGGCAGCTTCAGGTCGTATTCCGCGACATCCTCGGCTTCCGAACCTGAATTGCCGGCATCGAGGATCAGATCGTATTTTGCCGTCGAAGGAATGCCGGCGACGATGCCCTCGATCGTCTCGTACTGGTTCGAGGTCTCCAGCCACAGAGTGCGAATTGCGGCGATCTGACGGGAGAGGCGCGCGCCATCGGCCTCCCAGGCTTTCTCGTAGTCACCGCCGTGACCGGCGATCACGCCGGCATAGTCAGCGACGGCGGCCTCCAGCAGTTCGGCCTGGGCCACCAGCCGGCGATTGTGATCCAGCGTGAACTGTTTGACATTCGCAAGCCCCCGGCTTTCCGCATCGTCCGCTGCACTGGCCGCGCACGGCGCCAGGAAGGTCGAGGAAAGCAGAAGGATGAGGACCGGCTTGCGCATGTTCATGGCGGTTTCCTTTTGTGAAAGTTCTCTTGCGTTGAATGGAGTAGCAGTGACGCGTCAGGCGCGAAGCGTCAGTTGCGAATGCCTATCAGTTGCGACACTCCAGATCTTTGCGTCAGCGCAAATCTGGACAATTATTGGAAGGTATACCTGTTGGTACGGCACATTGCCCCGTGAGCAATCGAGTGTGCCGTGGAGCGCCAGCTCCTGGCGCGCGAAAGGATCATCCCGAGCCCGCTTATACTCGGGATGCCGAAGTTCCGTATGTGTGTCAGAAGGCCACGCGCGCCGACACCTCAATGCTCCGACCGTAGCCGGGCAATTCTCCGAACGAAGGGCGGTACTCCTCGTTGAAGATGTTGTTGAAGCGAACAGCATAGGTCACGTTGTTGTCCTCGCCGAGGTTACCGCCGAATGCAAAGTTCAGCGTTCCCCAGCCGGGAAGCGTTTCGGTCACCAGGCTCGTTCCACTCTGGTAGGTCTGCTTGTCTTCGCTGGCGACGCGGACAAAAAGATCGGCCCAGATCGGGTGATCCTGCCACGCGCCTTCGTAACGAAGGCCTACGCGGCCGGACAGTGCCGGCGTGTCGCTGTTATAGGTCGTGAAGTCGGCGTATTCGAGTTCTCGTCGGATCCAGGTACCGCTGACGTACGGGGTAAAACCACTGTCTTGGAGCTCATACTCGGCAAGCAATTCAATGCCGAATGTATTGGCCTCGTCCGCGTTGACATAGATCGATGATGGAGACGAGGCGGTTCCAGTAGTCAAGCAATAGGTCGTCACCGCCACGCACCGCGTCGTCGTGATGTAATCCTTGGCCATCGAATAGAAGGCCGCCGCATCAAGTGCAAAGCCAGCATTCTCATAGCGTGCGCCGATCTCGAAATTCTGTGACTGCTCCGGGTCCAGTTCTGGATTGCCGTAGGTCGTGCCCTGTCCGCCAGCAGTTGTCGAACTGAACATCTGCAGAAGCGTCGGTGTGATGTAGCCTTGCGAATAGCTGGCGCGAAGCGTCGTAGTCTCGACCGGCTTCCAGGTCGCGCCGAGCGAAGACAACAGCCGTGTGTCGGTCTGGTCATCGAAATCGCTGCGAGCCGCCACGGTGGTTTCATCCAGACCAATCTGACTGTGATAAAGACGGGTACCGGCAGTCAGCATTACCGTATCTGTCAATTGCCACTCGTCCTGCAGATAGACGGAATAGGTATTGATGTGGGCCTCATCGAAGGAACTGCTGCTTACCGTGACCGGGAAGGGAGCATATCCCGTCATCGTAATGTCGGAAGTCTTGTCCGTCTCAAGGTTGTCAGAGAGATACTGCAACCCTACAATTGTGTGATGGCCGTCGCTGACGTCGAGATCAATCTGTGCGTTCAGACCATAGTCCGTGATCGTATCTTCGGACGTCGATGTCACAGCTACTGTCCGGCCCGTGCCTGCCGACGTGGTGACATCGTTGACAAACAGCCGGTCAATGGTCTGATAGAAGATGTCAGCATGGATCTTGGCGATCGTGTCGCTGATCTCATCACCATCATAGTAAAGCCCGACCTTGCGCCTGTCTCTCTTGGGCAGGTCGATCTTGAAGGCCTCGACAGAGGACGACAATTCGCCCGGCCACCCCTCGCTCTCCAATCGATGCTGCTCGAATTTCAAGGCGAGATAATGGTTCTCTTTCTCTCCGAAGCGATAGCCGAGATGGCCGTAGAGATTGTCGCTACTGTAGGACGTGCCGTCCAGTTCCCCGGTGGAGGAATACTGCCCGTTGGGGACCGTGCGGTCACCGTTTTCATCGAAGGAACCAGACAATCGGTAGTCAACGCTGTTCTTGCTTCCCGACACCGCAGCCCAGCTCTGCCAACCATCGGAAGCCGAGGAATAAGAACCTCCGGCCTCGACTTCTATCGGCTTCTCAGCGCCGCCCTTGGTGGTGATGTTGACCACGCCTCCGATTGCCTTTGCGCCGTAGAGGACCGACGAGGGACCACGAACCACCTCGATGCGCTCGACGGTCGCCGGGTCGATCAGAAGGGGCGTGCCATAAGTGCTGTGATCGGTGATTTCCTGGCCGTCCACGAGGATTGTCACCCGCCGAGAACTCTCACCACGAATCCGCAACCGCTTCATCCCGGCAACGGAGTCGTCCGCAACCTCAACACCTGGGACATCCCTGAGCAGTTCGGCAATTCCGCTGGTGGTTTCACGTTCGATATCTTTGGCGGTGACAACTGTTACGGATCGCGGATTGTCTTTGACGGATCGCGCAGTCTTCGTACCCACCACGGTGATGGTGTCGAGCCAAGTCGTGCCGTCCTCATCGGCCAGAGCCGGCTCCAACGCCAGAAGAGAGCAGGTTAAGAAGAAGCAGGCCCGCCATCCGCCTCTACCTCCGGGCCCAGAGTCTAGATTCGTCCTTGAAGAATTCATGAAATGTCTCCCTGATGAAAAACGAGGATTAAAGTCGCCAGCGTCCCGGCTATTGCCCGGTTGAGATGAGTTCCTGCGTGGAGGTGGCGCAAAGCGCGAAAGCCATCTCACCTCGGTTCGCGCCCGAGCTATCGCAATCATCACCCTCCGCGAGTCGCCGGACCTCTGCGGATGCACCCTTGATCGTGATCTCGTAAGGGAATCGCGGCGCATCGACCGGTGGATCGTGATCGAACAACGAGAATTGGGCCGTGCTCAAATGGCAGCCAGCATGCAAAAGCGTGTCGCTCGCCTGTTCGAGGACAGGTCTAATCCGCCCCAAACGCGACTCGCATTCTTCAAGAGCGTCGACATTGACGAAACTGGCCGACACACCGCCTTGAGGCAGTGCGATCAGGATAACCATCAGGATATTGGCTGGCATGGCACGCCTTACGAAAGTTGGAGTGGAAATGGGTCAAGAGGATTGACGCTGTGCGCGGCGTCCTGATCGACTGCGGCGAAAGCCCTGCCGATCGTGGCGGGATCCCGCAGGATGCGTTGCGACAACTGCGCGACGTCGAACCGGTTGATGAATCCGTGTAGTGCGGGATCCGTCGAGAGAACACCTCGGCCGGTGCCCGGCTCCGATCTCAGACCGCCGGGACGCAGGATCGTCCACGAAAGGCCGCTCACGCGCAGATAGTCTTCTGCCCGGGTCTTCGCATCAACTGCAGCCCCGAATGCTGCGATTGCCCGCTCTGAGCGGAAGGGCGCCATATCCCCGCAACCGATCGATGTGACGAGCAAGAACCGTCCGCGTATCCCCGCCTTAACCGCTGCATTGATGAGATTGATGTTTCCCTCGTCGTCCGCCCTGCGTCCGTCGGCAGAGATACCACCGATCATGGACACGACGTCGCAATCGCTACGGCACTCCTCAAAGAGACGGGCCGCGTCATCCGGTGACAACGCGTCTCCTGGTACGATTGCAATGCCGGCCTCCCGCAATTGGGCGACGTCGGACGAAGGGCGCACCAAAGCCACGACCGGACGCCTGATTGTGCTTTCCTGTTGGGCAAGCATGAATCCGACCCCCCGGCTTGCCCCGGCAATGATCAATGGCGACGTTTCATGACGCATCAGTGGTCACCATCTCTGCACGCAGCCGCACGAAACGGTCCACCTGATCGGCTCGCAGCTGACGCTGCTCGTCACGACCGACATAGATCTTGAACATGGCCTGGCCATCAGCGTTGAAGAACTGGATCGACATTGTTTCGAGGCCCATGAACGGTCGACGAACGAAGTAGATCGCGGCGCAACGCTCCGGCCGCAGATGACCGCTCAGGCCGGTCTTGGCACCCTGAAGATTATACATGCCATGGCCCATGCCCCCCTTCGGAAACGGGCCGCAGAATTCGACGACGGCATCCTTCGAATGGCAGATGAAGGTGATGTCGCCCCAGTCGGCAACATCACTCAGGATGTCGATGAAGCGAGAGCCGGCTACCGCCGTGGCGCTATCGTCGGGCAGGCAATCAATGACCGCCCTGAGCGAAACACCATGCTCCTCCGCCAGATGCTCCAGAATCCCGTCAGGTTTAGCCAGGATCGCATCCCTTATCGTTTCCGTCGTATGCGTTGTATGTTGTGTCAGGCTCATGGCCTATCCTCTCCTTGCTGGGACAAACGTCAGGCGGCTGCGCTTTCCGGCAGTACCCTTGCTTCGATGAAGTCGTGGAGTGCGGTGATAAGGTTGGCGTACCAAAAGCGGCCGGCGACGGTGAGATCGATCGCCGACCCCGATCGGGTCAGCAGGCCGGCAGAGGACCACTGCTCCAGCAATGGGTGCAAGTCTGAGCTAAAGGCTTGCCCTGCGGCTTGATCAAGGGCCGGCAGGTCGAGCCTGCCCATCTCAAGGTCTCCGATAATCAGATTTCTCAGAGGGCGCAGGCTATCCGACGAGGCAAGCATGCCGATGGGCTTCTGACCCGCCAAGACAGCTTCCGAGAATTTCGACAACTCCCCCATCAGTCCGAAACTCAGATTGCCCAGTGTTCCACCGGCACCCGAGCCGTAAGCCAGGCAATCCGCTCCCTCCTTGATCATCCGGTTGTAGCGATTGCGCTCCAACGGCGTTCGTGCCCAGTGATTGTTGCTAACCTGCCGCCATGATCGTTCGTTCAGGAAGTCGCTGCCGATGCGGTAATATCGTCCGAGATCGGCAAGGCTGGGCGCGGTTACGAATTTGCCAGCCTGGATCGCGGCGAAGAGCGGCGTGCCGGGAATGAGGTTGAGACCATAGAGATCGATTCCGTCCGGCGCGATGGCTGCTGCGGTGGCGAGGTCACGCTGCCAGACATCGAGCGACTGGCCGGGCAGGCCATATATTAGGTCGATCACAACCGCCGCGCCGTCATGCCGCTTCAGCCGCTCAAGGAAGGTGATCGCTTCCTCCCGGCTCGCGCGCCGCCCCTGACGGCGACGAACCTCGGTATCGAAGCTTTGGACGCCAATCGAGAAGCGGTTCGCCCCCGCCTCCAGGCACGCGACGACCTTCTCGTCGTCGAAATGGATGATCCGGCCCTCGACCGTTATCTCGCAGCCGTCCGCTACAGGCAGATGGCGGCGCAGCGTCAGCAACAATCGTGACAATTCGGCTGCCGTGAGCGCACTTGGGGTGCCACCACCGAGATAGATCGCAGTGATCTCCTCACTCTGCGTCGCCGCATACTGCGCTTCCCGCTCGATATCTCGCATTAGCAAATCAACATATTCGCCGACCGCAAGTGCTGTATAAGCGTTGCGATAGAAGCCGCAGAACAGGCAGTGATTGGCGCAGAAGGGTATGTGGACATAAGCGAGCCGACCTCTCCCAAATGACCCGTCGACATGATTCGCGAGCATCTCCTGCCAACGAGACGGGACCATATCGGATTCCACCCGCCTTTTGCCCCGAAACGGCATGACCGCCCTTCTCGCGGTGAAGGCCCTCGACAGGGGGTCATTGGTGACGTTTGCAAAATACGGTGCGAAGTCTATTGTCATGAAACCGACAAGCCCTGCTTGGCTGCAAATGGGGATAGTTGGCTTTTTGGTTTATCGGCGCGATAAGTTGACTTATTTGCTCCACATCAAACATGAATCATTTTATCAACTTTTATCTCTTTATAATCATTATAGAAAGTTTATTGGGCCTTGATGCAAGGCTGTCCCGGACAACGGCCCTGCCAACGTTAGAATGGTCATGAGAATGCTCCCCGCCGCCGTTCTGGGCAAAAGGGGACATAGCTCAACCTGCCGGCCTGCCTCACGGCTTTCACCAAAGGTAGATAGTCGTAGAAGGGAACTTGCCGCTGACAGACCTCGAGTTCTCGCGCGCCGACCGTTGTCGATCCGCATCGCGCTGGTGACGTCCGGCCGTTGCGCCGTGTTTGCGACGGCGCAACGACCAGACGAGGAAACGCCCGCAAGTTCACCGACATGATCCAGCCTGAAGGCTCGATAAGTCCATGAACAAAGGAACGGCCATGACGGATATCGATTTCAGCCAGACAGTCGGAAAGGTCGCAACGACAGTGCCAGGAGCAGCCGACCTGTTCCGTCGCCACGGGATAAGCTTCTGCTGCGGCGGCGCTGAACGGATCGACACAGCCGCAGAAAAAGCCGGCCTCTCGCCCGACGCGCTGCTGACGGAGTTGAAGACGCTGATGCTTGCCAGTCATCGAGAGGCTCCGGAGGGAACGGTGGAACTGATCAACCACCTGCGCAGCCGCTACCACGAAACACATCGCAGTGAACTGGCATGGCTGATCCCGCTTGCACAGAAAGTCGAGCGTGTTCATGGTGCCCATCCTCAAGCCCCTGTAGGCCTCGCCGATCTTCTGGAGCACATCCACGCCGATCTCGAGGGCCATATGAGCCGCGAAGAGGCTGTTCTATTCCCCTTGATGGAGCGGAACGACAAGGCGGTGCTGACACAACCGATCGCGCAGATGCGCCATGAGCATGACGTGGAGGCCCGGCATGTGGCCGCACTCGAACATGTCACAGGCGGTTATACTTTGCCGGATGGCGCCTGCAATTCGTGGCGTGCTCTTTACACCAGCGCGAAGAAGTTCTCGGAAGATCTCGTGGAGCATATGCATCTGGAGAACAACGTGCTTTTTCCTCGTTTCGCCGGCTGACGGCCACGCGATCGTGCAAGGAGAGAATAATCGTGAAGAGCAGTGGAGAATACGCCCCTTCAGCCGAGGGCCTGCGCCGAACCCGTCCGCATAGCACGCGTCCTTCTAAGAGAAGTATCCTCGATTGCCGACAGGATGACCCGGACTGCAACTGGTTGTGCGACGCCTTCGAATGCATGGCGGTGTGCTGCGGCAGTGACGTTGTCGGTTATGTGATGGACCGTTTTTCCACCTTGGGCGATGCGCGACACGAAGGTTTGCGCCAAGGGTGGGGCCCGGCCGAATAAGGCTTGCGTCCCAGCCGAAGAGATAGATGCGCCAGCAGACCCACAACGATGCCACTGCGACCCCGAGATGGAGCAGGCAAGCAAATGCCTGCCAGCGTGTAAGAGCCGAATCCGACCGCGACGCGGGAAGGCGACGTGAAGCATCCCCAGACCTGTCACGACGATGATCGTATGACGACGGAGGACCTCCACATCTTGTTGACCTGTGGAATTGGGCGAACCAAACATGTCCGTCACATGACCCATAGGGCACTCGCCCTGCCAATGCACCGGTCGACACCATCGGCGATGAAGGAAAGCGTTTGCCAGTTCTTGGCGCAAAGGCGGCGATGGCTATCAAGGGAGATAGCCTTCCGCCGGATCTAAAGGCTGAAGACGAGGGAGACGGTCTTACCTCTCAACCCGAGCCAATCGCCGATCTCGGTCCGCGTGAGTGGCAGACTGAGCGTCCTGCGTGAAATCGGGTCAGCACCGAGTTGCAGGCAAGATCCATAAGAACCTGGCGATCCTTAGAACGGCCGTCTTTCCGCATAAGAGTGCGGCATGCCGGTGGGAACGGTCAAGGTTTTCGACGAGAGCTTCGTGAATCATGCGGGCGCGCTTGCGAAGGCTGAGCACCTCGCACCGGCATTCTATGCGCACTTCGGCTAAGCTCCGCCTACTGGGATGGACAAAGATACGGCCCAGACCATAGACTTCAACGACCTGTGCAATGCCGTTGGCCGTAAGCCGGCTATGCACAATGCATCCCTGGTGGATATGGTAGACTGGTTCATCGGCGCAATCAGAAGCCGTGAGGATCGTGCCGATTGGGAAGATTTCCATCGCTGCCGCGTTTTTCCGCCGATTGTCCTCGATTGGCCAGGATACCACACGGTGTTCTGGGGACACCATCAGGTTCATCGTCGAAGACCTTCAGTGACCGCAAAGTAGCGTCGTTAAGAGGAGGCTGGAATTACCAGTCCAAGCCAGCGGCCTCAAACTTCGTTCATAGGAGGCGGACTTGACAGCCGCTTCTTTGAGCCAGCGCAAGCACTCACGAGATTTCGCCGGAAAAGGTCGTCTGCCGCCTGATCAAAATCACCCTTCGGATTGTCGGTCGGGAGTGCATGCCCTACGAAACCTGTTGCAACTAACGGAACCCGGTGAGAATCCGGGGCGGTCCCGCCGCTGTAACCAGATACGTGTGTCAGGAGGCATTGGCCGCCACTGTCCGCTTGCCGGATGGGAAGGTGCCTGCACCCGGTCAAGCTGGAAGTCAGAAGACGCGTTGCCACATCCTGAAACCGTCCGATGGCAAAGGGCGGGGCAATTGCTCATGCGAGCTTCGGTGTCACGTGGAGGACCCGTATGTCTGACCCAAACAGCCTTCCGACAAGGCAACAGTCCCTTGCACCCATAAAAGACCTCTCAGCCCTGCGCCGAATGCTGCAGGACCTGCCGCCCGGAAACGAACACGCAGCAGGCGCAGCGGCAGCGCGAGAGGAGATATTGACAAAGCCGCCGGGAAGCCTCGGCAGGCTCGAAGAAATCGTCGCGTGGCTGGCCCGCTGGCAAGGACGCTATCCCCCTGTCATGGATGATCCGCAAGTGTGCGTTTTCGCGGGCAATCACGGCGTGGCAGAAACCGGTGTGTCGGCCTATCCTCCGGTTGTCACCGAGCAGATGGTGCAGAACTTCGAGCGCGGCGGAGCGGCTATCAATCAGTTGAGTGCCGAACTCGGCGCCAAGGTGACCGTCGTGCCGCTCGAGCTGGCTCGTCCCGTCAACAACTTCCTACATGCCCCGGCCATGACCGAGGGCGAGTTCCTCGAAGCATTCCAGTCCGGGATGCATGCGGTTCGACCGGGCGCCAGCGTGCTTTGCCCCGGCGAGATGGGCATCGGCAACACCACTGCTGCCTCGGCCATATGCTTCGCCCTTCTGGGCGGCAACCCGGCGGACTGGTGCGGGCGAGGGTCCGGGATCTCGACCGGAACGGTAGAGCGCAAGATCGAGGTTGTCTCCGAGGCCGTTAGACTGCATGGAAACGCCATAAGCGACGGGCTGGACGCCTTGCGCATCCTGGGCGGACGCGAGATCGCCGCGATGGCCGGATCGATTGTCGCGGCGCGCCTGCTTGCCATACCCGTCATGCTCGATGGTTTCATCTGTTCGGCAGCCGCCCTCGCGCTACACTGCAGCGGACCAGGAAGCCTGGCGCACTGCATGGTCGGTCACAGCTCGATGGAGCCCGGGCATCGGCGGCTTCTCGCCCATCTTGGATTGCGACCGCTTCTCGATCTTGATTTGCGATTGGGCGAGGGAACCGGGGGAGTCTTGGCCACCCTCTTGGGAAGAGCCGCGCTGAGATGCCACCTTGGCATGGCAACATTTACCGAAGCCGGCGTGCATAGCGGCATAGAGCGGTAACAGAACCCTGCGGGACGCGAGAGAAAGCGGTCTGCCCTCTCGCGTCCCCGTTTCGGTCAGCGGTGCTAAGGTTTGGGGCCATTGCGGCCGAGAACCCGACGCGCGCTCGGTGGCGTGGCTTTCCCTCCGACAATTCCTATCTGCTCTTGCCCAAATGCCCCTATCGGTCGATCTGCAGAGAGACCGAGGCGAAGCCGCTTGCGGGATAGACCGCACGCAATGGCTCCGTGCCCGTCAGGAGCGCGAACGGCCCGATCCTATTCAGCACTTCATCGATCATCACTCTTAACTGCATCCTGGCCAAGGCAGCACCCGGACAAATGTGGATGCCCGCGCCGTAAAGCAGATTTGGCCCTTGGTCGCGCATGGGACAATACCGTTCAGCAGCCTCGAATGCCAGGGCGTCGCGATTGGCCGACGTCCAGATTACCGTTATCCGTTCCCCAGCCTCGATCCGACGCCCGCCGATCACTACGGGCCTTAGCGCCGTTCGCCGATTCGATATCAGCGGTCCGTGCAGACGCAGGATCTCCTCGATTGCCGGTGAAAGGCCCGTCCGGTCGAGGCGTAGCCGCCTTTGAACCTCGGGGTTTTCGGCAAGAAAATGCACGATGATGCCGACGCAGGCCGCAATCGTACCCAGTTCCCCCACCGTCCAGTTACGCAGGATGCTCACGATCTCGCCGTGATCGATCCGCTTGCCGTCCACCGTCTTGCGGACTAGGCTGGAGGTGATATCGTCCGGCGCGGCGTCACCGGCCTCTTCTCGCCATTTGAGCTCGGAGCGGATATGCCAGTCGAACTCAAGCGCTATGGCTGCCATGGCGTCGGTATCGCGCGCAAGCGTGGCTTCGCGATTCTTCCGCACCCACAGAAGTAATGGCTCATGCAGGGACGCCGGCCAGCCGAGAAAACCGCACTGGATTCTGACCGCATAGGGCTCGGCGAGACCAGCCATGACCTCGAAGGAGGGGGTATTCCCGAGCGCCCCTAGAAGATCGCCGACGATCCGCCGACATTCGGGTTCGAAGGCTTCGACCCGTTCCCGGGTAAAATAGGGATCGATCATCCGTCGATAGACTGTGTGTTGCGGAGGATCCATGCCGTTGGGCAGCGAAGGATGCCGTGACACGACATTGCTGAACGTTTCGTGATCAGTGAGAATTTGCAGAATATCGGCATGGCGGAAAAGGGACCAACCGAGATATTCGCTGTAGGCAACCGGACAGGCTTCGCGCATCTGGTCATAGGCACGGATCTGGTCGATCTGGACCTCAGCGCTGCGAGGATCCCAGTCAGGGCAGATCTCACCCGAAGACGCGTCCACGACGGAGTTCTTTCCATTTGCCGATTTCATATGCTTGGTTCCCCTTCCATGGATCAGCAGCTACAATGCGGCAGTTGAGAGCTGGGTCTTTGTCTTCACGCAAAGAACTCAAATCCCGTCTCCAGCAAAATCGACTACCACTGGCGACACCGAGAATGCGATGGGCACCACGATCGAAACCGGCGAGCATCTGCTGGCACTGATGCAGGAAGGCGGACACGATGCCGCGGTCATATGCGGCGTGTTGATAGCCACTGAGAACTGACCTGGCGGTTCAGTTCTCAGTGGCTATCACAATTAAGGCCTGTGTCCTATTTGCGATGGATGTTGCATGCGAATGACGCTTCACACCGACTACGCGTTGCGAATGCTGATCTATCTGGCAACGCGACTGGATCGGGTATGCACGGTCAACGAAGTCGCCGAAGCTTGTAAGCTACCTTGCAATCACTGTCTCACGGTAGTCCAGATCTTACGCGATCTCGGTTTCATCGATACGACCCATGGCCACGCGGGCGGCATCCAGCTGGCCAGACCACCTGGAGAGATTGGCCTCGGTACGCTGGTTCGCGCGATCGAGGAGACATCTTCACTCGGCGAATTCATTCACAACCAAGGCCGACCGTGCTCAACGGCACGGACTCGCCATCTCAAAAACTTGCTGCACGAGGCGCTCGCTGCGTTCCTGGCCGTTCTTGACAAATACACGCTCGCCGACATCGTGACGAATCGGTCGATACTCGACCCATTTCTCGGGATCGACACGACGGTCAAGCTTGAAAAAGGGGCACAGAAATGGCGACGAGATCAACGCTGATGGGGCAGCCAATGCGCTGAAGACACGTATTCCACAGTTCTCCCCTTTGAAGAGCTGGGGAATATGCCTCGCCCGGCGTGGCGGCTATCTAAAAGTTGGGTGGCTGTCGCCCGAAAGCATGCCGTGATCTTTCACGCGATGTGGATCTCCGGCGCACCGTTCCACTGGTCATCGCAAGAGCCGAGTGAGATCGCGTGATTACGCCGATACCTTGGTTAAATCAGATCAGCGATGATCGTCCGGTAAGGACGATGGTACGGTCAAGGCCGGTTCCAGGAATGCGATGCTGCCTAATAGAGCAACCGCGAACACCACATTGGTCGACCGCGCCTATTCAACGCCATGATAGGGCGGTCAAAGCGCCGTCCTAACAGAGAGCCATGGGCCTGACCCATGGCGTCCTCAGCGAACAACTTACCAACCGAGACTAGAGAATCGCTACGGGATGCGATCGCAGATTTGGCAATCCCGAATGTCGTCCTAACCCTACCGAACGTGGTAGAATTCGAACCTCCGCAATATCGTCTCTCCGCCCAAGGGGGCGGCCCGCCTCTGCCCCAGATAGAGCGGCGGGGCTCGAAGCAGGCTGCACTCGTCCAGACCGAGGCCATTAGCTGTGGTTGCCGAAGAAGTGCCTGTTGTCGCAGAACTCAGGTCCGGCAGCAGGTTGGCCATTGCACTCCGACAACCATGCCTCGCATAAGTCGCTTTGGCGACAAAAGATGCAGCTTCTCACCGCCCGCGCCATGCTCTGCCCGAACTGTTCCTTCGCTGCCAACTCCTGTTTGACACCTAGCCGATCCATCATCATACTCATTAGTTGCGACTGGCGCTCCAGCCTCGTGGCAATCTTCCCGATGGCAGTCATACTGCTACTCCCCTTTTGGCTCGATACCTAGAGCACATGTACTGTTCTGCTTCCGGTCTTCCGTACACCGAGCCAACCTAACCCCACCTTGTTTTCAAATTCCACCGGACTGAGATAGCCCAGCGTCGAATACAGGCCCTTCGGCTTGCAGAAGCGTTCTAAGCGAACCTATTCGCCCCGGTCCGGCTAGTTCCGACAATCAAGAAACGACTTAGATCTTCGTTTCAACAGGCCTATTGCATCCGCGTTGTTACAATAGGCATGATAATCCCGCGCTATTGTATCATTGCGAATACTGGCGCGACAGGTCGGCTTCCTATTACAATCTGCGCAGGTAACCTTCATGCGATTCAGTATGCTCTGCCCTCCGAAACGTGATGGGACATACTTGACACCAAGCGACTTCATCACAATCGCAAGTTCGTCAGCAGCATTTGGGCCACGGCTCACAACTTCGATGAAATGCTCGGCGGAAAGCTCGCAGCTGGCGGCAATGGCGTCGAGTTCACTCGTGGGCAGATTCAACAGCTCATGTCGAGCCCGGGCCCCGGCTTGGCAACGTCGCCACCGTGCGGTTATCCATTCAAAAGCGGTCGTAACAGTAGCCTTAGCAAACATGAACTTATCTCCTCCCCACTTCTAGGTTATCCTTAAGAAGGGGTGAGCTACTTTGTTTCGGCGCAAACAGCACGCGCATTTGCCGCAGACTTGGCCTCCGGAATCAAGCGACAGCACCGGCCGCCAGGCACGGTCGGTGACCAGCTGCACTAGGAGATCGCCGAGAAACAGGCTCGCTCAATTACATACCAGATGACCGCCGCCAAACTAACGCTCGCCAAGGACATAGACGACTTCGCCGATACGTCGGTCAACGTAAGACTGGAGCGCCAGCTTGCGATAGGAGCCCTCATCAAGAGGTTATACCCGGTCAGGCCGAGGCGGCTGATTGGTGTTTTGAATTTTGGGCTGCCGTAGGGCCGAAACCAATTGTTGCGGTAAGGCTAGGATGACAGTTCGCGTAACGCGATCTATTGCTGCCCCAATTGATCGGCGCGACTAACCATCCCCCTTCAGTAAAGTGCGACAGAACCCATTCTTGCTGACTACTGTTTCCTGACAATTAACATGCGAACCGAGAGCATTTCGTTGACTTTTGTCAGCGCTGGTGAATTATGTCAGAAACCACCCGCAAAGGAACCTCATGCCGATCCGCGCCGCCGATCAGATCATTCACAAGGCCGCCTGGCTCTACTACACGCACGGCTTGCGCCAGGACGAGGTGGCCCAAAGGCTGGAAATTTCCCGCGCATCGGTTGCCATGTATCTGCGCCGCGCGCGCGAGATGGGCATTGTCACCATCACCACATCCTCGGAACTTTTCTCAGATGACGTGCTTGCCAGGGAACTGGAGGACGCAACCGGGTTGACGACGGCATGGATCGTGCCGGAGGACCGGCAGGCCATGGATCCCACCGCCGAAATGCCGGTCGTTGCCGCCTCCGTCTTCCTCGAACTGATCAACAAGGGCGAGCGGGTGGGCGTGGCCTGGGGCCGCACCGTCTACCACATCGCCGACGTAATGCCCTTCGCGGATCTGCGCGGCGTCACCGTCGTCCAGCTCTGCGGCAATCTCGGCGCACCCTACTCCTATCGTCCCGATCAATGCACGACGGAAATCGCCCGCCGGCTCAATGCGGAAGGCATCAACTTCTACGCACCGCTCGTGCTGTCGTCGGAGCGCCTGGCCGAAGAGCTCCGCGGCGAGCCCGTCATCCGGGAGCAGCTCGCCGCCATTTCCGATTGCCAGTTGGCCCTCTACTCCGTCGGCGGCATCGAGGAAGACAGCCACCTGGTCAAATGCGGAGCCCTGTCGGCGCAGGACATGCACGAAATGGGCGAAATGGGAGCGGCCGGCGTCATAGCCGGACAACTCATCGACCGCGACGGCCGTTGGATGGATTGCGCGCACAATCGACGCTGCATCTCCGCCGATCTCGATTCCATCCGGGCGATCAAGAAGCGGATGCTCGTCGTTCAGGAAGACAACAAGTTCGAGCCGCTGATCGCGGCGCTGAAAGGGGGCTTTGCCTCGCATCTGGTCATCACCACCTCGATGGCGCGAAGGGTTCTGGAACACTGGAACCGCGAGGGGCTCGGAAAGGGCGGTTCGAGCGAGGCTTGAACCCAAGGATTTGGTCCGCCGATGCCGGCCGGGCCGGTATATCGGGAGGCAAAACACAATGGAAAATCTCTGGCGCGACGACGAGGCGGAAAAGGTCGTTGCAAGCTATGCCGCGAAAGGCGTCAACCGCGACCTGGCGCTGCGCACCTACACCACGCGCCTGCTCGGCGGTGAGCCGCGCCTTGTGCTGCATGGCGGCGGCAATACCTCCGTCAAGACCGAGATGACCGACCTGGTCGGCGACACGCATGCGGTTCTCTGCGTCAAGGGCAGCGGCTGGGACATGGGCACGATCGAGCCGGCGGGTCTACCCGCGGTCAAGATCGGTTCGCTGCTGAAGAGCCGCAGGCTCGACAAGCTCTCCGACGAGGACATGGTGGCGCTGTTGCGCGCCAATCTGATCGACCCGGCCGCGCCGAACCCGTCCGTGGAGGCGCTGCTGCACGCTTTCCTGCCGCACAAGTTCGTCGACCACACCCATTCGACCGCCATTCTCGCCATCGCCGACCAGGCGAAGAGCCGTGAAATGAGCGCCGGACTCTTCGGCACCAAAATGGGCTTCGTACCCTACATCATGCCCGGCTTCGCCCTCGCCAAGGCGGCGGCGGAAGTGTTCGAACAGGATCCGACGGTCGAAGGGCTGATCCTCGACAAACACGGCATCTTTACCTTCGGCGACACCGCCAAGGAGGCCTATGACCGGATGATCCACTACGTCACGGTTGCGGAGGATCACGTCAGGAACAACGGCCGCAATCCCTTCACTCCAGTCACGCTTCCGAAGGAACTCGCCAGCGTGATCGAGATTGCCCCGCTGCTGCGGGGCGCGGTTGCCGTCGACAAGGGCGAAGGCCGCTACGATCGCATGGTCAGCGTGTTCCGCTCCTCACCGGCCATTCTCGACTTCGTCAACGCGGCCGAAGTCAAGGACATGGCGGCTCGCGGCGTGTCCACGCCCGATCTCTCGATTCGCATCAAGACGGGTCCGATGGTCCTGCCGGCACCGGCCAAGGACGACCTCGCCGGCTACCGCGCCGTCATCGATGAACAGGTCGCAACCTTCGCCGCCGATTATACCGAGTATTTCCGCAGCAATGATGCCCGTGACGACGTCAAGCGCATCATGCTCGATCCCATGCCCCGCCTCACCCTGATGCCGGGTCTCGGCATGTTTGGTCATGGCCGGACCGTCAAGGATGCCACCATCGCGGTCGATGTCGGCGAAATGTGGATCGAGGCGGCACGTGATGCCGAATCGATCGGTCGCTTCGAGCCGGTGAGCCGGCCCGACCTTTTCGATCTCGAATACTGGTCACTGGAACAGGCAAAGCTGGCCGGTGCGAAGCCGAAGCCGTTCACCGGCCAGGTTGCCATCGTCACCGGTGGAGCCGGTGCCATCGGCGCGGCCATCGTCAAGGCATTCGCGGCGGAGGGCGCGCATGTCGTGGCGCTGGATCTCGATGGCGACAAGGCGGCGGCTGTCGCCAAATCGGCCGGCAACAGTTCGATCGGCATCGCCTGCGACATCACCGATCCTACCTCCGTGCGCGCGGCCTTCGACAAGACGATTGCCACGTTCGGCGGCGTCGACATTGTCGTCTCCAATGCCGGCGCAGCCTGGGAGAGCCCGATCGCCACGATGGACGACGCGCTGCTGCGCAAGAGCTTCGAACTCAATTTCTTCGCCCACCAGACGGTGGCGCAGAATGCGGTGCGCGTGATGAAGGCGCAGAAGACCGGCGGCGTGCTTTTGTTCAACGCCTCGAAGCAGGCGGTCAATCCCGGCGCGAAATTCGGCGCCTATGGCCTGCCGAAGGCAGCGACGCTGTTCCTGTCGCGCCAGTATGCGCTTGAACATGGCGCGGACCATATCCGGGTCAATGCCGTCAATGCCGACCGGATCCGCTCCGGCCTGCTCAACGACGAGATGATTGCCAACCGTGCGGCCGCCCGCGGCCTTTCCGTCAAGGAGTACATGGGCGGCAACCTGCTCGGCCTCGAGGTGACGGCCGAGGACGTGGCCCGCGCCTTCGTGCATCACGCGCTCGCCGAACGCACGACCGCCGATGTCACCACCGTCGACGGCGGCAATATCGCCGCGGCACTGCGCTGATCTTCAAACGGGGCGGCAAACCGCCCCGTTTTTGTCCAGGCCGCAAATGCCGAACTGACCAGACATGCAAAAAGGGGCGGCCCGATGGACCGCCCCTTCTTCATTCCCAATGCAAGATCAGGGCTTCGGCATCCATGCCGGCATGGCGACATCGGCATGGGCAAACTGCGGCAGCTTCACGCCGAGCTCTTCCATGTTCTTGATGTCCTGATCGTTGAGATCCTTCTGGGTGATCAGCGTCGGGGGCACGATGACCTGCTTGCCCGGATCTTCGCCGGCCAGCAGCATGGCGAGCGAGCGCACGGAAACCTGGCCGACAACCGCCGGGTTCGTCGCCGCCGTGGCTACCCAGGCGGAACCGGGTTCGCGCATGGCAGCAATGTCGGAGGTCGAGATGTCGGCCGAGTAGATCTTGACGCTGGACGACAGGCCGGCTTCGTCGACGGCGATCTTCACGCCCTTGGCGAACTCGTCATAGGGCGCGAACATCACGGTGATGTCCGGGTTGGCGGAGATGACCGAACGCGCCTGGTTGGCGACGGAGTTGGCGATCGGATTGTCCATCGTGCCGAACTGGGCGGCCTCGTTGATGCCGGAATACTTGGCCTTGAACTCCTTCCAGGTCTCGTCGCGGCGGTCGAGAGGCGCGATGCCTGCCACGTAGACATAGCCGGCCTTGAAGCTCTCGCCATTGTCCTTGACGGCCTGCTCGAGGGCTAGGCGGGCGAGGTCGCGGTCGGACTGCTCGACCTGCGGGATCTTGTCGTTCTCGACATTGACGTCGAAGGCGACGACCTTGATGCCGGCGTCGACGGCGCGCTGGGCCGCTTCCTTCATGGATTCCGTCAGGCCGTGCTGGATGATGATGCCCTGAACGCCGAGCGCGATGGCCTGGTCGACCATGTCGGCCTGCAGGGCTGCGTCCTGACGGCTGTCGAAGACCTGAAGCTGGACGCCGAGCGCCTTGGCCTGCGCCTCCACGCCGGCGAGATAGGACTGGAAGAAGTCGCCGGTCGACAGATAGCGCACGAGCGCGATCTTCACGTCGCCGGGCTTGTCGAACGGCTTCGGCATATCGGCGGCAAGGGACGGTCCGGCAAATGCCGTCGCCGCCATCAGCCCAAGCGTCATCTTGCCCAGGGTTCTACGCGTAATATTCATGGTCTATCTCCTCCACTGGTGAACTTTCGTTATCCGCCGAGGCCTCCCGCCTCAGCGTTTGCCTCTTTTCGAGAGTGCAAAGGTGAATATCAGGGCGATGACGAGCACGGCGCCCTTGACGAAATCCTGTGTGTAGTAAGGTGCGTTCATCATCGTCAGGCCCTGCAGCAGGATGCCGACAAACAGCGCGCCGATGGCCGTTCCGAAGGCATTCGGCTTAGCGGCGCCAAGCACCGCGAAACCGATGAGGGCCGCCGCGACGGCATCGAGAAGCAGGTTGTTGCCTGAGGCGATGTCACCGCGACCGAGACGGGCGGCCAGCAGGATGCCGCCAATCGAGGCGAAGACGCCGGAGATGATGTAGGCCGCGATCTTGTAGGCATTGACCGGCGCACCGGCGAGGCTGGCGGCGCGCTCGTTGGAGCCGACGGCATACATCATGCGGCCGAACCTCGTATATTCGAGGAAGAACCAGATGACGATGGCCAGAACGATCAGCACGACCACCGAAACCGGCACGAGGTTAGGCAGGATCAGATCGAAACGGTGGCGGCCGAGCGCCAGGAAGGCCGGGCTGAAGGCGCCGGTGGCCGTCGAGCCATCGGGCAGCGTCATGCCCGCCGCGATCGAGCGCCCCTCGGTCGGAATACGCTGCAGGCCGAGCAGCAGGAACATCATGCCGAGCGTCGCCAGAAGGTCCGGCACGCGCATATAGACAATGATGATGCCATTGATCAGGCCTACGAGCACGCCGACGGCAAGGCAGACGAGTGTCGCCGTCAGCGCATCGCCACCCATCACCACCATCACATAGGACGAGGCCATCATGGCCGTGGTGGCGACCGAGCCGATGGAAAGGTCGAAGCCGCCGACGACCAGCGTTGCCGTGACGCCGAGCGCCAGGATGCCGGTGATCGACACGGATTGCAGGATGAAGACCGCGCTCTGCGGCGAGGCGAAGCCGCCGGTCACAGCCGAGAAATAGAGCACCATGCCGGCAAGCAGTACGAGAAAGCCGTATTTGATCGCGGCTTCCCGGATATTCAAAGAGGCTGGCGGGACAATGCCATTGGCGGCGGATTTGCTCTGTTCACTCATCATCGTGCGCTGACCTGTTGATAGAATTGCCCGGCGATCTCGGCGAGCAGCCGCTCGACATCGATGTCCGCATTGCGGTGCTCACCGACAATGGTCTGTTCCGACATCACCAGGATGCGGTCCGCGACCTCGAAGGCTTCGTCGAGTTCCGTCAGGAAAAGAATGGTGGAGCGCCCGGCGACGGAAGCACGCAACTTCTCGCCAATATCGCGACGGGCGGCGATGTCGACCCCCTGGAAGGGTTCGTCGAGGATCAGCAGGCGCGACGGCTCGGACAGCCAGCGGCCCACCATGACCTTCTGCTGATTGCCGCCCGACAGCGTCTGCATCTCATCGCGTTCGCCACGGCAGACGACGCCAAGGTCGGCAATCTGCCGGCGCGCCTTCGCCCTCTCCGCCCGGCGGCTGGCAATGCCGAGGGATGAAAGGCGCCGCAGGAATGGCAGGCTGATGTTTTCGTAGATATTGAAATCCGGCACGATGCCGCTGATCATGCGGTCCTTGGCAACGAGAAACACGCCGCGCGAGATCGCGTGTCTTGTGGTCTTTGGCGCGTAGCGCTGACCGTCGAGCATCATTTCGCCGGCAGCCGGCGCGCGGGCACCGAACAGCGTTTCGGCGAGCGCGGTCTTGCCCACGCCGACGAGGCCGGTAACGGCGACGATCTCTCCGTCACCCAGCTCGAAATCGAAAGGACGCGTGTGTTCGGACAATTTCAGTCCACGCACGCCAAATACCGGACGACCCGCAGCACGCACGGCAACCTCGCCGGCGGAAACCTTTCGACCGAGCATCGCGTTGACCGCGCCTTCATAGTCGAGCTCGGGTCCTTCAAACCGGCCGGTAATGCGCCCATCGCGCAGCGCGAGAATGCTGTCGGCAAGGCGGCGGATATCGGACATGCGGTGCGAGATATAGAGAATGGCGACGCCCCGCGCCTTCAGGCGATCGACGAGATCGAACAGGCGCTCGGCCTCCGCACTCGACAAGGACGAGGTCGGTTCATCGAGGATCAAGACCCTCGGTTCATGCGCCATGGCGCGCGCGATCGCCACCATCTGTCGGTCGGCCAGCGTCAGGTCGTTGATATTGGCGGCAAGATCGATGGAGAGACCCATGCGCGCGGCCACGGCGGCGGCCTCGCGGCGCACCCGGCGCGGACTGAAGAACAGCCTAGCGCCACGCCCATTGAGACGGTCGAGCGTGAGATTGGTCGCGACATCGAGGTCGGCGACGACGCCGTCGTTGATGTTCTGGTGCACGGTCACGACACCTGCGCGGATCGCCTCGGCGGGCGTTGCGGGTTCGAACGTCGTGCCGGCCAGCGTGATCGTGCCGGCGTCGCGGGTGTAAACACCGGAGAGTATGCGCACGAGCGTGGATTTGCCGGCGCCGTTGGCACCCATCAAAACCGTCACTGCGCCTGCCTTGAGATCGAGGTCCAAACCCTGCAGCACCGTTACCGGCCCAAAGGATTTGCGCACGCCCTCAATGCGAAACACTGCCTGTTCGCTCATGTATTCCTCCCAATGACCTCAGGTTAGGATAGGCTTTCATCAAATGTCAAGGCCGTTGACATTTGACAGAATGTTGCCTTAGCTTTGCTCAAGGACGGCATGGCGGCACGCGGTGGAGGCGGCCCCGTGCACAGGAGGAAAACATCATGGACTGCCAAGTCTTCGAGGCTTTGAGCGCAGAGACATTGCCGGCGCGGCTCGGCGGAAAAGCCGCCGTAAAAGGAAAGATCGGCGATGATTATTCCCGTTGGACCATCAAGGAAGTTGGCGACGGAAACCTCAATCTGGTCTTCATCGTGACGGGCGACACGGGAGCCGTGATCGTCAAGCAGGCGCTGCCCTACGTGCGCCTTGTCGGTGAAAGCTGGCCGCTGCCGCTCAAGCGCTCCTTCTTCGAGTATCACGCGCTGAAGCGCCAGAACGCGCGCGACCCCGGCATGGTACCGGAGGTCCTGTTCTTTGACGAAGCACAGGCGATTGTCGTCATGGAGTTCCTGACGCCGCACGTCATCCTGAGGCGCGCATTGATCGACGGCCGAAAACTGCCGAGGATCGGTCGCGACCTTGGCTTGTTTGTCGCCCGCACGCTGTTTCGTGGCTCGGACCTGTCGATGGTCACGCGAGAGAAGAAGGCGGATGTCGCGCTGTTCTCCGACAATGTCGAGCTTTGCGACATCACCGAAAACCTCGTCTTTTCCGATCCCTATTTCGAGGCGTCGCTCAACCGCCACACAGCGCCGCAGCTTGATCCGCTTGTCGCCGAACTGCGCGCCGACCGTGACCTCAAGGTTGAAGCGCAGCGCCTGAAGCACCTTTTCTCCTCGAAGGCCGAAACGCTGTGCCATGGCGACCTGCACACCGGCTCCGTCATGGTCACAGACGAGGAGACTCGCGTCATCGATCCGGAATTTGCCTTCTACGGCCCGATCAGCTTCGACGTCGGCATGTTGCTCGCCAATTTCTGGATGAGCTATTTCTCCCAGGCCGGCCATGAGGCCTCGCCCGGCGCGCGCGACAGCATGCGCGCCTATCTGCTCGATACGATCGACACGCTGTGGGAGACGTTTCGCGCCGAGTTTGCCCATCTCTGGCGCACGGAGCGCAAGGGCATCCTCTACCAGGCGAGCCTGTTCGAAGACTGCAAGGACCCGCTCGCGTCCGAGCAGGCGCTCAACATCGTCATCGACGAAATCTGGCACGAAATGCTTGGCTTTGCCGGCGTAGAGATCCATCGCCGCATCCTCGGCCTTGCCCACAACGCCGATTTCGAAACCATCGCCGACCCCGACCGCCGCGCGCCCTGCGAAAGCAAGGCCCTGAAGTTCGGGCGTCACCTCGCCGTCAACCGGCAGCGCATCCACGGTCTCCGCGACATTCGCGAGACGGCGGAGCGGCTTGACAAGGAGATCCTCGCGTGAAAGTCGGAGAACGCCACTACCACACGATCTGGCTGAACGAGGACGGCCGCGCCGTCGACATCATCGACCAGCGCTGGCTGCCGCACGAATTCCGCATCGTCACCCTGAACACGGTTGGCGACATTGCCGTCGCCATTCGCGACATGTGGGTGCGCGGCGCACCGCTGATCGGTGTAACCGCGGCCTATGGTGTCGCCATCGCCATGGCGAAGGATCCCTCCGATGCCCATCTCGATGCCGTCTGGGAAGAACTGAACGAGACACGGCCGACCGCCATCAACCTGAGATGGGCGTTGAACGCGATGCGTGATCATCTCGGCCCATTGCCGGAAGACGAACGCGCCGCCGCCGCCTACAAGCGCGCCGCCGAAATCGCGGAAGAGGATGTCGAGCTCAATCGTGCCATCGGCGCCAACGGCCTCGAAGTCATTCGAAAGATCGCGTCCGGCAAGAAGCCGGGCGAACCCGTGCGTATTCTCACCCACTGCAATGCCGGCTGGCTTGCCACGGTCGACTATGGGACCGCGACCGCACCGATCTACATGGCCGTTGAAGCCGGTATTCCGGTCCACGTCTATGTCGACGAGACGCGTCCGCGCAACCAAGGCGCCTATCTTACCGCCTGGGAGATGAACGGTCATGGCGTGCCGCACACCCTGATCGTCGACAATGCCGGCGGCCACCTGATGCAGCATGGCGATATCGACATGGTGATCGTCGGCACGGACCGCACGACGGCAAACGGCGACGTCTGCAACAAGATCGGTACTTATCTCAAGGCGCTCGCCGCGCGCGACAACGGCGTTCCCTTCTATGTCGCACTCCCCTCGCCGACCATCGACTGGACCGTGCACGACGGTGTCAAGGACATCCCGATCGAAGAGCGCGCCGCCGATGAGGTGAGCTTCGTGCAGGGCCGCGCCACCGACGGCTCGATTGCAAGCGTGCGCATCTCGCCCGAAGGCAGCCCAGCCGCGAACCCCGCCTTCGACGTGACGCCAGCACGCCTGATCACCGGCCTGATTACCGAACGCGGCATCGCCACGCCGTCACCCGAGGGCCTCAAGGCGCTCTTCCCGGAACGGAGCTGAGACGATGAGCCTGCCCAACGAAAAGTCCACCGAGGAGATCGCGCTCGGCATCCGCCGCCGCGTGTTCTTCCACACGATGAAGCACAATGGCGGTTATCTCAGCCAGGCCTGCTCGGCGGCCGAGAGCCTCGCCCTGCTCTATAACGAGTTGTTGAAACTCGGCGAACCAACGCTGCCGAAGGTGCCGCTGCCCTTTCGCGGTGTACCCTCAGCACACAATCCCGATGCCTTTACCGGGGCCGGTTATCACGGTTCTGTCGGCCCGCAATACGACCGCTTCTTCATTTCGCCGGCGCACTATGCGCTGGTGATCTATTCCGCGCTGATCGAGACCGGCCGCATGGACGAACATGCGCTCGACCATTTCAACAAGGACGGCGGTTCGGTCGAGATGATCGGGGCGGAGCACAGCCCCGGCATGGAAGTGACGACCGGTTCGCTGGCGCAGGGCCTTTCCATGGCCTCGGGCGTCGCCTGGGCACGGCTTCGGAAAAAAGAGCCCGGCAAGGTCTGGGTCTATATGTCAGACGGCGAATTCCAGGAAGGACAAACCTGGGAGTGCCTGGCGGCGATGAGCTATCACGGCATCGACAATATCCGCGTCATCGTCGACGTGAACCGCCAGCAATGCGACGGCGCCATGTCCTCGGTGCTCGATCTCGGCGACCTGGCATCCCGTGTCGCATCCTTCGGCGTGGCCTGCCGCTCGGTGAACGGCCATGACCTCGACGCTCTCCGCAGCGCCGCTGAAAGTGCCGAGCCCGGCAAGCCGCTCGTCATCCTCGCCAATACCTCGCCCTATCAAGGCATGGATTTCCTCAAGAAACGTTTCCCACGCCTGCACTATGTGCGCTTCAAGAGCGCGGAGGAGCGGCTGGAAATGCAGGCAGCACTTGCCGTCGAACTCGGCATCGATCTCACCGCGATGGAAGGGGCCTGACCATGGTCGAAATCGTCAACCGCCCCTATGCCAAGGCCTTCGAAGCCTTTGCCACGGCCCGGCCCGAAGTGCTCTGCCTCTCGGCCGACCTCACCTCGTCCTGCGAGGTCGATGGTTTCCGGGACCGACATCCCGAGCAGTTCCTCTCGCTCGGCATGGCCGAGCAGAACATGCTCTCCTTCGCCGGCGGCCTCGCCATGCAGGGGTTCCGGCCGTTCATCCATACCTTCTCGGTCTTTCTCTATCGCCGTCCCTACGACCAGCTGATCAACTCGATCGCCTATTCCAATCGCAAGGTCAGGCTGATGGGCTTCCTACCGGGCATCACGACGCCGGGCGGCATCACACACCAGGCGATCGAGGACATCGCGGTGCTGCGTGCCGTGCCGAACATGACGATCCTTGAAACGGGCGACGCGACCGAAGTGGAAACCGTGCTGGAGGTGGCGGACAGCATTGACGGGCCGGTCTATGTGCGCGTCCTGCGCGGCGAAGTGCCTCGCCTGTTTTCGACCCCCTTCGAATTCAACAAGCTGCGCACGCTGTCGGAAGGGGACGACATTCTCGTCGTGTCCTCCGGCGTCTGCACCGAGGAGGCGCTGCGCGCCACGGGGCCCATCGCAGCGCGCGGCATCGGCATCCACCACCTGCACGCCTCGACGCTCAAACCCTTCGACCGGGACGGCCTGCTGAAAGCCGCGCGTGGCAAGAAGGGCATCGTCACGCTGGAGAACCACACGATCGTCGGCGGCCTCGGCTCGCTGGTCGCGGAAATCCTCGCGGAGGAAGGGCTCGGCATCCGCCTCAAGCGCCTCGGCCTCAACGACACGTTCGCACACGGCGCTTCGAAACCATATCTCATGAAAAAGTACGGGCTCGACGCCGGCGCGCTGGTCGCGGCGATCGCCGAGCTTGTCGGCGCGCCTCTGGCGATCGGCGAGGATGAACTCGCGCAGGTCCGTCTCGACCATGTCCATTCCGCGCAAAAGGCGGAGGCGCTCTGATGGCTTCACGCTTCACCGTGACCTATTTCATCCGCGCGGGAGACGCTGAGGAGGCGAAAGGCCGCGCGCTCGACATCGCCCTGGAACAGACCGTCGAAATCCCCCGAAACGCCGTGCCGAAGGGCTATGTCGAGGACGAGATCCTCGGCCGACTGGAGGCGCTCGACAAGGACCCTGCCGGCAGGTCGGGCTATCTGGCCAATATCTCCTATTCGGACGACGACATGGGGGAGGATTTCCTGCAGTTTCTCAATATTGTCTTCGGCAACAGTTCCATCAAGCCAGGCCTGAAGGTGGAAGACATCAGCCCGTCACCCGGCGTCCTCGCGCTTTGCAAAGGCCCGCGTCACGGCATTGCCGGACTTCGCGCCAGGGCGGGCATAGGTGACACTCCCCTTCTGATGTCCGCCATCAAGCCCGTGGGTCTGTCGACAGCACAGCTGGCTCGCCTCGCCCATGACTTCGCGCTCGGCGGCATGCATTTCGTGAAGGACGATCACGGCCTCGTCGATCAGAAGACGTCTCCGTTCGAGGAGCGGTTGCGAGCCTGCGTCGAGGCCGTCGGTGAGGCGAACGCGAAATCCGGCGGCCAGACAAGCTTTGTCCCCAACATTACCGGCCCAACGACATCACTCGTCGAGCGTGCGAGACAAGCACAGGAAGCTGGCGCGGGTGCCGTGATGATTGCCCCGGCACTGGCCGGCTACGACGCGATCCGGGCGCTGACGCAGGATTCGGACTTCTCGCTTCCCATCATCTCCCACCCCGCCTTCTCGGGTGCGAATGTTGTCTCGCCCGATTGCGGTTTTTCGCATCGCAGCTTCTTCGGCACACTGCATCGGCTGATGGGTGCAGACGCCGTCATCTATCCGAACTTCGGAGGCCGGTTTGGCTTCACTCGGCAAGAGTGCCTGTCGATCGCCCGATCCTGTGCAGATGAACTGGGAGGACCGAAGGCGATCGCCCCCGCGCCAGGCGGCGGTATGACTTTCGCACGGATACCTGAGATGCGCGCAGCTTACGGCAAGGACGTCATCTACCTGCTCGGCGGAGCGCTGCTTCAGGAATCGGATCTGGTCGATGCCTGCCGCCGTCTGGTTGCCGCCGTTCGCTCCTGACGGAGCATATCACCCTGCTTATCCTGGAACGATGTCGCCTTGAAAGGATTCGAACCAAAGGTCGGTCGGCAACAAAACTTAAGCGTCTGAAGCAACAGAATTTTTGACTCTCTACTCAGTCCGCCATACTCACTAGAGATAGCCCATTCGCAAATGCTTATCAGAATGAAAGTCGCCTTCCGTTCACCGCTCTCGACGAACACTTCCAATTGGATCCACGAACGCAGTGTAATGCACCCAAGCTTGCCAATTCACGAGCGGCATCCGAAACTCTGATCGAAGGCTAGGCCTCGGCAAACTGCTACTGGCGTAACGAGATGAGCTTGGTCGGTTTCCTACTCGATACTCTGGGCACCACGGCTAGCAATAGTCGTCGATTGACTCTCCGCCTTCCCAAGGCAGTCCCTGCGCCAAGGTAAATTGCTTGTCAGCTCCATCGCGCTCGAAGAACGTCCCTTTACTCTCGTGAACGAAGTACCCATCTTCGAACGTAATTTTCATCAGTGACCAGCGTTTGATCGCACCTTCGCCGAAATCGCCGAGGATTAAGATGCTGTTGCCGTCAGGGTGCAAAGTGACGTCATCTATCATCGTTTCGCCGTACGGCCCGTCTACCGCAATGTCTCCAATATACAGCGCTTCAAAATAGGTTTTGATAGGCGCCTCCACCGACGTCGAAGGGCATAGGGGGAACAGGGCGGGAACCTTCCAGTTCCGCTGTAACGCTCCGGGCGTATGAGACATAACGAGGGGCCGTGTGTCGGCGGAATCCATGCAACATCCTTTCGAGCATGCCTCGGAATCGTCGATGCTTCGCCCTGAAAAGTAAAGCCCGAGATCGGTCGCATCTGCCCACTACTCGGTTTTGGCGTCCTGAAGCCCGCACCACACGCCGCTTGCCGGAAAATATGGTTGGAGGTAGGAAGCACCTTGTAGCGCTCACATAGGCCGCGTGTGATGCGAGCCGCGATGGCGTGGCGGGCATCGTTGCGCGTGGTTGCATCATTCCGGCACAGGCCCTTGCCTGGGCATCCAGTAAGTCCTGAAAAACCGCCTCGATGCGCCGGGCAAAGCGCGTGAGGATGACGGTGGCGCCATCTTTCCGAAGTCAGTGGAACGGTGATATCGCTGGCCACAGCGAGGCTTTGCGCAGGCTTGTGCGCCCACCACCTGATACCCTTACCCTTACTACCCCCAGACCTCGCCGGTCTGGCAGGGTTGCAGGAGGCCTACACGCTAGAGACACAGCAGATTCGTTTTCAATCGGGCATGGTTTGTGCCATAGTAACCACGTAAGCCTCCGCTTGTCCCTGCATTGCATACGGCGGAGGCGGGTTGCTTCAATACAGTCGATAGGGCGGCTAACGTTGCTGAGAGTGTTTGCGCCTTTCCTGAATGGATCGGTTCAGAGAGGCAACATACGAGACTTTACCGTCGATCGTCGCCTCCAATTCCCTGAGAACTTCAGCATCGACGGGATAGAGCACCGGTAGGGTCTGGGGCCAATCCAGTTTCTCAGCATGTCCGTGCCGAACTCGAAGTTTGGCAGGATCACCGGAAATTCTATCCAGAAGGGCGGCGACCTGAGACAGAGCCATTTCATCGTTGGTGAGCAGCACGGCGCCATGTGGCACCCCTTGCTCATCCGCCGGTGCGCCGTAGCGATTGAAATGGGTGAAGTGCGCCTCTCGCATGTTGAGGATGCAGGAGGCCTCGTTTGGAGCTATTTCCAGGCCAGCACGGATGCATTCACGCAGAAGCGCCCGTAAGTCGTGCCCAATCTTCTTTGACGCAAGCGCTTTTTCAGTTACTCCGGTGTCGAGAAGGTACGCCTTCAGCGCCAGTTCCGTTGCCATGCCCAGCAGAAAACCAAGGGGTTCGAGAAATTCTGACTGTCGGATCTGATTGGCGAGGATGATGCGCGCGCTGTGCCAATACCGCATTGCAATCGAGAGCCGATATCCGGCGACAGATGTTTTCACGCTATCTCCTTTAATGGCGGTGCATGCGGGGCCTCATTCACTTTGGCGGAAAGTCCCGATTTGCATAGGTGATGTAATAGTTAACGTTGGCCCAACCGGTGTTCGAGCCATCAGTCAGCAGAAGCTCATTAGGAACGAACTGAACTGTACGGGGCGCAGCGTGGCACTGGCGAAAAAAGGACAGCCAAGTTTTTTCGCGACCTCGGAGGCAATCTTCCGGTCAACCTGGACGCCGGTCTCCTGAATCTGCATTAACCCGCGCCATAGGTCTCCGGAGAACGACGGTGAGCCACAGAGGAACATTCCAGGTTCGTTCGCTGTTGCCGTGCCGGTGCTACCTACGAGCAACGGCATGGTCAGCAGCAAAGCCGCGAAGAAGCGGTTAGAGGATTTTTCGTAGTGATCAATGCTCATTAGACCACTTCCTAGCTGACGCTTTGTCGTCGGTACCCGCGACTACCAACGGTTTCGAGCGAAAATTATCCTTACCCGGGTGAACGGTGAGACAGTCCCCTTCTAGGTCCTATTGCTCTTCTGCCGTTTCGTCCTATTCACTGAAGTCCTGATTCACGGTTAGTCATTATTTGGGTGATCCCCGCTTCATCGGCCCCCTGATCCTTAAGACGGGGGCTGGGCGAACTCATGGACGCCCCAGACCGAAGCTGGGTTCACCCCCGCTGTCCTTGCTGAGTGCCTGTGAGAGGCTGATATAGGACGCATGCACGATCACGGGAGCATGAAGATGGAAGAAGTTCTAAAGGCCAAAACACCAGACGTCCAGGCGCTCAAACAAAACGAGAAGAAGTGGTCTCCCACCTTGATGAAAGCTGGCTGGAGCGCTTTTCCTAACATTATCATCGAGAAGCAGCGAGCGCTGGGGCTGGACGCGCTCGATATGAATATTCTTTTGCATCTGGTGCAGTACTGGTGGCTTGAAGAAAACGTGCCGCACCCGTCTGTGGCAACCATTGCCGATGCGATCGGTGTGACTACTCGCACGATCCAAAAGCGTGTCTCGGCACTACAGGCGGCAGGCCTTATCACGCGCGAAGAACGCCGACACGCAAAGTTCGGCAGTCAGACGAACCTTTACCGCTTTGACGGGCTCATCAAGGCTTGTATGCCGTTCGCTCAAGAGAAGGTCGAGGCTGCTAAGAAGAAGGCCGAAGAGAACAAGGAGCGCGTGAAGCGCAAAAAGCCGAAGCTGGTCGTAAACAACGACGATCTCGGTTAGGTCAGCGGCCTCAAAGGGGATGGTTAAAGGGTTGGCATTGCCACGCGATAAGGGTGGGACAAGCCTATCTATCTTGTGGCAGCTTAGAAAAAGCAATGCCCCGGGCGCTTGCATGCAGAGGCGCTACCGGGGCTCACATAAACAAGATGGAATAATTTGGAGGGTTTTTCAAGTGGTATTTGCCTACACGCCCACGAATATCGCGAACCTGGAATCATCCCACTCCCCTGAACGGCTAGCACCTTACTATGCCCTGGCGGGCGGCGATAAGGCGCTCGGGATCAAGCTTTACGCCTGGAACAGCGCGTTGTCTCAGGCACTATACACACCCTTACAGGGGCTGGAAGTGACGCTGCGCAACGGAATTAGTGCCCAACTCAGGGCTGCCTACGGACCCACCTGGTTCGAGCTGAATCCAGGCCCCCCCTTGCAATACCCACTGCCCGATATGTTGCTTAAGGTCCGGACCGACCTGGGGCGCCATGGCAATGTGCCAGATCACGGTCGGGTCGTGGCGGAGCTGAACTGGGGGTTTTGGACTGGGGTCCTCGCAAAGCGATATGAACAGCTTTGGCGTACCCATTTCCGTCAGGTTTTCCACGCGGACGGTCCCCTTACCCGCGCGCAGATCTTCCAGCCTCTTGATGATCTCCGGCGCCTTCGGAATCGCATCGCGCACCACGAGCCAATTCTCAACCGCAACATTGCTGCCGATTATGCGTCGATTTTGGATTTGATCAGGTACATTTCTCCCACAACGGCGTCGTGGGTAGATGACCAAAGTTCGGTCATGGCGGTATTGGCGTCGAAACCGTGAGAAGTTGCCAATTGTTCGGTAGGGAAATTCACATCGGACGAGATCGCATGGCTCAAATGGTGGGAAGATGACCGTCGTAATCGCGCAGATTAGAAACGAAGAGATATTGGTTCTCGCTGATACAAAGGTTCAGGACCGTCAGGAAACGGGACCGGACACGATGCCAGGACGGTTGAAGATCGTGACCTTAGGTCATCGCTTTACCGTGGCATTCGCGGGTGCCGCCGATCCAGCCCACCTCGCCGTGAAGGAAGCGGCCAAGCTGGTCGCACTCAAACAATTTGAGCACGCCATCGAGTGCCTTAAAAGCTGGTCCAATAAGCATGATATTGAACCGCCCCGGCTTTGCCGGAGACCATTTGGTTTAAGTTATGCGGCCATGGCTGGCGCGTCCAGCGTGGCGTAGTAGCGTTGTTCGGCTTCGGCTGGCGGCATGTTACCGATGGGTTCCAGAAGGCGTCGGTGGTTGAACCAGTCGACCCATTCGAGCGTGGCGAACTCCACGGCTTCGAAGTTGCGCCATGGTCCTCGTCGATGGATGACCTCGGCCTTGTAAAGACCGTTGATCGTTTCGGCCAGAGCATTGTCGTAACTGTCGCCAACACTTCCGACAGACGGCTCGATGCCCGCCTCTGCCAATCGTTCGGAATAGCGAATGGACACATATTGCGAGCCGCGGTCGGAATGATGAACCAGTCCGCCACGTTTGACGGGCCGTCTGTCATGAAGCGCCTGCTCGAGAGCATCGAGCACAAAGCCCGCATGAGCCGTCCGGCTTGCCCGCCAACCGACGATACGGCGGGCGAAGGCGTCAATGACGAAGGCCACGTAAACGAAGCCCTGCCAGGTCGCGACATAGGTGAAATCGGATAACCACAGCATGTTCGGCGCGGGAGCCTTAAAATGGCGATTGACGCGGTCAAGCGGGCATGGAGCACGCTTGTCGAACACGGTGGTTTTGACAGGCTTGCCGCGAAAGATGCCTTGAAGTCCCATCGTTCTCATGAGCCGTGCGACAGTGCATCGAGCGATATCAAAGCCTTCTCGCTGCAACTGTCGCCACACTTTCCGCACGCCATAGACCTGGAAGTTCTCGTTGAACACCCGGCGTATCTCGACCTTCATGACCATGTCGCTCCGGGCGCGGGCCGACAGGCGGTCCACGTCCGTGCGTTTGGCGACGACCTCATAATAGGTGGACGGGGCAATCGGCAGCAGCCTGCAGATCGGCTCGACCCCGAGCACCGAGCGGTGTTCGTCGATGAAGGAAATCATCGCTTCAGTGGGCGGTCGAGCTCCGCCTGGGCAAAATATGCAGAAGCCTTGCGCAAAATCTCATTCGCCTGACGAAGCTCGCGGTTCTCCCGCTCCAGAGCCTTCATCTTCTCAGCCACGTCACTCGGCAAACCTGCACGCTTGCCGCTGTCGACCTCGGCCTTCTTCACCCATTCATGCAGGGTATGCGCCGAGCAGCCGATCTTGGCGGCAATCGAAGAAACCGCCGCCCACCGTGAGGGATGCTCGGCTTCATGTTCCATCACCATTCGAACGGCGCGGGCACGGACTTCAGGAGAAAATTTGTTCGTCGTTTTGCTCGTCATAGACCCTACTTCTCACGAGTTGGGGTCTCCGGCAAAGCCGGGGCGGTTCATATTGACTTCATCACTGCCTCCCACCAGCCACGCGCTCGATTGTGTCGTATCCGTCGAGGGGTTGCTCTAGACATACCGGACATCTGTTCAATTGGTGACACCAGCCCGTTTCATAGCCAGGTTGAGGCAGCCCGAATTTCAACAGAAGACGGCCCTCTCAGACAAAGCAACTTGCGCTCCAGGTTCATTGACAGGCTACTGACCAACAAAAACCTGGGTGACGTTATTGGTGGCTTCCCCACGGCTGTCGAAGCGACATCGGCGGGACACCGCTACCTCACTTGTTCGGGTTTCTACACCTACAAATTCCCAACCATGAAATCGGGGCAGGAGATACATCAATCTGTAGAGGAGGTTTATTCTGGTGAGGGTCATTTTCAGCTGTCGGTGATGCCAATCATTAAAAGCGATATTCCGGTCATGGGGGTTTGCCTACTCCAGGCGCGAACTGGATACGTCTACTCGCCACTGCTCCGGCCTTCGGGGCGAAGCATCAAGCTACTCGATCGGACTGAGTGGGAGGGGTATGAGACGGAGATGTACAGGACGCTACAGAAGGCCATGGATGAGGAGGTTGAGACGCTAAGCCGGATGTTTCCAAAACAGTTTGTTATCACGGAGAAAACGCAGGCTGATCGCATCTGACATCATAGCGTCCAGTAAACGACCATTTACCGGACATAGAAATATTCCTCTGTCACCGCCATGGTTCAGGAAGCGACTTGTCTGTAAAGTATGTACGGAAATCAAATGGTGGGAAATCGGTCAGGTTTGCGCACGCTTCATGCGCCTTGAGCGGAAACGAAGACCGGCCTATTAGTTGGATTATCAAGCCACTGAAAATTTCCTTTTGGTCTTCCAATTCGCCCCGTTCCGAACCTCGCAACACCAACGACATACACCGGCGAAAGGGGTTGTAAAAAGCCCCAGTTGGCAGATTGGCGTCACGCTGGTTCTTTCAGACTAAAGCCCTCCGCCTGAACAGCATGAACACGATGGGAGCCGCCGGTCGAGAACCGTTTCCCCGCGAGGGTCACCCTTCATGAGGGCCAAAGCCTGTTCCGTCCAAACTCCACCAAATTCCTGAAGATGACGCTTACGCGCCGCCCATATCCGATGAGAGGATTCCTTCTCGCGACCAAGCAAGCAATCCAGTGCAAGTTCGCAGACAAGACTGGTGACGTGATTTAGCTCGATCGGTCCATAAGGAGCAAAATGCACACCACACGCTGGCTCTTCAAGCACGCCTCCCTCCGTCCAGGTGACCATGTTGAAGTTCGAGCGACCAAGATTGTCGACGGTCGATGACAAACATGGTCCGTTTTCAAGGACTGCCAGCGCATGACCGGCACCCGCGAACGGCTCAGTCCATCCATAGACGACGGGAATTCGGCGATCGTTCGTGTTCTGCCATTCATTCAGCAGTTTATCGGCATGCCCGCTGCCCGTTGTGGAGATGATCAGATCTGCCCCGCTGAACCAGTCTGGAGCTTCCGCAACAACTGACTCCGCAGTCCGTTCATGACCCACGATGTCAAGGTGAGGGTATTCGGCGCTTGAACGAGCCGCGAATTCGCTGGCCTTATTGAGCCCCACGGACTGCCCACCGAGATGATGTCGGCCGACGTTAGACCATTCCAGTGTGTCGCAATCTACGACATGCAACTTGCCAACCCCCGCACGCAGAAGCGATGCCGCCACAAAACTTCCCACCGAGCCGCAGCCGAACAGGACGACGGTCGAATTCAGCAAGCGACTGGCCCTTGGATCACGGCCGCGGCCGTGAATCCATTCAGCCTCCGCTCTGATGACGCGGCTTCGGGATATAGTCTGCGAGCCAAAAACGCGATCCATCAGGATGTCTGTCGGCACTGCGCCGCTCCTGAAGCCGTCGGAAGGAAGCCGACCTCTGCCGCGGGAGGTCTCAGCGACAGGCATGTCAACGGTCGCCGCGACAAGTCCCGGCCCGCCTCTACCTGGCGCACCAATTACAATTGTCTTTGCTCGGTTTAAGTCTGACAAGGTCGAGCGTACAGCTCCGAGGCCGTCGCCCTGGGCACGGCGCGCAAGATCAACGATGTGGCGCGCACGCTGTGGATACTCCGTTGGGAGCGGCGGCGCTTCGAACCACAGCAATGCTGCTGGCAGTGTCGCGTGGACCTTGGTCAATCCGGTATATTTCCGAACCCAATCGCGAACATCCTCCTCGGTTTCAGCGAGCAGGGTGAAAGCCGGTCCATTCCAAGACCATATCTCCCGCGACGGGCCCGCTGCGCGCAGAAGGCTATAATGTCGACGTGGTCTGCAAAGATCATATGCCCAGTACGTCAGGAACTCTTCCTGAAAATCGCGTTCAATGATTTCACCGCTAAGAAGCTCTTCAATGAGACGACAGGAGCGGGAAAGCAGGTTCTCTACGACAGCAGGGGGATCATCCTGGTCCAACTCAAAGCCGTTTCCGAGCAGACAAAGCACGCCATCATCCTCAACATGTGGCCACGTCAGCCGAGGAGGATGTTCCACCAGTGCTATGCGTGCTGATATGCTCGGGAACCAGCGTGTGATGAGAACATCAAGGTGTTTAATCCCGTCGGAGAACTGGAGGGACAATCGCCAGCCGCCTTCGAACTTTCGACCCTCATAACGCAGGAGATCGCGCCTTTCGAGGCGCCGCCATTCTGTCCCTTCAACGGCGGAGAAACGTTGTTCCACTGCCGCTGCAACTGCCTCATCCACGTGGTCAAACGCATCATCATTCAACTCAAGCATGGCGAGTGCCACCGCTGCTGTGCACGGCATTTTCACTCGCGGCAGCACGGCTAACCCAGCCACCCGACGTGGCGAGCGCTGGGGCGGCGAGAGGCGGCGTCTTGCTGGCGTTCTCAGAACCGAGGGCGAGCGCCCGTGAATAGGTGAGATCTTGCACGCGGCCGGTGTGCCCGAAGAGATCTCGTATGTCACGAGGCGCAACCGCAAGGGCTCGGTCGCCGAGCGCGCTCTCTCTACCGCCGCAGATCGACTGCAGGTCCTCGGAGTTGGAGACTGCCTTACTGGTCGCGCATCGAACCGAGAAATCACCTCGAATGCCCAGACGAGTTATCGGCGTTGGCCCCAACTCTACCCCGATCGCCAATCCAAGCTGCTGGATCCCGGGTAGCAATGTCTTGCAAAGATCGAAGCTCGATCGCATGGCAGCGGCACACATAACGGCATTACGAACGGTCTCCCGCTCATCTATGTCGAAGGCTGTCCCGGTAGCCATGACGCCATGCAGGCAATCACCAATGAAACGGACCTTCTTTCCGTCGAAATCCCTCTTCAACACAGCTGCCAGCTCGTGTCGGATGGCATGTAGATTTGAGACCATCTCGGCGATCTTTCCGCCGATGGTGCAGTCGTCAACATACTTCGTGAAGCCGTCTATATCGGCGAAAATCGAAACAAGCGGCATGTGAATGCTGTTGCTGGGCGACAAGAGAGAATAGTCGATCGTTCGCAGGGGAGGGGTATGTTGGTGAAACCTAAAATTCACGTCGCGAATCGCAGGTTCAACGCGCAGACGCACATCTGCTGACAAGGTGCGGATGCGAGCATCTGTCACTCCAGTGACGGCGCTTGGTAGCGCTGCTCTGCTACGTAAATTAAAGGAGCTACTCTTCTCCAACACCAATGAACCCGCCGGCGTGTAGCCAAGGGTTGAGCGAGCGCGGTCACTCAGATAGATGCCCTCCTCATCTCCGTCGGCGAGCTTTGCCGCATAGTTCGCTGGACGACCCAAAAACAGCGGCTCAGGCTCATCGCCTCTGCCAGAATTCACGGCGATGGCTTTCCCGGTGTCTATTCCGATCCTGGTGCGTGTCTGAAACTCTCCGTTTGACACCGAACGACCCGTCTCCTCGACCATCCTGGCGAGGGCATTGGCGAATTCCATCGCACGCTCAAGACGCAACCGTTCATTCGCCTTGCCGGGCGGCGTGGCCATGACCGCGTGAAGGCGCGGTCCGTGGAAATCCACGCGTTGCGCGCCGAATTCGCGGACGATCTGATCGCACGCGCTGTAGTGGATATGCAGGAACTGAAGCGCACGGCGATGGCGCGCTTCGGATTGACGCATGGCGGGCACGCCAAGATGACGTACCTTCTCGATCCGAAGCGCTACGCCGCCTTATCGATGGGGCGTTGCAAGACGATAAGCCGGAATACTTCCGGCTGAATAACAGGGAAAAGCTGATGACTTGGCTTCTGACCGAGATTCTGAAAAACCAGATCGAGGAGCGGAAAGACAAGACCAACAACAAGTATGATTTGAAGAAGACGAAGCTCATTCAGGAAGCGATCTATGGCGGGCACTATTGGTCGCTGAACTGGGAGCTGCAAGGTGTGATGCACAACCATGTCGATGACCCCAAGGATGTGACAACCGTCGTCAATATCTTGGATATGTGGTCATTCATCGAACGAGCTTACCAAGGGTTCAGTAACGCTGATAAGGTTCGAGTGCAGCAGGAATCTGGATACGGAGCCTATGACCCCAAATTTGCAGGTTTTGATGGAAACAACGAAAGTACTCACCTGAGCATCGCACGGTTTTTGGTGGAAGAGCTTGGACGGTTCGAGAGCTTCAAGGGCCGCGACTTCAACTCTCACTTCCCCACGGTTGCCCGATATTCTCAAATGGCAACAGTCTTCGAGAGGATGCGTCCATCGCTTATTATGCGCGAACTCTCGCCGGATCAGGTTATTGAGCTGCTGAAACGGGTATGAAGGTAGTGACCGCTTGACCCCACCAATTGATGTTTGGAACCTAGCCACCTTTGACAAGGAACTGTTGGCGCTCTTGCAGTCGCACGGGGATGTGTTGCGAAACTATGAGATGACCGAGCAGAAGAATTACAAGGAACAGCAGGCTGCGGATCGGTGGGTACCACTTCGAGAAAACCCCTATGCAGCAGAGCGGATGCACGTTCTCGAAAACGTTATCATGCCAGCAATGGAGCAGCGCACTATCCGCGCATGGCATTACACACGGCTTACCGACGAGGAGGCGGCGTCTATCCGGGCAAACGGCGTCGTCATGTCAGATGTGGCAGGTATTCGCCGGAGACTTGATGCGCAAGTGGCTGCGGGCACTCTTACGAGCGATGTAGCCACTGCGATCTACTGGGAAAGTCCCTTCCACACGCAAGCGGATTCCCGTTCCGGCAAATTTTGGATGGTGTCACATCCCTTAGCTACCACGGATGGCGGGGTGGAGCTCCTTCTGCAGCATTGGGGCGGGGAGGGGGTCTATTTCTGGCTGAAAGACCCAGCCCACATCGAGCTAGTTCAGGGTATTGGCCGACCACGTATCATCGAGATTGCTGTACCACTGTCAGTTACCATAAGCAGTTACTCGTCCGCCAAGGCTGTTGTCGCAACCTATGTTACCTCACTGGGTGGGAAGCCGGACTATGCTGCTTTCGACCTTTACGCGACGAGGGCGCTCGCCCAAGCCGCCGTGCTTAATCTCCATTCGGAAGGGGATTTGAATTTCGCAGCCATGGCACAAGGCTATCCTGCCGGTTTCGTAGGTCGCGACTGACATCCTGGCGATCGTTCGCGATCGAAAAGGGCGAGCCAGCTTCTAGCCTAGCTATTGATTTTTGGCTCCCGATGTGTTCCCTGTTTGTTCCTTTCGCTACCAGTCGTGAAAGGATCGAATTGAATGCTCGCCGGCCTGAAAATCGAGGCAGAAGTCTATGTGCCTCTCATGCTCCACAGGTTATGCGCCGGCTTTCCGTCCCCCGCAGATGACTACGTTGAAGAGTCTATCGACCTCACCAAGCTCCTGATCCGGAACCCGCCGGCAACCTTCTTATGGAAGGTCGACGGCAATTCGATGCGAGACGCCGGTATTTTCCATGGGGATCTGATCGTGGTCGACCGAAGCCTGCGGCCGGTCGACGGCGATATCGTCGTGGCGACGGTTCATGGCGAGCGATCATTGAAGCGGCTGCGCATGACGGGTGGTCGTCCGCGGCTGATGTTTGAGAATTCGGACATGCCGCGGTTCGACCTTCCCGAGATCGCGGAAGTGGAGATCTGGGGTGTCGCACTCTGCAACGTACATTGGCTGCGACCGAGGAAGCAGGGATGACCTCATTCGCACTGATTGACGGCAACTCATTCTATTGCTCCTGCGAGCGCGTCTTTGACCCTGCCCTCGCAAAGCGGCCGGTCATTGTTCTGTCCAACAACGACGGATGCGCCGTTGCCAGAACGGCGGAGGCCAAGGCGCTCGGCATCGGCATGGGCGAACCCTACTTCAAGATCCGCGATCTCTGTCGTGACAATGATGTGGCGGTCTATTCCAGCAACTACACCCTTTATGGCGACATGAGCGCCAGGCTCAATGCGATCTATCGGCAATGGTCTCCAGATGTTGAGGTCTATTCGATCGATGAAAGCTTTTTGGATATGACCGACATCAGGCCTGCCGATCGCGTCGCCTTCGGCGGCGATCTTCGGTCCACGGTGCAGCAATGGACAGGGATCCCGACCTGTGTCGGCATTGGCCCGAGCAAGACACTGGCGAAGTTCGCAAACCACGTCGCGAAAAAGAACCCGGAGCTTGGCGGCGTCTGCGACCTGACAGATGCAGCCGTTCGGCAACGCTGGCTTGATCGCGTCGAGGTTGGGGAGGTTTGGGGCGTTGGCTCGGCATCAGAGCGAAAACTATTCGGCCTGGGCATTGAGACGGCCGGCGACTTGGCTCGCGTTGATGCGCGGCTTGCCCGCAATCTCCTGAGCGTGGTCGGCGAGAGGACCGTTCTGGAGCTGCAGGGCATTTCATGCCTGCCGCTCGAAGACGTGCCGCCACAACGGAAGGGATGCGCCGTAACGCGATCCTTTGGAACGCCGGTTACAGATTTGGCCGGAATGCTCGAGGCAGTCGCGGCCTATGCGATGAGGGCGGGGGAGAAGCTGCGCCGGCATGGTCTCGAGGCGACACATATGGCGGTCTTCATGCATACGTCGCGCTTCAACTCGAAGGACAAACCGCACTCGGCTCAAACAACAGTCCATTTTCCCGAGGCTTCGAACGACACTTTCGACCTGATCCGGGCTGCTCAGAGCGGAGCGCGCAAGATCTTCAGGGACGGCCATCGCTACGCGAAGGCCGGCATCATCATGAATGATCTGGTGAGGGCGGCGTCACAGCCGCGACCCCTCTTCGATGCGCGAGACCGTGACCAGTCGGAACGACTGATGACAGCGTTAGATGCGGTCAATGGGAAGTTTGGGCGTGGCTCGCTTATCCCGGCCTCGGCCGGCATCAAGCGCGACTGGCAAACCAAGTTTGACCGTCGATCGCCGCGCTACACCACGAATATCAAAGAACTGCCCGTCGCTGTGGCGCGCGAAAAAACAAGAAGAAGCGAGGGATTTGGATGAGCCTGCCTCGGCTGAAGGACTACCGGGCGGAAAAGATCGACATCGAGTGCCGGCGCTGCGACCGTTACGCCGTGCTCGATCGGAAAGCATTGGTGAAGAAATACGGCGCCAGCTGTCAGTTCGTCGACCTCAAGCGCGCCCTCGCGATTGGCTGCGACCGTAAGGGGGCAGATTATTGTGAGGCGCGGTTTCCCTGCCTCCTTCGGATCGGCGTTCTGATAGAACGTGGTTAGTCTCTGAAGCGGCGGCTCGCCAGGATAAACACCAAGCCTAAGCCTAAGAACGGCAGAGAGTAGGCGAGGGCATCCGGATACTTCCATGGCGCCGGGGGAAGGTTGCTACATCCGCCCGCGCCGTCCAGGCCACAACTGAGGCTCTACAAAGTACCAGAAGCCGACTGCAAACAGGCAGACGGCTATTCCTGAGAATAGAAAGACGCGCTTGACCATAGCGCGACAATACCCAAGGCGCCGGCATTGAAAAGAGCCGCCCTAGTGGGGCGGCTCGGCGCTGATCAGCGCATCGAATGCGGCCTCTTCTTCGGCAAGCTTCGCTTCGGCCGCCGCCAGCTCGGCTGCGATCTGCTGACGCTCGGCCTGGTCGATTGACGCTGCAAGTTCGGCGCGCAGTTCGTTGATGCGGTCGTAAGTGGTCATCGTCGGCTCCTTTGAATGAAAACAAAGGTGCGGGACCGACAAGGGAGGGTTTGGGTCAACGACCGCCGTAGGCGGCCTGCGGGGCGTGGGGGAGCCGATTTCGTTGCGCAGCGGGGAAATTGGGGGAACCGCGCATCATTGACGCGGATCCTCCCTTGTCGGTTTAATGGTTGATGTTGAGAGAGATTTTACCTCTCCGTATTGCTCCATCACTTCAGTTCGGAACCTGAGACCCCTCACGGCGTTCTGGCGGCGGAGGGGCAGCGATGACAGATAGATATCACATGTTCAGGCAGCTCGCCTGTAGTGACATGATGCGTAAGGCAGCGCAGGCCCATGTGAAGCATCAGCCGATACAGAATGATGATCGGATCAATTCCCTCCTGGAACGGTTGTCTCAGGCTGAAGCTCGCAGCACTGCACCAGAAGAGAAAGACCCTTAGAACCGTAATGCAAATAGAGTAGCTTGCAGGCCGCCTATCGCATCCCCATATGGAATCTTGATCGACAAGCGGATCCTCCCAGCCGCCGCGTCGATCGTTCCCCTCTGGAGGCTTAGACCTTCACACCTCAAGGGCCGCGGCTACCGCTGGCCCTTTTTCTTTGGCGACGGACAAATCAGCCGCAGGTGGCCCGCGTGACCCGACCCGACGCCGGATTAGTCTCGATCGTCACCCGATCCTCTCTAAAGTCCTGGGTCACCATATCGCCAGGTTGGATCTGGCGAACCGTCTTGGCGCCGGTCCGCTGCATAGCCGCTTCGTCTGCCGGTTTGGGTTTGCCCACCAAACTTCGTGCGGCCTCGGCGTCACATAATGCTGTGACAGACGGCGCGATGGTAAGATTGCCATTGCAGCCGCTTAGGGTCACGAGAACCGCAATAAGCACGAGCTGCGTGTAGCCTTTTCTTCGAAGATCCATCAGCGACGCTCCCATACCTTCAAAAAGGGCAGGCCGCCTAGATCCGCAACTGCTTCTGCGGCAGCCTGACACGAAAGCGCAGAAAGGCTTCTTGCCATTTTCGGACGAAGGTCCTCAACTGCATCGGATGCTCGCTTGTACTCGTCGGCTGTCAAATGACCGCCCATGGTGGCATCAGTGATCGAATAGAAATCATCGCAACGATCTTCTACGGCTAAAACAGCAGCCCAAAACCGAGCGAAATCATGAGCTTGATCTGCATGAGCCTGCTGTGTCGAAAAGATAGACATCAATTGCCCGGCAAAACATAGCGTCACAGTTCGAGTGATCATGATGTTCCCTTCAGCAACAAAGTGCGGTGCTGTTTCAATTCCCACGTCTCGATCAAGAAGAGAGCGAGCGAGCTTGCCGCATTGATCGCCAACCGAGCAATCCTTGCATCGATCCGCCGGTGTCCCCTCTCCCGGCCATGTGCGTCGCCGGCGTGTGTGCGCAAGGCGCCGATGCCCTTTGCGACAGAAGTCAGTCCGCTCAGGATTTGGCGAATGTCGTTCTCGATCTCAGGCGGCAGGCCCGACCGGCCCGGCGACAGTCCCAACGGCTCCTGAACGGCACGAATGAGCCCGTCGATATCTTTTTTAGCGGGGAGCGGTAGGCCCAACTCAATCAGGATAGATCGGCAGACTGCTTCCACGAGGGAACATGCTGAAGTAACCGCATCCTCCGGATCCTCGGTAGCGCTCTTAAGGGCACGGCTGATGTCCAGTTGCACCGTGTCAAAATCCAGTCGCGTGACAGTTTCCGTGAAAGCAGTAACAACCACTCCTGCGGTTCCTCGCGGCAGGACCTCGGCTTTCCCGTTTACGGTCGTGACCGCAAGGCCATCGGCTGCAAGAGCCGCGTTCAAGTGCTCCTGTACTGCGATCGCCCTCGTCGGATCGCTAAGGTATTCACGCGGATCCGAGACCTTCTGAATAACTCGCTTCAGCTTTTCGTCAGCGTCCCATTGACCGGCGATTTGGCGGAGGAAGTCCATCGTTGCCGGCAACCTCGAACTAGCGCCGATACGCATATCCAAGCCGCAATCCATAAAAAAGCGCTCGATATTTGGACCCGAGCGGTAGATTCCGATCGGTTCAGCTATGTCGGGGCCTTGGCCGACGCCCCCGGTGATGACATCCGTCAGGGCTTTGATCACGTAAGGCGAAAACTGAGCCATCAGGCCTTGCCCCCTAGAGAGAGTTGAGTATGGGCTTCTTGGTGTCCATCCCGTCATAGCGAGATGAATTCACCTCACGGCCGACACGATAAAACTCAAGCTGGCTGTCGATCTGGTTTTCAAGAAGGAAGGCTTTCGCGTCAGCACCCTGAACAGAGGCATCCAACCAGGCGTCATAGGCCGATGGATCCAGCATGACGGGCATTCGCGTATGAATGTGCGCAATGTGGTCGACGGCTGGCGCTGTGATGATCGTGCAGCTGGTGACGCCTAGCTTGTCGTTACGCGCCCATAGTCCGGCAAATGAGAAAGGCTTTCCCTCAGGGAGCTGCAACAGCCATGGGTCTTTCTTGCCGTCCTCTTCGCTTGTGGTCCATTCGAAATAGCCATCAGCCGGGATGAGGCAGCGCTTCGACTTGAAGGGTTCGCGGAATGCCCCAGATGTGTCGACGGTCTCGATCCTCGCGTTGAACATTGCGGCCTTCGGCAATTCCTTGGCGAAAAAGGGGACAAGCCACCATCGCCCGTAGTCAATTTCTAGCTCGCCGGCTTTGTCCTTATGGGCGAAATTGACGCTCTGTGTCGGCGCGATGTTGTAGCGCGGCGGCATGTTGGACGGGGGTGGGTTCTCTGCATGAATATTGTAGAGGGCATGGATTTCGGCCCAAGTCATCGTGTTGGTAAACCGGCCACACATACTCTACTCCGTCATGTTTCTTGGGGAGAATAGCCCAAAACTCCCTCAATCGCAGAATGGAAATAGCGAGGCCGGTGCCAGAACACTTATAGTTCTGACGCGGGAGGCCTTCAATGTGGATTGCAGTACGACAGCGCTTTAGTCGCTTCCATGAAAATCTGAGCCTGACGACCGATCAACTTGAGGACGGCCTTCGGAAGCAGCTGGGCGTCAGAAAATCCCTCCACGCAGCCTATTGGGGAGAATCAACGGAGACTCCGCACGGCTTTATCGTCGGCTCCTGGGGCAAGGGTACGGCAATAGGTCCGCCAAACGATGTCGATATCTTCTTTGAGCTTCCTATCGAAGTATACACTCGGTTCGAAGGGTACCAAGGAAACAAGCAGTCCTCCCTTCTTCAAGAAGTGCGCCAGGTGCTCGTAGATCGGTACTATCAAACAGACATCCGTGGTGACGGCCAAGTGGTAGTCGCCGGGTTCAATACGATCGCTGTCGAGGTGGTTCCGGTGTTCCGGTATGACGATCAAGGTCGCTTTCTGATGCCGGACACCAATAATGGCGGTCGATGGAAGCTAGTCGATCCGCGAGCTGAGCTTCAATTCATCGAAACGGCCGACATCCTCTCGTACCGAAACGGGCGGCCAATGGCGAAGATGATGAAGACGTGGAAGAGACATTGTAATGTCCCCCTCAAGTCGTATCAAATCGAGATGTTGGCCGCCGAATTTATGTCGGCCTATGCACATCGCGATCAGGACTACTTCTATTACGACTGGTTTGTCCGTGATTTCTTGATCTTTCTGTGCGGCAAGGCGAATTCCTATCTCGTCATCCCTGGCACCCAAGAGGTAATCAACCTTGGTGACGGGTGGCTTTCGCGAGCCCAGACCGCAAGAGATCGAGCAATTCTTGCATGTGAATATGAGCGCGACGATTTCACGGTGTTGGCGGGGGAAGAATGGCAGAAGATATTCGGAAATCGCATCTCGATCTCGGTGACCTAGATGTGAGTTCTCAGGAGGTTGTTCACGTGGTCGGCTGGCGTTCGGCCGTTAATTGCTGAGTGTGGTCTTGCGTGGTTGAACCAGTCAAGCCATCTGGTGAGGTCTGCGTTTCGGGCTTGAGACGACGGGTAGGCCAGACCATAAGCCCATTCGCACATGAGGGTTTGAATGAACCTCTCTGCCTTTCCGTTGGTCTTCGGCGTGTAGGGTCTGGTGAAGATGTGGCGGATTTTGAGAAGCCGCAGAGCCGTGGCAAAGCGACCGGATCGATAGGCCGATCCGTTGTCGGTCATTACCCGTTCGACCCGGATGCCTTGGCTACGGAACCAGCGTAGCGCCCGCAGCAAGAAACCGGTCGTGGTTGCCTTGCGTTCGTCGCCGAGGACTTCAACATAGGCCAGCCGCGTTGCATCGTCGATCGCGACATGCACGAAGTCCCAACCGGCTCCCTTGTTGCGGCATCCGGTCCGAGTTCCGGTGATGCGGTGCCCCGGACGGTCGAACCGCCCTAACTTCTTGATGTCTAGGTGGATCAACTCGCCCGGTCGCTCGCGTTGATAGCGGCGCACGGGTTCGGGCGGATCAAGGCGCGAGAGCCGTCCCACTCCCGCGCGCTTGAGCCATCGCGACACGGTCGATCGCGCCAGCCCGAGCTTGTGCGCAATCGCCGCGCCGGTCATCCGCATCGACCGCCGCAAGTGCAGGACCAGAGCAATCAACGGCTCCGGCAAGCGGGCGCTGACGCGGGCGGGCGCACTTGCCCGGTTTGAGAGCGCAGCACTCCCACCCGCTCGAAACCGCGCGAGCCATTTGCGCACCGTACGGACGGAGACGGCAAAGGCCTCGGCGACATCGGAGGCAGACTGGCCCGACGAGATACGTCTGACGATCTGCTCTCGACTGTGAACTGTAAGACGGGCACCATGGTGCGGGTTGTTCATCCTTCGGGGTCCTCGGCTGGAGTTTGGCGATTGCAGCCTAAACCCTTTCCGGATGAACAACCTCCTGAGACTTCACACCTAGAGAAGCGCAGAGCGGCAATTATTGCAGAGTGCCGGCGGCAGGAAGAATCCTGCCTATACACTTCGACCACGCTCTTTATATGGCTGCGCGCCGTGCGAATTCAGAAGCAGATTTTTGTCGCCGCTCCGATCGTCATCGGCGGCATCGCCAGCTTGTCGATATTGCAGGATTGGGGATACGAATGGGTGATCGCAATTCTGGCTCTTGTCGCGAGCCTGTTCCCCGCCTTGGCCGACGCCCTGAAGATTGAAACAAGTGTCGATGAGATTTCCCGGCTGGGTGCTGAATTCAAATCGTTGCAAGACCGATTCCGACGCATTGCAACCATTACGGCGTTGGGCGACGTGCAGGCGGCCGAACAGGGGCTTGCTGAGCTGATGGATCGAATGGATATCGCGAGAAGCCACAGCATCACGCCTCCTGAGTCAGCATTCACTAAAGCGCAGAAGAAGATCGAAGCGGGTCACTACAGCTTTCAAGCGGACAAGGCTCATTGAGTGTTCGGGATGACGGGCAGCCTGTCTATTTCGGGTATACGTGCTGAGACAGCATCCGTGAGACATATTCAGTGTGTCATTTGGACGATCTTCGCGTTTTGAGACGCGGCGTCCCGAGCGTCTAGAAGTAAATGAGACGAAATTCGGCAAGAGCAGCCCTAGGCGGGTAGGGGCGGCTAAACTGCAAGCTGACCAGGAGATTCTAGCACAAACCGTCTTGAAATTATCTATGATTTCAGAAGCTTAACAAAAATCAGATAAGCTAAATTATGGAACTTCACTGAAGCCTCGAGACGATTAAGCGTGTCGCAGTCGCCGAGCTCGATGACACCGCCGGGAATGAACACTGCTGTTGCTCGCAGGGCAAGTCTTGGGCTAGGCTGGTCGCTGATCTTGGATCGTGGTTGAAACCCTTGTCCCGATACAGTGCCTACCAGCATGACGAGACTTGAATGTCAAGGGACGCGGCCGCTCGTCTGGAGGCGCAAGGGGTGGAACTCAGCGGCAAGGGAGAGATCCAATGATCATTGAGCTTGGCCACTATGCCCTGGTGCTGGCACTCGCCACCTGTCTTGTCGTTTCCATTTTGCCCGTGATCGGCGCACGGCGCGGTGACGCAGCAATGATGGCGGTGGGTACCACCGGCACCTATGCAATGTTCGTGCTCGTCGCCTTCTCCTTCGCGGCCCTCACCTACGGCTACGTCTTCTCCGACTTCTCGGTGCAGAACGTCTTTGAGAACTCTCACTCCCTCAAACCGATGATCTACAAGGTATCCGGCGTCTGGGGGAACCATGAAGGCTCGATGCTGCTCTGGGTGCTGATCCTGACGCTGTTCAGCGCCATGGTCGCCTTTTTCGGCACCAATCTCCCGGACCGGCTGAAAGCGAATGTGCTGGCCGTACAGGCCTGGATCACGACGGCCTTCACGCTCTTCATTCTTCTGACGTCCAACCCCTTTATTCGCCTGTCGCCGATCCCGGCCGAGGGTCGGGATCTGAACCCGGTTCTGCAGGATATCGGCCTCGCGATCCATCCGCCTCTGCTCTATCTCGGCTATGTTGGCTTCTCTGTCTGCTTCTCCTTTGCGATCGCCGCTCTTATGGATGGCCGCATCGATGCCGCCTGGGCCCGCTGGGTTAGGCCCTGGACGCTAGCTGCCTGGGTGTTCCTGACGGCCGGCATCGCCATGGGCTCCTACTGGGCGTATTACGAGCTCGGCTGGGGAGGCTGGTGGTTCTGGGATCCGGTCGAAAACGCCTCCTTCATGCCATGGCTGGCGGGCACGGCCCTTCTGCATTCGGCTTTGGTCATGGAAAAGCGTGATGCCTTGAAGATCTGGACGGTACTGCTCGGCATCATCGCCTTCTCGCTGTCGCTGCTCGGCACCTTCCTCGTGCGGTCGGGCGTGCTAACCTCGGTGCACGCCTTTGCGAACGACCCGACGCGCGGCGTCTTCATTCTCGGCATTCTCGTGATCTTCATTGGTGGGGCCTTCACGCTCTTTGCACTGCGCGCGCCGATGCTGAAGGCCGGCGGCTTGTTCCAGCCGATCTCGCGTGAAGGTGCGCTGGTTCTCAACAACCTAATTCTCACCGTCTCCACCGCGTCTGTTCTAATCGGCACGCTTTATCCGCTGCTTTTGGAGACGCTGACGGGCGAGAAGATCTCGGTCGGTCCGCCCTTCTTCAACATCACCTTTGGGTTGCTCATAATACCCCTCCTGCTCGCGATGCCCTTCGGGCCATTCCTCGCCTGGAAGCGCGGCGATCTACTTGGTGCGCTGCAGCGGCTTTACGTGGCGGCGGCGGTCTCGCTCATGCTTGGCCTCGGTTTCTGGTACGCCCAAAATGGCGGTCCCGTCATGGCGGTGGCAGGCCTTGCGCTCGCCTTTTTCGTCATGGGCGGCGCGGTATCCGATCTCTGGTATCGGGCAGGCTTTGGCAAGCATCCGCTGTCCACCGCCTGGAGTCGACTGAAAGGCCTGCCGCGGTCGGCATTCGGCACGTCACTTGCGCATTTCGGCATGGGTGTGACCGTGCTCGGCGTCGTGGCCGTCACCACCTTCGAGACGGAAACGGTGGTCGAGATGAAGCCGGGCATGACGGTGGAGGCCGGCGGTTATGTCATCACCTTCGACGGTATTCGCGCCGCGACGGGACCTAACTATAGCGAAGACCGGGGGCATTTCACGATCCGCGAAGATGGTGTCGAGGTGGCCGATGTCTGGTCGTCGAAGCGGCTCTACACGGCCCGCCAGATGCCGACGACGGAAGCCGGCATCGTCACCTTCGGCTTCAGCCAGCTCTACATCTCGCTGGGTGACCCAATGGCCGCCGGGGGCATTGTCGTACGTGTCTGGTGGAAGCCCTGGATCCTCTGTATCTGGTCCGGTGCCATCGTGATGATGGCTGGTGGCATCGTCTCGCTCTCTGATCGCCGTTTGCGAGTCGGAGCGCCTAAGCGAACCAAGGCCTCGATAAGGCCGTCGTTAGGGGTCAGCTGAGTGCACGAACAGACAGCCCCCTCCGCTTCCTGCGCGAATTAGACGAAGGCGCCATCCCGGCCCGGCACAAAGCGGCTTACATTCTTCAGGCAGCCTTGTTCGACCCAAACTTTGGTGCCAGACGAATGTAAGCCAACTGGCTCAGCAGTTCGATCAGTGTCTGCGTGACAATTATTGCCGGAAGGATCGGTACAGCACCCGGGACAGCGAAAGCCAGCGGCAGGACGACCAGAGAGTTGCGCGTGGCGGCACTGAATGCGACGGCACGGCCCGCTGACGCATCAAGCCGGAACAACTTACTCATACCCCACCCCGCCAAGGGCGCAGCAACCGCGTATGCCACGTATATTGGCACAACACGGAAAGTGGCATCGAGTGCGGGGCCGAGTTGCGGTACGACGGCAGCAACCACGACGAAGAGTACGAACGCTGTCGCAGGAACCGGAAGCAGCCCCAAAACCGCCGACGCACGCTGCCCTGCCACACTTCGGCCGGCCGAGAACTGGATGAGGACGGCGAAGACAAGCGGGACTGCGATCAGCCAGACGAACGCGTGGAAAAATGGTCCGGCTTTGATAAGAGACCCAGCCTCGGGACCGAGGAAAACGCTCAAATAGACGGGCAACAGTAGCATTTGGACGATCAAGAGCGTGGGTGTTGCTGCCAGCAGGAGACGGGCGTCGGCGCGGCCAAGATGCGAGAACGTAACGACATAGTCGATGCATGGGGCGAGAAGGACCAGCAATACGCCAAGCCGTATCATCGGATCAGGTGGAAGAAACGGGACGAGAACTCCCACCAGCATAGGCATGACGACAAAATTCGCCAGCAGCAGGACGCCAAGGAAGCGGAATTGCGCGAGGGCCATCCGAAGTTCGGCAAGCGGAACCTGAAGGAAGGTCACAAACAACATGAACGCTAGCGACGGATTTATGCCGATCTCAAGTGCGGTTGTTCCAGAGATCGAGAGAGCCGCCAGAGCGCCAAGGATAACTGCGCCAAAATAGATCTGGACCTGATGATTTTCGAGGGTGTCACGGAGGGTCAACGGAGCGCTTTCAGTTTTCATTTCAGGCCGACGAAGCTAGCCAGGTCCGAGAACAATGGCCGCCGTTGCTATCCGGTGGTTTAGTCTTCGAACGCCTTTGGTGCCAGCTCGTTGCAGACAAGAAAAGCGCTGCGGGGCTGGAGAACTGGACAGGGAGGCGGACAGAAAAGTCCGATTTCCAGCATCACCTGAAAGCTTCCCCTATATGCCGCAAGTCGCTGAATTTGAGCATGTCGACCTGCGCCGTAGATCAGCGTGACAGTTTGAAAGGTCTGGGGATAGGTCGGTCCGGGTGCGTGTCAGGCTTTGCGGTATACATGCGCTGTTCTCTGCCTTTCCATGTTGACCAGGCATGAAACTGCTGATGACTTCAATTGGATTGTTCTCCAATTTTCGGGATTCGGACAGCTATCCGATTTATCCGCCACCATGCGAAGACCGACAGGAGGAGCATTGCGGCAAGTAAGACAATACTTGCAAAGCCCCAGCCGGTTTCCACCGCCTCCTCTATCTGTGCGCCGAAAACAAAGCCCGTTGAAACCAGGCAGGCGGTCCAAACTATTGCGGATGCTGCATTCAGAACTGTAAACTTTGCCCATGACATTGATCCGAGACCAACCGGAAGCGCGCCGATGGTCCGCATACCCTTGGGATATCTGTAAAGAAAGATGTAGGCCCAGCCGTACTTTGCAACTAGGATTTTCGCGGCCGCATAGGCCTTTTCGGCAAAAGGCCACCTCGTTAACCACGCATCCCCGTATCGTCTCGCGATAAAGAACCGTGCTTCGTCCCCGAGATAGCCGCCGGCAAAGGTCACCGCTAAAACAAGGGACAAGTCCAAAGCTTGTGTTTGAGCCGCATAGCCCGCGAACAACGGGAGACTACCGCTTTTCAGCATGCAGTATGCGAAAAGCAGGATGTACATCCATGTCCCGTATTCTCGTACTAGATCAGACAAACCGTCCATATCGCTTCACCAAATCAAATCGCAGGCACAAACAGAAACTCTTTTGTGTACGATCTACACGATCTATCGGATGTTTTCCGTCGCATGGCCTGCCTGGTGAGTGCACGACCATCGGACATCTGGTTCAGTTTGGCATAGCCCGGGCACGAGCTGAGGCTTCCGGTGTTTTCCGACAGCCTCTACATGACAGCGCCAGGGGAATGCGGATAATCGGAGTCAGCTCCTACAGGGCACAGGCCTCGCATGCCTGGCCTCACGACTTCAGGCCGCTGAACTGTCGGTGGGGACTTCACGGTTTTCTCCGCCTATGCCTCAGAGAAGCGAGGCAGGCTGGTAACGACGATGGGGGTTTTGCCTGGCACTCGACCATACAAGTCGACCACGTCCTGATTGATCATCCGGACACACCCTGAGGATACCGACTTGCCGATCGTCCACCATTCTGGCGATCCATGGATGCGGTAAAGCGTGTCTTCGCCATTCTGGAAAATGTAAAGCGCACGCGCGCCCAATGGATTCTTGAGGCCAGGTGGCATACCGCCATTGGCAATGCTGTAGGGCGCAAGTTCCGGCTGTCGAACGACCATCTCGTCAGGTGGCGTCCAGCGCGGCCACTGACGTTTGTACTGAATGACCCCCTTGCCCGACCATTCGAACCCCTGCCGGCCGAGACCGACCCCGTATCGCATCGCCTGTCCGCCCTCGTAAGTCAGGTAGAGAAAATAGTTGGCCGTATCCACGACCAATGTGCCTGGCCGCTCTCCAGTCGGATCACTCACCATCTGCCGGTAATAGCGCTTGGCGATCTTCTGGTAGGGTATAGCAGGCAGCGGGAACTGTTCGTTCAGTATCGGTCCATAGGTGGCTTCCAGAACTGGATGGGATATGGGTACGATTTCAGACTGTGTCGTCTCTGCGGTCGTTGCCGAGCAGCCAGTCAATACAGCCGCCGCTGCCCCAGCCCCCCCGATAACGAAGCCTCGTCGTGTCAATTTGCCAGACTGCAATGTATTTCCTCTCGACGGTTGAAGTTCTGGCTTACGAGCCGGTCATCAGATTTCGGATTTTCTTCATGCGAACCTCGCGGGATTCATGCATGTCGAGCGTTCCTTTGAAGCTACCATTGGCGTCCATCATGTATACGCCAGCCGTATGGTCCATTGTGTAGCTTCCATCTTCGGTCGGAACCTTGCGTGCGTAGGCGGAGAAAGCTTTGACAGCCGTCGCTGTTTGCTCCGGCGTTCCCCGAAGGGCAAGGATTCGACGGTCGAAGGATGTCATGTACTCGTTGAGCAACTGCTGAGTATCTCTCTCTGGGTCAACGCTGATGAAAACAACGTTGAAACCGCTCGCAGCGGGCCCGAGTTCATTCATCAGGTCATTCAGCTCGAACAGCGTTGTGGGGCAGATGTCAGGGCAGTGGGTAAAGCCAAAGAACGCCAAATACGGCTTTCCCTTGAGGACAGCGTTATCGATCACTTGGCCCCGGTGCGAAACCAACTCAAATGGGCGACCGATCGAAGGGGTAGAGGACGTGTCTGGCTCACCACGTTTGCCGCCACTCGATTGGAGCAAGTAACCTATAATCAGTAGCAATGTGACGATCGCAACCACACACCACGCCACAAGTCGAAACGCTCTGAGAGCTTTCATCTAATTCCCTGCCGACATTCACCCTGAAGAACCTCTTAGAGTAGTCCTAATCCCTCTAGTAGCTTGAGGTTCAAGGCAAGTGGCGAAGAAAATCGCAATTCTCCTCAGTCATGTCGCTGTCATCCACATCGGACAGAAAGCGCCCTTGACCCTCAAGCTACTAGAGGTTTCATACTGGCAAGCATCAATGAACGACGGGAATGGCAGAGCAGTGGTGAAATCTAACGACGGGGCATGGCTTGCGATCTTTAGCGCGTGGATGATTGCCATGAGTTCGACGCTCGGCGCATTGTTCATCGGTGAGGTCATGGGACAAATGCCATGCGATCTCTGTTGGCACCAACGAGCCTTCATGTTTCCACTGGCAGTCCTGCTCGCCGTCGCCGCCTTCCGCTCTGATGCCCGTGCCTGGATCTATGCAGTTCCGCTGGCAGCGGTGGGATGGTTGATCGCGGCATTTCACAACCTGCTCTACTTCAATATCATCCCCACGGCCATCAAGCCTTGCGGCCAAGGGCCATCCTGCTCGGGCGCGGGTATGCTCCTCTTCGGAACCCTCCCCATTCCGCTCCTGTCGCTTGGCGCGTTTACCGTCATCATCGCCCTACTTCTAATCGTGCGCCGGAGAACACCAGCATGAACAGACGCACTTTCGTCATCGCTTCGGCTTCAGCTGCGATCGCAGTTTTCGCAGGAGGTGCCGCCCTCTATAGTGGGCTCACTCCAGAAGCTGAGCCAGCGCCCTCCCCAATGCCGGGGAACAATACCCTTGTCAGAATGCACTCGCCGGTCATGGGGCCGGTTTCGGCGCCTGTGACAATTGTCGAATTCTTTGATCCGTCATGTGAGGCGTGCCGGGCATTTTATCCGCTCGTAAAGCAGATGATGGCGCAGACCGGAACCGACGTGCGGCTCGTCCTGCGATACACCGTATTCCACGAGGGTTCCGACGATGCCGTGCGCATATTGGAGGCCGCGCGCAAACAGAACCTGTTTGAACCGGTCCTAGAAGCGATACTGGAACAGCAGCCGGTCTGGGCCGACCATGGCAAGCCAGATCTGGAAAAGGCATGGCAGATTGCGGCAATGGCCGGACTTGATGTCGAGCAGGGCAAGAAAGATGCGGTGTCCCCCGCGATCGACAATATTCTTGCCCAGGATATGGCGGACGTTCAGGCCAACAATGTGAAACAGACCCCGACATTTTTCGTCAACGAAAAGCCTCTGACAGAGTTCAGTCCGCAAGGTCTTTTCACACTGGTGAAGGCTGAGATCGATGCCAGCAAGGCAGGATCCTGACCTCGGAGACAGGACCGGAATTCATGAGTGGACATCACCACGATCATGGAGCGGATGCAGGAGACAAGCGTATAGGGGAGCAATTCTCGTAAACGTGCTCCTTACCTTTGCGCAGATTGCCGGCGGCATCTTGTCCGGCAGTCTTTCCCTGATCGCGGATGCGCTCCACAACTTCAGTGACGCTGCATCACTTGTGATTGCGTATGGCGCACGCCGAATCTCGCGCCGCCCTTCCGACAAAGGGATGACGTTCGGCTATGTTCGTGCCGAAATCGTCGCATCGCTGATCAACTATACGACTTTGATCGTCGTTGGGCTCTATCTCGTGTATGAAGCGGTCATGCGGTTCATCACACCGGAGCCTATAGAAGGGTGGACGGTCGTGATCGTCGCAGGCATCGCGCTCGTCATCGATTTGATCACAGCGATGCTCACCTACACCCTTTCAAAAACCAGCATGAATATCCGCGCCGCTTTCTTGCGCAATGTGTCGGACGCCCTTGGATCGGTGGGTGTTATCATTGCCGGCACGCTTGTGCTGATATTCGGCTGGACATGGATTGACCCGGCGATCACCCTCATGATCGCAGGCTACATACTCTGGCAGGCCTTCACTGAGATCGGAGGATCGATCAGGATTCTGATGATGGCGGCGCCTGAGGACGTGGATGTGAACAAACTTGTTTCAGACATGCGTTCCGTCGAAGGCGTCCAGGAGGTGCACCATGTGCATGTGTGGCGGATCGATGAAGATCACAAGGCATTGCAAGCGCATCTCGTTGTGACGGAGTCATCTCTGCGCAGTGTTGCTGAAGTGAAAGGCGCAGTGCGAAAAATCCTGCGGGACAGGCACGGTATCGACCACAGCACTCTGGAGATCGAAACGCCAGAGGACGGTTTAGAAGACGGCGTACAGGTCATCGGTCATAATGTTATAGAGACCTGAGACTAGAGGCTTTGCAGGCACCGTTGACGGATATGCTCGACGATGAAAGCCGCATCGTCAGCGGCACCTGCGATCAGACCAGAGGCACGGTTCCGCTGCCAAGGTCGGCCAACATAGTAGAGACCGGCAACAGGCGAAATCCCGTTGGAGTGAATTGGGGCAGCCCGAGCATCCACCGCACCTTCGACTTCAATCCAAGGGAGCTCATCGGCATAGCCTGTCGCCCAAACTATGGATCTGATGTTCTCGCTCGATCCGTCGGCGAAACTTACCCTGCGATCATGGATCGCAGCCAGTCTCGGCTTCAGGATTACCCCCGACCGCCTGAGTGAAGCATCGTCATTGCCGCGAGCAGGAAATGGATCCTCACGCCTCATCCTTCGTCCGATGATCCCCTGCGCGGATGCCTGGAGAAGGCCGAGCTGCCCCAGCCATACCCACAAACTGCGTCCGAGGACCTTCTCCGGTAAAAGTCTGCGCTTTCGCCCGCGTGCAAGCAGCACCTTTTGAAACCCAGCCATCGCGATTGCCACGTCCCTGCCACTCGCGCCATCTCCTACTACAAGAACAGGGCCTTCCGCCACCGAGCCCGGATTGCGGAACTCGGTTACGTGCATCTGCTGAATGTCAGCAGGTAGCAATTTCGACAATCCAGGAATTCGCGGTGTTGAAAATGCCCCCGTGGCAACGATGACAATATGACTTGTGAGACGATTGCCGTCTTGCGTTGACGCCACAAAGAGACTGCCTGCCTTCTCAAGTCGGACGACCTTCTTCGAACTGCTGACCGGAATTTTATGGAAGGAAGCATACCGCCGCAGATAGTCAGCAAACTCATCCTTTCCAGCATAGCCATTTGCATCACCAACCAGGGGCATACCCGAGAGCGCGCTGATGCAGCGAGGTGTAAAAAGTGTGAGGCTGTCATATCTGTTGCGCCAGCTGTCGCCGATTTTTGTGCCAGCATCAACAATCAAGAAGCTCAGGCCCTGCCTCTTCAAGGCGTATGCCGCAGCGAGCCCGGCTTGCCCCGCCCCTATAATCAGGATGTTGGTCCGCATTGTATTCTCCTCAAGCAAGATCGTCGTTACCCATCAACGGCTGGGGAGGTTACGGTTCCGTTGGGTTCAGGCCTTGCCTCTCGACCAATATGCGAGAAGCTCAAGAAAAACACCGCCACAACAAAAATCGTGAGCACTGCCAACACAATCCAGTTATTGCGTCGTATCTTCTTAATCCGCTCATCGGGCTGGGCCATAATTCAATCTCCCGCACTTGGGGTAGTCACCCCGTCGCCGGACCTGGCCTTCTTTTTCTCGAAGGGGTCAGCCAGCGCCGCATCTGGTCTGCTAACCGGATATTTTGTGCCCGAGATGCGAGCCGCAAGTCGGGCCGGACCCTCTTTCTTAAGGAGTGCGCGGAAACTTGGATGCATCCCGCCATCCACATAGGACGACACCGTGGAGCCGCCGGCCTGTTGAAGCGCAGCCTCAAGCCTTTGGGTTTCTTCGGCCATGCGGGCTATCAGAGCAGGATCAGGAGAAGCGGCGCTTGCGGGGCAAGCCTCCAGTGGGTCAAGGGGCTCTCCGCCCACGAACTCTTTGTTGAACATGTAGCGGCGACCACACACCGAGACTTTTGGTTGCTGACGGGTCAGTTCGAAATAGTCGTATCCCTCCTTCAGAGTCCGCCAGAACGACAGGTTTTGATTGTCTTTGTGCAGCGCCATGTTTTCCGTCGTCATCCGGAAAGGATAGGCCTGAACCTGGAACCGCTCCTGTCCCGATGAAAGTGCCTTGGCGACGATTGCATATATCTCACCAACGCCCTGGTCTGTCAGCGCAAAGCAACCGGAAGAGGAGCAAGCACCGTGGACCATCAGCGCCTCGCCGGTATAGCCGAGTGCCGTCTCAAGCCTGTTTGGATAGCCCAGGTTGAAAGATACATAGTACTGCGATTTAGGATTCAGCATGCCTTTTGAAACGTGGTAAAATCCCTCTGGCGCTTGGCGGTCACCTTCCTTGACCTTGGGACCTAGCTTCCCGGACCACCTGCACATCGGATATGTCTTGAGCAACGCGTAGCGCCCACTTCGGTCGATCTTCCAGACCTCGAGCTCGCTTTCCTGCTTGAAGATCCTGATCAGGACGGGGCTTTCTGCTGCCATCCCCTTCTTTGACATCTCTGCCAGCATCTTGCTCGACAGTTCGGGGGCCATGCTGGACAGGTCGTCTAGCCCCATGTCTGAAACACATCCGGATAGGGGGATAGCTATAAGGGCTCCAAGGCAGGCATTCCGCGCGATCAGAAGTGCTCGCCGATTCAAATTCTGAAACCAATTCATTTCGTCACTCTTCGCGCTTTCAATGAAACCCTGCCGAAATCACCCGGAAGATGCCGAGCCCACCACGGCAGCCGGCAGTCCAAGAAGGGGGGACGACCGCACGACGCCGCATCGAACAAATCCTTAGCCGCCGGTATAAATATAGGACCTCAAGTAACTAGAGCTACAAGGGGTCGCCCTCGGAAAAGCTGAACGCTTCTCCCACCCAATCATCTACCCATCTTTGGGCACCGGACCAGGCACGACATCGAGCAGAGATTTATCAACCAGGGGAGTTACCTTCATCGGGCTTGCCCCGGAGGTGCGCATCCGGTCCATGTCTGCTGCAGTGAGGTAATCGAGCTTGGTGATCAGAGTTTTATAGTAGGCTTGCCGACCAGTCCGCTTGTTCATCCGCTCCACCAGATCTAACCTCAGGGTGTCAGCTGCGAATTCGGGATCGGTAAGAACCGGTCTGGACACCAGTGTCGCGATCAATTCGTCCGTCAGTTCTACCTCCGGACTGGGACTAGCGCGGAGTGCCCCGTCATTTGCGGTCATTGTCACTTCCGCGACGACGTAACCGTCAACCTTGTTCTCCCGAATGATCGGTACGGTCACCATCGCCGACTTAACCACCTCATGTTCGGTCAGCCTAGGAGACTGCGCCTCAACCTGTTTGGGCGCCGGTGCCCACTGGAAACCAGCGTAGACAGCAACCAAACACACTACGACACACCACACCCCGGAGAATGCAATCTTCCACATTTACTGATCTCCATGAGGACCAACCGGTGCTACGCCGGGATCCTTCGACGGATCGCTGTCTTGTCATCGCATTCAGGCGTGATTGGACAGTGCTCGATCCTTTATTCGATGAGAGCCGCTTTCAAGCCGCGTGTTGGACCCAATCCAACATCTACGGAAACTCGTCGACGATCCGTGCGCTTTAATCGGGAAGGTCAGGCTCGGGGAGGAGGATCAAGGAGATAGATGCCGGCGAAGATGCGGAACCGATTTGCTGAGACTCTATAGGCAGAGCTCATTCGCTCCGAAATTGGAGCGCTTTTCTGTATGCAAGCCAGAAGCTCGTGGGAATGTTCGACCAGATGGTGGCATTTCGCATGGGTACCGCCAGACCCAGTCCCTTGATGGACGTTCATGCATATCGTCGGCCCGGAGCTGCTGTCTCTTGCGACTGAGCCACGCGGACCCATGATGACAACTGCCAAAAGCAGTGCCACACACAAAATCCGAATCGATTTTCTAAGCCGCAACATCATCACACATTACATTCAACCTGTTTGACATTGCGTGAAGCTGGTGTGCTGACCTTGCCGCAGAACGGTTCATGCAGACAATAAGAATTGATTTCCCCGTGTAAGACCGTCGCCTCTAAACTTGGGATATGATCGCGTCAATTACACAAATCTCAAAGAACCTTGGAATGATCGTTGCGTTTTCGCTGGCGGGATTTGTGTCCGTTAAGATTGCTTTTGCCGTCGTTTGCTGGGGCATAGGACATGACTCCTTCGAGGCCATCGCGGGAATGGTCGCATCCATTGGTCTTGGGGGCTGGATCGGCATAGAGGCCTATCTGTCGTTCACAAGCTGGCGATCTCATAAAAAAGTGCCTGAATTCGACACAAGCCGATAAAATTGCACTGAATATCTTTGCGTGATGGTCGTGTTCGATCCTCATAAATCGTCCAAGCACACAGGGACGACTTATGACCGCTAGATTTCTGCTCGCAATTTTCGCCATAACGATCATTTCGACCGGCGCCGCCTGGAAACCGGAAGCGGCAACGTGGGATTCCATGCCTGTCGCCGGGGCGACGTCACAACCGATCGGCCACTTCGAATTCTGCAAACGATATCAAAAAGAATGCCAGCCTAACGCTGCAGATCGCGCACGCCTAAAGCTCACAGAGGAGATCTGGAATAGCCTCGTTGAGGTCAACCAGGTCGTCAATACAATCCCGGCCATCGAGGATATCGAGATCTATGGCGTCGAGGAATTTTGGAACTATCCTACCACCGCAGCCGACTGCGAGGACTTTGCTCTTCTGAAGCGCAAGCTTTTGATGAGACGCGGGATCGCGGTCTCCAATCTGCTGATCACAGTTGTACTCCAGCCGGACGGATCCGGGCATGCTGTTTTGACGGTGCGATCACAGATGGGCGATTTCATCCTCGACAACCTGCGTGGTGAAATCAGAAATTGGTCAGAAACTGAATATACCTACCTCAAGCGTCAGGATTCACGCAATCCGGGGAAATGGGTGAAGATCAGGGACGGTCGAGACACAACGGCGGTCAGCGGCATTCACTAACCCGACTAACCAGGTAGACCGGCCGACCCTGCGGCAGTCAGCCGGGGATGCCTGACGAGGCGAAACCTCGCAGTAACTGGTGACCCAGCTCGGATGATGAGCTCCGGCCGCCACTACACGTTTCCTTGATGCAATAGCTGACGCCCAAGTTTACGCTTGAAGCTCTAGTTCCTGGAGGTCGTATGGCAAGAACCCTGTGAGCATGAAATCCCGCTCGCGGCCAATCTTGCAAATCTTCGCGCATGTCAGAGCGTGCTCAGCCTGGAACTGAAAATGTTATTCTCGAATAAAGGCCTGTTCAGGCTTACCCTTATCGTCCTCGGGGTTGTCGCAATCTGCGGTATCGATCTGTCCGTCAAATCCGTCATGGCCGAGCTTCTGGAAGCCCCAACGGGGGCCATTGAGTTGACCCCCTTTTTCAACCTGACGCTCACCTACAACACGGGTGTCAGCTTCGGACTATTTTCCGACACCATCGTGTCAGCACCCCGGATGTTCGCCACAGTTCAAGGGGGCATCGTTGTCGGACTGGTGATCTGGGCAGTATTCGCCAACAGTGTGCTGGAAGGAATGGCCATCACGGCAATGGCTGGGGGTGCGAGCGGAAATGTCGTCGATCGTTTGATGAACTTGAGAGTTACCGACTATCTAGATTTTCACGCGTTCGGCTGGTCATGGCCTGCCTTCAATATTGCGGATGTGTTCATCGTCTCCGGTGCCATTGTCCTTGTGGCGGCCTCGGTAGTTCAGACTAAAGACGAACATTCGTCGACGAATTCCTGACGACGTGCGGCGCGAGGACAAAGCAAAGCACCAACTTCCAGTTTTTGGTGGCTTTCATTCGCGATTTGGTTCTCCATGGTGATGATTGGTTTCCGCAGAATCTGGAGCAATAATCTCAAGCGGGACAGCACGCGAGGTTCCGTCATCAAATTTCAGCGTCATTGTTGCTGCTTTGGGAGGACCCGAGTTACGCACCAGTGAAATGAAAACCGTATCCTGTCCCATGTCCAGTTCCGCTTTTCGGGGGATCACGACGTAGGTGTCCGACAGCGGCACTTGTTCGAAGCCCTTGGATTTGGCCATCGGGCTCACGAGTGTTGCAGTCGAGTACCCTGTGACGTTGACAGAGACAATCGCCATGTCATCGGGCGTACCATTGTAGACAGTGACATATGCTTTATCCGTGACCCCGTCCGGCGCTAAGACCAGTTCGGCATGTTCGATAGTCAAGGCGTCGTAGTCGATTTGATGAGGTTCATTTGTCACGTTAGCCCAGGCGCCGCTCTGACCGGCGAAAAGAAATGCAGTGGCTGCCACACACCAACGTTTTGCTTGATTTGCCATTTATAAATCCTCACATGTTCCGAGCCATTGCTTACATACCTCTCGGTTGTTCGAGGGTTCAGGTTCGCGTGATGGGCTAATTTGTCGCGGCCTGCACCTGCCGCATTTGGAGAGGGAGGTAGCATGCTCACCATTGGAGATCTGTCCAGGACCACGGGTGTCAAGGTACCAACGATCAGATATTATGAACAGATGGGGCTGCTCTCACCGCCGGAACGTTCTGAGGGCAATCAGCGACGTTACTCGAAGACCGAGCAGGAACGCCTCTCATTCATTCGACATGCCCGCGACCTTGGATTGACGATCGAAGCTATTCGCGAGCTTATAGAGCTGAGCCAACATCCCGAAAAGCCGTGTGCAGAGGCCGACAAGATAGCTGCCGAACAGCTTGTGACAATCCGACAGAAGATCGAGAGATTGAAGAAGCTGGAAGCCGAGCTGGAACGGATCTCAACACACTGCCATTCGAATCAAGTGCGCGATTGCTATGTGATCAGGGCCTTGGCAAACCACGATATGTGCACCACCGAGCACGACTGACTACAGCATTTCACTGCCCAAATACTGAGTACACGGCGATCCCACTTGGTACCGATCTGAATGATCGGGGCGATTGGTGGCGAGCTCCAAGTCGCACAGATCGTCCAGACCAAGAGACTGCATCAGGGGTCGCAATCGCCAAGTTCGTGAGGGTCACATCAGGCTGCCCGCCAGCTCGCGGAGTGCGTGAAAGTCCTCCGGAAGTGATGGGCAGCTCGGTGCGAACGCATCAGGAAACGAAATCGACCAACAGCTTCAGGTTCAGCAAAGCGATCACGATTGCGATGATCCAGGCCAAAGCCGAAAGCCATAGAGGTGCCTTCATCTCTCCCATCTTATCTGCGTCGGCTGTGAACATCACCAGTGGGAAAACCGCAAAGGATAGTTGGAGGCTAAGCACGACCTGGGTCAAGATCAGAAGCTGGGCAGTGCCGCTGTCTCCGAAAGCTATCGTGACCCCTGCTGCGGGTATGATGGCGATCCCCCGGGTGATCAGACGGCGGAGCCAAGGTGCAAGCTGGATCTTCAGGAACCCTTCCATCACGATCTGACCCGCAAGCGTTGCCGTCACCGTTGAATTGATACCGCAGCACAAAAGGGCGATTCCGAACAATGTCGGTGCGACGGCCAAACCGAGCAACGGGGCTAGCAGACTATGAGCCTCACCCAGTTCTGCGACCGAAGTCCGCCCCTTTTCGTGGAACGTAGCGGCCGCCAGAATGAGGATCGAAGCATTGACGAGCAGAGCGAACATCAATGCGACGGTAGAGTCGATCGTCGCGAATTTCAGAGCCTCGCGCTTTTCAGGCAACGTATCGCCAAAGTCCCGCGTCTGCACGATACCGGAGTGGAGGTAGAGATTGTGCGGCATAACGGTCGCACCGAGTATGCCAAGCGCCAGATAGAGCATGTCGGGATTGGTGATAATCTCTGTCGTTGGAGCAAAGCCGAGGATCACCTGACCCCAATCCGGATCGGCAAGAGCGATCTGAACCGCAAAGCAGACGGCGATAACGCCGAGCAAAGTTATGACCAGCGCTTCGACCCAACGGAAGCCAAGCTTTTGCAGGTAAAGGATCAAGAATACGTCCAGAGCAGTGATGACCACTCCCAGCTCGAGCGGAATACCGAAAAGAAGGTTCAAGCCGATTGCAGTGCCGATTACCTCAGCGATGTCAGTAGCTATGATCGCAATTTCGGCCAGCAGCCAGAGCACCATGGCAACCGGTTTGGGGTAAGCATCACGACAGGCCTGCGCCAGGTCGCGCCCCGAGGCGATGGCAAGGCGCGCGCATAGCGACTGAAGGACGATCGCCATTATGTTTGAGATCAGGGCCACCGTGAGCAGCGCGTAGCCGAAGCGTGATCCCCCAGCCAGAGATGTCGCCCAATTGCCTGGGTCCATGTACCCGACCGCGACGAGATAGCCGGGCCCGAAGAAAGCCATTGCCCTTCGGAAAGTGCCCGCTCGTGTCGCGACCTTGATCGACCGGTGCACATCCGAAAGGGACGCCTCTCCCACCGTTCGCTGCCATCCCCTCACCGGTCTGTCCATCGTCCACCCCGCTTTCAAAGCCCACGACTATTGCAATTGCAAATCATTCTCATAAAGAGGCAGCGGACACAAGTCAGATCGATCAGATCTCCACCAATTGGAAACCATTAGGGCTTTATTGACCATAATCGGCTTTACTGATCGTGATCCGAGCGTGGCCGCAATGTTCGCCAGGCCCGAGTTCGGACAGCCGTCAAGTGTGGAGTACCCAGTGAGCGAGTTGCCAGCTTGCGTTAGGCCCTATTCAACCGCAGCCTTCCTATCCGAATGCCTCCGCGGCATGGCGACGGTTGCAATTGCCGTGCTGCTCGCAGTGGCAATGGCGGCGGGTTCGTCCTCACCTGCGACAGCCGCGACGGACAGATCGCTGAAGCTGTTTTTCACACACACTGGGGAACGTGCGACGATAACATTCAAACGGGACGGGAAGTTCGATGCCCGTGGACTAGTTCAGATCAATCGCTTTTTGCGCGATTGGCGCAAGAACGAACCCGCGAACATCGATCCCCGTCTACTCGATCTCGTATGGGAAGTGTACCAGCGCAGCGGATCAAACAACTATATTCATATAGTCTCTGCCTATCGCTCACCGGCGACAAACAAGATGCTCAGAGGGCGATCGAGGGATAGTGGTGTCGCGAAAAACAGCCAACACACCCTCGGCAAGGCAATGGATTTTTACATTCCGGGCGTCAAACTGGCCAAGTTGCGATCACTTGCGATGCAGATGCAAGTCGGCGGAGTGGGATACTATCCCGCATCGGGATCTCCTTTCGTCCATCTTGATGTTGGAAATGTGCGTGCATGGCCCCGCATGACGCGCAAGGAACTGGCTCGGATCTTTCCCGATGGAAAGACCATGCACCTCCCCTCCGATGGCCGCCCGCTCCCCGGCTACGATTTGGCAGTCGCCGACTATCGTCGTCGCGTCGGCGCAAAATCGATCGAGATTGCTTCCAGTGCTGGAGATAAAGACAGTAGTTTCGCTCCCGCTTCGTCAAACAGGAGCAGCCTGCTCACCGCAATGCTACCGACTGAACGGAGCCGAGCAGAGGACGCGCTCGATCTTCAGACAAACCGACAGACCATGGTCGGCGAGGCTAGGTCGGAGTTCACCGATTTAAGCGCTTTGGCAATTCCTGTACCGGTTGCACGCCCTACTTCCGAAATGGAAATACCTAGGGTCGAGGTTGCCTCACTCGGTCCGTCTACCGATCGCACACAGATTGAGAGTTTCCGCCCTTCCGCCATTCTTGATCTGCCGGAGCCGGTTGCCTTGATCGCGCTATTTCCGATTCCTGCAGCAGACAGAGATGCTGAGGAGGAGGCTGATGGTCAGGAAACGCTCATGACATGGGCGCTATCGGCTCCAGGCGCCACAACGGGATTGAAAGCGCCCCTCATGTCTGCACGACTCTTTGCAATCAGGACTACCCAGATCGCCCCCTAAATCAAGGGTCGGAGCCGTTGTGCCAGGCTGCAACAAACGTCTCGCACGTCGATGCTCGAATCTTCGGCTGTGCTTCAGCTTTTAGCAGGGGCCGGCATTTCCAAATCGTTTGAACAGCCTGTCGCGTCATCAATGCCGGCGGCGATTGCTGCCAGATCTTCCGGTTTGGCATTGAAGCGTAGACCGTGAAACTCGCCGTCTGACCCAGCTCCACCTTCTATAGAAAACCCGGAGAATTCGCCTTTTTGCTTTTCTGCGTCACTAACTGGACTGGGAATGAGGATCACCTGGGCGCCGATTGCCCGACCGCGCATTCCGGAGACCGTGGTTGGCCCTTTGCTGTCCAGAACGGAAATCTGGATGAGATGACCCGCCTCGACCTTGCGAAGAGATTCGGCAACACGCAGGGCGGTTTGAAGACGGACCTGCTCATCCACGGGCTCTGTGACGATGAACTGCCGGATCCAGATGCCGTCGCGATCCCGCGCCTTGGCGGTGGCGACTGTCTGACAATCCGCACCGCTCTTCTCAGCCGATAAACCCAAAAGCTCTTCCGGACCATAATAAACTGCCGCCGCACCACCGGCACTGCCAACGCAAAGTGCTCCGAATAAGACCGCCAAGCTAATCCTTAAGATGCGCCGTCTTCGTTCCTGCATGGAGAGAACCTTCGGTGGGAGCCTATGACCAGATCTAACCACCGAAGTCTTGAAACCGAATGAAGCAAAAAGGTTAATCGAGGCCACCTACAGAACACCGTCCTACAGCCGACCCGCGTTTACTGAGGATCATGGAGTGTGCCCAGCATGGTCCTCCGAATTTGCTGTCGCACCCTTTTGGACGACGAACTCCACTTCGACGGGCCCTGCTTTCTCGAACTGCAGCGTTGCCTTGAATTTTTCGCCCTCCGCTGGGTACCATGTAGGCTTCTCGAACATGATGTGCATGGCACGGGGCTCCAGCTTCACAGTGGAGCCAGCGCTGATTGTGATGCCATCCTTGACAGGTCGCATACGCGCCACCCCGTCGATGACAGATGATACGTGGATTTCAAAGCGCTCGGCGACCGGACTGCTTCCTCCAAGAAGGCGATCATCCGTCGTGCCCGTGTTGACGATCGTCAAATACCCGCCGAGAACCGGCGCAACCGCAGGAGCTTTCTGGGACCATGGATGCTTTATCTCCAAGCTACCGACCGTGAAATCATGAGACGATGCGGGACCGGAAGACGCAGTCACGAACGTCAAAGCAAATAGACCAAAAGCCAGCAGTTTTTGAAATGGCACTGTAAATTCTCCGTATCGTTTGCGGGACACAATTATCAGATTCGAAACAGACCTAGACGCGATAGATCTGACCGGGTTGGCATCACGACAAGTTCAAGGACACACGACACACCGGCGGTTCAGCGAATAGGACGCAACAACCGCAGGGCATTCATGGTCACAAGGACTGTCGCACCCGTATCGGCAAGGATCGCGGGCCAAAGGCCCGTGATGCCCAGGATAGTCGTCACCAAGAATACCGCTTTCAAACCCAGGGCGATGGTGATGTTCTGGAAAATGTTGCGCATGGTCCGTTTCGAGAGATCGATCATAAGGGCGACATCAGCCACCCTGCCGTGGAGAACGGCGGCGTCAGCCGTCTCCAAAGCCACGTCTGTTCCACCACCCATCGCGATCCCGACATCAGCAGCCGCTAACGCTGGCGCGTCGTTGATCCCATCGCCGATCTTGCCGACAACATAGCCCTCTTTCTTCAGTTCGCCCACGATCCGCTGCTTGTCTTCAGGCATCAGCTCCGCACGGACCTCAATGCCGAGTTGCGCACCAATGGCCGTGGCGGTCCGCTTATTGTCGCCTGTCAGCATAACCGTCCGTATGCCTGCATCCGTCAGAGCCTTGAGGCCCGCAACGGCATCACCTCTCGGCTCGTCACGCATGGCAATGGCACCAGCGAGAACATCGCCAATGACCAGTACAGAGACGGTCTTTCCTTCATCGTTGAAAGACGTGATCTTCTCCAAGTGAGCAACTGGAACCGGAACTCGCTCTGCTGCAGCCCTGGGCGAGCCAAAAAAGACCTCAACGCCGTCCACGATGGCGGAAACACCCTTGCCGCCGAGAGCCTTCGCATCGGTCCCCGTGGGCGGTACGATGCCTTCCTCCTTGGCTTTGCTTAAGATCGCAAGGGCGAGAGGATGGCTGGATCCCACTTCAAGCGCTGCGGCAAACCGAAGGACGTCCTCACTTTCCCGGCCGAACGCGACCACATCAGTCACCTGCGGTTTGCCTTCGGTGAGCGTGCCAGTCTTGTCGAAAGCAATCGCCGTAAGCTCGCCAAGACCTTCTAGAACGGCGCCGCCTTTGAGGAGCAGGCCGCGGCGCGCGCCCGACGACAGTGATGCAGCGATCGCAGCCGGGGTGGAAATGACAAGTGCGCATGGGCAGCCGATCAGCAGCACGGCAAGCCCCTTGTAAACCCACTCACTCCATATTCCACCCGCAAACAGCGGAGGAATGACTGCCACCAAAGCGGCAACGACAACCACGCCAGGAGTGTAGTATTTGGAGAAACGGTCAATAAAGCGCTCAGTCGGAGCCTTGGATTCCTGCGCTTCCTCGACGAGACGAACGACACGGGCGATCGTATTGTCTGCGGCTGCGGCCGTGACCCTGACACGCAGAACCGCATCACCATTTACGGTGCCCGCAAAAACAATGTCGTCGACGGCCTTGAGAACAGGCACACTTTCCCCGGTCACGGGCGCCTCGTCGATCGAACTTTCGCCTGCAACGATGACACCATCGGCGGAGATCCGATCACCAGGGCGGACCAGTATGATTGAACCAACCGCAAGAGTTTCGGCTGGCACCTCGCGGGTCTCGCCGCCTTCCTCCAATAACGCCGTCTTGGGAACGAGCGCCGTAAGGGACTTGATGCTGTCGCGCGCCCTTCCCGCGGCAACGCCTTCAAGCAGTTCGCCAACCAGGAAAAGGAAGACGACCGCAGCGGCCTCTTCGGTCGCGTTAATGACCAGTGCGCCAGCAGCGGCGATCGTCATCAGCATCTCGATGGAGAATGGCGTGCCAGCCAGTGCGGCCATGATAGCCCTTCGGGCGATCGGCACGAGGCCGACAAGCATTGCAATCGTGTAGGCATATGTTTCGATCGCTGGGAACATGTACCCAATGCCATAAGCGAGAGCTAGTGATCCACCCGCGAAGATCGTCAGACGCCCCTTTTTAGTCCCCCACCAAGGACCTTCGGAAGAACCTTGATCGTGACCGTGGAGTCCTTCAACTTTGCCGAGCGCCGCGCTTTTCGATCCATGGTCGTGTCCAGCGTGGGCGTTGTCAGATCCCTCTTGGGTCGTAGACGATGCGCGCCCGTCCGTTCCTGGCATGGGAACGATCGTGTAACCGAGACCGGAGACCCGTTTTTCGATCGCTTTGATATCCGCTGACTGCCGATGTTTGACCGTCATGGTTCCGGCCGTGACCGACACGGAGACGTCATCGACAGCGTCCATCCGTCTGATGGCCGTGTCAATCTTGGAAGCACATGACGCGCAATCCATTCCGCCGATACGGAAACGTGCCTGCAGGATCAGGGGAGCCACATCATCTGAAGGCGCGACGCGATCGGCCTCATGATCATGCCCAGTGCAATGGGTGCCATGACACGAATGATCGTCATGACTGGACTGTCCGTCCGGCTCTCCATGTAGGTGATCGCGCATGCAATCCGGTCCGTGTTCATGGACGGGTTTCCCAACGGTTTTGGAAATTGTTGAGATCAGGAAGGCCTGATAGCCTAGGCCCGACAGCTTGTTGCGAATCGTGTCCAGAACGCTGATCTCATCGTGCTCGACTGTCATTGTGCCGGCGGTGACAGATACAGACACCTCTTGAATGCCCGGAATACGTTTTACGGCGGTGTCGATCTTGTTTGCACACGAGGCGCAATCCATTCCGGTTACCCGGAAACGAGTGTGTAACGAGTTGCTCACGGGAAATCCTCACAATGTGAAAAATCAACCGTACGACCTCTAGCTACTAGAGATACAAGAAAAATCTCTCAATCGAGAGACGGATCAATTCAGCCGGCAAGCTCAAACTGCCTTGTAGCCTGAAGAGATTCGAACCTTCTGCCCATCAACCAGACCTGCGGGTAGGGTCACACCGATCGTGGCCACTAACCACCGCGATGACTTCGATGGCAGACGCACCCAAAAGCGCTGCTACCTGAAACGTCATCCCATCCTACGGTTAGATCTTAGGCCTCACCGCTTGGTAGAGGGTACGAATGCCGTCCCTTCCAACGGACATGACGTCGTACGAAGCGCTGGGGCTGTCTCCCATGCCCAACGAACCGACAGGCATGCCCGGAACAGACAGACCTGCCAAGTCCGGTTTTTCGGCCAACAACCTCGTCACCGCCTGTAGTGGCACATGTCCCTCCAGGTAGTAGCCTGCGACTACGGCGGTGTGGCAGCCACGCAGGTCGGCCGGAACGTTGTAACGGTCTTTGACCACGTCGATGTCGGCCACGTCTTCGGTCTTCACCGAAAACCCCGCTTCTGCCAATGCGTCGGCCCAGGCATGGCAGCAGCCGCAGTTGGGGTCTTTGTAGACGACCATGCTTTCGCCTGCCGCCAGCGCCGTTCCGGTGACGGACAACGCTGCGACGGCGACCATGGTGCAGAGGAATTCTCTTCTTTTCATTTTCGTTCTCCTTCTCAAACAGGTTCTGCCGCCAAGGAAGCCGGAAACTGGCTCTCCTCGCGTGCTCGCTTCAACCCGTAGCCCTTGACCACGCCGTAGACGGCGGGGATCACGATCAGCGTCAGCAGTGTCGATGATACCATGCCGCCGATCATCGGCACGGCGATCCGCTGCATGATTTCCGATCCCGCTCCCGTGCTCCACAGGATAGGCACGAGACCCGCCATGATCGCGACGACGGTCATCATCTTCGGTCGAACACGCTCGACCGCCCCGACCATGATCGCCCTGTCGAGGTCCTGTTTTCCGAACTCTCTGCCCGCGGCCACGCATTTCACCTGCTCGTCCTTCAGGGCGTGGTCGAGATAGATCAGCATGATCACCCCGGTCTCGGCGGCGACGCCTGCAAGCGCGATGAACCCGACCGCGACGGCGACGGAAGCGTTGAAGCCCAGCCACCACATCATCCAGATGCCGCCGACCAAAGCGAACGGCAGAGACAGCATGACGATCAGTGTTTCGGTCAATGCCTTAAAGTTCAGGTAGAGCAACAGGAAGATCAGCGCCAGCGTCAGCGGGACGACGATCATTAGCCGGTCCTTTGCCCGTTCCAGATATTCGAATTGCCCGCTCCATGCGACGGAATAGCCCGCGGGCATCTCGACGCTCGCCGCGACGGCTTCTTGGGCTTCGGCAACGTAGCCCCCAAGGTCGCGGTTGGCGATGTCTACGAAGATGTAGACGGCGAGCTGGCCGTTCTCCGTCCTTATGGTCGTGGCACCGCGCGTGAGCTTGACTTCGGCGACCTCGCCCAACGGAACCGTGCCGCCACCGGGCAATGATACCTGGACGTCCCTCGCGATGGACTGGGGATCGCTTCGGAAAGCCCTTGGGTAACGGATGGCGACGCCATACCGCTCTCTGCCCTCCACCGTCGAGGTCACGACCTCGGACCCCAGGGCCATTCCGATGACATCCTGGACATCGTCGATCGAAAGCCCATAGCGCCCGAGCGCCATGCGATCAGGGATGATATCGAGATAGTATCCACCGATGACGCGCTCGGCGTAGGCACTCGACGTTCCCGGCACCGCCTTGAGAACGGTCTCTATATCGCGAGCGACCTTCTCCATCTCGTTCAGGTTGGTCCCGTAGACCTTGACGCCGACGGGCGTGCGTATTCCGGTCGAAAGCATGTCGATGCGGGCGCGGATGGGCATCGTCCAGGCGTTGGAGACACCGGGAAACTGAAGTGCCGCGTCCATCTCCTGTTTCAGACTGTCAGACGTGACGCCCGGCCGCCATTCGGACTTGGGTTTCAGGGTGATGATGGTCTCAAACATTTCCGTCGGAGCCGGATCGGTTGCCGTCAACGCCCTACCCGCCTTGCCGAACACCGACTCGACCTCGGGGAAAGATTTGATGATGCGATCCTGCGTTTGCATGAGCTCCGCCGCTTTTGTCACCGAGAGGCCGGGTAGCGTTGTCGGCATGTACATCAGCGTGCCCTCGTCGAGATCAGGCATGAACTCACTCCCGATATGCTGCACGGGCCAGACGGTCACCCCGAGGATCACGATGGCTACCAGGATTGTCAGGCTCTTGGCCTTAAGGACGCCCGCGATGACCGGACGGTATATCCAGATCAGCAGTCTGTTCAGCGGATTCTTGTGTTCTGGGACAATGCGGCCGCGGACGAACAGGATCATCAGTGCCGGAACAAGTGTGATGGACAGCAGCGCTGCCGCCGCCATCGCGAAGGTCTTGGTGAAGGCGAGCGGTCCGAACAGACGGCCCTCTTGCGATTCGAGCGTAAAAATCGGCAGGAACGACACCGTGATGATCAGCAGGCTGAAGAAAAGCGCCGGGCCGACCTCGCTTGCCGCCTCGATCAGCACTTCGGCTCGAGGCTTGTCAGGAGGCGCGCGTTCCAGATGCTTGTGGGCGTTCTCGATCATGACGATGGCCGCGTCGATCATCGCACCGATAGCGATAGCTATCCCGCCGAGGCTCATGATGTTCGCTCCCAGACCTAGCGCCCGCATGGCCATGAAGGCGATGAGAATGCCGATCGGCAGCATGATGATGGCCACGAGCGCGCTTCGGATATGCAAAAGGAAGGCGATAGTCACCAGTGCAACCACGATCGATTCCTCGATCAACGTGACTTTCAAGGTCTCGATTGCCGCTTCGATGAGTTTCGAACGATCATAGACGGGCAGGATTTCGGTACCAGCCGGAAGACTGCTCTGCACCGCCGCCAAGCTTTCCTTCGCATTTTCGATGACGGTCAGCGCATTCGCGCCGTCGCGCTGGAGAACGATGCCGCTGGCGACCTCGCCTTCACCGTTCAACTCGGTGATGCCGCGCCGCTCGTCCGGCACCAGCTCGACCCTTGCGACGTCCGAGAGACGCAGCGGGACGCCGGCATTCGATTTCAGGACAATGTTCTCGATGTCATTGATGCCCTGCAGGTAGCCCTTGCCGCGCACCATGAATTCGAACTCGGATAGTTCGATTGTGCGACCGCCGACGTCGCGGTTGCTGGAACGCACCGCGTCGGCGATATCCGACAGCGACACGTTCTGAGCCTTCAGGCGGGCGGGATCGACGACGATGGAATACTGCTTAACGAAGCCGCCGACGCTGGCCACCTCGGCGACGCCTTCGGATTTTGAGACGGCGAACCGCACCACCCAGTCCTGAAGTGACCGAAGTTCGGCCAGCGACAGTTCCTTGGCGATGACGGCGTATTGGTAAACCCAGCCCACACCCGTCGCATCGGGACCGAGGCTCGGTGACACCCCGTCCGGCAGGCGGCTCGCGGCGGCGTTCAGATATTCGAGCACTCGGCTGCGCGCCCAGTAGGGGTCGGTTCCGTCCTCGAAAATCACGTAGACGAACGAAACGCCGAAGAACGAAAACCCACGGACGACCTTAGACTTCGGCACGGTCAGCATCGAGGTCGTCAGCGGATAGGTGACCTGATCCTCGACTACCTGCGGAGCCTGGCCGGGATAGTCGGTGAACACGATGACCTGGACGTCTGAGAGGTCGGGGATGGCATCGAGCGGAAGCGTGCGCAACGCATAGACGCCGCCCGCGATGGAAAGAGCAGCGCCGACGAAGATGAGGACGAGGTTGCGGGCCGACCATGCGATGACGTTGGCAATCATGGATTTGCCTCGTCCTGCGTGAGGGCACTCAGTGCCGCGTTGAGGTTGCTTTCGGCGTCCAGTAGGAAGTTAGCGGAAACAACGACGCGGTCGCCTGCTGCGATGCCTTTGGTGACCTCAGTCATGTCTTCGCCTCGGACACCCAGCGCGACGTCCATCGGTTCGAACCTGCCCTCGCCCTTGTCGAGAAAGACAATCTGGCGGTCGCCCGTGTCGATGATCGAACTGTTGGGAACGGCGACGACCGGGTTTCCCGCTCCCGCTTCAATCTCCACCTCCGCATACATGTTGGCTATCAGCTGTCCCTCGGGATTAGGAAGCTCAATCCGGATCTTTGCCGTGCGGGTCTGCATCTGCACCTCGGGATAGATGAGGTCGACCGTTCCCCGGAAGATCATGCCGGATACGTTTCGGACGCTGACGGAAACGTTGGCACCCATACGAACGGAGCCCAGTTCGTATTCGGGGACGTCGGCAATCACCCAGACCTTGGACACGTCGGCGATCCTGAACAGGATGTCGCCTGCCTCCGCCATCATGCCGCTTACTGCCATGCGCTCAAGCACGACGCCGTCACGCGGTGACGTGTAAATAATGCTCTGCGGCACCTTCCGCTCGGCGGCGATGCTGGTGATGGTTGCTGCCGGTACGCCAAGATTTTTCAAGCGAAGCGACGCGCCGGAGTTAGGGTCAGATTTTGCCCCGTTGCGCATCTCGGCTGCGTATTCCGCTCCGGCCGTTGCAATTTCTTTAGAATAGAAATGAAAGAGTCCTTCGCCCTTCGTTATCCTATCCCCTGTCGTGACGTCGGCGACGTCCTCGACGAATGCGTCGGCCCGCATCGAGATGATGCTGACCATGCGTTCATCGAGCGTGACAGTTCCCGGTACCCGGATCTTCCGGGTGACGGTCGTCACCTGCGCCAACGCCGTCTTCACACCCGTGCGCTGAAGCTTGCCGGGCGAAACCTTGACGGTTGAGCTGTCGCTGACGTCCCCGTCGTAGACAGGCAGGTAGTCCATGCCCATTGAATCCTTCTTCGGCACTTTGGAGGTGTCGGGAAGTCCCATGGGGTTCCGGTAGAACAGAACCTTGCGTTCCGTGGCTCCGTCCCCGCCTTCAGCCATCGGCGTTCCGGCTTCGGTTCCGTCGAAGCTGACGTCTTCGCTCGCCCGGACGGCCGTGAACGGCCGTCCGTCATCGGTGTTCTTCGGCTTGGCGGAATATTCGGCCAGGGCGTCGGGGTGGCTGTAGTAAATCACCGCCCCCGTTCCTTCGGGTTGAGGCACGGCTTCGGCCGCCATGCGCGTGTTGGCGATTAAGCGCTGCAACGCAGCCCCGACGTCATTCTTCCCCGCCCAGTAACCTGCCCCGCCGACGATCGCGGCGAGGGAGATTGCGGCAATGGTGCGCGAGGCGCTCACGGGACGGCCTTCAGGACGATTTCGCCCTTCACAGTCTCAGGCTCGCCCTGAACCTTGGCAGCGACCTGGAAGCGCCACCCGCCTTCCATCGAAAGGTTGGTTATGAAAGCGTAGACGCCAGGTTCCGTCGACGCCAACGGTTCAACGGTCGTGGTCATCATTTCCATTCCATCCGGAGCCATGTCCATGCGGGTGGTGAAGATGACGGCATCAGGAACTGTTTTGCCCGTCCGCTTGTCGACCAGCCGGACCAAGACTGCCGAACCCGGACCTTTTTTAATCTCGGTCTCGACGGCTTGAAATTCGTAGTCGTCGGCTCCGGCAACCAAAGCGGTGGCGGTGCCAAACAGCATAACGCCTGCGAGGACAACGGCCCTCGCGTCGAAAGTAAACTTGTTCATGTTCGATGTCTCGTCCTGACGGGTCTGCGACCTCGTCTTCAGTCAATATGGATCGCCGTCGGTACCGCGAAGACGTAAGGCTACGACTGTGCAGAACCGATAACGTGTTGAATGACCTGCAATCAGACTCGTGGAGGGCGGACGGGCGGGTAGACTAGCGAAGAGACAAGCTCCGCATGCGGATGGACGAGATAGCGATGGGCGCTCCATCCAACTCTCAGCGACGCAGGATGCGTGCTGGCGACCTGGCCGACGATTACGGTCGTGCATAAAAGCACAAGAGGACAGGATTTGGTGCCGCATCCGGGCTTGGCGGGCATCTCATCAGGGCAGCAGGGCATATCCCCGGACATCTCCGTACCCGCCACCTTGTCAGCCTCGGCGGAAACTGATGCCGCCATGACGCTATCAGCCGCACCGATGCTCATTGGACCGACAACGATCCCGAGCAACGCGGTCACGAACAGCAGACGGTGGACTATAGCCAGGAACCTCATTGTTTTACTGTGACACGTCAACGCTGAATCGAGAATAGGCTCACAAAGATTTGCGATGGAGCGCGATGCCCGATTGGGAGTTGAGAGGCGGAGAGTGCAGCGATTTAATTTCAACTTGGTTCGGCAGTCTTTTCGCTCTTGAAGGGATCCGAACCGACGACACCTTTTTGATCGCTCGAAGACAAGGGCTTATCTAGCACGCGCGCAGGAGTTCCTCCCGTCGTGAAAACATCACTCGTTTAGACGGTCAGCCAAACGCCTCATGAGATCCATTCGTTCGTGAAGAATCGCTACGATGAGAGCGGGCGCATGTTCTCGAGGCAGACAGAAGAAGTAGTGGTGCTGGCATCGCGCCATCCGCAGCGCCGGATAGAGTGCGCTCAGATCCTTGAAGGGAACTTTGCCCGCGGCAATGTCCTCCATTCCTCGCTCCAAAGCCGAGACGTATTGACGTACCTGGGCGGCACCCCATTGTGCCCGTGTGTAACGGATTACCGAGCGAAGATCGGATTCTGCCTCTGCGGTCAGGATGTAAGCCGTCAAGCGCGACCTTCGGCAATCTCCTCGTCGAGGATCTCACCTACGGTTTTGGTCGACAGTTTTCCGGCGAGCCCCTCACTGATGCGCGTATTCATCAACGTCTTTAACTCTTCCCAGGCCCGTTCTCCCTCGACGTCGCCGGGAAACAGGCGCTCAAGTGCGTACTGCTTGATTGTCTTGCCCTGCAGAGCGGCTAGCGCTTTGAGGCTTTGATGTTGTTTGTCCGTTATGTCGATCGTCAAGCGGCTCATTTCACATACTCCCGAAGTGACGGACCCACATTAGCACATATGTGGTTTAGTTGCCACCATTGCAGCGTTATCGTAAGACCTGGGCGCAAACGTCCAACATGGGCTTGCCGGAAGCCGCTCTCATGGACTCGGCGGCCACGCAAACCCCGTTAAAGCCGACGGTCGGCCCAGATTACAATCCGGTCGTCACCCTCAACGGTTGGACCTTGCCGTTCCGAATGAACAACGGGGTGAAGGAATTCCACCTCGTTGCCGAGCCGGTGGAGCGGGAGATGGCCGAAGGCATGACAGCCTATCTCTGGGGGTACAACGGCCAGTCACCGGGTCCGACCATCGAAGCAGTCGAAGGCGACCGGGTTCGCATTTTCGTGACCAACAAGCTGCCGGAGCACACGACCATTCATTGGCACGGTATGATCCTGCCGTCGGGGATGGATGGTGTTGGCGGGCTGTCGCAGCCTCACATCCCCTCTGGCAAGACCTTCGTTTACGAGTTCGATCTCGTGAAATCCGGCACCTTCATGTACCACCCGCACTCGGACGAGATGGTACAGATGGCGATGGGGATGATGGGCTTCTTCGTCATCCATCCCCGGGACCCGAAGTTCATGCCGGTGGATCGGGATTTCGTCTTCCTGCTCAGCGCCTATGACATCGATCCGGGAACATACGTGCCCCGGATCATGGAAATGACCGACTTCAACCTCTGGACGTTCAACACGCGCGTCTTTCCAGGGATCGATCCGCTCGTCGTTTCCAAGAACGACAGGGTTCGTGTTCGCGTCGGTAACCTGACGATGACGAACCATCCAATCCACATGCACGGCTACGATTTCGAGGTGACCTGCACCGATGGCGGCTGGGTCAGGCCGGAGGCGCGCTGGCCCGAGGTCAGCATCGACATCCCTGTCGGTGCGATGCGCGCCTACGAGTTCGACGCGAAGTACGTCGGCGACTGGGCGATCCATTGCCACAAGTCGCATCACACCATGAATGCCATGGGTCACGAGATCCCGACATTCATCGGGGTCGACAAGAAGGAGGTTGCAAAAAAGATCAGGCAGATCCGTCCCGAATACATGCCCATGGGGACGGCCGGCATGGCGGATATGGGCGAAATGTCGATGGAAATACCGGAGAACACCGTCCCCATGATGACCGGGTGGGGTCCCCACGGCCCGATCGAAATGGGCGGCATGTTCTCCGTGGTGAAGGTCCGCGAGGGTATCTCAGCGGGCGACTACAGCGATCCGGGTTGGTACGAGAACCCTCCCGGCACGCAGGCGTGGGAATGGACCGGGAGCTTGCCCGAGCCTGTCAAAGCGAAAGATGCCAAGACACAACTTCCGTCTGGCCATTCCAATCACGGTTAACTTCCTCCCAGAAACGACAAAGGAAACGATTATGAAACGCATTCTAGTTGGTCTGCTACTCTCAACGTTTGCCACCGCTGCTTTTGCATCCGGTTCGCATGAGGGCGGTCATGGCGAAATGGCCGTTGGCGAACCCGGTGAAAAGGCCAAGGCGTCCCAGACCATCCCTGTCACGATGAAGGAAACGGATGACGGCAAGATGATCTTCACACCAAGCACCTTCAAGGTCCGCCAGGGCCAGACCGTTCGCTTCGCGATCAAGAATGCGGGCGAGGTCGATCATGAATTCGTGCTCGACCAGGAAGACAAGATCATGGAGCACAAAGCCGTGATGGAGAAATTCCCGGAAATGGAACACGAGGATCCGAACGCCATTCGCCTCGCGCCCGGAAAATCCGGCGAGATCGTCTGGAAGTTCACCAACGACGGCGTGTTCAAGATCGCCTGCCTCGTTCCCGGTCACTACGATACCGGCATGCACGGCGACGTCACGGTCGCGAAGAAATAAGGAGCAACAGAAATGACGATGAAAGCTATCACAAGAATCACACTCGCCTTCGCCGTCGCCTTCGCCTTCGGCACCGCCGCCTTCGCGCAGGAATTCACCAGCGGCACGGTCAAGAAGCTGGACGAGAAGGCGAAGAAGGTCACGCTCATCCATGAAGAGCTGAAGAACCTCGAGATGCCGGCCATGACGATGGTATTCCAGGTCGCTGATGACGCGATGCTAGAAAAGCTCAAGGTCGGCGCAAAGGTCCAGTTCGTTGCCGAGCGCGTCAACGGAAAGCTGACTGTCACCCAGGTCAAGTGAAGCACAGGGCCGCGCTGGATGCAGCGCGGCCCCGTTCCTCATGAGACCGGCAGGAGGCAGAAGGTGCGCCAGAGATCCTGCTTCCAATCCCCCGGCTCGGGCGAATCCGACAGCATAAACTCTGATTGGCCGATCATGACGGCCTTCGGCGCGGCGCATCGTACCTTTGCAAGGTGGGCGCTGTGGTCGATGAATCTGATCTGACCCTCGGGTCCGCGCTCTGTGAGCGCGACTTGCACATCGAAATTATATTCCGGGTCAAGAGAGGTTGCCGCGACGGTCACGGACAGGCTGATGGTCGTTTCATCCGCGAAATAAGACGTATGAAACGGCTGATCCTCTTGGGCATTTGACGCCGACACCAGCAAAGCCAGAACGACAAATGCGCATGTTATGCCAGTTCGCATTGCACACCCCTCCCATAGGCGACTTGGCCGCCTCATCCTATCACACCACAACTCCACTCGCAGCCGCCCGATTTCCTCAAACCCGCCTCGACAGGTCTGGCAGGGTATCTCGCCGCCAATGCTCCTCAATTGATGCCGTTCGCCCGCTGAAGCTCGCGCACATAGGCCACGATCGTAGCGACGTCGGCCCTCGTCAGACCCGGCTGAGGAGGCATGTTTCCGAATTTCCAGTGATGCGCGCGCACGCCGTTGGCGACGGCCATTTCAAAGGCGTAGTCTCCGTGGTGAGAAGGTTCGTATATCCGATGGATGAGCGGCGGGCCGGCATCGGTTCCGGCCGCGTTCTTGCCGTGGCACGCTGCACAGACGGCGTTGAAAGCTCGTTCTCCCATCTTTGCGGTGTCGGACAATGACGAAGGCACGACAACCGACAATGCCGTCCCCTGGCCCGATACTCCTCTTCTGGCTTCGTCTTCCGATCCGGTTCGATTCCAAAGCGCAAAGCCCGCAACCGCTGCCGCGGCGACGAGCAGAGCGAAGACGTTTCTCTTGTTCATTTGTGAATCCTTATGTCTTTAGGCCGCCGAACACCCTCTCTGCCGCCATCAACTGCCGAACCCGTCGGCATGAATGTGGTGGTGGGGCGGCGCGCGATGGCGATGTGGGGCCACGAAATTGTTTTCGTGGCCTCCGGCGTGTCAGCCGTTCGAGATGCGGCGTTGGTAGTCTGCCTCTCGCTGCGGCCAGGTACTCTTGATGTAGTCGAGGACAGCCTCGATCTCGGCGGAGGTCAGAGCCTCCCGAAAGCCGGGCATGTCACTCTCGTAGCCACCGCCAACCACCGCGGCGGTCCCATCGGTGATGATTGCGAGGAGCTGCCTGTCCGAATGATGCCAGGTGTGACCGGTCTCGTCATGCGGCGGCGCCGGAAGGCGGCCGCTCGTGCCCGGGCTGCGCCAGTCGGGCTGGCCTTCGAGTTTCGTGCCGTGACAGCTCGCACAGTTCGCTAGATAGACTGCCCGGCCAAGGGCGATGCGATCGCTCGCCTCCTGACCGGACCGTCCCTTTCCGACCAAGATCGCACCGGCCGCCGCCAGGAGAGTTGCGGCGACCGCGATCCAGAGCGGTTTCATGCAGCGATCCTGAACTCGGTCATCATCCCGGTGGCCAGATGCGGCATATGATGGCAATGCAACATCCAGCTCGCGGCCTCGCCGGCATCAAGGGCAACAGTGACCATCGACATCGGCGGTATGTACACGGTATCGCGGCGCGCACCTTCGAAGCGTCGCCTGTTGATGCCAACAACCTGGAATGCATGCCCATGCAGATGCATCGGGTGCCCCATCATCGACATATTGTGGAACATCAGTTCCACCCGATCGCCGCTCGTTGCGGCAACCGGCCGATGCTTGCCCCATGTTGCTCCGTCGATGGTCCAGACATAGGGCTGCATCGAGCCGCCGAGCATGATCATGTGGCTTCGATCCACCGGACGGGCGGCAAGCGTGTCGACAGCGACCAGCCGTGACTCCTGAGACAAGTCCGTGTCGAAGGCCGGGGCGTCATTCGCTGAAAGGGAATCGATCCTGTCGATCGTGGCGCCCGCGGGGGCGAGAATAATGCCGGTCCTTTCACGTTCGCCCTCCCTGAGCGCCAGAATCGGCCATGCGCGGGTCTCATTTGGAAGGTCGATCTCCAGGTCGAGACGCTGCCCCATGGCCAGCCCGAACCGCGAACCCGCGACCGGCTGGACCTCATGCCCGTCGACGGCGACGAGCCGGGCTTGTGCTTCGCCCGTGTCGATCCAGAAAACGGTGGCTGCGGCTGCGTTGATGACACGGAGCCGAACCCGGCCGCCGCGTTCGACCTGAACGACATCGGGATCGGACAGGGTTCGGTCATTGGCGAGATAGGCATCCCAGTCGTAGTCGTTGAGATCCATCGCCATGTTACCCATATCCATGGCCATCGAGCCCATTCCCCCGGCCTCGCCCTGGTTCATTCCAGGCATGCCGCCATGGTTCATGCCTTGCATCGCGCGTGACATGCCGGCAGCGCCATGTCCATCAGCGCTTGCGCTGGTGATCTCTTCCAGCACTTCTTCCGGTGTCTTGAACGCGAAGTCGTGCAGGAACAGGACGACTTCCTGCCGATCGGCGGATAGGTCTTCTGCCCTCCGGACGATCAGCGGCGCGGCGAGCAATCGCATTTCCTGGATCGGCACATGGCTGTGCATCCAGTGCGTTCCGGGCTGGGGCGCGAAATCGAAGCTGCGCGTTTCACTGGGCTGAAGAAGCGGCTGCGGCATATCCGGGACGCCGTCCTGAGCGTTCGGGGGAATCTGGCCGTGCCAATGAATGATCGTGGACTCGGCGAGATCGTTGGTCAGATCCACCCGAAATCGCTCGCCCGGATCGAGGAGCAGCCCCTGCCCGTTGGGACCAGCAAGTCCGAAAACGGTGGCCGGTCGATTGTCTATATCGAGCGTGCGGCTGGTGGCGGCCAGGCGGATCGCAGCCGCGTCCTGGCCGTAGGCCCTGATGGGGAAATGGGATGCAGCAAGCATGGCTGCGCTGGCGGCGAGGAAGCCGCGTCGTGAAAAGGTCGTCATATTCGTCACCTCGGGACGATCTGTCCCGCCTGAAAGGTCCAAATGGATCGCAGCGGGATCAGCCCCGCCGCAGGCTCAGAGGAGGCGCGATATAGGAGGGCGATCATTCCGGCCGGGAGCTGCCGCAACGAAGACGGCATCCGGCGGGAAGGGATATTTTTGCCGCGAGCTGATTTGCTTTGCCGAAGTACGCACAACCGGAAGCCAGGCCGATATTCCGGCGCAGGCGAAGGCGCACAATCCGGCATCTGCTTTGCAGGATTTCCCTTCGCTGCAAGCGGCCATCGAAGAAGAGGCTTGCTCCATGTGCTGCGTCAGCGCGGCGCGTTCCAACATCCCGGACATGCGGGTCTCGTGTGCTTGAACGGCAAAAGAAGCAGCGGCAAGCGAGATGGTTGTAACAATGATAAGCAACGCGCGAAGCATGGGCAAAGAATAGAGCCTCGCCGACCCTTTGTCCATTGATGAAGCCTGCATGCCGGCCGTCCTGCTCCTAGGTTTGAGGCTTAGGTCGTGCGGGGCGGCGAAGCGCCGCCCCGACGTTGCATCACTGCGCCTGATAGGTGACGCCGTTCGGTCCCTTGCCGACAGCATATGTCTTGACCACGGACTGGCTGCCGACGTCGATCTGGGAAACGGTCCCGGCCACGATGTTGGTGACGAAGACAAAGGCTCCGTCGGCAACGACCGTCACGCCGTGAGCGCCCTTGTCCGTCTGGATGGTCTTCACGACATTCCCGCCTACGACATCGATAACCGAGACCGTCTCATCCGGCTCCGTTTCGGTTCCCTGGTTCGCGACGTAAACCAGCCGGCCATCAGGCGTGGCGTAAACCTGGATGGGCGAACGGCCGACATTGATGCGTGCGATCACCTCGCGCGACTGCGTGTCGATAACGGCGACCTTGTTTTCATCGCGCAGCGAGACATAGACCCGCTTTCCGTCAGGTGTGAAGCCGACCTGGACGGGCGCAACGCCTACCTTGATCCTGGCAACTTCCGAAAGCGCCGTTGTGTCGATAACCGAAACAGTACCGTCCTGGACATTCGCGACATAGATGGCGCTTCCATCCGGGCTCATCCGCAGGCCGTGGGGGTAGTCGCCGGTGCCGACCGTGGCGACGACCTCGCCCTTGGCAAGATCAACGACCGACAAGCTGTCGTCTTCGGAATTCGAGACGTAGGCGCGATTGCCTTGCGCGTCTGCGATCACATGCGCAGGATGCCCACCCACGGGGATCGACGCCTTCACGCCGGAGGAAATATCGGCCGCGTCGAGGACGATCAATTGGCCTGCGACAGCGGCATCACCATGTCCGTCGCCGCCATGGCCAGCCCCATTGGACGCATGAGCGTCTTCAGCTTTGCCGGCGACCGGCAGGCCCACCGCCAGCACCAAATCTTTTCCCGATACGAACTGCACGTTGTGGGGCGTGATCGGGACCGGAACGATGTCGATCTTTTCCGTGGTAAGGTCGATGCGGCTAACGGTGTTGCCAAATTCATCGGCCGTATAGACGAAGCCGGTTGCAGCAGGCTCCGCTCGGACGGTGGCGGCGAACGGAATAGCAAGCACCAGGGCCGATGCCGTCGCGAAGGCCAGCATGGCCGCACGTCTGCGAATCGCGGTTGCTGTCAGGACTGCCGCGGTGATGGAAATCGAACGGGTCGAGTGGGTCTTTAACATGGTATTCAGCTCCTCGGCTCGCAGCCTTGCGGGCTGCTCGAGCACATCTTGAGGTGAGTTTGAAAAGTGGCCCGGCGTGCGGATACCGAAGACTTCCTCGCGTGCCGCTGCCTACCGATTTCGGCAAGGTCCGTGCATGGCCCTTTCTGGCTCGCCGGCAGCCGACGATTGGAGGCTATGTCACGTCGGCGTCACGCAGAACGGCTCGTCTCCTCGGCCGTATCGTTGGGCGGCCTGGGACGCGCACGGTCGGAAGACTAAGGCATTGTGCCAGTCCTCGGGTCGGCTGGAGCACACGGACAGAACAGGCCGAAGGTGCTCAGATGACCAAGATGGATCGCGGAGGTCGCTTCTGACGACGCAACTCCGCGGATGAGGGCACGGGCGATGCAGCCGGCGAGACTGTCTCGCCGTTCAACGTGCGCCAGCTCCAGGCCGTGTTCAGCGGAGCGCAGAGGAAGCACCCGAGGCTCGACAGGCAGTGACCGCTGTCGCACGGGTGCTCGGCGCCGCGTTGGGTATCGTTGTCGCAGGGCATGCGCACGAGGAGGTCGGCACAATCCCCAGCTTGAGTCATGAGCGCCGGGATGCCCTCCCTTGAAGCAGCACGCGCTTGATGCCCGCCATCTGTGAGAAACGCCGTAAGCCCGAACGCGATGGCGAGGAAAAGGATAAACCCGCGCCGCAAGGCGGTCGCCCAATTATGCGACCTTCTGAACGCCTTGACCATTGTCACGCCGGCGGCCACCACGGCTCATCCTTCGGTTTGCTTGAATGTAGAAACTGGGGGCAAATCTAGCGCAGATCCAGAATGATCACTTTGCGCTGCATCAAACACGTAGGGATCAATGCTTGCGAGGCCGCTCACCGAAACGACCTGCGCGCCAATCTCCGCAAATGAGTGTGCTGCTCGCGCGGAGAAGCGCGCTCGACTAGATAGAATTTACCGGTGGCGTCGCCTTAACCGAGTTTGGGATGCGGTAGTCTCTTCGACCTGAACTTCACGCATCAATCGACAAAGCGATTTCCCGCCAGGTCGAGATGGCGTGAGTGCGAAGCTGGCGATGGTCTGCGGCGGTCAAGTCTTTGCGGTGAAGAAGGAAGAGATTGGCGATCTGGCCGTGAGTGGAGACGAAACGCTGACATTGCCGCGCGGACTTGAAGCGCATCATGCGCCGCTCTCGTCGTCGCACAGCAAGATGGGAATTTTCAGCCTGGTTGTTCAATCCCTTGTGCGAGCGATGTTCGACCTTCGGCATCAAATCCGCCTTCGCAGCCGAATAGGAACGCAGCTTGTCGGTCAGCATCACGCGCGGGGCGATGCCTTGACCCTTGAGCAGTTTGCGCATCAGACGCAAGGCTGCTGCCTTGTTCCTTCGGCTTTGCAAGAGGGCGTCGAGAACGTAGCCGTTGGCATCGACGGCGCGCCACAGCCAGTATTTCTTTCCCTTGATCGTCACCACCATCTCATCGAGCTGCCACTTGTCGGCAAACTGGCCTCGTGAGCGGCGTCGGAGCTGATTGGCGAACTTCAAGCCAAATTTCGCCGCCCATTCCGAGACGGTCTGGAATGAGACGTTGATGCCGCGCTCGGCCAACAGATCTTCGACGTCGCGTAAACTGAGCGGAAATCGGAAATACAGCCAGACCGCATGGGTGATGATCTCGGCAGGAAAGCGGTGGCGTCTGAAGTGGGCGGCAGGGAATTCGGTCATGACAATCCGAATATCAAGTCGGCTAAAACAGGCGGTTAAGGCGACGCCACCCCTTCCGTTCCGGTGTGACTGATGACGTGTCGGCCGCAGGCAGGACCGCCCCGCTCGCGCCGAGGCTGATGTCCTCGCTTGCCCGGACAGGTGTGAATGGCCGCCCGTCATCCGTGTTCGTCGGTTTGGCAGAGTATTCGGCCATACCGTCCGGGTGACGGTAGTAGATCACCGCTCCCGTTCCTTCGTGTCGCGGTTCAGCCTCGGTGGCCATCCCGGTGCCTTCAACGTATCGCCGCAGGTACGCACCGACATCGTTCTTTCCCGCCCAATAGCCTCCCCCGCCGACGATCGCGGCGAGGGAGAGCGTGACAATGATGCGCGAGGTGCTCACGGGACAGCCTTGAAGACGACTTCGCCTTTGACCGTCTCAGGCTCGCCCTGAACCTTGGCGGCGACCTGGAACCGCCATCCGCCTTCCATGGAAAGGTTTGTCGTGAAGGCGTAGACGCCCGGCTCGGTGGAGGGTGAGGGTTCCACGGTGGTGGTCATCATCTCCATGCCGTCGGGAGCCATGTCCATCCGCGTTGTGAAGATGACGGCGTCGGGGACTGCCTTGCCCGTCCGCTTGTCGATCAGCCGTACCGACACGGTCGAGCCTCGTCCCTGTTTGATGTCCGTGTTCACGGCTTGGAATTCGTAGTCCTGCGCTCCGGCGAAGGAAGCGGTGGCGGTGCTGAACAGCATCGCGCCAGCGAGGAGCGCGGTCCTCGCGTTGAAGGTGGTATTTTCCATGATTCAATGTCTCATCCGGACGGGTCCGTGACCGCGTCCTCAGTCAAAATGGATCGCCGTCGGTACCGCACGGACGCAAGACCTGCGACCGCGCCGATCGACGACGTGTTCACTGACGTGGGATCAGACTCGCGGAGGACGTACTGGCGGATCGACCAGTGAGGAGGCAAGCTCCGCATGAAGGGCAATGAGGAACCGATGGGCGACCCAACCGAGATTCAACGACCAGGAATGCGGGTTAGCCACCTGGCCGACGATCACCGTCGTACACACCAAGGCCAGAGGACATGACTTGCCGCTGCAGTCGGGCTTGGCCGGCATTTCGTCAGGGCAACACGGCATGTCGCCTGACATCTCCATGCCGGACATGCCGTGCATCGCGGGTCCGGAGGCCGCCATTACGCTGTCCGCCGCCCCGATGCTCAAGGGACCGACCACAATCCCCAGCAGGGCGGTCACGAACAGCAGTCGATGGATGACCTTCATGAACCTCACCCGCATAGTCTGGCACGAAGACATCGGGGTTGGAAGAGGTCTCACGGAAAAGTGCGTTATCGACAGCGACGCACTTCGCGCCTGCTCCGGTTACGTGTCGATCTGCAGCCATGTAAGTTTACGAGACAGTCGGGATTCGGCAGGTTGCAACTTTCTCGCCTGGTTTGGATTTCACAGCTGTTATGGAGGATTGTCGTGCGTGACCAACATTTGCAGATTATCGAGGCGCTCGGAGTAGCGAAGGAATTCGACGCGTCCGCGGAAGCCGAGCGCAGAACGGCCTTCCTCGCGGATTACATGCAAGCCTCGTCGTGCGGAGCGCTCGTCCTTGGCATCAGCGGGGGAGTGGATTCGCTCACCGCGGGACTGCTTGCCCAGACTGCGGTGAACCGCCTCCGGGGCAGAGGGCATAAGGCGGAGTTCATCGCGGTCAGACTGCCTTATGGCACGCAGGCCGACGAGGCCGACGCTCAGAGAGGGCTCGCGTCCATCGGCCCCGACCGCGTAGTCACCATCGACATAAAGCCCGCAGCCGACGCGATGATGGCCGAGGTCTGCGGGGACGCAGGCGACCTGTTCGAAACCGTTCGGCTGGACTTCCACCTTGGCAACATCAAGGCGCGCCAGCGGATGATCGCCCAGTACGCGCTCGCCGGCGCGGTTCGTGGCCTGGTGATCGGGACTGACCATGCGGCGGAGGCATTGATGGGCTTCTTCACGAAATTCGGCGACGGCGCTGCGGACGTCCTGCCGCTTTCCGGACTGACCAAGCGGCGCGTGCGGGCGCTCGCCGAATATCTCGGAGCGCCGAGGGACCTGGTGTTCAAGGTGCCGACCGCCGATCTGGAGTCCGACGCTCCGCTGCGGCCCGATGAAGACGTCTACGGGGTCACGTATGATGACATCGACGACTTCCTGGAAGGAAAGCCGATCGGAGAACCCGCGTTTCAGCGCATCCTCGCGACGCACGTCGCGACGGCCCACAAGCGCGCCCTGCCACTCTCGCCGCAATGACAGGAATGGCCCTTAGGCCCCGTTACCGTGCTGACGTACCGTCGCCCACCTCGGCGGTTCCGCTTTGCGTGGTCTGCAGGACCAACAGAAGGGCCACGCCTGAAGAAATCCAGACATCGGCCGGATTGAACACGAACGGCTCCCATTCACCAAAGCGGAGGCTCAGGAAGTCAGTCACGGCGCCCCTCATGCTGCGGTCGATCAGGTTTCCGAGCGCGCCAGCCAGGATCATCGACAGGGCTGCCCGTTGCCAGCCGCGCGAACGATACGCCCATATAGCGATGACAAGTGTTATAATGCCCGTAACCCCGATCAGGACTGCTTTGCCGATTTCGCCGTCGACAGCGAACATGCTGAACGACACGCCTTTGTTGAAGGTCAGTCGCAACGGTACCAAAGGCAGAAAGTCCGTGGGGGGGCCGTAAGGTTCAAGGCTCGCCCGCGCCCACGCCTTCGCTCCCAGGTCAAGTGCCGCGCCGACCAGGACCACGGCAATTGAAGCAACCGCCCTCATCTGTCCCTCGCCGCAGAGAGGTCCTGTCTTGCGTCCCGGATGATCGACCACGCCGATTGAAGGAAGAGGCCTGCAACTGCGAACGCGACCACGAGGTCAGGCCATTGTGTTCCCGTCCACCAGACCAAGCCCGCGGCGGCCACGACCGCGAGATTGCCGATCGCGTCGTTTCGCGAAAACAACCACACCGCCCGCATGTTCGCGTCGCCCTTGCGGTGCGGGATGAGCACCACGGCCGCCAGAACGTTGACGACGAAGGCGACAAGCGCGAAGCCGCCCATGAGCACGGATTCCGGCTGATGCTCGATAAACACCCTGTAGATGGTGGACGCGACGACGCCAAGTCCGAGCAGGCCGAGGAAAACACCCTGTAGAAGAGCCGCCTTGGCGCGAGCGGCGAGGCCCCATCCGACCGCGACCAGCCCCAGGAATGAGATCATGCCGTCCCCCAGGAAGTCGAGGGCGTCCGCCTGTAGCGCCTGGGAGCCGGCGAGGAAGCTTCCGACGATCTCAACGACTCCGTAGCCAACGTTCAGCAGCACGACGATCCAGAGCGCCCTCTTATATGCCGGGGTGACATGCGACAGGTCCGGAATCCTGTCGTCGTCATCGCCGTCTGCCGTGTCGCTGGATGGGCCGATGCGGTCAAGCTGATAACCCAGACCCGTGATGGCGCTTTCCAGCAGAGGCAGGCGGTTCGCCGGCTCGTCAACTTGCAGTGTCATAATCTGCGATGCGATCGATACCTTCACGTCGGCCACGCCTTCGACCTTGCGCGCGGCCCCCTCGATCTTGGCGGCGCAGGAGGAACAATCCATCCCCGTCACCTGATAGCGGATCGTGTCGGTTGCAGCTGCTGCCATTTCGTCGGTCCTCGATATTCGAATTCGACCATGGTACTACCTGTAGTGACTACAGGAGCAAGACGAAAAATGCAGATCGGCGACTTATCCGAGAAATCGGGCGTGAACATAGAGACTATTCGCTATTACGAGCGCATCGGGGTCCTCCCAATCCCAGCCAGGATGTCCAACGGCCGTCGCACCTATGGCGAAGCAGACGCGCAACGACTGTGCTTTATCCGGAATGCCCGGGAACTTGGTTTCGATCTGGCATCGGTGCGCGTTCTTCTGGCTCTCCAGGAACAACCGGAAGCATCGTGTGAGGATGCAAGCCGCATCGCCCAAAGCCAACTCGACGCCGTGGAAGATCGTATCGCCCGTCTTACGAACCTGAAAACGGAACTGCGGCGGATGATAGCCGAATGCCGTCTCGGTCAGGTGGCCGATTGCCGGATCATCGACGCCATGGCGGGAGGAAGACCCTGAGGCTGACATCAAAACTGTGTTGGCAGACTTCAACCGACAGTTCCGGCGGACGAGGCCCGGCAAGTGGATGTTGCCCAGCGTCTCGGTGTCGCGCAGCCGACTGTCGCAAAGCGTCGGCCAGTGTTTTAAGCGGCCCGTCATTGTTGTTGGAACTGGACATTGAGGAGCACGGCCTTCGAGGAGAAACTCACGCAATCTCGGTACCAGACGCAGTCGCACAAAGACAGGCCGTCGGCGTGGTTGGGCTGCTTGCGTGGCTCAACTGAGGATCAGGCTCGCCATTTGCAGCTCAACCGGCTGATCGGCACATCAAATCTTCAACGCCTCGACAATAACCTTGAAGGCTGGCGAGTTCTGCCGTCTGCCGGGATAGAACAGATAAGCATGGACGGCTGTTGGCATCGAACGCCTTGAAGGGATACGAACCATCGCCCCTATTATCACCAGAGCCTACCGACCATCTCGTCCAAACACTTGGACAAGTCTCGCACCAAATCGGAAGGAGTGCGGGCCTATTGTGGCCGGCCGCCAATTAATCAAAGGAATCCTACACCTGTGCGACGATCTCTGTCTTCAGAATCGTCTCGACCGCCGCATAAAGATCAACCGCGGCACCAGGCGCGCGAATGGTCACGATCAGCGAATAGCGCGCCTTCTCGTTGTATCGGTCCAGATACGGCTTTTCCTTCCACCAACCGCCAACTGGATAAATACCGATGGCGTCACGCTCGGCAAGATCAGCCGCCGTTCCCCGCCAGAAATCCGAATGCAGCGATCCGCTGTCGCGGAATGTACCCAATAACCAGCTTTCGCCGACGTTGACGGGTGTACCTTCTTCCTCGTTTCGGGCAGCCTGGTTGATGCGGGCACGGAACTCGTCGACGGATTCCGTGGCTGTTTTCATCTGGAAGCGCAATCCGTGAGAAGCGTATCTGTGACGCCTAGTCCAGCCTCGCTCGCCGGGGTTCGGCTCGATGAAATAGGACAGCGTGACCCGGACCTCGACAGGCTCAGCGCCCAAGGCCAGCAGATTGTCCTTCGGCCAAGGAAGCAGATGAAGCTTCATATCTCTCATTTTGACTGATCCGCTCCCTTCTCGCTGGAAGGGTCGAATGTCGTCCTCGATCATCAAAGTCAGATCGTTATTGGCGGAAAGCAGCGCTCTGCCGAGATTTGGCACGCCGTAACCGTAGCGGCGCAAAATCGATTGCAATTGCGTTTTGTTGCCGTGGCAGGCCGTGACGCGGGCGGCCATCGCAGGTGTCCATTCGGCAGAATGAACCAATAAAGCACGGACAGTCTCGGGCCAGAGCCCCGGCCGGCTGACCATGATCTCTGCCGCGAGCTTGGCAGCTTGCGCGGTTGCGGAACTGGTGTCGCCAATCGTAGAGAAGTAGCGGTTTTCGGGCCGGAAGTGCGTCGTCAGAATGCGCAGGTCATCAATCGGCTCACCAGGATTGACGCCGTCATGCGCCAGGTTCCCGCCCTCCATGACGATGTCCGGCTTGACCGGCCACTGACGATCCCAGGTGACGGAGGTCCTGCTCGCCGGAGACAGTTCTCCAGCGGGCGCGATCGGGGCGTAGCCGGCAAAAGGCGCATCGATAACGTCAACTTTGTTGGTGAAAGCCCCGACGGTGATTGCGTTCCAAGCTTGCGCTGGATCATCTAGCGGTTCGATATCGTTGCGAACCAGGTGATCCGCAGGGCTTAAGTCAACCCGTATGTTTCCAGCAGCTATCAGGATCAACCGCTGCGCATCCGTCTCGAAGCAGAGTTGGTCGATCGAAGCAGACCAGGATGAGGCTCGCCCCCGCGAAGGAGCCGTGCTTGTTATAGCAGTCGCTACGACCCGACTTCTGTGCGGCGCCTGAATCTCGGCTCGAGCAATCGCCTCACCGGTAATCGCGCCGTAGAGATCAGGTCGGTTTTCATCCGCGTCGCCAGGTGGCAGAATTCTAACACTTTCCAGCCGATATTGCAGTTCGACAGCGTCCTCAGAAGCAAGCGGATCAATCAGATCGTTATAAAGTGCTACTCCGGCCATTCGCGTGCCGTGACCCTGCCAAGCTGGCGTGTCGTCGGCGCCCCAAGCCGGATTGATCGTATGCCAATCATCGATCGACAACACCGGCTCGATCAAAGGATGAGTGCGGCGGACCCCGCTGTCCAAAAGGCATATAGCAACGTCACCGGCAGTCTGCGAGACCTGAACGCGACCAGCGAGATCGTCTGTCCAAGCTCTTTGTTCTGCACCTCCAAGACCTTTGAAAAACGCTGGCGTATCTTTTGCCCGGCGCAACTCAGCGATGGTATCGCTGCGAGCAACGACGCGATCCATGGTCACGGTGCTTGCCAACGCCAAGACGACTTCGCGCTCGGGGAACCGGATGGCGTGCTGGCGCAGCTCTATTTCCAAAGCGGCCGCTATGGCTTCAAACTTCTCACGCCTGCCTTCGCGCAACCAGATTTCCCACCACACCGCGAGTTGCTGGTCGGGTGGAAACAGCGCTGCGTCATCCGTGAAGAGAGAACGCGCGGATGCCAGCTGTGCGGTTTCGATCCTTGAAATTAGAGGCTCATTTCGAGGACGCCCTTTGTCGGTGTCCGTCGATCGATACTGCTCAATCTTGTTTAGGAAGTAGTTTTTTGCACGCTCGGGCACAAATACCGAGGCCTTGACGATACCGCCGTCGCCTTCCGGCTCGCGGACTGCGACAACCTCCATTTTTTGTTGTCTGTTCGCGAGCTGGTCGATTGCGGCCCCCTCGGAGGCAGGAAGATCGAACTCGAGATAGAAACCGCGCGTCTCAAAGGCTGTTACCCCGGTTTCGGCAAGCTGCTGCTCTGCCGCCGCGACAGCTCCTCCGACTGCCAACGCCAGCGCCTGGGCATGAGCCTGCCTATTGCGTTGAGGTAGCGCCGGTGGGTCAATTTTCCGGTTTGGGCGCCGGTATGGCTCTGCCGCGCCGTTATCTCTCAGCAGGAAATGCGGGCGATCGCGTGGTCCGGTTGCCATTATGGCCTGTTGCTCGCATCCATAGCTTGGGCAGCCAAGCGGCGCTCGGCAAGCGCGTCAAATATGCTTGCAGCAGTGACCGTGCCCGAATTATCCAGAATGACGGACTTGGCGGCGTCGTCAGCCACACGAGTAATATCTGCCGGCGAAAGGCCGTGTGCCGCGTTCGCGACATCTACCCACGACAGTTCGGGTGTTGCGAAGCGATCAAGCCTGTTACGAAGGATCGCTTCGATGAGTGACACATCCGGAAGCGTGTATTCGATAACGTCGTCGAAACGACGCAAAAGCGCCCGGTCCAGTAGTTCGGGATGGTTCGTCGCAGCGACGATTAAGGCCTGGCTTTCATCCTGTTCTACGAATTGAAGGAAGGAATTGAGCACACGCCGGATTTCTCCGACGTCCTGCCGGTCTCCCCTCTTCGCTCCGATCGCATCAAACTCATCAAAGAGATACACGCCGCGGGTCGCGGTCATGGCATCGAAAACCAAGCGCAACTTCGACGCGGTCTCGCCCATAAACTTTGTGATGAGGCCGTCCAAGAGAATGGTGAACAAGGGAAGATGCAGTTCTCCCGCCAAGGCGCTCGCCGTCATCGTCTTGCCGGCGCCCGGCGGACCGACGAGCAAGATCTTGCGGCGCGGCTGAAGTCCGTGGCTTTGGAGGCTCGCCTGCTGCCGCTGCTCGGCTAAAATACGATCGAGACGTTGGCGAAGGGGTTGTGCCAGAACCATGTCTGTTAGGCGGATGTCGGGGTAACGGGCACTCAGCAGACCGGCGAGTTCACCCTTCGGCTGCACAAGTACGATCGCCCCGCCCGCCCGGCGCATGCTCGGCTGGCGCGTCTTTGCTGTATCAACGAGATCTTTAACCTCCTGCGCCAGCTTACCATGCCCCTGCCGCGCCTCATGGGCGGCCAACTGGAGAGCCGTCGACAGGAAACGGTCCTCATCGCCGGCGATGTGGCTTTTCAGAAGAGTCACAATGTGGCGAGCGGTGGTCATCGTAATCTGCCGTTTCGTTCTGTTTTTGGACTATCAGCTGCAGCGCAATTTGCAACGCAATTCCCCCAAGGTTAACAACCAATCCCTTACTATACCGTTCCGCGGAACTAAGTGACGGTCTAGCGGCCCCGCCCCGAAGTTAGCATAACCTTTTTATGTCTGCCGGTCAGAACTCATAAAATCCCCCACGCCCGAAACCTCCCCCTGCCCGTCATCTCCCTCAAGCCCAGTTCCTGCACGATGCGCCGCGCGCCTTGCGGCGTCACCTCCAGCGTCTTCGCCACCATGCCGGCGGAGATGAGCGGCCGCGCCATGACGAGCTCGACGAGCTCCGGCAGCCTGGACGACGTCCGGCGTCCCTCGAGCTTGCGCATCATCATCTGCCGCGCCAGCACCAGGCGATCATGTTCTTTAAGCCCCGTCTCGGCGGAGATTGTCAGCGCCCTTGCTATCGCCAGCAATCGTGTCCCGCGATCACGATGCCTGCGGCGATCGACAGGGATCACTTTAAGCCCAAGATTGATCGCCGCGAGATGCCCGCTTGTGGTAACGCCGCCCTCGCGCAGGACCGAGGCGGAAAGCAGTCGACCGAGCCAGGGCGCATGCTGCAGGACGGCAATCTCGTTCCAGGCATCGAGGGCGATGATCGCCTTCAAGACCGGCGGCAAATCATCAGCTCGGCCGAGGGCGGTCTCCCACTCCGCCAGCCGCTCGTCCTCATCCCAGTCGAGATCGTAGACGAAGGGATCCTTATCAGGAGCGTTCTTCGGGCGACCCCGCTTTTTCGCCTCTTCAATCGCGGCCCCAGACCGGGCGAGCACAGCATCGATCGCGGCCAACGCACCACCCAGACCATCATTGTCAGGATCTTCGGCCTGCCCTACCCCAGCCCCAATGCTGCCCACATCAACACTCCCATCCGGCACCCCCTCTCCGTCTCCACCCCATGGTGCCGCAGACCACGCCTGCCCGCGGAGGGAGGCGAGGCCGGGGCCCGAGAGCGCCCAGGCGGCGGGATGGGCAGCGATGCGGCGTCGGGTTTTCAGGATGTCGCGGGCGATTGTGAGTTCGTGGGTGGGTGCGCGGATGTCTCGAAGCGCGTCATGCAGGACGAGGTCCTCGAGATGAACGAGTTCACCGTCGACCCAGAGCGAGGCATGCGCGTCGAGGAAATGCGAGCGCTCGAGAAAGCCCTCGCCGACGGGAGAACGGGCGATGCGCTCGTCGAGACGGGTGAGCGCGACGGCGGCCTCGGAGATCGGCCGCAGCAGGCTCTGGATGGGCAATCTGGCGATATCATAAGACATTGAATCTATGGTAAATGATTCCTTAAGCGAAAGCTATAGCACCCATACGGTTCCGTACATCATATGAATGAGCCCGGGCTCGCTGACCCCCGATAAGTAACCCTTATCGAAAGTGATTGATTTGGCGGCTCTGAAGGCCTAAATCAACCTAGCCGACATGTCCGGTGAAATGGGGTGCACTCCAGCAAATCACGGCGAAGATCACAGCGGGATGCGTAGATCTTGATGACGAACAACAGGATGAAGAGCAGCTCAGTCGCTGCGGATGGTCGCCTTGTGACGCTGGCTTCTCGCAAGATCGATAAACCGGCGCTTTACCTCTTCGAAGAGTGCCGGAGGCAGTGGCCCATGATATCCGCTCTCGCTGTCAACAGGGCGAACATCAGGCCCCGGCCAGACGAAACGATTGCTTTCGGTCAGCACGATCCAGGATCGTTCGTCATCGAGACCCAGGCGGCGCTTAGTGGCAGGCGGGATTTCGATTGCTTCGCTAGGATCGGACGGTGGGGAATGCGTGATTGGCAGGACACGTACTGCCGGCGTCCCGTCCTCGAGCGTCGCAACAATGGCCAGCACCAGAGCGGGGCGGTCCTTGTCACCCTCTTCCCGTCCGTCCAGATGCTGCCAATGCCAGAGATAGGAATAGCGAAAGACCCAGCCGACCTTAGGTTCAATCGGCAGCATTCTTGTCCATCAGCAGTTCGGCATTGAGATGATCAAGGCCCGTTTCCATCGTCGAAGCCTCGATCGTGGCAAGCTCGTCGTCACTGATCGCAGCCGTCAGATCGACCCTCCGATCGCGCTTTGCCAGCCGGAGATAATCTTCATAAGCCATGAGCACCGTGCGCGGCCGGCCGTTCTTGGTGATGATCACTGGCTCTCGCACGGCCGCATCCTGGTAGGCACCAAAGTTCTTCGAAACCGCAGCTGCTGTCACAGTCGACGTCATGGCAAATCTCCTTTGTTCCGGAATATACGGGCTTTCCGGAAATTTTGCAAATGTGCTCCTGAAAGTGACGGAATACGATGACGCGAAAGCCACTAACATCCAAATCGACCGACGATGTGGTTACGCGACGTGTGGAAGAACTCGATACCATCGCTGCCGTACTCCCAATGGAACGCCGTGACGAATTGGCTGAGCTCCTGACGGACCAGGATGTCGAGACGCTCCGTCATCTCGTCAACGAAGGCATGGGCGCAAATACACTGCGCGCGCTCACCTCCGATCTCGCCTACCTGCAGGCCTGGTCGCTGGCGGCATCAGGACGGTCCCTGCCCTGGCCGGCGCCCGAGGCGCTTCTGCTGAAATTTGTCGCCCATCACCTGTGGGATGCGCAAAAGCGCCTGACCGATCCGCACCACGGCATGCCGCCCGAGGTCGAAGATGCGCTGCGCCTCCAGGGCTTCCTGCGCACGTCGGGGCCCCATGCCGCCGACACCGTGCGGCGTCGGCTGTCGACCTGGTCGACGCTGACGAAATGGCGCGGGCTTCAGGGGTGCTTCGCCTCCCCTGCCCTCAAGTCGGCGATCCGCCTTGCTGTGCGCGCCGTACCGCGGACAAGGAAACGCAAGAGCGCCAAGGCCGTGACCGGCGATGTCCTGGCAGACCTCGTTGCCACCTGCAGGACCGACAGCCTGCGGGACGTCCGGGACCGGGCGATCCTGATGGTGGCCTTCGCCTCCGGCGGGCGGCGGCGCAGCGAAATCGCGGCCCTGAGGACAGAGCAGTTGCAGCCGGAAGATCCCCTCCGCACCGAGGACGGTTCCGCACTTGCCTCGCTCTCCATCGATCTCGGCCGCACCAAGACCAGCAGTGCCGAAAGCGGCGAGCGGGTCTATCTCACGGGCCGCCCCGTCGATGCGCTGAACGCGTGGCTGACGGCGGCGAAGATCGAGACGGGAAGCGTGTTTCGAGCCATCGATCGCTGGGGCAATGTCTCGCGCCGACCGCTCGATCCCAAGGCCATCAACGATATCGTCAAGAGCCGCGCCAGGCTGGCGGGGCTCGACCCGGCCGATTACTCCGCCCACGGCCTCAGATCCGGCTATCTCACCGAAGCCGCCAATCGCGGCATACCGCTGCCCGAGGCCATGGAACAGTCGCGGCATCGCTCGGTGCAGCAGGCGTCGCGCTACTATAATCCCGCTAACCGCCGGGTCGGCCGGGCGGCCCGCCTGCTGGACTGAGCGAGCGCACTGGGTTTTCCGATGGCGCCAACCTCTGAGAAAGCAGAGCCGCTATGAGCAAGCAACGAACAAGTTTTCGCCTCGAGTCTGCGACGGTTCAATCCGCATAGTTTTGGTCATAAAACAGAACATCCTTTCCGGTGGACTGCCGTTTCATCTATCACGGCCAAGAAAAAGCTGATCGTTGACCCGCATGGAGTGAAATTCACCGTAGGCCTGTAGAACCGCAAAGGGTTAGCCGGGGCCTACTCCGTAGAGTTACGCGGCCACAGTCGGGCCTTCCATGCCCTGGTGGTGCTCTGAGTTGCGGCTGGCGAGGGTGGCAGCGGACGACCGCGCAGTGGTCCGACTGGAAACCGTGCACCCGCAACCAGTTTTTCCCGTGCCGGGGCGGGCCATGCGCGTAGTAGTCATCTCCGGGCAAGATGGGGGCCAGCCAAAAAATCGGCCGCATAGTTGACGCTAATCAAGACCGGTCGAAAATATTGAGGAAGATTTAACGAAATTTCACCAGATCTCGCACCCCGAAAGGAGGGGGTCGATGGCCTTATCGCGGTTCGTTCCGTCTGGGTGTGAGGGTGTGCGAGGGCGCCCGGGCGCCCGCGGAGCACGCGGCAAGGCATGCAATGATGCTGGCCCCGCCTCCTGGTGAATGAGGAATTTGAGAATGTCGATGATTGTTGAGCCGGGCCTTGTTTCAGGTCATGCGGCACAGGCGGTGTCTGCCGTCCCCTTCCATCCTTCGGAGATCTTCTTCTCCCGCACCGACGGGCGGGGCAAGATCGTCGCCGGCAATTCCGTCTTCCAGCGCATCAGCCAGTATGACTGGGACGAGCTCCTGGGGCAGCCGCACAATGTCATCCGCCATGCCGACATGCCGCGCGGCATCTTCTGGCTGCTCTGGGACCGCATCCGGCGCGGCCTTCTGACCGGCGCCTATGTGAAGAACCGCGCGCGCGACGGCCGGCACTACTGGGTCTTTGCCATCGTGGCGCCTGCCGAGAATGGTTATCTCTCGGTCCGGATCAAGCCCGGCAGCGAAACGTTCGGGCTGGTTGCCCGGGAATATGCCCAGCTGCTGACGCTGGAGACGGAGCGGAGCCTGACGCCCGCCCAAAGCGGCGCGCTCATGACCGAGCGGCTGGCCGAACTCGGCTTTTCCGACTACGACGCCTTCATGGCCCATGCGCTCACCGACGAGGTGGCGGCGCGCAACGCCATGATCGAGCGCCCCGAGGATCGCATGATGGCGCATTTCCGCAAGCTGATGGACGGTGCGCGCTCGATCATGCAGACCACGGCGCAGTTGGTCAGCGGCTACGCGCAACACCAGTTCGTGCCGCTTAATCTGTTCGTGCAGGCGGGCCGGCTGGGACAGGCGGGGTCGGCCATCGGCACGATCTCCGGCAATTACAGCCTGCTCTCCGAGGAGATCCGATCCGGGCTTGCAAGCTTCAGCGTCGCCGCCGTCCGGGTCTCCTCCAATATCTGCGAGGGTGCCTTCATGCTGGGTACCGCCCGCATCCAGCAGGAAACCATCAGTCTGTTTGCGAGCGAACCGCCGCAGGCCGCTGTCGATCACGCCCGTGAAATGTGCCATCTGACGGCCCAGGAACAGTCCTACCGGCGCAATGCCCGCGATAAGCTCTGCGGCATTCGCGATGACGTCGAGCAGTTTCATCGCCAGACGCTCGATCTCAAGCGCCTGGCCTCGGGCCTGTCGGCGATCCGGGTCATGGGCAAGGTCGAAAGCGGGCGTCTTGCCGTTGCCGTGCTGGCCGATCTGATCGCCGATCTCGAGGCCTTCCAGGCGGTCATCGCGGCCGGTCTCACCGAGATCGCCCTCGTGAACCAGGATCTGCGCCAGAAGGTGGCGGCTCTCGTCGAGGCTTATGGCAGTAAGAGAAACACCGATGAGATTTAGCTATCCTTGCAAGCGATGAGCGGGATGGACGTCTCATATGCTCCAATAGGAGACGTGAACTCCTTTGAAGTTCGAGGCGGGAACTGAGCCGTTCGAGCAGACTACGCCAAGCAGACTGTGCCAAGCAGCCGCTACGGCTGCTGCCCTCGTTTAGCGGCCGCGGAGTGGACTCCCTCGCGAGGAGCGCGTACGTTAGGCCCATCGTCAGCATCCGATGATGGTAGGGGCTGACGGTTGAGGGTTACCACGTGCTGCCGCCTGTGATCTTCGAGGAGGAGCCGAGATGTCTTCGGATGCAACTAGCGATTCACCTGATAAGTATTTTCTTATGCGGCACCTTTCGTGGTGGGCAGCCCGTCTGACGACCGATCCTGATGAACAGCGCCAGCTGATCGATCAAACGATTGCTGTGGCGATTTATGATTCAGAAGTCTTAGATGCGGAGGATGTTGATGCCGCGCTGGAGCGCGTCATGCAACGCCTGACATCGTGGGATTTGCCTGCAGGCTGCTCCGGCTCGCCGCTCGAGTAAGTGCTGATAAAATACCTAATCTTGGCCTGGCTTTTTGGATACACGTCGGTTGTGTGATTAACCGGAAGGAAGGACGAAAGCTGCGCCACGCATTCCGCTACCGATGACCGGTCTCGGCCCAAAGCCGCCATCAACGTGTTGCGGGAAGATGGGAAAGAGTACGGCCATCGTGTCTGGAGATGCCCTACCCGGTACTTTCACTTCCGGCACTTCATGGCTCAATGGCTCAGGCCGAGACGAGACTGATCTGGCCAATTTTTGTCACCAGCTTGCACCTCGCGGCCAAGCCAGCACCGCCCCTGCCCAACCAAGGTAAAAGCGGAAGCCCGCGGCCATGATGGCGGTGATCAGCGCAGCGCCCGGCCCGCCGAATACAGCAGCGGACTCAATGATCGCAAGGCGGAGGTCAAAGATGCCCCCTACATCGAAGCGGACCGAGAGTACCATTGAGGCGATCGCCGCCAAGCCCATTGTGATTCCAAAGCCAGCACATCGCAGCTTGGGTGGCAATTGGTAAAAGCGATAGGAGAGATGTCTCCAGATCGCGACAATCAAAGCTACGCGGAAAGATTGCCAGGAAGAACTTTCCAGACGTCAACCATTCTCAAGCACCGTCACGCCACGCCCCGAACACTCAGCCGGAAGAGACGACCCTGCGCTTTTGATCGCGCCGCGGAACGCAGTCACAAGCCCAAACCGCCAACACATTTCATTCCCAATATCTGCCAAAAACCTAAAGCATCGGTTTATGAACAGCGATCATCGCCTAAGGTCTGGGTCCGGCCGATCATCGCATTTTCAAGCCTTTCCCCAGTGACTTGGCAGGATGTAGCTTGTTACTCGGTCGCGTGGCGGCTAGGGTCTGCCTCTCAATCACCAAAGAGGTAAATATGGCGACCGGAACAGTAAAATTCTTTGCTCAGGACAAGGGCTTCGGCTTCATCACCCCAGATGACGGCGGTCAGGACGTCTTTGTGCATATCTCTGCAATCGGCTTCGGCGAGGCGTTGAAGGATGGCCAGAAGGTTCGCTACGAAGTAGGCCAGGACCGCAAGACGGGCAAATCTAAGGCCGAAAACGTTTCGGTGATTTGAGCCGTCACATAGGAAATTCCGCGCGGCGATCCGATCGTACATCGGTCGTCGCGCAGCTCGCACATGCCCAAAGGTTTTCTCCAGCAGTGACAGATCGTCAGCTGTCAGTACTGAACTCTTTTTTTGGCAACGTCGTGGAACATGAATAGGAATTAGTAGTTCCTGCGCTCCTATCAAGTCCTTTAAATCGTGCTGATGGCTCTCGATTGTCATTGCAATAACGTACTGTAAGGCAAAGCACGGCCGTTCCTAGGAGTTGTGATGGTTGAGAAAGCTGCTGCCCCTGGCCATCGCTTTCAACTCTTCCTCGCTCCGAAAACCCGACTTGAACAGGGCTACCAGCTCCTTTGCCAGCCCAAGCTCTTCATCCGTATTTGAGTCGCCAGATTGGTCTCGAAATAGATCGGCGAGCACATTGCGTAACAATGCCAACCCTTGCGGGCCTATCTCCTGTTCGTCATCGAAATAGGTTCCACCCATCAGCCGGCCCTCTTTGCCTCATCACATAGTGACATGACATCACGTCCATAAGCTTGGCAACACACATTCTCTAAAGAACTCAACGTCTATCCCGCCTCTTTTCCATCGAGGCGACTTTTGGTTCCGTCATCCATTCTATGCGACTACCCTGCCGCCTTCCTTTATCGGTTACAAAGGCCGTGCTGCTTGTGGGGGAGAAAGGCGCTCTGCCCTCTCCCCCACAAGCACTACACCGGTCTCCCCATGCTTCAGCCTTCAGCCTTCGGCCTGCAGCATCGGCCGAATTTTCATGAAATCCGTCTCGGCCCTCCGGGTGGGTGGTTCCCCTCCGGTTTAGGAGCCGGAGCGGGACTCCTTCCCTCCCTTCAACTTCGGGAGGTCTAGGAGTGATCGCGTGCGCTTGTGGAGAGGGAAAGATGACAGAAAAGCTCGAGCCGCAACCCGATGAGCCCCTGTGCGTGAAGGTCGAACGTCACGGGGCGGTTTACGTGGCGGCCGTCAGCAGCACGGGCGGCGTTGACTTGGATCGGGAAGTGAAGGCACGCTTGAAGATCATCAGGCACGCACCACTGGTTTCGGAAGAGAGAAATCAGAAGCTGATCTTCGTAGCAGGATATCTGGTCGTCTCGAAGGGCAGCTTGCAACCGGAGGAGATAGAGCTTCTTCTTTTAGCTCCGTCAACTACCGGTACATTGACGGGAAACGGGCATCTGACTTTGAGCTTCAATAGTTGGTCGCAACCCACTCGCCGGATACTGAGTTGGCAAATCCAACGACATGATCTAGAGGCGCTGCGCTCGGCTTCCTCTTGATGGCCGCGACGCATGACACGCCCGGATCGCTGGCGTTCCCGTCACCTTCTACCAAGCCGAAGGTTAGATCCTCTTCCTCCGCCGGTTCTGAGAGGATTGCGGGCATAAGCCTTACGGCATGCGGCTAGAGCTTCCTCCTCTGTCGGAAGCCGATGGACAGGAGCCGGAGGGCTGGGAACCAACGAAGGATTGGCTGCGATAATGGACGCGATCTCCGCATCAGTAGGAGCCCCAACAATCGGCTCTGGCTCCGGCATAATGAGAAATGTGCCGCATGCCCCCTTCTCAACCCATGTAACGCACTGATTATTAGGAAGAATCTCCAGAAAAAAACGGCTGACAATTTACCCTCCTCTCCGAATGACCGAGAAAACGGCCCATTAACAGGTTTCCCGCACTAGGCTGTCTTGCGCGCAGATTCCGCATTGACCTTGAGAAGAGCCATCAACATTGGCCCAAGTGAAAACTCTCCTCGCTCTGAGCGGCGCGTCAGATCCCGAAGATAACCGCCTGCCGACGTTATGAAATTCGATCGCTCCAGAATGCAGGCCACAGCCACCGCGGCATTTTCTGGCCCCATGGCATTGCACGCCTTCTCGTAGGCAGAGGGGCTGACGCCGAGCATCGAGCGCACAACGACTGCCGCCTTCATGAGGTCGCGCCAATTTTCAATTCGTCCGCCGGGACCATAATCCGCTATCTGCGGGCAGGCCCGGAGAACCATTCCAAGCGGGAAAGCCTTGATTGGCTCAGGCTTCGCCTTCTCCCGCTCGATCGGCGCACTCTTGGTTTCTGGCTTGCCTCCGAGGCCTCCGCCCTGCTCTTCTCTAGAGCTAGGTTCAAGTTCATTGATGGATTCGGTGTTTGAATTCTGTATGTGCCGCTCATAGAGGTTGGCATTGCCATGCATATTTTCGGGTTTTAGCTGCATTTCCAGGATGTTGAGTATCTCTGCCCGAAGAAGCTGCATCTCGTCGAGCGCCCGATCTATCTGGGCCAGGTTCGGGTGACGAGGGAGCCTTCCAAGGATGGCGACGTAGAGCTCCTCAACCTGCCCCCAGTTTCCAGAGGCGCCCTCTTCGACAGCCGCGGAAAGAAGCTTGCGAACGTCGCGCCGGCAGATCGTGAGAGCTTCCTTTGCCCGACGAAAGCGTGTGCGCTCTGCAGCAACGTCCTGCGCAATGGCGGCAAGTTCGCCGGCGCGAGCCAAGAGAGGAGTGAGGTCGAATCCGTAGGCCTGTTCCACGTCACCGTCACGGTTGCGGTGCGCGTATCGCTTCCCGTTGGGGCTATCGCGGCGCGAGATGAGGCCTGCCTCAACGAGGGCCGCAAGTTGCCGCCGAAGTGTGCTTTCGGTGATCCCGTGAGCGCGAACCGATAGCTGCGCATTGGACGGGAAAACAACAAGGCCCTGCCTCGGGTTCAGCTCCCCGTGGGGATAGAAGGTCAGGAGCGCATCGAGAACGGCCAAGGCCCGATCCTGAAGGCCAAAACGTTCTCGCGCCTCGCAGACGTCGCGAAACACCTTCCACTTCTCAATGCGAGCATTTTGATCCGAACTGTCTACTGCCATCTGGGTTCGTACCAGGGCGAGCGACATCGGCCGCCGCCCAAAGGGCGTCGTCACATGTCCTGTCTGCATTTTTCTTTCACCTTGCTTCAGGCAAAGAAAATCCGCTCACCAAATCGGCGCCAAGACTCTTGACTGTGATTCCGGGAAATGCGATTCTCGATCCTGCTAGAGATGACGAGAGAGGCTTCCACGGTTCGCCGTTTGGGGGCCTTTTTCTTTTGCGGTTCAGTCTCCGTTTGTTTCAGTTTTCGATCCTTTGTACTCCTCGTACAAACGACCCATCTGTGAAGACAGCCATTCGCTGAACGGCCTGGCTTCAACATTGGTAAGCTCGATGGCAACCTTCTTTGCCTTCGAATTCATCACCACGTTCAACGCGCGATCGGCCGAGGTCCAGTCCCGGACAGGCACTTCAGCCTTCGGCTTCTTGGCGGCTGACTTGGCCTTGTATCGCCTCAGGTGATCATGGAGTTTGTCGAAGCGGTCGCCTTCAGGGAGCGCCTGAAAGTCGGCGGACCCGACGTGCTCAATCGCAACTTTGGACAGGGCAGGGGCAAGGACAAGCTGGCGGAGGCTCAGCCACCGGTCACGCCCTATCTTCTTGGACGCACCCAAGGCCGTGATAACTGATGCCGGCACTGCCTCGACGACCGCGAGCATCTTTGAGAGCATCGCTTCATCGATGGCAAGCGAGGAGCGAACGGTTTCCTTGGTCATGCCTGAGGCAATCAGGTTCTGGGCGAAGTAGGCGCGTTCTATGAACGACAGATTCGAGCGGGCCGCGTTTTCCTGGCCCTGTACGATGGCCGATGTGGTGTCGTCGAGCTGCTTGACGATTGCCTTGACTGGAACTCCAAGCTCGCGCGCGACCCTGAGGCGACGATGGCCGAACACGACCATATATCGCTTGGCGTCTGTCGAACTCGGACGAACCAGAATAGGCGTCGTCTGACCTGATCCCCTGATCGCCTGGAGCAGCTCCTGAAACTCTTCCCCATCGTCCGACAGACGGTCGGCAACGAAGGAATCATCGATCAGCCGCGGATCAAGATCGACGATCACCTCGCCTTCCATGAGCTTCTTAGTGTTCTCGGCCATGTCCTCGATGGAGCGTACGACCGTCTTGGCGGCTCCCGTCATGCCGTAGCCGGGCTTCGTCGGAGTCTGGTTTGCCGCGATGGATGCCATATCCAGCTTGGCAAACGGATTTTCACGCGACATAACTACCCTCCAAACCTGCTGTCAACGCCAACAAGCTGTTGAAGACGTTTAGCAAAACGTAAAAAAAAACGGCTGACAACCCCTTCATTTTCGCCCCCAGACGCCGTGAATGAGCTCGACGATCTCCGCATTGGCTGCGTTCAGGCTATCGATGGCCCGGTCGTAGGTCGCTCTAACGAACTCTCCCCGCTCGACCTCATACAAAGTCTGCTTCTTGATCGACGCATCGGAAATCGCTGTTGATTTCAGGACGTGGTTTTTCAGCATCTGCTGCGCGAACATTGACTGCATGAAGCCGACCATTTGGGCCTGCGGTATGTCCGTGGGCTCGAATCGCGTGATCAAGTACCGAAACCACTGGACACGCATTTCAGCACCGGCCTCGGCGACAGGCCCCATGATCCCGCCGAGCATCATCAGAAACTGGCTCATCGACATGATGTCCAGCATCTGCGGATGAATGGTGATGAGTATCCCCGTCGATGCCATGAGTGCAGTGATCGTCAGGTAACCGAGCTGGGGGGGGCAGTCGATGACGACCACGTCATACTTGTCATCGACTTCTTTCAGGGCGCTGGCGATACGCATGTAGAACAGTCGACCGTCCTCACCCCTCTTAGAAGAGATCGCGAGCGGAACGTCATACTCATATTCCTGGAGTACCAGGTTGGCTGGGATCACATCCAGCCCCGGAATGTTAGTCGGTTGGATCACATCGCCAATCGACTTACGCTCGTCATCGAAGCGAAGAGCCTCATACAGAGACGCTGTGTCATCGAGCTCCGGCTGAATCCCGAAGAGGGAGGTAAGGGAAGCCTGCGGATCAAGATCAATCGCGAGCACGCGATGGCCGGTAAGGGCAAGATATTGCGCCAGATGCGCGGCAGTCGTGGTCTTGCCGCTTCCACCTTTGAAGTTGACGACCGACACAACCTGCATCGCGTCGCCATCTCTTCGCTTGGGCACATAGTATCTCTTGTCCGACTTCTTGTTGGACTCAAGATACTCACGTAGTTCCAGCATCTGATGAGCCGTGTAGTATCGCCGTCCACCGATCGATTCTATTTCTGGTCCCTTGCCATCGGCGTGGAGCTGCCTGAGATGGGTTTGGGTTACTCCCATGAAATCAGCGACTTCCGAAAGCTGGAACTTGCGCAGTCCCTTGCGGGCATCCGGTGGGTACTGTTGGCTGCGCAGCATGTGCAACGCACTTGAGATCTTCGCCCCTTGCTGGGCGATCTCGACATCAAATCGGTTCGGCAACATATTGCTCATTTTGCGAACTATTTCCGAGAAGAAGACAATTTCGAAAAAATGGCTCTATGGCCAAAATTTTCGCAACTATCTCCCGATTCCCGCCGAGCCGCAAGGGATTTAAGGTTAACGAAAGATTAAAGCAACGGCCGTGAAAAGGGACGACCTCGTACTCTTTTCCCTTTGTTTTCACGCATATAGCGCGATGGACGGCATCCTTGTTCTAGGTTTGTTTTACTGTGAATCCTACAATCCGACCTGCAGTCACGCGCTCGGAAATGGCATTCCGACAACCTCTGAGTTCGTGCAACACCCGCGACTCAGCCCAATCGACCTTGTAGGATCCTACAACTACCGCCCGAATCCATTCCGTGTTGATTTCCCCGCCGACCAACGACGACGGAGAAATTCATGCAGATTCTCGCGATTTCCCAGCCGCGAAATGTTTACGAAGCTCAGCTCCTCCACCGCCATCATCAGCTACGTGCGCGCGTTTTCGCCGAACGCTTGGGCTGGGAGGTTGACGTTATCGACGGTCAAGAGGCGGACGCCTTTGACGCTCTTATGCCGACCTACATCCTCGCGATCTCCGACAGTGGCGCCGTGACCGGTTGCGCGAGGCTACTGCCTGCTGTTGGCGCGACGATGGTGACGAGCATCTTTCCGACGCTGCTTCCGGATGGCCAGCTGAATGCACACGCCGCGATGATCGAGAGCTCCCGCTTCTGCGTCGATACGACCCTCGGGGAGGGCAGGGGAGACGGCTCGATCCATGACGCAACCCTGACCATGTTCGCGGGCATCATCGAGTGGTGCATGGCGAATGGCTACACGGAGATTGTCACGGTAACCGACCTCCGGTTCGAGCGGATCCTCGCGCGCGTCGGCTGGCGCCTGCAGCGGCTGGCAGAGCCGAGGAAGATCGGGGTGACCATGGCTGTCGCTGGGATCCTTCCCGCGAATGCCGACACATTCCAACGGCTCCGGCCTGCCAACTACCGTTCCGAACTCAGCACTGTCAGCCAAGCAGCGTAAGGAAGAAACGCGGTGAACCAGCTTCGCTCTCATCCTCGACTTGTCCGCAAACTCCAAGAGGCGCTCGGCGATCAGCTTTGCGTCGCGTTGGACGACTCAACGGTCGTCGAAATCATGCTCAATCCGGATGGAAAGCTCTTTATCGAACGGCTCGGCCACGGCGTGGCGCCGGCGGGTGAGATGTCCTCCGCGGCCGCCGAAATGGTGATCGGAACGGTGGCGCACGCGCTCCAGTCCGAGGTCGATACCGAACAGCCAATCATCTCCGGCGAGTTGCCGATCGGTGGTCACCGCTTCGAAGGATTGTTGCCGCCGGTCGTCGCCAAGCCAGCCTTCACCATTCGCCGTCGTGCCTCGCGCCTGATCCCGCTCGACGACTACGTGCGCTCCGGCGTGATGACCGAACACCAGGCCTCGACCATCCGCAGCGCGATTTCAGCGCGGCTCAACATCATCATCTCCGGGGGCACCGGATCGGGCAAGACGACGCTCGCGAACGCCGTCATCGATGAAATCGTCAAGTCTGCCCCGGACGACCGCCTCGTCATCCTGGAAGACACCGCCGAGATCCAGTGCGCCGCCGAAAACGCCGTTCTTCTCCATACCAGCGATACCGTCGACATGGCGCGGCTCCTCAAGAGTACCATGCGCCTGCGTCCGGACCGGATCGTGGTCGGCGAGGTCCGCGACGGCGCTGCGCTCACGTTGCTGAAAGCATGGAACACGGGCCATCCCGGAGGGGTGGCCACCATCCATTCCAACACCGCAATGTCGGCGCTACGCCGCCTCGAGCAGCTAACCGCCGAAGCCAGCCAGCAGCCGATGCATGAAGTGATCGGGGAAGCGGTCGATCTCGTCGTCTCGATCGAGCGGACCCCACGTGGGCGGCGTGTTCGCGACGTCATCCAGGTCGAGCGCTTTGCGGGCGGCCAATACGAAATCGAATCCGACCAGCTTACGGAAGAACAGGAGGCGCGCCATGTCGCGTAGAAACGCATTCATCGCCGTCACACTCCTTGCGGCACCCATCGCTCTTGCCTCAGTCTCGCCGGCGCTCGCCAGTTCCGGCGGCAGTCTTCCCTGGGAAGGGCCACTGCAGCAGATCCAGGAATCGATCACCGGACCAGTCGCCGGCGCCATTGCGCTTGCAGCCGTCGCGATCGCCGGCGGCATGCTAATCTTCGGCGGCGAACTGAACGATTTCGCGCGGCGGCTCATGTACATCGTGCTCGTCGCTGGCATCCTGCTTGGCGCCACCAACATCGTCGGTCTTTTTGGCGCGACCGGTGCCTCGATCGGACTGCCCGACGAGCAGACCACCTCAATCAATCAAAGCGGGGAAGGGGAGGGGGCTCATGGCTGAGTCTCTGTCTGGCCTGCAACGCAACCGCATTCATCGGGCGCTGTCGCGTCCGAACCTGCTGATGGGCGCGGACCGGGAGTTGGTGCTGATCACCGGTCTTGCTGCAGTCATCCTCATCTTCGTCGTTCTGACGATCTATTCCGCGCTCTTCGGCGTTGCCGTCTGGATCGTCGTCGTCGGCCTCCTGAGAATGATGGCAAAGGCGGACCCGCTGATGCGACAGGTCTATATCCGCCATGTCTCGTACAAGCATTACTACAAGGCGACCTCCTCGCCATGGCGCCGGTATTGAGGGCAAGCCATGGTTGCTCTGAAACGCTTCCGGGCCACCGGCCCATCCTTTGCGGATCTCGTCCCCTATGCCGGCCTCGTCGACAATGGCGTCCTTCTGTTGAAAGACGGAAGCCTGATGGCCGGCTGGTATTTTGCCGGGCCGGACTCGGAGAGCGCCACGGACCTCGAGCGCAACGAACTGTCGCGGCAGATCAATACGATCCTGTCACGGCTCGGGAGCGGCTGGATGATCCAGGTCGAAGCCGTTCGCATCCCGACATTCGACTATCCGTCCGACGATCGCTGCCACTTTCCCGATGCCGTCACGCGCGCGATCGACGCCGAGCGGCGGGCGCATTTCGGGCGCGAGCAGGGGCATTTCGAGAGCAAGCACGCGCTCGTCCTCACATATCAGCCACTCGAATCCAAGAAGACAGCGCTCAGCAAATACATTTATTCGGACGAGGAGAGCCGCAAGAAGACCTATGCGGACACGGTCCTCTTCATCTTCAAGAACGCCATCCGGGAGATCGAGCAGTATTTTGCCAACACCCTGTCAATCCGGCGCATGGAGACACGCGAGGTCGCCGAGAGGAGAGGGGAGCGGCTCGCCCGCTATGACGAACTGCTGCAATTCGTTCGCTTCTGCATCACCGGCGAAAACCATCCCATCAGATTGCCGGATGCCCCAATGTATCTCGACTGGATTGCGACGGCGGAGCTCGAACATGGTCTGACGCCAAAGGTCGAGAATCGTTTTCTCGCGGTTGTAGCGATCGACGGTCTGCCGGCCGAAAGCTGGCCGGGGATTCTCAACAGCCTGGACCTGATGCCGCTCACCTATCGCTGGTCATCGCGCTTCATCTTCCTCGACGCGGAAGAGGCACGGCAGAAACTCGAACGCACCCGCAAAAAATGGCAGCAGAAGGTCCGGCCATTCTTCGATCAGCTCTTCCAGACGCAAAGCCGGTCGGTCGATCAGGACGCCATCACGATGGTCGCCGAGACCGAAGACGCGATCGCGCAAGCATCGTCGCAACTTGTCGCCTACGGCTATTACACGCCCGTCATCGTTCTCTTTGATCACGATCGCGAAGCGCTGCAGGAGAAGGCTGAGGCGATCCGCCGGCTGATACAGGCCGAAGGATTTGGCGCAAGGATCGAGACACTCAACGCCACCGACGCCTATCTCGGCAGCCTGCCAGGCAACTGGTACTGCAATATCCGCGAGCCGCTGATCAACACCAGCAATCTCGCCGATCTGGTCCCGCTCAACTCGGTCTGGTCGGGCAACCCGATCGCGCCATGCCCATTCTATCCGCCGAACTCGCCACCCCTCATGCAGGTGGCGAGTGGCTCGACGCCGTTCCGGCTGAACCTACATGTCGATGACGTCGGTCACACGCTGATTTTCGGGCCAACTGGCTCCGGCAAATCCACGCTTCTTGCTCTGATCGCAGCACAGTTCCGGCGCTACGAACGCGCCCAGATCTTCGCATTCGATAAGGGGAACTCGCTCCTGCCGCTGACGCTCGCCGCCGGCGGCGATCACTATGAGATTGGTGGCGACGCCCAAGAAGAGGCAAGGGCGCTGGCCTTCTGCCCACTATCGGACCTCGCGAGTGATGCGGATCGCGCCTGGGCAACGGAATGGATCGAAATGCTGGTCGCTCTTCAGGGTGTTGTCATCACCCCTGATCATCGCAACGCGATCTCTCGCCAGATCGGATTGATGGGCAGCGCGGCCGGACGGTCCCTGTCGGACTTCGTCAGCGGCGTCCAGATGCGCGAGATCAAGGACGCGCTTCATCACTACACGGTCGACGGCCCGATGGGCCAGCTTCTCGACGCGGAACAGGACGGTCTCTCGCTCGGTGCGTTCCAGACCTTCGAGATAGAGCACTTGATGAACATGGGCGAGCGCAATCTTGTGCCCGTGCTGACCTACTTGTTCCGGCGGATCGAGAAGCGTCTCGACGGTTCCCCGAGCCTGATCGTGCTAGACGAGGCCTGGCTGATGCTCGGTCATCCGGTATTCCGCAGCAAGATGCGCGAGTGGCTCAAGGTGCTGCGCAAGGCAAATTGCGCCGTTGTACTCGCCACGCAGTCGATCTCCGACGCCGAACGCTCGGGTATTATCGACGTGCTGAAAGAATCCTGCCCGACGAAAATCTGCCTGCCGAACGGTGCTGCCCGGGAGCCCGGAACGCGCGAGTTCTATGAGCGGATCGGCTTCAACGAGCGGCAGATCGAGATCGTTTCGAACGCAATCCCCAAGCGCGAATATTACGTGGTCACCCCTGAAGGCCGACGGCTGTTCGATATGGCGCTCGGCCCCGTGGCGCTGAGCTTCGTCGGCGCATCCGGCAAGGAAGACCTGAAGCGCATTCGCGCGCTCAGTTCAGAACACGGCCGCGACTGGCCGATCCACTGGCTTCAAACGAGAGGGGTTCACGATGCCGCATCGCTGCTCAACTTCGAATAGATTCGTCGTCAGTCTGGTAGCTGTAAGCGTTGCACTAAGTGCAGCCGTGCCAGCGCGTGCCGGCACCGCCACGGGTGCTGCGACCGAATGGACGCAGGTTCTCAACAATGGCGAGCTCGTCGCGCTGGTCGGGAAATCCGGCGAGCAAATCCAGAACCAGCTCACCCAGATCAGTCAGCTCGCGCAACAGATCGAAACGCAGCTCAATATCTACCAGAACCTTCTGCAGAACACGGCGACCCTTCCGTCGCATATGTGGGGGCAGGTCGAAAGCGACCTCAATCAGTTGCGCAGCATCGTCGACCAGGGCCAGGGCATTTCGTTTTCAATGGGAAATGCAGACGATGTGCTGCAGCAGCGCTTCCAGAGCTATTCAAGCCTCAGGACCAATCTCCCGAACGCCGAAAGCTTTTCCTCCAGCTACCAGACGTGGTCCGATACCAACCGGGACACGATCGCCAGCACACTGAAGGCGGCGAGCCTGACGGCCGATCAGTTCGACAGCGAGGAAGGCACGATGTCCTCTCTGCGATCGATGTCCGAGACCGCCGATGGGCAGATGAAGGCCCTCCAGGTCGGGCACGAGATCGCGGCGCAACAGGTGGCGCAGATGCAGAAGCTCCGCGGTCTCGTATCTCAGCAGATGACCATGATGGGAACCTGGCTTCAGACCGAACAAACAGACAAGGACCTGGCCCAAGCCCGGCGGGAGAAATTCTTCAGCGCGACGGCCCCGTCCACGTCCGGCGGCGAGAAAATGAAGGTGGAATGGTGAGAACGAAACTGATCCTCCTCACGATCGCAGCGTTCATGGCGGCCGGCAGCACCGGCATCTGGCTGCTCATCTCCGAAAAGCGGGCTGCCCAGGAGCGCCGCGAGCAGTTCTTCGGCACCTCGAAGAAATATCCGACTTCTGGCGGCGAAAAAATGAAGGTCGAGTGGTGAGCAGATGACGGGGATATCTTTTCGACGGTTCAGGGCAGCGATGCTGCTTGCGACCTTCTGCGCACTGGCGGCCCAGCCAGCCTTCGCCCAGGAAGGCTCAGTGCTGACCTCATTGCAGAGCCAGATCACCACGGCCGCGAAGGGGTGGGAAACCACGGTCATGGATGCGGCGAAATCGTTGTTCTGGATCCTGGCGACGATCGAAATTGGTATCGCCGCCGTCTGGCTGGCACTACAGGCCGCATCGCTCGACAGCTGGTTCGCCGAGCTTGTCCGGCGGATCATGTTCATTGGATTCTTCGCCTTCGTGTTGGCACAGGGCCCCACCTTCGCGAAGGCGGTGGTCGACAGTCTGTTCCAGATTGGCGCCGGAGGCGGCACCGCCTCACCGGCCGACGTCTTCAATGCCGGGCTCGCAGTCGCCACGAAGATGTCGGAAAAGATTCAGTTCGGTCTATTCGAAGACAATGCTCTGGCGATCTCGGCTGCGTTTGCCATGGTCGTCGTGGTCATCTCGTTCTCGCTTGTCGCAGCGATTTTCGTCTCGGTCATGGTGGAGATGTATATCGGCCTGCTCGCCGGCATGATCATGCTCGGCCTGGGAGGTTCGTCCTACACCAAGGACTTCGCCATCAGATATCTGGTCTACGCGTTCTCGGTCGGAATGAAGCTCATGGCGCTTGTGATGATCTCGCGCATCGGATCAGAAGTGCTTATCGGATTAGCAAACGAACCTGACATTGGCGACCAATTCCAGACGGCCCTCGCGATCGCCGGCATTGCGGTCGTCGTCTTCATTGTCGCTATCTACGTGCCGAACATCATGCAAGGCGTCGTCCAGGGGGCATCGGTCTCGGGCGGGATGGAAGCGATCCGCCACGGTGGCCAGGCCGCCTCCTTCGCCACCGGCGCCGGTTTCCTCGCGGCGGGTGCGGCAGGCGCGGGGTTCGCGGCAGCTCAAAGCGCACGCGCCGCGGGGTCGTCTGTCGCCGGCGCAATGCTTCGCGGGATCGGAGCAGGCATCGGATCGGCCGGACATGCGGCAGGCTCGGCCGCCAAGGAGAAGGCCATCGGTTCTCCCGGTGCCTATGCAGGATCGATCCTTGGCCTCGCCAACGCCAAGCTGGATGAGGCGCGCAGCGGTCACAGAGGACCAAAGCCATCTCCCGAACGCAAAGACCAATAGCAATCAGAAAGTGATGGATCGATGGCAGCGAACCGCGCCCCCGAAAACCCGTATCTCGCCGCACGCCAGGAATGGAATGAGCGATATGGCTCTTATGTAAAGGCCGCCGACGCATGGCGCATTGTCGGCATTCTGGGCCTTACCATGGCTGTCATCGGCTTTGGCTATTCGATGTATCTGAGCACTCAGGTCAAGCTGGTTCCCTATATTGTCCAGGTCGACAAACTGGGAACGTCGGTGACATCGGGTTTTCCCGAACAGATCGAATATGCCGATGTCCGGGTGGTGCGCGCCACGCTCGGCAATTTCGTGACCAGCTTCCGTTCGATTACGCCGGATGCGGTGGTGCAGAAACAATATATCGATCGGACCTATGCGCTGCTTCGGACCTCCGATCCGTCGACGCAGAAGATCAATGACTGGTTCCGGAGCAACTCACCGTTCGAGAAAGCGAAGTCGTCGACCGTTGCCATCGAGGTCAACAACATCGTGGCTCTCTCAAACCAGACCTATCAGATCGACTGGACCGAATACGAACGCGACCGGAAGGGCAAGGAAATCGGCACGCGCCGGTTCCGCGGCATCGCGACGGTCACGCTCACCGCACCGCAGGATGAGGCCACCATCCGCCTCAATCCGATCGGTCTCTATGTCCGGGATTTCGACTGGACAGCGCAGCTTTAAGGGCAGGGGATTTCTCAATGAACAGAACACGATTGATCGCAGCCGCCGGCTGCCTGGCCACGCTCGTCCTCGCGAGCGGCGCCGAAGCACAGAGCATGACAAACAATGAGGTGAAGGGAACGAACATCTCGAGGAAATGGCGCGGGACGCCAGGACTGGTGACGACCGGCCCCGATGGCAAGGTCGTCTTCCTCTTCGGCGAAACACAGCCGTCCGTCGTCTGCTCGCCCCTGCAGGTCTGCGATATCGAACTGCAGGGTGGCGAGATTGTCCGCGACGTTCTGGTCGGCGACACTGTCAGATGGAAAGTCGAACCGGCGACCTCGGGCGCCACGGGCGGGCAGGCAATCCATCTGATCGTCAAGCCATCGGAGCCGGGTCTCGTCACTTCGATGGTGGTCACGACATCACGCCGCACCTATCACATCCAGCTCAAGTCTCATCCGAGCCAGTATATGGCCCGCGTCGGCTTCGAGTACCCGGAGGATGTGTCGACCAAGCTCGCCGATATCTATTCCCGGCTCGAGACAGGCGGAACTCCCGGGACGGCACCCGACAAACTGAACTTCTCCTACTCGGTGAGCGGGAGCGCGCCCTGGAAGCCGAAGCGGGTCTATTCAGACGGCGTGAAAACCTACATTCAATTCTCGAAATCAGTATCGAGCCAGGATGCGCCCGTGCTTTTCGTCGTTTCAGGCGGCCAGAATCGTATCGTCAACTATCGGATGCAGCGCGACATGATGATCGTCGACTATGCGGTCGACAAGGCAATCCTCGTCTCCGGCGTCGGCTGGCGCCAGCAGAAAATTACCATTCGGCGGGGAGGCTGAACCATGCGCAAGCTTCTCATCATCATGATCACCGCCACCCTGCTTTCAGGCTGCCAGACGGCCGAGGACGGATTGACCACCAGTTCGACCCCGGTCGCCGTCACCGGCACAGCCGCAAGCGCCATCGCCGGCGACATGGCGAGCCGGCTTGCCGAGCAGATCGGTCCAGCCGCCACGACAACGCTCAAAATGGAAAAGGACTCGTCCGACTTTGCTGCGGCGCTCGAGGCGGCGCTGAAAGGATGGGGCTACACGGTCATAACCGACGGCAAGGCTGGAAAGGATGTCAAACCGGTCGAGCTCGCCTATTCGGTCGATGGCGTCGACGGTCAGGTGCTCGCACAGCTCTCGACGCCGTCCGTCGCCCTTGGGCGGGCCTATTCGACATCGGCGGCCGGCGCGACGCCGGCAAGCCCGCTCTCGATCATGCAGCGGAATTGAGGGGAGGCGAGTATGGTCCAATCGCTCCAGCTCGGCGCATCCAATCAAGCTGACGATCAGAAGGGCATGCGCCGTCTCAATCGGCTGCCGATCATCATCGCCATCGTCATCATCGCGCTGTTCGTCGGCGTGGTCGTGATCGGACTGTCGTGGCGCGGGCTCCCCTTCAATCGGAACACCGATCTCCACAGCGCTTCGAATACGCCTGCAACCAACTTCGGAGACCAACTCAAACGCGGCATCACCGACGGCATTATCGGCGAACCGGTGGAACGTGAAGCGTTTCAGCCAACGCCCGCCGACGAACGGAAGGTCGAGAAGGAAACACCTGTTGTCGAGCGCCGGCCCACGGAGAGGGAAGAACGGCGGCCGAAGCTCGAATCCGAGGAGGAATGGAAAGCCCGTCTGAAGCGCGAGCAGGATGAACAATATATCCGCGAGGCCCAACGCCAGCGCATGGCCCGGCTGCAGGCGCGGGCAACGGCTTTGGACTCACCATTGAAGGTGGATATTTCCGATGTCGAGAAGGCCGCCAACAACTCCACGGACACTGGCCGGCAGACGACGGCTGCGACGGCCAACAATGCCTCTGACCTCTACGCCGCTGCCATGAAATCCGGGCTCATGGGCCAGAACGTCGATCCGAATACCCAAACCTCGAAGGAGGATTTTTTCAATCAGGACATCAAGGATCTCGGCTATCTGCCGAACCAAGTGGTGCCGCAGATGTCGCCCTTTGAACTGAAGCGTGGCTCGGTCATTCCCGCCACCTTGATCACCGGCCTCAACTCCGACCTGCCGGGGCGCATCAGCGCACAGGTCAGCCAGAACGTCTATGACAGCGCCACCGGCTATCGGCTCCTCATCCCGCAGGGGGCCAAGCTCTTTGGTCGTTACGATTCCAATGTGTCGTTTGGCCAGGAGCGCGTCCTCGTCGTCTGGACCGACCTCATCTTTCCGAATGGATCGACCCTGCAGATCGGCGGCATGGCCGGCACGGATGCCGAAGGATATGGCGGCTTCAAGGACAAGGTCGATCGGCATCTCTGGCGCACCTGGAGCTCGGCAGCTCTTGTCGCGCTGATCGGAACCGGGATCGACATGTCGATGCCGGAGAGTTCGACGCTTGCGACGCAGGACACGGCGTCCGATGCAGCCAGACGGAATTTTGCCGAAAGCTTCGGTCGAGTCGCAGAGCAGACGATCTCGAAGAACCTGAATGTGCAGCCGACGATCCAGATCAGGCCCGGCTATAAATTTAACGTGCTCGTCGACCAGGACATCATTTTTCCGTCTGCTTACCGCAAGAACTAAAGGAAACGCCAAGCCCGCAGGAGGTGCAAATCTGCGAGTTGCGCTGGCTGTAGAAATGGTGCCGGATGGTCCTGTTCAACGCACGAAAGGATAGGCGATGACAGTAATGGATTTTGGCGATTTGCCGGATGACGACCCGGACCTTCTCGAAAACACCGCTTTGCCGAAGCAGTTTATCTCGCGCCTTCGAAAGGCGTTTTTCACCCGGCTTTCGGATTTCGACGAAATGGACGATATCCAGATGCTACGTGAACCGGGAATTAACTGGCGTATAATCAAAGCCGTCAGATCCGAGCGGGCGCGTATCGACGGCAGGTGATCTTGCGCCTTGAAAAGCGCTAGGGGGTTTTAAGTTTGGGCCTCTGCGAGTGCGAGGGCCAGGCCTATATCGCGTTGATTTCAGCAAATAGCACTTGCGTCAGAACACTGTTTCCATTGCGACTGGTTCCCTGGCCCGCGAAAACTTTTCTTGATTTGTCATCTTTTTGAGGCGGGGAGCCTTGAAAGCTCCCCCTTTATGGGTAGTGCTAACATACACGGCAAGAGGGACTGATTTGCGTTAACCCAGCACTGTCGGTTGCATAGTTATCGTCAGTTGGAAATTAGCGGGCCTGCCCGCTGCCAAATTACGATGCCCATCACCCAGCGTCTCGGCTGGCAAATAAAGGACCGCTTTACGGGTCAAGAACATAGGAGAAGCGTTCGTGGACGGAGAATTTCGCTCGCTCGTTGACATGCTGGAAGTCGCGCAAGACGAGGCCATGATCAAGGGAGCCCTCAGGCAATTCACGCGTTCCTGCGGATACGAACGGTTTGCCTATCTCGAAAAAGAAGGCGCCCAGATCAGGACATTCAACTCCTATCCCAAACCATGGGAGGGTCTTTACCTCTCGGCTGACTATTCCAGCATCGATCCCGTGGTGACGGAAGCGAAGCGCAAACGCGACGTTTTCTTCTGGACCGCGGAGGATTGGCCGGCACGCGGTTCTTCACCGCTCAGAAAGTTTCGCGACGAGGCGATCGACCACGGGATCCGCTGCGGCATGACAATCCCTGTGGAGGGTGGTTACGGTGCGTCGATGATGCTGACCTTTGCATCCTCCGAAAGAGAAGTGGACGTCCCGGCCGCTTTCGACTCGAGGAGAGCAGTCCAATTGGTGATGATGGTCCATTATCGATTGAAGATGATTGCTGCCAAAACCGCCATCAATCCAAAGCAGGTGCTCTCGCCACGCGAGATGTTGTGCTTGACGTGGGCGATGAAAGGAAAGAACACACTCGAAACTGCCGCTGTGACTGGCATCAATTCGAGGACCGTGCAGCACTACCTTGATAAAGCCCGTGCCAAGCTGGGCGCTGAATCAGTGCCGCAGCTTGTGGGAATCGCGAAAGATCGCGGGTTGCTAAGCTCTAATTAGCGTCGTCCAATGGGACGTCGGGGATGTAGCCAAGGGCGTCGATGATCTGCGACAGCTCTTCCTGCTGCGCTTCGGATTTCTTCTGACGGGCAATGTATTCGTCCTGCAGGTTTGCCAGGACATCGCTGGAAACCGAGGGGTCGCCGCTAGCACGAGTCCACTCTTCGTAGACAGCCTCATCCGCGGCGAGCAGCCGGCGGTGTTCGTGTATTGCCGACACCGCCAGTTCCTCCAACGCTTCCTTCGGCATGGAACAGAACCGCGGATCCCGCTCGCTTCTTTCGGTCTCAGAGGCGTCTGCATCGTTCATTCGTTTTTCCTCGAAACTCATTCCTTCACCACTTGAAACGATGCTCTGGTCCCGCACTGTGCGGCCGCGCTACAGACTATCATACGACCAACATTGCAAGTCAGTCGAAGAACGATTGACGCCCAATATCACAGGTCACGTCGAATCGGAACTATAGTTCCTAGAACAATAGTTCCGATTCAGGTTCCGCTGCCGTCATGGATCTCAACGAGGTCATGGCGGTCAATTTGCGTCGAATACGTCATGGCAAGAAACTGACGCAGGAGGAACTGGCGCACCGCACGGGCCTGAGCGCACGTCATATCGGTGCCATCGAGCGCGCAGAGATGTCTGCAACCCTCACGGTTCTTGGCCAGATTTCCGAAGCACTGGGCGTCGAACCCGCCGAGCTTGTGACCAAATCGAACTGATCTGTAAATCGCGCCCGTGGTCGACTGGATTTTTAGGGTTCGGGGGCGGTTTCCGCTTCGAAGCCAATGTGCATCGATCGATTGGGACAGCTCGACCACTGAGATCGAGCATGGGTCAAGGCTTTACACGAGCGGCGGGCCGCATTATATATTCTCCACAAGGAGAATGATTATGACCAGCACATCACACGCCTACACGCCCGCCGAGGCGGCGGCTGTCAGCGAGATCGCTGTGAAATCGGTGCACAATGCGATCGACAAGCGCATCATCGAGACTCATCTCGTTGGTAGCAGGGGTCGAGCACTCACCGATGAGGATCTACTTCGGTTGAAGCTCTGGTACGGCGTCGGATCGATCTTGTCTGCGGAGCGCCGCAAGCGCTTATTCGATACGATCGACCAGAACCCCGATGCCGAAACTGTTAGGGCAGACGACTATCTCATTATCGACGTTGCGCGGGCACGAGAACAACTGGCCGCGCGGGCCGAGGCGCTTCGAGAAGCCGAACGAATGATTGAAAGCGTGAAAGGGGTCGTGGGTGGCGAGCCGGTTTTCAAGCGAACCCGTGTTCCCGTGCGAACGATTGCCGCGATGAAGACCCAAGGCGCAAGTACAGCGGAAATCGTCGAGGGCTATCCTTCGCTCACCGAGCGCATGGTGGAACTTGCCGAGATCTGGGTTGCGGCCCATCCCGCCAGAGGACGTCCGCGGAAGCTTTCGGAGCACGGCCTGAAGGTGAAATCCGTGAAGCACCTGAGCCTTCGGAACGAGAACGTCTCCAAACCGTCTGGCTCGACCTCGTGAAGTTTCTTATCGATGAATGCCTTCACACGTCTCTCGTGGCCGTGGCTCAAGCGCACGGCCACGATTGCTTCCATGTGAACTGGCTGGGACTGAGCGGCGAAACCGACTGGGATCTGATGCCTCGGATCATCGAGGAGGATTTTACGTTCGTAACGAACAATGCCCGCGACTTCCGGAAGCTGTACGCGAAAGAGGAATTGCATGCGGGCCTAGTGATCATTGTCCCGCAGGTGCTTCCCGCGCAGCAACGAGAATTGTTTGCCCTCATACTGCAGGATTTGGCAGGAGCGCAGGATATGGTCAACGAAGTCATCGAAGTGACCCTCGATGGCGAAGACACCGTTCTCACGCGCTATTCGCTTCCGGAGGCATAGCGGCCTTCCCGAGGGGATCATTTTCCTCCGATCCTCGAAAGATCGATCCGCATCTCCGCCGATCCAACTTGCTTCTCGTTCTGAGGGTCGGCGTCGGTCGGTGGGGAAGCTTCCTCAGCCGCTGCATCAGTTCCCTCGGTGTCGATCGGCTCGCGCTGATTGACGACTGAGCCACCCGGATCCTCCGCCTGGAATACGCTCACGCCTTCGAACTCGCCCGTCTTCCAGGCGTAGACGGCGTCCTCGAAGATCTGCGCGAAGACGTCATCGCTCTTCGGGTTGCCATACCATTTGGCGACAATCCGCAGAACCTTTGCGAACATCGCCGTTCCCTTGCGAAGGTTTTCGCAAGCATCGACGAGATCAGGCGTCAGATCGGCCGGCTCCTTGACACCGACGCCCGCCGGGAACTGCGTTAGGCCGACACGAACCACCGCTTGGCCGACATACTGCCGGACGATTGCTAAAGCCTCGTCCGGCGCCGTCGGCTTCGGGATGAGGATCAATCGGCCACCTGATTTGACGGTAACGGCAAGTGGATCATTCGCGCCCGCGGCGGTCACGAACTGCTCGACGATCGCGGGTTTCAATGAAGGGTCGGCGCATTGTTGGATCAGGGCAGCGTCGAGCATGAGGTCTCCTCGGGCTTCAGGTGTTGAAGGAAATCAGGAGCGGCTTATCGAACAGACGCGCCCACGCCTCTGCGCTGGCGCGCTGGATGGCGACGATGGAAGTCCCCTTGGTCCACCAGCCGTTGCCGACGGCGACGATGAAGTCCGGCTCCTGCAGCATGGACTGCAGGACGGGCCAGACGATCAGTTGCTCGTAGCAGATCAGAGGTGCGACCCGAGCGTCGGCAATGGTCACAACGGGGTTCGAAAAGAAGTGCGCCCGCGCACCACCACTTACCCCAAGCAAGGACCGCCACGGCTGCCACATCGAGCCCGGGACCGGCATCCGCTCGCGATAGAGGATTTGGGCACCGGTGGCCGAGATGGCGACCAGCACATTGTCGTATCCGCCCGCATCGATGATGGCGGCGCCGGCGATGACGGTGGCGTTAGTTCCCAGCAATTCTTTTACCCAGAGCCGTTCAACGGTTGGCGTCCAGAACCCCAGTGTGCTCTCCGGAAGAACAATAGTGCGGGCGCCGCCGGATGCTTGATCCTTCACCGTCGCAATCAGATCACGGTGGCGCCGCATGCTGGAGTCGCGCCCCAGCGATGCGCCCAATTCGAGGTCGACCCCTTGCCAGGTTTCCGGTAGCTTCGGCTCGTTCCAGGTTGCGGCGGACACGATCCAAAAGCCTGCCAGGACAATCGCGACAGCCGGCCAAATGCGGGTTACGAGGCCCATGAGGCCGGCTGTCGCAGCAACGAGCCCCCACCATCCCCATCCCGGAAACAGCACGCCCGCGGCCGTGATCGGATGCGCCCAGCCGGTGATACCGATTGGCGGAACAGCCATGAGCACGGCTGCCGCGAAATAGCGAAACGGTCGCGCCGGTTCGCATCGCGTCCACAGCATTGCGTGGACAGCGACAAAGCCGAGCGATGCGCTGAGCCAGAGAAGCAAGCCCGGCCAGAGGTCCGACGAATAGAAGGTGGCAACGCCCTGCGGCAGACCGCGCGAGGCAGCGAGGAAATAACCGGCCGAAATAATCGCCGCCGTCAGTCTCATTCGCGCATGTGCCCAAAGGATCGGAAACACAAATGCGATCGGAAGATGCAGAACATGGCCGCTCCACGCAGCCGTTCCGGCGATGATGGATACGGCAATCAACAGGACCGGCCGACCGAGCTCACGGCGCATAAGTAAGCACCGTTTGCGCCAGGCCGACAATGCCGGATGCGGGCAGGGGACCGAAATAGCGGGAGTCATAGGAGCTCCTGAACGGTGAATGGAGAAAGACGTTTTCGTCAGGCACGACGCCGCCGGGAAATGGCTTCATCGCCCGGCCATTGCCGTCCCGTTCTGCCAGATCGGAAAATGGGACCGGGCGTCCATCGATCGTCACGCCCGCGCCGATTTCGACACGCTGCCCGGCGACGCCGATGACGGTCTTGATGAGCGGCGCCACGCCGCCCGGGCAGGTGCCGGAGCGAAAATAACCACGCTTTCTCGCCTCCCGCATTACTGTCGTTTGCGGGGGGCAAATGAAGATGAGATCGCCGCGAGTTGCCGGGCGGTCAAGGGGCACGATACGCCACACACCGAGCGGTTCGCTCGGTGTGAGATTGATGCGAAAGCCGCCGACGACTGCGGTAGCAACACCAGCGCAAACGATGGATGCCGCCAAGGCCAAGAGCACGACTGCATGCGCCCGTTGAGCGCGACGCGTCCCAAACGCAGAAGCGTGTGTCTTCATTTGAGCGACAGCCCCTGGCTCTTCGTCTGACGCAGGGTCTCCGCTTGCTTCAGCGCCTCGGTCGTGCGCTCATGGGCGGCGAGTTGCTGCACCGTGCGCATCGAATTCCAAGCACCTTGGACCTCTGCCTTCTGTCCGGCTGTCATTCCCGAGCTCAGGGTGTTGAAGGTCTGTCCATTGGGGTCCTTGGCCGCAAGCGACAGGAAGGTCCGCTCGCCGAAACGCTCGGACACCGCCTTGGCAAAGCCCTCCAGTTCCGCCTTCACCATTTTGTCGGCGAGCGCATATTCGAGGCCGGCGGGCAGGTCGTTTCGGTCGATCGCATCGCGAACGCGTTCGAGGGTCTGCTTAGCGTTAGCCGAGAGCGCTGGAATATCGATCGACACCTTCAGGCGGACGGCACGTTCCTCGGTCTCATATTTGCGCTCAGCGTCCGCGCGCTGACGCAGATAGCGCTCAAGATTGCGGGCCAGGGCCGGCGCATTGGTCTCAGCCTTCTCGCGCTCCTGTCTGTCGGCGCGGCTGGCGAACATCCCGGTTTTGCCCTTCAGCGCACCGAAGTGTTCAGGGTTCGATCCGATCGTCGCCAGCGTGGATTTCGCGGCAGTCACGTCTTTCAGCATCGCGTCGACATTGACTGCCTTGAACGCGCTTTCCGGCTGGACATAGACGAGATGGAAGCGGGTCGAGACCTCCTCCCATTGCTTCTTCAATCCTGGATCGGCGGCGACCTTGTCCTCGATAGCCTGGTCGACGGACTTGGCGAAGGTTGTGATGCCCGAGACCATCGGCTTTGCCTCCTTGGTGCTGGGTTGGGTTGGGGACTGCGCGGCGCCACGGACGAGCCCGAGCCTGCCGGCAACGGCCGCAAGGCGGACACCAAGATTGGCAAGTTTTTGCTTCTGACCAACGAGCCATTCCAGCCGGTCGCGAACCAGGGTCTGGGCCACGTTGACGAGATTGAGGCCGCGTACTTCGGCAAACCGAAGCGCCTCGCGATAGAAGGCGCTCTTCTCGTAATCGAGAGTCGTTTCCTTCGCGTTCCTTCGCGACAGGATCGCGACCAACCCGCCGTTCTTTGCGAAGGACCGGCGGCCGTAAAAGACGGCCAGGTCCTCACGATGACGGGTCATGGCGACATAGGTCAGATGGCGATCGAGCGAAAGCGAAGCGAGCACCTTCACCTTGTCGACCGTCGCACCCTGGCTCTTGTGGATGGTCGTGGCATAGCCGTGATCCAGGTTATTGTAGAAGCGCTGTTCGACCAGCACCTGTCGGGCATTCTCCCCATCGCCGATCCGCGCGGTGATGCGTCCCGGCCCCACTTCCACGACCTTTGCCAGCATGCCGTTCTTGACGCCGAGCGATCCTTCGTTCTTCAGGAACACAATCTGGTCGCCGACGGCGAAGTTGCGTTCGCCATCGGCAGTCTTGAACATGGTTCCCTGATCGAGAACCCCGCGTTCAATGAGTTTGATACGCGCCATCTGGTTGAGCATGCGCACGTCGCGGCGCAGATGAGCCAAAATGAGCGACGTCTTCGCCGGATCGTAATCGCGGTCCCAGGCGACGATGAGATTGTCGACGGCGTCGGCCTTCAGATCCCAGCCGATCACCTTGCCATTGGCACGGTAGGCATCGACCGCCTTGCCGACCTTGCCACGTGCGAGATCAAGTGAGGCATCGCGCATCCATTGCTGACGCTGGCGATAGATGGTTTCGAGTTCGGCATAGCCGATGCGATCGGCAATGGCGCGGAAGGCAGCCCCAGCCTCGATCGGTTGAAGCTGTTCGGGATCGCCGACGAGAACGAGCTTGGCGCCGGCCTTCGTCACCGCTTCGACGAACAGCGCCATCTGCCGCGACGACACCATGCCGGCCTCGTCGAGGACGAACACCGTCTTGCTATCGAGCTGATCACGGCCTTGGTTCCAGCGAAGCTCCCACGACGCAAGCGTGCGCGAGACGATGCCCGCTTCCTTCTCCAGCCCCTCGGCCGCCTTGCCGGCAAGCGCGCCCCCGACAACCCGATAGCCGGCCGCTTCCCAGGCCTCACGCGCGGCCTTCATCATCGTCGTCTTACCGGCGCCGGCGCGGCCGATCACCGCCGCGATCCGCTCGGTTCCAGCCACATGTTCGATCGCGGTTTTCTGCTCGTCCGATAGACGCTCGTGGCGCTTGAACGTCGCGGCGAGTGCCGCGTCGCGAACGCCATGCGAAGTCCGCTGAGACAGCCAGACCGCTCGATTCGCCATCTCGGCTTCGAGCCGGATCATGTCGCGGGTCGTGTACTTGGCCGGCACTCGAATACCGCTGGCAAGGTCGATCCGCTCGCGCTCGAGGCGGAACGTGTCGGGGTGCAGAATGATCCGGACCATAAGGCTTTGGAACAGATCCGCGTCGTCGACATAGCGGTGGAGGATCTTCGCCACGTCGCGCTCGTCGAAGACGCTCTTCTCACGCGTGATCAGGTCGAGCACGAGTTTCGGATTATGGTCGATTCGTCTCGCGTTCTCGGCCCTGCGAGCGTCCTGCAGTTCGAGGCGCTCGAGCTCCAACGGCTTGGAAGTGCTATCGGCTTTGCGCTCGATCGCCTTCGTGCCGACGCCGAGATGGATGGTCGGTTCCAGGTCAATTCCTTGCCTCTCGAAGGACCGGCCATCGACGCGAATGTCGAGACCGGCGAGCGCCAGATGCCTGTTCTGGCAGGCAAACCAGCCGTCCCGAAACGCGTTGAAATCGTCGATGCTTCCGGCCCAAAGCTCGTAGACGATCTTGCCGGCGTCGTTGCGGATCGGATTGCCGTCCGGTCCGGTTACCGCGACCTTCTTGGCGCCGAAGCCGTCCTCGGTCAGCGGCCGCAAGGTCGTCATGAGATGGACATGCGGATTGCCGGGCGCGTCGTGGTAGACCCAGTCCGCTACCATGCCTTTTGCCGTGATGTGCTGCTCGACGAAATCCCGCACCAGCGCGATATTTTGCTCGGCGGTCAAATCGATCGGCAAGGCGATCGTCACATCCTTGGCGAGCTGCGCGTCGGAGCGCTTCTCGAAATCTTCGACTGTGTTCCAGAAGGCCTCGGAGGCGCCGGAGACCGAACGGTTCGAGACCATCGAGCGCAGCCACGCCGGCGCATCGGCGGGGATGACGAACTCTTCATGCAGCAATCCCTGCTTGTGCGTGTAGTCGATTGTCCGCGCCTCGCGCTCGAATTCCATCTTGGCGCAGTGCCGGTAGGCCGCCGACAGGACGGCGCTGCGGCCTGAGCCGCGGGCGACGACGCTGACGGAGAAATGGGGGACGGCCACGGCGGAGTTCTCTCCCGATTGCGAACGAAATCAACGGGTTCATCGAGAGCGGCGGGCCCGCCAGGGGCCTCAAGCAAGGGCGTCGCGTCAGCGACGTATAATTGCGCCCTTCGGATCCGCTCCTTCGGAACGGCCGGGATCATTCACCAAAGCTCGCGCTTTGGCGATTGTAGGATTCACAGTAGTGCGTTCCGCACTCGGCTCCCTAAAACTGGGTTCGAAAGACACGCTTTCTAACCCAAGGGAGTCAGACGGAATGAAAAAACCCTCCTCCAAGATCCGCGACGAAATCGCCAAACTCCAGGAGCAGCTCAAGGTCGCCGAAACCCGCGAGGCCGAGCGCATCGGCCGGATCGCGCTCAAGGCAGGACTTGGCGAGATCGAGGTCGACGAGGCAGAGCTTCAGGCAGCCTTCGAGGACCTGGCCAAACGGTTTCGCGGGGGAAAGGCCGCGACGACCGGAGGGAAGAAGGGAGGTAACGCCGGCGAAAGCAGCTCATCGTCCACGCAGGACGCGGCTGGCGCGGCTGCGGGCGGGACTGCTGAGGCTTGAGCGGATGGCACGCACAACAACATCCGACGCCCGCAAGAAGGACACGCGGGAAAAGATCGAGCTTGGCGGCTTGGTCGTCAAAGCGGGTCTTCGCTACGAGAAACGCGCGCTTCTACTGGGGGCGCTGATCGATTTGCGCCAACGGCTCAAAGTCGATGAGATGGAACGAGCGCGACTGATGGCGATCGGCGCGGAGGCCTTCGGGAAAGCCGATGAATAGGATCATGCTCTTCATCGTACCCGCCGCGCTGATGTTCCTGGTCACGATCGGATTGACCGGGATCGAGCACTGGCTGTCCGCCTTCGGAAAGACGGAAGCTGCACGGCAGACGCTTGGCCGAGCCGGGATCGCGCTGCCCTATGTCAGTGCAGGGCTCGTCGGAATCGTCTTCCTGTTTGCGAGCGCCGGCGCGATCAGGATCAAGACGGCAGGTTGGGGAGTCGTCGCCGGCGGTGTGGCGACGATCCTGATCGCCGCAATTCGCGAAACGATAAGGTTGTCCGCGCTAGCCGATAAGGTTCCAGCGAGCAAGTCCATTCTCTCTTATGCCGACCCGGCGACTCTGATCGGAGCCGGGGCGGCGGCGATGGCCTCATGCTTTGCTTTGCGCGTCGCGTTGGCCGGCAATGCGGCATTCGCCAGCGCCGAGCCGAAGCGCATTCGCGGCAAGCGAGCGTTGCATGGCGAGGCCGACTGGATGAAACTCGCCGACGCCGAAAGGCTGTTTTCTGACGCGGGCGGTATTGTCATCGGCGAACGATATCGTGTCGACAAGGACAGCAGCGCAGCGCGCGCGTTTCGGGCCGACGACCCGGAGACATGGGGCGCGGGTGGAAAGTCACCGCTGCTCTGCTTCGACGGCTCCTTCGGTTCGTCACATGGCATCGTCTTTGCCGGCTCCGGCGGTTTCAAAACGACGTCGGTGACGATCCCGACGGCACTCAAATGGGGTGGATCGCTGATCGTTCTCGATCCGTCGAACGAGGTGGCGCCGATGGTCTCAGCCCACCGTACGAGCGCCAACCGGGATCTGTTTATCCTCGACCCGAAGAACCCGGCGACAGGCTTCAATGCGCTTGACTGGATCGGGCAATTCGGAGGCACGAAGGAGGAGGATATCGCGTCCGTCGCCTCGTGGATTATGAGCGATAGTGGCGGCACGCGCGGTGTGCGCGACGATTTCTTCCGGGCTTCGGCATTGCAATTGTTGACGGCGATGATTGCCGACGTTTGTCTCTCCGGCCATACGGAGAAGGAAAGCCAGACGCTTCGCCAGGTTCGCGCCAATCTCTCCGAGCCGGAGCCGCAACTGCGCCAACGCCTGCAGGAGATCTACGACAAATCGGAGTCGGATTTCGTGAAGGAGAATGTCGCAGCCTTCGTGAACATGACGCCCGAAACCTTCTCCGGCGTCTACGCCAATGCGATCAAGGAAACCCACTGGCTGTCCTATCCGAACTATGCCGCGCTGGTTTCGGGCAAGTCGTTTTCGACGAACGATCTTGCCGATGGAAACACCGACGTCTTTATCAACATCGATCTGAAAACATTGGAGACGCATGCCGGCCTCGCGCGCGTCATCATCGGCTCGTTTCTCAACGGCATTTACAATCGTGATGGCTCGACGAAGGGTCGGGCGCTGTTCTTTCTCGATGAAGTGGCGCGCCTCGGCTACATGCGGATCCTGGAAACCGCGAGAGATGCCGGCCGCAAGTACGGCATCACCCTTGTCATGATCTATCAGTCGATCGGCCAGCTGCGTGAAACCTATGGCGGTCGCGATGCGGCCAGCAAATGGTTCGAGAGCGCGAGCTGGATCAGTTTCGCAGCGATCAACGATCCCGAAACCGCCGACTACATTTCGCGCCGTTGCGGCATGACGACGGTCGAGATCGACCAGATCAGCCGCAGTTCGCAGATGAAAGGATCGTCGCGGACGCGATCGAAGCAGCTGGCCGCACGGCCGTTGATCCAGCCGCACGAGGTGCTTCGCATGCGCGCGGACGAGCAGATCGTATTTACGGCAGGGAACGCGCCGCTCAGATGCGGCCGCGCCATCTGGTTCCGGCGCGACGACATGAAGGCTTGCCTCGGAACGAACCGGTTTCACAAGCCCAGAGACGCGTCTAAAGACCAGCCGATCAAGTCGGCGCGCAGTGCAACGAGCAAGGCCGATCGAGGATGATGAAGAGTATCGGAGAAATCAGCATAGATGGGCTAATCGGCTTCGTGCCCCACCCCATCCGCCCGCAAGATGGAGCCGCACTGCACTGCCGATGATACAAGTGGCCTGTCGGAAACCAGGTACCACCATCATGCAGAGGAGCGCAGCCATGAAACACTATGCCGGCCTCGATGTCTCGGTCAAAGAAACGAGCGTCTGTATCGTCGATGAAAGCGGGAAACTATGCCGCGAACGGAAGGTGGCATCTCACCCGGAGGACCTTGTCGCGATCCTCAGCGATCCGGCATTCAGCTTGGAAAGGGTACCCTGATGGATAGTGCCGAACAGGATGTGCTCGCCTACATGACCTTTCCCAAGGCACACTGGACAAAGCTTCACAGCACAAACCCCATCGAACGGCTCAACGGCGAGATCAAGCGACGGACAGAGGTCGTCGGCATCTTTCCCAACGACGATGCCATCGTCAGGCTGGTCGGTGCCTTGCTGCTCGAACAGAATGACGAGTGGGCAGTCCAGCGCTCCCGCTACATGACACTTGAGACTATCGCCACGATGAGCGATGATCCGCTCATCAGCCTGCCAGCCGCAAGCTGATCCTTTCCCGGCTCTGTCCGGAAGGCACGGCGACCGCCGAAGCTACACCACGCGGCGGGACACGATCTCAGTAAATCATATGGATCGTCGACCAAAGTGGCATGCCACGCTTCCCGTTGATCGAATCGTAGCAACCTAAGCCTGATAACATCATTCCATCGTCTTTTCGAAATCTCCGGAAATGCCTGTTGCAATGCTTCAGGAAGCCAACCCTGAGGATTGCTTCTGCGCAACTCAACAGCTTTGGTGTCGGAACCAAGCGAGAACACGTATCGGAACAAAGGCATTGATATGTTCGCCGTCAATAGCTGAATAATGGGTAGGTTGCTTGAGCGTCTTGACAGATTAGGCACCGATCCGAATGACCGCAATGGGCCGACTGCGGACGAACCCTTGCTTTCTTGGCTAACGGATAGACGGGATAGAGCTTGACCTCACCCCGCCGATTAGAGAAGCGGCCACCCAGGGGGTGGGATTTCGGGAATTCTCGTCGTGCGAGGAGCGGGAAACAGCGCAGCCGCAGGAGCCTAAACATAGTGGCCCGAAGGGGAGGCGGGACCGACTGCACCCCGCTCCCGCACACTGCATGGAGGCACCTTGTCCTTAAACGCATATGAAACCGAGTCCGAGATAGGTTGAGGAAAGCAGGAGAGGAGCGGGCAAGTGGTGAAATCGAATGTGGTTCCTTTCAGAAAGCCGCGGAAGTTCGGTAGCAGGAATGATCGACATCGCCTGCAGGAAAAATCACCGCGATCTGGAGGGAGCATCTCGCGCAGATCGCTGGCGGGCATCCTCGTGGCCATGATCATTGCTGTGGGAGGCTGGCTTGTCTTCGGCGGCGCCGGCAGCCTCCCCGGACTGCCGGCTGTGGCCAAGATCCCCGTAGCGGACTCATCGTCGGCCGCGTTTTCAATCTGCGGCGACGGCCGACATGTCAATTGTGTCGTCGACGGCGACACGTTCTGGTTCCAGGGTGAGAAAATCCGCATTGCGGATATCGATACACCTGAGCTCAGCCCGCCTCGCTGCGAAGCGGAACGGGTCAAAGGAGAGGCGGCGAAAGCACGCCTGCTGGCGCTCCTCAATGCCGGCGCGTTTTCGCTTTCGGCCGGCTGGCACGACGAAGACAAGTATGGCCGCAAGCTCCGGACCGTATTGCGATCGGGACACTCGCTCGGAGACACTCTCGTCAACGAGGGCCTTGCCAGGCGCTGGGACGGTGCAAGACACGGATGGTGCGGCTGAGGATCCGCGAGAGGATCGTTGCCGGATGGCCGAAACCGCCCCGCGGGTTCGGGGAGCGTAAGCGAGTAGAGCCGTGCGCCGAAGGCGTCTCGCCCAAGCCCACCACTCGCGTTTCATAACAGATCTGAATCAATCCATACCGACCGATTCATAAGTGTCGTTGGACGGGATTCCCGAGATCAGGGATTCTGACCTCATGATCGCGCAGCCCTATCACCTCTATGTCGAACGCTCGGACGCCTCGAAGAACATGGCCCGCTACTATGCCATGTCGATCGAACCCAACCTGTTCGGGGACGTCTGTCTCCTGCGCAAATGGGGCCGCATCGGAAGCAAGGGGCAGATGATGGTCCATCGTTTCGGACGGGAAGAGGAAGCTGTCGAACTGTTTCTCGATCTGCTCCTACAAAAGCGTAAACGCGGTTACCGCCCGCGCGCCTCTGTGCTGAGTTGAGAAAGGCCCGCCGAAGCGGGCCAAGAAGGCGCCTCATTGGCGCCGGTTCCAGTCGGTCTCGAAGGACACCTCGATCTCGACGAAGAACGGGATCTTGATCGCAAGCTTCAGGCCGAGCTTGCCCTTGCGGAAGAAGTGGCTGATCACCTTACCGAGAGTCCGGAGCCGGCGGCCGGTGGCGGCGAGGAATTGGGCGAGTTGTTGCATGGCGTTTCTCCTTTCGAAATGCGGTCATCGCAGGGGATAAGCGGCAGACCGGAAAGGAGGGACGCACCCAAAGGGCCGGAACGGAGGTGGAGGACCTGCCGGCGACCGAATTTTGATCCGCGAGGAGCCGCAGAAAGCGGCGGGGAAAATTCTGGCGGTGGCAGGTTGCGTCGTGACGAACGGGCTGCAACATCCCCGATGACAGATGACGGCAGGTCGAAAGGAAGAGGCTCAGCTGGTCGTTCTCGCCATCATTGCGATGGTCTCGCCGGCATCTCAACGAAGGGCCGCTCTCGCCGCCCCTCGGATAGTCGAACTCGCCGCAGGATCGGTTATGATGCTGGGCACCTGATGTAGCTGACACGGGAGGCACTTACCGCGATACCGGTTTCCCGTGTGATATCCTTGAGGATCGGTGCCAGCGAGCCGAGATCCTGTTCAGTAAGCGGAACCAGCTCCGGATAGTCGATGTCGAGCTCATCCAGCAGGATGATCGTGAAGCGCCCGAAGATCTCGGTCTCACCCTCCAGCCGGTACGCGGCATATTCGTCGTCGCCGGCAAGAACGCTCCGCTCCAATGCCATGGTGGTCCGGATACGACCGGCAGCCGCCTCAAGCCCTTCGAGCAGTCGATCATGGAGATTTCGCGAGACGTCAGTATCGCAGTCGAAGCGGTTTGCGAGGACGACGAGCCGGAAGCCGGCAAGCTTGGTGTAAAGCATGAGGTTCTGATTGGTTGTCATATGTGATCTCCTTCATCTTGATGACGGAGATCGGCCACTCCGTGGCAAAGAGGGGTCAAGGACCGCGGCACGCGGCTCGCCAGCGGGGGAACCGATTTTTTCGGGAAGCGAAGTGCAACGCAGCGGCGGAAAAATTGGGGGAGACCGCGCCGTCCTTGACGCCGGATTTGCTGGAGTAAACTGGGACGTCAGAGAGAGAGAGAGAGAGAGAGAGAGAAGAGACCCGCGGGCCCGGGGGGACCGCGACCGTTTCCGGCGCGAGCCGGCGGGGAGGGTCGTGGGGTGAAATCCCTGACAGCCGAGAGGCCGGTCGATCCGGCGGACCGGCTCACATAACAGGAGGAAAAAGCCGCCTCAGAAGGGCGGCTCGGCTTCGATAGTGCCGTCCTGTTCGGCAAGCGCCACGGCCAGATCAGCCTGGGCGAGCTGCAGCTCCGCTTCGATCTGGCGCCGCTCGACGGCGTCGCAGGCGTTCCTCAACTCGCGGCGCAGTTCCTCGATGTGCTGTTCAATGGTCATCGTCTCATCTCCTTGAGTTCGTGAAAGACGAGACGGCGGGGCGGGAAGAGATGACGGGGTCAAGGAGCGCGGAAGCGACCGCCGGCGGCGGCGAGTGGGGGAGCCGATTTTGTTGGAGTGGAGGAAACCGGAGCGGAGGCAAAATTGGGGGAAACCGCTCGTCCTCGAGGCCGGCATTTCTTCCCGGCACGATAGCATCCACTGAGCAGACATATTCCGGTTCCGTATCGCACCGAAAAAGCCGGCGGCAGGCTCGATGCCTGCCGCCGGCTTGGTCTTTGTGGCCGGTTGGCCCCGCCTCGCGGGCGGGGCCTGTCCGGATCTCAGTCCCGGTTGGGGCGGGACCAGATCAGCTGGTAGCCGTCCTCGCCCTCGACCTCGGTGAGCGTCGCGTAGATCGGAGCGGGGAAGCTCGGGTCGTCGAGCTTGACCGAGAGGTAGTCGCGGTCCTGCTCGGAGCGCTTCTGCCAGGCCGCACCCAGCTCGACGTTGCCGGCGTAGATGCGGTAGTGCGGGCCCTTGTCGGAGGGGTTTTCGATGCGGGCGATGCGGGCCTTGACGTTGAGGGCGAGCGTGCGGATCGAGCCGTTGAAGCCGGTTTCGGAGGTGGTGAAGGTGCCGATGGTTGCCATTGTCGTATTCCTTTGCTGTTTCGGGCCGCGCCCATCGCGGCCTCGATGGCTGTCGCAAGGATCGGGGACGATCGGACCGCACCCGGAGGGCCGGAATGGAATGGAGGGCGGCCAGGAGAAACTTTGTTGTTCCGCGAGGAATGGGCGCACCGCGCTCAGGGGAAGAAAGTTTCGGAAGGCCGTTGCGGGAGGACGATCGAGGCGAAGCCGGTTTTCGATCAGACATGCCTCATCGAGCCCGCGAATGGAGCGCCGCTGACTCTGGCAAAGGGGCGTGGCAATGGCGGCCGCGCACAGTTGGGCCATAACTCCGATCTCGGCGCATCGGCGGACCAATCACTCCGGCTTTAGTTCAGGCCGTACCAAGTCCCGCGACCCGCTCCATGAAGGGTCAGATGCCCCTGTTCGGTCAACGCCCGAAGATGATCCTTGACGGTGTTGCGGCTTGCGCCTGTGGCCTTGGCCGCGTCCATCACCGTAACGCGCCCGCGCTCACGCGCCAGTTCGAGGATCGAGACCGACAACTCCGGCAGGTCGCCCAGCAGGATGCGTTCACGCTCGATCTTGCGCTCGAGCCGCTGCTTCTGGCGCTGCAGGCTCCGGAGGAAAAACTCGACCCACGGATTCCAGTCCTGTTGATCTGTCCGGATCGTGCCCTGCGTTCGACGAAGCGCGAGGTAGTAGGCTTCCTTGTTCTGCTCGACAACGCTTTCGAGGGAGCTGTATGGCACGTAGGTATAGCCCGCCCGAAGGAGCAGCAAAGTGGTCAAGGCTCGCGACAGGCGGCCATTGCCGTCCTGGAAAGGATGGATTTCCAGAAAGACCACCACGACGACAGCGACGATGAGCAGAGGGTGAAACTTCCCATCCTTCTCCTGGGCCTGTTGCCAGGACACCAGTTCCGACATCCGGCGCGGCGTATCAAAGGGGGATGCTGTCGCGAAGACGACGCCCAGGCTTCGTCCATCTTCGTCGAAGGCTTCGACGTTGTTGGCAAGGGTTTTCCAGTTTCCCCTGTGTCGCTCATCCTTGGTCGAGTGAGCGAGTAGATCGTGATGGAGTTGTCGGATGTGATTTTCGTCAAGCGGGATCGCGTCGAAGGCGGAAAAGATCGTTTCCATTACCTCGGCATAGCCTGCGACCTCCTGTTCGTCTCGGCTGGTGAACGAGCCGATTCGGAGGTTCGAGAGCAGCCTTTCGACTTCTCGGTCGCTCAGTTTTGCGCCTTCGATACGGGTCGAAGAGCCGATGCTTTCGATCGTCGCGACCCGGCGCAAGCTGGAGAGCCGGTCTGGCGCGATACGACCGAGCGCTCGCCATGCACCTTTGAATTCGTCGATCTCGGCGATCAACGACAGGATCTCAGGCGTGATACGCAGTTTCGCCAGATCAAGGGCTGTCATCCATTACCCCATCCGTTTCCATCCGAATGGGATATGACATACCGGACTCCATTTTTCCATCCATTTTCATCCAATAAGGAAGAACGGCGGAAAAAAGTCAGAGCGCGGGAGAGGCCCCGCCCGATGGGCGGAGCCTGGAGGGGGGACCTCAGTCGCGGTTGGGGCGCGACCAGATCAGCTGGTAACCGTCCTCGCCCTCGACTTCGGTGAGCGTTGCGTAGATCGGGGCGGGGAAGCTCGGGTCGTCGAGCTTGACCGAGAGGTAGTCGCGGTCCTGCTCGGAGCGCTTCTGCCAGGCCGCACCCAGCTCGACGTTGCCGGCGTAGATGCGGAAGTGCGGGCCCTTGTCGGAGGGGTTTTCGACGCGGGCGATGCGGGCCTTGACGTTGAGGGCGAGCGTGCGGATCGAGCCGTTGAAGCCGGTTTCGGAGGTGGTGAAGGTGCCGATGGTTGCCATTGTCGTATTCCTTTGCTGTTTCGGGCCGCGCCCATCGCGGCCTCGATGGCTGTCGCAAGGATCGGGGACGATCGGACCGCACCCGGAGGGCCGGAATGGAATGGAGGGCGGCCAGGAGAAACTTTGTTGTTCCGCGAGGAATGGGCGCACCGCGCTCAGGGGAAGAAAGTTTGGGAAGGCCGTTGCGGGAGGACGATCGAGGCGAAGCCGGTTTTCGATCAGACACGCCTCATCGAGCCCGCGAAGGACGTGGCCTGGCTCAGGGGCATAAGGAATACGGCGATGGCAGCTGTGCCCCGACGGCTAGCCGGATCCCGCAACGGTGCGTCCGCTGCCTTGCCACATGTCAAAATCAAACGTCCGGGAACAACCGAACAAGGGCGTTGCGTTGGCCGTTCTTCGGGCTATCGTCGTGCTCGCGAATCGTCGCCCGGAGGATCTATGCGTCAGCAGACAAAGCCGTTTATCGTCGAAATCAAGCCGTCCCGGAAGCTCAAGCCGATCGACCGGAACACCTCGATCTGGGGCAAACTGGACCTTACGGCTGATCCTGACACGGTCTCCGCGTTGAAGCCTGAACAGGCACCGGCCGCTGGCGAGACCAACGACCGACGCTGATGGTTCTCAGGCAGCGAGCCGCTCGTCGGCGGCTTCGGGCTGCAGGCCATGCAGGAAGCTAACGGCCCGCTGCGCATGCGCCGCCGCCTGGAAGATCGCCCGTCTGTCGTCGGTCAGGACCTTGAGCCAGGAGCCAAGGTACGAGGCGTGATCAGGGCGGGGCTCGAGCTCGGGAACAATGCCGAGGTCGGCGCAAAGAAAGCAGCTGCCGAGTTCGGCGATCAGTTCCTCTCGCGCCCGCTCTGATTTGTCCTTGGCATAGCGGCTGAGGTCGCGGCCGAGGCGATGCGCCGGCGCCGTCCAGTGCGTAACCTCGTGGCTCAAGGTCGCATAATAGCTTGCCGCATCCTTGAAGCTCTCAAACGGCGGCATCTGGATGATGTCGGCGGCCGGAGCAAAGAAGGCCTGGTTGCCACCGTGGCGGATCACAGCGCCCGTGTTGCGAAAGAACCGGTCGGCATGTTCGATACGCTCGACCGGATCGAGAACCGGAGCCGACTGGTGACGATACTGGTCGGGAAGTCCGTCGATCTGTTCGACGTTGAAAACACTGTAGGCCTTCAGGAAGGGGATTTCCCGCTCGACCTCGCCGCCATTTCCATCGGTTTCGGACTTGGTAAAACGGCTGGCGAAGACGACCGTGGCACCCGTCTCGCCCTTGCGGACGGCAGCACCCAGTTCGAGGGCCTGCTTGAACGTCATCCACGTGGATGACGTATATCCCCGGGCGCTGCCCTCCGACCAGAGAAGCAGCACGTTGACGCCCGAATATGGCTGCCCGTTATGACGTAGCGGCCGGGTAATGCGGCCGGTCGTGTTCTCGGAGTTCCATGGTTTCATCCACGGCCGCACGCCCTTCGCCAGATCCTCTACGATTCTATCCGTGATGCGGGTATAAAGATCCACCCGTTGTTTCTCCGTACTGCTCATCTTCAAGCCTCCGTTTTGAGGCCGCGCCCGTCGCGGCCCGTTGCGGAGGGCAGAAGGCAGGAGCCGATCAGCCGGCCGATGCACCGGAACGGCCGGAACTTAAGTGGAGGACGGCGGAGCCGTTGCATCTGCCGGCAGCTCCTGCAGACCCGACAAGCGGGACGGGCCGCGACGGGCGTGCCATCTGCCTGACTTCCGTTCCCTATTGGCTGCGTCAGCGACATGAAAACTGGCCGGCTCCGTCAGGGAACCGGCCGTTCTCGCTGTTGTCCAAAGGCGGGGCCGAAGCCCCGCCGGCAGGGCCTAGTCGAAGGCCGAGATCTGCGCTTCGGCGGCCTTGCGGCCCAGCGAGGGACCCGGCTGCTCGACCGGCCGGTCGAATGGTTTCCAGGTCTCGCCGATCACCTGGGCATAGGCGGCGACGGCGCCTTCGGCCGCCATTCTGAGCGAATGGGCCTGGATGCCCATGTCGGCGGCGAATTCGCGCTTGCGCTGGGCGGTGCTGTCATAGCCGACGGGGCCGTCGAGGTCCTCGTCGCGGGCGTCGTTGGCGGCCTTGGCCGTGGCATCGCGCGCCTCGGTGACGGCGCGGCTATAGAACTGGCCGGCGCCGTGGGCCGAGCCGACGAAGGCGCCGACGATGCGCTGCAGGTGGATCTGCATGGCCTTGTCGCCAAGTCCGTCGCCGAGCGCATCGGCGGTCTCGATGACGAGCCGTTCGTGAAGGTCGCGGATGCCGTCGCTGTCAATGACCGCGGTGCCGAAACTCTCGGCGATTTTCAGCGCCTGGCTGGCGTCGGGGCATGTCAGCCGGACCATGTCGATGGTGGCGCCCTTGCGCAGTTGCACGACGCGGGCGGATTGGCGAGAGGAGGGTGCGGACTTGGCCATGATCGTTTCCTTTCGAGGTCGTCCGAAGCGGTTCCGGCCCTTGCCGGCTTGCCCTTCGGTGCGGTCACCCCGAACCGGCGGAGGACGGGTGTTTCAGGGTCCGGTCCTGCCTGGACGAGCGGAGCCGGTTTGCGGGCGAAGAGGGCACACTGCCCTCGAAAGAGCACGCGAGCCTGCTCGGTGAAGGACGGCGGGGTCCGGCCGCCCCGCGGCGCGACAGCGGCCTTGAAGCGCACGGCCGCCGGTTCAGACCGCAGCAAAACCGAAGGGCGATCCGGCAGGGGAGGGATCATGAAGTCCTCGAACGAAACGACAGGCCCGCCCGCTTGCCTGAGCCTTTCCAGCTCACCGACGTCAAGCGCTCTGCCTATCGCTTGGCCGGCTTCGGCAACCGGTAGGATTGCAGCCAGGTCGGGCCGTGCGAGTTGCGAAGTCCGCGCAGCAGACCGCCGTCATTATACGGCGGCCGCCCATCCAGGCGTTGTTGAGGATCGATTTCCAGCACCGTCCATGCCTGGCGGCATAGGCCTGAAGTGCTGCTTCCTGTTCCGGCGTCAAAGGCGGCAGCGTTTCGCGTGTGCGACGAACGGTGCGCGTTTTTGGTCTGGGATCCGCCGGTGCTTCCCTTAGAGCGATCAACCGCCTGAGTTCCGCGACACCGGCATTGAGGCAGGCTTCGCCTTCGAGGTGATGGAACTGCAGCCAGAAAGCGGTTCGCTCCGCCGGTGATGCGCCGATGCCTGCTCTTCGCTCCAGGTCTCCGATCGTGCTCATGGCGTCCAGCCTCCACGACCCGAGTTTGCGACGACCTTGCCGTCGGAACCGGCTCGCGCCCGCAGCGACGCGAGTGCCGCATCCTGTCGGGCGAGTTTTCTCGAAAGCGCATCGATTTCCGGCTGACGCTCGGCGGTGATCGCGGCCAGATTGGCCCGGTAGCGTTCGAGGAAGACGCCCGGCTCTGGCGCCTTGCCGCGACGATATCCGGACTGACGGCGACCAAGCTGGGGAATGATCGTGGTCATGCGTCGCGTGATCTGGCGGTCGATCAGATCGAGCTGGTGCTGTGTCTGCCGCCGTGCCGCTTCCATTCTGGTAAACTGAGCGGCGCGTTGCTCGGAACTGGACATTACGCCGCCCTCCCGCGCCAAGCGGCGAAGCTGGAGGGACCCTCATAGATGGAATGCCGTGTCTCATCGATGATGAATCCGAAGCGGCCGATCGCATACTCGTCGCTGGGCACCAGAAACCGGCGCTCTTCCACTCGCTCGCCGCGCGTGCCGCCGATGGTGGCGATCACCTCGGTCATACCAGGATGATGGTCCGAACGAAGTGCCGCGATGACGATCCAGTCGCCGGCATGTTCCCGTGCGAAAGCCTGGGCGTCCTTCTCGTAAGACTCACCGGGTGCGAGCGGCCGACCGAAAATCGTTTCCCAGGCATCCGGCCAGCTGTCGCGGATCGTCTTGTCGGCGCATTTGCGCTCATAGCTCGTGAACAGGTCCGGAAAGGTCAGCGCAACGATTGCCCAGGCGGCGTCCTCTTCATACCAGCCGCCATCTGTCCTAAGCATCGAGTGGACCTTGGCATTGCGGGCGTCGGAGAGCCTGAAGCCGCCATGACCTGCCGTCGTATGGCAGACAATTCCGTCCGCGTAGACGGTGGCGCCCTGCGACGGACCCCATGGCGTGCTGCAGGTCACCCGGACGGTCTGGCGGGATAGGAGCCTGAGTTCGCCGCTGTGTCCCGCCTGTTCGATCATGCGGTTGCGGAAAGCGGCTTCGCCCTCGACAGAGCCGTGGTGCGAATAGAAATCATCGCGCTTCAGTTCGGCAAGCGGCCGGGACACGCGCCAGGCGCTAGCAAGAAAATACTGCCCATCCCGGGCCGGAACCATCGCGAAGACGAGATCGCCGACACGCGCAACAGCCATGTCGTCGGCGCTTCTGCCGAACTCCACCCCTGACGCGTCAGGGGCGGAGACTTCGGAGCATTGCGAAGGAAGCATACTCACGCTGCAGTCCTCCCCTCGATATGATCGGCGGCGACTTCGTCGGCAGTCACCTCCTCGAGAACGGCATGCGGATATCCATGCCGGGTGAGCCATTCCGCGGCCGCCTGCCGATTGTTCGCCAGGTGGACGAGTTCTGCATTGGCGCCGGGGCGATCGAAGACGTGAACAGATCCAAGCGCGGGACGCTCGACGACTTTGAACGTCAGGCCGCTATCGAGCGAAAAGGTCCGGTGGATACGGACGGTGATGACGCCATTTGCGCCGAGATCGCCTTCATGCAGCGTGAAGCACGGTGTCAGGCTGGAATTGCCGAGGCCGCGTTTGCCTTCCTTGCGGATCAGCCGACCCTGGCTGTTGCGCGTTTGCCAAGCTGACAGTTTCTTCTTGTGGCGCTCGGGCGGTCGTGGGGTACCGTCCGACCAGGCGACGGTGGAGCCGATCGGGGCGAGGTCATAAATCAGAGACGCGGACATCGCATCCTCCTTCAAGTTTTTGCGGGTGGTGGAAACGAAACCGCCGCCGGGAGGACCGGCGGCGGAAGATCAAGGGGAGCAGGACTGGGCGGCGGCTATTCCGCCGCGATCCCGTAGGCGGTTTCCTCCTCGTCGGAGGCGGCATCACTCACCGGGTCGGCGAGGTGATCGTCATCTCCCGTCGCCGTTGGATCGAACCCGTCGACACCGATGCTCTCGCCCTCAGCACCATCGCCGTCGTCGCCGACGAGATCATCGGCGTGCTTCATGAGATCTGCGATGTCCTTCGGGTCAGGCGCAAACAGCGCCGCCGGAAGGACGAAGGCAGCATCGGTCGCGAAGTGATCGACGAGTGCCGCGCGGGTTTCGCGGACCCGTGCCCGCGGGACGAGATTGACCGATTTTGCTGCGGCTTCCAGCGCCTGACGCGACAGGCACAAGAGGAAATCCTCGGTCCCCATGTTCGGAAGGAACCCGTCCGCACCGATTGCGTCGCCGGCAATGCGCGAGACGACGCCACTGTTCGACATCCCGCGCCGGCACGAGAGCACGTCGATGAGCACGGAGCGAGCGGCGACACGCACGCTGTCCATATCGAACGACAAGCGTCCGTCCGCGGAATAGAGGCGCGCGACATGACGCTGGAAACGCTTCGGGCCGAACACGGTGTCGTTGGCGCCGGAATCGACCCGAATATTGGTGCCGGCGAAGGCAATGACCAGGAGCGCCATCAGCATGTCGTCCTCGATCGGCGCCCGGGCGAGCGCCTCATGCAGCGCATCGGTACGGAAATCACCGATCATGTCCTGGCCCTTTTGCGTGACCTCGGGCCTGGTCTTCCCGACGGCATCAGTGTCATCGTCGGCCTCCGTCGTAGCGCCACCGGCGGGACCGGATCGCCCATCGGTTTTCCTTGCCTCCGGCATCCGGTAGTGGACGCTCTGCACCTTGCCGTCGCGATCGAGATACATCGCCGTGCAATCGCCCTTGGCCGGCTTGCCGTAGACGCGTTCGGCCTTCTTGGGCAGGTCCGGCTGGCCCCAATTGTTGACCTCGACGATTGCGCCCTTCTTCGGAAGGTTGCTCGCCATCCACTCCTGCTGAGCGCCGAGGAAAGCTTCAACATTGGTGGTGTAGCGATTGTCCTGATCGGCCGGGCCGAACAGGTCCTCGGCCCACTCGATACCGTAAGCGAGGCGAAGATCGTCGCCGAAGCTTGCATCGCGAGCATACATGCGGGTTTTCGAGAGGCCGTTGGCGATTTGCCACCAGGCTGCCGTATCGCCCTTCTTCGGCTTGTGGGCTTTCCAAACCTCTTTCTGCTCCTCGGACGATGCGGCCGCGATCGTCCTCAGTTGCTGCTCGTTGGGCATATCGCCCTTTGCCATCTGGTCGAGCATGGAGGGCAGCACGTTGGCGAGCAGACGGAGCTTGCGGATCTGGCGGACGGGAAGCGCGAGCGCCACGGCGATCGCCTCCTCGGTCCAGCCGAGCGCGACCAGCCGCTCGATGCCCCTCCATTGGTCGACCGGATTGAGCGGCTCGCGCGCGATGTTCTCGACCATCGAGCGCATGGCGCCGTTATCGTTGGCCGCCTCGACGACGATCACGTCGATTTCCTCGAGACCAGCGGCGATCGCCATGCGGGTGCGCCGGTGACCGGCTTCGATGACGTAGCCGTTACCGCCGGCTTCCGGGAAAATGACCGGCGGCTGGATCACGCCGACGGCCTTGATCGTCGCCAAAAGCAGGGCGTCGGCCTGCGGCGTCGACTTCGACTGGCGCGTGTTATCCGGGTTGTCCTTCAGTGCACGCGGATCGACCTTCATCAGTTGCATGGGATGCTCCTTCTCGGGGGATTTGGACACGGCCCTCTGCCTGCCCTTCTCGCGTCTTCATTCTTTCCTGAAGACACCTTCCGGACCGCGGAGCGGGCGGCCGGGTGCAACTGCGGTCGAGCATCGCTGCCGCGAAGGACCAGCGGGGCCAGAGCCCTGCGAAGGACGAGTGGCCGGGATGCGGAGACGGCAGTTGAGCGCAAGCGGCGACCGGCGGACCGATCTGCGAGAGGGGTTTCTCTCGCCTTTTTCATCATCCATTCCTTTTTCCTGTTTCACCGCACACCTTCGGGAATGCGGATGATTGCGAGGAGGATTGATAATAGTTGATAAGGAGCCTATCTTGTCTTCCATCACATCAGATGGAGAACAGCATGATCAGTGCCGATCTGGGAAAGCAGCTCGAAAGCTATATCCAGCAACTCGTCGAAACCGGTCGTTATGGCTCAAAAAGCGAAGTTCTGCGGGAAGGTGTGCGACTGGTCCAGGACCGCGAGTCCCGGCTTGCCGCGTTGGATGCTTCCATCAAACGCGGCATTGCCGATGCGGACACTGGCCGAACGAAGCCAGCGAGCGATGTCTTCGATCGACTCGAGGCCAAATACAGTGCGATGGCTGACAAGGCCGAAAAATCGGCATGATCCTCGAGTTTTCCTACGAGGCGGAAAACGATCTCGAGCAAATCGCCGACTATATCGCTCAGGATAATCCCCGACGCGCCCTCTCATTCGTTCGGGAACTGCGCAGCAAGTGTGAGGATCTCGTCGATACTCCAAACGGCTTCACTCTCGTTCCCCGCTACGAGCACCACGGTATCCGCCGGCGCGTTCACGGCAACTACCTGATCTTCTACCGCGTAGAGAGCGTGAAGGTGGTCATCATCCATGTGCTGCATGGCGCCACCGACTATGGCGCCATTCTGTTCGGCGATTGATCTGAGCCGCTGAGACGGGCGCCCGCTCGAACAGCGGAGCTAGGCGGCTGCCTTCTGCGTTGCGTTATCGTCAGGGGCTGATTGCGCCAGCGCCTCCTCGACCTCCCGCAACTGCCGGCGCTTCTCGGCAAGCTCGTCCGCAAATGCAAACGCGCCGCCGTCCCGCGAGCGATACGAAGCAAGACGCTTGTGCGCGTCTTGCAATCGATAGCGATAGCGTTCCCGCTCGTTTTCAAAACCATCCAGCGCGTTTTCGAGGCGGGAGATGGCGCCAAGTGGCGTTACGGTTACCGCCAAATCGACCTCGTAATCCGCTCCGGTGCGCTGGAGGAGGGTCGTGTAACGATATCCATCGTCCCTACCGAACCGCTCGCCGGAATAGATGAGATCGAAGCCTCCGATCGAGGCGATGACGCTCTCGTCTTCCTGCTGGAGCTGAACGAGAGTGAGGATTTCCTTCATCAGGGCGCGACCGGCGGCCTTCCGCTCGTCGAAAGGCTCGCCGACGACGCTCATGGCGAAGGCGTCGGCCGTGGTCGGGACAAGGCGTTCCATATCCTTGCCGATTTCCGCAATCCGCCGCTCCGAGGTCCCGATATCGCGTTCCGCGTCACGGATCTGCCGCCGCACGGCATACTGATCGTCGTCATGGGCGGCGCGCAGCCGTTCGAGACGGGCAATGTCCGCCTCGAGCCCCGCCTTCTGCATCAGACGTTCGTCACCGCTCGCAATCGCCTTGGCCATGGCGAACTGGTTTGCAGCCCCTTCGCCGAGGTCTTCAAGCCGTCGGATCGAGGTATCGCCGGAGAGTGCCGCGGCAATGAAGCGGGCCTTGCGTTCGTTGTTCTGCCACATCGCAGCGTCGAGCGAGCCCTGGGTGGCATAGGCGAAGATATCGACCTCATCATGCTGATTGCCCTGGCGCACGAGCCGGCCCTCGCGCTGTTCGATCTGCGAGGGCAGCCAGGGGACGTCGAGATGATGCAGCGCCTTCAGGCGAAGCTGCGCATTGACGCCGGTCCCCATTGTGTCCGACGAGCCGATCAGGAAGCGGATCTTGCCGGCGCGGACGTCGGCGAAGAGGCGCTGCTTCGCCTCGGTCTTCTTGTAGTCCTGCATAAAGGCGATTTCGGATGCCGGAACACCCATGCGGATCAGTTCATCCCGGATCCAGCGGTAAGCGGAAAATCCTCTGCTCTTTTCGACGTTGATGGTGCCGAGATCGGAGAAGATCATCTGCGCCGCGCCGGCTAGATCAAAGGGCTTGCCGTCCGGTCGCACAAACGTGTTTTGCGACGTCTCCTGCCAAATTCGGAAGGCGTTCTGGACGAGCAGGTTGAGCTTATTGTCCGGCTCGTTGTCATTGTCCGCGTCGACCAGGCGGAGATCGATGGCGGCATGGCGACCGTCGGTGATGACGGAGAGCAGGATGTCGTCGCCGGGCTTTGCCGGCCCCTCGCGCATCTCGATCGCCTTGATGCGGGCATCGAGGATCATCTGGTAATTCTTGAAGGCCTGGGTCGGCTTGGCCGTCAGGATGTGCCGACGGCCGGTCGAGATCTCGGGCACCTTGACGTATCTGCGGAGATCCCCGGGCATCACCACGTCGGCGAAGGACCGGAACATCGCGATCAGTTCCGGCACGTTGACGAATGAGGCGAAGCGGCTGACCGGCTTGTATTTGCCTGATGGTTGGATCTCCAGTTCCGTCGTCGTGTCACCGAAGGTCGAGGCCCACGCGTCGAATTCATGCAGCCCGCGTTCGGCCAGCGCCGCGTGCCCAAGCAGACGTTGGACCGAGAACATCTCGCCGAGCGTGTTGGTAATCGGCGTACCGGACGCGAGAACCAAAGCCCGGCCGGGGTTCTTCGTCTCGATGAAGCGGGACTTGACGTAGAGGTCCCAGGCGCGCTGCGAACCGTTCGGATCGATGCCTTTCAAGGTCGACATGTTGGTGGCGAAGGAAAGCTTGCGGAATTCCTGCGCCTCATCGACGATAATCTGGTCGACGCCGATTTCGGAAATGGTCAACAGGTCGTCTTTGCGGGTGGACAGCGCCTCGAGCCGTTCCTTGAGGCCTTCCTTGAGCCGCTCGAGACGCTTGCGGGAGACACGGTCCTCGCTGTCGACCTTGGTCAGCAGTTCCTCATAGAGCTGCAGTTCATCCTGGACCATCTGTTGCTCGAAATTCGACGGCACGGCGATAAACCGGAATGCCGAGTGGGTGATGATGATTGCATCCCAGGTCGCGGTCGCCGCCCGCGACAGGAAACGAGCGCGTTTGTCCTTGGTGAAGTTGGTCTCGTCGGCGACAAGAATGCGGGCGTTCGGATAGAGGGCGAGAAACTCGCGGGCGGCCTGGGCGAGGCAATGGCCCGGAACCACCAGCATCGCCTTGGCGATCAGCCCGAGCCGGCGCTGCTCCATGATCGCGGCCGCCATCGTCATCGTCTTGCCGGCGCCGACGGCGTGCGCGAGATAGGTCGAGCCGGACGAGATGATGCGCCAGATGCCACGCTTCTGGTGGCCGTAAAGAACCAAGGCGCCGGAGGCGCCGGGGAGTTTCAGATGTGAACCATCGAACTTTCTTGGCGCGATGTTGTTGAAGCGATCGTTATAGACCCGCGCCAGACGGTCGGTGCGATCGGGGTCGGTCCACACCCAGTTCTGGAAGGCCGTCTTGACCTTCTGCAGCTTGTCGCGGGCGGCTTCCGTGTCGACGACGTTCAGCACCCGCCGCTCCCCGTCCGCATCCTTGAAGACGTCGAAGATCTGCGGCACGCGGCTGTTTAGCGCATCGGCGAGCAATTCGCCGGCGTGGCGGCGGTCGGTGCCCCATTCGGATGTGCCGGCAGCCGTCCATCCAAGTTGTCGCGCCTCGACTGTCCATGAACCGAGTTCCGGCATGTGATAGATCCTGATCTCGGCGCCCATCGTCTCGTGGATGAAGTCGACGATGTCTGCGGCCGGAATCCAGGGTGCGCCCAGCCGGGCGGTGATATCAGACGGGCGGAGATCAGCCGGCTGCACCGCCTGAAGCGCACGGACATTGCGCTCATAAGCGGGATCGAGCTCGGCCGCAGCTGCCGCGGCAGCAAGTTTGGTGCGCACCGCCCCGGAGAGATAAGCATCGGAGGTTTGCCAGGACCCGTCGGCCGGATCGCGAAAGATCGCGTCACCGAGCGCGTCGAGCGCCGCCTTCGTGTCGCAATGCAGAAGTTCCGCGATATGATCGAGGTCGATGCGTCCGCGGTCGTTGAGGACGACGGCCAAGGCATCGGCGGCGGAGGTGATGGCGGGCGGGTTAGGGGGCGCGATGACGCGTTCGGAGAAAATCGGCCCGGGCCTGGCGGTGTCGGTTTCGAGGTCATAATCCTCGATGGAGGCGACCAGCCAGCAATCGGGGTCATCGCGGAAGGGCATAAGGTTCGGCTGGCGATGGGTCTCACGAACCTCGCCCGTCGTCTCATCCTCGATGATCGACACCGTGGTGTGGTTGATTGGGCCGAAATCGCGCACAAAGCTCGACCAGGCGATGCGCAGCCGCACTTGGCAGTCCCGCCACGGCCGGTCCAGTTCCTGGGCCTTCAGGACGTCGCGCACGGCATCGCGGATCGGGATCAGTTTGCGAATGATTCGGACGTGTTTTTCCGAAATTCCCTCGCCGCTGCGGGCCTTGCGCACTTGAACCGGAACCGGCTCGCCGTCGACGACCTGCATGAGACCATGTCTGACGTCGACAAAATAGCTGCCTTCGCGCACCTTGGCATTGTCGGACCTGAGATCCACGATCTCGGCAAGCTCATCTTCCAGATCGATGTCGATGGCGATCGGCTCGCCGTCATAAAGGTCTTCCGGAAGAAGCGCGACGGCTGCCGTCAGCGCCGCATCTAGTTCCTCGCCGGTGCGTGACCGGCACGTATAGGTCTCCCCGAAGGGACCGGAAGTCAGGGCATGATCGCCGAGCACGAACTCCGGATGCTGCGCGAACCACCTGTTCACGCGGATCGCGCCCTCGTCCTCGGCAGCCGGCCGGACTTCCTCCAGGTCGAGCCACGAAAGGTCACCTTCCGGTTCACCTGGTTTGCGCTTGCGGAAGAAGAGGATGTCGACCACGACGTCGGTCCCTGCGTCGCGCCGAAAACTGCCTTCGGGCAGTCGGATCGCGGCAATCAGGTCGGCGGACTTGGCGATATGCTCGCGGGCAGTGCCATCCACCTTGTCCATGGTGCCGGCGCTGGTGACGAAGGCGGCCAGGGCACCGGGTTTCAGGAGATCGATCGATCGGGCGATGAAGTAATCGTGCAGCCGAAGACCAAGCGAACGATATTGCCGGTCGGAGCGAACCGTCCGATCAGAAAAAGGCGGGTTGCCGATTGCAAGATCGTAGATCGCATTGAGGTCGGTACGCGCGAAATCCCCGTTGATGATGCGCGCCCTCGGCTGCAGCAGGCGCGCGATGCGGGCCGTGACGGGATCGAGCTCGATGCCGGTGACGTAGCTCAGTTCGCGATACTGTTTCGGCATCAGCGCCGGAAACAGGCCCGTTCCGATCCCCGGCTCCAGCACGCGACCGCCGCGCCAGCCAAGGCGCTGCAATCCCTTCCAGATTGCCCGGATAATGAATTCGGGGGTGAAGTGGGCATATTGGGTGCAACGGGCAAGGGACGCATATTCGCCATCGCTGACCGCTGTTTCCAGTGAGCTACCGAGATCGTCCCAACCCGTTCGGAAATCGGTTTCTCCCGGCCGCCGGAACATGCCATTCGTAAGCTCGCCGGCGCCGAAACCAGTGAAGCGGATCAGCCTCGCCTGCGCGGCCGGGGTCGCCGGCAGGTTCATCTTCTCGATTTCATTGGCGGTGAGGATGGCCGCGACATTGATGCGTGCCCGCTCCTTCCAGGTCGCGGCGAGATCGCGGTCGCCGTCGTCGAGATAGAAGTTGGCGCGCTGCCCTTGCTTTCGCGGGACCGGCCGGTTGGTCGCCGGCAGAGCCCGCGCCGGCGCAGGAGAGGGCGGGGTCGGGTCGGGCTCGTCGTCGTTGGCGGCAAAACCGCCGAACGCGGTGACGCCAAGACCAAGTCCTGATGACAAAGCGCTGCTGCCAAACATATCAAGGGAGAAGGGATCGGTGCTCATCGAAAGCTCCTTGTGAGCGAGCGTCATCGATCTGCCGCAAGCGACAGTCAGGAACGCGAAGGGGTGGAGGGGCCGCCTGCCTGGGCTGCGCGGCTATCGTGGGCCGAGCGCGATTGCTTCGCGCACGGATGCAATCGGAAACTCTCAAGCCGCGATCGGCGAGGGGAGGTGGCGCAGTTGTACTGGCAGCTTGGCGGCGATCTCGTCGTCGCTGAGGTCTTCCAGCAGCTTCAGAACAGTGCCGCCTTTACCGCCGTAGAGCATCACCGTGCACTTGCCGCGTGAGGCCTCTGGCCAGCGCTCGCCCGCATAGCCGCGATAGTCGTCCGCCGTACTGCTCCAGATGTGCTCGAGGCGTTCCGCGCGCGTCATGGCCCGGACCGGGCGGCTCTCGCGCTCGATGATCGCAAGGCGCATGGTCTCGACGGACGCTTTATCGGAAAGGTCGCAATAGCCGTGAAAATAGCGGATCGCCTCGTCGATCCGGAGAGCGAAGAACACGGATGTCACCGAGCCGGTCAGGAACTCGCGCATTGCGAACATCGAACCGCGGATCCAGAGCGGCGGCAGGATTTCGAACATATAGTCGTGCTCGGCCCCGCCGATCTCGAACCATTCGCCAGCGTAGAGCGGCATTGCTTCGTCTTCCCAGCGGTCGGGCCTCTGGAGATGACGGTCGAACATGCGGAACATCTGCGCTCGGCTTGCGACGCCCTGGAAGACTTTTCGGATTGCGGGAGAGGGGTTCATCTGCAGCTCCTTCGGAGGTTTCGGACCGAAGCGCGGCACTGTCCTCTCGACCTTGCCGTCCTCTTCAGTCCTTCATGACCCCTTTGCTGCCGCCGGCATCGCGACCGTTCGGGTCAAGGGCCGGCTCCGCCGGGCGAAGCCTCCCTTGACGCGGGCGGCGCGCATGCGGCACGCCTTCTCCTTCCATCCTTTTCCTCTTTTCCTTTCCTCTGATCTTCAGGACCTCGTTCCAATCCTCCTCGGGCGACCGAAGTCGCGTCCAGTCGCAATCTGCATCGTCGGCAAGCGTCCGCAGCCGTTCGGCAAACATGTCGCCCTGCGGATTGGCGTCCGTTGCAGCAACCATCTGGACACCAGGCTTGGCCGCCAACGCCCGCAACGCTGCCTCAGCGGTCGGCGACCATCCACCGCCTGTGCTGAGATAAAGCGTACCCTCACGCAAACCTTCGATCGCCGCGAGGCTCATGGCATCGATTGCGGCTTCCGTGACAGCCAGACGCAATGCGCTGTCCAAACCGAAACGGAAAAGAACCTTCATTCCTCCGGATGCAAAACCCCGGTATTGCGGACCGCGCGCCTCCCAACCGGTCAATACCCCGGCATGGTCTCTATGCGCCGCCCACATGCTTCCTTGCGGACCTTCCCGCAGAAGGTCCGCTTTGATCGCCGTTTTGAGCACAAAGGCAGGCAGGCAACGCTCGGCATTGAGGTAGCGCCATGTCGCCGAACCGGGCCAGGGACGGCGGCGAGCCTGCCAACGATCGGGAAGCGAGAGGTAACCTCTCTCGCCATCCTTTGCCGGTTGCCACTCCGGCTCCGTGATCTGAAACCCGACCAGACCCGCGACCCGCTCGGCCCCCTCGAGAAAACCAACCCGATCGAGATGCTCGACGAGCCGGAACACATCGCCTTTCGCGTCGGACAAAGGATCAAACCACCCGCGCCCCTCATATGTGACGATGATGATGTCGCCGCCACGGCGGAACTTGACCGCCCGCCGTGTGCTTTCCTTCGCGTCTATCGCAAACCCGGCATGCTCAAGCACCGCCGCACAGCTGACCTGCTCGCGCAGCGCTTCTATCTCTCTTCTCTCCATTTTTCTTCCGATCGCGAGAGCGATCGCCTCTGATTTATCAGCTTTAGCAATTCGCCGCTTCAGCGGCCGCGAAGAGCAAAGGCCGCAAGGGCGCGGCTGGCAATTTGGTGAATCATGCAATGTCGGCCGCGGCGCAGCCTCCCTTGCGGCCTGCCGCTCGCAAGCGGCAAGCCGAAGGCCATGCCGTCGACTCAATGCCAAGGCGTGTATTCGTGGACGATCTCAAGATCGTCGTCGGCGTCGATCTCGTCGGAAGGAAGGACGCCGTATTCGCCGTCAACCGCGAAGAGGGTGACCGGGACCATCAGGTCACGGGAGAGCTGGAAGGCGTGGGACTGAGCGAGAGAGAGATCGTGCGACATTTGAGAGTCTCCTTCGGGAGCGGGCCAATTCCCGCTCGATGGCTCCTCAAAAGGCACGGGGTCCGGGCGCGATCACCGCGACGCGAAGCGGAAGCGGCCGCAGCTTGGCTAGCGGACCCTTTATGGGTTGATCGTGGAAGATCCGGCACCGGGCCAGGACGCCATCAAAAGAGAGCGGGATTGGCTTGCTTCCGTTTGGGAACCAAAATTTTCCGCACGATTTATTGTCCTTGGTACCAAGTCCTCACCTTCGCTCAGCGGCCGATCACGCGGTGTCTTCGAACCAGCGGGTAAGTTGCTGGCCTCCCGCTGGGTTATGCTCACTGCTCAATGTCGATCGGAATGAGACCCGTTCGCCTTCAAAATGGCGTCCTCGACTGACGTCGCATCGAGCATGACGACCGCACGTTCCAGGCAAAGCTCGATCTCGGTGACGCTTTTTCCCTCCAACAGGGCGGTTTCGGCGTGGGTTTTGCCCAGAAGCACCCAGCGCAGGCACCTCATCTCGAGTGGTGGCAGCATTTTCATATGTAACTCGGTTTATGTTACGTTATAACATATCGCATAAGACTATTTATGGAACATTCCGAGGTCGTTGGGATACCTCGACTCTCGTGTTCCATTGATTCTAACTCTTTGCTCGCTCCTCAATCTTGACGATGCGGCCATCCTCCAGCGTAAGGATGCGGTCCGCGCGATCGAGGATGCGATTGTCGTGGGTAACGAGTAAGGTCGTGGTACCTCGTGCGGCGGCCATGCGTTTCAGGAGATCGACAACGTCAGCCGCACTTTCCTTGTCCAGGGCCGCAGTGGGCTCGTCGGCGAGAACGAGCGCCGGGCTGGAGACCAGAGCACGGGCTACAGCCACGCGCTGCTTTTGCCCGCCGGATAAATTCGCCGGCAAATAGGTCGTACGGTCCGTCAAGCCTACGAGATCCAGTGCATGTGCGGCCGCGCTTTGCGCCACGCCGTCGGGCACGCCACCATGCACCTGCACCCCCATCATCACGTTCTGCACAGCCGTCAAGCTTTCATGCAGATTGTGGGCCTGGAATATGAAACCCAGACGCCGGCGCAGCGCGACAAGCTGTGTCTGGGGTGCGCCGTTCAGTTCGTGGTCCAGAAGCCGTACCGACCCGTCTTGTACGGCGCGAAGGCAGCCGATCAGTGTGAGGACCGTGGTCTTGCCGGAGCCAGAGGGGCCCATCAACACGGTGAAGCTGCCGCGTTTCAACGCCAGATTCACGTCGAACAGGGCTTGTTTCCGAACCTCGCCGCTGCCGAACCAGTGATTCAGGGCCCGTACTTCAACGATTGTGTCGCTGTCCATGGCAGCCTCCTAGAAGAGATCGGCAGGGTCGGCAGCGGCAAGCCGACGGGTGGCAATGGCGCCGGACAGGGCGGAAAACACGATGGTGCCGAGGAAGACCGTCGCCGCCATCGAGGGTGTCATGCCCAGTGGCAGGGTGGTTATCTTGCCCATGACTGTCAAAATGGTCGTGCCGACAACCAGACCGGGGATAAATCCCATGATCCCCAGCACCAGCGCCTCTTCGAAGACGATGCCTAGAAAGAACTGGGGGCCATAACCCATGGCCTTGAAGGTTGCGTATTCGCGCAGGTGGTCGGCCACGTCGGTGGACAGCACCTGATAGACGATCACGATGCCGACCAGAACGCCTATCAGCACGCCGAAGCCGAAGATGATACCCGTGGGCCGCTTGGTCTGCTGGTAGCGCAGGTCCTCCTGCGCGGCCTGTTCATAACTGCGGATGCGCAGGGATGGATCGGAGATCAGGGATTTCAGGCGCGCGATCACGGCCTCCGTCTGCGCGCCAGGGCGCAGGGTCAAAAGGATATGGTCGGGCGCTGTGGAACTGCGTGTCGGGAACAGCGACAGGAAGGTCTGATCCGAGACCAGCATATAGCCATCGCCACCGAACCCGCCTCCGCCGGCGAAGGTGGCGTAAGCGGTGACAGTACGGCCCTGCGTTTCAAAGGAGAGCGGCGATTGCGGACGGATCGCGGAAGCTTCATCCGTGCTCAGTCCACGGGCCAGCCGGTCGAGTATGGCGGCATCTTGCACCTGCAAGAGGTTCAAATCGCTTGCGATATCGGCGGCCAGGAACTCCTTCTTGACCGGGTCCACGCCAAAGGTCGTCAGACTGATATCCTTCTCGCCCCGGTCCCAGGGAACATTGGCGATCAGGAGACCCATGCCCGTGGAGACATCCGGATCCCCCATCGCCTGCAGCAACCATTGCCTTGCCACGTTGCCGCCATCGGTCAGGGTGCTCGCGTCGCTGGCCGAAATCATGATATCTGCCTGGAAGAAATCATAGGGTCGCAATGTTGCCGCACCCATCGAATTCATGATCCCAAGCTGAACGAAGACCAGCACATTGGCAAAGGCCACCCCGGCCAGTGCCGCCGCAAAGCGGGTGCGGTTATGGGTCAATTGCAGCCAGCCGATCGGCAGCCGCCCGAACAGGCGTTGCAGCAGGTAGCTCATGGATTGACCCGCGCAGTGGTGTCAATGCGGGCTATGACTTCTAGATTCGTGAAGCGTGCGGCAAGTTCAGAGGAGGCCTTGTCCAGCACCACCAGGACCTGGATCACGCGCGCATCCTTGTTTTCCGCGGCGTCGTCCGAAATCAGTCCCTGCCGCCCCACGGTCAACCCGATACTGTCCACCCGGCCTTGCAGCGTGACTCCCAGTGCCGGGGTGGCCAATTCCACTGGCTGGCCAACCAGGACAGTGCTGATACGGTCCTGCCAGATCTCCACCTCGGCCATCATCTGATCCGTGTCGCCCATGTCCATGATGCCATCGGTAGGAGGGCGCTGTCCGGGCGTAACATGGATGTCGAGGATTGTACCGGTGATCGGGGCCACAACCTCGGCGCGCGCAAGATCAAGCTGCGCACGGGCGAGATCTGATCGGGCGGCGTCCACATTCCGGCTCCCCACGATCACGTCGGGCTGTTCGTCGAGCGTCACCGCCGAATAGCGCTTCAACGTCGCCTCGGCGCGTATAACTGAAAGCTTCGCACCCTCCGCCGCCGAGCGGGAGGCATCAAGCGTGGCCTGCGTGCCCACATCGTGCGAAACCAGCTCTTCTGTGCGAGCCAGAGTGGTTGCGGCTTCCGCCGCCGTGGCCACAGCCTGATCAAGTGCTGCTTGTGCCTCTTCGCGGCTTGCCTCTATCGCGGCACGGGTTTGAATGAGGTTTGCTTCGCGCACGGCAAGGTTTGCCTCGGCCGTCAGTACCGCCCCGGCCAGGGCAGAGTGATTGTCGAGCTGCGCCAGCACGGTTCCCTTTGTCACGTGGTCACCCACGGATACGAGAATTTCGGCGACACGCGCATCCCCCGCACCGTAGGGCGCCGCTACAACCGAGACATCGCCACGCGGCATCACCCGCGCCAACCCCACCACATCGGTGGGCAGCAGCGTTTCCGCCATCTTCGGCGGCAGCTCGATCTCGGGTGGCAGAGCAATGGGTGCATCCGAGCCGCCACCGGGTGTAAGGCCCGTCAGCGCGTAGAACTTCTGCAAGCCCGTCGGCTGAAAATACAATCCCAGCACCGCGCCCGAGAACATGAACACCGGAACCAGGAGAACCAGCAGATACCGCTTGCGAAACCAGCGGCGCCGGCGAAACGCCTTTGGATCGGACAGGTTCAGATCAATCGGAAGGCGTTGTTCTTCAGACGCAGACATGGCGGTTCTCTCTTTCTGTCGATGTTAGTATATCGGATTGACGCCCAACCCGATTGAACCCGTCACATCGAGACGTTGTCCAGCATGATGACCCATCGGTGTTCTTGTCCAACCCACTCGCCGAAAGGCTTGTCCTGTCGGCGACGTTTGGCATCCAAACCCGCATGCTCCTACCGGTGATGGCCACTACCTTGCGGGACGAAGCATCCGCACCATCACGTTGTTTTTCAGGACAATGCGGTGGAAGGGAATGGCCAGGACATGCAGAGCGACAAGCGCCAGAAGCACGACCTTAAAGATGTTGTGGACCTGTGCGGCAATGGTCAGATCGGCGAACCACGCCAATGCGCCCGAGACGGACATGATCGCCAGTACCACATAGAAGGCCCAGTGGGCGACATGGCTCAGCACCTTTAGCGGCGCGGGTTCATTCTCGGGCGGTGGTGGCGCACCATGCGTCAGACGCAGAGCCAGACGCCACAGGATGAAGACGAGGATCAGCCCGCCGCCCGCGACATGGGCCGGGATCAGTGGGTCGAAGGCATAGTCCGTGCCCTGCCGGATCGCATCCCACGCGGAGGCGATGGAGTCCTTGAAGATATATTGGCCGGCGACCAGCAGGGCGACGATCCAGTGAAGCGCGATCTGCGCTCCGGAATAACCTGTGGGATGTGTCATGGCTCTGTCCCCTTGAATGATTGGGCGGGCGCCTTTCAGCACCCGCTATTCTCTGTCGAATTACGGTTTGGTCGGGGTTTCGGCATTGATGTCAGTCAAGCGTCCCATCCGGGCCATCATCTTCACGGGAAAGGTGATTTCCTCGGCGCTGATTTCCTTGTTGCCATCATCGTCGAGCATGGCGAAGGGGCGTGCGGCCATGCCTTTGGTTACCTCGGAAAAGAGTGCGGCAAATTCCGCCTCGGACAGGGCACCGCTGTTGTCGGCATCATGGGTGGCGAGCAAGGCGGATACACCGGCCTCGCCTTCCGCAGCCGTGACCTTGCCGTCCTTGTCGGCGTCGAAGGCCTGGAAGACCGGATTTTCGGCCAAGCCGTTGATACCCATCGGCCCATGGCCGGCGCGCTGGCCCATCCGGCCGGGTCCCCATCCCGCACCATCGCCGCTCTGCATCATCATGCCCGGCGCATGGCCTCCCATCATGCTCCAGGGACCGCCGCCCGCGATGGCCGGAATGGCAGCGCCGCCAATGACCGCGGCGGCGGCGATGGCACCAAGAGTTAGGATCGTCTTGCGTTTCATGGTCTCACCTCTTCGGGTCTGTGTTTCGAATGAGACCAGGATGGAGGGGTTTTGTCGCAGAAGGATGCCGGGACGGAGCCTGAATTGTATCGGTCTGTCGCAAGGGCAGGGATTGCGACAGACGGATACGCAAAATTCCTCCCGCTTGCTGCAACGGCAGGCTATGTAAGGGCATGACTGATCTATCGCCCCATATCTTGGTCGTGGACGACCATCGCGAAATCCGCGATGCGGTGACGCGCTATCTGGAAAAGAACGGGATGCGCGCAACCCCTGCCCGTGATGCGGCGGAAATGGACGTGGCTCTGAAGGCCGGACGGTTCGATCTGATCGTTCTCGATGTGATGATGCCGGGCGAGGATGGGCTTTCCGCTGCGCGGCGCGTTTCTGCCAGCGGCGGCCCGCCGATCCTGATGCTCAGCGCCTTGGGCGAGGAGACCGACCGCATCGTCGGTCTGGAAATCGGGGCTGACGACTATCTGGTGAAGCCTTTCAATCCGCGCGAACTCCTGGCGCGGATCAAGTCCATCTTGCGACGTTCTGACCGGCCCGAGCCCCTGGCCGGTACTCTTGGTGGCCGTAAGCTGGCCTTCGCAGGTTGGGTGCTCGACACCGATACCCGCGCCCTCACGCATCAGGACGGACGTGAAGTCAGCCTGACAAGCGCCGAATTCAAGTTGCTGACCATCTTTCTGGAACGCCCGCGCTTCGTGCTGTCGCGCGATCAGCTATTGGACCTTACGTCCGGCCGGGTGGCCGAAGTTTTCGACCGCACCATCGACAACCAGGTCAGCCGTCTGCGCCGCAAGATCGAAGACGATGCGGCAAGCCCCAGGATCATCGCCACGATCCGGGCGGGTGGCTACAGCCTTGCCACCGATGTCCGAGAGGTGAGTTGATGCGGCTTTCCCCTCGCAGCCTGACCGGGCAGTTGGCACTGTTGATCCTGATCGCCTTCCTGGCGGCCCAGTTCATAAGCCTCTGGCTTTTCACGGGTGAACGCGGGACCGCCTTGCAAGCCAGCCTCAGAGTCGAAACCGCCGAGCGAGCGGCGGCAGTCGTAATCGCGCTGGAAGAGGCCGCACCGGACAATCGCCCGGGCATCCTTGCCGCGGCCCGCTCGCATCATGCGCAATTCGATGTCGGCGAGAGCGCGATCAGTTCGAAGGAAATTGGGCTATCTGCGGTTCGATCCAGGGTGACAGATGTGCTGGGAAGCCCGCGCGAGATTCGTGCAGAAGAAGTCGGGATCTCCCCACGCGACGGCCGTCCCATGACACCTCCTGCCGCGCTTGCCTGGTTGCGTGACCGACTGCTGGCCGCAGGCATAGCTCCAACCGAACTTCGCCTGTCCGTGCTGTTGAAGGACGGGTCCTGGCTCAATGTCCGCTCCCGCAACGACCTCCGGGATTTCCAGCTTCCTCCAGCTATCCTCGGCACGATTATGCTCTCGTTGGTGCTGATCATGGCCGCGCTCTGGCTTGGAATGCGGCGGATCACCGGCCCGCTGAGACACCTTGTGCAGGCTGCGGAGGAGATGGGGATCGACGGTCCCGCATTTTCCATGCCGCGGGGCGGACCCGACGAGGTGCGCGCGCTGTCCGACGCGATGGAGCGGATGCAGGCACGCATATCCGGCATGGTTACCGACCGCACGCGAATGCTGGCGGCGCTTGGTCACGACCTTCGCTCGCCCATCACGGCACTGCGTCTGCGTGCGGAGATGGTCGACGATGACGAGACGCGGGAGCGCATCGCGGCGACGTTGGACGAAATGCAGGAAATGGTCGAGTCGACGCTGGCCTATGCCCGTGGCGTCTCGCCTGACCAGCCGATGGAACCGACAGACATTCCGCGACTGCTTTCCGAGCTCGCCTCGGAACTTAGCGAAACCGGTCAGCAGGTGACTCTCGGGACCATGGAACCTGTCACGTTGCCGGTTCGACGGACACCAATGCGGCGCGCCTTGCGCAATCTGATAGAGAATGCGCAGCGTTATGGCGCCGGTGCGGTCATTGGTCTTAGTCGAATGGGAAGCGATGTCGTCATTTACATCGACGATACAGGACCTGGCATACCCGATGCGGAACTCTCCCGCGTCTTTGAGCCGTTTACACGGCTTGAACAATCCCGCTCGCGCGAGACCGGGGGTGTCGGCTTGGGTCTTCCCATAGCCCGGGCCATACTGAACGCCCATGGCGGCTCGGTAGAGCTAAAGAACCGGGAAGAAGGCGGCCTACGGGCGATCGTTACGATGCGAAGCGCAGTCGGTCGCGAGGAATATAGGTCCTGGACACGGTAAGGCAATCGAGTGAGCCCCACTCTGCCATGAGAAGCCACCGATGCTATGTAGAGCGCTCAATTCTAGCGGATCAAGAAACTTTCGCGTTCTCATCGAATACTCGGAAACGCAATAATTGACGCGGCGGCCGCTCACTCGGTTTTGGCTTTCTGCTCTGATCCTCGAAAACTGGTGGGAAAGTGGATGGCTTAGCAGGACCAGACTTCAGCCACCCCCGAGGCAGATCCAGACAATGGCCAAAGTGCCGTCGGACCTGCCGTCATCCTCACTCGCCGGCGCGATCGATCGCCTTGGTATGACCAGGCTGATTGTAAGAGGCCGACCACCGTAGGGCCTGCCGCCGAGGAAGTCGCGGCGGCAGCTCCATTCCGGGCCCATGTCGAGCAGGTTCTCATTCCAACCTTGGCACCGGGCGACATCGTCATCATGGACAATCTGCCCGCAAACAAGGCGGAAGGCGTGCGTCACGCGATCGAAACTGCGGGACGCCGGCTACTTTAGCATCCGCCCTACAGCCCGGACTTCAACCCCATCGAGAAGGCGTTCTACAAGTTCAAAGCTGCCTTAAGAATGTGCCACCTACTTCAGATCGTGCGGACATGACCCAGAGTAAAGCGGACGCACTGCAGAGTAGCCGTCGATGCGCGATACGCAACTAAATTCCACACCGATATGGCCCACGAGGCCGACCAACTCATAACGCCTCAACGTATTCAGGGCTCGCCAGCAACGGGCACCTGCTGCTCTTATCCTCCGAGAACCGACATGTGGCGGGCAATACCCGAGTGGCTGTGGCGCGTGATTTCGAAGGCGTGGCCCTTCGGCTTCAGCGCGAGCGCATCGCGGATGCGGTTGCAGACCGCCTCTTCCGGATCCTCGCCCCGAAGTGCCTGCCTCAGCCCGATTGCCCCCTCCTTGCCCATGCAGGCGTAGAGATCCCCGGTACAACTGACACGTATCCGGTTGCAACTCGAACAGAAATCACAGGACAGAGGCGTGATGAAGCCAAGCCGGCCGCCGGTCTCGGCAAGGCGGACATAGCGGGCCGGGCCGCCCGTCCGGTCATCGATCGGCATGAGCGTCCAGCGCTCTGCAAGAGATCGGCGCAGCGTATCGAGCGGGAGGAAACTCGATGAGCGGTCAAGCCCCGTCTCCCCGAGCGGCATTTCCTCGATCAGCGTGAGATCCATGCCGCGCCCATGCGCGAAGCGGATGAGTTCGTCGACCTCCCGTTCAAAGGGACCGGACATTGCCACGGCGTTAAGCTTGACCTTCAGGCCCACCGCAAGGGCCGCGTCGATACCGTTCAGCACCGGCTGGAGCCGGCCCCACCGCGTGATCTGCGCGTAGCGCCCCGCATCAAGGGTATCCAGCGAGACGTTGACGCGACGAACGCCGGCGGCAAACAGCGCCTCAGCATAGCGCGCCAGAAGCGTTCCATTGGTGGTCAAGGTCACTTCGTCCAGGTCGCCGTTTTCGAGATGCGGCGCCAGCAGGTTGAACAATTGCATGACGTTCTTGCGCACCAGCGGCTCGCCGCCCGTCAGCCGGATCTTGCGCACGCCTCCACGCATGAAGATGGTTGCCAGACGATAGAGCTCTTCCAGTGTCAGGACATCCTGTCGCGGCAGGAACGTCATGTGCTCGCTCATGCAATAGGTGCAGCGCAGATCACAGCGATCCGTCACCGACAGCCGCAGATAGGTGACCTGCCGTCCGAAGCTGTCGATCAGGGGAGCATGTACCGGATCAGCCGGAACCTCGAAGCGTCGTTCAAGCTGCATCACGGGAGTTCCTTGCCGCGACGGTCGCGCGACGTGACCAGGTAAGGACTGCTTCCGGATCAGGCTTGAGGAGACAGCCAAATTCGCCGGAAAACTGCTCCCATGCCTGGACATATTCATCCCTGACGACGGTCAGCACAGGAACGCCGCGAATGCAGGCCTCCTCGATGACAGCGCGGAATCCCTGCCCCTCGGATTCGCCCTTTCCGAAGCGATTGAGGATCATCAGGTCGGTATCGTCATCGAGCCTGGCAAGCAGGGAGCCGGCGACACCCACAAGGGCCTGCGGGTCGAGCCTGCAACCCCGCGCGCCCGAGCCCAGTGCCTGCGAGATCGTGACGAGTTCACCAGTGGCGATGTCCTCGAGTGCAATCTCGCCGCAGCACTCTCCCTCGCCTGCGCCTTCCCTCTGCAGGTAGCCGACGACTTTCCGCCCGTCGGCGACAAGGGAACGAGCGGTCGCTTCAAGGATACTATCCACCGGGTGGTCCCTGGTGACGCGAATGGCGGCCTGAAGGGGGAAAGCGAAGTCCGTCATGTGATCCTCCAAGAAACATCCGTCCTGTAGAATGGCATCCATTCGACGAGGTCGCCGCGCGCACCGTGTGTCGCGCTTGCATCAAGAACAATAATACCATCGGCCGAAGCCAACGGAACGAGAGCTGCGGAACTGCCGTGACCCAGCCGTTGCAGAACCGGCAGGCCATCGGCATTGCGGCCAATCTCCTTCGCCGGCACATACTCCCGGCGTCCGGACTTACGGGTCCAGCCGAAATCGGCTTCGGCAGTCTCGATCCTGTCCTCCGGCGAACGGACACCGAGCATTGCACTGATCTGTCGCTTGACGAAGAGCTGGAAGCCGACATAGGCAGCGAAGGGATTGCCCGGCAGTCCGGTCACCAGCGTTCGGGTCATGCGACCGAAGAATACCGGCTTGCCGGGCTTGAGGGCGACGCGGCAAGCCTCGACAGCCCCGCCGGCGGCAAGGAGCGCGGGCCGCATGAAATCCCTGCCGCCCATCGAGGCAGCACCCGACGTCAGGATCATGTCGAAGGGACCGGCCTCAGCGGTCAGGAACTCAGTCATCCTCGCCCTGTCGTCAGGGCAGATACCGAGATCGATGACCTCTGCTCCGGCCCCCTCACAAAGGGCAAGCAGCATGGGACGATTGACGTCGTGGATGTTCGCGGCCCCTCCGGCCAGTTCGTCACCGGTCGACAGGATGCCGATGCGCGGGCGGCGCATCACCGGTAGGCTGCCAAATCCATTGCCCGCCAGGACGCCGATATGACGTGCGTCGATGATGGTGCCGGCTGCCGCGAGCAGATCGCCGACCGCGACGTCCTCGCCCCTGCGACGAATATTGTCGCCGCTTGCCGGGCGCATAGTCACCAGAACGCTGTCGCCCCGGTCCTCGCAGGCCTCCTGCACGATCACGGCATCGCTGGCCGCCGGCACCGGCGCACCGGTGAAGATGCGCAGCGCCGTGCCGGGTTCGAGGACAGGCGCCAAGCCACCGGCCGCAACCGTGCCCGCAACCGGCAGACACCAAGGGCCTTGACCGGGCAAATCCCCGACCATCAGCGCAAAGCCGTCCATGGCCGAATTGTCGAAGAACGGCATGGCATTCACGGCGTGCAGGTCGCGAGCAAGGACGCGGCCACGCGCTCTGGCGAGAGCGACTTCCTCCGTCTCGGTCAACGGCTGGACCATCGCCACCGCGACATCGATCGCCTCCTCGACCGTGATCAGGCGCTCACGGCTTTCGGTGAGCTCGGCCCAGTGGCCCTTTTCAGGCAGGACGTTCATTGCATGCTCTCCCGGTCCGCGGTCGGCATGAGGTCCCCGCCGTCGCAGCGGAATCGGGCCATGCTCCTGTCGCAACCACAGCCGAGATCACGCAGTAAGCCGTCGCGCAGGCCATAGATCCAGCCGTGGATCGCAAGGTCCCGACCGCGTTTCCATGCGGACTGCATGATGGGGGTGTGAGACAGGCTTTCCACCTGCGCGGCAACCGTCAATTCGCAGAGCCGGTTCAAGCGACCTTCTCCATCGGCGATCGCCTGGAGTTCAGAGAGATTGGCCTCGGCGACGTCACGGATCGGCTGGAGCCAGTGGTCGATGATGCCGTGGCGATGACCATCCATCGCCGCACGCACGCCACCGCAGCCATAGTGTCCGCAGACGATGATGTGCTTGACCTCCAGCGTCTCGACCGCGAATTCCAGCACCGACAACAGGTTCAGATCGGCCCGGTGGACGAGATTGGCGACGTTGCGGTGGACGAAGACCTCGCCGGGTTGCAGCCCGGTGATGACATTGGCCGGCACCCGGCTGTCGGAACAGCCGATCCAGAGATATTCGGGTCGCTGCAATGCCGACAGCCTGTCGAAGTAGAGGGGGTCTTTCGCGCGCTTGGCCGCCGCCCAGCGGACATTGTGGTCGAAGAGATCTGAAAGCATCATCTACTCCGGACGCCTACCAACCCGCCCGTGAGGCACGACAGGTCGCCCTGCCGCACCTCAGCGTGCAGGCACGACGTCATTGCATCAATGGACCATCGGCAGCGAGAAGGTCGATGCCGGTGACGGTCGCGTCCGCGGCAAGGATCGCGATATATTGCGACACAGCCTTCGACCAGGTGGAAGCCTCGAGCCAGCCGGCGATCCGCTGCTGGACGAAATCGAACGGCAGTTGCTCGCCATCGATCCGACGCTCCAGTCGGATGATGTGATACCCGAACCGGCTTTCGACAGGCCGTGGGGTGATCTCACCCTCTGCCATCCGCGCCAGCGCCCGCTCGAACTCCGCGACCGTGCTGCCTCGGGTCAATTGCCCGAGATTGCCGCCCTGCTCTGCCGACGGACAGGCCGAATGGGTCCGCGCCATGGTGGCGAACTCGCTCGGATGTTCAGCGAGAACCGCGGCCAGCCTCTCGGCATCTGTGCGCGCCGCGGCGCGAGTCCTCTCATCCGCCGGATCGGCGGCTATCAGGATATGGCTCGCCTCGAAGATCGGCTCGCTGCGAAACTTCCCGCGGTTGTTTTCGTAGAAGCGCAGGCACTCTTCCGCCGTCGCGGAGGGAACGGTAACTTCTTCCTCGATCAGCCGGCGAATGGCGGCATCGTCGTCCGTTTCGCTGCGGCCTTCGGCGTCGCTCTCTGGCGAGACCGCAATCTGCCGTTCGCGGGCCCGCTGCAGCAGAAGCTCCCTGACGGCGAGCGCCCTTGCAGCGGAAAGAAGGGCCGCCCCCGGATTCTCCGCCGGATGGTTCTGCGCCTCGGCGAGGATATCGCTTTCGGCGATCGCCACCCCGTTGACGGAGACGGCGTCGAGCACCGGTCGCGCCTTGGGAGGAACCCGGGTGTCGGGCTCCTGGTAGGTTGAGTAGCTGTCCTTCATTCCCGCACTGGACGGTGCCGGACCATTCGAAGCCTTGTCAAAAAGCGTGACCATGGTTCACTCCGCAGGGACATGGTTGACGGAGGCGCTGCGGTTGCGCTGGCGAACGACCTGGTAGCCCGGTCTCCAGATGTAGCGGATCGGTGCGCTCAGCATGTGCACGAGCCGGGTGAACGGGAAGAGCAGGAAGATCGTCAGCCCGAGGAAGAGATGCAGCTTGAATACCAGGGCCGCGTCGGCGACGTAGGATGCCGCATCCGGGTTGAAGGTGAAAATGCCCTGAGCCCAGCTCATGAACTTCACCATTTCATGGCCGTCGAGGTGAGCGAGCGATGTCGGAATGGTCGAGAGGCCGAGGAAGAGCTGGATCCAGAGCAGGATGATGATCAGCGTGTCGGTGGTGCTCGACGATGCCCGCACGCGCGGATCAAAAAGCCGGCGATGCACGAGAAGCGTGGCGCCGATGATGGCCATTGTACCGGCAATGCCGCCTGCGACCACTGCCAGCGTCTGCTTGGCGCTGTGACTGATGCCGAGCGTGTCGAAGATCACGATCGGGGTCAGCAGACCAACGAGGTGGCCGGCAAAGATGAAGAGCACCCCGAGATGGAACAGCACCGAGCCCCAGATCAGCTGTTTGCGGCGCAGCAGCTGGCTGGAACCAGAGCGCCAGGTATAGGGCTCGCGATCATAGCGAATGATCGAGCCGAGGATCAGCACCACGAGCGCGATATAGGGGTAGATGCCGAACAAGAGTGAATTGAGAAAATCAGACATGTCCTGCCTCCTAGACCAGTATCGTGTTCAAGGGATCATTCGGCTTGCGTGCAGCCGCCCGCATCTGGGTGCGCAGCCGATCCGGGCCACAGCTGTTGTCACCCGAATTGCCGCCAAAGGTGACCGCCTCGTCCTCCCAGATGCGGTCGAGCGCAGCGAGGTCGTTCGGATCGTCCTCGGCTCCCTCGAGCAGTTGCTTGAGAAGCTTCTGGTCGGGCTTGGCGCTGGACAGCAGGCGAAGTGCCGAAAAGGCGTTGGCGTAGATCGAGTCGCGCTTCTTCAGTCGCTCGCCGAGCGCGGCCGTGATGTGGGCCGTCTGGGCAAGCAGGTCATTCACTTCCTCGACGGAGCGGGTCGACAGGAATTCGAGGAAGAGCGGCAGGTAATCCGGCAGTTCCTTCGCATCGATGACGAAGCCGCTGTCCTCATACATCGTCATCAGGTCGACCATGGCCTGACCGCGGTCGCGGCTTTCGCCGTGAACGTGCTCGAACAGATGCAGTGACAATGAACGGCTGCGGTCGAACAGGTAGACATAGCGCTCCTGGGCGTCATAGAGGTCCTGGCCGGCGAGATCGTCGATCAGGCGGCCAAGCAGCAGCTTGACCTCCCGGGCGATCGTATCGTCGCCGTCGAGCGCCGCCTTGAGTTCCGGCGCCCCGGCCAAAAGCTCGGCGCTCGGATAGCTCAGCAGCAGCGAGATGATTTTCAAAGCCTTGTGCATCAGACGCGCTCCTTGAAGAGGTCGGTCGGGGTCTGGACAACCTTGCGACGCTTCGCGCCGAAGAGATCGCTGTCCGAGGTGCCGCCCGAACAGCCATTGCCGAAGGAGAAGCCGCAGGAACCACGGACGTCATAGGCGTCTTCGGTCACCTCGCGATGCGTCGTCGGGATGACGAAGCGATCCTCGTAATTGGCGATCGCCATGATGTGATACATTTCCTCGATCATCTCGGCGCTCATGCCGACCTTGGCGGCGATCGAGGCGTCGATGACGCCGTCGACCGTCTTGGAGCGCATGTAGGCGCGCATGGCGAGCATGCGTTCCAGCGCCGAGATGACGGGAGCTTCCTTGCCGGCCGTCAAAAGGTTGGCGAGATAGCGCACCGGAATGCGCAGCGACCGCACATCCGGCAGCGGGCCGTCCATGCCGAGCTTGCCGGACTGGGCAGCCGACTGCAGCGGCGAAAGCGGCGGGATGTACCAGACCATCGGCAGCGTGCGGTATTCCGGGTGGAGCGGGAAGGCGATCTTCCACTCCATCGCCATCTTGTAGACCGGCGAACGCTTGGCTGCTTCCAACCATGCATCCGGAACGCCGTCCTTGCGTGCCTGCTCGATGACCGCAGGATCGTTCGGATCGAGGAAGATCTTCAGCTGTTCCTCGTAGAGATCCTGCTCGTTGGCGGTGGATGCGGCTTCCGAAATCCGGTCGGCATCGTAGAGGATGACGCCGAGATAGCGGATGCGCCCGACGCAGGTTTCCGAACAGACCGTCGGATGGCCGGCTTCGATGCGCGGATAGCAGAAGATGCACTTCTCGGATTTTCCCGAGTTCCAGTTGTAGTAGATCTTCTTGTAGGGGCAGCCGGAGACGCACATGCGCCAGCCGCGGCATTTTTCCTGGTCGATCAGGACGATGCCGTCATCTTCGCGCTTGTAGATCGCTCCCGACGGACAGGCCGCAGCACAGGTCGGGTTGAGACAGTGCTCGCACAGCCTCGGCAGATACATCATGAAGGTGTTCTCGAACTGGCCGTAGATCTCCTTCTGCACGCCCTCGAAATTATAGTCCTTCGAGCGCTTCTCGAATTCGCCGCCGAGGATTTCCTCCCAGTTCGGACCCCATTCGATCTTTTCCATCCGCTCGCCTGAAATCAGCGAACGGGGCCGTGCCGTCGGCATGGCACGGCTTTCTCCGGCAGTCTGCAGGTGGCCGTAGTCGAAGTCGAACGGCTCGTAATAGTCGTCGATTTCCGGCAGGTCGGGATTGGCGAAGATCTTGGCGAGGATACGCCACTTGGCGCCCATCTTCGGTTCGATCTTGCCGTTCGACTTGCGAACCCAGCCGCCGTTCCACTTCTTCTGGTTTTCCCATTCCTTCGGGAAGCCGATGCCGGGCTTGGATTCGACATTGTTGAACCAGGCGTATTCGACGCCCTCGCGGTTGGTCCAGACGTTCTTGCAGGTGATCGAGCAGGTATGGCACCCGATGCACTTGTCGAGGTTGAGGACCATGCCGATTTGCGCGCGAATTTTCATTCTGCCGCCTCCTTGTTGTATGCGACGCTTTCGGTGTGCGGGCCTTCCAGCCAGTCCACCTTGTCGAGTTTGCGCACCACGACGAACTCGTCGCGGTTGGCGCCGACCGTGCCGTAGTAGTTGAAGCCGTAGGCCTGGTGGGCGTAGCCGCCGATCATGTGCGTCGGCTTGGTGATGACGCGCGTCACCGAGTTGTGAATGCCGCCGCGTTGGCCGGTGATCGGCGAGCCGGGCGTGTTCACGATCTTTTCCTGGGCGTGGTACATGAAGACCGTTCCGTCCTTCATGCGCTGCGAGACCACCGCACGGGCGACGATCGCGCCGTTGGTGTTGTAGACCTCGACCCAGTCATTATCGACAATCCCGGCCCGCTTGGCGTCGGGTTCGGAGATCCACACGACCGGACCGCCGCGGTTGAGCGTCAGCATCATCAGGTTGTCGCTGTAGGTGGAGTGGATGCCCCACTTCTGGTGCGGCGTGATGAAGTTGAGCACGAGATGCGGCTTGCCGTCAGCCTTCGAGCGGATCGCCGGGTTGACCGTCTTGGTGTCGATCGGCGGCCGGTAGACGCAGAAGCCTTCGCCGAAGGCGCGCATCCAGAGGTGATCCTGGTAGAGCTGCTGGCGGCCGGTCAGCGTGCGCCACGGGATCAGTTCGTGCACATTGGTATAACCGGCATTGTAGCAGACCTTTTCCGATTCCAGACCGGACCAGGTTGGCGACGAGATGATCTTGCGCGGCTGGGCGACCACGTCGCGGTAGCGAATCTTCTCGTCCTCCTTCGGGATGGCGAGATGGGTATGGTCGCGGCCGGTGAACTTCGACAGCGCCTCCCAGGCCTTGACCGCCACTTCGCCGTTGGTTTCCGGCGCCAGCGACAGGATGACCTCGGTCGCGTCGATGTCGCTCTCGATGCGCGGACGCCCCTTGGTGACACCTTCCTCCTGCACGACGCCGTTCAGGCGGGCGAGCAGATCGACTTCATGCTCGGTGTTCCAGGCGATGCCCTTGCCGCCGTTACCCACCGTGTCGAGCAGCGTGCCGACGGAGGTGAACTTCTTGTAGAGGTTCGGATAGTCGCGTTCTACCACCGCGACCGTCGGCATGGTCCGACCCGGAATAGGCTCTATCTCGCCCTTCTTCCAGTCCTTGACGTCGAAGGCTTGAGCAAGCTCGCCTGCCGTGTCGTGGAGGGTCGGCACAAGCACGACATCCTTCTCGACGCCGAGGATCTCCGGAGCGACTTCCGAGAACTTGCGGGCAATGCCCTTGAAGATGTCCCAGTCGCTGCGCGCATCCCAGGCCGGGTCCGCGGCACTCGACAGCGGATGGATGAACGGGTGCATGTCCGATGTATTGAGGTCGTTCTTCTCGTACCAGGTGGCGGTCGGAAGCACGATGTCGGAATAGACGCAAGTCGTCGACATGCGGAAGTCGAGGGTCACCAGCAGATCGAGCTTTCCTTCCGGCGCCTCGTCATGCCAGACGGCTTCCTTGCTGATCTGCCGGCCTTCTTCGCCGAGATCCTTGCCGAGCACGCCATGTTTGGTGCCGAGCAGGTGCTTGAGGAAGTACTCATGCCCCTTGCCCGACGAACCGAGCAGGTTGGAGCGCCAAACGAACATGTTGCGCGGCCAGTTGGCCTTGTCGTCGGGGTCCTCGCAGGACATGGACAGGGCGCCGGCCTTCAACTGCTCGGCAACGAAGTCCTTGGCCTCCTTGCCGGCAGCCGCGGCCTGTTTCGACACATCGAGCGGATTGGTCTTCAACTGGGGAGCCGACGGCAGCCAGCCCATGCGCTCGGCGCGGATATTGTAGTCGATCAGCGAGGCATCCCACGGGCCCTCCGGCGCGGTCGGCGAGAGGATCTCGTCGACCTTCAACGTCTCGTAGCGCCATTGGTCGGTGTGCGCATAGAAGAAGGACGTGCCGTTCATGTGGCGCGGCGGACGGTTCCAGTCGAGCGCGAAGGCAAGCGCTGTCCAGCCGGTCTGGGGCCTCAATTTTTCCTGCCCGACATAATGGCTCCAGCCGCCGCCGGACTGGCCCACGCAACCGCACATCACCAGCATGTTGATGATGCCGCGATAGTTCATGTCCATGTGGTACCAGTGGTTCAGACCGGCCCCGAGAATGACCATGGAGCGACCATTGGTCTTTTCGGCGTTGCTGGCGAATTCGCGGGCGACTGCGATGATCTGGTCGCGCGGAACACCGGTGATCTTCTCGGCCCAGGCGGGCGTGTAGGGCAGGTTTTCCTGGTAGGACTTGGCGGAATTCGGATCATTGAGGCCGCGGTCGAGACCGTAATTGGCAACGAACAGATCGAAGACCGTGGCGACCAGGGCTTCGCCATCGGCGAACTTGACCTTGCGGGCCGGAACCTTGCGCACAAGCACGCTGTCATGGTCCGTGCCTTCGAAGTAGTCGTGCTCGCGATTGCCGAAATAGGGGAAGCCGACATTGGCAATCGTGTCGTGCTCGCCGTCGAGGATGAAGCTCATGGCGAGATCGACGTCTGCGCCCTTGCCGTCCTTGGCCTCGAGGTTCCACTTGCCCTGTTCGCCCCAGCGATATCCGATCGAACCGCCCGGCGAGACGAACTGCTTCGTCTTCGAATCAACGGCGACCGTCTTCCATTCCGGATTGTTGGTCTCGTCGAGCGCTCCGGTGAAGTCGGAGGCACGCACGAAGCGGTCGGGGATGAAATGCCCGTCCTTGCCGGTGAGCTTCACCAGCATCGGCATGTCGGTATAGCGACGACAATAGTCCTCGAAATAGTCTGCCTGCCGGTCGAGATGGAATTCGCGGAGGATGACGTGACCCATCGCCATCGCGAGCGCGGCATCGGTGCCCTGTTTCGGATGGAGCCAGAGATCGGAGAACTTCGCTGCTTCCGAATAGTCGGGTGACACCACGACCGACTTCGCGCCCTTGTAGCGCGCCTCAGTGTAGAAATGGGCGTCGGGCGTGCGCGTCTGCGGAACGTTCGAACCCCACAGGATGAGGAAGCCGGCATTGTACCAGTCGGCCGATTCCGGAACGTCCGTCTGCTCGCCCCAGGTTTGCGGCGAGGCCGGCGGCAGGTCGCAGTACCAGTCGTAGAACGACAGACAGACCCCGCCGAGCAGCGAGAGATAGCGCGAGCCGGCCGCATAGGAGACCATGGACATGGCCGGGATCGGCGAAAAGCCGATGACACGGTCGGGACCGTAGGTCTTCACCGTGTAGGCATTCGCCGCCGCGATGATCTCGTTGACCTCCTCCCAGGTGGCGCGCACGAAACCGCCGAGGCCGCGCATCTTCATGTAGTCGGCGCGCTTTTCCGGATTCTCCTGGATCGCCGCCCAGGCGCCGACCGGCGTCTTGATAGTCCGCTCCTTGCGCCAGAGCTTGAGCAGGCGCGAGCGGACCAGGGGATGCTTCACCCGGTTGGCCGAATACATGTACCAGCTGTAGCTGGCGCCGCGCGCGCAGCCGCGCGGCTCGTGATTGGGCAGATCCGGCCGCGTGCGGGGATAGTCGGTCTGCTGGGTTTCCCAGGTGACGATCCCGCCCTTGACATAGATCTTCCACGAGCAGGAGCCCGTGCAGTTTACCCCGTGGGTCGAGCGTACGATCTTGTCGTGCTGCCAGCGCTTGCGGTAGGCGTCCTCCCAATCCCGGCTCTCGGTCGTGGTGACGCCGTGGCCATCCGAAAATGTGCCGGCATTCTTGTGCGCCAGGAAGTTCAGGCGATCGAGCAAATGGCTCATGGTATTTTCCTCCGGGTTCAGGCGGTTGCTGCGACCGGGCCGGTCCGGCCGCGCTCGATGTCGTAGAGCAGCCCGCCCTTGCGGGTGTAGACGGCCCAGGTGATGACAAGGCAGGTGACGTAGAAGGCCAGGAAGGCCCAGAGTGCGGCTTCAGGCCCACCGGTCATGGCAATCGAGGTCCCGTAACCCTTGGGGATGAAGAAGGCGCCGAAGGCAGCGATCGCGGACGTGAAGCCGGTGATCGCGGCCGATTCCTTCTCGGCCTGCAGCCGGCGCTCTTCTGCCGTGGCCTGCGGCATCAACCGGCCCATTTCCTTGCGCATGATCGCCGGGATCATCTGGAAGGTGGAGGCGTTACCGACGCCGGTCGCGAAGAACAGCAGCAGGAAGGAGGCGAAGAACCCCCAGAAGGCATTCGGCTGATCCTTGATGCCGATGAACCACAGCACGCCAGAGACACCGATCATCATCAGGACGAAGGCCCAGAAGGTGACGCGTGCGCCGCCGAACTTGTCGGCAAGCCAACCCGTGCCGGAGCGCGACAGGGCCCCGACCAACGGACCGAGGAAGGCGAACTGCAGCACGTTGACGTCCGGGAAGAGCGTCTTGGTCAGAAGCGGGAAGCCTGCCGAATAGCCGATGAAGGAACCGAAGGTGCCGGTGTAGAGCCAGCACATGATCCAGTTGTGCTTGCGCTGAAAGATCACGGCCTGCTCGGCAAAGGATGCCTTTGCCGACGCGATGTCGTTCATGCCGAACCAGTTGCCGAGTGCGGCAAGAATGATGAACGGCACGAAGATAAAGCCGGCATTCTGCAGCCAGAGCGGTGCCTCTCCCGTCGGCGAGGCAACCATGGCGGGGTCACCGCCCAGCCCGCCGAACACCCCCGCGGTGATGACCAGCGGCACGACGAACTGCACGACGGAGACGCCGAGATTGCCGAGGCCGGCATTGAGTGCAAGCGCATTGCCCTTCTCTGCCTTAGGGAAGAAGAACGAGATGTTCGACATCGAGGACGCGAAATTGCCGCCGCCGAAGCCGCACAGCAGCGCCAGCAACAGAAGAATGGCGTAGGGCGTATCCGGATTCTGGACCGCATAGCCGATACCGAGCGCCGGAATGATCAGCGACCAGGTGGTGAGCGTCGTCCACAGCCGTCCGCCGAATACCGGCACCATGAAGGAGTAGAAGATGCGCAGCGTCGCGCCGGACAGGCCCGGCAGCGCCGCCAGCCAGAAGAGCTGGTCGGTGGTGAAGGTGAACCCGACCAGAGGCAACTTGGCGACGACGACCGACCAGACCTGCCAGATGGCGAAGGACAGAAGCAGTGCCGGGATCGAGAGCCAGAGATTGCGGCGCGCGATCTTGCGGCCCTTGTCTTCCCAGAAGATGAGATCTTCCGGGCGCCAGTCGGTCAGCACGGCAGCGCTTTCCTGGATCGGCTTGCGCCCGGCCTTGCCCATGCCCTGCATTTCCGGGAAAGCCGGCAGTTCGGCGAGCTTCTCGCCCTCGGTTTCCTTTTCCATCTGGCGGATGGCAAAATGCATCCAGGTAAGCGAGCCGAGCGCGACGAGGAAGAGCAGCATGAAACAGCTCGTCCAGAGGCCGGTCAGATCGAGCAGCATACCGAAAACGATCGGCAGGATGAAGCCGCCCAAGCCGCCGATCATGCCGACAAGACCACCGACCGAACCTACGCTCTGGGGATAGTAGACCGGAATGTGCTTGAAGACGGCTGCCTTGCCCAGCGCCATGAAGAAGCCGAGGATGAAGACCGTGACGGTGAACCCGATCAGACCCATCTCGGCGTGGAAGGCGATCGGCCCGTTGACCCCTTGCACGACATAGTCGGTCGGCGGGTAGGAGAGCACGAAGGTGGCTGCGACGGAGACCAGGAAGGTCCAGTACATGACGCGGCGCGCACCGTAGACATCGGAGAGATGGCCGCCATAGGCCCGGAAGAGACTGGCCGGGACCGAGAAGAAGGCGGCGATCATGCCTGCGGCGCGAATATCGACGCCATAGACCTTGATCAGGTATTGCGGCAGCCACAGCGCCAACGCGACGAAGGCGCCGAAGACGAAGAAGTAGTAGAGCGAGAAGCGCCAGACCTGCACGTTCTTCAGCGGCTCGAGTTCGAGCCAGGTGCTCTTTGGTTTCTCTCCCGTGCGGCGGCGCTCGACGAGCACCGGGTCATCCTTGGTGGTGAACCAGTAGATGATCGCCATGACGACGAGAGCTGCGGCCCAGACCTGGGCGACGGTCTGCCAGCCGAAGGCAACGAGAACCAGGGGAGCGAGGAACTTGGTCACGGCCGAACCGACATTGCCGGCGCCGAAGATGCCGAGCGCCGTGCCCTGCTTTTCCGGCGGATACCAGCGGGAGACATAGGCCACACCGACGGCAAACGACCCACCGGCAATACCGACGCCGAGCGCAGCAACCAGCATTTGCGGATAGGTCGTGGCATAGGTCAGGAAGAAGGTCGCGACGGCAGCGGCAAGCATCGTGGCGGTAAAGACGACCCGGCCGCCATAGCGGTCGGTCCAGATGCCGAGCACCACGCGGATCAGTGAGCCGGTGAGGATCGGCGTGCCGACCAGCAGACCGAACTGGGTCTCTGTGAGATTCAACTCCTTGCGGATCTGGATGCCGATGATCGCGAAGATCGTCCAGACAGCGAAACAGACGGTGAAGGCGATTGTGCTCATCGCCA
>NZ_JABBGK010000006.1 GCF_012927355.1 Rhizobium terricola
TGACGGTATAGGCGCAGCGGTTTGGCACCCCCTTCACCGAGGAGGCGACCGAGGCCATGTTGATGATCGAGCCGTCGCCGCGGGCGATCATTCCGGGCAGCACGGCGCGGATGGTGCGGATCATGGCACGGACATTGAGGTCGAAGGCGAAGTCGAGGTCCTTGTCGGCCATGTCCAGGACTGTGCCGCCATGCACGACGCCGGCGCAGTTGAACAGCACGTCGACATCGCCGAAGCGTCCGATCACGTCCTTGACCATCGCCTCGTCCAGCACGTCGAGCCGCGCGGTCTCGATCGAGCCACCGCCTTGTCCCGCAAGCTCTCCGAGCGCCGCCTCGTTGATGTCGGTTGCCAGCACCCGCGCACCGGCCGCCGCAAAGGCAAGCGCGCTCGCGCGGCCAATCCCCTGGCCCGCGGCCGTCACCACGACACGTTTGTTTTGCAAAGACGGCATGACGGAAGGTTCCTCCTGCGTTGTCATGTTGTCAGACTTCTTTTGAAGTTCGGTCAATCTGACGCCGATTGATTGCAAGCGCAACCTCTCCCCGCGGATTTTCGGTACGGTCTTCACGGAAAGCGTCTCGGGTCTTCTCCGGCCCGAGAACGAGGCTCTAGTCGACTGGGGTCAGGCGATGCTGAGCTTGTCTTTTGCAACGAGTGCGCCGTGGTGGCCGATGACCGCTGCTGCGACACGTGCGGCGAATTCTGCGGCGGCCCGCGCATCGCGGTCCTGGACATAGCGGGCGAGGAAGGAGCCGTTGAAGCTGTCGCCGGCACTCGTCGTATCGACGATCCTGTCAACCTTGGCGGCGGCGACGAACAGTGGTTGTTCGCCTGTCAGGCCGATCGTGATGCCATGCTCTCCGTCCTTGACGATCACGCCGTCTGCGCCGGCCTTCTGGTAGCGGGCGATCGTGGCAGCAGCATCCGCATCGCCGAAATGCGTCGCCTCGTCATCGAAGCTCGGCATGACGAGGCTTGCTGCTTTCCCGCCCGCGGTGATCGTCCGCAGCATTCGTTCCCTGTCCGACCAGAGGCGCGGGCGGATGTTGGGGTCGAAGACGATCAGCTTGCCGTCCTTCCTTGCCCTGTGCAGTTCGCCGAGGAGCCTTTCCACCGCGTCCTCGGCGAGGATCGCGAGGGTGATGCCGGAAAAGGCGATGACGTCCGATTGGCCAAGGGTTTTGCGCAGGTGATCGGCGTCGTCGGCGAGCGCCTTGGCGGCCGAGGCCGAGCGCCAGTAGGAGAAGCTGCGCTCGCCGTTGTCGAGATGGATCATGTAGAGGCCGGGCGAACGTCCTTCGATCCGGCGGATCGAGCCCGTGCCGACGCCGGTGCCTTCCATAAAGCGGAGCATCTCGTCCGAGATCTTGTCGGTGCCGACGGCGGTCAGATAGTCGACAGACCAGTCGGCGGGCAGGAAGAGGCGCGCGTAATAGGCCGTGTTGAACGTGTCTCCGGCGAAGCCCTTGCGCAGGAGGTCGCCTTCGGCCTGCATGAGTTCCACCATGCATTCACCGATCGACAGCATTCGTTTGGTCATTCGTCTCGCTCCCGTTGCGCTGCCCGATATCGCAGGGAACGGGAGAATTGTCACCGTTCCTTCTGGTGAGGGGGCCACTTGTGATCGCCCTGCCTCCCTTGATCACAGTTGCCGACAGTATTGTTCTCGCGTCACCTCGCGATGCTTGGGGTCGCTAAGTATGCGTTGTTTCGACAATACCGGCCCGAAATTAACCCCGTTTTAGCCTTTTCTGGGTGTAGGCATAACCCGATATGCCTGTTGGTTAAGGAAGTGTTGCATTCACTCCGGCGCCGGTATTTGAGTTCGGCCATGTTCCTGTGAAAAGGTGAGCCGATATGTCTATTGATGATTTGAACGTTTCTTCGGTCGATGCGGAAAATGCACTGCTTGACGTGAGCCCGGAGATTCAGGACGAAAGTCAAGCACGCGATCAGGCCGTGGCCGGTGTCGAAGTTGCCCAGGCGACCAACGAAGCCGCTCCGCCGAAGTCCGACCGGCTCCCCGCCGAGAACGCTCCGGTGGCCGAACTTCCGAAGGAAGTTGTGCCGGACCAGAACAACGTCGCGCATCTGCCGGCGAATGTGTCGGTCGACGAAATCCGCGTTGACGGCAACAACCTGATCCTCGTCCAGGCCGACGGTACCGAAATCACGATCGTCAATGGTGCCCTGCGCATCCCGACCTTCCTGATCGACGACGTCGAAGTTCCCCAGCAGGTGGTCCTGGCTGTCCTGGAACAGGACGGTATCGACGTCGCGGCCGGCCCCGACGGCAGCTACTCGGTCGCAGGCGCCGGTCCCGGCAGCTCGGGCGCCGAATTCGATGACGGTCTCCCTGCCCCGGACCTCGGTCCCGGCCCGCTCGCCTCGCTGCTCGGCAATACCGAACTCGAATTTGGCGCGACCTCGAACATCGAAGAATCTTTCGATGACACGCCGGTAATCAACGGTGTGACCGAGATCCTGCTTGCGGAAGACGCGAGCTTCGAAGGCGACTTCGAAAACCAGACCGTCAACGGCGTGTTCGGCTTCGACGGCGGCAATGACGATGGCGTCATCACCTCGATCGCCTATGTCGAAACGCTGAACCGCGACGAAGCCACTGGCGCGGGCGCGCTGACTTCGCTCACGCATGGCGGTGTTCCGGTCGTCGTGACGGCTTCTGCCGACGGCCTGACCCTGACCGGCATGGCCGGCGAGGTCGTCGTCTTCACCCTGACCGTCAACGACGTCGTCACGGGTGCCTTCACCTTCGTCCAGTCCGCTTCGCTTGATCATCCCGATCTTGGCGAAACCGGCGTCGAAGACCTGCTGCGCCTGCACTTCACCTTTACCGTCACCGACAACGACGGCGACACCGCCATCGGCGACGCCTTCGTCGACATCGGCGATGATGCGCCCGTCTTCGGCGAGGCTGAAACCGGTGCCGTCGACGAGGACTATCTTGGCTTGGTCACCGGCGGCGAAGGCGAGGGCGACGGCGAAGGAGGCTCCGAGGTCGCGCTTCTCGTTGCCGACGAGCCGAAGAGCGGAACGACGACCGGTGGTAGCCTCAACATCGACTGGGGTGCGGACAACGGTAACGCCGTCGTGAACGGTGGCCAGACCGATGTTGCCAATGACCGCAGCGTCGTCTTCACTGCCGACACGGTTGCACAACTCGAAGCGCAGGGCCTGACCTCCGACGGTGTCGGGCTGACTTACGTTCTGTCGGACGACGGCACCACGCTCTATGCCTACAAGGACGGCGAGATCAAGATTCCTTCGGATGGTGGTGATGGTGAATTCGACGGCGGGGCCTTGCGCGCTCTGGCGGATTCGCCGGCTGAAGGCTGGATTTTCAAGGTAACCCTTTCCGACACCGGCAATGGCTCCTATGAGTTCGAGCTCGCTGGCAATCTCGATCATCCGGATGCCTCGTCTGAGGACGACCTTGCCCTTGAATTCAAGTTCACGGCAACCGACTCCGACGGAGATTCTGGTTCTTCGAGCTTCAGCATCAACGTGAACGACGATGTGCCGGTCGAAGGCGAGGTGGCTCTCTACAACTTCAGCGGAACCTATTCATCGGGGGCTGTCAATCTTCGTATCCCGGCTGTTGATACCGCAGGTTCGATCGAGTCCAGCATCGAGGTTCCCACCGGGGGCACGATTGCCGACATCAACGTGTCGATCAATCTGACCCACACCTACATGAGCGATCTTGAGATCTATCTGGTCGCTCCGGACGGGACCACGATTCGCCTGGTCGCGAACGCCGGCGGCTCCGCAGATCCGAATGGCGTCATCACGTTCGATGATGAGGCGGCGCAGTCCTTCGGTTCGGCTTCTGCGCCGTTCACCGGAACCTGGCGCCCCGATGTCGACCAGCTTTCGCTCCTGGACGGCAAGGACATGTCGGGAACTTGGACTCTGCACATCAACGATGATGCAGGCGGCGACATCGGAACTCTCTTCAACTGGAGCCTGCAGATCAACAGTGCCACGGCCGGCCCGTTGGTCAATGCGATCGTCGACGAAAGCGATCTGTCTGCCGTAGGTGGCGACCTCGCTACCGGAAATGGCAATGAAGGTGTCGGCGACGACAGCACGGTAACTGACGGCAGCCTCGACACGGATGGCGATGCCACGACCGTCTACGGTCGTCTCGGGATTTCCTGGGGTTCCGATGACTCGAACACCGTCGTCGACGGTGGCATCTCGGTCGGCGACGGTGACCGTTCGGTCACGTTCGGCGCGACCGCTGTCGCTTCGCTCGTGGCTCTTGGCCTGACGTCGCAGGGTGACGCGATCACCTATAGCCTTTCGGAAAACGGAGCTGCTATCACCGCGACTGCTGGTGAGCGCGTGGTGTTCACCGTATCGCTTTCTGACCAGGACAGCGGTTCGTTCCGCTTCGATCTCAACGACGTGATCGACCATCCGGTCGGCGGTGGCGAGAACAACGTCATCCTGCCGTTCAGCTACACGGCGACCGACAGCGACGGTGACAGCTTCACCTCGTCCTTCAGCGTCGGCATTGATGACGACAGCCCGTATGTCGGTGAAAGCACGCGCGGTACTGTTGAAGACGAAGCCGTCAATGGCGGCAATGACGAGGCAGCCGATGAACTGTCCGCGGTCGCCACGGGCAGCCTTGCGATCCGCTGGGGCGCGGATGATGCCAACAACGGATCTGGCGGCCTCGGCGATCGTTCGGTCGCCTTCACCAATGCGACGGTTACCGTTGCAGGTGCTGCTGACGATGCGCTGAGCTCGCTCGGCCGCGCAGTCCACACCACCATCCTGGAAGACGGCACGCTGGTTGGCTATGTCGGCGGCACGGCTCCGACCGTCGCGACCGGCGAGGGCTCCGCCAACGTTGTCTTCTACGCCACGCTCTCCGATGCCAGCAATCGCGGTTCTTATTCCTTCACGCTGGTGCAGCCGCTGGATCATGCCGCGGGCAGCGGCGAGAACACGCTGTCGCTGACGTTGAACTACACGGCGACCGACAGTGATGGCGACACCGCGACCGGAAGCTTCGTTGTCGACGTCGTCGACGATATCCCGGCCCCGGGCGAAGCCGTTTCCGTCACGGTTGACGAAGATGACATCAATACTCTGCTTTCTTCGGGCAATCATCCCAATGACGGCATTGCCGACGGTTCTCTGACAACCTGGTATGGCGCGGCAACGGTTTCCGGCTCGGTAGCCTCGACCGTCTCGTTCGGCTCTGACGATCAGGCGGCCGGTGGCGGTTTCTCCTTCACGGCCAACGCGGTCGCGACGCTCAACGCCCTGAACCTGACCTCGAAGGGTGGCGCAATCGTTTTCACAATCGTAGGCGATGCGATCGTCGGCTATGTGAACAACGCTTTTGGCGGATACCAGCCGGTGCTCGACCGTACCGTGCTGTCCCTGACGCTGAACCCCGAGACCGGCGAATTCACTTTCAATCAGTATGACCAGCTCGACCATGTCGCCGGCAACGGCGAGAACACGGCGCTCAAGAGCGGTTCTGGTTCCATCGCGGGTATCGATTTCGGTGCAGTCATCGACGCCACCGACGGCGACGGCGACGTTCTCAACCTCGCCGGCAAGCTTACGGTCACCATTCGTGACGACATGCCGGAGACCTCGATCACCCTCGACCATACTGTCACGATCGACGAAACGATCCAGCGTCAGAACGACGATACCACCGACAACGATGTTCGTCGGCTGTTCAACAACGTTTCGAACAAGGGGTCGGATGGCGATCTGCAGGGTCCGATCTATGCGAGCGACGACGTCATCGATACCACCGTCAACGGCGGCGCGGACGACAACGTCACGACCAGCCTGACGCTGCGCATCGACAATGCCGCTTCCGGCCTCTTCACGACGGATGGCCAGCCGATCACCCTGTCGCTTGAAAATGGTATCGTGGTTGGTCGCATTCCGAGCGGCGTCGCGGCATTTGCCGTGACGATCGAGCCGAACGGCCAGGTCAGCGTCGCGCAGTACCTGTCGCTGAAGCATGGCGACACCGCTTCCAACGACGAAGGCATCGACCTTTCGGGCAAGATCTCGGCGGTTCTGACCTCGACCGACTACGACGGCGATACCGTCGTGAAGTCCGTTTCGATCGGTGACCGCGTGGTCTTCGAGGATGACGGTCCGCGCTTCACCGGCACCACCGTTTCCATAACGTCCGACGAGGACGACATCCTGAACACGCTCTCTGTGGGCAACTCGCCGAGCGATGGCAGCGCCGACGGCTCGCTTTCCCAGCATTCGTTCGTCGGCGAAGGTCTGGCCGCGACAGTCAGCGGATCGATCGCTTCCGTCGTGGCCTTCGGTGCCGACGGCGCGGCAAGCGGCGGCGGTTTCTCCTTCGCGGCCAATACGACGACGGTTCTCAACGGTCTCGGCCTGACGTCTCAGGGCGGCGCAGTGGTCTTCGAAATCGTCAACGGCGCGATCCTCGGCTATGTCGACCTTCCCGGCACGGGCTACCGGCCGGTAATGTCGCTCACGCTCAACCCGCAGACCGGCGAGTACACATTCCGTCAGTACGATCAGGTCGATCACGTCTCGGGCAACGGTGAAAACACCGCGCTGAAGACAGCAACCGGCTCGATTGCTGGCATCGACTTCGGCTCTGTCATCAACGCCACCGACGGCGACGGCGACACGGTCAACCTTGCCGGCAAGTTCACCGTCACCATCCGCGACGACATGCCGGTCACCACCATCAGCGCCGTCGGCAGCGTCACGATCGACGAGACGGCCGGCATCCAGAACAATGACACGACGGCTCCGGCCGTGGCCAACCTGTTCACGGCCGTTTCTTCCAAGGGTACGGACACCGACCTTAGCGGTCCGGTCTATGCAACGCGCGACGTCGTCGACACCACCCTGAGCGGCGGAACGGACGACAGCGTCACGACGAGCCTGGCGCTGCGGATCGACAACGCCGCTTCCGGCCTGTTCACCACCGATGGTCAGGCGATCACGCTCACCCTCGAAAACGGCATCGTCGTCGGTCGCATTCCGAGCGGCGTAGCCGCCTTCGCGATCGCAATCGAGCCGAATGGCCAGGTCAGCATCGCGCAGTATCTGTCGCTGAAGCAGGGTAACACCGGCTCCACCGACGAGGCGATCAACCTCGCCAACAAGATCTCGGCCGTCTTCACAGCGACAGACTACGACGGCGACGTCGTCGAAAAGTCGGTCTCGATCGGCGACAAGGTCATCTTCGAAGACGACGGTCCGAGCGTCAGCGCCAACACGCTTGTTCAACTGGACGAGGACGTTCGTTTCGGCGGTAATGCCGGCGGTAACGGCGATGACATCGACGGCGCGGCACTTACCGGCACTTTGGCGCACAACGGCGGCGCCGACGGCACTTCGTCCGTGTTGTGGGCTTCCAACGGTCTGACGCTGCCCAGCGGCTTCTGGTACTCGGTATCGGCTGACGGCAAGGTCATGACTATCACCCAGCTCCAGGGCGGCAGCTATGTCCCGGTCGTCACCGTGACGATCACGAACACGGCAACCGGTGCGTATTCCGTTTCCCAGGTCGCTCCGATCGACCATCCGCAGGGCACGATCCCCGGCACCGAGGACAATGTCCAGTTCACCGTTTCTTACCTCGTCAAGGACGGCGACAACGACGTCGCCACGGGAACGCTGAGCATCAATGTCGATGACGACACCCCGACTGTCGGCGCCAATCCGGTCATCCAGCTCGATGATGATGCGCTGCTGAACGGCATCGCAGGCGGTACCGGCGACGACGTTGAATCCGCCGTGCTCTCCGGCACGCTGTCGCACAGCGGCGGTGCCGACGGCACAGCCTCGGTTTTCTGGGCTCCGAACGGCCTCAGCCTGCCGTCCGGCTTCTGGTTCGACCTTTCCGCCGACGGCAAGACGATGACCATCACCCAGTTGCAGGGCGGAAGCTATGTCGCCGTCTTCAAGGCGGTAATCACCGACACTGCCACGGGCGCATACGAGCTCACCCAGCTTGCTGCGGTGAAGCACAACACCTCCGGTACGGAAGACAACCTCGAGGTTTCGTTCCAGTACCGCGTCACGGACGGCGACAACGACGTCGCCACCGGCACGCTGACCGTCAACATGGACGACGACACGCCGGTTGCACGTGCGGAAACCGCGAAGGTGACGGAGGCCTCGCCGACCGTTTCTAACAATCTGATTTTTGCCTTCGACGTGTCGGGCAGCATGGGTGACGATGCCAACGGCAGCGCCCCTGGCAACGCCTCGCGCCTCGCTGTGGCGAAACAGGCTGCGATCAACCTGATCAATGCCTCGGACGCAGCTCAGGTTCTGATCGTCACCTTTGCCGACAATGCCAACACGTCGGTCTGGATGACCAAGCAGCAGGCGCTGGACTTCATCAACGGCGGTTCCTTCCCCGGCCCGAACGGCGGCACGGAATACGGCAACCCGATTGGGGCCATCCAGGCAGCTTCCAATCCGCCGCCGGCCGGCACCACCTCCGTATACTTCTTCTCGGACGGCGATGTCAGCGACAGCGATGATCTGACCACCGCCGAGCGTCAGGCATGGGAGAACTTCCTTGATGCCAACCACATCAAGTCCTATGCCGTCGGCGTGGGCACGGATGTTGCCGTCAACGACAACGATCTGAAGGACGTCGCCCACCAGACCGGCGATCCGATCGTCATCACCACCGGCAACAATGCCGCGCTTCTCGCAACGGCCGCGACCCCGCCGGCGGCGACCAGCGCCAGCGGCAATGTGCTGAGCAACGACGGCTTCGGTGCCGATGGCGGCCATATCGCCTCGATCACCGTCGACGGCGTGACCTATGCCTGGGATGGTGCGGCCACCATCACCAAGTCGGGCGCCGCGACGGGCACGCTCGTCGGAGCAGCACTCGATCTCGTGACGACGCTTGGTGGACACCTGACCTTCAACTTCGCAACCGGGGCCTGGACTTATGCTGCCCCGGCCGACGTGACGACCAACACGACCGAGAACTTCGCCTACACTCTGGTGGACGGCGACGGCGATACGGCCGCATCCAGCCTGCAGATCGCGATCGACGCGGTCAACGATGCTCCGGTCAACACGGTTCCGACCGCCCAGACGGTTGCCGAGGATCAGATCCTGACCCTCAACGGCCTCACCGTCGGTGACGTCGACGCCAATGGCGGCAACCTCACCGTCACGCTGGAAGTCGATCACGGCAAGCTCAACCTTGTCACAGCGGCCGGTCTCACGGTTTCGGGCAACGGTACCGACACGATCACGGTGACCGGCACGGTTGCCGCCATCAATGCGGCCATCAACGGTCTCAAGTACCAGGGCCTTGCCAACTTTAACGGCGCGGACCAGCTCAAGATCACGACGAGCGACAACGGCAATACCGGCCTCGGCGGCGTCAAGACCGACGTGGATACGGTCAACATCACCGTGTCGGCGGTCAACGATGCCCCGTCCCTGAGCCCGGATACCCGTTCGGTCACCTTCACCGAAAACGGCAACGAAGCCCGGTTGTTCTCGAACGTTACGATCACCGATCCGGATAATCCGACCGACTTCGTCGGCGGCAGCGTCAGCATCTCGCTCGGCGCAACGGCAGTTGCCGGTGACCAGCTGGTTCTCGATGCTCTCGGCGTCCAGGTCTCCGGTAGCAATGTCCAGGTCTGGAACGGCTTCGGCTGGACCACGATCGGCCAGGTGACGAGCGGTGCTTTCGGCACCAGCGCACTCGTCGTCACGTTCAACGCCAATGCTACGGCGGCGCGCGTCGAGACCCTGCTCGAGGCCGTGGCCTTCAAGTCGACCTCGGAAGATCCGACTGCTGCCACCCGCACCGCGACCGTCGTGTTCAACGACGGTGGCAATGACGGCAGCGGCGGTGCGCTCAGTGATACCTCGACGATCACCGTCAATGTCATTCCGGTCAACGATGCGCCGGTCTTCGCCGGCAGCGACTATCGCTCGTTCTCGGTCAACGAGAACACGACCGCGGTCGGCAGCGTGTCGGCCACGGACGTCGATGGCGGGGCGCTCACCTATTCGATCGTCAATACCGGTGGAACGGACTTCAACAAGTTCAACATCGATCCGGTGACCGGCGCGCTGACCTTCAAGGCCGCGCCTGACTACGAAAACCCGTCGGATATCGGCGGTTCAAACGGCAACAACATCTATGTGATCGACGTCAAGGTCAGTGATGGCAAGGGCGGCGAGGATATCCAGACCATCGAGGTCACGGTCAACAACGTCAACGAAGCGCCGGTTCTGACGCCCGTATCTGCGTCGGTTTCCTACACCGAGCAACAGGCATCGGCGGTCAAGCTGATGAGCAATGCTGGCGTTACCGATGCGGACAACCCGAGCGACTTCTCCGGCGGCAGCGTCAGCGTCTCGCTCGGCTCAACGGCAGTCTCGGGCGACAGCCTGGTATTGGTGACCGACAGCGGGATCCGTCTGGACGGCAACAATGTGCAGATCAAGACTGGTCCCCAGAGCTGGGCCTGGACGACGATCGGCCAGATTTCCGGCAATGGAAGTGGCACTATCACTGTCAGCCTGAATGGCAACGCAACGTCTTCACGTGTCGAGACCCTGCTCGAAGCCATCGCCTTCAATTCCACTTCGGACAACCCGACCAACGCTGCCCGTACTGCGACCGTCGTGTTCAACGACGGTGGCAACGACGGCACCGGCGGTGCGCTCACCGACACCTCGACGATCACGATCAACGTCACGCCGGTGAACGATGCGCCGACGACGAACGCCGTAACGGCTTCGGGCGCCGAAGACTCGCTGATCAGTGTCCCGTTGAGCGGCAGCGACATCGACGGCACCGTCACCGGCTTCGTGGTTAAGACCCTGCCGTCGAACGGTATCCTCTACAGCGATGCTGCCGGAACCCAGGCGATTGCCCAGAACGCAACCGTCTCCGGAACCGTCTACTTCAAGCCGAGCGCGGACTACAACGGTACCGTCTCGTTCACCTATGCAGCGAAGGATGACGGCAACCTCGCCGATACGACGCCGGCGACCGCGACGATCACCGTCACGCCGGTGAACGACGCTCCGACGGCTGTCGACGACGTCCTGTCGCCGGTTGCCGAGGACAGCGGCGTGCGGACGATCAGCTTTGCCTCGCTGCTCAACGGCGACGGCAAGGGTGCATACAATGAAACGACGCAGTCGCTGACGATCACGGCGATCTCCGACGTGGTTGGCGGCACCGCCGTGATCAGCGGCACGAACATCCTGTTCACTCCGGCTGCGAACTTCTCCGGCACGGCCTCGTTCAACTACACGGTTCAGGACAACGGCCAGACCAACGGCACGAACGACTTCAAAACCGATGTCGGTTCCGTCTCGTTCCCGGTCACGCCGGTCAACGATGAACCGACAACCAACCCGGCCACGGGTTCGGGCGAAGAAGACAGCACCATCGCCGTCACGCTTTCGGGCGCCGACATCGACGGAACCGTCGCCGGTTACGTGATCAAGACCCTTCCGGTGAACGGCATCCTTTATGCCGATCAGGCTCGGACCATCCCGATCACTCTCGGGCAGGTGATCAACGCATCGACCGTCTACTTCCGCCCGACACAGAACTACAGCGGCGACGCTTCCTTCCAGTATGCTGCGGTGGACAACGGCGGCGCGGAAGACGCAACGCCGGCCACGGCCTCGATCTCCATAACGCCGGTCGTGGACGGGTTCTCGTTCGGGGTCCAGCACATGAACGGCGACGAGGACACGTCGATCGCGCTGCATATCTGGGGCAACCTCTATGACACCGATGGTTCCGAAACCCTGACGTTCACGATTTCCGACATTCCTGTCGGGGCCGTGCTTTCCGACGGCACCAACAGCTTCACCGCAACGGCAGGCAATACCAGTGTCAATATCGCCGGTTGGACGCTGTCCGCTCTGGCAATCACGCCGCCGGTAAACTCCGACGCCGATTTCGCCCTTCGGGTCACAGGAACCGCAACGGAAACGGCGAATGGTGACAGCATTTCGGGGGATCTCTCCCTCAATGTCACGGTTCACGGGGTCGCGGATGCGCCGGCGCTGACGGTCACGCCGGCAAGCGGCGACGAAGACACGGCCATCAGCCTGCAGCTCGCCGGTGCGCTCACGGACACCGACGGTTCCGAAACGCTGAGCTATACGATCTCCGACATTCCGGTCGGGGCGAAGCTGACGGACGGCAACGGTCATAGCTTCACTGGGTGGTTCGGTGGATCGAGCGTCAGTCTGGCGGGCTGGGATCTGGCCACGCTCAAGATCACCCCGCCGTTGAACTCTGACGTCGATTTCGCGCTGACGGTTACGGCAACGTCGACCGAAGGTGTCGGTGGCGATACCGCGACCACGGTAGTCAGCCTGCCGGTCACCGTGACCGCGGTGGCCGATGTTCCCGGAATGGGCTACGGCCTCTCCCTTGACGGCAAGGAAGATATGCCAATCTTCTTTTCAGTGTCGCCCGTGCTTGATGACCATGACGGATCCGAGACACTGGCCGTGTCGCTCTCCGGTATCCCGGTCGGCGCCGTGGTTTCGGATGGAACGAATAGCTTCACCGCAACAGCGGGCTCGACCAGCATCGATCTCAATGGCTGGAACCGCGGCTCTCTCACCATCACGCCGCCGCTCAACATGAGCGGCATGATCAACCTGACAGTCACGGCCACCGCGACCGAAACGTCGAACGGCGATTTCGAGACGATCACCTACCCCATTTCGATCCCGGTCGCTGCGGTCAACGACGCGCCGGTGATCACCGGTGATCTGGGTCTTGCCGTCAATGAAGGCTCAATGGTCATCGTTACGTCAACGGACCTCGGCTTCACCGACGTCGACGACGTCGCAGCAGGCGTAACCTTCACGGTTTCCGCCCAGGTCAACGGCACGGTCCTGGTCAACGGCGTTGCCGCGACGAGCTTCACGGGTGCCCAGCTTCAGTCTGGTCTCGTGAGCTTCCAGCACAATGGCTCCGAAACGAACTCCGGTTCGTTCGGCGTCAGCCTGGAAGACGGCAACGAGGATGGCTCGGCTCCGGCGACCGCAACGGTCAATGTTGTCGTCAGCCCCGTCAACGACGGTGCGGCCCCGATCACGGTTGCTGACATCACGCAGACGGCGACGGCTCCGAAGGTTGGAGATATCCTCCAGGTGACGCTCGGTGCAGATCCTGACGGTGCAAAGACCAACGTCGTTTACCATTGGTTGCGTGACGGCGTGGATACCGGCGCGACAGGTACCACCTATACGCTTGGTGCAGGGGATGCCGGTCATGTCATGTCGGTCCAGGCGACCTATGCCGACGGCCAGAGCTTCAATGAAAGCGTGACCAGCGCGGCGACTGCGGCGGTGATCGCGAACAATGCGGCACCAGAGGCGGCGAATGACAAAATCATCACCAACACCACGTACTTCTCGGTCAGCGATGCCGCTCTTCTCGCGAACGACGGCGATGCCGACGGCGATTCCTTGGCGATCACCAGTGTCACGGCATCCGGGTCAGATATCGCGTTGCATTCGGGATCCTCGACCACGTTCTCCGACACCTACTACGGTTTCTATACCACCTATAATGGAGGGAGTTTCAGCTACACCGTGACGGACGGCTCCGCCCCCGATAGCGCAACGGTTACCGTGCAGTACCAAAATACCCTGTCGCTCACCGGTACCTCGGCCGACGAAATTCTGATCGGAAGCAATTCCGCGGAGTCTCTGAACGGCAACGGTGGGCTGGACCAGTTGTATGGCAACGGCGGCAACGACACTCTCTACGCCAATGCGAACGCTATCGTGATGGATGGCGGCAGCGGCACCGACACGTTGAGAGTCAGCTCTGACTTCACCAGCACAAGCGACGGTCAGATCGTTTATGTCGAACAGGTCAACCTGACCAGCGCAGGGATCCTCAATATGTCGAACCAGGCCGAAGGGTTTAAAATCATTGGGTCGTCTGGTGTCGACACGATCACTGGTGGTGCCGGCAACGATATCATTAATGGCGGTGCCGGGAATGATATCATCCACCTTTCCGTCAGCAATGCTGATGCGGATCAGCTTCGTTTCGCGACGAACACTGGCAGCGATGTCGTCAACAATTTCGTCGCAGGTCAGGACAAGATCGCCTTCCTGGACGGCAACGGATCTGGGGCAGTGGCGTTCGCTAACACGAATGGTACAGCTGCAGGAGCGGGGCTCGCGGCTAGCGACTTCAATACCGCGAGCACTATTGCAGCGATTAGCTCAAGCTATGACAATCGTGTGATCGTCATAACTTCTGCTCAAAATGAGGCGCAGATTCTTGCCGCGACGAACAATGCGCAGAGTTCGTATGTGGTCGTCTACAACAGCACGGCCGGTGCCGCTCAGGTGTGGTTCGATACGAACTGGAACAGTGGTGGGCTTGGTAGCCGCTCGCTTGTTGCGACCTTGAATGGACTAACTGCTGCGCAGGTTGCTGCGTTGACCGCGGCGGATTTCCGCGCCTACAACAGCGCCACCGACCCGATTGTCCTCGACCTCGACCAGAACGGCTTCACCTTCTCGTCGGTCGACAACGGTGTCGCCTTCGACATCGACGCCGACGGGGACAAGGATCAGATCGCCTGGACCAGCGACGATGGCATCCTCGCCTATGACGTGGATGGCGACGGCGTGATCGACAACGGTTCGGAGATCTTCACGCCGAGCTTCAACGGCGGAAGCCATGCAAGCGGGATTGCGGCTCTGGCCACGCTCGACAGCAATGGCGACGGCAAGATCGATGCGGATGATACGGCCTTCTCGAGCCTGTCGATCTGGATCGACAGCGACAATGACGGCATCAGCGATGCCGGCGAGCTGTCGAGCCTCACCGACCACGGCGTTTCGAGCATCTCGCTCGGCGCGACCACCGTCGGCGGCAGCGAGGACGGCCAGACCGTGTTCTCCGAAGGCACCTTCACCTTCGAGGACGGCACGACCGGCACCTATGTCGAGGTCGGTTTCGACACGATCTCGAACGACGGTGCGACCGATGTCACCACGCTGATCGGCACCGACGGCGACGACATCCTCGCCAGTGCGCTCGGTCAGACGATCATGACCGGCGGGGCAGGGGCCGACACCTTCGTGCTCGACACCGATGCCCTCCACGGCATCGCGGTTGCCGACGTGATCACGGACTACAGCGCTGACGAGGGCGATACGCTCGACATCACCTCGCTGCTCGACAGCCTGCTGGGCGAGCAGGCGAGCGAGGCGGATGCGCTGGCAGCCGTCAAGACGACCGTCGTCGGTTCCGACACCGTGGTCAGCGTCGGTGCCAATAACGAATGGCACGACGTCGCGGTCCTCCAGAACTACACCTCGGTGGTCAAGGTGCTGTTCGACGACGAGCACCACCAGACGAACGTCACGCACACGTCCTGAGTGATCTCGGTTTCACCGGACTGAAAGCACAAAGGCCCGGCGACCATGTCGCCGGGTCTTTCGTTTGGAAACAGATGGTTGGGATCGTGCTCGCGGCGGGAGGGCAGACGGGCGCCAGGTCGCCGCTACGGACTGTGCATCAATGCTTTTCAGCTTGTGGTTGTCGGTCATGGCTTCGCCTTTCCCGGCCAAGACCGGGTGAGTGTCACTCGAATACAACTCCCCGAAAATTGGACTGGTCAAAGTTGTACGGACCCAAAAATGGTCGAATGATTATTCCGGGTGCTGATCTATAACCACTCTGGAATTTAACCTTGTTCAGGAATTGGCCTTCAAACGGGGGACAAAGAACTGGACAAGGACATCCTGCTTGCTTAATGAAATGATAACGGCTTAATCTGGTCGTGTTGCATAAGCAATTGGGGTGGGTCCTTAGATCGAAAGTGGAGCTTGGCGAAGGCGCACAGGGGTGTGAAGCTTTCGGTTGAGCTTTTGCGAATTTAGCGACTGGCCGAAATAATTCTATGCTCGTGCTGCGTGCTGGAAAAATGGGGATAATCTGGTGAACAAGAAGAGCCGAGTATACGTTGCATTGTCTGCAGCCGTCGCCCTGAGCTTGTTGGGTGGAAATTACTCCAGCGCCACGACGCTCAAGCAGGCGATCGACAAGACGCTGAAGACCAATCCGCAAATTCTTCAGGCCGCGAAAAATCGCGAGGCGGTCGAGTTCGAGCTGCGCCAGGCGCGCGGTCTCTATCTCCCGTCTGTCGATCTCGAGGCCGGCGTCGGCCGCCGGAGGCTTGCCAGTCCCTCCTCGGGCGGACTGACCTCCGATCACGACGATCTGAAGCCGTCCGACGTCAGCCTGACGATCACGCAGACGCTGTTCGATGGTGGGGCGCGCCGCTCCGAAGTGGAAAAGCAGGCATCGCGCGTCGACGGTGCTTCGTTCCGTGTCGTAGAGCGTTCGGAATCGCTCGCCCTCGAAGTGGTGCAGAGCTATCTCGAGTACATCCTGCAGACGGAGATCGTCGCGGCTGCCGCGCAGAACCGCAATTTCCACCAGCAGATGCTGTCCGACATCAACGAAGGCATCAAGGGCGGTGCCCTGACCGACGCGGACAGCCTGCAGGGCCGCGAACGTCTGGAAGCTGCGAAGGCGCGTCTGGTCGAAGCGAACCAGGAGTTGGAGCAGACCAAGATCCGCTATCTCGCCGTGGTCGGCGAGCCGATCGCCAATCCGCAGGTTCCGGGCTCGGTTGCCAAGGCGTTGCCGCGCACGCTGGACGATGCGATCGTCATCGCCGCCAAGAACAGCCCGCGCATCTTCTCCGCCAATGCCGACATCGATGCGGCTGATGCCGACGTCAAGGGTTCCCGCGCGAACTATCTGCCGAAGGTGAACTTCGAGGTCAGCGCCTCGACCGGCAACGACATCAACGGTGACTACGGCAACACCAACGACGTTCAGGCTCGTGTGGTCGCTCGCTGGAACCTCTTCCGCGGCGGCATCGACACTGCCCGGGAGCAGGAACAGATCCGCCGTGCGAGCGAGCAGCGCTACAACCTTGCCCAGACCCATCGCGAAGTCGAAGAGGCTGTGCGCTCGGCCTGGAACGAACGCAAGAACCGTTCGGAACTCGCCGGCACGCTCGGCCAGCAGTCGTCGACCAACGCCCAGCTCGTTTCGTCCTATCGCGAGCAGTTCAAGGTTGGTCAACGGTCGCTTCTCGATGTTCTCGACGCGCAGAACACGCGCTTCAATACCAGCGTTCTGGCCCAGACCGCCCGCTTTGCGGCGCTCTTTGCCGAATACAAAATCCTGGCCGCTTCCGGCAATCTCGTGAAGACGATGAACCTGAAGCCGATCGAACAGGGTGAAGGTTACGCAAGGCAGGAATTCTCCGTCCCGGCGACTGCGGCACAGCCGAAGTATGTCGAGGTCGATTCCCGCCAGAGTGCCGGCGTTCCGTTCGATCTTCTTGCGCCAATCAGGTCTCAGTAACCTACCGGTCGCATAGCGATGTTGGACATAGTTTCGGAAAGCCCTGCCGCGATACCGCTGCGGAGCTTCAAGGCTGCCTTCAAATCAGTAGCGGCGTACTATGGCCGACCGACCTCGGACACTGTGCTCTTCTCGGGCTTGCCCGATGAGGTGACCGAGTCGCTTGATGTCGACGACGTCGAGCGACTGGCTGAACGCATTGGTCTGCAGACGCAGAAGATTTCCGAGCGCGATTGCCGGACTGGCAATTTCGAATGTCCTGCGATCGTGGTGTTTCCGGAGGGGCGGATCCTTGCGGTCCTTGAGCGCGATGAGAACGGCACCTCTCTTCTCGACGTCGTAGCGAAGGACGGGGCGCCGATCCGGCTCACCCCGGAGCAATTCGCGCGGCTTCAGCCGAAAGCGGCCTTCAGCTTTTCGATGTTCTACATGAATGCCTCGGAAGAGGCACTCGTCGGAACAGCCGTAGAGATCGAGAAGCGGCACTGGCTGGCGACGACGCTCGTTCCCTATTGGCGGACCTATGTGCGGGTCATCGTGGCGGCGCTGTTCATCAACGTGATTGCGCTGGCGACACCGCTTTTCACCATGAACGTCTATGACCGGGTGCTGCCGAACAAGGCCATCCCGACGCTCTGGGTCTTGGCGTTCGGCGTGCTGCTTGCCTACACCTTCGACTTTCTGCTCAAGACGGCGCGCGCGACGCTGATCGACTATGCCGGTCGCAAGGCGGACCTGCGCCTGTCGCAGCTGATCTTTGACAAGGTCCTGAACTCCACGCTCGCCTCCCGGCCGATGTCGACCGGCGAGTACGCGAACCGCATCACCCAATACGAGTTCGTCCGCGAGTTCTTCACCTCGAACACCATCGGCGTGGCGATCGACAGCGCTTTCGTGTTCGTCTTCCTGTTCGTCATCTATCTGATCGCCGGCTGGCTGGTGGTCATTCCGGCAGTGTCCTTCATCCTGACAGTCTGTGTCGGCCTCATCGCCCAAGCACAGATCGGCAAGAGCATGGCGACGGCGGCGAACGAGGCTTCGCGGCGCCAATCGCTGCTGGTCGAGACGATCTCCACCATCGAGACGGTGAAGAGCCTCGGCGCGGAAGCCGGCATGCTGCGCCGCTGGCAGGAGCTGACCAAGAATTCGAGCCGCACCAGCGAGCACATCAAGCACATCTCGTCGAACGCGGTAAACTGGACGACCTTCATCCAGCAGGCGGCGGGAACGCTGATCGTGGTGGCCGGTGCCTACGAATTTGCTGCCGGCAATATCGCCATGGGTGCGATCATCGCGGCTGTCATGCTGTCCGGCCGGGCCGGTGCCCCTCTCGGCCAGGTCGCGATGACGCTTGCCCGCTTCCGCCAGGCGACCATGTCGCTGCGCATCCTCGACAAGATCATGGAGCAACCGGACGACCGGCCCTCGACGGCCGGTTTCGTCAATCGCCAGATCCATACCGGCGCCTTCAGCTTCGAGAATGTCAGCTTCCAGTATCCGGGCTCCGATTTCCCGGTTATCAACGGTTTGTCCTTTTCGGTGAAACCGGGCGAGAAGATCGGCATCATCGGCCGTATCGGCTCGGGCAAGACCACGATCGGCCGGTTGCTGGACGGGCTCTACCTCCCGACCTCCGGTCGCGTTCTGATCGATGGCGTCGATATCCGGCAGTACCACATGGCGGAAGTCCGGGCGGCGGTGGCGATCGCCGGACAGTCATCCGAACTGTTCTCGGGCACGGTCAAGGAGAACCTTCTGATCGGGCGGGCCGACGCGACCGACGACGAGTTGCTTGAAGTTGCCAAGATGACGGGCGTCGATCTCTTCGTCGCAAACCATCCGCGTGGTTTCGACATGCCGGTCGGTGAACGCGGCAGCAACCTGTCCAACGGACAGAAGCAGGCACTCACGATCGCCCGCCTACTGCTCGTCCGTCCGAAAATCGTATTCCTCGACGAACCCTCCGGCGCCATGGACATGGCCAGCGAGCGCCATCTGATCAATCGGCTCAACAATGCGTTCGGTCCCGAGACCACCCTGCTGATCGCCACCCATCGTCACAGTATGCTCGAACTCGTCGACCGCCTGATCGTGATCGACAAGGGTCGCATTGTTGCCGATGGGCCCAAGAAGGCGGTGATCGAGGCCATGCAGCGTGCAAAGACGGAGCCGGCATGAGCGCCTTCGTCGCCCCCCCCAACATCGACCATCCGCCGATTTTCGCGCGGGCGATCCTCGGGCTTTCCGCAGCCTGCATCTTCTGTTTCATCCTCTGGGCGGCAATCGCCGAGATTGATGAGATTGCGCGCGGCGAAGGCAAGGTCATCCCCGTCTCCAAGACGCAGATCGTCCAGACTTCGGAAGCGGGTATCGTTCAAGACATAGCCGTCAGCCTGGGGCAGGTGGTTCACAAGGGGCAGCTGCTGGTACAGCTGCAGAACATCACCACGGAATCGACGCTGGGCGAGTCGGTCGCGAAGGCGCGGGCCCTCGGCGCCAAGGTGGCGCGGCTCACTCTGGAAGAGGCCGGCGATTACACGTCGCCTTTCGTCTGTCCGGCCGATGTCCTTTCTGTTGCAAAGGCCGTCTGCGACAACGAACAGAAGCTGCTGGATGCCAACCGGGCGAGCTATTACACGAAGAGCAGCGTGCTGGAGGAGCGCACCAAGCAGAAGCTCAACGAGCTCAGTGAGGCGCATGCCAATATTGCCCGTCTCCAGGAAAACATTGCAGGCGCCGAAAGGCAGCGCGACCTCGTGGAGCCGCTGGCCAAGAAGAAGCTCGTCGCCGAAACCGAACTGCTCAGCATCCAGCGCGAGCTCGCCGACCAGCAGGGCCAGTTGAAGGTCTATGAGGAGAGCGTCGAACGGCTCAAGGCCGCCGTCGAAGAGGCGAAGCTTTTGACCAAGGACGCTTCGATCGAACTCCAGCAGCAGGCGCTTGCCGAAAAGGCACAGACGCTCGCCGAGCTTTCGGTCGTCGAGGAGACCATCCGCGGCGCGACCGACCGGGTCAAGCGCACCGACATCCGCTCGCCCGTCGACGGCATCGTCAACACGCTCGACATCAACACCATCGGTGCCTACGTCGATCCGGGCAGCGTGATTGCCGGCGTCGTTCCGACGGCGGATACGCTGCTCATCGAGGCCCGGATCTCGCCGCGCGACGTTGCTTTCGTCCGGCGTGGCCAGAAGGCGGTGGTCAAGGTCACGGCCTATGACTTCTCGATCTTCGGTGGCCTCGAGGGGGAGGTCGCCAATATTTCTGCCGACAGTCTGGTCGAGAAGGAAAAGGGCGAGACCTACTATCTCGTCCAGGTGAAGACCGACCGTTCCGACCTGGTGCGCAACGGCAAGTCCTATCCGATCATGCCCGGCATGGTCGCCTCCGTCGAGATCATGACGGGTCGCAAGACCATCCTCAGCTATCTTCTCAAGCCGATCAACAGGGCGCGCGCCGAAGCGCTGACGGAGCGCTGAGATGGCCACGGACGAAGCTGTTCCGACACTCGAGATGCCGCCGGCCTCGCAGGCCATCGAGCTCAATGATCGTCTGCCGACGATCGATGCGTCTGACATCGAACCGCATTTTCGTGCTGTCGCCGCGCGGGCGGGGGAACGGCGTGGCATCCGCCTCGAGCGCATTTATTGGGAAGGGCTTCGCCGCATCTCGACCGAGTCCGGGATGACGACCGCCGACATCGTGCAGCGCGCCGCCACTCAGGTTCCGGAATCGGCGAACCTTGCCTCACTTCTGCGCGTCATCAGCTTCAAGTGGGCGCTGCGCCGGCTGACGCAGCTCGAGGAGAAGACCTCGCTCAACAACCTCAATGCGATCGTCCAGGCATCGCCGGCTCCAACCATCGTGATGACGCGCGAGCGCAAGATCCTGCTGTTCAATGAACCGTTCCTGTCGATGCTGCGCAACCGCTTCTCGCTCGGTGAAGTGCAGCAGCTGGCGCGCGGCCTGAAATTCCTGATCGATACCCATGTCGACGAGGCGCTGGACACGTTCGAGCGAAACCAGGGCACCATCATCAAGACGAGCTTCACGGTCAGCCTGAACCTGCAGTCCATGCGCGGCAAGATCAACATCGCACCGGCGCCGAGCCATGAGAAGTCGATGCTGATCGGCTACGTCTCAGGCTTCTGATCCGCGCTGCAATCAGCTCACGTGAATGCCTCAGATAACGAAAAACGGCCCGCATGACATGCGAACCGCTATCCGCTCGGACACTGTGGTGCCTGGCCGGAGGGACAATTCCGGCCAGTTCACGCATGCCTCAGAGAAGGGGACCTTCGCCCGGCGCGATCTTGTCGATCGGTGTGGCTGCGCCTGCAACCAGCTTGCGGCTTGCGACGCGCTGGCCGTGGAAGAAGCCGCGGCCCTCGACGATCGAGTAGAGGGGCAGATAGTCGGGAAGCTTGGCGTCGGCCAGGACGTCGTCCCGCATGTTGTCGAGGATGTAGTAGGTGTCGCCGACGGAGACCGAGAGGACTGCGTGGTAGAACTCGCGGCGCTGGTCGTAGAGGATGACGAGTGCCATATCGTCCAGGCTGGTGCCGGCGGCGTGAAGTGCCGCCATCTTCAGGATGGCGAAGTCTTCGCAGTCGCCAGCCTGACGGGCGATCGTCTCGCTCGGCTTGGCCCAGCGATCGGCGGTCCTGTAGAGATCCTTGTCGCGGCGGTACTGGATCGACCGGTTGACGGTGGCGTTGATGGCGTTCAGCCGATCACGGATGGACGACTGGGCGGTTCGGGAGAAGGAGGCCTTGATCGCATTCGCGGCGGCATTGCAGGCGCTGCCCTTGCAATCGAAGGCTCCGCCGCCGGCCATCTCGTCGAGCGAGGGGGCGAACTTCTTGAGGGCGCCAAGGCGCTTCATCGGGAAGGCAACCGTGTCGAAGACGGCGCCGGAGGGTCTGGATGCAGTGATCGAAGGCTTCCCTGCCGGCGCGATGGCCGCGGTCTCGACGGGCCGCGTCGCGGGAATGGCTGCGATCGGGCGGTCCGAGATCGAGCCGGTCTGGATGCTGGCATCGGGCCCCGTCACCACAGGAACCGGCCCCGCCGGCAACAGTGCGGCGAGTACAGCGGCTACCGAGCGGAACGACGGTGTCACGATATTGGACAGGATGATGTAGGGTGCGTTATTAGTATTATTTAGTTCAAATCCAATGTAATTTTCAAAACCTGATGCATTTGCAGCGGTTGTTCCGAAAAATACCGCTGTTGCCGAGGCTAAACCAAGAACTGCCTTTTTTATTGTTTTTCTCATGGCGCTCACGTTCTCCATTGATTGGAGGAACGGTACGCGAATGCCATAAATATAGCGTATTTATACGTAGATAATCATGAATAAATGTAATTCTTAAATTTGGAAAAGGTGTTGAAAGAAATTTTTAATCCTCTAACAATCGAGGATGCCGTGGCGCGTGGCGGTCACATTACGCTCGGGCGACGGTCTTCCTGTTTGGTCGCGGCGCCGTGCGGAAGGAATTGTGCAGGTGGTCGGCGGTGGGTCGGGCTACTTGCGGAGGGAGGCGTGGCTTTGCCATTGCCAATGCGTTGCAGAGAATTGGGGGCGATCGCATGCAGTTGATAAACGCAATTTCGAAGCGGGCGGACAATGCCGCCGCGCGGGTCACCCGTGGTCTTTCTCTGGCGGGCATCGCCGTGCTGCTCGCTGCATGCCAGTCGGGTGTCGATGGGCTTAGCGAAGGCGTCAGCAAGAATGACGTGAAGGCGCCGCCGTCGACCGCCATCGAGGAAAGCTTTGGCGAAAAGGGCGCCGAAATCACCCTGCTGCTGCCGAAGGGCGGACAAGGTTACTACGAGGGCGAGGCGCGCGACGTGCGCGACGGTGCTGCCCTCGGCGTAGCGGAGCTCGGCGGCGATCTGGTTCGGGTGAAAGTTTCGGACATTTCCGGTGGATCCGCGGCCGCGACGAAGGAGATCCAGGCGGCCAAGGCCCGAGGCTCGATCCTGCTGGTCAGTTATGCGCCGCAGGATGTGACGACCGCGATGGCCGCCATCCCGGCGGATCAGCGTCCGATGCTTGTCAACGTGGGCCGCAAGGCGCCGGTATCCGGTGGCAAGGCCTACAACTTCGTCACCGAGGAACTCGACAGTGTCGTCGAGGGTATCAAGATCGCCGCCGTCAGCGGTCAGAAGAAGTTTGCGGTGTTCGTCCAGCAGGACTATCCGACCAGCTTCGACACGGCGGTGTCGTCCGCCGTGCGTAGCGTCGGTGGAACGGTGACGGGTGTGGTGCGCTACAACGGCTCCGGCAGCGGTGTCAGCGACACCGTCGCCAAGGCGCAAGGGCTGGTGCAATCCTCCGACACATCGCTGATCCTCGGCAACACGGTTGCGGTCCTTCCGCTGCTGTCCGCCATCAAGGCGTCCGCCGGAGGCAGGCCGATGGCCTTCGTCGGTGCGAGCGGCTGGCCCGAGGCGACCTATACGAGCCCGGCTGCCGCCGGCGTTCTGATCGTTTCAGTCGATCGGGAGAACCGTGCGCTGATCGCGGAGCGCTACAATCGCCGCTTCGGCCGCCCGCTGTCGCTTTCCGCCGCCTATGGCTACGACATCGTCGCGCTGGCGGCCGGCATCGTGCGCAGCAAGGGTGCGACGGGGCTCACGCCGGAACTCCTGACCCGGAAGGCCGGGTTTACCGGCGTGACGGGCCTCTTCCGGCTGGCCCCGACAGGCAATGTCGAACGCAAGCTGACGCCCTACAGCATCGGCAATGGCAAGCTTAATCCGCTGGCGGATGCCGCCAAGGCTTTTTGAGCCGGATTGAAAGCACGTCATGTCCCGTCGCGAGGCTCAGGCTGCGGCGGAAAGATGCTCGTGCACGGCGAGCCAGCGATCGTCGGCCTGGCGGGCGAAGACGATTGTCTCGCGCTCGCGGTTGGTCATTGCCTCGCCGCCAATCGACAGATCGGTTTCGACCGCATGGGTGAAGATCGCGACATCGCCGACGATCTGGACGTTGCGGCCGGTCGAGCGGCAGGCGCGGACTGCAAAGCCGTCACGCGTTTCCCAGAGTGCCCATTCCGCCTCGTATTCGGCCCGGCTCGCGAGGGTACGGTCGAGGTTGTAGAAGATGAAGGTCGCTTCCGGCGAGAAGGCGTCGAAATAGGCTTTGGTGTCGTGGCGTCCGAAGGCGGCGACGAGGGCGTCGGCGGCCGCGAGGACGGCGGTTCTGGTGTCGGTCATTTCTGTCTCGTTTCCGGGTGTGTTCAGACGGCCTTCACGCTGCTGATCAGCGCCGCCAGGGGGCGATGCTGCTCTGCTACGCGGGCCTTCAGCTCCTCGAGCGGCATGGCGTCGACCTTGCAGAACTCGATGAACATCATGTTGAGGTTGTTGAAGAAAACTTCGCCGATGGCGCGTGCATCGACGCCGGCGATCACCACGCCGCGGCGCTGCAAGGTCATGACAAGCTGCACGACCTGGGCGCACAGGCGCTGGTCGAGTTCCGTATAACGCTTCGACAGTGGCGTTTCCGGCTGCTGGATCGATGACGCCATCGCGGTACGCCACATCTCCTTGCTGAGATAGACCAGCGAGTGATCATAGTACTGTTCGATCAGTGCGCGTAGTGCTTCCTCGACGTTAAGCGGCGGATTGGCGACGATGCTCTCGCCCGCTTCCAGTACTTCGGTCACTTCCATGGAGACGGTGGCGACGAGCACGTCGCCCTTGTTCTGATAATAGTTGTACAGCGTCCCGACCGAGACTTCCGCCATCTCGGCGATGTCCTCGATGCGGGCGGCGTCATAGCCCTGTTCGCGGAACAGGGTGGTCGCGGCTTCCAGGATCCGGCGGTTCCTGTCGGCCTTCTGTCGGGCGCGCAATCCGGTCATGGCAAGCTCCGTTGAATCTCCTCAAAATTGAGATTGACTTAAAAAATGAATTCATTCAATCTTTTTCTCAAGGCGCCGATACGAGTGCCATTTTGATCAACGCGAGGACTCGACGGGGGTCTTCGACAAGAGGGAAACAAATATGGAAAAGACCGTTCTGGGCGGATACGGCCGCCGCATGCTTCTCGCAACCGTTGCCGTTTGCGCCTTCTCCGCCAGCGCTTCCGCGCAGGAAGAACTCAATGCACTCGTCTGGTGCGACCACACCGACCCGGCGCTGATCGAACCCTTCGAGAAGGCCAACAACGTCAAGGTCAACCTCAAGGAATATGAGGGCACCGGCGCCGGCCTCTCGATCGTCGAGCAGTCGCGTCCCGGCGACTGGGACGTCTTCGTGATCGACGGTGTCGACGTGCCGCGCGCGGTCGAGATGGACCTACTTGCCGAGATCCCGGCCGACAAGCTGCCCACCGCCGACATCTTCCCCGAAGTCCGCATGGAAGCGAACAACACCAAGGACGGCAAGATCTACGCCGTTACCGAGAAGTTCGGCTACAACACGATTTCCTACGACAAGACCAAGGTCGATCCGAAGGACATGGAAGACCTGTCGATCTTCTGGTCCGACAAGTACAAGGGCCGCATCGCGCTTTACGATTATTACCTGCCGATGATCGGCCTCACGGGCCTCGGCATCGGCAAGAAAACCGCCGACCTTACCGCCGACGACCTGCCGGCGATCAAGGAAAAGCTGTTCGAGATGAAGAAGGTCGCCCGTCAGGTGAGCGACGTCGTCGCCTCGCAGACCGCGCTGGTCAGCGGCGAAGTCGACATCATTCTCGGCGGCGGCGAATGGGTGACCGCCGGCCTCACCACGGAAAAGCCGAACCTCGACTGGACCGTGCCGAAGCAGGGTGCGCTCCGCTGGGCACAGTCGATCGGCGTCTTCAAGGACTCGACCAAGCAGGACCTGGCGGTCAAGTTCGTCCAGTATATCCTCAGCCCCGAAGGCCAGTCCAAGCTCGCGACCTCGTCCTGCTACTGGGGTATGCCAGCCAATTCCAAGGCGGGCGAGAAGCTGACCGACCAGCAGAAGACGGCTCTTCGCTGGGACAAGCAGCCGGAATACCTGAAGAACACCCAGCTCTATCCGGTCGTCGATGCGGATCTCGATGCCGCCATGCAGGATGTCTGGACGGAAATGCTGCAACAGTAAGCTGCCTTGGGCGTGATCCTCGGGGCAAGCCCGAGGATGACGCGCCTGTACAGGTGTCTCGGTCCGCCAGGCCCCCTTCTGTCGGCGCGTTCTGCCAAGGCGTTCTGTCGCGGCCTTCCCTCGACACTCCGTCATCCTCGGGCTCGACCCGAGGATCCATGGTCCCGGCCTGAGAGGCCGGGGGAGGGGCCGACCAGCCTATGCGATCATCTGCCGTAACCCGGCCACCCTTTCGGCGGCCGTTGTCTTGAAACACCAGCTTTCAGCGCAAACGGAGTGTCATGCCCATGACGACCACCCCGCTTGAACGGGCGGAACGCCGCAAGGCCTGGGGATTTGCGCTGCCGGCGCTGTTCTTTACCGTCGCCTTCTTCCTCGTTCCCTTTCTCTACATGGCCGCGATCAGCTTCTGGAAGCGCGAGGGGCGCGAGATCGTGGCGAGCTGGACGCTCGACAACTACGCCGCATTCTTCGGCAAGCCGCATCTCCTGAAAGCCTTGTTCAACTCGCTGGAGGTGACGGCCATCGTCACCGTCATCTCGATCCTGCTCGCCTATCCGCTGGCCTGGATCATTGCTGAGCGCGTGCCGCGGCGCTGGCAGCGTTTCGCACTGATCATGGCGATCCTGCCGTTCTGGACCTCCTATGTGGTGCGTTCCTACTCCTGGCTGCTCGTTCTTTCCGGCGGCGGCGTGGTCAACCAGGCGCTGATGTGGACCGGTCTCATTGCCGAACCGCTCGAGCTTTCGGCAAACCGCGTGGGCACGGTGATCGGTTTCGTGCATTTCTTCGTCATGCTGCTGACGCTGACGATCTATGCCAATCTGGTGCAGCTCTCGCCCAACTACCGCCGCGCGGCCGCCGATCTCGGGGCGAACGGCTTCCAGACCTTCTGGCATGTGATCCTGCCGCTGACGCTGCCCGGCATCATGGTCGGCGCCTTCCTGACCTTCGTCCTGTGCATCGGCGACTACATCACGCCGCAGATCCTTGGCGGCAACAACGAGCTGGTCCTGCCGCAGGTCATTATGCTGCAGCTTGGCCGCCGCGCCGATTTCCCGATGGCCGCGGCGCTGTCGCTGGTGCTGATGGTGGTGGTGACGATCGCCTATCTGGCCTCAGCCCGCTGGCTGAAGATGGAGAGGACCTGACCATGCGCCATATCAACACGGCGCTTTCCGCCCTTTATGCGAGCGCGCTCTACCTTTTCATCTTCCTGCCGGTCGCGGTCCTCGTGCTCTTTTCCTTCCAGGACGGCACACTGCCGGTGCCGCCGCTGCATGGCCTGACGCTGCGCTGGTATGGCGAGATCTTCGCCGACGCCAAGCTGATGTCGGCGCTCGGAAATTCGCTGATCGTCGCCATTGTCTCGTCGGCGGTTGCCTGCGTCATCGGCTTCCTCGCGGCCTATGCGTTTGCCCGCTATACGCTTCCGGGTTCCGGCCTGCAGCGCGCGCTGATCGTCGCGCCGATGACGGTCAGCACCCTGATCATCGGGCTTGGCCTGCTGTCCGTGTTCAGCCGCCTCAACATCACGCTGTCGCTGTGGACGGTGGGGATCGGCCATGTCGTCATCAATCTTCCGCTCTGCTTTGCCATCATTTATGCCTCCATGGGCGGGCATCAGGTGAATATCGAGCGGGCGGCGCGCGACCTCGGTGCGAAGGACTGGCAGGTCATGCTGCTCGTCACGGCGCCGATGCTGATGCCGTCGATCCTCGCGGCCTTCTTCCTGTCGGTGACCTTCAGCTGGGACGAGTTCATCGTCGCCTTCCTCCTGTCGCGCTTCGACGTGACGCTGCCGGTCGAGATCTGGAGCATGCTGCGCTCCGGCCTCGATCCGAAGACCAATGCAATCGGCAGCGTCGTTTTCCTCATCTCGGTCGCGTTCCTCATCGTCATGGAACTCGCCGTCTTCAGAAAATCCGGGAATTCCAAATGACCGCCGACGTCTCGATCAGAAACGCCACGAAAGTCTTCGGTGCCTTCCGCGCGCTGAACGATGTCTCGCTCGATATCGCCGCCGGCGAATTCATCGTGCTGCTCGGTCCGTCCGGCTGCGGGAAGACGACCCTGCTCTCCATTCTGGGCGGCTTTCTTGAGCCGACCTCGGGAACGATCGCGATCGGCGGCAAGGACATGACGCATGTCGCGCCGGCGAAACGTCCGACCACCACCATGTTCCAGGACTATGCGCTCTTCCCGCACATGAAGCTCTCTGACAATGTCGGTTTCGGCCTGCGCATGCGGGGCATGGCAAAGGCCGAGCGTGACGAGAAGGCGCTCGCCATGCTCGACCTGGTGGGGCTCAAGGCATCCGCCGCGAAGAAGCCGCATGAGCTTTCCGGCGGCCAGCGTCAGCGCGTCGCGCTGGCGCGTGCGCTCGCCGTCGATCCCGATGTGCTGCTGCTCGATGAACCGCTCGGCGCGCTGGACCTCAAGCTCCGCCGGCAGATGCAGGACGAGCTGAAGGCGATCCAGAAGCGCGTCGGCACCACCTTCATCCACGTCACCCACGATCAGGAAGAGGCGATGGCGATTGCCGACCGGATCGTGGTGATGAATCACGGGCGCATCGAGGATGTCGGTGCGCCGTCCGACATCTATATGCGGCCGCGCTCGCTGTTTGCCGCGGGCTTTATGGGTGAGGCGAATTTCCTGCCCGGTCGGGTGACCGGCATTACCGCCGGCGAGGCGCGGATTGAGACGGCGCTCGGCCGCGCTGTCATTCCCGTCTCAGCCTTTACCGGCGGCATGCCCTCGGCGGACAACAAGGTGACGCTGTGCATCCGTCCTGAGCATTTCCGGTCCGCGGGGGAGGACGGGGCGACGGTCGCGCTCGGCCGCGCGCGGATCACCGACAGCGCCTTCTTCGGCGCGCACCACCGATGCCACCTTCAGCCCGAGGGGGGCGCCGACGTGGTCGTCACCGCGCATCTGCCGCAGACCGCCCATCCGCAGCCGGGCGACGAACTGGAACTTGCGGTCAAGGCGGATACCATCGTAGCCCTGGTCGAAGGCCAGGAGACAAGATCATGAAGCCGCGCATGCGCCCCGAAGACTGGTACAGCGTTCGCCGTCTCGACGACGACGTGACCTATATCTGCGAACCGCATATCCAGGAATTCTATCGCTGCAACATCTGGCATGTGCGCGGCCGCGACCGCGACATGCTGGTCGATAGCGGCATGGGCGTGGTGTCGCTTCGCGAATGGGTGCCGCTCGTCACCGAGCGCGAATTGATCGCGGTGGCGAGCCACACCCATTTCGACCATATCGGCTGCCATCACGAATTTGAGTGCCGCGCGGTGCATTCGGCCGAGGCCGACCTTCTCGCCAACCCGACCCGCGAGAATACGCTGGCCGATCCTTACGTGACCGACGAGATCTTCGACGCGCTGCCGCCCGAGCCCTATTGTTCGAAGTGTTATGCGGTGAAGCGGGCGCCGGCGACCCGCATTCTCGAAGACGGCGACGTCATCGATCTCGGCGATCGGCACTTTGAGGTGATCCACACGCCGGGACATTCTCCGGGCGGCATCGCGCTCTATGAAAGAGCGACGGAAATCCTGTTTTCCGGTGACATCCTCTATGACGGTCCCCTGATCGAGGACACCTACCATTCCAACGCCGCCGACTACCTCGCCTCGATGGAGCGTCTTCTTACGCTCCCTGTTCGGCTGGTTCATGGCGGCCATTTTCCAAGCTTCAGCGGCGAGCGCTACCGGGATCTGATCACCGGCTGGCTCGACGCCAAACACAAGACGATCTGACGGGAGTGAAGCATGCTCGACAAGCGCAAGTTCTACATCAACGGCGAATGGGTCGATCCGATCGCACCCAACGACCTTGAAGTCATCAACCCGGCGACCGAACAGGCGATCGCCGTCATCTCGATGGGGGCCGCCGCCGATATCGACCGCGCCGTCGTTGCCGCCAAGAACGCGTTCAGGACCTACAGCCGGACCAGTCTCGACGAGCGCATCGCGCTGCTCGAAAAGCTGCTCGCCATCTACAAGCGCCGCTACGACGAGATGGCGCGCACCATCACGCTCGAACTCGGTGCGCCGATCACCATGAGCACCGAGCAGCAGGCGCATGTCGGCGTAGGCCATCTGAAGGGCTTCATCGATGCCCTAAAGCGCATCAAAATGCGCGAAGAACTGCCGAACGGCGACATCGTGCTGCGGGAGCCGATCGGCGTCTGCGGCCTCATCACTCCTTGGAACTGGCCGATCAACCAGATCGCCCTCAAGGCTATTCCGGCACTCGCGACGGGCTCGACCTGCGTGCTCAAGCCGTCGGAGTTCACTCCGCTCAACGCCCTTCTATATGCCGAGATGGTGCATGAGGCCGGCTTTCCCGCCGGTACCTTCAACCTGGTCAACGGTGACGGTCCGAACGTCGGGGCAGCGCTTTCGAAGCACAAGGACGTCGACATGATGTCGTTCACCGGCTCGACCCGGGCCGGAACCGCCGTCAGCAAGGATGCCGCCGACACGGTGAAGCGCGTCACGCTCGAACTCGGTGGAAAGTCGCCGAACATCGTGTTCGAGGATGCCGATCTCGAGGAACGCGTCACCGGCAGCGTGCTTGAATGCTTCAACAATTCCGGCCAGTCCTGCGATGCGCCGACGCGGCTTCTGGTGCAGCGTTCAGTGTACGAGCAGGCGGTCGAAATTGCGAAACGTGTCGGCGAAGAGGCCCGTGTCGGCAATCCGGAGGAGGCCGGCGAACACATCGGACCGCTGGTCAGCGACATCCAGTATGGCCGCGTTCAGGCCCTGATCGAGGCCGGGGTCGCGGAAGGCGCCGAGCTTATCGTCGGCGGCCCCGGCAAGCCGGAAGGCTTCGAGACCGGGTACTACGTCAAGCCGACGATCTTTGCCGGCGTCAACAACCAGATGCGGATCGCGCGCGAAGAGGTTTTTGGTCCGGTGCTCGTCATCATCCCCTTCGACGCGGAAGAGGATGCGATCGAGATCGCCAACGACACGAATTACGGCCTCGCCGCCTACATCCAGAGCGGCGACCTCGATCGGGCCGAGCGTGTCGCCGGCCGCCTGCGCGCCGGAATGGTGCACATCAACGGCGCGCCGCACCGCTACGGCAGCCCCTTCGGCGGCTACAAGCAGTCCGGCATTGGCCGTGAGGGCGGAATTTTCGGGCTCGAGGACTTTCTCGAAGTCAAGACGGTCCATCGGCCGCGTGCAGATTGAGAGTGATGTGAGATGATCCCAAAGACCATGAAAGCCGCGGTGGCCGAAGCCCCCGGCGCTCCGCTCGTCATCCGTGATCTGCCCGTGCCCGAACCCCGACGCGGCCAGTTCCTGGTGAAGCTCGAAAGCTGTGGTGTCTGCCATTCCGACCTGCACCTGCGCAACGGCGACGAGGGACTGCCGGACGAGATGTATCCGCTCGTCTTCGGCCACGAAGGCATCGGCCGGATCGTGGCGGTGGGCGAGGGGACGGAGACGACGCTTTCGCTCGGCGACCGCGTCGGTCTGCCCTGGCTCTATGACACCTGCCTCGATTGCAGCCCGTGCCTGACCGGGGCGGAGACCTTCTGCACCCACCAGCATGCCCGCGGCATCCACTATCATGGTGCCTTTGCCGAATATGCGATCCTCGAATCGCGTTTCGCCTGCACCATTCCCGACGCGATCGATCCCGTGCTGGGGGCGCCGCTTCTCTGTGCTGGCCTGACCGCATGGAGCGCGTTGCGCAAGACGCAGCTTCGGCCGGGAAAGACCGTGATGGTCATCGGCTGCGGCGGGCTCGGGCAATATGCGATCATGATCGCCAAGGCCCATGGTGCAACGGTGGTCGCCGTCGACCGCGATCCGGCCAAGCTCGACGAAGCGCGGGCTCGCGGCGCCGATCATCTGGTCGAGGCCGGACCCGAGGCAGGGTTGAAGGTGAAGGAGCTCGGCGGCGCCGACATCGCGGTCAATTTCGCGCCGACACCGGCAGTCTGGAAGACGATCGAACAGGCGGTCAACCCGATGAGCGACATCATCGCCATCGCGCTCGTCCATGATCCCGTGCCGCTTTCGATGATGTGGCTGATCGACGGCGGTCACCGCGTCTTTGGTTCGTCGGTCGGTTCGCGGCAGGACCTGCGCGATTTCCTTGCTTTTGCGGCGAGGACGAAGCTCGATATCGACATCGAGACGGTCGCGCTTGCCGGTGTCAACGAGGCTCTCGACCAGTTGCAAGCCGGCAAGGTCGCCGGACGCGTCTGCATCGACTTCTCGCTCTAGCTTCAGCGGCTCTTCACAGTAGGCCCGGGGGTATCCCCGGGTGCTCACTCCCACCTGATCTGTATTCGCATGGACCCCGATCAATTTCGGGGGGTGACGTGCGCGCGCAGATCTGCAACGTCTGTCCCCATCCGGACATCTGCAGGGAGGAGATTGCGGTGGCATTGGAGGATCCGAGGGCTCAAACCGTCATTCTGGGATATGCGCGGACACCGATGGGCGCGATGCTCGGCGCGTTGAAGGACGTCGCCGCGCCGCAGCTCGGCGCCGTCGCGATCACGGCGGCCCTTGCCCGCGCCGGTGTCTCCGGCGAGCATGTCGATCGTGTGCTGATGGGATGCGTCCTGACCGCCGGCCTCGGCCAGGCACCGGCACGGCAGGCGGCGCTCGCGGCCGGACTGCCGGATACCGTTCCTGCCACCACCATCGGCAAGGTCTGTGGCTCGGGCATGGAGGCGATGATCCTCGGTCACTCGGCAATCCGCTCCGGTCTGGCCGGTGTTGTCGTGGCCGGCGGGATGGAGAGCATGAGCCGGGCGCCCTATCTGCTGCCTGAACAGCGGGCGGGGGCGAGGCTCGGCCACAAGTCGGTCGTCGACTCCATGTTCCATGACGGTCTGGAAGACGCCTATGACGTCGGACGCCTGATGGGCAGCTTCGGCGACGAGATTGCCGCCGAATACGGGTTTTCCCGGCAAGAACAGGACGCCTTTGCCGTCGAGAGCCTGAGGCGGGCCAAGGAGGCGCAGGCGGAAGGTCGTTTCGAGCGCGAGATTACGCGCGTCACCGTTGAAGGCCGGTCGCCGACCGTCGTCGAACACGACGAACAGCCGGCCCGCTCGAGCGCCGAGAAGATACCGACGCTTCGTCCCGCATTTTCGCCGAATGGCACGGTGACGGCCGCAAATGCCAGCTCGATCTCAGACGGCGCGGCGGCGCTGGTGCTGGCAGATCTTGCCCATGCGGAACGCCACGGACTTAAGCCGATCGCGCGGATCGCCGGGGTGTCCTGCCATGCGGGCAAGCCTTCCGATTTTCCCAAAGCGCCGGTTCCCGCCATCCACAACCTGCTCGACCGCCTTGGCTGGTCGGTCGGCGATGTCGATCTCTTCGAGGTCAACGAGGCCTTTGCCATGGTTGCGATGATCGCCATGCGCGACCTCGGCATCCCGCACGAAAAGCTCAACGTCAACGGCGGCGCCTGCGCGCTCGGGCACCCGATCGGGGCGAGCGGTGCGCGGATCGTCGTGACCCTGCTTGCGGCGCTCGAAGCGCGCGGCCTGAAACGCGGGGTGGCGAGCCTCTGCATCGGCGGCGGCGAGGCGACTGCGATCGCGGTCGAGCTGGTCTAGAGTGGCGCGCCGACGATCGCGGCGAGCTCGGCGCGGTGGCGCATCATTGCCTTCAGGGCTTCGTAGTCGCGGGCGTAGTGCCTGACCGATGCCGGGTCGGGGTGGGTCACGCCAAGGCCGATGGGCATCGCCCTGTAGGCCGAGGCCATGTCGTCGAAGAACCCGGCTGCGACGGCGGCGTGCAGCGCCGTGCCGAAGAGCACCGGGTCCTGGTTGGTCGGCGTGCGGATGCTGCATCCGGTGACGTCGGCATAAAGCTGCGGGATCAGCGGATGATGGGAAAAACCACCGGCGAGCGACAGCACGCGGATGCTGTCCGCCCCGGTCGGCATGTGGCCGATGATGTGGCGGATGCTGCAGGCGAGCGCCACGCAGGTGCGCCAGTAGAGACGGCAAAGACCTTCGAAGCTGCGGTCGAGGGTAAGCCCGACGATCCCGCCGGTCAGGTCGGGATCGGTGGTTGGCGAGCGGGTGCCGTGAAAATCCGGCAGGACTTGGATCGGCAGGCCGTAGCCCAGGCCGTGTTCGCCGATGTTTTTCCGGATGTGGTCGAGGATTTCGGTGTGTCGGGCCTGGCCGGGCTCTCCTCCCGCCGGATGGATACGAAGCATATGGTCGAGCAGGGCGCCGGAGGCGGATTGTCCGGCTTCCGTCAGCCAGAGACCCGGGACGGCGACGTCGCGAAAGGCGCCCCAGCATCCTGATCCCTGGACGGGTTCTTCCGTCAACTGGACGACGCAGCTCGATGTCCCGGCAATGAGCGCGGCATGGGCCGCCGGCCCGTGATCGCCAAGCTCGACGGAGGCGCCGAACAGCGCGATGGTTCCGGCATAGGCGTCGATGAGCCCGGGTGCGACAAGGCAATCCGTCGTCAGGCCGAGCGCGGAGGCTGCGTCCTGCGAGAGGCGGGACACGGGTCGGTCGGGCGGAAGCGTCGTTTCCGGAAGGCGGGCGCGGTCGGCAAGATCGTCGAGGCCGACGCGATCATAGAAGGCGTCGGGCCTTTCGCCGCGCGCGGTCGGACCGTATCCCCATTTCGAAACCAGCGGAGAATGCGAGCGTGTGTTGGAACCGGTGGCGCGCCAGGTGAGATAGTCGCAGAGATCGTAGATCGCGCCGGCTTTCGCCCAGGTGTCCGGGAGGTTTTCCTTCAGCCACAGAAGCTTCGGCACCTGCATCTCGGCGGAAAGGCGCCCTCCATAGCGATCGAGCAGCGGATCGCCGGTCGCGCTGCAGAACTCGGCCTGGTCAACGGCACGGTGATCCATCCAGAGGATGGTGTCGAGGTTCTGGCGCCCGGTCGAGGATACCGTCAGCGGGTTGCCGGCACGGTCGCGCACCACCAGCGAACAGGTTGCGTCGAAGCCGAGGGCGCCAACGTCAGAGGGCGAGAGCCCGGCCGCCGTGACGACGGCACGCACTGAACGGCAGACGGCTGCCCAGATTTCCTCGCTGTCCTGTTCGAAATACCGCTCCTGCGGTTGATGCAGGGAGATGGGGGTCACGTGACGCGCCAACTGGGCGCCTTTGAGATCGAACAGGCCCGCCCGCGCACTGCCGGTACCGACGTCCACCGCAACGAGGTAGTCATGCATCAGGATTGTCTTTCGGTCTCCTCACAGGGACGACAAATTGGAGCAAATCCGCCATCGCGTCAAACCGTGCGTCGGGGGCGAGTTGGTCCAGAGCGGCGCGATATTCCGCAAAGCCGGTATGGGATCCTCCGGTAAAGGCGATGACCCGCATGCCGGCCGCGCGCGCGGCCTCGATGCCGGCTGGGCTGTCCTCGATCACCAGGCATTCCTCCGAAGGATATCCCATCGTGCGCGCCGCATGGAGGAAGAGATCCGGTGCGGGTTTGCCTCGCGAGACCATGGTGGCGCTGAAGATATGCGGCGCGAAACGGTCGAGCAGATCGGTTGCACGCAGGCAGAGTTCGACGCGTTCCTTCTGGCTCGACGATGCGACGCACCAGGCGATTCCGGCCGCTTCGAAGCCGGCGAGAAGGTCGGGAATGCCCGCGATCGCCCGAAGGTCGCTGCGGAATCGGGCGTAGAGCACATCCCGCATCCGGCTGACGAAGGCCTCGTCGATCTCCAGATCGAATTCGTCGCGAACCTGTTCGCGCACGGAGGCGAGGCTTCGCCCGAGAAAGCGCTGGGCGACGCCGGCCGCATCGATCTCGACGCCGGCTGCACCAAGGAATTCGGCGAGCACGCCAAGCGCGATCGGCTCGCTGTCGACGAGTACCCCGTCACAGTCGAAGATCACCAGCCGTGTGGCCGCGGGCGCCATCGGCACTCAGTCGGCGAGTTTGCCGTCGAGATAGCGCTGCAGCGTCGCGGCGGTGCCGTTGCTGCGCAGGCTTTCGAGGGCTTTCGTGAAGCGGGAGACGAAGCGGGGATCCGATCCGGTCGCGCCGAAGATGTCGCCGAGGGCGAGGAAGGCGGTCGGATCCGTGCGCGAGGCCAGGGCGGCCTTCTGCAGGCGCTCGGCACTGGCGTCGTTGAAGACGATCGTCTTGCCGCTGTCCGACGTGCCTTCGAAATAGCGGCACCAGAGTGCCGAAACGAGCGCAAGGCCGGTGACGTCGAGGCCCTTGGCGAGGCGATCGGCCGTCGACGGCAGGATGAATTTCGGCTGGCGGTTGGAGCCGTCCTGGGCCAGACGCGGAATTGTGTCGCCGATCTTCGGATTGGAGAAGCGGCTTTCGATCAGTCGCGCATAGTCCTCCAGGCTGGTGTTCGGCACGGGCGGAACGACGGGGATGATCTCCTCGTATGTCAGCTTGGCGAGGAAGGCGCGGATCAGCGGGTTCTCCATGGCCTCGTGGACGAAGTGGATGTCCATCAGCGCCGCCGGATAGGCGATTGCCGCGTGGCCGCCGTTCAGGATGCGCAGTTTCATTAGCTCATAGGGAGCCACGTCCGGGACGAAGGTCACACCGACATCCTCGAGTGCCGGGCGGCCGAGCGGGAACTTGTCCTCCAGCACCCATTGCTTGAACTCTTCGCAAAAGACCGGCCAGGAATCCTCGATGCCGTAGGTGTCGCGGGCGATTCCAATTTCGCGTTCGCCGGTCGCCGGGGTGATGCGGTCGACCATCGCGTTCGGGAAGGCGACATTCTCGTGAATCCAGTGGGCGAAGTCGGGATCGGAAAGCTTGGCGAGCCCTGTCACCGTCGCCTCGGTCACTTCGCCATTGCCGGGGATATTGTCGCAGCACATGACCGTGAAAGGTGGGATCTCGGCTGCACGACGGGTCCTGAGGCCTGCGATGATGAGGCCGAACACGCTTTTCGGATGTGCCGGGTCACGGGCGTCGGCGACCATGGCCGGATGGGTGGGGTCGAACTTGCCGGTCGCCGGGTCGATGAAATAGCCGCCCTCGGTGATCGTCATCGAAACGATACGGATCGCCGGGTCCGCCAGGGCGGCTATGATGGCGTCGAAGTCGGGCGCGGCGAGAATCCCTGTCATCGGCGCGGTCACGGTCGCGGCGCTGCGGTTGTTGTCCTGCTCGACCACGGTTGTCAGGCAGTCCTGGGCCTCGAGCTTCTCCTTCATCAGCCGGTCGCCCGGCATGACGCCGGCGCCGAGGATCGCCCAGTCGAGATCCTTGCCCTGGTTGAAGAGTTCGTGGAGGTAGATCGCCTGGTGGGCGCGATGGAAGTTGCCGACGCCGAAATGCAGGATGCCGGCCTTCAGCTGGTCGCGGCGATAGGCCGGGACGGCTGCGGTCCTGGCGATTTCGGCAAGGTTTGCCAACGAGAGCTTGCAGGTCATTTCATTAGTCCTCGAAAACGAGACGCAGGGCGGGGGCAGGGATGAGCGGTCAGCTCATCCAGTTGCCGCCATCGACATTGTAGGTTTGGGCGACGATGTAGTCGGCCTCCGGGCTGGCGAGGAAGATGGCCATGCCGGTCAGGTCCTCGGCCCGTCCCATTCGGCCGAATGGTACGGCTTCTCCGACGATCTTCTTCTTCTCGCCCGGCTTGCGATTTTCATGTTTGGCGAAGAGCGCATCGACACCGTCCCAATGCTCTCCGTCGACGACGCCGGGGGCGATGGCGTTGACGTTGATGCGATGCTTGATGAGATCGAGGCCGGCCGACTGGGTCAGCGAGATGATCGCCGCCTTCGTCGCGCAGTAGACCGCGACCAGTGCCTCGCCGCGGCGTCCGGCTTGGCTCGCCATGTTGATGATCTTGCCGCCCTTGCCCCGGGCGATCATCGATCTTGCCGCCGCCTGCAGCATGAAGAGAGAGCCCGCGACATTGATCGAGAAGAGCCTGTCGTAGCTTTCGCGCGTGATCTCGACGATAGGGGCGAGGTCGAAGAGCGCGGCATTGTTGATCAGGATGTCGATCCCGCCGGTCTTCTCCTCGGCCGTCCGGATCGCCGCGTCGATCGAGGTCTGGTCGGTCACGTCGAGACGCACGGGATAGGCCTTTGCGCCGATCTCCGCCGCCGTCTTGCTCGCTCGTTCGAAATTGATGTCGGCGATGGCCACTGTCGCGCCTTCGCGGGCATAGGCCTCGGCAAAGGCGCGGCCGATGCCGCGTGCCGAGCCGGTGATCAGCGCCGACTTGCCTTCCAGCCTGCCGCTCATATCGCCAGCCCCTTGTCATTGAAGCGGTGGATGCGGTCGGCATCCGGCGTGATGAAGACGGTGTCGCCGTGGCGGACCGGGAACTCGCCGCCGGCACGGGCGGTCACGTGGCCGATGCCTTCGACGTCGACGTGGAGGAAAGTATCCGAGCCAAGGTGTTCGGCGACGGCGACCGTGCCTTTCCACGTGCCGGCATCCGTCGACAGCCGCACATGCTCGGGGCGGATGCCGATGGTGTGGGCGTTGTGGGGGGCCGCCGTCGCGCCGGAGATCAGGTTCATCTTCGGCGAACCGATGAAACCGGCGACGAAGATGTTGGCGGGCTTGTGGTAGAGCTCGAGGGGCGAGCCGACCTGCTCGATGCGCCCCTTGTTCAGCACGACGATCTTGTCGGCCATGGTCATGGCCTCGACCTGGTCATGCGTGACGTAGATCGAGGTGGCGCCGAGTTGCTGGTGAAGCTGCGAGATCTCCAGCCGCATGTTGACGCGCAGCGCCGCATCGAGGTTCGACAGCGGTTCGTCGAACAGGAAGCATTCCGGCGAGCGCACGATGGCGCGGCCGATGGCGACGCGCTGGCGCTGGCCGCCCGAAAGCTGGCGCGGCTTGCGTTCGAGATAGTCGGTGAGGTTGAGGATACGCGCCGCATCGCTCACCTTGCGGTCGATTTCGGCCTTGTCCACACCCGCCATCTTGAGCGGGAAGCCGATGTTCGAGCGTACACTCATATGCGGGTAGAGCGCATAGGACTGGAAGACCATGGCAAGACCGCGCTGCGACGGGGGCTTGGCGGTTGCATCGACGCCGTCGATCAGGATGCGGCCGCCGGAGACGTCCTCGAGGCCGGCAATCAGGCGCAGCAGGGTGGACTTGCCGCAGCCGGACGGGCCGACGAAGACGGCGAATTCGCCATCGTTGATCTGAAGGTCGATCGACGGGATGACTGCTGCCTCGCCAAAGGACTTGGATACATTCTGAAGAGTGATGCTACCCATCTTGTTATTCCTTATTTGACAGCGCCGAAGGTCAGGCCGCGGACGAGTTGTTTCTGGCTGAACCAGCCGAGGATCACGATCGGTGCGATCGCCATGGTCGAGGCGGCCGAGAGCTTGGCGTAAAAGAGCCCTTCCGGACTGGAGTAGGAAGCGATGAAGGCGGTCAGCGGAGCCGCCTTGGAGGCCGTGAGGTTGAGGGTCCAGAAGGCTTCGTTCCACGACAGGATGACGTTGAGGAGAAGCGTCGAGGCAATGCCGGGCACGGCCATCGGCGTCAGGACGTAGACGATCTCCTTCATCAGCGAGGCGCCGTCCATGCGGGCCGCCTCGAGGATCTCGCCGGGAATCTCCTTGAAGTAGGTGTAGAGCATCCAGACGATGATAGGCAGGTTGATGAGGGTGAGGACCACGACCAGTCCAAATCGCGTATCGAGCAGCCCGAAATCGCGAAACACCAGGTAGATCGGGATCAGGGCGCCGACCGGCGGCATCATCTTGGTGGAGAGCATCCACATCAGGACGTCCTTGGTGCGCTTGGTCGGCGAGAACGCCATGGCCCAGGCGGCCGGAATTGCGATGATGAGGCCGAGCAGGGTCGATCCGAACGAGATCACCACCGAGTTCATGAAGTGGCTGAAATAGTCCGAACGGCTTTCGACTTCCGCGTAGTTCTCCGTCGTCCATTCGAAGAACAGGAAGGAGGGCGGGGAGGCGATCGCCTCCGCCTCGGTCTTGAAGCTCGTCAGGAACGTCCAGAGGATCGGGAAGAAGATCAGGATCCCGAGCGTCCAGGCGATGGCCGTCATGACGAGTTTGCGCTGGGTTGTGACTCTGCGGGCCATGGTCAGCTCTCCAGGTTCTTGCCGATCAGGCGGATGAGGAAGAAGGCGACGATGTTGGCGAGCACGACGGCGACGATGCCGCCGGCGGACGCGCCGCCAATGTCGAATTGCAGCAGGGCCTGGGCGTAGACGAGATAGGTGATGTTGGTGCTCTGGTAGCCGGGGCCGCCATTGGTGGTGACCAGGATTTCGGCGAAGACCGACAAGAGGAAGATCGTCTCGATCAGGATGACCACCGTGATGGCACGGGCCATGTGTGGCAGGATGATGTAGAGCAGCTTCGAGATCGCGCCGGCGCCGTCCATCTCGGCGGCTTCCTTCTGCTCCTCGTCGAGCGACTGCAACGCGGTGAGCAGGATCAGGGTCGCGAAGGGCAGCCACTGCCAGGCGACGATCAGGATGATCGACAGCAGCGGGTAGTTGGCCAGCCAGTCGATCGGCTGCAGGCCGAAAAGCTTGGCGATCCAGGCGAAAAGCCCGTTGACCGGGTTCATCAGCATGTTCTTCCACACCAGCGCCGAAACCGTCGGCATGATGAAGAAGGGGGCGATCACCAGGATGCGCACGATCCCCTGGCCGAACATTGGCTGGTCGAGCAGGAGCGCGAAGGCGATGCCGCCGACCACCGTGATCAGCAGCACGCCGCCGACGAGCAGCAGGGTGTTGGTGAGGGCTGCGAAGAAGGCGGGGTCGCTGAGGAAGAAGGTGTAGTTCATCACTCCGGCGAATTCTTCCATTCCCGGCATCAGCAGGTTGTAGCGCAGGAACGAGAAGTAGATGGTCATCGAGAGCGGAATGATCATCCATGCCAGCAGGAGCAGAACGGAGGGCGCCATCATGAGGCGCGCCGAGGAATGGGTGTGCGTGGTCGCCATGGTTTCGCGCCTCTCTCGAACGTGTCAGGTTGGAGAATTGATGGGCCGCGATCGCGCGGGGGCGGAGCGCGGCCCTTGCCATGCGGTGCCACTCGGGCAGCCGCCATGGTGAGAAAAAGAATGAAGCGGGTTCGGAGGACATGTCGCCATGTCGTCCTCCCCCGCTTCAGTGGGGATGGAGGGTCGAGCCCCTCCATCCATTGGCTCGGGAGAGCTTACTTGATGTAGCCGGCCTTGGTCATTTCGCGCTCGGTCAGCTGCTGGGCGCTGGTGAGTGCCTGGTCGACGGTGACCTGACCTGCGAGCGCTGCGGAGAACTGCTGGCCGACCGCGGTGCCGAGACCCTGGAATTCCGGGATCGCCACGAACTGCACGCCGACATAGGGTACGGGCTTGACGGTCGGGGCCTTCGGGTCGGCTGCGTTGATGCTGTCGAGCGTCATCTTCGCGAAGGGGGCTGCCTTCTGGTATTCCGGGTTTTCGTAGAGCGAAGTGCGGGTGCCCGGAGGAACGTTGGCCCAGCCTTCCTTCTCGGCAACAAGCTTCAGATAGTCCTTGCTGGTTGCCCAGGATACGAACTTTTCGGCAGCTTCAGCCTTCTGGGTGCCGGCGGGGATCGCCAGATTCCAGGCCCAAAGCCAGTTGCCGCGCTTGCCGAGGCCGTTGTCCGGAGCCAGCGCGAAACCGACCTTGTCGGCGACCGTGGAGTCCTTCGGGTTCGTCACGAACGAAGCGGCGACGGTCGCGTCGATCCACATGCCGCACTTGCCGGTCTGGAAGAGTGCCAGGTTTTCGTTGAAGCCGTTCGAGGAGGCGCCGGGAGGGCCGGCTTCGTTCATCAGGCTGACGTAGAAGTCGAGCGTCTTCTTCCACTCCGGCTGGTCGAACTGTGGCTTCCAGTTCTCGTCGAACCAGCGGGCGCCAAAGGAGTTCGACGTGGCCGTCAGGAAGGCCATGTTCTCGCCCCAGCCGGCCTTGCCGCGCAGGCAGATGCCGTACACTTCATTGGCCTTGTCGGTCATCTTGCGGGCTGCATCCGCGATGAAGTCCCAGGTCGGCGCGTCGGGCATGGTGAGCCCGGCCTTCTCCATCAGGTCCTTGCGGTACATGACCATCGAGCTCTCGCCGTAGAACGGCGCTGCATAGAGCTTGCCGTCGGCCGTCAGGCCGGAACGGATGGCGGGCAGCAGGTCGTCGACGTCGTAGTCGGCGCCGAGGTTGTCGAGCGGCAGAAGCCAGCCCTGCTTGGCCCAGATCGGAACTTCATAGGTGCCGATGGTCAGGATGTCGAACTGGCCGCCCTTGGTGGCGATGTCGGTCGTCACCTTCTGGCGCAGGACGTTCTCTTCGAGCGTCACCCACTCGAGATCGATGCCGGGATTCTTCGCCTTGAAGTCGTCCGTCAGCTTCTGCATCCGGATCATGTCGCCGTTGTTGACGGTCGCGATCGTGAGGGTTTCGGCCGAAGCCATGCCGGCGAGTGCGAGGGCCGAGCAAGCGCCCAGCAGCAATGTCTTGAGGTTCATATCTTCCTCCCAGAAGAAAAATTGAGCATTTGCTTTGCTCATGGGCAATTACTCACTTCGAGGCGAAAAAATGTCAATGCAGAATCCATGCTGCGGCGCCGAAGGCGCATGCCACTTCCTTGTTTTAGCGAAGAAAAATTTAGGGCTGCGGAGCCGGGTCAGCGCCTGAGGAGGTGCCGCGCCGCATCCTCATCGGTGATGAGACCATTGATGTAGCCGCCGGTGACCGCGGCCCTGATGGCGTCGAGCTTGCGGCGGCCGCGGGCGAGGCCGATGACGACGGAGGCGTCGCGGGAAGGGATGGCGATACTTGCCACACGCTCGTTGACCGGATGGTCGAGCAGCTTGCCATCGGCACCAAAAACCCAGCCGCAGATCTCGCCGGCCGCGCCCGCGGCCATGAGATCGTCCATTTCTTCCTGGCGCAGGAAGCCGTCAAGCAGGAGCGGTGCCTTCGCTCCCATCTCGCCGATGCCGACGAAGGTGACGTCGGAGCGCCGGCCGAGTTCGATCGTCGGGGCGACCAGCGGCTGGCGGTGCAGGAGGTCGCGTTCGTCTCGGGACGAGACGATGACGGGCAGGGGCATCGGGAAATGCGGTGCCTTGACCGCATCGGCCATCGAGAAGATAACGTTGAAGTAGGCGGCCGAGCCGTCGGGGCTGATATTGCCGGTGAGCGACACGATCTTGTGTTGCGGACATTCCATCGGCGACAGCTGATCGACCATGGCGCGCAGGGTACGACCGGTGCCCATGGCGATGACCAGCGGATCGGGCTGCTTGAGCCAGCGCTCCAGTTCAGCGGCCCCTGCCTCGGCGACGCCGACGGTTGCAGAGTCCGATCCCGGATCGCTCGGAACAATGTCGACCTGCTTCAGGCCGTACTTCTCCTTGACCGCCTCGGCAAGCTCGAGGCAGGCGGCGATTGGATGATCGAGCCGCACCTTGACGAGCTTTTCGGCAACAGCCAGCGATACGAGGCGCTGGGCGCTCTGGCGCGAGATGCCCATGGCGACGGCAATCTCGTCCTGCGTCCGGCCGGCGACGTAGTAGAGCCAGCCGGCCCGTGCCGCATCGTCCAGCCGCGTTTGCGCTTCGCCTCGTTTCGCCATGAAGAGTCCACCCGTCCTTTCCTGTCAGTGCTGCCAATTTTCCGGACGACTGTCAAATCCGCCATAAGAACCGGAGGCTTGCCCGGGGCGCCGCCGATGCCCGCGCGTCATCCCTTGGCGATCTCCTATCATCTTTCGGGGCTTGTCGGGGTTGCGGCAGCGCGATAGGCCGGAGATCGAGATTTTCGCATAGGTGTCCGGCGCCAGGGGGAACGTATCCTTCGGCCGGCGGGGAAGGGAGAGGAACAGTCCATGAGCAGAAAAGTTGTCATAGCATCCGGCGTCAGAACGGCGATCGGGGATTTCGGCGGGTCGCTGTCGGCGATCGCGCCCTGCGAACTCGCGGCGACGGTTGCCCGCGAAGCCATCGCGCGGGCCGGAATCTCGGCCGCCGAGATCGGCCAGACGGTGTTCGGCAATGTCATCCACACGGCGCCCGAGGACATGTATATCTCGCGCGTCGCGGCAATTCGCGCCGGTGTGCCGGAAACCTCGCCCGCACTGACCCTCAACCGCCTTTGCGGTTCCGGCCTCCAGGCCGTGGTCACGGCGGCGGAACAGATCATGCTCGGCAATGCCGACATCGCCCTTGCCGGCGGTGCCGAAAGCATGAGCCGGGCTGGTCACCTGCTGACCCAGGCCCGCCACGGCCAGAAGATGGGCGACACGTTGGCCGTCGACATGATGATCGGCGCTCTGACCGATCCCTTCGGCAACGGGCATATGGGGATCACCGCGGAAAACATCGCCGAGCGGGCCGGGATCGACCGGGCCGCACAGGATGCCTTCGCGCTCGAATCCCACAAGCGCGCCGCCCGGGCGATCGCCGAGGGTCGGTTTGCCGAGCAAATCCTGCCGCTCACCGTCAAACAGGGGCGCAAGGAGGTGGTCTTCGACACCGACGAGCATGTCCGCGCCGATGTCACCGCCGAGGATCTCGGCAAGCTGCGCGCTGCCTTCCGCAAGGATGGGACCGTGACGGCCGGCAATGCCAGCGGCCTCAACGATGCGGCCGCTGCGGTCGTCCTGATGGAGGAAGGCGTTGCCGCGCAAAAGGGAACGCAGGTTCTCGCCCGCATCGTCGCCTATGGTCTGGGCGGGGTCGCACCCGAGGTGATGGGGCTGGGGCCGGTGCCGGCCGTCAAGCAGGCGCTGTCGCGTGCCGGTCTCGCCGTCGCCGACCTGGACGTGATCGAATCCAACGAGGCCTTCGCCGTCCAGGCCTGCGCCGTCGCACGTGATCTCGGCTTCCCGGACGAAAAGACCAATCCGAATGGCGGGGCGATCGCGCTCGGCCACCCTGTCGGGGCCTCTGGCACGATCATCCTCATCAAGGCGATCCATGAACTCCGGCGCATCGGCGGACGCTATGGCCTTGCCACGATGTGCATTGGCGGCGGTCAGGGCATCGCGCTGATCATTGAAAATCCGGATCACGGCTGAGTATCAGCCGCCATACGGCCTGCGGGCCTTTCGAGATACGGTCATTGGGGGATTGCGTCTCGGCGCAATCCCCCGCTACTGATCGGGCGGGAGGGAGAACCGGGAATCGTGCGCGCGTGCCTATCAAATCGGACAGAAGCGGATACCTCTTCGCCCTTGCCACCTATGTGATCTTCGCCACCCAGGATGCCATTTCGAAGCATCTTGGCGAGATCTATTCGCCGATCATGATCACCATGATCCGTTACTGGGCCTTCGGTGCCTTTGCCATCGTGCTGGCGATGCGCGCACCCGGCGGCCTCAGGCAGACCCTGAAGAGTGCCAGGCCCGGCCTGCAGATCTTTCGCGGGGTCCTGCTGGCCACCCAGATCGTCACGGCCATCTTCTGTTTCTGGCTGGTCGGCCTTGCCCATTCCCAGGCTATCTTTTCCGCGACCCCGCTGCTGGTCGCAGCCCTTTCCGTGCCCGTGCTCGGCGAACATGTCGGCTGGCGCCGCTGGCTCGCAATCGCAGTGGGCTTTGTCGGGGTTCTCATCATCTTGAAGCCGGATGCCGGCATCTTCGATCCCGTCCTCATGATTGCGGTGCTCAATGCCTTCATGCTGGCGGCCTATGCGCTTGCGACACGGCTCGCGGGACGCAGCGATCCGCCGATGACCAGTTTCCTCTATATCGGCGTGGTCGGCGCCGTCGCGATCACTTTTGTCGGCCCGTTCACCTGGGAGCCGCTGGCGCAGAAGGACTGGGGCTGGATGGCCTTGCTCTGCTGCACGGGCATGATCAGCCACTACTGCCTGATCAAGGCGCTCGATCATCTGGACGCAGTGCTGGTCCAGCCGTTCAGCTACCTGCATCTCGTCTTCGCCTGCGTCATCGGGGTGCTGCTGTTCGGGGAGACCCTGCCCTGGAACATCTGGTTCGGGTCGCTCGTCGTGGTGGTCGCCGGGGTCTTCACCGTGTGGCGGGAGATCCGGGCCAAGCAGAACGCGGCCGGCGAAGGGGCGCCGGCCGGTCGATAATCCACATTTTGGAAGCCGCCCGGTGGCCGATTTCCCGCCACTGGCGCAAAGGCACAGATTGACGTAGTCGACTTTGCCACATTCGGTACGCGTTCTGTTCGCAAACGGGACCGTAAACGGCGCTGGTTGAATACATATTTAGAATCGCTGAAATGCGATTTTTTGGGTTGCTCAGCACGATTTCATGCCGTTCCGGCGATGCGAAACGTTTAAAGAAACCGCGAAATAACAAAAAGTTGCCCCAGATGCAGCGAAATTGCGGCAGAATGTCTCTTTACAAGCGTGTAACAACGGATAAGACGAAAGAAGTGTGCCGATGGCCACGGCCAGCAGGCAAGGGTCTTTTTCGGGGCTTTTTCCTGCTCTCCGGCCGGCGTTCCGACGGCTCCTTTTTTCGTGGGTCCAATCCACGAGCGTAGAACCATGGCGCGATATGGGGCGCGCCGTGCAACTGATAAACCAACGTGCCCGGCCAGGCCGGTGACACGCAATTGGGAGATTGTCATGAAGATCAAGTTCGGTTTTGCCGCAGCACTGCTGGCAGCCACTTTCCTTTCCACCGCCGCAAGCGCAAAGACCTTCGTCTACTGCTCGGAAGGTTCGCCGGAAGGTTTCGACCCGGGCATGTACACCGCCGGCACGACCTTCGACGCATCGGCGCACCCGGTTTACAGCCGACTGATGGAGTTCAAGCCGGGTACGACCGAAGCGGAAGCCGGTCTCGCAGAAAGCTACCAGGTTAACGCCGACGGCACCGAATACACGTTCAAGCTGCGTGCAGGCGTCAAGTTCCACACGACTGAATTCTTCACGCCGAGCCGCGACCTGAACGCCGACGACGTCATTTTCTCGATTGAACGCCAGATCAAGGCCGATCATCCGTGGGCTCAGTATGTGGCCGGCACCTCCTGGGAATACGCCGCCGGCATGGGCTTCCCGGAACTGATCAAGTCGATCGAGAAGGTCGATGATCTGACCGTCAAGTTCGTGCTGAACCGTCCGGAAGCACCGTTCATCGCCAACCTCGCCATGCCCTTCGCCTCGATCGTTTCGAAGGAATATGCCGACAAGCTCGAAGCCGAAGGCAAGAAGGAACAGCTGAACCAGATGCCGGTCGGCACCGGTCCGTTCATCTTCGTCGGCTACCAGCAGGACGCCGTCATCCGTTACAAGAAGAACGCCGACTACTGGGGTGGCGCACCGAAGATCGACGACCTCGTCTTCGCGATCACCACGGACGCCGCCGTTCGCTACCAGAAGCTGAAGGCCGGCGAATGCCACCTGATGCCGTTCCCGAACGCAGCTGACGTTGCTGCCATGAAGACGGACCCGGCGCTCACCGTGATGGAACAGGAAGGCCTCAACGTCGCCTACCTCGCCTACAACACGACCCAGGCTCCGTTCGACAAGGTCGAAGTCCGCAAGGCACTCAACAAGGCCATCAACAAGAAGGCCATCGTCGACGCCGTGTTCCAGGGCATGGCAACGCCTGCCAAGAACCCGATCCCGCCGACGATGTGGTCCTACAACGACAAGGTCGAGGACGACGCTTACGATCTCGATGCCGCCAAGAAGGAACTCGAGGCAGCTGGCGTCAAGGATCTGTCGATGAAGGTCTGGGCGATGCCCGTTTCGCGTCCGTACATGCTGAACGCACGTCGCGCCGCTGAAATCATCCAGGACGACTTCTCCAAGATCGGCGTCAAGGTCGAGATCGTTTCCTACGAATGGGCCGAGTACCTCGACCGTTCGAAGGCCAAGGATCGTGACGGTGCCGTCATGCTCGGCTGGACCGGCGACAACGGCGACCCGGACAACTTCCTCGACACCCTGCTCGGCTGCGAAGCCGTGGGCGGTAACAACCGCGCTCAGTGGTGCAATGAAGAGTTCAACGCGCTGGTGAAGAAGGCCAAGGTCACCTCCGACCAGGCCGAGCGCACCAAGCTCTATGAAGAAGCACAGGTCGTCTTCAAGCGCGAAGCGCCTTGGGCAACGCTCGACCACTCGCTGTCGGTCGTTCCGATGCGCAAGGAAGTCTCCGGCTTCGTCCAGAGCCCGCTCGGCGACTTCACCTTCGAGAACGTGGATATCGCCGAGTAACGGCCGATTTTCAGGATTTTGCCGCGGGACAGCTTGCCTGTCCCGCGGCAATTGCATTAGGAACGGCCGATATGACGGCTGGTCCGCTCATACCCGGCCTGGACGTATGACCGCCGGGGAACAGGAGTTCGCCGCCTGGCGCGCGACTCAAGACCTCCAAGAAGAACAACAGCAGGTCCATCATGTTTGGCTTTCTCTTGCGGCGGCTTGCCGTGCTGATCCCGACCTTTGTCGGGGTTTCGATCATAGCCTTCGCCTTCATCCGGCTTCTTCCCGGCGATCCCGTCGCGCTCCTGTCCGGCGAGCGCGTCATGTCGCCTGAACGTCACGCCCAGATCAGCGCGCATCTCGGCCTCGACCGGCCGCTGGTCGTGCAGTATTTCGACTATCTCGGCGGCGTGCTGACCGGAGATTTCGGAACCTCGATCGTGTCCAAGTCGCCGATCCTCGACCAGTTCCTGGCGCTTTTCCCGGCGACGGTCGAACTGTCGCTCTGCGCCATCATCATCGCCATCGTTCTCGGCATTCCGGCCGGCGTGATTGCCGCCATCAAGCGTGGTTCCGTCTTCGACCAGTCGATGATGGGTATCGCGCTGGTCGGCTATTCGATGCCGATCTTCTGGTGGGGCCTGCTGCTGATCATCCTGTTTTCGGGCATCCTGCAGTGGACGCCGGTGTCGGGGCGCATCTCGCTGATGTTCTTCTTCCCGCCGGTCACGGGCTTCATGCTGATCGACTCGCTGCTGTCCGGCCAGAAGGGCGCCTTCATGTCGGCGCTCAGCCATCTGGCCCTGCCGTCGATCGTGCTCGCCACGATCCCGCTCGCCGTCATCGCGCGCCAGACGCGCTCGGCCATGCTGGAGGTGCTCTCCGAGGACTATATCCGCACCGCCCGGGCCAAGGGCCTGTCGCCGCTGCGCGTCGTCGGCCTGCACGCCCTGCGCAATGCGCTGATCCCGGTCATCACCACGATCGGTCTGCAGATCGGCGTCATGCTCGCAGGCGCGATCCTCACCGAGACCATCTTCTCCTGGCCGGGCATCGGCAAGTGGATGGTCGATTCCGTCTTCCGGCGCGACTATCCGGTAATCCAGGGCGGTCTTCTGCTGATCGCCGGCATCATCATGGTCGTCAATCTCGTCGTTGATCTGCTTTACGGCCTGATCAACCCGCGCATCCGCCACTAGAAGGAGCAAATCCCATGGCCGATACCGCCAACCAAACCGTTTCCACCGCGGCGCTGCGCCGCCAGATGCTGGCCGAATTCTGGTTCTACTTCTCCGAAAACCGTGGTGCGGTGATCGGGCTGTTCGTCTTCATCGCGCTCGTCATCGTTGCGGTCTTCGCCCCGTTCTTCGCGCCCCACTCGCCGTTCGAGCAGTATCGCGATGTCGTCCTGCTGCCGCCGGCCTGGCTGGAAGGCGGCACCTGGAGCTATCCGCTCGGCACCGACCCGGTCGGACGCGACATCCTTTCTCGCCTGATCTACGGTGCGCAGTATTCGCTGTTCATCGGCGTCTTCGTGACGACGCTGTCGCTGACTGGTGGCATCCTGGTCGGTCTCATCGCCGGCTATTACCGCGGCTGGGTCGACACGGTCATCATGCGCCTGATGGACATCATCCTGGCGTTTCCGTCTCTGCTTCTCGCCCTTGTTCTCGTCGCCATCCTCGGACCGAGCCTGACCAACGGCATGATCGCCATCGCACTCACGCTCCAGCCGCATTTTGTGCGCCTGACGCGTGCTGCCGTGATGGCGGAGAAGACCCGGGACTACGTCACGGCCGCCCGCCTTGCCGGCGCCGGCCCGCTGCGCCTGATGTTCCGCACCATCCTGCCGAACTGCATGGCGCCGCTGATCGTCCAGGCGACGCTCTCCTTCTCCAACGCGATCCTGGATGCGGCAGCGCTCGGCTTCCTCGGCATGGGCGCGCAGCCGCCGGCGCCCGAATGGGGCACAATGCTCGCCGAGGCGCGCGAATTCATCCTGCGCGCATGGTGGGTCGTCACCTTCCCGGGGCTTGCGATCCTGATCACCGTTCTTGCCATCAACCTGATGGGCGACGGCCTGCGCGACGCCCTCGATCCCAAGCTGAAGAGGTCCTGACATGGCGCTTCTCGAAATCGAAAACCTGACCGTCGAATTCGAGACGGCCACCGGCTGGTTCAAGGCCGTCGATGGTGTCTCGCTCTCGGTCGAGGGCGGCGAAGTGCTGGCGATCGTCGGCGAATCCGGCTCGGGCAAGTCTGTCGCCATGCTCGCCGTCATGGGGCTTCTGCCCTGGACGGCGAAGATCACCGCCGACAAAATGCTGTTCGAGGGCCGCGACATTCACGCGATCTCGCCCGCCGAACGGCGCAAGCTGATCGGCAAGGACATCGCGATGATCTTCCAGGAGCCGGTGGCGAGCCTCAATCCGTGCTTCACCGTCGGCTTCCAGATCGAGGAAGTGCTGCGCATCCACATGGGACTCGGCAAGGCGGCACGCCGCGCGCGCGCCATCGAGCTGTTCAAGCTGGTCGGTCTTCCCGATCCGGCCGAGCGGCTCGGACATTTCCCGCACCAGATGTCGGGTGGCCAGTGCCAGCGCGTGATGATCGCCATGGCGATCGCCTGCAATCCGAAGCTCCTCATCGCCGACGAGCCGACCACCGCGCTCGACGTGACGATCCAGAAGCAGATCCTCGACCTGCTGATGAAGCTGCAGGCCGATACCGGCATGGGTCTCATCATGATCACCCACGACATGGGCGTGGTTGCCGAGACGGCCGATCGCGTCGTCGTCCAGTACAAGGGCCGCAAGATGGAGGAGGCCGACGTGCTGTCGCTCTTCGAGGCGCCGAAGAGCGCCTATACGCGGGCGCTGCTGTCGGCTCTTCCGGAGAATGCCACCGGAGACCGCCTCACCACCGTTTCCGACTTCATGGCGGGCGCGGCCGCAGGAGAAAACGCATGACCGAGACCAGTTCTGCGAACACCACGCCGATGCTCGAGATCCGCAACATCAAGCGCGACTATCATGTGCCGACGGGCTTTCTGAAGCCGGAAAAGGTCGTGCATGCGGTGAAGGGCGTTTCCTTCAAGCTCGATGCCGGCAAGACGCTCGCCATCGTCGGCGAAAGCGGTTGCGGCAAGTCGACGCTCGCCCGCATCCTGACCTTCATCGACGAGCCGACCTCCGGCGAGCTGCTGATCGAGGGCAAGCCCGTCGATACGCGCCCGGGGCATCTCACGGCCGAGATGCGCCAGAAGGTGCAGATCGTCTTCCAGAACCCCTATGGTTCGCTGAACCCGCGTCAGAAGATCGGCGACGTTCTCGGCGAACCGCTGGCGATCAACACCTCGCTGTCGGCAGTCGAGCGGCGTGAGCTTGCCACCGAGATGCTGGTGAAGGTGGGTCTCGGTCCGGAGCACTACAATCGCTACCCGCACATGTTCTCGGGCGGTCAGCGCCAGCGTATCGCGATCGCCCGCGCGTTGATGCTGAAACCGAAACTGCTGGTCCTCGACGAGCCGGTGTCGGCGCTCGACCTTTCGGTCCAGGCCCAGGTACTCAACCTGCTCGCCGACCTGCAGGAGGAATTCGGGCTCACTTACGTCTTCATCAGCCACGACCTTTCGGTGGTACGCTATATCGCCGACGAGGTGATGGTGATGTATTATGGCGAGGCCGTGGAATACGGCAGTCGCGAGGCGGTGTTCACCGATCCGCAGCACGACTATACCAAGACGCTGTTTGCCGCGACGCCCCGGGCAGACGTGGAATCGATCCGCGCGCGTATGGCCAAGCGGGTTCGTCCCGTCGCAAGGGCAAGCTGAGGTCTTCACCGAAGGCTTGCTCACCGGACGCTTTGAGGCGGGCAGTGGATATTCCTGCCCGCCTTTGCTATTGGCGGGGCTTGAGACAGCAACCGGGTCGCGAAGAAGTCCATGACGCAGGCACTTGCCAGCAGAGCGAAAGACCAGAAGAACCAGCCGGTGCTGCGCATCGGCTTCATTCTGGCGCGCAGCTTCACGCTCAGCGCCTTCTCCCTGTTTGCCGACGCCCTGCGTCTCGGCAGCGACTTTGAGGACCGGTCCGGCCGCGTCAACTGCGACTGGGCGGTGCTCGGCAGCACGCGAAATTTCATCACATCGAGCTGCGGCATCCAGGTGGCGCCGACGGCGCCGCTCGGAAATCCGAAGCAGTTCAGCTATATCGCCGTGGTCGGCGGACGGCTCAACGTGGCGGAGCCGATCGACCGGGAGGCGATCGCCTTCCTGAACGAGGCGGCGGCGGCCGGCGTGCCGATCATCGGGGTTTGCACCGGCAGCTTCATTCTCGCCGAAACCGGCCTGCTCGACGGCCGCACGGCCTGTGTGAGCTGGCTGCACTATGTCGACTTCCGCTCGCGCTTTCCGTCGATCGATGCGACGTCGAAGCGTCTTTTTGTCGAGGATCATGGCCGCATCACCTGCGCAGGGGGATCGAGCGTCGCTGACCTTGCGACCTATCTCATCCGCCGCCATGTCGGCGAGGCGGCGGAACGCAATGCCCTGGAGATCATGCAGATCACCCGCCGGCGCGACGCCAGCGAGATGCAGACCCGCAATCCGCTCGGCTCGACGCCGGTGCGCGACAAGCGCACCAACATGGCGCTGATCATGATGGAGCAGCATATCGAGGATGTGGTCAGCATCGATGACGTCGCCGATGCGGTCGGCCTGTCGCGCCGCCAGCTCGAGCGGCTGTTCCGTACCGAATTCGGGGCGACCCCGGTCGCCATGTATATCCGGCTCCGGCTGGAGCATGCGCGCCGGCTGGTGGTCTTCACCGACAAGCCTCTGATCGACATCGCCCTGGAAACGGGCTTCGAGAACGTCTCCCATTTCATCCGCAAGTTCCGCAAGGAGTTTGCCATCACGCCGGTTGCCGCGCGACGGCGCCATGCGGCGGAAACTGCGACCTAGAAAAGCAAAAGGCCGGCGATGACGTCGGCCTTTGTTTCTTTATGCGGGTTTATTTCGGCTACGTTCAGCGGCGGACCTGGCGGAAGCCCTGGGGATCAATGCCCAAGGTGCGCAGGTCACGGTCACGCGGAGCACGGTGTGCTTCGACTGCGGCAGCAGCGGCCCCTGCCGCGCTGATGACGGCGAAAGCCCTGCCGAGGAAACCATTGCTGATGGAACCTGTAAGGACAGACATCTTCTTTGCCTTCTTCTCTCTTGTTGACAGAACAAAGATGGTCCTCCGGCACGAATTCTACAATGGCGTTTCCTTCATCTCAGCCATGCAAGAAAAGCGGGCCGGATCTCTTCGATCCGACCCGCCATTGACTTCCGTCATGTCCTGATTGTTTTCAGTCCTCGCTGGCTGCCAGATGCGAAAGCATCTCGCCCTTGCCGCGGGCGCGAAGCACCAGCGGGAGGATCAGCGCGACGGCTGCGAGGAGCAGCAGGCCGGCGGCAATCGGGGACGTGACCAGCACGGTCGCGTCGCCCTGGCTGATGGCAAGCGCACGTCGCAGCTGCTGCTCGGCGAGGGGCCCGAGGATCAGGCCGACGACCACCGGGGCGATCGGATAGCCGAAGACGCGCATGATGTAGCCCATCACGCCAAAGGCGAGCAGCATGCCGAGTTCGTAGACCGAGGGGTTGGCGCCGATGGTGCCGAGCGTCGCGAACAGCAGAATGCCGGCATAAAGCCAGGGTTTCGGGATGGTCAGCAGGCGGACCCAAAGACCGATCAGCGGCAGGTTCAGCACGAGCAGCATGAAGTTGGCGATCAGCAGGCTGGCGATCAGGCCCCAGACGAGTTGGGGATTGGTGGCGAACAGCAGCGGACCGGGCTGCAGGCCGTATTGCTGGAAGCCTGCGAGCATGATGGCCGCGGTCGCGGTCGTTGGCAGGCCGAGCGTCAGCAGCGGCACCAGCGTTCCGGCCGCGGATGCGTTGTTGGCCGCTTCCGGGCCAGCGACCCCTTCGATGGCGCCGTTGCCGAACTCTTCCGGATGGTTGGTCAGCCGCTTTTCGGTCGCATAGGACAGGAAGGTGCCGATTTCCGCGCCGCCGGCCGGCATGGCGCCGATCGGAAAGCCGATCGCGGTGCCGCGCAGCCAGGGTTTCCACGAGCGGGCCCAGTCGGCGGCCGTCATCCAAATCGAACCGCGTACGGCTTCGACCTTGTCCGGACCGCGATCGCCCTGTGCCGCGAGGAAGAGGGTTTCGCCGATCGCGAACATGGCGACGGCGAGCGTCGTGACCTCGATGCCGTCCAGCAGATCGGGCACGCCGAAGCTCATGCGGTTCTGGCCGGTCAGCTGGTCGATGCCGACGGTTGCGAGCGTCAGTCCGATGAAGAGCGAGGTGAGCCCGCGCAGGGTGCTGTCGCCGAAGGCCGAGGACACTGTGACGAAGGCGAGCACCATCAGGGCGAAGTATTCGCGCGGTCCGAAGACGAGGGCGAGCTTGACGATGAACGGCGCGATGAAGGCGAGCGCAATGGTGGCGATCAGGCCGGCGACGAAAGAGCCGATGGCAGCCGTGGCAAGGGCCGGGCCGCCGCGTCCGGCGCGGGCCATCTTGTTGCCCTCGAGGGCGGTGACGATCGACGAGCTTTCGCCCGGCGTGTTGAGCAGGATCGATGTGGTCGAGCCGCCATACATGCCGCCATAGTAGATGCCGGCGAACATGATGAGCGAACCGGCGGGATCGAGCTTGAAGGTGACGGGCAGGAGCAGGGCGACCGTCAGCGCCGGGCCGATGCCCGGCAGGACGCCGACGGCGGTGCCGAGTGTGACCCCGATCAGGGCGTATAGCAGGTTCGCCGGCTGGGCTGCGACAAGGATGCCCTGCAGCAGAAAGTCAAAGGTATCCATGCAAGGCTACTCCTCAGAGAAACAGATGCTCGAGCGGGCCGGCCGGAAGCGACAGCTGCAGCAGGAGCGCAAAGACCAGCCAGACGAACAGGCTGAGCACGATGCCTACGGGCAGCGTGATCCACAGCTGGCGTTTGCCGAAGGCATAGGCGGTCGCGGCGAAGAGCACGCCGGTGGCGATCGAAAAGCCGAGGGTCTTCAGAAACAGCATCTGACCGGCAAGTCCGCCGATGACCCAGAGTACCGGAGCGACTTCCTGATGTTCGCGCTCGGGGAAGTCACGTCGGAAGGCGGCGACGGCTGTCCAGATCGAGAGGCCGATCAAGCCGAAGGCGATCCACTTCGGAACCGTCGCCGGACCGACCGGCGAATAGCCGACGACCTCGCTGAGGCGGGCGACGTCCCAGAAGATCAGCGCTGCCAATCCGGCAAGGACCAGGGCGATGACAAGCGCCGCCCCGTCGGGGCGGCGTGTCTCGGTCGAGGAGCGTCCTGTCTCGCTCATTTCACCAGTCCGATGTCCTTGAGGACGGCTTCGGTGGCGGCGACATCCTTGTCGAGCTGGGCCTTGAAGGCGTCACCGGCGAGATAGGTGTCCTGCCAGCCCTTGGTCTTGAGGACTTCCTGCCAGCCGGCGGACTTGACCATCTTCTCGACGTCGGCCGAGACGGCGGCGGTCTGTTCGGCGGTCAGGCCCGGAGCGGCTGCAACCATGCGCCAGTTCTCGACGACCACGTCGAGGCCGCTTTCCTTGAGCGTCGGTGCATCGACGTTCGGCAGGCGCTCGGCGCTCGAAACGGCGAGCAGGCGCAGCGTGCCGGACTTCACCTGGGCCTCGAATTCACCGATGCCGGAGATGCCGGCGGTCACCTGGCTGCCGAGGATGGCGGCAAGCGCTTCACCGCCGCCGGAGAACGCGATGTAGTTGATTTTTGTCGGGTCGACACCGGCAGCCTTGGCGATCAGGCCTACGGCGATGTGGTCGGTGCCGCCGGCCGAGCCGCCGGCCCAGGAGACCGAGCCTGGATCCTTCTTGAGCGCCGCGACGAGGTCGGCCATCGACTGGATCGGCGACGCGGCCGGAACGACGATCGCCTCGTTTTCGCCGGTGAGCCGAGCGATCGGGGTGACGTCCTTCAGCGAAACCGGCGACTTGTTGGTGAGGATCGCGCCGACCATGACGTAGCCGCCGACGATCAGGGCGTTGGGGTTGCCCTTGGCCTGGTTGGCGAACTGGGCAAGGCCGATGGTGCCGCCGGCGCCGGGTACGTTCTGGACCTGTGCGGCCGGCGAAATGCCTTCCTGCTGCAGGACGGTCTGCATCGAACGGGCCGTCTGGTCCCAGCCGCCGCCAGGATTGGCGGGAGCCATGATGGTGTAGTCGGCGGCAAAGGACGGCAGCGCGATTGCGCCGGCCATGATGGTTGCCAGGATGAACTGTTTCAAGATGAACTCCTCCGTCAGGCGCCGCTCTTAGGCAGCGCATTTCTTGTTGAGCGGACGGGAGCGAGCATGCCGGCAGATGTCAGGTCATGTCCTGACGGACTGATGCCGGATCCTTGGTGGTCTCCTCCCGACCATGCCGGTCAAACGCCTCCACGCGTGACCGCAATCCGATAAGAACATAGCAAGCTGACATTTGCCTGACATCGAGCGGCGGGTTTCCGGGGCTCGAGGCCGGGGAGAAAAGCATACGCCGAACTACTGCAGCCGCAACACTTCGTTCCAGCGGCTGATCAGCCTGGCGCGCTTCACCTGGTCGAGATAGACCATCAGGCCCGGGCTGACGGGAACGGGGCGCAGCTGCTTGCCGAGCAGTTCCTGCATCGTGTTCGCCGTATTGTCGCCGGCGACGTCGGGGCTGACGGCGGCGATCTGCAGCTGCTTGGCCATGATGGTCTGGCCTTCGCGCGACATGAAGAATTCGAGATAGGCGCGGCCGAGATCCGGCGAGGCGGCGGCCTGCGGCACAAGGCCGATGCGCGACATGACGACGGTGTAGTCCTTCGGCAGCAGGATGCCGACATCCGGATTGCGCGAGGCCCAGTCGGCGGCATAGGAGCCGACGATGTTGTAGCCGAGCACGAAGCGCCCGTCGGCAATGCGTTCGAGAATCGCCGAGCTCGTTGAATAGAGCTTCACGCCGGCCGCTCCCATGGTCTGGATCACCGACCAGATGTCGCTGAACTGTTCCTGGTCGCGGGCCATGAAGAGGAAGCCGACGCCGGACCGTTCGATGTCGTAGGTGCCGATGCGGCCATAGACCTCGTTGCCCTTGCGCTTCAGGTAGTCGACGAATTCCGCCCGTGTCGCCGGCGGCTTCTCGTGGGCGAAGCTCGGCTTGTGGTAGACGAAGACGGCCGGCTCGAAGGTCAGCGCGTAGGCCGTGTTGCGCCAATTGGCCCAGGCGGGCCAGCGGGCGCTCATCGGCAGGTCGCTGCGCTGGGCATAGCCGTCGTTCGAGAGCTTTACCTGCAGGTCCATGGCCGAGGAAAAGGCGAAGTCTGCGGTCTTTTCCCCGCCGTCCGTCTCCTTGACGATGCGGTCGTAGATCTCGCCGGTCAGCATGTCCTCGTAGCGCACCGCGATATCCGGATGGGCCTTCTGGAAGGCGGCGATCATCGGCTCGGCGACCGGTTCGTCGAGCGAGGAATAGACCACGAGCGTGCGCGCATCGGCGCTTCCCGAAAGCGCCGGAAAAGTGGTCGCCCCGGCCAACGCCGGCAGCGGGTGACAGAGAGCGATGAGCAAGGGGAGAAGTTTCCGCATAAAAATATAATGCCGTGGGCGGCAAGCGTTCACAAGCTGCGGCGTGCTCGCTAGAGTGGCGCGCAAAGGGGAGAGACTTGCGGATACTTCTGGTCGAGGACAACGAGACGCTGGCGGACGGACTGGCCTCCATCCTGCGCGGCAGCGGTTATGCCGTCGACGTCGTCGGCGACGGCGCTTCGGCGGATGCCGTCACCAAGACCGAGAGCTTCGACCTCGTGATCCTCGATCTCAACTTGCCGGAAATGGGCGGGCTCGATGTGCTCAGATCCATGCGCGCGCGCCAGAACAAGGCAGCCGTGCTGATCCTCACCGCGCGCGGTACGACGGAGGAGCGGGTCAAGGGGCTCGACCTCGGGGCTGACGACTACCTGACCAAGCCTTTCGACGTCAGCGAGCTCGAGGCGCGTGTGCGCGTCCTTCTCAGGCGCCATGCGGGGCTCAGGTCCTCCTCGGTGCAATACGGCAATGTGTCGCTCGACCTCAATTCGCGCAGCTTCTCGTCGGAGGGCGTGCTGATCGACCTGCCGGCCCGCGAACTCGGAATTCTCGAGGTTCTCTTCATGCGGGCGGGCAAGGTGGTGCCGAAGGAGGCCATCATCCAGTCGCTCGCCGGTTTCGACGACGATCTTAGCGCCAATGCGATCGAGCAGTATGTCAGCCGGCTGCGCAAGCGCCTCGGACCCTATGGGCTTACCGTCCGGACCGCCCGGGGCATCGGCTACTATCTCGACAAGGCGGCGGAGCCGGCATGACGGCGGCTGTCTATTCGCTGCGGCGACGCCTTCTGGGTTGGTTGTTGCTGGCCACTGCGGTCTTGGGCATCGTCGCGCTGATCGACACCTATCGCGAGGCGGTTCGCACTTCGGATGCCGTTTCCGACCGCGTGCTTGCCGGTTCGGCCATGGCGATCGCTGAACGGGTCATCGTCTCGGAAGACGGAACGCTCGAGGTCGACATTCCCTATGTCGCGCTCGAGATGCTGACGTCGGCGGCCCAGGACCGGGTCTTCTACCGTGTCGACGGTCCGCCGGGGCAGTTCATCACCGGCTACCAGAACCTGCCGACCTTCGCCGACCTTGGGGGGCAATCGTCCTTCTACACCAATGCGATCTTCCGCGGAGAACCGATCCGGGTGGCCGTGTTGCAACGCTCGGCGTCGACCGGGATCGATTCCGTGCCGTTCTCGGTGACGGTTGCCGAAACCACGATCGCCCGCCGCCAGCTGGCGCGCGCAATCCTCCTGCGTTCGGCGGCACGTCTGGCGCTGATGATCGGCGGCGCCGGCGCGATCGTCTGGATCGCCGTCACCTATTCGCTGCGTCCGCTCTACCGCCTCGGCGAGGCGATCGCTGAGCGCAATCCTGACGACCTGCATCCGATCGAGCAATCGGTGCCGACGGAGGTCCAGGGATTGGTGGACACGGTCAATTCCTTCATGAGCCGTCTCGGTTCGGCGCTCGATGCGTTGAGGAACTTCACCGGCAATGCGAGCCACCAGCTCAGAACGCCGCTTGCCATCATCCGCACGCAGCTCGCGCTGTCTTCGCGCGCGACGACGCTGGAGGAGGCGCGGGAGGCGGCACAGAAGGGCGATCGTGCGGTCGCCCATGCCGAGCATGTGCTGGGGCAGCTGCTGCTGATGGCGAAGATCGAGGCGGCGGGGTCCGACCTCAGCGGACCGCCCGGCGAGATCGACCTCGTGCAACTCGCGCAGGACGTGACCGCCGACAATGTGCCGAAGGCGACGCAGGCCGGTATCGATCTCGGCTTCGAGGGAACGGGCACCGCCGCTATCCTGGCCGAGCCGCTGCTGATGGGCGAATTGCTCGGCAACCTGATCTCCAACGCTGTCGCCTATGCCGGCCCGGGCGCGGAGGTGACCGTCAGGGTGCTCGACATCGACGGGAGCGTGAGGCTGGAGGTTGAGGACGACGGGCCGGGGATCGCGCCTGAGAAGATGGCCGCGGTCCGCCAGCGCTTTTCACGCGGCGACACCGGTGAGGGCGCCGGTCTCGGCCTGCCGATCGTCGAGGAGATTGCCCATCTGTTCGGCGGCAGGCTCGACCTTGCGGCAGGCGCCGCCGGACGTGGCCTCAAGGCGATGGTGACCTTTCCGCCCACCAGAAACGCCGGCTGATCCTCTTTCCGCACCTATCTGAGGAAGGCGCGGAAGCGTCCGAGGGAGAAGAGGAAAAGTGCTGTGCCGATGGCGGCGAGCCACAGGAAATCCGGCCAGACGACATCCATGCCGGCGCCGCGGAAGAGGATTGCCTGCGCCATCGCGATGAAATGCGTGTTCGGCGCGAAGTTCATGATCAGCTGGATGATCTCCGGCATGCTCTCGCGCGGCGTGAGCCCGCCCGACAGCACCTGGAGCGGCAGGAGGATCAGCATCAGCAGCAGGCCGAACTGCGGCATCGAGCCGGCAATCGTCGCCAGGAAGATGCCGAGCGAGGTCGTGGCGAAGAGCTGAAGCGCAGTGCCGGCGATGAAGAGCGGCACAGAACCCTGCAGCGGCACCTCGAGGATCCAGTGGGCGACAACCACCAGCGAAAAGACCGAGGCGATCAGCACCACCAGGCTCATGGCAAGCACCTTGCTGACCATGATCTCGAAGGCGGTCACCGGCATCACCAGCAGATGCTCGATCGTGCCGTGCTCGCGCTCGCGGATGAGTGCGGCGCCGGTTAGGATGATCGACAGCATCGTGATGTTCATGATGATGTTGTTGATCGCCCCGAACCAGGTGTTGTCGAGCTGCGGGTTGAAGCGGGCGCGCATCGTCAGGTCGACCGGCAGGCTCGTCGTGCTGCGATAGCGATTGACGAACTCGTTCACCTCGCTGGTGAGGATGCTCTGGATGTAGCCTGAGCCGCTAAAGGCCTGGGTCATGCGCGTCGCGTCGACATTGAGCTGCACGGTCGGCACGCGTCCGGCGAGGACGTCCTGCTGGAAGTTCGTGGGAATGTCTATCGCGAAGGTGGAGAGGCCGGCGTCCATCCGCTTGTCCATCTCGCCCGGCGTGATGATCTCCGGCTTGGTGAAATAGGGGGGATAGAACGCATCCTCGATGCGCATCGACAGCTGCGAGCGGTCCTCGTCGACGATGGCGATCGCCGCCATGTTGAGTGTCTCGGGCAAGGCCCGGGCCTCGGTGTAGATCGACAGCGAGAAGGAATAGAGGATGAAGACGAACAGCATGCGGTCCTGCAGGAGGCCGCGCAGTTCCTTCACGATGAGATGACCGATGTGGCGAAAGCGCATGATCCTACCTCGCCTGCTTTTTCAAGAGAACGGCGGTCAAGCCGACCAGGATCGGGATGGCGACCAGCAGGTTGACGAGTTGCTGGCCGAGATCCGCGAAGCCGAGCGCCTTCGAGAAGGTGCCGCGGGCGACCGTCACGAAGTGGCTGGTCGGGTAATATTGGCCGATGATGGCGCCGGCGCCCTTCAGTGATGAGACCGGGTCGATGATGCCGGCATACTGGACGGCCGGAATGAGGGTCAGCAGCGCAGTGCCGAAGAGTGCGGCGATCTGGCTCGACACGAAGGTCGAGACCAGCATGCCGAGCGCCGTGGTGGAAATCACGTAGAGCAGCGCGGCCAGTGCGAAGGCCGGGAAGCTGCCGGTGAAGGGCACCCTGAAGACGACGATCGCGAAAGCCGTCAGGAGCAGGAAGTTCATCATCGCGAGAAGGACATAAGGCAGCTGCTTGCCGATGATGAATTCGAGGCGGGTGGTCGGCGTCACGTAGAAATTAATGATCGAGCCGAGTTCCTTTTCACGCACGACGCTCAGCGCACCGAGAATGGCGGGGATGAGCAGCAGCAGAAGGGGAATGACCGCCGGAACCATGGCGACCAGGCTCTTGACGTCCGGATTGTAGCGATAGCGCGTCTCCAGGGTGAAATTGCCCTTGGTCGCCTGTTCGCCATAGGTTTCGCGGATCTTTTCGGTGATCCAATGGGCGTGCATGCCCTGGACGTAGCCGCTCACCGTCTCGGCACGCGTCGGCATGGCACCGTCGATCCACGCGCCGACCGCGACCGTGTCGCCGCGCAGCGCGTCCCGGCCGAAGTTCGGCGGGATCTCGATCGCGAGGCTCAGTTCGCCGCTTCGCATGCGCCGGTCGAGATCGGCATAGTCCGTGATCGGCGGCCTTTCGGTGAAATAACGGGATCCGGCGAGCTGCGCGACATAGTCGTCACTGATCGTCGTCTGGTCATAATCGAGAACGGCAAAGGTTAGTTTCTCGACGTCGAGGTTGATGCCGTAGCCGATCACGAACATCAGGATGACGCTGCCGAGGGTGGCGAGTGTGCCGCGGATCGGGTCGCGCTGCAGTTCGAGCGCTTCGCGGCGGGAGTAACTCAACATCCGCCGGAGGTCGAAGAACCGGCCGAAGAGCGAACGGCGGGGGGCGGGGGCAGGGGCATGCACGAGCTCCGCCGGCGCCGCCACCGGAGTCTCCGCGGACGCGGTGACACTCTCACCGGCGGACTTGTCGTCGATCGCGTCCTGGAGATAGGCGATGAAGGCCTCTTCGAGCGACTTCGCATTACGCTTTCCGACGATGTTGGCGGGTGTGTCGCTGACCAGAACGGTGCCGGCATGCATCAGCGATATGCGATCGCAACGCTCGGCCTCGTTCATGAAGTGGGTCGAGACGAAGATCGTCACGCCGTCCTTGCGCGAGAGTTCGCCGAGGGTCTGCCAGAAGTCGTCGCGGGCGATCGGGTCGACGCCGGAGGTCGGTTCGTCGAGGATCAGGATCTCCGGCGCATGGACCATGGCGACGGCGAGCGAAAGGCGCTGGCGGATGCCGAGCGGAAGAGCCTCGGGCAGGGCGTCCATCACGTCCAGAAGGTCGAAGCGTTCGGCCATTTCCCCTATGCGGGCCTCGATCCTGTCGCCGGGCAGGTCAAAGAGCCGGGCGTGGAGGTCGAGGTTCTGGCGGACGGTGAGTTCGCCGTAGAGCGAGAAGGCCTGGCTCATGTAGCCGATGCGCCGCCGCACGGCGAGGTCGGAACCGTCGACCTCGCGCCCGAACAGCTTGGCCGTGCCTTCGCTTGCCGTCAGCAGACCGGTCAGCATCTTCATCGTCGTGGTCTTGCCGCAGCCGTTCGAACCGAGAAATCCGAAGATCTCGCCACGCTCGATGCGAAAGCTAACGTCATTGACGGCGGTGAAGTCGCCGAAGCGCATCGACAGGTGATCGGCCTCGATGGCAATCTCGCCGTCAAGCGCCGGATCGCGCGGGGGAATGGAAAGCTCGCCGTGGCCGCTGCGCTTTTCTTCCGGCAGGAGCGCAATGAAGGCCTTGTCGAGGTTTGGCGCGCCGGTGCGATCCAGAAGGTCCTGAGGTGTTCCGGTGGCCAATACCTTGCCGTCGTCCATCGCGACCAGCCAGTCGAAACGGGCCGCCTCTTCCATATAGGCGGTCGCCACCACCACGGTCATGCCGGGGCGCCCCTTGCGGATGCGGTCGATCAGCTCCCAGAACTGGCGGCGCGACAGCGGATCGACGCCGGTCGTCGGCTCGTCGAGGATCAGCAGGTCCGGATCGTGGATCAGGGCGCAGCAGAGGCCGAGCTTCTGCTTCATGCCGCCGGAGAGCTTTCCGGCCGGCCGGTCGGTGAAGGGCGCAAGGCCGGTGCTGTCGAGCAGGTCGGTGATGCGGCGCTTGCGTTCGCGGGCGTTGTGCCCGAACAGCCGGCCAAAGAAGTCGACATTCTCGAACACCGAGAGCGTCGGATAGAGGTTCTTGCCGAGGCCCTGGGGCATGTAGGCGATGCGCGGGCAGGTGCGCGCGCGATGCCCGCCATCGGACATGTCGCCACCGAGAACACGAACGGTTCCCTGCTGGACGGCACGGGCACCGGCGACCAGCGACAGCAGGCTTGACTTGCCGACGCCGTCCGGACCGAGGAGCCCGATCAGGCGTCCGCCCGGCAGGTCCAGCGTGATGTCCCTCAAGGCGCGCGTGCTGCCATAGGACAGCGAGACACCGTCGAGCGCCACCACGGCCTCGTCCGCCGGAGAGCCCGGCGGGAGCGGCAATTGGGGTGCGGTCGTCATTCGACGAGCGTACCGGTGAGGGCTGCCGGCCATTCCGCCTTGGGATCGACGCGGACATAGGCGACGCCCGGAAGCCCGGTCTTCACGAGCTGGATGTACTTCTGCAGGAGTTCGGGGCTGATCTTCGCCTTGACGCGGAACATCAGCTTTTCGCGCTCGATGGCGGTTTCGACCGATTTCGGGGTGAACTGGGCGACATTGGCGACATAGGAGACGGTCGCCGGGATCAGGCGTGTCGGAAGCGCATCGAGCTTCAGGCGCACCTCGGCACCGATGGCCAGCCGCCCGGCCTGGTCGGTCGGCAGGAAGAAGTTCATGTAGACATCGCCGAGGTCGACCAGGTTGACCACCTTGCCGCCGCCGGCAAGCACTTCGCCGGGCTGTGCGACGCGGAACTGGACCCTGCCGTCGCGCGGGGCGGTCAGCGTGCTGTCGTCGAGCTGGGTCTGGATGCTCTCGATCGCGGCCTTGGCCACGTCGCCGGCGGCTTCGGCGTCGATGACCTGCGCATTGGCGGCGCTGATGCCGGCATCGGCGGACGCCGACTGGGCTTCGGCCGCGGCAACGGCGGCGCGTGCGCCTTCGGCCGCCGACCGGGCGTCTTCGAGCTGTTGCTGCGATATGGTGCTGCTGCCGGCCAGCTGCTCGGCGCGGACACGCTGGCGTTCCGCGCTGTCGGCCTGGATCTTGCGCTGGGCGAGGGCCGCTTCGGCGGCCCGCTTTTCCGCATTGCGCTGCGCGACCAGCGCTTTCGCGGTTTCCATGCCGATGTCGGCGCGCCGGGCTTCGGCCTGCGCCTGCCTGAGCTGGGTTTCCAGCTGGCGGACATCCATCTGGGCGATCTTGTCGCCGCGCTTCACGAAATCGCCTTCGTCGACGAAGATCTCGCTGACCCTGCCGGCCAGCTTGGTGGCGACATCGACCTCGACGGCCTCGATGCGGCCGTTGCCGCTGGCGATCCCGTCGGCGAGTTCGGAAGCCTCGAGCGACTGCCAGACATAGTAACCGCCGCCGGCCGCGAGCGCCAAGGCAAGCGCGACCAGGATCCCGTTTCGACGTGCTGAAGCCACAGCCTGATACTCCTGTCATCGGGACGACAACCGGGTGGGCCGGAGGGGTCCGCATCATTTCTAATCAATTGATTAAAACAACATGCTGTTAGCATGTGCAATAGTCGGCCTGTTACAGTTCTGCGAAATTCAAGCGGTTGAAAATGACATAGGTCAAGTCGCCGACGAGGTTTGCGGCGGCTTCGGCCAGGCGCACACGCCGCCGGTCCAGGCCTCGAACAGCCGGCTGAGCTTCAGCACCCGCAGATCGTCGAAGCGGGGGCCGACGATCTGCAGGCCGATCGGCATTCCGTCTTTCGAGAAACCGCAGTTGATCGATGCCGCCGGCTGCTCGGACATGTTCCACGGCACGGTGAAGGCGATATGTTCGAAAGGTCGTTCGGGGTCGTTGGTCGGCGAAGCCCACTCCGCCGGGTAGGACACGATGGGGTTGGTCGGGGAGAGCACCGCATCGACGGTGGAAAACAGTCGGCCGCAGGCCCTGCGCATTTCGATCGTCTGTCCGAAACCCTGGACGGCCTCGACGCCGCTGACGTCGGCACCTTTCTCCGCCCAATGGTAGATGTATGGCAGGATCAGCGCGCGGCGCTCTTCGGGGAGGTTGCGGATATCGCCCCAGAACTTGGCACGCCAGAAGCTGTCGAGACCGTCGAGCATCACGCGCGAAAGCACCGGCCCGACGTCGACGACCGTGGCGCCGGCGTCCTCGAACATCCGGGCCGCCTTCAGCACTGCGTCACGGATTTCGTCTTCGACCGGCAGGCCGCAACCGGCATCGAGCATGACGCCGATCTTCATGCCGCGCAGGTCGATCTCGCGGTCCAGCCAGTCGAAGTCATTGGGCGGCAGGCTGGTTCCATCGCGCCAGTCGGGTCGCGACAGCGTCGCCATGGCGATAGCCGCGTCATCGACGCAGCGGGTCATCGGCCCCGCGCAACGCCCGACATAGAAGGGGTCGACCGGGATGCGGCCGTTGCTCGGTTTGAAGCCGAACAGGCCGGTCCAGCCGGCGGGCAGGCGCACCGAGCCGCCGATGTCGGTGCCGATATGCAGGGGGCCGTAGCCGGCAGCGGCAGCTGCCGCCGCCCCGGCGCTCGACCCGCCGGGGTTCTTCGTCAGGTTCCAGGGATTGCGGCTTAAGGGGTGGAAGCTGGACAGGCCGGACGACAGCATGCCGTAGTCCGGGCAGGTCGTCTTGGCGAAGATCACGGCGCCGTCCTCGCGCAAGCGCGCCGCCGCCGGCGCGTCGGCCTCCGCCGGCACGAGATCGACCGCTGCAGTGCCGAGCGGTACGGGATGGCCCTTGGTGGCGATCAGTTCCTTGAGCGAGACCGGAATGCCGTCGAGCACGCCCTGCGGCGCATCTCTCAGCCAGCGCTCGGTGGAAGCCCTGGCCTGCTCGCGGGCAGTCTCGGGATCGTAGGCGTAGAGGGCGCAGACATGGGGCTCGAAGGCCTCGATGCGGGCCTCTACCGCGAGCCAATACTCGTAAGGCGTGAGCGTCTTGGCCCGGAAGTTGGCAAGAATATCCCTGATCGTCAGGTTCAGCACATCGCTCATGTCTCTATCCGCTTCCTTCAAGAAATCGATCCGGGATGTATTCCTCAGGATGTTGTCGGGGGCGTCTGCGTGATCTTGTCTTCTGCTCGATGACAGGCGGCATGCCGCCCCGGTAGGATGGCGCGCAATTCCGGCGTCTCCCGGGCGCAGCGTTCGACCGCCAGCGGGCATCGGTTGCGGAAGGTGCAGCCTGTTGCCGTATCATCGGCTTGCGGCTTTACCGGCTGCATCTCTCCGGCTGGACGGCCGAACCGGTCGATGGCGGGCTCGGCATCGGCGAGCACTTGCGTATACGGATGAATCGGCCGCTCGAAGACCTGATGGGCGGGGCCGGTCTCGACCAGGCGTCCGCGATACATCACCCCGACACGGTCGGCGATGCAGTCGACCACGGCGAGGTTGTGGGTGATGAACAGGAAGGTGACGCCGCGCCGTTGTCTGAGGTCCATCAGAAGGTTCAGCACCTGCGCCTGGATGGACAGGTCGAGGGCCGAGACCGGTTCGTCGGCGACCACCAGCCTGGGCTCGGTGACGAGCGCGCGGGCAATCGCGATGCGCTGCCGCTGTCCGCCGGAGAATTCGTGCGGATGTCGTTCCGCATGCTCGGCTTTCAGCCCTACGCTTTCGAGAGTATCGACGACACGGTCGCGGATTTCTGCGCGGGACGGCTTGCGGGCGAGAACATGCAGAGGCTCGGCGACGATGCGGCCGACCCGTTGGCGCGGATCAAGCGAGGCGAACGGATCCTGGAACACCATTTGGAAGTTCTCGCGCCGGCGCATCAGCTCTTTCGACGGGAGGGCGAACAGGTCTTCGCCCGCGAAGAACACCTGACCGGCTGTCGGCCGGTCGAGCGCCATCACCAGCCGCGCCAGCGTGGACTTTCCGCAGCCGCTCTCGCCGACGATGCCGAAGATCTCGCCGGCCTCGACCGTCAGCGACACCTTATCGAGCGCGCGGGTCACATGGGCAGGCCCGAAGAGTGTGCGGCTGACATAGTCGCGAGAGAGTGAGCGGATATCAAGGAGGGGACCGGTCATGGCATGGTTGTCCCTTGCCCCTCATCCGCCTGCCGGCACCTTCTCCCCGTGAACGGGGAGAAGGCCGCTTCCCGCATCCTCGACGCGATGTTGTGTTTAGTCTCGGCGGTGGCGTTCCTCGCTGGCCGTCCCCTCTCCCCGTTTGCGGGGAGAGGGTCAGGGTGAGGGGCAACGGGGCGGATGCCCCGTCGCAGCAACGGTCGGTTCATCGCGTTTCTCCCTCCATGGCCCGGATGCAGCGCACGCCACGGCTGTCGGCAAAGTCCTGCCAGTCGGGTTCGGCGGCGCTGCAGGCGTCGATGCGGTCGGGACAGCGGTCGGAAAAGACGCAGCCCGGAGGCAGGCGGTCGAAGGGGGGAACCGTGCCGCGGATGGTCGGAAGGCGGCCACCGTCGCCGACGCGGCGGGGCACTGCGCCGATGAGGCCGCGGGTGTAGGGATTGAGCGGATCGGTCAGGACCGCCCGCGTTCCGCCTTCCTCCATCCGCCGTCCGGAATAGAGAACGAGGGTCCGATCACACATGCGGGCGATCACGCCGAGATCGTGGCTCACCAGCATCAGCGCCATGCGGTATTCGCTGGTCAGATCGTCGAGGATGTCGAGCACTTCCGCCTGCACCGTGACGTCGAGCGCGGTGGTCGGCTCGTCGGCAATCAACAGGGCCGGCTTCGGGGCAAGTGCGATGGCAATGCCGACCCGCTGGCGCTGGCCGCCGGAGAGTTCATGCGGATAGCTCTTCGCCCTGCGCCTGGCATCGGGAATGCGCACCTGGTCCATCAGCTCGATCGCCTGCGCCCGCGCGTCGCGCCAGGACAGACCGCGATGCCAGACCAGACCTTCGGCGATCTGGTCGCCGATGGTCATGGCCGGGTTAAGGGCTGTCATGGGTTCCTGGAAGATCATGCCGATCTGATTGCCGCGGATGTCGCAGAGCCGCTCCTCCGTCGATGACAGAAGGTTCTCTCCGGCGAAGCTGATCGTGCCCGCCGCCTTCGCGACCGATGGCAATAGGCCCATGATGGAAAGCGCCAGCAGGGTCTTGCCGGATCCGCTCTCGCCGACGACGCCGAGCGTTTCGCCGGCCGGGAGGTCGAAGGATATGTCGGACAGCACCCGTGCGCTGCGGCCGGTGCGGTCGATGGAGATCGACAGGTCGCGCACCGAGAGGAGGGGGCGATCGGGATGCTCGGGAGGCGACTGGGTCATGCGGCGCCCCCGTCGCGAGGATCGAGCAGGTCGCGCAGACCGTCGCCGAGCATGTTGAAGCCGAGGACGGTGAAGGCGATGGCGAGGCCTGGCAGGATGGCAAGCCAGGGTGCTGCACCAAGATAGGTCTGGGCGTCCGCCAGCATCCGGCCCCAGGTGGGTGCCGGCGGCGGCATGCCGAGGCCGAGAAAGGAGAGCCCCGCCTCGGTCAGGATCGCAAGGCCGAGCTGGATCGTCGCCTGGACGATGATCTGGTTCGCGATGTTCGGTAGGACATGTTCGACGGTGATGAGGAACTGGCCCTTCCCGGCGCCGCGTGCGGCGAGCACGTAGTCGCGCGACCAGATCTGTTGGGCAGCACCTGCGGTGACGCGGGCGAAGACAGGGACCATGAAGGTGGCGATGGCGATGATCGCGGTGAAGCGGCCGGTCCCGATCAGTGCCCCGAGCATCATGGCCGAGAGGATCGGTGGAACGGCGAAGATCACGTCATTGGTGCGCATGACAAGCGCTTCGACCACACCGCGCCGTGCGGCGGCGATTACGCCCAGCACCGTGCCGATCGAGGCGCCGATCGCGACTGCGGCAGCGGCCGTCGACAGGGAGTTCCAGGCGCCGGCCATCAGCATCGAGGCGATGTCGCGGCCGAACTGGTCGGTGCCCAGGAGGCCATGGGCGAGCGGCGGCTTCAGCTTGTGGATGATCTGCATCTTCGCCGGAGGCAGGGGCGTCCAGACGAGCGAGAGCAGCGCCAGCGCGAGCAGGACAAGGATGATGATGCCGCCGATCGCGAGATTGGGGCGGCGCAGTTGTCTGGAGAGATCACTCGTTCCGGAGCGTGCGGTCATCGCGTGCGGCTCCTCAGGCGCGGATCGAGAACCAGATAGGACAGATCGACCAGGAAGTTCATGACGATGACGAGGCCTGCGAAGAACAGCACCACGTCCTGCATGACGATCACGTCGCGCTGGGCGAGCGCCTGATAGGCGAGGCGCCCGAGCCCCGGCAGGTTGAAGACGTTCTCGATCAGGATCGCGCCGGCGATCAGGAAGGTGAATTGCAGGCCGAGAATTGTGACGACGGGCACCAGGGCATTCGGCACCGCATGCCGCCATAGCGCCACCCGGCGCGGCAGGCCCTTGGCACGGGCGGTGCGGACGAAGTCTTCGTGCAGAACCTCGAGCACCGAGGCGCGGGTCACGCGGGTCAGTACGCCCGCCTGCGGCAGGGCAAGGGCGATCGCGGGGAGCGTCAGGGCCTTAATTCCGGCCAGAAGCCCCGCGTCCCAACCCGGAAAACCGCCGGCTGGCATCCAGCCGAGAGTGACGGAAAAGGCGAGGATCAGCAACAGCGCGACCCAGAAGCCCGGAACCGCGATGAAAGCCTGCGACAGAACTCCGCCCACATAATCCAGTGCCGAATTGCGCATGGCGGCGGAGGCGACGCCGAGCGGGATGGCGATCAAGACCGAGAGGACGATTGCGATGACGGCGAGCGGCAGGGTGACCGCCAGCCTTTCGGCGATCAGGCCCGCGACCGGGACGCCATAGGTGTAGGACCGGCCGAGGTCGCCGGTCAGTGCCGCAGAGAGCCATTGCAGGTAGCGGACGGGAAGCGGCTGGTCGAGCCCGAGTTCAAGGCGCAGCGCAGCCAGTGTGTCGGGGCTCGCCGAGGTGCCGAGCATGATCGATGCCGGGTCTCCCGGCAGTACGTCCATAACGACGAAGATGAGCGCGGAGACGGCCGCGAGGGTCAGGACCAGACTGCCAATGCGCCGGGCGAGAAGTGTCAGCATAGGGGCTTACTCCCCTCATGTGATCTCTCAGTTTTGTCGGCTCGCTTCTTTCGTCTTGTCAAACCACCCCCCTCAAGGGGGGAGATCGCGCGTGGATCGCTACCGCCATGCCGATCGGTGTCGGGTTGGGCAGGGAGGAAAAACTCCCGACTGACGAGAAGGGAAAACCGATTCTCAACGCCGACCGCAATGTGCATAGGGCAGCTCCTCCCGATCTCCACCCTTGAGGGGGAGATGCCCGGCAGGGCAGAGGGGGGTATGATGCTCATGGCTCGTCTCGCAGGGGGCTGGGAACCAGCGCGGTGCTTACCCTGTCACTCACTCCTCCCAATAGACCTCTGTCAGCACGTTGGAGGGGATCGGTTCGTTTTCCCACAGTCCCTTCAGCTTCTTGTTCCAGATGCCGAGCTTCGGCATGACGAAGAGATAGAGTGCCGGAACGTCCTCGGCGAGGATCTTCTGCGCCTCGCCGTAGAGCCTGTCCTGCTCGGCGGTATCGGCGGTCGCCTCGATTTTGGCGAGCACGTCATTGAAGGCCGGGTTCTTGTAGTTGAAGTAGTAGGGATCGCGGGCATAGATATCGATGTCCATCGGCTCGGCATGGGCGACGATGGTCATGTCGTAGTCGGTGCCCTTGAAGACGTCCTGGACCCATTTGGCCGGGAATTCCGTCGGCTCGATGTTCATGGTCACGCCGATTTCGGCGAACATCGCCTGCATCACCTGGGCCGAACGCGGGGCGTAGGCCATTTGGGGGGTCTTGATGGTGAAGGTGAAGCCGTCCGGATAGCCGGCCTCGGCAAGCAGGGCCTTGGCCTTTTCCGGGTCATAGGCATTGGTGGCGGTGAGATCGACATAGCCGCGGTCGTTCGGCGTGTAGTGGCTGCCGATCGGCGTCCCGTAGCCCGACCAGGCGCCGTCGACGATGACGGAACGGTCGATCGCCATCATCAAGGCCTGGCGAACGCGCTTGTCGTCGAAGGGTTTTCGCGCGTTGTTCATGCCGGCGACCACCTTCAGCTCGGTGTTGCCGATGACGGTCGCCAGCTTTTCGTCGTCCTTGAAGCTTTCCACCAGTTCCGGCGCGCCGAATTCCGGGAAGGCGTCGACATCGCCGGACTTCAGCGCGGCCGCCTGGGCCTGCGGGTCGGCGATGAAGCGGAAGGTCACCTTGTCGAGCTTGACCTCGACCGCCTCGTTCCAATAGTCCGGGTTGGCGGCGAGCTCCACCTTGTCGCCCTTGGCCCAGCTGACGAACCGGAACGGGCCGGTGCCGACCGGCGTCGTCTTGTCGTCTGCGGCGCTCTTCGTGCCGACGATCGACGAGGAGGGCCAGCCGAGCCAGTAGAGCAAGCTTCCGGCCGGCGCCTTCAGCTTCAGGATCAGGGTCAGTGGATCGGGTGTCCCGATGGTGTCGATCGATGCGAAGTAGCGCTTTTGCGGGTTGACGCTGTCGGCGCCGCGGGCGCGTTCGAGCGAGGCCTTTGCCACCGTGCTGTCGAAGACTTCGCCGTCATGGAATTTGACACCGTCTTCAAGCTTGAAGGTATAGGTGAGGCCGTCGGGGGAAATCTCCCAGCTGCGGGCAAGCTGCGGCTGGACCTTGCCGTTCCGGTCGATGGTAACGAGACCTTCGAAGATGTTTTGCCAGGTCACCTGGCCAATCGCGACCGGAGCGGCAATCGTCGGGTCGAGGCCGGTCGGCTCGATCGTCATGCCGAGCGTCAGTTCAGTCTCCGCGGCCAGCGCCGGGAAGGCGCCCGCGAGAGTTGACGAGGCGGTCGCGGCAAGAGCCAGCGCGAGCCCCCGCAAGAGCGACGGCCTGCCGGTCGACGATAATGATTTCATGGATTTCCCCTGTTCCTCTTCCCGTCCGCCGACTTCCGGAGCTCGGCGGTTTGCAGTGCGGAAAATACTTGCATCTCGCGCGCGGCCGCACAATCCGGATTTTGCGACCGCCGCGAAGGGCATTGGAAGAGATGGGGCCTGCTTTGCGTCAGGCGACTTCGCCCTGCGGCCCCGAACGGCCTTCTCGCATGCCGTCTGCGTCTTGTCCGGAAACTTGTGGAAGCAGCAGTCCCGCCTGGCGGGCGGCGTCGATGAAGGCTGCGCGGGCAATGGGTGCGGCATCCTTCGATTCTGTTGCCAGCCGGCACCAGCGGCTGGCACGCATGTAGGCTGCGCCGTGCCGCGTCGGCCATTCTTCTTCGAGAAAATAGAGTGCATCGACTGGCTCGCGGAAGGTCCGGGCGAGGCCGCATTGCAGTTTCAGTTCGACGGGATCGGCCCAGGTGGGCTGTATCCCAAGTGGCGTAACGGTCATGACATTCTCCATTGCGACTGCACGAACACGCGAGCGGCGCCGAAGTTCCATGACGATTTTGTTAAAATTCGTGGCTTGCCTAGACCGGACTTCCGAGCCTCAGGCCGGTGCGTCGGGTGATCCGTCCAACCCATCCAACTCGCCCGCGTCGCGCCGGCGCAGCCAGTCCGCCGTGTATTCGCCCGCTGCCGACGCTGCGTCCTGCATCGACGCCCCGTTCAACAATTCATGCAGGACGGCGCCGCTGAAGCTGTCGCCGGCGCCGATCGTATCGGCGGTGACGACCAGTTCCTTCAGGCTGATGCGGGTCTCGGCCCGGCCGTCGAAAAGCGTCATCGCATTCGGCCCGTCGGTCAGCATCAGGTCCTTCAGTCGGGCACCGGCGACGCCGACGGCCGCCGACCAGATGTCGGCGAGGGTGCGGCCGGGAAAATCTGCGCGCGAGGCAACGACGACGTCGGCCGGCCGCGGGGTCGGGTCTCGCAGCGGAAACTGGCTGACGACCAGCGGGGCTGCCTCCAGCGAGCGCAGGAGCGTGTCGGACAGCCGGGCTCCGTTGACATAGAAGGCGTCGGCCGTGATCGGCTCCGCGAGTGAGAAGTCGCGGGCGATGCGCCGCGTGCTGCCGAGGATGGTGCGCTCCCCGGCCGGATCGAGAAAGATCTCCGCGAATTCCGTCTGGCCCTCGGTGAGCCGGACATGCTCCGTTCTGAAACCCATTTCCTTCAGTCGTTCCAGGGCTGCAAGACCATGGGCGTCGGTCATCAGGGACGAGACGAGCTCCACGGGGTGGCCGAGGCCGAGCAGCATGCGGCCGGTATAGTAACCGCCGCCGCCGAGACGAACGGTCCGGCCGGTCCAGACAATGCGGGCACCGGACCGGAGCGGCTCCTGAAGCCGCCAGACGCGATCATGATTGATGTGGCCGATTACCGCGACGGAGGCTGGCATGGAGCAGTTCGTTCCTTTTTTCTGCGATTGCCGCGAGCGAGGTCGCCGGAACCGCGGGGCTTGCGGAACCGGGGCGCCTCGGATTTCATTCCAGACAATAGGGCACGAGGTCGCTGGCAAGCAAGGAGGTGCAGGATGACGATCAGGACGGTTGTGTGGGGCGAGAACATACACGAGCAGACCAATGCCGTGGTTCGTGGGATCTATCCCGACGGGATGCATTCGACCATCGCCGCCGCGCTCAATGCCGGCGATGGCATCGAGGCGACGACCGCGACACTGCAGGAGCCTGAACATGGTCTCAGCGTCGAGCGCCTCGCCGGCACGGATGTGCTGGTATGGTGGGGGCACAAGGACCACGGGGCCGTCGCGGACGAGGTGGTCGAGCGGGTGGCGCGCCGGGTCTTCGAAGGCATGGGCCTGATCGTCCTTCACTCCGGCCACTTCTCCAAGCCGTTCAAGCGGCTGATGGGCACGCCCTGCGCGCTCAAGTGGCGCGAAGCCGGCGAGCGGGAACGGATCTGGACGGTCAATCCGGGTCATCCGATCGCCGCGGGGCTGCCCGAGAGCTTCGTCCTCGAGAACGAGGAAATGTATGGCGAATTCTTCTCCGTGCCCGAGCCGCTGGAAACCGTCTTCATCTCCTGGTTCGCCGGCGGCGAGGTCTTTCGCTCCGGGCTCACCTGGCGCAGGGGGGCCGGAAACATCTTCTATTTCCGTCCGGGCCACGAAACCTATCCGACCTATCAGGACGCGAATGTCCAGACGGTCATCCGCAATGCGGTCAAATGGGCCTATAATCCGATGCCGGCCCATATCGGTGTTCACGATGCACCGAACGTGCCCGTCGAACAGGCCCTGGAGCCGATCACGGAGCGCGGTCCGAAGCTGCACCAGTCCGGCGAGGAAGGTTACAAGTGATGGCACCGATCCGTCTTCTCGTCCTCGGCACCGGGGGCATGGCGAATACGCATGGCCTCAATTTTTCCACCATTCCCGACGTGACCCTGGTCGGGGCCGTCGATGTCGACATCGCCAAGGTTCGTGCCTTTGCCGCCCGGCACGATATTCCGAACACCTTCACCTCGCTCGAGGAGGCGATTGCCTGGGGCGAATTCGACGCTGCGACCAACGTGACGCCGGACCGCATCCATCATCCGACCACGCTCGCGCTGCTGGCCGCCGGCAAGCATGTGATGTGCGAGAAGCCGCTCGCCGAAACCTATTCAAAGGCGGAGGAGATGGCCGTGGCGGCCGAGAGGTCCGGCCTCGTCAACATGGTCAATCTCACCTATCGCAACGTGGCGCAGGTGCAGAAGGCGCGCCAGATGGTCGTCGACGGCGAAATCGGCCGCGTGCGCCATGTCGAGGCATCCTATCTGCAGAGCTGGCTGGTCTCGAAGGCGTGGGGTGACTGGATGACCGAAAGCCAGTGGCTCTGGCGGCTCTCCACCCGGCACGGGTCGAACGGCGTGCTCGGCGACGTGGGCATCCACATCCTCGATTTTGCGGGTTTCGGCGCCGCGACCGAGATCGATCACGTCTTTACCCGCCTGAAAACCTTCGAAAAGGCCGCCGGCAACCGGATCGGGGAGTATGACCTCGACGCCAATGACAGCTTCATCATGACGGCGGAATTTACGAACGGTGCCATCGGTGTGATCCATGCCAGCCGCTGGGCGACCGGGCATCTGAACGAACTCAGGCTGAGGGTTCATGGCGACAAGGGTGCGCTCGAGGTCATCCACCGGCCCGACGGCTCTACTCTTCGGGCTTGCCTGAAAGAGGACGTCGAAAAAGCAATCTGGCAGGAGATACCGGTCGAGCCGGTCGAGACCAACTATCAGAAATTCGTCGCGGCAATCCGCGATGGGCACGGGCAACAACCGGACTTCCGCCATGCAGCCAACCTGCAGAGGGTTCTCGATCTTGCGCTTCGGACCGAAGCCGAGCGCCGCGAGCTTTCCGTCTCGTCGCGTGGTCCCAGAAAGGCATGAAGCCGCCCGTATTCATCGGGCGGCTTCATGTATTGGGGCGCTGTGTCAGTAGGTGACCTTGACCGAGGTCTTCTGTTCCGCGGCGCGCACGGCCGCATCGGCGAGCGCCAGTGCGATCAGGCCGTCTTCGGCGGAGGGCGACAGCGGCGTGCCGTTTTCCAGCCCGTCGATGAAGGCCGAGATTTCGGCGGCGTAAGCCGCGGTGTAGCGGGTCATGAAGAAGTCGTGCAGCGGCGGGCGGGTGTAGCCGTCCTTGGTGGCGATTTCGATCGACACCGGCCGCTGGTTCTCTGCCGAAACGGAGCCGAGCGATCCGTGTACCTCGATGCGCTGGTCGTATCCGTAAGACGCGCGGCGCGAGTTGGAGATCATCGCCTGGCGGCCGCTCTTGGTGGTCAGCACCAGGCTGGCGCTGTCGTAGTCACCCAGTTCGCCGATCTTCGGATCGACCAGAACGGAGGCGGATGCCATCACGCTGTCGACTTCCTCGCCCAGCAGGAAGCGGGCCATGTCGAAGTCGTGGATGGTCATGTCGCGGAAGATGCCGCCCGAAACCTTGATGTATTCCGCCGGCGGCGGGCCGGGGTCGCGGCTGGTGATCGTCACCATCTCGACCTTGCCGATCTGGCCATCATCGATCGCCTGGCGCACGGCGCGGAAATGCGGGTCGAAGCGGCGGTTGAAGCCCAGCATGACCTTGCCGCCGACCTTGCGCACCGTTTCAAGACAGGCGCGGGCACGTGCGACGTCGAGATCGATCGGCTTCTCGCAGAAGATAGCCTTGCCGGCCTTGGCGAAGCGCTCGATCAGGTCGGCATGGGTGTTGGTTGGCGTGCAGATGATGACCGCATCGATATCCTTGTCGGCCTCGATCTCGTCGATCGTCCTGACCGCGGCGCCGGAGGCCGCGGCGATTGCGTTTGCCGCCTCGGGAAAGGCGTCGGCGACTGCGACGAGTTTCGCCCGCTTGTCTTCGGCGATCGCGCGAGCATGCACCTTGCCGATACGGCCTGCACCCAGAAGGGCCAGTTTCGTTACCATGATCTTCTCCTCCCTTGGTCGCCTTGCCGAACCGGCCTCAAGCGCCCTAGACACGTGTTGTGGCGTCGCGTGCGGGGTCCGTCCTTTTCACGGCAAGCGAAAGGACGAGACAAGGCCGCTTCGGGCCGCCGCCTCCGATGGATGTTCCAAAACTCCATTTGGAATATACATTCTATTTTGCTAGATTGCGATATCGTTTATGTCAAGCGCCATTGCGGAAAGGACAGTCATGACGGACACCGGCGGGCCGACCAGCATCAAGGCATTCGAGGAGCGACTGCTGGAGGTCTCGGAAAATCTCCCCAAGCGACTGCGCCAATGCGCCGATTATGTCGCGGCGAACAAGGATCGGATCGCGGTTTCGACCGTCGCGGAGATGGCGGAAGGGGCGGGTGTCCAGCCATCGGCCTTCATGCGTTTCTGCCAGATTCTCGGGTTTTCCGGTTTCTCCGAAATGCAGAAGCTGTTCCGTGATTCCTTCGTCGGGGGCTGGCCGGACTATTCCACCCGTCTCCATCACTTAAGGGAAAAGGCCGAGGGCAGTCCGACTGCGCTGCTTGCTGAATTCGTCGAGGCCGGGCGCACTTCCCTTGAAGGTCTGCTGAAGACGATCGACCCGCAAATGCTTGAAATGGCCGTGGAAACGCTGGCCAAGGCGCAGATGATCCACATCATCGGGATGCGGCGATCCTTCCCTGTCGCAAGCTACATGGCGTATGCGCTGGAGAAGATGAACGTTCCGGCCATGCTGCACAGCGCTGTCGGCAAGCTGGAAAACCATCATGCGATCCGGCCGGGCGACGTGCTGCTTGCCATTACCTTTTCGCCCTATTCCGCCGAGACGATCGATCTCGTCGAGCAGGTTTCCGGCCGGGGGATCCCGGTGGTCGCCGTGACCGACACGATCGTCAGCCCCTTGCGAAAATTCAATGCGCTCACGCTCTCGGTGTCCGAAGTCGATTTCGGTGCGTTCCGATCGTTGTCGGCGACGCTCTGTCTGGCGATCACGCTTTCCGTCGCGGTCGGTACGGCGCGACAGGATAACTGAATATTTGTGTTGAAAATTCCAAAAATAGAATTTAAAGTTCATTCTTAGAGGAGAAGGTAGGCCGCAGTGGTGCGGTTGCCCGAGATCACGGAAGGCGGGGATACACCCGCCGCCGCAGGGAGGTTTGCTTGGCAGTACTCGATCTGATCACGATCGGCCGTTCGTCGGTTGACCTTTATGGTGCGCAGGTGGGTGGCCGGCTCGAGGATATGGCCTCCTTCAACAAGTATATCGGCGGCTCGCCGACCAACATCGCTGCCGGAACCGCACGGCTCGGCCTGAAGTCTGCGCTCATCACCCGGGTCGGCGACGAGCATATGGGCCGCTTCATCCGCGAGCAGCTGGTCAAGGAAGGCGTCGATGTGCGCGGCGTCGCGACCGATCCGGAGCGCCTGACCGCGCTCGTATTGCTCGGCATCCGGGACGAACACCAGTTTCCATTGATCTTCTATCGCGAGAACTGCGCCGACATGGCGCTTTGCGAAGACGACATCGATCCGGCCTTCGTCGGCGAGGCGCGCTGCGTGCTGGCGACGGGGACGCATCTTTCGCATCCACGCACCGAGGCCGCCGTCTTGAAGGCGCTGAAGATCGCCCGTGAAAACGGCGCGAAGACCGCGCTCGACATCGACTACCGTCCCAATCTCTGGGGGCTTGCCGGCCACGGTGCGGGCGAGAGCCGTTACATCGAATCCCGGGCGGTCACCGCAAAGCTGCAGGCGACGCTTCATCTGTTCGACCTGATCGTCGGAACGGAAGAAGAATTCCATATCGCCGGCGGTACGACCGATACGGTCGAGGCACTGAAGGCTGTGCGGCGCGTTTCCGATGCGGCGCTCGTCTGCAAGCGTGGCGCGATGGGCGCCGTGGTATTCGAAGGTGCGATCCCCGACAGCCTGGATGGGGGCCAGACGGGTGAGGGCTTCCCGATCGAGGTGTTCAACGTGCTCGGCGCCGGCGACGGCTTCATGTCCGGCCTGCTCAAGGGCTGGCTGACCGGCGCGGACTGGCCGACCAGCCTCAAGTTCGCCAATGCCTGCGGCGCCTTTGCCGTCTCGCGTCACGGCTGCACGCCGGCCTATCCGAGCTGGGAGGAACTGCAGTATTTCTTCAAGGTCGGCATCCGCAACAAGGCGCTGCGCAAGGACGAGGCGCTGGAGCAGGTGCACTGGTCGACCAACCGCAAGGGCGACTGGTCGACGATGCGGGTCTTCGCCTTCGATCACCGCATGCAGCTCGAGGCCATGGCCAGCGAGGCGGGCGTTGAAGCGGGCCGGATCGGCGAGTTCAAGAAGCTCTGCCTCAATGCGGCGCTGGAGGTGTCCGGGGGTACTGCCGGTTACGGTATCCTCTGCGACAGCCGGATCGGCCGCGATGCGCTCTATGCCGCGAGCGGCTCCGGCTTGTGGATCGGCCGCCCGGTCGAATGGCCGGGCTCGCGTCCGCTGACCCTGGAACCGGAGATCGGTCCCGATTTCGGCGGCCTCGTGGAATGGCCGCTCGAGGACGTGGTCAAGGTTCTCTGTTTCTATCATCCCGACGACACCGCGGAGATGCGCGCCGAGCAGGAAGCGACCGTGGTCCGCCTGTTCAATGCCGCCCGCCGCAACCGTCTGGAAATGCTGCTCGAAGTGATCCCGTCCAAGGTCGCCGCGACGGATGACGACACGGTCGCGCGGATCATCGACCGCTTCTACGAGATCGGCGTCTATCCGGACTGGTGGAAGCTCGAACCGATGCGGACCGAGGCGTCGTGGGCCAATGCCTGCGCCGCCGTCGAGCGGCATGATCGATATACGCGCGGCATCGTGGTCCTCGGGCTCGATGCGCCGCAGGCGGAGCTTGAGGAGAGCTTCGCGCTTGCCGCCCGTTTCGATCTGGTCAAGGGTTTCGCCGTCGGCCGGACGATCTTCGGCGAGGCGGCGCGCAAGTGGCTTTCCGGTGCGATCACCGACGAAGACGCCGTGAAGGAAATGGCGCAGCGCTATCGCAGCCTCTGCGATGTCTGGGACAAGGCCCGCAACGACGCCCGCGCTGCCAAGGGAGAGAAGGCATGAAGACGGTGAGACTGACCGCCGCACAGGCGATGGTGCGCTACCTCGCCAACCAGCTCAACGAGCATGGCGAACCCTATATCGCCGGCGTCTGGGCGATCTTCGGTCACGGCAACGTGGCCGGCATCGGCGAGGCACTGCACGGCATCCGCGACCGGCTGCCGACGCTGCGCGGCCAGAACGAACAGTCCATGGCCCATGCGGCGATCTCCTATACGAAGCAGTTGCGCCGCCGGCGTGCGATGGCGGTGACGTCGTCGATCGGACCGGGTGCGGCCAACATGGTCACGGCGGCGGCGCTCGCCCATGTCAACCGGTTGCCGGTGCTCTTTATTCCGGGCGACGTCTTTGCCAATCGCGGGCCCGATCCCGTCCTGCAGCAGCTCGAGGACTTCGGCGACGGTACGATGACGGTCAATGACTGCTTCAAGCCGGTCAGCCGCTATTTCGACCGCATCATGCGGCCGGAACATCTTCTGACGGCACTGCCGCGGGCGATGCGCGTCATGACCGACCCTGCAGATTGCGGTCCGGTCACGCTCGCCTTCTGCCAGGATACCCAGGCCGAGGCCTACGACTATCCGGAGAGCTTCTTCCAGCCCAAGGTCTGGCGCCAGCGCCGCCCCGAGCCGGACTTTCATGAGCTCGCTGCCGCCGTCGAGGCGCTGAAGTCGGCGAAGAACCCGGTGATCGTGGCCGGCGGCGGCATCCACTTCGCCGGCGCGACCGAGACGCTGAAGGCATTCGTCGAGAAGCATCGCATTCCAGTCGTCGAGACGCAGGCCGGCAAGTCGGTGCTCGCCTGGGATCACCCGCTGAACTTCGGGGCGGTCGGCGTGACCGGTACGGAATGCGCCAACATCGTCTCAGAAAAGGCCGACCTCGTCTTCGGTGTCGGCACCCGCTTCCAAGATTTTACCACCGGCTCGTGGGCGCTGTTCAAGAACCCGAACCGCCGTATCCTGGCGCTCAACGTGCAGGCCTATGACAGCGCCAAGCATGATGCCATCCCGTTGACCTCGGATGCGAAGATCGGCCTCGAACGGTTGTCGGCCGCGCTCGGTGATCATGTCTTCTCCGCCCCGGATGCCGGCCTCAAGGACGCGTGGTTCGCCAAGGCAGATGCCGTGACCGCGCCGCCGAAAGACGGCAATGCGCTGCCGACCGACATGCAGGTGATCGGCGCCGTGCAGCGCCAGTCGCGCGACAACACCGTCGTCATGTGCGCTGCCGGCACCATGCCGGGCGAGCTGCACCAGCTTTGGAAGGCCAAGCTGCCGCTCTCCTATCACATGGAATACGGCTTCTCCTGCATGGGCTACGAGGTTGCGGGCGGGCTCGGGATCAAGCTTGCGGAGCCTGATCGCGACGTCATCGTGATGGTCGGCGACGGCTCCTACATGATGATGAATTCGGAGCTTGCGACCTCCGTCGCCATGGGCGTCAAGATCACGCTCGTGATCACCGACAACCGTGGCTACGGCTGCATCAACCGGTTGCAGATGGGCACCGGCGGGGCCGAGTTCAACAACCTCTACGCCCACACCAACGTCAACCCGATCGCCATCGACTTTGCGGCCCATGCCGCCTCCATGGGAGCGAGCGCCCGCAAGGTTTCGTCGATCGCGGAGCTGGAAGAGGCGCTCGCGGCCGCGCGCGAGGCGACCGTCACCACGGTCATCGTCATCGATACCGATCCCTATCCGACGCCGGATGCCGGCGGATATTTCTGGGACGTCGCCGTTCCGGAAGTCTCGCCCCGTGCGGAAGTCAATGAAGCCCGTGTCCGCTACGAGGCGGCCCTCAAGGAAAGACTCTAAGCATGATCTCCTACGGTACCAACCCGATTGCCTGGTCGAACGACGACGATCGCTCGCTGGGCGCGCATATCAGCCTCGACCAGTGCCTCGACGAGACGGCGAAGATCGGTTTCGACGGCATCGAGAAGGGACATAAGTTCCCCGAGGATCCGGCGGGCCTGAAGGCCGTCCTCGAACCCCGTGGCCTGCGCTACGTTTCCGGCTGGCATTCGCTCAACCTGCTCACCCAGTCGATCGAGGACGAGAAGAAGGCGATGCAGCCGGCGCTCGATTTGCTGAAGGCCATGGGGTCGAAGGTCATCATCGTTTGCGAGACGTCGAATGCCATCCACGGCAATGACGCGGTTGCGGTCAACGACCGTCCGAAGCTCTCCGAGGGCGACTGGGCGAAGTTCGGCGCCGGTGTCGAGGCGCTTGCCGCATATGCGGCGGCGCAGGGTATCGCGCTCGTCTATCACCATCACATGGGCACGATCGTCGAGAGCGAAGACGAGATCGACAAGCTGATGGCCAACACGGGACCCCATGCCAAGCTGCTGCTGGACACCGGTCATTGCCTGTTCGGCGGCGGCAATCCGGAGCGCGTGGCGAAGAACTACATGCGCCGGGTCGGCCATATCCATGCGAAGAATGTCCGGCCGGTCATTGCCCGGCAGGTCCGCGACGAGAACCTGTCCTTCCTTGAAGGCGTGCGCCGCGGTGTCTTCACCGTGCCGGGCGACGCCGAGGGCGGCGTCGACTTCCCGCCGGTCTTGCGGATCGCGGCAGAGCATGGTTACCAGGGTTGGCTGGTCATCGAGGCAGAGCAGGACCCGGATGTCCGCAATCCCTTCGAGTATCAGAGCCTTGGTTTGAAATCGCTGAAGGCCATGGCCAAGGAGGCCGGGCTGGACAAGGAGACAGCGTGAAATTTCTCGATCCGCAGCACCCGTTCTTCAAGCCGCTCTGGCGCCGCATCCTGACCGTCGTCGCACCGACGGCCTGGGCTCTCGTCGAGCTTTCGAACGGTGAAGCGGGCTGGGCCGTCGTCTTCTTCGGAGCGGCGGCCTATGCGGGATACGAGCTGTTTCTGGCGCCGAAGCCGGCGCCGGATGCGAGGCCGTCGACAGACGAGGCCGCGAGAGACGACAAGGGAGACGAGGGATGAGCGATCTGCTGCGCAAGCCGAAGGGAGCCTCCGGCAAGGTGCACGACATCACGCCGGCGGATGCCGGATGGGGCTATGTCGGCTTCGGCCTCTACCGGCTGAAGGCCGGCGAGAGCGTGGCGGAACCGACCGGCGAGACCGAGGTCATCCTGGTGCTCGTCGAGGGCAAGGCGAAGGTTTCCGGCGGGGGCAAGGATTTCGGCGAGATCGGCGACCGGATGAATGTTTTCGAGCGCAAGGCGCCCCATTGCGTCTATGTGCCGGCCGGTTCCGACTGGTCGGCCACCGCGACGACCGACTGCACGCTCGCCCTTTGCACGGCACCCGCCGAGCCGGGGCGCGAGGCCCAAGTCATCGGCCCCGCCGGGATTTCGCTGGTCGAGCGCGGCAAGGGTGCCAACACCCGCTACATTTATCCGATCGCCATGGAAGATCGCGACGTTGCCGACGCGCTCCTGGTGACGGAGGTCTTCACGCCGTCGGGCAATTGGTCGTCCTATCCGCCGCACCGGCACGACGAGGACAATTTCCCGGAGATGACCTATCTCGAGGAGACCTATTATCACCGCCTCAATCCGGCGCAGGGGTTCGGTTTCCAGCGCGTCTTCACCGAGGACGGCTCGCTGGACGAGACGATGGCGGTGAGCAACGGCGATGTCGTCCTCGTGCCCAAGGGACACCATCCCTGCGGTTCGCCCTACGGCTACGAGATGTATTACCTCAACGTGATGGCCGGTCCATTGCGCAAGTGGCGGTTCCAGAACCATCCGGATCACGACTGGATCTTCCGGCGCGACAATCCGTAAGCACCGCACGGCAACTCAATTTTCGACTTCTGGGAGGAAGACATGGCGGGTCTCGGCATCGGGCTCATCGGCACCGGCTACATGGGCAAATGCCACGCGCTGGCGTGGAACAACGTGGCGAGCATCTTCGGCGACGTCGAGCGGCCGCGCCTTGTCACACTCGCCGAGGTCAATGCCGACCTGGCGGCGAAAAAGGCGGGCGAGCTCGGCTTCGCCAAGTCGACCGGCAACTGGCGGGACCTGCTGTCCGATCCGTCCATCGACGTGATCTCGGTCACCACGCCGAACGCCTTCCACGCAGAGATGGCGATCGAGGCACTCGAAGCCGGCAAGCATGTCTGGTGTGAAAAGCCGATGGCGCCGGCGCTCGCCGATGCGATCCGCATGCGGGACGCGGCCGCCCGCTCGGGCAAGGTCGCGGCCATGGGCTACAACTACATCCAGAACCCGATGATCCGCCACATGCGCCGCCTCATTGACGAAGGTGCGATCGGTTCGGTCAATCACGTCCGTGTCGAGATGGACGAGGACTTCATGGCGGATTCGAGCCAGCCCTTTTACTGGAAGAGCGAGGCAACCTCCGGCTATGGCGCGCTCGACGATTTCGCAGTCCATCCGCTGTCGCTGCTCTTCGCGCTGTTAGGCCACGTCGATGCCGTCGTGACCGACATGGTCAAGCCGTACGAGACCCGGCCGCTTGCCGCCGGCGGAAGCCGGGCCGTCGAGAACCACGACATTGCCAGCGTGCTGCTGCGGCTCAAGGGTGGCGTCTCGGCAGCCCTGATGGCGAACCGTTCGGCCTGGGGGCGCAAGGGGCGCATCGCCGTGCAGATCTTCGGATCGGCCGGTTCGATCCTCTTTGACCAGGAGCGGATGAATGAGTTCCAGCTCTACCAGGCCTCCGGCCGTCCGGAAGAGCAGGGGTTCCGCACGATCCTCGCCGCCCCCCACCACAAGCCCTATGACCGCTTCATCCCCGCGCCGGGCCATGGTCTCGGTTTCAACGACCTCAAGGTCATCGAATGCCGCGAACTGGTTGCCGCGATATCGGGCGAGAAGGCTCATCTCATCGGCTTCGATGACGGGTTGCGCATCGAGCGGAGCGTCCACGCCATGGCGCAGTCCTTTGCCGAGAAGCGCTGGGTGACCATCGAGGACTGATCGAGCCGCCCGGGCATCCTGCTGATCCGTTGCAGACCCGCGCCCGTAGAGGATCGGAGAGGCGCCCGCGAAAGCTTTGCGGGGCCCTTCGTCGAGGGTGAAGGGGTCGGTCATGGAAAACAGGGCGTTGCCGTCGCTCGGGGGCGATTATCGCGCATTGGTGCTGGGAGCATCGGGAGGGATCGGGTCAGCGTATCTTTCTGCTTTCCGCAAGGATCCCGCCTGCACTGTCGCCGTCGGCCTGTCGCGCCGCGACGACGGTTTCGATGTGACCGATGAGGCTTCCGTCTCGGCTGCGGCCGAGCGGCTCCGGGAGGAGGGCGCCGCATTCGACGTCATCATATGCGCGACCGGGGCCCTGACAATCGACGGCGTCGGCCCTGAGAAGACGATCCGTACCATCGCGCCGGATGCCATGGCGGCGCAGTTCGCCCTCAATGCGATCGGCCCAGCCCTCGTGCTCAAGCACTTCTCCGCTCTGCTTTCCCACGACCGGCGCAGCCTGATGGCTTTCCTTTCGGCGCGGGTCGGCTCGATCGGCGACAACCGGCTTGGTGGCTGGATCTCCTATCGTGCCTCCAAGGCTGCACTGAACCAGATCGTGCACACCGCCGCGATCGAGATCGCCCGGACGCGGCCGCTCACCGTCGTTGCAGCCCTGCACCCCGGAACCGTTGCGACCTCGCTTTCCGACCGCTTCTCCGCCGGTCATGAGAGGTTCAGTCCCGACGACAGCGTCAGCCGCATGCTGGCCGTGCTCGACGGGCTCGATCCGTCGGCAAGCGGTTCATTCCACGCTTATGACGGGCAGTCGATCCCGTGGTGAAGCCGGTCGGCAGATCCATTTGCCGTCACCGACCGTAGAAGGGCGAGAACCTCATACAGGAGCCCTTCCGATGTCCAAGACCAGGTCCATGTTCCTCGCGCTTCTTCTCCCCTTCTTCATGCCCGCTTCTGCCGTCTCCGCGGCCGAGGCGTTTACGCTCGAAGGCTTCTTCGCCGGAAAGAGCAAGGCGACAGGTTCGTTCAGCGCCATCAACGGGGTGAAACGCCAGTTCACCGTCGATCTGACCGGCAAGTGGGACGGCAGGACGCTGACGCTGCGAGAGGATTTCGTATTCAGTGACGGCACGCGTGACCGGAAGACCTGGCGCTTCGTGAAGACCGGGCCGTTAAGCTATTCCGGTACCCGTGAGGATGTGATCGGCGAGACGCGGGTGACCATCCGGGGCAATGTCGCGCGGTTCAACTATCTGGTCTATCTCGATTCCGCCAGGCAGGCGAACAAGGTCCGTTTCTACGACAAGATGGTGCTGCGCGCCGATGGCACCGTTCTCAACACGGCGCTGGTGACGAAGTTCGGCTTGCCGGTCGCCAAGACCGTGGTCGAGTTCGAAAGGCCGGGTCGCCCGGCGGGCCACGCTTCAAAGCGCTAGGCACGTGCGCAAAGAAAAGGCGGCGCCGAGGCGCCGCCAGGTGGTTTTCGCGGTGGGATGTATCGTCAGACCTTGCGTTTCTTCTGGCGATAGACGCAGGCGCCTGATCGGCCGTATCCAACGATACATTACATTTGAAAATGCTAATTAAGTTGTCATCAATCTCCGCGATGTAAGCTCACTCCAATTGTCCGCGATCTGCGCCGGGTCCGGAAAAGCTGCGCTGTCCGTTCGTCCGCGGGCTGCAGCATTTGGGCGGACGTCGCGGGTGCGGTTTCTGAACTGTCGTCACACGTCGATCTAGGTGAAGAGTTTTGGAGAACGATGCTGCAACAGATGCTCATGGCGGGGAAACCGCAGGCGGAACGGCCGTCTGATCGGCCCCGGCCGGGCCTGTCCGAAAAACCCGTGCTGCGTGCGCAGACCATCGCGCCCGATCCCGTCGAAGCCGTGGCGCAACTGCGCAAGGCTCTCCTGCGGGAGGATACCGGCCTGGTTCTCCTGTTCTGTGCCCCGACCTATGATCTCAAATCCCTGGAGTCGGAGATTGTCTCCGCGTTCGGCCAGGTTCCGGTTGCCGGCTGCACGACGTCAGGCGAGCTCGGACCGCTCGGCTATCGTAGCGAAGGCGTAGCCGGCATCAGCTTTTCAAGCCGGCATTTCGATATCGCTGCGGGATGTCTCGACGATCTCGCCACCTTCGATATCGCGCGTGGCGAGACCTTCGCAAAGGTCTTGTGGTCGCAACTCCTCGGCAAATCGCCGCGCGCCGATGACAGCAATTCCTTCGGCGTGATGCTGATCGACGGGATGGCCATGCGCGAGGAACAGGTCGCACAGGCCCTGCAGCGTGGCCTTGGCGACGTTCCCTTGATCGGCGGATCGGCAGGTGACGACCTGCAGTTCGGCCGTGCCTTCATCCTCAGTGACGGGGTGTTCAGGTCTGACCGCGCCGCCTGTATTCTGGTCAGCACCGATCTGCCGTTCCGGGTCTTCAAGAACCAGCATTTCGAAGTGCTCGATGAGAGGCTGGTCGTGACCGGCGCTGACAGTACAAGACGGCGTGTGAACGAAATCAACGGCCGTCCTGCGGCGCAGGAGTATGCCCGCGTCCTCGGCATTTCCGATCCACGCTTGACGCCGTCGGATTTTGCAGCCTGGCCCGTGGTCATCATGATCGAGGGCAGCAACTATGTGCGTTCCATCCAGAAGATCAACCCAGACGGTAGCCTTACCTTCTACTGTGCAATCGAGGAGGGCCTCGTTTTTCGTATCGGCAAGGGAACGGACCTCCTGCAAAGCCTCGAACGGGCCCTGCAGGCTGTCGAGTCGGTGATCGGCCGACCCCAGGCTCTGCTGACGTTCGACTGCATCCTGCGCAAGCTCGAAATCGCCCAGACGGGTCTTTTCGACGAGGTCGAGACGCTGCTGGCGCCGCGCGGCGCGGTCGGCTTCAACACCTATGGCGAACAATATCGCGGTGTGCACGTGAACCAGACATTCGTCGCCCTTGCGATCGGAGAGGAAACGTCGTGACGCCACTTGTCGCCCGAACCGACAATGCCGCGACCCTGGTCCCGGATCTGGAGGCCCTGAACGACGAAATCGTCCGGCTGAACAAGATGGTCAAGGTGCTGATGGACCGGGCGGAGCGCAGCGCTAACGCCCAAGGCAGCGATTTCAGCATCTTCCAGACGACGGTCACACTCGAGGAACTGGTCCGGCAGCGTACGGCCGAACTGGATGCGGCTCTGCGCCGAAACGAGGCGATGACTCGCGCGCTCGCCGATTCGGAAAGCCAGTTTCGCAGCCTCGTCAACCAGTCGCTCGTCGGCATCACGATCGTCGAGAATGGCGTGATCTCCTATGTCAACGATGCCTTTTGCCGGATTCTGGGCTATTCGAGCCGCGAGCTTCTTGGCTGCGATCCCTTGATCTTCGTATGCCCGGAGGATCGGGAGAGCATGCAGGAAAGCATCCGCAAACGGATCAGCGGTGAAATTGAAAGCGAGCGCCATACCATGCGCGGGCGGCACAAGTCCGGGCATGAAGTGGATGTCGAAATCCATGGTAATGTCATGGACCTTAACGGAAAGAGGGCGCTTATCAGCCTGTTCGTTGACGTCACTGAGCGCATGAAGGTCGAGCGCGAAGTTCGGAAGTTGCAGGAGGAACTGCTTGAGCAGTCCCGTCGCGACAGCCTGACGGGACTTCACAATCGGCGCTATTTCGAGCAGTCGATCGCCGGCCTGCTGGCGGCACCGACTGGCGAAGTTCGGCCTTTTGCGCTGATCATCGCAGATGTGGATCACTTCAAGGGTGTCAACGATCGTCACGGGCATCTGGCCGGCGATGCGGTGCTGGAGCAATTCGCCAGTGTCCTGAAACGGGCGCTGCGCCCGGACGACGTGATATGCCGCTTCGGTGGAGAGGAGTTCGTCATTCTTCTGCCAGGTGCTGATCGCGATGTCGGCATCTGCGTTGCCGAAGGGCTTCGGGCGCGGCTGCAGGCGACGCTCATAGCGGTGGATGGCGCACAGCTCACGATTACCGCATCGTTCGGCGTCTGCGCTTTTTCGATGGACGGTGCCACCCGCGACGATCTTCTGAAGCGGGCCGACGCGGCGCTCTACCGGGCCAAGGCCGCCGGGCGCAATCGCGTCGAAGGGGATGCCTGAAGCTCCTGCCCGGTAAGGATAAAAGAAAAGGCGGCGCCGAGGCGCCGCCAGGTGGCTTTCGCGGTGGGAGTTATCGTCAGACCTTGCGTTTCTTCTGGCGATAGACGTCGGCAACGACGGCTGTCACGATGATCATGCCCTTGATGATTTCCTGGTAGTAGGCGTCGACCCGGAGGAAGGTGAAGCCGGAGGTCATCACGCCGAGGATGATGGTGCCGATCACGGTGCCGGTGATGCGGCCGGCGCCGCCCGAGAGCGAAGTGCCGCCGATGACGGCTGCCGCAATCGCGTCGAGTTCGTACATGACGCCCATGCCGGCCTGTGCAGTCTGGGCGCGGGCGGCGGTCACGACACCGGCGAGGCCCGCCAGCATGCCGGCAATCGCATAGACCTTGATCAGGTGTGCCTCGACATTGATACCGGACACGCGGGCCGCCTGAACGTTGGCGCCGATCGCATAGGTGAACTTGCCGTAGCGGGTGTAGCGCAGGGCGATGTGGAAGATCATCGCGACGACGAGGAAGACCACCACCGGCCAGATGCCCGTGCCGATGAAGTTGAACTGGTCGGTCAGGCCGGAGACCGGCTGGCCCTTGGTGTACCATTTCGAGATGCCGCGTGCCGTCACCATCATGCCGAGCGTGGCGATGAAGGGCGGGATCTTGGTCCTGGCGATCAGCTGGCCGTTGATGAAGCCGGCGAGCAGGCCGACGGCGATGCCGAGCCCGATCGGAATGAAGAAGGGCAGGTCGGTCAGGCTCGGATAGAGCGCGCGGGACCAGGTCGACGACTGGGCAAGGCTCGCGGTGAACATCGCCGTCATGCCGACGACGGAGCCCGACGACAGGTCGATGCCGCCGGTGATGATGACCTGCGTCACGCCGACCGAGATGATGCCGATGACCGAGACCTGCAGGATCATGATGGTCAGGCGCTGCGGGTTCGCCAGGAAGCTCTGGCCGACGAATACCCAGCCGAGGACCTCGAAGACCAGCGCGATGCCGATCAGCACGAGGAAGATGTTCGCTTCCGGCGGGATGCGGCGATGTTGGGGCTTGCCGGTCTTCAGGTCGACCTCGCCCTTGGCCACGGTTTTGCTGTTCATTGTTTCCTCCCTCAAAGGTTCACGACCGCAGGCCGGCTCAACGGGCCGCCAGGTCCATGACCTTGATCTGTGTGGCTTCCGCACGGTCGAGGAAGCCGGTGACGCGGCCTTCATGCATGACCATGACGCGATCGCTCATGCCGAGCACTTCCGGCATCTCCGACGAAATCATGATGACGGCGACGCCGTTCCTGGTCATCTCGGTGACGAGGCGGTGGATCTCCGCCTTGGCGCCGACGTCGATGCCGCGCGTCGGCTCGTCAAGGATCAGGATGCGCGGATTGGTGAGCATCCAGCGGCCGATCAGCACCTTCTGCTGGTTGCCGCCCGAAAGGTTCTCGATGCGCTCCGCCAGGTTCGGGGTCTTGACCCTCAGCTTGCGGCACATCTCCTCGCATTCGGCGGTCAGATCCGCCTGCGTGACGAAGCCCTTGCTGACAAACCTGTCCTGCAGGACGGCGAGCTGCATGTTTTCCAGAACGCTCAGGATCAGCAGGCAGCCGGTGTCCTTGCGGTCCTCCGTGAGGAAGGCCATGCGATTGCGGATCGCTTCCGTCGGGCTTGTGATGGAGACGGGCTTTCCGTCGATCTCGATCGTGCCGGACGAGGCAGGCGTCACGCCGAAAATGGTCTCGGCGACGTTGGAGCGGCCGGAGCCGACGAGGCCTGCAACACCGAGGATCTCGCCCGCCCGCACGTCGAAGGACACGTCGCGGAAGACGCCGTCGAGCGTCAGGTTCTTGACCGACAGCACGACCTCGCCCAGCGGAACGTCCTCCTTGGGGAACATCTGGGTGATTTCGCGGCCGACCATCATGCGGATGATGTCGTCGCGCGTCACGTCGGTCGAGGCGTGGGTGCCGATATACTTGCCGTCGCGGAAGACCGAGAACTCGTCGGCGATCTCGAACAGTTCGCTCATTTTGTGGGTGATGTAGACGATGCCGATGCCCTGGTCGCGCAGGCTGCGGATGATCTGGAACAGATGCTCCACCTCGCGCTCCGTCAGCGCCGAGGTCGGCTCGTCCATGATCAGCACATCTGATTCATAGGAGACCGCCTTGGCAATCTCGACCATCTGCCGGTTGGCGACCGAGAGTTCGCCGACGCGGGTCTCGGGGTGAATGGTGATATTGAGCCGGTTGAAGAGTTCGGCCGTCTTGCGGTTCATCTCGCGATGATCGACGAAGCCGAAGCGGTTGAGCGGCTCGCGGCGAATCCAGATGTTCTCGGCGACCGTCATCGGTGACATCAGGTTCAATTCCTGATGGATCATGGCGATGCCGTTCTCCAGCGCGTCGAGCGGCGATTCCAGGCGGATGTCGACGCCCTTCAGCTGAACGGTGCCCTTGTCCGGATGGTAGATGCCGGCGAGGATCTTCATCAGCGTCGACTTGCCGGCGCCGTTCTCGCCCATCAGCGCATGCACGCTGCCGCGCTTGAGGCGGAAGGTCACGTCATCGAGGGCAACGACACCGGGAAACTCCTTGCGGACGCCCTCGGCGACCAGAAGATACTCGGCAGTGGGTACGGCGCCGCTCTTGCGGACAGCGGCCATCGTTGTCGGACTGACCATGGCAAATCTCCTCGCGCTTCATGCGGTGGGATGCGGGCCTGAGCCCGCATCCGCTTGATCTCGGAAGGGATCAGTTCTTGCTCTGGTAGTCCTTGAGGTTGGCCGGGGTGACCAGTTCGAAGGGAATGTAGACCTTCTTGTCGACGGCTTCGCCCTTGGCGAGCTTGAGCGCCGCGTCGACCGAGCCCTTGCCCTGGCCGGCCGCGTTCTGGAACACGGTGACGTCGAGGTCGCCGGCTTCCATGGCAGCAAGAGCGTCCTGGGTCGCGTCGACACCGGCGACGACATAGTCCTTCATGTCCTTGCCGGCTGCCTTCAGCGCCTGGATGGCGCCAATCGCCATTTCGTCGTTGTTGGCGATGACGGCGTTGAACTCGAGACCGGCGGAGAGCCAGTTGGTCACGAGGTCGGCGCCCTGGGTGCGCGACCAGTTGGCGGTCTGCTCTTCGACGATCTCGATGCCCTTGCACTCGTCGGTCGCCAGTACGTTATGAACGTCCTGGGTACGCATGCGGGCGGCCTGGTTGGAAAGCTCGCCCATCATGACGACGGCCTTGCCCTTGCCGCCGAGCAGCTTGCAGACTTCCTGGGTTTCGAGCGTGCCGGACTCTTCTTCGTTCGAGGCGACGAACGCCTGCTTCTCCGGCAGTTCGTTGACGTTGACCGGCTCGCGGTTGACGTAGACCAGCGGAATGCCGGCGTCGGCGGCGATCTTCGACATGGCGGCGGTCGCATCGGTGTCGACCGGGTTGACGATGATGGCCTGTACGCCGGCTGCGATGAAGTTCTGGATCTGGCTCTGCTGCTTGGCGACGTCGTTCTGTGCGTCTTCAACCTGCAGCGTCACGCCGTCGAGCGTTTTGGCGTAGTCCTGCATGCCGTTGCGCAGGACGGTCAGGAAGTTGTCGTCGAACAGGGCCATGGATACGCCGATGGTTTCGGCATGGGCGGCCGTGCTCAAGAGAACAGACATGGCGGCGCCCAGAATAAGCTTCTTCATGATATTTCCTCCTCAAACGGTGTCCGGCGTCACCTTCTCCTGCCGGAGACCGGATTTCGTCCGGCCGTGCACTTGTCCCGCGCTCCCGACGCGCCGGAAAACGGAATGAAAAGACCGCCAGTCCGGAAATGCAGATAATTTATTCCATTTTTTGTTTCGCCCGTCAACGGCGCAGATGCGTCGGACAGGCAGATTTCCGCTACCTGACGGGAAATGTGGAGAAAAACGCAGTTTTGCGCCTGTTCATAAATGGAATTTCCGTTCCATTTATGGGCGCGAAAGATTGTCGAAGCGGGTCTTGGGGAAGAAAATCGGCGCAGGGCGCCCCGGTTGCCGAAACGGCAGGGCCGGATTGACGCGGGCGGGCGGGCCGAAAGGTACCCGCCCGCCCGTGCGGTGCTCAGATCGCTACGCTGATATAGGTCATGCTGGCCTTCACGGCTGCGCCCGGATCGGCCAGCGCATGCACGGTTTCGGCGAAGGGTTCGAAGGAGAGGGGCCCGCGGTAGCCGTCCGCGTCGAGGGCGCGGATCTGTCCGGCATTGTCGAGCCGGTCGTCGCCGTCGACCAGAACGCGATGGCTGTCGCGCATGTCGGAGACGGAGACGTCCGGATCCGTGACGCCGGAGATATGCACGAGCCCGGTCAGTTCCGGGAAGAGTGCCGGTTCGCCTGCGAGGTGGTGATGGAACGTGTCGTGGACGAGCCTGAAGACCTCGCCGCCGCCGACTGCCCGGATGGCGTCCGCCGCCTCCTGCTTCGAACGCAGCGAGCAGATCTCGAAGCCGAGGGGCTCGACCAGGCCGATGATGCCGGTCGCTTCAAGGCGCGGCTTCAATGCGGTGAGCGCTTCGCGCAGGTTCTGCTGGCGCTGGCCGTCCTCCTGGCCGGTGCCGTCGTTCTTCGGCACGAGCACCAGCGCCCGGGCGCCGCAGGCATGCGCATAGGCGATCAGTTCGTCGGCCTCGCGGGCGCGCGTTTCGTTCCATTCGTTGAAGCGCTGAAGGGCGTTGATCGAGATGATCTCGATGCCGCGGTCCTCGGCCAGCTTGCGAATCTCTTCGGGCGCGGTGCCGTCGAGGATGGCGTTGCCGGCGAGGTCGTTGCGGATCTCGACGGCGCGGATGCCGAGCGAAAGCGTGAGATCGAAGAAGTCTGCGATCTTCAGCGACGGCGTGGTCATGTGGTTGAGTGCGAATTGCAGAGACATGGGTTTCCTTGTTCCTCCCAGACGGGCGACGGTCTCCGCATGGGGAGACGGGCCGGTGCCGAGGCGGGAATTGAGCAAATCTCTTGACGTCAGTCAAAGGCCGCCCGAGAGGAGGGTCCATCATTCCTGCAAGATAGTCGAACCGGTATGATGGAAATCCATCATCATATGTTTTCGGAGATGAACAGGTCGAAGGGCAGGAAGGTCTGGCCGGGAATGCTCGCCTCGCCCCGTTCGATCGCGCCGATCATCAGTCGCACCGTCTCGGCGGTGAGTGCCGCGACCGGTGTGGCGATGACGGCGGTTGCTATGTCGTCGGCCAGCGCCTCGCGGCTTTCGGGCGTCAGTTCGTTGACGACCGCTGCCACACGCCCGGCGCAGTTTTCCTCGCGAAGCGCTGCGATCGCGCCTTCCATGCCGCCGCCGCAGGGATAGAGGCCGATGAGGTCCGGATGTTGCTGCAGGAGGTTGAGCGTCGCCTCGTGGGTGATTTCCGGCGTGTCGAGATTGATCTGTGTTTCCAGCACTTCGAAGCCGGGGGCGTTTTCCCGGAAATAGGAGCGGAAGCCGATTTCGCGCATTTCGTGGCCCAGGAAACGGTGGCTCCCGACGAAGCAGGCCACCTTGCCGGGCTTCCTGGCGGCCTTGGCGATCAGCCAGGCTGCGGTGCGCCCGACCTTGCGGTTGTTCAGTCCTACATAACCTTCGCGGACGCCGGCGGCAAAATCGGAGAGCAGCGAGAAGACCGGAATGCCGCGGCCCTTGAGTTCGTCGATCGCGGCCGTGATGCCGGGATAGTCGGGGGCGACGAGCGCGATCGCCTGGCAGCGGTTCGCCATCGCGCGGAGCTTTTCACCGATCGCCGCGGGCGTCGAGGCGGTTGTGTATTCGATCTGACTGGTGATGCGGGCGGTCGTCGCCTGCTCGCATGCCTCGGCGAAGCCTGTCTCGACGTTCTGATAGAAGGCCTGCGCCGGTTTCTGCAGCAGGAAACCCAGCCGGTAGTGGGGAAGATCCTCGAAGGCTCGCTGCCGTATCAGGCTTGCGGCATGATAGCCGATCTCGCGGGCCGCCTCGTAAACCCTTCGTGCCGTCTCCTCCCTGACCGGCAACCTGCCGTTCAATACCCGGTCGATGGTCGCCACGCTGACGCCGGACCGTTCCGCCAGATCCTTGATCGTCGGACGACGGCGTTGAGACTTCTTGATTGAATCCATCATAATCTTCACTCATCAAATGATGTCAAAAGATAGAAACTATCATAGCCCGATTGTTGCAGGAGGAAAGTGCTTTTATCTTCGAGGCAGTGAGATGAGCTGAAAAGCGCCAGCCTGGAGGAGGATGACGATGACGACAGCGACAGCGGCAATCGGATCGAAGCGGGACTACAGCCTGACGGGGCGCGATGCGCAGCGGGCCGTGGAGATCGGGCTTGCCTCGGCCGAGTGGTACCATACCGACGTCCCGCGCAAGCAGATGAAGGAGCTGATGCAGCGTTTGGACGGTCCTGCCATTCGCGATACCGCGATCTGGCTCGGCTCGATGGCGCTGTTTGCCGGCCTCGGCGTCTATTTCTGGGGATCGTGGATCGCCGTCCCGTTCTTCCTCGCCTACGGCGTGCTCTACGGTTCGGCTTCGGACAGCCGGTGGCATGAATGCAGCCACGGTACGGCTTTCAAGACCCCGTGGATGAACAAGGTCGTCTACCAGATCGCCTGCTTCATGATCATGCGCAATCCGGTCACCTGGCGCTGGAGCCATGCCCGCCACCACACGGACACCGTGATCGTCGGCCGCGATCCCGAAATCGCCGTCATGCGGCCGCCGGATCTGGCGCGCCTTATCCTCAATTTCTTCGGTCTGCTCGATGCCTGGCATGCGATGACCGACATGGTCCGCAACGCCTTCGGCCATCTCAGTGCCGCCGAAAAGTCGTTCATTCCGGACATGGAGCAGGGCAAGGTCGTCACGGCCGCGCGCATCTGGCTGGCGATCTATGCCGCGACGCTTTTCGCCGCCTTTGCCATGGGCTCGATCCTGCCGCTGATGCTGATCGGCCTGCCGCGGCTTTACGGTGCCTGGCATCATGTCATGACCGGCCTTCTGCAGCATGGCGGACTGGCTGACAACGTCGTCGACCACCGGCTGAACAGCCGTACCGTCTACATGAACCCGATCAGCCGGTTCATCTACTGGAACATGAACTATCACGTCGAGCACCACATGTTCCCAATGGTGCCGTATCACGCACTGCCGCAGTTGCACACGCTGATCAAGCACGACCTGCCGGTCGCCAATCCGTCGATGCTCGACGGCTATCGCGAGATGATCCCGGCCTTCCTGCGCCAGCTTCGCAACGAGGACTACTTCCTCAAGCGTGCGCTGCCGCCGACGGCGCGGCCGTATCGCGAGGAATTCCATGCCGCGCCGGTGGCGGCGGCTGCCGAATAATCGATTGCCTGGGAGGAAAAGACCATGAGCGACAATTGGGTAAGGGCCTGCGCGATCGATGACGTCGACGAGGAAGACGTCATCCGCTTCGACCACAACGGCCAGACGTTCGCGATCTATCGCAGCCCCGACGACGAGTTCTTCGCGACCGACGGACTGTGCACCCACGAGAAGATCCATCTCGCCGACGGCCTGGTGATGGACGACATCATCGAATGTCCGAAACACAACGGCCGCTTCAGCTACAAGACGGGTCAGGCCAAGGGCGCCCCGGTCTGCGTCAACCTCAAGACCTATCCGGTCAAGGTCGAGGCCGGCGACGTCTTTATCGGGCTGGAGTGACGGTCATGACCGAGCACATCGTCATAGTCGGTGCCGGTCTCTGCGGGGCGAGGGCAGCCTTCGCTCTTCGCGGGCTCGGGTTTGCCGGCAGCGTCACGTTGGTCGGCGAAGAGCTGCTGCCGCCCTACGAGCGGCCGCCGCTTTCGAAGCAGACCCTGATCGACGAGCCTGAGCCGCGTGTGATCGCGGCCGGGGACGATTACCGGAGCGCCGGCATCCGGCTCGTCACCGGCGAGCGGGTCGATAAGATCGACCGTGCGGGATCTCGCGTGCTGCTTTCCGGGGGAGAACAACTCGCCTATGACCGGCTTCTTCTCGCGACCGGCGCACGGCCCCGCCCGTTCCCGGGTGTTGCCGAGGGGAGCGAACGTATCCTGACGCTCCGCAGTCACGCGGATGCGGCGACCATCCGCAGCCGGCTGGTGTCTGGCGTGCGGCTCGCCGTCATCGGCGGCGGCTTTATCGGTCTCGAGCTTGCCGCGACTGCGCGGCGCCTCGGCGCCGAGGTGACGGTGATCGAGGGACAGCCCCGGCTGCTTTCGCGCGGCGTTCCGGCCGAAATTGCCGACGTCGTCGCGCTTAGGCACAAGGCCGAGGGCGTCAAGGTGCTGTGCGGTACGGCGATCGCGAGCCTGGCGGAAGAACCGGACGAGGTCTCGGTGCAGCTGGCTGATGGCCGCATCGTCCGGGCCGATCTGGTGGTGGCCGGCATCGGGGCCATTCCCAATACCGCCCTTGCCGAACAGGCCGGGCTTGCAATCGAAAACGGCATCGCAGTCGACGCGCGCCTTGAGACGTCCGATCCGAAGATCTTCGCGGCCGGCGATTGCTGTTCCTTTCCGCTGGCACTCTATGGCGACAGACGGGTTCGGCTCGAATCCTGGCGCAATGCGCAGGACCAGGGCCACCTCGCTGCCGCGAACATGCTGGGCGACAGCGTCGAAAACCCCGGCGTGCCGTGGTTCTGGTCGGATCAGTACGATCTCACCTTGCAGATCGCCGGCCTTGCGGAGGGCGCGTCGACCACGGTGCGGCGGGATCTCGGCGAGGAGGCGTTCATCCTCTTTCACCTCGATCCCGAGGGGCGGTTGCTCGCCGCAAGCGGCATCGGCCGCGGCAATGCGGTCGCGCGCGACATACGGCTTGCGGAAATGCTGATCGCGGCGCGGGCATGCCCGGATCCGGCATCGCTTGCCTCTGCAGACACCAAGCTTAAGAAGCTGCTCGCCGCCTGAGGCGGGCAGCGTGAAGGCCAATATTTCATCGATCGCCGGAGAGACCATGCGCAATCGCCGCCCGACCGTCCACGACCTCCTGTCCCTGAAGGGCAAGCGGCAGCTCACCATGCTTCGTGTGGTGACGCTGGAGGAGGCAGAAGCCGCCGAAAAGGCGGGGATCGACCTTCTGTCCGTGCCGCCTTCGCTTCTCGGGCCGGCTTTCCGCGAGGCTGCGCCAACCTGCTTCACCTTTCCCGGCCTCGAATACGGTGATTATGTCACGGCCGAGGAGTACATCCGCGCTGCCTTTGCCGCTCTGAAAGCGGGGGGCGATGCGGTCTATTCAGCCGCGAGCCTTTCGACCGTGCGGCGCATGCGCGACGAGGGCATTCCGGTCTGCGGTCATGTCGGGCTGATCCCTTCCAAGGCGACCTGGACCGGCGGCTTCCGGGCGGTCGGCAAGACATCGGCCAGCGCTTGGGAGGTGTGGCGCCAGGTCAAGGCCTATGAGGAGGCCGGGGCCTTTGCCGTGGAGATCGAGGTGGTGCCGAGCGAGGTCGCGAGCGCGATTTCGAAACGTACCTCGCTGCTGATGCTGTCGATGGGAGCCGGGGCCGGCTGCGATGCACAGTATCTCTTCGCCGAAGACGTGCTCGGTGCTCATCGCGGGCACTATCCCCGCCACGCCAAGGTCTATCGCAATTTCTCCGCCGAGTTCGATCGGCTGCAGAACGAGCGGATCGCTGCCTTTTCCGAATATGCAGAGGACGTGCGTTCCGGCGCCTATCCGGAGATCGGTCACGAGGTGGCCATGCCGCCCGAGGAGTATGCCGACTTCCTGAAGCGGCTCGGATCGGACTGACGGATCACCAACGCCGGCCGGGGGTCACGCGCCCCCGCCTGACAACCAGGCTTCCATGCCGTGCGCCACGCTCCTCCCGCTGGCGAGGCAGGCAGTGAGCAGGTAACCTCCGGTCGGCGCCTCCCAATCCAGCATCTCCCCGGCGACGAAGGTGCCGGGAAGGGCTTTGAGCATCAGGTTTTCGTCGACGCTGTCCCAGGTGATGCCGCCTGCCGACGAGATCGCCTCGGCGATCGGCCGGGGAGCGGCAACCGGCAGCGGCAGCGCCTTGATCGTCTCCGCGAGCGACCTTGCATCGAGGCGATTGGCGTCGGGCTGAAGCTCCCTGAGCAGGGCCGCCTTGACCCCGTCGAGACCCGTCGCCTTGCGCAGGCGATTGGAAAAGCTCGCCTTGGCATCCTGGCGGCCAAGATCCCGCTCAAGCTTGTCGAGTGTCCGCCCGGGGCAGAGATCGAGCTTGAGGTTCGCCCGGCCGTCTCGGGCGAGCGCATCGCGGAGCGCGCCCGCATGGGCGTAGACGAGGCTGCCCTCGATGCCGTTCCGGCTGATGACGAATTCGCCCTGCGTCGTGCCGGCCGCGCTGGTCGCCGTCACCGACTTGACCGGTTCGCCGGAGAATCGTTCGACGAAAACCTCGGAGAACCGGCAGTCGAAGCCGCAATTGGCAGGCCGGAATTCGGCGACCTCGACGCCTTGCGCCTGCAGCCACGGAACCCAGACCGCGTCGGAGCCGAGTTTCGGCCAGCTTGCACCGCCGAGTGCCAGCAGCACCGCATCGGCCTCGACGGTCTTTTCCCCCTCAGGCGTGGCGATCCGGCAGGCATTGCCGTCGAAGCCGATCCAGCGGTGGCGGGTGAGGATGGTCACCCCTTGCGCCTCCAACCTCTTCAGCCACGCGCGCAGCAGCGGCGAGGCCTTCATGACGGTCGGAAAGACACGTCCCGAGGAGCCGGTGAAGGTCTCTGTTCCGAGCCCCGTCGTCCAGTCCCGTACATCTTCCGGCGTGAAGCCGTCGAGCATCGGCCGCAGCCAATGCGCGGCCGCGCCGTAGCGGGTGACGAAGCGCTCATAGGGCTCGGAATGGGTGATGTTGAGGCCGGACTTTCCGGCGAGCAGGAACTTGCGGGCGACCGTCGGCATGGCTTCGTAGACGGTCACGGCATGGCTGGCCCGCGACAGCTCCTCGGCCGCCATCAGTCCCGCCGGTCCGCCACCGATGATTGCAATACGCCTGTTCGTCATGATTCCCTCCATCGCCCGCCGGCGCTCAATCGAGGGTGAAGCCGGCGAGCCTGTCGGCGAGCGAGGCGATGGTTGTGCTGTCGGCATTGGCGAAGGCGAAGCGCAGGTAGTTTGCCTGGCCCTCGCCGAAATAGGCGCCGGGAATGCAGACGACGCCTGCCTCTTTGGCCAGCTTCTCCGCCACGACCGCGGACGGTGTTCCGGCGAAGGGGTGGCGGATGAAGGCGAAATAGGCGCCGAGCGAATCCATCTTCCAGGCCGGAAGCTGGGCCATGACGTCCTTCAGCGTATCGGCGCGGCGGACGATCTCGGCGCGGTTGGCGTCGCGCCACTCCTTGAGCGCCGGGATTGCGCGGGCGACCGCGGCCTGCGGCGCACGCGGCGCACAGATCTGCAGGTTGTCCATGACCTTGGCGATCTGCGCGACTGCTTCCTCACCGGCGGTCACGGCGCCGAGGCGGTGGCCCGGAATGCAGAAGGACTTGGAGAAGGAATAGAGCAGGATCAGGTTGTCCTGCCATCCCGGCACGGACAGGAGGTCATGGGGGCGCTGTCCTTCGGGCAGGAAGTCGCGATAGGTCTCGTCGAGGATCAGCCACGCGCCTGCCTTGCGGCAGGCTTCGAAGATCTCGCGCAGCAGGCCTGCCGGATAGATCGCGCCGGTCGGATTGTTGGGCGAGACGAGGGCCAGGGCCTTGACGCCGGTGGCCAGGATCTCGCGGACCGCGTCGATCCGGGGGACGAAGCCGTCTGCCGGGTCGAGCCACAGCAGCCGGCGCTCGATGCCCATCATCGCCAGGGTGGTTTCCTGGTTGAAATAGAAGGGGTCGGTCAAGGCCACGGCATCGCCGGGGCCGGCGATTGCCATCGCGGCGGCCATGAAGGCCTGATTGCAGCCCGAAGTGATGTGGATGTTGTCCGCCGTGACCGGTGCCCCGCAGAGCTCCGCGACCTCTGCGGCATAGGCCGTGCGCAGGTCCGTTTCACCCTCGATCGGTCCGTAGCCCGCATAGACGCGGGAGGCGGCGGCCTCGCCGAGCCAGGCAAGGAGGTCGGGATGCGGTGGATAGCCGGGCACGGCCTGCGAAAGGTCGATCAGCGGGCCACGGGCGCCACCATAGGCGCGCGCCCAGGCAAAGACAGAAGGGACCGGCGGCGGCGAGAGGCGGGAAACGAGGGCGTTGAAGGCGGGTGCGGGCATGTCGTTCACTTGTGTGGTTTCAAAGGGGGTTGGATCAGGCCGAAAGGGCAGGATCGGAGGCGGGTTCTGCGGTAATCGGCGCCGTCTTGCCGGCGCGGGGTGTTCGGCTGCGCGTCGTCTGGCGCACCGCCGGACGGATCTGCGAGCTGCGTTCGTTCTCCAGGGTGGCGAACATCCAGTCGATGAAGACGCGGACGATCGGGGCCGCCCGCATCTCGTTGCGGGCCGCGACATAGAAGGCATCGGAGGCCGGGACCGAAAGATCGAAGGGAATGATGAGTTCGCCGGCGGCGATCAGGCTGGATGCGGTAATGCTGTCGCCGAGCGCGATGCCCTGGCCGTGGCGGGCGGCCTCGGTCGAAAGCCGGGCGTCGCTCATGAAGTGCTGGCGTCCGCGCGGCGCGTCGAGCTGGTCGGCGGCGGCGAGCCATGTGTTCCATTCGCGGCCGTCGTCGCCATGCAGCAGCACATGATCGCGCAGGTCCCGGACGGACCGCAATGGCCGGGAATTGAGCAGCGAAGGGGACACGACCGGGAAAAGCTCGAAGGTGCTCCACAGCCTTGTCCAGCAGTCGCGCCAACCGCCCGGCCCGTAGAGGATCGCGACATCGACGTCGGGCGAGTGGATGAGGTTGCTGTCGTTACTGGACGAGAGTTTGAGGCTGATTTCCGGATACTGTTCGGAAAAGGCATTCATCCGCGGAATCAGCCAGAGGGAAAGCAACGCCGGAACACAGGCGACGCGCAGCGTGCCGCTCGTCGAGGGGCGATTCATCAGGGCGGTCGCCGCGGCGATGCCGTCAAAGGCCGAGGAAACCGCCGGCAGCAGCAAGGCGCCCTGCGGTGTCAGCTTCAGGCGCTTGCCGCCGCGTTCGAAGAGCGCCGCCTTCAGCGTTTCCTCAAGGGTCTTGATCTGGTGGCTGACCGCCCCGTGGGTGACGTTGAGCTCGCGTGCCGCGGCCGAGATCGAGCCACGCCGCGCCGCGGCCTCGAAGGCCCTCAGCGGATTGAGCGGGGGAAGCCGGCTGGACATGGGTCGAAAACTCTATGAATTTTTCTCACAGGGATTGCTATAACATCGTGAATTGATTTTCCATAGTGGTTGCGAGTTAATGCTCAGATTAGAGGCAGACCAGAGATCTGCCGATTAAACAGTCTCCGGTGGCGCGCGTCGCCCTGCGGATGCGAAGAGGGTAATTGATCATGACGTTCGACGAAAAGAAGCTTTCGGAACTACGCGCCAAGTTCGGTGGCGACCAGGCCGGGGAAATCTTCGATCCGAAATTCGCCAAGGTGGGCGAAAAGATCTTTTCGAACGGGACGCGTGCCGCTCCCTATGCCGGCGTGCCGACCTTCCTGTCGGCGCCGCATCGGCCGATCGATCCGAAGGCTCCGGATTTCGGCGACCTGCAGGTGGCGATCGTCGGCGTACCGATGGATCTCGGCGTTTCCAACCGCCCCGGCTCGCGTTTCGGGCCGCGGGCGCTTCGCACCATCGACCGCATCGGTCCCTACAACCATGTGCTCGACTGCGCGCCGATCTTCGACCTCAAGGTCGGCGACATCGGCGACGTTCCCTTTTCCAGCCGCTATCGCCTCGAACTCAGCCACGAGGACATCGAAAAGCACCACACCAAGATCGTCGAGGCCGGCATCCTGCCGCTGTCGGTCGGTGGCGACCATTCGATCACCCACCCGATCATGAAGGCCGTGGCCAAGAAGCATGGCCCGGTCGGCATGATCCACATCGACGCCCATTGCGACACCGGCGGCGCCTTCGACCAGACCAAGTTCCACCATGGCGGCCCCTTCCGCAACGCGGTGCTTGATGGCGTGCTCGATCCGACCCGCACCATCCAGATCGGTATCCGCGGTCCGGCCGAATATCTGTGGGAGTTCTCCTACGAGTCCGGCATGACGGTCATCCACGCCGAGGAGATCACCGGTCTCGGCATTCCGGCGATCATCGAGAAGGCGAAGAAGGTGATCGGCGACGGCCCGACCTATCTCTCCTTCGACGTCGACAGCCTCGATCCGAGCATCGCACCCGGCACAGGAACACCGGAAATCGGCGGCCTCTCGTCGCGCGAAGTGCTCGAACTCATCCGCGGGCTCAAGGGTATAAACCTCGTCGGTGGCGATGTCGTCGAGGTGGCGCCGCAGTATGACGCGACCAACAACACGGCCCATGCCGGCGCTCAGGTTCTCTTCGAAATCCTGAGCCTCATGGTCTATAGTCCGGCGATCAAGGGCCGCTGAGCGACTGGCAATTTATCCGCGGCGGGGTTATCCCGCTCGCGGACCGCACTTCATGACAACCAACGAAGACAAGGGAACAGGACCATGAAAAAAATCCTCAATACTTCCGTCAGCCGCCGCGGCGTGCTGGCCGGTTCGCTTGCCGGTGCCGGCATGCTCGCCATGCCGTCGATCCTGCGCGCCCAGGACAAGTCGCTGAAGGTCGGCGTCTATGGCGGCTACTTCAAGGATTCGTTCGACAAGAACATCTTCCCCGAATTCACCAAGGCGACCGGCATCGCCATCGAATCCGTCGCGGAGCCGACGGGTGAAGCCTGGCTCGTGCAGCTCGAGCAGGCCGCCAAGGCCGGCCAGGCTCCGGCCGACTTGTCGATGATGTCCCAGGTCTCGATGCTGAAGGGCCAGTCGACCGAACTCTGGGCACCGCTCGACACCGCCAAGATCAAGAACGCCTCGAACCTGATCGACCGTTTCGTCAACAAGTATCCGGATGGCCGCATCGCCGGCATCGGTGCCGTTGCCTGGTACATCACGCTCGTCACCAACACCGACGTCTACAAGGAAGCTCCGACCTCGTGGGCGGCGCTCTGGGATCCGGCAAATGCCGACAAGCTCGGCCTCTTGGCGCTGGTTTCCAACTCCTTCCTGCTGGAAGTGACCGCCAAGACCCATTTCGGCGGTACCAATGCCCTCGACACCGAAGAGGGCATCCTCAAGGTTTTCGAAAAGCTCGCCGAAGTGAAGCCGAATGTGCGCCTCTGGTATCGTGACGAAGCCCAGTTCGAGCAGGCGCTGAAGTCGGGCGAAATCCCGATGGGCCAGTATTACCACGACGTCACCGGCCTTGCCGCCGCCGACGGCCACCCGGTCCGCTCGACCTTCCCGAAGGAAGGTGGCATCCAGGATTCCGGCTGCTGGGCCCTGTCGCGCGCCTCGACCAAGGTCGAGGAAGCCCATGTCTTCATCGACTACATGTGCCAGCCCTCGATCCAGGCGACGCTGTCGCGCAAGGTCGGCACCGCACCGACCGTCAAGCGCGAACTGCTCGACCTGACGGCCGAGGAATTCGCAGCCGTGTCCTCCGACATCGAGCCGATCACCCCGCGCTACGACCTCTACCAGACCAAGTCGGACTGGCTGAACCAGAAGTGGACCGAGCTGATCGTCGGCTGATACTGGAGAATGCCCCTCACCCTGACCGGACCCGGGTCGAGCCACGTGTCTCGACCCGTCCTTCGAACCCCCGCTTGCGGGGAGAGGGGACGGACGCGGTGCGGCAAGTCTCCTTCTCCCCGTTTTAACGGGGAGAAGGTGCCCGGCAGGGCGGATGAGGGGCCATTGTCTTCTGCGTGCCTGGATAGCGGACCAACTGTCCCGCTTGAGCCCCGAGCAAGAGTGCGAGACAATCAAACCCTTGATGGGCCGCCGCGGCCGGGGCAGACAGGGACGTAGATCCCATACCTTTTTCTTTCGGAGACAGAATGTCCGGACTCATCCTCAACGGTGTCACCAAGCAATTCGGACCGTTCACGGCCGTGGATCAGGCGCAGCTTTCGGTGCCGGAAGGGCGCTTCGTGTGCCTGCTCGGCCCATCGGGCTGCGGCAAGACGACCCTGCTGCGGATGATCGCCGGTCTTGAGCAGCCGACCGGCGGCTCGATCGTGCTCGACGGTACGGACATCACCGAGGTCCCGACCCACAAGCGCAATCTCGGCATGGTCTTCCAGTCGCTGGCGCTCTTCCCGCACCTGACCGTCGGCGAGAACATCGCCTATCCGCTGCGTATTCGCGGCATCGGGCGCGAGGCTCAGGTCAAGCGCGTCGAGGAACTGCTGGCGATGATCCATCTGCCGGGTTATGCCGACCGCCCCGTCACCAAGCTGTCGGGCGGTCAGCGCCAGCGCGTGGCGATCGCCCGTGCGCTGGCCATCTCGCCGAAGCTTTTCCTGCTCGACGAGCCGCTCTCGGCCCTCGACGCCAAGCTGCGTGAGGCGATGCAGGTCGAACTTCGCAAGTTGCAGCAGCAACTGGGCATCACCACCATCGTCGTCACCCACGACCAGCGCGAGGCCATGACCATGGCCGACACCGTGGTCGTGATGAACGGCGGCAAGATCCGCCAGGCGGCGAGCCCGATCGAGATCTACCGCAAGCCGGCCGACCGGTTCGTCGCCGACTTCATCGGCTCGACCAATCTCCTGCCGGTGACCATCGAGAGCGGCCGCACGCTGGTTCTCGGCCAGGCGGTCGAGGGCATTTCGGCAGATCAGGCGGCCTGCAGCCTCTCGGTCCGGCCGGAGGACATCCATCTGTCGGCACCCGGCGAAGGGCGTCTCTCGGGCCGCGTCACCTTCATCCGCGACCTTGGCGGCACGATCGAGACCTTCATCGACGTGCGCGGCACTGAGGTGATCGCGGTCTCGACCCCGCGCGAACGTCCCGTCGTCAGTGTCGGCCAGGAGGTCGGCCTGGTGATCGATCCGCAGACCGCCGTGGTGCTCGCCGCATGAGACGCGAACCGCCCAAGACCGCGCTCGACTATGCGCCGCTCGCCTTTCCGGCGGGCATGCTGATCCTCTTCTTCGTCGTGCCCTTCGGCACGATGATCGCCGTCAGCTTCTTCCAGCGCGATCCCGCCGGCTTCTATTCGCCGGCCTTCGTGTTCGACAACTATGCCCGCTTCCTGTCGATGTTCTTCGCCGGCGTGCTCGGCTTCTCCCTGATGCTGGCGATCGCGGTCGCGGCCGTCTGCGTGGCGCTCGGCCTGCCGTTCACCTACCTGCTCACACGCATGTCGCGCAAAGCCCAGGTCGTCTGGCTGGTGGCGCTGCTCTCGGTGCTGTCGCTGTCGGAAGTCATCATCGGCTTCGCCTGGTCGACGCTGTTTTCCCGCACCGCCGGCATCACCAACCTTCTGGTGATGATCGGGCTCATGGAAAAGCCCGTGGCGCTGATGCCGAATTTCGCGGCGGTGCTGACCGGCATGACCTATCAGGCGCTACCCTATACCGTGCTGGTGCTCTATCCCGCGCTCGTCCGTCTCGACCCGACGCTGACGGAAGCGGCCCGCACGCTCGGCGCCTCGCCGCTGCGTGCCTTCTTTACGGTCGTCGTTCCGGCGCTGCGCAACACGATCCTTGCGACGCTCATCATGGTCTTCATCTTCGCGCTCGGCTCTTACCTCCTGCCGCAGATCCTCGGACGGCCGCAGCACTGGACGCTGTCGGTGCTGATCACCGACCAGGCGATCTACCAGTCGAACATGCCGTTCGCGGCCGCGATGGCGGTGTTCCTCGTGCTCGTCACGCTCGGCATGGTGGCTCTCACGCTTTTCGTCGGCCGGAAGGGAGAAGCGGCATGAACAGCTTGCTGACGCGTTTCTACTTCCTGCTGGTCGGCATTTTTCTCGCCGCTCCGATCGTCGTCGTTGCCGGCGTATCGGTCAACGAGAAGCAGAGCCTGACCTTCCCGCCCGAGGGCTTCTCACTGGCGTGGTATGGCGCGATCTTCACCGATCCGGGTTGGCGTTCCGCCTTCTTCGCCTCGGTCGTCCTGGCGCTGGCCTCGGCGGCGCTTGCGGTGCTGATCGCGCTTCCGCTTTCCTGGTTCCTCTGGCGGCGTCTCGCCCCCTGGGCGAATATCTTCCAGGTGCTGGGCATCGCACCGTTCACCCTTCCGCCGGTCATCACCGCGCTCGGCCTTCTGACCTTCTGGGCGGCAAGCGGCTTTTACGGGCAGCCGTGGACTGCGGTCATGGGTCACGGGATCTTCTTCGTGACGCTGCCGCTCGTGACCCTGTCGCTCGGCTTTTCCGCGATCGACCGTTCGCTGGTCGAGGCGGCCTCCACCATGGGCGCCGACGATCGCACCGTGTTCCGCACCGTCGTCCTGCCGCTCATTCGGCCCTATCTGGTGTCGGGTTATGCGTTCGCTTTCGTGCTGTCGCTCAACGAATACATCGTCGCCTACATGACCGTCGGCTTCACCATGGAGACGCTGCCGATCAAGATCTTCAACGCGCTGCGCTACGGCTACACGCCGGTGATGGCGTCGGTGTCGATCCTGTTCGTCGTCGTCGCCGGCATCGTCTTCGGTCTCGTCGCCCGTTTTGGCGATCTGCCAAAGCTCTTGGGCGCCATGGCCGCCGACGACCGATAACGGAACCGTTTGTCCCGTTTCGTGACACTTCAGGACCTCCCCGGGGAAACGCGGGGAGGTTTTGCTTTTCATCATACAGCAATGAAAACAACACGTTGGGTGAAGGCGCGGCCTGAAAGTATTGCTGTTTCGTTAATGTGAATTCTGCGGGCGTTCCATTTACCCGAATTTAACCATCGGCACGGGTGACCATTCAACTTCGAACGAAATTAGTAATTCGTTGAGGACTGACGCCTAACGCTCCCCCTGTTCCATTCGGAACTCCGCACATGACGTGGCGGGCGATGAAAAATGGGGAATGGGGCACATGAAGTGCGCGAAATGGCCTGCGATCATTGCAGGCGTGCTAGGCTTGTTTTTGTTGTGGCTCCCCGTGAGCCTTCAGGCGCAGCTCGTTTTGAGCGTTGCCGTTCTCGGGCTCATGTTCTTCTTCATGAGCCGTCCCGAGATCAAATCCTTCCGGATCCTGACCTTTGTCTTCGTCGCCGTGCTGGCGCTGCGTTATGCGTTCTGGCGTACGACGGAGACGCTGCCGAACGTCTCCGAACCGCAGAACTTCATTCCCGGCATCATCCTTTACTGTGCTGAAATGTACTGCCTGGTGATGCTGGCTGTCAGCTTCTTCATGCTGGCCGATCCGCTGAAGCGCAAGTCGGCCCCGCGGCTCTCCGCATCCGAGTGCCCGACCGTCGACGTATTCATTCCGTCCTACAACGAGGATCCGGAACTGCTGGCGATGACGCTGGCCGCGGCCAAGTCGATGGCCTATCCGAAGGACAGGCTGACCGTCTATCTTCTCGATGACGGCGGCACGGACGCCAAGTGCAATCACCGTGATCCGCGCGTCTCGCTTGCCGCCCGTTCCCGCCGCGAGCAGCTTTCGGCGCTCTGCGAAGCCATGGATGTCCGTTACCATGCCCGCCGGGAAAACAGCCACGCCAAGGCCGGCAATCTCAATGCCGGGCTAGCGATCTCGTCCGGCGAGTTGGTCGTCGTGTTCGACGCTGACCATGCGCCGGTGCGCGATTTCCTGAACGAGACGGTCGGCTATTTCCGCGAGAACGAGAAGCTCTTCCTCGTCCAGACCCCGCACTTCTTTCTCAATCCGGACCCGCTCGAGAAGAACCTCGAGACCTTCGCCCGCATGCCGTCCGAGAACGAGATGTTCTACTCGGTCGTCCAGTGCGGTCTCGACAAATGGGACGCCTCGTTCTTCTGCGGTTCCGCTGCCGTGCTGAGCCGCAAGGCGCTGCTCGAGACCGACGGTTTTTCCGGCCAGTCGATCACCGAAGACTGCGAGACCGCGCTGTCGCTGCACAGCCGCGGCTGGCACAGCGTCTATGTCGACAAGCCGCTGATCGCCGGTCTGCAGCCGGAAACCTTCGTCTCCTTCATCGGCCAGCGCGCCCGCTGGAGCCAGGGCATGCTGCAGATCCTCATCCTCAACCGGCCGTTCCTCGCCCGCGGCCTGACGATGGCGCAGCGCATCTGCTACGCCGGCACCAACCTGTTCTGGCTCTTCCCGCTGTCGCGGCTCGTCTTCATGTTCGCGCCGCTTCTCTACATCTTCTTCTCGCTGGAGATCTTCCAGGCCAACATCATCGAGTTCGGCCTCTATTCCATGACCTACCTGATCTCGTCCTTCGCGCTGCAGAGCTATCTCTACGGCCGGGTACGCTGGCCGTGGATCTCGGAGCTCTACGAATACGTCCAGTCAGTGCTCCTGTTCGGCTCGATCGTTTCGGTCGTGCGCAATCCCCGCAAGCCGACCTTCAACGTCACCGCGAAGGGGCAGACGCTGGAGGAGAGCAAGCTATCGCCGCTGGCACGGCCGTATTTCGCGATCTTCTTCCTGCTGCTGGGCGCCACCTGCTATGCGATCTGGCGCTACATGACCGAGCCGATGCCGTCCGAACTGCTCCTGATCGTGGCCGGGTGGAACACCATCAATCTCGGCATCGCCGGGGCCGCGCTCGGCGTGGTCTCGGAACGTCGCGAGCGTCGCCGCAACCACCGTCTCCAGGTCAAGCGTCACGCACTGCTGCGCGTCGGAGAATGCCTGCACGACATCATCGTGCGCGACGTTTCGAGTGGCGGCATGTCGATCCAGTTTGTCGACGGCCGCGCGCCGGACGCGCTTGCCGCCGGCGGCGAGGCGCGTATCGAACTGCGCCGTGGCGGTCAGATCCTGCCGCTCGACGTGGTGTGCCGCAGCGTCAGCAAGCGCCACGACGAGACGCTCTACGGTTTCGCCTATGCGCGCCGCACGGCCGATACCTTCATGGCGATTGCCGAGATCATGTATGCCGACCAGTCGGTCCTGCAGGATCGCCTGACCCACCGCCAGAAGCGGCAGGGCATGTTCGTTGGCACGCTTCGTTTCGCCCGCTGGACGATCACCGAGACGCTTCGTGCGTTGCAGTATGCCGGCGGATTGGTGCGGGAGCAGACCGAAAAGTCGTTCGGCGACGCCCCGCTGCAGATCCTCCCGCGCCGTGCCCAGCTCGATGCGCTCGTCGCCAACGACGTTGCTGTCTCACCTGTTGCCGGAGGCATGATCTATGGCTGATCTGCGCACCCTGACCGCAATCGGGCTTCTCATGATGCTGGCCGCTCCGGCAGCCGGTGCTGCCGAGAATGCGAACCTTTCCCTGCTGCCGGCGGCATCTCAGACCGAAGTGGTAACCCAGTCCTCCCCCTCGGGTGTAGCTGTGATCCCCTTCGTCCAGACGAGTCATGAGCTTCGCCTGACCGGCGAGGACGACAGCCGTCACCTGTCCTATTTCCTTTCGCCGGATCAGGTCCGCGCCGGCGGCAAGATCCGCATCGCCTACAACAATGCCGTTTCCATCCTGCCGGACGACGCGGCGCTTGATCTCGAAGTGAACGGCCACGCCGCCGGATCGATTGCGATCCGTTCGCCGGACGGGCTCCGCATCGAGGACATCGCCGTTTCGGCCGAGATGCTGAAGGTCGGGCGCAACGACCTGCGCATCCGCGCCCGCCAGCATCACCGTGTCGACTGCTCGCTGGCCGCGACGTACGAGCTCTGGACCCAGATCGATCCACAGAAGAGCGGTTTCGTCTCGGCCGCCCCGATTACGTTCTCGACCTTCGACGATCTCCTCTCGGTCGGGCGCAAGGCCGACGGCGTGACGGAGATCCGGCTGATCGCCCCGGCCGGACAGGCCGAGGCCGTCGCGCGTCGTGCGCTTCCGCTGGTCGAGACGCTCACGCTCTTCCTCAATCGCGCGGAAGTCAGGGTATCGGTCGGCGAACTGCCGGGCGAGGGGCCGGGGATCGATGTCTATGCCGGCGAGGTGCAGGGAATGCCGCAGACGGATGCCGCGCGCGGGATCCTTTCGTCGGCGCCGCTCGGTCTTTCCGTCCGCAAGGGCGTTTCATCCGGACGTGCGGTCCTCGTCCTTCGCGCCGCAGACGAGCAGGCGGTGGCCGCAGCTCTTGCCCAGGCAGCCCGGGGTCCGATGCGCGACGGGCTGCAGCAGGGCGTTCTCGATCGTTCCATGGGGCCGATCTTAGCCAGCACCACGGAAACCTTCAGTCTGGGTGAGACCGGTTATCGCGCGGAATCCTTTTCCGGCCGGCTGTCCCGTACCCGTTTCGAGATCGAGATGCCGGGCGACTTCTATCCCGGCGATTACGGCACGGTCGACTTCAATCTGATCGCGGCCACTGCGCCGGGGCTCGCTCCGGGTGCGCAACTGATCCTCCGGGTCAATGATCGGGCGGTGACGAGCCACATCCTCTACAGCGAGGAGGGCCAGCGTTTCGACGGCCGCCGCATCCGCCTTCCGCTCAGGGCCTTCCATGCGGGTCTCAACAAGGTGGAGGTTCTGGCCGAGTTGCCGGTCGCGGGCGATGCAGCTTGCGCGCCGGGTCAGACCGGCGGCGCCAAGCCGCGCTTCGTGTTGCTTGAGGATTCCTCCTTCACCATTCCGGCGCTTGCCCATATCGGCAAGTCTCCGGATCTGGCTGCGCTTGCAGGCACTGCCTATCCGTTCAACGACGGCAAGGCCTTCGACCTGGTGGTCGATCGCAGCGACGAGGCCACCATCGGCTCGGCCCTGACGCTGGCCGGCCGTCTGTCGCTGACCGCGCGCAAGCCGCTTCAGGCCGTGCTTGCCGTCGGTGAGGCGGACCAGGCATCGGGGCGCAACGCACTGATTGTCAGCACGGCCTCGGTTGCAGCTCACAAGTCGGCGCGTCTCGGTACCTCCGGCGACGGTATCCTCGTCGACCCCATCGAGACGGCCTCCGTCCTTCCCGCTGCCGGCAACGAGGGACAGCTGAGCGGCCAGTCGGAAGCCTTGCTCAGCGCTTTCGAGGCGAGCACCGCGCTTGACGACGACCAGGTATCCTGGCGGACGAAGATGCTTGCCTTCCTGTCGAAGGCATCTACGGTCATCGGGCGCTGGCTGAAATACCAGGATCCGGTCGAGGCGCCGCGCACCGGCGGCGAAAAGAACGTCTTGCTTGAGGTTTCGCAGGAGCCTGCACCGCTTGGCGACGGGGTCTGGACGACCGTCTCGGCCGCAACGCCCGAGGCGCTTGAAACCGGCGTGGGCAAGCTCACCGACCCGGCAATCTGGCAGCGGCTCAACGGCGGCAGCGCCACGCTGCACGGTGCGGGCGATGATCTCGTCATCCGCATGCCGGAAGCCTATGTCTTTGCGCCGATCACCGACGCCAGCTTCTCGAACCTCCGGCGCCTGGCGGCAGCCTGGCTCTCCGACAATTTCAAGGTCTATGTGGGCCTGGTGCTGGCATTGCTCGGCGGCTTCGGCTTCTGGCTCGGCATGATCATTCCACGCAAGGGCGTGAGGACGGACCTGTGATGAACCACCGCCAAACCCTTCGGATTGCCCTCGTCACCTCGGTTCTGACCCTGCCGATCGCGGCACCCGCAATCGCCGGGTCGACCCCGTCGCTTTTCGACGCTGGCGAACCTGCGCCGGCAAGCGTCGCCGCGGCCACGCCTTCAGCGTCAGTGCCGGCCGGTCCCGATGCCGTGGAACTCGCCGCCCTCTACTACTACGCCAAGGAGGGTGAGGTGCGACGCGTCGAGGCCGAAACCCAGCGGCTGCAGGCCAAGTATCCGGGTTTCGCCCCGCCTTCGGATCTCTATGCGCAGGACACCGGTCCCAAGGTGGACGAGGCACCGCTCTGGGCTCTCTATGAGAAGGGCGATTTTGCCGGGATCGAAACCGAGCTTGCTCGGCTTGCCGCGGCCAATGCGGGCTGGCAGCCCTCGGAAGACTTCACCGTCAAGCTCGAGCGCCGCAAGCTGCGCCAGTCGATCGAGGATGCCGCGTCTGCCCATAACTGGGACCGTGTCATCGCGGCGGCCGGTGCGCTTGATCCGGCGACTGAGACCGAGATCGATCTGCTCTGGCACCTTCTCGACGCCTATCGCGAGAAGAACATGAGCGCGCCGATGGTCACGGTGTATCGGGGCATCCTGATGCGGGAAGGCGATCGCCGGCTTTCCGACGACATGCTCGTCACCACCCTGCAGAAGGCGCTCAACGATTTTCCGGTCGCCGACCTGAAGGCTGCGATCGAGCGCTTCTCGGCCGGCTCCCTCACCATGGCGGCCCGGCTTGAGCCCCTGCGCCTCGACCTGGTGCGGCGCGAGGTCGCCGAATTCACTAACGCGTCCGGCGACACCGACAAGGTTCCCGACGGCGAGGTAATCGCCCTCGAAAAGGCCGCGATGGATGCGAAGTCTACGGCAGATTTCGGCCTTCTGGGTTGGTACCGTTTGAAGACCGGTCAGCCGATCGTGGCGGAGAACTGGTTCGGCCGCGCCGTCGACATCGAACCGACCATCGAGACCGTGCAGGGCCTCTATTCGGCGCTTTCCGCCCAGAACAAGGCGGAGGCTGCCTATGCGCTTGCAGTCCGCCATCTCGCCCTGATTGCCGCCGATAGTGATTTCGTCATGGCTGCCCTTTCTCCGCGCTTCGGCAAGCCCGAACTCGGGGATATCGATGCAGCGGTGGTTGCGGCCTACGCCACGGCGATCCAGTCTTCCCATGCTGCCAAGCATGCCGAGGTGATCGGCTGGTATGCCTACAATTCGCGCCAGTTCGCGCCGGCCGAGGCCTGGTTCGAAAAGTCTTTCGAATGGGAAAAGGGACCGGACAGCCTGAAGGGCCTGCTGCTTGCCCGCCAGCAGGGCGGCGACAAGGCAGGCGTGAAGGCGCTGCGCGAACAGTATGCAAGTGCCTATCCGCAGATGTTCGAGGCACTGAAGAGTGCGGTTGCGCCGTCGGGCCGCGGCCGAAGCGATGTCGCCAGCGCCGTGCCAGTGCGCGAGGCCGACTATCTGGCCGCCTTCAGGGCCAAGCGTTTCGGCGACTGCATCGACAAGCTTCGGGCGAGGGAAGCTGCCGGTTCGCTCGATGCCAATGCCTCGCTGGTCAAGGGCTGGTGCCATCTGGAGCTCAACCACCTGACCGAGGCACGCGGCGCCTTTCTGGCCGCATTACACGGCAAGGGCCAGGCGGGCGAAGATGCGGCCTACGGCCTGTCACTCACGCTGCTGCGCACGGGGCTCACCGGTGAGGCAAGCACCATTGTCGGCGCCTATCCGATGAGTGCGAAACGGGACAAGGAACTTCGCGCCGAGATCTATTGGCAGCAGGCCCGCGCCTCGTTCGATGCCGGCCGCTATCAGCAGACGCTCGATGCGTTGAACGCCCGTTTCCAGATCGCACCGGAAACCGGCGGCATCACGCAGATGCGGGCCTGGTCGCATTATCACCTTGGTCATCTGGCAGAGGCGCGCAAACTGTTCGAACGTGCGGACATGGTGATGAGCGATTCTGCAAACCGGCGTGCGCTCGCGATCATCCGCGAAAGACTTGGAGGCTGACATGCTGGCAATCCGGATCGCGCTCGTGATGGGCGCACTCTCTGCGCTCGCCGGCTGCAGCACGGTGGAAGATCCCGTACTGACCGCTTCCACTGCGGCGCCGGTGGCCGGCACCGTGTCGGCGAAGGCCGAGGTCGATTCCCAGTTCGCGCTCGGCCGGCTTCCCTCGTCCGCCGGCCGGATCCTTTCGGTGCGCCAGAGCGTGACCGGCGAGGTTGCCGAACAGACAGTGGTCTACCAGAACCGTTCGACGGCGGCGGGCGAGAACACGCTGTCGATCGAGCTCGGGCCTTCGGGTTCGCAGCGCTACCGCCGTGGTCCCAGCCAGTCGGAACTGCAGCGCGAGATGCAGCTGGCCCTGCCGGACGCCCGACTGACCTTCGACGGTGTCGCGCACCAGAACGGCTATGGCGTCTATGGTCTCGCCACCGGTGCGACCGGCCGGGGCGAGGCCTGCGTGTTCGCCTGGCAGCAGGTCGGACCGGAGGCGATCGGCAAGGGGTACGGCATGCGCATCCGGCTCCGTTTCTGCGACCCCAAACTCGGCGCGGAGCGTCTCGCCGTGCTGATGGCCGGTCTGCAGTTGAAGCCGGTGAACGGGCGGACCATCGAGACACTGGCCTTCGCCGAGGGCTCCGGCGGCATGCCGCTCGCGCTCGAACAGGCACAGGACATTGCGGCGGCGCCTGTCGCCGGGATCGACCCTGCGCCCACCAACAGCGTCGCAGGATCGATCGCGGCCACGGCACAGCCGGAAAGGACGACCGATACCGGCGCGGACGGTTCGGCTGTCGTCATCCCCATGCCGGACGAATCTTGAAAATCCGACTTGTCCCCAGGTTGGTTTGCGCACCTGTGGAGAGCGTGGCGACAGCGGCAAATGCGACCATTTCCGTTAAGCAGTTCTTTACACCTGGGGTCTAACCCTTTGCCTGTTCCAAGAGGAATTCTGCGCATGACGTCGCGGAAAATGAGAGATGGGAATGGGCACATGACGTGCATTGAATTGTCCGCGATCAGAGCGGATAGACGCTTGTCGTGTCGGTCCGGCTTGGTCCGGGACCGGATGGCGCAGCCTCTGGCGCGCCGCATCAGCGCATCCCTACAGTCACGATATTCCACCGCGACGCTTCGGGCTTCAGGCCCGTTAGCGACTGAAACCGAGCGCATCGCGCCGGGATCCCGATAGTTTACCAGATCGGTCCCTCCGGGACCGTTGCGGTACCTGTCGGAACCGTCCCGCCCCCCATGCCGGACGGTTCAAGATCTCGACAGGTATCGCGGGAGGAGTGCGGCACACCCCACCCCCAAGAGTCGCGCTCCTCCCACCTCCCAAAAGCATTGCGGCCGATGGAACCCAATCCATCGGCCGCAACGCCAGCGCGGGGGAGGGGGAGCATCAGCCGCGCAGCATTTCGATGATCGCAGAGAAGTCGCGCCCGCCATTGCCCTGCTTGTCGAACAGGTCGAAGAGCTGGGCCGCTTCAGCGCCGAGCGGGGTCGCCGCGCCGGCGGCAAGGGCTGCTTCCTGCGCCAGCTTCAGGTCCTTCAGCATCAGCGCTGCGGCAAAGCCGGGCTTGTAGTCATTGTTGGCGGGCGAGGTCGGCACCGGGCCAGGCACCGGGCAGTAGGTGTTGATCGACCAGCACTGGCCGGACGAGGTCGAGGCCACGTCGAACAGCGCCTGGTGGCTGAGGCCGAGTTTTTCGCCGAGCGCGAAGGCCTCGCAGACGCCGATCATCGAAATGCCGAGGATCATGTTGTTGCAGATCTTGGCCGCCTGTCCTGCGCCGTCGCCGCCGCAATGGACGATCTTCCGCCCCATGGCTTCGAGCAAGGGTTTGGCGCTCGCGAAGGCCGCGTCGCTGCCGCCGGCCATGAACGTGAGGGTCCCGGCTGACGCTCCGCCGGTACCGCCGGAAACCGGTGCGTCGAGCGACAGGCAACCGGCACCCGCGGCGAGCTCATGGGCCTTGCGGGCACTTTCGACGTCGATGGTGGAGCAGTCGATCAGCAGGGTTCCGGCAGTCGCGGCCTTGACGAGTGCGCCCCAGACAGACAGCACATGCGCGCCCTTGGGAAGCATGGTGACGACGGCATCGGCGCCGGCGACGGCCTCGTCGAGTGAAGTTACGGGTGAGATGCCGTTTCCGGCGGCGGTCTTCAGGATATCGGCCGACAGGTCGAAGCCCTTCACAGAATGGCCGGCCTTTACGAGGTTGGCGGCCATCGGCCCGCCCATGTTGCCTAGTCCGATGAATGCAATAGTGGCCATCTTGGTCTCCTTGGTCCTTCGCGTCAGCGATTGTCTTCCAGGATCATGGCCGCCGCCTTTTCGGCGATCATGATCGTGGGGGAATTGGTGTTGCCGGAGGTGATCGTCGGCATGATCGAGGCGTCGGCGATCCGGAGCCCCTTGAGTGCCCGAAGCCTCAGCCGCGGATCGACGACGCTCTGGTCGTCCGAACCCATGCGGCAGGTGCCGACCGGGTGGAAGATCGTCGTGCCGATGTCGCCGGCGGCGCGCGCCAGGTCCTCGTCGGTCTCGTAAGCCGGGCCCGGCTTGAATTCCTCCGGCCGGTAACGCGCGAACGAAGGTTGGCTGGCGATTTTGCGGGTCAGCCGGATCGACCGGACCGCGACATCGCGGTCGGCGGGCGCGGAGAGATAACGGGGCGCTATGACGGGTTGGGCGGCGAAGTCCGGGGCAGTTGCGTGGACAGAACCGCGGCTTTCTGGCCTGAGGTTGCAGACGCTTGCCGTCATCGCCGGGAAGGGATGGACCGGCTCGCCGAACTTTTCGAGCGTGACGGGCTGGACGTGGTATTGCAGGTCCGGCGTTTCCTTGTCGGGCCCAGAGCGGGTGAAGATGCCGAGCTGGCTCGGCGCCATGGCCATGGGTCCGGAACGCTTCAGCAGATATTCCAGCCCGATCGAGGCCTTGCCGATAAGGCTCGAGGCCTTCTCGTTGAGCGTCGGTACGCCGGTGACCTTGAAGGCGAGGCGGAGTTGGAGGTGGTCCTGCAGGTTCTCTCCGACATCGCGGACTTCCTTGGCCACCTCGATGCCGGCATTCTGAAGGACCTCGCCGCGGCCGATGCCGGAGAGTTCGAGGATATGGGGCGAGCCGATCGCGCCGGCGCAGAGCACGGTTTCGCGCCGTGCGACAAAGCGCTTCGTCACACCGTCATGATGGACCTCGACCCCTGTGACGGCGCCATCGGCGATGACGAGGCGCTTGACATGGGCCTTGGTGAGGACGGTCAGGTTGCCACGCTTGACGGCAGGGCGCAGGAAGGCCTTGGCGGTGTTCCAGCGGATGCCGGAACGCTGGTTGACGTCGAAGTATCCGGAACCTTCGTTGGTGCCGCGGTTGAAGTCGGCGGTCTCGGGAATGCCCGCTTCCCTGGCCGCCTGCTGGAAGGCCTCCAGGACGACCCAGCGGACGCGGGCCTTTTCGACCCGCCATTCGCCGCCCGCGCCGTGCATGTCGTCGGCGCCCTTGTAGAAGTCCTCCGATTTGCGGAAGAAGGGCAGGATCTCGTCCCAGCCCCAACCCTCGCAGCCCATCTGGCGCCACTGGTCATAGTCACGGGCCTGACCACGCATGTAGATCATGCCGTTGATCGAGGAACAGCCGCCGAGCACCTTGCCGCGCGGATAGCTGAGCGAGCGTCCGTTCAGGCCCTCTTCCTTCGCGGTGGAAAAGCACCAGTCGGTGCGCGGGTTGTTGATGCAATAGAGATAACCGACGGGAATGTGGATCCAGTGGTAGTTGTCGCTGCCGCCGGCCTCAAGCAGCAGGACGCGGGTCGTGCGGTCGGCGGCAAGCCGATTGGCCATGACGCAGCCGGCCGTGCCGGCGCCGATGACGATATAGTCGAAGCTTTCCATGTCTTACCCCGAGGGACACCGTTCCCGGCCCGAAGGCCGAGAATTGTCATTTCGCAATTTCAAATACTGTTTCGGGCGTCGATCGGCCGCGCTCAGACGCGGTGGTCGAAGCCCAGCTTGCGGCCGAGCCGCGATCCGTAGAACTCGCCGATCAGGCCGCGTCGGAAGAGCAGCACGCAGACCATGAAGACCACGCCGGTGATCACGGTCACGGGGAAGTCGGAGGTCGCGAGGAAGTTCTGCAGCGCAACGACCATGCCGGCGCCGAAGATCGGGCCGATGATGGTGCCGATGCCGCCGAGCAGGGTCATCAGCACGACTTCGCCGGACATCTGCCAGGTGACGTCGGTCAGGGTGGCGAACTGGAAGACCAGTGCCTTGACCCCGCCGGCGAGGCCGGCCAGAGCCGCCGACATGACGAAAGCGCCGAGCTTGTAGTGGACGACCGAGTAGCCGAGCGAGATGGCGCGGTTCTCGTTCTCGCGGATCGACTTCAGGATCATGCCGAAGGGAGAGTTGATGAAGCGCCAGATCACGGCCATGGCGACAAGGAAGACAGCCAGCACGAAATAATACATGTTGGTGGTCACCGAGAGATCGATCACGCCGAACAGGTGGCCGCGCGGCACCGACTGGATGCCATCCTCGCCATGGGTGAAGCTCGACTGGAGGCAGAAGAAGAAGAACATCTGCGCCAGTGCCAGCGTGATCATGGTGAAGTAGATGCCCTGGCGGCGGAGTGCGATCAGGCCCATCAGCAGACCGAGGAACGATGCCCCCGCGACGCCGATCAGAATGCCGACTTCCGGCGGCACACCCCATTCCTTGACCGCATGGGCGGTGAAGTAGGCCGCCCCGCCGAAGAAGGCGGCATGGCCGAAGGACAGGAGCCCGGTATAGCCGAGAAGCAGGTTGAAGGCGCTGGCGAAGAGGGCGAAGCACAGAAGCTTCATCACGAAGATCGGATAGACCAGGAAGGGCGCCACGACGAGCAGCACCAGCATGATGGCGAGAAGCGCATTGCGCAGCAGCAGGGCCTGCGGGTGGGCGGCGACGGTGTTTGCGTCCGAGACGGCGGGTGCGTGGTGGGACATGTCAGACATCCTTCCCGAAGAGGCCTGCCGGACGCAGGATCAGTACGATGGCCATGATCACGAAGATCACGATGTTGGAGGCTTCGGGATAGAACACCTTGGTCAGGCCTTCCGCGATGCCGAGCATATAGCCGGTGACGATCGCCCCCATGATCGAGCCCATGCCGCCGACGACGACCACGGCAAAGACGACGATGATGATGTTCGTGCCCATCAGCGGCGAGACCTGGTAGATCGGGGCCGCGAGCACGCCAGCGAAGGCGGCAAGCGCTGCGCCGAGTGCGTAGGTGAGCGTGAGCAGCAGCGGCACGTTGATGCCGAAGGACTGCACGAGGACCGGGTTTTCGGTCGCGGCGCGCAGATAGGCGCCGAGCTTGGTCTTTTCGATCAGCAGCCAGGTCGCGAAGCAGGCGAGCATCGACAGGATGACGACCCAGCCGCGGTAGATCGGCAGCACCATGAAGCCGAGGTTGACGGCGCCCTGGAGCTGCGACGGAGCCGGATAGGGCTGGCCGGAGGCGCCGAAGAAGTAGCGGAACGTGCCCTCGATCGTCAGCGCGAGGCCGAAGGTGAAGAGCAGGCCGTAGAGATGGTCGAGCTTGTAGAGCCTGGATAGCATCGTGCGTTCGATCGCCGCGGAGACCAGCCCGACGATGACCGGCGCTGCGACGAGCGCGACCCAGTAGCTCGCACCGCCCTTGGTCAGAAGCAGCAGCGCGACGAAGGCGCCGAGCATGTATTGCGCGCCATGGGCGAAGTTGATGACCCGCAACAGGCCGAAGATGACTGCGAGGCCGAGGCTCAAGAGCGCATAGAAGGAACCGTTGATCAGGCCGATCAGAAGCTGGCCGAGGAAGGCCTGCAGGGGAATGCCAAATATCATAGTCATTGTCTCAGACCCCCAGAACCTTGTTGAGCATGTCCATGCGCTCGGGTAGCAGGCCGACCGGGAATTCGGCGACCATCTGTCCGTGATCCATGAGGTAGAAGCGGTCGGCGACCTTGGAGGCGAAGCGGAAGTTCTGCTCGACGAGCACGACGGTCATGCCGCGCTCCTTGAGTTTCACGAGAACCTCGCCAATGCGCTGGATGATGACCGGGGCAAGGCCTTCGGTCGGTTCGTCGAGCAGGAGGCAGCGGGCGCCGGTGCGCAGGATGCGGGCCATGGCCAGCATCTGCTGTTCGCCGCCGGACAGCTTGGTGCCCGGGCTGTTGCGGCGTTCCTGGAGGTTGGGGAAGAGTTCGTAGATTTCCTCGAGGCTCATCCCGCCTTTGGCGACAACGGGGGGGAGCATCAGGTTTTCCTCGACCGAGAGCGTCGCGAAGATGCCGCGCTCTTCCGGCACGAAGCCGAGCCCGGCGCGGGCCGTCTTGTGCAGCGGGATCGACATCATGTCCTGGCCGGCAAAGGTCACTTCGCCCGACCGCTTGCGCAGGATGCCCATAATGGTCCTGAGCGTCGTGGTCTTGCCCATGCCATTGCGGCCGAGAATGCAGATCATTTCGCCTTCGTTGACGTAGAGATCGACGCCGTGAAGGACGTGGCTTTCGCCATACCAGGCCTGAAGCCCGGCAACGTTCAAGAGCGGTGCCATTAGTCCTCCGTGCCCATGTAGGCGGTGCGCACGCGCGGATCCTGGCTGACGGTGGCGTAGTCGCCTTCGGCGATGATCTCGCCGCGTTGCAGGACGGTGACGTGGTGGCAGATGTCGGCGACGACCGAGAGATTGTGCTCGACCATCAGCACGGCGCGATGGCGGGCGACTTCGCGGATGATGTCGGCCACCATGCGCACGTCTTCCTGGCCCATGCCGGCCATCGGTTCGTCGAGCAGCAGGACTTCAGGGTCGAGCGCAAGGGTCGTTGCGATCTCCAGCACGCGCTTGCGGCCATAGGACAGGTCGGCGGCGCGGGTGTTGCGATAGGGCGTGAGACCGAGTTCGTCGATCAGGACTTCCGCCCGGCCGTTGAGACGGTCGAGCGAAGAGAGCGGCAGCCAGAACTGGACCGCCAGTTCATTGGGCCGCTGGAGGGCGACGCGGACGTTTTCGAGCACGGTCAGGTGCGGAAAGACGGCCGAGATCTGGAACGACCGCACCATGCCCATGCGCGCGATCTTGTCGGGCTTGGTGTTGGTGATGTCGGTGCCGAGAAGGGTGATCTTTCCCCGGGTGGGCTGCAGGAACTTGGTCAGGAGGTTGAACACCGTCGTCTTGCCGGCGCCGTTCGGCCCGATCAGGGCATGGATACGGGCGTGGTGGACGTCGAGGTCGACGTTGTTCACGGCGGTGAAGCCGAAGAAGTCCTTGCCAAGACCGCGGGCGGAAAGGACCACCCGCGGCTCGTCCTGCTGGTGCACAGGATCATTGCTCATCTATTCGTCCGCGTTCTTCGGTTGCTTACTTGACCAGGGGGCAGCCGGACTGGGCCGGATCCTTGAAGGCCTTGTCGCCGGGGATGGTCGCGAGGACCTTGTAGTAGTCCCACGGAATGTCGCTCTCGCCCGGCTTCTTCACTTCCATCAGGTAGACGTCGTGGATCATGCGGCCGTTCGGGCCGACCTTGCCGTTCTTGGCGAAGACGTCGTTGACGGGAAGTTCATGCAGCTTGGCGGCGACCGCCTCGGTCTCGTCGGTGCCGGCGGCCTCGATGGCCTTCAGGTAGGACGTGACGGCCGAATAGGTGCCGGCATGGACCATGTTCGGCATGGCGCCGGTGCGTTCGAAGAAGCGCTTGCCGAAAGCGCGGCTTTCGTCGTCGCGGTTCCAGTAGAAGGCTTCGGTGAGCGTCAGCCCCTGAGCGGCTTCAAGTCCGAGGCCGTGAACTTCCGCGAGAGTGAAGAGCAGTGCTGCCAGGCGCTGTCCCCCGGTGACGATGCCGAATTCAGCTGCCTGCTTGATGGCGTTCTGGGTGTCCATGCCGGCATTGGCGAGGCCGACGACCTTTGCGCCGGAGGACTGCGCCTGCAGCAGGAACGAGGAGTAGTCGGTGGTCGCCAGCGGGTGGCGAACGGAACCGAGCACCTGACCGCCCTTCTCCTTGACGACGCCGCTGGTGTTCTCTTCGAGCGAATAGCCGAAGGCGTAGTCTGCGGTCAGGAAGAACCAGCTGTCGCCGCCCTGGTCGACGATGGCGCCGCCGGTACCGACGGCGAGGGCGTGGGTGTCATAGGCCCAGTGGAAGCCATAAGGGGTGCACTGCTTGCCGGTCAGGTCGGTGGAAGCAGCACCGGTGTTGATGGTGATCTTCTTCTTCTCGTTCGAGAGCGCCTGCACGGCGAGGCCGACCGAAGAGGTGGTGAGCTCCATGATGGTATCGACCTGCTCGGTGTCGTACCACTGGCGAGCGATGTTGGAAGCGATGTCCGCCTTGTTCTGGTGGTCGGCGGTGACGACCTCGACCGGGACGCCGAGAACCTTGCCGCCGTAGTCCTCGACCGCCATCTTGGCGGCTTCGTAGGAGAACTTGCCGCCGAAGTCGGCATAGACGCCGGACTGGTCGTTCAGGATGCCGATCTTCACCTTGCCGTCCGACGGCTCGGCGAGAACCGCCGTGCTTGACGCCAATACGATAGCCATGGACGCGATGAGCTTGTTGCGCATTTGATCTCCTCCCAGAGTGCAGGTCGCGAACCTGTTCAAAATTGACCAGCCGTACTCCTCAGAACGGCATGTCATGCGGCATGATCCCGGAATAGTTGGGTTGACGCAAGCGCAGAGCTTAACTAATTGCAAACAGGGTCTGTTCATTTTTGAACAGAGGGAGGAATCATGAGCAATGCGAGTTTCACCTGGGACGATCTGCAGTTCTTCCTTGCTGTGGCGCGGACAGGACAGCTATCCACCGCGGCGCGGCAGCTGAGATCCAGCCATGCAACGGTATCGCGAAGGATCGACCGGCTCGAGTTTGCCTTGAAGGTCAAGCTGTTTGAACGCAATCCGCGCGGCTATGTGCTGACGACGATGGGGCAGCGCTTCATCGAGACGGCGGAAAAGATCGAGCAGGAGACCGAGCGTCTGCAGGCCGATCTCGCCGGCGGTGCGACGGGGCAGCGTGGCGTCGTCCGCCTGTCGGCTCCGGAGGGGTTTTCCAACTTCTTCTTCACGCACACCTTGCCGGATTTCACCGGTCGCCATCCGAGCATCTCACTCGAACTGGTGACGATCCAGCAGATCATGGCGCTGTCGCGCAAGGAGGCCGACGTCGCCGTGGTGCTCGATGCGCCGAAGGGTGGTCCCTATTTTTCCGAAAAGCTCACCGACTACCACCTGAAGATCTACGGCACGCGTGACTATCTCGCCCGGCGCGGCGAGCCGAGGACGCGCGACGATCTGCTGGAACATGCCTTCATCGGCTATATCCAAGACATGATCTTCGCGCCGGGGCTCGACTATCTCGGCGACATCCATCCGCGCATCCGGCCGAACTTCCAGAGTTCCAGCATCTTCTCGCAGCTCACTGCGACGCGCAGCGGGCTCGGGCTCTGCGTGCTGCCGATCTTCATTGCCGAGCAGTATCCGGAACTGCAGGTGGTGCTGGAGGACGACGTCGATCTCTGCCGCCACTACTGGATCGCCTGCCATCACGATCTGCGGCAGGTGGCGCGGGTGCGCACGGTGATCGAATTCCTGCGGGATGTCGTCCATGGGAGCGGTGGATCGTTCACCGGACGGCCTGTGGCAAGCCGTCCGGCATCGTAAGCGGAGCTCCGACGCTCAGTCGTTGCGCAGGCGTCCTTCGATCAGGTCGAGCACGGTGCGGGCGGCATCCAGGACGTTGGTGCCGGGGCCGAAGACGGCCGAGACACCGTGTTCCAGAAGGTAGTCATAGTCCTGGCGCGGAATGACGCCGCCGACGACGACGATCACGTCCTTCGCTCCCTTGGCCTTCAGCGCCTCAACCAGCTGTGGCGCCAGCGTCTTGTGGCCGGCGGCGAGCGAGGACATGCCGACCACCTGGACCTTTTCGGCGACGGCGAGGTCGGCCGCTTCATCCGGGGTCTGGAAGAGGGGGCCGGCGACGACGTCGAAACCGATGTCGCCGAAGGCGGACGCGATGACCTTGGCGCCGCGGTCGTGACCGTCCTGGCCGAGCTTGGCGACCATGATGCGCGGTTTGCCGGCCTTCTTGGAGTAGTCGGTCAGACGGCCCGAAAGCATCTGCATTTCCGGGTCGCCCTCATAGGCCTTGCCGTAGATGTCGTGCACTACGATGGGGGTCGCGGCATGGTCGCCGTAGACCACGCGCATGGCATCCGAGATCTCGCCGACGGTGGCGCGGGCACGGGCGGCCTCGACGGCGGCTTCCAGCAGGTTGCCCTCACCGCTGCGGGCATAGTCCGTGATGCGGGCGAGTGCTTTTTCGACGGCCTTGGGATCGCGCTGGCGCCGGGTCTGTTCGATACGCTTGATCTGCGAGGCGCGAACGGCGGTGTTGTCGATGTCGAGAATGTCGATCGGCGCTTCGTTCTCGAGACGGAACTTGTTGACGCCGACGATGACTTCCTCGCCCTTGTCGACGGCCGCCTGGCGACGGGTCGCGGCTTCCTCGATCAGGCGCTTCGGCAGGCCGGCATCGACCGCCTTGGTCATGCCGCCCATGGCTTCCACTTCCTCGATCAGGGCCCAGGCCTTCTCCGCCAGGTCGTTGGTCAGGCTCTCGACATAGTAGGAACCGGCGAGCGGATCGACGACCTTGGTGACGCCGGTCTCGTTCTGCAGGATGAGCTGGGTATTGCGAGCGATGCGGGCCGAGAATTCGGTCGGCAGCGCGATGGCTTCATCGAGCGCGTTGGTGTGCAGCGACTGCGTGCCGCCGAGCGCTGCCGAGAGAGCCTCGTAGGCGGTGCGGATGACGTTGTTGTAGGGATCCTGTTCCTGCAGCGAGACGCCCGAAGTCTGACAGTGGGTGCGCAGCATCAGCGAGGAGGCCTTCTTCGGCTCGAATTCCTGCATGATGCGGGTCCAGAGCAGGCGGGCGGCGCGGAGCTTTGCGGCCTCCATGAAGAAGTTCATGCCGATGGCGAAGAAGAAGGACAGGCGGCCGGCGAAATCGTCGACGTTGAGGCCCTTGGCGAGTGCCGCACGGACATATTCCCGGCCGTCGGCGAGCGTGAAGGCCAGTTCCTGCACCAGCGTCGCGCCGGCTTCCTGCATGTGATAGCCGGAAATCGAGATGGAGTTGAACTTGGGCATCTCCTTTGCCGTGTACTCGATGATGTCGGCGATGATGCGCATCGAGGGGGCCGGCGGGTAGATGTAGGTGTTGCGGACCATGAACTCCTTGAGGATGTCGTTCTGGATGGTGCCGGAAAGCTTCTCGCGGGACACGCCCTGTTCCTCGCCGGTGACGATGAAGTTGGCGAGGATCGGAATGACGGCGCCGTTCATGGTCATGGAGACGGAGATGTCTTCGAGCGGGATGCCGTCGAACAGGATCTTCATGTCCTCGACACTGTCGATCGCCACGCCTGCCTTGCCGACGTCGCCGACGACGCGCGGGTGGTCCGAGTCATAGCCGCGATGGGTGGCGAGGTCGAAGGCGACTGAGACGCCCTGCTGGCCGGCGGCGAGCGCCTTGCGGTAGAAGGCGTTGCTCTCTTCGGCCGTGGAGAAGCCGGCATACTGGCGGATGGTCCAGGGGCGGCCGGCATACATGGTGGCGCGCGGTCCGCGGACGAAGGGGGCGAAGCCGGGAAGCGAACCGAGATGGTCGATGCCTTCGAGGTCGTCGGCCGTGTAGAGCGGCTTGACCGGAATACCTTCCGGCGTCTGCCAGACGAGGCTGTCGGCCGGGCGCTTCAGCTCCTTCTCGGCCAGTGCTTCCCAGTCCTTGATGGTCTTCTCGGTCATTGGACAGTCTCCTCGGTGTACGTGGTCGAGACACCCCCCTCTGCCCTGCCGGGCATCTCCCCCTCAAGGGGGGAGATCGGCTGGAGGCGGCCTGGCGCCCAACTTATGGCCTTGCGGGGTATCGTCAGCTTTTTCTCTGCGAATGCGACATATCTTGCTGGCGGGGCCGCTCCCTCCGTGATCTCATCCCTTGAGGGGGAGATGTCCGGCAGGGCAGAGGGGGGTAGGGCGGCCCCTGCCGACATCACTCGAATTCCATGATAAGTTCGTCGACGGCGAGGCTGTCTCCGGCCTTGACCGCGACCTTCTTCACCACGCTGCGCTTTTCCGCCTTGAGGATGTTTTCCATCTTCATGGCCTCGACGGTGGCGAGCGCCTGGCCGGCCTCGACCTGATCGCCTTCCTTCACAGCAACTGAAGTGATGACGCCCGGCATCGGGCAGAGCAGCATCTTCGAGGTGTCCGGTGGCAGCTTTTCCGGCATCAGCTTGGCAAGCTCGGCGACGCGCGGCGAGCGGGTGCGGGCCACGACATCCATGCCGCGCCAGCGCAGGCGGACGGCCGCTCCGACGAGGTTGATCTTCACGCCGATGGTCTCGCCGTCGACGTGGAAGACCGAATGCAGCTGGCCGGGCAGCCAGCCGCCGGTAACCGCGCACTTGCCGTTATCGGCGAAGGCGACCGCCATGCCGTCGACGCCGGTCGACAGGGTGACCGGGAATTCAAAGCCGGCGAGGGTGACAATCCAGTCCTTGCCAACCTTGCGCTGGTGATTGCCGATCGTGCCGGAGATCTGAACCGCACGGTCCTGGAGCGTCTGGTTGATGACGGCTGCGATTGCGGCAAGCTTGCGGGCGGAAGCGGCGTCCGGTGCCACGCCGGTGAAGCCGTCCTTGAATTCCTCGGCGATATAGGCGGTGGTGATCTTGCCGGAGCGGAAGCGCTCCTGCTGCATCACGGCGGAGAGGAAGGGCAGGTTGTGGCCAATGCCCTCGACCTGGAAGTTGTCCAGCGCCTTCGACATGGCGTCGATCGCGGTCAGGCGATCCGGAGCCCAGGTGCAGAGCTTGGCGATCATCGGGTCGTAATACATCGAGATCTCGCCGCCTTCGTAGACGCCGGTATCGTTGCGCACGATCGTGCCGTCGTCCTGCTTGCCTTCGACCGGCGGGTGGTAGCGGGTGAGGCGGCCGATCGAGGGCAGGAAGTTGCGGTAGGGGTCTTCGGCGTAGAGGCGGCTTTCGATCGCCCAGCCGTTGAGCTTGACGTCGTCCTGGCCGAAGGAAAGCTTTTCGCCCGAGGCGACGCGGATCATCTGCTCGACGAGGTCGAGGCCGGTGATGAGTTCGGTGACCGGGTGTTCCACCTGGAGACGGGTGTTCATTTCGAGGAAGTAGAACTTGTTCTGCTTGCCATCGACGATGAACTCCACCGTACCGGCGGAGTGATAGCCGACGGCCTTGGCGAGCGCCACGGCCTGTTCGCCCATGGCCTTGCGGGTGGCCGGGTCGAGGAAGGGCGAGGGGGCTTCCTCGATGACCTTCTGGTTGCGGCGCTGGATCGAGCATTCGCGTTCGCCGAGATAGAGCACGTTGCCGTGCTTGTCGCCGAGCACCTGGATTTCGATGTGGCGCGGCTCGGTGACGAACTTCTCGATGAAGATGCGGTCGTCGCCGAAGGAGTTCTTCGCCTCGTTCCTGGACGACTGGAAGCCTTCGCGGGCCTCTTCGGCGTTCCAGGCGATGCGCATGCCCTTGCCGCCGCCGCCGGCGGATGCCTTGATCATGACCGGGTAGCCGATCTGGTCGGAGATCTTGACGGCCTCGTCGGCATCCTCGATCAGGCCCATATGGCCCGGAACCGTGGAGACGCCGGCTTCTGCCGCGAGCTTCTTGGAGGTGATCTTGTCGCCCATGGCCTGGATCGCTCCGACCGGCGGGCCGACGAAGGTGATGCCGGCATTGGCGAGCGCATCGGCGAAGACGGCGTTTTCCGAGAGGAAGCCGTAGCCCGGGTGCACGGCGTCGGCGCCGGTCTGGCGGATCGCCTCGAGGATCTTCTCGATGACGATATAGGACTGGTTGGACGGGGCCGGACCGATATGGACGGCCTCGTCGGCCATCTTCACATGCAGGGCGTCGCGGTCGGCGTCGGAATAGACGGCGACGGTCTTGATGCCCATCTTCCTGGCGGTCTTGATGACCCGGCAGGCGATTTCGCCACGGTTGGCGATGAGGAGTTTGGAGATCATGGTTTTCAAACTTCCATTATGTCGTCGAAGGCTTGGGGAAAGCTTTCCCGGGCCACTCGCTCATTGATTTTCAGCATCGCCTCGTAGGAGGCGGGATCGAAAGGCTTTTCCGCCGGAATGATTTCACGCCCGAACAGCCGCGACAGACGACCCGCGTCGAGATTGCCGCGCACGAAGGGTTCGGCGCCGAAATAATGCCAGGCGGCATGCAGGAAGGCCGCGTCCGCCAGGCTCTCGGTCTTGTCGCGGCTCAGATGGCGGGGGCGCTCGGTGAGCGGGGCCACGCCATTCGGGTTCGCGCGACGGATCGTGAACTGCCACCCCGTGCCGCTGAGGCCGGAGGGGAAGCCACGATGTTTCGTCATTTCGGGAAGCTTGGCCATCGGCATCCTTCCTTAAAGCGGGATCGTGTCGTGCTTCTTCCAGTGCGTGCCGACCTGCTTGTTGCGCAGCGATGCGAAGGCGCGGGCGATACGGCGGCGCGAGGAATGCGGCATGATCACCTCGTCGATGAAGCCGCGTTCGGCGGCGACGAAGGGGTTGGCGAAACGCTCCTCGTATTCCTTCGTGCGAGCGGCGATCTTCTCCGCGTCGCCGAGTTCGGAACGATAGAGGATTTCCGTCGCGCCCTTGGCACCCATGACGGCGATTTCGGCGGTCGGCCAGGCATAGTTGATGTCGGCGCCGATATGCTTGGAGGCCATGACGTCATAGGCGCCGCCATAGGCCTTACGGGTGATCAGGGTCACCATCGGCACGGTTGCCTGACTGTAGGCGAAGAGGAGCTTTGCGCCGTGCTTGATGACGCCGCCATATTCCTGGCTGGTGCCGGGCAGGAAGCCGGGAACGTCGACCAGCGTTAGGATCGGGATATTGAAGGCATCGCAGAAACGGACGAAGCGGGCAGCCTTGCGGGAACTATCGATGTCGAGGCAGCCGGCGAGTACCATCGGCTGGTTGGCGACGACACCGACCGTCTGGCCTTCCATGCGCAGGAAGCCGGTGATGATGTTCTTGGCGAAGGCTTCCTGGATCTCGAAGAAATCACCCTCGTCGGCCAGAGCGTAGATCAGCTCCTTCATGTCGTAGGGCTTGTTCGACGAATCCGGGATCAGGGTGTCGAGGCGGTTCTCGATGCGGGCCGGATCGTCGTGGAACGGACGGACCGGCGGCTTTTCGCGGTTGTTGAGCGGCAGGAAGTCGAAGAGCAGACGGACCTGTTCGAGCGCCTCGATGTCGTTCTCAAAGGCGCCGTCGGCGACCGAGGACTTCTTCGTGTGAGTGCCGGCGCCGCCGAGTTCCTCGGCCGTGACGATCTCGTTGGTGACCGTCTTCACGACGTCGGGGCCGGTCACGAACATGTAGGATGAGTCACGCACCATGAAGATGAAGTCGGTCATGGCCGGCGAATAGACCGCGCCACCGGCGCAGGGGCCCATGATGACCGAGATCTGCGGCACGACGCCGGAGGCATCGACATTGCGCTTGAACACGTCGGCATAACCGGCGAGCGAGGCGACGCCTTCCTGGATGCGGGCGCCGCCCGAGTCGTTGAGGCCGATGACGGGGGCGCCGTTCTTGAGCGCCATGTCCATGATCTTGCAGATCTTCTGGGCATGGGTTTCGGACAGCGAGCCGCCAAGCACGGTAAAGTCCTGCGAGAAGACATAGACCTGACGACCGTTGATCGTGCCCCAGCCCGTCACGACGCCGTCGCCGGCGACCTTCTGGTCCGCCATGCCGAAGTCGGTGCAACGGTGGGTGACATACATGTCGTATTCTTCGAAGGAGCCCTCGTCGAGCAGCACTTCGATGCGTTCGCGGGCGGTCAGCTTGCCCTTGGCATGCTGGGCGTCGATGCGGCGCTTGCCGCCGCCGAGATGTGCTTCGGCGCGGCGCGCCTCCAGCTGGTCCAATATCAGTCGCATGCTTCCTCCCACGATTTATAGGGCGCAAGTGTTTGGTCACGGCTCTTTAGCACCGGACCGCCCAAAGAAAATGGTTGAACAGGTGCATTTGTGGATTTATAAATTTGCAAACTGAAAAATGCGAAATTGCAAATGGCGATCGGCAAGCTCTTCATCGGCCGCAAGGTGCGCGAAATCCGTCAGGCGAATGGGGCCACGCAGAGCCATTTCGCCGACATGATCGGCATCTCGACCAGCTATCTCAACCAGATCGAGAACAACCAGCGACCGGTCTCCGCGACCGTGCTTCTGGCGCTCGCGGAAAAGTTCGGCATCGACATCACCGAGCTTTCCTCCGGGCAGAACGACCGGCTGATGTCGGCGCTGTCGGAAGCGCTCAGCGATCCGTTGTTCGAAACCTACACGCCGAGCCTTCAGGAACTCAAGCTGATCAGCCAGAACGCGCCGGGGCTCGCGCATGCGCTAATCACCTGCCACCAGGCCTATCGCCGCAACAGCGAGCAGCTGGCGAGCTATGACGACCGCTTCGGCGCACCGCAGCTGAACGAGACGACGTCCTATGAAGAGGTGCGCGACTTCTTCCACTTCGTCGACAACTACATCCACGACATCGACACGATGGCCGAAAGCCTGGCCGGGCGCCTGAAGCTCGGAGACGGCGACAACTACGCGGCGTTGACCGCGTTCCTGGAAAAGACATACGGGGTGCGTGTCGTGCGCGGTGACGCAGGTGACGATGCGATCCGTCGTTTCGATCCGGAAAGCCGCGTGCTGACACTCAGTCGCTACGCCTCGGCACCAACCCGCGATTTCCAGGTCGCCACGCAGATCGCCCAGCTGCATGCGGGCGAGAAGATCGAGCAGGTGTTGAAGCAGGCCGGCTTCCGCACCGAGGAAGCCGTCGAGGTCTGCCGGATCGGGCTGCACAACTATTTTGCCGGCGCGCTGATCCTGCCCTATCGCACTTTCCTCCAGGCGGCGCGCGAGCTGCGACACGACATCGAGCTGATGGCCGCCCGTTTCGGCGCCTCGCTGGAGCAGGTCTGTCACCGGCTCTCGACGCTGCAGCGGCCAGGCCTCAAGGGCGTACCGATCTTCTTTGCCCGCATCGACCGGGCGGGCAACATCACCAAGCGGCACAGCGCGGCCCGCCTGCAGTTCGCCCGCTTCGGCGCGGCCTGTCCGCTGTGGAATGCGCACCAGGCCTTCGAGGCCCCGGGCCGCATCATCCGGCAGCTCGCCGAGACGCCGGACGGGGTGCGCTATCTCTGTCTCGCCATGCAGGTCAACAAGGGGACGCTCGGCTTCCGCGCAGCCCAGCCGCGCTATGCGCTGGCGCTCGGCTGCGAAATCTCCTATGCCGACTCCTTCGTCTATGCCGACGATCTCGACCTCTCCAACCGCGCCGCCTTCGACCCGATCGGCATTTCCTGCCGGATCTGCGAACGGGTCAAATGCAGCAGCCGCGCCGTGCCGCCGCTGAAGCGCCGGCTTGTGGTCGATCACAGCGTGCGGAATGCGACCCCGTACGAGATCGAGTGAGCGACGCGTTTGAGGTTGCTTCGAAGTGGGCTCCCTATGTCGTCTGTTCCGGAGAGATTCCTGCACGGCCAGGCGCCAACTCAAGCCCCCAGTTTCTCCACCATCAGATCGATGAACCGCCTGACCCGGGGTTCAAGCAGGCGCTTGTCGGGGTAAAGGGCAAGGATCGGGACATCGCCCGAGTCCTGTTCGGGGAGAACTCGACGCAGACGACCGGCCGCCAGGTCTTCGGCGATGAGGAAATCCGGGAGGTAGGCGATGCCGAGGCCGGCGCGTGCGGCGTCGAGAAGTGCCTCGCCGCTGTCGAGCCGCAGACGGCTGCGCCCTTGCGCCTTGACGGAGCCACCTTGCCCGACCGGGAAACGCCAGGCCTGGCGCTGGTTGCGGCTCGTGTGGACGAGACAGTCATGGTCCATGAGTTCATCAAGGTCTGCCGGGTCTCCCCGTTCGGCAATGTAGGCGGGGGAGGCGCACAGCATGGCGCGGCAGCGCGCCACCACCCGCGAGACGAAACTTGAATCCTGGCTTGTGACACCGATGCGGACCGCAAGATCAAAGCCATCCTCGACAATGTCGGCGATGCGGTCGGTGAAGCTCACCTCCACCTGAACCTCAGGCCAGGTCTTCATATAAGCGGCGACGACCGGCAAAAGCACGCGCCGGCCGTAGGCGTCGGGCAGGGTCAGTCTCAACACGCCGCGTGGCAGGCCGCTTTTCCCCGCCACGCTTGCTTCTGCTTCGTCAACAGAGGCGAGGATCTGCAATCCGCGTTCGTAGAGCAGTCTTCCCTCCTCGGTGACGCCGATCATGCGCGTCGTGCGATGGAGGAGACGCACACCGAGCCGGTCCTCGAGCCGCATAACGGCCTTGCCGGCGGCCGAGCGCGAGAGGCCCATCGCCTTGCCGCCGGCGATAAAACTACCGGCATCGACCACCGCCATGAAGACCTGGATATCGTTGAGGTTTGCACGCAGCATGAACTCAGTCCGTTTCTTCGTTTCTGTGTCGACGCCCATTCGCCAATCAAAGGGTTATAGCGATCGGGCTTCGCGGCTGTTCAAGCCCGCAGATGCACGGACCACAAGGAAGGAAGAGACATGGCACAAACACTTCACCGTTTGAACCCGCCGACCCTGCCGGATGCAGGCGCGCTTGGCTATTCGCAGATCACCACGATGGAGCCGGGCAGGCTTGCCTTTGTCTCCGGCCAGGTCGCCTGGCAGGCCGATGGCGGACCCGTGCCGGCGGATCTTGGCGAGCAGACGCGGCTCGTCTGCGTCAATGCCAAGGCGGCGCTCGATGCGATCGGTGCGACCCCGCGGGATATCGCCCTGGTGCGCGTTTACGTGACCGACCTGACGCCTGAGCGGGTGGGGGAGGCCATGACGCATCTCGGCGCCTTCTTTGACGGTGCGCAGCCGAGCCTTACGGGCATCGGTGTTGCCGCCCTTGCCGGGCCCGACCTGCAGATCGAGATGGAAATGACCGTTCGCCTGCCGGACTAAAGGCACGGATCGTGCGAATCCTGGGTGAGTGTCGGACGGGGCGTGACCGCCCTTTCGACACACTACCCGAAGAGTGGCTTCGGATGCGGGCGGAAGAAGGGGGCGACGATGTCCGGGCCGATCGCGTCGAGGCTTGCCGGTGACCATTTCGGATTGCGGTCCTTGTCGATGATCGCGGCGCGGATGCCTTCGTAGAAGTCAGGCGTGTGGAGGATCTGGGCGGTCGCGGCGAATTCGCGCTCCAGGCAGGTCTCAAGATCCGGCGACCGGCGGGCCGCACGCAGGAGGGCCAGTGTCACCTTGAGGCTGGTCGGCGACTTGGCGAGCATCGCGGAGTGCACCTTCGTCGCAAAGGGAGATGTCTCGGCCGCCAGTGCTGCTTCGATCTCCTCCACGGTATCGAAGCCGAAGCAGCGGTCGATCAGAGCGCGGTTCTCGGCGAACTCCCCGCCGGGCGCAGGCGTTGCGAACTCCCCGATGAGGGCGGATACCTCGGCGGCTCCGGCGCCGGTGCCAAGCGCCGTGAGGCGTTCGGCAAGGGTGCCGAGCGCTTCGGCGGGAACGAACCAGTCGGCGAAGCCGGCCTCGATCGCATCGGCAGCGGCGACGGCCTCGCCGGTGAGACCCATCAGGGTGCCGAGTTCGCCGGGCGCCTTCGCCAGCAGCCAGGTGGCGCCGATGTCGGGGAAGAAGCCGATGCCGGTCTCGGGCATTGCGAGCTTCGTCGTGCCAGTGACGACACGGTGGCTGCCGTGGCTGGAGACGCCGACGCCGCCGCCCATGGTGATGCCTTCCATGAAGACCACATAGGGCTTCGGGAAGGCCGCGATGCGGGCGTTCATGCGGTATTCAGCGCGCAGGAAGTCGGCAGCGCGGCCGTCGCCGGCCTTGCCGCTTTCGTAGAAGGTGCGGATGTCGCCGCCGGCGCAGAGGCCGCGCTCGCCTTCGCCGGTCATCAGAACGGCGGCAACCGCCGGATCGGGTTCGAAACGGTCGAGGGCGGCGTCGATCGCCTGCACCATGGCAAGCGACAGGCTGTTCAGCACCCGGGGCCGGTTGAGCAGGATCACGCCGAGCGCGCCGTTTCGTCCGGATAGCACGTCCTCGCCGGCAAGGTCCGTCGTGGTCAGATAGTGCATGGACGTCTCCTCAATTGCCGATCACCGAGCGGGCGACGATCACCCGCATGATCTCGTTGGTGCCTTCGAGGATCTGATGGACGCGCAGGTCCCGGACGATCTTCTCGATGCCGTATTCGGCGAGATAGCCATAGCCGCCATGCAGCTGCAAGGCGCGGTTGGCCACCTCGAAGCAGCGATCGGTGACGAGACGCTTGGCCATAGCGCAGAGCCGGGTCGCGTCGGGCGCCTTGTCGTCGAGGGCGCTTGCCGCGCGCCAGAGGAAGGTGCGAGCCGCCTCCAGGTCTGTCGCCATGTCGGCGAGCTCGAACTGCAACGCCTGGAACTCGGCGATCGGCTTTCCGAAGGCCTTGCGGTCCTTCATGTACGCGACCGCCTTGTCGAAGGCAGAGCGCGCGCCGCCGAGCGAGGCGGCTGCGATGTTGAGGCGCCCGCCGTCGAGGCCGGACATGGCGATCCGGAAGCCTTCGCCCTCGGCGCCCAGACGGTTCTCGGCGGGCACCCGCACGCCGTCCATCATCACGGCACGGGTCGGCTGGGCGTTCCAGCCCATCTTCTTCTCGTTGGCACCGAAGGTCAGCCCCTTGGCGTCGCCCGGGACGAGGAAGGCCGAAATACCCTTCGGGCCGTCCTCGCCGGTGCGGGCCATCACGAGGTAAAGCGCGCTCGCTCCGGCGCCGGAGATGAACTGCTTCTGGCCGGTCAGCACATAGTCGTCGCCGTCGCGCACCGCGCGGGTCTTGAGCGCTGCCGCATCGGAGCCGCAGCCGGGCTCCGTCAGGCAGTAGCTCGCAAGGGCATCCATGGTGGCAAGCGCAGGGAGATGCGCCTCGCGCTGTTCCGGCGTGCCATAGCGGTCGATCATCGTCGCGCACATGTTGTGGATCGAGATATAGGCGGCAACCGTCGGGCAGCCGGTCGCCAGAGCCTCGATGATCAGCGCGGTGTCGAGCCGGCCAAGGCCGGAGCCGCCGACATCGTCGGCGACGCAGATCGCGCCGAGGCCGAGGCTGCCGGCCTTCTTCAGGGTGTCGACGGGAAAATGCTTGTTCTGGTCCCAGTCGAGCGCAAAGGGCGCCAGTTCCTCGGCGGCGAAATCGGCCGCCATGTCGACAAAGGCCTGCTGCTGGTCGCTCAGGGTGAAATCCATGGGTCTCCTCCACGAGATCGGTGCGGACCTCCTCGCCCGCGCCGTTTCATTGCCGACCGGCTTAGCACAGCTTCCGGCGGGCAATCATCCCGGTCGAAAGTCGGGGTTGCGAAAAGGAAGCATGCGATCTTTCAGGCGCGTTTGCCATCTGCCCCTCACCCTGACCCTCTCCCCGCGTGCGGGGAGAGGGGACGGCCGCGGCGGTGCCACTTGTGCCTTCTCCCCGCTCGCGGGGAGAAGGTGCCGGCAGGCGGATGAGGGGCAAACGCCTGACAAATCACGAAATCGCCTCCGCAGGGGCCGTCCGCGCGGAAACATCCGGCAATGGCGCCGCTTCGTACTCAGCCCACTACATTCCTCGGAGTGCCGGCGACGAAGAGTTCGATGTTTTCGATCAGCTGGTCGGCGAGCGCCTGGATCGCCTCGCGGCTGGCCCAGGCGACGTGGGGTGTGAGGATGACGTTGGGGCGGGCGGCGATGCGCATCATCGGGCTGTCGGCGGCTGGCGGTTCGCCATCGGTGACGTCGAAGCCGGCGGCGGCGATCGGGCCGTCGTCCAGCGCCTGCTCAAGCGCCTCTTCATCGACCAGCCCGCCACGGCCGGTGTTGATCAGGATCGGCTTGCGTTCCATCAAGGCGAATTCGCGTGTCCCGATGATGCCGCGGGTCTCGGCGTTGAGCGGGCAGTGCAAGGTGATGACGTCGGCGCGGCGCATCACTTCGTCGAACGGTGTCTGGCCGGGTTTGACTTCGTTTGAGCCCCGGCGTCCGGCGACCAGCACGGTCATGCCGAAGGCTTCGGCGATGCGGCCGACGGCCTTTCCGAGGGTGCCATTGCCGATGATGCCGAGGGTGGAGCCGCCGAGGTCGGCAATCGGGTGGTCGAAGAAGCAGAATTGCGCGGCCTGCTGCCAGCGGCCGTCGAGCACCGACTGGCGATAGGGCAGGATCGAGCGACGCAGGGCCAGCATCAGCGCAAAGGTGTGTTCCGGAACGGTGTGTTTTGCGTAATTGCGGATGTTGGAGACGGTGATGCCCTGTTCGCAGGCGGCGGCCAAGTCGACGATGTCCGTCCCGGTCGCGGCAACGGCGATCATCTTCAGCCGACTTGCGCGGCCCAGGCTCTCGCGGCGGAGCGGTGCCTTGTTGGAGATGACGATGTCGGCGTCGGCGATCCGCTCGGCAACTTCGTCCGGTGCGGTTCGATCATGAACGATCAGCTCGTGGGGAAAGGCCGGCGCGCGCAGCACGGTTTCGGGGGAAAGCGTGTCGCGGTCGAGAAAGACGATCTTCAGCATGGCTAGGGGGCACTCCTCACTTCTTGAGGGTGCATTAGAAATAGGGGCGGGCGGCATGGCAAGTCCGGTTCGGGGGGCAAACGACCCGTCCCGACAAAACGAAAGATGCCGGGACGAGCCCGGCATCGTGATCAGGATTTTCGCGGGCGTCCGGCGATCAGACGATGCCGCCGGAGCCGCCCTTGACGGCCGGGCGCTCGGAGGCGACCCGGGCGCGGTAGCCGCTGGCGCGATAGGTGGCGACCGGATCGATCGCGCCGCCGGCGCGGCGGCGGGCTTCGGCGAGGATCGCCTCGACATCGGTGCGATAGGCGCGTTTCAGGGTCTCCGTCGCCATCAGTGCGTCATTACCGTCCTGGAAGCCTTCAAGCGCTGCACGGTCGACCAGCAGGGCCTGGGCATAGGCGCGGCGGATCTCGTTGGCGCTGGAGATCAGGCTTTCGATCGGGTCGGTGACATTGTGGCTTTGGTCGATCATATGGGCCGGGTGGAAACCCTTCACGCCACGATGTTCGGCATCGACCAGCTCGTTGAAGACGAGGAACAGGCGGTAGGGCTCGACTGAGCCGGCGTCGAGGTCGTCGTCGCCGTATTTCGAGTCGTTGAAATGGAAACCGCCAAGCTTGCCGAACTGGATCAGGCGGGCAACGATCATCTCGATATTGGTGTTCGGCGCGTGATGGCCGAGGTCGACGAGGCAGAAGGCCTTTTCACCGAGCGTCTGGGCGATCAGCAGGTTCGAACCCCAGTCCTGCACGACGGTCGAATAGAAGGCCGGTTCGTACATCTTGTGTTCGGAAAACAGCCGCCAGTCGTCGGGTAGGGCCTTGTAGATGTCGGCCATGGAGGCGAGGTAGCGCTCGAACTGACGGGTGAAGTTCGTCTGGCCGGGGAAGTTCGAACCGTCGCCGATCCAGACAGTGAGCGCCTTCGAGCCGATCGCGTTGCCAAGCTCGATGCATTCGATGTTGTGCTCGACGGCCTGGGCGCGGGTGGCCGCATCGACGTGGCTGAGCGAGCCATATTTGTAGGAATGGGCCTGGTCGGGCGCGTCCGAGAAGGTGTTGGAGTTCATCGCGTCGAAGCCGAGGCCGAGCGCGTCGCCCTTTGCCTTGAGCTCCTTCGGATCGGCCTTGTCCCACGGAATGTGCAGCGACACGGTCGGCGTGGCGCGGGTCAGTTCGTTGATGACCGAGCAGTCTTCCAGCTTGTCGAAGATATGGCGCGGCTCGCCGAGGCCGGGGAAGCGGGCAAAGCGGGTGCCACCGGTGCCAACGCCCCAGGAGGGAACGGCAACGAAGAATTCGGCGACCTCGCTGGTGACGGCGTCGATGTCGATGCCGGTGCGGGCGAGCTTCTCGCCGAGCGCCGCATAATCGGACTTGAGCGCGGCTGCGCGCTTTTCATTTTCGGCCGCGATGACGTCGGCGGCGACTTTCTGATCGGTCATTGTCTTCCTCCCCGCGCAGGTGCTTGCATCAGGACCTCGATCGGGGCGAGGGCAAGGCTGCGACTTTTTGAAAACCCGAAGGGCCTGCCGCCGGTCTTGGGAGACACCGGCAGCAGGCATTATCTCAAGCGGATGTCAGCGCGTGAAGCTCTGGGCGTTGCCGGCATCGACATTGATGATGTTGCCGGTCGACTTGGCCGAGAGATCGGAGGCGAGGAAGTAGATCGCTTCCGCAATGTCTTCCGGGAAGACATTGAGCTTCAGCATCGAACGCTTGCGGTAGTGCTCCTCCAGATCGGTGACCTCGATCTTCGAGGATGCCGCCCGCTGCTCGCGCCATTCGCCGTTCCAGATCTTGGAGCCGCGTAGAACGGCATCGGGGTTGACCGTGTTGACCCGGATGCCGGCATCCGCACCTTCCAGCGCCAGGCAGCGGGCGAGATGGATCTCGGCGGCCTTGGCGGTGCAATAGGCGGATGCGTTCGGCGAGGAGGCGAGGCCGTTCTTCGAGGCGACGAAGACGATGTTGCCGCCGATCGCCTGACGGCGGAACAGGCGGAAAGCCTCGCGGGAGACGAGGAAATAGCCCGTCGCCAGGATGTCGATGTTCTTGTTCCACATGGCAAGCGTGGTGTCTTCGACCGGAGCGGAAGATGCGATGCCGGCATTGGAAACGAGAATGTCGACGCCGCCGAACTCGACGCAGGCTTCCGCGAAGGTCGAGGCGACGGCCTCTTCCTTCGTCACGTCGAGAGTGACGGAGCGAACGCTGTCAGCGCCATGACGCTTGGAGAAGTCGGCCATCGTGTCGGCGAGCGCATTGGCGTCGATGTCGGCGAGCACCACGCAGGCGCCTTCGGACATCAGGCGTTCGGCCGTTGCCCGGCCGATACCGCCGGCGCCACCGGTGACGAAGGCCACGCGGCCGGCGAGCGATTTCGGCTTCGGCATGCGCTGGAGCTTGGCTTCCTCGAGCAGCCAGTATTCGATGTCGAAGGCTTCCTGTTCGGGCAGGCCCTGATATTCGGAAACCGTCGAGGCACCCTTCATGACGTTGATGGCGTTGACGTAGAATTCGCCGGCGATGCGGGCGGTCGCCTTGTCCTTGGCGAAGGACAGCATGCCGACGCCGGGCACGAGGAAAATGACCGGGTTCGGGTCACGCATCTTCGGCGAATTGGCGTGCTTGCAGGTCTCGTAATAGCGCGTGTAGTCGGCGCGGTAGTCTTCGAGCGCCTTGTCGAGGCCGGCGATCACGGCATCGGCATCGGGCTTCGCCGGATCGAAATCGACGATCAGCGGACGGATCTTGGTGCGCAGGAAGTGGTCGGGGCAGGACGTGCCGAGGGCGCCGAGCGCCTGCAGGTCCTTTGAATTGACGAATTCAAGTACGGCGGTCTGGTCGTCGAAGTGGCCGAGCTTGCGCTCAGTCTTGCCGATCCGGCCACGGATTTCCGGCATCAGCTTCGCGGCGATCGCGCGGCGTTCGGCTTCCGGCAGGCTCTTGGCGACGGCACCGCCGAAGATCGTCTTGCCTTCGGTTTCCTTCGCGAACCACTCGATCGCCTTGTTGATGATCTCGAGCGTCAGCAGGTAGCATTCCTTGGCGTCGTTCGCCCAGGTGAACAAGCCGTGGCTTTCCAGCACGACGCCCTTGGCGGTCGGGTTTGCCTTGACGAAAGCTTCGAGATCGAGGCCGAGCTGGAAGCCGGGACGGCGCCAGGGCAGCCAGCCGATGTCGGCGCCGAAGATCCGTTGCGTCAGTTCCTTGGAGTTCTTCGATGCGGCGATCGCGATGATCGCGTCCGGATGCATGTGGTCGACATGGGTGAACGGCACGAAACCGTGCAGCGGCGTGTCGATCGAGGCGGCACGCGGGTTCAGGTTGAAGGTGCAGTGGGGCAGGAAGCCGACCATGCGGTCCTCGTCCTCGACGCCCTTGTAAAGGGTCTTCAGCGCCTCGAGCTTGTCCATGTAGAGGGTGGAGAAACCGTCGAGCTTGATGGTGCCGACGTCGCCGCCGGAACCCTTGACCCACATGACGCGGACCTTTTCGCCGGTGAGCGGATCGGTTTCGAGCACTTTCGCGGAGGTGTTGCCGCCACCGTAATTGGTGATGCGCTTGTCGGCGCCCAAGAGATTGGAGCGGTAGAGCAGCTTGCCCGGCTCATCGAGCTTTGCGGCGTAAGCGTCGTCCCAACGGTTTTCGAGAAGGCGGGTTTGGCCCGTCATTGCTTCCTCCCTGTGCGTGTCGATTCACGGGTTGCCGGCTGGCGACCCATCTCCTTCTGGTGCACGGTATCGCGCATCCGTCCGACGCTTGTCAATCAATTTCGATCACAAACATTCATTGTGCGACGCAACATTATCTTTTTTGATCGTTTGTGATTGACAGCGTAAACGCAATCCGAATAAATCACGCTCAGGAGGAGCCCATGCACGAACGCGAACGTCATCGCATCATATTAAGCGCGATCCAGGAAAAGCCGGTCATCACCGTGCAGGACATCGCCGAGCTGACCGAGGCTTCCGAAGCCACGATCCGCCGCGACATCGCCGCGCTTCACGTGCAGGGAAAGCTCCGCCGGGTCCGTGGCGGTGCCGAAGCGGTGCATCCGCCGCAGCTCGGAAATCTGGCCGCACGACCGTTCCGCGTTTCGGAATCGGTCAATATCGACAAGAAACGCGCAATTGCGCGCGCCGCGGTCGATCTCTGCGAAGAAGGCGATTCGATCATCATCAACGGGGGCACGACTACCTTCCAGATGGTGCATTTCATGTCGGCGCGCCGCCTGCAGGTCATGACCAATTCGTTCGCCATCGCCGAGCATCTGGTCAAGCATTCGAAGTGCACCGTATCGGTGCCGGGCGGGGCGATCTACCGCGACCAGAGCCTGATCCTGTCGCCCTTCGACAACGACGCGATCCGCAATTTCTATGCGCGGCGCATCTTCATCGGCGCGCAGGGCATCAATGCGCTCGGCGTGATGGAGTCCGACGCGCTGGTGATCCAGAGCGAACAGAAGCTGGTGCGCCAGGCCGAGGAACTGATCATCATGGTCGATTCCAGCAAGTTCTCGAAGCGCTCGAGCCTGATCCTGTGTTCGCTCGACAACGTCTCGACGATCATCACCGACGACAAGATTCCGGACGAGGCGGCCGCCATGGTCACCGACGCCGGCGTAAAGCTCATAACGGTCAAGCCGATGGCTTCGGCCGAGAAGGAGGATTCCACGTCGGTCGCGTGATGTGATCGGGCCGCGTGGGGGAGTTCAAAGCAGTCTATCAACCTGGGAGGAAGACGAAATGAAACTGTCCAAGACACTGCTCGCCGGCGTGGCCTTTGCCGCCATGGCAATGGCGTCCGCGGCCAATGCGGCCGACATGAAGATCGCACTCGTCGTCAAGTCGCTCGGCAACGGCTTCTTTGAAGCCGCCAACAAGGGCGCCGAGGAAGCCGCCAAGGAACTCGGCGGCGTCGAGATCATCTATACCGGCCCGACGACGACCACGGCCGAAGGCCAGATCGAAGTCATCAATTCGCTGATCGCCCAGGGCGTCGATGCCATCGCGATCTCGGCGAACGACCCGGATGCCGTCGTTCCGGCGCTCAAGAAGGCCGCCCAGCGTGGCATCAAGGTCATCTCGTGGGATTCGGGCGTTGCCGCCGAAGGCCGCATCATGCACCTCAACCCGTCTTCCAACGAGCTGATCGGCAAGATGTGCCTGCAGCTCGCCGCCAACCACCTCGAAGGCGGCAAGGGCGACTTCGCCATCCTGTCGGCGACCACGACCTCGACCAACCAGAACATCTGGATCGAGGAAATGAAGAAGCAGCTCAAGGATTTCCCGGGACTCAACCTCGCCACGACCGTCTATGGTGACGACCTGGCCGACAAGAGCTACCGCGAAGCCAACGGCCTCCTGTCGTCCTCGCCGAACGTCAAGGTCATCGTCGCTCCGACGACCGTCGGCGTTCTCGCCGCCTCGCAGGCCGTCAAGGATGCCGGCAAGATCGGCCAGGTTTATGTAACCGGCCTCGGTCTGCCGTCGGAAATGGCCGGCGCCATCAAGTCGGGCGCCACCAAGGAATTCGCCATCTGGAACCCGATCGACCTCGGTTACTCGGCCACCCAGATCGCCTATCACCTGGTAAAGGGCGACACCGACGGTGCGCCGGGCGCGGAAATCGAAGCCGGCCGCATGGGCAAGATCAAGGTCGGCGACAACGGCGAAGCCGCCATGGCCGATCCGTTCGTCTACAATTCGTCGAACATCGACGAGTTCTCGAAGATCTTCTGATCCTGCATTCCCGAGTTCGGGGGCTGTTGCCCCTCACCCTAGCCCTCTCCCCGCACGCGGGGAGAGGGAACGTGCCCCGATGATAGGATGACGCCGTGTGGCTTGCGTCCTTCGCCCCGCTTGCGGGGAGAAGGTGCCGGCAGGCGGATGAGGGGCTTACAGGACCTGAAAAGACCATGACCGTTCAAGCCAAACCTCTCGACACCGCGCCGCTCGCCGCCGTCACGCCGATCCTCGAAATGCGTGGCATTTCGCAGATATTTCCCGGCGTGAAAGCGCTCGACGGGGTGAACATCGCGCTTTATCCCGGCCAGGTGACCGCGCTGATCGGCGAGAACGGCGCCGGCAAGTCGACGCTCGTCAAGATCCTGACCGGCATCTATCGTCCCAATGAGGGCGAGATCCTGATCGACGGCAAGCCGATCGCCTTTGCCAATGCGCAAGGCGCGATCGACGCGGGCGTGACCGCGATCCACCAGGAAACCGTGCTGTTCGACGAACTGACCGTCGGCGAAAACATCTTTCTCGGCCACGCGCCGCGTACCCGTTTCGGGCTGATCGACTGGAAGACCATCAACCAGCGTTCCCGCCAGCTGCTGGCGGAACTCGAAAGCAATATCGATCCGACCATCCGCCTGAAGGACCTGTCGATCGCGCAGCGCCATCTGGTCGCCATTGCCCGCGCGCTGTCGGTCGAGGCGCGCATCGTCATCATGGACGAGCCGACCGCCGCGCTGTCGCGCAAGGAAATCGATGACCTGTTCCGCATCGTCGAAGGACTGAAGAAGCAGGGCAAGGCGATCCTGTTCATCAGCCACAAGTTCGACGAGCTTTATGAAATCGCCGAGAACTACGCCGTCTTCCGTGACGGCAAGATGGTCGGTTCAGGCGCGCTGAAAACGACGCCGCAGGACGAAATCGTCCGGCTGATGGTCGGCCGTGACGTGCACGACGTCTTCCCCAAGGTTGCCGTGAACATCGGCAAGACGGTTCTGTCTGTCGACGGCTATTGCCACGACACCGAGTTCCGCGACATCTCCTTCGACCTCAAGCAGGGCGAAATCCTGGGCGTCTACGGCCTGATCGGCGCCGGGCGCTCCGAGCTCTGCCAGTCGCTGTTCGGGATCACGACGCCCGCTTCCGGCCGCCTTTCGCTCGAGGGCCGCGAGATTGAGATCCGCACGCCCGCCGACGCGATCGCCGCCGGCATCGTCTATGTTCCGGAAGAACGCGGACGGCACGGCCTGGCGCTCGAAATGCCGATCTACCAGAACATGTCGCTGCCGTCGCTCGCGCGCACCTCGGCGCGCGGGTTCCTGAAGGCGATCAACGAATTCACGCTCGCCCGCAAGTATGCCGAACGGCTCGACCTGCGCGCGGCGGCCCTTTCCGTGCCGGTCGGCACGCTTTCGGGCGGCAACCAGCAGAAGGTCGTCATCGGCAAGTGGCTCGCCACCAGGCCGAAGGTCATCATTCTCGACGAGCCGACCAAGGGCATCGACATCGGCTCAAAGGCCGCCGTGCACGGCTTCATCTCGGAGCTCGCGGGCGAGGGGCTCTCGATCATCATGATCTCGTCGGAACTGCCGGAAATCCTCGGCATGTCCGACCGGGTCATGGTCATGCGCGAGGGTCTGATGGCCGGCATCTATCCGCGCGAGGTGCTCTCCGCCGAGACGCTGGTCCGCGCGGCGACCGGCAATGGTTAAGGACTGAACACATGCAACGGCTTCTCAAGAACCGCGAAATCCTGCTGGCGCTGATCATCGTCGTGATGATCGCCGGTTTCTCGACGCGCGCGTCGAACTTCGCCACGCCCGGCAATCTGGCGACGATCTTCAACGACACGTCGATCCTGATCATCCTGGCGCTCGGGCAGATGACGGTCATCCTCACCAAGTCGATCGATCTTTCGGTCGCCGCCAATCTCGCCTTCACCGGCATGGCGGTCGCGATGCTCGATGCCGCCTATCCGGGGTTGCCGCTCGCACTGCTGATCGTTCTCGCGATCGGCATCGGTGCGGCCCTCGGCGCCATTAACGGCTTCCTCGTCTGGCTCCTGCAGATCCCGCCGATCGTCGTGACGCTCGGCACGCTCACCATCTATCGCGGCATGGCCTTCGTGCTGTCGGGAGGCAGCTGGGTCAACGCGCACCAGATGACGCCCGACTTCCTCGACCTGCCGCGCATCGCCGTCCTCGGCCTGCCGATCCTGTCATGGGTGGCGATCGCGATCGTCTTCCTCATCTGGTTCCTGCTGAGCCGCACGCCGTTCGGCCGATCGACCTATGCGGCGGGCGGCAATCCGACCGCCGCGGTCTATGCGGGCATCGATGTCGGCCGGGCCCGGTTCCTCGCCTTCGTGCTGTCGGGCGCGCTGGCGGGGCTCGCGGGTTATCTTTGGGTGTCGCGCTACGCGGTCGCCTATGTCGACATCGCCGCCGGCTTCGAGCTCGACAGCGTCGCGGCCAACGTCATCGGCGGCGTGTCGATCGCCGGCGGCATCGGCACCGTGATCGGCACGGTTCTCGGCGCCCTGTTCCTCGGCGTGATCAAGAACGCGCTGCCGGTCATCGGCATCTCGCCGTTCGCCCAGATGGCGATCTCCGGCGTGGTCATCGTGCTCGCCGTCATCTTCAACGCCCGTGCCGAGGCCAAGAAGGGCCGTATCATCCTGCGCGACCGCGCAGCCAAGGACAGCCAGGAGGTGGCCGCATGAGCACCGCGACGTCTCAAACCGTGTCAACCCGTCGCCAGATCCCCGATCGTCTGGGCACGCCGCTGAAGCGGCTGCTCGGAAGCTGGGAAGTGCTTCTGTTCGGCGTGGCGGTGGCGATCTTCATCGCCAATTCACTGGCCTCGCCCTATTTCCTCGATGCGTGGAATCTTTCGGACGCCACGTTCAACTTCACCGAAAAGGCGATGATCGCCTTTGCCATGGCGCTGCTGATCATCGCCGGCGAGATCGACCTCTCGGTCGCCGCGATCATCGCGCTTGCCTCCACCGCCATGGGTTACGCGGCGCAGATGGGCGTCGGCGCGCCGGGGCTGGTGGCGATCGGCATCGGTACCGGCCTTGCCTGCGGCGCCTTCAACGGGCTGATGATCGCCGGCCTGAAGCTTCCGTCGATCGTGGTCACGATCGGCACGATGAGCCTGTTCCGCGGCATTTCCTACATCGTGCTCGGCGACCAGGCCTACGGGAAATATCCGGCCGATTTCGCCTATTTCGGCCAGGGTTATGTCTTCTGGGTGTTTTCCTTCGAGTTCGTGCTGTTCCTCGTGATGGCAGGCCTGTTTGCCATCCTCCTGCACAAGACCAATTTCGGCCGTCATGTCTATGTGATCGGCAACAATCCGCTCGCCGCGCGCTTTTCCGGCATCCCGGTCGAGCGGGTGAAGTTCATCCTCTTCCTGCTGACCGGCCTGATGAGCGGCATTGCAGCCGTCTGCCTCACCTCGCGTCTCGGTTCGACCCGGCCTTCGATCGCGCAAGGCTGGGAGCTCGAGGTCGTGACCATGGTGGTCCTCGGTGGCGTATCGATCCTCGGCGGCGCCGGAACGATCGCCGGTGTGGTGATCGCGGCCTTCGTCATGGGCCTCGTGACCTTCGGCCTCGGCCTTCTGAACGTGCCCGGCATCGTCATGTCGATCTTCATCGGCCTGCTTCTGATCGTCACCATCGCGCTGCCGATCATCGGCCGTCGCATCAAGCAGGCGAGGACCGCAAGATGAGCGAAGTGGAACGGCATGCCTTCAAGATGAAGCTCTTCCCGGGCATGGAGGCCGAATACAGGAAGCGCCATGACGAGATCTGGCCGGAGCTGGTCGACCTGCTGCACGACGCGGGCGTGAGCGATTACACTATCCATCTCGACCGCGAGACCAACACGCTCTTCGGCGTTCTCAGCCGGCCGAAGAACCATGGCATGGCAAGCCTGCCGGATCACCCGGTGATGAAGCGCTGGTGGGCGCACATGGCCGACATCATGGAAAGCAATCCGGACAACTCGCCCGTTGCCGTTGATCTCGTTACGGTGTTCCACCTCAAATGAGCACACCGCACCATGCCCGCGTCGCCGTGATCGACATCGGCAAGACCAATGCCAAGGTGGTCGTGCTCGACGGGGCGACCGGCGCGGAGATCGCGGTCCGCAAGACTCCGAACAAGGTAGTCGCGACCGGGCACTATCCGCACTACGACGTCGAGGCGCTGTGGACCTTCATTCTGGCATCGCTTGCGGAATTTGCCGCCACACCGGGTTTCGAGGCCATCTCGATCACCACGCATGGCGCGAGTGCCGCCCTTCTCCACGCGAAAGGCGAACTGGCACTGCCGGTGCTGGACTACGAGTTCGAATACCCGCAGGCCGTCCGCGACGACTATGACCGGCTTCGGCCGGATTTCGCCGAGACCTGTTCGCCGCGGCTTTCGGGCGGGCTTAATCTCGGGGCGCAGCTTCATTTCCAGAAGGCGAGTTTTCCGGAAGATTTCGGCCACGTCGCCACCATCCTGACCTATCCGCAATACTGGGCCTTCCGACTGACCGGGGTTGCAGCCAACGAGGCGACGTCGCTCGGTTGCCATACCGATCTCTGGCGGCCCGGTGCGGGACAGTATTCCGCTCTCGTCGACCGGCTCGACATTCGTTCGCTGATGGCCCCGGTGCGTCCGGCCTTCGATGCGCTGGGTCCGCTCCTGCCGGAAATCTGCGACCGGATCGGCCTTGCCGCGCCAGTGCCGGTTCATTGCGGCATCCACGATTCAAACGCCTCGCTGCTACCGCATCTCCTTCGCCGCGAGGCGCCGTTTGCCGTCGTCTCGACGGGGACTTGGGTGGTGTGTTTTGCTGTCGGCGGCGATCTCGACGGGCTCGACCCCACGCGGGACACGCTGGCCAATGTGGATGCCTATGGTCGCGCTGTTCCGTCTGCCCGCTTCATGGGCGGACGGGAATACGAGATGCTGACGGAGGCTCTCTCTCCGGCGAGCGCAATGGAGCTTGAAGAGGCGCTTGCCGCTGTCCTCGGCCGAGGGGTCATGGTGCTTCCGAATATCGCATCAGGCTCCGGGCCTTTCCCGGGACGGAAGACCGAGTGGCTGGGGGTGGCCGAAACGGCAGCCGAGCGGCAGGTTGCCGCTTCCCTATATGCAGCGCTGATGACCGCGACCTGCCTCGTCCTGATTGGCAATCGTGGCCCGATCATCGTCGAGGGGCCGTTCGCCGGCAATGCGATCTATCTCCGCGCTCTCGCGACCGCTGCCGGGTGCGACGTGATCGTTCTTCCGGGCGGCGCACCGACAGGTACCGCGCAGGGTGCAGGGCTGCTGACCGGGATCGCACTTGCGCCCGGCGAGGAACGCCTCATTGTTCCGGAGCCTGAGCTTGCCGCCTATTGCGCGAAATGGAGACGCGCAGTCGCCGAACGTGGCTGACGCGATTGTGTTGACGGGTCTTCGAATAACGGAAAAAAGCCCGGAACGTCATGTTCCGGGCTTTTGCATTCTCTGGCCAGCGCCTTAGTGGCGGCTGTTCATCCAGGTGTCGATCTCGCGGTCGGCTTCTTCCTGGGTCTTGCCATAGGCTTCCTGGATCTTGCCGGAGAGCTGCTTGCGGTTGCCGGCGATTACGTCCATGTCGTCGCCGGTGAGCTTGCCCCACTGGGCCTGGGCCTTGCCCTTGAACTGCTCCCAATTGCCTTCGATCTGATTCCAGTTCATGTCGAACTCCTTCCTGGTTTCGTTGCGATAGAGGCCGTTGTCCTCGGATTGATAAACGCCGGTTCGTCTCGGAAGTTCCTCTCGACGGGGCGGTGAAGGCGCCGCGCGCTGCAAAAAAAAGCGGGGAACCGATCGGTCTTCCGGGCGTTCTCAAGTCGAACCAATCAGCAAGGAGACATCCGATGGCGACCGTATCCATGGCAGAAAAGGCGCGTGCGAAGGCCGACAGCCTGGTCGATGAGGTGGAGGCTTCGTCGAGCGCTTCGGCGAGCGACGTCCAGGCGGAGCTGGAGAACCTGCGTCGTGACGTAGCCGCTCTCACGCAGGCCCTTGCATCGTTCGGCAACGGCAAGCTCAAGGAAGCAGGCAACCGGGCGACCCAGCTCGGTGCCGATGTCGCCGATGTATCGGCCCAGTATGTCGAAAGCGCCCGCTCCAGCCTGGCGACGGCCGAGCAGGATCTCGAGGCCCATATCCGCAGTCGCCCGCTCCAGTCGATTGCGGTCGCGGCCGGCATCGGCTTCCTGGCAGCCGTTCTCAGCCGGCGGTGACGGATGCGCGGGTTGGTCGAGCAGATGATCGGGCTGGGGCTCGTCAACATGAGTTCCACCGCGGTCGAGGTGAAACGCAAGGCGGTCGGCGGACTGATCGCCGGCGTATTCTTCCTGACTGCCTATGTGGCGCTGGTGATGGCGTTGGCCTTCTACGTTGCCACGGAGGCCGGGGCGGTCGCGGCAGCGCTCGTTGTCGCCGCCGCGGCCATGGCTGGCGCGCTGGTGGTGCTTGCTGTCGTCGCCGTGCTCAATCGGCGGACAGAGCAGTTGGTGCTCGCCCGCCAGGCGGCGCTTGCTGCGGCCCGGCCGGATCCGCTCACGGCGCGCCTGGTCCAGGAACTGCCGTCGATGATCCGCTCCAGCCCGATCGCCGCCGCTGTCATGGTGAGCAGCTTTGCCTACGTGCTGGCGCGCAGCCAGGGATTTGGAAGAAGGCCCAAGGCGTGATCTGAAGAGCAATGATCTCAAGACTGGGCGGAGGATGGTTGGAGGGGAAAGGCAGACGAATGGTCGACAGCCGTCAGTCCTTCTGTCCGCGTTCTGCCTTGTCGAGGCGTTCCAGCAGGTCGAGGAATTGTGGTGGAGTGCCTTCCTCGATGATGCTGTCATAATAGCCCCGGAGCTTCATCGCGATCAGCGCGTTCGCATTCTGCGTCTCCGGTTGTGCCGTTTCCGGCAAGTCGCCCTCGTCGTTCTGCTTGCCGCGCATGGCATGAAACCCCTGGTCTTCCCCTAGGCGGAATTGAAATTATTCTATTAAGTGGGTCAACGTAAAAAAGTTCCATCCCCGGGGGAACTTTCTTCCGCGAGGCACGTTTTCCGCCGAGTCCGCACCCATATTGTATCCAATTGGAGAAATCGCATGTCTCTTACTGCCCGCGTTGCCGTCCATCTGCCATACCTGCGGCGCTATGCCCGAGCCGTCACCGGGTCCCAGACGTCCGGGGATGCCTATGTCGCGGCCGTGCTCGAAGCCTTGATCGCGGACATCTCCATCTTCCCGAAGGGCGCCAATGATCGCGTCTCGCTCTACAAGCTCTTCGTCAAGCTTTTCGACAGCACCAATGTGGAGATCCCCGCGGTTTCATCGCCGTTCGCCTGGGAGAAGCGCGCGGCCGCCAACCTTGCGTCCGTTCCGACGCGTGCACGCCATGCCTTCCTGCTGATCACCGTCGAGGGCTTTTCCAATTCCGAAGCCGCCGAAGTGCTGGGCGTCGACGAGGCGGCGTTCAACAAGCTGTTCAACGAGGCTTCCGTGGAGATCTCGCGCCAGGTGGCGACCGACATCATGATCATCGAGGATGAGCCTCTGATCGCCCTCGACATCGAACAGATGGTGGAAGATCTCGGACACAGGGTTACCGGCATTGCCCGCACCCATGGCGAGGCCGTCGAACTCTACAACCGCACGAATCCCAAGATGGTGCTGGCCGACATCCAGCTCGCGGACGGGAGCTCGGGCATCGACGCCGTCAACGACATTCTCAAGGTCGATTCCGTGCCGGTCATCTTCATCACCGCGTTTCCCGAGCGGCTCCTGACCGGCGAACGGCCCGAACCGGCCTTCCTCGTCACGAAGCCCTTCAATCCCGACATGGTCAAGGCCCTGATCAGCCAGGCGCTCTTCTTCAACGAGCGGGTGGTCGAGCAGGCCTGACGAGGAAAGAGCGTACCGGGGAAGGGTCCCGCTCCGCACGTTCGGAGCGAGGCCCAAGGGGGTCATTTACGGATTGCCGATCAGCGGCGGAGTGAGAAGTTGGTACACCGGTTGACATGGTTCGAACCCGCGCGAGCTGAAGACAAGCTCCGTGAGTTCTTCATTACCGCCCTGATCGACATGAGTGCCACCCTCACTCTGCAGGATCAGCAGGGCAAGTATATCTGCATCACCACTTTGCCCGCGCGCTGGATGCTGAAACCCGGAGTGGAGCCGAGCGACGAGGCGATCTTCGGCCCCGAGCTTGGGACAAGGCTCGGCGAATTGAAGGCCGGCTTGGTCAAGCCGGGCGACCGCGCTGAACTGGAAATTGAGGCCGGCGACGACACCTTCTTCGAGTTCCGCTGCCGGATGGTCGAGATGGGCAATCACGAGATCAACCTGATGACGGTGGTTCTCGACCGCACGGAGGACCGGCGGCGCGAGCGGCTGTTGCGGGCGCTTCTGCGCGAGGTCAGCCATCGTTCCAAGAACCTTCTCGCGATCATCCAGAGCATCGCGTCCCAGACCGCGCGCTATTCCGGTACGCTCGACGCGTTCCTCGGCAAGTTCCGCGGTCGTCTGCACGCGCTCTCGCAATCGCAGGACCTGATCACCGACTCCAGCTGGCGCGGCGCCTACTTCCGCGACCTGCTGAAGCAGCAGGTCGATCGTTATGTGCAGGAAAACGGCAGTCTTGTGCATGTCTCGGGCGAGGATGTTATGCTGACGCCGAACGCATCGCTGCATATCGGCCTGGCCTTGCACGAGCTCGTCGTCAATGCCGTGAGCCATGGCGATTTCCTTCAGCGGCGCCGCCCGATCGAGGTCAGCTGCGAGCGGTTCCAGACCGACGCAGGACCGCAGATCCGTATCCGCTGGGTCGAGCCGGTCGGAAACATCAACAAGGAGGCGCTGAGCGCCGCCAGTAGCGCCCGGTTCGGCAGCACGGTGCTCGAACGGGTTGTGCCGTCCTCCGTCAACGGGCGCGCCACGCACCAGCTGGACGACAAGGAACTCCGCTACGAGCTCGTCTTTCCTCAGGAAATCTTCGAGTAGGCGCCGGCAAGCGCGGGAACGAGTTGTGGATTTTACCGTTCTCCCGCCGCCGACCACGCACCTTGCACGCCGCTGCGGCGGGCAAATGACGAGTTCGATCACAAGCCTCTGCGCAGGGAGCCTTTTATGCGTCTCTTCAACTGTTCGAATTGCGCGAACATCGTCCACTTCGACAATGGGGGCTGCGTGACGTGCGGGATGCGGCTTGCATGGCGTCCGAGCCGGTTCGACATGGTGGCGATAGCCGCCGACGGCGCAATGTTTCGCGATCCCGCGGAGCCGGCAAACCTATTGCAGCCGTGCGGCAATGCCGAAGCGGGTGGATGCAACTGGCTGGTGGAGGATGGACATGCCTCTGGCCTCTGTCTTGCCTGTCGCCACAACCTTACCATTCCCGATCTTTCCACGCAGGAGAATGTCGCCAACTGGCAGCGGATCGAGGCTGCCAAGCGATATGTCTTCTATTCCCTGCTGCGTTTCGGCCTGCCGCTGGTCACCAGAGCCGAGGATCCGGCAACGGGGCTCGGCTTCGAGTTTCTCGCAGACGATGCCGTCACGAGCGGACAGCAAGTGTTGACGGGGCATGCCGACGGACTGATCACGCTCAACATCGCGGAGGCGAGCGATGCGGAGCGGGAAGCGCGTCGCGTGTCACTCGGAGAACCGTTCCGCACGCTCGTCGGTCATTTCCGCCACGAGATCGGCCATTACTACTGGGATCGGCTGGTTCAGGAGCGCGGCGACCTCGAGTCTTTCCGCGCGCTCTTCGGTGACGAACGGAGGGACTATGGCGAGGCACTGCAGTTGCATTATGCCAACGGGCCAATGGCGGGATGGGAACAGAGCTACATCAGCGCCTATGCCGCGAGCCACCCTTGGGAGGACTTCGCCGAGACCTGGGCGCACTATTTCCACATCGTCGATGCATTGGACACAGCCGATGCGTTCGGCCTTCGGACGCGGCCGGAAATCGCCTCTCCGGAACTGACGCTGAGCACAACCTTCGACGCTTATCGAGCGGTCGACGCCAAGGTGCTCGTCGATGCCTGGGTTCCGCTGACGGTCGCGCTCAACAGTATCAACCGCAGCATGGGACAGCGCGACCTTTACCCCTTTGTACTGTCGGTGCCGGTGTTCAAGAAGCTGCAATACGTGCACAACCTCGTGCACGGCGCGACCAGCATGTGAAGCACTCCGATCGTCAGCCAAAAGGCCGGAATTGCGGGGTTTAAGGAACATTCATCGTCTTTTGACGTTAACCTTTTCACAAGGAGAACGACGATGAACACGCTTGCTGCACTCATGGTACTCGTTGCTTGCCATCCCCAGCAATCCAGTTGTCTGGAAGAGCCGGTCGCCGTGATTTCCTACAGCTCCGGTGCGGATTGCCGTGCCGCCCTGCCGTCCGAAATGGAAAAGGCCCGCAAGATGGCGGGTCTGATCTATGGAGACTGCGTGCCCGTTGATGCCGACCTTCTCGCCGGCCGGGAGATCCGCCAAACGATCGATCCGGTCAGGCTCGCCGAGCTCAAGACGGCTGTCCCGGCCGGGGTGACCGCCAAGGCGTTCGTCGAGGATCCTTTTGCGCGCTTTCCCGCTGTCCCGGGTATGGTCGGGGAGGCCAACCGATGACCGTGTCGCCCGGAGAACGTGATCGGTCAATCGATAAGGAAATGCGTGAAATCGCCAACGAGGCGCAGCTGGATTCCGATCTTTCCGCAGTTCCGCCCCGCTTCTCCAATGCAACGATCATAGCCCTGCTCCTCGTGCTCGCCGCGCTGGGGGTCATGATCGGCTCAACGCTGATCAACTGGTATCTCGCCATACGATAGACATGGAGAAGGCCGCCTCGTTAAGGGGCGGCCTTTTTGCGTGGCGTTAGACTGAGTGGTCCGGAGCGTACAAGAAAGGAGCCGGGGATGCTGGCTCCTTTCAGGTCAATTCTTCGGGAATCAGGCGCGGCGGAACAGGCGCGACGCGAGCGAGATCAGGAAAAGCACGATGAAGACCAGGAACAGGATCTTGGCGATACCGGCCGAAGCACCGGCGATGCCGCCGAAGCCGAGCACACCGGCGATCAGGGCGACGACGAGGAAGACAAGTGCGTAATACAGCATGGGTTTCTCTCCTTTTTCCGATGGCAGGAAAACGGCGGGACCGACAATTTGTTCCATCGGCCAACATCGATGGTCACGGCACAGATTTTCGTAGTGGGCGTCAAAATAACAATCAAAATAATACGGGAGTTTGGAACCTTCTGACCGTTTGTCCGTTGTGACGCAACGAACGAACCCAACCCCGATGGAAAAGCATGACCAAATTCGACAATGATCCATCAGTCCTGCAGAAGATGAACCTTGCTGGTGTTCATCCGGGTATCGCCACCCAGTTGCGCGAACTCTATCAAGCGGTGCAGGATGAAGAAATTCCCGACCGGTTTCTCAGCCTGCTCGAAAAGCTCGATCAGGCTGAGAAGCAGGCCGAGTCCAGTGTTCGCGTCAAGGATTCCGCCCTATGACCTCTGATGCAACGTCCGTAGAACGCTCGTTCAAGCGAGAGCTGCTTGCTGCTCTTCCGAATCTTCGTGCCTTCGCCGTCTCCCTGACCGGGCGCCATCATGTTGCCGACGACCTCGTGCAGGACACGATCATGAAGGCCTGGGCCAAGCAGGACCATTTTGAGCCGGGCACCAACATGAAGGCCTGGCTTTTCACCATCCTGCGCAACGAATTCTACTCCCAGATGCGCAAGCGCGGCCGCGAGGTGTCCGACAGCGACGGCATCTTCACCGCACAGCTCTCCACCCATCCACAACAGTACGGCTCACTCGACCTCCAGGATTTCAAGCGGGCGCTCGACCAACTGCCGAGCGACCAGCGCGAAGCAATCATCCTGGTCGGAGCGTCGGGCTTTGCCTATGAGGAAGCGGCGGAGATCTGCGGTTGCGCGGTCGGCACGATCAAGAGCCGCATCAACCGGGCGCGCAACAAGCTTCAGGAGCTTCTCGGGGTGAGCGGAGAGGGCGACTACGGCCCCGACGCGCACAGCTCAGCCGTCACCAAGCGCGCCTTCGCGGTATGACCGATCAGGCCCGTGGCTGGGCCGTGGCTGCAAGCACGGCGCGCGTCAATTCCTCGGGATGGATCGGCTTCTCGATGACGGGAAAGCTGAGGAGATTCGGATTTTCCGTGGCTTCCTCGTCATAGGAAGTGAGGAAGATCACCGAGGCGCCGGCGGTGGCGATCATCTCCGCGCGCTTGAGGTTGAGCGTTCCGGACGGGGCGCTGTCGACGACGACAAGGTCGTAACGGGAGATGGCAAGCTGCCGCTCGAGTTGCGATAGCGGGGTGATTGTGACGTCGCAGCCGAAGGCGTCGAGGAGAATGCGCTCGACCTCCATCGCGATCAGGTACTGGTTCTCCGCGACGAGAACACGCAGCGACGGGTTGTGCATGGCTTTTCCTTTTTTGCCGAGTGGCGTTATGGGCGCGCATGCGCAGAACGTCATTTAAAAAAGACATGTGATCGAGAGCGGTCCGGCACGGGCCGCACCCTGACCGCAAAAAGAGGACATTGCATGGCGAGCGAATTCCGCAACAATCCTGTCCGTGTCAGTTGCCATGAATGTCCCCTCCGGCTGAGAAGTCATTTCCGTCCCTTCTCCTCCGAGGAGCTGGACTTCGTCTCCCATTTCAAGCGCGGTGAGCTCAATGCAGATCCGGGGTCGACCGTGCTGGTCGAAGGCTCGCATAGCGCTCACCTTTATACGGTGCTTCAAGGCTGGGGGTTCCGCTACAAGATCCTGGAGGACGGCCGTCGGCAGATCCTCAACTACGTGGTTCCGGGTGACATGGTAGGGCTGCAGGGGGCCGTGATGTCGGAGATGCAGCATTCGGTCGAGGCACTGACGCCGATCACGCTCTGTGTCTTCGAGCGAAACCGGCTGTTCACGCTGTTCCAGAAACACGCCGGGTTGGCCTTCGACCTGACGTGGCTCGCGGCACGCGAGGAGAGCATTCTCGACGAGCATCTGCTCAGCATCGGTCGTCGGACGGCCACGGAACGAGCGGCTTACCTGCTCGCCTTTCTGTTCGAGCGTGGCCGTGTCGCCGGGCTTCTGGACGAGGAGCGCCGCCACGTGCCCGTGACGCAGATGCATGTCGCCGACACGCTCGGTCTTTCCATCGTGCACACCAACAAGACGCTGAAGAAACTTGCCGAGCGTGGACTTATCCGCTGGCTCGACCGCGGCTGCGAGGTCCTCGACCCGGAAGGTCTCCAGGCGGTGGCGAACTGGAGCCCGGGCGACCCCAAACTCAGGCCGTTCATCTGAATGGTGGCGATGCTGCAGCATAAAAGAAGGGCCGGTTCGTGAGAACCGGCCCTTCCTTTCGTGGGGAGGACAGATCTGGATAGGCGAGGTCGTCAGGCGACGACCAGCACCCCCGTGAAAAGCGCGATGATGAGGATCACCAGCACGATGAAAATCAGGATTTTGGCAATGCCTGCCGATGCGCCGGCCACGCCACGAAAGCCGAGAAGGCTGGCCACGGCGGCAATCAGCAGGAAGATCAGGATCCAATGAAGCATGATGTTCTCCGTTTACGAATTCCTGTCGTAAACAACAGCCGGGCCAATTTGTTCCATTGCGGCGCCTGCCGGTGAAAACGGCCAAACGCCGCAGGCGGCCCGGTAAGCGATTTAATCGTTGACGGAGCCGCCTCCGGCGCGCGAAACCTTCACTTGAGGGGGAAAGTGGGCTGGACAGTAACCACACATTCTGCTCGGTTTCACGCCGCTAAATTTCGACTTTAGCCTAATGCGAGATGGGAGATGGGTTTGAAGATCGGTTCGCCACGGGAGCTGTTTGCAGGGGAGGCACGCGTTGCCATGACCCCCGACAGCGCGCTTCAGCTACAGAAGCTTGGTTATGAATGCGTCGTCGAGGCGGGAGCGGGCAAGGCCGCCGGCTTTTCCGACGACGCCTATCGGGCCGCCGGCGTGACGGTGGTCGAGGGGGCCGCAGCGCTTTATGCGGCCGCCGACGTGATCGCCAAGGTGCGTCCGCCGGAAACGGCGGAACTCGACAGGCTCGCCCCCGGCAAAACGCTCATTTCCTTCTTCTATCCGGCGCAGAACAAGGACCTGCTCGAGCAGGCCAAGGACAAGGGCGCCAACGTCATCGCCATGGACATGGTGCCGCGCATCTCGCGTGCCCAGAAGATGGACGCCCTGTCGTCGATGGCGAATATCGCCGGCTACCGCGCGGTGATCGAGGCCGGCAACAATTTCGGCCGCTTCTTCACCGGCCAGGTGACGGCCGCCGGCAAGGTGCCGCCGGCCAAGGTTCTGGTCATCGGCGCCGGCGTCGCGGGTCTCGCGGCGATCGGTACGGCAACCTCGCTCGGCGCGATCACCTATGCCTTCGACGTCCGTCCGGAAGTGGCCGAACAGATCGAGAGCATGGGCGCGGAATTCGTCTATCTCGAATTCGAGGCCGCGCAGGACGGCGCCGCCACCGGCGGTTATGCCGCCCCGTCCTCGCCGGAGTTCCGCGAGAAGCAGCTCGCCAAGTTCCGTGAGCTGGCGCCCGAGATCGACATCGTCATCACCACGGCGCTTATCCCTGGCCGCGACGCGCCGAAGCTCTGGCTCGCCGACATGGTGGCTTCGATGAAGCCCGGCTCGGTCGTCATCGACCTTGCCGCCGAGCGCGGCGGCAATTGCGACCTGACCGTTCCCGACCAGAAGATCGTCTCGGACAATGGCGTGACGATCGTCGGCTACACCGATTTCCCGAGCCGCATGGCCGCCCAGGCGTCCACGCTCTACTCGACCAACATCCGCCACATGATGACGGACCTGACGCCGGGCAAGGACGGCAAGGTCGTCCATAACATGGAAGACGACGTCATCCGTGGTGCGACGGTCACCTTCGAAGGGGCCGTGACCTTCCCGCCGCCGCCGCCGAAGATCCAGGCGATCGCGGCCGCGAAGCCGAAGGAGAAGGCCAAGGAACTGACGCCCGAGGAAAAGCGCGCCCAGGAAGCGGCCGCCTTCAAGGCGCAGACCCGGAGCCAGGTCGGCCTGCTCGTGGTCGGCGGCCTGCTGATGGCGTTGGTCGGTGCTTATGCGCCGTCCGAGTTCATGGCGCATTTCATTGTCTTCGTGCTCGCCTGCTTCATCGGCTTCTCGGTGATCTGGAATGTCAGCCATTCGCTGCACACGCCGCTGATGGCCGTGACCAACGCGATTTCCGGCATCGTCATCCTCGGCGCGCTGCTGCAGGTCGGTTCCGGCAATTGGCTGGTCGTCATCCTCGCCGCAATCTCGGTGCTGATCGCCACGATCAACATCGTCGGCGGCTTCCTCGTCACCCGGCGCATGCTCGCCATGTTCCAGAAATCCTGATCGGGGAGGGGATTTAAATCATGACGATCGGTATCGTTTCCGCCGCCTACATTGCCGCGGCCGTTCTTTTCATCCTCTCGCTCGGCGGGCTCTCCGGCCAGGAAAGCGCCAAGCGCGCCGTCTGGTATGGCATCGTCGGTATGGGCCTTGCCGTCGCGGCAACCGTCTTCGGACCGGATGTCGGCAACTGGTTCATCATCCTGCTGATGATCGCCGGCGGCTCCGTGCTCGGCTACTATGTCGCCAGCCGCGTGCAGATGACCGAGATGCCGCAGCTGGTTGCGGCACTCCACTCCTTCGTCGGCCTCGCCGCCGTGTTCATCGGCTACAATGCCGAGATCGAACTCGGCCGGGTCGCCGGTATGGACGAGGCCGCCCGCCACGCGCTGACCGGATTTGCCGCCGTGCTCGCGCACAAGCTGGCCGATCCCACGGGAGCGCTGGTGGCCATCCTCAAGGTCGAGGTCTTCCTCGGCGTCTTCATCGGTGCAGTCACCTTTACCGGCTCGGTCATTGCCTTCGGCAAGCTGGCCGGCAAGGTTGACGGCAAGGCAAAGAAACTGCCCGGCGGGCACCTGCTCAATGCCGGTGCGGCGATCGGCTCGCTGATCCTTCTGGTGATGTTCTTCAGCGGTGCCGGCATCTGGACGCTGATCCTGATGACGCTGCTCGCCTTCTTCATCGGCTACCACCTGATCATGGGCATCGGCGGCGCCGACATGCCGGTGGTGGTGTCGATGCTGAACAGCTATTCCGGCTGGGCGGCGGCGGCGATCGGCTTCACGCTCGGCAACGATCTCTTGATCGTCACCGGCGCGCTGGTCGGCTCTTCGGGTGCGATCCTGTCCTACATCATGTGCAAGGCGATGAACCGCTCCTTCATCTCGGTCATCCTCGGCGGCTTCGGCACCGTTACGGGTCCGGCGATGGAGATTTCCGGCGAACAGGTGGCGATCGACGCCGAAAGCGTCGCTGCGGCCCTCAACGAGGCGGACTCGGTCATCATCGTGCCGGGCTACGGCATGGCGGTGGCCCAGGCACAGCAGGCGGTCTCGGAACTGACCCGCAAGCTGCGCGCGGCCGGCAAGGAAGTGCGTTTCGCCATCCACCCGGTGGCGGGTCGCCTTCCGGGCCACATGAACGTGCTGCTCGCCGAAGCCAAGGTGCCTTATGACATCGTGCTGGAAATGGACGAGATCAACGAGGACTTCCCGAACACGGACGTCGTCATCGTCATCGGCTCGAACGACATCGTCAATCCGGCCGCACAGGAAGATCCGAACTCGCCGATCGCCGGCATGCCGGTTCTCGAAGTGTGGAAGGCCAAGCAGGTGTTCGTGTCGAAGCGCGGCCAGGGCACAGGCTATTCGGGTATCGAGAACCCGCTGTTCTACAAGGACAACACGCGCATGTTCTACGGCGATGCCAAGAAGTCGGTTTCCGAACTGCTGCCGATGATCAAGTAAGGCATTCGCCTTCACTGACGTTGAAGGAGCCGGGCGGAGACGCCCGGCTTTTTCGTTCGGGCGAGCCGGCCCTTTGAGTAAGACGCTTGCGGCTGGTCAGAACCTCGGTTCTACCTGATAGCCGGCACGCAGCACATCGACGAGCAGCCGGGGCGTCAGTACGGAGACTTCCTCGTGCAGATCGGCATGGCTTGCCGGACCATAGCCTTGGTGGCTCCACGGATAGGCTTTGCCCTGCCAGAGCAAGGCAGGCGTTTGCGGCGATCGGTGCGTGACGAAGAAAGTGCCGGACGGCAAGTCGCCGAGCGCAGCGGAGAAGCGCTGCTGGCTTTTTTTCCTGTGGAGGCGATCGGCGTGCAGCAGGCGGTCGATTTCGCGGACGGGCACAAAATGGTCTTCTTCAGCGCCCCGGGCCCGATTGAACGACGACTTGAAACGTCTGAAGTCGGCGCGGCGGCATTCGGCGCAGGGCCGGTGGCCGGCGGCGAATGCAACGGCCTCGTCCCAGAAGAACAGCGGCGTGTAACGGCCCTTCCGGTCGAAGGTGACGCGACGGCCATTGCGTGCTTCCAGGGTGCAGCAGATCCAGGCCTTGTCGAGATAGTTCCTCCGAATGTCGCCATCGGGGCCGTGCAGGTCGCCGCGGTTGCCCATCAGGGCGCCCCTTATCGGGGTGGCTTCCAGAACGCCGAATGGCGTAACGCGGTTCGGCCGGGGACGCGGCAGCGACGAAGTCTGGTCGGCGGGCATGGGTGGTTCGGTTCTGGCTTTCGGTGAGTCTCGTGCAGACCTGTAGCACGCAGGTCGCGCAATTCCCACTCAGCCGGCCGTCGGGGCAGCCTGTGCGAGCAGACGGTGAAGATAGTCGCGTGTCGCCACGACGAGCGCATCAAGGCCGTCTTCAGCATCCTCGTTGTGATGCAGGGCGAAGTTTTGCAGGATCAAGCCGTCAATGCCGATCAGCATGAAGCCGGCGACTGCCTTGCCGATGCGCTGGTGGTTTTCGCTGATCTCGCCAACCCCGTCGAAGATCAGCCTAGCGTAGAAATCGATATAGGCATCGTACTGGCGCTTGGCGAGCCACTCGGCCCCTTGCGTCCGGAGCGCGTAAAGCGTCAGCTCGGTCTGGGCGATCTGCTTGTTGCGGGTGCGCTGGACGTAACGCCACATCGAACGGATGACGGTTTCAATCCGCTCTTCCGGATCCGGCGAACTGGGGATTTCCGCCTGATAGGTGGCAGCCATGTCCTCGATCAGGTCTTCGAGCACGGCGAGCAGCAGGCTTTCCTTGCTGTCGAAGTAATAGTGCAGCGTGGCGAGCTGCACGCCGGCGCTGGCGGCGATCTTTCGGGTGGTCAGCGCTTCCATGCCGCCGTTTTCCAGCGCCTCGAGCGCGCCCTTGATGATGCGCGCACGGGTTTCTGCGCCCTTGCGGGTCGCTCCCGCCGGGCGGGAGGGGGCGGCTGCCTGAGGCTCTGTCGGGTCGTCGTCCATCTTGGTGTCAGTTCGCCTCATAGGTGATGCGGCCGTCGCAGATGGTGAACACGGGCGCGAGGTCGGCGATCCCCTCGGAGGGACGATCCTCGATGTCGCCCGAGAGAACCACGACGTCGGCGTAGTAACCCGGCTTCAGCACGCCTTTCCGGTCTTCCATGAACTCGACCCAGGCGCTGGTCCGGGTATAGGCCTTCAGCGTTTCATCCAGTGTCAGGCGGTGGTCCGGCATGTCTTCGCGCCACGGCGTCCGCGTCATCGCATCGCGAATGCACGACAGCGGCGGAAGGGGCGAGACCGGCCAGTCGGTGGCAAAGACGATCGTGGCGCCGGCATCGACAAGCGTCTTCCACGCGAAGGCATGCGGCCAGCGTTCCTCGCCAATGTATGTCAGATACGGTTCGAGCGGAAGCCCGGCGGAACCTGGCGGATGGGTCGGCTGCATGGAGGCAATCGTTCCGAGCTCGGCAAAGCGAGGAACGTCTTGCGGATGGACGACCTCGATGTGTTCGATGCGGTTGCGCCGGTCGCTCGGGCCATTGGCCTTGCGGGCGGCTTCGTAACCGTCGAGCACCATTCGCACGGCGCCGTCGCCGATCGCATGGACCGCGACCGGCAGCCCGAGACGGTCTGCCTCGACGGCAACCCGGTTGAAGTGTTCGGCGGAGAAAAGCGGGTCGCCTTTCCAGCCGGGCTTGTGGGCATAGTCGTCGACGAAGACCGCCGTCTCGCCTTCGGTGACGCCGTCCATGAAGACCTTGACGAAGTTGCAGCGCAGCTTGTCGCTGTCGAACCGCGCGCGCCAGGCGGCGGCCTTGTCCTCAATGTCCGTGAGCGGCATGAAATTCTTCATGTGAAAGGGCATGCGCACGCGGGCGGGAAGACCTTCGGTCTCCTCGATCTCCTTCAGCAGTTCCAGCTGGTAGAGATTGCCGTCCATGTTCTGGAACGAGGTGATGCCGAGCGAGGCGCAGTAGGCGAGCCCCTGCTTCAGGACGGCGATATCGCCGGCACGCTGGTCCGCCGTCACGCTTTCCGGCTCGCCGCCCGTGCCGACGCCGAGACCCTCGCGGCCACCGGTCCGGCTCATCACGGCAACCGGGCGCATGGCGTTGGATTCCCGCAATTCGCCGTTGGCCAATCCGTCTTCGCCCATGACGATCTCATTGCCGACGCCGACGTCACGGCCGTGCAGGATCCCGGCCCTTTCGAGCGCGATGGTGTTGGCCCAGGCGGTATGGCGGTCGGGCGCGACCATCATGAAGGGTCGATCGGGGATGATGCGGTCGAGATGATGGCGGGTAACCCGTTCCTCCTCGGAGAGGATGGTGTAGTCGGCCGTCTGCGCGACCAGCAGTTCGAGGTCCGGGTTGGCGGCGGCATAGGCGGTGACGGCTTCCTTCAGCGTGTCAAAACCATTGACCCCGAACAGCGACAATTCGTTGAGCGAGACGGAGCCGCCGAAGATGTGCATGTGGGCTTCATTGAAGCCCGGCATGACGGTTGCGCCTTTGGCATCGATGATCCGGGTCGACGGTGTCGCCATCGCCTCGATCTCGGCATTGCCGCCGATCGCCGCAATGCGGTTTCCGACAATCGCCACGGCCTCCGCGCGGGGGAGGGCGTCGTCCATCGTGAGCACGCGGGCATTGCGAATGATGATATCCATGGCGCTGTTCCGTTTCGTCTCTTCTTGTTGTTCCGGCGGCGCGCCGGGCCGGCCGCGCGCAATGGCGGCAATTCAGCCGGGGACGGGAGCGGTGACGCATCCCGTGCTCCGATCGCGGGCGGTCAGGCCGCCTGGTGGGTGATGCGGCCGTCGCAGATCGTGACCGCGGCGCGGACCGTGTCCATGATCTTTTCCGGTGCGACCTGCTCGATGTCGTGGGTGAGGACCACGACGTCGGCGAGGAAGCCGGGCTTCAGCTTGCCCTTGCGGTCTTCCATGAATTCGACCCAGGCGCCGATGGCGGTATAGGCTTCGAGCGACTCTTCCAGCGTGAAGCGCTGGTCGGTGAGGCCTTCCTTCCACAGCTTGCGGGTCATGGCATCCTGGATGCACTGGAAGGGCGAAACCGGCGATACCGGCCAGTCGGAGGCGAAGACGACCGGCGCGCCGGCCTCCTTCATCGTGCGCCAGGCATAGGCATATTCCCAGCGGTCCTCGCCGATGCGGGCATCGGTCGGCTCCAGCGGGAAGCAGGTGCCGCCAGGGACGTGAACCGGCTGCATCGAGGCCACGACGCCGAGCTCCCTGAAACGCGGGAGGTCGGTCGGATCGATGATCTCGATGTGCTCGATGCGGTGGCGGAGATCCTGCTTGCCGTTCGCCTTGATGGCGGCCTCGTAGCCGTCGAGCGTCTGGCGGATGGCGGCGCTGCCGATCGCATGGACGGCAATTTGCAGGCCGAGCGCATCAGCCTTCGTGGCGATGGCATTGAACGCCTCGGCGGTGAAAAGCGGCTCGTAGGTGTAGCCCGGACGATCGCCGTAGCCTTCCAGCATGAAGGCGGTCTGGCTGTCGAGGACGCCGTCCATGAAGACCTTGACGAAGTCGCCGCGGACCATGTCGGTGGCGAACTCCTTCTTCCATTCCGCTGCCTTGTCGAGTTCGGCGAGATCCATGAAATTCTTCATGTGGAAGGGAATGCGGATGCGGCAGGGCAGTTCGCCCGACTGCTCCAGGTCGCGCATCAGGCGCAGCTGGTAGTGGTTGCCGTCGAAGTTCTGGATCGAGGTGACGCCCCAGGAGGCGCAGTATTCCAGGCCGCTCTTGAGGATCGCCCGGTCGAGGGCATATTGTTCGGGCGTGACGTTTTCCGGATCCATGCCGGTCACCATGCCGAGTTCCTCGCGGCCGCCGGTCGAGGCGAGTGCGGACACCGGTCCGAAGGCGTTGCCTTCACGCAGTTCGCCGCTGGCCATGCCGTCGGCGCCCATCACCACCTCGTTGCCGACGCCGACATCCTTGCCATGCAGCAGGCCGGCCTTTTCCAGCGCGGCGGTGTTGGCCCAGGCCGTGTGATGGTCAGGGGCGAACATCATGAACGGGCGATCCGGCAGGATCGCGTCGAGATGATGGCGAGTGACGGATTCGTCAAGCGAGATGATCGAGTAGTCGGCCGAGAAGCCCATCAGCAGCGGCTCGTCGGGATTGGCCGCGGCATAGGCCTGCATCGCTTCCTTCAGGGCCTCGAAGCCATGGACACCGTGGAGGTTGAGCTGGCGCAGCGAAACCGAGCCCGGGAAGATGTGCATGTGGGCCTCGTTGAAGCCCGGCAGGACCGTCTTGCCCCCGGCATCGATCACTTGCGTTTCAGGGCCGGCCAGCGCCCTGATCTCATCGTTGCTGCCGACGGCAAGGACGCGATTGCCGGCAAGGGCGACGGCCTCCGCTCTCGGGGCGGCTTCGTCCATGGTCAGCACGCGGGCATTGCGGATGATGAGATCGGCGGTCTTGGGCATGATGTCAGTCCTGGATGAATAGGTGTCTGGCGGTCAGGCGCTGATGCGGCTGAGAGCGCGGAAGAAGGCGAAGTTGTCCTGCTTGAGTTCGTCATCGAGCGGATTGGGCTGCGACGAGAGCTTGACGATGACAGTCTCGGTCGACGGGTCGACATAGAGCCACTGGCCGTGAATGCCGATGGCACAGAAGGCGCCGTCCGCTTCCCCGGTCTGGTACCACTTGCTGCGGTAGCGGCCGTTCGGCAGCATCGTCGGCTGGCTCGCGGCCCAGGCCTTCGGATCGCCGGCGGTCTTCATGTCCTCGACCCAGGCCGTAGAGACGACCTGACGGTCTTCGGCGCGGCCGCCGTCGAGCAGCATCTGGCCGACGCGGGCGAGATCGCGGGCCGTGACGCAGACGCCACCGGCCGAGCGGGCCGTTCCCGCACCGTCGACGCTGACGAGGGCGTGGTTCTTCGCGCCGAGCGGCTTCCAGAGCAAGTCCGAAAACAGGTCGGCATAGCGCCGGCCGCTCGCCCGTTCGATCAGGATGCCGAGCAGGTCGGAATTGGGCGATGCGTAGTAGAAGGGGCCACCATGCGGGCGATCGGCCTTCTGCAGGGTCATTAGGAACTCGGTGAGCGTCTCGACGGGAGCGCCCGGCTCGGACGGGTTCCACAGCGTCGAGCGACGATAACGGGCAAAGGCGCCGTCCTTGTTGAGGTAGGCCTCGTCGAAGTCGAGGCTGACGCGCATGTCGAGCACGTCACGATAGGTGCAGTCGCCATAGGCGGAGCCCTTCGCTTCGGGCACCAGATCGACGACCGGGCGGTCCGGATCGACGATGCCCTGTTCTTCAAGGCCGGCCGAGACGAGGGCGGTTAGCGACTTGCTGACGGAAAAGACGATGTGGCGGGCGTTGACGTCGGCGTGCGGCGCATAGTGTTCTGCGACGATCCGGCCGCCCTTCATGAGCACGAAGGCGTCGGTATGGGCGTGGTCGAGGAAGGCGCGGGCATTGGTCGTGCCGGCAAGCCCGGTCTCGAGCGGCAGGTCGAGCAAGGGAGAGGATGAAAGCGCTGTTTCGGGCGTTTCGGCAGCGGCGCGGATCTCGGTGGTCGGCACCATCTCGCGCAGGTTCTGGAAGCTCCACCGGCTGAACGGGGCGGTGCGCCAGTTGGCGATCGTCACGTCGCGGCGTTCGAAGCCGTGGGTCGTCTTGAATTCGGTGGTCATGGAGCGTGTTCCCGTAAACGGGAGAGCCGCGAGGCTCCCCCGTCTTCATGCAAATATCGATATGGGCCGGGTTACTTCTGAACTTCGGTCCAGATCTTGGTGTAGAGTTCCTGGACTTCCGGCTTGCAGGCGAGGTTGAACTTGCCTGCTGCCTTGGCCGATTCCGGAATGTTGACTTCCGGAGCGGTCTTCATGTCTTCCGGCATGAAAGCGTCCGAGCCCTTGATGCCGTTCGCATAGCGGGCGAAGGCCGAGAGCATGGCGGCGTTTTCCGGGTCCATGATGAAGTTGAGGAACAGCTTGGCGTTGTCGACGTTCTTGGCGTCCTTCAGGATGGCGGCGTTGTCCATCCAGATCGGGTAGCCTTCCTTCGGGTAGCCGTAGACGATGTTCGGGTTGGCGAGACGGCCGCGGAAGGTTGCGCCGTTCCAGTCGACCGAAGCGGCGAGGTCGCCCTTCGTGTACTTCTCGACCGTACCGTAGTCCATCGAGATCCACTTCGGCTTGGCGGCGACCAGCAGGTCGCGGGCCTTTTTCAGGACGGTCAGGTCGCCGGTGCAGGGCTCGCCGCCGGCATAGGTGACGACCATGTGCATGACGTCCGACATTTCCGGAACGACGTTGACCTTGCCGACCAGCTCAGCCGGCGGGTCGAGGAAGATGGCAGACGTGTTCGGGTCGCCGGAGTAGACGGACTTGTCGACGGCGATGCCGGTCGTGCCCCACTGCCACGGAACCGAGTAGTGGCGGCCCGGATCGAACGGCACGTCAACCCACTGCGGATCGACATTCTTGAAGTTTTCCAGCTGGTCCGGACGGGATTCGAGCAGCAGGCCTTCGCCGATGAAGATAGGCATGGCGCTGGCTGAGGGAACGACGATGTCGAAGCCGTGACCGCCCTGGCGGATCTTGGCAAGCGCGGTGTCATTGCTGTCGTAGTCGGTAAGCGTCACCTTGACCTTGTAGGCCTCCTCGAACTTCTTGATGAGCTCGGGGTTGGTGTAATTGCCCCAGTTGTAGATGTTGAGTTCGCCGTCCGCGTGGGCGATCGCCGCGGAGGCCATCAGGGCCACCAGGCTGGCGGCAAGCTTCAGGGTATGCTTCATGGTTCCCACTCCTGTGTTTACTCGGTTTTTTGATTGGGTCTGCTGAGGAAGAAGAAGATCGTGACAACCGCCAGCGACAGCAGCAGAAACACTGTCGAGATGGCATTCATTTCCGGCGTGATGGACCGGCGCAATTGGCCCAGCATGTAGGTCGGGAGGGTGTCCTGACCGCCGGATTTCACGAATTCGGTGATCACCACGTCATCCAGCGAGATGACGAAAGCCAGCATCACGCCGGCGAGGATGCCGGGCCAGAGAAGCGGCAGGGTGACATAGCGGAAGACCTTGAACGGGGTAGCGTAGAGATCGGCTGCAGCCCGTTCGAGGGCGAGATCCATGCTTTCGAGACGGGCACGGATCGGCAGATAGGCAAAGGGAATGCAGAAGGCCGTATGGGCCATGATCAGGTAGCCGAGGCCGGAATAGCCGCTCCAGACCTTGATGCGCGAGAAGAAGATCAGCAGGGCGACCGCGGTGACGATTTCCGGCACCATCAGCGGCATGTTGATGAAGGAATACTTGAAGGTCAGGCCGCGATAGGGCGCGGTCCGGGTCGTGGCGATCGCCGCTAGCGTGGCGGCGGCCGTCGCGACGATCGCGGCGATGCCGGCAATCTCGACCGAGCGGATCGAGGATTCGATCACCTGGCTGTTGTTCCAGGCCGCCGCGAACCAGCGCAGCGAAAAGCCTTCCCACTTGGCGATCGACGTGCCCGAGTTGAAGGCAAAGACGACCAGGGTGAAGATCGGCACGTAGAGGATCGCGAAGCAGATCATCGCGATGGTGGCAAAGCCCGGCTGGACGCGGACGTCGAAACGCTTATGCATGGCCGCCTCCCGTCTTTCCGGCATTCTTCACGTAGTAGAGCATTGCTGCCAGCACGATGATGACGAGGGTGATGGAGAGCGAGGCGCCGAGTGGCCAGTTGCGGCCCTGGCCGAACTGAAGCTCGATCAGGTTGCCGATCATCAGGTTCTTGCCGCCGCCGAGGATGCGCGGAATGACGTAGGACGACAGCGCCGGGATGAAGACCAGGATCGATCCGGCGATGATGCCGGGCTTGACCAGCGGGATGATGATCCGGCGCAGCACCTGGAAACGGGTCGCATAGAGGTCGTAGCCCGCTTCGACGAGCCGGAAGTCGAGCTTTTCCATGCTGGCATAGAGCGGCAGCACCATCAGCGGCAGATGCACATAGGCCATGCCGAGCAGGATGGCGAAGTCGGTGTAGAGCATCTGGATCGGCGCGGAAATGATGCCGAGCTTCATCAGGAGGGTGTTCACCAGGCCTTCGTTGCGGATCATTTCCTGGATCGCGAAGCCGCGGATCAGCATGTTGGTCCAGAACGGAATGGTGATCAGGAAGAGCCAGACCTGGCGCAGATGGGCCGGACGGCTGGCGATGAAGTAGGCCGTCGGGAAACCCAGAACCAGCGACAGGATCGTGGTGGCGGTCGCCAGCTTGATCGAGCGCCAGAGGATGCTGACATGGGCGTCAGCGAGCGACAGCGTGTTGTCGAAGATGTCGCGCTCGAGGAAAACCTTGAACCAGGCTTCCGTCGAGAATTCCCATTTCACGTCGCCATAGTTGCCGGGAGCGAGAAAGGAATAGACCAGGACGATGAGGAGGGGGCCGACGCCGGCGATGGCGATCAGGGCCAGGGCCGGCGTGCTCAGCAGCCAGCGATTGACGATGTCCTTGCGTTTTGCCGCTGCAGCGGCTTCGGCTGCGGTGCTCATACCGTCAGTCCCTCAGGATCTGGGCTGCCCGCAGCCCGAGGCGAACCGCGACGCGCGAGCCCTTGTCGTGCGGTACCGTGCCCTGTCGCATGTTCTGCTCGCGCACGACGAAGGTCTCGCCGTTGTCGAGCCGGACATGAAAATGGGTGTCCGTGCCGAAATAGATGGCATCCACCAGCTCGCCGTCGAAGCTGCCGGTACCGGGATCGCCGAGCGAGGCGTGTTCCGGCCGGATGACGACCGTGACCTTGCCGGATGGCGAGCCTTCACCGGGCAGCGAGGCATCGATGACCGAACCGGAGGCGAGCCGCACGGTGCCGGTCTCTTCCTTGAGTTCGACGATCTCGCCGGCCAGGAAATTTGATTCACCGATAAAGTCGGCGACGAAGCGATCGGCCGGACGCTCGTAGATCTCGTGTGCGGAACCGACCTGGCGGACCTCGCCGTTCGACATGACCGCGATGCGGTCCGACATGGTCAGCGCTTCTTCCTGGTCGTGGGTGACGAAGATGAAGGTGATGCCGGTTTCGGCCTGGACGCGTTTCAGTTCGATCTGCATTTCCTTGCGGAGCTTGTAGTCGAGGGCCGAAAGCGGTTCATCGAGCAGGAGAACCTTCGGCTTTGGGGCGAGCGCGCGAGCGAGTGCCACGCGCTGCTGCTGGCCGCCGGAGATCTGGCTGACCTGCCTGTCCTTCATCCGTTCCATGTGCACGAGGGCGAGCATCTCGTCGACGCGCGCCTTGATCTCCGCTGCGGGCCGGCCGAGCATCTTCAGGCCGAAGCCGATGTTCTCCGCCACCGTCATGTGCGGGAAAAGCGCATAGGACTGGAAGACGGTGTTGACCGGGCGCTTGAACGGCGGCAGCGGTGCGATGTCCTCGCCGTTGAGCAGGATTTCGCCCTTGGTCGGGAAGTCGAAGCCGGCGATCAGCCGGAGGAGGGTGGTCTTGCCGCAGCCGGAAGGTCCGAGCAGCGTGAAAAATTCGTTTTCCCGGATGGTCAGGAAGACCGAGTCCAATGCGGTCACCTGGGCGTTGCCGTAACCGTAGACGCGACTGACGCCCCGGATTTCAATCGCGGCCTTCTTCGATGTCGAACTCAAGAAATATCCCCAATTTCTAATGGAATTTCCGTCACTGTTTCACTTCCGGCGGGTTCCGACAAGAGAGCGGAACGGCTCCGTTTACCGGTTACGAACGACGCAATAAGTGTGCCACGCGCTGCAAAATGACCTGATCCTCCCGTTCATTCCCGTTCCCCGCGGCATTTCCTGCTGTTCGCGATCTTAATCCACGCGATCGGCGGTGCCGCTTCTCCTTCCGGACCCTCCAGTCCGATCCAGCCCGAGGGCAGGATTTTGGCATGTTGCCTCAAAATTGGTCGTTTGACCATTTTTATTTCAGGCATCCCCACGCTTTTGCTGAAGGCATAGCCGGAACGGTCGTCAGCGCAGTCCGGGCGCCTTGACGGCGCCTGCGGCAGGCATTGAGATGGCGGGCGGCGGATTGATGCTCCGTACGATCCGTTCCCGTCCGATGCGAGGTTTCCCATGACTGATCCGACCGTGATGTCCGCCGTCGCGCTTTCCGCGGCGATTGCGAGAGGGGAGCTGAGTTGCGAGGCGGTGATGGGCGCTTACCTCGCCCGGATCGAACGCCACAATCCGCGGCTCAATGCCCTTGTCAGTCTGCGGGATCCTGACGCACTTCTCAACGAAGCACGCGATCGTGACAGGGAACTGGCGGCGGGTCGGCGGTCGGGCTGGCTGCACGGCCTCCCGGTCGCGGTCAAGGATCTGAGCGAGGTCAGGGGCGTGCGCTGCACCTATGGTTCGCCGCTCCATGCCGACTTCGTGCCGGATTTCGACGACATCCAGGTCGAGCGAATGCGGGCGGCCGGGGCGATCTTCATCGGCAAGACAAATACGCCGGAATGGGGTTTCGGCTCGCATTCCTACAATCCCGTGTTCGGCGTGACGCGCAATCCCCATGACACGACCCGCAGCGCGGGTGGATCGAGTGGCGGCGCGGCGGCTGCGCTGGCGGCTCGCCTGGTGCCGGTCGCCGACGGGTCGGACATGATGGGTTCGCTGCGCAATCCGGCGGCGTTCAACAATGTCGTCGGTTTCCGCCCGAGCTTCGGGCGCGTGCCGGGGCTGCCGGGCAAGGATGCCTATCTCAACCAGCTGGCGACGCTCGGGCCGATGGGGCGCACGATTCCGGATGTGGTCGCCCTGCTCAACACCCAGTCCGGCTTCGATCGGCGCGATCCGATGTCGATGGAGACGGCACCCGTGGTGCTTTCGGAACGTTTCGACCCCCGCGGGCTGAAGGTCGGCTGGCTCGGGGATTACGGCGGGTACCTGACCTTCGAGCCCGGGATGATGGAGACCTGCCGCACATCGCTTTCGGTGTTCGAGCGGATGGGCTGCGCGGTCACTGACGTGTTGCCGGATTTCGACATGGCGAGCCTCTGGTGGGCCTGGACGACGCTGCGCGGCTTCTTCACTGCCGGAAGCCTGCGCGACCATTTCGAGAACCCCGCGGATCGGGCGCTCCTGAAGCCGGAGATCCACTTCGAGATCCGCAACGGTCTGAAGGTCAGCGCCGACGACGTCTACAGGGCGTCCGCCATTCGCACCGCCTGGTATCGGGAGATGCTGAGGCTGTTCGAGCGGTTCGACGCTCTCGTGCTCCCAACGGCCCAGGTCTTCCCCTTCGACGCGGAAATCCCGTGGCCGCGCGACATCGCCGGGCGTCATATGGATACCTATCATCGCTGGATGGAGGTCGTGATCGGCCCAAGCATGGCGGGCTTGCCGGTGGCGGCAATGCCGGCAGGGTTCGGGCCCGGTGGACTGCCGGCCGGAATCCAGATCATCGGCGCGCCGCGCGCCGACGAGAGGGTGCTGAACATTGCCTATGCCTATGAACGGGCGACGGATTTTCTGTCGCAAATGCCGGCGCTGGACTGAGCGCAGGCGCGCCTTGCCCAGGCCAGGAGGTCGTTTTCGGGACTTTTCGCGGCGCCTGTTGGAAAGATTTTATTTGACTTGAACACGCCAAGGATTTGGTCCTACGTTAATATATCAGCATATTTGCGCAGGTGTGTTTCATGGAATTGATGTTTGACGGTCACAATGACGTCCTTCTCCGCTTGTGGAATGGACGCAAGAACGGAAGCGACCCGGTCAAGGAATTCCAGGGCGGAACGACCGAGGGGCATATCGACGGGCCTCGTGCCAAGGCCGGCGGTCTCGCCGGTGGTCTCTGTGCCATCTACATCCCGTCGCCGGGCGAATTCGTGCTCGAGGAGCCGGACGACAAGGGGCATTATGCGACACCGCTCGCCGGTCCGCTCGAGCGTCAGCCGTCGCTCGACACGGCGATGGAGATGGCCTCGATCGCGCTCAAGCTCGACAAGGCCGGCGCCTGGCGCCTGTGCCGTTCGACGAATGACATCCGCAAGGCGTTTTCCGACGGTATCTTCGCCGCGGTCATGCACATCGAGGGCTGCGAGGCGATCGGTGCCGATCTCGATGCACTTGAAGTATTTTACGCCGCCGGGCTCAGGTCGCTCGGACCTGTGTGGAGCCGCAACAACATCTTCGGCCATGGCGTGCCTTTCGCCTATCCGATGTCACCGGACACGGGGCCGGGTCTTACCGATGCCGGCTTCGAACTGATCAGGGCCTGCAATCGCATGGGCATCTTGGTCGACCTCTCGCACATCACGGAAAAGGGCTTCTGGGACGTGGCGAAGACGTCCGACCAGCCGCTGATCGCCAGCCATTCCAACGCCCATGCCCTGACGCCGGTTGCGCGCAACCTGACGGACCGGCAACTCGATGCGATCAAGGAGAGCAAAGGTCTCGTCGGACTGAACTATGCCGTGACCATGCTGCGCGACGACGCGCGCGACGATGCCGAGACGCCGCTTTCCGACATGATCCGCCACGTCGACCATCTCGTCGAGCGCATGGGGATCGACTGCGTGGCGCTCGGATCGGACTTCGACGGTGCAACGGTTCCGGCCGAAATCGCCGACGCGAGCGGCAACCAGAAACTGGTTGCGGCCCTGAAATCAGCCGGATACGCTGATCAGGATCTTGCTAAAATATGCCGGGAAAACTGGCTCCGCGTTCTGGCTTCCGCCTGGCACGAATAAGCCGGCTGACGCTCGAAAAAACCAACCTAGTTTGAAACAGGGGAACGATAAAATGATGCATTCATTGAACAAAAAAATGCGCCTGCTGACGTCGAGCGCGGCCATGGCGCTTCTGCTGGCCGCAGCACCGCAGGCGTTTGCCGTCACGCCGGCCGACACGCTCGTCGAGGGCTTTGCCTTCGATGACATCATCACGCTCGATCCGGGCGAGGCCTTCGAGCTGTCGACCGCCGAAATCACCGCCAACACCTACAGCAAGCTCGTCAATCTCGACATGAACGACACGTCGAAGGTCGTCGGCGAACTCGCCGAAAGCTGGACCATCTCCGACGACGGCCTGACCTATACCTTCAAGCTGAAGTCCGGCCTGACGTTCGCTTCCGGTAACCCGATCACCGCCGACGACGTCGCCTATTCGTTCGAGCGCGCCGTCAAGCTCGACAAGTCGCCGGCCTTCCTGCTGACCCAGTTCGGCCTCACCGGCGACAATGTCACCGAAAAGGCGAAGGCAGCCGATGCCTCGACCTTCGTGCTGACCGTCGACAAGTCCTATGCGCCGAGCTTCGTGCTGAACGTCCTGACTTCGACGGTCGCTTCGGTCGTCGACAAGAAGGTCGTCAGCGAGAACGCCAAGCCGGTCACCCCGAGCGACGATTACAAGTACGACACCGACTTCGGCAACGAGTTCCTGAAGACCGGCTATGCCGGCTCCGGTCCGTTCAAGATCCGCGAATGGCGCGCCAACGAAGTGGTCGTCCTCGAGCGCAACGACAGCTACTTCGGCGAAAAGGCCAAGCTCGCCCGCGTCATCTACCGCCACATGAAGGAAAGCGCCGGCCAGCGTCTCGCTCTCGAAAACGGCGATATCGACGTGGCCCGCAACCTCGAGCCGGGTGACGTGGATGCCGTTTCCAAGAAGGACGGCATGGCCACCACGTCGGCTCCGAAGGGCACGCTCTACTATTTCAGCCTCAACCAGAAGAACGAAAAGCTGGCGAAGCCGGAAGTTGTCGAAGCCTTCAAGTATCTCGTCGACTATGACGCGATCGGCGAGACCCTGATCAAGGGCATCGGCACCGTCCACCAGACCTTCCTGCCGGCCGGCCAGCTCGGCGCGCTCGAAGACAAGCCCTACAAGCTCGACGTCGCCAAGGCCAAGGAACTGCTCGCCAAGGCAGGTCTCGCCGACGGCTTCACCGTCACCATGGACGTGCGCAACACGCAGCCGGTCACAGGCATTGCCGAAAACGTGCAGCAGACACTCGCCCAGGCCGGCATCAAGCTGGAAATCATCCCGGGCGACGGCAAGCAGACGCTGACCAAGTACCGCGCCCGCCAGCACGACATCTATATCGGCCAGTGGGGCTCGGACTATTTCGATCCGAACTCGAACGCCGAGACCTTCACCTTCAACGCCGACAATTCGGACGAAGGCAAGAACAAGACCCTCGCATGGCGCAATGCCTGGGACCCGAAGGACCTGACGGCCAAGACCCAGGCTGCCCTTCTGGAGAAGGACTCCGCCAAGCGCGCCGCGATCTATGAAGACCTGCAGAAGCAGGTTCTGGCAACCGGTCCGTTCGTCATGCTGTTCCAGCAGATCGAAGTCGCCGGTTACTCGAACAAGCTCAAGGGCTTCAAGCTCGGCCCGAGCTTCGACACCAACTTCGTCTACACGATTTCCAAGGACTAAGGCCCTTGGCCACCTTGGAGACAAAAACCGAGGCGCGGCGCTCCGGCGCCGGCGCCTCGGCCTTCGCGATGTCGTTGCTGCGGTTCCTGGTAACCGTGGTGACGACCTATCTCGGCCTGCTCGCCGTCACGTTTTTCATCGGCCGGGTCGTGCCGATCGATCCGGCGCTCGCCATCGTCGGCGACCGCGCTCCGGCGCATGTCGTCGAGCGTGTGCGTGAGGAACTCGGCCTCAACCTGCCGCTCTACCAGCAATTCATCATCTATGTCCGACAGGCGCTTTCCGGCGATTTCGGAACGTCCGTGCTGACCACCAATCCGGTGATGACCGATATTCGCCGCGTCTTCCCCGCGACGATCGAGCTTGCCACCGTCGGCACGCTGATCGGCGCGTTCCTAGGCGTTCCCCTCGGTGTTCTGGCCGCCGTCAAGCGCGGCTCCTTCGCCGACCAGATTGTCCGCATCATCGGGCTCGTCGGTTATTCGGTGCCGATCTTCTGGCTCGGGCTTTTGGCACTGGTGTTCTTCTATGCGAAGCTCAACTGGGTCGCCTATCCCGGCCGCGTCGACATCGTCTACGAGTATTCGTTCACGCCGGTCACCGGCTTCTTCCTCCTCGATGCCGCCTGGCAGAGGCAGTGGGACGTGCTCTGGGACCTGTTCCGCCACATCATCCTGCCCGGTGCGCTGCTCGGCTATTTCTCGCTTGCCTATATCAGCCGCATGACACGCTCCTTCATGCTGAACGAGCTGTCGCAGGAATATATCGTCGCGGCGCGCGCCAAGGGCCTGTCGGAGACCCGCATCATCTGGTTCCACGCTCTGCGTAACGCGGCCGTGCCGCTGATCACGGTGATCGCGCTTTCCTACGCCGGCCTGCTCGAAGGCTCGGTGCTGACCGAGACGATCTTCTCCTGGCCGGGTCTCGGCCTCTACATCACCAATTCGCTGCAGAATGCAGACATGAACGCCGTGCTCGGCGGGACCATGGTGATCGGTGCCGTGTTCATCGCCATCAACCTCTTCTCGGACATTCTTTACCGGACCCTCGACCCGAGGACGCGCAGCCGATGAGCGACACCCCCATGCAATCCACCCAAAGCCTGCGCGACTGGCTGCTCTCCGACCGGCCGCAATCGCGCCGGCAGGCCCGACTCGGACGGCTCTACATCATCTGGCGGCGGTTCTCCGAAAATCGCCTCGCCGTGCTCGGCCTGCTGATCATCCTCGGCCTGATCTTCGTCGCGGCCTTTGCCGACGTGCTTGCGCCGCATTCGCCGATCCAGGGGGACCTGCGCGCCGCACGGCTCCTGCCGCCCGGTTCCGAAGGCTACCTGCTCGGCACCGACGACCAGGGACGCGACATCCTCTCGCGCCTGATCTATGGATCCCGCCTGACCCTCTTCGTCATCTTCCTCGTGGCGATCATCGCCGCGCCGATCGGCCTTATCGTCGGCACGGTGTCGGGCTATGCGGGCGGCTGGGTCGATGCCGTGCTGATGCGCGTCACCGACATCTTCCTCGCCTTCCCGAAACTGGTGCTGGCGCTGGCGCTGGTCGCGGCGCTCGGGCCGGGGATCGAGAATGCGGTGCTTGCCATCGCCATTACCTCATGGCCACCCTATGCGCGCATCGCTCGCGCCGAGACGCTGACCTTCCGCAACTCGGATTTCATCGCAGCCGTGAAGCTGATGGGGGCATCGCCCATCCGCATCATCATCTTCCACATCATGCCGCTCTGCATGTCGTCGCTGATCGTGCGCGTCACGCTCGACATGGCCGGCATCATCCTGACGGCCGCCGGCCTTGGCTTCCTCGGCCTCGGTGCGCAGCCGCCGCTGCCGGAATGGGGCGCGATGATCGCATCGGGTCGCCGCTTCATCCTCGACCAGTGGTGGGTTGCGGCGATGCCGGGGTTCGCCATCCTGATCGTCTCGCTCGGCTTCAACCTGCTCGGTGACGGCCTGCGTGATGCGCTCGATCCGAAGGAGGCCGGCCAATGACGCCGCTTCTGACCGTCGAAAACCTCAGGGTCACCTTCCCGACTCGCACCGGTCTCATCGAGGCCGTGCGCGGGGTCAATTTCACGCTCGGCCGCGAGCGGCTCGGCATCGTCGGGGAGAGCGGTTCGGGCAAGTCGCAGACGGGCCGTGCCATCATGGGGCTCACGCCTGGACATGCGAAGATCAGCGCGGACCGGCTTGCCTTCGGCGACACCGACCTCTTGTCGATCTCGAAGCGCGAACGCCGGGCGCTGCGCGGCAAGAAGATCGCCATGATCCTGCAGGATCCGAAGTATTCGCTGAACCCGGTCATGCCGATCGGGCGGCAGATCATGGAAACGCTGCAGACGCATGAGCGTCTCTCCGGTGCCGAGACCCGGGCGCGGGCGCTCGCCATGCTTGAAGCCGTGCAGATTAACGATCCGGAGCGCGTGTTCAACCTCTACCCGCACGAAGTCTCGGGCGGCATGGGCCAGCGCATCATGATCGCCATGATGCTGGTCTGCGGGCCGGAACTGCTGATCGCCGACGAACCGACGTCGGCGCTCGACGTGACCGTTCAGCTTGAGGTGCTGGGCATCCTCGACAAGCTGGTCGCCGAGCGCGGCATGGGACTGATCTTCATCAGCCATGACCTGAGGCTCGTCTCGTCCTTTTGCGACCGGGTCCTCGTGATGTATGCCGGCAAGGTGGTCGAGGAACTGCCGGCTTCGCGCCTTTCCGAGGCGCAGCATCCCTATACGCGGGGTCTCCTGAACTGCCTGCCGCAGATCAACGGTGACCGTCACCCGCTACCGGTCCTCGAACGCCAGGCGGAGTGGAAGCTATGACCGGACCTGCACTCTCCATTCGCGACATGCTCGTCACGTTCAACGGTTTCCGCGCCCTGGACGAGGTCAGCCTCGACATCGCGACCGGCGAGTCCTTCGGGATCGTCGGCGAAAGCGGTTCTGGAAAGTCGACCCTGCTACGCGCCGTTGCCGGCCTCAACCGGTTCGACAGCGGCAGCCTGACGGTCAATGGCCGCAGCTATGGCGGACGCAAGCGCGACCAGGAATTCTACCGCACCGTCCAGATGGTGTTCCAGGATCCCTATGGTTCGCTGCATCCCCGCCAGACCGTCGACCGGCTGCTTCTGGAGCCTTTGGCGATCCACGGCTTTACCGACACCGAGGCACGCATTGCCCGGGCGCTTGATGAAGTCGGGCTGGGTTCGGGTTTCCGGTTCCGCTTCTCGCACCAGCTTTCCGGCGGACAGCGCCAGCGTATCGCGATCGCGCGTGCGCTGATCGTCGAGCCGAAGGTGCTGCTACTCGATGAGCCGACCTCGGCGCTCGACGCCTCGATCCAGGCGGAAATCCTCAACCTGCTCGAACAGGCGCGCAAGGATCGCGGACTGACCTTTGCCATGGTCAGCCACGACCTCGCGGTCATCAGCCATATGTGCGAACGGCTCGCCGTGATGCGCAAGGGCAAGGTGGTCGAGGCGCTCGACGTCGGTCAGTTGCGTTCGCGCGAGTTCTCGATGGACTATACGCGCGAGTTGCTGCGGGCGAGCGAAGGGTTTCGCCGCGAGGCCTGACGTCCATAGGACCTCAGGCTACCCGCCGGCCCTGCCGCCAGACGGCCTTCAGGAAGGGGTGACCCTCATGCGTGCCGACCCGTATCAGGTCGGCGCGCCTGCCCTGGGTGATCTCGCCGCGGTCGGTGAGGCCCGCGGCTTCGGCAGGGGCCTTCGTGACCAGACGGATCGAGGCCGGCAGGTCGTAGTCGAACGCCTCATCATCTGCGATCAGGAAGGCGGCGTCGAGCATCGAACGGGGCACGTAGTCAGAGGCGAGGATGTCGACCAGCCGCTCCTCGAGCAGTTCGCGAACGGCGACGTTGCCGGATTGCGAGCCGCCCCGGACGATGTTGGGAGCGCCTCCGACGATCAGCATGGCCCGGGCGCGTGCCTCGCGGGCCGCTTCCAGCGTGCAGGGGAATTCTGAAATCGCCACGCCTTCGTAGGCGGCGAGATCGACGTGCTCGACGTCCGTGTCGTCATGGCTGAGCAGAGGCAGGCCGCGGGAGCGGGCAAGTGCGACAATCTCCGGACGCACGGTCCGGCCGATATCGGATTTTTCGGCAACCATCCGGGCGATGCGGTCGCGGATGATCGTTTCGCTTTCGCCTCCGGCCTTTTGCAGGCGATTGACATACTGGTCGATGTCGCGGCTCTGGCGGAGCCCGGGCAGATGCTCCATCACCGAGACGACGCGCACCAGCGGCCGGTCGATATTGGCGGCGGTGAGTTCGGGCGTGCGCGGGTCGACGACTTCACATCTGAGATGCACGAAGTGTTCGGCACGCAGCATGCCGCCGGCCTGGGCGCGTTCCAGCACGTCGATCATCGGGCCGAGGATTTCGGCGCGCTCGTTGTCTTCCGAAGAGACGCCGACGCAGAGACTGTCGAAGACCGTGGTGACGCCGCCGCCGATGATCTGGGCGTCGTGGGAAAGTGCTGCCCGCATGTAGTCCCAGCGCACATGCGGCCTCGGGAAGACGTGCTTTTCGAAATGGTCGGTGTGAATGTCGACGAGGCCGGGCAGGAGGTAGTCGCCGCCGAGATCGATCGCGGACGAACCGGTGCGGCCCGGCTCCAGCGCGGCGATCCGGCCGTCCTCGATCACGGCCGAGCCTTCGAAGATCTTGTCGGCGAGTACGATCTTCGCATTGGTTATCACGAAGGGTTCGGCATCGGCGCCTTGGCGCGGCTCGCCATTCTGAAAGGTCTCGACCAGCATCGGACATCCTCGTCGGCAGGGGGCGGGAGAGGGCGGCGAAAGAGACTCAGATCGCGCCCTTGCATGCGAGTGTGCATAGCGACGGCGTATGACTGTTCTATGTCGGTTTCCGGCTTCCTGTGGCGCGACGCCTAGAGAACGGTCAGCGCCTCGTCAGCGATGACCTGTTCCTCGTCGGTTTCGATCACCATGACGGTGACGCCCGCGCCCGCCGGGGAGATGATCTGGGCGTTCGCAAGGTTTTCACGCTCTTCCAGCGCTACGCCGAGATAGGCTAGGCGTTCGCAGACCGCGCGCCGGATCGCCGGCTGGTGCTCGCCAATGCCGGCGGTGAAGACCAGGGCGTCGAGGCCGCCGATGGTGGCCGAAAGGCGGGCGATCTCGCCGGTGATGCGGAAGGTGAAGACGTCGATCGCCTCCGCCGCTTCCTTCGTTGCACTTTCGAGGAGGATGCGGCTGTCGGCGCTGAGACCGGAGAGGCCGAGCAGGCCCGACTTGTGATAGACGATATCCTCCACGGCTTCGCGGGAAAGGCCGAGCCCGGCCATGAAGTGGAATATCACGCCAGGGTCGAGGGCGCCGGAACGGGTTGCCATCGGGATGCCGTCGATGGTCGAGAAGCCCATGGAACTGTCGCGGCTCATCCCGCCTTCGATCGCGCAGATGCTGGCGCCGCTGCCGAGATGGGCGACGATGATGCGGGCATCGGCAAGGTCCGGCCGGATCTTCGCGACAGCGCCGGCGATGTATTTGTAGGAAAGGCCGTGGAAGCCGTAGCGCTTGATGCCCTGATCGAAATAGCTGCGCGGGATGGCGAAGCGCTGCACGGTCGGGGACTGGGTACGATGGAAGGCGGTATCGAAGGAGGCGGTCTGCGGCAGATGCGGTTTCAGGTGGCGGATCGCCTCGATCAGCCGGAGGTTCTGCGGCTGGTGGAGCGGTGCAAGCGGGGTGAGCGCCGAGATCCTGCCGATCGCCGTCTCATCGATCAGAACGGGACCGGAGAAAACGTCGCCACCATGGACGACGCGGTGGCCGACGGCCGTTACGGCGTCGATGTCGAAATGATTGGCGAGCCAGCCGAAGGTTTCGTCGAGGACTTCATGAAGGACGTCGCCGCCCTCGGCTACCAGTGGTACGTCGAAGACTTCCGGTCCTTCAACCAGATGGAAGGTCAGGGGCGTGTGGCGGAAGTCGATCATGCCCTTGCCGATGCGCCGGGCACGATCACCTTCACGCACGAAGAGGCCGATCTTCACCGTCGAGGATCCGGCATTGAAGGTGAGCAGCAGCTTGTCTGTCATCAGGCCGGCAGCCTCTGCGCGGCGCGTCGGGTCGCCACGAGCTTGGCGAGGGCCGCAGATGCTATGCGCACCTTCAGGCTGTCGGCGCGGCTCGTCAGGATGATCGGCACGCGGGCGCCGAGCACCAGTCCCGCGGCATCGGCGCCACCGAAATACAGCAGCTGCTTGGCGAGCATGTTGCCCGCTTCGAGGTCGGGGACGAGCAGGATGTCGGCCTGACCGGCGACCGGCGAGACGATGCCCTTGGTGCGCGCGGCATCGAGGCTGATGGCATTGTCGAAGGCGAGCGGCCCGTCGACGCTCGCGCCGGTGATCTGACCGCGGGCGGCCATCACGGTGAGGGCCGCTGCATCCAGTGTTGCGGGCATCTTGTCGTTGACCGTTTCGACGGCGGCGAGCACGGCGACCTTCGGATTGGTGTTGCCGAGCAGTTGCATGAGGTCGATGGCGTTCTGGCAGATGTCCCGCTTGTGGTCGAGGCTCGGAGCGATGTTGATCGCGGCATCGGTCACCACCAGCAATTTGTCATAGGCCGGGACGTCCATCACGTAGACATGACTGATGCGCCGTTCGGTCTTGAGCCCCGAACCCGGGGCGACGACGGCGCCGAGCAGCTCGTCGGTGTGCAGGCTGCCCTTCATCAGGGTGGCGACCTTGCCGGAGACCGCAAGCTCGACAGCCTTCTCGGCGGCCGCGTGGCTGTGTTCCACCGACACGATCTCGAACCCGTCCAAGGCAACGCCCGCCTTGTCCGCGGCGGCGCGGATTTTCGCCTCGGGGCCGATGAGGACCGGGTCGAGCAGGTTCTCCTCGCGGATCTCGACCGCCGCCTGGATCGCTTCGGGCGAGCAGGGATGGACGAGCGCCGTCTTCAGCAGGGGAAGGGAGCGGGCTTCGGCGACGATGTCGTCGAAGCGGTCGTGATGCTGGGCGGCCAGCGCGGGAAGGGCAACCTGCGGCCATTCGACCCGTTCGTAAGGGGCGATCACGGTCGCCTGACCGCTCAGCACGTCCTCGCCAACCTGATTGGTACAGCGGGTGTCGAAGACGACGATACGCTTGTCCGCGCGTTTCTCGGTGACCGTGACGACAGCGGTGATGGTGTCGCCGGGAGCGACCGGCTTCTGGAAACGCAGCTCCTGGCCGAGATAAATGGTGCCGGGGCCGGGAAGCTTGGTGCCGAGCACGGCGGATATCATCGCCGCCGTCCACATGCCATGCGCGACGATGTGGCCGAAGAAATCCTTCTCGGCGAAATCGGGATCGAGATGGGCCGGGTTGAAGTCGCCCGAGGAGCGGGCGAAGAGCTCGATGTCCTCGCGCCCGACCGTGCGCCGTATCGTCGCGCTGTCGCCGACCCTGAGTTCATCAAAGGTGCGGTTGGTGAGGAGTGGCTTGTTCATCGGTCGCTCATCTCTGGTGGACATAGGTGCCGGGTGCCGCCTCCTTGGCGGCGTAGCCGTCTTCGCTCGAGCCCATTGGTGGCGGGGCAACCTTATCCGCTGCCGAATGGGACGCAAGCCATCGAGACCAGTGGGTCCACCAGGAGCCCTGCTCGACAGGCGATTCCGCCAGCCATTCCTCGGCACTGACGCAAGGGTCAACGGCGCGCTTGGTGGTCGCCCGGTAGTGACGGTGCGGATGGCCGGGCTCGCTGACGATGCCGGCATTGTGCCCACCGCTGGTCAGGACGAAGGTCACGTCGGTGTCCGTCAGGTAGTGGATCTTGTAGACGGACTTCCACGGTGCGACGTGGTCGCGCTCGGTCCCGACGGCAAAGACCGGGACGCGGATGTTCTGCAGCGCCGCCGGATGCTCGTCGACCATGAAGCGGCCGGCGGCGAGCTCGTTGTCGAGATAGAGGCGCTGGAGATATTCCGAATGCATGCGGAAGGGCATGCGCGTCGTGTCGGCGTTCCAGGCCATCAGGTCGATCATCGGGTCGCGCTCGCCCATCATGTAGTCGTGGACGATGCGTGACCAGACGAGGTCGTTGGAGCGCAGCAGCTGGAAGGCGCCGGCCATCTGGTCGGCCGACAGGAAGCCACGGTTCCACATCACGCTTTCGAGGAAGTGCAATTGGCTGTGGTCGATGAAGAGGGCAAGCTCGCCGGGTTCGGAGAAGTCCGTCTGGGCGGCAAAGAGGGTGACTGAGGCAAGGCGCTCGTCCTTCGCCCGGGCCATGGCGGCAGCGGCGATCGACAGCAGCGTGCCGCCGAGGCAATAGCCGGTCGCATGCACCTTGCGGTCGGGCATGATGGCGTTGATCGCGTCGAGTGCCGCCATTACGCCGAGGCGGCGATAGTCGTCCATGCCGAGGTCGCGGTCGGCTGCGGTCGGATTGTGCCAGGAGATGCAGAAAACCGTGTGCCCCTGGGAGACGAGATAGCGGATCAGCGAGTTTTCCGGCGAGAGATCGAGAATGTAGTATTTCATGATCCAGGCCGGAACGATCAGGATCGGCTCGGCATGTACGGTATCGGTCGCCGGAGCGTACTGGATCAGCTCGATCAGGCGGTTGCGGTAGACCACGCGGCCCGGCGTCGTTGCGACCCTTCGGCCGGGCACGAAGTCCTCGGTTCCGGCGACCGGCTGCCCGGTCAGCTCGCGATTGGTGTCCTCGACGAAGTTGCGGAAGCCCTCGAAGAAGTTCATCCCGCCGGTTTCCGCGGCGCGCTTCATCACCACCGGATTGGTCAGCGGATAGTTGGACGGCGAAAAGACGTCGAGCAGCTGGCGGGTGGCAAACGAGATGACGTCCTCATGATGCGGCGTCACACCCGGCACGTCGTTGGTGACGTTGTGCCACCACTGCTGGTTCAGCAGGAAGCACTGGGCCATCACGTTGAACGGGAAGCGCTGCCATTCCTCGCCCTTGAAACGCTCGTCGCCGGGCAGGGGCTCGATGCAGGGCGGGGTTTCTGGATCAAGGGCCGCGGCGGCAAGATGGGTGGCGAGGCGATTGCCCTTCCGCATCGCCTTCTGCATGAGTTCCAACCTCTTGCCCGGCGCCATGCCAAGATGGATCGCCCAGTCGTAGATTGCGAGCGCCATGGCGGCGGGCGATATGCCGCCGGTCACGGGGGCGATCAGCGCCTCGTTCATCCGGTTGAGTGCATCGAAGCCGGCAGCCTGGGAGCCGTCGTCGAAACCGAGCGCGTCGAGCGCCGTATCGATGTTCGCAAGCGCTGCGTCTCCGCTGCGGGTCCTGCTCGATGTCGACATGCCTTCACCTCCAGCATCGGGCGCGGCATTCCGGCCCCTTCAAGGCCTAGCCCGTCTGTATGACGGCCTTGCGAACGATCCGCGCATCTTGGGCATCCGTCGTCGCCCGGGATTGCTGCAATGCAATATAGCTACTCGCCGGCGCCGGTCAAATGAAGCAGTGTCACACCCTTTACGCCAGCTTGCCGGCGAGGGGGTCAGCCGAAACGGTCGCGCCATGACCCCTGCGCTCCGTCGATCGGCAAGGAGGCTGCTTCGAAGATGCCGCGTGCAATGGCGCGCGCTGTCACCAGCGTCGCAAGATGACAGAGTTCCATGAAATCGGCGGAACTCGAAAGCTGCCGGCGATTGGTGGCAGCGGCGAAGAAGGTGTCGCCGTCGGCGGGCAGATGGGCCGGTAGCACGGCGCGGGCAAGGCCGTCATGGGCCATCAGCGACAGGCGATGGGCTTGCGCCTTGGTCAGCGCCGCGTCGGTGGCGACGACGCCGATGGTGGTCGCCGTCAGGTTGATGCCCTTGGCGCGCAGGATCGTGTCGGGGGAGGAGAAGGCGGCGGGCATGCCGAGTGCGCCGAACTCGTCGTCGACCTCGAAGGGTGCCGCCCAGAAGAATGGTCCGTCGCCGATGGTCGCCGAGCCCATGGCATTGACAGCGACCAGGGCCGCAACCGTGTGTCCGCTGCTGGTCATCATGCTCGCGGAGCCCAAGCCCCCCTTGAAGGTCGCGGTCGTGGCGCCCGTGCCGGCGCCGACGCTGCCGACGTCGAAGGCGCCTCCCTTTGCTGCGAGGAAAGCTTCGTAGCCCATGTCGCGATAGGGGGAATGCAGGCCCCAGTCCTTGTTCCCGCCGTTCAGGAGATCCATCAGGATGGCCTGGGGCACGATCGGCACGCGCACATCGCCGACCGGAAAGCCGCGACCGATGGCGCGAAGCCCCGCCTGTACGCCGCCGGCGGCGTCGAGGCCGAAGGCGGAGCCACCCGAGAGCACGAAGGCATCGACCGCCTCGACGGTCATCGCCGGATCGAGGAGCGCGGTTTCGCGCCCGCCCGGCGCGCCGCCGAGCACGCTGCCGGAAGCGGTCGCAGGCTCCTCGAAGACGATCGCGGTGACGCCCGAGCCGAGCTTCAGGTCGGTCGCGTGGCCGACCGCGACGCCCTCGACATCAGTCAGCAGATTGAGGTGGGAAACCATGTTTCAGCCTTTCGTCGTCTCGTGCCCGCCGCGAAGCGGTGTCGGCGAGACTGACCTTGTCCGCGTGCGGAATCAAGCGGCGGAAGCGTACCGCAACGACGGGCAACTGCTTTCAGTGAACCGGGCGGTGTTCGTTGACCAGCTCGTAGCCGGGGCCGAGTTCCTGCCTGAGGTCGTCGAAAAGGCGGGCGACCGCTTCGGCAAATTTCTCGTCCTCCGCCTTCGACCACGGGCTCGGGCCGGAGGGGTTGTCCCAGTCGAGAGCCGTGTCGTGCCACGCCGTCATGTCCTCCAGTCGCCGGCGGATCGCGATCGACAGGGGCAGCTTTTCTTCCACCGGACCGACGTCGAAACGCTGCAGCGCCGCCTCGTTTCCGCACCACAAGGCGCCACCGCCCCATTCGAAGAACAATCGAAGTCTTGGAACCACGCTCACCTGATGAACCTCGCCATGCCCGTCTCCCACGATCGCGGGACAGTAATCCCGGACAGCGAGGGTGAATTATTTCGGCTGTAGTATTGCCATAATACCCGCGGCCAAGGCCTGTTTGCTAGCGTCCGCCCGACATTCCAGAACGGGAGGATGATATGTCGAAAAAGATTTTGATGATTGCCGGCGATTTTGCCGAAGACTACGAGACCATGGTGCCGTTCCAGACGCTCCTGGCTGTCGGCCATGTCGTGCATGCCGTCTGCCCCGGCAAGAAGGCCGGACAGACGATCGCCACCTCCATCCACGACTTCGAAGGCGACCAGACCTACAGCGAAAAGCGCGGCCACAACTTTGCGCTCAACGCCACCTTTGCCGACATCAAGGCTTCGGACTACGACGCGCTGGTCATTCCGGGCGGGCGTGCACCGGAATATCTCCGCCTCAATCCGGAGGTGATCGCGGCGGTCAAGCACTTCTTCGATGCAAACAAGCCGGTCGCGGCCGTCTGCCACGGCGCGCAGATCCTTGCGGCTGCCCGCGTACTCGAAGGCCGTACCTGCTCGGCCTATCCGGCCTGCCGTCCGGAAGTCGAGCTTGCCGGCGGCACCTATGCCGACATCGCCATCGACGCGGCCGTCACCGACGGTAATCTGGTGACGGCGCCGGCCTGGCCCGCACATCCGGCGTGGCTGAAGCAGTTCCTCGCGGTGCTTTCCGCCTGAGACAGGACCAATGGACGAGACGGCGGAGCTTCAACGTTCCGCCGTTTCGCTATAGGTTGCCATCCAAACAGAGGATCGCACATCCGGGAGGACAGAATGTGCAAGCTCTTCATCCAGGCCGATCCGGCCCTTTGGGAAAGCCATACCAAGTCGCTGCGGATCGACGGGATGGTGACCAGCGTGAGGCTGGAAAACTTCTTCTGGATGACGCTCGAGGAAATCGGACGGCGCGACCGCATGACGGTGATCCAGCTGATCGCCAAGCTCTATCATGAATCGATCGATGCCGGTCACGACCTCGGCAACTTCACCTCCTTCCTGCGCGTCTGCTGCGGGCGTTACCTTGCACTCCAGCTTTCCGGCGATATTCCGGCCAATACCGATCTGCCGATCGCAGCACTCGATGCCGACAGCATCCTGAGCGCGGAGCAGGCCAAATATCACTGACGGCATTTCGGGCAACTCATGGCCGGTGTGTGGTGCCGGCCGGGTGACGGGCCTGTCTCGTCCTGCTATAGCTCAGGTTCCTTCCTCCGGCGGCCCCGCCATTTCTCTTCCCGCCGGACCCGTCCCACGCTTGCAGGAGTAGATCCGCCATGCCCGGTCCAAAGGTCGTTCCCGTTCAGGGAGACGCTCAGCTGCCGTCCCGCGTCGACGTCGTCGTCATCGGCGGGGGCATCATCGGGTCGTCGACGGCGCTCGAACTTGCCGAGCGCGGCGTTTCGGTGGCGCTTTGCGAGAAGGGCGGCATCGGCGAGGAGCAGTCGAGCCGCAACTGGGGCTGGGTCCGGATCTCCCAGCGGGATCCGCGCGAAGTGCCGCTGATGGCGGAAGCGATCCGCATCTGGCAGGGGCTCGACCAGCGCACCGGTCGGGATACCGGCTACCGCCAGTGCGGGATCGTGTTCGGGTCGAAGGATGATGCCGATCGCGCCAACAACGAGGGCTGGCCGGAGCTGCTGGGTGGCTACCAGATGAAGTCGCGCATGGTCGACGTGCCGGAGCTCAGCGGGCTCTATCCCGGCATGAAGCATGATTTCAAGAGCGCGCTCTATACCGCCGCAGACGGTCGTGCCGAGCCGCAGAAGGCGGCACCGGCGATTGCGGAAGCGGCGCGCGACAAGGGCGCCCACCTCCTGACCAACTGCGCCGTGCGTGGCATCGAGACCGCTGGCGGCCGGATTTCGGGTGTGATCACGGAGCGCGGGCCGATCGCCTGCTCGTCGGTGGTGCTGGCGGGTGGCGCGTGGTCGAGCTTGTTCTCGCGCAATGCCGGCATCGATCTGCCGCAGCTCAAGGTCATGAATACGGTCATCCGGACGAAGCCGATCGAGGGCGGTCCGGAGCAGACCTTCTACGGACGCAATTTCGCCTTCCGCAAGCGCCAGGACGGCGGTTACACGATCGCCTCGCCCTACGACAACATCGTCGACATCGTGCCCGACAGTTTTCGCTACATGCTGAAATTCCTGCCGGCGCTGAAGAGCGAATGGAAGTCCCTGCGCTTCCGCGTCTCGGGCCGTTTCCTGGAGGAGGTGCGCATGGCGCAGCGCTGGCGCATGGACGAGCAGAGCCCGTTCGAACGCTGCCGGGTGCTGGATCCGAAGCCCTCGGAAAAGTGGACGGATTATGCGCTGTCCGAGCTGCGCAAGAGTTATCCGGTCTTCGCGGGAGCCGAGATCGCCCAGCGCTGGGCCGGCTACATCGACGTGACGCCGGATGCCGTGCCGGTCATTTCACCGGTGGAGCGCGTGCCGGGCTTCTTCATCGCCACCGGGTTCTCCGGCCATGGTTTCGGCATCGGGCCCGGTGCCGGACGGCTGGCCGCCGATCTGGTGACCGGACGCAACCCTTGCGTCGATCCGACCGACTTCCGCCTTTCGCGTTTCTTCGACGGGTCGAAGATCGAACTGATCAGCGGGGTGTGAGGGGAATTCCTCTTCTCGCCATTGGGGAGCAGAGGAGCGACGGCCGACCGCCGATCTGTTTGTCGGGCGTACTCCTTGCGTCGGCCAGACCGCCTCCACTTTCGTCATCCTCGGCCTCGAGCCGAGGATCCATGCCGAGTGCGCAGTCGTGGATGGTCGGGTCGAGCCCGACCATGAGGAGGCGAAGGTGAAGCGTCGTTCAGCGTTTCAACATCCGCGGGTCGAGCGCGTCCCGGATCGCGTCGCCGATGTAGTTGACCGACAGCACGGTCAGCGAGATCGCAAGCCCCGGCCACAGCACGCGCGACGGGTTGATCTGCAGGAAGTTGGCGCCGTCGTACAGCAGGCGGCCCCAGGTCGGGAAATCCGAGGGGAAGCCGAGGCCGAGGAAGGAGAGCGCCGATTCCGTGATGATCGCGGAGGCGATGCCGAGCGTCGCCGAGACCATGATCGAACTCATGACGTTCGGCAGGATGTGCTTGAGGATCACCCTGTATTCCCACATGCCGCTCGCCTTGGCGGCCAGCACGAATTCCTGGCTCTTGACGGCCAGCACGTCGCCCCGGACGATGCGGGCGGTATGCATCCAGCTTGTGACGCCGATGACGAAGACGATCAGGATGAAGATCCCCGTTTCTGGCCCGAAGGCGGCTCTCAGCGTATCGCGGAACAGCATGATGATGACGAGCAGCAGCGGCAGTAGCGGCAGGGCCAGGAAAAGGTCGGTGATGCGCATCAAAAGGCCGTCGATGCGCTTGAAATAGCCGGAAAGCACCCCGACGAAGGTGCCGAGGATGAGGGCGAGCAGCATCGCCGTCATGCCGACCGCGAGCGAGATCTGCCCGCCGGCCATGACCTGCGCCAGCATGTCGTGGCCGAGATTGTCGGTGCCGAAGGGGTGGGCGAGCGACGGTCCCTGGTTCTTCGCGCGGATGTCGATCTTGTTCGGATCGATGGTGTGGATCAGCGGGCCGAGAAAGACCGCGGCCACGATGAAGACGAAGACGATCAGGCCGGCAACGCCACCCGGATGGGCGCGGAACTGGTTCCACAAATCGCGGGCAAACGAGCCGCCGGCTTTGGTCTCGATGGTGGCAATCGCATCAGTCATAGCGAATCCTCGGGTCGAGAATGCCGTAGAGCACGTCGGCAATCAGGTTGAAGAGGACGATCAGCACCGCAAAGATGAAGGTGAGCGTCTGGACGAGGGGGATGTCGGCGCCCTGGATCGCGGTGATGAGCAATTGGCCAAGCCCGTTCACGCGGAAGATCTGTTCCGTGATGATGGCGCCGGAGAAGATCGTCGGGACACCGAGCGCAATGACGGTGACGACCGGGATCAGACTGTTGCGCAGCACGTGGACCAGCAGCACGACTTTTTCCTTCACGCCCTTGGCGCGGGCCGTGCGGACATAGTCCTGGTGCAGGTTGTCAAGCATCGAGGCCCGGACGAAGCGGCTGATCTGTGAGGTGTTGTAGAGCGTCAGCACCATCACCGGCAGGAACATCTGTTTCACCTGCAGGATGAAGCTTCCCCAGTCGTTGACCACGAGGTTGGTGTCGTAGATCGACGGGAACCACTGAAGCCAGGAGGAAAAGATCACGATCAGCAGGACGCCGGTGAAGAAGGTCGGGACGGAATAACCGACCATCGAGACGAAAGTGCCGATTTGGTCGAAGACCGAATACTGGCGATAAGCCGAGACGACGCCGATCGGGATCGCCAGCAGCACGCCGAACAGATAGGACAGCCCGACGACCCATAGCGTCTGGGGAAGACGCTGGACGATCAGGTCGACCACCGGGCTTCGGGTCGCCCAGGACAGAACGCGCATGCGCTCGCCGGTCCCCACCGTGATGCCGGTGATCTGTTCGAAGATGTTGAGCGGTTCGTTGACGAAGAACTGCTGCAGCCAGCGGAGATAGCGGACGAAGAAGGGCTGATCGAGGCCCATGGCTTCGCGGATCTGCGCGCGCACCTCGGGAGGAATGGTCAGCGGCAGGTCGCTCAGCGGGTCGCTGGGGGCGAGGTCGAGCAAAGCGAAGATTATGAAGCTGATGACCAGCAGAGTCGGCACCGCGAACAGCAGGCGCCGCAAGGTAAAGGTGAACATCGGATGGTCTCCAGACTGTCACGAAGGAAATGCGATCGCCGGGCCGGAACGAACCGGCCCGGCGAAGGGGCACTTACTTCTTGCGCGACCAGTCGGCGACGTTCCAGAGCTCGCTGTCCCAGGCGTTCATCTTGACGCCTTCGAGCGTTACCGAATGGGACGAGACGCTGCCGCGGTGGATAAGCGGTATCTGCGCCACGTCGTTGGTCAGCATGTCGTTGAGCTTCTTGGCGATGACCGCACGCTCTTCGAGCTTGGAGGTCTTGCCGAGCTCGACGACGAGCTTGTCGTAGTCCTCGTTGCAGTAGCGGACGATGTTTTCACCCTGCCAGCCATTGGCCGGGCTCGGGATCTTGTCGCACATCCAGCCGGCCATGTACTTCTCCGGGTCCGTGCCGTCGAAGTTGTTGGTGTACATCTGCACGTCGGCATAGAACTTCTGGAAGGTATCGGGCGACGCCGGGTCGCCGCCGAAGAAGACGGAGGCCGCGATGTTGCGCAGTTCGACCTCGACGCCGATCTGCGACCACATGTCCTTCACAAGCGCCTGGGTTGCCTGGCGGACCGAGTTGGTCGAGCTCTGGTAGAGGAAGGAGAGACGCACCCCGTCCTTGGCGCGGATGCCGTCGGAACCCTTGGCCCAGCCGGCATCGTCGAGCAGCTTGTTGGCGGCGTCGAGATCCTGCTTCAGGCACCAGTCGACATCGGTCGACTTGTAGATATCCGGAGCAGGCAGGATGTTGCAGGTCGGCTGGCCTGCTTCGCCGTAGCCGGTCTCGTCGATGATGTCGCGGTCGATGGCGAGCGACAGGGCCTTGCGGACGGCAATGTCCTTGAGGGCCGGGTGCGGACCAGCTTCCTTCGTCGAGCGCTTGTCGCCGAGCGAGGGATCGACGGCGAAGGCGTTGACGTCGATACGCTCGACCTGCGTGCCGAAGGCCGTGACGAGCTTGCCCTTGCCGGCGGCGACCATGGTGGCGAGGATTTCCGGCTCGACCTGCATGTTCCAGGCATAGTCGAATTCGCCGGTCTCGAGCACGGCGCGCGCGGCGGAGGCCGCGTCACCGCCGCCCTTGAGCGTTGCAGTGGCGAAAGCGGGCTTGGCCGGATCGCGGTAGTTCTTGTTGGCCTCGAAGGTGATGACGTCGTTGGCCTTGAATTCCTTGACGACGAAGGGCCCGGTGCCGATCGGGCCGAAGTTGGCGGCCGTGCATTCCGGCGCCTTCGGACCGAGGCAATCCTTGAACTGGGCGGCCTGGATGATCGGTGACTGCGCGCCGACGAAGGCGCTGTAGGGGTAAGGCTTGGCTTCGGCGAACGAGACCTTGATGGTCGACGGGTCGACGGCCTCGACATTGGTCACGCCTTCGTAATAGGCCGACTGGGCGCAGCCGCCGTCCGGTGCCGTGCAATATTTCCATGTGAAGATCGCGTCGTCGGCGGTTACCGGCGAACCGTCCGACCACTTGAGGTCGGGTTTCAACTTCCACGTGATGCTCTTGAGGTCGGCTGCGACGCCGCCGTTCTCGACGGTCGGGATTTCGGCAGCCAGCATCGGCACGAGCGTACCGGTTTCGTCATAGCGAGCGAGAGGCTCGAGGACCATCGAGGCCGAATAGACTTCCTTCGTGCCGCCCGAGAGGTAGGGGTTCATGGTGGAGACGGCTTGCCAGAACAGGATCTTGAGTTCGCCGTCCGAGCCGCGCTCGGCGAGCGCCGGGGCAGCCTGGATGGCCAATGCCGCGGCGGAAGCTGCCAATAGAATACGGAATTTCTGCATGTCGTCGTTCCCCTGTTATTATGATTGGAGTTGTGAGCGTCATTGCGTTCCGTGGAGAGTTCCCGCTCTCCCGGCAATCAAGGTCAGTCCAAAGTTATCTCACTGACCCTGTTTCGTAATTTTGATTCTTCGGCCTCCGCTCGGTGTGGTTGCCCGTTGGAAAAAGAGATCCTCGAAATGCGGGCCTGATCAAAATTTGAGCCATCTAAGCATAGGCCTATTTTGCGTTCAAGGCGGAAAATTGCAGCTTGCAAAAGCGCTTTGAGGCAGCGCAGTATGGCGCCACAAGAATGCGAACGACAACAATAAACGAGGGATCGACGCATGCCTGTTCTCAATCGAGCAAGCGAGTTGCAGGGCGAAGTCGCGGACTGGCGACGCCATCTTCACGAGAACCCGGAACTGCTGTTCGACGTCTACGAGACGGCCGAATTCGTCGCGGAAAAACTGACATCCTTCGGTTGTGACGTCGTCAAGACCGGCGTCGGGCGAACCGGCGTCGTCGCCGTCATCAAGGGCATGCGCGGCGAGGGACCGGTGATCGGATTCCGCGCCGACATGGACGCGCTGCCGATCTACGAGACGAGCGGTAAGGAATGGACCTCTAAGACCCCCGGCAAGATGCATGCCTGCGGCCATGATGGGCATACGGCGATGCTGCTCGGCGCGGCGAAGTACCTGGCGGAAACCCGCAATTTCCATGGTTCGGTCGCGGTGATCTTCCAGCCGGCGGAAGAGGGCGGTGGCGGCGGTCGCGAAATGGTCGAGGACGGGATGATGGAAACCTTCGGGATTTCCCAGGTCTACGGCATGCACAATCATCCGGGCATCCCGATCGGCAATTTCGCCACCCGCAAGGGCTCGGTCATGGCGGCGGCCGACGAATTCGAGATCATCGTGCACGGCCGGGGCGGACATGCTGCCCAGCCGCACAAGACGATCGATCCAGTGCTGATGTCCTCCCACATCGTGATCGCGCTGCAGGCGATTGCTTCGCGCGAAGTCGATCCGCTGAAGTCGGTCGTCGTCACGGTCGCGACCGTGCATGGCGGCGAGGCCTCGAATGTGATTGCCAATACGGTCAAGCTCACGGGTACGGTCAGAACGCTGCTTCCGGAGACGCGCGACTATGCCGAGCGACGCCTTTCCGAGGTGGCGAACGGTATTGCTGCGAGCTTCGGCGGGCGGGTCGACGTGCACTATCGGCGCGGCTATCCCGTCACGTTCAATCATGCCGACGAGACGGAATTCGCCATCGACGTCATGCGGCGCATTTCCGGCGACAAGGCGGTCGACAACGAGATTGCGCCGATGATGGGCGCCGAGGACTTTTCCTACATGCTGGAAGCGAGGCCCGGCAGCTTCGTGTTCATCGGCAATGGCAACAGCGCCAATCTCCACCACTCCGACTACGACTTCAACGACGAGGCGATCCCCTACGGCATCAGCTACTGGGTGACGCTGGCCGAGACCGCGCTGGCGGCGTGATCTCCGGCCACCGGACGTGCTTGTTGGAAACTGCAGGTTTGAAAGGGTTCGTCGGATGGTGGAAGTTTCAGTCAACGGCAATGCAGCTTCGGGCAACGGTCCCGTCCTCTCGGTCAGGGATCTGACGACGTCGTTCCGCGTCGGAGGCGAATGGCGTTCCGTGGTCAAGGACGTCAGCTTCGACATAGCGCCAAAGGAAACGGTGGCGATCGTCGGCGAATCCGGTTCGGGCAAGAGCGTCACGTCGCTGTCGATCATGCGGCTCCTGCCGGCCAATGCGAGCCGCATCGAGGGAAGCGTCAAGCTCAACGGGCGCGAACTCCTGACCCTCGGCCAGGAAGATATGCGCAAGGTCCGTGGCAACGACATCGCGATGATCTTCCAGGAGCCGATGACCTCGCTCAATCCGATCTTCCCGATCGGCAAGCAGATCGCCGAGGCGATCACCTGCCATCGCGACGTTTCGACCGCTGAAGCCAATGCCGAGGTGCTGCGCCTGCTCGACAAGGTGCGCATTCCGAATGCCAAGGGCCGGTTCGGCGATTATCCGCACCAGTTTTCCGGCGGCATGCGCCAGCGCGTGATGATCGCCATGGCGCTGGCGAGCCGGCCGAAGCTCCTAATCGCCGACGAGCCGACCACCGCGCTCGACGTGACGATCCAGGGCCAGATCCTCGACCTCATCAAGGTGCTTCAGGAAGAGGAGGGCATGGCCGTCCTCTTCATCACCCACGACATGGGCGTGGTGGCGGAAGTGTCCGACCGGACGATCGTGATGTTCCGCGGCGAGGCGGTGGAGACCGGCACGACGGACGACATCTTCAATCGCGGCAAGCATCCCTATACGCGGGCGCTTCTGTCGGCCGTGCCACGGCTCGGATCGATGGGCGGGCGCGAGAGGCCGATGCGCTTTCCGGTGATCGATATCGCGACAGGCGAGACGAAGGTTCCGGAAACGGAGGCCGGAGGGGTGGATCGCACCAAGCGGCCGGTGCTCGAGGTCAAGAACCTCACGACGCGTTTCGACATTCATTCCGGTCTGTTCGGGCGCAAGAGCGGCGCGGTCCATGCCGTCGAGAACGTGTCCTTCGATCTCAGGGAAGGCGAGACCCTGTCTCTCGTCGGCGAATCCGGCTGCGGCAAGTCGACCACAGGGCGATCGATCACGCGGCTCGTCGAACCGACGGCGGGCGCCATCGCTCTCGACGGTTACGACGTGGTGCGGCTCGACCGGCGGTCGCTGCGCAACATGCGCCGCAGCATCCAGATGGTGTTCCAGGATCCCTTCGCCAGCCTCGACCCGCGCATGAGCGTCGGGTCGGCGGTGATGGAGCCCTTCGTCGAGCACGGGCTCGGCAGCAAGGCCGAGGCGCGCGACAAGGCCGCCGACCTGCTCGAGCGGGTCGGGCTCAAGGCGGACATGATGCGACGCTATCCGCACGAGTTTTCCGGCGGCCAGCGTCAGCGCATCGCGATTGCCCGCTCTCTGATGCTGGATCCGAAGGTGATCGTCGCCGACGAGGCGGTGTCGGCGCTCGACGTGTCGATCAAGGCGCAGGTCTGCAACCTGCTCCTCGACCTGCAGCAGAGCTTCAATCTCGCCTATCTGTTCATCAGCCACGACATGGCCGTCGTCGAGCGGGTCAGCCACCGGGTCGCCGTCATGTATCTCGGCGAGATCGTCGAGATCGGTCCGCGGCAGGCGGTGTTCGACAATCCGCAGCATCCCTATACGAAGAAACTGATGGCGGCGGTGCCCGTGCCCGACCCGGCGCGGCGCAGCATCCGGCGCAACATTTCGACCGACGAGATCAAGAGCCCGGTAAGACCGGTCGGCTACCAGCCGCCGCAGCGGCAGTATCGCGAGGTTTCCGCCGGGCATCTCGTGCAGGTGTGAACCGCCGGGTACCTCGCATCCTTCCAGACCGGCTTTCAATTCGGCCGGCAGGGCCTTTCGAACGGTGTTCATCAAACATCGGTCATTGTCTGTCTTTATGACCGGGAACAGACAGACGAGAGAGTGCCGGGGAGATTGCATGGAGCCCATCGATGGAGAGCGCGAGAACGGTCCGAGGGAGGGACGTGCGCGCAGACTTGGCGGCCGGCTTTCCGAAATCCTGACCAGCATCGCCGGTGACGAAAGCCTCGATCGCGTCTCCGTCGCCGACATCTTCCGGGCCATGGGCGATCGCGCCTTCGGGGCGCTGATCCTGATCTTCGCGCTTCCCAACATCGTCCCGACGCCGCCCGGCACCTCGGCGCTGACCGGTGCGCCACTCGTATTCCTGTCGGCGCAACTGATGCTCGGCCAGTCACCCTGGCTGCCGAAGATCATCGCCAACCGGTCGATGACGCGCGCCGACTTCGCCTCGATCGTCATCCGCATCTCGCCGTGGCTGGCGCGCGGCGAGCGCATGCTGAGGCCGCGGCTTTCCTTTCTCGTCTATCCGCCTGTCGAATATCTGACGGGTCTGCTCTGCCTCATCCTGTCGATCATCCTGATCCTGCCCATTCCGCTCGGCAATATCCTGCCGGCGATCGCGATCTGCCTGTTCTCCTTCGGCATCCTGGAGCGCGACGGGTTCTGCGTGCTGCTCGGCACGTTCATGTTCGCCCTTTCGGTGACAGTGGTGGCCGGGGTGCTCGTCGCGCTGATCAAGGGCTTCATTCTCCTTTTGACCGCGACGATCATCTGACTCGGGAAAGCTGTTTGCGGCCGGTGAAGCACTTTGCAAAGTCCGCCCCGCCGTCCTATCGTCCGCCCATCCCATCTCACGCGCAGGACATGCCATGCTGATTTCGCTCTACCAGATGCAGCCCGTTTCGGGTGATGCGGCCGCCAATCTCGCCAAGATCGCCCAGGCGGCGGAAGCGGCATCCGACATGGGGGCTGAACTGCTGGTCGCGCCGGAGCTCGCGCTCAGCGGCTATGGGCTGACGCCGGACGGGTTCGCCGAGATCGCCGAAGGGCGTGACGGCGAGGTCATTGCTGCGCTCTGCGACATCGCTGCCGAATTCGATCTCGCGGTCTGTGCTGGGTTTCCCGAGCGGGACGGCACGACTGTCTACAATTCCTCCGTCCTGGTCCGGCCGGACGGAAGCTGCGAATTCTACCGCAAGGGGCATCTCTACGGGGATGGCGAACGCGCCTCGTTCACGCCCGGTGCCGAGGTGCCGCATGTCTTCGATCTGTTCGGCATCCGGACCGGCATGCTGATCTGCTACGACGTCGAGTTCCCGGAATATGTGCGCACGCTGGCGCTCGCGGGTGCGGAACTGGTGCTGGTGCCGACCGCGCTTCCGCGCGGCGAGATCAGCCGGCGGGTCGCCGACATGGTGGTGCCGACCCGCGCCTTCGAGAACGGCGTCTTCCTGGTCTATGCCGACCTGTGCGGCGAGGAGGGAAGTTTCGCCTATGCAGGACGGTCGGTCATCGTCGGTCCGGACGGCGACGAGCTCGCCCGGGCGGGCACCCGCGAGACGTTGCTGGTCGCCGAGCTCGACCGGACGGCCTATGACGACTGCCGCCGCCAGAATCCGTATCTCGTCGACCGGCGCCCCGGTCTCTACCGCATCGGCTAAGGTAGGCCAGGCGGACAAGGTCGCGATCTTGTCCGCCCGTCGTCGGCACCCTACATGCGATCCGGCCACCTGAAACGGCCATTCAAGGAGACCCGGATGATCCTCGACGCGGCAGGCCTTGCGCTACGCAATCTCTTCGCACCCGAAACACGCTCCGTGTTCTGGAAGGTGATCGGACTGACGCTTCTGGTGCTGGCCGGCCTGTGGCTCGGGCTGCGCGAGGCCTTCATGACCTATGCGATGCCGTGGGTCGAAGGCCTGCTCCCCGGAACGCCGGCCTGGGCCGGCTGGCTGACCTTGGTCTTCGGGCTGTTTGCCAGCATCGGTCTTGCGCTGGCCCTCGCCCTCCTGTTGTCCTCCGTGACGGCGATCATCGCCGGCCTTTTCCTCGACGACGTCGCCGAGGTTATCGAGAAGCGCGACTATCCGACGGACCAGCCGGGAATTGCCATGCCGATCGGCGAGGCGATCCTTGCCTCGCTCAAGTTCTTCGGCATCGTGATCGCCGGCAATATCGTGGCGCTGATGCTGCTTCTGGTGCCGGGCGTCAACATCGTCGCCTTCTTCCTGGTCAACGGTTATCTGCTCGGGCGTGAATTCTTCGAGTTTGCCGCGATGCGCTTCCGTTCACCGCAGGACGCGCGGCTGTTCCGCTCGCGCCATTCCGGCACGGTGTTCGTCGGCGGGCTGGTGATCGCCGGCTTCCTGGCGATCCCGATCCTCAACCTGCTGACGCCGCTGTTTGCCGCCAGCATGATGGTTCACCTGCACAAGAAGCTGACGCAGCGCGATCCGCTGGCGGTCTAGAGCATTTTAGGCGACAACGGAGTCGCCTTAAATGCACTATCTCTTTGTTTTGACGCAATTCCGGACGCAAAGCCGTTTCACAGTTTTGCTGGAATTGCTCTAGGCGGTCTCTCCGAAGACCTGCGGCGGAAGCTCGACCAGCGGGGCGGGGATGTCGCAGGTCTTTTCCAGCGACTTGCAGATGTCGGCGATGACGCAGCGCTCGCATTCGGGCTTGCGCGCCTTGCAACAGTAACGCCCGTGCAGGATCAGCCAGTGATGGGCGTGGTAGAGCCAATGCTTCGGAATGATCCGCAACAGCCTATCCTCGACCTCGTCCGGGGTCTTGCCGGGGGCGAGGCGAAGCCGGTTGGCGATGCGGAAGATATGGGTGTCGACCGCGATCGTCGGGATGCCGAAGGCCATGGACATCACCACGTTGGCGGTCTTGCGGCCGACGCCGGGCAGGGTCACCAGCTCTTCGCGCGTCTTCGGCACCTCACCGCCGTAAACGTCGACGAGCCGCTGGGAAAGCGCGATCACGTTCTTCGCCTTGTTGCGGTAGAGGCCGATCGTCTTGATGTAGTCGCGGACCTTTTCCTCGCCGAGCGCCAGCATCTTCTCCGGCGTGTCGGCGACCTTGAACAGGGCGCGCGTCGCCTTGTTGACGCCCGCATCGGTCGCCTGCGCCGAGAGCGCCACGGCGACGACGAGAGTGAAGGGATTGACGTGTTCGAGCTCGCCCTTCGGCTCGGGCCTTTGGATCGAGAAGCGGCGAAAAATCTCCTCGAGCTCGGCCTTCGAGTAGAGCGAGCGGGTCGCGGGCTTGCGAACTGCCTTCACGGGATTTGACTTTTTCAAGGTTTGGGTGCTGGATTTCTTGATCGGGTCGGTCATGGACAATCTATAGTCGGGCACAATGACGGAAGGCAATGTGGACACCATCGCAGAACAGCCGATATTCGCGGCGGAGCTCGTGCCCTATCGCTCGTTGGGCCGCAAGGGCTTTCGCATCCTGCTGATGATCACCGGTGCCGTCTGCGCCGTGCATGCCGCCTTCTTCATGGCGACCGGCGCCTGGCCGATCGGCCTGTTCTTCGGCCTCGATTTCCTCCTGCTCTACGGCGCTTTCTGGCTGAACTACCGGGCGGCGCGCGCTCGCGAGGAAGTCATCGTCTCCCGCACCAATCTTTCGATCCGCAAGTTCACGCCCTCGGGGCGGATGACCGAGCATCGTTTCAACCCGTTTTGGGCGCGCTTCTTCGTCAAGCGCCACGACGAGATCGGCATCGTCTCGATGCAGGTGGCAGGGCAGGGGAAGCGCACCGATGTCGGGTCCTTCCTCAATCCCGACGACCGGGAGAGTTTCGCGCGCGCCTTCAAGGGGGCGCTGGCGACGGTGAAGCGGCGGATCTGACTTGGGTGTTCTTTGAGAGGTCGGTGATCAGCCCCTCATCCGCCTCCTGAGCCAGTCGAAGGGCGGCACCTTGACCGGCCCTTAGCTCAAGCTCAGGGCGTTCGTCATTCGAAACGATCCACCGGATCGTTTCGTCGGCTCAGCCGACCATTCCTCACCCCCATTCATGGGGAGAAGGTCAGGCTGAGAGGCTATCGTGTACTCAAGGTCATCGACCGTCACCAGGCATGGCAAGAAACGGGTGGCGCGCTGGCCGCTCGCGTGGTGAAGTCGGGTCACAGATGAGGACCAAAGCCATGACCCTTGCGCAACAGATCGACCTTTCCGCCATCAGCGACGTGACGCCCGAAGGCTCCGACTACGAGACGGTCCGCCGGGTGATCGAAATGCTGACGCTCGACTACCAGAGCCAGCCGTCGCTGGAAACGATGGCGGTGCGGCTCGGGCAGTCGCCGAGCCAGCTCCAGAAGACGTTTACCCGCTGGGCGGGGCTATCGCCGAAGGCCTTCCTGCAGGCGGTGACGCTTGACCACGCCAAGCGGCTGCTCGGCCGGGAGGGCATGCCCCTCCTCGAAACCTCGATCGAGCTCGGGCTTTCCGGTCCCGGTCGGCTGCATGATCTCTTCGTCACCCACGAGGCGATGTCGCCGGGTGAGTGGAAGGCGAAGGGGGCGGGGCTCACCATCCGCTACGGCTTCTTTCCGTCGCCCTTCGGTCTGGCGCTGGTGATGGCCACCGATCGCGGGCTGGCGGGCCTTGCCTTTGCCGATCCAGGCGGCGAGGCAGCCTGTTTCGACGACATGGCCGAGCGCTGGCCGGCGGCGAATTTCGTCGCCGACCAGGCCGCGACGGCCCCTTATGCCGCACGCGTCTTCGATCCGGCAAAATGGTGCGGCGACCAGCCGCTGAAAGTCGTCTTGATCGGCACCGACTTCCAGGTCCGGGTGTGGGAGAGCCTGCTTGAAATCCCTCTCGGCAAGGCCGTCACCTATTCCGACATCGCGGCCAGGATCGGCCAGCCGACCGCGAGCCGTGCCGTCGGTGCCGCCGTCGGTCGCAACCCGATCTCCTTCGTGGTGCCGTGCCATCGGGCGCTCGGCAAGAGCGGGGCGTTGACGGGCTATCACTGGGGGCTCACCCGCAAACGTGCGATGCTCGGCTGGGAGGCGGGAAAACTCGGCGGCTGATCGCGTCGAACCTGTGCATAAATCGATTGAAATCCTGGGGTGCCCGTCCTTGACTTTGCCATCTTCGGCTGGTGATAGTCGCGTGGATTTTTCCGGCTTGCCGGCCAGCACAGGGACAAAGACGATGACCTCCAAACTCGAACAGCTTCGCTCCATGACCACCGTCGTTGCCGACACCGGCGACATCGAGGCCGTTGCGCGCCTGAAGCCGGTCGATTGCACCACCAATCCGTCGATCGTCTTGAAGGCGCTCGGCACCGATGCCTTTGCCGATGCGTTCAAGGAAGCGATCACCTGGGGCAAGGCCAAGGGCGGGGCGAGCGATGCCGTGGTCGGCGCGGTTGCCGATCGCCTGGCCGTGTCCGTCGGGGCAGCGCTTGCCGCGCTCGTTCCGGGTCGGGTGTCGACAGAGGTCGATGCCGACCTCTCCTTCGACACCAAGGCATCGATCGAAAAGGCCCACCAGATCATCGCCGGCTACAAGGAACGCGGCATCGAACGCGACCGGATCCTGATCAAGCTCGCCTCGACCTGGGAGGGCATCCGCGCGGCGGAAGTGCTCCAGAGCGAAGGCATCGACTGCAACCTGACGCTTCTCTTCTCCAAGGCCCAGGCGATCGCCTGCGCCGAAGCCAATGTCTTCCTGATCTCGCCCTTCGTCGGACGTATCCTCGACTGGTACAAGAAGTCGACCGGCGAGAACTACACCGCCGAGACCGATCCGGGTGTGCTGTCCGTGCGCTCGATCTACAACTACTACAAGTCAAACGGCATCAAGACGATCGTCATGGGCGCCTCGTTCCGCAATTCCGGTGAAATCGAAGCGCTCGCCGGCTGCGATCGCCTGACCATCAGCCCGCAGCTGCTCGACGAACTCGATGCCGCGACCGGCACGCTGCCGCGTCTTCTTTCGCCGGAAAGCGTCAAGGCCGAGCCGCGTGTCTCGCTCGACGAGAAGGCCTTCCGCTGGGCGATGAACGAAGACGCGATGGCGACCGAAAAGCTCGCCGAAGGCATCCGCGGCTTCGCCAAGGATCTCGGCACGCTGCGCGGCCAGATCGCCAAGGCGCTCGCTGGGTGATTTCTTTCTCTTCTCCCCTCGGGGAGAAGTGCCGAGCATAGCGAGGCGATGAGGGGGCGGAACAGACTATGAGCCGCTCTACCTCTTCTCCGACTATGGTTGGCGAGCTTCGCTCCCTCATCCGGCCCTGCGGGCCCCCTTCTCCCCGCTGGGCAGAAGAGACGCCTTATGGCCGCGGCGGGTGCTCGAAGGGGTCGATGACAATCAACGGATCCGTCGACGGACGAAGGTCCTCAGGCGATGCGAAGCCTGCTTCCTCCAGGAGGAAGCGGCCGTCGACCCAGCCGCTAATGCGCGGCCGCCCGACGGTGGCGACGCGGCACCAGAAGCCGCCGCGGCTTTCCTTGCAGTTCAATCGCTCGATCGGCGTTCCCTCTTCGAGCATGAGGATGACGCGGAAGGCGGGGCCGGCGCCGGAATAGACCGGGAGCGGCTGGCCCGGCGGCAGGCCGCGCACATGCCACAGATACCCATCCATCGGTGCGACACCGCCGACGCCGGGCGCGGGGATGACCTGCGGTTCCTGCGCGAACAGCGCCTGCGGCAGCAGGTAGAGGGCCGTGGCCAGAACGGCTGGGGCGACCAGGTTGGACAGGGCGCGGTGCATGCGGAAACTCCGTTGACTGCGTGTGACGATAGTACAGCGACGCTTTCGTTGCCGCATTTTCCACGACCAAGGTAAACGCCAGCCTTGCATCGCGATGCGGTCGCAAATTTTTGTCGAGCGAATTTGCTTGATATCAAAATGATTGTGATGCAAACGAATTTCATGACGAAGACATCACGCAGGGAATTCGGGTTTCGGCTCGTGGGATTGTCGCGGCGCTGGCGCCAGCATGTGGACGAGGCGGTGGCTGCCGTCGGGTTGAGCGATGCGACGTGGTCGCCGCTTTTTCATCTCGACCGTATCGGCGACGGCCTGACGCAGAAAGAGCTGGCGGCGCGGATCGGCCTCGACGGCTCGAGCCTCGTCAGGCTCCTCGACATCCTCGAGGGGCAGGGACTGGTCGAGCGTCGCACGGGGGCGGAAGACCGCCGGACGAAGCGTCTCTACCTGACGCCGGCCGGCACCGAGCGCGTCAACGAGATCATGGCACGCGTGATACCGCGTGAGGACGAGATGCTGCAGAACCTCGACGACGCGGAGATCACCGTGCTGCTCGGCGCGTTCGAAAAGATCGAAGCCCGCATCCGGGCCCTTTCCGAAACCGAGGAGCATTGAACCTTGCCCATGGCGGAAAAAATGGCAGCAATCGGTTTCGACCTGCCGCGGCTGAACTTCGCGCTGCGCACGGCGATTGCTGCGTGTCTTGCCCTCCTCGTCGCATGGTCGATCGGTCTCGAACATCCGCAATGGTCGGCGATGACGGTGTGGGCGGCGGCGCAGCCAACGCGGGGACAGCTTCTGGAAAAGAGCTTTTTCCGCATCTTCGGCACGCTTGTCGGCGTGGTGGCGGGGGTGGCGCTGGTCGCCGTTTCCGGTGCTGATCCGCGACCGCTGGTGATCGGCCTTTCGATCTGGATCGGGATTTGCGTTGCCGCCGGCAACCTGCTCCGCGGCTATGTCTCCTATGGAGCCATGCTGTCAGGCTATTCGGCATCGATGGTGGCGCTGCTCGATACCGCCCATCCTGACCATGTGCTGGCGCTCGGCGCGGACCGGGCCGCTACCATCATGGTGGGCGTCCTGACGGCGCTGGTGATCGGCTGGATCCTGACGCCGTCCGCCGCCGAGCAGGAAATGACCGGCCGGATGCGCCGGGTGACGGCCCGTCTGCTGCGCGATCTCGCCGCGTCGCTGAGGAACGGCAGTGCGACCGCGCTCGACGACGAGCAGCGCAGCCTTCTGGCCGAGATGGCGGCCATCGACGAAATGCTCGACCCACACGGCGCCGGCTCATTTCGCTCGCGACAGGCGGTTCGTGCCATGCGCACGGTGCTTTCCGTGCAGATTTCGTTGCTGCTCGCGGGCCGCCGCGGTAGTCATGGGCAGAGCGATGCGGTGGCCGATCTGCTGGACGAGGCGGCGGTCGGCTTCGAAGGCGGCAACGGTTCGGACGGACCGCTGGCGCTGATCGACCGGGCGGCCGATCGGGCAGGCCTGCAAGGCGACCTCGGCGAAGCGCTGCAATCGCTCAGCCAGGCGATCCGCGCGCATCGCATAGCACTTGGGCAGGCCGTCGTAACGAACGCCCCCGGCAGGCAAGGCAGCCATCCGGTCGTGCTGCACCGGGACTGGGTCGGCGCGCGGCAGGCGTCGATCCGTGCGATGCTTTGCATGCTCGCGGTCGGCCTGTTCTGGGTCGTCACGGGATGGGCGGCGGCACCCTTCCTGCTGCTCGGCCTGTCGATCATGACGACGATCTTCTCGACCTTCGACAACCCGGCCCAGACGATGCGTTTCGTCCTGCTCGGGCAGGTCTTCGGTGGGGCGGGCGCGCTTGCCTGCCGCTTCCTCGCCTGGCCGCTCGCGGCCAGCGAGTTGCAGGTGGTACTACTCACCATGCCGTTCATTCTCGTCGGTGCGCTGTTCTTCTCGCATCGGCGCACGCTTGCCTCCGCGTTCGACTATGCGATGGTGTCGCTGCTGCTTCTCCATCCGGAGTTCCCCCTGCCGGGGGATCTTCCGACCATGCTTTCGAGCATCGTGGCCGTGGTCACGGCGCCCCTGGTGGCGATCCTCGCCTACAGGGTGATCTTTCCCCTCAATGCGGGTGCGCGTCTCGAAACGCTGATCTTCATGATGGTTCACGAACTGCAGGACATGGCGCGGGCCGAGGACGCCTCGCAGCATCGCCTCACATGGCGTGCGCGCCTCTATCACCGTCTGTTCCGCCTGATCCGCTTCGCCGAACGGAGCGGCGGTACGCATCGCGACGTCACGGATGGCGGGCTTGCCATCTTGTCGATCGGATACTCGATCCTGTCGCTACAGGATCTCGTGCGCGATGGTTCGCTATCCGACTGCGAGGAGCGGGCCACCAGGGCAGCATTGCAACGGCTGAAGAAGATCGGATCGGAACCGCTGAAGGCCGCCATTGCTCTGGACCGGGCGGCGAGCCGTCTTTTGGGGCGCTACGAGCACGTCGGCGCTTCGGTTGCCAGCGCGGCCGGGGCGCTGAAGGCGAATATCGGCTTTTTCAAGCGGGCGGGCTGAAACATGGGGATCGGCGGCGCGGTCAAGGCCGCACCACCGATCGTTGGTGTCAGTGCGCAATCATGACGTGGCGCACGGCGGTGTAGTCCTCCAGCGCGTAGACCGACATGTCCTTGCCATAGCCGGACTGCTTCAGGCCGCCATGGGGCATTTCGTTGCACAGCATGAAGTGAGTGTTGATCCAGCTGCAGCCGTAGCGAAGCCGGGCGGCTGTCTTCATGGCGCGGGAAATGTCCTTGGTCCAGACGGACGAGGCGAGGCCGTAGTCGCTGTCGTTGGCCCAACCGATGGCGTCGTCCGTGTCGGAGAAGCGGGTGACCGAGACGACGGGACCGAAGACCTCGCGGCGGACGATCTCGTCGTCCTGCCGGGCGCCGGCGATGACGGTCGGAGCGTAGAAGAAGCCCTTGTCGCCGGAGACCTTGCCGCCGGCCACGACTTCCATGTGCTTGTGTTCCGAGGCGCGGGCAACGAAGCTTTCGACGCGGTCGCGCTGGCGCTTCGAGATCAGCGGGCCGATCTCGTTCTCGGTGTCGTCGGCCTGGTTGAACTTCAGCGTCGAGACGGCGGAGGCGAGATCGGCGACGAAGTTGTCATAGACCTTGTCGGAGGCATAGATGCGGCAGGCGGCGGTGCAGTCCTGGCCGGCATTGTAGTAGCCGAAGGTGCGGATCGCGGAGACGACGGCATCGACGTCGGCGTCGTCATAGATGATAACCGGGGCCTTGCCGCCGAGCTCGAGATGGGTGCGCTTCACCGTCTTGGATGCGGCGGCGAGAACCTTCTTGCCGGTGGCGATGTCGCCGGTGATCGACACCATGCCGATCTTCGGGTGGTTGATCAGCGCGTTGCCGACGCTCTCGCCGCGGCCGAGCACGACGTTGACCACGCCTTCCGGCAGGATGTCGGCAAGCAGCTTGGCGAGCTTCAGGGCGGTGAGCGGGGTCTGTTCCGAGGGCTTGAAGACGACCGTGTTGCCGCCGGCAATCGCCGGAGCCAGTTTCCAGGCCATCATCATCAACGGGTAGTTCCACGGCGCGATCGAACCGATGATGCCGACCGGATCGCGGCGGATCATCGAGGTGAAGCCCGGGAGGTACTCGCCGGCCACCGGTGCATGCAGCGAACGGACGGCGCCGGCGAAGAAGCGCCAGCAGTCGACGATCGCCGGGATCTCGTCGTTCTTCACCGCGTTGATCGGCTTGCCGCAGTTCAGGCTCTCCAGTGCCGCGAAACCGTCGGCATCCTTCTCGATCGCGTCGGCGATGGCGAGCAGGTAGGCCGAGCGCTGACCCGGTGTCGTGGCGGACCAGCTGTCGAAGGCCTTTTCGGCGGCGTCGACGGCGGCATCCACCTGGGCGAGGGAGGCTTCGGGCAGATCGAGGATCGCTTCCCCGGTCTTCGGGTTGAGGATCTTCTCTTCCGTCTCCGTGCCGGCCTCGAACGTCGAGCCGATCAGCATTTGCGTGTCCATGTCGTTCTCCCTCAGTTTTGTCTTTCAGGTGCGGACCGCCTGCGGATCATCGCCGCGGTCCGGACGGGGTTCATTTTCCGCTGCCCGCGACGGTGTCGGTATCGCGGGTCAGGTAATAGGCGCCGAGGATCGGCAGGAAGGTGACCATCACCACTAGCATGGCGACCACGTTGGTGACCGGGCGCTGGCGCGGGCGGATCAGCTCCTCGAGCATCCAGATCGGCAGGGTTGCCTGCTGGCCGCCGGTGAAGGTGGTGACGATGACCTCGTCGAAGGACAGCGCAAACGCGAGCATGCCGCCGGCGAGCAGTGCCGTCGCAATGTTCGGCAGCACCACGTAGCGGAAGGTCTGGAAGCCGTCGGCGCCGAGGTCCATCGAGGCCTCGATCAGCGAACCGGAGGTCCGGCGGAAACGGGCGACCGCGTTGTTGTAGACGACGACCACACAGAAAGTGCCGTGGCCGAGGATGATCGTCCACATGGAATAGGGGATCTCGGCGAGCGAGAAGGCGGAGCGCAGCGCGATACCGGTGATGATGCCGGGAAGGGCGATCGGCAGGATGACGAGCAGCGAGATCGCCTCCCGGCCGAAGAACTTGGTGCGAGCGACCGCGGCGGCGGCGAGTGTGCCGAGGACGAGCGCGACCATCGTGGCGATCGCTGCGACCTTGGTCGACAGCACCAGTGCGTCCCAGACGTCGGGACGGTTCCAGGCGACGGCGAACCACTTCGTGGTGAAGCCCGGAGGCGGCCACTGGAAGCTCTTCTCCTCCGTCGTGAAGGCGTAGACGAAGATCAGCAGGATCGGCAGGTGGAGGAAAAGGAGCCCGCCTGCGGCTGCGATCTTGAGCGGCCAGGTGGCGCCGGTGGAGCGGTCAGAGCGCATCGAAGGCCCCCATGCGTTTGGCGATCCAGAGATAGATGCCCATGATGACGATCGGGACGATCGAGAAGGCGGCGGCGAGCGGCACGTTGCCGGCGGTTCCCTGCTGGGCATAGACGGCCTGGCCGATGAAGAGGCGCGAGGAGCCGACGATCTGCGGAATGATGTAGTCGCCGAGGGTCAGCGAGAAGGTGAAGATCGAACCGGCGATGATGCCCGGCAGCGCCAGCGGCAGCAGCACGTTGCGGAAGGTCTGGCCGGGGCGAGCGCCGAGATCGGCGGAGGCTTCGATGAGGTTTCCCGGCACGCGCTCGAGGGCCGCCTGGGTCGGCAGGATCATGTAGGGCAGCCAGACATAGACGAAGACCAGGAAGGTGCCGATATAGCTGATGGACAGCGAGTTTCCGCCGATCACCGGGGTCGCCAGAATGGTGTCGAGCAGCCAGGTCAGGTGCAGTTTTTCGAAGACCCAGGTCAGGATGCCTTCCTTGGCGAGGATCAGTTTCCAGGCATAGACCTTGACGAGATAGCTCGACCACAGCGGCAGCATGACGCCGAGATAGAAGAAGGCCTTCCATTTGCCGGTCGCGTAGCGCGCAGCATAGTAGGCGATCGGGAAGGCGAGCACCGCCGAGGCGAGCGTCACCGCGATCGACATCAGAAGCGTGCGCAGGATGATGTCGAAATTGGCCGGGTTGAGCAGCTGGCCATAGGTGGCGAGCGTGAACTCGTAACTGACCATCCCGGAGAATTCGTCGATCGAAAAGAAGCTCTGCAGCAGCAATGCGATCAGCGAACCGATGTAGATGATGCCGAGCCAGAGCAGTGGTGGGATCAGCATCAGGACGAGCAGCAGGCTCGGGCGCCGCCAGAACAGGTCCGACACGCGGCCGAGAAGGCCGCCGCGGGCGGGAAGGATCGACGTGGTGACGACGGTGCTCATGCGGCGTCGTCCATGTAGTGAAGGTCGCCCGGCTGCCAGAGCAGGTGGACGGCGTCGCCGACGGCCGGGACGGGCTGGCCGGCCGGGACCATGACGGAGAGACCGATATTGCCGGCCGCGACATGAAGGCGGGTCGCCGCGCCGAGGAAGCTCTTCGAGCGAACGGTTGCGGGAATGCCGCCTTCGGAGACGAGGCGGATGGCTTCGGGACGCAGGCTCGCCCACTTCGCCTCGCCGCCGAGTTTCTTCATGTCTGCCGGAGCGACGACGTTGGAGGAGCCGACGAAATCGGCGACGAAGCGGGTCTTCGGCCGGTTGTAGATTTCCTCCGGCGTGCCAGCCTGGACGATCTTGCCGTCGTTGAAGACGGCGACGCGGTCGGCCATCGACAGGGCCTCGCCCTGGTCGTGGGTGACGAAGATGAAAGTGATTCCGAGCGACCGCTGCAGGGTCTTCAGTTCTTCCTGCATCTGCTCGCGCAGCTTGAGGTCGAGCGCGCCGAGCGGTTCGTCGAGCAAAAGCACCTTCGGTTTGTTGACGAGCGCGCGGGCGAGCGCCACGCGCTGGCGCTGGCCGCCGGAGAGCTGGCCTGGCTTGCGGGCGCCGTAACCGGGCAGCTTGACCAGTTCGAGGGCCTGTTCGGCGAGCTGCAGCCGCTCGCTCTTGTCGACACCCTTGACCATCAGGCCATAGGCGACATTGTCGAGGATGTTCAGGTGCGGGAAGAGCGCATAGTCCTGGAACACCGTGTTGACGTTGCGGCGGTAGGGCGGAACGCCTTCGGCGGTCTCGCCGAAGATCTCGAGATGACCGGAGGTCGGCTGTTCGAAGCCGGCGATCAGCCGTAGGCAGGTCGTCTTGCCTGACCCGGACGGCCCGAGCATGGCGAAAAACTCGCCCGGGGCGATCTTGAGGTCGACGGCGTCGACGGCTTTGACGGCGCCGAAATGGCGCGACACCTTCGAGAATTCAACGGCTGCGGTCATAGGTACTCCGGATGGCTGGAATGGCCCCTCATCCGCCTGCCGGCACCTTCTCCCCGCATGCGGGGAGAAGGCCGAATCTTTCTGGCCTTGCGGATCAACAATTGTCGCGCGTTATTGCGACGGCTAGGGGCATGTCCCCTCTCCCCGCGGGCGGGGAGAGGGCTAGGGTGAGGGGCAGAGCCCTCTCACATGGTTCTATCAACGGCCGCCGATGACGCCGATGTAGTCGGAAACCCAGCGGTGGTAAGGTACGCACTCGCCCTGGCTTTCGCACTTCGAGGTCGGGGTCCTCCAGAACTTGATCTTGTCGAAGTTCTCGAGACCGTTGGTCGTGCAGCCCTCGTCGGTGAAGAGCTCGTTGCCCTTGCAGGCGGCCGGTACGGACGGAACGGTGCCGAACCAGGCGGAGACGTCACCCTGAACCTTCGGCGAGAGCGAATGCTCCATCCACATGTAGGCGCAGTTCGGGTGCTCGCTGTCGACGTGCAGCATGGTGGTGTCGGCCCAGCCGGTGACGCCTTCTTCCGGGAAGGTCGAGGCGATCTTGGCACCTTCCGACTTCATCAGGTTGACCTGGAACGGCCAGGAGCCGGAAGCGACGACGCCTTCGTTCTTGAAGTCGTCGATCTGGATCATGGCGTCGTGCCAGTAGCGGCCGACCAGCTGCCGCTGGCCGCGCAGCAGGTCGAGGGCGGCCTTGTACTGGTCTTCGTTCAGCTCGTAGGGATCCTTGATGCCGAGCTCGGGCTTGTGCTTCATCAGGTAGAGGGCGGCGTCGGCGATGTAGATCGGGCCGTCATAGGCCTGGACGCGGCCCTTGTTGGACTTGCCGTCCGGCAGGGTCATTTCCTCGAAGACCACCTTCCAGCTGGTCGGTGCCTGATCCTTGAAGGCTTCGGTGTTGTACATCAGCACGTTCGGACCCCAGACATAGGGTGTGCCGTAGTGAACGCCGTCCTTGGTGTGCCAGGGCGCGTTCTGCAGGCGCTCGTCAATGGTGCTCCAGGAGGGGATGAGGGCGGTGTTGATCGGCTGGACGCGCTTGCCGGCGACGAGGCGCAGCGAGGCGTCGCCCGAGGCGGTGACGAGGTCGAAGCCGCCTTCGTTCATCAGGGCGACCATTTCGTCGGAGGTCGCGGCGGTCTTGACGGTCACCTTGCAGCCGGTATCGGCTTCGAACTTGGTGACCCAGTCGTAGTTCTTGTCGGTTTCGCCGCGCTCGATGTAGCCGGCCCAGGCGACGATGGAGAGGGCGCCTTCACCCTTGCCGAGTTCTTTCAGGGGCTCCTGGGCGACGGCGGTCGTCGCGAAGCTGACGATGGCGGTGATCGCGGTGCAGGACTGCAAAAATTTCTTCATGGCAATTTCTCCCGTTTGGGGGCCGCCTTATCGCGGCGTTTGTTCCCGAGTTTGAAGGTGACGCGAAATCGCCGCATTCGCAAATTCATTTGTCAGAAAGCCGCTATCGGTTTTTCCGAAAGATCGACAACGAAATAGCCCCTCATCCGCCTGCCGGCACCTTCTCCCCGTTCTGACGGGGAGAGCGACTGTCTTGGCAGTCAAGCGTTTTGCCATGGTTTTTCGTCCCGGATGATGGCGTTGAGGATTGTCAGCAGTTTGCGCATGGTAGCGACGACTGCGACGATCCTGGGCTTGCCCGCCGCCACG
>NZ_JABBGK010000007.1 GCF_012927355.1 Rhizobium terricola
AGTTCATGAGCCTGCATCCCGGCGACGTCATCTCCACCGGCACACCCCCCGGCGTCGGCATGGGCATGAAGCCGCCCCGTTACCTGAAAGCCGGCGACACCGTCGAACTCGGAATCCATGGCCTCGGAACGCAGAAGCAGACGTTCAGGGCCGACGCGTAATACAATCGCAGAACCAAGGCATAGACCCATGACCAAAATCACCAGCCTGCGCTCGATCGACTTGCGCTTCCCCACCTCGCAGAGCCTCGATGGCTCGGACGCGATGAACCCGGACCCGGATTATTCGGCGGCCTATGTCGTTCTCGGCACGGACGCGCCAGGGCTGGAAGGCCACGGGCTTACCTTCACCATCGGCCGCGGCAACGAAATCTGCTGCGCGGCGATCGATGCACTGGAGCATCTCGTCGTCGGTCTCGATCTCGACTGGATCAAGGCCAATCCGGGCCGCTTCTGGCGTTTCATCACCGGCGACAGCCAGCTGCGCTGGATCGGCCCGGACAAGGGCGCAATGCATCTCGCGACCGGCGCCGTTGTCAACGCCGTATGGGATCTCCTTGCCAAGCAGGCCGGCAAGCCGGTCTGGCGCCTCGTCGCCGAGATGAGCCCGGAAGAGATCGTCTCGATCGTCGATTTCCGCTACCTCACCGATGCGCTGACGCCGGACGAAGCGCTGGCGATCCTGAAAAAGGCCGAAGCCGGCAAGGCCGCGCGCATCGCCACGCTCGAAAACGAGGGCTATGCCTGCTACACCACGTCCGCGGGCTGGCTCGGCTATGACGACGACAAGCTGCGGCGCCTCTGCCAGGAGGCGGTCGACCAGGGCTTTACCCATATCAAGATGAAGGTCGGCCGTGACCTCGAGGACGACAAGCGCCGTCTCCGGATCGCGCGCGAGGTGATCGGCGACGACCGCTACATGATGATCGACGCCAACCAGGTCTGGGAAGTCGGAGAGGCGATCGACTGGGTGAAGGAACTTTCGGTCTACAAACCGTTCTTCATCGAGGAACCGACGAGCCCCGACGATATCGCCGGTCACAAGGCGATCCGCGAGGCGGTCGCCCCGGTCAAGGTCGCGACCGGCGAGATGTGCCAGAACCGCATCGTCTTCAAGCAGATGATCGCCGGCGGCGCGATCGATATCGTGCAGATCGATTCCTGCCGCATGGGTGGCTTGAACGAAGTGCTGGCGGTGCTGCTGATGGCGGCGAAGTACAACCTTCCGGTCTGGCCGCATGCCGGCGGCGTTGGCCTTTGCGAATATGTCCAGCATCTGTCGATGATCGACTATGTGGCCGTGTCCGGCACGAAGGAAGGCCGCGTGATCGAGTTCGTCGATCACCTGCATGAGCATTTCATCGATCCCTGCCGGATCGAGAACGCCGCCTACATGCCGCCGTCCCTGCCAGGCTTCTCGATCGAGATGAAGCCGGAATCGATCGAGCGCTATCGCTTCGAAGGCTAATTGCCGAATTTCGGGCGGCCCTGCGGAGCCGCCCGAAATTCGCTGGCATCTGCCAGCCAACCCTTGCGCGCTTCGGTTGAGTTCTTTGCGACACAACAAAGACGCCAGGCGCTATACCGTCTACCGACAAGCTCGAACTTCCTTGCCACGGATGAACCGTGGCCGCTCGGCATGACGCCGGTATCTTCGGAGCTGTCGTCCATGCGTTTGTCCAATGTCTCGATCACCAAGCGGATTCTGCTTGCGGTCGCCCTTCCCCTGTTTCTCGTCGCCGGGCTCGCCTATGATCGCATCGGCAGAAACCTGGAATCCTATCGCCAGGCCACATTACTGGTGACCGTCAGCGACTACATCGTGGCCGTCGGCGAAACGGTCCATCAATTGCAGACCGAACGCGGAGAAAGCGCGGGATATCTCGGCAGCAAGCGTACGGAGGCCCGCGAGCGGCTCGCAAAAGCCCGCGCCCGATTCGACGAACTTGCCGTCGCGCTGCAGTCAGCAGACACCGCTTACCTCGGCGACGCCGCCAGAAACATCGGACGGCTCCTGCACGAAGACGTTCTGAAGATCCGCGGAGAGATAGACGGGACCGCCGTCACGGTCGCCCAGAGCAATGCGGCCTATGTCGAACTGGTCGGCAGGCTCCTGGCCATCCCGCAATCACTGGCCGACAGCGGCATGGCGGGACAACTCGGCAACGAGATCAATGCCTACAATCAGCTGTCGCTCGCCAAGGAGTATGCCGGACAGGAACGCGCACTCGGGAACGGCGTTCTCTCGTCGGGTCAAATCGACGGTACAACGATCCTGCGGCTCTCCGCTCTTTACGGTGCACAATCCACCCTGCTGGACGGTTTGAGCACAGTCAATCTCACGGCCGAAGCGACCCTTGAAGCCATCCGCCCCGACGCCCAGAGGGAGCTCGCCGCGATCCGTTCACGGTTGCTGGCAGCCGGGGAGCATGCCGACCTTTCAGGCTGGGACGCCGGCAAGTGGTATGCCGCCGCGACAGACCGCATCAACATCATGCGGCAGGTCGAGAAGGAAATCATGTCCAGGATCCGCGAGGATGCCGTCAATCTGGCGCGTCGCGAGACCACGGCGCTCGTGCTCATCGGCTCCATATTGGCAATTGCCGGCTCGTCGGCGCTCATCTTGTCGATCTGGATCGGGCTCGGCGTCGTGCGTCCGATGCGGAGACTGACGTCTGCGGTGGAAGACCTGGCAAGCGGCAAGGCCGACGTCACGATCGACGCGATGGACTCGAAGGATGAGACCGGGGCGATGGCACGCGCGGTCGGTCATGCCATCGCGGCCGCGAAGCATAAGGTCGAGCTAGAGCGCATAGAGGATCTGCAACGCGCCGCAGAGCGGCAGGCGGAGGCAGAAAGCGTCGAACGGGAGCGCGCACGACGGGCTGAAGAACTGGAACTGGCGCTCGCCGAACTCGGCCAGGGGCTTGGGGCGCTCGCCGACGGCAATCTCCAACATCGCATCGAGCAGCCGCTGTCCTCAAGCCTCGAACCGCTGCGGATCGCTTTCAACGCTTCAATGAACACTCTCGAGAGGCTCGTGTCCGTGGCCAGTTCGAATGCCACGTCAATCAACGACGGCTGCAAAGACCTTCAGGGCGCCGCCGACGATCTGGCCCGTCGCACGGCCGGCCAGGCAGCGGCTCTCGAGGAGGCGGCTGCCGCGCTGGAAGAAGTCGCAACCGCCGTGAAGATGTCGGCAAGCGGTGCCGAGGAGGCACGATCTGCTGTTGGTACCGCCACCAACGATGCGGCGGAGGCAACGCAAATCGTCGCCAACACGGTTTCGGCCATGCGGGAGATCGCACGATCGTCGGACCAGATCGGACAAATCATCGGTGTTATCGACGAGATCGCCTTCCAGACAAATCTCCTGGCGCTCAATGCCGGCGTCGAGGCGGCCCGCGCCGGTGAGGCCGGCAAGGGCTTTGCCGTGGTTGCCCAGGAGGTCCGCGAACTTGCCCAGCGCTCAGCGGTAGCGGCACGGGAAATCAAGGGACTTGTCGAGCGCTCGTCTCGCGACGTGGCCAGCGGCGTGGCGTTGGTCGGGCACACGGGTGAGGCGCTTGCCGGCATCGAAACGCATGTGCAGCAGATCAACCAGCAGGTCGAGACCATCGTGCAATCGTCCAGGGAACAGTCCGTTGCGCTCGCGGAAATCAGCGCGACGATCGGTCAGCTCGACCAGATCACGCAGCAAAATGCGGCCATGGTTGAGGAGACCAATGCGGCCACCCAATCCCTCGCCAGGGAAACGGGCAAGCTGCGCGGCCAGCTCGGGGCCTTCCGAACCGACGAGGGGCAGCGCATCGCGAGCCCAGCCAAATCGGCAAACGGGGTCTTTGCGCGCTCAGCATAATATCATCGCTTGGCCGTCACCTCGTCGGCCTCATGCCGGAAGATGCGGACGATCTGGCGGCCGATTTCTTCCGGCGTCATGCGGCCGGGCCGATACCAGCCACTGATGTTGTTGAGCAAGGTGAGCAGCAGCAGGCGATAGACGCCACGGTCAAGCGCCGGATCGAGCGGCAGATCGGCAATCAGCTCGCGGAAGATATGTTCGAAGGCGTCGCGCTTCTCCACGAGCCGACTGCGGATCTCTGCCGGTGCCGAGGCGAAATCGTTCATCAGCGGCATGGTCAAGGAGTCGGGGTCGAGCTGGATTTCCATCATGGTGACACAGGCCGCCTCGAGCCTTGCCCAGGGATCCTCGATGCTGGCCATGGCTGCACGGATCCGGTCCTCGGCAACCTGCAAGGCGAGATCGTGGATGCGGACGAACAGTGCTTCCTTCGACTTGATGTAGTGATAGAGCGAGCCGCCGAGCAGGCCGACACGCTCGCCGATGTCGCGCACCGAGGTCGCAGCATAGCCGCGCTCGGCAAAGAGAAGGGCCGCGGCCTCCAGGATATCCCGGTGGCGCTCGCTGAGATCGCTTTGCGCCAACGCTCCGCCGAGCCTGCTCTGCAGCGGGCGCGTCTTGTCCTGGCCGTCCCCTTCAGTCATTGGCTCTCCCGGCATTTCTTGTTGTGCACGATCCCATCTCGTCAACGCTATTAGCGCAGACCGGCGTTTTTCCCAAACGGCGAATTCTGGCCGGATCGAGGCATCCGAAATTTCGCACTTGCGAACTGTAACAATCGTTTGATACATGTTGTTTCCTGTTGGAGGACGGACGATTGATCGGATTGTCTCAGGCAATTGCACAAAGCGGCGAAACGGCGAGCCGTTTCGGTTTGAAGTCACCGGTCCTAGGCACCCGGCAAAAAGTGCGGTCCGCCGCGCGGCATGAAGAACCCCTTCATCCCACCTGAAGACCCACCCACCACGTGAAAGAAGCAGGGCAACCGCTCGAGAACCAACCAGCCACACGGGCAAAGCCGCGCTCCAGCCAGATCGGCGTCAGAGGCGTCGCGTAACCCCGCCAGACGAGAACCTGAAGAAGAAGACCATGAACGCAATCTATATCGTCGACTATCTGCGCAGCCCCTTTGCGCCCGCCTATCGCGGCGCGCTTGCCGGCGTTCGCCCGGATGATCTCGCAGCCGCCGTCATCAAGGCGCTGGTCGGCCGCTCCGGCATCGATCCGGCCGAAATCGAGGACGTGAACCTCGGCTGCGCCTTTGCCGAGGGCGAACAGGGTCTCAACATCGCCCGCTGCGCCGCACTGATCGCCGGACTTCCTCAATCGGTCGGCGGCTCCACGGTCAACCGCTGGTGCGGCTCCTCCATGCAGGCGATCCAGATGGCCGCCGGCGCAATCGCCATGGGCGCGGGTGACGCCTTCGTCGCGGGCGGCGTGGAAAGCATGAGCCGCGTGCCGATGATGGGCTTCAACCCGATGCCGAACCCGGCCTGGAGCGACGCCCAGCGCATGGCCTTCCTCAACATGGGACTGACCGCCGAAAACCTCGCCGACCGCTACGGTATCTCACGCGAAGAACAGGACGCCTATTCGCTGGAGAGCCAGAAAAAGGCGCTCGCCGCCCGCGCCGATGGAAGGCTCGCCGCCGAGATCGCCCCTATCGGCGATGTCACCGCCGATGGCTGTCCGCGCGAGACGGACACGCAAAAGCTCGCGGGCCTCAAGACCGCCTTCAAGGCCGGTGGTTCGGTCACGGCCGGCAACTCCTCGCCGCTCACCGACGGCGCATCCGCGACGCTGGTCTGTTCGGAAGACTTCGTGAAGCGCCATAACCTGACACCGCTCGCGCGCATCTCAGGATATGCCATTTCCGGCTGCGCGCCCGAGATCATGGGCATCGGCCCGGTCGAGGCCAGCCGCAAGGCGCTGAAGCGCGCCGGCATTTCCGCAGGTAAACTCGACGTGATCGAAATGAACGAAGCCTTCGCCGTGCAGGTTCTCTCCTGCTGCCGTGACCTCGACATCGATCCCACCCGCCTCAACCGCGACGGCGGCGCAATCGCGCTCGGCCACCCGCTGGGCGCGACCGGTGCCCGCCTCGTCGGCAAGGCGTCGCTGCTCCTGAAGCGCGACGGCGGACGCCATGCGCTCGCCACCCAGTGCATCGGCGGCGGTCAGGGCATCGCCATGGTTCTGGAGGCCGCTTGATCATGGCTGAGATCAAAAAAGCCGCCGTCATCGGCGCGGGCGTCATGGGTTCGGGCATCGCCGCCCATCTCGCCAATGCAGGGCTCGACGTGGTGCTGCTCGACATGGAGAAGAAGTTCGCCGACGGCGGCGTCGCCCGCCAGCTCAAGGCCAATGGCTTCATGGACCCGGCCTTCGCGGCGCGCATCACCACCGGCTCGACGAAGGACGACCTCGCGCTGATCGCCGACGCCGACTGGATCGTCGAGGCTGTCGCGGAAAAGCTGGAAATCAAGCAGACGCTCTACCGCGCCATCGACGGCATCAGGAAGAAGGGCTCCATCGTCTCTTCCAACACCTCGACCATTCCGCTGCATTCGCTGGTCGATGGGCTGCCGGAAGGTTTCGCCGCAGACTTCCTCATCACCCATTTCTTCAATCCGCCGCGCATCATGCGGCTGCTGGAACTCGTCTCGGGCAAGGCGACCAAGCCTGAAGTGACCGCGACGATCCGTGACTTCGCGGATCGCGACCTCGGCAAGAGCGTTGTCGTCTGCAAGGATACGCCCGGCTTCATCGGCAACCGCATCGGCAATTACTGGATGGTGGTGGCGCAAAACGAGGCCATCGAACTCGGCCTCGATCTCGAGGAAGCCGACGCCATCATCGGCAAGCCCTTCGGCATTCCCTCCACCGGCATCTTCGGCCTGCTGGATCTCGTCGGCATCGACCTGATGCCGACCATCCTGCGCAGCCTGCAGAACGCGACGCCGGAAGGCGATGCGGTGAAGGACTACGACGCCGAACCGGCGCTGATCGCGCGCATGATCGCGGAAAACCGTCTCGGCCGCAAAAGCGGCGCCGGCTTCGTGCGGCTTTCGCCCGACCGCAAGTCGCGCGACGTGACCGATCTGAAAACCGGCGACTACCGGCCGCAGAAGGCGGTTTCCTCCGAGAGCCTCGATGCCTCGGGCGGCGATCCGCGTGCGCTGATGGAACATCCCGGCCTCGGCGGCCGCTATGCTGCGATCGTCATGGAAAAGGCGCTCGCCTATGCCGCGTCGCTGGTGCCGGATATCGCCGACACGCCGGATGCCGTGGATGAGGCCATGCGCACCGGCTACGGCTGGAAGCAGGGTCCGTTCGAACTGATCGACCGGCTCGGCGCCGGCTGGCTGAAGGCGCGGCTCGAAACGCGCGGCGTTACTGTCCCCGCCTACCTGTCGCTCGCAACCGAAAAGGGCGGCTTCTATTCGGTCGTCGACGGCAAGCGCGCCAACCTCCTGCCTGACGGCACGGTCGAACCGATTGCCAAGGGCGACGGCGTGCAGCTCCTTTCCGACCTCAAGCTCGCCGGCAATCCGGTCGAGGACTGGGGTGCGGCGAGCCTCTGGGATCTCGGCGACGGCGTTGCCTGCCTCGAGTTCCGTACCAAGATGAACACCTACAATCCCGCCCTTCTCGACGCCATCAACACGGCCGTCGAACGAACGGCAAAGGACTTCAAGGCGCTGGTGATCGGCAGCGACGCTGCCGTGTTCAGCGCCGGCGCCGACCTGCGCGTCTTCCTCGACACGGTGGAAGAGGGTGGACGCGAGGCTCTGGGCGCCTTTATCGACCATGGCCACCGCACCTTCAAGGCGGTGAAATACGCCCCCTTCCCGGTGGTCGGTGCGGCAGCCGGGCTGGCGCTCGGCGGCGGCTGCGAGATCCTGCTCCACTGCGACGCCATCCAGGCCCATGCGGAACTTTCCATCGGCCTCGTCGAAACCCGCATCGGCGTCGTTCCAGGCTGGGGCGGCTGCAAGGAAATGATGCTGCGCTTCTCGGCATCGACCGCCTTGCTGCGCGGGCCGGTCGCGCCTGCGATTGCGGCCTTCAACCTGATCGCGCCGGCCAGGGTTTCGGCCAGCGCTTTCGATGCCCGCAACCTCGGCTATCTCAAGGCCACCGACGGCATCACCATGAACCGCAGCCGGCTGATTGCCGACGCCAAGGCAAAGGCGCTGTCGCTCGCCGAAGGCTATGTCGCGCCGGAACCGCCGGTGATCGCCATGGCCGGCCCGTCGGGAGCTTCCGCGATCCACAACATCATCGAGAGCGAAGCGCTCGCCGGTCGGGCCACCGCGCATGACGGGGTAGTCGGGCGGGCGCTTGCCAATGTTCTGACCGGCGGCCCTTCCGCCGATCCGCTGAAACCGCTCACGGAAGACGATGTGATCGCGCTGGAGCGCGAGGCATTCGTCGACCTGCTCGCAACACCCGCAACCGTGGACCGCGTCAAGCACATGCTTTCGACCGGCAAACCGCTGCGCAACTGAACAAGAAGAGGCAAGGAAACTCCCATGGCTGGTTATATCCCTCCCGTCGACGACATCTCCTTCCTGCTCGGCGAGGTCTTCGACTTCGACGCGCAGATGGCCGCCCTTCCCGGCTTTGAAGAGGTCAATACGGAACTCGCAACGAGCGTTCTCGAGGAGGGCGGCAAGTTCTGCGCCGAAATCCTCGAACCGCTCAACCGCCCCGGCGACGAGGAAGGCTGCAAGCTGGAAGACGGGCTGGTGACGACGCCTAGGGGCGTCGCCGACGCCTACAAGGCCTTTGTCGAGGCCGGTTGGGGCGGGCTGTCAGGCGATCCCGAATTCGGCGGACAGGGCCTGCCGCGCGCGTTGCAGATCCTGCTGGACGAGATGCTGTCTTCCGCCAACCTCTCCTTCGGTCTGTTTCCGGGCCTGACGCGCGGCGCGGTTGAGGCGATCGCCCATCATGCGAGCGACGAGCTGAAGCAGACATATCTGCCGAAGATGATCTCCGGCGAATGGACGGGCGCGATGGCGCTCACCGAATCCTCCGCCGGCACCGATCTCGGCCTGCTCACCACCCGCGCCGAACCGGTGGGCGACGGCTCCTACGCCATCAAGGGCACCAAGATCTTCATTTCCTCCGGCGACCAGGATTTCGGCGGCAACATCGTGCATCTGGTGCTGGCACGCCTGCCCGATGCACCGAAGGGCGTGAAGGGCATCAGCCTGTTCCTGTCGCCCAAGTTCCTGGTCAGGCAGGACGGCTCACTCGGTGAGCGCAACCGCATGTCGGTCGGCTCGCTGGAGCACAAGATGGGCATTCACGCCCAGCCGACCTGCGTGATGAATTATGACGGCGCCATCGGCTGGCTGGTCGGAGAGCCCGGCCGCGGCCTCAACGCCATGTTCACGATGATGAATGCCGAACGCCTGTTCGTCGGCATCCAGGGTCTCGGCATCGGCGAGGCCGCCAACCAGAAGGCCGTCGCCTATGCCCGCGAGCGCCTGCAGGGCCGCTCCGCCGACGGTGCGCGCGGCCCCGTACCGATCATCGAGCATGCCGATGTGCGCAAGATGCTGCTGACCGGCCGCTCGCTGACCGAGGCCGGCCGCGCGCTCGCCATCTGGACCGCCTTGCAGATGGACATCGCCGCCCGTCACCCGGATGCGGAAGCCCGCCGCAAGGCCGACGGCCTCGTCGCGCTGCTGACGCCCGTGGTGAAGGCCGCCTTCACCGATTTCGGCTTCGAGATCGCCGTCCAGTCGCAGCAGGTGTTCGGCGGCCACGGCTATATCCGCGAATGGGGCATGGAACAGTATGTGCGCGATGCCCGCATCGCCCAGATCTATGAGGGCACCAACGGCGTGCAGGCCATGGACCTCGTCGGCCGCAAGCTGCCGATGGAAAACGGCGCCGTGGCGCGCGGCTTCTTCGCGCTGGTGCGCGATGACCTTTCGACCACGAAGGGTCCGGCCGAACTGGAAACGGTGAAGGCCTCTGTCATCGAGGCCCTTGCACGGCTCGAAAAACTGACGGAAGACTTGCTGGCCAAGGGTGCCGATCCGGTGGAGGCCGGAGCGAGCGCCACCGACTACCTGCGCTTCTTCGCGCTGGTGAGCTTCGGCTGGCTCTGGGTGCGCATGGCCGAAAAAGCCTCGGCCGACGCAACGACGCCGCTGAAGCAGCGCAAGCTCGCGCTTGCCCGCTTCTTTGCGGCCCGCCTGCTGCCGCAGACCGTGGCGCTCGACGCGGCCATCCGCGCCGGCGCCGCCGACATCATGGCGCTCGACGCCGACCTGTTCTGATCGAGACCCAGAGCATTTCCGGCGAAAACGAAGTCGCCTTCAATGCTCTATCTCTTTGTTTCCACGTAATTTCTGACGAAAACCGCCTCACACTTTTGCTGGAACTACTCTATCTCGGGAGGAGAAGACCATGCTTGGCATGATGATGAATACACCGCTGCTCGTGTCGTCGATCCTGCGTCACGCAGCGACCTATCACGGCGGCACGGAAGTTGTCTCGAAGACCGTAGAAGGTCCCATCCATCGCTACACCTATGCGGATCTTTCAAAGCGCAGCCAGAAGCTCGCCAACGCGCTCAAGAAGCTCGGCCTTGAGCATGGCGACCGGGTGGGCACGCTTGCCTGGAACGGCTATCGCCACATGGAGCTCTATTACGGTGTTTCCGGCTCGGGCTTCGTGTGCCACACGATCAACCCGCGGCTCTTCCGCGAGCAGATCGGCTACATCATCGAGCATGCCGGCGACAGCGTGCTCTTTTCCGACCTCACCTTCCTGCCGATCCTAGAGGCGCTGGCCGACCGGCTGGCACCGCTGAAGGCCGTCGTCATCATGACCGACGAGGCGCATATGCCGAAGTCGGAGGTGCTGCCGAACCTCGTCTGCTACGAGACGCTGATTGCCAAAGAGCCCGACGAGTTCGAATGGCCGGTGTTCGACGAGAACACCGCATCCGGCCTGTGCTATACCTCGGGCACCACCGGCGATCCGAAGGGCGTGCTCTACAGCCACCGCTCCAGCGTGCTGCATGCCATGGCGATCAGCTTCATGGACGTGCTCAGCCTTTCGGCCAATGACGCGGTCGTGCCGGTCGTGCCGATGTTCCACGTCAATGCCTGGGGCCTGCCGTTCGCGGCCCCGATGGTCGGGGCGAAGCTCGTGATGCCCGGCCCGAACCTCGATGGCGCCAGCCTGCATTCGCTGTTCGAAAGCGAAGGCGTGACGGCGACCGCCGGCGTGCCGACGGTCTGGCTCGGCCTGCTCGACTGGATGGATGCCCATGGCCAGAAGTTCACGAGCCTGAAGCGCGTCGCCATCGGCGGCTCCGCCACGCCGCCGATCATGATCAGCCGCTTCCACAACATGGGCGTCACGGTTCGCCATGCCTGGGGCATGACGGAAACGAGCCCGATCGGGCTTGCGGCGACGCTCCTCCCCAAGCACGAAAAGCTCTCGGCGGAGCAGCGGCTCATGCTCGAATCCAAGCAGGGACGCCCGCTGTTCGGCATGGAATTCCGCATCGACGGCAGCGACGGAAAACAAGTGGCGCGCGACAGCAAGGCCTTCGGCGCCATGCTGGTGCGTGGCCCCTGGGTGGCGTCCGGCTACTACAACACGGACAAGAGCCCGGCGCATGCCGTCGAAGGCTGGTTTGACACGGGCGACGTCGTCACCATGGACGAGGACGGCTTCGTGCAGATCGTCGACCGCACCAAGGACGTGGTGAAATCCGGCGGCGAGTGGATCAGCTCGATCGAGCTGGAAAACATTGCGCAGGCTCACCCGGCGATCAAGGAAGCGGCCGTGGTCGCCGCTCCCGACGCCCGTTGGGGCGAACGTCCCGTTCTCGTCGTAGTGGTCAAGCCCGGCCAGACGTTCACCCGCCACGACATGCTCGACGTCTATACCGGCAAGATTTCCAAGTGGAGCATTCCCGACGACGTCATCATCGTCGAGGAACTGCCGCACACGGCGACCGGTAAGCTGCTCAAGACGGCGATCCGCCAGATCGTTCTCGACGAGTATGCCAAGCGATCGCCGGACGCGACGCTGATCGGCTGAAGCGGGGATCAAGAGACATGAGCGCCATCCTGCAGGGCAAAAGGCTCTATCTCGAAGATCTTGAGATCGGGCAGCGCTTCACGAGCGCTGCCCACATTCTCGAACTCGACGAGATCCTGGACTTTGCGGGTCGCTATGACCCGCAGTTCTTCCATCTCGACGAGGAACTGGCCGAGCAGAGCCTGTTCGGTGGCCTTGCGGCGAGCGGGTGGCACACCGCGGCGACGACGATGCGATTGCTGGTGGGAAGCCTTCCCCTCGCAGGTGGCCTGATCGGGGCGGGCGGCGAGATCGCCTGGCCGAAGGCGACACGGCCCGGCGATCGCATTCATGTCGAAAGCGAGGTGGTGACCATCGCGCCGTCACGCTCCCGGCCCGAGCGGGGTCTCGTCACTTTTCGCAGTGAGACGATCAATCAGGACGGAGAAACCGTTCAGGTCTTCACGCCGAAGATTATCGTATGGCGCCGGGATGCAGCAACGTCGGACGTGGCAATCCCCGCCTCGGAACGGTGACTGTCGCAACGTGGCCATCAATGCCTTGACGAAGGCCAGTTTGGCCTTCGTCCCGCTCCCTCGCCGGTCATGTTTCCGACGTTCGCGGATTCTGGTCGTGCTGCATTCCTAGAATGTCGCAAAAAGGCTTCTGTTCCGCGATTGCAGGCCCTAGAGTCCGGCCCGGTTCCAAATCGAGGGTGCAGTTATGGCAGAATTTCCGAACAAGGCGAAGGTGGTCATCATCGGGCTGGGTGGCATCGTCGGTGCCTCCATCGCCCACCATCTGATCGAACGCGGCTGGGACGACATTGTCGGTATCGACAAGTCCGGCATCCCGACCGACATCGGCTCCACGGCCCATGCGTCCGACTTCTGCTACACGACCAGCCACGATTACCTGTCGGTCTGGACGACGCAATACTCGATCGATTTCTACGAGAAGATGGGCCACTATGCCCGCATCGGCGGTCTTGAAGTCGCACGCACCGGCGACGACGCCTGGATGGAAGAAATCAAGCGCAAGGCGACCTCTGCCAAGGCCTTCGGCACCCGCGCACGTCTGATCGAGCCGGCCGAGATCAAGGAAAAGTTCCCGCTGATCGAGGAAGACATGGTCCAGGGCGGCCTTTGGGACCCAGATGCCGGCCTCGTCATTCCGCGCAGCCAGACGGTCGCCGGCAAGCTGGTCGACGCCGCCGAAAAGAGCGGCAAGCTGACGATGTTCGGTAACACGCCGGCCCAGTCTCTGATCGTCGAAGGCGGCCGCATCAAGGGCGTCGTCACCCACCGCGGCACGATCATGGCCGACCACGTCATCGTCTGCGCCGGTATCTGGGGCCGCCTGATCGCCGAAATGGTCGGCGAAGACCTGCCGGTCATGCCGGTCGATCACCCGCTCACCTTCTTCGGTCCGTACAACGAGTTCGAAGGCACCGGCAAGGAAATCGGCTTCCCGCTGCTGCGCGACCAGGGCAACTCCGCCTATATGCGCGACACGGGCGACCCGAAGACCACCGAGGGCGGCCAGATCGAATGGGGCTATTACGAAACCGACAATCCACGCCTCTGCCATCCGCGCGACATTCTCGAAAAGAACGAAGCGCGCCTGTCGCCGTCGCAGCGCGACCTGGAAATGGAGCAGATCCTCGAACCGCTTGAGCGCGCGATCGAACTGACGCCGATCCTCGGCGAGCTCGGCTACAACGAGAGCCATTCCTTCAACGGCCTGCTGCAGGTCTCCGCCGCCGGCGGGCCATCCTGCGGCGAAAGCCAGAAGGTGCGCGGCCTGTGGTATTGCGTCGCCATCTGGGTCAAGGACGGCCCCGGCTACGGCAAGCTGATCGCCGACTGGATGACCGACGGCCGCACCGAGATCGACCACAACTCGATCGACTATGCCCGCTTCTACCCGCACCAGTTGACGGAAGACTTCATCCACGGCCGCACTTACGAGGCCGCGCAGAAGATCTACTTCCCGGCAGTGCACACCCGCGAGCCCTATGCGACCGGCCGCAACATCAAGCGTTCTCCGTTCTACGAGCGCGAAGTCGAGCTCGGCGGCTACTTCATGGAACTCGGCGGCTGGGAACGTGCCCATGGCTACAAGGCCAACGAGCATCTCCTGGAGAAGTACGGCGATCGCGTTCCGGTTCGTGAGAACGAGTGGGACAGCCGCCACTTCTGGCGTGTCTCGAATGCCGAGCATCTGGCGATGAGCGAGGATTGCGGCATCGTCAACCTTTCCCACTTCCACATGGTCGATATCGAGGGCCCCGATCACGTCGAGCTGCTCGAATGGCTTTGCGCCGCCAAGATCGGCGGCGACGCGAACATCGGCAAGGGTATCTACACCCACTTCCTCGACGACGAGGGCATGGTGCGCGCCGACTTCACGGTCTTCCGCATGGCCGACCGCTGCCGTCTCGTGAACGGGGCGGACGCCGGCCCGCGCGACTTCCATTACATGAAGCGCGTCGCCGAGGACCGTGGCCTCGACGTCACGATCACCGACGTCTCGGAAAAGTTCATCACCATCGGCATCTGGGGTCCGAACGCCCGCGAGAACCTGAAGAAGGTTGTTGCGGATCCGGCCGGTCTCGACATCGAGAACTTCCCCTTCGCCGCGATCAAGACCATCGAGATCGCCGGCAAGTCGGTCGCTGCCTTCCGCATTTCCTATGTCGGCGAACAAGGCTGGGAACTGCACATGAAATACGAGGACGGTCTCGCCGTCTGGGATGCGCTGCGCTCCACCGGCGTCATGGCCTTCGGCGTGGAAACCTATGCCAATTCCCGCCGCATGGAAAAGAGCCTTCGCCTGCAGAACGGCGACCTGCTGACCCAGTACAACCTGATCGAGGCAGATCTCGCCCGTCCGAAGGTCAAGGATGCCGATTTCCGCGGCAAGGCCAAGCATCTCGAATACAAGGCCCGGGACCATCAGCCGGCCATGCTGTGCACCCTGGTGATGACGGAAAACACGGATGCGAAGGGCGTGAAGCGCTATCCGGTCGGATCACTGCCGGTTCTCGACCCGGAAACCGGCAAGCAGCTCGTCGACTCGCTCGGTCGTCTTTCCTACACGACGTCGATCGCCTACGGCCCGACCATCGGCAAGAACATCGCGCTCGCCTACCTGCCCTGGGAATTCTGCCAGGTCGGTCGCAAGCTGAATGTCGAGTATTTTGCCGAGACCTATCCGGTCGAGGTCGCTGGCGTCGGCTACAAGCCGCTCTACGACCCGGAAAACCTGAAGCCGCGGAGCTGAGACGAGACTTCCGCCTGCAGCCAATCGAAAGGGCGCCCGACCGGCCGGTCGGGCGCCCTTTTCCTTAGGCGCGTTCGTCCAGAGGTGGCGCTATTTGATGTACCAGCCCCACGGTTCCTCGCTGTTGAACGAGGTGATCTGCTTCGTCTCGAGATAGTTCGAAAGCCCCCAGCGGCCGAGTTCGCGGCCGATCCCCGACTGCTTGTAGCCGCCCCAGGGTGCCTCGGTGAACGTCGGCTGCGAGCAGTTGATCCAGACGATCCCGGCACGGAAGGCCCTGGCGACGCGCTCGCAGCGTGCCTTGTCCTTCGACATGACGGCGGCGGCCAGGCCGAACCTGCTGTCATTGGCCATGCGGACAGCATCAGCCTCGTCCATGAAGGTCTTGACGCAGACCACGGGGCCGAAAATCTCTTCACGCCAGACGAAATTGTCTTCGTTCATGTCGGTGAGGATCGTCGGCTCGAGGAAATAACCGGTGTCGAGGCCAGCCGGACGCTTGCCGCCGAAGGCGACCTTGGCACCCTCGGCGCGGCCGCGCTCGATCATGCCAAGAACCTTTTCATACTGGCCTCTCGAGACCAGCGGACCGAGCAGCGTTCCGTCACTCAGACCGTCGCCAATCCTGATCTTTGCGGTCTCGGCGACCAGCCGCTCCATCAGCGCCGGATAGAGGCTCTCCTCGACCAGCACGCGGGAGGTGGCCGAGCAGACCTGCCCCTGGTTCCAGAAAATGCCGAACATGATCCATTCAACGGCCTTTTCGATATCGCTGTCGGCAAAGACGACGAAGGGCGACTTGCCGCCAAGTTCGAGGCTGACATTCTTGATGTCGCGGGCCGCCGCCGCCATGATCCTGGCACCGGTCGGAACCGACCCGGTAAAGGCGAGCTTGTCGACACCCGGATGCTCGGACAGCGGCTGGCCGGCATCGGGGCCAAGGCCGGTCACGACATTGAGGACGCCGGCAGGCAGGCCGACTTCTTCGGCAATGCCGGCAAGTTCCAGCGCCGTCAACGGTGTGAGTTCGGATGGCTTCAGCACCATGGTGCAGCCGGCGGCCAGTGCCGGCGCAACCTTCCACGAGGCCATCAGCAGCGGATAGTTCCACGGAATGATCGCACCGGCGACGCCGATCGGCTCACGCACGACCTTGGACGAGAAACGCGGCTCGGCCAGCGCGATGATCTCCTCCGGGTTGCGGTCCAGTTCCTCCGCGAGATCAGCATAGTAGGAGAAGCAGCCGGCGGTGTCCTCGATGTCCCAGACGGCCTCGGGCAAGGGCTTGCCGTTGTCGATCACTTCGAGGCGCCCAAGCTCATGCTTGCGCTCATTAAGCCTCGCGGCGATCGCGCGCAGATATTTCGCCCGCTCGCTTCCACTCAATCTCGGCCACGGGCCGGTGTCAAAGGCGCGCCGTGCAGCCTTGACTGCCAGGTCGATGTCCTCGGCCGTACCCGCGGGCGCCTGGTGGATAACCTCTTCGGTCGCCGGATTGACGACCGGGAAGGTGCCTCCCCTGACAGGCGATACCCACTCACCATCGATGAAAAGCTTCTGCTTCATGATTTCCCCTTCTTGGCTTTTGTTTTCGGCATCCGCAGCAGGGTCCGGCGCCCGCTCAACCGGTCACCTTCAGGATTGCCTCGGCGGCGCGCGTTGCCCCGGCGAAGGCCTGCATCTTGCGGGCATTTTCCTTGAGACGCGCCTGCATCGCCCGGTCGGACAGCAGGCCGTTAATGACGTCGGAGAGCTCGTCGGGCGCCCAGTCATACCGGTCGAGCCGTTTGCCAACGCCGGTCTCCTCGGCGCGGCGCGCATTGTCGTGGCCGTCCCAGCAATAGGGCAGGACCAGCGACGGAACGCCGTAATACAGCGCCTCGCAGAAACTGTTGTTGCCGCCGTGATGGATGAAGAGGCTCGACTGCTCGACGACCGACGGCTGGGGAAACCAGCTGTCGATGAACACGTTGTCCGGCACCTGGACGTATTCGTCGCGCCAGTGGCCGGCATTGACCAGGAAACGATAGGGAAGGCTGGCGAACACGTCGATCATCCGCCGCAGCATGTCGACATCCATCGCACCGAGCGATCCGAAGCTGGTCAGCACCAGTTCGGCGTCGTTGTGGCTGGCAAAACGCGGCGCCTGATAGGGCGTCTCGTGCCGGACGCAGCCATCGAGGAAGATGAAACGTTCGGGATCGAGTGGCGCGGCGCGGCGGTGACGGATGATCTCGGGGGCGAGCAGAAGATTGAGATCCGGTGAGGCGTCGAGGAAAAGCGGTGCCGGCGGCGGCTTCAATCCGCATTCGGCGAGGAAGGCGGAAAAGCGCTTGTGCGACGCCGCAGTGACCTTTTCGTAGGTTGCCGAGAAGGTCTTCCACTCTGCATCCGGCGTTCCGCCGAGGCCCGACAGGTAGGGCGGAACGAGCGGGTCCGGGATCTCCGTTTCGGCGCAGGACACGACGCGGATCCAAGGGACACCGGCCGTCGCGATCGCCGGAAACATTACCACGTTGTCGAGTACGATCGCATCAGGCTTCAGGCGGGCAAGAAGTTGACGCAACGGTTCCTCGACGCCGATCGCCGTCTCGACGATGGCGTCCCAGGTCGGCCCGACATAGGTGGTCAGCTGTTCGAAGGGCGACTGGCGGAAGGCGTCCTGGTGCCGGCTGATGAAATCGTTCCAGTCCGTCGTCTGGGCCGGGCCGCTCTCACCGAGCTGATACTCGGCAAAGCCGTATTCGGCAAACACGCCGCTGAAACCCGGATGACAGATGAAAACCGGACGCGCGCCGAGCCGGCGAAGCTCCTGCGCAATACCGACGCAGTTGAGTGCGGCGCCGTAGCTGGCTTCTGGGAACAGGGCGATGGTCTTCGGATGGGCCATGGGATTGTATTTGCTGACTTTATCGCGAAACGAGCTTGAAGGCGGGAGGAACGCCGCGGCCGGCGAGACGAGGCCGGAGCGATTGCGAAAGCTGTATATGCACACGCATTAGATCGGCGGCAAGCTCCATCTGGCCGCGCTCGATCTGCTCGAGAATCTGGATATGCTCGAGATTGGACTGCATCAGCCGGTAGGTGTTCACATGACCGGCTGATGCATTGGCGCGGCGCCTGCGATGGTGGTTGGCGAGCGCCTCGGCCATGAAGGGATTGCCGCAGCCGCGTGCAACCAGCATGTGGAAGTCGAAATCCGTCCGCTCGAACAGTTTGCGGTCGAAATCGGCCTCGCTCATGCTCCGGAGGATCAGCATGGATTGGCGAAGAGACGTCAGCGCCGGCAGGTCGCGGCGGAATTCCGGCAAGGTGAGCGCCAGCGGTTCGGTCGCAAGCCGGTATTCGTAGGACTTGGCGACCGCGTCGGCGCCAAGCGCAAACTGCTTGAGCAGCCATTGCTGGCCTGCGCCGCGTTCGGCGAGATTGTCCTCGGAGAGTTTTTGTAGCGCGTTTTGTACCGTCTGGCGCGATACGTCATAACGCCGCTGGAGACCTGCGACCGTCTGGGCTTCGGCGATCCGCCCGGCTGAAAGATCCCGCAAGATCGCACCGTAGATTTCCGTCTCCCCGTCATTCTCTCCGACATCATCGAGCCGCGGCAGGGCGACAGGATCGACCGCGAGCAGAAAACCGCCTTCGGTATCCGCGGTCACCAACTCGCGCTCGGCCAGCACCTGAAGCGCCTTTCGCACCGGCGTTCTGGACACATTGCAGTGCGAAGCAAGCGCCTGCTCGGCGAGCCGCTCGCCCGGCGACATGCCGCGTTCGCTGGCGAAATCCAGTATTCTTTGCGCCAATTCCACATGGCGGTGATGAATGCGTCCCGGCTCTGTCGCCATACTTCACCCGTCCCTCACAAAGGCTGCATGCTGGCCTTTGTGGCGTCGTTTCGCAAGTCTTCCAAGCGCGATTTTGGCACCAGTTCAGAAAATGTAAAATCCCTATTGACGTATTTTTTTTATAAATAATACTGACGACCAACGGCGACACGAGATCGGACCACCGACGCTTCGCCGAATGAGGTTGGAACAATCATCAAAAAGGGGAGAGATCCGTGCGAACCAAGAGCGGATACTTCAAGACCAATGCCTTTGCCGTGAAGCTGCTCGCAGCGACCATGCTTGCCGGCGCCGCCGGTACGGCCAATGCTGCCGATCTCGTCATCTCGAACTGGGATGGCTACATGGCGAAGGATATCGCCGAAACCTTCAAGGCCGCGACCGGCCTGGAGATCGAGGTGGTCAACCACGCCACCAACGAAGAAATCATGGGCAAGCTGATGGCGAGCCAGGGCAAGGGCTATGACGTCGTCTTCGTCTCCTCTCCCTTCGCCGAGATCCTGAACCATCAGGGCCTCGTTGAGCCGCTCGACAGCGCCGCCATTCCGAACCTCGCCAATCTCTATCCCGAAGCGGCGAACCTCGCTTATGACCCGGGCAACACCTATTCCGTGCCCTACACCTGGGGCACGACGGGCCTTTGCTATCGCTCCGACCTGGTGAAGACCACGCCTGACAGCTGGATGAACCTGCTGAAGCCGTCCGACGACATCAAGGGCAAGACCACGATGCTGGCAACCGACCGCTGGCTGATGGCTGCGGGTGAACTGGCAAAGGGCTATTCGGTCAACGAAGCGGATCCGGCCAAGATCTCCGAAGTCAAGGATCTCCTCATCGAAGCGAAGAAGACGCTTCTCGCCTATGACGACACGACCTTCTACTCCAAGCTGGTATCCGGCGAAGCGTCGCTGGTGCATGCCTGGGACGGCTGGTGCAACTACGGCATCACCGAGAACAAGGACATCAAATTCGTCGTGCCGAAGGAAGGCTCGGATCTCTGGGTCGACACCATCGTCGTCATGAAGAATTCGGAGAAGAAGGATGCGGCGATGAAGTTCATCAACTTCATCCTCGATGCTTCCAACCATGCCTGGGCGGCCGAGAACATCCTCTACAAGGTGCCGAACAGGGCCGCCATGGAGAGCCTCGACAAGGCCCTGCTCGAGCAATACCCGAACATGGCGATGACGCCGGCCGAACTGACCAAGTACGAACTGCTGCGCGATCTCGGCGCCGCACAGAAGGACTATTCTCGCGCCGTCAGCGAGATCAAGGCCGCCAACTAAGGCCGCAGTCGAAAAGACCCGCACACTGCAAGACGATGGGGGAGATGTCGGTCTCCCTCATCGGCACCCCTTCGGCTGCCGGGTCTCGTTTTCGGCGGCCAAGGCAAACCCATCGCCTGGAACCCGTGCATGTCCTATCAATCCACCCGATCGAACCTGCTGGCCGCGCCGGCCGTCACCTGGCTCGTGGCGTTCATGGTGGCACCTTGCCTGCTGATCCTCTCCTACGCCTTCTTCCAGCGCGGGATATGGGGTGGCATCGAATACACCTTCACGCTCGAGAACTTCGCGCGCGTCGCCGACCCCCTCTATGCGAAGATCTTCCTGACATCCGCCCGGATCGCCGGCACCGCCACGCTTCTCGCGGTGCTGATCGCCTATCCGGCAGCCTATGCGATCAGCCGCGCACCGCGGCTCAGCCAGCCCATGCTGCTGTTTTTCGCAGTGCTGCCCTTCTGGTCGAACTATCTGATCCGCACCTATGCCTGGATGGTGCTCTTGAACCGCGAGGGCCTGATCAACAACTTGCTGAACTGGTTCGGTTACAAAGGTGAACCGCTGTCGCTGCTCTACACCGAAGGCGCGGTGATCGTCGGCCTCGTCTACAATTACCTGCCCTTTGTCATTCTGGCGATCTATTCGACGCTGTCGCGGCTCAACCCGGAACTGATGGAAGCATCGCGCGACCTTGGCGGCGGCCCGATCCGCACCTTCTGGCGCGTGACCCTTCCTCTCACCATGCCGGGTGTGGCCGCAGGCGGCGTGTTCGTCTTCGTGCTGTCGATCGGTAACTTCGTGACGCCCGCCCTGCTCGGCGGCGGTCGTTTCCAGATGATCGGCAATGTCGTCTACGACCAGTTCCTGACCGCCAACGACTGGCCATTCGGCGCAGCACTCGGCCTTGTTCTGATCCTCGTCATGATCATCCTCCTGATGCTGCAGGGCCGCGCAACCGCGCATGCCGGCGGTGAACGCGGGAGGGCCGAAGCATGAGAACGGCCCATTCCTCGCGGCTGCCGGGGCGCCTCATCCTCGCCGGCGTTTTCGGTTTCCTCTACCTGCCGATCGCCGTTCTCGTCGGCCTGTCGTTCAACGAGGCCGGTCTGCCGACCAGCTGGTCCGGTTTTTCGCTCAAATGGTACGCGGCGCTCGCCGGCAATCACGAGATCCTCGGCGCAGCCTGGAACACGCTGGTGGTCGCCATCTTCGCGACGCTGATCTCGACCGCGCTCGGCACGCTTCTGGCGCTCGGCATGGAAACGCGTCGCCGCAAGAGCACCGGACTCGAGGCTCTCGCCTTCGCGCCGATGGTCATTCCCGACATCGTGCTCGCGGTGGCACTCCTCACCTTCTTCTCGCTGCTCAACGTCACGCTCGGACTGCACACGATCATCATCAGCCATGTGATCTTCGACCTCGCCTTCGTCAGTTCCGTGGTCCGGGCGCGACTGAAGCATTTCGATTATTCGATCGTCGAGGCCTCGCGTGATCTTGGCGCCTCCGGCTGGACGACCTTCTGGCGCGTCACCTTCCCGGTGCTGCTGCCGGCGATCGTCGCTGGTGGCCTGCTCGCCTTCACACTCTCGGTCGATGAATTCATCATCGCCTTCTTCACCGCCGGCGCCGGCCGTTCCTCGATCACGCTGCCGATCCAGATCTACTCGATGATCCGTTTCGGCATCACGCCGGAAATCAACGCCCTTGCCACGATCGTCATGGGAGTCAGCGCGCTGGCGCTGCTCGTCTCCCAATGGCTCAACAAAGAACAGATGCAATGACCGACACTTCGACCACACACGAAACGATCCTGAAGATCGACGGTCTGCGCAAGACCTTCGGCCCGGTCACGGCCGTCGATGGTGTGTCCCTCGACATCCGGAAGAACGAATTCTTCGCCCTGCTCGGCCCGTCCGGCTGCGGCAAGACCACGCTTCTGCGAATGCTGGCCGGCTTCGAGGCTCCGAGCGGAGGACGCATCCTGCTCGAAGGAACGGACATCGCACCGCTGCCGCCCGAGAAGCGTCCACTGAACCTGATGTTCCAGTCTTATGCCCTCTTTCCGCACATGACTGTCGCCAAGAACCTCGCCTACGGCCTGGAGATGGACAGGCTGCCGAAGGCCGAAATCTCCCGGCGGGTCGAGGAGATCATGGGCGTCACCGATCTCGGCCAGTATGCCGATCGCAAGCCTGACCAGCTTTCAGGCGGGCAGAAGCAGCGCGTGGCGCTTGCCCGTGCGCTGGTGAAGCGCCCGAAGGTGCTTCTCCTCGACGAACCGCTTGGCGCGCTCGACAAGAAGTTGCGCGAGCGCATGCAACTCGAACTCAAACGGCTGCAGCATGAGGTTGGCATCACCTTCATCATCGTCACCCACGACCAGGAAGAGGCCCTGGTCATGGCGAACCGGATGGCGATCCTGAAGGACGGCAAGCTGTTGCAGTGCGGTTCGCCGGAAGAGGTCTACGAGACGCCGTCGGATCGCTTCGTCGCCAACTTCATCGGCGTGATGAACTTCATCGACGGCACGGTCGGCCAGGACGGAAGCTTCGCGACCGATGGCATCAGCGTCAAGCTTTCCACCGAGATCCGGGGGCCGGCCACGCTCGCCATCAGGCCCGAGAACATCATGGTGTCGGCAGGCGGTACCGGCATCGCCGGCAAGATCGTCGACATGGCCTATCACGGCCTCGACCGCGTGCTTCACGTCAAGGTCGCGGCCAGCCAGACGCCGCTGCAGGTCCGGGTCTCGGCCAATGCCGCCGTGCCCCACAGCGTCGGCGACCCGATCCACATCACGATCGATCCCGATCGCACCCGGCTATTCAAGAACTAAGAAACGAGGGGAACCCCATGTCGAAAAAGACGATCGCATTCTTTCCCGAAGCGGCCTTCGGACCGGCGCTGAACTCCGTCGGCATCGCACAGGCCGTCGAGGCGCTCGGCCACAAGGCCGTTTTCCTGTCCGATCCGGGCTTCGTGTCCGTCTATCAGGGCTACGGCTTCGAGGCCCATCCGGTGAACCTGTCCGAACCGATGCCGCCGGAACAGATGGCCAAGTTCTGGGAGGACTTCATCAACGGGCACATTCCGAACTTCCGCAAGAGCCCCTACGACCAGATCGACAATTATGTGAAGGACTGCTGGACCGCGATCGTGGACAGCGCCAAATGGGCGGAAAAAGACCTGCCGGGCGTGCTGGCAAAGATCAAGCCGGACCTCATCTGCGTGGATAACGTCATCCTGTTTCCGGCGATCAAGCAGTACGGCAAGCCGTGGGTGCGCATCATCTCCTGCTCGGAAAACGAGATCGAGGATCCCAAGATCCCGCCGCATCTCTCCGGCTGCGGCGCCAAGGACTATGCCTGCCACGCGGCCTATCGCGATCATTTCAACGAAGTCATCAAGCCGATCCATGACGATTTCAACGAATTCCTGAAATCGACCGGGGAGGAAGCTTATCCGATCGGTCAGTTCTTCGAAGCCTCGCCATTCATGAACCTGCTGCTCTATCCCGAGCCGGTGAAGTTCGAACGCGAACATCCGCTGAGCCCCAGCCAGTTCCAGTATCTCGAAGGCTGCGTGCGCTCGGAGAAGCCCTACGAGGTCCCGGCCTTCAAGGCCAATAACGACAAGCCGCTGCTCTATGTCAGCTTCGGCTCCCTCGGCGCCGGCGACACGGACCTCCTGAAGCGGATCATCGCCACCGTCGGCAAGCTGCCCTATCGCGCGCTCGTCAATGTCGGCGACTACAAGGACCAGTACGAGAACCTGCCCGACAACGTCATCATCGACAGCTGGTTCCCGCAGCCTTCGGTCATCCCGCTGGTCGACGCGGTCATCCATCACGGCGGCAACAACTCGTTCACCGAGTGCCTCTACTTCGGCAAGCCGGCGATCATCATGCCCTATGTCTGGGACGGCCATGACAACGCGACCCGCGTGGATGAGACCGGTCACGGCTTCAAGATGCCGCGCTACGACTGGACCGACGAGGAACTCGCCGCCAAGCTCGACCACATGATCAACGACCCGACGATGAAGGCCAAGCTCGCCGCCGCCTCGAAGCACATGCAGGGGCAGAACGGCCCGCAGAAGGCCGCCGGCATCCTGGACGAGCTCGTCAAGACGGGGAAATACAGTGGCTGATACGCTCAACTCCTCGGCGCCGCATATCCATGGCGCCACCACCTTCGACGACCTGGTCGACTGGGGCGTGCAGTCGGATGCCCTCGAAGGCGTTTCGAAATCGACCGGACGCCTGCTGTTCAAGGGGCCGAACAACCAGCCGGAAACCGGCATCTGGGTTTGCACGCCCGGACGCTGGCGGTTGTCGATCCCGCGCGACGAGTTCTGCCACTTCGTTGCAGGCTCTGCGACCTATCGTTCCGACGATGGCGAAGTTGTCGAAGTGTCGGCCGGCACGGCCGTGATGTTCAAGGCCGGCTGGACCGGGGAATGCACGGTCCACGAGACGATGCGCAACATCTACATGCTGGCCTGAGGCGCTTCCCCGATGACCACACCAACATGGACCAACGCGGACGACGTACCGCTCGACGACTGGGGCTTGAGCCCGACCGCGACTGCCGGCGCTCCGCGCATGAGCGGCAAGATCCTCAGCGCCAATGCCGACGGATCGAGCGAATGCGGCATCTGGTCGTGCACGCCGGGCACCCGCAAGGTGACGATCGCCAGCGACGAGTTCTGCGTCTTCCTCGGCGGGCGCGGCCTCTACATCCACGAAAGCGGCGAGGAGATCGCCGTGGCCAAAGGGTCGATCGTCTTCTTTCCCGCCGGCTGGACCGGCACGTCGATCATCACCGAAGCACTGTCCAAGGCTTTCATGAGCCGCTGACCTCAGGAACTGAAAAATGACCAGCGCACCTTTGATGTACAAACCGCTCGAACAGTCCGACCTCGTCGACTGGGGCATCATCCCGACCATGATCGAGGGCGAGAGCCACGTTTCCGGCCGACTGATCCACAAGGGCCCGAACGGCGAAAGCGAATGCGGGCTCTGGGTCTGCACGCCGGGCAAATGGGAATGCCACGTGACCCGCGACGAATTCTGCCACTTCCTCGAAGGCCGCAGCACCTACGTGCACGAGTCCGGCGAGGTTATCGAGATCACTCCCGACACCGCCGCTTTCTTCCCCAAGGACTGGAAGGGTGTCTGCACCGTCCATGAGACGATCAAGAAGGTCTACATGATCCGCTGATGACCGGCCGACGACCTCGTCGGCCCATTCAAACCAGAGAACCACCATGCTGCAAAGCCAAACGCTACCGGATGCACGCCGGGAGTTCATTGCCGCGCATTTTGAAGCCAAGCCGGAAGCCCGGGCGCTGCCGGCGGATGCCTCGCCGCGCCGCTACTACCGGCTCGAAGTCGCCCCGAAGCTGCTGATGGAAGTCGAGCCGGGCGCGCCCGACTTCGAAGCCTTCGTCTGGATCAGCCGCCACCTCAAGGCGCTCGGGCTCTCGGCTCCGACGGTCTTCTCGGTCGACTTCGAGCGCGGACTGGCGCTGATCGAGGATTTCGGCCACGGCACGTTCACGCAGCTTCTTTCAGCCGGGCGGTCGGAAGAGGAGCTTTACGCTCTGGCCGTCGACGCGCTGGTGCATCTGCACGAAGCGCCGGGCGCGACCGAGGTCGATGTACCTTCCTATGACCATGGTCCGCTGTTCGAAGAGCTGGCCATGTTCACCGACTGGTTCGTGCCGCAATGCGCGCCGGGTGTTGATGTCGACGGCTTCAAGATCCGTTTCCTCGACCTCTGGGAGACCACGCTCGCGGGTGTGGCCGACTGCCGCGACGCTCTCGTTCTGCGCGACTACCATGTCGACAACCTGATGGTGATCGAGGGCCGCGATGGCGTTGCCGCCTGCGGGCTGCTCGATTTCCAGGATGCGCTGATCGGGTCCGCGGCCTACGATCTCGTGTCCCTGACGCAGGATGCCCGCCGCGATATCGACCCGGCGCTCGAGGAGCGGCTTGTCGAGCGTTACCTCGCGGGCCGCCCCGGCCTCGATCGCCGGCGTTTCATCGCCGAATACTGGTTGCTTGCCGCCCATCGCCACACCAAGATCCTCGGCAATTTCGAGCGGCTGTCGAAACGCGACGGCAAGCATGGCTACCTTGTGCATCTGCCACGCGTCGCCCGACTGCTCGACCGAGCCCTCGAACACGCGGGGCTAGACCCGATCCGGGCCTTGATGGACGAGACGCTTCCCCTCTGGCGCAGCCACGCACCGAGCGCGCCGCAATCCCCGATCCCTTGCGAAACAGGCAGGCCGACATGAACAGCTACGACATTTCCGCACCGACCTACTTTGCCGGTGGCACCTACCAGAGCAGCCTCGGCCGCACGAGCGATGTCATCGATCCCGCGCGACTGGAAAAGGTTGGCGTCATCTGTGACGTGACACCGGCCGAGATGGAGGCCGTCCTCGACGTCGCGACGGCCGCCCAGCGTAAATGGAAGGTCCTCGACGCGAAGACCCGCGCAACCATCCTGCACAGGATCGCCAGCCGCATCGAGGCGACCGACATGCGGGCCTGCGCCGAAATCATGTCGCGGGAGATGGGCAAACCCTATCCCGAGGCGATCGGCGAGGTGGCCAATTGCGCCGGCGCCTTCCGCTACTTTGCCGAGATGGCCCGCGACGAGGCGGGCAAGGTCGCCGGCACGACGCAGACCGGATCCTTCCAGTTTTCCCGCTACGAGCCGCTGGGCTTGTCCGTCCACATCATGCCGTTCAACTTCCCGATCCTTTTGATGTGCTGGACCGTCGCGGCCTCGCTCGCCTCGGGCAATGGCTGCATCATCAAGCCGGCGCCGGCCACAACGCTGTCGACACTCGAGTTCATGCAGATCTTCGCCGACCTGCCCGAAGGCCTGATTGCCTGCCTGCCCGGTGGGGTCGCGCTCGCCGAGGCGCTGATCGCCTCGCCGAAGACGCATGCCGTCGCCTTCACCGGTTCGGTCGCGGCGGGTCGCGCCGTTGCGATCGCCGCCGCCGGCCAGATGAAGCCGGCGGTGATCGAAGCCGGCGGCTCCGACCCGATGATCATTACCGCCCATGCGCCGCTCGACGTGGCGGCCGCCGGTGCCGTCACCGCCGCCTTCCACATGTCCGGCCAGGTCTGCACCTCGGCCGAGCGCTTCTTCGTCGTCGACGCTGTACATGATGACTTCATCAAAAAATTCGTCGCCGAGACGAAGCGCTTGCGCATCGGCAATGGCCTGACCAAGGCCGAGATCGGCCCGCTGGTCTCCGAGGCGGCCCGCGCCAAGGTGATCCGGCTGGTCGATGACGCCGTCGCCAAGGGCGCCAAGGTCGAGATCGGCGGACGGATTCCACCGTCGGAACCTGTCGGCTGGTTCTACGAGCCGACCATCCTCACCGGCTGCACGCCCGACATGGCGATCATGCGCGAGGAGTGTTTTGGCCCGGTCGCGGCCGTGATGCGGGTGGCAGATTTCGATCAGGCGCTCGAAAAGGCGAACGACAGCGAGTTCGGCCTCGGCGCCTCGGTCTTCACCACCTCGCTGGAAGAAGCAATGGACGCCGCCGATCGCCTGGAAGCGGGCATGGTCTGGGTCAACAACCCATTGATCGACAACGACGCCCTGCCCTTCGGCGGCTGGAAGAAATCCGGCATCGGCCGCGAGCTTTCAAGGCTCGGGCTCGACGCGTTCCGCCGTTCCAAGATGGTCATCATCGACCACAAGCCGGTGCGGCAGGAGTGGTGGTACCCCTATCCGGACGACTGGTTCTACGAGACGGGCGGCCGAAAGCACGCCTGAACGTTTCGCAGCCGATACGGCCGCACATTTCATGAAAGGACTTTCACAATGATCATCACACTCCTCGGCGGTGCCGGTTTCATGGGCGCCGGCATCGTCCGCGATCTCGTCTCCGAGCGCACCATCGTCGACATCAAGACGATCCGCGTCTGCGATGCGGCCCGCGACAAGATGGAAGCACTGGCCGCGGAACTTGCCGATCCGCGCATCGAGCTCGTCGACCTCAACGTCACCGATCCTGCCGCCCTGAATGCGGCGATCGCCGGCGCGAACATCTGCATCAATTGCGTGCCGACCCTGCTCGGTTTCCAGATGACGATCTTCGAAGCGGCGCTTGCCGCCAAGGTCGCCTATATCGACCTCGGTGGCCTTGGTACCTTCACCGTCAAGCAGCTGGCCGAGCATGAGCGCTTCAAAGCTGCCGGCGTCACTGCCGTCATCGGTGTCGGCGCCGATCCGGGCATGTCGAACGTGATCTGCCGTGCGGTGGCCGATCAACTGGACGAGATCGACAAGATCAATCTCTACTGGGCCGCCGAACTGGTCGGCGACGAGAACCCGGTGCTCATTCCGCCCTACAGCGTCTCGACGGTGCTGGCGGAATATGCCCATGAGAGCACGCAGTTCTACGACGGCAAGCACGTCACCTGCCCGCCGATGAGCGGCAGCGAGTTCCTCGACCTGCCCGAACCCTGGGGACGCTGCGAGTTCATGCATTCGCCGCATTCAGAACAGCTCACCGTGCCCCTCGCAGACGGCATCAAGGAAAAGGGCATCAAGGAGTTTTCCTGGAAGCTTCACCTGCCGCATCGCGAACACGAGGCCTGGGTCGGCCTGGTCAAGGCGGGCTTCGGCGACTTCAACGAACCCGTTGAGGTTGGTGGCGTCAAGGTTCGTCCGCTCGACGTGCTGAACAAGGTGATCGAGCGCAACATCAAGAAGAACGCCGACAAAATTCCGTCGCAGGACAGCCACGAGATCCATTTCGCCGTCGGCAAGGGCCGCAAGAACGGCGTTGCCCGGACGGTCACCGTCGAAGTCGTGGTCAAGCCGGACGCGATGTATGCGCCTTATGTCGATGCCTGCACCTCGATGAACGGTTCGATTGCCGCCCAGTTGATCCTTGCCAACGCCATGAAGCCGGGCGTCTGGGCGCCGGAAGAGTATTTCGACGTGCCCTCCTATTTCAAGGAGCTGGAAAAGCGCAAGTTCATCATCAGCACCCGTTCGAGCGACGACTGAACGGCCGGCGAACAGCAAAACTCACTGCGCGAGGCGGCGCGTGAACTGGTGGACCGGCTGTTCCAGCAGCCGGTACGCCACGATACCGATCAGAATACCGGATGCCGCCGCGATCAGGAATGTCGCGGCGGGAGTTACGGACAAGGACGATCCCAATTTGGCGACGACCGATATGGCGAAGGTGTGCCAGAGATAGATCGAATAGGATGCGTCGCCGAGAAAGACTGGCAGCGCTGCTCTGGGCAGTCCTGCGGCTTTCTCCAGCGCGAGCACGCCGAGCACCAGGGCCGTGCTCAACGGGCCGCAGATCAGGGCATCGAAGGGAAGACCACGAATTCCGATTAATGCAAAGCCGGCTATCGATATTCCGACGAGCCAGAGACCTGTTGAGCGGCCCGGCACGCGACCCCTCAGCCATGCCTGACCCAGGACCATTCCCGCGACGAACTCCAGGATGACCGGCCGCGTGTAGGTGACCAGTATTGCGTTATCGCTCAAGCCCATGAAGCCGGCGAAGGTCAGCGCGGTAAACAAAATGGCGATTGTCGACAGCCGCCACGACCGGGGCAGGAGAAGAGAGGCCGCGAAGACGGCGTAGAAGAACATCTCATAGTTGAGCGTCCACCCCTGAACCAGCACGGGCCAGATCTCTCCAGTGCTCGGAGAGCGGGCCGGGATGAAGAACAGCGATGCAACAACGTGTTCGTTGGTCAATTCCAGATTGGGAAACAGGCCCGCCAACCCTCCGGCGATCATCACCCCGGTCGCCAGCCAGTAGACCGGTACGATGCGGCGCAGTCTGGCGGAGAGGAATTCCAGCGGCGTCGGTTCGCGGCGAGCACCGATCACCCACATGATGAAGCCGCTGATGACGAAGAAGACATCGACCCCGGCGGCACCGATCGCGAAATGGTAGCCCGTCTTTTCTGCGGCATGAAACAGCACGACCGCGATTGCCGCCACGGCCCTCAGGTACTGGATGCCGTGGAGCGTCACAGGCTCGCCCTCGCGGCCAGTGCATCGCCGGTGGACCCCAGGTCCCGGGTCGCAGCATGGCGGCCCGCGATCCGTGTCCGCCGCCACGAGAGATTGCGCCTCGCCTCGGTCAGCTTCCCGGCAGAGACGTAGAGCAGGAACGAGCCCACATGATACGGCGTCAACACGTCGATCTCGACGAAGGCACGCATCACGAGAAGCGACATGATGGCGAAAAGGACCGCCGACTCCGGATCCGAGGCATTGCTCAACAGTCGGCGAAGATGCCCGGTAACGGTCACCACCAGGAGAAGGCAGAGCAGGAGCAGCCCGACGACCCCGGTTTCGACCACGGCCTCGATGAAGGTGTTGTGGAAATGGAATCCAGAGCGCGAGCCGATGAAGAATTCTTCCCAAAGCCGTTCGGCTTCTGAAAAACCCTGGACCCAATAGGCCTGGTAACCGGTGCCGGAATAGGGATTGGCCGCTGCCGCCTCGAGACCCTGCTGCCAGAGATAGGTGCGGCCAGTCAGGGTCGAATCCTTGCCGAACGCGCCGAGAACGAGATCGGCGCCACCGGCATTCAGAAAGGCGAAACCGCCGAAGAGGGCTATCGCCACGCCGACGAAGAACAGCGTCTTCCGATTGCGCGGCGAAAGCGCCTGAAGCACCTGTACACTGAAGGCGACGCCGATCACGGCTGCCGTCGTCAGCACCGATGTTGCCGATTGGGATGCGAGCAGCGAATAGGCCGCAATCAGCATCACGGCACCGCTGGAGAGCATCCAGAAACCGCGCTCAGCGAGCATCACGACCGCCGCGAACCCGAACAGCAGGCCAAGCGACGCGTAGAAGCCGAGCTGGTTCTTCGACGCAAACGCGCCGACGAAACTGTAGCTGCCGTCCAATGGATCGAGATGGTAGACGCCGAACAGCAGGGAATAAGCGAGCACCAATCCCGCCCCGAGGATTCCGCCGCGCACCAATGTGCGAATGTCGATCACCCGCATGGCAATCAGGGCGCAGATCACGTGGGAGAGGTACTGCACACCGGTGCGCGCTGTCTGCCCGGGCGCAGCAGACCAGAAGACCGAGAGACAGGCGAAGATCGCGAAGGCGAAGATCCAGCCATAACGCGCGTAGTTGCCGAGGACACGGCGGTAATCGATGAGCGCCAGCGGCAACCACAGTGCGTAGTAGGCCAGAACCGAGACCTGACCAAAGCGGGACGAATAGGCGAAGACGAACAGCGACAGCGCGATCGCAGCCACGCCATAGGTCCGGTTTTCGCCCGGGCAGATGAGGCTGTATTTCGCGATCCGCATGGCGCCGTCACCGCATCGCCAATGCCGCGGTGACCTTGACGACATCGCCCGGCAGCACCCTGGTGTTTTCGTCGGCAGGGATTTCCTTGGCGTGACCGTCGGCTTCACGGACGATCGCATAGGTGACGCTTGCCGCCGTCTGTCTGGCCACCGTCGCCGCGTCTGCGGATTGCATCATCGCTTCCGCCATCAGATCCCGGCTTGTTCCAAGCTTCAGCGCCACGGTATCGAGTTCGCGCTCGGTGTTCTGCAGCTCCTGAGCCAGCTGGGCATCCCAGTCATTGGTGAGGTTGGTCTCGTCCTGGCTCGCCTTGCTGATATCCTGACGCGCCTTCAGGGACGCGGTGTCGATATCGAGGAGCCCCGCCTGCAGGTCGGCGACCTGCTGCTCGATGGCAAGCCGCCGCGAACTCACGGTCAGCCCCTGTTCGGACAGGTTGTAGACCTTCTCTCGATCGCTCTCGACCAGCTTGAGCTGGCGCGACTGCGTTTCCGACTTTTTGCCGAGCGAATCGATTTCGTTGCGCAGCAGGGTCTTGAGATCGGCGAGCGCCGTCAGTTGCAGCTTGAGGCGCTTTTCGCGCGATTTCATCAATGCCGTTTCGCTTGCCAACAACTCGGCGCCCCCCGGCGCCTCCTTGAGCTCGGCCGGCAAAGCGATCTCGGCCTTGTCGGCAATCTCGGCCTGAAGGCGGGCACGGCGCACCAGCAGACGGTTGCGTTCGGCAACCAACACGCTGGAATCACCCTCCGCACGGATGAAGTCCCGGGCAAACCGCTGGCCGGCATCACCGCGCCGCAGGCCGCCGCCGAGGCTGAGCGCCTTCAATACGGTGAGGTTCGGCGCATAAGGGTATTCGCCCGGAGTCTGGACTTCCCCGGCGAGATAGATCGGCCGATACTGGGCCAGCTCGACCGAAGCGGACGGGCGGTCGCGCAGACCGAAGAGCTGCTGCATCCTGTTGCCGATCTCATCGGCAACCTCTGCGGTGGTCTTTCCCGTGGCTTCCAGTTCGCCGAGGAAGGGCAACGAGACCGCGCCGGAGGCTCCGACGGTATAGTCTCCGCTGACGGTCGCCCAGTCACGGACGGCACCCTCGGCGGTGCGCCATTCGGCGACGCGGACACGCAGCTTGTCCATGACGTCCAGGCGATAGTCTTCTGCGTGAGCGCTGGCAAAAGATGTGGCCAGCAGCGCAAGGCATGTTGCGACACGTGCGAAACAAAACACTTTTCCGGGGCGCTGACGCACCCCTCTCTGAGAGAGTTCTTGCATGTGGTTCCCCGTTGGCTGTTGAGCAGTCTCGTCCACGAGCCGTGGACCATGCGGGAATTCAGTAGCTGCCGCGCGAGAGGCAGACTGCGGGAACGGTCAAGCCGATGATCTTGATGTCCGTCATGAGCGACCAGTTCTGGACATAGTGCGAATCGAGCGCGACTCGCGATTCGTAGGAGACATCGTTGCGGCCGCTGACCTGCCAGAGACCGGTCAGACCCGGGCGGCTCTGCAGATAGTATTGCGCCGCCGCGTCATAGAGTTCGAGTTCATCTTCGACGACCGGTCGTGGTCCGACTATACTCATCTCGCCGCGCAGGATGTTGATCAGTTGCGGAAGCTCGTCGAGGCTGAGCTTTCGCAGGACGCCCCCGACGGTCGTCACGCGCGGGTCATGCTGGAGTTTGCGTGTCGCCCGCCACTCCTCATAGGCTTGCGGATTGTCCTCCAGGTAAGCTTTGAGGATGCGGTCGCCGTCCTCACGCATGGTGCGAAACTTCAGGCAACGAAAGGGGCGGCCGCTGTGACCGATGCGGCTGTGGCCATAAAATACACGGCCACCATCAGAAAACTTCACCAGTGCCATGAGCATCAGGAAGATCGGGCTGAGAAAGACGAGGGCCAAAGTGGCCATCGTGATGTCGAATCCCCTCTTGGAGATTCCGCCTACCGGAGACAATCCGGGCGTAGACGTGCGGATAAACGGCGAACTGGCCGATCGAGTCGCGGACTTCATAGAGGTGACTCCATTTACGTTTTGCGATTGGTCGGGTCCCACGGGACGCAGCGCACTATCCAAGTTGCAGTCTGTGGTCACAATTTGTCCGCGCCGCCAAAAGATTAAGGCAACGGCCGGATGCACCGGGATCGGCAGGCATGGATGATCGAATGATTGCAATTGAAACAATTATAAACCACGACGAATGGAGCCGCCTGACGTATAAAGCTCCGCGCCGGGTCTTTCTCTTTCCGGAGCTTCATGCTCTCTTACTGGATTTTAATCGCCGGATGCCCGCAACTTGACCGAACAATACTGGGGCAGGCATGACCGACGAAAATCGGAGGGAGACAATACAGGCCGATCGGGATTTATTTGCGTCGCAACATTATGTTGCGACGCACATTTTTCAATTCGAATTTTCTTATGTTGTAACAAAACGTGATCGCAAGAAGGCCCTGGTCCGCGGCGGGGATGGTGCTGAAGCGCTCCACACGGGTGCAACTGTGGCAATGCCGGCCCAATTGAGAGCCGACGAGGAACCGCGGGCGGGGCCGACTATTAATTGGACTGCGGCCCCTGAATTCTGCCGCGACGCAGTAACGGAGCCGAAAGCCAAATCTCCTATGAACAAAGCGTGAGCCGAACTCACGACTCCTGCTTCAGCAAAGACATTGAAGTGAAAGGCTTGTCCTAATATATATGTTCGGCGGCCTTAGAGGAGAAGGCAGATCTGCCATGAAACAGATGTTCAGACATGAGGCCGCCTGATGTACGGACCTCGCGTCTTCCTGAGCATGATTGGCGCACTGGTCGTTTTTGCGATCGGAACCTATGCGCTGACCGGATCGATCGGCAGCACGGCGCTGCAAACCTTGATCTGCGCTGTCCTGCTGCAGGTCGGTTACTTCGCCGGCGTTCTCTATCTCGTCGCCAAAGCGTCCAGAGAAAAGGCAAGCGCCGCCTCGACCAGTGAAACGGTGAAAACGGACACGGACGCCAAGGCGGCGCAGGTTTCCTCCCTCAAGACACCTGGTCATTCCAATCCGTAGCGTTTGAAACCGTCTTCGGCGCAAACCGCACATATCGCCCCTTTTGCGTCACGATCACCCGCCATGCTGGCTGCTCCATCAACCCTGACGGTTCGGGAGAGTGCTCCCCATCGGAAAAGGAGTGAGGCATGGCCACCACACGATCCATCTGCGTCGTGATCGCCGCCAAGGACGCATCCCCCACCATTGCCCGCGCGGTCCGGTCCGCGCTCAACGAGCCTGAAGTTGCCGAGGTCTTCGTCATCGACGACGGCTCAAGCGATGCAACGGGCGCGACCGCGCAGGCGGCCGACGACGGCAGCGACCGGCTGCGTGTGGTTCACTTCGAACAGAATCGGGGACCGGCTGCGGCACGAAATCACGCGATCGCCTCCTCCTCCGCACCGCTGATCGCCGTGCTCGACGCCGACGATTTCTTCCTTCCCGGGCGCTTTCGCCACCTTCTCTCGCTTTCCGACTGGGATTTCGTCGCGGACAACATCGCGTTCATCGATGAGCGACGTGCCGAAGAGGCGAACCTCGCGGTCGCAGAGTTCCAGCCGGCGTCGATGCTGATCGACACTGCGCGTTTTATCGAGGGAAACATCTCGCGGCGTGGCAAGGCCCGCGGCGAGACGGGCTTCCTGAAACCCGTCATGCGGCGCGACTTCCTCGACAGGAACAGTCTGCGGTACAGGGAGGATCTGCGTCTCGGGGAGGATTACGACCTCTACCTTCGCGCCCTGACCAAGGGCGCGCGATACCGGGTCAGCCATGTTTGCGGCTACGGTGCGGTGGTGCGGCGAAACTCGCTGAGCGGACATCACCGGACGGAAGATCTCCGACGCCTCTACGAGGCCGATCGTGCCATCCTGGGCTCGGCCGACCTCAGTCGCGACGTCTCCGACCTGATCCGCCGGCACGAGCGGCATGTGCGGGGTCGCTACGAGTTGCGGCACTTTCTCGACCTGAAGAACAGCAAAGGGCGGGGTGCTGCGCTCGCTTATGCGTTCTTGCGACCGCGGGCACTGCCGTCCATCACTGCGGGCGTTGTTGCCGACAAGGTCGAACGATTCCGCAAAAGATCAGCTGCCGGCAATGATCTCCAGGACGATGGGGCCAGACTACGGTATCTTTTACCCGGGACCCAGGTCCCTCAAAAATAGTCCCGACGCACACCGTCCAGGACAGCCAGAAACCGCGCCTTGCGATCGAAGAGCACGGAATCGCTGCTGAGTTGGGGTTCGTCGCGGCTTGCCTGCCAGAGGGCAAAGGTCGACGGCAGCGCGAGCGCGTGCTTGGCGGCGACGCGCAGCGTGGTGTGGCGCGGGTTGCTTGCTGCGACGAGCACATCCTCTCCGATGATGCGGCTGTTCGGATCCCCGACCGAGGCCGTCTGCTCGCCCTGGAACGCCATGCCCCAGAAGCGCCCTCCCTTCAGCTTCGCCTCGGCCCGTGTCGAAACGGGAATGCGGCGCGGCGCGTAGCGGACCCCGACGGTTCTCGCCCAATCGTTCCACTTGAAGCTGTTGATGCTTCTCGACGTCGATACGGCAACCCACGGGACACGAAAGGCATCCGAAAGGATCGCCCCGTGCATGGATTCGGCGATGACTGTCTCCGACTGGGCTATCTCGCGGATCACGGAGCGCGCTTCTCCGCGTGGGTCGATGTAGTGCAGCCCTACCCTTTCGCAAATTGCCGGCCAGACGCCCGCAAGCGCCGTCTCCCAATGCGGTACGAAGCTCTTGCGGTGACGCTTCGCGAGTCCCTTGAACTCGGGCATCTCGGCGACCATGACCGCGGGATCGACGATCCCCATGTCTGGTGACACACCTGCACGCTCCGCCGTGAGGGGACCCCGCACACAACGGACATCCCAGCGCTCGCGGTCGCGCATGTCCGGGATCGTCCCGTAGCCATACCCGCTGCCGATGACCAGTTTTCGCCCCTCTTCAGGCAGCAACGCGGTGTTGAGGACCGTCCCGACACCGACGAGAAGTGTATCAGGATGCGCATCGCGAAACCCCGGCAGGAGGAAATCCCAGAGCCAGAGATTGAGATCGTCGCCGAAGTTGCCGTGCTGCGATTCCCAGTAATAGGGTTTCATGGCTTTCTCCTGGTTGCGGCCGATTTGGACATCCCATCGGCCTTTGCCACAGATTGTCGCCGAAGGCCGCCGCCTTACGATTGGCGCGAGAGCTTCCCGGCCGCCAGTTCAACGGCGCTGCCGAGCAGACGCGGATCTCGCCAGATCCACCGGGCGAGCAGATTGAGCTGGGGTATCTTCCGGCGCCTGACCAGGCGGGCCTGGCTCCAGAGCGCCTGGCGCCTGGCGGTCTGCTTGTAGCTGCGGATCGATGCGACCTCCGCTGACCGCCCATAGAAACGCTCTTCGAGAGTATCGAGCGCTACCCAGGTGTTGAACTGCTGCCTCAGGAACTGGGGCGAATCGTTGTCGATCGCATGAAAGATGTTGACGCCCTCGCCGCGGACCGCGCCAGGCGTGTCGCAAAGAATGACGCGATCGGCCGCAAGCACGCAGTCGCAGAAGAACAACACGTCCTCCGCAGCGAGCCTCAGCTCGGCTTCGAAGCGGATCGAACGAAACAGATTGCGCCCGATCACCATGCAGGAGAGATGCAGGAAGCTCCAGTTCTTCAGCATGACGCTGGTCATTTCGGGAAGCTCCACCATCAGCGGCTCGTCCTGCAGCTGCCGGACCTCTTCCGTCTCGGCGAGTTCGGAAATGCCGAAATGGTAGTGGAAGTCGTCCCCGCCGGTGATCGATGCCCAATAGCAATCCGCCTTGAAGCGGGTCATCCCACGATAGGCGTTTTCGAGATGATCGGCGGACCACACATCGTCGGAATCGAGGAAGGCGACATATTCGGTTTCGGGCTTCACGGCGTCGAGGCCGGCATTGCGGGCACCGCCCGGTCCGGCGTTCGGCTGCCGGATAACGGTTATGCGACTGGCCTCTTCCGGCGGAAGCGCAAGCAGTTCCTCGCGGGCCGGGAACGGCGACTGATCGTCGATGACGAGGACGTCGAAATCCTGGAAAGTCTGGGCGAAGACGGCGGTCAATGCGCGCCTCAGGATGCCCGGCTCCTTCTGGTAGTACGGAATGATAACTGTCAGCTTCGCCATCTTTTCGCCCCTGCGGTTTATCTAAAAGAGGTTACGCGGTCTCCGCCCCATCAGGTTTCCGCCTTGCCAGGCGCCTTGATTTTATTGCATTTTCCACCACCGTATCGTCAGGATCTCGCCATGCCCCCAGCAGTCAATGCGAAGTCGGTGACCCGAAACGTCGGCTGGAGCGTCCTATCCAAGACAGGGACATTCGGGCTTAAATTTGTCACCGTGCCGATTTTGGCGCGCATCCTCTCGCCCGAGGAGTTCGGTGCCGTGGCGGTTGCGCTCGCCCTCGTTCAGTTCCTCGCCATGATCGGAGGCGCCGGTTTTGCCTCCGGACTGGTGATCCAGCGCGAGGAGGAAATGGCCACGATCCACTCGGTCTTCTGGACCAATCTCGCCATCTCTGCCGCCATGGCACTCGCCATTTTTTTGACAGCCGACGAACTTGCTGCGCTCTGCGGAGCACCGGAGGCCGGCTACCTCCTGCGGATCATGAGCCTGCTCATTCCGCTTCAACTGGCCGGTGACGTGGCTTATGCCCTGCTCGCCCGACGCATGCAGTTTTCCCGGGATGCCTTGTGGAGCATGATTTCGGAGTCGGCCGGCGCTTTGATCGCGGTCGGTCTGGCTCTTCTCGGCGCGGGCGTGTGGGCCCTGATCGCCCAGCTCTTCTCTTCGGCGGCAATCCGCCTGGTCGGTCTCTATGTGGTTTCCGGCTACAGGCCGCGGCCTGTCTTCCATCCTCGCAGCGTCGTTTCCCTTGGTCGCTTCAGTCTCGGGATGATGGGCTCGGAAATCGCCAACTTCATCACCTTCCAGTCGCCGATGGTGGTGATTTCACGCTATCTCGGGCTTGCCGACGCCGGGGCCTATTCTGCCGCGAACCGGTTTTCCAGTATTCCGAACCAGGTCGTGCTTTCTGCGGTCATGGGCGTTCTCTTTCCCGCGTTCAGCAGCATGATGCATGATCGGGAGCGCCGGTCTCAGGCGCTGCTCTTGAGCACGCAGGTGACGACCGTCCTGCTCGCGCCGATGATGTTCGGGCTCTGGGCGCTCGCCGAGCCCGCGATGCGCGTCCTGTTCGGGCAGCAATGGGCTCATGCATGGCCGGTGCTGGCGCTGCTTTCGTTGTCCAAGGGCATTCTCACGCCCTGCAGCACCTATATCCCCTATCTCAAGGGAATTGGACGCGGCGGAATGCTGTTTTGGTGGGCCGTCTTCCGCGCCGCCGCGACTACCGGTGCGGTCGCCTACGCGGCCATGGCCGGAACACTCGTCGATGCGATGATTGCTCTATGCGTCGTCAACGCGATCGTGCTCGTCGGATATACCGGGGTCGTCTACCGGGCGGACCGCGCGCCCCTCCGCGGCCTTCTCGTCACGAGCCGGCCCATGCTGACGTCGATCGCAATGGCCCTGATCGTTCGCTATCTCCTTGACGTCCATGGCCACCTTATGCCCAACCCGGCCGCCCAGCTCATCGTCGGCATCGCCATCGGTGGGGCGATCTACAGCGTCATGACACTGGTTTTCGAACGCCAGCTGCTCCTGAAACTCGGCGAACTGGTTCGCAAGCGGGGCTCCAACCCAGCCGTTTCGGCCGCTGAATAGCCTCGATCGAAGGGGAACCGCGACACGCGCCACAGGCTCGAAGCTGCCTTCTTTGCGACACAATCGCTGCGACGGCCGCGCAATTTGCCGCTCTGAACACCTCATCTCGTGAAAAAAGTTGCATCTGAAACTTAGCACCGATGTGACCGGAAGCCGGCCTGCTCGGTTTCTGTCTAACACGCCGCCAGCACTGACTTTTTTCACAACCGAGCGAGGAAAGCGCACCGCCGGTGGTTGCGTCAACTCCGCATCTTCTCTGCTGCGCCGCAGCAGGCCTTGGCGCAATTTTCGCTGCAACGCCATATTTTCCTCCCCCTCCCGAACCTAGCCTAAGGATGCGGGCTCAAGTCTGCTCTGGTTGAAACGGCCGCGATCTGATCGCGTCCCCAATAGGGGTGACTGACATCGTGAACGTCGACGCGAACGTATCATCGCGGATCAATCTGATGCGCATTCTGCTCATCGCCGGGATCGTGTTCGTGCACATTCCCTATGATCCGCCGCACAGTCCGTACCTGGGCACCGACGGTGCCGTGGACTGGATCCGTGTCTATCTGGGCGACAGCCTGTTCCGCATCGGCGTGCCCTGCCTCAGTGCCATATCCGGCTACCTGCTCTTTCGTCGCGGCCTCTCCGGCTTCCGATACGGCAAGGTCATGCGTTCCAAGGCGGAGACGGTGCTTGTCCCGTTTCTCCTCTGGAACGGTGCATTCCTGCTCCTCGTTCTGAGCGCCCAGGCGGCCGGCTTCGGACATGGCTATCTGCCCGACGTGATCGGCGCGACGCCCCGCGAGATCGCAAACCAAGCGCTCGCGCTCGAGGGCTGGCCCATCAATCTGCCGCTCTATTTCCTGCGCGACCTCCTGCTCTGCCTGGCGCTTTCGCCGGTAATCGGTCAGCTGGTCATGCGTTATCCACGGACCACGCTGCTGATCTTCTTCGCCTATGCCGTGCTGCCGTTGCCCAACGGGATCTTCCTGAAGAAGTCCATCCTCTTCGGCTTCAGCTTCGGTGCCTACGCCGCTCTGCATGGTCTCGACGTAAAGCGACTGGATGCCTACGCCTGGCCGGTGACCATTGCCGTCGGGTCGGCTTCCGTGCTGCTTGCAGCAATCCTCTACGTTACCGGTCCGGACTATCCCGTTTGGGTCGACATGCTCCGAGGTGTCACTGCGATCTCCGGCATCGTCGGGGCCTGGGCGCTTTCCAGTCTGCTGATCCGTACCCGTGCCGGACAGGCCCTCGGCACCGGCGGTGGCCTCAGCTTCTGGATCTTCTGCGCCCACTATCCGCTGCTCGTGGCTCTATGGATGGCCTGGAACAGGGCGGGTCTCGATGCCTATCCCCTCTTCTATTTCTCCGCACCGGTTGTTGCGCTCGCGTTGCTGGCAACCTCCCACGCCGTGATGGGCCGAGTGGCTCCTCGCCTTCTGGCCGTCCTGACGGGCAACCGCCTGAGCGCCTCTCGGGGGGCACTACGCCCGACCAGCGCTCCGACCACTGAAATCTTGTCCCAACAGAGGTAACCGACTTTGAGACAGATGCACCTGAAACAACCGATTCGCTTCGCTTCGATGATGCTCGCCACGGCCTGCCTCGCCGGAACGGCGGAAGCGCAGAACGGATCCAGCGGCACCTCCTTCGTCGAGACCTTCGACGCGCTCGATCCGGCGATCTGGTACATATCGGACGGCTGGAACAACGGCTCTCACCAGAACTGCACCTGGTCCAGGAAGCAGGTCCGTATTGCAGGCGGCGCGGTCGAACTGACCTTCGAAAAGCGCAGCGTCGGCGAGCGCGATTATGCCTGCGGCGAGATCCAGACCCGCAAGCGGTTTGGCTACGGCACCTACGAAGCGCGAATGAAATCCGCGGACGCTTCCGGGCTGAACTCGGCCTTCTTCACCTATATCGGGCCGGCCGACAAGCAACCGCATGACGAAATCGACTTCGAGGTTCTGGGTAAGGACTTATCCCGTGTCCAGCTCAACCAGTATGTGGGCGGCAAGGGGGGCAACGAGGAATTGGCCGACGTGCCCGGCGGCGCGGCTTCCGGCTTCAACGACTATGCCTTCGTCTGGGAAAAGGACCGCCTGCGATACTTCGTGAACGGCCGGATGGTCCACGAAGTTACCGATCCGACCAAGATCCCGCAAAACGCCCAGAAGATCTTCTTCAGCCTGTGGGGCACCGACACGCTCAAGGATTGGATGGGCAACATGTCCTATTCGGCTCCCTCGAAAATGCAGATCGATCGCCTTGCCTTCACGGCTGCAGGCGAGGCCTGCCAGTTCGAGGAATCCATCGTCTGCAAGCTGAACTGACGCACGTTCCACGGACAAGAGAACGGAGTTCCGATGCTCAAATTGCTCTATCTGGTCCATGACCTCGCCGACCCCGCGGTTCGCCGCCGCGTGATGATGTTCGTTGCCGGCGGGGCGGAAGTGACGCTTGCCGGCTTTCGCCGCGCGGCGAACCCGCTGGCGGCCATCGACGGCGTCAATCCGATCGAACTCGGGGTGACGTCCGACGGGCGTTTCGGTCAGCGCATCGGTGCCGTCGCCAAGTCCTGCCTGTCCATCGGCACCGTTCTGCGCGCTGTGCCGAAGCCCGACGTCATCGTGGCACGCAATCTCGAAATGCTCGCCGTTGCGAACCGTGCGGCGGCGTTCTTCGGAAGCACGGTTCCGATCGCCTACGAATGCCTGGACATCCACCGCCTGATGCTGCGCGACGATGTGGTCGGATCGGTCATGCGCGGTGCCGAAGCGAGGCTTGGACGCGGGGCGAAGCTGCTGATCACGAGTTCTCCAGCCTTCGTCGAGCATTATTTCCGCCCGCTCTCGGGCCTCGACCTGCCGACACTACTCCTGCAGAACCAGGTCCTCGATCTTGACGATGATGGTGACGATTTTCCTCCGCCATCGCCTCCTACCCGGATGACCGCACAGCCCTGGCGTATCGGATGGTTCGGAGCATTGCGCTGCGCGAAGTCGCTCACGCTTCTGTCCGCGTTTTCCCATGCCATGGGCGGTCGGGCGGAGGTCGTGCTGCGAGGCCGGCCGGCTTACTCCGAGTTCGACGACTTCGACGGCTTCATGCGCGACGAGCCCTTCATGTCCTTCCACGGACCTTACCGGAACCCGGAAGACCTCACGCGAATCTATGCGGGGGTTCATTTCTCCTGGGCGATCGACTTCTTCGAGGAGGGAAAGAACTCGTCCTGGCTCCTGCCGAACCGGCTCTACGAGAGCTGCCGGCACGGTGCCGTTCCGATCGCGCTCGAAGGAACCGAAACCGCACGCTTTCTGAAAGAGCGAGGCCTTGGCCTGATCCTTCCCGCTGCCGATCCGGCGAGCCTCACCGCTTTGTTCGAAACCATGACCGACGCAGCCCATCATCAGGCCTGCGATCGAATCCGCGCCCAGGGGCCTGCGCCCTGGACCTTCGATCGTACCGACTGCGAACGGCTGGTGAAGCGTCTGTCGAATCTTGCCGGCGGCGGTCGTGCGGAACGGGTGACCTTTCCGCTCCCGTCGAGCGCCATCGCAAAGGAGAGCTATCATGACGAATGACGAACGCGGATCGGTGCGGTGCCTGATCGTCATCCCCTGCCTCAACGAAGCCGAACATATCGAAGGCGTGATCGAAAATCTCGGCGGTGCGCTTGATGATCTCGATGCACAGATCGTGGTTGCCGACGGCGGCAGCACGGATGGAACCCGTGCGATCGTCGCCCGGATCGCCACCGCCAATCCGAAGGTGTCCCTGCTCGACAATCCGAAACGCATTCAGAGCGCGGCCGTCAACGGCGCAGTCGCAGCTTGTGGAAACGACTGCGACTACCTCATCCGCATCGACGCCCATGGCGACTATCCGCGCGACTACTGCCAGATACTTGTCGAGGAAGCATGCGTGACCGATGCCGACTCCGTGGTCGTGGGCATGCAGACCGTTGGCTTCGGCAGGTTTCAGAAGGCCACTGCACTTGCGCAGAACTCGAAGCTCGGCAACGGCGGATCCCGACACCGCACCGGCGCCGCCAGTCATTGGACGGATCACGGGCATCACGCCCTGATGCGGATCTCGGCTTTCCGGCAAATCGGCGGCTATGACGAGACCTTCCAGCACAACGAAGATGCGGAACTCGATTTTCGGCTGAACAAAGCCGGCTATCGAATCTGGATGACCGACAAGACCAGCATGGTCTACTATCCCCGCACCCGGGTGATCCCGCTTTTCCGTCAGTATTTCGGCTATGGCCGGGGGCGCGCCCGCAACATCCTCAAACACCGCGCCTGGCCCAGCCTGCGCCAGATGATCCCTCTTGCGGTCGCACCGGTGACGGCAGGCGCCCTGCTCGCGGTGATGAACTGGGCGGCGGTCATTCCCTTTTTCGCCTGGGCGGGTGCCTGCATCGCTCATGGCGCCTGGCTGGCGGTCGGGCAGCGCAATCCATATGGCCCGCTCGCCGCCCTTTCGGCGATGGTCATGCATCTGGCCTGGTCCGCCGGCTTCTGGCGCGAACTCCTTGCCCCTCGCCGCCCCGAGCCCGCCTATGCGCAACGACGGGAGATCGCGAGATGACAGTTTCGCCCAACATGCACCCCGCCCCATTGCGCGTCGACGTCGGCATCTGCACCTTCCGTCGCCCGGCGCTGGAGCAGACCCTCCACTCACTGGCGATCATGGCGGTGCCGGAACTTGTTTCGATGCGCATCATCATCGCCGACAACGACACCGAACCGAGCGCCCGCCCGCTTGTCGAGGCCATGCGGGCAACCGTGCCGTTCGAGATCCTCTACCTGCATTGCCCTGCGGCCAATATTTCGATCGCCCGCAATGCATGCCTCGACAACAGCGACGGCGACTTCCTCGCCTTCATCGACGATGACGAGACAGCGTCGAAGTTCTGGCTGGTCAATCTGCTGGCTGTCGCCGAGGCGACGGGAGCGGACGCCGTGCTCGGCCCGGTGGTCGCCGAATACGAGATCGACGCGCCGGAATGGATGCGCCGGGGTGATTTCCATTCGACCGCGCCAGTCTGGGTCGCGGGACGGATCCGCACGGGCTACACCTGCAATGCGCTTCTGAGGACCGGATCCCATTCGCTTGCCGGACGCCGGTTCAAACTCGCGCTCGGCAAGAGCGGTGGCGAGGATACCGACTACTTCACGAACATGCACCGTGCCGGCGGGCGGATCGACTTTGCCGCCGACGCGATCGTCCATGAACCGGTCCCGCCGCTACGGGCGCGCTTTTCCTGGTTGACCAGGCGGCGTTACCGGATGGGCCAGACGCATGGCCGCCTGCTGGCCGCCAACGGGACCGCGGGGCACCGGTTACAACAGGTGGTTCTCGCCGGAGCCAAGCTCGGGTTCTGTGCGCTCGCCACCATCGCCTGCGCACCCTTCCCGATTCCGCGGAACCGTTATGCCCTTCGTGCGGTTCTGCATTCGGGCGTCGTGGCGGGCCTCGCCGGCGTGCGCGAAATTCACCAATACGGACAACTGGGGACGACAGCATCATGACCGTGTCGACACCGGACGTCAGCATCATCATCGCAGCCTTCAACGCAGCCGGAACGATCGAGCGCGCGATCGCCAGCGCGCTTGGGCAGGAAGACGTCTCGCTGGAGGTCATCGTGATCGATGATTGCTCCACCGACGGGACACGCACGGTCGTCGCGGGCTTCGAAGACCCGCGCCTCCGGTTCGTGCCGCTTCGAGAAAACCTGGGGCCGGGCGGCGCGCGCAATGCCGGCATCGATATCGCCGAAGGTCGCTGGATCGCAATTCTCGACGCGGACGATACGATGCGTCCGGACCGTCTGGCCCACATGATCGACAAGGCGGAAGCAGGTAGCGCCGAGATTGCCGTCGATAACCTCGCTGTCGTCACAGCAGATGGAAACTCGCGTGCGATGTTCGACGAACTCGATCTTGCGACACTTCCGTTCCTGACACTCGCCGATTTCATCGGTTCGAATGTGCTTTTCCGCGCCGAGTATAATTTCGGCTACATGAAGCCGGTCTTCCTCAAGCGTTTTTTGAACGATCATGGTTTGCGTTTCGACGAGAGCCTGCGGATCGGCGAGGACTACATGCTGCTCGCTTCCGCCCTTGCGGTCGGCGGCGAGTGTGTCGTCTGCCCCGGCGTGGGCTACCTCTATTCGGTGACCGAGGGTTCAATCTCGCGCGCCCTTGAGGTGCACCATGTGGAGGCCATGCTGGCCGCCGATGCGACCTTCCTGCGCCGCTACCGCCTTGATCGGAAGGCGTTTGCCGCACAACATCTGCGTCACCGAAGCCTGCGGCAGGCGCGCTCCTTCCTGACACTGGTCGATCAGTTGAAGCGGCGTTCCTATACCGGCGCGCTGTGCACGGCGATCTTAGATCCCACCGCCCTTCGCCACCTCCGGATGCCGATCGCCGTTCGCCTGAGGCGGCTCATCAGCGCGAAAGGCCGCCCCTCAGGAACCCCATCGAAACGCCACAACCCGGCCAACGGCCCTCACGCCAGCAAAGGATAAGTGCCATGGACCTCAAGAAGACCGTCAGGAAAGCGATCATTCCCGTTGCCGGCAACGGAACACGATTTCTTCCTGCCACCAAGGCAATGCCGAAGGAAATGCTGACGATCGTCGACCGACCAGTCGTGCAATACGCGGTCGAGGAAGCGCGCGAGGCCGGCATCGAACACATCGTCTTCGTCACCGGCCGCAACAAGCAGGCGATCGAGGATCACTTCGACGACACGCCGGAGCTCGTTTCCTCGCTTTCCCGCTCCGGCAAGACAGCCCAGCTTTCCGAGCTGGCCGAGATGCTGCCCGTCGCGGGATCGGTAAGCTTTACCCGCCAGCAGGCGCCGCTTGGCCTCGGCCACGCGGTGTGGTGCGCCCGCGACCTGATCGGCGACGAGCCCTTCGCCCTGCTTCTGCCGGACATGATTTCCTATGGGACGCGCGGCTGCATGGCCGGTCTTGCCGACCTCTATGCGACGACGGGCGGCAATGTTCTCGGGGTCGAACAATGCTCTCCGGAAGACGCCTCCAAATACGGGATCGTCGGCAAGGGATCGCCCGTGCCCCACGGCTTCGAGGTTACCGCCATGGTGGAAAAACCCCGTCCGGACGAAGCGCCTTCCAACTATTACCTGAACGGCCGCTACATCCTTCAGCCGGAGATATTCGAGATCCTCGCCCATCAGCCGCGCGGTGCCGGAGACGAGATCCAGCTGACCGATGCCATGGTGACGCTGTCGAAACGCCAGCCCTTCCACGCCCATCCCTATGACGGGCGGACCTTCGATTGCGGTTCGAAACACGGCTTCATCGAAGCCAACGTTGCCTTCGCGCTCGCACGCACCGACATCAGCGGCCTGGTCTTCGATTCCGTGCGCGAGATGGTGCTCAACCACGAATGCCGGATAGAGGCAGCGTGAAGCGATCCGCCGGTCTCTCCTTCCGTGGACGCCGGCCCCATGTTCAACGACTGGCCGGCGGGGGCATTCGCCCCGGCAGGAACCCCCATTTGGAGACGAACGCGCCCATGAACCAGAGAACCCTGCCATTGAACGGCGTGTTGCACCGGGAAAAGGACGACGCCGATTCCTTCATCGATCTCGACCGGCTGTTCGCCTCGATCCTGAGGCGTGCAACGACGATCGGTCTTACCACCGCCGTCTTCGTCGTGCTCGGTATCGCATACCTGCTCGTCACCACCCCCATCTATACCTCGATGACGCAGATCCTGCTCGACGAGAAGCTTTCCCGCTATGCGGAAGAGGAACTCGCCTCCCAACAGAGCAAACAGCAGGCAGACACACAGATCTCCAGCGCCGTCGAAATCCTGAAATCGAACAAGCTCGCCTTGCGCGTCGTCGACGAGGCCGGGCTTGCCGACAATGAAACCATTCTCGATCCCCCGAAATCTCTGGCGGGAACAGCCAAGTCCTGGTTGCGCGGGACGGTCAGCCTCTTTCTCTCCGCCGTGTCCGACGAGGCGGCACTCGAAGGCCGGCGACAGAAGGCAGCCGCCATGCTGCAGCAGGGCATCGCGGTCGAACGGGTCGGCCGCAGTGCGGTCGTGGCACTTTCCTATCGCTCGCCAGACCCACAGCTCGCCGCCAAGGTCACTCGCGCCTATGCCGATGCCTATCTGGCAGACCAGCTCAACGCCAATTTCGACGCCGCCGAGCGCGCCTCCGTGTGGCTGCAGGGCCGGCTCGACAATCTTCGCGAACGGGGCCAGGCGGCCTCGCTCGAGGCCGAACGCTACAAGGCGGCGAACGGGCTCACATCCACGCGCGGCGAGCTGATGTCCGAACAGCAGCTCACCGACCTCAACAGCCAGCTGATCATCGCCCAGGCCGACGTGGCACGGGCCTCGGCGCGCTACAACCAGTTCAAGGCGATCATCGACCAAGGCCCGGACAATGCGGTCAAGAATGCGATGATCGGCTCGGGAGAGACGGATAACACCGTGATCCGCGAATTGCGAGGGCGCTATCTGTCGATCGAGCAACGCGAACGCGAGGTGACCGGAAGCTTCGGCGCCGACCACCCGCAAGCGGTCGCGCTCAAGACGGAGAAGAGCGACGTCGCCCAGCAGATCTTCCAGGAAATCCAGCGCCTCGCCGACGGCTACCGCAACGAATTCGAGGTGACCCAGTCCCGGGAGAAGTCGCTGCGGGAAAGCATCGCGGGGGTCACTGGAAAGAATTCCGAGGCGAACAAGTCGCTCGTTCAGCTGCGCGAACTCGAACAGAAGGCGACGGCACTCAAGTCGCTCTACCAGTCCTATCTGGACCGTTACGAACAGGCCTCGCAACAGCAGTCATTCCCGATTGCAGAAGCCCGCGTCATATCAGAGGCGGGTGTGCCCGTTTCACCGTCGAGTCCGAAGAAAACGATGGTCCTGGCGCTCTCTGTCGTGCTCGGCCTGATGGCCGGCGGTGGGCTCGCCTTCGTGCAGGAGATACGCGAGCGATATTTCCGGCTCGGCGGCGACGTGCGTTCCGTGCTCGGCCAGACACCGCTCGGCTACCTGCCGCTTGTCGGAGCCGCGCAGAAGAAGCCATTTGACAGGCTCAATGCATGGATAAAGCGGGGTCGCGAACCTGCGCCCGAGCCGCCGCCCGAACTGCCGCTCGAGCGTATGACGCGTCTCGTTCTCGAGGCGCCGCGTTCCGCCTTTGCTGAGACACTGAGAAACGCCAAGCTCGCCTGCGACATCGTTCTTCAGGGCCGGGCGAGCCGCGTCATCGGCGTGGTTTCGGCGCTGCCAGGCGAGGGAAAAACGACGGTCGCGGCGAATTTCGCAGCGCTTCTCGCGGCAAGCGGCAAGCGCACCCTGTTGATCGATGCGGATCTTCGCAATCCGAGGCTGAGCCGCATGCTGAGGCCCGTTCCCAAGGCCGGGCTCGTGGAGGCCGTCATCGGCGATGCGTCCTGGACCAGCCTCGTCCGGGTCGACCCGCAATCGAAACTCGCCATCCTACCGATCCTGCCGCGCCCCTATGGCGAGCAGCTTCCGCACACCAACGAGCTTCTGGCGTCTTCCGGCATGTCGAGCCTCATCGACAGCGCCCGCCAGGTCTTCGACTATGTCATCGTCGACCTTGCTCCGCTCGGACCTGTCGTTGATGCCAAGGCTTTTGCCGGACAGGTCGATGGCTTCGTGTTCGTCGTGGAGTGGGGCAAGACGCCGACCCGCCTGGTTTCCGATCTGCTGGATGCCGAACCTCTGATCGCCTCCAAGATCCTCGGCGTGCTTCTCAACAAGACGGACATGGATCAGCTCGCCCGATACAGCGACTTCGGGGGGCCGGAGAAGTTCCGCAATGCCTATGACAAATACTACCAGTCGCGCATGCCGGACGTCGGTCCGCCACGGCGCCCGCCGTCGCCGGCTGCCGCCGCCGCGACAACGGAGACCCAGCCGGTCCGAACCTGATCGGCTTGTACGGTCATTCCTGGTGCGAGCGGATCACTTCGAGGAAGGCGTCGCCGTAGCGTTCGAGCTTCGACTGGCCGACGCCGGAGATGCCGAGGAGAGCCTTGTGGCTCGTCGGACGGTCGGTCGCGAAGGCGACCAGCGTCGTATCGGGAAAGACGACATAAGGCGGAACCGAGAGCTCCTTCGCGATCGCCATGCGCGCCACCCGAAGGGCCTCGAAGAGCTCCATATCCGACCCCACCAATATCGACCGTGCGTTGGCGGAACTCGCCGATGCCCCTTTCGATGCCTTGCCGCTTGTCGGACGGTCCTTCCTGAAGCGCACCTCGCGTTCGCGCCGAAACACGGCCCGGGCGTCCGGCTCAAGACGAAGCGCCCCGAAGGCCGAATGATCAACACTGACGAGGCCGGCAGCAAGCAACTGACGGTAAACCGATTGCCAGGTTTTCGACGAAAGCTCTTTGCCGACACCGAAGACCGGCATGTCCACGTGCCCGAAGCGAATCGTCTTCTCGTTTTCGACGCCGAGCAGGACGTCGATCAGGTGTCCCGTACCGAAGCGTTCGCCGGTCCGGTATATCGCCGCCAGCGCCTTGATGGCCGCTTCGCTTCCGTCCCAGGTCTCGACCGGCTTCAGGCAGGTGTCGCAGTTGCCGCAGCCGCCGGGATGCGGCTCGCCGAAATGGGCAAGGATCGCCTGGCGCCGACAGCCCGGCGTCTCGCAGATCGCCAACAGGGCGTTGAGCTTGGCGCGTTCCACACGCTTCACCTCGTCGGATGAGCCGCCTTCATCGATCATCCGCCCCCGCTGGATGACGTCGGCCATGCCATAGGCCATCCAGACGTCGGACGGCAGGCCGTCGCGGCCCGCGCGCCCGGTTTCCTGGTAATAGGCCTCGACGGATCCGGGCAAGTCGAGATGTGCGACATAGCGCACGTTGGGCTTGTCGATGCCCATGCCGAAGGCCACGGTCGCGACCAGGCATAGCCCTTCCTCCTTCAGAAAGGCGTCCTGATGGGCATCGCGGATCGGGCGCTCCATGCCGGCATGATAGGCCAGCGCGCGAACGCCTTGCGTGTTCAGCCATTCGGCTGTGTCCTCGACCTTCGCACGCGAGAGGCAGTAGACGATACCGCTCGATCCCTCATGGCGTGAAAGGAAGCGCAGGAGCTGCTGGCGCGGCTGATCACGCTCGACGATTTCATAGGAGATGTTCGGGCGGTCGAAGGAGGTCGTGAAGACCTCGGCCGAGTGAAGACCGAGCTTGTCGATGATGTCTTCGCGCGTGTGAGGGTCGGCGGTCGCGGTCAATGCGATGCGCGGCACGCCCGGATAGTCTTCGCCGAGCCGCCCGAGTTCGCGGTATTCCGGCCTAAAATCATGGCCCCACTGGGAGACGCAATGTGCTTCGTCGATCGCAAACAACGCGATCCGGGCATTGCCGATCATGTCCTTGAAGCCCGACGTGACGATACGTTCTGGGGTGACATAAAGGAGATCAAGCTCTCCTCTGTCGATCGCACGGCGAACCTCGACATACTCCTCGCGCGACAGTGATGAGTTGAGGGCGGCAGCGCGCACGCCCAACTGCCTGAGGGCCTCGACCTGATCGCGCATCAGGGCAATGAGCGGGGAAACGACGATGCCGATCCCATCGCGGCAGAGGGCCGGGATCTGGAAGCACAGGGACTTGCCGGCCCCGGTCGGGAAGAGAACCACGGCGTCCCCACCGGACACTACGCGCTCGACCACCTCGGCCTGCCTTCCGCGAAAGGCGGGATAGCCGTAGACCTGCTTGAGCACCGCAAGCGGGTTCTTCGCGCCCTCGTTTTCAAACAGGGAATCGATACGGTTTGTCGTCTGCGGCATGGAATCGCTTTCGTGAGAAGGCGTTCACTATGGCACAGATCGCGCCGTTGCCGCGAGTGGAGACGACACGGCAGACGCCTTCGTCCTCAGCGAAAGCCTCGTGCCGGCCGTCAATTGCCGCTCGTTCCGGCTCAGTTGTAGCGGGCGATTGCCAGATCCTTGGTCTCGATTTCCGGCGTCTTGCCGGTCACGATGTCGCTCAGCACCTTGGCCGAACCGCAGCTCATGGTCCAGCCCAGCGTGCCATGGCCGGTGTTCATGTAGAGGCCACGAACCTTGGTCGCGCCGATGACCGGCGTTCCATCGGGCGTCATCGGACGAAGGCCCGACCAGAAGTCGGCCTTTGACACGTCTCCACCCGGGAACAGGTCGGTCACCGAATGCTCCAGCGTACGGCGTCGGGCGAGGCCGAGATCGTTGGTATAGCCGGAGATTTCCGCCATGCCACCGACGCGGATGCGATCGCCGAGGCGGGTGATGGCGATCTTGTAGGTCTCGTCCATGACGGTCGATTCCGGGGCGCGGGTCGCATCGGTGATCGGGATGGTGAGCGAGTAGCCCTTGACCGGATAGACCGGCAGGCTGATGCCGAGCGGCTTGACCATCAGCGGCGAAAAGCTGCCGAGCGCGACGACAACCGCGTCGGATCTTGTCACGCCACGATCGGTCACGACACCCTTGGCCTCGCCGCCTTCGACGACAATCGACTTGATGGTGCGTCCGTAGTCGAAGACGACACCGAGAGCCTCGGCCTTCGCGGCAAGCGCGTTGGTGAACTTGAAGCAGTCGCCGGTTTCGTCCTTCGGCGTCAGCAGGCCGCCGACGATCTTTTCGCGTACATGGCGCAGGGCCGGCTCGACGCGAATGCAGGCCTCCGGATCGAGGACTTCATAGGGAATGCCGTCCGCGGCCAGTGCCTTTACGTCCTTTGCGGAGGCGTCGAGCTGTGCCTCGGTGCGGAAGAGCTGCAGGGTTCCCTGCATCCGCTCGTCATAGGCAATTCCGGTCTCGCTGCGGACCTCGGCAAGGGCAACGCGGCTGTAGTCCGCGAGGCGGAGCATGCGGCTCTTGTTGATCGCATATCGCGAGGACGTGCAGTTGGACAGCATCTTGAGCATCCAGGAGATCATCGCCCCGTCGACCTTCGGGCGAAGGATCAGCGGCGCGTGTTCCATGAAGATCCACTTCAGCGCCTTCTGCGGGATCCCGGGTGCGGCCCAGGGTGAGCAATAGCCGAACGAAACCTCGCCGGCATTGGCGAAGCTGGTTTCCAGAGCCGGACCCGCCTGACGGTCGATGACGGTTACTTCATGACCGGCCTTGGCGAGATAATAGGCGGAGGTTACGCCGACGACGCCGGCACCGAGGATAGTGACTTTCATGGCAGACCCAGTTTCGATGGAGCTCAGCGATAGCGCCGCTGGAAGCGGCGACCGAGGCCGGTCAGGATTTCATAGGAGATGGTTCCGGCATCCGCCGCAAGGTCTTCCAGAGACTGATGCGGGCCGATGACTTCGACGTGATCACCGAGCTTCAACCGGCCGGCGGGCAGATCGCTGATGTCGACGATCAGGCTGTCCATCGAGACGCGGCCGACGATCGGCAGGCGAACACCGTCGCAAGAGACTGCACCGCGGTCGCTCAGGGAGCGGGGAAGGCCGTCGGCATAACCGACCGACAAGGTCGCGAGCCGGCGTTCTGCCTTCGCCACATAGGCGCCGGAATAGCCGACCAGCGTTCCCGCGGGCACCGTGCGGGTCTGGACGACGGGCACGTCGAGGCTGACCACCGGCTGCATCGGGGTGTCGATGACATCGGTCGGGCGACCGCCGTAGAGGGCGATCCCCGGGCGCACGAGCGCGCCGTGGAGGTCACTCCCGAGAAAGATGCCGCCCGAGTTGGCGAAGCACAGCTGATGGTCAGGGAAGAGCTCGGCGAATTCGCGCATCGCAGCCGCCTGCGCGGCATTCTGCGGGCTCTCGGCCTCATCGGCCGATGCAAGATGGCTCATGATGTAGAGAACGTCGACGCCATCCAGGAGCGAGGGTTGGTGCGCCAGAAGGACAGCTTCTTCCATCGACAGGCCGAGCCGTGACATGCCGGTGTCGAACTGCAGCAGCGCCGGCAGTTTCTGGCCGCGGGCCTTTGCCAGCTCGTTCCAGTTTTCCACCTGCTCCAGGGAGTTGAGCACCGGCACGATGCCACGGGTCGCGCAATCGCCTTCAAAACCAGGCAGGAGACCGTTCAGGACGTAGATGCGGGCTTCTGCCGAAACATGCGGCTTCAATTCGAGGGCTTCGCCATACTGGGCGACGAAGAAATCGCGGCAACCGGCCGCGTCGAGCACCGGTGCAACACGCGCAACGTCGAGACCGTAGGCGTTGGCCTTGACGACGGCCGCCGCGCGAGCCGGAGCCACCGTTGCGCAGAGGCGGAGATAATTCGCCCGGAGGGCTGAGAGATCGATCGTCAGCCGTCCGGCCGACCCCACATTTGCCGATACCTTGAAGCGTTGCGCGTCCATCAAGCCACTCCGTAAGAACCTGAGAAAACTGTAACGCAAATATCAATCGTGAAACTTGCAAATCATGCAAATAACGAGCAATTCTTGACCGTAGTGATAGATTCACGCGCGAAATCGGAAAATTCCCTTGCAAGCCTTGGACGCCATAGACCGCAATATCATTCGCATGCTGCGGCTAGACGCCCGCATCAGCAGCACGAAGCTGGCCGAGGCCGTCGGGCTATCCCCGTCCGCCTGCCTGCGTCGCATTCACCTGATGGAAAAGGGCGGGGTGATCCGCGGCTATACCGCGCTGGTCGGACTTGGCGACGAGACCAGCGCGATTGCGGTCATCATCAACATCACTCTGGAACGGCAGACCGAGGACCACCTCAACCGCTTCGAGGAGGCCGTCAGGAGACACCCGGAAATCCGTGAATGTTACCTGATGACCGGCGGGTCCGACTATTTTCTGCGGGTCGAGGTGGAGACGCCAGGCGATTTCGAACGGATCCACAAGGAGATCCTTGCCAAGCTTCCGGGCGTGTTGCGCATTCATTCCAGCTTCTCGATCCGGAACGTGCTGGCCGTCGCGCCGAAGCGACGCTAGGGGTGGAGGCGGTCTGCAGCGCTGTGAACGCATGACCCGGACTCGGACGGAGCGCCCTACGGCGCTCCGTTTGTCTTCAAAGCTCAGGCAGCGAGGCGTGCCGCGTCGAGCGGGATTTCGACCTCGATCTCGAGGATCGAGACGTGCTCGTCACGATCCATCTTGACCTGAACGCGATCGCCATCGACCTGGACGTGTCTGGCAATGACGGCGAGGATTTCCTCCCGCAGCACGGCGACGAGGTCGGATCCGACCGAAGCACGCTCGTGGGCGAGCAGGACCTGCAGGCGTTCGCGCGCCATCGGCGCCGATCTCTGCTTACGGAACAGACTGAATATGCTCATGCCGCCCTCCGCGCGAAGATCTTGCCGAAGAGCCCGCGCTTTTCGCCGGGAATCTCTATCGGCACGGCTTCGCCCGCCAGCCGGCGTGCCGCATCAAAATAGGCCATTGCCGGAGCGCAACGCGCATCGGCCAGCGTCACCGGCGCACCGATGTTGGAGGCGCGCAGGACGTCCATGCTTTCCGGGATGATGCCGAGCAGCGGAATGGACAGGATCTCCAGAACGTCGTCGACCTTCAGCATGTCGCCACGCTGGGCGCGGGCCGCGTCGTAACGGGTCAGCAGAAGATGCTTCTCGATGCGTTCGCCGACCTCCGCCTTTGCCGTCTTGGAGTCCAGCAGGCCGATGATGCGGTCGGAATCGCGCACCGACGATACTTCCGGATTGGTGACCACCACGGCCATGTCCGCGTGGCGCATGGCAAGCGTCGCGCCACGCTCGATGCCCGCCGGGCTGTCGCAGATGACCCAGTCGAAATAGCGCTTCAGTTCGTTGATGACCTGCTCGACGCCTTCCGGCGTCAGGTTGTCCTTGTCGCGGGTCTGTGAAGCCGGCAGGAGGAAGAGGGTTTCCAGACGCTTATCGCGAATCAGCGCCTGCGGAAGCTTGGCATCGCCCTGGATCACGTTGATCAGATCGTAGACGACGCGACGCTCGGCGCCCATCACGAGGTCGAGGTTGCGCAGGCCGACATCGAAATCAACGACGACGACCTTCTCATTTCTCTGTGCGAGGGCAGCACCCAATGCGGCCGTCGAGGTGGTCTTGCCGACCCCGCCCTTGCCTGAAGTGACGACCACTACCTTCCCCATCTTGCTCTCCTGTCTTCGGCCGGCTGCGGCTCAATTGAGTTTGTCTGCCATGATCGTTTCGCCTTCGAGCCACCACTGGACCGGTTGTCCGCGGAGGTTCTGGGGCATGTCTTCCGCCATCTTGTAGATGCCGTCGATGGCGACCAGTTCGGCTTCGAGCTTGCGGCAAAAGATCCGCGCGCTCGCATTTCCGATCGATCCCGCCATCGCGCGCCCCCGAAGGGCGCCATAGATGTGTATGGAACCACCGGCGATCACCTCGGCGCCCGAAGCGACGGACCCGATGATGGTCACATCGCCATCGGCAAAGATCACCGACTGGCCCGAGCGGACCGGTTCGCTGATGATCAGCGACTGGAGCGCCTGGCGCGTCACCGGCGGCTCAGGCTTGGCGGCCTCTGCCGGGGCGGCAGCCTCGTTAGCCGGTTCTGCGACGGCCACCTCGAAATCCGCCGCCGGCCGGCCGCCCTTCAGCGCCGGGGGCATTCCGGGTTCGACCAGCGATGGCCGCCCGCCCTCAATGCCCATGACGCTCACATTCCTGCGGCCGAGTTCGGCGATCAGCCCCTTCAATTGCGGACGGTCGATCTCCAGATCGGTGACATCGAGCACGACGGGACGACCAAGAAAGAAGCCGGCAGAGCGCGCTGCAAGATCGTCGAGCCGCACCAACCAGTCCTCGAGGGGAAGGTCGGGCGACAACACCACCGCCAGAAAGGAGCGGCCCTTGATTCGGATCGAGCGGGCGTCTGTTAGCACTTTGGTCATCTGCGTTAAGAATTGGTTATCCTTGGTACCTTCGAGATGGTTAACAAATGGTTAACATCGGCCGCGATGCAGTTGCGCCGGATCGCCGAAAATTTCAGGAAAATACATATTTTCCCGAGCCTTAGACATTTTAAGGCAGATATGACCGTCCGCCTTTTTTGCCGGACTTGCTCGGCCGCTTAAGAGGGGGAGATCAATGCACATGGCCGGTTTTCCACGGACACGGGCGCGCCGTTGCGTGCCGGTCGGCCAATTGAGCCACGTACCGAAAACTGCCGGGACTCCACCTGCAACGGGTAGCGATTACCGCTGATTCGAAAAGCCGTCGGGTCGGCATGGGCTGCGTTCTGATAAACGTCGGGGGTGTCGCCCGCCCAAGGGTCCTTTCCATCGATCGCATGCGATCAAAAAGAACCCGCCTCCACGAAGAAGGCGGGAGATTATTGCCGGCGAAGTAAGGGGGGCGGGTTCGCCAGCCTGCTCAGAGTGCCACGGAATTCACAAAAAGGATAGCCCTCGATATTTAGTGAATGCAGTGGATACGATGTATCGAGCAGTACTTCAAACGGGCGGGCGGAATGCCTTGATCTTGGCAGGGTCGGTCTCGATCCGGCCCGCGCCGATCAGGTCAAGGCAATAGGGCACTGCGGCGAAGATAGTGTCGAGACTGAAACGGATCGAGCTCGGCTTGCCCGGGAGATTGATGATCAGCGTCTTGCCGCGCGTGCCGGCCGTCTGGCGCGACAGGATGGCAGTCGGCGTCTGTTCGAGGCTTGCACGCCGCAACTGTTCGCCGAAACCCGGCAGTTCCTTCACCAGAACCTCGCGCATCGCTTCCGGCGTTTCGTCCCGCGGGGAAGGTCCGGTGCCACCGGTTGTAAGAATGAGGTCCACGCCCTCCTGATCACAGAGCGCGATCAGCGTGTCCCTGACCGAGGCGACACCATCGGGAATGACGCGCCGGACGATCTCATAGGGAGAAACGACCGTTTCCTTCAGCCAGCCCTCGATCGCCGGACCGCTCAGATCCTCGTATTCACCACTGCTGGCGCGATCCGACACGGTGACGATGGCAATCTGCATTTTGAACCTCCGAAGACGGACTTGTGCTGCGATACCCGCTGACGGATCGCGCGTTTTCTGACGGATGACCTTCCGGTTTGCATGAAACCGCCACCCGAACAAGGCTCTTCACAAACTCTTTCCGTGACCGCCAAGCGAGAATAGAGCGGCCTGACGGCCTTCCTGCCAGCATTCGCTGCCATATGTGAAGATGGACCTCACATCTTTTATGTTGCAAATCCAACATTAATGATGTTGGATTTGCCAACTATAATGCGATTGAGGCAGCCGATTTGTTGTACGATGCAGATTTCCTTTCCAGACTTGAGCACGGCCTGCAGGACCTCACCCCAGCCTGGGGCGCCTCGCCCGATTCGCGTCTGAGGCTGCTGACGATTTCCGAGAACGCAACGTTCCGGCTGACCGATCCGGGGAACGGGCGCGACCTGATCATCCGGGTGCACCGCCCCGACTATCACACCGATTCGGAGATCCTCTCCGAACTTGCCTGGATCGAGGCCCTGCGGGAGGCGGGAATCGTTGCGACCCCCCGGCCCATGGCGGCCAGCGACGGCAATCTGCTGCAGGTCTTTTCAGACGGAGAGACGATGCGCCGCGCCGTTGCCTTCGAGTTCATGGCCGGCAAGGAGCCGGATGCCGAGGCCGACCTGGCGAAATGGTACCGGACGCTGGGCGAGATCAATGCTCGCCTGCATGGTCACAGCCGAAGCTGGGCGCGTCCGGAGCGCTTCATCCGCAAGACATGGGATTTCGAGCGCATCATCGGCGGCGGCGCCTATTGGGGCGACTGGCGCGCCGCCCTCGGTCTGACGCCTGACGGCAAGGCGGTTCTCGAGCGGACCCACGCGCTCCTGGAAAGGCAGACCCGGGCCTATGGATACGGCGCCGACCGGTTCGGCCTCGTTCACTGCGACATGCGGGCCGCCAACCTGCTGGTCGAGGGCGACCGGCTCGGCGTCATCGATTTCGACGATTGTGGCCTCTCCTGGTTCGCCTATGACTTCGCCGCCGCGATCAGCTTCATGGAGCATGAGCCCTTCATCCCCGAATTGATGGCAGCATGGCTGGAAGGTTACCGTCGCGTCGCGCCGCTCGGTCCGGAACACGAGGCGGCACTTCCGATGTTCATCATGCTTCGGCGCATGCAACTCACCGCGTGGATCGCCTCGCATGCAGAGACCCCCACGGCGCAGTCCATGGACACGGCCTATACCGACGGCACCGTGGCGCTCGCCGAGCGCTACCTGGCAGAACACGGCTGAGGAGGCTGCAATGAGCACCGCCACCAAGGAAATCCTCGACCTCAACCGCTTCGATGCATCCCGGACGGAAGGCTTTCCGCCGGATCTCGCCGAGCGCGTTTCCCGGCGCCAGGCCGCCTTCGGCGCCTCCTCCGTTCTCTTCTACGAGCAGCCGATCGAGATGGTGCGCGCCAGGGGCGCCTACATGTATGACGTCAACGGCCGCAAATATCTCGACGTCTACAACAACGTACCGTCGGTCGGCCACTGCCACCCCAAAGTGGTCGAGGCCGTTGCACGCCAGGTCGGCGAACTCAACATCCACACGCGCTACCTCAATCGCGTCGTCGAGGCTTACAGCGAAAAGCTGCTCTCCACGTTTCCGGCGGGTCTCAGCAATGTGGTGATGACCTGCACCGGCAGCGAGAGCAACGATCTCGCCATGCGGATCGCCCGCATCGCGACCGGTGCGGAAGGTTTCATCGTCACCGAGGCCGCCTATCACGGCAACACGGCGTTGGTGACGGAGATCTCCCCCTCCTCGCTGCGCAAGCGCAAGCCTGCCCCCTTCGTGGCGATCATCCCCGCGCCGACCGCCCGCGACGGCATGAGCGTCGAGGAAAGTTTCGCGGCCTCGGTCGCAGGGGCGATTTCGGACCTGAACTCGCGCGGCATCGGCCTTGCCGCGCTTATCATCGATACGATCTTTTCGAGCGACGGCATCTATGCCGATCCCGCGGGCTTCCTGAAGGCGGCCACCGATGTCGTGCATCGCGCCGGCGGCCTGCTGATCGCCGACGAGGTCCAGCCGGGCTTCGGCCGTACGGGTGGGGGACTCTGGGGCTTCGAGCGGCACGGCGTGACGCCGGATATCGTCACCATGGGCAAGCCCATGGGCAACGGCTTCCCGATGGGCGGCGTCGTGACCCGACCGGAACTCCTGAAGACGTTCTGCGAGGAAACGGGCTATTTCAACACCTTCGGCGGAAACCCGGTGGCGGCGGCGGCCGGTCACGCCGTCCTCAAGGTGATCGAAGAGGAAGAACTGGTTGCGCGCGCGAACACGGTCGGCGCCTATTTCAGGCAGTCGCTGACGGACCTGTGGGCGACCCATGCGGAAATCGGTGAGGTCCGTGGCGCGGGCCTCTTCATCGGCCTCGATTTCGTCGACCCGGAAAACGGCGCTCCGGACACCGCGCTCGCGACCCATGCGATCAACCAGCTGAAGCAGAACGGGATCCTCATCGGGGCTGCGGGCAAATATGGCGCAACGCTGAAGATCCGTCCGCCACTGTGCTTCTCCGTCGAGGATGCCGATCTCTTCACCGGTACGTTGGACAGCATTCTCAAGCTGCATTGAGGCGCCTGAAGACCTCGCAGGCAAGCCGGGCGACGGTCTCGCCCGGCTTCTTCCGTTTTCAGCCCATCGCTTCCAGCGCGCCGACCGATTCCGGCAGTATCTGGCCGCCATCGACGACGATCGACTGGCCGGTGATGTAGGCCGCCTCTTCCGAGGCGAAGAACAGGGCGGCATTGGCGATGTCTGCCGGCGTGCCCAGACGGCGCAACGGCACGGAAGCCTCCATGGCGGCGATGTAATCCGGACCATTGCCCTCGAGGCCTTCCGTCATGATGTTGCCCGGCATCACGGCATTGACCGTGATGTTCTTCGGCGCCAGTTCGATCGCCGCCGTGCGCATGAAACCGAGCTGGCCGGCCTTGCTCGCCCCGTAATGCGCCCAGCCCGGATAGCCGGTGATCGGTCCGGTGATCGAAGAGGTGATAATGATACGGCCCGCACCTGCCCTGGTCATCGCCGGTAGCACCGACGAGACGCTGAGGAAGGTGCTCTTGAGATTGGTCGAGATGACGTGGTCGAAATCGGCCGCCGTCATTTCGCCCAGCTTGGCCGCCGGGAAGATGCCGGCATTGGCGCACAGTACGTCCACGCCGCCGTAGCGGGTGACGGCTGCCTTGACCATCGCCTTGCACCCTTCCTCGGTGCTGACATCCGCGGCAAATCCCGAGGCATTCGCTCCGATTTCTGACGCCACCCCGTCAGCATCGGCCCGGCTGCGCGACACGACGAGGACATTCAGTCCCGCCTCCCCGAAACGCAAGGCGATACCCTTGCCGATACCCCGGCTTGCGCCGGTCACGATGACGGTTTTGCCCTGAAGTGACTTCAACATGTCCTGCTCGCTTTATTGTTGTGATTTCCACAAATTGAGTGTCGCACCTGCATCAATTTCGTGCGTCAGATTAAAACGTCGCCACGCCGTCTGCACAAAAGGAATGCAAAGCAAATGCGCGTGATTACGCGGATTTCAAGCTGCGTCACGAAATTGGGAACGATACCCGGATGCTCCCGATAGCCTCATTGCGCAACGCACAATGAACAACAAAATACATGTTGTAAACCACACATTTTTGCGACACACTTCCAACATAAGGCATCCACGAGCCGATCAATCCGGCCATGACAAGGGGAACGACAATGATGAAAATCTCCAGACGCAACATGATGCAGATGATGGGCGCGGCCGCTTTCTCCGGACCGCTCGCAAGTGCGACCCGCGCCTTCGCGGCGCGCGAGAAGGAGCTCAACATCCTGTGCTGGGAAGGCTACAATTCCGCGCAGGTGCTCGATCCCTTCCGCTCCAGCCAGTCGGCGACCGTCAAGGCCGAGAGCCTGACCAACGACCCGACCATGATCAACCGGCTGCGCGCCGGCGAGACCAAGATCTGGGACCTCATCAACGTCAACAATCCCTGGGCCCGCAAGGTCATGGCGCCGGCCGGCCTGATCAAGCCGCTGCCGCGCGCCGAGTTCGAGCCCTTTTTCGACACCATGCTGCCCGACTTCAAGGCGCCTTATCGCTGGGCGATGAGCGACGACGGCAAGGACCTACTCGGCATGGCCCAGCGCTTCGGGCCCTACAGCTTCGTCGTCAACACCGACAAGGTCAGCAAGACGACGGCGGAAGAACAGGGCTGGGACCTCTTCAACGACGTCTCGCTCGCCGGCAAGTACGGCATCCAGGAGTCCGACGACTGGAACGTCTTCAACATCTTCCTGATCGCCGGCATCAATCCGTTCAAGGAACACACGGAAGAGGAATTCAAGGCCTTCTCTGCGACCGCCGAGAAGGTGTTCAAAGGCGCCAAGATGGTCGGCGACATGGCCTCGCTCAACCAGGCACTCGTGTCCGGCGAAATCGACCTCTACATGACGGGCGGCACCTATTCCGTATCGCCGGCCCGCGCCGATGGTTACCCGAATCTACGGGCCATCACCCCGCTCAAGGGTCCGATCGACGGCAAGGGCGGCATTTCCTGGATCGAGATCACCTCCACCGTCAACAATCCGGATCTGTCGCCGCTCGCCGTCGAATTCCTCAAATACGTCCAGGATCCGGAAGTCGCCCACACGGTGGCCTTTGCCGAGGGCACCTTCAACCCGGTCAGCCAGATGGGCAATCCGAAGTGCTTTGAACTCTTCACCAAGGACGAGCTGGACGCCATCCAGTGGGACAGCCTTGAAGAGGACATGGCGCGTTCGGCCGAGTACGACATCGTGCCCGACTACGACAAGGCACTGGAACTGATGACGGCGGCCAAGCGCCTGCGCGGCTGAGCCGGTCCTGTCCCGACGGAGCAAACGAAATGAGCCTTGCGATGATCTCGCCCACCCTGACCGACACCCCATCGGAGACCGAAGACGCAGTCCAGGCCACAACGGCACCGGTTCTGCAGCTGGTCGATGTCCGCAAGATCTTCGGCGATTTCGCCGCGGTCGACGGCATCAATGTCGACATCAAGGAGGGCGAGTTCGTCACCATTGTCGGACCCTCCGGGTCCGGCAAGACGACGCTTCTGCGCATGCTGGCGGGCATGGAATCGCCGTCGCAGGGTTACATCACCCTGCGTGGCGAACTGATCAACGACGTGCCGGCCGACAAGCGGCCGACATGTCTCGTCTTTCAGTCGCTGGCGCTTTTTCCGCACAAGACCGTCGGCGAGAACATCGAGTTCCCGCTGAAGGTGCGCAAGATGCCGGCCGCCGAGCGCAAGGCCCGCGCGCTCGAGCTGATGCGCATGGTGCGCCTGCCCGAGAGCTACTATTCCAAGAACGTGATGCGCTGCTCGGGCGGCGAAAAGCAGCGCGTGGCGCTGGCCCGCGCCTTTGCCTACGATCCCGACGTGCTGTTCTTCGACGAACCGCTGTCGGCACTCGACTACAAGCTGAAGAAGGTGTTGGAAAAGGAATTGAAGGACCTGCACCGCGAAAGCGGCAAGACCTTCGTCTACATCACCCACTCGCTCGAGGAAGCCATGGTCATGTCCGACCGCGTCGGCGTGATGAGCCGCGGCCGCCTCGTGCAGATCGGCACGCCGGAGGAAATCTATACCAAGCCGGCAACACGCTTCGTCGCGGAGTTCTTCGGCGAGGTGAACAGCTTCGAAGTGAAGCGTGACGGCGACGGCGACTGGGCGCTCGGCGATGGGCGGGCAATCATCGTCGCACCGGTCGGCGAAGCGATCGGCGACACCGCGACCGTCATCGTGCGGCCGGAAACCATGCGCTTCGTCACCGGCCCCTCGAGCGCCGACAACCTGATCACCGGCAAGATCTACAACGAGTATTCGCTCGGCTCGCGCATGCAGTACCAGGTGCATTCCGGCGAACGGATCTATCTCGTCGAGGCTGCCCGCACGGCAGTCGCCGGCATCTCCGCGGGCGACACCGTCACCATCGGCTGGGACGCCAGCGACGCGATCGTGGTGGGAGACTGACATGGCGGCTGTTACCCATGAGGATACGGCAAGCCGCACCAGTGCGCTGCCCGCAATCTCCGCCGGCCTTCGCGCCGCCGGCCCCGTCGTCATCCTGCTCGTGCTCGGTTTCCTCGCTCCGCTGCTGACGGTGGCCGCCTACGCCTTTGCCACGCCGAAGAGTTTTGACGTCTTTCGCTCCTTCACCTTCGCCAACTTCGCGGCGATCTTCGACACCTCCAACACGGTGTGGATGTCGTTCGCCTGGTCGCTCGCCTACGCATTCGCCACCGTGGTGCTTCTGGCGGTGATCGCCTATCCGATCGCCTACGGCCTCAACCGCATGTTCGGCAAATGGTCGGGCTTCGTCGGCGTGCTTTTCGTCTTCCCGCTGTTCGTCTCGGAGAACGTCCGTCTCTATGGCTGGGTGCTGTTCTTCATCAAGAACGGCGTGCTCGACGGCGGCCTGAAATGGCTCGGCTTTTCCGGCGGCCCGGAAGTCCTCTACACGCCCGGCGCCATTCTCTTCGGCATGCTCTACGTCTATCTGCCCTTCATGCTGTTTCCGATGTCGCTCGGCATCGCCATGATCCCGAAGGATCTCGTCGATGCGGCCCGTGACCTGGGTGCGGGCCGGCTGATGATCTGGCGCGAGATCGAGCTGCCGCTCGCCATGCCTGGCATCCTGATCGGCATGCTGCTCACCTTCGTGCTCGGCGCCGGCGCCATCGCAGAATCCAAGATCCTCGGCGGCCAGTCGGTCATCACCATCGCCCAGGACATCGAGGTCGCCTTCACCTATGCGCAGAACTGGCCGCTGGGTTCCGCGCTCGCCATCCTGCTCGTCATCATCGTCAGCGGGCTTGCCCTCTACGTCCTGTCGAAGCTCGATCTCGACCGCATTCTCGGAAAGAAGTGAGACATGGAAACCCGCTCGCAGATCCGCGCCCGCGCCTTCGTCAAGCTCTGGACCGCCTTCGTCGTTCTCGCCATCTACCTGCCGATCGTCTGCGGCGCGCTGGCCGGGCTGTCCAAGGGCCGCTACTTCGCCTTCCCCATCCGCATCTTTTCGACCGAATGGTGGGGCAAGACCTTTGCCTCGCTGGAAATCCAGACGCTGGTGCAGAACTCGCTGCTGATCGCCTTCATCGTCACGCTGGTCTCGGTGGTCTTCGCCTTCTTCGGCGCGCTCGCCTTCGCCCGCTACGACTGGAAGGGCCGCAAGCTCTTTCAGAAGGCGATCCTTCTGCCGGTCTTCTTTCCGCAGCCGGTGCTGGGGCTCGCCCTCCTCTTGTGGTTCAATGCGCTCGGCATCAATCCGAGCTGGCAGACGGCCGTCGTCGCCCATCTCGTCTGGATCGTGCCGGTGGTGACGCTGGTCATCGCGATCCAGGTCTATTCCTTCGACCCGACGCTGGAGGAAGCCGCCCGCGACCTCGGCGCAAGCCGTTGGTTCATCCTGCGCGAGATCACCCTGCCGATCCTCTGGCCGGGCATCTGGTCGGGCGCGCTCTTCGCCTTCCTGCTCTCCTGGGGCAATTTCCCGCTTTCGCTCTATACCGCGGGCGTCGACTCGACGATCCCGAAATGGCTCTATTCGAAGATGGTCGCCGGCTATTCCCCGATGGTCCCGGCGCTCGGCACGATGAGCACGCTTTCGGCCGCCGCCCTGTTGCTTGCCGGCGGGCTTGTCATCATGCTGGTGCGCCGCCGCCAGGCCGAAGCATGAGGATCATCGCATGAGCTGGAAAACCGATCGCCGTTCCTTCTACTACCAGGGCGCGCCGGAGCCCGAGGATCCGGTGCTCGATAAGGGCAAGGTGGCGCTGCTCGTCATCGACATGCAGAACACCTATCTCGACCGCCCGGACCCGGCGACGCTGTCGGCCGGCGACCTTGCCCGCTATCACGCCTGGACGCCGTTCCACGAGCGCATGTACGGCACCGTCATCCCCAACAACCAGCGTCTGCTGGAGCGGTTCCGCACGCTCGGTCTCGACGTGCTCTTCGCGCGCATCGCCTGTCTGCGCACCGATGGCCGCGACCGGTCGCTCAGCCAAAAGAAGCCCGGCTGGAACAACCTGCTGCTGCCGAAGGACGATGAGGCCTCGCAGATCCTGCCGCAGATCGCCCCGCGCGACGGCGAGATCGTCGTCACCAAGACCACCGACAGCGCGCTGACCGGCACCAATCTCAGGCTCGTGCTCGCCAATATGGGCATCACCCATGTCGTGTGCACCGGCATCTTCACCGACCAGTGCGTCTCCTCGACGGTGCGCAGCCTCGCCGACGAAAGCTTCGACGTGATCGTCGTCGATGACGCCTGCGCCGCCGGCTCCATGGCGCTGCACGAAAGCGAGCTCCAGCGGCTGCACATGATCTATGCCAATGTGATGAACACGGACGAACTGATCGGCTATCTGCCGGCCGCTAAGGGATGAGACAGTCGGGGATGGCGCGCGCCCGAGACTTGTCCCCCTTGGCCGTTCCTGACACAACTTGGCCGATGAAAGCGCCCGAAATCCTCTGTATCGGCAAGACCCTCGCCGTCCGCTTCGCCGCCGAACAGGCGGTGCTGAGCTGGTCCCTGACCCGGCCGGGCTTTGTCCGCGCCGACACCATCGCCTGGCTCGAAGTCTCCGAAGCGGACCTGCCGATCGGCGTCGATCCGGCGGCCCTTCTTCGCGACCGGTCCACGGCGGCGGGCTACGGCGATGCGGTACAGCTGATGACCTCGCGCGACGTGCGCAAACACCATCAGGCCGTCCGGCAAAGCGGCGATGCGTCGGCCTTCTGCCTGGCGACCGTCGGCCTTGCCAATGCCGGCCGCGTCGGCGCGGACACGCCACATTCCGGGCAGCCGGGCACCATCAATCTGGTCGCCCATATCGACCAGCCGCTCGACGAGGCGGGCCTGATCGAGGCCCTGTCGATCGCCACCGAGGCCCGCACCGCAGCGGTGATCGAACTCGGCTGGACCAGGGACGGCCTCGTCGTCACCGGCACCGGAACCGACTGCATCGCGGTCGCCTGCCCGGTCGCCGATCGGCGTGAGACCTATGCCGGGCTTCACACCGATGTCGGCCGGGCCATCGGCGGCGCGGTCTACGACGCGGTGCTCGCCGGCGGGCGGGAATGGGTGGACGAAAAGACGGACGGACGGCAGGGGAGCAAGCGGCGATGAAGAAACCGAAGAGCGTGCGCCAGGAACGCATCCTGACCGAACTCAACCAGGCGCCGAGCCTGCGCGTGGCCGAACTCGCCCGAAGGCTCGACGTCTCGACCGAAACCATCCGCCGCGACCTCGACGAGATGACCGAACAGGGCCTGCTGAACCGCACCTATGGCGGTGCCGTGCGCTCGCTGTCCACCGAACCATCGGTCACCGAACGCCACACCCTCTTCGTCGCCGAGCGCGAGCGGATCGCCAAAGCGGCGGTACAGATCCTGAAAGGCGCTCAGGTCCTGATGATCGGCTCCGGCTCGACGACGGTGCACACCGCGCGGCGCATCGCGGTCGAGATGAAGAACATCACCGTGCTCACGCACTCCTTCGGCGTCGCAACCGTGCTGGCCATCAATCCGACGATCAAGGTGGTCATGCTGCCCGGCGACTATCACGCCACCGAGGGGGCCACCATCGGCGCGCATGCGGTGTCGTTTCTCAACTCCTTCTACGCGGATTTTGCCGTTCTCGGCGCAAGCGGCCTCGGTCCCGACGGGCCGTCGGACGCCCTTCTCGAATGTGGCGCGGTCTACAGCGCCATGGTGGCGCGCGCCGCCAGTACCGTCGTCGTCGCCGACCATTCCAAGCAGGACCGGCTGTTTCCAGCCCGTTATGCGCCCTGGCGCGACATCAAACACGTGGTCACGGACAGGATGCCGGGGGACGAGCTGAAGACCAGCCTGGACGACAACGGCGTGATGCTCACCATCTGCTGACCGCAAGAGCGCGAAGACAAGGCAGGACGCATGGCCACCGACACATCCTCCCAGAAGCGAAAACGCGCCCGCGATTTCGGTATCCCCTTCGACGGGACGCCAGGCCCGATGAACGCGATCACCGATGTCGCAGGCATTCATGTCGGGTTCTCCACGATCCGTGAGGAAACACCCCGCCCCGGCCGCAAACTGCCGGTGCGCACCGGCGTGACCGCGATCCTGCCGCATGCGACGGCCGGCGAACCCGTTCCGGTATTCGCCGGAATCCATCGCTTCAATGGCAATGGCGAGATGACGGGTTCGCATTGGATCGAGGACGGCGGCTACTTTATCGGCCCCGTGCTGATCACCAATACCCATGGCGTCGGCATGGCGCATCATGGCGCGGTGCGCTGGATGATCGACCGCTATGCCGCGACCTACGAAGGCGACGAGCATTTGTGGATCATGCCGGTGGTGGCGGAAACCTATGACGGCCTACTCAACGACATCAACGGCCAGCATGTCACGGCCGGCCATGTCTTCGAAGCGTTGAACGGGGCGAATACCGGCCCGGTCGCCGAGGGCAATGTCGGCGGCGGCACCGGCATGATCGCCTACGGCTTCAAGGGAGGCACGGGCACCGCCTCGCGGCGGATCGCCATCGACGGCACGGATTTCACCGTGGCGGCGCTGGTGCAGGCCAATCACGGCCAGCGGGACTGGCTTACGATCGGCGGCGTGCCCGTCGGCAAACTCTCGAAGCAGGACAATCCCGGCCTTTCCGAGCGTGGCTCGATCATCGTGGTAATCGCCACGGACCTGCCGCTCGCGCCGCACCAGTTGCAGAAGCTCGCCCGCCGTGCCGCGATCGGCATCGGCCGCAACGGCACGATCGGCGGCAACAATTCCGGCGACATCTTCCTTGCCTTCTCGACCGCCAATCCCCACCCGATGCGTCACAAGGCGGAGGCCGTTCTGACCATCGCCATGATCAATGACGATGTGCTTGACCCGGTCTATCAGGCCGTGGTGCAAAGCGTGGAAGAGGCGGTGGTGAATGCGATGATCGCGGCGGAAACGACCGGCGGAACGATCCACGACCGCTATCTCATCCCGGCGATCGATGCCGAGGCGGTCGCGCACCTGATGCGACGCAGCGGCGAGTGAGCAGCACGCCGCCCGTCTCCATCCCCTGACCGACTCGCTCGCGGACGCGGGAGCTCCTCCTCGAGGGTGAACGCGAACGCAGACCACGAGCGTTCGGACCCATCCACATGACGGCTGCTTAGAAGAGACGGTTTCCGCTGCCGCGGGCGCCGGGCCGACCGCAGCCGACCAGCCGCCGAGGGCCTTGGAGGTCTTGACAGCATCTCGAATTAGGTAGATCGATCTACCTACCAATTGGAGACGCACATGACCGAAAAGGCGACGGCAAAGGAACGACTGCTGAAAGCCGCTGCAGAACTGTTCTATGCGGAAGGCGTCGGGGCGACCGGCATCGACGCGATCACGGCAAGGGCGGGTGTCGCCAAGATGACCCTCTACAACAACTTCTCCTCCAAGGCCGATCTCGTGAAGTCCTATCTCGATGGCCGTTGCTCGGAATGGAGAGCGTTCCGCGAAGAACGGCTGGCACGGGCATCAACACCGCAGGAACGGGTGCTGGCAGTGTTCGATTCCTACGTCGATCATGCCCATCTTGCTTATGAGTGCGGCTTTCGCGGCTGCGGCCTGCTCAATGCCGCCGCCGAGCTGGGCGTTGGCGATCCCGGTCGGGCGACCGTCGCAGCGCAGAAAGTAGAGGTCGAGCGGCTGTTCCGGCAATATCTCCTCGAGCTCAGGCCGGAGGGTGGCCCGATCATCGAAGAGACCGCCGAACATCTGTCCTACCTCCTCGAGGGAGCCATGTCCCGCGCCGGGCTCGATGGTCATGACGGCCGACTGAAGAGTGCGCGTCGGATGGCCGTCTCACTGCTCGAGCAGTTCTGACGGACATTTCCGCCAGGCGCCCGTCTTTCACCCTTCGCCCTTTCCATAGTCCGAAAAGATCCAGACCATGACCGACGTCCTGCCCAGCCTGCCAGGCGCAAGAACCAGGCCCGGCGCCATCCTTGTCATGCTGCTTCTCGAAGCGGCGCTCGTCATTTCATGGAGCGCCGGCTTTGTCGGCACTCGCTTTGCGGTCGAGCATGCGCCGATCTTCCTCATTCTGCTGTGGCGCAGCCTCGCTTCGGGGCTTCTGCTGCTGCCACTGGCGCTGACGGTCGGACCGAAGCTCAAGCGGAGGGACGTGCTCTCCCACATGCTGTTCGGAACAATCGGCATGACCGGCTATCTGGCAAGCTTCGCGCTCGCCATCGAACAAGGCGTTCCGACGGGCCTCGTGGCCCTGATCTCCGACATGCTGCCGCTTGCGGTCGCGCTCTTGTCCTGGCCGATCCTCGGACAGGGGCTGAACGGGCGCCAGTGGCTCGGATCGGCGGTCGGTCTCGCAGGCGTGCTCATCGCCTCCGGTGCGTCGCTCGAATTCGGCATGGTGCCGCTCTGGTCCTACGCGCTGCCCGCGCTCGGCACTTTCGCCTTCGCGCTCGCCTCGCTCCTGCAGAAACGCAGCCCGGCCGTGGCGATGCCGGTGCACCAGAGCCTCTGCATCCAGTGCCTTACGGCGGCTGCGATCTTCGCGCTGTTCGCCTGGCGGGAGGGTCGCATTGTGCCGATCGCGGAGCCGGGTTTCGCGTTCGGCATCCTGTGGCTGGTGGTCGTCGCGACCTTCGGCTCCTGGAGCCTCTACTATATCGCGCTGCGAAAGTCCTCGCCGGCGCGAGTGACCGCTATCCTCTATCTCAGCCCACCGGTCACGATGATCTGGGCCTGGCTGATGTTTGACGAGGCATTGTCCCTCGCCATGTTTGCCGGACTTCTCGTTTCGCTGGCCGGCATCATGCTGATCGCGCGATCCCGAAAGACCACCACCCGGGACGTCAACGCGGACGAACCGCCTCCGTCCCCAGGCTCTTGAGCTCATCGATCGAGGCGACCCCCATCAGGGCGAGGCTGATCGAAATCTCCCGCGCAAGGATCGCAATGATCTCGGAGACCCCCTCCTGCCCCGCAGCCGAAAGGCCATAGGCATAGGCACGGCCGAGCATCACACCGTCGGCACCGAGGCCGACCGCCTTGATCACGTCGGAGCCGCGGCGAATGCCGCCGTCCAGCATCAGGCAAAAGTCCGATCCGACAGCCTCCCGGATGCCCGGCAGCGCACGGATCGTGCTCGACGCACCGTCCAGTTGGCGGCCGCCATGGTTGGAAATCACCACGCCATCGCAGCCGATATCACGCGCCTTCACGGCATCCTCGGCAGAAAGAACGCCCTTGATGACGAGCTTGCCCGTCCACCTCTCCCTCAGCCAGACGATGTCCTTCCAGGAGAGCGTCTTGTCGATCCCTCGGGAGAGATTGGCCGCCTGTTCCAACGCACCGCGACCAAATTCCGGCCGATGCTCGATCGCCCTGACCGACGGCATGCCGGCGAGGGCTACATCGGCGAGCCAGCGCGGCTTCATGGCAAGGCGGGCGAAGAGACCCGGCGTCACGCGCGTCAAAGACCGGAAGCCGTTGCGCACGTCCCGCTCGCGGATGCCGGTGATCGCAGTGTCGACGGTCACGAACAGGGTATCGACGCCAGCGTGCTCCGCGGCCTGCAGGAACTCCTCGCACAGGGACCGGTCCTCCAGCGCATAGAGCTGGAAATGCAATGGCCCCTTCGTGACCGCCCGAAGGTCGGCGAGTGAGGCAATCGAAAAGGTCGACAGGCAGAAGGGGATGCCGGCTGCATGGGCCGCCCGCACCGCCTTCGCCTCACCCTTGCCCGAATAGAGCCCGAGGAAGCCCACCGGCCCCAGCATGAACGGAAGGGGATGACGGGCTCCGAGAAAGGTGGTGGAAAGGTCCTGCGGTCGCGGCTCCACCAGCACGTTCTGGCGCAGCTCGAAACCGGCAAAATCTGCCCGGTTCGCGCGCATGGTTTCCTCTTCGAACGAGCCGCCGTCGATATAGTCGAAGAAGATCTTCGGCAGGCGGCGCCGGGCGAGGTCACGGAAGTCGTGGATGTTGACCAGGGTCATGTCAGTCTCTGTCAGGGTCGATCATGTCGAAGAAGCGTGAAATGGCATCCTCACCAGCCACCGGCTCGCTGCCGGCCATGACCGCAATGGAGAGGCCGACGAGAGACGAAACCGGGTTATGGGTCGTGGCGCCGGCCCGCAGGTTCATGACCAGCGTCGGGCAGAGGAACAGGCCGAGCCGCACGACCCGGCGCCAATCGGCCGGAAGCATGTCGCGCGCCTTCAGTTCTGCAAGCAGCGGACGCCAGAGCGCTTCAGCCTTCACATCCAGAAGCGCCCGGCGAACCGCGCTCGGCGCAAAGTCGGTGGTGACCCGCAGGAGATCGCCGTCGCGTGCCACGCTTGCCGTGTAGCGTTCCGCCGCCATCGCCGGATCATAGAGCCACAACGGGTGGGCGAGGATGTTGTGAAACGTCGTCTTCACCTCGGCCAGCAGCGTCGGAATGTGCTCGCCGGCAAAGGCGGGATCGAAGAAGGAAAGCCGGGCCGCGCCATCGCGTTCCTCATACCAGACATTGGCGTTGTGGGCGTCGCCATGCGCCGTCACCCCGCCCGCATCCGCGAGGCGCGTCGGGGCCAGCCGCTCATGCGCAGCATCGAAGAGGGTCCCGATGCTGTCCCGATATTCGATGCCGTTCACGACGAACCGGCAACGCGAAAGCGTGTGCCAATCGAGTGTCAGGCCGGGAAAGGCGAAGTCCTTGCCGACATAGAAGCTCGCCATGCGCCCGCCCGGATAGGTTCCGGCCGGCGGGTCGATGAGCCGTTCGTAGAACAGGCGGTGGATCGGCTCTGCCGCCACCGCGTCGGCGCTGACCGGATGCAGTGTGTCGAGATAGACCTTCAGCACGGCTTCGCTCAGCTGGCGTTCGGCCTCGACGGCCCTTTCCCGCGCCGCCGGCTCGTCCTTCAGGTCCAGAGCCCTCAGGACGTCGGAAAAGCGCGGATCGGTGCGACGGCGATAGACGAGGATCTGTTCGCCGGGAAGCACCGACATCAGCAATGGCTGGTCCACCGGCAGGCCGGCCCGGGCCAGGATGTCGGCGCGATAGTATTCGCCGCTCATGACCTCTTCGCCCTCCTCCTGGTGGAACTTGAAGAAGAAGGCACCATCGGCGGTTTCGAAGAAACCGTTGAGCGAGTTGAGGCTGTACTGATCGTGGTTGATCGTGACGTTTTCCGCGTCGATCCGGAAAAGATCGCGCAGCAGTTCAGCCAGCAATCGTTCCGCCCTGCCGTCCCCGGCTTTGGCGATCTTCCTGATTTCCGCGGTGCGGCTCGTGGGCTGGCTCATGGAATTCTTTCCGGATGGTTTTCTGGTGCGGGGAACGGCGGTCACTTGCCGCCGTGCAGGTAGCGGCTGCCAAGCGAATAGCGGCTGCCGACATAGGTCAGCGTGTTGACGGTGGCGACCACTGGCCCAGTCCAGGTCTTGCGATGCAGGATCAGGCAGCAGTCTCCCGGACGGATGTGCAGCAGGCGGGCCTGATCCGCACCGGCCGGCAGAGCGCTGATGAGATGCTCCACCTCAGTCAACGGCGTGGCGTTCTGCAGGTAGTCATAGGTGGCGATCACCGTGAAGTCCTGATCGACATAGCCGGAAACGAGGTCGGGATTGACGTAGCGTTCCTCGAGCTGGACCGGCAGGTCATTCTCGAAGTGGATGACGACCGAATGGTCGACGGGCTTCACCGTCTCGAACTCGAAGGCGAGCAGCAGTTCCGCCTCCGGCTTTTCGATGCGTTCGAGCACGACCACCTCGGCCCGGTGCCGGCTGCCGCGCGCCTTGATCTCGGTGATGATGTTGCTGATCTCGATCAACGTCGATTGTGGTCTCGGCGGAGCAACGAAGGTGCCGACGCCCTGAATGCGGCGCAGGTGTCCTTCGGAGGTGAGTTCGCGCAGCGCCCGGTGCACGGTCATGCGGGAGACGCCGAGGGTCGAGACGAGTTCGTTCTCCGATGGCAACCGGCTGTTGCGGGCCCATTTGCCGCTGCCGATATTGCCGAGGACGAAGTCCTTCACCTTCTCGTAGAGCGGCGATGCGGAATCTGAAAGCGTATTCATGGTTCACTGCCTCCACCGCCGCCTGACAGGCCGGCATCCGGGATGACGCGACGGGCAGACTAGCCCGCCACCTCGATGATCGTCTTCAGGGCCCTGCTCTCGCCCCGCAGCAGGCGTTCATAGGCTCCGGGCACGTCATCGAGGGCCGGCAACACCTCGATGAAACGCTGCAGCGCGGGCGCGAGATCGCCGAGCAGGCGCACGGCTTCCGGCAGCTCGTCGGCAAAGGCGTGGCAACCGACGAGAGAAATCTCGCGCTCGACGAGAATGTTGGGATCGAAGTCGAGCTTGCCATGGCTGATGCCGACCAGCGCCAGCGCCCCGCCGCCTGACAAAAGGTCGAGCGCGCGGGCGATCGCCTGAATGCTGCCGGTGGCATCCAGCGCATGGCGCAGCCTGCCGCCGGAAAGCGCCGTTTCGATCTTCGCTCTGTCGAGGCCGACGACCGCACCGCCGGTCACCCCGGCGACAAGCGCGGCCTTCTCGGCGTTCAGATCGGCGACCAGCAGCGGCCCGTCATGCAGTCGTGACAGAAGAAGCGCGCTCAACCCGCCGATCGTTCCGCAGCCGACGACGAGAACCGGCTCGCCGACCGGGACGGCCAGGCGGCGAACCGCATGCAGCGCAACCGCCAGCGGTTCGGCCATGGCGCCGATGTGCGGAGAGAGCGCGGGATCGTGCCTCAGGACCAGCCGCGCCGGCAGCTGCACCTCCTCGGCAAAGCCACCGTCACAGACTTCACCGACGAAACCCAGCGCCTCGCAGACATTGCTTCGGCCGCTGGTGCAGGCCGGGCAGGTGCCGCACCACATCCGCGAATCCGCGGAAACCACGTCTCCGACGGCGAGGTCGCTGACGCCTTCGCCGACAGCGGTGACGCGGCCACAGAATTCATGCCCGGCTGTCGAGGGCCGCCGCGAGATCCACTGGCCGGTGCGATAATTGTGCAGGTCGGAGCCGCAGATGCCGGCGGCCCGGACGTCGAGATTGACGAAGCCGGGTGGTGGCGGGGCGGGCGCCGTCACCTCCTCCACCCGCAGGTCCTTGGCATCGTGGAGCCGCACGGCCTTCATGGCTCAGGCGCCCTTCTTCAGATAGGCATCCCGGACTGGCGAAACCGCCAGCGCATGGGAGGAGAAACCTTCGTAGATCGCCAGATTGTGGGAATGCCTGGCGAATTCCGGATAGGCGGGCGCGGTCACGTAGCCGATCGAGCTGCGCTTGACGAAGTCGGTGACCGACAACGGACCGAAGGTGCGGGCCCAGCGGCTGGTCGGCAGAACCGCGTTCGGGCCAAGCGAGAAGTTCGCGATGCTGACCGGCGTATGCGTGCCCATCAGGATTTCGGAGGCTTCGGTGATGTGGCCGAGGTGGATGAAGGGCTCTTCCGACAAGAGTTCCAGATGCTCGGGCGCATAGGCGTTGACGAAGGCGTAGCTCTCCTCGATCGACGAGGTGAGAACGATGCCGCCAGTCTTGCCGGTCAGCACGGCCTTGGAGAAGGCGACGCGCTGTTCGGTCATCTTCGCCCAGTGCTCGGGCAGAGCGGCGAGCGCTTCTTCCGCGACGCGACGGCTATGGGTGACAAGATAGGCGGAGGAGTCGGGGCCATGTTCCGCCTCGATCAGCAGGTCGAGCGCGGCAAGGCCGCCATGGACCGTATCGTCGGCGAGGATCATCACCTCGGAGGGACCGGCAGGCAGGCCGGTGTCGATGACGCCCGACAGCGAGCGCTTGGCGGCGACCACCCACGGGCTGCCTGGGCCGACGATCTTCAGCGCCGGCTTGACGGTTTCAGTGCCGTAAGCGACTGCGGCGACGGCCTGCGCGCCACCCACCTTGTAGACGGTCTCGACGCCGGCGAGACGCGCGGCGACCAGCGTCGCGGCATCAACCGATCCGTCCGGGGCCGGCGGCGTGACAATGGCAAGGTTCGGCACACCGGCGACCACGGCCGGCACCGAGGTCATCATGGTCACCGACGGGAAGGATCCCTTGCCGCGCGGGACATAGAGCGCGACCGACTGGATGGGGGTGAAACGGTCGCCGGCAAACGCGCCGGGACGAATTTCCTTCAGCCACATGGCCTCCGGCTTCTGCTCCTCGTGGAAGTGGCGAATGTTGTCGATGCCAAACTGGACGGATTCGATAACGCTCTTGTCGACCAGCTTGAAGGCGGCGTCGAATTCGGCCTCGGTCACCTTGAGATTGGCTTCCGTGACATCGGCCTTGTCGAGCTCGCGGCCAAAACGGGCGATCGCCTTGTCACCTTCGGTACGCACCGCTTCGAGGATCGGCGCGACCTTCTCGATGAAGCTCGAGATATCGGTTTCCGAACGGCGCAGCAGGGCGGCCTTCTCTTCGGCGTTGAGCTTGGAATATTCGTAGAAAGACACGTTGGTCATCGTCTTGTCCTTGAGGTGTGGCCGGCAAGGGCCGAAGGGTCATTTCGATTTGAGGAAGATGTCGAGGCCGACCAGGCGGTCGAGCAGCGCGATCGCCAGTCCGGCGCAGGCGATGAACACCACCGAAATGGCGGCAAGATCCGGCGTGATGATCGAGCGGATGGAATTGTAGATCTGCACGGGCAGCGTCACGCTCCGGGCATCGACCAACAGCAGGCTCACCAGGAACTCGTTGAGTGCCAGGATGAACATCAGCAGCGATCCGGTGATGACGCCCGGCAGCACGGCCGGCAAGGTGATGTAGAGGAAACGCTGAAGCGGCGGCGCCCCGCAATTGGCGGCGGCCAGTTCCAGATCGGGCGACAGGTTGCTGGCGCTCGCCGTCACCGCCCAGATCATGAAAGGCAGGTTGATGACGCAGCAGGCGATGCCGAGCGGCCACAGCTTGCCGACCACACCCATCTGGCCGAAGACGAGCATCATGCCTATGCCCGAACCGATCAGCGGGATGGTGAAGGGCAGGAGCAGATAGATCTGGATCGAGCGGGCGAACCGCACCCGGTACTTGGCGAGCGCAATGCCGGCAAGCGTGCCGACGGGGATGGCGATCACCGTGCAGATCGTGGCGACGATCAGCGAGCGAACAAAGGCCTGGCGAAGGTCGGCGGCCTGCGCGATCTTGCCGTACCACTGCAGCGACAGGCCATCAGGCGGGAAGGTGATGATGTTGCCTGCGGTGAAGGACGCACCGAGCACGACGATGGTGGGTGCCGAGAGCATGACGAGCGCGGTCACGACGAAAGCCCAGAGGGTGATGGATTTGCTGCGGCTTCCGGTCATTTGCGGGTCTCCCCCATGGCGAGCGTACCGGCGCCGAACAGCATGAACACCACGCCGACGAGCATGGAGCCGACCGCGACCAGCATCAGCGACAGCGTGGCGCCCATGCCCTGGTCGGAGGTGCGGAAGAACTGGTCGTAGATCGCGTTGGCGATGAAATCCTGGGTGCCGCCGCCGAGAATGGCGGGGATGGCGAAATCGGTGAGCGAAAGCGTCACGACGACAAGGCCGGCACCGACCAGTCCAGGGCGCGACAGCGGCAGGACCACGTGACGGAAGGTGCGGACCCAGCCGGCACCGAGGGAGGCGGCGGCCGATTCCAGTTCGCTCGGGATCGCGGTCAGCGCGGGCGCCAGCATCAGCACGGCGAACGGCAGCATGTACTGGACGAGGCCGAACAGGACGGCCGGATAGTTGTACAGGAGGCGAATGGGCGGCACGCCGACGAGGCCGAGAGCCTCGTTGACCATGCCCTGGTTGCCGAGAATGATCAGCCAGCCATAAGCGCGCACCACCTGGCCGATGAAGAAGGGCAGGAAGAGCGCGACGAGCAGGAACTTGCGAAGTGCTGAGGATGGTGTGCGAACCATCAGATAGGCGTAAGGGAAGGCAAACAGCAGCGTGATCGCGGTGACGATCACCGATCCCATCAGGCTGCGGCCGGCTACGATCGCGAAGAAGTTCTCCGTCAGCGCGCGCTGGTAGTTTGCCAGCGTGTAGTTTTCCGACATCAGGAAGGTATTGGTGTCGAGCGTCCGGAGGCTGGCATCGCCGATCTGGATCATGCCGAGCACAAGCAGGCCCACGAGCACGAGCGCGGGCAACAGCATGAGATAAGGCAGGCCTCGCTGGAAATTCGATGACCAGAGCATGGCCGCAAGGCGTTCAAGCACATCCATGACGCGCCACGTCAGGGGATATGCGGCACGGGGAGCGCGCATGTTACGGATCCTCAGGCAGTTCCAGCAAAAGTGCGAAGCGGTTTTGCGTCCGGACTGCGTAAAATTCTAAGTCGCGAAAGGAGGGTGCCCGCCGCCAGAGGGGACGCGGCGGGCAGGCAAGGCATCAGCCCTGCATGATTTCCTTGAACTTGGCGAACCACTGGCTTTCGTTCTCGACCTGAACCTTGGAGGAGATGCGGATCAGGTGTTTGAACTCTTCCTCGGTCGTCGGGTAGGACGGATCGCCCACGAGGTCAGCCGGCGGATTGACGCCCGGGATGACGCCCGGAAGGCCGAGGCCGTCGAGCCAGATCTGTTGGGCTTCCTTCGTCAGTGCATGATTGATGTACTGCTTGGCCCAGTAGAGCTCGTTTTCCGACAGGCCCTTCGGGATCCACAGGCCATCGGTGTCGAACTTGGCGCCTTCCTCCGGCACGACCCAAGCGATTTCGATGCCGTTTTTCTTGGCTTCGCGGGCATTGGTCGAGATGGTGCAAGCGGCGTCGATCTCGCCCTTCTGGAACCAGGTGGTGAAATCCGGGTCCTCGCCGAGCAGCGGCTGCTGTTCCTTGATCTTGGAAATGAAGTCCCAGGCCGGCTGCATGTTGCCGGGAATATCCTCGAGCTTGCCGCCGCCGGCGACCTGGGCCGGGAAGTGGAAGCCGATGCCGTCATTGTAGAGCGCGATGCGGCCCTTCAGCTTGGGATCAAGCAGATCCTTCCAGGACTTCGGCGCGCCGTTCGGGAAGGCCGACGGGCGATAGGCCAGCACGTAGACATAGCCGTAGGTGTTGACGATCGGATAGCCGTCGAGGCCGACCGGCTTGGCGAGTGCGGTGGCGTTCTTGAGGTTCGGAAGGTCCGACAGGTCCTCGGTCACGCCGCGCAGCGCCGACTTGGTGGCGTTCGTCGTGGTATCCCAGTTGATGTGGATCGGCGGAACGCGACCCTGAGCGACGGCAGCCCAGACCTTCGGCTGGATTTCATTGTCTTCGGTCAGGTCGTGACGCACCGCGATGCCGGTCGCCTTGGTGAAGCTGTCGGAGACGCCGGCCTTCAGCGCATCGACCCAGCTGCCGCCCCAGGCGCGCACGATGATCTCGGCCGGCTTTTCCGGTTCCTGGGCAAAGGCGCGGCCGACACCGAGGGTCGAGAAACCGGCGGAAGCACCGGCCGCAGCCATGGACGCAAGCAGCGTCCGGCGGCGGATCTGCGCGGACAGGAATTTTTCATTCGACATTACTGAATTCTCCTCTGGCTGGACCTTCTCGGGGTCATTTTTGAAAGACATGCATATCTCGCGCATTCCAGCCGAGGCGAACTTCGTCGCCCGGGCCGAACTGCAGATGCGATTCGGGATCGTGGTCGAAGACGCGCATCAGCACGCCGGCCAGTCCCGGAACCCGGATTTCATAGACGACGCGCTCGCCCTCGAAAATACAATCCGCGACCTGACCTTCGACGACCGTATCGAGGCCCTCAAGTCGTCCATCCTTCGGCGCGATTCGGATCTGTTCGGCACGCACCGCGCCGGCACAGGCAGCCCCCGCCGAAAGCGCGGCGTCGGCTGCGACACCCGCAAGGCGCAAACCGTTTGCCTCGATCACGACCGTCGGCGAGGCAAGATCGACAACCTTGCCCTCGATGAAATTGGTGACGCCGATGAAGTTGGCGACAAAGGCATTGGACGGCGCGCGATAGGCATCGACCGGCCGCGCCTTCTGCTGGATCTCGCCGCCGCTCATGACGATGATCTCGTCGGACACCACCAGCGCCTCGCGCTGATCGTGGGTGACGTTGATCGTCGTCACGCCAAGCTCCTTCTGGATGCGGCGGAATTCGAGCTGCATCTCCTCGCGCAGCTTGCGGTCAAGCGCGGCGAGCGGCTCGTCAAGCAGGAGCAGGTCCGGCTCGAACACGAGGGCGCGGGCGATCGCGACGCGCTGCTGCTGACCGCCGGAAAGCTCGTTGATGCGCCGGCCGCCATAGCCGCCGAGCCGCACCAAATCGAGATAGCGCTCGACCTTTTCCGGGATCGTGCGGGCATCGTGGCGGCGCATCTTGAGCGGGAAGGCGACGTTTTCGGCCGCCGTCATGTGGGGGAAGAGGGCGAGCTTCTGAAACACCATGCCGATCGCCCGCCTGTGCGGCGGGACGGCGCTGACCGGCTGGCCATTGATGAAGATCTCGCCACTGGTCGGACGATCGAAGCCGGCGATCATGCGCAGGAGCGTCGTCTTGCCCGAGCCGGAGGGGCCGAGAATCGTCAGGAACCTGCCCTTCGGCAGATCGAACGAGGCATTCCTGACGGCATGGACATCGCCGAAAACCATGCCAACATCCTGGACGGAAACAGCGATCTGACCGGTCGATCCGGCCGGATGGAGGTCTGCAGCAACAACGCCCATGACATTCCCCTGTCCTGTTTCGTCGAGCGACCGAAGCCGCCGCGAAACTTCATTTTACCGACCCGGCGGAAGGCGACCGCCCGGCCCTTGCATTAAGTTGTCTATACATATTCGTACAAGTACCGTCAACCAAGTTTGCGTATTTTTTGCGCCGCAAATTTTTCTGACCAATATTTGTGCAGATGCGAAAAACAGGATCGATCGCGGCGACCAGTCTTGTCGCCCGCCGCGGGAAAAGCAAGCGCGCTCCGCGCGTGTCCGGTACGGTTTACACCGCCGGATAGCGCGTGGGCGCGGCGTGTGCGGCTTGCGTCAGATGGAGGCCAGATAGCCGCCATCGACGGGAATGCAGTGGCCGGTGATGTAGGCCGCAGCATCGCTGCAGAGGAAGACGGCGACGCCGCCGATGTCACTTTCCTTGCCGAAACGACGCTGGGGAATTTTGTCCAGCATGCGCGATTGCCAGTCGTCGTTCTCGTAGAAGACTTCTGTCATGGCGGTTCGAAAATAGCCGGGCGCAATGGCGTTGACGCGAATGTCATGCGTTGCCCATTCGGTGGCCAAAGCGCGTGTCACGCCGAGAAGCCCGGACTTCGAGGCACCATACGGCACCGCCGTCGGAATGCCGACATAGGAGGTAAGCGAACAGAGATTGACGATCGCGCCCCCACCCGTTTCGGCCATGATTCGCCCCGCAGCCTGGGCGCAGAAGAACGCACCCTTCAGATTGGTCGACAGGATCTGCTCCCAGAGCGCCTCGTCCACGTCGAAGGATGGCCGGACATTCTCGAACCCGGCATTGTTGATCAGGATGTCGAGGCCGCCCAAAGCGTCGGCCGCCGCCCGGGTGACGCTTCCGCAGGCCTCGACGTCGCGCACGTCCTGAGCCAGCGTCACCGCGCGCCTGCCGGCCTTCTCAATGAGTGCCCGCGTTTCCACCAGCCCTTCGACCGTCCGCGCGGTGACGGCCACATCGGCTCCAGCCTCCGCCAGGGCGACCGCGATGGACTGACCTATGCCGCGACTGGCGCCGGTCACGAGCGCGCGGCGGCCGGAAAGGTCGAAGATTGGACGGGTCATGACGGCTCCTTGTTTCGAATTCCCCGACAGGGATCACAGCATTTTCGCAATAACATGTCTATACATATATACAGACCGACAATCCGGACCTATGAATGAGGCATGGCAAACGCACCTCATGGAGACTGCAAAATGGCGAACCCTTCAAGCCCCATCCGGGAGGAAATCCGCTCGATCGCTCCCTACAATGCAGGCCTGACGCTGGAGGAGGTGAGGGCGAAGTACAAAGTCGATGACATCGCCAAGCTCGGCTCGAACGAGAACCCGCTAGGCCCCTCGCCAACGCTGCGGCGGCTTTTTCCCGACATCGGTGAACTGGCCCGGCTCTATCCGGATCCGCAGGGTCGCGCACTCTGCACCCGACTGGCCGCCGATTTCGGCGTCGAGGACAACCAGGTCATCCTGGGCAACGGCTCCGAAGACCTGATCGCCGTCATCTGCCGGTCGGTGGTCCGCCCCGGCGACACCGTGGTGACCCTCTATCCGTCCTTTCCCCTGCATGAAGACTACACAACGTTGATGGGCGGCAAGGTCGAGCGGATTTCTGTCACGGCGGAGCTCACCGTCGACATGGACGCACTTCTGGATGCCGTTTCCCGCAAGCCGCGCATGCTGATGTTCTCGAACCCGATGAACCCGGTCGGTTGCTGGCTGACGCCGGCGCAACTGTCGTCGGTCGTCGCTGCGCTGCATCCGGAAACGCTGATCGTCGTCGACGAAGCCTATGCCGAATATGCCGCCGGCGAGGACTATCCGAACGCCGTCGAGATGCTGAGGGATAGCGGTCGCAACTGGGTGGTCCTGCGCACCTTCTCCAAGGCCTTCGGTCTGGCTGGCCTGCGGATCGGCTACGGCATCGTCAGTGACGGAAGCCTTTGCGACTTCCTCAACCGCGCCCGCACCCCCTTCAACACCAACGCCATCGCCCAGGCATCGGCCGTCACCGCCCTCGATGACGCAGACCACCTCAAGCGTTCGATCGAGCTTGCCCTCGACGAGCGCGAGCGCATGAAGGCCACACTCGACGCGCTGGGTTATCGAACGGCACCATCGAAATGCAATTTCCTGTTTGTCGACATGCGGACGGGCGCGACCCAAGTCGCCGAAGCGCTGCTCAGGCGCGGGGTCATCGTCAAGCCGTGGAAGCAGCCGGGCTTCGAAAGCTTCATCCGGGTGAGCATCGGATCCCGCGCGGAGAACGACCACTTCCTCGGTGCGCTGAAGGACATCGGCACGGCCGGCTAACGCGGCCTATTGGGACGCCGGCGTGAACCGGGCGACGAGCGCATGCGTGTCGCCCGGATAGGTGAAGCGGACCTGCGTGATCGGCCCGAGCCCACTCCAGGTGCGACGCTCGACGACCAGGCAGGCCGTCCCCTTGGATATGCCGAGCATCGAGGCCATGTCGGCCGGAGCCGAAACGGCCCGAATCCGATGCTCCGCCGTGCTCCAGGGCACCTGGCGGATCAGCCACTGGCCGGGCGGAAGGCTGGCAAAATCGGCGGTCTCCGCTTCCGGCACGTTGGCAAGATTGATCAACCGCTCCTCGACGCAGAACTGCCGCGTTCCGGCAAAATGGACGCAGGTCATCGACAACACCCTGGTTCCGGGCGAGACCTCGAGGAGGCGGACGTCGGCGGCTGTCGCCTTGCGCGTTTCGCTGCGTTTGAGCGCAAAGGAATAGGCAAGGTTCAGCGACCGAACCTCGGCCTCGATGTCGTTGATCTCAAGCACGGCGGATTGCGCCTGCGGCTGGGTGACGAAACTGCCCGACTTCTTGCGACGCTCGATGAGGCCGGACTTGGCGAGCTGCGTCATCACCTTGTTCACCGTCATGCGCGAGCAGTCATACTGCGCTGCCAGGTCGACCTCGAACGGTAAACGATGGCCCGGCGGCCACTCGCCGGAAACGATCTTGCCTTCGATATCGCTCAATATGCGCTGGTGCAGGGTCGGGTCCCTGCCGATGATATCCGCCACGACTCGCCGCTTTCTGTATGGGCCTCGCGCTGATGTAGCCCAGCATCGGCCACGACAGAAAGGAAATATTGCGCCGCGCTTCGACGGCTCAACTGCCGAGCAGATCCGCCATCACCGTGCGGAACCGGCGCGTGATCGCCTCCCGCTGCAGATGCCGCCCGCCCTCGACCTGTTTGCGGCCGCCGGCCCACACGGCGTCCACCTTGATGCCGCCGGCAAAGATCCAGTGATCGAGCAGCTGGTCACCCTCGACATGCGGCGCCGCGGAGACATCAAGCGCGACGATGTCGGCATCGCCGCCAACCTCAAGACCGGTGGAGGACTGGAGCGCCGCATTGCCGCCGATCCGAGCACCGTCAAACAGCTTGCGGCCGGTCGAACCACCCGGATCGGCAATCACGTTGCGCGCCCGGCGGATCAGCCTCTGGGAGTATTCGAGGACACGTAATTCTTCCGGCAGTGAAACTAGAACGTTCGAATCGGAACCCACACCGTACCGTCCGCCTTCGCCAAGGAAGAGTGGGGCATTGAAGACACCGTCGCCGAGATTGGCCTCGGTGATCGGGCAAAGCCCGGCAACCGCACCGCTTCGCGCCATCCGCCGCGTTTCGTCATCCGTCATGTGGGTGGCATGGATGAAGCACCAGCGGCCATCGACAGGCATGTTGTCGATCAGCCATTCGACGGGGCGCGCGCCCGAGAAGGCCAGGCTGTCCTCGACTTCCTTCACCTGCTCGGCAACGTGGATGTGAATCGGTCCAGTGCCGGCAAGCGGTAGCACCGCGCTCAATTCCTCCTCTGTCGCCGCCCTGAGGCTGTGCGGAGCGATGCCGAGAACGGCACCGGGCATTGCGTGGACCAATGCAGTGCAGCGCTCCATCAGCCGGCCGAAGCTCTCAGGCGTTTGAATGAAGCGGCGCTGGCCCTCGATCGGCGCCTGCCCGCCGAAACCGGAATGCGCATAGAAGACCGGCAGCAGCGTCAATCCGATGCCGACCTCGGCCGAGGCGGCGACGATACGACCAGCCATTTCGGCAATGTCCCCGTAGTGGCCGCCATCCCTGTCGTTGTGCAGATAGTGAAACTCGCCGACCCGCGAATAGCCGGCCTCCAGCATTTCCATATAGAGCTGGGCGGCGACCGCCTCGACTTGATCCGGCGTCATCGACAGCGCGAAGCGATACATGGTGGTCCGCCAGCTCCAGAAGCTGTCGTCCGACGGCCCCCTCGTTTCGGCAAGCCCGGCCATGGCGCGTTGAAAGGCATGGCTGTGAAGGTTGGCAAGGGCCGGCACGACGACGTCACGACGATCATCACCGGGCGCGGCGTCGGCATCTTTGGTGAGACCCGCGATCCTCGCACCGTCGATGTCGATCCTGACATTGGAGGCCCATCCATCGGCCAAGAGCGCGGACTTCGCATAGATCGTCATCACGGACATCGTCTCCGGTTCGGGCGGACCAGTATGCCTGGCGCACCGCCAATTTCAAATTCGGCCTTGCCAATCACTTCATTATGTATATACATGTTTTCAACGAATGAAAGGGTCAATACAGATGGCCGGGAACGAATCTGCAACTTGGGAAGGTACACCGCCGGAGCAACAGACGCTCTGGACCAATGCGCGCATCGCGACGCTCGACCCGTCGAAGGCGGGGCTCGGGATCATCGACGGTGGCGCAATCCAGACCCGAGGCGAACGGATCACCTGGGTCGGGGAAATGGCCGACGTGACGCAGGATATGCGAGCGAACTCCGTACCCCACGACCTCGGCGGCCGCTGGGTGACGCCGGGCCTGATCGACTGCCACACCCACCTCGTCTATGGCGGCAACCGCGCCCGCGAGTTCGAGATGCGGCTTGAAGGCGCGAGCTATGAGGACATTGCGCGCGCCGGCGGCGGCATCGTCTCCTCCGTGCGCGCCACGAATGCGCTTACCGTTGAAGGCCTGGTCGAGACGGTCCTGCCCCGGCTGGACACGCTCATCGCCGAAGGCGTCACCACCTTCGAAATCAAGTCGGGTTACGGCCTCAACATCGAGGCGGAACTGCGCATGCTCCGAGCCGCCCGCGCGCTCGAAAGCCTGCGGCCGGTGCGCGTCGTGACCACCTATCTTGCCGCTCATGCGACACCGGTCGAGTACAAGGGCCGGAACGACGACTACATCACCGACGTGGTATTGCCCGGGCTCGAGCGCGCCCATGCGGAAGGGCTTGTCGACGCGGTCGACGGCTTCTGCGAGGGGATTGCCTTTTCCGTCGACGAAATGCGTCGGGTGTTCGACAAGGCAAAGGCGCTTGGTCTGCCCGTCAAGCTTCACGCCGAACAGCTCTCCAATCTCGGCGGCGCCAGGATGGCCGCGTCCTACGGCGCGCTTTCGGCCGACCATCTCGAATATCTGGACGACGACGGTGCGCGCGCGATGGCCGAGACCGGAACGGTCGCCGTGCTTCTGCCTGGTGCCTTCTATGCGATCCGCGAGACGAAGAAGCCACCGGTCGACTTGCTGCGCCAGGCCGGTACGCCGATCGCGGTCGCGACCGACAGCAATCCCGGCACCTCGCCGCTCACCTCGCTGCTGCTCGCAATGAACATGGCGGCGACGCTGTTTTACCTCACCGTCGAGGAATGCCTAGCAGGCACGACGCGTGTCGCCGCGCAGGCGCTCGGCCTTGGCGCAACCACCGGAACGATCGGGATCGGCAAATCCGCCGATCTCGCCATCTGGGACATCGAGAGCCCGGCGGAGCTCGTCTACCGCATCGGCTTCAATCCACTGTCCGCACATGTCTTCAAGGGAAAGAGAATAGACCGATGACCGTGACGCTGCGCCCCGGCGAGGTTTCGCTGAAGCAACTGGAAGCCATCTACTGGAACGGCGAGACGGCCGTGCTCGACCGCGCCTTCGACGCAGGGATAGAACGTGCCGCCGCCCGCATCGCACAGATCGCGGCCGGCAACGCCCCGGTCTACGGCATCAACACCGGCTTCGGCAAACTCGCGTCGATCAAGATCGATGCCGCCGACGTCGCGACGCTCCAGCGCAACCTCATCCTCTCTCATTGCTGCGGCGTCGGCAATCCGCTGCCGGAAAATGTGGTTCGCCTGATCATGGCGCTGAAGCTGATCTCGCTCGGTCGCGGCGCATCCGGTGTCCGGTTGGAACTCGTTCGCCTCATTGAGGGCATGCTGGAACGGGGTGTGACGCCGCTGATTCCGGAAAAAGGCTCCGTCGGCGCATCGGGCGACCTCGCGCCGCTTGCTCATATGGCCGCCGTCATGATGGGCGAAGCGGAAGCCTTCCACAACGGCGAGCGCCTGCCCGGCCGGGTGGCACTGGAGCGTGCGGGCCTTGTCCCCGTCGTGCTGGCCGCCAAGGAAGGGCTCGCGCTGATCAACGGCACCCAGGCCTCGACGGCGCTGGCGTTGGCCGGTCTGTTCCGCGCCCATCGGGCCGCGCAGGCGGCGCTGATCACCGGCGCGCTGTCGACCGATGCAGCGATGGGCTCGTCCGCCCCGTTCACCGCCGACATACACACGCTTCGCGGCCACAAGGGCCAGATCGATACAGCCGCGGCGCTGCGTGCGCTCCTCGACGGCTCGGTCATCCGCCAGAGCCATCTCGAAGGGGACGAGCGGGTGCAGGACCCCTATTGCATCCGATGCCAGCCGCAGGTCGACGGCGCCTGCCTCGACCTTCTGCGCATGGCGGGCCGCACGCTGGAAATCGAGGCCAATGCGGTCACCGACAATCCGCTGGTGCTGTCCGACGACAGCGTCGTCTCCGGTGGGAACTTCCATGCGGAACCGGTGGCCTTCGCCGCCGACCAGATCGCCATCGCAGTTTGCGAGATCGGGGCGATTGCCCAGCGGCGCATCGCGCTTCTGGTCGACCCTGCCCTTTCCTATGGCCTGCCCGCCTTCCTCGCCCGGAAGCCGGGGTTGAATTCTGGCCTGATGATCGCCGAAGTGACCTCGGCGGCGCTCATGAGTGAAAACAAGCAGATGGCGCATCCGGCCTCGGTGGACTCGACCCCCACCTCCGCCAACCAGGAAGACCATGTATCGATGGCCTGCCATGGGGCGCGGCGCCTGCTGCAGATGACCGACAACCTGTTCTCGATCGTCGGCATCGAGATGCTGACGGCCGCCCAGGGCGTGGAACTGCGCGAGCCGCTGACGACAAGCCCGGAACTGCAGAGGGCGATCGCCGCCCTGCGCGCCGTGGTCGCAACGCTCGACGAGGACCGCTTCATGGCGCCCGATCTTGCCGCGGCCAGCGCATTGGTGGCGGACGGAAGGCTGACGGCCAGCGTGTCGGGTGGCCTGCTGCCGGCCCTGGAGGGTTGAGATGGCGGCATTCGACGTCACCCGCGGCACTTCGCCCGTCATTCTCGCGTTCCCCCACACGGGCACGGAGGTGCGGGCGGACATCTGGGAACGCCTCAACGACAACGGCCGACTGCTGGCCGACACCGACTGGCACATCCATGACCTCTACGCCGGTCTCCTGCCGAACGCGACGACGGTGCGCGCGACCTTCCACCGCTATGTGATCGACGCGAACCGAGACCCGACAGGCGCCAGCCTCTATCCGGGTCAGAACACCACCGGCCTGGTTCCGGACACGGATTTCGACGGACTGCCCATCTGGAAGGATGGCGCCACACCGACCGAGGCCGACATCGGCGATCGGCTGGAGAATTTCCACGCACCCTATCATGCGGCTCTTGTCGCCGAGATCGAGCGCGTCAAGGCGGTCCATGGCATCGCCGTGCTCTATGACTGCCACTCGATCCGTTCGCTGATCCCCTTCCTGTTTACGGGACGGCTTCCCGATTTCAACATCGGCACCGACATGGGCCAGACCTGCGATCCGCGCATCGAGACGGCTGTCGCCGAGATCGCCCGCGCGGCGGAAGGTTACACGGCGATCGTCAACGGCCGCTTCAAGGGTGGCTGGACGACGCGCCACTACGGCAAGCCCGAGAGCGGCGTGCACGCCATCCAGATGGAACTCGCGCAGAGCAGCCATCTGACGACCGAAGAGCCCCCATTCGCCTACGACCCGGATCGGGCCGAGCGCCTGCGCAACCACCTGAAATCGATCCTTGAGCGCATCGAAGAGATCGCGCTCCATCTCGCTGCCTGAGAGGAACAAGACCATGACCAACCCACGCCACAACACCCGTGACGTTCGTGCGCCGCAGGGCACCGAACTCAACGCCAAGAGCTGGATGACCGAAGCGCCGCTCAGGATGCTGATGAACAATCTCGACCCCGACGTCGCCGAGCGCCCGCACGAGCTGGTCGTCTATGGCGGCATCGGCCGCGCGGCGCGTACCTGGGAGGATTTCGACCGGATCGTCGCGACGCTGAAGACGCTCACCGAAGAGGAAACCCTCATCGTGCAGTCGGGCAAGCCGGTCGGCGTGTTTCGTACCCACAAGGATGCGCCGCGCGTCCTGATCGCCAACTCCAACCTCGTGCCGCACTGGGCCACCTGGGAGCATTTCAACGAACTGGATAAGAAGGGTCTTGCCATGTACGGCCAGATGACGGCCGGTTCGTGGATCTATATCGGCACGCAGGGCATCGTTCAGGGCACCTACGAGACATTCGTGGAAGCAGGCCGCCAGCACTATAATGGCAACCTGAAGGGCAAGTGGATCCTGACCGGCGGCCTCGGCGGCATGGGCGGCGCCCAGCCGCTCGCCGCCGTCATGGCCGGCGCCTGCTGCCTCGCCGTCGAATGCGACGAGACCCGCATCGATTTCCGGCTGCGCACCCGCTACGTCGATGCCAAGGCGAAGACGCTCGATGAAGCGCTGGCGATGATCGACGAATGGACGAAGGCCGGCGAAGCCAAGTCGGTCGGCCTGCTCGGCAATGCGGCGGAAATCTTCCCGGAACTGGTCAAGCGCGGCGTGAAGCCCGACATCGTCACCGACCAGACCTCGGCACACGACCCGATCCACGGCTACCTGCCGCTCGGCTGGACGGTCGCCGAATGGCGCGCCAAGCAGGAAAGCGATCCGAAGGCGGTGGAACACGCCGCCCGTGCCTCGATGAAGACCCATGTCGCCGCCATGGTCGATTTCTGGAACATGGGCGTGCCGACCCTCGACTACGGCAACAACATCCGCCAGGTCGCAAAGGAAGAAGGCCTGGAAAACGCCTTCGCCTTCCCAGGCTTCGTTCCGGCCTATATTCGTCCACTCTTCTGCCGCGGCATCGGCCCGTTCCGCTGGGCCGCTCTCTCCGGCGATCCGGAAGACATCTACAAGACCGATGCCAAGGTGAAGGAGCTTCTCCCCGACAACAAGCACCTGCACAACTGGCTCGACATGGCGCGCGAGCGCATCTCCTTCCAGGGTCTGCCGGCACGCATCTGCTGGGTGGGTCTGGGCGATCGCCACAAGCTCGGCCTTGCCTTCAACGAAATGGTGCGCAACGGCGAGCTGAAAGCCCCGGTCGTCATCGGCCGCGACCATCTCGATTCCGGCTCCGTCGCCTCACCGAACCGCGAAACCGAAGCGATGAAGGATGGTTCGGACGCCGTCTCCGACTGGCCGCTGCTCAATGCACTGCTCAACACGGCTTCGGGTGCCACCTGGGTCTCGCTGCACCATGGCGGCGGGGTCGGCATGGGCTTCTCCCAGCATTCCGGCATGGTGATCTGCGCCGACGGCACCGATGATGCCGCCCGTCGCCTTGAGCGGGTCCTGTGGAACGACCCGGCAACCGGCGTCATGCGCCATGCCGATGCGGGCTACGACATCGCCGTTGAGTGTGCCAAGGAAAAGGGGCTTCGCCTGCCCGGCATCCTCGGCAACTGAGGCGAAGCGCCATGCGGATCATCCGGCGCGAGAGCTACAGCCGCATGCCCTGGAAGAACGGCCAGGGCATGACGGAAGAGATCATGGTGGTGCCGCAAGACGGCGGCATCGACGCATTCGACTGGCGTTTGTCGATCGCGCATGTCGGCGCTGATGGTCCGTTTTCCTTGTTCCCCGGGGTCGACCGCACGATCGCACTGCTTGACGGCGACGGCCTGTTGCTCGACCTGCCCGAAAACCGGACCGTCGCGCTGACGCGCGGCGGACCGCCTTTTGCCTTCCCCGGCGACTGGACGATTTCCAGCCGCAACATCGGTGGACCCACGATGGATCTGAACGTGATGACGCGGCGCGGGCGGTTCGCCCATGCCATGTCGCACGAGACGATCCACGGCTTACGACCGCTTCGCGCCAGCGATCTGACCCTCTTCATCCCGACCGGAGCGATGCAGGTGCTGACGGGCGGGACCTGGTCGCGCCTCCACTCTTTCGACACGCTGACGCTCCAGGCCGGCGAGCATACGACCATCGAGACCGACGGGCCCACAAACGCTTTTGTGATCGTTCTCACCGGGGCGGCGTCCTCCGGGGAATGACACGGTAGCTTGTCGGATCCTCCGCCATCCAGACGGTATTTTCGATCGCGGAAGCTGGACGTCTCCTAGCTGGAAAGCGGCAGGATCACGTGGAATTCGGCGCCGCCGTCGGCATTGTTATTGACGGTGATCTCGCCGTCGTAATCCTGCACGATGGTGAAGGATATCCAGAGCCCCAGCCCGGTTCCTTCGCCGACATCCTTGGTGGTGAAGAAAGGCTCGAACACCTTGCTCATCTCGGCCTCGGCGATACCGGGTCCGTTGTCGCTGACGACGAGTTCGACGGCTTTTCCCCTGCGCCTCGCGCTGAGGTGCACCTTGCCATCGGCCCGATTTGCGACAGCATCGAGTGCGTTGTCGATCAGGTTCACCACGACCTGGTGGATCTGCCCCTCATGGGCGTCGATGAACAGGTCGGGATCGCTGTCGATCGTCAGGCTGGCCCGGGAGTTCTTGGCGCGCGTGGCGAGATGGGCCGAATTGCGCAACACGCGGTCGAGATCGACCGGCCGGCGCTCCGCCGTCTCGCTGAATGAAAGCCGTCGCAGGTTCTTGACGATGTCGCTCACCCGGTCGGCGCCCTCGATCGTGCCTTCGAGCAAGGGGGCAATGTCTGCGAGGATCGCGTCGATCTTCAGGCGTTTCCGCAGCTCGGCGATCTGGTCGTCACCCGCACCCTCGTGCACCGCATTGAGATAGGAAACGAGATTCTTGCGATAACGATCGAGCGTGTAGATGTTGGCATAGACGAAGCTGATCGGGTTGTTGAGTTCATGGGCCACGCCGGCGACGAGCCGTCCGAGGCTTGCCATCTTTTCCTGCTCGATCAGCTTTCGCTGAGCCCGTTGCAGATCGAGATGTGCCTGGTGCAGCGCCTGATAGGCCTGTCTGAGCTCGCTGATCGGACGGCCGGTCAGGACGGCGCCGAAGCGTCGCCGGCGACCGTCGAACAGCGCGGCGCAGCGCATTGCAAGGCATTCCTCACGCCCGGCAGCGGCCCTGAAATGCAGGTCGCCTTCCAGAACGCGCCCCTCCTGGCCGGCGCTCATCAACCTCTCGGCCTCCTTGCGGTCGGTCTCGACGACATAATCGAAGATACGCGTACCGATGACCGTGGCCTCTTCGAGCCCGACCAGCGTCAGGAATGCAGGGTTGACCTTGCGGATCACGCCGTCGCTGCCGCAGGCGATCAGGATATCCGAGACGGACGCCACGACACTCGAGATGAAGGTCTGCGCTTCCTCCAGCTCGGCATTCTTGCGCTCGAGATCCGTCTCGTTGCGCAGGAGTTCGGAATAGACCTCCTCCATGCGGTGAATGACATCCACCCACATGGCCTCGCTCGAACCATCAAGCGCAAAGACGCCCGGCAGAGAGATCTTGCCTATGAGATCCTCGCCACCCGGACGTTCCGCCGTATCAGTCAGTTTCGTCATCGCGATAGCGCCTGAGGTCGTATCGCTCGATCTTGCTTCTTAATCCGACCCGCGACAAGCCCAGTTCATCGGCCGTGCGGCTGATGTTGCCTTCGTGCCGCGCAAGGCTCGCCTCGATCGCGGCCCGTTCGATCTCCTCCACCATGTCCTTCAGCTGGCGCGGTGCACCGTCCGAGACCGGCGCTACCACGGTTTCGCCGTTGCGGATCGCCGGCGACAGAAGATCCGGCGCCAGCGGCGCGTTGCCGTCGGAGAGCACCGTCATGCGCTGAATCTCGTTCTGCAGTTCACGCACATTGCCTGGCCATGCATAGCCCGTCATGAGATCGAGGGTACGCGGATGGAACCCGGCCACCTGCCGGTTGAAGGACTGGTTTATCTGGGTCAGGATCCGGGCCGCGATCGCCGGAATGTCCTCGACGCGGTCCTTAAGTGCCGGCATGTGGATCGGGAAGGCGGCGAGGCGGTAGTAGAGGTCGCGTCGGAAGCGGCCCGCGGCAACTTCGGCCAGCAGGTCCCGGTTGGTGGCGGAAATGACCCTGACATTCACCTTTCGTGGGCGCTGCGCCCCGAGCGGGCGGATTTCGCCCTCCTGCAACACGCGCAGCAGCTTGACCTGGAAGGCCGGCGAGGTCTCGCCTATTTCATCGAGGAAGATCGTGCCGCTGTCGGCGAGTTCGAAGAGCCCGATACGATCCTGGTAGGCGCCGGTATAGGCACCCTTCTTGCAGCCGAAAAGTTCGCTTTCGAGCAGCTCGTCCGGCAGCGCACCGCAGTTCTCGACCACGAAGGGCCTATCGGCGCGGGCCGATTCCTGATGGATGGCACGTGCCAGGAGTTCCTTGCCGGTGCCGGACGCGCCCGTGACAAGGACCGAGACATCGTAGCGGGCGGCCCGTTTCGCCAGCGAGATCGAGCCGACCAGCGGGCTCTCCGGCCTGTGGATGATGCGATCGAAGCCGAAGGACTGGCCTTGGCTGCGGCGACGATCGCTGATGACCTTCTGCAAGGCCTCGCTCGCCGGTTTCACCTCGATGCGCATGTCGGAGACTTCGTGCTGCAGGCGCCAGAGGTTGGCGCTCTCGCGCACGCAGTCGATCAGCTTGTCCGGGCTCCACGGCTTGGTGATGTACTGGTAGATCCCGGCATTGTTGACGCCCTCGATGATGTCGACGCTGTCAGTATAGCCGGAGATGATGATGCGAATGGTATCCGGCCAAAGCTCGCGCACGCGCTTGAGGAATTCCACGCCGGATTCACCGGGCATGCGCTGATCGCACAGGATCACCTGCACCATCTCGCCCTCCAGCACCTCCTCCGCCTCCTTGGCATTACGGGCGCCGATGACCTCGAACTCATCGGACAACACCCGCTGGATCGCTTCGATCGAGCGCACCTCGTCGTCGACAACAAGAACGGTAGCGTGCGGGTTTGTCATTGGACTTTCCTCCTGCGGCCCGCCGTGTCCCCTCCGGCACGGTGAACGGCGAGTGTGACCGGTGTGCGCGACTTCGGCGTCTTGCGGATGAAATTGAACCGCGCCACGTGATAACTCGGATCAAAACCGTAAAAATTGCGCCGCATCCGCTGCAGTTCTTCGGCCCGATAGGCCGAGAGCGGCTTTTCGGCCTCGTCCCGGATCCGGCGCTCGCGTTTTGCCGCAATCCGGTCGGCGATGTCGGGCGCGCGCGCGAGTTCGGCGGCACGCCGACGAACTTCGCGCATGGCAAGATCAACATCAACCGGAAGCACATGAGTCGCGAGACCCAGCTCGAGGGCCTCGTCTGCGCCCATCGGCAGCCTCGCCTGCGTCACGCGGTGGGCACGCGCCTCGCCGACACGGGCGGGCAGCAGATAGGTCCAATACTCGGAACCGTAGAGGTTCCCCATGTCCTTGTAATGCGGATTGAGGATGACGCCGTCGCGCATCCAGACCTCGTCGGCGGCAAGCGACAGGAAGACGCCCCCGGCACCCGCATTGCCAAGAACGGCGGCAATCACCAACCGGTCGTCCGAGACGATGATCTCCCGCACGAGATCGTTCATGGCATTGATGTTACGCCAGGATTCGTCTGCCGCACTGTCCGCGTTTTCGATCAGGCCGAGATGGATCCCGTTCGACCAGCAATCTGCGTCCCCCTGGAGAACGAGCACCGGCAGTGCCTGCTCCCTGGCCGCAAAAATCGCCTCGCGCAGTTCGTCACAGTCTTCGGCAGACATGGCACCGTTGTAGAATCGGAAATCGAGGTAGCCGACACCATCTGCCTCGCGGTACCGGCAGGCTTCCGGTCCCGGCACCATCGGGAGTTCCATCGCTTCCGAACCCAGCAGGGTCAGCGCCGGCAGCTTGAGGCTTCCCGGCCGTGCAGCACGCAGATGGCCGATCCACAGAGCACCCTCGCGGAACGCAACAGCCAGGGCCTTGCCGCAACGCCCGAGAAGCGTGCCGGGTGCTCCGCAGAGCCCGGATGCCAGGCTGGCGTCAAAAGCGAGAAACGTCTCCGATGCAATCGTCAGAGAAGCGCCGGGATCCCCATCGGATGCCTGGATGATACGCAATGCCTCTTCCGCGGTGTGTCGCGCCGGATCAAGCATCCGGTCGGCCCGACGGCAGGCGGGACGTTCGCGCCCAGGCCCCCAGTTCGCCGTCATGGCAGCGCCTTCCTGCCGTTTCAGTCGACCGATGGCCTCGAACACGCAGGCCACCGCGGCTTCGGTCACCTCATGGCGATAGAGGCTCGACTTTCGCGCAGGGCGCATCGGGAATTCCCGCCAGGCCCAGACGGGGCCAGCGTCCATCTCCTCGCGGGCTTCGACCAGCGTCACGCCCCAGATCTCTTGCTGATCAAGGATCGCCCAGTCGAGCGCACTCGGCCCCTTGTCGCCGCGAATTCCGGGATGGACGATAAGACAGAGCGTGCGGCGCCAGACGTCGGCCGGGATGGCCCGCTTCAGGAAAGGCGCGACGACGAGGTCCGGCGAAAACAACGCAATCGCCTCGCGGGTCAGGTCATCGTGGACGTCCAGCTCCACCGAAACCTCGTGTCCCGCCCGACGGAGGTCGACATGCAGGCGCTGGCACAAGGAGTTGAAGCTGTGGCAGAGAAGCAGGATGCGCATCGTTCAGCAGATCCGCGGCAACTGTTCGCCGGAAAGCCAGTCGACGATCCGACCACCGCCGAAGCTGGTCGCCATCTGCACGAAACAATGGTCGTCGGCGACCGCATGGCCGATCAACGCCGCCTCGGCCCCCAAGGGATGGGCCTGCATGGCTGCGAGAACCGCCTCGGCAGCCTCCGGCGCAACGACCGCCACGAGCTTGCCTTCGTTCGCGACGTTCAGCGGGTCTAGCCCGAGGAACTCGCAGGCTGCCGCCACTTCCGGCTTCAGCGGAATCGCCTCCTCATCGATGCGGAAGCCGAGCTTCGACTGGTTCGCGATCTCGTTCAGCGTCGCAGCGATGCCACCGCGGGTCGGATCGCGCATCAGGCGGATGTGCTGGCCACCCGCCTCGACCATTGCCGCCACGAGCCCGTGCAGTGCGGCGCTGTCGGAGACGATGGCGGTGTCGAATTCGAGGTTTTCCCGCTTCGACATGACGGCGACGCCATGGTCACCGATGGAGCCGGAGACGATAACCGCATCCCCCGGCCGGGCTGCGTCCGAACGCAGATCGAGGCCGGCCGGAACCATGCCGACGCCAGCCGTCGAGATAAAGACGCCATCGGCCTTGCCGCGCTCCACCACCTTGGTGTCGCCGGTGATGATCGGAACGCCGGCTTCGCGCGAGGCGTCCCCCATGCTTTCGGCGATGCGCTCCAGATCGGAGAACGGAAAGCCTTCCTCGATGATGAAGCTCGCGGAAAGATAGAGCGGCACTGCGCCGGCCATGGCGATGTCGTTGATCGTGCCGTGCACCGCAAGTGTGCCGATATTGCCGCCGGGGAAGAACAGCGGTGAGACGACATAGCCGTCGGTGGTCATGACCATGCGGCCACCGGGTACGACAAAGGCCGACTGGTCGTTTCCGGCCCTCAGCCATTCATTGTCGAAGGCCTTATGGAAGATCCCCTCGATCAACTGGCCCATGGCCCGGCCGCCCGCCCCGTGGGACAGATCCACCCGGCCGTTGGCAATGTCGAGCTTGCGCTTGTAAGCCTTTATCGCAACGTTCATGCGACGGCCCTCCCGTCGTCCTGCGTGCGCGCCTTCTCCCGGAAGCGGCCATAGGTCCAGTGTGCAGCGCAAGCGCCTTCCGAAGACACCATGCAGGACCCCATCGGCGTGTCGGGGGTGCAGACCGTGCCGAACAGCTTGCAGTCCGCCGGCTTCTTGACGCCACGCAGGATGGCCCCGCATTCGCAGGCGGGATTGTCCCTTGCCGCAGGCGTCACCATCGAGAACCGCTTTTCGGCGTCGTACTGCGCATATTCCGGCCTGAGGCGCAACGCGCCGTAGGGCACTTCTCCGAGGCCACGCCATTCGAAACTCTCGCGCAGTTCGAAGAAGGTCGCCACCTCGTTCTGCGCCTTTTCGTTGCCGAGCGTCGTGACTGCGCGGATATACTGGTTTTCCACTTCGTGCCGGCCGTCATTGACCTGCTGCACCAGCATCAGGATCGCCTGGATGACGTCGAGCGGCTCGAATCCCGCGACCACCACCGGCTTCTGGAACTCTTCCGCAAAGAACTCGTAGGGTTCCGTGCCGATTACCGTGCTGACATGCGCCGGGCCGATGAAACCGTCGATCTTGATCGTGCCGAGCTTGCGCACATCCGGGCTTTCCAGAATGTTCTGGATCGCCGCCGGGGTCAGCACGTGGTTGCAGAAGATCGAGAAATTGGGAAGTTTCTTTGCGATCGCCGCCTTGAGCGCCAGCGCCGTCGGCGGCGTCGTTGTCTCGAAGCCGATGGCGAAGAAAACGACTTCCCGGTGCGGTTCGGCCTCGGCAATCTTCAAGGCATCGAGCGTCGAATAGACCATGCGGATGTCGGCACCGGCGGCCTTCGCCTTCAGGAGGCTCGAACCGTTGGAGCCCGGGACCCGCATCAGGTCGCCATAGGTGCAGAGCGTGACTTCGGGCCGCATGGCAAGGGCGATTGCCGCATCGATGCGGCCGATCGGCAGTACGCAGACGGGACAGCCCGGCCCGTGAATCATGCGCACATTGGAAGGCAGCAGGTCTTCGAGGCCGTAGCGGGAGATCGCATGGGTATGGCCCCCACAAAACTCCATGAAATGATAGGAACGCGCCGGATCGGCAGCCGCGGCGATCTGCCGGGCGATGTCCTTGGCGAGCCTGCCGTCGCGATATTCGTCGATGTATTTCATACCACCTCTCCCAGCGCCGCTTCGCGGATGAGTGCAAGCGTCCGTTCCGCCTCCTCGGGGTCGATCTTGGCGAGCGCGTAGCCGACATGAAGCACCAGATAGTCTCCGGGCTTCACATCATCGACGAGCGCGATGGACACGACCTTCGTGACGCCGTCGAGCGTCACCTTTGCCATGTCGTCGGGCAATACTTCCTTGACCTGAACCGGTATCGCTAGGCACATGTCCGGCCTTCCTCCCCTTGCATAGATTCTTGCATGATGACCTGCCGCGCATGGGCCGCCTGGCCGAGCGCGATGCCGCCGTCATTGGCGGGTGCGAGGCGTGGCAGATGCGGTTCAAGGCCATGCGCTCGAATGGCCCGGGCCAAACCACCCGCGAAGACGCGGTTCATCATGCATCCGCCGCCAAGCGCGACCTGCCTGATACCAAGACGGCGCGCTTCGGCGGCCGCCCATTCCGCAAGACCGGTGATCAGCGTGCCATGGAAGAGATCGGCGGCCACGGACGGACCGGGCTGTTGCTCTGCCAGATGTAGAACAAGAGGGCCGAAATCCACAATGCCGCCGCGGATGACGAAGCCCCCCTCGAGACAGCGTGGTTCGCCGACCAGCGCCTCGAACTCCATCGCCGCCTGCCCTTCATAGGTCTGGACGAGGCGGACACCCGCAATCGCTGCCGCCGCATCGAAAAGGCGGCCGAGGCTCGTCGTCATGGCAGGCTGCATGCCGCGGGCGAACATCGTCACCAATTGCGAGACGCCCGGATGCCCAGGCCAGAGGTCGGCGGCAAGATCAACGCGGCCTGCGGCAACCAGCGCTGAGACACCCATGCGCCACGGCTCGCGCGCCGCCTTGTCGCCGCCCGGCAGAGACAGGGGCGCGAGTGAGCCCGCGCGCCGCCATTGGCTGCCGTCAACCACAAGCATCTCACCGCCCCAGGCCGTTCCGTCCGCCCCGAAACCGTGACCGTCCAGCGCCAGCCCGACAACCGGGCCGGCAAGACGATGTTCCGCGGCAACGGCGGCGACGTGGGCCAGATGGTGCTGAACCTTGATCAGCGGCAGGGCGAGGCTTTCGGCGATCCGTACCGAACGAAAATCCGGATGCAGATCGCAGGCGGCGTAGTCCGGCCTGACGTCGAGGATCGAACAGAGATGGGCGATCGCCTCTTCCTGGAAGCGGATCGCCTCGGCATTGTCGAGGCCGCCGACATGCTGCGAGAGAAACGCTTCCCGCCCGCGCGTCACGCAGACGGTATTCTTCAGGTCCGCGCCCGTCGCGATGACCGATGGCCCGTCCTCGCCAAGATCGACCGGCTCCGGGACGAAGCCGCGCGCACGGCGGAGGAAGGCCGGAGCGCCATCGATCACCTGCATGACCGAATCGTCGGCGCGTACGGCGATATCGCGGTCGTGCGTGACGATCAGGTCGGCGATGGCGCCGAGGCGGCGTTCGGCATCGGCATTGTCCGCGACCAGCGGCTCGCCGCCGGGATTGGCGCTGGTCGCGACCAGCGCGGCAGGACGATGCGGATCCATCGAAGCCAGCGCATCGAAAAGCAGGTGATGGACCGGCGCATAGGCAAGCATCACGCCGATACGGCGAAGGCCCGGCTCAAGAAGCGGCGAAAGTCCTGCCGCACGCCCCTCAACCAGAACGACCGGCCGGGCGACGGACGCCAGCAGGGCTTCCTCGACGTCCGTCAAAATGCAGAGCCTTCGCGCCGCTTCGATGTCGGCAACCATCACGGCAAACGGCTTTTCGTCGCGCGCCTTGCGCTGACGCAACCGGGAAACCGCCCCGTCGTTGCTGGCGTCGCAGACGAGATGAAAACCACCGATGCCTTTCAACGCGACGATTGCCCCGGTCTCGATGGCGACGGCCACGTCTTCGATCGGATGGCTGAGCCTCGGGCCACAGGCGGGACAGGCAACCGGCTCGGCATGGAAGCGCCGGTTCTCAGGGTCGGCATAGTCGGCCGCGCAGGCCCGGCACATGGGAAAGGGCGCCATCGACGTCTGCACCCGGTCATAGGGAAGCGCGCGGGTGATGGTGAAACGCGGACCGCAATGGGTGCAGTTGACGAAGGCATAGCCGAAGAAACGACTTCCCCGGTCTCGCAGTTCGCCGAGACAGTCGGGACAGGTCGCGGCGTCCGCACCGATGCGCGTGGCGGTGCGGCCACCGAGGCTCTCCAGAATCTCGAAGCTCTCGCCACCGGCCGGTGCGAGTTCCATCACGTCGACATCGTCAATGCGGGCAAGCGGCGGCGCTCCGCTTCGCATAGCCTCGGAAAAGCCTCCGGCAGCAGCGCCCTCGATCTCGATCAACACGCCCGCGCTGTCGTTCAGGACGAAGCCGGAAAGCTGCATCGAGCGGGCGAGTCGGTAGGCGAAGGGTCGGAAGCCCACGCCCTGAACCGCGCCGCGCACCCTCAGCCGCAGCCGGCGCACCGGACTTTCCAGCGATCGTGCGAGCGCAGCCGTCATCGGTCAGGCCACCTTTGTCCGGGTGGATCTGCGAGCGGCCGAGGTTTCGAGCCAGGCGTAGAAGGCCTCCATGCCCTCGCCGGTGCGAGCCGAGACGGTGAGCGTCTGCAGGCGCGGATTGACGCGCAGCGCATTCGCTATGCAGAGCCCGACATTGAAGTCGAGATGCGGCAACAGGTCGGCCTTGTTGAGGATCATGAGGTCGGCGGCAGCGAACATGTCGGGATATTTGAGCGGCTTGTCCTCGCCTTCGGTCACCGAGAGGACCACGACCTTGTGCGCCTCGCCGAGATCGAAGGCCGAAGGACAGACCAGGTTGCCGACATTCTCGATGAACAACGCCGAGTTCGGCTCCGGAGCAAGATCCTCGGTCGCATGACCGACCATATGGGCGTCGAGATGGCAACCCTTGCCGGTGTTGATCTGGATTGCCCGCGCGCCCGTCTCGCGGATGCGGGCGGCGTCGTTCGAGGTCTGCTGATCGCCTTCGATCACGTTGATGAGCAGGCGTCCCTTGAGATCGCTGATCGTACGCACCAGCAGGCTGGTCTTGCCCGAACCAGGACTGGAGACGAAGTTCAGCGCAAAGATGCCATGCTCGCCGAAATAGCGCCGGTTCTCGATCGCGTAAGCGTCGTTCTTCGACAGAATGTCACGCTCCACCTGGATGATGCGTTCCTGGCTCATGCCCGGAACATGAACCCCTGCGATCCCCTGCCCATAATGGACGCTGCCATCTTCCGCGTGATGATGGTCGTGCTCGTCGGCATGGTGCTGGTGGGCGTTATCATGGTCATGATGGTGCCCATGGCCGTGGTGATGTTCGTGGTCGTGCACATGGTGATGGTCGTGCCCATGAGCGTCTGACCCGCCCTTGTGGCCCTCGATGGTCGAAGTTCCGCAACCGCATACCGTGCACATCAGATCACCTCCATGTCCCTGATCTTCAATTCATCGCCCGCAGTCATCTGCACGCGGTACTTTCCGCAGTCCGGGCACGCCCCGAAGCGCTCCTGCAAGGCGACCGTCTTGCCGCAGTCGAGGCACCAGCCTTGTCCGGCAACGCGGTTGATCTCCAGCTCCGCATCGGCGGCGATCGTGCCATGGCGGACCGCCTCGTGGCAGAACAGAAGCGCATGCGGATCGACATGGCACAGCACGCCGACATCGAGACGGATCGACTTCACCCTGGTCGCGCCGTTCTGCCGGGCCGTCTCGCAGGCAATGTCGATCACGCTTTCCATCAATGACATCTCATGCATGGGTCGCCTCCCGGACGTCCACCTCGAAGGCGACACAAGGGTCGAAAAGCACCGCGAGCCGCGAGACCGACCGCACCGCCATTTCTCCCGTGCCGATGCGCGAGGACAGGACGGTTTCCACGAAGGGGCCGGCCGGATGGAAGTTCCACTCCGTCGGCGCAAGGATGCGGTAGGCCGAAAGCCTGCCGTCGGCACCCAGTTCGGCCTGATGATAGAGCCTGCCACGCGCACATTCCACCGCGCCATAGCCGCCCACCCCGGGGCTGGGTCCAGAGTCGGCGAGCAAGGCCCAGTCCTGCTCGCCGGTTTCGACAAGTGCGTGAAGTGCTCCCAGGCAGCGACCAACGTCACCGGTCCGGGCGAGAAAACGATCGGCAAGATGCGAGCTTTGCCGGTTTCCGTCGGCCCCGCCAGGCCGGCTATAGGCGCCGGTTTCCGCAATCCGGCCGGACAGATGAGGCAGTGCCGCATAGTCGGCTTCGTCACAAAGACGGGCAACAACTTCCGCATCGTCGGCAATCGTCAGGCGGTCGGGCCGACGGCCCGCAAAGGCGTGGTCACTGGTGGCATCACCGAGGATTGCCGCACAGGCGGTACCGGCCAGCGGCATGGAACCCTGCGCGGGAATACCGAGGCCCGTCGCTGCGCCGGACAAGCGAGCAGCGGCCGCCGCCAGTCTCTGGCGGTCGACATCCTTCGCCTTGACTTCCGCGATGATCGCCTGCGATGCGGCAAGCGCTTCCCGCAAGTGCTTTCCAGCCGCGGCCGTCAGGGGTTCGGGCAATGAAACCGGCCAATGAAGGATCAGCGCCCTAAGGGATTCAAAAATCCTCTCAGCCAGCAGGCCAGCAGCGGCGCGCCGCCGTTCGTCATCGCCCATCGGGAGGTCAGCCGCATTGAGAACTGCGAGCCGCGCTGCGACCGACTGCGAGAAACTGCAAAGCGAAAAGACCTGTCCCGCGAGTAAGGGAGCCTCCTCGGGCCGGCGCCCGACAAACATCCGCGTCAAACCCTGGGGCCGGTTCGCCTTGACCGCCACGGAGCATGCGAGCGCGCGCGACACCGTCACGTCGATCCTGATGACACCAGCTCCGAGAAGAAACGTCATTCCGACACCTCCTCGCGTTTTCCGAAGCTGCCGCGCAGAAGATCCCGCCGGTTGACGGCAGCGGGTGGCGGCGGTGGTGGCTCGAGGGCGGCCGGATCGAAGAAGGCGCGAACGGCTTCGTCCGCCGTTTCCAGCGCCGCCTCCATAGAGACGAATTCGAAGACTGGCGAAAACAGCGAACAGGAATCGACCCTGCCGAAACCATCGAGCTCGCCGGCGATGAAATCGACCTCGCCGGCGGGCAAGCCGATGCGTACGGTCATGCCGGTGCCTGTCGGTGCAGACGGCGTGCCGTCCGGCAGGTCGCTGGCCACCAGGTTCATGAACCAGGGTGTCGTGACGATGCCGAAGGCACGCCCGCCATAGGTCCTGAAACCGGTCGCCGCCACGCCGAGCGCCGGATTGCAGATCGGCACGTCAGCCATGGCCGTGGCATGGATGTGCCGGTAGCACGTCTCCAGCCGCTGCCCCAGCGCCAGTGCCGGATCTCCGCCGGCTAGCTCGTCCGCAGCCAAATCAGCCTGCATCGCCGAGCCTCATGAATTTCGACTGGAGCGCATCGCAATTCGGACAGCGCCAGTCCTCGGGCAGCGCCGAGAAAGGCGTGCCCGGGGGGATCTGCCAGACGGGATCGCCTTCGGCAGGATCGTAGACATACCAGCAGATGCCGCATTCCATGCGGTCGTCGTCCGACACGGTCTCGCGCTTGCCGAAGTTCTCGAAGGCGCTCATTTGAAATAGGCCTCCTCGATCTCGCGCAGACGTACTTCCGAATCGCGGAAATCCTCTTCCGCCGCGATCGCGACGGCGGGAATGTCGCAGATCTCCAGGGTATCGAGAATGATCGTGTCCATGGCGTTGTAGAATTGGACCGACCAGACATTGCGCACGCCGGTCGCGACGATCCGGCAGGTGCCATAGCCGCGCGAGGTCAGCTGTACCGGTCCGGCGCCCAGCGTGTCCTGCAGGAAGCTCATGTCCTCGGGGCTCATCGGAAAGAGTGAGAACGTGATGATGTGAGCAGAGTCTCCTTCACGATAGCGGCCCGTCCGGTCGCCGATCTCGGTGAGAACCGGCATGACGTTCATCGCGCCAGCCGGAGCCGGACCATGGCTGACCGTCGGCTGCAGCACGGAGCAGGCCTGGCGCACGGCGGCCGGAATGCTCGCCACTTCGATGTAATCCGCGAGCAAGCGGCCGTCCGCGTCGGTGAAGCGGATACGCCAGACACCGGCCATCACGGCCTCCTGCATCTGTGCCGTAATTCCGCCAGCCAATGCAGCAACACCGGCCACCTCACCTTCGCCGAGGGTCTGGGTGATCAGCTCGCGGTCGTCGTCGGGAAAGTCGGTGATGTCGAAAAGCCTGCCCGGTTGATCGGCCATCTGGACCGCGAGCGCATCGGCGAGCTCCGGAAGAAGCTCTGCCGTCCGGCGACATCGCCGGATCATCTCCTCGGCCGTGCTCGTTGCAAGGAAATTCAGCTTGCGTGCACGCAGCGGCGGTTCGGCGCCGATCGGCATTACCGTCATTGCGGCATCCTCGCCCTCGGGGGCAACCCAGAAACCTGCCTTCATCTTACGATCTCCTTGCCAGCATGGGTGATTTCCACCTTCGGTCCGCCGGACGGCAGCATGACCGGGGCATCGGGCGACAGCCATCCGCCGATCTTCTCGACATATTCGGACCAGTCGCGGATCTTGCCCAGCACACCGACCGGCTGATCACGACGGGTCACGACGAGACTCGGCAGGACCACCACGTTGAAGCGTGACTTGAGCTTGTCCTCCGTGCCGCGCTGCACGACCGCACCGCGCAGGCGGCCATCAAATGCCTGGAGGAGTTCGGGGAGGACGACGGCAACGTCGTCGGCTTCGGGCCGCTGCGCAGGATCGCCGGTGAAGAACAGCACCGTATTTTCGGGCTCGCCGGCTGCCGGCGAGAGAAAGGCATCGATGCTCGTCTCATCGACTATAGGCAGGCGCGCCCTTTCGCTCAGGGCGCGGACCAGATTGGATGGCATTATCTCCTCCACAGATTCACTATTCAGAACATTCTCAGAAACTGAACAGCAAACGCCGTGCCAAACTGAGAAAAGAAAGATTCCGTTGTTCTGGAAGGGAAATTTTCAGGGCGCGGAGATAGTTTCGTCGAAAATGTGGAAAGTCAATTTCCATACTGAAAGTTTACTTTTCATTCCGAACGGAGATGCGGCGGCAATTCCGGTTCGCGGGAAACGAGGTCGGCGAAAAGGGATTCGAAGGATCTGCCCTCGACTGCCTCGGCAAGCCCGGCGAGTGCATCATCAATCGCGCGCGCTTCCACCGGATCGAGAACGCGTATGGCCGAGCCAAGATGGGTCAGGAGATAGGTTCCGGCAGCCTGGGGGCCGACCAGCATGAGCGAAACCGATGATATCACGCCATGGCGCTCGCATTCGGCGACGAAATCACCGTTCGAGATGACCCGCATCGGAATTCCTATGCACATGACGTCCGTCTCCCTCGTGATACCCGCGACGTTTTCCGATTCCGTGAAAGGAGAAGCCGCGCGGCGGCGGGGTCCGCGCGGCTTCCGGGAGGGCTCAGGCCCCGGGAGAGATCAACCAGCCATCAGGGCGGCGCCCGCAAGGGCAACGGCCGCGCCTGCTGCTCGTCCGGCAAACCGCCCGGCACTGCCGAAACGCAGCGATGCAAGGCCGATGCCGATCAGATGCAGGACGATCGTCGCCGCCATGAAGCCGAACACATAGCCGCCGGCACTGGCCATTGACGGAAGCTCGCTGCCGTGGGCATGGCCGTGAAACAGCGCACAGAGACCGACGATGCCGACTGCGGCCGAAGTCGGAACTTTCACTTCGAAGGCCACCAACAGACCCAGTACGGCCACCGTCAGGGCAATCCCGGTCTCGACCATCGGAAGCTGGGTTCCAAGAATGCCGAGGACACCGCCAAGCCCCATCACGGCAACAAAGGTCAGGGGAACGATCCAGCGGGCCCGCCCGCCGAGGGATGCAGCCCAGAAGCCGACGGCAACCATGGCCAGGACATGGTCGAGGCCACCGAACGGGTGGCTGATTCCGGCAAGCGCCCCATCGGTATGGAGGCCGACATGGGCATTGGCTACGCCTGGCAGCGCCAGCGCGGCAAGCGTCATCGCCAAGGTCTTGTGGTTCATTGGGTTCCTCCTCAAGGATTGAGTGCGGCCAGTTCGACGCGCCGCTCGTAGTTTTCAAAATCGATGTCGTTCTCGAGGAGCGGCAGAACGTCCACCCCTTCCGGCCTTGCCTTCACGGCCACGCCCCAGCCGCGCAGAATGCGGACCGCCGTTTCGACCGCCGCCGGGATGACCGCCTTGACCGGGGGGGTCAACGGACCACCCCAGTCTTCGAGATCCAGCGGCTGGCAGCCGATGAGCGTCAGGCGCTCCGGGTAGTGCCCCATGAAGTCGGCGGCACTCAGCACCTCCTGGAAGCCGGTCTGATGCAGGCTCATCTTCTTGGCCCCGGTGAACTTCGGGACCTCGTCGTCTTCGACGACCTTCATCGTGCCGGGAACCAGGCCATAGTCGATGGCGTCGAAAACGATCAGGCGGTCGTGATCATTGACGAATTGCACGAGGTAGAGCCCCTGCGTGCCGCCGTCGAGGATGGTGACATTGTCGGGCACCTCGTAAGCCTTGTGGAAAGCCTCGACAGCACGAACGCCGAAGCCTTCGTCGGCCCAGAGGATGTTGCCGATTCCGAGCACGAGAATGCTCGGCCCGGAGGAAGCGGAGGTCTCCATCTAGTCCTCCCGATCCTTGAAGAGGCGTTCGCCCGAGATCATCGAAGAAATGATGCTCTGGCGGCTCATGATGTCCTCGCGCACGGCCACGTAGATATGGATCATGACGAAGAGCAGGATCACCCACATGCCGAAGTGATGGTAGGTGTGGACGTCCTGGCTGTTGGGCCAGATCGAGAACACCCAGCCGAACAGGGCATACTGCCAGCTGTCGCGTCCGGCTCCTTCGCTGTAGAGTGCGAAGCCCGTGACGACCATGAAGACGAGCGGCACGGTGAAGGCCAGGAACATCGAGAACTGCGCCAGCGGATTGTGGCCGATGTACTTCTTCGGCTGGCTGGTGAGGAAGCTGTACCACTTGACCTCATGCAGCCATTCTTTCCAGTACTGCCCGCTCCAGAACGGCACGTAGAAGATCTGCCGGGCATGCGGATTGCCGACGAAGGCCCAGTAGATCCGCAGCAGCAGGAAGACCGTCAGGATCTGACCGGCCGCAAAGTGCGCGAACCGGATGTAACCCATCAGGAAGTGTGCACTTGCCTCCCCCGGCATGCTCGGGAGCGGCGTTCCGATGAAATAGCCGGTCAAGGCCAGCATAAAGATAGCGAAGGCATTCACCCAGTGCCAGATGCGCACTGGTGCTTCGTAGACGTAGACGGTTTCGCGCTCGACGACGGCCTCACCGTGCGAGTCGCCCGCCAGTGGTTTGTTCACACTCATGGCGGCTCCTCCTCACCTGACCTGAACCTTGGCCATTTCCTGTCCATCCGGGCTCATGACATGCGTCGAGCATGCCAGGCACGGATCGAAGGAATGCAGCGTGCGGAGAATTTCCAGCGGCTGTTCGGGATTGGCCATCGGCGTGTCGAGCAGCGACGCCTCGAAGGCTCCAATGTTGCCGTTCGGATCGCGCGGGCTGCCGTTCCAGGTGGTCGGAACGACGCACTGGTAGTTTTCGATCTTGCCGTCCTTGATCTTGATCCAGTGGGCAAGCGCACCGCGCGGCGCTTCTGTGAAGCCGACGCCCTTGACCTCCTTCGGCCAGGTCTCCGGTTTCCACTTGTCGACATGGGCGGTGCTCTGGTCGCCGGCCTTGATGTTGGCAATCAGCTTGTTCTGGAAGTACCGCATCTGGTAGCCGGCCCACTGGGACTCCAGCGCGCGGGCGGCGGTGCGGCCGAGCGTCGAGAACAGCGCCGAGACCGGCAGGTCGAGGTCCTTGAGCAGCTTTTCGACCGGATCCTTGAACTCCGCCTTGTTCTGGGCGTAGCCGATGATCCAGCGCGCCAGCGGCCCGACTTCCATGGCATGGCCGCGCCAGCGCGGCGACTTGATCCAGGAATACTTGCCGCCCTCGTCGAGCTGTTCAATGTTGGTCTTGGTTCCCTTGGCGTTCGGGCCGAGTTCATAGTGCGGCTCGGTGACGCCATCCCACGGGTGGAGGCCCTTGGTCTCGTCCGGATACTTGTACCAGGAATGAGCAACGAATTCCTGGATCTGCTCGGGGTCGGCATGGTCGACGGGCAGGACCTCGGCGAGATTGCCGTTGATGATCGCGCCACGCGGCAGCTTCAGGCTGGCTTCCGAATAATCGTTGGCATGCTCCGGCACGTCGCCGTAGGACATGACGTTCTTGCTCGACAGGCCACCGCCGTAGAGCCAGTCCTTGTAGAACGAGCCGATGGCGATGACGTCTGGAACGTAGACCTTGTCGTTGAATTCGATGAGCTGGTCGATGATCGAAGTCACCTGGTTCAGGCGCTCGATGTTGATCGCGCCAACCGCACCGGTGCCGTCGATGTTGATCGGACAGGGAACACCGCCGACCAGCCAGTTCGGATGCGGGTTCTTGCCGCCGAAGATGGTGTGGATCTTGACGATCTCCTTCTGGAAGTCGAGCGCTTCGAGATAATGCGCGACCGCCATAAGGTTGGCCTCCGGCGGCAGCTTGTAGGCCGGGCTTCCCCAGTAGCCGTTCTTGAACGGGCCGAGCTGTCCCGATTCGACGAATTTCTTCAGACGGGTCTGGATGTCCTTGAAATAACCCGGCGAGGAGAGCGGCCAATCGGATACCGACTGCGCCAGCGCCGAGGTGGCCTTTGGATCCGCCGAAATCGCCGAAACGACATCGACCCAGTCAAGCGCATGCAGGTGGTAGAAGTGCACCACGTGGTCATGAACCTGCAGCGCGAGCTGCATCAGGTTGCGGATCGAGTTGGCGTTTTCCGGGATGGTGATGCCAAGCGCGTTTTCAACCGCGCGCACCGAGGTCAGGGCGTGCGTGCCGGTGCAGACACCGCAGATCCGCTCGGTAAAGGCCCAGGCGTCGCGCGGGTCGCGATTGCGGAGGATCACCTCGATGCCGCGCCACATGGTGCCGGTCGAGACCGCATTGCGGATGATGTTGTCCTGGTCGACGTTGACCTCGACCCGCATGTGACCCTCGATGCGGGTGACGGGATCGACGACGATGCGTTTGCCGGAATTGTCCAGCGAGAAGCCGTTCGGCGTTTGAATGGTCATGATGCTGTTTCCTACCCCGGATCTGTTTAAGCGTCGGCTTTTTCGCGCTTCGTGGTGACGCGCTTGACGGCGGTCAGGGCCGCATGCGCGGCAATTGCCCCGCCCACGACGCCGGCTGCGGTCATGCCGATCTTGTCGGCGTTCGACTCGATGCCGAACTGGTGGACGTTGGTCAGGCGGTCATAGAAGCTGCCCTGATCCCAGAAGCCGTCTTCCGAGCAGCCGATGCAGCCATGGCCCGACTGGATCGGGAAGGAAACGCCGCCATTCCAGCGGACGGTGGAACAGGCGTTGTAGGTCGTCGGACCCTTGCAGCCCATCTTGTAGAGACAGTAGCCCTTGCGTGCGCCCTCATCGTCCCATTCCTCGACAAACTGGCCGGCATCGAAATGCGGGCGGCGGTAGCACTTGTCGTGAATACGCTGCGAATAGAACATCTTCGGGCGCCCCTGGCGGTCGAGCTCCGGCAGCCGGCCAAAGGTGGTGATGAAGGTGACGACGCCGGTCATCACCTCAGCGATCGGCGGACAGCCGGGCACCTTGATGATCGGCTTGTCGCGGATGACCTTGTCGATCGGGGTGGCCTGGGTCGGGTTCGGCTTGGCCGCCTGAACGCAGCCCCAGGACGCGCAGGCGCCCCAGGCGATGACCGCCATGGCGTCTTCCGCCATCCATTTCAGCTTCTCGACGAAGGGGCGGCCGCCGTCGATGCAGAACATGCCGTCCTCGTTGAGCGGCGGGTTTCCCTCGACAGCAAGGATGTACTTGCCCTTGTATTTCTCCTTGGTCTCTTCGAGGATCGCTTCGGCCTGGTGCCCGGCTGCCGCCATGATCGTGTCGTCATAGTCGAGCGAGATCATGGACAGGACGACGTCCTTGACCAGCGGATGCGCCGAGCGAATGAAACTTTCCGAACAGCAGGTGCATTCGAGCCCGTGCATCCAGATGACCGGGACGCGCTCCTTGGTCTCAAGCGCCTCGGCCATTGCCGTCGCAGCACCAGGACCGAAGCCCAGGCTGGCGGCCGTCAGGCTGCAGAATTTGGTGAAGCTGCGCCGGGTGATCCCCTGGCGGCGAATGACGTCATAGAAAGTCTCAGCAGTTGCCATAGTGCTCCTCCGGCATTCCATCCCCGATCACGGCGCCCGACGGACGTCGCAGTTCTGTCTCAGGAAGGAACAGCAAGAAGCGGACCAATTGGGACCGCGTCGAAAACTTCCCTGTCACACTATTGATATAAATGAACTATTTCTGGATTCGGGAATGGCAGCCCGGCGTCAGCAGGAGAGCTGGCCGTAAAGGTGGCTTACATCGCTGCAAACGGTCTTGCCGGCTTCGGGCGCCGCTGCCGGCCAGGCTTAGTGTGCCGTGCAAACCATGCAGGGATCAAAGGACCGGATCACATGCTGGAGGGCGGCCGACTTCGCACCGAGGCCGCCGGTGTCGAGGCCGGCCAAGGCGCTCTCGAGCGGCCCGGGAACACCGGCGACATCGCGCGGCGAGAAGTTCCAAGTGGTCGGGGCAATGATCTGATAGCGCTCAATGCTGTCGGAACGGAGGCTCACCCAATGACCGAGCGCGCCGCGGGCGGCTTCCACGAGCCCGACACCCGTTGCCTCATGCGGCAGGGCGAAATGACTGCAGAACTCTTCCTTCAGCCGAAGCTGGCGGAGCCACCCCTGCATGCTGTGGACGAGGAAAGCAGTCTCGACCAACCGGGCGACGATCCGGGTTCGCACCGAGGTACCGCCGTCGCGGGCAATGAGGGCGAGGATCAGGGGATGCCGGGCAACCGCGAGCCGGGCGACCGCGCCGGTTTCCGCGGGATAACCGGCCAGCCGCGGGGCCTTGGCCCAGGAATAGGCCCCTTCCTTCTCCGCGGTCGGCACGGTCTCGGAATCCCACGGCCTGTCCCCGGTCTTCATGAACCACGAATGCGCGACGTCCTCGGAGATACCTTCGACATCGAGAGGCGCTACCGTGCCGTCGGCTGACGCTACACCCGCGGGCATCAGCGATCCGTCCGCCGTGTGGTAGGCGCCGTAGGACAACAGCCTGCCCGGTCCCATGCCGAGCCGCGACAAGGCCAGATCGTCGGCGAGGCGCAGGAAGAAGCGGAAGTCGCCACCGGGTTCGCCCGCATAGGCGGCAAGCTCGTCCTCCGTCTCCATGGAAAAGACCTGCGCCAGCGGCACGCCGTAAAGCACCCTCTCGAGAAACACCTCGAACTCGCCGAGAAGGGTCGCCAACTGGACACGCTCGCCGACATCGATCGCCCGCGTGGTACCGCCGGGCTGGAAGGCCAGCGAATGCGGCCACTTGCCGGCGATGACGCCCATGACCTCCAGCAGACGCTTTCGCATCGGCAGGAATTCGGCCGAGCCTCCGCCACTCACCGCCTTGAAGCGCTCGACGGCACTGCCAAACCACTGACGCCCGGCATATTCGTCACGCGCGAAGTCCGGCATGAAGAACAGGTAGAAATGGGTCAGGTGATCGGCGATGTTTTCGGCCGCGTGCGCCAGGTTGGCGGCAAGATAGCCGTTCGGCGCGGCGCGGCCGCCCGCCAGGTCGCGCAGGGCAGCGGCAGCGGCAATCGACTGCGACACGGAACAGATGCCGCAGATGCGCGGTGCGACCACCAGGGCATCGAGGCCCGGTCGCCCGGCAAGCATCTGCTCGAAACCACGATAGAGCGTAGTGGTGACCTCGGCCTTGTTGATGACGCCGTCGCTGATGTCGAGGGTTACCTCGAGATCACCCTCGACGCGATTGAACGGCCCTGCGACGACGCGGCTCATTCGCCAGACTTCCCGTTGCGCCGGGGGTCGAGGATGACGCGATCAGAGGTGGCGTTTTCGCGCACACGGTCCGGTGTCGCCGATTTGGACAGGGCCGCAAGGGCGACGAACCAGGCTTTCGGCATGTCGAGGGGCAGGCCGACCGGGATGCCGCCGACCTTCGTCGTTTCGAGGAAGCCCGTCGCGGCCTCGAAGGCCGGCGAGGTGCAGGCGATGCAGGAAAAGCCGCCATGGGTGCACGAGCCGCCGCCGTTCCAGCCGCGCTGGTTGCAGTCGCCGACCGCCTGCGTCGCCTTGCAGCCAAGATGCTCCATCATGCAACCGAGATCGGAGAACTTTTCGGCGCTCGCCTTGAATTCATAGTATTCGTTGCGCTCGCAGCCGTGATGGGCAAGCGTCTTGGCGTAGAATTTCGGCCGGCCGAGCCGGTCGAGATCGCGGTCGTCGAAATCGCCCATCTGCAAGGCGACGATCGTCTCCATGATCCAGCCGGGATGCGGCGCGCAGCCTGCCACGTTGATGACCGGCAGGCCGGACCGAGAGCGGAAATCGCTGCCGAGCGCCCCACCCGAAAGCGAGCCCTCATATTGCAGTCCGCAGGCATCGGTCGGGTCCGGAGCGGCGGCATGAATGCCGCCATAGGATGCGCAGGTGCCGACCGCCAGACAATATTCGGCGTGGGGTGCCAGACGCTTCACCCATTCGAACATGGTGCGGTCGGTACCGGCGAGGCGGTTGAAGAGACCGGTGCCGTTTGGACCGCGCAGGATTGAGCCTTCGATGCAGAGAAAATCGAGTGGCGTGCGGCCCTCGGCCACAGCTTCAAGAATCTCGATTGCCTCGACGCCCGTCTCCTCACTCAGGGATGGGTGCCACAACAGGTCGATACCAAAGGCCTTCAGTTCACGCGCCCAGCCCTGGGCGCCATTGTCCAGCACGGACATGGTGCATCCGCCGCAACTGCCGGCTTGCAGCCAAAGCAAGCTCTTCGGTCGATCAACTGTGGTCTTGCCGGTGAACATAGTTGGCGAACCTCGCATCTCGGAGCGGGTCGGTCAACCAAGCGTTCGGACAACAGTCCGCCGCCTGACGGATGCCAGTGGCCGAGCGATCGTCATAGGGTCAGACATATCAGCGCATTGAAGATGCCGGGACGCCCTCGGCTGGCATATTCAATATCCGGCTATTTTTCTGCTCGATGCGCAAGGTCGTCTGGAGCCGAAACCTGTGGATCAAGCGGGCACCGTTCGATGCTCAGTCTTTTCCACCGCCGTCGCGTTCCCAATACCAGGCCACATACATCCGCTTCCGGTCATGTCCCCGCTGCTTGAGGAGGCGGCGAACCGTCCGCACATCCTCCTTCTCGCAGGCCACCCAGACAAAGGTCTCCTCGTCAATCGCGGTGATCGCATCCCGGATCGCGGCGACAAGTTTGCCGGACGAACCGGACGGATAACCATCGCGGTGAAGCCAGGTGACTGCGAGCTCACCCGCTGTCGGCAGCGGCTGTTCCTCCGCGGCATTCTTCACCTCGATTATCGCCTGCATCCGGGTACCCGGAGTGACCTCGGCAGCGATGCGGGCGATCGCGGGAAGCGCACTCTCGTCGCCGGCCAGCAGAATGGACGAGGCGACGGGGAGGTCCCCGCCACCCGGCCCCAAAAACGCTACCCTGTCGCCCGGCAGCGCGTCGCGAGCGAAGTCGGCGCCCGGGGTCGGGACGCTGGGCGCCCGATGCTGGAGGAAATCGACCCAGAGTTCACGACGTTCCGGATCGACGGCCCGGATCGTATAGACCCGTACCAGCAGTTCATCCTCGCCTTGCGGCCAATCTACACGCCCGTCTTCGCGCAGGCCAGGCCAGACCGGTGTCCTGCCTTTCGGCGGTACAAGCAGGCGCACATGCATGTCGCCGCCGACAAAGGGCGCGACATCGGCACAAGCGAACTTCACCCGACGCATGTGCGGCGTCACGTCTTCGGCGGACACCACCGTTGCCTCGTGGATGTTCGGCACGACCTTGATCCGTGAAGGATCGGACCAGGTCAGCTCGAACGGGTCATCGCCGGCGAAGTAGAAGAGGTGCTCGGCGATATTGTTGCGGCTCAGCTGCAGTGCCTCCTCGCTCGGGCCTGTCAATGCGATCAGCAACCGGTCGTCCTCGATGCGGATATCCGCGGTTCCCGTCTCGCTCGTCAGCTGGACGGCTCTCCCGTTTCGCCGGACATCGGAGTGCTCGACAAAATGCTCGCAGATCTCATCGAGCATGGCCGATGGGTTCATCGGCACGGCGGTACCCGTGAGCTTGAATTCCTGAACTCCGTTCATCACCGCTCCTCTTTCCCGAGATTGTCCATTCGTGCCGGATAGTCCCGTTCCGCAATCATCCGGTGCCGGCCGATGGGCAACATGATCGGCTTTCCCGACGTCGGGTCGGCGATGATGCGGCTCTCCAGTCCGAAGACATCGCGCACGTTTTCTGCGGTCAGAATGTCCTCCGGTCTGCCGGAGGCATGCAGGCGTCCCTGCGCCATCGCAACCAGATGGTCGGCGTAACGTGCGGCAAGGTTCAGGTCGTGGAGGACCATGACGATGGTGGTTCCACGGGTGTGGTTCAGGTCGGTCAGAAGATCGAGCACCTCGACCTGGTGGCTGATGTCGAGAAAGGTGGTCGGCTCGTCCAACAGCAGCAGATCCGTCTGCTGCGCCAAGGCCATGGCAATCCACACGCGCTGGCGCTGGCCGCCGGAAAGCTCGTCCACCGGCCGCTCGGCGAGATCAACCGTCCTCGTTGCCTCCAGGGCCGTAGCCACCGCCTCGTCGTCGCGCCGGGTCCAGCGCGAGAGCATTCCGTGATGCGGATGCCGTCCGCGGCTGACGAGGTCGACAACCGTGATGCCTTCGGGCGCAATCGGCGACTGCGGCAAGAGTCCGAGCGTCTGCGCCAGCTGCCGGGGCGGCGTGTGATGGATGGACCGGCCGTCGAGCAGGACGTTTCCCCGCTTCGGACGGAGGAGCCGTGACATCGCCCGCAGCAACGTGGACTTGCCGCAGGCATTGGCTCCGACAATCGCTGTGATCTTGCCGGGCGGAACTTCAAGGTCGAGCCCGTCGAGGACAAGGCTGTCAACGTAACCGGCCGCGAGCTGGCTGACGGTCAGGGAATGCGCGCTCATAGCGAAGCTCCGGTCCGGTTGACGCGAACGATCAGGTAAATCAGGTAGGGCGCCCCTAGAGCTCCCGTCACCACGCCGACCGGATAGCGGCCCGGCAACAGGAACTGCCCGCAATAGTCGCCGGCAAGGACAAGCAGTGCCCCGACCAGCGCCGATGGGATCAGCAGCGAGCCGGAAGCACCGGTCAGGCGGGCGGCTATCGGCGCCGACAGAAAGGCCACGAAGGAGATCGGGCCGGTCACCGCCGTCGCCACCGCGATGAGGCCGACGGAGGAGATGGTGACAAGCATTCGGGTGCGTCCGACATCGGTGCCGAGTGCGGCGGCGGTGTCGTCACCGAGCCTCAGCGCCTCCAGATCGCGGGCACGAGCCAGCAGGAGGCCACCGAAAACCGCGAGAGCAGCGAGAAGCGGGGCCGATTGTTCGATCTGCGCACCGTTGACGCTGCCCGTCAGCCAGCGCATGGCGTCCTGCAGGTCCCAGGCCGGCGCCTGCGACAGCGTGTAGGCGATAAAGCTCTCCATCATTGCCGAGACGCCGATGCCGACGAGGATGAAACGCGTTCCCGCAACCCCATTCCTGAAGGACAGGCCATAGATCAACATGGCCACGCCGAGCCCTGCGCCCACCGCGAACACCGAGACGATCGGTCCGTCGAGCCCGAGAACGACGATGGCGAAGACCGCGGCGGCGCCCGCGCCGGAACTGATGCCGATGATGTCCGGGCTCGCGAGAGGATTGCGCAGCATGATCTGGAAGGCCGCGCCGCCGAGCCCGAAGCTCAGCCCGGCGAGGACCGACAGCATCGCTCTCGGAAGCCGCAGTTGGCCGACGGTGAAGGAGGCGCCCGACACATTCTCGCCCTGCAGCACCCGGATGACATCGCGGAGCGGGGTGAAAGACTGGCCCAGCATCAGCGCCAAAAGAAAGACGGAGAGAAGCAACACGACGGCGAGAACGATCATCAGCATGCGCCGCCGCCGATTACGGCGTCGCCCGTCAATGACCCGGTCGATGGCGGGAACGGACCGGCTCACAATTCACGAACCTGCTGGCGCCTGACGATCCAGATGAAGAAGGGCGCACCGACAAAGGCCGTGACGATCCCGACATCCAGTTCGCTCGGACGGGCGACGAGACGCCCCAAGACATCCGCGGAGAGCAGCAGGCACGCGCCGGTCAATGCGGAAAACGGAAGAAGCCAGCGGTGATCGACCCCGACCAGCAGGCGGCAGAGGTGCGGCACGACCAGCCCGACAAAACCGATCGGCCCGCAGATGGCCGTCGTTGCACCACACAGCAGGATCGCGCCCAGCGCGGCACTCGCCCGCGCCCAAGCGACGCGTTCACCCAGTCCGGCGGCCATCTCATCGCCGAGGGCGAGCGAGTTCAGCTTCCGTGCCGACAGCAGGCTGATCGCGAAGCCGGCGACAAGGAAAGGCAGCACGTGAACGATGCGATCGAAGGTCGCGCCGCCCACACCCCCGATTTGCCAGGAGCGGACACCGCCGGCGATGTCGTTGCGCGAGAGGACCACGGCAATCACCAGCGAGGAAAACGCAATCGACGTGGCGGTACCGGCAAGCGCCAGCTTCAAGGGCGTTGCCCCACCACGGCCGAGCGAGCCGATCGTATAGACGAAGAGCGCGGCGACGGCGGCGCCGAGGATGGCGGTCCAGATGAAGGCCTGCGCCGAGGCAATGTGAAACCACGTGATCCCAACGACGATGGCAAGCGATGCGCCCATGTTGACGCCCAGGATGCCGGGGTCGGCGAGCGGATTGCGGGTGACCCCCTGCATGAGCGCTCCGGCCAATGCAAGGGCCGCCCCTGAAAGAAGAGCGAGCACCGTTCGCGGGATCCGGGCAGCGATCGCCGCCTGATCGATGCTTTCGACCCGACCACCAAGCGCCGCGACGATGTCGGGCCAGCCCACCGCGCGCGTCCCGACCGCCACCGAAAGAACGCCGAACACCGCCAGCGCGACAACCACTCCGGCCAGCCAGAGCAGCCGTAGTTGCTGCGTCTTCTGGACGAAGCTCTTGCCTTCCGCCAACATGTCGCCTGCCGCCGTCATTCAGACTTCTTCGCAGCCCCGGCCAGCCGGTTGACATAGTCCTTGAGGACCCAGGATATCGACAGCGGGGTGGGATTTGCCGCCGTACCGACCGGATCACTGCCCAGCATGACGATCGCACCGTGTTCGACGGCAGGCATCCGGGAGACCAGCGGGTCGTTCTTCATCGCCTCCAGCAGGGCGTCGCTGCCATAGGTCACCACGATGTCCACGTCGCCGAACGTGTCGATCCGCTCGGCGCTGACGGAGCCGGAGAACTGGCCCGGCCGGGTGGCTTCCCTGACGCTCTTCGGCAGGCCCAGCCCGAGATCGGCAAAGAACTTTACCCGGCTATCATTGGCCGTGTAGAAGTTGACGATGCTGAGGTTCGTGGTGTCGAGATGGGTCACGAACATCGCCGTTTTGCCCTTAAGCTCAGGATGCCCGGCAACGGTACCGGCGATCTCGCCCTCGATGCGCTCAATCAGCGCCTCGCCCTCGGCGGCCAGACCCAGTCCGGCGCTGTTGAGGCGTATCATCTCGCGCCAGTCGGTGGCCCAGGCCGAGTCAGGATAGGCGACGACGGGGGCGATCTGGCTCAGCGTGTCGTAGTCGGCCTGCGTCAGGCCTGAATAGGCAGCGAGAATTACATCGGGCTGCGTCGCCGCAACCGCCTCGAAATCGATACCGTCGCCCTCATCGAAAAGCGCGGGGCTCGGCGCACCGAGTTCCGCCAGTTTTTCAGCCACCCAGGGCAGCAGCCCATCACCATCATCATCGCCGAAATTGGCCGCGGCAAAGCCCACGGGCACGACGCCAAGCGCCAGCGGGACCTCGTGGTTTGCCCAGGCAACGGTTGCAACCCGTTCCGGCTTCTTAGTGATGGTCGTGGTGCCCAGCGCATGCCTGATCGTGATCGGGTAGATCGTGCTGTCGTCGGCGCGGGCGCCGGTGAAGGCAATCATCGACATCCAGATTGCGGCGCATGGCGCAAGAAAACGAAAGAAGCGCGGCATTCGCCAATTCCCCAGGCGGCTTTAAGTTGACTTTTAGTTTCAGGTTCATCAGTCGAGGTCAAGCCTGATCCGGACGCCGGCGGAAGGGCGCGTGTAATTTCCGTAGATTCCTACAAAAACGAGAAAAGTTACAATACCGGATTAAATTGCTCAAGTTAAAAGCCCCATGGGGAAATCAGACGGACCACGACGGCTGCGCCTTCGAGAGGGGATCTCGGTCTTGCGGCAGGGAACGCTCTCAACGTGATGCTCTCCAAGCCTGCCTTCCGAATGACCGGCGTCCTTGCCGACTGCCGGCATCAGCAACATCAATTTCTGGAACGTGATCATGAACATCAAAATGACGAGCGAAACATCGAGGCGCCGCCTGCTCCGTTGCCGCCATGCGGTTCTCCTCGGCTGCACGGCCATCGTCGCCCTCGCTCCCCTTTCGCTCCGCGCTCAACAGCTCGACGATGCCGATGAGAGTACCGTGCTCGAGACGATCACGGTCCAGGGTGCGGGCAGCGCGGACGACGATGCGAAGTCGATCGTCGCGACCAAGACTACGAGCGGCAGCAAGATCGCGACCGAAATCCTCGACACACCGGCTTCGGTCTCCGTGATCACGGCGAAGGAGATCCAGCAGCGGGGCGCACAAAGCGTCGAGGACGTGTTGGACTACACGGCAGGCATCACGACCGACTTCTACGGTTCCGACGACCGCTATGACTACTTCAAGATCCGCGGCTTCGATGCCTATACGTATCGCGATGGGCTCGCGCTCGGTGCGCCGTTCGGCGGCATTCGCGAAGAGCCCTATGCGTTCGAGCGCGTCGAGGTTCTAAAGGGCGCCAATTCGACGGTCTTCGGCGTCTCCGATCCCGGTGGATCGGTCAACTATGCGACGAAGCTGCCGAAGAGTGAACGGTTCGGCGAAGCCTATGTCTCCGGCGGCTCCTACAGCCATGCGGAGGTCGGGTTCGACTTCGGCGACAACATCACCGAGGACGATACGCTTTCCTATCGCCTGACGGGCAAGCTTCAGAACGCGGAGAAGGAATATGACTACTCCGAGGATGACGAGAAGTTCTTCATGGGCGGCCTGACCTGGCGCCCGACCGACGCGACAAGCCTTTCCATTGTCTATGACCACCTCGACAAGGACAGCGTTCCCGGCGGCGGCGGCCTGCCGGTGGGATATGACCTCGACAGGAGTGTTTTCCTCGGCGAGCCGGCCTACAACTACGACACAACGGCGCGCGACACGGTCAGCGTCATGCTCGACCATGACTTCGGCTCGGGTCTGACCTTCAACGCCAATGCCCGCTACAGCAAGTCGGAGACCGGCTTCGGCTACGCCTATGTCTACGAACCGGTGGACAACGGGGACACCATCGCCAACCGCTATTTCTTCGGCAACGACAGCTCCGACGAAGACTTCATCGTCGATGCCCACCTGCAATATGACACGAGCTTCGAGACGGTGGACAGCCAGACGCTGGCCGGCGTCGGCTACAACACCCATTCCGGCGATGCCGATCTCTTCTGGGCTGCGGCACCGGGCATCGACTGGACCAATCCGGTCTACACCGGGGCGCCGACCTATGCTGCGCCCTACAGCAGCACCTCGTCCGAGCAGAACACCAAGGCTCTCTATGTCCAGCAGAACCTGACATTCTCCGAGAAGCTCATTGCGACTGTCGGCCTGCGTAACGATTGGCTCGACCTGCAGGAAGACAACAAGCTCACGGGAACATCCAAGGAAGGCGATTTCAGCGAGTTCACCAAGCGGCTCGGCCTGACCTACCGCCTCACGGAGCAATTCGCGACCTATGCGAGCTATGCCGAGTCGGTTGCGCCGCCCTCGATCGGGGTGGAGCCCGAGCGCGGCACACAGTACGAGGTCGGCATCAAGTATCAGCCTGAGGAATTCCCGGCCCTGTTCACCGCCGCCGTCTATGACCTGACCAAAGACAACATCACCCGCACCAACCCGGCTACCAGCCTGCCGGAAACGATCGGCGAGGTGCGGGTTCGCGGCGTGGATCTCGAAGCAAAGGCCGAGCTGACCAACAATCTCAGCCTGACGGCGGCCTATTCCTACATGATGTCGGAGATCGTCGAAAACGGCACCTCCGGAAACGAAGGCAACGAAATGTCCTTCGTTCCCAACAACGTGGCGTCCGTTTGGCTCAACTATGCCCTTGAGGGCAACGGCTCGCGCGGCGACATGACGTTCGGACTGGGTGCGCGCTACCAGAGCGCCTACTACTTCGACAACGCCAATACCCAGTCGACCGATGGCAGCATCGTCTTCGACGCGTCGTTCAGCTACAAGATCCAGGAAAATACCACGCTGCAGGTCAATGCCAGCAACCTGTTCGACGAAAAACACGTCGCTTACGGAGGCTTTGGCGCAGACTGGTACAATCCGGGTCGTGCAGTCTACGCGACGCTTCGCCAGACCTGGTAACGACCTCATCCCACCCGGGCCCCCCGGGTGGGATGAACGTCCCGGATCAGGGTATCTGCTGGACGCGGCGCCAGGCCGCCGGCGTCTCGCCGGTGATCTGGCGGAAGGCCTTGGTCAGGTGGGCCTGATCGGAAAATCCGAGCTGGACCGCGACATCTGCAACAGTCAGATCGCTTTCCCGCAGAAGGATCTGCGCATGCTCGATCCGTTTTCCGAGCTGCCATTGCAGGGGTGTCTTGCCCGTCGTCTGCTTGAACACGCTGGCGAACCAGCTCTCTGACAGACCGACGGTTGCCGCCATCTCGGCCACCGTCATGCGGCCATCGCTGCGGGCATCGACACGGGCAACCAGCTTGTTCATCTGCGCCTGCGTCAGCCGTCCGTTGACCTGATCTCCACCCGGCTCGGGGAGATCGAGAAGGCCGGTCACAATGCTGCCGACAAGGCTTTCGGCGAAGGCCGCATGTCGGGTCGGATGGGAAACTTCCGCGACAAGGAGGCTTGCGAGGGTTTCGATGGCCTCGACATCCTGGATCTCCACCGGGCGCCGCAATGCCGTCCGTGCGACCGACGTGCCCACGGCAGGAGCAAGGAACCGCAGCAGCCGGTCCTTGTGGAGATGCAGATCCAGATGCGAGAACCGGTGCGGGGATGTAAAGCTGGTCCAGAGCGGCACGCCGGCGGGCACATAGATCGCCCTCGTCATCGGGCGGTCGTGGTGGCCGAAGGCAGCTTCACGGTTCGACATCCGGATATGGGATGACACGTCATTGAAAAAGACGACAATTCGCGGGTCGGGCGACAGGTAGTAGGCACGCGCTCCGGCCTGCCCCTCTGCGTCCCAGTAGACCCCCATGAGGCCGTCGAGACCGCGCCATTTTGCCGGCGCGATCGCCTTTATGCCTTCGGTATGGCAGGTCATGGAATGACGATAGTTCAACGCCGGTGGTCGTCCTTTTCCGTCGGGAAGGATGGGCATGCCTTTCCGGAAAGGCGGTGCAGTCGGTGCAGCTCTTGCGAGGAGCTTTACCATATAACATGACTACTTTAATCATATTTATCCGCGGAGACAAGCCGCGCTATCTTTCACCGACTAAGGGCTCGCTCGAAAGAACTCCCCCTGCTGCGACGAGGGCCGCAAGCGTCGCCTGCGATCCTCCCATTTCTTGCCGCTGAAATCGCTATCGATGGCCGAGCCAAAAACCTCAAGCCACAGCCTGGGCGCCGGTGATCTCGACCAGCGAGCCACAGATGAAAGCCGCCTCGTCCGAGGCAAGGAAGGCGACGAGTGCCGCAACCTCTTCCGGTTTTCCGATGCGTCCGAAGGGAACCAGTTTGTCGAGATCGGCAATCGTCCGGCCGGAGCGCTTGACGCCGGCTTCGAGCATCGGCGTGTGGATCTCTCCCGGGCAGACGGCGTTCACGCGGACCTTGTCAGGCGCGTAGTCGCGGGCAAGGTTCTGGGTGAAGGCTGCAACCGCAGCCTTGGTCGTGTTGTAGGCAATGTGGTTCGGCGCCGGATAGAGCCCCCATTGCGAGGCGGTATTGACGATGGCGCCGCCACCGGCCTCGATCATGTGGGGAAGCGCTGCACGGCACAGGTGAAACATCGAATCGAGGTTGACGGTGAAACTCACGTCCCAGTCCTCATCCGACAGCGACAGCAGATTGCCGCGCCGGTTGATGCCGGCATTGTTGACCAGCACGTCGATCCGGCCGTTCACTGCAAAAACCTGCTCGATCAGGGCGAAGCAGGCATCCTTCTTCGCGATATCGGCGGTAATCGCCTTGGCCTTGCCGCCGTCGGCCTCGATGCCTTTTGCGACCTGTTCCGCAGCGTTGGCATTGACGTCGGTGACGACAACCAGCGCGCCTTCCTGTGCGAGACGCCGCGCAATGGCCGAGCCGATTCCTCCACCAGCGCCCGTCACGATCGCGACCTTGTTTTCGAACCTCTTCATCGGAATCTCCATGAGTGAACCTAACGGATGTAGCTGCCGCCGTTGACGTCGAGTGTCGCGCCGTTCAGCGATGCCTGAGATGCGCGGAAACAGAAGGCAACGAGGTCTGCGACGTCCTCGGGTTCGGCCATTTCGCCGATCGGGATATCGGCAACCGCCGCCTGTTTTCCATGTTTCGCAATAAAGCCGTTCGCCATGTCGGTGCGGACCCAGCCCGGCGCGATCGCAACCGCGGTGACACCGTCCGGACCGAAAGAGCGGGCGATGGATTTGGTGAGGTTGACGAGCGCCGCCTTGGTCGCGCCATAGGGCATGGCGTCGGCCGCATAGCCTCGCTGAGCCGCCCGAGAGGCCATGTTGACGATACGGCCTCCGCCATGCGCCTTGAAGTGCCGAATGGCTTCCCTCGGCAGATCCGCTGCGGCAAAGAAGTTGATCTGGAATTCCCGTTGCCATGCGGCTCGCCACTCGTCGGGATCTGCCTCGACCGAAATGCGGCTGAGAACGCCGGCGTTGTTGACGAGACCGTGTATACGTCCCGCCATGTCGATTGCCTGGGCCCACAAATCGAAAGCGCCGTTCGCCGACGACAGATCTGCGGAGAGGATGAACCCGCTGTCGCCTATTTCGCCGTTCAGACTCTCGGCGCCCTTGCGATCGCGGCCAAAGTGAATGATCGGGCGCGCACCTTCGGCGGCCAGCGCCTTGACGATTGCTCGGCCGATACCACCAGAGGCTCCGGTAACGAGAATAGTCTGGCCTTCCAGCGGTCTATTCATGGTCTTCCTCCTGTTTGAAGCACCAGCCCCCGGAGATCGAGCCCCGAAAAGCGCGTGAACTGCTTGACCTCAAGATAGCTCGATGGCCCCCAACGGCCGGATACGGACAAAGCGGCCGGTGTCGATAGCGGCGAGCACCTTTTTGCCCCAGACCGGCAAAACCCGCTGATCGTCGATGTAGAGTTCATTGCGCATGGTGGCCTCTTGTGGCGGGGAACACTTCAGAAACGATCGACACGAAAGGGTTTGAGGTCGACGGGCGGTGTGATGCCGGACAGCAGATCACCCATCAGCCGCGCACAGGTCGCCGCATAGGTGAGGCCGAGATGTCCGTGACCGGTGGCATAAAAGAGACCGCTTCTTTTCGCGGATGGCCCCATGACCGGCACCGTGTCGGGAAATGCCGGCCGATGCCCCATCCACTCCGTGGCGTCCTCGACCCTGAGATCGGGTAAGGCCTCCTGCGCCCGCTTCACCAGCACCCTGGCGCGCCGAAAATCCGGCGGGGCCGCGAGACCCGCCATCTCGACCGTGCCCCCGATGCGGATACCGCCCGCCGTCGGGGTCACCATGAAGGCCTTCGCGGGCCAAATGATCGAATGACGCATCGAGATGCCGGGCGCCATGACCTGGGTGTGATAGCCGCGTTCGGTCTCCAGCGGGATGGGCTCGCCGACGAGGCGCGCAAGCTCGGTCGAGAAGGCTCCGGCGGCGATCACCGTCTTGTCGGCAGCAATCCTGCGTCCGTCGTCCAGACACACCGTGTCGATCGCACCGTCCGTCTCTTCAAAGCCTGCGACATTGCCCTTGACCACCGTGCCGCCCATCGCCTGGAACTGCTCGGCTATGGCCGTCACCAGTCGGTAAGGGTCGGATATCGATCGATTGTCGGGGAAAAGGACAGCCTTGGCGATCCTTGTCGTCAAGGCCGGCTCCAGATCCCGGATCGCCGCCGCGTCGAGAATCCGGTGGCGGAATCCGAAGCGTTCGAGGATCTCGATATGGTCACGGTCGGCCCGGAACTCGGCGTCATCCGCATAGAGGCTCAGGCAGCCTTCTTCCGACATCATGTGCGAAAGACCGGTCTGCTTCAGCAGCGCGTCGAGATCCTCATGAACCCGCCGGCACAACACCGCCCCGGCCTCTTCCAGTTCCCGAAGCTTGGCTGGCCGGCTCGCCGCCAGAAAGCGCAGGAACCAGGGAACCAGTCGTGGCAGATAGGACGGACGGATCCGGACGGGCCCCTCCGGATCCATCAGCCATCCCGGCATCTGCTTCCAGATCGCGGGACGTGACGCCGGCATGAACTCGGTCACGGCAATGCTGGCCATGTTGCCGAACGATGCGCCCATTCCGGGGGCCTCACGATCGATCAGCAGAACGTCGTTGCCGCGGCGCTGCAGGTCATATGCGAGAGTGGTGCCGATGATGCCGGCGCCGACGACTGCGATGGTGGCCACTGATTTCGTCCCCAGCCGACGTTGTTTCGTTCGACTTCCTCACCAGTTCAGGATCGGTTCCATCGCGGCGCGGAAATCGGACTTTTCGCTTTCCGTCAGTTCACCGAGCGGTGCGCGGCAGAGGCCGACAGGCGTGCCCTGCAGCTCGCAGCCATACTTGATCTTCTGGACGAACTTGCCGCTCTCGAGGATGTTCATGGCACGGTAAAGCACCGTCATCATCTCGCGGGCCTTGGCGAGATCGCCGGAGCGGAAGGTCCGGTCGAGATCGCAGCAGGCCTTCGCCATGCAGTTTGCCGGCCCGCAGATCCAGGCGTCCGCGCCCCAGAACATGAAATCGAGTGCAATGTCGTCCGAACCCGAGACGAGGTCGATCCTGCCCTTGTAGCGTGCGTGGATGTCGACGGCACGCTGCAGCACGCCGGAGCTTTCCTTGATGCCGATCACCCGGGGATCATCCGCTAATGCGTCCATCAGATCGAAGGAGATCTCGATCCCGTCCTTCGGCGGGTAGTTGTACATAACCAGATTGACACCAGTCGCATCGAGAACGGCGCGGTAATGCGCGAGCAACTCCTCCTGCGTCGGTCGCGTGTAGAAGGGTGTGGCGAGCAGTACGGTGTCGTAGCCGATTTCCCGGGCGCGCGCAGTGTTCTCAATGACCTCTCGGGTCGCCGGCGCGTTGGTCCCGGCAATCAGGATCTCGCCGTCCCTGGCGAAATCCTTCACGAACTTCAACACGTCCTCGCGTTCCTCGTTCGACATCGAGAAATATTCGCCCGTCGACCCCATCGGGACCCAGCCGGCGACACCGGCCGCTCTCAGGGCAATCATGTGTTTTTCGAGTGCCTTGAAGTCCACCTTGTTGGCGGCATCGAACGGTGTGACCAGAGCGGGCAGAACGCCGGTGAGCTTCATTGGGGTCTCCTTTTGACGGATTGCAGATTGCGGGTTTTGCTGAACGCCCACAATCGATTCATTGTCGTCTACATGTCGACACAAAATACATGTCGTCTACATGTCGACAAAGTCAAGCGGCAAAATTACATTGCCGCCAGTGCGGTCATCTGCGGTATGGTCGCCTGAAGTACGAAAGGATCGATACGTGGCAGATGAACTTGAACCGAAGCGCGCGCGTGGCACGGGGTGGAAAAGCGTCTATGACACGTTGAGAAGCGAGATCCTCGCACTCACGCTCGCGCCGGGCCAACTGCTCGACGAGACGACCCTGGCCGAACGCTTCGACATGTCGCGCTCGCCTGTGCGCGAAGCACTCATCCGGCTGGCCGGCGAAGAACTCGTAGTGACGCTGTCGAACCGCAGCACGATCGTCGCGCCGATCGAGGTTGCGAGTTTCCCGAAATATGTCGAGGCGCTGGATATCGCCCAGCGGATGAACACCCGACTGGCGGCGGCGCTGCGAACCGAGGCCGACCTCAAGGTCATCGCGAAGCGCCAGAAGGAATTCGAAGCGGCCGTCAGGAGCGAAAATCACCTGGCCATGTCGGAAGCCAACAAACGCTTTCACATGGCCATCGCCGAGGCGGGCAAGAACCCTTACCTCGCGTCATTCTACGAGAGGCTGCTCGGGCAAGGGCAACGCATGCTGCATCTGCACTTCGAATATCTCGAGCGGACTCATGAAGGATACCTGTTGACCGACGAACACAACCTCATGCTGGAAGCGATCCGTGACCGGAACGTGGAACGGGCCGACGCGCTCGCGCATGCCCATACCCGACAGTTCCAGGAAAACTTCATCAACTTCATGCGCGAAAACTACATGACCGATGTCTCGCTCAATCCGCTGAGCGCTGCCGAATGACTTTGATTTCGGATCGCACCATCGGCTTCGTCGGAACCGGAGCCATCACGCAGGCATTGGTCAGGGGGATCTTGCGTAACCCGGCTCTTGCCGGATCGGTGATCGTGTCGCCGCGCAATGCGGAGACCGCGGGCGCTCTCGCCGCGGAATTCTCGGACCTGCGCGTTGCTTCGGACAACCAGTCCGTCATCGACGGATCCGAAACGGTCTTCCTCGCCATTCGCCCGCAGATCGCCGAGGAGGTTATCCGCCCCCTCGTCTTTCGGCGCGGCCAGCGCGTCATCAGCATCATCGCGGCGACCGAGCGCCAGACCCTTCTCGAGTGGATCGGCACGGATGTCCAGCTGACGCAGGCGGTGCCGTTGCCCTTCGTCGAGGACCGGGAGGGTGTCACCGCGATCTTTCCACCCGACGAATTCACCGCTGCCCTGTTCAATTCGCTCGGCACGGCCGTCCAGTGCGAAACCCTTGAGGAATACGACCTGCTTGCCGCAGCGAGCGCCACCATGGCCACCTATTTCGGAATGATGGATCGCGTCATCGATTGGCTCGAGCACAAGGGAATGCCGCGCGCCGGCGGGCGACAATATGTTTCCGCGCTTTTTGCCAGCCTTTCCCAGGTCGCCGTCCGAAGAGACGATGTGCCGCTCGGCCACCTGTCGAAGGAATTCGCCACGAAGGGCGGGCTCAACGAGCAGGTGTGGATGGATTTCGACCGCAATGGCGGGACGAAGGCGCTTCTCGACGGACTGGACCGTGTTCTCGCCCGCATTCGCGGATGACCGGGAAAAATCAGGAATTGAAGCACAGGTTCCGAAGAAGTCACCCGAACGGCCTATCTGGGCGGCACAAAGCGAGAGTTAGCGCTTGCACGCTTAACAAGTAAAAACTATCTATTTTAGGGAATATAGCCGCGACACGGCTGGCCAGCCACAGGCCGCCAGCTTGCAAGAACCTGATCGAGTCCCGCAATGCTCACGAAAAAAGGCAAATACGGATTGAAGGCGCTGGTCGATCTGGCCCAGCTCGCTCCGGGCGAAACCGCGTTCGTCACCGAAATCGCCACGCGTAACAACATCCCGAAGAAGTTTCTCGACACCATCCTTCTCGAATTGCGAAACAACGGCATCCTTCGATCGAAGAAGGGGCCGAACGGCGGCTATTCGCTGTCCAAGCCGGCAAGCGAGATCATGATCGGTCAGGTCATCCGGGCACTCGACGGCCCGCTTGCCCCGATCCGCTGCGCGAGCCGCACCGCCTTCGAAGCCTGTGACGACTGCGCCGACCCGGAAGCTTGTCAGGTGAGACTGTCGATGACCGAGGTGCGCGACGCCATCGCCACAATCCTCGACAACATGACGCTGACCCAGTTCACCGAAGGCAAGAAGGGTGCTTCCGCACTCCTGGCCGAGCCGCAGGCAATAAGCCTTTCCTGATCAGTGCGACCGTGGCTGGCGGGCCGAGATGGCCTGCCTGCCAAGAGCCTTGACCTCAGGCTCGTCGGCACGAAGGTCGAGCCTGCCATCATTCAGGCCCCGCGCGGCGATCCCGAGGATCGAGGCAAGCCGCCGTGCATCTGCAATCGTCGTGACGGATGCATTGACCTGCGCCACGTCTATCGCTTCCGCCACGAGCGCCAGCAGCGCGCCAAGCGTCTCTATCTCCACCTCGCCCTTGCCAACGAGAAATTCATCGACGCCCGACACATCGGTCGTCGCGGCCAGACGCTCTCTGGCAAGGCGGCGCGCCCTGCCGAGGGAGATCGCGGCAGCGAGGAGCCGCGCCAACGCTTCCGACATCGCGGGCGCTTGATGCGAGAGCGGAAGCACGGCATCTGCAGCAACATGCACACCGTCGAACACGACCGTGGCAACACGTCCTGCATCACCGAGAGGCTGGCCGACAATACCGGGCGTGCCACGTGAGATGAGCAGCAACGCAACCTTTCCCTGGTCGCCCAGGGCGGGTACCGCAAGCCATTCGGCAGCCGAAGAGGTCCTGGTGAACTCCGCCCGCCCGGTCAGTCGGAACCCCATTCCTTCCGGCTCAAAGGATGTCGTGATCCCTTCCGGGTCAATCCCGATCGCGGCAGGTCCGCTGAAGCGATCCCCTGATGCGACCCTCGCGAAAACACTCCGCCGCTGCTCATCGGATCCGCCGCTGCGGACCGTTTCCAATGCCACGCAGTGCGAAGCGAAGGCTTCGGCGAGATCTTGCGAAAGTTCGGCCAGAAGGGCGACCGCATCGGCGAGGATGATGTTGGAGACGTCGAGACCACCGAAATCACTCGGTACCGACACCGCCAGCAGACCGGATGGCCCCAGAATGTCTGCTGCGGCCTCGCGCGTCGGCTCGGCCGGCGTGGGGCGCAGGGCCGACGCAATGGCTACCACGGTGTCTTCCGCGTCGATACGGGAGGGCACAGGGCGCAGGTGCTCATGCAGATGCGTGATGGTTCCCATCGCTTTATCCTCGAATACTCGTCCCGGCGGAGACCGCGGCTTTGCCGAGCGCCGGTCGACGACAGAGAACACGTGTGCCGTCAAAGCAGGACGACGATGGATGCGATGAAGAACACTGCGCAGGCGACGGCCACATGCGCCAGGCGATCCGCCGGTGCTGATGTGTTCGTACGGGCATTCAAGGAACTCGACTGAAACTGGGCCATGATCGCCTCCTGACTAGAGAACCGGGAACATGCCCCAGAAAAAGAAGTTTTCGCGGTCGCGGGCCGACTTGGCACCCTCGCCGGATTGTAGAGCTTCGGTCTCTTCCGCGGGCGGCGAGATTTCGCTCGGCGTTGAGCGATCAACCTTCGCAGGCCGGCGCGAGATCCCGAACAGATCGAAGGAAAAGGTCTCTATACCGAAAGGCATGTCTTCATTCCTCCTGCTGCGCTCATCATGAGCAGATGCCCCAGTGTCGCCGCATTTTGCCTGATCGTCAATATTTTCGATAAAAACACTATTCTATTATGCAGAGCCGGCTTGGCACATCTTTCCGCCGGTCGAGGCGACGGGAAAAAATGTCGAAGCCCGGCCCCGGAGGGGCGTCCGTCACCCGCCAAATGCCGAATAGCGACCGTTGCCATAGACCAGGGAGCCGCCGCCGAGAACGCGGATGCCAACGACACGACCGATAACGATCGCGTGGCTGTGGCGCTCCAGCACCTCTTCAACCTCACAGTCGATCGCTGATGCCGCATCTTCCAGGACGGGTGCACCGGAGACGAGCGTGGTCCAGCTGGCGCCGCGATAACGGTCCGGCCCCTTGAGACCGCCCCGACCAGCGAACTGGTTTGCCAGGCCTTCATGCAGCGGACCGACGATGTTGACGCAGAAGTGTCCATAACGCTCGACCACCGGCCAGGTCGATGACGTCCGGTTAAGGGAGACGAGCATGCGCGGCGGTTCAACCGAAAGGGCAGTAGCCGACGTCACGGTCGCACCCGTGCGCGCTTCTCCCTCGCCGGCCGTAATGATGCTGACGCCGCCCGTCAGATTGCGGAGCGCAGACTTCAGTCCGTCCGCGTCGACGGCGTGCTCCGCAGCCGCGTAGATCGGGTCGCGCCTGACCAGGCCGATATTGATGGAAGAGCTGCTCATCGGGAACTCCGTGGAAGATGGCGAACACATGTCGGGGAACATTTCTAACGGCGCAAACGTCGTTATCGTAGACATCCGATTTCATAATCTATATATTTTATAGAAAATATGTCCGTGCCAATTGTGTTCGGAGGCACTTTCGAGGCCCGCCGCTTCAACCGAAGGGAGAACGGAATGCTGCGAATTACCCTGCCCTTTGAAAGACATATCACGCCGCTCGGCAACCGGCGTTGCCGCGTCGCCATCATCGGCGGCGGCTTCACTGGTGCCTCGCTCGCCCGCGAGCTGGCAATTGCCTCCGACTGGGGCGAACATGAGATCACGATCTTCGAACCGCGCTCCTCGCTTGGGTCGGGCCTTGCCTACGACACCACCGATCCGGCGCTCAGACTGAATGTCGAGGCAGCGCGCATGCGTGCCACCCCCGGAGAACCCGGGGCGTTTGTCCGCTGGCTCGAAACCAGCGGCACGATCGAAGCGGACCCCGACGCTCGCACGGAAACCGGCGCCATCTATGCCCGCCGTGCCGATTTCGCCCGCTTCATGGCCGAAACGATGCACCCGCTTCTCGACAACGGCTCCATTCGACATGTCCGCGAAGGCGTGGAAACCGTGAAGAGGAACGGCCGCGGATGGCGTGTGAGTGGTCGTCTCGGGACGGTGATCGATGCGGACATCGTCGTCATCGCCACGAGCCACCCCAAACCCAAGGCACCCGGCATGGTCGCCCTGGCACTCAATGGCCATCCGCGCTTCATCGCCGATCCGGCAAGGGCGGATGCCCTGGCGCCGATCCGGCGAGGCGAGCGGGTCCTGGTGCTCGGCGCCGGCCTGACGGCACTCGACATCGTGGCATCGCTTCGCCATCGCGGTCATGACGGAGAAATCGTGGCATTTTCCCGGTCTGGTCTGTTGCCCCAGGCACAGTCGCCCGTACAGCCGGCTTCCACGGGTAACTTCGTGCTTCCGGCTCCATCCAGCGCGCGTAACGTCCTGCGACGGGTCCGGCTGGCCATCGCCGATGCCGAGCGTGCCGGCCTGCCGTGGCAAAGAGTGTTCGATGCCCTGCGCCAGCAAGGCCAGACGATCTGGCAGGCGCTGACCGAAGCCGAACAGTCTCGTCTGCTCCGGCATCTTCGACGACGGTTCGAAACACATCGCTACAGGATGCCGCCACAGGTTGCCGCCCTTGTCCGCCGGGCCGTCGATGACGGAGGCCTCAGCTTCCGGGCCGGCCGCATCTGTCGCGTCGAGCGCGGCGCCCACGCTATTTCCGTCGACCTGATCGTCAGGCCGGAAGGCGTCGTGGAGAGACAGAGCTTCGAGTGGGTGGTGGTGGCGACCGGACCGGATCACAAGGGCGCCATCGCCGCTCAACCTTACCTCACCGATCTGGAAGCAGACGGCCTGGTGAAGGCGGACCCTCATGGGCTTGGCATTGCCTGCGACCGGCAAAGCCGCGCGATTGGGCAGAACGACCTGGCTGTGGAAGGCCTCTTCATCGCCGGTCCGTTGGCACGGGGCACTTTTGGCGAACTGACCGGCGTTCCCGAGATTGCCGCGCAATGCGAACAGATTGCCTCGATGATCCTAGAAGGCAACGCCACTCGCCACTTATTCTTCAAGCATTCCTAGTCGCAAGACGGCCTCCTATCGTCAGGTCGGAGGCCGTCCCGCCACCCATTCGTTTCCGTTCCTCACCTTCACCCTTCGCCGAGGATCGCGTCGAGCAGCTGCCGCTCCAGCGCGCCGAGGGCGGGATCACCATGATGCCGCGGATGCTCCGCCCGGACCTCGAGATCGAGGGCAATTCGACCTTCATCGAGCACGATCACCCGATCCGCAAGGTTCACCGCCTCACTGACATCGTGGGTGACGAGGACGGCCGTGAAGCCGAGTTCACGCCAAACGCGGCTGATGAGCTGTTGCATGGTAATGCGGGTCAGCGCATCGAGCGCCCCGAGCGGTTCGTCCAGCACAAGCAGGCCGGGTCTGCTGACCAACGCTCGCGCCAGCGCGACGCGCTGCCGCTGACCGCCGGACAGGCGAGACGGCCATTGTGCAGCCTTTTCGGGAAGCTGAACCTCTTCCAGGGCCGCCAGCGCTTCACGCCGCGCGGTGGATGGGTCGACACCCTCGCCCAGCCCAACCACGACATTGTCCAGCACGCTTGCCCAGGGCAGAAGCCGTGGCTCCTGAAAGACGATGCGCGCATTCGGCGACGCCGGGTGGCCATCGGTGTCGCCGAAGCCAACCGATCCGGCACTCTGTTCGTCGAGGCCTACCAGCAGCCGCAGGAGCGTGCTCTTGCCGCAACCGCTCTTGCCGACGATTGCGAGAAACTGGCCCTCAGGAACGTCCAGATCGATCCCCCGCAGGACGTGATTGTCGCCGAAACGCTTTTCGACGCCGCGCAGACGAATGGCCACGGGGCCGGTTCGATCCGCGGCGACCGGACCTTTGGCATCATCCGGATCGGCCTTCAGGTATTCCGGGCGCTCCGCGAGCATGTGAAGAGAATAGCGGTTCATGGTTCGCTCCTCAGCGTTGATAGGCGGGGTTCCAGGAAAGGCTGCGCCGCTCGAGTGCCCGGGCGATCATGTCCGCCAGCTTGCCAAGTGCCGCGTAGATCAGCAGCGACAACACGACGACGTCGGTCATCATGAACTCGCGCGCTTCATTGGCCATGTGCCCGATGCCCGAGGAGGCAGCGATCGATTCCGAGACGATCAGCGTCAGCCACATGATTCCGAGTGCATAGCGCAAGCCGACGAAGATCGAGGGCAGCGCACCAGGAAAGATGACCTTGCGGAACAAGGTGAAGCCGCTCATGCCATAGACCCGGCCCATTTCCAGCAGGTCGCGGTCAACGTTGCGCACGCCGTGGAACGTATTGAGATAGACGGGGAAGAGCACGCCGAGCGAAGTGAGGAAAAGCTTCGATTCCTCGCCGATGCCGAACCACAATATGACGAGCGGGATCATCGCCAGATGCGGGATGGTGCGTAGCATCTGCAGGGTCGTGTCGGTCAGTTGCTCCGACAGTCGGGAGACGCCGTTGGCGATGCCGAGAGCCAGCCCGATAGAGCCGCCGACCACGAGACCAGCCAGGGCACGGGCGCCACTGACGGCGATGTCGTGCAGCAGCGCACCGCTGCTCAACTGGTCGACGAAGGCAAGAACCACATCGCTTGGCGCCGGCATGACGCGCGACGAGATCCACCCCGCCGACGACAGGAGCTGCCAGACGACAATCACTGCGACCGGAAGCAGGAAGGGCAGGAACGGTCCGAGGTGAACGGACGGCAGCCGGACCGAGAGCCGGGCCTCGCGCCGGCGCTCGGTCCGGGCTTCCGTTGCGATGTCATATGCGGTCATGGGGTGCTCCTCTTGCCTGTGCCTCACGTCGGCGAGTGGTCAACCGACGTGAGGCTATCCATGGATCCCGGGCTCAAGAGCCGGAAACGAGCTTGACGTTGCCGCCGTGACCACCCCCGCCGAAGACCTGACGCTCGCCGAATGAAGAGCGGATCTGGTTGCGGGGGCCGCCGAGACCGATCTCCGGGAACAGCAGTTCGGCGACGGTATAGGCTTCCTCGAGATGCGGATAACCGGAGGCGACAATCGTATCGATGCCGAGCTCCTGATATTCGCGCAGGCGCGCCGCCACCGTTTTCGGAGAGCCGACGAGCGCGGTGCCGGCGCCCGAACGAACCAGGCCAATGCCGGCCCAGAGGTTCGGCGAGACTTCCAGCTTGTCGCGTCGACCGTTGTGGAGCGCCACCATACGGGCCTGACCGACGGAGTCGGAGTTCTTGGCGAACACCTCCTGGGCCGCAGCGATTGCTTCGTCGGAGAGTTTCGAGATGAGCTTGTCGGCGGCCGCCCATGCCTCTTCGTCAGTCTCGCGGACGATGAAGTGCAGCCTTATGCCGAAGCTCACGGTCCGGCCCTTGGCGGCAGCCGCCTTGCGCACGGTGGCGATCTTTTCGGCGACCTGTGCCGGCGGTTCGCCCCAAGTCAGGTACTTGTCGACCAGACCTGCGGAGAACTCGATCGCCGCATCCGACGACCCGCCGAAGTAGAGCGGCGGACGCGGTTCCTGGACCGGCGGAATGCCGAGCTGGGCGTCCAGCGCCTTGATGTACTTTCCGTCGAGATTGGCCTTGCCGGTCTCGATCAGGCTGTTGAAGACCTGGAAAAACTCATCGGCATGGGCATAGCGCTCATCATGCGGAAGGAAGATGCCGTCTCCGGCGAGTTCCTGGGCACTGCCGCCGGCGACGATGTTCAGAAGCAGGCGCCCATTGGACACACGATCGAGCGTCGAGGCAAGGCGGGCATAATAGGCCGGGGATGCCGTGCCCGGGCGGATCGCGACGAGAAACTTCAGCTTCTCCGTCACCGCCGCGAGATGGCCGGCCAGCACGAAGGATTCCTCGCAGGCGACGCCCGTCGGGATCAGCACGCCGGAATAGCCCAACCGATCGACGGCCGTCGCAATCTCGCGGAAATAACCCGGATCGGCGGGCCGGCTGCGGTCATCGGAGCCGAGATAGGATCCGTCACCCGAAGTCGGTATGAACCAGAGGAAATCGAGCGGTTTTTCTGTCTTCGTCATGTCAATGTCCTTTCAGGAAATGGCTCAACTCGCCTTCGGGCGCCAGACGATGTCGGCGATTGCGAGCTTCTTCGGTAGGATGCCGAGATCGTGGAATTCATCGGCAAGGGCTTGCTGGTAGGTGATCGCCTCGTCGGTCAGCGGATGAACTCTGCCGAGATCGGCGCCCTTGCGCGTCAGCACGGTTCGCGTGACCTCGGCCGTTACGCCGGTGATCTGCGAAAGTGCGGCAACCGTCTCGTCGAGATGGGACTGGGCCCAGGCACCGGTGATCGCCAGTTCATCGATCACATCGGCGATCACGTCCGGATTGGCGGCCGTGAAGTCGCCGTTACCGAAATAGAAGCTCCAGCTGTCGACGATGCCCGCCGCCGTGGTCAGCACACGGGCGTGGGGATCTGCCTCGGCGACCGCATAGTAGGGATCCCAGATCGCCCACGCGTCGATGCTGCCGGTCTTGAAGGCGGCAGCGGCATCCGGCGGCGGAAGATCGACCGCCTCCACGTCGCCGATCGAAAGACCCGCCTTGCGCAAGGCCTTGACCGTGAAGTTATGGGCGCTCGATCCGCGTTTGAAAGCGACCTTCCTGCCCTTCAGGTCTTCAAGCTTGTTAAGGCCCGAGTCCTTGTGGACGAGAATGGCCGACCCGGTGGAGGGGCCGCGATAGGTCCCGACATAAAGCAGATTGCCACCGGCCGCCTGGGCGAAGAGCGGAGGTACGTCGCCGGTCGGACCGAAGTCGAGCGAGCCGGCGCCCAGCGCCTCCAGCAGCGGCGGACCGGAGGTGAATTCGGCCCATGTCACGGTGACGCCGTGCCTGGCGAGACGCTTTTCCAGAGCGCCGGTGCGCTTTGCGAGCGCCAGCACGCCATTCTTCTGCCAACCAATGCGGAACTCGGTTGCTGCCCGGGCCGGCCGTATGGCGGGCATGGCGAGCGACGTTGCCGCCGCTCCGATCAGGGCCAAGCTTTGCCTGCGCGTAATCATCTGGTCTCTCCGTTGCGGGTTGACGGGCTCAGCTGGCTTTTGCGCGCCAGACGATGTCCGAGATGGTGAGTTTCCTGGGCAGAACCCCCAGCGCGTGGAAATCGTCGGCCAGGGCCTGCTGGTAGGCGACGGCCTCGTCCGAGATAGGGGCGACCTTTCCGAGATCAGAACCGGCCCGCGTCAGGGTGACGCGGGTAACGTCCACGGGAACACCGGTGATCTGCGAAAGCGCATCCGCGGTTCCATCGATGTTCGCCTGGGCGGCTGCACCGACCTTTGCGAGCTCGTCGAGGATCTCGGTGATCAGATCCGGATTTTCCGCCGCGAACTTGCCGTTGCCGAGGAAATAACCCCAGGCCTCGACAATACCCTCGGAGGTGCTCAGCAGGCGGGCGTTCGGATCCTTCTCGGCGATGGCGAAATAGGGATCCCAGATCGACCAGGCGTCGACGCTTCCATTCTTGAAGGCGGCCGCCGCGTCCGGCGGCGGCAGATCGACGCTCTCGACATCGGCGGGCGTCAGTCCAGCCTTGGCAAGCGCCTTGAAGGCGAAGTTGTGGGCGCTCGACCCGCGCTTGTAGGCGAGCTTGACGCCCTTGAGGTCTGAAAGAGCCTCGATCGGGGAATCCTTGTGCACCAGGATTCCGTGGAAAGCCGCCGGCGGCTTGTAGGTGCCGACATAGACCAGATCACCGCCCGCGGCCTGAGCAAAAAGCGGCGGCACGTCGCCGGTCGGACCGAAATCGAGAGCCCCTGCGCCGAGCGCCTCGAGCAACGGCGGGCCGGAGGTGAATTCGGACCATTCGATCGCAATGCCGCGATCGGCGAAGCGCTTTTCGAGCGCCCCTTGCTGCTTGGCAAGTGCCAGAACCCCGAATTTCTGCCAGCCGATGCGGATGACCTTGGCTTCGGCACGCGCCGCCCCGGCAAACGGAACAGCGAATACGGCAAGTGCCGCGGCGAGTTTGAGACCCTGTCTCCTGGTAATCATGTCCGACCTCCGATCGAGCGCCTCACGAGCGCCGCTAAACGATGGCCTTACGGTAATATTCTCTATAGTTTTTGTAAGGAATTTTATTCCAACCAATCGGCCCGAGCGGAGATTATCTGCCGCGGCAACAGCGATTCCGTGAAGCGGAAGAGCCGATATGACCGCATCGCATTCCAACTCGTACGCGCGCCAAAGCGTGGCGAAACGGCGTTCATCACCGTCCAGCCACGCCTATTGCCGGCAGCCGCGTTCTCAAACCGCCTGATCGTGCGACGGCTTTTCCCAGAGATTGACCCCGCCCTCGACCGCATAGCGGTCGATCTCGGAGAGCTCCTCGTCCGTGAACGACAGACCGTTCAGCGCGGCCACGTTCTCCTCGACCTGCGCGGCCGAACTGGCGCCGATCAGCGCGGAGGTGACACGCGGGTCGCGCAACACCCAGGCCAGAGCCAACTGGGCGAGGGACTGGCCACGGCGGGCGGCGATCTCGTTCAAGGACCGCGCCCGTTCGATGTTTTCCTCCTTGAGATGCTCTGGCCTCAGGAAGTCGCCGCCGGGACGATTGACCCGGGTGTCCACCGGAATGCCGTTCAGGTACTTGCCGGTCAGCAATCCCTGAGCCAGCGGCGTGAAGGCGATGACACCGGCCCCGACCTCCCCGGACGCGGCGAGCAGGTCCTTTTCGATCCAGCGGTTGAACAGGTTGTAGGACGGCTGGTTGATCAGCAACGGCACGCCCCGCTCCGCCAACAGCGTGGCGATCTCGCGCGTCTTGTTGCCGGAATAGGACGAGATGCCGACATAGAGCGCCTTGCCCTGCTCGACGGCGGAAGCCAGTGCGGAGGCGGTCTCCGCGAGCGGGGTCTCGGCATCGAAGCGGTGCGAATAGAAGATATCCACGTAGTCGACGCCGAGCCGTTGCAGGCTCTGGTCGAGGCTTGCGAGCAGCGCCTTGCGGGAGCCGCCACCCCGTCCGTAGGGGCCCGGCCACATGTCCCAGCCCGCCTTGGTGGAGATGATCAGTTCGTCGCGGTGACCGGCGAGATCCTGCTTCAGGACGCGACCGAAATTGATCTCGGCGCTGCCAGCCGGCGGTCCGTAATTGTTGGCGAGGTCGAAATGGGTGATCCCGAGATCAAAGGCCTTGAAAAGGATGGATCGCTGCGTGTCGAGCGGCGTCGTGTCGCCGAAATTGTGCCAGAGACCGAGCGAAATTGCCGGTAGTTTGAGGCCGCTGCAGCCGACACGGCGATAGATGGCGTTGTCATAACGGCCGGGCGCGGGAATGTAGGTCATCGAGTGTTTCCATCTGGACAAAAAGAGCCGGGCACAGGTCATCGACCTGGCCCGGCAAGTTGGACTTGCCCCGAACTAGAGGGCACCATGCCTCGGCGGCAATTGGCCGTTGAGGTAGTAGTTGCCGATATGGTGGTATTTCCAGCGCACCGGATCGTGCAGCGAATGGGTGCGGGCATTGCGCCAGAACCGGTCGAGGCCATAGCTTTCGAGCGTAGAACGGGCGCCGCCGAGTTCGATCAGCTTGTTCGCGGCCAGTTGCGCGACTTCGGTTCCGAGCGCCTTGACCTCGGCGACAGCAATCGAAGCCTCCGCGACAGTCCTTTCGTTCGGATTGGCGGTTGCAATGTCCAGCAGCCGTCCCGAGCGTGCCAGCAGCGCATCGGCCGCATGAACGCGGATCGTCACATCGCCGATCTGGTGGATCGAATGCGGATCCTCGTAGCCGTGGTCGATCGAGAGCTCAAAGAAAGGACGCGCGTGAGCTCGGATGTAGGAAATCGCCTCGGCCAGGGCACCCCTGGCAAGCCCCACCTGCACGGCCGAGTGGATGATCTGGGCGAATGGCCCCATCGGCGTTGGCTTTTCGAAAACGACGTCGTGGTCAACGATCTGGAACGGCGTTATCTCGACGTCGTCGAAGGTCACCGTGCCGCTGCCGGTCGACCGCTGGCCGAAGGACGACCAGTCGTCCACAAGGTCAAGGCCAGGCGTGGCGCGGTCAACGAAGACGATGTGGACCCGGCCCACCTCGTCTTTCGCCACGGCAACGATAACGTGGGCGAAAAGCGAACCGGTCGCATAGAATTTCTGACCGTTGAGCAGCAGCCTGCCGTCGCGTTTCACGAAGCTCGTCTTGTAGTCGACCGGCGTCCTGGTGCCGATTTCCGTGAAGGCGTTGCCAAGACGATCCCCATCGAGGATACGCGTGAAATAGTGCCTCTTCTGCTCTTCCGAGTCGGCAAGCCGCAGCGCTTCCACCATGTAGAAGTGGTTCTGCGGGATCTGACCGATCGATGAATCGGCCGCCGAGATGATCGCGGTCACCTCGGCGAGCGTGACGGCGGAGACGCCGGCTCCGCCATACTCCTTCGGTACGGTGATCGCCCAGAGGCCGGACTGCGAGAAGCGCTCGATCTCGGCGATCGGCAAACGTCGCTCGCGGTCGCGGGCGACGGCACCCGCCGCGAATTCGCGCGCCAGTTCCTTTGCCACGGCAATCGCCTCGACATCGTCCTTGATGACGTTGGCTTTCACGCGACGCGGCGGGATATGGGGTGCCGGGCGGCCTGCCGTCAACGCGGCCTCCCGGTGGAGTTTCCTGTCGTTCTGGCTCATTCGCCTCACCTCAGTTCCACGCATGACGCGGCGGGTTGACGCCGTTCAGGTAGTAGTTGCCGACATGGTAGAACTTCCAGCGGACGGGATCGTGGAGCGTATGCACGCGGGCATTTCGCCAATGACGATCAAGACCGTGCTCAGCCAGCGTCGAACGGGTGCCGGCAAGCTCGAACAGCTTGTTGGTGGCAAGGATGGCGATCTCGGTTGTCAGCACCTTGGATTCTGCCGTCTTGATGGTCGCTTCCGAAACCGTACCCTCGTTCGGATCGGCATCGGCCACGTCGATCGCACGTCCGGCAATCTCGAGCAGGGCCTTGGCTGCGTGCAGCTTGATCTGGAGATCGCCGATGGCCGCAATGGTGAAGAGATCCTCGCCTGCGGTCTCCTTGCCGCTATCGAGCCACGGCCGGCTGTGGGTCTTGACGAAAGCGATGGTATCCTCGATCGCGCCACGGGCGATCCCGAGGTCGATCGCCGACTGGATGATCTGCGATACCGGTCCGGCCACTGTCGGATGCTCGAAGGACGTGACGTGCAACGCACGGGCCTTCGGTACCTTGACGCTCTCGATCCGGACACCGCCGGACGCGGTGGTGCGCTGCCCGAAGCTCGACCAGTTGTTGGTGACCGTCAGGCCTTCGGCATCGCGGTCGGCGAAGACCAGATAGGCCTGCCCATCCTCGGTGACGGCAACGATCGGCACGACATGGGCGAGAAGCGCGCCCGTGGTGTAGAACTTCTCGCCGTTGACGATCGCATCGTTGCCCTCGAAGCGAACGCGCGTCTCGAAGGCAGCAACCGTCTTCGACTTCAACTCGGAAAAGGCATTGCCGAACCGGATGCCCGACAGCGCCAGGGCAAAGAGATCGCGCTTCTGCTCGTCGGTCCCGTCGAGGTCGATCGTGCCGACGATCGCAAGGTGGTTCTGGGTGATCTGGGCAATCGCCGGATCGGCTGCCGCAATGGTCTCGATCACCTTGGCAAGCGTGGCGTAGGAAACGCCGGGGCCCCCGTAGGCCTTCGGCACGTTGATGCTCCACAGACCGCTCTGCGAATACTCGTCGAGTTCGGCAATCGGCAGCAGCCCCTCGCGGTCACGCAGGGCAGCGCCGACCTTGAACCGCTCGGCAAGCCGCTCGGCGATCTCGATGGCCTCGGCGTCCGTCTTGATGACGTGGGCCGGCGTCGCCGGGCGCGGGCGCGGCGCCACCGGATCGGTAGAATTGACGCGCGGGTGAATGGAATAGTCGATCTTGGTTTCGGGAAGAGTGCCCATGGTCATGTCCTCATTGAGAAAAGGGGAAAGAAAAAATCAGCTTCCGGTTGGACGCAGCGCTTCGGCGCGCTTGATCGCCTCGATGTCGCGATACCGGGCACCCGGATGCGGAGCCTCGAGCCGGGCGCCGCGACCGAAGAGCTTTTCGCGCAGGGTGCCCGGGCGGTACTCCTTCGGATAAACGCCGCGCTTCTGCAGTTCGGGAACCAGATAGCCGACGATGTTCTCGAAGGTCTCCGGGGTTACCGCATAGGCGAGATTGAAGCCGTCGACACCGGTTTCCTCGACCCATCGCTGCAGCTCGTCGGCAACGGTCGCGGGAGAACCGACGACGACCGGACCCATGCCGCCGACACCACCCCATTCCGCAAGCTCGCGGATCGTCCAGCGCTTGTTCGGGTCGCCTTCCGACAGGCTTTCCACTGCCGAATGGATCGCATTGGTCTCGACCTTGCGGACCAGATCGTCCGGGCGGTATTGCGAGAAATCGATGCCGGTCCAGCCGGACATGAAGACCAGCGAGCCGTCATAGGAAACGTAGTCCAGGTAGTCCCGGAAATTGGCCTTCGCCTTTTCATCCGTTTCGTCGACGATGACCGTCAGGAGGTTATAGATCCTGAGACTGTCCGGCGAGCGACCGGCGGCAACGGCCCTTTGGCGAACGTCGTTGACGTAGTTGCGCAGGATGGTCTTGGTCTGCGCGGCGACGAAGACGCATTCGGCGTGTTCTGCCGCGAACTTCTTGCCAGCCCCGGAGGCGCCGGCCTGATAAAGGACCGGCGTGCGCTGCGGCGAGGGTTCGGTCAACGCATAGCCGGGAACGTCGAAATACTTGCCGCGGTGGCCGATCTCGTGAACCTTTTCCGGCAGCGTGAAGACGCGGTTCTCACGGTCTCGCACGACGGCGCCGTCTTCCCAGGAGCCTTCCAGCAGCTTGTAGATCACCTCGAGATATTCGTTGGCGATATCGTAGCGGTTGTCGTGGCGCTGCAATCCGGCCTGGCCGACATTCTTCGCGCCGCTCTCCAGGTAGGAGGTCACGATGTTCCAGCCGACACGACCCTTGGTGTGGTGGTCAGCCGTCGCGAGACGGCGGGCAAACGTGTAGGGATGCTCGAATGACGTCGAGGCAGTGATGCCGATGCCGAGGTGTTCGGTGGCGAGGGCGATCGGCGCCGCAAGCTGCAGCGGATCGTTGACCGGGATCTGCGCCGCCTGGTGGATGGCGTGATAGTTGTTGCCCTTGTAGACGTCATAGTAGCCGATCACATCGGCGATGAAGATGCCGTCGAAGATGCCGCTCTCCAGCGTCCGGGCGAGATCCTGCCAGTAGTCGAGGTCCTTGTATTTCCACGAGCGGTCCCGCGGATGGGCCCAGAGCCCCGGTGACTGATGGCCAACGCAGTTCATGTCGAAGGCGTTGAAGTGAATGGTCTTGCTCATCGAAAGGCTCCTGCATGCGTCAGCCCGGTTCCAACAGGGGTGCAGCATCGCAGAGCAAGCGGGCAATAACAGTTATTCTATATTTTTTATGGATTAATTGGAGAAAGGTTTTTCTGCAGAAGGGCGATTTGATGAAAACCCCTGAGTCCGCCCCGCGGCCCAAGGGGGGAGCGACTGTCTTGGCAGTCAAGCGTTTTGCCATGGTTTTTCGTCCCGGATGATGGCGTTGAGGATTGTCAGCAGTTTGCGCATGGTAGCGACGACTGCGACGATCCTGGGCTTGCCCGCCGCCACG
>NZ_JABBGK010000008.1 GCF_012927355.1 Rhizobium terricola
AGTTCATGAGCCTGCATCCCGGCGACGTCATCTCCACCGGCACACCCCCCGGCGTCGGCATGGGCATGAAGCCGCCCCGTTACCTGAAAGCCGGCGACACCGTCGAACTCGGAATCCATGGCCTCGGTGCGCAGAGGCAGACGTTCAAGGCCGATATCTGAGGACCAGAAGAGGGGGCAGTCACCGGCCCCCTCCATCCGAATTGGCTCTTGGCAGGCCCGCAAACCTATAGTACAGGTTTTTGAAACTTGTAGGATAGGTGATGAGCAACGTTCATTCTGCAGCGGCGGGTACCGGTGATCTGGTCACCGGCGCCGTAGCTCACATTTCGACATTGATCCGCGAAGGCGAGCTGAAACCCGGCGACCGCCTTCCCTCGGAGGCGGCGCTGAGCCAGGAACTGAGAGTTTCGCGCACGGTCGTGCGCGAGGCCCTGCGCTCCCTTGCCGCCCTGCGCCTGATCGACCTCGGCGCCGGCAAGCGCCCGACCGTCGCGGTTCTCGACGACACCTCGATGGCGCTCACCTTCCGCCACGGCCTCTTCACCGACCAGATCGACATCCGGCAACTGCTGGATGCCCGCCGCACGATCGAGGCGCGCACGGCGACCCTCGCCGCTCTGCTCCGCACCGACCGCGAGGCAGCCGAGATCCTCGGGCATGCCCGGGCCATGCAGGACGCCGTCGATCGCCCTGCCCTCGTCATGGAACACGATCTGGCGCTGCACCTCGCGATCGCGCGCGCCTCGCGCAATCCGGTCTTCGCCCTCATCATCGGCGCGATCGAGGGCGTGGTCGTCGAGACCTGGCCGATCGGCTGGAAAAGCCGGGCAAGCGACAACGAGCGCGCAGCAATGAACCGCCTTCACCTCGACCTTGCCGAAGCGATCGCCGAATCCGATCCGAAAGCCGCTACCGAACTCATGAACCGGCACTTCGACGAGAGCCTGAAGGCACTCGCCGCCGCCGGCCTGCTCTAGACCCGAACGGGAGCCCCCGATGAAAATCACCCGCCTCGAAACGGTGCGCGTCGCCGAACGCGCCAACCTTCTCTGGCTGCTTGTCCATACCGATGAAGGGCTGACCGGCCTCGGCGAAACTTTCTTCGGCGCGGAGACCGTGGAAGCCTATATCCACGAATACGTCGCGCCTCGCGTCATCGGCCGGGATCCGCTCGAGATCGACAGGCTTTCGGGCGATCTCGTCGGCTATGTCGGCTTCCGTTCCTCCGGTGCGGAGGTCCGCGGCAACTCGGCCTTCGACATCGCCCTTTGGGATATCTTCGGCAAGGCGACCAACCAACCGATCGCCCAATTGCTCGGCGGTTTCACCCGCCGCGAGATCCGCACCTACAACACCTGTGCCGGCACCGAATACATCAAGAAGGCGACTGGCCAGACCACCGCCAATTACGGCCTTTCGACCGGCCGCGACTATGACGACCTGAACGGCTTCCTCCACCGCGCCGACGAGCTTGCCCAGTCCCTGCTCGAGGACGGCATCACAGCGATGAAGATATGGCCCTTCGATGCCGCGGCCGAGAAGACACGCGGCCAGTATATTTCGGTGCCCGATCTGAAGGAGGCGCTGAAACCCTTCGAAAAGATCCGGGCCGCGGTCGGCGACAAGATGGACATCATGGTCGAGTTCCATTCGATGTGGCAGCTCCTGCCGGCGATCCAGATCGCCAAAGCGCTGACACCGTACGGGACCTTCTGGCACGAGGATCCGATCAAGATGGACAGCCTCTCCAGCCTCAAGCGCTATGCGGATGCCTCCCCGGCGCCGATCTCCGCTTCCGAAACGCTTGGAAGCCGCTGGGGCTTTCGCGACTATATCGAGACCGGGGCCGCCGGCGTCGTCATGCTCGACATATCCTGGTGCGGCGGCCTGTCGGAAGCCCGCAAGATCGCCTCGATGGCGGAAGCCTGGCACCTACCGGTCGCCCCTCACGACTGCACCGGCCCCGTCGTGCTGTGCGCCTCGACCCACCTTTCGCTCAACGCCCCGAATGCCCTGGTCCAGGAAAGCGTCCGCGCCTTCTACCGAACCTGGTATCGCGATCTTGTGACCGCCCTTCCCGAAGTGAAGAACGGCATGATAACGGTGCCGCCCGGCCCCGGTCTCGGCATGGAGCTCAACCCCGAACTCGAACGCGCCTTCACGGTTTCCCGAAGGGTCTCCGACGCGGCGAGCCTTTGAGAGCCGAAGGCTCCGCAAGTGATGAGGATATGATGGCAGACAATACCCGGATGATTTCGACCGCCGGTCGCCTCGGCGCCTTCGCCGGGCCGGCGACCATGCTGCTCGGCATGTTCATGTTCGCGCTGAACGACGCCATGGGCAAATGGCTGGTGGCGAACTACGGCCTCGGCCAGGTCGTGCTGATCCGCTCCATCGCGGCGCTGCTGATCCTTGCCCCGTTCCTCTGGCGCGCCGGCTGGAAGCCGATCGTCGAGGCAGAGCGGCCGCTGATGCAGGCGGCACGTGTGCTCTTTTCGACCATGGAAGTGTTCTGCTTCTACTATGCCGTCATGTACCTGCCCCTCGCGGACGTCATGACCTATTGGCTGGCGGCCCCCATCTATGTCGCGGCCGCCTCGCCGCTCCTGCTTGGTGAGAAAGTCGGCTGGCGGAGATGGACGGCGATCTGCATCGGCTTCGTGGGGGTCATCATCACGCTGGAGCCGTCGAGCGCCATGTTCACCATGCCCGCGATCATCTCGATCGTCGGCACCTTCGCCTTTGCCTTCATGCTGCTCTCCGGTCGCAGCCTGCGCGGCACGCCCGACAAGACCCTCGTGCTCTTCCAACTGCTGGGCGCAGGTCTTGCAGGCCTTGCCTTCGCCCCATTCGACTGGACACCACTCACGTCGCCGTCGGAACTGTCGCTGCTTTGCCTCCTCGGCGTCGTGGCTATGGGCGCACACATGCTGGTCAATCGTGCGCTGAAGATTTCGGACGCGGCGACCGTCGCGCCGCTGCAGTACACGCTCCTGCTCTGGGCGATCATCTTCGGCTGGATGTTCTTCGGCGATATCCCGCGTCTCACCATGCTGTTCGGTGCCGCGCTGATCGTCGGCTCGGGCATGTTCATCTTCTTCCGCGAACAGCAGTTGAAGAAGCGCCAGCCGGACAGGCCTCTCGACGTGCCGTGAGCCAGGCGAGTTAGGATCTGGGTACAAGAGGCCGCTTCAACGAAGCGGCCTTTTCTGTTTACGTTTGCTAAGCCCGCGACGTGATTCCGTTCCTCGCACCTTATCCGATGCCACCCAATGGCCTGAAGCCCACGAAAAAAGCCCGCGGCGACGGCCACGGGCTTTCTCCTCTTGAGCGCGGCCGCGAAGGAGCACGGCTGCATCTCTGCGGTATTCGGTGAAGGCTTACTTACGGATCTCGGCGAGCTCAGCGAGGATGCCGTCGACAACGTCGGCGCCGATTTCAGCCTTGTGCTTTTCGTAGACCACCATCGACTTTTCGCGGATGCGGGTCTGCTCTTCAGGGGACAGAACGTTGACCTCGAGGCCGGCAGCCTTGATCTTCTCCAGCGACTTCTTGTTCAGATCGGCGATGACCTTGCGCTCGACGTCGCGACCGACAACGGCACATTCGCGCAGTGCTGCCTGTTCTTCGGGCGTGTAGGTGTCGAAGATCGCCTTGGAGAACAGGAACAGGAACGGCGTGTAGGCGTGGTTGGTCTCGGTAACGTACTTCTGCACTTCGAAGAACTTCGAGGTGTCGATCGTCACATAGGGGTTTTCCTGGGCGTCGATGGTCTTGGTTTCAAGCGCCGAGAAGACTTCGCCGAAGGCCATCGGGGTGGCGTTGGCGCCAAGGTTCTGGAAGGTGTCGAGGAACACGTTGTTCTGCATGACGCGAACCTTCATGCCTTCGAAGTCTTCCCACTTGGTGACCGGGCGAACCGAGTTCGACAGGTTGCGGAAGCCGTTTTCCCAGTAAGCCAGGTTGACGAGGCCGACGGCAGCCATCTTCTCGTTCATCATGTCGCCGAACTTGCCGTCGAGAACCTTGTAGGCTTCCTCGGCATTGGCGAACAGGAACGGCAGGTCGAACACGCCGAGCGCCGGCTCGATGCCGACCAGCGGCGAGGACGAGGTGACGACGGCTTCCTGGACGCCCGAACGCAGCGCCTGGGTTGCCTGCAGGTCACCGCCGAGCGCGCCGCCCCAGAAAGCGGTCAGCTTCAGCTTGCCGCCGGACTTGGTGTCGAGGCATTCCTGCATGGCCTTGATGCCGTTGCCGACCGGATGGTCGGCATTGATACCGTTCGAGACGCGGATGTTACGGTCGTTGAACTCGGCGAAGGCCGGAGCGGCGGCCGAGCAGGCAAAGGCGATGGCGGTGGTGGTGAGTAGAAGCTTTCTCATAGTATCCTCCCAAGGACGGTTGATTGAGCAGGTTGATGGGTCAGTCCATCACCGCAGCCACTGCGCGGGCACGGTGATGATTTCGGGAAACAGCACGAACAGCATCAGGAGTGCCGTCTGGGCCAGCAGGAACGGCACGATACCGGTGACGACCTTGCCGAGCGGCACGCGGCCGACGCCGCTGACGACATTGAGCACGACGCCCACTGGCGGCGTGATCAGGCCGATGCAGCAGTTCATGATAAACATGACGCCGAAGTAGATCGGGTCGACGCCCGCCTGCTTGATGATCGGCATCAGAACCGGCGTCAGGATCAGGATGGTCGGCGTCAGGTCGAGCGCGGTGCCGACGATCAGGATGAGGATCATGATCGCGAAGACCAACAGTTTCGGACGGTCGATCAGCGGCTCGATGTAGCTGGTGATCTCGGCCGGAATGTTGGCGGCGGTGATGAGCCATGCCGAGACAAGCGCGGCGCAGACCAGGAACATGATGACAGACGTGGTCTTGGCGGCCTGCAGGATCACGTGCGGCAGATCGCGCGGTTTCAGCTCGCGATAGATCACCATGCCGACGAACAGCGCGTAGAAGGCGGCGATGACGGCGGCCTCGGTCGGGGTCACCACGCCAGCCTTGATGCCGCCGAGGATGATCACCGGCATGCCGAGCGCCCAGGCTGCGCGACCCGTGGCGTTGATGCGCGCCGACATCGGTGCCTTTGGTAGCGGCTGGATATTGTCCTTGCGAACCACAAACTGCCAGGTCACGATCAGCGACAGCCCCATCAAGAGACCCGGCACGATGCCGGCCATGAACAGCTGGGTGATCGACACGTTGGCCGATACGCCGAAGACGATGAAGGCCATCGACGGCGGGATGACCGGTGCGATGATGCCACCCGAAGCGATCAGGCCGGCGGAGCGCGGCACGTTGTAGCCGGCCTTCGCCATCATCGGGATGAGGATCGCGGCAAGCGCCGCGGTGTCGGCGGCGGCCGAGCCGGAAATCGAGGCCATGATCACGGCAGCCATGATCGCGACGATGCCGAGCCCGCCACGGATATGGCCGACGCAGGCGATCGCGAATTCGATGATGCGCTTGGACAGGCCGCCCGAGTTCATCAGTTCACCAGCCAAAACGAAGAACGGAATTGCCAGCAACGTGAAGGTGTCGGCACCGATGATCATGTTCTGAGCGATGATCTGGCTGTTGAACATCCCCATGAACCACATGAGGACGACACCGCAGAACATCAGGGCGAAGGCGACGGGAACACCGATCGCCATGGCGCTGAGCAGGGAGGCGATGAAGACGAGAAGGGTCATCAGCTACGCTCCACCAGATGCTCGATGGACATGTTTTCGCCCGCGAAGGCCGCCAATTCCTCCTCGGTCACGCGACCGGTCAGAATACGGATGAGGCGCTCGACGGCGATCAGGATACAGCCAGCGCCGGTGAAGAAGCCGATACCGTAGACGAAACCCATGGACAGGCCGGTCACCGGGGCGCTCATGCTCCAATTGATCGGAAACTGTTTCCAGGTTCCCCAGAAGAAGATCGCCGACACGCCGATAATCACGATGTTGCTGAGCGCCATGCAGATCACGCGCCCCTTGCGTCCAAGCATCGCCACCAAGGTTTCGACACCCATGTGCCCATGTTCACGAAACGCCACGACAGCGCCGATGAAGGTCAGCCAGACGAAGAAATAGCGCGCCATCTCATCCGAGACGGTCAGGCCGGAATTCATGGTGTAACGCATCACCACATTGATGAAGACCATGACGGCCATGCCCGCCAGAAGCAGGATCAGCAGGTACTCCAGAACCTTGTAGAAAAGATCGACTAGTTTTTGCACGTGTTCCTCCCCGCCTCGTTCACAAGAGGCCGCGCTGGGCGAGATTTTTCATGAGGGCCCCGATGCCGAAGGTCCATTCCGGGCAGGCGTCGCTGCGCTGAACCCAGTTGACCAGACGTCCGAGCTTCGGCGTGGCGATCTCGACCCGGTCGCCAAGCTCATGGGTGAAGCCCTTGCCCGCGCCGCGGCGGTCCTTCACAGGCGCGAACATCGTGCCGAGAAACAGCACGGCGCCGTCCGGATATTGGTGATTGCGGTTCATCAGCTGGCGGGCCAGTTCCGCCGGCTTGCGGCTGATCGCCTCCATCGGGCTTTCACCGGTCATCTCGAAGCCGTCCTCGCCCTCGACGAGAAGCGAAACACGCACGCGACCGAGATCTTCGAGCGTGAAGCCGTTGTCGAACAGCCGGATGAACGGACCGATCGCGCAGGAGGCGTTGTTGTCCTTCGCCTTGCCGAGCAGCAGTGCCGAACGGCCTTCGACGTCGCGCAGGTTGACGTCGTTTCCGAGCGTCGCGCCGACAATCTCCCCGCTCGAACGGAGCACGAGCACCACTTCGGGCTCGGGATTGTTCCATTCGGAGATCGGGTGGATGCCGACCAGCGCCCCGCAGCCGACGGCAGACATCGGCTGGGCCTTGGTGAAGATTTCCGCATCCGGGCCGATACCGACCTCGAGATACTGGGACCAGAGGTTCATGTCCTGAAGCAGCGCCTTGACACGGGCGGCCTGTTCCGAACCCGCGACGACGCCACGAAGGCTATCGCCGAGCACGGGTGCGAGACGCTTGCGAATTTCGAGCGCACGAGAGGAATCGCCCTTGGCCTGTTCCTCGATCACGCGCTCCAGCATGCTGTCCGCGAATGTCACGCCAGCGGCCTTGATCGCCTGGAGATCGACCGGCGCCAGAAGTTCTCCGGCATCGCCCGACAGGAAATCATCCACCGAACCGAATTCGGCAAGATCGCCCGCAGCCTTCAGGCGGGCGGCGATGCCGTCGATTTCGAGAAGCGACGAGACGGTGGGCGAGATCGGCGAAAGGTCGAGAAGGCGGCCGTTTCTAACCATCACGGGGCACGGGCCGTTGGCCGCTTTGGACCAGACGCGACCGATCAGAAGCGCCTCGGCGGCGTCCTCCGGCAAAATCTTCACGGCATGCAGCGAATGCTTGGAACCCAAGTCCACCCTCCCTCGTTCTGAACGCAAGATGCGCCCTCCAGCACTCTTGCCGTATTGTCAGGATGTCTGACAACGTAACTTACAACGTTTTAGTCATACTTTTTGCCACTGTCCAGCGCGTAAAATAGCAGCCTGTGAAAAACCCCTTCCGGCTTGTGCAGCCAGTCGCGGGATACTTCACCCTCGGACCGAGGAGCGACCTCAGTCGGTCTCGAGCGTCAGATCGAGGCGTCCAGCGGCGCCAAGCAGATGATGCTTCATCGCCTCGCGCGCCTTCTGCGGAACCCGGCCGGCGATCGCGTCACGGATCGCCACATGTTCCGCAATCGTCACCTCGACGATCTCCTCGAGAACCGCCGTTGCCCGCGCCGCGTTGATCGCCAGGCTTATACGCTCGGCGATAAAACCGATGAACAGCGAGAAATACTCGTTGCCGGTGGCGGCGGCGACCGCGCGATGAAAGGCAAGGTCGGCGACGATCCCCTGGTCCGTCCACTTGTCCGCCCCGGTCATGGCGGCAAGCGTCTCATCGAGCTTGGCGAGGTCGGCGTCGGTGTGGTGAATGGCGGCCAGACCGGCAGCCTCGATCTCCAACGGCATGCGCAGCTGGAAAAGGTCACGAAAGCTCGCCCTGTCGTGCAGGTCGTCCTGCTCGATGCGGATCGACTGGCGGGCCTGCAGCTCGGTGGCGAAAGCCCCCACACCTTGCCGCGTTTCGACGAGGCCTTCGTTTCGAAGCTGGGCGATTGCCTCGCGCACCACCGACCGGCTGACGCCGAAACTGTTGGCGAGGAAATGCTCCGTCGGCAATTTCTCACCGGGCAGGATGCGCCCCTCCGCGATCTCCCGACCGATCTGCGCGGCAATACGCGCAGGCAGATGCTCGCCGCGCCTGATCTGACCGAAATCCACCGACATTCCGTCCCGTTCTCCTGAGATCCCCCGGCGGTTTTCTATGAATTTCGTTCGAAATTCAATTGGCAACCCGGGTTCATGACCAAAGTCGGATCGATCGCCGTCTTCAACGCCGTCAGCAGCTTGCGCCGCACCTCCGGCAGACGGGCGTCGTAGTCCGGCCGCTTCAGCCGACCGATACCGTGTTCCGCGCTGATCGAACCATGATAGGTGTCGAGAACCGCGTTGATGACGGACTTGGCCTTGTAAATCCGCGCCGCGATCTCTTCCGGCGCCAGATCCGACGGCGGCAACACATTCAGATGAACATTGCCGTCCCCGACATGGCCGTAGGAGACATTGACACAGTCCGGAAGGGCGGCGGCAACCGCGGCTTCTGCATCGCGCACAAAGTCCGCAAGCCGCGACAGCGGCACGGAGATATCGGTGCGCAGATGCGGGCCGCGCTTGGCCTGCCCCTCGTTCATGCCCTCCCGGAAGAGCCAAAGATTGCGGGCCTGCGCCTTGGAACTGGCGATCACGCCGTCGGCGACGAGCCCCTCCTCCATCACCGCCCCCAGGAAGCGCTCCATGAGGTCGTTGATGTCGACCAGTCCGGAGCCCGAGATCTCCATCAGCACATAAGCGGGGTAGTCACCGGATATCGGCATCGGCAGATCGGGGATTGCCTCGTGCGCCAGCACGAAGGCGAGCGGCGGCATGAATTCGAAGGCCGACATGAGATCGCAGCAGTCACGGCGTGCGCGGCGGAAGAGCGCGATGGCGTCATCGAGCGCGTTGAGCCCCAGGAGCGCCGTCGCGACCTGATCCGGCTCCGGCGTCAGCTTGACGGAAACCGCGGTGACGATGCCGAGCGTCCCCTCCGCGCCGATGAAGATCTGCTTGAGATCAATGCCGCGATTGTCCTTTCGCAGCGTCGACAACCCGTCGAATATCGTGCCGTCCGGCAGCACGACTTCGAGACCGAGCACCAGTTCGCGGGTCATGCCATAGCGCAGTACGTTGATGCCGCCGGCATTGGTGGAGACGTTGCCGCCGATGCGGCAGGAACCCTGCGCCCCGAGCGCCAGCGGGAAGAACATGCCCTCGCGCGCGACCGCATCCTTGAACTCGGAGAGGATGCACCCAGCCTCGACGACCGCGGAAAAATCGTCGGCGTCGATGCGGCGGATCCGCGCCATGCGCTCGAGGCTGATGACGACCTGGCGCGCCGGATCGTCGGGCGTCGCCCCCAGCACAAGTCCTGTATTGCCACCCTGGGGCACGACGGAAAGACCGAGTGCGGCGCAGGCCTTTACCGCAGCCGCCACATCTTCGGTCGAGCGCGGACGAAGAACAGCGACAGCACCGGTCGTCACGTCGCCATGCCAGTCACGGCAGTAACGCGCCACCTCGTCGCCGACGAGCACGAGATCCGCACCGAGTGCCTGCACCAGACGCTCTTCATACTGCACTTGCCGCGCCGCCCCGTCCTGTCCGCTCACCACATTTCTCCCGTATTGCGCCGGTCCGGCCGACGATCCACAAGACCTCGGGCCATCTCAGCACAGTAATTAACTATTCTGTTTCCAAACTCACCATATAAGGTTATCAGACAACCTTACAATATTTTTGTTTGGGTATCACCACCTGCGTCTTCGGAGGTGACCCGCATCACAGGGAGGAGGATTTCCATGCACATTCTCATCATCGGCGCCGCCGGCATGGTCGGCCGCAAGCTCGCGCAACGCCTCACGAGTGACGGGGCGCTCGGCAATCGCCCGATTGAGGCGATGACCCTGGTTGACGTCGTCACCCCCGAGGCACCGGAAGGTTTTACCGGCAAAGTTACCCTCGAAACCGTCGACCTCTCGACGCCGGGCGAAGCCGAACGCCTGATCGCCGGCCGCCCCGACGCCATCTTCCACCTCGCCGCGATCGTCTCCGGCGAAGCCGAACTGGACTTCGACAAGGGTTATCGCATCAACCTCGACGGCACGCGCTATCTGTTCGATGCCATCCGCATCGCCCATGGCCAGGAAGGCTATAAGCCGCGCGTCGTATTCACCTCGTCGATCGCTGTCTTCGGCGCGCCGCTGCCCTATCCGATCCCGGACGAATTCCACACCACGCCGCTGACCAGCTACGGCACGCAGAAGGCGATCTGCGAACTTCTCCTCGCGGACTATTCCCGTCGCGGTTTCTTCGACGGCATCGGCATTCGCCTTCCGACCATCTGCATCCGCCCCGGCAAACCGAACAAGGCCGCCTCTGGCTTCTTCTCCAACATCCTGCGCGAGCCGCTGGCCGGCATCGAGGCAGTGCTGCCGGTGCCCGACGACATCCGCCACTGGCATGCGTCACCGCGCTCCGCCGTCGGCTTCCTGATGCACGGCGCAACGATCGACCTTGACGCGGTCGGCCCGCGCCGCAATCTTTCGATGCCGGGGCTGAGCGCCACGGTCGGGGAACAGATCGAAGCGCTGCGCCGCGTCGCCGGCGACAAGGCCGTGAAGCTCATCCGTCGAGAACCGGACGAGATGATCATGCGCATGTGCGCCGGCTGGGCTCCGGGCTTCGAGGCGAAGCGGGCAACCGCCCTCGGCTTCACCGCCGAGACGTCGTTCGACGAGATCATCCGCGTCCATATCGAGGACGAAATGGGAGGAAAGCTGTGACCGCATCCATTCAGGCAACACCGGCCGTCAAGCGCCGGATCGCCTTTCTCGGCACCGGCCTGATGGGCGCACCCATGGCCCGCCGGCTGCTGAAGGCCGGATTTCCGGTCACCGTCTGGAACCGCGACCCCTCTAAGGCCCAGGCGCTTGCCACAGACGGCGCCATCGTCGCCGCGACCGCGGCAGAGGCCGCAACCGGCGCCGACATCGTCATCACCATGCTGAGCGACGGCAAGGCGGTCGGAGAGGTCTTGTTCGCCGGCGGCGTCAAAGCGGCCCTGAGGTCCGGCGCGGTGGTCATCGACAGCTCGTCGATTGCACCGCCCATTGCCCGCGACCATGCGGCACAGCTGGCCGAAACCGGCATCACGCATGTCGACGCCCCGGTCTCCGGCGGTGTCGTCGGCGCCGAGGCGGGAACGCTTGCCATCATGGCCGGCGGCGATGCGGCTGTTGTCGAAAGTCTTGAGGACGTCTTTGCCGCTCTCGGCCGCGTCACCCATGTCGGCCCCTCCGGTGCCGGCCAGATCTGCAAGCTCGCCAACCAGCAGATCGTCGCAATCACCATCGGCGCGGTGGCCGAGGCGATGATCCTCGTCGAAGCAGGCGGCGCCAGCCGCGAGAAATTCCGCGACGCGATCCGTGGCGGCTTTGCCGAAAGCCGGATCCTCGACCTGCATGGCGGGCGCATGGTGGCCCGGACCTTCGCACCCGGCGGTCCCTCGCGGCTGCAACTGAAGGATCTCGACGCCGTCGCTGCCATGGCCGAGCTCTTTTCGCTCGACCTTCCGCTGACAGCACAGGTCCGCGACGAATTCCGCGACTTCGTCGCCGACGGCGGTGGCGACACGGACCATAGCGGCCTGCTGCTGCATCTGGAAAAGATCAATCAACGCCAAGGGGAGGAAAACCGATGAGCGACGAGACGAGACCGACCCGCCGCCTGCGCTCCCAGGACTGGTTCGACAATCCGGACCATATCGACCTGACCGCGCTCTATCTCGAGCGCTTCATGAACTACGGCACAACGCCGGAAGAGCTGCGCTCGGGCAAGCCGATCATCGGCATCGCCCAGTCGGGCAGCGACCTCAACCCGTGCAACCGCCACCATCTCGACCTCGCCAAGCGCCTGCGCGACGGCATTCGCGACGCCGGCGGCATTCCGATCGAGTTCCCCACCCATCCGCTGTTCGAGAACTGCAAGCGCCCGACCGCCGCGCTCGACCGCAACCTCGCCTATCTCGGCCTGGTCGAGATCCTCTACGGCTACCCGCTCGACGGCGTGGTTCTGACCACCGGCTGCGACAAGACCACACCGTCGGCGCTGATGGCGGCCTCCACGGTCGACATTCCGGCGATCGTGTTTTCCGGCGGCCCCATGCTCGATGGCTGGCATGACGGCGACCTCGTCGGCTCCGGCACCGTCATCTGGCGCTCACGCCGCAAGCTCGCCGCCGGCGAGATCACCCGCGAGGAATTCCTCGAAGCGGCGCTTGATTCCGCTCCCTCGGTCGGCCACTGCAACACCATGGGCACGGCCTCGACGATGAACGCCATGGCCGAGGCGCTCGGCATGTCGCTGACCGGCTGCGCCGCCATTCCGGCCGCCTATCGCGAGCGCGGCCAGATGGCCTATCGCACCGGCCGCCGCGCCGTAGAACTCGTGCTGCAGGACATCAAGCCGTCCGACATCCTGACGCGCGCCGCCTTCCTCAACGCCATCAAGGTCAACTCTGCCATCGGCGGCTCGACCAATGCCCAACCGCATCTCGCCGCCATGGCCAAGCATGCCGGCGTCGAACTGCATCCAGCCGACTGGCAGGTACACGGCTTCGATATTCCGCTTCTGGCCAACGTCCAGCCGGCCGGCGCCTATCTCGGCGAACGCTTCCACCGCGCCGGCGGCGTGCCGGCGATCATGTGGGAACTGCTGAAGGCCGGCAAGCTCGATGGCGCCTGTCCGACGGTCACCGGAAAGACCATGGCCGAAAACCTCGAAGGTCGGGAATCCGACGACCGCGAGGTCATCAAGCCCTATGACGCGCCGATGCGCGAACGGGCCGGCTTCCTGGTGCTGAAGGGCAACCTGTTCGACTTCGCCATCATGAAGATGAGCGTCGTGTCGGAAAGCTTCCGCCAGCGCTACCTCCAGGAGCCCGGCCGCGAGGGCTTGTTCGAGGGTCGTGCCATCGTCTTCGACGGTTCCGAGGACTACCACAAGCGCATCAACGATCCGTCGCTCAATATCGACGAGAACTGCATCCTGGTTATCCGCGGCGCCGGACCGAAGGGTTGGCCGGGCTCGGCCGAGGTGGTCAACATGCAGCCGCCGGATCATCTCCTGAAGAAGGGCATCATGAGCCTGCCGACGATCGGCGACGGCCGCCAGTCCGGCACCGCCGACAGCCCGTCGATCCTCAACGCCTCGCCGGAAAGTGCTGCCGGCGGCGGGCTGGCATGGGTTCGCACCGGTGACATCATCCGCATCGATTTCAACAATGGCCAGTGCGACATGCTGGTCGAGGAGGCCGAAATCGAACGGCGCAAGGCGGATGGCATCCCCAAGGTTCCGGCCGACGCCACGCCGTGGCAGAAGATCTACAGGCAGACCGTCACCCAGCTCGCGGACGGGGCCACGATCACGGGCGCCGACGCGTTTCGCCAGATCGCGAAAACCCCGCCGCGTCACAACCACTGACGCCGCGCACTCCGACAAATGAAAAAGCCCTCCCGGACGACACCGGGAGGGCTTCTCTGTTGAGGTCAGGACATCAGGCTCAGTCGCGATATTCCGGTTCTTCCCGGTCAAGACGCCGCCGCAGGCTTTCGAGGTGCATCAGCGCACTTGCCGGGTCGCCTTCGCGCATCTGCCGGGCCGCTGCCTCGGCAATCTCCGGAGGAACCGGCAGCAACTTGCGCCCGGTGCTCATCGCCTTCAACTGCACCTCCGCGGCGCGTTCCAGGTAATAGAGATCGTCCCAGGCTTCGGCGATGTTGGGGGCGCAGACCATGACGCCGTGATTGCGCATGAAGATGATGTCCTTGTCGCCGAGCACGGCGGCGATGCGGTCGCCTTCGCGCTCGTCGAGTGCCAGGCCGTTGTAATTGTCGTCGACGGCGACACGCCCATAGAACTTGAGCGCCGTCTGGCCGGCATAGACCAGCGGATCCCCCTCGACCATGCTGAGCGCCGTCGCGTTCGGCATGTGGGTATGGAAAGCAGCCCCGACGCGAGGCGCCATCTTGTGCAGCCGGGCATGAATGAAGAAAGCGGTCGCTTCCGGCTCGCCGTCGCCGGCAACCACGTGGCCGTCGAAATCGCAGATCAGCAGCGACGAGGCGGTCGCCTCCTCGAAGGCCCAGCCGAGCCGGTTGACGAGAAAGAGATCCGGATGTCCGGGCACGACGGCGGAGAAATGGTTGCAGATCCCCTCCTCCAGGCCGAGCCGTGCCGCCATGCGCAACGAGACGGCAAGGTCGCGACGAACCTCCCAGATTTCGTCGGTGTCGAGCGAGGCGTTGCGCAGGAGCGCAGGCGCACCCTTGTGCAAGTTAAGTTCGTGAGCCATTCCGTTGCGTCTCCTTAGTACTCTGTCATCACATCCAGCCGGCGTCGGCGAACAGCCCCGGCACGTGGTCGAGGCTCGGCACCGTACCGTCGGGCTGGTAGTCGGGCAGCGGCTTGCGCCCGGTACCGCGATCCACCCAGACACAACGAAAGCCGAGTTCGCGTGCCGCCGCAAGGTCGAGATGCGGACTTGCGCAAATATGCACGAGATCGTCCATGCCAATGTCGAGTTCGTCCCAGGCATGAAGGAAGATCTGGGCTGAAGGCTTGTAGGCTCCCGCCTGTTCAGCCGTGATCACGCGATCGATATGGCCTCCGAGCTGGGCCACATTACCGGCAATGATCGCATCGTCCGTATTCGAGACGATCGCCAGTTTGAAACCGGCTGCCTTGAAGCGGCCGAGCGTCGTGACGACCTCCGGAAAAGGTGGCATACGGCCGATCGAAGATGTCAGGATCTCGGCATCGGCCGGGTCGAAGGCGAGATCGAATTCGCCCATGGCATATTGCAGCGCGGCGGCGCTGACCGCTTTGAACGTCCGGTGCGGCCGCTCCTCCTCCAGGGCATGTTCGAAACGGTCATACGTGGCGATAAAGGCCTGCCGGTCGATCGAGCCTCCCTTGCGGCCAAGAATTCGGTCCATGGCCGCGATCAACCCCTCGTCCCACTGGATCAACGTCCCGTAGCAATCGAATGTCAGCCAAGTCGGCCGTCGTCCCTTCAGTGTCATGATACGCTCCCTTGTTTCACAGAGAGATTGACAAACGACAGAGACATTTGGAAATTAAATGCCTCCATAAATGAAATTGGATTTTCGAATGACCTTCGCTTTCGACCTGGATCTTCTGGGGACGTTTGTCGCCGTCGTCGAGACCGGCGGCTTCACCCGTGCCGCAGAGCGGATAAACCTGACGCAGTCGACGGTCAGCCAGCAGATCAAGAAGCTCGAGACCAATGTCGGTCACACGTTGCTCTCGCGCGACAAGTCCGGGAGCGGAGTCGAGCCCACCGAACAGGGTGAATTGCTGCTGAGCTATGCGAGGCGCATTCTGTCGATCAGCGAGGAAGCGACCGAGACGATGCGCCGGCCGACGGCCCCCAGGACCGTCAGGCTCGGCGTGCCGGAGGATTTCGCCGGTCGACGCCTGATCGACCTTCTTTCACGATTTTCCATGGCCACGCCGCATATCCGCCTCGATACGGTCAGCGGCTGGAGCGCGCAGCTCAACCGCCTGCTCGAACTCGGCGAGATCGACCTTGCGCTGGTCAAGCGGGAGCCGGGCGAGGGTACGGCGATTGCGCGCTGGCCCGAGGATTTGGTCTGGGTGGCCGGCGCCGGTCATAACGTGCCCACCGACCCTGTCCCGCTCGCCGTCTTTCCGCCCGGTTGCATCTACCGCGAACGAGCCATTCGCCTCTGCGAAAGCCAGGGGCGGCCCTGGCGCATTGCCTATACGAGCCAGGGCCTAATGGGGGTGCAGGCAGCCGTCGCCTCGGGCCTCGGCATCAGCCTGCTTCCGGCCAATGCCGTTCTGCCGGAACATCGCCGGCTTGGCAAAGACGACGGCTTTGCCCCCGAAGCACCCTCCGAACTCGCGCTCGTCAAGTCAAAATCGCGCCTGACCTCCGAGGTGCGCATCCTCGGCGACTTTCTCGCCACCAATCTGGACACGGCCGGCGACGTCTCCTGAAGGACCCGCTCGCCAGACGCCGGAGCCAGGAACGCTCAATCAGAACTTGACTGTCGGATCGCCCGAGGCCCCGGCAGAAGATCTGAAGTATGCGAGGTCAAAGAACAGAACTCATGCCGCCGTCGACATAGATGATCTGGCCGTTGACGTAGTCGGAGGCGGCCGACGACAGGAAGATGGCCGTGCCGACCAGCTCGTCCGGGCGTCCCCAGCGGCGGGACGGCGTGCGCGACTTCACCCAGGAATCGAATTGCGGATTGCTGGTCAGCGCCTGGTTCATGTCCGTCAGCATGTAGCCCGGACCTATGGCATTGGCCTGGATGCCGTGCTCGGCCCATTCCGCCGCCATGGCCTGGGTCAGAAGCTTGATCCCGCCCTTGGCCGCCGTGTACGGCGCGACTGTCGGACGGGCAAAATTGCTCATCAGCGAACCTATATTGATCACCTTGCCGCGGCCGCGCGGGATCATGCGCCGGGCCGCCTCGCGACCGACCAGGAAGGCGCTGGTGAGATTGGTGTCCAGAACACGATGCCATTCTTCCGCAGAGAAGTCGACGAGCGGTTTTCGAAGCTGGATACCGGCATTGTTGACCAGGATATCGACTTCGATCCCGGCCGCGTCGAGACGTCGGAAGGCGGCGATCACCGCGGCTTCGTCCGTCACGTCGAAGGCAGCGGCGTGAACCGAATGCCCCTCCGCCCTCAGAGCATCGGCGGCCGCCGTGAGCCGTTCGGCATCCATCCCGTTCAGAACGACGGTCGCGCCGGCCTCCGCCAGTCCCCGCGCGATCGCTTGGCCGAGCCCCCGCGACGAGCCGGTGACGAGCGCCGTCCGCCCCTCGAGATTGAATTGCGTGACCGACACCATCGTGAACTCCTCCTTCGAAACGCCCCGCGAATATAGGCCCCGCCGCGCGCGGCGAAAGGTCCGCCCGGTGCTCGCCAACAGGGAACTGCATCTCTCCGGAGAGGTCTCCGGGGAAAACGACAGATTCGTTATTGACCAAAATCAATGAATGCGAAATGGTATGTTGTCAGACCAATTTTAAGGCAAGCTCGCCATGACGATCTCGTCGAACCCCAGACCACCGATCGCGCCACTGCCGACGATGGACCGCGCCCGCCAGGTCATGGATTCGCTTGCCGCCTACATCGACCAGGCAAACCTCGCCGGCGGGGACAGGCTCCCTGCCGAGCGCGAACTGATGGCAGCACTCGGCGTCGGGCGGTCGACGATCCGCGAGGTAATCCGCCACTTCCAGGCGCTCGGCGTCATGGAAACCCGAAAGGGAAGCGGCACCTATCTCCTGAAGCCGATCACTTCGGCGACGATCCACATGCCGCTCTCGGTCGAGACAGCAAGCGTCCGCGACGCGCTCCTGCAGACGCTCGAGGTTCGCCGCGGCATCGAATGCGAGGCCTGCATGGTGGCCGCGCGCCGACGCACCGACGCAGACCTCTTCAACATCGAGGAGAAGCTCGACGAAATGGAGCGCGTCCACCTTCTCAAGGGCACCGCCGGCGAAGAAGACCTGGCCTTCCATCTGGCGATCTATGACGCAACGCATAACCCGCTGTTCCGCCAGCTACTCGAACAGATGCGCGAAGCCTTCGAGCGCTTCTGGGAAAAGCCATTCGATCGGCCGGACTTCGCCCGCCGGTCCTTTCCATATCACCGCACCCTGTTCAATGCGATCGCCGCCCAGGACACCGAGGCAGCCCGTCGCGAGACCATCAAGATCCTCGACGTGGTCGAGGAAGACATCAAGGAAATGTCCAAATGATCAACGGGTCAGAACCGTTTGACTATGCATCGCTCGTCGTCGCCCATGACGAGAGCAACGCCTTCGACGCCGTCGTCCCGCCGATCGTCCAGACGTCGCTTTTCACCTTTTCCAGCTATGACGAGATGGTCGAGACCTATCGCGGCGAAAAGGTCCGTCCCGTCTATTCGCGCGGCCTGAACCCCACCGTGCGCGTCTTCGAGGAAATGCTGGCCAAGCTCGAATGCGGCGAGGATGCGCTCGGCTTCGGCAGCGGCATGGCCGCGATCTCGTCGACCGTCCTGACCTTCGTCGAGCCGGGCGACCGCATCGTCGCTGTCCGCCACGTCTATCCGGATGCCTTCCGCCTGTTCGGCACGCTGCTGAAGCGCATGAAGGTCGAGGTAACCTATGTCGACGGCCTCGACGAGGATGCGGTGGCCAAGGCACTTCCCGGCGCCAAGCTCTTCTACATGGAAAGCCCAACCAGCTGGACCATGGAGGCCCATGACGTCGGCGCCCTCGCCAGGCTCGCGAAAGAGCACGGCGTCATCAGCGTGATCGACAACAGCTGGGCGAGCCCCGTCTTCCAGCGCCCGTTGACCCTTGGTGTCGATCTGGTCCTGCACTCGGCCTCGAAATACCTTGGTGGCCACAGCGACGTGGTCGCCGGGGTGGTCGCCGGCCCCAAGCACCTGATCGACCGGATCCGCGGAGAAACGCTTCCCTATCTCGGCGGCAAGCTCTCGCCCTTCGACGCATGGCTGCTGGTGCGCGGCATGCGCACCCTCCCGGTGCGCATGAAGGCCCACGAAGCTTCCGGCCTCGAAATCGCCAAGCGCCTGCAATCGCTCGCGATCGTCGAGCGGGTCCATCACCCGGCCCTGGCCAACCAGCTGCCTCCCGGCCTTTCCGGCACGTCGGGCCTGTTTTCCTTCATCTTCCGCGAAGGCATCGACATCCGCGCCTTCGCCGACAACCTGAAGCTCTTCAAGCTGGGCGTCAGCTGGGGCGGACACGAGAGCCTGATCGTCCCTGGCGAAGTCGTCCTTCAGCAGAAGGCCCAACCCAATTCCGCGCACACCTTCGGCATCAGTGCGCGGTCCGTTCGTCTCCATGTCGGCCTCGAAGGAACCGAGGCTCTGTGGAGTGACCTGGAAGCGGCGATGGCCGCCGCGACCACAACCTGAATCTCTTGCCGCACCAACACACAAAAGAGGAGGAACTACGCATGAAAACACTTCTGACCGCCGCCCTGATGAGCGCGCTCATGGCCGGAACGGCCCTCGCCGACACGACGCTGAAGCTCGTCGAAGTTATCACCAGCCCCGAACGCACCGAGACCCTGAAGTCTATCGTCTCGAAGTTCGAGGCGGCCAACCCGGGCACCAAGGTGGAAATCATCTCGCTCCCATGGGGTGAAGCCTTCCAGAAGTTCGCCACCATGGTTTCGGCCGGCGAAATTCCGGACGTCATGGAAATGCCGGACACCTGGCTGTCGCTCTATGCCAACAACGGCATGCTCGAGAGCCTGGAACCTTATCTTGCCAAGTGGGACAAGACGTCCGACCTCAGCGATCGCGCGCTTGAACTCGGCCGCGACGTCAAGGACACGGCCTACATGCTGCCCTACGGCTTCTACCTGCGCGCCATGTTCTACAACAAGAAGCTGCTCGCCGAGGCCGGCGTCTCCGAGCCGCCGAAGACCATGGACGAATTCGCCGAAGCTTCGAAGAAGGTCTCTGCCATCTCGGGCAAGTACGGCTACTGCCTGCGCGGCGGTCCGGGCGGCCTGAACGGCTGGGTGATGTTCGGCGCCTCGATGGCCGGCTCCAACAAGTTCTTCAACGAAGACGGCACCTCCACCTTCAACTCGGAAGGCTGGGTCAAGGGCCTCACCTGGCTGATCGACCTCTACAAGAACGGCTATGCGCCGAAGGACTCGGTCAACTGGGGCTTCAACGAAATCGTCGCCGGTTTCTACAGCGGCACCTGCGCCTTCCTCGACCAGGATCCGGATGCGCTGATCGCGATCGCCGAGCACATGAAGTCGGAAGACTACGGCATCATGACCATGCCGAAGGGTCCGGACGGCAAGACCTTCCCGACCATCGGTTATGCCGGCTGGTCGATGATGGCGAAGAGCGAGAACAAGGACCTCTCCTGGAAACTGATCGAGACCCTCGAAGGTCCGGAGGGCAACATCGAGTGGAACAAGCGGACCGGCGCATTGCCGGCGCTGAAGTCCGCCGAAAAGGACCCCTTCTACTCCAGCCCGCAGTTCAAGGGCTGGTTCGAGGAACTGGCCGACAAGGACGCCGTTCCGACCGTGATGCCGACCCATCTCGAGGAGTTCGCCTTCTTCAAGGACTCGCTCGTGATCAAGACCTCGCAGCAGGCGCTGCTCGGCGACATCACGCCTGAGGAACTGGCCAACCAGTGGGCCGACTACCTGACCAAGGCGCAGCAGAAGCACCTCGCCAAGTAAGGCGACCCGTCCGGGCGGACAAGTCCGCCCGGACCCCTTCATGTCTGACTGCCTGAACGGAATCGAGCCGATGAATTCGCCCGCACGACCCGATGACAGACGCCCGCTCGTAAAGCGGCTCGCGGATGCGTCGGAACCCTATCTCTACAGCGCCCCCGCGCTGTTCCTGATCATTGCCGTGATGCTGGTGCCGCTGGTACTCGGCGTGTCCTACGCATTTCGCGACATCCAGTTGCTCAATCCGTTTTCCGGCGGTTTTATCGGTCTCGACCATTTCCGGGCGCTCGGACGGGACGACGATTTCTTCCGGGCGCTGAAGAACACGCTCTGGTGGACCGGCGCATCGGTCTTCCTGCAGTTCGTCTTCGGCCTCATCCTCGCGCTGCTGCTCGACAAGCCGTTCCGCGGCCGCGGGCTTGCGCAGGCCCTCGTCTTCCTTCCCTGGGCGGTCCCGAGCTTTCTTGCAGGCCTCAACTGGGCCTGGCTCTTCAATCCGGTGATCGGTCCCCTGCCGCACTGGCTTCACGCACTCGGCATCCTCGACGCGCCAAACAACATTCTCGCCGACCCCGACCTCGCCATGTGGGGGCCGATCGTCGCCAACGTCTGGTGGGGCATCCCCTTCTTCGCCATCACCCTGCTCGCCGCGCTTCAGGCAATCCCGCGCGACCTCTACGAGGCGGCATCCATCGACGGCGCGGGCCCGGTGCAGCGGTTCATGTCGATCACCCTGCCCTTCCTCGCGCCGACCATTGCGATCACCGTGCTGCTCAGGACCGTCTGGATCTCGAACTTTGCCGACCTGATCATCGTGATGACCAATGGCGGCCCGGCCGACCGGACCCAGATCGTCGCATCCTACATCTTCACCCAGGCCTTCAAGCGGCTGGACTTCGGCTATGCCTCGGCGATCGCGCTGGTCCTGCTCGTCCTGCTGCTCGCCTATTCCATGCTGATCGTCTTCCTGCGCCAGTCGCTGCTGAACAAGGATTGAGACCATGAGGCCGACCAAGATCCTGCTCACCGGCGCCCACCGCCTGGCGATCCTCGCCTATATCGTCGTGGCCCTCTTCCCGCTCTTCTGGCTGCTGAAGGTGTCGGTGACGCCGAACGAACTGCTGTACAGCGAGGGCGTGCGCCTCTGGCCGTCACGCACGACCTTCGAGCACTTCGAATTCGTCATCGCCCACAGCGCCTTTCCGACCTTCTTCATGAACAGCCTGATCGTCGCCGGCTCGACGGCGCTGGTCGTCACCGCGCTCGCTTCGCTGTCGGGTTATGCCCTCTCCCGCTTCTCGTTCCGTGCCAAGTACTGGATCGTCGGGCTGATGCTGCTCACCCAGATGTTCCCGCTCGTCATGCTGGTCGCGCCGATCTTCAAGATGCTCTCGCCGCTCGGCCTGACCAACAGCCTGACCGGCCTGGTGGTCGTCTACACGGCCTTCAACGTGCCCTTTGCCACCTTCCTGATGCAGTCCTTCTTCGACGGCATCCCGAAGGACTTGGAAGAGGCTGCGATGATCGACGGCGCAACCCAGTTCGTGGCCTTCCGGCAGATCATCCTGCCGCTCACTTTGCCCGGCATTGCCGCGACGCTCGGCTTCGTCTTCACCGCCGCCTGGAGCGAACTGCTCTTCGCGCTGATGCTGATCTCCGGCAACGACGCGGCGACCTTCCCGGTCGGCCTCCTGTCCTTCGTCTCCAAATTCTCCGTCGACTTCGGGCAGATGATGGCGGCGGGCGTTCTGGCCCTCATTCCGGCCTGCCTCTTCTTCCTCCTCATCCAGCGCTATCTCGTGCAGGGCCTGACGGCCGGCGCGGTCAAAGGCTGAAAGGTCTCATTCCATGGCTTCCATCGACATCTCCGCCATCCGCAAGAGCTACGGACATTTCCCCGTCCTGCACGGCGTCGACCTCACCATCCGCGACGGCGAATTCATCGTGCTGGTCGGCCCCTCAGGCTGCGGCAAGTCCACGCTGCTCCGCATGATCGCCGGCCTCGAGGAGGTGACCTCCGGCGAGATCCGCATCGCGGGCAGGCGCGTCAACGAACTGGCGCCCAAGGACCGCGACATCGCCATGGTGTTCCAATCCTACGCGCTCTATCCGCACATGAGCGTCGCGGACAACATGAGCTACAGCCTGCGCCTGCGCAAAACGGCGAAGGAGAAAATCGCGAGCGTGGTTTCCGCAGCAGCCGGCAAGCTCGGCCTCGATCCGTTGCTGGAACGCCGCCCGAAGGCGCTGTCCGGCGGCCAGCGCCAGCGCGTCGCCATGGGCCGCGCCATCGTCCGCCAGCCTAAGGCCTTCCTGTTCGACGAACCGCTCTCCAACCTCGACGCCCGCCTGCGCGAGCAGATGCGCGCCGAGATCAAGAAACTGCATGGTGAGCTGGGTGCCACCTCGATCTACGTCACCCACGACCAGATCGAGGCGATGACGCTCGCCGACCGCATCGTAGCCATGCATGGCGGGGTCGTCCAGCAGGTCGGCACGCCGCTCGATCTCTACGACCGGCCGGCCAACCTCTTCGTCGCCGGCTTCATCGGCTCGCCGGGCATGAACTTCCTCGAAGGCCGCTACGAGACCGTAGGCGAAGCCGCAACGGTGGTCCTGGCGGACGGCACCGCCGTGGCTATCGACAGGAAATCCGCGCTCAGGTCCGGCTCAACCGTCACACTCGGCGTTCGGCCGGAACATGTCACGATAGGCAAGACCTCCGGCATGGAGGCAAATGTCGAGTTGATCGAACCGACCGGCTTCGGCATCATCATGCATCTGTCGCTGCATGGCCTGCCCTTCAAGGTCTTCACGCTCGACCGCGAAGTGCTGCAATCCGGCCCCAAGGTGCATGTGGAGTTTCCGCAGAAGCATCTTCACGTCTTCGACAGCGAGGGAAACCGGGTCGACTGACCAGCGCCACGGCATCTTGAGGGAGGAGCAGTCATGGAAAAGATGAGCCGATTGAAGGATCTCGAACGCCAGGCCCATTGGCTGGCGAGCTGGATGATCCACAATGCCAACCATCTGCGCGACAAGGACGAGGTGAAGGTCGGCGGACACCAGGCCTCCTCCGCCTCGATGGTGTCGATCATGACGGCCCTCTATTTCCATGCGCTGCGCCCGGAGGACCGGGTCGCCGTCAAGCCGCACGCCTCGCCGGTCTTTCACGCCATCCAGTACATCATGGGCAACCAGACCCGCGAGAAGCTCGAGAACTTCCGCGGCTTCGGCGGCGCCCAGTCCTATCCGAGCCGCACCAAGGACATCGACGATGTCGACTTCTCGACCGGCTCGGTGGGGCTCGGCGTCGCCATCACCGCCTTTGCCTCCATCATGCAGGACTACATTCGCGCCAAGCCCTGGGCAGCCGACCGCGCCAAGGGGCGCATGATCGCGCTCGTCGGTGACGCCGAACTCGACGAGGGCAACATCTACGAGTGCCTCCAGGAAGGCTGGAAGCACGACATCCGCAACACCTGGTGGATCATCGACTACAATCGCCAGAGCCTCGACGGCGTCGTGCGCGAGGGCCTCTGGCAGCGGATCGAGGCGGTCTTCCGGGCCTTCGGCTGGGATGTCCGCGTGCTGAAATACGGCACGCTTCAGCAGGCTGCTTTCTCCGAACCCGGCGGCGAGGCCCTGCGCCGCTGGATCGACAACTGCCCCAACCAGCTCTACTCGGCCCTGACATTCCAGGGCGGTGCCGCCTGGCGCAAGCGCCTCACCGACGAGATCGGCGACCAGGGCAATGTGACGGCCCTGATCGATCGGCGCAACGATGCGGAGCTCGCCGAGCTGATGAGCAATCTCGGCGGCCACTGCCTGCGCTCGCTGACCGATGCCTTCGACAGCATCGACCACGACCGCCCGACGGTCTTCCTGGCCTATACGATCAAGGGCTGGGGCACGCCGCTTGCCGGCCACAAGGACAATCATGCCGGACTGATGACCAAAGCGCAGCTGGCCGAGTTCCAGCAGACGATGGGGGTCGAGGAAGGCCGCGAATGGGAACGCTTCGCAGCAGTCCGAAACCCCGACGGCCTCGACGCGTTCCTTAAGCAGGTTCCCTTCTTCAGCAAGGGGACGCGGCGCCTCAGCGCCGACAAGGTCGCCTCGCCCGGCCCGGTCCTGCTCGACGATCGCGAACTGTCGACCCAGGCCGGCTTCGGCAAGATCCTCGATGCCCTTGCACAGCAGGGCGGCAGCCTTGCCGACCACATCATAACGACTGCCCCCGACGTCACCGTCTCGACCAATCTCGGTCCGTGGGTCAATCGCCGCGGCCTCTTCGCCTCCGACCACCAGAAGGACACCTTCCGCGACGAGCGGGTGCCCTCCGCGCAGAAATGGGCGTTTTCGCCGGACGGCCAGCACATCGAGCTCGGCATTGCCGAGATGAACCTCTTCCTGCTGCTCGGCGCAGCCGGCCTGTCGCATTCGCTGTTCGGCGAACGCATCCTGCCGATCGGCACGGTCTACGATCCCTTCATCGCCCGAGGCCTCGATGCCTTGAACTATGCCTGCTACCAGGATGCGCGCTTCATGATCGTCGGCACCCCGTCGGGCGTGACGCTCGCCCCTGAAGGCGGCGCCCACCAGTCGATCGGCACGCCGCTGATCGGCATCAGCCAGGATGGCCTGGCAAGCTTCGAGCCCGCCTTCCTCGATGAACTGTCCGTCATCATGGACTGGTCCTTCGACTACATGCAGCGCGACGGTGAGGGAGACCCGGACGAGCGGACCTGGCTGCGCGACGAAACCGGCGGCTCTGTCTACCTGCGCCTCTCCACCCGGCCGCTCGAACAGCCGCTCCGGCGCGAGGACGAGGCCTTCCGTCAGGGCGTCATCGACGGCGCCTACTGGTTGAAGAAGCCCGGCCCCAACGCCACCGTGGTGCTGGCCTATCAGGGATGCGTGGCGCCAGAGGTCATCAGGGCGGCCGGCATGATCGGCGAGGATCGCCGCGACATCGGCGTCCTGGCGATCACCTCGGCCGACCGCCTGAACGCCGGCTGGACGGCGGCCCAGCGCGCGAGACGCCGCGGCGTCGTCAATGCCCGCGGCCATGTCGAGAGCCTGCTCGCCGGCCTTCCGGCCCACTGCACCCTCGTCACAGTCACCGATGGCCATCCGGCGAGCCTTGCCTGGCTCGGCTCCGTCCACGGCCACAAGACCGTGCCGCTGGGCGTCGAGCATTTCGGCCAGACGGGCACGATCACCGACCTCTACCGGCATTTCGGCATCGACACCGACACCATCGTCCGAACCGTCTCCAACCTGACGCCGGGGCGGCGCCTGAGCGCATAGTTCCACCCGAAAGGCGGCCCCGTCGGCCGCCTTCGTTCCGCCGCGTATCCTGCCGGCGGAACTATTCGGGAATGTTGAACGAGCGGCGGAAATAGGAGCGGACGGCCTCCATCGCGGGGCTGAACTCCCCGTTGCGCCGCCAGGCGAGGCCGACATCCATCGACGGGATCGGATCGGTCAGCGCGATCGTCTCGATGCGCCGCCCTTCGAGCGACCAGGGGCGGTGAACCATGTCCGACAGGATCGCCACACCTTGCCCATTCGCCACCAGCGAACGCACCGCCTCGACCGAGGAGGTGCGAAGGGTGATGCGCGGTAGATAGGCGGTCTGGCTCCAGTATTTCAGCGAGCTGTGCGACGCCTCGTCCACCGTCAGCATGATGTAGTTCTCCTCCGACACCTCCTTGAGCCCGACACCGTCCTCGCTCAGCAGCCGATGGCGCGCCGGCACCCACAGACGCCGCTGCGAGCTCAGGAGCTTCTCGGTGGTCAGTTCCGGGTTCAGGATGTTCGAGGTCAACATCACCGCGATGTCGTAGCGGTTGGTCAGCAGCCCCTCCTCGACGGATTCTCGGTTGAGCTCGAAAAGCTGAATGTCGATCCCGGGAAACTGGCGCTTCATGCGTTCGATATGAAACGGCAGGAAGTAGCCGATGACGGTATAGGTCGTCGCGATGCTGAGCGTGCCCTTCACCTCGCGGGTCACCAGGTTGAGCTGCGTTGCCTCTTCGACCTTCTGCAGGATTTCATAGGCCTGGGACAAGAAACGGCGGCCCGCCGCCGTCAGCTCCATGCCGTGTGGCGTGCGCTCGAAGAGACCAGCCCCGACGGTCTCCTCGAGGTCCTTGATCGCCGTGGTGACGGCCGACTGCGAAATCGAGAGGTTCACCGCAGCCTGGGATACCTGTCCCGCCTCCGCGGTTGCGATGAAATATCGGATTTGTCTAAGGCTGAGCGACATGCCATCCGCCAATCTGAATCTGAAATATTCGACATCTGAAAATCAGATCGCAAATCGTATGGATTGCAGAACCGGCCGAGATTCCCGTCAACACGGAAAGAAAACGCCTGATTTTCATGGATTCCACTCGGAGAGCCTACAACCCACGTCCATACAAATATCAGATAACGAGCTTCTGAAAATAGAATTTTTCAAATGAAATTTTTCTTCCTACGGTTTTCTGACAAATACGCAGGCATCTCGCTGCGTTGCACAAAATGCAGGCAAGACAGGGAAGAAAAGTGGCACTCGAGGTCGTAGACATCAATTGTGATCTGGGCGAGGCCTTTGGCCGCTGGCGTGTCGGCGACACCGAAGACAGCGCCCTGATGGGACTAATCAGTTCCGCAAACATCGCGGCCGGCTTCCATGCCGGCGATCCGAACCTGATGGACAATACCGTCCGCGTCGCCGTCGAGCACGGCGTCGGCATCGGTGCCCATCCGGGCTATAACGACCTTCAGGGTTTCGGCCGCCGCAAGATCAACGGCACGGCCCGCGAACTGGTCAACGACATCGTCTATCAGGTCGGCGCGATCCGCGAATTCGCCCGCCGCCACGGCGCCACCCTGCAGCACGTCAAGCCGCACGGCGCGCTCTACATGGAGATGGCCGTCAATCCGGAATTCGCCCAGCTCTTCGTCCACTACATGCGCACCGTCGCGCCGAACGCCTATGTCTTCTGCATGGCGGGCTCGGCGACCGAAGTAGCCGCCCTCGAAGTCGGCCAGCCGGTGGTACGGGAATTCTATGCCGACCGCGACTACGACGAGAGCGGCTCGATCGTCTTCACCCGCGACGTCGGGCGCCCCGATCCGATGGCGATCGCCCGCAAGGTGGTCCGCGCCTGCACCGAAGGCCTCGTCACGACGGTCACCGGCAAGGACATCGAGGTGCCCTTCGAATCCATCTGCTTCCATTCCGACACGCTGGGTGCGCTCGACATCGTGCGCAACATGCGGGAAGCGCTGATCGCCGAAGGCATCCGCATCGCCCCCATTTCAGAAATCGTCAGATAACCGGAGACTACCATGAGCAAGCTCGAGATCAGATCGCCCCTGCCCGGCACCTTTTACCGCAAGCCGTCGCCGGACGCCGCGGCCTACAAGGCCGACGGTGACCAGGTTGCGGTCGGCGACGTCATTGGCCTGATCGAAGTGATGAAGACCTTCCACGAGGTTCACGCCGACACTGCCGGCAAGATCACCTTCGTCGCCGACGACAACGAGCCGATCATGGCTGGCCAGGCCGTCGCCGAGGTGGAGGCATGACCATCCGTTCGATCCTCATTGCCAATCGGGGCGAGATCGCGGTGAGGATCATCCGCGCCGCCCAGGCGCTCGGCATCCGGACCGTCCAGGTCCATTCGGCCGCCGACCGCGACATGCTCGCGGTCAAGCTCGCCGACCAGTCGGTCGAGATCGGGCCGCCGTCAGCGGCCAAGTCCTACCTCAATATCGAAGCCGTCCTGAAGGCGGCGAAGGAGACCGGTGTCGATGCCGTCCATCCGGGCTATGGCTTCCTCTCCGAAAACGCCGCCTTCGCCCAGGCCGTGGAAGATGCCGGCCTGATCTTCGTCGGCCCGAAGGCAGGCGCGATCAGCCTGCTCGGCGACAAGGTCGAGGCCCGCAAGGTCGCCAAGCGCGCCGGCGTTCCGACCGTGCCGGGTTCCGAGGGGCGCATCGACGACCTGGCCACGGCCCGCACGATCGTAGAGACAATCGGTTTTCCGGTGATGATCAAGGCCGCTGCCGGCGGCGGTGGCCGCGGCATCCGCATCGCCGAGACCATGGACGATTTCGAGCGCCATTTCCCGCAGGCCTCGGCCGAGGCGCTCGCCGCCTTCGGCGACGGCGGCCTCTACGTCGAAAAGGTGATCACCCGCGCCCGCCACGTCGAGGTGCAGATCCTCGGTGACGGCGAGGATGCCGTGCACTGCTTCGAACGCGAGTGCTCGCTGCAGCGCCGCCGCCAGAAGGTCTGGGAAGAGGCTCCCTCCTTCCGCCTGCCGGACGACGTGCGCCAGGAACTCTGCGCCAGCGCGGTCGCCCTTGCCCGCGAGGTCAACTACCGCGGCGCCGGCACCGTCGAATATCTCTATGACGAGACGACCGGCGAATTCTACTTCATCGAGGTGAATACCCGCATCCAGGTCGAACATCCGGTCACAGAGATGATCACCGGCATCGATCTGGTGCAGGAGATGATCAAGGTCGCCGGCGGTGACAGGCTCTCGGTCCGCCAGGACGACATCCGGGTCGCGGGCCATGCCATCGAATGCCGTATCAATGCCGAAGACCCGGCCCGTGGCTTCCTGCCGGGCCCGGGCACCATCGAGGCGCTCGGTGTTCCTGAAGGCGACGGCGTACGCTTCGACACGATGCTTTACGAAGGCTACACGGTTCCGCCCTTCTACGACTCGCTGCTCGGCAAGCTGATCGTCTGGGGAGAAACCCGCGACGCTTGCATCGCCCGGCTCGCCGACGCCCTCGACAATCTCGAGATCCGCGGCCTCGCCACCACAATTCCGCTCCACCAGGCGCTTGCCGCCGACCCGTCGGTCGCATCGGGCGACGTTCACACGCGGTTCCTCGAACCCTGGCTGGAAACGGACTTCAAGGCCTTTGTCGCATCCAAGGAGGTTGCCTGATGCCCATGCGCTATACATTCGGGGGTGACGAGCACCTCTTTGTCGAATGCTCGGAGGAAATGTCGCTCGAGGCCTTCTTCAACTCGCTGTCGATGACCTCCGGCATCAAGGAAGCGAAGATCAAGGGCGTGACCGAGATCTGCCCGGCCAACGCCTCCTTCCAGATCAAGTTCGACCCCGATGTCATCCATCCGAACGACATCCTGAAGGAAGTACAGGCAATCGAGGTCGCGGCGGCGAAGTCCGAACCGGTCATCACCACCCGCATCGTCGAAATCCCGGTCTTCTACAATGACCCCTGGACGCACGAGACGCTGATGCGTTTCCGCGAGCGCCATCAGGACCCGACCGGCACGGACCTCGACTACGCCGCTCGCATCAACGACTACGGCTCGGTCGACGACTTCATTACCGCCCATGCCGGCTCGCCCTGGTTCGTCTCGATGGTCGGCTTCGTCTCCGGCCTGCCCTTCATGTACCAGATGGTCGAGCGTCAGCGGCAGATCCAGGTGCCGAAATACCTGCGCCCGCGCACCGACACCCCGCGCCTCACCGTCGGTCATGGCGGCTGCTTCGGCTGCATCTATTCGGTGCGCGGCGCCGGCGGCTACCAGATGTTCGGCATCACGCCGATGCCGATCTACGACCCGACCCAGACCACCTCCTACCTCAAGGACTTCATGGTGTTCTTCCGTCCGGGCGACATCGTCAAATTCAAGCCGGTCGATCGCGACGGCTATGACGCAGCGGTCGAGGCGGTCGACAAGGGACAATTCGTCCCCCCGATCCGTGAGGTGAAGTTCGACCTCAACGAATTCCAGAAAGACATCGACGGCTACAACGCGAAGCTGGAGGGCGTTCTCCATGGCCATTAAGGTTCAACATCCCGGTCTTGCGACCTCCGTCCAGGATCTCGGCCGTCCCGGCTATTTCCATCTCGGCATCCCGCTCGGCGGCGCCATGGATCGCCTGGCACTGAAGGCTGCCAACCTGCTCGTCGGCAATGACGAGGGTGCTGCCGGCCTCGAAGCGGTGTTCATCGGGCCGAAGCTGGAATTCACCGAGGACGCCATGGTCGCAGTGACCGGCGCCGACATGCCCATCAAGGTCGACGGCGAGGAAAAGCCCGGCTGGACCGCCTTCAAGGTCAAGGCCGGCCAGGTTCTGACCTTCGACTTCCTGAAGACCGGCGCCCGCATCTATATCGCCGTCTCCGGTGGCATCGACGTGCCGCTCGCTCTCGGCTCTCGCTCCACCTATGCGATCGGCGCTCTCGGCGGCTTCAAGGGCCGCCCGATCGCCGCCGGTGACGAACTGCCGGTCGGAACGGCCGGCAAGGCGGAAGAAGGCAAGTCGATCCCGGAAGCCTTGCGCCGCAAGCCGGGCATGCCGGCCGAACTGCGCGTCCTGCCGGGGCTCTACTGGCACCGCATCACCGAGGAAGCCGGACGGAACTTCTTCGAGGACACCTGGAAGGTGGCCCCGGAAGCAGACCGCATGGGCTACCGTTTCCGCGGTGGACGCAAGCTCGACTTCGTCGAACGCACCCCGCCCTTCGGCGCGGGTTCGGATCCGTCCAACATCGTCGATGCCTGCTACCCCTATGGCTCCATCCAGGTGCCGGGCGGCACGGAACCGATCATCCTGCATCGCGATGCGGTTTCCGGTGGCGGCTACTTCATGCTCGGAACGGTGATCTCGGCCGACATGGACCTGATCGGCCAATTGCAGCCGCACACGCCGACCCGCTTCGTCAAGGTGGACATGGAAACCGCCCTGACCGCCCGGAAGGACCGGGCAACGCAGATCGACAAGATCCGCGCGCTTTTCTGAAACCTAGATTGCCAACTCAAAACAGGGGAACGACCATGAAACACAAGATTGCAACGACGCTCGCAAGCTCCATGCTGGCGCTTGCGGTGGCAAGCCCGGTGCTCGCCGCCGATGCCTGGTACCCTTACCCGGCCCAGGCGATCGAGCCCGCCTTCGCCGCCGACGGCAAGTCGGTCGACGTCGACTATTCGCCGCTCGAAAAAGCGGAGAAGCCGTGGAACATCTGCGTCTCCTTCCCGCACATGAAGGACGCCTACTGGCTCGGCGTCGACTACGGTGTTGCCGAACAGGCCAAGGACCTCGGCGTGAAGCTGAACCTGGTCGAAGCCGGTGGCTATACCGAACTCAACAAGCAGATCAGCCAGATCGAGGACTGCGTCGCCGGCGGCGCCCAGGCCGTGGTCATCGGCGCGATCTCGTTTGACGGCCTCAACAACCTCGTCAGCGAAATCAAGAAGAAGAACATCCCGGTCATCGACGTCATCAACGGCATGTCCTCGCCGGACCTGACCGCGAAGTCGCTAGTCTCCTTCTACACGATGGGCTTTGAGACCGGCGCCTATCTCGCCAAAAAGCACCCGGCCGGCTCGGAAGAAGTCAAGGTCGGCTGGTTCCCTGGTCCGGCCGGCGCCGGCTGGGTGGAAGCCGCCAACAAGGGCTTCCTCGAAGCCATCAAGGGTTCGGCCGTCAAGGCGCTCGAGCCGAAGTACGGCGACACCGGCAAGGAAGCACAGCTGAAGCTGGTCGAGGACGTGCTGCAGGCCGAGCCTGACGTCCGCTATGTCGCCGGCACGGCCGTCACCGCCGAAGCGGCGCAGGGCCTCATCCGCGAACGCGGTCTCAAGGGCAAGGTCGACCTGCTCGCCTTCTACATGACGCCCGGCGTCTACGAAGGCATCAAGCGCGGCTTCATCCTCGCGGCTCCCGCCGACTCCATGGTCGTTCAGGGTCGTATCGCCGTCGACCAGGCCGTTCGTGCTCTGGAAGGCAAGGAACTCGTCAAGCATGTCGGCCCGAAGATCTTCGTCGTCGACCCGTCGAACGTCGAAAGCGTGCCGCAGACCAACATCCTGCCGCCGGACGGCTTCAAGCCGGTCTTCTCGGTCAACTGACACCCCAAGGTCCCGACGCGCGAATGCGCCGGGACCGCCCCCAATTTTTCAAGCGATACGACTTCACGGACCGATACGGATGGCATTGACTGCACCTCTTGTCGAAATGACCGGCATCGCCAAATCCTACCCGGGCGTACGCGCGCTGGACGGCGTCGACTTCTCGCTCGAACGTGGGGAAGTCCACGTTCTGTTCGGTGAGAACGGCGCCGGAAAATCGACATTGATCTCCATTCTCGCCGGCGTCACCGCGCCGACCGAGGGGAGCATCCGCATCGACGGCGAAGAAAAGCACTTCTCTTCAGTAAAAGACGCACGGGCAGCCGGCATCGGCGCCGTGTTCCAGGAATTTTCCCTGGTCCCGACCATGACCGTGGCGGAAAACATCTTCCTCGGCCAGGAACCTCGCAAGATGGGCCTGGTCGACCGTCGCGGCATGGTCGAGGAGTCCGGGGCGCTGTTTGCCGGCTTGGGCTTTGCCATCGACGTGCGCCGCCCGGTCATCTCGCTGTCGCGTGCCGAACAGCAGATGGTCGAGATCGCCAAGGCGCTGCACCAGGAAGCGCGCATCCTCATCCTCGACGAACCGACGGCGTCGCTAACCGAGCGCGAGACGGAAAAGCTGTTCGAATTCATCGGCCAGGCCAAGGCCAGGGGCGTCGGCATCGTCTACATCTCCCACCGTATCCAGGAGTTCAAGGCGATCGCCAACCGCATAACCGTGCTGCGCGACGGCCGCCTGATCGGCACGATCGGCGCGGAAAACCTGTCGGAAACAGTGCTGGTCGAGATGATGACCGGCCGCAAGATGGACGAGATCTATCCGCATATCGAACGCAATCCCGTCGCCGAACCGGTGCTGACCATCCGCGGCCTGAAGGCCTGGGGCGTCGACGGCGTCGACATCGACGTCCGCCGTGGCGAAGTGCTGGGCGTCGCCGGGCTTGTCGGCTCCGGCAAGTCCCGTACCTTCCGCGCTGTCATGGGGCTGCTGCCGGTCGAGGCCGGAACAGTCACCGTTCACGGCCATGACCGGACCGGTTCGCCCACCCGCGACCTCTTGCGCGACGGCGTCTTCTTCCTGCCCTCCGACCGCAAGGAGGAGGGCCTGCTGCTCGGCGCGACGGCCCGCGCCAACATCGCGCTGTCCGTCCTCAACCGCCACGAAACCAATGCCGGCCTCGGCCTCCTCTCGCCACGCGGCGTCAAGGCGCTGACCAGCGAGATCGGCGGCAAGGTCGATCTGAGCGAAGCCTTCCTCGAGCGCACCGCCTCAAAACTCTCCGGCGGCAACCAGCAAAAGATCCTCTTCGGCAAGAGTTTCGGCGAGGACTACGACATCTACATCTTCGACGAACCGACCGTCGGCGTCGACGTCGGTACCCGTGCCGCCCTCTATCGCATCATCAAGGCGATCGCCGAGGCCGGCAAGGCCGTCGTGGTGATCTCCTCCGACCTCCCCGAGGCCATGCATCTCGCCCATCGCCTGATTGTCTTCCGCAACGGCCGGATCTCGGCGGAGTTCGAGGGCGAAGCCATTCAGGAACAGGCGGTTCTCGGCGCCTTCTTCGATCAGGAAAGACAATCGGCATGAACACCAAGCTCGAATCCGCGTCGGTCGCCGACGCCAAGCCCTCCTTCTCCGCCCTCGCGGCTCTCAAGGCCGTCTTCGTCAAGCTCGGCGTCCTGCCCTTCTTCCTCGTCGCCGCGCTGGTGCTCTTCACGATCGCCTCGAAACAATTCCTGACCCTCGACAACCTCACCAATGTCGCGCGCCAGTCGGTCTATCTCGTGCTCGTCTCGCTCGGCCAGATGCTGGTGCTGGTCACCGGCGGCTTCGATCTGGCCGTCGGCACCTCGATTGCGCTGACCTCTGTGGTCTCCGCCTCGGTCATGGTCTATGTCGCCGCCATGTTCCCCGACATGGTCTGGCTCGTCATCCTACTCGGCATCCTCGCCGGTTTCCTCGCCGCGCTGGCCATCGGCTCGCTGAACGGCCTCGGCATTGCCCAGTTCGGTGTCTCTCCCTTCATCATGACGCTCGGCGCCCAATCGGTCGGTGCCGGCATCGCGCTCTACCTGACCGGCGGCGTGCCGATCGGCAATCTCCCTTACGAATTCGGTGATTTCTTTGGCTTCGGCCGCATCCTCGGCGTACCCGTGCCGGTCCTGATCGCCGTCGTCGCCATCGTTGGAATGTGGATCCTGATGAACCGCACCCGCTCCGGCGCGCGCATCTATGCGATCGGTGGCAACATCAAGGCGGCCAACCTGTCCGGCATCAACACCAAGCGCACGCTCTTCCTCGCCTACATAATCTGCGCCCTTCTCGCCTCGGTCGCCGGTGTGCTGCTCACCGCCCGTGTCGAAAGTGGCGAGACCAATCTCGGCGGCACGATCGCACTGGAATCGATCGCCGCTTGCGTGATCGCCGGCGTCTCGCTCCGCGGCGGCATCGGACGGGTGGAAAGCGTGGTTCTCGGCGCCTTCTTCATCGTGCTGGTTCAGAACGGCATGAACCTCATGCAGATCGGCTCCTATATGCAGATGGTGCTCCTGGGGGCGCTTCTCATCCTGGCCGTCGTCATCGACCAGTTCCGCTACCGCATGCTGGTCGGCAGCCGCTGACACCAGGATGCACGCGAAGCGCCGCGCGGTTCTCACCGCGCGGCCTGGAGGTCACTTCGAAGTCTGGGATGTGGGGCCGACCACCTTTGGCTGCAGGGGATCGTGCGGTCGGCCCCGTCACGCCATTCGGTAGATAGTGGGGACGAACGGCGAAGACCAATCATACCGCCGACCCTATATAAGCGAAACCTACAATATTGATTAGACGCCTAACCCATTGCAATTAGTATCACTTCAGCCGGCCATCTCGACTTGACACGCGCCTACGTCAGGATCCGAAAATCGGACCTGTAAGAAGCGGATGCGCCACTGGGATCCGGCGGTCAGTTACGGCGCTTGCCAGCCTGCATCGCCCGATCATTGTTGAAGAAGCGCGAAGCTGCCTCCGTGCGGTTCCGCACATGCATCTTCTTGTAGATATTCCGGATGTGAACCTTCACCGTATTTTCGGAAAGGTGCAGCTTGTCGGCGATGATCTTGTTCTGCGTCCCTTCGCAAAGAAGGTCGAGGATCTGCACCTCGCGCGTCGTGAGCGCCGCCATGTCGCCGGAGGGTAGTGCCAGGTTGCTTGTCCGCGCCACCGAAACCAGTTCGCTGCCCAGACTGTCCGACTCGTCGGCGGCCGGGTCGTTGCTCAACCGCTGCAGAAGCGCCGACGGGAAATGTTCACCCCCCTTGGCCAGCAAGTCGGTCGCCGCCAGAAAGACGTCAAGGCGCAGATTGAGCGGCAAAATCCCGTCAATTATGCGGGTCTCCGCAAGTCTTCGGAAATAGCCTTCAAGCTTTTCGGTCCCCTCGACGACCATCGCCATCGCCGCGCGATTCTTCCCGCGATGAAAACGCTGAACGACAGCCTGTATTTCCTCGACGGGCAGACGGTAAAGAAGAACGAGCTTGATATCGTTCAATTCTTCTTCCGTTACCTCGGCCAGGCTGGGACGGACGACGACTTCGTGCGCAGGAAACTTGTTGGACAGAATTACAGCGAGACACTCTGACAACAGATCCTGATCCGCGATCATAAGTATCGTATTTCCATGGATCCCGGCCTGCGAATGCCGTGCAGGCTCGCTAATGTGAGATTCCGCCATCAACATTCACGCCTCCCCTTGGTTCTCGACTACTCGATACAGTATCACCCCTCGGGAGAACCAACTCAGGCCCCCACTGCCATCGTTCTTTAAGCATTAGTTAATGATCGTAGTTCGAAATAAGTGAGATGGAAATGACCATTTTGGGTTATCTCGACGCGGAAAACGTCGTTTTTCTAGGCCAAACACACTAACCCGTGCCGTTTTCGCACGCTCGAACGAGCTCGCGTCGGTGCTGGCCAGGCAGTCTCGCTCCACAAGTATTAATCAGCCTTTTCTTTGGCTTTGCCGTCGTCCCTATCGCCCCTCGCCGATGCCGACAGACCCCGCCGCCATTGGTGCTAATCCCAATTCGTGGCTGGAAACCTCGTTTTTTTTGGTATTGAGTGGCGTCATCACGATTGGGAACATGCGCTCTGAAAGACGCGGGCTCCTTCGGAGTAAGAAAAAGAATACAATCGCGATCAACAAGACAAGAAGAAAAGAAACTAAACCGGGGCGATCTCTCGCCGACGGAACGGGAAAACGCATCCTTAAGGGAGGATCGTCCCGAATTACATCAGTTGCAGCAGATGAACGGGTGTGGAGTGCATCTGCTATGTTCAACAGTACGGAGCAAGCGCGAGTTAGATCCCATTTGAGATGAGAGGGATTTCGAAAGCTGCTCCGCTTTTTTTTGGAGGAATGGAAATGCCTCAATTCTACGATCCGAACGGTGATACCGAGATCACCACGGTCGGCGCACTCGCTGACGGCTTTGCCAATAGCGCGATCAACTCGACGGAAATCGAGGACGATTCAACCGGCTATGTCGGCGGCCTCGCCAATGGCGACAATCGCGACAACACGGACCAAAGCACGGATGTCGACATCGACACCGACGTGAAGGTCGACGTTGACGCCAACAACGGCAACAACCGCGACAACGAGTATGACTGGAGCTACGACAGCAAGTCCTATTCGAACACGGAAACCGAGACCGACATCAAGACAGTGACGGACACCGACACGAAGTCGGTGTCGACGTCCGACAGCTTCAACTACAACGACAACGACTGGAGTCAGGACAACAGTCAGGACAACGACTGGAGCTATGATAGCAAGTCCTACTCCAATACCGAAACCGAAACCGACATCAAGACGATCACCGAGACGGAAACCGACATCAAGACGGTGACGACGACCGACAGCTTCAATTCGTCCGACGACGACTTCGGCACGATCAACGATGTCCACGACTTCGCCAACCTCGGCGTTGCCGGCGGCGATCTCACCTTCGACATCGGGGACGACTTCTCCTTCAGCCTGGATGTCGACAACATCCTCAACAACTCCCTCAACGGAGCCGGAAACAGCGCCGGGTTCAGCGCGGTTCAGGCGAACCATCTGGCCGACCAGGACACAGCCTGGGAAGTCCGCATGGAGAACGGTGGCGCGCAGAACCATCTCAATGCCACCGGCGGGGGTGCCAACAGCGATGAGGGCATGGATCTCGATGGCAAGGGTTGGGACCTCCGGTCCGGCGACGACGTCGCGGGCGCAAGCACGGCCGATGCCTCGGCGATCCTGGCCAATTCGGGCTTCCACTTCGAATTCGTCCAGGGCGCGAACCTGTTGAGCAACACGATCGACAGCAGCGTCATCGGCGGCAATTCGCATGTCACCGACGTCGGCGAGGATTCCACGGGCACCTGACCAGGCCTCCCCCAAGGCAAGAAGAACTGCACCGGCCGAGAGGGTCGGTGCAGTTCAATGGTTTGAGGCTGTAGGAGCGGAAAAGACGATGCACCGGTTGGTTTCAACAGGGCGACATCGCGGTCCGCTCGGACAGGGAGGCGGACATGCACACCGAGAAGACGTCGGAAATCATCGCACACTTCATCGGCCACTTTGACGCGATCATCGACGAAGTGCGAATGCGCATCGGCTACACCCAGGGCGAAGTGGCAACCGAGGCGGCAGAACCGTTGCCGGATCTGGAGGCACTGGATCCGGATTTTGCCTCTCAGCTGCTGCTCAAGGATTTCGGTCCCGGCGTTGTCTACAAGGGCGGGCCGTTCGAGCTTGAGGGTCAGATCGGGACGGAGCCGCCCACGGGACCGTCATTTCAAGAGATCGTTGATGATTTGTCCGACATTGCGTCCGCCGGGACGCGGTTCCCCCATTTCGGCTGGGGCGCATCCGTACCGGTCGAAGAAGAACTCGAGGTTTATACCGGACCGGGCTCGACCATCTCGCACATGTCCCAGTTCAACCTGTTGCAGGACGATGACTATCTCAACATGACAGGCGAGGAGCATGCGAAGCTGGATACTAGCTTCGTCGTGGAGCGGCTCGCCGAATATGCGACCAAGGCTGCGGTTTTCACCTCCTTCGCCGCCCTCGATCGCACCGACGTCTATGAAGACCTCGTCAAGATCGCGGATGATATTCACGCGTTCAAGGAAGGCCTGCTCAACGATGAAACAACCGCGTTCGGCACCGATGCGGACGTCGATTTCGTTCTCGCAGGAAATCGGATCGACGGCACTTACGTCGACGGCGAACTGACCGACGAGGCACCTGTTCTCGAGGACCTGCTGCCCGACCGCGGCATAGCCAAGCCTCCGGAAGATATTGACGAAGAAGGCACGGAGACCTCGATCGAACAGACCGCCGGGCCCCAAAACATCCTCGACGTCGGCGCCGGCGCCAATATCGTCGCCAACATAGCGGCCGTAACGAACACAGGTGTGATCGCTCCGACAATGAGCGTGATGGGCGACTATCACCAGGTCGACATGATCACCCAAGCCTACATCTATAGCGACAACGACACCAACGGCCTCGCACCTTCGGCGCAGTGGGGTGACTGCGACGGCCCACAGCAATCCTCGACCGTCGCGATGAACGTCGCTCTTTTCGAGCGCGACACCTATGGCGACCCCGGTTCGGAGCCCGAGACGCCCGCAGAAGGTGAGCCGACCTTCCCGTCGGACTGGCGCGTCAGTGTCATCGAGGGTGATGTCTGCTTCGTCCAATGGATCGAACAGTACAATTTCATCACCGACAACGACCAGATGATCGTCACGACGACCGGCAGCGAAACCTCGGTCCTGCTTGGCGGCAATGTGGCACTGAACATTACCGCCTATCTCGGCATCAGCATGCAGTATGACCTGGTCATCGTCGGCGGCGACATGCTCGACATGAACATCATCAGCCAACTGGCGGTGCTCTACGACAATGACTGGATCATCGGAGCCGACGGCTGCCCCGAAGGCATCGTGACCCAGACGGGCAACAACCTTCTATGGAACCAGGCTTCGATCCAGAATGTCGGCGACGACGACCGTTTCGAAACCATGCCGGACTACATGAACCAGACGGTACAGGGTATTCAGGACGGCAATCCGGACATGCCGCAGGATCTCGCCACCGACGTCAACTTCAGCGGCTACGATTGGCTGAATGTTCTCTACATCACGGGCAACCTCTACGATGTCACCTACATCAAGCAGGTGAGCGTTCTCGGCGATGCGGACCACGTCACCCAGGCGGCGGCCGAACTCCTCGCCAATAACGAGGATGCGCAGGTGACGATCGACACCGGCAGCAATGCGGTCGTGAACATCGCTGAGATCATCGACTATGACAGTTTTGGAGACACGACCTATATCGCGGGCCAGGTCTATTCCGACGCGATCCTGATCCAGGGCGGCATCATCGAAGACGACGCGACGCAGCCGCAGCCCGTGAATCACCAGCTGGCCAACGAGGTTATCGCATTTCTCGACGATGATCCGTCGACCAATGACACGGATGATGCGGTCATCAATGCGGGCCACGACTTGTCCTGGTCGAACGCCTGCCCGTCAGACGTCATGCAATCCGTAATCGCCTGAGTTGATGGAGGAACCAGCCCATGAACCAGGTGGCAAAAAGCGGATTGATCGGAAGCGCGGCACTCCGGCTGGAACTGGGCACGCGTGTCCCTGACGCCGAGAGGAAGGACGACGCGGCGCTCACCGAAGCATGCATGGCGGCGATCGACACGGCCGTGGAAAACATCAAGCGGGCCGCCGGTCCCGGGCCACTCTCGACGCTCGGCCAGCCCCAGCCGGCACGACAGCCGATCGCCGAGGAACCGAGAGAACCAAGGATGGATGCCTTGGAAGCCTGGGCAAGAGCGATCCGGGATGCTGCAAGCGCGTCGCGAAGCCGGACTGAAGTGGAGCCGCTCAGCAGGGCGCGCGTGACCAGCCCGCTGCCGGACGCAAGGATGGCGCCGCCCGCACCGAAGCCAATCGTCCCGAGACCGGCACGCCCGGCCCCGGAGCAGGTAGCGCCGGCCAGCCCTTTGCGCATTCGCGAACCTGTTCAGCCCCCGGGGACGTCACCACCGCAGCAACCGGCCGAGGCGAGGCAACCGATCGAGGCGAGGCGACCGGAGCCGCCGCGTGAAACGGTCCGGCCTGAACGGCCCGTCGAAGCAAGAACCGAACGTCCGGTTACCCAGCCAAATCGGAGAGTAGAAGGTCCGGCGCATTCACCGGGACCGGCACCAGGCCCGGCACCGCAACGCCAACCACCCGCCCCCGCACCGGACAGACCCTTTGCCCGCACCATCGACAACGATAGCGGGCCAATAAAGCAGAACGACCGCCGCCCGACGAGCGACGGAGGCGGGAACGGAAACGAGAAAGATTCCAATGGGGGTGGCGGTGGTGGTGGCGGCGGACATAGCGGCTTCCACAAGCGGAGCGGGCCAGTCAATTTTGCGGCCAGCCTCGCGAAGGGCATAGCTGCGGTCCGCCGCAACATGGCGATCGTCATGGTATTCACCATTGCCATCAACATCCTGCTGCTGGCGATCCCTCTCTACCTGTTCCAGATATCCGACCGCGTGCTGACAAGCCGCTCGATGGATACCCTGATCATGCTGACCATAGCCGTCGTCGGTGCGGTTGGCCTGCAGGCCTTCCTGGATTCCATCCGGCGTTTCATCCTGATGCGCACGGCGGTCGAGCTTGAGGTACAGCTAGGCGCTCCGATCCTGAGTGCCGCAGCCCGCGCGTCGCTTCACGGCAGCGGCAAGGACTATCAAACCCTGCAGGATCTGCAGCAGCTCCGCTCCTTCCTGACCTCCGGCACACTGATCGCCTTCCTCGACGCACCCCTGATGCCGCTCTTCGTGCTGGTCGTCTATCTGGTGCATCCGCATCTGGGACTGATCATCATGGCCTGCTGTGCGGTGCTGTTCGTCATCGCGTTCCTCAACCAGCGCTTCACCGCGCGGCATTTTGCCGAGGCAAACGGTTACCTGAGCCGCGCCAACTTCCATCTCGATTCCATGTCGCGCAATTCGCAGATCATCAACGCCATGGCGATGATCCCGGAAGCCGTGCGGATGTGGGGCCACGAGACCGCGGGTTCTCTCAAGGCAAATGTCGCGGCCCAGGACCGCAACATCATGTTTGCCGGCCTCTCCAAGGCCTGCCGCATGATGACCCAGATCGCCCTGCTCGGCTGGGGTGCGCACCTGTCGCTTTCTGGCCACCTGACGGGTGGGATGGTGATCGCCGCCTCGATCATTTCCGGCCGGGCGCTTGCACCGATCGAGGGCGCCATCGAAGGATGGCACCAGTTCAACAAGTCGGCCGCCTCCTATGGCCGCATCAAGCAGCTGCTGGTCAGCTCGCCGCTCAACTTCCCCCGCCTGCGCCTTCCCAACCCGGAAGGACGCCTCGATGTGGAGCGCATTCTTTTCGTGCCGCCGCCGCAGAAGAAGGTCATCCTGAACGGCATCTCCTTCTCGCTGAAGAAGGGCGAGTCTCTGGCGATCATCGGCAACTCGGGTTCGGGCAAAACGACGCTCGGCAAGATGCTGGTCGGTTCGATCCTGCCGACCTCCGGCAATGTCAGGCTCGACCTGATGGACTTGAGGAACTGGGACCAGCGCCAGTTCGGCGAAAGCATCGGTTACCTGCCGCAGGACGTGCAGCTCTTCCCCGGCACGATCAAGGCGAACATCAGCCGGATGCGTGACGACGTCGAGGACCGGCAGATCTTCGAGGCTGCCGTGCTCGCCGATGTGCACGAACTGATCGCCTCCTTCCCGCAGGGCTACGAGACGGTCGTGGCAGCCGACGGCGCCCCTCTATCGGGCGGCCAGAAACAGCGCATCGCGCTGGCGCGCGCCTTCTTCGGAAATCCCAAGTTCGTCGTCCTCGATGAGCCGAATTCCAACCTCGACACCCAGGGAGAAACGGCGCTGGCGAGGGCTCTTCTGCACGCCAAGAAGCAGGGCATCACGACGGTGACGATCACCCAGCGACCGGCCCTGCTCCAGGCTGTCGACAAGATCCTCGTGCTGAAGGACGGGTCGGTGGCGATGTTCGGCGAACGCGCAGAGGTCCTCAAGGCGCTCGCCAAGAATCCCGGACCCGACGACCAACCGCGCCAGATCAATAACAGGTGAATCCATGACACGCGCGCTCCAAACGAAGATCGAACAGGGCCAGCCGGAATGGTACAACGACGTTCCCCGGTCGATACGTACCCATACGGTCGTCGGGCTTGCCGTCCTGATCAGCACCTTCGGTGGCTTCGGCTTCTGGGCGGCCACTGCACCACTCGCCTCCGCGATCATCGCCCAGGGAAGCTTCGTCGCAACCGGCAACAACAAGATCATCCAGCATCTGGAAGGTGGCATCATCAAGGAGATGATGGTCAATGAAGGTGAGATGGTGAAGGAAGGCGACGTCCTGCTCAAGCTCGATCCGACGGCCGCATTGGCCAATGAGCGAGCAATGAATCTCAAGCGGCTTCGCCTTGAGGCGGTGATCGCCCGACTGCGTGCGGAAGCCCAGGGCGACAAGGATCTGACGATCCCGGAGATCGTCATGAAGCAGGCCAGCGACCCGGACGTCAACGCGATCATCCAGAGCCAGAACGTTATCTTTCGCAGCAAGCAGATCAAACTGTCCGAACAGCTGAATCTTATCGAAAAGAACATTCGGTCGCTCGAATACCGTTTCAATGGTTACGGCGGCCAGAAGAAATCTTTCGAACGGCAGATGGCCCTGCTGACGGAGGAGCGGGATTCCAAGGCGCGGCTCGTCAAGGTCGGCTATCTCAGCAAGACGGATCTCATGGCCATCGAACGCGCCATCGCCGATGCGATGGGCGATATCGCGCGCCTTGAGGGCGAGATGAACGAAAGCGACGCACAGATCGCCAAGTACCGTCAGGAGGCAGTCATCGCGATCAATTCCAGCAAGCAGGCCGCGCTTGATGCCCTGGAAACAGCGGAATCCGACCTGGACAGCGTACGCGAGCAGATGAACGAAGCGGCCGGCGTCCTGGAACGCACCGTCATCCGCTCACCCGTCACCGGAACGGTGGTCCGTTCCTACTACCACACCTCGGGCGGCGTCATCACCACCGGCAAACCGATCATGGAGATACTCCCCGCAGGGGTACCGCTGATCATCGAGGCCCAGGTGCTGCGCACCTCCATCGACCAGTTGCACGAAGGCCAGACCGCCGCCATCCGGCTCTCCTCGCTCAACCGCCGAACCACGCCGGTGCTGAGCGGCAAGGTCTTTTACGTGTCGGCGGACTCGATCGATGAAGGCACGATGAGTGCTCCGAAGGACGTCTACATCGTCCGAGTGGAGCTTTCGGACCAGGAAATCACCCGCGTACACGGCTTTCATCCGGTGCCCGGCATGCCGGCCGACGTGTTGATCCAGACATCGGAAAGGACCTTCTTTGACTACCTGTCCAAACCGATCAGCGACAGCATGTCCCGCGCTTTCAAGGAGCAATGATACGATGGTCGGGCGCCGCTAGGAGGTACGGAAGATGGGAAACATGTCGGACGTCCTGCTCAGGGTCGGCAGGTTGAATTATGTCTGGACCAACACCGAAAGCCTGCTGATCTACGTCATTGCCCACCTTCTGGCAGTCGACAAGGAAACGGCGATCATCGTCTTCCTGACCCTCAACACGACACGGGCGCGCATCGATCTCGTCGAGCGGCTGGCCAAACGCCGCTCCACCGATCCGACCGAACGGGCAGCGATCCTCGCCGACATGTCACGGCTGAAGAAGGAAGCGAAAGTCCGCAACAAGTACAATCACAGCATCTACTCCTTCGATGAACGCGGCGACATCTCGAGCACGCAACTGATGCGGCTTGTCGAGACCGACGAGGAGATCCGCTACGGCAAGGTCGAACAGATGGATGCGAAGGAAATGCAGCAGCTGGAGCGCGCCATCGCGGAGATCACCGACATCAGCAAGTCGCTGTGGCGCTTCATCCATGCGAGCACGCATCTGGAGAGCGAAATCTAGAAGGACACGGAACTCGGCGCCTAACCCATTTTCGCGAGGCGCTTTCGCCCGAACGGAGCATGTTTCGTATCGGAGGTTTCGACCTAACATGGATCTTTCGAACCCGCGCCGAGACGCCGGGGAAATGGGGGCAGATCATGCGGATAGAGGTCATAGAGACGCAAGACGCCTTTGCGGCCGTTCGCCCGCATTGGGACGATGTCTTCATGGCCGATCCGCATGCTCAGCATTTCCTGTCCTGGATATGGCTGAACCGCTATCTCGGCCATCGCCGGCGGTGGTTCATCCTCGCGCTGCGGGACGGTGGACCTGACGGGCGCTATCTCGCCTTTTTTCCTCTTCGTCTCCAGACCCGGCAGAACGCGGACGGCATATTCGTTGACGAAATCATCATGGCCGGCAACTTCACCGCCGACTACACGGGCTTCATCGCCCGACCGGACCATGAGAGCCAGGCGATCGCCGGCTTCACGACCTATCTGAAACGCCAGAACTGGATGCAGATCAAGTTCGATTACATCAACGGCCCGCCCGAACGCCGCGAGGCCATGATCCGTGGCTTGCAGGGTCCGGATGTGATGTTCCGCAACATAGTTCCGCGCAACGAGCAGAACATCGACAACACGATCTGCCCGAGGATCGCTCTCCCCGATGACTGGGACACCTATCTCGAACAGCACATGAGCGGCCAGACGCGGCAGAAGCTGCGGCGCTTCCTGCGCACGGTCGAAGGCGGTGACGAATATTGCATCACGATGGCGACGAAGGACACGATCGAGCGTGACCTCGACATTCTCTTCGATTTCTGGCGAACACGCTGGAAACCGGTCAAGGGCGCGGAAAAGACCGAAAAGCTGGTCCGGTCGTCGCGCGAGATGCTGGAGGACTGCTTCGCCGACGGCAATCTCGACGTACCGGTCCTCTGGCATGGAGAACGACCGCTCGGAGCGCTGGCGAACATCATCGACCGACAGAAAAAGGCCGTGCTCTTCTACATAACTGGCCGTGACGAGACCTGGAAAACGCCGTCGCCGGGCCTCGTACTGCATGGTTACAGCATCCGCAGGGCCATCGCAGAAGGCTTGCGGACCTACGATTTCCTCCGCGGCAACGAGCCCTACAAGTACATGTTCGGCGTCGAGGACCGCCAGATCAGCTGCACGCTTTTCCGGACCAGAAGCGGGCTCAACCTCGGCAACAGGCTAAATCCCCGCAGTGTCCGCTTCGTCTACGAGAAGGCGATCGACCTCTACCATGCCGGCAAGAAGGCAGACGCGGAAGCGGGGTTCCGGCAGATCCTTGACGTGATGCCGGATCATCGTGGCGCGGAATTCTGGCTGGCCAATATTCTCTTCGAAAAGGGCCGGCTGGTTGAAGCAGAGGCGAGCTATCGCGCCCTCCTGCCACGGCTCCGCGACCCTGTGGCGGTGATGCTCCGTCTCGCCGACGTACACCTTGCACGGCATCGCTTCAGGGAAGCGGCCGACCTGCTTTCCGATATCTGCCGCCGAGCGCCGCTCAAGACCGAGGCCCGCTACAAGTGGGGCGTCGCGCTGCTCGCCGACAGGCAGGTTCGTGAGGCAGCCCGTGTTTTCGCCGAAGCCTGTCGCAACCACGTTCCGGGTGACGACGCGACCGACGCACTCTACGCCGGGAAGGCGCGCGATGCGCTGGCGCGGGTCGCCTACGCCCTCGAACCGGCCCCGGATCCTGCCTTCTATCCTGCCCGGTTTGCGGCAGGTGACCGACCACCGCCGATGCTGCACTGAGCGTTGCGTAAATTCTGTTGGCGTAGCTCCCTTCCATTCCGTCTTGCCCAACCGTCAGAGGCTACCCCGATGGCTCTCATTTCGTCGCCACAGGTCTCCCGTTTCCATGCGGATCGTTTCGAGGAATGCCAGCGCGCACTCGAACCCGCGGTGCGCGAACTCATGCTGACCGCGGAAGCGGCCGGCTGGATGCCGGAGGAAATATCCGCTGCAATTGCAGCGATCGCCGATTTCCAGATGCTGACGCTCGAGGCCGGCGACGTGATTGCAAAACTACGCAGGCACCTCACCGACTGAAACTCAGCCGAGGCTCTTCAGATAGATCGACAAGAGCTGTGTCTGGGACGAAATGCCGAGCTTGCGGTAGACATTGCGGCGATGAACCTTCACCGTCCCCGTCGAGATACCCAGCCTCAGCCCGATCGACTCCGACGAGTGCCCCTGAAGCACCAGTTCCACGATCGCCGCCTCGCGATCGGTCAGGTTGAGATCGCGCCAGACCCGCTCAGTCTCCGGATGGGCGGCCCTGCGCCCGCCCTTGCCGCGCCGGGCGATCGCATTGTCGAACCGTCGCCCGAGATCGTTCCAGGCGTGGCGGACAAGCGCCACGACGACCGGCTCGGCTTTCTTGAGCAGGGCGAATTCGGCCGCCGAAAATACCCCCGACTGTTCCCGGCGCATCAGCGAGAGCACGACCGTGATGCCGTTTTCCAGCGCCACAAAGAAGCCGATCTCCTCCGCCAGCCCGGTCTGGGTATAGTAGCTGCGGAAATACTCGCTGGAGAAGAAGCGGTCGGGTGCAAGCTCGCGCATTCTCCATACCCCGGGCTTCGGTTCCTGCGCGGCACTGTAGAATGGATCGAGCAGATAGGGGCCGGCCTGGTACATGCTGACGAACACCACGTGTTCCTCAGGAGTGAAGGTGCTGTAGAGATCGATCGGGCGTTCCTGGCCGCGATAGGCGAAGACGACGATATAGTCGAAGCGGAGCAGGCTCTTCATCAGGGCATGGAAGGCAGGCCCGGCTTCGTGCTCGCCGGGAGCATCCTGCCCCACGAGTTGCCCCATGATGTTGAACAAGGCTTCGAGATCCATGCAGACACCCATCCACGTGCGGAAGAGCGCGCGATACGCTCCCGGGGGTATACACCCTCCACATCGCGGAACGGCTTGGAATACCTCTCTCGGGGTATATACCGCAAACGACCGGCTTGAATAGGTTTGAACCAGACGGTGTGGAGCCGGGCAATCGCGAGACGGCCCGGCATTCAGAAAAACGACCGCGGGGAATATGACGTGACAGCGCCTTCGACGAACGACATCGAATTCCGTTCGGTCGCCAAACGCTATGGCAGCGTGACGGCCGTATCGGACATCAATCTGGCAGTGCCCAAGGGCGCCTTCGTCGCCCTGCTCGGGCCGTCAGGGGGTGGCAAGACCACGTGCCTGCGCATGATCGGCGGCTTCGAACAGCCGAGCGAAGGCACAGTGCTGATCAACGGCCGCGAGATGAACGGCGTGCCGCCCTATCGCCGCCCCGTCAACATGGTGTTCCAGCATTACGCGCTGTTCCCGCACTTCAACGTCGAGCAGAACGTCGCCTACGGTCTCCGGCAGATGCGCCCGAAACTTGAAGCCGCGGAGATCGCGCGCCGAGCGAAAGAAGCGCTCGAGATGGTGCGCCTCGGCGGCTTCGAAAAACGCCGCGTCCATGAGATGTCGGGTGGCCAGCAGCAGCGCGTCGCGCTCGCCCGCGCCATCGTCAACAAGCCCTCCGTCCTTCTGCTCGATGAACCGCTCGCAGCCCTCGACAAGAAACTGCGCACCGCCATGCAATTCGAGCTGCAGACCCTCCAGCGTGAACTCGGCATCACATTCGTCCTCGTCACGCACGACCAGGAGGAAGCGCTTTCGATGAGCGACCTCGTCTGCGTGATGAATGCCGGGCGTATCGTCCAGATGGCGAGGCCCCAGGAAATCTACGACCATCCGGCAGATCTGTTCGTCGCTGACTTCGTCGGCAAGACCAATCGTCTATCGGCAACGCTGGAAGCCGACGGCACGACGCTGAGGCTCGCCGACGGCACGGCGCTCGCGCGTGTCGGAAAGGCGGCCTCGCCATCCGGGGCAGTCACCGTCGCCCTGCGTCCCGAGGCCATCGAACTCGTGCGCCAGCCATCCGGCGGCAACGGCCAGATCGCCGGCACGGTAACCCACCGCATCTTCCTCGGCTCGACCGCCGAATACCAGATCAAGGTCGACGGCCTCGGTGATTTCCTCGTCACGGCCGACCATCGCAGCATGCAGGAAAGCGATCTCGTCGAGCCGGGCGAACGGGTCGTTCTCAAATTCGATCCCGGCAAAATGCATGTTTTTCCGGCCTGAGGAACGGCCGCCCCCGTCAAGACAACAAAAGGGAACAGCGTCATGACAAAGTGGTACAGAGAAAATGCCCCGATCACTGCCGAACAGCTCAGCGACGAATGGATGCGCCTGAAACGCGGTTCCGTTTCCCGTCGTCACTTCCTCGGCGTCACCGGCCTCGGGCTTGCCGCGGCGGTACTCGGCCGCCAGCCCGGCGCGTTCAACGCCAACGCTTATGCCGGTGACCTGGGCACGACCATGTCGCTCGCCACGTGGCCCAACTATCACGACCCGGCGACCTTCGAAGCCTTCACTGCCGCGACCGGAGTCGCCGTCGAGGTCAATGTCTTCGGCTCCAACGAAGAGATGCTCGCCAAGCTGCAGGCCGGTGGCACCGGCTGGGACCTGTTCGTCCCGACCAACTACACCATCTCGACCTATGTGAAGCTCGGCCTGATCGATCCGCTCGACATGTCGAAACTGCCCGCCTTCTCGCAAGCCAGCCAGTCGGCCCGCTTCACCTCGGAAGGAGCCATCGACGGCGTAACCTACGCCCTGCCGAAGAACTGGGGCACGACGGGCATGGCGGTCAACACCTCGAAGATCAAGTCGAAGATCACCTCATGGAAGGACTTCTTCGAAGTGGCCATGACGGAAGCCGACGGCCGCGCCATGGTGCACGACTACCAGCTCACCACCATCGGCAGCGCGCTCGTCTCGCTCGGCTACTCGTTCAATTCGGTGAAGCCCGAGGAACTCGCCAAGGCCGAGGAACTGCTGATCAAGGTCAAGCCGCATCTCTACGGCATCAACAGCGACTACCAGCCGGGCATGCGTGGCACCGACGCCTGGATGACCATGTGCTGGACCAATGACGGCGCCCAGCTCAACCGCGACATGCCCGAGATCGCCTACATCCTCGGTTCCGATGGCGGCGAGATCTGGACGGACTTCTACGCGATCCCGAAGAGCGCTGCCAACAAGCCGGCCGGCTACGCCCTGCTCGACTTCCTGATGACGCCGGAGAACGCGGTGAAGGAACACCTGGCCAACGGCGCCCCGACGACCGACAGCCGCGTGCTCGCGCTGCTGCCGTCGGACGTGACGTCGAACAAGATCGTCTATCCGGACGAAGCCTCGCTCACCCCGCTGGAATTCGGCGCCGCCGTCACGCTGACCGATCCGGCCCGTGCGGAACTGATGGCCCGCTTCAAGGCGGCTTGACGGCCCTCCTCTGATCTGAGCGACAGCCCCTCATCCGGCTGCCGCCACCTTCTCCCCGCAAGCGGGGAGAAGGAAATCTGCCGCAACGTTTTCGATCCCCTCTCCCCGCCAGCGGGGAGAGGGCCAGGGTTGAGGGGCAAATCCTCGCTCGATACCTGCCGATCACACACACCGGGACCACCGCATGGCCTTAACCATGGACACACGAAAGAGACTGGTCACCGCCGCACTGGTTGCGCCTGCGGCGATGTGGCTCCTTGTCTTCCTCGTCCTGCCCTTCATGGCGATCGTGGTTTTCTCGGTCGGCGAGCGGGCGCCCGAGGGGGGCTACCAGGCGGCCTTCACCTTCGCCCAGTTCGCCAATCTCGCCTCGCGCGCCGCAGCCTTCCGCAACACCATGCTGATCGCGCCGCTCGGCGCCTTCCTCTGCCTGCTCGTCGCCTATCCGGTCGCCTACTATCTCGCCATCAAGGCCAATCCCCAGTATCGGCTGGTGCTGGTGTCGCTGGTCGTCGTGCCCTTCTGGACCAGCCTCCTGGTGCGCACCTATGCCTGGATGTACATCCTCGGATCGCGCGGGCTGCCGAACCTCCTGTCGATGATCGGCATCGAGGACGTCCGGCTGCTCAACACCCCCGGCGCCGTCCTACTCGGCATTGTCTACGGCTACCTGCCGCTGATGATCATGCCCATCTATGTGAGCCTCGAAAAGCTCGACCGCAGGCTGCTCGAGGCCTCCGCCGACCTCGGCGCGAAGCCGGTTTCCACTTTCTTCGGCATCACCCTGCCGCTCTCGCTCCCGGGCGTCATGACCGGCGTCGCCCTCGTCACGATCCTGCTGCTGGGCGAGTATCTGATCCCGCAGCTGCTCGGCGGCGGCAAGGTGTTCTTCATCGGCAACGCGCTGGTCGATCTCTTCCTGCAGTCGCGCAACTGGCCCTTCGGCTCGGCAATCGCCGTGACGCTTGTGGTGGTCGTCGTGATCGTCCTGACGGTTGCCATGCGCATTGCATGGAAGATCTCCGGCTCCAAACAGGTGGATCTCGTCTGATGCGCGCGCTTGTCACCTTCGTCTACCTCTTCCTCTATGCGCCGATCGCACTGGTCGTGCTGTTCTCCTTCAACGCCGGACGCAATGCTTCGGAGTTCACCGGCTTCTCGACCCAGTGGTACGGCAAGGCGCTGTCGAACACCTTCCTGATCACCGCGCTGGAAAACAGCCTGCTGATCGCCTTCACCAGCGCCGCCCTCGCCGCTGTCTTCGGCACCATGGCAGCGCTTGGCATGGAGCGGCTTTCGCCGCGCGGCCGGGCCATATTCGATGCGCTGTTTGCGGCAGCGATCGTGGTGCCCGGCGTGGTCATCGGGATTGCGACCCTCGTCGCGCTTGTCGAGGTGTTTTCCTTCATGAACCCGGCCCTTGCCGCGATCTGGCCAGGCGAAAAGCCCCCGCAGCTCGGTCTTGGCTATGGCTCGATCATCGCGGCGCACGGCCTGTTCTCGCTGGCGCTGGTGACGATGATCGTCAAGGCGCGCATCGCAAGCCTCGGCCGCGATATCGTCGAGGCGTCCAGCGATCTCTACGCCACCCCGCTCACCACCTTTCGCGAGATCGTCCTGCCGCAGATCATGCCGTCCATCCTGGCTGGCTTCCTGCTCGCCTTTACCTTCTCCTTCGACGATTTCATCGTCGCCTTCTTCGTCGCCGGTTCCAAGACGACCCTTCCGATCTACGTGTTCGCCTCGATCCGTCGCGGCGTGACGCCCGAAATCAACGCGATCGCGACGCTGGTGCTGGTTGCCTCGCTGTTCCTGATCCTGATCGCCCGCACGCTGATGCGGGAAAAGAAAACAAAATCGCATGCCGGGGAGTAAACCATGATCCTGAAAGACCGGATTGCCATCGTCACCGGCGCCGGCTCGGGCATCGGCCAGGCGGGCGCCGCCATCATCGCCCGCGAAGGCGCCCATGTCGTCGTCGTCGACCGCAACGGCGAAGCTGCCGAGACGGCGGCATCCGAAATCCGGGCGAACGGTGGCAGGGCCGAAGCGCTCGCGCTGGACGTGACCGACGATACGGCCCTCACCGACGGCATCAATGCCGTAATGGCCCGCCACGGGCGGATCGACATCCTGCACAACCACGCCGGAGCCCAGGTTGCCGGCAACCTCGAACAGGTCGAGGTCGAGGGCTTCGACCGGTCCTGGAGCCTCAACGTGCGCGCCCATTTCATGGCGGCCCGCCTCGTGATGCCGATCATGAAGAAGCAGGGCGACGGCGTGATCCTCAACACCGCATCCTCCTCCGGCGTGCTCTACGATCGCGAGATGATCGCCTACACGACGACAAAACACGCGGTCATCGCCATGACCCGCCAGATGGCCGGCGACTATGCCCGTTTCGGCATCCGGGTCAACGCGCTCTGCCCCGGCTGGGTCGACACGCCCTTCAACGCCCCCTTTATCGAACAGATGGGCGGCCGGAGTGAGATCGAGGCCTATGTGCGCGAGAAGGTGCCGATGGGCCGCTGGGCCAGCGTCGAGGAGATCGCCGAATCCATCCTGTTCCTCGTATCGCCGCGCTCGTCCTACATGACCGGCCAGATCCTCGTGGTCGACGGCGGCGAGACCGTCGTCTGACAGGCCGACAACGAAAGGCTGCCAGCCTGCCGGTTGGCGCCGGTCCGAGGCTTCCTCAGCCCATGCGCTCGGAAGCGTAGGATCCGGGACTTGCCGGGAAAACGACGGTGCGGTTGCCGTTGATGAAGGTGCGGCGGTGGATATGCGCGTGGATCGCCCGGGAGAGCACCTGGGCCTCGACGTCACGGCCGATCGAGACATAGTCGTCCGCCGACTGGGCATGCGTGATGCGGGCGACGTCCTGCTCGATGATCGGACCTTCGTCGAGATCGGCAGTGACGTAGTGCGCCGTCGCGCCGATCAGCTTCACACCGCGCTCATAGGCCTGCTTGTAGGGGTTCGCCCCCTTGAAGGACGGCAGGAAGGAGTGGTGGATATTGATGATCCGGCCCGACATCTCGCGGCAGAGCGCGTCCGACAGGACCTGCATGTAACGCGCCAGCACGACGAGCTCGGCGCCGGAGTCCCGGACGATCTGCAGGAGCCGGGCTTCCGCCTCGGGCTTGTTCTGCTTGGTGACGGGAACGTGGAAGAAGGGAATGTCGTGGTTCACCACGACCTTCTGGTAGTCGAGGTGGTTCGACACCACCGCGACGATGTCGATCGGCAGGGCGCCGATCCGCCAGCGGTAGAGAATATCGTTCAGGCAGTGCCCGAAGCGGGACACCATCAACACCACCTTCATCCGCGCATCGGCGTCATGAATGTCGAATTCCATGCCGAAGCGCTCGGCAATCGGTCGGAAACCCTCCGCGAGCACCGCCAGATCCTTGCCCTCCTCGGAGAGGAAGGAGACGCGCATGAAGAACTTGTCGCTTTCCAGATCGTCGAACTGGGAACTGTCGATCATGTAGCAACCTGCGTCGGCGAGGTAGCCGGAGATCGCGGCAACGATGCCCCGCGTGGTCGGGCAGGCGACGGTCAAGACGAACTTCATGGAGATGTTCCTTCGGGTCTAGGAAGAGAAAGAAGGTCCCGGATTGCTCCGGGACCCAAAGTGCCTTCGAGAGAGGCTGGGGAAGTGGTTAGATGTCAAGCGTGGTCTGGTGTTCCCAGGCCGTAAACTGCGAGCAGTAGGTGTTCCATTCGCCATGCTTGAGCTTGAGATAGGCGGCCGAAAATTCGGTGCCGAGGGCACCCTGCAGCCCCTCGTCCTCCTCATAGGCGCGCAGCGCGTCGAGCAGGTTGAGCGGCAGCTTCGGTGCGTCCTTGACCAGATGACCGTCGCGATACATGTCGATGTCGTAGTGGACACCGGGATCAGCATTGGTCTTCAGGCCACTCAGGCCGGCGGCAATGATGATCGCCTGCAGGAGATAGGGGTTCACCGCACCGTCGGGCAGACGCAGCTCGAAACGGCCGGGGCCGGGAACACGCACCATGTGGGTGCGGTTGTTGCCGGTCCAGGTCACCGTGTTCGGTGCCCAGGTGGCGCCGGAGATCGTCCGCGGAGCGTTGATGCGCTTGTAGGAATTGACGGTCGGGTTGGTGACCGCGGCCAGAGCCGAGGCATGCTTCATGATGCCGCCGAGGAAAGTCTTGCCCTTGGCCGAGAGTCCGAACGGCATCGCCTTGTCGGCAAAGGCATTGGTTTTGCCGTCGATGTCCCAGACCGAGATGTGGGCATGGCAACCATTGCCGGTCAGGCCCTTGAACGGCTTCGGCATGAAGGTGGCGCGAAGCCCGTGCTTCTCGGCGACCGACTTCACCATGAACTTGAAGAAGGAATGCTTGTCGGCGGTCTTCAGCGCGTCGTCATATTCCCAGTTCATCTCGAACTGGCCGTTCGCGTCCTCATGGTCGTTCTGGTACGGCTTCCAGCCGAGCTCCAGCATGTAGTCGCAGATCTCGGCGATCACGTCGTAGCGGCGCATCAGCGCCTGCTGGTCGTAACAGGGCTTTTCGGCGTTATCGAACTCGTCGGAGATCTTCTCGCCGTCGGCGGAAATCAGGAAGAATTCCGGTTCGACGCCGGTCTTGACGCGAAGGCCCATTTCGGCGGCTTCCGCGACCAGCTTCTTCAGCACGACGCGCGGGGCCTGCTCGACCGGCTTGTCATCCATGACGCAATCGGCAGCGACCCACGCGACATCCTTCTTCCACGGGAGCTGGATGACGGAGGACGGGTCCGGAACGGCAAAGAGGTCGGGATGGGCGGGCGTCAGGTCGAGCCAGGTGGCGAAACCGGCAAAGCCGGCTCCGTCCTTCTGCATGTCGGCGATCGCTTCAGCCGGCACCAGTTTGGCGCGCTGGGCGCCGAAGAGGTCGGTGTAGCTGATCATAAAATATTTGATGCCGCGCTCGGCGGCGAATTGCAAAAGATCCTGTGTCACGTCGTTCCCCTGTATTTTTTGGATTGAGACACATGTTGAAGAAAAATGGCCGCCCCCTGGGAGGGAGGGGCGGCCATCGGTGTTAGAAACTTCCCTTGCCGGGGTACCAGCTGGTGCCGGCAAGCGGCACCTGGGCCATCGCCGCGGCTTCCATGGTGAGCGCGCAGAGGTCTTCCGGCTCCAGGTTGTGCAGCTTGTTCTTGCCGCAGGCCCGCGCGATCGTCTGCGCCTCGAGCGTCATCACCTTGAGGTAGTTGGCGAGGCGGCGGCCGGCGAGCTCCGGATCGAGGCGCTTGGCGAGCTCCGGATCCTGGGTCGTGATGCCGGCCGGGTCCTTGCCCTCGTGCCAGTCATCATACGCGCCGGCGGTCGAGCCGAGCTTCCGGTACTCGTCTTCCCAGTGCGGATCATTGTCGCCGATGGCGACCAGCGCGGCGGTGCCGATCGACACCACGTCCGCACCCAGCGCCAGTGCCTTGGCGACGTCGGCACCGGACCGGATACCGCCGGACACGATGAGCTGCACCTTGCGGTGCATGCCGAGGTCCTGAAGCGCCTGGACGGCCGGGCGAATGCAGGCGAGCGTCGGCATGCCGACATTCTCGATGAAGACGTCCTGCGTCGCCGCCGTTCCGCCCTGCATGCCGTCGAGCACGACGACGTCGGCGCCGGCCTTCACGGCCAGCGCCGTGTCGTAATAGGGGCGCGCCCCGCCGACCTTCACGTAGATCGGCTTCTCCCAGTCGGTGATCTCGCGCAGTTCTAGGATCTTGATTTCCAGGTCGTCCGGGCCGGTCCAGTCGGGATGGCGGCAGGCGGAACGCTGGTCGATGCCCTTCGGCAGGTTGCGCATCTGCGCCACGCGGTCGGAGATCTTCTGGCCGAGCAGCATGCCGCCGCCGCCGGGCTTCGCGCCCTGGCCGACCACGACCTCGATCGCATCGGCGCGCCGCAGATCCTTCGGGTTCATGCCGTAGCGCGACGGCAGGTACTGGTAGACCAGTTTCTCCGAATGGCCGCGCTCTTCGTTCGTCATGCCGCCGTCGCCGGTGGTGGTCGACGTGCCGGCAAGCGTGGCGCCGCGGCCGAGCGCTTCCTTGGCATTGCCGGATAGCGCGCCGAAGCTCATGCCGGCAATGGTGATCGGGATCTTCAGCTCGATCGGTTTCTTGGCAAAGCGCGTGCCGAGCACGACCGAGGTGTCGCACTTCTCGCGATAGCCTTCGAGTGGATAGCGCGAGATCGATGCACCGAGGAACAGGAGATCGTCGAAATGCGGAACCTTGCGCTTCGTGCCACCGCCGCGGATGTCGTAGATGCCGGTGGCGGCTGCGCGCCGGATCTCGGCGAGCGTATAGTCGTCGAAGGTGGCAGACTTGCGCGGCGGGGTGTTCGGGTTGTGGTAGCTCATCTCGGGATCCCCGCTCAGTAGGCTTCGGCGTTGTCGATGTTGAAGTTGTAGAGCTTGCGGGCAGAGCCGTAGCGCTTGAACTCCTCGGGCTTGACGTCCTTGACGCCGGCTTTTTCCAGAAGCTCGGCAAGCTTCTCGAGATGTTCCGGCCGCATGTCCTTCTGGATGCAGTCGGCCCCGAGGCTCTTGACCGAACCGCGTACGAATAGCTTCGCTTCGTAGAGACTGTCGCCGAGCGCTTCACCCGCATCGCCGAGCACGACGAGATGGCCGGACTGTCCCATGAAAGCCGACATGTGGCCGATCGAACCGTGCACCACGATGTCGATCCCCTTCATCGAGATGCCGCAGCGTGAGGCCGCATTGCCCTTGATGACGAGCAGACCGCCCTGTCCGGTGGCGCCCGCATACTGGCTGGCGTCGCCTTCGATGACGACCGTGCCGGACATCATGTTTTCGGCGACCCCCGGGCCGGCCGAGCCATGAACGGTGATCATGCCGCCATCGTTCATGCCGGCACAGTAATAACCGACGGACCCGCGCACTTCGACGGTCACGGGGCTGTCGATACCGACGGCAACCGCATGGCTGCCGCGCGGATTGACGACCTCGAAGGCCGTGTCGTTGGCGCCGGAGCCGAGATTGTGGAGGGCGCTGTTGAGCTCGCGGAGGGGGGTTTGGGAGAGGTCGAATACGGGCATGGAGTTCGGACTTTCTTCGTGAAGGACGGACGCCTCAGGCGACCTTCTCGTGATCCCAGAAATAGACGGTGGCGGGCTCGGGCTCCCAGACCCGGGCATTCTCGATGCCCGGCAGGTTGACCAGCGCGCGATATTCGGAGCCGAAGGCGACATACTGGTCGGTTTCAGCCATGACCGCAGGCTTGCAGGCGATCGGATCGCGCACGACGCCGAAACCGGACTTGGTGCCGACGACGAAGGTGAAGAACCCGTCGAGGTCGTCGAGCGCGCCGGTGAGCGCCTGTCCGAGATCCTTGCCCTTGGCCATTTCGGCCGTGAGGTAGGCGGCAGCGACTTCAGAGTCGTTCTGCGTCTCGAAGGTCATGCCTTCGCGGATCAGCTCGCGGCGCAGGTTGTTGTGGTTGGACAGCGAACCGTTGTGCACGAGGCACTGGTCGGACCCGGTGGAAAACGGATGGGCGCCGAGCGTCGTGACCGCGCTTTCGGTTGCCATACGGGTGTGACCGATACCGTGGCTACCGCCCATGGCGCGCACCTCGAAACGGGCGACCACGTCCTTCGGCAGGCCGATCTCCTTGAAGATCTCGACGCTTTCGCCCGAACCCATGACGCGGATGTTCGGGCGGATCTCGGCGAGCAGGTCGCGGATCCCGGCGAGCTTCGCGGCATCGATCTCGATCACCGCATGCGTGCTCTTGACCTGGACCGAGGCCGAAATGCCGGCCTGCTTCAGCGCGGTTTCGAGGCCGGCGAAATCCCCTTCTGGATCCGCGGACTGGACCGTCACCTTGGCCTTGCCGGCCGCCGCGCCGCCGTAGATGGCGATGCCCGCAGAATCCGGACCGCGGTCGGTCATGGTGATCAACATGTCCGAGAGCAGCGCTCCGAGCTGAGGCTCCAGACTCTTGTCCTTCAGGAACAATCCAACAATGCCGCACATGGCTGCCATCTCCATTTCTCGATGGAGACAGGGGTAACAGCAGCTCTAGCGGAAATCAATCTGTAAGAATAAATTTTTCCTACGAAGCAATTTTCATTGTTGTGAATAGGAGATGATCGACAGGTAGCGGGCCGGCAGTTTCACCAGCTGCTCGGGGCCATGCGGAGCATCGGCATCGAAGAACAGGCTGTCTCCCGGCTGCATCCGGTAGAGGCTCTCGCCGTGCCGATAGACCACCTCGCCTTCGAGCATATAGAGGAACTCCATCCCCTCGTGCTGGAAGGTCGGAAAGATGTCGGATTCCGCATTGAGGGTGATGAGATAGGGCTCGACCGCGACACCGGAGGTGTTGTTCTCGATATGGCCGAGCAGGCTATAGTGGTGGCCGGCCCGCGTCCCGCGCCGCTCGATGTTGACCCCTTCGCCCGCCTTGACGAAACTGGCGCTGCGCGGCTCCTCGTAGCCACGGAAAAAGGCAGTGATCGGCACGCTCAACGCCTTGGAAAGCGCCTGGAGTGTGCTGAGCGACGACGAGATATTGCCGTTCTCGATCTTCGACAGCATCCCGACTGACATGCCGGTGGCGGCGGCGAGATCGGCGACCGTCAACCCGAGTTTCTTGCGATAGGTCCGAACCTCGTGCCCGATCGCCATCTCCAGATTGTTGGCCCGCGGCTCGCGGACAGCATGCGGATCCTGAGCCAGAACCGCCTTTGCCGTCTTCGCCGATTTGTTGCTGTCCGCCGTCATCCGTCCCTCGCTCCTCGTGCGGGGCCATGCCCTGCCCGCTTCTTCCGAACTACGATCTAGCGGATTTCGGTCGAATGCCAAAACGCTGTTTGTAGGCCCGCGAAAAATGCGACGCACTCGAAAAACCCGTGGCAAAGGCGACCTCGGAGATCGCGAGCGGGCTCTGTTCCAGCAGCCTGCGGGCATGGGCAAGCCGGACGTCGCGATAGGTCTCGAGGAAACCCTGTGCCATCTGCTCGGCAAAGAGCCGGTCGAGATGGCGCGGGCTGATGCCTGCCAGACGGGCCATGTCCTTGCGGCTCAAGGGATGCTCGATCGTCGTCTCCATCGTCTCGAGGACGGTGACCAGCGCCGGATGGCGGGTGCCGAAGCGCTCGACCGAAGAGCCGCGCTGCGGGCCGCCGGGCTCGGCGATGGCGGTGTGCAGATACCAGTCGCTGACCCGCCGCGCGAAGGCCGATCCCATGCGCTCGGAGATCAGCGCATGCATCATGTCGAGCGGCGCCACGCCACCGCCGCAGGTGATGCGATCGCCGTCCAGCACATAGCGCGCCTGGCGGGGAGCAAGGTGAGGAAAGGCCTCGGCAAGTGCCGGCGCATGTTCCCAGTGGATGGTGAAATCGCGCCCGTCAAGCAGGCCGGCGGCGGCAAGCAGGAACGAACCGCTCGAAATGCCGCCGATGCGCACACCCTGCCGCCCCAGACGACGCAGGGTCGGAAAGATCGCGGACGCCGACCGCCAGTCCGAAGGATTGCCGCCCGCCACGACGAAGATCGTGTGGCAACGCGCGCCTTCTTCCGCGAGGTCACCACACGGAATGGCAAGGCCGGAGGAACTGACCACGTCCGAGCCGTCGCACGACAGGGGCTTCACGGAGAAGAGTTTGGTTTGCGCGATCAGGTTGGCGGCGCGCAGGGGCTCGGTAGCGGACGCATAGGACATCAGCGCGAAATTGGGCACGAGGACGAAGCCATAGCCATGGGTCGACGACGAGAGGCTTTCCGACATGGCCCGAACTTATCTCTATTCGTCCCATTTATGCAATTCTCTTCGCATGTTCCGCCGTACCGTCAGGATCTCCTCAAATCAGCAGGCAGCCCTGATGCGTTACTCCGCCCTATCGATCTTTCTCAACGGCCTTCGCGGCAACAGGAACTGGGCGGCCCATTGGCGCCAGCCGGATCCGAAGCCGCATTATGACGTGGTGATCGTCGGTGGCGGCGGTCATGGCCTGTCGACCGCTTACTACCTGTCGAAGGTCTTCGGCATCAGGAACATCGCCGTCGTCGAGAAGGGTTACATCGGCTCAGGCAATGTCGGCCGCAACACGACGATCATCCGCTCGAACTACCTTCTTCCCGGCAACAACCCCTTCTACGAACTGTCGATGAAGCTCTGGGAGGGCCTGGAGAAGGATTTCAACTTCAACGCCATGGTCTCCCAGCGCGGCGTTCTGAACCTCTATCACTCCGACGCCCAGCGCGATGCCTATACCCGCCGCGGCAATGCCATGCGGCTGCATGGAGTAGACGCCGAATTGCTCGATCGCGAAGCGGTCAAGGCGAAGCTGCCCTTTCTCGATTATGAGAATGCGCGTTTTCAGATCCAGGGCGGCCTGCTGCAGCGCCGCGGTGGCACGGTCCGTCATGACGCCGTCGCCTGGGGTTATGCCCGCGGCGCCGACACCCATGGCGTCGACATCATCCAGAATTGCGAAGTGACCGGGATCCGCCGCGAAAACGGCAAGGCCGTCGGCGTGGAGACGACCCGCGGCTTCATCGGCTGCACCAAGCTTGCATTGGCCGCCGCCGGCAATTCCTCGCGGGTCGCCGAAATGGTCGATCTCAAGCTGCCGATCGAGAGCCATGTCCTGCAGGCCTTCGTTTCCGAGGGCCTGAAACCCTTCATCGACTGCGTCGTCACCTTCGGCGCCGGGCATTTCTATGTCTCGCAATCCGACAAGGGCGGCCTCGTCTTCGGCGGCGACATCGACGGCTATAACTCCTATGCCCAGCGCGGCAATCTCGCGACCGTCGAGCATGTCGCGGAAGCCGGCAAGGCGATGATCCCGGCCCTGTCGCGCATTCGCGTCCTGAGATCCTGGGGCGGCATCATGGACATGAGCATGGACGGCTCGCCGATCATCGACAGGGTCCATCTCGACAACCTCTACCTGAACTCCGGCTGGTGCTACGGCGGTTTCAAGGCCACGCCGGCCTCCGGCTACTGCTTTGCCCACCTGATCGCCCGCGACGAGCCGCACGAGACGGCACGCGCCTTCCGCCTCGACCGGTTCCGCCGCGGCTACCTGATCGACGAAAAGGGCCAGGGCGCCCAGCCGAACCTTCACTGATTTCTCCGGAAGCAAAACGACATGGCAAGCCGCATTCCCTGCCCCCATTGCGGGCTCCGACCCAAGGAAGAATTCACCGTCAAGGGCGCCGCACTCGCCCGCCCGGCCCCGGACGCCGGCGAGGACGCCTGGTACGACTACGTCTACCTGCGTGACAATCCGCGCGGTGCCTATGAGGAATACTGGCACCACACCTCCGGTTGCCGCCGCTGGCTGGTCGTTTCCCGCGACACCGCCACGCACGAAATCCACGGCAGCCGCGACGCCGCCGACAAGACGAAGGTGAACGCATGACGTCCCGCCGCCTCGCCAAAGGGGGACTGATCGACCGGTCCCGCACCATCTCCTTCACCTTCGACGGCAAGCCGATGCACGGCTTTGAGGGTGACACGCTTGCCTCTGCGCTGCTGGCGAACGGCCGGCAGCTGGTCGGGCGAAGCTTCAAGTATCACCGGCCGCGCGGCATCCTGACCGCGGGTGCGGCAGAGCCGAACGCCCTGATGACCATCGGTCGCGGCGGTCGAACCGAACCGAACACCCGCGCCACCATGCAGGAGCTCTATGACGGGCTGGAAGCGAAGAGCCAGAACCGCTGGCCCTCGCTGGAACATGACGTCGGGGCGATCAACGGACTGGTTTCACCATTCCTGTCGGCTGGCTTCTACTACAAGACCTTCATGTGGCCGGGCGCGCTTTGGGAAAAGCTCTACGAACCGGTGATCCGCAAGGCGGCCGGCCTCGGCAGGGCGACCTACGAAGCCGATCCTGATGCCTACGAGAAATGCTGGGCACATTGCGATGTGCTGGTCGTGGGCGCTGGTCTGACCGGCCTTGCCGCGGCGCTTGCCGCAGGCCGTGCCGGCGCCCGCGTCATCCTGATCGACGAAAATGCCGAGCTCGGCGGTTACCTGCTGACGGACGGAGCGCTGTTCGACGGAAGTCCCGCTTCCGCCTACGCCCGTGGCTTGATCGGAGAGCTCGACGGCCTTGCGAACGTCCAGCTCCTTCCGCGTACGACGGCCTTCGGCTGGTATGACGGGAACGTGTTCGGCGCGGTCGAACGGGTGCAGAAGCACGTCGCGAACCCTGTCCCGAACCGGCCGGTGGAGCGGCTCTGGCGCATTGCAGCGAAGAAGACGATCCTCGCGACGGGCGCCGAGGAACGGCCTCTGGTGTTCGGGGGCAACGACATCCCCGGCGTGATGATGGCCGGCGCCATGCGCAGCTACCTAAACCGGTACGGTGTTGCCCCGGGCAACAGGACGGCAGTTTTCACCACCAATGACAGCGGCTACGCTCTGGCTGCCGATCTCGAGGCGGCCGGGATCGAGGTCGTCGCCCTGATCGACAGCCGTCGCGACGCGACGCTGTCCTATTCCGGCAAGGCGCGCCTGGTGCGCGGCGGCTTCGTGTCGGACGTCAACGGCGGGAAATCCGTGAAGTCTCTTGATCTGTGGCGCGAAGGCCAGACGGAAAAGCTGGAGATCGACAGCCTCGCCATGTCCGGCGGCTTCAGCCCGATCATCCATCTCGCCTGCCACCGCGGCGGCAAGCCGCAATGGTCGAATGCCCACTCGGCCTTCCTGGCGCCCGAAGGTCTGAGGGACCTGACGCTCGCCGGCTCGGCGGCCGGTGTCTTCTGGCTGAGCGCCGCCTTCACCTCCGGCCTCGATGCCGCCAATGCAGCCCTTTCCGAACTCGGCATGCGCACGGTCGCCATCGACCGGCCGACGATCGAAAACGATGTGGCCCCGGCACCGGCCAAGCCGCTCTGGTCGATCCCCGGCATCAAGACCAAGGCCTTCGTCGACTACCAGAACGACGTGCACCTGAAGGATCTGGGCCTCGCCGTCCAGGAGGGCTATGGCCATGTCGAACTTGCCAAGCGCTACACCACGAGCGGCATGGCGACCGATCAGGGCAAGCTCTCAAACGTCAATGCGATCGGCCTGCTCGCGGAGGCACGACGGATCTCGCCCGCCGACGTCGGCACGACGACCTTTCGCCCGTTATACACCCCGGTCTCCTTCGGCGCCCTGGCCGGCGCCTCCCACGGCAAGGACTTCCAGCCGGTCCGCAAGTCGCCACTACACGACTGGGCGGCCAAGAACGGTGCAACGTTTGTGGAGACGGGCCTGTGGTATCGCTCCGCCTGGTTTCCACGCGCCGGTGAGACCGGTTGGCGCGAAAGCGTCGACCGCGAGGTATTGAACGTTCGAACGAATGCCGGGCTCTGCGACGTCTCGATGCTCGGCAAGATCGAAGTCTGCGGGCCGGACGCGGCCGAATTCCTCAACCGCGTCTACAGCAACGGCTTCCTCAAGCTTCCGGTCGGCAAGGCCCGTTACGGCCTGATGCTGCGCGAAGACGGCTTCATCTACGACGATGGCACGACCAGCCGGCTCGGCGAAGACCGCTATTTCATGACCACCACCACTGCCTATGCGGCGGGCGTCATGAACCATCTGGAATTCTGCGCGCAGGCGCTCTGGCCGGAACTCGACGTGCGGCTCGCCTCCGTGACCGACCAGTGGGCACAGATGGCGCTTGCCGGACCGAAGTCCCGCGCCATCCTGCAGAAGATCGTCGACGAGGATATTTCCAACGAGACCTTCCCCGCCCTGGCGGCGAAGGAAGTCTCCCTGTTCGGCGGCCGCCTCAAAGGCCGCCTGTTCCGCATCTCCTTCTCCGGCGAACTCGCCTATGAACTGGCGGTGCCGGCCGACTTCGGCGAGAGTGTCGCCGACGCCCTGATGGCTGCGGGCAAGGACCATGGCATCTGCGCCTACGGAATCGAGGCCTTGGCGGTGCTGCGCATCGAAAAGGGGCACGTCACGCACAACGAGATCAACGGCACCATGGTGCCGGCCGATCTTGGCTTTGGCAAGATGGTCTCGACGGCAAAGCCGGACTTCGTCGGGAAGCACATGCTCGCCCGCGAAGGCCTGACCGATCCGGCAAGGCCTCAACTGGTCGGTGTTGTCCCGATCGATGCAAGGACGACCTTCAAGACCGGCTCGCACATTCTCGCAAGCAATGCCGCGGCAACGCTCGAAAACGACCAGGGCTATGTCACCTCGAGCTGCTTCTCGCCGCATATCGGCTCGACGATCGGCCTTGCGCTGGTCAAGGGCGGCGCCTCCCGCCACGGCGAAGAGGTTGTGGTCTGGAACGGTCTGCGCAACGAATTCACGCCCGCTCGCTTGACCAGCCCGGTCTTCTTCGATCCTGAAAACGAGAAGCTTCATGTCTGACGCCATCATGTCCGATTTACCCCTGATCCGCAGACCGGCCATCGCAGCCGACGCGCCCTATCATTTTGGTTCGTTGACCCTGGAACACATAGTTGACGGCTCGGTCCTGCAACTGCTCGGAAAGCCCGGGGTCTTCTCAGAAGCTGATGCAAAAGGCGCTCTTACGTCCGATGGCTCGGCGAGCCTGCGGCCCGCTGGCCCCGGGCAATGGTTTCTGGTCTCCGACCGGGCAGCCGATATCGACGGGATAGCTCGCAGCCTCGCCGACAAGGCCTATGTCGTTGACCAGACCTGCGGCAGAAGCCGGATCCGCCTAAGCGGGCCTGCCGTCAGGCAGTCGCTGGCGAAGGGCACCGGCGTCGATCTCCACCCGGACCAGTTCCCTGTCGGCCACGCGACGATGACGCTGATCGGCCATATCGGCGTCAACCTTGCCCGAACCGGCGAAGATACGTTCGAGCTGCTGGTTCTGCGCGGCTTTGCCGAAAGCCTGTGGCATGAGTTGAAGGTCATGAGCGCGGAATTCGCCTGACGGTCAAGCATCTGCGGCCCAGAGATACCGTGCGACAGAGGGAAAACCGCGTTCGTCCACGCGGTTCTTCAGGGAAAGGCTTGCCGTCGTCCGGTTTTTGGTAGACCATAATACCAAACTGATTTCCCTTGGCGGCAATGCGGACATCCTCATGACCAATTCCTCGGCCGAAGGCGCCATTCGCGTCGAACGCCCCTCCAAAACCCTCCGGGAACTGGCGCTCGAAAAGGTGCGAGATGCCATCTTCAGCGGCCACTTCAAGCCGGGCGACCGGCTGGTGGAGCGCGACCTGTGCACGCAACTCGGCGTCAGCCGAACCATCGTTCGCGAGGTCTTGCGCCATCTCGAATCCGAAGGGCTTGTCGCCAATCCGGTCAACAACAAGGGCCCGATGGTCGCCCGGCTGGAACTCGATGAAGCCCGGCAGATCTACGAGATCCGCGCGGCACTCGAAGGAATGGCGGCGCGGCTGTGCGCCGAGAAAGCCGATCCTTCGGTCGTCGCAAGTCTGGAGGAAGCCCTGGCCGGCATCCGCCAAGCCTACGAGGTCAACGACATGGCCGAGGTCCTGGCCCGGACGACGCAGTTCTACGAGACATTGTTCACCAGCATCGACCGGCATGTCGCCTGGGGCGTGGTCAAGCTGATGATGGTGCGGATCAACCATCTGCGATCCATGACGATCAAGACCGAGCGCCGCTCGGTCGAAGGTCCGGCGCAGATGCAAAAGATCGTCGATGCAATCCGCACTGGCGACGGCCCGGCCGCCGAACGCGCGGCCGCCGAACACGTCCAGCGCGCCGCATCGATCGCTTCTGCCGTGTTGCAGCAGCAGGAGCCCGCGGGCGACTGAGACATAGGAATTGACGTCGCAGGCCATGCCGCGACGCCGCCGAGCAATTTGCCCCCTCGCAATCAAGTCGCCAGGGTGGTTTTCTGCACCTAAATTATTCCCAAAGAGAAAAAAACATTCCCTTCCGACAAGTCGCTTGACTCACTTATATGATGGTATACCATAATATCATTCAAGGATTGAGACACGACCATGACCCTTCAGATACGCAAGACACTTCTGCAGATCGAAACCACGCTGATCGAGGGCGGCAAGCAGGCGCCGAAACCCCTCAAGCTCTATTCGGCCTTTGCCGTCGTGAAGAATCCGTGGGCGGGTCGCGGCTTCGTCGAGGACCTGAAGCCGGAAATCCACGCAGCAGCACCGATCCTGGGAGAACTGCTGACGGGTATGATCCTCGAAGCCGTCGGCTCGGGTGATGCGGTCGAAGCCTATGGCAAGACGGCCGTCGTCGGTCTTGACGGCGAGATCGAGCACGCCTCGGCGCTCATCCACACGCTGCGCTTCGGCAATCACTATCGCACCGCCGTCGGTGCAAAGTCCTACCTCGCCTTCTGCAACACCCGCGGCCCGGCCAATACGGCGATCATGATCCCGCTGATGGACAAGAATGACGAAGGCCGCCGCTCCCACTACCTGACCATCCAGACGTCCATCCCGGACGCCCCCGCCGCCGACGAAATCGTCATTGGCCTCGGCGCTTCAGTCGGTGGCCGTCCCCATCACCGGATCGGCGACCGCTACCAGGATCTCAAGGATCTTGGTCAGGACGTCAAAAACCCGGCCGGCGTCTGAGCGAGACAGAGACGATGGCCGCCCTCGACGCTCCCCTCGCAAGCATGGCGCCGCCTTCGTTTCGGCGCATGACCGCATCGAACGGCGCGGCCTATTACGAGGCCGGCCAGGGGGAACCGCTCGTCCTCATCCACGGCGTCGGCATGAGGCTCGACGCCTGGGCGCCGCAGATCGCGGTGCTGAGCGAAAGCCATCGCGTCATTGCCGTTGACATGCCCGGACACGGAGAGAGCAGGCCCTTGCCGACCGGCAGCGACCTGACAGCTTTTGTCGCTTGGCTCGCGACCGTCCTCGATGCCCTGTCGCTCAAGCGGGTGAACCTCGCCGGTCACTCCATGGGCGCCCTCATCTCGGGCGGTGCGGTCGCGACTTTTCCCGAGCGCATTCGTCGCGTCGCCCTGCTCAACGGGGTTCATCGGCGCGATGCGGCGGCAAAGGCGGCCGTCCTCGCCCGCGCAGCCTCGATCCCGACGACAGGCATCGACATCGCTGGCCCGGTCTCCCGCTGGTTTTCCGAGGACGAGGCAAGCCTCGTCGCCCGCGAACTGACCCGGAAATGGCTGAGCATGATGGATGTCGAAGCCTATGCCACCGCCTACGGCGCTTTCGCCGCCGGCGACGAGACTTATGCCGACCGCTGGCGCGATGCCACGTGCCCCGCGCTATTCCTCACCGGAGCGGACGACCCCAATTCGACACCGGCCATGGCCGAGGCAATGGCCGCGAAGGCACGGAACGGCTATGCCCGGATCATCCACGGCCACCGCCATATGGTGAACCTGACCGCCCCCGAGGAGGTCAACCGCCTCCTTCTCGAATGGCTCGAACTGCCGGAGGTCCCAGCATGACCGCGACCGCATTTGACCCACGAAGCCTGCGCGATGCCTTCGGCGCCTTCGCCACCGGCGTAACCATCGTCACCACCGTCGGTCCGGACGGCCAGCCGCTCGGCTTCACCGCAAATTCCTTCAGCTCCGTGTCCCTCGACCCGCCGCTGCTGCTGATCTGTCTGGCAAAGACCTCCCGGAACTTTGGCGCGATGACGGAGGCGAAGGGGTTCGCCGTCAACATCCTATCGGATGGCCAGAAGGACGCGTCCAACACCTTCGCCCGTCCGGTCGAAGACCGTTTCGCAACCGTGGAATGGCATCCCGGCCCGCACGGCTCACCCGTTCTCGCCGACGTCGCGGCCTGGTTCGACTGTAGCCTGGAGCAGGTGATCGAGGCCGGCGACCATGTCATCCTCCTCGGACGCGTCGAAGCCTTCGAAAACAGCGGACGCAACGGTCTCGGCTATGTGCGCGGCGGCTATTTCACGCCGACCCTTGCGGCAAAGGCTGTCTCCGTGGCCAGCGAAGGCCATCTGCATCTGGGCGCCGTGGTCGAACGCGCCGGCGAGATCCTGCTCGTGGGCGAAGACGCGAAATCGCTGCCGGGTTGCGACGTCGATGAAGGCGAACCACTCGAGGCGCTGAAATCCCATTTGGAACAGCTGACCGGCCTGCCGATCACGATCGGCTTCCTCTATTCGGTCTACGAGGGATTGAGCGACGGCCGCCAGCACATCGTCTACCGCGCCTTCGCCGGCGAGGGGGATCCGAAGGCGGGAACCTTTGTCAGTCTCGACCAGCTGGCCAGGACCAGCCTCTCCGGCTCGGCCACGGCCGACATCCTGAACCGCTTCGCCATGGAAAGCTCGATCGGCAATTTCGGTGTCTATTTCGGCAACGAGACCGCCGGCCGCGTTCATTCAATCGCCAGGAAGGCACAAGCATGAAGTTCTCGCTTTTCGTCCATATGGAGCGGCTCGACGCGAGCCAGAACCACAAGAGCCTCTATGAGGAATTCGTTCAGCTCTGCGAGATTGCCGACAAGGGCGGCATGCACGCGATCTGGACCGGCGAGCATCACGGGATGGATTTCACCATCGCGCCCAACCCCTTCGTGACGATCGCCGATCTTGCCCGCCGCACCGAAAACGTGCGCCTCGGCACCGGCACGGTGATCGCACCCTTCTGGCATCCGATCAAGCTCGCCGGCGAAGCCGCAATGACCGACATCATCACCGACGGTCGTCTTGATCTCGGCATCGCCCGTGGCGCCTACAGCTTCGAATATGAACGTCTTCTGCCGGGACTCGACGCCTGGGGCGCCGGCCAGCGCATGCGCGAACTGATCCCGGCAGTGAAGGGCGTCTGGGAAGGTGACTATGCCCACGACGGCGAATTCTGGAAATTCCCGGCAACGACCTCGGCCCCGAAACCGCTCCAGGCTCCGATCCCGATGTGGGTTGCGGCCCGCGACCCGAACTCCCACGAATTCGCCGTCGCCAACGGCTGCAACGTGCAGGTCACGCCGCTTTGGAACGGCGACCCGGAGATCGAAAGCCTGATGGGCCGGTTCAACGCCGCCTGCGACAAGGCGCCGGACGTCGCGCGGCCAAAGATCATGCTGCTGCTTCACACGTATGTCGGCTCGGACGGCGACGACGTCGCGCAGGCGACGAAGGAGCTGAGCGTCTATTACAATTACTTCTTCGCCTGGTTCAAGAACGAGAAGCCGATCCGGCAGGGACTGATCCAGCGACTGACGGAAGAAGAGATGGCGGCGAACGCCAACCTCTCGCCCGAGGTGATGCACAAGAACCTGCCGATCGGCACCGCCGACGATGTCATCGCCCGCCTGAAGCACTACGAGGCGCTCGGCTATGACGAATACTCCTTCTGGATCGACACCGGCATGAGCTTCGAGCGCAAGAAGGCCTCGCTCGAACGCTTCATCCGGGACGTCATGCCGGCCTTCGCGGAGTAAAGCCCATGCAGCGCTTCCAGCTCTATATCGACGGCCAATTCGAAGACGGCGAAGCGCGGTTCGAGAGCCTCGACCCCGCAACCGGAACTGCATGGGCCGACATGCCGGAGGCGCGCGAGGCCGATGTCGACCGTGCCGTGGCGGCAGCAACGCGGGCACTGCAGGACGGCCCCTGGGCGAAGATGACGGCCACCCAGCGGGGAAAGCTGCTCTACAAGCTGGCGGACCTGATTGCGGCCAACGCGCCGAAGCTTGCCGAGCTCGAGACCCGGGACACCGGCAAGATCATCCGCGAGACCTCCTCGCAGATCGCCTATGTCGCGGACTATTACCGCTACTATGCCGGCATTGCCGACAAGATCGAGGGCTCCCACCTGCCGATCGACAAGCCCGACATGGAAGTGTGGCTGCGGCGCGAGCCCGTCGGCGTGGTCGCCATGGTGGTGCCGTGGAACAGCCAGCTCTTCCTCTCTGCGGTCAAGATCGGCCCGGCGCTTGCCGCCGGCTGCACCATGGTGGTCAAGGCGTCCGAGGACGGCCCCGCACCGCTGCTCGAATTCGCCCGCCTCGTGCATGAGGCCGGATTTCCGGCCGGCGTCGTCAATGTCGTCACAGGATTCGGCCCTGCCTGCGGGGCAGCGCTGACGCGGCATCCCGGCATTGCCCACGTCGCCTTCACCGGCGGACCGGAAGCCGCGCGCCATGTCGTGCGCAACTCGGCAGAAAACCTCGCGTCGACCTCCCTCGAGCTCGGCGGAAAATCGCCCTTCGTCGTCTTTGCCGACGCCGACCTCGAAAGCGCGGTCAATGCGCAGGTTGCCGGCATCTTCGCGGCGACCGGCCAGTCCTGCGTTGCGGGATCGCGGCTTATCGTCGAGCGGAGCATCAAGGACGAGTTTCTCGCCCGCCTGAAGGCCAAGGCCGAGGCGATCCGCATCGGCTCACCGCTCGACATGGCGACCGAGGTCGGGCCCCTCGCGACGCGGCGCCAGCAGGACCATGTCGACAACCTCGTCCAGTCTTCGCTATCCGCGGGGGCAAAACTCCTGACGGGAGGCAAGCACCCGACCGGAGCCGGAAACTTCTATCCGCCGACCATCCTCGACTGCGACGGCATCGCTTCCCCCTCGCTCGTCAACGAGTTCTTCGGGCCCGTTCTCTCGGTCGTGTCCTTCGACACCGAGGCCGAGGCGGTCTTGCGCGCCAATGACACGCGCTACGGTCTGGCGGCAGGCGTCTTCACCCAGAACCTCGGCCGCGCGCATAGGCTGACCCGCGCGATCCACGCCGGCGTGGTCTGGGTCAACACCTACCGCGCCGTTTCCCCGATCGCTCCCTTCGGCGGTTATGGCCTGTCTGGCCACGGACGCGAAGGCGGCATGGCGGCCGTGCTCGACTACACGCGCACCAAGACGGTCTGGCTGAAAACGTCGGACGATCCGTTCCCAGACCCCTTCGTGATGCGGTGAGCCGATGTTCTACGAGATCCGCACCTATCGCCTGAAGAACGGTTCGATCCCCGGCTACCTGAAGGTCGTCGGCGAGGAAGGCATAGCCATCCAGAAGAAGCATCTCGGCCAGCTCATCGGTTACTTCTTCTCGGAGATCGGCCCGATCAACGAGATCGTCCACATCTGGGCCTTCGAAAGCCTCGACGACCGTGAGGCGCGGCGCACGCGTCTCGCCGCCGACCCGGAATGGCAGGCCTTCCTGCCGAAGATCCGCGACCTGATCGAGGTGGCGGAAAACAAGATCATGAAGCCGGCCCCCTTCTTTGACGAAGGAAAAAGCTGACCTCACGAAGAAAGACAGAAGGTTGCGGCCGGAACGACCACAAGAAGCAGACCGGCGGCCAAGACCCTGAAAACGCAGTCACGAACAGCGCAACGACAAGGACAAGGGAACATGAAAAGCAAGACGATCATCGCATCTTTCGCCCTACTGCTGGGCGTCTCCGGCCAGAGCTTTGCCGCCGACATGGTATTCACCAGCTGGGGCGGCACCACGCAGGACGTCCAGAAGTCCGCCTGGGCAGACAAGTTCACCGCCAAGGAAGGCATCAACGTCCTGCAGGACGGCCCGACCGACTACGGTAAGATCAAGGCCATGGTCGAGGCCAACGGCGTGACCTGGGACGTCGTCGATGCCGAAGGCGATTACGCCATCCAGGCCGGCAAGCAGGGCCTCCTCGAAAAGCTCGACTTCTCGATCATCGACAAGAGCACGCTCGACCCCCGTTTCGTGACCGACTACTCGGTCGGCAGCTTCTATTACTCCTTCGTCGTCGGCTGCAACAAGGACGCGGCCGCCGCCTGCCCGAAGACCTGGGCCGACCTCTTCGACACCAAGGCCTTCCCCGGCAAGCGGGCCTTCTACAAGTGGTCGGCGCCCGGCGTGATCGAGGCCGCACTCCTTGCCGACGGTGTTGCCGCCGACAAGCTCTACCCGCTTGATCTCGACCGCGCCTTCAAGAAGCTCGACACCATCAAGGCCGACATCATCTGGTGGACCGGCGGCGCCCAGTCGCAGCAGCTTCTCGCCTCGGCGGAAGCGCCGTTCGGCTCGTTCTGGAACGGCCGTCTGACAGCCCTCGCCGCGACCGGCGTCAATGTCGAGACGTCCTGGGAACAGAACATCACGGCCGCTGACGCCCTCGTCGTTCCGAAGGGCACCAAGAACAAGGAAGCAGCGATGAAGTTCATCGCCTATGCGACCTCGCCCGAAGCCCAGGCGGAAATGGCGGCCGGCACCGGCTATGCGCCGACCAACACCAAGTCGCCGGCCCTGATGGATCCGGCCGTCGCCAAGACGCTGCCCGACCAGCAGACCGCATCGCAGATCAATGCCGACATGGCCTACTGGGCCGAGCATCGCGACGAGATCGGCGAGCGCTGGTACGCCTGGCAGTCCAAGTAAGCGACATTCGACAGGTCCGACGGGGTGCAAGCCGCCCCGTCGGGCACCGATCGGCCGGCCGGTGATGTTTGAAAGGCCGAAGCCGAGCGAACAGAAAATTGCGTGAGGTGGTGCAATGGTTTCTTTCGCCGAATCTGCAGAAGGCAGGCAAGCGCCGGGCCGCTCCCGTCGCGCCCCGCGCGGGTTGGCGCCGACACTGCCGGCCTTCGTGCTGGTGCTGGTGTTCTTCGTTCTTCCGGTCCTGGCCCTGTTGACGCGCAGCGTCACCGAACCGACCTTCGGCCTGCAGAACTATGCCGACCTGCTCGGCAGCTCCACCTATCTGAAGATCTTCTTCAACACCTTCTTCGTATCGGCGCTTGTCACGGCGATCTCGCTCGTCATCGGCTTCCCAGTCGCCTGGGCGCTCGCGATCATGCCGAAACGGCATGCCAACATCGTCTTTGCGATCGTGCTGCTGTCGATGTGGACCAACCTCCTCGCCCGCACCTATGCGTGGATGGTCCTGCTCCAGCGCACCGGCGTCATCAACAAGACGCTGATGGGAATGGGCATCATCGACCAGCCGCTGGTGATGGTGAACAACCTCGTCGGCGTCACGATCGGCATGACCTACATCATGCTGCCCTTCATCATCATTCCGCTCTACGGCGTGATCCGCAAGATCGACCCGGCCATCCTGCAGGCCGCCGCCCTCTGCGGGGCGACGAAGACCCAGTCGCTGTTTCGCATCCTGTTGCCGCTAGCGGCGCCCGGAATGCTCTCCGGTGCGCTGATGGTCTTCGTCATGTCGCTCGGCTATTTCGTGACGCCCTCGCTGCTCGGCGGAACGGCCAACATGATGCTCGCCGAACTGATCGCGCAGTTCGTCCAGTCGCTGGTCAACTGGGGCATGGGCGGGGCCGCAGCCCTCGTGCTTCTCGTCGTCACCTTGAGCCTCTATGCGCTCCAGCTGAAGCTGTTCGGCGTCGCAGGACAGGAGAAACACTGATGCTCCTCAACTTCAACAGCCTCGGGGCATGGAAATGGGCGCTGCTCGCAATCACCGCGGCGACCTCCCTCTTCCTGCTGCTCCCCATCCTGTTCATCGCCGCCCTCTCCTTCGGCTCCTCGCAATGGCTGATCTTTCCGCCGCCGTCGTGGACGCTGAAGTGGTACGGCGACCTGCTCGCCGACCCGCGCTGGCTCGAAGCGGCCTGGACCAGTTTCCGCATCGCCGTCATGGTCACGATCCTGTCGGTTCTGATCGGCCTCGTTGCCTCGTTCGGCCTGGTCCGCGGGCGCTTCGTCGGGCGTGTCGCATTGCGCGCGCTCTTCATGACGCCGATGATCCTGCCTGTCGTCGTTCTGGCGGTCGCCCTTTACGCCTTCTTCCTGCGCCTTGGCCTCAACGGAACGACCATCGGCTTCGTCATCTCCCATCTCGTGGTCGCCCTTCCCTTTTCGATCCTTGCTCTCACAGGCGCGCTCGAAGGCTTCGACAAGTCGATCGAGGACGCAGCCGTCCTCTGCGGCGCCTCTCCGCTGAGGGCCAGGATCACCATCACCCTGCCCTGCATCAGCCACGGGCTTTTCTCGGCGGCCATCTTCTCCTTCCTCACCTCCTGGGACGAGGTCGTGCTGGCCATCTTCATGTCGAGCCCGACGCTGCAGACCCTACCGGTGAAGATCTGGGCCACGCTCCGCCAGGATCTGACCCCCGTGATCGCCGCCGCCTCGACCCTCCTCATCGTCGTCACCATCGTGCTGATGCTTGTCGCAGCCGCGGTGAAGAAAGGACTGAAATCATGACGCCCTTCCTGGAAATCCGCGGCATCCGCAAGCAATACGGTCCGGTGGTTGCGGTCCATGACGTCAACCTCACGGTCGACCACGGGGAGTTCATGACTTTTCTCGGGCCGTCCGGCTCGGGCAAGAGCACGACACTCTACATTCTCGCCGGCTTCGAGCAACCGACACTCGGCGACATCCTCCTGAACGGCAGGACCATCCTCGACACGCCGTCGCATCAGCGCAATATCGGCATGGTCTTCCAGCGCTACACGCTGTTCCCCCATCTCTCCGTCGGCGACAACATCGCCTTTCCGCTCAAGGTGCGCGGCTGGTCGAAGGCGGCGATCACCGAACGCGTCCGCCAGATGCTGTCGCTGGTGCGGCTCGAAGGTTTCGAGGATCGCAAGCCGGCCGCCATGTCCGGTGGCCAGCAGCAGCGCGTCGCGCTCGCCCGCGCGCTTGCCTATGATCCGCCGGTTCTCCTGATGGACGAACCGCTCTCCGCACTCGACAAGAAGCTGCGCGAGGAGATCCAGCACGAGATCCGCCGCATCCACCAGCAGACCGAAGTGACGATCCTCTACGTCACGCACGACCAGGAGGAGGCCCTTCGCCTCTCGGACCGCATCGCCGTCTTCTCCCACGGGGTGATCGACCAGATCGGCACCGGCGAACAGCTCTATTCGGATCCCGCAACCCGCTTCGTCGCCGAATTCATCGGGGACAGCGACTTCCTGCCCTGCCGCATCGTCGAGCAGCGCGACGGCCGCGCCCTGATCGCGCTCGATGGCAACCTCACCGTTCCTGACGTTCCCCTGCACGGCAAGGCAGGCGCCAAGACCGACGGGCTGCTGATGCTGAGACCCGAGCGTCTTTCGCTCTCGACCGAGAGGCAGGAGCGGGCGCTGTCGGCGACCGTGGAGGACATCACCTTCCTCGGCACCCATGTGAACGTCGCGGCGCGAACCCCGGACGGTGCGGCCCTTTCGGTTCGCCTGCCCTTCGGCCATCACGCGATTGCCGGTCTTCCGCGTGGCGCCGATGTCTGGCTGACCTTCGAGCCGGACGCCGCCCACGTCTTCCTCTGAGCCCCGAGTCGGGCGAGCGCCGGACCTGTCCGATTTGGGTAGAAACGTCGCGAGACCTACCCATTCCGCAGGGGTGGAAAAGACGAGCCACCCGGCGACCTAAGCCGGATGTGGATTTTGTAACCGCGTGCGCGAAGGACTACCCTCGGCGTTGATCCACCGCTTCCGGGAGGCGGGGACCGCTCGAACGGAGAAGCGTGATGGCACGGGTTGGCTTGCGGGAATGGCTGGCGATTGCACCGGTGATCGCATCGGGCAAGCTGTCGCGCTACGGCAACGAGGATGGCGGGCCGCTGACGCGCTTCGAACGGGATTTCTCCGCTGCCTTCGATGTTCGGCACACCCTGACCGTCAGCAGCGGAACGGGGGCCCTGATCGCCGCACTTGTGGCCGCCGGCATCGGGCCGGGCGACGAGGTCCTGGTTCCTGCCTATACCTGGATCGCGACCGCCGCCGCACCCCTCGCCGTCGGTGCCGTGCCGGTGCTCGTGGAGATCGACCAGACGCTGACCATTGACCCCCAGGACATCCTACGCAAGATCACGCCAAACACGCGGGCGATCATCCCGGTTCACATGGCCAACATGGTCTGTGACATGGACAGCATCATGCGCATTGCCCGGGAACACGGCCTGCTGGTGATCGAGGACGCCTGCCAGGCCGTCGGCCTGACCTACAAGGGCCGTCGCGCCGGCACCATCGGCGACATCGGCGCTTTCAGCTTCAATCAGTTCAAGAACATCAGCATCGGCGAAGGCGGGGCGATCGTCACCAACGACGACCACCTCTTTGCCCGTGCACGCATGTACCACGACATCGGATCGGTGTTTCGCGGCCATCTCGACAATGCCAACGAACCGCTCATTCCCGGGATCAACCTGAAGGCAAGCCAGATTCAGGGCGCGATGCTCAATGTCCAGTTGAAGAAGCTGGACCCGATGGTCCGGCGCATGCGGTGCCGATACGACGCGATGGCGGAGATCCTGATGAGCGACAGCGACCTGCGGGTCGGTCCGCACAATGATCCCGCCAACGCCGCCGGCCTGCACGTGATCTTCGATACGGAAAGTGAGGCCAAGGCCTTCGCCGCGCGCAACCGGCGCGGCGTCTACCGCCTTCATGATTCAAGCCGCCACGTCTACACCTTCTGGCAGCCGATCCTCGAGCAGAGGGCCGTCCACCCGAAGATGAACCCCTATGCCTGGGCAGATCGCAAGATCGATTACTCGCCGAATGCCTGCGCACGCTCGCTCGACATCCTGAAACGGACCTGCCGTATCGGGCTCGGCGAGAACTATCCGCTGCCTCTGATACGCTACATGGCGAAAAAGATGACCGGCCAGCGCAGCGACGACCTGCAGAGCCTCGTCACGACGCCCGGGGTTCCATGACGACGACCTTCGATCGATCCGGAGCATCGCCGGCACTGATCGATGTCTGGAGCTGGTCTCTCAACAGGTCGCCATCCGGCATACCGGACCCGGCGGCACTCCTTTCTCCGGACGAGAGGGCACGGGCCACGCGTTTTGCGAGAACACGCGATGCCGAACGCTACATCGTCGGCCGATCGACATTGCGCATCGTGCTCGCCACCTATCTCGACAGGCATCCGGAAGAACTCGTCTTCGCCTACAACGAGTTCGGCAAGCCCTGCCTTGCCGAAGAAGACGGGTCCGATCTTCATTTCAACCTCAGCCACAGCGAAGACATCGCGGTGCTCGCCGTCTCCGATCGTTTCCCCCTCGGCATCGACATCGAGGCGGAGAAACCGATCGCGGAAGACGTGGCCGGGCATTTCTTTTCACCGAACGAATGTATCCGGCTGAGGTCGCTTCCGCTTCAACAGCAACAGCCGGCCTTCTACCGTTGCTGGACCCGCAAGGAGGCATTCGTGAAGGCCCATGGCGCAGGCCTGTCGCTGGCGCTGAATTGCTTCGACGTCCCCCTCGTCGGCACCGAGGGTCTTCGGATCGAGCGTCTCGACGATACGGTCGGGCTGGCCGGCGACTGGAGCTTGCTCGACCTCAGGGTGCCTCGGGGCTTCTTCGGCGCCGTTGCAGCCATGACCGAGGGTGCTTCGGTCGCGCTACGCTATTGCCCCGGCAATCCCTAGCGATCCCGTCGCGCGTCGATGATATAGCGTCCGCCGGCAGCATCGAAGTGATGACAGCCGTAGAGACCGGGCTTGAAATCCGGGACGACCGTGCGGACGCATCGTTCCCGGTAGTTGTCGAGATCGAGCTGGTCGATTTCCATGATGTTCAGACCATAGCCATAGACGCCATATTCGTTGCGCTGCGACGGTCGGTAAAGCCTGCCGTTTCGTTCGAACATCCGTCCGGCATTGCGGGCGAGCGTGCTGTCGATGACCACGGGATTGCGCCGATGCGGAACGATCCGCTTGAGAGCCGGACCGTCGACCTCGAAAACATGAAGCTCGCTGCAGTGGTCTTCATAGGCGTGAAAGTCGGAGAGATTGGTGAAGAGCCACCACTTGCCGTCGATCTGGGTCAAGGTGCTGTCGGCAGCAGACTGGCCTTCGAGAGCCGTCGAATAGAGCTCCCACTTGAGCGGAAACTCGACGCAGCGCCAGACCTCGATGCGCCGGGCCTGGTTCGTCTCCGGCATCATGAAGAGGTCTCCGTCATGCCGGAACACGAAGGGATAGGACAAGTGGTGTTCGCTCTGGAGCGCGATGCCGAGACGCTCCAGTCGGTCACCGACGAAACGGCTGACGGCGATATGAGCCCGATGCTGCCCCTGCGCATAGGCCTCATAGAAGAGATAACACTCCCCCTCATGTTCGAGCAGGAAGGGATCGGCACGGATCTCGTCGTCGTCCGGAGCGATTTCGACCGCCTGCCGCGGATCGAAATCGTCAATCGTCCCCCGCCCCGTATAAAGCGTCCAGACTGCGGACCCACCGCCCATCCTGGATTTCAACGCCTTCCCCGCTCGCCCGATCAGCGCGCTGGAGAGCTGAAGGCCATAGGCAAGCAGATCACGATCGCGCGGCAGGGGCTCCGGGGCCACTTCCGCATTGGTTTCAGCGGGCAACTCTCGTCCGCGCTCGTCGAGACTTCTCCCGAGTTCGCGCATCAGCAGCGTGACGGCCCGTTCCTTGACGAAATCGGCATTTCGCACGGCGCTGAACTTCGTGTTGAAGGATGATGCGGCAAGGCAGACCGTCCGGAGAGGATCGCCCCGCCGCACCTCAAGCCGCAGCGGCGTGGACGGTCGCGCGCCGATGACGCTGGCATAGCCGTACCAATCCGCGGCACCGGAGGTCTCAGCGGTGAAGGACAGGTGCCATTCGCCGAGCGGCAGGAGACGCACGGCTGCGTCCGGCAGGCCATCGGGCAGGAGCGAGATGACCAGGTCGAAATCCATTTCCTCGACCGACTGCACGAGGCGTCTTCCCGCCTCACCCTCGGCGCCGATGTCGACGTCTTCGAAACGCTGGCGATCCGGATCGAAGTGAGTCGGGATGAAGGCTGGCTGCCGGGCAAGCGCTGCGCGCTCCAGCCGGGAAGCGAGGCTCAGCAGAGGAGACTGAGAAGCCTTCTCTGACTTCTCAGAGGTCGCCATGAGGAAACCGGCCAGCTCAAAGCGCGGATCGGAGACGATCCGATCGAAGACACGGAGCTGCCAGTTGTCGAAGCCCCTTTTCTTCGAGGCAAGGACGCCGATCCGCAGAGGCCGGAAGGCTCCGCCCGGAACAGGTCTCGTATCCGGTGCAGGAACCGTCAGCATGTCAGACCGGCTCCCTAAGGAGCCGCCCTTCCACGGAAGCCGCAAGCTTGCGAATGCCGTCCACCGTCAGCGAATCCTCATGCCAACCCTCGAGATCGATCACGCAGGCATCTTCGCCCGCGCTGTCTCCCCATCCGAAACGCAGCTTGCCGGCGCGCGGATGGTTGGCCTGGCTGCGGAACAGCAAGGTCGCGCCGCCCTTGCCGGGACGATAGTTTCTGGCGGCCTTGACGAGCAGCTCGGTCACGGCGGCGTTGGCGGTCTCCTCGGTGGACGGTTTTGCCGCGGCGATACCGAGCTTCTGCATCAGCGCGAGCGTCAGGTTGAACTCCTTGAGAAACACAACGGGTTTGATGCGTCCCGAAAGGAGCTTTCGGCTGAAATAGCCGATGCGCTTGATCCGCCTCTCCGCATTCCACCAGCGCTGCCGGCTCCTGGGCAGAGACCGAACATAGCCGGGAGCCCAGCTGTCGATGATGGCGGAAAACGCCACGTCCACGCCTGCCGCGCGCAGCTGGCGGGCGACCTCGATCGCCAGCACGCCGTTCACGCAAAGACCGACGATCGCGATCGGACCCAGCCGTTTATCGACCTCCATCGCCTCGATCGCCTGAGCCGCAATCGCCTCGAGCGTCATGCTCTCACCGGTCTGGTCTTCGGACGCCTTGAACATGTTGACGTTGAAGATCGAAATCCGGTCGTCCAGTTCGTTCGCCAGCCGATAGTAGAGGAAAGGATGGTTGAGCGTGTAGACGGAGAAAGGCCCGCTCCCGGTCTTGTAGACGGTCATGTCCCAGGGCCTTTTCGCTGGCGCCGCCTGTTCTTCTTCCGGCCCGTCTCCGAAAAGTGCCTGCGCAAAATCCCGGAACGTCGGCTCCTTGAACAGCAGCGCCAGATCGGCCTTCACGCCGAAGCGCTCCCGCGCGGCGGCCAGCATGCGCAGCGCCAGCAGCGAATGGCCACCCAGCGCAAAGAAATCGCCGTCCGGTTCAACGGTCCGGACATTCAGCACTTCGGCCCAGAGGCTTGCCAGTGCGGACACGCGCTCCGCCCGCGAAGGGCCCGTGGCCCCTTCCGTTCCGGCATCAGGCCGGGATGCGCGCGCCTGCAAGAGGTCGACGACCGGAACGGTCGAAGAGCCTGCCGCGGTGGAAATCCCGCGATCGGGAACGGCGAGCGACGAAAGATGCGCCTCCCCATCGCCGAGCGCAAGTTCATAGGCGTCCTGCCAGAGTTGGAGGAGCCCCTCGATCGTGCTGCGATCGAAGAGGTCGGTGTTGTACTCGATCGACATGCGCCAGCCGGACGGGCGACCGATCATGATGAAGCTGAGATCATAGATGACCCCGGGCGACTGCGACGGAGCGCTTATCAACTCGAAATCGCCATAGCGCCGATCTTCGAGAAACGCCTTCTGAAGGTTGAAATTCACCGAGATCAACGGGTTGCGCGACGGATCGCGAACCGGGTTGACCATCTCGACAAGCCGGTTGAACGGCATGCGCTGGTGGTTGAGTGCCGCAGTGACCACTTCGTTCGTGCTGCCCACATGCTGCGCGAAGGAAACATCCGGCGTCACCTTGAAACGCAGCACCAGATTGTTGATGAAGACGCCGATCAGGTCTTCCAGGTCGGAATGGTCCCGCCCGGCAATCTGCGTGCCGAAGAGGATGTCGCCGGCTCCGGTGAAACGGTGGAGCATGGCGCTGATGATAGCCGCGCCGTAGCTATAGAGAGAAACCCGCTGTTCGCGTGCAGCCCGTTCGATCCGCTCGTTGAATTCGAGCGGTTTGACGACGGACAGGATGTTGCCGTTGTTGGTCTTGATCGCCTGGCGCGGATGGTCTGTCGGAACCTCGAAATACGGTGCGCCGACCAGCTGTTCCCGCCAGAAGGTCTTCTCCGCCTCTGCGCCGTAGCTTGCCAGATACTCCTCCTGCCAGAGAGCAAAGTCGCCGTATTGCAGGGGAAGCTCGGGCAGGACGGGCTGCCGCCCCGCATCGATCGCTGCCGCGATCTCGCCGAGTTCGCGTCCGAGAACGCGGATCGACCAGCCGTCGAAGCAGCTCTGATGCGCCGTGATCAGCAGGAAGGCCCGATCGTTCTCGACCATCAGCAGTGCCACCCGGAAAAGCCCGGCCTGCCCAAGGTCGAACGGTGCAGAGGCCGTTTCCTCGCCGATGGACATGATCAGCTTTTCACGCTGCGCAGACGGCACCGTTCTCAGATCGATGACAGACATCTTGAAGTCGACGGCGTCGACGACCTGCTGGAACGGCTGGCCTTCCTTCTCGACGAAACGCGTCCTGAGGATCTCGTGGCGCTGGATGATCTTGCGGAAGGCCGCCTCGATCGTCGAGGCCTTGAAGGCACCGCGGATTTCCCAGCGCACCGCCACGTTGAGGGCCGGATTGCCCGGCTTCAGCTGATCGAGCACCCAGCAACGCAACTGCGTCTGCGTGCAGGGAAACTCGCCGACAAGCTCCGGAGAAACGCTTGTGGCACCCGTACTGACGTCGATCTGACTCATGACACACTCTCGATCCGGCGGCGCGCGCCGTTCCTGAAATCCTTGAGAGACGGGATCTGGTGAGCGACGGTGGGAAGCTCCTGATCCTTCTGCTCATCGGCATAGGCTGCGAGCTCCGCGATGGACGGATGGCGAAGCAGGTGTTTCGCCTCCAGCGGCAGGCCGGCATCCAGCATTCGGGCAGCGATCCGGAAGATGGTGAGAGAATCCGCACCGAGCGCGTAGAGATTGTCCTCGACGCCGATGTTGTCGTTGTCCAGGACGCCTTTCCAGATCGTCCAGAGCTTCTCTTCCATCGGCGTACGCGGCTTGACCTTGACGACGGCGACCACCTCCTGAGGACGGACCTCGCGGTTGGTCAATGCCTTCCGGTCGAGCTTTCCGTTCGCGGTCTGCGGCAGTTCTGTTTCCAGTACCCAGACGGCCGGCACCATGTAGGCGGGCAGGTTCACCCGCGCATGGGCGGCCAGCGTCGCGCTGTCGGGTGCGGGACCGTCGGGATCGGCGACGTAATAGCAGACCAGCGAAACGTCGCCCTTGGTATTGCGGACCCCGACCACCGCGCACTGGCGCACGCCCTTCACCGCAGCGACGACGGACTCGATGTCGCCGAGCTCGATGCGGAAGCCGCGCAGCTTGATCTGGTTGTCGCGGCGGCCGAGCAGCTGCAGGGAACCGTCGACAAGACGCCGGCCGACATCGCCCGTCCGATAGAGCCGACGAGGACCGCTGCCGTCAATATCACGCTTCACGAAGGCTGCGTCGGTCAGGTCCGGCCGTTCGAAATAGCCTTCCGCCAGGCCGTCGCCCCCGATGCACAGCTCTCCCGTAACGCCCACCGGCGCGATCCGGCCGTGGGTATCGAGAATGAACAGCTGCGTGTTGGCGATCGGATGGCCGATCGTGATCGGTTCGTCATTGTCGAGGATCCGCTGGACGGAAGACCAGATCGTGGTTTCGGTCGGCCCGTACATGTTCCAGAGCTCGCCATCCATCCGGGCCAACGTCCGGGCGAGGTCCTTCGGCAGCGGCTCGCCGCCGCACAGCTTCTTCAACGTCGCGGATTTGCCGACGCCGGCCTCCACGAGCATCTGCCACAAGGTCGGCGTCGCCTGCAGGACGGTAGCACCACATTCATCGATGAGCCGGACCAGAGCAAAGCCGTCCTGGACCTGCGTCCGGTCCGCGACGACGACCTTGCCGCCGGTGACGAGCGGCAGGTAAAGCTCCAGCCCCGCGATATCGAACGAGATCGTCGTCACGGCGACGAGTGTATCGTCGCGGGTGAAGCCCGGCTCGTGCGCCATCGACACCAGGAAGTTGGTGAGCGCGCGATGGGAAACGGCTACCCCCTTCGGCGTGCCTGTCGAGCCAGAAGTGAAGATGACATAGGCGGTGGATGCGGTGTCGGTGGGCAGCGTGTCCGGCGCCTCGGTCGGCAGGCGGCCGAGCGCTTCCTTTTCCGTGTCCAGGCGAATGACAGTGACGCCCTCTCCTGCCAACGCCGCACCGGCTTCGCTGTCGCAGATCATTGCGACGGGACGGGCCGTTTCAAGCGTCTGACGCAGCCGCGGATCCGGGTGGGACGGATCCAGCGGGACATAGGCATGGCCCGACTTCATAATGCCGAGGAGGGCCACAAGCATGCCAAGAGAGCGATCGACCAAAAGAGCGATACGCTGCCCCCCTTGCGGAATGGTCGACCGGATATGGCGCGCAAGCTGGTTGGAGCTCGCTTCCAGTTCGCCATAGGTGATGGTTTCACCGCGATGGACGGCGGCGACAGCATCCGGTTGCTCGGCGGCGCGACGCGAGAAGAGCGAAAAGGCGAACTGGTCCCGCTCGTAGTCCGTGTCGGTCTGGTTGACGCTGCGGACCAACAGTCCGGTCTCAGCCTCCGAAAGCAGGGAGAGGTCAGCAATCGGGCTCTCCATGCCCTTTGCCAGCGCGGTGACCAGCGAGACATAATGCCCGATCCAGCGCTCGACGGTTTCCCGATCGAGGACATCGGCATTGTAGTCGACATCGATGCGGATGCCGTCGCGGCCCTCGATCATGTTCAGGAACATGTCAAAGTTCGAAAATGCCTTGGGATTGGGCTCGAGCTTCGCGGAGAGCCCGTCAAACTCCGCACCGGCCGCAACGCGCTCCAGGTTGAACTGGATGCCGGTCAGCGGCAGACGGCGGGGATCGCGCTTGATGCCGAGCGTCTTGACCAGGGTTCCGTAGGTGTAATCCTGATGTTCGAAAGCCTTGAGCACCAGTTGCTGCGTGTCCTTGAGATGGGCCTCGAAGGAAGAGGCCGCTTCGACCGTCTGCCTGAGCGGCAGGAGATTGACGCAGTGGCCGACCAGGATCCGGTCATCGAGCAGGCTCTGGCCGGCCGACGGCACGGCGATCACCAGATCGGATTGCCCCGACATCTTGGCGACCATCACCTGCAATGCCGCGAGCAGCGTGGAAAACAGCGTCGCTCCCGCCTTTGCCCCGCGCTTCTTCAGCTCCTTGTAGATTTCCGGTCCGACATGACCGGTGCAGGTTCCGCCTGCAAAAGTACGCCGTTCCGGATAGGGCCGGTCGAACGGCATTTCCGGCAAGTCGGGAATATCCTTGAACTGGTCGAGCCAGAACTTTGCCGTCGCCCCGTCGACGTCTGCTTTCGGCGCCAGTTCGGTCGCGTAGGTCGCAAACGACAGGGCCGGTTCGAACTGCGGGCGATCACCGTGCACAAGGCCGGAATAGGCCGCCGACAGCTCTTCGACCAGCACGTTCATCGACCAGCCGTCGCAGACGATATGGTGCGCGCTGAAGATGAAGGCATGCCGCTCCGACGCCAGGCGAACCAGCCGGGCGCGGGCCAGCGGACCGTTGACCAGATCGAAGGGGCTATGAGCCTCGTCGTCGATCAGATCGCGCAGGGCAGCGTCCGTATCCGCCTCCGCCGAGAGGTCGATCACCTCCACATCAAGGCTGAAATCGGGAATGAAGCTGAACCGCGCGCCGGTCCGATCGAACCGGATATGCAGCGCGTCGTGGCGGGAAACGACGCTCTTCGCTGCCTCGATGAAGGCGGACTGGTCGAGCGTGCCGTCCAGCATCAGCGTGAAGGACTCGTTGAAGGAGCAGGATGCTTCATCGCCCGCCTGCGCCGCCAGCCAGATTTCCGATTGCGCCTCCGTGAGCGGCGCCGTCTCGGGTCGAACGACCGATGAAACGATGACGGCGGGCGACGAGGACGTCAGGGCCTTCGCCGCGATCGTCCCCTTGCCGGCCATGATGCCGACCGACTGAAGGGCGTCGATGCCGTCGCGGAACGCCTTGGCGATCGAGCGGAAGTCCTCCTCACTATGCGCCGTCGTCAGGAAGCAGGGATAGCCGTCCTGGATGTGGATGCCGTTCATCCTGAGGTGCGGATAGAACAGGCCGCCGAGCGGATCCTGGTTGCCGAAATCGACGACGAACCAGCTCTTGTAACCGTTGACGACCGGCGCGATGCCACGCTTGCCGAGGTCAGCATTGATCTCCTCGACCAGCGCCTCGGTGCGGGCCGCGACCCGGCTGTAGAGTGCGGCCCCCTCGCCCTTGATGTGCTGCAGCACCGCCCGGACGGCGGAGAGAACGACAGGATGGCGCACGAAGGTACCGGCGAAGAAGGTCGGCGCGACCATAGGAACGGAATCGTCGCCATAGTTCCAGTGGCCGCCGTCGAGGGCGTCGAGGAAACGGCTGCTGCCGGTAAGAATGCCGATCGGCATGCCGCCGCCGATGACCTTGCCATAGGTGGCCATGTCGCCCCGGATGCCCCAGACGGCCTGCATGCCGCCCGGATCGACCCGGAAACCGGTCACAACCTCATCGAAGACGAGGGCGAACTCGGACTGCGTTGCAATATCCCGAAGGCTGCGGACGAAATCCTGCGGCCGGAGTTCCGGATGGCGGCTCTGCACCGGCTCGATGATGACCGCCGCGATGTCCCCGGCATTGGCCCTGATCCAGTCGAGGCTTTCCGGCTCGCCATAGCGCAGGACGATCATGTTCGACACAGAGGCATTGGGAATGCCGGCCGCGATCGGCAATGCCACGGGATTGTTGGACCGGTTGCGCCCCTTGATCAGAACTTCGTCGAACTGGCCGTGATAGTCGTTGGCGAACATGACGATCCGGTCGCGGCCGGTGACGGCGCGCGCCACCCGCATCGCCGCCATCACGGCTTCCGAACCGGTGTTGCAGAAGGTAACCCGCTCGTGCCCGGTCATGGCGCAGATCAGCTCGGCGACCTCGCCGGCAAGCGGCGTCTGCGGCCCGATGGCGAAGCCCGCATCCATCTGCTCTTTCATGGCCTCGACCAGGAAGTCCGGCGCATGGCCGAAAGCCGTCTGGCCGAAGCCGTTCACCAGGTCGATGTATTCGTGGCCGTCGATGTCCCAGATGCGCGATCCCTTGGAACGGTCGGACACGATCGGGAAGATCATCTCCTTCCAGTCGGCGCGGAAGCCCGAAGCCGTACGGGGATCGGCGAGCCGACGCCTGTTCTTCTCGGTGAACTCCTTCGACTTTCTGTTTCGAGCGACGTAGGCGGTGATCAGATCGGCAACGAACTTCTGCTTTTCCGGCGTCAGTTCCGGTCCAGCGCTCCTGGCACCAGGCTTGTAGAGGCGGATGCGATCCGTCCCGATTTCGCCTTGCTCCTCGGGCGCTGCCGCGGTCGCAGCCGGCGGAGCGACGGACGAGGTGGCCGGCGCGGTCTGAACGGCAGCAGCCTCGCGGACGACCGGCACATCGACCCGGACGGGGGAAGGAGCCATCACCACGCTTGCCGTGCTTGCCGCCTGGAGAACCTGGAATTGCTGCGCAAACAGCGTCTGGGCCAGACTGAGCTGCGACTGCAAAACGGCCTCCAGGCTCGCATCGAGGCTGGTTGCGCCGCGTGCAACGGGCATCATCGGCGGCGCGATGGTTGCAATGGCAGGGGATGCCGTGACAGGAGCGGCAATAGCGGCCGGCATCGTGACAGGCACAGGCGCGGCGACGGCGGCCGGCGCCGGCATGAGGGGCGGCGCGGCTTCCACAGTCCTGGTCTCGGCAGGCATGGCCTTGTCCAGATACTGCGCCAGCGCAACGATCGACGGAATGTTGCTCAGGAGCTCGCGAAACGAGATCTTGATGCCGTACTGTTTCTCGATCTTCTGGGCGAACTGCCCGATGAACAGGGAATCGAAGCCGAGTTCCAGGAAGCTCTCGGCCTTGCTTCCCGGATCCAGCGGTTCTCCGGACATGTCACCGAGCAGCGTCAGGAGTGACGTCTCCAGTTCGGGGATGCGGCTTGCGACGGGAGAAGGACTGATGGCGTTCATGGTACTCATCTCACTCTTGGTTTCGGTCTCGCCTTGGGAAGGTTGTTGAAGCACCTGGATCGGTGCCGTCCCCATCAGCGCCATGCGTCGCGCCGAGGGTGGCGCGTCGATCCAGTGGCGTTGTCGCTGGAACGGATAGGTGGGCAGGGGCAGCGCACGCTCGCCCCCCGCCGGAAGCTCGGGCCAGTTGAGCTCGCGGCCGACCATCCAGAGCCGCCCATGGGCCTCCGCCAGCGATGCCGCGGCGGCATAGGCGCGATCATGTTCCGGCATCGACTGCACGATGCTGGCAACACCATTGCGGCTGATCGTCTGTGATGCGAAGACCGAAAGCGTGCGGCCCGGGCCGACCTCGACGAGAACCGGTTTCCGGTCCCGGCACAAGGTAGTGAGACCGTCCGAGAACCTCACTGGTTCCCGGCAGTGCCGCGCCCAGTAATCGGGCGACCGGCCGAGCTGGTCGTTCTGCCAGTCACCCGTCACGCAAGAGATGTAGGGAATGGTCGCCTTGCCATAGGTGACCTTGGCCGCCAGCTCCCGCAAGTCGTCGATGCACGGGTCCATCATCGCCGAATGAAACGCATGGGATGTGTGCAGTCGGCTAAACGCGATCCCCGCCTTTTCGAGTGCCGCGCAAACCGCATCGATATCGTCGAACGGACCGGAAACCACGCTGAGCTTCGGCGCGTTGATCGCGGCGATTTCCGCCATACCGGACAAATGGGCCTCAAGCTCCTCCGGCGCTGCCCGCACGGAGATCATCGCACCCGCCGGCTGCTTGTGCATCAGCCGTCCGCGGGCTGCGACGAGGGTCAGCGCGTCCTCGAAGGAGATAGCATTGGCAAGCGTTGCGGCCACGAACTCGCCGACGCTGTGGCCGATCATCGCGTCCGGTTTCAGGCCGCGGCTCATCCACAGCCGCGCCATCGCGTGCTCGACGAGATAGAGGCACGGCTGCGCGATCCGGGTCTCGCGTTGCTCCTCGGCCATCGCCTCCGTCACCGGCCCGGTGTGGCAGATGTAGTCGCGGATATCGACGCTGGAACTCATCTTGAGGACTTCGGCGCCCCGATCGATCCAGCGGGTGAATTCCGGCTCGCGGTTGTAGAGCCCGGCGCCCATGCCGACATACTGGGCGCCCTGCCCCGGGAACATGAAGACGACCGGAGGACGGACGTCCTCGGCAACCGCCGTCAACACCTTTTCGGCTCGCAACTGCTCGATCGCCGCTGCCTCGGAATTTACCGCGATCGCGCTGCGATGCTTGAAGTGATGGCGGCCGGTCTGCAGCGTGCGGGCGACCTGCGACAGCGGCAAGCCAGGATTTGCTTCGAGATAAGCGGCAAGGTTTGCGCGCATGGCTGCCAGCGCGTCGTCGGAACGCGCCGAAAGCGGGAGTATGTACGGTCCTTGACCATCGTCGATGACGGCTCGCGGACGTACCGGAGCTTCCTCCAGCACCACGTGGATATTGGTGCCGCCGACCCCAAAGGAACTCACCCCGGCCCGCCGCGGCGCCATCGCGTCGGGCCAGGTCGTCGTGCTCTGCGGAATGTAGAATGGGCTCCGATCGAGATCGATCCTCGGGTTGGGAGCCTTGTAGTTGGGCATCGCCGGGATCTTGCGGTTATAGATCGAGAGCGCCGCCTTGATCAGACCTGATACGCCCGCCGCCGCATCCATGTGCCCGACGTTACCCTTGACCGAACCGAGCGCGCACCGGCCAGCCGTTTCGGACATGCCGGAAAATGCCCCCTTCAGTCCGGCAAACTCGATCGGGTCGCCAAGCGGGGTTGCCGTTCCGTGGCATTCCACATAGCCGATGGTGGATGGATCGAACCCTGCATGGGCAAGCGCTGCCGCGATGACCTCGGACTGGCCTTCGGCACTCGGTGCGGTGAACCCGATCTTGTCGGAACCGTCGTTGTTGATGCCATATCCGCGAATGACCGCGTAGATCCGGTCGCCGTCCTCGAGCGCATCCTCGAGCCGCTTGAGCAGCACCACGCCGGCCCCGCTCGCAAAGACGGTGCCGCTGGCATCGACGTCGAAGGGACGGCAGATCCCGTCCCGCGAGACCATACCGCCTTCCTGGTAGATGTAGCCGCGCTTCTGCGGAAGGGTGATCGAAACGCCGCCGGCCAGAGCCATGTCGCAGCTGTAGGTCAGGAGGTTCTGGCACGCCTGGGAAACGGCAAGCAGCGATGTCGAGCAGGCCGACTGGAGCGTGAAGGCCGGTCCCCTCAGATTGAACTTGTAGGCGACCCGCGTTGCGAGCGCATCGGCCACTGACCCGACGATCTGGTTGAAGCAGCCGATCTGGTAGTTCGAGGTGAACTCCTCGACCTTCGCCCGATCGCCCAGCACGTTGTTGAGCAGGTAGGTCGGCATCGAGCAGCCGGCGAAGACGCCGACCAGCCCCGCATTGCGGTAGGGATCGTAGCCGGCGCTTTCCAGGGCCTCCCAGCAGACCTCGAGGAACACACGATGCTGCGGATCGGTGACAGCCGCCTCGCGCGGATACATGCCGAAGAAGTCGGCGTCGAACTGCTCGACTTCATCAAGGAAGGGGCGCGACGCCACATAGTCCGCGCCTGCCCTCTCCTCGTCGGTGAAAGCGTCCTCGATCTCATCCGGAGCAAATGTCGAGAACGACGTTTCGCCCGCCTCGATCAGCCGCCAGAGCGCCTCGACGGTCGGAGCGCCTGGAAATCTGCCCGACATGCCGACGATCGCAACACCACCGGGCGCAATGGCGTCAATCTCGTTCTCTCTCATGGGGAGCTCCTGCGGAACTGGGAGACGGTTCTTCTCTGCAAGGCGGCGCGTTGGGCGAGCGTCATGGACCTCTCGGCCTGCAGCTGCCGTCCGTCGAGAAACTGCGCCAGCTCACGAATGGTCGGATGTTTGAAAAGGGCGAACACGTCCACGTTTCGCCCGAGCTCGGCCTCGAGCCCGGCATGGACGCGCAGAAGCTGGAGCGAGGTCCCGCCGAGATCGAAGAAGTTGCGGTCGAGGGGGATGTCGGCGGCGCCGAGTGCGTTCTGCCACAGTCGCGTGAGGATTTCCTCGTTCTGGCTTTCCGGCGCTTCGGTCTTGACGTCCTCGACGGCCGGAAGCGGCAACTTCGCCCGATCCACCTTGCCTGCCTTGGTGAGCGGAAACTCACGAAGGACCAATGCAGCGCTCGGGATCATGTAGGCCGGCAACGCGCTGCGCAGTTTTTCCATGACCGCGGGCACGAAGCCGGCATTGTCGATGTCGGCCTCGTTGCGCGGCCGGAGATAGGCGACGATGCGTTTGATCGACGGCCCCTGATCGTGGCACGTCACGAGCGCATCGAGCAGCCGGGGGTCGCGGCGCAGCGCCGCTTCGATCTCGTCGAGTTCGATGCGCTTGCCATTGATCTTGATCTGCCGGTCCCGACGCCCCTTGAAGAACAGCGTTCCGTCCTCGCCGATCGTCGCGAGATCACCGGTGAGATAGCAGCGCATGGGACCGTCGGCCGTCTCGACCGAAACGAACTTTTCGGCCGTCAGGTCCGGCCGGTTGATGTAGCCGATCGCCACCCCGTCCCCGGCAAGCGCCAGTTGCCCCTCGACGCCGGGAGGCAGAGGCTTCATCGCGTCGTCGACAACCATGACCCCGGTGTTGGAAATGGCCTTTCCGATCGGCAATTCCGGCTCCTGGAACCCTTGCGGCACGGTGAAGGCCGTGGCGATGACGGTGCATTCCGTCGGGCCGTACGCATTCGTCAGCCGGCAGCCGGGATAGGCAGCCTGGAAACGGCGCACGTGGCCGGCCGAACCTGCCTCCCCGCCGAACAGCGCATGGCGCAGGGAAGGCAGGCCGGCGCTCGCATGGTCGCAGAAGAGGTTGAAGAGCCCCGTCGTGAGGAGCGCGACCGTCACGCCGTTGTCGCGCATGACGTCGCAGAGGTCCGTCAAAGAGAAACTCCCGCGCGGCATGCCGACGAGAAGCGCACCGTTGACCAGCGCGCCCCATATTTCGAAGGTGGCCGCATCGAACGAGATCGTCGCCGTGTGCAGTACGACGTCGCTCCGGTCGAAATCGATGTAGTTCTGGTCGAGCACCAGGCGGGTGATGCCCCTGTGTGGAATGGCAACACCCTTCGGCCGGCCGGTCGAACCGGATGTGTACATGACATAGGCTGCGTCGCCGCCGCTCACCACCGGAAGTTCGACGGATGCGTCCAAGTCGAGCTGGACGAGAAGTTGGGGCAGATCGACCAGTCGGCTGCCCACGTCCGGCAGCGCCGGCATGTTGATGCCGGATGCTCCGTCGACGAAAACGACCTTGGGCGCGCACTCGCCGATCACATAGGCGAGATGGTCGGCCGGGAAAGTGGGATCGATCGGCAGGTAGGCGCCGCCAGCCTTCAGGATGGCCAGCTTTGCGACAACCGTATCGAGAGCCCGCGGTACGAGCAGCCCGACGACATCGCCCTTCTCGATACCCTGCCTGACGAGGTAGCCGGCAAGTGCATCGGACAGACGGTCGAGTTCGCCGTAGCTGATCGAACGGTCACCGAACAGGATGGCCGTGGCCGAGGGGTTGGCACGTGCATGTTCCCGAACGACGTCGTGAACGCTACGCTCCCTGTCATAGCGGATGCGCGCGCCGTGGCTCGTCTCCGGCACCGAACCCGTGCCCGTCATCCGCTGTTCTCTGGAATCACTCATCGGCTTTTCCCGTGCGTGGATGGTCTGCAAAACACATCGATCAGAGAGACGGCATTCATCTCGAGGCGACAGGGTCTCGAATGCGGCCATTCCTCAGCAGCCAGAATTTCATGACGGGGAGAAATAAAAAGCTGATCATTGGGCTGACCCGCGCGACCGATCGGGATCATTGACCTAAGTCATTTGGTCAGGGAGCCGACCCAACTTCACCCTTCGCGGTGTCGGATGGCCAAGCGATCACCGGACTGCAAGAGCCGGCGCAAGGAGCACAGGCCGCACATGCGCAATTCGCGCCGGCCGGCCTGCCCGACTGGGTCAGTTCAGCCTGTAGGCGCGGGCGTAGTCGACAAACATGTGGGATGGATTGGGCGCCGCGTCCTTGGTCGGCCCATCGGTCAGGGCAAGATTGAGCAGCATGTACATCGGCTGGCGATGTTCCGCCTGGGTTTCCGTCTTCCAGACAAGCTTGCGATCGAAGTAGATGCGGATGAAGGCGGGATCGACCTTCACGCCGTAGGTATGGAATTCCCCGGGATCTGCATCGCGAAAGGCCTCGACCCGGGTGCCCTTGACATAATGCCGGTCGTCCCTGAACCAGACATGCACGACCGAAGAATAGGCGCCCGGCTTGTCCCCGTTGTATTCGAGGACATCGATCTCCGCGGTCGACTTGCTGCGGTCCTTGCCGATCAGCCAGAAGGCAGGCCAAAGCCCGGGGCCCGTCGGCAGACGCGCCCGCATTTCGAAATAGCCATATTGCTGCGCAAAGCCATTGTCCTTCGGATCCACCGAGGCCAGCAGGCCCGAGTGCCAGTCTCCCTCCGCATCCCGGCGCGCTTCGATACGAAGGACGCCGTCCTGGATGTGGAAAGGACCTTTTGGCCCGGGCGCGCCGAACCGGGCACCTCCAAAGTCTCCCGACCAGGGCGTGTGAGCGATCCACCGCGTACCCGGCCCCCATTCGGAAGCACTGAGCTCATCGAATTCATCCGAGAACGCAAGCGGCATCCGATCGGGATCGATGGCATCGCCGCTGTCGCCGGGAGCATCGCCATTCGCAGTGGCTGCGCCGCCAAGGGCCAGCATCAATCCCAAAGCTACGGCGAGCCGCACCCCGGAGATGCGGCGCGGGGAAGACGACAGGCAGCGTCGGAGGGCGGAGTACAACATCATCCGCGTTGCATAGCGTAGGGATCCTCCCGCGAACTACCGCCAAAATCGGTTCGTGCCCTACCGAAAAAGGCTTAGCTGGAGACGTAAATACAGTCGGTCCCGTCGCATGATAATTTACCGAGCATTGGCAATGCGTTGAATGGCCGGTGTACGGTCAGGGGCCTGGCGGCCTTCGACAGCGAACAGGGCGCAAGATGAGATGAGCTTTCAGTTTATGGGACTGATCACCCTCGTCGCAGGCCTGATCATCCTCGCAGCACCGGTCACCTGGGCCTTTCCGGTGATGGTTCTTTCCACGGCCTTTGGCGCCGCCGCAGCAATCGGACTGCCTGCGCTGGGCGGCGCCTCCGTTCTGGTGCCGAGCCTCTTTCTCGTTTTTTTCACGCTGCGTGTCTTCATGGCCTGCGGCGAGGGCCAGATGCTGACTGCACTTGCACCCGGACGCCCCGGTTTCTGGCTGCTTGCGCTGACGGCCTTCGGGCTGTTGAGCGCGATATGGTTCCCCCGGCTGTTCGAAGGCATGACCGAGACGATGACGGTCGAGCGGGTCGCGGGGGCACGAAACGTCATCGCGCTCACACCGTTGCGTTTCACCTCCAACAACATCACGCAATCGGTCTACGCCCTTGGCGGCCTCGTCTGTTTTGCCGCGACCTTCGCCTATTTCCGTCATGCGGGAAGGCCGGAGCACCTGGTGAAGGCCATCCTTGCGGTGGCCATGCTCGATCTCAGTTTCGCGTTCGCCGACGTCCTGACCTATTTCACCGGCACCGAATACCTCATGAGTTTCGTCCGCACCGCCAATTATGCGATGCTGACAGCCGCAGAGAAAGGTGGCTTGAAGCGTATCTCCGGGTCCTTTCCCGAGGCGTCGGCGTTCTCCGAATATACACTCGTGCTCTTTGGCGTGACGGCCAGTCTCTGGCTGGACCGCGTGAAGACTGGGAAAACGGGAATTGTTGCGGCTCTGTTGCTCGCGGCTCTGCTCCTGTCCACGTCTGCGACAGCCCTGATCGGAGTGAGCATTGTGCTGACCCTCCTGTGGATCCGCACTGCAGTGACGTCGATGCACACACCCGGTACAGGTCGCCCCGCTTTTCTGGTGGTCAGCCTTGCGGTCATCCCGGCGATCGCGCTGACCCTTGCCACCCTGTTTCCGGCGGCCACCGACAGCCTGCAGGACTTCATGCATGAAATGCTGTTGTCCAAGGCCGACAGCCAGTCCGGGCGCGAACGCGGCATGTGGAACGCGATGGCCTATCAGGCATTCCTCGACACCTTCGGGTGGGGAGCAGGCCTGGGCAGCGCGCGTGCCTCGAGCTACCTGCTTGTTCTCATGTCGAACCTCGGCGTTCTTGGCGTCGTGCTCTTCGCGATCTTCACCGGCACGGTCCTGCTGTCTCCGTCCCCCTCCACGCACCAGGGCGTCGAAGACGTGACTGCCGCAACCATTCGAGCAGCCAAGATCGGCCTTGTCTCCGTTCTGGCGGCAGCTCTCGTGTCCGGCACTGTCTACGACCTCGGCATGATGTTCTTCGTTCTCGCAGGCAGTGCCGTTGCGCTCGGTGCTTCCAGACTGCCTGCCGCAACACCCCTCTATTCCACTACACCTGGCCGTCACCACCACCCGGCCCCGGAGAGCGTCCGATGAAGCTCGTCGTTTTCAATGTGAAGTTCAGTGAAAACCTCGGAGACGGGCTTCTGGCTGCATGCATGGAGACCGCCCTTTCGGAACAGGCGGACATCGAGGTGGAAACGATCGACCTCGCCGGACGCAGGGAGTTCGGGACCACCAGCCGGAATCGCCGCCGTTTCATCCGCATCCTTCACACGCTTCCTCCCTTCGCGCGACGGCTCGTGGTGCACCTGGCCCTCCGTTCGAAGCTGGCGGAGCTCCGCCAGGAATGGGACAGCAAACTCGCCACAGCCGACGCGGTGGTACTTGGTGGCGGCAATCTTCTGCAGGACGACGACCTGAACTTCCCCCTGAAAGTCGGCACATTGGCGGACTGCGTGCGCAGGCGCGGCATACCGCTTGCCGTCTATGCCGTCGGCGTCAGCGGTCACTGGTCCGCGCGGGCCCACTCTCTCTTCTCGCGCATTGATCAGGCTGGGCTCGTCCACATGTCGGTCCGAGACGAGACGGCCCGCGCCAACTGGATCCGCCACTTCCCGGAGGGACCGGTGCCGATCGTGCTTCCCGATCCTGGCCTTTTGACCGGGCGCAGCTTCCCACCAAATGCGCAGGGTCGGCAGTACGATGCGGCGGATGTCATTGGCGTCTGCGTCACCGACCCGATCATCCTGGTTCATCACGCCGACAAGAATGGCGCGGAGATCGGATTGCGAACGGTCGACGATTACAGCGAACTCGTCCGCCTCCTTGTCCGGCAGGGCCATCGCGTTCGCCTGTTCTCCAACGGCGCCCGTGAGGACCAGGCGTTTGCGGAACAGATATTCACCAGCCGCGAATTAGCTCCCCTCAGAGGGACGGAACAGCTCGAGCTTGCGGATCGCCCGACTTTACCAGAGCAGCTGGTCGGGATCATCGGATCGACGTCGGGCATCATCGCCCACCGCCTGCATGCCTGTATCGCCGCCTACGCGATGGCGATCCCCCATGTCGGACTGGGGTGGGATTCCAAGGTGGAAAGCTTCTTTCGGTCAGTGGCAAGGGAAGCCTTTTTCGCCAAGGGGGAACTCGCTACGCCCAACCGTCTCGCAGCACTGATCGATGCCGCCCTGCGCCAGGGAATAGACAGGACCGAGCACGAGTCACGTATTGCGGCGACATTCGCCGGTGTCGCCGCTATGAAAGCCGCTCTCTTGGAACGTAGCGGAAATGTCCGTTTCGGCGAGATGAGCCAAACCGATGCAGACCAGGCAAAGCATTCGCTGCAACCGGCATGGCTGGAGCCGCCATTCGCGCTCGAAAGCTAGATCGCACCCAAAATTGGTTTCACCAGGCGCGTCTCCCACCAAGAATACCCAGTGACGAGATTTTTTTGTCACTCTACCATTAAGTTCAAACGGGTATCTTAAACCAGCATTTTCTGATATAGATAGATGTGCTGATGGGTAAGAGCGGGTGGGTGGTTGGATGGCAGTCGATGATCTGTCGGACAATAGGCAGACCGTAAGCTTTCAATACAGTAAGAACGGCTCGAAGGTAGCCGGCGCCTTTTTGCGGACCTATCCCGCCGGCGCCACGATCTTCGAACCCGACAGTGACGTGTCCCGTATCCTTTTCATTAACAATGGCTGGGCGCTTTCCAGCAAGCACTTGTCCAATGGAACGCGGATCGTGACCGAATTCGCCTTGCGCGGCGACATGCTCTCGTCCGTATCCTCTGCGCTGGCACAGGAAACGGTTCAGGCGGTATCGACAGTCACCGGCTACGAATTCATCGGACATTGGTCCGGCAAGGGATCCGAACTCTCCTCGCAACTCTCCCTGATCGTCATCGTCGAGATGATGAGGCGACAGGCACGGATGGCCGAGCGCCTGGCAAACATCGGACGCAGGGATGCGCTCGAGAGAACCGGTCATCTGCTGCTCGAGCTGGCGATCCGCGCCGGAAAGAGCCCTCGGCCTAATTTCGACGGGTTCGAATGTCCCCTCAAGCAGTCGGATATCGGCGATGCTGTCGGCCTGTCGACGGTGCACATCAACAGGGTCCTCAAGGACATGCGGGTGAACGGCTTGCTGTCGTTCCGAAACGGGATCGTGGAATTCCTCAACCGCAACAAACTCGCGGACATCGTCGAATTCGATCCAGGCTACCTGACGAACTACATCAGTTAGACCTGACCGCCGCCCTCAAACCACTCTCCGGAAACATCTCTCGCTGCACCACTGGCCAGCGTAACCCGGTATTCTTAATTCCAGGGCGCATCGCTGCGCTAGACACTAATCATTTTGGGTTACAATCTATCAAAATGAGGCAATACCCAAGAAATTGAGGCAGAAATACTACCCTTTTTTAGGTAATAATTAACCCACGTTAATGCGACCATTATCAATTTATGAAATTCTTACCCCATCTATCGCGCACCAAGACCAGAAGGCCGATAAGCACTTTCACATTCAAAACACGAAAACGGACATTGGTTGCGGTAACGATAGCAAAAATAACAATGCATCACATTGTAAGGGTAGGAGAGATGCAGATGAATACGCACACAATGACTCCGGAGAGAATATTACCGCTTCAGAAATCAGAAATTGAATCCATCACTTCGTTGACCGTCGGCGCGAATGCTGAAGAGGAGATGGATGAATACGTGCTTATCATTGACCCCCGTGCTCTGGACCGGGAATGCCTGTCTCGGAGCCTGTCGACGTACAACCCGGCCATGAACATCGTTACGGCCGGATCCATAGACGAATGGCGCAAACGTCATATGCATGACGACCCTTCCGCCATCCTCCTCGTCTTCGGTAGCAAGAAACTGACCGAAGCCGGCTCTTGCGAGAAGATCGCGAGCGTCGCGGAAGCGTTCAGGCAAAGTTCGGTCATCGTCATCGCCGACTCCGACGATCTCGGCGACATTTTGAAGGCGGTGGAATGTGGCGCCCGTGGCTACATCCCCACCAGTGTCAACATCAGCGTGGCGGCGGAAGCCATTGCGCTGGCACGTGCAGGCGGGGTATTCATCCCCGCAAGCAGCATTCTCGCTATGAAGGAAGTGCTGACCTCGGTCGTCACCGGGTCCAGCTACTCGAACGACACCTTCACACCCCGCGAGATCGAAGTTGCCGAAGCTCTGCGCCGCGGCAAGGCCAATAAAATCATCGCTTACGAGATGAACCTCTGCGAAAGCACCGTGAAGGTTCACATCCGCAACATCATGAAGAAACTGAACGCGACGAACCGCACGGAAGTCGCCTTCAAGCTCAAGTGATCGCGGCAGATACTGGCAGGCATCAATAAGATCGGTCGAATGGTGCAGCGAAGGCACGAGTTCGCCCAGGCCGCACCATCGACGAACCAATGATACGGCCCCGAATGACAAGGGATCTACCCTGATCATTCGGGGCCGAATGCTGTCCGACTTCTGGAATGGCAGAATGAATTGGTCTCTGGAGGTAACAACCCGAAGAAGATGCGCGCCCGATCGCTACTCTCGCACCACCCGCGCTTCGACAAACATCAGGAGAATGATCGCGCCCAGGATGGCAAACCCGACAAGGTAGAAGAGTGCATATTCGAGCAGGCAGGGAACAAACAGAAGATATCGTGGACCACGCGGCAGTCGTCGCCAGGCTGCCATTCCATGCCTGTCGAGCTCGCCATACCGTTTCAGTATCAGGGTCATCGTTACACTCCTTGCGGGGTCCGGGCGACAGGGGGCTCAATGCAAGGGTATCGGCGTCTCGCCGTTGTAGGTGCGTGGTACAGCCATGATCTTTGCGTCGCTTGGAGCAACCCTCCGCCTTGAAGCCAATTCCTCGTCGATGATCTTCTGCATGCTGCTGCGGAACTTCGTGGCGCTGAACTGCGAGGCATGCATGCGAATGATATCGGGCCGGAATTCGTAGTCGCCGTGCTCGAAGAGATTGACGGCGTCGACCAGCGCCTCGACCGTCTGCTCGTCGAACAGCAATCCCGTATGGCCATGCACTACGGTCTCCAGTGCGCCGCCACCGCCGAAGGCGATCACCGGCCGGCCGCTGGCCATCGCCTCGACCGGCACGATCCCGAAGTCTTCCTCGCCGGGGAAAATCAAGGCGCGGCACCGCGCCAGCTTTGATTTGAGCACCGGAAAGGAGGCACGCCCGAGAAAGCGCACGGTCGGGCCCGCCATGCGCTTCAGCGCATCGATGTCGCCTTTCGCGCCGTCACCGATGACCACCAGGTTTCGCTTCATTTCCGTAAAGGCCTGGACCGCGAGATCGATCCTTTTGTAAGGCACGATCTGCCCGGCGCAGAGATAGAAATCCTCAAGCTCGTTCGTGGGCACGAATTCGTCGACGGCGACCGGCGGTGGGACAACGGTTGCCGTGCGTCGATAATACTTGTCGATACGGCCGGCGACGTGATGGGAATTGGCCACGAACCGATCGACCCGCAGGCTCGAATTCGCGTCCCAGGAACGCAGGAGCGGCGCGAGGATCGGCATCAGGAACCGCGCCGTACGTCCGGCGTGGCTGCGATAGGCATGATAGTGATCCCACAGATACCGCATGGGCGAGTGGCAATAACACACATGGACCGCATGCGGCGGCGGAATGATGCCTTTGGCAGGTCCGGATTCGCTGGAGATGATAAGGTCATAGCCGCGAAGATCGAAGCTCTCGAGGGCGAACGGCATCAGCGGCAGAAGCGACTGGTATCGCTTAACCGCCCCAGGAATACGCTGCAGGAATGACGGGATGATCTTATGGCGCCGGATCTTCTCCGAGACCTGGGCCTCGTCATAGACCAGCGTGAAGATATCCGCATTCGGATACATGTCGCACAATGCCTCGACGACCTTCTCGCCGCCGCGCATCGACACGAGCCAATAGTGAACGATTGCGACCCGCATTTCACGTCCCCACTCCCGAGCATGGAGATGCATAATAAATGGGCCGTGATCCTTCGGCACAGGACCACCTTAGGTTTGCAACCCTAGCCAAAGTGAGAGGACCGCAGCCAGCCGCACCGGCCGATTGACCGATCGGGTAGTCGCTTAGCGCGATCATCGACGCGGCATCATCCGATTGGGGTGAGAGACTAAGCCCGTCTGCCAAAAGGGACTAGTCCCGGCCACACCCGCAGGGGATTTACTCATCTCGGATTGCGCTGATTATCGTTTTTGACAGTGCTCAAGCCCGGCCCGCTTGGATCCGGCTCGGGCGGCCGAATGCGTGAGGTTACGCTATGCCGATTTTGCCTCTTGGAAAGCAGGTACCGTCTCACCGCCGGAACAGGATGGCGCTGGGATGCCTGTTGATCGGCCTCTTCCTGCCGCCAGCCATCGCAGCAGATCAGGCCGCGGCGGCGAACGACAGCTACCGCCTGCGCCCCCAGACCCATATCAAGGTGACAATCGTCGAATGGGTCGCCTCGACCGGCGAATACAAGGAGTGGTCGGCGCTGAACGGTGAATACTCGGTATCTCCGCTCGGAACCATTTCGATCCCGCTTCTTGGCGAAATCGTCGTCGCGGACGACACCACGTCCGGAGTGGCTGAACGCATTTCCCGCACATTGAAGGACAAGACCGGCCTGTCCACGCCGCCGATCGCCACGGTCGAAGTCGTCCGCTACCCGATGATCTATGTGACGGGTGTCGTCGACCGCCCGGGCGAAATGGAATTTAAACCCGGCCTGACCGCCATGCAGGCCATCGCCATGGCCGGTGGACGGGAACGCAAGTCCAACCCGACCGGCTATTCGGAACTCGAACAGATCCGTTATCTCGGCGAGCTCAATCGCTACGAACTCTTGTTGAAACAGCTGATCGCCAAGCGGGCCCGTCTGGATGCCGAGATGCGTGATCTTCCTGCAGTCAACTTCCCCAAGGAACTCGCCCAGGTGACGGACGAGACCACTGGCCGGCCGATCACCGAAAGTGAAAACAGCCTCTTCATCGCCCGGGCCGAAGCCCTCAAGCACCAGCTAGAATCCCTCGATGAGCTGCAGTCGCTCCTCCAGAACGAAATCAAGGTTCTGGAAGAAAAGACGGTCGTCCAGGACCGGCAGATCAAGATCGCCCAGGACGAACTGTCCAGCATCGCTTCGCTTGTCGACACGGGAACCCTCGCAAGGTCGCGCGAAACCTCGCTCGAACGGGTTGTCGCGGATCTCAGCAGCGACAAGCTCGATCTCGTGGTTGCAGCCATGAGGGCGAAGCAGAAGCTCAGCGAAACGCAGCGCGATGCGCTGACCCTGAAAGGGGATCGCCGCACCCAGGCCGGCCGGGACCTTCAGGAGGTCGAGGCGGAAATCGAAGACACCAAGCTGAAGCGCAACACGACCATGCAGCTGCTGGAAGCAACCGGCGCCTCGGTGTCACGCTACAAGGCCCTCGAGGCAACCGCGCTCCAGCCTGTGGAATACTGGGTAACCCGCAAGGGCGACGTCCGCTCCCCGTTCAGGATCCAGCAGACCGCAGCACTTGAGCCCGGCGACGTGCTCGACGTCCGCTATGACGTCTCCGCCGCGATGGCAGGCCCCGTCGCGTTGTCCACCGACACGGGGCAGTCCCAATAAGAAGAACGAGCGATCCAGGAAAGCAGGGTGATGCATATGGGCTTCCATGAGTTCGGAAACATTGAGACGAGGTCCCACACCGACAGGAAAGACGGTGCACAGAGGGAATATGTCTCCTTCCGCGACCTCCTGTCCTTCCTGCGCCGGAACATGATCCTGCTTGGGGCATTTACCGCCGCTGGCACCGTGCTGGGCGGCATCTATGTGCTGTCCGCCCAGTCGACCTATCTGGCAACAACTCGGCTCGTCATGGACCCGGAACAGGGGCGGATCGTGTCGCAGGACACGTCGACAGGAGCCGTGATTATCGAGGCTGCCGAAATCGCCAGCCAGGTCGAGATCGTCAAGTCCGAGGCAATCGCCCAGGACGTCATTCGTCAGCTTGACCTTACGGAAGATCCGGAGATCATCAACAGCCGTTCCTGGCAGTCGCGCGTCCGCGGTGCCTTGACCTCCGTGCTCGGCTTCTTCTCGGGTGGAGAGGATGAAGACGCTGCGCCCTCCAGCGACGAAGAACTCATGCGCAGGACGATGGGCGGTTTCCTGTCGCGCGTCTCGGTGCGCCGCGTCGGCCAGTCCTACGTGCTTGAAATCGGCTACATGTCGTCGGATCCGCAGAAGGCGGCGCGGACGGCGAACGCGCTCGCCGAAGCCTATATCCGCAACGGCATGGATGATCGCGCCAATGCCGCCAAGCGGGGGGCGACTTGGCTGGAGAGCCGCTTGATCGAGGTGGGCCACAAGGCCCGCGAGGCGGCGATGGCGGCCGAGGAATTCCGCAATCGCAACGACATCACCGCGATGGGCAATTCCTCGTCGCTCGACCAGCAGCAGCTCTCCGAAGTCAGCAGCCAGATGCTGGCGGCACGCGCCGCCACTTCGGCGGAAATGGCGAAGCTGACGACGCTCCAGCGCCTCATCGGTGGCGGCGCGACCGATGGGGCAGTCGACGAAGCCTTCAACAATCCGCAGATCCAGAAGCTGCGTGATGACATGAGGGCTGCGCAGACGAAGCTCGAAGGGCTGAAGGGCCGCTATAGCGAGGGAAATCCGGCCGTCACGGCCGCCGAAGCGGACATCGTTCGCCTCCAGGCATCGATCGACGGCGAGTTGCGCCGGCTGGAAGCCGTCTATAAGTCGAATCTCGAAGAGGCCCGCACCCGCGAACACTTGGCGGAGGAGCAGTTCAAAGCCGCCACGCAAAGGGGCGCGGACAAGAACATCGCACGCGTCGAGCTTGCCGAAATCGAGAGCCGTGCCAATACCTACCGGCGTCTCTATGAAGGCATCCTGCAGCAATTCGTCGGAACCATGCAGACGCAGTCCTTCCCGCTCGGAAAGGCCCGTATCGTGACTGCCGCCACCGCTCCCTTCGGGCGGATCTGGCCGAAGCCGTCGATCATTCTGCCGTTCTCCATGATGCTCGGCTTTGCCGGCGGGATGCTGGTGACCATACTCCGGGCCGGCCTCGACAGGCGAACCAGCTCGAGCGAGATCCTGCAGCGTGAACTCGGGATTACGTCGCTGGGACATGTCCCGCTCTACGATGCCCATGCCAACAACCGCCGGATGGACATGCCGACCACGCTCCTGCCGTTGCGGTCTATCCTCGACACACCGTATTCCCGCTTCTCCGAAGCCTTGAGAAGCGTGAAAAACTCGCTCGATTCCATCATCCCGGCCAACGGTTCCGTAGTGATCGGCATCACCTCGGTGGGGTCCGGCGAAGGCAAGACGACGATCGCAACGAACCTTGCGCAACTCTATCAGAACGAAGGACAGTCCATTCTGCTCATCGACGCGGACTTTGTCGGGGCGAGGCTCTCGCGCCTGGCAGCCAGTGCCGCCGCCGACTTCGGCATGGAAACCATTGAGCTGTCCGATGTCGACGAACATGCAGCCTTCGCTCAAGGGGCGGCCCTTTCCGGGTCAAGGGTCTACCGGCAGGTGGCCTTCTCGCCCAGAGAGAAGGACCATCATCCGGAGGCAGAGAACGGCGAGACAGGCGCGTCCGCATTGCCGCTGCTGACGATCGAACGGACCAGGGAAGCCGCCCCGCCGCATCAGCGCTATGGCCACCTCTCCGCCCTCAAGGAAGCGATCGCTAGACTGCGCCGGCAGTACAAGGTCATCATCGTCGACATGTCGGGCTTCGAGGATTCGGCCGACACCCGGGCGATCTGCACCTATCTGGACGGCATCGTCCTGGTCCTTGGAAACTCGAACAAGATGACGATCGAGCGTCTCGCCGACGCGCTGACGACATTCGGGAAATCACGCATCGCCCTTCTGGGCGTGATCGCGAACCGCAGCCGGCTTCCGCGCTGGAACCCGACGCACAACAGAGGCACAGGCAGATGACCCTTCGCCCTGACTTCTCGTCTGCGAACTCCAGACATGACGCCGGCGCCCACCCCCTTACCCTGGTTGTCGGCATACCGAGCACTGGGCGGAAAGAAATTCTTGCATCCGCCCTGCCCTATATCGCACGCCAGACGCGCCTGCCCGACGAGATCGTCATCTGTGTAGCCACTCCCGCCGACGTGGATCAGGCCCGGATCGGGGAGATCCCCTGCCCGGTGCGCATCCTGATATCCGAGCGGGGAAGCTGCCGGCAACGCAATCATATCCTCGAATCCGTTCCGGACGCCGACATCGTGGTGTTCCTTGATGATGATTTCCTGATGTCGCCCTCGTATCTCGCGGAAACCGAGAGGCTGTTCGCGAAGTATCCCGACATCGACATCTGCACGGGGACGGTCATCGCAGACGGTATCGGCGGTCCCGGAATGTCGGTCGAGGAAGGCATGGAGCTCCTGCAACGCGATCCGGGGCCGAAGAACAGCCTGCCCGCCATGCCGGTCTATAACGCCTATGGCTGCAACATGGCGGTGCGAATGTCCTCCGTGCGCATCGGCGACCTGCGCTTCGACGAAAACCTGCCGCTCTACGGCTGGCTCGAGGACGTCGACTTCAGCAGGCGTGCCGCACGCTACGGGCGCGTCGTATCTTCACCGAGGTTGATCGGCGTCCATCTCGGAACAAAGGTTGGGCGAACCTCCGGCACGCGCTTCGGCTACTCGCAGATCGCCAATCCGGTCTACCTGATGCAAAAGGAGACGATGAGCAGCCGCCGCGCCCTTCTCCAGATGGCTCGGAACATCATCGCAAACCTGGCAAAGATCTGGCGCCCCGAACCATGGATCGATCGCAAGGGCCGCCTCAAGGGAAACCTGCTGGCCATCTATGATCTCGTGGTCGGGCGCCTCGCGCCGCAGAATGTCGAGAGATTGGACTAGCGCCATGGCGCATCAGCCGGACCGCGTGGTCATCATCAATGACCGTTCGACCACCGTCGGGGGCGCATCGAACCTCGCCATCCTTTCGGCCGGCTTGCTCGAGAGCCGTGGCGTGAAGGTGACCTATGTCTCCGGCGACCATCCGGGGCCGCTGAAACCCGCGAACGACACCATCAACCTTGCCGGCACGCCCCTGACCCAGCAGGGCAGGCTCGCCGCCTTCTCGGGGGGCATCTATAATCAGAAGGCCTACGAGGTCCTCCATGACCTGATAGCGGCCGAAGATACTCCCTCGACGATCTATCACGTCCACGGCTGGTCGAAGATCCTGTCACCCTCGATCTTCCGCGCTCTTTCCGACGTGCGTGAACGCACCATCCTTCACGCCCACGACTACTTTCTAGCCTGCCCGAACGGCGGCTTCGCCAATTACCGCACGCAGACGATCTGCGACCTGAAGCCCATGTCGGCGCAGTGCCTGATGACCCAGTGCGACAAGCGCGGGTATCACGAAAAGCTGTGGCGGTCCGCGCGGCATTTCCTGCGCGAGCATTTCTATCCGACCCACGACATGCCGGCGAACATCGTCGTCGTCCACGAACAGATGCGGGCGATCTTCGAACGATGCGGGATCAACATCGAGCACGTCGACACCATCCGCAATCCGGCCGACCCTTTCGTCACCGAGGAACTGGCTCCCTGGACCCAGCGGACATTCTACTTCATCGGCCGGCTGGAACCGGAAAAGGGCTTCGAGGAGGCGGCCAAGGCGGCCCGACTGGCAAACGCCAGGCTGCACGTCATCGGCGACGGGGCAGGCCGTGCGATGCTCGAGCACGACTATCCCGAAATTCTCATCCACGGATGGCAGTCGCGGGAAGGTTTGCGCGCAATCGTCCGTGACGCCCGGGCGATCGTCATCTCGTCACGCGTGCCCGAACCGTTCGGGCTGGCGGCGATCGAAGCCATCGGCAGCGGCATACCGGTGATCATGCCGGACTCGGCCCTGCTTGCGGAGGAGATCGCCGCGCAGGGCTGCGGGCTGAATTTCAAGAACGGCAGCGTCGAGTCTCTGGCCGACGGTCTGCGACGCATGGCCTCCGACGACGAACTCATCCGAACCATGAGCTTGAACTGCCGGCATGAGGCATCCGGCCTCGCACACACGGCCAGCACCTGGATCGAGGCGTTGATCTCACTTTACGGCCGGATCCTCTCGGAAGCGAACCGCCCCGCAACACCCCACGCCTGAATGCCTCTCTTTCAAATGCATGGACATGATCGAAACCCTCGCCCCGGAATGGCGCGGCGGTTGCGTGGCATGCCGGTCCGGCCGATGGACCTACGCCATTGTGACTAGCCGGATGCCGCCTTGATCAATTGAAAATTGCCGTCACGGCTGGCAGCGTCATGAGTGCAATAGAGGTGGAAAAGGCGAAACGGAACGACCGTGTCGACGTGGCTGCCGATGGAAAGAGCGGCATCCGGGCGCGAATCACCCGCCGTTGAAGACTGTCTCGGGATCGTCGCAAGGATGACCGATCCGTGGCCGGGCGGTCGCCCCAGCGCCGCGACGACTGGCGCCTCAACAGAATAAAAGGAATGCCACGATGCTCCAAACGGCGAGGCAGAACAGTATGATAAGCCAACGAAGGCTGTATTTCAGATGCCACCCAGACCGGCCAATCATACTTGACCTTCTCCTCATTCCCGCCGTTCGTCCCGCCGCCGCGCAGAGCCGGCTACTTTCTGCGCATGCGATATTAGCGCGCAAATTCTGTCGAAAACAAAGCACGTTGAATATCAGGACCGGAATCGGCGGTCGCAAGGATGCGATCGGACGCCCGGAAGAGCTGCGATGAGTACGATGTTTCGACGGCTGAATCAGCGCCTGCGAAAACTGCTTTCAGCCGTTTCCGCCCGCCTGCCGAAGCTCGTCAGCGACGGCATGTTCACCATCGCCGCCAAGGGCACGTCCCAGGTGGTGCAGCTTGCGATCTTCATTCTTGCCGCGCGCGTCCTGACCTCCGCCGAATTCGGGTTTTTCGCGTTCATCTCGGCCTTTTTGGTCATGCTGATCGTTCTGGCGGAAGGTGGCTGGGGGGAATTCCTGCTGAAGTCGCACGACACCGAGGCCGAACTGGACAAGATTGCCACCACAGCAATCGCCTCCGGTGGCATTGTGTCCGTGGCAACCTTGGTCGGAGCCGTTGTCATGACCCTCTGGCTTGCCGATCCCGTCCCCGGAAAGGTGCTGGGCATCTTCTCCGTTCTGATCTTCCTGTCTGCTCTTTCCACGATCTACGATGCCATTCTCGTCTCACGCGGCCGGTTGAGGACCCAGGCGATCATCCGCATTGCTGCCGAACTTTTCGGCCTCGTCTTCGTGGCTTTTGGCCTGTGGGCAGGGTGGAACATTTTCGCACTTTTCGCGGGACGGCTCGCCATGCAATCCATGACGCTCTTGGGCTCTGCCATTGCGGTGGGCTGGGTGCCACGATTGCGCATGACCCGTCCATTTCTCCGCGAGATCCTGGGCTTCTCGAGACATATTCTGGCGAACCGGCTGATCTTCTTCCTGCGTTCCTACTCTGCCACACTCGCCGTCGGGAGTTTTCTCGGCCTGTCCGAAGCTGGTTACTATCGGGCCGCCGAGCGTATCGTCTCCGGCATCTCAGAGCTTGTGGCCGAGCCGGCACGCATGCTTTCCTGGGTCGTCTTTCGCCGTGCGCGCGAACGCAACCCCCGTGAAGCCGGCGATGATGCGGCAATCATTGCCCGGGCGGCCAACACATTCCTCGTGCGCTTCATCGCGCTCGCCGCTCCGCTCTACCTCTGCCTTGCCCTTGCCTCCGGTGCGCTGGTGCATTTCGTGCTAGGCGAGACGTGGATGCCCGCGGCTGTGATCGTCAGCATCCTGGCCGTGCGTCAGATGCTGCTCATACCGTCGAGCATCATAGAGCCGCTGCTTTCGATGGTCGGTGAACTGAGGCGCCTTCCGCCGATTGCGCTCGCAAATGGCTCCGTGGCCATCCTGTTTATCGTCATGTTCGCCCCCTTCGGCCTGATACCGCTCGCTGTCGGGCAATGCCTGGTCGGTGCCTTCTGGCTGACGACCATGATCCGCCTGCAACAACGCTACGGCGGTCTCGATTGGATCGGCATCACGCGGCGCAGCGGACCAACCTTCGTCGCCCTCGCGGCCATGCTGGCCGCGGATACCGCGATCGATTTCATCGCCCTGCCGGATCTGATGCCGAGCGCCTTCACAAGCGGCTTCGAGATCTTTGCAGGTGCGTTGGTCTACGTGGTGGTTCTCGTACTCTTCCACAGAATGGCGGTGGTGTCCGCCGCGCCGGCTTTCAGACAAAACAACTAATGAGGCCCTCTGGCGACAGATGCTCGCAGACGGCCAGGAAAGGGGAACAGACATGGCAATGATGAGCTCCGAAGCGGCAAACTCGATCCGGACCCTCGCCCACGGGCTACGGCGGGGAATGGAACCGCTGCGCATTGCGGGCGGGCGGATGAAACTCCTGTCCCCCTTCCCGCCCCAGTTTTCCGGTGCCTATGCCACTTACGACCTCGCCGTTGCGGCGGGTAGGCCCGGCAGCAAGATCGGCTTCGACCACGAAGACCTGACGGACGTCGCATTCGAACGGATGTGCGAAATCACGCCCTGGGACTATCCGGTCCTCTTCTGGCTGTCCCGCCTCCTGCCGGAGATCGACCTGCTGGTGGATGCCGGCGGTCACATGGGCACGAAGTTCCGCGCCTTCCGCAAGCTGCTGCCGATCGAGTCGGAGGTCGACTGGGTGGTCTATGACGTCCCGGCGATCGTTCGGGCCGGCCGTCGCCGGGCGGAACTGGACGGTCTCGACAGACTGCGCTTCGTCGAGCGCATGGAGGACGCCGGGGCGCCCGACCTCTTCATCGGATCCGGCCTCCTGCAGTATCTGGATGTCCCGCTGACATCGCTCCTGTCGCGCCTTCCTGAGTTGCCGAAACACGTGATCCTCAACAAGGTCGCCCTTCGCCAGGGCCCGACGGTCTTCACGCTGCAACGCTTCGAGGATGTCACCGTCCCCTACCAGATCCGCAACGATGCCGGCTTCATGGCGGAGCTGTCGAGGCTCGGCTACCAGATGATGGATCGCTGGACGATACCGACCCTGTCGCACACGATTGAAACCCATCCCGAGCTCGGCGCCAGCGAGAGCACCGGCTTCTACTTCCGCCGGCCCTGAACCCGCAATGCACGGATGATGTATCACGCGATCCTTGGCCGCGCCCCCGTCGCGGCCATTGCCTTGACGGCAAGCTGCTAGCCCTCCACGGCGAGATGCGAGTGTTGAAACCGAAAGCCGAGTCGCCCTCCGATTCCCATCACGGCATGCGACACCGGCGTCTGAACGAGTGAATGCCGTTCAGGGCGGGTGTTGATGGATCCTGATGGACGGGTGGAACCGTGGTGGCGGACGTCGTGGACCTGCTTGGCTCAGCGCTCATTCTGCGCAAAGAGCACCACGCCGACGGTCTTCACGATGATGCCGATATCGGTGAAGAACGAGGCCTTGTGGAAATAATCGACATCGAAACGCACGCGCTCCTCATATGTCGTGTCGGCGCGGCGCGAAACCTGCCAAAGCCCGGTAATACCGGGCATCATTGCAAGATAGCAGTTGATCTGCGGACCGTAGCGCTCGAGTTCATCCGCGATGATGGGTCGGGGGCCGACGATGCTCATCTCACCGCGCAACACATTGAACAATTGAGGCAGTTCGTCGGCACTGGTCATGCGCAGGTACTTGCCCAGCCAATGCACGCGGGGATCTCCCTGCAGTTTCTGGGTCTGGGTCCATTCCTCCTGGCGCACGGGGTCGGTTGCAAGCAGATCCGCCAGCACCCTGTCCGCATCGCGGCGCATGGTGCGGAATTTCAGGCAATGAAAGGTCCGGCCATTCTGACCGACGCGCTTGTGGCGAAAAATGATCGGGCGGCCATCAACGAGCAACAGGGCCGCCGCGATCAAGATCAATGCGGGTGACAGGAAGAGAAGAGCCGAAAGAGAAAAGATGATGTCGAATGCGCGTTTTCCGCCACGGCTTCCGCTTCTCTTCACGGAAGAGACGTTGGAATGCCGCTGTGCGACATTTTCGGAAAACAATGACATTTCTTCACACCTCCAGCTATCGCCAAAGCTGCCTGTCAAAGTGCGACTATGCAATTGCCCCTGAGGGGCACCGCTTCGTCACATTGAGGTAGATGAGAACTCCCATTTTCGGCCGAGCGGACGTGGGATGAAAGGGACAAGGCAGGGACTGGCCCGACCATGCCATGCCAGCCTAGGGATTGAGGAGAGCGCCGCTGGAGGGAAGTTTCCGTCATCCAGGAGGGCTATGAACGGATGTTGGAATATGCGAGACGGCACGAAGCCGCCTCGCGAAAGATGTTCGTATGACTATTCCAGAGGTTAGCTGGAAAGACCGTTCGCCGTCAGTTCAGGACGGTCCACTGCCGCGCAACGTCGTCGGCGCTTTTGGTGAGATGCACGTGCTCATCGACGTGGTCGACCCAATCGAGCGGGATGAGATGATGCTTGCCATCCGGAGAGTCGGTCTTCGTCAGCTTGATGCGGCTCGACCCTTCGAGATGATCGACGGTGCCGACATGGGCGCCATCAAGCGCACGCACTTCCATGTGTTCACGAATCTGGTCAGCGGAAATCATCTGATTTCTCCTTTTTCAGAATTTGCCTCGAATTGCCCTTGGGCAAGGGACTAACTCCGGGCGACTGACTTGGTTCCTGAAAGGGGCGTGTTGAGCCGTGACGGGTATGGGTCGGGTATCTACCCGTCCAAAAACGGCCTGGTCGGCGTGACCGCGCGAGAAGGTCGGCGCGACCGGAAAGCCCCGGGGGACCTGCCGGCCGCTTCGACGACTATTCTTCTCCGCCGCCCTGCGACCGCGGGCCAAGGATCTCGCGCTTGCCGACATGGTTCGGCGCGCCGACGAGACCGTCCTGTTCCATGCGCTCGACCAGCGAAGCGGCACGGTTGTAGCCGATCGAAAGCCGGCGCTGGATGTAGGACGTCGAGCACTTCTTGTCCCGCTGAACGATCTTGACCGCCCGCTCATAGAGATCGTCGCCCTCGTCTTCGGCGCCCATCGCCGTATTGTCGAAGACGGCCGTGTCTTCGTCGTCCTCGCCGGCACCGTCCTCGGTGTCTTCGGTGACGCTGCCGAGATAGGCGGGCTGCCCTTGCGTCTTGAGATGCGCGACGACCTTCTCCACCTCGTGGTCGGAGACGAAGGGGCCGTGGACACGGGAAATACGGCCGCCGCCCACCATGTGCAGCATGTCTCCCTGGCCGAGCAGGTGTTCTGCGCCCTGCTCGCCGAGGATCGTCCGGCTGTCGATCTTGGAGGTCACCTGGAAGGAGATGCGAGTCGGGAAATTGGCCTTGATCGTGCCGGTAATGACATCAACCGAAGGACGCTGGGTCGCCATGATCAGGTGGATGCCGGCCGCGCGCGCCATCTGCGCCAGCCGCTGGATCGCGCCTTCGATCTCCTTGCCGGCGACCATCATCAGGTCGGCCATCTCGTCGACGATCACCACGATATAGGGCAGCGCCGTCAGGTCGAGTTCCTGGTCCTCGAACGTCTGTTCTCCCGTCGCCCGGTCGAAACCGGAGGGCACGCTCAGCATGATCGTCTCGCCCTTGTCGCGAGCCTCCGCCACGCGGGCGTTGAAGCCGTCGATGTTGCGCACGCCGAGCCGCGACATCTTGCGATAACGCTCCTCCATCTCGCGCACGGCCCACTTCAACGCCAGAACCGCCTTCTTCGGATCGGTGACGACGGGGGTCAGGAGATGCGGGATGCCGTCATAGACCGAGAGTTCGAGCATCTTCGGATCGACCATGATCAGGCGGCATTCCTCCGGCCGGAGGTGGTAGATCAGGGACAGGATCATCGTATTGATCGCGACCGACTTGCCCGAACCGGTGGTGCCGGCGACGAGCAGGTGGGGCATCTTGGCGAGCTCCGCGATCACCGGTTCCCCGCCGATCGTCTTGCCGAGGCAGAGCGGCAGCCGATAGTCGGTGCCGACATAGCTGTGGCTCTCGATCAGTTCGCGCAGGAACACCGTTTCGCGTTCGACATTGGGAAGCTCGATACCGATGACATTGCGTCCGGGCACGACGGCAACACGCGCCGAGAGCGCCGACATAGAACGGGCGATGTCATCCGCGAGATTGATGACGCGCGAGGACTTGACGCCCGGTGCCGGCTCGAATTCGTAGAGCGTGACGACAGGACCGGGGCGCACGTCGATGATGTCGCCCTTGACCCCGAAATCCTCGAGAATGCTCTCAAGCAGGCCGGCGCTCTGTTCCAGCGCTTCCTGGCTCATCGGCCCCGCCAGCCGCGGCAGCGCCGACTGCAGCAAATCGACCGCGGGGAAGAGATAGTCTTCCGTCTGGACGAAAGAGAGCGGACCGAGCGAACGGCGCGCGGAATGTCCGTGAAAACTCGTCTCGACGGGGGCGGGCGTCTGCGGCAGGGCCACTGATGCAACCGGAGCCGGCTCGACTGCGGGAACCGGCCCATTGGCAACCGGAGCCGCTGCAAGATGAAGCTCCCCGGCGCTTGCGACCGGCTCGCTCCTCAGAGGCGCCCTCATTTCAACTTGCCGGTAGAGATGCACCGTTGACGGTGCGGAAGACACCTGCGGCACCGTCGGCATGATCGGCGCGGCCGACACATCCGCCACGGGCTCGGGCGGAAGCGTCATTCGGATGACAGCTCCGACGACGGGTTTGACCGTCGCGACAGGCGTCGTAATCGGCGCCGGTCTCTCGATCCGCGGGGTTGGGACCGACGGTGCAATCGGCGTGGTTCGCGCAGCGCGCGATGCTGCATGAGCCGGCGCACTGTCCGACGCGCCAAGGCTCATCATTTCCCAGAGCAGATGATCCGGAATGCCGGCAAACGGGCGGACGGGAGTGGTTTTCTGAGGCGTCACGGCGGCGGAAATCCTTTGTGCCGCCGCCAGCGGGCGCGTCGGGGAGGCTATGGCAGCAGACGCGGGGGCAACGACCTGCTCGATATGCGGGACCGACGGTGCCGCAGATGGAACCGCAACGGCAGGCGCGATCGCAGACGGCGGCGTATTGACGGTCGGGCATACGGGTTCGTTGCGCGTAACTGTATGGGCGCCACGCGGCGGCACCCGGAGGGGGGCGCCGGTCCGCGGCGGCAGAACGAGGCCGGACGTGGCTTTCGATCCAGCGGCGGCAGGTGACGCCTCTCCCTGATGAAGCGCCTGTACGATCTGTCGCTGAAGATCGCCGACGGGCGAAGATGTGGCCTGACCGGGCGGCGTCCAAACCGGATTGCCGCGACCGATGATGTAGCTGCCGGCGCCGCCATGCGTCTCGCCAGCAACAGCCGCTGCGCCGCCTCCGCTGGAAGCGTCAGCCGCCGGCGGGACCTCTCCTGCCCCCTCGGTCTCGCGCTTTGCGTAGGTCGGACCCGGCGTGCGGGTGAAGCGCACATTCGGTCCGAGGATGAAGGCGCGCTGCCAGGTCGGCAGTTTTTCCGGATCCAGAATGACGGCATCCGTGACCGGCTGCGGCACCATCTCCTCATCCGCACCCTGGGCGTGCGGATGCACCTGCGGCCCTCGAACCGTATACGGCGGCTCGCTGTCCTGGGCCATGGCGTCGGGATTGGAATTCGGAATACGGGAGGAGGGATTTTGCATGCTACGCGAGACCATCACACAAGCTGTCACACCAGTCTCGTTAATAGAAAGAAAACCTTAACCAGGTCTTGCCAAAGCCGCGATCGGCCCCTCCATTTCGAAAAATCTTAAGAACGGAGCGGGACGTTGTGGGGCCCTCTCGCGGTGTACCCGGAGGCTAGGGACGCCGAAGTTCCGCATTGAGATGGTCGGCCAATCGGATCGCGAAAGCGAGGATCATCAAGGTTGGATTGGCGTGCCCGCTGGTCGGAAAGACGGAGCCGCCGGCGACGTAGAGATTGGGCAAGCCGTGGACCCGGCAGTCCGGATCGACGACGCCCGTCCGCGGATCGGCCGACATACGGGTGGTGCCAAGCGTATGCGCCATATCGATGATGACGATGTCCTCCGGCCTGCGGTCGGCGGCCCAGTCTTCCAGCACCGGCACAGGCAGTCCGGCGCCGGCAAGCGCGGTCCGGGAAAGCTCGGCGAGCCGCAGCAGGGTGCGGCGTTCCGCATCGTTGATCCGCCAGTCGACCTTCGCAACCGGCACGCCAAACCGGTCCTTGCCCGTCCCGAGGCTGACCCGGCTCTCGGGGTTCGGCGCCTGCTCGGAGATTGCCTCGATCCGAAGCCCCGCGAGCTTGTGCGGCAGCCCGTGATCCTGGAACTCGTTCGCCACCATGTTCGGCGAGAACCGAATGGCGGTGTTGATCACCAGGTCCTTGAGGGCCTTGGGCGTACGCTCGTCGGCCAGAACCTTCATGCCGATCCCCTTGACGAGAAGACCGGAACCACCGGCCACCGAAAGGAGATCACGCCCCACCGCCTCGCTGCGGCGCCTGAGCAATCGTTTCAGCGCATCCCAGGGATCGTCAGGCGCCCGTTCGGTCGAGAAATAGACCGCCGCATTGAGCAGCTGTTCCCGCTCTTGTATTTCCGGAGACAGCGCAAGCCCGTGCATGAACATGTGAGCCCGACCCTTGTGTCGAATTCCGTAGAAACCGAACAGTTTGGCAAGGACTGCCATTTGCTCGGTCGGTATTCGCCCGACCCGGGACGCGGCATGATCCATCAGATAGCGCCCGACCACGTCATGATGATTGCCGATGCCGTTGCCGTGGACGTCGTTCGAGGCAAGAAGCAGGCGCGCATTCTCGATGCCGCTCGCCGCCAGCACGCAGTATTTCGCCTCGATCCGGGCACGCCTGCCGCCAATGCTCGACACATCCAGATGCGAGAACCGTGCGCCGTCCGGGCTGAGGCCTATATGGGTGACGGAGGCGTCCAGAAGGACATGCATGTGGGCGGACCGTTGCGCCAGGAACTCCCGGCCGAAACGCATCACGTCCATACGATCGACGCGCGAGCGGGCGAACTGCCAGTAGAAGGAACGCAGTCCCTCCCCCGCGAACCGGGTCGGCGGGCTGTCGGGGCAGAGATTGAGCACCGTCATGGCGCGCTCGATGCACGGTTCGATCTGGTCCCGATCAACTGGCCAACCTGAGTTGGCTACCCAGTCGCGGCTGGCGAAATCGATTTCGTCGAAGGGAGCCGATTTTCCTGCCCAGGCATGGGTCGAGCCGCCAAGCGCGCGGCAACGCACGCCGAAGGACTGGACATCCTCCTTCCAGAAGGGGGCTTGCGGGCCGTGAAATTCCACGCGCTTCCGGCGTTGCGCCTCGGTTCGCGGCTCGCCTGCACACTCCACCGCATTGAGCGCGGAATGCTCGGCATTCTCGGTTTCGAGGCCGCTTTCGACAACGAGTACTTTTCGGCCCGCCCGCGCGCACTGTGCGGCGATCGTCAATCCGGTCGGGCCCCCCCCGATGATGACGAGATCCGCATCGATGGTCGAATTGTCGTCATAGTCGGACAACCTTTCGATTTTCATTCCAACCACTTCCGTCCGCACTGGAGATATTCGACCAAAAAGCAGGCGTGAATCGACCGGCTTCCAGAGCAGTCTTCGGCGGGCGGACGGAAGCGACAAGCCCCCTTTCCGGATGAAGTGCCAGCCAGAGGGGCGAATGTCTTCGGGAAAGACTAATCGCGACTCCGTCGAAAGGCGCAGATACGCACTGCTTTGGGGAAAGCTCTCGATGCAAACCCGCATGACAGAACGCCATGCCCCAAGAAGAGCAAGGAACCGGGAAGGACACCGAAACCCGAGGTCCTGGCGGGATTTACCAGGCCTTCAGCCAGGAAAGCCCGTCTTCCGTCGTGCCGGCCGGGCGGTATTCACAGCCGACGAAGCCGTCATAGCCAAGCGCGTCGATCTCGGAGAAGATCAGGGCATCGTTCAGTTCACCCGTCCCCGGCTCGTTACGTTTCGGCACGGAGGCGACCTGGATATGGGCGATCCACGGCATCATGCTGCGAAGCGCCATGATCACATCGCCATGAAGGATCTGGCGATGATAGATGTCGAACTGGAGGCGTAGGCTCGGACGGTCGATCTTCCTGACGATGTCGAGTGCGACGTCGAAATCGTCGAGGAAGTAACCCGGCATGTCACGTCCATTGATCGGCTCTATGACCAATCCGACGCCGGCGTCCTCGGTCGCGTCGACCGCGAACTGCAAGGCGTCGAGATAACGCGTCATCGCAGCGGGGTCACGCCGGTCGGCCAGGCCGGCCATCACATGCAGCAAGGGCGATCCGATGATCTTCGCATAGCCGAGGGCGGTGTCGACGGATGCACGAAACTCCGCCTCGCGACCGGCCACTGCCGCGAGCCCGCGTTCGCCGGCGTGCCAGTTGCCCGGGGGCATGTTGAAGAGCGCCTGGGAAAGCCCGGCCCTTTGCAGTTTGTCCGCCACCAACTCCGCCGGATGGTCATAGGGAAACAGAAACTCGACGGCCTCGAAGCCGGCATCGGCTGCCGCCTGGAAACGGTCGAGAAACGCGTGCTCGTTGAACATCATCGTCAGGTTGGCAGCAAAACGCGGCATCGCGGGACGTTCCTCTCCGTATCCTGAAGGGCGAGACCGGTACCTCCGCCGCGGGCAGCAGGCATCGCGAGCCTCGCCCCCGCTGCTTCGGGACAGACAGGCAAGCTGTCTCCCATTCAGGTAGGTCCCGCAAGTGAAATCCCGCCCGGCCGGACCAGGTGCGGGACTGCCCGCCCCTGTTGGCTCTTCAAACCACGACGAGATCGCGATAAGGCACCGCTCCGGACAAACGAGGATATCAGAGATGGAAACGGTGGAAATCAACGGTCGCGGCGACTTTGCCTTGTGGGCAATCCAGCGGGCGCAGGAGATCGTCACGGCAGAAGGGGCCGCCTTCGCGCTGTCGGCGCGCGACATGGACGAAGAGGCGCTCGCGCAAACCGCCGCCGCCCTCGGCAAGGCGATAAGCGAAGCCATGCTTGAAGTCTTCGACGGACTGGTCGGAGACTAGGGACAAGCATCTTCCGCTCTTTGCGGATGATGCGGGCAGCCTCTGCCTAGTCTTGGCCTCCGAAATTCAGCGGTTTTCGATACCCACGGTCGAGGCAACGAGCGGCTGGTGGTTCCGAGGCGAGGCTGTGGATGAAAAAGGACTTCAGCGTCCCCGGCGATGGGACCAACAGCGATCAGACTGATCTGCTCACACGCTCTTTGAAATTCAGGATGTTGACCGGGCCTGAAGGTTGACCTCGAACGACGCCATCACGATCGGTCAAAAGGGCTTACGACAGCCCTTCTGCGGGACGCGTAGCGACGCGTCCCGCAGAAGGATAGGTTTAGGCAGCAAACTGGTTCATGGTGTTGTGAGTACCGCCAGCCTTGAGGGCTGCTTCACCGGCGAAGTATTCCTTGTGATCGTCGCCGAGGTCCGAGCCGGCCATGTTCTGGTGCTTGACGCAGGCGATCCCTTCGCGGATTTCCTTGCGCTGAACGCCCTTGACGTAGCCGAGCATGCCGGCGTCGCCGAAGTATTCCTTGGCGAGATTGTCGGTGGACAGGGCTGCCGTGTGATAGGTCGGAAGCGTGATCAGGTGATGGAAGATGCCGGCGCGCTTTGCCGCATCGCGCTGGAAGGTCCGGATACGCTCGTCTGCCTCGGCGCCGAGTTCAGTTGCGTCGTAATCGACGCTCATCAGCTTGGCACGGTCGTAGGCCGAAACGTCCTTGCCTTCCTTGACCCAGGCGTCGAAGACCTGCTGGCGGAAGTTGAGCGTCCAGTTGAACGACGGCGAGTTGTTGTAGACGAGCTTCGCGTTCGGAATGACCTCGCGGACACGGTCGACCATGCCGGCGATCTGCTCGATATGGGGCTTTTCCGTCTCGATCCACAGCAGGTCGGCACCGTTGTTCAGCGAGGTGATGCAATCGAGGACGCAACGGTCCGCACCGGTCCCCTCGCGGAACTGGTAAAGGTTGGACGGCAGGCGCTTCGGGCGCATCAGCTTGCCACCGCGATTGATGATGACATCGCCGTTGATGCTGCTGGCGTCGGCAACTTCCTCGCAATCGAGGAAGGAGTTGTAGAGGTCACCGATGTCGCCGGCTTCCTTGCTGAAGGCGATCTGCTTGGTCAGGCCGGCACCGAGGGAATCGGTACGGGCGACGATGATGCCGTTGTCTACGCCCATCTCCAGGAACGCGTAGCGGCAGGCACGGATCTTCGCGATGAAGTCTTCATGCGGAACGGTGACCTTGCCGTCCTGGTGGCCGCACTGCTTTTCGTCGGAAACCTGGTTTTCGATCTGAAGGGCACACGCGCCCGCTTCGATCATCTTCTTGGCCAACAGATAGGTGGCTTCCGCATTGCCGAAACCGGCGTCGATGTCGGCGATGATCGGAACGACGTGCGTCTGGTAGTTTTCAACCGACTGCTGCAGCTGCTTTTCGCGGGCGATGTCACCGGCGGCGCGGGCTGCGTCGATGTCACGGAACAGCATGCCGAGTTCGCGGGCATCGGCCTGGCGCAGGAACGTGTAAAGCTCTTCGATCAATGCCGGGACGCTGGTCTTTTCATGCATCGACTGGTCCGGCAGCGGACCGAATTCGGAACGAAGCGCGGCAACCATCCAGCCCGAGAGGTAAAGGTAACGGCCCTTCGTCGAACCGAAATGCTTCTTGATCGAAATCATCTTCTGCTGGCCGATGAAGCCGTGCCAGCAACCCAGCGACTGGGTGTAGTTCGACGGATCGGCATCGTAGGCAGCCATGTCGCGGCGCATGATGTCGGCGGTGTAGCGGGCGATATCGAGACCCGTCTTGAACCGGTTCTGCAGCCGCATCCGGGCAACGGCTTCGGAGGTGATGCCGCTCCAGTTCGGATTGGCAGCGATCAGGTTGTCGATTTTCGTGAGATCAGTTGTGTAGGCCATTCAGAGCACTCCCTTCAATTCGATGGGTGAGTGATATCCGATGACCGGGCGCCGCAGGAGGGGTCTTGATGTGCACTTGTCATTCTTTACAAAACTTGCTTGTAATGTTGTAAGGATGGAGTGAAGCGATGGCAGAAAAGCAGGGCGTTTATCTTGGTACCCGTTTGCGCAGGCTGCGGCGCAATCTCGGCCTGACCCAAAACGAGATGGCGAGCGACCTCGAGATCTCGCCGTCCTATATCGCGTTGATGGAGCGTAACCACCGTCCCGTAACGGCGGAAATCCTGCTTCGGCTGGCGCGATCCTACAAGATCGACATGTCTGATCTCGCCGGTGATGGCGGTGCGGATCATGCGGCGCGCCTCCAGACCGTCATAAAGGATCCGATCTTCGCCGATATCGACTTCGCGGCAACGGAGATTGCCGAAGTTGCCAGCAGCTTTCCCGCGTTCAGTGAGGCGATGCTGCGCCTTTACACGACCTACCGGGAAGAGCAGCTGGCACTGGCCGACCGTCTTCCCGATCAGCGCGGCGGCAGTTCATCTGTGATCGATCCGGTGGCGGCAACACGCCGCTTCCTCGCTGCGCGTCGAAACAGCTTTCCGAACCTCGACACCATCGCCGAGCGCCTGGCCACGACCGTTGCCGAGAAGGGCGGCATGACTGCCTATTTGACCGAAAGGCACGGGCTTCGGATCCGAAGACTGCCGTCCTCCGTGATGTCGGACTCGTTGCGAAGGCACGATCTGCACCGCAAACAGATACTTCTCGATGAGTCGCTCGACATGGCGAGCCAGCAGTTTCAGCTGGCTCAGCAACTTGCCTATCTGGAGTTTGGCAGAGAAATTGCCGCCGCGGTTCACGAGGGCGGCTTTACGGATCAGGCGAGCGAGCGCCTGACGCACAGGGCATTGGCGAGCTATTGTGCCGCTGCCTTGCTCATGCCTTACTCGGCATTTGCGAAAGCCGTCGAAGCAAAACGGTACGATCTGGCAGCGCTGTCGCGTCAGTTCGGCACGAGTTTCGAGCAGACGGCTCATCGGCTTACAACCCTTCAAAAACCCGGGCAGGAACGCATCCCGTTCTTCTTCGTTCGCATCGATTCGGCTGGCAATGTATCGAAGCGGCTGGATGGCGCTCACTTCCCGTTTTCGAGCTATGGAGGCGGTTGCCCGCTCTGGAATGTGCACCAGGTCTTCCGCACACCCGGCGAGATCGTGACGCAATGGCTTGAATTTCCGGATGGGCAGAAGTTCTTCTCGATCGCGCGCACGGTCAGTGCTGGAGGAGGAGCATTTGGTGTCACCCGGGTTGACCGAGCTGTAGCGCTGGTTTGCGATGCTCAGCACGCTGAGCGCCTCGTCTATGTCCGTCCTGAGACTGATCGTACGCCCACGCCCGTCGGCATGGCCTGTCGCCTCTGTCAACGCGCGACATGCACGTCGCGCGCAGAGCCGCCGATCGGCCGCCAGATACTGGTCGACGACTATCGCCGGACGGTCGCCCCGTTTGGCTTCGAGGATACGTGAGAGCTAGTCTCTCCCCGGACTGGCGCGCTCGAAAGCGACGTTGCACCACTCGGCTCCTCTGCCGGAAACTCACGGCGTTGGAACCGTTCGCAACATGCTCCCCGGCATCGCCACCATCTCTTCAGGACGAATTCGGAAAGCGCGACTGACGATCGGCCCCAAAGCGAAAGGAGTGTTTCCGTTTTTCCCCAGAGCCGCGATCGCCTGCTATGCTTGGCTCGGCACCACGCTCACCCGCATCATGACCGACAACAACTCGTGTTACCGATCGAAAGCCTTTGCCGAGGCCCGCCGCACCCTCGACATCAGGCGTGTCAAGACCAGGCCCGACAACGCAAAGACCACTGGAATGGCGGGGCGCTTCATCGAGGCAGCCCTGCGAGAGTGGCATAGGCCGTATGCCTATCTGGCCTTTGAGCGCCGCGCTGTTGAACGGCCAATCTGGCCTTACCAATACAAATGGCATCTGCCATACGGCGGCCTAAACTCAAAACCTTCTATCCGTCGCGTCGGCCTCAACCGACACAACCTCTTGAGACTCCACAGCTAAACCCCGAGCGGTATCTGCATGCCTTCGGGTGCGGCATACATCGCCATGTTCTTCCGTGACAGATCCAAGTGTTCGCGCACCAGTGTCTCGGCGCGATCGGCGTCGTGGTTGGCGACCGCATCGATGATTTCGTCGTGCTGGCGGGAGGCTTCTTCCAGCTCGTGCTGCATGCGTGCATTGGCAGGACGGTAGAAGATCTTGCCGATCCGCGCGTGATCGATCAACAGGCGCCGAAGGCTCGGCAACAGATAGGCGTTGTTGGCAATCTCGCCAATCCGCAGGTGGAACTGGTCGTTGTAGAAGACGCGCCCATCGATGTTGCCGCTTTGAACGGCGTCGCGGAAATTGTCCTGGATCTGGCGAAGGCCGGCGATGTCGGCCTTCGTTGCGATTTCGGCGGCAAGTCGGGTCGTGGCGACATAGATCAGCGGCGCCACGAGAAAGAAATCGCGCAGCGACTGATAGTTCATCGAGGTTACGCGCGCCGGCCGATTGGCCTCGAGCTCGATAAACCCTTCACCCGCAAGCTGTCGCATTGCCTCGCGCACCGGCGGACGGGAAAGGCCGAACTCCTCGCTCAGCGACACCTCATCCAGCACGGAACCGGGCGCGACCTGCATCGTGAGGATCCGGTGGCGCAGGCTGGCGCTGAGCGCAGTCTTTCTGTCGACACCCGCACCGGCATCGCCCGAAAATGGATCGGTTGCCATCTGTCAAAACTCCTAGGGCTGAGTTTCAGTCTACAAACGATAGACCGAACAACATTCGCATATTGCTCCACTTTGCTGGATCGCACAACTCGACAAATTCTCCCTCGCCTGTTTGTGCCCGACAATCTTGCCGGCCAGTGAGGGCAAACCATCAAGATTTCTGTCCTGAACCAGAGACCGACCCCGGCATGGCGATTACCGCCTCCAGCCCCGGTTTTCCTCGCGCACGACCCGGTCGGCCCGCCCCATTGACAGTCTACCAATTGTCTACTTATTGTATTTCTAACGAATGACGCAATTGCCTGTGCTTGAAAGCCGCGTGGCGCCGACGCCGGGACGATCTGCGTGGACCTTGATGTAGCAGCAACAGCGGATTGGCGCCCATGACCGATTTTCCATTCCCCGGATTGAACCTTGCAATCGCCACGCCGTTCGGCGCGGACGGATCGATCGATTTTGCAAGGCTCGAGGAAAACATCGAACGCTACTTGTCAGTCGACGTGGACGGCTTCGTTCTGAGCTCCGGCACGGGCATGCATGTCTACCTCACGAGGGAAGAATCCGAGGAGCTCGTTCGACAAGGTTCCAGGATCATCAACGGCCGTGCCAAGGTCATCGCCCAGACCTCCGCCCTTCTGACGGCCGAGGTCGTGGAACGAACGAAACATGCGGCCGATTGCGGGGCCGACGGCGTCATGGTCCTGCCGCCCTTCTTCGAAGGGCCGACCGATGACCAGGGTATCGTCGATTTCTACGCGGAAGTCGCCGGCGCGGGGCTTCCCGTCATCGGCTACAACGTTCCCCACGCTGTCGGCGTGACGGTCACGCCGGCACTGCTCCGGGAGCTCTGCGAAATTCCGAATTTCTGCGCCGTCAAGGACAGCAGTGGCGACCTCGGCAAGCAGGCCTCGCTCATTCGCACGGGCCTGCCCGTGATGAACGGCGCCGATCATCTCGTCCCGTTCGCACTCTTCGCGGGATGTAGCGGCCTTATCTGGGGCGGGGCGAACTTTGCGCCACGCGCGAGCCTTGCGCTGGTGAAGGCCGCCGCGGCCCGAGACTGGATCAGGGCACGGGAGATCTGGTCGCTGCTCGAACCGGCCATGTCTTTGATCTGGGAAGGCGATTACGTACAGTCGGTCTATGCGGCCGCACAGCTCACCGGCTACGGCACCGGCGCTCCGCGCAAGCCGCTCCGGGCCTTGCCCCAAGATCGGATCGAAGCGCTCCGCGTCGCCCTCGGCGGTCTCATCGAACTGGAAGCATAGGCAGGACCAGTGGCCACATCTCCGACAAAGATATACGCAGCCTCGAAGCTCCCCAAACAGACGGGCACGTCCGCATGGGTCGCCATGCTGCCGCCGCGCCGGGAGAAGAGCCGCCTGCAGGGAGATATCACCGCCGACGTTGTGATCATCGGCGGTGGGTTTGCCGGGCTCTCTGCTGCACGGCGCCTCTCCGAACTTGACCCTTCCCTGAAGGTGGCGGTGCTTGAGGCGGACCTTGTCGGAGACGCCGCCGCAGGGCGCAATTCGGGCTTCATCATCGACCTGCCGCATGAGGTCTCCTCCGATGATTACGGAGGAGATTCCGCCGCGAAGAGCCGCGAAGCAATCGAGATCAGCCGCACCGCCATCAAGATGGCGAGCACCGTCGCAGCCGAGGAAGGCTGGTCGCGCGACGTGTTTGATCCGTGCGGCCGCTATAGTGCCGCCATCAGTGGTGAAGGCGACGACCATCTCACCGCCTATGCCGGCCAGCTGGTCGGCCTCGGTGAAGACCACCGGCTCCTGACCGCCGAAGAAATCGCCGAAGTGACCGGAACCCGCGCCTATACGTCGGCACTCTTCACCCCCGGCACGGTCATGCTCCAGCCCGCCGCCTACATCCGCGGTCTGGCAGACTCGCTGCGCGATCCCGTGCGGGTCTACGAGAAAAGTCCGGCGGTTCGGCTGGAACGGTCCGGCACAGCATGGATCGTCAAGACGCCGGAAGGATCGATCAGCACCGGCAGGATCATCCTGGCAAACAACGGCCATGCGGAGAGCTTCGGCTTCTTCAAGGGCCGGATGCTCCACATCTTCACCTTTGCCTCGATGACCCGCAGGTTCTCCCCCGATCTGTTGCCGGGTCATCGCAAATGGGCGGCGACGCCGGCCCTCCCCATGGGCACCACGATCCGGCGCGTTCCGGACGGGGACGGCGACCGCATCCTCGTGCGCTCGCGCTACACCTATCACCCCGGCATCGTCGCCGGAGACGGCACGCTCCGCCGCGCCGGCGCGCAGCACGACAAGAAGTTCAAGGCCCGTTTTCCCGCGCTCGGCGACATTCCGATGGAATATCGTTGGGGTGGTGCAATGGCCGTCACCTGGAACGCGGTTCCAGCCTTCGGCGAGATCGAAGACGGCATTTTCGCCGCGTGCGGATGCAACGGCGTCGGCGCCTCGAAGGCGACGGCCTCGGGTCTCGCCGCAGCCGAGCTGATGCTGGGACACCGTTCGAGACTGACCGAGATCTACCAGCGTTTCGACGCACCCAAGCCCCTGCCTCCGCAGCCCTTCACGACGATCGGCGCGAAGGCGAACCTTGCGTTCAAGGAATGGATGGCGGGAGCCGAATAGGGCTGATCCGGGGAGCAGCGGCCACCGCTGCCCCGGCCGGATCGCTGGCGAGTTTCCTGTCGGAAGTGGCGGCACTCCGACATTCATGGGCTACTGCCGCAAAACAGAGGGAACGACAATGAAAAGCCTGCTTGCATCGACATGCCTGTTTCTCGGGACGGTCGCCGGATCATCCCTGGCCAATGCCGCGGATTGTGGCAGCGTGACCATTGCCAGCATGAACTGGCAGAGTGCTGAGGTGATCTCGAACCTCGACAAGATCATCCTGAACGAGGGCTATGGCTGCGAGGCGGAGATCACGGTCGGGGACACGGTTCCGACGATCACCTCGATGGCGGAGAAGGGTCAGCCGGACATTGCGCCGGAAGCCTGGATCGACCTTCTGCCGGACGTCGTGAAGAAGGGTACGGAAGAAGGCCGCATCGTCAAGGTCGGCTCGCCGCTTCCCGACGGCGGCGTGCAGGGCTGGTGGATTCCGAAGTACATTGCCGACGCCCATCCCGACATCAAGACAATCCCGGATATGCTGAAGCATCCGGAACTCTTCCCCGATCCGGAAGATCCCTCCAAGGGCG
>NZ_JABBGK010000009.1 GCF_012927355.1 Rhizobium terricola
CGGGCAAGCCCAGGATCGTCGCAGTCGTCGCTACCATGCGCAAACTGCTGACAATCCTCAACGCCATCATCCGGGACGAAAAACCATGGCAAAACGCTTGACTGCCAAGACAGTCGCTCTCCCCGCATGCGGGGAGAGGGTCAGGGTGAGGGGCAATGTGAAGGGGCAATCCGGAGGCGTTGCAGAAAGGCAATCCCAAGCTGCCATCCCAGGCGGCAATCGCAAGGCCGTGGCCAAAAACCGACCAGCCGACACACTCCCCCGACCGCGCAACAAAAAAGGCCCGGTCCCCCGAGCCTTCACAAACTTCCCGTCGCCAGCAGGCCAGCAAGACAACCGCTGCGGCCACAGCTTTACGACGATGACAGAACCCTAGCAGACGACCGTCACGCCGTCAAGGACTATTTTCCTATTTTGGTGTGTGATGCACCAAGGCGCAAAATGGCACTGCTTCGCGACAGGCCGGCATTCAGTTAGCGTTTAATTCTCTTCTTTCGCGCCGCCTTGCTCTTATGGAAGCGAGAGCGACCGACAGGCGGGAGCGCAGGGATAAGGTCTTTGGCAAGGAGAAACTGGAGAAGTTTTATTCCCGCATCATAGATGAACATCGCGTCAGCTCTGATGGTATCTAACGGCATTGGGACGACGTCTGCCTTCACCGTGTTTCGAGCCGTAGTCTTAACGAGGAAAACTTCTCCGGTTTTTTCATCGTGGCACCACATGTGGTGAACTATCGCATTGCGCTTATCGGCGGCCTGCTTGACCAAATCGATAAGGTCGTCAAGACGATCTAGATCGTCTAAATCATCAATTCTGATCTCTGCGACAGACTTCAAGACGTTTTCCCTAAGCGGGGCAGTCATGTGTGAGGTAACACCCCAACCTAGTTCGGCGTCAATGCCAAGGCACCCTGATATTGCCATCTGCATGTGGTCTTCAGTTTGAGCAGAGCATGCTACAGCAAGCCCTATCGCTTCTAGATACTGTGGCGGTAGTTTTCTCGGATCAAAATCAAGATTGCGGAATTTCTCGTGCATGTCAGACACCCCAAAACAGATTGACGACAAGAAGGGCGACGAGGTCTTGCGGTGTATGTGAAGACCCCACCTGAACCGAAAACCGCTCCAAAGCCGAAGCCTGGGAAGGATAAGTAAACCAAGAATAAGGGCTAATGCCCCGTTTGCCTGTCTTTGTTCGATTGCACGACGCGGTCAATTTCGTGTTTGATTTTCTCCGCCAGCGGAGAGCTGAATGCTAAGACCATCGATCCAATTTCTTCCGTATCGAGTAGAAGACCGGTCTCAGATTGGCCGTGCGCAACATTGGCATCCGCAACAGACAGACGCGGGTAATTGGGGTGGGCCGATACCTTCCCAAGTCGGTCAAGGAAACCACTTTGCATTGTTCGAACTAATAGAACCGCTTCCGCCTCTGATAGTACAACGTCAATTGAGTCAGGCAGCGCACCAACAGTTAAGACCCATGCGCCGGTTTCTTCTCGCCGTACGTTCGTTACTGCAAATCTTGCGTTAGGCACGGCGTTTCCCCTTTTTTCGAGTCGCCATGATCTTACGCGCCTTTTGCTTTGGCGTAACTGCCTTCACCAACCCGCCGACAGGTCAAACGCGTGTCGCGAGCCTGACGAACAAAATCTTCGGCGCGTTCTGCATCGCTGATCTTGAGGGCCGCACCGCGGTAATGACGGAAATCAAACTCGGCAAGATGGCGATGCAAGTGAGCGTCGGCTTCGCGCAGTTCCTCCCACTCACGCCACCGCCGCACGCTGCCACGCCCCTCCCCTTTGCCCCTCATCCGCCTGCCGGCACCTTCTCCCCGCAGGCGGGGAGAAGGACAAGCGGCACCGTCGCGGCCGTCCCCTCTCCCCGCAAGCGGGGAGAGGGTCAGGGTGAGGGGCAGCGGCAGAGGTCGAGGTCGAGGGGCAAGCGCCAGGGATTGTCGAAAGAGACAGTCCCCCGCAGCAGCCCCTTACGCCGCAGCGCTCAGCCGGTCGCGCCCCTGGCGCTTGGCCTCGTAGAGGGCGCGGTCGGCGCGGGCGATCAGGCGGTGGGCGGTCTGCGGGGTTTCGCCGCGGCCCCAGGCAATGCCGATCGACACGGTAACGAGGGGCGCGCCGTCCGGGCGGCCGGGATGGGCGAGCGACAGCGATCGGATCGCATTGATCGCGTCTTCGGCAAGCGCCCGGCCGGCCGTCTCGTCGCCATCGACCAGAAGGGTGAATTCCTCGCCGCCGAGGCGGGCGGCAAAGCCGCCGGCGCCGGCAGCACTTTCGGCAAGTGCCGCCCCGATGCGGCGCAGGCATTCGTCGCCGGCGGCATGGCCGAGCCGGTCGTTGAACAGCTTGAAGAAGTCGACGTCGACCATCATCACGGCGAGCGGCGCGCCCCGTTCCAGCCGGGCGGAGAGTTCCATGTCGAGATGGCGGCGGTTCGGCAGGCCGGTCAGCGCGTCCGTGCGCGACAGATCGCGAAAGTGGCTGCCGATCTCCTCGGCCGTCGCCGCGCGGGTGCGGGCGTCGAGCTCGGCGAGGTAGGAGCGGCAGCGCTGGAACTCGGCGTGCCAGTTGGCATAGAGCGTGAAGATGCAGCAGATCACCATCTGCAGCATCAGCGAGATCCTCAGGCCCTCGTCGAGGCCCGCCTTGACCGAAAGCCCGGCGATCGTCACCGTGCAGGTGATCAGCGTCATCGCCAGCGCATAACGAAAGCGGAACACCATCAGCATGTTGGCGAAGACCAGCGCCAGCGACAGCTCGCCCAGCGTATAGGCGGCGAGCGGCGATTTCGACATCAGCACCACGACAACCGAAAACAGCGTGACGCCCAGCATAGCCGGCAGCACCATGAACTCGCGCCAGAAGGAGCCGACGCGGGGGATCGCCCAGAAGATGACGAGGCAGGCCGGGGTCTGGACGAGAACGCGCACCAGCACGGTGAAATCATGGATGTCGGACAGCAGGTAGAAGCTGGTGATGTTGTAGAGATTGTAGAGGATCAGGCCGACCAGCGCGGTGTGCCTCATATGTCGTGTCCGCGCCTCGCCGTTGTCGGCCTCGTAGAGGGCGTCGATGTCGGGACGAAACCGAAGAAGGACGTCCACCCGGCCCCCGGCCAGGGTGTTCCTCATGCCCGCAAAAGCCATCTTGCCCCTTTCCCCGAACGTTCCTGCGCCCCCGCAAATTTAGCTTTTACTAAAAATGTGAAAACAAAGGACTAACAGAAATGGGGGCAGGCAGGTTGGGCAAGGGCACACGAGGCCCTCGCGGACAAGGCGTTGCCGGCCGTCAAGGCGATCCTTGAGGGGCCGGAGGGCGCTTACTGCGGCATCAGCGTTTCCGTCTTGCGGACCTTGAGCCCGAGGCTCAGGCGCGCGCAGGCGGGCAGCGTTTCCCCCTCGAGCACCGCGACCACCGAGCGGCCGGCCTTCGGATCGCAGAAGAGCTCGACCACACCGTCCGGCAGGCACTGGATCACCCGTTCGCGGCCGTCTGTGGTGCGCCGCACGATGAAGTCGCGGCGGCGCTTGAAGTCGGGGGTCTTCTCGGAAAAGGCGGTCTCGCATTCGGTCAGCGACGTGGCCGCCTTCTCGTAGAAGGTGGGTTCCGCGGAAAGCGCGACGGCGGGGACGGCGAGAAGAGCAAGGGCGGTCGTAAGGCTGCGGCGCATCGGCGGGAACTCCAGGAGATTCGGGTCGGCTGGAGCCTAGCGCGGGTCAGCGGGCGGCGAAACCGCCAAGTATGGGCGGACATGAGGTTGGCGGACCCGAGGCGGCGGGTCCGCCGGCAGCAAGCGGCCTTACTCGGCCGCCCCACCATACTGTTCCCAGGCCGCCATGGCGTGGCCGGCATACATCAGCGACGGCCCGCCGCCCATGTAGACGGCCATGCCGAGGGTCTCCTCGAACTCCGCCTTGGTGCAGCCGAGCTTGACCAGCGCCTCGGTGTGGAAGCCGATGCAGCCGTCGCAGCGGGTGGAGATCGCGATCCCGAGAGCCACCAGTTCCTTGGTCTTCTTGTCCAGCGCCCCGTCCTTGGTGGCGGCCTGCGCCATGGCGGAAAAGCCGGCCATCACGTCCGGGATGTCCTTGCGCAAGGTCTTGATGCCGTTGGAGATTTCCTTGGTGATTTCGAGATAGTTCTTGGACATGGGAGCCCTGCCTTTCGCACACATATAGGATTTGCGCTATATATGTACGAAGCTCTGTAGATACGCAATAACCCCGGCCGACAAAATCATGCGTCGCGGCGATCCGCCCCAGTCCGGACGAACGGCGACCGCCCCGTCGGCAGCCCGGCGGCCCCGGCTAGATGGCAGTGCAGCCGTTCTACTCGACGTCATCCTCGGCCTTGTGCCGAGGATCTACTGCCTCAAAGAGCGGCAAGCCGTGGCAGATGCCCGGGACGGGCCTGAGCATGACGGCGCGAGGATCGACCGCCCCGTCGGCAGCCCAGCCGCCAGTCAGCAAACCGGCCGGCCCCGGCTTGATGGCAGGTGCAGCAGTTCCATCGCCGTCATCCTCGGCCTCGTGCCGAGGATCTACTGCCTCAAAGAGCGGCAAGCCGTGGCAGATGCTCGGGACGGGCCCGAGCATGACGGCGCGAGGATCAACCGCCCCGTCGGCAGCCCGGCGGCCAGTCAGACGACGGGCCGCCAGTTCGTGGACAAGCGCCCCGCCTTCCATCGCCGTCATCCTCGGCCTTGTGCCGAGGATCTACTGCCTCAACGAAAGGCATCCCGTGGCAGATGCCCAGTACAGGCCCGAGCATGACGGGCAAGGTCGGCCCCCTCGCCGCTCAGGCGCTTTTCAGGACCGGCGTATAACCCGCCTCGCGGATCGCTTCCTCGGCCTTTGCCGCATCGCCCTCGACCGCCACTTCATGGGTCTTGAGGTCGATCGCCACGGCGGCGCCCGGCAGGGCCTCGGCGAGTGCCTTGGTCACGGCCTTTTCGCAGTGGCCGCAGGTCATGTCCTCGACGAGGAAGAGATGTTTTGCGCTCATGGTCAGTCCTTATCTGTTTCCGTCAGTGTCGCGTTCCTCTCTCTTGCACCTTTCCACCATGGGAAGGTCAAGCGGAAAAGCGAGAAACGGTCTGTCGACGCAATTCCGGGAAACGCCCTAGATGTCGCGGGCGGCCCGGGCGGTGCGTGCCGTGCCGCGGCGGGCGGCCGGACGCGCGACGCCGGCCGTCTTGCCGCCCGAAAGGTCGGCGAGAATCGGGCAGCTCGGCCGCTCGTCGCCGTGGCAGCAGCGGGCGAGATCGGAAAGCGTCGCGACCATCGCCTGCATGCCGGCGATCTTCTGCTCGAGCTCGGCGACATGATCGAGCGCCAGCTTCTTGACCTCGGCGCTGGTGCGGTCCTTGTCGGCCCAGAGCCTCAGCAGGCGCTCGGTCTCCTCCAGCGAGAAGCCGAGCGAGCGGGCGCGGCGGACGAAGCGCAGCCGGTGCACCTCGTCCTCGCCATAGATGCGGTAGTTGCTCGCCGTGCGATGCGCCGGCATCACGAGGCCGATCTCCTCGTAATAGCGGATCATCTTCGACGATACGCCCGAGGCTTCCGAGGCCTCGCCGATGTTCATTCCGCCCAGTCGTGCCATTGTCCTACCCATCGCGTTCCTCTCCAGCCTCACCGCGCGAGATCGGTGACACGTGCGCGCCGCAGGCGGAGCGCATTGGTCAGCACGAAGACGCTGGACAGGCCCATGGCGCCTGCGCCGACCATGGGCGACAGCAGGATACCAAAACCGGGGTAGAGGATGCCCGCGGCCACCGGGATCAGCAATATGTTGTAGGCGAAGGCCCAAAAAAGGTTCTGCCCGATGTTGCGGATCACCGCATGGCTGAGCTCGATCGCGTGGACCGCCGAGGCGAGATCGCCGCCGACCAGAACCACGTCCGCGCTTTCGATCGCCACGTCCGTGCCGGTGCCGATGGCAATGCCGGTGTCGGCGGTGGCAAGCGCCGGCGCGTCGTTGATGCCGTCGCCGACGAAGGCCACCTTGCGGCCTTCGGCCTTCAAGCGGTTCAGCACCTCGACCTTGCCGTCCGGCAGCACCTCGGCCACCACCTCGGCAATGCCCGCCGCCCGACCGATCGCGTCTGCCGTGCCGCGATTGTCGCCGGTCACCATGACCACCGAAAGCCCGAGCGCCTTCAATGCCTTGATGGCGGCGACGCTGTTGGGCTTCAACGGGTCGGAGACCGCGAGCGCCGCCGCCAGCCGGCCGTCGATCGCCACGTAAAGCGGCGTCTTGCCCTCGCCGGCGAGCCTTGCCGCGACCTCGGTGAACGGGGCAACGTCGAGCCCGAGCCTTGCCATGTAGCGGTCGGCGCCGGCCGCGACGGTGCGGCCATCGACCTTGCCGGTGATGCCGAAGCCGGCCACCGCCTCGACGCCGTCGGCCGCCGCGACGGTCAGCCCGCGGGTCTCGGCCGCCCTGACGATCGCCTCGCCGACCGGATGTTCCGAGCGGGCCTCGAGGCCGGCAGCCAGCGACAGCACCTCATTCTCGTCAAAACCCTCGGCCACCGACACGTCGGTGAGTTCCGGCCGGCCCTTGGTGATCGTGCCAGTCTTGTCCATAACGACGGTGTCGACTTCCTTCAGCGTCTGCAAAGCCTCGCCCTTGCGGAACAGCACGCCGAGTTCGGCGGCCCGGCCGGTGCCGACCATGATCGAGGTCGGGGTGGCCAGCCCCATGGCGCAGGGGCAGGCGATGATCAGCACGGCGACCGCGGCGACCAGGCCATAGGTATAGGCCGGATCCGGCCCGACGAAGAACCAGGCGAGGAAGGTTGCGGCCGCAATGGCGATCACAGCCGGCACGAACCAGGCCGTCACCTTGTCGACCATCATCTGGATCGGCAGTTTCGCCCCTTGCGCCTCGCCGACCATGCGGATGATCTGCGAGAGCATCATGTCCGCGCCGACCTTTTCGGCGCGGAAGCGGAACGAGCCGCGACCGTTGATCGTGCCGCCGATGACGGTCGCGCCTTGCGTCTTCTCGACAGGCAGCGGCTCACCGGAAATCATCGCCTCGTCGACATGCGAGGCACCGTCGATCACCGTGCCGTCGACCGGCAAGCGTTCGCCCGGGCGGATCACCACGACGTCGCCGACCACCACATCGGAGGCGGCGATGTCGAGCGTCTGACCGGCCCGCTCGACGCGGGCGGTCTTGGCCTGCAGGCCGGCGAGCTTCCTGATCGCCGCGCCGGTGCGCCCCTTGGCGCGCGCCTCGAGCAGGCGGCCGAGCAGGATCAGCGAGACGATGACGGTCGCGGCTTCATAATAGACATGCCGCGCCTCGGCCGGCAGCACCGCCGGGGCAAAGGTCGTCACCAGCGAATAGAGATAGGCCGCCCCCGTGCCGATCGCCACCAGCGAATTCATGTCCGGGCCGCCGCGCAGGAGTGCCGGCAGGCCCTTGACGAAGAAGCGCCGGCCGGGACCGGCCAGCACCGCGGTCGCCAGCACGAACTGCAGGAGATTCAACTGGTTGCCGGGCAACAGCGTCATCAGGGTATGGTGCAGCGGCGGATAGATATGGCTTCCCATTTCCATGACGAAAAGCGGCAGGGAAAACACGAGCGCGATCCAGAAATCGCGGGTCAGCCGGGCGATCTCACGCTCCTTGGCCTGCTCGTGGGTGTCCGGCTCGCCGGCCTCGGCCTGCAGTTTCGCCCTGTAGCCGGCCTTCTCGACCGCCTTCACCATGGCGGGTACGGCATTGCGTCCGCCGAGCACGGTGACGACCGCCTTGGCGGTCGCGAGGTTGGCCGCGGCGGTCTCGACCGCCGGCACGGTTTTCAGCGCCTTTTCCACCCGCGCCACGCAGGAGGCGCAGGTCATGTCCTCGATGTCGAGCATCACGGTTTCGGCCTTGGCTTCATAGCCGGCGTCCTTCACCGCCTTGACCAGCGCCTCGGCCGAAAAGCCCGGCCCCGGGGTCACGCTCAGCGTCTCGGTGGCGAAGTTGACCGCGCTCGTCTCGACACCCGCAACCTTGGCCGCCGCCTTTTCCACCCGCTTGACGCAGGACGCACAGGTCATGCCCTCGACCGGCACGATGATCGGCGACAGCGCGGGTGTTCTGGTGGCGCCCTTGGCCGGCAAGGGCGCCTGCCCGGAGCTTTCCCCACCCGTCGGATGGATCGTCTGACGTTCGTTCATCTCTTCACCTTTCGGCCATGCGGCGGCGGTCCCACGATGCAGGCCCCATATATGGGGTCCCGAAACAGGAATAGCCCACATCCACGGCACGGAAACCGGTTTCAAAAGCGCCCGAACCCGACCGGTCCAAAGGCGTCTTTCCCCTAGATGCACCTTCCCATCATGGGAGGGTCAAGGGGTGTGGGGCAAAAAATATGCGTGCTGACGCGAGGCCAGGACGCGAAGCGAGGCCCGCGGACTCCCACTCTCCCCCCTTGAGGGGGAGATGTCACGAAGTGACAGAGGGGGGTGACTTTTGTCGTTACGGCGGGCGATACCCCCCCCTCAGCCCTGCCGGGCATCTCCCCTCACGCGGGGGGAGATCGGCCAGAGGTCGGCGCAGCCCGCCCCTCATCCGCCCCCTGAGCCGGTCGCAGGGCGGCACCTTCTCCCGATGATCATGGGGAGAAGGGCCAAGCGGCACCCCACCGGCCGTCTCCTCTCCCCGTCACGACGGGGAGAGGGTCAGGGTGAGGGGCAAGCGCAACGCGACACCGGCCGGGTCAGGGTGAAGGGTAGAATTCGAGGGACGAGATCAAGCCAGCCCGGCGCCAGCTTTGACCGGTAGGAAACGAGTTCACATTCTTCCCCGTCGCGAGGATACCGGCGTGAACGTCAATGCAATGACCAATGCTTCCCTGGAAATCATCGCCTTCCGGCTGAACGACCAGTCGTTTTGCGTGAGAACGCGGTCGATCCGCGAGATCCGCGGCTGGGTGCCGGTGACCCCGATGCCGCATGCCCCTTACGAGGTGCTCGGCGTCATCAACCTGCGCGGCATGGTTATCCCGATCATCGATCTCGCTTCCAAGCTCGGCATGCAGGGCACCGAGGCCTCCGAGCGCAGCGCCATCATCGTCACCGACGTCAACGACATGACCATGGGCCTCCTGGTCGAGGGCGTCTCCGACATCCTCACCGTGCCGGCCGAGAGCCTCCAGCCGGTCCCGCACAACACCGGACAGGCGACCCAGTTCATCGACGGCATCCTCGCCCACCAGGACCAGATGATCTGCTTCCTCAACCTCGAAGAACTGTTCTCCGCCAGCGGCCCGAGCGGCGGCGGCGGTGGCGGCGGCGGTGGCGGTGGCGGCGCGGGTCCCGGCTGGGAAGAGTTTTAAGACGGGGCAGCAACCGCCCCCATCGCGATCTGACAGGCAGAAGAGACGACAGTCGCTGCCGCCGCCGTCTGCTCGCCCCATTTGGTGGGAGCAACGACGGCAGGATCCGGTCAAATCCTTGCCGCTGGCCGGGCAAAATGTTACATGTAACATTTAACCGGAGACCGATCATGGCGACATCCGTGAGCAAGCGGGTCGAAAAGCGACGGCAGGCGCTGAGGGCCATGGGCCTCAGGCCGGTGCAGATCTGGCTGCCCGATACGCGCCGACCGGGCTTTGTGGAGGAATGCCGTCGCCAGTCGCTGGCCGTCGCTCAGTCGGACAGAGGCGACCATGACCTTCAGGTCCTGCTCGATCAAGCACTGGACGATCTCGCGGAGGAGGCGGATTGAGACGCGGCGACGTCGTCACCGTGGCGGTTTCCGACGACTTCGGCAAGCCACGCCCGGCGCTGGTCATTCAGGCCGATGCCTTCGACGGCATCGGCACCGTCACCGTCCTGCTCATCACCAGCACTCTTACAGAAGCACCGCTCATCCGGCCGGGGATCGATCCCGGACCGGAAAATGGCCTGACCCGGCCATCGCAAATCATGGTGGACAAGGCGATGTCCGTGCGCCGCGAACGGATCGGCCCTGTGATCGGCCACCTCGACGAAGAGACCATGCTGTCGGTGACGCGCTCGCTCGCCGTCTTTCTCGGGATCGCCTAGCCAAAGCGGCGGCACCCATAATCAGCAACCGCCCCTCATCCGCCTGCCGGGCAAGTCGAAGGGCGGCACCACTGCTTCACGGGGCGCGGCGGAAAGCGAAGGTCTTGCCGTCGGCGGTCGAGACGAGGCCCATGCGGTGCAGCGAGGCGAGCACGGCGGAGACGGCAGGCAGAACCTTGCGGCCCTGCTTGAAGGCGATGGGAATATTGACAACCCCAAATTGTCGACCAATGATTGCGTTGGATCGCGAGATCCCATGGGGGCTATGACAATGAATATTCATAGAATCGCACTCATCGTCGCAATCCTCGTACTGCCTTTGCAACTGACCTTAGCGCACGCGTCAACCATTGGTGTGTTGTGGGCGGATGATCCTGCAGGCTCGAAGTATGAAGAACATGCAGGCTTACGCACGGCGCTTCAAGCGATCGAGGCTACTTGGATAGAGATAGATGCCAATGGCTCCTCAAGCAAACAGATCGAGGATGCCATAGGCCTGTTCGACCAGAGCGTAACTGCCTTGATTCTTGATCCTGTGGACACGATTGCCGCGTCAAGAATAAGCAAGGAAGCCAGATTGCGGGGGGTGCCTGTAATTGCTCTCGGAGCCCTTGTAGAGGATCCTTGGGTTGTCAGTGTTGATTTCGATTATCGTGCAGCAGGACGTGCGATCGCCAACAATATGATGACAGAAACGCCGGGGCAGAGTTTTCTTGTTCTTCACGAAGAGCAGAAAAATCCGGAAGACAACCTATTTCTACAGGGGCAGCTCGATGTGCTGAAACCGGCGGCGTCCGTCGGCAGAATTAGCCTTTATCAAGAGACGATCAATCCAATTTGGCCTCAGGAAATAGCTAAGCGCAATTTGGAGCAGTACCTCTTCCCCCGCGATGATCAGATAGATGCCGTCATCGCGCCGAGCGGAGAGGCAGCGAAAATTATCGCCGATTCCGAGTTTGGCGAAAAAGTCACAATTGGCGCACCTGCTAGCGACGTTGAGACGTTAGGCCGAATAAACAGCGGCAGGCAAATGGCGGGGATATGGCTAGATCGGCGAGAACTCGGCAAGGCGGCAGTGGCAATCGCAATGAAAATGGCAATGGGAGAGTCGATCAATACCACCACCATTACAATTGAGAAGCCAGATCACCTAGTCCAGGCCTTTCTGCTGGAGCCGCTCTTGGTTACCGACAAAAATCTACAGATGAAGATAGATGCCGGCTCGCTAAGCCCGCCCGAGAAGTGCAGAGTTGCATCTAACGATATGGATATCTGCGAGGGACTTTTTGCCCAGTACCGCGCCGTACCTGTCCTGTTCGGGACCGATCGCCAGCAAAACGCGACCCTATCCGGCGTAGAATACAACGACCAACGCTCGGGAAAACTCCAGCTCGGGCTCGCATGGGTAACCGTTCCCGAAGACCATCGTTTTGGTGTGGTTGAGCGCCCCGCCTCGATAGAGCTCCCCTTGGTTACGATTACGTTCGAGAAGGAAGATCCGAAGGCACATTTCACGATCGCAAGCATAAACACATTGAGCCCAAGCGAGTTCCACGCATATGCCACGCAACGTCTCTCCGCGGCAGACCGGAACGAGGGACACGCGCTGGTGTTCGTTCATGGTTTTAACGTCAAATTCGAGGACGCCCTTTATTCCACCGCCCAGCTTGTCTGGGATATGCAGTTTGACGGACTTGTAGCGCTCTACAGCTGGCCGTCCAAGGGAACAGTCAAAGACTACTTTTATGATGTCGATAGCGCCCGGCAGTCTCGTGACAAGATGTCGGCATTCCTCGACCTTATAAAATCCGTGCCCGACATTCAGAAGATCACCTTGGTCGCCCACAGCATGGGCAGTGCAGCGCTGATAGAAGCACTCGCTGATCAGGCCTCCCGCACTGACTTTACTCCGTATGATGACATTATCTTCGCCGCCCCCGATGTGGATGCGGACGATTTTGCAAGTCTTGCGTCTCGCATCATTACCTTCGCTGACGGGGTCACGCTCTATGCCTCCTCCAGTGATCGGGCATTGCGGGCATCGAAGTCATTGCGATCACACATGCCGCGTGCAGGAGACTCCCCTTCTAGCGGCCCGTTGATCCTGAAGGGGATCGACACGATCGATGCTACCGCGGTAAGCAACTACGTTTTTGGCATCAATCACAGCTATTTCGCCAACGACCGTTCCGTCGTCGATGATATTGCCGCATTGATGTTGTCGGGAATTCGCCCACCTGACAGACGGACACCAACCCTTAGAGCTGTGAGCTCGGCAACTGGCGCCATATACTGGCAGTTTCCGAAGTAGGTGGCCCAGCACAGCCCCGCCCCCTACTCCGCCCCTTCCCCGACATGCAACGGCCAGTCGACCACATAATCCTCGAAATCCTCGACGGCGACGTCGTCCTCGGAGACGGTGCGGTCGCGGGCGGAAATGCCGGCCTCGTGGACGGTTTCGCGGTCGCCGGAGACGAGGTAGTGCCACCAGTAGAGGTCGCGGCCCTCGCCGACCAGGCGGTAGGCGCAGGTCGGCGGCAGCCAGGCGATCTCGTCGACGCCCTTGACGGTGAGCTGGATGCAATCCGGCACCGTCTCCTGGCGGTTCTCGTAGTCCTTGCAGCGACAGCTCTCCCCGTCGAGCAGGCGACAGGCGACCGAGGTGAAGACGACCTCGCCGGTGTCCCAGTCCTCGAGCTTGTTCAGGCAACAGAGGCCGCAGCCGTCGCAAAGGCCTTCCCATTCGGAAAGGCTCATCTCGGCGAGCGTCCTGGTCTTCCAGTAGGGTGTGTCGTTCATCGCCATTCCCGAGCCTTGTGCCGGGCCGTCCGTGCGGGGGCCAGCCCCTCGCTTTTTTCTTGTTCTTTGCCCGCAAATCGACAATCTATCAGCCAATTGTAAGGCATGCCGATTTGCCCGGCGCTTTTCAGGGGACGGTCTTGGCCCCTGCCGGCGGTCGCGTCAAGGGCGCAGGCCTTCTCGTTGAAGGATTGAAGTGCACGTGGCCGAGGAACGTCCGCCGGAAGACCAGAAGAAGCCGCGCCTCAAGCGCCACATCCTGCTTCGCGTCGACAGCTGGATCGACTCGACGATGTGGAATGCCGGCTTCCAGCTCGCCGAAACCTGGGAGGAGATCACCATCTTCTTCCGGCGTTTCCGGGTGCGCGGCTGGAAAAAGCTGTTCTTCGAGGTGCTCGGCGAGGGCATGACGCTCGGCACCGCCGGTTTCGTGCTGCTCCTGGCGCTCGCCCAGCCGGCCTTCGAGGAAACCAAGAAGGACTGGCGAAACCACGGCGACTTCGCCGTCACCTTCCTCGACCGCTACGGCAACCTGATCGGCCATCGCGGCATCATCCACGAGAACTCGGTGCCGATCGACGAGCTGCCGGATCACCTGATCAAGGCGGTGCTGGCGACCGAGGACCGGCGCTTCTTCGAGCATTTCGGCATCGACTTCCTCGGCCTTGCCCGCGCGATGAGCGAGAATGCCAGGGCCGGAACCGTCGTGCAGGGCGGCTCGACGCTCACCCAGCAGCTCGCCAAGAACCTGTTCCTCACCAACGAGCGGTCGATCGAGCGCAAGATCAAGGAAGCCTTCCTGGCGCTGTGGCTCGAGGCGAACCTCACCAAGAAGGAAATCCTGTCGCTCTATCTCGACCGCGCCTACATGGGCGGCGGCACCTTCGGGGCGGCGGCGGCGGCACAGTTCTATTTCGGCAAGCCGCTGACCGAGGTGAACCTCGCGGAATCGGCGATGCTCGCCGGCCTGTTCAAGGCGCCGGCCAAATATGCGCCCCACGTCAACCTGCCGGCGGCACGCGCCCGCGCCAACGAGGTGTTGTCCAACATGGTGCAGGGCGGCATCATGACCGAGGGTCAGGTGATCGCCGCGCGGCGCAATCCGGCAAGCGTCATCGACCGCGACGAGGCGGAGGCGCCGGACTTCTTCCTCGACTGGGCCTTCGACGAGGTGCAGCGCATCGCCGCCAAGTTCAAGGACCATACGCTGGTGGTCCGCACTACCATCGACACCGGCCTGCAGAAGGCGGCGGAAGAGGCGGTCGCGGCGAACCTGCGCGAATATGGCGAGAGCTACAACGTCAAGCAGGGCGCGCTGGTGATGATCGAGAACGGCGGGGCCGTGCGCGCCATGGTCGGCGGCCGCGACTACGGCGAAAGCCAGTTCAACCGCGCCTCGCGGGCGCTGCGTCAGCCGGGCTCCTCGTTCAAGGTCTATACCTATTCGCTCGCCATGGAATCGGGCCTGACGCCGGATTCGCCGATCGTCGACGCGCCGATCTCGTGGGGCAACTGGAGCCCCCACAACTACGGCAACAGCTATGCCGGCCGCATCGACATCAAGACTGCGCTCGCCAAGTCGATCAACACGATCCCGGTGCGCCTCGCCAAGGACAAGCTCGGCCCGGGCGCCATCGACAAGATCATGGCGGAGGCCAAGAAGTTCGGCGTCGAGACGCCGATCCGCAAGGACGTGACGATCCCGATCGGCACCTCGGAAGTGACCGTGCTCGACCAGGCGACCGCCTATGCCGTTTTCCCGGCCGGCGGGCTGCAGTCGCGGCGCCACGGCATCGGGCAGATCACCAATTATGCCGGCGACATCCTATACGACTTCGAGCGTGACGAGCCGGCGCCCGAGCGCGTGCTGTCGGAGACGGCGGCCGCCTACATGAACCAGATGCTGACCCGCGTGCCTTACGTCGGCACGGCCCGGCGCGCCGCCGTCGACGGGGTCCTGACCGGCGGGAAGACCGGCACCACCCAGGCCTATCGCGACGCGTGGTTCTGCGGCTTCACCGGCAACTACACGGCCGCCGTCTGGTTCGGCAACGACGACTACACCTCGTCCAACAACATGACCGGCGGCTCGCTGCCGGCGATGACCTTCAAGGCGCTGATGGACTATGCCCACCAGGGCATCGACCTTCGCCCCATCCCGGGCGTCGAGACCCCGCCGCCGGAGGCGCAAAAGGAAATCGCCAAGGCAAAGCCGGCCGAGGAAGAGGGCAAGCTGCCGCCGATGGTGCGCCCGCGTTCGCTCTCGGCGGAAACGACCCGGATGATCCGCGGCATCGCCCGCATGCTCGACGAAGCCAAGCCGATCGTGCTCGATCCGCAGAAGGTCGCGAGCGTCGACTGACGCATTTCGCGACCTTTGCGAAGGCTCGGCTTACCCCCGATTAACCACAAGGCGCGGTCGGCATTTGTCATGCCGGCAAATCCCCTCAATTTAAGAGGGGATTAATCAGCCACGGCCTAAGCCTCGCGACGAATTCAGGACACCCCGTCTCCCCGAAGACCCTTGGAAGAAGCATGGATCTCTGGTTCGGCCTCGATGCGCTGCCCCGCCTGACCGATGAACAGGCCGCCTCCTACGAGCAGGAGCGGTCTGCCTCGCGCAACCGCGCGCTCGCCCGCACGACGGTCGCGGTCGGTGCCTTCTACCTGCTGTACGGGCTCGTCGACATCCTGCTGCTCGGCGACATCGCCTGGCTTTCCCTTTCGCTCCGCTACGGCCTGATCCTGCCGCTGATGCTGGCGCTCGGCTGGTACCAGAGCGGCCAGCATCCGATCCGCCACAAGGAGATCGCCACGCTGGCGATGGCGATCGCCGGCAATGTCGTCTGGTGCATCATTGTGGCGGCCAGCGACAATCCGGCGGCGCTCCACTATTACTATGCCGCGGCGGTGTTCCAGATGGTGGTGACGATCGCGGCCCGGCCGACCTACGGCCTCGCGCTTTCCGCAAGTCTCGTCACGGCCGTGATCAATTACGGCTTCATCGGCTTCGTCGAGGGCATGACGGCGGTGAATGTCGCCCATCACCTCGCGGTTTATCTGCCGACCGTGGTGCTCACGCTGGTCGCCAGCCACCAGCTCGAAGTCGAGCGGCAGCGGGCCTTCCTGCAGATGCACGAGAACGAGGCGCTGAAGCGCGAGCTGTCGCGGCAGAACGACGACCTGGCGCGGCTCTCCTCCACCGACCCGCTGACCCAGCTGCCGAACCGGCGCGGCACCGAGGCCGAAATCGCCCGGCTGCGCCGGACGCTGAAGCCGCACGAACTGCAGAACTCGGCGGTGCTGATCGTCGACATCGACCACTTCAAGGCGTTCAACGACAGCTATGGCCATGGCGCGGGCGACGGCTGTCTGCGCGAGGTCGCGCGTGCCATGCGCCGCGACCTGCCGGACACGGTGCACCTCGCCCGCCTCGGCGGCGAAGAATTTCTCGCGGTCATGCCGCTCACCGACCAGACGCGGGCCGGCATGTTCGCCGAGCGGGTGCGCCGGGCGGTCAGATCGCTGTCGATCGAGCATGCCCATACCGGCGACCGCAATCGTCATGTCACGGTGAGCATCGGGGTCGCCTGCGGCTCGATCGCCAGCGACACGCTGCTTAACGAGCTGCTGGAGGCAGCGGACGAGGCGCTTTACGGGGTGAAGGGCGACGGCCGGAACGGCTGGCGGCTGGCACCGTCTCCCGGCGGATCACGTAGCATCGACGCCGCGTAATCGCGCTCGGGGAGGATCGGCGGTGCGGCTATTCGGTGGTATCGGCCGGGGGCACGCGGCGCTGCGTCTTCTTGAGCAGAACGATGGTCTGTTCCGTCGCCGGGACGGCTTCCTGGGCAGGCGGGATGCTGGCGGTGGTCATCTGGCGATCGACGTCGATCGCAGCGCTGGTGTTGTGATAGGCGCAATCGGCAAAGGCGGCACCGGCCGAAAGGGCAAGCGCCAGAACCATCAGGGAAAGCGTTTTCATCGATCATTCCTCCGTTGACTTGGCCTGCATTGAATTGACCTCAAGAGGATAGCGCGTTTTTCCGAAGTTGCTAAATCACGATTTCGGGTAGGGGAGCCGCCCTGCGGCATCCCTTCGGCGGGACCGCCACCAGATCGGCGTCCCGCTCTCCGCCGGAGGACGTAGCCCGCTTACTCGACAGACGGGAAAAAGGGCGGGCGATGGATCAATCCGGCCCAATCGGCTATGGTCGTCCGTTCGATGTCCCGGGGCAAGGGGCGGTCAAGGCCGCTTGCCCCGGGACAGGTAGCGCAGGCCGAGAGGAGTTGCCCATTGAGTGTCGCCTTCGTCAAGGAAGAGAGTGCCGAAGCCGCTTCGGAAACCCTGCTGCCCGATCGTCCGATCTCGCCGCATCCGAACCTCGTCACCGAGACCGGGCTGAAGGCGCTCGAACGGCAGCTTGCAGAGGCGCGTGAGGCCTATGAGGCGGCGACGACCATCGAGGACGTCAACGAGCGGCGGCGCCAGTCGGCCGGACCGCTCCGCGACCTGCGCTATTTCTCCGAGCGCCTTCGCACCGCCCAGCCGATGCCCGCCCCGAGCACCACCGACACGGTGGCCTTCGGCAGCACGGTCACCTTTTCGCGCGACGACGGCCGGGTCCAGACCTATCGCATCGTCGGCGAGGACGAGGCCGACCCGAAGGCCGGTTCGATCTCCTACGTCTCCCCCGTCGCCCGCCTGCTTTCCGGCAAGTCCGTCGGCGACGTGGTGAGCATGGGCGACCAGGAACTGGAGATCACCCGGATCGTCTAAGGCGCCTGCGGGGTCGGATTGCCCCGCCGTCAGCCAGCCGAAAGATGCTCGGCATAACGCGAGGGCGGCAGTCCGGTGAAGCGGGTGAAGGCGGTGCTGAACGCGCTTGCGGAGCCGTAGCCGACCCGTGCGGCGATCTCCTCAATGCCGGTGTCGCGGGCGATGAGCAGGTTCTTGGCGAGCGCCATGCGCCATGACAGCAGATATTCCATCGGCGCCACGCCGATCGCCCGGCGGAACCGGTTGAAGAAGGCGGAGCGTGACAGGGCGGCGGCGCGGGCGAGTTCCTCCACCGTCCAGGACCGCGACGGCTCGCCGTGCAACCGCCGGATCGCGGCGGCAAGACGCTCGTCGGCCAGCCCGCGCAAAATGCCGGGGGGCGCCGTCTCGCCGGCGCCCGAGCGCAAGGCCTCGACGAGCAGCACCTCCAGCAGGCGCTCCACGATCATGTCGCGTCCCGGCCGGTCGGCCCGCGCCTCGTCGGTCACCAGCCGGACGATCGCCGAGAGCCGCGCATCGCCCTCGACATGGAGAAGCCGGGGCAGGAGCGACACCAGCAGCGCCGCGTCCGGCGATCCGAAGACGAAGTGTCCGACCAGCATCAAAACCTCTGCGGGGCCGTCGGGATTGCCGTGCCGCGTCTCGCCGGGAAGCTTTGTGACGGCAAGCGGATCGGCGCCCGTGACGTCCGCTTCGGCGAGGCTCGACATGGCAAAGGCCTGGGCCGCGGGGATCAGGACGAAGTCGCCGGCGCAAAGAGTGAACGCCGCATGACCTTCGGCCTCCAGCCGGGCTTTGCCATCGAGGACGACGCAATAGAACGGCCGGCCGCTCTCCTCACGCTCGACACGCCAGGCCCCTGCCCCGCTCACCACCTTGGAAAAGGGTGCCCCGGGCTGAAGCAATGTGACGATCTCGGCCAGTGGATCCCGCAATCGATACTCCTGATAACGAAACTTGGATTATGCATTATGTAAAATCTACATCCGTCTGTCTAGTTTCGAAAAAACCAAGACGGAAAAAGGAGACACCCATGAAAACCGTTCTCATCACCGGCTGCTCGTCGGGCTTCGGGCTCGAGACCGCGAAGCTCTTCCTCGACAGGGGATGGCGCGTCGTCGCGACCATGCGGACGCCGCGACAGGATCTCCTGCCGCAGTCCACCAACCTGTCGATCATGGGGCTCGATATCCGCGACCCGGACAGCATTCGCGCCGTGGTCGATGCGAGCGGCCCGATCGACGTGCTGGTCAACAATGCCGGCATCGGCTGGCTGAACGCCGTCGAAGGCACGCCTCTGGCCATGGTGCGCGACCTCTTCGACACCAACACGATCGGCACCATCGCCATGACCCAGGCCGTGCTGCCGCAGTTCCGCGAGCGGCGGGCCGGCGTGATCGTCAATGTCACGTCCAGCGTGACGCTGAAGCCGCTCGCGCTTCTGTCCGCCTACACGGCAAGCAAGGCGGCGGTGAACGCGTTCACCGAGTCCGCGGCCCTGGAACTCGCGCCCTTCGACATCCGCGTGCGGCTCGTGCTGCCCGGCCGCGCGCCGGCGACGCGGTTCGGCGAGACGGCACGCGCCCGGATGCAGGAACAGGGCGGCTTTCCGGAGGCCTATTCCGCTGTGGTTGCCGGCGTCTTTGCCGGATGGGAACAGCAGGCAGACGCGGAGATAACGACCGCCTCGGACGTTGCGGAAGCCGTGTGGCGCGCAGCCACCGATCCGTCGTCGCCGACGCGCCTTCCCGCTGGCGCCGACGCCTTGGCCCTGGCCGGCTGACGGAGATCCCGCAGGACAAGTCGTGGTCGCCGAACCGTCCATCACCCCCACCCGCCGCTTTACGGCGACCTCCCCCCTCAAGGGGGAGGTGGGTGGCTGTCGCGTCCGCCGCCCGTTCCCCGAGACGGAGAAACATCCGCCACTTTGACCGGGACTCTGTGAGGCGGGGTTGGCTGTCGCCTCTGGCACCCTCCCCTCGAGGGGGAGGGTCGGACCGAAGGTCCGGGGTGGGGTGAGACGTGGTCCTGACATAAGACCCAATCCGGACAGGTGCGCGCGCGCCAGCGATGATGGCGCCCTGGACGGTCATCGCCGCCAGATCTTCCGCCAGCTCTCCCGCTTTCGCGGCAACGGCGCCGCCGGCCTTCACCGGATCGCCGGGATTGCGTAGCATCGGTCCCGAATCGATCCCGGCGAACCGAGGAAGGCGACGATGATATTTCCTGCCCTGACCGCATTTTATGCCGGCCTGTTCGGCCTGCTGTTCATCCTGCTTTCCGTCTGGGTTTCGGCCGGCCGGGCGCAGTTCAGGGCGCATCACGGCGATGCCGGCGATGTCCGGCTGCAGCGCCGCATCCGAATCCAGGCGAATTTTGCCGAATATGTGCCGATCGCGCTGATCCTGATCGGGCTCTGCGAGGCGGGCGGATCGGCGCCGTCGATGGTCCGCGCCCTTTTGATCGCGCTGCTCGTCGCCCGCCTCGTCCACCCGTTCGGCATGGTGGCGCCGGAAGGCTCGCTGCAGCAATATGCACTGCGCGCGCCGGCGATGATGGCGACCTGGACGGTCATCGTCGTCGCTTCGCTCATGGCGCTTTTCCACTGAGTTCAAACCCCAATCAGAACGCCATTCCCGCCTGCGTTTTGGCCCTAAGGTCGTGCTGAAGTCGCCTCCCCCGCCGCCTGCAGCATGAGCCCGAATTCGGCCATGGCGCGGATGACCTTTTCCATTTCGCGCCCGAGCGGGGTCAGCTCGTATTCGGTTTTCGGAGGCACGCAGGGATAAATGGTCTTCACCACCAAACCTTTCACCTGAAGCAGGGCCAGCCGGTCGGCGAGGATCTTCGGCGATATGCCGGCAAGGGCCCGCTGGAGTTCGGAATAGCGTTTCACACCTGACACCAGCTCGCGCACGATCAGGGTCGTCCATTTTCCCTCGAGCACCTCTGCCGCACGGCGGACGGGGCATTCCGCCTCGCAGGCCCCTTGCAGATATGTTTCCGATGCGAGGCCCATGGCGCTTTCCAATTTGATAGTGACTATAAATAAAGTGCATACTTCACAAAATGAAGCAAGGTGCCTTATCTCCCAAGATCAGTGGATTTCACAGTATCGAAGGAGATATCGAATGACTGCTCTCACCTGGGTCTGCCGCATCGTCGGCCTCGTGCAGATCGCGCTCGGGGTTCTTTACATCGCCGTGCCGGGCGGGTTTCTTGCCTGGCAGGGGATTTCGGTCGCCTCGCCGGAAGTATTCTATCCGCTTGGCATGCTGGCTGCCCGGTTCCTCGTCTATGGTGTCGGAATGTTCGTCATTGCCGGCGATCCGCTGCGCCACCGGGCATGGCTCGACGGCATGATCGCCATCCAGGGCATCGACTTCCTGGCCGGCCTCTTCTATTCGCTGACCGGCGTCATCGGGTTCGAGGTTTCCGCATTTCCGATGTTCAACGCGGTCGTCATCGCGGTCCTGCTGACGTGGCTGCGCCCGCGGGCAGTCTGGGAAGGCAATACACGTGCGGCCGGCTGAGATGTTCGAGCGACTGGCGGTCGGGGCGCTGATGGCGGCCAGTCCGCCGCGTCTGTTCGATTACATCGCGGGCCTGCACTGGCAGCGCAGCATGCTCGACGAGTGGACAGGCGGGTTTCCGTTCCGGCCGGGGGGATCCATACTCGACGTCGGATGCGGCCCGGGCGCGCTGTCGGCATCGCTCCAGGCCGCAGGTGCCAACGTCACGGGGCTCGACCGTTCCTCGCGCATGATCGCGCTGGCGCGGCGCAAATATTCCGGCGGCGGCGCAAGGTTCGCCGAAGGCGATGCGCTGGCCCTGCCCTTTGGCGAAGGCACGTTTCAGGCCGTCGTGGCCGCTTCGCTGGTCAATGTCGTGACAGGTCCGGAAGTCCTGATCGCCGAGATGACGCGGGTGACGGTGGTAGGCGGTTACGTTTCGGTCCTTTTTCCGGTTCTTGAGTTCGATACCGCCAAAGTCGATCGGATCGCCGATGAGCTGGTGGTCACAGGCTTTTCGCGGACGGTGCTCGGTTGCTGGCAGGCCTGGTCGCGCAAACTGTCGCCGGAAACGGTTTCCGGCCTGTTCGAGGATGCGGGTCTGTCCGAGATTTCGGTTCGGCCCCTGCTGTCCGGTGCAGCGGCCAGCGTCACCGGACGCAAGGTGACATCCATCGGCGGAACCTGATCGCGTGCTGTTGCCGCCCTCCCCGGACCGTCCCCGAACCTTCCCCTTGCCTAGAATCAGTGATACCGCTTTCAGCCGTCACCAAGGGTTCAAAAGACAAACGTGTTCCGGGTTCCTCTGCTCATCGCGCTCACGCTCGCCATCGCGTTCGGCGGCGGCATTCTGACGACGCTTTCGGCGCTCAACGCGTCTGCCGGCTTCGGTGCGATCCGCATCGGGGTGTGGAGCGCCTTTCCCGACGTGCAGACGGCCAATGCCGATCCTTACGCCAAGTCGCACCGCGCCAAGGCCGGCCGGCTGCTCTACGGATCGGCGGAGGGCCTGACGTTTACCGCCGCCTCCGACGAGGCGGGCGAACAGCTGAACGGCACCTGCACCTATAAGATCTCCGGCAAGACGCCGACGGCGCGGCTCTGGACGCTCTATGCCGCCGACCCGGACGGCCGGCCGCTCGCGACACGGGCCGAACTTCCCGCCGCACACAATTCGCAAGGCATCCTGCGCAACCGCGACGGCTCCTTCGCCATCACCGTCTCCCCGACCGCCAAGCCGATGAACTGGCTGGCGCTGCCCGATACCGGCGCGTTTTCGCTGGTGCTGACGCTGCTCGACACGCCGGCGGCCGGAAGTTCCGGGCTGATCGGGCTGGAAATGCCGAAGGTCGAGCGCCTGGGGTGCGGCAATGAATAGGATCATGCATGCCGTCGTGACCGGCATCGTCGGCGCAGCGCTGCTTCACATCATCATCATCCTCTCCCTGCCGAACTTCACCGGCAAGGACGCCTTCACCAGGGTCAGGGCGATCGGCCCGTCGCACAGCTTCCACAGCCTCGGCGACGTGGCGAAGGACGACGGGCTCACCAATGTCGACCCGTTCATCAAGACCGCGGTCTGCCATTTCGACATCGCCCGCCAGCCGCTCCGTCTCCTGGCGCGTGGCGGCCCGAGCTTCTGGTCGCTCGCCATCTATGACAAGGATTCCAACGAGGTCTTCAGCATGAACGACCGGACCTCTGTCGGCGGAAATCTCGACATGGTGTTGGCAACGCCGGTGCAGCTCTCGCAGATCCGCAAGGCACCGGGCGCGGCGCTGACCCAGTCGATCCTCGTCGAGCACAAGGGCACGACGGGCTATGTGGTGCTGCGCACCATGGCGCCGCAGCCGAGTTTCGAGGCTGAAGCCGCGAGCTTCCTCGAAGAGGCGGTCTGCACTCCCCTTTCCGGCCCATGAGGACGGGGCGGGTTTCCGATCAATAGGCCAGCTGGTCGATGCCTTCGCCGGGACGCGGCAGGGCCTGCAGCAATCCCTCCGGCCGCATCGGCGCCGGCTCGAAGCGCTCGTAGCGTATGCCGGTGAACAGCAATATCTGCGCCGCGCCGGACGCCTTGCGCGTCGACTTGCCGTTCAGCTCCAGCCGATCCTTGATCTTTATGATTTCCGCCATGCTCGTCTCCTTCAAAACAAAGAAATCGAGACGGATGAATGCCGTGATCTCACCCTGCCCTTCACGTGAAGGGCCAGCACATCCCCGGAGGCCGAACCGCCCCTGACTGAAGGGGACGAACACGGCGCGAGCGGAGCATCTGCGCCTTTCTCCTTGCGCATCACCGGAGGGGGGAGCCGTTCCTGCCCTCCTGGGGGCACGCAACTACGGTCGAGGCCAGGTCGCGCGAATCATGTTCCGGCGCCTTCGCCACCTTTCGATTTGGCCACAGCTTAGTTAACAGCTTGCTAACAAATAGCGTCTAATCTGTCCCAAATGGGTATTGCGTAAGCGTGGGTCTTGCCGTGAGCGATCAGTTTCGGGAACTGGAAAAGCCGTTAAGCGTGAGGAAGAGGGACGTTGTGCTGATGGCGACGGTCACGAGTTTCGAGAACCTGCAGTTTCCGTCGAAATCGGAGCTCAGGCAATTCGCCGAGCTCTTCACCCCGCTGTTTCAGGCATCGACGGTCGAGGCCCGACGCCAGGCGGTGGCGGCACTGTCGCAATGCCCGAACGTTCCGGGCGCCGTCGCGCTCTTCATCGCCTCGCAGCCGATTTCGATCGCCGCACCCTTTCTCGTCTCCTCGCCCTGCCTTTCCGACGAGCTGCTGATCACCATCGCCCGCACGCAAGGGGCAGAACACGCCCGCGCCATCGTGCGCCGCGAGCAGCTGTCGCCGACCGTAATCGACGCACTGGTCGGCCTTCGCCACGGCGAGCCGGCACGCACGCCCGCGAAGAAGACCTCGTCAGATACCACCGATGCCGCCGCGCCGATGGCTGTGGCCAAGCCGCCGGTACAGCCGGCCGTTCCCGGCACACAGCTCACGACGGCGGAGCGCGAGGAACAGCTGCGCGACCAGATCCGCCGGCTTGCCACGCATGTGAACCGGCCGCCGGACGACCGGCTCGGCCTGCGCACCGTAACCCCGATGCAGGAGGCGCTTCTCGTACGCTTCGCCCGCAATCGCGAGGCCGGTCATTTCGCCACCACGCTCGCCGACGTGCTGTCGTCCAGCCGCTGGCTCGCCGAGCGCATCCTGCTCGACATTTCCGGCCGGCAGCTCGCCACCACGCTGATCGGGGTGGCGATGAACCCCTCCGAGGCGCTCTACGTGCTCACCCGCCTCTATCCGCATCTCGCCAAGGAGAATGCCGGCGTGAGCCGTGCCGAGGCGCTGATTTCCGGCCTCGACGCGATCGAATGCGAGGAGCGGGTCGACACCTGGCGGCGCGCCGACAGCTACACCTTCGACGACGCCAGCGCCGACGCCGTGCCGCAGGCTGCCAATTCCTCGGCTCCGTCCAATGGTCCGGCCCCCGCCATCCGGCCGTCGACCCAGGCGGTGGACGAGCGCGGCCGGCAGGTTCTGCGTCACCGGATGCGCTGACCCGGCGCCGGCAGCAGCCGCACACCTCCCCGTTTCGGTTCTCCGTCCTCCGTCGCGGTTGACGCACCCTGCCCCGCCGCTCAAGATCGGCGGCGAAGAGACATCTTGCATTTCACGGGGAGGCTTGGCGTGAAGAAGGGCTACAAGGAACTGCTGGCGGAGGCCAATGCCCAGGTGACGGCCGTCGAGGCGGCAGACGCGCTTGCGCTGCACGGCCGCGACAACCTCGTCTTCGTCGATCTCCGCGACCCGCGCGAACGGGAACGCGAGGGCAGCATTCCCGGCGCCTTTTCCTGCCCGCGCGGCATGCTGGAATTCTGGGTCGATCCGGAAAGCCCCTATGCCAAGCCGGTCTTTGCCGAGGACAGGCAGTTCCTGTTCTTCTGCGCCAGCGGCTGGCGTTCGGCCCTTGCGGCCAAGACGGTCGAGGACATGGGGCTTGACCGGGTCAGCCACATCGCCGGCGGTTTCACCGCGTGGAAGACGGCCGGCGGCGCGGTGGAGGAGATCGTCGGAAAGCATCCGACGAAGCCCACGGCGTAACGCCGGGGCACGCTTAAGGCAGCCTCAGCCCTCTGCCATCGGCAGGAGATCACCGATCTCGTCGAGTTCGAGTTCCACCACCCAGAAATCCGGATCCCATTTGCGTTCCCGCTCGAGGAGGGCGTCGGCCGCCTCGGGCTCGCCGCGAGCGAGCCTCAACTCGAACATGCGGCTATCACGATCCTCGTCGGCGACGAGGGCCTGGGGTGCGGGGCCGTAGAGCGTTTCGGTGCCGTCACGGAACCGCTGGCGCACGAAGATGGCGCCGGCTTCCTCGACACCCTTCTTCGCGACGGCGGCAAAGCCACCGGCGGAAAAGGCGCGGCGGACGAGCGCGGAGACGAAGAGATCGGATCTGACGCGCATGGCGGGTCCGGTCCCGGCCGTTCAGGCGTTTTCGCCGACGGCGGTCGCGCTTGCCGATGCAGACGCCCGGCTTTCCGCAACGTCGGGCACTGCGTCGGCCGACGACAGGTCGGCGGGTTCCTCGCTCGCATCACGGATCCATTCGCGCCAGATCGCCACCAGAAGCGCCATCAGCACCGGGCCGACGAAGAGGCCGAGGAAGCCCATGGTCTTCACCCCGCCGATCAGGCCGAAGAAGGTCGGCAGGAAGGGCAGCTTGATCGGCCCGCCGACGAGCCGGGGCCTCAGCGTCTTGTCGACGATGAAGAGCTCGACCGTGCCCCAGGCGAAGAGCGCAAGGCCCGCGACCAGCGAGCCGCTCGCCATCAGATAGAAGGAGACGAGCGTGAAGGACAGCGGCGCGCCGCCGGGGATCAGCGCCATGACGCCGGAAATCAGGCCGAGGGTGACGGCCGAGGGCACGCCGGCGAGCCAGTAGGCGGTGCCGAGCACGATGCCCTCGCCGATGGCGATGATGGTCATGCCGGTGACCGTCGAGGAGATGGTGAGCGGCACGATGCGCGAGACGCGTTCCCAGCGCATCGGCAGGATGCGTTCGCCGAGGCGATCGAGCTGGGCGATCAGGTGGGCGCCGTCGCGATAGACGAAGAACAGCGTGATCAGCATGAAGAGCAGGGTCAGGAACCACTGAAAGGCCGAGGCGCCGACGACCAGCAGGCCGCGATAGATGCTGCCGATGTTGGAGCCGCTGGTGAGCTGGATGACCTCGCCGATGCCGCCGGGGTGACTCAGATGCTTGGTCCACTGCTCGGCGAGCGCCTCCCCGATCAGCGGAATGCCCCCGAGCCAGGAGGGAACCGGCGCGCCGGATGCGTTGGATGCGATCACCCACACCGCCCAGATCTTCACCTCCTGCACTGCATAGGCGGCAGCGAGCGAGATCGGCACGACGATGAAGGAGATGACCGAGAGGATGGCGATCGTCGCGCCGAGCGTGCGATTGCCGTTCACCGCCGAGAGCAGGCGGCGATAGAGCGGCCAGGAGGCAAAGCCGATGACGAGGGCTGCGAGCACCGGCACGAGGAAGCCGTGGAAGAAATAGACGCCGGCGAGCAGCACGAAGACCAAGAGCCAGCGCGCCGCCGAACGCGGGCCCACCAGCGAGATGCGCTCGTCGCGGCGAAGGTCGAACTGGCTCGGCGCCGTGACGGCCTGTCGATTCCCGGTCTTCTTCGAACTCACGCCCACCCTCCGACTTGATCCGGAGACGCCGGCGCCCTGCGGCCCAACAATCCCCGATCCACCAATGTTTGGCCGAAGCCCCGCCGTCAAGGCAAAGGTTGTGAAATGCGACCAATGACCGCCTATATGGGGGCTCGGCATGACGGGGGGAAGACGGGGGGTGTGCGCAACCGCGTGAGCGCCTATCTGCGCGGCAGGCCGAGGGCGCCGGCGATCCAGTGATCGAGCGCCAGCCGCCCGGGACCTCCGGCGATGATCAGCAGCAGGCAGGCGGCCCAGGTGGCGTGCGTCGGCCAGGCGCCGGGATAGACGAAGGTCTGGATGACCAGCGTCATGCCGAGCAAGGCGAGCGCCGAGAGGCGGCTGAACAACCCCAGCACCAGCAGAACCGGGAAGAGATGTTCGGCAAAGGCGGCCAGATGGGCGGCGAGCCAGGGATCGAGGAGCGGCAGGCGGTATTCGTTCTCGAAGAGGTAGATGGCGCTGTCGGAGAGATGCCAGCCCTCGACCTTGGTCTGGCCCGACTGCCAGAAGACCCCGGCGATGCCGAGCCGCGCGACAAGCGCGATCAGGTCATGCGGGATACGTTCGGCGAGATTTCGGGCCCTCGTGACGAGGCCGATTGCCGACGGCCGGCCGTCCGCGACGAGTTTGGCTTGTTGCGACATCATGCTTCCTCCGGTGTCTGGATTTTCGAAAACGCCCCGCTGGTGATCAGGCCGACGAGGTTTTTGACAAGGTCGAATTCGGGAGTGTCGCCGAGCGCCGTTTCGGCCGCTTCGGCAAGCGTGAGGCCCGCCGCAAGGCCGGAGAGAAACACGGCGGCCCCCGATGGAAGCCGGTGAACCTCGACGATCATGGCCGGGCGCAGCACGAGGGCGTCCTCGCCGCTCCAGTCGTCCACCGGTTGCAGCGGCATCTCACCGGCATTCATCGCCCAGATCGTCACCACCGGATGGGCGGAGCGCAGGATCGACAGGGACGGATGGGCAACGAGGCGCAGGTCGCCGATCCGTTCCGGATCGAGCCCGGTCAGGTCGCTCGCCTCAAGCGGGGCCATGTCCGCGGCGTGGTAGGCCCTGCCCCGGGCCGCCTCGAGCCGGATGACGTCGGGCAGGTAGGACAGATCGCGCGCCGGTTCGAAGGTGGCGACGAAATCGGCGAGGTCGTCGCCATAGGTCAGCAGCAAGGGCGAGCGCGGCGGATGGCGTGCAATAAACTCCGCGGCCATGGCCGAGAAGAAATCCGCACCGACGATCCGCTCCGTCACCGGAAAGCGCGACGCAAGGGCCGCCACGAGACCGGAGCGGACATTGTTGCGATAGACGGCGAAACGCCGCGGCGGGCGATCCGCGGTCCAGGATGTGAGCCCTTCCGGCACCGGCAGCGAAGCGTCCGTGAGCGCTGCGGCGAATTCCGGCTGTAAGGCGGTGAGCGTTGAAGCGGACATGGGCGGCCTCACGCGGCACGCCGTCGCGCGACGCGCTCGAGGATGTCTTCGGCGGCGCGCGCTTCGGCCAGCAGCACCGGCCAGTCGGGCACGTCGTTGTCCCATTCGATCAGGGTTGCGATCGGCCCGGTGCGGTCGATCACCTCCTCATAGAGCGCCCAGACGGGATCCTTCACGGCCGTGTCGTGGCTGTCGATCAGCAGCGCCGCACCGGCGTCGTCGGTCGTCTCGGAGTGTCCGCCCAGATGGATCTCGGCGACATGGGCAAGGGGAAAGCGGGCAAGATAGGCGCGCGGATCGATGCCGTGATTGGTGGCGGCAACGAAAACGTTGTTGACGTCGAGCAGCAGGCCGCAGCCGGTGCGGCGCACGACCTCGGCAAGGAAGTCGGTTTCCTCGAAGGTGCTCTCCCGGAAGGTCAGGTAGGTGGCCGGGTTTTCCAGGAGCATCTGCCGCTTCAGGAGCGCCTGCACCTCGTCGATATGGGCGACCACGCCGTCAAGCGTCGCCTTCGTATAGGGAAGCGGCAGCAGGTCGTTGAGGAAGACCTCGCCGTGGCTCGACCAGGCGAGATGTTCGGAAAAGCTCTCCGGCTGGTAGCGGTCGCAGAGGACCTTCAGGCGCTTCAGGTGATCGCGATCGAGCGGCTGCATGGCGCCGATCGACAGGCCGACGCCATGGACCGACAGCGCATAATCCTCGCGCAGCCGGGAAAGGCGCGCATGCGGCGGGCCGCCCGCCCCCATGTAGTTTTCGGCATGGATCTCGAAGAAGCCGAGCGGCTGGGGTCCCGTATCGATCTCGGCAAAATGCTCGGGCTTGAAGCCGACGCCGGTCCGGCGCGGAAGCGTTGAGGCCTGCATGATCACTCTCCGGATGGAATGGAAATCGAGGGGCGCGGCTCAATCCGCGCCACCCCTTGTGTTCGAGCGACCTCAGACGGGCGCCGGGCCCTGCATCAGCGAGCCGTGGCCGTCGGGCGTCTTCATCGCCTCGCAGGTGCCGGCGGGCACGAGCTTCCAGGCGTTTTTCTGGTAGTCGATCTTCGAGGTTCCGGCACAGGTCGTGCCGGGGCCGGCCGCGCAGTCGTTCTGCCCCTTGAGGGCGACCCCGTAGCACTTCTCCTTCGAGGCATCCTGCGCCGCGGCCGGATGGCTTGCGGCGAGGCTCAGGGCGGCGGCAAGCGAAGCGGCCAGCACGTTGCAGGTGTTGTTCATGGTCTTCTTCCTTGTTGGACGATGGGTGGTCGGGGTCGATCTCAAGATCAAGCCGGGGATCAGGCCGGGGTCAGCGAGCCATGGCCGCCGTCGGGCGTCATCATGGTCGTGCAGGTTCCCGTGGGCACCAGCTTGAAGGACTGCTTGTCGTAGTCCATGGTCGAATGACCGGCGCAGTCGTGCTTGCCGGCGGCGCAGTCGTTCTGGCCCTTCATCGCGATGCCGTAGCATTTCTCCTTGGCATCCTCGGCGAAGGCGGGGGCGGAGACGGCGGCAAGGGCCGAAGCGAGCGAGCTGGCAAGCGCGAGGGTGGCGAGACTGGTCTTCATGATAAGTTCTCCTCAGATCCCGGGCCGGAATTGGCCTGGTATCTCGGGCTACGCGGCGGGGCGTGCGGACGTTACAGGCCGGTTTGCGGAAAATTGTCGAGGAGACGGCGAAGGTCTTCTTTTCCGGTTCAGAATTCCGCATTCAATTCATGGACTTGCCATGCATTTCCGCGGCGATCAAAATTTCTGGTAACAAAAACGTGTGGGCGCCCGTAGAGGTCAATGTGAAGCAGGCAGTGCAGGAAGTGGAATGGGCGGAATGGATGCGCGGCGCCATTGACGGCGACGCGCAGGCCTATAACCGTTTTCTTGTCGCGGTCACTCCCCGGTTGAGGTCGATGGCGCGGCGCCGCTGCGAACAGTTCGGTGCGCCGGCCGGAGAAGCCGAGGACATCGTGCAGGAGGTGCTGCTCGCCGTCCACCTCAAGCGCGGCAGCTGGGATCCGGCCCGGCCGATCGGCCCCTGGCTCTCGACGATCGTGCGCAACAAGCTGATCGACAGCCTGAGGAGACGCGGACGCCGCGTCAGCGTGCCGATCGAGGACGTGATCGAGACGCTGGAGGCGCCGTCGGAGACGAGCAATCTCGACCGGCAGGATGCGCTGAACCTGCTCGAGCGGCTGAAGGATCCGCAGCGCGACATCGTGCGGTCGATCTCGATCGAGGGCGCCGGGGTGCGGGAAACGGCGCTCAGGCTGAAGATGACGGAAGGTGCGGTGCGGGTGGCGCTGCATCGGGCGCTGAAATCGCTTGCCACCCTTTATCGGAGTGAGACGTGAAAACCGACGAGTTGATCAGACTGCTTTCCGAGGATGCGCCCGTCCGGCTGCGTCTTGGCCGCATGCTGGCGCTGGCGCTCTGCGCCGGCGTGCTGGTCTCCGGGGCCGTTTTCCTCGCCTCCGTCGGGTTGCGCCATAACCTCGTGAGCGCAGTGGAAACCGCACGCGTCGCCTTCAAGATCGGCGCGACGCTGGCGCTCGCCATCGCCGGCTTCGGCCTCTTGACCCGGATCGGCCGGCCGGGGGCGGCGACCGGCGCGTGGATCATGGCGCTTGCCGGCGTGCTTGGCGCCGTGGCAGTCGCGGTCGCCGCCGAACTCCTGACCGTGCCGCAGGCGGAATGGGGCGCCAACCTTAGCGGCCAGCACGCCGCCTTCTGCGTGTTCTTCATTCCGGTGCTCTCGCTCGCCCCGCTTGCCGCCTTCATCGCCGCGCTCCGGGAAGGTGCGCCGGAAAACCCGGGCCGCGCCGGTGCTGTGGCCGGCCTTGCGGCCAGCGCGATCGGGGCCGCGCTCTATGCCTGGCACTGCCCGGACGACAGCCCCCTCTTCCTCGCCACCTGGTACACCCTGGCGATCACGATCGTCACCACCGCCGGCTATGTCGCGGGGCGGCGGTTGCTGCGGTGGTAGGGGCGGTGCGCCACGACGGAGGGCGTAGTATCTGGCAGCGAACTGCGTCTGCGATCAGCACTCAGCCGAGAACGCAGCAGAAATATGAACTTGCAATTGTTCTATCCGAACAACTCATTGCGGTTCCCGGCCGATGGCAATTTTTCTTGATCATCAATAACGAATTTTTTGCCCATCCACTTAACGTCAAATTGCTCAAGTTTGCTGACGAGCCGCCGATGTTTGGCTGTTTTCAGAAGTTCGTTGAGCGCCCCCTCACTCCCCGTTTCGACCCTCAGAAGCCTCCCACCTGTTGCTGTCAGAAACGCAAACAAGAAGCCAAAAAACACTGCAAGCCAGCGGACAATTGGCGTCGTCTCCAACAACATCGGAATGCACGAAACCAAAGCGATTACGAGTGCCAAACCAATTCTGATTTCTCTCTTCCGAGCGAGCACGCGTTCTACATCCGCGCATAGCGCCACCACTGCATCTCGATCCTCCTGCAGCTTTGTGGCCAATTGTGCGCCTAACGACGCCTCCTGCTGCTCCCGTTCCCTTTGGATGGCTTCGATCTTTTGGTTGGCGTGCTCCAAACGCCGCTTACTTTCCGCACGCGCCTCGTTCAACGAGGCCTGCCCCTTCAAGCGTTCTTCTTCTAGATGGGGGTGCAGCATCTCTTGCCAAAGCAACGCGAAGTTTTCTTCAGTGACAACGTTCGTCGCGCCGAGTGTTTTGTCCATGAGCGCTTGCGCGCTACGGTCCTGAGAGATCAATAGGTCAAGCTGGCGGGTCTTATCTGTATCACCTAGCGCCTCGGTTAGGCGTTTGACCGCGTCCACTACACCTGGCCGGATAGCTAGGACGTGTTCGCAGCTGGCAAGTAGCATGCGTTTTGGAATGTTGAGATCGCCTGCCCCCATTCCTGTCCGAAGCCACATTGCAGTCGCCAAGACTCGGCGATGCACGACCGGTGGCACAGCATCAGCAGCAGGCGCCGTGGCTTGGGCGGATATTTTTCGGACGATTTGTGCAAGCAGGCCATTTCGAGTGAGCAGGACCGCGTGCGACTTAAAAATATCTCGACTAGTTCTCCCGTGTCGTTGTCTTACAACGAATGCGGTGACATCTGCGTCATGCTCTCTCGCACGTGGATTCTCTGCGAAACTAAGCTTGCTATAGAGTTCCTCCCATTGTTCTTTCGTAAAATATTGGTGTTCGGAAGGGGTCTGATCCATCGTGCGATACGCAATTTTCACGCCCTTCTTTTCCAATAGAGATGACGGATCTCTTGAGACCTCCATAACATATTCCCGCAAGACCTCACGCCGCAGCATTGCTTGGGCGGTCGGACCTGTAGGTCGAGAGTTTCTCAGCACGGCCTCCAGGCTATTCTTTATCTCTTCTATACTCTGTCCAAATATCCGAATGGAAGCACCTATCCGGATCAGTTCTGCGATTACTGGCTCCGTATTCTCTCGAGCCAACCTCCCCGAAACACCAAGCAATTCCATCGCGACCGGCGCATCAAGATAAACTATTAGATCTGTTCTATCGACGGACGTTACAGGCCGTACAAAGTCCTGCACAACTTCTGTCAACAACCCAATCGCGGCAATTCGAGCCAGAACCTCAGCGCTTCCTTTATCTTCTTCGATTGCCCGTTTTACGAAACGCGCACACAGGAATTTTTCTTCATCACGAAGCGACGTAGTATTTGGAATCTCTACATATTGCCGTAGTGTTCCTGTCTCATCTTTTCTAAATCCAGCCCGAAAATCTATATTACGCTCACTGAACGCCTCGATATAGAGAAGCCATTCGACAAGAATATCTTCGAACTCTTCTACGTCTCTTGGAATAGTCGTGAGCGGGGACAGGCTTTCAGAGAATGATTTAAACTGAATAGCGATCCGACGTAGTTCTGATTCCACGTTTTGCGCCGTCTCGTCAAAGTTCACTTGGACGGGCATTTGAATTGTGTAGCTAGTATCCTTGTTCGCAGCGATGTCCGCGACGACCCATCCTTGGCGTTCCAAATATGGGACAAATGCCTCAACGAGGTCTGCGTTGAAGTTCCATTTGTAAGTATCTCTGACGGCTGAAGCGATCACATTGGGATCAAGTTTGTTGCCGTTGTACAAACGCAATACCGGATCAAAGAAAGGTAGTATTGCCTCCATAAGATTTCCGCTCTCGCTACCGAGTGCAGATAGCGCGCCGTAAATGCGGACGGCAGAGCGAGTAAGTTGTTGCGGCATGACGAGCGTGGTCCAAATAGTGCCAGTTTCTCAAAACTGACAATACAACCACCAGTGAAGTCAAATGTTTTTGTCGGAACTCCACGTATCCGCGCTGACAGTCCCCTCGCCCTGCTCAGTCGGCCTTGGACGCCACCCAGTTGTGCCACTGGGCTTCCGAGCCGTTGAAGACGTTGAGGTCGATCTTTTCGTCGACGCCGTGCGACAGGCCGGAGCCGGAATACTGCCAGAACAGCCACTTGCGGTCCGGATAGACCTTGGAGGGATGGGCGGCGACCGAGCGCAGCCAGAAGGGGTGGTTGGGGAAGGCGCCGCGCAGGTTGTCGCGGTAGAAGTCGGGCGCGGTGTAGATGATCGGGCGCTGGCCGTAATGGCGCTCCAGCTTGTCCATGAAGACCTGCATCTTTTCCAGCACCTTTTCGCGCGAGACGCGGCGCTTGCAGCTCGATTCGCCGTTGTATTCGACGTCGATCACCGGCGGCAGGGCGCCGGCTTCCTTCGGCACGTTGCGGATGAACCAGTCGGCCTGTTCGCCGGCGGTGCGGCACCAATAGAAGAAGTGATAGGCGCCGCGGCGGATGCCGGCGTCTTTCGCCTTGCGCCAGTTCGTGCGGAACATCGGGTCGATATGGTCGCCGCCGTCGGTCGCCTTGATGAAGGCGAAGTTGGCGCCCTGGGTGCGGAGCTTGGCCCAGTCGATGTCGCCCTGCCAGCGCGAGACGTCGACGCCGTGGACGGCGAGCTTCTTCGGCGACTGCTTGCCGAAATTGATCGGCTTGGCATCGCGGAACTGGCGCGCATAGACGCGGCCGCCCTTCTGCGGGATGGTCAGCACCGCGGGTTCGGCCGGCACGAGGGCGGCGACCGGCTTTTCCTCCGGCACCGGCATGCCGACCGTCATCGCGGTCGCGGTGAAGGCCTGCGGCTGGGGCACTTCGCCGGCCCAGGCGAGTTCGTGGGGGGCTGGCGACGCGGGTGCGGCGGCAACGGTGGCGGGCGGGGTCATCGGCGCCGCAGTACCGGCGATCTCGGCGGACGGCACCGGCGCGCGGGGCGCGACCGCGCTGGTCTTTTCCTGCGAAGGCTGCGGCAGAAACGCGCTTTCGGGATCGGAACCGGACACGCAGCCGGAGGCGGCCAGACAGGCAAGGAGGATTGCTGGGAGAGCCGTAAGACGCATTTTTACCCGCACGCAAGACAAACAAGGGAACACGCTCAACACGCCTCAGCCGTCGGCCGGGGCGAATTGCTAACGGAAACTTACCGGCAAAACCTAAATGCAATCTTTACGGATCGCGGCGGGACAGTCGGGCAAGCCATTGCACGCGGGCCCGACCCTGCACGTTTTGTCGCAATCCGTGGCTCGCCCTGCCCCGTGGGGTGGCGTCCCTCGCGACCGCGACGGGGCGCTGGAGGGCGGACGTCCGAGGGGCCGGCATCGCCTCTTCGGGCGGGGAAAGCCCTGAAGACCGGCCCGTTTGGGTAGCTTTCGCCCGAAGGTTGTCCTGGGCTAAACTCGGCAATCGGAACCCGGAGGAGGAAGACACCATGCCGTTCCAGTTCGCCAATCTCGACCAGCGCGCCTTCGAGGATCCGCGCGGGCTTCTCGACGAATTCATCATGCAGCTCGAACAACTTCTCGTGAACCTTCTCTACGAGACCGTCGAGGACTTCGATTTCAAACCGGATTTCGGGGAAGATATCGAGACAGTCCGACTGGGACTCACCGACGCGCGGGAAAACAACATCTTCAATCGCGCACGTGCGGGCATTTCCGACATCGCGACCGACGCTCTCGAGGCGACGCGCCTCATCGGCAACGGCCTGCTGTCGAAGTTGAAAGGCCTTGTTTCCATGGGCGACAAGATGCGAAAAGGCCTGCGCAAGGCGCTGACCTATCTGCTCGACATGGTCAATGCCGTCCTGAGTTCGATCGCGAATGCGGCTGCCAAGGTTACCTCACTGGTGATCGATGCGATCGCGGAGCTCAAGGACCTGATCAAGGCGCACATCGACCTGGCCAACGGGTGGTAGGAGACTAGACCCGGATCGCCAACCTCAAACCGCCCCAGTGGCGGCCGCCGACGGTGATCGGGGCGGAGATGTCCTTCATCACGACGAAATTGCCGCCGCCCATGTCGCGGCGGTAGGTCTGGACCAGGAAGGGCGCGGTCGAACGGCCGGCGGCGAGCCCGACGCGATCGTTGAAGATGCGGCGGTTGCGGCAGTTCGCGGTGTTCCACACGGCGTCGCCCGGGCGCTGCGGCGCGGAGAACTTCTTGTTGTGGGTCGGCAGGTAGCCATTGGTGTCGACGGCGGCGCAGAAGCCGATGCGGTCGGAGAGCGTCAGCACCGGCTCGAGGATGCCGGGCAGAACCTGGTCGGTGAATTCGGTGAAGGCCGCCATCATCTGCACCGGATCGGTGCCCGGGATCGGCCGGTAGCTGCGGTCGAAGAGCGCGCTCATGCCGATGCGTCCGCCGCTCACGCCCCTCTCGAAGGCTTCGGAGATCCGCGCCGCCACGTCACAGGCCGCATCGATCCAGGGGCTGTCGGCGGTCTCGATGCCGGCAGACGCGGTGAGCTGGATCAGGGTTTCCGAAAGCGCCACCACGCGGTCGACGCGGGTTGCGGCATTCTGCAGGGCTGTGTCGGATTCCGACACCTCGCCGGCCATGGTGTTGAGCGTGCCGACGAATTCCGCGCACTGGCGGTCCACCGTATCGGTGGTCCGTGCCATGGTGCCGGAGCCATCGAGGATGCGGGTGATGACCGCCTCCATCGCGCCAAAGGAATTGTTCATCGCCTGGGAGGTCTCGCGCACGCCGAGCGCGCTTTCACTCGCGCCGTGACCGGCCTCCGACAGGCGGCCGATCTTGCCGCGGATCTCGTTCAAGGTCTGCTGGATGGAACCGGTCGCCTGCGAGGTCTGCAGCGCGAGCGCGCGGATTTCGGCGGCGACGACGGCAAAGCCCTTGCCGGCCTCACCGGCGCGGGCTGCCTCGATCGCGGCATTGAGGGCGAGAAGGTTGGTCTGGCGGGCGATCGAGCCGATCTCCTCGGCCACCTTGTCGACATTGGACAGCGAGACGGAGAAGGTGCCGATCTCGGTGGAGATCTCCTGGGAGGCGGCGACCATCTGGTCGATCTTGTCGACGGCGCCGGACAGGCGGGTAGAGGATTCGCCGAGCATGCGGCGGGCCTCGACGGCAGTCTCGTCGGTTTCGCGCAGCGACGCAGCGACATTCTTGTTGGTTTCGGCAATGGAAAGGGCGGTGCGGGTCACGGCATCGAAGGTAGTCGCATGGCGCTTCGACATGGCGGCCACGTCCTGGATCGCGCCGGCAATGTCGACGAGGTCGATACCGAGGGTTGACGCCTCGTCGGCCAGCTTGGAGATGATCCCGCGCAGCGCGTCAGCGTCGACGCCCCGATCGGGCTGCTCTTCAGGCTGCCAATCGGTGGTCAGAGCTGCATTCGACATGGTCATAGGCACAATCCTCCCGCGAATTGTGACTATCCCCCAACAGAATTAAGAATTTGCATACATGCTAATAAGTAAGAGTGCTTCGTATTCACGAATACAACCCTGCCCTGTAACGGGCATTGAGATCCGTCAAAGTGCGCCGATGTCGCGCAGCTTCTTCAGCACCTTCTCGCTCGGCTCGCCGGTTTCCGGAAGACGGTAGTGGCGCTCGAAGCGGCGGATCGCGGCGCGGGTCTGTTCGCCGGCCACGCCGTCGACGCTGACGTCGGTATAGGCGATGTTGGCGAGGCCGCGCTGGATCTCCATGACAAGGGCGGCATCGGCCGCGGAAATGGGGGCCGCGGAAATGGGGGCAGCGGAGACGGGTGCGGCGGCAGCGGCGGGTGCCGAGACCGGGATCGCGGCTGGCGGCGTCGCCTTGCGGTCGGGCGCGGTGACCACGACCTTCTGGGCGCTGCGGATCGCAGCCGCAACCGGATCGGGCGCCTGCTGGGCGGCATCCAGATCTTCCTTCGGGCGCTCGCGCGGCACGGCGGCCGTAACGCGGGTGTCTTCCTTGAGCGCTGCGAGCAGTTCGGTGCTGACGAGGCCGTTCGCCTCGAGGCCGATCGACTTCTGGAACAGGGCGACGGCGCTTTCGGTGCGCGGGCCGATCACACCGTCAGCCGCGCCCTCATAGAGGCCAAGCCGGGCGAGTTCGCCCTGAACGGCGACGACAAGAGCGGTGGTTTCCGGCGGCGGGGCGAGAGCGGCATCCTCGGCGGCAGCGACTTCGCCCGTCGAGGCCTCGCCGGCATCGGCCGGTGCGGCCTCGCGCTCGATCTTGAAGGTGGTGACGGTCGCGGGGTCCTTCGCCTGCAGCGGATTGCGCGATACGCCGGCGAGCGCGTTGAAATCGGTGACGTCGCGGGTGCGCAACAGCGGCGACGGATGCAGCCCCGGCTGGTACCACAGCGCATTGGCGGCGATGAAGCCGAAGGTCACGCAGAACGCAGCGATGCCGCCCACCGACCGCGGGTAGCGGCCGACGAGGCGTGCAGAGGCGCCAATGCCCGCAAGAAGAAAGGCCGGCACAGGCGAGGCCGGCTTCTTCTCAGGCGATTTTCGCTTTCGCTTCGTCATAAACAGTCTCTTTCTCGCACTCCATGGTGGCCGGCTTTTCCGCCGACTTCAAGCGCGGCGGAAACTCGACCATGTTCTCTCCACCGCCGAAATCGCCGGCAGCACCCGAACCGTCGGCCGGCAGGCAGATGGTGACCACCGTGCCCTCGCCCGGACGGCTCTCCATGCGGAAGGTGCCGCCATGCAGGGCGGTCAGGCCCTTGACCAGCGACAGGCCGAGGCCGGAGCCCTCGTAGTTGCGGCTCAGGTCGTCGTGGATCTGGGTGAACGGCCGGCCGATCAGCGCCATCTTTTCCGGCGCGATGCCGATGCCGGTGTCGGACACGACGATCTTGAGGTCCGAACCTTCACGGCTGGCGTCGATGATGACGGAGCCGCCGGCTTCGGTGAACTTGATGGCATTGCCGACCAGATTGATCAGCACCTGGCGCAGGGCGCGCTCGTCGGCGCAGACTTCGCCGAGGCCGCGGGCGATGCGGCTGGTCAGCTTGACGCCCTTGTTGGCGGCCTGCAAGGACAGCATCTGTTCGCATTCGGCAACCGCGTCGCCGATCATGAAGTGCTCGAGCATCAGCTCGTAGCGGCCGGCCTCGATCTTCGACATGTCGAGCATGGCATTGACGACCGAGAGCAGATGGGCGCCCGACTGGCGGATCAGCTGGACATATTCGCGCTGACGGTCGTTTTCGAGCTTGCCGAAATATTCGCCGGCCAGGATGTCGGAGAAACCGAGGATGGCATTGAGCGGCGTGCGCAGCTCGTGGCTGACGGCGGCGAGGAAGCGCGACTTCGCCTCGTGGGCGGCGGCGGCCTCGTCTTCCTTCAGGGACACGGTATCGCGGATCGACATCTCGCCGGCAATGTCGAGGATCTGGGCATGCACCGCGAGGAGCCGGCCGTCGACGGCATGGGTGGCGGTCATATCCATGCGGACATTCATGAACTGGGCCTGGTCGAGGCCGAGCACCGGCCGGTCGAGGCGCAGGTCGATGACGACGGCATCGGCCCCCTGGCGCAGCTCGTCGAGCGCCTGGACGAAGGCGATGCGGTCGGAGACGTGGACCTGCTCGGCGAAGGGCCGGCCAAAGGGCTCGCGCAGGAAGGAGAGGAACATGTCGCGGTCGCGGCCGCCGGCCTGGCGGACATAACCGGAGGGATCGAGCCCGAGAATAAGGCCCGGGCAGACATCAAAGGGCGAGAGTTCGGCGGTGGTGTCGAACGCCCGCGGCGCCTCGGTCTTCGGCCGGGCGGCGCGATGGGCGGCGATCAGCGCCACGGCGCAAACCATGAAGAGCGAGACGACGACGGCAAAGCCGAGCGGCAGGGCGATCGCGGCGCCATAATAGAAGGAGAGCGCGGAGGGGGCGACGAGAAGCGGCGCAAGGAAGCCGCCCATCAGGCGGCGCAGGGCTGCGACCTCGGTCGGATCGACCGGCTCGCCACCCGCGCTCGGTGCCAGGCACCTGCCGGCAGCGCGATCGAGAATCGCCCTCGTCCTGTCAGCCATGTTACGCAATACCTGCACGCCCAAAACTCGCGAAACGGTTTCATTTCCGTGCGCCGACATTAGGCCCGGCGCGCTTAAGGAAAAGATAAGGGGAGGCCCTCGGAGGCCCCCCAAAGGGCGCCAAAGACCCAGAATAGGACACTTGCGGCGAGCTTTCGAAAACGTGGTTAACGGGACGTAAGCGGCGGATTTATCAGTGTTTTCCTGATTACGTTAATCTTTGTGTCCGCACACCCCCGGCAAAGCCGGTGGATTGCCGGGGCGGCGCCACAATTATGCTTAACAGCGACCGCTAAAACTTGAAGCAAAGGCGGTTCAAATGCCGTCCGGCGAGAATTGGATAAAATTTGAAGCAAATACCCGTGGTTTTTGAAAAGCGATCTTTGCAACCCGCGGCTAGGTTGCCCTCACAAGTCCGGGAACGAACCCGGCGCCGCCCGGCAAAGAGCGGGCAAACAGGGATTGGTGAAGACGATGTGGTTTCTGATCAAGGGAACGTTCTGGTGCTCCATGACGCTGGTGGTGCTGTCCTTCTTCGGCAGCCAGCCGAGCGAACCGACCGCCGGTGAGCAGCGCCTCGAAGTGGGCGACGCAATCGCGGCTGCAACGGGCGCCTATCAATATCTCTCCGCGATCTGCGTGGAGAAACCCGAAGTGTGCGAGAAGGGCGCGGAAACGCTGACCGTGCTCGGCAAGCGAGCCCGCGAAGGTGCCCTCGTCGCCTACCAGCTTCTCGACAGCCAGTTCGCCGACGAGGCAGAGGAAGCTGCAAAGCCGGCCCTCGCCGCCGCCGAGCCGGTCGAACCGACGACCGTCTCCGACATCATCACCACCGGCACGGTCGTTCCGAGCCCCCGCCCCGCAAAGGGCCCCAAGCCCTACACGCCGCCGAAGCCCTGAAAAGCCGCCGACGCGTGTAACCCGACGAATTTCGAAGGCCGCCACCCGACACGGTCGGCCTCCTGCCCCCCTTGCTTCGGCGCATGGGTTCCGTGTTGTCCCTCGGAACCGCCGCGCCGCGGCCTGTCTGCCTGTCCCACAGGAAACTTCGGCCCTTAGCCGAGCCGCGAGGAAGCCATCTCCTCGCGGCTTTTTTTTCGTCCACAGCGGCAGTTCAAATAGGCGCGCGGATCGCGTTCAACGTCAGCGGCGAAAACTGAAGCGCCGTGAATGCGCTATCTCTCTGTTTTTACGTAATTCCGGACGCAAAACCGCTTCACACTTCTGCTGGAATTACTCTATATCGGGCTTCTCGAAACCGGAACGAATGCACGCGCCCCATGACGACACTCGAGCAGATGACCGAAGACTTCGCCTTCCTGGACGACTGGGAAGACCGGATGCGCTACGTCATGGAACTGGGCAAGGCATTGCCGGACCTGCCGGACGCCGACAAGACGGCCGAGAACAAGGTCAAGGGCTGCGCCAGCCAGGTCTGGCTCACCACCCGGCCGCATGAGGGCGCGGATCCGGTGATCGACCTTGCGGGTGATTCGGACGCGCATATCGTGCGCGGGCTGGTCGCCATCGTGCTTGCTGCCTATTCCGGCAAACGGGCCTCGGACATCGTCGCCTTCGACGCGATCGACCTTTTCGGCCGGCTCGGCCTCATCGAACATCTGTCGGCCCAGCGCGCCAACGGCCTGCGCTCGATGATCCAGCGCATCCGCGAGGAAGCCGCGCGGCATCTGGTCTGAGCGACGGCGCTCTCGGCGATCTCCCGTGGTCAGCCGATTTCCGGCCGATAGCCCTCAGAACCCCAGGCGTGGCGGCGGCGGGTAACCGGCGGCGGCGGGGCATAGTGGCGGGCAAGCGCCAGAAGTGCGGTGCGCAGCATCAGCTTGGCCGAGCGCGCCGGCCACTGGCGTTCACGCTCCACCGTCTCCAATCCCTTCATGAAACAGCAGATGTCGAGGGCGACACCGGAAAGCTCGGGACCGAGCGCCTCGATCGCCGCGGTAACACGCATCCGTGCACCGAGCGCGGCGTCGCCGAGGATGACGGCCGCGGGGGCGGCCCCCGGCACGCGGCTCGACAGGCGAGGCTCCCAGGTGGCGGTGATGCGCGGCTGGAGGCCGCCCCGCTCGAAATCGGCGGCAAGGCGTTCGCCGGCGGCAAATGCCTCTTCCGACAGCCAGGGGCGCCCTTCCCGGTCTTTCAGCCGCGACAGGGCGGAGAGCGGCGATTCGGCCAGGTTGCGGCGGACGGCGTGGCGGATGCCGTCCTCGACGAGCACGGCGTCCGTCGTGTCGCGATGCTGCTCGGCAAAGGCTTCTTCCTGGGGCTCGGCGAGGGCGCGCCGCAGATAGGTGGCCGTTCCCTCGCTGGCGCTGAGAGCCGTGCCGTCACGCCGCAACAGGCCATCGGCGACGGCGCGGCGCAGGACCGCGGCCGGAACGTCCTTCAGGACACCCGCGGCGCCCTCCAGGCAGACCAGCGCCCCGGTGCCGGGCCGGACGGAGAGCGGGCCGCCGAGGGCGAGCCGCAGCAGCCGGAGCAGGATGCGGCGCTCAGCGGGGGCAAGCGCGGGCGCGGTCATTGCGTCCTCCCGGCCAGCATGCAGACCGCATCGGCCATGCGCTCGATGCTGCAGACGAAGGCGTCGAAGCCGGCGTCATCGCGCCGGTCCTCGACGACGTGGCAGGCGTGGCTGACCGTCGTGCGGTCGACGCCGAAGGCGAGCGCCACCTCGCCATAGGGCATGGAGAGCGCGACATGGCAGACATACATGGAGATCTGGCGCAGATGGCAGGTGGCCCGCCGGCGGTCGCTCCGCAGCTTGTCTCCAGTGCCAGAGACGGCGAGCAGTTCGGCGGTGAGCTGGCGCACCACCATGCAGACGAGGCGGCGTTCACTCAGACCCGGCGACGGCTCCGCCGGCACAAGAGCATCTGCCGCGGACACAGAGCCGCAGACGGCAAGCAAAGCGCTGGTTGGTTCGATCGGCATATGGCAACTCCCGTTTGATAGGAATTAATTCATACACCCTATTTGAAGCATGGGAATTTTGAGAAGCGAGAAATTTCTTAATTTTCTCGGCATCCACAGCGTTTGCGGCGAAACACGTTGGTGATGTTTGGGATTTACTTCCTTTCGAAGGCTCGAACCACGACCTCGGCGATCACTTCAACGCCTGAACCAGCCGTTCTCCAGCCGGCGAACCTGACGGTGTTCGTCGAGGTCATCATGGGGCCGGTGCGTTCCATGGCCGATTGCCTTCGAGTCGAACCGCCGACCGCAGGACATAATTTCGCACGACTTGTCATCGCACTTGATCGCGGCCGCTTGGACCGGGTGATGCACCGCGCAAGCGGCGCGCATCGCCAGGCATGCCGGGCAAGGCCCGCAGAAGGAGAAGCATGAAGAAAGGTCTGGCTCGAGGCGGCAGATACGGTCTGGCCGCATTGGCAATGCTGGCCGTGGCCGTCACGGCGGCCACGTCTTATGCCTATCCCGCGCTCGCCGCGACCGCCTGCCCGACTTGCTACGGACTGGAGCGCGTGGCCGCCGGGCTCTTGGTCGATCCCGACATGACGCCGGCGATCCGGGAGCAGATCAAGGCCGACATTTCGACCTCGCGGGCCGTTGTCGGCGGGTTCTTCGGGGCCTTTGCGGGGCATCCGACCGTCATAGCCTGTTCCAGCGAGGATTGCGACCGGCGCCTTGGTGGAAGGGGCGCCCGCGCCATGGCCTATTCCACGCCCTTTGGAACCATCATCCGGCTTTCGCCCCGCGGCCTCAACGCCGTCATCATCACCCACGAATTCTCCCATGTGGAGTTGCATCGGCGTGTCGGCGTGTGGAAGATCATGTCATCGGCGCTGCCGGCCTGGTTCGACGAGGGCGTTGCCGTGATCGTTTCCAATGACGGGCGATACCTCAGACAGAACGCGTCGGGGCCCGATCGCTGCGTTCGCGACAGCGGCAAGCCGCTTCCAGACAGCGGCTACCAATGGGCGCCCTTGTCCGGCAAGGACCCGATGATCTATGCCGATGCCGCGTGCCGGGTTCTGCACTGGATGGACGCCCATGGCGGCCAGGCCGGGTTGCTCACGATGATCGACACCCTTGCCGCGGGACAGGATTTCCAGCCCTGAGACCACCCGCCACTGGGTCGGATGGCCGGCCTCTCGGGTGAACACCGTGCCGGCAACCCGACCGGCATCGCCAGCCCGCCCGAAACCGCGCAACAAAAAACCGGGCCGCGAGGCCCGGTTTCGAACGTTCCGGCGGTCGCGGCGGCTGACGCCGGCGACCGGGATCCGGTCACTTGCCGCGCTTGCGGCGCTGGCCGAGGCCCATTTCCTTGGCGAGGCGCGAGCGCGCTTCGGCATAGGCCGGGGCCACCATCGGGTAGTCGACCGGCAGATCCCACTTTTCGCGGTATTCTTCCGGGCCGAGACTGTGGTGGGTCATCAGGTGACGCTTCAGCGACTTGAAGGCGCCGCCGCATTCGAGGCAGATGATCTGGTCGTCCTGGACCGACTTGCGCACCGCGACAGCCGGTTTCTGCTTTTCGATGACCGAAACGGTCGGGGCTGGGGTTGCCGTATTGCTCAATGCCGAATGCACATCGGCAATCAGATTGGCGAGGTCACCAACGGGTACCACATGATGGCTCACATAGGCCGCCACGATGTCTGCGGTCAGTTCCACCAGCAGATCATGGCTCTGGCCATGCGCGTTCTCTGTCATTTCGACACTCCTGTTCAACAGTCCTTGCCAGGCACCGGCATCTTCGCGCGGCACCGCTCGTCAAGCCCTGGAAAAAGGCCAAATGCGCTCCGCCTCGTCGTCGCCGACATGGAATCCACCCCTAGATCCCGGCAGAACGCACCGAAACTTGTTCCGTCAGATCCTGATTTACAGGCTGTCTTCCCTGTCAATCGCCGGTCCGACACAGCACTTGCGAATACAAGTATCGGCTCAGAGATTGAAGCAACCGCGTGAGAAGCCAGATTTTTCAAGATCAGTGCTCAGCTAACTCGATTAGCACCATTCGGCCAAAAGTCCACTTAATATTTTTCACCAAATATGGGGTGACGGCGGCAAAACTTGTTTGCCTAATGCGAACAATTCTCACAATGCACCTACAAAAAAGCAGGAATTGCGCCAGAATCCGACGCTTGCTTCGGCAATGTACTTTAACCGTCAACTATCCGGCAGACTATCCTTCACTGTCCTTCAGGTCATCCACGACCGAGATCGAGGACAGGCGATAGCCGACCTGATGGGCCGCCTTGGCCAGCAGATGGGCGGACACCGGCGCAGTGAGGACGAAGAAGAAAAAGCCGGCGAGCGCGCGGCTGAAGATCGCCAGATCCGCGGCATGGAAGCCGACCGCGAGCAGAATGAGCCCGGAGCCGACCGTGCCGGCCTTCGAGGCGGCATGCATGCGGGTGTAGAGATCGGGCAGCCGGTTGATCCCGATTGCGGCAACGAGCGCAAAAAGCGCGCCGCCGACGATCAGAATGGCGGTGAAAAGGGCCACGGCATAAGCGATCATCGGCGCCCTCCCCTGTGCCCCCTGGTTCGGGCATTGTGTCTTTGCATGTCCCTGCCCAGCACCGAACCATCCTCGTTCGGACGCTCGCCCCCGATTCCCCGCGCCAGGATGAAGCGGGCGAAGGCGATCGTCGCCAGGAAGCCGACGAGGCCGAGCGCAATCGCGATGTCGATGTAGAGCGTGTAGCCGGTGCGGATGGCAATGACGCCGATGAAGCCGATGGCAATGCCGACCAGCATGTCGAGCGCCAGCACCCGGTCGGGCAGCGTCGGCCCCTTCACCACGCGGTAGACCGTGGCGAGGAAGGCGATGCCGAGGATCACCAAGGCAGCATGGCAGGCGACCTGGATGATGGTTTCGGGTCCGCTCATTCGAAGGCCTCCCGGATCTTGCGCTCGAAGCCCTCGGCGATGTCGCGGCGGGCACCCGCCAGGTCGGAGCAATCGATGGCATGCACGTAGAGCGTCTTCCTGTCATCGGAGACGTCGACCGAAAGCGTGCCCGGGGTGAGCGTGATGAGGTTGGCGAGCAGGGTGATCTCGAAATCGCGGGTGACGGTCAGTGGATAGGCGAAGATCCCCGGCTTGATCTCGAGCTTCGGGCTCACCACCATGAGGGCGACTTTCCAGGCCGACTTCGCCAGTTCGACGAAGAACAGCCAGGCAAGCGAGGCGATCTTCAGCACGCGGCGAATATAGCCGGTGCCGTTGATCTGCTCGCGGATCAGGCCCAGTGTCAGGGTCGAGAGCAGGAAACCGAAGATCAGGTTGTGCAGCGAGGCGCTGCCGGTGACGGCGGCCCAGACGATCGCCATCAGGAGATTGATCGCATAAAGGATCATGGCCGGCCTCCATTCGGGAAGACGGAATGGTAGTAGGCGGTCGGATCGGCAAGACCGGTCGCCGCCTGCTGGCTGAGATCGACCAGCGCCTCGGGGAAAAAGCCGAACCAGACGATCAGCACCGTCAGGGCGACGATCGGCAGCATGGCGGCAGGGCTGGAGCGATCGACAGTCACGGCTGCGGCCGAACTCCCGCCCTCGCCCGCCGCCGGGCGCCAGTAGGCGAGCAGGAAGAGCCGGCCGAAGGCGATTGTGGTCAGGAAGCCCGACAGAAGGATCGCGCCGGCCAGCCACCAGGCGCCGATGTCGAGCGAGGCCTTGACCAGCATGGCCTTGGGCCAGAAGCCGGAAAAGGGCGGCAGGCCGGAGCCGGCGAGGAAGAGCGCAAGCGACAGGCCCGAGAACCAGGGCGCTGCGGCCCAGAGGCCCGCGACCTCATGCAGCCGATAGGAACCGGCGCGGCGCGCCACCTCGCCCGAGACCAGATAAAGCGCCGTCATCAGCAGGATCGAATGCAGGGCGTAGAAGATCGCCGCGGAAAGGCCGGCAATGCCGGCGATCGCGACACCGGCCAGCATGGAGCCGATGCCGGAGACGACGACGAAGCCGAGGAAGCGGCGAATGTCGGACTGGGCAAGCGCGCCCATGGCGCCGAGCACCATGGTGAGCGCGGCCGCGACCGCGATGACGAGGCTCAGGGCCTCGCGCTCGACCGGCAGCAGCATGACCATGGTCCTCAGCAGCGCATAGACGCCGACCTTGGTCAAAAGTCCGGCAAACAGGGCGGACACCACGACACGGGGCGTGTGGTAGGAGGCGGGCAGCCAGAAATTGACCGGGAAGGCCGCCGCCTTCATGCCGAAGGCCAGCAGGAACAGCGCGGCAAGCGTCATCAGCGGCGCCGTCTCGCGCAGGTCCCCGGCCTTCGTCGCGATGTCGGCCATGTTGAGCGTGCCGAAGATCGCATAGAGATAGCCGACCGAGATCAGGAAGAGCGTCGTGCCGATCAGGTTCAGCACCGCATATTTCACGGCGCCGTCGATCTGCTCGCGCTCAGAGCCCAGCACCAGCAGGCCGAAGGAGGAGATCAGCAGGACCTCGAACCAGACATAGAGGTTGAAGATGTCGCCGGTCAGGAAGGCGCCGGATACGCCGGCCATCATCACCATCAGGAAGGGATAGAAACCGTAGCGCCGGCCGCTCGCATCAATGTCCCGAAGGGCGTAGATGGCGCCGGCAAGGGCGGCAAGGGCGGCCGTCAGCGCCAGCAGCGCGCCGGTGAGGTCGACGGTGAAGGCAATGCCGAAGGGCGGCAGCCAGCGGCCCATCATCATGGTGACGGGACCGGCCGCGATCACGCGGCCGACCAGTAGCAGATCGACGAGGACCATGACCGCAAGGCCGATGATCGCGATGAGCGGATGAAGGCGCGTCGAATAGCGCAGCATCATCAGCAGCGCGCCGCAGCCCAGCCCGATCGCGACCGGCAGGATGGTCAGCCATTCGGCGCCGGTCGGCTCCATGACGAGGGCATGGGAGAGATCGACGGGGGTCGACGAGGCCACTAGTTGATACCCCCCTCTGCCCTGCCGGGCATCTCCCCCTCAAGGGGGGAGATCTCCAGGACGCGCCCACGCCACGATTTCCGAAACGGCAGGACTGAAGGTCTGGCCCCACGAGTGTTCCGCGGCACGGCGGCAGCCACGGTCCGATCTCCCCCCTTGAGGGGGAGATGGCCGGCAGGCCAGAGGGGGGTGCCAACGCAACGGCGAACGGCGAAGTCAAAGGGCAATGTCGAAGGATCCGTCATCATGCGCTCAATATCCCATCGGCGGCAGCGGTTCGGACTTCGGTTCGGCGACGCGCATGGCCGTCGTGTCGTCGGTGCCGAGGTCCTGATAGGCGCGGTAGGTGAGCACCAGCAGGAAGCAGAAGAAGGAGAAGGAAATCACGATCGCGGTCAGGATGAGGGCCTGCGGCAGCGGGTTGGCGGCGCCGGCGGCAAGGGTGTCGGCGCCTTTCGGGATGATCGGCGGCACCTCGCGCGTCAGGCGCCCGGCGGTGAAGAGCAGAAGGTTGACGGCATTGCCGAGCAGGGCGACGCCGAGCAGCACGCGGACGATGTGTTTCGACATCATCAGATAGAGTGCGGCGGCAAAGAAGATGCCGACCAGGCCGGAGAACAGGACTTCCATCAGCCGTCGTCCCTTTCCTCGAGTGCCAGGGCGATCGAGGTGATCGCCCCGACCACGACCAGATAGACGCCGACGTCGAAGGACATCACGGTGGCGAGCGGAACCTCGACCCCGAAGATATGCGGATAGACCCAGAGGCCGGTCATGAAGGGAACCCCGAACACCGCCGAGAGAAGGCCGGAGAGCGTGGCGAGCAGCAGGCCGGCGCCCGCGATCGACATCGGGTGGAACCAGAGTGCCCGGCGAACCGCCTGAACGCCGAAGGCAATGCCAAAGATGGCGAAGCCGGAGGCGGCGATCAGCCCGCCGATGAAGCCACCGCCCGGTTCGTTGTGGCCGCGCAGCAGCACGAAGATCGAGAAGAGCAGCATCAGCGCGGTGATGAAGGGGGCGAAAGTGCGGAAGATGACCGTGTTCATTTCGACAGCTCCTTCCCCTGGCTCTTCCCATGGCCCTGCCCCGGGCCCTTGGTCTTGCCTTTGCCCTCGCCCTTGAGGGCGGCGACCGTCTTCTGCGCCGGCGCGACGGGCACGACGCGGATGCGGATCAGGGCGAGGATGGCGAGGCCGGTGATCATCACCACGGCGATCTCGCCGAGCGTGTCGGTGCCGCGGAAGTCGACGATGATGACGTTGACCACGTTGGCGCCGTGGGCGATCACCTTGGAATAGGTGTTGAAGAAGTCGGTGAGCGCCGTGTCGAAGGGCACTTGCGTCGACTTCAGGAGCATCAGCGCGAAACCGAGGCCGGCGGCAATGGCGATCGGCGCATCGATCAGCAGTTCCGGCAGGGCGCGATGGTCGCTCGGCGACAGCCTGATGCGGGTCATCACCAGCGCCAGGATGACGACCGAAAGGGTCTCGACCATGAACTGGGTAAACGACAGGTCCGGCGCGCCGAAGAGCAGGAAGAGCACGGCCACGGCAAATCCCTGGATGCCGAGGGAGACGATCGCCGTCAGGCGGTCGCGGGCGGCCAGCACGGCGGCGACGCCGACCAGCGCGATGACGAAGAACGAGGCCTCGTGGAAGCGCAGTTCGGCCGGCCAGGCGGGCATCGCCGGAAGCTCGCCGTAGACGAAGGGCGGGACCAGCAGCACGAGGGCCAGCAGGAAGAAGGTGAAGGTGACATAGACCTCGAGGCGGCCGTTCTGCACGAAGCGCGTGACGGCGAAGGAGAGGCGGACGAGGCCGGCGACGAAATGGTCGAAGCCGCGGTCAGGACCGGGGCCGAGGATGTCGAGCAGGCGCACCATCAGGGCCCGCGCACGGGCAAGGCCGAGATAGATCGCAACGCCCACGATCACCGTCAGCGCCGAAAGCGCGAGCGGCAGACCGAGATGCGGCACGAGGCTGATCGTCACGGCTTCCGGCTTTCCGGCGACGGCGCTCGCCATCGGCGAGGACACGGCGGCATGGAAGGGGCCGGAGAAGATCGCGGCGCAGAGCCCCAGGATCGACAGCACGAGCGGGCCGAGCCAGAGCAGGACCGGGCCTTCATGGGCCTGTTTCGCCGTCGCGACCTTCGGGCCGAGGAAGGGTTTCAGCGCCACGGCGAAGGCAATCGCAAACATCAGCGCATTGCCGGCGATCGCCACCCCGGTGAAGACGATGGCGCGCGGATCGGGGCCGGCGAGTGCGGCATAGATCTCCTCCTTGGCGAGGAAGCCGAAGAAGGGCGGCAGGCCGGCCATCGAAACGGCGGCGAAGAGGGCGGACAGGAAGGTGAGCGGCATCGCGGCGCGCAGCCCGCCAAGCCTCGTCACGTCGCGGGTGCCGGCCTCGTGGTCGATGATGCCGGCGACCATGAAGAGCGCACCCTTGAACAGCGAATGGGCGACCAGATAGAGCACCGCCGCCTCGACCGCATAAGGCGAGCCGAAGCCGGTCAAGAGCACGAGGAGCCCGAGCGAGGCGACCGTCGTATAGGCGAGCATCAGCTTCAGGTCTGTCTGGCGGATCGCAAGGCTCGCGCCCACGAGCAGCGTGATGCCGCCGAAGAAGGGCAGCAGGATCTCCCAGGCGGGGGTCGCCCCCATCACCGGATTGAGCCGCATCAGCAGGTAGACGCCCGCCTTCACCATGGTCGCCGAATGCAGGTAGGCGGAAACCGGGGTCGGCGCCTCCATGGCGTTGGGCAGCCAGAAATGGAAGGGGAACTGCGCCGACTTGGTGAAGGCGCCGCCGAGCACGAGGAAGAGGGCCGCGGCATAGAACGGGCTCTGGCGCAAAAGCTCGCCCGAATGCAGGAGCAGCGAGAGCTGGGTGACGCCAGTGATGTTCCAGATGAAGAAGAGGCCTGCGAGCAGCAGCAGCCCTCCCCCGCCGGTGACGACGAGGGCCTGAAGGGCGGCGCGGCGCGAGGCCTCGCGCTCATGGTCGAAGCCGATCAGCAGGAAGGAGGTGATCGAAGTCAGCTCCCAGAAGACGAAGAGCATCAGGAAGCTGTCGGACACCACGACGCCGAGCATGGCGCCCATGAACATCAGGATGAAGGAGAAGAAGCGGCCGTGATGCGGATGGCCCTTCAGGTAGCCGCCCGCATAAAGCACGATCAGCGTTCCGATACCGGTGATCAGCAGCGCGAAGGTGAGCGACAGGCCGTCGAGATACCACGAAAAGGAAAGGCTCAGGCTCGGCACCCAGGCATAGCCGCCGGTGACGACCTCGCCATTGGCGATCTCGGGGACGAAACGGAGGAAATGGACAAAGGCGGCGAGCGGCGCGAGCGCCAGCAGCCAGGCGGCGCCGGCACCAAGACGGGCGGTCACGACAGGGGCCAGCAGCGCGCCGGCAAAGGGCAGAAGCATTGCCGTCAATGTCAGTCCGGCGACGTCGTTGAGCATGCCCATCCCTGATCAAACATGAAACAACCCGCCCTAGAAGAACGACGGAACGAGCGTCCCGTGTTAGGGCAAAGACAGACGCGCCTCAAGAAAAAACGGGAGAAACCCTTTTCACATCGGCGTTTATCCGGGGATTTCCGGCAGGCACCACCGGTTGAGTGCCAATCCAGCGGGATCGAGGGGAATTGCCGCGAAACGATCGCCACCCTATCTATGGACCCAGACAAGGGAGCTTTACCAATGAGCGACATGACCAAGCCGAAGATCGAGAAGTCCGATGCCGAATGGCGCGAGCAGCTGACGCCGGATCAATATCGCATCCTGCGGGAGCACGGCACGGAGCGGGCGTTTACCGGTCCCTACTGGGACAGTTTCGAAAAGGGCCTCTATCGCTGCGCGGCCTGCGATACGCCGCTCTTTTATTCCGACACGAAGTTCGACGCGGGCTGCGGCTGGCCGAGTTATTTCGAACCGGTCTCGCCGGACGCCGTCACCGAACATCGCGACATGTCGTTCGGCATGGTCAGGACCGAAATCCGCTGCGCCACCTGCGGCGGCCATCTCGGCCACGTCTTCCCCGACGGCCCGAAGCCGACAGGGCTGCGCTACTGCATCAACGGGCATTCGATGGTGTTCGAACCGGTGGAGTGAGGGGTACTGGGCGGGCATCGCTTTTCGGTGTGCCGCCGTCGCATTGATGTCCACCCCCCTCTGCCCTGCCGGGCATCTCCCCCTCAAGGGGGGAGATCGGACTGCAGACCGCTTCGCGCCGTTATCAGGTTTGAATCTGGCGCGTCGGTTCTGTACCACACACAGGCCCACCCATCCAACGAACCGCAAACTCGCGGAGCCTTGACGAAGTCCATTGGCCGAGCGGGCACGTCTTGCCAATCTCCCCCTTGAGGGGGTGATGCCCGGCAGGGCAGAGGGGGGTACGCGGCAACGAGCAGCACCGCACCCGTGCTGTTAGGCGGCCCACGCACCGCCCGCCTTTCCCATTCTCTTCCATCAGGACTTTTTCAATCCCTCGAGGGTAAGGTGCGGCCAGACTGATAAGGAGCATGCGCGATGAGCAATGTCGTCGAATTCAAGAAGCCGCCGAAGCCGAAGGAGCCGAAAAAGCCCAATCCGGCCCTGCGCAAGGTCTTGATCGGCCTGGGCGTCGTTGCCGCCTTCGCTCTCGCCTGGGCCTATTTCCAGTTCGTCGGCGGCTGAGCAGCCAGGTCCGTGCGGTCGGCGACGGCCTGTTCTGCGCGCCAGCGCGTCGGGCTGAGACCCGTCACCCGCAGAAACTCCCGATTGAAGTTCGACTTCGTCATGAAACCCGCCTCGAAGACGACGCGGGTGACCGGCATATCCGTTTCCGAGAGGAGCCGACAGGCCTCGGCAACGCGGAAATTGTTGACGTATTGCGAGACGCTCATACCATGGACGCGGTTGACCGCATGCGAGACCGCACGGGAGGGTAGCCCCATCCGGCGGGCGAGCTTGCCGAGATTGAGGCCGGTGTCGGCATAGAGGCGCCGCTCGTGCACCAGCCGGTCGAGACCGGCGGCGATGGCCTCGTCCTCGCCCGACGTTTCGGGCGTCGCCACATCCGTCGTGCCGCCATCCTCCGGAGCCCCCTCCTGCGCCTCGCCCGAGCCTTCTTCCGTGCCGGCAACGACCGCGGCAATCCCGAGCAGGAAGAGGATGACCGTCGTCGCCGCCGACACCACCATTGCGGAATGCTGTCCGCCGCCGAGGGCGAAGTCGAGGCTGATGACGATGTCGGTGAGCGCCGACGAGACGAGGGCCAGGGCGGCGAGCACCAGCGAACGATGGGAGCGCAGCGATCCGTCGAGGCGCGAGGCGACCAGCCCGTCGGTGCCGAGGCGGGCGAGCCAGGCCAGGCCCGCGCCATAACAGAGGAACTCGGCAATGATCAGAAGATCGACCGCGTTGCGCCACAGAAGAAGCAATCCGCACAGGGCGATCGTCGGCAGGAGATGCGGCCAGTCGCGAACCGAAATGCCGCTTGCTCCATCGCGGGCCAGATCGCGGAAGGCCAGATAGGTCAACGGCGGCACAAGGCTCGCCAGGATCGACAGAAGCGGCAGGATGCCCATGACGCCATAGCCCCAGCGCAATCCGACCAGCAGGGTCTGCACGGCATAGAGCGCCACGAGCAGGACGAAGAGGTGATTGCGCGCCAGGCTTTCGCGCCCCTGCAGCAGGAGCCGCACGAGAAAGGTTGCAAGGAAAAGCGATACGGCGAAGGACAGCGGGACGAAGATCATGGGCAACAGGAGGGCAAGGGTGGAGCGAATGGTCCGGTGACGCCGATATGGCCCGAAATCGCGTTCGAGGTCGACCTCAAACGCGATCAAGGTCGTCCGGCAGGCGCAAGACATGCTCGATGGGGGCAGTCCCCCACCAAAGGAGCATCACCGATGAAACCGAAAACCATCCTTTTCTCCGTCGCCGGCACCATCCTCGCCCTCGCGCTGATCGATGCCGGCGTCGCCTTCATTTCCAGCCGCGACAGCCTTGCCGGGCCGGTTGACCTCTCCAGGGTCTCGGCCATCCGGGTCGAAGGATCCGCAAGCGACATCCGGATCTCGACCGCGGCAAGCGGCCCGCATGTCGCCGAACTTAAGGGCACGCGTCACGGCTGGGGCGCGATCTGGCATTCGGGCTGGTTCTCCGACGCCTGCCCGGCCAACGGCAACCTGCGGATCGACGGCAATACCCTGATCGTCGACGTGGGCTCGAGGCCGCGCCTGTTCGACTGGTCGGACTGCACGATGGAGCTCACAGCCCATCTCCCATCCGGCGCGGCGGTCGTCGTCGACCAGAAGGCGGCGCGCACACGGCTCGACGGCGATTTCTCCGTGGTCGACATCCGCAGCGATGCCGGCGACGTGACGGTCGACGGGCACGCCGACAGCCTGACGCTTTCGGGTGCGGCGCTGCGGGCCCGGATCACCTATCAGCGGGTGATGCAGAACGAGGCGATCGCGATCTCCGGCAAGATGCTCGACGCGACGCTGCGCTTCGTGCAGCCGACCACGATCAGCTACCTGGTGGAGGCAACGGCGTCCTTCGTCGACAGCGCGCTACCGAACACGCCGGGGGCGAAACCGTCGATCACCATCCGCGGCGAGATGCTGCGCGCACGGATCGAGTGACAGGCGCTGGTGCGGCGGCGGCGGCATCTGTCGATGCCAACGGCCCCTCATCCGCCTGCCGGCACCTTCTCCCCATGATCATGGGGAGAAGGGACAAGCGGCACCGCCGTGGGCCGTCCCCTCTCCCCGCCTGCGGGGGTCCGAAGGACGGGTCGAGACACGCGGCTCGACCCCGGTCTGGTCAGCGTGAGGGGCGAAGCTGGGGTGCGCGACAGCGGAACAGGGCCGGATCCCTCGACCGAAAGGGAGCGTCGTCGCCTTCACGCTTGCCTCGGCCATTTCAAGCTTGTCGGAGGCCGAGCGGGCAGATCCGTCAGCGAAAGATCTCCAGCCTCAGCCGTGGCTGTGGCTGTGATGCAGGTCGGGATAGTGCGGATGCTTGTGGCGGAGCGGCTCGTGGCGATGCCAGTGGGAATGCGGCTCGGTGACCGGGCCGTCATGGCTGTGCCGGTGGTGCTCGTCATGCACATGGGCATGGTCGTGCGCCAGCGCGTCGTGGCTGTGTTCGTGCTCGTGCCGTTCGGTCAGATGCAGCCAGAGGCCGAAAGCCATCAGCAGGCCGGCCGATACCAGCCCGGGCGTCACAGTCTCGCGGAACATCAGCACCGACACAAGCGCGCCGATGAAGGGCGCGAGCGAGAAATAGGCGCCCGTCCGGGCCGCGCCGAGGTGGCGCAAGCCCAGCATGAACATGACCAGGCTGAGCCCAATGCCGAGGAAGCCGACGACGGCGCCGGCGCCGACAAGCGTCGCGGGCGGCCAGGCGGCGCCGAAGGCGAGCGCCAGCGTCAGGTTGGTGCAGCCGGCGACCAGCCCCTTGATCATGGCGATCTGCACGGGATCGGCAGACGACAGCTTGCGCGTCAGGTTGTTGTCGATGCCCCAGCACAGGCAGGCGGCCGCGACGAAGAGGCCGCCCGCGTCGAGGCTCAGCCCCGCGCCGTTCCAGGACAGGAGCATCGCACCGGCGAGAATGGCCGCCGCGCCGAGAAGCAGGCGCCGGTCGACATTTTCGCGAAAGACCAGCCAGGCAATCGCCATCGTGGCCAGTCCTTCGAGATTGAGAAGCAGCGAGGCCGAGGCGGCGGTGGTCAGGGACAGGCCGAGCATCAGGAAGAGCGGCCCGAGCACGCCGCCGAAGAGGACGACCGCCGCAAGCCAGGGCCGGTCGCGGCGGGACAGCGGTGCCTCCTCATTGGGCAGGCCGAGCGCGACACGGGCCCGGGCGAGGACGGCAAGGCCGAGGCCGGCGCCGAGATAGAGAATGCCCGCCAGAAGCCACGGATCGATCGCGCCGACCAGCAGCTTGGACAGGGGCGCCGACAGGCCGAAGAGAAGGGCCGATCCGAGCGCCAGCGGCACGCCGGGCCAGAGATGGGAGTGCGAATGCGCCATGGCGAGGGGTCTCCGGAAAGGTGCCGCAGCCTAGGCGGAAGTCGCCCCCGCCGCAAGCCGGGACAGCCGCCCCGACCGGCTCAAGCCGCCCCATGAGCCTTACAGCTTCAGTTCCATCGCGGCGAGATCGAGCCAGCGGCCGAATTTCTGGCCGACCTCGCGGTGAATGCCGACGAGGCGGAAGCCGAGGCGTTCGTGAAGGGCGATCGACGCTGCGTTGCCGGCCTCGATGGCGGCGATCATCACATGCAGGTCGGCGGCGCGTGCCCGCTCGATCAGCGCCAGCATCAGCGCCTTGCCGAGGCCGGCGCCGCGGCTGTCCTTGTCGACATAGACCGAATGCTCGACGGTGTGGCGATAGCCATCGAAGGCGCGCCAGTCGCCATAGGAGGCATAACCCGCGACCCGGCCGCCGACCTCGGCGACGAGCACCGGAAAGCCCTTGGCGCGGCGCAGTTCCAGCCAGACGCGACGGTTGTCGACGTCGATCAGCACGTCGTTCCAGATCGCCGTCGTGTGCTCGACGGCGTGGTTGTAGATGTCGCGGATGGCGGCAAGATCGGCTTCGCCGGCGTCGCGGATGAGGATGGCTTGCTGCATCGGGGTGCCCTGATGGGAAGATCGGTGACGCTCCCTAGACCTGGCATGGCGGAACTGTAAAGCAAAATTGCCGCCTCGGCCTTGCCCCCCGCCGACCACCTATCGGCAGAATACTCTCGTCTGCCCGCCAACACCCATTCGCAGGCGACCTTTAAAACCGGCTTCCCGAGGGGCAGATGCAGGTGCGGCCGTTACCCGTTGTCAGTTCGCCTTCGAACCAGTCCGACCGCATGGGCCAATGCCTGAGAAGCCATCAGGAAGAACGAGGACATGACGACGGCGCCAAGGGGCTGGAGCGCATTGCCAGTGTCGTGCACCACGATTTCCATGAGCCGTCGATATAGCTCCGGACCAAGCTGCTCGTCGCTGGCGAAAGACTGGACGCCGTCCGCATCGTAAACGCTGACACGCCAGAGCGCATATGCGTGGACGAACTCCGACAGCCCCCAGATGGTCAGGACGGACACCAGGAACACGCCGAAAAACCTCAGCCACCTCATCTTGCCGTCCCGACGCCAGAAGCCGAGAAGCGCCAGCATGGTCGTGGCGATGAAGATCAATATCAACGAAAACGGCCAGCCATGCTCCACCACAAGCAATTCAAAATTCATTTCTTCAATCCGGAAACAACATGAAATTGACGGTCGCCCCTGCCCCATTGACGAGGGGGGCGCGTGAAGAACGACGAAAACCTCTCGTCCGCCGATCGGAAAACCGGGATCGACGGGAGAATGATCACGCCACGCCCAAGCCGTCAACGGCGGCTCGTGAAAGATGGCAGGAGACGGACGCCCTCAGCGGCAATAGAGAGCCGGATGGAAATGCCCGCTCAATGGCCGATGGCAGTGACCACGGCGGAGTAGTGCACGGCGGCGGCGGTGACGACGAAGCCGTGCCAGATGGCGTTCTGGAAGCGCAGGCGTTCCCAGACGTGGAAGATGACGCCGGCGGAATAGATGCAGCCGCCGATGATGATCAGGAGCACGGTGATGCCGGGCAGCGTCTTCGAAATCGGGCCGAGCGCCATCGCCCCGCTCCAGCCCATGGCGAGGTAGAGCAGGATGGCCAGCTTGTCGTAGCGACCGGGGAAACGGCACTTCAGGTAGATGCCGACGAAGGCGGTCGCCCAAATGCCGAACAGCAGCGTCAGGATCACCCAGTCATGGGAGCCCTTGACCAGGAAGGGCGTATAGGTCGCGGCGATCAGCACGAAGATCGCCGAATGGTCGAAGCGGCGCAGGATCCACTTGGTGCGCGAATGCGGCCACATGTTGTAGGTGAAGGACACGGCGAGCGCGATGACGAGGCCGAGACCATAGATCCAGGCGGCAGCCATTTCGGCATAGCTCGTCCAGACGGTGGCGTAGAAGATCAGGGCCGTGGCCCCGATCAGCGCGAAGACCACGCCGACGCCGTGGACGATGCCATCGGCCACCAGCTCGTGAAAATCATAGGCGCGCCCGAAGCGGAAATGGTCGGTCATGGCGTGTCAGTCCCAAAAGCCCGGATCGAAAAGACGATCATGACTCATCATGTGCAAATTTCCAGTTACCTTATCGGGTGGCGGCGATCGGGAAAAGGGCCGAGGCCTTCACCTTGTGTCGCAGGCACTCCCTGTTCGTGAGGCGTCCGCCGGGAAGGATCGGGCTCCCACGGCAAAACCGCTATACAGGCCGACGCGGCATGTTCTAACATCCGCGGCATTGCCATCCCGAGCTTTCGATCAAGGAATATTCGATGCGCTTTACCGTGCTCGCCACCTTTGCGGCGCTGGTCGCCTATGTCTGGTTTCTGCTCAAGGTGGCGCGGGCGCGCCAGCAGTTCGGCGTCGAGGCGCCGAAGACGACGGGCAATGCCGATTTCGAACGGATCTTTCGCGTGCAGCAGAACACGGTCGAGCAACTGGTGCTGTTCCTGCCCTCGCTCTGGCTGTTCGGCTTTTATGTTTCCGACGCGCTGGCGGGCCTCCTCGGCCTCGCCTGGACGGCGTCGCGGGTGCTCTATGCAGCCGAATATTACGCCGACGCCAAGAAGCGCGGCCCGGGTGCGGCCCTCACCTTCCTGATCGGCATCATCCTGCTCGTCGGCGGCACGATCGGCGCGTTGATCTAGGACACGGCGGCCGCGCGGGGAACGAAAAAAGGGGCGTCCCTGCGCGCCCCTTTCCGGCATTGCTGCATTTCGGCCTGCGCCTGCGGTCCCGGTCCGCGGCCCTGTCCACCACTGCCCCTCTCCTCAATCCGCCCCTCATCCGCCTGCCGGCACCTTCTCCCCATGACTATGGGGAGAAGGGACAAGCGGCACCGCCTTGGCCATCCCCTCTCCCCGCGGGCGGGGAGAGGGTCAGGGTAAGGGGCAGAGGGGGCCAGAGTGGAAGGGCAAAGGTCAGAGACACGTGTCAGCGTCAGGATGCGGGGGCGACAGGGGAAGAGCGCAGCGCCCTGAATCAAAAAAGGGGACGTCCCTGCGCCCCCTTCCCGGCATTGCTGCATTTCGGCCTGCCTTGCACCCCTGCGCGCAGGCCGCCCCTCATCCGCCGCCCATTCCTCAGCCCCATTTACGGGGAGAAGGAACAAGCGGCAGCGGCCGTTCGTCCCCCGACGAAACGTCACGCGCCCGAGGCGCATTCCTGGCAGAGCGGGGCATAGGGCACCGCGTCGAGGCGTTTTTCGGCGATCGGCTCGCCGCATTTGGCGCAGATGCCGAAGGTGCCCTTGGCGATGCGGTCGAGGGCGGCGTCGATCGCCTTCAGTTCCTTCTCACCGACCTGGCCGAACTCTTCCAGCACCTCGTCGTTTTCCGCCTCGATCGCCTGTTCCTCGCTGTCCTGGTCGCGGGTGCGGGAAAGATCGTTGTCGATCTTCTTCAGGCGAGTGAGGATCTCGTTCTGGCGGTCGCGCAGGATCTTTTCATATTTTTCGGTGTTCATGCGGGCAGTTTCCTCGGTTTCTTCTTGTGTGTCGCGGGTTGTTCGTCGCGGCCGGTCCGGCTCAGCGATCGACCAGCACCGAGCATTTGGAATGGCGCACCACGCGGTCGGCGGTCGCGCCGATCAGATAGTTGGCGAGATCCGGCTTGTGCGAGGCGATGATGACCAGATCGGCGCCGTGCTCGTTGGCGGCGGCAAGGATCTCGCGGGCCGGTGCGCCGGAGCGGATCTCGACGCGGGCCTCGATGCCGGTCTTTTCCTTCAGCTCGACGAGCTTGCCCTTGCCGTCCTTGATCGCGCCCTCGATCGCATCGACCGGCAGTTCGATGGTGATGTAGCCCGGCATGTCCTCGATGACCGTCAGGAGGATGATTTCGCCGCCGGCGTCCAGAAGGGTTGCCGCCTTGCGCAGGATCTGTTCGCCGCGCTCGAGGGCTGCGCAATCCACCGGAACCACGATCTTCTTGTACATGACCTTCTCCTATCCGGGCGGATCCAGACGCGGCCCGCCTCCCTTTCTTCCATCCTACATTCCTTCGCACGGCCTGTCGCCGCATTGATCAGGATCAATTTTCACGACGCATGATCGTCAACGATCATCGAACGATAAATCTCCATTATCCGATCTTTCGTGAACGACGCCGAAGGCGCATATTCCTTTTCGACAACACAAGAACCCCGGGCCGGCCGGGCGCTTGAGGCAACTGCAGAGACCGCGGAAAAGAGCGGCGCAGGCCGGCGCCGACGCGGTCCACGGCAAGGAGCCAAACCAGATGTCCGACGCAGCCCTTTCCTCCGAAGCCGAAAGCTTCGCCCTTACCCGCCCGATCCATGTCGGTCGCAGCCATCTCGTGGTTTCCGATCTCGACACCGTCTCGTCCTTCTACCAGGACATGCTCGGACTTTCGCTGATCGACAAGAGCGCGAGCGGGGTCACGCTCGGCGCCGGCACCCGGCCGCTGCTGACGCTCACGACCGCCCGGGACGTTTCCCGCCAGCCGCGCAACGCGGCCGGCCTCTTCCACACCGCCTTCCTCTTGCCCGATCGCGAGGAGCTCGGCCACTGGCTCGCCCATGCCGTTTCGCGTGGCGTCCGGCTCGACGGCGCCTCCGACCACCTGGTTTCCGAGGCGATCTACCTGTCCGACCCGGAAGGAAACGGCATCGAGATCTATCGGGACCGCCGGCCGGACGAATGGAATTTCAAGGCCGACGGCACCGTCGAGATGGCGACCTACGGGCTCGACCTGCAGGGGCTCTATGACGCGGCGCCGAAAACCCCGTGGGGAGGCATGACCGACCGTGCCGCGATCGGCCATATCCATCTGCAGGTGGGCAATATTCCGGAGGCCGACCGGTTTTACGAAGGGGTGCTGGGCCTCAAGAAGATGGCGGTCTATCCGGGCGCGAGCTTCTTCGGCGCGGGCACCTATCACCACCACATCGCCGCCAATATCTGGAACAGCCGTGGCGCCACCAGCCGCAGCACCGGCATGGCGGGCCTTTCGGACTATTCGCTGACCTTCAACGACCAGGCAGCCCTCGACAAGGCGCTCGCCACGCTGGAAACCCTGGAAATCCCGGTCAGCCGCACGGCGGAAGGCCATGCACTGAAGGACCCGTGGGGCATCGGCCTGACGCTCACCGCGTCGGCCTGACCGGCAAGGCTTGCTTTCGGAAAAAAATCAGGAGCGGCCGCGCAAAGCAGCCGCTCCTTCGTTGTTTTGGCGCGGGGTGTCGTCCGCGGCGGTTCTGCCCTGGCCCTCAGAAAACCTTCAGGAGACGGATCTGGGTAACCGTGTTTGACGGGCCGCCTTCGACATTGAAGTCCTTCGACAGCATGGCTTCGATCTGCACCGTCGGGGTCAGGAAGTGATTTGCGAAGATGCGCAGCGAATCCACCCGTGTCTTGCTTCCGGTATAGGCACCGTCGGAATAGGCCTCGCCGCCGAATTTTCCGGAATAGCCGATCGAGAACGACGTGCGCTGGGACGGCTGATAACGGAGATAGGTCTGGACCTGGTAGCTCGGGTCGCGGCTCAAGGTGACGCCGCCCTCGTCATGATCGCGGCTCAGCGCCACGTCGAAGGTGCCGTCGAAGAAGAAGCCGGCGCCCAGGCCCTGGATGAAGCCGATCTGCGGCGTGACCGTGTAGGTGCCCGATCCGATGCTGACGCCCGAGGCGTCGTAACTGCCGGTGGGCATCGTCAGGAAGGCGGTCGCAGCGAGCGTGGTGCCGGTCACCGGGTTCGACGGCTCGATCAGCCAGGCGGTCGCGCCGACGGTCAGGTCGCCGAGCCCGTTTGCCTCGTTGACCGCACTGCCGCCGATCTTCGCCTCGGTGAAGCCGCCATAGGGAAGATAGGCCTGCAGGCCATAGCGGACGCCGCCCGCATCGCCGTAGTAGAGAACCCGCGATACGGCGAGAACGGCGTCGACCTGAGTTCCGGGCACGTCGCCCACGCCCTCGACATTGAGTTCGTCGGCGGTCGAATACTGGAAATACTGCAGGGCGACCGCCGTTTCCGGCGGCAGCAGGGTGTAATCGCCGGGCGAAGTATCGATCGCGTGCGCCTGGAAGGCGGTCGCCAGCGATGCGACAAGGCTTGCCGCGCCCCAAAGTCTGTTGATGTTCATTGTCATCCTCCTCTCCTTTTTGCCGTTGACGCCCGGTGGTTTGCCTGCCGCGGTGGAGATCATTCCCCTTCCGCGGCCGGGACACCGGGGCGTTTCGCGGATCAGACCGCGGTGAAACCGCCGTCCACGGTCATGACCGCGCCATTGACGAAGCTCGCAGCGTCCGAACCGAGGAAGGAGACCAGCTCCGCGACCTCTGCCGGCGTGCCGTAGCGGCGCATGGGAACCATCTGCGTCATCATCGAGCGCACGGCCCCGTCGGGCATGTCCTTGCCCATCCCCTTTTCGACGTCGGTCATCATGCGCGACTCGATCGGACCGGGGTTGACGGCATTGGAGCGCACGCCGGCGGCACCGCATTCGGCGGCGACGCTGCGCATCAGGCCGAGGACCGCGTGCTTCGTGGCCGTGTAGGCGCAGATGAACGGTGTGCCGATCAGACCGCCGACCGACGAGGTGACGATGATCGAGCCCTTGCCGGCCGCCAGCATGTGCGGAACCACGTGCTTGTAGCCGAGGAAGGCGCCGACCAGGTTGATGTCGACGATCTTGCGGAAGGCATCGGTCGGATAGGCCTGGATCGGGAAGAAGTGGCCCTCGATCCCGGCATTGTTGAAGAAGATGTCGATGCGGCCATGCGTCTTCACTGCCTGGGCGGCGTAGTTTTCGACGGCGGCCTCGTCGGTGACGTCGGCAACCACGGTCGTGCAGCCGGCGATGTCGCGGGCGAGTGCCGTCAGGGCAGCCTCGTCACGGTCGACGGCAACGATGGACGCTCCCCGCGCCGCCATCAGCCGCGCGGTGGTGCCGCCGATCGCCCCACCGGCACCGGTGATCAGTGCAACCTTGCCCTTGAGATCAGTCTTGTCTTGCATCAGTCTTCTCCTCCGTTGTTGATCTGGTCAGATGTCCTGCGCTCTCCGTTCAGCCTGCCGGACTGGCAGCCTCCACGACGGTGATGGTGCAGGATTTGGTGTCGGCTTCCTTGTCGCCGCCCATGCAGTGGGCGAGACCGATGTCGCCTGCCTCGCGCTTCTCCCGCAGGTAACGGGAGACCTCGATGATCTGGGCGATTCCGGTCGCTGCGACCGGATGGCCGCGCGACAGGAGCCCGCCCGACGGGTTGACCGGCACGCAGGCCGGATCGCCGGCGAGAAGGCGTTCAGCATAGCGTCCGCCCTCTCCGGGCGCGCACAGGCCGAGGCCCTCGTAATGCAGGATCTCGGCGATCGAGAAGGCGTCGTGGCATTCGATGACAGAAAGATCGGCCACGGCAATTCCCGCCCGTTCATAGGCGCGTTCGGCGGTCCGGCTGTCGGTCTGCCACTCGGACAGGTCGGCCATCAGGTCGTAGCGCCCGCTGGTCAGCACCGAGGCGCGCACGCGTGCCCGCGCACCGGTCTGCCTTGCGAGGCGGTCGCTGACCAGGACGATCGCAGCCGCGCCGTCGGCGATCGGCGAACACTGAAGGCGCGTCAACGGATCGACGACCATCGGCGAGGCAAGGACGTCCGCGAGCGTCAGCGGCTCGCGCATCATCGCCAGCGGGTTTGCTGCCGCGGCACGGCGGTTCTTGACGGAAACAGCTGCGAGCTGCTCAGCTGTGGTGCCGAAGCGCTCCATGTGCCGGCTCGCCCTCAGCGCGAAACCCGCCGGCGTGACCCGCCCCAGCAGGGTGTCGGCGAGCGTCTTGCCGGAATCGATCAGGCCGAGCGCGGGATGGAACATCTTCTCGGCCCCGACGACCAGCGCCGCATCGACCTCCCCCGCCCGGATCGCCGTGCAGGCGATGTGGAATGCGGTCGAGCCCGACGTGCAGGCATTCTCCGTGTTGATGACGGCGCATCCGGCAAGTCCGACGTGGGCGAGCGCGTCCTGGCCGATCGTGAGGCTGCCCGAGAGCCGTGCGGCCAGGGCGTTGGCAAAGACCGCGAGCTCGATCTTCTGCGGCGCGAGGCCACAGTCCAGCAACGCGTCGCGCGCGGCCGTCGCGGCCAGCGTCTCGAGATCGGTGGCTTCGTGCCGGCCAAAGGAGGTCAGGCCCCACCCGGCGATCCAGGGCGTGATCATGGCGCCGTTCCTTCCTTGCTGTTGCCTGAAGCCGGAACAAAGATCGGGCGCAGGCAGGGATTGCCGTCGTTGTCGACGCCGATGGCGCGCAGGCGCAGCGCGACGCGGCTTCCGGGCGAAAGCTCCGTCTCGCCGTCGAAAAGGCCGAACAACCGGAGTGGTGCCGCGTCCAGATCGACGAAACCGATCATGTAGCCGGGCGGCAGTTCATAGGGCGGCCGCACCCGAACGCGGGTCAGGCAATTGACCCGGCCGTCACCCGAGAGCAGCAGCTCCTCGGTCGGGGCAAGGTCCGGCCCGCTGAACTGGCGGGGCGGGAAAAGCACCTCGCCGCCCCGGGCGGAACGCACGGCGCGCAGCAGCACGCGGCCGTCGGGTTCGACGTGGTATTGCGCCATCAGCTCGGGGGGGAGCGTCGGCTTGGAATGCGCTGCGACGGTCATGCCGGCACCGCCGCCTTGTCGGCATCCCAGGTGTCGGACGTAACGCCCTCGGCCCGCAGCCGGTGCTTTTCCACGCGTGCCGTGGGGGTTTTCGGTAGTTCCGCGACGAAGCGGATGTAACGGGGCAGCATGAAATCGGCCATCAGGCCGCGGCAGTGTTCGCGGACCGCGACAGGGTCCGGCGACGCGCCCTCGCAGGCGACGATGCAGACCATCACGTCGTCCTCGCCGAGATCGGAAGGCACCGGAATGACCGCACATTCGCTGACGGTCTCCATGCCGGCGATGATGCGCTCGACCTCGAAGGACGAGATGTTTTCTCCCCGGCGCCGCAGTGCGTCCTTGTCGCGGTCAACGAAGTACCAGAAGCCGTCGGCGTCGAACTGCAGCAGGTCGCCGGTGTGGAACCACAGGTCGCGGAAGGCCTCGACCGTCTTCTCGGGCATCTCGACATATTCGATCATCATCCCGTTGGTCCGCTTCGGGCGCACCAGCAACTGGCCCGGCGTGTCGGGGGTCGTGATCTTCCGGCCCGCCGCATCGACCAGCATCAGGTCATAGTGATCGGTCTGCCGGCCGCACGAACCGGGCCGGGAACGAGCCGGGTCGCTCATGATCGGCACGCCGATCTCGCTCATCCCGTAGCCCTCGATCAACCGGGTGCCGAAGCGCTCCTCGAAGGCTTCGAAAAGCCCCTTTCCGGCGCCGGCGCCCATCATCACCCGCAAGCCATGATTCCTGTCCTCGGGATCGGCGGGGGCCTTCATCAGGACGGAGAGGATGGTGCCGATGTAGTTGAAGGCGGTGCAGCCGTGGCTGCGGATATCGGTCCAGAAGCGGCTGGCGGAGAAGCGTTCGACCAGAACCATGCGGGCGCCCGCCATCAGGGCGGGAAGCGCGCTGAGGATCTGGGCGTTACCATGGAAGACCGGCAGGGCGTTGTAGAGGCAATCCTCCTCGCCGTAGCCGGTCGCATCGCAGATCTGCCGCGCCGCCGCCAGCGCATAGCCCTGGGGCATGAGCGCGCCCTTGGACGGTCCGGTGGTGCCCGAGGTGAACATGATCGCGTAGGGATCCCGCGCGGAGACCTCGACCACCGGCGCCGGATCGGTGCAGGACAGTACCGCCTCGAGGGCGACAGCACCGTCCGGAAGCGGCGCACCGCGCACAACCGTCTTCAGCCGCCAGCCGATGTCGGCGCGTACCGCGTCGACCGCCGGCAGATGATGGAGATCGGCGACGACGATGCGGGCCTTCGATATCCGCAGCATGTGGGCAAGCACCACGCCGCGATGGGCGGTGTTGAGCGGAACCTCGACCGCGCCGAGCCGCGACAGGCCGAACCACAGCACCAGGTATTCGACGCAGTTGTCGAGCATCAGCGCGACCCGGTCTCCCTTGCCGACACCGAGGGCCGCAAAGCCCGCGGCCGCACGGCCGCTCATCGCCTCGAGCTCTGCGAAGCTGAGCGTCCGTGTGCCGAAGGTGAGGAACGGGCGATGCCCGTACCGGGTGGCCTGCCTCTGCAGCAGGCCGTGGATCGTCGTGTCAGTCATGTCCTGTCTTCCTCGTGCGCCGGTCAATGAGCGGCTCCGTCCCACGGGCCGTAGTAGCGAAGGATCTCCGCGGGCGGAGAAAGCTTCGACCACTCGGCGACGAAGGCGGCATAGGGTTTTGCCCGGGCGAGCCTTTTGCGGCGGACCTCCGCACGACGGGCCTCCGTGGCCTCGCCATCGGCAAGGCCCGTGTGCGCGTCGATCACCACGGCATAGATATCGCGGGCGGCCTCGGCCGAAGCACGGCCGGTGCCCACATCCTGCGCGACCGCCTGCGGGTCGCGCTGCAGCGGGTCGCCATAGCCCGCGCCGCCGGACACCGGTACATAGACCGTGTCACCGCCCTGATAGAGGGCCGGCGGATGGGCAAGGCTCAGATAGCTGCGGTTACCCTCCTCCGGCGTACCGGCGGGACCGTAGAGCTCGGCCATGTTGCGCGGCAGGGTAGCCCCCTCGGCCATCAGCGCATCGAGGTTCGAGCCCCGCACCGTCTGCACGAAGGCGGGCGGCGCGGCGCGGCCGCCGAAGACACCGAGCGTCGAGGGAAAATGCGAACCGAAGCCCATGGAGCCGAGTGCAACCATCGGCACGCCGTGGACCTTGAGGCCGAGCCCGACACCCGAACCGCCGCGGTACTTGCCGTGGCCGTAGGAGTTGTTGAAGAAATTGCGGAACGTGTAGAGGAAGGGCCGCTCGGCCTCGGTCGTCTCGACGTCGCCGCAGTCGCTCATGGTCGCAAAGAAGGCGCCGGCGACATCGATGCCATCCATGCCCGGGCGGCCGCCGGCACCGGTCGCGTTGATCTCGGGCGTAATGTCGGCCATCGGCTCGCCCCACTGGTTGAAACCGGCAAAGACCGTCACTGCGAAGCCGGTGTACCAGGCGCCCACCGCCCGGCTCGGGTCGGTGGCGTAGGTGAGCTTGGCGCCGGCCATGAACATGCCCTGGCTGAAGGCGACCATCGAGGCAGGCGCATAGGATACGGGAACGTCGCCCTTGGCGTTGATGAAGCTGTTGTCGGGGAATTCCCACTCCACCGCCTCGAGCAGGCCGTTGTTGGCGGGAAGGTCCGGAAAGAGCCAGCCGCAGGCATAGACCATCGCCATGCCCAGCAGACCCTGGAAGTAGGTGTTCATCGGCCGGTCGGGCAGGATCGGCGACGAGCCATTGAGGATCAGCTTGATCCGGTCACCCTTCTTCTCGATCGTCAGGTTGATCTTGAGCAGAGCAGCTTCGGGGCCGGTGGTGTCGAGGAAACGGGGCTGGCGATAGATGCCGTCGTTCAGCGTCGCGACCTTCTGGCGCGCGGCCTCGCCCGTCTGCTTCAGGATGAGGCGCAAGCCGCCGACCAGGAAATCGGCTCCGATCTCGGCGACATATTCATGGACGCGGCGCTCGGCGATGCGGGCCGCGGCAAGCCTTGCCTTGATGTCGAGGACCATGGTGCGGGGATCGCGGGTGGCGGTGGCCAGCAGGCCGAGCAGATCCTCCTTCAGCGCGAAGTTCTCGCCGATCTTGATCGGCGGGCACATCAGGCCCTCGTCGTAGCGGGACTTCGCGCCGTTGACCATGCCGCCCGGTTCCGAACCGCCGCATTCGCCGGTATGCACCGCGGCGCCGATGAAGGCCACCAGCCTGCCATCCGCGAAAACCGGGATGCAAAGCCCCATGTCGGCATTGTGCACGCCGCCATAGAACGGGTCATTGTAGAAGAAGGCGTCGCCCTCGTGCAGCCCGACGGTCGGGTCGTTGGCCAGATGCTTCACCAGGTACTTGACCGGTAGCTGGCTGAGCACGGCGTGGTGGTAGATGCCTGTCGCACAGACGGCCAGGTCGCCCTGCGCCGTGTAGATCCCGAAGGCCACGTCGCCCCACCGCATCGCGGTGGACGCGCCGAGCTTCATGGTGGTTTCCTTCCCCTCGAGCGCGATCATGTGCATCTTGTGGGCGAAGATCTCGTATTCCAGGTCGTCGAGCCCCTCCATCGCCCGGGTCTCCCACTCGGTCGGCGGCTCCGGGCGCAGTCTCTGAACGACCTCGTGGTCGCGGCTGTAGCGGATGGTGGTCAGTGCGTTCATGTGATCCTCCCTCTGGCGGCCACGGCCCCTCGAGGCCGGGCGCCATATGCGCCATCAGGCGCTGATGATGCCGTTGCGCAGGCTGTTCATGCGATAGGTCCAACCCGGTTCGATGACGTAGGTCGTGTCCGGTGCCTCGATGATGGCAGGGCCGGCGACGGTTGCCCCGGGGCGCAGGCTCGTCCAGTCATAGACGCGGGTTTCGGTCATGCCGGCGGCCGGATCGAAGCAGGCCTTGCGGATTGCGCTGGGCTGGGCTTCGTAGGCTTCGCCCTGCCCATCGCCGTTGAGCTTGCGGGGCTCCTGGCGGATGCGTGCCGTGACGAAGACCGCCTCGATGGCGATGCCGCCGGAGGGGAAGGCCGCTTCCGGCGAATAGACCGCCGCATACTGCTCCTCGAACAGCCGGCAGAGATCACGGACATCGTCGGCACCCCGGAACGAGAGGATCGGCGAGGTGATGCGGGTCAGGTGGTACTGGGAGCCGTATCGCATGTCGAATTCGAGCGTGAACTCGATGCGGTCGGGATCGAAGCCCTCGAGCTTCAGGTCGCGGGTCGCCCTGTCGGTCAGGTCGTCCACCACCGTGTTGATGACGGACGGATCGCCGAGATAGGACTGTTCGACGAAGTTGAAGAGCCGGACGCTGCGCGACTGTTCCCAGACCTGGCGGATCTCGATGCTCGACGCGCCGAACGCACCCGAGACCGAAGACATTGCCGGGACGATGATCGTGGTCGCGCCGACATGGCGGGCAAAACCGCATGCATGGGCCGCGCCCGCGCCACCGCAGGCGAAGACCACGAACTTGCGCGGGTTGTGACCCTTCAGGGCCACCTCGTTGAACATCTCCTGCCCCATGCGGGCATCGACGATGCGGCGGATGCGCCAGGCGGCCTCCAGGACGGAGATACCGAGCGGGCCGGCGATCTTCGCTGCGATCGCATCATGCGCCGCGTCGGGATCCACATCCATCTGGCCGCCGAGATAGTTGTCGGGATTGAGGTAGCCGAGAACCAGGTCCGCGTCGGTCACGGTCGGCAGCGTACCGCCCTTGTCGTAGCAGGCAGGCCCCGGAACCGAGCCTGCCGATTGCGGCCCCACCTCGAGACGGCCGGCCATGGCCTCGTTGATCCAGGCGATCGAACCGCCGCCTGCACCGATCGACTTCACTTCGATCGCCGGGATGTTGGTGCGCCAGCGATCGATGACGGGAATGAAATCCTGGGCACGGAGAACGCCGCCCGCCAGTACCCCGATGTCGAAGGACGTGCCGCCCATGTCGGCGAAGACGATGTCGCGGTAGCCTTCCTGCGCGCCGATAAGTGCGGCGCCATACATCCCGGCAACCGGACCCGCATTGTGGGTCAGCACCGCACGGGTGCGCGAGACCTTCTTGCTGCCGCCGGTGTTGTGGACCAGGATCAGCGGGCGCCGATAGTTGGCCTTTCGCAGGTTGTGGGTCAGGTCGCCGAGCTCCTGCATCATCACGCCGTGAATGTAGGCGTTGACGAGCGCCGTCATGGTGCGCGTGTACTCGCCGGCCTTGGGCGAGACCTCGGATGCGAGCGTCACCGGCATGGAGCCGAGGAATTCCTCCGGATATTCCTCCTCGATGATGCGCCGGACTTCCTCCTCGTGGGCCCGGTTGAGGAAGGACCACATCAGGCTGACGACGATGCCCTGGACGCCGCCGTCGACGAGCTTCTGCAGCTTCTCGCGCAGTTCGTCCGGATCAAGCGCCCGGACGGCCTTGCCGTGGCAGTCCATGCGCTCGGACAGGCCGACGACCATGTGCGGCGAGACCAGCGGCTCGGGCTTCTTGATGGTGGCCATGTCGCGGATCTCGTGCAGCGCCATGCCGTCGGCCCAGCTGCGGCTGCGACCGATGAAGATGGTGTCCTCGAAGCCCGCCGTGGTGATCAGGCCGAGGCGCGGTCCCTTGCGCTCGATCAGCGCATTGGTCCCGATGGTGGTCGAGTATCTCAGCGCCTCGACCTGTCCGAGGAACACGTCCTGAGCCAGGCCGGCGCGTTTTCCCAGTTCCCGCAGCCCGCGGATCAGGCCGACGGACAGGTCGTAATGGGTGGTGGGCGATTTTGCAGTGATCAGCGTGCCGTCTTCCGCGATCGCGCAGAGATCGGTAAACGTCCCGCCGATGTCGATGCCAACATCGAAATTCATGATTTCCTCCCAGATCGGAATGACGCCTCAGACGCGTTCCATGATGTGTGCTGCCGCCTCCCGGCAGCGACTTGGTTCGATTTCACCGCCGAGTGCCACGGCGCAGGAAACAATCAGTGGCTGTTCGGCCTGCCGTGCCGCTCCCCTCGCCTCGGCACAGGCGGCGGCAAATCCTCCGGCATCCGTCCAGTCCACGGCGAGCACCAGGGCGCTGCGGCCGGCGGAAAGTCCGGCCGCGGCGCCGAAGGACAGATCCGGCGCATTGTCGCCGGTCATGCCCGGCATCGCCGGCTTCATGCCCTTGAGGACGTCATAGTGCTCGGCCAGCCTCCGCAAAGCGCCGTAGAGCCTTGCCAACGTGCGGTTCTCCGCCTGTTCGCCGCTCGGTTCGGGTTCTGCCAGGACAATGATGTCGGGCCTCAGGTTGGCGAGCGCCTCGAACTCGGCGACGACATCGGGCCTGACCCGCTTCAGCGCCTCGTCGAGATCGCCTCCGAGCGCCGCGGCCCGGGCGAGCGGCCCGCGGATTTCGGCGACGCAGGCGAGCTGAAGCCGGCCCGCCGCCGCCAGCGCCCGCTGGACCGCGTCGCGATGGATCGCCGGTTCGAGGTCGGGGACGCCGGCCGTGCCGAACGAAGGCACCCAGACCGCGTCCGCCCCGAGATAGCGGGCGGCGGCCACGCAGGCATCCGCGAGCTTCTGCGGATCCGCCCAGACGGCGCCTTCTACCTGCGCCCCGATCCGGGCGCCGAGGCCCGCCGCCGAGGGCATCAGGATCGGATCGCCCCAGCGCTGCCCCCGCCGCACCGCTTCGACGGCTTGCCGGCCGCCCATCACAGGCTCTCCCGGGCGACATGCCGCGCCTTCAGCGCATCGATGTCGAGTTCGATGTCATGGGTCAGCGGATGCCCGGGCGGCAGATACTCGTTTTCCAGGACCGTGCCGCATTCGGGGCAGTAGAATTCGACCAGCCGGCAGAAGTCGGTGTTGGGGGTGAAGCTCATGGCCTGCCCCTCGATCAGCGGCGGGTGGGCCTCCTCCATCGGTACCTCGGCGACCATGCAGCCGGTCTTGTAGTTGGTGCGGGCAGAGGCAAGGCGATGGCCGCAGGCAACGCAGCACCATTGCTCGGTTTCGAGATCGATGGAGAGATTTTCTGTGATGCGAACGGTCATGCTCAGGCCCTCGTCAACATGAGATTGGCGAAACGATCGATGCCGGCCTGCCAGCCGGGCGCGACCCAGACGGTGGTCTTGCTGCTTTCGAGAAGCGCCGGACCGGAAAGGCGGTGCCCGGGCAGCATCTTTTCCAGATCGAAGACGGGGACCATCGCGGGCGCACCGCCCGTCTCCGTGACGATGTCGCGCTGGCCCGTCCGGGCGACGGCGATATCCTCGGCGGAGAGCGACTTCTCCTCGAAGCGGAAGTGCGGAACCGGTGCCGAGACGAAGAGGCCGAGGGAGGAAAGCTCCACCGCATCGGGCGCCTCCGTCATGATCGTCGCGTGGAGCGTCTGGAGGGCCTGCGGTTCGGAGGGGTCGCCGACCGCGGCCGAGCAATGCAGCTCGGAGCCGTCCGGGCGCCTCATGATCGCATCCAGCCGCCAGGACAGTTTCTCAAGGTCGAAGCCCTCGCCGCGCATGTCGCGCAAGGCGGTGTCCTTCATCTCCCCGACCAGCCTGCCGGCCGTCTCCAGAAGCCGCGGATCCCCCGACGCCAGGCCGACGGAACGCATGTAGCCGTGGCCGACATCCATCAGCGACGAGGAGAAGGCCGAGAAGACCGCGGAGAAGGGCGTGATCGCGATCCGCCGCAGACCGGCGTTTTCGGCAACCTTGCAGGCATGGAGCGGACCCGCCCCGCCATAGACGTTGAGCAGCGGATCACCGCTTCCCGCAGCGCCCCTGAGCGTGGCGATCGCCTCGCCCACCTCGCCGTCGACAAGGGCGATGACGGCCAGCGCCGCCGCCTCGATGCTGATGCCGAGAGGTTCGGCGAGAACGTCGCGGATCGCTGCGCGGGCCTTTTCGAGGTCGAGCTTGCGCGCGCCGCCGAGGAAGTTGTCAGGATCGATACGGCCGAGCACGAGGTTGGCATCCGTGACCGTCGGCTCGCTGCCGCCGAGGCCGAAGCACGCCGGACCCGGCATGGCGCCGGCCGAGCGGGGGCCGACGAAGAGCGCCCCGTCCTTCAGGCCGGCGATAGAACCGCCGCCCGCGCCAAGCGCCTCGACCTCGTTCATCGGCACGTTGGTGCGGTAGCCCTCGATTTCGGGCCGGAGGCCGACATTGACGCGGCCATTGGAAACGAGGCCGATGTCGAAAGAGGTGCCGCCCATGTCCGCGGAAATGACGTCGGTCTCGCCATAGAGGGCGCCTACGGCGCGCGCGCCGACCAGCCCCGCCGCGGGACCCGAATTGTAGGTGCTGATCGCCCGGGTCTTGGCAACGCGCGCAACCGCACCGTCATTGTGACCGATCAGGAACGGCCCGCGGTAGCTGAGCGAACGCAGCTCCTGTTCGGCCTTGTAGAGAAGGCGCGCCAGGCGGCTGTGCGAATAGGCCGAGACGACCGCGCTGTTGATGCGCTCGCCATAACCGTCGCGCACCGTCACGTCCGAGGAGAGGAAGACCGGAATGGAGCCCAGGAAGTCGCGCGGATACTCCCGCTTGACGATCTGGCGGACGGCACGCTCGGCGGCCGGATCGGTCTCGCTGCCGTCGAGAGCGACGACCAGGCATTGCGCGCCGGCATCGATCAGCCGCTGCGCCCTGCCCAGCACCTCCTCCGGCGACAGCCCGGCATCGATCTCGACCACCATGTCGGCATCGATGATGCCGGCGCCGCGGTCGGTCGCGAGCGGCGCCAGAGCCTTGCCGCCCGTCGAGACGACGAGGCCGATCTTGGCGCCGTTGCGTTCGATCAGGGCGTTGGTTCCGACCGTGCTGGCAAAGCGCACCACGTCGGTCTGCTCGAGAAAGCGCTCGACCGTCAGCCCGACCGCCTTGGCGCCGGCCCTGATGCAGTTCAGGAAGCATTCAGTCAGATCATGCGGCGTGGTCGGGGTCTTGACCGCCCGGGCAATGCCCGGCCCCGCCACAAAACCATCGGTGAAGGTTCCACCGGTATCGATGTCGATAGTATAGGCCATGTCTCCTCCCTTCGGAGCGGCCGGCCTGCCACTCCGTTCGTTCCGCCGGCAAGGCGGGTCTGTCGTGATGTCAGTCGCGGCAGGCGCCGCGCATGATGAAGTCGACGATTTCCTGGTGCACGGTCTCCGCCGGCAGGGGGCCGTCGGGACGGTACCAGCGCAGATGCCAGTTGATGACGCCGAGCATGTTGAAGGCGGTGACCCGCGCATGCCCGGAATTCAGCGCCCCCTCGGCGCCGAGCCTGTCGAGCACCTCGGAATAGATGTCGAGCACCTCGCGCTGGATCTCGGCCGTCTCGTTGCCGACGTCCTCCGCCAGCTGGGCGCGCTGCGCCAGCAGCATCAGCAATTCCCGCCGATATTCGACCGCAGCCGCCAGATGCGCCCTGACCAGCGCCTCGAGCGCCGCCCGCGGCGTTGCGGCCGCGGCAACCGCCGCCCGCAGGCGATCCGGCAGCAGCCGGACCGAACGGTCGAGGATCTCCCGCCACAGACCGTCCTTGTTGCCGAAGTGATAGTAGATGTTGGAGAGGCTGACGCCGTGCACCTTGGCGATATCGCGGATCGACGTGCCGCTGAAACCCTTTTCCGAAAACATCCCGACAGCCGTCGACAAGAGGTTCTCCCTGACGTCCATGACGTCCTCCGCCTCGCTTCGCCGTCCTCCAGACATTTCCATTCCCTTCTCCTCTCCATCGCTCGAACTAATCGAACGTTCGTTCTATAAACTTTCCCGAAGCTTTCTGTCAATGCCCTCCGACAATGAATGTGCGATCCGCGACCCCTCCTGCGCATGGCGCCGGCAAACGACGGTCCAAGGCTGACGGGCAGCCGCTTTGACCGTCAGGTTGTCGTTGGGCAGACGCACTCGACGGCACGCGCCGGACGTCATGCGGCCGGCTGGGCGCCGGGTCAGCCAAATTGGCGGGAATTCGATACGTTGAGAGACAAGCGGCGCGCGGCGCGAGCCGGCGAAAGCGCCCTGCCCGCAGCGGCAAAGGCCCCGGCGGCATCTCGCCGCCGGCGGATCACGATCGACGGATCCCCTACCTGGTCAGCCGGACGAACTGGCCGTTCGGGGCGCAATAGGAGGTGGCGGTGTAGAAGAAGTCCTGGCGCGCCCATCCGCCGCCGTCTTCCCAGGCGTGGTTCGACGTCTTGCCGCATTCGAGGATGCTTTCGAGCGGGCTGGTCACGCCCTGCGGCAGCTGGACGCCGTCGACGAACAGGTAATGCGTGGTGTCCGGATTGTCGGTGCGCAAAGTGAGATTAAAGGTCTTGTCGGCGTTGCGGTTGCTCGCCGAACAGGTCACCTTGGAATTCGAAACCGTCGCCTTCTGGTTCAGGCCGCAGCCGTCGTACTTGATTTCCATCTTGAGGATCAACGAGGCATAGTCGCCGAGCTCCAGGGTGGTCTGCGGCGAGACGACCATGGTGCCCTGGCCGCCGTCCGCCTGGGTAGTCGGCTGGTAGGTGACCGTTCCGACCACCTCTTCCGCGGTGCTTTTCGGCCGCACGACGATGATCGACACTTTCTTGTAGTACCAGCCCTGGGCCTTGGTGGGCATGAAAGTGATCTTCTTCGGCTTCATCGGGCTGATCGCGGTCGAGGCGACGCCGATATCGGTCGTGCCGCGCCCGACGATGCCCATGAAGGCATTGGTCGAGGCGCTATCCATCGTCACGCTCAGGGACTGGCCGTCGAGCTTGACGTCGTAGGTGGTCCCGGCCGGCAGTTTTTCCGCATAGGATTTGAGGATCGCCTCTGCGGTTGAAATCGCCACCGAGGCATTGGTTCCGTCGTATTGCCCGCCGCCGGCCAGCGCCGCACTGTCGGCCAGCGCCTGCAGATTCTCCCGGTCCGCCGACGCGTTGACATAGTCGAGCGCCACGCCGACCGAAAGCGCGAGCGGGATTGCCAGCAGCGCGGTGACCATGCCGAAATTGCCGTCCCTCCGACACATGATGCGTCCGAAGGACTGCCTCAACTCCCAACCGCGCCGCATCACCGAACTCCCGAACTCCAAACAATCGTCGGGATCATAAGGGCGATAGGTTACCGACGCGTGGACAAGGCTTTTCTGATTTAAGAAAATTTGATGAACAGGGGCGTGGTTTTTTGGCGCAGCTCCCAGCCGGTTCAGGCGGGGATCTCGTCCGTCACGACTTCGAAGCGTTTCAGGACAGCCGGACCGAAGGCGGTCGAGAGGGCGACGTCGGTCGCATCGCGACCGGTGGCCATCAGGATGCGTCCGATGCGCGGGGTGTTGTGGCGAGCATCGACGGTGAACCATCTCCCGCTCAGATAAACCTCAAACCAGGCGCTGAAATCCATCGGGTTGGGATCCTTCGGCACGCCGATGTCGCCGAGGTAGCCGGTGCAGTAGCGCGCCGGGATGTTCATGCAGCGGCACAGGGTGATGGCGAGGTGGGCGAAGTCGCGGCAGACGCCGGTCCGGTCCGTGAAACCGCCGAAGGCCGTCCGAAGCGGGTCGGCCCTCGTGTAGTCGAAGGTGATGCGGTCATGCGTGAAGTCCAGGATCGCCTGCACGCGGGGCCAGCCGAACGGGGTTCCGGCAAAGGTCTTCCACGCGAAATCCGCCAGACGGTCGGTGTCGCAGTAGCGGCTGCCGAGGAGAAAGACGAGCACGTCGTCGGGCAGGTGGCTGATGTCATGCTGGATGGCGTCTGTGGGAATGGGGTCCGGCAGACCGCTGTCGTAGATGTCGAACGAGGTCGAGATCGTCGTCAGGCCGGCCGGCGCCAGGATACGGCTGCAGGCATTGCCGAAGACGTCGGTGTAGCCCCATGCCTCGACCGGGCGGTCGAAACTCAGGACCTGTTCGGTCATCAGATCGACCCGCCGGGAGGGATGGATGTTGAGGACCAGGAGCATTGCGGTTTCGTGTTCGCATTCATAGCCCAGATGAAAGCCGGCGCGTATCTTCATGGGGATGTCGTTCCTTGCGTTAGCATTCATCACAGCCTTCAACGCACGGACATGGAAGGGCGTTCCGTCGCCCCTTCATTCTGTGCCGCGCCACCCTCGCTGGTCACGTTGACCTGCACCTGCATTCCCTCGAAATCGCGCGCGCTCCCGACATAGCTCCCCGACAGCGGAACTGCCTGCTTCGGATCTCGCGCGACGCCGACGCGGATCAGATCCCGGCTACCGACGATGCCGTTGGTCGGATCGAACTCGACCCAGCCGGCACCGGGCAGGTAGACCTGGCACCAGGCATGGGTGGATCCTCCACCCAGCGTGGTCGAACCGTCCCGGTCGGGGACATAGATATATCCGGTGACAAAACGGGCTGCGAAACCGAGCGAGCGGACCGCCTCCATCATCAGCAGCGCGAAGTCGCGGCAGGTGCCGCTGCGCAGTCGCAGGGTCTCGCCGGGCGGCTGCGTGCCGTGCTCGCTTCTGCGGGTGTAGACGAAGCTCTGGCGGATCGCATAGCACAGGGTCATCAACACATGCCCGGTCCGCACCATCTCGCCGGCCGGCACGAACTGGCGGGCCCATTTCCCGACCTCGTCTCCAGGGTCGGGATAGTGCCGCAGCACGGTCCGCCCGAGGTCGATCGCCTCGTCGGCGTCGTAGGAGAACGGAAAGGCGAGCGAGCGCTCGTCCTGCTCGAGATCAAGGGGAACATGGATGGTGTGATCGACACGGATTGCGGTTTCCACCCGCAGTTCGGCGGCCCTGCCGGAAATGTCGATCAAGGCGATGCAGTTGCCGAAGACATCGTGGATCCAGCGCACGGCGGCCGGCTCGGGCGTGACTGTGAGGCTGCAGCTGAACAGGGTCTGATCGAAGCTGTCACGCGGGCGAAACATCAGCCTGTGCTGTTCGAACCTGACCGGCCTCCTGTAGCGATAGGAGGTTATGTGGCGTACCGAGAAGATCATCATTTCGTCCCAGTGTCTGGCAAACCGGCACCGGCAACCTCCTTGCGAAGAGGTCGCCGCCACCGATCATTTTTCCCGACGGGCAAACGGATAGCCAGGATCGTCATAGAGCATGCGGATCTGCCGGTCGTCGAAACGGTCGTCATCGACTTCCAGCACCGAGCCCAGCAGGCGAGATCCGGGTATTTCCTCGATCGCGAAGCGGACCGCTTCGGCGGCAGTGTCGAAGCGCCTGTATCGGGGGCCGCGGGTCTGCCGCAGTTTGCGGCCGACAAAAAGCCCGGCACCCGTCGTGTAGTCGAATTTGATCATGCTTGTTCTCCCGTCCTGCCGCGGATACGGCATGGCTTCATGGCACGCAGACAGCGGCATCCCGATCCCGGCGTGCCGAGAATGGCCCGATGCCAAGCCAGGGAGCGGCTGCGGCCGTCAGGATTTCTTGTCGGTGGCCATCTTCACCTGCGCGCCCAGCAGGGCCTCCCGCGCTTTGACGTCCTTTTCCTTCTTGGGTTTTCGGACTTCGCGCGTGCTTCTTACCTGACCCTTGGCCATGGTTTCCTCCTGTGTTGATCGACGTCGGATGCGTTCGGGCGTTACGGGACTACCCGCAACGACACCTATTGTTCCCCGATCGAAGGGGACGAGCGGGTGCCGGAGAAAGGTTCTTCAAGCGAATCCGCCAGGACGTATGTCCCGGCGCGCCGGGCGGACAGCGCCAACCGGCCGACGGCCTTGCCGGAGAAATCCGGAAACACGGCGAAATCCATTTCGGGTCCCGCATGGCGGAAACCAAGCCCCGGGGTGGGACGATCCACCATCAGGAGTGCGCAGAGCGCGAGATTTTCCCGGTAACCCAGCGTGCCGGTTCGGACGAGATTTCGCGATAGGTTCGAAGGATAGGAGTCGGAAGACATATTGTCCTCCTTTCGTTGGGGCCGGGGTTCAAATCCCCGAGCCAGCAGCGCCCTTGACGTAGCTGCTGATGCTATTGCATGCGCCTATTTCGCCTCTTGCGCAAGGACTATAGTGGCGTCGCCCAGTCAAACGGGCGATCGGCGCTCAGCCCTGTCGTGCCCGAGCCTGACGGGGCTCGCTCTCAGCACGGTCACTGTAGTGTCCCGACGAATGGAACATTGCGGTCGGCTGCGCGAGGGGCGCGATCGGGTGTTGGTTCAACACTTCGGTCATCGCCAGCGCATCGCTTTCGCGGAGCCGGCAGACATCCCGGTAGCCGATCTCGCAGACCCGGCCCGTCAGAGTGTCGATAACGCTCCATGTACCGCTGGTGTCTTCCTGGCATTCATATCTGTGCGCGAACATTCACTTATCCTCCTTGTTCGAGGGAAGGCGCTTCACGGCTTCGGCTTCAACGCTTCCGCCTTCCTGCTCCCAGGCCTCGGTTTCTGCAGCCTGGTTCCGATCGCGGGTGGCCGGATAGTCTTCGAGGCCGATCATGGCGGCCTTGATCTGCCGGATCGCGGTTCTCTCGGCGGCGAAATCGCCGCCGGCCATCGGCGCAAGATTCCCCGTCGAATAGGCGGCCCGTCGCAGGAGGCGCATGAGAACGCCCTGCCGGTAGGTTCCCTCGTCCGCGGTCACACTGAAGCGGCGAACAGTCACCATATCCAGCCTCCCGTCGTCATGAAGAGAACCAGGCCGAAGCTCAGCGCAACGGCAAACGCACCGAAAGGGAGCGAATCCAACGTTCCGTCTATGTGCTGACGAATGGAAGACATGACGTCCTCCTTTTCCTTGGGGCGAAGGCGCGCAGCCCCCGGCCGACAGCGCCCTCTTAAAGTGCCATCGATGAGGAACGATGCGCCTCAATTGCGTTCACAGCAAGGCCCCGGGACAACCGGCATCCCGATTTCGACGACGGTCCCGTTGCCGGACCGGCCTCGTCTCCTCACCCGTCGTCCCCGACGGCCGCGACCGCATCGGCTTCCACCTCGCTCAGCTTCAAAAACCGGGCACCGCGTTCCTTGAGCGCCGTTAGGCCTTCGGCGACGCCGGCGCCGGCCGGGTGGGTGGGCTGGTTGACGTGGGCGATGATGACGTCGCCGTCGCGGGCGGCGGCGATGCGGCGGGTGGCGGTTTTGGCGGCGACGGAGGCGCCGTCGTCGCCGTTCAGCGAATAGCCGGCGATCCGGTAGCCCATCGCCCGGATCTCGGCGGCCGAGGCCGGTGTGTAGCGGGCGGTCGCGCCGCGGAACCAGCGGGGGGCGGCAAGGCCGGCATCAGTGATGAAGCGGGCGCCTTCTTCGACTTCCTTGCGCACCGCATCCATCGAGCCTGCGGCGGCAATCCCGTAGACTGTGCCGGACAGGTCGATCGCTGGCACGTGGTTCAGCCCGTGGTTCTCGACCTCGAAGAGGTCGGGCCGGGCGGCAATCAGCGCGAGCGCCTCAGGATTCTTGCGGATCCAGCGGCCCGTGACGAAGAAGGTCGCCGGGATTTCCTTTGCGATCAGCAAATCAAGGATACGGTGGTCTGTCGCGCCGGAACAGGCGTCCAGCGTCAGCGCGACCTGGGGAGCGGCGTTTCCACCCTTTGGAACATGGAGCTTCGGCTCGATCAGGCGACCCGCCTTGATCGGCGGCAGGACCGGGGCCGGCGGAGAAAGCGGCGGAGCGGCGGCCGGGCGGCCCGACACGTCGCCGGCGCCGGGCGGGACGGAACCCGCCGCATCCGCTGCGGCAGACACGGAAGTCGCGCGGGCGGAGGCGAGGCCGCAGAAGAGACAGGCGCAGAAGGCGCGACGGGAAAGACGCATTGGATGACCGCGAACAAGGGGGAAGATGGTGCGTGAGGCTCGTCGGCCAGACTAGCGCGGGAAACGCCGAAATTGTGGCAGTGCAGCAGAATAGCCAGGAACGCGCGGCGACAAGTAGCAGCGGCCGGCCCGAAGGTGTGGGGGTGCGTTTGCAGGCATGCCCGGCGGGGTGTTTTCGGCGGGGTGTTCGGGGCAGTTCTGTTGCCGGCCGTCTTGCTGACGGATCTGCGGGCACGGCGCCCCTTCGCTCCCGGCCATGCCCCGTCAGGCCGTCTCGGCCAGATAGATCAGTCCGGGCTCGACGATCCATTCGCCGACCTGCAGGGACAGGACATCGAAACGTCCGGTGATGTCGCGCGGCGCGACGCCGGCGAAACGGTAGCGCCCTCCTCGCGCGTCGATTACCCTTTCGAAGATCGGACGGCCGGCGATATGGCCGATCACCGGGCCAGCCTGTTCGACACCCGCCAGGACATAGTATTCGCGCGGAAAGCGCCGGCCCGGTTTCGGCGCGGGGGCAAACGCTGTTCTTCGAGGTCTATCGTCGTCGGTCTTCATCGCCATCACCCGCGGGCCTTACCCGCCGCGGCCCGCAGATTCCGGGTCGCGCCATCGGCTCCGGGATAGCCCTGCCACGCATCGGAATTCGATGGGGAAGATCGGACCGGTGCATAAGGAAGTCGTAAGGGCCGGGTCGTTCAGGGAACACTCCGCCTCCTGCCGCGTTGTCCGGCATCTTCACCGGGGTAATGAGCATGGGCGACAGGACGAACGGATCGGGCCGGGGCCGCGAGGCGAGGGCGCGCGCGGCGGTCGAAACCGTGCCGGGGCCGTTCAAGGGGCCGACGTCGCGGCGGACCTATCATCGGGTGCGGGTGCGCAAGACGGCGCTCGACCTCGCGCTGATCTGGTCTGTGATCGGTATTTTTGCGATCATGGCGGTCGCCGCCGTCTATCTCGCGGCAAGCGTGCTGATGCCGATCACGTTCGCCATCGTCATCGGGCTGATCCTCGGGGTGGCGGCCGACCGGCTGGGCGCGCTCGGCATCCCGCCGATGCTGACCGCGCTGATCCTGTCCACGCTCTTTGCCATGCTGCTGTTCTTCACCGCCAACACGCTGATCGGGCCGCTCACCGAGCTTGCCGGCCTTGCCCCGGCCATGGTCGAGGCGGTGATAGAACGGATCCTTCCCTATCTCGAAAAGATCGAATGGCTGCACATCTCGCGGTTCAGCTTCACCTCGGGGCCGGTGACGCCGGAGGCGCTGATCGAGAACACCGGCACCGTGCTCACCACCTTTGCCACCCATGTCACGCCGGCCGTCGTGCAGGGGCTGATCTTCTTCGCCGCGCTGCTGCTTTTCCTCGGCAGCCGGCTGACCATCCGCAAGACGCTGATCATCGCCTTTCGCGACCGGGCGCGGCGGCTTGCGGCGATCCGCACGATCAATTCGATCGAGCAGGCACTCGGCTTCTATTTTGCCACCGCCTCGCTGCTCTATGCGGTGGTGGGCGTCGCCATGGTGCTGATCTCGTGGATCGGCGGGCTCAGCATGCCGGTGCTGTGGGGCTTCTTCGCCTTCCTTTCGAGCTTCATCCCCTTCCTCGGCGTGACCGCGATGACGCTGGCGCTGGCGATCGGGGGCCTGGTCACCCATGATTCGCTGTTCATGGCACTTTCGCCCGCGCTCGCCTTCTTCATCGTGCACATGGTGATGGAAAACCTGGTGACGCCGGCGGTGATGGGGCGGCGGCTGGAGATCAACCCGTTCGCCGTCTTCGTCGCTATCATCTTCTGGACCTGGATGTGGGGGGCAGTCGGCGCCGTGCTCGCCGTGCCGCTGTCGCTGATCGCGCTCACCATCGCCAACGAGCTGTTGCCCAGCCAGAAGATCCAGCCGAACCTTCCCGGCTGAGATCCCTTTCCCCCTTTTTTGCCGGCAATCGCCTCCCCCGCCAAGGATTTGACGGGGGACAAGTTTTTTTGCGTTCAGTTGACGAACGTCAAATTATATCTACGTAGCTTCGTATATACTGTTTATAATATGTGTTTCCGAATGTGCAAATGGGAGGTTGCTACATGGCGCATGTCGTCGTTCTCGGTGCCGGTCTGGGCGGTACCATCATGGCCTATGAGTTGAGGGACAACCTGTCGCGGGGTGACCGCGTCAGCATCATCAACAAGGGGTCGAAATATTCCTTCGTTCCGTCCAACCCCTGGGTCGCCGTCGGCTGGCGCGACCGCGAAAGCATCGAGGTGGATCTCGAGCCGGCGTGCAAGAAGCGCGACATCGGGCTCTATCCGCAGGGCGCCAAGCGGCTGCATGCCGCCCACAACCGCATCGAGCTCACCGATGGTTCCTTCGTCGACTACGACTACCTGGTGATCGCGACCGGCCCGGAACTCGCCTTCGACGAGATCCCCGGCTTCGGCCCCGAGGCCAACACGCAGTCGGTCTGCCATATCGACCATGCGCTGTCTGCCAAGGCCGCCTTCGAAAAGCTGGTGGCCAAGCCCGGCCCGGTCGTCATCGGCGCCGTGCAGGGCGCGTCCTGCTACGGTCCGGCCTATGAATTCGCCTTCATCCTGGAAAAGGCGCTGCGCGACGCCAAGGTGCGCGACAAGGTGCCGATGACCTTCGTCACCTCCGAACCCTATATCGGCCATCTCGGCCTCGACGGGGTCGGCGACACCAAGGGGCTGCTCGAAAGCGCGATGCGCTCCAAGCACATCAAGTGGATCACCAATTCCAAGGTGCAGAAGTTCGAGGCCGACAAGGTGACCGTCGAGGAGGTCAACGACGACGGCACGACCAAGACGATCCACGAGGTTCCCTCCGCCTATACGATGATGCTGCCGGCGTTTCGCGGCGTCGAGGCGGTGCGCGACATCGAGGGGCTGACCAATCCGCGCGGCTTCATCCTGGTCGACAAGCACCAGCAGAACGGCAAGTTCCAGAACGTGTTCGCCGTCGGCGTCTGCGTGGCGATCGCGCCCACCGGCAAGACGCCGGTGCCGGTCGGCGTGCCGAAGACCGGCTTCATGATCGAGAGCATGGTGACGGCGACCGCCAAAAACATCGCGCGGCTCGTCCGTGGCGAGAAGCCGAACGCCGAGGGCTCCTGGAATGCGGTCTGCCTCGCCGACTTCGGCGACGGGGGCATCGCCTTCGTGGCCCAGCCGCAGATCCCGCCGCGCAACGTCAACTGGTCGTCGCAGGGCAAGTGGGTGCATGCCGCCAAGATCGGCTTCGAGAAATACTTCCTGCACAAGATCAAGAGCGGGATGGCCGAGCCCTTCTACGAGAAGCTGGCGCTGCAGGTGCTCGGCATCGACAAGCTGAAGGCCGTCAAGTTCGACGACTGAGGCCGGCAATTCCGGGCGCGCAGGTGCTGCGCCCGGACTGCGTCTTCATTGCCCCGGAAACGACATGGCCAACGGCGGCCCATCCCCCTCGCCCGCGGTCCGTTTCCGGGGTTCTTTTCATCTGGAAGAGCGGACTGCCAGCGCAAAAGCCCTCTGTCAGGAGGCCTTGAGATCCTCGCCCGCCATCTCGGCGTCGAGATAGTCTCCCGCCGCAACGGCGGTCATCGGGCGTCCGAAGTGATAGCCCTGGATATAGCGGGCACCGGCGGCGCGTACGGTGTCGACCTCGTTCGCCGTCTCGACGCCCTCGACGATGCATTCGACGCCAAGATTGGCGCAGAGTTCGATGATGGCGCGCAGGATGCCGAAGCCGACGGCCTTGTCCTCGCCGAGACGGACGACGAAGTTGCGGTCGGTCTTGATCTTGTGCAGCGGGAAGCGGTGGATATAGCCGAAGCTCGAATAGCCGGAACCGAAATCGTCGAGCGCGATGCGGCAGCCGAGTGAGGCCAGCATTTCCATCGAGGCACGCGCCTTTTCGAAATCCGACATCATCGCCGTTTCGGTGAGCTCGAAGGTGACGCGCCCGGGCGCCACGCCGCTTTCCCCGACGATGGTGCAGAGTCTGGCGATCGCCGAGGTGGAGACCAGGTCGACGGCCGAGAGGTTGAAAGACAGGCCGATTTCCTGCGGCCAGACGGCGGCGGCCGCCAGGGCCTTGCGGAGCAGGATTTCCGACACCCTCTCGATCAGGCCGGAGCGTTCGGCAGCGACGATGAAGACGTCGGGCGTGACCGGCCCCAGGACGGCGCTCTGCCAGCGGGCCAGCGCCTCGAAGGCGACCGGACGGTTGCGCATGATGTCGTATTGCGGCTGGAACAGGAGGTAGAGCTCTGCCTCGAGATCGCTGTCGCGAAGAACCTGCTTCACCCGGCTCACGTCCCGCATTTCCGCCTCGTAACGGGCGGAAAAGACGACGGCCGAACCGCGGTGCTCCCGCTTGGCGCGATAGAGCGCGTAATCGGCCCGCTCGTAGAGTTCGCCCACGGTGCGGCCATTCGTCGGGTAATGGGCAAAGCCGACCGAACCGGTGACGGTGAGGCTACGGCCGGCGACGGCGAAGGGCCGACCGAGCGTCTCGCAGATCGCCCGGCCCAGCGTGTCGAGGCCTGCCGCCGTCAGCGGCCGGCGTACGAGCACGCCAAACTCGTCGCCGCCGAGGCGGGCGATCAGGCAGTCCTCGGGACAGATTTCGCGCAGGCGCTCAGAAACCTCGACGAGAAGCTGGTCGCCGACAGCATGGCCATAGACGTCGTTGACCGCCTTGAAGCCGTCGAGGTCAATGAGGCCGATATGGGCGGTCTCGCCCGAGAGGTCTGCGACGACCATTCTTTCGAGCCCGGAGAAGAAGTGACGGCGGTTGGGAAGGCCGGTCAGTGCGTCGCGTTCGGCCTGGACCTCGGCGCGCTGGCGCAGGCGGTCGGCAACGAGCCTTGCCCGCACGGCATTCATGATCGCACCGCGCATCAGGATCGCCATGCCGGTCGCTGCGAAGGCGCCGGCGATGCTGACGAATGAATAGTAGAGCAGCGTTTCCGGCCCCATGGCCCAGGCAGCGGCGAGCATGGTGGCGAGCGCCAGCGAGCAGCCGGCAACGATGAGACGCACGCTGATGGCGACCGCGGCCGTCAGGATGAACAGCAGCAGGAAGAAGACAAGGTTCGCCTGATGGAAGGCGATGTAGAGAATGTTGCAGCAGTTCAGGTAGATCAGCAGCAGTACGACGGCACCGATCAGTTCGAGGCGGGCGAAGCTGGCGTCGCGGCGGGCGAGTAGCCGCCGGCAGACGAAGGCGGTGACGGCGGTCGCGCCCGACAAAGCCGACAGCTTCAAGGCCTGGGGCAAGGGGCTGAGAAAGAAGTTCGGAACGATGACCAGCGTGTAGAAGAGCACCACGGGCAGCATGAAACCGCGGATGATGGGACGAAAGGTCTTCGCCATCTCGGCCCGCAGCGTCTCCCGGGAAAGATTGCCGACATCGGCCGTCACGACATCAGGATGCCGGAGCCCTGTTTCACCTCTCCCGTTCATGCTCGCGTTTCCTTCTGTCAAGTGTTCCGGTCGGGCCGACATCATGCGGCAGGGATCGCAACCCGGTCATCAGGCCAGCGCATATTACGGATCATCTATTTAGAACCCCTAAATATTGATGGCTTTTGATGGCATCCGGTTCGAGGTCCGGCATCAGCCGGCAGCGGCCAGTATCTCGCCTTCGCCGCGAGCGGCGATGAGCTCAGCAGCTTCGGCTGCCCCCATGGGCCGGCCGTGGAGATAGCCCTGCACGAAGCGGATGCCGGCCGACTGGACGCTACGCAGTTCTTCCTCCGTCTCGATGCCTTCGGCCAGGCATTCGACGCCGAGATTGGCGCAGAGTTCGGCAATCGCGCGCAGGATGTTGAGGCCGACGACATTGTCCTCGGCAAGGCGGGTGACGAAGCAGCGATCGGTCTTGATCCGGTGGAGCGGGAAGCGGTGGATGTAGCCGAAGCTCGAATAGCCGGCACCGAAGTCGTCGAGCGCGATCTTGCAGCCCATGTCGGCCAGCGCGACAAGCGAGTCGCGGGCGCGTTCGAAGTCGCTCACCACCACGCTTTCGGTGATTTCGAAGGTCATGCGTTCGGGCGCGATGCCGCTTTCGCGGACGATGCGCATCACATTGGTGATCGACCGCGCGGAGACGAGATCGAGCGGCGAGAGGTTGAAGGAAAGCGTGATGCCTTCCGGCCAGGTGACGGCAGCCGCAAGCGCCTTTTCGAGCAGGATGCCGGTGACGCGCTCGATCATGCCGGTGCGTTCGGCGGCAGCGATGAAGAGACCGGGATTGACGAGACCCAGCGTCGGGCTGTTCCAGCGCGCCAAAGCCTCGAATCCGGAAATGCTCCCCTTGAGAATGTCGTATTGCGGTTGGAAGACGGTGCAGAGTTCCCGCACGAGATCGGCATTGCGTAGCGTCTGCTCGATACGGCCGCAATCACTCATCTCGGCCTCGTGGCGCTCGGTGAAGATGACCACATCGCCGCGGGTGGCACGCTTGGCGCAGTAGAGTGCATGGTCGGCGCGCTCGTAGATCTGGCGGGCGGTGACACCGTTCGTCGGATAATGGGCAAAGCCGATCGAGCCGGAAATGGCGATCGGGATGTCGGAAATGGTGAAGGGCCGGCGCAAAGCCTCGCAGATCGCGGTGCCGAGATGCATCAGGGCATCTTCGGAGAGCGGCCGGGTGATCGCCAGGGCGAACTCGTCGCCGCCGAGCCGTGCAACCATGTAGTCCGGCGGACAGGCGCGGCGGATGCGGCGGCTGACCTCGACCAGCAGGTCGTCGCCGACGGCATGGCCATAAAGGTCGTTGACCGGCTTGAAGCCGTCGAGGTCGATGATGCCGACATAGGTGCCCGCTGCCGGCGAGGCCATCAGCTGTTCCAGCGTGGCGAAGAAGTTGCGACGGTTGGGAAGGCCCGTCAACGCATCGAAATCGGCCTGGCGCTCGGCCCGCCGGCGCAGCGCATCGGCGGTGACGCGGGCGCGCACGGCACGCAGGATCGCACCACGCATCAGCATCGCCATGCCGATCGCGGCAAAGGCACCGGCCAACCCGATGAAGGCAAATTGCAGGAAGATGTCGCCGCCCGCCCGGTTCGCCATCCACAACATGGTGACGATCGACACGACGCCGCCCAGCACCACGACGCGGAAACTGACGCCGGAGGTCGAGCAGACCATGATCAGCAGGACGAAATAGACGAGCTTTGTCGGCTCGAAATGGATCGACAGAAACGAGACGATGTTCATGTAGATCAACAGGTTCATCGTCAGGCTGGCTGCTTCCAGGGCGCGGAAGTCGATCCGGCGAGCGAGCCAGACATTGCGCAGGCCGAAAGCGATGATCGCGGTCAGCAAGGATATCCCGCCGAGGGTCAGGAAGTTTTCCCAGGTCTCGTAGAAGAAATGGGCGACCGTGATGATCGCATAGTAGCAGATGGCCGGGACCAGGAAGCCGCGCACGATCGGGAGATAGGCGATGACCATCTGCTCGCGCAGGTTCTCCCCCGACAGCGCATCGCTGTCGAGCTCCTCCGGCGGGGGTAATTCGGGATAATGGCTTCTGGAAAGCGCGAGCATGGACAGATCCGATGAAAACGTGACGTGACATCGTCTGAAGCAGCTCTCATGCCGCCGGAGATAACAACCGTATCGATCCAGACAGGGTGAGAAGTAACAGGGACTCATTTAGGAAGTATAAATGGATTAGAAGGGCCATCGGGTCGCAACGGCCCCACCCAATACGCTACCGATGCTGCGCGCAGCATCAGTTCTACATCAATAGGTAGTCCTTCGGTGCAGGCAGCGCCGGCAACTCAGTTTCGCCGAGTGCTTCGCGCAGATTGATCTCGATCGTTTCTGCAAGCGCGCCGATCGGCAGGTCGTTGGGCAGTTCGCCGAAGGGTTCCTCCAGCTCGTCTCCCAGCGCATCGAGGCCGAAGAAGGTATAGGCGACCAGCGCGACGGCGAACGGGGTCAGCCAGCCGAGCATGTCGGCAAAACCGAAGGGCAGCAGGAAACAGAAGATATAGGCGGTGCGGTGCAGAAGCAGCGTGTAGCCGAAGGGCACCGGGGTCAGGCGGATGCGTTCGCAGGCCGAAAGGACGGCGCCCATATCCTTCAACGTGGCATCGAAGAGGCCGAACTCGATGTCGCTCAGGCGGCCGCGACTTTTCAGGCCGGCCAGAACGGCACCCATGCGGCGGAGGATGAAGTCCGGCGGATTGCGGCTGGCGAGGAAAGCAGCATGTTCGTCCGGTTGCAGCCGGCCGAGGATGCGGTCGGGGTCGCCGCCCGGACGCAGATGCGCCAGAAGCGCATAGGCAAAGGCGATCGCCAGGTCGAGCAGGCGCCGGCGCGGCGCGGGTTCCTGATCATCGCCCCGATCCTCGAGGATCAGCGACTGGCGCGCCAGCGAACGCGCGGCGAGGATCAACAGCCCCCAGTCCTTGCGCGCCTCCCACCAGCGGTCGTAGCAGGCATTGTTGCGGAAGCCGAGAAAGATCGAAAGCGCGATGCCGACCAGCGCCAAAGGCGCGCTGTTGAAGCCCGGAACGAGGCCAGGCCAGAAGCCGTGAGCCCAGACCACCGCCGCCGAGAGCAGCAGGACGAAGAGCACCTGCGGATAGATCATCGGCAGGACGGAGCCGCGCAGAATGAAAAAGAGGGCGAAGAGGCTGGGGCGCTTGCGGACGATCATGAAACGAGGCCTGTGCGTGACTTTCCGGCTGTCGATCTCGACTTCATAGGTCTTTTTCGACGCGCGTCCACGACAAAGAGTGGGAAATAAATGGGTGCACGCCGGAGCCGGGACGCGGGGCAATCGAACGCTCGATGTCGTCGGGCGTCACACGACTGTCATCCGGCGCGCCTATGTGCGGCCATTCCTTTCATCACGTATCCGACATGCTCCCCGACACGACATCCCCCCTTCTCCGCTTCGGCGTGATCGCCGACCCGCAATATGCGCCCATCGAACCGAACACGCGGCTTGACCGTCATTACGCCAGGAGCCTCGACAAGCTTGGCGCCGCGATCGCGACGCTGAACGGCGAGGCGCTCGACTTCGTCGTCACGCTCGGCGACGTGATCGACCGGGACTGGGAGAATTTCGACCCGGTGCTCGAGGTCTATCGCACGCTCCGGCACGACTGCCTGTTCCTGCCCGGCAACCATGATTTCGCGGTCGCCGCCGACCGGCTCGCCAGTGTCCACGCGAAGCTCGGCATGCCGGCGCCCTATCACGACTTCGTCCGCAACGGCGTACGGCTGATCCTGACCGACGGCAACGAGGTGTCGCTGTTTGCGCCGCCGCTCGACGACCCGCGTCGCGGCGAGGCCGCCACCAGGCTTGCGGCCCTTACGGAAGCCGGCGCGATCAATGCCCAGACCTGGAATGCCGGGATGAGTGCCGCCCAGACCGAGTGGATCCGGCAGCGGCTCGCGCTTGCGGAAGCGGCCGGCGAGCAGGCGATCGTGCTCGGGCACTATCCGCTGCATCCGGCGAGCGATCACAATCTGTGGGGTGCGGAAGAGGTTTCGGCGATGATCGCCGCCTCGCCTGCGGCCATCGGCTATTTCTGCGGCCATAACCACGCCGGCAATTACGGCCGGCTCGGCGACACGCATTTCGTCAACTTCAGGGGTATGGTGGATACGGCCGACGAAAACGCCTTCGCGATCGTCGCCGTTCATTCAGACCGCATCGAGATCACCGGATTCGGCCGCGAAGAGAGCCGGACGCTCGGGCTCTAGGGTCATCCAACCGGCGGACCGTTCGACCAGCCGGCGGCCCAGGCTTCCCGCAAGGTGTCGCCCTCGCCGCGGAAGAAATCCTCGAGCGGTTCGCACGCCTCGACCCGGTCGGCGCGGAAATTGCGGATCGCCCGGCGCAGTTCGCACCAGGCGACGATGACGGCGGTAGCCGAATAATAGACCAGCGCCAGCGGCCGGATGACGCGCTCGGTGGCGCTGCCCATTTCGTCGCGATAGTCGAGAAGCAGTTTTCGCTCGTCGCGGATCGCGGCGCGCACCAAAGCGAGGTCGATGCCCTCCGGCGCGGGCGCGATCGTGCCCCAGGCCTTCAATGCGTTGCCCGCCAGCACGCGGCGCAGCGGCTCGGGCACGGCGGCGGCGATCTTGGCGTTGACGCCCTTGGCCGCCTGTTTCAATCCGATGTCCGCCGTGCGCTCCAGGAGCGCCAGTCCGAGCACGATCGCCTCGGTTTCCTCGACAGAAAACATCAGCGGCGGCATGTCGAAGCCCGGCCTTAGGATGTAGCCCAGCCCGCGCTCGCCCTCGATCGGCACGCGCATCGCCTGCAGGGCAGCAATGTCCCGGTAGATGGAGCGCGGCGTCACTTCCAGCCGCTCGGCGATCTCGGCGGCGGTCACCACACGCCGGGATGTCCTGAGGATCTGGATGATCTCGAAGAGCCGCGAGGCCTTGCGCATTTTTCCCGCTCCCGCCGAACGCAACTGACACAAGCATGTCAGTTGGCCGACGCTATGGAAAGCCGAAACCGGCTGATTTTGCGCCGGAAACATGATTTTTGCCTTTCCGCACCCATGAGGATACTGACATGACTTATACCGACAATCTGTGGCTCTTCCTGGTGCTGATCGCCGGCATCATCATCGTCCCGGGCATGGACATGCTCTATGTGCTGGTGAGCGCGCTTTCCGGCGGGCGGCGGGCCGGGCTGGTCGCGACCTCGGGCATGATGACGGGCGGCATGGTGCACACGCTTTACGGCACGCTCGGCACCGGCATCCTGATTGCGCTGGCGCCGCGGCTGTTCCTGCCGATCCTGATCGCCGGCGCACTCTACATGGCATGGATCGGCGTCACGCTGGTGCGCAGTGCCATCACCGTCGCCGCGGTCGATCAGGCACCCGCTCCCGCGCTCCGGCAGACCTTTCGGCGCGCGGTCGCCACCTGCCTGCTCAACCCCAAAGCCTATCTGTTCGTCATCGCGGTCTATCCGCAATTCGTCAAGCCGACCTATGGCCCGGTCTGGATGCAGGGCCTCGTGCTCGGGGCGATGACCATGGCGACGCAGGCGCTGGTCTATGGCGGCGTGGCGCTGGCGGCCGACCGGGCACGGCTGACGCTGACCGGCAATCCGGCGGCGACGATCTGGGTCGGCCGCGGCGCGGGAGCCCTGCTGATTGCCGCGGCAGCGGTTACGCTCTGGCAGGGGCTGCAGGGCGCATGAAATCCGATCACGCGAAAATTACCGATAACAATCAGACAATTGACCGAAGCCCAGCCATTCACCGGAATGTGACTTCATTCCGCCATGCCAATTCGGCAAACATCGGCGCGCATGTCCGCACCACAAACCGCCGGTTCGGCCGGCCGCCAAGATGGAGATATCCCCCGATGAAGCTGAAACTTGTCATGGCCGGCGTCCTCGCCAGCGCGCTCAGCATGACCGTCGCGATCGCCGCAGACGAGCCTCAGGTCGTCCGCCAGGAAATGATGAAGAAGGTCGGCGGCGCGATGGGCGCCATCGGCGCGATCGTCAAGGGCGAGAAGCCGTTCGACGCGGAGGTCGTCAAGGCCTCGCTGACCACCATGGCAGAGGTCGGCAAGGATTTCCCGAACCACTTCCCGGCCGGCTCCGAAGTGGGCCTCGACACGGAAGCCAGCCCGAAGATCTGGGAAACCCCGGACGACTTCAAGGCGAAGGCCGCCGATCTGGTCAAGGCCGCCGAAGGCCAGCTCGCCCAGCTTCCGACCGACCAGGCCAGCACCGGCGCGACGATGAAGGCGGTCGGCGCGACCTGTGGCGCCTGTCATGAGACCTACCGCCTGAAGAAGTAAGGCGAACCAATACGATCCCGGCAGCGTTTCCCGTCGTCCACCGGGGCGCGCTGCCGGGATTTCCGCATTAGGCTGGGATCAGGATTGAAGAGGTCGCCATGACATCGAAATGGCTCAAGGGGCTCGGCGCGCTGGCGGCGCTCGGCGTTGTCGGCGGTGCCGGCTTTCTGTTCGTGACGGCGCCCGCCCGACAGGATCCGTCTGTCTGGGCCGATCTCGGCGAACCCGACCTCGAGAACGGCCGGCAGGTGTTCTTCGCCGGCGGCTGCACGAGCTGTCATTCACCGGCGAAGTCGGAGGGCGACGCACGCCTCGTGCTGTCCGGCGGCGCGCCGCTCCCGAGCCCGTTCGGCACCTTCCACGCCCCCAACATCTCGCCCAGCACCACGGCCGGCATCGGCGCCTGGACGCTTGCAGAATTCGGCGATGCGATGACCCGCGGCGTCGGCCGCGACGGCGAGCACCTCTATCCGTCCTTCCCCTACGGCTCCTATGCCCGGATGGCGCCGAAGGACATCAACGACCTCTACGGTTTCATGAAGACGCTGCCGGCAAGCGACAGCGTTGCGCCGGACCACGAACTGCCCTTCCCCTTCAACATCCGGCTTTCGCTCGGGGGCTGGAAGTTCCTCTATTTCAACGACCGGCCACGGGCCGAGATCGCCAATGCCGACGAGACGGTGAAGCGCGGCCAGTATCTGGTCGAAGGCCCCGGACATTGCGGCGAATGCCACACGCCCCGCGACGCGCTCGGCGGCTTCAAGGCCGGTCAGTGGCTGGCGGGCGGCCCCAACCCGGAAGGCGAAGGCACGATCCCCAACATCACACCCGGCTCGAAGAGCATCGGCTCGTGGACGGCCGGCGACATCGCCAGCTACCTCGAGACCGGCTTCACCCCCGACTTCGACAGCGTCGGCGGCTCGATGGTCGAGGTGCAGAAGAACATGGCCGAACTCACCGCCGCCGACCGCGAGGCGATCGCCGCCTACCTCAAGGCCGTGCCGGCGGTGCCGTGAGCGATGGATAGGGGCGTGAGGATGCGTGGGGCAAACGGCCCCTGAGCCGGCTTCAGCAAGAAACGCTTGCAAAAAACGCTAGCTCGCGTTAGCCTTCTGCGAATGAACAATCGGCAGAGGAAGACACTGCTGGCGATCTTCACCGACCCGGTATCCGGCTCCATAGCCTGGGCGGACGTCGAAAGCCTTATGCTTGCGGCAGGCTGCGTGCTGATAGAAGGCAGCGGCTCCCGTGTGCGCTTCGAGAAAGACGGACGGTTGGCTTTCTTTCATCGGCCGCACCCCGAGAAGGAAGCTAAGCGCTACCAGATCCGTGACGCACGGCGATTCCTCGACGACCTCGGAGTAAGACCATGAACGTCATGCACTACAAAGGCTTTTCGGCACGGATCGAATTCGATGCCGAGGACGAGATCTTCTTCGGCAACATCGCCGGCCTTGACGACGTGGTCGGATTTCACGGCGAAAGCGTGAACCAACTCAAGCAGGCTTTCCACGACGCCGCCGACGACTACATCGAAACCTGCCGTAAGCTTGGGCGAGAGCCTCATAAATCCTATTCGGGAAAGATGATGTTCCGTGTCGATCCGGACGTGCACGCGCGCGCGGCAAGGGCCGCCGAACTCTCCGGCAAGAGTCTCAATCAATGGGCGGAGGAAGCGCTTTCGAAAGCGGCCGGCGAAACGGCGTAACGACTGGTCCCCCAGCGCAGTTGAAAGTGCGCACGACAGCGCCGGAGGATCTGCAGGGCAGCCTCGGAACCACACTCCAGCAGTCCCGGCATCGACAGCGCCTCAACCTTTTCCCGCCGGCCCCTCACCCTTGACCATTTTCCCGTTCCATTGCCTTCCCCGTTCACTGGGAGAAGGTGCCGCCCTTCGACCGGCTCAGGAGGCGGATGAGGGGCGAAAGCCGGAATCGGCAACTGCCGTCCTCTTTCCCTCCAGCATCGCGCAAGGCTCGACGGACAGAGTGACCCGCATCACAAAAGAGAACAGGGACGGAAGCATGAGCATCGAACGCAGACGAATGGAAAGCGCACTCCGCTCGCTGCTCGACAGTCACCCGGATCCGGCCCTGCACCGCTGGGTGGATCAGACGGTGCAGGCGTTCGAAAAGCGGCTTTCCAACATCGTCGACCCGCGCGAACGCGATCACGCGCAGCGGGCGGCACTCGTGCTGATCAAGACCACCCTGCAGCAATGGGCAGAAAATCCGCCCGTGCGCCACTGAGCGCCGTAGAGGCCGGACTTTTCCTCTCCGTTTCGGTCGGGCGCAGAGGCCTGTGATTGACTTTTGCAGATCGCGACCCCAATAGTGCCTCAGATGGTTCCCCAGAAGCGGCGCTTCGGGGATTAATAGGGAACACGATAGGGACGACCCTGACGGGGCTCGATTCGTGGCTGCCCCCGCAACTGTGAGCGGCGAACGCCTGGACGACGATGCCACTGGAGCAATCCGGGAAGGCTGTCCGGGGGTCATGACCCGCAAGCCAGGAGACCTGCCATCAGCTGTCGTCGCCTGCCGGACGGGGTGTTCGGAAGACAGGGAGCGTGTGCGGCCCGGATCGTCGATCCGAAGCTGTATCCGGCCCCGATCTTCTCCTCCTCCTCGGTCGTCGTCACTCATCGCTATCGTTCGGAGGGAATCATGTCCGTCAATACCGTCACAGCATCCACCTCGTCTTCGGCCAGCCGCTTTGCGCCGGCCCTGCTCAGCGTCTTCTTCGGCCTGTTCATCGTCGGCTTCGTCGGCTTCTCGCCGATGGAAGTGGTTCACAACGCCGCTCACGACGCGCGCCACGCCAACGCCTTCCCCTGCCACTGAGGAGAGCCGATGTCACTGTTTCGTTCGCTCGTCTTCACTTCGGTGCTGGTCGGGCTGATCGTCGGAACGGTGGTCACGCTTGCGCAATTCCTAGGAACGACGCCGCTCATTCTGGCGGCCGAAGTCTTTGAGGGCGGTGACGTGGCCGAGAGCCACGGCGCCGGCCAGGGAACTGTTGCGGCCCATGACCACGGCGACGCAGCCGCCACCGAAGCGCACGACCATCACAGCGCCGACGCCTGGGCTCCGGCCGACGGCATCGAGCGCAATGCCTACACGCTCGTCGCCAACATCCTGACGGCCACCGGTTTCGCGCTGGCGCTGAACGGCCTGATGCAGATCTCGGGACGGCAGAGCGACTGGCGTCACGGGCTGATCTGGGGCCTGTGCGGCTTCGTCGTGGTAATGCTCGCGCCCGGCTTCGGGCTCCATCCGGAACTACCGGGCACGCCGGCCGCACCGCTTCTCGACCGCCAGGTCTGGTGGGTGGGCACAGCGCTTTCGACGGCGGCAGGCCTTGCCCTGCTGTTCTTCCAGCGCAAGCCCTGGGCGGCGGCCGCGGCCATTGTGCTGATCGCCTTGCCGCACGTGATCGGCGCACCGCTGCCGCCGGACGGCGAACACGCGCTTGCACCGGAGGCGATGTCGCATCGCTTCGTCGTCGTGGCGACGCTGACGAGCCTGCTGTTCTGGGCTCTGCTCGGTGCATTGAGCGGCCACTTCCGTCGCCGCTTCGAGGCCTGACCACGGCATGGCAGGCACGCCCTGCCCCGAATTCGACTGGCGCATCGACCTCGATGCGCTGGTCTTCGAACACCGGGCGTCCGGCAGCCGGTGTTTCGTGCACAGGCTCGCCTTCCGCAGCCTGACCGGAGAGCCCTCCCCCAGCAGGGAAACCTGCATCGACTGGTTCAACGCCCATCACGACGCCTTCACGGCGGCGGCGGCGGCAAAGGCCGCACGCGGAGTTTCGGCCGGCAATGCCTTCAATCTCAACAGCCGCGACATAAGGCGGGGGTCTCGCCCCTAGAGGCGTTCCGTCGTTTTCCGAGGCACGAGAACCACCTTCTCCTTGTTTTCAGGCAGCTTCGGACGGGAACCCGCTCCTCACATCACCTGGATTTGACTCAAGCGCGCGCCACGCGGTGTTCGGCGGAAAAGGCCGAAAGCTCGGCTTCGGCTTCCGGCGTCCAGAGATCGAGCGCTTTCAGCACCGCCTCGGCAAAGGTATCCGGCGCGGAGCCGGCGGCGGTGACGATCCTGCCGTCGGAGACCGCCTGCGGCTGGTCGCGATAAAGCGCGGTCCCCTTGTAGGCCGGATAGCGTTGATGGGAGGCAAGCGAATTGCCGGTATGGGCGACGTCGTTCAGCACACCGGTCGCGGCAAGCGCGCTGGCTGCGGCGCAGATCCCGGCGACGACCTTGTTTTCGGCGCGGAAGCCGGTGGCAAGGGCGGTGAAATCGAAGGCCTGGCCCTTTTCCCAGGCATAGCCGCCGGGAATAACCAGGGCATCGAAGCGTGCCGGATCGATCTCGGCAAAACCGATGTCGGGCGCGACCTTCAATCCACCCATCGAGATGACCGGGGCGCCATCGGGCGAGGCCGTCAGGACCTCGCAGCCGAGATAGTATCGGGCGGCAGCCATCAGGAGCGCGGGCTCCCAATCGGCGAAATCGACCTGCAGGGCAACGACGATGCGGGGCATGGCTCATTCTCCTCGAATATCGAACAAAGGGCCGCGACGACGCTCAGGAGAGCGCCTGCAGGTAGCGCATGCCGGTGACCGGCCGCGGCACGAAGTCCATGTGTTCGTAGAAGCGGTGAGCGGCGAAATTGCCGGTGGCCGCGCTGACCGAAAGGTAGTCGCAACCGGCCTGGCGGGCAATCTCTTTGGCGCGGGCGACGAGATGCTGGCCGATGCCGTTGCCGCGCTGGCCGTCATGGACATAGAGGTGATGCAGGTCCATGCCGCGCTTGCCTTCCTGGGCTCTGTAGAGCGGCACGAGAATGGCGTAGCCGATCAGGCCCTCGCCGCCGTCGGCGACCAGAGCGGTGATCCACGGCATCGGGCCGAAGAGGTCACGCTCAAGCTTTTCCGGCGTCATGGCGGAGGCATCGCCATGATGGCTGGCGAGCGAGGCAATCATCTGATTGAGTTCGGGCAGGTCGTGGCGCTTGGCGGCACGGATGACCACGACCGGAGGCCGCGGCAGGGTGAGATCTGTATCTTCGGTCATTTTCGCTTCCCTTGTTTCGTATCGCCGTCAGGGGAAGCTTTTTGTCTTGAAAACAACAAGGCCGCCTGACGGCGGCCTGTTGACATGATGATCTGTCGAGCCGCCGGTTACCGGTAGGCCCAAAAATACGTGCAGGTGATGGGTGCGCGTGCGTCGATCATGGGCGGGATCAATGCGCCGATTTCAATCGATTGTCAAGACGAAGTGATCCGACCCTCGATCCACCGCGTTCTCGGCACATGACCACGCTCCATCTCGTCCTCGGCGACCAGCTTTCCCCTTCCCTGTCATCGCTCGCCGACGCCGCGCCCGACGGTTCCGTCGTGCTGATGGCCGAGGTCATGGCGGAGGCGCGCTATGTGCGCCACCACAAGAAGAAGATCGCCTTCCTCTTCTCCGCCATGCGCCATTTCGCCGAGGAACTGCGCACGCGCGGTCTTTCCGTGCGTTACGCAAAGCTCGACGATCCCGACAACAGCCAGTCGCTTTTCGGCGAGGTGGAGCGGGCGCTGGCAGCAAGCCACGCCTCCCGGATCATTGTGACGGAACCCGGCGAATGGCGGCTGCTGGAGGAAATGCGCGGCTGGCAGGCGAGGCTCGGCGTGCCGGTCGAGATCCTTGATGACACCCGCTTCCTCATCAGCCGGGCCGGCTTCGGCCGCTGGGCGGATCGCCGGCGGGAGCTCCGGATGGAGTATTTCTACCGCGACATGCGCCGCCATTTCCGCGTGCTGATGCAGGGGGACATGCCCGAAGGCGGGCAATGGAACTTCGACAAGGAAAACCGCAAGTCACCACCGAAGGGGCTGAAGGGGCCGAAGCGCCTGTCCTGGCGGCACGATGCGATCACCCGCGACGTGGTCGCGCTCGTCGAGGCGCGCTTCGCCGACCATATCGGCACGCTCAAACCCTTCCATTTCGCGGTCACGGCGGAGCAGGCGGAAGCGGAGTTCGAGCAGTTCGTCACCGACATCCTGCCTTCCTTCGGCGACTGGCAGGATGCGATGGTGGCGGGCGAGCCCTATCTCTTCCATTCGATGATCGCCGCCTATCTGAATGCCGGGCTGCTTTTGCCGATGGACGTGATCCGCCGGGCGGAGCGCGCCTATTTCGAGGGTGCGGCGCCGCTCAACGCGGTCGAAGGCTTCATCCGCCAGATCCTCGGCTGGCGTGAATATGTGCGCGGCATCTATTGGCGCTTCATGCCCGCCTACGCGGAGAAGAACGCCTTCGAGGCCCACCGCCCCCTGCCCGCGCTCTATTGGACCGGCGAGACGAAGATGCGCTGCATGGCGTCGGCCGTAAACGACACGATCGAACACGCCTATTCGCACCATATCCAGCGGCTAATGCTGACCGGCAATTTCGCGCTTCTCGCCGGGCTTTCGGTGGCCGAGGTCTGCGAATGGTATCTTGCCGTCTATGCCGATGCCTATGAGTGGGTGGAGCTGCCGAATACGCTAGGCATGGCACTCTATGCCGACGGCGGCCAGATGGCCAGCAAGCCCTATGCGGCAAGCGGAAAGTACATCGACCGCATGAGCAATTTCTGCGGCGGCTGCGCCTATGACGTGAAGGATGGCGCGGGCGAAAACGCCTGTCCGTTCAATGCGCTCTACTGGCGCTTCATCGCCGTCAACGCGGAGAAGCTCCGGGGCAACCATCGCATGGTCAACATCCTTTCCAGCTGGCGGCGGATGGACGACGCGAAGAGGGCCAAACTGCTCGAACGGGCGGACCATTGCCTCGATCTGATGGAGAAAGGCGCGCTTTAGGGTCAAAACTTCAGGGGCTTGCCCGACCGATCGGTCCAGTGCTTGACGAAGCCGATCTTGGTGAGCTTCAGATCGTCGTCGGAATAGTTCACCACGTCGTCCGGTGACCGCGTTCCGACGACAAGGTAGCTCACCGGAGCGTCCGACCGGTTCTCGAGGCAATGGCCGAGCGCGACGCCGGCCTTGAAGGTCGCGCTCTCTCCGGGGGCCAGTTCGTGGATCGCATCGCCTTCGTGCAATGTCACCCTGCCCGAGAGAACGAAGACGAATTCGTCCTCCTGCTCGTGCCAGTGCTTGCGCGACGAGCGCGAACCGGGCGGCAGGGTCTCGATGAAGGCGCCGAACTGGGTGAGCCCGCCCGCATCGGACAGAAGCCGCGCCGAATAGGGGCCAAGCTCGCCGTTCGGTCCCTTGCCGTCTTCCTCTTCCAGCGGCGCGTCTTCCTGCCTGATCACCGGCATGATCCACTCCCTCAATGCTCGTGGTCGCACAATCCGTGGTCGGAGAGCGCGCGGATGACATAACAATCGCCGACGCTGTGGGCGCCGCAATGGGTGACGATGCGCTCCAGCTCGTGTTCCAGCTTTCGCAGCCTGGCGATCTTTTCGCGCACCTCGCCGAGCTGGGCCGCGGCGATCTCGTCGGCACGCTCGCAGGGCTCGTCCGGATGACGTCCGAGCGCCAGAAGCTCGCGGATCGCCTCGATCGGAAAGCCGAGGTCGCGGGCATGGCGGATGAAGGCCAGGCGATCGAGATCGCTGCGTTCATAGCGCCGCTGGTTGCCCTCCGAGCGGTCGGGGGCGTCGATCAGCCCCATCTGCTCGTAATAGCGGATGGTCGGAACCTTGACGCCGGTGCGCCGCGACAAATCGCCGATCGAGTACATTTCGTCAAAATACCTCTTGAAGCTCTAGTCGCTATAGAGATTAGGTAAGCAACCGGACCAGTTCAAGACGGAAAGGAATCACAATGAGCGAGAGCCACGGCCATAGCCACGGGCCATTCGACGGCATGTCCGACACCTACAAGCGCCGGCTCTGGGCGGTGATCTTCATCAATGCCGCGATGTTCGTCGTCGAGATGACGGCCGGACAGCTGGCGCGCTCGCAGGCGCTGCAGGCCGATGCGCTCGATTTCTTCGCCGACGCCGTCACCTACGGCATCTCGCTCGCCGTGATCGGCGCCTCGCTCAAGGTCCGCAGCACGGCGGCGGCGGCCAAGGGCATCAGCCTGTTCTTCATGGGGTTCTGGGTGTTCGGCTCGACCGTCTGGCGGGTCTTCTTCGACGGCATGCCGGAAGCGCCGGTGATGGGTGCGATCGGCTTCATGGCGCTGGCCGCCAATGTCACCAGCGTGCTGCTCTTGATGAACTACAAGGACGGCGACGCCAATGTGCGCTCCGTCTGGCTCTGCTCGCGCAATGACGCGATCGGCAATGTCATCGTCATGATCGCGGCGCTGGGCGTCTGGGGCACCGCGACCGCCTGGCCGGACCTTGCCGTCGCCTTCATCATGGCCGGCCTCTTCCTCAACTCCTCGGCGCAGATCCTCTGGCAGTCGTGGCAGGAATGGAAGACCGGCGGCGCCGAAGCCTTCACCAAGGCGGCAAGCCAGAGCGTGTGCGGCTGCAGCCACGATCACGGGACTGACCAGGGGCCTGGCCACGGGCATTCCCATGACGAAACGCAGGTCCACGGAAAGGCCGGCCACGCCCACGATCATGCGCATTGACGGGGGCCAGGCAATCGAGGCCGGCACGACCAGCCTCAGAAAACGGAAAAGGGCGCCGAGGGCGCCCTTCTTGCATTCGATCCGGCGCGAAACCGATCAGGCGTCGATTTCCTCGCCGCCCAGTTCGTATTCGCGGTAAAGCGCCTCGACCTTCTCGGCAACGGTCGGCAGCGCGGTTTCGTCCGAAGCGAAGCTGGCATCCGACTGGACCGTCGACGCGGTCTTGCGGCCGCCTTCGACCATCCACAGGGCGGAGGCCAGGTTCGACGACAGCAGTGTGCTGCTGAAGGCGGAATTGCCGCTGGCGCGCGGCTTTGCCGAAGCAGCGGAATCTGCTGCGTTTTCCTCGCCGTCCTTTGCGGTATGAACGTACCGGCTATTGTATGAATAGCTGCTAAGGCCGCTATCGATCCTCATGGCAGACACTCTCGTTCCAACAATTAACCTTTTGTTAACCATTGAAGCTTGCGCGAAGCTTGCGCCGCAATGCAGCAATCAGGGGTTTGAGCCGGTCGGTCGCTTGACAAAATGATTCGGGCGTGACGCTGCTTCGTGACGGACGTCACACGCCGCGCCACCCCGCCCTTCGCTCAAGCACGCCCCTTGGCAAGCCAGGCATCGATGGCGGCGCGGGTGATCCGCTGGTTGTTGCGATCCCAGGGGTCGGTGGTGTGGAAGACCGGCTCGCGTTCGTCCCAGCCGCTGCAGGAGAAATCGGACTGACCTGCAAAGAAGGCGACGAAGTCGGTTTCATTGTCCCAGGTGGCGATGGAATCGCCGCTATGCCCGCCGCCGTCGAAGATGTCGCAGAGCACCACGCGGTCGGCGCGGCGGACCAGCCCCTGGCCGCAGAAGTCGCGGTGGAATTCGACGATCAGTCCTTCGCCCTCGCCGACCGAGGCAAGCTTGCGCCAGAGCGCGGTCGCGCGCGCCTGGCCGAAGGGATCTCGGGACAACCGGTCGCGCAGATAGACCGCCCGGCGCTCCATTTCCTCGGGGCTCGCATTGATGAGCTCGTAGGGCGGTTGCCAGGGCCCGGACCGGCGGATCGAACGGAGCGCGACGACAAGCACGGTGATGATCGCCGCGAGCGCCAGCAGTGGTATGACTGTCGACATGCCCGGCCCTCCCCTCGGCTGCCCCGCATCATGCCAGATCGGCGGACCGGCGGATATGGCCGCACGCAGGCGGGCCAGCGCTCACGGCCCCTCCAATCCGGTGGCCAGTTCGGCGAGCCGGGCGACGGTGTTGATGTTGCGCGCGGTGCCGGCCTTGAGCGCAGGAAGCCTGATCTTCGAGCGGCCGGAGCCGATCGGATAGTGCACGTAGATCTCGCGGCCGCGCACCACAGCCTCCTCGCCGTCGGGCGCGAGGAAACCGTGCAGGGCGTCGTCGCCGGGCGGTTTGCCGAAGAAGCTGACGAGCACGCGCTCCGGCGCCATCGCCGCGAAGGGATTGCCGTCGAGGACGGCGCGGAGCTCCACCGGCGTGCGGAGGAAGACGCCGGGAGCCTTGCCGAGACGGTCGCCGAGCGCCGCGTTGAGCCGCGCGGCGATCTCCGCCGGATCGCCGCCGTCGCGGAAGATCAGGTTGCCGGACTGGATGTAGGTGGAGACTTCGGCGAAGCCGAGCCCCTCGGCGAGCGCCTTCAGCTCCGCCATGGGCAGTTTTCCTGTGCCACCGACATTGATGGCGCGCAGAAGGGCGACGAAGACAGGCATGAACCCTATTCCGCAGGCGCCGACGCGGGCGTGACAGTCAGCTTCAGTCCGAGAGCCCTCGCGACGCCAAGCACGGTGGAGAATTTTGGGTCTCCACGTTCGCTCAGAGCCTTGTAGAGCGCCTCCCGGGTCACGCCTGCCTCACGGGCGACGCTGGTCATACCTTTGGCCTTGGCGATCACACCAAAGGCGTTGGCGATGTGTCCGGCATCGCCACTTTCGAAGGCATCGGTCAGCAGCGCGGCCTGTGCCTCGGCATCACTGAAGAATTCCGAGACATCGAAGGGGATGGTTTCCGTCGCCATGTCATACGTCCTTTGCCAGATCCGTGACGAAGTAAGTATCTTGAATGCATCCTTGAACGGCAACGTGGCGCAGCAATCTAATACCGACAATTCCTTGTGTTCTTCAAACTGGCTTGCGCCAGATGCTCCATCTCATCCCTCTTGGCATTTCCGTTGGCAGCAGAATAGGACGGCCAGAGCTGTTCGGACGAAGCCCCAAGCCTGATCATCGTGGCCGCGGCTAGCCGACCGTAGGACCCGTACATTGGCAGAAGTCCCTGCTGCAGCCAGGCTGTCATCTGGGGCAAGGCCGAGCTTGCGGTGGGACCTGCACGACATAACCCGATCATACCCGCGAGGTAGGGATGCTGAAATGTGTTCGACTGAAACGACTCCTTGCCGCCACTGAGGCCGGTACGCACGAGACGCAGCAAAGTCGGGGCGGCGGCCTCGCCGAATATCGAAAGACGAGACAACGCTTCCCGCGCATGCTCCCTAGCCTCCGGCTTGAGCGCTAGCCCGACAAGCCCATTGATATGGGGAGTCAACGCTTCATCGGGGAGCGCGCCAATGCCGATTGAGAGATTTTGCAGAGATTGCGATTCACTGACATTCAGGCTCTCAGACCAGGTCACTCCTGCCGCGGCACGCGTCATGAAGACGTTTGCAAGATGAGAGAGATTCTCGGCAGAGCCTCTCGAAGAAGCAACGAGGCTGTATAGCCTGGGCGGCGGCGGATAACGTGGATCATCGAGAATGCGGAGCGCTAGTGCCTCGCTACGCTTGTCCAGTTTCGTTCTGTCACCGAGCGCGATACGATCGAACAGGTTTGCGAAGGCATCCCATTCGCTGCGCGTCACCGCCCGGTTCGCCGCTAGCGCGTTCTCGATCTTGGCGAAAATCTCTTGCTCCGCGCCACGGCCATCCAGGGCGAGGTTCAATCCAAGGGTTCCGGTGAGGAACGCCCCCCAAGCCCCATCCCCTCTGGATGGGTCGTCGACGTTGATTGCCTTATGCCATCGCCACCAACCTGGTTCCATCTTGAATTCGGATCCACTGTTGATCACCGGCAAGTAGAGCGGCCCAAAGGGGTAGTAGTTGATTGAGGTTCGGCGGTAGACTTCGACGAACGCCCCGTCAGCCCCGCGGAAATAGACGTTCAAACGGGATGCCGCCACGGTATCCGCTGCGAGGTCAAATCCCGCCTCAAGCGGTCTTAGCGCCCGCTTAATTTCGCCCTGCGTTATGACAACTTCAGCGTCCTTCAGAGTCGTTGGCCGTCGGACCAGGCACTCGCCATTGGCGATCCTCAGCTTAATCAGGTCAACAGCGTTCACGCGCGAACCTTTGCCCTCATTTTCCGCAGGCAGATCCAGAGTGTGCCAACCCGGTTTGAATGCAACAACTGGGCACACTTTCTGCTTCTGTATGCTGAATTCGAGTGCCTGCTCGCTACCGGTTGGCGGACTTTCCGGCTGACTTGAAAGTGCAATGAGAACGCGGTCGGCGGCGCCGGAAAGCAAGGCGTGCAGGCAAAAACCATCGCATTGCGTCGTGTCCCGTTCATAGTTGTGGGCCTTTTTCACGGCTATGGAGGAGCGCCCCAGCGGTAAGTGGATGTCGTCATGATCGGCGCTAGCCAAGGACTCAGCTTGACTTTCAATCGGACCGTTGAGCAGCAACGGCGGCAAGCTCAAGAGTGCTAGAGAAAGGCCCAAGGCACTCGCCAGTCGTATCGACCATCTGGCCTTGATGACGCTGTAGAACAACAAGAAGAGAAACAGAAGTACGAAAGCAGTCGGAGCCAGCCACATGAGAAAGGCCACCGGGAGGCCAAACCCGGTGAATGCGAGAATGATAGTCAACTCCGGAACAGCGAAGACCAAGAGGCCCAAACCAAAGAGAATGAGAACCACCAAGGATAGGAATGCAGCTAAACGATCACCTTTTGCACTCATGCACTGAGCCCCGCTGTGTGTGAGTAACTGCACCCCCGGTCACGACGGCTTCGGACCTTCGGCGGCGCAACATAACAACGCAGAGTTGAAGAACAAATTAACGAACTTCCTTCGTTTGTCGCTGACCAATCGAAAGAGCGCGCTGCCGGACGGGCGGCCGCCCCCTCACATCTTCCCCGCCACCTTGATGGCGAAGGCGTATTCGAAGGCGATCTCTTCCAGGCGCTGGAAGCGGCCGGACTTGCCGCCGTGGCCGGCGGACATGTTGGTCTTCAGCAGGAAAGGGCCGGCCTCGGGCGCGTTTTCACGCAGTCTCGCGATCCACTTGGTCGGCTCCCAGTAGGTGACGCGCGGATCGGTGAGGCCGGAGAGCGCGAGGATCGGCGGATAGGGTTTTGCGCCGACATTGTCGTAGGGGCTGTAGGCGGCGATCCAGCGGTATTCCTCTTCGGACTCGATCGGATTGCCCCATTCGCCCCATTCCGGCGGGGTGAGCGGCAGGGTGTCGTCGAGCATGGTGTTCAACACGTCGACGAAGGGCACGGCGGCGATGATGCCGGCGAATTTCTCCGGCGCCATGTTGGCGACCGCGCCCATCAGCATGCCGCCGGCGGAACCGCCCTCGGCGATGATGTTTTCGTAAGCCGTGAAGCGCTCCTTCACCAGATGATCGGCGGCGGCGATGAAGTCCTTGAAGGTGTTTTCCTTCTTTTCCATCTTGCCGTCTTCGTACCAGGCGTAGCCCTTGTCCTTGCCGCCGCGGATATGGGCGACCGCATAGACGAAGCCGCGATCGGCGAGCGACAGCGCATTCGTCGAGAAGCCGGCCGGGATGGTGATGCCATAGGCTCCGTAGCCGTAGAGCAGGCAGGGGGCCGAGCCGTCGAGGGGCGTGTCCTTGCGGTAGAGCAGCGTCACCGGCACGATTTCGCCGTCATGGGCGGCGGCCAGCACGCGGCGGGTCACGTAGTCGTCCGGATTGTGACCCGACGGCACTTCCTGGGTCTTGAGCAGCACGCGCTCGCGGGTCGTCATGTCGTAGTCGAAGAGTTGGCTTGGCGTCGTCATCGACGAATAGGAGAAACGGATGACGTCGGTGTCGTATTCGGCGGCCCCCTGCAGGCCCAGCGAGTAGGCCTCCTCGTCGAAGGCGATCGCATGTTCCTCGCCGGTCTTGCGGTCGCGGATCATGATTTCCGGCAGGCCGTTGCGGCGCTGCAGCCAGACGAGATGACGGGCAAAGGCCATGTGGTTGAGGATCAAGAGGCCCGGGGTGTGGGGAACCACTTCCTTCCAGTTCTCCTTGCCGGGCGCGGCAACCGGCGCCTCGACGATCTTGAAGTCCTTGGCGTCGCCGTCATTGGTCAGGATGTAGAAGACGTCGCCGCCCTCGGTCATCGAATACTCGACGCCCTCCTCGCGCTCGGCGACCAGTTTCGGCTCGGCCGACAGGTCATTCGTCGACAGGATGCGGTATTCCGACGTCTCGTGGTCGTGGATGTCGAGATAGATGAAGTCGTCGAGCAGCGAGCCGCCGACTCCCATGAAGAAGCCCGGATCCTTTTCCTCGTAGACCAGCCGGTCTTCCGACTGCGGCTGGCCAACGATGTGATGAAAGACCTTGGAGGGGCGATGGTTCTCGTCCTGGAGCGTGTAGAAGAAGCTCTTGCCGTCCGGCGCCCAGGCGCCGCCGCCGCCGGTGTTCTCGATCACGTCGGCCAGATCCTCGCCGGTCTCGAGATTGCGGATGCGCAGCGTGAAATATTCCGAGCCCTTGTCGTCATAACCCCAGATGCCGAAGGCATGGTCGCTGGTGTGATCGAGGCCGGCGAGACGGAAATAGTCCTTGCCGGTGGCTTCCTTGTCGCCGTCGAGCAGAAGCTTGCGGTTCGCCTCGTCCTTGTGGTCGGCGTCGCGCGGGATGCGGAAATAACGCGGCTGCTCGCCGCCGGTGACGAAGGCGGTGCCGTAGGCGAAGGGGCCGTCCTTCATCGGGATGGAACTGTCGTCCTCCTTGATGCGGCCCTTCATCTCGGCAAACAGCGTCTTCTGCAGATCCTTCGTGTCGGCCATGGCCGCTTCCATGTAGGCGTTTTCCGCCTCAAGATGGCTGCGCAGCGCAGCGTCGAGCAGGCTCGGGTCCTTGAACATCGCCTGCCAGTTGTCGGCCCGCATCCAGGCATAGTCGTCGCTGCGGGTGATGCCGTGGCGCGTATCGGACACGGGCTTCTTCTCGGCGACGGGAGGCTTCGGCAGATTGGAAAAAACGGACAAGAGAGGACCTTCCTTCAGGCAGGAAATCGGAAAAGTGTCCGTCGAGAGATAGAGAGGCCGGGGCTGCGGATCAAGGCGCAATTGCGTTCTCGACCGCGACCGAGGCAGTCACACGAAAGGGGCGCGGCGCGGTCAGCAGGTCCGCCGGACAGCCATGGGATCAGCGATAGGTGCGCAGGTAATGGCCTTCGAAATAGCGCTTCAGCCAGTGGAAGATCTTCATCTTCGGCCCGAGGAAGCTGCGCTTCTCGCTGCGATAGACGAGCATCGCGGTGTCGAGCATGTCGACGATGCAGATCAGTTCGGGCTTGAAGTCGACCGTCGGCGCACCGCCCTTCAGCACGGCGGCGATATTTTCGGCGGCGGCCTTGGCCTGCAGGTCGGCCTGGTGTGCCTGCTTCGGCAGCCAGTCCGGCCCGGGGAAACTGCCGCTGTCGCCGACCACCCAGACGTTCGGGCGATCCTTGACGCGGCACTTTTCGTCGGCCGCGATCATACCGCCGGGAGAGAGCGGAAGATCGGCCTCGGCAAGCCAGGCGGGGCCGGTCAGCCCCGGCATGAAAAGGATGAGATCGGCGGCAAACTCGCCGCCTTCGGTCACCACCTTGTCGGCCTCGAAGCGGACCATCTTGTGGCCGAGCCGGGTTTCGATGCCGCGCCTTGCCATCTCCGCCAGCAGGCCGTCGACCGCCTTGTCGCCCAGCCGCTGGCCGGGCCGCGTCGAGGGATTGAAGAAGATCAGCTTGAACCGCTCCCGCCTTCCCTGACGGCGCAACAGGCTGTCGATGATAAAGAGGAATTCAAACATCGGCCCGCCGCGTACGGCGCCCGGCTCGTTCGGATTGGCCCCGAAACCGACGGCGATCGTGCCGCCGCTCATGGCGTCCAGCCTGCGGGCGATCTCCTCACCGACGGCCACGCCCTCGCAGGGGATCAGCGCATGCTCGATGCCCGGCAGCTTGCGGATGAAGCGGCCGCCGGTGGCGATCACCAGCTGGTCGTTGGCAAACTCGCCGGCCTCGGTCTTCACCACACGGCCGTCGGCGGAAAGGCCCGTCACAGATGCCTTGACATGGCGCACGCGATGTTCGGCGAAGAAATGGGAGAGCGGGATCTTCAGTTCGGGACCTTTTCGCAGGCCGGCCGGCAACCAGATCGAGCTCGGCAGGTAGTGCAGCTCGTCGCGCGGCGAAATCACGGTGATTTCATCCCGGACTCCACTGCGGCGCAGTTCCCGAACGGTGGTGAGCGCCCCGAAACCGGAGCCGAGTACGGTGATGTTGGCCACAGAGATCTCCTGCAAAAGAAACGTTTCTTCATATATATGAAGGTTCCTCTCTATTTCAAAGAGGCGCTTCGCCGCAGCACCTGCAGGGATGGCGACGCGGTATGGCAAGGAAGGCAGAAACTCGGCTGCCGAAACGGAGCGGCGCCATTGAGCCAACGGTGGCGGCGGACCGGCGCGGTCCGAAAGATTGCCGTCCCGTTAACGGCGCATTGTCAGGATTAACCTTTCACGCAACGGTTGTTTAGGTTTTTTCGAATATGTTCATATTGAAACCTGGGCCGATATTCGATGACAGCCACCACTGCGACATCACCACTTTCCGATCCCCTCACCCGTCGGGTGAAAGCGCTCGAACTTGCCATGGAGAACCTGCCGGTCGCGGTCGGGCTGTTCCAGCTGGACGGGCGCCCGCTCTATCTCAACCGCAGCTTTCGCGACTTCTACCGCGTCGAGGAGCGCTGGAGCGAGGACATCACCTTCGCCGAGATGATCAGTTCCGGCGCCTTCTGGGACTGGAAGAACGATCCCCAGGTGTTCTTTGAACGCCTGCTGGCGACGCTGAAGCGCGACGGCGTCTTCGAGGCGCAGAACGATATCGGCGGACGCACGGTCTTCATTCACGACCGCCTGCTCGAGGGCGACCTGATCCTCACCACCCAGCGCGACGTGACCGACCAGGTCAAGGCGGAGAAGCGCGTGTCCTTCCTCGCCAGCCATGACGTGCTGACCGAACTTCCGAACCGCGCCACCTTCAACGACACGCTCGACAGCCGAATTGCCGAGGCACGCGCTACGCGCCGCAAGCTCAGCCTGCTGACGGTCGACGTCGACCGGTTCAAGGACATCAACGACGTGTTCGGCCATGCGGCCGGCGACGTCGTGCTCTCGGCAATGGCGGAACGGTTCAAGCAGTGCCTCGGGCCTGACGACATCGTGGCGCGCCTCGGCGGCGACGAATTCTGCTTCCTCTCCTCCGGCGCCAACCAGCCCGAGAGCGCCAACCTCTTGGCGCGCCGGCTGAGCGAGGCGGCAAAGGCGCCGATCCATTTCAACGGGCACACGCTCAAGGTGGGTCTTTCGATCGGGCTTGCCGTCTATCCCCAGGACGGAAAGGACCGTGCGGCACTCCTCAACAGTTCCGATGCCGCCCTCTACAGGGCAAAGGCCGAGGGGCGCGGCGTGATCCGCAGTTTCGATTCCTCCATGGACAAGCGCATGCACGACCAGCGGATCCTGCAGCGCGACCTGCAGGGCGCGATCGCGCGTGGCGAACTGGAACTGCACTACCAGCCGCAGGCGACCGTGGACTGCACCGTCTACGGTTTCGAGGCGCTGGTCCGCTGGCGTCATCCGTCCCGCGGCCTGCTCGGGCCGGCGACCTTCGTGCCCGTCGCCGAGGAAAGCGGCCTGATCGTCGAGATCGGCGAATGGGTCCTGCGCGAGGCCTGCCGCGAGGCGACCACCTGGCAGTCTCCTCTGAAACTCTCGGTCAACCTCTCGCCCGTGCAGTTCCGCCACGGCGATCTCGTGCAGCTGGTGCACGGGGTCCTGCTCGAGACAGGGCTCAATCCCACCCGGCTGGAACTCGAAGTCACCGAAGGCGTGCTGGTGCGCGATTTTTCACGCGCGCTCTATACGCTGCGGGCATTGAAGGCGCTCGGGGTACAGATCGCCATGGACGATTTCGGCACCGGCTATTCGTCGCTCTCCTACCTGCAGGCCTTTCCCTTCGACACGCTGAAGATCGACAAGTCGTTCATCGCGCGGCTGGCAAAGGACCATCATGCCGACGAGATCGTGCGGGCGGTGATCGGGCTCGGTCGCGGGCTCAACATCCCGGTGGTGGCCGAGGGCGTGGAGACAGACCTGCAGCGCTCCTTCCTCGAACGGGAGCAATGCCAGAACATCCAGGGCTACCTGATCGGCAAGCCCTTGCCGATCGGGGACTATGGCGCACTGACGGATCCCTCGACCGAGATGGACGAGATCGAAGCGCAGCCGGTGCCGCGGCGGCAGGCCCGTAAGGCCTGACGCCGAAAGCGCAGTCCCGCCCGCAGGTGTCGGCCCCTCTTCTCCCCATGGGGAAAAGGTGGCGCGTGGCGCCGATGAGGCGGGCGAAGCCCATTGAGCGCCGCCCACTCAGCTCCCTCATCGCCTCGCAACGGTGTCGATCTCCCCCCTTGAGGGGGAGATGCCCGACAGGGCAGAGGGGGGTATTTCCGCAGGCGCCGAGATCGGAGGTCACCCCCCTCTGTCACTTCGTGACATCTCCCCCTCAAGGGGGGGAGATGGGGCAACGAACCTCAGCCGACGCGGGTGGTGCGCGCCCAGTCCATGTAGAGTTCGAGCGCCTTGCGGGCGACCGGGCCTTCCTGCAGTTCGCGACCGTCGAGCCGGTTGACCGGGGCGACCTTGGAATAGTTGCCCGAGGTGAAGATCTCGTCGGCGTCCATGAAATCCTCGACCGACAGCGTCACTTCACGGACCTCGTAGCCGGCCGCGCGCAGGAGCCCGATGACGCGGGCGCGGGTGATGCCGGCAAGGAAGGTGCGGTTGGCGGCGGGCGTGGAGACGACGCCGTCCTTGACCATGAAGACGTTGGACGACGCCGTCTCGACGACATTGCCGTTCATGTCGCGCACCAGCGCGTTGTCGAAGCCGCGGGCGCGGGCCTCGACGATCATGCGGCCGGAATTCGGGTAGAGGCTACCGGTCTTGGCATCGGTCATCGCGCATTCCGGCGTCGGGCGACGGAAGGGCGAGAGCGTCAGCGAATGCGGCTTGGCGGTGTGCATCGGCGCCTCGAAGAGGCAGAGCGCGAAACGGGTCGATTCCGGATCGGGCGCGACGACGGAACCGGCCTGGCCGTGTTCGGCCCAGTACATCGGCTTGATGTAGATCGCGGTCTTGCCGTCGAACTTCTTCACACCCTCCCAGGCGAGGCGCTCGATTTCCTCGTCCGAAACGGTCGCCTTCATGCCCATGTTGGCGGCCGAGCGGTTGACGCGGCGGCAATGGGCGTCGAGATCAGGCGCGATGCCGTCGAACCAGCGCGCCCCGTCGAACACCGTCGAGCCGAGCCACATCGCATGGGACACCGGCCCGATCAGCGGCGGATTGCCGGAGATCCACTCTCCGTCGACATAGGTCCAGGTTGCGGTGCGGGCGGAAGTATCGACAGCCATTTCGGTCTCCAATCATCAGGTCGCCGGCAGTCAACGGCAGGAGGCACATGGCGGTCAAGGCCAAAGTCACCGCCGGCCCCACTTGGCAAGAAATCGATGCGGACGATTTGCTTCCACGCAAGAAACAGTCGCGATTCCAGATGCTTGGCGAATGGGTCGATCACGGAAATTGATTGGAGGGGATGGGGCGTCGGGCGCTGCCCTTTGCTCAGCGGCTTATCTCTCGCACCAAAGTTTTGCCCCTCGCTCCCCTGTTTGCCCCTCACCCTGACCCTCTCCCCGCCTGCGGGGAGAGGGGACGGCCGCCGTTGTGCTCGAAGCACCATCGCCAGGCATTCGACGCAGGTGGCATGGTGGTTGAGCGCAGGTGGCATGGTTGAGCGGCTACCGCAGATCCCTTTGTAACTTCCCAAATGGCGCATTCGGCTATGTAATGCCGGTTGCGGTGGCGGATGGGAGACCGAATTCCCTTTGGGACAGCAAGCCCGTGGGAGAGCAAGGGTCTCCGTCCGCCGTTCCATCGAAC